>NZ_KB905196.1 GCF_000378625.1 Colwellia piezophila ATCC BAA-637 | reverse complement strand
AGCTCTACATCACCAATAGAGTTGGTATAACTGGCCGTTTTAATATCAACGGTATTACCCACTGCTTTTACCTTATTATTGGATATTTTACGACCATCAGAAGCGGCAACATTAAAGACTTTTTCATGAGAGTTCCCGTTAGCATCTAACCAGCCTTTAACCACTTGAATGCGATCCAAATTTCCGTCAACGGGATCTTTAACGGCTCGTATTAAGAGTGAAATGGCTTTACCTTTTGGTGCTGCGGTTAAATCTCCGCCCATTGGAACACCTTTTTTGTAGCCAACAGCGGCAAGATTTTTCGCAGACGAATCTTTGTTATTAAAATCCCAACCAGCAAACATGCGAACAGCAATACGTGGTCCTGTGGTTCCGTATACTTCACGACGTTTAAAAGCAGCCATTAACGATTCACGCGTATTTTCTTTTGCCCAAACACCGGCTAAACCCGATGCTGACATATCGGCACCTATGGTGCCGGGAGTTAAATCAGCTTTTTTACCCATAGGCCGTGAATCAATTGGAAACTTACCACCAAAATTATCTTCCTCAACAGCAGGAACCCCTGAGTGAGAATCTGATGCGCCTATTAGGCCAATTTTAAATGGGTTTACACCTAGCTTTTTATCAAACTCCAGACCGCGCATAAGCGCCGTTCTGGCATAATCGCCTTTGTCGGCAGGAAGCCCATGGGAGTTAGCGCCAGCATTTCCATCGAGTGCATGATTATAGGTTTCAAATTCGGCAAACTCATCATTGGGTGACAATGCACTTAGCGTTTCACTATCTCCTTTTATTTGTGTTACTTCATAGATAGGCTCCCAACGCATACGAGTTTTTGCATACTGCACAGACAATGGTCGACCTTTACTATCAATTTCGGCAAACATTTTACCTTTACTTACATTTCCGTTGTGAGGAATTGCGACAAAGTTTGCACCCGTTTCTTTTTCGGTTTTATCTAACCACGCCCATAAATCTTCAGGCTTATTACTGTCAAAAGATGAGTAAGGGAGAAATTGCATACCAACATCTCCACTTTCTTTCATAAAAATGATTCTATGTAGATTAGCGCCACCTGGAAGTGAAGACCATTCCCAACCGATGAAACTAGTAAACGTTCCAGGGTCGTTGTGTTTTTCGGCGGCATCAACAGTAGTTTGCCAAAAAGACTTTTTAATAGAAGTGCTATTAAGATCTTCCCAAGGGCTATTGTTGTTTATAGTGGCAATAAAAGCGAAATAAGCTTCTTTCGTCTTACCCTCAGCAACCAAATCCATAACCATCTTTCCATGCTCGGTCTTCGCTAATTCAGGATCATTTTCAAACAACTTTGGAACAACACCTGCATACTCTGCGTGATCTGTTACAACAAGAAAATCAAGTGGCGTTGCGATTTTAATTCTATGTTTACTTATAGCATTGACTACCGGCAAACCTTTGGCATAACGATAGGCATCTTCTGGCATTAAACTTTTGTTACCCATGAGGTAGCCGTCTCCAGAAAGCTTAGTGTGTAAATGTGTATCACCCCAATAGAGATTGGTTTCTTCTGCATTGACTAGGCTAGAAGCTAAAGCAAGGCAAATTGTAGATAAGATTAATTTTTTCATAATAATTTTTCCTTGGTTTATTTACTAGGTGTGTACCAAATCGGTGAGCTGTAAGCACGCTCTTGGATACTTGTTGGGTAACCTTTTTGAGGGGCTTCATTTAAAGCAACCGATGCATATAAGGTGTGTCGCGGTGTTGGAATTTGAAGTACACGCACATAATAAAAAGCACGTACCATTGGGTCGAATTCAGGATCAGTCCAAGTGGTTGCAAGCTCTACATCACCAATAGAGTTGGTATAACTGGCCGTTTTAATATCAACGGTATTACCCACTGCTTTTACCTTATTATTGGATATTTTACGACC
>NZ_KB905195.1 GCF_000378625.1 Colwellia piezophila ATCC BAA-637 | reverse complement strand
TACTCAGAATGAAATTGAAGCTTAAAAAGTATCCTACTAAATTTGATAACAAATATAGAAATGTAAACACAAAATCCCTTTAGGCATATAACGCCTCACTAAGAGGCAAATGATAGTTGGTTAAAATAAGTGACGCAGGAGCAAAAACCAACTGTTATTTGTCCTTTTGAGTGCCTTGTTAGCTGCTGATTTCAACATCTTGCTCTGCACACCACTCCCGTAAAGCTTGTTCAGTACGCTTTGCTTCAAATTTATACCACTCTTCAATTTTACCTGTGTTCTCTAGCAATGATTTGAATCTTGCATAAGCACCTTTACGATGAAAAATTGAACGTACTTTTTCGAACTCTGTTGGCAAGTATTCCTGAATAAAGTCGAAGGCGAGATTTGTGCCTAGATTCAATTCATTTTTATGAGGGATGGCCAAGTATTTCTCGTCATTAATATCGTCTGGTAATTCCTCTTCATTATCACCAAACTCAGAATAAAAATATGTTTTGCCTGATTCTTTACAAATGTACCCCTCATGATCAAATGGTGAACCAAAATTGACGAGTTCAAATAGATCTAAAACATCGCTAAATTTAATATTCATGCTGACCTCTGATGTGCGACTAAGCAGCTAACGCCCTCGTTAAGGGGCAAAATTTAGTTGGCTAAAATGTTGAGGAACGAAAACAGCCAACTGTATTTTGTCCTGCTTTAACAGCTTGTTAGCTGTACTAATTTGCACTTGCTCCGCTTCCACCTAGAAACATACTAGCACCAATAACAAAACCCCAATCGTACCAACCACCTGAATTGGGGAAAGAGTAAATTCTGATATCAGTAAATATACTTCCAATCAGACTGAAAAAAATACAGAAGCCATGCACAAGCCCCATAAAAAACCCAGGAGGATCGTATGCATTGGGTGTAGGCTGGGATGCGCAACTAGCCAGTAGCAGCCCAACGGCTAATGTTAAGATTAGAACTTTATACTGCTTCAACTTTGCGATATTCACCATGAACCTCCTGTACAGCTAACGCCCAAATAAGGGGCTGATTAATAGTTGGCTAAAATGTGAAGCGGAGCGAAACCTAGCCAACTGTTAGCAGTCCCACTTTATTTTCTTGTTATGTGTTTTGTTGCGCCCACCGACAATAGCAAACCAGAAAAAACATATACCAACTAAAACAACTTCTAATGCAGTATTTTCAGGGGATATGATAATTAGATACACCAATGGTCCGCCAGACATACCAAAAGAAAGTAGCTCATATAAAATATTATTGAATCTAGACTGCCCACTTACACGCTGACGCCAATAGTTGAGGGTTAACGTGACAGTAGGCAATAGGATAATCAACAACACTTCAAATACAGTCATAATCACCTAAAACACATAACGCCCACTTAAGGGGCAAAATAGAGCTGGCTAAAATAAGTGAACGGAGTGAACAAAACAGCCAACTTTATTTTGTCCTTCTTTAAGTTCTTGTTATGTTTTAACTCTCAGCTGATTCCTGATTTGATTCTTTTTTACTTAATAAATTAATGAGTTGAATTTGAGAATCTGCTATGGATTTTTGAGACCCTGCAATATCTGTAATACGGTTAAGTAATTTAACAGCAAAGACGATAATCCCAACTACAATTGCAAGTTGAAAAATAATGGCTAAAAGAGCTACTCCTGCGAACATATACGATCCTTATATATTGAATAAAACATAACGCCCACATTAACGGGCTAAGAAACAGTTGGCCATAATTGTGAACGTAGTGAACGCGGCCAACTGTTGCGTGTCACGTTGAATTGCTTGTTATATGCACGTACTGCTAATTAGTGCATTTTGCTTTTTAATCTCACTAGAGTTCTTATCTGTTTCAGCAATAGCCAAATCTATTTTAGCTTCAGTACATTTATCAGATAACTCTTTATTCATAAGATAAGTTTGATCTTTTTGCTGCTGAGTTAACCCCTCAGCGCCACTATATTGATTTCTATCTTCAGGTGCTCGGTCTTTTTGATACGGTGGTGGTTGACTTGCACCACATGCTGATAATAAAACGATCAGTGAAAGAGAAAGTAGTTTGATGTTCAATGCTTGATACTCCTTGTGCATATAACGCCACAATAAGCGGCTAAGTAATGGTTGGCTAAAATGTAAAGCGAAGCGGAAACGAGCCAACTGTTGCGTGTCCGTTTGATTGCCTTGTTAGTTGTTTTTTGTTAAAAGAACAACAGAAGCAATAAGTTACCACGTTTGTGAGTTATACGGAAGAGTCAAAATACACCCTGTACCGCTACACGAAAAAGGTGGAACTTTGAGCCACTCAACTTACCTTATTGAAGCGAACTCACTAAACCTTAAATTGACAAATGAGGTTGAATTTCGCTGGTTAACATTTGAAAGATAATGGCGAAAACTCACTGATACACATGCCAAGCCAATTTATAAAACACTGCTTTTACAATAACAATTTAACTTGAACTAGCGGTGCCAACTAACGCCCTGCTAAGGGGCTGATAATAGTTGGCTATAATGTGCGAGGAACGAAGCGCAGCCAACTGTTAGCAGTCCGTTTTGAGCAGCTTGTTA
>NZ_KB905194.1 GCF_000378625.1 Colwellia piezophila ATCC BAA-637 | reverse complement strand
CAAAAATATAGACTGGCTATGTTTACGTTCTTCTCCTTGTCTAAAGTCATTTAAATTCCCACTGAAATCGAGCACTTTGAATGGTAACGGGTATAGTCACGGCTTTTATATTTTTGAATCGAGCTCGTTATGCTCTAGAAATAACCATGCTCTAGAAATAACTATGCTTTAGAAGTGAACAACGGCACCAGCAAAGAAACCGTCATAAGTTAAATCACTGTAAAAGTCATCTAAATCATTTAATTCCATTTTCATAGTGCGGTAACCTAAAGTTACGTCAAAATCTACCGCTAGGTTATCTAAAATAGAGTAACTAACGCCAATTTGAGCATCATAAACCGTTTGGTCGTCAAAGCTTAAAAAGTTAGCTTCAGCAAAAATATTTAAACCAGTAAAAGGTAAACCAACGATAGTGGATAGATAAAACATTGGGATAATGCCTGACACATCTAAATCACTGCCCTTAGTATCTGATTCAGCTACTTTAATATAGGCATCTAGATCACGTGCTGTTAAACCAAAATCAAAGCTTAATAAATCATTATCAAATACTTCATAATAAAGGGTGTAATCAACAAAACTGGCATCTAGGGTAGTATCTAAATTTTCACTTACGTTGTAAGTAGTACCTAATATTTTAACATCTTGACTTATTGTTGTACCACCTACTGTATCGAGCGTTGTTGATGCTATTTTTATATTTGGAATTAATGGAATAGGGTGCTCAAAGGCGACATAGAAGCTGCCTTGATTTTTATTATCAAAATCAAATACTGCTTGATCCTTGCTTGAATCTCCATCACCAAAGCTACCACTTGCTTCATTAGCCCATACCTGACCGCCAATATATAATCCTAATAGCGTATCGGCTTGGGCACTACTACACATTAAAGCTGCTACGCTAGCAGCTAAAAAAGTTTTTTTCATCCTTTATCCTTTAGTTAGAAGTTCATTCAAATCTATTAATGCAGCATTGGCGCGAGAAATATAATTAGCCATCACTAAGGAGTGATTGGCAAGTAAACCAAAACCACTACCGTTTAATATCATTGGGCTCCATAATGATTCTTGGCTAGCTTCTAATTCGAGGATAATCTGTTGTAAGCTAATTTTGGCATTCTTATCCTCTAACACGCTATTAAAATCTATTTCAATGGCTCTAAGTAGCTGTAGTAATGCCCAGGTAGCACCTCGGGCTTCATAGAACACATCATCTATTTGCCACCAACTTGTTTTTAGTTGTAAATAAGCATCACCTTGGCTTGATTGTTCAGCGCGATTATCACCGGCTAAATCAGTGTTAACTTGTTCGCGACCAACACTTAAACTTAAGCGGTGTGAGTAGCTGCCTAGACGTTTTTGAACTTCGTCAAGATAAGAACGTAAGTTATCAGCGCGAGCGTAAAACTGTGCCTTATCTTTACCATTACTACTGACTAATGCCGTACGATAGGCATAAAGCTGTTCGATCGCTTTGCCATATTCAGATTCAGCGCTTGGCATGGCCCAATTTTTACTATCGATATTAAAGCGTGGTTGCGCCTCTTTTAAGTGTTGATTCACTAAGGATTGCGATTGTGAACGACTAAAATCTTTACGCATCACTAAGGCCATATCACGTACCATTTCTAAAACACCAAATTCCCATGCTGGCATATTATCTAAAAACAGTGACGGCGGCATGATGTCATTTGATAAGTAACCACCCGGTTTGTGTAATAGCGTTTCACTGACTTTAATTAAAGCTGTTGTAGTGGTGTAACCAACAACAGGTGCAACATTTTCGGCTTTAGCTGCCTGTGTTACTTCAGCGTGGATGTTGATGGATGAAGGCTCAGTGCTCCAATAAACACCGACGCCATATAGAAGAAAAAAGATGCTGATAAAAGCCCATACAATAATTTTTGTAGAGAACATTGTTTTCATAGCCACTCCAAGGATAAGATGGTGTTTATTGTACTATCGATAAACAGGTAATTGAATATTAATTTTCGTGTTGTTTGAGAAGTATAATGTGATTGTAACAAGCTCTTTTTCAGTAATTTTCTGCTTTAATGAAAAAATCATTAGGTGTAAACCTGACGGTTGCAGCACAACTTTACTTTTTGCATCAATGGTAACGTTGTCAACTTGACGCATAGTCATCATACCGTGAGTCATACTATGCTCATGAATTTCAATACGATCAGAAAGTGTGCCGATGACTTTTTCTAAAGTCATCGCTATATCACCAGCATTGTTAATCGTCATATAAGCGGCGGTAACGTCACTGCCAGGAATACTTGCCCTAATGTAGCCATCAGTAACGCTTATTACGTTGCTCGCATAAACATTTTTGCTAATGCTGACTATTAAAATAATAAATAGTAAGGCTATTGAGAAATAATTATTTTTCATTGAGACGATACATCCTTGATAACAAACATAACAACACCTTATACTAATTTTTTTGATAAACCTATGTAACTAAACTGGTGGCAAATGAGTAACTTGATTTTAACGACAGAAAAACAAGGTGTTTTTACCATAACCTTAAATCGGATTGATAAAAAAAATGCCTTAACTAATGAAATGTATCAGCAACTTTGTCAACACTTTGCTTTTGCCGAGTCAACCTCAAGTATTCACTGCTTGGTCATTCAAGGCAATGAAAACTGCTTTTGTGCCGGTAATGACTTGCATGATTTTATGCAGTGTTCAACGGATGATGACCTAGCTGCCCTTGAGTTTGTTAAAGTCCTGTCTGAATTTACTAAACCGCTAGTGGCAGGTGTTGCTGGCGTCGCCGTTGGTATTGGTACTACGCTGTTATTACATTGTGACATGGTGATTACCGCCAATAACAGTAAATTTAAACTGCCCTTTACCCAACTCGGTTTATGCCCAGAAGCCGGCTCTAGTTTATTATTAACACAAAAAGTCGGTGCAAATAAAGCCTTTGAATTAATGGTGTTGGGTAAAACCTTTAACGCTGAACAAGCATTGAGTTATGGTATTGCAAACCAAATTTGTCAGCCGGATGAGCTTATTGCCCTGACCGAAGAAGTTGCCCAAGCAATTGCCAATTTGCCAGTTGAGTCGGTTATGACCAGTCGACGCTTAATTCGCCAAGGTAATCAATTAGCATTAAGCCAAGTTATCAGCGATGAGAGCCAAGAATTCGTGCGTTTGGTTAATACTGATGAATGTAAAAACATTCTGGCAAAATTCTTTAAATAAACGGCTAATTCAACGCTTGCCTCTGCACAGAATAAAAAATGCTTTATCCTGTGCAGCCTGTGGTTTTATATTATACCAATTTCATTAAATTATTGCTCACTTGTGGGGGTAAAATACGCCATGTCAGCGTTGCTCTCAATCCCAATAGCCAGCTATTGCTCAATCGAGCGCCTTGCCCTGATTTATTTTCCCTATGCACAACAAGATCACAAA
>NZ_KB905193.1 GCF_000378625.1 Colwellia piezophila ATCC BAA-637 | reverse complement strand
ATAACTAATTGTTAAAGAAAAGAGGTCTTAGTCGCATTCGCTAAGTACCTTCGCTCCTTGCTAACGTTGCCGTTTGCCCGAAGCAGGTGGCGTATGATACGCTCCCTAGTTTTGATGTCAATGTTTATTTTAAGTTACTTTGAAATACTTTAAAACTAAACGTTAAGTTAACTGATTATCCTTAAAAGGAAGTAGATAACTTATCAAAACGTCCAGTTGGTCATGGTTTTCACCTGAACCCCTTGGAACTGGAGCGCATTGTAGAGCGTTTTAAGTTAAGTACAAGGGTTAATTTAAACTTTATGACTGTTCGGTCATAAATCCCACTATTTGCTTATTATCCGTTACAATAGCGGTCAGAAAGGTGTCAGTAATAAAGAATCCTGACAACTATCTCCTTTTCCCTCTTGAGTGACTCCCTCTTTTACTCGACCTACTTCCTGTCGATAATGCATTATTTCTCGCATTTTTTTTACTCATTGGTTTTTTATCTGATTTAGAGATTTTTGTTAAATCGGGTTCATAGCCAGGTAACCACTGCTGTAATAAACTAATATCAAGTAACTCTTCAATGGCTTTTAGCAACCACTCTTCCCCCGTACTAACTAACGATACCGCTACCCCTGAATTACCAGCCCTCGCAGTTCGCCCTATTCGATGAACATAATCTTCTGCGTTATAAGGAAGTTCATAATTGATAACATGACTTAAGCCTTTGATATCGATTCCTCGTGCTGCTACATCAGTTGCTATTAATGCTCTCACCTTCCCTTCTTTAAACTCATTTAGTGCTTTTTCACGCGCTCCTTGGGATTTGTCGCCATGTATTGCCAACGACTTAACACCATCTTTGGTCATTTCTTTCGCTAATTCATCTGCACACTGTTTAGTGCGAGTGAATACCAACACCTGTTTCCAGTTCTTAGAACCAATCAAATATGATGTTAGTTCTCTTTTACGATCAGCATCAACGCCGTAGACAATTTGTTCGACATCTTCTGCGACTTTATTCTTATCATCTATTTCTACAATTTTAGGGTCGACTAAAATACTTTTACTCATTTGGTATATTTCATCGGCAAAAGTGGCTGAGAATAACAAAGTTTGTTTGCCTTGCGGTATACGTTGAGTAATTCTATTAATTTCATCTTTGAAACCCATATCTAGCATACGGTCAGCTTCATCGAAAACTAATGTTTGTATATTATCTAAAGTTAAGTGTTCACTTTGAAGAAGATCGAGCAATCTTCCTGGGGTCGCAACCAATATATCGATTCCTGCTTCTAATTCAGTTATTTGTTTTTTTGTACTCACCCCCCCGTAAGCTATACCAATTTTAACATCAGTAAACTGGCCATAAGTGCTAAAACTTTTGTAAACCTGTTGAGCTAGTTCTCGTGTTGGTGTTAACACTAATACTCTTAACTTTTGCAACGTAGGTTGTAAGGTAATAATCTTCTGTAATATTGGCAGTGCAAACGCAGCTGTTTTACCCGTACCGGTTTGTGCTCTTGCCATAACATCATGATTAGCTAATATTAGAGGGATACTTTGCTTTTGGATATCTGTTGGTTCATCATAAGCTGATTCAGTTATAGCTTTAAGCAGCATTGGGTGTAGGGAAAAAGAAGAAAAATTCATGCGTATAACCAGTAGATTTATGAGTTAGTTAATTGTACCAGAAGAAATGTATACCTATCCCTGTTATTAAAGTTTTTAGCACTAAGGTCGTTATGGAAAATTTTCCTTGTCAAAATATGCGTTTCTTGATTGTTGATAATATTAAGCCCTCACAAGAAATCCTTAAACAATATGTTATGCGCTTAACAGCGAAACAAGTTGATAGTACTCACTATGCACAAGACGTCGCTTCAATATGTCAACAGAAGAGCTATGATGTGATTTTATTAGGGTATGACCTAGGTGAGAATCAAAAGAATGGCCAACAGATTCTTGAAGAGTTAAGGGTAAATAGTTATATAAACCGTCATTGTATCATCATATTAATAACTGCGGAAATTTCACAGTCAATGGTACTTGCTGCACTGGAGCATAAGCCAGATCATTATTTGTGTAAGCCTTATTCACTGAAAGATTTAGACAAACGATTACATAATTGCCTGCAGAAGAAAAAGGCCATGGGGAAGATCTATCAAGCACTGGATGATAACAACCCATTACTGGTTATTGATCGTTGTAAGTATGCATTATCTATAAACACTCCTTATAGAATGGAATGTTTAGGGATAATTTCAAGACAATATTTTGAATTACAACAGTTCGAACAAGCTAAAGAAATCTATAAAGCTCATCAGCACTCCGTAAATTGCCAGTGGGCGACTATTGGTCTTGGTAAAGTTGCTTTACATGAAAATAAATTAGCACAAGCTGAGAAGTTATTTAAATTATTAATAAAGGATTACCCGCTTTATTTATGTAGCTATGATTGGCTTGCTATCACTTACGAAGCACAATTCCACTTTTTATTTGCTGAGGAGACCTTAGAACAAGCGATAGCCATATCACCAAGGTCTTTAACAAGACTCAAAAAATATGCACTCCTCTGTCAAAATAACAAACACTTTGATAAAGCAACAGCAGCTTACGAGAGTACTTATCTACTTGCGCATAACTCTATACACCACTGTGCAGAAAATACCATAAAATATGTACAGGCTTTAGTGGAATACGCACCATCACTGCCTTTAGTAGATGCAAAAAAGATAAGTAACAAAGGTCAAAGCTATTTAAAAAAAATGATCCGAGACTTTAAAGAAACTGACATTAAAATACAGTCTCATTTTCTTGGAGCATGTCTATATAAGGTTTCCAAAGAACAAAAGTTAGCAAATGATGAAATTAAGCTTGGTGAAAAGTTACTAGCTAGAGCTCAAAATAATATTGCTATGGAAAAACTTAACGATATATCTGTTATTTTAAAGAAATTGAACAAGAATAATCTTGCATCACAGATACTTATTGTAAGTGAAGGGAATGAAGATGTGAAATCAGCTAAACCGACAGTAAGTCTAAATGATAAAGCACAGGCTAATATAGACATTGGTTTAGCTTTATATTCGAAAGGTAACTACCTTGAGGCCATTGAGAAATTTAAAGGTGCTTCAACTATGTTCCCAAAACACACGGGGATTAAGCTGAACCTTATACAAGTGTTGTTAGTTTTATATGAAGAAAATGGAAAATCGGAAACAGTTCTGCGACAAGTAAAAGAACATTTACTCAATTTAGCCCACGTAAAACTTAATCCTACAGATCAGGAAAGACTGAAAAAAATGCAAAAAAAATACCAGCTAATTGCTGGTATTATTTCTTCCTAACGGAATATGGTGGAGGGAGGTGGATTCGAACCACCGAAGGCTGAGCCGTCAGATTTACAGTCTGATCCCTTTGGCCACTCGGGAACCCCTCCACGGGGCCATTTCATCAACTAAAGCTGATGGAATTAGAAGTCTAGCAATGTCCCGCTACGCTCTAACATGGGCTTATCGTAACCTAAGTCACACTACCATCGGCGCTGTTGCG
>NZ_KB905192.1 GCF_000378625.1 Colwellia piezophila ATCC BAA-637 | reverse complement strand
GGTTAACTCATCGCAGTTAGTATTGAATATGTTAGCGCAGCTTAAAGATAAAACGCAGCTTAATTAAAGGTATTCCGTTCACTGTCAGATATTGCCGGTAAATAATCACCACATACCTTTGAAGAATATTTAGAAACCGCGGCGGTTAACTCATCGCAATTGGTCCTCAATATGTTAGCTCAGCTTAAAGGGAAAACTCTTAACACAGCTGAAATATAAAGAAAATCGACTAGGATAATCAATGACAGCACTAACTGAGTTAGCCCCGTTTACTTATCATGTATTAATGCTCACGGTAGTGCTGTTGATAAAAACGTTAACGAGTCATTTTATCGCTCACGAACCTTTACGCTATTTTCAATTTTATTGTTTACAGCTAAGTACTAAAGTTAATAACAGTGGCAGTAGCGCGCAACATCAAACCATTGCAGGTTTAGGGGCACTACTGGTGACGTTGGTGCCAATCGTGATCATTTTATCGCTATTCGCTGACTTTATTGCGGTTGATTATTTGTGGCAAGGGCTATTACTGTATTTCGCCCTAGGCAATTTGAACTTCGGGCAGATAAACAACAGTATTGCGCAAGCCCTAGTTGCTAAAAAAAACCACCTAGCAAAAAAAATCCTCACACCGCTAACGTTACGAGAAACAGCGCCGCTTTCACAAGTAGGCCTGAGTAAAGCGGCTATTGAAATGCAGCTCTTGCGTAGTGCGCAACAAATATATGTGGTTAGTTTCCTCTTCATTAGTTTTGGCCCATTAGCGGCATTGAGCTATAGGTTAATACTAGAAATGCACTATTGTTGGAATACTAAGTTAGCGCAATTTAAACACTTCGGTTTTTATAGTCAGTTATTCGTCCAACTTATGCAGTGGTTGCCTTGTCGGTTAATGGCTTTATTTATATTGCTGAGCACGCTAGGTCAGGGCAGTTTATTATTTTGGCGTTTGACCCGAGGCCATTTCTTTAAACTCAATAATGACTTTGTTATGAGTGTGCATGCTTTTTCGCTGGCGGTCAGGTTAGGGGGAGTCGCTATGTATCAACAGGAAAAGCTACGTAAAGTCGCCTTTAATGATCTTGGCAAACAACCTGAGCCGAAAGATATTATTAAAGCGACTAGTAAAATACATTTTTCTATCTTTAGCAGTTTGTTTTTTCTCGCTTTATTTGCGCTAAGTTGGCAGTTTATTTTTACTGCAAAAGTCTTTAATTAATTGGTTTAATACCAATTTGATTAAATTTCTTCCCAGCTCAGAGTTTTACTTAATGTTCAAGAACAAGTAAAATTGGTTTAGGTCTAGTTATTCTAAACCAAATAAATTTAACGATGTTATTGGGCATTGAGTAAGCTCCCATAGGGCGAGTTTAAAGGGTTCATATACTGCGTTATTGATTTTGACAAGGACGCTACACGGATGTAGCCTCTTAGAGAATGCAGGAGCATATTCTCCTGAATAACCATTCTCTTCAATCAATGCCTTGCCTCTAAACCCTTTAACTCTCGCTGAGTGGGAAAGAACTTAATCAACTTGGTATAACTATGACTGAACTTTTATTTTATTTAGATATTTTTGGTATTATTGTTTTTGCTTTATCCGGTGCGCTGATGGCAGGGCGTTATCAGCTTGATCCTTTTGGCGTTGTAGTGCTGGCCTCCGTTACTGCAGTAGGTGGTGGTACTATTCGTGATGTTATATTGCAAACACCGGTATTTTGGGTCGTTAAACCTTACTATCTCTATGTTATTTTGGCGACTGCGCTCCTCACTATCGTCTTTATCAGGCAACCGAAACGAATTCCGAAGCGTTTTTTATTGATTGCCGATGCTTTGGGTTTGGCATTATTTGCCGTGTTAGGTACGCAAAAGGCGTTAGTTTTGGGCGCGCCGATTCCTGTCGCTGTCGTGCTAGGTACTATCACGGGGGTTGCCGGCGGTATGATTCGTGACGTTTTATGTAATGTAATTCCGATGATTTTACGCGAAGAGATATATGCGCTGGCAGCAATGTTGGGAGGGGCGCTATTTATCTTTCTACAGTGGCTTAATTGGTCTGATACCAACGCTATTATCACTTCGATAACCGCTGCGCTTGTTTTACGTTTAGCGGCTATTTATTGGCATGTATCTTTACCGGCTTTTCATATTGTCGAGAAGCCAAGTAAAGAGCAGAGTAAAACCGCTGCGAAGGATAAAAATAAAAGTATTTAGGTTATTTAGCTAAGTCGCTCTTTATCAAGTTAATTTAGAAAGCGTAGCTAATACCAACGTTGGGTGATTTTAAGGTTAATTCACCCAAGTCTTGATAACGTAAGCCGACATTCATACCAATACCCATACCCCATTGAAACTGCCAACCCGCTTCAAAGAAAACGCCAGTGCCATCTTCACCTTCAACAAAGTGACCATTACGGGTGAACTTATAATCATAATATTGACCGCCTAACTTAGCATATAAACTATTACGTTTTGATAACGGTGCTTGCCCCTTAATCGCGACAACAAAACTATCGAGTTCCATTTCATTGGCTAATAAACCAAACAAGAGTTTATCTCTACTACCACAAGTAAAACTGTCTTCACCTGTTTCAATACACTGCCAACTATCAAATTCTGTTGCAGTATTGTAAGCAACTTCTACTGAAAAATTATCAATGATCCGGTAGTTATAAAACAAATAGTGTTGGATAAAACCATCGCCGTCTTGAGTTGAGTTTTTATATTCACCGATGGCAAAACCAATGACTAACCCAAAGTTATGTTGGCGCTCTTGAGTGGTTAAATTTAAGGTGTTTTTATCGGTTTCTTGGGCGTTTGAGTTGCTACAAAGTAATGAAAGAGAAAATAATGAAAGGGCTAATAAGTTAGATAACTTCATGTTCGGCATCCTTTGCAGAAACTAATAAGATATACAATTATAGATAACTTTGAAAAATATCCATTGGAAATACTATTCACAATGTCATTTTCAACAAAGCTAGTAGAGAATAAAGTTACAGTTTTTTATTCTCTACTAAGATTTTAGACCAATCGAACTAATTAAGTGATCACCGAATTAATCCATTTGGTATTAGCCGATAATTGAAATTACTGGCTGAAGGTTTTATTCATTTGACGGTGAGTCTGCTCGTACCAACCATCGGTAATGGTAATTGCCGGTAAAGCTTCTATTTCAATGGTACCTGAAGTGGCCGTTTTATCTGACTCGTTATAAATATCTAAAATATTTTTAATGACAACGGGCTGGGCTTTCAATTTAAGCTTTTCAACTAATAATTTTGCACCGGCTTCGAAAGGTTCAATTTTCCCTGATTGTGAGCGAGTCCCTTCAGGAAAAATGATGACCTTTTTACCTTTGCACATTTTAACGTCTTTTAATAATTTGATGATGGCGCGACGATCTTTTTGATCAACGGTAATATGGCCAACCCTATCGACAATACGAGATACGGGCCATTTATCCATAATACCAGTTCTACCAACAAAACGAGTATCCAAACCTATAGCCTCTTCAAGAGTGAATATATCAAACATACTTTGATGATTAACAATGAGAATGTCTGTATCGGCATCGATAGTGCCAGTAAGATTTACGCGAGCACCGACACTTCGTACAATCCGGATAACAAAAAACTTTCGAAAAAGATTGAACAACGCACCATGGCGCTTACACAGAGAAAGTGCGACAGACTCAGCCGCGATGAAGACGTACATGGAGTATTTTTTTAGGTAAAAGCTAAACATGAATATTATTCAGAAGCGGTATTTAAGCTTCAATCCCCCAGCCATCGGTGTAACCAGTAAACTGATTAATTATTTTTTCAAAAGCGTCTTCTTGTGCCACGATAGCTTCGTGTGATGGTGTCATAACAACGGTGCAATCTACATCCCATACATTGGGTGTTTCATCGGGGTGTAAGTTACATTTTACTGCCGGCAAGTGTTCTTTTATATGTTCAACCATAGCCTGTGCTTGGCTTTCTTTCTCAAATAAATGAAAAAATACCACGTCATGTGATTGGCTTAAGTCGATACCTGCTTGGTGCATTTCGGCTAATACTTGGCCTGTTTCATCATCTGGAAAGTTCATATAAAAGTAATATTGTTATGCAATTAGAGGCGGCTATTATAAGACGGGAAAAGCGACTTTAACAGGGGTGTTGTTAAAAAAATATTGAGATGGCAACTTTCTACCTGTCAGGGTACTGAGTTAGCATGATATCTACCGCTGCCAGTACTTTTTCATTGAGCTCTTTACTGTTATCTTTTGTTTTAAATTTTAGCGGATAAATACTACGCCAAACAGAGCGCTTTCTTACCGGGTCAACTAAATCAATAATTAAACCACCGCGATATACCTGCCAGTCGCCATTGTCTTGCTGCCAAGCATTGGCTCGAAGGCAATGAGAGCAAAATAGCACGGCTTTGTTATAGTTTACATAATCTTGCGGTTGTTTTTTTACTAGGTGATAAGTCACTATTATATCGGCCTGGTCGAGCTCACTGTAGTGAAAATCTTGTGCGTCTAAACTTTTTTCAATAGCAAGCTCAATGCCACTACGTTGGGCGTGTGATAAATTCTGACTATCAAAAAAATCAGAGCCACTGGTATAAAAGCTGTAACTTTTCACTTGCGAAAAGTCAAATTTATTATAATAAATGACCGGATTTTTCTTTGAGCTACAGCCAGATACTATGACTAATAGTAAAAAGACTAAAAGTAGCTTTATCGGTAGGGCTATTGTAATAATAGAGTTTTTTAACACAGGCTCATAATAAGGTAATAGTAAAACTCTAGCCTAACAATTGGACCAAGCTTTGAACAGTGAAACCTATTTAAAGCGGTAATTATTTATAATCGATTTAATTAAGGCTAAAAATTAGCGTGTGACAACAAGGCGAGTTTACAACTGTCCTAGCAATACGTTATAAAAGGTAGCCGCTTTTAGTTAATTGTCATCAGTTAGCTATTCCACAGACCGCAAAATAAGGATATTAATATGATTAAAACTAATTTTAAACATTTGCTCATGGGCGTTTCATTAATCACAGGGAGCCTGATTTCATTTACCTCGGTAGCAGAGTCTTCCGTATGGAAAGTCAGTAAAGGTGATGACCATATATTTATTGGTGGTACTGTGCATATTTTACCACCGGCAGAATTTCCATTACCCGCTGAATTTGATCAAGCCTATAAAAAAAGTGACAGTATTGTTTTAGAAACTAAGATACCTGATGCGAGTGACACCGCCTTTCAAATAAAAATGATGCAACAAATGGCTTATGGTGAGGGTAAAACTATTGGTGATTTTGTCTCGGCAAGAACTAAGCAGGATCTCAGTAAATATATAACCAGCTTAGGTGCAGATTTAATGATGTTTGAGCGCTTTAAACCGGGTTTTTTGATGACATTGTTAGTGATGCTAGAAGCACAAAAGGCAGGGTTTTCAGGAGAGGGCGTGGATATCTTTTATAGTAAAAAGGCGACACGGGATAATAAAACGATAGAATATTTTGAAACCGTTGAATTTCAAATGAATATGATTGCCGACATGGGTGAGGGTAACGAAGAGAAGTTTATTCAATCGAATCTTGAGCAGATGAAAGATTTTAAAACTATGTTTACCGGTTTACTGAGCGCATGGCGTAGTGGTGACGTACAGAAATTAAACAAGTTAGCGATTGAACCGATGAAAGATGATCCAAAAACATTAAAAGCGCTATTAACTGATCGTAATCACCATTGGGTCAAAGATATCAAGCAGATGTTTAATGATAATGACAAAGAGTTTGTCTTGGTGGGTGTTGCTCATTTAGTTGGCGATAATAGTGTCTTAGCATTATTGAAAGCTAACGGTTATCGAGTGGAAAAATTATAATATATTTATAAAAATTGAAAATGATTCACCACAAGCAGACTTTGTTCATCCTAAAGCTTGGGCATCACTTGCTAAGCTAAAACTGGCTAGGGTTTTTCCCAATAGTTACCCGGTTTTATTTCTACCAAAGGCTGTCTTGATTGACATCCTTAAAACTAAGCACCTTACCAC
>NZ_KB905191.1 GCF_000378625.1 Colwellia piezophila ATCC BAA-637 | reverse complement strand
GTTGCTGAAATAACTCGCTATACTGGTGTCGCTATAGAAATCGCTGACAGTGATTTAAAGCAGGTTAAAATAGTAGGTCGATTTAAAACCAATGACCTTGATTCAGTCTTGTCTTCATTGGATAGATCGTTTGGTATAAAACATCACTGGAATGGCGATAAAATGGTTGTACTAAGTACTAAGTACTAAGTAAAAAGTAAAAATAGTCATTATGCTTGCTACAAGTTATGCGGTTCGTTTTACCGCATAACTGCCTACATGCTAGGTGCAGGTATCCACAGGTATTCTTCGTCATATCAAAGTGGCATTTACCTGTACAATTTCACTTTACAGTGAGTGACACACCGGCAAAGCCGCGGGTATGATGAAAGCTCCTAGAAGGGGCTAACTCCTGAGAATTGCATTTGCTCTTGCCGCTTTCTTCTTTCTCTTGATTTCTAATACACGCCCGAATTATGTTAGCGCGTAAATCGCCATAACAGTGAAAAGTTGCTGGTTGAAGTACCGTATTTTTATTTTCTTGCCATAAATAATAAATAATAAATAATAAATAATTAATAATAAAAATAATTAAGGGTATTTGGCGTAGAAATCAGTTATATGAGGATACATTCTATTTTTATTAAGGAAAAGGGTCAGCCATAATGAGTCACAAGTCTTTAAAATCCTTACTGTTAATTTTCGGGGCAATGATAACCCTTATCGGATGCGGTTCAAATAGCACTTCTGCGGTAGCGGTAAAAACACCAAGCCCCCAAAAAACTAATATCATTTATATTCTTGCCGATGATATGGGCTACGGTGATTTAGGCGCTTATGGTCAAGAAAAAATTCTCACGCCTAATATTGATAAATTGGCTTTAGAAGGTATTAAATTTACTCAGCATTACTCAGGTAGTACCGTTTGTGCGCCATCAAGAAGCGTTTTATTAACTGGTTTGCATTCAGGACACACTCAAGTGAGAGGCAATTATACCTTAGGAGGCTATAACAGGTGGGGAAAAAACATTGAACAAGGCCAGATCCCGTTAAAATCAGGCACACAAACCATCGCCAATATGTTGCAAAATGCCGGTTATACTACCGCCGTTATCGGTAAATGGGGTTTGGGTGGACCTACGAATAACATCGGTCCTAACGACTTTGGTTTTGATTATTTTTATGGTTATCTTGACCAAAAATGGGCGCACAACTACTACCCACCTCATGTTTGGGAGAACAAAGAAAAAGTTGTCTTAGACAATGAGTTTTTTATTCCTCATGCCTTAATTGCTAAAACCAGCACTAAAGCTAAAGACTATAAGCAATATATGGGCAATGACTATGCACCAGAATTGATGACAGATGCAGCGTTAAAGTTTATTGACCGCAACGCAGACAAGCCATTTTTTCTGTATTATTCGGCTTTACAACCGCATGCTGCCATTCAAATTCCGGATGAAGATCTTAAACCTTACGATGACAAAGCCTGGCTTGAGCCAGCAATGGATATGACTAAGAAAGTTTATACGCCGCATCCAAGGCCAAGAGCAGCTCGCGCTGCGATGATCACCGATTTAGATCGAGATGTTGGTCTAATGCTACAGCGCCTGGAAGAGCTCGGACTTGCGGATAATACCTTGGTTATCTTTGCGAGTGATAATGGCCCCACAGGTGCCGGCGGCCAAGACCTGGCGTTTTTTAATAGCACCAAAGGCTTAAAAGGCGAGAAGCGTGACTTATATGAGGGCGGTATTAGAGTGCCGATGATCGCCAGATGGCCGGGTAAGATACCTGCCAATACCACCACTGACGTTATATCGGCGTTTTGGGATATTGCCCCGACACTTGCGCAAGTTGCCCAAGTTCCTGGTTTAACTCGTGTTGATGGCATGTCACTAATACCCTATATGCAAGAGCCAAATAAAACATCTGACGAGCGGGTGATGTACTGGGAGTTTTCAGAAAAACTTCGTGGCTCTCATGGTCAACAGGCTATTCGCCTTGGTCAATGGAAAGCGGTGAAACGCAATGCCATTGCTGATGCCAATGCACCTATTGAGCTCTATAATTTGACTGACGACATTGGAGAAACCAATAACGTCGCGGCGAAACATCCTGAAATAGTGGCCAAAATGAAAAAGCTAATGACCACCCAACGTACACCAACGCCAGTCGAAAAATGGCAATTCCCTACTCACTAGTTGACCTTTATTCGTTTGAAAGAAGCGCCAATAATCTCTTTAGGTTTGGCGCCAGATAATTTTACATGGTGTTTAATATGAAAAAACGTACAAAAAAAGTTAATCAATTAACCTTAGTTACCGTTGCTTTAACGTTTGCGCTCTATGGTTGTAATGATGTTACTCAAACACCGCCTAGCAGCAGTATCTCACCAGGCACGGTAAAAACCGAACAACAGCAAAGTACAGTAATTGAAGCGGCTAAAGATCAACAATGGTGGGCAGCTGTCACTCGAGACGGCGATAAAATGCCTTTGCAGGCCAAGTACAGCGTTAAAATGTTAGGTGATACTTTTGGTAATCAGGTTCAACCACTTTTATTGTCGGCCAACGGCTATGTTATTTGGTCAGAAAAGCCGTTTTCTTACAAATACGACGGCAAAGGTAGTTTAACCATATTTGATAATTTAGATGAAATTATTCAGCACAAAGCCGGCGACTCCCTTAAAGATGCGGCTGATTATGCCTCTAAAACCTTTTTTCCGCCGTCTGGAAAAATGGTTGATGAATTGTTATTTACTGCACCACAATTTAATACTTGGATTGAATTAACCTACAATCAAAATCAAGAAGATATTCTTAAATACGCAGAGCGCATTATCAGTGAAGGCTTTAAACCTGGCGTATTAATGATTGACGATACCTGGCAAACCAATTATGGCGATTGGACGTTTAATCCAGCACGTTTTTCTGATCCTAAAGCGATGATGGATAAACTTCATGCGATGGGCTTTAAAGTGATGTTATGGGTCGCGCCTTTTGTCAGTGGTGATATTCCAGCCTACAGAGAATTAAAGAAAAAGGGCGGCTTATTACGTCAAAGTAAAGCGCTAGTTAAAATTGATAAAAATGACATTTTATTGCAGCGTAAAAATAAAAAATCACCACCGCAAATGGTTGAATGGTGGAATGGTCAAAGTGCAGTATTAGACTTAACCAATCCGGTTGATAAAAAATGGTTTAAAGACCAGCTGGATCACTTACAACAAACATATGGTGTTGACGGTTTTAAATTTGATGCCGGTGATGCACGCTCGTATACCAAAGGTGTTGGCCATAAAGACATCTTGTCAAATGAACATTCTGAAGCATTTGCGGAAGTGGGCTTAGATTACCCATTAAACGAATACCGAGCTACCTGGAAAATGGGTGGCCAGCCAATAGCGCAACGTTTACGAGACAAGTTCCACACTTGGGAAGATATGCAAAAGTTGATCCCACAAATGAACATGATGGGCATGGTGGGTTATCCGTTTTCATGCCCTGATATGATCGGTGGTGGTAATTGGATCTCATTTCAACCGGGTAAGGAAGTGGATGCTGAACTGATTGTTCGCTCAGCTCAAACGCATGCCTTAATGCCTATGATGCAGTTTTCGGTAGCACCTTGGCGTATATTGGATCAAGAACACCAAGACGCGATAAAAGTAGCCACTAAGCTGCGCTTGAAATTTAATGACTACATTTTAGCGCTAGCAAAAACGGCTGCCAAAACAGGGGCACCGATCATGCGACCGCTAGAATATAACTACCCACATCAAGGATATATCGATATAAAAGATCAGTTCCTGATGGGCGACAATCTATTAGTAGCACCGGTTATCACGAAAACAAAAATACGCAAGGTTACTTTACCACCAGGTAAATGGCTTGATCACAATGGTAAAACCGTTGAAGGCGGACAAACCATTAATGTGCCTGTACAACTCGATACGTTGCCTCATTATTGGCGCGTTTCTGCTTAATTTTCCGAGATTCTTATGACTAACAATAAAATTAACATCAACCGCCGCCAATTTAACAAATTAGTGGCAACCGCCGGTGCTGCGACGCTAATTCCGTCTTGTGCACTAATGACTAATTCATCTGATAATGCGACATTTACCAGTAATTGGCATCAACAAGGCGATCGCGCATGGATAGGGGCCGAGTATTGGTCTAACCCTATGCAAGATTGGCAGATAAAAGACGGTAAACTACTTTGTAATAAAGCGGCAGAAGACAGAGATGTGCAGTTACTAACCCATCAATTAGGCGATAGAAGTGGCGATTTTCAGTTAAGCGTCGAGTTAGGAACACAGCAAGGTACCTTTATCACCAATAATGGCTCAGCCGGCTTTCAACTAGGCATTAAAGGTAAAGTCCCTGATTATCGCAATGCGCTATTATACGGCCGAGGGTTAGGGGCTGGCATCTCAAGTGATGGTTTTATTTTCATTGGTGATAATAAGCAGCCAATAAACTTGCCTAATGACGCCGTTATTTTGCATTTAACCGGTAAACCGTCAGGCGCTGGTTATCAATTAACCTTGATCGCAACCGACAGTAGCAGCGAGAAAACACTGGGGCAAGTGAGCTTAGACGGTGTTGACGGGAATTCATTAACCGGCAATATCGCCTTAGCCACTAATTTTGTTTCCCTGCGCACCGGGCAAAAAAACGTCGGCATAAAAAAATGGGGCTGGCGTGATGCCGACCCAGAAAATACCAAGCAAGCGGGACGTTTTTGGTTTAACAACTGGCAGCTTAGCGGCGCTAAAATAAGCGTTAGTCCTGACCAGCACTTTGGTCCGATACTGTTTTCTCAGTACTCAATGAGCAGAGGAGCAGTAAGGCTTAGCGCGCAAATGCCACCTATTGGCAAAACAGACAATCAAACTGTAGATATTGAAATAAGGCCGGCGTCTGCACGTAATGGTGCTTGGCAGAAATTAGCTACTGAAAGCATAGATCCACACGCCTTTTGTGCGACATTTGAATTTACTGACTGGGATGCCACGCAAGATTTCCAATACCGCTTAGTATATAAGCTCAATGCATCACAAAAAGACGATTATTATTGGCATGGTAAAATCCAAAAAGATCCGGTAGATAAACCTGATCTTTATGTGGCTGATTTGTCTTGTAATACTCATGAGGCATTTCCTAATTTCCAAATAGCCCATCAACTTAAACAATTAAACCCAGACATGATCATGTTTACCGGTGACCAGTTTTATGAACACTCTGGCGGTTATGGTGTGCAGTTTCGTCCGATTGAAAAAGCATTTTTAGATGTGATGCGTAAATGGATGTTACATGGCTGGAGCTGGCGTTATCTAACCAATCATATTCCTTCAATCGCTTTACCGGACGATCATGATGTATTTCATGGCAATATCTGGGGCGAGGGCGGTCGCTTAGGTGAATTTAAAAGCTTGAGAGATCCGACAGATTTCGGATATAAAATGACGCTGTCTTGGGTTAATGCTATCCATAAACAACAAACCGGCCACAATCCTAAACCTTATGACAGCAAGCCATCGGTTGATGGTATTACTAACTTTTATACTGAATTGGTTTATGGCCGAGTAAGCTTTGCCGTACTTGCTGACCGCATGTATAAATCTAGCCCTGAGCGAGTTAGGGCCGGTGTACCTGGTCGCGTTGATCATATCAAAGATGAAAATTATGATACCTTATCTCTTGATGTGCCAGGTTTAGAATTGCTGGGTAAAAATCAAGAAGAGTTTATCGAGCAATGGACACAAAATTGGCAAGATGTTGATATGAAAGCCGTGGTATCGGCTACGCCATTTATTGGTATGGCAACAACCCATGGTGGTAAGCGTTTATTTGCCGACTTAGATGCCAATGGTTGGCCACAAACCCCACGCAATAATGCCCTTAAAATCATGCGTAAAGCCTTTGCTATTCATATTACTGGCGATCAACATTTACCGGCATTTGCTCAGTATGGTGTTGACGAACATGGAGATAGTTCTTTTGTTTTTGCCAGCCCTGCGCTTAATACCGGCTATCCACGTAAATTTGAACCTAAAGTAAAAGGGCTTAATCCTCCTAATAATTTACTTAATACCGGTGATTTTTTAGATCCCTTTACCAACAAGTTTACGGTATTGGCCGTGGGTATACCGCCAAGCAAAGAGCGTAAAGAAGTATTAAACAAAATGACCGATAAATTATCAGGCATAGGTTTCTTGCACTTTGATAAACGCACGCAAAAAATTCGCAATGATTGTTGGCTGCATATGGAAAATCCGCGCCAAGCGGGTAGTCAATTACCAGGCTGGCCAATTACTGTCGATATGATGGATAACTTTAACCCGTCGAAAAAGTACTTGTTACCTTTGATTAAGGTAAATGGCATTGCTGATCCGGTTTTTCAGGTGGTTGATGAAAGTAATGGCGAAGTAGTTTTCACCGTTAGAAAAATGAAGACCAAAAGCTTTCAACCGTTTGCATTAAAAGCAGGCACTTATACCGTGCACGTTGGTGATGGCACAACGGTGACTAAAACCTTTAAAGGGTTAAGTGCTTCGTTGACTAATGCACAAGAGCTAATGGTATAAAGCTGCGGTACTACGGATAGCCTTAAATTGTGATTTATTAATAGGGGACAATGCTGGTGCTAAGTCCCAGTTTTACCCGTTAAACCACGATTTATGGCTATCTATAAAAAACTGTAAACCTAAAAGAGTTCAATGATGCAATATAATAACACCCGACTTTCCTCTCTGAATATCGTGCTATCTCCACTAACAAAAGTTATCAGGAATTGTCTTTTATTATTATCACTGGTATTAACAAGCTTTTTTGTTGCCGCAAAGGGCGTACCACCGCATGTTGCCAAAGTTAATGCCAACGTGCTGCCAGAAAGTAATTACCCGTATTGGCCAGCCTATAACAGTTTGGCGCTTGATGATTTAACAGATATTAAAGCTCAGCCTTGGATTAACCAGCAACATACCATTGACGGATGGGACTGGTCTTTGCCTGAGTCGGTAACGCCGGCTGATAATGGCCTAGTTGCATTACAAAGAAACATAGGTTTGAAAAAATCGTTTAAAGCGCTAAAACTGAGTTTTCCGAGTAATTCAGTGGGGATTTTGTGGGTTAAATGGCGTGATATCGAAGCCACTGAAGGTAACTTCGACTTTTCTCCGATAGTCGCCAAAATTAAACAGGCAAATAGCGTTGGCGTTGAGGTAATACTGCGAATTCTAGCGCATTCTAAAGATCGCGCAGGCAATATTAACAAGGGCGATGCGCCTTTGTGGCTGGAAAAATATGACGTAACGTTATTGAAGCGAAGAAGGTTGAAAGATAATTTGAACTTTGATCCCGCCCACCCAGTGTTTCATGACAGATATTTAAAGCTTGTTCAGGCGTTGGCAAAAACTGATATTCCTAACATGGTGAAAGCCGCTTATGTAGGTTATCGCTCAAACTCATTTGGTGATGAAGGTATCGGCCCCTTTAAAGAGCATGACTGGCAAAAGAACGATGCCTTGGACCATGTTAGAGAGCGTTTAGATGCTTGGCAAAAAGCTTTTACCGGTATGGAGCATAAAGTGTTTATGGGCGGCACTAGCCATTATGGCTTTAAACAGGGTTTTGGCGTAAGACGCGGTTTTGTTGAGATGTACTTATACAACATACCCAATGCGGATATGGGGCAGTACATCGATATTAACGGCTATTTAATGGTTGATGAATCAGCGCCTATTATAAAAAATGGCGGTTTTCACGGCGAAGTCAATGAGGAATACGAAGCCGGATGGGCAACAGCCAAACGTGGTTATCGTTTTGGCGAAACCACTAATTCATATCCCTATCGTTACTTTGTTAGTACTTTGCGTGCCTTGCAGATGCGCTGTAATTACATCCATACTACCGGACATTTAGTACCACAAATGTTGCCATTTTTGTCATTAGAGCTTGGCCGTACCGTGCATGACGCTCCAGATACATGGAGTTATCTCAGCACGAGCTATCTTAAGAGCTAGGGAAGTAACAAGAAGGGTGAACAGCAGGGCGGAACACCCGTCAAGAACTTCGAGCGTTGGTTATATCAACGTGATGCATTAGGTTATAAAACACAACCCGCAATAAAAATGCAACACGCCATTAAAATGTGGATGGTTCAGCCGGGTAAACACTTTGATTATATAGCACGAACCGGTAAAAAGATGGGTTTTGATATAGACGATCGCTGGTATGGTCAAGGTCGCGATGTTGCTATCAAGGTTACTTATATTGATCAAACAGCCGGTAGCATGAAACTGGTTTTTAATGGCGGGACTAAGGCTAAAAGTGAACAACTTCTAGGTGATGGTAAATTAAAAACGGTCACTTTCATGGTGGCTGACTTAGTACAAAATAGCATGGCCCATGACTTTGACTTCACCCTTGAAAGTGGCAACGACAAAACAGATATTGTGGTTTCCATGGTGCGAGTGGTAGCCACGGCCAAGTAAGACTTACATGAAAAAAATAAAAAACTAGGGTATTTCTATTAATACTAAGTCTATATATAAAGCGGTTATTAAAATACATGTAAATAACACTCTTATAGCTTATAAAAGATGAAATATGACAGATAACGATTCAAATAATATAACTAGCTTGGTTTCTCATCGAGATTATGCAATGAAAATCGTCTCTAGATTGTTACCT
>NZ_KB905190.1 GCF_000378625.1 Colwellia piezophila ATCC BAA-637 | reverse complement strand
GCGATGAGAGCCAAGAATTCGTGCGTTTGGTTAATACTGATGAATGTAAAAACATTCTGGCAAAATTCTTTAAATAAACGGCTAATTCAACGCTTGCCTCTGCACAGAATAAAAAATGCTTTATCCTGTGCAGCCTGTGGTTTTATATTATACCAATTTCATTAAATTATTGCTCACTTGTGGGGGTAAAATACGCCATGTCAGCGTTGCTCTCAATCCCAATAGCCAGCTATTGCTCAATCGAGCGCCTTGCCCTGATTTATTTTCCCTATGCACAACAAGATCACAAACTGAATGAAACTGGTATTACTAAAGCGTTATGCATATCGTCTCGGCTGTTTATTACGACTCAGTAACCAGATAACAACAGCCATTAATAAAATTGGCCAAAACACGCCTATAGTTACCATGGCAATGCTACCAAATAACACTAAACCAATAAAAATTAGACTACCAAAAACGCTCAAAACAATCGCGAGTGCAATAACGACCAACAGCACGACCACTAAAGCTGAAACACCAATGGCCTTTAATGGCTCAATGACTTCACCATCCATCATCACATGCACATTCATTACTTCCAACATGCCAACACCAAAAACATAGGTTAAAAAAATGGTGGCCAAAATGGCCAAAATTAAGGACTTAAAGAAGCTCATGTCTTACTCACTGTTATAAAGATGAATGGTAACGGCTCTAGACTAATAATACTTGCTATTGGGTAGCAAAATACTTGCTACGACATAAGCAACACCCGTAACTACGGGTAACATTATTAGTGCGGCAATTACGGCAATCCGTACCGCTAAACGTGGAAAGTCATAATGTTTGGCAATACCAGCACAGACGCCGGTCAATTTTTTATTTACTACATCTTTACATAATGTTTGACGAACACTTTTTATACTTGAATATTCTTTGTCGTATCTCATGGGAACTCCTTAGCTTAACTTGAAACCTGCCCTCGTATTTTTACGAGGGACTTTAGGCCATTATTCTAGACTTATGATTTAGGCTTTCATCTAGGCAATGTGCTAGCCGTTAACAACTTTTTTCTTCATTTCCGCTAATTCCGCTTCAACGCTGTCGTCTTGCTCTAGTTCAGATATCTGCGTTGATAAATCTTTATTTTCGGTAAAGTCATACGACTCAACTTGCGCTTCAAGGCGGTCAATCTTTTGTTGATAACGCTCGAACTTAGCCATGGCTTCATCAATATTGTGAATAATGGCTTTTTCACGCACTTTTAAGCGAACTTCAGCTGACTCTTGGCGAAGCAGTAACGCTTCTTGACGACGTTTAGCTTCATTAAGTTTATCTTGTAAGCGCTGCGCATCTTCTTGAATAGCGGCTAATAAATCAGTTAATTGAGCATTATCACCATCAAGTTGCGTTAATTCTGCCTGGCATTTTTGTTTTTGCGCTAGTGCAGATCTTGCTAGGTCTTCACGGCCTTTACTTAAGGCTACTTCTGCTTTGTTATGCCAGTGAGTTACTCCTTCTTGAGTAAACTTTATTTTTCTTGCTAAGGTTTTTTGTTCGGCAATATTTTTGGCTGCGGTTGAGCGTACTTCCACTAATGTTTCTTCCATCTCGCCAATGATCAAACGGATCATTTTCTCTGGATGCTCGGCTTTATCTAACATGCCATTTAAATTTGCGTTCACAATGTCGGTAAAACGGCTGAATAATCCCATAGTTTACTCCTACTTTTTAATCGTTAATTTTTGAAATTTAGTTTTAATCTTTAGTCTGCTATGTATAGCGACTAATTTATTTCTTTGGCTGGCTCACTGATTCGTTAGTCGATTCAGCTGTGGTTTTGTTTTGGTTATTCTGTGCCAGTGTCGCTTGCTTCACTTGTTGATCTACCTCTAGCCAAGTTGTTGCATTCTTTAGTGAGAAGTTGGCTGAAAAGGTTTTAATCTCTTTATTAATTGATTGCTGTAATTGCGTATTTAGATCAACAATCATTTTTTCTCCTTGGGCAACAATAAAGTTGCTTATGGCATTTTCAACACTGGTTGCCGGTGCAGCATTAGCACGAGTGCTTACTGTTAATGCAACCAATAAAAATCCGATAAGTACAAACGCAAGGCTTACATCCTTAATTTTGCTGTTAGTATTATTAGTCATGTTAAATGTGCTCATAATAAATTCCTTCTTACTGTTCATGTTGGTTAAAGAGTACAGCTATTATTTTTGATGCTGTGGTTAACATCGTCTGCTTGTACTTAGTATTACAAGTGCTGTGCCAAAGATTAAAAATAATTTAACTGATTGATATTTATAATAAGTTTACTTTTAATTCAGTTGGCTTTAAATCAAACCTCTCAACATAGTTTAACTTTTTAGCTAAATTGACTATGCAGTTAGTCTATTTGACTAACTGGTTGTTTGTTAGTCAACTCACTTGGTTGTTCTTTGGTCAAATTAACGCTTGAAATTTAATAGACGATCAGTCTAATATCAGTTATGAAATTAAATAATGATATAAAGCCTCGGGGTAGACCTGCTAAATCTGGCAGAGATGCCGCGCAAACTAGGGCTGAACTAATAAATAGTGGCGTTGAACACTTCACCCAATTTGGCTTCGCTTCATCAGGTTTAGATAAGATATTAAAAAAAGTATCAGTACCAAAGGGTTCTTTCTATTATTACTTTGATAATAAAGAAGCCTTTGGTTTGGCGGTAATTGCACATTATGACGCTTACTTCTGCCGTAAGCTTGATGCACATTTAAAAAATGATCAGTTAACTCCTGAACAGAGGCTAATGAGCTTTGTTAACGATGCGAAAGTGGGTATTGAAAAATATAATTTTATGCGCGGCTGTCTAATTGGCAACCTTGAGCAAGAAATTTCGCTGTTACCCGATAGTCATCGCGAGAAATTGTTGGCTGTGATGCAGGGTTGGCAAGGTAAAGTTTCTGCTTATCTACAGGTGCTTTATCCGGATGATAAGCAGCAAGAATGTGATTCGTTAGCCGAGTTTTTTTGGCTTGGTTGGGAAGGGGCGGTAAGTCGATGCAAATTGGTCAAAACTAGCCAACCCATTGATCTTTTTATTACTCATTTTTTACAGCTAATAAAAAAGTAATTTTTTTCATTAATTAATAGACGGTCAGTCTATATTGGAGGTTCTATGTTTAAGTGTTTACTGGTAGATAAAGATGACAACGGTTATCGAACATCTTGTACACAACTCAATGAAGATGACTTAAAGCAAGGCAATGTCTTAGTAAAAGTCCAATATAGCTCGCTTAATTACAAGGATGCGCTCGCGATTACTGGTAAAGCTCCAGTAATTAGAAGCTTTCCCATGATACCAGGCATTGATTTTAGTGGTGTTGTTGAGCAGAGTGACAGTGATGAATTTAAGGTTGGCGATAAGGTGCTGCTTAACGGCTTTGGTGTTGGTGAAAAGTATATGGGTGGCTTATCACAAAAAGCGAAAGTAAATAGTGACTGGTTAATCGCTTTACCCGAAGATATGTCGCCACTGCAAGCAATGTCAATTGGTACGGCGGGTTATACCGCTATGCTGTGTATTCTAGCCTTGGAAAAATATGGTATTACGCCCAAGAGCGGAAAAATTATTGTTACCGGCGCTAGCGGTGGTGTAGGTAGCTTTGCGGTAAAACTACTGGCCTTAATGGGTTACTCGGTTGTGGCCTCAACAGGTAGTAGTGATCAGCATGATTATCTATATGATTTAGGTGCCACTGAAATTATCGATAGGGCAGAGTTATCAGCACCAGGCAAAGCCTTAATGAAAGAGCAATGGGCTGGCGCGATTGACTCTGTAGGCAGTCATACCTTAGCTAATGTTTGTGCTAGTATAAAATATGGTGGTGCAGTTGCCGCTTGTGGTTTAGCGCAAGGTATGGATTTACCCGCATCGGTGGCGCCTTTTATTTTACGTGGGGTATCTTTATTAGGTATTGATAGTGTTATGCGCGCTAGAGCAGACAGAGTGGTGGCATGGCAGAAATTAGCCGAATTGTTACCCGCATCTGAGATGCAATCAATAGCAGAAGTGATCGGCTTAGAACAGTCAATCGAAGCAGCCAGTAAATTACTCAATGGTGAGATTACAGGCCGTGTTGTCGTTGATGTAAATAACTGATAACACCGTGATTTTCAGTGATAAAATGTTCACTAAGCTAATGTAAAACAAAAATTAACCTTAGCGGCATTGAATATCTACGTAATAGCTATTACCTTATGCTTATATTATTTATTAAGATGAAATTACTATGACTCACCCTATTATCGAAGATCTTACCAGCCGTCATACGGTAAAAAAATATGATGCTAGCAGAAAAGTCGCACAGGCAGACCTGGATGTTCTATTTGAAGCCATGCGCCTTTCAGCTTCCTCTATTAATTCACAACCGTGGAAGTTTATTGTTATAGAAAGTGATGCCGCCAAGCAGCGCTTAAATAAAACCTTCGCTACTATGCATGAGTATAACAAGAAGCATGTTTTTGATAGCTCACAGGTGATTCTTTTTGCTCATAATCCAAAATATACCCGTGACGATTATGCCAAGGTAGTTGATAAAGGTATTGAAGATAAACGCACACCCATAGAGAATAGAGACGCAGCCTTTGGTGTTTATCTGTTTGCAGAGCTTAATACCGGTGAAGATGGCGATACTAGTACTTGGACTAAGGCGCAAACTTACCTTGCCTTAGGTAATACTTTACATGTGTTAGCGCGCTTAAAAATAGATTCTACGCCGATGGAGGGTATTGATATAACGCTGGTGAATGAAGAGTTTAGCCAAGAGCTTGAGGGTTACCAGTGTGATGTGGCCATAGCCATTGGTTATCATCACCCAGAAGATGATTTTAACGCCAAATTACCCAAATCACGCCTTGCTCTTCGTGATGTTTTAGTGCGTATCTAAAGTGAATTAATCACAGCTTTGCAGCAATTGAAAAATTGAATAATGCAGTAAGAAAATTATTACTGCATCTTAGCTGCTAGTAATACCCATTACGCTAATGAATTGATCAACTTAGGATTGTATTAGTGAGCTTAGAACAAGAAAAATTACTTAAACATAGTTATGCTATATTTCTTTAATTTTGAGTCGTTGTTGGTTCGCTAATAAATCCCCAAAGGGCGAGTACCTAATTAAAGGCAAAGGTTTATATGCGTCGTTATTAATTTCGATAAGGACGCTACATGGATGTTGATTATTCGAGAATGCAGACGTGGCATGGATGCCACTTATTAGAGAATGCAGGATGCATATTCTCCTGAGCTTATTCTCCTGAGCTTATTCTCCAGAAGAACCATTCTCTTCAATTAATGCCTAGCCTCTAAGCTTTTTAATTCTCGCTAAGTGGTTAATTAATTAATGTACTTGGTATCATTGGTGTTCAGCTGATTTTTCAGTACAATAATGGTTCTTTCATTTTTCATACCCATGGCTATGCACTCAAACTTAAATTACTCCCTACAAAGCAGTAACAGCTTTAATATCAAGGCGAGTTGCTCGCACATTTATTTTCCCTGTACCTTAGCTGAGTTACAGCAATTACCTGAGTTAACGGCAGAGCACTTCTATATCCTCGGAGAAGGCAGTAATACGCTGTTTGTTGAGTCGCAAGCACCGATTATAATTCAGCCTAAATTTACCGGTATTAATATCACGGAACAAGCTGAACACTTTATTGTGACGGTTGGCGCAGCAGAAAATTGGCATGACTTAGTCTGCTTCTGTCTTGAACAAGGCATTGATGGTTTAGAAAACTTAGCGTTAATTCCTGGTAGTGTTGGCGCTGCACCGGTGCAAAATATTGGTGCCTATGGCGTGGAATTCTCTGATTATTGTCAAGAAGTTCAATGGTACGATTTTGCCAGTAAAACCCTACATTCACTGGCCAAACACGCCTGTGATTTTGCTTATCGTGATAGTGTTTTTAAACAAGCACGTTATAACAAAGGTTTGATTACTCAAGTCACCTTAAAATTTCCGAAAGTGTGGCAGGCAAATCTTTCTTATGCAGGTTTAGATGTACTGGCAATAAACAGCTCAGCTAAAGAGGTGATGGCACAAGTTATTACTTTACGTAGTAGTAAGTTACCTGATCCAAAAGTTCTGCCCAATGCTGGAAGCTTTTTCAAAAATCCCGTTGTCAGTGAGCAAATGTTTTCTCAGTTACTACGCAATTATCCAAATATGCCACATTACCCACAGCAAAATGGCCAGGTAAAACTGGCCGCGGGTTGGCTAATAGATCAAACGGGATTAAAAGGCTTCAGGCATGAGAACGTTGGCGTACATCAACAACAAGCCCTAGTGCTAGTTAATTATGGCAGTGATTTTGGCGCGGATATTATTAGCCTGGCTAAATATATCCAACAAAAAGTCGCTGACAAGTTTTCGGTGTCTTTAACCCCTGAAGTACGAATGATTACCCAACAAGGCGAAAGGACATTTGCCTCTTTGCGTGATACCAACCCTATTGAAATGACTACCTGTGGTAATAGTGCTAACGGTAATAAAGTTAATGATCAAACAGCTAATGGTGATAATAATGACTAAGACAGTGAAAGAGCATTTAGTTAAGTCATTAGCTTCAGGGCAATTTGTTTCTGGGCAATTACTGGGGGAGCAGTTAGGTATTAGCCGTACGGCTATCGCTAAGCATATTAAAGTGTTAATCGATATAGGCCTAGATATTTATAGCGTTACGGGTAAAGGCTATAAGCTGGCTCAACCCTTGTATTTATTAGAGCAAGAAAAAATCATCAGTTTATTAGCTGATAAGCTAGGTAAGCAGATTGAAAATAAAATCGACTTGCCGTTGATTGAAGTACATAGCTTAATTGACTCGACCAACGATTATTTGATGAGGCGTTTACCAAATCAATTATCACCAGGGCAAGTTTGTTTAGCTGAATATCAAAGCGCTGGCCGAGGTCGTCGCGGTAGGCAGTGGATTTCTCCTTTTGGTTCGCAAATTTACTTGTCGATGTATTGGTATTTAGAGCAAGGTTTATCCGCGGCAATGGGATTAAGTTTGGTGACAGCATTAGCGGTAAGTGATGCGGTAAAAGCCTACAGTAAGGTGCAAGTTCAGCTGAAATGGCCCAATGATATTTATCTTGATGGTGTAAAACTTGCGGGTATTTTAATTGATCTCGAGGGGCAGGCCTTAGAGCCTAGCCACTGTGTAATAGGCATCGGCTTAAATCTTCATATGCCAGAAGCTGCAGGTAAGCTAATTGAGCAAAAATGGACTGATTTACAATCACATACTGATGTTAAAATAGATCGAAATGTACTCAGTGCGCAACTAATATATTGCTTACGCCAGCGTTTATTCCAATACCAGCAAACGGGTTTAGCGTCCATGTTAGATGAATGGCATGCTCATGATGCGTTTATCAATAAACGGGTTAAATTAATTACCGGAGAAAGAGTAACCCACGGCATATGCAGAGGTGTTAATAACCAAGGGGCATTACTGTTAGAAGTGGATGGCCAAGTTAAACCTGTCTATGGCGGCGAAGTTAGTCTGAGGATGGACGAATGATACTATTAATTGATATCGGCAATAGTCGCACCAAATATGCTCAGCTTATTGATGGTAAATTATCGGCTATTAGCCAGCTCAGTAATAAGGGTTTTTCGGTGACATACTTTGCTAAGTATTTCAGCGAAGCGAGTAAAATAATCGTGGCTAATGTGGCGACGCCGTCATTAACTAGCGAGCTTGCTGTTTGGTGTTCAAGAGAAAATATTTGCTTTAAACAGGTGCATAGTGAACAGCAAAAAAACACCCTTAAATCGGCGTATCAGCAGCCCACTACGTTGGGTATTGATCGCTGGTTAGTCTTATTGGGCGCAATGCACCTAGTGCCCAAACAAAATATCTTAATTATAGATGCAGGCACGGCGACCACAGTCGACTTACTCAGTAGTAATGGTCAACACCAAGGTGGTTGGATATTAGCAGGCATTAAAGCACTCTTTAAGAGCATTTTAAGCCATAGCACTTTAGTGCATGCCGAGAGTCAAACGGTAGCAAGTTTAGCATTTGGCACTAACACCACCGATAATGTTAATAATGCTTGTTGGGCGGCGACTTTGGGTATGATTACTCAAGCTATTAGGCAAGCACAGCACTTAGGTGATATTGAGCACATTATTTTAACGGGTGGTGATGGTCAGGCTTTAACCGAACTATTATTAACCCAGGTAAGCGAAAAAAATATACCCGTAGCCAACATTCAATTTATCGATAACCTTATTTTTTATGGTCTGCAAGAATACGCATAAGATAGCGTATGAAATTTTTTGCAGAACGATAGTTATCATTTACGTAATCAAATTAAATCAAACACAGTTAGGAATTATCATGAAAGCAGGAATTATTGGCGCAATGGAGCCAGAAGTTGCCATTTTAAAAGCAAAGTTAACCGATGCTAAGAGTACAGAACATGTGGGTTACACCTTTCATCAAGGTCAATTAGAAGGCAGTGACGTCGTTATTGTGCAATCAGGCATTGGCAAAGTTGCTGCGGCGTTAGCGACAGCGATATTGATTGATCGTTTTCAGGTTGATTACGTGGTTAATACGGGTTCTGCTGGTGGCTTTGATGCGGCATTAAAAGTAGGCGATATTGTCGTCAGTTCAGAAGTTCGCTATCACGATGTCGATATCACCGCATTTGGCTATGAAATAGGCCAATTACCCGCTAACCCCGCGGCATTTATGCCACACGCTGATTTAGTGGCAGCGGCAAAAGAAGGTATTGAACAACTCAATAAAACTGCAGGGCAAAGTATTAAAGCGATTACCGGTTTAATCACTACCGGTGATACCTTTATGACCAAAGAAGAAGATATTGCCAAAGCCCGTGCTAATTTCCCCACTATGGCTGCGGTTGAAATGGAAGGTGCCGCTATCGCACAAGCGTGTTTACAATTTAAAACGCCGTTTGTTATTATCCGTTCACTGTCAGATATTGCGGGTAAAGAGTCACCACATACCTTTGAAGAATATTTAGAAACAGCAGCGGTTAACTCATCGCAGTTAGTATTGAATATGTTAGCGCAGCTTAAAGATAAAACGCAGCTTAATTAAAGGTATTCCGTTCACTGTCAGATATTGC
>NZ_KB905189.1 GCF_000378625.1 Colwellia piezophila ATCC BAA-637 | reverse complement strand
ATATCCAGTTGTTGCTGAGGCGATTACAGCAACTACAATAATAATACTGAAAAACTTCAGATTGCTCATACTGATCCTTATGCCATATAACGCCCCATTAAGAGGCAAAAAATAGTTTGCTATAATGTTTGAGGAACGAAAACAGCAAACTGTTTTTTGTCCTGCTTTAATGGCTTGTTATATGCAATTCAGCTTCAGACAGGAGATCGAATATTATTCAAGTTGATAATATTGCACAATCCTACTTCATCTATTGGATCAAACAAAACAGGTATAACTTTTAAAGCTTTAGCTCTTGCTACAGCTAAACGGTGGTTACCACCACCTAAAATTATTTCCATTTGATTATCGTGAATGCACAGCTTACAAGGAGTCATTTTCTCCTGAGCCATCCAATGTTTTATTACATCAGATTTTTTACTTTTGAGTCCTACATCCCAGAATTCATCAACTCTTTGACGATTCATATGGAATAGTTTTTTATCTAATTCACTCAGCTCAACATCAGCAATTTTCAAACCTTCAGGGTGCCTTGTTTTTACTGATTCAATACTATATCCATCACCATAAAAGCGGACATTTTCTAAACTCTCATCCCATAGTACTTCAAAAGGTGGCCACTTATTAATTGGTATATCTTGATACAAGTTTAATCCTCCATAGTAGATATAGCATTTGCATATAACGCCGCAATAAGCGGAAAATTACTGTTGGCTAAAATGTTTGAGGTACGAAAAACAGCCAACTGTAAATTTTCCGTTTGATTGCCTTGTTAGTTGATGTTTTATTAAAAGCACCAACTTTACAATACGTTACCATGTTTGTGGGTTATTCGGAAGAATCCAAAACACCCAGCGCCACTACACACAAAAGCTTGAACTTTGAGCCACTCAACAAAACATTATTGAAGCGAACGCTACAAACCTGACTTGACAAATGAGGCTAGAATTTCGCTGGATATCACCTAAAAGTGAATGGCGAAAACGGAGGCGTAACCCACCAAACCAATTTAGAAAACACCGCTTTTACAATAAAAAATGTACTTGAACTAGTGGTGCCGACTAACGCCGTTTTAAGCGGCAAATTGCAGTTGGCTAAAATAGGTGAGGCACGAACAAAAAGCCAACTGTAATTTGTCCGACTTGAAAACCCTTGTTAGGTTACTTTACCTAAGTTTAACGCCACAGTTGCCACATGATTTTGGTGACATTTGAATTCCTTGTGCACCCAATGCTTTAGGTATTGAACCACATTTAGGACATTTATAAATTTTGAGTGCACCAATGGTAAATATGATAATGCCACTTAAAAAGCCAAACGCTGGGTTTATGTAACCAAAACCTAACTTTTCAAGAATGAAGGTACTAAAAAATAATATAAATGAAGCCACTAATACAATGGTGAATTTTCGTTCAGCAACCGCAAACCTTTTTATGACTTCAGAATCATCCATAAACACTAGTAACCTAACGCCGCATTAAGCGGAAAAAATATGTTGGCTAAAATATTGAACGTAGTGAAAATAGCCAACGTATTTTTGTCCGTTTGAATGCCTTGTTAAGTGTTATTTCTCAGCCAGTATTTTTTTCTTTTCTGTTTCAAATTCTTTCTGACTTAAAACACCGCTATCTAAAAGGTCTTTAATTTTAGTTAAACGATCATATTTATCAATCGCCACAACCGTTGTTTGAGTTTCTTCTTTATCAACACATACAAAAATTATTTCTATTCGTGGAAAGTTACCAAGGATATATGGTGGTGCCGCAGTGTGTTCTGAGACGGTTAACATCTTTTTATTACGAGTTTGTTTACGACAAAAATCATTTGCTCTTTTAGTAGCAGATCTTCTAATTCCTGATGTTCCACTAAAACCAGTAGATGCCTGATGGAAAATTCTATATCTTTCTCCTTGAATTTCTTCATCTGAAATATAGAAATCTTTCCCTTCATATACAGCCCCGTCAAAATGTGAAGTGCTTTCACTTTCTTTTTGAATTGGCGACATACTTGAGCATGCACTAAAGAATAAAAACATTGGAACCAAAAAAATTATCTTTTTCATAAACACCTTACAATGATGGGACGGAAACACTTAACGCCCATTTAAGGGGCTGTTAATAGTTTGCTAAAATTGTGAAGCGAAGCGGAACCGAGCAAACTGTTAGCAGTCCTGCTTTAAATGCTTGTTATACGCAATTCAATTAGTTGTAGTAGTAAACACAGATAACGAAATTAACTTGTTGTTTTTAAAGTTGAACTCTGAATACGTTTGTACATCAAAAACCACCTGATTTTCCAGTAATTTACTTTGCCAGATTAATGTTTGATTGTTATTTAATTCAATATTACCTAATGCTTCTTGTACATCAGGTTTTGACATACCAATGTATATACCGAGCCTATTCTTACTATTAATTATCATATTGGGGTCTACACATTGATAATTACTAGGTTTTAACTGAGATAATTGATAACCAAAACCTAAAGGGTTTTGGCTATATACAACGAAGGAGTCAGCTTTGTAACAGAACTCAATTAATCCATGATTATCTTTTATTTTTGGCGCGTTATGGTTCAAAATCTCTGTTTGTAGTTTAGTGAAACCCGCAGGAGCCTTTTCCCGCATTACTAATTCTTGCCCCATTACAGGAGTAAGAATAAATATTAGAAGGATGGGAAATAGTCTCATGATGCTCCTTGCGTATAACGCCCCAATAAGGGGCTAAGTAATAGTTGGCTAAAATGTGTAGCGAAGCGAAACGCAGCCAACTGTTGCGTGTCCCACTTGATTGCCTTGTTAGTTGCTAATTATTTAAAGCACAACAGAAGCAATAAGTTACCATGTTTATTTACCTGACGGAAGTTTCAATAAACTTTCCCGTACTACACACCTAAGCCCGAACTTTGAGCCTTAAAAACTACGGCTGTTTGAGCGACTAAACGTGAAAGGCGAAAACTGGATTGGGCAAAAAGGAAGTGTGATTCTAGTGGCACTTCCATTGCCAAATCAAAGATTGAACCAGACACGAAACTACGTGTTAAGCACCAAACTAGCAAATAAATAATACTAATTTAGTGCGGGCAACTAACGCCTACTTAAGCGGAAAAATATAGTTGGCTAAAATGTTGAACGGAGTGAAAACAGCCAACTGTATTTTTTCCGTTTGAAGTTCTTGTTAGGCTTATGAGTGATGCGGAGAACGTTTAAATAACTCTTTAACGCCTTCTTCATTTATTGAAAACTCATGATTGCCAATAGTAATAATATCCTCAATTTTTAAAGCATATTTTCCACAACCACATGCAAGTGATAATAAATTAGCTAAAGATCGATCTTTAGCCAAACTCATACCCTTTGGAGTTTTTGAACCTCGTTTTATAAGTTCGCTCGAAATAACTTTCGCATGTTCTTTTTTAACCATTTCAGTGGAAACATAATCTTGCATTTAATTCTCTCCGATTGTGAAGGTAAATAATTAAGCCTAACGCCCAAATAACAGGCTAAGTAATGGTTGGCTAAAATTGTGTAGCGAAGCGAAACGTAGCCAACTGTTACGTGTCCTTGTTTATTTTCTTGTTAGGTTGTTTAGCGTGCAAAGAAACCGCTTGGAAAACTGCACCATTAATTTCCCATAAAAGGTATATGTAAAAGCATAAGCCGAAAATAGGAAATACAATCCATGCAGACCAATCAGGAAGAGATAAAGCTACCTCAAGTTCTGCAAATAAAACCGAACAAACAAAAGTTAACGCTATAACAAAGTAAAATCGTAAACTGATCCATTTGTTATGAAGCTTAACTGCATCAGAAACAAATTCATTTTTCTGTTTTTTATTTAACCCCTCTAACTCAGGGTAATTACCAGTTTTAAAATACATCGAACCTGAAACCTAACGCCCCATTAAGAGGCTTTTAATTGTTGGCTAAAATGTGAAGCGAAGCGGAATCTAGCCAACTGTTAAAAGTCCTGCTTGAATGGCTTGTTATGAATATATTGCACCACCAGCCAGTAATGTAGCGATACCCCATAAAACGAACCACCCCCAAAAACTATATTTAACAAAAGTAAAATCACTATTGAATTCAGTATGAAGGTTGGTGCCATGTTGAAGTTTATTTTTATCTCTTAAGGCTACACAAATCAAAAGTGCCATTGATAAAATATAAATAATTATTGAAGCAATAAATAAATTATTGGGAACAGCGTCTGCTTCTTTATATAACTTAAAAATAGCAACAAAACCTACGATACTTGATAAAGAAATACTAAAAAAAAACTTTAAGAGGGATTCAAACCTATCGGTAGCATCTGAAATTTCTTTTTTAGACCAATCTTTAAGTGCTTCTGCCGCTAAGTCAGCATCCCAATCGACACTCATAGCTCCGCCTCGAAAACATACTTTTCGCAATCAGGGTTTGCACATTTATGTGGTTCATCTGTTTGTCTTAATTGAGGCTGACTACTTGGTTCTGGCTCTAAAGTGATTCCTTTTCTTCTACATTCCTTGCATAGTTTTGGCTGTATCATAATTTAATCCCTCAGTTAGATATATATTCATAACGCCCTAATAACAGGCAAAAAATTGTTTGCTAAAATGTTGAGGAACGAAACAGCAAACTGTTTTTTGTCCTTGTTTATTAGCTTGTTAGGTACAACTTACACATAATGCGTTAAATAAACAATGAATTGATAAATAAAAGCAAATGCAATAAATACACCACAGAAAATCACAAGCCAACCAGACCAATATGCTTTATTACCACTAATAACTCGCCAGTTGGAAAACACCCATGTATTGGGTGGTGGTGATTGCCTATGTTTTAATATTTTGCGACCATAAAATATTGAACCGACACCAAGAAAAGTCATTAAAACAAAGTAAAAAATCACGAGACATTCCCACAACAAATGACTTTGAGGTACATTTTTCTGAATTAATTGATAACTAAAAAATACTGTGATTATAAATATCAAATAAAACATCAAAGCTTTTTTAATAGGAATAACTTTGAAATTTTCGGCTGACACTTTCATGTTGTACCTAACGCCCATTTAATGGGCAAATAATAGTTGGTTAAAATAAGCGACGCAGGAGCAAAACCAACTGTTATTTGTCCTGTTAAAATGCTTGTTAGGTAAGTTTAACACCACATTTCTTGCATTCATCGACTGACCAACCGTTACCAGCAATGCTTTCACATTTTGGACAAAGAGAGTTTCGATATGCCAATACAATAAAAATCAAACCAAAAGCTTTTAAAAGAAGATCAAAGTAATCCATTCGCATAGGAATAAAACTAAAAGTTAAATCATAATCGCTAGAGCTGGAACCCAAAACATCAAAGCTAACACTGTATTGATAATTCTTTTTTTTCTCTGAACCTTAAATTTTTCGATAATATCCATTTACTTACCTAACGCCACAATAAGCGGCTAAGTAATAGTTGGCTAAAATGTGAAGCGAAGCGGAACCTAGCCAACTGTTGCGTGTCCGTTTGATTGCCTTGTTAGTTGTTTTTTGTTAAAAAGACAACATAAGCAATAAGTTACCATATTTATGAGTTATACGGAAGAGACAAAATACACCCAGTACCGCTACACGTAAAAGGTTGAACTTTGAGCCACTCAACTTACCTTATTGAAGCGAACGCATTAAACCTACAATTGACAAATGAGGTTTGCTTTCGCTGGTTAACACCTAAAAGCTAATGGCGAAAACGCATTGATACACATGCCAAGCCAATTTATAAAACACCACTTTTACAATAAAATATTACTTTGATTAGCGGTGCCAACTAACGCCCTAATAATGGGCAAAAAATTGTTGGCTAAAATGTTGAGGAACGAAAACAGCCAACTGTTTTTTGTCCTTATTAATTAGCTTGTTAGCTATATTTGCGCAAACTCTCTAGGAACTTATTGATATAGCCGTTGTACATATTAAACGAATCGTTGAATACCCACTTTTGCGAGATAGTTTGTATTACTACTTCAGTAGCATTTTCAGCTTTATTAAAGGTGATATTCATTTTAGTAGAAAGTATAAACGGCCAACCTATGGGTTTTATAACCGTCTCAAAACAATCATCAGCACTACGAATTGTTTTAGTATATGAATAGAACCTTTGTTTTTCAGTTAATACTTTTTCAATGAAACCACTGATTTCATTGAATGGAACTTCAAATGATTCTGCTACTTCCCTTTTTACAGTCACAGGATTCTCGATATAGCTAACGCCCTGTTAACAGGCAAAAAATAGTTGATTAAGATTAGCGACGAAGGAGCAAAAACCAACTGATTTTTGTCCTTGTTTAACAGCTTGTTAGCTTTGTTCTATAGGAAGAGACAAATCGCTTCCCCACTCACTCCATGAACCATCGTATAGTGAGACATTAGTATGACTAGTTAATAACGCTGCAACTAAACCAATACAAGCTGTAATACCAGAGCCACAGGAGAAGACTAATCGCCTAGAATCATCTTGTACCATACTTGAGAATAACTTTTGTAGTTCCGTTGGACTTTTATATTTATTACCACGAAGTACAAGCTCAAAGGGCAGATTAATAGAATTAGGAATATGGCCACTTCGAACTCCTTTTCTTGGCTCTTGAGCAACACCATTAAACCTTTCTATAGCTCGAACATCAATAACACTAAATTCTTTATTAGAAAGGTTTGCAAATACTTGCTGTTTGAAAACTACTGAATCAACATTAAAATCTAGCGAACAGCCTGACTCAGATCTATTATGTGTAACGTATTCTGATGAGATTGGATAGTTTTGCTTTATCCATTCAGGAAGACCACCGTCTAGTATATATACATTATCTAACCCAAAAGATTTAAAAATCCACCATGCTCTTGGAGAAGAATAAATACCCTGATTGTCATATAAAACTATCGTTGTATTGGGTGTGATATCAAGGTTATTAATAACATTTATAACCTGCTGTTGTGAAGGAAACGAATGCACTTGCGAGCTAGCGTGATCAACTAAATCCTTAGATAAATCTATATAGCTACTTTTTGGGATTACCGATAATGAGTCATAAACTATGGGCTCTCTCCCAACAACAGTTTTCATACTAACATCGATAATAATAAGATCATCTTCAGCTAACCTTTCATACAAACTTGCAACTGATATTAATGGACTGTCCATCACACCTCCAGAAAAGCTAACGCCTTGCTAAGCGGCGCAGAATTGTTGGCTAAAATGTGCGAGGAACGAAGCGCAGCCAACTGTTATGCGTCCGTTTGAGCAACTTGTTAGACATAAATAACACCTAAACTATGACCTTATTACCCTTACTTGAGGTAATGGCTCTCTTGCGTAGTTACTATCTTTAAAATGTGATTTACAGGATAAACAATGCCAAATTTTAGTACCACCACCTTGAAGTCGAATTAACTTTTGTTCTTGGTCATAGCATTGTTGGCAAAAAGGCCCATCTTGATCTTCGTCTTGGCCAACAAAGTAATATGGCTTAGACCAAACAACAGACTCTTTTGTGTTTAGTTGATTCCTTAGCTCGGTAATATTCTGGTCTTTTTCGATTAGAATAGTTTGAACATCTGCTAATTCCATCTTTATATCCGCTAGTGAGCTTATCAACTCAGCAATTTGTAGTTTAACTTCTGCTTTTTCAAGTGAAGTACCGCTATCCTTGATTAGCTTGGCAATGTCCGTTGCCGTCTTGATACTGCTAAGTGCAGATCCTAATATTGCGATATCAACCATACGTATCCTTTATGTATAACGCCCTAATAATGGGCAAAAAATTGTTGGCTAAAATGTTGAGGGACGAAAACAGCCAACTGTTTTTTGTCCTTATTAATTAGCTTGTTAGCTATACCCTACACCGATATAGAATTAATTTTAAAAAGTAACAAACGACAAACCAATTGAAGATATAACAACCCCAGGAATAGCATGAATAAACATAATTGGATATTGAGCTATAACAGACTTAGTTGGAACAAAAAAATGAGGGTCGAACTTTTGAATGAATTTATAAACAGGCTTGGCGGCTGGTTTAAACCAGTTTTGAAAATAATAACCAAATACTGCAATTGCTTGGACTTCCAATAGTAAAACAAAAAACTCCAAGCCAATACCATCCAATAGCACAGCAAAAGCTATAAACTCTGGTTCGGTTAACAAAAAGAGAACTAATAGAAAGCTAGATATTTTCCATGACGACTTTTTAAAACTCATACTCAATCCTTAAGGTATAGCTAACGCCCTGCTAAGGGGCTGATAATAGTTGGCTATAATGTGCGAGGAACGAAGCGCAGCCAACTGTTAGCAGTCCGTTTTGAGCAGCTTGTTATATGCCGACTACACCGTAATTGGCCCAAAAACTTTAATACTAAAAGCAAACACAATAACAAAACACAGTTGACCAATTATCGGGACGACTATGGGAATTAATATAGTTTGCCAAACAGTTAAAACTAAAAATTTTCGTATGACCGCTAAAAATATAATAATAGTTAATAGTAATGCAGCTAGATCGTCAATAACAAGTAGCTCGCATAAAGTAGAACTAACCAATTGAATACCTAGTAAAAGTAGACTTAGATAAGACGACCTTTTTATTCGTTGCTCGCTAACTTTGAGTTTACTCAGAATGAAATTGAAGCTTAAAAAGTATCCTACTAAATTTGATAACAAATATAGAAATGTAAACACAAAATCCCTTTAGGCATATAACGCCACAATAAGCGGCTAAGTACCTTTTGCTAAAATGCGCGAAGCGCGAGCAAACTGTACGTGTCCGTTTGATTGCCTTGTTAGCAGCAGGTTGTTAAAAACACTCAACCACCACTAACGCAAAAATTAAATTAGTGGGAGTGAGAAGCAATAAATATTGCGACACTTAGCCACTAAACTTTATTGATAAACAATAACATAGAATGTTTACCGATTTATAAAACTAATAGATTTTTCACAATAAAGGAAGGAAACGAACACCAATCCTTTGATGTGAAATGCCAGGCCAACCACAAATTAACTAGAATAAGTGTTGCCTGCTAACGCCCTGTTAAGGGGCAAAATTTAGTTGGCTAAAATGTTGAGGAACGAAAACAGCCAACTGTATTTTGTCCTGCTTGAACAGCTTGTTATAACTAAACTGACTTCGCAATATCGATATACTTACCTTCATCGTCAATTGCTAAAGCACCTGTTTCAATTGCTTGCTGAAGCTGCTTGAGGGAATCACAGTTCTCAAGTTTATCTAATTGTATTTGTATTAGACAAATTAACCTTTTTCGCTCAGCAGTAATTTGAGCAGTATCATGACTCCTCCAATGCATTCCTTTGTCGTTATATATGGCAAGTTCTTTAACACAACTTACCAATTTACGTTTAGTGAAATATCTGACGAACATGCCTTTAGTTATAACGCCCTAATAATGGGCAAAAAATTGTTGGCTAAAATGTTGAGGAACGAAAACAGCCAACTGTTTTTTGTCCTTATTAATTAGCTTGTTATGAAGCTAATTGACTGCGAATGCATAGCCTTCTGTAAAACCAGATATGAAATCTGGAGCAACGAAGCCAAAAAATAAGCAAAGTGATGCAACTAACATGACATTTCGACTGTTCTTTTTGTAACCCAAAACGATAAGAACTAAAAACATTAATAAACTAACTACTTCCAAAATATACATAAAAATCCTTTTTTAAATTTTAATAGCAACCAAACGTAGTTGCTACGACTAGCTTCATAACGCTTAACATAAGCGGAAAAATGCAGTTGGCTATAATTTTTGAGGCACGAAAAAAGCCAACTGTATTTTTTCCGTTTGATGTTCTTGTTATGTGTTGATTAGCACAAAAGCACTTACAAAACATATTGTTGAGATTAGAATGCCAAAAAATGGAATTTTAAACCAGTAATTTTTTGCTAAAAGTAAATATGAAAAACCAATAATAGAAGGCAATACAGAAAACCAACTATTATTAGCAATAAATTGAATATGTGAAAAGGCTAAAGGAATGTAAATTGCTGCAACAAATATTGCGCCTAGACTATGACTAGCATTGAAGCCGATCCAAGCACGCCAAACAGTTGTTTCTTTAGTGAGGACAGGTGATGTGCCTTTCATTGCTGCGGTTACGTCTGGGTCATACGCATTAAATTTATCAGTAAAGAAAGTATAAATAAGATGCACAAAGCCAAGTAAACCGAAGATTGAAGCACCGATTATGAATAATAGCTGTGAAATCACGCCTACCTCCTTTTAAACACATAACGCCCACATTAACGGGCTAAGTAATAGTTGGCCATAATTGTGAACGTAGTGAGCGCGGCCAACTGTTGCGTGTCACGTTGAATTGCTTGTTAGTTGCAACACACTTTCAATATGTACAACAATAACTTAAACGCACCGTAATGGAAATACCAAGCCGTGAATTTGAGCCATTGTACTCACTATTTAGAGCGAATAGTTACGCTAATACACCTTTCAGAAACACACAAAAAATGACTAACTTATTCGCGGTAAAGCACAAAACAGTGAATTGGTGAAACTGAATTATTTAGCACTTAGAAAATAGTTTTTGATAGTCAACTAACGCCCTGTTAACAGGCAAAAAATTGTTGGCTAAAATAAGCGACGAAGGAGCAAAAGCCAACTGTATTTTGTCCTTGTTTAACAGCTTGTTAGGTGAATTTAATACTAAGCTGTAACTCTTATAAAAATATAACAAACAACGTATACAAGAAAAAAATATGATAATAGAGAAAAAATACTTCCTACGACATTTAAATTCCGAGAAAACCCCCAAAACTTAAATGACATAGCGAAATAAACAGCTTTATTAAATAAACGTGAATTAAAATATTTCAGCTTTAGGAGTTTCAATTTAAGTGATTGATTGTGGTTAATCTCCCTATCTATAGCCTTATCATAAAAGTAAGCTACCACCAAAAATAACATTAAAAAATACATAGGATTAGTCATCTACAATATCCTTATTCACCTAACGCCCTAATAATGGGCAAAAAATTGTTGGCTAAAATGTTGAGGAACGAAAACAGCCAACTGTTTTTTGTCCTTATTTATTAGCTTGTTAT
>NZ_KB905188.1 GCF_000378625.1 Colwellia piezophila ATCC BAA-637 | reverse complement strand
ATCTACTTGTACTGGTGTTGAAATGTTCCGTAAGCTTCTTGACGAAGGTCGTGCTGGCGAGAACTGTGGTATTTTATTACGTGGTCTTAAACGTGAAGACGTTGAACGTGGTCAAGTATTATGTGCTCCAGGTTCAATCTTACCTCATACTAAGTTCGAATCAGAAGTTTACATCTTAAGCAAAGATGAAGGTGGCCGTCATACTCCATTCTTCAAAGGTTACCGTCCACAGTTTTACTTCCGTACAACGGATATCACTGGTTCTGTAGAGCTTCCTGAAGGTGTTGAAATGGTAATGCCAGGCGACAACTTGAAGTTTGTTGTTGAGCTAATCAACCCAGTAGCGATGGACGAAGGTTTACGCTTCGCTATCCGTGAAGGTGGTCGTACTGTTGGTGCTGGTGTTGTTTCTACTATCATTGATAAGTAAATAATACTGATTGATAACTAATTTACGCTAGCATTTATCTTAGCGGCATTAAATTAATCTATCAATATCTAAAAAAGGTCGCTAACGCGGCCTTTTTTGATCTTGTTATACTGGAATTAAAACCTGTGAGTAAACCGCGGGATTAAAATCCCGTGTAGGCGGGAACTTGTTCGCGCTGAATAATGTGCGGGATTGAAATCCAGCCTACAGTGATCGAATTTATGTAGGCGGGAACTTGTTCGCGCAGATTAACGAGGAAATATAATGAACTGGCAAGCAACACTTTCATGGCAAAATGCCCAAAAACGAGCAGCAGTCTTACATAAAATCAGACATTTCTTTGCTGAGCGAAAAGTAGTTGAGGTTGAAACACCGGCGTTATCACAAGGCACAGTCACCGATGTTTATCTTGATGCTTTTACCTGTCAGTATAATTTCTTAGCAAATTCATCTGCGGAGCATTCAGTTAGCTTATTTTTGCAAACATCACCAGAGTTCCACATGAAGCGCTTACTCGCTTCAGGATATGGCTGTATTTTTCAGATTGCCAAAGCTTATCGGCATGAAGAGTTCGGTCGCTACCATAACCCTGAGTTCACGCTGCTTGAATGGTACCGTATTGGCTTTGATCAGTTTGACCTAATGGATGAGGTGGCTGAGTTATTAAAAACCGTTTTAGACTGTAATGACGTCGCATCGAGTAGTTATCAAGAAGTCTTTATCGAAAAGTTAGCTATAGATCCACTTACCGCAAGTTTTGATGAGTTAGTGCAACTACTAGCAAAGCATAACAAGTCTGCCGATTGGCTGATTGACAGTGGCGACAAAGATTTACTGCTGCAATTTATTTTTACTGAACTAGTTGAACCAACAATAGGTGTTGAGCAACCGCAATTTATTTATAACTTCCCCATAGCTCAAGCATCACTGGCCAGAGTATCAGAAGAAGATTCACGGGTAGCGCAACGGTTTGAATGTTATTACCGTGGTATTGAGCTTGTTAACGGCTTTAATGAGCTAACAGATGCCAATGAGCAACAAGTCAGGTTTGAACAAGATAATGCTAAAAGAACCGCGTTAGGTTTGAATACCAGACCGATAGATGAAAACTTTATCGCCGCATTAAAACATGGTCTACCACAATGTTCAGGTGTCGCTTTAGGGATTGATCGACTAGTGATGCTAGCGCTTGATATCAAAAAAATAAGTGAAGTACAGAGTTTTTCAATAGAACGAGCCTAGCGGTAAATAACACAAAACTAAGATACGACCTTGTTGTGCATACTTTAGCGTTTTGTAAGACAACTTGGTACGCAAAGCGGAATCAAGCAGCTATTAAAATCGAACTTTCACTGTTGATTTAATGGCGTTATTACCGTTTTATTTATAAGGTTAACTTCTGGTCGATGAAATCAGTCAATTTAAAATGCTTTATTAAATTCGATCTATTTCAGCTGGGGTAGAAAATCTAAGATAGACCGATTGAACAGGGTTCGATTTAGCTATACTTCTCGCAGACTGGCTTAATCGGTTGCTTTGTCTGTAAATGGAGCTTGGTCAAACCAAATTGCATGAGCCAAATATCCGAGAATCAGCCACTAATATCTTAATCACTTGAATATTTTCAATCCCTTAAAGTGAGTTCAGCCACTTCTTTTTTAGCGGTAATACGTAGTGTTAGTAGAATGTCAGACTGATTAATGTCGGTTAATGAATCCACGTTGTTAGGTATATTACCTAAGGTCTCAAATGTATCCTCGTTTAGATCATAAGACCACAATTGAAATTCCTCATTAATTCCATAAATGACATTGTTTTTTATTATGAATCGTTTGTCGCTTCCTTGGCTTTCTAGTGATTCAATCAGTCGGTCTTCGGCGGGACCTGGCTGCCAAAAACGGTCCAATTGATCGGTGTAAATTAATCGACCATCTTCACTTTTTAGCGCCCAGTTTACTTTCTTGTCGGTTATTACCCTAAACTCTGAGTTATGCAGATTAAACTCGCCAAACTTTAAAACTCCTTTGATACGTACAAGTAATAAAGCGGTATTGTCTTCACTATCCCAATGAAAAAGTTGTTCAATACGGTGGTCGAATGGAAATGATTTTTGGCTTGAATCTAGGGTCGCTTGAGTGAGGCTATTATTAACATTGACCAAAATACTTTGTCCATCAGCGGCCCAATTCATACCATTAATAGAAGAATCCATCGGAAAATTTGAGAGTTGCTGTGCGCCGTTGCCATGAGTTATCCAAATTTGATTATCGCCAAAGCGAGTTGACTTAAAAGCGATTAACTCACCCTTAGGTTGGTAAATGGCGTTGTCTTCTGCAAGTGTTGAGCGTTCCAGTATTGTCGGGACAGGAATTATCGGGGCAGGGTTTGAGTCACTGTTATTTTCCCTAGTTAGGGATTGGTCCGCTTGAGTTTGCGTTGATTGTGCTTTGGCTGATTGTGACTTTGTTATCTGTGATAGGGAAATCGTCGCGATATCACTATCCCAATTTCCCTTAATCACCAGCGCTCGTTTACCGTCTGGGTGAAATATCGGCGACCCCATTGGTTCATCAAGAGGCAGACTAATATTGGTTATCTTGCCATCATAAGATAGGGTAAAGAGTTGTCTGCCGGTGCTAAAAATAAGGAGTTCACTTGTTGGTGTAAAGTTTGGATAGATATTTCTAAAGTTGGCTATTTCTGGGGGGTATTCAATCGGATGACTGGATAAAACCTGGCCATCAGGTTTGATTATTTCAATGTAGTGCAGACCATCATTGTGAATACTGGTTAACGCGATAAGATCGTCTGTGGCGGAATAGTCATAGTCAACGAAGTTACCGTCTTCCAGTTCGTATATAACCGTACTTTTGTTGTCCGCTATCGAATAGCTGGTTAACTTCCAACGATTAGCAAACTCCTGCAATAAAGCGATATTGTTATTATTGAGCCATGTAGCCTTGGTTATTCTTGAGTTTTTACACTCCATTAGTAAATTCGGAGATTGAGGTGCTGCAAGTGCTTTTTCAAAATCCAAGGTCATTAGTTTATAACAATCCTTTTGAGTCATTGGTTTGTTGCAGTTTTCAGTTTTAATAAATACTAGTTTCTTGCCGTCTTTAGAGAAACTGTGGCTACCATAGCGACCCATGTTTTTAGTGAGCTGGGTTTCTTGCTGAGTTTTGATGTTTTTTGCCCAGAGATTACTACTATTACAGAACTCTTCTGAATAGCGAAGGAAAACAAAGTATTCACCGTCAGGCGAATAGATAGCCGAATGCTCTTTGTTGTCAGTGGCTGTTAATGAACGTAACTCGCCAAAGGATAATTTTAATGATTGCGTTGGTGTTAGGTAGCTAAAACCGATAATCGCCAAAATAACAATGCCAACAACAGCAATAATCAGTTTAAAAGAATACCTTGGAGGCTGAGCTTTATCAGCTGCATCAGTTTCGGTACTCACATGAGTATTGCTGACTTCATTTTCTGCTGAACTGTCAGCTATTGCGAGGTCTTTTCCTGTTGCTACTGCTGTTTCTGGTTTAGCCTCATCATGCCATTTAACATCGCACTCCAGGCTATATCCTTGTTTAGCATGGGTCTTAATATAGGACTGCAGGTTAGTGTCTTGACCCAATACTTTTCTTAGTTGGGCGATGCTTCTTTGTAATGTATTAGGCGTAACAATCGTGTCGGGCCACACTTTAGCAAACAATTCATCGTAACTAACCACTCTGCCCTGATTTTCAGCTAGGTAGGTTAAAACAGCTAAAGCTTTTGGAGCAATAGTTTGCGATTGCTCTTTTTGAGTGACTTGATTCCTAGATAAATCGACAAAAAACTCACCGACCCAATATTGTACTGCCATATAAACACTTACCAGAATGAAAGTTGTTACTCAAAAGTGAGTCTAAACGAGAATGCTTATCCTATCACAAAGCAAAATGTCAGTTAACATACTTTATATCTATCTGATAATAATGGAAAATACATAATTCAGGGAGAAGTCAGCGAAAATTCAGTAGCACGTCAGGTCTTTTAGGTTCAAATGATTTAAATTCAGCTCATGTCCAGATTTTAAAGAACAATATTTTGAAAATCCGTTATTTAAAAGAACAATATTTTGAAAATCCGTTATTTAAAAGAACGAATTTTTAATACAACCGAGTAAAAAACAGGTGGATAAATTAATGAATATGAAGAAGATTTTAATTTTAGTTGTGATGTATTTGCTGCCTTTTCTAACAATCGAGGCGGGCGAGACAAGAGATTTAACATTGCCAAGAATACAAGTCGTTCCTATTAAAGACACTCAGGCTGATAGGCAATACGAGCTTTATATAAAGTTGCCCGAGGGATATACCAAGAATAAAGATAAAAACTATCCTGTCATTTATTTTACCGATGCAGATACGCACATCGAACTATTATCGGGTACTGAATTCTTGATGGAAGAGGTCATTTTAGTTGGAATTTCCCATCAAAAAGACCTCAATGAAGATTCAGGGGTACATGACAGTAGAGCTAGAGATTATTCAATAAGCAAGTCAAGCAACCCAGAACGTCAAGCTAAATATCAATTTGGCCAGGCCAGTAATCATCTAACTTTTATTCGCAACGATGTCATTAAGTTTATAGAAAGCAACTACCGAACCGACCCGAGTAATCGCACTTATTTCGGCTTTTCCCTCGGCGGCTTATTTGGTGCTTACGCCTTAATGGCACAACCCGATACCTTTAAAAACTACATCTTAGGTAGCCCATCGCTTTGGCGAGATATTCCGTTACTTTTTTCCCTTGAAAATGCAGCATTAAAAACTAAAGCGTCAGAGATCAACCTCTTTATTTCCTATGGCGAATTGGAGCAGGAGTTGGGTGTGCATGTCGATGAATTTATTACCCAATTAAAAAATAAAAAATATGAAGGAATATCATCAATAAAGCATGTAGTGATTGAATCTTCTGGCCATAGCGACTCGTTTCCAATGGTTGGCGTGCGTAGTGTTAAATGGTTATCAAGCTTAACAAAATAGGAAGAATAAATAATGAGACCTATTGGTATTTTTACGGTTATTTCTATAGCCCTGCTGCTTTCTATTCTAACGATGAGTAGTAAAAGCTATGGACATGATAAGCCACCTGTTCTTGAAGGCCCTTATGTCGGACAAAAGCCGCCGGGATCCACCCCCAAATCTTTCGCACCCAGTGGCCTTTCTACAGAGCGTCGTGACCATAGCGGTTTCTTTACACCTGATATGAAAGAGTTCTATTTTACTAGGAGAAACAACAAAGATAGAAAGTGGTCTTTAATTGTCTTTAAATCCGAAAACAATCAATGGCGCGAGTCTCTGGTGGGACCCAGAGTGGGCCGGCCAATTCTTACTCCAGACGGTAAGACTATGCATTTGGGTAAGCACTATAAGCAGCGTACCGAAGCAGGATGGTCAGAATTAAAAAGCCTAGGGCCTATTTTTAAAGACCTCCGTATCATGCGCCTTATGTCTTCATCCAATGGCACTTACTATTTTGACGATGCAAATGAATCAATTCCTATTCGTTATTCACGATTAATCGACGGTAAACATGAAAAACCAAAAGCAGTGAACATTGATTTTGGCGACTGGAATGCACACCCCTTCATCGCGCCAGATGAATCCTATTTGATCTGGGATGAGCAAGGAGAAAACGGATATGGTGGCGCCGATTTGTTCATTTCTTTTCGACAGAAAGATAACTCATGGGGTGCTGCTATTAATTTAGGGGATACAATAAACACAAGTGATAATGAAAATGGAGCAACCGTAACGCCAGACGGAAAATATCTTTTCTTTAACAGATTTATAAGCAATGAAAATGCGGGTATGCAATGGGTGGATGCACAAATTATTGAGACGCTCAGGCCTAAATCATTACCCAAGAATAAACTCTCTCACGCCTCAAAAAAGGATTAAATTATGAAAGCCGTTTTTTCTTCAATAGTTTTACCTTCAATACTTTTCTTAGGCTCTGCTCTGATGATGAGTGGCAATAGTTATAGTCATGAAAAAAATAGCCAAGATGAATTTCCAATCTTGAAAGGTCCCTATATGGGGCAAAAACCATCAGGCATGGTGGCTGAACCGTTTGCACCGGGCATCATCTCAAAAAAAAGCTGGGATGGTGAGGGCATATTTGCCCCCGGCATGACAGAATTTTACTTCACCACAAAAGGCGGAAAATATGCACGCCGAACCGTTATCGGCTTCCGGCAAGAAAACAATATCTGGACCAAATATCTAGAATTTCCGCGAAACGGTGAAACCGCGTTCTCGCCTGACGGCAAGCGGTGGCATATGGCAGAAGGGTATAAAGACCGTATTGGCGATGGCTGGTCAGAACGAAAAAGCCTTGGGCCGATGTTTGACCGCAAAGACTGGGGCATTATGCGCCTGACGGCATCTGCCAAAGGCACCTATGTTTTTGACGATTATAAAAACAAGGTAATCCGCATTTCAAGGCTCAAGAACGGCGAGCACCAAACTCCAAAAAAGATGGCTTCAGTGGTCAATACAGGAGAATGGACGGCCCATCCCTTTATCGCGGCAGACGAAAGCTACCTGATTTGGGATAGCGAACGGGAAGGCGGCTTTGGTGGCAATGATCTTTATATTAGTTACCGACAAAAAGATGGCTCATGGGGACCTGCGATTAATATGGGTGACAAAGTCAATTCCGATCGAGAGGATTTCTATGCAAGCGTCACCCCTGACGGCAAGTACATGCTCTTTAACAGAAACGTAGCTGACGGTAATACAGATATCTACTGGGTGGATGCACAGATTATTGAGACCCTCAGGCCCAAATTATAAGCTATATAACAAGGACATTAACACAGATGTATAAGGGTGCTAATCCAGATCGATTTAAGAATAAAAAGTAAACAAAACAAAGGGAATACCTATGGAAATCAACTTAAAATTCAAAAGTTTAATCGCCGTCGCTCTATTAAGCTGTTTTAGCAGCATTGCTACAGTGAGTGCTGTAGAAAGCGCCGACAGGAATAATAGCCTAGCACCAGAGGTTTCAGCCGCCGAGGCCAAGCTCTCATTCAGGGATATTCCTGATCTCAAAAAAGCCTTTATCGATACAACACCTGCAGCCAGAAAAGGCGATCTAGCAGTTGGTGAATTGGGTATTGATGGTGGTAATAAAAACATGATTGTCAAACTGGCCGAGGAACTCGCTGATAATAAACACGGTGAATACGACAGCCTGCTTATCGCGCATAAGGGCAAGTTTCTATTTGAATCTTATTATAAACGCGGTCGCATCAACCTACCTCACTTTCAAAATTCAGCGACTAAAGGTTACGCAAGCTTGTTGCTCGGCCGTGCAATCCAGCTGGGTTATCTAACCATGGCCGACTTAGACAAACCTCTGGTCAGCTTTTTGAAAGGCCTGGACCCAACAAAATTTGTTGATGGTGTAGATAAGATCACTCTTCACCAAGCGTTGACGATGAGATCGGGACTTCGTTTCAGTGATGAACAGATGACCAAATTCAGGGGGAATTCAGAAATTTTTAAAGGTTTGGCTCAGGTTCAGGCTTTTCTTGAGCTGAGTGAGCCTGTTACCTCTATGTCTCAGGTTTATAAGTACCAAGGCCCTGATCCAATTATGGTCATGCAAGTCCTCGATGCTGTTGTGCCAGGATCCGCTAAAGATTTTATTAAAAATGAATTTTTCGGAAAGTTAGGGATCACTAATTATAAATGGAAAGATGACAAAAGTGGCCTACCAATAGGGGATGGAAGATTAAGCATGACGTCTCGCGATATGCTCAAATTGGGAGTCTTGGTCACCGATGAAGGACAATGGAAAGGCGAACAACTGCTTTCAGCAGATTATTTAGCGAAGGCCACCAGCGCAATTACTCGAGCTACTGAAGATTGGCAGGAACCCGAAACCTTTTTCTATGGCTATTTGTGGTATCAAACTGATGTTGCAGTCGGAGACAAAAGCTATGATGTCAAAATAGCTTGGGGTGGTGGTGGAAATCGCGTTATTTCGGTTGAAGCGCTTGACTTAGTTGTTGTGATCACAGGCTTGGATATGGAAGATAAAATATTCACTCAAGTTTCAAAAACTATCCTACCTGCGTTTGTTAATTAAGGAAAAAATCATGAAAATTGCTTGTGTACCAGTGGCTCTGTTGCTTTCTGCACTTATGATGAGTAGCGCTAGCCATAGCCATGATCAGCTGCCAGTCCTCGAAGGCCCCTCTCTTGGACAAAAACCACCAGGCTTAATTCCTGTATTGTTTGCTCCTGGTATTGTTTCGACAGAAGAGTATCTTGAAACTGAAGTAGTGTTTTTACCAGATATGAGAGAGTTCTCTTTCACTAGGTCTGGTGGAAAATATAAAGAACCTACATTGTTTGTTATGCAATACAAAAACGAGCGATGGAGCAGGAAGTCTATCCCGTCAACTGATACAAATAAATATGCGGAAAAATTCAATCCTAGTTTATCAGAGATGAAAAGCCTTAAACCTTTCAAAGACATTCCCATCACTGGTTTCACCGTCTCCGCTAAAGGAACTTATTATTTTTATTTTATAGATTTCGAAAAAGACGGCAGTGGGCATATGAGTTATTCACGCCTTATAGATGGCAAATATGAAGAGCCTCAAAAAATGACCAAAGCGATTAACACAGGAAAATATATTGCCCACCCCTTCATTGCTCCAGATGAGTCCTATTTAATGTGGGATGCTGAGAAAGAAGGTGAAAACACTCCTGATATCTATATTAGTTTTCGAAAGAAAGATGGTTCATGGGGGGAAGCAATTAACATGGGAGATAAGATAAACACAGCAGCCTATGAACAACGCCCGAAAGTGACACCCGATGGAAAATATTTATTTTTTTGGAAGGGAGATGTAAAACATAGGGAAGATGGAAGTAGGTCTGTGGAAGGAAGCCCTTATTGGGTGGATGCGCAGATTATTGAGACACTTAGGCCTAAATAATGAACCATATAACAATCGCAGCAAGAGCACCAAAAGACGGTGCGCCTTCTGCGATCGTTGAGCGCTCGCTATCCAACTGATAGCTGCCGCCACTATGTCTTCTCCCTTTAGAATCCCTAGGAGTTGCTAACAAACGTATTCTTCAATTCACTCAAGTGTTATCGAGGCTCTTTCAAGTAAAGGCGCTTATTGTCCTGACGTCGTGGGCTGCCGTTGTTCATGGACGACTTGTACCATGAGCTTAGTAGCGGCAGGAATCGTGGTTTACCCTAGTTGAAATGAAAGCTGAATGTTCTGCTGAGTAGGGCGTCGCAGGGTTTCCAAGGGGAGGCTCGGCTGTAAGTCGCCCTTTGGGTGTGGTCGTCACCGTGAGGTTAAGCAGGAAAAACAAACTTTAAGTTATTAAATACGGACAAATAATTGCCACAAAAAAAGCTAAAAGAGAGTCTCTTTTAGCTTTTTATTTTTACGGTTGAGGTAAGAAGTTAATAGGGTAATTAAATACCATCACCATCAGTATGCAAACCACATTCACGTTGGCCGGCGCCAAAACGAGTATCTTCTTCACTCATACCTAGGGTTAACGGTTTGGTGCTATGGACATCACCCACTGAAACATAACCTTCATCCCAAAGAGGATGGTAAGGTAAATTATGCTTAGTTAGATATTCATGCACATCTTTATTAGTCCAATCAATAATTGGATGTACTTTATAACGACCGCGTAGTGTACTGACAACCGATAAACTTTCTCTATGCGCCGATTGTTGACGACGAATACCTGAAAACCAAGTACTGGCATTAAGATCAGATAAACCGCGTTCCAAAGGTTCAACCTTATTACGACGATTATAGGCTTTAAGGGTATCATCACTTTGTGCCCATTCTTCACCATACTTTGCTTGCTGCCAAGCGGCACTTTCTTTCGCTTGATAAACGTGTAAATTTAACTTTAGACGTTCAGTTAACTGTTCAATAAAACGGTAAGTTTCAGGAAATAAGTGACCCGTATCAGTAATTAATACCGGAATATTACTATCAACTTGGGTAAGCAAGTGCAGCATCACTGCAGACTGAATACCAAAGCTAGACGATAAGACAAATTCACCCGGTAAGTTGTCCATTGCCCATTCTACTCGGGCAATAGGCGATTCTTTTTCAAGCGATTGATTCCAATCTGCCATCGAAGGGTTAGGGAAGGCGACATCAAACGGGCTAGTAAGCCCTTTCTCTGCCACGTTGGTTGCGGCATTAAGCATGATGAAAATCCCTAAAGCTGACGATAACTTGCTCAACAATACCGACGCGGATAACAAAATCACCAAAGGCTTCGCCAGCAGTTCTTTCTGCTGACCAACGGGTAGTTAAGGCATCAATTTCCTCAAGTACACCGGCTTCATCAACATTTTCTTTGTATAATTTTGGTACACGAGAGCCTGCTACATCACTGCCAAGGTACATATTGTACTTACCTGGACCTTTACCAATCAATCCTATTTCAGCAAGCATGGCGCGGCCACAGCCGTTTGGACAGCCGGTAACACGTAATATAATGCTTTCATCTTTCAAGCCATTTTTAGCGAGGATGTTTTCAACATCATCAACTAAACCGGGTAAATAACGCTCGGCTTCAGCCATAGCCAGTGGACACGTTGGAAAGGCCACACAAGCCATAGAGTTTTTACGTTGCTTAGAAACACCGTCATTCATTAAACCATGCTCACGGGCCAGTTGTTCAATCGCTGCTTTATCAGCTTCAGCTACGCCGGCAACAATTAGGTTCTGGTTCGCGGTTAAACGGAAATCACCTTGATGGATTTTGGCAATTTCACGCATACCGGTTTTTAAGCTTTTACCGTCTAAATCTGCGCTTAGGGAATCAAGAATACGACCATTTTCGATAAATAAGGTTAAGTGATATTTACCATCAATACCGGCAACCCAACCAAAATTATCACCACGCGTGGTGAACTCGTATGGACGAGAATCGCTAAAGTTAATACCAGCACGACGTTCAACTTCGGCCTTAAAGGTATCAACACCCACTCGGTCTAAGGTATATTTAGTTTTGGCATTTTTACGGTTAACACGGTTACCCCAATCACGTTGCGTAGTAACAACCGCTTCAGCAATCGCTAAGGTGTGCTCTTTGGTGATAAAACCAAAGTCATCCGCACAACGAGGGTACGTCGCATTATCACCATGAGTCATGGCTAAACCACCACCAACCAGTACGTTAAAGCCGATTAATTTACCGTCTTCACTAATGGCAACAAAGTTTAAGTCGTTAGCATGCACATCAATATCGTTATTCGGTGGAATCACTACGGTCGTTTTAAACTTACGCGGTAAATAGTTACTGCCTAAAATAGGCTCTACTTCTTCACCCTCCGTTGTTTCAACACGTTCTTCATCTAACCAAATTTCCGCGTAAGCACGCGTTTTTGGTAATAAATGTTCACTAAGTTTAGTGGCCCATTCATACGCCTCTTGATGCAATTCAGACTCAACAGGGTTGGAAGTACAAAGTACGTTACGGTTAACATCACCCGCGGTCGCAATTGAATCAAGGCCAATACTGTTAAGGGTTTGATGCATTAACTTAATGTTTGGCTTCAATACCCCGTGAAACTGAAATGTTTGACGGGTGGTTAAACGAATGCTGCCGTAAGAAGTATAATCATCAGCAAACTTATCAATGGCCAACCATTGTGTTGGATTAATAATACCACCGGGTAAACGCGCTCTGAGCATAACATTATGTAATGGCTCAAGCTTTTGCTTTTGACGTTCGGCGCGAATATCACGGTCATCTTGTTGATACATACCGTGAGTACGAATTAACTGCGAGTTATCGCTGGTGAAGCCACCAGTCATTCTATTGGCTAAATCGTCAACAATAGTGCCACGCAAAAAATCTGATTCTGCTTTCATGCGTTCGTTATCGGCTTGTTTACCTTCAACAATCAAGACAGGGTTTTCAACTTTGGTGAAATCGTTGCTCATTAGTAAACATCCTTCTGGTAACGCTTATTAGATCTAAGTGATTTTAAATAATCTTCTGCTTGTGCTGTGCTTAATTTGCCGTGCTCGGCAATGATTTCTACCAAGGTTTGGTGAACATCTTTAGCCATGTGGTTAGCATCACCACAAATATAAAGATGTGCGCCACGCTCTAACCAGGAAAATACTTCAGCTGCTTGTTCTTTTAATCGGTCTTGTACATAGATTTTCTCGGCTTGGTCACGAGAAAAAGCTACGTCCATACGGGTTAATAACCCGGACTTTAAATAGTTCTGCCATTCAGTTTGGTATAAGAAGTCTTGGGTGAAAGTTTGATCACCAAAGAACATCCAGTTGTCGCCACTAGCATCATGCGCTTCACGCTCTTGCATAAAGGCTCTAAATGGCGCAACACCGGTACCTGGGCCAATCATAATGACGGCTGTATCGTCTGATTGTGGTAAACGGAAGTTATCATTATGTTCAACAAAAACGCGTATTTTTTGACCTTCGGCTAAACGTTCGGTTAGAAAACCTGAGGCACCACCTGTGCGAGTATCACCATTGCTTTCATAACTAACAATACCAACGGTTAAATGTACTTCTTCTTCAACTTCAGCTTGCGCTGAGGCAATTGAATATAAACGCGGGGTGATTTTACGTAAAGCATCAACAAAGCTTTGTGCATCAATTTTTGCTTTCGCTAGGCTAACAACATCAATAATTTGATGTACTCCGGCAAATTCTCGTGCCGAGTTTTTATCACTAGCTACAGTAACTAACTTGCTGTCTTTAGAAGCTTGTGCCCAAAACTCAACAAATGATGGCGCTGTTTGAGTAATTTCTAATTGGCTAATTAGTGCTTCTTTTAATGAAAACTCTTGTATTTCACCTGAAACTTTTAAACTGATTTTTTCATCGCCAGAAAAATTAAGCTCGGTAAGTAACTTGGCAACAAGTTTTTCATCATTTTCAAACCAAACACCTAAAGCGTCACCGACTTGATAAGTTAAACCGGATTCACCTAAATCAATTTCAATATGACGAACATCTTTAGCTGAATCACGACCAGTAATTTTTTGACTTAGTGAGAACTCAGCTGACAATGGATTTTGTTTTGAATACTGACTTGCAGCACCGGCAGTAGGTAAATCACCAATATTACTGACGATCGTTAAAGGTGCATTGGCTTGCGTTAGTTCGTCTTTTAAGCTTTCAACTATCTTTAAAGTCCAACTTTCACTGTCACTGTCGTAATCAACATCACAATCAACACGTGGCATTACTTGTTTGGCACCTAGTGTCTGTAGGCGTTCATCAAAGTCTTGACCTGTTTTACAGAAAAATTCATAGCTGCTATCACCTAAGGCTAAAACACTGTAGCTTAGGTTAGGTAATTTAGGCGCTTTCTTGCCTAATAAGAATTCATGAAACTCAATGGCATCATCTGGCGGCTCGCCTTCGCCATTAGTACTGGCTACAATTATTAGATGACTTTCATTTTTTAATGCTTTGGCTTTGAAGTCGGCAATATTCTTAAGGACAACATTAATACCTGCCGCTTTAGCATTTTTTTCTAGCTGACCGGCAACACCTTTAGCGTTACCTGTTTGCGAGGCATATAAAATAGTTAAGGTTTTAGCAGCAACAACTGCAGCAACTTGAGCTGGTGCGATTTGAGCATTTTGACCTTGTTCACTTTTCGCCGCTAAGTAACCACTTGCCCAAGCAAGTTGCAGTGAAGAATAATCAGCTACGCTTTGTTGGAGTGACGCTAGTTGATTTGCATCTAAGGCACTACTATTATTTGCTGAATTTGATGTGTTTTGATTTAATAAGCGCTGCTCTGGCAACATAACTATTTTCACCCATGACAATTGATGAAAGAAGAATAGACAATTTGAAGTCAGATCAAAAGGAATAGATAGCGATTTTTTATTCCAAAATGGAATATAGGTTTTAGAAATATTTTTGCTGTTATTAAAATTGCAGGATAATAGAGGCGCAATGAAAAACTTTTTAAACACTCATAGATATAATGTTCTCAGTCCAAGTGTTAATCCGCTGCTTATCTTGATGCTTGCTTTGACTTTCGTCAGCGGAGATAGCATTGCTGCAGATAAAAAATTAGAGAATATTTATACTTATAAGTCATCTTTAGGGGTGACCTCTTTCTCTGATATCGAACCCATAGATGTTGATTATAAACGTTACCGTTTTGATTGTTATGCCTGTGCAGTCGATTCACTCATTGATTGGCGTCAAGCAAAGCTTTACTTACAGCCTTATCGAAATGATATTAACCAAGCGGCATTAAAATATGGTGTCGATCCTGCTTTTGTACGTGCTGTCATTCATGCGGAGTCTCATTTTAATGCGCAAGCTGTATCTAAGCAGGGTGCTCAAGGTCTTATGCAATTAATGCCAGCGACGGCAAGAGAATTAGGGGTAAAGAATTCATTAAGTGCTCAGCAAAATATTAAAGGCGGGGTTAAACATTTAGCACGTTTACTTAGAAAATATAAGGGTGATAATCGACTGGCTTCTGCAGCATACAATGCTGGCGAGGGGGCGGTGAAACGGTATGGCGGTATTCCTCCTTATAAAGAAACGCAAGTATATGTTGAGCGGGTAGGTATTTTACATCAACGTTATGGTCACTTCTCGCACTTTAATAAATAACGCAGGTAATCCTATTTTGTTAAGGTTACCACACTTATGTTGGACACAAAAAAGCCGTGAATATGTATATACCCGTTACCATTCAAGATGCATGTTTCAGAGTGCTTGAGCAATTTCAATTCAAGGCATATCAATGTAGCCATGGTTATTCAGGAGAATATGCTCCTGCATTCTCTTCTAAACTACATCCATGTAGCGCCATTTCAAATTGATGTACCGATGAAGTGAGGTTGCTCAAGCGCTTCTGCGATGGGTTTTAAATGACTTTAAGCGGCGTTAAAGAACAAAAATATAGACTGGCTATGTTTACGTTCTTCTCCTTGTCTAAAGTC
>NZ_KB905187.1 GCF_000378625.1 Colwellia piezophila ATCC BAA-637 | reverse complement strand
TAAAACTTAGCTTTATCTAGCTATAACCGACATAATCGGCTTGGAGTTTTTTGGCGAGCATAGCACTCATCATTGCTCGTAACGCGGCTGGTTTTACCAATTTACGCATATAACCAACATCGTAACTTTTGGCTTTTTCTTCTATATCCGCTTCGGTGGTCGCGGTGATTAAGATAGCGGGTAATGAATGATGACACTGGCTACGTATATCTTTGATTAAGGTTAAACCATCTACTTGTTTACCTTGTGGATCCTCTATTTGGCTATCTGTTCGGTAACCCAGCTGGTAATCCACTAATAAGATATCGATTTCGTTACTGTGATTAGCAAATTCTTCAAGCGCTGTTTCTCTGGAGTCTGCCGCTAAAATATTACATTGCCATGCTGACAGTAGCTCAACCATGCCGCTAAGCACGTCAGGATCGTTATCTATGCATAAAACGGTGATATCTTTCAGAGCAACATTAAAACCAGGATTGGCAACACTCCTACTTTGGATAACAGCTTCGGCTTGTTCTACTTGCACAGAGAATTTACATCCTTGCATGGTTTTCGATTGTAAACTTAAAGTGTGCCCTAATAACTGCGCTAGGCTCTGAGTGATATTTAGCCCTAAACCCAAGCCTCTTCCGGCATGATTATTCGCGGTATTAAGTTGGGTAAACTGCTCGAACACCAACGCCTGCTTTTCCACTGGAATACCAGGACCATTATCTAGAATTTGGATAATAACTTGCTGGTTAAAAACTCGCGCGCCCAATAATACCTTGCCCGGACTGGCATACCTAAAGGCATTACCGACAAGATTTTGGATGATACGCCTGAGTAGGTGTCTATCAGATTTAACCCAGACTTTACTTGCAACAAGGCGAAATTCAACCGATTGCTCAATAGCCAGGGCGGCAAACTCTTGCGCTAAGTCTTCGAATAAATCATTGAGAGCAAATACCTGAATATTGGCTTTGATATTGCCACTTTCTAAACGGGCAATGTCAGCTAAATCCGCTAGTAAGTCATTGGCTGCTTTTAAAGAACGGTCGATATTCTCAACTTGCCTTTGCTGGTCCTTGGTTAAGTTACTTTGCTCAGATAGCGCCGAAGTAAATAACCTCGCCGCTTCAAGGGGCTGCATTAAGTCATGGCTACACGCCTTTAGGTACTGACTTTTTTTCAAATGCGCTTGTTCTGCTTTTTCGTGTGCTTTCGCTAGCGCTTCATTAGTTTTAGCTAGGGTTAGTGTCCGCTCATAAACCCGAGTTTCAAGATCTAGATTGGCCTCTTTGAGAACTTGCTCAGCTTGCCGATAAGCGGTGATGTCGGAAAATAACATAACAAAGCCACCACCAGGTAACGGATTACCTTCAATGCGAATAGTTTGGCCACTAGCTTGTTGGCGTTCTGAACTATGTGGGCTGCCTTTACGCAAGAAATCCAAGCGACGATTCACCTGCGACTCTATATCGCCAGTACCACACAAACCTCGTTGCACGTTATGGCGAATCAGCCCAGAAATTGGACTGCCGATATAAACCAAGTCGGAAGGGTACTCGAATAAATCTAAATATTTTTTATTCCAAGCCACTAAACGTAACTGATCATCAACAATGGAAATACCTTCGCTAGCATTTTCAATAGCACTTTGCAGTAAATCTTGCGAAAACTGCTGCTTTTGACTCGAGGCTTCTTCCACTAACACCGCCAGTTCATCCAAATCAAAATCACGCCCTTCAAGTGCTGAGCTCAACACTAAACGAGCAGAAGAAGAGCCCATCACGGTTGCTAGCGTATTTTCAGTGTGCTGCAATAGTTGTTGGTTATAACCGGCATTGCCCAATAGCTTTTTATCATTAGCCGATAAAAAACTTTTGAAGCTATCTCGCGCTTTGTCTAGACCAACAAATCGAGATGATAACAATTCTAAGTCCCTGACATCTAGTTGACGTTTTTTCTCGACGGTAAGTAGTTTTGGTGACTGCCACTCGAGAAACAACGAGGCTTGTACTCGCTCTTGTACGCTTTGCCTGCTGATTTGTGACAATGCCCACATAACAAAAATGTTAGCGCCTAAGCTAAATAAAGTAGCGGTAGTTTTAACCGGTAAGAAGCCTTCAGCAAAAGGCGAAGCATATAAACCAAATTGTGGTAAAAAGTTCAGGGTAAGCCACAAAATAAAGCCGACCAATATACCGGCATAGACTCCGACTAAGCTAGCACGACGCCAATAAAACGCTGCGATAAGCGCGGGTGTTAATTGGGCAAAAGCACCAAACGCCACTTCCCCTAATGAAGACAGTGTATCCGGCGAGGCCATGATGAAAACCCCATAACCCAACATGATAACGAACAAGGCGAGCAGCTTGCGAATATTTAACAAACGTCTGCGAAAGTTATCATAGTCTGTTTGTGCTACTTTTTGTCGACGATAAAGCAGTGGAAAAACAATTTCATTACTGAGCATGGTACTTAAGGCAATGGCTGAGATTATCACCATGGAACTTGCCGCAGAAATAGCGCCTAAAAAAGCAAACAGGGTTAGCCAAGTTTGATTAGTTACGTCAGGTAAAAATAGTACGTAGGTGTCAGAAGGTACGGTATTACCCAATAGCATTTGACCCGCTAACCCCATAGGAACGGCAAAGAAAGCAAAAACTAATAAGTACAGTGGAAAGACTCGGCGACTAAGCCAGGTATCTTTTTGGTCTTTAAGCTCAACAACCATGACTTGGAACTGTCTTGGTAATGATAAAAATGCCGCCATCACAATCACTAGCATGGCCACCATTGAGGTTACGCTATCTGCGGTAAGTTGTTGCTCAAGTAAAGCATTAGCATCGGCTTGTTGCCAAATATCTGCTGGTGAATCGTAAAGCACAAAACAAACGAAGATACCCACCGCTAAAAAGGCAAATAACTTAACTAAAGACTCAAAGGCAATGGCCAACATTACCCCTGGGTGACGCTCAGTAACATCGATGTGTCTGATACCAAACAACACGGTAAATACCGCTAACACTAAACTAACCACCAAGCCGATATGCCAACTAGTGAAACTCTTATCTATTTGTAGTTGCTGAAATGAATACACCATCGCTTTTAGCTGTAGCGCGATATAGGGCATAGTACCGACGAGTGCCACTATGGTGACCATAATAGCTAGGTTGTGTGACTTACCAAAGCGAGCAGCCAGCAAATCAGCAATAGAGGTTAAATGCAGTTTTAAACTGACCCTAATAATGCGTTGGATAAACGGCCAAGCAAAGACAAAAAGTAGAATAGGCCCTAAATAAATAGGGACATGGGACAGTAAATTGGTTGACGCTTGTCCGGTGGTGCCTAAAAAGCTCCACGAGGTACAATAAACCCCCAACGTGAGTGCATAAATGATGCCCTGACCTTTCTTCGCCAACTGATGCCGGTATTTATCACCTAAGAAAGCAATTAAAAATAACAAGCTAATATAAGCCAGACTCAATAGCACTAATTGCCAATTCGGAAACATAAACACTCGCTACTTTTATTAAATGTGATAGCTTCCACAATGTGGATTCATCAAACTATCCGCTCCACTTCATAATGCAGCATTCACTAGGAATTTAAAAGACTTAAGACAAGGCAGAGACGTAAGGAGTCATTATTCTCGATACTAGCTGCTGTTTGCCCTAATAAGAGACTTAATAAAAAGATTAGTATGTGATTTTTTGTTAGAATAGCGTGAAACCAAGGGGTGCGCTGTCATTTGATTTTTCAATTGATTTGCCGCTGAGATATATACTCTTTGAACCTGGGCAGAAAATTAACTTAATTAGTTTTCTGGCATAGGGATGGTTATAGATAAAATTAATACCAAGTGCATTAACTTTACGTTGAGCAATAAATTCGTGTAATTGGTATAACATTCTTCAAATTCATCCTCATTGCACACGCCTCTTTTTTTATTTTTGTTGATGAGATTTTTAATGACTTTCCCCAAATCGGCTATTTGTTTAGCTATCACCGCCAGTATCTTTAACGTTACCGCCTTCGCTGAAGAGCAAGAGAGTAATGACACGAATAACAAAAACAATGTTGAAACCATCACAGTTACCAGTGATTTTCGTCAGCAAAGTCTGCAAAAGGCTCCGGTATCAATGTCGGTTCTAACCGATATAGACATTAAGCAGCGTAATGCTAAACATCTTGAAGAGTTAATTGCGATTAGCCCTAATGTTAACTTTGCCAGTGGTTCACAACGAGCACGTTATTATCAAATCCGTGGCATTGGTGAGCGTAGTCAATTTAAAGAGCCGATTAACCCATCAGTAGGTATGATTATCGATGAAATAGATTTTACTGGTATCGGCAGTGTTGCTTCTTTATTTGATGTTAAACAAGCGGAAGTATACCGTGGTCCACAAGGCACACGTTTTGGCGCTAATGCTATCGCCGGTATGATCAATATCACCACCAACGAGCCAACTGAAGACTTTGAAGGTGCCGTACAACTGGGTGTTGGCAATTATAATACTTATGATATGGGTGTTGCCTTATCGGGACCTGCCAGCGATTCAGTAAATTACCGCTTAGCTGTTAATCAAAGTAACAGTAATGGTTATATGGAAAATGTGCATTTGCAGCGCGATGATACTAACAACCGTGATGAATTAAGCATACGTGGCAAGTTAGCCATTGAAGCGAGTAACGACCTTACTATTGACCTTGCTGGTTTCTATTTTGATTTCGATAACGGTTATGATGCCTATTCATTAGATAACACCCGAGAGACCCTTTCTGATGAGCCTGGTTTTGACCAACAAGAAACCGCCGCCTTTTCGGCAAAATTTACTTATCAGGGTTTTGACAGCGCCACCGTATTAGCCATTATTAGTAGCTCCGATTCAGATCTAGCTTATGGTTATGATGAAGATTGGGCCTACCTTGGCATATCAGACCCTGATATTATCGAAAACCCTGATTATGCTTACTGGGAGTACAGTTCTACCGACCATTATTACCGCGATAAAGCAGTATTAACTTCGGAGTTACGTGCAATATCTAAGCAAGGCCAAGAAATTTTTAATGGCAGTACGGCTTGGGTTGCGGGTGCTTATTTCAAGCAAGACGACGAAGATCTTTTACGCCAATACACTTATGCCGATGGTGGTTTCACCTCGACTAATGAGCGTACCAGTGTCGCGTTTTATGGGCAATTAGATACGCAGTTGAGCGAGCGCTGGTCATTAATTTCTGGTTTACGTATTGAAAATTACAGCGCTGACTATAACAATTCTGATCTTTTTAATGACAGGATTGACGATACTATGGTTGGCGGTAAGTTAGTGCTTAGTTACCAACAAAATCAAGATAGCTTGTGGTACGCCTCCATTAATCGCGGCTATAAAGCTGGCGGCCATAATACCGACGGTACTTTGCCTGAGGATTTACGTACATTTGACCCTGAGTATTTACTGAACTATGAATTGGGTTATAAAGTTTCTTTACTCGATAATAGTGCTTATGTACGCAGCTCTGTTTTTTATATGGACCGAGAAGATGTACAGGTTAGTAGCTCTAAAACCATAGAACGTGAAGATGGTAGTTCTGAATTCATTAGCTATTTAGGTAATGCTGCTACAGGCACGAACTACGGAGTTGAAGTTGAAGCGGCTTGGGAGTTAAATAACGTTGTTAACGTATACGGTTCATTCGGCTTACTTGAAACTGAATTTAATGATTTTATTAATGCTGAAGGTGAATCTTTAGATGGTCGTGAACAAGCTCATGCGCCAAATTATCAATTTAATGTCGGTATCAATATTCTACCTACTGAAAACTGGTTAATTAACTTATCAGTTGACGGTAAAGATAGTTTCTATTTCTCCGATAGCCATGATGAGCAATCTGAATCCGTAGCATTACTTAACGCTTCTATTGCTTACATACAAGATAATTGGCAAGTGAAGCTTTGGGGCCGAAACCTTACCGACAAAGAATATGCTAACCGCGGTTTTTATTTTGGTAATGATCCTCGCGATGGTTATACCGCCAAGCAATATACTCAGCTATCTGAGCCATTAGTTTTTGGGGCTAGCTTAGATTATCAATTTTAATTAACATGACTTGTATTAGGGGGAGAGATCTCTTCCCCTAATACATTTATAAAGGTACCTTATGAAAATTTCTATCGAACTAAGCTTATACCCGTTAGCAGAAGAACAATATAAAACAGAGATTTGGGCTTTTATTAAAAGACTTAGATCGGTCGAAGGCTTGCAAGTAGTTACTAACGGCATGAGTACGCAAGTATTTGGCGATTACGACCTTGCTGTTAGCCATGTTATGGCAGAGATCAAGCACGTACATCAAACAACCGGAGCCGCGGTTTTTGTTTGTAAGTTTATTAATGGTGATCGTTCACAAGTAGAAGCTGAAAGTTAATGGCTGAAATTTATAGCAGTGTCATTACCTACTTCCAAAATATGCCTTGGCTTGAGCTAATTGCCATGCTGCTTTCACTTGCTTATGTAATATTGGCAGCTAAGGGTTCTTTATGGTGTTGGCCTGCTGCTTTTATCAGTACAGCGCTATACACAGTTATCTTTTATGATGTTTTATTATTAATGGATAGCGCCTTAAACGCCTATTACTTATTAATGGCCGTTTATGGTTATTGGCAATGGTCTAAGCACAATAATAACAATCAAACTGATAATTCCGAACTCACCATAGTAAGCTGGGATTTGAGTTGGCATATTAAAATATGCACTGGCTTAGCATTACTAGCTGTGGCTCTAGGTTATCTTATGGATAATTATACTACTGCACATTTTCCTTATTTAGACACCTTTACTACCGTTTTCGCGGTATTTGCTACCTACCTGGTTGCCAATAAGGTTTTAGAAAACTGGCTTTACTGGATTGTCATTGATCTTGTTTCTATCTATTTATATATTGAAAAAGATCTAGTACCGACCACTGTGTTATTTGTTATCTTTGTTATTGTTGCTTGTTATGGTTACACCAAGTGGTTAAAGCTCTATAAGCACTCTGTAATCAAGCTACAGCCCGCAACCACTAGCTAAGGCTAACCTTGTTATATGTCTATTCCTATAGAGGTTATTAATTCGCTGAAATCTCTGCCTTGTTTTACCGAGATTCAAGCCATTAGTTTATTAGCTAATGGCTTGAGCCAAACAGCTATCAAGGTTACCACCGCCTCACAGGTGTTTTTTGCTAAAAAGCTTAATGATGAAACCGCCCATACAGAGGTTTCTTGTGCCCTCTTTTTTACTAGGAAAGGTACAGAGCAAGATACAAAGCAACCGTTAAGTCCGTCCGTTATTTACCATGATCAACGATGGTTAGTGACCGAGTTTATTAACGGTATTACCCTAGCGGAATCCCAACTTAACAATGAGCTGAAAACCTCCGCTGCACTCGTACTTATGGCAAAGTTACACCAGTTGCCCACTGCAGCTTTCAAGCAAGCAATTGCACCGCTAGACCCTACTCAGTCGGTTAAGTACTTATTAACTAATCCTAGCCCTTTTTTAGCACAACATCGCCGTCTTTTAGATAAAGTGACCAAGTCACTGTCTAGCCATATAAACCGTTCAATTGAGAGTGCTAAGAGCCCAAGCGTACTTTGCCATGGAGATATTAATTTCACCAATATTCTCTTGGATGTTGAGCAGGGGACTTGGTTGATAGATTTTGAATGCGCGCATTTAGCGCCTGTTGAATTCGATTTGGCCATGTTTATTGCGATAAACAATATTGCTGACGGTAAAATAGCTGAAGTAATTAATGACTATGGCAAGTTAGTAGCCAGTTACCAACCTAATAAACAATTACTATATTACTTTATTCTTTATAGCTTCTATATTAATGGTTTATGGTACTTTGATAATATAAATGAGCTTGAGAGTGATAATCTACTGTATACCCTAGCTATCGAACAGTGGTCTGCTTTCGACCGTTTTGCCACTGAACACTCCATTTTACTACCAAAATTAATGTCGGTAGTTGTAGACGATTAGTTAATGCTGCTAACGAACCAACCGCCTAATAGTTTCAATATCTTTTCTTTTGATACTATTCTCTCATAGTATTACAGACACAAAAAAGCCGCTTTACTGCAATAGTAAAGCGGCTTTTTAAATCAGTATCTGTGTTCAGTTCTTAACTCTATGCTCTTCTCTATCTTAAAGAAAAGTAAAAGTCAGAAATCACTAAACCTAAAGGTATATAACTAGTTACTAGCTAAAGTAACTAACTATGAAACTTTCTTGCTAGTCGCTTGGATAACGCGCAATTGCGCTTCCGCACGAGCTAATTCTGCAGAAACAGCAGCATAGTCAACATCAACACCATTAGCGTTAATATTTTCTTCTGCACGTTTTTTCGCATCAAGAGCAGCTTGCTCATCCAAGTCCGCAGCACGTGTAGCAACATCGGCTAACACGATTACGTTATTTGGTTGAACTTCTAACATACCACCTGAAAGATAAATAACTTCTTCTGTGCCATCTTCTTTAGTGATTAATGCCATACCTGGTTTTAGTGAGGTTAATAAAGGTGCGTGACCCGGCATAATACCAAGTTCACCTTCACTACCTGTGATCTGTAATGATTTAATGCTACCCGAAAATAAACTTTCTTCTGCACTAACAACATTAAGATGTACCGTAAATAATGCCATTTGACTCGACCTCTATTACTGTAAGCACTAACACTAAGTGAAAGTGCTTACTAATTGATTACATCTTAGCAGCTTTCTCGATAGCTTCTTCGATACCACCAACCATGTAGAACGCTTGCTCAGGCATATCATCATAGTCACCTGCCAAAATGCCTTTAAAGCCAGCAATGGTGTCTTTTAATGGTACATATTTACCTGGCGAACCAGTAAATACTTCAGCAACGAAGAACGGCTGAGATAAGTAACGCTGTATTTTACGTGCACGGAATACAGTTTGCTTATCTTCTTCAGATAACTCATCCATACCTAAGATGGCGATGATATCTTTAAGTTCTTTGTAACGTTGTAATACTGTTTGTACACCACGAGCAGTCTCATAATGTTCAGTACCAACAACTAACGGATCTAATTGACGCGAAGTAGAGTCAAGTGGATCGATAGCTGGGTAAATACCTTGTGAAGCAATATCACGACTTAGTACAACAGTTGCATCTAAGTGAGCAAAGGTAGTTGCCGGGCTAGGGTCAGTTAAATCATCCGCAGGTACGTATACCGCTTGGATTGAAGTGATTGAACCTTTATGCGTTGAAGTGATGCGCTCTTGTAATACACCCATTTCTTCAGCAAGCGTTGGTTGATAACCAACCGCTGACGGCATACGACCAAGTAGTGCTGATACTTCAGTACCCGCAAGTGTATAACGGTAAATGTTATCTACGAAGAATAATACGTCACGACCTTCGTCACGGAATTTTTCAGCCATAGTTAAACCAGTAAAGGCAACACGTAAACGGTTTCCTGGAGGCTCGTTCATTTGACCGTAAACCAACGATACTTTATCAAGTACGTTAGAATCGTTCATTTCGTGATAGAAATCGTTACCTTCACGTGTACGCTCACCAACACCAGCAAATACTGAGTAACCACTGTGCTCGATCGCGATGTTACGGATAAGTTCCATCATGTTTACTGTTTTACCAACACCAGCACCACCGAAAAGACCAACTTTACCACCCTTAGCGAATGGACAAATTAAATCGATTACTTTGATACCAGTTTCTAGCAATTCATTTGACATCGCTTGTTCAGCGTAAGCTGGCGCTTCACGGTGAATAGACCAACGGGCTTTTTCGCCAATTGGACCAGCTTCATCAATAGGCTCACCTAGTACGTTCATGATGCGACCTAACGTCTCAACACCAACAGGTACTTGAATTGATTCACCTGTATTTACTACATTCAGACCACGACACAAACCATCTGAGGAACCCATTGCGATAGTACGTACAACGCCGCCACCAAGCTGCTGTTGTACTTCAAGTACTAAACCTTCAAGGTTACCTTCGGTTACTTTTACTGCGTCATATATCTTTGGTACGGCATCTTGTGGAAATTCAACATCCACAACTGCGCCAATAATTTGGACGACTTTACCTGTACTCATGTTTATTCCTCTTAATTTAAGTTAGCTAAGCTTGACCTAGCTAACTTTTCTTTAAATTACGAAAATTGTTAACAGATTACTTCGTTACCGAACTATTCTGCTTACCCTACCGCAGCCGCACCAGCAACAATCTCACCCAATTCTTGAGTAATCGCTGCTTGACGCGCTTTGTTATATATCAATTGAAGATCGTCGATTAAATCACCCGCATTATCCGTTGCGGCTTTCATTGAAACCATACGAGATGCTTGTTCACAAGCAATATTTTCAACAACACCTTGATATACTTGAGATTCAATATAACGAACTAATAATTGATCTAACAATACGTTAGCGTCAGGTTCGTAAATATAATCCCAACGATGACTAATTTCTTTGTCATCTGATTTAGGTAGAGGTAACAATTGATCAATTGTCGGCTCTTGCGTCATAGTGTTAACAAATTTGTTATACACTACGAATAGCCTATCAATTTCACCGTTATCATAAGCTTTAAGCATTACCGCTACACTACCAACTAAGTCAGTGAGTGAAGGGGAATCACCTAAGCCCGATATTTGTGCAGTTACTTTAGCGCCCATATTGTTGAAAAATGACGTGGCTTTTGAGCCAATTACACAAAATTCAACTTCAGCACCTGATGTTTGCTTTTCAGCAGCATCAGCAAGTACTTTCTTAAATAAATTAATATTTAAGCCACCACACAAACCACGGTCACTTGAGACGACAATGTAGCCAACACGCTTAGCTTCACGTTCTTCCATATAAGGATGACGATATTCTAAGTTACCAAGCGCGATATGACCAATCACATTCCGTATATTTGTCGCATATGGACGAGAGGCTGCCATGCATTCCTGCGCTTTACGCATTTTACTCGCGGCAACCATTTCCATAGCGTTTGTGATCTTTTGAGTGCCTTTAACACTCGCAATCTTGGTTTTTATTTCTTTACCAACGGCCATGACTCTTCTCCGAAAACGTTACTTAATTAAAGACTCGATTACCAAGTTTGCGTAGACTTGAATAACTCAAGTGCTTTATTCAAACTAGCTTCAATATCTTTATTGTAGTCACCGCTTTCATTGATAGTAGCCATCAACTCAGCATGCTCAGTATTTACATAAGCATGTAGCGCTGCTTCACAATCAACAATTTTGTTGATTGCAACGTCAGTTAAATAGCCTTTTTCTGCGGCAAATAATGACACTGCTGTTTCAGCAACTGACAATGGGCTGTATTGCTTTTGCTTCATCAATTCAGTAACGCGTTGACCGTGCTCTAATTGAGCGCGAGTCGCATCATCTAAATCTGAGGCAAATTGAGCAAATGCTGCTAATTCAGCATATTGAGCAAGTGCTAAACGAATACCGCCACCAAGTTTCTTGATGATCTTCGTTTGTGCAGCACCACCAACACGCGATACTGAAATACCGGCGTTAACAGCTGGGCGAATACCCGCGTTAAATAGGCTAGATTCTAAGAAGATCTGACCATCGGTAATTGAGATTACGTTAGTTGGTACGAAAGCAGATACATCACCCGCTTGCGTTTCAATAATTGGTAATGCAGTTAATGAACCTGTTTTACCTTTAACTTCACCATTAGTGAATTTTTCAACGTAAGCTTCGTTTACACGAGCAGCACGTTCTAATAATCTACTATGAAGATAGAAAACGTCACCTGGGTAGGCTTCACGACCTGGCGGACGACGTAAAAGTAATGAAATTTGACGGTAAGCAACTGCTTGCTTAGACAAATCATCATATACGATTAGTGCATCTTCGCCGCGATCACGGAAGTATTCACCCATAGAACAACCAGCGTATGGTGCTAGGTATTGTAATGCTGCAGCTTCAGAAGCTGAAGCAACAACTATGATAGTGTTTGATAACGCGCCATGCTCTTCCAAGTTACGAACAAGGTTCGCTACAGTAGAAGCTTTCTGGCCGATAGCAACGTAGATACACTTAATACCAGTATTTTTTTGGTTGATGATAGCGTCAATTGCAATCGCTGATTTACCGATTTGACGGTCACCAATGATTAATTCACGTTGACCACGACCAATCGGAATCATAGCATCAATAGACTTGATACCAGTTTGAACTGGTTGGTCTACTGATTTACGTTCGATAACACCTGGTGCAACAACTTCTATTGGAGAGAAACCGTCATTTTCAATTGGGCCTTTGCCATCAATTGGCTCACCAAGAGTGTTTACTACGCGGCCTAATAGACCACGACCTACTGGTACTTCTAAAATACGACCAGTACCTTTAACTTTTTGGCCTTCCGCTAAATCAGCGTATGGGCCCATTACTACCGCACCTACAGAATCACGTTCTAGGTTTAACGCGATAGCGAAACGGTTACCAGGAAGTTCGATCATTTCACCTTGCATTACATCGGCAAGGCCATTAATACGAATAATACCATCTGTTACAGAAACGATAGTACCTTCGTTACGAGCTTCGCTGACAACGGCAAACTGATCAATTCTATTCTTGATCAGTTCAGCGATTTCAGTGGAATTCAGTTGCATGCTCTGTTTCCTTATCTAAGATTGTAATGATGTTGCTAAACGGCTCAGCTTACCTTTAATAGAGCCATCTATTACCATGTCACCAGCTTGTATAATTAAGCCAGATACGATACTTGCATCAACAGTACAATTAAGCTTTACTTTACGTGCCAAACGCTTTTCAAGCGCGGCGCTTAATTTTGTTTTTTGCTCTGCGGTTACTTCAACTGCAGAAGTTACATCCACAGCGATTTCTTGGTCAAAATCAGCTTTTAACGCTATAAATTGTTCAAGAACCTGAGGTAGCACCAACAAACGTTCGTTTTCAGCCATAACTTTTAAAAAGTTTTGACCTTTACTGTCTACTTGTTCACCACAAACATTCAAAAATAATGTTTGTACTTGCTCTACTGAAGTACCACCTGATAGAAAACCTTTAATGGTTTCATCTTTAGCGACTTCAGCAGCAAATGTTAACTGGGTTAACCAGCTATCAATTGCTTTAGCTTCAACAGCAAATTCGAACGCTGCTTTAGCATAAGGACGAGCGACAGTTGTCAAATCAGACATAGCTCTTTCCTCTTAAAGTTCCGCAACGAGTTTATCTAAGATGTCGCTATGTGCAGCGGCATCAATTGAACGTTCAAGAATTTTCTCGGCAGCGGCTATAGCAAGAACGGCAACTTGTGCACGTAATTCTTCTTTAGCTCGGTTACGTTCAGTCTCTATCTCTGCAAGACCTGAAGTTAAGATTTTTTCTTTCTCAACTTGTGCTTTGCCAGCAGTTTCTTCAATAATTTTAGCTTCAAGTTTTTTAGCAGCATCAACAATTGATGCAGCTTGAACTTTAGCTTCTTTTAATTGAGCTGTTGCTTTCTCTTGAGCAAGCTCAAGATCTTTAGCAGCACGGTCTGAAGCAGCAAGTCCATCAGCAATAGTTGCTTGACGAGCTTCGATAGCAGCCATAATTGGCGGCCATACAAACTTCATACAGAAAATTACAAATACGACAAACGCAATTAACTGGCCAATAATAGTGGCATTAATATTCATTTGTGTACCTCCTAATCAATTATTCGTTTAAAAAATAAAGTGGCTAAATTAACCGATTTTAACGAATAAAATGTATAAGCCCATTGCTACACCGATCATCGCGATAGCATCGATAAGACCTGCTACGATGAACATTTTAACTTGTAGTTGTGGTGCTAATTCAGGTTGACGAGCAGCAGATTCTAAGAATTTACCACCTAACAAACCAAAACCGATTGCAGTACCTAAAGCGCCAAAGCCGATAAGTAGTGCTGCAGCAATATACATTAAGCCAATGTTTTCCATTTTTATCTCCGATTGTTTAAAGTTAAAGTTTTAAAAATTTGTTCTATATAGGGGGCCCTGTCCGTTATTGACCGAAGCCCCGCTACAATACTAGTGATCTTCGTGCGCTAAACTAAGGTATACAATAGTTAGCATCATAAAGATAAACGCCTGTAATGGGATTACCAACAAGTGGAATACTGCCCATATAAAATGTAGTGGCAATTGGTATAAACCAAGTGTCGCAATTAGTAAGAAGATCAACTCACCCGCATACAAGTTACCAAATAAACGTAATGCTAATGATAATGGACGAGCAAGTAGAGTCACCACTTCAAGTATAAAGTTGATTGGATACAAAGACCAATGACCAAAAGGCTGCGTGTAAAGCTCCTTCATAAAGCCGCCAAAACCTTTTACTTTAATTGAGTAGTAAACAATAAGGAAAAATACGCCACCCGCTAAGGCAAAGGTAGTACTAAGGTCAGCTGTTGGTACTGGCTTCATGTAAATATCAGCCATATCCATACCAGTAACTAAACTAATTATCCAAGGTATTAAATCTACTGGCACCCAGTCCATGGCATTCATCAACAAAATCCAGACAAATATAGTCAAAGCTAAAGGAGCTATTAAGTCATTTTTGCCATGAAAAGTGCCTTTAACACTATCGTCTACAAATTCTACCACCATTTCAACTGCACATTGCAGTTTACCTGGTACGCCCGGCGTTGCTTTTTTAGCAACACTACGGAAAATAGTAAGAAATACCAAGCCTAAAAACACCGACCAACCCAACGAATCTAAATTCCAGCTCCAAAAGCCTTCACCTACCGTTAAATTAGTTAAATGATGTTTAATATATTCTTGGCTGGTTAGTGTTGCTTCAGTAGCAGCAGCTGCAGACATATTAATGTTCCTAATGATTAAAGTTTAAATTAAAATTTTGTAAATTCTGTTTATGAGCAATTACGACTTAGTGTTTAAATAGGTGCGGCGTTACCGCGGGCATAAACAATACTAAGCTAAACATTGCAAAAAATGGCATCGGCACCAACACTATAAATTTGAAGGCGAGTGCTAGTAATAAAGCCATCAAGGCCACTTTCAATTTCACGCCACTAAAAAAGGAATCAACCACTTTTCTAGAGGACTGCGCCCCAGCATATTTAAATGCTTTATAGGCGAATAACATATTTGGGATAATTGCAATAAAACCACCAATCACTGCTGATTTAGCAATTGCCCATCCCCAAATAAAATAAATGACTAGCGTAAGAAACAATACTACCGCCACCATGAAAACAATCTGTTGCCGAGCAAACTTTTGCCCAACGGCTGTTAATGTATTATTCATAGTGTTCTTTTTTATAAATATACGAATTAAGTCGTATGTTCTATAGTTTTTTAAAGTAAAAACTTTAACGCTAAAAAGTTTGCGCAAGTATACTTAACCTGGCTTTTTTTGCAAGATATAAGGGCAATACACGCACTATATTTGTGCGAACTATTTATAATTCCATACGAGATAGCCATTAAAAGACTGTTAATTCTCTGTTCGATTTATTAGCGCCTATACAACATAATTAGCGGTCAAACCCGTTTGAGATACTCCAACCTTCCATTAAATTTACAAGCTTCATAAATGAATGACAGGGAACAATAAAGCACATTGCTAAAAATAAAATATTCCAACCTTACTTTCTATTAACATTTCGCTAAATTAAATAAACCTGATTATACAGTCCAGGATGAATAAACTCTGCAGGAGAGTTTAATACCAAGGCACGTCTCTAGCATAGGTAACAAACCCACGAGAAATTGTCAGCAATATAACTGCTTTCTACTCGTTCTGCATTAAATTAGATAAACCTTTTAAATCACAAACTGGCTAAGTTGAGACCTGTCTTTTTTATTCCTTAAAAATGCTCTCCTGTATATCCATCATTGGGACGATGACTTGTTTAAATTCAATACAGCAGAAAGTAAGAGGTTTATAAATAGGTTTTATCTTACTAGAACTTTGTAAAGTAATACTCTCATATACTTACCAGCAACATAACTTCACGACTAGCGACGAAACTGCGTTGACGTGAACGGGATCAGGTGGTGTGACAGCATTAAATAATATTTTCGAAAAGCAGGTGAAAGTGATCAGGTGGAATCACAATTGGTAGGCGGGAATTTATTCGAGCTTATTACAAATCCCCCCAAATCCCAAACAGCAAGAAGCCCGACTCTTTCGAATCGGGCTTCTTGTCATTTATTAGAGAGTGAAGTGGAGAATGTCTAGTCTCACATAAAGGGAAAAACACCCACACTCTATCACCTCCTCCGCTATTATCTTGCGCGATTGAAATCCCGCCTACACAGGTCTCATACCGTAGGCGAGAATTTATTCGCGTTTATTACAAATCCCCCAAATCCCAAACAGCAAGAAGCCCGACTCTTTCGAATCGGGCTTCTTGTCATTTATGAGAGAGTGAAGTGGAAGATGTCCTACTCTCACATAAAGAGAAAAACACCCACACGCTCACACTTCCACCGCTATTACCTTGCGCGATTGAAATCCCGCCTACACAGGTCTCATAGCGAAGGCGGGAATTTATTCGCGCTTATTTTCAAAATACCAAACAGCAAAAAGCCCAACTCTTTCGAATCGGGCTTATTGTCATTTATTAGAGAGTGAAGTGGTGAATGTCCTAGTCTCACATAAAGGGAAAAACACCCACACGCTCTCACCTCCTCCGCTATTATCTTGCGCGATTGAAATCCCGCCTACACAGGTCTCATACCGTAGGCGGGAATTTATTCGCGCTTATTCTCAAATCCCAAACAGCAAAAAGCCCGTTACTTTCGTAACGGGCTTCTCTTAATAGAAGTCTAGCAATGTCCTACTCTCACATGGGCATGTCTAATATCAGTCACACTACCATCGGCGCAACTGCGTTTTCCAAATCCCAGAAAGCAAAAAACCCGTAGCGTAAGCTACGGGTTTCTTTAATTAGAAGTCTAGCAATGTCCTACTCTCACATGGGAACTCCCACACTACCATCGGCGCAACTGCGTTTCACTTCTGAGTTCGGAAAGGGATCAGGTGGGGCCACAGCGCTATTGTCGCTAAACAAAAAGGGTACAATCTTAGAAAGCTT
>NZ_KB905186.1 GCF_000378625.1 Colwellia piezophila ATCC BAA-637 | reverse complement strand
AAGGCTGTCTTGATTGACATCCTTAAAACTAAGCACCTTACCACCAAATTCAGTTGCAAAAGCTTGAGCATCAATTTGTAAACTAAAACTGGCTAAAGTTTTCCCCATGGCGCCGGTTTTCTCAGAGCCGGTGACAAACCAAGCGGTTTTAGCATCAATAAAATGTTTATCATCAATGCTGTCACTGCCCCACGGCATTTTACTCATATCGTGTACTAATATTTGGCTGATATTACGGGTGTTCTCAGGGTCTAAATAGTAGCTAAACAGGTCACGGGTAGAGCAAAACTTGAAAACTTTATCACCTTGTTCCTTTCGGAATACTTCCCCTTTAGGACCATCAAAATGGGTGATAAGCATGCCACATAGGTGACATTCATCACTGCTTTCCATAGCAACTGCTTGGTGAATAGTTTTTTGTTGTGCTGTTTTATCTGAACAGGCGGATAGCATAGTTAAGGACGTAGCTAAGCACAATATAAGGGCAAGAGTTTTGGCAATGGTAAGCATTAAAGTTTCTTCCTTTTGAAAATAAAAATAGCTAGGGTCAAGGGTAGAACAACCCAAGCAATTAACGCGGTGAATAACTGTCCTTGTGAAAGGCTAGCATTAATGGCAACAGCCAGCGCACCGTTAACATCACTACTATCCAGCCCGGACAAGTTGACTAGACGGAAAATATCCGCAGGATTTAGCATCATTAATTGCGTTAAACCCGTTTGACTAATGCCTTGTTCTACGCCAACTAATAAGGCTAATAAAGCCAAGTCAAAGGCAAGGGCAAATAAGAACCAGGTGATTAAGGCAAAACCTGCAGCTTTAGATTTCTCGCTAACCGATAAACTAATTATATACGCAATGCCAGTAAAGCTTAAGCCCAGTAAAATGGCACTGCAGATAAATACGGCGAAGCGAGTTAACACTTCAATATCTCCGAGTTGGAAATACAGTAATACTGCGGAAGCGCCAAAGCCTAATAGGGTCGCTAGGGCGATAATACTGCCTTGGCCGATAAATTTACCCAGTAATAATTGGCTTTTGCTTAACGGATAGGTCAATAGCAATAATAAGGTGCCACTTTCTTGCTCGCCGACAAAACTGTCATAACTAAGCAGTAACGCAATCAGCGGAATAAGGAATACCGCCAAACTGGCTAAACTGGCCACTGTGGTTGATAGCGAAGTCACGCCAACAGCGCCAGAAGCGGCGGCGCCAAAGTAGGTTAAACCAATAGAAAGTAAGGCGAAAATAAGGGTAATAGAAATAAACCAACGGTTTCTTAAACCATCATGAAATTCTTTATTGGCAACAGTAAGTATTTGTCTCATTAGCTTTGAACTCCGGATGCGGGCAAAGAACTTTGATGTTTCTTTTCATGTTGCTTCCCATGTAAAGAGAGAAAATGCTGATAAACTTGTTCTAAATTAGCGGCTTCTACCTGTAAATCTTCTAAACCATCATGGCTCAATAACTGCCTTAATACGGTGATTTTTTCTTGTTCAGGTACCAATAAAGTATCTGGGCAGGCAGCCGTTAAAAAGCGCTTGAGTTTACGGTCACTTGCCACAGAGCCGTTTAAGCCTGAGGGTTTGATTGCTACGGGTAAAGCCGCTTGTTGGCGTAATTCACTTAAAGTGCCCATGGCCAGTAATTGTCCCGTTGACATTATCATTGCTCGATCAATATGTTGCTCAACACCGGGTAAAACATGTGAACATAAAATAATGCTAGAGCCGTTTGATTTTAGTTGATCAACGGTTTTGTAAAAATCGCGAGTAGCCATAGGATCTAAACCCACCGTAGGCTCATCAAGTAATAATAATTTAGGCTGACCAATAAAAGCTTGTGCTAACCCTAAGCGTTGACGCATACCTTTTGAATAGGTTTTTACCTGCCTTTTCATCGCATGAGTAATGCCAACTTGCTCTAATAAATCAGTGACTTGTTTTTTAGCCCCTTGACCAGTAAACCCTTTGAGTTTGGCGAAATAAGTGAGTACTTCCAAACCGGTGAGTTGCTCATAAAAACTGACATTTTCAGGTAAATAACCAACCTTGCTGCGACAGTGCCACGCCTCTTTTGAGTCAGGAGCCATGCCCATCACTTCAACTTTGCCGCGACTTGGTGAAATAACGCCTAAGATAAGTTTCATCATGGTAGTTTTACCGGCGCCATTATGGCCAAATAGACCCATCACTTCGCCTTCATTTAAGCTCATGGTCATCGACTGTAATGCGTCTAACGAGCCATAGCTTTTTCCTGCCTCAATCAGTGATACTAAGGGGGTATTCATAAGGACTCTTCCTTTAAACGGGTTGGCGTTTTATTGCTTACTAGCGATAGCGGTTTTTCATTTTTATCCGCGTGGATAAAATGAGGCAGCATTAACGGGTGACTATCTTTTATGCCAGGTGGTTTCAGTACCGGAAATTGCCTTTGCACCCAACGTAAAATTAAAATAGCAGGACTGTCCATAATCATTTTCATTTCAGGATACTGCCAGACAAGTTTATCTATACCGTCGTTTGGCTCAAAAATGATATCGCCAATGCCATTATTATCCATATCCCAACCTAAATAATTGCTCCAATAATTACCTTTACCGTCTTTGCTCCATTCTTGTTTTTTATTGGAAACATATTTTACTTGTGTGGGATTGTTGATAAAACTATTACCGTAAATCTTGATGTTTTCTGAGCCAGCAGTTAAATGTATGCCAATTTCTGCGCTATCAATAATATTGCCTGTTAAGGTATTGTAGCCAGAGTTATAAACAAATAGGCCTTTACCATCACGGCCAAGCACTTTGTTTTCTGGTTTAGTCCAGACGTTTTTAATATGATTATTGCTAAAGGTAGATTGAGTAATAAAGTTCAGTAAAAATCCGTAATCTTCACTGTCGGTGGTTTTATTACCGGTAATGGTTAAACGTCGAGAACTCATTAAGGCGTAACCGGCGCGTGTACTATAAGCAATATTGTTTTTTACGGTGTTATCGTACGAATACATATAATGAATACCGTAGCGTAAATGGTGCATGGTATTTTGTTCAATCATATTATTCTGGCTAGAAATAACATAAACGCCATCGCGAGTTTCACTGACTTCATTATGAAAAATATGACTGTTAGTGACATTTGCTATTTGAATGCCATTGCCTCTATCGGCAGAGCGCAGTGCTAAGTTACCTTGAATGCGGTTATGGCTGACAGTGGCTTTATCTGCTTGATTTAGCCAAATACCAAAACCATCACCGATTAAAATATTATTTTTGATAGTTAAATGGGGGACTTTTTTATTCGCAATTTTATCATGAGAATAAATGCCTGAGTTTTGCTCGGTTAAGTCATCACCCCAATTGATAATGGTTAGATTTTCTATGGTAATGTGAGAGTTTTTTAGCCATATACCATGACCTTTGTTTTGCGAGTCAATAATAGCTACGTCACCTTTTATGCCTGTGCCGCGTAAGGTAATTTGTTTACTAATAATGAAATTACCCAAATACTGGCCGGCAGCTAAGGTAATAACATCGCCATCTTGGCTGTTATCTAAAGTCTGTTGTAAGTTATCACTGGCAGATAATTGAATTTCTTGCGCGTTTATTTGTTGGCCATAAAAGCTGGCGAAAACAAACAGTACAATAAGTGTTTTTTTGAAGAAAATCACAGCAGTAAATCTTTAAAATGGTAACTAAGCGTAGAATACCATTATTAGATAAAAATCAATTGATCTCGATTAAGTAACTTGCCGTTAGCTTGGGCTTATATTGCTGGCGTTTAAATAAAAAAGCCCAACACTTTCTTTAAGAGAGTATTGGGCTTTGGATTCCAACCGAGAAGATTAAATTACTTTAGTGCTAAGTGAATTATGTCTCGACCAGCATTCTGCCACGCATTTCCATGTGTAGTGCATGACAGAACCAGTTACAGTAGAACCATTGTACGCCTGGCTTATCGGCAGTAAAGGTAACAGAAGCAGTAGCTTGCGGACCAATTTCCATTTGCACGCCGTGGTTAGTCATACAGAAACCATGAGTAACATCTTCAACCATATCAAGGTTAGTTACCACAACAGTAACTTCATCGCCTAATTTCACTTTAAACGATTCCATACCATAGACTGGCGCAACAGAAGTCATATAAACACGTACTTTTTTGCCGTCACGGATAACCTTGTTGTCTGACGTTAAGTTTACGCCGTCTTTTTTCGCCATAGCAACGGTTGCAGCAAACATAGGATCATCACGCGTCCAAACTTTTTTAGGTTTAACTTTGCTACGGTGCACCATAATACAGTCATGTGGTTCAGCGAAAGTTGGGCCATCATGAACTAACTTCATCACATCACCAGAAATATCAATTAACTGATCATTTTCAGGTTTAAGTGGCCCTGTATTTAAGAATCTATCTTTAGAGAACTTACATAATACCACTAACCACTTACCATCAGCGTCACGGGTTTCACCTTGTGAAGTATGGTTATGGCCTGGCTGGTAATGTACGTCTAATTTTTGGATAATATAGTTAACTTTTTCACCGTTATAGGCTTTAATCGCATCTTCTACATTCCATTTAGCTATTTGGCTATCTAAGAATAAAGTAGTGTAGGCATTGCCTCGACCATCAAAGGCGGTATGTAATGGACCTAAACCTACTTCTGGTTCACCAACAACGGTATCACGAGGCTTAATTTTATCGTTAAATAAATCAGGCAATTTCTTAATAGAAATGATGGTTACCGTTGGTGATAACTTACCATTGGCCATAAAGTATTTGCCATCAGGAGAAGTATTTAAACCATGTGGCGATTTAGGTACTGGGATATAACGTGTTAAATCTGAGCCTTTACGACCGTCTAATACTGGTACATCGTTGCCATTGTAAGTTTTAAATTTACCGGCTTTAACTGCAGCTTCACAACGTTTTAGATCAAATACTACGACGTGATCACGTTCTGAAGAGATCATTTCACCTAAGTTCATGCCCATTTCTGAGTTGTATGACGTTGAAGCAAAATATCTACCGTCAAAATCTGCATCGGTATTATCTAAGTTACCGTCAACCATGACTTGAAAAGCCATCTCCATGGTTTCAGCGTCAATTACGTTAAATAATGAGCGGTAAGTGCTAACGTCTTCTAATGATGCTTTTCCATCATTATTCATGGGAATTTCAAATTCACTATTACAAATAACGTACTTAGTATAAGGTACTTTTTGTACACGTAAACCGTGAATTGCTTGCACATTTGGCACATGTAAAATTTTATCGGTTTTCATCACATCACAACGAATACGAGCAACACGAGTATTGGCCTTATCGTTAATGAATACGTATTTACCGTTGTAACGACCGTCAGTCATACTCATGTGTGGGTGATGACAATCACCTGCTAAATAATCATCACCTTTAATGGCTTTTGATTCGTTGGTAATACCCCAACCCGTCGCTGAGTCGATATTAAATACTGGAATGCGCATTAATTCACGCATTGATGGTACGCCCATAATGCGTACTTCACCTGAGTGACCACCCGACCAGAAACCGTAGTATTCATCCAAATCACCTGGGTGAACCACTGAACTCATGGCCGCTTCTTTTCTTGCAGCTTGGGCAGTTGAGGCAAACATAGCTGCGGTCATAGGTGCCGCTATAACACCGGCTCCAAGTAGCACACTTTTACTAAAAAAATTACGACGTTCTTTACTTTCCAAGGTAACTTCATTGGAGTTATCGTTAATATTTAACTCTTCTTTACGCATTGGTATTCTCCACTTTATTTTTAAATTAGTTAGCTAGCTCACTTGATTGAGTAATCAATTAAGCGACTTCGGTGATTTCTATTACTCTTTCTTTATTATCTTGATCGAAACGGGCTTTTTTTCTGGCTAGTTTTTTCAATGGCGGACATTTTTCTTCGTTAAAGTAAGTCACTTGGCAATCTAGGCAGTAATGACACTCACGCATGTTTATTTCACCATCAGGGTTAATCGCTTGAATTTCACATTCTTTAGCGCAGGTTTTACATGGCTGACCACATTCTGGGCGACGCCTTAACCAACTAAATAACCGGATGCTGTTACTGGTAGATAACGCCGCACCAAGCGGGCATAAATAGCGGCAGAAGAATTTTCGGTTAAATATATTGATAATAAGCAGAGCGCTGGCGTATAAGACAAATGGCCATTCACGATCAAACTTTAATAAGAAGGTGGTTTTAAAAGGTTCAATTTCAGCAAATTGCTCAGCGGTTGCCAATGACTCCATCGACATGCCAAACAAGGCTAATAAAATAAGGTATTTAATTGCCCATAAACGTTCATGTATCGCCCAAGGTAGTTCAAATTGTGGGATTTTAATGTAACGTGCAAAAACGTTAATCAATTCTTGTAAGGCACCAAAGGGACATAACCAGCCACAATAGACGGCACGGCCCCATAAAATCATGGTTACCGCCGCAGCTCCCCAAAGAATGAAAATTACCGGATCAAGCAAGAATAAGTCCCAAGAAAAATCAGACATTAAGGCTTGTAAGAAGGTAAATACGTTAACAATAGATAGCTGACCACCCCAAGACCAACCAATAAAGACGACGGTGATAATCAAGAACAAGTGGCGGAAGTTGTGCATGAAAGTCGGGTGGCGTACTAGAATATCTTGCAAGAACAAAACAGCTAATAACATTGCTAGTAAGATAAATAGCACAATCACTTCGGCTTCTTTTTCTTGCCAAACTTGTTGCACTAAGGTTTTTTCAGGTGCTGGCATAATCAGTGCTGGGCGATCTAGATAATGATCTAAGGTGTGATAATTCGCTTTAAAACTGGTGAAAATACTTTCTAATGGTCCTGTTTGTCGACGAATTAGTAATTCTAATTGCCAGTCTGAAGCGGGATTAAAGACATGGTTTTCACGAACAATAAATATTGAACGTTCTTTAAATTTTGGCGCTCCTTCTATATAAATATCGGGCACTCGGCTATGATCTAAATCTCTAAATGAGATAGCTTCACCGTTTTGTAATATTTGGATACGGTCAAAAATAGCGCCACGAACATAACCTGAGCCTTTAAATGAATAACCCCTGCCCATTAACATGAGAGCATGTTCGCCCGGTTTTAGTGAAGACACCACATAGTCATATTCACTATCGCCCAGTATATTGCGACCAATGGTGGGGATATTTAATTGCGCAAAATAAATTTCAGCAAACATATCTTGTTTCTGCTCAGTGGCTGCTTCTTCAACATGCTCGGCTTCAGTACCGACAAAAGCTTCATCAACGCTTTTTCTGTTTAAATACAACTTGCGAATTGAGCCATCGCCCGTTAATTTGGTCCAATCGGACTTTTCAAACACATCCGGGTAGATTGTACCCATAGGCTGAATAGCTTCTTGGCTGGCGCTGATAATGCCTAATTCACGCGCTACTATAGTGGCAGATTTTACAATGCCAACATTCATAACCATAACCGTTACCGTAGCGCCGGATAGGCCATCAATATGCACAACGCCATCAGTTTTCTTGCCACCTACTTTTAATCGGTCACTTACTTTTAAGCCTTCGTATTGATCAGTAAAGGCATGAAGTTTACTTTCTGGAATACCCGCTAAAATGATAGGTTCGTGATGTTCTAATACCTTAACGCCAAGGTAAACTCCTTCAGGGCTAATCGCGACTAACATATTAACCGGTTCGCCCGAATAGGCAGGGATTTTAGCTAAATCGTTAGTTTCAAAGGCATAGCCAATAATGTTTTGGTCTTTAGCTCCTTGCCCGTAAATGGTCCAAACCAGTGAACCCCCTTCTTTGGCGGCAACCTTTGCACTAATTTTAGTCTGTTCAGCAAAGATCTCTTTAATAAGCGGCATGGGATCTTTAGGTGGGCTAACAAAGAGTGCTTGGGCGGGCATGCTCACACATATAAAAAGTACCAGTACTTGGGTCAATAGACCTTTGAGTGTGATAACTGTATTTTTGCTAAAGCGTGATAATACGCCAAAGATTTTGCTAATTAACATGAAACCGTCCCGGCTCTGTGTTCAAGCAGTGCGACAATAAAATAAGCAACTGCGATAATATGTCCACAGTGTACGCTTGTGTTTTTTAGCCGTTTTGATGTAGATCAAGCTATGTAAATAAATGTAAAAGGGCTAAATGTCGCTTAAATCATTAGATAAAGTGTGGTTATTGCTATAGATCACATTGATAGCTTGAAGTTTTAATCTCTGCTTTACTCGTCCGATAACGACTTACTAATGGCGACTTTTAGTCAAAGAACATTATGTTTTGCAGTGGTTTAGTCGTAGCTAGAATGAATAAGTGGTTTTTAAATACTGCCAAGAACTTCGAGAGAAAGCACAATCTGAAAACGGCAGCAATGGGCACTACTGTCATTTTTTGAGGCCAAGCTGTGACTATGACTTTTATTTTCGAATTGATACCGATGAGTTTATTAATAGCTTAGCGAGCTAAAAGCTATTTATCTCTTGATTAGAGGGTTATTAGTCGCGAAAAAAAACCAGTCACGGCGACTGGTTTTTTGAGTATGGGTTAATGAGTGATAAAGTTAATTTAAGCGGCTACCTTAGGGTCTGTTGATTTTTCGAGATTACTTTTACAACAACATGTTTGATATTTAGGCAAGGCAGAGCATGTGAAGTGTAGCTGGCTACATGAACATGCGATAACGCCGTATAAATTTCAAACAAGTGCTGCCCTTTGGGTTCATTTAAAACGAACTTACTCCTTGTTGCTCGCTTATTTAATAGAATAACTATGATACAAAGCTCGCGCCGCGATTAAGCCCGTTTTAAATTGAATAAATTTTAACCCTGAAAGATCAACAGACCCTAGTAACAATAATCTTAGTAGCAATCACCTGAATAACAATAATCTCTATCTTTATGCCACAGTAATACGAGCAAACTTACGTTTACCTACTTGGTAAACTGCCGTTGTGCCTGCAGCAATCACTAAACTACGCTCAGTGACTTTTTCGCTATCAATTTTAGCGGCACCTTGTTTGATCATTCTAAAAGCATCAGAAGTACTGGTCACTAAGCCTGCTTCTTTAAGCAAGTTAGCAATGCCGATTTCACCATTTTCAGTGGTAATGGTTAGTTCAGGCATATCATCAGGCAAAACACCTTTTTGGAAACGATTGATAAACTCATCATGGGCCGCTTGAGCAGCGTCTTCATCATGGAAACGGGCAATAAGCTCTTTAGCTAAATCAATTTTTACATCACGTGGGTTTTTACCGTTTTCAATATCGGTTTTATACCCTTCAATTTCGTTTAGTGGCTTAAAGCTGAGTAATTCGTAATAGCGCCACATCAAAACATCAGAAATAGACATGATTTTACCAAACATTTCTGTTGGGCTATCCGTAATACCTATGTAGTTACCTAATGATTTTGACATCTTTTGTACGCCGTCTAAACCTTCAAGCAACGGCATCATTAATACAGTTTGAGGACGCTGACCTTCAGATTTTTGTAATTCACGACCCATAAGTAAGTTGAATTTTTGATCGGTGCCGCCCAGTTCAACATCTGCTTCTAAAGCGACAGAATCCCAACCTTGTACTAGTGGGTAGATAAATTCATGAATGGCAATTGCTTGGCCATTGGCGTAACGCTTTTTAAAATCATCACGTTCCATCATACGGGCAACCGTTTGACGAGAAGCTAGTTTTAGCATACCGGCAGCGCCTAGTTTTTCCATCCAAGTAGAGTTAAAAACTACGGTGGTTTTCGCCGGATCTAATATTTTAAAAACTTGCGCTTTATAGGTTTCAGCATTGGCTAAAACATCTTCTTTGGTTAATGGCTTACGGGTAACATTTTTGCCCGTTGGATCACCAATCATACCGGTGAAGTCACCAATCAAGAAAATCACTTCATGACCAAGTTCTTGAAAGGTTCTCAGTTTATTTATCAGAACAGTATGGCCTAAATGTAGGTCAGGAGCCGTTGGATCAAAGCCGGCTTTAATTTTAAGTGGCTTACCGGTTTTAAGTTTTGCTAATAACTCTTCTTCTACTAATATTTCTGCTGCGCCGCGTTTTAGCTCGGCAAATGCTTGATTAACATCGGTCATCTAGGACTCCATTGACTGGTTTTATCTACTTAGCCGATAAATAATTGATAACTACTGAGCTGTTGCACTGATAACAAGGCAACAATGTTTCGATAAGTGAGTGGTTATATTGACTAGGTAAAGTTTATTTAATGGTCGAATTCTACTGCACTTTGCCGGTAGGATAAAAGCTTAAAATGGCTTTTTTAGTAAAGAAATAGAGATCTTGTGGCGAAATCGAGTTATTAGCACAATAACTTGGCAACATTATAGGCATTTCTTTGTTCTACCCTGAGCAATGGCTAGGAAAAAAGCCTAGGGCATTCATTATTTATTGCCCAGATTATGAGCGTAATTTAAAGTGAACCACTCGTTTTTTCTTTTCATCAGTTAATCCGCACCTTTAGTCAATATCAGTCTGTTAACTTTAGTTTATGTTCTTACCGAATTTCCATAACTATAGCGGTGAGTTATAGCGGTATTTCTGCTGAAGTTTTGATATAGTCATGGCAATGTCTATATTTGTTATAGATTTATTTTTTCCTGCTATGAAGATTTCGAGTCGTACTTTGTTAAAAAAATTATTAGAAATATTCCAAAACCTACCCAAGCAGCATCGCTGGATAATTATCGCGAGTAGCTGCTTTCTACTCTTATTATTAATCATTCCTTCGAAGGATGAAAATCTTGATGCTGTAGATCTTAAAATAGGGCAGCGCATTCAGATAGCATTACCCGAAAGCATAGTACCCAGTGGCTCGGTGCCAAAACAAAGTGCTTTACCGCAAAAAAACAGTCTTAAGGCGACAACTGGGCAGTTGCCATCGTTAGCCAACTCAAGCAGTGCTCAGCAAGCGGGCAGTTTAGCGACGGGTAAATTAGCACGTAAAGTTAAAATACATGATTCATTAGACCAACTTGCCCACTTGAGTTGGCAAACCGTTAAGGTACGTAGTGGTGATTCCTTAGCGCTTATATTAAAACGGCTAGGTTTTAGTGCACAAACAACGTATGCGGTGAGTACAGCCAAAGGTGAAGGCAATAAGTTATTAAAAAGACTGAATGTTGGTGATAAGTTACGTATTGCTCATAATGAAGCGCAGCAATTAGCTGCACTTGAATATCCATTGTCTAAAACTGATACCTTATTTATCAACTTAGTTGGCGACAGTTATCAATCCTATCGAGAATCTAAACAAGTAGAAATAAGAGAAAGTTTTACTTATGGCACTATTAAGTCGAGTTTTTGGAATGCTGGTTTAGAGGCTGGATTAAACGATAACCAAATCATTAACTTTGCCAATATTTTTGGTTGGGACATTGATTTTGGTCTAGATATACGTGAAGGCGATAGTTTTCATATTACCTATGAAAAGAAATATGTTGAAGGCGAGTATATAGGACCTGGTAATATTTTAGCGGCAGAAATCACCAACCAAGGTGAAGTCTTTCAAGCGATTCGTTTTACTGATAATGAGTATTACAGCCCTGATGGAAGAAGCATGCGTAAAGCTTTTTTACGCGCGCCAGTTAACTTTAAATACATCAGCTCTAGCTTTAAGCGTAATCGCCGTCACCCGGTAACAAAACGCGTGCAATCGCATAATGGTATAGATTACGCCGCGAAAAAAGGTACGCCAGTCGTTGCTGCGGGTAATGGTACGGTAACCCACGCCGCTTATAGTAAGTACAATGGCTATTATGTGTTTATTCAGCATGGTAATGGCATAGTGACTAAGTACTTGCACTTTTATAAACGGGCAGCCGTTAAAAAAGGACAACGTGTAAAGCAGGGGCAAACTATCGGTTATGTTGGTGCGACAGGTTTAGCTGCGGGACCTCATTTACATTATGAATTTTTATTACATGGCGTGCATCGCAATCCACGTACGGTAAAACTGCCTGATGCGAGACCTATTGCCAAGAAATACAAAGCTAAGTTTACCTTGTTAGCGAAAGAGCGACTAGCCACCTTATCAGGAGCTAAAAATGCGTTACTTTCAACACAAGACAGTGAGTTAGCTCCTTATGATGAGTAAGATAGGCTCGGCGCAAGGTCAGTACTATATTGGCTTAATGTCAGGTACCAGTGCTGATGGCATTGATTTAGCGCTAGTTGAGTTTAATGACTCAGTACAAAAACCACGATTAGTGGCGAGCTTTTATCAAGACTATAACGGCACTATTAGCGATAAAATCACCGCGCTTTATCAACCAGGTGGCAATGAAATTGATCGAGCTTTTCATTTGGATGTCGAACTGGCCCAGTTATTTTCGCAAGCGATTAAAGCGCTGCTTAGTCAGGAGAAACTCCAAGCTAGCGACATTATTGCTATTGGTAATCACGGACAAACGATTCGTCACCGCCCTAGCGGCAATAACCCTTTTACCTTACAAATAGGCTGTTGCCAAACTCTGGCGACGTTAACTGGGATTCGTGTCGTTGGACAATTTCGACGTAAAGATATGGCATTGGGGGGGCAAGGGGCGCCGCTAGTCCCTATTTTTCATCAACAGTTATTTACTGATCAAACTGATGCCAATTTTATCGTCAATATTGGTGGCATTGCTAATATTACCTTTTTACCAAAACAAGGCTCTGACAATACTGTTTTAGGCTTTGATACTGGGCCGGGTAATGCTTTACTCGATGATTGGTTTTTAGCGCATCATCATAGTAGTGCCGATAAGTTTGATAAAGCTGGGGCTTGGGCGTCAACAGGCCAAGTGAATCAAGGATTGTTATGTCAATTCATGAAAGATGAATATATCCAAAGCAGGGCACCGAAAAGCACTGGCAGAGAATACTTTAATCTTGATTGGCTTACCCAGCAATTATCGATTTTTGACAAGGCAGCAGAGTTAGCACTTAGTCCTGCCGATATCCAAGCAACCTTATTAGCGTTTACCGCGCAAAGTATCAGTGCTGACATTCTCGCCTTGGCTCAGCAAGGCAAAGTCTATTTATGTGGTGGCGGTGTACATAATGCAGCGTTAGTCGCCGCACTTGAACAGAGGTTAACGGCTACCATTTCGACTTTTGAAGTCAATACTATGCAGGCAGTCAACCTCGATGGCGATATTCTTGAAGCGATGGCTTTTGCTTGGCTAGCCTATGCTTTTGATCATGACTTAATAAGTAATATGCCAGCGGTAACCGGCGCTAGCGCAAGCTGTACTTTAGGTAATACCTATTTACCTTAATTCACAATCCCCACTTAATTTCAGTTACAAAGAACTGGAATTTCAGCACTTCAATACTATAATCAAAGGTTGAGTGTTTAAAAAATGAACTATCTTAAAATGCTGAACTCTAACTCAGCACACTTTGGGAATTTCTAATTGAGGAGGGCTTATGGAATTTAAAGATATTCATATTGGTATGAAGTGTGGCAGTAGCAAAGGCAGTGGTACTGTCACCTGGGTTGATGGCTCAACCCATACCATTTATATGGTTGATTCTAATAATAATAATAACTTCGAAGTTAATATCAGCGATATAATCGAAGATCCACAAGCACACAATAAAGAAGATGATTACTACTAGTCATCCTATTTTCAATAAATAGTAACAAACCCGAAAAATTTACAATTTGTCGGGTTTTTTATTCTTAGAATTGTTATTAGCCTCTCGAATATATTGAATCTCCTTTATACCAATTCGATAACGGCACAGAATTTCCTTAATATAGAAATAACTATATATAAAAAAACTCTATTTGTTCTCAAACCGCTGACAAGCTCTGAGTGGCAATAAACTTACTTGATTTGGTATTAGCTATTTGACACACTGCTCCTATCAAATACCAATTAATACCAATTACACTAATATATTGATCAACTTAGAGTTATATTAGCGAATTTAGAACAAGCAAAATTACTTAAACATAGTTATTCTATATTTCTTTAATTTTGCGCCGTTATCAGTTTGCTAATAAACTCCCAAAGGGCGAGTTTAAAAGGCTTACATGCGTCGTTATTGATTTCGACAAGGACGCTACATGGATGTAGCTTCTTAGAGAATGCAGGAGCATATTCTCCTGAATAACCATTCTCTTCAATCAATGCCTTGCCTCTATGCCTTTTAATTCTCGCTAAGTGGTCAATTAATTAATGTACTTGGTATAAGCTAAATTTCGCTTTGGTATAACTCTTACAATGATGCGTTAAGGTTTTTTATGGAATGGTTATCAGTGCTGCCTCCTTTGGTTGCTATTATTATCGTGATTTGGAAAAAAGAAGTCATTCTTGCCTTACTGTCTGCAGTATTCACCTCAGAGTTATTATTAGCCTCGCAACATCAAAGTACTGCTATCTTCTATGGTTTTATTGGCTTCATTGAACGCATTATTAGTGTTGTTAGCTCTGCCGGTAACGCTCGTATTTTAATATTCAGCCTAATGATCGGTGCTTTATTGGCCTATGTTAGGGATTCTGGCGGAGTTACCGCGACGGTTGAAAAATTGGTAAACAAAGGGGTAGCTAAGAGCAAAAGGCAAGTCGGTGGCTTAACTATGTTTACCGGTATGGTTATTTTTATTGAATCAAACCTGAGCATTCTGACGGCGGGTATCTTATCTCGCGACTTATTCGATAAATTTAAAATGAGCAGAGCACGCCTAGCGTATATTATCGATAGCACCAGTGCACCAGTATGTATTTTAGTGCTACTTAATGGTTGGGGCGCTTATGTGCTCGCCTTACTCAATAACTATGATTTAGGGCAATCATCGGTTTCTATTTTATGGGGCTCAGTAGTTTTTAATTTCTATGCGATTATTGCTTTGTTGCTGGTACTTTACACTGTGGTAACTGACCGAGTGCATGGCCCAATGAAATTGGCTGAGTTACGTGCTGCGGGTGTTGACTCTGATGTGCACAATAAAGCTAATGATAACAACGCGAGTGCCGCATTAAACTCTTCGACACAACTATCATCATCTACATCAGCACAAGTAGCATCGGCAGGATTACCCCAAGGTGGCGTTATTCAATCGGTAGTGCCGGCAACTAAAGCCCGCTTTATGTTGGTGCCATTACTTAGCATGATCCTTGGTATGTTCTTTTTTATGTATTGGAGTGGCAACGGCGATATTACTCAAGGCAGTGGCAGTAAATCAGTACTTTATGCAACCTTCTTAGCTGTCGGCGTTAGCTACTGTTTATTAAGGTTCCATAAACGTTTTGAACATCAAGAATTAGTGGATATTGGTTTTAAAGGTATTTCTGAATTACTGCCGTTAGTGACGATTGTATTATTGTCGTTAACCTTGGGCGCAAGCTTAAAAGAGTTAGGTACCGGCTACTTTATCGCAGGAATCGTCAGTGAGCACTTGCCGTTGGTGCTTGTTGTTCCTATGTTATTTATAGCGGGGGCCATTATTTCCTTTAGCACGGGCACATCATGGGGAACTTTCGCGATATTAATCCCTATTGGTGTACCCTTAATTCAAGCCCTTGGTTTACCGCCTTCATTGGTTATTGCGGCAATCCTAGGTGGCGGTATTTTTGGTGACCATTGTTCGCCAATTTCAGACACCACCAATGTCTCAGCTATTGCTTCAGGCTGTGATTTACTTGAACATGTTAGAACTCAAATGCCTTATGCTCTCGTTGGCGGCGCCTTAACGCTGGTAGCTTATCTCATTGCTAGTATGGTGATGATTTAGTGAACATGGTGAGTTTTTATAAGGGGATCAAGTGACAAGCATTTTCCCTATGCTTAAAAGCGCTAGTTTGTGGACGGTATTTATTCGATTTAGAGCAAATTTTCCTGTCCATAGTTAACAATATCGGCTAAAATCCGCGCCATATTTTTAGTCGATTACTTGTTGTATAGGAAATTAGACCATGACACACCACGAAGAAGATTTTAAAGACTCTACCTCTGCCGTTAATATCGTAATGATTATCGGGGCAATGGTAGCTATGCCATTACTGCCTATGCTTATGGGTTGGTTTACCATGTTGCGTTAAGCAATGACTAATGATTACTGGCGAGGAGCATGCGCTCCTCACGGTAATGATTATCCAGTATTAATCTTCAACTCTAAACCACCTCCCAATAAAACTCTTCAGAAAAACATCTAGCTCTTTTATACGATAATTCATCGCAATTTTTAATCCAAGACCCAGTAATTTGTTAGAGTGTTAGCGAATTTTTGTCTTTCCACTTTGAGATACTTTTATGCCTGATTTAGCTGTGCTTGCGGTATTTATTCCCACATTCTTTTTTGTCTCGATAACACCCGGTATGTGCATGACCTTAGCCATGACTTTAGGTATGAGTATTGGTGTTCGTCGCACGATGTGGATGATGATAGGCGAATTAATAGGAGTTGCTATTGTTGCCGTTGCGGCTGTACTAGGTGTCGCGACTATCATGCTTAACTACCCTGAGATATTCGAGGTGTTGAAATGGCTAGGCGGCGCTTATTTAGCTTATATCGGCATTAATATGTGGCGAGCTAAGGGGAAAATGTCAGTAGGCAAAAGTACCTTAAGCGATGTCAGTCGCCAGGCTTTATTCTCACAAGGACTAGTGACTGCGATTGCCAATCCCAAGGGTTGGGCATTTATGATATCCCTGCTGCCACCTTTCATCAATGTTGAACGCGAAGTAGCGCCACAGTTGATGGTGTTATTAGCCGTAATCATGCTCACCGAGTTTACCAGTATGATGGCATACGCTACCGGCGGTAAGAGCCTACGGATCTTTCTAAGTCGTGGCGATAATATCAAGTGGATGAACCGTATTGCCGGTAGCTTGATGATTGGCGTTGGTATTTGGCTGGCGCTTGGCTAGCTTTCATCTGATGAAACTATTACCATAGTCTACAGCTCTTTTTTTATATTAATTGATAGGCTTTAGCTATGATTAAGTTACGCGATTTAGAATATTTAACAGCCATCGAGCAACACAAACACTTTGGTAAAGCGGCGCAAGCGTGTTTTGTTAGCCAGCCAACCTTAAGTGGTCAGTTAATGAAACTGGAGCAGCAACTAGGGTTGCAACTGGTAGAGCGCCACCGACGTAATGTCATGCTGACCCCAGCAGGTGAGGAGCTAGTAAAAGAGGCCCGTAATGTATTACAGGCGGCGGGACAATTTGAGTCTCGCGCAAAAGCCTTGCTTGACCCCTTTGCAGGCGATTTACATCTTGGTTTAATCCCGACACTAGCACCGTATTTATTGCCCCACATCATGGCAGACTTAAATACCACCTTGCCTAATATCAATTTTTTTCTCCATGAAAATCAAACCAAAGTGCTATTACAGCAATTAGATGAAGGTAAGTTAGATGTCTTGATTTTACCTTACCTGGCTGAAATGGAGAAGTTTGAGTCTTACCAGTTATTTGACGAGCCACTGATGTTAGCAACGCCAAAGAACCACCCCCTTGCCAATAAAAAAATATTATCACTGTCAGATTTACAAGGTGAGAAGATCCTCACTTTAGCTGACGGTCACTGCCTTAAAGATCAAGCCATGGGCTACTGTTTCGCTGCCGGCGCTAAAGAAGATAATAGCTTTCAAGCAACCAGTTTAGAAACGCTACGTCATATGGTGGCTAGCGGCATGGGTATTACTTTATTACCGGCATTAGCAACGCAAGGCAATGTAGCTAGCGATACTATTCACTATGGCGAGTTTCAAGCCCCTGCGCCAGTGCGTGGCATCTCGTTAGTTATTAGGCCTAATTATTCACGGATGCAGTGTGTAAGAGCTATTGTCGCCAGTGTTAGAAAGTCACTAAGCGGTATTATCAGCTAACTGCATAATTTAGTTACTAAAGCTAAACGCAATCTGATTTTTTGGAAATAATTGAGGAGAGGCTCATTTCTAGCTGTGGTTTTTAAAAGGCTACTGTTAAGTTCACTTTGTGCGCATTGAAGACGTTAGCTTCAACATTGTTGACCTATATTTTCTAATGTATCTATTATGAGATGCATAATAACATCTCTAAGTAGCTGGCAAAATTTACTATGCCACTTCAACAATTTTGCTAGAGAAAGTTATTGGGAAGGTGTAATGCTATATAGTGAACCATTCGGCTACAATAAAAATTAGAACAGGAATAAAAACATTGGGTATCGGTTTATTTTGATGGCAGTGTACCTACTGGTGAAGTACTAAGGCTTATAGATAATTCGTTTAAGCTAGTGGTAAGTAAAATTACCAAGAAAGAGCAACATTCAATCTTAGTACATTTGTAATATAGTTCTACCTTTTTTGTTTTTCTAAGTATTATATTGAAGTATAATAATGATTTGATTTAGTAGTAATACGTAGGCTATGGAACAATTATTTAGTTTTTATAACGCACAAGTTATTATTACGTCATTTACCTTCACTTTTGTTATGTATTTTATTTATCGGAGTACTAAAGGTGAAGACGATAGAAGCCAATTTTTTTATACATGCTATTTTGGTATGTGCTGCATTTTTTGGGTGGCTCAATATATAAGTATTAGCCAATTTAAGCTGGTTCTTGTTGGCTCTTCAGTTCTATTGTTTTATCTGTTGTTTATCGCTGGAGAAATACGACAATCTAAAAGTTCAAATTATAAGCTATTGAATAGCTGTGCGATATTGGCGATACTTTTATTAATTCATTCTGTTTCTTCTAGCAGTTATTGGAAAATTAGTGGCTTGTTAGCCGCCATTATTTACTTCATACCTATTATTATTTTGTCAGCGAAAAACGCTTGGAACCGACCACATTTTAATAATATTGGTGATAAATTATTATCGGTCGCATTAACCTCCTTAGTCTTTTTATTTTTATCTTTTGCAGCTTATAAAACATTGAGTGACCATGAGTTTGTTTTACACGTAGAGTTTTGGCGGTACTATTTCGCAACGATTAATTCAATAGTCGGTATATCTTTGATTTTGAGTTACAGCATAGAAGCTCAACTAAAACTGAAGACGCTTTCTATAAAAGACCCTCTGACTGGGCTGTATAACCGAAGAGGTTTTGAAGAGCTATCAAACTCTCAACTGGCATTGGCTGTCAGAAAAAATGATAATGTGGCTTTTTTAGCGTTAGACATAGATCATTTTAAGTCTATAAATGATCGATATGGCCATGCAATAGGGGATAAAGTGCTTGTTGTGTTAAGTGATCTATTGAGCAGGTATACGCGTAAAAACGATATTATTATGAGGCAAGGTGGTGAAGAGTTTTGTATTTTATTATTTGATATTACAGAGAAAAATGCAGTTTTATTGGCGGAAAAAATTCGTACAGCTATAGTTAATTTAACGATAAATGAGCAGAATACGATTATTAATTTTACCGCAAGTTTTGGGGTGTTAAGTATGCCAGCCCAAAATGTTGATATGTTAGAGTCTCTTACTCGAGTGGACGCAGCTTTATATCAAGCAAAGAAGACGGGACGAAATAAGGTCTGTATTGCAGAGTAATTTGTAACTAACGCTAAAACTGGTTATTGAATTACATGAATAAGTCACTCAAAAGGACAAAAAAAGAGTGGTTCTTGCTCCATCGTCGCTTATTTTAACTAACTATTTTATTGCCTCTTAATGAGCGTTATCGATATAAATTCTAATCAGAATCAACGCTACAGGTTAAATGCTAATGTCCGCTTCACGCCCTGAGTCATTCGTCAACGGTTTCCAAGACTAATAATGGCGATTTTCTATCTCTGAGTGACTTCAAATATTTAGATTCACTGTAGGGTGTTCTCGACTTCCAGCAGCGAAATAAAATACGTATCCATTTAAATGATAAAGCTCTCACCGCTGACTGATGTGAATTGCCTTTCTGACGCTGCTGTGCGTAGTACAACCCAGCCCAATATGATGAGTAGACAGTTTTAGCTGACCATTCTATGAACGATTGCCTTAAGAATTTAGAGCATTGCCAACGCCAGTGTACCCATGATTTTTGACCACTCCTCTGAGTCACCGGTGCAATTCCTGCGTACATTTGCACTTCA
>NZ_KB905185.1 GCF_000378625.1 Colwellia piezophila ATCC BAA-637 | reverse complement strand
TGAGCTAGTTCAACGATTTTTTCTACCCATTTTTCTTCACCGTTCAATGCACCAAGTGCTGAACCTTGAATTACTGGTAAATCATCACCTGGGAAGTCATATTCGCTAAGAAGTTCACGAACTTCCATTTCTACTAGCTCTAATAATTCTTCGTCATCTACCATGTCACATTTGTTCATGAATACGATGATGTAAGGAACACCAACTTGGCGAGATAATAAGATGTGCTCACGTGTTTGTGGCATAGGACCATCTGTAGCAGCAACTACTAAGATAGCTCCATCCATTTGTGCAGCACCAGTGATCATGTTTTTGATGTAATCAGCATGGCCTGGGCAATCTACGTGTGCGTAGTGACGTACTTCAGTATCATATTCGATGTGAGAAGTATTGATAGTAATACCACGTTCACGCTCTTCAGGAGCATTATCAATTTGGGCAAAATCTGAAGCTTCAGTGCCATTGATTTTAGCCAATACTGATGAGATTGCAGCTGTTAAAGTTGTTTTACCGTGATCTACGTGACCGATAGTACCAACGTTAACATGTGGTTTGGTACGTTCAAATTTTTCTTTAGCCATTTTTCAATTACCTTAAAGTTTAGTAAACTATATAAATTAAAAGGCGCAGTCAAAATGACCTTGCCAGATGTAAATATTCTTGTAATGGATGCTCTAACGAGTTTCCATGATTTTTTGTGCTACCATTTTCGGCGTTTCATTATACTGCTGAAACTCCATAGAGTAAGATGCACGGCCTTGAGTAGCACTACGCAAGTCGGTAGCATAACCAAACATTTCGGCTAAGGGTACCAATGCATTTACAATTTTCAAACCTGCAGGACCTTCATCCATGCCTTCTATCAATCCACGACGACGATTTAAGTCTCCAACCACATCACCCATATTGGCTTCAGGTGTTGAGACTTCAACCTTCATCATTGGCTCTAAAATAACAGGGTTAGCTGCAAGCGCTCCCTTTCTAAAGCCCATAGAGGCAGCAACTTTAAACGCTATCTCGTTAGAGTCAACGTCATGAAAAGAACCGTCAATGAGCGTGACTTTAATGTCTAATAATGGAAAACTGGCTAAAACACCGCTATCCATTTGCTCTTGACAACCCTTTTCTACTGCAGGAATATATTCTTTTGGTACTGAGCCGCCAACAATTTCGTTTACAAACTCAAAACCAGCGCCTTCTTCGTTTGGCTCCATCTTCAGCACGACATGACCATATTGGCCTTTTCCACCTGATTGACGGACAAATTTACCTTCGACTTCAACACTGCTGCGTATCGTTTCGCGATAAGACACTTGTGGATTACCGACATTACACTCTACGCCAAACTCACGCTTCATGCGCTCCACTAAAATATCTAAGTGTAGCTCACCCATACCAGAAATAATGGTTTGACCCGTTTCTTCATCAGTATGCACCCTAAAAGAAGGATCTTCAGCAGCAAGTTTTCCTAAGGCAACACCCATTTTTTCTTGGGCAGCCAACGTTCTTGGCTCGACTGCAACTGAAATTACCGGCTCTGGGAATTCCATACGCTCTAAGGTAATAACATGCTTAATATCACATAAGGTATCACCGGTAGTGACATCTTTCAAACCAATCGCCGCAGCAATATCACCGGCGCGAACTTCTTTAATTTCTTGTCTGTCATTCGCGTGCATTTGCACAATACGACCAAAGCGTTCTTTCTTACCCTTTACTGGATTATAGATACTATCGCCTGTTTGCACTACACCAGAGTAAACACGGAAAAATGTTAGCGTACCTACAAAAGGGTCAGTCGCTATTTTAAAGGCTAAAGCCGAGAAAGGTGCATCATCACTTGCTTCACGAATGCCTTCAGTTTGGTCTTTATCATCATTGATACCGATAATCGCGGCAACTTCTGTTGGCGAGGGTAAATATTCAATAACGGCATCAAGTACGGCTTGTACGCCTTTGTTTTTAAAAGCCGAACCACAACTACATAATATCAGGTCATTGGCTAAGGTACGCGCGCGTAAACCTGCTTTAATTTCTGCTTCAGTTAATTCACCATCTTCAAGGTATTTATCCATTAACTCTTCATTGGCTTCCGCGGCTTCCGCAACTAAATTTTCGCGCCACTCTTCTGCCTGTTCAACCATATCAGCAGGAATTTCTTCGTAAGTGAAAGTCATACCGTGATCTTCTTCAGACCAGTTAATGGCTTTCATTTTAATAAGATCAACAACACCGGTAAAATCTTCTTCTGCACCGATAGGTAAATGTATTGGTACGGCCTTAGCACCTAAACGATCTTTTAATTGCTCAACAACCACTAAAAAGTCTGCACCTGTTCGATCCATTTTGTTAACGAATACAATGCGTGGTACCGCATACTTTTCCATTTGACGCCAGACTGTCTCGGTTTGAGGTTGTACGCCTGAAGATGCACACAGTACTAATACCGCACCATCCAGTACTCGTAACGAGCGCTCAACCTCAATGGTAAAATCAACATGACCTGGGGTATCGATGATATTGATGCGATGATTTTCAAATTGACCTTCCATACCTTTCCAGAAGCAAGTTGTTGCCGCAGAAGTGATGGTTATACCACGTTCTTGCTCTTGTTCCATCCAGTCCATAGTGGCCGCGCCGTCGTGCACTTCACCAATCTTATGAGATAGACCTGTATAGAATAATATCCGTTCTGTGGTTGTCGTTTTACCTGCATCAACATGCGCACAAATACCAATATTACGGTAGCGCTCTATAGGGGTGATACGGGCCAAAATGTAATCCTCTTACCATTACTGGTCATTTATTCAGGTAAATGAGCCAGTAATTTATGTTTAGTGTTATGAACTAAATATTCGTTGATGAGTCAATCTCAACGTGCAAATACTTAGTTCATAAAACTCTATTTCAATCTTTAGCATTTTACGCTAAAAGCGCTAGTCCGTAAAATGAGTATGGCTAGCAAGAATAATCTTGCTAGCCATGTATCTACCAATGAGCATGCCCAAAGGTAGATAGTACAATCAGTCAGTACTGCTAGCTTACCAGCGGTAGTGAGCGAATGCTTTGTTAGCGTCAGCCATACGGTGAACGTCTTCACGTTTCTTAACCGCTGAACCTTTGCTGTCAGACGCATCTAACATTTCGTTAGCTAGGCGCTGAGCCATTGATTTTTCACCACGTTTACGAGCTGCTTCAACTAACCAACGCATGGCTAGAGCATTACGACGCACTGGACGTACTTCAACTGGAACTTGATAAGTAGAACCACCAACACGACGAGATTTAACTTCGACAGATGGGCGAATGTTCTCAAGAGCTGTTTCGAACAACTCAATTTGGCTTTTCTCAGATTCTTTAGTTGATAAAATGTCTAATGCACCGTAAACAATTTTTTCGGCAGTAGATTTCTTACCATCAACCATAAGGATGTTGATGAATTTTGCTAAAAGTTCGTTATGGAACTTAGGATCTGGCAATATTTTACGTTGCCCAACGACGCGTCTTCTTGGCATCTTAATTCTCCGTGTTATTCAGGTTTAACCCAAAATACATAATTTAAAAAAATTTTTAATTTGGCCTTACTTAACGTTTTTTATCTTTTACCTATCGACTAGGCAAAGGAAGGAAAACTTAAGATTTAGGTCGTTTAGCACCGTACTTAGAACGGCCTTGTCTTCTGTCGCTTACACCAGAACAATCTAGTGCGCCACGAACGGTGTGATAACGCACACCAGGTAAATCTTTAACACGACCACCACGGATTAAAATCACGCTATGCTCTTGTAAGTTATGACCCTCACCACCGATGTATGAAGTAACTTCGAAGCCGTTAGTTAAACGAACACGAGCTACTTTACGTAGTGCTGAGTTAGGTTTTTTAGGTGTAGTAGTATACACACGAGTACAAACGCCGCGACGTTGTGGACAAGCTTGTAACGCCGGAACGTTACTTTTAGTTACTTGTCTAACACGTGGTTTACGTACTAGTTGGTTAATAGTTGCCATTATAGCTCCTGATTAGTTGTTACCAAGGAAAGTAGCCTTGATAAATTATTGCGTAAAACTTAAATCAATGGAAAAGATTTACGCGCTCGTAATTTATTCTTACCTTACCAAAGCATAATATTAATTATACTTTTTACATTAAGTACACTGGGTACAGAATATAAGGTCGCGGAATTCTATAGGTCAATGATTGAGCTGTCAAGTATTTGATCGTTATAGCCGCTCTTATTCTGGCCCAAAGATCGTTTTCTAAATTATCCCTGGCAGGATAATTTACTTTGTAACACAAAAAAGCCGCATCTAATAAAGATGCGGCTTTTGGTTATTACTTAATAAGTTGCCCTATTACTTAATAACAATTAGTCATTATTACCTGATAGCAAATCAGCATTCAAAGCATCAGTTAGTGCTTTTTCTGCATCATCAGCTGAAACTTTTGTTTCAGCAACAGGGTTTAATGCTGCCGCTTTACGTCGAGCACGTTCTTGATGATACGAATAACCAGTACCTGCTGGGATAAGTCGACCAACGATAACATTCTCTTTCAAGCCACGTAGACCATCTTTCTTACCTGCAACAGCAGCTTCAGTAAGCACACGTGTTGTTTCTTGGAAAGAGGCTGCTGAAATGAACGATTCAGTTGCAAGTGATGCTTTAGTAATACCCATCATTAACATTACATATTCAGCTGGCTCTTTACCTGCAGCTTCTAGTTCACGGTTTGCGATATTAACGCGCGCCACTTCAACTATTTCACCTTTTAAGAAATCGCCATCACCAGCGACAAGTATTTCACACTTACGGATCATTTGACGTACGATAACTTCAATGTGCTTATCGTTAATCTTAACACCCTGTAGGCGGTAAACTTCTTGTACTTCGTTAACTATGTAGTTAGCAACTGATGGCACACCACGTAAACGCAAAATATCATGTGGAGATTCAGGACCATCGGCGATAAGCTCACCTTTGATGACTGGCTCACCTTCATAGATATTTAATTGACGCGTTTTCGGGATCATCTCTTCGTACACTTCACCATTCGGTTGAGTGATAAGTAAACGAACCTTACCTTTAGTTTCTTTACCGAAAGCAACAACACCCGTTTTCTCTGCAAGTATTGCAGGAAGTTTAGGTTTACGCGCTTCGAATAAATCAGCAACACGTGGCAGACCACCGGTGATATCACGAGTTTTTGAACTGGCTTGTGGTATACGCGCTAGTGCATCACCAACGCCTACATCGGCACCATCTTCAAGGTTTACAATCGCATTACCTGGTAGGTAGTAAAGTGCTGGAATTTCAGTTCCCGCAATCATTACGTCTTTACCTTTGCTATTGACAAGTTTCAATGCTGGACGCATTTCTTTACCGGTAGCATTACGCTGTGCAGCATCGGTTATAACAATGCTTGATAAACCAGTTAGTTCATCCGTTTGACGTACCATGGTTACGCCATCAACAAGGTCAACGAATTGAACCTTACCGGCAACTTCCGTGATAATAGGGTGAGTATGCGGGTCCCAACTAGCGACTATATCGCCAATGGTAACTGCTTCACCATCATCTTTGGTCAGTACAGAACCATAAGGTACTTTGTAACGCTCTTTTTCACGACCCATTTCATCAATGATAGTTAACTCTGATGAACGAGAGGTAATTACAAGATTTTTGTCTGAGTTTGTAACAAACTTAGCGTTTTGTAATTTCATATGGCCGGTATTTTTAACTTGTACGTTGTTCTCTGCAGTAGCACGAGAAGCCGCACCACCGATATGGAACGTACGCATGGTAAGCTGTGTACCTGGTTCACCGATTGATTGTGCTGCCACAACACCAATGGCTTCACCTTGGTTGATCATATGACCACGGGCCAAATCACGACCATAACAGTATGCACATATACCAAAGTCAGTTTTACAAGTAATGATTGAACGTACTTTGATTTGATCCACTGAATTGGCTTCAATTACATCACAAAGTGTTTCATCAATTAAGGTATTACGAGGAAGTAAGACTTCTTCAGTACCTGGAATTAATACGTCATCACAAACTACACGACCTAATACACGTTCACGTAACGGTTCAACAACATCACCACCTTCAATGAGTGGCGTCATCATTAGACCATCAGTAGTACCACAGTCATGGTTTGTTACCACTAAATCTTGTGCAACATCAACTAAACGACGAGTTAAGTAACCCGAGTTAGCTGTTTTAAGTGCTGTATCGGCAAGACCTTTACGCGCACCATGAGTCGAGATAAAGTATTCAGCTACGCTCAAACCTTCACGGAAGTTAGCTTTGATCGGTGTTTCAATGATAGAACCATCCGGCTTAGCCATCAAACCACGCATACCTGCTAGTTGACGAATCTGTGCAGCACTACCACGAGCACCAGAATCAGCCATCATAAAGATTGAGTTGAAAGAATCTTGTTCTTCAGGCTCACCATCTTTATTAATAACAGTTTCTTTTGATAAATTTTTCATCATGGCGTTGAGAATGTCTTTATTCGCCTTGGTCCATATATCAATTACTTTGTTGTACTTTTCGCCTTGAGTAACTAAACCTTGATCGAATTGATTTTGAATTTCAGCAACTTCAGCTTCTGAATCTTCAATGATGGTGTACTTAGCAGCAGGAATAACCATATCGTCGATACCAACCGATGCACCAGCGATCATTGCATAATGAAAACCTGTGTACATGATTTGGTCAGCAAACATTACCGTTTCTTTTAAACCTAAGTTACGGTAAGCATGGTTAATCAATTTTGAAATTGGTTTTTTACCCAGTGGTAAGTCAATTAGGTCATAAGGTAAACCCTTAGGACAAACTTGCCACATAATGGCACGGCCAACAGTAGTATCACGTAACTTAGTTACGGCTTCCCATTCACCATCAGCATTTTTTACGTGCTCAGTAATACGTACTTTAACGCGAGCGTGCAACTCAGCAACACCGGTACGGTATGCTTTTTCAACTTCTTTCTCATCAGCAAAGACCATGCCTTCACCAAGACCATTAACACGATCACGTGTTAGGTAATAAAGACCTAATACAACATCCTGTGATGGAACGATAATTGGCTCACCGTTAGCTGGTGCTAATACGTTGTTAGTTGACATCATCAACGTACGTGCTTCCATTTGCGCTTCGATAGTTAACGGTACGTGTACCGCCATTTGGTCACCATCGAAATCGGCATTGTATGCCGCACAAACGAGTGGATGAAGGTGAATTGCTTTACCTTCAATCAGCACAGGTTCAAACGCTTGGATACCCAATCTATGAAGAGTTGGTGCCCGGTTAAGCATTACTGGATGTTCACGGATTACTTCATCAAGTACATCCCAAACTTCAGCGCCTTCACGTTCAACTAATTTTTTAGCGGCTTTAATCGTAGTAGCTAGACCACGACGCTCTAAAAGTCCGTAGATAAATGGTTTAAATAACTCTAATGCCATTTTCTTAGGTAAACCACATTGATGTAGTTTAAGCGTAGGACCAACCGTGATTACCGAACGACCAGAGTAATCTACACGTTTACCAAGTAAATTCTGACGGAAACGACCTTGCTTACCTTTAATCATATCGGCAAGAGATTTAAGAGGACGTTTGTTAGAACCGGTAATAGCGCGACCACGACGACCGTTATCTAGTAATGCATCAACAGATTCTTGTAACATACGTTTTTCGTTACGTACAATAATATCTGGAGCAATTAAGTCTAGAAGACGTTTTAAGCGGTTGTTACGGTTAATAACACGACGGTATAAATCGTTTAAATCAGAGGTAGCAAAACGGCCGCCATCCAATGGTACCAACGGACGTAAATCTGGTGGTAAAATTGGTAGCACGTTCATGATCATCCACTCAGGCTTATTGCCTGAAGCGGCGAAGGCTTCCATTAATTTTAAACGTTTAGTGATTTTTTTACGTTTAGTTTCACTACCGATTTCAGGTAACTCTTCACGCATTTGCGCTACTTCGGCATCTAAATCAATTTGTTGTAGTAAAGCTAATACCGCTTCGGCGCCCATTAGTGCGTCGAATTCATCACCGTGCTCTTCTAACGCATCAAGATATTCTTCTTCCGTTAAAATTTGGCTTTTTTCTAGTGTTGTTAGACCTGGCTCGGTAACAACATATGATTCAAAATAAAGCACACGCTCAATATCACGCAAGGTCATATCAAGTAATAAACCAATACGTGATGGTAATGATTTTAAGAACCAAATGTGAGCAACTGGGCTAGCTAATTCGATATGACCCATACGGTCACGACGAACTTTAGTTAACGTAACTTCAACGCCACATTTTTCACAAATAACACCACGATGCTTTAGGCGTTTGTATTTGCCACAAAGACATTCATAATCTTTTACTGGGCCAAAAATACGTGCACAGAATAATCCGTCACGTTCTGGCTTAAAGGTACGATAGTTAATGGTTTCTGGCTTTTTAACTTCACCAAATGACCAAGAACGCATCAAATCTGGTGATGCTAAGCCGATGCGAATACCATCGAAATCTTCGGTTTGATTCTGTTGCTTAAGAAACTTAAGTAAATCTTTCACACTCTTCTCCTGTCGGAGTTAAATCTTTAGAAGAAAACAAAAATTGTCTTCTCCCCTCACTGAATATGTTCAGCTACAACTTCTTAGAACTAAATGCCTAGAGCTAAACTCTAGGCATTAGGCTACTAATCCTTATCTAATTCGATGTTAATACCTAAAGAACGAATTTCTTTAAGTAATACATTGAACGACTCAGGAATACCTGGTTCCATTTTGTGATCACCATCAACTAAGCTTTTATACATCTTAGTACGACCGTTAACATCATCAGATTTCACCGTTAGCATTTCTTGCAAGGTATAAGCAGCACCATAAGCTTCAAGTGCCCATACTTCCATCTCACCAAAACGCTGACCACCGAACTGCGCTTTACCGCCTAGTGGTTGCTGGGTTACTAGTGAGTAAGAACCCGTTGAACGAGCATGCATTTTGTCATCAACTAAATGGTTTAGTTTTAACATATACATATAACCAACAGTCACTGGACGCTCGAACTTACGACCGGTACGACCATCTGTTAACCAGAACTGACCACTTTCAGGCATATCAGCAAGTTTAAATAACTCTTTGATTTCTTTCTCTGCTGCACCATCAAATGCTGGAGTAGCAATAGGAAGACCTGCACGAAGGTTATCCGCTAAACGGTATACTTCATCATCTGAGAAACTTGCAATATCAACTACTTGGCGAGATTCACCAACATTATAAACTTCTTGAATGAAGTTACGTAGTTTATGAAGTTCACGTTGTTCTTCTAACATACGGTTGATCTTTTCACCAACACCACGACATGCCATGCCTAAGTGAGTTTCTAAGATCTGACCAATGTTCATACGTGATGGAACACCTAACGGGTTCAAGACGATATCTACTGGTACACCAAACTCATCGTATGGCATATCTTCAACAGGAACTACGTTTGAAATAACACCCTTGTTACCATGACGACCAGCCATTTTATCACCTGGCTGAATGTGACGTTTAACAGCTAAGTAAACCTTAACAATTTTTAATACGCCTGGTTGTAAGTCATCACCTTGAGTGATCTTACGACGTTTCACTTCAAACTTCTTATCGAAGTCTTCTTTGATGTTGCCCCATTGCTCAGCGATTTGCTCTAATTCAGCTTGTTGACCTTCATCGTTTAAGTTTTGTACTAACCATTTGTCACGAGACATAGACGTTAGGTCAGACTCATTTAAACCGGCTGATAACAATAACTTTTTAGTACGTGCATAAATGCCATCTTCAAAGATACTTAATTCATCGCCAAGATCTTTTTTGACTTCTTTAAGTTGCATTTGTTCAATTTCAACCGCACGAGCATCTTTTTCAACGCCGTCACGAGTGAATATTTGCACATCGATGATAGTACCTTTAACAGAGTTAGGTACACGTAATGAACTATCTTTAACGTCTGCAGCTTTCTCACCGAAGATAGCTCGTAAAAGTTTTTCTTCTGGCGTAAGTTGTGTTTCACCTTTAGGGGTTACTTTACCCACTAAGATGTCACCACCATTAACTTCAGCACCAATGTAAACAACACCCGCTTCATCTAATTTAGATAATGCTGATTCACCTACGTTTGGAATATCTGCAGTAATTTCTTCACTACCAAGCTTAGTATCACGAGCGATACAGGTTAGCTCTTGAATATGAATAGTTGTGAATCTGTCTTCAATAGCAACACGCTCGGATAACAACATTGAATCTTCAAAGTTGTAACCATTCCAAGGCATGAAAGCGATACGCATGTTTTGGCCTAGTGCCAATTCACCCATATCTGTTGAAGGACCATCGGCTAATACATCACCACGTACTACTGGCTCACCCATACGACACACTGGACGTTGGTTGATACAAGTATTTTGGTTAGAACGTGTGTATTTAGTTAAGTTATAAATATCAATACCCGCTTCACCAGCGTGCATTTCACTTTCATTAACTTTTACTACGATACGTGAAGCATCAACATAGCTCACTACACCGCCACGCTTGGCAACTGCAGTAACACCAGAATCAACAGCAACTACTTTTTCCATACCGGTACCAACAAGCGGTTTATCCACTTTTAAGGTAGGTACAGCTTGACGTTGCATGTTCGAGCCCATCAAGGCTCTGTTAGCATCATCGTGTTCAAGGAATGGTATAAGTGACGCCGCAACAGAAATAATTTGTTGTGGAGAAACATCCATATATTGAACTTCAGCAGAAGCTTTTAAAGTAAATTCATTTTTATGACGACAGTTAACTAATTCTTCAGTCAACATTTTTTTATCATCATGTTTAGCGTTAGCCTGAGCGATAACAAAGTTACCCTCTTCAATCGCTGACAAGTAATCAATGTCGTCTGTTACTAAACCGTCAATGACTTTACGGTATGGTGTTTCTAAGAAACCAAAATCATTGGTACGTGCGTAACATGAAAGCGAGTTGATCAAACCAATGTTTGGACCCTCTGGCGTTTCGATTGGACAAACACGACCATAATGCGTTGGATGTACATCTCGTACTTCAAAACCAGCTCGTTCACGGGTTAAACCACCCGGCCCTAAGGCAGAAATACGACGCTTATGCGTTACTTCTGATAACGGGTTGTTTTGATCCATAAACTGTGACAATTGTGATGAGCCAAAGAACTCTTTCACTGCCGCAGAAATTGGTTTAGCGTTAATTAAATCTTGTGGCATGATGGCATCTAAGTCACCAAGACTTAAACGTTCACGTACTGCACGTTCAACACGAACAAGACCAACACGGAATTGGTTTTCTGCCATTTCACCAACAGAACGAATACGACGGTTACCTAAGTGATCGATATCATCAACTTCGCCTTTACCATCACGAATATTGATCAAGGTTCTCATTACCGAGATAATATCGTCTTTTGATAAGATGCCAGTACCAACATCATCAGCATTGCCAACACGACGGTTGAACTTCATACGACCTACCTTAGATAAGTCATAACGTTCAGAGGCGAAGAATAAGTTAGTAAACAAACCTTCAGCAGCATCTTTCGTTGGTGGCTCGCCTGGGCGCATCATGCGGTATATTTCAACTAAAGCTTCTAGCTTGTTAGTTGAACCGTCTACACGCAAGGTATCAGACATATATGAACCAACATCAAATTCGTTCATATATAAAGTAGAAATTACTTTATGGCCCGCTTGGCTAAGCTCGGCTAACATCTCTAAAGTGATTTCGGCATTTGCTTCTGCAATGACTTCACCAGTAGATTTGTCGATGTAAGCTTTTGATAAAACACGACCAACGATATAATCTGCTGGTACTTCTAGTTTTTCAATTTTAGCTTTAGATAAAGCGCGAATGTGGCGTGCAGTAATACGACGACCAGACTCAACTAATACTTCACCTTTTTTGATCGAAATATCAAAAGTAGCAGTTTCACCACGAAGACGCTCTGGGATAAGATCCATGATCAACTTATCACCTTTGATGGCGTATTCAGTTGTGTCATAGAACATATCAAGAATATCTTCAGTAGAATATTCTAATGCACGTAAGATGATTGACGCGGGTAATTTACGGCGTCTATCGATACGTACAAATAAGTTATCTTTTGGATCGAATTCAAAATCTAACCATGAACCGCGGTAAGGAATAACGCGTGCGTTATATAATACTTTACCCGATGAATGCGTTTTACCTTTATCGTGATCAAAGAATACACCAGGAGAACGATGTAATTGTGAAACGATAACACGCTCAGTACCATTAATTACGAAGGTACCGTTTTCAGTCATCAACGGGATTTCGCCCATGTACACTTCTTGTTCTTTGATATCTTTAACAGTACCGGCTGCGGCTTCTTTATCGTAAACCACTAAGCGTAATTTAACGCGTAATGGTGCAGAATAAGTCACACCACGTATTTGACATTCTTTAACGTCAAATAATGGTTCACCTAAACGATAGCTTACATATTGTAATTCTGAGCTACCTGAATAAGCTTTAATAGGGAAAATAGAACGGAAAGCAGCCTCTAGACCGGTTTCACCTGTTGTGTCAAGATCAATAAACTTGCGGAAAGAATCGAGTTGAATGGACAATAAAAATGGATATTCCATTACTTGTACACTTTTACCAAAGTCCTTTCTAATTCGCTTTTTCTCAAAGTATGAGTAAGCCATGGGGTTCCTCAGCTTGCTGGTTATGGCCAAATCTGCCCACTGAGCAAAGCTCAGTTAGACAGGTTATGCTGTAGTATTTACGTCTAAATACTACTAGATAATTCTCTAATAATTAGAAAAATACCTAAACGCTTAATAGTACATTATTAGTAAATAAAAAGTTTATTTATTCTCTAACAACAAAAGCGCAAAAAGGCCGGTGACGTTTAAATCACCAGCCATGCCTTTTCAGGCAAATAATCTGTTTAAAAACAGATTATTTGATCTCAACAGAAGCACCAGCTTCTTCAAGAAGTTTCTTAAGGTCATCAGCTTCAGCTTTTTCTACGCCTTCTTTGATATTACCAAGGGCTTCAACTAAGTCCTTAGCTTCTTTAAGACCTAGGCCTGTTGCAGCACGAACGGCTTTGATTACTGCAACTTTCTTAGGACCGAAACTAGTCATTACAACGTTAAATTCAGTTTGTTCTGCAGCAGCACCACCGGCATCGCCAGCAACAACAGTAGCAGCAGCAGCAGATACGCCGAACTTCTCTTCCATTGCTTCGATTAGTGCAACTACGTCCATTACTGACATTTCAGCAACTGCGTTTAAGATATCGTCTTTAGAAATAGACATTTTAAATTTCCTGTTTTTTAATAAACAGCTTTATATAATAATATAATGCGCTGTTTTGAATAACTATAAATACAAAAAGTGCTTTTACTTTGCTTACCTTAGTAAACAAAAAATAAATTATGCAGCTTCTTGTTCTTTCTGATCGCGAAGTGCAGCAATCGTGCGGACTAACTTGCCTGCAGATGCTTCTTTCATAACGCTCATTAATTGTGCAATTGCTTCGTCGTAAGTTGGTAGCTTAGCTAACATGTTTACGTCGACAGAATTACCTTCAAATGCAGCTGCTTTTAATTCAAAAGCTTCGTTAGTTTTAGCGAAGTCTGTGAATAAACGTGCAGCAGCACCTGGGTGCTCACTAGAAAAAGCGATTAATGAAGGACCTTTGAATAAGTCAGAAACACATTCAAATTCAGTACCTTCTACTGCACGACGTGCTAATGTGTTACGGACAACTTTCATCCATACACCATTTTCACGTGCTTGCTTACGCAATACAGTAATTGCTTCAACTGGTACACCACGGGCATCCGCGATTACAATTGATTGAGCGCCATTAGCAGCTTCTTGAACTTCAGCAACAATTGCTTTTTTATCATCAAGATTGATAGCCATTGGCTTTAACTCCTGGTTCAAACCGGTAAAAAGTACCGGTATTTACAATCCCTAACTAATAATCTCTTATTGGTTAGGCCATAACGGCGAGGACCAGAATTTACGGGAAATATCTGGGTAATCACCATCTACGTAGGACAGATTAAGTCGTTATATCAGAAGAAATAACTACACCTACGGTCTTGGACGGGGGTTGCTTGTTTATCAATAATTAATACTGAAAAGCACACAACTCCTACCAAAATTTAAGGGGCGAAATTATAGGTTATAATTTCGCCCTTGTAAAGGTTCAATACTCGAAACTTTACTCAAGCATTTACAGGTAATAAATTACCGGTAAATATTAGTCTTGAGAAAGAGTCGATTGGTTGACGACAACGCCGGCACCCATAGTTGTAGAAAGAGAAACTTTCTTCAAGTATTGACCTTTAGCATTTGCAGGTTTTGCTTTTTTAAGCGCTTCAAGCAATGCTTCTAAGTTTTCTTGTAAGTGTGCAGCGTCGAAATCAGCCTTACCAATTGTGGTATGGATGATGCCGTTTTTGTCGTTGCGGTAACGAATCTGACCAGACTTAGCTTTTTTAACAGCGCCAGCTACATCAGGAGTTACTGTGCCAACTTTAGGGTTAGGCATTAAACCACGAGGGCCTAAGATTTGACCTAGTTGACCAACAACACGCATTGCGTCAGGAGAAGCAATAACAACGTCGAAGTTCATTTCGCCAGCTTTTACTAGCGCAGCTAAATCTTCCATACCAACGATGTCAGCACCAGCTGCTTTAGCTTTCTCTGCGTTTTCGCCTTGGGTAAATACAGCAACACGTACATCACGGCCAGTACCATTTGGTAATACTGTCGCGCCACGAACGTTTTGATCTGATTTACGAGCATCGATACCAAGATTTACTGCAACATCTACGCTTTCACGGAAGTTAGCAGTAGCAAATTCTTTTAATAAAGAAACAGCTTCTTTGATATCATATTCTTTTAATACGTCTACTTTTTCACGGATAAGACGAGTACGTTTTGATAATTTAGCCATTGATTAGTCCTCTACCACTAAACCCATTGAACGAGCAGAACCCGCAATGGTACGCACTGCAGCTTCCATAGAACCAGCAGTCAAATCAGGTTCTTTCATCTTAACAATTTCTTCAAGTTGTGCTGTAGTAACAGTACCAACTTTTTCAGTGTTAGGACGACCAGAGCCGCTTTTTACGCCAGCTGCTTTTTTCAATAAGTAAGAAGCAGGTGGAGTTTTAGTTTCGAAAGTAAACGAACGGTCATTATATACAGTAATTACTACTGGAACCGGAGCGCCTTTTTCTAAAGAATCTGTTTTCGCGTTGAACGCTTTACAGAATTCCATGATGTTAACACCATGTTGACCTAATGCAGGACCAACTGGTGGTGACGGGTTAGCTGCACCAGCAGCTACTTGTAGCTTGATTAGAGCTTGGACTTTTTTAGCCATTTTAAAATACCTTGTGTTTGGGTAATTAACGCGATTCACTTACACCAAGTTAGAATTCACCAACTTGATACTGAGTTATCGCTTCCCTGTTTACAAAACTTGCCTTATAAAATAGTTGTTTTCACAACCTTATAAAACGCATTTAGTGCGCGCTAAAAATAAGCGGCAGCGGATTATATATTAACCAGGCCTACCATTTCAAGTTCTTTATGCTAAAGGAAGGTATAGCCCCATTTATATTGACTTTCTTAATGGCAATAACGATGAAATTTTACTTCGCTTTTTATTGATTACATTTATACACACAATCAAAGCACCACCGTCCTTGAATTCCACTAACTAAGCCATATTTTATACTTTTGTTTTTACAACTTTGGTGATTTCATTGTCGTCTACAATTAAGCAGAGCTCTCGATTACAAAAATTCGTTGAGAGTAAAAAATTTCAGCACTTTCTTATTTTTCTTATTCTCTTTAATGCCTTTACTCTTGGACTTGAAACCAGTCAGTTCGGTAAAGCTAATGCCGATATCCTACAACTCATAGATACGACCATCCTAGTGATGTTCTCTATAGAGCTATTGTTAAAACTCATTGTTTATAGAGGTGATTTTTTCCGCTCAGGATGGAATTGGTTCGACTTTATTATTGTCGCTATTTCTTGGGCACCAACCAGTGGCGCGCTTTCAGTATTACGTGCCTTCAGAATATTAAGGGTACTGCGCCTACTCTCTGTAGTACCACAAATGCGTCGCGTAATTGGCGCACTAGGTCACTCAATACCGGGTATGGCTTCCGTAGTTGGCGTATTAAGCATTATCTTCTATGTTTCTGCGGTACTAACCACTAAGATATTTGGCAGTCATAGTGATGCCAACATGCAGGAATGGTTTGGCACTATTGGTGCTTCCGCATATACCTTATTTCAGGTAATGACGCTAGAGAGTTGGTCTATGGGTATAGTTCGCCCAACCATGGAGTTCTTCCCTTTCTCTTGGGTATTCTTTGTACCGTTCATTATTATTACTAGTTTTGCTGTGCTTAACTTATTTATTGGTATTATTGTTGATGCCATGCAAGTCATGCATGAAGAAGAAGGTAAACCTAAGCAAACTATTGCCACTAAAGAAGATATGCTGATACTCGAAGCTAAGATAGATAAGTTGCATCAATTATTACAGCACCAGCATATTGATAGCAAAAAACAACTAAGATAATCATCGGCCAGTTAAGGGTAACGCTTCCCAAAAAAGTGCCCCCAACAATCGCTATTACCCTGATTAAGGTATTACTAAATATTACTCATTAAGTTATGGTTAATTTTTGAAAAAATATAACCTTACGGAAATAAAATGACGTTTACCTCCCCCCGCCCTCATTTAGAGAAATTCATACTACTGGCGATGTTATTACTTGGGCAGAAGGGCCAGATGAAAACAATTGGCGCTGGGTTGAGCAAGGGTTACAAAATTCTATCTGGTATTTATTAGCGATCACGGCAATGACTGAGTAACCGAAAAGACGGACTAACTAACCTAGTCCGTCTTTTCTAAAGCTACTCTTTGGTATTTTTCTGCTGTGATTTTTCTTGCTCTTTTTTAGTGAGGTAGCCTATGGTTGCACCAATGGCAACACCAGCCGCAACACTGAGTACCAACCCCAAAACCTCCAACTTCATTGTTGTTGCAGTCGATGCACTTATTGCAACACCTATTGAAGTCCAAAAGATAATTGGGCTATCTAACTCTTCCTGAATGTCCTTTATTTTTTTCATTTTTAAATCCTTTTAAATCTATTTTAAAGTTAATCACTAACCAACTACATACATTATTAATGCGCCAACACAGGCGCCAAATAAAGCGGCAACAACTAAAGCTTGTGATTGATTAATGTTAGCTATCGCTGAAACTTGTTCTACTTGTTGCTCTGCAACAATCAATTCAGCCTGAGCTAATTCAAATACCGAAGCAAAACTAGCTAATGTTTCTTGCGATGCATTGCCATAGCGCTCTACCCGTTGCACTGTCCGTAGACTAATAGCGCAAACATCAGCTAAGTGTTGCTGAGTCCACCCATTGCTAGTTCTTAAGGCTTTAATCTTTCTTGCATTAACGTCCATATTAACCACCAAAAAATATTAGCAAATAATCCATTAACAGATAACCTGAAATGAGACCGAACACAAAAATCAAAGACACTTTCAACCATCCATTTTTTCCCGATATTTGGTTCTTCTTAAGTAGTGCTTTTTTTATCGTTTTTACATGGAGGTCATTTTTAATTAATGTGCAATGCGTTTCTCCCTTAAGCATATCCACAACATTAAATTCAATTTCATACCTGTCGCCACCGATATTAAATACCATCGAAGATTTCCTTCTGAATGAACGTTTTTCAGCGACCAATACTTCATTTACGTAAACAGTCTCTTTTCCCGAAATTGAGGAACAACGAACATTTATAACATTCCCTGCATCTTCAAATTTATAACTAAACCCTTCCCTGTAACTAACTGTTTCATCTATTATGTCGTTATCCAATTGTGCTTTACCATCAGCCATACTAGCTTCCTTGTTATATTTAATTTGTATTTTAATCGGTAATAATTAAATCATGATAAACACAAAAACACGGCGTCATTGATATGACTGTACCCCTTAATGTCATATGACAGTCAGCTGTCACATACCTTATTAAACTGATTTCATTGTAATTATTTAAAAATAAAGCCCCAGAAACAAAAAACGCCTGCACAAGGCAAGCGTTTTTTAATCTAATTGAAATAGTTAGCGTTTAGCTACCTTTTTCAACTTGACCAAATTCTAAATCAACAGGTGTTGAACGACCGAAGATAAGCACTGAGACTTTAATACGGTTTTTCTCGTAATCAAGCTCTTCAACCACACCACTGAAGTCAGCAAACGGTCCGTCAATAACACGAACAACTTCACCCGGCTCAAACAATGTTTTAGGTTTAGGTTTATCTGTTTCTTCAAGACGCTGTAAGATGCGGTTCGCTTCTTTTTGGGTAATTGGCGCTGGACGTTCTTTTGTACCACCAATGAAACCAAGTACACGCGGTACGCTTTTAACTAAATGCCAAGATTCGTCATCAAGCTCCATCTGAACTAAAACATAACCTGGGAAGAACTTACGTGAACTTTTACGCTTTTGACCTGCACGCATTTCAACAATTTCTTCGGTAGGCACTAAGATCTCACCGAATTTGTCTTCTAAACTGTGAATGCCAATATGCTCAACCAATGTTTTTTGTACACGGCCTTCATAACCAGAAAAGGCTTGTACTACGTACCAGCGTAATTTCGGGTTTCTATTTAATTGCTGCTCTGCACTTTCTGCAGCTGAAATTTCTTCTGGGATATCTTCTTCTGACATATTTTCTTCAGACATAACTAAACCTGCATACCTGTAACTAAACTAACTAACCAGAATAGAACAGAGTCTAATCCCCAAAGTAGTAATGACATCAATAAAGTCACTACTAATACAATACCTGTTGTTTGTGTGGCTTCTTGACGTGTTGGCCATACAACTTTACGTACTTCAGTACGCGCTTCTTTTGCAAATATAGCGGCATTACGGCCTTTTTCAGTTTGCAATGCGATTAAACCCGCAACACCAACCATTACGACAACGGCAACGGCTCTAATTAAAACTGATTCTTCACCGTAAACGTAATTGCCTGCAACTGAAGCAGCTAAAAGTAAGGAAATAATACCCCACTTTAACGTATCGAAAGAACTGCTTGGTTGCTCTTCTGTACTTGCATTCATAATTCTATTCCGTATTTATCTACTTTTTAATTACACGACTTGCTAACACAAGCCGATAAAACATACGTAAGTTTACCTATGTCTACTCAAAATGGCAGGGGTGGAGAGACTCGAACTCCCAACCATCGGTTTTGGAGACCGCTGTTCTACCAATTGGAACTACACCCCTACAGATCGCTTATAAAGCAATAGTTATACTCATCGAGTGAATCTTATTTTTTTGGGAATTAAGAGAGACTCGAGAAGTGAGGCGTCATTATACTCAGCCCAGTGTTTTACTCAAGAAGTATTTGAGCTAATGGCTAAGATAAGACATTTCTTTGTCATAGTTGCTGTAATTATTGACCTCAACAGATATAAAATTTGGGCAACTATGCAAGCCAAACATTAGTGGTCAAATAACAAGCACAAAAAAGGCCGCGTTAGCGACCTTCTTTAGATATTGATAGATTAATTTAATGCTAGATGCAGTCTTAGCAAAGCGGAAGCACGGAGTTGACGTGAGTCAATGAGTACTGCCAATGCCGCTAAGACAAATTCTAGCGTAAATTAGTTATCAATCAGTATTACTTGTCTAGAATTGTAGAAACAACACCAGCACCAACAGTACGACCACCTTCACGGATTGCGAAGCGTAAACCTTCGTCCATCGCTACTGGGTTGATTAGCTCAACAACAAACTTCAAGTTGTCGCCTGGCATTACCATTTCAACACCTTCAGGAAGCTCTACAGCACCAGTGATATCCGTTGTACGGAAGTAAAACTGTGGACGGTAGCCTTTGAAGAATGGAGTATGACGGCCACCTTCATCTTTGCTTAAGATGTAAACTTCTGATTCGAACTTAGTATGAGGTAAGATTGAACCTGGAGC
>NZ_KB905184.1 GCF_000378625.1 Colwellia piezophila ATCC BAA-637 | reverse complement strand
GTCCTTAGTGCTAATTATGCGCACTCGTTCCGTCTAGATAACAGTGCAGGCTAATACCAATTTGATTAAATTTCTTCCCAACTCAGAGCTATGCTCAATGTTCAATAACAAGGGGGATTTGTTTCGGTTTAGTCATTCTAAATCAAATAAATTTAACGATGTTAGTGGGCATCGAGCAAGCTCCCAGAGGGCGAGTACCTAATAAAAGGCAAAGGCTTACATGCTGCGTTATTGATTTTGACAAGGACGCTGCATGGATGCAGCTTATTAGAGAATGCAGGAGCATATTCTCCTGAATAACCATTCTCTTCAATCAATGCCTTGCCTCTAAGCCTTTTAATTCTCGCTGAGTGGGAAAGAACTTAATCAACTTGGTATAAGTTGGCTCAATAGTTAACTATCACGACAAAATTTCTCCTGTAGTACCGTGAGCAAATCTTCTATTTTAGGGTTAGCTATGCGATAGAAAATGGTTTGAGACTCACGCCTAGTTGTCACTATCTCGCTTTCCCTTAGTTTTGCTAAATGTTGAGAAAGGGCTGATTGAGAAAGGTCGATTCGCTGGTTTAAATCACCAACGGTTAGCTCACTTTCGCTTAAACAGCATAAAATCATCAATCGGTATGGATTAGAAAGCTGTTTTAATATTCCGGCAACTTCCTGGGCATTGGCTAGCAGTTCTTCTTGTTCAGTATTCATCAAGTGTCCATGATTATTAAGCTCAATAATAAGTTGTTTTACTTTATACTTGCTTTCTAAATTAGTAAAGGCTAATGTACTTATATTAGTAAATGCTAATATAAAGGTTTGGCTCAGGCTAAGGTTGCAATTTATTCTTGATTGTTAACTCAAGGCTTACATCAAGTAAGTGCCTAAACCATAAAAATATATGTAGTTAACTTAAGGGAAACAAAATGACCATAAATGAAGCGCTAAGATTGACCGCCGGTATTTTTATCTTGCTATCACTCTATTTAGCCATTAATTACACGCAAGATTGGCTTTGGTTTACAGCCTTTATTGCTGCTAATTTAATACTATCAGCTTTTACTAAGTTCTGTTTTATGATGTCTGTTTTTAGAAAACTCGGCTTCAAAGAGGATTAAATAGTCTTAGCTTCTAACTAATATTTCAAAGCAGTTTACAAAGTGCACTGAAGTCAGTGTAAGTGAATGAAGTTAACGCATTTAATTTAACTTCAATCAGTTTTAACCCACACTAAAATGAGAACTAATATGTTAAAAACAATACCAGAAGTAATAGCGCAAGCGAAAGAGTCATTAACACTTCTAAGCGCTGCAGAGGCTGTGGCGTTAGCTAAACTTGAAGGCGGTGTAATAATTGATGTTCGTGAGCCGAGTGAATACGCTGAAAAATCAGCTAAAGGTACTATTAATATCCCACGTGGTTTAGTTGAAATGAAAATGCTACAAATACATCCGCATGAAGCAATGTCTATTTTTGTACACTGCGCAACAGGCGCACGAGCCGTTTTTTCTGCTGAGCAGCTAAAGCGAGTAGGGTACCTTAACGTATCAGTTATTACCTCAAGTCTAGATGATATTTGTAAAGCCTGTGGCTAATCACCGATTACTTCATCACTTATTAGCGTAACCAACTCAGCATTTCAAAATAATTTTTCAATTTAATTAAAATGGAGATAAGTATGCCAACCCCAGTCGTTATCGATTATTACAGTGATGTTTTATGTGTGTGGGCTTGGATAGCACAACGCCGCATTGAAGAACTTAATGAAAAGTTATTAGGTAAAATTGAAGTGCGATACCATTACCTTGATGTTTTTGGTGACGCCAGTAATAAAATCCCACAACAATGGGCTGATCGAGGAGGGTACGCTGGTTTTGCAAAACATGTTGTTGACTCAGCGGCGCCTTATCCAGATGCCGTGATAAACCCAAATATATGGCATAAAATTCGCCCTAATACCTCAGCTAATGCGCATTTAATACTCAAGGCAGTTGAACTGAGTTGCGGTAAAGAAAAAAGCAATGAACTGGCCTTATTAATACGACAGGCTTTTTACATTGAGGGACAAGATATTGGGCAATTAAGGTTGTTGTTTTCCTTGCTCAAGAGCGTAGATATTGATAAAGAACTGATCAAAAATTCCTTGTGTGATGGCAGTGCAATGGCTTTGTTGATGGCTGATTACCAACAAGCTAAAGTATTATCCTTAAAAGGTAGCCCATCGTATATTATCGATAATGGTAGGCAGGTACTGTATGGAAATATTGGCTATCGGGTGTTGTTAGCCAATATTGAAGAGCACTTGAAACAACCAAGACAAGAAGCAAGTTGGTGTTAAACGGTCAAAAAATTCGTCGGTGGTAAGCGGTCAATGAGTAAATAGCGCTCATTGACTGCTAATAATGGTAAATTTTACAACCAGTCTGGCGTAACATCTTGGTTAATAATATCTTCGTAGCTTGGACGCTTTCGTACTACGGCAAATTGCTCGCCTTTCACCATCACTTCTGGCGCTAACATCCGGGTATTGTAACTCGATGACATTACCGCACCATAGGCGCCACAGCTCATAATGGCAATTAAATCGCCAGCATCAGACTCGTGTACTGCTCTGGCTTTAGCAAAGGTATCACCGGTTTCACAAACGGGGCCAACCACGTCATAGGTTTTTAAGGATTTAGTACCTTTATTGACGGCAATGATTTGATGATAGGCTTCATACATACTGGGTCTGATTAAATCATTCATACCGGCATCAAGCATTAAAAATTGACGTTCTTCACCTGTTTTCACAAACACCACTGTAGAGACTAGAGTGCCGGCATTACCTAAGAGTGAGCGGCCGGGCTCAAGGATTATTTTACAATTGAGGTGTGCAAGTTGCGCCTTGACCATATCAGCGTAGGTCTGCTTACTTGGAATAACTTCATCGAGGTAGGTAATACCTAAGCCGCCGCCAACATCAACGACGCTAATGTCGTGACCGTCAGCTCTTAACTCAATGACTAACTCGGCAATACGTTGATAGGCTTCTTTAAAAGGAGCCAAACTGGTTAACTGCGAGCCAATATGAACATCAACGCCTTGAACTTTTATTCCAGGTAACGCCGCGGCTTGTTTATAGGCCAAACGAGCTTTTGAAATAGGGATTCCGAACTTATTTTCTGCTTTACCAGTAGATATCTTTGCATGGGTTTGCGCGCACACATCCGGGTTAATACGAAAAGCAACTGCTGCTGTGGTATTAAGTGACGTAGCAACCTTAGAGATAAGCTCAAGCTCTGGCTCAGACTCAACATTAAACTGGAAAATACCTAACGATAAAGCATAGGTAATTTCATCCTGTGTTTTAGCAACACCCGAATAGACAATTTTATTTGCCGGAATTCCGGCGGATATTGCCCGATGAATTTCGCCCATAGAGACCACATCTGCACCTGAGCCTAGTTTAGCTAAGGTAGTCAGTACTGCCTGGTTGCTATTAGCTTTCACCGCATAACAAATCAAAGCGTCTTGGTCGCTAAAGGCGTTTTGATAATCTTGGTAACTTGCTTCAATGGCTGAACTTGAATAACAATAAAAAGGGGTTTGTACCTGCTTGGCAATATCGCGAATAGCAATACCTTCAACATACATTTCATTATTTTGGTGCGGGAAATAGCTAACTGGAGTCATAGAGTAATCAAGAATTTTGAGCAAAGATAATGTAAGCCAATTTATGCTAACTGGTCGCACTATTCAAGGGGCTAAATGTAATAATGGCAAGGTAAAAAGTTATAGCTCATAACTTGAATAACGCTAGGAATTATTTCAGAGCACTTTATCAGGGCAAGTAGCTCTGTTTTAGGTAAGTAACTTAAGCTGTAAGTCGCTAAATTACTCACCTAAAAACAAGTAGTTCTTAGGTTAGCTGTGCTAAGGCTGATTGTAATTCATCAAGTATTTCTGGGTTAGTAATCACTTGTTTTTCACTATCAAAATTATCAAAGAAGCTTGGAATAGATAAACTCGCTTTTACATCAGCGGAAAAATAAGGGGCTGAGCCTGTTGCTGCAGCTAAAACTGTACTTGCGCCGCCTGGACCCGGTGACGTGGCGAGTAAAACCATTGGTTTGTTTTGAAATAACTTCATGTCGATGCGAGAAGTCCAATCAAATAAATTTTTATAAGCGGCAGTATAAGATCCATTGTGTTCAGCAAAAGAAATGATAATAGCATCCGCTTGCCCTAGTTTAGCGTAAAATGCTTTGGCGGCATCTGGTTGACCTAATTGCTCTTCTCTATCTTGGCTAAATAAAGGCATTTCATAATCGTTAATATCTAATATTTCTACCGAAGCACCGGGTACTAATGAGGCTGCGTAGGTGGCCAGTTGTTTATTGATTGATTTTGAACTGCTGCTGGCTGCAAAGGCTAATAATTTCATGGTGATGCTTCCTTTTATATTTATTAATAAGACAATTTAATGACTAAATATTTTGGTTTAGACTTAAGATGTAAGTAGTATATAACGATAATCGAACCTAATTAATACCTTTAATTGAGAAAAACTATTTCCAAATGACTCATAATCACGATTCAAAACTATTCGACGGCATGGTGATCTTTACCAAAGTGGTTGAGTGCGGCAGTTTTTCTGGCGCTGCAGAGGCAACAGGCCATTCTAACTCTTACATCAGTAAATCTCTGAACAAACTTGAAGCTCGCGTTGGGGTACGTTTGTTAAATCGTACTACACGTTCAATTAGTATGACTCCAGAGGGGCAAGTTTATTATGAGCAATGTCAGCAATTAGTTTTTGATGCTCAAGATGCACTATCGCTATTAACACAAAGCCATATAGAGCCTAAAGGAGTACTCAAAGTAAGCTGTCCAACTTCATTTGCGGAAAGTCACTTACAGGAGGTCGTGTCGACATTTATGCAACAGTACCCGGAGGTAAACCTGGTATTAGACTTAAATGACCGGCATGTAGATCTCGTTCAAGATGGCTTTGATTTGGTCATTAGAGCGACAGAGCAACTAACGGAGTCAAGTTTGGTGTGTCGTAAAATCTATAGTTGTAAAGGTTATACCGTAGCCTCTCATGATTATCTTAAACGTTTTGGCTTGCCTGAGTCTCCAGAGCAACTTAAGTCGCACCAATGCATTTGTTATAGCAATTTAAAACAAGCTAATAAGTGGTCTTATCGACATAGCGATGGCACGGATAGCCAAGTTGAGGTCAGAGCTAAGTTATTATGCAATAGCGCAAGTATGGAGCTGGCCATGGTGCTTGCAGATCACGGGGTTTGCCGGTTACCTGAGTTCGTTATGGAAAAAGCACTTAAAGAAAAAAGCTTAGCCATCTTATTTAGTGATTATATTGCGCCAACTATTAATGTTTATGCTATTTATCCAAGCCGAAAATACTTATCACCTAAAGTACGTTGTTTTATTGATTTACTGGTTGATAAAATGCCTAAGTTTACACTTTAGTGATAATTCACCGAAGACTTCATACATTGGTTAAGTAACCGACAAAACTCATCAAGCTCACGATCAAGCGCTGTCTCAGGAAGAAATAAGTGATAACCAAATGCCTTTTCTAATACGGTAGTGTGATGAAAGAAGGCTGCTAATGGCCCTTTCAATATTTCACCTCCAGGTAACTCAAACGAAGTAAAGTTAAGTTGGCTTTGCTCTAGGGTAATAAACTCCAGGCGGATAGCAATAGCGAGTAATGGTCTTTGCTCATGAATCAACCGGTTCGCTAGGCGAGGAGATATGTTTTTGGCAAGAGTTGATAGCTGCAATAAACGAATGCCAATATAAGGCAGACGTATTTGTGTTAGCCCTAGTGTGCCATGCATTAAAGATATTCGCTGAACATCGTGCCAATCAAGTTGCCAGTGTCCATGGGTGTGCTGATAGTTTATACCACTAGGCGAAAGGCATAAACTATGTTTGGGTTGCAGATACTTAGCTAAACCGGTGATGAATATTACCAACTCAGCCAAGTAAATAAAGGTAAGTACTAACTGAAATTGTCGCCAATAGTTTTGGCTAATGACTAAAGTGGAAATAAAGGCTATTAGCGCCATCAGCATTAAAAAAACTGCATGGTGATTACTTTGCGCTTTAATTTTTATCACGGGTATTTCACCAGTCATAACTGTCTCTTAAATCCTAACGCTCAATTTTTAATCCGCAAAGACTGACGCCAAAGTATCTCTCGAAAACTCGCTCTAAATTTAACTATACCTTTAAATCTACTCTGCCGTTAAATCTACTATGCCTTTTAATTCACTAGCCCTTTAAAGTAACTCAGCGGAGAATCTTCTAATAAGCTAGCGACAAGTTTTTTTATAGGCTTTAGTGATTTCTTTTTTGTCTTTTTTTAGTTGAGCTTCGTTTTTAAAGGTACGCTCGCCACTGAGGGACAGGACATAAATACGACCGCCTCGATTGATTGTCGCCAGTTCGCGTTTCAGTTGCTGGCAATAACCTCGGTTTTTTTGTAGTAATTGACTTTCTTTTTGGGCTTTTTTAGCTTTTGCTGCTTTAGCTTTATTATAGTCTTGTTGCCATTGGCTGCCTGTGGTGACGGGATTAGCAATATTCTTATTTTTTTTAGGCGTTATTATAGTCACTTTTTCATCAGCTACCGGCTTATCGCTGAAATGCACTTTGCCCTCTTTATCCGTCCAAGTATAAATTTTAGCGGATAAATTAAACGAGTAAGTACTCGCTAATAACAGTAAAATTATGCCACATTGTTTTAGCATATTGCATAATGTCCTTTTGTTAAAAATTAATTGTCAGCTAAGTAGGCCATGATAATGCTAACAGAGTAAACTATTCTCGTAGTGTAGCTTAGCTTAATTTAGCTTAATTTAGCTTCATTTAGTTATTATCGGGCACCACTGACTTAATCAATCTAGGGTGGTGGTAACGTAAACAAGGAAAGGTAATGATAAAAGGTTTATGGCTCTTACTGGTTTTACTCTTACTTTGCACCGACTTAAATATTTGCCAAGCGGGGGAAATGTATAAATACAAAGATGCTAACGGTCATTGGGTTTTTAGTGACAAACCGCCAGAAAAAAAACAAAAATTTGAAACGTTAAAATACAGTCAAGATAAAAAGCCAAACGCAAGAATTAAGTTTTATTACGTGAAAAATAGTGAAGGCTTTGCCTTACATGCTAAAAATAGCTATTACACGCCTATTGAAATAGGTTTCACCTCACCCGTCACTGAAAAATCGGTAAGGAAAGTTATTCCTGCCCGAGAGAGTATTGCCTTATTTCATAGTGATAATAACACTGACAAGGTAAATTATCGCTGGGCCTTGGGTGATCCTACTAAAACGCCGGATAATTACCTATACCATGCACCTTTTGCTTCACCGAAAGGGCACACCATCACACAAGCCTTTAATGGCCAGTTTTCTCATCAAAATGATTACAATAAGTATGCCGTTGATATTGCCATGAATGTGGGTACTTATTTAACGGCTGTGCGAGCAGGAACAGTCGTCTGGGTAAAAGATGATTACCATATGAGTGGTACTACCCGGTATTTTTTAGATAAGGCTAACGGCATTAAAGTACTTCATGACGATGGCACCTTTGCCTCTTATGCACATATTCTGATGGATACAGCGCTGGTGAAAGAGGGTGACAAAGTCGCTTTAGGTGACAGGTTAGCACGTTCAGGATCGTCCGGCTTCTCTACCGGACCTCACCTACATTTTTCTATTCTCAAAAATTCCGGATTAAAAAATATCGCCATACCTTTTAAGTTTGTTGATAACCAAGGCAAGGTATTTACGCCCGAACGAGCAATGATTATGGTAGGTGCTAATAAGCATTAACTAATAGCGTTAACTAATAGCGTTAACTAATAGCGTTAAGTAATAGCGTTAAGTAGTGAGCGGTAGTTAATTTTGCTTCAGACACTCTATCAAGGCTAATCGAGTGTCCTCTTAAAGCGCAATGCTGCGACCAGTAGACCTAAGCACGTAAAGCCAATCAGCCAAAGCATATCAAAACTCATCTCAACCAAAGCAACATCACGCAATACTACGCCTCTAATTAAGCGGATAAAATGTGTCGCCGGAAGTGCTTCAGCAATATATTGCGCTGCTTGGGGCATGCCTTCGTAAGGAAACATAAAACCAGACAGCAAAATCGACGGTAGTAAAATAAACACCGTCATTTGCATTGATTGTAATTGGCTTTTGGCAATGGTTGATATCACTAAGCCAAGCACTAAACTGGCGCAAATGAATAAAAATGTTGCTAGTGTAAGTTGAGCTAAGTCGCCATTAAAGGGCACGTTAAAAAGCCAATAACCCAGCCCTAAAATAATACTGACTTGAATTGCGCCAATAAAAATATAAGGAATTATCTTACCAATCATCAGCTCAATTGAGGCTAGTGGCGTGGTAATAAGCATCTCCATATTGCCGTGCTCTTGCTCTCTAACGATAGCGGCAGAGGTAAACATTATCATGGTCATGGTCAGTATCACGGCGACGAGGCCCGGAACAATGTTAACAACGCTACGTTGTTCGGGGTTATAAAGTAAGGTTACTTCAAAGGTAGCGGTATTACGGTTAGCAGGCTTATCTAGCAGCTCTGTTAGCGGCATATTTCGTAAGCTTTTAATGCTGCTAGCGATTATGGTATCTGAGCCATCGACTAACCATTGCGCAATGGGTCTGCTTGTTTCTTGTTTACTTGAAGGTGGTAAACCAAAGCCGACACTGGGATGCCTGACTAAACGTTGGCTTACATCGGATGGAATAATTAGCACAGCACGCACTTCATTACTGTCAATGGCTGCTTGTGCGGCCTTTACCGAGTGGTAACTATGAGTGAAAGTGATAATACCAGTAGCGGACACGGTTTGTTGCAAAATTCGGCTTAAGGACGTTTGACTATGATCAACGACGCCAACAGGAATGTTGCGAACATTAGTATTGATGGCAAAAGCAAATAAAAGTAACTGTACTAGGGGGATCATTATTACCATGCCAAAAGTCATTTTATCGCGGCTAAGCTGTAACAATTCTTTGATTACTATTGCTTTTACTCTTAACAATGAAGCGTTCATGACGCAATAGCCCCCTTGCCCGTACAGGTAACAAAAACATCTTCAAGGCTTGCTCTAATTAAGCTGAATTTATCCTTTGTTGATAAATCAGCCTTCTCACAGCTGAGCTGTAAGAGTTCTTTAATAAGTATTAATTTTACTAACCGTGAATATGAGATCATGACGCAATAGCCCCCTTGCCTGTACAGGTAACAAAAACATCTTCAAGGCTTGCTCTAATTAAGCTGAATTTATCCTTTGTTGATAAATCAGCCTTCTCACAGCTGAGCTGTAAGAGTTCTTTAATAAGTATTAATTTTACTAACCGTGAATATGAGATCATGACGCAATAGCCCCCTTGCCTGTACAGGTAACAAAAACATCTTCAAGGCTTGCTCTTACTAAAGTGAATTTATCATTTTTTGTTAAATAAGACTGTTGCTGTAAAAAGTGTATCGGTTGTTCAACCTCTTGTTTCACCAGTACTCTTAAGTGAGTCCCTAATTGAGCTGCCGAGATCACTTGCGGCAATTTGGTTAAATTGTCTTTGATACGACGAAGATCATTGGCCTCAATTTCGACAACTTTTGCGGGTAAATTGGTTATTAATGCTTGTGGAGAGTCATCTGCTTTTTTGATGCCATCTTCTAAAATCGCCAATCTATGGCAACGCTCAGCTTCATCCATATAATGGCTTGATACTAAAATGGTGGTGCCTTGATCGCAAAGATCAAATAATTGTTCCCAAAACTCCCTGCGGTTTTGAGGGTCGACTGCGGAAGTCGGTTCATCTAAAAATAGTAATTTAGGTTTGTGTAACACCGCTGCTGCAAGTGCCAAACGCTGTTTTTGACCGCCACTCATGCTACCGGCAAGTTGTTTACTTAATGAGTTTAATTGATAAATACTGAGTAATTCACTTAAGCGCGCCTTTTGTTCGTTAGGCGTTAAACCATAAATCCGGCTAATAAATTGCAAGTTTTCTTTAACGGTAAGATCATCATAGAGTGAAAATTTTTGTGTCATATAACCAATTTGTAAACGTAGTTTATTGGCTTCTTGAGGTAAGTGACAGCCGAGTACACTCACTTGACCACTGCTTGGCTTTAACAACCCGGTCAGTAAACGAATAACCGTGGTTTTACCTGAACCATTAGGGCCAAGAAACCCATAGATGGTTTTTTTTTCAACAGTTAAATCTAACGCTGATACGGCGGTTAATGGACCAAAATTTCGGGTCAATTTGCTCGCACTTATGGCGAAGCCATCATTTTTGCCTATGTTCATGTTAATACTCATGGCATACGCACTTGTGCGGGCACACCCATAGGTAAGTCTGCCGCACTATCAGGTAACTGTATCTCAGCCAAATACATCAAGTTAGCACGCTCTTCTTGGTTTAGGGCAAAATAGGGGGTAAATGCTGGCTCAGATGAAATCCAACGCACCGTTCCGATAATAGGATCAGCTAAGCCATCAACTTGTACCGTTAATTTATCATTTACTTTTATTTTTACTCGGTAGGGTTCAGGCACATAAACTCGGGCAAAAGGGGCATTGCCGGCAAGTACTATCGCGACAGGGCTGCCTATGGTGACTCGTTCACCAAGATTCCAGGGTAAGTTATCTAATAGACCGTCACGTTTTGCGGTAACGGTTAAATCTTTGAGTTTTTTATTTTCACTATCTAATACGGCAATAGTCATCGCTAAAATTGCCTCGGCGATTTTTAAGTCTTCAAGTCGAGCGCCGTTAATGAGTAGAAGTAATTTTTCTTGTGAGTTATGTAACTTAGCGGTATTTTCATCACGGGAGGCGAGGGCATTATCTAGGGTGGCTTGGCTAGCTAATTCTTTTTTAATTAATATTTTTGCCCGTTGATAATTGGCTTCACTTTTAACTAACGCCGCTTTTACGCCGGCAACTTGTGCTGAGGCTGCTGCGACCTCTTCTTCACGAGCGCCATTATGGACTTTTTCTAAATTCGCTTTTGCTTGCTGCATTTGAGCGTGGGCTTTAGCAACAAAGGCTTTTTGAATAGTATCATCAAGTTTTACAAGTACCGTGCCTTTAGTGACTTGGCTACCTGCACTTACCGGTAAAGCAGTAATAACTTCACTCACTGTGGCAGTATGAGCAATGCGCTCTCGCTCTAATGTACCTAAGGCAAGACCGGGTTTATTACTGTCACAAGCGCTGAGTGTAATTAAGGTGACAAATAACACAAAAAGGTAAGGAAAAATAAAGGAAAACTTAGCGGGCATGATAATTTAACTCATTGAGAATAGGCTAGTTTTTAGTCTAATCTCAATGAGTTAAAAGTCAATTTATAATATTATTAGGACAGAAAATCATGGAATTAATCGTATTGCTGCTCAAAATAGCTTTCAATAATCAATCTCGCCGACTCAGCATCGATGTTATCTTTTGATAAGTTTTTATAACCTCCGCGTGAAAACAGTTGCTCTTTGGCGTCAGCGGTGGTTAATCGCTCATCTTGAAACTCCACCTTGATACCAAAACGGCCTTGCACTCGGTTACCAAATTTCTTAGCATCTAGGGTTAGTTGCTGCTCACTACCATCCATATTTAAAGGTAAACCAACGACAATAAAATCAGGCTGCCATTCTTTTAAATATTTGGCTAAATTATCCCAATGAGGAATACCATCATTAGCCCTAACCGAGCCAAGTGGTGTGGCACTGCCGGTCATTTCTAGTCCAACGGCAACGCCAATATATTTTTTACCAAAATCAAAGCCGATAACGGTGCGTTGGCCAATAGGTGATTTACTTGTAGTCGACATCTTTTTCCTTGGGGCATTAAATCGTTAAGTCGCAATAGTCTACTTGGTAACGTTTACTGCCATTGTATTTGAGCGTGTTATGTTGGAGCAGCACCGATAAATAGTACTTAAGCATGACCAATATCTGAAGATAAATGCGCGATATCGATACCCAGTTTTTCAGTGGCTTTTTTCCAACGTTGCTCTATTGGCGTCTTAAAAAGAATTTCGCTATCCGCAGGGGTTGTTAACCAAGAGTTGGCTTGGAGTTCTTGTTCAAGTTGACCAGGTCCCCAGCCAGCATAGCCCAGTGTTACGATAAATTGCTCTGGAGCTTTATCTGTCCCCAATGCTAGTAGGATATCTTTTGAAGTGGTGATCATTAATTCTTTACTCAGTGCTAATGAGCTAGTCCAGCCAGTTTGAGAGCTATGCAAGACAAAACCACGCTGTTGAGAAATGGGGCCACCTGACAACACTAATTGCTCTAAACTATTAGTTATATCCGTTACGGCGGCGCTATCACTGTTTTTAGTTAAGTTACTGCTATCATCAAGATCACTACTCACCTTGCTACCACATTTTTCAGTGTTTTCAATCGCTTCTGGCTCAAGCTGTTTAAGCAGCTCGGATAAAGTAATTTTAACGGGCAGGTTGATAATAAGACCCATAGCCCCATCTTTATTGTGCTCACAAATATAGGTGACTGTTTTATTAAAATAAGGGTCACCTAAAGAAGGCATGGCAATCAACAATTGATTCTCAAGGCTAGCCATAGATTGTGGTTCATCGTTGATCACCTCGTGGTTAAACGTTGTTTTTAGAGGTGTTTCTAGTGCTGTTTTGGGTAGCTTTGCCATGCAATCTCGCTCTTATTTTTTGATGTTATCTTCAATAGCATCCATCAACTTACCACTAATATTGATTGGGTATGCTGCTTCAATTTCACGGATACAAGTTGGACTAGTGACATTGATCTCAGTGATTTTATCGCCAATAACATCAAGGCCAACAAAGTATAGTCCACGTCTTTTAAGTTCGGGCGCAATAGCATCAGCAATGGCTTTATCGCTGACACTGAGTGGTTGAGCGACACCACGTCCGCCAGCAGCTAAATTACCACGAGTCTCACCTTTGGCCGGAATACGCGCTAGACAATATGGCATAGTTTCGCCATTGACAATGAGGATACGTTTATCACCCTCAGAAATTTCCGGCATAAACTCCTGCACCATGGCATATTGCTGACCATGATTGGTTAAGGTTTCGATGATGACACCCACGTTAACGTCATCGGCTTTGATGCGGAATATTGATGCGCCCCCCATACCATCAAGAGGTTTAATAATAACATCTTGCAGTTTTTTATGAAATTCACGAATTTTGTCACTGCTACGAGTAACCAATGTTTTAGGGGTGAATTCGCTAAACCAGGCAGTAAATAATTTTTCATTACAATCACGCAAACTTTGCGGTTTATTAACAATAAGGGTGCCTTCAACTTCAGCACGTTCAAGCAAGTAAGTTGCATAAATAAATTCAGTATCAAACGGTGGATCCTTACGCATCAATACCGCATCTAATTCACTTACTGCAATATCTTGAGGGTCTGACAATTCATACCAATGCTCGCTATCATCAAATACTTTAACTTTATGCGTGGTCGCGCGACATTGACCTTGCTCAAGGTATAAGTCTTTCATCTCCATGTAATAAAGTTCATAACCACGCTGCTGAGCTTCAAGCAACATTGCCATTGATGAGTCCTTGACCACGTTAACTTGTGAAATAGGATCCATTACTATACCGAGTTTTATTACTTTATTTGTCGTCATTTTATATCCTGTTCAATGTTGATTTTTAACGCTGTAGTTAAAAGTCGCTTAACGTATATTTAGCTTCTGTTTATCTTATCGTTAGCGTTTATTAATTTGAAGGTGTTTGATTCAAATACCAGGGAAAAATACCGAGTTGAGGTTAATCAATGAGGAATTTTATAACGCGGTAGTTGAGAAAAACAACAATAAGTTTAGTGTAAATCACCAAAGCGGCATTGTAATGCGGTAATTGCTGTTAATGCTGCCGTTTCAGTACGTAATACTCTGGGGCCTAGCAGGACATCAACAAAGTCATTTTCATTGGCTTGGCTGATCTCTTCATCACTTAAACCACCTTCAGGACCAATAAGTAAACGCACACGCGTATTCTCCATCGGTAAACTCATGATGGAGTGCTGTGCCTTGGGGTGTAAGTTGATTTTTAAGGCACTGGTCTCTTGCTTTAACCAGTCGGCTAACAACATCGGCTCAGCAACCACGGGTACACTTGTTCGGCCGCTTTGCTCACAAGCACTAATGACAATTTTCTGCCATTGTTGACGTTTTTTCTCAAGACGTTCTGCAGTTAACTTAACTGAGCAGCGCTCGGTAAATAAAGGGGTAATAGTATTCACGCCCAGCTCAACCGATTTTTGTAAGGTAAAGTCCATTCTATCACCGCGAGATATACCTTGGCCTAAATGGATATTTAGTGGCGACTCAGTGTTATTTTCTTCTTGAGAGATTATCTGCACATCCGCTGATTTTTTACTGACATTACAAAGTGTTGCGGTGTACTGAAACGACTCAGTACCGTTAAATAGTGTAATGGTGTCACCTTCTTTTAAGCGTAAAACTCGCACCACATGACCAAAGGCGTCAGCAGATAATGTTACGGTTTCGTTAATTGCAAACTGACTTTGTTGATAAATTCTAGGGTTGCGCATAGTTACTCAGTTATTCTTGGCTAATTTAATTGTGACGATTCAACTGAAATATGGGCAGTTAGGTTAAAAAGCAATGAAATCGGCAATAAATGTTTTCTTTTGTTAGTTTAATTTGACTAGCTAGGAGATTACTTGTAATTTCTTAAGCAATCTAAATTAAAAGGAATAACAATGAAAAAAATTATACTTACCACGCTCGCGGCGGGTGTGTTTTCGTTAGGTTTAGCCGGTCAGTCAGCGATTGCTGGCGAAATCCTTACTGTAGATAAAAACTTTGCTAGCCCAATTATTTCATTAAGTGGTTACAATAAAGTATATATTGAAGATTTAGACCTATCTCATACAAAAATTATTTCACCACCTTGGATTGATAAAGACAGTTTTCATTGGCAAGTAACCGACAGCAACCTAGCTCACTTGAAAAGACGCTTTAAAGAAGGTGTTGAAAAAGGTTTAACAGAGAATAATGGTCGTTATGAAGTTGTTGGCAAAGAAGGTAAAGGTGTTCTTATTGTTGATGTAGAAATTATCAGCTTTATGCCATACGCCTTACAAAATGATAAAGAAGCGACAATAAAAGGCTCAGGTGAGTTCCATTTATCAGTTCAGTTACGTGACGGTAAAACAAGAAGCCTGATTCATATCTTTGAAGGTACTATCGCTATTGGTAGTGATTACCAACCAAATACTTCAATGGAACGCGTTAAAGATGCAAAAAATCTTTTTAAAGGTTGGGGCAAGGGCCTACGTAAGAGGTTAGATGCCGCTAACTAGTCTATGGCTAAGTCATAAATGGCTAAGTCATAAATGATTAAAACATAAACAAAAAAGCCGGTATACCCTATAGGTATACTGGCTTTTTTATGTACAGGATGTACGGGTGTAACGGAGACAGGATGTCTAGGAGTTAGCACAATACATAATTTCTATTTGCTCACTCGCAGAAAATAGTATCTTGGAGCTAACTGAATTTATAAACCCGCAGCTGTACGTAACTCGTCTGCTTTATCTGTTTTTTCCCAGCTAAAGGCGGTGAATGTATCATCACCGACTGTCATTTCAAAAGGTTCACGACCAAAGTGACCATATGCAGCTGTTTGCTGATACATAGGGTGTAATAAATCTAACATTTTAGTAATGCCGTATGGACGTAAGTCAAAGTGGTCACGTACTAGCTCTACTAATTTCTCTTCTGAGATTTTACCAGTACCAAAGCAATCGATTGAAATCGAAGTAGGCTCAGCAACACCAATGGCATAAGATATTTGTATTTCACAGCGATCTGCAAGACCCGCAGCAACAATGTTTTTAGCGACATAACGTCCGGCATAAGCAGCACTGCGATCAACTTTGGATGGATCTTTACCCGAGAATGCGCCACCACCGTGACGTGCCATGCCGCCATAAGTATCAACAATAATCTTACGACCGGTTAAACCACAATCACCTACGGGGCCGCCAATAACAAAACGACCGGTTGGATTGATATGGTATTTGGTTTCAGGTGTAAGTAACTCAGCGGGCAATACGTGCTTGATAATGTTTTCCATTACCGCATTCACTAAGTCTTCTTGTTTAATATCAGGGTTGTGCTGAGTAGAAAGTACTACTGTATCAATCGCTACTGGCTTGTTATCTTCATAGATAAAGGTCACTTGCGATTTAGCGTCTGGACGTAACCAAGGTAAAATACCCGATTTACGCGCTTCAGCTTGACGCTCAACTAAACGGTGTGAATAGTATATTGGTGCCGGCATTAACGTAGGTGTTTCATTGGTAGCATAACCAAACATTAAACCTTGGTCACCAGCACCTTGATCTTCTGGGTTACTACGGTCAACACCTTGCGCTATTTCAGGTGATTGTTGACCAATTAAATTCATGATGCCACAGGTAGCGCCATCAAAACCAACATCAGACGAGGTATAGCCTATTTCACTTATAACATTACGAGTGATCTGCTCTAAATCAACCCAAGCGGTAGTCGTTACTTCACCAGAAATAATAGCAACACCGGTTTTTACCATAGTTTCACAGGCAACACGGGCATGTTTATCTTTGGCAATAATAGCATCTAATACCGCATCAGAAATTTGATCGGCAATTTTATCAGGATGGCCTTCAGAAACAGACTCGGAAGTAAAAAAGTGTCTAGACATATGTCCTCAGAAAAATTTGAGTTATATAAAATAATGTGGCAATTCTACACTTGTTGAAATCAACTATCTAGTTTTTTTCACGCCTAGACGGCTAAACGGCTAAAATAATTAATTATATTAAGCTAGATTAATTTTTTTTGATAATTGCAGCCGTAATTAAAGTATTGATGGATAGCTTAATTATGGTCTAGCGTATGTAAAGTAAGTGATGCTTGCCAAAGTTGGCTAAATATTTTTTCTTGTTGCTTGTTAACCAGTGAGCTAAAAAATTGAGTTTTACCTTGCTGTGTATGGCAAGCAGTTAAATTCATCTCCGCTAACTTTTTGGCTAACTGTAGGGTAACCGGAGCGGCGGTTTCAATAATACTAATGTGTTTACCGGCGATAGTGCTTATTTGTTGTTGCACAAAGGGGTAGTGGGTACAACCAAGCACTAAGGTATCAATTTCTTGGTTCACTAATGGCTCTATATATTGTCTTAATAAGGCATTACATGCAGGGCTGTGATGTTTTCCTTGCTCAATAAACTCGACCAAACCAGGGCAGGGCTGAATGAGCACTTGAGCACCGTTATGATGTAAGTCAATCAAGTCTTTAAAGCGTTGATTTTCGCTAGTGGCTTGTGTGGTTAATATTGCTATTTTCTTACTAATACTCTGTTTCGCAGCTGGCTTTATTGCAGGTTCAACGCCAATAATAGGAATACTTACTTGCGCTCTAAGTTGTTCAATGGCATTTACGGTAGCGGTATTACACGCAATAACCAAGGCTTTAACGCCTTTAGCCATAAGGTGTTTTGCAATGGTGTTAACGCGCTTAATAATGAAATCAACAGACTTTTCACCATAAGGCGCATGAAGGCTATCGGCTACATAAATAATGTTTTCATGAGGTAATTGCTCGGCTATACACTTTGCAATTGAGAGTCCGCCGACACCTGAGTCAAATACCCCTATGGCGGCTGAGTTGTTCTTGATTTTTTGATTAGCTGGTTGATTAGGAATGATCTTTGCTCTAATAGATGTAATGGCTTTTTCTAGGTAAATTGTATGGCTTTTATTAACAAAGAATCAATACAATTATTTATGTAAGGTTTTATAGTTATCAGTACGGGTAGTTTATAGCTAGTTCTAACTACTGAGTGAAAGTTGATATGTAGGTCAAATTTCGTTTCAATAAAGTGCTTTAAAGAACTTCTGCTGTGAATGTGTATTTTGTTATTTTATTTATGTTATCTGTTTGTTTATGCAAAAATAGGCAGTTCACTTATATACTAGCCAAAGCCTATTATTTACTATAACTTATGTAGGCAACGATTTTACCAAGGTGTTGGTCATCATTCCAAGGCAAGTTTTATTTCTCAAGCTAATGGGAAATCTATCGTTGCTGAATCGATTTTTATTGGAGTTATGTTATTCATAGCTAAATGATATTTAGGCCTCAGACTTTAGATGGAAAAGCAATGAATAAACACTTAACGCGTATCATCCGAAAAATTTATACATTCTCAGTCCCAAAACGTATTTCGACTAGCTTATCAGACAACCAAACCTATCCTCAAGTTTGTATTAAAGCCAGTAATAACTATAGGCTCTTCAATAATTTTAGAAGACACCCTATTTACAACCAAATACTAGAACATGTTACAGAAGCAGAGGGAAATGAGTACCTGCAACTCATATCTGATGATTTAGAAATCATGGATAAAATTCATGACTTCAAAGCAAATGATGAATGGGGAAATCCGAGGACATATGACTATCCAAATATAGGAACGTTTTCTCCATCTACTCTTCGCTATATTAAGGTTCTTAGCGATATCAAGAAACATTTCGGTAGCCTTGACAACTTTGACGCTTGTGAAATTGGCGTTGGCTATGGAGGACAATGCAGAGTCATCAATACATTATTTAACCCTGCCTCATATTGCCTTGTTGACATACAGCCGGCTCTATCTCTAACTCAAAGGTTCTTGGATAATTTCATTATCAACTCGGTGCTTTCTTACAAGACAATGAACGAACTAGGTAAGAGAGACTATGACTTTGTGATGAGTAATTATGCCTTTACTGAGCTACCGCGTACGTTGCAGGACGTCTATTTGGACAAGGTAATTCTAAACTCAAAGAGAGGGTATATTACCTATAACGAAATAACGCCGAAAGAATTTCGCTCATACAAAGCAAAAGAGTTGGTCGCAATGATCCCTGGCGCGAAAATTTTTAAAGAGGAACCTCTTTCATCTCCAAATAATTGCATCATCGTATGGGGTATTAATATTTAACCTAGCGCTGAACCTGTGTAATGGTCAATTAATGTTGGCCTTAGCTTTGTCTTCAAGCCTACCTTTCTTCTGAGTCATTAGGAATTAGTCCTGAGTGATAACTGTGAGGTCTAACTTCCAACCCCTAACTTTCAATTATATAATTCATAACGGTACTCTACGCTCCAAAAAATAAAGCAATGGGTATAATACAACATTATCCTACTGCGACAGCTCTATTTCGCCCTTGCTCTTTCGCTTGGTAAAGCGCTTGATCGGCAAGTTCAAATAATGGCATATGTTGCTCTTGCCCCGCTATAGTAAAAGCATGAATACCTATACTGATAGTGATATTATCAGCTATGTCAGAATCTTGATGTGATATCTTTAACTCAGCTATTATTTTTACTAAATTATTAGCGACTGATTGTGCTGCTTTTTGATCTGTATTTTTTAGCACTATCACGAATTCTTCCCCGCCATAACGTGCGACAAAGTCGGTATCTTCATGTAAGTTTTTTCGTAATGCTTGTGCAATGGTATAGAGGGTTTTATCGCCTTTGGCGTGACCATAACAATCGTTATATTTTTTAAAATAGTCTACATCACAAACCAATATTGCAGCGTGCAAACTTGAAGGACTGGTGTCTAATAGCTTTTTCATATAACTATCAAATGCTCTGCGATTAGGTATCTTGGTTAAACTATCGGTCTGGCTGATCGTTTGTAAGCGGATATTATGAGATATTAACTGCTGCTCATTAGACTCTACATCATCTAAAAGTCGGTCAATTAAGTTAAATAAAGTGCCTAACTCATCTTTTCTTTTGCTAAGAAATCGAATGGAGAAGTTATTGTCTTTGATAATGGCGCTGACTATGTTGTCTGCTCGTAAGATAGGGCTTACTATAAAATAATGGAAAAAAATAAATAACAGCAACAGTGTTAATAAAAAAAGTATCGAAGTAATAATAGTTGATTGATTTAACCAACTGGTTGAAAACTGCCTTATCGGCGCTTGATAAGTAAATTTAATAGCGCCATTGCCCTTAGTTAAAGGAATAACGTTAAATATCAGTCCATTTTCTGTGCGATAGGAGTCTTGTATAAATACATTCTTTGAAGTTAACCTTACAGAATTTCTTATGCTTGGCTGAATAACTTCAACAGTAAAATCTATGCCTGACCTTTGTTGCAAATCAGCTAAAATCTGCTCATCAAAAAAACGCCAAAAAAGTAAAGTACCATTAGCCTTTCCCTCTAAGTTGGCCTTAAAAATACTGGTTGCGGCGAAAATAATGAGTTTTTCATCTATATAAGTAAAGCCGACCCGAGAAACAGGTTTATTATTGTTGTTACTCACTTGTTCATCTGTAATTAAAATATTTTTTTTAACAAAGTTAGAAGGCTTATCAAAAGGGGTAAATGTTAATGGACTCCAATGGGTACGATCCCATGCCTGATGCCATACTGTTTCAGCTTGTTTATCAAATATATTAATGCCATTGAGTCCTAAGCTTTTAAAAACATCAATAACAAAGTTATCTTCAGTAAACTCGGAATTTTTATTATTCACATAATGATAAGTATCATTCCACACAGCATTGTCATAATTGATAACGCCAAACTCTTTACTCTTTGAAGTAAACGCCATCTTTATACGGCTAATGTCTTTTTTATCTGACATGGATTCTAAGGCGTAGAGCTGTGGTAATTGTATGAGATGAAGAGAAGTGACTTTAATAACAACAACAAATAAAACCAATAAAAAATAAAAGATGATAAGTTTAGTTTTTAAAGAATTTATAAGCAAAACTATCTCCTGTTTTTAGCTGTTAAGACTCGATTGAATATGTACTATGACTATAAATAACAATAGTTGCAGTTGATACAAATAGCCAAGCTTAACGGCATGAACTTAACGGAATGAACTGAGCGGACTTAACTTAACTCAATGAATTTAAAGCTAATTTGAAGAATGGCTTTCGAATGAGATAGTGTGATTACATTCGACCTTGCGATTTTAATCGCTTGGTTACTCTTTGATGATAAACACCGGCTATAAAAGGCCTAATTAATGGCAGGGAAATAAAATACGCCAGTGGTTTAAGTAGCCATATTCGTTGCATTAAAACAATGTAGGCATCTAATTCAGATAACAGTGTTTTATTTGGAAGTTGGATATGAAGCTCGGTTAGTGCTTTAGCTGGGTCGATACCTAAGGTTTTTAAATATTCATCTTGGCCGTTTATGTCTAACCACTTTACCTGCTCACCACCTCGACCAGCCAAGCGCTCATAGAAACGCCTATCTTTAACGCATTGCGGGCAAACACCATCGTAAAAGACGGTAATACTGCGTTGCTTATTAGTCATAACAAGCTCACTGTTTTTTTGGCTGTTCTAGATACTTTTATTGTAGCACCGTTGTTTGCTTGGCGTTAAGGCTAGGGTAGGGTGCAGAAATATTATCGATATTTCTTTTACAGAGAAGTAGAGGGTAGTCGCTTCCTAGGTGCCGTAGGGAATTTAGTCCTGAACACCGGGTGCTTTTCTAGGATTGCGCGGAAATATCGTTGTTATTGGGTTTTCACAGAGAAAAATTTAATTAGAAAAATAAAGGGGATAGTCGCTTCCAAGGTGCCGTAGCTAACTTTGTCTTGATTACCGTGTGCTTTTCTAGAGAGGGTGCGGAAATATCGTTGATATTGGATTGTT
>NZ_KB905183.1 GCF_000378625.1 Colwellia piezophila ATCC BAA-637 | reverse complement strand
TAAGCCCATGTGAGAGCGTAGCGGGACATTGCTAGACTCCTAATATAGTTTAATAGTGAAACGCAATAGCGCCGGTGGTAGTGTGACTTAGGTTACGAGAAGTCCATGTGAGAGCGTAGCGGAACATTGCTAGACTGCTATTCAAAGAAACCCGTAGCTCTCGCTACGGGTTTTTTGCTTTCTGTATGTTGAAAATAAAGGGGTGTTGAATAGTAATTACCCCGATGGGTCTGTGGTTGATATGAGGGCTGTCCAAGTGATAATACTTATTACTAGCTTTTATAAAAGTCCGATTCATAACTATCGTCTATCTGGTTTATTTAAACTGGTAGTTAGTACTACCGTTTATTATTTGTATGTATGTAATTTTGGAGTTGTACTCGTAAATGAGAAAGTTGTTATCTTCCCCTGTAAAAATGGCACTAAGTGATGCCGAAAATGCTTCCTATCAAAATGCCTTAAAGCATGTGACTGAGTTAAGTTTGAACCTTATTGCTGTCAAAGTGGAAAATAGACCAGAGGATTATCTTAGTTGGTGTACCGAGTTGATTGATGTTTGTCGTAACCGCATAAACATGAGTTTGCTTGAAGATCATCAACTGCCTATTCTTAAAAAGCTAGAGCAAGTATTGGTCCTAGGTGCAAGTGTTAGCCAGTTCAAAATGGCCCGAATCGCACCTTGGCCAATATTCACCGCTTTTATCGAACAGCAAGCGAGTTTACATGCACTGGAAGAACGGTTAGCACTGCTAGATTATATTGAATTAATAAAGAGTAAACCTCTAGCTGAGATGACTGAGTTAGAGCGTCTTGCCTTTGCTGGCAAGCATACTAATCAGCATTGTCACACACAATATAATTTTGATGTTGAATGGTTTGCTTCAACCAAAGGCGCTAAAGTGTTTCATACTTTATTAGCGCAGCAGCCTGAAAGCTTTGATCGCGCCTTAAGTCATATCCCTAAGTCTGGTGATGTTACGCCTAAGCAGTATCAGAAATTTGTCAGTGCCTACAAAAAGATATTTACCGGTTACACAGTACTAAAAGAAGCAGGTGAAAAACCGCCATTAGCTCCTGCCACTCGTTTATTAGCGATGAAGCGTCCTGATCAATTTATTGCCTTAACGAATGCAAAAATTGATGTGCTTTGCCAAGGGCTATCTATAGCCAAGTTTAATGCTTTTGATTTTGATAGTTATTGGCGAGACATGATTGGTACGCTGAGAACTTTTGCTTGGTGGCATCAAGTAGAGCCTGAAGACGAACGAGAACGAAAAATTTGGCAAGCACGCGCTATTTTAGTCGACTTATTTATGTTTGCAGATGAAGACTTTGCCTTTAGCTCTAATTATTTGCGAATTCGTGACAAAAAACTAAATAGCGCTGAAAGTAGTTTCAAATCACCTCGTCGAGGTCGTGTGAAATTAACCCCTGAAGAAGTTGTTGACCAAGCACTCGCTATAGAGGGTATACCTGAGTATATTCAAGCAAAACGTGACACAATTTTAAGAGAAGTTAAAACAGGTAAGAATGTAGAACATGTTATTGGCTTGATGAGAGCCATCTTTGGCTAGATAGCCATTTAATAGCGGGATAAAGCAGTTTTATCTCGCTAAGTTAATTCTAATTAATTACTTACTTCACTCATTTGAATTAACTTAAGCTAGTTACTTCCCTTTGGGTGATTTAAGTAAAGCTCATTTTGCTCAGTTCAAATATAATAAATTCAATTAAAACCTGATCTATTCAAGTTAACCTGTAACTACAAAGTAGTCCGCAATCAATCTCCGTTATCAATTGCAAGTTATCTATAGCAATATCCTCATAGATTAACTAAGTAACCTGACCTCTGGATAAGCAGCACTTGCTCAATATTCCCCTTTATCTGATTATCAGCGTTAAAACGTCGATAAATAACCCGTTATTGATAAACGTTTTACCTTGATAATCAAATAAATTGAAACATTGATAGCGTATGTCGCGACTAATCTTGTGAATTTAATTCTTAATAATCGTAAGTTGTTGTTTTTACTGAAACATCAAGCACTCATTATCCAGAGTTCAGGTTAAGTAGCTAGCTGCTCTTTTATTGGTGTTTTATGTCTGTCGAGATGACTCGTTTTTCTAAACAAATACAGCACATATCCACCGGCAAATAAATGTCCTAACATTAACGCTGGATAAAGTGAGTATTCACCATCATTGAAACCAAACCATGCTAAAGGAATAAGTAATATTAATCGGTGAACTATGCCCAGGACAGTGGCATTGATTGCTTTATCCTTGGCATTCAATGTTGATTGATAAACAATGACACAGCCTGCACCAATATAGCCCCAAGGCAACCAAGTAAGATAATGTTTTAAGTGTATGGTTACGCTATCGTGAGGACACAATGAGTTTGCCCAAAAATCAATGGTATAGCTTAAAGCTATGGCTATAACAAACTGCGCAATGAGTACAATGGCAAACATATAACGGTATGCTTGTTTCACTCTTTCATGATGGCCTGTCCAGTAATTAAAACCAATTATTGCCGGCATAGACGTGGTTAATGCCATAGGGATTAACAAAATTATAGCTTCAAGTTTGAAGATTAAAGCAAATGCGGCGACATAGGTGTGACTATAACTAGCGGCAATTAACGTTAATATCGCTAAACTTAGTGGTGTAATAAGCTGTTGGCCAATAACTAAAATACTGGTTAGCTTAGGTTGCTGACATTGAGTTTTAAATTCACTAAATGAAGGCCAACTAAGTTTTACTTTTTTCTGCAATATATAAGCAGATATAAGGGTAAAGGTAATATCACTGATCGCGTGAATGAGTGAAATAGCGACTAAGCTGTCGTAATACCATGGGCTTTGTGGCAGTAAAAGTAATAATGCTAAGCTGCCCTTCAGTACTAGCCAAGCAACCATAATGTTACTGGCAAGTTGGGTGAAGTTTAATGCGCGCAATATGCCATTAATTTGCCAAACAGCGCCTAAAAATATCCAAGAAAAATAACGATTATTGATATAACTCGATTGCTCTAGCGCTAATTTCGGTGCCTTTACCACGTCTTCTGACGTAAGCCAGTTATTGTTTCCTAATAAATTCAGTGTTTGTTCGGAAAAAATTAATGCCAGTATTGTTATTGTTAGCAGCATTAGTGCTGAGATTATTAGCGACTGGCTTATGTTACTACTGAGACTTTCTTTCTCAAGGCAAGCCGATTTTACTACCCTATTGTTACAACGAATACTTGTACCAACGGCAAGTGCTGTCATCGCTGCAGTGATGGGAACGGTAAAACCAAAGGCCGTTAAAGTTGCGGTACTGCCTAAAGCAATTAAACCCGATTCCAAAAGCTCATACATTAATAACAATAAAATGGCCATAAACATCGGTTGGCTATTACGCCATATTGTCGCTGATATTTTTCCTTCAAGTAAGCTCGTGTGATCTTTGACTGTCATCTATAAATTCTACTAATTTGTTGTTATGGAACCATATAACAAGAGCAGCAATATATTAATTAACTTTCAATATTCAATGTAACAATTGTTGTCATAAGCTAAGTTCGTTACTTGGTTAGTGAAGTAACCAATTTATAATTCAATACGATTAATCTTTGCCGCAGCAAAAAAAGGAGTCATTCCATAAACAAAACTCTTATTATTAGAGCAAGTTGTCAAACAGCTATGACTACGAAAGCCGGCACTAAAGTGCGTGTAAAGTGCTATTATGCCGTATATCCCACTTATTAGATTATCAATGTAATGTTAATTTTACCTGCTAAGATAGCTTGCAGTTGACCCTAGATCAAATGACTCATTCTGACGATGACAATGCCCTGTTTGAATCAATAGCCAACGACATTGTTGAAAAGGGCTACAGTATCAGCCCTTGCGCTTTACCCGACGAATTATCGAACTTGTTATTACAATATATTACCGAACTGCCAGATGAAAATTTTAAACGTGCAGGTATTGGTCGAGCCAAAGAACATAGTATTAACGAACTTATTCGCACCGATGAAATTAGCTGGATAACCAGTAACAGTGAAGCAGGCTGTGCTTGGATAAAGTGGTCACAGTCACTACAAGCCTATTTAAATAGACGCTTGTTTCTTGGTTTATTCTCTTTCGAAAGCCATTTCTCCCATTATGCTAATGGCGACTTTTACAAAAAGCACAAGGACGCTTTTATAGGTGAAGGCAATCGCGTGCTATCTGTGGTGGTGTACCTTAATCAAGATTGGACTGCAGCAGATGGTGGCGAGTTAGTGATTTATGATGACAAATCGGCAGATTCTTCAATCGTTGATAACAGTATTATTACCGTAACACCTAATTTTGGCACTATAGTGGTGTTTTTAAGTGAAGAGTTTCCTCATGAAGTATTACCCGCTAGGCGAGATAGATACTCTATTGCGGGTTGGTTTCGCTTAAACAACAGTATTGCCAATAATATTGACCCACCAAGTTAAGGGACAGTAACGATTATTTTAACTAAGCTATCCTTCTAGCTTTCACTAGTCAGTTGGTATTTTCTGAATTACCAACTGACTAGTGGAGTAGGGTAAGTCTATAGGGTTCATTTAGTGCGCTTTAATTGAGGATCCCACTTCAACAAAAAAGCTGAAGCTTACGATAAATGAATTGAAGCGCTAGAGACTTGTTAATTATATCAAGAGTGCTACATGCGCTCTTTTTATTTACTTAATATAGTTTGACTGTATTTGGATTTATAAATCCATAAGTTTTTCGTAGTCACAATGGTAGTAGAGTGCAATAATTACTCACAAATCAACCAGGTACTAAGGGCTTCTTTATGTGCATTTTATTTATTGCTATCGAGCAACACCCTAAGTATCCGTTGATTATTTGTGCAAATAGAGATGAGTTTCATCAGCGTCCAACTCAAGCCATGCATATTTGGCAACAATCCAAGATACTGGCCGGAAAAGATCTCCAAGCAGGGGGAACTTGGTTAGGCTTATCGTCAAAGGGAAAATTTGCTGCCTTAACTAATTTTAGAAAATTTCCTTTAAGCGAAGACGCTAAAAAATCTAGGGGTGATCTTGTTTTGCAGGCATTATCCAGCACTGAAAACAACTTGTCTGATCAACTCGCTCAACAAGCAAGTCAGTATCATGGCTTTAATCTCATCCATGGTTCATTAAACCAGTTGTATTGTTATGACAGCGTAAATAACCAATGCCATCAACTTTCCAAAGGCGTACACAGTATTTGTAATGGTGCACTCGATGATATCTGGCCGAAAATGGCAAGGGGAGAAAAGCTGTTAAGAGATACTATTCATTTACACGAAAACCTCTCAATTGATGCATTGTTTGATTTAATGACCAATGATAAACAAGCGTTGCCAAATTTACTTCCTGAAACAGGGCTTACTGAAGAGTGGGAGCAGTTACTCAGTGCTATTTTTATAGTATCCCCAACATATGGCACACGAACAACCTCTATTATTACGCAAGACATTGAAGGGAATGTTGCAGTATATGACCGAAGTTATGCACCTTCAGGTCAATGTGTAGCTAAGCAACAATTTCGGTTGTAGCAAGGTAACGCCATCGGAATTACCGTTAAGTAACCACTTTTGTGGCTTCCAGTTTATTTCTAAAATTTAACCCGTAGGATAAAACTCAACAAACGAAGACATTATTAATTTTTCTGATAGAAATATTCAGGATTTAAAGTGAGTCTGCGTAATTTAGATTTTTATGTATATACCCGTTACCAATCAAAGTGCAGGATTTCAGTGGGAATTAAAATGGCTTTAGGCAAGAAAAATAATGAATGAAAAACAGTTACCGCTAATGACTTCTTGGTGCGCTTTATAGTCATTTAGTCTGAACAAGACCATAATTAGGATGTTCAGATTATGTGCCTATTTCATACGAATATTGCGCCAATATGGAAAATGAAACAGTGATGTGATGAATAATGTTGATGACTCGGAGGTATTACCCTTTCGCTCCAATGTCATAAGAATAATGTTTTATTTTTCAGATTCGATAGATGTATTTTTACTCTCAAAGTCAATAATCACACGTTTTCGAATTTCTCCCCAACGGTATCCTCCGATAGCACCATCTCCACGTATTACACGATGACAAGGGATGACAAGTGCTACGTTGTTGCCAGCACAGGCATTTGCAACTGCTCTGAAAGCTTTAGGTGCTCCAATAGCTTGAGCGATTTCACCGTAAGACATAACTTTTCCATAAGGTATACTACGGAGAAAATCCCATACTTTTTTTTGAAATGCAGTTCCTCTTACATCTAGCGGTATATTTAAATTAATTGATGTTCCATCTATATATAAGTTAAGTAACGTTAACCAATGACTCAACTGCTCTTCATTTTTTGAGGACATCAGTACTATTTCCGCACATGGATATTCTGACACTAGTTTAGCTAATAACTGATGCTCGAACTCTCCAAATTGCAAAAATGATAGCCCTTTATTTGTAGCGGCAATTAAAACAAGACCTAAGTTAGTGATACCAACTGCATATGAAATCTGAACACCATCACCACCTTCTCGGTATTTTTTTGGCGTCATGCCTAAATGACTATTCATTCGACCGTAAATGACGGAAGTAGACTCAATACCCGATTCAAAGATAGCATCTGTAACACTACCGGAAGTTCTCAGATTTACCTTTAATGTATTCAACTGAACTTGATCGATATAACTCTTTGGTGTGACATCAAGATATTTTTTAAATAACCTATGTAATTGAAATTGAGTCAGCCCAACAGAACTTGCTAATTTCAGCGCGGTTAAGGGCCCTTCAGTATGGTCTTCGATATTACGGCAAACATGTAAAAGCTTTATTAATCCGGTGTTCTGATTTGCATTTCGTTCAGGTTTGCAGCATTTACAGGCTTGATATCCATCATTGTAAGCCGATGAAGTGTCCTCAAAATAAATAACATTTTCTCTTAGCGGAGCTTTAGTACTACATGACGGATTACAAAATATTTTTGTGGTTTTAACACCGTAATAAAATTGAAAGTCGAATGCTGAATCTTGTTCAACTATCGCTTTCCAGTAAACGCCATTAGACATATTGATAACCGTTAATTTTGTTGAATACTGATATTGTATGTTTGAAAATCATTCTATTTCTATCTGATAATTGCGCCTAACTAATATTAGTACGCATTATTCAAAGCGATTGATAGTTATTTTCGATCAAGCCTTAAAGCATAACATCCATACGCCGTAAACCTGGCCATGATAAATTTAACCTCGCTATGTGCTAAAAACTCACTAATAGTTAGCTCTGCGTTTATAGGAGAGACTACACGCGCGTCATAGATACCTTCTTCATTATCGTATGCCCTCAAAACTAAGTTATCTCCAAAATAATCATTTTCAGAATTACTGGCTAAAAGAATTTTATCATAAATAATTGCTTCATCAGATTGATTTGCAAGTACATAAACTGCACCGTATTCTTTGAAAGGACCAGGCTTAGAAAAAGGGCAGTAACTTGCAAGAATTAGCTCTTAACCTGCAGCAGCTCTCCTCAATACATCCCGGCAAGGCTCTCCACCCTCGGCAATTAAATGTACTATGGGCTGATTTTGGTCATCAATGCCAGACTCTCTTACTTTTATGAGAAAATCTTTACGTATTGGGGTTATTTGGTATTTCATAATGTCTTCTGGTAATGTTATAAGTTTTAACAAGGTTAAGCTTTGATGATTTTTGTTACTATCGGATTATTGCGGTGAGTATTTTTTAAATATGAAAACCTTCATGCCGCGCATAGTTACCCAACATTGTGTATTCAACTATCTGATTAAGTCTAAAGCTGTTTTGGGAAGGGTAGGCTCTTAAAATTAAGACCTGGTGTTATCTATGGAAAGAGAGTCCTCATTTTATCTCATATATTTATGTCTGCTTATCATTCGAGAGTGAGCCTAATGTTGAATGATTTCAGCTAATAAATTTGGTCGGCTTCGTGGTAACAGTGAGCCTTAGTTGTTAACCAATGGATAGTTACAAATAGTTCTGCGCTAATGAACATCCTTATCCCAAAACCATTTTAACGCTTCAGGTAAAATGGCACCGCCGTGGCTATCGTCATGTTTGCCATCGGTCCAAACCGCCTTATATTGGTATCTAGGACCGGATAATTCTTTTTCATTGGCATTACGATTAACATAAGCAAGCGCTGACACCATTTGTTGGTTAGCTAAAAACCAATTACCCCATTCGTTATCAAGGTCGGCATTTCCATCTTGAAAAAACACTTTCATTGGTCGTATTGCTTCCCGGCGAATTAGCGCAGGATAATCTTGACCACCCAACTTACTATTTTTACCATAGGCTCTAAATCCAATAGAAACATAACTACCAATGGCGCTATAAACGTTTCTAAAAGCTTCTGGTCGATGCCAAGCCACAGTAAAAGCGGCTATAGCACCACTACTGGTTCCACCAATAAGACGTTTTTCTGGATCACTCGTTAAATTATAGCTTTTAGCTACTTCGGGTAATATTTCGTCAACCACTAAACGTGCATATCGATCATCCATAACATCATATTCTTGAGCACGGTTATCTGGATTTCTCCAAATTATATCTTCAGGAAAGTGTGATGAACGATTACCAGGGGTAATAAAAATGCCAATGGTTATAGGTATTTCTTTTTTAGCAATCAGGTTAGTCATCACTCGAGGCACACTTAATGAACCTTTTATCGCGCGATGCCCGTCTTGAAAAACTAGTACATTCGCTGGTGATGCAGCGTTATATTGAGCGGGAACAAATATCCAATAATGCCGCGATGTGCCAGGAAAAGCTTTACTGTGAAATTCAAAAGGTCCTTTTAAGCGCCCTTCGGGAGAACTTTCTTGTTTATGATGATAAGCGGTTTTTTCAACATTTTTACGGATAGTAATTTCATGTGACAAACACTGAAAAGATAAAACACCGACAATAAAATAAAACGCAACCTTCATACATTATTCCTGAATATTTATAAATATGGTGACATAATCAATGAGTTAGTTTAAAAATCAACCGTGTAAAATAACTTGGGAAGGGAATTAAACCATTTCCCAAATTTTAATTGATAATAATCATCTTAAAATAGACTATCGTCAATCCTGTTAGACATTAACAGGTTTAAACATAGAAAAATTAAGTTAGACTGCATTACCTAACCAAAAGCTAACGTCAAAAAGTGCGAAAAGCGGAATGGTTGCAAGTGAGATTAAACTTCCGCAAGTGGTTCGATAGCAGTCATTTCAGTTTGGCTAAACGTCACAACGATTTATGACGCCTTCTTAAAATACTTAAAGTAAACTAACCAGCCAAACATAAACATAAGCACAGTCACGATAGGAGCCATTAAAATTAATTCTGTGCGCAGTGCCTCTGGTAAAATATGACTATTGCCGCCAAAAAATATAGTAGTGGCGATAAACAGTGCAAAATACATCCGCCACAGATGGCGAATTAATCGCTTAGTCCCAACAAGTACTTTAGCGATGAGCAGTTGATAATCCCAGTAGGCTAGCACAGCCGAAAAAACAACAAAGATAAGATAGCTAGGATATGGAGGTTCTGTCGGCGGGTAATGCCAATTTAAGCTCCACCCCAACGTAGTGAGAATCAAAGTGGCAATACCAATAGTACTAATTACATAAAAGCCAACTTTGTCGAACAGGGTAACATTAGAACCTTTACGCGCCATAGCGTACCAGCCTGTTAACAATAAATATAAAGAGAATATTGCCAGAAAAAAGGTAAATTGCAGCGAGCGCGTAAACGTTAAATATATCCCGCTAAAGCAAAGTGCTAACATAGTGTAAAAGAAGGTTTTACCGACAAATTTGTGTAGCGATTTACCTTTAGGGAGCAGCATGGCAGAAAATCCGCCGACAATGGCTAAGCTTCCGACGACTAAGTGTAATTGGGCGATAACAGGAAGCTCAGTCATTATTTTTCTGCCAACATCGCTAATGGATATTGTGATTTTTGCTTAGATCTCTCTGTAAAAAAGATGTATTCAACGATGATCAAGTTGATCGTTATGCCCACGAGTCGACCATAATCATGTTGGAATTGGCTTATTACCGCAAAGGTGTTTTCCAATTGACCAAACAACAAGAACAAAATCGCTTCAACAAATAATAGTGTAATCACAGCAAGCGTTATTGCGACTGCCCTTATCATCCACTTACGATGTACATCAAAATTACGGTTAATAATATGCCACAGTGCCAATGAAAATGCGGTACACATGGCAATACTCAGAATGACCAGTGACACATAACGCATGCCGAACGAATCAGGTGACAAGACATGATGCATCCAAACGCCTGATACCGCCATAACATAACCTGATAGCAGCGCAATACGCCCACCTGTTTTATGCCAATTTGATTTTTTGTTCCTTAAAGCGGGTGAAAATTGAAATGGCATGGTTAAAAAAAATAAAATACCTGCTCCCCCATGAACAAAGATCGCTGCCGGCGTTTCAAAATATAAAACATTAACCACGGAAGAAAAACTTTCACCAACATCAGCTCCCAAAGCAACCACTGCCAGTATAAAAAAAGCAGGTATACCGGGAATTCCAGTCATAAAAAGTAAGAAGCCAACTACTGGCCAATTAAAAGATTTATTTTTCATTTTTATATTATTTTTTATCATTATTGAATCAGACATTTTGTTTATGCTCTTACCAACTAGCTAAGGATATGTGAATTATGTAGAATCCCTTTAGCAATGTCGTCCGAGCATGTTGACTCGAACCCTCTATATTCCTTATCCTGTAGGTTCAGACATTTATTAAACGCGAGGAACCCCGTGATTCCTCGTTCATACGTTAATCGAGATTTTATTGTGATAGATAATCCAATGTTGCTTGCACTCAATATTTCCACCTTAGTAGTCATAATTTTTAGTGCAAACTTACTTATTTTGCGCTCTTTTGATCGACAAACTTACTTACCACTAGCCATCTGTTTAGTCGCCATTGGTGTGCTAATGTGTCAGCCAACTTTAGCGGTTTTTTCCCCATCGTTACAACCAACATTTATGATCCTTTCGCTGCCGGCACTTTTACTTATTAGCCCATGTTTCTGGTTTTATGTTCAGGGACTCACTGCAGAAACACCATGGCGTTTTAGTCGAAAATCTTTACGCCATTTAATTCCCGCAGGTGTAGGCACCTTTATTGCGCTGTTGTCGATAATCATACCTGCCGACATTATCAGGGCCTTATTAGTTGATGGAAATGATGTAATTCTTTCCAGCACGCCCTTGCTACTGCGCTATTTACTCTACGCAATGCTTATTACCACTTTAATCTTAATACTTGGCTGGGTAATACAATCAGGATTTTACTTTTATAAAATTATTCAAAGGCTTAATCGCTATCGTCGACACTTAAAAGACTTATTTGCCAGTACCGAGTCGAGAGAAATAAAATGGCTAAGCTGGTTACTATTTGTTGTCGGGACGGTCTGGGTGACTATGGCCGTCTATATTGTGCTAGATAACCTCTTTTACTCAATCCAAACCGATCCTATTTTGACGAATACAGTGATATTAGTGATGCTCTGGAGTATCGCTATTTGGGGACTTAGACAAAAACCTGGCTTTGAAGAGCTATATGAAAGCAAAGATGATATCAAAGCAGTTCTCGTTCAAGACGATAACCTGCAGCGTAAATATCAACGCTCAGCATTAGATCAGCAACAATCCGCACTCATAGCAACAAAAATAGAAAAATCGATGGCTGAAGGTGAACTCTATTTAGATGCCTCACTGTCTTTGCAAAAGCTGGCCAAACATATTTTCACCTCACCGAATTACATTTCACAAACATTAAATGAAACACTGGGAATGAATTTCTTCGACTATGTAAATAAATACCGTGTAGATGCCGCTAAACGCATGTTAAAACAGAGTAATAATACCGTATTAGATATTGCTATGAGTGTCGGATTTAACGCAAAATCGTCATTCTATACCGCGTTTAAAAAAGAAACAGGGCAAACCCCAAGCCAATATCGAAAACACTTAAAGTTAAATAAGATACAGGCTACATCATTTGAAGACGCTTGATAGTTGTTTCCAGTCGTTAAATTAACAACAATCTACTAATCTACTAATCTGCTAGAAGGTGAAACTAAAACACTTTATTTTTCGGCACTAAGTTTAACCAACCACATAATTACAACAGTCAGTCTTTACTTATGGGGTTTTATTACTCTCCTTTAGTAAGTGAGAAAAGTGATGAGTAATTTAGAAAATCATCAGAGAACCCCCCCCCTAAGCCACTGAATTAAAATTGAAAATTAATAGTGTGAGGTATTTAAAGAGTATAGAGTTTTCATGTTTTTATGAGTTAGTATCAATCATAGGCTAAGCAGTTTATGATTTGTTCTAGTTATCCTCGAAAGCAATGCGGTAAACATTAAATGTTATGTGGTAATTATTCGTAAATTAATAGCACTAACCTGAACCAATTAAGTATGGTCTGAATCAGGAGTAAAAGACCATAATGTGGTAACAGTGAGCCTTAGAACGTAATCAAAGGGCCAACTAAAAACAGGTCTCCGCTAAGGACTTATTGGTGCGCATTGCTGACTCTAGAGCTTACTTCACTAACGGCAGCTCCAAGACTTAAAGCGGTCGTTAGCATCAACGATTACCTTATGACTTCTGATCGCTAATAGCCGACATTTCAAAGGCTAACTCCTGCCACAAAGCGGAAATGATCATTTCAGGGGGGATCTTTGATTCGAATTAGATTTTGTAAAGTTAGCAATGCCATAATTTACGATTTTAAAGTTTTTTTGATTTTCAAACAAAGCCTAATATTGCCGTTTTTCACGGCACAATTATATTGGCTGCTATTGCGTATTTTTGCAAATATTGTAGATTTTCTTGTCTGTACACTTAGAAAACGATTTGTAATGTGCAAACAACTATAAATATATAAGCTCTCTGTGGAACATGAGTGAAATACAGACAACATTCTTATCTTGATAGTAGCTACGAAAGCCATATCGACTACTGTACAGGCCCCTCTACCTGCATATAATCTACTTATCTACTTGCATGTTATTCGGGAATGCTTTTTTTCATTTCTTCAAATTACTATTTACGAATGTAAACACATCCCGTTCATATTGTTTAAGCGCTTCTTCATCTGCCCCTTTATATGCAGTAAATGCAATAACGTCACCTCTACGTACGGTAACTTTCTTGAGTGGCCCATCGAATAATAAATGACCAGCGTTTTCATAAAAAATAAATTTAATTGGTCGCTCTTTTTTCTGGAGTGATTTCACCCAATGTTCTATCGATACAGGAGATGATGGGTAGGTTCTTGTCCATACATAATCCGTTTCGGATTTGCCAGCCCAAGTATCCATTTTACCAAAGGGGACGATAGTCGGAATATTAAAATCTCCAAGGGTATATCCAGACCCAGCAGGAGCTTCAGAGATAATACCTCTAATATTGTTGTTTTCTAGTTTGGAGCCACCGTACAAAACTACACGACCACCATTTGAACCTCCGTACAGAAAAATATTTCGATTATCCCAACTTTCATTTTTAGCAGCATACTCAACTGCTCCTTTGAAAACACCCCAAATCATATTTTGTTTGCCTACGTTGGCAACCTTCCGAGTGACGAATTTCCAATCATCAAACCCATTCATCTCATATGAATCAAACGATATGGTGGCAAATCCGTTTCGGCGGAACATCTCAACTCGAGCACGATCATCCTCACGATACCCTGCGCCTCCATGAGCGTATACCATGATGGGCGCGTTTTTCACTCCGCTAGGAATCCAAATTTCAACAGATGAATGTTTTGGGTCAAACTCTGCAAACGGCCCAACAGTGGTAAAGAAACCTCTCGAACCTACCTGTTTAACTTCCGCAGCACTAAGTGCAGTGTTGAACGCAAAGCTGAAGGACATAAGTAAAATAAGCACTAATATTTTAAAATTTAACAATCTGATTACTCTTTGATTAAGTCACATTAACATGTCATATTTTCATAGCATTATACATAATACAATGTAATTTTTAACAGGTTACTAATACGTCTCAGTAATATGGTTCAACAGGACTATCTAACTTTCAGTCATTTAGGAATACTGTTTTTTTAGACATTTTCATTCGTTCCCATAATAAATTTTCATCAGTTAATGCAATGAAGGATTTCTGGTAATAATAAGCTCGCAGGTTTAAGTAGGGTTACATATAGGATATTTTCGAACTAGGTTAGGGGGGAGGGGCGAAGCACAGTTAATCTGCCTCCTTATTTGAAGGATCATATTTTTCTGAATTACAAACTTTTTAGTGAAGTCGGGTTAATGTATCTCCTAATACTCACTCTCCTTTGGAATGTAGTGGATTATTTAATTAGGCCCTTTAGTTAAACACATTATCAATTAAAAAGTACAAAGCTGTGGTCAATATTAGTTAGCCACAACGCATATATCTCGCGGCATGACATGTGATTTTTAGATGGAGTTGAATGCAGTCAAACTTACTGGTAAGTTACTAAAAATATTATAAAAAGTATTGTGTGCGACCAATTTAAGCAGAAATTGTCAACGTTTTAATTCGAGATGCGCACTAATACACTGTTGAATATAGGAGTCTCACAGATGATCGAAGCTAGTTGTCATTGTGGTAATGTTAAAATAAGTATTCCCAACTCTACAGAAACTGTTAATAGCTGTAATTGTTCTGTTTGTAGTCGTTATGGTGCTTTATGGGCATATTTCGACCCAAAAGCTATAAGTATTAACTGCAATACCGATGAAATCGGTTCCTATAGCTGGGGCGACAAAACGATAGAGTTTCATCATTGTAAAAACTGCGGCTGTATTACTCACTATACGCCTACAGAGCGTGGCAATATGGATAGAATGGCAGTTAACTTCCGCTTGGTTCCATCTGATATAGTTAACTCTGTTAAGGTCAGGTATTTCGACGGCGCTGATACATGGAAGTTTATTGGAGAATAAATGCCTAACAAGCTGTTAAAAAAGGAAAAAGAACAGTTGTTTTTTGCTCCATCGTCGCTTATTTTAATCAACTGATATTTGCCCATTATTGTGGGCGTTAGCCTCAAGCATGTTTTTGGTTACTTTGTGAGATATAAATATGGATAATTATTTTTGGTTTTCAGTTTTGATTGCGATGAATTCATTGTTAATTTTGATACTAGCAATGAATGTGTCTAGGCTTAGAATTAAGTATAAAATTTCCTTAGGAGATGGAGGAAATAAAAGATTAATGGCTGCAATTCGTACTCACTGTAATGGAGTAGAGCAACTACCAATTTTTGCAATGGTCATATTAGTTCTTACTTTATTGGGTGCATCAACAAGTATACTGTCTATATTGGTAATTGGCTTTACATTAGCGAGGCTCTGCCATGCGTATGGCATGCTCTATCGAATATTTATAGCAAGAAGACTTGGGGCAGGATTTACTTATATATTTCAAATGATTGCTGCTTTGACAGTTTGCGTACATTTGTTAACCTAACAATGGTTTTCAAGACGGACAAATTATAGTTGGCTTTTTGTTCGTGCCTCACTTATTTTAGCCAACTGCAATTCGCCGCTTAAAGCGGCGTTAGCATTGCAGAGCATGTTTTCACGGCTGCTCATAAAGAACTTAAAAGGAATATGTTAAATATGGGTACGAGTGATAAAAAAGCAAAGTTACCTTTTAATGTCAGGTTACTAATAGGCGTTTTCGCTATTCCTTCACTGTATTTGGCATACATGATTGGTGTAATGGCTGTAAATGGAGATTACCAAAAAATTGATTATATCGAATGGGTCTATTCATTCATTGGATTCGTTGCGGTTTATGTTGCAGTAACAGGTAAACGGCTTTTTTAGTATTTGTAATTTATATATTGGTCAAGTGCAAAGCTAACAAGCCCCTTATTGAGGCGTTGGTATTTAATAAAGTATGGAGAAGCTAATATGAGTAAAGCTATGCGAGCATCTGATACACCCATTGTGTGATGGTTCAGATAATGGTACTGACTTTACTCCTGTAATATTTAAAGCATTAGAATCAAAAAAAGTATTCTTTTGCGGTTGTAAGCAAACTTCATCTCAGCCCTTATGTGACGGAATCCATACAAAAACATAAGCCAATCAAGAACGGACGCCTAACAATTGGTTGCGCTCGTTCCTCGCAAATTTATCCAAAAATCAACTTCACATAACCGGAGAAGAGCCCAAAATCTAATCCGGATGCACTATTTAATAATATGGGCTAATGTCTCCTTTGTGGCTTGAGTTCAACCGATGGATAGTTAAAAATAGTTCACCGCTAATGACTTCTTGGTGCGCACAGAAGACATAAAGCCTCCCCGATTACGAACGTCAACTTTCTGATCATAAAGCTGACATAAAATACATACTTTTATGGCGGAATGGGGCACTTTGCGATACAGATTTTATGGCAAGTCTGTGCGCATTGGAGACCGTTATGTAAACCGAATTTAATTCAAATACTAATGAGTAGAAAAATTATTATGGCTGACAAAATAACACGGCGGCGGTCAATAAAATTAGTGTCATGGACTTTCATCGACCATTGTCTACTCTGTTTATACCCGTAATCATTTACTTAATTCATTTGTTTTTATGCAACAACACTGGTAAAAGGTTGAAATATTGATAATTTGCAGGTTGGGTGATTATGGATACACCACTACAAGTGTTATAAAATTGGAACATCGCTGTTAAGTAAGAAAAATTTCGATATCTTTCTGTAAAGGAGACCAGATTTATACTACCTTTAAAGAGAAAGGTTTAATATCGGCAATAGATAATTTATTTGCGATACTCTAGTAGATAATATATGTGTAATTTTTAATAAATAAAAAAGAGTTACAGCAATAATAATGAATATATTACATATTTCAGATATGCATTTTGGTTCCCGTCACTGGCAGGGAAATAGCGCAACATTATTAAAGAAATTAAATTCTTATGCGGCTGATCTGGTGATCAATACCGGAGATAATACTACCGACGCTCTGGAGGTTGAATTTAAGGCGGCAGGAGCATTTTTAAAGTCAATAAAATGCAGCCATGTTATCTCAATTCCGGGCAATCATGATAAACGAAATATGAAGTCTCAAGATTTCTTTCGCCAATATATAGATAACAGTGATGTGATTTATCCATTAGAACCCATAAACTGCACTAAAAACAAACTATTTCTAGATCAGTATACTACGGGCATTAAAGAGAATTTTACCGATATTAACTTTATTAAAAATATTGTTATTAATGGTGAAACGTTATTGGTCGTCTGTCTTGATACCAGTGAGGTCTATAAAGACAATGGTTTTATTGATAAAGAAATTCTACGGTCAATGTCTCATAAAATAGAGCAGTTAAACTATGATAAAATTATACTACTCAATCATCATTCTATTTTAGATACCGATGAAGATCCTCTATTTAACTCAAGACGTGTCGTTGAATTTGTAAGAAAACATAAAATTTCTCATGTTTTTTGTGGTCATACTCATAGATTATCATTAATGAAATCAACTGACTTATATAATGATCATTCCTTTATTCAATATAAAAACGGCTCTCTGTCATCTTGTAACGCTATAAATGATACCAACATGTTTATGTTTTATGAAAATTTAGGCGAAAAGGATATGAAAATTCATCTAATCAGAATATTCCTTCAAGGGGATGAGTTAACTTTTAAAGACGAAATTATTACCAATATTCATGGTTAATCTTCATCAAAAAGCACCTTGATTTATTTGATTCAATATGAATAACATGGTTGTTCTCTATTATTTCTTTAATAATAGGGCTTGTTAATTAGTCAATAAACCCTCGTTATAAAACTATCATCAGGAAATGTTTTAGTATGGGTAAAGCGCTGAATGTCGGTTTGGAAGTTCGAATTGTTATTAGTATGTGTGTAGGTTATGCCATGCGGATGCTTTGTCGAACCGTTGTCGGTGTGGCTGGTCCAGCGATGTTAATTGATCCAAACTTACAACTCGATACCGCTAGTTTTGATGCTATCTTAGGCTGGAGGACCGCAGGTAACCTCACCGGTTAGCTTACCAATGGTGTATTGGCGGATAAGTTAGGCGGTAGTAAAGTTTTGATTTTTGCTATCGGCGCTGCTGCAGTAACAACTTTTGTTTTTGGTAGCTTATCCAGCAATACTGCCTTTTTTGCCCTCTATTTTCTTACCGTTTTTGCTAAATCGGCAGGCTGGCCATTAATGGCTAATATTATTCGAGTTTGGTTTAGTCCATCTAAGCATGGACGAGTATGGGTTTTCATCGCCACCAGCTATCCTTGAAGATAGTTGACATAAAAGTGGAGTTTATTCCTCTAATGATTTAGACCCCTTTGTGGTAGAAGTGATCATAAACCGACTACCCCAAGCCGTTTGATTTTTGGCACTAATCCTAACCTAGTGCCAATGTTCCCTTAGTGGTAAAAGTTGACTCCCAGATACCATTAGATAATCTGTAGTTCAGAAAGGGTTTTTCAAAAATCACTCGTGACACATAATATGGTTCAACAGGACTATCTAACTTTCAGTCATTTAGGAATATTGTTTTTTTAGACATTTTCATTCGTCCCCATAATAAATTTTCATCAGTTAATGCATTGAAGGATTTTTGGTAATAATAAGCTCGCAGGTTTAAGTAGGGTTACATATAAGATATTTTCGAACTAGGTTGGGTTAGTGGATTAGTTAATTTGGCCCTTAGCTAAAGACATTATCAATTAAAAAATACAAAGCTGTGGTCAATATTAGTTAGCCACAACATTTAACCAATGAATAGTGAAAAATAGTTCACTACTAATGACTTCTTGGTGCGCATTATAGTCCTTTTCCATGCACCAAATGATGGTATTACCCCATCAGTACAGGTAAAGCACTGAAGTCTTATCAAGAAAATAAAATTGGGTGACAGCATAATTATATTTTCAAAACGATATCCGTAAATAGCAATTTGCAAAAAAAAATTGCAAATAGCAATTTAATATCATAATACAGATAAACACCACACCACATCCAATTAAATTACAGTTAAAACAATGCATTATGCTTTTGTTCTGATTGGCATGTCATTTGCTTTTTACAGGGTAGTGTAAAAAGTATTTTGAGAAGAGCATCTATGGATTCATACAAACAACCATCTAGTACCCATGGTTTATACATAGTTACCATTTTTTGTACTTTCGCTGGTGTGACTATGGCGTTAGTACCTCACTCCATAGTCCCCATAGTCCCCATTGCTTTTGGCTTAATACCATTCGCTATGCTACTCGTCGTGTACTTTCCCGTGCCAATTGGTTTACTCTTTATTATTTTTTCATTTTTTCGACTCCACGAAGCAATCCCTATTTTATATCCACTGCACATTCCTTTGATGTTATCCGTCGCGACTATTTCTACACTTGGCTGGCACATACTGATCAGTAAAAAGATAATTCCCTATTGTCGCCCTGAATTAATTATATTTTTAGTCTTTGTTGTACTTGTTTTTCTAGGTGTTTTTTTTGCTAGTAATCGACCTCTTGCGATTGGTTATTTCCAATCGACGTATATCAAAATTGCTATCATGACACCACTATTGGCTTGGATTCTTTGCGAAGTTAAACACTTTAAATTAACTTTATTAATGGTTATTTGGGCAGGGTTGATCATTGGTTTTATCACCTTATTTAATAAAATAAATGCGATTGGTTTAGTCGAAGGGACACGTGCAACGATTGGAAGAGAAATAGGCTCTGTATTAGGCGATCCTAATGATTTATCACTAGCACTTCTGCTGCCGTTTTCTTTCGCTATCTCACTTGTTGTGACTAAAGGCATGGAGCTTAGATTTCGCTTATTAGGACTTTTGGCAACAATAACGTTATTTAGTGCCATTATTGCTACACAAAGTCGTGGCGGACTGCTGGGAATTCTAGCGGTTGTCGGTATCGTGGGTTATCGCCGAGTAAAGTCGAAAACATTATTTTTCAGCGTGAGTGGTATTTGTGCTTTTGCGCTCTTTATCTTTGCAGGGATCAGCGGAAGACAATCAGGTGGTGCGGCTGAAGCTGGTATAGATGAGTCAGCAATGGGAAGAATCCACGCCTGGGAAGCCGCTTTTGGTATGGCGGTTGATAATCCGATCACCGGTGTTGGCCTAGATAATTTTTATTCTAATTACTTTTTCTATAGCACCTATTGGGATGGGAAGAACCATGCGGTACATAGTACTTGGTTTGGTGTTTTAGGAGAGACTGGATTTATAGGTTTGGGGGTATTTTTAACCATGGTGATCATTACCTTTAAAACCTCACACAACACCTTAAAAACAGTAAATTTTAGCGAAAAAAAATATCCTGCTATTGTCCGTGCAATAAGTGAAGGTAACTTTGCCGGTCTGTTGGCCTTTTGTGTATCAGGTACCTTCCTGACTCAAGGGTTTACATGGCCATTTTATATTTTACTTGCCTTAACAGCTTCAGTGGCACAATTCGTAAAAAATAAGGAAGCAAGCAATGACTGCTTTAACTATGAAAAAATCAGCTAGGATTCATTCACTCGACGGCCTCAGGGCTGTTTCTATTTTACTTGTATGTATAGGGCACTTAGCGGGTACTGTTAATTTTCCTGAATTTTTGTTGCCTCTACATAATCTTGGTAATTTTGGCGTTAAAATATTCTTTGTTATTTCTGGTTTTTTGATTACTTTATTACTATTACAAGAAAAAAACCGTACCGGCAGTATTAATTTAAAACAATTCTATATTCGCCGAACCCTACGTTTATTTCCTGCTTTTTACTTTTATATTTTGTGCATTGCATTGGCTGATATGTTAGGTTTTATCACCTTGTTATCAGGTGATTTATTACATGCTGCAAGCTATACCATGAATTATCATGGAGAAAGGTCGTGGTGGTTAAATCATACTTGGTCACTTGCAGTCGAAGAGCAATTTTATTTAATTTGGCCTAGCTTGATCTGTCTTGTTGGCATGTTACGCGCCAAAAAAATCGCTATCGCGGCGATCTTAATTATCCCTGTGGTTCGATTCATTATGTGGTATGTATTTGACGTATCACCATCAGGAATGACTAGACAATTTGAAGCTATCGCAGATGCTTTAGCAACCGGCTGTCTATTGGCATATTTATACCAAGGCGGATTTAGACTACCTGAATGGTGTAGCTCATGGCTTTTTATTCTCGTACCCATCTCAATGATCGTTTTACCTAGTGCATTATATAAAATTGATAATGGTTTATTTTATACTATTGGACAAAGCTACATTAATTTAACTGCAGCGATTATGGTACTTCGTTACATGTCTGTTTGTGAAGGGATCTCGTTTAAAGTACTCAATTCAAAGCCAGCTATTTGGTTAGGTGGGATGAGTTATTCACTTTACCTATGGCAGGAACCATTTCTCAATTCTTGGGTGATTGACTGGTATGCTAGTTGGCCAACCAATTTGATATTAACGTTACTTTTTGCTTGTTTTTCCTTTTATGTCATTGAAAAACCGTTAATGCAACGTAAAAATCGCTTTTGTGCTACAGCTAAACTAAAATCGAAAAGCATTTTAGTTAGCGAAAAATTATAGTTATAGTGGAGCACTCTCGAATACCAAAAAGCACTATACTAAAAAAAATCCAAACTTATGTTTATTGGATTAATTTTAATGGGTAGTTTCATCCTATGAGATGCAATGAACGAAATCTTGAGTAATTCATTAGAAATAGGCTCTTCTCCGGTTATGTGAGGTTGATTTTTGGATAAAAGATAGAATGCGTTGCTGGAACTGATGTTTGCCTTATTTTTAATTTGAAGTATTCGGTATCCCTTACTCCTCTGGCTCGCCTCCTAATCATCCCAATAGAAACATTTCCTGCCTCAATACGGGCACTGGTCAACTTATATTTGGCATAGTTACAAATGCCTACCTTGTGCATTCTTAGTCCGACTGCAAAATTATGTAAGGCCAATATATTAGTTGATTCTGCTAGACGGCACCAAGCTTCAAGT
>NZ_KB905182.1 GCF_000378625.1 Colwellia piezophila ATCC BAA-637 | reverse complement strand
AAACGATATTTATGCTCTTTGAGCAAAGCTTTCTAAGATTGTACCCTTTTTGTTTAGCGACAATAGCGCTGTGGCCCCACCTGATCCCTTTCCGAACTCAGAAGTGAAACGCAGTTGCGCCGATGGTAGTGTGGGAGTTCCCATGTGAGAGTAGGACATTGCTAGACTTCTAATAAGAGAAGCCCGTTACGAAAGTAACGGGCTTTTTGCTGTTTGGGATTTGAGAATAAGCGCGAATAAATTCTCGTCTACGGTATGAGACCTGTGTAGGCGGGATTTAAATCGCGTAATATAATAGCGGAGGAGGTGAGAGCGTGTGGGTGTTTTTCCCTTTATGTGAGACTAGGACATTCTCCACTTCACTCTCTAATAAATGACAAGAAGCCCGATTCGAAAGAGTCGGGCTTGTTGCTGTTTGGGATTTGAGAATAAGCGCGAATAAATTCCCGCCTACGGTATGAGACCTGTGTGGGTGTTTTTCCCTTTATGTGAGACTAGGACATTCACCACTTCACTCTCTCATAAATGACAATAAGCCCGATTCGAAAGAGTCGGGCTTTTTGCTGTTTGGGATTTGAGAATAAGCGCGAATAAATTCTCGCCTACGGTATGAGACCTGTGTAGGCGGGATTTCAATCGCGCAAGATAATAGCGGAGGAGGTGAGAGCGTGTGGGTGTTTTTCCCTTTATGTGAGACTAGGACATTCACCACTTCACTCTCTCATAAATGACAATAAGCCCGATTCGAAAGAGTCGGGCTTATTGCTGTTTGGGATTTGAGAATAAGCGCGAATAAATTCCCGCCTACGGTATGAGACCTGTGTAGGTGTTTTTCTCTTGATGTGAGAGTAGGACATTCTCCATTTCTATTTTGTACTTCAGTACACGATAAAGCGGTAGTTAACGCTACGGTATTCTGCTTTCTGGGATTTTAAAAGTCGCATCGAGGCTTGGTGACTTATGCCAGTCAACCTCATGAGAGTGTGGAAGATTAGTCGTAGATATTTAGCGAAGCACGACGTTAAAAGTTCTGATTTTTAGTTGTCAGACCATAAAGGTTGTTTGATATTTATGAATAGTGCATTGCTGGTCGCGTAAGTGATATCAGACATACTCACTTTTTTATAATAAAGGACTGATCTCTATTGAGCGAGGCGTTTACCCTAAGTGTATTTGTTGAAATAGATAGGTGGTGAAACCCTAATCTTTCTTAATATAACACCATGATATTTATTCATCGCTGTTTTGTTAAACATCATAAATAGGTAAAAATTAGAGCTAAAGAAATATAGCCTTTTTTTCTTATATTCACTTACCTATAGCTTAGCTTCAAAAGCACCAACTACCATGGATATAAAAAGCATGGCTGTAGCGGGTATTGTAGTAAGAATGAATAATGTGTTTAAGTCTAGCATGGTCTTTCCCTGTATTTTTTGCACTCACGATAAGGCTAAAGAGTATGCAAAAGTGTTTGTATTTATTACTAAGTTGCAATAAGTGTTACAAAGGTTGTGCCAAAGTTTGAATTATTTATTAAGTTGTTGAAATATATATGAATTAAGTTTTTTCAACTTGAAGTGATAAAGGGTAGTTGTGGATACTTGTATCGAAGTGGTTATATAGACTAATTTATGGTTAGAATTAGGGTTAATTAGTTCATTGTATTAACTAAACATATCGTCGGCCTCTCAATATTGGGACAAGGATTCCCAATATCGAGATAAAATGAGGACTACTCAGGCAATGTTACCTTATTAAATGCATCAAGGAGAACTTGACCGTCAGCTCCATCCTTACCAGCGTATTCGCTCAGGTGTTGCCTAAACTTACGGGCACCGGATAAACCATTACACAGCCCTAGCATATGACGTAATATATGCCATGCGCGCCCACCACTACTAACGGTAACATTGATATAAGGAATCATTAACTCAATAACTTCTGTTCTTGTTAACTTGGAACTATTTGTTTGATAAATTTCGTTATCGGCATCGGTAAGCATATAGGGGCTATTATAAATCTCACGCCCTATCATAACTCCATCAATGTGTTTGAGGTGTTCATTCGCTTCGGCAAAAGACTTAATGCCACCATTTATTGATATTTCTAGGTCTTTGAAATTATTTTTTATTTGGTAAACACGCTTATAGTCTAGAGGGGGGACATCACGGTTCTGTTTAGGACTTAACCCCGTTAACCAAGCTTTTCTTGCGTGGATAATGAAATGTCGACAATCAGCTTGTGCTACCTGCTCTATAAAAGTGTGCAGGAACTCGTAGGAGTCTAAGTCATCAATACCGATACGTGATTTGACCGTAACCGGAATATTAGTCGCGGCTTGCATTTGATTAACACATTCGGCAACGAGGGAAGGCTCTGCCATCAAACATGCACCGAAACGGCCATTTTGAACTCTATCAGACGGGCAGCCAACATTAATATTAACTTCATCATAACCATATTGTTCGGCAATTTTTGCACATTCAGTCATGGCCTTCACATCACTACCACCAAGTTGCAATACTAAAGGGTGCTCGGCTTCGTTATAGGATAAATAATCACCTTTTCCGCGTAAAATAGCGCCAGTGGTTACCATCTCAGTGTAAAGCACAGTGTGCTTTGACATAAGCCGGTAGAAGAAACGGGAATGTTTATCAGTCCAATCGAGCATTGGAGCTACTGATAACTTGTGGGATATTGTTTTTTTTGAAAAAGAAGACATAAAACCTCATAAATCATAAACTTACAGAGACACTTGAGTTTATTGGTTAATTAATACTTGCGTATAAAATGCGATGAATTCCCCTGTAAAGCCTTCTTGGTGGAACTAAAACCCCATTATGGGGGAACTAAAACCTCCTTGATTGATATTAAAGAGGAAGTAAAGGGCAACGTATTATGGCGAATTATACCATTAGTAAAAAAACAAGAAAGAGCGGAATTGTTTATTGTGCACGAGTTCGCTCAAAAGAGTCAGGAACTGTGACATTTTCAAAATCGAAAACGTTTAATTCAAAAATAGCCGCAACAAGATGGGCTAGAGAAATTATTCACAAAGTCGAAAAAAACTTATTTAATGAACCTTTTGAATTAATCGACTGTACGCTTAAAAAATTAATCATAACTTACATTGATAAAAAGCAAAAATCAGAAAAACCACTAGGAAGAACAGCTTTACATTCGCTAACACAAATCAAGAAATCCTCTTTCGCGCAGTTATTAGTCAGCAAAATAACATCCGCTGATTTAGTTAATTTTTGCCTTGAAAGGAGAAATAGTAAAACCTCTCCCTCTGCCCAGACAATTTCAGTGGACATTAGTTGTATTAGGAAGGTTTTAAAGGTTGCAAAGTCAATGCTCAATATCAATGCTAATGATCAATGTATCGTTAATGCTTATCCTGCTCTTCATGATTTAAAACTGATCGCAAGATCCTCTAAAAGAGAAAGAAGATTAAAGGAAGGTGAACTTGAAGACCTCCTAACAGCGTTAAAACTTAAAGAGTCTCACCACTGTTGTATTATTCCTTATCAAGATATTTTTGTAATTTCTTTACTTACATGCTGTCGAATTGGTGAAGTTTGCAAATTACAATGGCAAGATTTAAACACTAAAGATCGAACTATTATTGTTAGAGATCGAAAATCACCGGATGGCTCACTTGGTAATCATTCTCTATTACCATTATTGTCTGAATCACAAGAAATACTGCTTAGGCAACCTCGTACTAGCGATAGAATATTTCCCTTTAACTCCCGATCTATTACTTCGGGATTCAGACAGGCCACAAAAAAATTAGGCATTGAAGACCTTCGCTATCACGACCTAAGAAGGGAAGGCGCAAGCCGACTTATTGAACTAGGTCTTTCAGTTGAAGAAACGGCGAGAATAACGGGCCATAAAGATCTTAATGTGCTTTGGCAAGTTTATGTTTCAATAAATCCAAACCATTTTGAATTATTTAATAAAACACATAAAAAAGTATTTTTACTTTAAAATCAATCTGATGCACAAAGTCATGTAAGGCTGGTTTTGAGAGATTAAACCGAAGGTTTAATCTCTATGCCATCATCATTCTTTATAGGAAAATGAAATGGCATCTTACAAGATAACCCCTAAAGCACAAAAGAAAAAAGGCTCCGGCTTCGTTGTTAGAGTACGTTGTAAAAGCAAACCTTTTAGTAGGAGTGAACCTTATGATAAAAGTTCATTTTTCACCTGCAAAGAAATAGCAAAAACGTTTGGTGAAAATGAAAAGCACAGACTTGAGCAACTAAACCAGATTAATAACACACCTGAATATGATAAAAAATTAGTTTTATTTAGTAATTTTAAAGCTAGCGATGAAATAGAGTTATCCAACTCGTCATCTCTAGGTGATTTTATTAAATCATTTCTTAAATATAACGAAACTATCCCAAAACCTTTTTGTAACACCGCTAAAGGTGCATTGAATAAAGTTTTACAACATACATTGTCAGGTATTCCATATAATCAAGTTACTTATAATGATTTGGCTATTTATTGCGAAGAGCGATTAGAAACTTGTAGTGCTTCTACCGTTCGAATTGATATTAGTAGCTTAAAAAGAGCTATTAACGACATGGCAGACATACGTAAAATAGAACTTTCAACAAACCCAATAACCACACATTATTCACAGTTAAAAAAAGCTGGCTATATCGCTAATTCAGGTACGCGTGTAAGACGATTAAAAAAAGGAGAGCTACGAAGAATAATCAGAGAGTTTAGGAAATACCAAAAATCTAACAAGGTGACGATTATATATTCAGCCTTAGTTTGCCTTTATATATCAACCTGTCTTCGTCGCTCAGAGCTTGTAGCCCTTACTTGGGGAGATATAGATTTTGAAAATGGTGAAATCACAATAAGTACAGGAAAAAACACAAAGCCAGGTACTAATAGTGCTGATGTAGAACCTCGTGATGTACCCATGCTTGATATTACAGAAAGTATTCTCTCTAAAATTAAACCTGATAACGCTTCCGATGATATGTTGATCTTTGATATCAAAGCAGAATCCTTATCTTCAATATTCCCTAGAATAATGGCAAAGATTGGTATTGAAGATTTAAGGTTGCATGATTTACGAAGAGAAAGTATCTCACAATTCCTAGAAGCTGGTTTTAGTGAAAATCATATCTCCTTATTCACTGGGCATCGTGATATTAAAATGATTAGAGAAGTTTATAACGCAATGAAGGTAAAAAATATTGTTAATAATAAAAATCAAAGATCTAAATGTCATAACATCATTGTAAAAAAAGCCGCTTAATTTGAAATGGCACAGTTTTTTTTGAACACTAGCAATCACTAGGCACTCATTTGAGTGCCATTTTTACTTAGGATGATGGTATATCACGCTTAAGCAGTTTTGACTTTATAATAATTAAAATCACGGGGATTAAAATAAAGATACTGCCGATAACTGCCATCGCGATTTGAAAAGAGGTCATTATTATATCCTGTCTATTAATGTTTTATAAAACTATATTAAACACTATGAGTGATGATGGTTTTGTAACTCTAGTATAGCGTAATAGTTTGTGGTTTTAATATTTGTGATAGAGCAGATGCATTATTTTGGTTTTACTATGTAGAACAGCATGTATAAAAAAAGCTGTTTCCAATTATGTGTGTTCTTTGGCTCAGCTAGCCAATCTTGATACAGGCCGAAACCTTTTGATATCTTCAACGTCATCAATTGCGACAGCAGGATAAAGAACAAGTCATTATTTGTTGCTAGAAATATACCGATGAAAAATATGAAAAAAGAGATTAAGGCTATTATAAAAACTTTCTCTGCCAACTTATAACTTAACTTTGTGCTCGTGAGTTTAATGATCTTTATTCTTGGCAAAGCGACATGAACAAATGCAAACATCAACAGACAAAACACAAACAGCGTAATTAGCGCCCAGTTTAAATTACTCATATCACCACTCATCCATACTGTTAATTAAGCAGTCATTTATGTCTTCAAACGAGCTACTACAGATATCATCAAGTGATGAAAAACCATCATCGTGTGGATTATTATCCCAATCACTTTGCCCTATACAGTTCCCCCCTACATCTATTAGACTATTTCCAAGTAAAACTAACCCAGAATTTGGGTTAATTTTGATCCCATCAAAAATATCACTATCACTGATAACACCATTATTAAAAAAGTCATCGTCATCATATAGACCACGGCTAATAGATGTAGAAAATAAAGTATTGTCATCCCAAGAGTCATCAACTGAAACGATATTATTTTCAACAGGAAGATAAACTCGTCTTACACATTTAGCCTCAGCTTTCCTCTTAGCACGCTCTCTTGCTCTAACTCTGAACCCTTGTTGTCTTTGTTGTTCTTTCATTGCAACCTGCTCAGGGTAGCTTAGATAGTCTATATCGACATCAACCTTTTTACGTGACTGAATGATTGCTTTTATCTCTTCAGCAGTTTTACTAAAGTCACCGTAAGGCGATGATGCGGCAAGTTTAATAACGGTGAAAAATGTAAATAGTAAAACTACAAAGCCGAAATAAACCTGACCTTTTGCAATAAGTATTAGTGCGACAGATAAAATAAAAATAACGCTTAGTGATTTCATCACTCTCAACCTTGTCTCATTAATAGTAAAAATACATTAATGATTAAAAGTACAAGATCAACTATTAATTACGATAAAAATCATTAAAGTACAGCAATAGAATTGACTAATTTTTTGAAGGTGTAGAAGAATGAGTGTTATAGCGTTCCCTAGGTATTGTGAAGTAGAACTCCTCATGAACAGGTACGGCATTAAAAATAATGATATTGATAAGCAGTTAGTTAAAGTAGCGATTACCGAAGTAAGAAAAACGCATGGCGTTTTTCAAGAACGACATTTTAAAGCGGTTGTTCAACTGCTCGCGCACGATTGGCTGCCTACCGACATTCCTGTTCTATTACCCCCTCCAACAGCTGAACTTTATAGATAATTAGGCATAAAAAAGCGCTGACATCGACTTATCAATGCAGCACTAACTTTTGACCTATTTCCCTTTTTGATTATTTAATGTTGTCCTTTGTAAATTACACCATAATAAATGCCTCATTTAATGTTAGTTGGGCTTTTGAATTTTTTCGGGAAGGGGTAACTAGGTTCAGCCCAACAATTTTAATCACTCGATGTAGATGCGCTTTCTACATCGAGTTTTCAAATCATAGCTATTGTGTCAGAAAAGCAATTTCCGTAATAATGTAAGGTTATGCATCCCCAGATGATGCTGATTCTCTCTGAAAGAAATAAAAGCATTTTTACAAAGTAAAAACTGCAAAAAATACGTCTTGGAACAAGACATGCAAAAGCGTAGCTTAATGAAACGAAGTTGTAATGAAGCGAAGCACGCGCATGTTCGGGCTGGCCCGAACCAACCCCGCTACAGTTTTGCCTTAGCAAAAGATACTGAAAAATTTGCAAGATTTTGAAAGTATCCCTTGATTTTTCGGAAGAAAAATAACTCACAGCGATAGCTGAAACGTAAATGCAGAATGCATACGTGAGAGTTGATTTAGGGGGGTTGGTACGGGGCAACGCCTCGAACATGCGCGAATGGTTTTAAATGCTAGAGCGCAGCTCGTAAAGTTATCTCATTGCGCAGCAATAATAGAGATGACGTGCATTTCAAACCATATGACTGTATTACAAAGTAATAAAGTCATCAGCCGAAGGCTGCTTTAGTTGTGATAATTATCACAACTTTCATCACGAGATATTTTTCACAACAACTCGTGATGAATGTATCAATCAATTTATCAAAACAAAATAATTCGCAACAGGTAAAACTATATAAAGACACTCAATTAGCAAAACAATTTTATGGAGTGTTTTAGTGATTACTATTAATAACACAGATAACGGCAATATTTTAAATGACTACTCAAAATACCTTTCATTATTAATGTATTTTGAAAGAGGTGTTAATAATAACATCACCGGAAAACGTAGGCGTGAATTAACAATTAAATTGGTTGCTCGTTTTAATATAATCTCACCTCTTATCATTCGTTGGCTTTATGGCATTAGCCGTCATCAAGCACTTGAACACCTAAACAAACTGGTCAAAGAAAATTTACTTATAATGGTTCAAACACACCGTTCACCTGATGGTCGTGTATATACGTTGTCTTATGATGGTTCAAAATATGCAGAAGATGTATTGAGCATTCAAATATATTTTCGTTCAGCAAAAAATCCAGCTTTAAATATCAATCAAAATTCAATCTTGCACGATTTAATTTGTTTATATGTGAGTATGCGGGGAATACAAAATACATTAGCTGACCGTACACGTTCGCCACTATGGGGAGGTTTTGTCACTGAGATTGAATTTAAGCGATTATTTAAAAGTCATAACGTTCGCAATGTCGATGGTATTTTAAAAATGAACGGTGATAGTTACATTGCGCTTGAAGTAGAGCATTCATTTAAAAATAAAAATGCAAGAGAACAAATATTACAAAAATGGCTTTACGCTATAAAAAATGGTTATTACAGCAAAGTGTTCTTATTTTCCCATTCAGTTGACATATTTTATGATATCAAGAGATTTCATAAACAACTATTTGAAGAATTACCCAACCGATTTGACAAAAAAACTAGACAACCAATTTTAACTGATAGTGATGTTGAGCTACTCAAATCATCAATTATTTTCCGGACAAAATTCTGTGATGAAATATCAGAGCTATTTTACCAATAGACAACAAAAAAAGAGCACCCTAGTGGGTGCTCAATCATTAACGTTTAATGCATAATTCATATCGATAACTAAAATATGCAAATAGCCAAGATATTGAATACGGTATAATGGCAAAAAATATTAATTGAATCTCCGATAGTGGTATTTGAGGATTCACCTCAATAATCTCTAAAATATTTAACAACCCAACTAATATCGACATATCGGCCATAACTTTAAAAATCATTTTAAACTCTTTCAAAAACATACTGATAAGTAAGTTTTTCTTTGTTCTCATGCAAATCTCCTATTAATGTCTTACTTGCATGAGTAAATAGCGTTGCGGTAGGGAAATTTTGTCTTAAGAAAAGAAAAAACAGGCACAAAGTGCCTGTTTTTTTTATTACTCTACCAATCCGAGATCTCTATCAACTTCGCTTTCGAAATCAATAAAGCAGTGAAAGAGCCTACTCGTTCACTCTACATTTAATATAATACCCATCATAGGCGATGGAAGCAGCGGTATTTTTCGAAGTCTCGGTTGAGTATCCTCATTAAATAACATCTGACCTAACATTTAATAAGACCTAGACAAGAGAATTTGTCATATCTAAGCCGTCGTCCAGTGATTACTTAACACTTCAGCTTGTTGTAAACACAAATCTGGGAATCTTCATTCGGTATGAGATCTTGTTACATGGTCGATTTTAAAAGCTGTCACTACTTATTACCTAGTTAACCAAGAATAACTATAGCCTTTCCCTAACAAGTCACTCTTCAGCTCTTTTTGGATCTGCTTTCCTATATCAGAAGAACTTACATCAGTCGCGTCTGTAGAGTAATACCTAAATAACATTTCCATAAAAGTATGGTGAATTGGAAAATTTGATCTAGGAAACAATGTTTTGGCTTTTTTAACAATAGAGTTCAATTAATACCTTCCCTGTACGACAAGTCTGTCATTTGGCTTATTCACTATGACAGTTAAGTAGATTTGCTAATTACTTGGATTCAACTTATATCTTAGTGTTATTTTTAACTTCGGTGGTTGTGGCACCTATGTTTTGTGAATTGTTTCTTTCGGATAGTCCTATACCCACATTTATCACATTTTTTAATTAAATCATCTCTTCCTGTAAATTCTTTGAGTTTTTCCTCATGCTCTAAAAAGACGTGAAATGTAAGTTCAGGCTTGTTACTACATTTATGATCACAATATGGGCATCTTCGCTTTCCGTTAGCCTTGTGACTTGGTAATAATACGGGAATTACAACTTCATCTCTTATCATTCCTGTACCGCCACACCTTGGGCAATTGAAAGACAAGCCACTGCAACTACATAATCCTTTCATAGGAATACCATTTTAAAAATTCATTTTTCAATATATTAATGGCTATAAACACTCTGCCCTTGGCCTGGGTATTTTTCAAAAATATGCATATACACTTCGCTACATGTTTTCGGCCACAAATCATCATCATATGATTCAGGTAAGTTATCTAATACTTCCTCTATCATATTTTTAACCCTAGCTTTGGTACGTTGTTTTTTACGCCAATCAATAACTAATATTTCCTGCATTTTGTCGGTTAGTTCTTTGGCTATTTCTTTAACCTTATTACGCTCTTTGTCCGATAGCGGTGCACCTTGAATCATCAGGTCATATACCGCTAGTTCTTCTTCGGTTAAACCTTCACGCACTGTACGTTTTTCTTCATGCTCTAAATCAGTAATAAATTCTTTTAAAGTATTAAAGAACTCTTCTGCGGTATAGGCACCAAGGTTGTATTGCTCAACCAGCTCTAAGAACTTTTGTTGTAAATCTTGGCGAGCCTTATTTTTTAATACCATAGGTTGAAGTTTTCGTTCAATAAGGTTTTTTAAACGCTCTGCATCAGACGGTTTAGGTTTTTCAACTTTTGCAACCATTGTCGCAAGCGCATCAAAATCTATTTCAGCAATGTTTATTGGCTCTGGTAAGTTACTCTTGATCTGAATAGTCGATATTGACTCATCAAGTAACTCATTTACCTGATTTCTAACCACATCAAGTACATCTTCATCATCAATAGATAAACCAGACTTCAAGCGCATTTGCGAGTAAATGATATTAATGGCTATACGATGAGGAACATATTTATTAGCACTATCATCAGGCATTATAGCCTTGAAAATACGATTAATTTGTCTTACAAAAGCGGTGAATTCTTCTTTGTTTTTAGGCTCTAAAAGAATTTCGCTGGCATTATCTAACAATGACAATTTTGCAAAACCGTCAGCCGGAGAAGAAATGATTCCCGCTAAGTCTATATCTTTTGAGTTTAAGAATACTTGTAATTCACCAGTAGCGATACCAAGTGAAGTAACCAGTTCCGATTTGTCTTTTGCGGGGCTATCTACCTGGTAACCAGCCGCGCCTTCAGCTACACCGCCACCATACATCCCAAGCGCTTGTTGCAGAGCACTAAAAATATTGATGTAGTCAACAATTTGTCCCGCAGACTTACCTGCATAAACTCGATTGGCACGCGCAATGGTCTGCATTAGCGTGTGGCTTTTTAAAGGTTTATCTAGATAAAGTGTCGAAACTGCCGGAGCATCAAAGCCTGTTAGCCACATTGCACAAACAAATACTATTCGTAAGTCGTCTTCAGGGTCTTTAAACTTTTCATCCATTTTTTCTTTAAGAATACGCTCGCGGTGTGGTTTGTAGTTAAGACCTTTTTTAGCCAGGCGTTCATCATCATTTTGTCCACCTGATACTACAACCGCCATATCCATTGATGACATATGGTCAATTTGAAAATTTAACTTATTTAAACGACTGCCCGTTGCATACTTAGCTTGTATTTTTAAGCTTGATAACTTTATTTTCCATGCCGCTTGAACTTTGTCATACATTTTAATGGTGGTTGCTTTATCAATAGACACAACCATTGCTTTACCAAGCCTACCATCAGAAAAAGGGGCACGGTTTATATAGTGTTCAACGAGGTCTTTAGCTACGGTTTCTAAACGGTCATCACGGGTAATGATATGGTAGGCTTTTGAGAATTCAGTTTCTAATCGAGCTTCTTGTTCATCAGTTAGATCTGCTTCATCTAAAATTTCAGCAATTTCATCACCAATATCTTCATTTGATAATGATACTTCGGGTACACGATTTTCATAATATAATGGTAAAGTAGCGCCATCATCAACAGCATCAGAAAAATTATATATACTAATGTAATCACCAAACACTTCTTGTGTTTTTGCTTCTCCTGCGAGCAATGGAGTACCTGTAAATGCCATAAACGAGGCATTGGGCATAGCATTACGCATATTCATCGCTAAAGAGTCGTATTGGCTTCTGTGGGCTTCATCCGTGATCACAATAATATCGTCACGTTCAGATAAAACTGGATAGTTACCTTTTTCGTCACCTTTAAACTTTTGAATTAAGGTAAAAACAAAACGATGGTCTTCACTAAGTAATGCCTTTAATTGAACGCCAGACTCGGCTTGACAATTTTCAGTAACAATACCCGCAGCATTAAATGTCTTATAAATTTGATCATCAAGATCTGTTCTGTCGGTAACTAAAACAAACGTCCAGTTACCAGTATATTTACGAAAGGCTTTTTTACAGAAAAACACCATAGAAAAGCTTTTACCACTGCCTTGTGTATGCCAAAAAACACCTAACTGCCCTGATCGTTCTTTTACATTAGTTAAGCCAGAAAGCGCCTGATTAACCCCAAGGTATTGATGGTACTTAGCTATTATTTTTACGGTATGTTTTGTTTTTACAAACAATACATAGTTTTCAATTATATCGAGTAAACGGTTTTGCTCACATACACCACGTATAACAACTTCAAGGCTGACTTTACGTTGCTCAGACTCAGATTCTATCTTCTTCCATTCAGCAAAGTGTTCCCATTGACTTGAAATAGAACCAACCTTTGATTGCACACCATTAGATAAAAGGATTAATTGGTTAAAAGTAAATAACTGAGGGATAGTTGTACGATAATCAGCAAGGTTGTCTTTGTAAGCGGTTAATAGGTTTTTGTGGCTCGCCTTAAGCTCTACAAACACAAATGGAAGGCCATTAACAAAACCAAGTAAATCAGGACGACGTGTTTCAATCTCACCCGTTATGCTCATTTGGCTACATAAAAGAAAGTCATTTTCAGAAGCATTATCCCAATCTACATAACGAACAACACAATCTTCCTCACCTTCAGCTTCAGTGGTATAAACATAACCGTTTTGTAATAGCTCATACACTACTTCGTTAGCTGACACAGGTGTCATAGCGCTTCTATCTCGCGCTATTTCATCAATGGCTTCTTGAATGATAAATTGGTTAACATCAGGATTTAGCTTTAGTAGTGCCGCTTTTAAGCGAGCAAATAACACCACATCATTGCGTGTTTCTCTGCCAAAAAATAATGGTTCACTTATTAATGATTCATCATTTACTGAGCCAAATACTTCATCCCAGCAAGTAACTGTTTCCCAGTTTAATTCTGAAAACAGCTGTATTGCGGGTTGTTCTACTAAAGCGTCTTCCGTGTATGTCATTTTATCCTCTTAGCATGTTTTCTTCAGCATTCTGTTTCATTTCATATTCAATTTGACTGTCTATATACTCAACAAAATTTGAAGCCCAACTTTTTACCTTGCTGTTTTCATGTTCCATTAAAGGATGGATCAACTCTTTATCAGCTTCTAAATAAGGGACTAATGAACCAGACCATGATCTACTTGAAAAGTTTGCTGATATTTCACTAACAAAATCTTTATTGTCACCAAATTCAGATAATAAACTAACCATTAATGGGTTAATAACACGGTTGTCATCATTAGAGATAAACATAGATATTGCACGGCCGACAATTATTAAAGCAACTTCATCACAGCACCATTCAAGAACTCTTTTAGGTTCTAACAAGTCAAAAACACTATTAGTTCTTTTCTTGTAAGACTTCCCTCTACCTAACAAACCAATTAACCGATATTGTTTAAGTGCACTACCATCAATAAACTTATTAGCTACCTTAGGCCAGAGAAAATTGCCATGTAACTCAAATGCTTTATAAAAAGCAGTAGCTAAGTAATCCCATAAGTCTGAATAATCAACCTCGTAACCACCAACTTGTGCTATAAGATAATTGCACAATTTCATTGAAAATTTTTCGTCTTCTGTTTTAAGCAATCTTTCAACTATATTCAGCCATCGATAACTATCAGAATTTCTAGATTTATCTTCCTTGTTGAACGATACAGAAAGAACTAAATGAGCAAAAACAGGGGTTAATAATTCTAAATTATAATTAGTTCGCCCATGGACATACATAAAAACATTGTCAAGAGCTGCCCAAGCCGCTGTAGAATCAATTTCACTCAATGACATACAAAATTGAGCGATTTCTGATTCAGAAAGATGCTCAGTTGCTCGCCCATAAACCAGTATTGAAGCAGAGTGGCTAGGTAATTTCCCACTTCTTATTAATTCAATAAAATTATCTAAATGATAATTAACAAACGCACCTGTTCTTATTGCGTCAGGATAATATTCAATTAAATACTCATCAGATCCAATTAACTCTATTGTATCTTTCCACTCTTCAGGTGATTTTTGATATAAACCAACTAAAAATCCTGAAAAAAACTGTGTATTTAATTGTTTATGTTCACGTAAATAATTAAGTATCGCTTTAAGTAGCTCATCTATATTATCTGAATCTAACACTAAGTGTTTTGCAAAAACCCAGCTTTGTTTTTGTTCAGGGAAAGTCGTAAGCAATTGAATGTATTCTATTAACTCGGTATGACTATCTTTCAATTCTAGAGATAAACGCTTGGCATCTTCAGCAGCCATATCGATATAATGCCCATCATCATCTTCTTCATGCTCTCTTGATGGATTGAGAACAATCAATTGAAGTTTTTCTTCAAGATTGTCATCATCTGGTGACAATAATTCTTCCCAAGAACGAAGATATTTAACTTGATCATCTTCCATACCTTTATGATCATATTGTAAAGCATGGGTAATAGATTGTGCTGCGGCAGGCCAATATTTACCCGTGAGTTCTATTACTTCTTTTATAAAAACATCCAATTGTTCAAACTGTTTATATTTTATTAAACCTCGAATATTGTGACCGAAAGCATCTTTAACTTGTTCAACTAATTGGCCTCGTTTAATTATTACAACCAATATGTCTAATAGTAACTGCCAATAATCATAAATTTCTTGCCACTTCTTTGGCATCCATTCTTTTAGTTCAGGCTTAGTACCTTGAAACTCAGCACCAATTGACCTTGAACCACCATGTGTATCAATTGCCGTTTTGATAGCTTCAATAATCACAATATCAGCGGTAAATATATTTAAGGCTGAAGCTTTATTTAATATCATAATCCTTTGTGAAAAATCAGCTTCAGTACCTGATAACTGCCAACGAAATAATTGAGAAAATTGACCTGATGAGTTGTTTCCATAACTCTCATTTTCAAATTGCGCCAACTTAAACAAGCACCATGAGGCTTTTTCAAAATAAGCCTGATGGAACACTAACATTTCAAGTGACCAAACAAAATTTCGCCTGACATCACCATCAATATTACTAATTTCATCATCAGACAAAGTTGATAAAATACGATATAACAGAACACTTGTTTCGTTAGGGTTCACTTCGACCAATGCGCGGAAAAGTCTTGAACCAGCTTTAGATAGCAACAATTCCGCTTGGGCTAAAGGGCTTCCGCCCTCGCAAAAATTCTTTACAAAATCTTGTACATTTATAGAGGAATCTAAAAAGACTATTTGCTTACAGAAACTATCAATAATTGTCTCATGAAGCCCTGCAATTAATTCACTTTGCCGCTCAAATAAACTATGTTTCCACCACTCCATAGCTAAGTTAACAGCAAGTGGTTTTGGAACAATTCGCGCAAAACGCCCTGTAACATTTATAAGCTGCTTCTCACTGAACTTAGTTATGACAGTATCAAAATCAATACCTGTGCTTTCAGCTACTTTATTAATTAAAAGTTTGTCTTTATTCTCTTCATCATTAATTCCTTTTTCACATCTAAAGGAGTCAAATAAAGACATAACTCGCAATAACTCACGTTGTTTTTCAGTTAATGTATTGTCCCCATTGATTAGCTTTTCGATTAGATCATCTTCAGTGAACTCTGCACTTAATTCACCGGAACTCCTAAAGTTTTCAATCAACATATCAACCAATAAAGGAAAACCTTCAACAAAATTAGAAATTCTATTAACGTAATTTTGATTAGCATTAGGCAACAATTGAACAACTAGTTCTTTAACTTTATCGATTGATAACTTTTCTAACTTAATATGAGCACTTGATTGAATTTTATCGTGATAAAAATCTACTGTTACAATTTTTAAGTTGTGTGGTTCGCTGAATACTTTTGCTATCTGATTATGTAAATTTACACTACAGTTCTCAATTATAACTAGAGCATCTAGTTGATCATCACAAGCAAGAATTAACTTCTCTATTAGTGACTCTTGACTGAAAGAAGCATTAAATATGAGAACAAGATCTTCTGGTATTTCATGTTTATCAATGAACTCTACAATTAATCTGGACTTTCCTAACCCTGATAAACCAGTTAGCCTTACTAATGGCTTGTCGGACTCAAAAGAAGATTGTAAGCCCTGTAAAGCTAACATCCTTTGTTCATCTTCAACATACTCAAGTTTATGATGCCGATCTATTTTCCTCCAGTTCCTATACGTTCTAGAAGCTCGTGTCATATATTTATCTAGATTTATACTAGATATAATGAACTTTGATAATTCAGATACTACGTTATCATTTTGATCATCTGGTTTTGCAATACCTGCATGATCTACATTGGGAATTGTCACCGTATCTTGATAATGAAATGATGAACTTGATCTAGAAACGACATCCTCAACAGCGGCTACTAAATTGAGAATTCGAATTTTTGATTCGTGATCTTCCTTAATCCAGCGTAAATTTATCTCACATAAACTGTCGGAGTTACTTTTTAGTGCGCCTACATGCTTGTTTAGCGGATTAATTATTTTACCGAAATTGGCCCAACCAGTCCCAGTATGCGGCACGTCTAAAAAACATATTTTAGTAATATTGTGCTTTATACTATGTAACTCCATCTGCTGGAGTAATTTTTTGACAACAATCCCACCATTGCTATGTGCTACTAATATAATTTCATCGACACTTAAGTTTTCGCACTTATTTCTCAAATCGGTAATGAAACCTTCCGCGATGTTTAAATGACTGGGGGCATGTTTCCAGAATTTAAGCTTATTTGGTGAAACATAATCTAAACATTGTATAAGGTATTTATCCCCAAAAATGTTCTTAATATATTCAGGAAATTTTCCCCAAGCCTTTTCAGAGTTTGAAGAATATCCATGAACAAAATATATATATTTAGCCACTTGTTAATCCTTTAATTCAAGTTGTCCTGATATTAATTTAGGTAACAGCATGTCGCGCTGTTTTTTAAGGTTTTCATTTCTTCTCGATAAATTGAAAATACTTTTAAACATCGGTTTAACTATTTTGGTAAATTCATTCATTAATTCTTTTGGTGGAACTGGCAAGTAATATGAGGCGAAACAGTCAACATGTACACGTTGGCGGCCTGTTGCGCCCGTCATGCTTTGGATAGCGTGCTCACGGAAATTGTGACTTCGAGATAGCAGATAAATAAATTCCGAGCTTAAGTCATCGCTTTGACGTAATACGATGAACTCAGTAGAGCCAAAACCTACAGGCTGTTCTGCTGTCAGAAATAGAACGTAGCCTGTTTTACCGTTTTGCAAACAAGGAGTGATCCTCGCAAACAAAGTATCTCCATTAATAAATTTTGCACCGCTATTACCTGCCTTTTCGATAATGTCGCCAATCACCATCGAACCTTGAGATAAACCACTCATACCAACAAATGGTTTCTCACCGTCTTTCACTAGCTTAGTTTTTGGGTTGATGGTGATAGCTTCAGCAGCAGTTTTAACCTGCCAACCTTCGGGGATTTTTCCTAGTGGTGAGTCGATGAGTTTTTGAGTGCCTTTACTTTCATTAAGAGCATCATTTAGAGAAGCATCGGCATGGCCTGGATAGCGGAAGTTAACAAACCATTCGCGGTAAAGGGATTGCGACATGTCTTCTAAAATAGCAATACGTCGGTTATTGTTTTCTATTAGGTTGTCGTAATTTTTGAGTCTTTTTACAATAGAAGTTTGTATTTCAATTGGTGGTAACTCTATTACCATCTGCCTAAGTTTTTCAATTGTAAAAGCTGGTTGCGCTGATCCAATTTTACATCGTTCTAACTCCCCTCGCCCTTTAGGAGATAAAAGCCAGTAATATAAGAAACTAGAATCTAATTTAGTAAAGTTTCTAAACCAAGTTAAGTTTCCATCTTTAAAATAGAAATCGCCATCATTATCAACTATGTATGGTTCGCCTAATAAAGCACCGATTGATGTTAGCAATAAGTCGCCATCTTTAGGGGAACCCAATTTACTGGAGATTTCTTTAAACTTCTCTTCGCTTATAAAAAGCGGATCTGAAACTTCTTTAATACCTTTATGCTTTTCACTTATTTCTTTAGCTCGAAAAAAAGGAATACCTGATGCTTGATAATCCGCTTTAAAAATCCGCTTAGAAGAGCCTACATCACATAGTTCATTAATTTTATATTGCGTAATAGACATTACATCGTTCCCACAATGTTCGCTACATTCTCAGATATTGAAATTTCTAACTCATGGGCTTCAGTATTCAAAACTTCCAGTTCTTCTTGAAAAGCTTCTAACCTAGCGGAAAAATCTTCATCATGTTCATGTTCACCTTCAGCAACACCAACATAACGACCAGGGTTTAAGCTATAACCTTGTTCGATAATTTCTGCTTTGGTTGCTACTTTACAAAGGCCAGCAATATCTTTATAGGTAAAGTCGCCATTATCAGCCTTGAAAAAATTATCAAGAGAATAAGCGCCATCATTGCCTGTGTCTGGATGCGTTTCTAAATAGGTGTTATCAATGTCTTGCCCACGATATAAACGCACAATATTGGCGATTAAGTTCAGTTGTTCACTGGTGTAATCTCGAACCGCACGAGTTACCTGACGGAAAACATGGCGAGCATCAATAAACAATACTTTGTCTTTATTTTTTACTGGTTTGTTTTTATCTAAAAACCATAAGGCACAAGGTAAAGTAACGGTGTAGAAGAAGTTACTTGATACCGCTACCATGACATCGACACCATCATCTTCAATCAGTTGTTGACGTATATTTTGCTCAGAGCTACGAGCATCACTGGCAGAGTTTGCCATAACAAAACCTGCTCGGCCTGTTTTGTTCAGTGCTGCGTAAAACATCTGAATCCAAAGGTAGTTACCGTTATCGTTGCGAGGCATACCGAATGGAAAACGTTGTTTGTCATCGACTAAACGGTCTTTTTGAATTTCATTTACGTTAAATGGCGGGTTTGCCATGACATAATCAAACTGGCCGTATTGCTTGCCATCAATGATTTCACCTTTGGCTAGCTCAAACGGGTCTTCGTAATAAGAGTTACCTTCTCTAATATCACCTTGTAAACCATGAACCGCTAAGTTCATTTTTGATAAACGCACGGTATCGCCTGTTTTCTCTTGCCCGAATATGGATAACTCATCAGAGGCATTTTTGTTATGGCTAGCGACAAAATCGGCAGAGCTGACAAACATACCACCACTACCACAAGCAGCGTCGAATACTTTGCCGTGGTAGGGTTCAATCACTTCAGTAATTAAGCGTACTAATGCTGATGGCGTGAAGAACTCACCACCACCTTGACCTTCCGTTTTAGCAAATTCATTAAGGAAGTATTCGTAGATACGGCCAAAAATGTCAGAGCCCAAACCAAAATCAATGGCAGTGAAGCTTTTAAGTAAGCCTTTTAGAATATCATTATCAAAACGGGTATAGGTTTTAGGTAGTGCATCTTTAATCGCCTCGTTATCAGCCTCTAGCGCTTTCATCGCGTTATTAACGTTAAGACCGATGTTTGCTCCTTCTGGTAAGGCGAGTAAATTTGAATAAAGCGCATCATCAGGCACATACATAGCACCTTCGGCCTGAATCTTAGACTTTATGTCGCCACCACGACGACGAGAACTGGTGTTAGCTTCAACACGCTCTTTCGCTTGGGTAAAACGAAACTCAGCATACTTAAGGAAGATTAAACCCAATATTGGGCGAGAGTATTCTTGTGCAGTAAGGCCAGTGTTGGCACGGAGAGAGTCGGCAGCCGACCATAATCTTTTTTCTAATGCTTCTATTTTCTTGAAATCTGCCATAGTTCCTGAGGCCTTGTTAAATCCTAATTCATATAAAAACCAGTGTATCAAATTGGTAGACAAAATATATAAAGATAAGTGTTAATTCTTTGATCTACAGGACTAAATACTTAATATTAGAGCGAACAATTAACAGCTATTACTAAAAAGGCAAACCAAATAACCAACCAATAACAGAGATTGGACTTACAGGGTTTACTTGTTATATTTAGAAAAAGTAGTAAACGTATAATAAAAAAAGCGAACCATAATGGTTCGCTTGAATTAAGCATTATCAATAATACTAAACCACCTGATTTCTGCCGCTTCAAAGAAGTCTCTGGGTTCAAGTAAAAAAATGCTTTCAAATTCATCAGCAAATAAGCTGCAAAACTCCGTAATTTCATCAATATACATAAGTAGAAAGGCGTACATCTCTATATCTTCTAAGTATTTTGATTCAAATTCAGAATGTTGATCAAGCATAGCTTTTGAAATGCTAATGCCTAATACTCTCCCAACATTGTCTTGATGCAAGTATATGTAGTTTGAATAGCTAAACTCTAGTCCATCACCATTATCAGCTACATCAGCTAAAAACAAGATGGTTGACGAATCACTATCCCAAATACTTTTACTTGCTCTCTTATATTTACGAATAAATTGTGTGCTTGTGTCGCTCATGTTTTTTCCTATTTAAGTTAGAATGTCCTCAATCTTTAATAGGCGTGTGCACGGGGAATTATACTTAGTGTTAGAAATCAAATTCAAGTTGTTCACAACCTCCAAAGCAGTCACTAATAAAATCATCATCTATTATTAGTGACTGTTCACAAGCAATACAAACTGACTTAATTAACTGTTCTAATACTGCTTTTGCTGCTTCTTGCTGTGGTTGTTCTAAATCCCAAAAATGGATTTCTAAAATATCCCGCCATAATATTTCAAAATTATAGTTGTTGTTATTTAGCTTCAATTGGTTAATAGCATGTTCGCTGTGAACTATTGCATTGCCAATTTCATTAGTGAGATTGATTAAATCTAGTGCTGATACGTAGTTGTTCATAAATTTCCTTTATTAAATATTAATATCAGAAGTAACTACGATTTAAGCTAGGAGAATTTTCGACATTATCAATAATTTACGTTTTGCACTAAAACCTATCAAAAAAATTTGATTCCGAGCAAAATAGTCTCATCTTTTAGCCAATGCTATCGCGAATGAATTTAGCTTCTACACAATTTTCACACTCTAAGACTCAATGCAATTCTCATATGCATTGGATAGATCTTAAGTGAAAGTGGCGAGTTTTTGAATATTTCCAAAGAGCTATAAGCGCATTGACCAAATAAAGTAAGAAAGATGATAATAACCTTGTTCCTTTTCAAACTGTATTTATTAACCGAGTGATATAAGAATGACATCGACTTTAGAACTTTTACAGCAAACCTATGGTGACACTGAGCAATTAGATTTAGCTGATGTTGCAGAAAAATATTTTGATTTAAAAGTATCCAGTTTGAAGAAGAAAATAAAATTGGGTGAAATCCCTAAATTTTTTTGTGATGCCATTACTAATGACAAAGTATCGATTGGATCTCTTGCTGAGTTACTTGATAGCTTACAAGCATTTAATACAACAGAAATGACAACTACAAGAAGTATTAGCCCCATAGCTAAGCTAATGCTTCAGTCTGATTTGACCGATATGTTTGGAGGCGTGTTGATCCCATATAAAATAGTCGCTGAAAAGATATTTCACTGGAAAGAAGGGACTGCAAAGTCGCGTTTAGCCAGCGGTAAAGTATCTGAAATGGGACTTGTGACTGTGAGAACTTATGAAAGCACCCAAGCTCCTGTGTTTGTTCTAGTTAACGATTTAGCTAATTTTTTATTATTAAAACGCAAGGTGCTAATTATGAATCATGTTTAAAAAGAAGGTTAATTTTCGAAGTATACTAGGGGGGATAATATGCCTAAAACAACACCTGTAAATTATTCTAAAAATAGTTATCGGAAGCTCTGAGTTTCCTCCTGCTATTACAATAGTATTCTGCCTGTTTTTGCTATCGCGACAGATCTAATGATCATCTACATACCTTTATGAATTTTTTTTCATCCACATAATATGGTTCATAGAGGGGATATTGCTTTCAATGCGTTAGAGATTGGACTTTTTTAGGTGTATTCATTCATCCCTGGATTTTTTAGACATTTTCATTCGTTCCCATAATAAATATTATCTTAAAGATAAGGTCTTAGAACGAAATTTTAATACGCATCAGTCTCAGTATTAGCAATATTGTCGGCTAGCTTTATCTTACTTCGGGGGGCACTTATTAGCGCCATAGGTTTTATGGCAACTTGTGCGCATTGACCTTAGCTACTGGTTATTCTTTAGGTCAACTGATACCACAGGCTGTGTGAAAACTCCCAGCTTAAAATTTTTATGTGACGCTACGTAAATTATCAGGTGGTTTTACATCAGACGTACTACAGAATTTACTCTACAGAGCTTTTTTCGTTGTTATTATCCAATTCCGTTAGTTCAAAATAGTTTTCACACAGGCTGACCACATTCGAGACATTAGACGTTAACTTGAATTAATACGTTTGGATTAGATTTTGGGCTCTTCTCCGGTTATGTGAGGTTGATTTTTGGATAAAAGATAGAATGCGTTGCTGGAACTGATGTTTGCCTTATTTTTAATTTGAAGTATTCGGTATCCCTTACTCCTCTGGCTCGCCTCCTAATCATCCCAATAGAAACATTTCCTGCCTCAATACGGGCACTGGTCAACTTATATTTGGCATAGTTACAAATGCCTACCTTGTGCATTCTTAGTCCGACTGCAAAATTATGTAAGGCCAATATATTAGTTGATTCTGCTAGACGGCACCAAGCTTCAAGT
>NZ_KB905181.1 GCF_000378625.1 Colwellia piezophila ATCC BAA-637 | reverse complement strand
CATAACGGTTGATCGTTCCTGATTGATTTGTTCTTGGATCGATAGGCTTTCTACGTTTATCCCGTCGACACTGAATGACAACAGTATGCTCATTATCAAGTGTTATTGATTCAATACACTGTCCTGGAAGTTGAAAAAGTGTTGAAGAGATAGTTGGCATGACTTGATCATTATTCAATTGGGTGAAAAAATAATATTAAATCAATATGATAGATTAGCCAGAAGATACAATTATTTGCATCAAAGCGGAGAAGAGCCGATTTTGTATCGATAATACTCTACTCAACGGGCAATGGGAGCGTAACGAGTCTTGCTCCGCTGAAGTAGCTTGTTATATGGTTTGCTATTTGGTTTGCTATTTGGTTTGCTATTTGGTTTGCTATTTGGGCCGGAGCGTTTCAATAATTTGTGCATCCACCCAGTAGATATTTACTTCTTCGTTTCCGCGTTTTGTCCGCTTATCAAAGAATAGAAATTGCCCATCGGGTGACAAACTTGGATTTTTTTCAGAATGAGCGGTATTTATCTTGTCGCCCATATTAATGGCAGGGCCCCATGAGCCATCAGCCGCGCGATAACTGATATAAATGTCAGATCTGCCCTGTCCATCTTCTCTGACGCTATCAAAGATAATAAAGCTTTCATCCGGCGCAATATAAGGGTGGGCATTGTATCTACCGATGCCAAACTGAGGACCCAATGATTTAGGCTCTTCATGTTTGCCGTCTACCAAGCGGGAATAACGCAAAGGAATATCCATCTTTTGACTATAGGTATCAAAGTAATACGTGCCGCTTGAAGACGCCGATAGCCTCATAATCTCTATATTTTCGAAGAGCTCGCCGAGGCCTTTTACCTCTGACCAACCATCGCTTGTGCGTTCTACATAAGCATTTTTTAAATAGATGGTGTTACCATCGGGTGAGATGGATGGTTCGCTCACAGCCGTCGCGACAACAGACTGCTGCCATTTATTATTTTTATATTCAATGACAATCAACCCAGCCGTAGAAGTTTCTCCTTTAAATGCTCCAACTTTTACTATTCCAGAATATTTCTCAGCATTTCTGACGAAATAAAAGGTATTCATATCCGCCCCAAACATACCCTCAACTTCAACAAATCCCTCTGTATTAACAATACCGGGTGCAAAAATTTCAGGTGTTGATCCGGGTGGCGTTTGACCGAGATAGGGACCATCAGGGATGGAAATGTCATCTTGGCTATAACTAGTGCTGCTCATCACTAGAACAGAAAACAGTAGAACAATTGCAGTGCTAACACGCTTCATAATTTATTCCTTATTTTGAAATTAACGAATTATTTAACTTCGCTTAAATGTGATTGAACAAAACATCAGTTTAAACAAGTCGATTCTAAAATACCTGACGTCTTTATGAATTTCAGCTGATTTTTTTCTGACGACGATAATCAACTTATTAGATGCATATAACGCTTTTTATGGAGACGCCTCAGTAAAATGACTCGAGTAATTCATTAGAAAATATATGGCAAAAATTTAAAAGCTAAGGTCAGCAACGCGCACAGATTGCCGTGAAACCTACTTCACATTGTTCCCCCTTTCATATCTAATTGGCGGTGAGATAGAGATTTGAACTCTATGTTGTAGGTGCTGCGCTACAAACCCTTTCACTATTTAATATACTGTAAAAGCAAAAAACCCGCTAACCTTACGGTTAACGGGTTTTTCTTAATGTGGCGGTGAGATAGAGATTTGAACTCTAGGAGGGCTACAAACCCTCGCCGGTTTTCAAGACCGGTGCTTTCGACCACTCAGCCATCTCACCTGAAGTTAACAAATAAGCTTGAAAAACAATGCTTGTCTGAGAACGAGGCGAATACTAAAGTCTCTCTAATAAGTTGTAAAGCACTATTTCAATAAAATCGTTTGTTTGCTACAAAAATAGCCAGATTCTGCTTTTAGTGACCTTATTAGCTATTTTTTTAATCACATTTTGCATGCATGAAAAAATTGTTGGAACCGTCACCTAGGTGATACCTTTTACCCGTCACTATTATAAAGTCCAATGATGAATTTTTTTGATTGGACACTATTATGTCAGCACCTACTCTTAACCGCCGCGATATGGCGTTTTTTTAAACAAAATGTAAAATCATTAAGCAATCGTGAAAAATACTAAGACCATGATCGAAGCAGCCTTAACTTTGCCAGCGACACCGCACAAGCAATAGAGGATGGTAAAAACCATAAAGGCTCATTCTCTCTAAATACAATAGGGATAATGAGCCTTTTCATGAGCTAAGTAAGAGCAATTATTGAACTTGTACTTTCTTTATCCAGTTTTTTACTCGTACTTCTAAAAGTGATAACGGCATAGCGCCACCACCTAAAATAGTATCGTGAAAACCTTTAATATCGAACTTGTCCGCTAATGTCTTCTCTGCTTCAGCTCGTAGTGCCATTATTTTCAACATACCTATTTTATAAGATGTTGCTTGACCTGGCAGCACTAAATAACGTCTTACTTCTGAAATAATCGCCTCTTCTGAAATAGGTGATTTTTCTTTAAAGTAAGCAATAGCCTGTGCTTCAGTCCAACCTTTATTGTGTAATCCTGTATCAACAACCAAGCGAATAGCTCGCCAGATTTCATTCACTAAACGGCCAAAATCAGAATAATCATCTTGGTAACCGCCCATTTCTTTAGCGAGTAGTTCTGCGTATAAACCCCAACCTTCGCTATAAGCAGTAAAATGAGCTTGTGTTCTAAAGGTAGGTACTGAGGTTAATTCTTGGGCAATTGAGATTTGCATGTGATGCCCTGGGTTTCCTTCATGATAAGCAACGCCCTCCATTTCATTTTTTGGCATCGAGTTCATATCAGAAAGGTGAACATAATAAACGCCAGGCCTTGCACCATCAGGTGTACCTGGAAAGTAATGTTGTGCCGCGCCATCTTGTTCTCTAAAAGCTTCAACACGTTTCACTACCAGTTTCGCTTTAGGTAGAACACCGAAAAAGTTAGGTAATTCTTTTTCAATAACCGATAGGTATTGTTCTGTTTGATCGATATAACCTTGTCGACCCTCATCATTATTGTTAAAGAAAAACTGTGGGTCTGTTTTAATAAAGGTAAAGAATTCTTGAAGATCACCTTCAAAGCCGACTCTGTTTTTTATTTTAACCATCTCTTCAGTAATGCGAGCTACTTCAATCACACCAGTGTTATAAATTTCGTCTGCTGTTAGATCTGTTGTTGTTGATGATTTTAATTTAAAATTATAGAAATCTTTGCCATTCGGCTGACTAGATACCCCTTTAGCAACAGCATCGGTATTAACAATATCCGTTTCAAACCAAGTAATTAAGGCTTGATAACTTGGTAAAAATCGATTGATTAAAGCTTCTTTCGCTTGAGCTTGTAATTCATCGGCTTTAGCTTGATTGATAACCTTATTTTTAACTAAGGCGGCAACTTTTCTTTTAGCATCGGCCCATAATGCAACATCAGGTCCAGTCGTTTCACCTTCGAGGAAAGGCGCACCCGTAATTAGATTAGTGGCTTGCTCAATAACTCCTTGATAAGCAAATCTTGGCGGTCGAACACCTTTACTAGCATTTTCCTTTGCCCGTTCTAACAATTGATCAATTGCGGTAGCAGTACCTGATATCCGCGTGTTATAAGCAAGCATATCGCTTTCTGTGTCTACTTTATGAAAGTTGATAAGAAATTGGGCAGCAAAGGCCTGAATCCCATTAAACTGCGTAAAAATATAGTTATTATGAACAAACGCCTGACCAGCGACCGCTTCTTGATATTGATGCTGCCAAATATCATAAGAAATTTTTGCTTCATTGTCTAATTTTTTATAATCAAATTGTCTGTTTAACTCCGCTATGTTTTTCTTTTTCCACGCGAATATTTTCTTTTCCGCCGCTAAGGTCATATCATCAACTTGGTCATATTTTTCTTTACGACCCAAAAACGTCAACATCATCGGACTCATTTGCAGCTCTTCTTCGTACTTAACGGCGAACCATTGATTTAACCGTTCACTTTCTGTTTGAGCTTTAGCAACGACTGACGATGCCTGTTTAAGCTCCGAAGACGTTTCCTTTTCTGCAGTTGACGTGTTTGGTTGGCAAGCAGTTAACATACCTAACGCTAGTACTGTAAGCATGGGTTTCATTATTATTATGCCTTTTTATAACTGATTATTATCGGGAAGATTAAGGTCCCCTTTCCACAATCATTAACATCCCATAGATTCAATGCATTAGAAAGCCTAAAGTGTTATTTTTTATAAGTTTTTGCATATGGCTAAAGTATCTCAGTAACGTCTAAGGAATAATTTAAAATAATTTAACTTGATGTAAACACTTTGATATCACGATTTTCTTCTGGCATGGTAATTCATGTTATTATTTAAAAAATAATAACAGTGCAAAAATCTTCAACTATGGTCAATAAAAATAATTCGTTGAATATACAGTTAGTTGTTGTAATCGCTGGTTTCTTACTAACAAGTATGGGTAGTTGGTTTATCTATACCGTAGAAGAGAAAGTTATCATTAATGAGTTCACCAAAGACGTCGATGAACGTGCCGGCTCCTTGTACCGTGAAGTAACCGCTAATGTTGAGTGATTTGAGCGAATAGATTCACTGAGAGGCATGGTAAGTGGTCAGGATTAAATTACCACTGAGGTTCTATGATGACCTATAAAACCAAATCGCTTAGCCTAATAGGGCTAAGCGTTTAACTTTATTAATAAATCACCTTACCCAGAGATTTAAATTTATTTCTTAAGCCTAACTTTAGGGTTCTCGGTTTACCGACATTTATTTCACCATCTTCACCACCGGCTAAATAGTCTTTAACAAGAAAATACCATGCTACTCGTTAACCTTGCGATTTCTTAAAGTCTGGCCGGAGCAATGGTGTGAACACGGCCAAAGGGTTAGTTAGGTAATTAAATGACCTTTAGCTCATATGTTGCTGTTGGCGCTTTAATGCTTTGTTTTTACTTACGGTTTCCACTTGAGCTACGGCATAGAGATTGAGACCACTAAACAAACTTTTCAATTTAGCTGCGTTGTAGTCAATTTCAATTTTTTCAATCACAAGCTGATGTTTTTCTGGAAATAACGCTTCTACTGCTTGTGAAATCAACTCAAATAATTTTTTCAGTTTAAATTTATGTATTTGGCCGGTCTTGTTAAAAATCCACTCGGTAATTGCCATAAAATCATCAAATGGTTCATCAGACAATATATGAGGTAATGAGTATTTAAAACGCCCTGAATTACCAATCATGTCCCAATAACGTGCAAAGCGGTTAATACGTTGCATGGTGGTAAAACTCACTCGGTCGGTACTTAATATATTAAACGGCGGTAAGGGATTAAAACGTAGGTCGAATGCTTCAGTGTGTCGAATGATTGGACTACCTTTCAAGCGTTTCAAAATACCCATTTGAATTTCATGAGGTCGACAATGATAAAGTTGGTTGAAACTGTCTTTAAAGGTGTCGAAGGTTTCGCCGGGTAAACCAAAAATAAGATCCGCATGAATATGGGCGGAAGTATTATCTCTTAACCACAGTAAATTTTCTTTTGATTTAGCGTTATTTTGCTTACGGCTAATATTCTTTTGTACTTCCACGTTAAAGGTTTGTATGCCTATTTCAAACTGTAAACTGCCTTGTGGAAACTGTGCTAGCAAGGCTTTTAATTTTCTCGGCAGATGATCGGGTACCACTTCAAAATGCAGATACAAATCGTCAGTCATTCTGTCTAAGAAAAACTGCATAATTTGCATGGTGGTATTAATGTTTAAATTGAAGGTTCTATCGATAAACTTAAAGTTTCTCGCCCCCCGTTGATAGAGGATTTCCATTTCTTTAAGAAATAATGTTAATTCAAATGGCGTCGATGTTTTGTCTAAAGACGACAAGCAAAATTCACATTTAAAGGGGCAACCACGCGATGCTTCCACATAAAGCAGACGGTGCTTTAAATCTTCGTCGGTATAATACTCATACGGCAATGCTATATCTTCTAAGGCGACGGGCTTTGAGTTAAGAATTTTTTTATCGGGTGGTGTTTTATTGAGTATATCTTTACACAGTTGATAAAAACTCACATCTGCCGGGCCGGTCAATACATAATCAGCACAAGCAACAATAGCTTGGTTTTCAGTTTCATAACTGACTTCTGGCCCGCCAAGCACAACGGTAATTTCGGGTGCTATCACTTTCAATAAATTAACAACTGCCGTTGTTTCAACGATGTTCCAGATATAGACACCAAAACCAACAATTTCCGGTTTCGATGCGAGTATTTGTTCAACAATATCCATGTCGCGAGTTTGGATAATAAACTCTTTTATTTCACAACATTGCTGTAATTCTTTTAAATTAGCATAGAGGTAACGAAGACCAAAACTGGTATGAAAAAATCGTGCGTTAAGCGTAGCAAGTACTATTTTAGATGAGTCTTTATCTATTACATTACTGCTTTGCTGAGTCTCTTCCTGACTATCTGCCTGAGTAACGGCCTGAGTAACTTGAGTACTCTGTTTTAGAAGTACCGGTGTTGCTGACTCTGGACTTAGTGAAACAGGAGTATTGCCTTGTGTGAGTGCAACTTGCTTGATGGTTAGTTCAGGGGTGATTTTTGGCTGTGCCATGCTCGATTTTACTACCTTTGATTAAATACCGTTAATTGATACCTTTGAAAATATCGCCGCAATTATACTGTGATTGCTGAGCTTATTCATGAATATCATTTGGATTTATTACATTTTTAGCCATTAAATTGGGCGAACTTTAATGATAAGTCTGCTGCCATTTTATTTTGCCCTTTCATTTTTAACACTTCGATTATACATTCGATGGTACATAGACCACCTTTAGGTTGATTGGCCCTAAGTTTGTATAAAGAATCATTGGAAGTTTTCAGGGTGAACTGTGCTGCATTTTTTAAATAAGCGCTGTGGTTGAAAATCTTTTTGGCTTCCTGCCATGTGCTATCAATAATAATGATGTTTTCATATTCTTCAATTCTTACCTTTGAGTCTACCGATGATCCTGCTGTAGCAGCTACCGGGGATGATTCTCCGTTCGAATATAATAATACCGCTTTATTATTTTCTATTAGGTTAACAAGGTCTTTATTAGGACTTAGCCTTTGCCAAAGTATACGCTCAACAATTGCATTCGAATCGTCTAAAGCAAGAGCGCCAGTATTGGTTGCCCTGTGTAATTCACGCTCATGGGTCAGTAAAAATATTTTCATTTTTAGCTATTGTTCCGCTTTCGATTATTGTTGTAGCGCTTGTTCGAAAAAATTGAAGGGTTTAGCAAAAATCCGCTAATTTCTCGATTAGCAGACTAAACTCATATACTTTTCCATAAGGATATTATTGCCAGTTCACGGGTTATGTTTGAGCCATACTTTGCTTATGTAGTTTTGACTATTTAGTTATGTCACTGATAAAACCCTATGAGCTATTTACATTTTACAGAGCTATCTTAAACAACATTTCTTATATTTCTTGCCACTGCCACACGGACAAGGATCATTGCGACCAGCCGTAGGTAATGAACTAACGGGCACACTGTTCTCTAAAATTGTATTTTCGTCATACAGGATATTAGCCAATAAACCGCCTTGCCCCATTAACGAATCAAAGCCTTCAAAGTCTTCATTTGACATATTGTCGAGTTCTTCACCTTCACCTTCTGAGTCAGAATCATCATCAGCCCAAGCACTTAAGGTATCAACAACATTAAAGTCTATTTGAATCATGCCGGATTCAATCAACTTAGGCGTACCTGCCCTATGCCATGCCTTTACTTCGTCATATTTAAAGCGGTCTTCATCAAATACATTTTTATCACCTAATGCAACAAACTGAGGTTTAAAATTATCAAGTTGATATTCAATGCAAGAATCGGCTAAGGCGCTAATTAAAAAGCTATTGGTTGAACTCGGTAAAGCCGAAAATACAGTTATCCATCGAGTTACATGTGCACTTAATACGAATTCATCAATAATACCCGCTTCGTACTGAGCAAATACCGCTTCAATAGCAGATGCTTTGCAATACATCGCTTGATGACCATCTACAATATAATTACACAATGCTTGTGTATTACCATCGACCACATTATAAAATAAGGTCGGAGTTAATTCAGTGAGTGCATCACCAAATACTGCTTCAATAGGGGTTAAAAACGTATCGCTACGGGCAAATAACTGCAAACACTTTTCTAACGCTGGAGAGTATTTTAATTCCGCTAATAATAACGTACCAAAATATAAAATGACCTGCTGATCGTCGGTTAACGAGGTATCATCTGCGATAAATTGATCTATCAGCCGTTCTAATTCAGGATAAAATTCCGACCAATTTGCTTTAACAAATTCGAGACCTGCAATAGGTAATTCGGTGTCTTGTACATTACCTATTTCCAATAAAGCTTGTTGTAAATTCATGTGAAGTCCGCGTTAAAAAATCAATGATGAGTGCATATGCCGCATATTATATAACACTTCTACTTCCCGTAACCATTGAAAGCATCAAATTCAAAGCTAAAAAAACCGCGACTCGTTAAAGTTGCGGTTTTCTTAATATGGTGGGCAGAATGGGCACTCTTTCCTATTTTTTGTTTAAGGTGATGTATCGATCTATTTCAGCTTCAACCATAGCCAATGGCAATGCACCATTACTCAATAAAGCATCATGAAATTCACGTAAATCAAATTGTTTCCCTAATGATTTTTCTGCCTTTTTTCTTAACTTCCAAATGTGTAATTCACCCAATTTATATGAAAGTGCTTGACCAGGCCATGATATATAACGGTCTACTTCAGCTCTAACATTCGTTGGTGATAATGAGGTATTACTTGATAAGAAGTCTATTCCTTGTTGTCGACTCCATTTCATTGCATGTATTCCTGTATCAATAACCAAGCGACAAGCTCGCCACATTTCATAACTTAATCTGCCAAAATTATCATAAGGTGTATCATATAAGCCCATTTCAACACCTAATTTTTCAGAATATAATCCCCAGCCTTCACCATAGGCACTAAAATACAGACCTAAACGGAATTTAGGTACATTTTCCAATTCACTTGATATAGCCGATTGGTGATGATGTCCAGGTACTGATTCATGTAATGTTAACGCGGTAAGTTCATACAATGGCCGTTGGTCTAATTGATAGGTATTTAGCCAATAAGCGCCACCACGTGTTCCACCAACAATTGCTGAGTTATAGGAAGCGGTAGTATAATTAGGGGCTATTTCTTTTGGAACAGCAACAACACCATAAGGCAGACGAGGTAACGTTTTGAAAAATTCAGGCATAATATAGTCAATACGTTTAGCAATATACGATGCTTCTTTTAGCAAGTCTTTTGGTGTTTTTGCGTAAAACTGAGGGTCTGTTCGCAGGAATTGGGTAAATTCTTCAAATGACCCTTCAAATTTTGTCTCTTTTATTATTTCAAGCATTTCTGCTCTGATGCGTTTTACTTCACTCAGTCCTGTTTGGTGTATTTCTTTAGCCGTGATATTAGGTAATGTCGTATATTTTTTAATTTGAGAAGCATAATAAGCTTTGCCGTTATTCATTTGCTCTGCGCCAATCGTTATTGTCGCTGCCTGTAAATATTCTCCGCCGAAAAACTCGGAAAATGTTCTAAAAGCAGGTATTGCGGATTGTGATATGGCTTGCTTGGCAGATTCTCTAAGTTGTTTTTGCTCTTTGTCTGATATTTTAATGCTCATTTTCACAAAAGGTTTGTAAAGACTACTATCCGTTGGATTGTCATATATCTGTGCTTGTACCGTAGGAAGAATACCTTCAACAACAATTTTTGGCAGGGTAAAATTGGAATGAATTCCTGATCGCATGTTGGTTATATTTTCATTAAAAAAACGCGGTATCTCGTTAATTCTTGCGATGTAATCGTTGTAATCTTTCGCTGTATTCATCGGCAAACCATTACTCATATTTAATACTTGTAGAAAAAAACTATAAAAAGTATTGAGTGGAATACGTGATAAATTAAGTTGGTAACTTTCTATAGAGCCTTCAATCACCCACTTAAATAGTTGATGATTTATTCGGTTGGAGTCAGACAATTGCGCAGGGTCAATTTTTACTAATTGACTAAGTAATTTTGTCTCCGCGACAAGTCGCCTATCATTATCAATTTTTGATACTCGGTTGAGTAAATGATTATATTTACTGATACCTTCTGATGTTGCTGATAAAGGACTTTCTTTCATCGAATAATCCCAATGCTGTGCTATCAGCTGTTCTAATTTTTTATCCGCGTTTAGTGATACTTTATCGTCAGCCATAAGGTTTGTCGCAAAGATAAGCGTTGATAAAACAAGACACAACCCTCGGATATTTTTTAAAATTTTATTTTTCTTTTTTATCATTATTCATTCTCATTTCTGTTTTATATTACTTTGCTCATTCGCTATTGCTTAACTTTCTAAAGTCTGCATCAAGTAAAGATCAGTATGTTTCGGTAGAGTAACTTTAGATAGCGTAAATATTATAACGAATTTATCAAAAATTGAACTGAGCTAGCGACTTTATTCGGAAATAACTAAAGGTGAAGGTTTAAAGTTTGTTTTAATTTTTGTTTAAAATGTTGGTGGACTTATCCGCTATTTTGCTATTATGGCGGCTTTCCGTTCCCTATAAGGCAGCAGCACTGCGTGGAAGTTTTTCAACTTAGAGATTATCAACAAGAAGCTGTTTCTGCGGTGCTCAAACACTTTCGAAAAACCAACGAATCTGCTGTGATTGTTTTACCTACAGGCTCAGGTAAAAGTCTGGTAATTGCCGAGCTTGCTCGCTTGGCAAAACGAAAAATACTGGTACTCACCCATGTGAAAGAATTGGTCGAGCAAAATCATCAAAAATATGAAACCTATGGTGTTACCGCCGGTATTTATTCTGCCGGATTAAAACTGAAAGAAACTCAGCACCAAGTCACGTTCGCCAGCATACAATCGGCAGCCCGCAATCTAGATGACTTTAATGAGCCCTACTCTTTAATTATTATTGACGAATGTCATAGAGTTAACTTAGCTAGCCCTGACTTGTCTAATGAAAAGCCTAATGTACAGTCTAAAGAACTCTTTAAAGATAAAGCTAAGGACAAAGCTAAAGAAGAGCCCAAAGAGCAATCACAAGAAAAAGAAAGCACGCTGTCCAATAGTAATCAGTATCAACAAATTATTGAAAAATTGATGCAAGTTAATCCCGAGGTGAAATTATTGGGTTTAACCGCAACCCCTTATCGTTTAGGTATGGGCTGGATTTATAAAAAGCATTATCGTGGTTTCATGCGAAGTGAAGAAAAGCGACCTTTTGAGCACTGTATTTATGAACTACCCATTCGTTACTTAATTAAACGCCAGTATTTAACCGAACCCAATTTAGTCGATGCCACCATAGAGCACTATGATTTTAGTAACCTGCGAGCAAACGCCTCTGGCGAATATAGTCCTACGGATATGAATCATCTATTAAACAAAAATCCCCGGGTGACTCAAAGCATTATTGAGCAGGTCATTGAGTTAGGCCATAAACGTCAAGGTATTATGATATTTGCTGCTACAGTTGAACATGCAAAGGAAGTCTTTAGTTATTTACCCACCAAATTGAGTGCGTTAATTACCGGCGCTACCGACAACACTGAACGCGATAAGTTAATTAAGGCATTCAAGCGTAGAGAAATTAAATACCTGGTTAATGTTTCTGTATTAACCACTGGCTTTGATGCACCCCATGTCGATATGATTGCAATATTACGTCCAACACAATCAGTTAGTCTCTATCAGCAAATCATCGGTCGTGGTCTGCGTTTGAGTGATAACAAAAAAGATTGCTTGGTGATTGACTATACGGGCAATGATTTTGACCTCTATCATCCCGAAGTCGGTGAGAAAAAGCCGAATAGTAAAAGTCAGCCGGTGCAAGTTGTTTGCCCTAGTTGTGAATTTCCCAATATATTTTGGGGAATCTGTGATGATGACGGTTATTTAGTGGAACACTACGGCCGACGATGCCAAGGCCTCGTCGATACTGGCAGTGAAGAACAAGCATACCTAGTAGAAAGCCAGAGTCAATGTGACTATCGTTTTGTATTTAAAGAATGTCCTCACTGCGGTGGTGAAAATGACATAGCTGCTCGTAGCTGTTTACAGTGCCTTGAAGTCTTGGTTGACCCCGATGATATGTTAAAAAAAGCACTGAAACTTAAAGATTCAAAAATTATTCGCTGCGCAGGCCTTAATTTAACCAGAGTTAATGGCAAGCTCAGTGATAAGGGAGCTGATAAGTTAAAAATCACTTACCATGATGAGCAAGGCGACGAACTCAATGAATCTTTTGACTTCGCTAAGCCTAATCAAGTTAAAGCGTTCAATGATATATTTTCTAAACGCCTTAGCGCTAAAATCAGTGTTCAACTGGGCTCTACTGGTTCATTTGAAGTGACTAATCTTGAACAAGCATTAAAGTTAACTAACATATTACCGTGTCCTGACTTTGTCATTGCCAGAAAACAAAAATTCTACTGGCGTATCAAAGACAGACTTTTTGACTATCAAGGTAAATACCGAAAAGCCAATGAGCTCAAATAAAATCAATGACTAAATAAAAAACCGCTATCTTTCGATTAGCGGTTTTTTAGAATTTGGCGGGACGAATATGGGCACTGGTTTTATTCAATAAAATTGCCACTTGAGTAGTTATTACTGGTAATGAAGTATTCAACTGAAATGTAGTAACTTATATCTGATCTGACAATCTAGAAAATAGGCCCTGACATAATAGTACAATCGATAAGGTCGGTAGCCACAAAGCCGTCCTAATAATTAGAGCAACAAACTCTATTTTTATGTCAGCAATCTTCAAGGATAGCTGACATTAGAAGAATCATTTCTAAGGCGCTAACGCCCCCTGAGCGAGTTAGAAGTTATTCATTAAGGAAAATAATAACCTAGCCACTACATCCATATTTCGGATCTATTCGATAGCCATAACCTATACTTTATTGATTTAACTTATTTGAAATTTAATACAAAAATCGAGTCGTATAGTTACAAAACAATACCACAATGTTCCTTTAGGTTGCCTGTATCATCAACCATCAAAATATTTTTCATTTAGTATTCTCATAAAAACTGCCATTGAATATCTCGATGTAAAAAATGCATCGGCACTTTCAAGTGTTTAATGATAAGTGTAGTTTGGTTGAGAATGTTAAGTACCCATGCAGAGGTACAACAATTCAAGACGAACTTGGAAGTATCCAAACGAATGCTGTTCAACTCAATTTAGTTGTCGGTGTCACATTAAATTCGATGCTGTAAAACTCGACATTCACCTGTTTGTGCTGTCACGATGGCTAAAAAATATCGTGCAGGAATAATTGTGATAGACATAAAAAAGTAGCAACGGTGTCTATCAATATGCATTAAATATGGAGGCATTGTGCATAGCTTAAGTCGAGCGAAGAAGTGTACTGATAATTAACAGATAATGGAACAATATAAGTTTAGGGCTATACTCATTATGACAATATGCTTTGCATATATACATAACTGACATTTTATAGGAAATAAATAATTGAATAATTCGGGTTCAGAGCAAGTTAGGTCTCAAGCAACCGTTTATTTGTTAGATGACGAACCTGAACTGGTTGATATTTTGAGGCAAGCTGTTGAATTTACTGGTCTAAAAGCACGCAGTTTTACCAGCGGAAGCCAATTGTTCGAACAAGTTTCGACCTTTGAACGAACGTCAATTTTAGCTCTTGATTTGAATATGCCTGAGATGGATGGCATTGAAGTCATGAGACATTTGTCTTCTCTGGATTCATCTCCAGCCCTAATACTCATGAGCGGCCACGATACGAGTGTCCTTCATTCAGCAGAAAAATTGGGACATGCCCATAATTTGGAAATAATTGCGTCGTTGAGTAAACCGATAGTACTTGATGAATTTAGAGAAATTATTAAGCATCATTCACCTAAGCTTGATCAACAGAAACAGCCTGACGATCCATTTCTTGATGACGACATTACCAGTGATGAACTTCAACATGCTATACAAAATAACCATTTGATACTCCATTACCAACCTCAAATTGACATAATTTCAGGGAAACTTTTGGGTGTTGAAGCGCTCGTGCGTTGGCTGCATCCACAACACGGCATGATAAGGCCTGATCGCTTTATTTCACTGGCAGAACAAAGTGGCGTTATCGGCGAACTGACACATTGGGTGATCGAGCAAGCGGTTGAACAAGAGCAACAATGGCAAAGTAGTGGATTAAATATCCCAATTTCAGTGAACATATCTGCAGTAGACATTACCAGTTTGACCCTTCCAGAGCAGGTAGCTAAGTTATTAGCAGACAAAAAACTTGATCCTACCCACCTTACTCTGGAAGTAACTGAAGGTGCTTTGATGGGTAAGTTGGTCACTTCACTGGATATTCTCACCAGGTTACGCTTGAAAGGGCTTGGGCTTTCTATTGATGATTTTGGTACCGGTTATTCGTCTCTTTCCCAGTTGCATCGTATTCCCTTTACTGAATTAAAAATTGACCAGAGTTTTGTTTCCAATATGACCGAAGATGAAGAAGCTCGGGCGATTGTCAAAACCTGCATTATTTTGGGTCACGAGTTGAAAATGAAAGTTGTCGCGGAAGGGGTTGAGACTGCAGAGCAGTTAGCGCTATTAAAGCAAATGAATTGTGACATTGCTCAAGGTTACTTTATTAGTCGTCCGGTACCTGCGGAGCAGATTTCAATCAAATACGCTGAAGAGTAACACCCATTAGCATAAAGTTACCGTGTTAGGGTCAATCGTTGTTTTTCAGCTTATGAATAATACAAAATATTTCACCACTCTTTTATAAGGTTTAAGAGTTGAGTTCTGTTTTCCGTTTTCTGAATTCTGTTTACTTTTTAGGAACGCCTATCCTGAATTACTCACTGTATTACTCAACATTCGTTTGCTCGTAAAGAACATTAAAATTGAACTAGAATTTCTGGGTGTAATTTAGACCAAGAGTTCGCTCTTCTTCAATCCAGCTAATAATCGGCAGTGTTTTGGTGGTAAAATTAATTTTTTGACGCTTGTTATCAGTAAGGTTCAGCAAATTTTGCCCGTAAAATGTTAGCTTGCCTTTTATCGATGGAATCGTCCATGAAACTGAGGCATTGATGCGAATATCTTTGCCAAAAGCATCTTTACCTTGAATACTTTGCTTATACGTTTCTAGAAAGACCTTGTCTTCATTGTAGTCAGACAGTTTTCCTGCACTCAGCGCAGCGGTATCAACTTGTGCAAACGCCTTGTCATACATGTCAAACAGGTCATTGCCATATTCATATTCCCAGATAATTCGGGCGTTCATATGAATCGTCCAGTTGTCACTGAGTTTTGCGTCGAACCAGAGTTTGGTATGCTGATTAGCCCAGTCTGTCAGGCTGTCCCCTGTGCTGGTAAGTGTTAAATAGTCAACCTTATAAAGCATGTCTGAATAACTAACCGTTTGCAAAGCAGAGCCATCGTCCTGTTTTAATCGATAGTCCCAATCGAGCAATTCAAAAAATGAATGATTGATACCAAATGAAAACGCATCAGTGCGATAGCTAATTTCAGGTTCGAGACCGAAAGCTTTGATAATACCCGTCAGATTGGCATTATTTCCGTCCCACGTGAGTACTTCAGAGCGATTATAATAACCGGTAATTCCCATATGCAGCTTGTCGGACTGAAGGCGACTATAGGAAAGCTCATAGGTCATGTTTTTTTCTGGCTCGGCTTCTTTTTCGTTTATGTCTAACCAATAAAGTTCCGCCATGGTGTTCATTCGCAGGGACTCTTGCCACGAAGCTTTAATTATATTTCTGTCATCCCACTTATATATCAAGGCAAGTCGTGGTGAATACATGACATAAGTAAGGGTATTTTTATCTGCCCGCCCAGAAACAATGCCCTCTAACTCAGGGTTGATCTGATATTTCATTTCAATCGCGGTGGAAAACGTATTGGTTGACCATCCTTGAGTAAACTTGGCCACCTTGCTTTCTGAATAGGTACCCCCAGAGCCATCGCCAAAATAAACCGAATCTTCACTCATAAAACCCTTAGTACCTGCTCTGACCAAGAAACTGGTATGTGGGTCACCCCAAGGCGCAGAAAGCGAATCATGAGAAATCTCAAAAGAGCCGGCAAAAGAAAATGAACCCGCAGGCTGATAATTCAACGTGGTGCGGAAAAACAACTCATCTTCAGAAAAACTATACTGCCGATTGAGCTCGTGGGTAGGGGGTAAATTCGCTTCTTTTGCTTTTATTTCCAAATAATCCTCGGAGTCATAACTTAAGATGCTGCTTAGGCTAAATTCACCATTAATTTTGTGTCTGTTTTCCAAAGCAAAAATGTAATAACGGCTTTCAAAGGCACGCCAATCCTGCATTTCTCCCTGTATTTCTTTTTGTACCGCACTATCAACCTGCCCTGAATTATTGTATCGCGCCCATAAGCGCCATTCATCAGAGAAATCGATATCCACATACAGTTTAACCTGTGAGTTATCATTAAAATCCGCATAGTAAGGCTGTAGTGGGTTAGCGTCTGTGCCGGTAAAGGCATCGGTTCCCTTATAACCCAATTCACCATTATTTTTCGTCTGAAATATATCGTAATCAGCAATGCCTTTGGTGCGGGTAACACTACCATAAAGAAATACCGCAGCTTCTCCAATATCAGTGGCATAACTCAATTTTAGCGCTTTGCTATCGTAGTTATGATCGTAACTAAAACCCACTTCCAGCCCCTCTTCATCACGAGCCTGCTTGGTGATTATATTGATCACTCCCGAAATAGCCCCAGGACCATGCGTGACTGTGCCCGGTCCCCTGACAACCTCAACCCTTTCAATGTCAGCCATATCCCAGTTTCTAAGTTCAACCATTGCACCTTGATGTGTTTTCTGATTAACAGGTTTTCCATTCACCAATAATAAAGTACTGTAATGACGCTCTCCCAAACCTCGAATGCGTATTCGTGGACCTGACGTAAAGTTGGAGATCACCAGTAGGCCTGGAACATAGGTTTCAAGCACATCCATCAAATTTCGAGCGGGCGTTCTTTCTAATTGTTCGCGGGTAATAATGGTGATTGCAGAGGGAGACCGGCTTAGTGGGGTATCAGTAAGGTTACTGGTCGCTATTTTGACAGATAAAAGCTCTTTTAATGACAAACTGTTCAGATAAGCAATTTGACTTGATGATGCTTCGTTACTAATGCAAATACTCGAATAAAAAATACTGAATACAAAAAGACAGAGTACAAAAATAAAAGACCCGGTTCTATTGGCACCCTGTAGCGACATATCTCGTACCCTCATACCATTCCAACCGTTGAATTCAACGAGCTTCACTTAAGGTTCTAAACAAACAATTTTTCACATGATAATGCTAAACTCAAACGATCAAATCCACTCATAAGTTTAGACCATATTTTGAACTAAAACCCACCTGCCGCACAAGCTTTTTACTGTTCATTCCATCCTGTTGTTAAGGGGAATATTAACGACTAAAAAGTTGAAGAATTAAAGTGCTAGCTTTACTTTGCTGCTCACAACATTATGAATCAAAGGGACATGCTGCTTATAATTTCCTGAGTTGAAAGTTTTATTTTTGATGAGGGCATTTCCAATCATGCATATCAAAACTGTCAAGGTCATTTATCAGCTTGCATGCTGGAGCTAGATGCTGATTGCCAGCCATTTTACACGAAGAAAGCAAGGTAATTACTGCCAGCAATTTATCCATTTTTACTGGTTTTTGAAGATAGAAACACGCCTTAGCATCTTTGCTGTATCCATCTTGAGGTGTCCCGGTAATGACAACAAATTTTTGCTTAGGGTTAGTTTTTTTAACTTCCTCAATCAACTCATAACCAGATTTTCCTGGCATGCGAACATCAGTAATGATAGCAATGCTTGGCGGAGTGTAAATTTGTTTTTTTGTGTAAGTAAGATAATCTTCTGCGCAAGCATGGCAATTGACACTGAAACCAGCATCTTCAAAAACTGTCTGATACAGCTCCCTTAATCCAGTTTCATCTTCAACAATTTCTATATCCACTGTAATCACCTTTCCATTTTATTAGAATAGAACCAATAAGGGTTTTTAACGTGTGTTTGACCAGACGCAACATCTATCTTGCTTATAAGAACACTTATAAAACGATAGTATTGCTTATTAAAAGTATCCGATAAACTGAGGGATCGTCGCTCCCGAGAATTTGTCTTACTCATTGTAGTATAGCGCGTAACCCCAAAAGATGTTCTCTTGGGGTTTGTGCCAATATCCTACTTTAATTGCCCCTGCTGCGCGCCATCTCATTCGCTCCCCCCTGTTTTCTTCTCATCACCAACCACTTGTGCCAAATCGATCAAGTTTGAGTTGAGCCTTATGCCTGCTGTTCTCACTGCAGTTAGGTTTATAATCAATTGGGTTTTATTCGATTTTTTTGCTAACTCAATCATGCCGCGGTTTACCGCAAAGCTATCGATATCACTAACGGTAAGTAGCGGCTGGCTTGCCAGCTTTTCTAAAATTTTCTTAAGATGATTTTCTTAAGATGATTTGCTTCAGAGCGCGAGATAAATAGAGTATGACATTCATGGGTATCATTTAGAATGGTGAGGTGTTTTATGCGAATTTTCTTATTATTTCTTGCAGAGCTGACCAACTCTTGCAAGTAATTACTGAACGGGTTACGACCCAGAATACAAATAGTCTTGTCACCGCCATTATTAATCGGCCATTTTGTAAAATCCAAAAAATGAAAGATAAAGGTATATTTTAACGGGTACTCAGGTGCTTTTTTTGCATCGGTAATTGGCGGTAAAAGGCAAAACAAGAGGGTCGCGATCAAACAAACCGCTTGAACACGGGAGTAACGGTGGCGACGGCTAATAGATGTATTGACGAGTAAAGTCTCTACAAACCTACTCTTCTTTCGCAAGGTACTCTCCCTTTTTAGTCAGCCTGCTAATCAGGTAAAATCAGAAGTATGTTTGAACTATAATCGGCTGAACAAGGTTAAAGATACGAACACTTCTTGATAATAACCCAAAATTTGATAAACACCCCAATGGCTTTAAGAAAACCCAATGACGTTATCACTCATTTTATGACAACCCCATTAAGCAAATTTCCCCACAGTTCAGTTCAGTTCAGTTCAGTTCAGTTCAATTCAATATTTTCCAATTAAGTCAGGAACATTTGCCGATAATTTAATATTTATATGATAAAGCAAGGTTTACTTGAATACCCTGTTTTTCATAATCATATCCAGAGCTCGGGCCAAAGTTAGGGCTGTAGTCTGTATGATTTAATAAATTGGTTCCTGACAGCACAACGTCAATCTTGGTTGTCGGGCGATACGTGATATGTCCGCTAAGTACAAAATATGAATCGTTTAAAGAGGGGTCTTTATTCTCATCAGGAACTCTTGATTGATAATTACTATCCACAAAAGGCCGAGAATAATAACTGCCCTTAAGTCCAATATGGATATTTTCTTTCGGTAAATAAGTCAATTCTGCATAACCGAACTCTGTCGAAAGAGCGTGCAATTTTGTATCGAGTTCATGATCTTTAGCATCAAGGAGTGTGAGACCAGACCGAATATTCCATTGCCCTTCGACCAACCACCAATCCCCGCTTAACTCCAAGCCATAAATGGTTCTATTACCAACATTGCTAAACACTTCATCGCCCAGGGCAGGGTCAAACACATCTGCAATATAGTCGGTATAGCCGTTATAAAAACCGGTTAGTAGTATACTGCCACGGTCTGCGTAACGCTTTCCAATAGCTAGTTCGTAGGTGGAGAGTTGTTCGGGTTGCAAGCTTGGGTCAAAGATGGCGACGCCACCACTTTCTTTGCGATATTCCCGGTAGGTTGGTTGACGATAGGCTGTGCCGAATATACCTTTGATGTAAAGGCCTTGATCAAACGACTTCACCACGCCTAACCTGACGTCAAATTGTTTATCGAACCCATCGGGCTTATCAAAACGGATCCCCGTTGTTACTTCCCAAGCAGAAGGCAGCGCCCACACGTCTTGTAGATAAAGACCATAGTCTACAAAACGCTCATCAGGATTAATAAGACGCTCAGCAGACCTTGTCAAAACGCCCTCGCTGTCATATACCTTTTCTAAGGAATTGTCAGACTCATGGGTCAATACGTTGAGGCCTAAAATCACAGAATGGTCATCAAATAATTTTGTGATATAAGTATCGAGGCCAGCATATCTTGTGTCGCGATGGGCAACTGTGTGGCTATCGGGCTGGATAGGTCCGGTTCTGGTAACAGTGTCCGTAGTCTGGGAAAAACCGGATTCATGATAATAGCTGTTTAAATTAAACTGTATATCCTTCGGATCGCCCGTTTCATAGTTTAAATTAACTGTCAGGGGTTCAAGTTCAAGTTCCGAATCAGAATGTGCTGATGAATACGTTATTGGATAATGGTGTAAGATTTTTGTCACACTTAATTGCAAGTTTTCATGAAAGGCATATTTAACATCGAGGTAGGTGGACTCGCGAACGTTATCTTGAGCAATGCGTCGATCATTACCATTTATGCCTATTTGTTCTGGTCTGAAGGCGTCGCCGGTTACCGAGTGCTTAACAAAAATGGAGAGGTTTTCATTGTTTAAATGAAACGAACCCGAATAGGAGTCAAAATTACCACCGCTTATTGAGACATTATTGATGCCTTGTTTTGTTTTTATATCGATAATGCCGCCAAATGCATTGGCCCCATAGAGCACAGAACTGGGTCCAATAAGAATTTCAATGGTTTCGATATGATCAATCGGATACATTTCATCAAGCATGGCATTACCGAAGTACATCTCCCGAACCACAGCATTGTCGACGCGCATCAGTAGTCGGCTATTATATCGGCCCTGCAGCCCCCGAATCCAAACGACGGGATGCCCCTGGCGATTGGGCTCGATCTGAATGCCTGGTACTTTTGCCAGTACTTCTGTCAAGGTCCGTATCCCTTCTAGCATTAACTGATCGCCAGAAAAGGTATAAACCGTACTGGGTGCTTTCTCTGTATGTTGAGCTATTCTGGTGGCTGATGTTGTAACGATTTCTACTAACATCAACTCTTTCAGGCTTAGGTTGTAAAGGTCAAATATGTCTTCTTGCGCCACGACGGGCAACGTAAGCGAGAACGCAAAAATAAGAGCTGGAATAAGTGTTGAAATACAAAATTTTTTCATAATTTAGCCTGCTTTATAAATGCGATGTAGTCGACAGGGGGATCTCTAAGTTAAATTTCTCCCAAGACTTATCGGCTTCTTTAGTATAATTTAATGCCTCATACTTTTCTTTAAACCCAATATTCACGGACGGCTTCTCACAGAACGCTTACAACAAACGGGCGATTATTTGTCGACTTACCTGTTCTTATAGTTATTCCGTTGCCCTACAACCACAAAAGAAACATTTTCATAAACGGATAAAATTTTGTAGTCTTTAGTTTTAATGTTTATTGTTAATATTAATAGACAGAGACCGCTAAGTACTTTCATCCAATATACGACGAACAGCGATAGCTAGTTCTAATCGGTTGTATGGTTTATGCAAGCGATTTGTCACCAGCTTGTGCAGGTATTCATTGTCATTTATTGGCTGCTCATCTCGTTTTTTTGTAAAACCACTTGTCAGCAACATTTTGTATCGTGGATCTATCTTATGAATCCTATCGGCCAATTGATAACCATCCATACCTCCTGGCATAATAATATCGGAAAATATCAGCTCTACTGAATTGTTATTTTCAATAACATTTAAAGCCTGCTGAGCATTTGCCACAGTTAACACCTTATAACCAAGAGATTGAAGGATTTTAGTCGCAATATCTACCAACTCATTTTCGTCATCAACTATGAGAATGGTTTCTTTGCCTCTTGGCAGTTCGGTAAGTGCTAATACCTCATTAACGTCTTTTTTATCAACACTATCAGCTCGAGGCAAAAAGATATTAAATGTTGTTCCCTCACCCAACTCCGAATATATTTTAATGTGTCCACCTGAACGCTTAACAAAACCGTAAACCATACTAAGTCCTAGCCCTGTTCCAGAGCCCAGATCTTTGGTGGTAAAAAAGGGTTCAAGCACTTTGTCGATAATATCTTCAGACATACCTATGCCATCATCACTAATCGATATCATCACAAATTCACCACGACTACTTTCAGGGTTTATTGCCACGTAAGAATCATCCAATATCTTGTTAGAAGTTTCGATAATTAACCTACCTCCCTCTGGCATAGCATCTTTGGCGTTAAGCGAAAGGTTTAGGATAGCGTCTTCAAGGTCACCAGGGTCAACATTTACAGGCCATAAATTTTCAGATAACTGAGTTTGTACGTCAATAGATACCGTCAGCGACTTAGCAACAAGTTCATCAATATTTTCAAAAATACTGTTTACGTTTATTGGTATTGTCTTTATGGCTTCAATACGTGAAAATCTCAAAAGGTGCCGAGTAATATCCGCAGCACGTAGTGTTCCTTTGTATGCTTTTCCAATGAGAATGTGCGCGTCATCGTTTCCCTTAAGTGTCATTTTTAGCAGATCAAGATTGCCCATAATAATACCCAATATATTATTAAAGTCGTGGGCTATGCCTCCGGTAAGTTGACCAATGGCTTCCATTTTTTGTGCTCGACGCAAGGCAATTTCATTAAATTTATTCTTGGTGATATCAATAGTGATCCCCATAAGACGTTGCACTTGGCCATGCTCATCTTTAATCGGGACTAAAGAGGATGAGAAGTAGCGAGTATCTTTCTCTGATGCCGACTTAAATTCAAAGAAACTAGTAGTTCCATCAAGTGCTTCAGTCAATAATGCTTCGACGTTTTGACGATCATCTTCGCATACTACATTTAGGTATACCAAACCCAAGATAGCTAGCTCATCATCGAAACCCATCATTTTGAGCCCGGTGTTATTCATTGAAGTAAAACGCCCCTCGATATCTATTTCATGAATGCACACAGGTGCATTTTGAACCAGTGTACGAAACTTATTTTCACTCTGTTTTAGTGTATTTTCAGCCCTCTGTCGCTCTGCTATTCGGAGTTTAATCTGTGCCATCATCCGACTAAAAGAACGATACAGTGACCCAATTTCATCATCGCCAGCTTCAGGTAATACCTGATCGTAGTTGCCGTATGTTGATATATTATCAGTAATATCTCTGAGCTTAATCAGTGGGGCAGTAATATACTTTTGCAAGGTCATGACCAAAAGAAAAGCGATTGCACTGGCAAACAAAATAACAGCCAAAACTATTGTGGTAAATCGCAACAGACGCTCATCTATCTCTTGTGTTGAGGCCGAAAGATACAAAGCGCCTAGCCGCTCTTCATTTAAATTTATGGGCTGAAATAGGTCGAGCCTACCATCATTTTGATAATCCAGTTTATCTGGATTATTTTTTGGGCACTTAACTGTTCCATCCATTGAATAACTGGCAACTAGCTCCCCTGATGCGATGAAAACACAAGCGAAAAGAACAGACTTATCTTGTTGTAGTGTTGACAGTATGCGTTCAGCGGTATCTTGATCATCAAATATTACAGCGGCCGTAATTCGCGATGAGATCACTCTGGCCAAGACATTAATACGTGAATACATCGCATCTGAAGAAGAATATTGATCAATTGAAACAAAAACGACTCCCACAAAAAGTAAGGAACATACAGTAACCGTCATAACCATTAATGTTAGCTTGCGTTTAATTGACCCTCTTGTAATAAATTTCAATCGCCACGCTCTGATTTCTGTTTGTCACCAACGACTTGTGCCAAATCGATCAAGTTTGAGTTGAGCTTTAAGCCAGCTCTTTTCACCGAATTTAGGTTAATAATCAATTTGGTTTTATTCGATTTTCTTGATAATTCAATCATGCCACTGTTCGCCGCAAAGCTACTAATATCACTAACGGTAAGTATGGGTCTACTTGCCAGTTTTTCCAAAATCTTGCTAATTTCATTTGTTTCAGAGCGCGAAATAAATAGAATATGACAGTCATAAGTATCATTTAGAGTTGCAATGTGTTTTATGAAAACTTTATGATTTTTTTTTGCTAAATTGGCCAGCTGCTGCAAGTGGTCATTGAACGGGTTACGACCAATAATACAAATGGTTTTGTCATCATTCTTACTGCTTGGCCATATAGTAAAATCTAAAAAATGAAATGTAAAAGTGGCTTTGAGCTGGTACTCAGGCGCTTTTTCGGCATAGGCATTTTGTTGTAAAAAGCAAAACAGACAAGCAGCGATCAAACTAAAGGATTGAAAACGGGGATAGCGGATAAAAAATGTATTGGCTAATAAAGCCCTTACTAATTCATGGTTCCTTAGCAAGGTATCCCCTTATTCTGTTAGCCTGCTAAGCAGGTGAAATCTGAAATACGTTTGAACTATAATTAACAAAAAAATATTGACCAAAATATTAATGAGACGGTTCATACTAGATAATAGTTCAAAACTTGATAAATTTCCTACCTTTAAATAGCTTAAGCTAACCAAACACATACAAACCTATGTCGGGCTTACATCACATTAATTCCAGTATGATGGCATAAAGAAAATGCTGAAATTAATGCAAGTGTTTACGTATGTTCATCAAAGGAAATGTTTAGTAGTTAAGGGCACTTTTTTTATGAGCTTGTTGTTATACAAATTTCAATCACTTCGGTTTTACTGTTAAGAAAAAACATTAATATTAGTAAAATACACGATATTACCCATTACATCTTTGGCGCCAAAATTTCGGAGATCTATGGATGAAATCATTTTCCCCTCAGGAGAGAGGCGCATCAACATATGATCCATCTGTACGCTGAGATTTCCCTTTTTATCGTGCTCTAAAAAACATGATCCAGCTCTAGCTTTCGACTCTTCACCTGCTGCCCAAAATATAAGAAGGACACCAACAGCGACCACAATCAGAATTAGTGCTGCAGCTCTTGGATTAACTTCTTGATCTAAATCCCTAAAAACATCCTTTTTTAGGGGTTAATTGCAGCCTGCTATGCGCCATAACAGCTTATTGGAAGGTAAAAACCTTTGTTTAAATATTAGCTTTTGCGCTATTTCATAATAATAATAATAGATTAAAGATAAATATTAAAAAATCAATTTATTAGAACATTGACTAATTTAATGAAAATATGAAAAAGTGGCTTTACATTCATAAGCTAGTTCAAGTGTTATATAGCCTGAATTGATAATTATAAAATCACTAGCAGTGTCACCTAGGTGACACTTTTTGCCCGCCACTATTATAAAGTCCAATTATGATTTTTTTGATCGGACACTATTATGTCAGCACCTATTCTTAACCGCCGCGATATTGAGTTTTTTCTTTACGAGATGTTTGACGTGGAATCGTTAACCAATCGTGAAAAATACCAAGATCATGACAGAACAACCTTTAACGGTGCTATCGACACTGCACAAGCGATAGCTGAAAAGTATTTTATGCCTATTCGTCAGAAAGTTGATGCCAATGAGCCAACGTTTGATGGTGAAAAAATTCATTTAATTCCAGAGATTAAAGTTGGCTTAGACGCTGTATTAGAAGCAGGTCTAAGTGCCCCAACCTCGCTGTACGAAGATGGTGGTATGCAACTTCCTATGGTTGCTGCTAGTGGCGCATTGGCCTACCTTTCTGCCGTTGCTAGTACAAGTTTAGGCTACCTATCATTAACACATGCCAACTGTAACTTAATAGAAGCCCACGGCACTAAAGAACAAATTGAACAATGGGTTAAGCCCATGCGTGCAGGCCGATACGCTGGCACAATGGCGATGACAGAGCCCGGTGCAGGCTCTGGCCTTGCGGACTTAACAACAACAGCAACCAAAGATGAAAAAGGTAATTACCGCTTAACCGGTAATAAAATTTTTATCTCTGGTGGCGATCACGACCTAAATGAAAATATTATTCACTTAGTACTTGCACGTATTAAAGGCGCGCCTAAAGGTATTAAAGGTATTTCTCTCTTTATTGTGCCTAAGTTTCTCGTTAATGAAGATGGCAGCATGGGTGATAACAATGAAGTTGCTTTAGCCGGTTTATTTCACAAAATGGGCGGTCGCGGTCATACCTCAACAGCGTTAAGTTTTGGCGAAAAAGATGGCGCAGTGGCGTATTTAGTTGGTGAAGAACACAAAGGACTGATGTACATGTTTCATATGATGAATGAAGCACGTATTTTAGTGGGTACTGGCGCTGCACTTACCGCATTAACAGGCTTTCAATATTCGCTTCACTATGCCAAAGAGCGCCCGCAAGGACGTTTACTTTCCTGTAAAGATCCCGAGTCACCGCCGGTTAATATCATTGAACACCCCGATGTTAAAAGAATGTTATTAACGCAAAAAGCCTATTCTGAAGGCGCTTATGCATTGTGTCTATATGGTCATCAGTTAGCCGATGATGAAAAAACAGCATTGACACCAGAAGAACGTGCCCATGCCTCTACCGTTTTAAATTTTTTGACACCCATTATAAAAAGTTGGCCTTCAGAATGGGGACCAAAATCAAACGATTTAGCGATTCAAGTATTAGGTGGTCATGGTTATACCAACGAACACCCGGTAGAAATGTTTTATCGTGATAACCGTTTAAACCCGATACATGAAGGAACTACTGGTATTCAATCGCTCGACTTATTATGTCGAAAAGTACCGATGAAAGGCTTCTTAGGCTATAAAGCGTTTCTTAGTGTGATAGAAGAAACCATTTTAACTACCGAAAGTAGTGACAGCTTAGGCCCGTTTTCTAAAGCACTTGCCAATGCCGTTATCAATTTACGTGATGTTACTGACCATGTTATGGCTGCAGCGAACAGCGCCGACAATAACAACCCTGATTTGGTTTTTTCTAATTCAGTGAGTTATTTGAATATGTTCGGTCATATTACCATCGCTTGGTTATGGTTAAGACAAGCTGATTTGGCTACCAAGGCACTAGCAACCGAGCCCCATATTGATGAACAGAATTTTTATCAAGGTAAGTTACAAGCAATGAAGTACTTCTTTAATAGCGAGTTACCACTTACCTATACATGGGGATCGCTAGTAAAAAATATTGATAGCACCAGTTATGATACCCAACCTGATTGGCTTTAATCTGTGCTTAGTTTTAATCACAGTCTGGTTTTAAAAATAGTTTTATAAGCCTTAAAAATTAATTCGTTAGTGCACGCTTTTGTACTAACTTTGAAAAATAGCGAGAAATAATATGTTCGAATACAAAGCGCCAATGCGCGATATTAAATTTGTCATGCAAGAGTTTTTAGCCTGTGATGGCCATTACCAAGCCTTAGGTTACGATGAAGCCAGTAGCGATATGGTCGATGCTATTTTGTCAGAAGCGGCTAAGTTTACCGAACAAGTAATAGCGCCGATTAACCAAATAGGCGATCAGCAGGGCTGTCATTGGGAAAAAGGTAGCGTAAGCACACCTGACGGATTTAAAGATGCATATAAACAATATGTTGACGGTGGTTGGCCTACCCTCTCTCAAGCAGAAGAATTCGGTGGTCAGGGCTTACCTCATTCAATCAATATGGTCGTCAGTGAGATGTTATCGGCAGCGAATCATAGTTTTGCTATGTATCCTGGGTTAAGTCATGGCTGCATGTCGACCTTAGAATTCCACGGTACTAAGCAACAAAAAACCATGTTCATGCCCAAACTTGTTGAAGGGTCATGGACGGGCACTATGTGTTTAACTGAATCTCACGCAGGTACAGATCTTGGTTTGTTACGGACTAAAGCTGAACTTAACGAGGACGGCAGTTACAAGCTCAATGGCAGTAAAATATTTATCTCTGCCGGTGAACATGATTTATCTGACAATATTGTGCATCTGGTCATCGCGCGGGCAACAGACTCTCCTGCGGGTACTAAAGGTATTTCTCTTTTCATCGTGCCTAAATTTAATGTGAACGACGACGGCACTATTGCCGATGAAAATGGCGTGAGCTGTGGTTCAATTGAACACAAAATGGGTATTAACGGCAATGCTACTTGTGTCATTAATTTTGATGATGCTAAAGGTTACCTAATCGGCGAAAAGAATAAAGGCTTGAAGTGTATGTTCACCTTTATGAATGGTGCTCGCTTAGGTGTTGCCAACGAAGGTGTTGCGGCAAGTGAAGCGGCCTTTCAGGGATCCTTAGCCTATGCACAAGATCGTTTACAAATGCGCTCATTAACCGGTGTTAAAAACCCTAAAGACTATGCCGACCCTATTATTGTTCATCCTGATGTAAGACGCATGTTGCTTACACAAAAGTCTATTGCCGAAGGTGGTAGAGCCCTGGTCGCACAACTTGCCCAGTTGGTAGATATTACCCATGCAAGTAATAGTGATGAAGACAAGCTAGCTGCCAACAATCGTTTAGCGCTATTAACGCCTATCGCCAAAGCCTTTTTAACTGAAACAGCAGTAGACTCCACCAGTTATGGTATTCAAGTACTGGGTGGTCATGGTTTCATTAAAGAATGGGGCATGGAACAGTTATTACGAGATACCAAAATATGTTGCCTTTATGAAGGTACTACCGGCATTCAAGCACTTGATTTGATCGGTCGTAAAGTACTTGGCAATAAAGGTGTTTTACTGAATGATTTTATTAAGGAAATAAAGGGATTTTGTAAACTTAATGAGAACAATTCAGTGTCAGCACTTGCCCATACATTGGTTGACTATGTTGAACTTTGGGCAGAAGTTACTCATGACATTGGTGTGAAAGCTAGTGCAAATCCTGATGAATTAGGTGCCGCATCGGTAGATTATTTAATGCTTTCAGGTTATATCACGCTGGGTTATATGTGGGCAAAAATGGCTAAAACAGCACAAGATGCCATTAGTCAAAACTCAGCTGATAAAGACTTTTACTTAGCTAAAATACAAACAGCAGAGTTTTATTTCGCCCGCGTCATGCCAAAGGCACACGGACACTTGGCTTGTTTAGCTAGCGGCGCAAAAACCATGATGAGTATGGACAGCGGGCACTTTAGCTTTTAAGTGTTTACTGCGCTTAATTATTTAAAGCCTGAAAGCCCGAAATTACCGGGCTTTTTTTTGTGATCTAAGCGTAAGCTTGCAACGACAACGACCAAACGTCTTCTTCTCGCTAAAAACCTACATTAATTTTAACGCTGCTAATGGCAATCTGGCTAAAGCAGACCTTAATCCCTGCATACTTTTACAGCATCTAAATGTTTCTGTAATACTGACGTCACTACTTCAAAACGTGATGGTAGCACTCTGTTTCTCTTTTTTACCCTATATAGAGTTTCTATTACTGGGTTTTTGAGGTTAAATATTTTTAAATGTTGAGGCTCTTGGAACGTATCTACAGCACTTTTTGGTAATACGGTAAAACCTAACCCTTTGGCTACGGGTTGCAATATTTGGCTTATTTGATTGACATAACCAGTAACGGGGATGTCTTTAATACTCAAGTGATTAAAATCTGATTCCTGACTTTGTGCTAAATAAAGCGATAAATAATGCTCTGCATCAGGGTGATCAATAAGACCAAGCTCGGTTAATAAATCTTTGCCATAAACGTCAGTTTCAACACTCGCGGGCAGCACTAGGCACAGCTGCTCTTGGCCAAGCTCCACTACATCAAATAGGCTATGGATTGGCGCATCAGTGATGATACCAAGGTCAATTATTCCCGTTTGTATTTCATTTAATATCTGATGATTAGGCGCTGCTTTTAGTTTAACAACAAGCTGAGGGTGCTGAACTTGTAAATCCAATAACTTAGGATAAAGCATCAGAGCAAGTGCACCAGAGCAAGCTAAAGTACAATCGCCAGAAAGCGGGTCGTCGAACGCTAACAGTTCCATTAACCCTTGCTCATTTTTAACTAATTGCCCTGCATATTGATAAACTAACCTGCCCTGCTCAGTTACTTCGAAGCTCTTTTTTTCTCTGCG
>NZ_KB905180.1:2737-39376 GCF_000378625.1 Colwellia piezophila ATCC BAA-637 | reverse complement strand
TTTGAGAATTGAAGAGGGCTGCTCCTAGTACGAGAGGACCGGAGTGGACGAACCACTGGTGTTCGGGTTGTCATGCCAATGGCATTGCCCGGTAGCTACGTTCGGAACTGATAACCGCTGAAAGCATCTAAGCGGGAAGCAGGCTTTGAGATGAGTTCTCACTGGGACTTTAAGTCCCCTAAAGGGTCGTTGGAGACTACAACGTTGATAGGTCAGGTGTGTAAGGACTGCGAAGTCTTGAGCTAACTGATACTAATTGCCCGTGAGGCTTAACCATACAACACCCAAGTAGTTTTGCGCTATGAAGTGGATTGTATGAAGACTGACAAATACAGATAATGTAAAATCACGTACTTACGTGTTACTTGAATCAAGAAAAAACGATATTTATCGCTCTTTGAGCAAGCTTTCTAAGATTGTACCCTTTTTGTTTAGCGACAATAGCGCTGTGGCCCCACCTGATCCCTTTCCGAACTCAGAAGTGAAACGCAGTTGCGCCGATGGTAGTGTGGGAGTTCCCATGTGAGAGTAGGACATTGCTAGACTTCTAATAAGAGAAGCCCGTTACGAAAGTAACGGGCTTTTTGCTGTTTGGGATTTGAGAATAAGCGCGAATAAATTCCCGCCTACGCTATGAGACCTGTGTAGGCGGGATTTCAATCGCGCAAGGTAATAACGGTGGAGGTGTGAGCGTGTGGGTGTTTTCCTCTTTATGTGAGAGTAGGACATTCTCCACTTCACTCTCTAATAAATGACAAGAAGCCCGTTACGAAAGTAACGGGCTTTTTGCTGTTTTGGATTTGAGAATAAGCGCGAATAAATTCACGCCTGCGGTATGAGACCTGTGTAGGCGGGATTTCAATCGCGCAAGGTAATAGCGGTGGAAGTGTGAGCGTGTGGGTGTTTTTCTCTTTATGTGAGAGTAGGACATTCTCCACTTCACTCTCTCATAAATGACAAGAAGCCCGATTAGAAAGAGTCGGGCTTGTTGCTGTTTGGGGTTTGAGAATAAGCGCGAATAAATTCCCGCCGACGCTATAAGACCTGTGTAGGCGGGATTTCAATCGCCCAAGCTAATAGCGGTGGAGATGTGAGCGTGTGGGTGTTTTTCTCTTTATGTAAGAGTAGGACATCCTCCACTTCACTCTCTCATAAATGACAAGAAGCCCGATTAGAAAGAGTCGGGCTTGTTGCTGCTTGGGATTTTAGAATAAACGCGAATAAATTCTCGCCTACGGTATGAGACCTGTGTAGGCGGGATTTAAATCGCCCAAGCTAATAGCGGTGGAGATGTGAGCGTGTGGGTGTTTTTCTCTTTATGTGAGAGTAGGACATATTCCACTTCACTCTCTAATAAATGACAAGAAACCCGTTACGAAAGTAACGGATTTTTTTCTGTTTGGGATTTGAAACAATGACTAATATGCGCAAATAAATTCCCGCCTACCTATTGTGGTCCTACCAGACTCTATTCATCTATTTCAAGTAATGTGCAGCAGCACTTCACCAGTGTGTCTGCTTTTCGCCATCAGGAGAATATGCTCTCAGTTCATGTAATAAGTTACATCCATGGCACCGCGTATTAGCATGTCTAAGTAGGTTAGTACATTTAAGTAGAAGGGTCGTAAGTGTGTAAGTAGCACTAGATGAAGTTTCAAAAGTTAAAGGGAAATTATATAAGTAAATGATTTTATGAGTTAATTCATTGGTTATATAGTTTGGTAATATTATATTACAAATGGAGTGTATACATTATACACAAGGTTAATTAGTATGCATGTGTTACTGATTTGTAAATTACTCCCTGTAAACAAATCAATAGCAATATACTTTGTGGTTTGAGCTGATCTGTCAATCGTTCTTCACAGGTATATAAGCCCGGAGTAGGACTTCTACTCCGGCATCTATCATTTGCATGCATGTCATATATTTTGCAAACCATAAACCATAAACCATTAAACTAAGATATTTTAATTTGTTTAAGTCTGTGTGAATAGTTATGTATCATTAGTGAATTTTTATTTCAATGAGTTGGGGTGATTTATCTATGCTCAATGGTAATACTATAGTAGAAAATGGCTGTATGTTTTGTACACACCATAGGGTATTGTTAATCTGTTATTAATTGTAACTTACTCCCTTAGTGGTTAATTAATAACAACATACTTTGTGTTTGAGCTGATCTGTCAATCTAATCTCACAAGTATAATTAGCCGGAGTAGGGCTTCTTACTCCGGCACCCTATATTCACTCTTTTTATATACTCAAAGAAAATTATTCTTTGCGCTAGGCTAAATTTATAGTCGTTGTGCAAGCCATTAATCATATTGTATTAAGTTTATGTCAAATATTATCTAACCAATCGCATTAATTGTTGTCATTTAGCTGTCATTGTTTATATATCCCTTGAAATTTTTATCCTAAACCCCACATAGTTTCTAACAACTTTTTAAAAGTCGATTAATAATTTTTCACCGGAGATATTTTAGATGTCAGAAACTAATCAAGTAAAAAATCATGCGTTTGCATCGGACAACGCCAAAATACTACAATTAATGATCCACTCACTTTATTCAAATAAAGAAATATTTTTGCGTGAGTTAGTATCTAATGCCGCTGATGCGGCAGACAAGCTTCGTTTTAAAGCATTATCAGATAATGCATTGTACGAAAACGATGGTGAGCTTCGTGTTCGTGTTAGCTGTAATAAAGAAAATAACACATTAACAATTTCTGATAATGGTATCGGCATGAACGTTGATGAAGTTATTGAGCATTTAGGTACTATTGCTAAATCAGGTACTGCTGAGTTCTTCTCTCAATTATCAGGTGATCAGGCATCTGACTCGCAACTTATTGGCCAATTCGGCGTTGGTTTTTACTCTTCGTTTATCGTTGCAGATAAAGTAACCGTGCGTACCCGTAAAGCGGGTGACAATGCTAGTGAAGGTGTTGAGTGGGTAAGTGCAGGTGAAGGTGAATTCACAACGGCTCAAATTGAGAAAACTAATCGCGGTACTGATATCATCCTTCATTTAAAAGACGATGAATCAGAATTTGCAGATGACTGGCGTTTAAAGTCTATTGTTACTAAGTACTCAGATCATATATCAGTATCCGTTGAAATGTTAACTGCTGAAGTTCCAGCTATAGAAGCTGTAGCAGAAGTAACTGATGAGAAAGATAATATAACAAGACCTGCTGTCGAAGCGGTTGATGCTATTCCTGCATTATGGGAACCAGTAAATAAAGCGACTGCATTATGGACACGTGAAAAATCTGATATCTCAGAAGAAGAATACAAAGAGTTTTACAAACATGTTTCTCATGACTTTGGTGACCCTTTATTGTGGGAACATAATAAAGTTGAAGGTAAAACAGAATACACTTCTCTTTTATATGTACCAAATAAAGCACCATTTGACATGTACAACCGTGAAAAACAACATGGTTTGAAGTTGTTTGTACAACGTGTATTTATTATGGATGATGCAGAGCAGTTTATGCCAACCTACTTACGTTTTGTAAAAGGTTTATTAGACTCAAACGATTTGCCATTAAACGTTTCTCGTGAAATTTTACAAGATAACAAAATTTCTCAAGCTATTCGTAAAGGCTGTACTAAGCGTGTATTAAAAATGCTTGAGAAGTTAGCTAAAAAGGATGCTGAAAAATATCAAGGTTTCTGGGATGAGTTTGGCCAGGTATTAAAAGAAGGTCCTTCTGAAGATCACGCAAACAAGGAGCAAGTTGCCGGTTTATTACGCTTCTCTTCAACTAATGAAGATACTGCAACGCAAAACGTATCACTTGCTACTTACATCGAACGCATGAAAGAAGGCCAAGATAAGATCTATTATGTTGTTGCTGATAGCTTCGAAACAGCGAAAAATAGCCCACATTTAGAAATATTTCGTAAAAAAGGCATTGAAGTATTGTTAATGTCAGACCGTATTGATGAATGGTTAGTAAGCCATTTGACAGAGTTTGATACTAAGCAATTACAGTCAGTTACTCATGGTGGCTTAGATCTAGGTGACATGGATGATGCTGAAACTAAAGAAGCACAAGAGAAGCTTGAGAAAGAATACGATTCTGTAGTTAAGCGCATCAAAGACAGCCTAACAGGTAAAGTTAAAGAGGTTAAGTTGTCACAACGTCTTACTGACTCTCCTGCGTGTATCGTAGCAGATGATAACGACATGACTAGCCAAATGGCTAAGCTAATGGCATCAGTTGGTCAAGCAGTGCCTGATACCTTACCTATCTTTGAAATCAATGGTGAACATGAGCTTATTAAATATATTGCTGATGAGCAAGATGATGACAAATTTGGTCAATGGGTTGAGGTATTATTCGATCAAGCAATGTTAGCTGAACGTGGTAGTTTGAAAGATCCGGCAAGCTTTGTTACTCGCCTGAATAAGCTAATGTTAAGTCTAACTAAGTAATTATTTTATCATTAGATAAATTTTTGATAATACTTTAGTCTTAAAAAGGAGGTTTTCATGCATGAAATACCTCCTTTTTTGATCAATCCCCCTTTCTCCACTTGTTTGCACATAGGCTAGCTTGTATAGTATCTGCCGGCTTTATTAAAAGCTAAGAAATATTACCTTTGTCTGATCAAACGATCATTTTAACTATCGAATAAAGGTAATCTTTACTTTAACATTTCAACCATCAATTTAAGGTTACATAATATGCGGATTGTTTTATTAGGTGCTCCAGGCGCTGGTAAAGGCACACAAGCACAATTTTTAATGGCTAAATTTGGTATTCCACAAATCTCTACGGGCGATATGCTTCGCGCTGCAATTAAGGCAGGCACTGACCTAGGCAATAAAGCTAAAGCCGTTATGGATTCAGGGCAATTAGTTTCAGATGATTTGATCATTGGCTTAGTAAAAGAGCGAGTGGCTCAAGAAGACTGTAAAGCAGGGTTTTTACTTGACGGTTTCCCTCGTACCATTCCACAAGCAGATGCAATGAAAGAAAATGGCATCTCAGTTGATCACGTTTTAGAATTTGATGTGCCTGATGAAGTGATTGTTGAGCGCATGGCTGGCCGTCGTGTTCACTCGGGCTCTGGACGTGTTTATCATCTTGTTTTCAATCCGCCAAAAGTTGCCGGCAAGGATGATGTTACGGGTGATGACTTATCCATTCGTCCAGATGATGAAGAAGCGACAGTACGTAAACGTTTAGCTATTTATCATGATCAAACTAAGCCATTAGTCGACTTCTATCAAGCAGAAGCTAAAGCAGGTAACTGCAGCTATTTAACTATCGATGGCACGCAAGCTGTTGAAAAAGTTAACCAGTTATTATCAGCGCAACTTGCTTAGTCTCTAGCTACTTGAATTAATAAAAAACTCGCCTTGGCGAGTTTTTTTGTTTTAGGATAATGAGGTTATTCCAGACACTCTTTGAACATGGCAATGTGTGGTATGTTGTCCTCTAGGTACATCGAGGATACTTGGGTAAAACCATGCTTTTGATAGTAAGACTTTAAGTGCTGCTGTGCAGATATTTTGATATCTTCTTCAGGAAAGTACTGCTGACAAAGTAATAACGCTTCTGTCATTAACTCATGTCCTAAACCAAGGCCTCTTGCGTGTGTCGCTATCGCAACTCGGCCAATACTTATATTTTCTTTATAACTTTCACCCTTCGGCAAAATACGTAGATAAGCAACAAGTTGCTCGTCTTGATAGCCTAGCAAATGTAAAGTTTGAGGGTGTCGGTCGAGCCGGTCTTTATCGCTGTCTAAATCTGGGTAGTAACAGGTTTGTTCCACGACAAAAACATCAATGCGTAATTTGAGGACATCATATAATTGATCAAGTGATAACTGTGTGAATGTTTTCTTTTGCCAAATTGTATTTGTGGTCATAATAAGAAGTTAAAATTGAATACTGAGTAGTTTTAAGTAAGCATAATACTTGTGGTTATCAAGGTAAACCTTAATTTATTCTTTGTTTTTTTGTCTATATAACTTAACAAGCTCAGTGGTCATTATTTCATTAAATGACTAACATTCAGGAAAATAAAGTTGCCTGCTATGTTATTCGTAGGTGACTAACCTACTTTATTAAACCGATACTATCTCATCGGTTGATAATTTTTACTTTAGTGGTATCCACAAAAAAACTGCTTGACGGTAGGTTTTAACTATAGCGCCTCGTTTTCTTAGTATTTTTAAGCCCTTATTAATCGCTATAAAGGCTTCCTCTCCCTTAGGGGGAGCCTTACTGATGACATAATGTCAGGAATCTTTAAGTACCACACCAATATTTTTCACCGGGACTAGGTGAATTTTACTCATAGTAAAGCTTTGATCAGGTGTTGAATTAAATGGCATTAAAATAAAGTCGAACCATTGAAAATTTACTTTACCTGGGGCGTAACTGAAACGGCGATTAAAGCCACCAAGTTTAAGTGCTTGCTGAGCAATTATCATGTCCACTACATCACGACGGATATTTTTCCCAGAGAAGTTATCGATTGAGCTGACATCTCTATTAGCAACAAATTTTTGGTAATCAATGTAGACATCATCACGAATATAAATAAGCACACTATGTTGTTGGCCATGGACAGCCGTTGTAATGCATAAAATTAGTAATATAAGCAGCGTTTTACCGAGAGTTTTCTGATTAAAGCTGTGCGGTGTATATATCATAAAGGAACGCCATTAAATCACTCCGTTGGAGTTAAGTACCTGCATCCCTGTAATATATAGATAACAAGGAAATAGGTATTAAGTAAAGTGGCTTATGGCGTTTTAAAGTTACCCTCGCTATTTATTATGGCGTTGTTGTAATACCGCCATTACTTCGTTCAACTCAATTCCTTGATCGGCTAGTAAAACGAGAGTGTGGTAGAACAAGTCGGCGCATTCACCTAATAGATCTTCTTTCGTTTCCGCGACAGCAGCAAGTGCCACCTCAACCCCTTCTTCTCCTACTTTTTGCGCTATTTTAGTCGTGCCGCGAGAAAATAAGTACGCCGTATAGCTATCTTCTGGCTTATCATTTTTTCGGCTATCGATAACTTGTTCAAGTTGACTGAGGAAGTTTTGCTGCGTTAATTTTTGCTCAGGAAAGCACGACTCGGTGCCTAAGTGACAACTTGGACCGATAGGTAAACAAGCAATAAGTAAACTATCGTTATCACAATCAGTTAAAACTTGCTTAATGTTTAAAAAGTTACCTGAGGTTTCGCCTTTAACCCAGAGTGCTTGTTTTGAACGGCTAAAAAAAGTCGCTTTACCTGTTTCAAGAGTTGCGGCTAAGGATGCTTGGTTCATATAGCCTTGCATTAGTATTGCGCCGGTAGCAGCATGCTGAATAATGGCAGGAATTAGGTTGTCCATTTTCTGCCATGCTAACTGATTAATGTTGTCTTTATTTACTAACATGGTCTCACCTCAATATTTTGGTCTTTTAAATAATCTTTCAAATCTTTAATGGCAATAATGCCTTTATGAAAAACAGAGGCCGCTAGTGCGCCGTCAACATCTGCCTGTTGGTAAACATCACTAAAATGCTTCATAGTACCCGCGCCACCAGAGGCGATTAAAGGGACATTACATACAGCCCTCGCTTGTTTTAATTGCTCAATATCATAACCTTGGCGTACTCCATCTTGGTTCATGCAATTTAACACTATTTCGCCTGCACCTAAGCTAACGACTTTTTCAATCCAGTCAAATGTGGTCCAGCCTGTTTGCTTAGTTCGTTTTTCATCACCGGTAAATTGGTAAACCTGGTATTCCCCCTTGCCATTATTAGCCTCTTTGTTATAAAAGCTATCTACACCAACAACAATACACTGTTGACCAAAAACATCGGCTAAGCGAGTAATAAGTTTAGGGTCTCGTAGGGCCGGGGAGTTAATGGATATTTTGTCTGCACCCATCATCAATATTTCTTTGGCATCGTTTTCACTTTTTATGCCACCAGCAACACAAAAGGGAATATCAATGACTTCAGCGATACGACTTACCCAGCTTTTGTCTACAACACGACCATCACTGCTTGCGGTGATATCATAAAAAACTAATTCATCAGCACCTGCTTCAGCATATTTCTTCGCTAAGGGAACTATGTCACCAATAATTTCGTGGTTTCGAAACTGCACACCTTTAACTACCTTGCCATCGCGAACATCTAAACAAGGGATAATTCTTCTAGCTAACATGGGCTTTTCTCCGCTATAGCTTCTTTAGCTGGGGGCCAGCAAGCAATTGCTTCTTCCAGGGTAAACTTACCTTCAAGCAGTGACCGACCTAATATAACGCCGCTAACACCGGTTGGAATCAACGCTTTTATATCGTCTAAACTACCAATGCCGCCTGATGCTTGCCAGTGAATCTCTGGATACTTAGCACAAACTTCCGTATATAAATCAATATTAGTGCCGGTTAACGTGCCATCTCTACTGATGTCAGTACATAATACGTGTTTAATGCCCGCATCTTGATACTGGCTAAGTAAATCTTCTAAGTTCACGCCGCTATCTTCAATCCAACCATGGGTTGGCAGGGTCTTATTGCCTTGAGCATCAATTTTAATATCAAGCGCTAGGACAATTTTTTCGCAGCCATAGGTTTTAAGCCATTGGGTAACTAGCTCTGGTTTTTTGATGGCTAAGCTACCGATAACCACGCGATCTGCGCCTAGAGCTAATAACTGCTTTACATCATCTTCACAACGCACACCGCCACCGACTTGAATTATCATGGAAGGGTGATTTACTACGGTTTTTAATGTTGCTAATTGACGCTTGGTACTGTCTTTTGCGCCGTCTAAATCAACAAAGTGCATGACAGTGGCGCCTGATTTAGCATAAGCCTGTTGGCGTTCTTGCACGGTATATTGGTAATTGGTCTTTTGGTTATAGTCGCCTTGATATAAACGTACTACTTGACCACCGATTAAGTCAATTGCTGGGATCATCATAATTTGATACTCAAGATATTGTTATTTGGATAAATTACTTCTTTAAAAGTACTCATTTATATTCATAAACTCCGTGCTTTTTCATTGTACTTGCTCCAAATACCTTCTATCTGAAGCATCAATGAATTGTTATAACTCTAAAAAGTTTTGAATGATTTTACTGCCCAAAGCACTTGAGCGCTCAGGGTGAAATTGACAGCCGATAAAGTTGTCTTTGGCAATAGCCGCTGAAAAAGTACTACCGTATTCGCAACTGGCAATGGTGTACTCACTTATTGGCGCGGCAAAGCTGTGGACAAAGTAAAAGTAATCACCTGGGTTAATACCCTTAAAAATAGGGTGGTCTGTTACTTGGCTGAGCGTATTCCAACCCATATGTGGCAATCTGTTCCCTTGAGATTTTAATGGCTCAATTTTTGTGGGAATTAAGTTCAAGCAAGGTACTATGTCATCACCGCTACCTTCGGTTGAGGACTCTGCCATTAACTGCATGCCCAAACAAAATCCCAGTACTGGCTGAGTTAAGTTTTGTAATACCGCGACTAAGTTTTTGGCTTTGATATTGGCCATGGCATGTTTGGCACTGCCAACACCAGGCAGTATTACCTTATCAGCTTGCTGAATTAGCTCAATGTCATCAGTGATAGTAACGTTATAGCCTAAACGCTCAACGGCAAACTTAACAGACGCTAGATTTGCGCAGCCAGTATCAACAATGACATTCATACTAGCAGTCAACGCCTTAGTCATTATAAGATACCTTTTGAGCTAGGCATTTCATCACCGTCTACTTTTATGGCTTGACCTAGCGCACGGCCAAATACCTTAAATAAGCTCTCAACTTGGTGGTGACAATTTCCTTTGCTAGTTGATAAATGTAAAGTGATTAACATTGAATCCGCAAGTGAGCGGAAAAAATGTCCGACCATTTGCGTTGACATGCTACCGACATTATCAGCGGTAAAGTCAGCATCAAATTCAAGCCATGGACGACCAGATAAATCAATTGCACACTCGGCGCGACATTCATCCATAGGCAGTACAAAACCAAAACGACCAATACCACGTTTGTCACCAAGGGCTTTTCTCAACGCTTGACCAAGGGCAAGGGCGGTATCTTCAACACTATGATGTTCATCTATGTGATAATCGCCGCTAACACTGCATTGCAAACTAAAACCGCCGTGAGTGGCAATTTGATCTAACATATGGTCAAAGAAACCCAAGCCTGTCGCTATATTATTGTCGCCTTTTTTATCTAAATTAACGGTGACCTTGATATCGGTTTCTTTGGTGGTCCGCGTAATACTCGCTATACGAGCTTGTGAGAACTTTGCTAATATTTGTTCGCTCACCTGTGGCCAATTTAGCGTGTCTCGATCATACTTGATGCCGACAATACCCATATTAGCAGCAAGGCCCATATCGGTTTCCCTATCACCTATGACATATGAATTAGTGAAATCTACTTTGCCTTGCTGTAAGTAATCGCTTACTAAACCTAATTTTGGTTTACGGCAGCTACAATTATCTTCATCAAAGTGAGGGCAGAGTAAGACGTCTGCAAAATTAATCCCTTGTGAACTAAATAACGCCATCATTTTATTATGAGGCAAATCAAAATCAGCTTGTGGAAAGCTGCTTGTTCCTAAACCATCTTGGTTTGATACCATCACTAGCTTAAAACCTTTGGCTTGCAGTTTTAATAACTCGGCAATGACATTAGGTTCAAAGACTAGTTTTTCTAAGCTATCAAGTTGCTTATCGATAGCAGGCTCTTCTACTAGGGTGCCGTCACGGTCGATAAATAATATTTTTTCTTGTTTATTACTCATAAAATGCTCTTCATTATGTGCGTGTAGCTATTTTAAACGCAGCGTTACTTTTGACTTACAAAGTGGTTAATAGTTTCTTTAGTTGTGCGAGTTCATCTTCACTGCCAATACTAATGCGAAGACAGTTTTCAAGCTGTTGCTGTTTAGATTGATCGCGAATCAATATGTTGTTTTCAAGTAACAAATTAAATACTCGAGTTTTATCTTCTGCGCTAGTACAGCGAAATAGAACAAAATTTGCATCACTGGTAAAGACATGGCAGCACCAATTTTGCTCAGTAAGCCAAGTACTTAATTGCTCACGTAATGCTTTGGTTTGCTTTACTCTCGTTTGCATTATGGTTAAATCATTAGTTAAGACTTGGCTAGCGATTTCAGCCACGGGTGCAGCAATAGGATAGGGGGCAATAACCTTGCTTAATAAGGTGATGACGTCATTGTTTGCTAAGGTAAAACCGCAACGAAGACCCGCAAGTGCAAAGGCTTTAGATAAGGTTCTTAATACAATGACATTATCAAAATCGCTTAACAACTTGGCGCTAGAATACTCAGGGCTAAACTCACCTGTATATTCGATGTAGGCTTCATCAACCACCACCATGGCACTATCTTTAAAAAGTTTTATCGCCGCAATAATTTGTGCTTGTGGTAATAAGTTACCGGTCGGATTACCAGGTGAACATAAAAATACAACTTTTACCTTACCGACTTGCTGCTGCAAACCGTCTAAATCTAGGGTTAAATCAGTAGGGTTAAGCGGTACTTTAATTACCGGTGTACCGTGATTTTCGGCACTAATAGCGTACATCCCGTAGGTGGGTGGACATATTAAAATGCTGTCTTGGTAAGCACGACAAAAACTGCGAATGATTAACTCGATACCTTCATCGGCACCTCTAGTTGCTAGTATTTTGTCTTTCGTTAAGCCTGAGTATTCGCTATAGGCTGAGATCAAACTATCAGGTTGAAAATCAGGGTAGCGATTGATGTTCTCCGCTGATAATTGATATTGACCTTTACCTGGAGCTTCGTTTGCGTTTAGCCATATCTTATCTTCTTGGGCATCAGCACTAGAAAATAGGCGTCGTGCCGATTGATATGGCACCATAGCTATTAATTCTTTACGTGCTAATTGCTCTGCGGTAGTTAAAGCTTGCTTGTTTTTACCTTTACTTATGCTTAGTTCAGTCATCGTTATGAACCTTCTTCCAACCGAATAGTGACCGCTCGCTGGTGTGCATCTAAACCTTCGGCATCGGTTAACTCAATAATGCACTCAGCTAAACTCGCTAAACCTGATTTAGTTATTTCTTGCACGGTATAACGACGTGAGAAATCAGCCAGTGATAAACTTGAGATCACTTTTGAGTATCCATATGTCGGTAATACGTGGTTAGTACCGCTGGCGTAATCTCCCGCTGATTCTGGGGTATAAGCACCAACAAAAATTGAACCGGCATTACGTACAGTATTTAATAAGCTTGGCGCATCTTCAGTTTGAATGATTAAATGCTCTGGCCCGTATTGATTTGATATTGCAACCGCTTGAGCCAAGTCTTTGGTAAAAATTAATCGAGACTGTGTTAAGGCTTGCTCGGCTATTTTACGTCGAGACAATGTCACTAACTGCTTTTCTAATTGCTCAGCTACTTGTTTGATTAAAGCTTCACTATCACTAAGTAGAATCACTTGGCTGTCAACACCGTGCTCGGCTTGTGATAATAAATCTGCGGCAATAAATACTGGATTTGCTTGCTCATCGGCAATGACTAACACTTCCGAAGGGCCTGCTGGCATATCGATAGCAAAACCAGCAACTTGTTGTGATAGTTGAGTTTTTGCTTCGGTAACATAGCGATTACCAGGACCAAAAACTTTATTTACCGCTGCTATGGTTTGGGTACCATAAGCAAGAGCCGCAATCGCTTGGGCACCACCCACTGTGTATATTTCACTAATACCACAAAGATCAGCTGCCACTAATATTTCATTGGCCAGTTGGCCATTTTTATCTGGCGGACAAACAAGCGCGGTGCGTTTGCAACCAGTAAGTTGCGCCGGTATGCCTAACATCAATACCGTTGACGGCAATGGAGCTGAGCCGGCAGGAATATATAAACCAACACTTTCAATGGCTTCCGTTTTTAACATGCACTTAACGCCGGGGATCGTTTCAACCGTTATATCAGTAGGCTGTTGTGCGCTATGAAATGCTCTGATTTGCTGATAAGCGGTGTTAATTGCTTTTAAACGCTTAGCAGATAAGGCTAACTTGGCTTGCGCAACTTGCTCTGCGCTCACTGACAAGGTGTTAAGTGCGATACCATCAAATTGCTCAGTTAAAGCAAATATAGCCTTGTCACCTTGGCTTTTAACTTGCGATATAATGTTAGCCACTTGCGTTGATAATAGTGCGCTATCGGCTATTGCAGGCCTAGCCAGAGCACATTTTTTTTGCTGCTCTGACAGCTCTTGCCAGTTAATAAGTTGATTAATCATAATTCTTTCTCGGTATTAATGTTTATTTCTTTGCGATAGTTCTCTTTGAGAATATACGCTAAATAATTGTGACTTCAGCAAAGCTGTCAAGTTGCTTGTTGCCTGAGCTTAGTTTCCTAAGTGATGGCAACAAACAACGCTGACAATGCAGCAGAAGTTGCAAGTATGACGCGTATTAGCCCATCATCTTTTCAATCGGCATAACGAGTATAGAGTGACAACCTAAGGCTTTCAGATCTTCCATGGTTTCCCAAAAGAAAGTTTCTGTTGCTACTACGTGTACAGCGACCATGTCGTCACGTCCTGCAAGTGGTAAAACAGTGGGTGTTTCTGTGCCTGGCATTAACTTGCTGACTTCGGAAACTTTATCTTTTGGTGCGTGCAACATTATATATTTGCTTTCTTTGGCTTTAATTACACCGTGAATACGTGGTAATAAAGTATCTAAAATGGCTTGTTTTTCTGCACCTAATGGCTCTGCTCGTTGAATCAGTGACGCTTTTGAACGGAAAACTTCAGCCACTTCTTTTAAGCCATTAGCTTCAAGTGTTGCACCGGTAGAAACTAAATCACAAATACCGTCAGCTAAGCCTACGCGAGGTGCTACTTCAACTGAGCCTTTTAACAAACAAAACTCAACATTAATACCATTAGCTTTAGCAAAACGATTTAATAAGTGCGGGTAAGTTGTGGCAAAACGTAAGCCGTTTAAACAATCTAATCCGGTGTATTCAAATTCTTCAGGCATGGCAATTGAAAAACGGCAAGCACCAAAATCTAATGTGGTAGTGCGAATGTAGTCAGACTTGTTGCCTTTTAATTGGCGATCTAACTCTTCTTCTTCGAGGGTGTTATCACCGACAATGCCTAAGTCACAAACACCGTCCATAACCAAACCTGGAATATCACTACTGCGCACGCGCATAATATCAATAGGCATGTTACTAACGTGGGCAAGTAAACGACGGTCGCTAAGATTAATTTTTAATCCACAGCGCTTTAGTAATTTTTGGGTTTCTTCACTAAGGCGTCCTGATTTTTGCATGGCAATGCGTAAACGTGGTTCTGAAGTATTCATATTGATAATTCCTATGGTGTCTTAATCTTAAAATTTGTCATGTATATACAATTTCTAGTAGGCTAAAATGCGAAAAACCCCCGAGAGAGTCGTGACTCTTTCGGGGGTTTAGCAATTACAGTTACTTCTATTAAGAGATTGTATTATGCTTTTTTAAACCACTGAAAGGCCACTTGCCCTTCAGTGGTTTACTTATAAAGTAAACCTGAATGGGCTAATCGTAGTGATGGTGATGATGTCGGCGATTCAGGTTAATAATCATGTTTAGAAAGTCTCTAATAGTCAGTTATTCCTTGTTAACTTAGTGCTACTGTAAATTTAAGTTAACAAGGTGAAAAATTAATTTGTATTGATGTTATTTACACTACTGCTTAATTAAGGTAGCTGCAAGTAATAAATAATAGTTTTTTATTACTATTTGTTATATGAAACTAGCTTAAAGCTATTACTCTAAAAAGGTTATTGGCACCAGTGAAGGTTTCTTCGTTAAAGGTTCTTAATGAATAGTCGATAAAAGGTAGAGATCTTAACTTATACCTTAGCTCTATAAGTTACTTATTTATCAATCGGTCTAAAACTGCAGGGGGATTAAGTATGGATATTTTTACCACTCAATTAGCGCGTATAGTCGCAGTGCCGATTAAGCCAGCAAGCCTAAAGGTTAAGGCTCTGCTTAAAGATGCGGCTAACAGCAAACTTAGCCAAGATACTAATCACCTTGAAAACCATGAATATTATTTCACCAGCGAAGCAGATCAATATGCCAACAGCGAGCAAGAGACTGATGGCAAAGAAGAAAACTCCAATAGTGCTAATACGAGTAAAGAAACAAGTGTGGAGTTGCAAGAAAATAGTTCAGACATAAAGAAAACTACCCATAAAAGTAAAGGTAAAAACTTAGACCTTTATGCCTAAACTGTAGTTCAACCCGCTCTACACCAATTTGTAAGGGAATGCCATGACTGTATTGGTGCGCCTAAAAGTGAAATTTCTCTGTGCTCCTGAACATGCATCTTGAAGTAGAACGGGTTTAAGTATACTCTCAGCATTAATTTCTCTTTGTGCCTTTTCGTTTTAAATGACCGCATCCAAAGTTAGCCAAGCCTTTTCCCAAGAAGGCGCTTTAGCTAAAGCCATTAAAGGCTTTTCTCCTCGTCAAGCTCAAATCGATATGGCACTGGATGTTGCTGATGCAATTGAGCAACAATCATCACTTATCGTGGAAGCCGGTACGGGTACCGGAAAAACCTTTGCCTACTTGATCCCGGCCTTTTTAGCGTTAGATCCGAAAAATCCAAAAAAAATAGTAGTATCAACCGGTACTAAGAATCTGCAAGAACAGCTATTTCATAAAGATATTCCGTTAATTAAAAAAGCGCTAGCCAGTAATGCGCAAGTGGCTTTATTAAAGGGACGTGCTAACTACTTATGTAACTACCGTTTAGCTCAGTACCAAGACAGTCGTGGCCAACTGGATGCCCAAATGTTGCAGGATTTGGTTAAAATAAAAACCTGGGCAAATGGCACGCAAAGTGGTGATATTGGCGAGTTGGTTAATGTTAGTGAAGACTCCAGTATTTTTCCCTTTGTAACGAGTACATTAGATAATTGTTTAGCCAGAGATTGCCCTGACTATGAGGCATGTCACTTAGTTAGAGCCCGTAAAAAAGCCAGTGAGGCCGATATCATTGTCGTTAATCATCACCTGTTTTTTGCTGATATGGCTTTAAAAGATACCGGTTTTGGTGAGCTTATTCCTAAGGCACAAGTGATGATTTTCGATGAAGCTCATCAAATTGGTGATATCGCCAGTGAGTACTTTGGTGAGGCATTCTCTAGTAAGCAACTGGTTGATTTGTGCACCGATGTATTACAAGTACATCGCAGTAGCTTGACCGATGTTAAGCAATTAGGGCGAGCAGCGGAAAAGCTACAGAAAACTTGCCAAGAATTTCGTTTGCTATTTAATTACGATCCTGAACGCGGTAATTGGCGAGAAAAGCATAAACAAGCTCAATTTCAGCAAAAATTTGCTAACTTAAAAATTGATTTAGATTTTTTATATCAAGTGATAAAGCTTTGCGTTTCAAGAAATGAAGCTATTGATAATTGTTTTGACCGTGCTGTTAACTTACTTGCCCAATACGAAGTGATGGCCGATGTTGAAGCTTATGGCATGAGCTTTTGGTATGAAACTACGCCGCGCAGTGTGGTATTACATCAAACTCCGTTAACGGTGAGTGATAAGTTTAGTGCTGTCGTTAAAGAGTCCGGCGCTGGCTGGATATTCACTTCAGCAACGCTTGCTGTTGATAATAGCTTTAATCACTTTGCCCAGCATTTAGGCTTACAAGATGCTAAGCAACTTCTGCTTGATAGCCCCTTTGATTATCATACTCAATCTCAACTGATCGTACCTCGTTATTTACCGCAAGCAAATGATAAAAATCGCGCCTTGAAATTAGCTGAGTTGGCACAGCCACTGATTAAAGCCAGTAAAGGTGCCTGCTTTATGCTCTTTACCAGTTACCGGGTAATGCATCAGGTAGCTGAAATTCTATCGGAAGCTATTGATAACCCATTATTAGTGCAAGGTCAGATGGCTAAGCGCAAGTTGCTTGAGCAATTTGTTGAGCAAGACAAAGCAGTATTACTGGCTACCGCAAGTTTTTGGGAAGGCATTGATGTTCGCGGTGATAAGCTCACTTGTGTGATTATTGATAAATTGCCTTTTGCTTCACCCGATGATCCTTTACTGCAAGCGCGCTGTGAAGATGTTCGGCGACAAGGCGGCGAGCCTTTTACACAAATTCAATTACCACAGGCGGTAATTGCATTAAAGCAGGGGGTAGGGCGACTTATCCGTGATGTCAGTGACCGTGGTGTCTTAGTGATTTGTGATGATAGGTTAGTCAATAAACCTTATGGTGAAACATTCTTAAAAAGTTTACCCGATATGAAACGTAGTCGAGATATTAATGAAGCCGCTAAGTTCTTGGAATCCTTATCTTAATAGCATTTATACCGTTGACTATTATGACAGCGCATGAGTTAATCTGATTAGCTTAAGTGGCATAGAAATAAACGGTTAGGTTATCGTTTTTTGAAAGCCTAGTATTTGTTTTAATTATTTGCAATAACTACGGGCGAGAAATATCAACCATCAAGTCATCGGCAATTTTCTCTAAAGCACTGATCAGGTCATCAATAGACTTATCAGCAATGGCAATTTGAACTTTCGCTTTAAAAATATCTTGGCCACTATGAGCAGCACTGCTATTTGAACTGACTAATTTAATCAGGTTACCACTTTGATGATGAATAACAGAGGAGACTTCCTGTACTATGCCTGCTCTATCATTAGCGGTAATTTCAAGTACTAAGTTACTAGTTACTTTCGGTAGATTAGGCTCTGCTAATTCAATTTGGCAACTTAAACCGTTAATGCCTTTTAACTCAGTTATTAAGTCTTGAGAGTGTTCACTTGCCACTGCTACTTCAATAACGCCGGCGAAAAAACCCGATAAATGATGCAAACTACTGACTTGCCAGTTGCCTTGATGTTTGGCAATGATTGTCGATAAGGTATCTACTAGGCCGCTTTGATCTGGGCCAATGCAAGAGATGACTAGATGATTCATTAATACTCCTAAAGGATCATTGTGTTTATAAGGAAAAAACGTATTTAATTCGTGCTTAAAGGATACGTGCCTAGTTTATACGTGCTTAATTTATACGTGCTTAATTTATACGTGATTAGTTGATACGCGACAATTGACTTAACTCTTTATTAAGTTGCTCTTCATCGCCTAAGTTGAGTTCAACCAAGCGGCGTAAATGGGTAACGCTATCTATATCAATAGCATTACATTGCAGACCTGTCTCATGCTCTTCTTCATGAACAATAGCAATATTCATTATTACCTCAGACTCTTGGTCTGACAGTATAAAATGCAAGGTCCCGAGCTTACCTTTTAATGAATGCTCACTGTCTATGGCGGTAACTAAGGCACCATTTAGTGAAATATCATGAATAGATACCGGGTATGTTTTTTCTTCAATTTTAATCTCGGCTTTTACTGAAAATAAAATGCGAGTGAATTGTCGTCTATTTTCCATGTATATTTTCCAAGCTGACTAATAATCTTATCTATTGTGTGTCTTTAGCATAGCCCCCTTTTATTGAAAAGTAAAAAGTTACTGAACACAAAAAAGCCAGTTAAAATCAAAATTTTAACTGGCTTTAATTGGACTTTTAACGGTTAAATCAATCACTGACAACAGCAAAGTTACTAAGGTGCTAATAACCGCTATTTAAATTTAGTGATTAACCTATTTTTTTGTATCTAATTCTGTGCGGCTCTGTCGCTGCAGGACCTAAAGTTTTCTTTAACCATGCTTCATAATCGGTAAAGTTACCTTCATAGAAGTTGATTTGACCTTCGTCACGATAATCTAAAATATGCGTGGCAATTCTGTCAAGGAACCAGCGATCATGCGAAATAACCATGGCACAACCAGGGAACTCTAATAAGGCTTCTTCTAATGCCCGTAGGGTTTCTATATCTAAATCATTGGTCGGTTCATCGAGTAGTAATACATTACCACCGGTTTGTACTAACTTAGCTAAATGAACACGGTTACGCTCACCACCTGATAATTGCCCGATAATTTTTTGTTGATCATTACCTTTAAAGTTAAAACGACTGACATAAGCACGACTTGGTGTTTCAAAATTACCAATTTTTAAAATATCATGGCCTTGGGATATCTCTTGGTAAACAGTTTTGCTGTTGTCCATATCATCACGAAATTGATCGACACTGGCCAGTTTTACCGTCTTTCCTAAGATTATTTCACCTGAATCTGGTTGTTCAGCACCTGACATCATTTTGAATAAAGTAGACTTACCAGCTCCGTTTGGCCCAATAATGCCAACAATCGCGCCCTTAGGCACGCTAAAGCTTAAATTGTCAATGAGTACTCTATCGCCAAAAGACTTTGTTAAATTAACAACATCTAAAACTTGATCACCAAGGCGTGGTCCAGGTGGAATGTAAAGCTCGTTGGTTTCATTTCGTTTTTGATGTTCTTGGCTGCTAAGTTCTTCGAAGCGAGCCATACGGGCTTTACTTTTAGACTGGCGTGCTTTTGGATTAGAACGTACCCATTCAAGCTCTTGCTTGATGGTTTTTTGTAGGGCGCTTTCAGTTTTACCTTCACGCTCAAGACGGGCATCCTTTTGCTCTAACCATGAGGAGTAGTTACCTTCATAAGGAATACCGTGTCCTCTATCAAGCTCTAAAATCCAACCAGCAACATTATCTAAGAAGTATCTATCATGGGTGATTGCGACCACAGTACCAGGGTAATCATGTAAGAAGCGTTCTAACCAAGCAACAGATTCAGCATCTAAATGGTTAGTTGGTTCATCTAGTAATAGCATGTCAGGTTTTTGCAATAATAAACGACAAAGTGCCACACGGCGACGTTCACCACCACTTAAAATGCCGATTTTTTGTTCCCAAGGTGGCAAACGTAAGGCATCAGCGGCGCGCTCAAGCACGTTATCAATATTATGGCCATCTTGAGTGTTGATGATATCTTCTAATTCACCTTGCTCTTTAGCTAACGCGTCAAAATCAGCATCCTCTTCGGCATAGGCCGCGTATACGGCATCTAAACGTGTAAGAGCATCTTTAACTTCAAATACTGCTTCTTCAACAATTTCACGGACTGTTTTATCTTCATCTAGTACCGGCTCTTGGGGTAAATAACCAATTTTAGTACCGGCTAATGCTTTGGCTTCACCTTCAAATTCTGTATCAACACCAGCCATAATACGAAGCAATGTAGACTTACCTGAGCCATTTAATCCGAGTACCCCAATTTTTGCGCCAGGGAAAAAAGAAAGGGATATGTCTTTTAAAATTGTGCGTTTCGGTGGAACAATTTTCGAAACACGGTTCATCGACATGATGAATTTATCTGGTAACGGCTGAGCCATATGAAAACCTTTTGTTTGAACGGAGTTTAACTTGCCGATATTTTAGGTGAAAGAGGCATGGCAAGCAAATGTGATTGAGGTGATTTAAGCTTTAGATGTAAATAGAATATAAGGTAGGCTATTTGGGGAGTTAATATACATCGATGTTTTTTGATTAGCTGGGCGCAAAGTCGTGACTAAATTTAAGCTGAAGCTATGTATTGCTCTAAGTATATTAGCACTAGATAACGCTATTTTTTTGCATCGAGTGCTTGTTGAATTTAGTCTGAATTTTCAGCACTGTAACCGTTATGAATTACAATTTTAATTCTAAGTATAATACTGACGCCAATAATGCTCGAATGTTCAATTTCGATGACTTTGTCATTATCGCTATTTATAACAAGACATTGCCCATTTCTCATGGTGTTTTTTTATCAGGTAACTAGCCGTTGGTCCAGTAACGTTTATTACAGAGTTATCAATGTCTATTACAATATATGCGTTGGATGAGCTTTTGTATCTACTTTAACTTCAATTGTATGCTGTTCATGTTTAACGTCGTTATTTGCAGTTACCATGGCGAGCGCTGACAAACTAAGCAACATGCCAGTTACCGAAAAAAGTAACGCTAGTGCCATTTTACTAAAATGTGTTTTAATCGAATTCATAATAATCCCTTTACTGTCAATTGATTCATTGTTGAGTGCTAATTTTTTCTCAATGAATGAGTTTAATGTTAATTAACATTGTTCTACTCTATTTGTAATGCTACTTCTGTGCCACTATGTTTTTCCTATATATAACAATATGTTAGTGTTTAATTCATTAATTGAGTCATCATTAAATCCCAATATGAGGATTGTCATGTACTGATATTGGGAAATTTAAAAAATCAAAATCAAAATCAAAAATGGTTATCTTGTGAGCCATTAAATAGAAAAAATAGTCACGTGCTTATGGTTAAACAGCTAACTGTACCGTAACAGTTGTTCACGTAAATTTGACGATTTTCAACAGTTGTGCTTTTTAACAATAGGTAGAATAGCTTTTAATAACGGCATTAAATTGAGTGGCAAGTAAATCATTGGCTCAGCTCAAAGCTTAATAATAAAAATAGAAAACATAAAATGAAAATTAACATGGTAATTATCCCCTTTGTATTGTTTTTAACTGGTTGTGGTTCAATCGGCGCATACACTGAGAGCCAAGAAAATACCCAAGTCAGTTTCACTGAATACAGCAACAAGATAGAAGGTTACCTGAACAAAAAAACGAGTCTGAAAATAGCTCAGACGGGTTTAGTCACAGGTAGTACGTTATTGTATGCGGCACCGGGCATTGGCTCCCGTTATAGCCGTTATGCAAGTGGGCTTAATATAACTTATTCTTTGTGGATCAATGAGTCAGAGGTTGATGAAGTTGAATTTGCCATTGATAAATATAGGCACTGGCGAGCTCAAGTAACGCCGACAAACTATTTAACCATTGAACCGATTAATGAGTATGTCTCTGAGTGGATGAATGGTGTTACCTTTAAATTTGGCTTATATAGCAATACCCAGGGAGTACCCTTTCTATGTATCTGTTATGAATTTAATGAATCAGGAATCTGTACTGTTACTTATATGATTGATGAGAAAAACATTGAATTTCTCGCTGATGATTTACAAAAATTTAAACAGCATTCATTCGAGTTAACTGGCTAAAATGGCCTTTTCGTTAAGTTTTTTAATACGGCTAAAAGGTATAAATGAGTACTGCTGAGGTTTCGGTATTTAAGTTTTCGTTATCGTCATCTACTTTTGAGTTGTAATCAATGATAAAGCTAAGTTTCAATTGCAGCGAGCCGATCAATCGACTGGTGATTGAACTTTCTGCTTTATAAATACTATTTTGTCCTACTTCCATTGCGTGTTTAATCACTAATAGCTGCTTAAACTCAATGTTGTCATTCATTTTTCTTATATAAAGTGCTTGTGCCTGTAATATGAGGGTGTCTTGCGTTCTACTTCTCATACCTTCTTTCATTTCTTGGCTAGTGACTTGTGTAACATCTCTTTTAAAACCAGGACCTATATCGGCATCAAAACTGGCTACTTTATTTTCAAACCAACGACGACCCCACCCAGTCGAGACTGATGCTTGTGAATCAAAGCTAGAAAAGCGGTTTTCTTCATAAAAGAAATTACCAAAAATATAGTTTTTATTGATCGGGTCAACGGTGTAGTTAGTTTGCGAATTGAGGCTCCACTTTTGATCTGTGGTGTCAAATGCTTTGCGGATTTCATTGTCATTAATCACAGATTCAGTTTCTGTTTTTTTAACCAGAAGGTCAAAAAGAAAATAACTTCGCCACAGGCCTTTTTCAAAGCGTAAGTCTAAGCCGGTTTTAATATCGGCACTTCGGGTATCACCTGTTAAGTAAAGAAAACCAAGTTGTGCGGAGGCGGTGAACAATGTGCCTGAAGTGGGCTGTTGTGATTCATCAGCTTTTTCTAGGCTAAACAATATGTCAGAAGCATCAGCAGAGTTACTTTGCTTTTCTTGCTCTTGAGCGAAAGCCAACACGGGTAAAGTGCAATAAAGGGCGAATATAGGGAATAGAATAAAGCGAAAAAACATCTTGAAGTTATACTTACAGAAATGAAACGTGGAATATTCAGATGATTATACCTAAGTTGATTGTTTATTTCGAGCATAAAAAAAGGGCCGAAGCCCTTTTAATGAACAGTTTTTGTAACTGTTTTGTATCAATAATACTACTTGATGATAGCTTTTAACTCACCGCTTTGGTAACGGTCGAACATGCCATCAAGACTTATAGGCTTGATTTTACTCGCATTACCAGCAGTATTAAATGCTTCATAACGAGCTTTACAAATGTCATACATAGCATTAGTTGATACTTGTAAAAATTTACGAGGATCAAATTCACTTGGGTTCTGTGCTAAAAATCGGCGAACAGCACCAGTAGAAGCAAGGCGTAAATCAGTATCTATATTGATTTTACGTACACCATGTTTAATGCCTTGTTGAATTTGCTCAACAGGTACACCATAAGTCTCAGGTATTTTTCCGCCAAATTCGTTAATAACAGCCAACCATTCTTGTGGAACAGATGAAGAGCCGTGCATAACCAAGTGAGTATGTGGGATACGTTGATGAATCGCTTTAATAAGGTCAATCGCTAAGATATCGTCTGTTGGCGGACGAGAAAACTTATAAGCACCGTGAGATGTACCACAGGCAATTGCCAGTGCATCTACTTGGGTTTTATTGACAAAATCAGCCGCTTCTTCAGGGTCGGTTAACATTTGCTCTTTTGTTAAAATACCTTCTGCGCCAACACCGTCTTCTTCACCAGCCATACCGGTTTCAAGAGAACCTAAACAACCTAATTCACCTTCAACAGAAACACCACAAGCGTGGGCCATTTCAACAGTACGTTGAGTTACAGCAACATTGTATTCATAATTACTTGGTGTTTTACCGTCTTCCATTAATGAGCCATCCATCATTACTGATGAAAAACCTAGTTGGATAGAGCGTTGACAAATAGTAGGAGAAGTACCGTGATCTTGATGCATAACTACTGGGATATTTGGGAACTCTTCAATAGCAGCTAGAATTAAATGGCGTAAGAAAGGTGCGCCGGCGTATTTTCTGGCACCTGCAGATGCTTGCATGATAACAGGGCTATCAGTATCACTAGCGGCAAGCATGATTGCGCGTACTTGCTCTAAATTATTGACGTTAAATGCTGGAATACCGTATTCAAATTCTGCCGCATGATCGAGCATTTGGCGCATTGAAATTAAAGCCATTTACTTACTCCTAGATAAATTTTGTTGCTGAGGTTGAAAGTTTTTATTTTGATAACGGAATTATAGCAAAGAGACCGCTTATCTTACAGAATAAATTTGTTAAAGTTGTCTTTTTAGCGGTAATGGATATAAAACTTGTATTTTGTTCGAATATTACAAGATATATTTGTACCTAAGGCTGTTTTAGTACATTTATTGAGTTTATTATGGTTGTTTTACTACACTAGTATAACAGTAAGTTTCGTTTATGTTTCGGTTTTATTTTGTTTTGATTTCGTTTTGAGGTGATTTTTATTGAAAATCTTTCGTTTCTTTTCCTGTTTTACTTTTCTTCATTGGCTTGAGCATACTCTGAACATAAAAAACGAGCACCTTAAACAAGGCCCTCGTTTTTGTTTTATCTCTGACTCATCGTTAACCGTTAGTGGGTTACTCTGAGTAAGTTAGAGAAAAATTATGATTTTGCGCGTTGCTCTAGTATTTCTACTGCCGGTAACTTCTTACCTTCTAAAAATTCTAAGAAAGCGCCACCACCGGTAGAGATATAAGAAATCTTATCAGCAATACCATATTTATCGATGGCAGCCAGGGTATCGCCACCACCAGCAATAGAGAAGGCGGCACTATCAGCAATGGCTTGGGCAATCATCTTGGTTCCTTGACCGAATTGATCAAACTCAAATACGCCAACAGGGCCGTTCCACACAATTGTGCCAGCGTTGGCTATGATATCAGCCAATGCATTTACAGAATCTGGGCCAATATCAAAAATCATTTCGTCAGCAGTGACTTCATTAACCGGTTTTAATGTCGCAGATGCAGACGCTGAAAATTCAGTGGCAACAACGACATCTGTAGGCACGGGAATATCACCGTTATTCGCTTGGGCTTGCTGAGTTAAACGCGTTGCTTCTGCAACTAAGCCAGCTTCATATAATGACTTGCCGACATTATGACCTTGGGCAGCAATAAAAGTGTTGGCAATACCGCCGCCAACGATTAGCTGATCAACAATGCCAGCTAAAGAGTCAAGTACTGTCAATTTAGTGGACACTTTTGAGCCACCAACAATCGCTACTAAGGGGCGAGCAGGATTGTCTAACGCTTTACCTAAGGCTTCTAATTCACCTGAAAGTAATGGACCAGCACAAGCTGTAGTTGCAAATTTTGCTACGCCATGAGTACTTGCTTGGGCGCGATGAGCGGTGCCAAAGGCATCCATAACAAAAACATCACATAATGCGGCTAATTTCTTAGCTAGGGCGTCATCGTTTTTCATTTCGCCTTTATTAAAGCGGATATTTTCAAATACCACTAATTCGCCCACAGCAACGTCAACACCGTCTAAGTAATCAGTGACTAAACGTACCGGGTAGTTTAATGCAGCACTTAAGTAATCTGTAACCGGCTTAAGTGAGAACTTCTCTTCTGGTTCGCCTTCAGTTGGACGACCTAAATGAGACATAACCATTACTTTTGCGCCTGCTTCTAGAGCAAGTTTTATGGTTGGCAATGCTGCACGTAAACGTGCATCTGAGGTGATTTTTCCATCGGTTACCGGTACATTTAAATCTTCGCGAATTAACACACGTTGGTTCGCTAATGTTAGATCAGCCATTTTGATAATAGACATTGTTGTTTCCTACTTTCACTGTCGGTAAATTATGTTCAAGAGCGATAAAGGCGGCTTTATAATTTTTGCTTTATATACCCGCTCCACTTGAAGATGCTCGTTTCAGGAAGTCTGAGCGATTCATAATCAAGGCACATTTTTTTATTAAGGGTGATTCCCTTAAAAAGAAATGTAACGCAGAGTATGATTTGCTCAGCCTTCCCCAAGGGGCTGGTTTAGAAACGCTTTATGCTGCGTTATTGATTTTGAGAAGGGAACAACCATTCTCTTCAATCAATGCCTTGCCTAAAGGCGTTTCTAATTCCAGCTGAATCATGCATCTTCAAGTGGAACGGGTATAAGCACTGTTTTATAAAAATTATTTTATCGCTATTGCTCTAGATAAAGTGTTTATTTACTGTTGTATTCGTTTGTCGTTTGTCGTTTGTCGCTTGGGACATGGCCAACGCAGTATCTAACATGCGATTGGCAAAACCCCATTCATTGTCACACCATATAAGCATTTTAATTAAGCGCTTATGGCTAACCCGTGTTTGGCTACCATCAACAATACAAGAGTGCGGATCGTGATTAAAGTCAATTGAGACTAAAGGCTCTTCGGTGTAATCGAGCACGCCTGATAAATCATGTTGGCCGGTTGCTTTTTGTATTGCTTGGTTGATGTCGGTAATGCTGGCATCACTATTGACCGTAAGGCTTAAATCCATGGCGGTAACGTTCAGTGTTGGTACACGCACGGCGATGGCTTCAAAACGGCCTTTAAATTTAGGTAATATTCGTTCGATACCCGCAGCAAGCTTAGTATCAACAGGTATGATTGATTGACTTGCTGCACGAGAACGACGTAAATCTTTATGGTAAGCATCGATAACTTGCTGATCATGCATTGATGAATGAATAGTCGTAATGGTGCCACTTTCGACGCCAAAGGCTTCATCAATCACCTTAATTACTGGCACTATGCAGTTAGTCGTACATGAGCCATTGGAGACAATACGATCATCTGAGCTTAACGTTTGATGGTTAATGCCATAGATGATTGTCGCATCAACATCTTGGCTACCGGGGTGGGAGAATAATACTTTCTTAGCACCACGGTTAATATGGCTTAATCCGTCGGCTCGACTGCCGTATTTCCCCGTACAATCAAGGACAATATCAATACCCTGTTGCTGCCAAGGTAAGCTCGTTAGGTTATCTATGTGAGTTAGGGCGACTTCATCACCATCGATAACGAGTTGGTTATCGATTTGGCTAACACTAAAAGGAAATCGACCGTGGGTACTATCGTATTTTAATAAATGCGCTATACCCGAAGAAGGCGCTAACTCATTAATCGAAACTAAAGTGAATAGGTCTGTTTTCTTGCTTTCATAAAGCGCTCTAACTACACTGCGGCCGATACGACCAAAGCCATTGATAGCAATTCTAATTGTCATAATTTACTTCATTATACGGATGATTTTAAGCAATAGCCTAAGCTAAAGTTTTAGCAATAACTTGAACGATAACGTTATCGGATGACCTAGGTTAACAGTAGCTTTAGTGAAATGGTAACTTTAGAGGTTGCTCTAATATAATAGAAAGCACTAGCTTATGTGATAACTGCTTATAGTTGAAATTTATGCCATAAGTACCGTCAATAATACTTATGGCAGTTTTCGTTTACTAGGTTATAGCTGGTTTACCGTGTTTACAACGTTGTCTACGGTAAAGCCAAAGTGCTCAAGTAATACATTGCCTGGAGCTGACTCACCAAATGTAGTCATACCTACAACTGCACCACTAAGGCCGACATACTTAGCCCAAAAATCAACATGTGCCGCTTCAATAGCAACACGTTTAGTTACGCTCATAGGTAAGATTGACTCTTTGTAGTCGCTGCTTTGCTTATCAAAAACATTCGTTGAAGGCATAGAAACAACTCGTACTTTTTTACCTTGCTCAGTTAATGCTGTTGCGGCGTTAACTGCTAAAGCAACTTCAGAGCCTGTTGCCATTAAAATAACATCAGGTGTGCCAGCACAGTCAACCAGTACATAAGCACCTTTTTCAATAGCACTTACTTGCTCTTGGGTACGAGTCATTGCCGGTAAACCTTGGCGTGAAAATATTAAAGCGGTTGGCGATTTTTGACTTTGCACCGCAGCTTTCCAAGCAACCGCAGACTCAGTTGCATCACATGGGCGCCATGTTGTTAAGTTTGGCGTAGTTCTTAAGTTAGTTAATTGCTCAATAGGTTGATGCGTTGGACCATCTTCACCTTGACCAATAGAGTCATGGGTATAAACAAAAATGTTTTGAATGCCCATTAATGCTGACATACGTATCGCATTACGTGCGTATTCCATAAACATCATGAAAGTAGCACCGTAATTAATAAAGCCGCCGTGCAATGAAATACCGTTCATAATACTACTCATACCAAATTCACGTACGCCGTAGAAAATGTAGTTGCCAGCGGGGTCTTTTTCAATACCCTTAGAGCCAGACCATAAAGTCAGGTTAGAGCCGGCTAAATCAGCTGAGCCACCGAGCATTTCTGGTAATACGTTACCAAAGGCTTCAATAGCATTTTGAGAGGCTTTACGCGTGGCAATATTTTCACTGCTCTCGTGACATTGTTGAATAAAAGCATTGGCTTTCTCTTCAAATTCTGCGGGTAATTCACCTTTAATAACACGACGTTCATATTCGCTAGCCAGTTCAGGGTATGCAGCTTGGTAAGCAGCAAATTTTTCATTCCAGCTAACTTGGCTTGCTTGACCTTTTTCTTTTCTATCCCATTGCGCGTAAATGTCACTTGGAATATCAAAAGGTTCATGTGACCAGTTTAAAAACTCACGTGTTGCGGCAATTTCTTCATCACCTAATGGTGCGCCATGACAATTATGAGTACCTGATTTATTTGGTGAACCAAAACCGATGATAGTTTTACAACAAATCATGCTTGGCTTATCAGTCACTAATTTTGCTTGTTCAATGGCATTAGTGATCGCTTGTGGATCATGACCATCAACACAAACAACATGCCAACCGTATGCTTCAAAACGAGCAGGGGTATTATCAGTAAACCAACCTTCAACTTCACCATCAATTGAAATGCCATTGTCATCCCAAAAGGCAATTAGTTTTCCTAAGCCTAACGTACCGGCAAGAGAACAAGACTCATGAGAGAGTCCTTCCATTAAACAACCATCGCCTAAGAAGCAATAAGTGAAATGGTCAACAATATCGTGATCTGCACGGTTAAATTGTGCTGCTAAGGTTTTTTCAGCAATGGCCATACCAACAGCATTAGCAATACCTGCGCCTAATGGACCTGTGGTTGTTTCAACGCCGGGTGTGTAACCGTATTCCGGGTGACCTGGAGTTTTTGAATGTAATTGACGGAAGTTTTTTAAATCATCGATTGATAAATCATAACCTGACAAATGCAATAATGAATAAATCAGCATTGAACCATGGCCATTGGATAAAATAAAACGATCGCGGTCAACCCAGTTAGGATCAGCAGGATTGTGCTTTAAAAAATCACGCCATAATACTTCGGCAATATCTGCCATCCCCATAGGGGCTCCAGGGTGTCCTGATTTTGCTTTTTGTACGGCATCCATACTTAATACACGGATAGCATTTGCTAGCTCTTGACGCGATGACATAATAGCTCCTGATCTGATAGTCTTGAAAGAATAAAAATTGTGCGTATTTTCGCTTACCCAAGCACACAGCGCAAATTAAATTGTGCAATTCTTTATATTATTTTGTGAAGTGGTTAATTATTAGCATAATATAGTGCTAGTATCGGTTGAAAAGTGCATAAATTTTTACCTAACGGACTAACTCTACCACTCTTGAATAATACTCTATGATACAACCCCACTTAGCGCGTTTTTTTATTTCGGCCATTATCTACATTGCGATTTTTTTTGGCACAACATGGCTGATTGAGCCTCAGTCTGTAGTGAGTTTTGTTGGCCCTACGGCAGCAATTGCCAGTGGTTTAATATTGATGTGGGGTATTACGCCACTCATAGCGTTACTCTTGGTTAGCCCATTCTTGGCGTATAGCCTGGGTAGTTACTTTCAACTTGAAGTTGATTTAGCGGTGATGACTATTGCTATTTTAGCCATTATTTTACAAGGATTTTGGACTAAACAGCTGGTTTTTAGTTTTATTCACAATAAGACGTGGTTAATTTCAAGAAAGTACTTATTCTTCTTTTTATTACGTATTGGCCCTATCGCGAGTCTTGTTTCTGCTAGCGCAGCATTAGTGTTAGCTATGCTTGATAATCAAGTAATGCAAGGCACTTTTTTCTATACCTTTATTAATACTTGGTCGGCGAGCATGTTAGTGGCGGTGTTTTTTATTCCGTTATTATTACTGGTGAAAAATGCGGAACAGCTTAAATTAACTAAACGCTTATTTGTCGGCTGTACTTCAGTCTTAGGTGTCTTTGCTATTCTACTATTACTTCAAACGGCTCAGTACGAACAGCAGCATGCGAGACAAGTTAAATTTGAGCAGTCAAAAATTGAAATACAACGGTTGATTCTTGCTGAAATTTCCGCGGTAGTGAACCAAATTAATAGCCTTTCGGCTTTTTTTAAAGCCAGTAATAATATCTCATTAGCAGAGTTCAACATATTCAGTGAAAATACTTTTAAAACACCTTCGAGTGTCAGGGCGTTAGAGTGGGCTCCCATTGTCCCCTTTGCTCAGCGCAAAAAATTTGAGCAAAGGGGCTCCAAAGTTCTACAACAAAAATTTCAAATTAAAGAGCGCTTAATGAATGGCGAAATGGCGCTTGCTGGGCCTCGTAATCAATATGCCCCTTTGTATTATATCTATCCAAAATACGGTAATCAGGCTGCTTTAGGTTTAGATGTTTATAGTAATCCTAAGCATGTATTACCTATGCAGGAGGTTGTTGATAGTCAGCAAGTCATTGCGAGTGCACCGATTACGTTGGTGCAGGATAATACGGCCAAAGCGGGTATATTATTTAGTTATGCTGTTTTCGTTCCATCGGGTAGTAGTGGCGCTAATCAATATGTTGCAGAAAATAAGATAACACCGACTAAAAAAGAAAAGCTATTAGGTTTTGTGGTCGTGGTAGTGCAACTTGATCGCTTCTTACAACATCTTGCTACAGAAGATGTCAAAGATGTTAATGTTTTTATTCAAGACATAACCAACAGTGAACCCTCAATATTGTTTGGACAGGCAATACCTAAGGTTAATCGCTATTCCCAAACCATTTCATTTCCTGTTTTTTCACGGGTTTGGCAAGTTACTATGGCTGAAAAAGAGCCTTGGTTTAGTCAACCAAAAAGTTGGCAAGCTTGGGCGGTTATTATTGGTGTAACATTAGGCGCGGTATTATTTCAAATGTTGGTATTGATGATGGCAGCCTATTCAAGTGAGCTAAGCCAGCAAGTTGATAGCAAAACTAGGGCACTTATTTTAGCCAAAGAAATTTCAGAGAAAAAAAATATCGCTAAAAGTTACTTTTTACAGACCTTAAATAAAGAATTACGCTTACCGTTACTGGCGATAAAAGCGTTTGTTGAACAGTTACAGAACAAAGGCATGAACAATAAGGAAGTCATGGGCATAGGCCATGCGGGGAGTAATGTGACTTTATTACTCGATACTATGATGGATCTATCTGATATTGAAGCTGGAAAAGTTGTAGCCAAAGAAGATTGTTTTGATTTTTATGGATTTTTACAGCGTATTGAATTAGTACTTAAAGCCAGTAATGCCTATGAAGATAAGTCGGTGTTTTTCCTCACCGATGACAGTGTGCCTCATTACCTCAATAGCGATGAGCTTTATATACAAAAATTACTGCATGCTTTGATAGAAAGTGCTCACGATTTATTGAAGACCAATGCGTTACGGTTAGCTATCAAACTACATAAACACCAGGACTCAGGCGCTAGCTTATTTTTCACCTTGTTGCCGCAAAATATTGTTATAACCAATCAATATAGCCAGGGGGACCCTCAACAGGCTAGCAACGAATTTATCGCTAATAGTACAGCAATGGCAATGGCGATTAAATACAGCCAGTTGTTAGGAGGCAATACTAGTTTCGCAACATTAAGTTCTGGCACCGGTGTTTTAAACGCATCTATTAGGGTAAGTATTTCATCAATTGAACAGCAAGAAGTTCAGCAAGGGTTAATATTTGATATAGTTGATTAATTTAATTGTTTCCTTAATTAAAAAAGCACTTGTAAATAAAAAAATAATGCATTACTGTCATTGTGCCTGCTCATAAATAGTACAAATTAATAATAAATCAAGCAGGTTGTGACAAAGGTACAATATGAATAATTCATCCTCAAAAGGGTTTAAATTAACAACCGTGATGTTTGCAGTATTAATCATGGCAGTTGGTGCAATGCTGAGTAGTAACTCAGTCGCTGACCACATGGATGTAGAAATAACGCAATCTGATGATTAGCTAACTCGCTATTTATTTAATTGCTATGGAAATTCAAGCTCCGTTACTGATTCAGTACCGGGGCTTTTTTCATTTTGGCGTAAACACTTTTAGCCCTTTTATTCAGCAATAGCTGAAATTTATCTAGTAAAGGTACTATTACGTAAAGTGAAAATTAGCTGTCTCTCTTCGGGGAATGATAAATGGCAGTGGTGTCGGTGTTGTGGGTGAGGCAAGTAATTTTCTTTAGTAAAATATAGGTTAAACTCATTCTTTCTTGATTGTGATTTTATGCGAAATATTGTAATAAATGTGTAAATACATTAATATCGCGAGAATATGCGTTTTATCTACAATGAATTTGTTGATGGAATTACAATAATCGAAAAAAGAGTGGAATCATGGCTGATAAAATCATTAAAGATAAAGTTAATAACGATAAAATCCTAATAAATGAACAGTCGAACAATTCGGACCTCGCTGTAAAAATCGCTGATGTTGATGATGCTGAAGTGCTCGCTGAAATTGAAGCCATACAAGCTGCAATTGAAGAAAATGATACCCCTATCGAGGATATTGAAACAGCTGCTGGTGAAGCAAATGATGGTGGTAGTACTGTATTTGTCGATGTATCGCGTGATGCTAGTGAAACACTAGCAAGCTCTGATTTTGAAACCGCCACTTTTGCTCTTGATTTTATTACTAACGATTTAAAAGATACCAATATACAGTCGTTCAGTTCGAACGTAACCCCAGTCACAACAGATTCGACATTAACGGCTCAGTTTACCGATAATTTTGTTTCCGGCGTAACATATACTACTTCATCAGGGTTAACCGGTAAGACCGGCGATACAGGCACCGCGGGTGAGTTTAAATATAATGCTGGCGATACAATAACCTTCACCATTGGTGATGTCATTATTGGCCAATTTAGTGCTGATGCCATTAATGGAGATGTTCTTTTTTTACAAGACATTGCAGGGAATTCACTTTCTGATAGCAACTCAAGCTATGTTGAAAATATGGCTATTTTCCTGCAAGCATTAGATGATGATTTATCTGATAGTAGCAGTGAAAATGGTATATTAAGTACTGATGATTTAATCGATAACGATAGTTCTTACGCGACAAATATCACCATCAGCCAAGCTATTCTGGATGCATTTACCGGCTATATTGACCCAACAACGGGTGAAGTGTTAGATATCACTACCTCTGGTAAAGAGATGATCTCACAGGCATTAGCTTCTGTGGGTATTGAATTCACGCGTGACACCGAGCAAGACGAAAGTGGTAATGGTGAAAATACCTTTGAAACGATCGCCATGGATCACGTTGCACAAACTATTGATGAGTTAGCGGGTGAAAGAGCTCCTGACAGTGCTGACCAACGTGAAGTCGATACTATTGATGTGCCAGGTGGATTGATCAATTACCATTTTGCCGAAGCAGACGGTGTTATTACTTTTACAACCAATGATCTTTTAGTGGGCGCTGTTGGCCAACAAGTCATAACAGCTAACTTGGTTGTTGATAACGTTAAATTATCTGCTAATTTTGAAAGCATAGGTACACTGGTTGATTTAGGTGATGGTAACTTTGAGATCCAACTTAATGAAGGGGTAACAGGTAAAGCGCTAGAAGGCCTTGCTATTGATTACCGTGTTGAAGATTGGACCGTTAGTAAAGAGGTGACATCGCAGACTTTAGATAGCTATAAATCCCACCTATCTGCAGACATTGCCGATGTAAAAGAAGATGTAGGATTCAATCAATTTACCCTAAACAGTTCATTAACGTTTGATAGTAATACCCAATTACAGATTAATTTTACCAGTGAGTTGCTGAGTGAACAGTTAACAACTCAAATCTCAGAAGAGTTAGCCGCTCTTGGCAAAGATGCGGTGATAGAAAATGGCATTATTCAAGTGGCTGAATATGCCGATGATTATACGGTACCACTTGAATACTCAAACGATGGCGGTACTACTTGGCATGCAATGACTGTTGTTGCCATTGATACAACGGGCAGCATTCCTCGTCCAATATTCGGATTTGAGTTAGCAGCGGGAAATAGTAGCCTTGAAATCCGTGTGCCTATTTTTGATGATGTAACTATTGAACCAACTGAGTACTTTCGTGCTGAGATTAAAGGTGATGATTTTTATGATGAAACAATACTCTTTGCTATCGAAGATAACGATAGTGTTGCTTCAGACTTACCAACCATTGATATTGATTACGTGCTTGTTACTGAAGGGCAAGGCGATGCGGTCTTTACCCTAACACTGAGCGAAGCAAGTGATGAAGTAATTACGGTAAATTACAGTACCACTGAACTTTCCGCTAAATTTGGCGATGATTTTGAAGAAACTTCTGGCACAGTTACTTTCCAGCCAGGTGAAACAACGGCGACAATTTCAATCGTAATTACTGATGATCTCATTAGTGAAGACTCCCCTGAATTTGCACTAATAAATCTTTCTGATGCAACCAATGCTGTTATCAACGATGGGCAGGGTACGTTACGAATTTTTGATAATGATTACCCAATCGAATTAACAGTTAGCGCTCCAGAAGTCACTGAAGGTGAGCAAGCGGTATTTACCGTAGATATCAGTAAAGATCTTGGCGATAAATCTGATTCATTGGTACTTGTTCACTTGTCACTTGCAGATGGCAGTGCAACCGATGGCTCTGATTATGATGCATCAACACTTAAAGTCTTTTATGGCGATGCATCGAATCCACAATATTTAGAGTCTGATGGCAATGGAAATTACATTGTTCCTGCTGGTGTTACCGCGTTAAGTGTTGTCGTTGATACAATAGATGACGGCATTTCTGAAGCCTCAGAAACTTTCACGCTTCACGCCAATATCGGTGAAAATAAAGCCACTGGCACATCGAGCATTATTGATAATGATGCTTTACCAAATGCACCAACGGTTACCATCACAACTGACACTGATAATAATGAACAACTAACTAATGTTGAGCTCGGTGATAGTCAGGTAGTAAACGTGGTAGTAGGTATTCCTGCCGGCGCGGTTGCGGGTGATACCTTAACGATATCAGGACAAACACCAATCGTGCTGACACAAGCACAAATTGATGGCAAAGAACTGAGCTTTGATTATGAGCGTCCAGACGATGGTCAATCTATTGAAGTCACGGCAACATTAACTGATGGTGCCGGTAATACATCAGCGACAACAAGTAAAACAGCTACCGTGGGTGATACCACACCAACTGCAGCACCAACAGTGACAATCACAGAAGATGTCAATGACGATGCTTTCATCAGTGACACCGAGCTTGACGGTGAGGTGAATGTTACCATCAGCCTGAAAGACACCGGCGCTGTTGAGGGTGATACCTTGACCGTAAACGGCAGTGATATCGTGTTGACAGAAGCTGATATCACCGCCGGTGAGGTCTTAACCACCGTAGCAGTACCAGTAGAGGGTGAAACGCTAACCGTTGATGCGACCATCACTGATGTCGCAGGTAACACCTCTGTTAAAGGCACCGACAGTGCCAAACTCGATACGAGTGCAGCAGGTGCGCCAACTGTCGTGATCACAGAAGATGCCAATAACGATGGATTCATTAGTGATGCAGAGCTTGCGGGTGAAGTGAATGTCACCATCAGCCTGAAAGATACTGGCGCTGTTGAGGGCGATACCTTGACCGTAAACGGTCAAGGTATCGTGTTGACTGAAGCTGATATCATCGCCGGTGAGATATTAACAACGGTAGCCGCGCCATCAGAGGGTACAGCGTTAATCGTTGATGCGACCATCACTGATATCGCAGGTAACACCTCCGCCAAAGGCACCGACAGTGCCAAAATTGATACGAGTGCAACGGGTATACCGACGGTCAGCTTTGAATCACCAGGTAGCGACAACCTTTATAACAAAGCGGAAGTTGGTGTTGATGGCACCATCACTGCAACGATTACTATTCCAACAGGTACGGTTGCAGGTGATAGCCTGACTTATCAAGTTGATGGCGGATCAGTACAAACCGTTATTTTAACGGCCGATGATATTAACAACGGCGTGACGGTTGAGGTATTACCAGGTGCTACCGTCACTGCCACCATTACCGATATTGCCGGTAATGAATCAGATGAAGGTACTAATACTGCGGTTGGCTCCGATGTTGATGCGACAAGCGCACCAACGGTAACGATCACAACTGATACCGATAACAACGAACAATTAAGCAATGTTGAGCTAGGTAATCGCACGACGGTTAACGTAGTAGTCGGCATTCCAGCTGACGCGGTTGCAGGTGATACCTTAACGGTTTCAGGGCAAGCGCCAATCGTGCTGACCCAAGACCA
>NZ_KB905180.1:0-1722 GCF_000378625.1 Colwellia piezophila ATCC BAA-637 | reverse complement strand
GGTTGGTGATACTACAGCGACAAGCGCACCAACAGTAACGATCACAACAGATACCGATAACAACGAACAATTAAGTAATGTTGAGCTAGGTAATAGCACCACGGTTAACGTAGTAGTCGGCATTCCAGCTGATGCGGTGAAAGGGGATACCTTAACGGTTTCAGGGCAAGCGCCAATCGTGCTGACTCAAGACCAAATAGATGCTAAAGAGCTGAGCTTTGATTATGCTCGTCCGGCTGATGGACAGACATTAACCGTAACGGCAAGCTTAACCGATGTGGCCGGTAATACCTCGGCAACAGCGAGTGATACGGCAACCGTCGGTGATACCACTGCACCTGTGTTGCAAGATAATCAACAATTTCAATACTCAGAAAATCAGATTGATATTGATAAGCCTGTTGCAACGGTTGTGTTCTCACAAAATGTTGCTGAAGCAGCTCCTACATTTACCTTTACAGAAACGGGTACGACAAGTAGTAAAGATGGCTTATTCACAATTAATAGTGCAGGTGAAGTTCATCTAACAAACTTAGCTAGTGAAGCAAATAATTTTGAAACGGGTGCTATTGCACACAGTTATAATATTACTTCCACTGATGCATCCGGTAATGCCAGCAAAGCTGATATTACATTAACAGAAACCAATGTGAATGAAGCACCAGAAGTTGACAAAGAATCAACGGATTACAACACAACCACTAACACGTTCGAGTTTGAATACAATGAAGGACGCGCTGATACTGACATTTTAGGCAGAGTGGTAACAACCGATCAAGATGCTAACGATACGGTAAGCTACAGCATTACCGCAGGTAATGATGATGGTTACTTTGCTATCAACAATGATGGTGAGATCACCTTAACACCAGTTGGCGTATTAGCGGCGGCGAATGACTATGAAACACTAGCTAACGTACATGCTTTAACGGTAACGGCAAAAGATGCAGATAATGCGACAACCGAGATCAAGGTTGAGTTAACAGAGAAAAATGTTATTGAGGGCGTTGGCGTAATTTTAAGTGCACCAACGTCTGTAAATGAAGGTGAGAAAATTACATATACTGTCAAATTAACAGAAGCAGTTGCTGATGGTAAAGAGGTAACGGTAACTCTTGATTTAACAGACTCAAATAATCAACCAGTTACTATAACAATTATTGGTGGTCAATCAGAAGGCTCAGTTAGTATCGACGCACCAAGTGACGATGTCTATGTAGATACTGAAACCCTAAATGTATCAATTGTAAATGCAACAGGCGGTGATGTTGAAACATTTGATATTGATCCTAACCCTGCCGTAATTCTCATCAATGATGACAATGATACTGTGACGGTTAAATTAACCGCGGTTATGACCGGCACCGAAGACGGTGGCAGCATTGTTTACACGGCGAGCTTAGAAGATGCGGATGGTAATGCCGTCCTCGCCAAAGAAGCGATCACCGTGACGCTAGAAAATGGTGAGCAGATCACCATCGCCATCAATAGCAGCAGCGAAGATTCAGTCGCTGTGGCCGTCAATGAAGATGATGTTTACAGTGAAGCCGATGCCGCGGTGAGCAACAATATCAAGATGGTTAGCACCGCCGATACGTTTGAAAACCTGGTGGCTGATAAAACTGTGATCAAGACGGCGATAGCCGATGACATTGATAACACCACGGTGAGCTTATCAGCCGATAAAACGGAGCTGACGGAAGCGGGTGGCACGATCACGTA
>NZ_KB905179.1:31588-44838 GCF_000378625.1 Colwellia piezophila ATCC BAA-637 | reverse complement strand
ATAAATCAGCTAAACTTACTTGATGGTTTAGCCAATCAATGGCAACAGTTTAATATGAAGAAACAAGCCAACTGTACTGTCTGTGGTTCAAATAACCCAAAAAGAGAATTCTAATTCCTTTCTCTTCTCGGTATAGCACAGCCTCGCTGTCCTCTGTGGTAGAAATCTTTGTTCTGGTTATTTTTTGTACTTCATTTTTCGTTGCCTGTTCTTAAACACAAAACCTAAAGTTAATCACTACCACCGAGAGCACAGAGGCAGGTTATATGCTCCATGCATAACCTAAGTGACCTACATCCATGTAGGCCTCGCTTCGCGCTACACCGAGGTAGTAACATTCGGTTTTTTCAAAGACTAAAGGTTCAATAAGTGCCTAAACTGAATTGGCAATTGGCACTGGTAATGATTAACTCAGTGCCGTTTTTTGTCTGCTGTTCTTTAGCAATATCGACCCACTGGTAATAAACATTTCGGTGTACTTTCGCAGTCAAATTACGTCTAACGGTGACATACAAATCGCCGTCCTTGTTAATAATAAGCGGATGCTGTGCATCAAGAATAAACTCATCATCTAAGTTTGTACTTACTTGCATGATAGTTTTTTCTTCATCAAGCCAGTGCCACTGCGTAAGCACAAAAGGCGCATCATCTACTTTAATTTTTACTTTTTCGACTGGCGTGACTAAAAAGTACTGCTCAAGGTTATTATTTACTTCCTTACTAACTTCCATAATTAACACTGAGGCAAATAACTTTACCAATGGCAGTCGCTTAAAAATACTACCACCGTAAAACCAATCGCCATTCGCTTTTATCTGGATATCAATTTCACCACAATAAGGTGGGTTCCACGACTCAACTGGCGGTAATGATTTTTTATTACTTGCAGACTTAGTAGCTAACTGAGCTGAAATTTTATCTAATGACATAGTAGCGAAACGTCCTTACAAAAAGCGTTAATTGAGAAAACGGGTTAGCTTAACCATATTAAGCGACAAGTGCATTTGATTATAACTAATATCATGCTAACTTATTCCCCGATACATTTTTTTAACATTTGAGCTTGTTCAGCAATACGGGCTCAGGATAATAACAATTCTATCAGTTACCTCCCATGCAGGAGGAGCTTAATCGAATTGGGATGATAAGGAATACACATGAAAAGAGCCATCAGCAAGACTAAGCTAAGCTTAATAGTCTCCTCTGCCCTGCTTATTGCAGCTTGTAGTAATCAAGAGAATGACACAGCTAATACCGCAGTACAGATAAACGCCCCGGTCGCGAAAAAAGTTCCTCATAAAATGGTTATTCATAACCATACTCGCGTCGATGATTATTACTGGATGCGTGATGATAGTCGTACCAAGCCAGAAGTTTTAGCGCACTTAGCCGCAGAGAATGATTACACCACGGCACAGTTAAAACATACTGAAGCACTGCAAGAGCAGATTTTTCAAGAGATCAAAGCGCGTATTGAAAAAGACGATAATTCTGTGCCAACCAAAAAAGGCAATTTTTACTATTCACGTCAAATGCAAGGCGAGAATGAGTACCCTATTCACGTAAGAGCAACCGACTTTAAAGGCAGCAATCTTGAAGTATTGCTTGACGTCAATGAGTTAGCCAAAGCTCATGATTATTATAACGTTACTGGTTTAAGCGCTAGCCCTGATGGCAAGTTATTAGCTTATGGTGAAGATACTGTGAGTCGTCGAATCTACACGGTGCAATTCAAAGATATTGCCGGCAATACTTTACTTGATGACAAGCTTACCGGCACTAACGGTGGCGTTGTTTGGGGTAATGATAATAAAACCGTGTATTACATCAAAAAAGACCCACAAACCTTATTAGGTTTCCAAGTATTTCGTCACACCTTAGGCACAGCACAAGGCACTGATGAAATGGTCTATGAAGAAAGTAATAAAGCGTACTACACCGGTCTGAGTAAATCTAAAGACGGCAGTAGCATCTTTATTTGGCATGGCAGTACGGAAGCCAGTGGTGTCTCAGTCATCGATGCGAATAATGCTAAAGCGATGCCGAAAAAATTTATTGAGCGTGAAGAAGGCCATGAGTATTCTATCGCTAAAGCAAATGACTGGTATTACATCAGTACGAACTGGCAAGCAACCAACTTTCGTTTAATGAAAGTTCATAAAAAACACCTTGGCGATAAAACACAATGGCAAGATGTTATACCTGCTAATGATGCCGTTAAGCTTGAAGATTATGAAGTATTTACCGACCACCTCGTTTATCAACAACGTGAAAACGGTATTAGCCGAGTCACAATTCAGCAACTTTCAACCGGTAAAGAGCAACAACTTAGTTTTAATGACACCGCCTACACCTTGGAGTTATATGGTAATAACGAGCTAAACAACAAAGCATTGCGCCTTTACTACGCAAGTTTCACCACCCCAGGTACGCATTACGATGTCGACTTAAATACTTTTGCTAAAAAGCAATTAAAGCAAACCAAAGTATTAGGTGACTTTGACAGCAATAACTATGCTTCTGAACGTATTTTTGTTGAAGCGCGTGATGGCAAAAAAATACCGGTATCTTTAGTTTATCGTAAAGATACCTTCAAAAAAGATGGTACTAACCCATTATATCAATATGCCTATGGTTCATACGGTCACACAATCGACCCCTACTTTTCAGTCAGTCGGTTAAGTTTGTTAGACCGTGGTTTTGTTTACGCACTTGCCCATATCCGTGGTTCACAAATGCTCGGCCGCCCTTGGTATGAAGACGGTAAAAAGTTAACCAAAATGAATACTTTCACAGACTTTATTGATGTCACTAAAGCCCTAACAGCACAAGGTTACGGCGATAAAGATAATGTCTTCGCGGCTGGCGGTAGTGCCGGTGGTTTATTGATGGGCGCTGTTGTTAATATGGCACCTGAGCAATACAAAGGCATTGCAGCAGCAGTACCTTTTGTTGATGTAGTCACCACTATGCTTGATGAAAGTATCCCGCTAACCACTAATGAATTTAAAGAATGGGGCAACCCAAAAGATAAAATTTATTATGACTACATGTTGTCGTATTCACCTTACGATCAGGTGAAAGCACAAGACTACCCAAATATATTAGTAACAACAGGACTGCATGACTCACAAGTACAGTACTTTGAGCCAATGAAATGGGTTGCCAAGTTGCGTGATTATAAAACCGATAACAACGTATTGTTGTTTAAAACCGATATGGAAGCGGGACACGGTGGCGCATCTGGACGTTTCAAACGCATTCATGATACCGCCTTGCAATATAGCTTCTTCATTGACTTACTTAACAAGCGTTAATTAGCAAAGCTTAAATAACGATGCTTAATTAACCTAGCAAACATCGCATCTTCACTTACACCTTTGCAGGTGAAGATGCTTTTCTTTCCCTTTGGCAGCTGCCCAGCAATTCGATAGCCGCACAGAATTTCTTTCATCTAAGGTGAATAGTTACAAAAAAATTCTATTTGTTCTCAAACCTCTGGTAAGCTCTAAATGGGAACTAACTTAATGGACTTAGTTTAATGAAGCTTTTCATCTTACTATTTTCTCTTATGCTGTTGTGCGTTAGTCACGACTGTATCTCCGCGCCTAAAGAACCGCTACTGCAAGTTAGAACGATAGCCATTGCTCCTTACGGCATTAATACCAACGGCGCACAAAGTGGTATCTATTACGATTTAGCCAACGCTCTACTGGCAAAGGCGGGTATAGAAAGTGAGCACCATATATTTCCTTATGGGCGGATAATACACGAGCTTAAATTGGGTAAAACTGATTTAACTATTATGTTTAAATATAAGGAATTAGAAGATTATGTCGATTATATTTATCCGCTGCCGACCTTAAAAAATGTCGTTATTGGTCGAAAAGGTACTAACTACCTGTCAGTAGCACAATTAGAAAAGCTCAGTATCGCTTATTTACGGGGCGCGAAATTTAGTGATGACATCGATACCAATCCTAGAATTATCAAACAAACCGTCAGTGACTTTAATCAAGGGCTGTTAATGTTAGAAAAGGGTCGAGTTGACGCTATCATCGGACCTATGGCGCCAATCATCAGTGCTGCTAAACAACTCGGTCTAAATAGAGACTTTTTTGGTGAGCCGTTAATTGTTTCACAGCGCACCCCATGGTTACAGATATCTAAAAAAAGTCATCACAAGGTATCTGCTCAGCAGTTAAAAACTATATTCAATCAGATGATGACTCAAGGAGAACTACAGCAGATCCAACAAAAATATCAGTAAACCACTAAAAATTGCGGTACAACAAATGGTCGTACGTATTAGCTAGATCTAGTTACAAACCCTTACAGGTGGGCGTTCTGTAAACTTATGTAAAAGCTATATCTCCTCGGCGTTGCTTTTATTACACTGGTATTAGATAATTTATTTAAACTGAGTTGCTCTCGTTATGACACGTCGATTCCGACAACTACTGCCACTACTTTCAAGCCTGTTTTTATTGGCTTGTAGTAATACTTCACAAGTAGATAAAAACCTTACTAAGCCGACACTTCCAGAAAACTGGCAAGAAAGCCAACAAGTATTATCGGTAGAAAATAATTGGTTATCTCAACTTGATAATCCACAAGTTCAGCAATTAGTGACTAAAGCCTTAGCCGCTAATCACCAGTTTACCATGCAAGCTTATGCCCTTGAAATTGCCGAGCAGCAGCTGATTGTTTCTGGCAGCCAACTTTGGCCTGAACTTGATTTTTCTTTTCGCAGTGGCCGCAATAAAGACAACCAAACCGTCAGTTATGCCAATAGTAATTCTGTTAATTTGAATTTAAGTTACGAAATTGATATTTGGGGTAAGTTATCTGCTGCCGATCAAGTCAGTAACTATAACTACCTCGCGCAAAAGGCGAGTTTTGAACAGTACAAGCAGCAACTCGTTGTCAATGTAGTCACCACATGGTTTCGCGTCATAGAAGCTGATAAATTACTTAAGCTCTATCGCAACAGAGTAATAAACACGCAACAAAATTTAGCCATTATCGAAGCAGGTTATCACTCAGGTTTAACTGCTGCCCTTGATGTTTATTTAACCCGTAACGATTTGAATACCGAATTAACGCGAGTATCAGAACAAAGCACTGAAAAAACCAAGTTGATTAGGCAGCTTGAGCGTCTCATCGGCGAATATCCAAAGGGTGAATTATTAGTCAATGCCAATTTACCGCTGCTAACCAATGACATTCCGGTTGGCTTACCTTCTGAGTTAATTAGCCGAAAACCCGAATTAAAAGCCAGTTGGTATCAACTGTTATCTCAAGATGCCAGCTTAGCTTACGCCCATAAACAACGTTTCCCTAGCATCGTATTATCAGGCTCCGTCGGTGACTCTGCTGCTGATGTTGGTGATTTACTCTCCGGCTCTTCATTAGCATGGTCATTACTGGGCAGTATTTCAGCGCCTATTTTTAATGCCGGACGTTTAGAGGCCAATGAAGAGAAAGCCCGTATCGAGCTAAAACAAGGTGAACAATTATACCTAGATACTTTATATGAAGCCTTTAGCGATGTAGAAAATGCCATCACCACTGAAAAGAGTTTAAAGCTTAGTTATTACACCATGTTAGCGGCGCAAGAAAATGCCCAAATAGCATCCACGTTATCTTTCGAGCAATATCAAAGTGGCTTGGTCAGCTATACCACGGTACTTGATGCGCAAAATCGTTCGTTCGAAGCGCAAACCACCTTAATAAAAATTAAAAACCAACTCATTGCCAATCGTATTCATTTACATCTTTCCTTGGGTGGCGACTTCACCACACCGTCACTTGCGCCATCACCTACACTAAAGGCCGAATAAATATGTCTACCGCTGCTCAATATAAAAAAATATTAGTGCCTATCGTCATAATTATTGCCACTATCGCCTTAATGATGATGATATTTAAAAATCCTCCGACAAGTAAACGGTCAAAACCATCAAAAGCTCCTCAAATGACAGTCACGACTACCACGGTGACACCACAAACCTATCAAGTGATGGTGCAAAGTTTTGGTACGGTAAAACCGAGAACTCAAAGTGTACTTTTCGCCCAGGTTTCAGGACAAATAAATCATGTCAGTCAACAATTTAGAGCCGGTGGTTTTTTTGAGCAAGGTGATATTTTAATGCAGATTGATGACAGGGATCACCGCGCAGAAGTTAAAATAGCGCAAGCCAGTTTAATATCCGCTCAGCAAAGCTTGCAAGAAGAAGTGGCCCGAGTAAACCAAGCGAAAGCAGATTGGCAGAGGTTAGGTAATGGTAAAGCGCCTAATGCCTTAGTACTGCGTCAGCCTCAGCTGGAATCCGCTAAGGCACAAGTACTCTCAGCTGAAGCCTTGCTTGATAAAGTGAAGCTTTCACTTGAGCGTACTAAAATTATTGCGCCTTATGCCGGTCGAATATTAAAAAAGAATGTTGATATCGGACAGGTAATTTCAAGCAATACTCAACTAGCCGATATTTTCGCTGTTGATTATGTAGAGATTCGCTTACCAATAAAAAACAAAGACTTACCGCTAATGAAATTGCCAGAAGAATATCGCAATGCTCATGAAAGGTTTGAAGCTAGTCTCAATAATAGTGCCCAAGACAGTCCCAACACTTCATTGATAAGTAATGTGGTCATTTCATCTGACCTTATGGGCAAACAAGTGTGGCAAGGTAAAATTGTCCGTACCGAAAGTGCAATTGATGAAATGTCACAACAACTCTACGTGGTTGCCCAGATTATCCGCCCTTACGATGGTGCCTATAACCAAGGTGCGCAAATAAAAATGGGCCAATACGTTACCGCCGAAATTACCGGTCGCGAAGTAAAAAATGCCTTAGTGATCCCTAGCAGCGCGATTTATCAGGGTAGTTATGTTTATATCGTTGAAGAGGGGTTATTGATGCGCAAAGAGGTTAAATTAGGCTGGCAAAATGGTACTGAGTCAATAGTTAGCCAAGGTTTAGTCGCTGGTGATGAATTAGTATTAACCTCCCTAGGACAAGTTAGCTCAGGCACTCCTGTTGCTATTGCCGGACAAGCGCCCCGCCAAGGTAACAAAAGATCTCCTCAGCGAAAGATGTCAAAAGAGCATCTTGATAAATTACAAAAAATTGCCGATAAAAAAGGCATCTCGATAGAAGCGTTAATGGCAGAGCGCAAAGCTAAACAGGCACACCGAGCGAATACCACACAATCAAACCAAGCAAGCCAACAAAATAAGGTGAATAACTAATGATTGCTTGGTTTGCACGAAATCATGTCGCGGCAAATTTGCTATTAATTACCATTTTAATCGCCGGTTTATTTAGTTTAACTAACCGTATTCCGTTAGAGGTTTTTCCCTCTTTTGCTACCGACCGCATTAACGTTAAAGTTTCGCTGCGTGGCGCAACCCCTGAAGATGTCGAAAAAAGCATTTCAATTCGTATTGAAGAGGCGGTACAAGACTTAGAAGGGGTCAAGCAAATTTCTAGTCGTTCCTCAGAAGGCTCATCCTCGGTCACTATTGAGGTAGAGTCGGGCTATGAACCCCGTGAAATGCTTGCTGATATAAAAAGCCGAGTCGATGAAATAAATACCTTTCCTGCCGATGCAGAAAAGCCGGTAGTGTCTTTAGCAACACGTAAACGTGAAGTCATTGCCGTGACTATTGCCAGCATTTATAGCGAAAAAGAGACCCGTGAATTCGCCGAGAAAGTCAGAGATGACTTATTAAAAATCCCAGCCATCACCCAAGTTGAACTCAGCGGTGTCCGTGACTATGAAATATCCATTGAAGTACCACAAGACAAATTACGCCAATATGGTTTAACCATAGCCCAAATATCCTCAGCAATATCAAATTCAAGCACAGATATTTCTGCCGGTAATTTAAAAACTAATGGCGGTGATATTTTACTGCGCTCAAAAGGCCAAGCCTATCGCAAAGACGAGTTTGAAAAAATAGCGATAAAAACCCATATTGATGGTGCTATCATTCGTCTAAGTGACATTGCCATCGTTAAAGATGACTTTGAAGAAACTCCAGTACGCACGCGTTTTAACGGTAAACAAGCCGCTTTTATCGACGTCTATCGTATAGGTCAGCAAAGTGCTATTGACGTTGCCGATGCCGTACGAACCTACATCAATGAGCAACAAAGCACCTTACCGGTCGGCGTTGAATTAAGTTTTTGGGATGATGATTCTCAAATAGTTAAAAATCGTATTGCCACGCTAACCACCAGCGCCTTGCAAGGCGGTATTTTAGTACTGGCTTTATTAAGCCTATTTCTTAGACCTTCCATTGCCTTTTGGGTATTTATTGGTATTCCTATCTCTTTTATGGGCGCCTTTATCATGATGCCTTTTTTTGGTGTCTCCTTAAATATTATGAGCTTATTTGCCTTTATCTTGGTATTGGGGATAGTCGTTGATGATGCCATAGTCACCGGAGAGAATATTTATACCCACTTAAAAACCGCTGAGTCTGGCGAGATGGCCGCCATTCTTGGCACTCAAGAAGTAGCAACTCCCGTTACCTTTGGTATTTTAACAACCGTAGCCGCCTTTTTGCCGCTGGCATTTATTGAAGGTAATCGCGGCGCCTTGTTTGCGCAAATTCCGGTTATCGTTATTCCGGTACTTATTTTTTCCTTAATCGAATCAAAGTTTGTTTTACCCTCTCATCTTAAAAATTTAAAGCTACGTTCGGAAAAAGACCAGCAATCTAAGTTCTGTCGTTTTCAACAAGGCTTTGCCGACGGTTTCGAACGCTCGATAATTCGTTTTTATCAGCCTTTACTAAAACGCGCCATTGATAACAAAGCCACCACCTTAGTTGGTTTTACTGCGGTATTTTTTCTTATACTTGCCCTGATAATGAGTGGTTGGACAAAATTTGTCTTTTTCCCACGCATCCCTAGTGAAACCGTGCGAGCTACGCTGACCTTACCCGCAGGTACGCCTTTTGAGGTAACGAATAAGTATATTATTAAAATGGCTGAAAAAGCCGAAGAGTTAAAGCAAAAATACATTGAGCCATCGACCAACGAAAGTGTCATTATTAATATATTAGCCACCACCGGTGGCCGTGGTGGCGTATCAAATAAGGGCAGTGTTCGTTTTGAAATTACTCCGCCAGAGTCGCGAGAGCTATCGGTTACCTCACGAGAACTGGTACGTGAATGGCGTAACTTAATTGGTCCTATTCCGGGCGCTGAAAGCATTACCTTTAGAGCTGAAATAGGTCGTTCATCAGACCCCATTCATGTGCAGTTTAAAGCCAGTTCACTAGCAACCTTAAAAGAGATTACCGATAAAGTAAAAGTCCGTTTGGCTACTTATCCCACCGTCTTTGATATTGCCGATAGCCTGTCAAATGGTAAAGAAGAACTGCAAATTGAATTAACTGAACAAGGTAGAGCCTTAGGCTTAACCCGCACAAGTATTTCTAATCAAGTACGGCAGGCATTTTTTGGTTCACAAGTACAACGCATTCAACGCGGCAGAGACGATGTCCGCGTTATGGTGCGCTTACCACTTGATGAGCGCCGTACTATCGCTGATTTAGAAGATATCCTAGTAACGACACCAAACGGTGGTTCAGTGCCGCTATCTCATGTTGCCAAGCTGATCCCGGGAAAAAGCCCTTCAACCATTTCTAGGATTGATCGCTACCGCACCGCCAATGTTAGCGCCGATGTAGAAAAGTCCAATACCAATATGACGGTGTTGCAAGCAGATTTAAAAGACTATTTAGATGAACTTATGCTGCAATACCCAGGGGTTAGTCATTCTCTCGAAGGTGAAGCCAAAGAACAAAGAGAATCCTTTGGCTCACTCGCTTGGTCACTGTTATTTGTCTTTTTTATCATCTACGCACTCTTGGCCATCCCCTTTAAATCTTATATACAACCCATCATTGTGATGAGCATCATTCCTTTTGGCATGATAGGCGCCGTTATTGGTCACTGGATCATGGGCATGGAATTAACCATCATGAGTTTACTTGGCATGTTGGCGTTAGTTGGTGTGGTAGTAAATGACTCGCTAGTATTGGTCGATTTTATAAATAAAAAATGCAGCGAAGGCGGCGAGTTAATGACAGCCGTACTTACCGCAGGTGCTGCACGCTTTAGACCGGTTATGTTAACCAGTTTAACCACCTTTATCGGCTTAATGCCGCTATTGTTTGAACAATCTACCCAGGCACAGTTCCTCATTCCAATGGCGGTATCACTAGGTTTTGGTATTTTATTTGCCACCTTTATTACCTTGATTTTGGTGCCGGTAAACTACTTAATTGTTGAGCAATTAAAAGCCACATTTACTAGTCAGGCGTCCGAGAAGCACTCCAATGAGAGTCAGCTTGTTTAACGGGTAGAGTATCTCTAGCCCACATTAATCGGCTTGATTGGCTTGATGAAAATAAAAGGGCTATTATCTAATGAGAGGCAGTAACTTGCCTTATCGTTAGATAATAACAAAGTAAGTTGATTATTATTGGCTAGTTGACCACTTTACCCATTACTCTGTTAGTGAGATAGTTTACAAATTCCTTTAGTCACTACTATTGATTAAAGGCAAATTGGCACCATATTTAGGGTATAGATTAATTATTTTGGACGTTCTATATGAAATTAAAAAAGAAGAAAATGATGGTCAGGAAAAACAATAACTATCTAAAGGTTAAGACGTTACGTTCACTGAAACGACGTAATATTGCTCACTTTTATAAACTAGATGATTAGCTCATTAGTGACTATGCAGATTTACCACAAGTAAACTAAACACTTTTTCTTGCCCTGCTATAAATGACCTTATGACAAGCGGGTGTTGATAACGCCCTACGCTGTTGTCGTGCACCAAGGTCAAAGCCGAAAATTTTGTCGATAACCTGCTTACATAATGAAAAACTAACCCGCATAAAAACGACAGCAAGCATTCGTGTTATGCTGAAATCACATTCTCCATTTTCTAAAGAGTACCTCTATGCCACAGACATTTTCTCGTTATTCCTCCGTAGCCCTTGTTAAAGAAATAGAATCACCTGAAAACCCTGGTGGCCTAGAAAAACGCGTTGCTTTGGTACCCAATGATGTCGGTCAATTAGTGGCTGCCGGCATTAAGGTTTATGTTGAAATTGGTGCCGGAGAAGGTGTGGGTTTTAGTGATGATGAATACCTAAAAAATAATGCCATCATGCAAACCGCTGAACAGATATATAAAGATAAAGCACTTATTATTAAGTTTAAAGGTCCGGCACTGGCTTCTATAGAGCAAATGAGTGAAGGCTGCACACTCTTGTGCATGGCGCATTTTAATTCCTACCCTGACAGAGCAAAAATGCTGCAAGACAGGCGTATTAATGTCATTGCCATGGAAGAAATTTGTCAGTCTCCTAAACGGGACTCCGATGAACGCATACTTGGCCGTGTTGCCATGAATACAGCTTTAACTCCTTTCTTTAAAGACAATACCATCGGCGGTTTACGGGTCAGGGTTATTGGTTGGAGTGAACGTTTACGTGGTGCTATAAATCGTTGTGGCAACCGTAGCCCCCGTTCTTTGCAAATTATTCAACCGTCACTTTCATTCGAACAGCTTGATGCCACTGGCGAGAATGCATTATATTTTTACGACAGTAAAAGCTTTAAAGATCCCCAAGGCATACTACAAAAACTACAAGCGTTAAAAACCCATATTTTTGACATCAATGACTTTGAAAATGAACAGGGCCAACAAGCCATAGCTGATTATCAAGCAAACCATTCACCCGCACAATTTGGCCTGCGTAGAATCCAATGCCTGCATGAAACGGGACAAGCAGGTGCAAGATATGGCATGGGTTTATTGGCGGACAGTAAGCCGTCATTGAATAAAGCCGATCTAAAGGCGGTTATTCTTGGTTATGGTAATGTAGCTCAAGGAGCATTGGATGAATTACATCAACAAGGCATTAAAAATATCCATGTATTAGGCCGAAGCCAAACAGCCAAAAGTCGTATTGATTATTGGCTTAAAGGTGCTGATATCGTCATTAATGGCGCTGAGCAATCAGCGGAGTTAAGAGGAAAAAATTTCTTGATCAGTAATAAGCACCTTAAAGAGTTAATCCCTGAAAATTCAGTGGTTATTGATTTAGTCGGCGGTAGCCCGACCAATAGAAGCCCTGTTGAAGCGGTACTGAGTTGTAGCTTTTTAACTGATCCTTATTTTGTTCAAGATGGCGTAATTGTCTCCTCTTTATGGGGTTGGCCGATGATGGGTATGATGCGTGAAACTGCCATTCGCTATTCGGGACAAATTGTTGAGGTATTAATTAGCAATGAAAAGCTCATTGATGGCTTAGATAAATTAACTCCTGGCGTTAAACGTGCTTTGGTTTGTGGACCTTTCTGAGTCAATCCTATTTGATTCCATTAGAATAGATTGATAGTAAAAATCATACCCTGTTTAGTCATTGTTCTGATTGTCGGAGCAATGGCTGATAGCTCGCCAGACCCGTTCTAAATGAGCTTAACGGTACATTAATCAAACAAAGACAGTAAAACAAAAATAATAAGGTATAAATACCAATAAAAGTAAAAATTTTGCTTGTCATTCTAGGCATAAATGCACTACAATCGCCGCGCTGTTAAGTAGCAGCATACATATTTATCGCCCTAGCATTAAATATGTATCAGTACACCTCAGTGGTGGCTATAGCTCAGTTGGTAGAGCCCCGGATTGTGATTCCGGTTGTCGAGGGTTCAAGTCCCTTTAGCCACCCCATTTTTTATCTTCCCCCAAAGTTAAAATGTACACTACTGAAAAAATCGGTGATTAGCGCAGCTTGGTAGCGCACTTGGTTTGGGTCCAAGGGGTCGCAAGTTCGAATCTTGCATCACCGACCACTTTCTCAAAAATTCTATTCTATTTCCTGTTTTAAAACATCTGACTTTGTGACCAAGTAATTGGTTTGGGTATATCAAAGTTCAGTCGCAAGTTCGAATCTTGCATCACCGACCACTTTCTGAATACCTCTCCTGAAAAACATACACAATAAATTTCCTTTTTAAAATATCGTACTTTGTGACCAAGCAAGTGGTTTGGGTATATCAAAGTTCAGTCGTAAGTTCGAATCTTGCATCACCGACCACTTTTAAGTTAAATCCCCCTCAGAATACACAATAAATTTCCTGCTTTAAAATATCGTACTTTGTGACCAAGTAATTGGTTTGGGTATATCAAAGTTCAGTCGAAGATTT
>NZ_KB905179.1:0-31488 GCF_000378625.1 Colwellia piezophila ATCC BAA-637 | reverse complement strand
TGAGTTAAATCCCCCCTCAGAATACACAATAAATTTCCTGCTTTAAAATATCGTACTTTGTGACCAAGTAATTGGTTTGGGTATATCAAAGTTCAATCGAAGATTTAAATCTTGCATCACCGACCACTTTTGAGTTAAATATCCCCTAAAAATTCACAATCAACTTCCACTTAATAACTTAAAAATGAAATCGGGCACTTAAGATTGCACTTAGATCATTGTTGTTGCTTAAGTTTTTAACAAAACCACCTTCAATTACCCACCTAGGGTGCACCATTTGAAGGCCGACAGTCACTTGCTGGGTTATTTTATTTCCTTCTTGCCATCTGCCATTAAGCTCAGTGACAACGTGTAATTCCGACGCTATTCCCCAATCGGGATAAACTGACGGTGATAGCCGATATTGCCAAGATATATCATACCTACCACTATCAGGGCGGTTATCTACACCCGCTTGATAAAGTGCATCAATATCAAACTCATATCTGTCTTTAAAAAAGCTATAAACAAATCCGGCTTGTATTGCTGGGTCACGATCTTTGACATGAGGAACAATAGCGCCGGTTAATAATGCCAATCTTGAAGTGCCTGATAAAAAATCATGCTGAATTACCGTATGTCGATATAAAGCAGATAGGTCGCCAACACGGTCCTCATCATTAGGCGTTACTTTATAGGGGATTCCAAAGAGCAAAGCTTGTTTATTGCTGAGGCCATAGGCAACACTGGTAATAAAATTACCACTATCGCCATCGATAAGATGCTGATATGAAAATCTTACAATATAACCATATTTATCAATGGGTAAAGCCACAAAGGATCTTAAAGCCATAGTATTGGCATGTTGCACATTAAGTAATGATAATAATGTGATAGTAACTATTGCTGTAAGGCTATTCTTTAGCTTGGTCATCAGAAATTAGAGTTACTTTAATCGGCATAAATCCAGTGTCTAATATTGCCTGTTTAATCATAACGATTGTTGGTGATGTAGAATCAATTTCTAATCGTACCTTCTTCATTTTCATGCTTACATCTACTTTTGATACACCCTGCATTTTATTGAACTTTCGATTTAAGCTATCAACACATAAAGCACATGTCATTCCGTGTATTTCAACTTCTATTGTTTTGGCATTGACTGAAAATGAAAACGCGACAGCGACAAGTAATGGTAATAATAGTAAGTTTTTCATTGTTTCAATCTCCTTTATAGGTTGAGCAGGTTTCGTATGGGTAATAAAAAATAACTTGTGAACAAACCAATGAACCAGATCATTAAACTGAGCCAAAAAATTCGTTTATTCAATCGTTTTGATTTTTTACAAAGGGCTGCTAGATCAGATTCTACCGGGCAATACTGATTAGGTCGCCAGATAATCCAAGCTAAAACAATTAAAATTACAGCCGCTATGGTTAATGTCCAAAGCTTATGTTCCGCAAGAAAAAGAAGCCCTGGAATGTTGTAGTTCAAACTAGCTACCACAGCACCAAAGCCTAAGGTCACTAATAAAATAGGCAACGCACAGCACAATAATGTGCCACTAGCCACAAACAGCGTTATCCATTTAAAATAAGGGTTTTCTATTATTTTATTATCAGACATTCTAATCTCCACACCCTGAACATGAGCCACTCTCCTGTATTGGAGGGCATGGAATTGACCCATAAGAACAAAAGACGCAACAATCCCCTTTAAGAGGTTTTAATAATATTTTACAAGCTGTGCATTGATGAAACCACAGGCAAGCATCCGTTGGCATTTCCAGTATTTCTTTATGGTTACACTCAGGGCATGTCAATTCTGAGTCAGTGATAATTTCGGTCATAAACGATCCTTAATGTGTTTATGTTAGTATAGAACCTGTAGTAACTATAGGTTCAAGGGTTTTGTATGCATAAGGTAAAATATTCTATTGGTCAGCTTGCCAAAGAATCAGGCTGTAAGGTTGAAACTGTCCATTATTATGAAAAGATCGGACTAATGCCTGAACCACCGAGAACCGAAGGAGGACATAGAGTGTATGCCTTGCCTCATGTTAAAAGGTTAACTTTTATCAGGCGTAGCAGAGAACTGGGCTTTAAGATTGAGCAGATTAAAGACTTACTTAAATTTATTGATGAACCTAACCACTATTGTGGCGAAGTTAGGGCTATGGCAATGCAACAAGCTAGAACGGTGCAAGAAAAGATAAACGATTTAGAACGTCTTCACTCCGCATTAAATGACATGGTTATTCAATGTAAAGATAGTAATAACTCAATAGATAATTGCCCTATTGTCGATTCTTTGTTTACCAAGAAAGCAACAGAATAAAAGTAACAGGATGGGTTTTACCCGTAGTTCCCCCCTTAATTGAAAGTACAAAAATCAACTTACTCGGCTGTACTTGGCAATATTATTACGAACAAAATCAATAAATGCTCTTAATCGTGCCGGTTGATATTTATCTTGCACGTACACCAGATAAAATGGCATGTAGTCTGTTCTGTCGCCAATGAAAACACGTAACACGGGCACTATTATTAATATCAGCTCTATCGCTGGTAGAAAAACTTTTGCCAACCATGCAGCCTACTGCGGTACTAAGTTTGCGGTGCATGCTATTTCAGAAAATGTCCGTGAAGAAGTCGCTGATAGCAATGTCCGTGTTATCACTATCGCCCCTGGCGAAGTAGAAACCGAGTTACTGTCTCACACAACCTCTGATGAAATTAAGGACGACTACCAATCTTGGGAAGAAGGCATGGGCGGCACAATACACCCTAATGATATCGCGAGCACCATAATATTCGCTTACAGCCAACCACAAAATATTTGTATTCGAGAAATTGTCGTGGCCGCGACAAGACAGCAACCTTAAGTACAAGAAAATCAGCTACACAATCATATTTACCTAACAAATATGATTGTGAATACTGATAACTTAATGACCAACATAAACTAAAATAATCTCTTCCGTTGATTTACTCTCAATTGTACCAGTCACAATATCCTTAATCGTTATGCTAGTCGCTTTATCTAAATGACGACTATGGGTATGCTTTTTTAAGTAATCATAAGTCATATTTGCATGATATTTCTGAGCAAAACTTGCTAGATGCAGACCATTGCAAAGAGTATTATTAGCAAGAGCTCTTACACTGCTGTCATGACGTTTCAAGGTTATTCTTAGAGCCTTTTGCTCATTATTACCCGCAAGTACGCACATTTTTGTATAGATAGATTTATCCGTGGCAACAAATTTATATTGAATAGCATAAGCACTATTCATCATGAACATTACAACGGTAATTAATAGTAATGTAATTAGTTTCATATCGTTATACTCCTTTCACTACTCATGGCAGCAAATCAATCGCTATCATCGAGCATAATTAGCTAAAGAACTTGTTAGTTCGCAACAAAAACCTTATAGGCATTGTGACGAACGCTAGACTACACTTGCACTATAGCGAAAGTACCTTTGCTTAACTTATGAGTTATCTATTCTTAGCTAAGGGTTAGTTAAAGGTTAACTATGGTTTTAGTATGGGTTCGCTATGGATTAAATAGCTAATTGTTAATATTAATAAAAATCAATTGTTCGAGGCATTATTGAAAACTAATTAGGATGATAAAAATCAATTAGGATGATAAAAATCAAATGATATTCAGGTTCGATAGCTGTGAGCTAAATAGTGAAAATTTCACTTTGCAGGTCAATGGCATGCCAAAGTTGGTCGAGCCCCATGTTTTTGATTTGATTTTATATCTGATCGATCATAGAGACAGACTAATATCACGCGATGAGTTATTTAAAAACCTTTGGGCAGGCCGTGAAGTTTGCGATGCCACCTTAAGCAACAATATAAAATGTGCCCGCGCGGCTTTAGGCGATGACGGTGAACATCAAACTATAATCAAAACGATTCGCGGCCGCGGTTATCAATTTATTGGAAAAATAAAGCCAAGCCCTAGTGAGAAAGATCTTCTAAGCCCCCCTTCAGCGAATATTGATGCGACTAGCCCAACGACTTTATCAACCATTTACACGAACCGTTATATATGGCCATTACTGACCGTAACCTTACTACTCGCTTTTATTATTGGTTATAATGCTTGGCTTCCGGTTAGTGACATAACCGTGCCAAGTGAGCGTAATAATGACAAGCAAAATTCCATCGCGGTTTTACCCTTTAAAAATCATAGTGAACTAAAAGCTGACGAGTACTTTACTGATGGCATTCATGACGATTTACTCACACAAATATCACGTATTAAAGACATCAAAAGCATTTCTAGTACTTCGGTCAAAATTTACAAAAACACGGATAAGAATATAAGACAAATTGGTCAAGAACTCGGTGTGGCGACAATTATATCCGGTGGCGTGCGACGTTCTGGTACACAAGTACGCATTAATATTCAACTAATAGATGCCAGTACCAATGCCAACCTTTGGGCAGAGACTTACACCCGAGAGTTAAGCAGCGAAAATGTCTTCGCCATTCAAAGCGAAATAGTGCATGCCATTATAGCTGAACTACAAGCGGTGCTTTCACCAGAAGAGCAGCAACAGATTAAAAAATCACCTACTAATAATATGTCCGCCTTAGAATCCTTTTTCCGTGGTCGAGGCAGTTACGCCCTCAATACTAGTGCAGGCTACAGCAAAGCAATCATGCATTTTCAGCAGGCGGTTGAGTTTGACCAAAATTTTGCTCAAGCACATGCCCAACTCGCTTTATCGTTACTTGAAAAAGTATTCTACGGCGGTTTGTCTGCGGAAGTTCAGAGCGCCATGGCTGAACCTATGATTAAGCGAGCACTTTCCTTGAACCCTCAGCTCAGTGAGGCCTATCAGGCCCTAGGGTACCTAGAGCAAATAAGAGGCAACACTAACGCAGCAGAGGCTGCATTCAAGCAGTCTATCCAGCTAAATCCCAACAATGCCGCAGCCTTCATGATGTATGGCAACTTAACTAGCTGGACGTTAGGTCAACCCGAACGAGCAATTAGCTTATTCCAGCAGGCAATGCTGCTAGACCCTCAAAACAGCCACCCTAAACAGCAGCTAGCTGAAGCTTTGATGAATACAAACCGCAACAAAGAGGCGCAACTTCTCCTAGAAAAATCGATTACTAAAGATCCAGAGTTTGCCCAAAATCACCGGTCTTTAGGTCTTCTCTTTAATAGCAAATTTTACCTGCATGACCAAGCAATAAAAGCGCACCGTCAGTCCTACTTTCTCGATCCTCAAGTACCTATGTCTGCATTCGAAATAGCAGAGAGCTATAGAGAGTTACATATGTTAGATAACGCGGTCTTCTGGTATGAGCGCAGTATTACACTTTCGTCTACTGATGAGTTTTCTATTATGGCTTTATTCGAACTTCACCGGTTACGCGATGAAGATAAACTGAATGAGCTGGAGTTAAAAGCAGTTCAATCTTTGAGCAAGGTTTGGCGTCACAACATTGATATTAAATTGGCTGAGCTTGATATAAAAAATGGTCAGCCAGCATTAGCGAGTGCGCATTTTGCCGAAAATTATCCTGAACTGACCCATGATAACGCCAACATCGAATTTAATCGGTGGATATTCAAAGTGGCCATTGCCTATGCCGCCACTTTGCACGCCAGTGGAGAAAAAGAAAAAGCAATGCCCTTGACCGAACGTATACTCAAAATTTTGCCCTCAAAAAGTCGTTATCGTTGGGACGGTATTGAATATTTAGATGCCTGGTTGTACCTGGCAATGGGAGATGAAAAAAAAGCCCTGAGTGCTTTACAAGAGTGGCGAAAACTTGGCGGCTGTGTCGACCTCACTAAAAACCCGGTGTTGGCTCCACTGTACAACAACCCAAAATTTCAAGCGTTGAATAATGGAATTTTAGAACAACTTACCGAGCAGCGTGCTAATTTAGCCCGCATGGAAGCTAACGGTGAACTAGCCCCTATTCCCGCATTACCTTAGGTGCGGCATTACTCTGCTTGAAGTACCCTCAAGTTCCTTCAGTCACACCTTTCCTTTCTCTCTTGTTAAATACCATAGAGCCAGTAACTAAATTAGCTGTTTAGGAAATCAGGGGCTTACCACGACTAAAAAATAATTTTATCACTTAAATTCAACAAATTGATAATACATAAAAGGCACCTTTGCCGGAAATTCCAACAAAAGGTGCCTTTGAAGTATCCGCCTATATTAGCGGCAATGCTTAGTGCCTAGCAATTAGTTACTAAGCTTTCTACGTCCTAGCCATAATAGAGATAAAGCAAATAGGCCAAAGCTAGCACTACCACCACTGCTTTTTTCTGGAGCAGGGCTTGGCTCTGGAACAGGTGTTGGTTCTGGAGCAGGTTCTGGTTCTGGTTCTGGAGTAACAGTAAATGTTACCGTAGCAATATCCGTACTACGGCCATTAGATACTGAAACTTCATAGCTATATTGGCTTTGAGCACTAATATTATTTGGCGTGGCAAAACTAACAGCTGCTTGATCTGTGGCACTTAACGCTAGCGTTGGCCCCGAAGTTTGCGTCCAGCTATAGGTTAATACATCCCCATCCTTGGCTGGAATACTATCAGATGCTGACAGTGAAAGATTGGCCGCGCCTTCTTCAACTGAGATTTCTTCAACTTCTTTACCATTGATCAACGCTTTAACTAGCGCTTCAATTTCAATTGGTTTGCTATCAAATGCTGTCAGTTCACTGCCATTTTTACCATAAGCTGCAGATAAGCTCACTGATGAGTTAGCACTATCAACGGCGCTGAGTAAGTTCAGGTCAATCACTAGGGCTTCTTCACCAGCGGATTGAGTTATTTGCCAAGTCACTTTGTTGTCAGCAAAAGTGCCGCCAGCAGAGTCCTCTTGATAGCTTAAGCCTAGTGGAATATTGACTTCGATGGTGAACGTTCTTTCATTGGTAGCAGTATTGCTTGGCAAGTTTATTTGATAATGAATTAACTCACCCGCCAAAATACTTTCTTCAATACTCGTGAAGTAAGGTGCTGATTCGCCTCCTGTCACAGCAATAATGGCGGTACCAATATTACGTTTGAAGGTTGAAGATAAGCCTAGTTCAAATTGACCATAATAAAGAGCGCCCTCTTCTAATGGCTCAATGCCGTTACTACCTAAAGCACCATTAACGGTTAAATTAATATCAAAAACTTCCGCTCTATCTACTACTGTAGGGGCATCAATATCAAATGAAGGCTCATAGGTAAAAGCAACTTTAGTGATCGCTAACTCTACTTCGTCCGCAACACCTACTGCAGTACCAGTAAAATTATGAGCAAATACCCAATATATGCCAGGCAATGGATTTTTAATCTCACACTTTTCATTAGAGTCGATATTGCCACTGAGACAGGTCAGGCTGTAAAAAAGCTCTAATTGATCAGGTAAACCATCATTATTTTCATCAATACCCACATAAAGATCCATATCGGGTGCATCAGTTTTGGTAATTTCTACAATTAAGTTCTTGGTATAAGCAGGAACATTCACTTGCACGGCAAAGACAGTGTCCATGTCTTTCAACATTTTCACTTCATCAGTATCACCTACAGCAGTACCGGTAAATCGTTCGGCTTTAAATAAACCAAAACCGGCCGCGGTAAGGCTATCAGTACCAATGGTTTCAATCCCTGCAATCACTAAGGTTTTATTTGCACTGTTTATTACACCAGAAATATTTTCTGGCATCATGCCACCGGCAAATTGGGCTAATACTTGTAACCTTGATTCAACAATGCTTGATTTGTTAGGTGTTAAAACAACAAAGCCATGGCTCCATTCTGTTGTAAGTTGCTCGTTAGCAGTGGTGCTAATGGTTAATTCAATGGCTTGGCCTTTAGTCAGACTAAAGCTTGCTGGCGATACAGTAATTTCCATGCCTGCACCAAGATAATCATAAGAGGCTGTCCATTGAGCATCTTCGGTTGCCGTTAAGGTTCTGGTCCAACTACAAGTGACGATACACTTTTCTTTAACCATACTTGAAAGGTTCAAACTAGACGGTTCACCGCCTATTGAAGGGTCTGCAGCAAGGTAGTTTTCTTTTGTTTCGTTCAATAACAAGCCAGCTTTAATCGCCCTATCGATACGGATGCTACCAGCGCCCATATCAAAGAAATCAGAACGTACTTTTTCACCGGTAAAGTCATCATCTTTATAGGTAACCGAAATAGCTGTGGTCATTAATGCAGATTGTGCTTGTGCAGGTGTCCAGTCGGGATGAACAGAATAAATTAATGCTAATGCACCCGCTACATGTGGACTAGACATAGATGTGCCACTCATAGTCGTATATGGCGTTTCTAACGTACCAGCATGAAAAGGGTGATCTTCAGAGTTAGCCGCATAAATATCAACGCCAGGGCCGGCAACATCAGGGGCAAAGATTTCACTATAAGGTTTATTAGGGCCGCGAGAAGTAAAGTAACCGGCAATATCAGCAAGTTCTGGATCGCTAATCATTTCTGAGCCATTGATTGTTGCTTGGTGATTTGAGCCTGTTGATAACCATTCAACCAAAGTGGTACCGTCACTAGTCGATAAATGCACTGCCGGTACTAGATGAAAGTCAGCATTAACTGAATCACTGCCACCTTCAATATTGATTAAAATTAAACCACCAGCGCCGCCAGCCAGTACATTTCTTCCTTTTGCTACACGTGCAATATCGCCACGTTCACAAACAACAATTTCACCGTTAAAAGTGCCCGCTTCAAATTCAATTAGACAGCCTGCATTGTCATAATCTGAGGCCAACACGACATTTGCACTATAACCTATTGTTGCCCCTTTACCTGTGAGGCTGCTTGGTGCTGTGGTATCGCCACCAGAAAAGTCGCTTAATAATTGATCCGAGAAACCGCGACTATGACTATAAGCGGCAACTGTTGTAATCCAAGGAGAATTACCCGGTGCGCCAATCGTTCCAGCATCTGGACCTGAGTTACCTGCTGAAGTGGCGATATGAATGCCTGCCGCTCGAGCATTTAAAAAGGCTAAGGCATCTAGTGAAGACCATGGGTCAGTTGCGCTACCGCCAACAGAATAGTTCATGACATTAATGCCATTTTCAATGGCATGCTCTATAGCTCTAAGCGTTAGATCAGGAAAACAGCCCTCTTGTGCACTGCCACCAGGCGCACAGACTTGATAAGAAACAATATTTGCATGTGGGGCAACACCGGAAATACTGTCATAAGTAAAATTTGTTTTGCCGGATATTACGGAGCCATCGCCGTCAGTTACTGACATGTAAACAGGAACATTGTTAACAACATTACCTGCGGCTGTAGAGGCAACATGACTTCCGTGGGAAGCAAAATCCCAACCGACTTTTAACTCATCGCCAAGGTAATCGTACTTCTCATCGGTAATAGTCGGGTAGTTATCAATAATTTCAGGATAACTGATAATACCAATTAATTTATCATTACAAAATTGACTGTATTGTTGGCAATCGCCTAAATAATTGCCTTCACCAAGTGGGTTGGTATGATCATAACCATCTCCACCTATATCTGCAAAAGAAGGGTGTTCAGGGTTAATACCTGTATCTATGATGCCAACAATAACGCCTTCACCTTTTGTAGATGTGTAATTGTCAACACCTTGCCAGACCTTGTTGGCATTGATGTGTTTAGGCCCACTGTCTGTTTGAATATAATGCATGCCAACCGGAGCAACTTTTTTAACGCCTTTTTGTTTTTTTAAGGCTTTGGCTTCAGCTGGGCTCAATTGAATCGCCATAGCGTTAAGTACTATTTTATAATGCTGTTTAACATTTAGCCTGTGACCTAAAGTACTTTTAGCACTTTGTAAAAACTGTTGTTGTTTATTGTCTAAGTAATACAAATAATTTTTGCTGGCAGATGATTGAACGTTAAGCATTCCTTTAGCTGTTTTATTGCTTTGCTGAACGTTTTGTATGCTGGTTGCCGTTAAACCGCTGACACCGCCTTGGTAGCTTGCTAATGATTGATCTTCGAGTTGGACAAAATAAAGTGAGTCTGTACGCATTTTAATGGCACGCTCAAGCTTTAGTCTCTCTTGTCCAACAATTGGTTTGAACGGTGAAATACCGTCATCTTTTTCTCCAGCAAATGCTGAACAAGCCAGCGCACTGCTACAAGCTAAGGTTAGCCAAGTTAATTTAGAATTCATCTTTTACCTCATTACAAATAGTCCATCAAGAGCACTCCTTTGCTCTTGTGGGTTTTGATTAATCACCGTTTTATTGGCTGTATTTTTTAAATGTACTTTTAAAATCTATTTTGTAGAATTAATTTCAAATATAAATTTAAACAAAAAATTGGAGGCTCTCTTGAACCTCCAAAGTTATGCCGAGTTATGCTCAGCTATGCTTTACGTCGACGATTAAACAGCAATCCGGCTAAACCAATAACCATCCAACCGAAGCTACCGCCTGATGAGGTTGTTGTCTCATCAGTAACCATTACGTTAAAACTGGTTGACGCTTGATTGACACTATTTGATGCCGTCACGGTAATGTTGTACTCACCTGCCGTTGCAATATCACCAACAATGCTGTTGCCAGAGAGCTCAACACCTTCAGGTAAACCTGTTGCCGAGTAGCTCAAAGTCTCACCTTCAACATCAGTAAAAGTACCGGTAAGATCAATGTTAATACTGGCTAGGGCATCGTTAGTGATAACCGCTGCAACATCGGCTAAATCAGCCTTCAGTATTGGTGTGGTAGTATTATCAGCAACCAGAACTTGGAAGCTAGTTGACGCCTGATTAAGACCATTTGATGCTGTCACGGTAATGGTGTATTCACCCGCGGTTGAAATTTCACCAGTAATACTGTTTTCAGAAATTACAACGCCTTCAGGTAAGTCTGTTGCCGAGTAGCTTAAAGTTTCACCTTCAAAATCAATGAAAGTACCGCTTAGATCAATATTAATACTGGCTAGAGCATCATTAGTGATAGAGACTTTAACATCTGCCAAATCAGCCGCTAGTTGTGGAGCGGTATCATTAAGGTTATTTAATCTAACCATAACGTCAGTGCTAGTGCCCCAGGTATTACCCGATTGAGTTTGCAGAGTAACCACAAAGCTTTTGTTTACTTCAAAGTCTAATGCTTGAGGGTTAACAACATACAACTCTTTGGTCTCTTGGTTAATGGCAAATGGTGCCCCAACATTATCGCTAACCATCAATATTTTATGCTTAGTGTAAGTAGAGTCTTCAAACTCAGCAAATAAGCCTGAAGTGGTTAGCGCTATTTTACCAACCACAGTACCAACTTCAGCATTTTCATTTAATTCAAAGGCTTGATCTGGCTGAACGTCAGCCATAGGTGCACCATCACTATCATTTAAGCTTGCAATGGCATGCATGGCAAAATCATCTGTACTGCTGATAATCATTAACTCAAGATCAACGGGATTCATAAAATCAGCTGCTCGCTTTAGCGCAGCAACCGTGGCTTTTTGTTGAGGCGCTAAAGTGATGGTATGTGAGTAGTTAACTGTATCTCGACTTTCACCTTCTGCCAATACGGCAAAACCAGTATGTAAACCGAGATCCGTAGTGATTTCTTCCTCCCAACAGTTCATAAACCAGTCACATACACTTTCCATTCTTGTACCATAAAAGCCTTTTCTCAGCGGATTGAACTGTGTGATAGGTTGATTCATCGGCGACTGTGCATCACGGTCAGTGGCAAAAACAAAGCCAAAGTTTTGATCAAAGTCTTCAACACTGTCTAACTCATGATGGTAAAGCTCATCTACACAAACTTCAGAAACCACATTTTTGGTACTGGTTGACATTCTCGCCGGTAATTTTGATACCTTATAACGCGCTGTTGGGTTGTTATAATCATATTCCATCGTATGATCGATGTAGTAAGTCACTGGCTGACCGTCTTCATTTAACTCAACCCAAGGTTGGTTAATCACTTGCTCATCAGATAACCAAGGTTCGAATGCAAAATTAACGTTCATTTCATTATCGATAACTACTTGCTCTGCATAAATAGTCCAAAAGACTAATGGTGTGCCCGCTTTGTCAAAATAGTTAGCCATGGCAACATCTGCTGGTCTAAAGAAGCTAAATGCTGTGGTTAATTTTTTTCCCGAGTCACATAACGGCTCATCATAAATACCCATGCCCGCATATTTGATGTGATGGCCATAAGTATTTTTCTTATCTTGGGCAATTTCATCGGCGCGAAAGGCAATGGGATAGGTTTCATAAAGGGTATCAGTTTGTGAATCATTAACAATTTCAGCCGTTAATGCTTCATACTTCATATTATCAACATCATCATCACCGTATACGGTACGAGCCCATGCTAGATGCTCCACATCGCTCCAATCAGCTTCTTCATCAAATGATGCTCTGTAACGTGGCCAAGCGGCAGTAGTTTCAACATGTTTTTCAAGTGATGAGCTATTACGGGCTTGTAACATCCAACCGACATTAACTTCCGGTTGTTCAGCAGCGGTAAAGGTGAAATAACCGTTTAATTCAACTTGTTTCCAGTTGGCATCGGTAAAGTCTTCAGTTGAAACCAATGGCCATTGTGGTAATTTAGTGCCATCAATAGTCACAGCTACCGTTAAGGTTACTGATTGACCCGCAGGTACTGAAACAGAGCTTGGGAATTCCCAAGTCATCGCAGCATTAGCTGTTTTTTCACCGTTAGCCATTTGGCTTACTTGATAGGTTTGTGCTTTATCAGAGTAATTACGAACGGTAATTTCTTTAACTAAACGTTTGCTAATATCAACTTCATTAAAGCCAAATTGTAAATACGGTTGATTGCTGGCGTTATTCCAAACAGCAATAGGGCTATTAACTGCAGCGCTAATATTAGCAATACCATGGCCAATTGAAATAAGCTCGGCCATTGCACCGTCGACTGCTTCTTTAATATTATGATCCGCAGTATTGGCTAATAGGGCTTTAATTTCGACACTGCTTAAACCAGGACGGACACTTTTCAATACCGCAGCGGCGGCGGCAATGCGAGCTGAAGCTACGTCGGCATTAGTACGTTTAGCTTTTTCTGAGCCTGAATTTTCACCACCTGATGAAATTAAAGCAACAGGCATATCAACAGCCATATCAACTAATTCTGGTTTTAAATCCAAGCTACCACGTACCGGGCCAAGTGGTGACCAAGGAGAGGGAACTAAAGTGCCATCTTCATCTTGTACTGAACCAACGGTTATTGCTGCCGGAGAGGCGCCTTGGGCACTGATCCAATATCTATGTTTGTTGTCTGTTTCTTCACCATAAGTACTCATGTGACCAAAATCGCCAGCATGAGTAATGATTGTCATACCTTGTGCTGCAGCATTTTGAATCATTTGCTGAATACCAAAATCAGGAGAGCCTTGGCCTTCATATTTATTATAAAAAGCAGCAGAGCCACCGGCATCAATTAAGGCAATATCAACATGATCTGAGATATCACCATCACCATTGGGATCCATAGCATGTTCTAATGCACTAGCGATGTCACTAGAGGATGGATAACCGGTAACCATGGTCTCAGGATCCCAGCTAGATGGGCTGACGTTATAAACTTTATAAGCGTATAACTCTGCTCCTGGTGCCAATTGATGAATAATACTAGCAATTTGTGTTCCTGTTCCTGTCGGGAAAACAGCACCACTCCATTCATTAGTATAATAAATATTTTGATCTATCGGGTTAGGATCGCCACCGTAGTTTTCAGCGACAATATCGTAACCACCTACCACCACATCCGTTGGAAAACCTGCATATTCTAAAGCACCGTTTTCTAATGCTTCAAGGTAAGAACCTGGTGTAGGAGGTGTTTCAGGGTCATTGTCTTCGCCATAAACACCACTACCACCAAAAATGGTATGAGTGTAGTCAATACCGGTACTAATAATAGCAACACTCACACCTTCACCTGCCGTTTCAGAATTCAAATAAGGTGCTTGGAACTCAATGACTTCTTCTTCAGCAGCAACTGACACCGTCATAGTACTATTCGAGCTAGTAACTCTTTGTATTTTCGCTTCAAGACGAGAATCAGCATTTAATAAAACAACATTACGGACTTGTGATAAATTTTTAATATCAGCTACTTTCTCACCGCCCATGCTAACCGTGATAAAATTACTTAATAATTTGGTTTGTGAAAGTAACTTTGCATTTGGATCCAATACTTGGATTTCAGCAAATAAAGTGTTTTGTTGTTGGTTGATAGATTTAACATTTTGACTGTAATTCTTATTATGAACAGTATTATTTTCTAAAGCAGCTTCACCAATTAATTCTATTAATACTCTGACTTCTTGGGCTACTTTTTTTGTATAAACCTGTTTATTGTCTAATTGTTCAGTACTTGCCCACGAAGTTGTTGTGGCTAGCGCAGCACCAATACATAAGGCAAGAGTAGATTTTTTTAAAACCATCATGTTTGTTCTCTCTGTTAGCGAATCAGGTTAATTCATAAGCTTATTATCTTTATATATGGAAGTTATTCCATTGCTTAGAAATTAATATCACCTGTGTAATAAAAACTCTTATCCGAACATCAATCAAATAACTGACCAAATAAGAATCGACCCCAGCAATATATCGTAATGACAAAAACACAACAAAAAATCGCCTTCCATTCTCCTTCTTTTTGTTTTCAATTACTTTTCATTTATCTAATAATCAATCACTTACAAGACACCACCCTGATGAAAACTCAAAAAAAAACTGCTTTTATTTTCCTTCTTGTTGTTTTCAATTCTTTTTCACTTTGTTGTTAATCAATAACTTAGCCATCTGCCCTTTTTAGTAGTAAGTTTAAAGAACGGGAAGAATACAGGCAGGAGAAGAGAAGAAAAGACAAGAGTAGAGCTGTAGTGATAGCACTAAGCTAACCTTCTTAGAACTATCGATATTTGATGTATTATTAGACAGATACAAAGTTTACTAATAAATAAAGTTAAGCTAGATTGTTACCACCCCCCTAAATTTAGGGGCTTTAATATAATTCAATAAATTAAATGACTTACCCTCATTTGTTTACACATTCCGCCTCAATAGTTTACAAAATTCATAATTACTTACCGGTCTGCTTATGCTTTTACCTTAGTAAGCATTGGAAAAAAGGAATAACAAGGATAAGATGATTCGCTATAAACAGTAAAATTGAATAAAAATTATAATAATAAACCAAGGCAATTCCAGCTCATATGATCAAATTACCGTTTCAAAAATATCAAATTGGTCAATGCATTATCAATTGTCATGATATGACGGTAACTGTCGGTAAAGAATCAACGCAACTGCCGGCAAAAGTTTTTGAATTTCTCAAACTGCTCATTGCTCATCCAAATCAAACAGTAACAAAAGAACAGGCGATAGAAGCAATATGGCTTGGCAATATAGAAGTTGGCAAACGTGGTGTTGGCAATGCTATTTGGCATTTAAGAAAAACGATGACTCAATTAGGTGTCAATCAAGATGATATGTTTAAGACAATAACTAAGGTTGGCTACCAGTTATTAATTGAGCCAGTTCCCATTATTGAAAAAAGTGCCCCACACCCAATATTATCAGCAACATCAAAACCTACCAACAAACTGTTATTCTTTTTAGCCGCTATCTGCACGGTTATGATTGCGCTAGTGTTTTCTTTTTATCTCTATATTAATCAAATAAGTGGCAGTGATAGTGACGTTAAAACACCTCAAATACAAATACAGCACTTAACCAATTTTGAAGGTGTCGAGGAGCGGCCATCTATATCAGAAGATGGCCACTATATGGCTTTTCAATGGTTACAACAGAATCAAAATAGTCAGATATTTATAAAAGACTTAGTTAACCTTGAATCTCCGCTACGCCAAATATCAATGACTGCAGAAAAAGAAGTGTCTCCAACTTGGTCACCCGATGCGCAATCACTAGCCTACTTTAGAGTATCTCAAACGGGTGAATGTTCACTTCATGTCAGAGAGCTGATTACCAACCAAGATAAATTTCTTGATAAAAATTGTGTCAGTAAAGGCTATTTTCATAGCATTGATTGGTCACCTGATGGTAAAAAAATAGCCTATAGCAAACAGCTATCAGACAGAGTTGCCATTGTAACCTTTGACATGAGTAGCAAGAATATTGAGCAATATACCTTCCCGAATGCCGGTGAAGAAGACTTACTAATGAGTTGGTCAGCAGATAGTAGTCAGTTAGCTTTTGTTCGTTCAGTCGAACTTGATGCAAAAATTTTGCTAACCGATAATTTAAAACAAGAAAGACTGCTCATCGATAATGAAAAAATGATCCTCAGCTTAGATTGGCATAAAAAAGATAACGTCATTTATTTTAATGGTATGCGTGACGCTGACTTTGTTATTCAAAAATACGATGTTTCCTCACAATCCATCAAAGACGTTCATATTGATAATACTATTTATAGTTTGGCGCTTAATGAGGCGAATAATGAGCTAATATATGTTCGCCACATCGCTCAAGAACATATCACTATCCGTTCGTTAAATGATGGCCATATTATCAGGCAACTAGTCTCCTCTTCGAGAGATCTATATGGTCAGTTTGTTGCTAAGACAGGCGATATTTTATTTTTATCAAATAGAAGTGGTGCCTGGGAAGTTTGGTTAAAACATGAAAGCAACAGTACGCAGATCACTGATAATCAGGGCCAGGTAACCATTCCAGTGGTATCGCCAATCGATACCAGTTTTGTTATTGCCCTGAAAACAGACCGCGCGGATAATTACACTTTATATAAAGGCTCCTTGCCTGAGGGTGAGTTGGTAAAACTCATAGATATTGATGGCGATGTTAGAAATCCTTCTTATTCACCAGACGGTGAAAGGCTCTATTTTTCATCAAACAAGACCGGGCAATGGGCAATCTATCGCTATGATTTTGCCATAAAGAAAATCACTCAAATAATTGATGATAATGGCAAATACGCCATAGAAAGTAATGATGGTGGTATTTATTACACCAAAGAAAATGTCGCTGGCATTTTTTACTTATCTAAAGATAAAAAGACTCAAAAAACAGTAACCCCACACCTTAATGCCCTTGATTGGGGTAGCTTTTTTATCCAGAATAAGCAGCTCTATTACCTTAAGCGCACTAAAGAAAATGATATTCTAATGCGTATTGATAGCGCAGGAAATGAACAAGAAGTTTTCTCTTTACCGCCAATTTCTATCCGAAATGAAAAAGCACTAACACCTGCCTACCTCGGTACAGTTATCGTCAGTATGCTTGGTATTAATGATGCTGATATTTATAGTATTCCGCTGAAGTAGTCATTGTAGTATTGAACGAATAACTCCGTGATATCTCAGAGTTATTCGTTCAATATGGCAATTTTCATAATGCTTTATTTGATTCCTTTTATAGAAGCTATTATGATTTGCTGTAATTGGACCACAGAGCGATTCACATTCTTACTAAAAAATAATAATAAGACTCTCCAATTGCGCTACTCGTTTAACGCTAACAACACTAAAATCAAATAAAATTATCTAATTAGAAAGGAATATAATAATGAGATCTCTTAAAAAAATCGCTTTAAAAAGCATATTAGCAGCTACTCTGGCATTTTCAGCGACACAAGCAAGCGCTGATGGTTTCTATATCGGCGCAGGTATTTATAGCCCTGAAGTTGATTATGCAACAGTAAGTGACAGTGATACTACACCGGCATTCTTTCTAGGTTACCAATTTATTGATACCAGCATTTTTATGTTTTCAGCCGAACTTGGTTATTATGACTTAGGTAGTGTTAGCAGTAACGGCGCTAAAGTTGAGTCTGACGCATTAACCTTAGCTGCGGTAGCTTATTTACCTATCGGCCCTATTTTTGAAGTTTATGCTAAAGCTGGAGTTGCACAAACCACTGTTGATTACTCTTTTGAAGGTATAAAAGAAGATTTTGGTGGTACAGACGGTTTTGTTGGTATCGGTGCATCACTTGATATTTTTGATACAATTGATATCTATGTTGAGTACTTGAACTTTGATACCGAAGTTAAAACAGAATCTGTTGGTGTTGGTGTTCGTTTCGATTTCTAAACTGAACCAATAGCGAGACAAAAAAAGTGGTCAATTGATATTGACCACTTTTTTATTGTCTTGAAAACCTGCTAGCTTCTGTACGCTGTTAAGTCATTAACTAATAACTTTTCTAAAAAATTAGCGAATAAATAACTTATAAACTAGTTGATGAATTTTCTTGCCAAAAGGCGGGAATAATAATGAAGTAAAGCTAATTCGACCCCGCGCTAGTACTGACTTAGCATGAGAAAACGTTTTAAAACCTTCAGCGCCATGATATTGCCCCATTCCTGAAGCGCCAACACCACCAAAAGGTAGGTCGTCATTAGCAACATGAAAAGCAGCATCGTTAATACAAACACCACCGGCATGTGTTTTCAGTAATATATTTTGTTGAAATTCTTTGTTAAAACTACAGATATATAGGGCTAATGGCCGAGCATTTTTGTTGACGTACGCTATCGCTTCATTAATATCTTCATAACCAATAATAGGTAAAAGCGGCCCAAAAATTTCTTCTTGCATCACTAACATGTCATCCGTGGTATTCGTGATAACGGTTAGTGGTATTTTACGCAATTTTTCATCCGCGCGAGAATCGCTATTAGCAACAAGCGGGATGAGATTAGCCCCCTTTGCTCTAGCATCTTCAAGTAACTTATCTAAGCGTGACTTTTGGCCATCATTGATAATACTAGTGCAGTCTACATTGTCATTGATACTTGGATACATGGCTTGATAACGCGTTGTTAATGCTTGCACTAGCGACTCAACCTTGGCCTTCGGGCAGAGAATATAATCAGGTGCGACACAGGTTTGCCCTGAGTTAAGTGTTTTCCCCAAAATCAGACGAGCAACAGCGGTCTTAATATCGATATCATCATCAATAATGGTCGGTGATTTACCGCCTAGCTCAAGAGTGACAGGGACTAAGTTGTCTGCTGCCGACTTCATCACTAACTTACCTACGGCTGTAGAGCCAGTGAAGAACATATGATCGAAAGCTAACCTGGAAAAATTCGCGGCCATTTTGGCATCACCACTAACAATCGCCACCTGTTCTTTAGCAAAGTAATTGCTCAATAACTCGGCCAATAATGCCGTGGTATTAGGGGTGAATTCAGACATTTTTATCATGGCCGTATTACCGGCTGCGAGCGCGGCTGTTAATGGCCCAAATGATAAAAACACCGGGTAATTCCACGGTGCGATAATACCAATAACGCCTTTAGGCTGATAAATAACATAAGCTTTCGCCGGTTGAAATAACAGACCAACATGTTTCTTTTCTTTTTTCATCCAGCGTTTGAGGCGCTTAATGGTGTAATTTATGCCCATCACCGTACTGAGGATATCGCCAAGTTTAGAGTCATCGGCACTGCGATGGCCAAAATCTTCCGACATGGCATCAATAAAGGCTTGTTGGTTATCAATAAGTAAGCGTTTTAACTTATTCAAGTCAGTAATACGTTGCTGGTAACTTGGGTAGATATTTTGTGCAAAGTAATTTTTTTGATCGCTAAAACCTTGCGCTAATGCGCTACTAGTGGAAATATCATTGTTAGACGAATTGAGCTGTTGCACTGAAAGATCTTCGGTTTCTACTAGTGGTGAGACTACATCATTCATCATTTATTACCTTTTAGTAAATATAATAGCGGCATGAACCGCACATTAAGATATGTCATTAGCATATTAAAGTCGCGCCGAAATGTCAGCACCTTGCCGGGATTTATTAAATATATAAAGCGTGAAATCCCTGTAGCTATCTTACTGATAAAACGGTAACTTAGCTATCTGGTACGATCAGTAATAGTTTTAACAGGGTTAACTCATGACAAGCACACAGAATAAATTTGACTATATTATTGTTGGCGCTGGCTCTGCTGGCTGTGTACTTGCTGCCCGCTTATCTGAAGATCCTAATATTTCGGTGTGTCTTTTAGAAGCAGGCGGCCCTGATAAAAGTATTTTTATTCATGCCCCTATCGGTTTGGCGGCAATGTTACCCACTAGACTTCATAACTGGGCTTTTAAAACTATCCCCCAAGTAGGTTTGAATGGCAGAAAAGGCTATCAACCCAGAGGTAAAACGTTAGGTGGCAGTTCATCGACTAATGCCATGTTATATGTGCGTGGTAATAAATGGGATTACGATAACTGGGCCGCACTGGGCAATGAAGGTTGGAGTTATAAAGACATACTGCCTTATTTTAAAAAGTCAGAAGGCAATGCAGCCTTTAATGATGATTATCATAACAACACTGGCCCCTTGGCCGTTTCCAATGCAACGGATGCCAGTGACATCAATCAAATGTTTATTGATGCCTGTGTACAACAAGGCATCAAACAAACCGATGATTGCAATGGCGCAGAACAAGAAGGTGCTTTCTACTACCAGCGTACTATAAAAAATGGTCAGCGTTGCAGTGCCGCCAAAGCGTATTTAACACCAAATAGCACACGAAAAAATTTGACCATTATCACCCATGCATTAACTGAAAAAGTTCTCTTTGAAGGGAAAACAGCCGTTGGTGTACGTTACCAAAAGAATAAAAAGTCCATTGATATCACCTGTAATAAAGAAGTGATCTTAAGTAGTGGTGCCTTTGGCTCACCACAAATTTTAATGTTGTCTGGTGTTGGCGCCAGTGAACATTTGACCGAGAAAGGTATTACCCCTATTCATCAATTACCTGGGGTAGGTCAAAATTTACAAGACCATATTGATTATATACAAACCTTTAAAATCGATACTAAGCACGATACTTTTGGCTACTCAGTTCGAGGTAGCCTCAGAATACTTAAATCGATGTTTGAATGGAGAGAGAAACGAACCGGTAAAGTGACCAGTACTTTTGCGGAGTCGGGTGCGTTTTTTAGTACACAAGAAAACTTAGTAGCGCCTGATGCGCAGTTAATTTTTGTGCCTGCTATCGCTGACAATCATGCCAGAACGATGAATTTCGGTCATGGTTACAGTTGTCATATAACCTTGTTACGCCCTGAAAGTATTGGTGAAGTAAAACTTAATAGCAGTAATCCTAAAGATTCACTGGCAATAGATCCTAAGTTTTTTAACCATGAACAAGACATGGTCATCCTCAAAAAAGCCGCTAAAAAGATGCAAAACATTCTTGAAGCAAGCCCCTTTTCAGCCATTCGCAAAGAGATGCTTTATCTGGTTGAAAATGGCAATGATGAGCAGCTTGAGAAAGATATTCGTAATAGAGCTGATACCCAATACCATCCATGTGGTACTTGTAAAATGGGGCCAATAACAGATGATATGGCGGTGGTTGATGCGCAACTCAGAGTTCACGGCTTGGAAAAATTAAGAGTGGTTGATGCGTCAATCATGCCTAAAATCATCAGCGGCAATACCAATGCGCCAACGATTATGATTGGTGAAAAGGCAGCGGATATGATTCTGCAAAACTAATAACTGGAAATATTCATATTAATGGCTAGGCATAACCCGTAAACATAATCATCAACCAGTATATTATTGATAAGGGTATTTTGACGTAAGCAAGCTTCACGCTCAAAACCTAACTTCTCCAACAGCTTATATGAACCTGCATTGTTAACCGAACAAGTTGCTGTTAGCTTATTCAACGTTAACTCAGCGAAAGCGTAATCTTTCAGTAGACTGAGTGCTTCGGAAGCAATGCCTTTTCCTTGGGCACTTGGTCTGATCATAAAACCCACTTCGCCAATTTTAGCGTCATGATTAACTATTCTAATACCAATACTACCTAGTTTTTCACCTGTCGCTAGCTCAGTTATCCCTAATGAAAACCAGCTATCACTTGTTATTGTCCAAGGTCGTGACTTTTCTTCAAAAGCAGCTTTCGCTTCATCATAACTAAAGGGGTTGTAAACATGTTCCATCATTTTTGGGCACATAGATAACTCGATAAAAAGCTCTTCATCTGAATGTTCAAAGGGCGATAGTTGTATTCTTATTCCGGTTAGTTTCACAATAGTTCCTTGGGCTTGAACTTTATTATTTGGTGGTAATGTTTTTATATTCGCTAGGTTATTTCGTTAACTCATTTCGATGTGCTGCTTGCCACTGTTCTATCTCAGAAAAACCAGCCATATCTTTTATTTTGGCTTTGGTTGATTGCAGTAATTTCTCATCTGATTCATCTAAATTAATTGCAAACTTACAAGGCTGATTAACATACCAGGGCGTATCGGTAAAAATTTCAAATCGGTTCCCTTCAGGATCTCTAAAGTAAACCGACCAAGCTGAGCCGTGAGAAACAGCTTGCACGCTAATTTCTGGGCTTGCGGTTAAGAGTGAATTAAAGCCTCTTAAGTCACTAATTGACTCAAGCCTAAAGGAGATATGATCAATAGGACTTTCAATGAGACGATGAGAGGGCCTCGGGTTTAAAACAATTTGATGATGTTCCTTAGGGCTACGACTTAAAAAGACCATAGCATTTGTGCCTTGACCTCTATCCGTAACAACAAAGCCTAAACGTTGGGTATAAAATTTTTCCATCAAGGTGATATCTTGTACATATAACTCAATATGGCTTAACAACATATTGGAAAGTTTAGTGTTATTTACTGCTGACATGTCTGACCTAGTCTCCTAAAAACATTCCTAAGATAGCTTGAAATATATGCTTTTTAACTTTAAGTTGCCAAGATTGATTGCCTCTTTGCTTAACCCCATTGTTCATCATAGGTAAGCATTTGTAATTGTATTAATAAAATTACCTATATATTATATATTTATGCTCAAGCATTACGTTGGTAAAGTCGATGGGACCAGGGATTAATCACTCCCAGACTCACTGAAATTTCGATAAATAATTTAAAGCCGCTTTATTGAGCTTACGTTTATTCAACTTGTTAGGAAATAAGATGACTCGTATTTTTATATATTTATTTTTAGCTGTTGCCACAATCTCCTGTTCAACCACCAATGCCCCCTCTTCAAATAGCCAAAAATTTTTTATCAGTACCTATGAGCAGGCAAAGAATTCATTAGATAAAGGGGATAATACCGCAGCTTTACGTTTATTGAAAAAATCAGCTGAAGAAGGTGATCCTAAAGCGCAAGTAGAACTTGGCTATCGATATGACATTGGTAGCTTAGGACTGACCGAAAATAATGCTCTGGCGTATCAATGGTACATGAAAGCTGCACGTCAAAATCAGCCACAAGCTTATTTTAATTTAGCTGCTTTTTATCGTGAAGGCGAATACGTCGCACAAGATTTTGACAAAGCGGTTAAGTATTATAAAAAATCTATTACGGCAGGCTTTAAAGAAGCTAACTGTGAACTAGCCGAAATGTATATGGATGACAATGATTTTAAAAATATTAACCTTGCCATGTCACTTTCAAAAATTGGTTCGCAACACAAGTTACCCACTTGTTATTTAAATTTAGCGTTAATATATGACTTTGATTTTGACGATATAATAGCCAGCATCCCTTGGTATAAAAAGGCTGCAGAGCAAGGTGAGGCTGAAGCTCAATATTACTTAGGGGTATTTTATCTTGATGGTGAAGGTGTCGAGGCTAATAGCCAGAAGGGAATCGAATACTTAAAAGAATCAGCACAACAAAACTACGCCAAGGCCTACGCTAAACTTGCCAAAGTATATGATAAAGGCCTAGATGTACCTGTAGATATCGACCTGGCGAATGGTTTTTATCATGCTGCCGCTGAATTAGGTGATAGCACAGCACAAGCAAATCTCGGTTATCGATATGAAATAGGCATAGGTGTAAAAAAAGATCTTGTTACCGCCTGGAAACTTTATGATATGTCTGCCAAACAGAAAAATGACCAAGGGTTAAATAATTTAGCAACACTTTACTTTAATGGCATAGGTGTTGAACAAGATAAAATTAAAGCTATCAAACTCTATAAAGAAGCGGCTTCATTGGAAAATGATTACGCCTTTAATAATTTAGGGGAAATCTACTTATGGGGTATGGGGGTAGAGAAAGATGAAGCGCTTGCAATTAGCTACTTTAAGCAAGCCATTGAACTTGAGTTTATTACCTCCTATGAACACCTAGGTTATATGCTTCATAAAGGCTTAGGCTCAGAAAAAAATGATCTTAAGGCAATAGAATATTTAGAAAAAAGCTCACAAGCCGGAAATAGCATTTCGAGTTATTATTTAGGTGTTATTTATCATAAAAGCCCCACGGTACCTAAAGATGTAAACAAAGCGATAAACTTCTTTGAATTGTCTTTTCAGCAAGGCAGCGCGAATGCTGCATCCTACTTAGGTTGGATTTATGACAATGAGATAGATGACAAAGAACAGGCCCAATTAGCTTTTCAGTGGTATGAAAAAGCTTTAGTAGCAGGAAATGAGTTAGTCGTGGATAACTTAGCTGCTTTCTACTTTAACGGTGATGGTGTTAACAAAAACAAAGACAAGGCTATAAAGCTATTTATAACCTACGCAGAAAATAAAGGCATAAATGCTAACTATTACCTCGGTAATAGGTTCAACTTTGGTAAGCTTATCGGTCAAGACTATCTTCAAGCTATACATTATTATGAAAAAGCCGTGGATGAGCATAATACCAGTGCGATGAATAACCTTGGGGAAATGTATCGCTTAGGTCAAGGTGTAGCAGTTGATTTAAATCAAGCACATAAATTATACCAGCAGGCCGCAAAATTAAATTCAAAATATGCCAAATTCAATCTTGGGGAAATGTATCGAGATGGAGAAGGGGTTGATGTTGACTTTCAAGAGTCATTTTCTTTGTTTAAACAAGCTGCTGACCAAGGGTTAGCTATTGCACAATTTGAACTAGGTAAGCTTTTTATTCATGGTATGGGGGTTACCAAGGACAAGCCTAAGGGACTAGAATTAATTAGTCTCAGTGCAAAGGCAGGTAACAAAGATGCCACAAACTACCTGCAAGAAATATAAGGGCTGTTGAGCAGGAATAGTTAAGTTTTTACTCTCAAAAAACTAGTAAACGCTGGTTTTTATTTATCAGTAATTAAATAATTTATTTAATTACTGTCTTATACAACTGCACTCTTTACCTACTCAACTATCTGACCATGCCCTGCTTTTTTGACATATAAACAGCAGCCAATAATGGCAACTAAAACATTTTAACTCAGTGTTTACCCCACCTTTCACGTTTTTCAGAAAGCCTTCCCTTTTTCGGTAACAGCAAACGCAAAAAAACCTGCCGCCCAATTACTTTCCCTTTAAAATCAGTCAACTAAAAACTGGCACGCTATTAGCCTTATAGGTATTAAGTTTAATGAAATTTTCCCTTATTCGTAAGGGACTCTCATGAGTATAAAAAGTATGGAGATTAGCAAGATGGATATTATAAAAACCAGCCCAGTTAAAAATAAATCATGGTTAAAACCTGTGGTATTTGTTGTTGCAGTTTTAGCCTTTACCGCTTGGCAATTCAATCAACCTAGCTCAGATACCACAGTAGCACGCAGTGAAATAAGAGTGGCAGCGGTGCAGCAAAGTGATTTACCTTTTACAGTTTCAGGCTTTGGTAAATTAATTTCTAAACACAAACGTTTATTAACCGCGCCAACAAGAGCCACGATAGAAGAGATTCTAGTATTACCTGGTACACAAGTGACGCCCGACACCATCATTATGAAGTTAAGTAATCCTGATTTATTACTGCAAGTAAACAATGCAGAAATGGAGCTTGCTCGCCACCACGCCAGCTTGCGTGAACTAATCATTAATCAAAAAAGTGACTACTTAGCGCATCAAGTAATTTTAGTACAAATAAAAGCGAACCTAGCCGCAGCAGAACTAAAAGTTGAAGCGCAAGCTAGCTTAGCAAAGAAAGGCATAGTGTCATCAATCGACTTTAAACGCTCAAAACTAGCGGCAACCCAATTGGCAGAGCAACTCACTATAGAGCAGCAAAGATTGGCTCATTTGAAAAACGCTCACCAAGAAAAAATTGCCGTGCAAGCACAGTTTGCTAAACAGCTTGATGCCAACTTAGCGTTAAAAAAATCGCTACAAGCGGGTTTAGTAATTCACGCTGATATTGAAGGAGTATTGCAATCTATGCCGGTTACCTTAGGGCAAAGCGTTACTGCCGGTGAACAACTGGCACTGGTCGCCAGTAATAAAACCATGATTGCGCAACTAAAAATTCCGGAGCGAGATGCGCAACATATTGCCATTGGCCATCAAGCCGAAATAAATACCCGCAGCGCATTGGTTAGGGGCGTAGTTAACCGCATTGACCCCGTTATCACCAACGGCAGCGTGATTATCGATATTGATATCACTGGCGCCCTACCGGTAAATGCTCGACCTGAACTGAAAGTAGAAGGAATAATTGAAATAGGCATGCTTAACAATGCTTTATACATAAAACATCCTGTTGGCGTAAAAGCTAACTCAAGCAAACAGCTTTTTACTTTACTTGCCGACCAACAAACCGCAACATTACGCACTATTAAATTTGGTCGCGTTATTGGTAATAACATCGAATTACTCTCTGGCGCTAGCGAAGGCGAACAATTTATTGTTTCAGATACTTCTAGCTGGCTGTCAAACCCCATCCTAACAATAACTGATTAGTAATCATTTATTAGTAATAACTGATTTAAAAGGACTAAATTATGACCAAGCACATCACTAAAAAAGCACTTATCGAACTAAAAAACATCCAAAAAGTTTACTCTACAATAGATATGGAAACCCATGCACTACGCGACATTAACATGGCGATATATGAAGGTGATTACATTTCAATTTCGGGCCCGTCAGGCTGTGGTAAATCAACACTGTTATCAATTTTAGGTTTATTAGATACCCCAACCGAGGGCAGTTACTTAATCAAAGGCCAGCAAGTGGCTAATTTGACCGCGGACGAGCGAGCTGAAATAAGAAACCTACATATTGGTTTTATTTTTCAGGCGTTTAACTTAATTGATGAAATCAGTGTTTATGACAATGTTGCGCTACCACTTAAATATCGTGAGCCAAAGTTATCAGCTAAAGTGGTGCATGAACAAGTGATGGACAGTTTAGAGAAAGTAGAAATGCAGCACAGATGTACACATAAACCAAACCAACTTTCTGGTGGTCAGCAACAGCGTATTGCTATCGCCCGCGCATTAGTTGGTAAGCCAAGTATTTTATTAGTAGATGAACCAACCGGTAACCTAGACTCTAAAAATGGTGATTTAGTGATGGCTTTATTAGATGACTTAAATAAAGAAGGCACTACCATTTGTATGGTTACCCATGATCCAAGATATGCTGATCACGCTAAAATTAAATTAAACTTATTAGACGGTATTATCCTAGAAAACATAACTTTAGATAGCATGAACGTAGATTCTTCATCAGAGAGTTCCTTACAGGAGGCAGTATGAGTTTTTTAATCAACGAAATTAAAACAACCGTCGCTAGCCTTTCTCGCGTACCGGGTTTTGTCTTAACAACGGTATTTACCTTGTCACTTACTTTAGGGGTTTTATTGACTGCCTTTAGCCTTAACCATTTATTAATATTTAAAGCGCTACCCTACCCTGATGCGCAGAACTTAATTTTAATGGAGCAAGAGCTGCAAGAAGGAGAAAGAAAGTACTCTGGTTCTCAATACTTTGTTGCACAAAAATTAATGTATCTACAGCAAAAAAGCCTAGCAAGCATGACTATGGTATTTCGCAGTAGTGCCATTTTAGCAAGCTTGCGCGATAAACCCTTAACCGAACTAAGCTATGTTACACCTGAGTATTTCGACATGCTTGGTGTACCTGTCGTTCTTGGCCGTGGCTTTACCGAAAAAGAGAGCATTGATAGCAATACGGCAAGTGCTTTAATTAGCGAACAGTTATGGCGTGAACAATACGCCGCAGATGCCGACATTGTCGGTCAAAGTATCACCTTAGGTGAACAGCAATATAAAATAGTGGGTGTGGTTGCATCAAGCTTTGCTGAACCAGCTAACTTTGCTGATGATGCTAATTCACAAATTTGGTTACCGTGGGATTTTCATGGTCAGGATGAAGAAACATGGAACTATGTTTACAGTCAAACAGCTGCTATAGGCAAATTATTGCCCGCAACAACTATTAGCCAAGTGAGCGATGAGTTTAATGCCTTAGTCGACCCTATATTTCAACAGAATGGCCGTGTGGGTCATGCTAAACATCAAGTTATCATCGCCCAATTCCAAGACTTACAAGTTGCCATCGTAGGTGACAATAAATACATCGCTTTATTAATTTTACTGGGAGCTGGGGCATTACTACTTATCGCTTGTGCCAATATTGTTAATTTATTCTTTTCAAGAGCCGCACAAAGACAACGCGCTTTAGTTATTCAAGCAACCTTAGGGGCAAAACTCAAACATTTATTTTTTACTATTTGGTTAGAAAGTCTGTTGTTATGTGTCGCGTCAATGGTTATCGGTTTGATTATTGCCGGCTGGAGCATTGAGTTATTACGCAGTGTCGCCAGTCACGCTCTACCACGCCTAAATGAACTGTCATTAGATTTAACTGCCATTGCTTTTGCCTGTACATTAACGCTGATTTTATCACTGATATTTGCTGTTATTACCCTAAAATTGATTAACCACAAGCAGCTAATTTCACAATTACAATCAAGTGGTAAGGGCACAGGCGCGCAAGTAAATAGCAAGGTGCGCAATACACTCGTTGCCAGTCAAATTTGTTTAGCAACCTTATTATTAATCGTAACAAGCTTAGTGATGACAAATGCGCTTCAAGTATTGAATCATCCTTTAGGTTTTGAAGATGAAAACCTATATAACCTGAGGTTAGATATTGGTGAAGGCTACCCAGAAAAAGAAGGTAAAAGGCAACTTTCTCGTGATTTACTAGCGCAACTACAAAAAATGAATGGCGTAGAAAATATATCACGTGCAAGTAATGCACCTATCAGACGTGGCAGTAACAACACCGGACTTTTTAATAACGACAATGTTAAGTTAGGTCACTTCTCCTATGTATCCATCGATGACAATTATTTTAATACCATTGGTTTAAAAATACTTGCTGGTAGGAGCTATAACCAACAAGACATCAGAGACGATAGCGAGACTATCATTTTAAGTAAAGCTGCTGCGACAAAATTAGTTGCTGCCACGGGTGATGGTAATGGTAAAATTGAAGACACTATCGGCAAAGCCGTATACTCCGCCGGTGGTGATAGCTGGACAGTCATTGGTGTGGTTGACAATGTTTATAACCCTTACAACCATGATAGAACTCAGGGTGCGATGATGTACTTTGGCAGCTCTCGCACAAATTTCATTATCAGAATGCAAGAGGGTAATACTTTAGCAAAAACACAGATTATCAATTTACTTGATGAGCATTTTTCCGATATTAAAGTATGGCAATTCGCTGCAATTTCAGACATACATGAGCAGTTGGTTTATCAGAAAAAGCTCACCTTATGGTTAAGTTTAGTCTTAGGACTTTTTGCTTTGCTCTTGGCTGCGGTCGGTATTTATGGTGTTATTAGTTACAACAGCCAAATGCGCCGTTATGAATTAGGTATCCGCATGTCATTAGGCGCTAAGAGTAAACGTATTTTACTGGAGTTTATTGCTGAGTCACTTACCCCGATTTCTGCAGGTTTTGGCTTAAGTTTGCTGTTAGCTGTGATACTTTATAGTTTCGCACAGCAACATATTAACCAATGGCTGAGTTTTGATTGGCTGATGATATCAAGTAGCTTATTAGCATTAATTGTCATCGCCTTAGCGGCTTGTTATTTTCCAGCTAAAAAGATCATTGCTAGCGATCCCATTAAGGCGCTGAGAAACGAATAACAAAACATACTTTTTAATTTCGTCATTCCGGTTGCCTCTTAGGCCTACGTGGCAAGGATGCCACTTATTAGAGAATGCAGGACGCACATTCTCCTGAATCCATATGTTCAACACGGGACTCCTGATTAAACACTTCGGGAGTGACGATAATAAAAGAGTTAATAAGAACAAAAATATAGCAGACTCATATTAAGAAAGGACAAGATGAAAAAAACAATAATTGTCGTTGATGATCAAAGTGACTTACGACTCTCAGCTAAATTTATCCTCGAAAATTACGGCTATAACGTCATTGAAGCTGAATCGCCACTGCACGCGCTTGAAGTTATTGCTGAGCAGCCGGTAGATTTAATGCTGCTCGATATGAATTTTCAGTACGATACCACGTCCGGCAAGGAAGGCTTGGATATGCTGAAAACGTTAAAAGATAAAAACTATCACTTCCCCGTTATTGTCATGACCGCATGGTCTACGGTAGAAATTGCCGTGGAAGCCATTAAACTTGGCGCAAAAGACTTCATTGAAAAACCATGGAAAAACCAACGCTTAGTGCGAATAATTGAACAGCAATTTCAGCTAGGCTCAGTGCAGTTAGAAAACAAACGACTTAAAGCACAGCGCCCGAATAACGAAGTATTTATGTTGGGTGAATCTGCCGCTATGCAGTTAGTACTTACTCAGGCCAGAAAGCTTGCAGTAACTGATACGCCAATTTTGATTACTGGCGAAAATGGTACCGGTAAGAGTATGTTGGCGAAATTCATTCATCAACATTCTGCGCGTTGCAGTGAAAGTTACGTCACCGTGAATATGGGCGCCATTCCTGAAACGTTATTCGAAAGTGAGCTTTTTGGCCATACCAAAGGCGCTTTTACCGATGCGAAAAAAGATCGTATGGGACGTTTTGAAGCAGCTGAAGGGGGCAGTCTATTTCTCGATGAAATTGGCACCATTCCACTCAACTTACAGCCTAAATTATTACGTGTACTTGAATCGGGTGAATTTGAGCCGGTGGGTTCCAGTAAAACCTTACAAGCACAAGTTAGGTTAATTGCCGCCAGTAATATCGATTTTCAACAAGCCATTGCCCAAGGTGATTTTCGCCAAGACTTGTATTATCGCATCAATACTATCGTACTTGATATTCCGCCCCTTAGAAAAAGAACTGAAGATATTTTGCCGTTAGCTCAACATTTTTTAGCTGAAAAAAGCCAAAAATATAACAAGTCTGGTTTGTTCTTATCTGAGCAAGCCAAAACAGCATTAAACCATTACGATTGGCCAGGTAATATTCGTGAGCTTAGTCATGTCATTGAACGCGCAGTGCTGTTAAGTGATGACAACGAGATTGAAATAACCGGTTTAACCGATCAACTGGTGTTAGGCAATGGCGGCACTAAATCAAATAATGGCGAAATACCGTTTATGACCATAGATGAAGCCGAGCAGCAGTTAATTAAGCAAGCTTTACACAAATCTCAAGGCAGAGTCATCGAAGCAGGTGAGTTATTAGGTTTAGGAAAGAACGCGATTTATCGACGAATAGAGAAATACCAAATTGACTCAAAAGGTTAATTTATAAACTGTTGATAAAAACGCGGCGTTATTTAGATTCGACGA
>NZ_KB905178.1 GCF_000378625.1 Colwellia piezophila ATCC BAA-637 | reverse complement strand
CTTCCAGCAGCGAAATAAAATACGTATCCATTTAAATGATAAAGCTCTCACCGCTGACTGATGTGAATTGCCTTTCTGACGCTGCTGTGCGTAGTACAACCCAGCCCAATATGATGAGTAGACAGTTTTAGCTGACCATTCTATGAACGATTGCCTTAAGAATTTAGAGCATTGCCAACGCCAGTGTACCCATGATTTTTGACCACTCCTCTGAGTCACCGGTGCAATTCCTGCGTACATTTGCACTTCAGATGCATGTTTAAATCTATCTCTGTTTTCCCCCCATTGCTACTAATAATCTAGGTGCCATAAATAAGCCTGCACTTGGTAACGATTTAAATAGCTCAGCATCGGGCATCTCATTGAACAGTTTATCTATTTCTTTATCGTATCTTTTAATTGCTTTAACTGTTGCTGTGATTTGATCCGTTAGTGATAGTGCGAGCAGCTGATGAGGCTCGATAATTGCGAGATCTTCCGTAATATATTGAGCTTTTTGTATTGCTTCAATTCGTTGCTCAATCAATGTTACAGATCTTCCACCTGAAGCTAAAAAGAAATTTCTGATGGTTTCTTCCTCTCGCTCTCTTTAACTTTTTTAGGTTGGGCCAGCGATTAATGAAACGACAGAACAACACCGATTCTCTATGGCTAAAGAGTTCTAATAACTGAGGGAAATACTGTTTAAGTGTATTTATCAACCGATTACCAAAACGTCTCCGATCTTCAACTAGCCTACGACGCTGCTCGACTAGGTATCCGAGTTTTCTTATCTCCTCGCGCTGCATCGTTAGCGGCTTGATCTTACCTGGATAGTTAAGCATTAGATCTAACGCAAATTCTGCATCTGTAGGATCGTCCTTGGCTAATAGCGTCGGATTAACTGGGTATATCGTAATGAAGCTATATTTTTGTAATGCATATACAATTGGCTCTCTGGTCAATTCAACGGCGATGGCAATTTTACCTCAAAAACGTTTATGTAATGACAAAATTCATTCATCAATACTCTCTGGCGAATGAGATAAAATACCAAACTCACGTTTTGATTGTTTTCGACCTTGAAGACAATAGTCATGTTTACTATCAGCCCAATCAATTCCAATATGAGCAATAATATTTATCATAAACCACCTCTGTAATTTAAGGGTGTTCAATCAGTATGCTCAGCTCTTCGAAAGTAATATAGATAGTAATTTATACAAGCTCTGAGTATTCGTTATTGAACTTAAGCGTACCTATGACATCGAAAGCAAAGCGGAAATCATTGATATGTTTAGTGGTAATTGTTCGTATGCTGTAGGCACTAACTTGAACAGATCAAGTATGGTATATTCCAGGCTTGAAAGACTATATTGTGGTAAAAGTGATCGTTAAATAAAGGGACTAGAGTAAATATAAATGATTTGTCGCGGTGGCGACGACACCCAGAAGAAAGAGTGAGACTGCCTCCACTCTTTCTTCCTCCCTTTGGAATCCATCGGAGCTGCTACATCAAACGTAATCCTACATTCAGCACAATATCTTCGACGTAACAGCAATGAAGGCACATCCATGTGCCACATTGCTTTTGCCATCATCCATGATGGCAATACGTGAATCTTGTGCTTCACTCCGGCGTTTGAATAAGCAGACTTGGTGTTTGTTGATAGAGTGTCATTAATAACGAACCAAGAGTTATTCGGTACTTATAATTCAACGCTGTTCCCAAGCACTCCAAATCCCATCTCAGTGAATAAATCTCAATTTTGTAAAGTGTCAGTCAAGCGGAGCCATGGATGGCGAAGACTGCCGCTTTTCATGGACGAATATCGGCAGGTATTGACTGTAAACACAAAGTTGATGATTTATGTTTTCACTGAGTAGGGCGTCGCAGGGGTTCCAAGGGGAGGCGCGGCGGTACGTCGCCCCTTGGGTGTGGTCGCCACCGCGACGCCAAGCAGGAATAAACTCACTCCAAACCTAATGATAGGTTTTAACTATCATATCTATAATTACTATCGATTATACTAATCCACCCCCGATCGTTATTATTATCCCATCTTAAACGAAGCGCTACTTTTTATAAGACAGGTTCTTAGAAGAAAACGCTTCAATTGTTCAACCAACAATTACTTAACTCAATGGGATTTCATTATGAACCAATCAATAATCAATACTAAATTATTACCTTTTAACGCGACTGCTTTTCACAACGGTGAGTTCGTAGAATTAAGTGAAAAAGACCTTGCAGATAAATGGTCAATTTTCTTTTTCTACCCTGCTGATTTCACTTTTGTTTGCCCTACAGAATTAGGCGACATGGCAGACCATTACGCAGAGTTACAAAAAATGGGCGTTGAAGTTTACTCAGTATCAACTGATACCCACTTTACCCATAAAGCATGGCACGATACTTCAGATACCATTAAAAAAATCACCTACCCTATGATTGGTGACCCAACTGGCGCAATTACGCGTAATTTCGGTGTCATGATTGAAGAAGAAGGTTTAGCACTTCGTGGTACGTTTGTGATTAACCCTGAAGGCGAAATCAAAATTGCAGAAGTTCATGACCTAGGTATAGGCCGTAGTGCAGTAGAATTGCTTCGCAAAGTTAAAGCTGCTCAATATGTTGCAGAGCATGACGGTGAAGTTTGTCCAGCAGCATGGCAACCAGGTGCAGAAACCCTCGCACCATCTCTAGACTTAGTAGGAAAAATTTAAGTTACGATTAGTTAAGTTTTCCTTAGATTCGTTTTAATGCTTACTGCTCTGCGTTACGAGGGCTTCACATAGGCAAGCTATGCTACAGCCCTCGCGCCTTGAGCAAAAAGCATTTAATTCAAATCTAAAGTCAAACTTCGGCGAAATAAGGATGTTTCGCACTTACTAATTAACAGCAAAACTACAGTTCCTTTCCCTTATCACTTTCCGAATGAAAGCTTTTCCAGTTCTCATCAATTATCAGTAGAGGTCATTATGTTAGACACCAACTTACAAACACAATTAAAAAGTTATTTAGAAAATTTAAAAACACCCGTCGAGTTAGTCACCTTTACCGATGAAAGTCCTAAGGCAAAAGAACTTAGCCAACTAGTAAAGCAGATCGCTGAGTTATCCCCACTGGTAACTGCTATTGATGGTAACCTTTCTTCTAGTAAAGCTGAGCAAGCCCGTAATGAAAGAGTGCCGTCGATGTTAGTGCGCTCGGTAGCAACCGGCAGTGAAATGCGTTTTGCTGGCCTGCCTATGGGGCATGAATTTACTTCGCTGGTGATGGCGTTATTGCACAGTGGTTCTCATCCGTTAAAAATTGAGCAAGAACAAATAGAGCAAGTCCGTAATCTTGAGGGCGAGTTTGAATTTGAAACCTATATTTCACTTAGTTGCCAAAATTGCCCTGATGTCGTGCAAGCCTTAAATATGATGGCGGCAATTAACCCACAAATAAAACACACCATGATAGATGGCTCATTATTTCAAACCGAAGTCTTTGATCGTGATGTCATGGCTGTACCGACAGTCTTTTTAAATGGTGAGTCCTTTAGTCAAGGGCGGGTATCCTTAACAGATATTTTAAATAAAGTAGATAAAAATGCCGGGGCACGACAAGCCAAGGCGCTTGAGAATAAGGAGGTTTACGACTTTTTAGTGGTTGGTGGTGGCCCAGCAGGCGCTGCAGCAGCAATATATGCAGTACGAAAGGGCATCTCAACTGGCTTAGTGGCCGACAGATTTGGCGGACAAGTTAGCGATACCATGGCGATAGAAAACTTTATTTCAGTAAAAGCCACTCAAGGGCCAAAATTGGTTGCTAGTTTAGAAGAACATGTGCGTGAATATGATGTCGATATCATGAATGGCAATAAAGCGAGCCAAGTCAAACGAAATGAAGAAACAGGCTTGATTGAAGTCAGTCTAGAAAATGGCGCAGTACTTAAGAGTAAAGCGGTTGTGTTGGCAACAGGAGCACGTTGGCGTGAAATGAACGTGCCCGGTGAAAATGAATACCGCGGTAAAGGTGTTGCTTACTGCCCACATTGTGATGGACCATTATTTAAAGGTAAACCCGTTGCGGTTATTGGTGGTGGTAATTCAGGTATCGAAGCTGCCATTGATTTAGCCGGTATTGTTGAGCATGTTACCGTTTTAGAATTCGCTGATACCCTACGCGCCGATGAGGTGTTAGTACGAAAAGCTAACTCATTAGCCAATATCACTATTATTACTAATGCGCAAACCACCGAAGTCATGGGTGATGGTAAACGCGTAACGAGTTTGATCTACACCGATCGCACCAATGGTGACAGTCATGAAGTGACTCTGGCAGGTATCTTCGTGCAAATAGGTTTAATGCCAAACAGTGAGTTTTTACAAGGTGACATCGAGTTAACTAATCGTGGTGAAATTATTGCCGGTAGTCGCGGTGAAACTTCTGTGGCGGGGGTGTTTGCTGCCGGTGATGTTACCAACAACCCCTATAAGCAAATAATTATTGCGATGGGTAGTGGTGCAAACGCTGCCTTAGGTGCTTTTGACTACCTTATTCGCCAAGATGTTTAACAAGGCCTATTTAAAGGGGGTTAATATTAGCTTTTAGCGATAAAACTCTCTACATTATAAAAAACCGCCTAAAGATCATTGTTTAAGCGGTTTTTTATTGCGTTTAATTATTACCTTTATGGAATGCCTTCAAGCATTATCTGTAGGAGTTACTTTCTGGTTACAGTAAATAAACACTCTGTTAGTAACTCAACTTTATCGCGATGGCTTTCTGATATACTCAATGTTATCTATTTTATTAAGTTATCCATTTTATTAACATATAAGGCCAAGTTACGCCGCTATGTTATTGACATTTTTCCTGATTAAAAAAGAAGTTTTCCTTGCGCCTTTTTAAATATATTGTAGTTGTTTTTACCTTGCTGATTATGGTGCTTGCTACGGCTTTTTACAGTCGAAGTTCAGTGGTCATCTCTATTGTAAACGACTATTTATCACAGCATGAAAGTGCGATAACCTGTATTGATTTTAATGTGAATAGCAATTTTGATCTGCAGATAACACACTTATGTATTGATTCCCCTTATGCGGAAATTGACTTAACCAACATACTTATAAAATGGCGCTTTGAGGTAAATAACCTATCAGCTGAAAAGATTATAGAGGCAATTTCGTCGATAGATATCGCCTCAGCTAATGTGCGTGTTAAAGCTAATATTAAACTTGATGACAATCACAACGAAAATACTGTAACTCTTAGCGATCTGCCGACACTTATCCGCAATGAGTTTCAAACGTTAACTCAGCTTTGGCCTGCTTTTGACATAGCTATTCAATCATTTAATTATCAGCCTTTTCTTGCTGGAAATGATAAAAATCCGCAAAGAAATAAGTACTATCAGGGTCAGTTTACAACAACCGCTTGGCAAATTTATTTTTCTTTGGCAAACCAAAACCAGCAGGAAATATTGTCTTTACAGCTGAATAAAATCGACCAAGGTCTTAGTGACAATATTAGCGCTAAAGTAAGCGCTGATTTAGCTCAGATGAGCATATTATTAAGTCAGCATCAAGCCTTTCTACCGGTAAGTATATCAAGCCTATTAACCAATGAAGTGGCCGATATCTGCGCTTTGTCGGGGGATTTTGTCAGCGATATTACTTGGCAAAAGCAAACGTTAAGCATGGTAAGTAAAGTAAGAAAACTGGCTTTTATGGTGCCGCAAAGTATCGCTCAATTTGGGCTGGTTAAGTTAGAGACAACACTCGTTTGGCATACCCAGTTAAAGGATGAGATATTAAGTGTTGATTTTGATTTTGATGACGCCGAGGACCGAGGTAATGCACTGCAGTTAACATTTGAGCAAGGTCAACTCATCGACTCACTATCAGCTAAAAATCATGACCAACGTTTGATAAATTTCCTTAACGATAATGTCATTAACGACATTAGCGTTATCCCTGCGGGTTCAATCATCATAGATTTTACTGAGCAGAGTCTTACCAGTGATGGTATAAGCTTTCACGCGAATCATTTAAATGAGCCGATAGGCTTATCACTCAATAATTTAGTTTTTAGTTTTGATGATCAGCCAACATTCGCGCTTAGCTTACAGCAAGGGCATTTTTTAATGGTGGGCAAAGTGAACATTGCTCAGTTACAGCCTTATAGTCAATACCCAGTTAAACTAAACATTGCTGGCCAACTAGAACAACAAAGTGATTTATGGCAGCTAAACTTAGCCCCAGAGACTTCCATAACAGTAGTTCAGTTAAGTGTACCGGCAAGCCACTCTCAACAAGGAAAATCTAATTCTAAATCTAAATCTAAAACTAAAGCGCAAACAAGGTTAAAATCGTTAATTAGTCACTGGCACGGTTATGTGAAAATGGCGAAAAAAAGTTTGCCAAGCACGGCAATAAATCATGCTGAGATAACGTTTGAACTGGCGGTGAATAACCAGGTTAGCCAGTTAAGTATCTCCGAGTTAATACAGATAAACACCCTGGAACTCGATGCTAAGCTCAGTGGCAGTATTGATAATATAGTGATTAACACTGAAGTTATTGCCGATAAAGTCGCTATAGCATCAGTAAGATTAACCGGCGATATAGCTGAACCTCACATAGAGGTATTTGCCAATGAGGTATTACTCACAGAGGTTTTAGCGTTAAAGATAGAATTACCCGTTGAATTGAAACTTATTGACGGCACACTCAGTTACCATTTATCAGGGCAATTCAAAAATACTGAAGATTTAACGGCTAATCCAATGTCATTGGTCTTATTGGTACAAGATGTCAGTGGCGAAATTGAGGGTACTTGGGTGCAAGGACTGAACTGGCAACAAAAATTTAGCTTACAAGCAGGTCAGTTCAAATCGGTAACGACAAAGAGTGGTAATAAAATAACTAATAATTTGACCATTGATAAAATAGAAAGCGCGACACCGATTACTCAATTTTCGACAAAAACACGGATCAACATCTCCGAAGATGTGCTAAAACTTAACCTTAATAATATCTCTGGAAACTTGTTGGGTGGACGTTTTGATATTGCTCAGGCGCAATGGCCCTTTACCAAAGTGCTAGCCGTTCAGGTTAACTTAACTGAAATAGATTTAGAAAAGCTACTCGAATTAGATAAAAATCAGGGTATAGTCGTCACGGGTAAAGTTTCCGGACAATTTCCCATTTATTATGATGGCGAAGACTTCTTAATCAAAGCGGGCAGCTTGTATAACGTCGGTAATGGTATTATCCAAGTTTATAATAACCCAGCGGTAGCAGAGTTAAAGACCAGTAGCACTGAATTGAAACTAGTATTTAGTGCCTTGGAAAACTTACATTATCATCATTTAACGTCAGCAGTCTCCATGGCTGATGATGGTTATATGTTACTCGTCACCGAGATTAAGGGCAGAAACCCCGATTTAGATAATGAAGTTAATTTGAATTTAAACCTGAACTACGATTTGTTAGGTTTGTTAGAGTCACTTAATATTACTGAGCACTTTGAGAATAAAGTACTCAAAGGCTTACAAAAAAAGAACTAAGGAATATTTATGGATAAAATACTGGCAGCGCTGCTAGCGGCTTTTTTAATTACCGCTTGTACCCACAGAGTTGAAGTGAGTGCTAAAGAGCCAATCACCATTAATTTAAATCTCAAAATTGATCATGAAATTCGAGTGAAAGTAGATAAAGAGCTCGATGATATTTTCAGTGATGATAGTGATATTTTTTAGGAGTAATGATGAAAAAATTAATAATGCAGACAACCAAGCACTCACTTAAGCGATTAATTAAGAAAGTAAGCCTGGTACTTGTTGCCTCTACTATGGCCTTTTCGGCATGGGCGATATCCATTGATCAAGCAAAACAGCAAGGCCTTGTTGGTGAAATGCCTAATGGATATTTAGGTGTCGTTGTGGCAAGTAGTGAAGCAAGTAGCTTAGTTGAGATGGTAAATAAAAAGCGTAAAGATATTTATCTCAATCTAGCGCGGAAAAACAAAATCACCATGCAACAAATGACTAAGCTAGCTGGTGAGAAAGCTATCGGAAAAACCCAATCAGGACATTTTATTAAAAACGCCTCAGGTCAATGGGTTAAGAAATAACTTTTTTAGTTGAGGTTAAGTAATAAAATAACTAAAGCCGTAATACTTGTTAAGTCTTACGGCTTTTTTGTGCTTGTTTATCAATCCCTGCTAATAGTTTTAATTTCTTTGGCAAAATACCTGCTTCTAGGTTTATAAAACGCTTCGATGTTTACTACTATTATTAAAGAATTAATGTGTTATCGATCATGGTGGGAGCAAAGATGAAAATCTTAATAACGGGCGGCACTGGCTTAATTGGCCGGCACTTTATCAACTCATTTCAGCAGCCCTATCAATTCACCGTGTTAACACGCAATAGTCAAAAGGCAGCAAGGTGCCTTCCAACAGGCGTTGATTTTATTGAGGAATTACCGGATCAAAATCACTATGAGGTGATCATTAATCTTGCCGGTGAGCCTATCGTTGATAGACGTTGGACCGAAAAGCAAAAAGAAAAAATTTGTCAAAGTCGTTGGCAAATAACTGAGCAAGTTGTTGCCATGATTGAGCGGGCTAAATTTAAGCCTAGTTGTTTAATTAGTGGCTCAGCCATAGGTTATTATGGCGAAACCGGTAATGTTTCCACCTTTGAAGACGCAAAAGTAAAACAAGCGGACTTCGCCCATTCATTATGTAAAAAGTGGGAGGACATTGCGTTAAAGGCGCGTGAGCATTGCCGAGTAGTACTGTTACGCACCGGTGTCGTTTTGGCTAATGATGGCGGCGCACTGAGCAAAATGCGATTGCCATTTTCTTTAGGTTTAGGAGGCAAGCTTGGTGATGGTCAACAAGTTATGTCGTGGATACATATCGAGGATATGGTGCACGCCATTCAATTTTCTATACTCAATGAGAAAATTGAGGGAGCTATAAATTGCACTTCACCCCATGCCTTAACCAATGCTGATTTTACTAAAACCTTAGGCGAGCAATTTAATCGAGCCACTTTCTTTACTGTACCGGAATTTATGCTCAATATTTTGATGGGCCAAGGTGCTGAGTTATTACTCACCAGTCAAAATGTTTTCCCGCAAAAGCTGCTTAACCATGAGTTTGACTTTAATCACAGTAACCTTAAACATGCTCTTACGGATTTACTCTAACTATTGCTTTATAAAGGTATTACCGTCGTAATTTAAGCTGGCAATTTGATTATCGATTTGGTTAAACTGCAGCATATTGCCATTAAACATAACAAACTCTGTACGGATAGAGTTAGGTTTGGTAAATGCTAATGCTGAGGTTTTCAGTTGGCCCCAAGTTAGCGCGAAGTTTCCTTCATCATCAAGACTGATTTCAATGTTGCCTAATGTTGGGTGAGTGTACTTGCCGCGATAGTCCTTTTTATCATTAGATAATTGCCACTTTCTACTGGCTAATTTAGCTTTATGTTTGGCTAGCATGGTCGGCAGTTTTTCTGAGACCGAGGTCACGTTTTCTAAACCTGATTGAGCTTCAACCGTGCCGTCAGATTGTCCTAATAATATCGAATAAGCAATATGACTAATTGCCCTGGTAATACGTCGGCTAATAAAGTCCTCGTTATTAAGTACTACTAGACCAATATTTTTTTCAGGCATAAATGAGATAAGTGCATGGGTACCAGCAAAGCCACCTAAGTGATGTAACATACGCTCGCCATGATAATCACCGGTAAACCAACCCCAAGCATAACCATCACGAATAAAGTCATCATATTTACCCTCTGCTATTATTTGTTGGCTCTGTGAGGTGGCGATTATGCTCGCTGGAATAACTTGCTTGCCATTAATTTTACCTTGATTGAGCTGGGCAATTACCATCTGTGCCATGTCACTTGCCGAAGTCACCATGCCACCGGCTGAGTGCATGGTGTTATCAACTTTCTCTAGATAAAGCGGTTCAGTTTTTTTATGTTCAATAGAATTGATAAAAGAGTAGGGTTTGGCCACATCCCACTGTTTTTGTCTCGCTGTCGACATTACTGAACTGGTGTGTCTCATACCTAACGGCGTGAACACATTGTTTTGTATTTTTTCTTGCCAAGTAATCTTATTATTGGCGTCTGACCAGACACTCAACAGGTTATAGCCAAAATTAGTGTAATCAAATTCACCATGTTTAGTTTCTTCAAGAAGTTTGGTTTGCTCAAAAAGCATCTGTTTGCGACTGGATAAATCATGAATGCCGGTATAGGCAACTGCCCAGCCAAGATCTTCATTATCTATACCCGAGCCATGTACCAGTAAATCTTGTACAGTCACTTGGTTGAGTACTTCAGCAGATAATTGCTTAAATGATCCTTGGGGAAATAAGCTCGCTAGGGTATCGGTTGCTTTTAATTCATTATTATCAATATCGATTAACGTGCTTAAGGCATAAAAGGGTTTAGTTGTAGAGGCAACATAAAAAGCGGTGTCTTTAGTCACTTGTTTTTTCTTGGCAATATCGCTATAGCCAAAGTTCTGTTGATAGATAATTTTACCGTCTTTGATAATGGCAATAGCGGTGCCTGAAGGTAATTCTGTCGTTACTTTTGCTTGCTCGACAAATTTTGTCAGCGCTGAAAAGTCTGTGGCTTGCGCGTTGTGCATGGAACTAGTGGCAACTACCGAGGTTAATAGGGCTAGATAAGTCATTTTAATCATTGTAATTTCCTTGTATTGAGCCTTTAGTTTTTTATTGTTGGTTTTTTATTGTTGATAACGAGATTTAAAATTAGTAAATACATTGTTTTCAGTAGAAAAAGGATGTAAATGTTCTGTTTCATCCAAGATTTGTTGGCAACGTTTAATATCGCCAGCAGGAATAGCTTGTTTTAAGTCGGTAAGAATAAGCTCATAAATTAGCCCGCAATACATTTCCATACAGATCAGTGCACTTTTTGATTTAAACGCTTGAATAACGTTAACAAAATCTGCGGTTAATATGGCCGTTAATGACTCCCGTCCATCAGCGCAAAACTTAAAAGAGCTATGGTCAGTTTTTGCGTAGACTTGCTCACCCTTTTGTCTCAGTGTTATTTTTGCACCTTTAATACTTATGGTTTGATAAACCTTAACGCGCACCTCAACACCCCGGCTTACTGCTTGCTCTAATAGCAAGGCAAAGTATTTAGCCGCTTCGGGCTTTAGCTCTGCCACTATGATTGAGCTAGCTTGCTCTATCATTAATTTTGCTGTCGTCAGTACTTGCTCGGTATTTTTTAATTGGTAAACATTTTCATCGTCTTGTTGGGCGGGTAGCTGTTTTAGCTGCTGTTCTAATTCCGAAATATTTTCTGCAAAGCGTGATTGCGCACTGGTTAAAACTTGCTGCCAAGGTGCGGCATGGCAAATTTTACTATCGCCGACAGTGATCTCGACCGCGCCTTTATTTGATAAACCTTCTACTGCTTTATAAACATTCGCCACGGCTTTACCAATGCCTTTGGCTACGGCATAGCCAGTACTGTCACCGTTGATCAACAAGTGTAAGTACACTTCACTTTCTAGCTGGGTAAAGCCTAATTGACTTAATTGGCTAGTTAGCGCTTGGTATTGGCTTTGATTATTTTTACTCATTTTATGACTTTAATATAGTAGTAGCTAGTGATACTACTATAATTCTTTTTATTATGGTTAAGCAATATTTTTATCACTGGGCTTTGTAACAAGAGATTTAAAAATCAGCGATAGATGTTGATTTCACTGACAGGAGCATTTTATTTTTGAGGGAATTAAAAAGAAAGGCCTTATCAATTATTCATTTGATAAGGCCTTTTATTAAGGAATATTTAAAAGTATCGTTCTGCCGTGTATAGCAGTGAACTGATACCAAGCGCACTGAATCATAAAACTGATATCACTATCTCTTAAGCAGAGTTCATTTTAAGCAGATTTTTGTTAAAACTACGCTCATGGACAATATGGTACAGCAGCGGTAATACCAATAACGTCAGTAACGTTGATGACATGATACCGCCAATCACTACTGTCGCTAAAGGACGCTGTACTTCTGCGCCAGTACCCACGTTAAGTGCCATAGGCACAAAACCTAATCCCGCCACTAAAGCCGTCATCAATACCGGTCTTAGTCTGATCATAGCGCCATCTATTATCGCTGAAACTAACTCAGTGCGTTCTTTACAAAGCTCCCTGATAAAGGCCAACATCACTAAGCCGTTTAATACCGCTACGCCTGATAGGGCAATAAAACCGACACCGGCAGAAATAGACAGTGGCATATCGCGCAGCCATAATGAAATCACGCCACCGGTGAGTGCCAATGGTATACCAGTGAAAATGATTGCCGCATCTTTAACTGAACTAAACGCCATGATTAACAGTGCAAAAATCAGTGCTAGTGTCAGTGGTAAGACAATGGATAAACGTTGACTAGCCGATTCAAGCTGCTCAAAGGTACCGCCATATTCAAGCCAATAGCCAGCGGGAATTTCAACCTCCTGACTCACTTTAGCTTTCACTTCGTTAACAAAACTGCCGAGATCTTTACCGCGAACATTAGCGGTAACCACTATGCGTCTTTTACCATTTTCTCGGCTAATTTGGTTTGGCGCTGGCGATATGTCGAGTGTTGCCACCTCAGATAAAGGCACATAACCGCCAGTTGCTAAAGAAATCGGCAGCTCTGCGAGTTTATTAATATCACGCCTGATGGGCTCTGGTAATCTCACTACGATATTGAAACGACGATCGCCCTCAAAAATAAGCCCGACATTTTCACCGCCAATCGCCGTTGCGACGATATCTTGTACCTGTTGAATTGTTAATCCATAACGAGCCAAGGCTTCGCGCTTTGGCACTACTGACAACATAGGTAAGCCAGTCACTTGTTCAACTTGAATATCGCTAGCACCATCAATTTGTTCAAGCACTTCACGAATGGCATTGGCCGAGGTTAATAACTGCCCTAAATCATCACCGATGACTTTAATGCCTAAATCCGCCCTAACTCCAGAAATCAGCTCGTTAAAACGCATTTCAATGGGCTGGGTTAATTCGAAATTATTACCTGGCAGCTTGGCTACTTTAGCCAGGATCTCAGCGGCTAATTCACTATGAGTTAAACTCGGATCAGGCCACTCACTGCGTGGTTTTAACATAATAAAGGTATCGGCAATATTAGGTGGCATAGGATCATTGGCTATTTCTGGTGTGCCTATTTTTGAAAATACATTCACTACTTGCGGGAATTGACTAATGTTCAACTCAAGGTGTTTTTGCATCTCAACCGCTTGTTCAATACCGGTGCCAGGAATTCGTAGTGCTTGCAGTAAAATATCTTCTTCGTTCAGTTGTGGAATAAACTCTGAGCCTAAAGTTGTTGCCAGCCAAGCACACAACACTACCAGTATCGTTGCCAGTGAAAGCACTAACCAACGCACTTTCATCGCTAAAATTAATAACGGTTTATAGAGTGACTTACTGACTTTTATCACCAGACTTTCTTTATCGCTAATATCGCCAGTCATAAATAAGGCAATAGCCGCAGGGACTAAAGTCACCGATAAAACTAAGGCAGACAACAAGGCAATAACGACAGTAGCCGCCATCGGTTGGAACATCTTGCCTTCTACGCCGGTTAATGAAAAGAGTGGGATATAAACCACAGTAATAATAATTACGCCGAAGATGCTTGGCCTTATCACTTCATTGGTGGCTTGAAAAACCACATGTAGCCTATCTTTTAGTGCTAATCTCGCGCCGTTATGACGCTGTGCCTCAGCTAGGCGGCGGGTAGTATTTTCAACAATAATGACCGCGCCATCGACGATTAAACCAAAATCTAATGCGCCTAAACTCATTAAGTTTGCTGAAACGCCCGCTTGTACCATACCTGTAATGGTTGCGAGCATGGTTAGTGGAATAACCGCGGCGGTAATTAACGCCGCTCTAACGTTACCTAATAATAGTAATAACACCACGATGACCAATAAAGCGCCTTCGACTAGGTTCTTTTGTACTGTGGCAATGGCTTTATCCACTAGGGTGGTTCTGTCATAAACAGCGGTTATTGTGACCCCTTGAGGTAAAGAGCTTTGTACTTGCGCTAACTTTTTAGCAACCGCTAAGGATACTTCTCTTGCGTTCTCGCCAACTAACATCATGGCAGCGCCGAGCACAGTTTCTTTACCATTGTGGGTAGCAGCGCCTGTGCGCAGGGCTTTTCCTATGGCAACTTCAGCAATATCACTTACTTTGATTGGCGTATTGCTAATCTTTTTACCATTATTTGTGGTAAATATTTTTATGACTACTTGTTCAATATCCGTAATGGTTTTCAGTTGTCCGGGCGATCTAACCGTCAGCTGTTGGCCATTACTTTCAATATAACCGGCACCACGATTACTGTTATTGGCCGCTATTGCGCTTTGTATATCAGCGAAAGAAAGGTCAAATTCAAGCATTTTTCTCGGCGATGGGGTGATGTGATATTGCTTATCAAAACCGCCGATAGTGTTTACTTCGGTCACACCTTTTACTAAAGCGAGTTGCGGTTTAATAATCCAGTCCTGTATTTCTCTAAGGGCGGTGGCATCATAAGGCTTACCATTGGTTTGTCTGGCATCAGGATCCGCATCTAGGGTATACATAAATATCTCGCCAAGGCCGGTCGATACAGGCCCCATTGTTGGCGATAAACCGGCAGGCAATTTACCCTTGATGGCATTGAGACGTTCGTTAATTAAACTGCGAGCAAAATATAAATCAGTGCCTTCAGAAAAAACTACCGTAACTTGTGATAAACCATACCGTGACAATGAGCGGGTATAGGATAAATTTGGTAAACCCTTTAAAGCATTTTCTACGGTATAAGTAATGCGTTGCTCAGTTTCTAACGGTGAATAACCATCAGCACGGGTATTAATTTGTACTTGCACATTGGTGATATCAGGGACGGCATCAATAGGCAGTTTTTGATAACTCCAATAACCAGCGGCCATTAGCAGCAATGTTAAAGAAATAATTAGCCAACGTTTGGCAATGGAGAAGCGTAAAAGTGATTCAATCATAAGTGAGTCCTAGTGGTGATGCGCAGCACTAGATTTCTCTAGCTCAGCTTTGAGTAAATAGCTGTTTTTAACACCGTAGCTCTCGCCTTGATTTAGCCCGGATAATACTTGAGAGAACTGACCATCGCTAAGCCCTAAGCTAACTTCTCGCACTTCAAAGCCATGGTCATTTTTGATAAATATTACCTTTTTACCCTTCATCACTTGAATGGCGTGGTTATCAATCACTAGTGGCACCGATTTTTTGTTAATAACAACAGCGCCTTTGAGCAAATTACCGGCAAACCAGTTACCTTGAGTATTATCGAGTGGCACTCTGGCAATAATGAAAGGGCTATTTTTTGAGCTAGGTAAGAGCTGGCTAATAGCGGAGTCAGTAAATTGTTGCTCTCTGCTAATAGACACGGATTGACCTATAGCTACTTTGGATTGTTGAGTGGCAAATACTTGCAACTCAAGCCATAACTTTTGATGATCTTCAATGGTCACTAATACCTGCTGATTGGCTAATTCACCTGGATTGGCATTACGCTTAGTAACCATGCCTGAAATAGCGGCATAAACGCTATAGCGCATTAAACTATTATTAGATTCTATTTCAGCAATAAGTTGACCTTTTTTTACTTTATCGCCGACATTTACCGTCAGTTTAGTAATCATACCGGCGAAGCGTGCTCGAACTTGACTGACTGAACTTGGCTCAGTTGTTAATGTGCCATATAAGGTTAAACGCTGTTTTATTTCACCAGGGTTTGCTGTTTGGCAAGTAATACCGACAGTTTTCATCATCTCGGCAGATATTTCTATATGACCCTCTTCGCCATGTTCATCGCCCTGTGTTTCAGCGTGTTCGTCAGTATGATCGTCTTCGTGCTCGCCAGCATGTTCAGCAACTTTTTTATCTGCATGGCTATTTCCATGCGTAACTACAGGGGAAGTCGCATAACTTGTTAGGGTGAAGGGCAGGGTAAGTAATAAAGCAACCAGTAAGACACCGTTCTTTAAATTGTTAGCTAAAAAGTGATTGTTCATTAGATTATCCTTGGGTAAAGCGGTTACTTGAGAATGACGTTTGTTGTTGAAGGTGTTGCCTACCGTATTGTGCAAAATGCTGTGAGGCGGGTAGAGGCTCGGCTATCAACTGTTCTATGTCTGCGCCAAAATGCAGCGCCGCGGTGGCTGACTTAATCAGTGCGCGCCTAGCCAGTAGTAATTCTTGTCTGGCGTTTAAATAATCTAGATAACTATAAAGGCCACGTTGATAGGCTATTTGTGTTTCAGTAAGCGCTGCTTCAAGCAGCGGAATAATGGTTTCTCTTAAGCGATTCGCGGTGTAAATAGCTTGTTGTCGACTCGAATAGGCCTGTTGTAATTGGTTATGTAACTGCAGCAAAGCGGTGGTTTTTCTTGCTTGTACCTCATCTCGCTCAGCTTGTGCGCTAAGAATGGCGCCATCATTATTGCTTGAGCTAAACAACGGCATGCTAAAGCCGGCAACAAGGGCGGTATCACCGACATCTTGTAGTTGCTTTACGCCAAGAGTCCACTGAATATCGGTACTTGATTGGCTTTTGGCTAAACGTAATTGTGCGTTTTTAAGACGCTCTTCACTGGCAAAGGCGAGCAGGGCAGGGTTTTTCTGGATTTTGGCATAGAGTTGTTCAAAAGCGACATCTGGTGAAAAGTGATATAGATTTCCGGCGACGGTGTTAAATGTCGGTGAACTGTTATTCGAACTTTCATTCCACTTTTCATTCCAGCTTTCATTCCACTTTTCATTCCATAATAGGGCTAAGGACATTTTCGCAGCTACAAATTTTTGCTGCTTAGATGACGCGCTTAAGCGAGCATTACCAACGGCGGCCATGGCACGTTTTATTTCAGCCTTTGGCGTAGAGCCCGCTTTGGCACGCTTTTCAACGGCCAATAAAGTCTCTTCTGCCAAGCTTGTTGCATCAAAGGCCAACAGCAAACTTTCTTGGCCGGCCAGTACATTAATATAGCGGCGAGTAACCTCAGCCAATAGCGTTAAGGCGGTAATTTTCCGTTCAGCAGCTAACATAGCACTTCTATGAGTTCCCAAATCACGACGTGCATCACGCTTACCACCCATTTCAATAACGGACGATAAAGACACGGTAAACTCGGCGCCAGCAAAGCCTTTTAACTCACCGCTGCCGGCAAAATTTTCTGCTTCAAACGCTAACTGATAACCGGGTGCTAGCGCTTGCGTTTGTTGTTGGCCATTTATGGCTGCTTGACGCAAAGTAAAAACTTTAAAAGCGGGGTTTTCTTTAAGCGCACGTTGAATGGCGACAGCCAATGTTAAGGTACCAGAAGCTGCTGAGTTCCTATTGTTAATACTCACATCAGTCGTACCCTTGTTACTACTTTTTACCTCAGTAGTGCTCTTGTTACTACTTTTCACGTAAGTAGAGAGAGACTGCACTTCTGCTTGTGCGGCGGAACTTATACTAAGCATTAATATAACCAAGCCTGATAGTGACTTAAGTCTTAAGCTCGTTTGTTGTACTCGCTTTGTGGGCGAGGAAAAAGGCCAGAACATGTATTTTCCTATGGTTGCTAGGTACTAAAGTAGCGAGTAAAGTTGAGCATTTTTGAGGTGTTTTCACTAACAAAGCTGCCCAACGTTAGCTATAATGGCGGCATAATAAACCTTCCAGTCACAGTAAGGTCAACAGTTAAAAGTAGTTATTTAAACTATTATGAGTAAGTGTATGAATTCAATTATGAAAGGTAGTATAAAGACTGACAGTAAGGCGAGTTTGAAGGTTTACATTAAAGCTAGTATGAAGGCTTACATCAAAATAGGTCAGCTGGCCAAGGTTACCAATGTTGCTAGTAAGACCATTCGCTATTACGAAGAGATAGGTTTATTGCCCGAGGCACATCGCAATGACAATGGCTATCGAGAATATGGTAATAACGATGTTGAGCGTTTGGTGTTTATTCGTCGCTGTCGGGAACTACAAATTCCACTAGAACAAATTAAGACACTGATTGCAGTACAACTCGATCAAAAATCATCATGCAAGGAAGTCGATGCGTTGATTGAGCAACAGTTAGCTAAGGTAAGAAAAACCATTGCCGAGCTAACGATGTTAGAGCAAACGTTACATACCTTAGCGACCTCTTGCCCGAATGATAAAGTCGGCGATTGTCAAATATTAAAGAATTTACAGCAAGAAAATGAATAACGCTCATACTTCACCATGATGGAGCTAATAAGTGTTTATAGCAATTGTTTGCTTGAAGACAACTAAATTTAAAAAAAGTAACTAACCCAGCCTACCTGTATATAATTTTTTATATTCAAGTACACAGGCCTGATAAACGTTTTTTGATATTTCGGTACCAAAACATCGTGTGTGGATAAATTCGCCATGACTTTCATAAGTACTTGAATTATAAAGAATATATTTTATTTTTTGTTTGCCGTATACCATAGCAGGGAAGTTGGTAAAGGATTCAAATTTCGACAATTTACTCATCATATGATCTAAACATGTCTTGTCGAATTGAAACTCAGAGACATGATGGCCGACATACTCTGCTTCAGTGTAACCTAAGGTATCTAATTCATGCTGATTGGCATATTTAATGACGCCTTCGGGGGAAACAGCGTGGATGCCAATATTTGAATTTTTAATAAAATCTAGAGGGTTTTCTATAAGCACTACTTTAGCCACCTTAATTACCTTGCTCAACCTTGAGTATATTCAATATTTATGAATAGGTAAAATTTAATTAGCCATTCTTATAATTCATCTAAAGGATCGTAGGCATCTTTTTCTAACCGAATACATTCCTTTTGAGATTTGCCAACCAAGTGTGAACAGTTAGCATTTTTAGCCGGAGGGTTATGGGTTGCCGCTTCTTTATCGGGCGTTTTTTGAGCTTCTTTCAATAGAGCACTCGCTAGGTATACGGCGGCATCGGCTGTGCTACAGTTTTGACCTTTGGCTGTGTAGGGGCTGTTAGGGTCTTCAAAATGTTGATCAGTAGAGCAACCTGAACTGACAGGTATTACACAGCCAGATAAAAGTGTCATCAAGGCGATGCTACAGACAGAAATTATAATACTTTTATACATTATTTCTCTTTATTTTATTCATAAACTCCATAAGGCTTAGTATAAATGAATACGGCCTGGTAATTATTTTAAGACTTTTATTTCTAAAATTAGTTCACTAAGGCGCGGTTAATTTTATGCTGCATATAAATTACATGAAATATTGAAGTGATAAAAGGATTTAACCACAGAGAATCCCCCTTTAACGGCTCCGGTGATTAAGTTAATTCGATTGCACACCATAACAATCCAGCTGATATCGAAAATTGAGGCAATAATACCAAACGGATTAATTAATTGACCAACTTAGAGCTGCACTAGCGAGCTTAGAACAAACAAAATGGATTAAACATAGTTATTCTATATTTCATTCATTTTGTGATGTTATCAGTTTGCTAATGAGCTCCCGAAGGGCGAGTTTAAAAGGCTTACATGCAGCGTTATTGATTTTGATAAGGGAATAACCATTATCTTCAATCAATGCCTTGCCTCTAAGCCTTTTAATTCTAGCTAAGTGATCAATAAATTAGTCCGATTGGTATAAGATGCAGGACAATTGAGTTACCTAATATGTCGGGATTATCTAAATGGTATAAACCATAAAGTAAACTGGTGAAAGTAAGGCTAAATATAGCCGAAGTGATAATCATAAAACTTACTGGGATTTTATAAGCAGTGTTGTGGTTAATTTGTTTAGAGAAATAATACAATTTATAGATTAAGTAACCGCCTAGGGTGATTACACACAGCAGGAGGATTTTAACCGTAGAATCGAGGGTGAAAAGGTTATTAAATTTTTGTGGCATTTTAATTCCCTAATAAAAATTATTCGCTTACTGCTGCCTGTTCTAATTTTCTCTTTATAGCGGCATCAAGTTGACCTTTTGTGATCGCTAAGTCCACTTCTAATGCGCGTCGCTCTTTTACTGATTCTTTATCTTCTTTGTCTTGCAGCAGTTGAATTTTTACACTTAGTTCGAGTACCTTCATCGCTAATTCACGAATCTCTTTATCTAAATCACTCTCACCGGATTTTTTGGCTGCGGCAGCTTCTTCTGGAGACATAACACCATTTAAGCTGCTGGCATCTATGTTTTTTTTGTTTTCAGCTTCTTTTTCTTCGGCTGCTGCAGATTTAGCCTCAGCGGATAACACTACTTCATCTGGTTGTAGTTGCTTATTTATTTTTTGAATAGTCTCAGAATCTTGTGAGGAGGAATCAATGGCAGTTTCGCTAATTTCTGGGGTTGATGTCATTTGCGCTCGACGCTGACTCTCATTTGGATAAAATTGTGTTGCTGTAGTCATTGCAGAGTTTATGTTTTCCATGGTGACTTCCTTTGTGACCAAGTATTCAATAATAAGAGCTGATTGCCCTTCGCTATTTATTACACATTAGTCTCTGAGTATACGTGGTAACAGGCGGGTTATCTATTGCTTACATTTTGCCAGTATTTGTTTTCTGCGTAGGCAATAATCGTTTATAGTGCCCATCTCATCTCATCTCATCTCATCGCAAGTTTATTAAGGAATAGTTAACTATGGTAAAAGTTATCACGCTAATCAGTGCGCTAAGTGCATTAACACTTTTTGGTTGTAGTCAACAAGAAGTGCATACCTCAAAATCGGCGTTAGCGTTAAGTCATAGTGATACCATAATCAAGGCTTCCGCATTGTCTAAAGATGGTCAGTTAAACTTAGTTGCTGATGGTAAAACTGTTTGTTTATGGAAGAATAGCCAAGAGGAATCGCCATTACATTGCTTAACAGGCAATGACGCGCAGTTTATCGAGTTGCTTGATATTAGTGAAAATAATCAATTTTATTTAGTGTCGAATCAAGTAACGGTGCGCTTATATTCGGTGCAGGGTCATAAACCACTGGGCGAGTGGACAGTGGCAGGCAATATCATCAATGATATGGATATCTCTGCTGATGGCAGCAAAATATTGTTAGGTTTTCGCAGCGGCAAAGCCAGTATCATTGATGTTAAGTCTAACAAAGTGAGTACTTTTGATAAGCATAGATTAAATATTAATTCAGTGAGTTTATCAGATGATGGCGAAGTGGCCTTTACTGGCTCCAGTGATAAAAAGGCACGGTTATGGCAAACCAACTCAGGAGAGAATATTCATGAGTTTTCTCATGGCTCAAGAGTAAATCATGTCAGTATAAGTAGTGATGGTAAGGTTGGTTTTACCCTTGATGCGATAAAAGATCGCACTTTTTGGGATTTATCGACAGGAAAAGTGCTGGCGGAATTAGATACCAATTTACGTTTTTTCGAGTTTAATGATTCAATATTCTCTGCCGATAATTCGCTGTTGTTAACCGGCTCTCCTAAACAAGTTATCAAACTTTGGCGGGTAGCTGATGGCGTCTTAATCGCTGAGTGGCAATCGACAATGACACGAGGTCGTTCTTCTGTGCTTAGTGTTGCTTATTCAGGCCAAGATAAAGCTGTTACCACCAATAGCGATGGCCTATTCGAACATTGGCAGTTGCCCACTGTTAACAACAAAAAATAAAGTTAAAAGAAGAGGAAGTCACTTAAGCTGAAGTGACTTTGCCTGCGAAATATCTAAGCTTTAATTATAAGGGCTTCTATACTGAATAAATAAGTGTTCAATGAGGGACTCGCTGTGGTGAGTAAACTAATATTATTTAGTATTCTTATACTTTTACCTTTTCAGTTATTCGCCGTAGAAAAACTTAGGATTTTCACTTGGCCAGGTTATGTGACCACTGAAAATATAATCCAAGTAAATAAAATATTAGCAGATAAGGGTTATAACTATCAGGTCGAAGTTTTAACCACGCAAGCTGAAGACGCTGACCAAATGTTTTCTGTGATTAGAAACAAACAATGTGATATTACTTTCCTGACCCTTTTTTTTATTAAAATGCATGGTGAGCAGATTTCCAAACTGCTACAACCAATAAATATTCACTCTCCTCGATTAACAAACTATAAAAATCTGGATCCAAAACTCACTCAAATATCAATGGGAATGCAAAATGGTAAACCTCTGTATATTCCTTGGGGTGGAGGTGTTTATGGTTTTTATGTTAATACTCAAAAGGTTAAAAAGCACGAGGTACCTAAATCAGTAAAGGATTTATGGGGTGTTAAGTGGCGTAACAAGTTTTCATTAAATCAAGGACAGTTTTGGTATAACGTCGGTTTAACTCTACAAGCGCTAGACTATCATCCTTTTTATTTAGATCAATTAGCACAAAATAATGATCGTAGTGCCTTAAAAGAGTTACTTTCAAAGCAGGGGGTTTTGCTCGATAAATTTAAGCAGCTTTATAATAATGCTGGCGGGTTTTGGCAAAGCTCAACCAAGTTTACCGAAAATCTTGAAATAGTATCTAGTTGGGGGCCAGAGATAAAAGTTCAAAATGATAAAGGAGGAAAATGGCAGTTAATTGATTTCGAAGAAGGGCATTTAGCTTGGCTTGATACCATTAATTTTGTACGAGATCTTAAAAATGAAAAACTAGCAGCTGCAGAAGTCGTTGCTAATTATTTCATTGATAAAAAAGTTCAGCAGAGAATTGTCGATGAACTTTCTATGTTGCCTGCCTCGGTTAACTTAGATAGTAGAGGGTTATTAGATAATTACCCAAACCTGTTTAATGCTGATTTATTTGTACCGCCCTATAGTCAACTTTCTTATAGCTTGATGCAGCAAATGGTTGAACAGGTTGAACAGGTTGAATAGTATTTTTCTTAACGTGTAATACCAAACGGATCAATTAATTAGTCCAATTGGTATCAATAGCTCTAAAATTCAATTAAATCCTAGCTAAAAAGTAAGGCTAAAAGTTGCACCACCATGGTCATTATTACGCACTGCCACTTTGCCATTATGTGCTAGCATTACTTGTCTTGTTAGCGCTAAACCGACACCTGAGCCGTCTTTTTTTGTGGTAAAAAAGGGCACGAAAATTTGTGACATATTTTCTTCTTTAATACCTTTACCGTTATCTGCAACCTCAATGACCACATGACCACGAACATTGAGAAAAGCATACAGGGAAATTTGTGGCTTTAAGCTTTGCTTGTTTCTTTCATCCTCTACTTGTATGAGAGCTTGCTCGGCATTTAACAACAAATTAAGTAATATTTGCTCGATCATATCTGCATCGACGTTTATATCTAAGGCTTGAGGTATGATACTGCAAGTTAACTCAATATCACTTTGGTGCCAGTTTTGCTTAGCCAGCGTTGTTACATGACTAAACAGTGTGGTCACGGATACAACTTTTTTATTAGGTGAGGGCAGGCGTGTTAAACGGCGATAGCTGGTAACAAACTGCATTAAGCCGTCACTTCTTCTCGCGACGGTTTTTACCGCACTTAAAACATCGTCTAGCTCTTCAGCTAATTCTTCAGTTAACTTTTTAGCTAACGTTTCAGAAAGCTCATTGTTCATTGCCGATAATTGCTGAGTCTTTACTTGCACATCTTCTACTAGGTCAACGGCTGTTTTAGCCAATGATGCTACCGGGGTAATGCTGTTCATTATTTCGTGTGTTAAAACACTGACCAAATCTTGCCAAGCTTGTAGTTGAGCTTTGGCGAGTTCACTTTGAATGTCTTGCATGCTCAGTAAGGTTTCGTGTTGTGTCGCGGTTGTTATCTCAGTGGCAGAGACTATAAGTTTGTGTTCCATGCCATCAATGGTGATATTTACCAGGGTACGATCGCCCGCTAAAATGCCTTGTAACTTTTTCGGGAAGTCTTTATTAAACTGTGCCAAATCATCAATATGGGTAACCGCATTTACGCCGAATAAACGCCTAACGCTGTTGTTCCATAAAGTGATTTTACCGCTATGTTCAATGCTTAATAGCGGCACGGGGACATGCTCAATAATAGTTTTGATATGACGTAACTCAGCCTCTTGATTTGAACGTACTGTTTGAATACGCTTTAAAATATCGCTGAAGGTTGTGCCTAATTCGTCAAAGCCTGTGCCAAGCGATTTCAGCTCAAAGCGCTGTGAAAAATCGGCATGACGCACAGCATCAAAAAAGCGCACTAACTCAGCATTGGTTTTTGAAATAAAACGTATTATTTCAAAAAATTGTAAGGCGAGTACTACCGATAATAGCAAAATAGTGGCGTGATAACCTTCGTGTATAACGGCTTGCGTAAGACAAATCAGCGTTAACATCGCCAAAATAGTGCGGGCAGCTACGAGTAGTGAAAACCGTTTAAAGTCCATGTTTTTCCATCCGGCGGTAGAGGGCAGCGCGAGTTAAACCAAGCTCTTTGGCAGTATGACTAATATTAAATCGATGTTTTTTAAGTGCTAAAGCAATAGCCTTTTTTTCTATCTGCTCTAAATTGAGCTCATCGGGCGGTGATAAATCGACGTTTGGTGTTACGGCTGTGACGCCCAATTCTGGCTCTGCTGTAGATGTTGGTGGCGTTGCTTTAACATGGCTAGGTAAATCAAGTTGAAAATCGCTCGGTATCAGCATTTCAGACTGACTTAATATCATCGCCCGTTCAATCGCGTGGCGCAGCTCTCTAATATTTCCCGGCCAATTATAAGATGAAATAGCGGTTAATGCTGCAACACTTAATTGTTTAATGCTTTTACCTTGCGGTTGATATTTCTTGGCGTAAAAATCGACATAATGGCGGGCAATCAGTGCTATGTCCTCACTGCGTTCGCGCAAAGGTGGTAATTGAATTTCAACGGTATTGAGCCTAAATAATAAATCGGGACGAAAATGTTTTTCATTTTTTAGGATATCTGGTTTTAAATTGGTGGCAGACACCACTCTGACATTAAACGCGATGGCTTTGTTCTCGCCCAAAGGGGTAACTTTTCGTTGCTCCAATACCGTGAGTAACTTAGCCTGTAAATGCAGGGGTAAGTTACCAATTTCATCTAAAAATAAGGTACCACCGTCTGCGGCTTGCAGGCGACCAACTCTATCGTGTTGCGCGCCGGTAAAGGCACCTTTCTTATGACCAAACAACTCACTTTCAAATAATGTTTCGCTAATTGCGCCTAAATCAACAGACATAAAAACTTGTTGAGCGCGAGTGCTTTGCTGATGAATTTCTCGAGCAACTAGCTCTTTTCCGGTGCCATTTTCACCCAATATCATTATATTCGCTTCGGTTGGCGCAGAGCGAGTTATTAAAGATTGAATATGTTTCATCGCGGGTGATTGACCGAGCATATTTTGCTGACTTGCCGAATTACTCGCTTGTACTAAGACCTTGTTGGTTTCTCGTAAGGATTGCGCCTCACTGCGGCTTCTGCCCAGTAATACTGCCGTTGATACCGTGGCGATAACTTTTTCATTTTGCCAAGGTTTGGCAATGTAGTCGGTCGCGCCTAATTTCATTGCTTCAACCGCAACATTAACGCCACCGTGGGCGGTGATCATGATAATAACGCTTTCTGGTTTTATCTCTAATATTTTTTGTAGCCAATAAAAACCTTGGGCTCCGGAGCTTTCCCCGGGGCCAAAATTCATATCTAAGATAATAGCGTCAAAATGCTGATCGTTAATAAAGCGAGGAATATGCTCAGGCACATTACAGGTACTGATCTGTGAAAAATGGCGTTTTAGCAGTAACTTGCCCGCCGTTAAAATATCTTCATCGTCATCAACAATGAGGATCTTACCTTCTTTTTTCACGCTAAAATTTCCTCTTATTCAGTTTAAGATTAGGTTTGTGCTTAGGTTGTGCTTAGGTTTTTTTTGATAGAACTTTAGTTAACACTAATGCACAAAGTGTTCATTAACGTACACCTAGTGTTCATAAACGTACAGTTCTAATCAAAGTTAATTTAACTGAATTTTATAAAGTACAATAAAAACAATTAATTACAAGTTGGAACGATTATTGGATTACTTAGGCTAAAGCAGACTAAATTTATCTATTGGCTTAAGCTAATACTTCTTAATGACAGGTTAATATGACCCAAGTAAATAAGACAAAAAATACCACACCGCTCACTTCTGTAACGAAAGCCATTTCGGGCTCAGGTATGGATCGTAAAATAGCCACTAATGCTAGCCCAATGAAAAAATGGCTAGGCCTTTTAATGATCATGTTAATTGTTGCTTTTGCGGTTTATATGATCGCCAGTAAAAGCACAGGAAAAGTTTTATCGGTAGACAATAGCCGCATCGTGGTGTCGAAAGTAATTTCAGGGGTTTTTGAAGATTTCATTCCCATTCGTGGTCGAGTCACCCCAGCAAAAACGGTTTATTTAGATGCCATTGAAGGTGGCCGAGTTGAAAAAATATTGGTGGAAGATGGCGCGAGTTTAACGGTTGGTAACCTTATCGTAGAACTGTCTAATGCATCACTGCAACTCAGTGCTTTAGGTAATGAAACACGCGTAGCCGAGCAGCTAAATAATATGCGTACTATTGAGTTAAACCTAGAGCAAAATCGCTTGCAACATAAGCGTAATATTATCGATATTAAACACCAAATTAAGTTGTTAACCCGCCAAGTTGAGCGTTCACAATCATTGATCGCGACTGGGGCCATTACCAAAACACAAGTAGAAGATAGCGAAGATACCCTTATTTGGTATAAAGATCGTTTGGCGTTAACCCTTGAAAGTCAGCAATCAGATGCCCGTATGCAAGGTGAGCAATTGGCCTTTTTAAAAGACACCAGTAGCCGTTTAGAAAGTCACTTAGCCATTTCACGTCAAAACCTAGATAACATGAATGTCAAAGCACCAGTGGCAGGTACTTTATCTGGCTTTAATGTCGAGGTTGGGCAAAGTATTGCTCGTGGCGAGCGTCTTGGTCAAATAGATACCCCTAATGATTACAAGCTTACCGCTTTTATCGATGAGTTTTATCTAGGCCGTGTCGATATTGGTCAAACCGCGAACTATAAAAATTATGCTTTGGTTATTGCCAAAGTGTACCCACAAGTACAAAACGGACAATTTGAAGTCGATTTTAAATTTGTCAAAGAACAACCTAAAGGCATTCGCCGCGGACAAACCATTCAAATTAAGCTGACCCTAGGCGATGCCAGTGAAGCTATGTTGATCCCCAATGGTGCCTTTTATCAAGATACCGGTGGCAAGTGGCTGTTTGTAGTTAGTGCTGATGGCAACCAAGCAGTGAAACGTAATGTGCGCTTAGGCCGACGTAATAACCAATTCATCGAAGTTATTGAAGGGCTTGAGTTTGGTGAAGAAGTAGTTACTAGCCCTTATAGCAGTTACCTAGATATGCAACGACTGAAGTTTAATTAATGTCGTTCAGCTAAAGAAACTACTTATAGCGAAAGATTCAACAACGAACCGAACACTAAAAGACTCATCAAGAGCAAAGGAATATAACATGTTAAAACTACACAATTTAACCCGTATTTATCAAACACAAGACGTAGAAACATCAGCCTTGAACAAGGTAAATATTGAAATAGCCCAAGGCGAGTTTGTTGCCATTATGGGGCCATCGGGTTGTGGAAAATCTACCTTGCTTAACATCATCGGCATGTTGGATTCACCGAGCAGTGGTGATTATGTTTTTGATGGTGAAAATGTTGCCGGTTACTCTGAAAAGCAACTGTCTGGTATTCGTAAAAAAAATATTGGTTTTATCTTCCAGAACTTTAATTTAATTGATGAATTAACCGTTGCTGAAAATATTGAACTGGCGCTAATTTATCACAATATGCCAGCGGCAGAGCGCAAAGCTAAAGTTGACAAAGTGATGGATAAGGTTGGTATTGCCCATCGAGCCAAGCATTTACCTAGCCAGTTATCAGGCGGACAGCAACAACGTGTCGCTGTAGCTAGAGCCGTGGTAGGTGACCAAAAAATGATCTTAGCCGATGAACCAACAGGTAATTTAGATAGCGCTCACGGTCAAGAGGTGATGGAAATGTTGCAAGCACTTAACGATGAAGGCACCACCATTATTATGGTAACCCATAGCCCAGCCCATGCTGATTACGCTAGGCGCACGATTAATTTATTCGATGGTCATGTGGTTGCCGAGAGTGTTCGTGCGGCTGAGCAAATGGCTTAACTGCCCATTAGGAGAGTTTATTATGTTTCGCAATTACCTTATTACCTTTTGGCGCAATATCATTAAAAACGGTATTTTTTCAATCATTAACATTTTTGGCTTAAGCATAGGTTTAATGAGCTGTATTTTAATCATGTTGTTTGTCCGCCAAGAATCGGGCTTTGATACCTGGCTTAAAGATCATCAGCAACTAGTACGTATGCACACCGCTTATTCTCTTCCGAATCAAGAACCCTTTGAAACGGTACGTTCGGCGGGCAGTATGATGCCAGCGATACGAGATTATGCTAAAAATGAAATTGAAACTGGTGTGCGTTTTATTCAGTTTGATTTGACCGTCAGACAAAATGAAAATGCCTTCCCTGAACAATTTACTATGGTTGACAGTAGCTTTTTTAAACTCTTTGATTTGCCTTTTATTCATGGTTCAAAAGAGTCTTCTTTTAACAAACCCATGGATTTGGTTATCACGGAGGAGCTAGCTTACAAATATTTTGGTAAAAGTGATGCGGTCGGCGAAACACTTACCATTTGCTGTATTGCTGGCAATACCACAACCCTGACTGTTACCGGGGTAATAAAAGATTTACCCGATGCCACCCACTTAAATACTGATATGATTGTTTATTTACAACCGGCTTTGTTTGGTGAAAATGACGGCACCTTACATACTTGGACTAGCCTTAATGTTTATACCTATTTCAAATTAAATCCAGGTATAGATGCGCAGCAATTACAAGATCGCATCACCTTTTGGATGAATAATGAAAGTCCATTAGTTGACATGTTAGTTAATATTTTAGGTGAGCAAGCTTTAGGTAAAAAAGTTACCGATTTTGTTAGACAGCGCATTATGCCAGTGGCTGACCTGCATTTACATGCCAAAAGTCAAGCCGGAAATATGGGTGATTTAACCCCTATGGGCGATAGTAAGATGATCACCACCTTTATTATTGTTGCCGGTTTAGTGTTATTAATTGCCTGTATTAATTTTATGAACCTATCTACTGCTAAAGCCAGTAAAAGGGCGCGAGAAGTGGCTATGCGAAAAGTGTTGGGCGCTAGCAGAACACAAGTAGCCATTCAGTTTTTAGGCGAGGCAATTGCTTTAGTTTTATTGTCCTTATTGTTTGCTTTGGTGGCGGTAGAATTAGCATTACCCTTTTATAATGAAATATTAGCTAAAGACTTAGCCTTAAATTTACTTGAGGAACCAAGCTTATTGTTGATGCTAATTGCCCTAGCTATTTGTGTCGGTATTGGTGCTGGTATTTATCCGGCACTGTATTTATCACGTTTTTTACCGGGAAAAATTTTACAGTCCAGTAAAAGTGTTGAGTCGAAAGGTTCGGCAAAATTTAGAAGTGTATTAGTAGTGTTTCAGTTTGCTACCTCCATTATTTTGGTGATTTCAACCTTGGTTGTTTATGGCCAAACGATCTTCTCTAATAATATGGCAGTGGGCTATGAAAGTGACAACAAGTTGGTACTTAGTATTCGTAATACTGGCGATAACTTAGCGAGCTTAAAACAAGAATTATTAAATTTACCTGATGTAAGCAGTGTAGTTTTTTCATCGGAAGCACCAACACAAGATAATGAGAATAATAATAATTTCAAATTATTAGAACCACATGCTAATGGTGCTGCTAACGAAGCTCAGTTAGTCAATTACCATAATATGGGTTATGGATTTTTTGAAGCCTATCAAGTCACACCAGTAGCAGGTCGTTTGTTTGATGAAAACTTTGGTACAGACACTATTAACAAAGTAGCTGAAGGTGAAGTAGGTCAAGCGAGTGTAATACTGAATAGTTCAGCGTTGAAAAAGTTTGGTTTTAGCACGGCTGAAGATGCCATAGGCAAAACACTGGCCATAGATATCCGCGGTAAACAGCATTTAACTATTGTTGGTGTTATTCCAGATATTTACTTTCGCTCAATTAAGTTTGGCGTTAGAGCTTCGGTATATACGTTAAATCCACAACGTTTTCGGGTCGCTAATATTTCATTCTCTACCAACAATGTGCCTAATTTAATTAGCGCCATTGAAGGTGTGTGGAAGACTAACGTGCCTATGCAGCCGATTAACTTACAGTTTTTAAGCGAAATGATGGCAGCGCAATATCATGATGAATTAACCACAGCACAGTTGTTTTTGGTATTTTCATTCATTGCCATCGTGATTGCTTGTTTAGGTTTATATGGTTTATCTGCTTTTACCGTAGAAAGAAGAACTAAAGAAATAGGTATCAGAAAAGTCATGGGCGCCAATGTCAAAGACATTGTAGGCTTACTCATTTGGCAATTCTCTAAGCCAGTAGTGTTGGCGAATCTTATTGCCTGGCCTATAGCTGCCTACTTGATGTTAACGTGGTTAGAATCATTTCCTTATCGTATCGATGCTCTATGGTTGGTGCCAATCTGCTTAGGTGTCGGTTTGTTATCATTGATTATTGCTTGGAGTACCGTTGGTGCTAATGCTGCGAAAGTCGCGAGGAAAAATCCAATTAAAGCGCTTCGATATGAATAAGAAGTTCTGAACAAAAGGCGCTGAATAAATCGCTCATATTAAAATAGTAACGTCAGTAAATAGTATTTACTGACGTTTTTTTATGTTTTTATCAGGGTAAGCAGCATTACGCTAACAGAACTGGATTCTGTTTAAGAGAGGGTTAACAGGTAATCAATGAATTTTTGCGTAAGCAAGTTATGATGACTGTCTTTGTGGGTAACCAAAGAAAAACGTCTTGAGAGGTTTAGCGGTGATTGTAGCGCCACTAAACCGCCATTTTTTAACTCTTCAGCAATAGATAGTTGTGATAAGCAACCTAAGCCTAAACCGGCTTTAACTGACTCTTTAATAGCACTTTGCCGAGTTAATTCCATAGCCAAATTAATTTGTGCTCCTATTTTCTCAATGGCTGCATCAAAAATAGCGCGTGTACCTGAGCCGTGCTCACGCAATACCCAAGACTGTTGTTGCAGCTGCTTTAGGTTGATAGCTGATTTTTTTGCTAATGGGTGATGAGGCGGACAAAATACCTGTAATTTATCTTCTTGCCACGGCGTTATTTTTAAACGCTTATGCACAGCTGGGCCTTCGATTAAACCTATTGAAGCTTTGCCCTTATCTAAATAATCTATCACCATTTGGGTATTACCTATGTGTACTTCAGGAGTAACCTCAGGGTAAGTTCTGATAAAGTCAGCGAGCAGCTTAGGTAATAAGTAAGTGGCGATGGTGCCGCTAGCGACAATTCTTAGTACGCCACTCATGGGGTTTAAATTGGCGAGTTGTAAGCTATCGAGTAGATCAGCGATTTGGCGTACTTTAGGTAAGCATTTTAAACCGTTTTCAGTGATTAATAAATCTCGACCCACTCGCTCAAAAAGTGGGTAACCTAAGCTTTGTTCTAATTCTTTCAATGCTTGACTGGCGGCAGACTGGCTTAAAGCTAACTCATTAGCTGCTTTGGTAAGTTTACCTAAGCGTGCGGTGGCCTCGAAAAGTTGTAGCTTTTTTATCGATATACTCATGGTTAAGTTTCCTTCAGCAAGATGTAATACCAAACCTTTTAATTCTCGCTAAGTAAGCAATAAATTAGTCCGATTGGTATAAGTTAGTTTACTAAACATAAGTTCGGTTTTTTGAATGTAATACATTAAATCATTCCATTATTCTTATCTATAAGCTTGGGTTATATTATATTCCATAGAGTGAATAGTCGTTAAGAGTTAAGTCATCAGGTGTTGACTTAACTTTCATTTATTGGAAAAAGAGGTGTCTTATGCCTACTTATATAGTTCTGCCCATGATTACCTTATTGGCAATAGCCTTAGCAAAAGTCGAACAAGTTTCAGCTTTTGGTTTGAGTGCACTGCCGCTAGCGATTGTTTTTGGTATGTTTTATGGTCATTTTTCATTGAGGGTGCAAAATGAAAGGGATCAACAGTTTTCGAGCTTTTGTAAACAAAAATTGCTTAGAGCCGGTATTATCTTATTTGGCTTTGGCCTGAGTTTTCAACAAATTATGGCGGTAGGCTGGCAGGCGGTTGTCATTGATTTGGTGGTTATTACTACCATATTTCTTGTTGGAATTTTTGTTGGTATTAAAGTGTTGAAATTACATCGAGATGTCGCCATTTTAACCGCAGCTGGCAGTGCTATTTGTGGCGCAGCCGCAATACTTGCTACTGAATCAGTGCTTAAACCAAAGCAAGAGCATATTACTATCGCCATTGCCACTGTGGTATTGTTTGGCACCTTAGCTATGTTTATTTACCCCTTTATTTATCAATTTGTTGATATGAGTGATCAAGCCTTTGGTATTTATATTGGCAGCACGGCTCATGAAGTAGCACAAGCGGTAGCGGCAGGTCAGAGTATTAACGGTGAAACCATGCAAACAGCCGTGGTGGTTAAACTTATTCGAGTCATGATGTTAGCACCGTTTATTTTAATGCTTAGCTCGGCGTTATCTCGTCTTAGCCCTATTAGTGAGCAAGGGGTTAAAGCTAAAAAAAGTGTTATCACAATTCCTTGGTTTGTCTTTGGCTTCATGGCCACCGCAATGATTAATAGTGCTATTCTCTTACCTGAATCCCTTAAAGCGCTATTGAGCTTTGTCAGTCAATTTTCTTTAGCGATGGCAATGGCCGCTTTGGGAATGCAAACTCAGTGGGCAACCATTAAAAAAGCCGGGCCTAAGCCGCTTATCTTGGCGCTGATACTCTTCATACTATTAATTTTTGGTGGTTTCTTCTTAAACACCTGGTTAATCTAAAGGATAGAAAGTTATTTTTGTTACAAGGTTTAAATTTAATTTAAACCTTTTTTTGATAAGTTGCATCTCACTAACAATGAACATAAATTCTTGCTAAGTGGTCAATCAATTAAGCCACTTGTTATGAAAATTATAATAACAATAGATGGAGATACCCTATGTTAAACATGAAAAGCACTTTTAAATACGCGCCAATTGCCTTGTTATTGATGGCGAGTGGCCTACAAGCAAAAACATATAATGAAGAATTGAAGGTCACAGCGGGTGGTTTATTAACACTAGAGACTGATGTAGGTACGATTGATATTGATACACATGCCAAAGATACTGTATTGATTGAAGTAGATATCAGCGGTGCAGATGAAGATAATATGCAGGTAAATATTAAAAAATCTGGCGGTAATGTCAGTATTAATGGTGAATTAGAGCGCAGTGGGTTTGGTTTTGGCTCAACCAGTATCAGAGTAACTTACAAAATAACTTTGCCGGAAAACTATAACATTGATGTAAACACTAGCGGTGGTTCTATTGAGATTGAAGACCTTACCGGTAAAGTTGATGCTCATACTTCAGGTGGCTCTATTTCAGTAGAAGATGTAGTAGGTGACGTAAATATTAAAACATCGGGCGGCAGTTTAGACCTTGATAATATTATCGGAAAAATTAATGCTCATACCTCAGGTGGTAGCATTAAACTGAAATTACCGACCAATCCCACTAAAGACACTAAGGTGAAAACGTCTGGCGGTTCAATTACTGCTTATTTGGCGAAAGATGTTGCAGTAAACCTTTCGGCTAAAACCAGTGGTGGTCGGGTATCAAGTGAGTTCGCGGTAAATGGCAAAACTAGCAAGCGTAAAATTGAAGGCACCATCAATGGCGGTGGCCCTGAATTAGTACTAAAAACCAGTGGTGGCAACGTACGCGTTAAAGAAATATAAACGTTATTACCTAGTTTTCATTACCTGCTTTTTATTGGAAGTTAGCGCAAATGAAAACCAGAGAAAGTATATAAAAAAAGCGTAATAAGCAATTATTACGTTTTTTTTGGTTATGCCTGTCCTAAATAAATGACTAATACCCGTTTCATTAGAACTTCAGTCACAGGACTCATAGCCATTTGGTGATTTGGCTGTTGTTTACTACCCAAGACTGTAAAAATAATTTACAGTGCAGGAACAACTTCAAAAATAAACCTAGTGAAAAACTATGCAAGCACTGAACAAATCAGTTAATTACCAAAACCTGTTTATCTACTTACTTGCCTTCACTAGTGGTTTCTCCATCATGTGTATTGAACTACTCGCCGGCCGAATTCTCGCACCTTTTTTTGGTAGCAGTGTTCATATATGGGGCAGTATCATCACGGTCTTTATGCTTAGCTTATCTTTTGGCTACTTACTTGGCGGTAAGTTTTCTACTCAGTCTGCCTCACTTACTCGTTATGGCGCTATTTTTATTATTGCCGGTATTACCTTATTACCTATTGCCGCATCAAGTACTTGGCTAATGGAGGCCATATTTTTGGCTGTAGAAGATTCACGATATGGCTCTTTATTAGCCTCTACAGTATTGTTTTTTCTGCCTACCGTTATTCTTGGCATGTTATCACCCTACTCGGTAAGGCTATTGGTGACAAATTCCAATGAAAGTGGCCAGGTAGCTGGCAGATTATATTTTGTTGCTACCCTAGGTAGTGCTTTGGGCACCATTATCACGTCTTTCTACTTAGTCTTATGGTTTGATATAAATACCATTGTTATTACGGTTAGCTTGGTACTGAGCCTATTAGGAGTAATAACTATATTACTTGCTAAAAGTCATGCAAATTTCCGCACAACGAACCTACAACGAGATATCAGCCATGCCTAATGCAATCAGTAAGTTAATGCTAGGCCTATTTTTTTTAATGGCTGCTTTTATTACCAATAATGCTATGGCTAAAGTGATTCATAGTGAACGGTCTTTATATAGTAATATTCTCGTGGAGGATAAAGGCGATTTACGGTGTTTAAAGTTTAATGTTAAAAGTCGCAATACTCGGCAAACCTGTTTCTTTAAAAGCCAACCGCAAAAATTAGTTTTTAATTACACCAAACTATTGCTAACAAGTTTGCTAGTTAACCCTGAGCCAAAACGTATTTTGATTATTGGTCTTGGCGGCGGCACTATGTCAAATACCTTGCATCAATTATTGCCGGACAGTGATATTGATAACGTGGAAATAGATCCGAGTGTCATTAAGGTGGCTCGACAATATTTTGGTTTTTTAGAAAATGAGCAAATAAAAACCTATAGCCAAGACGGTAGGGTCTTTGTTAAAAGGGCGTTGTTAAAAAAGCAACAGTACGATTGGATCATACTGGATGCCTTTAATGGTGATTACATTCCGGAACATTTAATGACCAAAGAGTTTCTCGAAGAAATTAAAAGCTTACTTTCCAAAGAAGGCATATTAACGGCCAATACTTTCTCTTCTAGTAAGTTATATGCTTATGAGTCAGCAACGTATAAATCCGTTTTTGGTGATTTTTATCAGGTGAGTAATCAAGACGATAATAACCGAGTAATCTTAGCCCGAAATACGCCACTAGAGCAAAGTCCGCTTAGTGTCGAAGTGCTAATAAAGCAAAATGAAAGCATCGCTAAGTTAGCGAGTGAATTACTGGCTATTGGTGTCGATGTAAAGCAGCTTTATCAAAATATGAAGTCCACCACTACCCATCAAGACTGGCCTGATGATAGCCCAATCCTAACGGATCAATTTGCGCCAGCCAATTTACTGAATATTAATTAATAAGACATTAGGCGACGTTGAGTTAATCGATACGGCAAGCTGAGGTTAAGGCTTTATTTTTCCTCGCTCAGCGCTTTATAAAGTTTACTCACCGCCGCTTGAGCTTGGTCAACAAGCATACGGGCATCTTTGTCTGATAGCCCCTCACTGACTATAGGAGCGCCAAAGCGGATACGAATTGTGCCAGGAATGAGAGCACAGGATTGCAAAGGCATCAGTAATTGGCCGCCGTGAAATGCAATGGGTATCAGTGGCTTCCCTGAACGTATTGCTAATAAAGCACTACCTTGTTTAAAACGCATAACGCCATCAATGCCAGACAAGCGTCCTTCGCCACCAAATACGACCCGTTCACCGCCTTTAAGGTACTCAACAAGTTCGTTTAATACCTTATCAACACCAGCTCGATTTCCACGGGGTACTAAGAGGATTCCTGCGGCTTTACAGGCTGCCTTCATAAAGGGAATCATACCGTATTGGCTAGCGACTGCCGCATGATCTACATAGTTGTTATAAAGTGTAGCTTGTAAGGCGATAATGTCAGGCCAAGAGGTTTCGTTATGTACCGCGACAAAGCCGTTGCTCGGCAGGTGTTCAGCACCATCGAGTTTGATGTTAATTTTCGCCATATTTAACGCATATTGAGAATATCGACTAAAAACATCAAGGGCAGCACTGCGCTTTTTACCCAATATAAGAATGATTATTGAGCCATAAAAGCCAGCAGCAAAAAAATATCCTAAGAAGAAAATACCTCGTAAGTAATTCAAAGTGGAACACCTAGTAATGAGCTATTCCATAGGTATAGCTGCTCATCTAATGTAATGCTATGGTAAATCTAATTGCAGTTAATGAAAGCAGACGCCTAAAGAAGTGATCATTTTCTTATACGGTCGTTATAAGCCAGAGCAATAATTTTCTCGCTAATTGTGATATAACGTAAGTTAGCTCGTTGGTTAGGGGAAAAGCATGGTTATTGAACACGGTGAAGTTGCTCTCGAAGTGATAGGGAGTATTATCATTGTCCGAAACTTTGATGCTTTTAATGAATACGGTACACAGCAGTACACTAACGGTGTCAGAGCTATTGTTAATGACTTAAAAGGTCAAAGCTTTTCAATACTGGTTAATAATTTGGATTTTTTAGGTGGAACGCCAGAAGCGTATCAAGAGCTGGAAAACTATAACCTCTGGCTGAACCAGCAAAAGCTAATCGGAAAGCCATGGTTATCACCTCAAACATAGCCTTAGATGTTATCAATAAGTTGTCTCCTGCTCGAGCATCGCAACAAACGAGAAGTTTTGATAATGAAAAAGATGCCATGAACTGGCTGATGAGCTTGAATTAATATCGGCTAAACTCAACCCCCTAACTATACTTATTGATCTCTCCTATCAATATACGTGAGCGTAGTTATGACTATTTCAACCTCCCCAAAGACTATCTCTATCAAACAATTCTTTGATAGAGATAGTTGTACCTACACTTACTTATTGATTGACACTGAAAGCCATCAAGGGGCGATTATTGACGGAGTGAAAGAGCAACTAAAGCGTGATTTACAATATATTGAAGAGCTGGGCATTGAGCTTCTTTATGCTATTGAAACTCACGTTCATGCTGATCACATCAGTTCGGCAGGTTTAATCAGACAAAAAACCGGTGCAAAAATAGTTTATAGCCAAGCAGCGGGCATTAAGTCAATTGATATTGAGCTCAATGATGGTGATGAACTCACTCTTGGTCGATATCATATTAAAGCAATAAGCACACCTGGCCATACTTCTGGGTGTATGAGTTATCTTGTCAACAACATGGTTTTTACCGGTGATACCTTATTGATCAGAGGGTGTGGCCGCACTGATTTTCAGCAGGGCAGATCAGAAGATTTATACCACAGCGTCACTGAAAAATTATTTACCTTACCTGATGAGACCATTGTTTACCCGGGTCATGATTACAATGGCAATACTAGCTCTACTATTGTTGAAGAAAAACAATGGAATGCTCGACTGGGCAAACAAAAGTCATTGGTCGATTTCATTAATATTATGGATAACCTGAATTTAACCTTACCCAAAAAAATTAATGAAGCAGTTCCCGCTAATGAAGCGTGTGGCATTAACGTTAATCCCAATACTTATGTGCATGAAGATTTTTCCATGACCTCGCTTTATCAAATATGGCAACAAAAAAATCCTGAATACTTGATTATTGATAACCGTACTCAAGAAGAATATTTAGCAGGCCATATACCACACAGTCAAAATATCCCACTAGGTACCGAGCCTGATCATCTAGTAGCACTGAAAAGATTTGAACATATTTATATCTACTGCCACTCAGGCCGTAGATCTCAAACAGCGTTAACTAATTTAGCCATGATGGGGCTGGAGAATATCACTTGTGTAAGTCACTCAGGCTTTGCACAGTGGCAAGCGCTGGGCTACCCGATAGAGTGAGCCCAGGTAAGTTTTACAAAACCTTCGCATACTCACTAAGTAAGAAGTCGGTATAGGCAATATCACCACGATAGCGTGATAAATGCGTGCTATCTCGATACATATCAGCATTAACTTCTTTGATATCTTGATGGTTTTTTATCTTGATACCTGTGGCCTTTTCAATTTGCTTTATAGCCTGCGCAAGTCGTATTTTTGCCTCGGGTGTGTAGTGAATATAGCGGCTATTTTTAGGTAACATAACCACTTCAACTTTTTCGGAAAAACGTTGGAAGTTTTTCACTATGCCAATAAAGCTCTCGACTAAAAAGGGTTCGAAATGTAATTCTTCAATGTCAGCACTTCTTATACGACTCAAACGATCATTTTTCATCTGAGCATCGGTTTGTGTCGCCGCATAATAGTCATCAAATACCGCTAAGGTTTTTTCCGAACGCTCTTGTGGAATAGTACCAGCACCTCGCCAAGGGTAATACCAATCTTCACCTGAGTAGTTTGGATAGTCTGTTTCGAATGCTTGGTTTAACTCTTTGCCCAAACTTCTACGGGCAGCAACCGTTTCCTCATCATCTTTAAAGCGCTGCCCTCTTTGTGGTGGAAATATTTCCCGAGCATAATAGCTAGTGACCATTTCAGCAGAGACATGATTGCGAATATATTTAATGTTAAATAAGTGAATGCCTCGGCTCAGGTCTTGCTGCAATATTTGCCATAACTCGGCATCGTTAGACAACATAGTAATATAAGAATCTAAGGTGAATTTAGCCCTATTCCATCGTGTGGTAGTGGCTTGAAAGGGGTTAAATTCAATCAAGGCTAATTTAAGCTTTCTATCTTGTTCGATAAACTGCTCGGCTAAACGTCTCGATAACAGCTCTTGGTAATAGGGATTTAAGCCACCAAAGCCAAAATTAAACGAGGTGATATCTTTGCCCATAACTTTTAAATCACGGTCAAATTTTCGTGGTGAAAAACCTGCACGAGTCATCGAAGAGCCGTAAAACATCACCAAATCATTTGGCTCAGCAATGATTTGAGGAATTGCTGCTTGTGCCTGCAATACTCGCCCTAAAATACCTTGTTTATTAGCACCGTTGGCATCGAGCAATAGGCGCACTAAGCCCATTGCTACCATCATGCCTAGTACGATCGCCAAGGTTATTTTAATAAATACCCGTCTATCTTCAGCTTGGTCAACCATTTGCTTTGAAGATGCTTGGTCATCAATGGTAATGGATGTATCCATCTTTGTGGTGTTCTCTTCATTAAAACTGGAAGTAGATAAACTCATTACTTGGTTCTCCTATTAATAAACAAAGGGCTTGGCCTACAATAATTAACAACCAAAACTGCCAGTTTTTCTGTTCCAATTTGTCAGCAGATTTTATGACAAAGTAGTCCATAACATGCACCATCAATATCCAAACAGTGGTAAATATGAAGATGGTCCAAGCATTAGCGCCTAGTACACTGGCGCTACCAATAGTATGTAAATTACCAATAATGGTTATTGCGCTATTGATGTCAGTTGCTCTAAAAAACACCCAACCAATCAGAATTAAATAGAAGGTCATCGCCCATTTAACGAAGCTGACAGCTAAGGCATTACTGTTATTAAAGCGACTGAATATCGGTAAATTTGCGAAATAATGGGTCAGGGTAATAATCGCGCCATGAAAAGCGCCCCAAGCAACAAATGTCCAGGCAGCACCATGCCATAAACCACCTAATAACATCGTTAAAAATACATTACGGGTACGGTTATTATTCCTATTGCCACCTAAGGAGATGTATAAATAATCCTTTAACCAACTCGATAATGAAATATGCCATCTACGCCAGAAATCAACCGGAGATTTGGCAAAGTAGGGCACTCTAAAGTTAAGTGGAATATTAAAACCGAGTAAAATCGCTAAGCCGATAGCCATATCGGTATAACCGGAAAAATCACCATAGATTTGCCCTGCAAATGCCAGTACACCCGTCCACATTTCTAAGGTGCTCAATGCCTCTTGCGCCGCAAAGGCTTTTTCTGCCGGAATGGCGAGAATATCAGCGCCAGTCTTTTTGATTAAACCGACGGTAATTAATAAAAAACCATGTTTTGCTTCGAGCCATTTCGGCATAGAGATGGCGTGCATCTGCGGCAAAATATGTTTAGCTCTAAGAATAGGGCCGGCGACTAATTGTGGGAAAAAAGATAACGCGGCGACAAACTCAACTAAGCCTTTTCTAGGTTTCATATCACCACGGTAAACATCGATGGTGTAACTCATACTTTGGAAAGTATAAAAAGAAATACCCACCGGTAGCACCCAAGACAGTGTGGTAAATGATGCTTGATAACCCAATACTGACAGTAAATCAGCAACCGATGCTATGGCAAAATCAGCATATTTAAAGGTCGCTAAAATACCTAAATTAATCACCAATGATAAAATTAACCAACGCTTTTTATTGCGTTGACTTGAGGCATTGCCAATAGCTTGGGCAATAAAATAATCGGCAATACCACTACCGACTAATAACGGAATAAAGCTGTAATTCCAGGCACCGTAAAAGATCAAACTGCTAACTAACAGCAGATAAACTTTAGGGGTTTGCTTTAAGAAAGCAAAGCCATAAAATAAGATGAAAATGCAAAAGAACCAGAAAAATATAGGGGTATTAAATATCACTATGGCCTCCTGTTTGCTGTTCTACAACGTGTCTGTTAAGTAATAAATTCATCTGGTACTCTTTTTTAAAGACGAGTTTGCCGAGCCTAAGGTCTAAGTATTTTTGCAATAGTTAGGAAAGTTAGGAAAAGTCCACAAGTCTTTTGTTGGGTGTAAGCTAGGTTTAAGCGCTGTTAAATTGGCTTAACTAGATTTTAATTATTTTAAGTCAGCATTAATTAATAACTAGGCTGAACAGTATTGATGGCAAGTGTTATTCAATGGCACCATTTGTAATAAGGTAGTTAGTAATTTCTCTGCTACGTGACATATTCAATGGAGAACGAATTTTAAAACCGTCAGATAATCCTGTTTTTACTGACAAGTTAACATCTGCGCCTTGACTAACAAGTAGCTGGGTCATCTCGAAATAACCTCTTCGAGTGGCATTGATTAACGGTGTTTCATCCTTGGGCACAATGGCATTTATATTCGCACCGTTATCAATGAGTAATTGCGCTAAGGTGATGTTGTTAGTCATGGCTGCGGTAATTAAAGGATTACCATCACCACGAGATGACTGGTTAACATCGGCGCCTAAATCAATTAACGCCTGCACCATTTGACGGTTGTCTTGCTTGACGGCAATAATTAATGCGGTGCCATCACCAATCGCTGGCGTATTAATATCTACACCTTGGTTTTGCAGTTCTTCAATGGTGGCAATATCATTTTGCATTACCGCCGCAATGAGTTCCTCGCCATCTGATGAGGGTAATAATGAGAAATGTCTAGCATCTTGTTGAGCATCACTGATACTGATTTTTGGCACAAATGCCTGTGACACTTTAATGGTCAGTGCTGACAATCCTAAACATACGGTAAGTATGGCTAGCATACTTGGCGTTTTCAGTTTTTTACTTTTTAGTACGGTAGTCACTCGGTTGTTCAATTCTTTTTTCTGGCTAAATAATCCCATGGCTAATACGCTCCGTTGTTGGGTAATCATTAATTTGGCGCAATCAATCAGTGATTGTGCATATTGTTTATTGTTGTTCAGTTGCTTAACGGCTCGTAAATCACAAGCCAATTCTCTATCGATATGTATTTTGTTATTGAGTAAACGGATCACTGGGCTCCACCAAAACAGCACGGCAATAAACTCTTGAAAGTGGCTAAACCAAATATCATTACGTTTAATATGAGCAAGCTCGTGCAGCACTATCGGCGCTAATTGCTCGCTACTTAGTTGCTGGATAATGTTCTCTGGCAAAATAATTTTTGGCGAGGTTAGGCCTACCACCATAGGAGAGCTAATCTGCTTGGCAGTAAATATTTCAACATCAGCTCCTGCTACCAACTCACGGATGTTTTTTTGCTCGACCGGTTGGCAGCTTTTTATCAATTTTCGGGTGCGTAGGAATGAGCCAAATACCATCAGACTGCGCCATAAACTGCCGATAAACCAAACCACAATCAGCGCGGTTAAAACTTCACTAAACTGAAACACAATTTCACTGGGCATATGCCATAAGGCTTGCTCCTGCAACGGCACCACAACAGTTTCTAAGGCCGATTGAGTTGCACTTGCATCAATCACTGTATTTACTTTAGTCGATGCTGGCTTGGCCGCTATGGGTAATGCAGACGTAGTTGAAAGCAAGGTTAACGGCACTAACGTTGAGGTGATAAAGGCAGTCATCAATAACCAGCTACGCATTTCAGCACTGGACTTTAATACTTTATGTAATACTAAAAGTATCAGCACTAACAAACCACCAATGACCATATGGTGTAATGCTAATGTGGTTAACAGTGTGTATTGAGCAATCATGTGAAATACCTTTATCTTTTATTTTCTATCTTTACTTTCTATTTTTATCTACAGTGAAAAGTCGCCGTGCAGCTAATCGTCGGCGCGATCAATTTGTTTTTGCAATGCCGCTAAATCATCTAATTCAATATCTGTTTCTTCCATTAAATGTTGCGCCAGTACTTCTGGCGAACCACCAAAAAACTTATTAAGCAAAGAAGTCAGAGCACCTTTTCGGGCATCTTTCTGCGTTATTTTTGGGGTATAAATAAAAGCCTTACCTTCTTTATGAAAGTCGGCGTAACCTTTGTCCGCTAAAATTTTACACATGGTTTGTACTGTGGTGTAAGCGGTGGTTTTTTTTTCGCTGAGTATATCGGCTATTTCTCGCACCGAGGCTTGCTGCTTCTGCCAAAGAATTTCCATAATGCTTTGTTCACTATCCGTGAGTTGAGTTGATTTTTTACGAGCCATATCCCTTCCTACTAATTCGTTAGTTTCAAATACTATAGCCGCGGATTAATTATTTATCAACTAATTAATTAGTTTTTAGGTTGGCAATGCGGAAAGAGTAGTGGCGGAGTGGTAATAAAAATAGCTTTCATATTCCTAAGCCCCCCTGATTGAGTGTGATTTTAATTGATGGATTTTGTCTTCAAGGAGTAATAGCTGAACTAACTATTTCATCAAATTTGTAGGCAGATGAGCATTGTTTTTTAAAGCTTGGGGCTTGTTAAGGGTCAATAGCAGCGATAAAAATAAAATTTCTTTACGGAAGAGTATAAAAACTGCTCGAAATTCTTTATTCGATAAAGGGTGATTATCGTTAGGGAGTATCCAACCATCTAATAATTAAGGCTTATATGATATTGGAAACTATAGGCTATATCCGCATTTTTCCGGCTAGCTGAGGGCCCTGTCGGCAGTGAAATGATGTCATTTTTAATATTAGCTCTATGAGTCGGTAGTCGGCTATGTAGCTGCTATAGCAAAGGATTAAGTGCCCTTTGCTCGAATATGTAAAACCCATCGAAGGAGCGTTTGAGCAACATCACGTCATCGTAGCTGTGATTTATAAGGGAACAACCAATATTTCATCACAGCGCCTTGAATTAAAATGCCTTAAGCACTCTGAAACATGCATTTTGAATGGTTATGGGTATATAACATCGATAATTCGATAATTCGATAATTAAGTAATTTACATATTCTCTCTTCAAATTTAACACATCAAAAGTTGTATTCCCTCATTTTCGTTGTCACAGTACAGTTTTTTATATGAAATAAACTGCAGTATCGCTCAAAGCTCATATTTGTTTGACCGATCAAATCAGAGATTTATAAAATGAGGGTCAGAATTTTAATTTGGAGTAACCCTGACTGATGTAGAGAAGCATTGATGATAATAAAATATAGAACAGTTGTTAAACTTTTATTTTTGGCCGACAGGACACTACGCCTGAACAGGTTATCTAGAAATATAGAGCACTCGATCATATGGTGGAGAATACAACAACTGCTATCCTATAAATTAAAAAAGATAGTCTATAATCATTTACAATCATTTATAAGGATTTATTCGTATTGCTCACGGAGGAGCTTTGTTAAAGAAAAGGTATGCGTAGTAATGAAGGAAAATGGCCTCCTCTTAGAAAAGTCTATCTATCGTTTATTTGAAATTACCCCTGTTCCAATTGCCTTATCTTTTCCTAGTGGAAAACTTGAATATGTTAATCCTGCACTTAAAAGAATGCTTGGTTATGAAGGTGACGAAATATATGCTAATAAAGTCACTATTACACACCTTGACGATATTCATATTAATGAAGCTATAAGAAAAAAATTGGCTCAGAACCCATTTGAACCCATTCAAGTGGAAAAAAGATATAAACATAAATTAGGACACACTATTTTTGTGCAATTAAATATTGTTGCACAAGCTGACAATGACAAATTGATAAAAAGGTATATTTCACAATTAATAGATTTAACAACTATCAAAAAGTCAGATGCGGCGGAAATTCTACTCAATCATTTAGTTAATAAATCGAATGACGCAATTTATGTTGTTGAACCCGAGTATGGCCACATTTTAAATTGTAATCAGTTGGCCCATAAAAGACTAGGTTATTCCAAAGATGAATTACTCAAGCTATCAGTTTCAGATTTTAATTCGAAATTCGATATAGAAGGTAAGTGGAATGAACATAGTAAACTGATCAAGTGTTCAGGAAACATTGTTCTTGAATCCACACATACAAGAAAAGATGGCACTAAATTACCCATTGAAGCGAGCATTAGTTTCATTGAATATAATCAGACAGGTTATTTGCTGGCAATTGTAAGAGATATTTCAAGACGCAAACAAAAAGAAATAGCAGCATTGGAATTAGCTAATTTAGACCCATTGACTAAACTTCCTAACAGAAGAATACTTGAAAATAAATTAGAAAAACTATTTAAAAAGTCAAAGTTAAAAAACACATTGATCGGATTTTTCTTTATTGACCTTGATCATTTTAAGCTTATTAATGATTCACATGGTCATAGTGTTGGAGATGAAATTTTAGTCGGTACAGCAAATAGATTAAAACATTGTATTAGAAAATCAGATATTGTTACTCGTATGGGGGGGGATGAGTTTCTTGTAGTAATAAGTGGTGTTAAAGATCGTTCATCTATAAAAATAATGGCTGATAAATTACAAGAAGAATTCAATTCACCTTTTAAAGTTCAAAAATATTTAATACCTGTAAAAGCTAGTATTGGGGTTTCTGTGTATTTAAATAACAATGGAGATGCCCACACATTAATACAATTGGCAGATGAAGCAATGTATGAAGCTAAAAAAGAACTTGGAACCTCCATTTACTATATATAAAATCACTCAATACTGTCTGTTGCAATCAAGTAAAACCGGTCATGAATTTGTCCTTAATGGGAGCAGAGTATACATTGTGTTTTAAATATTTATGTTCGCTACCTATCGATAGCGTTTCTAGTTTTGAATAATTTAATCTGGTTTATAAGCAGATTAAATTATGCTTTAGCTCTATATTACCAGATATTGATTATCCCGCAGCGCTGTAATTACTTGATTGATGAATGATTATTTTACAAGAATATAGTTGGTATCGAAAGTCGAGATAGCGAAAATACTTATTTTCTCATTAGGTAATACCGTCGATATATTCGACAAAATACCCGTCAACGTTAAAGCTAATGGACCTACAACTTCAAGTGCAAGCCAATTTAGCTCTACTTAGTCGCTCACCAGAGCAATACTCTGAGGTAAAACAATGGATATCTCATCAAATATTTTAGCGATAAAGAAAATACGGGTACTAAATACTTCACCGGAGATCGTGGAGCTTTGCGATAAGCTGAGAAGCACGGACTGATGTTCATGAGGTATTCTCCAATCTAAGGTGAGGCGACATGCCTGCAGGCTTAGATTAGAAAAAAATTATAATGTTTGAATTGAATCTGGAGCTTGCCAAGAGCACCATTACCGCGGGGAGCGGTTTAGTTCTTTGTACGCTAAGCGGAAGGAAATAGATAGGTTCACAAACCTTCCGCATCTCGATAAAGAAGACGTTACTTATTTAGATGCTTGGCATGAAAGCGTAAATGCTCTTCAATAAATGACGAGATAAAGTAGTAACTGTGGTCATAGCCTTCATGAATAGCTAACTCTAGCGGATAGTTATTGGCTTTTGCTGCGGCCTCTAACGATTCGGGTTTTAATTGCTCCGTTAGAAAATCATCAGCGCCACCTTGGTCAACTTTGGCCGGAATAAAGTGTCTTGCTTGTTGCATCAACATACTTGCATCGTGGTTGTGCCAAGTAGTTTTGTTTTTACCCAAATAAGTGGTAAACGCTTTTTTCCCCCAAGGCGAGTTTATGGGGTTGCAAATTGGGCTAAACGCCGACATTGAGCTATAACGTTCAGGATTTAACATCGCTATGGTTAAAGCACCATGTCCGCCCATTGAGTGTCCGCTAATGGCGCGTTTATCTGACACCGGAAACGCCGCTTCGATTATTTGAGGCAACTCATTAACCACATAATCGTACATATGGTAATGACGATTCCACGGTGCTTGTGTGGCATTCACATAAAACCCAGCGCCCTGACCTAAATCATAACCCTCATCATCAGCAACGCCTTCACCACGAGGGCTAGTATCAGGGGCAACAATAGCAATACCTAATTCCGCAGCAATACGTTGTATGCCAGACTTTTGCATGACATTTTCATCGGTACAGGTTAGGCCAGATAGCCAATATAGTACCGGAACTTTTGCCCCGCTTGATACTTGTGGTGGCAAGTAAATAGCAAATCGCATGGTGCAATTTAATGTTTTAGACTGATGGCTATATTGTTTGTGCCAGCCGCCAAAATGTTTGTTCACACTTAGATTTTCAATGGAATGGTCAATTGTCATGGTAAAGATCCTAAACGTTAGCCCTAGGTGTTTTAGGACTAACTCACTACTTATTTAAAGGGTGTACTGATGTTGTGCTAATAGTTTGTAATTATTTATCAACGGTAAAATTAGCAAGGGTCAAATTATCAAATGTTACTTATCGAAGTGAATAACACTACGAATACTTTCGCCTTTATGCATCAGCTCAAACGCTTTATTAATATCTTCAAGGCCCATAGTGTGGGTAATAAAGTGATCTAGCTTGAATTCACCCGCTAAGTAACGCTCTACGTAATCTGGCAACTCAGTACGGCCTTTAACCCCACCGAATGCTGAGCCACGCCATACACGACCAGTCACTAATTGGAACGGACGGGTTGATATTTCTTGTCCTGCGCCAGCAACACCAATAACAATTGATTCACCCCAACCTTTATGACAACACTCTAATGCAGAGCGCATTAGGTTTACGTTACCAACACACTCAAATGAGTAATCAACACCGCCATCCGTTAATTCAACAATAACGTCTTGAATTGGCTGGTCGTAATCTTTTGGATTGATAAAGTCTGTTGCGCCAAGCTTTTTAGCTAACTCAAACTTACTTTCATTAATATCGATAGCAATAATACGTGATGCTTTTGCCATGGTTGCGCCAATAACCGCTGATAAACCAATACCGCCTAAACCAAAGATAGCGACTGTTGCACCCTCTTCAACCTTAGCAGTGTTCATCACTGCGCCCATACCGGTAGTAACACCACAACCTAATAAACAAACTTCTTCTAGCGGCGCTGTTTTATTTACTTTCGCTAAAGAGATTTCTGGTAAGACAGTGTATTCAGAGAACGTTGAACAGCCCATATAATGGAAAATCGGTTGACCATCTTTATAAAAGCGCGTGGTGCCGTCAGGCATTAAACCTTTACCTTGTGTTTCACGAATTTTTTGACATAAGTTAGTTTTGCCGGATAAACAGAACTTACATTCGCCACATTCCGGTGTGTATAAGGGAATAACATGGTCGCCCACTTGAACGCTAGTAACACCTTCACCTATTTGCTCAACTATACCGCCACCCTCGTGACCTAAAATAACCGGGAAAATGCCTTCTGGATCATCACCCGACAAGGTAAATGCATCGGTATGACATACGCCAGAAGCAATAACTTTAACTAATACTTCACCTTTGCGCGGTAACATAACATCGATTTCTTCGATAGATAAAGGTTGGTTTGGGCCCCAAGCAATAGCGGCTTTTGATTTAATAAATTTATCTGACATAGTTATTCTCACTTGCAATGGATTAATATTTAATACCAACTTCAATAAATTATTGCTCACTTGTGGGGGTAAAATACGCCATGTCAGCGTTGCTCTCAATCCCAATAGCTAGCTATTGCTTAATCGAGCGCCTTGCCCTGGTTTATTTTTCCTATGCACAACAAGATCACAAACTTAATGAAACTGGTATAATTGTGTTTAGATTGTAGACTGACTTGTTACTTATGAAGCTAGTCTACTCTTTTTATTTAACCGTGATAATACCTTCAATAAGTAATTCACTTTTACACAGGTGTAATAATAAAAAATGATAAGCTGTTATTGGCTAAGTCACAGCACGGTTTGCGGTGGAGCTTATTATAGTTATTTCTAACTAAATGATAATATGATAATTTGGTAAATCACTTGTACATATAGGTAATAATCATGCAGTGGGATGGCATCAGCGAATTTGTTTATGTTGCTGAAAATGAGAGCTTTACGCTAGCTTCAAAAAAAATGGCAATATCTACAGCCCAAGTTAGTCGTCAGATAAGTGCGTTAGAACAACGCCTTAATATCAAATTATTTTATCGAACAACGCGTAAAGTATCGTTAACGGAAGAGGGGCGTATTTTTTATCAACACTGTCGCAGCGTACTCGACGGCCTAGATGCTGCTGAGCGTGCTATTACCAATTTACAATCTAAACCTCAAGGTAAAATCAAGTTAACCGCGCCAGTAACTTATGGCGAGAAACAAATACTGCCTTTAGTGAATAATTTCATCAAACAATATAGCGATGTGGAAGTCTCTGCTTATTTAAGCAACCGTCAAATTGACATCGTTGAAGAAGGTTATGACTTAGCTATTCGCCTTGGTAAGTTGGGTGACTCTACCATGATGGCCAAAAAACTGGGTAGCAGAGCAAACTATGTTTGTGCTTCGCCGCACTATGTAGAGCAACATGGTATACCGCATTCTATTTCAGAGCTGAATAAACACAGTTGTCTACTGGGAACTTCAGACCATTGGCACTTTAGAGATTCAGGCAGGGAAAAGAGTATCCGGGTAACCGGTCGATTACGATATAACAGTGGTTACAGCCTAACTGATGCGGCACTGAAGGGCCTAGGCATAGTGCAGTTACCTGATTATTATGTTGAGCAATATATACAAAGTGGGAAATTGATTACCTTGTTAGATAATTATCGTGCACCGGATGAAGGAATATGGGCGGTGTATCCGCAAAATCGCCATTTATCACCCAAAATAAGACTGTTGGTAGACTACTTGGCTGAGCAGTTGCGATAATCTCGGGGCTTCTTAACGCTGTAGCCTAGCTGTTAATAGCCGCATCAAGATAGCAGAGCACTTTAGTCCTTTGAGCATACCTAATACCAATTTGATTAAATTTCTTCCCAACTCAGAGCTGTACTCAATGTTCAATAATAAGGCAAATTTGTTTAGGTCTAGTCATTCTAAACCACATAAATTTAACGATGTTAGTGGTCATTGAGTAAGCTCCCATAGGGCGAATATCTAATAAAAGGGAAAGGGTTCATATGCGGCGTTATTGATTTTGACAAGGACGCTACATGGATGTAGCTTCTTAGAGAATGCAGGAGCTTATTCTCCTGAATAACCATTCTCTTCAATCAATGCCTGGCCTCTAAACCCTTTAACTCTCGCTGAGTGGGAAAGAACTTAATCAACTTGGTATAAATATCTCCCTCGGTAGGACTAGCTTAAACAACTTTTTAAGACCGAACAGTGGTATTGGTGAGCAAAGGTAAGGTTATTGTAGCAACTGCACCGGTAGCAACAGCTATGCCATCCCTGTCAGTTATGTTAGCTAAGTCAGTGCGGTTAGTCAGTGTTAATTCCCCCTGATGGTTTGCTATTATTTGTCTACTTAACGCTAAACCAATACCTGAGCCGGTTTCTTTTGTAGTATAAAAAGGCACAAATAAATTGGCAGTATTAGCGATCCCACAACCTTGATCTAGTACCTTAATAACCACTTGTTGTGCGGATTTAAAAACCTTCACTTCAATAGGCTTTTCTAAGGTGTCTATTCCTGGTTCATTTGTAGCCTTACCTTTTGCTGTACCTGTTGAAAGCTGTGCTTCTTTGCCATTTTTTATTAGGTTCAGTAACACTTGTTCAAGCTGGCCTTTATCCGCCTTTATCATTAATGGCTTAGATAGGTTAATGGTTACCTGTTGCACTAAATTTGCAATGCCATTTAGCAACTCTGCTAAATCGAATTGCTGATAATTGGGTAAAGGCAATTTGGCTAAATCTGAATAACTATCAATAAAGGCCAAGAGATTATTACTGCGGTTATCAATAATTTTAATCGCTTGCTGACACTGAGCTGGCGTGAGATCTGGCATTTCTAACAAATTTTGGCTCAGTGCTGAAATAGGCGTTAACGAGTTACGTACTTCATGGTTAAGAATGCGGATAATATTTTGCCATGCTTGCTGCTCATTTTTTTGCAACTCTTGGCTAATATTATTGAGCATTAATAATTGGTAATTATTGTTGTTTTCTTTGTATTCACTTTGCCTTATTTGCCATTTTTTTCCCATATTCAGAGGGTTACTTTCATCGAAGCCCCAAAAACCATCAATTTTTATCAATCCTAATTTTTGCGCAGGACTTTGTTTTAATGTCTGCCAAGGCACTGAAAATAATTGGCTTACCGCTGGGTTGGCATGTTGTAATTTATCGTTTTTATCTAAAATTAATACCGGTGATTCTAGCTGCTCAATTAAGCCATAAAGTAAAAACATTTGTTGGTCATAGCGGCTTTTACTTACTTGTAAGCTTTGACTCAAGCTAGATAGCTCATTGAATAATTTCGCTACTATGCCTTGGCTAAATGGGGACTTAGCTCTAAGGCTATAATCTTCCATTTTTAATGCTTCTGTTAAGCTGGTTAAACTATAGAAAGGCGTGATAACCAACCGGTAGAGTGTTATCACTAAACAGGTGTAAATGATGACAAGCAGAAAACCCACTGTTGACCAACCGAGCCAGTTAAAATCAAACGCTAAACCCATGGCAATAAACAGCACTAAGGTTGGTAATAAGCTGGCGATAATAAGCCAGCTTAAGCGGCGTTCTAGGCTTACGTTGGTAGTCTGATTAGTACTAAGGTTTTGGCTCAATGTGGTCATTCTCTAATCTATATAAAACGGTATTTTAATTAACAAGTAATCAATTAACCTTTTGAGTCAATTTGATGTTTTTTTAGTCGTCGAATCTAAATAACGCCGCGTTTTTATCAACAGTTTATAAATTAACCTTTTGAGTCAATTTG
>NZ_KB905177.1:29096-54549 GCF_000378625.1 Colwellia piezophila ATCC BAA-637 | reverse complement strand
TATTTGTTTGCATGAACATCATTCATTAAGCGTTTTTGTTCTCCCCGAAAGGAAAACTATGTAAAACAACATTAATGTGAGTGCTCACACAAATTGCATGATAACTAATTGTTAAAGAAAATCTTAACTACTCTCTATTAGAGAAATTAAGAAGCAAATAATCTCATTCGTTATTTGCTTGACTTCGTTGCTGTTGCCCCGAAGCAGGTGGCGTATAATACGCTGCCTGGTTTTGATGTCAACGTTTATTTTAAGTTACTTTAAAATACTTTAAAACTATACGTTAAGTTAACTGATTACCCTTAAAAGGAAGTAGATAACTTATCAAAACATCCTATTGGTTATGGTTTTCACCTGAACCCCTAGGAACTGGAGCGCATTGTATTGAATTTTAAGTTTTGTTCAAGCTTTATTACTCGTTTTTCACAAAAAACGGCTTGTTTGAACGAATTTAGTACAAACAAGTACTTTATTGATTAAGTAACGAGCTAAAGGTAGCCAAGAATAACTAAAAATACAAGCTACATGCAAAGACCGCCATCAATTTCAATAACACGACCAGTAAAGAATTCATTTTCAAAGATGTATTTTGCCGTGTGGGCAATTTCTTCTGCTTCACCCAAGCGACCAACAGGTTTCATTTTCTCTAACCTATCACGCATCTCTGGTTTCATAGCATCTGTCATGGCTGTTCGGATCACTCCCGGTGCAATAGCGCCCACGCGAATACCGTGACGGCCAAGCTCTCTAGCCCAAGTTGTTGTCATCGCAACCACACCTGCTTTTGCAGCTGCATAGTTGGTTTGTCCCATATTACCGCCACGGGCTATAGAAGACATATTAATAATGACACCTTTCCTGCGTCCTTCAATCATATGAACCGCTGCTTCACGGCCACATAAAAACACCCCGGTAAGGTTAACGTCAATCACAGACTGAAAGCTTTCTAAGGACATCTTCTTAGCAACAACACCATCTTTAGCTTTTACAAACATGCCGTCACGTAATATACCAGCATTATTAACTAAGCCATCAATACCATCGAAGTCTTGATTAATTTGTTTGAAGGTTTGCTCTACTTCAGCTTCTTTAGTGACATTAGCTAAGTAGTAGTTAACTTTTATATTTTCATTGCCCGCTGCAGTAACTTCCTTAACGCTTTCTTTTAGCTGCTCTTCATTTAAATCGATTAACGCAATATTGGCGCCACTTTTGGCAAAGCTTATTGCCATAGATAGACCTAAGCCTTGACCACCACCGGTGATAACGATTGTTTTATCTTGTAATTTCATTTATCTCAACTTAATTTTTATTAAATAGTTTAAATATACTGGAAAAATCTTTACTGCCATTACCTGAGGCTGCATGCATAGCGTATAAACTACGCGCCAACGATCCCATAGGAGTAGAAGATTGACTAGCTAATGAAGTTTCCATGGCTAAGCCTAAATCTTTAGCCATCAAATCAACCATAAAACCACCTTGATAATCATTCGATGCGGGGACATTTTCCATTACCTCTGGGCATGGATTATATACATCAAGGGTCCAGTTACTGCCTGAGCTGTTACTCATGATGTTAGATAACACTTTTGGATCTAAGCCATTAGCAATGCCCAATTGTAATGCTTCACTAGTACCTACCATTAATACTGACAACAGCATGTTATTACATACTTTTGCTATTTGCCCAGCGCCATGCTCACCAGCATGAAAAATATTTTTCCCCATAGCCTTCAAGATAGGCTCTGCTTGGGTGAACTCTTTACTGCTGCCACCCACCATAAAGCTTAACGTACCTGCAACCGCGCCACCAACCCCCCCAGAAACAGGAGCATCAACAAAATTTATATTTTTTTCGGCCAGTGCTTTAGCTACCTTACATGAGGTAGCTGCATCAATAGTTGACGAATCAATAACTAAACACCCTGGTTCAATATGATTAATCAGTCCAGTATTTTCTGCTAAGTATACCGCATCAACATGCTTACCCGCTGGCAGCATTGAGATAACAAATTGCGCACCTTGGACACAGTCTATAGCACTAGCTTTAGTACTTGCTCCTGCTGCAACGACATGAGCTACAGCATCAGCTGAAAGGTCAAAAACACAAACGTGGTGACCCGCTTTAGCCAAATTAATAGCCATTGGGCCGCCCATATTACCCAAACCAATAAACGCGATATTAGCCATAATTATCCCTTAAAAATTGTTACAGTTGTTATATGTCTTATCTAATAACTAGGCGCTAACCCAGTACTAGCTCTTGCTTTAACTCTGTGTTAACCAATATTTGGCCAAGTTTAGCCAAGTTTAGCCAGCGGATGTGCTGCTTTAGACCACTTAGACTCGAAGAACCAATCAAGTACATTTTCATCAATTAACTCAACAGACGGATATTGCCATTTTGGGCTATTATCTTTATCAATTAATAATGCTCTGACACCTTCGAGAAACTCACCAAAATGTCCGCACTTAACCGCTAAGTTTAATTCCATTCGAAGACAATCAGCTAATGACATGCCTTTACCTAGCTGTAATTGTGAATAAGCCAACTGGGCACTTAAAGCACTGCCATTTTTCAATGACTTTTGTGCTCGACTAAACCACTTACCTTCTATTTCAACACTTAAGATAGCAGCAACGATTTCGCTCAAGTCTTGCTTTTCAACTAACTGACTTATAAATGTTTGATGTTCTCTTAATAACGATGTTGGCAGTTTACTTACTGAGCCTTGTTCAAACTCTTGTAATAGTTGCGCCGCTTTATCGTGATTTAATGGTATTGTCTCGCCCCAGTTAATGATTGTAAGTTGTTCGAGAAATTTATCTTTGTGTTGCTGCTCAATAAAATAATCAGCAAGCTGGCAATATTTAGCATCTGCAGCATTGATTGATGCACCTGTTAGGACAAGAAATAAACCACAACCTGCAGGCATTTTATTTAAAAAGTAGCTACCGCCGACATCAGGGAATAAACCAATACCAATTTCAGGCATGGCAATACGTGAGCTTTCAGTAACGACCCTATGGCTGCCGCCAACAAGCATGCCCAAACCACCACCCATAACAATACCACTACCCCAAACAATAAAGGGTTTGTTAAAGCTGTGAATTAAATAATCTAATTGGTATTCCTGGGTAAAATAATCTTCAATTTCTGGTGAGAAATTTTTATCTGTAATCAGCGCTTTAATTTTATCTTCAGTGCTAATGCTATTTTTCAGCGAATTATTTTTCATCGCCTCATATAAATGCACAATATCACCACCAGCACAAAAGGCTTTGTCTCCTTCACCTTGCAAAAACACCGCGGCAATGTCGTCTTGCAGTTGCCAAGTAAGCAATTGCGGGTACAGTAGGGCGATCATCTCGCCACTTAAGGCATTAAGTGACTGAGGTGAGTTAAGCGTAACTACGCCTAGTTTTTTACCATTTTCACAATCAACTTCATTAAAAATAACTACATCTGTCATAATTTTTCCTATTTATAGGCTGTTTAAAAGTATTAGTACTACTTATTTTGCCAAACAGGCTTACGCTTATCTAAGAAAGCTTGTACACCCTCTTTTTGATCAAGGGAATCAAATAAATCGACAAATGCTTGTCGCTCTTGTATCAATACTTTATTAATAGGCATGATTCGGTTTTTTTGAATAAGTCGCTTACAAGCGGTTACTGCAACGGGGCTTTGTTTAGCGACTTTAGCCGCTAAAGCAATTGCCGCAGATTTACCTTCACCTTGAGCAACAACCTCTTCAACTAAACCAACTTTTAATGCTTTATCCGCATCAAGGCGTTCTCCACATAAAATCATACGCTTAGCCCAGCCTTCCCCGACTAACAGTGCTAAGTTTTGCGTACCACCCGCACAGGGCAATAAACCAACACTTGCTTCAGGCAATGCCATGACTGCATGTTGTTCACTAATACGAATATCACAAGCTAAAGCGACTTCTAATCCGCCGCCCATGGCATAGCCATTAATAGCCGCGATAGAAACACCACCAAAATTGGCCAATGTTTCAAATGCTTGACCAAAAATATCACTCATCTCTGCAGCGATTTGTTTATCTCCATCTGCAAATACATTTAAATCAGCACCCGCAGAGAAAAACTTACTACCATCACCCGTTAAAACCAGTGCATAAATATCTTTATCTTTATTGAGCTTTAAAATTAAATCACGTAAATCAGCCAAGCTTTGCGCTGTCCACGTGTGTGCAGGAGGATTGTTAAAGGTTACAACGGCAGTATGAGCAATAACTTCTACTCTTAAAAACTGTGATGAATAATCAGACATTTTATTTCCTTTACTAAATTCTTATATTAGTTGTGGCTATTTTCATGAGCGCTATTTTTCATAAAACTCATGTCTGTGTAAGATGATGCCTAGAGCAATTGCCCTGCCCCTTCGGTTAATAACCTTCTGGCAATAATAACGCGCATGATCTCATTGGTACCTTCAAGAATTTGATGCACTCGTACATCTCTAAAGTGACGCTCTAAAGGGTATTCTTTGATATAACCGTAACCGCCATGAATTTGCAGCGCAGCATCGCACACTTGGAAGCCTACATCAGTTGCAAACCGTTTTGCCATGGCACAATAGGCCGTTTTTTCAGGATCATTTTGATCGAGTTTATAAGCGGCTAAGCGTACAAGTTGCCTTGCTGCAACCAATTCTGTTGCCATATCGGCAAGTTTAAATTGTAAGCCCTGGAAAGCGGCGATGGGTTTACCAAATTGTTCCCGCTCTTTCATATAAGTCATAGCTGTATTTAAGGCTTGTTGCGCTGTGCCAATAGAACAAGTAGCAATATTTATACGACCACCATCAAGTCCTTTCATTGCGAGTGAAAAACCTTCCCCTTCGCTCGCCAATAAATTTTCTAACGGAACTTTGACATTATCAAAAGTAATTTGCCTTGTTGGTTGTGCGTTCCAACCTAATTTTTCCTCTGCTTTGCCATAAATTACCCCTTCAAGATCTGCTGGAATAACTAAAGCTGAAATACCTTTAGCGCCAGCCCCACCGGTGCGTACCATAACAACTAATACTTCAGTTTCACCCGCGCCGGAAATAAACACTTTCGAACCATTAACGATATAATTGTCGCCGTCTTTTTTCGCACTGGTGCTAAGTGATGCGGCATCTGAGCCTGAGCCGGGCTCGGTAAGACAATAAGACGCTAACTTTTCACCTGTTACTAATTGTGGGCACCAGGTATTTTTTACCGAAGCTGTGCCCCAAGTGGCAATCATCCAAGTGGCCATATTATGGATAGTCATCATGGCGGTTGTTGTTGTACAGCCCATTGCTAGCTGTTCAAAAATAATTGAAGAATCAAGACGACTTAAGCCAAGACCGCCAGCCTCTTCTGGCGCATATAAACCACAAAAACCTAACTCGCCGGCTTTAGTGATGACATCTTTGGGAAAGGTATGTTCTAAATCCCACTTAGCAGCATTAGGTAATAATTCGCTGTCGCTAAATTGCTTCGCCAAATCAGCAAACATCTTTTGGTCTTCAGTTAAATCAAAATTCATTGGTAATTCCTGTATTTAGAGAAACATCTCTTTATATGTTTCGTAGGTAGTTATTCAGCTTTAAGTTGTATGGCTCTAGTTGAAGGAAAAAGCACGGAGTTGACGGTAGTCAATGAGTACTTTTGACGAATAAATTGAGCCATACAACACTAAGATAAATAACTACAGCATTTCTAAGGCAATTGCAGTGGCTTCACCACCACCAATACAAAGCGAAGCAACACCTTTAGATAAACCTTTATTTTTCAATGCATGAATTAAGGTAACCATAATACGCGCGCCACTGGCACCCAATGGATGACCTAATGCACAAGCGCCACCATGAATATTCACTTTATTTATATCTAACGACATATTTTTAACCGCTAACATAGTGACCATGGCAAACGCTTCGTTAATCTCAAATATATCTACGTCATCAGTAGTCCAACCGGCTTTATCAAGTAGTTTATTCATAGCGCCAACTGGAGCCACAGTAAACTCAGCTGGTGCTTGAGCGTGAGTAGCATGAGCAACCACTTTACAAAGTGGGGTTAAACCACGTTTTTTCGCTTGTGATAATTTCATCATCACTAACGCTGCAGCGCCATCTGAAATTGAACTGGAGTTAGCGGCGGTAATCGTACCGTCTTTTGTAAAAGCGGCGCGCAATGACGGAATTTTATCTGGGCGAGCATTGCCCGGCTGTTCATCCGTATCAATCAGCGTTTCTTTACGTCTATTAATCACGGTAACTGGCGTAATTTCATTTTTAAAAGCACCACTTTCAATGGCAGCATTGGCACGCGAAAGTGAACGGATCGCAAATTCATCCATAGCTTGACGAGTAAAACCAGCTTCATCGGCCGTTTCTTGGGCAAAACAGCCCATTGAAATACCATCATAGGCATTCTCTAAGCCGTCTTGCATCATATGATCAATGACTTGGCCGTGCCCCATACGTAAACCTGTTCTTACTTTAGGTAAAATATAAGGTGCATTACTCATGCTTTCCATACCGCCAGCAACAGCCACATCAATTGAACCGGCAAGTAACGCATCATGTGCTTGCATGGCGGCTTTCATGCCTGAACCACACACTTTATTAATCGTGGTACACACGGTTGATAGTGCTAAATCAGCTGAGATGGCGGCTTGACGTGCAGGAGCTTGCTTTACGCCAGCAGGTAAAACACAGCCCATTATCACTTCATCTATTTGGTCATTGGCTAAATTAGCCTGCGCCACCGCTGCTTTAATTGCACTAGCACCAAGTTCGGGAGCCGTTACAGGGGATAAGCAACCACCAAAGCCGCCCATAGGGGTTCTTATAGCAGAAACAATAACAATAGGATCAGATGATGACACGGTTGTAGACATGGAGATCTCCAGCTTCTTATAAAGCATTAATGGATATAAATTTGCACAAATTAATGGCCTGTATTTTAGCCTAACTTAATCGGCACTTTACGCCAACGTAAACCCAATAACTAAGGTTGTTAATAAAAAGCCATTTGTAAGCACTTTCTTACAGGCTATGAACAATTGTCATTGCAGCCCTCTAAAAAAGCAACCTTTACGTTAACGTCAACTTCATATAAGATAAATCAATAAATAGTTTTTATCAAGATGTGTTGTACCCGCAAAGCACAAATCAGCAGTACGAGCCTTAAACATGACCTTAAAAGATAGCCAAGTAAAATATTCTATTAGTGATTTATCAAAAGAGTTTGATATCACGACACGCAGCATACGTTTTTATGAAGACCAAGGGCTAATATCTCCAACACGCAAAGGACAAACGCGAATTTATAACCAAAGGGACAAGGTTCGACTAAAGTTAATTTTACGCGGTAAACGCCTAGGTTTTTCATTAGCAGAAACAGGACAGTTATTTGAGTTATACGATGTTGATAAAACCAGTGCTAAACAACTCACTAGCATTGTGACGTTAATAAACAACAAGAAAAGTGATTTAAAACAACAGCTTGTTGATATAAGTGCCGTATTGATTGAATTAAATGATTTAGAAAATAATTGTCAAAAAACCCTAATAACATTAGAAGATAACTAGGGGCTTTTGATCTTCCGAGATTGTTTTTGCAGCCGTTTGTTGGGTATTTATACAAGGCAGAGCCTTTGTAATGTGGTTGTTCCACATAAAAAGGCGATAACGCCGTAAAAATGACCAACAAACACTGTCCGAAGGATTCGGCTAAAAACGTTTTACTCTTTGTTGAGTAGTATTTGCTTAGAGTGACTAGGCTACACACTACCCGCCGCGATTAAAACGTTTTTATCTCGAACAAAATTTAACCGCGAAAGATCAATAGACCCTAGACAACAAAACAAAAGAATATTATTCGCCTAACGACTAAAGCTCGTTAGCACAATTAACATAGAGAGAAGATAACCGTCATGATTTCACAATATAGCTCACTTAATTTTAATTTAGGCGAAACCGTAGATATGATCCGCGATCAGGTCAATGCTTTTGCCCGTGATGAAATCGCGCCACGCGCAGCACAAATCGATATTGATAATGTCTTTCCTAAAGATTTATGGCGCAAGTTTGGCGACATGGGTTTATTAGGTATGACGGTTGAAGAGGAATATGGTGGCTCTGGACTTGGTTATTTAGAACATATTATTACCATGCAAGAAATCAGTCGAGCTTCGGCTGCGGTAGGTTTAAGTTACGGCGCTATGTCTAATTTATGTTTAAACCAATTACGCAAAAATGGCTCACATGAGCAAAAGTTAAAATATCTACCTAAGCTTTGTACCGGTGAGCACGTTGGCGCGCTTGCGATGAGTGAGCCAAACGCTGGCTCTGATGTAGTAAGTATGAAACTTCGCGCTGATAAAAAAGGTGATAAGTATATTCTTAACGGCAATAAAATGTGGATCACCAACGGCCCAGAAGCCGATGTTTATGTTATTTATGCAAAAACAGATACCAGTGCTGGTTCAAAAGGAATTACTGCCTTTATCGTTGAACGTGACTACCCTGGCTTTTCTCGCCATCAAAAATTAGACAAGTTAGGTATGCGCGGCTCTAATACCTGTGAGCTAGTTTTTCAAGATTGTGAGGTTCCTGCAGAAAATATATTAGGCGGTGAAGGCAAAGGCGTACGTGTACTGATGTCAGGTTTAGACTACGAGCGCGTGGTTTTATCTGGTGGTTCTTTAGGCATCATGGATGCCTGTATGGATTTGGTCGTACCTTATATTCATGACAGAAAACAGTTTGGCCAATCTATTGGTGAGTTCCAATTAGTACAAGGTAAAATTGCTGACATGTATACCCAAATGAATGCAGCTAAGTCATACGCGTATATGGTTGCTCAAGCTTGTGATCGTGGTGAAACCACCCGTAAAGATTCAGCAGCCGTTATTTTGTTTGCGGCAGAGCTAGCGACAAAAATGGCACTTGATACCATTCAATTACTCGGCGGCAATGGTTATATTAATGAATTTCCCGCCGGTCGTTTATTACGTGATGCCAAGTTATATGAAATTGGTGCCGGTACTTCAGAGATCCGCAGAATGTTGATAGGTCGTGAGTTGTTTAACGAATCTAAATAGCGAGCCATCTTGTCGTTAGATGGTGCAATAAAGTCGTCAACAGTACTCATTGACTCATGTCAACTCCGTGCTCTTTCCTTTTTATTGCACCATTTAACTTAAAGCTGAATCACTACTGATAATACATATCTGTTTAGTAAAAAATTAAAGAACAATTTAATAAGTGTTCAAACAAACAATGAGTTAACCAGTAATTGTTTAGTTTGCAGCAGTTTAATTCAAATACAAGGCAAAAAAGCGCAGTTGACGTTAGTCAATGAGTATTTTTAAACGCAGTAGTTGAGTTAAAGCGCAATAAAATAAATGAATACTAACAAATAAAAGGCTCTCCCGTGGCAAAGCTAATATCAAAAATAAACACTCGCAGCCAAGACTTCGTCGATAATGCTGCCCATATGCAAGTTCAAATTAATGATTTGCGTGACAAGCTCAGTGAAGTGAAACTAGGTGGTGGTGATAGAAGTCGTCAGCGCCATTTAGACCGAGGTAAGTTGTTGCCACGTGACCGAGTTAACGCTTTACTCGATGCTGGCTCGCCTTTTCTAGAATTATCCCAACTAGCCGCTTATAAAGTCTATGATGATTACGTGCCTTGCGCTGGCATAATTACCGGTATTGGTCGCGTGTCAGGGCAAGAGTGTGTCATTGTTGCTAATGATGCGACAGTTAAAGGTGGCACTTACTATCCGCTAACCGTAAAAAAACACCTTAGAGCACAAGCAATCGCTCAAGAAAACAACTTGCCTTGTATCTACCTTGTTGATTCAGGTGGCGCTAATTTACCCAACCAAGATGATGTCTTTCCAGATAAAGAGCACTTTGGTCGTATTTTCTTTAATCAAGCCAATATGTCAGCCAACAATATCCCACAAATTGCCGTCGTTATGGGCTCATGTACCGCGGGTGGTGCCTATGTTCCTGCCATGGCTGATGAATCAATTATTGTTAAAGAACAAGGTACTATCTTTTTAGCCGGCCCCCCCTTAGTCAAAGCGGCAACGGGTGAAGTGGTTACCGCTGAAGACTTAGGTGGCGCAGACGTACATTGTCGTACTTCTGGGGTAACCGACCATTACGCTCAAAACGACCATCATGCCCTTGATATTGCACGCGCAGCGGTTAAAAACTTAAACAGAGTAAAACCGGTAAACCTGAATATTCAATCCCTTAATAAGGTTGAAGAGCCGGCCTATCAAGCCGATGAAATCTACGGCATCATTCCTAAAGATACCCGCCAACCTTATGATGTGCATGAAGTTATTGCCCGGATCGTTGATGGCAGTAATTTTGATGAGTTCAAAGCCCTTTATGGTAATACCTTGGTCTGTGGTTTTGCCCACATCTTTGGCTACCCTGTAGGTATCGTCGCTAATAACGGGGTGTTATTCGGTGAATCTGCGGAAAAAGGTGCCCATTTTATTCAGCTGTGTGCACAGCGTAAAATTCCACTGGTATTTTTACAAAACATTACCGGCTTTATGGTCGGTAAACAATATGAAGCAGGCGGCATTGCCAAACATGGCGCTAAAATGGTTACGGCTGTTGCCACCGCACAAGTGCCTAAATTTACCATATTAATTGGCGGCAGCTTTGGCGCCGGTAATTACGGTATGTGTGGCCGAGCTTATGATCCGCGTTTCTTGTTTATGTGGCCAAACGCGAGGATTTCAGTAATGGGTGGCGAACAAGCTGCCGGTGTTATGGCACAAGTGACTCGTGATAAAAAAGCCAAGTTAGGGGAAAGCTGGAGCGAAGCAGAAGAGCAAGCATACAAACAGCCGATCATTGAAAATTATGAACACCAAGGTCACCCTTATTACGCCTCTGCCCGTTTATGGGATGACGGCATTATCGACCCCGCTGATACCCGCCAAGTTTTAGGCTTAGCCATTTCAGCGTCACTCAATAAAACCATTGCAGACACTAAATTTGGTATTTTCAGAATGTAACTTGCCTGTACAAGACAAGAGTACTCTCTACCAGCAATAAGCGTAAAGGAAAAAGTATGTCGATTGACACAGCAAACTCAAATAAGCCAAACAATTTAAGTGACTCAAGCAAGGTGCTTTATACAATTAACGACAATGGCGTAGCCACCGTTACCTTTGATAATGCTGCCAAGCATAATGCTTTTGATGACACTATTATCAAAACATTAACTGATATTTTTAATGATATCGCACAGCGTGATGATATTAAAATTATGGTACTAGCCGCGAATGGTAAAAGTTTTAGTGCCGGTGCAGATTTGGGCTGGATGAAACGCATGGCAGGATACTCTTATGAAGATAATCTTAAAGATGCTCATAAATTAGCGCAGATGCTTAAAGCCTTAAACTTTCTCCCACAAGCAACCATCGCTAAAATCCAAGGTGCTGCTTTCGGCGGCGCCGTTGGCTTAGCAAGCTGTTGTGACATAGTTATCGCCAGTGACAAAGCCAGTTTTTGCTTGAGTGAAGTTAAATTAGGACTTATTCCTGCAACCATCAGCCCTTATGTGGTTAACGCCATAGGGTTAAAAGCGTCACGACGCTATTTCCAAACTGCTGAGCGATTTTTTGCTGATAAAGCCATGCAACTGGGTTTAGTTGATGAAGTGGTTGAGGCAAATGAATTAACGCCGGCGGTAGAGAGAATGATAACCACCCTGCTTAACAATAGCCCACAAGCAATGAGGCAAGCTAAACAACTTGCTTTTGACGTTGCTTATCAGGATATCAACGAACAACTACTCAGCGACACCAGTGCACGTATTGCCAGTATTCGAGTTTCAAGTGAAGGACAAGAAGGCCTTAGCGCTTTTTTCGAAAAACGTAGTCCTGCTTGGCAACAAAGTGCTACTACAGACAATCAACTAACTAGCAACCTCCTAAATAGTAACCATAGTAACGACAGCGAAGGATAAACAGATGTTTAGTAAAATATTAATTGCTAACCGTGGTGAAATTGCTTGCCGCATTATAAAAACAGCCAAAAAGATGGGTATTTTAACGGTCGCCGTTTATTCTGATGCCGATAAAGATGCTTTACATGTTCATATGGCTGATGAGGCCGTTTATCTTGGCGCGTCACCTTCGCGTGAAAGCTACCTAGTAATAGATAAAGTGATTGCCGCTGCCAAGAAAACAGGCGCGCAAGCTATCCACCCAGGTTACGGATTTTTATCAGAAAATGCTGACTTTTGCCGTGCTTGTCAGCAAGAGAATATTACTTTTATCGGCCCTCCTGTTGCCGCCATTGAAGCCATGGGCTCAAAGTCTGCAGCCAAGAACATCATGGCAGAAGCGAATGTGCCCTTAGTACCGGGTTACCATGGTGACGATCAAAATGAACAAACCTTAAAACATGCCGCAGATACCATGGGTTACCCAGTTCTGCTTAAAGCCACAGCAGGTGGTGGTGGTAAGGGTATGCGCCAAGTGTGGCGTGAAGAAGAATTCTCGACAGGTTTTGCGGCTGCCAAACGTGAAGCAATGTCTTCCTTTGGTGACGATACCATGCTGGTAGAGAAATATTTAACACAACCTCGCCATGTGGAAATTCAGGTATTTTGCGACAATCACCAAAATGCGGTGTACTTATTTGAGCGAGATTGCTCGGTACAACGCCGTCACCAAAAAGTGATTGAGGAAGCGCCGGCATTTAACATGAGTGAATTTCTGCGCAGTAAAATGGGTGAGATGGCAATAAAGTCGGCGCAAGCGATTGGCTACCAAGGCGCAGGTACGGTTGAGTTTTTACTTGATGTTGATGGTTCATTTTATTTTATGGAAATGAACACCCGCTTGCAAGTAGAGCATCCGGTAACTGAAATGATATCGGGACAAGATTTAGTCGAGTGGCAATTACGTGTTGCCGCTGGTGAAAAACTACCAAAATCTCAGCAAGAATTGACCATAACCGGTCATGCCTTTGAAGCAAGAATTTATGCCGAAGACCCGAGTAATGATTTTTTACCCGCTACCGGGCAATTAAATTTGTTAAAAACACCGGTCGAAAGTAAACATGTACGTATTGATACCGGTGTACGTCAAGGTGATGAAGTCAGTGTCTTTTATGATCCCATGATAGCAAAGTTGATTGTCTGGGATGAAAATAGGGAAAAAGCTTTACAACGTTTAGCCAAAGCCTTACGCGAATATCGCATTGATGGCGTTACCACCAATATTGAATTTTTATATAACTTAGCCACTACCGATGCTTTTAAAAATGCCGACATCGACACCGGTTTTATTGAAAAAAATCACCACGCTATTTTTCATCAAGGTGATGAAAAGCAAAAAGACGAGTTATTAACCAAGCAATTACCTACCGCCGCCTTGTACCTAATACTCGCCCTTGAAAATAAAACTAAAGCGCTAGCAAAACAAAGTAATGATCGCCATTCTCCTTGGCATATGACTAACGCTTGGCGTTTAAATGAGCCCCATAATCACTCATTAATATTGGCATATAATGATATTGAATATGCCGTGACCATTGAGCAAAAACGTCAAGGTAGTGCCAGTTATTATTTGATCACCATTAACGGTGCAGACGTCACTAGCCACGCGGTTGATTGTCAGGGAGAAATTGAAGGTGAAAAAATCACGGTAACTCTCGATGGTCATCGTAGCCAAAGCATTGTGGCTCATAACGAAACTGATAACAGCATAAGCCTTTATCAGGAACACGGCGTTTTTAGCTTTAGCCAAGTATTGCCAGATCATGGACAAGATCAAGATGATGATCATCATGGTGGTTTAACGGCCCCGATGAATGGCACTATGGTGAGTGTCTTGGTAACTCCAGGTGAACAAGTGAGTAAAGATCAGCCTCTGGTTATTATGGAAGCGATGAAAATGGAACACACCATTAAAGCGCCCAGTGACGGTGTGGTAGATGAGGTATATTTCAGTGCCGGTGATATGGTTACTGGTGGTGCTGAATTACTCGCTTTTTCAGCACAAGTAACAAGTAAAAGTGACGAGACATAATAATGAGTATTCAAATCCCAGCTTTTCCACAAAAATTACCTAAGCAAGTAAAGATTGTTGAAGTTGGCCCCCGAGATGGTTTACAAAATGAAGCTCTCATTAATGGCAAGGCTATCAGTGCCGCTGATAAAGTCGCCTTAATTGAGCAGTTAGCTGATGCAGGCGTTAGTTATATTGAAAGTGGCAGCTTTGTTTCCCCCAAATGGGTGCCGCAAATGGCAACCTCTGCGGAAGTTTTTGCCACCATAAAGCGTGATAGTAAAGTAGTCTATGCGGCTTTAACGCCAAATATGAAGGGCTACGAAGCTGCGGTTGCCGCTAATGCCGATGAAGTTGCCATCTTTGCCGCCGCCTCAGAAAGTTTTAGTCAAAAAAATATTAATTGCTCTATCGAAGAAAGTATTGCACGTTTTGCGCCGATAATAGCGGATGCTAAAAAGCGTAATATTAAAGTGCGAGGTTATGTTTCGTGTGTGATCGGTTGTCCTTATGAAGGTGAGATTGCGCCAGAGAAAGTTGCCATGGTGGCAGAAAAGTTATTGGCTATGGGCTGTTACGAAATATCTCTTGGCGACACCATAGGTGTTGGTACTCCAGCTAGCGTAACTAAAATGCTACAGGCAGTAAATGCCCGTGTACCAACGGCTCAACTAGCGGTTCACTTTCATGATACCTACGGACAAGCGTTAACGAACATTTACGCCGCGCTACAATGTGGCGTTTCGGTAATCGATAGTGCTATTGCAGGCTTAGGCGGCTGTCCTTATGCTAAAGGTGCCTCTGGCAACGTTGCCACAGAAGATGTTGTTTACTTGCTCAACGGTTTAGGTATAACAACGAATATAGATTTCGATAAGTTGCTGCAAGCAGGTTGGTTTATCAGTAAAAAATTAGGCAAAGCGCCAATTTCTAAAGTATCAACCGCTTACCTTGCACAACAGAAAGCTTAGCACGACAATAATCGATGCAGAATAAAGCAATAGGAGATAAAAATGGCAGGATTTGACAAAGTAGTATCAAGCTATGAAGAAGCCATGGCTGGACTTACCGATAACATGACAGTGATTTCAGGTGGTTTTGGCTTATGCGGCATTCCCGAGAATTTAATTAGCGAAATAAAACGCAAAGGCACTAAAGGCTTAACCTTGGTTTCCAATAACTGTGGTGTAGATGACTTTGGTTTAGGTGTGTTATTACCCAATCGACAAATTAAAAAAATTGTTGCTTCATATGTTGGTGAAAATGCAGAGTTTGAACGTCAAATGATGGCGGGAGAATTAGAAGTTGAATTAACACCTCAAGGTACACTTGCCGAAAAAATGCGCGCAGGCGGTGCTGGTATTCCGGCATTTTTCACCGCAACAGGAGTTGGCACCCCCGTAGCGGAAGGCAAAGAAGTACGCAATTTTAATGGCCGAGATTATATTCTAGAAGAAGCCATTGTTGGTGACTTTGCCATTGTAAAAGCCTGGAAAGCCGATAGATACGGTAATTTAGTGTTTAGAAAAACAGCCCGTAACTTTAACCCTTTGGCGGCAACAGCCGGTAAAATCACCGTCGTTGAAGTAGAAGAAATTGTCGAAGTTGGCGAGTTAGACCCGGATCAAATTCATACACCTGGTATCTATGTTAATCGCCTTATTCAAGGCACTTTCGAAAAACGTATTGAACAACGTACGACACGCCCAGCAGATCCCCAAGCAGTAAAAGGAGTATAACGATGGCTTTATCAAGAGAGCAAATCGCCCAGCGTGTTGCCAATGAGTTAAAGGATGGTTATTACGTTAATCTAGGCATAGGTATCCCGACCTTAGTAGCAAACTTTATCCCTGATGATATTGAGGTGATGCTGCAATCAGAAAATGGTTTACTGGGTATGGGGCAATTTCCAACCGAAGAAGAAATTGATGCCGACCTTATCAATGCTGGTAAGCAAACGGTTACTATGGCCGCTGGTGCTTCAGTATTTGACTCGGCAGAATCTTTTGCCATGATACGTGGCGGCCATGTAGATTTAACCGTCTTGGGCGCTTTTGAGGTGGATGCTAATGGTAATATCGCTTCATATATGATCCCAGGTAAATTAATCAAAGGCATGGGCGGTGCAATGGATTTAGTTGCCGGGGCAGATAATATTATTGTCACTATGACCCACGCTTCTAAACATGGCGTATCCAAGTTACTGAAAAACTGCACTTTACCATTAACCGGTAAAGGCTGTATTAAAAAAGTATTGACGGATTTAGCCTTTATTGAAATTAAAGACGGTAAGTTCCATTTGTTAGAACGTGCCCCTGGTGTATCGGTAGAAGAAATTATTAAGTTAACTGAAGGTGAACTTGTTGTAACTGGAGACATACCAGAGATGAAACTGTAAACTTGTACAAATTTGTAAAAAAATAATACAATACACTTTGTACAAATAAAAAGCGATCAAACAAAACTAAGTAATTTTAGTAAAGGTAATAACTATCAAACTGTTACCTTTATTACCCCCCACTGTTCCTTGCTCTAAATCTGAGTTATTTAGCAGTAACCCATCCCTCAGATAGTGCCAATCAGCCCATTTAACTTGCACTTTGGTTACAATTACGTGATACTTAACCTTGACAAAGAAAAGGCAAAACACGCGAAAACGTGTTACGCAAAACCACCGGTCTAAGGATAAAAGTGAAATAATTCAATTTTATCTATGACAGCGGAGTCACCTCGTTAACAGGTACATCCCGTGGTTTTTTCTTTTATTAACTCAATTATTAAGGTTTATAAAATGAAAAAATTATTAATAGCTTCAACCATCACTTTTTTAATATTAGCGTCTGCTGTAACGACACCAAAGGCACAAGCTGCTGACATTGCGACAAGTATTTGTCAGTACGTGGCAACCGATGACAAGAAACGCATGCGTTCATTTTTAAAGACGAACAAACTAAAAATTCGTCGTATCTTCAACGGTATTAAGTGTAATGGTAAGAACTTATTAGAGTTTGCATCGACTTCAGGTTCAGTAAAAACAGGCTCTTTGATGATTTCAAAGTTACCAAAGAAAGTTGTTTCGGCTAACCTATCATTCCTTCAAACTGGATCGCAACCATTGATAGACGCTGCCAACGCTCGCGTTAGTAGTTAAGATTATTTAAAAGTAGACCTTAATACCTTTTAGCAATAAAAATGGATGAGTAAAAGCAATACTATTTAATAATTCTATGTCATTTTAAAAAGTCAGCTTCTGCTGACTTTTTTTATTTTTAAAGATAAATCCCCCGTATTAATTCAGCTATTCCCTAGCGAAGTAAATCAAAAGCACTTACACTTAACTCATTGAAGCCGATTAGAAAATAGCTCTTATTCAAACAGTTTAAAAATAAAAAACAACCCACTATCTATGACATTAAAACGGAATTACCTTAATAGTAAAAATGCACTAGTACTTACCGGTGGCGGTGCCCGTGCAGCCTATCAAGTAGGGGTTTTGTCAGCTATTGCCAAATTTATTCCGAGAAACCATGGTATTCCTTTTTCTATTCTTTGTGGTACCTCTGCCGGTGCAATCAATACCACCTCACTAGCGTGTTATGCTTCGTGCTTTCATTTAGGCGTAAAAAAACTAGAGTGGGCATGGAAAAACTTTAATATATCGAGTATTTACCATAGTGACCCTATCAAGGTCTACAGCCACATAGGGCAAGGAATGCTGGCGAGTTTTCAAGCCGACTACGCCAATAAGACACCGCGTAGTTTACTTAATAGTGCACCACTAAGAGCGCTACTTGATCAGATACTAGATTTTAGCCGTATTGATAATAATATTGCCCGTGGTTACCTATCTGCAGTATCGATTACTGCATCAAGTTATAGCAGTGGTGACTCCATTAGCTTTTATCAATCTGATGGTCTAGCCCTACCTTGGTCACGCGCTAAAAGGCGCGGCGAATTGTGCCAACTGAACACTGAGCACTTAATGGCTTCTTCAGCAATTCCTATGGTGTTTCCATCAGTTAAAATTAAAGATCAGCATTTTGGTGATGGCTCAGTACATCAGCTATCGCCTTTAAGCCCTGCTATTCATTTAGGAGCAAAAAAAATATTTGTCATTGGCGTTGATCAACCGAAAGAGCCTTTACACGCCAAAGAAAATAACCCTCATCCACCAAGTTCGGCAACTATTGCCGGTCATTTACTGGACTCGGTGTTTGCTGATACCATGCATAGCGATCTAGAGCGCATGGCTCGTATCAACGAAACCCTCAAGTTAATTTCGGCTCAAAATAGAAAGGCAAACGAAGGATTACAACATATAGATAGCTTTGTCATTAACCCAAGCCATGATTTTAATGCTATTGCTAGTCAGTATTACTACGATTTACCCTTATCTATACGCATACTTTTACGCGGCATTGGCATAGGTAATGATTCGGAATCGAGTATTGTTAGTTACTTATTGTTTGAGAAAAACTTTTGCAGTGAGCTAATAAGGTTAGGTTTTGCTGATGCCATGGAGCAAGAACAAACCATCAGGAAGTTTCTAGAAATTTAAGGGTATTATTGTTAACAGCAATAAGCTGAGATAAGCATAACAATGTTTATCTAACAGCAGTTTTATTTACTTCACGTTAAATTCACTGCATTAACTAGGGTTAAATACAAACTATTTCCTGTCAGCTAGTGCTGCTTACTCAAGTCGTTATTGTATTATAAAAACACTGTTCATTGCTAAACTTTGCATACGCGTTACATAGTTGACTGCATAATAAATTAATCGCCTTCTTGTAAGTAGCGCTCAACTCGCTCAACTCTGCGCGGTTTTCCTCTAACAACGAGGGTATCTTGGTTTTGTAAAACTGTATCTAATGCGGGCGACTCTGTTTCTACACCGTCTCGTTGCAAGGCAACAATATGAACTCGACGTTGCTCAAGTGCTAAATAGGCGAGTGTTTTACCACGGGAAAATGAGTGGTTATTAATGAGAATCGCATGAGCGAACTCAATTCTATCAATAGCTTCAGGGCTCATATCGGTTTGCTCCCCCTGAAAAAAACCATGCAGATGATTATAGTGATTTTTACGTTCTTTCTGTATTCGACGCATAATTCGAGAAAATGGCACGCCCGATAACGACAGTACTTGTGAAACCAACATCAAGCTGCCTTCTAAGCTTTCAGGCACAACTTCATTAGCACCAGCATCTTGTAGAGCATTGAGTTGATCATCATTTCGTGTTCTGACAAGAATAGGTACATCACTATTCATGCTCCTCACTTTTTGGATCACCTCTATTGACTGCTTATCATTACCAAAAGCAATAACGACCAACTTAGCTTTGGATAAACCCGCGGCGTTCAACACTTCAGTTTGACGTGATGAGCCAAATAGCACTTTCTCACCGGCATCTCTGGCTTTTTGGGTCCGCAGAGGGTCAACATCTATAGCGACAAAATCTATTTTATCTTGTTTTAAAAACCGGCTGACTGTTTGGCCAACTCGACCAAAACCACAGATGATAACGTGATTTTCAAGTACTTTATTTTCAGGTAGATACGATAAACCAATGGTTTCTTCGGTTTTTTCCCGACTTAAGAATAGCGCCCAAGATCTGGCATTATTCATCATATAAGGGGTAATCGCCATGCTGATAACACCCGCGCCAAGTAACATAGAAGCGACACCAAGCGGCAAGACTTGACTTTGGCTTGCCAGTGCAATTAAAACAAAACCAAACTCGCCCATTTGTGCCAGCATAAAGCCTGAAGCCCATGCGTCTTTACTTGACTCTCCGGCTTTTACGGCCAGAGTTTTAATCACCAAGACTTTAATCGCCATAAAACAAATCATTAAGCCTAACAAACTAAACGGTGATGAAACCAGTAAACCTACATCAAGTTTCATACCAACGGTAATAAAAAACAAGCCAAGTAATATATCTCGATAGGGTCTAATATCAGCTTCAAGTTGGTGCTTATACTCACTTTCACTTAACATCATGCCGGCCAGAAAAGCGCCTAGCGCCATCGATAATCCAAACCATTGGGTGAAAGCTGCCGCCAATAAAGTCACTAACAAGGTAGTTAAAACAAACAATTCATCCGTGCGAACTTGGGCAATGATGTTAAAAAGTTTAGGTAGTAACCACTTACCAACAAATAATAAAAGCGCGACTACTACCACACCTTTAACCATAGCAAGCATTAATGCCCATACCATAGAGCTTTGGCTATCCATGGCTAGCATAGGAATTATAATTAATAAGGGGACGACAGCTACATCTTGGAAAAGCAGAATAGCCACCGAAAGTTGGCCTGATTTTCGCTTCATCGCGCCACTTTCACTTAACTGCCTAATAACAATCGCGGTGGAAGACAGTGCTAATATACTACCAACAACAAAGGCGCCAGATAAACTTAATCCGAAAAAAAGCCCAGCAATCATAAATACCAGTAGAGAAATACCAACTTGTAAACTACCAACAGAGACCACTAAATGACGCATAGCCTTCAACCTGGGCAAAGAGAATTCTAACCCTAGGGTAAAGAGTAAAAAGACAATACCTAGCTCGGCAAAATGATCATAATCTATCTGGTCTTGGGCAATGTTTAAACCGTGTTGACCGACAATCATACCCGCGAATAAGTAAGCCAAAATTGCCGGTAAATTCAAACGGCGAAATAACCAAACCACAAATACGGCACAGGTTAATATTGCCAGAACTTCAAAATAACCGCTCACATAGTTTCCTTTCTTTTACTCGTTAGTTCTTAATACTGAAGATAGCGACACAACGCAACTTAACGTAATAACTGAGCGGCAAAATATTGCCGCTAAGTAAGTTATTTTAGACATTATCCGTATAACCGTAAATAGAGTTTACCTAGCCTTAAAGTATATTAACAACAAAAAAAATTATATTTCAATCAGTTAACTTTGTTGTTTACAGATCTATTTATCTAATCAGCTAAAAATCAATAGAACTATGCACAACGGTATGTTTTTTGCTTCTAATTCATTAGTTGAAATTAACGTCAAAAAAGTACTTTTAAAAAAGTCATACTTTAGTAATTGGCGTTAACAGATAAAGTTAATGAGGTTGTTGTATGCAAACACTAAACGTACTTGATAATAAATTCGCTCCCTTCAATACCTATAGTACATTAAGCACTGATGCGCTTATTGCCCAATCGTTTTCAAATTGTATTTTTGATAAACAACAGACATTATCTTTGGTGACAAGCTTACAAACCACCCTCGATGTTGAGCAATTATTACAGATATTCTCAATGGAGGTTGCCCGCTATATTGATTTTTCGGGACTTTACTTTAAGAGCAAAAGCTTACATCACTCCTTACGTGGCAGTAGAAAAGCTAAACAAAAAAATCACTTCGAGTTGAAAATTGATAAGGAATCAATAGGCACATTAAGCTACGGTATTAATAGCCCTATTAGTTTAACTAATCATAAAGTACTCGAACAATTACACCATTGCTTACGGTATCCCTTAAAAAATGCCATTGCTTACCACGATGCAATTCAACTTGCGATGCAAGATGCCTTAACAGGGCTTGGTAATCGTCGATATTTTGATGAGCAATTGAAACGTGCCATGTATAATGCCAATCGACATCATAGTTTGATGGGCCTTGTACTCGGTGACTTAAATAAATTTAAAGCGATTAATGATACTTTTGGTCATGTAACCGGTGATATTGTCTTGCAAGAGTTTGCTAATTTATTGCGCCAATGTACTCGAAACTCTGATAGTTTATTTAGGTTTGGTGGTGATGAATTTGCCATTATAATTGAGAATGCCAATGATAATGCCTTAGTAATTATTGAAAGTAGAATAAACATAGCATTAACGAGCAATGTTATACTGGGTAAATACCAACTTGGCTGCAGTATTGGTTCAACCTTTATGGCTAGAACTGATAATGAAATGAGTTTTTTCACGCGTGCAGACGATAACTTATACCAAAGAAAAGTGACCTCTGCGGCACATTTAACGATAGTGTAAACACTCGTTGAGTGCCTATTTAGGGTATCTGATTTTACCGTGGTTTTTATACTCGCTGATGCTCTGACTACTCTGCTCTAGCAATCAAATCTTCAAATGCACGCTTACGTTCATGTGGGGTAGCATTGACTAGTAATCGGCAAAAACGCACCGCTTTGGCAAAGGCTTTTTCATTTATAGCGCTCTCCCCTAAATACTGAAAAACCGAAAAGAGGTAAGCTTCATCTAAAAAGAATATCGCTGCATAGTGTTTAATAGCATCAGGTAATGATGGATATGACACCCCGTCAAAGCTAAAAGTATCAATGAGTACGTCTTCATAATTAATCACTGCTAATTCAATGCCATTAGCTACCAATGGCCAGCCCACGTAGTTTACCCGACCTTTTGCAACTTCATACATAAACCAGGCACTTCGGGCAAAACCCGCAAAATTTCCTTGTTCAAACTCACTGGTCGCCAACTCTTCTTGAGACCAATTAATACCAATAGCTAGGTCATTCGAATAATGCGTCAATAATTGTTTTTTTACATAAGAATTGACTGCCCAAATATTCGCTACTTGTGCTTTTTTAGCGATTCTTTGGCATTCACTACAACTTGGAATGGATAGTACCGGATGAGGACAACTCGGTCTTAGATAGTTATTCTCTTCATAAGAGCTTAGTGGTTTAGGGGACGGAAAGATAAAGTCTCCATCGCGAGGCTCACCACAAAACCAGCAACAACACCTTTTATCAAAAGGTGTTTCTGTTATAACCACAGAAGTAGTCACTGGTTTTTCGCTATGATTTGGCAAGTTCTAACGTTTTTTCTGAATCTTATTATTGTACTTGCTGTTAGTTCGCGCCGCTTTATTCTTACTCTGGGCTTTGCTTTTAACATCTTTCTTAGCTAAGTTTTGATTTTTCTCCTGCGTGGCACGATATCTATTTTTACTGTCACGCTTTACACTAGCCTCTTGATAAGCATCAGCTTCTTGGCGATTAAACTCGTAACCTGGTACCACAACACGTTCAAATTTCCGACCAATAAGCTCTTCAATGTTGCCTAAAAAACGTTCATCTTTCGGGCTCACTAAAGAAATAGCCGTACCAGACTTTCCTGCTCTGCCTGTACGACCAACGCGATGAACATAATCTTCAGGTAAAAAGGGTAAATGAAAGTTAACTACGTAGGCTAGATCTTCAATATCTAAACCTCGAGCCGCAACATCGGTTGCCACTAACACGCGCACTTTACCTTCTTTAAATTGTTCTAGGGCCTTATTTCTTGCACCTTGGGTTTTATCGCCATGGCATAATGCCGCTTTAATACCGTCAAGTTTTAGTTCTTTTGCTAAGAGATTAGCGCTTTCTTTGGTACCAGCAAAAACAAGTACTTGCTGCCAGTTATTCACCCCAATCAACTCAGAAAGTAATTCACGTTTGCGTGCTTCACTTACCCAGTAAACAGATTGCTTTATTTTACCTGAGGTGGTGTTTTCTCTAGAAATGCTAATGGTCTTTGGCGTTTTTAACAATTGATTGGCTAATGATTTGACTCGTTCTGAGAAAGTAGCTGAAAACATTAACGTTTGATGTTTATGTTTAATGGCAATGAGTAACTTCTCTATGTCGGTTAAAAACCCCATATCTAGCATGCGATCTGCTTCATCAAGTACCAGAAACTTCACTTGTGATAAATCTACATTGTGCGAAGTTAAGTGCTCTAATAGGCGACCAGGTGTTGCCACTAAAATATCAAGACCTTGTTTAAGCATCTTGGTTTGTGAGGCGACTTTACCTCCACCATAAACCACGCCACATTTTACCGGTAGATACTGACTAAACTGCTTGATATTTTCGCTGACTTGTATAGCAAGCTCACGGGTTGGTGTTAGTATCAACGCTCGAATCCCCTGACCTGAGGCACTTCTTTCATTCTCTGAACCGGTAGCACTGTGAGAGGCATGATTAGCTTTAGCAATTGCATCCAAAATTGGTAAGCTAAAAGCAGCCGTTTTCCCGGTCCCTGTTTGTGCGCTAGCGAGAAGATCAGTGCCTTGGCGAATAACAGGAATGGCTTCTTGCTGAATCGGGGTTAAATTTTTATAACCACACGCCTTAACCGCTTTTAATAAATCAGCCGATAAACCAATTGAATCAACACTCATATGTCACCTAAACCCTAAATAAACTCGTAAAATACTGAAATAGCATCATTGGCGCGGATTATAATACAAATTGTCGTTAAAAGCAGAACTTGTCTTCAATAATTGATAGGGATATATAGAGGGGAATACACTCTATTCCTTCATTAAGCAAAAGATGAGGTATTTGAGTAAATGACTGCAGTGAAAATCACTGGCAGTCTTTTCAGAATAGCTTTAAAGCGGAGAAATAGGTGCGGCAACGCCGGCTGAAACGTAAGGGATGACACGCTCGATAACCCCTGCGATATCTAACTTATTATCAAAATCATTTTGAGCAATATCAATTAAGGCCTCACTTGATGACATAGTAAAAACTATAGTGCCCATAGTGAAGTGTAAGCGCCAAAACATCTCTTCAGTACTTAGCTCTGGGTAAGCTTTTTTTACCGCCTTGGTAAAGTTGGTGAATACATCAGGATATTGAGTTGTTAAAAACCAACGTAAAAATCCCTGACTATCGGTGTAACCACGTCCTAATAATTGTAAAAAGGTACTGGTGCCGTTTTCTTTAAACTCATTAAGACTTAATAACGGCTCTATAAAAGCAGAAAAAACCTCATGTAATGTCGGTTTACGTTTTGCTTGGCAAATAAGTAACAACGCAGATTCTAACTGTGGTGACAACTCATCCATATAACGAGACATAACCGACTTTATCAACTCTTTCTTAGAGCCAAAGTGATAATTTACCGCCGCTAAATTAACATTGGCTTGGCTAGTGATCTCTCTTAATGAGGTACCATTAAAGCCTTTGTCGGCAAAAAGGACATCGGCGGCGTCTAATATTTTATTTTTAGTACTCATAAATCATCTTATACTGTTTGCTGTTTAGCTGGATAATTGTTCGCGGGTGTTGATTCACTGCTTTATTGATACACAATAAAATTGTGAATTTAAACAGGCGTTTAAAATAGCGTATTTTTTGTAAACAGGTCAAGTCTTTTACAATGACTTAAGGCTATTTTACTAAAATGTAGCGAGTAGTAGCCTTTTAGCACAAAAGATTACACTAGTTACACAGTAAAACACAATATAAGGGTTTATTATCACTTTAGTTTCAACAAGACAGTGAATTTATAAACTTGCTGTTTTGTTTACTCCCTTATGTTTTGTTTTTGTTTTTTTTATATTGTTTTATCTCAACCCAGTTTCATGTTGTA
>NZ_KB905177.1:0-28651 GCF_000378625.1 Colwellia piezophila ATCC BAA-637 | reverse complement strand
AGCCATACAGTAAATCACAGGGTAAACGTTTATTATTATTTCAGTTTCAACAAGACAGTGAATTTATAAATTTGCTGTTTTGGTTACTCCCTTATTTTTTGTTTTTTTTATATTGTTTTATCTCAACCCAGTTTCATGTTGTATTTGGCTCATTCCTTTGAATGAGCTTTTTTTTTGCCGTCAATTCTCCCTGTAATCAATTCTCCCTGGAATAGTAGCTTTACTCACTTAACTAACTATTTCGCTTATAAATGTTGTATCAAGAGCACAATTTTATATACTAGCCGCACCTAATATCTTATCTTTATAACGATTATAAAAATGAAACAGATTAAAAAAACATTTAAGTTTACCTGTCTTGCTTTAGTTGTTGCCGCCTCTTTAACCGCGTGTAACGACGGACCAAGTCAACAAGCCCCTGCAGATAAAGCGACATCGATAAGTGCACAAACCACGTTAACCTCAGTAGATGCACAACAATTCTTAGATAATGTTGCCAAAGAAATGGTAAAAATTAATCTAGAAGGCTCTCGTGCGGCTTGGATTTATGCTAATTTCATTACCGAAGATACCGCAGCATTAGCCGCTGATGCAGATCAAAAGTCGACCGATGCCGGTGTTAGATACGCAATGCAAGCAGCAACATTTGATAACGTCGAAGTTAACGCGATACAACGCCGCCAGTTAAACATCCTAAAACAAAGCTTAGTTATGCCTGCGCCACAAGATCCAGAAAAATCTGCTGAACTGGCACAAATTGGTGCTCAACTTGGCAGTATCTACAGCAAAGGTAGCTATACCACTAAAGCAGGTGAAAAACTTAGCTTAGGTGATATGACCTCTACCATGGCTAATTCTCGTGATTATGATGAGTTACTTGAAATGTGGCAAGGTTGGCGCGAAATCAGTCCTGAAATGAAACCTCTTTATGCTCGCCAAGCAGAGCTTGCCAATGAAGGGGCTAAAGGTTTGGGTTATAAAGATTTAGGCGCAATGTGGCGTTCAAACTATGATATGCCTGCAGATGATTTTGCTAAAGAGCTAGACCGTTTATGGGGCCAAGTTAAACCTTTATACGATGACTTACATTGTTATGTAAGAACTGAATTAGGTGAAACTTACGGTACCGATAAAGTTGCCCAAGACAAACCTATCCCTGCACATTTGCTCGGTAATATGTGGGCACAATCTTGGGGTAACATCTATGATCTAGTCGCTCCTGAAGATGCAGATCCAGGTTATGACGTCACCAAGCAATTAGCAGCTCATAATTATGATGAAATTGACATGGTTCGTGGTGCAGAGAAATTTTTCACTTCCCTTGGTTTTGACGCTTTACCAGAAACGTTTTATAGCCGTTCATTATTTACTAAGCCGGCCGACAGAGATGTAACTTGTCACGCCAGCGCATGGGATCTTGATGCTAAAGATGATATCCGTATCAAAATGTGTATCCAAAAAACGGGTGAAGAATTTAACGTAATTCATCATGAATTAGGACATAATTTCTATCAAAGAGCTTATAAAGACCAACCTGTATTTTTCCAAAATAGTGCTAATGACGGTTTCCATGAAGCTATTGGTGATACGATTGCCTTATCTGTAACACCTAAATACTTGAAAGAGATTGGTTTAATTGACAGCATTCCGGATGAGTCCAAAGATATTGGCTTATTAATGAAGCAAGCCCTTGATAAGATTGCTTTCATACCCTTTGGTTTGATGGTTGACCAATGGCGTTGGAAAGTTTACTCAGGTGAAATCACTCCTGAAAACTACAATACTTCATGGTGGGAATTACGTGAGAAATACCAAGGTGTAGCTGCGCCTATCGACCGCGATGCCGATGCATTTGATCCTGGTGCTAAGTACCATGTACCCGGTGGTGTTCCGTATAGCCGATACTTCTTAGCACACATTCAACAATTTGAATTTCATCGTGCCTTATGTGAAATATCAGGTAATACTGACCCCATTCACCGTTGTTCTATTTACAACTCAAAAGAAGCTGGTGCAGCACTTAATACCATGCTAGAAATGGGTTCAAGCCAACCATGGCAGCAAGCTTACAAAGTTGTTACTGGCAGTGAACAAATGGATGCCAGTGCAATTTTAGATTACTTCGCACCATTACATGTTTGGTTAAAAAACAAAAACCAAGGTAAACAATGTGGTTTTTAATGATTAAGTATTAAAAGATTAATTGTTGACTAATAGCTACTGATTAACCTTGTTCATCTACACAAGGTTAATCTAAGCAAAGTAGTCTAAAAATCAAACACTAAAAAGCCCCGTTATCTAACGATAACAGGGCTTTTTTATATGTTTGCGTGGTTGTACTGACTCAGACCACTTAGCGAGAATTAAAAGGCTTAGAGGCAAGGCATTGATTGCAGCTAATGGTTATTCCCTTAGCAAAATTAATAACGCTGCATATAGGCTTTTTAAACTCGCTTTCTCCATATGCTAGCTCATGTGTACTAACATATGACTAGGTTTTTCTAGGAATGATTTCCATAGGTTACAAAAGCGAGCAATTGTGCCGCCATCAATAACGCGATGATCGCCAGACCAGCTCACTTGCATAATACTGCGGGCTTCTACCTCACCTTGGTCATTATAGCGGGGTAATTTTTGCAATTTACCCAAGGCCACTATAGCCACTTCAGGCTTATTGATAATAGGCGTCGCTACTGTGCCACCTATGGCGCCAATATTTGAAATGGTTATAGTGCCACCTTTCAAATCTTCACTGGCGACACGGCCACTACGAGCATCATTAGTTAAACGCATAATATCATTTGCTAACTCTAAAATTGACTTAGTTTGCACATACTTAATATTAGGAACAAGTAAACCAACTTTAGAATCTACCGCCATACCAATATTGTGATCATCAAAGTAAGTAAGCTCAGTGCAGTCTTCATTTACCTTTGAGTTAACCAATGGATACTCTTTAATCGCTAATGACATCGCTTTCATAAAAAATGGCATCATGGTTAACTTTATATCTTGCTTGGCATAAACTTCTTTTAACTCACCACGTAAAGCAATCAGCTCCGTTAAATCAATTTCTTCACAGTAAGTAAAGTGCGGAATAGTACTGACACTATTTTGCATCGCTGTTGCCATGATCTTTTTAATACCACGGATTGGCTCTACCCTTGTACCGCCAATCAAAGTACCTTGCACTGTTCCTGTGCTGATAGCGCACGAGCCCTGTTGACTGTGGGCAACTACGTCATCTTTATAAACACGACCTTTTTTACCACTGCCCGCAACTTGATGAATATTAATATCAAGTTCACGCGCTACACGTCTGACTGCTGGGCTTGCTAATGCTTTACCGTTTTCAGTCGTGTGACTACTATTTACAACAGGCGCACTAACGACTGTAGCAGTTGCTACTGCGGTGTTATCAGCAGAGGCTGTGCTATCAGCTTGTGTGCCCACTTCAGGCTTAGACTCAATTTCAGCGTCAACAGTATCATTAGTACTGGTGTCACCTTCTGGGGTCATAGAAAAAAGAGGTGAGTGTACTTTGGCAATTTCACCTTGCTTATAATAAAGCTTATCGATTACGCCTGAATGCATTGCTGGAATTTGCACTAAGGCTTTATCTGTCATCACATCAGCAATAGGTTGGTCTTCAACAATGACCTCACCTTCTTTAACTAACCATTCGACAAGTTCACACTCAACGATACCTTCACCAATATCAGGTAATATAAAATCAATACTCATGTTCGTCTTCCTGTTAATCGCTTGTTATCGTTAAAAGTTAACGGTCTTTTTAATGGCTTCATACACTTTTAAGTGATCGCTAACATATTCTTTTTCTAACGCTAAAGGATATGGAGTATCTAAACCACAAACGCGTGCAATGGGTGACTCTAAGTGTAAGAAACATTCACTTTGAATAGTGGCGGCAATTTCACTGGCAAAACCTGCTGTTAACGGCGCTTCCTGGCTAATCAGTAAACGGCCGGTTTTCATCACTGAGTGACTAATCGTTTCTATATCCCAAGGCAAAATAGTCCGTAAATCAATAACCTCGCAAGAAATACCTTCATTGCTAGCCATTTTCGCCGCTTTTTCTATGATTTCCATCTGTGCACCCCACGCGAGTAAGGTGATATCGGTACCCGTTTCTACTACTTCTGCTTTACCTAATGGTAACTGGTAATCTTCTTCAGGTACTTCGCCAACAGAGGCACGATATAAACGCTTAGGCTCAAAAAACACCACCGGATTATCATCACGAATCGAGGCGAGCAATAAGCCTTTAGCTTGGTAAGGGTTACGAGGAATAACGACTTTTAAACCCGGAGTATGTGCAAAATAGGCCTCTGGCGATTGACTATGGTACAAACCACCCGCGATACCTCCGCCGTAAGGAGTACGAATAGTCAGTTTACCGACATTGAATTCATTACCGGTACGGTAGCGAAATTTAGCCGCTTCATTGACGATTTGATCAAAAGCGGGAAAGATATAATCAGCAAATTGTATCTCTGCAATAGCCACACTACCTTGGGCAGCTAAACCATTAGCAAAACCAATAATACCTTGCTCTACAAGCGGGCTATTAAAACAACGCGCTTTACCATATTTTTCTTGTAAACCACTGGTAGCACGAAATACGCCACCAAAATGACCAACATCTTCACCAAAACATACTGTGCGTTCATTGTCAGCCATGGCAATATCTAGTGCACTATTAATAGCGTGTAATAAATTAATTTTCGCCATGATTAAAATTTCCCTGCAGCTGTAGTTGGATAGGCTTCATGAAGGTCAGTGTTGATAGCACACACATTATCAATATAGATTTTCGCCATGATTAAAATTTTCCTGCTGTGAACGGATAGGCTTCTGGGTATTTTTTGACGTGAGCTTTGACTTCATCTAACTGCGCTTGTAACTGCGCTGATGGCACATCATAAACGTCGGTTATCATGGTATCTATATGAGGTTTATCTATCACTTCGGCAACTTTTACAGCTGCTAGCACTTCTTCTCGATACTTCTCTAACAAAGCCGTTTCTTGTGCTTCATCCCACCAATTTTGCTTCAGCATCCAGTTTTTCATACGCAAGATAGGATCATGTCTCTGCCATTTAGCTTCTTCTTCTTTAGTACGATAACCGGATGGATCATCAGAGGTAGAGTGTGCACCAAGACGATAAGACATGGCTTCAATTAACACCGGTTTGCTTTCTTTAACGGCATAAGCGCGAGCAATTTGTGTGGCTTTTAGTACAGCAAGGATATCGTTACCATCAATACGAATGGTTTTAATACCATAGCCAACACCACGTGAAGCAATGCCGTTACCTCTAAACTGCTCTTCGGCAGGAGTCGAAATAGCATAACCATTGTTTCGACAGAAAAAGATAACTGGCGCCTCTTGTACTGCCGCCATATTTAAACCGGCATGGAAGTCACCTTCTGATGCAGCGCCTTCGCCAAAGTAGCAAATAGTTACCGCATCAAGACCTTGTAATTTTTGCCCATAAGCATAACCGGTCGCTTGTGGAATTTGCGTGGCTAGCGTTGATGACACCGTCATGCAATTTAGCTCTTTTGAACCATAATGGATTGGCATTTGACGACCCTTACCCAGATCGTCAGCATTACTAAACAATTGGTTCATAAAGTTCTTCAGGCTAAAGCCACGAAACATTAATGCACCTTGTTCACGGTATTGCATCATGATCATATCTTGTGGTTTTAATGCTGCTGCACCACCCACACTGGTAGCTTCTTCACCCAAAGCGGTCATATAAAAACTCAAACGCCCCTGGCGCTGTGATGACACCATGCGTTCATCAAATACGCGATGAAAAGTAAGGGTCTTATAAATTTTTGTCGCTAATGTTTGGTCTATATCGGGTAAATCAGCATTGGGATAGGTTGTACCGTCTTGGTCTAAAATTCTTAATTCAGGAATTTCAACACTGTGGCCATCGATAAAAGTAGGTTGATGTACAACAGGTCCATCATTGTAAAGTTCGGTGCTCATAATTTTCTCTTCTTTTTCCTCTAACGCGCAAGGTATTGCGGTTAAAGTCTGCGAAAGTGTGTATACCGATCTGATCATGTTAGAAAATAAAATCAAATAGATATTAGCTAGGCTTAATTATTTTTTTAGTATAGCCAATTTATACCTGGTTAAGGTATGCGGTAATAATTCCCTTAAACTTTACCTTTACGTCAACTGACATTCAATAAGTTACGACAATGAATTGCTATGCCAGACACAAAAAGTGAGCAATATTCTTTACAGTGAGATTAAAACAATGAAATGGGGGAGAATTGATGAAAAGAAAGAGTTATTACCAAGGGAAGTAATAACTCTTAAATAGCAGAGCCTTAGAGGCCAGCAGCTTTAAATGCAGCACTTACCATGGCTTGTGCCTCGATAATTATGCTTTGCAGATGTTCATCATCGATAAAGCTTTCTGCATAGATTTTATAGATTTCTTCGGTACCTGAAGGACGGGCAGCAAACCAACCGTTATCGGTAACCACTTTTATGCCACCAATAGCAGCATTATTGCCTGGAGCATGTGATAACACTTGAAGAATTTTATCACCGGCAAGACTTTTCGCACTGACATCAGCGCTTGATAACGCTGTTAATACGCGTTTTTGTTCTAAGGATGCCACCGCTTCTACTCGGCCGTAACATGGTTGACCTAATGTTTTAGCAAGCTCAAGATAATATTGATAAGGGTCTTTACCGGTTACCGCTAATATTTCGGCTGCTAATAAAGCTAAGATAAAGCCATCTTTATCCGTAGTCCAGGTACTGCCATCACGAGCGAGGAAAGAAGCACCTGCGCTTTCTTCACCGCCAAAAGCGTAACTTGCATCGGCTAAACCCTCAACAAACCATTTAAAACCAACAGGGACTTCTGATAACGGACGTGAAAGTTGTTTTGCAACTCTGTCGATCAGTGAGCTAGAGACTAAGGTTTTGCCTATTTTACAGGTTTCTGACCAATCTCGATGAGTCATTAAGTAGTGAATAGCGACAGCCAGGTAATGATTTGGATTCATTAAACCACCACTTGGCGTAACAATACCATGTCGGTCAAAGTCAGGATCATTGCCAACGCTGATATCAAAATCATCCTTAATGGCAATTAATCCTGCCATGGCATATTTTGATGAACAGTCCATACGAATTTTGCCATCTTTATCTAAGGGCATAAAAGCAAAACTGGAGTCGACAACTTCATTGACGACATTAATATTTAATTGATATTTTTCAGCAATTACTGGCCAGTAATCAATACCAGAGCCGCCTAAAGGGTCAACACCAATCGATATTCCTGCTTTAGCAATAGCCTGCATATCAATAACTTGATCAAGTTGATTAACATAGTCACCAATAAAGTCTTCTTTGGTGAGCAATGCTGAGTTTACTGCTTCTTGGTAAGGCAGTTTTTTAATATCAACTAAGCCCGCAGTTATTATCTCATTCGCGCGCTGCTCAATTTTTTTGGTGATGCCACCTTCTGCCGGGCCGCCATGAGGTGGATTATATTTAATACCACCATCGCTAGGAGGATTATGCGATGGCGTAATAATAAGGCCATCAGCCACCTTGTCAGCATTGGTTTTATTATGAGTAATGATTAGACGAGATATTACCGGTGTCGGGGTAAAGCCCCTTCCTGATAACGCGTCATTTTGGACAACAACATTAACACCGTTAGCAATAAGCACAGAAATAGCACTAGCAAAAGCAGGCTCAGATAATGCGTGGGTGTCTTTACCTAAGAATAACGGACCAAAAATATTATTTTCTCTGCGAAACTCAGCAATGGCTTGGCAAATAGCGATTATATGATGTTCATTGAAACTACGCTTACTGGCACTACCTCGGTGACCCGAAGTACCGAAAGTCACTTTCTCTGTTGCTAAACTTACATTGGGAGTCTGTAAGAAGTAATCACTAACTAACTGGCCAATATTAATTCTATCTTCGGGACGGGCAGGTTTGCCGGCAAAAGGGTGGATACTCATATCATATTCCTAATTATTATCAGTATTATACCCGTTACCATTCAAGATACAGGTTTCAGAGTGCACTTTGATTGGTAACAGGTATTAGCTAAAGTCATTTCAAAAATATAGCTAAAGTAGTTCTCTAATTTTTTCGACATCGCTGTCGCTGTAACCTAATGAGATGGAGGCTTTGGTTAACATCATCTTTTTACGTGTGGTGTTTGAATTAGTGATAACCCAAAACGGACTTTCTGGAATTTGACGTGGTTTAGTACTACTACCACTTTCTGCCAATTTATTCTCGCTATTAGCAAAGTATAATCGGTCACGGCCACTTATTTCAGTGACAATATCAAACTGCTCAGGATGAGCACGATATAATGCCGCAAGGATTAGTAAAAATCGCCCGACAGCACCGCGTTGCATGGCAAGCTCTTCTTTATTAATAAAGTTAAAAACAGTTTCACTGCTTTGCGTTATCACTTTAGGGGCAATAATCTTTTTAGGCTCTGCAGACAACGCCCCGACTATACTCGCCACTGACGCTTCTGGTTGAGCAAGAGATTCAAGGGTTGCCGGCTCTGAATTTTCATTGAGGGAAACAGGCTCATTAACGGTAACAGTTGCCTTAACAGTTTCGACGTCAACCGCTACACCTAGCTTTAACAAACGGCGTAAGATAGCAGAGGCACTTTCTCCAATATATTGAGTATTAGTGGCAATGTACTGATAAAGCTCTTCATCTATTTCAATGTTTTTCATTGTTACCCTTAACTTAAATAATTCGCCGAAGATTATATAGGGAAATGACAAATGGTTGAACTTATTTATATCCATTGACGTTTAAAGTGAGCAATTCAGTTATGATTTTAGTGACAGTTATCCTAAGTATACTGACCTGACTAACCTTTTTCATCACTACGAATCGAATTGAAATAATTAAAATAAAGTGAAACTTCACCCTTATTGGTAACGGCTACCCTTGCAAATAGCCGATGAAAACATGACAATATCGCTAATACTAAAGCCACTAAAGCCACTAAATAATGACATCACAAGCACCACTCCTCAATTATAAACAAAGCGGCACTGGCGAACACCTTGTTCTTATCCATGGATTATTCGGTAGTTTAGAAAACCTCAACATGGTGGCCAAACCCTTAAGTAGCTCATATTGCGTAACCAGTGTTGATGTAAGAAACCATGGCGCTTCATTCCATGCTAATACCATGGAATATACTGAACTGGCACAAGATATTATCAATTTATTAGATCACTTAAATATTGAACGTTGCTTATTACTCGGTCACTCAATGGGTGGTAAAATAGCCATTCAAGTCGCATTAGAACAGCCCCAGCGTATCAAAAAATTAATTATTGCTGATATTGCGCCGGTAAGTTACCCGCCTCATCACTTATCAATTATTGAAGGCTTACAACGCATTGACTTGTCATCGGTATCTAAACGAAAAGATGCGGATGTTCAATTAGCGGCCTATGTAGATAATATCGGCGTTAGGCAGTTTTTATTACGTAATTTAGCAAAGAATGAACAAGGTGATTATGCCTTTAAATGTAGTCTGAGTAATATTGGTTTATGCTACCACCAAATAATGAAAGCAAATAATATTTCTACCGGGAAGGCTGCTTATACTGGGCCGACTTTATTCATTAAAGGTGGCAACTCTGATTATATCTTACCTAAGCACAGAGCGGCTATTGCCACTTTATTACCTAACAGTAAAGCCAAAATAATCCAAGGCGCAGGCCATTGGCTCCATGCAGAAAAAACCATCGCATTCAATAAAATTGTTACTGATTTCATTAAGGTTTAGCTAAGTGATTAAATTGTGTAAACGGTGTTTTGATAGTCAGTTTTCAATCTCATTGATAAAGTACAAAATATTTAACAATGGTAAGTTCTTTTGTCATTAATTAACCATTAGCTTCAAATGCTAATGGTTTGGTGTCAATGATATGCTATAATGCTGCCAATTTTTTGGCCTTAATGTTTTTGGCCTTAGTGTATAAGAAACAAGCAACCACTATGCTAGCAGAACATTTAGAACTTATTGAGGCAATCGGCCTTAATTTATTTTTCCTTTTTATCTTTGGTTTCATTGGTTTATCAATTCATGATGTCATGAATAGTAACGATGTCCCAAAAATGGGTAAAGTGGTGGTATATTTTGTATTGTTTTTCGGCTGTGCAGGTTTCATTGCTAAAGGCATTATACAGTTTGTCTGGGAAAGTCAGGGGGTTGGTTAACTCATGGCTAAAGAAATCGCAGATTTAACGACTATTGACCTGTTTAGTGATGAAAGACGTCCCGGTCGTCCGAAAACAAATCCCAACTCACGAAGTGTACAGATAAAAATTAATAAACGTAATCAAGTAAAACGTGATAAAAACAACGGTTTAAAACGTGTAGAGTTTAAAGTTCATCACAGTTTATTTGAACAATTAGAACAGTTAGCTAGAACTCAAGATATGAGTCGAAGTGAATTAATAGAAGCGCTACTGATTGAGTCATTAGCCGCACACGTAAAGTAATATATTCTTTTAAAGAAAGCACAATAAGGTAACATCTCATGGCAATCGTAGGTTTATTCTTCGGCAGTGATACAGGTAACACTGAAGCAATTGGTAAAATGATCCAGAAAAAACTGGGCAAACAAATGGTTGACGTAAAAGACATCGCCAAGAGCACTAAAGAAGAAATCGCTGAATTTGATTTACTTATTTTAGGCATACCTACCTGGTATTATGGTGAAAACCAATGTGATTGGGATGATTTCCTCCCTGATTTAGAAGAAATAGATTTTACTGACAAATTAGTGGCTATCTATGGTTTAGGTGATCAAGAAGATTACTCTGAATACTTCTGTGATGCGATGGAGCCATTACGCGACATCGTTGAGAGTAAAGGTGCTATCGTTGTCGGTAACTGGCCTACAGAGAGTTATGAATTTGAAGCTTCAAAAGCGCTTGTTGATGAAAATACATTTATCGGTTTATGTATTGATGAAGACAGACAAAGTGAGTTAACTGAAGAGCGTGTTGATAAGTGGATAACTCAGTTGAATGATGAAATGTGCTTGGCGGAGTTAGCTTAGAAAATTTGTTATACCCTGCTTAAAGTAAGGATATAATTGAGAAAAGCCTATTTATTGGGCTTTTTTTTTAACTTTAATCGACCAAAGTGAACAATTTCATCAAAGAACAAAACTAAAGCTTTTCTCTTTCTCGATAACCCCCTATAATTTTGCTATTAAATTACTTATCACTTTAGAGACTTAATATGGCTGGACAAAACGAAGAACTTAAAAGAGCTGGATTAAAAATCACCCTGCCTAGAATAAAAATCCTAAGTATTCTTCAACAGCCAAATAATCAGCATATCAGTGCTGAAGATGTGTATAAAATATTACTAGAGCAACATGAAGAAATTGGCTTAGCTACGGTATACCGTGTATTAAACCAATTTGATGATGCGGGTATCGTTACCCGTCACCACTTTGAAGGTGGAAAATCAGTATTTGAATTAGCCCATAAAGCGCATCATGATCATTTGGTTTGCTTAAAATGTGGTAAAGTTGTCGAATTTGAAGACGATGTCATTGAAGAAAGACAAAAAAATATTGCCGTAGCTAACAAAATCAAACTAACCAACCACAGCCTATACCTTTATGGTGAATGTGAAGATCAAGAGGCTTGTGAGTCTTTTAGGAAGAAAAATCAATAAAAGCCTTTAACCTATTCGCTTTTATCGATTCTACAATTTAAAAACGCTGTGATAGCAATATCACAGCGTTTTTTAAACTCTTAACTTTATTCATGCCACGTCAGTCGTGGTGAAGTAAAGCCTGTTTGATACCAAGTTGATTAAGTTCTTTCCCACTCAGCGAGAATTAAAAGGCTTAGAGGCAAGGCATTGATTGAAGATAATGGTTATTCCCTTGTCAAAATCAATAACGCAGCATGTAAGCCTTTTAAACTCGCCCTCTGGGAGCTTGCTCGATGCCCACTAACATCGTTAAATTTATTTGATTTAGAATGACTAAACCGAAACAAATCCCCCTTGTTATTGAACATTGAGCAGAGCTCTGAGTTGGGAAGAAATTTAATCAAATTGGTATGATATTTGTTAAGCTTTTTTCAAGTAAGCTGAGACCAAAACAATACGGGTACCGTTAACTTTACCTTCAATATGCTCCGGGTTTTCCGTTAAAGTAATGCCACGTACCAAAGTGCCTTGTTTAGCGGTAAAGTTTGCCCCTTTAACTTTCAAATCTTTGATTAAGGTGACATTGTCACCATCTTGTAACTCTGCACCATTACTATCCCGTGTAGGTCCATTAGTACGCTCTGCCGCAATGCCCTGCTCCGCCCAGGTTTTAACTTCATCTTCCAAGTAAATCATCTCTAAAGCATCTTGCGCCCAACTTTCCGTAGAGAGCTTGTGCAACATGCGATAAGACATAACCTGCACTGCCGGCTCTTGATTCCACATACTGTCATTTAAGCAACGCCAGTGATTTAGATCTAACTCACTTTGGCCTTCTATTTGTGCTAAGCAATTTTGACAGACATAAATTGACTGCTGAGCACTTAAATCACTTGTTGGTGGTACAGGATAAACGGCTAGGGTATCGGTACTGGTACAAAGTTCACAGCTATTATTACTACGGGTTTTTAATGCTTGTTCTGCAGGCATAGTATTTCCAAAGAGATTGGTTATTTTAATAAGGTAATTATACGCGCATCGCCTTATATTTCTATGAAAAAACGCGCTTTAACGGTTAATTATTCATGGATAACAATTAGAGCAACGTCACCAATTTTACCCGCACTCTGCGTTATCTTAGTCGGATAAAACAAATAAAATTTGTCATGGTCTAGTTATTCAAAATTGAACACCTTGGTATCGTTTTTATTTTACCAAGTAAGCCCCAAGGGTGAGCTTAAAATACGGCTATGACGGGTGATTGATTTTGACAAAGGAAATAACCATTTTTAGCAGCCAAAGCCTTACTAAGAAGGCTTTTAATTATCACTGAGAGGCAAGAAACTGAATGAATTTGTTATTAGCCCTAGACAATGACTATTCTTCAATGATAAAACTCCCACATAATTAAAAAATCACCGAGTAACAGGCTAAACAATGAACAACGCAACGATACCTAAAACATCTTTTATTCAAAAATTAAAATCGACCAGTTTGGTCAGCCAAATAATTGTCGCAATTATTTTAGCTAGCCTATTAGCAACCTTAGCACCCGAGTCAGCATTAGCATTTGGTATACTTGGCAGCTTATTTGTTAGCGCATTAAAAGCGGTTGCTCCCATTCTAGTCTTGATATTGGTTACCTCAGCTATCGCTAATCAAAAAATAGATAGTAGTGCCGAATTAAAACCTATCGTCAGTTTATATCTCATTGGCACCCTCAGCGCGGCTTTTGTTGCGGTGCTGTTAAGTTTTGCCTTTCCGACTGAGCTTACTTTAGATTTAGCCGGTGCTAATGCTAACCCACCACAAAAATTAACCGAAGTATTAGCCAGTTTAGCTTTCAAGGTTGTTGAAAACCCGATAACGGCTGTTGCGACAGGAAACTTTATTGCTGTACTTGCTTGGGGGCTAGGTTTAGGTTTCTCTTTGAAGCATGCCAATGAGTCGAGTAAAGCCATGGTGCATGATTTAAGTGAAGCCATTTCAAGTATTGTACGTCTGGTAATACGCTTTGCTCCACTGGGTATTTTTGGCCTAGTGGCAAATACTGTCGCTACTACCGGGTTTAGCGCTTTAGCACAATATAGCCACTTAGTAGCAGTATTACTTGGTGCAATGTTAATTATTGCCTTACTAGTAAACCCTATCATTGTCTTTATTATCACAAAAAAAAACCCGTACCCGTTGGTTTTTACTTGTCTTAGAGAGTCTGGTATTACTGCCTTTTTCACTCGTAGTTCAGCGGCAAATATCCCGGTGAACATGGCCTTATGTAAAAAATTGGATTTACATGAAGATACTTATTCAGTCTCAATTCCATTGGGCGCTACTATTAACATGGCCGGCGCAGCGATTACTATTACGGTATTAACCTTAGCTGCGGCGAATAGTTTAAATATTGAAGTGAGCTTCGCCACTGCTATCATTTTGTCAGTGGTGGCCGCTATTTCCGCTTGTGGCGCATCTGGAGTGGCCGGTGGCTCACTATTACTTATTCCACTAGCCTGTAGCTTATTTGGCATCAATAACGATGTTGCTATGCAAGTTGTTGCTATTGGCTTTATTATTGGTGTTATTCAAGACTCTGCTGAAACAGCCTTAAACAGTTCTACCGATGTTGTGTTCACCGCGGCCGTATCGCACCATATAACTAAATAAGTACTTATAAAAAGCCATATATTCAAGCGTTGAGATTAAAGAGCGAGTTAAGTCGAAAGAGATTAATCGATAAAAACAAAAGGCCCATGCTTCCTAGGTAGCATGGGCCTTTATCGATCAGTAACACTATTTAAATAGGGTTACTGATGGCAGATGACCTGCATACTTTTTTCATTAGGCCGTGCGATAAACGACTGACAGATGAAATGACCTATTGCAGCGACTAGTTCATTATCATAATACAAAAAAGCAATACGTTTACGTTGCCATGGCGGAATATGTAACTCTTGTAATACCTTCTTCAAGCTTCGCGAGTGCTGTCTAAAGTCAGGTAAGCACTTAGGGTTACTATGACTAAAGCGCACTACGACTTGCTGTCCTAATTTAGGTAAACAAATACCTGACAATTCATTATAGTCAGCGGCAATGTGTTTGAAATATAACGCACCTAAGTTATCCGGCAACACTATTTCTGTGACTTCTTTTGATAAATCAATAGGCCGTTGCCAAGCACTTAAATCACTATATTGAGGCGTTAAATACAAGGTATTTTTAAAGCGTCTCAAAAAGTGATTTGCCACTTTTATTTCAGGATTCTTATCACCGTCCGCGGTCAGTTGCTGTCTCACCTGTTTTAGTTGCTCGGTACTTGGCATTAAACAATGATTAATTGCCATAAAATAGCGAATTAAGTTATTAAAGCGGGCTGACGATAAATTGGTTAGCGTTTGAATATGTAAACTTAACTCACTGGCTTTACATGCGCTTAAATCTTGCTCCGCCAGTTCATCTAGTAACTCCTGGCTAGCTAAACAATGGCTGGCACTACGGTTGATGGTATTATTGATACTAGGCCAACGAGCACGCAATAGTGGCATTATCTGCTGTCTAATAAAATTACGATCAAAACAAGTATCTTCATTTGACTCATCTTCCACCCAACTTAGCTGATGCGCTTTAGCATAGGCTTCGATTGCTAGGCGAGAGGTGGTCAGCAGAGGTCGAACCAGTATGTGCTTACCAAGAGGTATTTGCTCTGACATAGCAGATAAGCCTTTTAAGCCTGCGCCACGCTTTAGCGCTAATAAAAAAGTCTCGCTTTGATCATCGCTATGGTGCCCCGTTAACACTAAGGATTTTTCATTGCTCAGTGATTTAAGCGCCGCATATCTTGCTTCACGAGCCAAGGCTTCCAGTGATAATTGTGCTTTTGGCTGAACATTGACGCTTTTAATAACGAGACGCAGAGAAAGCTTATCGCACTCTTGGTGAGCAAACTCTTGCCACCGTTGGGCGTTGTCGCTCAAGCCATGGTTAACGTGACAGACGGTGATTTTGTTATTAATAATTTTTTTTTGCTTCAAGTGAGCTAAGGCGTGTAAAAGTACTTGTGAGTCGATACCGCCGCTATAAGCAACAATTAACTCAATATCACCATGAGTGTTTGAAAGGGACTTTATAGTGCTGTGAAGGGATGAGGTTATCTTATTCATAAGAGAAGGCCGACAAGTATATCCATGCTAAATGAAAATACTGTCGGCTACTTTATTTAGCAATAGCCAAATGACATTAATCTTTCGTAGCGTTTTTCTACTAGCTCATCTTTACTTAAGCCTTCTAAATCGTTTAGGTCATTTATCAGCGTTTGTTTAAGGTGTGCTGCCATAAGATCCATATCTCGGTGTGCTCCACCTAATGGCTCTTCAACAATAGTATTAATTAAATCTAACTCTTTAATACGCGTTGCAGTAATGCCCATAGCGGCTGCAGCCGTTGGTGCTTTATCAGCTGTTTTCCATAAAATTGACGCACAACCTTCAGGAGATATAACTGAGTATGTGGCATATTGCAGCATGTTCACTCGGTCACCAACACCAATCGCTAACGCACCACCTGAGCCACCTTCACCAATAACGGTACAGATAATGGGTACCGTTAATCGCGCCATTACTTTTAAGTTACGCGCAATGGCTTCACTTTGACCACGCTCTTCAGCACCAACGCCAGGGTAAGCGCCTGGTGTGTCGATAAAGGTAATGATAGGCATATTAAAACGCTCAGCCATTTCCATTAAACGTAACGCTTTTCGGTAACCTTCTGGACGCGGCATACCGAAATTACGCTTGATTTTCTCTGGCGTTGAACGACCTTTTTGATGACCTATAATCATCACAGGCTTACCGTCTAAACGTGCAGTACCGCCAACGATGGCGCGATCATTTCCATAGGCACGATCACCCGCAAGTTCATCGAACTCGGTAAAAATACGTGGGATATAATCTAAAGTAAAAGGACGTTGTGGATGACGAGCTACTCGTGCAGTTTGCCACGGGTCCAAATTAGCAAAGATCTTTTTTGTTTGCTCTTTATTTTTTTCACGTAATTGGGTTATTTGTTCTTCAATGTCCAGATCAAGCTCTTGACCGTTATTGACTAACTCTAACTCTTCTATTTTTGCATCAAGTTCAGCAATAGGCTGCTCGAAATCTAAAAAGTTTAATGACATATTTATTTTTACCTAATAAATCTAGTTAATTTTTTAAAATCGTTGTTCACTACTTAACCAAAGTATCCTGAGTAATATACCTCTTCTCAATACTTTACGCTTAGCAGTTATTATTTAAATTCCATGGCGACTCGTTCTTCGCCAAGCAATGCTTTTAATTCATATAGTAACATATCGGTTGGCGTTACTCGCCATTGCACGCCTAACTCAAGCATAGCTTGAGCTTCTTCGCGCTGATAGAAAACCCGCACTGGACAGGTACCTTCTTTAAAAGGTGTTAATACCTGAGCAAACTGTTCGATAAAATCATCTGCTATCAAGCTGTTATCAACTTGAATATCAATAGAACTAAGATAATTTTCTCGCGCATCAGTGACGGTCATTATATCCCGAGCAGTCATTGTATTACCACCTGAATAATCATCAAAGCTGACCTGTCCGCTACAGACCAAAATAGCATCATTTACCAGCATCTCGGCAAAGCGATCATAGTCATCTGGAAAGAGACGAATATCCATGCGTGCGCTCTTATCATCTAAGGTCACTAATGCCCAGCGACGCCCGCGCTTATTGACTAACACGCGTACACCAATGACTAAACCAACGGCAACAGCTTGCTTATCTCGGCCCGTTGGCTGCATGGCGACCAGTCGACTTGAAGAATATTTTTTTATTTCACTTAAATAGCGATTTATTGGGTGGCCGGTTAAATAAAGTCCTAACGTTTCTTTTTCGCCGTCTAACCAAACCTCTTCTGCCCAAGGTTTCACTTCTTTAAAGCTTTGCCTTGAATCAGTTTTCTCATCATTAATTAAGCCAAACAAATCATTTTGTCCTAACGATTCAGCTTTGGCATGTTGCTCTGCCGCTTTAATCGCTTCAGGCAGATTGTCAAATAGCGCGGCCCGATTAGCGCCTTGCTCCTTGGTTGAGCCCTTTTTATACTTAGGACCTAAAGCGTCCATAGAGCCTGATTTTATTAATTTCTGTAAAACACGTTTATTGGTTTTCTTTAAATCCAAACGTGCGCAGAAATCAAATAAGTCAGTAAATGGTCCACCTGCTTGGCGCGCGGCGATAATAGCTTCAATGGGACCTTCGCCGACGCCTTTAACGGCGCCAATACCGTAAACAATTTGGTCGTCTTCATTGACGGTAAATTTATATTGCCCTGCATTAACATCCGGTGGCAATAAATCAATGTCCATATTGCTACACTCATCAACCAAGATAACAATCTTTTCGGTATTATCCATATCAGCCGACATCACTGCAGCCAAAAATTGTGCCGGAAAATGCGTTTTCATCCACAACGTTTGATAGGATACTAATGCATATGCTGCTGAATGAGACTTGTTAAAGCCATAACCGGCGAATTTCTCCACTAAATCGAAGATTTTCATCGCTAGTTCGCCGTCTACACCTCGATCTATAGCACCTTTTTCAAAGCCGGCTCGCTGCTTAGCCATTTCTTCTGGCTTTTTCTTACCCATGGCACGACGCAACATATCTGCGCCACCGAGTGAGTAACCAGCCAGTACTTGCGCTATTTGCATTACCTGTTCTTGATACAAGATAATACCGTAGGTTGGCTCTAACACAGGTTTTAAGTCCATATGTTGCCATTTTTCATCGGGATAACTAACTTCTTCTCGGCCATGTTTACGTTCGATGAAGTTATCAACCATGCCCGATTGCAATGGGCCTGGGCGAAATAAAGCAACCAGTGCGATAATATCTTCAAAACAATCAGGTTTGAGCTTATCTATTAACGACTTCATGCCGCTGGATTCAAGTTGGAATACTGCCGTAGTTTTCGCAGCAAGTAATACTTTAAAACTTGCTCTATCTTCAAGATCTATTTTGGTGATATCAATAGGTTCTTTACCGGCTTTAAGTAATTTCACATCAGCCATTTCAATGGCCCATTGTAAAATTGTCAGTGTTCTTAAACCTAAGAAATCAAATTTAACTAAACCGGCATCTTCGACATCATTTTTATCAAACTGGGTAACCGGATTTTTACCTTCATCATCACAATAAAGTGGTGCAAAATCAGTGATGGTAGTAGGAGAAATAACCACACCACCAGCATGTTTACCGGCATTACGTGTTGTGCCTTCTAAAATACGGCACATATCAATAAGATCTTTAACTTCGGTATCTTGAGCATAAAGCTCAGGTAACTTTGGTTCTTCCTCAAAGGCTTTCGCTAAGGTCATGCCTGGTGTTGGCGGAATAAGCTTGGAAATTCTGTCAACAAAACCATAGGGATGACCCAAAACGCGACCAACATCACGAATTACTGCTTTCGCCGCCATGGTACCGAAAGTAATAATTTGCGAGACCGCATCACGGCCATAAAGCTCGGCCACATGGTCAATTACTTCATCACGCCTGTCCATACAGAAATCTATATCGAAATCTGGCATAGAGACACGTTCAGGGTTTAAGAAACGCTCAAAAAGTAAATCATATTCAAGGGGATCAAGGTCGGTAATATTAAGTGAATAAGCAATCAAAGAGCCGGCACCTGACCCTCGACCTGGGCCAACAGGAATATTGTTATCCTTACTCCACTGAATAAACTCCATTACAATTAAGAAATAACCCGGAAAGCCCATATTATTAACAACTTTGAGCTCTATTTTTAAACGCTCGTCATAGGGCGCTCTAATTTGGGCAAAGTCATCGGCATTACGATCAAAAAGTTGGTCTAGACGTTTTTCCAAACCTTCTTCTGATACTTTAATAAAGAAATCATTAATCTCCAAACCTTCCGTTGGGAAGTCCGGTAATACATATTCACCTAGGGTTACCGTAACATTACAACGCTTAGCTATCTCAACACTATTCGCTAATGCTTCAGGAATATCACTAAAGATCTCGCACATTTCTTCTTCTGAACGTAAATATTGCTCTGTGCTGTAGCGCCTTGGTCGCCGTTTATCATCTAAGGTAAAACCATCATGAATAGCGACCCGTATTTCGTGGGCGTCAAAGTTTCCCGGTTCGAGGAACATCACCTCGTTAGTGGCAACTACAGGTAAACCACATTGGTCGGCAAGTTCTACAGCGAGGTGAATATAATTTTCTTCATCCTCTCGACCTGTTCTGATTAGCTCAAGAAAAAAGCAACGGTCAAAATGTTGCTGGTAAAAACTAACCATTTCAGTAACGAGTTCAGTATTCCCTTTTAATAAGGCTTTACCTATATCGCCTTCACGGCCACCCGATAGTATGATCAAGCCTTCTTTATATTCAACTAACCACAACTTATCAATAACAGCTTTATTTTGTATATGACCACGCAGGTAAGCTTTTGAGATAAGCTCAGTAATATTTTTATAACCGACATTATTGGTAGTAAGTACCACGATACGTGACAGTTCATCTTCAAGCTCCTCACTTTTCACCCAAAGGTCACAGCCGATAATAGGCTTTAGACCAGCGCCGTGAGCCGCATGATAATATTTAACCAGTCCGCATAAGTTAGTCTGATCAGTAAGGGCTACCGCTGGCATATTAAGCTCAGCAGCTCTCCCTACGATCGCTTTAACTTTCTTTAAACCATCGCACATAGAAAAATCACTATGCACACGCAGATGGACAAACTTGGGCGGCACAAACCCGTTTAACTCATCTTCGGCCAGTGTTTCGGTCATGTTATTAGTCATATTTCAGTCATGCTTTTATTCATGCTTTTATTCATGGTAAGTACCTAGCACTCGGGCAACAGGTTTAAAACTTTGTCTATAGCAGTCAAGTACGCCATGTTCAATAATTTTTTCTAAATGAAGTTTTGTTGGGTAACCTTTGTGTTGGGCAAAACCGTATTGTGGATGGAGCTTATCTAAGGCGATCATTTCGTCATCTCGTGCCACCTTAGCAATAATCGAAGCAGCACTTATTTCAGCAACTCTCGCATCGCCTTTCACCACTGCCTGACTCGAAATTTTACCACTGCCCTGCTCAAGATCCTCGGTATCACTGTTTGCCCTTAGAAATGTCGGACAACGATTACCATCAACTAGCACGAAATCAGGCTCAACACTAAGCCCTTCGACCGCTCTTTGCATGGCAAGCATAGTTGCGTGTAAAATATTTAAGGTATCAATCTCTTGTGGGTTAGCACGGCCTAATGACCAAGCCACTGCCTTTTCTTTTATCTCAATGGACAATAAAGCGCGCTTTTTTTCTGATAGCTTTTTTGAGTCCATTAGCCCTTCAATTGGATTCTCGGGGTCTAAAATGACAGCAGCCGTGACGACGTCTCCGACCAAAGGACCACGACCTACTTCATCAACACCGGCAATACAAAATGCTACCGGGTATTCAAATTCTGGGTATGTTTGCTTACTCGCCATAAGTTTAATCTTATTTTATATGTTAATTGCTTTAATTAGTGATAGAGGTTTTTGGGGATAGATCTTTTGCCGCTAACACATCAAGTACCGCCTTAGCCGCTTGTGCACTCGCATCACACTTTAATTGTTGATGAATATCAGTATAACTTTCATTCAGCTGATTTTGGTCTTGATATAAACGCGCTTTAATTAACGGCACAATATTGTCAGCACAGACTTCTTTTTGTAATAATTCAGGTACTAAAGACTTATTTGCTAATAAATTAGGCAAAGAGAACCACTTTAACTTGACCAACCAGCGAGCTAACATGAAGGTTACCGGGCTAAACTTATAACAAATAACCATGGGTCTTTTAATCAAAGCAGCTTCTAAGGTAACAGTACCTGAAGCGGTTAATAAACAATCACTGGCCGCCATAACGTCTTGGGTCTGATTGAGAATAACTGTCACGGCTAGGTCTGGGGCTAATTCGGCTTTAAGGCGATTAAATTGTTCAGTGCGCTTTTCACTGATCATAGGCGCGACAAAAAGTAACTCGGGGTCTTGCGCCTGTAATTTTTTGGCACTTTCAAAGAAGTCGCTAAGTAAACGCTCTAACTCACCACCACGACTACCAGGCATAAGCGCCAGTATTTTTTTATCCTGCGCTAAGCCTAACTTGTCTCTTGCTAGTGATTTATCACTGTACATAGGGATATCATCGGCAAGTGGATGGCCGACAAAAGTACAAGGAACATTGTGTTTGTCATAGAAAGATTTTTCGAAAGGCAATAACGCTAACACCATATCGGTAGCTTTTGCGATTTTAAATATTCGTTTCTCACGCCAAGCCCATACTGATGGGCTTACATAATGAACCGTTTTAATGCCTTTATCTTTAAGCTTTAATTCAAGACCGATATTAAAATCAGGCGCATCGATACCAATAAAAACATCCGGTTTATTGGTAGTAAAGAAATCAGTTAAGGTTTTACGGACATGTAGCAAGCGCCTTAAACGGCCAAGTACTTCGACCAGACCCATGACAGATAGTTCATCCATTGCAAAGAGACTTTCAAAACCAAGGGCTTGCATTTTCGGCCCGCCAATACCAATAAACTTGGCATAGGGGTGTGTTTGACGTAATGAGCTTATTAGGCCTGCGCCTAGGGTGTCACCTGAATGTTCACCAACAACAATAGCAAAGATAACGTGCTGGTGAGTATTTTGATTCTGAGCAGTCATAAGCGTTAAAGGTACTTAAAGTAAACGGTACCCGTAAACGATACCTTTGTCATAGTAACTGTACCTTTCTCAAAAAACTGTATCGGGGTACAAGTATTAACGGAACATGTTTTACGTACTAATTGTAATGTACGAACGTTAACGAATGATGCCGCGATTAGAATTTTTGATTGAATCACAAAAATATTGTAATTCTGGCGGTTGCTCAGGCATTTCACTGATAGTATTTAATGCTTCTTCAACTGACAAACCTTGTCGATAGAGAATTTTATACGCACGTTTAATGGTTAAGATAGTTTCTTTATTAAAACCACGGCGTTTTAGACCTTCACTGTTCAAACCAAAAGGTTTTGCTGGTTGCCCTGATGCCATAACATAGGCAGGCACATCTTTAAGTACTAAAGCATTACCAGCAATAAAACTATGTGCGCCTATATGACAAAACTGGTGTACTCCGACCATGCCACCAATGATGACGTGATCACCAACATGCACATGACCTGCAATACCGGCGTAATTAGCAAAAATACAATGGCTGCCAACGATACAATCATGGGCGACATGCGTATATGCCATAAACAAATTATTACTACCAATTTGCGTAATGCTGTTGTCTTGAATCGTGCCGCGGTGAATAGTACAAGACTCGCGAAAAGTATTATTGTCACCAATGACTAGTTCTGTTGGTTCGCCTGCGTACTTAAGATCTTGACAGTCTTCACCGATACTGGAAAATTGAAAGATTCGGTTACCTTTACCTAAGCGCGTTGGGCCATTGATAACCACATGAGAGCTGATTTCGCAGTTATCGCCAATGACCACATTCTTAGCAATATAAGTCCAAGGACCTATGGAAACATTTTTGCCAATAACGGCACCAGGCTCAATAATAGCTTGTGGATGAATCATAAATTTACTCTTGTTAAACTGCTTGGGGGAATAATTATTTTAAAACGCGACGAGCACACATAAGGTTGGCACTACAAACCACCTTGCCATCAACTATAGCTTCACCATAAAACTTCCACATGCCACGGCGTTCTTTAATAAAGGTAACGTGAAGGTGCATGGTATCACCGGGTAAAACTGGTTTTTTAAACCTAGCCTTGTCTATTGAGGCAAAAAGGTACATTTCATTCTCGTCGCGTCCCTCGGTACTTTTAAAGCCGAGAATACCCGTAGCCTGCGCTAGCGCTTCTAAAATCAATACGCCTGGGAAAATAGCTAATTCTGGAAAATGCCCGGTAAAAACTGGTTCATTTATTGTTACATTCTTAATGGCATGTAACGTTTTTCCCGGCTCATGATCAACAACTTTATCGATTAATAACATTGGATATCTGTGCGGTATCAATGTTTTGATTTCGTTAAGGTCTATTGGTTTTTTTACAGTATCCAAATGATTATTCCTTGTTGGATGTAGCGATTAGTAGATAACTAATCGCGGACACTATTTTGCATCAACGTCATCTTGAATGATGGAAGAGACTTTTAGGTATTTTACGCATTGGCGGGGTTAATAGCTAGTTTTTCGCGAGTAATTTTTCTAACTCTTTCACTCGTTTAGTCAAACTATCGAGTCGTTTAACTCTAGCATTAGTCTTGTTCCATTCTTTATTTGGCACTACCGGCATACCCGATGAATAAACCCCAGACTCAGTGATATCTTTGGTCACCATAGCCATCCCGGTAAAGACACAGTTATCGGCAATATTGATATGCCCGTTAACACCAACCAGACCCGCGATAGTACAATTCTTACCCATAACGGTACTACCCGCAATAACACTACAGGCAGCCATAGCCGTGTTCTCACCAACGATAACGTTATGAGCAATCTGGATTTGATTATCTAAAATAACGCCGTCTCGTATTTCAGTATTGTCTAGGGCACCACGATCGATGGTGGTACTCGCGCCTATTTCAACGTGATCACCAATAATCACACTGCCAAGTTGCGGTATTTTATGCCACTTGTATTGACCTTTAACCGGCGCGTAACCAAAACCATCGGAGCCAATCACGGTATTAGCTTGAATCAAACAATGATGTCCAATCTCGACTCGATGGTAAATGGTAATATTTGCCCAGAGTTTTGTCGACGCACCAATTTTAGCACCCTGGCCAATAAAACAGCCAGCACCAATACTGACGTTATCAGCTAATTGAGCACCTGCCTCAACCACCGTATTAGCACCAATACTGACATTTTCACCGAGTATGACATCATCGGCGATGACAGCACTGGTATGGATACCACAAGCAACTTTTGGCGTACTATCAAGCAAGTTCGCTAAAATAGCATAACCCATATAAGGATCGTCCATTACTAGCGCGGGTACTTGACATGACTCTGCTGCATCGGGGGAAACAATCACAGCACTGGCATTAGTCGTACTCAGTTGTTGAAGATATTTGCTGTTGGCTAGAAAGGCAATTCCACCTGGGCCCGCATTGGCCAACGTCGCCAAACTGGTTATTTGGCCTTGTTCGACTAATGCAGAATCGAGCATAGCCGGCACAATAAGTTTAGCGTCAAGTTTTTTAGCTATATCAGCTAATGTGTAATTCATATTGGTGCCTTTAACTGCAGTTATTTCTGGTGAGCAATAAATTTCGCTTATTTAAGCTTACTTACGTGCTCTACCACGATATCAGTAATACTGGCATCAGGTTTAGCATAAACAACACCTTGTTGATTAAGTACTAAATCATAGTTTTCTTTAACCGCAATGTTATCTACTGCTTGGCGAACCAAAGCAATGATTTTATTAGTCTCTTGATTTTGACGTTGCGTTGCTTTTTGTTGCAATGTCTTGCCTTTTACTTGGTACTCTTGAAATAAAGATTTAATTTTAGCGTTTAACTCTTCTTTTTCTTTCGGGCTCATCAGTGCGCCGTCACGTTTAAGCTTTTCTTGATAATATTTAATATCTTTTTCAAGTTGAGTAACGATAGCTTTCTCATCTTTAAATTCGGCTTCTAAGCTTTGCATTAAAGCAGCTGTTTGCGGTATTTTACCCATCACTTCTTGGAAGTTTACTACCGCAATTTTTTGATCTGCAGCCATCGCAGAACTCGCTAATAAGATACCTGATGCGGCTACGCCCATAACCATAGTTTTGATCACTTTATTCAATGTTGTTCCCCTTTATTTATAATTTATTATTTATTATTTATTTCTGACTATTTACACGGATAATTAGTTAGTCGGATAATCTAGCAATACTCATGCATTTTACGCAGCTAAACCCTACGTTTCAAAGTATTTAAAATGTTTTACCAATATTAAAGCTAAAGAATGTATCATCATCTCCTTCTTCTTTTCTAACCGCTCTAGCAAAACTGAAGATCATTGGTCCCATTGGCGATAACCATTGGATAGATAGACCCGCGGAACTACGAAAACGTGACGGATCCGAGTAGTCTTCAATTTTTGCATATTCATATTCAGCTAGATCATTGTAATTATCTAAGTTAAATTCAGTGTCCCAAACATTACCTGCATCGATAAATAAACTGGTACGGACGCTATTAGAATAGCTTTCATCTAGAAATGGTACTGGGAATATTAACTCTAAGCCAACCAGTGCCATCGCATTACCCCCAACAGAGTTTTCATTGACATAAATTGAATCGTATTCTGGTCCTAAACAACAGCCACCGGGAATCGGTTGCGGCAAACGGTATACTGCCCGAGGGCCAATAGTATTATTTTCAAAGCCACGTAAGGTATCCGCGCCACCCGCACTGAAGTTCTCCCAGAAAGGTAATAGTTGATCGTTACCATCTACTTCACCATAGCCATTCGCATAACCTAGCTGCATACGTGTTAGCACCGACCATTTTTGACTACGTGATAATGGGAAATAAAACTTAGCATCATAGTTCAATTTGAAATATTGCAAATCAGACTTTGGCGTGGTCATTTTTACATTTAATCTTTGCGATGAGCCTGCCGTAGGGAAAGTACCACGGTTAAGGGTAGTTCGAGATAAACCGATGCTAAGATCTAAGGTTTTAAACGTTAACTGACCATCAGGATCGTTCGGATCAGAATAAATATCATAAAAATCCTGGATTTGGTCATAGGCTTCTAGTTGAGATATTTGGTTATACTTCCAACCGACACCAAAGTTTAAACGAAGATATTCGTTAACTGGAAACCCCCAATTTAGCCCAACACCGAAGGTTTTATTTTTATAATCAACCATGTTGGCGTTACCGGCATCGTATTCACTAAAATAGACTTGCCCACCTAGAGAGACGGCATCAACGGTAAAGTATGGGTCAGTGTAAGAAATCGTGGCATTTTTTTGGTAATAGTTTTTCGCTATATTAAAGCCAAGTTGGTTACCTGTGCCTAAGAAGTTGTTTTGCTGAACACCGGCATTAATACTTAATTTAGTTTGAGATCCATAACCGATACCGGCATTGAAAGAGCCCGATGGCTGCTCTTTAACAGTAAAATCGATATCAACTAAATCGTCTTCACCTTGAATTTGTTTCGTTTCAAATTCAACTGTTTCCATATACGGTAACCGCATGAGCCATGATTTTGACGACTCTACCACGCTATTAGATAACCAAGCACCTTCCATTTGTCGCATTTCACGGCGTAAAACATTATCAGCTGTTACGTGGTTACCGGTGAAGTTTATACGGTTAACATAAACACGTTTACCGGGGTCAATTGAAATAGATAATTTAACGCTATGAGTTTCATCATCAATTTCAGGTCTGGTGGTCACTTTTGGGTAAGCATATCCATATCGCCCTAAAAACTTACTAATAACTTCTTCGGTATAAGTTACCTCAGCGCCATTATATAATTCACCCGCCTGTAATGGGTTGATTGCGCGAATAGTATTCTCAAAACCGGCCATATCACCAACAAAATCAACGTCACTGACGGTATATGTTTCGCCTTCGCTGACATTGAGGGTAATGTATACGGCTTTTTTGTCAGGAGTCATGGATACTTGAGTAGAATCTACTTTAAAACGTAAATAACCACGATTTAAGTAATAGCTATTGATGGTTTCCATATCACCTTGTAAGGCTTGTTTCTGATATCTGTCTTGCGCCATAAAGTTCCACCATGGCGAATCATAAGTGAGCACTATTTTATCTAGCAATTGCGCATTAGAAAAAACCTCGTTACCGACGATATTTATTTGCTTAATAGAAGCAGAGTCACCTTCAACAAAGGAAAACTCAAGGTTAACTCGGTTTCTTGGTAGATGAGTGATTTTAGCGGTAACTTTGGCATTGTATTTACCGACACTATGATAAAAATTTTCCAAGCCCATTTCTATGCCCGATATAACGGTACGGTCGAGCGTTTCGCCCACCCTAATATTGCTGCCATCAAGACTTTCGGTTAACTGCTCATCTTTAAGATCGCTGTTACCATCAAAGATAATTTCACTAATGGTTTCTCGCTCTTTTACCCGATAGACCAGGCGATTACCGTCACGATATACCCTGATATCATTAAAGTGACCTGATTGATACAGTGTTTTTATCGATTGGGAAATACGAAATTCATTGAGGTTGTCACCGACATTAAACGGTATATGCGTTAGCGCGGCACCTAATGCAACTCGCTGTAGACCTTTAACTTCAATGTCTTCAACTTGAAAGCTTAGTGCATTTTGAGCCTTGGGTATTGCGATGGCATCACCCTTTAGACCTTTAACGTCAATATCTTTAACTTGAAAGCCTTTTCCAGCTTGGGCATTTTGTGCTGATGTTCCTAACGCACCTAACAGGAGGGCAAAGGCAATTTTTTTCATGATCATAAATTATAAACTTCGTTACTTCTTTTTATAAAAACTATTAGCTACACACTCAAGACATTACTATTGCGCTAACTCTCAACTAAAATTACAAATAAATTACTTGCCTACACAATCGGGTAGTTTCCCCATTATTTCTAGGTTTTTTCTCGTTATACTTACGGCTTCAACCTAAAACGCGGCTGAAATCATTAAACAATCTAATGGCCCCTTAATGGTAAATAACCATCAATAAAGCTAAGGCTCCACACTTAAAACCAACCTCTTGCACTTTCTCAGGAACTTCTTTTCCCGTGAAAAGCGCTATAACCATCGATGTTGAGTAAGTGTTGTTCTATTCTTTA
>NZ_KB905176.1:2886-96447 GCF_000378625.1 Colwellia piezophila ATCC BAA-637 | reverse complement strand
CCTGAAATGGGCAAATCACGCACTCTTCGACGGACATAACGGTTGATCGTTCCTGATTGATTTGTTCTTGGATCGATAGGCTTTCTACGTTTATCCCGTCGACACTGAATGACAACAGTATGCTCATTATCAAGTGTTATTGATTCAATACACTGTCCTGGAAGTTGAAAAAGTGTTGAAGAGATAGTTGGCATGACTTGATCATTATTCAATTGGGTGAAAAAATAATATTAAATCAATATGATAGATTAGCCAGAAGATACAATTATTTGCATCAAAGCGGAGAAGAGCCGAAAATATAAGGCAAATAGTTTTTGGCTAATGTCTCTAATGCGCACAGAAAAGTCATAAAAACGAAATGTTGAAACGTCAGCTATCGTATCTTTGAAGAAAGTATTGATAGGCAGGTAGAGCGGAATAGCACCGTTGCGCTAGCGACAACATCAAAATATTGAAACTAAAAAACTAACAACAACTCGGCTTTAACTGTAAAAAACTAAACCCTGCATAATTAGTGAACTTTAACACATTCAAATAGCAAGTTTTCTAACTCATCCTTATCATGGTCTTTATGGTAGTTAATACCATATTCATATTTGTCATTCATGTGTCGAATAATGCCGTGAATTTTCACCTGTAAACCTGATTTCGGCATAACGATATTAATGAGAATTTTACTGGTCGGTATATCATGTGGCATAGCGGAGTGTAATTTGATTTTGATCCCCTTATGGCTCATGTCTAACACAATACCCTCAAGAGAAATCAATTCATCTGGTGGTGGGGGTGAAATAGTAATGACAGCGTTTAAGTCCGAGGAAGTGAAGCGTGGGTATTCTCTTTTATCTACCTGCATAACAAAAGCTCCTAGCAACTTAAGTTTTCATAAAAAATTCAGACACATACACCCTATCATTTAATTTAGAACAAGATCTCTTAATTTGTCAATAAATTTAACTCTTACCGTTGCTCCCGCTCGAACTTTTTAGCTAGCTTAACATATTTAACCGTAGTAAAGCCTTGTGGTGGTGTTCCCTTCTTCTTTGCACATATTGAAGTCATGTCAATGCGACTTCGGACTGGTGGCTTAGTTCTCTATCAAGAGAAAGGCAGGTATACGTCTTCTGAACAACGCAAACAACTAAAAAGCTATAGATATTAATGTCCGCTAACGTTTCTAAACGGTTTATTTTGAGGTCGTCTTTTCATTCAGTAATAGGTCAGTTCTTTATGGCGCATTGGAGACATTAGCTATTGGCTGTTCTTTAGGTCAACTGATAGCCAAAAGCCGACATTAGATGATGGCTGGTTTTTAGGTCAACTGCTCGCTATGAGCAGACATTGATGCATAAGTTTAATTTATGAATTTTTGTTTCGTGAGTTGACGGGCATTTTAACTAAACTTGAAACAAATGGCTCAATAGCTTTTAACAAATATTCGTTAAAAAATAGCTGATAATATATCTATGACCCAACATTAATTAATATGGGTCAAACAACCTAAGTGATACTACAATCATTATATCCACTGAAATTTCAACTAAATGAGATGGCAATTTTTAAGATTATAGTTTTACTAATATTCATTAACTTTTCAGTTGTTGCTGTTGAGTTTAATGAAAAAGAGAAGCAGTGGATAGCTGAAAACCCTAACGTTACAATAGTTGGTGACCCAAACTGGCTTCCTTTTGAGGCAATAGATGATAAGGGCCGTTATATAGGGATAGTCGCTGAATACCTTGATTTGATTTCTCTTAATTCAGGGTTGACCTTTAATATTGTTCCCACTAAAACATGGAATGAGTCTATCAATCTCATGAAATCAGGTCAAATTGATATGATTTCAGAAACAAATGACTCATTGTTATCAGGTTCACTGTTATTCACTAAAAGCTATTTTTCAAATCAGATTGTCATTGCTATGTCTGAAAACTCGGTATTCGTTAACAGTATTGATGAAATAAAAAATAAAAAAATAGCACTTATAGCTAACTATGGATATACGGATAAGATTCAAAATAAATATAAAGCCATTGATTTTGTTGTTGTTGATGATATTCAACAGGGGCTGATGGCAGTTTCAATAGGTAGAGTGGATGCTTTAGTGTGCACTATTGCATTGTGTAGTTACACAATTACTGACTTGACGCTCAACAATGTAAAGGTAGTAGGGATAACCACCTTTACCACTGAATTAGCCTTTGGGGTAAACAAAGAAGCGCCCGAACTCCTCTCTATTTTAAATAAAACGATTAATAACCTGACACCTAATCAGAAAGCTAAAATTAGTAAAAAGTGGTATAAAAATGAAGTTTTACAACCAGCTGATTATACTTATTACTATAAAGTTATTGCTATCATAATTACTGTAACTGTTTTTGTACTACTTTGGGTGGTAAGTTTATTTCGTGAAATTGCTAAACGTAAGAAGTACGAAAAAGAGTTAATCGAAACATCTCAACTATTAAAGCATATGGCTTATCATGATGAGTTAACGGGTTTACCTAGTCGTCGCTTAGGGAAGGACAGATTAGAGCAAGCAATGGCATCTGTTGAACGAAATAAATTATCAATGGCGGTTATGTTTGCGGATTTAGATGGTTTTAAGTTAATTAATGATACTTTTGGGCATGATGCGGGTGATTTAGTTATAAAGGTAATAGGTCAACGTATAAAGGATATGTTAAGAAACACCGATACTGTTGCCCGTATCGGTGGTGATGAATTCATGTTCGTGCTGACCGATATTAAAGACATAAGCATTGTTGAGCGTGTGGCAGAAAAAATAATTGATACTATTTCGAAAGAGATAATACATGCCAACCAAAGCCTTTACGTTGGTGTAAGTATAGGTATTACTATATATAGCGGAGGCTCTGTTGATGCTGATGAATTAATGAAAGAAGCCGATATAGCTATGTATAAAGCTAAAACGTCAGGAAAAGGAATATTCGTATTTTATCAACCATCTCTACTTGATGATGCAGACTGAGAATTAACTTTAACTCATCAAGTTAATAAGCATAATTACTGATCTGATAAAGAGCGTGCTGGGTAAGTTAACGTTCTAATAAATAACCCTGTCAATATTTAATAACCTCCGTTTATCTCAAAAAACACTTTATAATTGAGTATTAGCCAATATCTCGAATGAGAGCAGAAAAAGCATGAAAACTAATTAGTATAACGTCAGCTCTACGCCCTGAGACCTTTAACAAGCTTTTTCTTTAAAAAGTAATGGGGAATTCCTGTCGCTCAATGCTTTTAAATACTTGGCTTCATTGTATGGCTCTTTAGTTTTCCAGCAACGATATACGATCCGTATCCACTTAAATGCGAGCGAACGCACAGCTGCCTGGTGGGTATTACCTTTTTCCCTTTGCTGCTGATAATAAATTTCCGCCCAATACGATTGTTTTATGCTTTTAGCTGCCCATTCAATGAATGACTGGCGAGTAAATTTACTACACTGATATCGCCAATGAATCCAGCTCTTTTGACCACTACGCACCGTTACGGGCGCTATCCCTGCATACATTTGAATTTCTGATGCGCTATTGAATCGACTACGGTTTTCCCCAATAGCCACTAATAGTCTAGGTGCTAAACACGGGCCAGTACCTGGTAATGATTTGTAAAGTTCTGCATCAGGCAAAGCATTAAACAACTCACTAATTTCTCTATCAAAGACCTTAATAACCTTCACAGCAACAAGCATTTGATTAGCTAATGTAACGGCAAGCAGTTGGTGCGATTCGATGACTGCGTTATCGAGAGTGAGCGGCTCTGCTTCACTAATAGATTGAATACTCTTAACGCTATATGCCGCAGTACGTCCAGGGTATGAGCCAAATTGAGGGGCTGGTTTAAGCTCATTTATGCTGCTTGTGAGATTCATCTCAGAACGCTAACTTCAGACCTTTTATTGAGACTAAAAAATCGCTTTTAAAGGACTGATTTGTGCCCAGTAGGAGACAGATAAAAGTGTCTCTTTATGATGAAATAGATTAAAGAGACAAATTAACCGATACCAATCAATACAACCCTTAATTTTATATTGAGAACACCGCTTTACCAGCCAAAGCCCAATCAAAAAATACCGCGCTCATTACCACTAATATTACCGTTGAAAGTGAAACAATAATTTTAGGTGAATACTTGAATTTATCTAGAAATAAACCCATTAAAGGTAATATTTGCATCATGTGAGTCGCGATAAAATGAGGAATACGTAAGTCACCTACTTCACGCGACCAACCGACAAGAGGAACTTTTGCGTTACTAACTGCCTCCCCCACTAAATGAGAGTTTGCGGGTGCATTTGCCATCGTCATGGCATAGATTAATGTCAATACCGAACCAATGACTAGCCCCAATATAGATCCGAGTCGTAACCCTGAATTATCCTTATTACCGTACTTCCAGATTAATAAACCTAAAACAAATGAAACTAAAATAAGATTTATCGCACCTATTCCCATTAGATTATACATTAAAACCTCAAAATCCGTTTCATCATTATAATGAGATTGTCGCCCCCTGGCTGCTTGAATGCTGATGTAAATCTGTTCAAAGAGCATAGATACTACCGCAAGATAAGCAAAAAATGTCAGCAGCATGCCTGTGCGTCGACTACGGTCAAGTTGCTGAGCCAGTAGTGCTAAGGTAAGAAAATGTATAGCCAAAGACAAGCTGAACTTTATTGGTTTCGCCCATATTGGTGCGGTATTCAGTAGTCGGGCATCGACATAATAGGCGGGTAACATGACCAATGTTACCGCGAGCAAAAATAAGAAGCACATCGCCAGCAACCGCGTAATATAATCGTTATCCAATCGTAAGTTTAATGAAAAAATCAAACCTGGATAGTGTTTTTCTTGGTAATTAAAGCGGTGATTAAAAGGGTAATTAAACATTTTACCTAGCATAGTTATGCTCCTCGGTTTGTGTAAATACTGTGCGCATAAACAAAAATAGCACTAGCCCTATGGGGCCAAATATATAGGTAGCGATCAAAATAGGGGCCTGAAGGAGACGAGATATACCGATCTTATCGGCTTTGCGTGCAATCCAGGCTCCAATAAATAAGTCAAATGCTAAATAGTGAACCCAACCTGCCAATAATATATGATCACTTTCGAACAACATTCGAACATCTTCAAGTGAGCTAAAGCCACCATTACTGTTAGAATAATGGGCTAACATCAATCCGGCATAAAGCAATCCAATCCCTAAAGGGATCAGGTATTGTGGAATAAAAAAGAGTGCTTTTATACGAGGGAGAAATATCAAAATTAACCACCCATAAGAAGCGGCTTGCCCTGCCCAACTAAATAACTGTTCTGGTGTTACTACCATATCCATAACTTTTCTTTCCTCATAAAAATCTACCTTTTATAAATTTAGGTTTGAATTAATTGCTAGGATTTAATCACGCTGAATGACTTGATTCGTCTGGATTGAACGACTCGGACGTACAATTCGGACGATTCGCACTTGGGTTAGCGCTTGGTAATCATCAAGAATTTTATAAATGGTACTTAACTGCCATTGAGTAATAGCGCTTAATTGTTTTAACGGTTTGTTGACTTGCTTATTGAGTATCATGCAATGCTTAGTAGATAATATGTTGTTTAACAATTGCGCCGCTTATGTTTTTTTATTCTGGTACTGATAAATCTTGGCAAGTGCATATATGCCTAAAATACTTACTGTAGAAAACTGTCCTTCATAAGTTATCGCTAACCAATAAAAATATACTTACGCTGACCATTAAGTTTAATTTACGTATTAAAAGAGACTTCGGCTTGATATGAATAATCTTGCAAATAGGCAACCAACCTTAGGTAATAATGCACCTGCTCTGTGTTTAGGTATAGATTTAGGTTTATTGGATGTGCAATTCGGGCGAATCGCACTTAGTGCAAAAGTAAAAATAAGTATTATTGAACTAATTGCTGTCGATATTGGCTGGGAGTCAGTTTAACAAACTGTTTAAAAACGGCATTAAAGGTACTTTTTGATGAAAAACCTGCTGACATGGCAAGATCGAGGATTTTAATTTCCGTATCAGATTTCAGCTGTTCGCAAACAAAATCAATCCGGTACTTGTTTACAAATTGGTAGAAATTTTTGCCCTCATGCTGATTCAATACTTCAGATAAATGATGGGTACTGATACCCACAGTTTCAGCTAAACTGGTTAGTGTTAACTGATTATCCAGATAAGATTCATGCTCTTGCATATGTTGCCTAACGACCTTTAACAAACTGCTTCTGATATCGAGATCTAAAGCGCCTGAATTGTTAGTTGCAATGGTGGTACTTTTCTTAGTTTCATTACTCGCAACCTTCTCTGTTAGAGTGGTTTCGGCAGGATCAGCGTCATTAGAGTTAGAAGCACCCATTTTCAATTGCGCAATTTTGAATAATAGCGGGTTTCGCCACTGCGCCAATGCAATGCTGCAAATCAAAACAATAATAAGGGCATCCCCCATGGCGATAAAGATATATTGATATTCAGTTACTACCGACATGGATTTTAACGTCCAAATCACTAAATCAAGAATTAATATCTTCCAAAGCCAAGTGAACATATCAGGATTGAAGTTTGATAATGTTTGTTTAGCTTGAACTTGATATCGCCTGACCATGACAATACTCAAACCTAAATAAACAAAAGCTTGTAACGTCAGAATAACTTGACCTATTAATATCAGAGTTACATTTTCTGGCCCGTGCATAATAGCATCGAGCTTCACTTCAGGTGAAGACAAATACAACTCAATATTGAGCACATAACACATTAAAAAAGGTAGGAAATGCCAGAGGTCTTTTAGTGCAAAGGGACAGTTAATAATAGCATGTCGGCAATATAGGTATAAAAAGGCACCATAACTGGCAGGTAAAAACATATGAAGGCCAATCAAAGATGAAAAAACATTTAATTCTCCATTCAAATATATAAATGGCCCTAAAAAGCTTAAGCCCAGAAACAGACACCATATTCCCAAAATACGATTGGAAGTGGATATTTGAGAGCCAAATATTAATAAGCCAGCAAGTAAAAGTCCCTGAAAGGCTCCTATAACATACAAGTATTGCATTAAAATTGACATAAACTACCTTTAACAAAAACTAATATAAAGCCACTGATGATAGTGTTAAGTATTTGACATCTGGTTAACGAGGAAGAGCTTCTAATGATATTCACTGCGCTCACAACAAAAACACTTCGACATGGGAGATTCTACGCCCATGAAAACATCAGTTATTACTTTTTAATTGCAAAGCAATTAATCTTTATTAGATAAACAACATAAAAATTTATATCATAATATGATTAATTCAAAAGTAAGTCTCGTTAACTTTGATAAAATATTTAAATTTTTCATGATTACTAAGGGGTTATAAATATCTTCAATAAATCTCAAATGGATATTAAAATATTATTGATAAGGTCATTGAAGATAATTGGACTAGTTAATTTGGCCACCTACTTAGAGATGTTATTATGCATCTCATAATTTTAGCCTGCTACAAATAGCCGCTTAATACGGCGTTACGGGACGTATGCTTTCTCATATTCATCTAGCTTTGCAAAACATCTTTGAAAGTCTGTAATTGGGCAAAAAGCCGTCCTTCGAGGCGGCTTTTTAGTATCTGACGAATGTCGACAATGTTGGCATTTTTGCCAGTCAGGTTATTCGACTCATTGGTAAGATTTATAGTCAAACAATACGTTTTTATATCTGTGGGGAACGTCCGCTTTCGTATCTAAGTGAACATAAATAGGGCTAATTTTGAGGACTAATTTAGGTCAACAATGTGATAGCTAATGACCTTAGATGAATGAGTTTTTATAAGTTTGTCCTCACTGTTAATTGGCAACTAAAACTGAATCACTATTTGTGATTCGCTAGTTGATATTATCTACTCGGGTGACTTGATTCATATTGAGTTGTAGGGAAATATGATTGGATCAATCTTACTTGCCAATATGCGCTAAAGTGGATCACTTTAGCGTGCCATTCAACATTCACTGCAATAAATGGGGCTAAGTGGAGCACTTTTGGATGCAAATTAACACTCTAAGCCTTTGACTGTTGGTTTTATTTAAATATACCATTCAAAAATTTGGCTTTCGATATAGCACTGACATCTTCTGAAACCTGCACCATTTTCCAATGGTGGTCTGCTTTATCTTTGCTCGGCATTTCGATGTTGTACTTATTAAAGCGCCAATAGGATGTTGCTGTTGCCGCGTATCGTACAAACATTTGTAAGCTATCCTTTTCTATATCCTCTAATGGCCTAACTTGTTGATAACCACTAACTAATGCACTCGCTTTATCAAAATTAATACTAGTGTCATTTAAGCAGGAGCCGACAATGGCCATACCTAATTCAAAGACATTGTAGTAATAACACGCTTCTTCAAAATCTATAATTGCCTTAAAGTTTCCATTCTCAAACAACAAGTTGTCATTAAATAAATCACCATGGATCAAGCCTAGGGGTAATCTGTCTGATATATTGTTGTCCAGATAAGTTACTTCTTTTGCTAACCAAACTTCATATTTTTCATCAATATTGAGTCCAATCACTTTCGAGAAAAGTTGGCTTCCGTAGGGGTGATTAGTGGGTAAATAAGTAGGTGCCGAAATTTGATTCAATCTAGCTGCTTGCATACCAACTTGCGTTAACATGGTTTCATTTAAACTATCGAGAACTTGCCCTTCAATATAAGCTTTAAGCATCACAGGTTTGTCACTATGAGTTGTCAGAATCTCGCTATTTACAGTTGATATTAAACGTGTACAGGGAACATCATGCTCTTCAAGTAACAGTAATAACTGCCCCATTTTAAATACTTCGTCATAAACTTTATCATCACAGACCGTGAGCACATAGGTACTTGTTTCAGTCTTCATTAAGTGACTAGAATTACCGTTACCACCTTCCATAGGCTCAAATTCAGCAACCGTTAGCTGATAATTATCCGCTAGTTTTTGGATTTCTTGTTGATTTAATTGTGTATATGTTGCCATTTTTTGTGTATCGCATTTTCAAGTAGATTTAAAGAATGTAGAGTGTTTATGAACACAACTATGGTGTTGAATACTTTGCTGTATAAGTGAATCATTTACTTCAGAGCTGGATTTTACAAGATTTGGCTCATAGTTAAAACCAATAAACAACATGTCTCGAATGGCTGGCTCTGTTGGACTATGTGGCACACTTTTGTATGCAAATTAACAACCTGAGTTATATTTTCATTTTAATATCTAGCTTTCTTTGAATCCAAAGCCCGTAAGGGGCTTTTTGTTGGATCTAAGTTGAAGCCAATTGTTCATTTGCATCAATATTTACTGCAATTAATTGGTCTAAATGGGTCACTTTTGGATGCAAATTAACACTTTTAATCAATGACCAACGAAAAACAGCTTTTGGAATACTTGATAAGTTTGAGTGTCTGTTAATTAGTTTTCTCTTCCCGTTGGCTGATAACAGCTAACCAAGGTTGTTGTTCACGAGGTTCGCCAGCGGGTCGATAATAATGATTAAGCACTTTAAAGCCAGCTTGCGCTAAATAATATTCGAAAACCTCTAACTCCATATAATGACCATAACGCTGACCAGACCAACCTTCTTGATTACCTCTAGGGTTAGACGAAAATAAAATACCCTTGGGTTGTAAACTGTGGTGTAACACTTTTAAAACACTGACCAATTCCTGACTAGGAATATGAAACAGAGAAGCATTGGCAAAAATCCCATCAAACTTATGAGCTTTAAGGTCTAAATGCAAAAATTGTTGGTTGAGTGTATTACAGTTGCTGTACTTTTTAGCCATCAAACAAAAGGCTTTACTCCCATCTAAACCGATGGGGTTATGACCCATTAATTTAAACGTCATTAAGTCTCTGCCAGGTCCACAACCAAAATCTAAAATATTAAGCGGCTTTGTTACGGGAAGCGCTGCAATAAAAGCCTCGATATTCTGAGTGACGTCATGGTCGCGAGTCCCCTCCCAAAACGACAGTGCATTCTGTTCATAATGGTCGAGTGTTTCAGATTCAATTCGATCGAGCACAGATTGAGGTTGTTGTTTTTTCATAGCTGTTTTTTCAATTATTCAGTATTCATAAATCATTAAACACAATACTTGGTTCTGTTTATAGAAAATAGTCGGCTTCTAATTCTTTCAGAAAAACTGCATGGACCATTTGAATCACAGCTCATAACGGCCCGTGGGCTACTTCAATTCTTTGTAAAACCACAATACATGATATTATTGTTAAAATACAAGTTTTAGCCGTTATGACCGACTGTAATGAGCGAACAACTACCCCTCAAGCACCTTCTGATTGTAATCACTTTATTCTCTAAAGCTGACGTTCAAATTTGCTACTCTAACGGTAACTAATAGCAAATTGCGGACATTAAGCCTTTGCAAATTCAGGAGCATATTTAGGGCAATATTAGCCAAAATTTTCTGCTCACTTGTGGGCTGTTTTAAGCTCATTGCTGCCGTTGGGATTCTATTTCTGTAAGTTAATTACTGCTACATCACTATTTTTTTTGATATTAAAAAGCAGCCAATAAAGGCACTTATGTGCCAAAAACGGTCTGTTATCAGGCTTTAGTCTATAGATATGCATGAACGACTTTATTTTATGCCTAATAACAAATTTTAAGTCTTTAGACACATTTCATGTTGGACAAGGCTCTATTTGCATCATAGGATAAATGTTTTAGTTATTTAATAAATAGGACTTATCACTTGATTACGTAGCTATTACACTTTTGTTACGACTTGATTGCATAAGCTACTATTTCTAATTTTATTTTAGGTTTATAAGAAAATAATAATGACAACAAAAAACAATATAGACGTATATAAGCGCTTTTATACTTTATCTAATGAAATGTTTTGTATTGTAAATTCCGAAGGTAGCTTTATTGATGTAAATAATTCATTCAGCCACAACCTAGGTTTTAATAACGATGAATTAGAATCATCTGCTTTTATTGATTATATTCACCCTGATGATCTAGAGAAAACAAATAAAGAATTAATAAAATTAAAATCAGGAAGTAAAGTTTTTAATTTTGTAAGTCGATTTAAATGTAAGAATAGAACATATAAAACATTGTCTTGGAATGCTGTTCTGGATAATACTACAGGGTATTTTTATACTTCAGTTCAAGATATTACTGAACAAGTAAACATTAAGAATGAGCTGAAACAATTAAAGTCTGCAATTCAAAAAGAGACTATTTATGCCGAGACTGATTTAAAAGGAAATATCACTAAAGTAAATAAAAAATTCTGCGAAATTTCTGGTTATTTAAAGGATGAGTTAATTGGGCAGAATCATAGAATAGTTAATTCCGACTTTCACCCGAAAGAATTTTTTGAAAAATTATGGCTAACGATTTCATCTGGTAATGTGTGGTCAGGGCTTATCCAAAATAATAAAAAAAATGGGGATCACTACTTTGTTCAAAGTATTCTAATTCCAATAGTAGATCATAACGATAAAATCATTAAATATATAGCTACTCGTCAAGATATTACCAACCAAATAAATACAGATTTAATTTATCAAAAAACATTAAGTATTTTAACTGAAACAAGCTCTCTTGGTAAAATTGGTGGCTGGGAGATGAATGTTTCGACAGGTGAATTACTGTGGACTGACGAAACTTTTAAAATTTTAGATGTTAAACAAAAATCAGGCCTAAGCCCTATTCTACCAGAAGGATTACAGTTATTTATTGATAAGGATGTGCCAATTATAACTGAAGCCGTTAGTAGAGCTATAGAGTTTGGCGAACCCTATAGTTTAGAACTACAAGCTTGTACACCAAAAGGTGAAATAAAGTGGATATATACCAATGGGAAGGCACATTACAAAGATGGTAAAATTGAAACTATTTCCGGCATTATTCAAGATATTCATGAAACTAAATTAGCGAAAATAAAATTGGACCAATCCCAACAAAAAAGTATTCATAATGCTAAGTTTGCCGCGCTCGGTGAGTTATCAGCAAGTATTGCCCATGAAATTAACAATCCTTTAGGTGTTATATCTGGTTATGCTGAATTAATACAAATGCAAAGCTCAAACTCAGATAACCAACTGACTTCTCAAACAAACACCATATTAAAGTCTTGTGATAAAATAGCCCATATTGTTAAGAGCTTAAAAAAATTCTCTCGAAATTATGAGGCTGAACCGAAACAAATTCATTCCATTAAAAATATTATCAATGAAGCCATTAGTCTTACCAGACCTAAAATAAAGCAAAATATGATTCGCTTAAACACTGGCAGTATTGAAGATGTTAATATTTTATGTAATGAAATAGAAATAGAACAAATTTTTGTTAACTTAATTAATAACGCTGTAGAAGCCATTAATGACCTTGATGATAAATGGATTAAGTTATCTGTTGAATGCATGGGGGACGCTTTACTTTTACGTATTACAGATTCAGGAAAAGGCATACCTGAAGAAAAACAACTACAGATATTTGAACCGTTTTATACTTCAAAAAGTAAACTTGGCGGTACAGGGTTAGGTTTATCTATTGTTAAAGAAATTTTAACTGAACATAATGCTGATATTCGAATAAACAACACCGTTAAAGGGACTTGTTTTGAGATTATCTTTCCAAAATACACAAAGGAAGTTCATGGCTGTTAACGTAGTTTATATAGATGATGATGAAGATTTATGTTACTTGTTTAAAGCGTATTTAAATTCTGATTTAATTAATATAGAAGTATTTTCAGAAGAAGATAAAGCCATTCAATATTGTAACCAGGAACAACCGGATATTATTTTTATAGATTATCGCCTTAAATCGAAAACAGGATTAGAGGTTTCAAACGAGATTAAAATTAATACGTTAAGGATTTTGGTTACAGGTGAATTTGGTATTGATGTAGGTTCAAGTTTTAATGAAATAATAGAAAAGCCATATAAACTTGCGGATATAAGAGAGTTTATCCTTGATACAGAAAAATAAGTTTAAACTTATTTTTGTGGATGATGATATTGAATTATTAAGTTCGATATTAGAAACTAAAGACAACGTCAACTCTAAGTCGAATAAACTGTCTATTTGATTTAAAGTTTCTATGACCGCTTTGGTGGCATTTTTGCCAGTCAGGTTATTCGATTAATTGGTAATATTTATAGTCAAACAATGCATATTTATATCTGTGGGGAACGTCCGGTTTCGTATCCTTGCTGACGTTAGCTGCTGATTATTCTTTGGGTCAACAAATAGCCAAAATCGGACGTTAAGCTTTATGAAGCCACAATCATATTTATGGTAATATTCACCTTAATTTTCTACCCTCTTGTGAGGCAACTGTATAGCGCATTGCGGACGGTCGGGTTTTAACCATAGAGGTCAGCTGCTGTCAAACGGCTGACCTTGCTCCACAATACAAAAAGGACGGCAATTACTTTTTTGGTGTATTTATCAATATTATCAATAACTTAATTAAAGCCACATAAGCCAATAATACACTTTTGATACGATTTTTAGACGCTTTCTAACCCTAATATACTTTTGCTGTGATATCTTTTTTGCAATCAAATAATCACGGAAAGACAAAGAGTATGTTTAATTCAATCAAATCAGCATTAATTATAAGTTCTCTCACTTTGGCAATAACCGCCTGCGGTGGAGGTGGCTCAAAGGCTACAAGTAACGAAAATCAAACACCCGTAGTGTTTGATTATCAAGCATTGATCGACCAGACAATATCAGATGTTATTCCTGGCATAGTACTTTTGGTTGAAACCCCAGAGCGCAAGTTTCTAGGCAGTAGCGGACTGGCAGATATTGACTCTCACCTGCCGATGCAAGTTGATCATATTATGCCCAATGGCAGTGCCGGTAAAAAAGCAACGGCCTTGTTGACGGTCATATTGGCCGAAGAAGGCCTGTTAAGTTTGGATGACCTTATCAGTAACTGGTTACCAGAGCAGTTGCTATCACAAATCCCTTTCAGTGAACAAATGACCATACGTCAGTTATTAAATCATAGCGCAGGGGTTTACGATTACCTTGATGACGATACCATTGCAGACTTTTTCGCGGCAATACAAGCCGATCCAGAGTCATTAAAAACGGATGCTTTTGCACTACAATTTGCGCTTAATCAGCCGGCCTACTTTGAACCAGGCGAGGGTTGGGAATATTCAAATACTGGCTATTTACTGGTTGGTCTGGTGCTAGATGAAATACTAGGCGAGCATCATTCAATAGCCATGCGCAATCGAGTTTTTGACCCTCTAGCAATGCACTCGACCCATTTTGGCGGTGTAGAAAAAGAGCAAGGTGACATTATATCTGGTTATTACCATGATATTGATGGTGATTTTACTAGTGAAGCAGGCAAAGTGATCAATACCAAATCTTGGTATGAAAACATTGGCGTAGCCGATGCCCCCATGGTGGCAAGTGTTGAAGATATGGCATTACTTTTACGCAGCATTGTAAGTGACGACAGTAATATCAGTCAGGATATAAGAACCATTATGATGGCTGAAGATAACTTGCAATATATCGATGGAGAGGAAAGCTACGCGTTAGGCCTGTTCAAAACAAGTATAGCGGGCAATGTTGTCTATGAGCATGGTGGATTAGAGGCTGGGTATTCAACTTTTAACCTTTATATTCCGGCAATAAATACCAGTATTACCGCCTTTGCTAACTGTGGCGGATCGGATCCTTGTGAAGAGCAATTTGATGATTTAATCAAGCAGGTACTGATCGAGGAATTATTGTAAAATTTATACTCCCAGTATCGGGTTAAACGGGTACTGGGAGATAATTCATCAGGCTGAGAATAAAACTGATATTTTTTTATTTCTGATGACTCTTATCTATAAAAATATTGACATTTAATGTCGGCCTTGTCGAATCACTTGTCGCTAGGTAAGACAAGCCTTACGTCCGCTATCGTATCAAAGCGGTCTGAATCACAAATAATAATCACCTCAATTAATGGTAACTAAGAGCTTGCAGCGGTCATAGATGTTGTTCTCGTTCTATATCTGTATTTTGCTTTTTTGAACATTAAATTAGTCTCAAAACCGAGTTTATTAACGTCCGCTATGCCAATAATTTTGAATTCAGCTGTCGACTTGCTTAGGTCGACTAACTGGTGTTCAGTTGACCTCAACGAACACTCAAAATTTCAAAACCTTACTTCTCCTATGCGCACCAAGTTGTCGTTAGGATATTTCTGAAATATTGAGTTTCTAAAGTAAAACTTAAAATGTATGTACCGGACTTCTCAAAGGGCAGTAGCTACCACAAAGCCGACCTAATTTAGACATGAGTTTATCTTAAAAAATAGCCAGCTTCGCCACCCAAAGCGGTCATTGTCATTTTTAGAGTATTATTCCTAAGGCGCTAATGAGATGGTCCGCCTCACCTAATCTACACTTAGGGCAGACTATTAAACGAGGATAACCATCATGTCTACTATTCATATTCTTGGAATCGATATAGGAAAATCTACCTTTCACCTGGTTGGCCATGATTCATCTGGCCGAGAAGTTTGTCGTAAGAAATTAAGCCGTCCTAAAATAATTCAGTTTCTCGCTAAGGCAGAAAGTACAACTGTTGCGATGGAGTCTTGTGGTGGCTCTCATTGGTTAGCAAGAAAGTGCAAAGAGTTTGGGCATAAAGCACTGCTAATCCCACCGCAGTACGTTAGACCTTATGTTAAAACAAACAAAAACGATTTCATTGATGCTGACGCCATAGCTGAAGCATCGACGCGGCCATCTATGCGCTTTGTCAGCGTTAAAACTGAAGCATCTCAAGTAATATCTGTCATTCAACGAATACGTTCAAGCTATTTAAAAGACAGAACAGCATGTATGTCTCGAATCGGATCAATGTTATTAGAGTTTGGAATGGCTTTCCCAAATTCGCATTCCAAGATGAAAACATTATTCCAATGGCTGGCTGAACATGGCGAGCCAATACCACCGATGTTGCTTTTAGAATTAAGAGACCACCATGACTATTACTTGAAGCTAAATCAGCTTATTTTGACACAAGATAAAAAACTCAAAGATATAGTGCTCAATGATGAATTAGCTCAACTACTCAAAACAATTCCGGGGGTGGGAGACCTAACAGCTAGTCGTTGCCTATCTGATATAAGTAACGCTAGTGATTTTAAAAATGGAAGACACTTGGCTGCATGGATTGGTTTGGTTCCCCGCCAACACTCTACAGGAGGGCAAACCAAACTACTGGGTATAAGTAAACGAGGGAATAAAGGACTACGAGAGTTATTCATTCACGGTGCAAGAGCTGTTCTTGTAAGGCCAGAGAAAGCTGTAGCGAGCTTTGGGAATTGGATATTAGAATTATTATCACGAAAACCATACAACGTTGTAGTTGTCGCATTAGCGAATAAACTAGCACGTATAGCATGGTCAATATTTTCAACCAAACAAGTATTCGAAGTTAGAGTGCAAGCCTGATTTGCAAATAATGATAAAGATGAAACAACGGTTAGACCACTGGATTTAAGACCTGTGGGGCGATTCAGCAACTTTTTAAGAATGCTTTGGCGCTTTTGAGGACAATCTAGCGCGGATCTCATCGTGGAGCTGGAGCCTAATATATTGGTAATGCAAAAAGACTCCGAATACATTAGCGCAAACCAACTACGTTATCGATATTATTACTTGCAATATCGAGGCGGACCATACATAACGCCCCCGTTAACGAGATAGAACTATAAATTGGTGGCCAGAATTATTTAACCACTACAATGACGATTGTTGATAATTGACCTTATTCATCAACAATCGTTATGAATTTTTGTTTGAAGTAAGAGGGTACCTTTTCTAATTCTTTGCTTTTTCTTATACATCAATATGGCAGAGAACATCAAAATTAATGTAAAAAGTGCTATAAATGGGTATTTAAGGCCGTAAATAGCAGGCCAGAGAAACCCTCTTATTATGTGTTTCAGCCAAGCTTTATCCGCTATGTAATAAGCAATAGGTGGAGAATACCTGTAATACCCATTAACTAAATACCTCCCTGCTTTATTAGTTATTAAGTATTGATCTCGAAATTCTCGTAAGACTTTAACCTCAGGAGCTAAATCACTACCAAACGCAGCTGTTGCAATAAAACAGCCAGACGAAGTGTTAGATACAGGAGGTGGGGGGGCAGGTACATCATTTACCGTAATAGTCACTTCACTAGTTGTAAAAAGATGACCATCGTTCACGGTCACTTCAAACGTTAATGTGGTGGTTGAATTTACGTTCGGAGCAGTGAAACTTGGTGTTGCACTGGTATTATCATTTAATGATACTGAAGTGCCTGAACTTTGCCGCCATTCAAAATTAATTGTATCACCATCGGGATCATTACTTAGCGATGCATTTAAGGTAACTTGCGTGGCTTCATTCACCGTTTGTTCTTCTCCTGCATCAGCTGTGGGGGAATTATTGGGTATAAGTGTTATTTTATAGACGTTACCACTTGTACCTGAAGGAACTCCATTTGTATTGGCTAGAACGTATAACTCTCCTTGGCTATCTTGTGCAAAACCAAGCACAGCTCCTACGTTTAGCTCATCAGCATCCTGAAATTCAGACATTGTACCTTCGTTATTAATATAAAATAATCGACCGTTGTAATCTCCAAAGACGTAGTTGCCTTGCATTTCATTATAAGTTGACCCTCGATAAACAAAGCCGCCAATAATGGCTACACCTTCATCATGATCATATTCAATTATTGGATCTACTGTATTCATGCTATCTAATTGTTGATAAACATAACCATCTTCGTTGCCATTGGCAAAGAAACCAAAACTGCCTTCTCTAATGTTCCAACCATAATTGGCGCCAGAAATGATAATGTTTATTTCTTCAATATCATTTTGTCCGACATCGGCGGCATATAAAATACCTGTTTGTTGGTCAAATGAAAGCCTGTAAGGGTTACGCAAACCATAGGAAAAAATTTCATCAAGCCCTGCTTGGTCAACAAAGGGATTTGAAGCAGGGATACCGTAACGACCATTAACACTATTATTACCTAAAGGGTCGATACGAATAACAGTACCTAAAATATTATCCTTATTTTGGCCATTTCCCATCTCACCGTGTCCAACCATGGCTTGATCAATAAATATTTGACCATCCATATCGTCAGCCCCTCCACCATCACCTATGGCAACATATAGCAGATCATTTGTATCAAAAGCGATAGCCCCACCATTATGGTTAAATTGCGGTTCATCTATCCTCAATATTTCACGCGCTGAATTGACATCAAAAATGATACCAGCACTTCCGCCTAATGTTGCTTGCCATTCAGTTAATACTCCTTGATGATTTGCCGTGAATCCGTCAGGCATCGTGGTAAAATCAGCTGCTTCATTAGGTTGTGAACTATAAGTATAGAGCTTATTGTTACTGGCAAATTGTGGATGAAAGGCTATACCCAATAATCCTCGCTCATCAAAACCACCAAATTCAGGAATACCGATATCAACGAGCAAAGATGATAAGTCAGCAACAACCACTTTATTACCCGTAGTTAGTTCAATTGACCAAATAATGCCAATTTGATCAATAATATACATATAATCAGTGACTGTTGGTGCCGCTACTCCCCATAATGGCGCTGTTAAACCTTGTGATAACAATTCTAATTTTAGTTTTAGGCCACCACTAAAAATGGGTAACGTTAGCGGATTTGTTAATTTAACGGGGTCTTCTGAAGGAGGTGCTTCTGTCATTGCCGTAAAACTAAAATCATCAAATACAGCATAGACTGAAGTCATGTTTACTAATTCCATACGAGTTATGCCAACAGTAGATACAATTGCTATTTCTTGCCATGATGTTGTTGCACTGTAGCTATCAACTAAATTTTCATTAATATCATAGATATTCACTTCCGCCCCAACAGCACCTGACTGTGCTTTAAGAAAAACATTGATCGAGGCGGCAGCTGTTTCAAAGGTTATTGTCGCGGTGTCGTTTTGAACCATAAAAGCTTGCGAACCGCTATGGTACAAAGAAGCAATACCTGCAAATTTAGCTTCCCCATTGGTAAAAGCAACTGTTTTAGGTGAATTGCCCAATGTAAATGAACCACTAGTATTAGTGGTTTCAAAGCTTGTTGATACATCTGTAGCAAAGCTGTTTGGTATAAGTAAAAAGAAAAAAACAAGAAAATAGAATGCGTTAGTAACAATTTCATTTATATGGAGTTTATATGTGCCTAATACTAAATATTTCATAGTGAACTCCTAAAAAATTTATATAGTAGATAAGTAGCAGACCGTATTCTTTATGATTAAATTTCAAACAATATTGTTTTTATGAATCAATGTGAAAAACATTGTGATGTAGTTATTCACTTTGCTTGAAAAGCTGACATGTTATTCATCACTAAATAAGTAACTAGTAATGCCTTTTTAGTGAAAAAAGTTAGCATTCTGAGATGGTATACCACTGGTAGCAATGAGCTTGAAGGAGACCTTAGGATTAACGAGTTACTAGTGTCTATATAGCGCACAAAGCCGTCCTCTTGAGACGGCTTTTAATACCTGATAAAAGTCAGCCATTTGGTACTTTCTGGCCTTAACACCTCATTTTAAAAAATTAGTGAATTCCGAATGAAACAGTAATGTTGTTAAGGGCTTCTTGGTGGTAGAAGTGAACATAAACCGACTACCCCCCAGGCTGTTTAATTTTTGGCACTAATCCTACCCTAGTGCCAATGTTCCCTTAGTGGTAAAAGTTGACTCCCAGATACCATTAGATAATCTGTAGTTCAGAAAGTGTTTTCAAAAATCATTCATCGCCATAATATGGTTCAACAGGACTATCTAACTTTCAGTCATTTAGGAATACTGTTTTTTTAGACATTTTCATTCGTTCCCATAATAAATTTTCATCAGTTAATGCAATGAAAGATTTTTGGTAATAATAAGCTCGTAGGTTTAAGTAGGGTTACATATAGGATATTTTCGAACTAGGTTAGGGGGGAGGGGCGAAGCACAGTTAATCTGCCTCCTTATTTGAAGGATCATATTTTTCTGAATTACAAACTTTTTAGTGAAGTCGGGTTAATGTCTCTCCTAATACTCACTCTCCTTTGGAATGTAGTGGCTTATTTGATTTGGCCCTTTAGCTAAAGACATTATCAATTAAAAAATACAAAGCTGTGGTCAATATTAGTTAGCCACAACAATGTTCATAAAGCGGACGCTCGGTGGTTACAGGTTTATTTTTTTATCTAGAAGTTAATTATTGCGTCCATTGCAAACGCTGTCAGGCCGTTGAGTGCCAAAATCGGTTATTCAGTTAGTATTCTGTATTTTTAAATTGTTCTACTAAGCAGACGTTGGTCTTTGCGACCACAATGGTAACTTTGAGCATAGGGAGGAAACAAATTTTTGTGAAGCCATAATAATATATAAAGTCATATTACCGTGATTTTATGCTCGCTTGTGAGTCAGGTTTAAGCTACATAGCTGCCGTTAATCCAGCCCTATGCGTTATTACAGAAGAGAGTCTTAGAATAAGTTCAAGCAAGTTTTTTACCTGTTTCCTCAGTATTAATTTATTTCTATAATTTATTATCCTGTTTGTATTTATACATCCGTTGATCGGCTAATGATAAACACTCAGATTGATTTAAAGTTTCAAAACTTGTCGCAATGCCAAAGCTAAGGCCTGCAGATTCCCATCCTGTTTTCTGTAGCTCTTGTTCAGCCTTTTTTATAACATCAGATAATTGGATTATTAGTGATCCTGCTTCTTTCTCTACCTTAATACTGACAACTAAGATAAATTCATCACCACCACAACGAAATATTGACCCGAATCCCAGTAGTTTTTTTTGCATTATATTTGCTACCGCAATTAGAAATTTATCACCTACATCATGTCCGTGTTCATCATTAATTTTTTTAAAATCATCAATATCAATGAAAGTGAGGCAGTAGTGCCCTGATAAATTAGCTAGCATTTCATTTTGAGCAAACCGATTACCAATCTGAGTTAATGGGTCAATACGAGAAGTATTATAGCTACGATTGAATTCTTTTTGCTGTATTTGCAACCACTCAGAAAGGGAAAGAAGAATGCAAATACAATCAACGGTTAATGCTACTAGAACAATAAGTTCGGGAGACATATCCCAGTCAAGTTTATAAACATGAGATAAAACATATACCGCTAAAGCTAAACCGTATAAAAAGTTACCTGTAAGGTAATATTTAGCTCTGAAGTCCTTTTTGGTGAGCATGAAAACACCTACACCTATACAGAGAGGAATCCAGGTTATCGCTATGATATGCGATACTAGATAGCTCAGAGTAAAAGGTAAAAAAGGCATTAGAAGGCCTAAAAACAAGCTCACTATTGACAATAAGTTAAATGTTTTAGCCAATTTAATATGGTCTTCCTGACAATTAAATAGCAATTTAGTGAACTGGCTGGCGGAAGCTATAGCAAATGGAAAAATTAAGATGCCGCCATAAACAGGATTAAGAGCCTGCACTGTAAATAAATGGCCTAAGCTTCCTGATGCAGCAAACCAACCTAAGCCATGTAAACCAATATAACCAGCACAGGCCAATGTAACTAAATATTTGGTTCTTATGTAAATAAAGAAGGCGATTAAGGCTAACGTCATCATTACTGTAAAAGACATTGTAGTGACACTATTGATGAAGAACTGCTTACTATAGAATTCTGTTTTACTGTAAATCTTTATGACAGCAGGTGTTGCGAACATTTTGGCTTGAACATAAATCCAAAGCGTACCGCTTTCTTTATCGATTAACGGAAGAGAAAAAACTTGAGAATGGGCCAGCTTTGGGTTTTTACTTTCAACCTGACCAAATTGCTCTAACAGAATAGGTTTACCGTGAACAGGTTGCCAATACGCAGTCCCTATATCTAAGTAGTTCATATGAATATTTACAAACCAATTATTCTTTTTGTCTTCTATATTGATTAAATCTATTTTTGTGACATAAGCACCACTTCCTCCTAAAGTAGATGTGACTCGATTGGCGTGTTGATACAGTAGGCTTAAGTCTGAAAAATTAGGGGGGGTATCTAAAGATTTAGTCTTGAACCAGAGGTTATGTTCATTTAGTTCAATTTTATTGAAATTACCTAATTTGATATAAGGTTGTGCACTTACCGAAATGGAAGCGACTGAACAAATTAAAAGGGCTAAGAATGCAGTATATTTTGTCAGAGTGTTAACATACCTTAGGATGCTAATGCATTTTTGATAGTAATACATAAATTTCACCCCCTTATAATTAGTTAAAACACTTTACTGCATTTTATGAAATAAAACATCGATATATAACAATGAAATGTAAAGTAAATTCCATTGTTGCTATTAATATTCGTACCAATAGAGCCCTTGATTTTGAATTGTTTCAGTTAATAAACTTAGTGTACTTTGTTGAAAAAGTTGTCGCTTGGATTTAAAGTCCTTATAGCCATTTTGTTGGCTTTGTTGGCTTAGTTGTCTGTCATGATAAAGGCTGACCTATGTCTTCTGCGCTCTAAACAACCAACAATACTCTTAACGTTAATTCTGAACATTTGCTATTAGTGAAGTAAGCTAAAACGACTGCTATGCGGTATAATTAAATAATAATTAGAAGATGCTTGAGTGGTTGAACTCACAGCTCAATACGGCCAGTTGATGTCCTAAAGTGCCTTTGATACTTGGCTTATAACTGCGAAACAAAATCTGAAGCGTCCCTGTGTCTCCTTTGGGAACTTACTCCTGACCTTAGCATAATTTTTGCTTATGTCTCCAAAGTGGTAGCTACTGCCTTTTGAGAAGTCCGGTAGATACATTTTAAGTTTTTCTTAAGAAATTCAATACTTTAAAAACATCCTAACGACAAGTTGGTGCGCAAAGCTGACGGTAACAGGTAACTATGCCTAGCGTCCGCTTCAAGCTGCCGTTCATATATGGTTTTTTTAATGAAAATCAAACTGTAAGCTGATAAAAGTCTAACTTTCTTTATCCATAAATTAAACTAAACTTTAGAAATATTCACTTTTTAAGTAAAATTCAATTGCCGAAAAAAATAAAAATAAAAATACAATTTACCTTACCTTTTATAACGTTGTTTCTTGTAACGATATTCTTTTCTTCAAGCGCTTTGTCTTTTGATGGCAAGCCATCTATTCGCTTTAATCACCTAACCAATGAAGATGGCTTACCTCAAAATTCGGTACAATCAACACTGCAAGATAGCACAGGTTTTTTATGGATTGGCACAGAAGAAGGGCTGGTTCGATATGATGGCTATAGCCTAAAAGTATTTAAACATGAGCCTAGTAATAGTTATTCACTGTCTGATAATTACATTTTCAGCCTTATTGAAGACAGTCAAGGCAACCTTTGGGTGGGATCTCGTGGTGGTCTTAATCATTTTAATCCCAAAACACAGCAGTTTACCCAGTACCGTCATCAGGCAGGTGATGCCAATAGTTTAAGTGATGATTCTGTCCGAAGCATTTTAAAAAATAGCCAAGGCAATCTTTGGGTGGGAACCCGTGGTGGTCTTAATCATTTTAATCCTAAAACCCAGCAGTTTACCCATTACCGTCATCAGGCTAATGACCTTAACAGTTTAAGTCATGACGATGTCTATAGTCTTCTTGAGGATAGCCAAGGCAATATTTGGGTGGGAACCGTTGGTGGTCTTAATCATTTTAATCCCAAAACACAGCAGTTTACCCATTATCGTCATCAGCCAGGTGATGCCAATGGCTTAAGTCATGATACTGTCTTTAGTCTTCTTGAGGATAGCCAAGGCAATCTTTGGGTGGGAACCCGTGGCGGTCTTAATCATTTCAATCCCAAAACACAGCAGTTTACCCATTACCGCCATCAGCCAGGTGATGCCAATAGTTTAAGTCATGACACAGTCAAGAGTCTTCTTGAGGATAGCCAAGGTAATCTTTGGGTGGGAACCGTTGGTGGTCTTAATCATTTTAATCCCAAAACCCAGCAGTTTACCCATTACCGTCATCAGGCAGGTGATGCAAATAGTTTAAGTAATGACTATGTCTTTAGTCTTCTTGAGGATAGCCAAGGCAATCTTTGGGTGGGAACTGGTGGTGGCGGTCTTAATCATTTTAATCCCAAAATACAGCAGTTTACCCAGTACCGTCATCAGGCAGGTGATGCCAACAGTTTAAGTGATGATTATGTCCGAAGCATTTTAGAAAATAGCCAAGGCAATCTTTGGGTGGGAACCCGTGGGGGTCTTAATCATTTTAATCCTAAAACCCAGCAGTTTACCCATTACCGTCATCAGGCAGGTGATGCCAACAGTTTAAGTGATGATTATGTCCGAAGCCTTTTAGAAAATAGCCAAGGCAATCTTTGGGTGGGAACATGGGGTGGCGGTCTTAATCATTTCAACCCCAAAACCCAGCAGTTTACCCAGTACCGTCATCAGCCAGGTGATGCCAATAGTTTAAGTCATGACTATGTCTCTAGTCTTCTTGAGGATAGCCAAGGCAATCTTTGGGTGGGAACCTATGGTGGTCTTAATCATTTCAATCCCAAAACCCAGCAGTTTACCCATTACCGTCATCAGCCAGGTGATGCCAATAGTTTAAGTCATGACTATGTCTCTAGTCTTCTTGAAGATAGCCAAGGCAATCTTTGGGTGGGAACCTATAGTGGTCTTAATCATTTCAATCCCAAAACCCAGCAGTTTACCCAGTACCGTCATCAGGCAGGTGATCCAAATAGTTTAAGTCATGACGATGTCTTTAGTCTTCTTGAGGATAGCCAAGGCAATCTTTGGGTGGGAACTCGTGGTGGTCTTAACCTTTTTAATAACAAAACAGCAACGTTTAAACGGTTCACAATAATAAATGGCCTACCCAATAATGTTATTTACGCTATAGAAGAAGATAAACAAGGCAATATCTGGTTAAGTACCAATCAGGGGTTGTCACGCATGACACCAAAAGCTGAAACGTTTAGAAATTATGATGTTGGCGATGGCCTGCAAAGTAATGAATTTAACAGGAGAGCTTCTTTTAAAAGCAAAAGCGGAGAACTGTTTTTTGGCGGCATTAATGGCTTTAATCGTTTTACTCCTGAAAGTATTATCGATGATAAACAAGTCCCCATTGTATTGATAACTGATATGTTTTTATTAAATGAATCAGTGCCAATAGTGCCATTAATATCTAGTCACAGCCCAATCTTAGAACAAAACACTGAGACTAACTCATTAACGGTCTCTTCATCCAGCAATGCAGTTGATGAGGTGGCAGGTTTTAGTCTCAATCAAGTAATTCACCAAACTAAAGCGATAACATTAACCTATAAAGACAATATTGTTGCCTTTGAATTTTCAGCGTTACATTTTTCTAATCCAACAAAAAATAAATTTGCTTATCAATTGGTCGGTTGGGATAAGGATTGGGTAAGTACCGACTACAAAAACCGAAGAGCTACCTATACTAATCTGCCTAACGGGGATTATACCTTCAGAGTAAAAGCGAGCAATGCTGACGGTTATTGGAATGAAGATGGAGCATCATTAAACATTACTGTATTGCCTCCGCCATGGAAAACATGGTGGGCATATACTTTATATGGATTGTTTTTACTGAGCTTAACTTTTGCATTTATACAGTCGCAAAGAAAGAAGGTGATTGTTGAACGAGCAATTAATGAGCAATTGGAGTATAAAGTTGCAGAGAGAACGGCAGAATTGGAGAAAGTTAGTCTTACAGATCAATTAACTGGTGCCCATAATCGACGTTTTTTTCATAAACACATAGGTAAAGAGATCGCACAAATAAAAAGAGCTTATTTTAAACCCAAAGAAGGTACACCGCCAAAAATTGGTTTCATCATGCTTGATATGGATCATTTCAAGCAAGTAAACGATGTTCACGGACACGATGCAGGCGATAAAGTTTTAGTACAGTTAGTTAAAATAATCACTGATACATCTAGAGAGTCTGATCAGGTTGTTCGCTGGGGCGGAGAGGAGTTTGTTGTGATTGCAAATGCTGTTAGTTTGCAAGAGATACAAAACTTAGCAGAAAGAATAAGAATTAATATAGAGGCACATTCATTTGATATTGGTAACGGAAAAACATTAAATAAAACATGTTCTATTGGTATTTCTAGTTATCCCTTTATTGAAAAAAAACCAGAAGCTCTTAGTTGGGAGCAAACCTTGAATATTGCAGATACAGCCCTTTATGCTGTTAAAAATAATGGTAGAAATGCATGGATTAGTTTGTTTGAAAAAGATATCACTAATGTTGATCAGCTTATTGAAGTAACTAACTCAATTGAGTCTCTAATAAAAAACGCCCACTTATCTTATGAGACCTCATTGCAGAAAGAAGTAGATTGGAGCTGAGATAATTTAAAGGCTATTTAGGTACTAATAGTTCTATAACTTAAATCCAGAGAATGACATCTTTTGCTCTAAATAGCTCCCCCCATTGTTCTGAACGTCAGCTCTGGAGGCGAAGATTATTAATGACTAATACGCTAACGCTCTATCGTTATTAGTGCTCTTTTATTGATGAATCCACTTCAAAATATTCCAATAAAATACTATACTGTTTTTATGTACAGTAATATTGGTTTTTTATGAAAGTAATACCCGTTTATATTGAAGCTGGGATATCAGGTTTTGAATCACCTGCAACAGAATATAAAGAACTTAACCTCTCACTAGAAGAGTTACTCCTTCAGCACCCTAATGCGACTTTCTTCGGCCTAGCTAATGGAAGGTCAATGGAACGGATAGGGATTTTTAATGGGGATGTGCTTGTCGTTGATAGAGTGGAGCGTGTTAGTAATGGCTCTGTGATTGTGGCAAATTTTAATGGCTGCTTTGTCTGCAAAATCATTGATACGGATAATGCCTTATTGCTATCGGCATCTGACGAACACAAGCCCATTAAAATAACAGATAGCGATGATTTTCAAATAGAAGGGGTTGTAAATGTATCCTTTAGATTGCATAAAAAACTACCCGTCCTGTTGTCATGTTTGGGTTAGTTGATGCGGTTTCATTCTATGCGCGTGCGGAAAAGGTCTTTGACCCAACTATTCGACATAAACCCGTTGTCGTCTTAACGAATAACGACGGCTGTATCTGTGCTGTGTGTCCTATTGCGCGTCAATTAGGCGTACCTAAATTTGTTCCTTATTTTAAGATTAAGGCATTTTTAGAAAAACATAATGTCGTTGTTCGCTCTTCAAATTATGAGTTATATGCTGACTTAAGCGAAAGAATGATGAACGTTATTGCACGGTACTCTGATAACCATTATGTCTATTCTATTGATGAATCGTTCTTACATTTCAAGAACTTTAGCTGTGTTGATAGCTGGTTCGATTACGGCCATGTGATACGAAAGGCTGTCTGGCGCGAAACACGATTACCCGTTGGCGTAGGTTTCGGCGCAACCTTAACATTAGCTAAAGCCGCTAATCATGCCTCCAAGAAACTGTCAGGTTTTGATGGTGTTGCTGTAATAGATGATAAAGCCTCTCGTAAAGAAATCCTCTCTAGAATGTCGCTCACTGAGGTTTGGGGTATTGGCTCCAAATTGGGTAAACGACTAAGTATATTAGGGCTTAAAAATGGCTGGGATTTAGCGAATCAATCGCCTAAAGCAATGCGAGGTCAGTTTGGTGTCGTCGTTGAACGTACCGTAAATGAACTGAACGGCATGCCGTGCTTAAACTGGGATGAAATAGGGCAAGACAAACAAGAGATATTTTCTACACGTAGTTTTGGGCAACGAGTTACCGACGGTCATGCGCTTAAAGCTGCACTATCAAGTCACGCCAGTATTGTTGGGGCAAAAGTTAGAAGACAAGGCTCTTTGATTAAGCGATTAGTGATTTTTGCCTCAAGCTCGCCACATGATGACAGTTACTATAAAAAATCGGTCATTTATGAGTTTCCTATTGCCACAGACAATACCTTAAAGCTCGTAGGTGCTATTTCTTATGTATTTGATAGTATTTATAGGCCAGGTGTAAGCTTTTATCGCTGCGGAGTAGGTGGTGTTGAACTAGAAAATAGTCAATTTCAGCAAGAAGATATGTTTAGTCTTAGTGTGAATAACCCGCCATTAATGAAATGCTATGACCAAATAAACCATCGCTATGGAAGAGGGGCTGTTGAAGTCGCTGTGGCTGAAAAAAATGAAAAGTGGGCAATGAGACGAAACTTTTTATCACCTCGCTCTACGAGTAACTGGTCAGAAATCCCTAAGATAAACTGTTGAGGTTAATATGTGTGGTCGATTTAGTGTAAGCAAATCAATTTCACTTATCGTCATAACATCAGGTAACCCGTTTTGACAACTATTACCACAAAGCGGTCTAAATTTGTTGTTCAAAGCCACCCTATCTAACGACTACTTTGATACGATATAGTCATTTTAGTCTGAATAATACCATAATTAGGGTGTTCAGATCATGTGCCTATTTCATACGAATATTGATATTTAGCGGGTTATTTACCGTAATAATTACAGCTGTTCAGTAATACAGATGGCGTTTTCTGTACTCAAATATGTACAATAACATTTTTGGTTTTATTCAATATATTTTATCCATTATCGTTTATTTATAGCGCGTATTGATATATGTTATGTTATTTTGTTATATTGTTATATTGTTATATTGTTATTTCAGGATTTCTTATTGTGTCATTTATTTCTATTGTTAAATCTGTCTTTATATCATTAATTTTTATTCTGGTAGTATGGGGGCAGTTTTTTATTATTCAAAAAATATTATTAAATTACAAAAAAATTGATGCTTTACCGACGTATATATCTAAATTAGATACAATTACTTATGGGATCCGTAAGCTACTTTTAGATAATACAGCCTCTCTTTACAGTTTAGCTGGATTAATGCGATTAAATCCGACAATGAGTCAAGATAGATTTATTGAAATTACAGATGCTATCATTGTTAAAGATGACACTCTTTTAGCTGTTCAATTTGCTACAAATACAACCATAACTCACTTAGCAAATACGGTTGGTCGTTTAAATTCTTTGGGATTAGACTTATCAAGCATTGATGTTGAAAGAGATGTCATATTTGAAACGATTGATTCTAAAAAAACACGGATAGCAGGCCCATTTGTATTACACAATGATAGTGAACATATTAATACCATAGCGGTAAGAAAACCTATTTTTATTAATGGCGTATATTTAGGCTTGGTTATTTATTTAATTAATTTTAATAAGCTTATTAACGCACTTGAATTAGAAAAAATCGGTAATATTGCGTTACGTGGTACGGATGAAAGTAACAGAGAAAATGCCTTTTATGGGAACAACGAATTATTTGAAAACCCTAATAATTTAATTAAAAAGATAAAGTTAGAATATGGTTATTGGGAAGCGGTTATTGAAGTAGAGGAACCTCAACTTAATGGTGTATTTATTTCTCTCATATCATTAGCATTGTTTATTTTTAATACGCTCATCGTGGTACTCATTATGACGCTATTTAAGTTTAAAAAACAAATGTACATAGATAGTATGACCAATTTATATAATGGTCGCTATTTACAAAGCATCATTCATAAATCAAATTTTAGTTATGCATTAAGCTTTGATTTAGATCACTTTAAACAGATTAATGACACTTATGGTCACGATGTCGGTGATGTTGTTTTAAGGCGTTTTGCTAATGTTTTATCACGAATTACAGGTAGAAATAATGAATACGCTATTCGTACAGGAGGTGAAGAATTTCTTATCCTGTTAGAACTTGATGATGTTGTCGCCGCAACTGATTTAGCCAAACAAATTTTAATAATAACGAAAAAATTATTGTTTAAAGAAGACATTAACTTAACGGTAAGTATTGGTATCACTAAAGTTGAAAATAAAAACAACCTTAAACAATCATTAAAACATTCAGATATAGCACTGTACCAAGCTAAAAAGAACGGACGAGATCAATACGTTATAAACTAATTATCCTAATAACAAAGTGTGACCTGGTCAAGTAAATTCAGTCACACTGGTAGGGTAATCGCATTAAAAATAACTTGACACAGATCCCCTGATTTAATTTCCCATTATTACGCTATAAATTATAAGAAGGTTGCTTATATGATAAAACTGAATTCAATTGCAAAGCTTTTAGCGTTTATAAGTGGAATGCTTATTAGTTTAACCATCATTTTTTACATATATTCCTACACTTTAAAAAATCAGCTTTCCGAACAGGGTCAAAATATATTTATAGATTTATTGGATGCCAGTAGGCAAGCATTTAGCGTTATAGATTTATTAAACAAGCAAGATTTTTCTAATTGCTCCGATGAAAACTTATTAAAAATGCGTAAATATCAATTTCAATCTAATGATATTAAGGACATTGGTTTCTTTAAAAACGACTTGCTAATTTGTACAACTGGAGTAGGAATATTAGAAAAACCAATAAAGGAATCTATGCATGACTATATGTTTGAAGGGCATAAGTTTTGGTTCGATCATAAATTGATAACTTTTGATATGACAATTCAAGGTATTGTTATCCATAAAGGGAATTACAATGTAGCGATGTCAATTAAAAGTATTTTAAATGAACACTTAAAGTTTAAAGAATATGAAGTGTTAGCAAAGAAAGGTGATGAGATAACTCATCTTTATGGAAAAAGTGGGGTTTTTCAACATAAGGCAACAAGTAGTAAACAATACTTTAGTACAGGATTATTATCACACTCTCTGGAATTTTGCGGACCTAAAGGAGGAGTATGTGTAGCTGTTCATCATAAAAATTTTTCGGAATTTCAAACTGTACTTATTTTATTGATTTTAATTTTAATATCTTTAATTTCAGGGATTACCGCTTTACATGTTTATGGATGGATTTATAGTTACATTTATAGTACTAAACGGAGAGTCAAATTAGGTTTATCATTCAAGTGTATTAAGCCACATTATCAAGCTATTGTTGAATTGAAAACAGATAAAGTCATTGGTTGTGAACTGCTTGCTCGATTTGAAGATAATATAGGTCCTCTTTACCCTGACCAATTTATTTCAGTTGTTAGTGAATTAGACATGTCTTGGCAGATGACTGAGACTCTTATCTTACAAGCAATTGATGATTTTAAAGATATTCAAGCTGATGACACGCCATTTTACCTATCCATTAATGTTTTTCCAAAAGATATAAATAACGGTAATATCCTTAAAGGAATTGAACTGTTAAAAGATGTAACATCTAATCTTCAAATTTTCTTTGAGGTAACGGAAGACGAAGAGCTACATTTTAATAAAATAGGTAATACATTAGAAACGCTTTCAAAAAGCCGCATAAAAATATCCATTGATGACTTTGGTACAGGTTACTCTAATTTATCTCAGTTAAAACTGTTAGATATTGACACCTTAAAAATTGATAAATCTTTTGTAGATGAAGTTGAAACAGGCTCTATTAGATCTACCTTAATACCTTATATTGTTTCAATAGCTGATAACCTTGAAGCTACTGTTATTGCTGAGGGGATTGAAAATAGATTACAAGTGGACGAGTTATTAAAAATGGATATTGAATTTGGACAAGGCTGGTATTATTCGAAAGCTTTACCGCTGAAAGAGTTTAAAAATTATTTAATCTGTAACAGTGATTATAAATTTGGTTATGAATAGCATGTTAGAAATAACTGTAGCCACAAGACATCACTTGTAGATGCATGATGTCTTCTTTTAGCGAGCAGTTGACCTAAAGACCAGCCCTCATCTAATGTCGGCTTTTGGCTATCAGTTGTCGTTAAGATCCCCCACTACGGCATGTCAACTAAGCGCATAGTTGACGCTAGAACTTGTTTCTCTTACGACAGCAACTCCGACTAGACCAGACATTAGGGTTATCGGCTTTAAGTTTGGTATTTACAAAACTTGAAAGCCTTCTCAAAAAGGTATTTTGTACCATTATCTTACGTGAGAGCTTCTAAATTTATCTAGCTTAAAAAATTCAGAAGTTTTGATACTAAGCAACAACTACCCAAAGAATATGTTAAGTTATCTTTTTGGATATAGAAAACATTCATGGTGTTGTTTTGCCTATAAAATTTTTATTTTTTGCTTTATTTTTTTTATTGCACTCGTTGGCATCAGCTGCCAGTAGCGAAAATTTTCGTTTCAAAATTTTAAACGTTGCTGACGGCCTTCCGCATGATACTGTTCAAGTTGTAATGCAAGCTAAAAATGGCTTTATCTGGGTTGGTACATCTGTTGGACTCGCTAGGTATGATGGATATAATTTCAAAATATTTAAAGCTACCCCTGACAGCAAAGGTCTTACTCATAATAGCGTTACGTCGATTGTAGAAGATCAGTTAGGCAATCTATGGATTGGAACTATGGGAGGGCTTAATTACTTTGACCCACAGTCAGAAAAATTTAAGAATTTCAAACATGATGATAACAACTATACTTCCCTAAGTCATGACTATGTCTGGCGCTTGTTTATTGATAAGAAACAGCAACTATGGATTGCTACTATGGGTGGAGGGTTAAACCGTTATGAAGGTGATGGAAAATTCAATCGATACACCTCTAGTGATGAGAAGCCCAACTCAATAAGTTCAAAATATATTAGTGATATTAAACAGGATCAGAGTGGATTTATTTGGGTTGCTACTCATAAAGGTTTGAATCGTATTGATATTACTTCTAAGTCTATCGTTTCTTTTTCAAATAAAAAAACAGGAAACCGTAAACTTCTAAAAGATGGGCTGTGGGCTCTGTATAACCAAGGTAATACCCTCCTATTAGGAACAACTGAAGGTCTTGTCAAATATGATAAAAAACAGGGGATATTTGAGTCTATAAAGTTAATCATTAACGGTAAAATTGTTGAACCAGAAATTACATCTATCTCAAGTGAGGATGGTGTCAGATTTTGGTTAGGAACTAAAGGAGACGGCTTAATTCACTTTAATTCAAACTCCCATATTTCAAAGATATACCAACGAAATGAAAATAAATCCTCACTTGTTGATAATTCAATCAGACATTTGTTTATCGATCAGCAGAAAAACCTTTGGATTAGCACAAATGGTTCAGGGATAAGCATTCTAAACCCTTTGTTTAATGAGTTCTCATTTATTCGTAATCGCCCATATTCAAATCACAATCTCAAAAGCGACGTAATCATTAGTTTTTCTGAAACTAAGCAAGGTAACTTGTTAATTGGAACTTCTAAGGGGCTTAACTTATTTAACAAAAGTTCGAATACTATTTCGCCCATAATTGATATTGAAGAATCTCAAATATGGGAAATATTGAGAGATGGAGATGATACATATTGGCTTGGTACTGATAGCGGACTTATCTTATACAATCTTCGAACCAATCAACTTGAGGCTTTCAAACCTACCGAAACAAACGATTTATTAGTAACCAATATTGTAAATGATAATTCTGGTCGACTATGGTTAGGGACAGATCTAGGCCTATTTTCATTTCGAATTGAGGATAATACCTTTAAACGCCATTCACCAATTGAATTAGGTCTTGCTCGAGACTTGGTCATTGATGTGAATAATAAGCTATGGATGAGAAATAATGATGGTCTAGCTTTATTTGACTTAAATACAAATAAGCTTATTCAAACTTCAGCGTTCGAAAGCTTATTAGCTAAAAACTTTGGAAAGGATATAACTGAGATATATCAAGATACACATACTAATATTTGGGTTGGTACATACGGAAGTGGTTTAACAAAAACAAATGCTAAATTTGAAATTTTAGCGGAATATAGCACTGATAATTTATTGCTAAATAATAATATATATTCGATTGAAGAAGATAATTCAGGAAATCTTTGGTTTGGTACAGAAGAAGGTGTTACTAAGCTATCAGACGAGCCTAAATTAGCTACCCATTTTAACTATATTGATGGACTTCCTAGTATCCAATTTGTATTAGGTAAGGCGTATAAAAGTAACAATGGAAATTTATTTTTTCCATTTACAAACGGCTTTACCGAGTTTTCCCCTAGGGAGCTAATTGCAAAACCTTCAGCAGTTAGCCTTCATATTACAGATGTGTTAATTGATGCCATGCCAATAGAAAGAGTGGTTACCAGAGGTTTACCTGTAGTGTTCCCCCCTGATAACAACATTCCAATATCAGAAAATAAAATGGAAGAAGTAGTCGTTGATTACACCGTAAACTCACTCACATTAAAATTTGCTGCTTTAGATTATTCGTTTCCTTACAAGCAAAAATATGAATATAAATTGGAAGGTTTCGATAAGACGTGGGTAATATCTGACTACCGAGAAAGAATTGCCAGTTACGGTAAGTTACCAAGTGGAAGTTATGTATTTACAGTTAAATCTATAGGGTTTAATTCTCTTGAAACAAAGTTAAAGATCATTGTGCAACCAGCTCCATGGAGAACATGGTGGGCTTACTTGATTTATACCCTATTAACGGTGTTCTTTTTCTCTAGATATCACAATAATCAAAAAATTAAAGTAGAGTCCACCATTAGGCTAAATAAAGAGTTGGAATTAAGAGTAGAAGAGCGTACTCAACAGCTAGAAAAAGCAAATCAACAGCTTAAAGAATTCAGTTTTACAGACCAACTCACAGGGCTAAAAAATAGGCGGTTTATTGAAAATAATATTGGGGTAGATATTGAATTAATAAGTCGCCGAAGTGTGACCGAGAATAGACGTTCCCCAGAAGATCTAATTTATTTCATGATAGATATTGATTATTTCAAACGCATTAATGATACCTATGGTCATGCAGCAGGTGATTTAGTTCTTAAAGATTTTGCCTTACTATTAAACCAAGTATTTAGAACAACAGACTACCTTGTTAGATGGGGAGGAGAAGAGTTTCTAGTCGTTTCTAGGTTTATACCAAAAGAAAGAGCCTCAATGCTGGCAGAAAGATTAAGAAAATCAGTAGAAGAATATAAATTTAAAATTACTGACTGCAATACTTTATCTGTAACTTGCTCTATTGGTTTTACTTACCACCCTAAGAACCATCATAAGATAACTTCTTGGACAGAAGTTGTAGAACTTACCGATTGCTGTTTATATGCAGCTAAAAGATCTGCTAGAAATGCTTGGGTAGGCATTGATTCTATTGGTTATGAAGTTGATATTAATGAAGTTCGTACAGGCAGTTTGGAACAAGATGTAAAGTCAGGAAAAGTTAAAGTTTTAACATCGTTGCCAGATCACGAAAGCCTTTTATGGTCTTAATATTAACTCTTATTTAGCAGTAAATAAGTTAGCTAATATCAATAGAGTGATTGGTAAGTAAACGACTGTTTTAGGTCACAGTTGACGTTGATGAACTCAAAATATAACGTCTTCTTTGTGGTAGCAGTGATCATAAACAGACTACCCCAAGCCGTTTGATTTTTGGCACTAATCCTAACCTAGTGCCAATGTTTCCTTAGTGGTAAAAGTTGACTCCTAGATACGACTAAATAGTTTGTAGTTCAGAAAGTGTTTTTCATAAATCACTCGTGACACATATTATGGCGATGAAAGAAAATTCACACGTACACTTTAGTTACAAATTCGTTGACAATAATTACATTGGGCGTATTATGACGATTCGTCAGTGACGATTCGTCACATATTAAATAGTAGGCCCTATGACACCACCTAAGTTACTCGATGAAGCGGCACTTAAAGCAAGAGAGTTGCAAATAATCAGCTCAGCAGTGCTGTTGATTCAACAAAATGGTATCGAAAATCTGACCATGGATAAAGTCGTTGCCCAAGTGCCTTTTTCAAAAGGTACTGTCTATAAACACTTTATTGGTAAAGAAGATTTATTGTTAGCTATCAGTAATCATGCCATTGGTCTACTAGCCGATTTATTTTATCGCGCCTATCAATTTAAAGGTTGTGCGCGCTCTCGCATGTTGTTATTAAATTTTTCCTATCTGCTTTATGCAATGTTATACCCAGCATTGTTTCAAACTGTGCTATGCGCTAAATCGCCTAATGTCGTAGGTAAATCAAGTGAAAAGCATATTAATGAGGGTGAACGATTAGAAGTTAAATTAATGACTTCAATTCACGGCATTGTCGAAGATGGCCTAAACGATGGCAATCTAGCACTGCCTTTGAATATGGATATACAGCAATTATGCTTTAGCAACTGGTCGATGGCCTATGGTGCTATTACGCTACTGTCTGGCGAAGTTGAACAGTGTAGCGGTAGAACCAGTTTGATTGTTGAACGTGAGCTATTTAACCTTAGTAATTTGCTTTATGACGGCATGGGTTGGCAGCCTTTAAGTAAAGATAGCAGCCATTGCGCGGAGTTGAAAATTGCTTTAGCTGAATTATTTCCTGAAGAATTAGCAAAAATTAAGGCAAAAGGGCGTGAGCTAAACTTTGATAGTTTTAGCTAACCTCGCTTTAGCGACTCTTTCTTTAGCAAGTAGTTCTTTAGCCAATATTTGTTAGGAAAATTAATACGAATTTTGTGCGGTGCATCACCGCATTTTTTTGAACTGTAAGGTGACGATTCGTCATCTAAAAAATACTTATTTAATTAAGAAAATTTAAGAATATAAGGAGCTTAACCATGAGAGACAAACTCTATAATTTTGTTGGTAAAAATCCATTTTGGGTGATACTTGTGTGTATTACCTTCGCGATAATAGCGGGAATGGGGGCACAAAAGTTAGAATTCAAAAGTGACTACCGAGTATTCTTTAGTGAAGAAAACCCACAGTTAACGGCTTTTGAGTCAATGCAAAAAGTCTATGCCAAAAGCGATAATGTTTCTTTTGTCGTGGTACCAAAAGACGGCAATGTTTTTACCGCAGAGCATTTGGCGGCACTAAAAGCATTAACTAAAGAAAGTTGGCAAGTACCTTATTCAACACGGGTTGATTCAGTCACTAATTTTCAATATACCTACGCTGAAGAAGACGACATGATCGTTGAAGATCTTGTTATGTCTACCGGTAACTTAACCAATGACAAGCTTGATAAAATCAAGAATATTGCCATTAGCGAACCTTTACTGGTTAATAAAATAATCTCTAAAACAGGTCATGTTTCAGTTGTTAACGTTACCGTGCAATTGCCGGGCGTTGACCCTATGGCGGAAACACCCGAAGTTGCGGCGAGTGTCCGTGCTATTAAAGCACAGTTTTTAGCAGATCACCCTGAAGTAGACGTGTATCTGTCGGGCATGATTATGATGAACACTTCCTTTGGTGAAGCTTCAATTAATGATGGTACAACACTTATTCCGTTAATGTTTCTTGTGGTTATTATCACCATAGGGTTATTGCTAAGAACTATCACCGGTACTATCGCCACGGTACTTGTTATTATTATGAGTATTGTTACTACCATGGGGCTTGCCGGTTGGTTAGGCTTTTATTTGACTGGGCCATCATCATCAGCGCCAACGATGATATTGACCTTAGCGGTAGCCGATTGTATTCACATACTCACCTCTATGTTTTATGAAATGCGACAAGGCGCTGATAAACGTACCGCCATTGCCCGTAGTATCAAAATCAACTTACAACCTATTTTCTTAACCAGTATTACCACCGCGATTGGCTTTTTAAGCATGAATTTTTCTGACTCGCCACCCTTTAGAGACTTAGGGAATTTAGTCGCTATTGGCGTGATGTTGGCCTTTGTTTTTTCGGTTACTATTTTCCCAGCATTACTTACGGTATTACCGGTGCGCGTTAAAGTGCAGAGTGAGGGTAAAAAAGACATTATGGCTAAATTGGCAGACTTTGTTATTGCCAAACGTAAAGTCTTATTACCTTTAACCAGTGTGCTTATTATCGCCTCAATCATGTTCATTCCTAACAATGAACTTAATGATGATTTTGTTAAGTATTTCGATGAAACCGTGCCATACCGTGCGGCAACTGATTTTATGCAAGATAACTTATCGGGCATGATGGTGGTTGAAATTTCGGTAAAAACCGGTAAATCAAGCGGCATTAATGATCCGAAATACTTACGCAGTGTTAGTGACTTTAGTGATTGGTTACGTGAGCGTCCTGAAACGGATCATGTTAATACAATTACCGATACCTTAAAGCGTCTCAATAAGAATATGCATGCTGATGATCCTAGTTGGTATAAATTACCCGATAGCCAAGAGATGTCGGCGCAATATTTATTGTTGTATGAAATGTCTCTACCTTACGGCTTAGATTTAAATAACCAATTAGATGTTGATAAATCAGCGTCAAAAATCGTGGTGACCTTTAAAAATATGACTAGCAACGAGCTGATTCATATTGAAGGAGAGATGATTGCCTGGTTTGCTCAACACGCGCCACAGTATGAAGTTGACTTTGCTAGCCCAAGTTTAATGTTTGCCCATATCGGCCAACGTAATATTATTAGCATGCTTATCGGTACCACACTGGCACTCATCTTAATTTCAATTTTATTAGGTGTAGCCTTAAAAAGCTGGCGCTTTGGTTTAATCAGTTTATTACCTAACTTAGCACCGGCGGCGATAGGTTTTGGTATTTGGGGATTATATAGTGGACAAGTAGGCCTTGGTTTATCGGTTGTTATTGGTATGACGTTAGGCATTGTTGTTGATGATACCGTGCACTTTTTAAGTAAGTACCTTCATGCCAGACGTGATAAAAATGCCAACCCGAAAGAAGCGGTGCACTATGCCTTTGATAATGTCGGACGCGCACTATGGATCACTACTTTTGTACTCGTAGCCGGCTTTACTGTCTTGGCACAATCATCATTTAAAATGAATGCTGATATGGGCTTCCTAACAGCATTGACCATCTTTATCGCACTTATCGTTGATTTCTTATTCCTGCCACCATTACTTATGTTGCTTGATAAGGAAAAAGCGACACAAAGCGTGGATGAAGTAGTTGAAACACCGATTAAAAAATCGATTGAAGCGGCTTAATTACGCCACTAGCTAACCAGTAAACTTATCAGCGGTGTAAGGCTGATAAGTTTACTCAATACATTTATAAGAATTTATAAAAATTTGATAAAAGTTATAAGGATTAACTATGTTCACTAAGAAAAACTTAATTAGCGCACTATTAGCGATAAGTGCGTTAAATTTATCGCTGGCTTCAAATGCTGCTTTTGCCCTAAGCGCAGAAGAGCAAAAAGGCTTAGATATTTCCATGGAAGCAAAAAAACGCGATCTAGGTTGGCAAGATAGTACTGCTGATATGGTGATGTTATTGCGTAACCAGCAAGGCCAAGAAAGTATTCGTGAAATTAAGATGAAGTCACTTGAAGTATTAGATGATGGTGATAAAAGTTTAACTATTTTTAATAAACCGCGTGATGTTAAAGGCACTGCTTTTTTAAGCTTCTCACATCCGGTTGATGCCGATGAACAATGGTTGTTTTTACCGGCATTAAAACGTGTTAAACGTATTTCATCACGTAATAAATCTGGGCCTTTTATGGGCTCAGAGTTTGCTTTTGAAGATTTAAGTTCTTTTGAAGTAGAAAAGTACAGCTACAAATATTTAGGCGTTGAAGAACTTAACGGTTTAACCAACTTCAAAGTTGAACAATATCCGGTAGACGAAAATTCAGGTTACACTCGTCGTATCGTTTGGCTTGATACCCTAGAGTACCGTATTCATAAAATCGATTTTTATGACCGTAAAGACTCACTGCTAAAAACGTTAACCTTTAGTGGCTATAAGCAATATTTAGCTAAACATTGGCGTGCTGATATTCAAGAAATGATCAATCACCAAAATGGTAAAAGTACCGAATTAAAGTGGTCGAATTATAACTTTAAAACCGGCTTAAACGACAGTGACTTTAACCGTAACTCATTAAAACGTGCGCGTTAAGTCGATGTCCTTATCATTTAAAAAGTCTTTAAATAAGTCGTCAAGTAAAAAACTTACCGGCTCACTAATAGGTATGGCAGTAGGCGCAAGCTTACTGCTTAGTAACCCTCTCTTTGCTAGTGAGGGTGCTAGTGATGTTGAGTTTGAAGCATCAAGTAATCTTGCTATAGAGCAGCGTTATTTTTTTAAAGAGGCGCTTTATCCTGAACAGTTGAGTCATAGTCAAACGTCACTATCAATAGAGACCGAGCTCTACTGGCAATGGAATGGTGGCAACGATAGCATTATCTTTACGCCTTTTTATCGAGTCGATAGCCAAGACTCGCAGCGTACTCATGGTGATATTCGTGAACTCGCTTATGTCCATGCCAGTGATGATTGGGAACTGCGTGTTGGATTTCGTAAAGAGTTTTGGGGCGTTACTGAGTTTCAACATCTTGTTGATGTGATCAACCAAACCGATGGTGTTGAAGACTTTGATGGTGAAGATAAACTTGGCCAACAAATGGTTAACTTATCTGTGGTTAATGATTGGGGCATTGTAGATGTGTTTTTACTGCCAGGTTTTAGAGAAAGAACTTATGCGGGTGCAGAAGGGCGCTTACGTGGACCGTTAGTGGTTGATGAAGAAAATGTCAGTTATGAATCGTCTGCGGGACAGCAACATCTTGATGTGGCCTTGCGTTGGGCTCACAGTGTTGGTGACTTTGACTTAGGTGCGTATTGGTTTCATGGTACTAACCGAGAAGCTTACCTAACACCTGCTACGCAAAACACCTTACAACAATACTATGCTCAAATGGATCAATTGGGTGTAGATGTGCAAGCCACCTTAGGCGACTGGTTATGGAAATTTGAGGGCATACATCGCAGCACTAGTCTGGAAGATTTTTGGGCAACGCAAGCAGGTTTTGAATACAGCTTTATTGGGGTATTTGAATCGAATATCGACTTAGGTTTATTGATGGAGCACAGCTGGGATTCACGCGGTGAAGTTGCACTTGGCGCGCAAGGTTCACTGATGCAAAATGACTTGTTTTTAGGCGCTAGGTTGGCCTTTAACGACATGCAAAGTAGTGAATTGTTAATGGGCATAGGCAGTGATTTAGATCACAATGCCTTTAGTTTCCTTATCGAAGCCAATCGTCGATTTGGTGATAACGTTATTGTCAGTGTTGATGTTAGATTGCTGCAGAGTAATGATGAAAACGACTTACTCTATACCTTAAGTAATGATGATCATGCACAACTATCTTTAGCTTTGTATTTCTAAACCTCGCTTTATCCTTAACGGAAAACGCGAATGAATTCCCTTAACGGAAAGCGCGAATAAATTCTCTTAACGGAAAGCGCGAATAAATTCCCGCCTATGGTAGGTGGGGGTTTAATCGCGCGATTTGTTAATATTTAATCACCATTAATTCCCAATCAAGCCATTAATATGAGCAACGACACTTCTGCCTAACGCGCTAGGGGCATAACCGCCTTCAAGTACCGAAACAATTTTTCCTCCACCGTATTCATTGGCGATAACTTTAAGCTCATCAGTGAGCCAGCGATAATCGGACTCAGTTAAGCTCACCTGTGAGATATCATCTTCGATGTGGGCATCAAAGCCTGCCGAGATAATGATTAATTCTGGTTTAAATTTGTGTAATGCTGGAAACCAGTGCGCGGTTAGTTTTTCGCGGAACTGCTCACCCTTTGTTGTCGCCGCTAATGGGGTATTGATAATAGGTGGTGTATTGCTTTCTTCAACTTCAAACGGGTACAGTGGGTCTTGGTAACTTGAGCAAAACAGGTAACCTTTGTCATCCTTGGGTGTGGCATTAAAATGGTTTTTTATTATGTCTTCTGTACCATTGCCGTGATGGACATCAAAGTCGACTATGGCCACACGTTTTAAAGCATACTTTTGTTTGGCATAAGCGGCAGCGATGGCGACATTATTAAAAAAGCAAAAACCCATGCCTTTATCATGTTCTGCGTGATGACCTGGCGGCCTTGTCGCACAAAAAGCTGAACCTAAAGTACCATCCATGACTAAATCGACTGCATCAACCGCAGCACCGGCGGCATACAAAATAGAAGTCAGTGTTTTGCTATTCATCACTGCGTCTTCACCGACGATAAAGTATTGTTCGCCTTTAGCTTCCGTAGGGGCATTATCAAAAACAAAATCAATATATTCTTGCGTGTGCGCTAAGGCGAGTAAGCTTTTATCGATAGGCTTTGAGTCAAACTGACGGACGACATAATCTAAGCCACTGCGAATTAATTGGTCTGAAATAGCGGTTAAGCGTTTTCCATTTTCAGGGTGATGCTCACCCATGTCATGTTCGCCACATCTGTAGTGGCCTATAATTCCAACTGGCATAGTTATTCTCTTTTTTTAGCTAGTGAATATTCAGCTTGTCTCGTTAAAGTTCAATTAAGGCGTCAAAAGTACTCATTGACTAACGTCAACTCCGTGCTTTTTCCTTTTACTTGAGCTGTAACGCTTAAAGCTGAACAGTCACTGGATATTTAAGTCGTTTAAAATTTAACTATCAAATAGTGATTAACTTTCTACTGACTCTTCAATCAAGGTCAGCTTTAAACTCACTTCATCAAAATCTTCACTGGCTTGACGGACAAAACCGGAACGTTCGAATACTTTCAACATAGAGCCATTATCACTGCGTACACAAGCCACTAAGCTATCAAGTTTTCGAATTTTAGCGATGGCGATCATTTCACCAAGTAAGGTACTTGCCATACCGCGGCCACGTAAACTTTCTTTAATAACAAAGGCAACCTCACCACTATTAATACTTTCAATGTAATAATATCGAGCCACAGCTTGAATCGCTTCACCTAAAGAATCTTTCTTGGTAAAGCACAAAGCAAGATCTACATGTTGGTTCACGCTGACCAAGTTACAAGATTTCTCCCGAGTCATCTGGGTAATGTGATGGTTGTAGCGCATCATCAAGGTTTCTTTATTGTGGGAATAGAAAAACTCTTGTAACTTTCGCTCATCAGCCGGCGCTAATGGTCTTAAGATATAATTAATATTGGCAAAATTAAAGCGCTTCATTTCAATTGAGCCGAGTTCAGGTACCGAGCTAGGTGAGCTTTCTTGGTATTCCGGCACCCAATAATGTTTGCGGACATCGGCAAGTAGTTTATCCCTAAATTTAGGGTGAGCAATTCTGATCAGCTCTAAGGCACGCTCTCTAATACTCTTACCGCGCAAAGACGCAATACCAAACTCGGTCACCACATAGGACACATGGCCGCGCGAAGTTACTACGCCGCCACCTTCAGTGATATGGGCAACAATACGTGATATTTTGCCATCTCGGGTAGTTGAGGGCAGGGCAATAATAGGCATACCGCCTTTACTCAGCGATGCGCCACGAATAAAATCAACTTGTCCGCCAATGCCGCTGTAAAATTGATAACCAATAGAGTCTGAAACTACCTGGCCGGTTAAGTCGACTTCAATGGCACTATTAATCGACACCATGTTGTCATTTTTAGCGATTTTTACCGGTGAGTTGATATGTTCTGATGGGTAAAATTCTATGTGAGGATTACCATCAACAAAGTCATATACTTTTTGGCTGCCAATACAAAAAGTCGCTACCGCTTTACCTTTATGGTAGGTTTTTCGGCGGTTATTAATAACCCCTTTTAACATCAAATCAACCACGCCATCGGAGATCATTTCACTGTGAATACCTAAGTCTTTATGATTACCTAAATAACGTAAAACCGCTTCGGGTATCTTCCCTATGCCTATTTGTAAGGTAGCGCCATTTTCAACCAACATAGCAACATATTGACCAATTTGTTCGTTGCGGCGATCCACTTCGGGTGGTTTTACTTGCGGTAAATCTTGTGCAACGTTTATCCAGGCATGAATTTGATTTACATGCACAAAACTATGACCGTTAGTGCGTGGCATTTTCGGGTTGATCTGGGCAATAACATATTTAGCCGCTTTTACTGCGGAAGAAACGATATCAACACTCACGCCTAATGAACAGTAACCATACTCATCGGGTGGACTGACCATAATAAGTGCCACGTCGAGGGGTAAAATATTTTCATGAAATAACCGTGGCACATCGGAAATAAAACAAGGGGTATAATCACCACGCCCCTCGGCAATGGCTTCGCGAATATTTTTACCGCCAATAAATAAACTATTTACCTTAAATAAGTCTTTATGTTCACGCTTGGCCCATACATTTTCGGAAAGCGTTAAAATATGGACGGTTTCAATATCATGCAAGCCTTGGCTATTGGCAATTAAATCATCTATTAAGGCATTAGGTACCGCGGCATTGGAGCCGATAAAAATGCGATTGCCAGATTTTAGGTAATCAGCCCAGTTAACACTATCGCGCTGCTCATCTTGTGCTGTCATGAAATTTCCTTGGCTACTGCCTACTCTCAGAATGGACTAGGTTTGTGCTTGCTATGAACTCAGTATGCTCTCATAAATAAGGTATTTATTGATCACTGTCAATTGTGTGTTTGTTAAATGATGAAATAAGTTATAATTAGCTGTTTTTAACGTAATTTTGTCTGATTTTACTGCTATTTCACAGATGTATCAGTTTTATGTCTTTTCATATTTTAAGGGTTTAGTTCAGTGTCACAAGAGAAAATATTTATCATAGGTTTACCCAGAACCGCAACCACCAGTGTTTGCTTAGCAATGTTAGAGCAAGGTTTTAAAACCGCACATAATGCTTATACTCAAGACACTTTTTCTCAGGCGCAGGTACTAGCCGATACGCCGATATTTTGTGATTATCAAAAGTTGGATAAACACTTCCCTAACAGTAAGTTTATTTATTTGACTCGGCCTCCGGAAAAATGGCTGCCGTCAATCAAGCAATTATTACAACGCATGATAGTCAATTTACAACGCACTGATGGTGGTTTTAACCCTCACTTAAAACGTTGTTATAATGAAGTCTTCTCGCCACTTAACGACGAAAACCTTAACAGTGACGAGTTTTTACTTAGCTGTTATAACCGTCATCAACAAGGCATTGAAGTTTATTTTGAAGACCGAGCAGAAGATTTACTTACCATAGATGTCAGTGATGAAAATAGTTACCTGACCATGTTAGCTTTCCTTGATATTGATAGCAGCAACGCCAGAGAGGGCGGTTTTAAACAAATTAACCTTGGCGGTAAAGTAAAAGCCTGGCAAGGGCTTCATAACAAGTTAAAAGTAGAATCGACTAATAAAGGTAAAATTGATAAAGTGCTTTATTAAGCGAGATCAACTCTAGGCATATTAATTATTGTCCTAATCGGTGTTCACAGGTAAAATCACGCCAATTGTATTGAGTAAATTGCATTATTTAAAACGTGTGATTTTCATTAAGTAAATAAAGTTTTAGAGAGTAGTAAATATGTTTGAATTAAAACACCACACTGGCCAAGATTGGGTTGATGCTGTTATGGCTGACTTTAACCTATTTTTGCAAGACCATGCCGCAGCCGAGAAGAAAGCTTCAGGTATGGCAATGGCCATGTTGTCTCATTATCCAGACAAAGCTAAATTGGTTCGAGCGATGACAGACTTAGCTATTGAAGAGCTTATTCATTTCAAGCAAGTATTAAAGTTACTTGTCGCCCGCGATGTCACCTTAGGTCAAGATAAAAAAGACCCTTACATTAACCAGCTCCGTGCCTTGTTCCGTAATGGCACCAGCTATTTTATGATGGATAGATTACTGGTTGCCGCAGTGATTGAAGCGCGCGGTTATGAGAAATTTTGGTTAGTTTCACAAGCCCTGCCTGAAGGTAAAGACAAAGATCTTTATGTCGCTATTGCTAAGTCAGAAGAAAAGCATAAAAACTTATTTGTTGAGCTGGCGTACGAGTATTGTGACAAAGCTGAAGTTGATCTACGTTTAGAAGAAATTTTAATTGCTGAAGCTAAGATTTGTGCAGCTTTACCTATTCGCGCAGTCCTTCACTAATCGTTACTTATTCTCTTGGTGTATTACACAACGCTAAATCACTTATTGACTCATGTCATTTCTCGTCAATGAGTGATTTTTATTTATACTTGCACCTACACGTATACTCGTCCTAAATCTTACAATCTTTCTTTAAGCTCTTTCCTGCTATATCCCCCTGATTTTAGTCAAAATAACCAGTTAATTGTATTTATATAATTGCTTACTTTTTATTTTTATATAACTAATTGTATTTTATAGTTAATGTTTTTGGCACTGTCATTGCTACTACCTTTGTTATAGTGTTACTCATATGTAAATAAGTAATTTAAGCTTATATACCAGTTCCATTAATTAGGTGATCTATTTTATACGTAGAAAAAACTGCCAAATACAAGACGTTTACTTTGATAACTAGTTATTCAGGACAATATGCTCCTGCATTGTCTAACAAGCTGCATCCATGCAGCGTTAATTATTAAATAACGAAGTAGTTGGTAATTTTAGCAAGTAGAAATGATCACATAGTTAGTGGGATTTGTATAAGAACAAGGAAAGTAAAATGACCGTTACCCTAGCAGATAGACCCATTGAAACAGTCCGTAGCGAAGTGATTGATCAATTAATCATGAACTATAGCCACGGTGAAATATCATATGAGGCGTTTGAACGCAGGTTAGATCAAGCGATGGAATTGGCTAATCATCAAGCGCTTGTTGAGCTAACTAACGATTTACCCCTGGCGGTAGATAAAGCGTTTGTTGAAAGCAAAAAGCAAGACTTAGCGCCGAACTATGTTGCCGGTGAGGCCGAAGAAGTCGATACCATGGTGAATATCTTTAGTAGCAGCAATCGTGGCGGTGCCTTTAAGGTTGCCAAGCAGATACGTTATTTTAGTCTGTTTAGTAGTACTGAAATCGACTTTACTGATGCCATATTTAGTCAACAAGAAGTCCGTATAATAATGTTTAGCTTATTTAGTAGTGATACTATTTATGTGCCGGAAAATATTAATGTCGCGTCTAAAGCTTTTTGTATTTTTGCCAGTATTGATAACTCAGCCCCTAATAATGTCGCTAGCCATGTAAGTGCTACGACACCAACCATTATTATTGAAGGATTTTCAATATTTAGTAGTGTCGATATCGATTTAAAGCGCACAATGAAAGAGAAGTTCGTTAAGATGGCTGATAGTTTTAAAAAAATGTTCTCTTAACTGCTACTTGTTGAGTGAATGATAAATAATGAGATTATGTCTGTTGCTCTCTTTAGCGATTTTAAGGTTCAAGCAGCTAATCTCAACATTAATGACAGAAGTGTAAGCTAGGAATCTTCAGCCTAAAATCCCTGAGTCGTTATGTTATGAAGAGTCTTATTAAGTCTCTTTTTCATAACTTGCTATGATGGTGGCACTCGCCACCGACTCAACAAAATACTGCTCTTTAACCACTAGGTATTGAGCGTCTGAGAAAAACCCTTCCATTTTATTCTTATTGCTAAAGTTTATAGTAAATACTCGGTTGATATCACTATTTTCGGGTGAAATTAACACCTCGGATACTTTAAAATCATAGCCAAAATAACCTTGATAATCTGCAAGTATTGGTTTCATGGCTTTGCGGTAATGCTCATATTTGAGATCATCTAAAACATGTAAACCGACGAGTATTTCATACGACATATAATCCCCTTAACGTTAATATTTATAAATAGCGATATTTTGTTTACTTGAGTTAAAAGTTAGTTTGCCTTTGTTTTCAACCAGTCAATAATTGCACTTGTGGTCTCTTTAGTAGAGCGGTTACCCGAGATGATTAAATCACAATTTTGGCGAACTTTGTTAGCGGAACTGATGTAAATTTCTCTAAAGTGGTCATGGTATTTATCCAAGAAGTTCACCATTGAACTTAACGAAGCTGAACTATCACCAGTGAGGTTAGCAGTATGCCTTTTGATAATGCGGCTTAGGCATAACTCTAATGGTTGATCCAACAAAACGACATAATCAACTAATAAAGACATTGGGTCTCGCTCCCTGCCAAAAGGCTCTTCAATAAAAATGAAACTGCTGTTATCCGTCGATATTAGTTTTTGTAATGCACTAACAAATTTTGGTGTTTGGATAAGATCGAGGTTAGCGCCATGGTTAAGCCATCGTTTCATATCCTGGGGGTAAGTATGGCTATCGGTATGATCATCAAAAAGTAAATAGGGGCAAGTAAAGTGCTTTGCCAAAAATTTTACCGCGGTAGTTTTACCTGCGCCAGATACTCCGCTGATCGCGATTACTTGTGGTTTGTTATTTGTCATATTCCATCGCTTTTATCTGCTTTTTTTCTGCATCTGTTAATATCTTGTACCACCTAGGGTACGACCAACCATAACCCCATCTAAATGATGTAGGCAGATATGGACTGCCACCGACACGAACACCCGCTAGCATAAGGTTGGCGATGTGAGGCTCTCCTACTTGAGCAACACATTGGTGAAGTTTTTTATCAGCCAGCAGTTTTTCATGGTAAGTGCCACCTTGCCAATAAGCATAATCATGAGCAGTGCAACACGATAGCCATAATTGATTTTGCTTAAATGTGCCATCAGGAAATACACTACAGCCGTCTGTAGTGAAGGGTTTAATGTTTTCTGCATTCACGTAAAGTGAAATGAAGAAAAGTAAAAAGACAAAAGTAATACGCATTTACACTTACTCATTACATCTACTGGTTAAGTTTAGGGGGGTGGCTTGGTTCATGATCATACCAAATACCATGCTGATCACCGTGCCATATCAATCCGTGGTATAAATAAGCCGTAGCAAGCATAAGTAGACCGCCAACGAGTGCAGCTTCACTAATAAGACCTAAACAGCAAAATATAAAGCCACTTATATGGCCAATCATTTCAATGCGATAGGCTGATTTTCTACTGGGTCTGGTTTGTAAAAAGTTAAAAACAAACCAGCACTTTAATAACAAAGGTAAATTCTTCCAGTTATCTGATTTTTTATCTATCATAAATTTCTCCTGATTCAAGGTTGTTACATCAACATCAAGTGCAGCAGCAATACATTTAAGAGACTCTAAGCTCGCCTTTTTTCCGCTTTCTATACGTTGTATTGTCCTAACATTTAATCCAGACATTTGAGCTAATTGCTCTTGTGAGAAGTGACGGTTAATACGCAGTTCTTTGAGAATCATTAAATTTACCTCTGTACTTTTGAATCACAAGTATTCATTATTTTTGTTATTGTCGGTGACGATTTCTACCTGACATTAGCCCGACTTGCAGCCGACATTGGCTGATTACACATCTAAACCAAGGGAAAGTTTATATTCTAGGTATTACTATCTTTTAATGACTCGGCAACACGAAGTCGAAGTATAGGGAGTAGCTCGGTCTCAAACCAGGAGTTTTTGTGAAGCCAGAAGTTATTTCGAGGGCTAGGGTGTGGCAGCGGAACTATATTTGGCCAGTAGCTTTGCCAGGATTTTACCAAGTCAGTCACTGAAGCGTTCGCCTTGCCCAAATGATACTTCTGGGCATAACTGCCCAGTACAATAGTGAGTTCTATGTGTTTAAGCTGGGCAAGGATTTTTTCCCGCCTAGTTAGCTTCGGATTTATATATAACCGCGGGTACGGAATTAGTCACCGCTAAAATAGACTCTAACTCTGAATAGTTGTCTTTCATGTCAACCAATAGAGCAAACCTGCTAGCGCTACCTTTATCATTACCTACTCTCGTTCCTATGACAAAAGTCCCGGTATTTGATATCACATTTACTACAACTTTAAAGCAATGGGGATTTAATATATTAACTTTATCTGAATCAGACAAGTTAAATGACTTTAAGCAATAACTCCCCGGCTCTAAGTAGATCGCTTTTGCTTTGCCGTTTTGATTGATTGACTTTATTTTTTGTGTTTTTTCATTAATTATTTGGTAGACGTTCCACCTTTCTTGGTAAGTTCTCATAATCGGTTTATCTTTGTTATTTAGTTCAACACTTTGGATTGAAATTAAAGTATTAGGGATTTCAGCGAACGCAGTAGCTCCTACAAAAAGTGATACAAAACAAAGTGAATTCCATCTCATCGGGTAATCTCCAAGTTATTAATACTATGGTATAAAGACTCTGTACTTCTAGAGTTATCGGTTACTTTTTAGCCTACATCAAAGTAAGTTAAAATGAAAGTCTACTATTTAAAACCAAATGCTTCCCTGAAATTATTTAAGAATGTTTTGTTATTTTAATGACAAAGCTATGTCTATTAACAAGCGAATTAGCTAACAAACCTATTCTTAGAGCTAATACTCAATAACTAGTATTAATAGTGCTATAATAGGTCATACCACTTAAATAAATATGTTACCCAAAGGTCTATTATGCGCTTTCTTTCTCGTCGTCTTGTGATGCCCAACGATTTAAATTACGCCAATTCTTTATTTGGCGGTCGCGCGCTCGAATGGATTGATGAAGAGGCGGCCATTTACGCTATCTGCCAATTAGAAACCAACTGTTTGGTAACCAAGCATATTGGTGAAATTAGTTTTGAATCTGCTGCTATGCAAGGAGATGTGGTTGAGTTTGGTTTAGAAACTAAAAAAGTAGGTCGTACTTCTATTACCGTGACTTGTTTAGTCCGTAATAAAGCCACTAAAAAGACTATCTGTTTAGCCGATGATATCGTTTTTGTGCAAGTTGATGCGGAAACTCGTTTACCTATACCACATGGGAAAACCTTGGAAGTATTAGAGCAGCAAACTAAAGTTGAAATAGATACCCTCAATATGTAGTACTGCTTTGTAATCGCTATTGCTAACTCTCGCTATTGCTAAGTAAAGTGCTTAGCAATACACTAGTGTTACTGTTCACTCATTTATGTCCTGAAATCCTATGTCCACTGATCGCTTTGGCACTAGTGCCAACTACAAACAACAAGAAAAAGGTTATCGTGACCGAGCATTAAAATTATACCCTTGGGTATGTGGTCGCTGTGCCCGTGCTTTTGAGTTTTCTAACTTAAGAGAATTAACCGTACATCATATGGATCACGATCATACCAACAACCCTAACGATGGTAGTAACTGGGAATTACTGTGTATTTACTGTCATGACAATGAACATGCTAAATATACTGACCATGCGAACTATAAAACGGAAGTAAAAGCGGGCGATACCAATCAAGATACCGCCACCTATAACCCGTTCGCCGATTTAAAATCAATGCTGAAGAAGTAGGGAACTGCTTCTAAACCGCTTCTTGGGTGAGATATTGTTCGTAGCCGGAAATGCCAAAAAAACGAATAGACTTATGCTGTTTGATTTTTTTGGCAATTAATAGCTCTCCGCAATAAATCTTAACGACTTGTTTATCACCGTTGCTGTCGGTTTCATAATCATGCTTACTATTGAGCCTAAGGTTATCAAACTCAGTTTTCATAATTAACTTCATCGCTTGAATACTCTCTTGGTCTACTTAAAAATTACAGTTGATCAATGTCCTTTTTAACTTGGTAACCCTCATCAGTAACAATAGTTTCAAGTACTTGTACACGTTCGGTTAGGGCTTGTATTTCTTTGCTAAGACCATCACTTTTACCATCAGCATCATGATTGTGGGCAATTGTTTTAGCTTTGAATTCGAGATGTTTGTTATACATCTTATATAAAACGCCAAAAACGACACTGACAATAACAACCACCATAGTTGTACCACTCATAATTATCTCCTTTTTATTTTTGTTTTGCGTGCTTAACGCTCAAAGATTAACTCAAAATATTAGTTATTAGTCAATTGTTCTTAGCAATATAGCTGCTTAATGCTTTACTGGATACTTTTTACCTTCAAACACTGTACCCCAAATTTTAATATCTTTAAGCTTTTTAGGATCTACTTGGTAGGGGTCTTGTTCTAATATAGCAAAATCAGCATTTTTACCCGCGACAATAGAACCTATTTTATCTTCCCAACGCTTAGTCCAAGCGGCATCAATAGTTATGGCTCGAAGCGCCTCATCAACCGTGAACTTTTCTCCGGCTATGTTTTATTACCGTTGATGGTTACTCGATTTACTGCGGTCCACGCCAGCGTTAGCTGCATGCTCAGCCGCTTGGCTGTTAAAGCCAAATCACGGCCACAGCGCTGGAAATTAGCAATGAAAATACTTGTTCTGAAAGCTTCATTTTTTCTCTGTGATAAATTAATTGTACGGAATAGGGAAACTAAATTTTTATAACGTTAATTTGTTTCTGCTGACTTTAGCAATATCGATTTTTGGTGTTTATGATAAAGGGCTATCACCGCACAAAGTACCAAGATAAAAGGTATGCTGGTTATTACTACCCAATGCCATCCAGCGTTAAATAATACCCAACCTGCTAACAGTGATGCTGCGGCTTGAAAACCAAATAAAACAAAGTCATTGGTCGCTTGTACTTTATGTCGTTCGCTGGCGTGATAACTTTGTGGTAGCAGTGAAGTACCTGTTAGGAATAAGAAGTTCCAGCCTATGCCTAGTAATACTAAGGCCCACCAATAATGCATCACTTCATGACCAGAAAGTGCGATAAAGGCGACTACCCCGTAAACTAAAGTACCGATGAACATAAGCCCTTTTAATTTGATGTACTTTATTAACCAAGGGGTAAATAACGACGGCAAGTACATGGCAGCAATATGGCTTTGAATAACCCACTTGGTCTCATTTAAACTGTGGCCTTGCATGTTATGCATACTAATAGGGGTTGCCGTCATTAAGTAACTCATCAGGGCAAAGCCAATGGTGGCAGTGCCGATGGCAATCAAAAAGATAGGTTGTTTAACAATTTCGCTTAACGGCCTTGCTTCACCAACGGTTTCATCTTCATTGATTGTCGGATTTTTAAAAGCCGACATTATTACCATGGAACAAATAGTCAGCACTGCGAGTAATAAAAATGAACCAGCATAACCAAAAGGAGAATTGAGTAAATCTTTACCCACTACGGCTACTTCAGGGCCTAAAAAGGCGGCGAAAACACCACTTAGCATCAAAATAGATAATATCTTAGGTACATCGTCGCTCTTTAAGCTACTTTCAATCGCGGCGAAGCGTAATTGTTGACCGAAGGATCCACCGACACCAATCAGTAAACTAGCAAAACAAAATAGTTCAAACACAGCCAATTTTGCCGCAAATATCGCTATGATAGCCGCCGTCAACGAAAAACTTAAACCGGTATAAACAGCAAACTTTCGACCTTTGTTTTTTGCTAACATAGCCGCAGGAATAGAGCCGGCGGCTACACCTAGAATCATGAGTGTTAAGGGGAGGGTGGCCAGAGAGGGATCGCTGGCCATCTTACTCGATAATATACCGCCAATAAAAACGATAATGGACGAAGCTGACATCACTAGCGGCTGAGAAATAAATAATAACCAGATATTTCTCGGTAGGGTAAATATTCGCGAAAGCACTAAGGCCGTTAACAATAAAAGCGCGAGAGTAATCAGGATATTAATGGGCATAGTCAGCTTAGTATTAAGTCAGTTTAGTTTTAAATAAGTTTAATTAGGCTCGCTTAAATTGTGAACGGCTTAGTTTCAGAACCATTTAACCAGATTCGAGGGCAAGAAGAGCTTTGATGTTAATTTCCTCGCTATAACGTATCATAGCTTCTTGGTGTTTTTTTCTGGCTAATACGGCCATTCTATCGGCCAATTCATTACCTTCTATATTGGCATGGGCTTTAACATGACGAATAGTGATCTTAGTGTGCATGGTTTTATAAAGCGCATAACATTGTTGTACTAGCGCTAAGTTTTTGACTTCTTCGCCTTTTCCACGAGTCCACCCCTTGGCTTGCCAACCTTTTGCCCACTTAGTGATACAGTCAATTGAATATTTTGAATCAGAGAGGATACAAATACTTTGCTCTTTATCTTTATCAATAAAGTGCTGCGCTATTTGAAATGAAGAAAGTAAACCGTTTAACTCGGCAGTATTATTGGTACCGTTTGGCTGATACAAACCGTAATACAAAGAGGTAACTTTACCTAGTTCATAAACCGCTAGGCCGGTGCCTGATTTTCCAGGATTAGGTGAGCATGCACCATCACAATATATTTCAATATCACTTGGGCCATTAGGGCTTATAGTTGCCGTTTTAGCACCAGTACTTTTACTCGCTGTTTTGCTCGTAGTTTTCCGGCTAGAGGGTGACGCAGCACTTGCTCCGCTATTTTTACTTAAAGAACGTTGCATTAATGCTTTGGTATAAGTTGAAGCAAACGCTTGCTCGGCGGCACTTTTTGATTCAAAACCCATGTATTGTGCATCAGAGCGACCGGCAGTATGTTGCTGTACTTCAGGCCAAGTAGTGAAAACACCGGTTTTTGCACCTTTCCAGATGACGTAAAATTTTTTACTCATAAATTTATAGCTAATTCTTGAATGATAGAGAAGGTTTATGATTAGCATTATCAGCAATTAGCTAGCGGTTAGCCAGAAAAATAATGCCCATATCACTAATGTGATATGGGCATTATGTAAATACTTATGTATTTAAACTCGTTTGGCTTAGCCTAGTTTGGATTAACTGAGTTAGAAAAAACCCAGAGGGTTAATATCGTAACTTACCAGTAAATTTTTGGTTTGTTGATATTGTTCTAACGCCATTTTATGGGTTTCACGACCCACACCCGATTTTTTATAACCACCAAAGGCAGCATGGGCAGGGTAGATGTGGTAACAATTAGTCCAAACACGGCCCGCTTGAATTTTACGTCCCATGCGATAAGCGCGATTCATATCACGTGACCAAACACCCGCACCTAAACCAAATTCAGAACTATTTGCTAACTCAAGTGCTTCAGCTTCATCTTTAAAAGTGCAGACTGAAATAACAGGGCCAAAAATTTCTTCTTGAAAGACCCTCATATCATTTGTACCTTTAAGTAAGGTCGGTTGAATATAAAAACCACTGTTAAGTTCATCGGTTAATTGTTCAACGTTACCACCCATAAGTACTTCCGCGCCTTCATCTTTACCGATTTGGATATAACTTAAGATCTTATCAAACTGCTGCTTTGATGCCTGTGCGCCCACCATGGTTGTTGTATCTAAGGGGTTACCGCGAGTTATCGCTTTAGTGCGTTCGATGACTTTTTCGACAAATTTATCATAAATATCTTCTTGAACGAATAAACGTGATGGGCAGGTACATACTTCACCTTGGTTAAAGTAGGCAAGTACAGCGCCTTCAATACATTTACTTAAATACTCATCTTCATGATCAAGCACATCTTCAAAGAAAATATTTGGCGATTTACCGCCAAGCTCTACCGTTGACGGGATAATATTTTTTGCCGCGGCTTGCATTATTTTTTGACCAACAGGTGTTGAACCCGTAAAAGCAATTTTAGCTATGCGTGTACTGCTAGCCAATGCTGCTCCTGCCTCAGCGCCAAAACCATTAACAATATTGAGTACGCCTGCCGGCAAAATGTCTTCAATTAACTCCATCAATACTAAAATTGAAGCGGGGGTCTGCTCTGCAGGTTTTAATATGACACAGTTACCTGCCGCTAATGCGGGCGCTAACTTCCAAGCCGCCATAAGGATGGGGAAGTTCCATGGGATAATTTGACCAACCACACCTAAAGGTTCATGAAAATGATAAGAAACAGTTTTCTCATCTAACTCAGCTAATGAGCCTTCTTGTGCGCGTAAACAGCCAGCAAAGTAGCGGAAGTGATCAACGGCCAGAGGAATATCTGCCGCTAAGGTCTCTCTTATTGCTTTACCGTTATCCCACGTTTCGGCAACAGCAAGTAATTCTAAGTTTTGTTCAAGGCGGTCAGCAATTTTCAATAAAGCATTTGAGCGGTCAGTTACCGATGTAGTACCCCAGGCATCTTTTGCTTTATGTGCCGCGTCGAGGGCAAGTTCAATATCAAGGTGATCAGATTGTGGGATTTGACAAAATACTTGCCCATTGATTGGACTAATATTATCAAAGTATTTTCCATTTTGAGGTTCAACCCACTGGCCACCAATAAAGTTTTGATAACGTTTTTTGAAGGTAATTAGAGCCTTTTCTGAGCCGGGATTTGCATAAATCATAATATTTCCTCTGAAGTGTAATTACTAGGGTCGATAGTTTTTATTGTTGTATTTTTGGTCAAGTTTATTTACCTTAGTCAATAAGCGAATGCTTAACTGTGCTGTAAATTCAGAAAACTTGCCTACTAGTTCAAATTAGCGGATAAACTTTTATGATCAGACAAGCGATAGATAGTGTCAGACACCCTCCTAAGGTACTGGTTGAAAATAAAATCAGCTTTGCCGGTCCGGAGTCTGAATTGAGTATTTATGATACTTATCAACAAGCCAAGAAGGTTAAGTTACAGTCGGATCAACTGCTTTTTTGCGCTATGGTGACGGGTAAAAAAGTGATGCATAGCACGCAAAATGATTTTCATGGTGAATTTTTACCCCATGAATCTTTTATTATGGCGCCGGGCAGCTCGGTAGAAATTGATTTTCCCATTGCACAAATCTCCCAGCCGACCACGTGTTTAGCGATAGAGATATCAAGGGAGCGGGTGCAGCAAGTTTCAGCCATGTTAAACCAGCAGCAACCGTTAAATCAGGTCTTTGGTCATTGGCAATATGACAATAAACTTGTGCATACCCATCATAATAGTGAAACACAAAGTGTATTAAACCGTATTGTGCATATCTATACCGAAAACCATCCTGATCGCAGTGCCATGGTTGCTCTAGCGGTATCAGAATTGACCATTAGATTATTACATCAAAAAACCCGTGATTTTATTTTGGCATTTTCACAGCAAGAGCCAGATAACAATGGTTTAAATGCCGCGTTAAACCACCTTGAACTGAATTTAGCTGAACATCTAAATATTGATGACTTGGCGCGGATTGCTTGTATGAGCAGGACCAAGTTTTTCTATGAATTTAAGTTGCACTTAGGCTGTAGTCCTATGGCCTATCAATTACAAAGACGACTTAAACAAGCTGCAGGTCTATTAAAGACGGGGCAGCAGATAACGCAAACGTGCTTTACTTTAGGTTTTAGTAATACCAGTCACTTTAGTCGATGTTTCAAAAAGCTCTACGGTATCAGTCCCCGTCAATACAAAGAGCGTTACTTAAGCCGTTTGCTATAGCTTGTTTAAACTAAATTGTCAGTATGGCTAGCCACCTTGGCTAAAAACTTGTTAAAATTAGCGCATTATTTATTATTTATTAGTTAAATTAGGATTTTCATGGCGATTAACTGGTTTCCAGGCCACATGCACAAAGCGCAAAAAGAAATAAAAGAGATATTACCGCAAATAGATGTGGTTATTGAAGTGTGTGATGCGCGTTTACCCTTTAGTAGTGAAAACCCCATGATCACTGAGATCCGAGGCGATAAACCACTGATAAAGATACTGAATAAAAGTGATTTAGCCGATCCTGCGGTCACCAAAATTTGGTTAGATTATTTAGAATCTCAGCATAATGTCAAAGCGATTGCTTTAACCACTGAGCAGCCGAGCGTCGCAAAAAACCTTATTCATTTAATTAGAAAAATGGTGCCTAATAAAGATGAAGAAGGTAAACAAATTAACGCGATGATAATGGGTATACCTAATGTTGGTAAATCCACATTACTTAATACCTTAGTCGGTAAAGCAAAAGCTAAAGTGGGTAATGAGCCCGCAGTCACTAAAGGTCAGCAGCGTATTCGTCTTGAAGAAGGTTTATACCTTTTCGATACGCCTGGCATGTTGTGGCCTAAAATTTACAATGAAAACTCTGGCTATCGTTTAGCGGTCTCGGGTGCGGTGAAAGATACAGCCTTTGATCATGACGATATTGCCTACTTTGCCGCAGACTACTTACTGAAGAATTATCCAAAACGGCTAATGGATCGTTATGAGCTTGACGAATTACCTGAGCATGAAGAAGACCTAATTGAAGCTATTGGCAGAAGACGCGGTTGTGTTAAAAGTGGTGGCCGAGTAGATTTATACAAAGCGTCGGTAATTTTGATCAATGAAATTCGTGATAAAACCCTAGGGCCTATTTCTTTTGAGTTACCAGATATCGTAGTGGCAGAGAATCTGCACTTTGCCGAATTAGAAGAGAAACGTATTGCTGCACGAGAAGCTAAAAAGACTGCTCGTGGTCGTGGACGTAAGAATAAACGTTAATTTTTATCGGTAGTACATTTGTTGATAATAGATTGTTTGTAAAGCACTGATTAATAAGGTTTTGATATGAGCGAAACGACACTTTTCACCCTACATGCACAGTTGGAAAAAGATAGTATTGAGTTGGCCGACTTTCCCTTGTGTAAATTACTACTATGTAACGATAGTGCTTACCCTTGGTTTATTTTAGTACCGAAAGTTGCTGATATCAGTGAAATTTACCAGCTAGATTGGCTGCAACAGCAACAATTACTCAATGAATCGAGCTTATTGAGTGAATTGCTTATGCAAGTCTTTAGCGGCGATAAAATGAATGTTGCCGCACTAGGTAATGTGGTCGAGCAACTACATGTTCATCATGTGGTTCGTTTTAAAGATGACGCACAATGGCCAAAACCTATTTGGGGTCAGCAAGCTTTAACGCCTTATTCAGCTGAAGAACTAACCGTGCTAAAAGATAAGTTATTGCCACAATTAGCGATTATCTTCGCGGAGAAATAGTTTTGCCGATAAGTGATTTTTGCTGATAAATAGCTTTCAGGTAATAAATTACCATAGAGATTAATTAAAAAGCCTCAATATGTTATTCACATATTGAGGCTTTTTTTTGTTAGACTTTTCTAACATCTAACATCTAACATCTAACATCTAACATCTAACATCTAACATCTAACACTGGCACTAACGTTAGCATTCAGCCGCGATATAAATGCCAAATTATAATGACTACTGCACATCATAATTAATGGTCACTAATCATAACTAATATTAGTTAAGCAGCACTAGATGCTTTAGTAATACAGGTAACATTGTCGGCTTTACCTTTAGTCACCTGTGCTAAGGCTTGCGATAAATCGGCAATAAGATCGTCGACATGTTCTAAGCCAACTGAAATTCTGATCAAGCTATCGCTAATGCCTGCCTCTGCTCGTTCTTCGGGTGTATAAGGTGAGTGTGTCATGGACGCTGGATGTTGAATCAATGACTCAGCATCACCTAAACTCACCGCAATGGAGAAAAGCTCCATCGCATCGATAAAGGTTGTGCCGCCGGTGAGGTCGGTATTTAATTCAAAAGCAATCACACCACCTGCGGCTTTCATTTGTTTACCTATAAACTTGTATCCGGAGTGACTTTTAAGGCCAGGGTAATATACTTCTGCCACCATAGGATGTTGCTCTAAAAACTCAGCGACGGTTTGAGCATTGCTGCAATGTCTATCCATGCGTATAGGTAACGTTTTAAGGCCGCGCATAATCAACCAAGCATCATGGGGACTTATGGTTGCGCCAATGTCTTTTAAGGTGGTCATTTTTATTTCGTTGATCATCTCAAAACTAGCACAAACAATGCCAGCGACAACATCACCATGACCGTTGAGGTATTTAGTGGCACTGTGCACCACAATATCGGCGCCAAATTTAGCGGGCTGCTGTAAAACAGGAGTAAGAAAGGTGTTATCTACTATGGATAATAATTTATACTCTTTGGCAATGGCACAGATTTTTTCTAAATCTAATACCACCAAATTTGGGTTAATTGGCGTTTCTAAAAAGATTAACTTAGTATTTTCTTTTATCGCGGCTTTGATATTTTCAGGCTCAGTCATATCGACAAAAGTCACTTCTATAGCGAACTTTTTAAGCATGTGATTCATCAAGGCGAATGAACAGCCATAAACGGCTTTTGATGAAATCATATGGTCGCCAGCTTGTAAATTAGTCAGTAGAGCCGCTGAGACCGCAGCCATTCCTGTAGCCGTTGCAGCGGCATCATCCATGCATTCCATAGCAGCAACTCGTTGCTCCAGTTGGCGAGTGGTAGGATTGCCTAAGCGTGTGTAGATATAACCTTCGCTTTCACCAGAAAATCGGTCGCCACCTTGCTGAGCACTATCAAAAATAAAGGTAGAGGTTTGATATAAAGGCGTGGCTAGTGAGCCAAACTGCTCATCATTAATTCTGCCGGCGTGAATGGCTTTAGTTTCTATATTTTGGCTCTTAAACTGGGTCATAGCGTCTTCCATAATAGGTTAGATTATTATTGTTATATTTGAAGTGTTCTTCTCTTTAACTTTTCTTTAGCTTTATTAGTGCAATTTTATTGCCAACTAAAAAAGTCATTGTTTTTCAGTTGGTTAGGTTTTTTTACAGGAGGTATTTAATTTGACTGTAATATATTTATGACAGTGGTGGGTTGTGAACCGAGCTTTATTAACTAATTTGAGCCATTAAGTATGATTTTATAAGGGATTATTAATAGCTTATGGCTTTGTACTATTATTGTTACTGTGTCATATTTATAGTACAGCCTATTTTAAAGTGTAGCTTTTATGCGTATTGTTATTGAATCTAATGACCGAATTGGTATTTCACAAGAAATATTAGCGGTGTTCGCTAAGCAAGCGTGGAACTTAAAAGCAGTAGAAATCATCAGCTGTTTTACTTATTTGCATGTTGAGTATGATGAATTGACCTTGGCTAAGATTCAGCATTGCTTAGTTAATATCGTTGGGCTGATAAGTGTCGAGCCTATTAATTTATTACCTAGCGAGCAACGAGAAAATCACTTGCAAGCATTATTAGATAAAATGCCTGAGCCTATTATTGATGTGGATGATCAAGGGGTGATTTTAGCGATGAATAAGGCCAGTCATAAACTTATGCCAAAAGCAGCAGGGCTTAAGTCTGACTTTATGGCGACAGATTACTTGGGTAAACCAATTGACCATTTTATTGGCAAAATAAACAAGGCTATGCTCTCCAATGCTGCAACAAGCCAAGCTATTACCATTCAAGGTAAAGCATACATTCTTGATATAAGTCCGGTTTTATCTCATACCTCTTCCAATTCTGCTACCAAGCCGGCACTAAATAAGAGTAACCAAGTTAATGGCTCAGTATTACTGCTGCGGTCTATGAATACCCTAGGTCGACAAATATCATTATTGCAAAGCCATCAAGAGCACAGCTTTGACAATATAATTGGTCAATCAAAAAGTATCAGTTTAATTAAAGACCAGGGGCGGCGTTTTGCTGAATTGGACTTACCGGTACTGATTAGTGGTGAAACGGGTACCGGTAAAGAGTTAATTGCCCGGGCTTTACATCAGGCGAGTTCAAGAGCTAAAGCGCCTTTTTTAGCCATTAATTGTTCGGCATTGCCTGAGCATTTATTAGAGAGTGAACTCTTTGGTTATGCCAGTGGAGCGTTTACGGGCGCGAAAAAAGGCGGAAAACCAGGCTTAGTTGAATTGGCGGAAGGCGGTTGTTTGTTTTTAGATGAAATTGCTGAAATGTCACCGTATTTACAAGCTAAGTTATTACGTTTTTTACAAGACTTAACTTATCGCCGTGTTGGTGGTACTAAAGAACTCGTGGCTAATGTTCGTATTGTCAGTGCTAGCCATCAAAATTTAGCCAAGTTAATGGTTGAAAAAACTTTCAGAGAAGACCTTTATTATCGGCTAAATGTGCTTAGTATTGAACTACCGCCACTTCGAGATCGTATTACGGATATGAGCCTGTTAGCTAATTTATTTATAGACAATGCAGTAAAACAAGTCCGTAACAGTCAAGCAAGCAATTTTACTAAGCCTAAACTGACCGGGCAAGCACTAGCCTTATTACAGGCATTTCCTTGGCCAGGTAATATTAGGCAATTACAAAATGTATTATTTAGCGTAGTCGCTTTAAATACCGGCGGCAATATTAGCGCAGATGACTTACAACAAGTACTGAAAAAACATTCGGCTAATACCTCCCAAAGTAACGATGTTGCCAGAAAAACCATTAAAAATTGGTCTAGCGCGCAGAGCGATTTTGAAGCGAAGTTATTGGCGGATTTATATCCATTATTTCCAACAACACGTAAACTAGCTGAACGTTTGAATGTTTCTCATAATAAAATAGCGATGAAGCTAAGAGAGCATGGTATTAAGTAACAGCTTGAGCGGTTAAAACGAGTGTTAAACGAAAGTGGCAAACAGCAGTGAGCAATAAAAGTGACCAATAAAAAACTACAGCATTTCTATATTGCTCAAGAGCAATCAATTTACTTACTTAGTCATAAAGATGCGACTAAATTAAAACAATGGGTTGAACTTTGTCAGCAACAATTAAAGCAACTTGGCTTTGAAGAGGTAGCACTGTTAGGTAAAGGCGCGTATGGCTTCGTTTTTTCTGGTATCAAGGGCAAAGACGATTTAAAGGACGAGTTGCCCGTTGTTTTTAAATTCTCGCGTATTAACTTACCTCAGCACGTTCAAGACCGCTTAGCAGAAGAGGCGGATATTCAAGGTCAACTCGATCACCCACAAATCCCCAAGGTGATTGAGTACCAGAAGATTAAGCGGCAATCTATCTTGCAAATGGGTAGAGCCCCAGGGTTAGACTTAGAAAAATTATCGCTGCAAGAGGGACCCTTACCACCTGAGTTGGTAGTAAGTATCGCCTTACAATTAGCGGATATATTGTTGTATTTACGTCAGGCCGATAACCATAAACAATTAAAGCCTATCGTCCATGGTGATATCAAACCGTCGAATCTGGTTTATGATAAAAGTACGGGTAAAGTACAGCTTATTGATTGGGGATCATCGGTGAGTGCACAGCTCGATTGTAATCAACAGAGCACGAGCACCAACGTAATGGAACTTATGAGCAGTGACTTACAGCATAGCAATGCCAGATTAGGTGATGTCTATTTTATTGGCCCGGAACAACTAAATGGCGGCTTATCAACGCCACGATTTGATGAACAAGGTTTAGCTGCAACCTTGTATGCATTAGCATCGGGACAATCATGCCGTTATGGCGTAAAAGTGATACCAGTGAATTCTTTAGGCTTGCCCAAGTTACTCGCGCAAGTATTAACCGGCATGTTAAGTGATGATAAAAGGTTGCGCAGCCAGGCAGGGGATTACTTTTTTAACAACCTTCATTACCTCAAACAAGTTGTCTTGGCGGATAAACCTACCACAATAAAGGCTATTGCAAAGATCCCAGTATGGGTGAAACCTCAAAGTGAGCAAATAGATACCGTAGTGTATGGCTCAAGAAAGTCATTTTTACGTGAGCAAACCCATTATGATAGCTTATCGGGCATTGATGATGCGCAACTAGATAAATATTATAAGAATTATCTTATGGGCATGGGGGATAATGAAAAAGCCTTTATTGCGGCCTTAAGCCGATTAGGGAATTTCCCTGTCGTTGGCGGTATTGCCATTCGTTGGGCCAAGGAAGGGGTTTATATTGATTCAAACTTAACCTTATTTGACGAGGCATTAAAAATTTCTTTTACCAGTGCGGTAAATAATATTATTCATTTAGCCCAAGGGATATTCCGTGTTGGTGTTTTTAAAAGTTGTTTATTCAACGCCCGTAATACGTTGCATGTTGAACGTCTTAGTGAGAATCAAGCTTTTATTGCTGACAGTAACCAAGCCATAGTTTTTGAAGTCAGTGATGTACCTGATGTTGATGATGTAACCCGCTTACACTCTTATTTTGAAGATGGTAAGGATCCCGATGAGTATTTATACCTTCCCGATGAATTGATGGCTGTGCTAGCTGAGCTAAACCTTATTCACCATACCGGCTGTATTATTTTTGAAGTTTTACCGAAACATTTAAAAATCCACAGTTATTTAAGGCTGTTAAACCATGAAAAAGAGACGGAATTTAAGCAGTGCTTAGCTAAAATTTTAGCCTTATTACCGATCATCAATGGCATTGGTATTTCAGGCTTTATGAAACTACCGTATAAAGACACCCGATTTTTTGAACATATTAGTTGTATGCCGGATAAGTTTTACCCGAAAAATCCTAAGTTGAGTATGCCGACCAGTGAAAGTATCGATGGTTAGCTACTATGGTTTTCAGGGGCGTATATTCCACTAACTACAAGCCCATTTTCTCGCTTCATTTAGTAGAGAGAGACCGTATTATGTATGGAGAAAAACTGGGAGAAATGGCTTGGATGGATTTATCTGTACCGGATGCACAGGCGGTGAGTCGATTTTATCAAAGCGTTTTAGGTTGGAATAGTGAGCCAATGCCAATGAGCCTTGATGGGGAAACTTATCATGATTTTGTTATGACCCCACCCAAAACAGACAGTGCAGCAGATAACAATGAATCAGAAAAGGCTCCAGCCACTGGACAAGCTTTCGCTACCGGTATTTGTCATGAAAGGTGAAAATAAAGATATGCCAGCGGTGTGGTTACCGTATTTTTTTGTTAAAGACCTTGATCATTCAATCGAAAAAATTAATGAACACGGAGGAAGGTTAGTAACTAATATTAAAAATGTTGGTACAGACCGATATGTTTTTTTCAACAATCCTGCAGGAGCCACGGCGGCAATTTATCATAAAGCTTAATTGATATTATTATTATTTCTTTAATTATTCGCTAGAGCCTTTTAGCCATGACCATTTACGCGATAACTCTCTTGGTAGCGAAATCTTAGTTAGTAGCCTATATTTATTTCACTCTTATAAAATAAATGAAGGTTATTATGTGTAAAATATCTAAGTTTTGGGGGCAAAAACCTCGCGCTATTTTATTATCAGCAATGATTTTAACCTTGTTATTGTCGGGGTGTGGTGGTAGTAGTTATGGTGATGATGATAAAGTGACCGCTGATACCGTTGCTCCGATAATCACTTTAATTGGGGAAGCTGAAGTTAATTTTTTACTCAATGGCAGTTATACCGATGCAGGGGCAACAGCAAATGATAATGTCGACGGGGCAGTTAGCGTAGTTATCACGGGCAGTGTTGATACCATGAAGGCAGGTCCTTATACCCTAACATTTACTGCCACGGACTACGCTGGTAATGTTAGCACTTTAACTCGTACCGTCACTGTGGTACCGCCAACCCTAACTGGTACGGCCGCCGCCGGAGCTGCTATTGTTGGTACTGTCACTATTAAAGATTCCTTAGGGGTAACAATATCTGAATTAATCGAAGCAGATGGTACTTACTCGGTTGATGTGACGGACTTAACCCCACCATTTAGATTACGCGCCGAGGGCACTGTTGGCGGAAAAACCTATAAACTTCATTCCTATGCAGAAGAGGCGACCTTAGATGGTACGGTAAATATAACGCCATTTACCGACTTGATCATTGCTAATGCTGCTCATCAAATAGCTGAAGCTTTTTTTGATGAAACCTCGCCGACAAACCTAGACCCAGTAGAACTTGCAGCCCAAGAAGATGCCCTGCAAGCAAAACTACAAGCGGTATTTGATGCCCTTGGATTAGATTCAGCAATTAACCTACTCACCACGACTTTTAGTGCCGATCATTCTGGTTTAGATGCCGCGTTAGATATTATTCAAATTGAAACAGACCCAACGACGCATATTGCCACAATACAAAATATATTAGATGGCTCAAGTATCGAAGATGATATTACTGATCCGGATGACAACCAATCGGTTATCGTAGTAGACACTGCTGCTTTGATTACTGCAGTCAGCGACACTCAAGCTATCGCGGCATTATTTAATAGTTTCACTGCAGTATTTTCTGATGGTTTACCAACGTCGGCAAGCATTGGTGACTTTTTCGGGGAAACATTTCTTCATGAAGACCAAGCTAAGAGTCAGTTTTTAACCGACATTACTACCGACCCTAGTATCATAGGTATTAACTTCTCTAGCATATCAGTGCGCGATCTTGACTCAACGGCAGGTACAGCGACAGTCGACTTTAACGTGAGTTTTCATGGCATCGTTGAGGCCGAAATTGAAACATGGCAACTACAAAGAAACAGTGAGTTAGTCTGGCAGTTCTTAGGTAATCAACAATTCTTTGAAGCTGACCTGTTGAGTTTCCATTGTAACGACTTTGATGGTACTGATTCAACGACAGGTGGTTGTGGCTTAAATGTTTCCTTTTATGATAATGACTTCACAAATAATGGCACCAATGATGCGCCATTAGCTTCTGGAACCATGACGATTATTGACGGCACCGACGGCGAAACCGTGAAAGATATTGTTTATTTAGGTAATCCTGAATTCATAGGCGCAGGTGAATTACAAGTCTATAATCAAACATCGCAGATGTATCAGGGGGATTATGCAGACTTTGGTGAATCTGCCGGGGAGGTAGACCCGACGATTTTTGTCGTTGGCGACATTATTCGTTATAAATTATATACCGAGCAACTTGACCTAACTGTACCTGGTCAGCCTATGGTTAGTACCGGGAATGAAGTGGCAATGTTTGATAAAATATTAATGCACTTACCTGAAACTACTGGCCGCTATCCAGCATTAACCGCTGAGGCCCTTACTGCTTTTGATAACTTTGCTTTAGATGAAGATTTAACTGTTTCATGGACATTACAAATGGGCACTGTTATTGATTCTATTAGGGTTGAAATCAGTGATAACCAAGGTAACTACTATGATGTTGAAGATGAAAGCATTGCGCCAGATGCAAGCAGCACGACCGTTGATTCATCGGTGTTTTCACAAGACTTGTTAAATGACCTTAATTTTGATCAAACAAACATGACCTTGTTAGTGCGAATTTACTCGATAGTGCCGGCAACCGGGCAAACACATTCTACTGACTATCGCAGAAACTTTGATGGTACCAGTGAACCTGGTGATGGTACTGCAAATATAATGTGTAATACCGAATCGCCATGGGATGATGATAACGATAAACCAACGGTATTTTATTCGATTAATGACTTTGAAGCCGCGGTCGCAGATTGTGCCAACCAAGCAGAACTTCCTGATTTTTCTAAAACTAACTTAGAGGGACTTACTTGGTATGTTGATGATGAACGGATTGCCTTTGATTCAACAGCAAGTACTTTCGTGATTACTACCTATGGTGACGATGGAGTATTAGGCAATGAGGACGATGAAACCTTTTATGGCACAGTAGCTGATTATGCTACCAATGTTATTGAGCTGTCATTTTCATTTACTCCAGGTGGAGACATTGTTGGTCGTGATTTGATCAGAGTGAAAGGCAGTGAAATTTTCCAGGGAAAAACGGTTTATACCGCTGTTATTCTTTGGGAGTTTTATGACTGGGCTGAGTCCGATGGCGATAAAATTGATAAAGCTCATCAAGGTGGTGAATTACATACCGGATCGTATGCCCTTGATGCCGACTTTGATTGGGATGCTTGGGATAACTAATAAGCATTAGTCATCATTTCAACTAGGTAAAAAGCCAGTAGTATTATTGCAATACGACTGGCTTTTTAGGTTTATTCACTAACATGTCTGTGTTGAAGTTACTTAACTTCTTCACCGGCAGCTTGCTTGTCAGCATGATAACTTGAGCGTACTAGTGGTCCACAAGCAGCATGAACAAAGCCCATTTTTTTAGCTTCACGTTCGAGCATGGCAAAATCATCTGGATGCACATAACGTTCTACCGCTAAATGGTCTTTACTTGGTTGTAAGTATTGACCGATAGTGAGCATAGTAACGCCATGGTTACGTAAGTCTTGCATAACCGCTAAAATTTCTTCGTTAGTTTCACCTAAACCGACCATTAAGCCAGATTTAGTTGGCACAGTAGGGTTAGCTTCACCAAAACGTTTCAGTAAGTCTAATGACCATTGATAGTTAGCACCTGGACGAACCTTGGTATACAAGCGCGGCGCAGTTTCCATATTATGGTTAAAAACATGCGGCGGATGTTGATTAAGTATTTCTAATGCTCTGTCCATACGACCACGAAAATCTGGCACTAAAATCTCAACTTTAGTGTTTGGCGCTTGCTCGCCAATTTCTTTTACACAATCGGCAAATTGTTGTGCGCCACCATCACGTAAATCATCTCTATCTACCGAGGTAATAACTACGTATTTTAAGCCCATATCTTTTAAACTATGGGCAAGTTTTTTCGGTTCATCTTTGTTGGGCGGTAGTGGGCGGCCATGGCCAACATCACAAAATGGGCAACGTCTGGTACATAGGTCACCTAAAATCATAAAGGTAGCCGTACCGTGATTAAAACATTCTGCTAAGTTTGGGCATGATGCTTCTTCACATACCGAGTGCAGGTTGTGCTTACGTAAATTAGCTTTGATGGCATCAATACGTTCACTCGAACGAGGTAATTTAATGCGTAACCAACTTGGTTTACGTAACATAGTAGCTTTTGTTGAGCTGACTACTTTAATGGGAATGTGAGCTAATTTATCGGCATCGCGAAATTTTTCGCCGGCTGCACGATTGGCTGTTTTTGTTGCTGAAGTCAAATCACTACTCATGATGCGTGTTCATCTCGTTTGGTAAACCTGCTTGATAACTAACATTCTTAGCGGCAAGTAAGGTTATTAAATGTTTTACTAACGCAGTACCTGCGCTGGCGGTATCTTTTGGGCCTTGTAAATCGACCGTTTGTATCATTTCTAAACCCGCATAACCACAGGGGTTGATACGTAAAAATGGCGATAAATCCATATTGACATTGATGGCTAAACCATGAAAAGAGCAGCCTTTGCGTACTCGTAACCCTAATGAGGCAATTTTTTTCTCATCAACATAAACACCGGGGGCGTCGGCCTTAGGATAAGCGGCTATATTATAATCCGCTAAGGCTGCCACGATACTATTTTCTATCAAAGTAACTAATTGCCTAACACCAATTTTTTTACGGCGCAGGTTAATCATACAGTAAATCACTTGTTGACCTGGGCCGTGATAAGTCACTTGACCACCTCGGTCTACCTTTACTATTTCAATATCACCAGGTACTAACAAGTGCTCAGCTTTACCGGCCTGTCCTTGGGTGAAAACAGGCGGGTGCTCTACTAACCATAACTCATCGGCAACACTGTCATCACGATTATCAGTAAAGCTTTTCATGGCATGCCAGACTTGGCTGTAATCCATGGTATCTAATTGTCGGATAACTAATGAGTCAGCAAGGTTAATAAACTCTTGCTCGACGGTTGAATTTTGCTGCACTAGGCAAACCTCGTTAATCTAGGGTCTTGAAAACGGATGGTGTTAAAGCGTGTTATAAAACGTATCGTACTTGCTCAATAGCCATTAAGGTTTTATAGATAGTTTCAATATGCTCTTTACTGGTAACGGTTACTGCAATAGAAACCGAATGATAAGTACCTTTTGAACTGGCTTTTATTTTTGGCACATAATCACCAGGAGTATGTTTTTGCAACTCGGCAATAATTAAATCAGGCAATTCGTCACAGGCAAGGCCCATGACTTTAAAATTTAATACCGTTGGGAAATCTAATAATTCATCAAAATGGGTTTTCATGGTCTTTTACTTCTTTATCTTGCGAGGTTTGTACTTTGGCGGCATTTTACCATCAATTATCATGGGCTGATATTGTTTTTATTCTCTGCCTTAGACGTTTTTCAGTTAGGGCCGTAAAAGCTTTGTTTAAGAGGGACATTATTTTTGTGCTAAGAATAAAAAAGCCTCAGTAAAGAGGCTCTTATCGTTGGATTTTTACTCGCGTTTAATTAACAAACTGCAACTTAACATAATCCACTAAACGGCTGAATAAGCTACCTTCATTAACTTCGGCTAAAGTAACCAACGGGTATTGAGCGATATCTTCATCATTAAGCTGTAAAAATAAAGTGCCAACAATCGTGCCTTTAGCTAAAGGTGCCGTTAACTGCTGGTTTAGCTCAAAGTTTGCTTTTAAGTTTTTACGCTGACCACGTGGAATCGTAATTGGTGTATCTGAGATAATACCTAAATCGACATTCTCTTGGTCTCCCATCCAGACACGGTTGGAAATAAACTTTTCGCCGGCTTTATAAGGTGTGATTGTTTCGAAAAAGCGAAAACCGTAGTTTAGTAATTTTTTACTTTCAACTTTACGTGCGCGTTCACTTGCTGTGCCCATAACCACGGTAACTAAACGCATATCGCCTTTAGTGGCTGAGGTTACTAAACTGTAGCCAGCATTTGAAGTATGACCGGTTTTCATACCGTCAACGTTTAAGCTTTTATCCCACAATAAACCATTGCGGTTATACTGCTTGATATTATTATAAGTGAACGACTTTTGCTTATAAAGTGCATATTCTTCAGGTACATCGCGAATAAGCGCAATAGCGAGTGTTGCCATATCTCTTGGCGTAGTCATATGAGAACTGCTGTCTAAACCATGACTATTTTCAAAGAAACTACTCGACATACCTAATTGCTCGGCATGAGCATTCATTAAATCAGCAAAAGCACTTTCACTACCAGCAATATGCTCGGCCATAGCAACACAAGCATCATTACCTGAGGCAACGATAATGCCTTGGTTTAACAAACTAACCGATACTTCAGTACCCACTTCAATAAACATTTTCGAGGAGTCTGGGAAATTTTTAGCCCAAGCCTTCTCACTGATCATTACTTTATCAGTGTTTTTAATATTACCGTTCTCTAGTTCTTTACCAATAATGTAGCTGGTCATCATTTTGGTTAAACTTGCTGGCGCTAATAGGGTATCTGCATTTTCTTCGGCAATGATTTTACCTGTGGTGTAGTCAATTAAGATAAAACCTTTGGCGTTAATTTGCGGCGCATCTGGGATAATGGTTATTGCATGTGCTGATGGGGTAAGAACAACGGCAACGCTAAAAAGAGCGCTACTGAAAAGCGTTATTAATTTGTTGCTGGTAAATTTACCAGAAAGTCTTTTTATTTGAGTCATAGTTTAGTCGTGTGTGAAAAGTAAGGAAAATCAACTGGTCGAAAGTATACCACTTCTGGAAAACTTGGCTATGGGAAAATTATCAATAATAGCGCATAAAAATCTTTAAAATGTAACAGTGTTTATAAAATTACTTTTTATCTATTTGGATTAAGAAATTTTAGTACTTTATGGCGCCGTTCTGGGGTAAGCGTTAGGGTAGCCATTTGCTTTTAATGACAATAACAATGCATTTAAGGTGGCAAGATCGCCAATAGGACCAATTTGAATGCGGTAGATACCTTGTTTTTCATGATAACTGCTTTCTTGTTTATATTGCATTTTCAGTTTGCTTGCCGTGCTTATCGCGAGTGCTTTTTTACTCGTGGCAAAGACCTGAATATATGGCGTGGTGATACCCATGGTAGTTTTATTGCTTTGAGTGATAGTCTTCACGGGTGTGGTTTTTACCGTACTAACTCCTAGTGATAACGTTGTTGCTGGGAATTTCATCTTTCCTGTTTTTTTATCAAAATCAGTAATGGCGGTGATTTTAACCTCAGCAGTACCTGTTTTTAACATATCTAGCTTATAAGCCGCACTATAAGATAAATCAAGTATACGCGATTGATGAAAGGGGCCTCTGTCGTTCACGCGAACGATAACTGATTTATTATTAGCAATATTTGTTACTTTTAAATACGTGGGTAGCGGTAAGTTTTTATGTGCAGCGCTCATGGCATACATGTCGTATATTTCACCATTTGAGGTGAGGTGACCATGAAACTTCTTACCATACCAAGAAGCAAGACCTGTTTGTTCAAAGCCCTGAGCCGAAGTCATTACTTTATAGGGTTTGCCCCAAACTTGATAATCTCTATTGCCGCCACGGCTATGCGCTTGTGCACGGGGGATAGCATCTTTTAGCTCTGCCTGACTAGGTATGCGTGTTGGTGTACTATCATGCTTTTGTTTATAACGGCTCGAGCTACAGGCGCTTAAAAGTAATATTGTTGCCATAAGGCTGAGCAGAATAAGTCGTTGGTTCATAAGTTTCAAAATGCTACTAAAAAGGTGTTGTTATGTTAAGCATGGACACGTCGGTGCGTACTAATAGCCATTAAGATACCAAAACCTAACATTAACGTCACCATTGAAGTACCACCATAACTTACCAAAGGCAATGGCACTCCTACGACAGGAAGTAACCCCGATACCATACCTATATTTACAAAAACATAGACAAAAAAGGTTAATGTTAAGCTGCCGGCGAGTAGTTTGGTAAAAGCGTGTTGGGCATTGACCGCAATCCATAAACCGCGCATTACCACGAATAAATACAAGGCAAGCAAGATGGCAACACCAATCAAGCCAAATTCTTCGCTAAATACCGAGAAGATAAAATCAGTATGACGTTCAGGTAAAAATTCTAACTGTGACTGAGTTCCTTGTAACCAGCCTTTACCATCAATACCACCAGAGCCAATGGCAATTTTTGATTGAATAATGTGATAACCCGAGCCAAGAGGGTCTTGCTCTGGATTTAAAAAGGTCATAACGCGCTGTTTTTGATAAGACTTCATCAAAAATATCCATAAAATAGGTACAAATGCTGAGGCCAAACCAACACAAACTGCAATTAACCGCCAACTCGCTCCGGCCAGAAAAATTACAAATATCCCTGAACTCGCTATAAGTAATGAGGTACCTAAATCAGGCTGTTTAGCAATAAGTAATGTTGGCAATAACACTAAAATAAAAGCGAAGATCACCGTAGAGATTCTTACCGGCAGACTATCCTGGCTAACAAACCAAGCAATCATGATAGGTACGATAAGCTTCATTACTTCTGAAGGTTGAAACTTAATAAAACCTAAATCAAGCCAGCGCTGTGCACCTTTGCCGACATGACCAAAGAGTAATACCCCAACGAGCAATAATAAACCTAGCACAAAGACAGGGACCGCCCATTTTCGATACATTAATGGTGGGATTTGCGCGACAATAAACATACCTATCAAGGCTACAATGATACTTCTCGCTTTACGAAAAACAACAGCCGTTTCTTGCCCACCCGCGCTGTAGACAAGAAAGAGTCCTAGTGCGAGTAACGATAAAATACCTAGCAGTAAAGGGACATCAATGTGTAGGCGTTGCCAAATGTTGTGAGTTTTTTGTTGATCTGCTCCGGTGCTTCGCATCAGCCAGCCTCTCTGGACGTCATAGCAATAGCCGTAGGGACTTGGTGTTTTATGCTACTGATTTGACTGGTAATGACTCTATTACCAAAATACTGATCCATAATTTGTCTTGCTACCGGAGCTGCATTGGTAGCACCGCCCCCTTTTGCCACGTTTTCTATGGCTACCGCAATAACAATTTCGGGCTTATTAAAAGGAGCAAAAGCAATAAACATGGCATTATCACGTTTGTTTTCTGAGGTCGATTTAGCATCATATCTTTCATCTTGTTTGATCCGAGCTACTTGGGCCGACCCCGTTTTACCTGAGGCATCATAGGTAGACCCTCTAAACGGTTTATTCGCTGTGGCACCAAATTTTTGCACAGTATTATGCATCGCCTTTAGCACGGTATCCCAATGGTGATCATTTTTAAGCTTTAAAGGCGCTTGTGGTTCATAAACGGTTGGCGTTATTTGATGATAAGCATTGCCACTACTTTCGATAATTAACTCACTGTTTGCTTTTAATAAATGCGGGATTTTTCGTTCACCTCGATTGACTAGGGTCGTTAACGCTTGGGTTAATTGCAATGGCGTTACGGTCCAAAAACTTTGGCCAATGCCCACCGAAAGCGTTTCGCCTGTGTACCAAGGTTGATTATAACGAGCACGTTTCCAAGCAACACTTGGCATAATGCCTTTGCTTTCTTCATGGATATCTAAACCCGTTCTTTCACCAAAACCGAACCTTTCCATCATAGTACTAATTTTAGTGATCCCTAGTTTAAAGGCTAGATCGTAAAAATAGATATTACAGGATTGTTCTATAGCCTTGGTTAAATTAACTATGCCGTGCCCACTTGGCTTCCAGTCGCGATACTTATTAGGTAAACCTTTAAGTTTGTACCAACCAGGATCGAAAATTTCGGTACTCGGGGTAACAATATTTTCTTCCAAACCCGTTAAAGCAAGGAAAGGCTTTACCGTTGAGGCTGGAGGGTATCCCTGTACGCTTCGGTTAATCAGCGGTAAGTCTTTTGATTGCAATAACTTTTTATAGTTTTTAGTACTGATACCATGAACAAATAAATTACCGTCATAACTGGGGTTTGAGTACATAGCTAAAATACCACCGGTACGTGGATCCATCGCTACAACGGCGCCACGTTTACCCGACAAGGCACGCTTGGCAATCATTTGTAATTCGATATCTAAGGTTAACGTGAGGTCTTTACCGGGTACCGGCGGGGTGTAATTTAAGGTGCGAATTACCCGGCCTCGGTTATTAATTTCAACTTCTTGATGGCCAATAGTGCCGTGTAGCATATCTTCGTAGTATCTTTCGATACCGAGCCTTCCTATAGCATAGGTGGCAGCATAGTTTTCAGATTTACCTGATATTTTTAATTTATTAGCGTCTTTTCTATTGATACGGGCGACATAACCAAGGGTATGGGTGGTTAATTCGGCAAAAGGGTAATAGCGTTTTAAGCGAGCGTTAACAAAAATACCTGGGAACTTGTGCTGATTTACCGAGAATAAAGCAACTTGTTGATCACTTAAACGAGAATGTAGCTCTACGGGTTTAAATCGACGTTTGCGCTTCATTGATTTGAAAAATTTACTTTGACGTTCTGCGCTGATATTAAGTAATTTACTGACTTGTTCAATACTGCTTTTAATATCTTCAACGTCTTCGGCGATGATTTCTAAACTAAATACCGGCTTGTTATCGGCGAGTAAAACACCATTCCTGTCATAGATTAAACCGCGATTTGGCGCAACTGGGAGTAATTTAATGCGATTGGAATTAGAGCGTGTTTGATATTTTTCGAAAGATTGAACTTGTAAAGTATACACATTAGCTAATAACACCAATAAAACAACGACAACGCCACAAAAAGCAATAAAGGTACGTCGGGCAAATAAGTTAGCCTCAGCAGTTTGGTTGCGAATAATAATACGACGTGGGGGCATTAGCGCACTCTACAAAGAATAATACTATTGACTAAAAGTATGGCTAAAGTAGTTATCAAAAAATCATTCTCTATGGTATGGGTGGTTAGTGTTAACACTCCACGCACGATATAGACTCTCTGCAATGAGGATTCGGACCATAGGGTGGGGCAGTGTTAGCGCCGATAATGACCATTTTTGCTCAGAAGCTTTAATGCAGGCAGGAGATAATCCCTCTGGGCCACCAACAAGTAAAGCAACATCTCTGCCATCAAGTTGCCAGCTTTCTAGTTGTTTGGCAAGTTTTGGCGTGGTCCAAGCTTGTCCTTCTACTTCCAAAGTGACAATGCGATTTCCCTTAGGGATGGCCGCAAGTAATAAATCACCTTCTTTCGCTAATATACGGGTTATGTCGGCATTTTTACCACGTTTTCCAGCAGGTATTTCAACTAGATGGAAGCTTAAATCACGGGGGAAACGACGGCTATATTCAGCAAAACCTAAGTTAACCCATGCAGGCATTTTGCTGCCAACGGCATATAAGGTGAGTTTCATAAATATATTTTGATTATTAGGTTTATTATCATTGCAAAGGTTATTGCATTACTTTTTAGATTGACGTTGGCTAGATCGAAATTACGCGAAAAAAGTAACAAGAGCAAGGCGGTTGATAGAGAATTGTCCGCTATTGCGAATTAAACCAACGCAGCTCTCGTACTTTCAATAAGCATAAGTAACAAGTAATTTATTCAGCCCAAAGCTGCTCTAGGTTATATTTATCACGTTGTTCATCAGTCATCACATGAACAATGATATCGCCTAAGTCGACTAATGCCCACTCACCAACATCATTACCTTCCATGCCACGTGGTTCTTGGCCTTGAGCGCGATACTCCATCGCTAATGATTGTGCAATCGACTTTACATGGCGGTTTGAATTACCTGAACAAATGATCATGTAATCAGCAAAGCTTGCTTTGTCGCTAATGTTAAGGGCGATGATATCTCTGCCTTTCATGTCTTCAAGTTTTTCTATGACAAATGCTTTAAGTTGTTCAGTTTGCAAGGGGCTATTCCTATCGTTAATCGTAACTTTTGATGTGCTCTTTAAGGAGCACAAATAAATAATAGTGCGATATTAACACTTTTTACGCGCAGGGTTAACGGTAAAGCTTGTTTTTGTGAATAAATTCTTTTATTGCTGGCAATAGTTGCAGCTGGCAGGTCTGTTTATCGGCTAGTTTTTGACGGATTTTTGTTGATGAAATATCAAAATCACAGCCATGGGTAAAAAATATCCGACCGGATTTAACTTCTTTAAGCTCAGTAATGTCGGCAGCTTGATGGTGGGTTAGTAACATTTTAGTGGCGGTATCTAATCGCTCAGTAGGGTAGTTAGGTCGAGCGTTTACCACTAAATGGCATAAAGATAAAATATCTTGATATTTATGCCAACGGGTAAACGTCATGAGAGAGTCCATACCGATAATAAAATATAAGGTTTGCTCTGGGTATTGTTGTTTTAGCTCTTTGAGGGTATCAACAGTGTAAGAGTGCCCAGAACGCTTCAATTCTCGTTGGTCACAGCTGAATAATTCATTGCCTTGACAGGCAATTTCAACCATAGCTGCGCGATGTTCAGCACTAGCATGGGGCACTAATTCAACAGACGTTTTATGAGGGGAGATATGTGCCGGTATGAGCAGTACTTTATCAAGACCTAGTTGATTGGCAACCGCTTGGGCCGATTGGGTATGCCCTAAGTGGATAGGGTCAAACGTACCGCCTAAAATTCCTATACCTAGGTTGGGTGATGACATTGTTAGGTTTTTATTCGCAATATTCGATTTTTTCATCGCTAATTCAGCCATTGTTAAATTAGCCATAGTTAAGGCTAAAAGCAGCTGTTTTCTCACCGTGATACAAGGTAATGCACAAGTCAGCTAATAATATAAAAATATTAAATTCACTGCTGGTTTTACTCAATAAATCAATGTCAGCAATACGACTCATGGCACGCTTGACGTTTTCGAGCTTAATGTGGGTGAGTGCATGTTGGTATAATGGTTTGCGTTTATCCCAAATACGGTATTGTTTATAAATATTGGCAATGCTTTCGCCTTGAGACAGCTGATTGAGCATGGTATATAACTGGTTTATTTCTTTATGGAAAACCCAAATTAATTGCGCGGGTGCCATTCCCTCTTGTTGTAGCTGATCAAGCATAGTGATGCATTTAGCACAATCACCCTTAAGTACCGCATCGATAACTTGAAAAGGGTTGAACTTTGCCTGTTTAAGGATTAACTGCTCGGCTTGTTCAATACTAATGTGCTGTGAGCCAAAGAGGAGTACAAGTTTATCGAGCTCTTGGGCTAGAGCAAGTAAATTACCTTCAAACATTTCAATAAGCAGTGCATTTAATTCAGGAGATACATTGAGTTGTCGTTGTCTGGCTTGATTGTTCAGCCATTGGGACATAGCCTTTAATTCAATGTCATATAATGGCAGGTAACAGCCTAATTGAGTTAAACTTTTAAACCATTTTCGATTGGCACTGGCCGCATCAAGTTTTGCGCCGTGAAAGATAAAAATAACATCTTGTGGCGCATCAGTATTTTTGGCATCTAGTGTTAGTCGTTCTGCTAGTGCTAACAGCGCTTTGTTGCCAGTATCGCCAACCTTTACCGTAGTTAGCTCAACTTCAATAATACGTTGACTGGCAAAAAGACTTAACGCTTGGTATTCATCAAGTAACAGTTGCCAATCAAAGCTAGTATCGCTGCTAAAGCGAATTACTTCACTAAATCCTTGGCTTTTAGCCTGATTTTTTATCGCAGCCAAACTGTTGTTTTTTTGCCAAGGCTCATCACCAAAAACCAACCAAACAGGCTTGAAGCCTTGTCGTAAGGTGTTGTCTAGTTGGTTATGATAAATTTTCATGAAAACCTTATATAAATGTTTCAGTAACAGTTGATGCTAACCCAAGTCTTTAACTAATAACTAGCGTTGGATTCTCGCCAAGTCACGAAGTATTTTATCTGCGGCTGAGGTTCTCATTTCACTTAATAATAATGATAACTCACGACTTTTAGCTAGCGCAAGGTTAGGATCATCTTGATAATCCCGATACAACTCAAAACGAAAATTTTGCGCATCTTCACCGGAGAATCGTACTTGATATTCTACGGAGTAAATCAACTCATATTCTGCCACTTGGCCATTTGAAAAAAGTGAAAGAGTCCGCCTATCAAGTTTGTCAGCAATAATACGCAACTCAGGTATATCTGCTTTAGAGCGTGCTAATACCTTAACTTGATTACGCGTTAAATTGAGTTTCACTAAACGGGTCAATTCACCGTGAACGTCCGTTGAGCTAACATAAAGTGTTTGTAGTTCATCATCGAGTAAGTAATCACCGCGTAACTGAAAACCACAAGCGGATAATAAGCTTGTGGTTAACAGGGCAATAATTAAACGTGAAAAGCTTAAGCTTTTAATGATAACGCTTAATTTATACATTTATTATTTACCCTTAGTTGCGAAGACACGTTAGTTAGCTACGATGTTAAGTAACTTGCCGGGGATATAGATAATTTTTCGTACTGTTTTACCGTCGGTAAATTTCAATACACTTTCATCCTTTAAGCCCAGTGTTTCAACTTCTTCTTTACTGGTATCAGCAGCTACGGTGATTTTAGCGCGTAACTTACCGTTAACTTGCACGATAATAAGTTTTTCATCTTCAACTAATGCGCTTTGGTCAACAACAGGCCAACTAGCATCTTCAACATTTAAGTCACTTCCGCCAACCGCTTGCCATAAGTGATGACATAAATGAGGGGTAATAGGCGTTAGCATTAATACCACAGCGCGAACAGCTTCTTGCATTACCGCTTTATCTTCATCACTGTTCAGTTTAGCTTTGCTTAAGTGATTCATTAACTCCATAACGGCAGCAATCGCGGTGTTAAAGGTATTACGACGACCGATATCATCGGTTACTTTGGCAATGGTTTTATGTAACTCACGACGTAATTTTTTCTGATCACTGTTTAATGTTAAGCCTGAAATATCTGCTAGCACAGTATTCTCAGTGCTTTCGGCAAAATCATGAGCCAATTTGTAAACACGCTTAACAAAACGATAGGCACCTTCAACACCGGCGTCAGACCATTCTAACGTTTGCTCTGGTGGTGATGTGAACATGATAAATAAACGCACAGTATCAGCGCCATATTTTTCAATGACTTTTTGTGGGTCAATACCGTTATTTTTCGATTTAGACATTTTGCTCATGCCAGCAGATAATACTGGCTGACCATCAAGTTTACTTATTGCTGAAGTAACATGACCTTTATCGTCACGCTCTAATACTTCAACATCTGTTGGTGCAATCCAATCTTTTGCGCCGTTGTCAGCTTCACGGTAATAAGTTTCAGCTAATACCATGCCTTGACATAACAGCTTTTTATAAGGTTCGTCACAATCGACTAAACCGACATCGCGTAATAATTTATGGAAAAAACGTGAATAAAGTAAATGCAAGATAGCATGTTCGATACCGCCGATATATTGATCTACCGGCAGCCAATAGTTTGCTTTGGCAGGGTCAATCATTTGGGTATCGTCATTAGGTGAACAATAACGAGCGTAATACCAAGAAGATTCCATAAAGGTATCAAAAGTATCAGTTTCACGTAATGCTGCTTCACCGTTATAAGTGGTTTTTGCCCACTCAGGATCCTCTTTAATCGGTGATGTAGTGCCGTTCATTACTACATCTTCTGGTAATAGTACCGGTAATTCACTTTCCGGTACTGGAACTGATTCACCGTTAGCTAGGTTAATCATTGGGATTGGCGTACCCCAATAACGTTGACGGGAAACACCCCAATCACGTAAACGGTAGTTAGTGGTAGTTTTACCCTTGTTTTCGCTGACTAATTTTTCGCTGATAGCTTTAAAAGCTTGTTCGAAATCTAAGCCCTCAAATTCACCCGAATTAATTAGCGTCGACTTTTCTGTGATAGCGGCTTTGCTAATATCATCAGACTCTTGACCAGCAATAACTTGCTCTATGGCTAAACCATATTTAGTGGCAAACTCATAATCACGTTGATCATGACCAGGTACTGACATAACAGCGCCTGAGCCATAATCCATTAGCACAAAGTTGGCCGCCCATACTGGCACTAGTTTTCCGGTAAGAGGGTGAATAGCTTTAAGGCCGGTATCAACGCCTTTTTTCTCCATTACAGCCATGTCGGCTTCAGTGGTCTTGCTGTTTTTGCATTCAGCAATAAAGTTGGCTAACTCGGCATTATCTTTTGCTGCTGCTAATGCTAATGGATGCTGCGCGGCAAGCGCAACATAAGTAACACCCATTAAGGTATCAGGGCGCGTGGTATAAATATCAAAACTTTCGTCTGAATCTGCCACAACAAAAGTCATCTCAACACCTTGCGAGCGACCAATCCAGTTACGTTGCATGGTTTTAACTTGCTCAGGCCACTCAGTTAACGTGTCTAAATCGTCAAGTAATTCTTCGGCGTAAGCGGTGATTTTGATAAACCATTGTGGAATTTCTTTACGCTCAACTAGAGCACCAGAGCGCCAGCCACGACCGTCAATTACTTGCTCGTTTGCTAATACTGTTTGATCAACCGGATCCCAGTTGACCGTAGCATTCTTCTTGTATACTAAACCCTTTTCATAAAGTTTAGTAAAGAACCACTGCTCCCAACGATAGTAATCTGGCTTACAAGTCGCTAATTCACGGCTCCAGTCATAAGCAAAACCAAGTGATTGCAATTGATTACGCATATAATCAATGTTTTCATAGGTCCATTTTCCTGGCGCGGTTTTGTTTTTAATGGCCGCGTTTTCAGCAGGTAAACCAAAAGCATCCCACCCCATAGGTTGCATAACATTTTTGCCTTGCATACGCTGGTATCGAGAAATAACATCACCTAGGCTATAGTTACGTACATGTCCCATGTGTAATCGACCACTAGGGTAGGGGAACATAGCTAAGCAATAAAATTTTTCTTTATCTGGGTTTTCAATAGCTTGAAAGGTGTTGTTATCAGTCCAAAATTTTTGTACTGTGGCTTCAATCGCTTGAGGATTATAAATGGCTTCCATTAAGGTTTTCTCGAATGCTTTTAAGGTGTTATCGATTTAGCTACTTTCTCATGAAAATTCGCATGAACGGTTAAAAATCGACGTTAAATTATCGCTGTAGAATACCTTATCTAGCGGGGTAACAACAAGTATAATTAAGCTTAAATTATAACTTTACCTTTAGTTAAACCGACAGTTAAGCCTATACCCAAGCTACATCCATGTAGCGTCATTGATTTCAACAAGGACGCTGCATGGATGTAGCTTATTAGAGAGTGCAGGAGCACACTCTCCTGAATAACCATTCTCTTCAATCAATACCTTGCCTAAAGGCGTTTTTAATTTCAGCTGAAACCTGCATCTTCATGTAGTTTGGGTATATAGTTAAGGTAATACCAAGGGGAATAGTGATGTCACAACAAAATGATTACTTTGCTGATATTTATAAAAAGCTCAATGATTGGTTGATTGAAGTGAAAGCTGAACAAAAACCACATATTGATGAGTTTATTAAACAAGCTAAATTATACGCCAGTGCAGCTGAAACTATGTCTGAGGAAAAATTACAACAATTTACTGATAATTTTAAATATGACCTGCATGACTTTTATCAGTTAAACAGGTATCAAGTTGAGCATTCTGTCTACTTAGGTTTATTAAATGAAACCCTTTGGGATAACCTTGCCAAGTTAACCGATAAATCTCAAGTAGAATGGGCAGAGCTTATAGATGACTTTGAGCATGATGGCATATATAAAAGTGGTGATTTCATCGGTTTTGGTGAACTGCAATGTGAGCAATGTGATGAAACAATCACTATTATGCACTTTAGTGAAATTAGCGATTGTATTCATTGTGGTGCCAGTGATTTTATTCGTCTGCCCCTTGACCCATAAGTTTATTCCTTTAGCCAGATAATCAACTTGTTAGCTAAAATGTTAGCAAGTACACTAGCGTCAAAATTTAGATACGCACGTTTATTTAGAAAGTTTAGTTAGATACCTTTATTTCATACGTTAACGTCGAGACTGAATTAATTTGCTTTGTTATTCAATAACCCCTTAAAGGATTTACATGACCAAAACGCTTACTAGCCTCGCAGAACAGACCCGCCTTAGTGTTGATTATCTTACTTCTCCCTTGTCAGCTTTATTATTTTCTACCGTTAAAAAATCAATGAGTAAGAAGGAAGGTTTAGGTGTGCAAGGCTTCGTTGGTCATGAGCGTGCAAAAGAGGCGTTAGAGTTTGGTTTGTCGATGTCGGCGTTAGGCTTTAATGTTTTTGCCATGGGCGAACATGGCACTGGGCGACAAACATTGATCAAGCAAATGCTAACCTCACTTGCCACTAAAAAAATGGCCCCTGATGAGTGGTGTTATACCAATAATTTCGATGAAAGCCATATCCCCTTAACATTGTCCCTTAAACCTGGAGATGGTAAAAAGCTTTTACTTAGCATGAATAAGTTTATCGATGTTCTACTGCGTCTATTCCCCGAGGTTTTTGATAATCCCGGTTACCAAAGAAAAAAATCAGCCATTGATAGAGAATTTAATAAAAAGTACGACCAAGCAATTGGCGCTGTTGAAGAAATAGCGTTAAAAGATAACGTAGTTTTGTATGAAGAAAATGGTGAAGTGGGCTTCTCTCCTTTAGTTAAAGGTGAGCCCTTAAATGATAAAGAGTTCGCTAAGTTAAATGAAGCCGATAGAGCCAAGTTTTACCTATTACTGAGTGACCTAGAGGTTGTGCTAGCAGAGCAATTATTAGAATTACCACTGTGGAAACGCGTGTCATTTGATCAATTAAGAAAATTGAAAAATGATACCGCTGAACAGGCTATCAAACCTTATATAACTGAATTAGAAAAAGAGTTTAGTCATAACCAAGGGGTACTCAAATATTTAAATAAGGTTAAAAACCATGTGGTGGATGCAGTATTAGACATTTTAGTGCCTGAGTCTGATGATACCCCAACAGACAAAGAGCTACGAAAACTAATGGTTGAGCGATTCCTGCCCAACTTACTTGTGCCACGTGATGAAGAACATGCCGCTCCTATTGTCTACGAGCAGAATCCTACTTATCAAAACTTATTTGGTCATGTCGACTTTGCAAGCTTTCAAGGCAGCAGTTATACCAGTTATGGTTTAATTAGACCTGGCGCTTTACATAAGGCAAATGGCGGCTACTTATTGTTAGATGCTGATAAAGTATTAAGTCAGCCTATGGTGTGGTCTCGATTAAAACTCGCTTTAAAAACCCAACAAATAACCATTGAAAACCCTTATTCGGAATATAGTCAATCAAGTGGCTATAGCTTACAGCCTGAAAAAATCCCTTTGCAAGTTAAAGTGGTACTGCTTGGCGATGCTGAAATTTATTATACTTTACAAGATTATGATCAAGAGTTTACGGAATTATTTAGAGTGTTGGCTGATTTTGACCGTCACTTCGATAAAACCGATAGTAACTTAATTGCCTTTGGCCAATTAATTCGCCAACGTGCAGATAAACATAATTACCCTCAAGTGAGTAATGAAGCCGTATTAGAGTTAGTTCGTTATGCTCTTAGACGTAGTGAACATCAACATAAAGTCTCCGCTAATATAGTGCAGGTAAATGATTTATTAGATGAAGCAAATTATTGCTGGCAAAAACAGGGAGGTAAAGGACTCTTAACCGCGCAGCATATCGCTTTAGCGCAAGCGGCTAAAAAACGTCGTATTGGTCGATTAAGTGAAACGTGGCTTAGCGAAATTAAAGAGCAACAAGTGTTAATCAGCACTGAAGGGAAATATATAGGTAAAATAAATGGTTTAACGGTACTCGAAATAGGCGATAGTGTCTTTGGTACCCCGGCACGTATAACTGCAACTGTTTATGCCGGCAGTGAAGGGGTTACTGATATTGAGCGTGAAGTAGATTTAGGCAAGTCAATTCACTCAAAAGGGGTTTTACTGTTAACGGGCTATTTAGGTCATAAGTATGGACAAAATTTCCCCGTAAGTATTTCCGCTAATATCGCTATAGAACAGTCCTACGGTCATATCGATGGTGATAGTGCCTCTTTAGCTGAGCTGTGTGTGCTTATCTCTTCGATTACACTATTACCTATTGAGCAAAGCTTAGCCATAACCGGATCCATTAATCAGCACGGAGAAGTGCAATCAGTTGGCGGTGTTAACGAAAAAATAGAAGGTTTCTTTCAATTATGCCAAGACAAGGGCTTAACAGGTAAACAAGGCGTTATTATCCCCAAAACAAATGTCATTAATTTAATGCTTAATGATAGTGTGATTGATGCCGTTGCTCGCGGCGAATTTATCATACATGCCGTTGAAACTATCGATCAAGCGTTGGAATTACTAACGAACGTAGATGCCGGAACTATGAATAAAACGGGTCGTTATCCACGTAAATCGATTCATGGTTTGGCGCTTGATAAACTGGAAAACTTTGCCAATATACTTAATGGCGATGAGGATTAGCTATTTCATTGAATATCAAGATTAAAAATACAACGGTAACCGTTTGGTAATTGCACGATTGTGTTAGCTTTGTTATGGTGGTTTAGATAAAAATAACTAACGGCATATTTTTCAAATGGAATTTTCAACAGAAGAACTGGATTTTTTCAATAATATTTTTACTGAACCACCAACAGACAGTACCGTTAGTGAGGTAAAGCACCAATTAAGTGTACAAACAGAGGTACCCTCTTATCTTAAACAAGTGTTGTTGGGCAGTAAATTAACATTACTAGCAGAGATCATGCATTATCAATTATGGTTTCCTGTTACGTTGGCAATTAACGAGCAGGGAGGTTTTGCCCCTCAATTAGGTACGCCAGAAATTATAGACGTTAGGGGCCATGAACGCAGTTGGCGGGTTAATACGCCTAAAAATGTCGCCCTTATTGATGTATTTCATGATCAAAAAATTGAGGTGCTGTCACTGTCTACCACGGGGTTAACATTAAAGTTTCCTGATTCACAAGGCAATGATATAGATTTACAACAATCTTCATTAGAGATGCGGCTAGCTGGCGAAGAGCCGCTAAAGCTCGATCTCGAATTAGTACGACATGATGAAAATGTTATAGCGGCTAAATTTAAAAACTTACAAGAGGGGCGAGAGTCCTTAAGAAAGTTCTTATTTAACTCACACAAAAAGAAATACTCCAAGCTCTATCAAGATATTATTTTATAAAGTTCTTGCTAATTACTTCTGTTTGGGTATAATGCGCGCCTCGATAACAGGGTGGATGCTTTTCATCCGAAGTTAGTCTGGAAAGCGACTTACTTATACCAACTATCAAATAGTTAAATGGATGTATAAGTACATCGAGATGAGTGGGGTTTTACCGCCCAATAGACTTGCCCTGCTAATTCATTCCTAGAATTAGCAAGAAATATAGCGTCAATAGTACGCTATGCGCCTAAAGTCTTCCTGGTGGTTTCCTCGTATATATTTTACGCAGGTTAAGACTTAGCAATTTAAATCAAATGCTATTAAGTGCAGCTAATTAACATCCGTTAATTAGGCGGCGGCTTGGTGATTGATTTTTATAATTACCCCCAAGTAATTATGCTCAAGTAATGCGCCTGCCTTGCGAAGATGAAAATTATTTATGACTGATCAAAAAACTGAAACTGAAACTGAAACTGTAGCTTTTGCCTCTTTAGGCTTACCTGAAAACTTATTATCCGCCGTTCTTTCTATTGGCTTTGAATCTGCTACCGATATTCAAGCACTCACCATACCGCCATTACTTGCCGGTAAAGACGTATTAGGTGAAGCACAAACAGGTACAGGTAAAACTGCTGCCTTTGGTTTACCTGGATTAGCAAAAATTGATACATCAATTAGAAAACCACAATTAATGGTTTTAGCACCGACACGTGAATTAGCGATGCAAGTTGCTGAAGCAATTGAGTCTTTCGGTAAAGACATGAAAGGTTTACGTGTTGCTACATTATACGGTGGCCAATCTTATGGACCACAATTTCAACAACTAGAGCGTGGCGCACAAGTTGTTGTTGGTACTCCTGGTCGTTTAATGGACCATTTACGTCGCAAAAGCCTTAAATTAGATGAATTACGTGTTTGTGTGCTTGATGAAGCAGATGAAATGTTAAACATGGGCTTTTTAGAAGATATTCAGTGGATTTTGGATCACATACCAAAAACTGCACAAATGTGTTTGTTCTCAGCAACAATGCCACCAGCGATTCGTAAAATTGCTAACCGCTTCTTAAAAGATCCTGAGCACATTAAAGTTGCCGCTGTTAAAAAAGCCAAAGCTAATATTACTCAGTACGCATGGAAAGTTAGTGGCATCACTAAAATGACTGCGTTAGAGCGTATTGCTGAAGTGGTTGAATACGATGCAATGATTATCTTTGTTCGTACTCGTAACGATACTGTTGATATTGCAGAAAAATTAGAGCGTGCCGGTTACCCTGCATTAGCACTAAATGGTGATTTGAATCAAACACAACGTGAGCGTTGTATTGACCAAATGAAATCAGGTAAATCATCTATTTTAGTTGCTACTGATGTTGTTGCTCGTGGTTTAGATATACCACGCATCTCATTAGTTATTAACTATGACTTACCTGGTGATAACGAAGCATACGTTCACCGTATCGGTCGTACGGGTCGTGCTGGTCGTGAAGGTATGTCAATAGCTTTCGTACGCCCACGTGAAATGTACTCAATTCGTCATTATGAACGTTTAACGAATGGTACAGTGCTTAACTACGATTTACCAAATATTCAAGATATTGGTAAAATACGTATTGAGCGTACTCGTGTTGAAGTTGCTAAAATAGTTGCCGATAAAGATATCTCAAGCATGCGCGAAATTGTTGAAGCGATGGCTGCAGAGTCTGAAGTTTCTATGGTTGACCTTGCTGCTGCCTTACTTTTCCAAAAACAAATGAAGCAGCCACTGCAACCAAAAGAAGATCCTAAGCCACGTCGTGATGCACGTGAGCGTAACGACCGCAATGACCGTGGTGATCGTAATAGCCGTGGCAATGACCGTAACAGTCGTGGTAATGACCGTAATAGTCGTGGTAATGATCGAAATAGCCGCGGTACACGTGAAGAAAGACCTCGTAAAGAAAAAGTAAACCGTAACGATGTTGATTGGCAGACTTACCGTCTTGAAGTAGGTAAAGAGCATGGTGCACGTCCTGGTGATATCGTTGGCGCTATCGCTAATGAAATTTCACTTGATAGCAGCTATATCGGTGCGATTAACTTGCACGAGAAACATAGTTTCGTGCAGTTACCTAAAGGTATCCCTGCTGACTTGTTTGACAAGTTGAAAAGCGTGCGTGTTCGTCGTCAACCGCTTGCTATTACCACTTCAGATGAAGCAGTAGTTAGCCAAAAGCGTGCGCCTCGTCGTACTGAACGTGCACCACGTCATAGTTAATTGATGTGTAAGCACTAATTAAAAAGCGCCTTAGGGCGCTTTTTTTGTTTTTTGTTATAAGAAAAGCGTTTTTAGTGGCTTTTCTAGTTAAAATTGTAAAATATTACCGTCGCCACCTTGTTTGCCTATCACTTTATCTATTACTATAGGGCTACCTAACTTAAGTAATCATTCAATTTCATAAAATACTAATAGTCATGTCTAAAGAACTACCTGAATCAACCGCAGCGACAGTGCATAATTTTGCTATTCGTGTTTATTACGAAGATACTGATGCGGGCGGAATTGTTTATTATGCGAACTATTTGAAATTTTTTGAGCGTGCTCGAACGGAGTGGCTTAGAGAAATAGGCATTAATCAAGCATTCTTTTTGCAACAAAACTTAGGTTTCGTGGTCAGAAGGGTTGAAATGGATAACCTTGCTTCGGCAAAACTTGATGATTTACTTGAGGTAAGCTCAACAATTATCACCTTGAAACGCGCCAGTTTAGTGTTTCAACAGCAAATAACTAATCAAGCCAAACAAATACTATGTACTGCAAAAGTACGTATTGCTTGCGTGGACTTTAACCAACATAAACCCTGTGCAATTCCCGAATCAATTCTAGGAGCGTTTAAACGTGTCAACTGAAATTTCTTTTTTCCACTTAGTCATGGATGCAAGTATATTAGTGCAATTTGTTATGCTTATCTTACTCATTTTCTCAATTATGTGTTGGGCGATGATCTTTCAGCGCAGCAAAGTACTGAACACCGCAGCTTCAGAATTAAAGGTTTTTGAAGATAAATTTTGGAGTGGTGCTGACTTAAGTAAACTCTACAGTGAAACGTGTGCAAAACCTCAGGTCCAAGGCGTTGAACGCTTATTTGTTGCCGGTTTTAAAGAATTTGCACGCTTAAGAAAAAGTCATATCGATAATCCACAAATTATTGTCGACGGAACTCATCGAGCTATGCGTGTGGAATTATCAAGGGAAGTAGATAGCTTAGAAACACACTTGCCCTTTATGGCTACAGTTGGTTCTATTAGTCCATACATTGGCTTATTCGGTACAGTTTGGGGCATCATGACTTCATTTATTGCTATCGGTGCGGTAAAACAGGCGACACTTGCTATGGTCGCCCCAGGCATTGCTGAAGCCCTAATCGCTACTGCAATGGGCTTATTCGCCGCCATTCCTGCGGTTATAGCATTTAACCGCTTTAGTCATAAAGTAGAAAAACTTGAGAACAGCTATGGCAACTTTATGGATGAATTTTCAAGCATTTTACAGCGTCAATCTGCTGCTGAGCAATCTGCAAGTAAGGCATAACTATGTACAAAAGAGTTAGACGCCGCAAAGTGGCTGAAATTAATGTTGTACCTTATATCGATGTAATGTTGGTATTGCTGATCATTTTTATGATTACCACGCCATTAATTACCCAAGGGGTAAAAGTTGATTTGCCTCAAGCAGAATCTCAACCGCTTGATGATGATAGTAAACTCCCCCTTGTTGCCAGTGTCGATGCGCAAGGCCGTTATTACTTAACGGTAGGGGCCAATGATAAAGAGCCTATGTCAGCTGAAGAACTTGCTGTATTAGTTAAAGCACACCTAGCGGTTGAACCGGGCACACCAGTTTTGATTAATGGTGATGGTGCAGTGTCATATGATACGGTCATACAATTAATGGTTTTACTACAAACCGTCGCAGGTGTGCCATCGGTAGGTTTAATGACAGATTCGGTGGAGGAATAGTGTGAACCCGCAATTTATTTCTCGTTTTAATATGAAATCACCGTTTATTAAAGCTTTGTGGATAAGTGTCGCCTTGCATCTTGTTTTGCTTGTCGGCTTATTTGCCGGATATTCTTCTCCTTTACCTAAACCAAAGCCAACCCCGGCTAAACAAGCCGGCGAGCCTATTAAGGCAGTGATGGTAGATAAAGCAAAATATGAACAAGCAATCAATAAAATAAAGCGACAAAAGAGTCAACAAGCGGATGCTGAGAAAAAACGCATTAAAGCCGCCGAAAAGCGTGCTAATGATGCTAAGAAACGTCGAGTGAGAGAAGCAGCACGTATTAAAAAGCTAGAAAATCAGCGCAAGAAAAAAGCACAAGAAAAAATTATAGCCGATAACGCGGCAAAATCAGCTAAGGCAAAAGCGGCTAAAGCTGAAAAAGTACGTAAGCAAAAGCAACAAGAAAAGCAGGCCGCTGAAAAAGCAGCAGCCACCGCAAGAAGTAAGCGCTTAAAAGAAGAAGCAGCAGAGAAGAAAGCGGAACAAGTACGCCTTGAAAAAGAACGTAAGCGTTTAGATATTGCGGCGAAAGAGCAGGCTATGCAGGATGCGTTGTTAGCTGAGCAAATGGCTAATGAGATGGCCAGTCGTAATCAAGCCAGACACCAACAAGTGATGACAGAAGTTGAACGTTATGCTGCATTAATTAAGCAAAGCATTACCCAGCGTATGCTTAGCGATAGAAGCACGATGGCGGGAAAATCTTGTAAATTAAATATCACGCTTGCACCTTCTGGTTTTGTTATTGACGTAAACGTCGCTCAAGGTGATAAAGTCGTCTGTGACGCCGCTAAAATAGCGGTTGGCAAAGCAGGTAACTTACCTGTCTCTAAAGACCCTGAAGTGTTTAAGGAAATGCGTAAGTTGGCGGTAACAGTAATACCAGAGTTTTAATGTAGCAGTAACTCTTCACCTATCTGGTTTGAGTTTACAAAAGTTAAACAGTAAATTTTAATAGCGAAAAATAATGCTATTTACAGGAAAATAACAAAAATATGAAATTATTATCAAGCGTCTTATTGAGTGCCGTTATTGCGCTAAGTTCAACGAAAGTCATGGCAGCATTAGAAATTGTCATTACAGGAGGCGTTGATAGTGCTCGGCCCATTGCTATTGTACCTTTTCAGTGGAATGGCGCAGGTGAACGCCCAGAGTCATTATCAAAAGTGATCAGTGATGACTTGTTGCGTAGTGGGAAATTTAGCCCTATTGACCATGATAAATTCCCGCAAACTATTACCGATACTAAAAGTATTGACTACAGCGCTTGGGCAAGTTTAGGGGCTGAAGCCGTCGTTATAGGGAAAATTGATGAGATAGCCCCTGGTCGCTTTAAAGTGAGCTATCAATTGGTAGATGTTATTCGTGGACAAATCACCGGCGGTGAAACGTCAATGCTCAGTAATGGCAAACTGGTAAAGACCCAAGATCATATATTGGCGCAGAGTAGTGCCAATATTCAACTTAACCAAGCCAGGCGTTATGCACATAGTATCAGTAATGTTATTTATGAAAAATTGACCGGCAGTAAAGGCGCATTTTTAAGTAAAATTGCTTATATTATTGTTCGCGATCAAGGAAAGTACCCGTATCAGCTAGCTTTTGCCGATTATGATGGTTTTAACGAACATGTGTTGTTAAGTTCTAAAGAGCCGTTAATGTCGCCATCTTGGCGCCCAAATGGCGAGCAGTTAGCCTATGTTTCTTTTGAGAATCGTCAAGCGCAAATTCATACTATTGATATTTACAGTGGTGAAAGAAAGCTCATCAGTTCTTTTAAAGGCATAAATAGTGCGCCGCGCTTCTCACCTGATGGTAAAAGTATGGTCATGGTATTATCAAAAGATGGTAATCCTGACATATATGTTATGAATTTAACGACCATGAAAGTACGACGCATAACACGAAATAGGGCCATTGATACCGAACCAAGTTGGACCCCTGATGGTAAATCATTGATATTTAGTTCAGAACGGGGTGGAAAACCGCAGCTATATCGCGTAGATTTAGCCGGGGGGAAAGTAAGACGTTTAACCTTTGATGGTGAAATGAACCTTGGAGGTTCGGTCACTCCCGATGGTAAACAACTGATTATGGTTAATAGAACTGGGGGTAAATACCGTTTAGCGAAGCAAGAGTTAGCCACGGGTTTATTTCAAGTGTTAACAAATACTCGTCTAGATGAGTCGCCAAGTGTGTCACCTAACGGTGGTATGATCATATACAGTACCTTGCATAATAATCGACAAGTGTTGGGGTTAGTGTCGGTAGATGGTCGCTTTAAAGCACGGTTGCCTGCACTTGATGGCCAAGTGAAAGCACCAGCTTGGTCACCATTTTTATAATAAAAACATACAAAACAACCTATAAATATTTAACTTATAATTTTTTGATCAAAGGAAATAAAATGCGCTTTAATAACATAGTAAAATGCCTAGCAATTGCTTTACCTCTAACTGTTTTATCAGCTTGTAGCTCAGTGTCAGATTCAGACGAGCAAAGCCAAGTAGATACTAACGCTCAAGTTACTCAAAATGCAGAAGCGGCTAAAAGAGCAGAAGAAGCAGCGGCAGTTCAAGTAACAGCTGCAAAACGTGCTGCTGAAATTGAAGAACAAAAACGTCAAGAAATAGACAAATTACGTGCAGAACACATTGTCTACTTCGATTTTGATGTTTCAAATGTATCGGAAGAAAATACGACTATCTTAGACGCTCATGCTGCATTCTTAAGCGCTAATGCGGATGTTAAAGTCTTGATTGAAGGTCATACTGATGAATATGGCACTCCAGAATACAATATAGCCTTAGGCGAACGTCGTGCTAAATCAGTAGTGACTTATTTAGAAAATATGGGCGTTTCTTCTGACCAACTTACTGTCGTTAGCTATGGTGAAGAAAAGCCAATGGTTAGAGACCGTAGCGAAGATGCTTTCGCTAAAAACCGTCGTGCCGTTTTAGTTTACTAAGACTTACTAATACGTCTCTTCTAAGCAGGAAACTGAATGAAACTAAATAAAGTTTTATTTGGCATGATGTTTACAGCTAGCGCAGTCACTGCGTTAGCTGTAGCTAAAGCGCCAGTCATTGATGTTAACGCGAATAGTAATACATTCGATACTAGCGTGTTAACACAGCAATTAAATACCTTGTCACGTAAATTAGACTCACGTAATAAGGCTCAAATAAAGATTCAACGCCAGTTGGAACAATTACAAGACGAAGTGAATGAACTTCGTGGTGTAACAGAATTACATACTCACCAATTAAGCCAAGTACTAGACCGCCAACGAGAGCTCTATAAAGAAATTGATAGACGAGTCAATGAAGTGCTAGAAATGACAGCGAAAGCGGTTCCTGAGGTTGCAGGCCCTAGCCCAAGCAGAGCTGTTGCTGTTACTGCTACGGGGTATAGTGACAATTTAACTGAAAACGAAGCATATGACCGAGCATTAAACCTTGTTCTTAAAGATAAACGTTATCAGCAGGCTATACTTGAGTTTAAAGCGTTTAATAAAAGTTTCCCAAGTTCTAGCTATGCACCTAATGCCCACTATTGGTTAGGTCAGTTACTTTTTAATCAAGGTGAACTTGCTCAAGCTAATCAAGAGTTTTTAATTGTAGTGAACAAACATAAAAACTCAACTAAGCGGCCTGATGCTTTATTAAAAATTGCCATGGTTGCTCAAAAGTTAAATGATAATAAAAAAGCGATAGCTAGCTATCAGCAGTTATTAAAAGAGTATCCAGAATCAACGGCGGCCAAATTAGCCAAGCCACGCTTAGACAGTTTAACTAAGTAAAATCTTTATCAATTAGCTTGGTTTTAGGATTTATTGCTGATAAAACTAGCGTTTTGCTGACAATTCGCTCGAACAGTAAATAAAAGCTAAATAAAAGCCAAATAAATTAAGTTTATTGTTGCACTTAAAAATATAATGAGTAATATATGCCCCGCGTTGAGGCAGTGACTCAATGCAATGTCGGCCGTTAGCTCAGTTGGTAGAGCAGTTGGCTTTTAACCAATTTGTCGAAGGTTCAAATCCTTCACGGCCGACCACTTTCTAACTTAAAGTATAACTTTGAGTTTGAATAAAAGTCTTCTTATCGTAATCGATAGTGGAGCAAGTAAATAGAGAAATAGAAAGCTTGAATCGGCCGTTAGCTCAGTTGGTAGAGCAGTTGGCTTTTAACCAATTTGTCGAAGGTTCAAATCCTTCACGGCCGACCAATTCAAGACTATTTATCGT
>NZ_KB905176.1:0-2521 GCF_000378625.1 Colwellia piezophila ATCC BAA-637 | reverse complement strand
TAGGAACGGCCGTTAGCTCAGTTGGTAGAGCAGTTGGCTTTTAACCAATTTGTCGAAGGTTCAAATCCTTCACGGCCGACCACTCCTAAGAACTCAACAAAATTTCCCGTTAAAGTAAAAGCCAAGGCTTTTAACCGTTAAACCAGTTAGCTCGAAGGTTCAAATCCTTCACGGCCGACCACCCCTAATCCATCAAAACGAATACTCTTCTTAAAACTAAAGCCAAGGCTTTTAACCGTTAAACCAGTTAGTTCGAAGATTCAAATCCTTCACGGCCGACCACTCCTAAGAACTTGTAAATATCCCCAAGTTGAATCGAAAAAAAAGCCAAGGCTTTTAACCGTTAAACCAGTTAGCTCGAAGATTCAAATCTTTCACGGTAAACCCATACTGATTGAAACGCTTACCGACAACTTAAAAATAGCAGTTCCTTTTATAATTTACTTATTTAAGCTCGTTAAAACAACTTATTAGCACCTCTTGGCGGATAGGTGACCTCTACCCTTCAATGAAGCGCTCATACAGGCCATTATCTACTACACATTAGCTGTGCTTTGACTTATAATTGTCGCGTTTTAATATGTCCTGAATTAGAGAGAACTCATGAGTGTAAGTAATTTCGCGGTAGATTTTGATTTTCAATTTCCAGCCAAGCCAAAACCATTAGACAATAATGAAAAGGCACAATATATTGAGAAAATTAAAAAACTCTTAATTGAAAAAAATGCCGTATTGGTTGCACATTACTACACAGACCCCGAAATTCAAGCGCTTGCTGAGGAAACAGGAGGCTGTGTTGCCGACTCCCTTGAAATGGCTCGTTTTGGTAAGCAGCATTCAGCAGAAACGTTAATTGTTGCTGGCGTTAAATTTATGGGTGAAACCGCCAAAATATTAACGCCAGAGAAAACCATCTTGATGCCTGAGTTAGAAGCAACATGCTCACTCGATCTAGGTTGTCCTATTGATGAGTTTTCAGCTTTTTGTGACGAGAACCAAGATCATACTGTCGTTGTTTACGCTAATACATCTGCTGCAGTTAAAGCGAGAGCAGATTGGGTTGTTACCTCGAGCATCGCCCTAGAAATAGTCGATATGTTAGAGAGTGAAGGTAAGCCTATTCTCTGGGGGCCAGATCGCCACCTAGGCGCATATATAGAAAAAGAAACGGGTGCCAAAATGCTTATGTGGCAAGGTGCCTGTATTGTGCATGATGAATTCAAGGCCAGTGCACTTCGAGATCTAAAATTACAGTACCCTGATGCCGCTGTACTTGTACATCCGGAATCACCGGCTAATGTAATTGAATTGGCTGATGCCGTCGGCTCAACCAGTCAGTTAATTAAAGCTAGTCAGGAAATGCCTAATCAGCACTTTATCGTTGCTACTGATAAAGGTATTTTCTATAAGATGGAACAGGCTAATCCTGGAAAGACCTTTGTAGCAGCTCCAACAGGCGGTAATGGCGCAACATGTAGAAGTTGTGCTAATTGTCCTTGGATGGCAATGAATGGCTTAAAATCGATTCATGATGCGTTAGTGAGCCCTATTGGTAAAGAGATTCATGTTGATGAGAGTCTCGGCGAAAAAGCACTTATTCCCTTAAATAGAATGCTTAACTTTGCCGCTGAAAATAAGCTAAAAGTAAAAGGAAATGCGTAGTGCATTTCCTGATATTTCATTATTTATTGAAATAATGAATAAATAAACAGCACTCAAGCTGTTTTTACCAAATTAAGCTAAAATAGCCTTGCACTCGCAGGGCTTTTTTTTTACCATAGCGCTGTAAAAATCTGGTGAGCTGGCCGAGTGGCTGAAGGCGCACGCCTGGAAAGCGTGTAAAGGTTTATCCCTTTCGAGAGTTCGAATCTCTCGCTCACCGCCATATTTAATAGATAAGCCTCTGTTTTACAGGGGCTTTTTTATGCCTGTAATATTATGAACCGTCAGAAAGACCGTCATTTATTCTCGTCACTATATAAATATACCTCATATGAAATTAATCGAACCTGATCTTCGATCAGAACCCCATAATTTTCTATCAGGTTGCAGGTGAAGTGGTCAATTACATTAGTTGTGCCACCTAATTACATCAGAACTGCCAGTCATTATCATCTAACACTGTAACCTAATAACATTTACTGCGACCACTTATTAACATTAGGTTACCACTGATAAATATGATCACTTTGTACGCACAGAAGTCATTAGCCTAAAAATATTTCCCATATATTTTCGGCTCTTCTCCGGTTATGTGAGGTTGATTTTTGGATAAAAGATAGAATGCGTTGCTGGAACTGATGTTTGCCTTATTTTTAATTTGAAGTATTCGGTATCCCTTACTCCTCTGGCTCGCCTCCTAATCATCCCAATAGAAACATTTCCTGCCTCAATACGGGCACTGGTCAACTTATATTTGGCATAGTTACAAATGCCTACCTTGTGCATTCTTAGTCCGACTGCAAAATTATGTAAGGCCAATATATTAGTTGATTCTGCTAGACGGCACCAAGCTTCAAGT
>NZ_KB905175.1:48762-121273 GCF_000378625.1 Colwellia piezophila ATCC BAA-637 | reverse complement strand
GCGAAGCGTAAACCTTCGTCCATCGCTACTGGGTTGATTAGCTCAACAACAAACTTCAAGTTGTCGCCTGGCATTACCATTTCAACACCTTCAGGAAGCTCTACAGCACCAGTGATATCCGTTGTACGGAAGTAAAACTGTGGACGGTAGCCTTTGAAGAATGGAGTATGACGGCCACCTTCATCTTTGCTTAAGATGTAAACTTCTGATTCGAACTTAGTATGAGGTAAGATTGAACCTGGAGCACATAATACTTGACCACGTTCAACGTCTTCACGTTTAAGACCACGTAATAAAATACCACAGTTCTCGCCAGCACGACCTTCGTCAAGAAGCTTACGGAACATTTCAACACCAGTACAAGTAGATTTTTGTGTATCACGGATACCAACGATTTCTACTTCTTCACCAACTTTGATGATACCAGACTCAACACGACCTGTTACAACAGTACCACGGCCTGAGATAGAGAATACATCTTCGATAGGCATGATGAATGCACCGTCGATTGCACGCTCTGGCTCTGGAATATAAGTATCTAACTGGTGAGCTAGTTCAACGATTTTTTCTACCCATTTTTCTTCACCGTTCAATGCACCAAGTGCTGAACCTTGAATTACTGGTAAATCATCACCTGGGAAGTCATATTCGCTAAGAAGTTCACGAACTTCCATTTCTACTAGTTCTAATAATTCTTCGTCATCTACCATGTCACATTTGTTCATGAATACGATGATGTAAGGAACACCAACTTGACGAGATAATAAGATGTGCTCACGTGTTTGTGGCATAGGACCATCTGTAGCAGCAACTACTAAGATAGCTCCATCCATTTGTGCAGCACCAGTGATCATGTTTTTGATGTAATCAGCATGGCCTGGGCAATCTACGTGTGCGTAGTGACGTACTTCAGTATCATATTCGATGTGAGAAGTATTGATAGTAATACCACGTTCACGCTCTTCAGGAGCATTATCGATTTGGGCAAAATCTGAAGCTTCAGTGCCATTTATTTTAGCCAATACCGCAGAGATAGCGGCTGTTAAAGTTGTTTTACCGTGATCTACGTGACCGATAGTACCAACGTTAACATGTGGTTTGGTACGTTCAAATTTTTCTTTAGCCATTATAAAATACCTCTGGGTATGTAATTATTTACTGTTTAAGTTTTCGGTTTAATTTGAGATAAGAATAGAATAATCTAGGAATGGTGCTGATAGGCAGATTCGAACTGCCGACCTCACCCTTACCAAGGGTGCGCTCTACCAACTGAGCCATATCAGCATACATATACAAAGATTGGAGCGGGTGGCGGGAATCGAACCCGCTTCATCAGCTTGGAAGGCTGAGGTAATAGCCAGTATACGACACCCGCTTACTCTATTCAGATTATCTCTGTTTTTTGACTTACCCTTATGTTGCATAACATGCGCAATAAGTATAAATCGAAATATGGTGGAGGGAGGTGGATTCGAACCACCGAAGGCTGAGCCGTCAGATTTACAGTCTGATCCCTTTGGCCACTCGGGAACCCCTCCACATTGAGCCGATACCTTATATAAGGTACCTTACCAAAACATAGTTTCAATAAGTATTAATGGTGCCGACTGCCGGAATCGAACTGGCGACCTACTGATTACAAGTCAGTTGCTCTACCAACTGAGCTAAGTCGGCACTACATTAAGTGGTGCGAATTCTAGTGTAATGTTTTGCCCCTTGCAATAGCTAAATTGAAATATATTGCACTTTTTTCATCTTTATTGTGTGTTTGATGTTTTTTTATTCAAGGAGTGGTGATTTTACCTCCTTGTCTGCATTTAATCGCTAGGTAAAACAAAAAATCCGACACAATATACCAAGGTCGGATTTTTTATTTAATTGTACTTATACCCGTTACCATTCAAAGTGCTCGATTTCAGTGGGAATTTAAATGACTTTAGACAAGGAGAAGAACGTAAACATAGCCAGTCTATATTTTTGTTCTTTAACGCCGCTTAAAGTCATTTAAAACCCATCGCAGAAGCGCTTGAGCAACCTCACTTCATCGTTACATCAATTTGAAATGACGCTACATGGATGTAGCCTATTAGAGAATGCAGGAGCATATTCTCCTGAATAACCATGGCTACATTGATACGCCTTGAATTGAAATTGCTCAAGCACTCTGAAACATGCATATTGGATGATAACGGGTATATATAGTAAGCCAAACGATTGATGATTAGTGCTAGTACTTTATGTACTACTCTATATAGTATTTTTTTCTTTAAAACTCACCATTCTATATTAATGCGACAAAGAAGAAGCGGGCATAGATCCTAGATTCCCTGCTGACATTTGTGGCATTATTGGTGTTTGTTGCCCAAGCTGAGCTTTTGCAGCCGTTGCGGTTACGGCGCCAACCGGTTTATTTCGTGCTCGCACCATAGTTGCAGGGATAACTCGCCCTTTTATTTTCGGCTGTGGTGCAAAATTAGCTGATGACTTACCTAACAAGCGAGTATGAATACACGTTCTGATTTCTTCTAAAGTATAATTCGCTTTTACTTTAATACGAAGATGTGGAATTGATGCCGCTTCCAAACTACCACTAACAAACCAGTCTTTTTTAATTTTATAACCTCGACCTTGCGTATCGACCAAATCAATAGCCCCCAGTAATTTCATACTGCTGCGGTCACAAATGACAAAATCTAAATATTTTGTTTTAGCACTCTTTGCTGCCGTTTGGCTGGCACGACTTGAAACACCATTACGAATGGTCACCACGTCACTCAATCTGACACGGTTTAGTACCCTATATTTTGCTCCTAATGCCTGTTCTACTAGGTTTTGAAAGTTTTTCTCTGCAGGTGTGAAAATGGCTTTTTTACTATCAAAAGGAAAAGGAAAGCTATTATCGTTTAAACGACTAGCTAACACAGCAACAATGACTACTAAAGTAATCAAGGCAAATAATATCAGTTCCATACACGACTCCTAAAATACCAATGGCACTCATTAATTAATCACCTTCAAAAGGTCTAATAGCCAAATTCTGCATTGTGCTCAATCGCAATAGTTAACTATTACTTAATCACACACCTTGAAGTTGATAATTTATTCTCGTTGAATGTTAATTAGCTAATGAATTTGAATGGTATGATTCAAATTCTTGACGCTTTTCCTCTTTTAAAAGGGTAAACGCACTACTTAATTATGATTAAGCAGAATGTGTGCCAAAAATTGATATCGGTTGTGACGTTTTCAGAGCGAAGGGTTTTGTGATAGGTAATTGCTTAGTTAAGAAGCTAGGTGCAGTACTAAATGACTGCACCTTTATATATACCCAAGCGACTTCAAGATGCTCGTTTCAGGACACCTGAGCGATTCATGATCAAGGCGCGTATTTTATTAATGGTTGTTCCCTTAATGAACTACGTAACGATGAATATGATTTGCTCAGATGTCCCCGTAGGGCTGGTTTAGAAACGCTTTATCCATCGTTATTGATTTCGACGATAGAATAACTATCCTCTTCAATCAATGCCTTGCCTAAAGGCGTTTCTAATTCCAGCTGAATCCTGCATCTTGAGGTGGCTTGGGTATAGTAAGGTAACCGAATAACTTAAGCTGGATATTTTTCTTCGAGTGCCTTATAAAGCTGCTGTTGAAAGTCTTCCGCGCCAGCATCTAGGCTAGTCACTAGTTTAGCCAGTACTTCATTGTCTTCTTCACCATGCCACTCTTTAATATAACTACCTTCTTTATAGCCATGATCTTGACGGAAAAAGTTGAGAGTATTTTTGCCAACATACTGTCTGAATAACTCATCTAGGTCCATATTCATTAACGACATACAATCTGCTAATGCTTTAGCATCGAAAGCTTTCTTTGTTACGGCAGCTGAGGCTAAATTTTCCAAGGCGACTTTAAAATCACTTTCTGCTGTGCCTTGATGTAATTCTTTAGCTAACTCACTGGATATTTTATCTGCGCTATCACCAGACATTAAACGTAAGCTTAAACCGAAGTGAAAAATATCGACTAATTCGAGTTGCACTTGAGCGATATCAATTTCTTGATGTTTCCACCACTTCCAACCATGATGATCTAACATCTCTGCACATTCCACCCAAATAGCACGATACCATTCATAACCATTTTCACGCCATGTATCACTAACACGACTGTTCATCGCATCTTGCATGATTAGCATTTGGCTAATTTGCTTCTCTGATATAGAAAGGGCTTTAGCAAGTGCGGTTGAAAGTTGTTCGCTCATGTTTTTCTCAAATATTAAATGTTAAGGGCTATTTTGCCGCAGCTTACCGCGAGTGACAAGTTTTTGCTGATTGTTTTGCTTAAAGAGTAAATTTATGGCTATTATATAAGCAAGGCTAATTAACTTTTCCGTCTTCCTTAATGTCGCAACGACAAATCGTGAACAGTTAAAAGCAAGGAGGGTATATGGAGTATATGGATTATTTAAGAAATAATAACTTACTCCTTAGCTCTGTTATTAATTTGATTGATGACTTAATTTTCTACAAAGATAAAAACTTCAAATATCTTGGCTGCAATAAGGCTTTTCTCAATTTTATCAACATATCAGCCGAGGATCTTATCGGCAAGGATGACTTTGAATTATTCGACCATGATTTAGCCAGCTCATTCAGGTACAACGATAAACTCATGTTAGCTGAAGGCAAGGTTAGAACAAATGAAGAATGGGTCACTTATCCCGACGGAGATAAGGTATACCTTTTAACAAAAAAAATTCCTTTTGTTTATGATGGCTCAAATACTGGCATTTTAGGTATAAGTAGAGATATCACCTCACTAGAAAAAGTAACACAACAGTTAAAAGCGCAGACCCTACATGATGAACTTACTAATATAAAAAACAGAAAGGCCTATAACCTTAAAATAAAATCATTTCTTGCTATCTTTGAGCGTTACCAAACCCCTTTCTCCATTATCAGTATCGACATTGATGATTTTAAAAAAATTAATGACAACCATGGTCATGACATTGGCGATAAAGTTTTACGTAAGTTTAGCGCCCTTATAGAAAGCCATATCCGAAAAACGGATCATTTTTTTAGAGTGGGTGGCGAAGAGTTTGTCATTTTATCAGAATCAAAATCAAAGCTGGATGCGATAAAATTAGCTGAAAAGTTACGACATACCGTAGCGTGCAACGCGCTCCTTCACGATATTAACATCACTATTAGTTTAGGTCTTTGTGAAGTGCGAAAAGGAGACTGCGCCAACTCTATTGCTAAGCGGGTTGATACTTTACTTTATCAAGCGAAATCAAGTGGCAAGAATTTAGTTACTCATAGTTCGGTAGAATAAAGCTATAAATAAGTGTCCGTACAATGCAAGCATAACTAATATTTTCTAAGCGTTAATAACCTCAACTCGGGTTAAGCAAAGTTACTCAACAAGCTATTTTTACGCCTATCTGCGTTGGAATTACTACCAATAGCCAGATATTGACTGCGCAAGTCCGCCTTTATAATACGCAAAACTATCAATGTTGAGCAGAGTCGATAGTTAGCTAATATCTCATTATGGCAACAGATTTATATAGCAACTGATTGATATAGTGATATTTATTGAAATAACTTAACATTCATTAACCCGAGTTGAGGTTAACTAAACAATTTCTTCCGTACCATGGCGCGATAGGCTTTGGGTGTTAAGTTTAAATCCTGCTTAAACAAACGCGTTAAATGCCCTTGGTCTTGATAACCCACTTGATCAGCAACTTCTTGAATAGTTAAATTACTCGAGGCCAATAATTCTTTTGCTGATTCTATGCGCAGTTGTTGCCAATATTGAGTTGCCCTAACCCCCGTTGCCGCTTTGAATCGGCGCGTAAATGAGCGTTGGCTCATGCCAAATTGCTCAACAATTTCAGTTAAGGTTAATTCGGTATTTAAATGGGTGCGTAGCCAAAATTGAATTTCGGCAATTAATTCATCGGCATGCCTATCACCTGCGCCTTCTAAAAAACGCTGTTCTTCATAAGGCTTGCGTATTTCATGAGAAAAATTTCGTTCAACATTTTGTGCTGCCGCTTTACCATAATGTTGCGCAATTAAATGCACAATAATATCGGCCAATGCATTTAAGCTAGCCGCGCAATAAATACGTTCAGATTGAGTAATAAAAAAATCGGGCTTTAAATCAACTTGCGGATAATCTCGTTTAAATTGTTCGACATAATGCCAATGTGTCGTCGCTGAATGGTTATCCAATAAACCCGATTCTGCCAAAAAGCATACGCCAGTACCAACGCCGATTAACGTACTACCATGTTGCCAGCAATGTTTCAGCCATGTCACTAGCTTTTGATGACTTTTAATTACTGGGCGAGGATTACGCCATAAACTCGGCACAATAATAATATCAGGAAGTATCACGCTAGTTGCTAATTCACCATCAAGAATGATATCGGCAACCAGGGTAATGCCCGCACGCGACTTTATTGCTACTGCTGATTCACTTAAAAGCTGAGTTTTCAGCTTTACTACTGTTTTATCATAGCGTCTTGCAAATGCCTCACCGGCAAGCAGCATTTCCACGGGTAAGGTGACTCCCGTAGCCAAAACATGTGGATAAATGACTAAGTTAACCGATAATTTTTTTGTTTTTAATCGTATATTTGCCATCTACTGCTCCTAACGGTAACTTTTGGCCATTATTACATATAATAAGGCCATTTTAACTTATTATATTTTTACAGACTCATTAGAATAGTTAATCTAAACGCATTATTACTATTTTGCATTTCCTCAAATTCTTTAAGTGGGTTATTACATGGCACGTTTACCTTTAATTATTGGCATGGGCGGTATTAATGCCGCTGGACGCACCTCTTTTCATCAAGGCTTCCGTCGTATCGTCATCGACAAATTAAATGCCCAAGCACGTCAAGAAACATTTGTTGGCTTAGCTAGCTTAATGAATATAGTCACCAATCAACAAGGCGCTTTAGTTGATGCCGATGGTAATACGGTTGAACCTGCAGAAATAGAAGCTAAATTTGGCCAACAAATTCTTGACGGTACCTTAATTCGTAAAATAGAGAAAAACCATTTTGATCCCGATGCGACGCATTGGCATCAAAAGATGAATATTAGTCCTACTGATAAATATATTACCTTTGAGTTACGCACGAAAGAGCTACCTAAACCTTTGCCAAGCTCATGGTTAGTGACTGATTTAGGTGAGGGTAGAGTTTCAGTTAAGATTCCTGAGCAATTAACCATTACCCATGATTCATATCGTGATAACCCTATTAAAGCCGCGGGACAGTTTCCAACCGGCTTTGACCCGGCAAAACTTTATAAGAGTCGTTATCAACCACGTGGCTTACAAGCAACTATATTCGCTGCTACCGATGCCATTCGCTCAACGGGCCTTGAATGGGATGCTATTTTAGACAAGATCAGCCCTGATGAAGTAGGTGCTTACTCGGCATCAATCGTCGGCCAGATGAATGATGAGGGCTTAGGCGGTTTAATTAAAAGTCGTTTAACCGGCTCTCGCGTCAGTACTAAGCAATTAGCTCTAGGGTTAAATACCATGTCTACCGATTTCATTAATGCCTATGTTATTGGTAATGTCGGTACCACGTTTACCAGCTCAGGTGCTTGTGCAACATTTTTATATAACTTACGCGCTGCAGTCCACGACATGGCCGCCGGCCGCACCCGCGTCGCCATTGTCGGTAGTAGTGAAGCGGCAATCACGCCAGAAGTGATTGAAGGCTTTGGCAATATGAGCGCGCTAGCCAACGAAGAAGGATTAAAGAGACTAGACGGTACCGACACCGCAGATCATCGTCGTACCAGTCGCCCATTTGGTAACAATTGTGGCTTTACTTTGGGTGAAGGCGCCCAGTTTGTCGTCTTAATGGATGATGCCCTGGCTATGGAAATGGGCGCAAAAGTACTTGCCTCCGTTGCCGATGTATTTATTAATGCTGACGGTTATAAAAAATCTATCACCGCACCAGGTCCTGGTAACTATATAACCATGGCAAAAGCTGTGGCACTAGCAGAGCAAGTCCTAGGTAAAGAAGCACTACAGCAGCGTAGTTTCATTCTGGCGCATGGTTCAAGCACTCCGCAAAATCGCGTTACAGAATCATTGATATACCATAAAGTCGCTGAATGTTTTAATATCGAAAATTGGCCGATAGCGGCACCCAAAGCTTATGTTGGTCATACCTTAGGGCCCGCGAGTGGCGATCAAATGGCAATGGCATTAGGTATTTTCAGCGATAATATTATGCCTGGCATTACCACCATTGATAAAGTTGCTGATGATGTCTATGACCAACATCTTAATATCGCCACCGATCACTGGCATTGCCATGATATGGACATCGCTTTTATCAACTCAAAAGGCTTTGGTGGTAATAACGCTACTGCAACAGTATTTTCGCCAAAAGTGAGCTTAGCCATGCTGGAAAAACGCTATGGCAGTGAAGCCATGCAAGCATATCAGCAAAAGCTAATTAGCGTTGAACAAGCACAACAAGTTTATCGTGATAACGCCAATAAGGGTCAATTCGATTTGATTTACAAGTTTGGTGAAGGCTTGCTTAATGAGGCCAATATTGAGCTAACACCTGAGAGTTTAAAATTCGCTGAATTTAAACACAGTATTGCCCTACCGACTAAAAACCCTTTTGATGATATGGTTTAGGCTTTAGCTTAATAACCTTAGCGATTAAGATGAAAACTTGCCAATCGGGTAAGTTTTCATCTGACTTTGTTGTTATGTTATTCTTAACTAAAACGTCTAATCTACCATCAGCCTGCCCTTAAAATTCAATTTTCTATGGGCACCAGCTCTCCGCTAAACGGAGCGATATGTTCAGCACTTAATACCCATTCACTACTCAATACATTTATCTGCTCGTCACTATTAATAACGGTTAATAATACTCTCGCGGATAATACTCCACGTTCAAGCAAGCTTTTCGCTAACATTCCATAAAAGAACATTCCCGAAAATACTGTATTAAATTTTGATAATCTCTACCAATCAGCATTATATTCGAAATAATTCTATACTAATAACATTATATTCTTACAACCCATTCAGTATCGAATAATTAATAGCCACGTCTCGCCAGACAGCATTACTGCTGCATTTATGTTAATAAAAAGTAATTTTGTCAATTCCCCTAAGACACACCTCACGTTTCTTGAATGATATAATTGTAGATAATATACAATATAACGTATATAAGTGTTATCAGATAATAATAACTAGTTACTTTATACAGCTAGAAACAAAACAACACGAATGGGGAATTCCATGTCCAAAATAATTAAAAGTGGTTTTAAATCACGAAAATCACTAGCAGCCATTGCTGTAGGGACAGCAATAATGCTGTCAATGCCAAGTGCTATGGCGGCAACCGATGGTAAAGGTACGTTAAAAGGTCATATTGAATCAGCACAAGGCCAAGACATGAGTAACGTAACAGTTACTATTAAACATGAGAGTAAAGGCATTGTAAGAACAGTAAATACCAAGGCAAATGGCAGCTTTTCTCTAAGAGGTTTACCCATTGGTAAATATACTGTAACGGTAACTAAAGAAGGTTTTGGTACCGTAAGTGAGCAACACGTAAATATCACTGTTGGGGGTTTAGTTTTTGATGCTACCTTAATTGAAGAAGGTTCAATTGAACGTATTGAAGTCAGCGGCGCTCGAATTAGTGTAGTCGATACATCCTCTACCCAAACGTCTCAAGTTATATCAATAGAACGTTTAAACTTATTACCTGTAGAGCTTAATTCTGCTGCAATTGCAATGTTAGCCCCAGGCGTTGTCGGTGGTGATAGTTCATTTGGTGGTGTCGCTATTGGTGGTTCATCCGTAGCAGAAAATGGTTACATGCTTAACGGCTTGAACATTACCGATGTACGTAAAGGTATGGGCGATATCGAATTACCTTGGGAGGCTATTCAACAAACTGAAATTATTACCGGTGGTGTATCTCCAGAATACGGTCGATTCATTGGTGGTGTTATTAACTTAGCATCTAAATCAGGTGATAACGATTGGCATTTTGGCGGTAAGGTAGAAGTTGACCCGGATGCTTTGCGTGAACCGTCTCCCTATTATAATAATGATTTGCAACTCATTAAAGATGACACAAACGTCTATGATGAAACTGAAGTAAATTTATGGGCTAGTGGTGCCATTATAGAAGATACATTATTCTTCTATGGTTTATATAACCCATACCGCTCAGACGGCACTGCTGATAGTGACACCAGTTACAATGAGTTTGAAGCGGAACGTGACATGTGGTTTACCAAGTTAGATTGGGAAATCAATGAAGATCACTCAATCAGTGCTATGGCATTTGATAATAGCACTACATATAAATCTAAAGCATGGCGTAAAACTGATGGTGAATATGATTCAAGTGATGAACCAGGTCTAAGTGAAGGCAAAGAAGGTGGTTTAGTTTGGAATGTTCAGTACACCGGTTACCTTACTGAAGATCTTTCTATGTCAGCAATGTATGGCTCAGTAACTAATGAAACAGGTGTTCCTTCAGGTACTCCTGAACTTTCAAGAGTTTGGGATAACCGAGACGGCTTCTGGACTCCCCTAGGTGATTGGGTTGGCTCTGGTGATAGCTCTACTAAAGATGTTCGCACAGTCTATCGTATAGATTTTGATTATACGATTGGTGACCATACTTTACGTTTTGGTTATGATCATGAAACTCTAGAAATTTCAGATTTCTATACGCCTCATGGTGAAGGTTGGTATACCTATCGAACGGCAGCTGAAGATGGCGCTGAAGGTTTGGACGTTTTAGCTGGCGAAGAATACGCAGATTTACGCGTTTGGGGTAAAGAGAGTGAAACTGAAAACCAATCAGATGCTATTTATATTACTGATACATGGCAAGTTTATGACGCATTATCTGTTAATTTGGGTGTACGTGTTAGTAACTTCAGCAATACCACAGGTTCAGGTGATAAGTATGTAGATTTAAAAAATCAAGTAGCACCTCGTCTTGGTTTCTCTTATGATCTTTTAGGTGATGGCGAAAGTAAATTATACGGTTCAATTGGTCGTTATTTCCAACCTGTTTCTCCTAATACCAACGTACGCATGGCCTCTGCTGCCTACGATAGCCATACATATAATATCTTAGAGGGTGTAAATCCAGATGGTACTCCTCAGTTGGGTAAGCAAATTGGTGCTACCGTTGTTGCAGATGGCACAGTTCCTGATGCAGACCAATTATTTAACAACCAAGCTGAATCAATGTATTCGGATGAAATTGTTTTAGGTTATGAGCAGCAGATTAATGAAGATTGGGCTGCTGGTATCCGTTTAGTTTCTCGTGAATTAAAACAATCTATCGAAGATATCTCGTTTAACTACGGCATGAATGCTTGGATTAAAGAGAACTATGCCGATGATCCAAACATGGAAGATTACTTGGTTGGCGGTTGGTTCCCAACACTAACTAACCCTGGTCGTGACGTAACTATGGATTATGATGTTGACGGCGATGGTATTAAAGAATCAGTAACTGTTGGCTCTGACATGTTAGGTTTCCCTAATGCTAAGCGTCAATATTATGCAGCAGAATTTAATTTCTCAGGTTATATTACTGAAGACTTCTTTATTGCTGGTTCATACACTTGGTCACATTCTTACGGTAATACCGAAGGTTTAGTTCGTTCAGATAATGGCCAGGCCGATCCCGGTTGGACAACCTCTTTTGATTACCCTGAGCTAATGGATAATGGTTACGGGAACTTACCTAACGATAGACGTCATAACATCAAATCTTACGGTATTTATTCGGTTACTGAAAACTTCAGTATTGGTTATAACTTCTGGGTTAAATCAGGTAAACCTAAAAGTGCCTTTGGTGTTCATCCTGAAGATCAAGGATACTGTCCAACGGCTATTGATATTGATGGTATATGTTACGGACGTGATTGGTATGGTGCAGCATCTTTTTATAATGATGGTGTAGCAACAAACCGTGGCTCTTTAGGTACTACTGAATGGGTTTATAATCTTGATTTAAACCTAACTTATACTGTTGATATGGATAACGCTGGTTTCTTAACGTTCAAAATGAATGTATTTAATGTCTTCAACTTTGATGGTGTAGAAGGTGTAGATGAGCAATCAGAGTTTGATAGCGGTACTAACAACCCTAAATTTGGTTATGCTAATGACTTCCAAAAACCACGTTATGTGAAACTATCGATGCGTTATGTTTTTTAATTAACAGTCGCGTTAATTGTTGAATAAAACCGCTCTTCTGAGCGGTTTTTTTTTGCTTTATATTTAAGGTTATATAAACATAAAAACAAAGCTGTACATAAAGACAGTGCGCGCTCTATAATCGAAGACATCACACTTATTACGCCATTCAAATACTCTTGAAACTCTATATTGCCGAAAAGCCCAGTTTAGGTCGCGCCATTGCGGCAGCCCTACCTAAGCCACAAAAAAATCATAGAACTCATATTGAACTCGCCAATGGCGATGTGGTGAGTTGGTGTATCGGCCATATTTTAGCGCAAGCAGATCCTGAGGATTATGATCCGACATTAAAAAAATGGCGCATGGAAAGTTTACCGATAGTGCCACAACAATGGCAATTAAAACCTATCACTCGTACTCGCGCACAGCTCACCGTTTTACGTAAACTGGTTAAGCAGGCCACTGAAATTATTCATGCTGGTGACCCGGACCGTGAAGGCCAATTACTGGTTGATGAAGTCATTGATTACTTCAAAATATCGAAGACTAAAAAATCGAAGATTAAGCGTTTGCTGATCAGTGATTTAAACTTACCTGCGGTTAAACGGGCCCTTAATGCACTAAAACCTAATAGTGACTATATGCCATTGTCTATTTCCGCTTTAGCGCGTTCTCGTGCTGATTGGCTGTATGGTATTAACCTCACCCGTGCTTATACTCTACAAGGACAAAAAACTGGTTATAACTCAGTATTATCGGTCGGTCGGGTACAAACCCCTTTATTAGGTTTAGTGGTCAGGCGTGAGCAAGAAATCGCCGCTTTTGTCAGCAAACCTTTTTACCAAGTACAAGCCCATATCGCATTAAACATAAATGAAGCCGAAGCTTTTACCGCAAAATGGCAACCCAGTGATAATTGTCAGCCTTATTGCGATGAAGAAGGCCGAGTGTTAGTGAGAGGCTTAGCGGTAAATGTTGTTAAACGTATTGATAACCAAGCGGCTACCGTCAGTGACCTTGAAAGTAATGAAAAGCAGCAAGCAGCCCCGTTACCTTTTAATTTATCACAATTACAAATTAGCGCGGCCAAGCAATTTTCCATGAACGCGAAACTGGTGCTTGATGTATGCCAAGCCTTGTATGAAAAGCATAAATTGATCACCTACCCGCGCTCAGATTGTCGTTATTTGCCTAAAGAGCAATTAAAGCAAGCCCGAGGTATTGTTAATACACTGGCGCAATCCTCTTTACCTTGTATGAAATCCGCACAAGGGGCCAATACCTCATTAGTGAGTAAGGCCTGGAATGATAAAAAGATCACCGCGCATCATGCCATTATTCCGACCGAGAAATCACCAGAGAATATCAACTTAAATACCTTTGAAAAGAACATTTACTTACTCATTGTTCGCCAGTATTTAGTACAATTTTACCCGGCTTATATCTACCAACAAACCAAAGTTACTCTACTTATCGCCGGCGGATACTTTGTCAGCCAAGCGAAAATAGAAAAGCAACATGGCTGGAAAATACTGTTTGCTAAGAGTAAAAAATCGCAGCAGGCAGAGACGTTAAAAGAAGGCTATGAACAAGAGCAAACACTACCCCCATTAACAAAAGGGCAGTTATTGCATTGCCTACAAGGGGAGTTAATCGAGAAACACACCTCACCGCCACAATCGTTTACTGATGCCACTTTACTGGCCGCCATGACCGGCATCGCCCGTTATGTCAGTGATGCAGCCATTAAAAAAGTCCTTAAGGAAACTGATGGCTTAGGCACAGATGCCACTCGCGCCGGCATTATCGATTTACTCTTTAAACGGGGGTTTTTACAGCGCCACGGCAAAGCTATCACTGCAACAGAGGTGGGTGTCGCGTTAATCAACGCCTTGCCTGAAATGGCGACCTTGCCAGATATGACCGCCCAATGGGAAGCCACCCTCACCGCAATCAGTGAAAAAAATGCCAGCTACCTGAGCTTTATGCAGCCGTTAACAACTACGGTAACAGAAATGGTCTATGGCGCCAGCCAGCAGTCTTTTTCTGGTTTACCCAAAGTTGCCTTTAAACCGAAGCGCGGTAAACGAAAGTTCCAAAAGAAGGCCAGCTAAGAATAGGCTTACTGACCGGAGAGATAAGATAACGTAATGTTAACCAAGGCTATTTTTTAGTGCGCCAAGCAACGCCATATAAATAGGGTCACAAAATTCTGTTACCTCACTCTCGGTAGCCGAAGTAAAACTAGAGCTCCATTCAACCAAGGTACCGGTGGTACTTTCAGACAACTTCACCACGCCAAGATAATTATCTACCGATAATTTCGCCAGTGGCCCAGGTCCATCATCAATAGCATAAGAGAAGGTATAATTATTAGCATCCAATGAGATTAACGTTTCGTGTATCGCATCATTTAAAATTCGTTTTGCCCCTACCTCAGTGCCGCTAGCCTGGCCCACGACGACTAAAGAAGTGATAACCCCTTCTGCCCAAGACATATCGTGAAAGTTAGCCATTTTTTGCCAAACCGTTGCGATTGGCGCGTTAATTTCTATATTTTTGTAACACTTGCCCATGCCTTACTCCGTTGAAAATGCTTTAAATAAGTAAGTTTAAGTTTATGCCATACCGGTAAAATTTCCAGAAAATCGCACAGCTAGATATATTCCTTGGTTCCTAGTGAAAAACTAACTCATAACTAAGCCGAGCTAATACCAATTCCAATAAGTTTCTTCCCCCTCAGCGAGAATTAAAAGGCTTAGAGGTAAGGCATTGATTGCAGAGAATGGTTGTTCAGGAGAATAAGCTCCTGCATTCTCTATTAAGCTACATCCCTGTAGCGTCCTTCTCAAAATCAATAACGCAACTTATAAGCCTTTTAAACTCGCCCTTTGGGAGCTTCCCAACGACTAGATAACCGCACATAATTCCTTTCATATAGAGTGACTATATACAAAAAATTCTATTTGTTCTCAAGTCGCTGGTAAGCTCTGAGTGGGAACTAATTTAATGGACTTGGTATAACCCTTTTCTATCGTCTCCGATTGTAATATCATCAAAAATATTATCAGAAAATAGCCAAGAGAAAAAAATGATTATTTTGCAAAGCGCTATGGAAAAAAGTAACTTATTTAAAATTGATGAATTTGGCGTGAAAAACTATAACTACGGGGCTTTAGGGCTGTTATCTGTTGTTTTATTCGCTGTCATTAATATGAGTTTAGGTTATGTTACTTTTGTCGCAGAAACCAGTGTAGTAGGTTCCCCTGTTAAAAATTATGCTGATGCTTTTTGGCTGATGTTAATGTCTTCAACCACCATAGGCTTTGGTGATGTTTACCCCATTACTTTGGTGGGACGCATTACGGTATTTGTTATGTTTCTTTTAGGTGTTGGCATATTAGGTGGCGTAGGTGCTGTCTTTGCTAATAAAATTTTTGGCTTTGCTGACACCAATATCAAAAACCGAGAGTTGAGAAAACAGAACGAAGAAATTTTGCAACAAAATGAAAAAATTTATCAGAAACTCACCACCTTAGAAGACAAGTTAGAAGCGTTCAATAAAGAGATAAAGTAACCTATGGAACTTGATGCGAGGCAAACGTTAGTATTAGCGGTGTTAGTACTGTTCTTAGGCCGTTTCTTAAATAAAAAAATCAACTTCTTACAAAAGTATAATATTCCCGAGCCTGTCACCGGCGGCATTATCGCTTCGCTATTTTTTAGTGCTATTTACTTTATTTTTGACCGAAGTGTCGATTTCTCTTTAGGACAACGTGATCAATTACTGATTGTCTTTTTCACCTGTGTTGGCTTATCAGCCAAGTTCTCTACTTTACTGCAAGGAGGTAAGGCACTTATAACCTTACTAATACTTGCTGTTGGTTACTTGTTCTTGCAAAACTTTACCGGTGTTGCCGTCACACTCGTTACCGACTTAGCTCCCCCCGTTGGTGTACTGGGCAGTTCAGTTTCGCTTAGTGGTGGTCACGGCACTGCTATTGCTTGGGCGCCAACCTTCGTCAGTGATTTTGGCATTGATAACGCCATGGAAATTGGTATTGCCTGTGCCACCTTTGGTTTGGTCTTGGGTGGGCTTTGTGGCGGCCCCATAGCCAACTATTTAATTAAGCGCCATAACCTGAGCTCCAATTGCCAGGAAAACCTGTCTGTCGGTGTCAATGATGAACAAGAAAAAATCACCGTGCATAGTATTTATACGGTGTTATTGGTGTTATGTATTGCCATTGGCATAGGTATAAACCTACACCAAGTGATTGATAGTTTTGGTATCAAGCTGCCTATATTTGTACCTTGCCTATTTGGCGGGATTATTCTAACCAATACGGTACCTCTGGTATGGAAGCAGTTACCTTGGCCGTCGGGCACACCATCGTTGGCCTTAATCTCTGATTTTTGCTTAGGATTATTTCTAGCAATGTCTTTGATGAGTTTGCAACTATGGACGCTAATCGACCTGGCCATGCCAATTTTATTACTGCTCGCCGCGCAAGTGATTATGGTTTTATTCTTTACTATTTTTGTAGTATTTAGAGCACTAGGAAAAAACTACGATGCCGCTATCATGGCATCTGGTTATGCCGGTTTAGCACTGGGCGCCACACCAACGGCCATTGCCAATATGACGGCGGTAACCAAAAAATATGGCGCGTCACCGCAGGCATTTATCGTGGTACCGCTTATTGGTGCTTTCTTTATTGATATTTCCAATGCCTTTATCATCCAATTATTTCTTGGTTGGCTGAGCTGATAAGCCACCAGATTAAGTTGCAGGACTAAGAGTTGACACTATGATGAAAAAAAATTACCAAGCGATAAGCTTTATTTTATTAAGCTGTTTTCTTTCAGGCTGTGTAAATTACAGTCGCGATGCTGGGGTAGAAAACCTTTGGCGTCAACCACAGACATTTAACAATGGCACGACCACTAGCCAGCAAGTGTTAGCCGCATTAGGGCCGCCTTCTCAGGTGTTAGCTGTTGGCAAGCAAACTTTATATTACTACCTGAAAGAACAGGTAACCCGAGAAGGCTTAATTCTACTTATATATAACGAAACCACTGAAATATCCGTGTTCGATCGCGCTATGTTCATCTTTAATGAACAAGGTATTTTAGTCGATTACTCCTATAGTAAATTGGCTGATAAGCCCGAGTAGTAACCATGCTAAGACAACGCAAGCTACTGAGAATCATTAGTTTATTTTTCCTGGTATTACTTACCTCATGCTCTATGGTAAAACGCCAATATGGATATGTTGCAACCGTACCGGCCTTCTCACCCAAAAATTACCATGATGTATTAACTCAAATGGGCGCACCTGACTCCATCGCAGTGCTCAACGACGCCTTTATCTTTGCCTATCATAGTGTCACCATCGATGAACCTCAATTAGGGCTGGCGATCCCTTCGTTCGATTTTTTTAAATTTACCTTGGGCTCGGCCACCGCAACCCATAACTATCATTTTTATGCTTTTTCGCTGCAAGGAGATACCATAAATTTACAACAAAACCATTGGCAAAATACCTTAGGAGATAGCTCCAGCATTGGTTTAATTTTTGTGGTTGAAGAAACGGTTGATTTAGCCAGTTTTGAAACGAAACGGGCTGCTAATGTTTGGGGCGAACGTTTGTTACTTGATATAAACCTCATCGAAATTTCTTTTGAAGAGATTGTCTTAGGCAAACGATTAGATTTAATTGGCCAAGATTACTGAACCACAAATAACGTGATAATATCAATCAAAAAAGGAATAATAGTCTAGGATGACTGCTAAAAAAATTGTATCGATCGCCATCGCCTGTACCCTAATAGTGGTTATCACAGCTTTTCTGAATAAAGTGACTTCTCAGATAACACCCAAGATATCGGCTAGCCCCTCAGCCAACCCCATAATTCCTGGTAAGGTCTCTGAATCTAGCTTAACTCACCAAAAAAACATTCAGGTCAAAACATCAACGCTAGATAAATTCTCGGTACGAATTAAGCATGAAGATGACAGTTACATCGTTCCGTGTAATAGAGAGTATTATGACAATATATATGATGATGACTTTTATGAAAAACTGACAGATTTCCATGACTATTTAGCAAAATCTAACGCCGCTGAAGATAAACTCGCTTATGTCTTATTTTCTGCCTATACCCAGCAAACTCCACAACTAGATTTATTGCAGAATTACTTGCAAGAATACCCAGATAATCAACTAGCGTTAATGGACTTAATAGGAGAGTGTTCAAAAAACCTACAACATAATACGTGTAGCCAAGTGCAATTTGACCGATTAAGCAAAGTAGATAGTAATAATGCCGCATTATGGCTACAAATAGCTAACTTTCATGCTGCTAACGGAGATAAGCAAGCAACCCTAAACGCGATACAAAAGGCAAATAAAGCAACTCAATTTAATGACTATTACTATCACTACCTTTCATTGTTTATGCAAGTTTCTAAAGGTGCTATTGATATTAACGATAAGCAACGACTGATTACAGGTATCGGCATTCAAGCAGCAAGATCAATATGGATTAGTGATCTATCTAACTTCTGCACCTCGGTTGATAATTTAGCTAACGATAAAAATCACGCCTGTTTAACGCTCGGTCAACTTATGGAAGAAGAAGGGAAACACTTAGTAGTCAATTTAATTGGTATGGGTATCCAATCCAAAATATATCAAGCTGAGAATAATGATGAATTACTCAAACAACTATCTACGAGGAAAGAAACACTTTGGAACCCAAGAGTAAGCCAGCTAAATTTTGATGCATCAAACCTTATGATTGCTGATGAGAAGCTATTTCAATATTGGCTCAGCAATGCGTTAATTTATGGTGAAGTGAAAGCGGCTAACATGCTGATAAAAGAAGCCATTTTATTATCAAAAAATCCCGATTATAACCCTTGTGCAAACGAGTAACATAACGTGAGTACAATCGACAAAACTCAAGCCTATTGCTAGCAGCAAGCACACAACTCATCTTTTACTATACTCCAGCACCCATCTGATGTATAACAGCGCAATGAAAATTCCAAAGCGACTATTGCCTCTCGTAGAAGAAGGCTTAATTGATGAAGTGCTCAACCAACTAATGAGCGGTAAAGAAGCCACAGTGTACCGAGTACGTTGTGGTGATGAAATTCGCTGCGCGAAGGTTTATAAAGAAGCCACTAAACGTAGCTTTAAAAAAGCATCACAGTATACAGAAGGCAGAAAGGGCCGAAGTAGTCGACGTGCTAGAGCCATGGAAAAAGGCTCTAAGTATGGTAAGAGCCAGCAAGAAGAAGCTTGGCAAAATGCTGAGGTTGAGGCTTTATATACCCTTGCCGAGCATGATGTTCGTGTGCCGCAAGCCTATGGCTGCTTTGACGGCGTATTGTTGATGGAACTTATCACCGATGATGAAGGTAATGTAGCCCCACGTCTTAACGATATTGTCATGCCAAAAGAGCAAGCCATTGAAGATCACGCGTTAATGATGATTTATATCATGCGTATGTTATGTGCTGGCATAGTACATGGTGATTTATCTGAATTTAATGTCTTAGTTGACGCTTATGGCCCTGTTGTTATCGATTTGCCTCAGGCTGTTGATGCCTCGGCTAACAATAATGCTAAAGCGATGCTGCTTCGCGATGTTAACAATATCACTAGTTATTATGCTCAATTCGCCCCTAACTTAGCCTTAACCAAGTTCGGTGAAGAGATGTGGGCATTGTATGAAGCCGGTGAGTTAACTGACACCACTAAATTAACGGGCCAGTTTGCAGAAGACACCCAAAGTGCTGATGTAGAAACTATCTTAGCAGAAATACAAGCCGCGTTTGAGCAAGAGCAAGACCGCCTAGCCTACCTTAAAGAAGCTGCTGAGCAAGACTAGTTCGCACACAAGATAAGACTTTACTTTACCATTGAAAAGGGCAGATTAACCTAGGTTAATCTGCCCTTTTTCGTTCTAACTATTAAAGATGACTATTGCTTAGTATATTTTTCTAACCATTTGAATACTTCATCGTACCAAACCACTAAGTTATCAGGCTTGCGAATATGATGGTCTTCATCTGGGAACATCACTAAACGGCTATCAATGCCTTTGCGCTGTAAGGTAGTAAAGGCACCTAAACTTTGTGCGTACGGCACGCGGTAATCTAACTCACCTTGAATCACTAACATAGGTGTTTGCCAGTTATTCACGTAAGCAGCAGGATTAAATTTTGAATAATCAGGACTTACCTTACCTTTATCACTACCCGTTTCTTTACCCCAAGAAGGACCGCCCATATCGTACTCTGGGAACCATAATTCTTCAGTAGTCTGATAGAAACTTGGCATATCATATAGACCTGCGTGATTGATTAAGCACTTAAAACCCGTTGGCCAGTTACCAGCAATCCAGTTCATCATGTAACCGCCGTAAGAGGCGCCTAATGCACAGGCATTATCGCCATCTAACCAAGGTTGGTCTTTAACAATAAAGTCTAAACCTTTTTGTAAGTCTTCTAACGGCTTACCACCCCAGTCACGACTAATTGAGTGAGTAAATTCTTGTCCGTAACCAGTAGAGCCGTGGAAATCGACCATCACTACACCATAACCTTGGGCTGCCCATAATTGCGCATTCCAACGGTAATGGAACATGTTGCCAAAACTGCCTTGTGGACCACCATGTACTAAAAAGGCAATCGGGTATTGTTTGCCTTTTTCATAGTTAGCAGGCTTTAACCAGTAACCATGTACAGTTTCATCATTCCAACCTTTAAAGTTAAATTGCTTATAGTCTGCAAATTTTACCTTCGCTAATTTGTCTTTATTAATACTCGTTAGTTGCTTTAACTGGTCACCGTGATCATCAATAGAGAAAACATCTTTGGGTGAGTTTAAGGTATGACGAGTAAAGTAAATTTTGCTGCCATGGCTAGTTACATCACCATTACTGCCAACATTATATATACGTCTTACTTCATCAAACTCAGGAGTAATTGAGAAGATGCTTTTTTGGCCAACATCTTGAGCAACAACATACAAAGACTTGTTATCTGGTGCGAAAGCTAAGCTGCTAATTGAGCGATCCCAATCTTGCGCTACAGCACGCGTTTTCCCCGTTCTGCTATCACGTAACTGCAAAGTAAACTTATCCGCTTCATAACCGGGTGTTTTCATGGCTTTATACGCTAAGAAACGACCATTTGAAGAATAAACTGGGCTAGCATCCCAGGCTTTATTATCTTCAGTGATATTTTTTAAGTTAAAAGCCGATTGACCCGCTGATAAGGCGACTTCAAAGATATCAAAGTTAGTGGTCCAAGCATGATCTCTCGCCGCCGCTTTACTTGAGGAATCTTTTGCTGCAAAGGCTATAGATGTGCCTTTAGGATGAAGGGTAACTTGGCTGATGCCAGCAAAATCACTTGACCAGTTTGGCATAATATCTTGGGCATTTTTTAGTTGTCCGTCTTTATCGACATGACCAACAAATAAGTGCTCTTTATACTCAGTGGTCCAAGTATCCCAGTGGCGCACCATTAATTCATCATAGGCGCGGATATTATACTTCTTCTCTTTATCAACTTTTTTAGCGTCAACGGTACAAGCTAAGCTGTGACAACCCGGCTTGACGGTAAATGACAAGGCAAATACTTGGCCATTTTTAGACAACTTGAAACCATTAACCCCTAGTTCAAAATCAGAGATTTGTTTAGCTTTGTTGCCGTTTACACTTTTTTGCCAAATTTGGCTACTACCACTGCGGGCAGAGAGAAAGTACACCGATTGAGCATCATCTGCCCAAACCACATTGCTCTCACTTTTTTCATTGTCGGTAAACTGGCTGACTTTACCGGTTTTAATATCTTGTTGATAAAGGTTATTGTCTTGGCCTTTTTTAAGGCCATAAATTAAAGTATCTCCTTTTGGCGAGACACTAACATCATGCAATTGATGTAATTGGTTCAATTTTTCAACGGTAAATATTTCGTTAGACGTATGCGCATTGACGCTTACCGACATTGATAACGATACGGATACGGTAAGCGACATTGCCGCAAGGGTAAATAATTTTTTCATTTATAATCTCATGTAAAACAGACTAGATTTTGAGTGCAGCAAGAATATACAATCTACAAGTTATATGCAATATAGCGGGCGTAGGTGATAGGAGAAACCTTGTAAACTAAAGGCACCAGTGTGTGACGCCAGTTAACTTTACAAAACTTTACTCATGCTTTACGCCAGCTTACATAATTTATTGCACACTTAGGTTAGGAAGAATAATGTTAAATAACCTCACCTCTGGTTAATGAATGTTTGATACTTGCAAAGTAACTATTAATATCAATTGGTGGCAATGCCAATAAAAAATATTGGTCTATTTATATCACTCAATATTGATAGTTTGGTGTATATCAAGGCGGTTCTGCTACCAATAGCTGGCTATTGGTAGCAGAACTAACGAAGATAGGCGCTAAAATAACTTATTGAGTAACTTTACTTATCCATAGTTGCGGTTAAATAGTCAGCTGATAAAAAAGTACCCTTCTTTGTATTATCAGATCACATTTTATCTATGAGGTTGCCCTTGTTATGTCAAAAAAAGCACCACTATTTATATCAATAATTACGCTATTAGCTATTACTTTATCAAGTATTTCGGGTTGTGGTGGCAGCGCCACAGAAGAGGCCGTAATTGTCGATACTGATCCTGCTGATGGCTCTTCAAATGGCACTGTAACCGAGCAGCCAACTGACGATGACAATGCATTATTACAGCCCAACATCTTATTTATAATCTCTGATGATCAAGGCTTAGATGCTTCTGCTCAATATGATTTAAGTGAAGATGTACCACAAACCCCCACTTTAAATAGATTGGCGCAGCAAGGACTTACTTTTGAAAATATGTGGGTAACACCAGCCTGTTCAACAACCCGAAGTACCATTATTACCGGAAAATATGGCATAAATAGTGGCATAGAATCAGTGCCCGCTACACTCTCCTTAGAACATGAAATCTTGCAGCAGTATTTACAACGTAACCCTGCATCTAAAAATTATCAATCGGCGGTTTTTGGTAAATGGCATATAGGCGGTGGCGATACAAATACTACCCATCCAAATGATGTCGGCGTTGATTATTATGCCGGTAATTTAGGTAACTTATCTGACTATTACGATTGGTCATTAACCATTAACGGTGTCGTAGAAAATTCGACCGAATACCACTCAACTAAAATTACCGACTTGGCTATCAGTTGGGTAAATGAACAAAGACAGCCGTGGTTTGCTTGGCTTGCTTATTCGGCCCCACATGCACCTTTTCATTTGCCCCCGGAGTCTTTACACAATAGAAACTTATCCGGCGATGCTAGTGATATCAATAACAATAAACGTGAATATTACCTCGCTGCTATTGAAGCGATGGATACAGAAATAGGACGCTTGCTCGACTCTTTAGACGAAGAGGTTAGAAATAATACCCTTGTTATTTTTATCGGTGATAATGGCACGCCTAGCAGTGTCATAGATAAAACGATATACAGTAAATCACATGCTAAAGGCAGCTTATACCAAGGCGGCGTAGCCACACCGTTTATTGTTTCAGGCCAAGGGGTAACTCGACTCAACGAAAGAGAGTCGGCCTTGGTAACCGCAACCGATTTATATGCCACTATTGCTGAAGTTGCTGGAATTTATGAAACTAAAGTTCATGATAGTCAAAGTTTTAAGTCGTTATTTACTGATGGCACCCTGCCAGGTAAAGATTATATCTACACCGCGTATAAATCAGATAAAGTCACCGGGTGGACGACAAGATCAGACGATTATAAATTAATTGAATTTGCAGACGGCAATCAAGAGCTTTATTCATTGTCAGACAGCTTTGCTGAAACGAGTGATTTTTCCGAAAATAATAACTTACTACCAAGTAATGATGCCGATTTACTGACACAAGTACGAAATTTATCTGCGGTTGCCGCACTGATATATAACGATGAAACCGTAAACCCCATTGATATAACTAATGTAACGCTCTTTAACCACAGTCAAAACTGTGTCGATTACATTGAACAATTTACCTCAACGGTGAGTGATATAAGCAATGCTACTGTTTTTCATGGTGACCTTGTTATCTCACAAGTTGGCGACAAATGTGTCTTTAAAACCAATGCTATCCCTAATCATGATTTCAATGATGGTGGCAGCGCTTTTCCTAATGATGTCAGTGAACAAAATGACCAATTTGAAATTACCGTTAATCCAATTAAGGCCAATAGTAAAACGGCTATTTCATTACTGGTAGATAATGCAATATTACTTAATGGCGTTAAAGTCGACTTGCTCGCTGCAGGATGTTACGGGGTAGGTAATGGAAAAATTGGTTGTAATGATATTGAACAACCTTGGCGATATGATCCTATGCATGCTGTTAATGGTTTTGCTGTTGACTCCCACAATGCTCATGCTCAACCTAATGGCACGTATCACTATCATGGTTCACCTATGGCATTATTTGCCGATGATGATAGCCAAGCATCACCCGTTATAGGATTTTCTGCAGATGGGTTTCCCATTGTAGGTTCCTATTTTGATGATCAAGGGGAGATTCGTAAGGTGAGGTCAAGTTACCGCTTGAAATTGGGCAGTCGACCAAGTGGCGCCGGCGATCCTGGCGGAAATTATGACGGCACCTACCGAGATGATTATGAATATGTTGAAGGCTTAGGTGATTTGGATGAATGTAATGGCATGACAGTAAATGAGGGCTATGCCTATTATGTAACGGCTAACTATCCTTACGTATTAGCTTGCTTTTCTGGTACGCCAGATAACAGCTTTAATAAATAACCTGAGTTCTGGATAAGCAATATTACACAACAAAGCTATTTTAACCGCTATCAGCGTTATTTCTCCTACCAATAGCCAGCTATTGGGTACATAAAAATGCCTTGATAACGACTAAACTAACATCATTGTGTATAACGTGTAATTTACTATTTAAATTTCATGATGTTATAACATTCATTAACCAGAGTTCAGGTTAAATAAGCTCATGATTTAAGACGTTGAATAGTGATTACTGAAACAATAGGGTTTAGCCCATAAAAAACGCCAGCTTGAAATTCAAGCTGGCGTTTATAAATGCTACAGACAGAAAAAGTAAGCGTTATTTAGCTGCTTGTTTAGCCTTTTTATCGGCTTTGCCTTGACGGCGCTCTTCAATAATAGCTTGAATGTCGCCACCGATATGGCTTTCACCACGTTCTTCAGCTAAACAAATTTGACGTTGACGTTCAGCATAACGATTTCGCTGTGCTTCAGTTACCTTGTCGTGACAACGGTGACAACTTACGCCCTTAACATAATGCTGACTTTCCTTTTCAGCTTCAGTTAACGGGAAGCGACAAGCAAAACATTGGTCATACTGACCTTGCTCTAATTCATGATTAACAGCAACACGGCCATCAAAAACAAAACACTCGCCTTGCCACATGGTCTCGTTACTAGGAACTTCTTCAAGATACTTTAAAATGCCACCTTCGAGATGATAAACCGCTTCAAAGCCTTGCTCTTTTAAGTAAGCAGTAGATTTTTCACAACGAATGCCACCAGTACAGTACATGGCCACTTTCTTGTGCTTATTTTTATCTAGGTTTTTTTCGACAAATTCGGGGAATTCACGGAATGTTTCGGTGTTCGGATTAATAGCATTTTTAAAGGTGCCAATCTCGACTTCGTAATCATTACGGGTATCAACTAAGAGGACATCGGGATCAGAAATTAATGCATTCCAATCTTTTGGTTTTACGTAAGTGCCAACAACTTGGTTAGGGTCAATGCCTTCAATGCCCATAGTAACAATTTCTTTTTTCAATTTCACTTTAGTGCGGTGAAATGGATTTTCTTGCGCGTAAGATTCTTTATGAGAAATGTTATCTAAACCTGGCTGTTCACCAAGGAAAGTCAATACGGTATCAATACCCGCTTGAGGACCGGCAATCGTACCGTTGATACCTTCTGCGGCTAATAACAGAGTACCTTTGACTTCAACGCTGGCCATTTTATTTGATAAGGGTTCACGTAAGGCTTCAAAAGCATCTAAACGCACGAACTTATAAAGCGCACAAATAGTAATAGCATTGCTTGAATCTGCTGACATTTTTGCAGATATACCTGTGGTAAGTGTTGATAATTTTTTTTCTGATGAACTCATAGAGTCTCCATTGAACTAGCTGGAACGTAAATCCAGTGCTGTAGATTAAATTTTTTAAATCAATAATAAACGTAACTTTTGTTATCTAAGTCACGTTTTTAGGGACGCGCATTCTAGCAGAATTATTTGACAATGAACATAGCCCACTAATTGAGCGGGTGTATTTGTCCACGGCTGGCGCATTATAACTCTATTGTCTACATGGTTTACGGTAGTTTATAGTTAGGGGGAGCTCTATAGCCACCTTTAGTTCAGCATTACCAATATCTTCGTGACTGCAATACTTTCAAATAAGGTAATTGAGTAGCAAACCAGCCAAAAATCGCCGAATCTGCGTGGTAAAACCCTGAAATGATTGAGAGTGCGCAGGTGTTTTCATCAGGACGCTGCAAGGATGCAGCTTATAAGACAATGCAGGACGCATATTGTCCTGATGATGAAAAAGCGGCGTTGGACAGGGACGTTCATTAACGCGGCACCTCGAAGTACTTGATTGAATGAAAGGTTAGGTTTTACTCGTAGCGCCGGGAGAGTCCAGAGAGGGCTCGGCGATAGCCCTCTCTGGGTGTAGTCGCCACCGCGACGCGAAAGAAGTTAAGAATACAGCTAGTTTTTAAAGACTATATTACATCAAGCAATACATGATAAGGAGTAAAAATGCGCTTACCGTGTGTGTTTGCCAGCTTATTAATTATTAATGGGTAAAATAATGCTGGCTACCGCACCTTGACAATCATCTCGATTAGTTAAGGTCAAACTACCGCCATGGTTAACAATAATTTGTCGGCTAAACACTAAACCTATGCCGCAGCCATCAGCTTTGGTGGTATAGAAAGGCACAAATATATTCTCACTGTTATTGATACCGGTTCCTTGATCACAGAGTTTAATCTCAACAATGTCATGCTTTTGCTGCCACTCAATAGTAATAATGCCATTACTGTTATTCAGCATGGCTTGTTGTGCATTTTTGATTAAGTTAACAAGGACTTGCTGCAATTGCTTTTCATCAACATAAATAACTAAAGACTGACCAGACAGAGAGATATTGTAACCATCAAAAAGTAATAACATCGACTTCATTAAGCTGGCTAAATCAACTAGGCATCTATCTGGTTTGGGCAAACAGCTAAACTCTTGATAGCGTAATAAGAACTCATTAAGGGATTGTGCTCGCTCAGCGATAACCGCTAATCCCTCTTCTAAATCCTCAAAGAGCTCAGTGTTGTTTACTGAGGTATTGATTGCTGTACTGTTGTTCTCTGTTGCTGTTTGCTCTATGATCACTTTTTTCTGAATGCCGATCAAACGTATTAGGGTGTCGCTTAACGAAGCTATGGGCGTTAACGAGTTATTAATTTCATGACTCAATACCCGTAATAATTTTTGCCAAGCTTGCCGTTCTTCTTCATGTAATAACTTTTGAATATCGGTAATGAAGATGAGCTTTTTTCGCTCGCCTTGCTCTAGGTACTCATCGGTATGAATAAAAACTTTTTTCTTATGCGCTTTAACCTCAAACTCGGTGACTTGACGGCTTTCGTGCGTTAATACGTCTTGTAAACCTAAGGTGCTAATAGGCCAACCAGCAACTTCATCAAAACGGTAAGAAAAAAGTTTTTCGGCTGCTGGATTCATTAATATGATATTACTATTTTGGTTCACAGCAATAATGGCAACATCTATTTGCTGGGTAACTTTATCTAATAATATTTGCCTTTCCCTACTGATCAGCTGCTGCTCAGCTAGCGCTAACGACAAGCCATTAAAGACCTGATTAAATTCTTTTAACGCGCCTTCACTTTCTAGGTGATTTGCTCTGATAGCATGATCGCCTGCTTGCATCGCGGTAATTAAATTGGCAGAGGTTCTAAATTGAACAATAACTTTTTGCCGAATGAGAAATGCACCATAAAAAACCGTCACTAAAAGTAAAAAAAACAGCATTATTTTTAAATATATCGATAACTCATGGCTATACAAGGTATAAAATAACAACGTCGTTGGTAATAGCCCAATAAATAAAGCGATATGTAATAGCTGGTTTTCAAATGAGGTTTTAACTCTGCCTTGTTGAATTTTCATCTGATACTTTTCATCCGATAAGACCGCCAATAATTCATAGCTTATGCTTTTCTAGACGACGATAATAAGAACTTCGGCTTAAGCCTAAAGATTCTGCGGTTTCATGTCCGTTATCATTAAAACGTGCCAGTCTATCCACTATAATTTGCCTTTCTATCACCTCTAGTGTGTCCTTGTTACAATCAAAAACACGGCTATCAATACCGACAACATCTCCTGTCGATTGTTGTCTCGAAAGTCCAAGATCTTCAGGGCTGATTAATTTATTCTGACTAAGAAAAATTGCCCGCTCTATCATATGGCTCAATTCTCGAATATTGCCTGGCCACTGATAAATCTCTAGTGCATCACAAGATTCCTGACAAAGTTGAGGCGCTTCTAGGGCGTACTTTTTGGCAAACTGTTTTAAGAAATACTGCGCTAATGGTAATATATCTGCAACACGATCTCGTAGTGGTGGGATATGAATTTCAATAGTGTTGATACGATAGAGTAAGTCTTGTCTAAACTTACCTTGTTCGATGAGATCGCCTAATAAGGCATTAGTTGCAGAGACTAAACGCACATCTACTCGTTGGGTTTTAGCACTACCGACTTTTTCAAATTGCTTTTCTTCCAACACCCTGAGCAATTTAGCTTGTTGAGATAAAGGAATATTGGCAATTTCGTCTAGAAAAATTGTACCACCTTCAGCCAGTTCAAAACGACCGATACGGGTTTCTTTTGCATCGGTAAAAGCACCTTTTACATGACCAAACATTTCACTTTCAAATAAGTTATCCGTTATAGCCCCCATATTGACTGCGATTAAACTATGTTGATGACGCTGAGAACATTGATGCAAGTAGCCTGCAAACATACTTTTTCCGGTACCATTTTCACCGGTAAATAGAATATTCATATCACTTTTCGCCAGTTTGGCTAATTGACTAAGCAGCTGTTTCATCACAGCAGATTGGGCCACTATATTTTGGCAATCTGTGCTGCTTTGTGATTTAAGTAAAGCATTCTCTTGTGCTAACTTCTGCCCTGCTTTTGCTATTTGTTGAATATGGCATTGTGCTTGTAAAATACTTAATAGCCGCTCATTTTTCCACGGTTTTTGCACAAAATCTGCAGCACCTTGTTTCATTGCTTCCACAGCAATATCAACACTGCTGTAACCTGTCATTACAACAATAGGCATATGTTCATCAAGCGAGCGCATTTTCGCGACTAGTGCCAAGCCCTCTTTACCGGATGTGGTGTCATCTTGATAATTTAGATCAATTAACGCCACTGAGAAGCTACGCCTTGCCAGTACCGTTAACAACTCCGCCGGTGAACTAACCGCGACAACTTGGTAATTCTGCGACTTTAATAACAGTTTTAACGTGGTAAGAATACGCGGGTCATCATCGGCAATCAGAATTGAAGGCGTACTTGTAGGAGGTGTTGATGGAATAGCTGACGTCATAGTATCCATTTCTGTAGCGTGAGGTAATAGGTTTTTAGGTCTTACTTTTCGAAATATTAGTTTTCAAAGTGAGACTGTTCCAGGTAATACTTTATAACTTTATCAAAGTATTACCTGGGTTTCTGCTAAAAGTGCATTTAATCAGTACTTATCCGGAACTTATGCAACATAAATTCGATATTATTAATCATGATGCAGCGCATCACTTGGCTCCATTAACACCACTTTCCGGGTCGGTACATAGGTGGCAACCAGCACCATAATGATGATTAATAAAGGTATCGCAATTAAACCAACTATATAACTGCCCTGGTTTATCACCATGGTATCTGTCATTTGATTGACCACCAAAAGTGATAAAGTAATGCCGATACTCAAACCAAAAACTAATTGCCAAAGTGCTTTTTTCATAAATAATTGCATAATGTTACTATCGCTGGCGCCAAGCGCTCGGCGTACGCCAATTTCTTGGGTACGTTGACTAATACTGTTGGCGGCAACCGCATAAATACCACTTGCGGCTAAAAATACTGCAATAACACCACATAATAAAAAGACTTTCGAAATGGCCGAGACTAAAATCATTGGTTGTGAGATTAGCTCATCGTAACTTTGTATGTGATAGGCCGTCGCGTTGCTATTCACCTGATTAATGGCTTGTTGTAGCGATTTTTCCGCTAATGCTTGTGAGCCTGAATAATGAATCGCCATATCAATCCAGTTGAAACCGATATTGTCTAACATAAAATAAGAGCTATATTGCTCACTAGACGTGCGCATAGCTGAGCCATGATAAGTATCAGAAACCACACCCACTATGGTTTGCCAACCACCTTCTCTATCTGCATCTGGATTTCTAAAAGCACGACGAACACGTTGGCCAACAGCATCACCATCTGGGAAGAAGTCTTGGGCAATGGATTCATTAATAATGATGGTATCAATTTCTTCACTGATATCACTTTGATTAAAGTCTCGACCACTTAACACTGTCATACCTAGCGCTTGCCAAGCATCACGAGAAACTACCTCATTGTTTGAATAGGGGTTTTCGTTATATACCGCTGCAGCTCTTCCTTCTATTTCAAAGAAGCTTGCCCCTTCGCCTGTACCAGGTAACTGGCTCATAAAAGCTACCCCTTCAATATTAGGCATCTGCTCTAAGGTGTCTTTTAGTTGATAATAGAAGGCTGTTCTTTTAAGAGTATCCTCTAATTCAAACTCGGTATCCCGGCGAATTGGGTAACTTTCTTCAGGTAATTCTACCGTTGCAGTAATTCTGTTTTTGGTATCAACACCGTAATCAGCTTGTCCTGCTGAATAACTGGTTGATAATAATATTGTCGCAATAACAAGTACCACACAAGATAACAATATTTCACTGATCACTAGGATTTGGCTAGCTCTGGCGGCCTTTTTTCCTTGTGATCCGCGAGTACCATCTCTTAATACAGCATTAAAATCACCCGAAAGTGCTCGCCATGCAGGGATAAACCCGGTAATGGCTATCATAGCGATAACAGACAAAATCAATAAAATAATAGCATCAGCATCTAAACTGACATGCCACCAAAATGGTTTTGCTGCATTCACTAGAAACATTTGATCAAAAACACTGTTGCTTAATTCTAAACCCCAACCTGCAATTAATACGGCTAAGAAGCCACCAACGGTGCAAATAAAAATACTTTCAAGTAACATTTGTAATATCAAACGATTACGCGGTACACCCAAGGCAACGCGTATGGCGACTTCTTTAAATCTTTCATTCACTCGGGCGAGTAATAAATTACCGACATTAATACAGGCCAATAATAAAATAAGTACTACTACAACTGCCATGGTGATAAATATTGAATAGAACTGGGTGATACTCGCTTCTTTATAAGGCACTGCTCTTAAGTAACCCTCGAAATCATCAAGTCGCCAGCGCATATTATCGGGTAAATCTTTGACCACTTTTTTGTTGAGTAAAGCCAACTCTTGGGAGAAAGCATCAAACGACACTTCTTTTTTTAACCTAGCGTAAGCAAATAGCCAACTGCGACTTCTGTCTGTTGGTGTTAACATGTTTTGTTCTATCGGCTGCCAAAGCTGGGCGACTGTCGGAAAAGAAAAGCCGGCCGGCATAATGCCTACAACTCTGGTAGCAATGGCATTAACTAAGATAATGCTATCAACAATATCTTCTTGTGCTAAAAAGTAATGCTGCCATATGTCGTAACCTAGTACGACCACAGGCTCAGCCCCTTCAAAGTGATCTGCCGCCTTTAAAGCCCGACCCATAATAGGTTTTACGCCAGCAAACTCAAAAACATTCCACTCAATACGTACCGAATTATATTTACGGGTTGCTGAGTTCTGCTGAGATTGTCCAATAAGCGCGGTACCTTCTTCATAAACACCAAATTCAGCAATGGCATCCATTTCATTTCTTATCGTTAAAAAATCAAAGGCATCAACGCCAATTCTAAATAGATGACTTTGATTATATTCCGCTTCAATGGAAATAACCGGCGCTTCTTTATTTAATAATAAAGGTTTAAATACCAAGCTGCTCAGTAAAGAATAGGTATATAAAGTAAGTCCCAAACCGATGGCAACAATAAAAACGGTTAGGGCAGTAAAAACTGGTTTTTTATGGAGCAGCCTAGCTGCATATTTTATATCAAGAGTTATAGACACCTGAAAATCCTCGTCTCTAGTTAAGAGTAATGATAAAAGCTAAAAATAGATAAATTACACCGCAATGGCTGTAGGTGTTTGGCTGAGTTGATCAGCGACTATCTTGCCATCAAATACCTCTATCATACGTTCAGCTCTTGCTGCAGAGCGCGGGTCATGAGTTACCATACAAATAGTTGCCCCTTCTTGATGTAATTGATCCAATAACGCCATAACGATTTGGGCATTTTTCGAGTCTAAATTACCCGTTGGCTCATCGGCAAGAATAATAGAGGGTTTGGCCGAAATAGCGCGGGCTACAGCAACACGTTGCTGCTGGCCACCGGAAAGTTGTGAAGGGAAATGATCGGCGCGGTGTAACATATCCACTTTTTCTAAGGCTGTATTCACCATAACTGCACGCTGTTTGGCATCAAAATCGCTGCGATATGTTAGTGGCAATTCAACATTTTCTGCTACGGTTAAATCACTGATTAAGTTAAAAGCTTGAAAGATAAAACCTATTTCTTTATTTCTAATCGCTGAACGTTCATCTCGATTTAAATCTGAGACATCATGTCCTGCTAAGGTATAACGACCACTGCTGGAATTATCTAATAAGCCCAATAAGGATAACAAGGTCGACTTACCGCAGCCTGAAGGACCCGAAATAGATAAGTATTCACCTTTATTGATCGTTAAATTGATATTATTGAGTGCGTGGGTTTCAACATCATCGGTATAAAAAATTTTCTTAATCTCATGCAGCTCCACTAAAACTTGTGTCGCCTTTTCTGCATTACTTATATCAGTTGTATTGTTGGTATTATTATTGCTTTTCATCACCTGCTCCTAATTTACGCTAATAGTTTGTAGTTTTTCCCAAGCTGAAATATCAGAAATAATAATATTATTTCCTACCGTTAAGCCTGATGTTATTTGAATATATTGTGTAGATGTTTGACCAAAGTGAATGCGTACTTTATCTGCTTGGCTACCGTCTGCTGCAAGTACATAAGCAAAAGCTTCGCTATGTTCATTAGCAAACATAGGCCGTTTAACAAAAAGTGTATCTGCTATATTAGCAATGGCGATAACACCATTGACGGTGAGATCAGGACGAGCATCTTTTGGCATATCACCAATAAGCTCTATATCAACTTGTACTGAGCCATTATTAACAATGGGATCTATGCGCTGTACAATGCCAACGATCTTACTATTGCGGGTATCTACTATGACTGCTTGACCAAGTTCGACATCTTTAATTTGTTTTTCCGGGATACGCAGCTCAGCAATAAATTCTCCGCTGCGCGCTAACCGGGCAAGATTACTGCCCATTAAGACCCGTTGGCCAAGTTCCATTGGCATCGCTTGTACAATACTGTCCATGGTGGCATGTACTTTTAAAGACTCAACTTGCTGCTGCGCTCTTTGATATATTTTATGCATGCGATTAAGTCTGGCTTGATAAGCTTTTGCTTGTGCAGCTAAACTTTCTTGTTTTTTATTTAAACGTTTTATTTCTAGCTGCCAACGCTCTTTATATTGCGCTACATCTATTTTTACTTCTTCATGAGCAATATGTGAGACAGCGACTGTGCCTTGGTCTAACAATTTTTTCTGGGCGGTATAGGTGAGTAACGCTCGTTGATGATTCAATTTTTCATTAATGACCGCGGCTTCTTGATCTAATAACTCTGAGGCTAACGAGGCGTTGAGTGCATTCGTTTCGGCGACCATCTCTTCTAATTGCCACTTGGTTTCTTCTAGTTGCTGTACTAATTGTGGGTTAGATAACTCCAGTAATAAATCACCCTTTTTTACCTTAGCGCCAGCTTTGATGAGGATACGTTCCACCCGGCCGTCAACATTGGTCGCTACCCAGCGAATATCTTTCGGCACTAGCACGCCAACACCTCGGACGCTTATATTGAGTTGACCACGCTGTACTTGAGCAAGCAATAATTCCGATTTATCAACATGGTATGCTGATGTGTTGCCTGAGAGGTTTACTATCAAGGTAAGTGCAACACCACAGATAGCCGCAATAGAAAACCAGTGCTTAACATTAATTTTTTTCTTCTGCTTCGAGCGAACAATATCCATAACTAAGCCAATTAATAATTCATGGTCTTGTTAGAGCAATCGCCATACCAATTATAAATTAATGATTAAATACAGACAGTTGATTACATTTCAGTTACAACTAAGCACATTTAGTCTCGATATCGAGACGAGGTTATTGAGAGGTAATTTCGATTTCGAAATTGGCAGTTACTAATAAAAAAAATTGAGAGAACATAATGCTTTGGTCAGTAATGCTTTATTGATTCATTCAAAAACAAAAACGCCTTTAGGCAAGACATTGATTGAAGAGAAAATGTTACCAGCAAAGTGGTATAACCACTATAACTATATCCACTACCAACTATAATCAACATGAATAGTGCTTATTTAACCAAATGATTAGTAGTGCTTAGAAAATCAGGTAAAATAGAGATAATAGAAATAAAATTTGTCCAAGCTAATGATGACAATGTTATTAGCGCCTTAGAACTAGAGAGAGAGTTTTAAATGAGTCTATATATAGAATACATTAAAGAAATTGAAAGTCGTAAAAATGATCTAGCATTGGCTCCATTGCCAATTGATGGCGCGGAATTATTATCTGAGATTATTGCTCAAATTAAAGATGTCGCAAATGAGCATCGCGAAGATTCCCTTAACTTTTTTATATATAACACCTTGCCGGGAACGACCAGCGCAGCTGGGGTAAAAGCGACTTTCCTAAAAGAAATCATCTTAGCTGAATTCGTACTAGCAGAAATTACCCCTACGTATGCTTTTGAATTGTTGTCTCACATGAAAGGCGGTCCTTCAATTGAAGTGCTTCTTGATTTAGCGCTTATTGACCTAACACAGTCTGATGACGCATCAGTTGCAAAACCAGCAGCTGAAGTATTAAAAACTCAAGTATTTCTATACGACGCTGATACCGCTCGTCTTGCCACAGCGTTTAAAGCGGGCAATGCAATTGCCAAAGATATTCTTGAAAGCTACGCACAAGCTGAGTTTTTCACTAAGCTGCCAGAAATAGCCGATAAAATTGAAGTTGTTACTTATATTGCCGGTGAAGGTGACATATCAACTGACTTACTTTCTCCTGGTCATCAAGCTCACTCTCGTGCTGACCGTGAATTACACGGCAAGTGTTTGATCACGCCAGAAGCTCAAGCAGAAATACAAGCATTACAAGCTAAGCACCCTAAAGCTAAACTAATGCTTATCGCAGAAAAAGGCACTATGGGTGTTGGCTCTTCTCGTATGTCTGGTGTTAACAACGTTGCACTATTGGCGGGTAAAAAAGCAAGTCCTTACGTACCATTTATTAACATTGCCCCAGTTGTTGCAGGTACTAACGGCATCGCTCCTATCTTCCTGACTACTGTTGATGTAACTGGTGGTATTGGTCTTGACCTTAAAAACTGGGTTAAGAAAGTAGATGCTAATGGCAACAATGTTGTTGATAAAAATGGCGATGCAGTGCTAGAAGAAGCTTACTCGGTAGCTACGGGTACTGTATTAACTATCGATACTAAAGCGCAGAAGTTATATAACGGTGATAAAGAATTAGTTGACGTATCTTCAGCATTCACTCCACAAAAAGTGGAATTCATGAAAGCAGGTGGTTCTTACGCGGTTACATTCGGTAAGAAATTACAAACATTTGCGGCAGAAACTTTGGGCGTTGAAGTACCTGCTGTTTACGCAGCATCTAAAGAGATCTCACATGAAGGTCAAGGTTTAACTGCTGTTGAAAAAATATTTAACCGTAACGCAGTTGGTGTTGCTTCAGAAACTCCATTACATGCAGGTTCTAACGTGCGCGTCACAGTGAACATTATTGGTTCTCAGGACACCACAGGCCCAATGACATGCCAAGAGTTAGAAGCGATGGCTGCTTCTACTATTTCTCCACTCGTTGACGGTGCTTACCAGTCTGGTTGCCACACCGCATCGGTATGGGATAGCAAAGCAAAAGCGAACATTCCTAAGCTTATGAGCTTTATGAATAAGTTTGGTCTTATCACGGCTCGTGATCCTAAAGGCGCTTACCTGCCAATGACAGATGTTATTCATAAAGTATTGAATGATATTACCATAGACGACCGCGCTATCATCATCGGTGGTGATTCGCATACTCGTATGTCTAAAGGCGTAGCGTTTGGTGCCGACTCAGGTACAGTGGCGATCGCATTAGCAACGGGTGAAGCGGCTATGCCAATCCCTGAATCAGTTAAAGTAACCTTTAAAGGTAATATGCAAGACCATGTGGATTTCCGTGATGTCGTGCACGCAACACAATTGCAAATGCTTAAGCAATTTGGTGGCGAAAATGTTTTCCAAGGTCGTGTGATTGAAGTACATATTGGTACTTTATTAGCTGACCAAGCATTCACATTTACCGATTGGTCTGCAGAGATGAAAGCAAAAGCGTCTATCTGTATTTCTGAAGATGACACTTTAGTTCAATCACTTGAACTAGCCAAAAGCCGTATCCAAATAATGATCAATAAGGGTATGGAAAACACAGCAAAAACTCTTACCGGTTTAATTGCTTTAGCTGACAAACGTATCGAAGGCATCAAATCAGGCACTACACCTGCATTAGCACCAGATGATACCGCTAAGTATTACGCAGAAGTGGTTGTTGATTTAGATGCTATTGATGAGCCAATGATTGCTGATCCTGACGTAAACAATGATGATCTATCTAAGCGTTATACCCATGATGTTATTCGCCCTGTTTCATTTTACACGGATAAATCAGTTGATTTAGGTTTTGTTGGTTCTTGTATGGTTCATAAAGGCGATATGCAAATCATCGCGCAAATGTTGCGTAACATGGAAGCGCAAGGTCAGAAGATAGAATTTAAAGCACCCTTAGTTGTCGCGCCACCAACCTACAACATTGTTGATGAGCTTAAAGCTGAAGGTGACTGGGACATTTTACAAAAGTATTCAGGTTTTGAATTCGATGATGCACATCCCAAAGGTGCTGCTCGTACTAAGTACGAAAACATCATGTACCTTGAACGCCCAGGTTGTAACTTATGTATGGGTAACCAAGAGAAAGCTGAACCAGGCGATACGGTAATTGCTACTTCTACACGTTTGTTCCAAGGTCGTGTAGTAGCAGATACTGCAGAGAAGAAAGGTGAATCATTATTGGGTTCAACACCTCTTGTTGTACTTGCAACTATGCTGGGTCGCTTCCCTACTCTTGCAGAGTACAAAAGTGCTGTAGACGGTATTAACTTAACTAAGTTCACTCCACCGACACATGAGCTGAGCACTAAGTTCACCGGTGAAGCTGTAGCAATTAAAATAGTCTAGTTCCTAACTAGGAGCTAATTAGGCGCTAGCTAGGCGCTCTATTTTACTAGTTAAAGAAATAAATAATGGGGGCTACTTTTATAAGTAGCCCCCATTTTTTTTGCCTAGATATTATTACCAACAAGATTAATTACTTAATGGACACTCAAGCTTAGCGGTTAAGTTTGGCATGATTAAATTAGGTGATGCCAGCGGAAAATCAAAGCTCTCAACGCCCTTAATTAATTCAAGTTTGTAGCCATATTGACCACAAATTAAATAACTACGGCGCAATAAAAATGCGGATAGGCGTTCGAAATTAATGTTCTGATTTGAGATAACTTCTAATTGATAATGGTTTTCATCAAATTGCGTTCTTTTAAATTGTAACTGGTGATCAAAGTCCCACTCAGATTGGACTTGCCCAAGCATGGTAATATTGGCTCCTGCACAACCTGCAAACAAAAAAGAACATAACATAGCTAATGTATATTGGCGTATTAGTTTGGTGTTTCGCAATGTCATGCATTACTCTCCTTAAAATTTAGCCTTATAATTTAGCAAATTATAAGGCTATGACAAAATACGAATTACTCGGCTTAGCTAGTGTCCTTTCGCCCAAGTGACATGAGTTAAATGTCTTATGCCATTATGATCAACGCGTAAAAACACTTCACTATTACCTCGCCTACCAAGCGAGTTCCCCCAACCAATTTCACCATTATTCCCTGAAAAGTTGGCTTTATTACAACCCTTGCCTTTCGGTGCATTACAACTGCCGCCATCAGATGAAGACCCTTCATCTGTTTGACTATATGAATCGTAACTATCTGAGTGACCGTATATATCAGCTATTTGCTGATAATCATGGCCGTTTGGGTAAGGAAAAGGCGGATCTTGGTAATCCATGCAAGAAAAGAGTGTTTTATTATCAAAATCTTCATCTTGATGATCTAAACCCAAATTATGTCCTAACTCCTGGCAAGTAACACTTTGCTTCCAACTAGCTTTGTCATAATAACTGAGTGAAAAATAACTATCATTTAACTTGGTATACCCTTGACTAATATGACCATTAGCATCCAATGAAATACCCGCTATACCTAACCAGCCAGTTTGCCCATAAGCTAAATTGCATATACGTAGCCCACCCTTTGGTGCTCGGCATTGTCGACGAATCTTTTTACTCGTGCCCCCATTAGTATCTTCAACCAAGGTCACTTCAGGAGAGGCACTCCAATCACCAACAGCTTGAGTTACATAATCATCCCAGTTGCTAGTGGTACTATTAATGAGTTCCAATTCAAAAGAGCTACTTTCTCTAGCCCAATGATAAGTGCCCCATGAATTATCTGCTGATGCCGATATTGATATTAAGCTTGTCAAAAAAAAGAGTAATGTTTTCATCATAAAACCTCATATTTAGTCAATTATGAATGCTTTCATTAGTATATCTTACCTTGTAATCACCTTTATTTGAGTATAGTAAAGACCGCAAGAATATCTTCCTTACATGAATAAGCTCCCCCCCCCCTACGACTCATTAACTTACACTTCCTCTGCATTATCAACTTACCTCAAAAGTCACGATACAAAAAAACAACCTATACTTATAAATCAATCTTCAACATCAGGAGACCATCATGTCTACTGAACAAGAGCAAGAAAACAACTGGTCGCTGTCTATGCATCAAATTGAATGTTGCAACTGTAGCCATGGCTGTGGATGTCAGTTTTCAGGTTTTCCTGACAGTGACGCTGGCAGTTGTGAAGCCTTATTAGGTTTCTATATCAAGACAGGCCATTTGGACGATTTAGATTTAAGTGATATTAAAGTCATATTTGCCGCAGCGTGGCCCAAAGCCATCCATCAAGGTGATGGCAAAGCCATATTATTTATAGACTCTGCCGCCTCTACTGAGCAAATAGGTGCCATTGCTAATATTTTCACCGGCCAGTTTGGTGGTATGCCCTTTGAAGCACTGGCAGGAACATTTTCTGAACTAGAAGGGCCTATCGTGGCTGATATTCAAATGAACATAGATAATAAACATTCTAGCTTTAGTATCGTTGATGTCATTGAGGTTGAGCATACGCCGTTAATCAACCCGATGAATGGTGAAGATCAGAATGTCCATATCACCTACCCTGATGGCGGTTTCTTTTGGAACGATGGCATCATTGGCACAACTAAAGCGATGTCGATAAAACATAATATGTTGTCGTTTAATCATGTTGGTCTCTTTGCCGCAAAAGCCGAAGTGAATTGGGCCAACTGATAATAATTGACAACCATTGATAATTTCACCACAAGGGTTCCCCCGAATGCTCAGGGCAATTCAACGAGTAAAACAGTGGCCAATATATTTGGTGTTAACCATTATCTTTGCCGCTTGGTATTACATGTTTTTTCTGATGACAATGAATATGGCTCCTGTCGCTCAGTGGAACTACTTAGATATTGCCATGTTATTTTTAATGTGGGCAATAATGATGGCAGGCATGATGTTACCTTCAGCCCTGCCGGTAATATATTTAATCGAAAAGATAAACCGTCAGCGTCAAGCTAGAAAGGCACCATACGCAGCAAGCTTTTACTTTATTTTGGGTTATTTACTCGCTTGGTGTAGTTACAGTTTTGCCATCACTATTCTGCAATGGTGGTTTCATCATTTAGCGTTATTAACGCCAATGATGAAAAGCGCTCAGCTTGAATTTACTTGCTTAATACTTTTATTAGCGGGTGTTTATCAATGGCTACCTATTAAGCAACGCTGCTTAAACCATTGTCGTTCACCCCTTGGATTCTTAACGTCTTCTTGGCAAGAAGGAATTAAAGGCGCTATTAAAATGGGCTTTAGCCATGGTCAATATTGCCTTGGTTGCTGCTGGGCGTTAATGGCATTGTTATTGGTTTTTGGGGTGATGAGTTTACAATGGATTTTTGCCCTAACACTACTCGTTGCTATTGAAAAAACAGCTCCTCAAGGCGCTTTATTTAGCAAGGTAATAGGAGCAATGTTAGTGTTATTGGCAATATATTTAGCGATAGAGTGATTAAATACTTAGTGGATGTTCCACTAATTTAAAGCTAGTGTTCGGCTCACCATAGACATAAATACTACAATTCTCCCAGCTAGTTGGTAACTTCCAAGTACTATGCTTTTCAATGGTATATTGGTGACGTTTATTAGCACAGCGTACATCCAAGGTATGCAATGAGCCTTTAATTTCTGTGAGTGAAAATTCCTTTCTTACTAAGGCCGTCGTCCAGAAATCTTCTTTGATATCGCCAGCTATGACAAGATTTTTATCTCCGGCAATAAGCATATCCACTTTATCAATGGTTTCGGCAAATTGCGCAAGATAGGGTTCAGCTACAGGAAGCTTTTTCAACCTTTCATAAGTTGCGTACGCGGCTTTAAACTCATTTAATTCAATCTCTAAGTTAAACACCTGGTAAAGTACTGATAATTTTTGTTTTTCATCACTTAAACGCCCCAATGCCTTAGCTACGCGGCTCAAATACTTTAACTGTTTATCTTTATCCCCTTGCACCTTGGCATAATCAGCTGATAATAATTGAAGATAATTATACTCAGATAAGTGCATAGATCTGTTCTTTTGCATCTTAGCTAAAAGTTTATCTAGCTCTTTAAAGTCCTTGGCTTCTAGTGCGTCGACAGCTTTGGTATATTTACCTTTAAACTTACGGCTAACACCTTTGGTACCACCGCCACTCATTCTAAAATCTAATTGAACTGTATTTACACATTGCTGAATAGCTTTTCCATTTGAAAAAGCAGGTTTATAGCGCCACTTTTTAGCCGCCTTTTTAGACTCTTTAATAAAATCTTGACTACCTGAGCTATCTTTTACAATAATATCTTCTACTCTACCCTCTTCGTTTATAACAAAACTTAAAATAGCCCAACCCTCCCTGCCATTTCTAGCAGCTGATAATGGGTATTTAGGGTTTACTCGCTTTATTGGCTCAGGAGTAGTAATGGTAGAGAGGTATTTAGAGATATTTTCAATGTCATCGGTATTAATGCTATTTTCTTGTGCTCGTGCTGCATTGGTCAACGTTAGTAGAGGCAATAACACTATAATGATCAATAATTTTTTCATCTGTCCATCCTTTGATTTAATTACAGGCTATATTTAGTTAAAAACCGACAATGAAGTTGGTTTTAACAAGACTCTGCAGGCAACAATAAAACATCACGATATGATGTTTTAATTGCTGTTAAAAATAATGTTATCTACCCATACCGTATCATCACCTCTGCTGACACTGCCATCTTTTTGATAACGAAACTCAATAACGTGCTGGCCATGTGATAACTCTGTTGTTAGCGTTTGCCAGTCTGCAGAAACGGTATTTTCAACCACATTCCCATCTACCAGTAAATAAAAGCGGTCACAACATGACTCAGAACTCACCTTTACTTCAAAACTCAATGTGCCTGCAGAAAAAACATTTTGCCAAACAATGCTGCTTATCTGATTATCACTAATATCGCCTGAGCGAAGTGCATAGTTCTCACTCCCAGTTTGCGCTATATTTTCAATAGTCCACTGCGCATTGGTATCACTACCATGGGTCCAATCATTTGGCAGGGTGACTGATTCAAAAGTAATATTTGCTTGATTTATCGCTGTGGGTTGAGAATCAATATCATTGGGATCGGTACTATAAATATTAATTTCATCGCCATCACTAAACAGATCACCATCACTGTCCACTACCAGAGGATTGGTAAAGTATTCGAGCGCCTCAGCGCCATCCGTTAATCCATCACCATCAGTGTCCGACACTATGGGTTTGGTCAAATAGCTATAGACTTCTTCGAAGTCATTTAATCCATCCTCATCGGTATCAATATTATTTGGCAAGGTAAGTGACTGAAACTCTTCAATATTGATTAAACCATCACTATCTAAATCAGTGATTGCATCAGTTGCATCATTATCATTCAGGCCAAACTTTGACTCCCACCATAAAGGCATGCCGTCATTATCAACATCTATAATGGGTACTTGCGCTAAAAAATAGCCTTTGAAACTTTCATCTTGTAATTCAATATTACTCAAATCACCAAAAACCAATAATACTTGCTGATTTCGATTTGTTAGCAACAGATTATTTTGGTCATTAATATTCATATCGTAAAAAGAAGCTGATACCGCATAATCATAGAAGTCGGTAATATTTAGCTGCTGAGTTTCTATGCCACCGGCATCATACTGTTTAATTACGCCATTCCACGAGGCGGTATAAATATTACTATGAGTATCAACGGCGATAGCTCTAGCTTCACTCACGGTAAAGCTGCTCATTAATTCCATAGTGTCAGGGTCATATTTATCCACTTGATAGCCAGAAAGTGCATAGAGCATATTATCTTGGCCAAGTGTTATATCGATATATTCGCCACCAGCGAAGAACTGCTCTGAATTGTTATCTAAATTAAAGCGCACAATGCCAGCGGTATCACTACCTGAAATAGACATATCGGTAACATAAACATAGTTATTAAAGTGCGCTATGCCGCCATAAGTGCCATTATTTACAATGCCCCAGCCATCATAGCTTTTATGGTGCCAAGTGGCATGAATGGGATTATAAATAGAAAGCGATGGTGAAAATACGCCATTAAAAACAGCGATACGTCCATCAGCTAACACGGTTAAATCTCTGGCATTATAATCCATTACTGGAACGTTAATTGAGCTAAGCAACTGTTGGTCAAAATCATATAAATACAATTTTTGGTTAGCTAAGGTAACGTTTTGCACACCCTGCTCGAATAAATTTAATAGCGGAGTAAATTGAAGATTATCTAAATACACACCGCAGTTATCGACTTTAAAAGCAACTGTATGCCTACCCCTAGGTATCACCGCAACTACTGATTGCCAACTTTCATCGAAACGGATTCGTTGATTTAGTTCATCATCAATATAAACAGAGATGTATGAACTGCTTTGACAATTGCTTTTTACGTCAAAAGTTAAATTATTACCATTAAAATAACCACTGAATGAGATAGCTGATTGACCTGCAGAGAAGATGCTATAGTCACCATCAGAGCTTTCCAGGTTACTTACTCCCCAGCTACTGGCAAGTGCATCATCAATAAGCCAATCAATGGGTAAAATGGCATCTTCAAATGAAAGAAGTAAGGTCTCAATAATGTTAGGTATTGAATTTCCATCATGTGGGTCTGTTTGTTCAGAATATTCATCCAGATTAGAAATACCATCATCATCGGCATCTAAAAGCGCATCGTTACCATCAAGTAAATTCAAGCTTTGGCTAACTTCCCAAGCATCGGGCATGCCATCTTTATCGCTATCACTACTTAATGGGTTAGATAAGTGCACATTAACTTCATCTGAGTCACTTAAACCATCGTTATCCGAGTCACTATTGGTTGGGTCGGTAGCGTGTTGAAATTCCTCTAAGTTTGAAAGCGCATCAGAATCAGCGTTGAGGGCGGCATCTGAACCATCTTGGCTATCCAAACCATATAAATTTTCCCACCAATCATCAATGCCATCACTATCACTGTCATGACCAAAATCAATAGCCGTTAAGACCCCGTTTGTTCCAGCAATATAAAGTGCACCTTCTACAGACAGAGATACTACTCCAGAAACAGGGTAACTCCATACTTGCTCATGAGTATTTAAGTCAATGGCATAGGTATTTACCCCGTCTTGCACAAACGCAAGGTTCAAGGTGAGTACAACATTGCCCTGTAACTGAGCATTATTTTGTGGACGCCAACTCCAAAGTTCTGCACCTGAAAACTGGTCGAGTACGGTTAAGCTACCAGATCTATTAGCATAAATTTTACCTAATGCAACTGAAGGTGTGCCGATAAATCGACTGTAATAGTCATTAGTTTCAATGCTCCAGATATTTTCTGCTGATCTGCTATCAAAAGCATAAAGGTTATATCCCGAGATAACTAACGCAGTATTTTGTCCGGTTAATATCGGTGTTTGACAGCTTATATTGAGCGCTTCATTCTTTTGAACTGCCAATCCCGTTGATTTATCCGCGATGACAAAGCCATCTGAAAAGTAAAACACATGTTCACTATCAACTGCTGGAGTCCAATTATCACACTGAGCTAACGTTTGAAACCACAACTCTTGCCCTGTTGAGCCATCAAACTTATAACTGCCTCCATAAGTGCCACCAGCAACATATATGTCATTATCAAAAATAGTAGGCGCTTTATAACGTGACCATTGGTTACCATAACTAGCAGCAAAGATACTTTCACCATTCCCTGCATTTAAAGCGCGTAGATAAGAGTTGTTGTCTTCCCTTGTTTGAAAATAGACTTTGCCATTATGCAAAGCGGGAGCATTTATAGAATGACTGTTGTCATAGCTTTGCTGCCAAGCCACAATGCCATTGACAGCATTAATGCCAAAGACAAATTGCTCACTGTTATTACCATTACTGGTGGCAAATACTTTACCATTAGCGGCAACGACAGGGTTTAAGCCGTTAACCGAAGGGATTACCACAGACCAACGTACAGATAGATTTTCTGGTGCAATAGTAATTGCAGAAAATCCTGAATGATCAGCATTGCCTTGATAGCTATTCCACAGTTTAGGGGCGGGAATATCGTTGATATCCGTAGGATCCGTTGTTAAGAAGAACTCCAGAGAGTTAGCGTAACTATCGTTATCAAAATCTAATTCTGCATCGCTATTCGAAAGCGGGTCAAAGCCATAAGTTATTTCCCAACCATCAGGCATGTTATCAGCATCCGAATCACGATTAAGCGGCTGGGTTAAATAGATGTGCACTTCATCACCATCAGTTAAACCATCTAAATCTGAATCGGCATGATTGGGGTTAGTTAGCTCAGTCATTTCATCAATATTAACTAAACCATCACTATCGGCATCAGCATTCGCATCATTACTATTGATATCAAGCTGATTGTTAATTTCATATAAATCAGATAAACCATCATTATCACTATCAGCGCTTAGCGGGTTAGATAGATGTTCATTGATTTCTTCGCTATCGGTTAAACCATCATCGTCTGAGTCAGTTAAAAGTGGGTTTGTGCCGTGCTCATTCACTTCTGCACCATCAAGTAAGCCATCTTGATCGCTATCATTTAGCAAAGGAGAGGTAAAGTGGCTATTGACTTCAGCGCCATCAAGTAGACCATCGTTATCAGTATCGGCAATAATGGGGTTAGTTTTTAAAGCAAACTCTTCAAGATTTATTAAACCATCATTATCTGAATCTAAAGCAGCATCATCTGAATTATTATCATCGAAGTTATATAAAGATTCCCACCATAGCGGCAAGCCGTCACCATCAGCATCAACAACACCTATAGCTGAAATATTTAGTGTACCATCACTTAAGAGTGTCACTAAATTCAGCTCGTCACCATTAGGCGTTAGGGCTAGCGGAGTTCCAACAACATCTAGCTCCGCCATCAAGGTCAAATCATCTAACTGCCAAATTTTAAGCTTTGGTGAATTGTTACTATTTTCTAAAGACACTATTAAGTTAGAAATAGAAATGATATCGATAGATTGAAGCCCTAAACTTGCAGTTAACGCTTCATTTAATAAATTATATACACCACCATTTCCTGTTATCGCGTATTCACCATCAGCAGTAATTTTTATTGGGGGAGAAATACCAAAATCACCTCGAATATCACCTTCTTCTGTAATATGGCCAAGTATTTGATCAACCCTTTGATAATGTAAATTACCAAACTCTATAGAATACACCCTAGAATCAATTTCATTCCATGCATAAGTGCTTGAATGACGATTCCAATCTTTGCTGTCTCTTATTTCACCCTGCTTGTCCAAAATATAATGGGTATTCCAGGCGCCATTGGCATTCTCCGCTAAGAGGAAATTTCCGACTGAAGCCAAGCTCCTAACATCAGCGCCAATATTGGCAAACATATTCTCTTTCAATTCATCAAGATCAAAGCGAGTTATCGCTCCTGATGAATAGCCGAGGTATAATCGGTTATGTTCTGCAGAATAAGCCATAGATAGACTATCGCCAAAATCATGATAGATAGTCGATGACATCACAATAGGGTTAGTAAATTGATTGGTGGCCGATAACCAACGGTAAATTCTGTTATTAACAGAACTGAGGAAGTAAATATTGCCAGCATCATCAGACACTATTTTATCTGGTATAAAAAGCGGCTGAGTGGCTAAAACATCACAGCCATGTCCATTACTATGACTCGATAACCAACAGGCAGAATCAAGTGGGTATTCATCGATAACGAGATTTGTTGATGATTCAGTAAAACCTTCATGCCAATTATCAGGGAAACCATCTTGGTCAGTATCCAACGAGGCTGAATTATCTAATGGGAATGCATCCAAGGTATTCTTAACGCCATCATTATCATTATCATCACTGGGTAAATAATCGATAAAATGAAGTGAGCCATTATGCTTTAAAATTAATAACGCACTATCAGTAAACGCTTTAACCGCTTTAAATTCACCACTGAGGTGTCTAACTTCAACCAAACGGAGGTTTGAGTCCCTTCTTTTTAGCGTTATATTCTCCTGATTACTTGACTGCAGTATTGTGACTAAACTGCCATCGTCTAACCAAAATGCTTGGGTGAAATTAGCATCTACCGCTGTTAACCAAGTTAAAGAGTCTGCATTGTATATATCACCGCTGCCTAGCAATACTTTGCTGCCATCAGTTGAGATAACAATGGGGCCTGAAATGCGGTAATCGCCATGGTAGGGTGACTCTACTAGATCAACAAATTCCCCATTACCGTTAATAGTACGATAATGCAAATCATTGGGGGAGATACCATCCCTAAAATGATAAAGTCGATTTTTTACGCTATTCCAAGCATTGACCTTTGAAGAATCATAATAGTTATTACTTTCACTCAATTTTTCGCCACTTCGAGCAAAAGTTACATAGTTACCTTGATAACCTCGACAATCTAGCGCTATCAACAAACTGCCCGCATCGATTAAAGCATTTACACATTGCTCAACAGAAGAAAAGTCAGTTAAAACATACTCTTGGTTTAAATACTTTATTTCACCGCTGTCTAAACCAACATATAGGCGTTGATGATCTTGATGAAAGATCATCGAGCTTACATTGCCAATTTGTTGGGTATTTATAACGTGATTAGTAGTAATATCAAAAGTTACTAAAGTGCCATCTTCTTGATAAAAATAAGCAATCTTGTCATTAGAAGCCGATATAAAGTTAGACGGGCTTTCAGCTAGCGTATTTAGGTAGCAATTTTCGCCATCACCATCGCCAACTAAATAACAATTGCTATTATCTGGATAAAAATCGGCATTATCGCCAATATTATCGCCATCAGTATCTTGCCACTCGCTAGGGTCAAAAGGGAATAAATCAACATTGTCATTACGGCCGTCACCATCATCATCAGTATCAATATCGTTGGTTAAACCATCGCCATCAAAATCAGATGAGGCATGAGCAGATATAATAAAATCAACATACTGCTCAGCCTGCTCAATAATACCTGCTAAATTACCTGCTCCTTCAATAAAGTCGCCAAAGATAATGTCACTAATATCATTTGTTGTTTGACCTGCCTCAAGGGTTATTTGTCCTTCAGTAATAAGTTTTTTTGTAATAATAACTTTAGCATTATCGATAAAACGTTGCAGTTCGTTTACCGATAACTCGCCCGATTGAACAAGCTGTATTTTCTCATCAATTAAAGCTGAAACTTGTTCAGAAAAGGGCGAAATCACCGCCCCTTGAACAAGTTCGTTTTCAATTAAATTAGTATCGATAGGTGGTAATGATAAAGTGAACGGGGTGGTCGTAAAGTCTAACTCTGGACGTGATAAGTCCTGAGCACCAGCACCGATATAAGCTCTCATCGGTACTTTACTCAGTAGCAATGACTTATCCGCCGGCAACAATAAAGTATAACTACCGACCTGGTTCGTTGTGGTAGAAATCTCGCCATCATCAAAATGTCTATTAAAATTTTCATCTAGGTAGACAATAGCACCGCTGATATAGCCATCAATAACTTGGCCACTCACTTCAATACTGTCTTTTACTATTAAGGATACTTGCAGTATTTGTAAGTCATCACTGCCGTCGTTAACAATAATTTTGATTTGATAACTGCCTGAATCAGTTAAACTCGGTTGACCTACTAAGCTAGAACTTATTGAATCAAAACGTAGCCACGCGGGGTGATCTGCTAAAGTGACTGACATTTCATCTAGATCTGCATCGGATATTTCAACCGGGATGAGAATTAGTTCTTTTTCTAGTACTTGGTACTCAGCCTGAGCAGTTATGATTACAGGTAAACGATTCATATTGAGCACTTCAATCGAAAACGTTGGCAGTACGGCGTTGCTTGTTCCATCTGAGGCAGAAATTTTAATCGCTGAATAAATACCAGCGTGATCGAAATTAGGCGTTCCTAACAACTCACCTGTTGTCGCATCGAAGGTTGCCCATGAAGGTAGGTTTTCAATGGTAAAATTAATCGAACCACTATTAAAATATTGGCTAGTAATTCTGAATAGGTACTGTGTATTCTCATTAACCGCCAAGACAGGTGAACCAGATAAAGCGGCAGTTGGAGTATTAACAACTTTAGTCTCATCTCCATCACTGCCACCACCACATGAAGTGATAAATAATGTTATGAAGATAATTGATATAATTTGAAGCGACCGTGGGATACACACAGACAAATCCATTTGTAAAAAGAGTATTGATTACGATTGTAAAGTAAACAATCCTATTAAACAATAACTTGCAAATGACTTCTAACAAATAGATTAAAAATAGTCCTTAAAGAGATAATCAACGCTAGGCATAATAAAACTAGCTTGATATTCGCTAAAAATTTGCAAAAAAAACGCGATAAGGAATTAACTTATCGCGTTTTATAGTGCTAATGAGCCGTCTTCAAAGAGTCAGCTCTATAGCGCATAAAGAATAATTTTTATTCTTTTGCTGTTATTTCTTTTTCTTAACTGCTTTAGCATTAGGTAAATCAGTGATTGAACCTTCAAAGATTTCTGCCGCTAAGCCAATTGATTCATTTAACGTTGGGTGTGCATGAATCGTTAATGCCAAGTCTTCAGCATCAGCGCCCATTTCAACGGCTAAACAGATTTCACCAAGCATTTCGCCCGCATTGATACCAACAATAGCACCACCAAGAACACGACCGGTTCCTTTTTCGAAGATCATCTTAGTTTTACCTTCAGTACGTGCAGAAGCGATAGCACGACCAGAAGCAGCCCATGGGAAGTTAGCAACTTCGATGTTCAAACCTTGCTCTTTTGCTTCAGCTTCAGTAACGCCAACCCAAGCCATTTCTGGATCGGTATAAGCAATTGAAGGAATGCAACGTGGGTCAAATTCATGTTTTTTGCCAGAAATAACTTCTGCAGCACAATGTGCTTCATGAACCGCTTTATGGGCAAGCATAGGTTGACCAACAACATCACCAATAGCGAAGATGTGTGGTACGTTAGTACGTAATTCTTTCGAAACGTTAATGAAACCACGCTCATCAACATTTACGCCGGCTTTATCCGCAGCAACTAAGTGACCATTTGGCTTACGGCCAACAGCAACTAAAATTTTGTCGTAGCGTACTGCTTCAGCAGGTGCTTTTTTACCTTCAAAAGTAACGTATAAACCGTCATCTTTTGCTTCAACCGCGACAACTTTAGTAGACAACATAATATTGAATTTTTTCTTGTTGTAGTTGGTATAAACTCGAACAATATCTTTATCAGCCGCTGGCACTAATTGGTCAGCAAACTCAACTACAGATACATTAGAACCTAAGGCAGAATATACAGTACCCATTTCTAGGCCAATGATACCACCACCCAATACTAACATTTCTGCTGGTACGTCTTTAAGCTCTAACGCGCCAGTAGAATCAATCACACGTGGGTCATCAGTTGGAATGAATGGTAAGTTAACCACTGATGAACCTGCCGCAATAATGGCATTATCAAAAGTAATAGTGGTTGTTTCGCCATCGTTACCTGCAACTTCGATAGTTTTATCAGAAGTAAATTTACCGTAACCATAAACTGTGGTTACTTTACGACTTTTTGCCATACCCGATAAACCACCGGTAAGCTGTGCAGTTACACTGTCTTTCCAGCTGCGGATTTTATCTAAATCAATTTCAGGCTTACCAAAAGTAACACCATGAGATGCCATTGCTGCTGCATCATCAATTACTTTAGCTACGTGAAGTAGTGCTTTAGATGGGATACAACCCACATTTAAACAAACGCCGCCTAATGTTTCACGACTTTCTACTAGTACTACATCTAAGCCTAGATCTGCTGCGCGAAATGCTGCTGAATAGCCACCAGGGCCGGCACCTAAAATAACTACTTGAGTTTTGATATTATTACTCATGCTTATCCTCAAATTAAATTGTCAATGATGATAAGCGATGTTTCACTCTCATCATTTGCTTGTTGTTACGAAAGTTTGATGTCGGCGATTTTACTCTTTACCAAGCAAAATCGCCATTATTAATTGCCTTTTATCGACTAAAGGCTATATGGTCGCTAGAGTATACTTCCTCGACCATAGCGCGAATAAATTCCCGCCTACAGTATCAATTTACGAATATCTGACATTACACCGGCAAGATGTACGGTAAAGCGTGCAGCTAAAGCGCCATCAATAACACGATGATCGTAAGACATTGATAATGGTAGTATTAGTTTAGGTTCAAACTCTTTACCATTCCACTTAGGTTTCATTTCTGATTTAGAAACACCTAAAATAGCCACTTCTGGGGCATTAACAATTGGCGTAAACGCTGTGCCACCAATACCACCAAGACTAGAAATAGTAAAACAACCACCTTGCATATCAGTCGCTTTCAACTTGCCATCACGTGCTTTCAAGCTGATTTCAAGTAATTCACGCGATAACTGGTGAATACCTTTTTGATCAACATCACGTACTACCGGTACAACTAAACCATTCGGCGTATCAACGGCAACACCTATATGTATGTACTTTTTCAAAATCAAACTTTCACCGTCTTCACTCAAGCTTGAGTTAAACGTTGGGAAGGCACGTAAGGCATTTGCCGCTGCTTTTAAAACAAACACTAAAGGTGTAATTTTAAAACCAAGCTTTTGCTTTTCACAAAGTACGTTTTGCTCTTTGCGGAACGCTTCCACGTTAGTGATATCAGCCTCATCAAATTGAGTAACATGTGGAATAGTTACCCAGTTACGATGTAAGAAGGGTCCAGAAATTTTCTGAATACGTGATAATGCTTTTGTTTCAATTTCGCCGAATTTAGAGAAATCTATCGCTCTGGCACTAACCACCTGTAAACCACCTTCACCGGCGGCAACAGAACTACCTGCATTCGCTTTCGGGCGAGATAATTCATATTTAACAAAAGATTGTACATCTTCTTTCAAGATACGATTTTTACGACCTGAGCCTTTAACTAAGCTTAAATCAACGCCAAATTCACGCGCTAAGCGGCGAATTGACGGTGAGGTATAAATACTACCTTTACTGACACTACCCGCTTGTGGGTGATGTGGTACTGGCGCAGCCTTAGGGGCTGTCGTAGCAGCAACTTTTGCTGCTACAACGGGAGCCGCAACCGCTACAGCAGGTGCTGGAGTCGCTGCAACTGCAGCCACTTCGCCGCCAGCAGTTTCAAGTTTGATGACTAATGAACCCTGCTTAACTTTATCACCAACTTTGATAAATACTTCTTTAACCGTACCGGCATGTGTTGATGGTACGTCCATAGTGGCTTTATCAGTTTCTAGCGTGATTAAGCCATCTTCTTCTTCAATGACATCACCAACGTTAACAAGTACATCGATAACTTCAACTTCACCGTCTTCACCAATATCAGGCACCGCAATTTCAATGACTTCAGCAGTGGTAGCAACTGCTGCCGCTACCGGTGCTGCTTCAACAATAGCTGCCGCGGGAGTTGCAACAACCGCAGGTGCTGCAACGGCTACTGGCGCTTCTTCTGCTGGAGTAGCAGCCGATGCACTTTGCATTTCGGCAATGACATCACCTTCTTTGATTTTATCACCAACACTTACCGATAAGCTCACTAGCTTACCGGTAAATGGTGCTGGAATATCCATAGAAGCCTTGTCAGTTTCAACCGTTATAATACCTTCATCTGCTTCTAAGGTATCACCAACAGCAAAACAAATTTCAATAATTTCAACTTCATCGCCACCAACATCAGGGACTAGGATTTTTTCAATAGACATATTAATTCTCCGTCTCTGATTATGCGTAAAGAGGGTTAAGTTTTTCAGTATCAATATTGAAGCGTTTAATTGCTTCAGTAACGACTGTACGTTTAATATCACCACGATTTGCTAATTCAAACAAAGACGCAACAACAATATAGGCGGCATTCACTTCAAAGTGAGTTCGTAAGTTAGCACGACTATCACTACGACCAAAACCATCGGTACCTAAACAACGATATTCAGTGTTTATGTAGGCACGAACTTGCTCTGAATAGTTTTTAATGTAATCCGTTGCGGCAATAGCAGGACCCGCTTCTTTTGTGATAACACTAGAGATATAAGGTACACGTTGCTCACTTTCTGGATGAAGCATATTCCAACGCGATACATCTTGGCCATCACGAGTCAGCTCATTAAATGAAGTTACTGAGTAAACATCACTAGAGATATTATAATCATTGGCTAGAATTTGCGCCGCTTCACGTACTTTTTCTAAAATAGTACCAGAACCCATTAACTGTACGTTAGCTATAGCTTTGCTCTTACCTTTGCTAGGTGCAACTTGTTCAAGTTGGTAAATACCTTTAATGATTTGATCAGTAACATCTTTAGCTTCAGGCAATGCTGGATGTTGGTAGTTTTCATTCATTAAGGTGATGTAGAAGAAAACATTTTCATTTTCTTCGTACATACGACGTAAACCTTCACGCACGATGACCGCAATTTCATAACCATAGGTTGGATCATAAGTAACACAGTTAGGAATTAAACCTGCTTGCACATGCGAATGACCATCTTGATGTTGTAAACCTTCGCCGTTAAGCGTGGTACGACCCGCTGTCGCGCCTAATAAGAAACCACGTGTTTGACTATCGCCAGCTGCCCAGGCTAAATCACCTACACGTTGGAAACCAAACATTGAGTAGTAAATGTAGAACGGAATAGTTACAGCGTTACACGTTGAGTAAGAAGTACCTGCAGCAATCCAAGATGCCATAGCACCTAACTCGTTAATACCTTCTTGTAATACTTGGCCTTTTTTATCTTCACGATAATAAGCAACTTGGTCAGCATCTTGTGGAATGTACTTTTGTCCTTCATTGGCGTAAATACCAACTTGGCGGAATAAACCTTCCATACCAAAGGTACGTGCTTCATCAGGAATAATCGGTACGATACGCTTACCAATTTTCTTATCTTTTAATAAGGCATTTAAGACACGAACAAAGGTCATGGTTGATGACACTTCACGCTCGCCTGAGCCTTTTAAAATTGCATCAAATACTTTTAGCGGTGGAATTTCTAAGCTTTCTTCCGCTTGTTGACGACGTGCAGGTAATGAACCACCTAAGGCTTCACGACGGGCTTTCATGTACTTAAATTCGTCACTGTCTTCTGGGAATTTGAAGAAAGGTAAATCGGCAATATTTTCATCACTTACCGGGATATTAAAACGGTCGCGGTAATGTTTAATTGACTCAAGGTCCATTTTCTTAACGTTATGAGCGATATTTAATGCTTCACCTGATGCACCTAAACCAAAACCTTTCACCGTTTTAGCCAAGATAACTGTTGGACGACCTTTAGTGTCCATGGCTTTTTGATAAGCCGCATAAACTTTCACTGGGTCATGACCGCCACGGTTTAAACGCCAGATGTCTTGATCAGACATGTTAGCAACCATAGCCTTGGTTTCAGGGTACTTGTTAAAGAAGTTTTCGCGGGTGTACTTACCACCTTTCGCTTTACAGTTTTGGTACTCACCATCAACGGTTTCGTTCATTAACTGTAATAATTTACCTGAAGTATCGCGGGCAATAAGTGAATCCCAATAAGAACCCCAAATAACCTTCACTACTTCCCAGCCTGCGCCACGGAATGTACCTTCAAGCTCTTGAATAATTTTACCATTACCACGAACAGGGCCGTCTAAACGCTGTAAGTTACAGTTAACGATAAAAGTTAAGTTGTCTAAACCTTCACGCGACGCTAAACCAATAGCACCTAATGATTCTGGTTCATCTGTTTCGCCATCACCAAGGAAACAGTAAACACGTTGGCCCGAACAATCTTTAATGCCACGATCGGTTAAGTATTTTAAGAAACGTGCAGTGTAGATGGCTTGTAATGGACCTAGACCCATAGAAACCGTAGGAAACTGCCAGAAATCATCCATTAAATGCGGATGCGGGTACGAAGGTAAACCTTTACCATCACATTCTTGACGGAAGTTGTTCATTTGCTCTTCAGTTAAACGCCCTTCCATAAAGGCACGAGCGTAGATACCTGGAGAAATGTGACCTTGAGCAAAAATAAAGTCACCACCATCTTTTTCTGAAGCTGCTTTGAAAAAGTGGTTAAAACCTACATCGTATAACGTTGAAGAAGAGGCAAAACTACCAATGTGACCACCAAGCTCTAAATCTTTTTTCGAGGCGCGTAGTACCAGTACTAAGGCATTCCAACGAATAGCGGCACGGATGCGTGATTCAAGCGTTTGATCCGCCGGCATATGTGGCTCTTGCCCAGGAGGAATGGTATTTACATAAGCCGTTGTTGCATCAAAGGGTAAGTGTGTACCACCACGACGCGCACGTTCGATTAGGCTTTCAAGTAGAAAATGGGCACGCTCTGGCCCTTCATTCTCTAATACTGATTCCATTGATTCTAACCACTCTTGGGTTTCTGCTGAATCAATATCGATATTTGGTAGATCTGACATATTGTTTAGTCTCCAATACTTTCTTATTTAATATAAAGTTTAATTACTGTTTAAAGTTAATTGTTCTAATTATTCGTTGTACTAATAGATAAATTCTTTCTGCTAGTTATTAAATCCGTCGCATCGATCTTTCCATGCGACTGTTCTCTTGAGTAAGCTTCAATAATAGCTCTTCTATAAAAGCTAAGTGTCGATGACTAGCACCCCACGCTTTTTGCGGCTGACCACTAACAATTGCATTGAGCAAACGTTTTCTATAATCCGTTATCTTGCTAAAGATCTCAGGACGTTTAGCCAATACTGTTAAATTTTGCGCAATATTATCTGCTAATAAAGCCGACATACTACGCGCAAGCTGTAATATCACCGCATTATGTGAGGCTGCACAAATAGCTAAATGAAACTCAACCACTGCTTCGGCTTCACCGCGAAAATCATCTTCTAATTGACTGTTGCCAATTTCATCATGCTTTGCTTGAATTTGTTCAAAGTCTGCGGGGGTACCGCGCATAGCCGCATAATATGATGCCATGCCTTCAATACCGTGACGGAACTCTAATAAATCAAATTGTGATTCAGTATTGTTAGACATTAATTCAAACAAGGGATCTGAAAAACCACTCAGCAGATTTTCACAAACAAAGGTGCCACCACCTTGTTTACGTGTCACTAAACCTTTCACTTCCAATTTCTGTATTGCTTCACGTAATGACGGACGCGATACTTCAAATTTCAGCGCTAGCTCACGTTCAGGTAAAAGCTTTTCGCCCGGCTGCAAGCTACCTTCAATAATCATCGCTTCTAATTGCGCTAAAATAATATCGCTGAGTTTTTGCGGTTTTATTTTTGATTTTAACTGTGTCGCGACCATAGAATTTCATCTTATTTTGGGTGAAAAATAAACTTAATTAGCTTAATTATTCTTGGTAAATTGGTCTTACCATTGCTTTTAATAAGCAATAAAATAGCAAAAAATGCCACTTTTGACAAGTTAATTTAGTAGATGATTAAGTTTTATGCAAGTAGAAAATACGCAAAAACATTGGATTTTCCACTTTTTATTGCGGTGTAGAAGTAAAACCCCAATGGTCTGACCAATGGGGTTTTTGGCCAGAACAGCTACTTCACAAGGGCTTTTTATCGCAAACTATCGGCTAACTAAGAGTTAGTTTAACAAACCCGCTAAGGTTAAGACTGAAATAGCCGCAAGGATAAGCAAGACATTACGCTTAGCTAAACGCACCAGTAAACAGGGTTCAGCGGTGCAATCACCACTATCAACCATAATATCTTCTGACTTTTGCGCGACATCAATTAATACTCTGTGCGTAGGCTTTCGACTATCAAAAATACTTTCCAACCACGTTGGCATTGCTTTAGAGAAATGACCAACAAACATATAACCAAAAGCGGTAATACGTACTGGTAACCAGTCTAACCAAAAAAGTACATCATGATGACTTTTACAACCGCTGTTTAAATCTGGGGGATTCTGGCTGTCATGGTGCTCATTTTCTTGGGCAACAGTTTGCTGCATGTCTTCACCACAGTGCTCAATAGCAGAGCCGGTATTTTCAGTATTTTGCTGCTCAATCACCGTGGTAAGTAAACGATAGAAAACTGCTCCTGCCGCACCAAATACGGCGAAATACAACATAATAGCAATGTAATAGCGGTAATTAAGCCAAATAAGTGCTTGGCCAAAACCCATTTGTGGTAAATTTTTATCCGTTAATAGCTGTTGATGATGCATTTCAGTAGTGGTTTCTTCACCCCGAAAAGCTGATTGTAAATATTGTTTATAGCTTTTACGCGTAGTAACACAGCCAAAACACACAATTAATATCAAGGTAGAAAGCAGCAATTGCATAACGGCATTATCAATGATGCTGAGCAATAGATACGTAACCACTACAGGTAATAAAATGAACGCTGCGCTAGCAACTGTGCCTTGTTTAGCGGTGAAATTTTTGCTAAAAAAGTGTAGGTAATGCTGGTAATAAAAATCAAATCGCCACGCCTGCGCAGATAACGAACGTTCCGCTGCTAGGGCAATTAGTAAACTTAATAAACTCATGTTAGGTTTTATTCCTTGTCGCTTGTTCAGTTAAACACTGACGAAAATACTGCCATTCAAATGCCGGCCCGGGATCGGTTTTTCTCTCTGGGGCAATATCACAATGACCAACAATATTGTCCATGATAATAGCAGGAAATTGATCTTGCAAACAAAGTGTTAACGCAATTAACTGCTGATATTGTTTTCTTGTATAAGGAATATCATCTGTGCCTTCTAATTCAATGCCGATGGAATAATCATTACAACGCTCTCTTTGCTTGAACGAAGAAACGCCAGCATGCCAAGCCTTATCAGTAAAAGAGACATACTGGTTAATGCTACCGTCACGGCGAATAAGACAATGTGCTGAAACTTCAACGCCCTTTAAGTCCTTAAAACTAGCATGGGCGTTACAATCGAGTTGACCAAGAAACAAATCATTAATGCAATTGCCATCAAACTGCCCTGCAGGCAATGAAATATTATGAATAACTAACAAACTAATTTCATCCGCTAATTCACGCGGGGAGAAAAACGGCGATGGTAAATTTAGTGCTTGCACTAGCCAGCCAGAAGAAATAGAAAGCATTAATTTCTCATTATTGTAGTAATGTTATTTGTCGGCGCTTGATCAAGGTAACACTTTGCGCTTTATTGCTTACTCGAGAAAACATACAATACCGCTAACCTTATCAAGAGCCGCTTAGTATGACTGAAGTTGACCCAACAAACAAAATGGCAAAAATATTTGTCTGGCTAGCTTGGATAATCGCGTTGGCATTATTAATGTTCTTATTTCAAGATGTACTTGATGAACAATACAACCCAAATACTCGGCCAGCAATGCGCTTAACCGAAAATGGCCAAGCAGAAGTGATTTTACAACAAAACAGGCAAGGTCATTACGTTGCTCGCGGTACAATAAATGATACCCCGGTGACTTTTTTACTCGATACTGGCGCAACCCAAGTATCCATTCCGGCACATATCGCTGAGCATCTAGGCCTTATCTCGCAAGGGAGTTACCGAGTACAAACCGCTAATGGTAGTATCACGGTTTATAAAACTGAAATTGCGCAATTGAGCTTAGGTAATATTTTCTTGTATAATGTCGCTGCTCACATTAACCCAGCGATGAAGTCAGATGAAATACTTTTAGGCATGAGTGCCCTAAAACAAGTAGACTTTCAACAAACGGGTAAACAATTAATCTTACGAGAACCCCTGTAACAGGAAGCAAACCATGCTTAATGCACAATTAGAAAAATTACAGCAAGATATTAGCAAAACCATTTCTTGGGCCCTTTGTGAAGATTTAGGCGCCGTTGGTGATGCCATGCCTCAAGCTAGCCAAGATATTACCGCTATGCTCATTCCTGAGAATGAACAAGCTGTCGCTACTGTAATTACTCGTGAAGATTGTATCGTCTGTGGTGTTGCTTGGGTCAACGAAGTATTTAAGCAACTAGATGCTTCATTAAATAAATCAGTGAAGCAAACCACTAACTCTTTACCTACAAGAATGTCATCTACCAAAATAACGTGGTTTGTAAATGATGGTGAAGCCGTTGCCGCCAATACCACGTTATTTGAACTTGAGGGTGATGCACGTACTTTATTAACTGGTGAACGTGTCGCGTTAAACTTTTTGCAAACCTTATCAGGTACTGCCACGTTAACCAGTCACTATGTAAAAGAGCTGGATGGCAGTAACACTAAACTACTTGATACTCGTAAAACCTTACCGGGTTTACGTAGCGCACAAAAATATGCGGTACTTTGTGGTGGCGGGGTAAACCATAGAATTGGTTTATTCGATGCCTTTTTAATAAAAGAAAACCATATCGCCGCTTGTGGCGGTATCAAACAAGCAGTAGCCACTGCTAAAAAAAATCACAGTGATAAAACCGTTGAAGTAGAAGTGGAATCACTTGATGAGCTTGAACAAGCACTGAGTGCGGGCGCTGATATTATCATGTTAGATAACTTCACTCCGCCAATGATAGAGCAAGCCGTAACCGCCACGCGCGGAAAGGCCAAATTAGAAGTTTCTGGTAATATGACCATTGAGATTTTGCAAGAATACGCCAAAGCAGGTGTCGATTACATCTCAAGTGGCGCGCTAACCAAGCACGTTAACGCGATTGATTTGTCGATGCGCTTTAAATAACGTCCTGCCAATTGGCAATAAAAAAGCGGTAAGCATCTTATGCTTACCGCTTTTTTTGTATCAATAAATTAACTAAGTCTAGGTATTAGCGAATACGTAACATCTAGGTATCCATTATCCCCCAGATCATAGCAATTATCGCTGTTACAGCTATCATAAGGCTATATATAGTACCAATAATACTAAACTTAACTAACGTGAAAAAGTAGCCCTGTTTATAAACTCTTTTCTGCATTAGAAATAAATATATGGGTATCCACAGTAACAAACCGCCGGCAAACACGCCGAAAAAATTAGCTATGCTTGGACTTGTCGGCGCTAGATAGTCATCTAATAGCTCCAGAATTTCTGAGAGTAATACCGTTATAAAAATAAAACTATGGCTGTGTAAAGCGACTGTTAAGTGTTCCATATATAAACGCTTGGAGAAAATAAACATTACTTTCAGTAATACCGCAAACAGTGGCAATAAAATAAACATCAATTGCGGTAGTTTGCCAATCACTTGCTCAATTAACGGGCCCGTATCAGAGTTAAAGGCTTTCTCGCCTTTTTCAGCCAGCTCTTCAGTAAAATTATTGAGTTTCTTATTACTCTCATCCGATAAAAAATCAAAAGACAAAGTACCATCTTCATTATTTCCGATATTTAACTCTTCAGAAACTATGCCACCATTCAGCACTTTTAATCGTCTAGCCGTTAACTTATCAAATCTCACTTGATCTTTTGGCGAAAACGCTTCCTCAGTATGATCAAATTCTAATTCAAGCAACTCACGGGTAAGTTTAATAATTTGTTTATTCTGGCCCGAACTATAATCACGGTTTAGATCTGCTAAATAAGTATTAAACTTAGCTATATCTGTATTAAGACGAGTTACTTGTGCAAGCTCTTCCATACTTTTGGAAGGTATTTTTGGTAACGTTTTTTGCTCAGTTGTTAATACTTCTATATGACCTTTAACTTGAGTAATGAGGGTTTTTTTATCATTAATATTAAAACCATTGTTATCGTCCGCCCCAACAAAAAATTTTAAGGTGATAAAAAAGACAATACTTATAAATAAATATAAGCGTAATGGCGGTACGTAATGCACTCGTCTACCAGAAAAATATTCATTGGTTATAAAAGCAGGCCTGGTTACTAATGGCCAAACGGTGCGACTGGCACGCGAATCAAAGCTAAAGATATCATCCAATAAATGCATAATTACCACCCAAAAATATTTCAATTTTGAGTCCGCTTCTTGGCCACAATTAGCACAAAAATTACCCGCTAATGGCTGATGGCAGTTTTCACAGTCTTTAATTTCCTCAGCTGGAACGATTGCCGTTTCAGCTGTTGGCTCTGTTTCGATTAATTCGTTTGTTGGCATAATGAATAGTTATTGAATAGCAATAGACGATAAAATCATAACACTATAAAACACAAAAGTTACATCTTGTTAAAAACTCTAGTAAATAAGGTGTCGTCAGTGACTAATTCTGCTAAATTAATAACGAGATGATAGATAAAATCAATGTATTTCAGTTGGCTCTATAAAAATAAGCCAAGTATGTCTAGGCATAATTACCGATAAGATACATTGTACATAAAGCCAAAATCAGGAGAATTATAATGGCGTTTGAAGTTAAATTTGAATTAACCGAAACAGATCTTGAGTATTTTCGCGATGTCATGCGTAAAGCCCAAGCAGGTGCAAAACAGCTCAGCGAGCAAGAAATATTAAAAAATGCTAAAGAACTTAGTCAAAGTATAAAAGCTAATGTCCCTGAATTTGTCCGTTTACGAATCCAAAAATTAGAAGTATTTGTTGCCATGATTGAAGATAATGAATGGCAAATACCCAGTGAAGAGCGCATCGAATTATTACATGCTTTAGCTTATTTTAGTGATCCTGAGGATTTAGTGCCTGATCATATTCCGGTATTAGGCTTTTTAGATGATGCCATCATGATCGAACTGGTCGCTGAAGAATTTAAAGATGATGTTGAAGCCTTTGAAGAGTTTTGTGCTTACCGTGATCGTGAAGAAGGCCGACATAGTGATGAAGCGATTACTCGTGATGAATGGTTACAGGCTAAACGTCACGAACTTCATAGCCGCATGAAAAGTCGTCGTTCATCAAGACGCAGTGGTCGTTCATCATTCCGTTCGGTATTTTAATACCAAGTCCATTAAGTTGGTTCTCACTCAGAGCTTGCTAGCGCTTTAAAACGCTTGGCTATTAGAACGTTAATGATTAAAAAGCGAAAGTGACGAAGAACTTTCTTCGTCACTTTCATATAACTTTACCCTAATCGACCTGAGCGCCCGCTTAAATATCTTTAGGCCTACCAGCATCTCCCTGTGCATAATCACATACCCCGTTAACAAAAATAACGCGTAAATCATTCAGGTGTGTTGTTAAATCAATAGCACCATACATACCTCGTTTAATCGCTTGCTCAAGCGGAATTTTATGACATTTAAAGACACTGCCTTGCCATGGGCCTTCTGCTTGAATACGACTATTTGAAAAAATGGCATAGCGCTCTGCACATGCTCCGCGCTTTAAGTTTGTTCTGCCAAAACCCACTTCATTCCAATGTCCATGCCAAACACCCTCTCCTTGAGCGATGACCTCGCCTTTATTATCAAAGCAGGCATCTTGTAATTGCACCGGTTTGCTTTGCGAAGCACTCAGTTCAGGAAATTGCTTACGTTTTAACAGCCATAAATCCATTAAATCAAAAGCTTGATCCGTAGGGTCAAAATCACGTTTAGCAACCCAAATAACTTGATTATCAAAATGGCCATTGGCTTGTTGTAAACGTATACGGGTACTGAAAGATGCTGACATATGGTGCATATCGAGCTTTTCTTCTAAATAGTGGCGAACATCAATAATAGGGAGTGCAAGCTTACCAATGAAAACCTGTCCACCTCGATAAGCAGCTTCAATAGCACCAAGTGAGGCACTACGTCGTGGCGCCAGTTTGTTATCAACAACTTCGGTAATATTACCACTGCCCCATAATGAGACCCAGAAAGGCATTTTCCGGCCAAACGGGGTAATAATTTTTTCAGCGGTCATTTGGTGTTGCTCTTTCCAGCTACCAATATTTTTATTGATGTGCACAAACTCAGCCAAGGTTAGCTGTTTTTGTTTTAACGCATGCAAGCCATATTGCACGCCTTCATTATCCCAAGTGCTCTCGACTAAACCATGGCGATCACGCCTGAACAGCCACGACATATCTTCCCAATAGGTCCAATTGGTTTTATTAACTACTTCATCGCTATAAAAGTGCCTTAAGAAACCTTGTCTTGGATTATGAATAAAAGTAGATAAGCCAAAGTAACCATTAATGCATTCACTATTGCCTTTGGGGAAGCTAGGTACCATACCCGCCATTAATTGCGCAACTGGCTGCAAAAACGCTATTTTTTGTGGGAAGTCTTGTAAGCTATTCATGCCTTCAAGTAATTGTCGCTGATCCCATTGTTGCCAGCGACTGTTGTCTTTGGCTCGAAAGGTAAAGTAGTTATTAAATAAGTCGCAATCCAAAGTATATATCGTTTGGCTTATCATATCGGGATAAGAGTATTGCGGAATTAGCCCATCGAGAATACCGCTACTATTTTGACCAATGAGATATTGCGCTAAGCCTCCACCTGAGCCGCCAATGCCAACCGTGTATAACGGCTCGCCAAATAAACTAACAAAATGCAGCTTTACTCGACGAGCCGTATCCTCTGCCAATAGCATATTATAGGTATAGCTAGTGCGATTACCGCTTGAACTAATAATTGCATAACCTTTTTGCACTTCGATTAAACGTCGAGTAATGGTTCTGGTTGCTTTTTGCCGCCCCTGCCTAAAACCTATGCCAGAGCCACCATTAAACTGATAGATTAATTTTTTATTCCATAAAGAACTGACCGTACGTGTCCCCAACTCTTCAGGTGTGATGGCCATAGCAATGGTATAGATAAAACGATTAATACTACCTTGCTCAGCGCGAAATAATTGCAGAGGTTGTTTGGCATCTCTTAAAGATGATAATTGAGAAAATTGCTCTGTAGTTAGTTTAACTAGGTTATCTTCGATATTTAAATAATAAAACTGCAGGTGAGTTTTAAATAAGCAATCTTTTGAATAGCCAATGACCTTATTACGCAAGGCTAAATTTTCATACACAGGTACGCCAAAACCTTCTTGATTATCAACTAATGGCTGACCTAAATGTGAGTCTATGGTCATGCAATAAAAGGGGTATTGCTTTGGCCCTGAATATAAAGAATTACCCGGACCAACACCACCTAACTTGATGGGAAAGTGAAAGGCTTCTTTTGGTCGAATAACTTGACTGATATGCGGAGTAATTGGCAGTAAATAATTTTCTTCTGCGGTTGCTACACGCTTAACTTGCCGGAACTTATAAGGCTGTTCTGTTGGATACAACCATACTAGAACAGCTAATAGTGTGAGAATAGAGAGAATAAGTTTTTTCTTATGCATAACATCACCACCGAAAAATGCCCTAAACTTATATTAAATATAGTGCAGCACATGGTTTTCGGTAGAAGATATTACGCTGAAAAAGCTGATGCTTATTTCAATTTAGCGATAAAGGTTTTTCTAAACTTAGCTAACTTAGGTGATACTACCGCTTGGCAATATTGATTTTCGGGGTTATTTTTAAAATATTCTTGATGATAGTCTTCACCACAATAAAAAATAACCGCGGGGCTTACTTTTGTGACAACGGGTTGATCAAATAATTTCTGCTCGGTGATTTCCTCAAGCATCGCTAAAGCCAAAACTTGTTGTTGACTATCATGAGTGAAAATTTCAGAGCGATACTGGCTGCCGATATCATTACCTTGGCGATTTAACTGGGTGGGATTATGTAAGCTAAAAAATATCTCCAATATTTCACCATAACTAATCACCTCACTATCAAACGTTAACTGTACCACCTCTGCATGGCCACTATTTCCCGTACAAATTTCTTTATAGGTTGGCTCTGTACTATCACCGCCCATATAACCAGAAGTCGCGCTAATAATGCCCTTAACACAATTAAAAGCACTTTCAATACACCAAAAACAGCCACCGGCTAACGTAGTTTTTTGTAATGCTTCTTTGTTAAGTTGCTCTGTCATTTGATTTGCTACCTTATTAATTTTTATGATGTATCTAATACTTATATATACCCGTACCACTTGAAGATGCTCGTTTCAGGAAACCTGAGCGAATCATAATCGAGACACATTTTTTGTTAATGGTTGTTCCCTTAAAAACAAATGTAACGACGAGTATGTTTTGCTCAGTTTTCCCCCAAGGGCTGGTTTATAAACGCTTTATGCTACGTTATTGATTTCGACAAGGGAACAACCATTCTCTTCAATCAATGCCTTGCCTAAAGGCGTTTATAATTCCAGCTGAATCCTGCATCTTCAGGTGGAACGGGTATAGAGATTAATAAGCTAAAATATCATCATTAACTTCACTGATATGCTTATTATACCCCTTTATTTGTTAATACTTATTTAATAAAATCCTATCACAGAATTTTTCAAAAGAACGATGCCAAATTAAAGCTATTATGGCACTGCGCAGTATTGCTACCGCCATTCAATTTCTGTCGATTATCTTTATCAATCACGGCTTAGCATATCAGCTGCCATGGACGTCTTTAATAAGTGTTGTTAGTTTAAAAGCCTTGGCGGTAAGTTCGCCTTAATAGACCATCACGAAGGTGGCGTACTAGTGACCTTAAATTGACCTATTCACACCAAGGAAGAAATCGTCTATCACTTACCAATGACAATGGTTAGGTCAAAATTAATAATTATAAGCAAGGTGTTGATGAAACCTGACCATCAACTCTTCTTTAGTCGGGTTGATTTCAAGCTCAACCGCCATCAACTGAATCGCTTGTTCTATTTGATTTAAAAAACGACCAAAACCATGATCACTGCTATTTTCAGGGGTCGCAACAAAGATTAATTGTACGTTATCTGTTAACTCACTAGCATTCCATTTACTGATAATCCCACATGGGCTTTTCTCGGGGTTGTAGCCCAACATTTGTAACTCTCCGACACGAGCAACGATCTCATGAATACTGTACCTGACAATAGGTACTAAACCATTCGCAATCAGCGCGCCATTGTTTAAGTTATAGCGCTTAGCTGCCATAGTAAATACATCAGTTAAGTAGGTATACAGAGGGTTGTAAGGATCTTTGGAGTGACTGTCCATTTCTACTTGCTGTAATAGTTCGTTGCTTATATTCAAGGTGACTACAGCATAATTCATTGCACTATAGTAGTCTGGTAACTGCACGTTTTGGCTAGCATAGCGTTTATTAATTGCACGTAATTTATGTACTTGGCTAGTAGTACAACCTTTGTTTTTTGCAAATAAATCATAGGTAAGGTGCTGATGATCCCTAAGGCGCACATCACTTTTATCTAATTGTATTTTTTCACAGAATTTTTGTACCACTTGACTCACTTGATGATGAAAACTAGCCGCATTAACTCGAATATCAGTGCCCGAAGCTAAAAAGAGTAAGCAAATTTTCTTTGCTCTTTTACACCCATCAAAAAATGATTTCTTAAGATGATGATTCATCGGATCGTAATAAAACAAAATCTGTTGATTTGTTTGCCATTGGTGCATTTCTTGGCAAAAGCGAACTCGCGGTAATTTATCGTTAGCAATAAATAAACAGTTATCGATCTCGACTTCATCGGTAAGCTCGAAAAGTAGTGTCGCAAGCTGCTGATAAAAATCATAATATGGCTGTGTTTTTGAATCACTGTATTTTCCTGATAATTGCTGAAGAAGCTCATCAGTCAAACTAAATTCAGCTAAAATATATTGATTATCACGCACATTACTAGGTAAGTAGGCTTTGTAAGCTGCACTTCGTTTTCTAATAATTGACATATTCATCCCTAATTTTATTCAAGCAGTTAACACACAATGGTTAATCTTTTAAGATAGGGGCAGTATAATGAGCACTAATGAAGCTTTTGTGACAGAGGTATGTCACAATTATGACAATCAAAGTAGCGAGACAAACATATTGTTAAATGACCAACAAGCATTGAAAACAGCAATTAACCAAACCATGCCTTTTGGTAAATATGCAGGTAGAAAGCTTTTACAACTACCCGAACCCTATCTGGTTTGGTTCCACAGCAAAGGTTTTCCCGAAGGGAAACTAGGCCAACAATTAGCGTTAATGTATGAGATAAAGCTCAACGGTTTAGAGACAATGTTACAACCTTTATTAAAATCTTAGTTATAGCTCAATTCCATCATCACCTAGGCGTGCTAAGCACTAACAGTGAGTTTTCTTTTAGAGTAATTTTGTCTAATAAATTGTCGGTTTAATACCTATAGCAATAACAAATATTACTCAAAATGACTAACAAGCTGTTTTATCAAAGTAAATTACAAAGCTGAAAAATAAAAATATTAGCTTTCTTTATTTGTGTGTATTTTGGCCGATAATTTCAGCTTATTTCACTTGCCTCAGCTCAATAAATCCTCTTAAATAACTTGTCGACTGCTTGAAATTCACACAAAAAATATCAAGGAAATTTGAAGAGTCGATCACTCTGCAGTATTTAGTAATAAGAGCCCTTAACTAATACCAAACGGATTAATAGGGTTCGTAAATTTCTTTGTCAATTGATTGATAAAATAATTACCAAGTGTTTATGAGGCGAAATAAATGAAAAGACAGAAAAGAGATAAACTAGGTAGAGCGCATTCCAATGGCTATCAAGCCGGTCTAGGTGGTAAGACTAAGGAGCAGTGTCCTTATCAGAATATTGGAGCAAAATCACAATGGTTAGGTGGATGGCGTGAGGCCATTACCGACAGAAATATGGGGATATTTCACTAACTAAATCAGAAAGTCTAACGTGTATTGCTCATCCCCAACTTAAATCGTTCGGGGATGAGTCTATTCCACAAGCTAATTGACTAACCGCTATCACGACCTTTTTTATAGTAAAGAGTACAACAAAGCTTACTCAAGCGATTAGATAACCCGAGAGAAGCGCTGCTGATTAATATGTTTTTTCATATAAGCATCAAAACTCATACAAATGATTCGAATTAATAAGCGCGCTTTTTGCTCTACTTTAATATGATTAGCATTATTTTCTACTAAACCATCATCAATAAATGTGTTCAATAGTGGTAAGTCTTCAGAAAAATATTCATCAAAATCAATATTATACTTTTCACTAATCACTTGTTTATCTAAATACAAGTTACACATCAATTCTTGAATGACTTCACCACGTAAAATATCGTCTGCAGATAAACTGACACCTTTTATCTGCGCGTGTTGTCTTTGTGTAATGGCTTGATAATATTCTTTTAAGTCTTTTATATTCTGGCTAAAGCTATCACCAATAGCACTGATTGATGACACACCTAATCCCAATAAATCACAGCCACCTCTGGTAGTGTAACCCTGAAAATTACGATGTAAGGTGCCATCACTTTGCGCTATAGATAATTCATCGCTAGGTTTGGCAAAGTGATCCATGCCGATAAAGTCATAGCCAAAATCACAAAGTGTTTCGATAGCCAATTTCATTAAAGCGAATTTTTCCTGAGTATTAGGTAGCCATTCATCACGTAATTTACGCTGCGCTGCAAAGCGACTTGGTATATGGGCATAACTAAATAGAGAAATACGGTCGACCTGCCACTCATGTGCCTTCACTAGTGTTTTAGAAAAATTTTCCAGTGTTTGATGGGGTAAACCATAAATGAGGTCAATGTTAATAGATTTAAAACCAACCGCTTTAGCATGCTGAATGAAATTACCAATAAACTCGGTTGATTGCACCCGGTTAATAGCTTGTTGTACCTTTAAATCAAGGTCTTGCACACCTAAGCTCAAACGATTGAAACCCAACGAATATAAGTGTTCCGCTAAATCCATCTCAATTTCGCGGGGATCAATTTCAATGCTCATTTCTAAATCAGCGGAGAAATTGAATTTTTCCTTCAACAGAGAGACTAGTTTTGTTATTTGTGGATGGGTTAAAAAACTTGGTGTACCACCACCCCAATGGAGTTGTTTAACGGTATATTCTGCAAACAAGGGTGCCTGTAAGGCGATCTCTTGGGCTAAAAAGTCTAGGTAAGTATCTGCTTTATCACGGTGGCGAGTAATAACTTTATTACAACCACAGTAATAACAAAGCGTATGACAAAATGGGATATGTACGTAAAGTGACAATTCGCGGTTTTGCGAGTTTTTTATCGCTTTAATAAAGTCATCATGTTTGAAATCTTCATGAAACTCCAACGCTGTTGGATAAGATGTGTATCTTGGTCCGCTAGTATTATATTTATTTAATAACCTATCATCGAAAAATTGACTTACTTTCATGTTTTCTTACCGTTTTATTTAGTTAACGAAAACATTATAGGCTTTTGAAATTTGTGGGTATTGATCGAGCGCAATAACAGACCATTACCTGAGCTGTTATTGGCGTTAGAATATCAAGATGTTAGACGAGTAAGTTGTTCAGTGGTGAACTGGTGAAGATCACCTAAGTCAGTCACCACCCCATCATGCATTTTATCTAATGCGGTCATGCGTTGGTAATCTTCACGCATCCGCTGCTTTTTGGTCAGCGTTTTCCGTGCGTCACGTATGGCGAGATCTTTAATGGCATCATATAAGCCAAAAACCCCCGGAAATTTTACTGGCATTTCCGTCATGGTTTTCAATGAAGATAGCAATACTGATAAACGCCAACAACCTTCATCAAACTCACATTGCTCTTGCTGCATAGCCCGGGTAATTAATAACACACTATCAAGGACTTTTTTATCGTGCTTATTTAATGCTTGTTGCTGGTTTCGTTGCGCTTGCGCTTGCTGCTCTTTTTGCTTGCTGACTTGTTTTAATAACTTACCTGCATAAAATGCTAAGGCGATTATAACAGCAGTACCGCACAAAAGAGCGTAAAGCCAAAAGTCACTCATTGATGTTACTCTTTCTCTTCAAAATCTGAAAAGTCTGGGCGATCTAATTTATCCCATAAGTCATCTTCGTTATTACTACTCTTAACTTCATCGCTTTCACTAGCTTCATCTTCATCATCAAGACCTAATTCGGCTGATAAGACTTGATGACGTTCCATCTTCTCATTGTAGTAATCAACTTCTTGCTCAGTTAAGGCAATATCATCTTCTTGCTTAGCTAAAAGGCTTTGTAGCAGTTCATCGTCCTCTATAGCATCAATTTCTTGCTCCGCAGTCAACTTAACGGCGGTACTTTCAACAACGGTATCTTCAACGTAGCGGATACTGGCAATTGCAGCTGATTTTTTGTTATTCTCTTTCGCTTTGACTTGTTTTGACTTCTCTACTTTTGCAGCAATTTTACCTAAAGCTATCGGCGTTTTATTACCTAAACGAGGATCTTTGTTAATTTTCTGTTGATTATTATCTGTTTGTACTTGGGTTGCTTCTTTTTGGCGATTACCCGCCACCTTACCCGTAGATTTACGGATACGTTTTTCAACACTTGCTAATTCTTGCTTACTTAACTTAGGCTTAGCTGTAGGTGCTCCACCTGGTTTTCTAGATTTTTTTGAACGTGACATAGATACAATTACTTTTTTACTAATAATGCCTGCCATTTTACGTTATTACTGGTTGAAAAACCTTAAAAAGCAGAAAAAAGACACAAAAAAAGCGCTAATAGGCGCTTTTTAATAACTTGTTAACTTAAAGTCTAATCTTAATATCTGGGTGAGTGTTAATTTCGCCCCCTTTAGAGATAACAACAATATTGTCATTACACGATAGAATTGCAATGTGAGAAGAATACAAATCTCTTATAAAGTTAAGTTTATAACCAAATTGGGTCAAGTTACTGGCAGCAAACTTCTGCGCTAACGTTAACGCTTCCCATAAATCATCAAAGTCACCCACTATTGGCTCTCGCCGCTCTAGTAGATCCTCTCTGTACATAGCTAGCGCCATATCCCCCCCTTCTAATCCACTATGATTAGTTTAATGTTTTATTCTTATTATTATATTTATATTTATATTTATATTTACGCACAAAATTTAACCTACTTTGCATATAACATCAATAGCGATTAAACTAATTCCCTGGAAACAATTGGCGTTTAGCTAATTACTTATTGAAATATAAGGTAAAATATGACAAGTGTATTGGATGAGTTATCTAAATTATTAAAGTTGGAAGTCATTGAACAAGGTATATATCGAGGCCAAAGTCAGGACTTAGGTTTTAGGGCACTCTTTGGTGGCCAGGTCATGGGGCAAGCGCTTTCTGCCGCACAAGAAACTATCGCGGCTGATCGTTCAGTCAACTCTCTGCATTCTTATTTTTTACGCCCTGGTGATGCAAGCCTACCGGTAGTTTATGAAGTTGAAGTGATTCGTGATGGCTCAAGTTTTAGCACTCGTCGCGTGCAGGCGATACAAAATGGTAAAGCCATTTTTTATATGACCGCCTCTTTTCAGCATAGTGAAACAGGTTTTAATCACCAAGATACTATGCCGGATGTCCCCGCCCCGGAAGATCTCCCCTCATTTACCGATTATATTAAAGCTAACCAGCAACACATCCCTGAGGCACTGCGCGAAAAATTTCTAGCTGAAAAGCCTATCGATATGCGTCCAGTACAGCAATATAACTGGCTACAACCAAAACCGACAACCTCTACAAGTCAAATGTGGATAAAAGCGAATGGTGAATTGCCCGACGATTTAGGTATTCATACCTATATGTTGGCGTACACTTCTGATTTCCATTTTTTGCCAACAGCCCTACTGCCTCATGGCGTAAGTCACTGGCAGCCAAACTTTCAAATAGCCACTATAGATCATGCCATGTGGTTTCATCGCCCATTTCGCTTTGATGATTGGTTACTTTATTGTATGGATAGTCCATCAGCTAGTAATGGTCGAGGTTTAGTACGAGGACAGATTTATAATCGTCAAGGTGAGTTAGTTGCGTCAACCATGCAAGAAGGCGTGATCAGACAACGCTAGCAGCATATTGGTTAAGAATGGTCGAGCTTTAGTACGTGGCCAAATATATACCTATACCGTTCCCAAGGTGAATTAGTTGCATCAACCAT
>NZ_KB905175.1:0-48472 GCF_000378625.1 Colwellia piezophila ATCC BAA-637 | reverse complement strand
AATGGTCGAGGTCTAGTACGAGGACAGATTTATAACTATACCGTTCCCAAGGTGAATTAGTTTCATCAACCATGCAAGAAGGCGTTATTAGACAACGCTAGCAGCATATTCGTTAGTAAAGGACAAGGTGTAGCTGATACAAGTGGGTAAGGCGATTTAAATTTGCCTGACCCTTAATACTTAGTAATTTACCTAGAGCGCTTGCTCTGTTCTAACGCTTTCCGCTTTTCTACCGCTAGTGAAGTAATACGCGCCTCTAAGTCTGGCTCTAAGCCAAACTTAAAATAGGCTTCCGCCATTAGAAATAATGGCCCAATAAGAAATTGACTTAAATCATCAACAAAAGCTGGCTTGGCTTTTTCATAATGATGCCCTAAAAATTGAATAATCCAGCCGATAACAAATAAAGCTAGTGCTATATAAAGTACCCCTTCAACACCCTTAAGTAACTGCGCGACCAACAAGTTAACTAAAATATACACCAACATACCCAGGGCTAATAATCTGTGCAAAGCGGTATAATAAATAGCGACGCCAGCAAAAATCACCATCGCTAGGGTAAAATGCAAGGTAAATTCAACATTGAAAAAGTCATCTATGGTTATTTCAAAAGCGATTGAACTTAGCAGTAATGTGACCGCCAAAACGATTAAGGGTACCCCCACAAAGTGAGTATTAATATTTTTGGGATTTAAGTGCACACTTTTATAACGTGCTAATTGCTCTTCAATTGACTTCATTTTTTACTCTTAGTTATTATTGTGCTAATGGTTATTTTGCCAATCATGGCCACTGGGGTGCTGAAAAATACGTAAATCAAACTGTGGAGCTATGGCAAAAAGGTGGTCAAATATATCGGCTTGGATGGACTCATACTCAAGCCAATTAGTTGTATTAGCAAAACAGTATATTTCTAAAGGCAAGCCAGTTTGCGTGGCGGTAAGCTGCCTGACCATACATGTTAGATCATCGCGAACATGGCCATTTTTCTGTAAATAGTTGGTAATATAAGCCCTAAATGTGCCTATATTAGTCAGCTGTCGGCTATTTAATGAATTAAGCGATTGGCTTACTTCATTGCTATTATTACCTGACTCACTTTGTGAAAGCTCATGTTGTTTATTACTAAGGTAATCTTGTAATAAATGAGCATTAGTCAGCTGGGTTATTTGCTCAGCGCTATAAAACTCAATACTGGCAATATCGATAATAATCGTGCGCTTGATGCGTCGAGCACCCGTGTGGTACATATTACGCCAGTTTTTAAAGGAATCACTAATGAGTGCATAGGTTGGCACTGTGGTAATGGTTTTATCAAAATTCTCTATTTTTACCGTACTAAGACCAATTTCAATCACATCACCATCAGCACCGTATTTAGGTAGTTCAATCCAGTCACCTGCGACCACCATTCTATTTGCAGAAATTTGAATACTGGCAACTAAGCCTTTAATGGTGTCTTGAAAAACCAACAGCAATACCGCGGTTAAGGCACCTAAGCCACTGAGTAAATAGACCGGTGAGCGGTCAATAATGAGTGAGATGATAACAATAGCCGTTACTAAAGAGAGTACTAGCTTTATCATTTGAATAATGGCATTAAGCGGTAAGAAACGCTGTTTGGCACTTTCTTGGTAAAGACCTCTACTGACATTTAACATAGCGCTAATACAGCGAGATATCTGAAAGGTGAGGAAAATTTTACTTAATAACATCAGTGCATTAAGGGTAAGCGTATTGGTTGTCAAAATAAGTGGCGATAAAAAAAGTATTAACACTAACGGTACTAGCAAGGTCATGCGAGTGAACACGTTATGCTCAAGTAGAGTGTCATCCCAAGTGTTTTTACTTTTAATAATTACCTTATGCACTAATCTTAATATTTGATGTTTGGCTAGGTAATAACTCAAACTGGCAATAAAAAATATTAAGCCGACGCCTACCGCTATTTCAGCGCTAGCTAAATACTGAGCCTTTAGCCCTTGCTCACTTAACCAAATATTGATCAGTTCGTTCATACACTTCTCATCTTATTGTCGGTGAGTGAATTTACTTCACTAGCCAAAGCCTTAGGTTTTATCGTTCACTCTCAGTGCTATATTTTTGGATCATTTTTTCAAGACGGACATCTTTGTCATGCCAAAATTTCATTAACCACTTTTGAAAAATAATTTTATCATTGCGATCCGAGAAATTAATATGTCCCAGCTCTTTAGTAATACTTAACGAACGCACTTCAATATGCACCGTTTCTACTCGCCCGGAAACAAAATCACTAAAGTTTGGAATACCATCCGGATAATGGATGGTGACATCAACAATAGTGGTTAAGTGCTCGCCCATGGCATCAAGCACAAAAGACATACCACCGGCTTTTGGCTTTAATAAATGTTGAAAAGGGGAATTTTGTCTATCATGTTTTTTCTGAGAAAAACGCGTACCTTCGATAAAATTCATCACACTAACAGGCTTGTGCTTAAACTTAGCACAGGCTTTTTTAGTTGTTGCCAGATCTTTACCACGTAAGTGTGGATTTTTCTTTAAAAACGCTTGGCTATAACGCTTCATAAAAGGAAAATCGAGTGCCCACCACGCTAATCCCAACAAAGGCACATAGATAAGCTCCCTTTTTAAGAAAAACTTCAAAAATGGAATATTGCCATGTAAAGCACGTTGTAAAACAACAATATCAACCCAGCTTTGATGGTTTGCTAAGACTAAATACCAGTCATCAATTTTAAGCTGCTCTAATCCGGTCACCACAAGCTTCGTTTTAGTAAATATCTTTTGAATAATAGTGTTGGTAGCTACCCAATTGCTTGCCATCAAATCGAGTAAATAACTAAATACCATTTTTGAAAAACGCAATGGAATTAATGCCTTAAACATTGAAAACACTAGAATAGGCATAAGCCAAAATATGGTATTAAGAATATAAAGAGAGAATGAGATAAAGCCGATCAGTTTGGCCGGTAAAAAATTTAGCATATATTGATAATAACTAATAATAGAGAAGTGACACGGGTAGCGTTATTTAATCACGATTTAAGCCATAATTATATTTTTTATTGTCGCCACCCTAAGCAATTAATTGCAAAGTACCATTATTAGCTAAAACCTTACTGGGTAAAAAACGATCGCTTATATTTTAAAAGTCATAATTTGCACTTTTTTTGCTAAAGAAAAGGTGTAAAACGGATAGTTACACACATATACTTAATGAAACGATTGAAAGTACACTTTTACCGCTAGCAAGCTTGGTATGATTCTTTTTACTAATGAGGTCTTTTACTTTATTGCATAGTTATATAAGCCTCAACACTGGAGATGAAATGGACTTTAATAGAGCCGTAATCAAGGTCGGTAGTGCCTTAGTAGCACCTACTCGCGATGGTTGCAGCGGCCAATACCTCTTAGCCATTGCGCAATTTATTACTAAATGCCAGCAACAAGGTAAAGAGATCATTCTAGTTTCCTCTGGTGGTGTCGCCGCTGGCAGGGCTGTTATTCAACATGGTTCACCTAAACTATCTATTGCTACTAAGAAAGCCATGGCCAGTGTTGGTCAAATGCAAATGATGGCCAACTGGCAACGTTTCTTTGACATTCCATGTAGCCAAATACTTATTACCCAAAGTGATTTAGCCGATAGAGAGCGCTATATTAGTATTCAACAAACGATTCGAATTCAATTAGCCAATGGTGTGCTCCCTATCGTTAATGAGAATGATACGGTTACCACTAAAGATCTTACCATCGGCGATAATGACAATATTGCTGCCTTAGTTGCCCAAGTATGTGGCGCTGACAGTTTATTTATCTTAAGTGATATTGATGGTGTTTTTACCAAAGATCCAAAAATTCATGACGATGCGGTATTGATCCCCAATATTGATAAGATCACTGATGAAATTTACGCCATGGCTGGCACAAGTCGCAACCCCTTAGCTAGCGGCGGTATGAAAACCAAAATCCAAGCGGCAGAAAAAGCAGTTGAACACGGTATCAATACTTATATTATTAACGGCACTAAAAGTGAGGTATTTAGCTCTCTTCTAGCAAAAGTGAATCCTGGTACCCGTTTTGCCGCAGATAAAGATATTATTACCGCTAAAAAACATTGGTTAAAACATACCTTAAAAAGCCGAGGCAAGATCGAACTCGACCCAGGTGCAGTTAATGCGGTTGTTAATAAAGGCGCGTCTTTATTACCGGCAGGTATCAAGTCAGTGACCAATAGATTTAATGCAGGTGACGCCATCGATCTCATTGATGCGCAAAATAATATAGTGATCGCCAAAGGCATCACTTTATATAGTCATCATGACTTAAAAAGAATTATGGGCAAACACAGTAATGATATCACCGCCATTTTAGGGCATGACTCTGGCGATGTTGTAGTGCACCGCGATGATATGGTTATCTTATAATCCAGATCATAGCCGGCATTATCATAACCGAGAATTACTTACCCTAAGCGGAATAATGAATGACTCCGTTTAGTATTTTAAAAGACTTCAAAGGGTAGAAAAATGACAAACTTTAATATCGTCACTGTGGCAAAAAAAGCTAAACAAGCCAGTAGAGTTGCCGCTCAACTTAATAGCAGTGAAAAAAACACCCTGCTAAATGCCATTGCCACAGCAATTGAAAAAAATAGCGCTATGATTATTCACGAAAATAGTAAAGATATCACCGCAGGTCGCGAGAAAGGTTTATCGCAAGCGATGCTTGACCGACTGGTTTTAACAGAGCAAGGCATTAAAGAAATTAGTTCGGCTATTCGCGAAATTGTTGCCCTTACCGATCCTATCGGGGATATTGATAAGTTATCATTACGGCCAAATGGTATTCAAGTCGGTAAAATGCGTATTCCTCTCGGTGTTATCGCCATGATTTACGAAGCGCGCCCTAATGTTACTGCCGAAGCTGCTGCTTTGTGTATAAAATCGGGCAATGCGGTAATTTTACGTGGTGGCTCAGAGGCGATTCACTCTAATTTAGCCATCGCTCAATGTTTACATCAAGTATTAACGGCGCATGATGTTGATGTAAATATTGTTAGTGTTATTCCTGATACCAGTCGTAGTGTTATTGAAGAGTTGTTAAAGCAAAGCGATACCATTGATCTCGTCATTCCTCGTGGCGGCGAAGGTCTCATTCGCTATGTTAGCGAAAATAGCCGTATCCCCGTGATTCAACACTATAAGGGTGTCTGTCATTTATATATAGATAAATACGCTGACTTAACTAAAGCTGTCGATATTTTAGTGAATGGTAAAACCCAGAAGCCCAGTGCTTGTAATGCCTTTGAAACAGTCTTAGTGCATGGCGATATCAGTGCTGAATTTTTGCCTTTAGCCGCTAAAGCGCTTGAAGAAGCTGCACAAGTTAAAATACATGCCTGTAAAAATAGTATTGGTTATTTTATTCATGCCGAATTAGCAACCGAGCAAGATTACCAAGCCGAGTATTTAGCACAAGAAATTGCGGTTAAGGTGGTAGCTAGCTTTGATGCAGCGATTAGCCATATCAATGAATTTACCTCAGACCATACCGAAGTTATTATCAGCCAAGATATTTCGCGCAGCCACGCCTTTATTCGCCAAATAAATTCATCCGTAGTCATGGTCAATGCTTCGTCACGTTTTTCAGATGGTAACCAATTAGGTTTAGGCTCAGAAATAGGTATCTCAACAAGTAAGCTTCATGCCTATGGACCAATGGGCTTAGAAGCCTTAACTACCGAGAAGTTTGTCGTTTTTGGTGATGGTCAAGTTCGCCTCTAAAGCTGACGAATCCCCACAAATATTAATGTAAGCAATGACCAGTTATTGTTCCGCATTACTGAGTATACAAGCGAGACACGTAAACCCATCCATGGGGCTTACACAAGCATCCATGCTTGTGATACTCACTTTTATTACTTCAGCAACGCATTACCTACCAAAGTTCGGGATTGCCAATCACCTAAAAGCGCTTACATGGCTGAATGAGAAGCAGAAGAAAAAAGCACCAAATCTGCGTGATAAAACCCTGAAATGATTGAAAGTGCGCAGGTGTTTTCATCAGGGATGATGAAAAAGCGGCGTGTACACGGACGTACATCAACGCGGCTCCTTAAAGCACTTGATTGAATGCAAGATTAGGTTTTATTCGTAGCGCCGGGAGAGTCCAGAGAGGGCTCGGCGATAGCCCTCTTTGGGTGTTGTCGCCACCGCGACGCTGAAGAAACAAAAAACAGAAGCTAAAATTATAAGCACGTACTTTGTAAAAAGTTGTGGAGATCCCTCAGCCTCTAAAGCCATATGTTTACGAAATTTTCATTAAGTATTGATAGGCCTCACTTAACTCATTATATACCGCTAAGTGAGACTCGCTGTTTCAGCCTGGCAATACCACAATCCCTAAACGTTCTAATAATTGCTCTTGTTGCCAATTACAAATTTTCACCCCGTCAAGATCTACCCGCCTGATGTTGAGACCAGTTAATTCTGTATGTGTTAAGTCACAACCTTGTATTTGAAATTGCTCCCAAGCATCTGCTGAAAATTCACTTCGGCTTAAGTCTGAATTTTTGAATGAGGCACTTTGCAGGCTAGCGCCATTCCACCGATTTTCAAATAAATCGCACTTTTCAATCCGTACACCCGCAAAGTTTGCGTAAGATAAATTACAGCCGGTGATGTATGCCAAACAAAAGTATGCCTGACGTGATACTTGATTTTCGAAACTCGCTTTAGCAAAGTTTGCTCCTTGCAAATCACAACGCCTAAACTCAATGCCTAAACAATTCGCGCCGATAAAACTCGACATAGATAGTTTACAGGCTTTGAAACTAGCATCACGTAAGTTTGCATAATCAAATCGGCAACCTTCAACGCTACCTTGTTCGACAAAGCTGCATTCAAAAAATTCTACATCGGTTAAATTAGAGCGATTAAAGTTACATCGATAGAAATTACATTGTTCAAAGCGCCTGCCGTGAAGGTCTTGGTTAGAGAAATCGTGATTGATAAAGTCTTTTTTAGTTGTCGGCATGGTCGCCCTCCAAATGATAGGGCGTGAAGACTAACATCTAGATGCTTAAAACATCTAGCAATTAAACATCATATAAATCAACGAATTAAAACAAGCTAAAACAGCGATTTAAAGGGGGTAAAATGACTATTTAAGTGCTATAAAAGTGTTTTTAGAGATGCGAGGTGGATGAAAAAAGTTTACCTCCTTAAATCAAGATATAGGAGCTAAGGGTTCTCTATCTGATTACAAGCGTTACTGGGTAAGGTTTTACCCTTCGAAATCGTTTAAATCAGGCAACTAAACAGTCGACAAAATACCATAGCGATTTTTATTGTGGTTTACGTTCTACAGTAATACTTGTTATGACCCTATAGTAGGCAGCGCAGCAGTGATGATTGGCGAGCGATTAGTCGCCACTTTATCTTGTAATTTCGAAGCTGCGCATAAAGTAAGCTGGTATTCATTGAACACTGGCGTTTAGTGTACCCGTCTTGCATTCGGTTTTTGTTTTACCACGCGCAAGGCTAATCGATCAGCCCATTCACCGCGATGCTGACGCTGACAAGCTTCTTCACTATCAAAGTGCACACTTTGTTTGATGTTTTTAACAACCACGCCGATTTTCAATAATTGCTTTTGAATACTGGTGCGTAACAGCACATCTTGCTTGGCTTCTTTCATTGCGGCAAGTTCTTCATCAGTATTAAACACACAGGTAATGACTAAGCTGGCAGGAAAATTAGTGTAATTGGCTCGATGTGTTAACCAAACAAAGCCGGCCACGTCATGTAAAGATGATTCACAAGCAATAGTTAATGCCTTACAAACGTTGTTATCGATTTTTTGGTTGGTTTTAGTTAATTTCATTATGAGGGCTCTTAAGCTTTCTAGATTATTTTTGCTATTTTAACTGTGGCCAAAACCGAACACAATAAAACGATTTATATAAAATTTTTCTGCTTACTGAAAAGAGCACCTTGAAGTCACTTGGCTATAAAACAACAAAAAATAAAATTCCATGACTAATGCTTGTGATTAGCTGAGTTACTGAGTATGCTACGCGACCTTTTTCTGGTAGGCATGCTCTAGGTATTAATGATGATAGGTTTCGATTACGGTACGTCCAATTGTGGTGTCGCCACCATGCGCAATGGCCAACCCCACATTATTCCTTTACTCGGTAACAAATTAGGTGATGGGAAATACATTGCTTCAAACCTATACGCGCCAAGCCGTGATGTTATTACTAACTGGCTTGCTCAACAGTTGCCTGCCAGCCAGCATGAAAGCTATATAGTCGAGCGTAAAAATCAACTACAAAAAGGTCAATCGGCACTGCGTGAGTTAAAGTTTGACGGTATCTCAAGTGAATTACTCTTTGGTAAAGCGGCCCTAACACAATACCTTGAAGATCCAGAAGAAGGCTATTACATCAAATCGCCGAAATCATTTCTCGGTGCTAGTGGTTTAGCAAAAACACAAATTCAATTTTTTGAAGATATTGTCGCTTGCATGATGAGCAATGTGAAAAAGCTCACCGAAGAAGCATTACAAAAAGAAGTAACACAAACCGTTATTGGCCGACCGATTAACTTCCAAGGTTTACATGGTGAGGAAAGCAACCGACAAGCCATTAGCGTATTAACTAAAGCGGCAAAACGTGTTGGTTTTAAAGATGTTGAGTTTCAATATGAACCCGTGGCGGCAGGTTTTGAATTTGAAGCATCATTAAGCCAAGAAACTCGGGTATTAGTGGTAGATATTGGTGGTGGCACCAGTGATTGTTCAATGCTACTAATGAGCCCACACTTCGCGAAATATGATAATCGTAACGAACATCTGCTAGCTCATACCGGTGTTCGGGTTGCCGGTAATGACTTTGATATTCAATTAGCCTTGCAAGGCATTATGCCAAGTTTGGGCATGAATAGTTTATTAAAGACCGGTAAACCTATGCCAACCAGTAGTTTTTATCAGGCACTAGCAATTAATAACATTAATGAGCAAACCAAATTTTACAGTGCTAAAAATAGACGTGAGTTGGTGCAATTGTCTCGTGATGCCAAAGAAACCGCTATGATTGAACGCTTATTAACAGTACATGACCATAAACTGAGTTATCAACTAGTCAATGCCGCTGAGCAAGCTAAAATTGGACTGTCTGAACACCAAGAGCAAACTATCTGCCTCAATGATATTCATGACTCACTTGCAGTAAATGTCACTCGGGCAACGTTAAAACAGGCAAATATGCGAACTCTCGCTCAGATAGCGCAGTTGATGACATCGGCAGTAGCAGAAGCGCAGTGCCAGCCTGATGTTATTTTTGTTACCGGCGGTACGGCAAAATCACCGGTACTAAGTGAATTTTTACAGCAACAAATGCCTGGCATCCCACTGATTGTAGGTGATCATTTTGGTAGTGTCACCTCAGGATTAGCGCGTTGGGCTGAACGTATTTATAGATAAATTGGTAAGATGATGATCATAAAAAAACCAGGACGAATCATAAAATTCGTCCTGGTTTATAGATGCTAATTTAAATCTATTCTGGTAGTAATTAGCTAGTCAATGGGCGCAACCAGCATAGTGGTTCCCGTAACCGCAACAATAGTACATTGGCTATTATTTTCAATTACCTCAATCTCAACATCATCAGCTAAACGCGCTTGCCAATTAATACCTGAGTAACGAATACTACCACCAGCTTTGGTAATATCATCACTAACCAGTACTTGCAAGCCGATCATATCGCTAGAATCATCGGTTTTGCTACGAGAGTTTTGCATCTTCTTTAACGGCTTCCACAGCAACAAGGTAATAACAGCAGATAATACCCCAACCACCAAAACTTCATTTTGCCAACCTTCAACAATGCCTAAGCTGATAAGCACCCCGGTGATTGCACTGGCAATAGCAAAGAATAATAATGGACCACTTAAGCCCATAAGACCTAACTCAAGAATTAGGCTAAAACCTGCTATGGCATACCAAATCAGTTGATGGTTTTCTAAGAATGTCTGCATACTAATATAATTCCTTAGCGCTAATATTGAAATTTATGACTGACACTAATTAAAGCTTTAAACTACTCGATACCGCAATCGCTTGGGCAACCGTATTAGCAATATTATCACCTGTTTTACCATCGGTTAGTACAATCGTACTTTCACTCGCTATAGCTCTATGTGCCGTAATAGCATCTTGCGCTAAGGTCAAGGTTACCGCCGCTTTACCTTGTTCAGTATTGGCGGCACTACCAACTACCTCTAAGGCATTGGCATCAGCATCAGCCACTAATCGTATTGCTTCTGCTTTACCTGTTGCTTCTAAAATTTGTGACTCTTTAGTGGCTTCGGCGGCTAATACTTGCTCCGCTTTTGCAGCTTCAGCATCAAGTACCCGAGCTTGTTTTAAACCTTCAGCTTCGGTAATGGCGGAGGTTTTAACCCCTTCAGCGGTTAAAATCACTGAGCGTTTTTCTCGCTCTGCCGTCATTTGTTTTTCCATGTCTTCACGTATAGTTTGCGGCGGGGTGATGTCTTTGATTTCATAACGCGTCACCATTACACCCCAAGGTGCTGTCGCTTCAGTCATCGCACCTAAAATTTGAGCATTGATGGCATCACGATTTTGGAAACATTCATCTAATTCCATCGAACCAATAGCATTACGCATTGAGGTCATGGCAAGTTGCACAACAGACGTTTTATAATCGGTAATGTTGTTTGTCGCCGCAGCGGCATCGGTAACTTTCATAAACAAAATACCGTCTATTTCCAAGGTAATATTATCTTTGGTGATAGCGGGCTGAGAGATTATTTCTAACGATTGCTCTTTTAAATTGCGATCAGCCGCCACCGTTTGCACGTAAGGAATAAGAAAATTTAAACCCGCCGATAGGGTTTTGGTGTATTTCCCCAGGGTATAAATAACGTAACCACGGTTTTGTGGCACAAAGTAAATGCCTTTTTTCAGCGTGTATAAAATAACAATTGTCAGCCATAAAAACGGGCTAGTGAGTAAGTTTGCAACGATATTGTCCATGAATTAACTTTCCTTCTAATGATATGAATTCAATTGAGAATTATTTCTGATAACACGTTAATTGACTGTTAACGGCAAAGCAAGTAATTAGTTGTGCTCGCGGTAAAATTAAGCCAACATAACCTTTCTTTTTCACTTTGATTACACTCTACTTATATGCGTTTTACCCTTGCTAATTCCTCTTCTGGCAGCATAGAGCTAAATTTAACCGCTGGCTTGATCATAAAAGCAGATCAAGAAATTAATGTCCGGGCAAAAACCTTATTGGTATTAAAATACCTGATTAAGCACAAAGATAAGATCGTTACTAAAAAAGCATTGCTTAGCGAGATTTGGCATGACGTAGTAGTGCAAGATCAAGTGTTAGTTCAGTCCATTAAAGAAATCCGTGACTTACTTGGCAGCCATGTTATTAAAACGTACCCTCGCCAAGGTTACCAGTGGACAGCCGAACTCAACGATATCAGCAAGCAACAAACCCTCTTTGGCAAATCAATTAAAAGAACATCGCTAGTACAAATGACAGTATTAGTCTTGGCCGTATTAATCGGCATAGTCATATACCCTTTTTTAGCCAGTAATAATCCAAGCCCTAAAGCGGTCAAGTTTACTGTCGCTTTCTTGCCGGTCATTAATGATATGCCTGATGACATCCATGACTGGGTTCCTTTACAAGGCATGGACTATTTAAGTGAAAGCTTACTGAAAAACAGTCAATTACAGCTGATTTCTAAAGCACAGCTACTGCAGTCAATGGCTTTCTCTAAACAAGAAAATTTACCAAGTACACTACACTCTAAACCTCAAAAATTACGCGCGCTTGCCCAAAGATTAAAAGTAGATTTATTAGTACAAACTCGACTGCGTGGTTATCCACAAGATTTTCAGCTAGATTATAGCTTCTACCTCGACCAGCGAGTTGAACAGGGGGTAATTTTATCTGCGAGCATTAGCACGGCTTTAAATCAATTAGTGCAGAAAGTAGCACAACGTTTCGACCCGTACGCTAAAGAAATTTCCCAGCCCTATATTAGCGATTTTAGTAATGAAGCTTTTGCCCGTGGTATGGAGCTCTATTTACAAAGAGACTATCTGCAGGCAAGTACATTTTTCTCTACTGCACTGCAAAGTAACCCTGATTTATTGGCCGCTCGCCGCTTTTTAGCTGCTAGTTATATTTACAGTGGTGATACCGAACAAGGTATCGCTTTAATGAAAGAAAACATAGCCCAAGCGCGGTACAAAGAAATGCATCGCGAAGAAATCCGTAGCAATTTAATGATAGGTGTTTTACTTATTCATCGCTATGAAAAAGACTCACAAGCTAGTGATGCTTTAGCCGAAGCTGAGCTTTATATTCAGTTAACGAAAGCACTAGCAGAGCAATACCAAGATAGCCTGTTTATCGCTTACGCTCTTGAAGAATTAGCAACAATAAAACGCCTACAACAAAAGTATCATGAGGCAATTCCTTTATTAGCAGCAGCAATGCAATACCATAAAGAATTCAAAGGTAGCTATGGGCAAACCCGAGCGCTTATCGAGCTAGCTTTGATAGCCTTTGCCCAAGGAAAAGAGCAACTGGGCCAAGGCTACTTCAGCCAAGCAACTACCGTTGCTAATAAAGATGGCGTTGCTACTAATAAAGTAGCAATCTTACTCGCTCAAGCGCAAGTCGCCTTAAATGCTAAGCAGCTAGAACAAGCTCAAGCTTATGCTGAGCAAGCCAATAGCATTGCAATAACAGCAAAAAATAAAGTTTTAATGACACAGGTAAGCGCTTGGCAGGATGATAACAAAAACTACTAAGTCAATTAATGTCATTGCTAAAGAGAGAACCGATAAGCCTTTTAATTCTCGCTGAGAGGGAAGAAACTTATTTGAATTGGTATTATCAACGAACGGCTAGGATTTCATCCATAACCCAACTAGTGTGTAACGCTGAAGAGCCATTTGATGGATGTTGTTGCTTATTTATTAGCTGCTGATAGATATTACCAACATGATGTAATTGAATATTTTCCGGGTTTTCAATAACAAACTCTGCTTTATTAGCACCTTGAGTTAAAATAATAGGTATTTCATCAAAGACGGAGAAGTGCAACTGCCCTTCACTGCCTACGATAGTGACTATATCCTGTCTTGCTGCAGCACCAAAGTTCCAACTGCCGACACCGGTAATACCATTTTCATGCTGCCAACAGGCAGTAACTGCATCAAAGGCTGAATATAGACCTTGCTGATTGGTTGCTATACCCGAGACCTGCTGAAAGTCACCTAGTAGAAAAGCAAACAAATCCAAACCATGGCTAGCTAAGTCATCAAAATAACCCCCTGCAGCAATATTCTTATCAGTGCGCCAATTATATTGACCCGATAAATCTATAACATTAGCCGGCTTACTTAACTGCCAGCTAATATGACGAATATGGCCTATCGCATTACTTTCTAATAAATTTTTTACTTTATTAAATCGTGGTAAAGAGCGGCGATAATAAGCGACAAACAATGGTAGCTTGGCTTTTTTAAAAGCTTGTTCAATAACGAGACTTTCTTGATAACTAGGTGCTAATGGCTTTTCAATGCAACAAGGTTTACCGGCTTTGGCAACAAGTAACGCATAATGTTTATGGCTATCGGGCGGTGTGGCAATATATATCGCATCTATATTGTCATCATTAATAATATCAGCAGCATTATCGCTAAATTTAACCACCTTATGACGCTGAGCATAGCTCTTTGCAAGCATTAGGTCTCTACGCATTACCGCAGCTAATTCAAAGCCCGCTGTTTTTTGATAGGCAGGACCACTCTTAACTTCCGTTACCGCGCCACAACCAATAATGCCCCAACGAATAACTTTATTTTTATCTGTCATAATCTCCAACTCTACATATATAAAGTCACGGCTCCGCTGATAGCCAAACCATGATTTTTCTTTCATTATAACTAGCTTGCGATATTACAAACCACAGTAACTATCAAGTTTAGGCTGCCAATGGGGCACGGTGTCTTGCTGTTTAACATTGCTTTCCCGTAATCGAGTTACTTCTTTTAGCACGTCTTTAGGCGATAATTTTTTATCGCCATTAAAGTATACCCAGTCCACCTCTTGATGGTATTGACGCATTTCAGTGCTTGCAACTATTTGCTCTGGAATAAACCACAGATTAAAGTTTACTGACATAGCTACTTCAGGGTAAACCTCGCTGCCATGCGAGGAAAATAAATGACCATTTATATAATATTTAATCTCATTATTAAATACTTGTAATACTAGGGTATTCCAACCTTGCAGGCTTTTCGAATAAGTATCAAAGGCATTGATCTTTGTCCAAGGTTCAAGCTGAAATGTTTCCCACGAGGTAGAAAACAATACATTTTCTTTCTCGCCCCAGCCACCATTGGCAAGGTATTCAAAATCCATTTCACTGTAATTCTTATCCATTGGCGCTTCGAGCGGACTTATGGTGTAAAAAGTTTCGACAATGCCATCGCCGTCTGGACCAAAATCAGGCCGGTCATTAAAATATACTCGTGCGGCATAAGTCCCTTCTAGATATTTTCGTTGATGACAGATTTGCGTATGACGAGTATTTTCTTGGCTACCATCTGTTTTTGACGTTAAGCGCATCACGGTATTATTGGCATTGCTTTGGTCTGGATGAAAACTAATGCCTGCTGACCACCAAGTTGCATCTTTAATGCCCGGATGGCCTATTTGAGTTCGAGGCACCCAGCCATTCTTTTGCGCATCCGCTAAAGTTTTATAGCTAAAATCATCAAACATAATTTTGTCAGTATTATCTGTAAGTTTCGCTTGGCTTAATGGACTACTTATCATGGCAATACTACCAATGAATATACTGGCTAGTGTCGTAGAGAACATCATTATTATTTAATTCCTGTCTAGATAAAAATTGCTGTAGTGAGTCGTTATTATTCTGCCCACCAATGAAACATCCAACAGATAGTTTTGCTAATTAAATAATATTAAAGATATGATTTTGACTTGTTAAATTTTATTAAAGCCTGATAACGGATAGTTCACAGGCTTATTTTAATGATTAGGGGGTTTTAACTAACTTATATTAAGTACAACAATAATCTACTAAGGTTTTCGCTTTAATTTCAAAAGCACTATTAGCCTCCACTTCAAAAGACTGGCAGGCGCTGATACTTTGCCAATCACTGGCTCTGGTTATATCTCAGAAGAAAAAATGCCAGCCCTCGGCTAGTTTTATTTAAGAGAAAACTCTATGATGTAGGACATCAATAAGCCGGAACTTAATACCCATGTCAGAAATTAATAAATATTCAAAAACAATCACTTTAGACGAATCACAACCTGCTTCACAAGCCATGTTATATGCCGTTGGTTTGACCGAAGAAGACATGAAAAAAGCTCAGGTGGGTATTGTTTCTACCGGATGGGAAGGAAACCCATGCAACATGCACTTAAACGACCTGGCTAAACAGGTCAAAGCCAGCGTAAAAAAAACTGATTTAGTGGGATTAATATTTCACACCATTGGGGTCAGTGATGGAATTGCCAATGGTACTGATGGCATGAAATATTCGTTGGTTTCCCGTGACATCATTGCAGATTCTATCGAAACGGTCGCTAGCGCTCAGTATTATGATGCCATTGTGCCGGTGGTTGGCTGTGATAAAAATATGCCAGGGGCTATGATTGCTTTAGCGCGTTTAAATCGTCCGGCCATCTTAGTTTATGGCGGTACTATCAAAGCAGGAAAATGGAAAGGTGAAGACTTGAACATTGTTTCAGCTTTCGAAGCTTACGGAAAAAAATTACAGGGCGTTATCTCTGACGAAGATTATAAAGGCGTCATTCAAAATGCTATTCCGGGTGCCGGCGCCTGTGGCGGCATGTACACGGCTAATACTATGTCTTCCGCCATTGAAGCGTTAGGCATGAGTTTACCCTACTCGTCTTCCAACCCCGCGGTTAGTGATGAGAAAAAAGTTGAATTAACTAAAGTGGGTGATGCCATCAGAAACTTGATGGAAAAAGACATCAAACCAAAAGACATCATGACCAAAAAGGCCTTTGAAAATGCCTTACGCATTATCATGATTTTAGGCGGTTCTACCAACGCCACTATGCACATGATTGCCATGGCGCGTGCTTGTGGTGTTGACTTAAGCTTAGATGATTTCCAGGTTATGGCTGACAAGACCCCCTTCTTGGCCAACTTAAAGCCCTCTGGTGAATACTTGATGCAAGATTTACATGCGATTGGCGGCATTCCTGCAGTAATGAAATATTTATTGGCTGAAGGCTTATTGCACGGCGATTGTTTAACTGTTACCGGTAAAACCATCGCAGAAAATCTTGCAGATGTCCCTGGTCTGCCAGCAGGTCAAGATATCATCAGACCTATTGATAATCCCCTCAAAGCTACCGGCCACTTACAAATTCTTTATGGTAATTTGGCTGCTGAAGGTGCTGTGGCTAAAATCACCGGTAAAGAAGGCGAAATATTTGAAGGTCCGGCAAGAGTTTATGATGATGAATTTGCCGCCATTAAAGGTATTTCAACCGAAGTGCAAAAAGGTGAAGTGATCGTTATTCGTTATTCTGGACCCAAAGGTGGCCCAGGTATGCCAGAAATGCTTAAACCCACTTCCGCAGTAATGGGTGCCGGCCTTGGCAATGACGTGGCTTTAATCACCGATGGTCGTTTTTCCGGTGGTTCTCACGGTTTTGTCGTTGGCCATATTACCCCTGAAGCTTCTGAAGGCGGCTTGATTGGTTTGGTAAAAAATGGTGACATTATCCGTATTGATGCTATCTCGAACACCTTGGAACTAAAGGTAGATGAGGCTGAAATAGCTAAGCGAAAAGCGGCTTGGGTAAAACCTGCTTATCGGGCAACCAGTGGAGTATTAAGAAAATATATTGCCACAGTGAAATCGGCATCACTGGGCTGTGTTACCGATGAAATAGACTAATCAGCGGGATATGTTTGCAGCACCTGATGCTTTAACGGCTCAGGTGCTCACCCTTGTCAGTCAAAATCAACAAATGCTGCGTTGCTTTCAATCGCAATAGCCCGGTATTAACTAACTTATATAAGTACAACAATAATCCACTAAGGTTTTCGCTTTAATTTCAAAAGCGCTATTAGCCGCCACTTCAAAAGACTGACCGGCGCTGATACTTTGCCAATCACTGGCACCGGCAAGTAAAATTTCACATTCACCGGCAGTGATTTCCATTAGTTCTTGTTCATTAGTAGCAAACTTATAATCACCTGGCATCATGATACCTAACGTTTTAAAACTACCATCACTAAAGGTAATTTTACGACTGGTGACTTTGCCATCGAAATAGACATTGGCTGCTTTGCTGACGGTAACTTGTTTGAACTCTGACATAGGTTTTTTCCTTGTTAAGATGTTTTAATAATCGGTAATTAATCTCTTAATACGAATTTTTTATACGCAAACATTAGGCAATAAAAAACGGCATTGACGTTGAATTCAGCTGCCGTTTTTAGTTACTAATACCCGCTCTACTTCAAGAGGCGAGTATTATTTTGCACTAGCAATTTTCTTCATATCTTTCATGTAACCACGCAATTCTTTACCAATCACTTCAACACCATGACTGCGAATAGCTTCGTTTACTTCAATTAAACGGGCATTATCGACATTGTTCGAACTGTCTTTGAACCCTTCGCCTAATTCTTCAAGGGTTAATTTTTGCGTGAAATCGGCAAGTAACGGTACTGCTGCATGCGTAAATAAGTAGTTACCGTATTCGGCAGTATCTGAAATTACCACGTTCATTTCGTATAACTTGTTACGTGCAATACAGTTAGCAATTAATGGTGTTTCATGAAGTGACTCGTAATAAGCCGACTCTTCAACAATACCCGCAGCAACCATGGCTTCAAAAGCAAGTTCAACGCCAGCTTTGATCATAGCAATGACAAAAATGCCCTTGTCGTAATACTCTTGTTCAGTAATTTCTGTTTCGCAATCAGCCGCTAATTCAAAGGTAGATTCAGCAGTTTCTGCACGCCATGTTAATAAGTTAATATCATCATTAGCCCAATCTGCCATCATAGTTTTCGAGAAGTGACCTTCAATAATATCATCCATATGTTTTTCAAATAACGGACGTAAAATCACTTTTAATTCTTCTGACATATCAAAGGCTTTGATTTTTGCCGGGTTTGATAAACGGTCCATCATGTTAGTGATGCCGCCATGCTTAAGACCTTCAGTAGTAGTCTCTAAGCCGTATTGTAATAATTTACGCGCATAAGCTGCGTCCATGCCTTGGGCGATTAGTTGCTTGTGACCTAAAACAGCAGCCGTTTGCAACATACCACAAAGAATAGTTTGCTCACCCATTAAGTCAGACTTAACTTCAGCAATGAAAGATGACTGTAGAACACCCGCTCTATCACCTCCAGTAGCGCTAGCGTAGGCTTTAGCAATCGCTAAACCGTTACCTTGTGGATCATTTTCTGGGTGAACGGCGATAAGCGTTGGTACACCAAAACCACGTTTGTACTCTTCACGTACTTCTGTACCAGGACACTTAGGTGCAACCATAACAACTGTGATATCAGGACGAACTTGCATGCCTTCTTCAACAATATTAAAACCATGTGAGTAAGAAAGCGTAGCGCCTTGCTTCATCAACGGCATTACCGCAGTAACAGCTGAAGTATGTTGCTTATCAGGTGTTAGGTTTAATATTAAATCGGCTTGCGGAATCAATTCTGCATAGTTGCCAACAGTAAAACCATTTTCAGTAGCCCACTGCCATGATTGACGCTTTTCGCTAATTGCTGCATCACGTAGCGCATAAGAAATATTTAAACCAGAATCACGCATGTTTAAACCTTGGTTTAAACCTTGCGAGCCACAACCAACAATGACAATGTTCCAGTCTTTGATGAAGTTACAGCCATCGCTGAATTCTTCACGTTGCATAAAACGACATTGGCCTAATTGACCTAACTTTTCACGTAAGCTTAAGGTATTAAAATAATTGCTCATGGACTTTCCTATAATTTCTTGAGTATTAATCGAGTCAGCTTGCTGACTGTTCTTTTAACAATATTTTTTTCAATGTAAACACCATACCCTAGATATCACGTTGCAAAAAGTGATATATTCGCACTACTACGTTGCGTTTTTTGCAATGAATGATATTAATCTATCTGCGCGATTAAAATCCCGCCAACGGAAAAATAATGGATCAAAAAGCATTATCTATGTTTACGCATTTGAGCCAAAGTTTGCATTTTGGTAAAACCGCGCAAGCACACCACATCAGCCCATCGACACTGAGCAGAGCAATCAAACGACTTGAAGAGGAAGTTGGCGACGAGTTACTGCATCGTGACAATCGTACTGTGGTACTTACCGATGTCGGCAAAAAATTCAAAGCCTATGCTGAACAACAGCTTGAGCAGTGGCATGGTTTTAAGCAATCACTTGCTGAAAAACAAGTAGAGTTAACCGGAAAATTACATATTTACTGCTCGGTTACTGCTGCGTACAGCCATTTACCACCTTTGCTGGAACGATTTCGTGTTCGCCATCCTTTGGTAGAGATCATGTTAACCACGGGTGATGCTGCTGATGCCCTTGAACAAGTACAAAATCAAGCGGTTGATTTTGCTATCGCTGCAGCCCCCGAGCAACTACCGCGCAGTGTCTATTTTCATCACTTAGACACCATAGCCATGGCGGTAATTGCACCAACAATGACCTGCAAGGTGCAGCAACAACTGAGCCAAAAAATATTAACTTGGTCTGAAATTCCGATAATTTTGCCTGAACATGGCGCTGCACGAAAACGATTTGATCTTTGGTATCGTAAAAAACAGCAAGGTAAACCAATGATCTACGCAACAGTTTCTGGGCACGAAGCATTGGTCAGCATGGTTGCTTTAGGTTGTGGTGTAGGCATAGTTCCGCAAGTGGTGGTGGATAACAGCCCAGTTAAAGACCGAGTGAGTAATCTCGATAATATCGGTGAAATAGAGCCTTTCGAACTCGGGGTTTGTTGTTTGAATCAATCAAAGGCGCAGCCGCTCATTAAAGCCTTTTTTAACTCAATATCTTAAAACGCATCGAGTAAAATCAAACGGAAATCGCACTCGTCAAATGACGTAAAAGTCTGTCCATCGCCCGATAAGATAACGCTTCGGTTAAGTGTTTACGGAGAATTTCTGGTGATTTTTCCATATCCGCTAACGTACGAGCGATTTTTAAAATTTTATGGTGTGCTCTGGTTGATAAGCCCAATTGTTCTACCGCCAACTCTAAGAATTCATTATCATCGGTACTTAGCTGGCAATATTGTTTCAGCTCGCGACTACTGATATGGGCATTGGATTTTCCTTGTCTTTGTAACTGAATCGTCCGGCAGGCTTGCACTCGCTGTTGTATTTGGACACTTGTTTCATTTTTTTGACTGCTCTGGGCCCAAGTACCGCGAGGTAATCTGGCCACTTCAATTTGAATATCAATTCTATCCAAAAAAGGTCCTGAGAGCCGATTCAAATATCTTAGTACTTGCTCTGGGCTACTGCGCTTATCGTTATAAAAACCCGTTGGGCTAGGGTTCATCGCGGCAATCAGTTGAAAACGTGCCGGAAAACATTGTTTGTGTAAAGCTCGCGAGATAGTGACTTCTCCCGATTCCATTGGCTCACGTAGTACGTCTAATACTTTTCGTTCAAACTCAGGCAATTCATCTAAAAACAGCACGCCATTGTGCGCTAAAGTAATTTCCCCAGCTTGTGGCTGACTGCCACCGCCCACTAAAGCGGCTGACGAAGCCGTGTGATGAGGCGCCCGAAACGGTCGAGTAAACCAAGAGTTACGGGTAATATCCTGATGGCTAATCGATTGAATAGCCGCGACTTCTAGTGCCTCTTCTTCGGTCATCGGTGGTAAAATTCCGGATAATCGACTGGCTAACATGGTTTTTCCTGTGCCAGGCGGACCGATAAACAATAAATTATGACCACCACTGGCGGCCATTTCTAAAGCACGTTTTGCCAATGGCTGTCCCATAACATCACTCATATCAGACACTTGTCCAACCAACGTTTCGGCAATGGGCGGTTCAGTAACCAAGGGTAAAATTTGTTGACCGGCAAAGTGTGGAAACAACTGAGTTAAATGGCTAATGCCATGAATTTTTGCCTGCTTGACCCAACTTGCTTGCTCGGTGTTTTGTATGGGAATTATCAAGGTTCGCTGACTTTTACTACTTGCCATAGCAACAGGAATTTCACCAACAATGGCGCGTAGTTCGCCTGACAAAGCCAGTTCACCAGCAAATTCATATTGTGATAAATCAACGGGAGGTAGCTGGTCGGACGCGGCAAGAATACCCACTGCAATAGGTAAATCAAAACGTCCACCTTCTTTGGGTAAGTCTGCTGGTGCTAAATTGATGGTGATGCGCTTAGCCGGAAACTCATAACCGCAATTGATAATGGCGCTGCGTACCCTGTCCTTTGATTCTTTTACCGAGGCTTCCGGTAAGCCAACAATATTAAATGCTGGCAGTCCATTCGCTAGGTGAACTTCAACTGTAACAAGGGGAGATTCAAGACCAATTCTGGCTCGACTGTACACACAAGAAAGCGACATATAAATTCCATTTTACTTATTCCCTTTTTTCAGTGTAGTTCAAATATACTGAGCACGCGTTTATTACCGATTGTCGATTACTATACAAAAAAGCTATAACAAAAAACCTTGCACTTAGGATTAGAGCTATGGTACTAATTTAATAAGTAAGCGAGACCAAAGATTAAAAATACTAATCCGTCTACGCAAAATAAAACAAAGAAATAGATAAAATGCATAAATTTAACTCAATTATTATTAACCTTCTCGTCGTGGTGATTATTAAATCATCTCGAGGGTTTTGTTGAGCTAAAGGAAAAGCATCCAAACAAATACAAACCCTCGCTTCGCAAGAACCGAGGGTTTTCTTTTAGCACTTTTTTACTAAACTTTATTAAGCATTTTATTAAACTTTTCATTAAATATAAAACGCTGTAAATATAGACTTTAACAAGATAACAATTGGAATCATCATGACCGAGAGTAAAACGTTAACAGGCAGCTCATTATTATTTGAAGTGTTACAAGAGCATGGTATACAACATGTTTTTGGCTACCCAGGTGGCGCCATAATGCCGATTTATGACGCTTTATACGACAGTGATGTAAAACATTTTCTATGTCGTCATGAGCAAGGTGCAGCATTTTCCGCTGTTGGATATGCTCGTGCCGCTGGTACTGTTGGTGTCTGTTTCGCTACTTCTGGCCCTGGGGCAACAAACTTGATCACCGGTCTTGCCGATGCGCTAGCCGATTCCATTCCTATTGTTGCCATCACCGGACAAGTTCCTACTGCCGCAATGGGTAGCGATGCTTTTCAAGAAATTGATATTTTTGGTTTATCCCTGGCCTGTACTAAACACTCTTTCCAAGTGACCGATATTAATGAACTGGAAAAAGTATTATATCAAGCCTTTGAAATTGCTCTGGAAGGCCGTCATGGTCCGGTGCTAGTTGATATTCCAAAAGACATACAGCTAGCAGCCGTAACTCAACGTTTTGACAAGTTATCTCACTTAAGAAATAAGGTGAAATTACCGCTTGCCGATATCAGTAAAGCCCTTGAATTATTGACCCATGCCAAACAGCCTATTTTATATGTAGGCGGCGGTGTTGGTATGGCTAATGCCATAGAAGAAGTACGAGATTTTGCCAATAAAACTGGTATGCCCAGTGTATCAACGCTGAAAGGTTTGGGGGCAATTAACCCGGATAATGAAAATTACCTTGGTATGTTAGGTATGCATGGTACCAAAGCAGCCAATATTGCCGTACAGGAAAGTGATTTATTAGTCGTTGTTGGCGCTCGTTTTGATGACCGAGTGACCGGGAAACTAGATGAATTCGCCCCGAATGCCAAGGTTATTCACTTTGATATTGATACCGCTGAAATTAATAAACGCCGTACTGCAGATGCTGCCATTTTGGGTGATTTAAAAGGTAATTTACCGCTATTAACTATGCCGTTAGAAATAAAAGCATGGCAAGAGCAGTTACAGCAAATGAAAACTGATTTTGCTTGGCGATATGATCACCCTGGCGACAATATTTTTGCCCCAGCAGTACTAAAAACTGTCAGTGATTTAATGCCCAGTAATACTTGTGTAACCACAGATGTTGGTCAGCATCAAATGTGGGCGGCACAACATATGAGCTTTGACGATCCAAGTAACTTTTTAACCAGTGGCGGCATGGGAACAATGGGCTTTGGTTTACCCGCAGCAATTGGCGCCCAAATATCACGCCCTCACGATACAGTTATTGTGGTATCGGGGGATGGCTCAATTATGATGAATATCCAAGAATTAGCCACCATCAAACGCTACCAAATCCCAGTAAAAATAGTGCTAATTGATAACGCTAAATTAGGCATGGTTCGCCAGTGGCAAGATTTGTTTTTTGACGGCAGATTAAGCGAAACAGATTTATCAGATAACCCTGATTTTGTCATGTTATCGAGGGCGTTCGATATAAAATCACGGATGATCAATAAAAAGAGCGAGGTGCAAGCTGCCATTGAAGAGATGTTAGATCACGATGGTCCATACTTATTACAAGTAAAAATTGATGCCACAGAAAATGTTTGGCCGTTAGTACCGCCAAATACCGCAAACCATAAAATGATGGAGGGTGTTTAAGATGAATCCGATGACGTTAAATAAGTATCAATTAATCATTATGGCTGATGATAAACAAGTGGTCTTAGAACGGATTTTACAAGTCACTCGTTATCGCGGCTTTCTAATCAACGGCATGAATGCCGAAGTTAATACTGGTAATAATGTTGCTACTATTACTATGACTGTCAGCAGTGAACGTCCTATTTCATTGCTTGTTGATCAAATAAACAAATTGATCGACATCAAGGGTGTCAAAGTAGACAATAGTGACGTGTAAATAAAACAAGCAATGTAATTATTCAAAAAAATAAAAATTCGCTCAACTTTAATTAGCTAGACTCTGATATTTATATCGGGGTTAGCTAGTTAAGTAGCAGCAACAAAATTAGGAAAAGAAAATGGCTAAAGTAAATGCAGAATATATTTGGTTCAACGGTGAACTTATGCCGTGGAAAAACGCTACCGTACATGTAATGAGTCATGCGCTTCATTACGGCTCATCTGTTTTTGAAGGCATTCGTGCCTACAATACCCCTAAGGGTACTTGTATTTTCCGTTTGACTGAACATATTGAACGTTTGTTTGATTCAGCAAAAATTTACCGCATGAATATCCCCTACACAGTTGAAGAAGTGATTCAGGCTTGTAAAGATGCCGTCACTAAAAACAACTTAGATTCAGCTTATCTCCGCCCATTAGCCTTTTTAGGTGATATTGGCATGGGTCTTCGTCCACCTGTCGATGCTAAAGCTGACTTAATGATTGCTGCTTTTAGCTGGGAAGCATACCTAGGCGCTGATGCTATTGAAAATGGCGTTGACGTAGGTGTTTCAAGCTGGAATCGTTTAGCGCCAAATACTATGCCGACAGCGGCGAAAGCGGGTGGTAACTACTTATCTTCTCAGCTTATTTCTGCTGAAGCGCATCGCCATGGTTATACCGAAGGCATCGCCATGGATATCAATAATCAAATCAGTGAAGGCGCTGGTCAAAACTTATTTTTAGTGCGTAAAGGTATTATCTATACCCCACCTGGTGCTGCTTCAATTCTACAGGGTTTAACTCGTGATGCAGTATTCGTCTTAGCAAAAGATTTAGGTTATGAAGTACGTGAAGAAACTATCTCTCGTGAAGCCTTATATCTTGCCGATGAATTCTTTATGACAGGTACAGCTACCGAAATTGTACCAGTGAAATCTGTTGATGGCATAAAAGTAGGTACTGGCTCTCGTGGCCCTATCACTAAAGCTTTACAAGATGCTTTCTTCGGTATTTTTGATGGCACTACCGAAGATAAATGGGGCTGGTTAGAACCGGTAAAATAGTTTTTGCTCTACGTCTTTGCTATTTCGCTAAATTTCATCGTTAAAAGTACTCACTTATACTTATAAGCTGTGCACTTCCTACCTTGAAATTTAGTCGAACTAGCTACGACTTTAATATGCTTTATAGACAATAATCATCATTTTAAAAGTTCATTTGCTTTGGTAGTCATAAAAGTGAATTTTCAAAATCCTATTAGTAAAAAATTAGTTATCAAAACCTTCAATTGGCATGTACAAATCGTGCCTAAATGAAGATCTGTAACCAGTGCTGATAAAGGTGCGGTTCGAAACAGAGCATGACGACTCAAAAGTTAACTGCATAACTTCAAGTAATTGATATTAACCCCTAGGTAAATCTAATGACAGAAACACTAAAAAAAACATCACCTCAAACACCATTAGATTACTTACGCCGTATTCTACTCGCTCCTATTTATGATCTGGCTGTTGAAACTGAATTAACCACGTTAAGCAAGTTATCTTTACGATTAAATAACCAAATTTATCTCAAACGTGAAGATCAACAACCCGTGCATTCTTTTAAGTTACGTGGTGCCTATAACAAACTTAATAGTTTAACTGAAGAGCAATGTATTCATGGCGTTATCGCTGCATCTGCAGGTAATCATGCGCAAGGGTTAGCATTAGCGGCTAAGAAGCTTGGTATAAAAGCAACTATCGTAATGCCCAAGACTACGCCTGATATCAAAGTCGACAATGTTAGGCGTTTTGGTGGTGAAGTACGACTCGTAGGTAATAGTTTTAATGAGGCACAAGCCGCTGCAGTAGAATACGCAAAAGCAGAAAATAAAACCCTTATTCATCCTTTTGATGATGTTGAAGTTATTATTGGCCAAGGTACTGTCGCAAAAGAGCTTTTACAACAATTACCTCATGCGGATGTGGTTTTTATCCCTGTTGGCGGCGGTGGTTTACTGGCCGGTATGGCAGTCTATTTAAAACAACTTAGCCCAAATACTAGAATTATAGGCGTTGAAGCGGAAGATTCAGCCTGTTTAAAAGCGGCGCTTGCCGCTGGCAAACCAGTCGACTTAGAGCAAGTAGGTTTATTTGCCGATGGTGTTGCGGTTAAACGCATTGGTGAAAATACTTTCGGTTTGATTCAAGAGTTTTGTGATGAGGTAATTACGGTATCTACCGATGAAATATGTACATCAATCAAAGATATTTTTGAAGAAACCCGTGTTATCGCTGAGCCTGCTGGCGCACTTTCTTTAGCCGGTTTGCAAAAGTATACGCAAAATAGCAAAGGTAATGAGTCATTAGCGGCAATACTTTCAGGCGCTAATATGAACTTTCATACCTTGCGTTATGTCTCTGAGCGTTGTGAACTCGGCGAGAAAAAAGAAGCCATTTTAGCGGTGACTATCCCTGAAGAAAAAGGTAGTTTTAAGAATTTTTGCCAAGCCATAGGCAACCGGACCATTACCGAGTTTAACTACCGTTATTCGGGCAAGCCGAGCGCAGAAATATTCGTAGGCATTCGTTTAGGCGGTAGTGTGCAAGAGCGTCAACAGTTACTGCAAGGCTTAGTGAAATCTAATTATCAAGTACGTGACTTCACCGATAATGAGCTAGCTAAGCTGCATGTTCGCTACATGATTGGCGGTAAAAGTGCTAATTCAGTTGAAAAAAATGATGAACGTCTATTTAGTTTTGAGTTTCCCGAGCACCCAGGCGCATTAGAAAAATTCTTAGCTGCTATGGGCGAACATTGGAATATCACCCTGTTTCATTACCGCAACCATGGCGCAGCGTTTGGTCAAGTACTTGCTGGCTTCAATCTGGATAAGAGTCAGCAAGGTGAGTTTTTCCAACACCTTGAAACCCTAGGTTATCAGTGGCAAGAAGAAACCGATAACCTTGCTTATCAAACATTCTTGAATTAATACTAGCAACTAAATTCACTCCTAAGCATGTACAATAAAACAAAAGTCTTGACATAATATGTCAAGGCTTTATTGTTATTAACAGTTTAGTTACAAACATAACGTAACAACGATTAATAACAATAAAGGAAAACACATGCTGAAAAATGGAATGACAAAAACCCCAGTCGACCTTGATACCACTAAAATAACCAAGCATATTGGCAAAATTACGGTAGCGATTGTTGCTGGTATTATTTTATGGCAAGTACCCTACACTATTGACGAAGGTCATGTAGGTATCGTTAAACGTTTTGGTGAAGCAACCACGCAAGTGAATCCTGGCTTACATACCAAGATTCCTTTTGCTGACACGGTTGAAGAGATCGAAATTCGTACTCGTAAAAATACTGAAAACCTCAAAGCCTCAACTTTCGAGCAAATGCCAGTGCAAGCACAGGTTTCTGTTAACTGGACGGTAATTCGCGCAGAAGCATTTGAATTATACAAAGGTTACGGTGGTTTAGATCAATTTGAAAACCGTATTTTAGATCCCCGTTTACGCTCAGCCACTAAAGATGCCTTAGCGCGCTTTAAAGCAGAACAAATCATTCAAAATCGCGGACAAGTCATTCAAAAAATAGAAGAAACACTACTTGCGGCCATGATTGATTTTCCGGTAAAACTTGATAGTGTGCAAATTGAAAACTTAGTATTGCCGCAAAAGTACCTACAGAGTATCGAAACCAAACAAACAGAAAAAAACTTAGCCGCCGCTGAAAAACATCGCTTAGATCGTCAAAAGCTTGAAGCACAGCGAGAAGTAAATACCGCAGAAGCCAAACGAGATGCGGAAAAAGCCCGTGCCGATGGTAGCGCTTATGCCATTGAAATTGAAGCTATAGCAGAAGCTCAGGCGATAAGAGTTAAAGGACTAGCGGAAGCGGAAGCTATATTAAAGAAAGCAGAGGCGATTAAAACCAATAAAACCTTGGTTGAATACGTTAAAGCTCAGCGCTGGGACGGAAAATTACCAACCACGGTAATGGGCAGTGGCCAAGATATTTTATGGAATATGAAGGAAAAATAATTCTAATGGGTATAGTACAAAAAACTTGCACTATACCCAGCCCAATAGCTATTTTGAGAAAATAACAATAGTAGCTAAACCCAAGATATAACCCTACTGGAATAACCACATCAAGTTTATTAATAAGGCAAGGTTCAGCTGATTTAATTAGACCAATGGATACGAATTATTTTCCACTCACCCTGCTGCTTTTCTAACACCATAGTTTCCATACTTTGATAATTCTGCTCTTTGCCTTTATATGTTCCGGTAGTTTGACTACGAGACATAGAAACGGCGCTGTTACCCATCACTTTTACATTATGCTCTAAGGTTTTATTATTTACCGCGGCAAGATATTTCATATCCGACAACATATGATGGCTGGCATATTCATCAGCGGAGCGCTCTACGCCGCCGCCTTCAAATATTTGTACATCATCGGCGAGTAACAGACGGGCGGTAACTTTGTCGCTTGTCCTTAGGGCATGATGAAAACGCTTAACGACCTTAGCTGCCATAGAATCAACACCAATAAACATGCTAGATTTCGCGGCTGCTTTTTTAGTATCGTCATGAGCATAACTTGTTGGTATAAGGGTCGAAAATAGTAAGGTGAAACATAGTAATTTATAATTTTTCATTCACTTATCTCTCTTAAATAAATAGATTTTTTAATTTGTGTTTAAGTTTAATTTTGGTTTAGTGGTCAGGGCCAACAACAGTAGTCAGCCAAGTGGTTGTTAGTAAAATCAGCAAGGCTAAAACCATTTCCCATTGAATAGAACGAGCCAAGGCTTTGGTAGCCTGCTCACTTTTTATCAGCTTAGCTACCAAGTTAAATTTATGATGCGCTGCGATCAGCAATATACCCATGACTAAAGCAAGTTTGAGTAAAAAGCTTTGTCCATAACTGGTGAAAAACAAGCTGTGTATTGAGCCTATTAGTTGGTACGCTACTATTAGCCCACAAAGTATTAATAATGAAACCATATAGCTAGCATAGTAACCAAACTGCTGCATAACTTTATGTAAATCCGCTGCGGATAAAACCCCGCAAGCTTTCCAGAGCGGCCAAAGTGAGCCTAACCAGCAGAAAACCAACAGTACATGTAAATTAAGCAACAATTGGCTAGTCAAATTCATCTCTGCGGTATGTCCGATAATACTGAACGAACGCGCAAGCAATATGACACTTATCATAAAAGTAGCGGCAAAGATGTTGCGATACTGTCCAGTTGCCGTTAACTTAGTCACTGAAATTAAAGCCAACAGTAAACCAGTAAGGCGATACAAGAGTGCATCTCCCGCATTGGATTGCCACAACAAGTTGTTATAAAAGGGGTCAAAAACACCTGACAGCCCTGATTCAGCAAAAGCACCGACTTGCATAAAAAAATTCAACAGTGTGCCAACTATGCCAATAAAGAGTAGGAGCTGACAATGCTGCCGTAAATTAAATGGCTGTTCTCTTTGGATAACTAACCAATGGATGAAAACACCACCAACGGAGCCAGCTATACCAATGTATATCATTAACTTGCTGATAATAATTGCGATGTCCCAGGGTGATATTTCCATGTTAAAAGCTCCTAATGACTATGCTTGCCATTAGACGGGTTATCTTTATGCTTTTTCATGCCCTGAGTCTTAGTCTGCCCATGAACCATAAAAGCAAACTTGCCTTTCATTTTATGCGCATCTTTTCCCATAATGGTCCAATTAACTTGGTAGTTGCTGCTTGGTAATAGGGGTAAAGCTAGACTGTAATTAGCCGATGTTTTTGCCGAAGGTTTAAATTCAATCGGCATCAGAGCACCGTTTTGATCTGACACGGTAAGTTTCACTAAATGAACATCTTTAGTAAACGCTAACTGCAATAATTTTGGACTTGCCATTAACATGGCACCGTCTTTTGGTAATGAAGATTTTAAGCCTGCATGGGCTAAAACCGATGAAGAAATAAATAATAAAGTAACCGTCAATAAAATTTTAATGGTATTCATGTGTGTTCCTAAGTGTTGCTTAACAAGGTAAACGTACTGCCATAACGCGCAGTGTTATAAGTGATTTTAGTACTAATATGATTTATAGAGCAGCGTAAAGTATTACTACAAGACAAGTTAACCGGCATTGGTGACAACCAATATTGAAGAGACTAAGCAGTCAAAGTGCCTGATACAAACTATGCAGTAGACGGCCCAAATTTTGGACACATTTATGCTCTATTTAGCTTAAGTATTGGCGGTCGGTATAGGGAGATTAGACGCGGGCTAAGAGCTAGGCTAACAATGGATGGTATCTTCAACGAAGAAGTCAGATTGAGCTCTGTATTGGAAATTTTGGTCAATACGGCTAAGGTTGAGCAACCACCAATGAAACAACTACAGTCATTTACGCAACAATCCATAGTAGGATTATCGACATCACTCGCCATTTGATCAGCACTGTGAGCCATCATTGCCATATCATGAGGTTGTTCCTGCAAGTTTTCTGCATTCATACTCATCATCTGATAAGGCATAAGGGTAGACGCTATGACTTGACCGATAAAGGTCAAACACAGTAGCAGCACCAATAAGGCTTTAGTGAAAGTAGGCAACATAGTAACTCACGAAGAATAAGAATCACTTTTATGTTACACAAAAAATCACGTCATTCAAGAACATTTTATTTACAACAAGTCACTTTTACCTTAATAAACTATAATTTTGGAAGTTTAGTGCACAGCTAAAGCTAATCAAAACAAAGGTAAACACAAGGTAAACAAAAGGTAAACAATGAGAAAATGACTAAATAAAATAACATCGTTTAGACCATAAAAGTCTAGTGGTCCACCGATAAATAACTATCCTTATCTCCTTAGCCAGTTTTACCGAGAAGCATGGAGAGAATGTTAGTCAATCGATATTACTCAGCTGGAATTGCCGCATCAATTTTCTTTAATGAGCGTAAAAACAAACCTAAACCACCCATTGCCAAAACTAAGATGACAATTAAATCAAACGATGTCATCGTTCTCATGCTAAAACGAATAGAGGAAATTACGCCAAAGATAAGACCGGTAATTGCGCCTAAAGCTAATACCCAGCCAAGCGGATTTTTACTGTTATAGAAAATAATACCTACCCCAAACATAAAAGGAATCATCACCATACCGCTAGTGATACTGTAACTACCGCCCATAGCCGAGAAGCCGTATAAGCGCATACCCATACCAAAACTTGAACTAACGGTAATAGCATTGAGCAGTAAATAAAAACCACCGCACATCATTACCAAACCAATAAAAAACTGTCCTAAACCACCTGACGTACCACCTGCTCCGCGCATAAAAATCCTTACTTATAAAATAATTTAATTCAATTGAAAGGCATTGATATTACCTGAGCTAAGGTAAAAATGGCAAGATAACAAATGAACAGTTATTGATATCTTGCTTTTAATGATACTAAAATCAACATTCTTATTGCCTAGTTGTCTGTTGCTTGTGCCTACTTTTATAAATAAAACAGTAAAGTCGATATTTTGCAAGCCGTTACTCAAGGTGCCGGTCTACGCATACGCCCTATTATGATGACCGGCGGCATGGCTAGCGCGATGTTATTAACCTTGTTAGTACAACCAACATTATTTTATTTATGGCGCGCATCAGGTTTAAAGGACATTAATGCTAACTAATTAAAGTAGAGTTCATTAGCAGTAAGTGGCTCCAGTAGCCGCTTACTGCTGTCACTTGTCTGCATCACTAGCCGTTTGCCGTTACTTATAGTACTTACTATTATCACTAGCTATTTAGCTATAGAATAAGACCATGAATAAAGTCACTATCAAGCTATTGCAGCTTAGCCTCATATTTTTGTTGTCCTGGTCAAGTATTGCCATCAAGCCAACCCAAGCAAAAGCCTTAACGGTTGTCTCTGATGAGTGGTGCCCTTACGTTTGCGATGATCGTGCTTTACCTGGGTTCTTGGTTGAAATAGTCCATGAGATAGCCAGGGACAATGCCCTAAAGATACAATTTTCCTTAATGCCGTTAGCACGAGCGTTAAAGCTCGCTAAAAAGAACAAAGTCGACATACTGCTTGCTTTAACTCCGCAACATATTGCTGACTTTCAATTGCAGAAAAGTCAGTTAAGTTTTGGCGGATTATATAATGATTTTTATGTAAGGGCAGGCCACTCTTGGCGCTTTCAGAGTATGACTCACTTATCCTCGACCTTAAAAGACAATGCTATTTTAGGCACTATCAATGGTTATCATTATGGTGAACAGCTAAATCAGTTACTTAGAAGCAATACTGAACATGTATATCGCGCCAGTGGTTACTCACCCTTAAAAAAGCTGTTGAAAATGCTACAAATGAGCCGATTAGATATTTTGATAGACTCTAGGTTTACCGTGCAATACCAATTGTCAAAACTAAGCGAATCACCGATTATTTATGCAGGTACCCAAGGGGACTTTACCCCGTTATTTTTAGGCTTTTCATCTTTACTCAGCAAGGAGCAAGTCCAGCTGTTTGATAGCGGCTTAATGACACTTAGACAAAGTGGTAAGCTAGACGCTATATTAGCAAAATATGCTCTTACCGACTGGCAACAGCAAGCACCGACTGACAGCCGTAATATGTCACTCAATAGAGAACTTATTCACTAGGCTCGCACACTACTTTTAAAGGATTTACATGCATTTTTTCAAATTAACACTGCTCGCTAGCATGGCTAGTCTACTACTTTTAGCTGTCGCTCCCGCCATCGCAAACAATACTTACCCTCCCTTAGATAAACATCAATGGACTTATGATACTGACCCCTATGGCAGTGAGGCGATCATTAATGAAAAGCTCATTCGCCATGGTGGTATTTGGATTAAGTTTAAGCGGGTGCCGCGTATCGATGAAAAACGTAATTCTTGGGTTGAGTTGATTCATAAACTGCCGACAATGTCTTTGGCAGGCAATAAAAAAATACGCTTAACCTACCAGTGCGATATTCCATTGCTCATTAAACTATCACAGCAAGAATATGGTAAAAATGGCGATCAAAGTTATGCTCATTATCAAATAAAGTTACCGGCGACGAAACAATGGCGCACCACTGAGGTTGATTTAAAGGACTTCTACAGACCTGATTGGACCCCAGACAGTTCAACCGATTTTGGCTTATTACCTGAACATATAGATGCTATTTATTTAACGCCAAGTTTAACCGATAAAGACGGTGGCGAAGCTATATTACAAGTCCGCGCGATTGAGTTATTACCTTAAAATGTATACTTAATTCACTGGTTATGTTTATCACAGCTCTTAAGTAGCTTGTCTTTACACGCCACGTTGTCAGTAACATCTGGCTGGCAAGTAGGTTTTAGTGAAAATCATACCTATCTAGTTTAATTAATAGCCATGATACCAATCGGACTAATTAATTGATCACTTAGCGAGAATTAAAAGGCTTAGAGGCAAGACATTGATTGAAGAGAATGGTTATTCCCTTGTCAAAATCAATAACGCCGCATATAAGCCTTTTAAACTCGCCCTTCGGGAACTCGGTAGCAAACTGATAACGTCACAAAATGAATGAAATATAGAATAACTATGTTTAACTCATTTTGTTGGTTCTAAGCTCACTAACGTAGTTCTAAGTTGGTCAGTTAATTAATCCGTTTGGTATTACCCCCCATAAGCAATGCTCAAGGGGAAGTTAATGGCTTATTAGTCGCTAGTGCGAAGCTGCATAGGCTTCAGCGGCTTTCCATACACGCATCACGTTTCCTGAAAGAATTTTAGCAATATCTTGCTCGCTATAACCACGATCAAGCAATCCTTCAATTAAGTTAGGGTACGAAGCCACGTCTTTTAGGTTTGTTGGTAAGCTGTCACCAACACCATCATAGTCAGAGCCAATACCAACATAATCAATGCCAACTAATTTCACCACATGGTCAAAGTGATCAAGCACATCACTTAGGCTAGAAAAAGGGTATGGATTGTTAGTTTTGTATTGCTCTTTAAACGCTTTAACTTCAACACTGTTTGCTTCAACGTTGTTTTCAGCGCTAAAGGTCTTTATCGCTAGTTTACGTAACTTGCCATAATCAATAGCCTTTTGAGAGATAAAGCTTGAACCAAAGTTAATTTGGATTACGCCACCATTTTTCGCAAGCGCTATAATCATGTCATCACTCATATTACGTTCAAAACCTGGGGTAAAGTGACGCGCTGAAGAGTGAGAAGCAATTACCGGTACTTTAGTTACCGCCATAACATCATAAAAAGCGTCATCAGAGATATGAGAAACATCAACCATGACGCCAATATTATTCATCTCTGCTACTAAGGTTTTACCGAAATCAGTTAAACCGCCAGCGGGGCGATTTTCATCATAAGAAGAATCTGAAATGTGGTTCGCTTTTGAATGGGTTAAGGTGATATAGCGAATACCGCGATCATAAAAATGTTTAAGATTGGCTAAATCGCCTTCAATGGGACTGCCGTTTTCCATACCCATAGGCAATGAAATGATGCCTTTGGCAAAGTTGGCTTCAATCTCTGCCGTTGAATAAGCTAAAGCAAATTTATCGGGTGCCTCTGTGACTATCGCTTCAACCATAGTGATCAATTTATCGGCAAGCGCTTTACTACCACCACTTTGCTCAAGTCTGGCTGGAATATAAATCGACATAAAAGGTGCATCTAAACCACCCGCAACGGCTCTGGGGAAATCAAAATCGCCATGTTCAGTGTGAGCAGAAACGTTTTCAAATTTGCTTTCTAAGCGGTATGGCACATCAATATGGCCATCAGTAATAATATATTTTTTAGCTATTACTTCGGCTAATACCGCATGATTAGCAGCTGCAACTTGCTCAACGTTAGTTGAGGATGTCACGACGTTGCTACTATTTGGCGTGGCAGTTTTAGGGGCTTGGCAACCACTGACAACAACACCTAAGGATAAAACCACACCGGCCATTAACGGAGAAAGTTTAAAGGGTAAATTTTTAACACGCTTACTGCTTATTGATTTCATTATTATTATCTTTTCGCATTTAAAAAATCACTTTGCCAATGCTATGCACTAATGTCAAAGCATAAGCACCAAATAGAGATAAAATAGAGTTTCTACAAGGTGAATGGATTTTTTAGCCATGTTCAGCTCGAATCCCAGTCCACCATAATAATCACGTCAAAGCAGTTGCTACTCACTGGCCTAAAGCTATTAACCGCCAAGAAAACACCGCCTAAAAGGCTGTTCCTGTCCTTAATGCCAAGTATTTTTTATAATAACATCAACAGAGTGCTATTTAAGATCACATCTTAATACGTTATCATTCCGGCATGTAACACATGTTATATATTTAGGCGTTTATTTGAATGCCTCATTTTAAAATACAGATAGGAAAAATAATGAAAAAATTATTCCAAGGAACTTTACTTTTATCAACATTATTACTTGGCTCTCAAGTCTATGCCAATGAAGTGGAAGTTGAAGCCCCAGTAGAAAAAAACTGGAGTGTTGGCATTGGCTCTTATGCGTTCACCTTAGCAGGTGATAACAGCTCCAGCTCAGACCTAGATTTCAGTGGTTTCAACTTAGTAGCAGGTTATGCCTTTAATAATCACTTTCAAATAAGAGCTACTTATTTTTCACTAGACAATGATACTTTTGCCCTAGAAAGTTCAGGCTTTGATGTGATGGCATACGGTGGTGTCGGTTTATCAAAACGTGGTTTTAGAGGTTACGGTGGTGCCGGTTTCTTTTCTGATAAGTGGAGCGAGGCAGGTGGTAGTGAGTCTTTTACGGGTATTCAAGCGGGTGGTGGCGTAGGTTATAACTGGGGACCTGTCGCGTTAGATTTTGTATTAACACTTCGCCAAGCGGATAAGTATGACGGTTTTGTGCCTAAATCTGGCAGCTACGTTGCAATGTCAGGCAATTTAAGTGTTTCCTACTTATTTTAAATAATGACTAGATAAAATAGCAAGTATTGTGAGCCGTTGTTTAAACGGCTCATTGAATGCTAAAAGTCTTTAGTTCTATTTTTTTTAGCACTGTTATTTCTTCAGGCCGTGGACACTATACTCACCACTGACGGTCAGTTTCACTGTCACTGCTTTATCTGACTTGTTTTTCCAGTACCAGCCATGAATACCGGCAAAAGGTGTAGTAAAACTGCCCTTCATGCCAGCTAAGGTAGCAATAGCATAACTTTCATAATAGCCAGTGGTATCACCTTCAGGTTCGCCATGTAAATCAAAGAAAAGCTCGTCACCACCCGTTTGCCATTGATATTCCATTTTCTTAAATTGCGCCATAGTAAACTTATACTCAACACCACGTCCCGCAGGTACCACTACCTCGATAATATCCGTTGCATCTTTGCTCACTGTCTTTGCTTCAGCCGTTTGTTGGCCATCAATTTTAACGACACTAGCGGCAGGGTTTGCTAGCGCGGTTAAACCCATTTTAGCGCCAAGACCTGTTGGGTCGATATTGTATTCAGCCGGTAAAATAAAACTAACTAAGACTAAAACGGCAATAGCCAAAGCAATGAGGGTTGATTTGAGTAAAGCTTTAGTGGATAACGTATGTTGCATATCTATTTCTCTTCTTTTTAGTTCAGAACTCTTCAATTGAGTTATTTTTTTCATTGGATAACTAGTTAATTTAACTAGTAAAATATCCGGTTAATTGAAAGCCTATCAACATAAAACCGGCACTCATTAATAAGGTGTTACTCGCGGTTGAAAACTGCTGAAAAGAATGATGTTTTCGCCAAAAACTAATCACCAGCAATATAATTGTTAGCGCGGCAAACTGTCCTAGTTCCACCCCTAAATTAAAAGCAATTAAGTTAGCCAATAAGCCATCTTGCGGAAGTTGAAATTCTTGTAATTTTGTCGCTAAACCAAAACCGTGGAATAAGCCAAAAATCAATACGGCTACTTTAGCATTGGGGCTAAAACCTAAAGTGCGTTTAAAGCCCCCTAAGTTATCAAAGCCCTTGTAAACAACAGAAAACCCGATAATGGCATCAATGATATAAGCATTCACTTGTATGTCAGACAGCACACCAAATAATAAAGTTAAACTGTGTCCCAAGGTAAACATACTGACATACAACAGGATATCTCTACTCTTATATAAGAAAAAGATAACGCCTGCTAAAAACAGTAAGTGATCGTAACCGGTCACCATATGTTTAGCGCCAATATACATAAAAGCGAAAAATTGCACGCCGGTATTATTTAACAAAAACAACCGAGTACTCTCATCAACACCGTGGGCTACGGCATCAAAAGCGCTTAAGCCCACCAGGCACAAGACCATCACAATTACGGCTAAGCGATTACTACTAGAAAACATTTAATAACTCCGATTTTTACAGTATCAATTTAATCAATGGCACACGTGTGACAACGGCGACAGAAACTATAAGATAAAACATTGCCGACATCATGACAGTTAAATTGATACTGACAAGTCGTTAGCTTAAAATATTAAAAAGCTAGCTGGAAATATATTTAAACAAATGCTTGTGCCGCTTTAATATCGAATGGGTTAAGATGCATACGCAACCATTATTCAGGTACTTTTTCAGACCATGCGCTATAGCTTTAAAGATTTTGAATTTGACAGTGACAGTTTAGTGCTCAGACAAAATGGCCAGTCATTGGCCATTCGCCACAACGAGGCTAAGGTTCTGGCACTATTGCTTGGACAAACCGCCAAGGTATTCAGTAAAGAAGAAATTTTATCGCAAGTTTGGCAAGATAAAGTGGTTTCTGAACAAGCGGTATTTCAAAACATCAGCCATTTAAGAAGCTTATTTGGTAATGGCGCCATTAAAACTTTTCCAAAACGTGGCTATCAATGGCAATTAGCCGCTGACTCAGTATCAACTGAGACTAAGCTCACTGAAAAAAATGCGCCAACACCTACTGCGACTATCTCATCTAGCAACTTAGCGAACATTTCTCCAAGTAAAGCGCAGAGCAAAACCAAAAGTTATTGGCCCTATGCACTCCTTGCCAGCATGATGCTGATTATCATTATTTCATTCAATTTTAAAAATAAAGCCAGCACAGCAAACCAAACGGCACTGAAGAAAATTGCTTATATTCCTATTTCACACAGCCAAGATGAGCAAAAATTTTCTCTTGTCGACAATGAATTTTTTGATTTTACTGCGTTAAACAACATTACCACTGATGAGTTTCACAATAACCTGGAGTTAACCTATCCAGAGTTAGCGCAAACACACCCGTTGATATTAACCGCACAGATACGCCGCCACAAGCAACACAGTTATATCGACTTTCTGGTTAAAGGGCCATCTGGCGATTGGCAAGGGCAGTTATCCGGCGCTTCGAACGCAGCAGTACTCGAAAAACTGCAAAAACATTTACAGCAGAAAGTTATTTATAACTTACTCAATACGGCTCAAACCCCTGAGCTTAAACAAGCAAACTTATCTATTGCCCATCAACAATCTCCCAAAGATCTCATCATTTTGGGTGTATTAATCGATGTTTATATCATGACCAATGAACTGGAAAAAGCCATGGTCATGGCAGACAAGTTAGCCAAACTTTCTGAACAACAAGGCAATTGGCAGCAGCTAGGCAACGCTTTGCTTTTTCAAAGTAAAGTACTTACCCGTAAAGAACTCTATGATTTAAGCGCTCACAAGCTCACCACAGCTATTAGTTACTTTGAACAAATTGGTGATTTAAAACGCCAAGCCGATGCCTGGTATGCTCATTCATGGTTAGACCATCAAGAAGATGATTACCCTGCCATTAAAGAAAGTTTACTCAAGTCTGCAAGTCTATCGTTAAAGGCTAATGATATTCCGCGTGAACTAGAAGCCCTTACCTACCTATCAATACTGGCCTATAAACATAGTGAAGCTGACGATAAATACTTGTACTTACAGCAAGCTGAAAATAAGATGAAAAGCTATCAGCTGCCAATTTATCATTTTGCCAAAATCCCCTTTCATTATGCTTTTTTTGCCCAAACGACCTCGGATAAAGAGCCTCATTGGAAACAAGTACTTGAGTATACTCGATTAACCCCAGATCATTGGGTTGCCCAAGCGAGTCGAAAAGCACTGATGCGGCATTTTATTAAACAAAATAGACTAACTGAGGCTAATGCGCTGCTTGATAATGCCAGTACTGATAATGCCCAAAATTCGTATTTGAAAGCCTTAATAGCACAAGCGAATCAAGATAATGAACAGTTTAATCATCATGCTCAGCGTAGCTTCGAACAAGCTCGACTTGGGGGCGAAACCCGACTAAGTTTGGATATTGCCCTGCTATTATGTAGTGAAACCAGTGCTCAAGTTAATTACGATTTTTATTCTCAGTACATCAATGACAATGCCGACAGCAATTGGCGACGGGATAATAAAGAAAAGTTATTGGCACTTAACTTTTAGCTTGCTCTGCCTTTAGCAGCTCAATCATCATCTGATGCATCGCTAGGCTTGGCGTTTGCTTTTCCTGCTTGGCGTCGCGGTGGCGACAAAACATTTTAAATAGGCTCTAGCCCCGCTTATTCAATGTTCACTAATACCACATTGCTGACCTAAGGTTTTAGAACCACAAAGACTACTGTGGGGCCGTAAGCGGTCATAAATTGCTTGTTAAAATCAATCTATGAAGCAGTCACTAAGATACGAAAGCTGACGCTATGGAGTTATAGAATATGGACGTGTCTTTACGCAAATTGGAAATGAATTGTAATTTCCGCTATAACCTCAAGAACAATCATTACAGTTGGATTTGTATGGTTAACTTCGTCACTTGGAGTCGTACTAAGGTATGAATTGTTGAGCTGAATACAACTGCTTATGTCTAAAAATATCAAGTAAATATTATCTGCGTTTACAGGTCACTAGACGATTAATTATCTAGTAATTGGGATCAAATAGTTCCTGATGATTATTCCCATGAATTGCTATTATTTTTTCACTTAAAATAACTGTTTATTATCTGACTGATCTTGGCAAAACCAATGGGTTTTTGTGCTATATAAGAAAACTCATGATCATGTTTTGCTCGTTTCTCCAAGTTTTTAAAGTAACCAGTCAATAAAATCACCGGACAATTAGGTCGTATAAAACGAACATTATCGAGAATTTCTGTCCCACCTTGTAAAAAGTCCCCAATAATAAAATCAGTGATAACCACATCAAAATTATCAGGATGACCTTTTATATAGTTAATTGCTGATTTCACATCTGAATAGGATTGCACTTCGTAACCTAACTCTTGTAGCATTTCAACAATGGAAGCTTGGGTACCTAAGTCGTCTTCAATATAAAGTATACGCCCTGAACCACGTATGAGTTCAGTTGAAAACGGATGAGGGATATGCGCAACATCTTTGTGTGGAGGGGATATAGGCAAATATATTGTAAATGTCGAACCAGAGCCTACTTTTGATTCGACCTGAATAGACCCATTATGATTTTTGACTATTGTTTGACAAGAACTCAAGCCTAGTCCATGCCCCTTATCCTTTGTGGTAAAATATGGCTTAAAGATATCTTCTTTTTGATCTTCGGAAATTCCAACCCCATTATCTTTAATTGAAACGGCAAAGTAGTTACCAGAGCTTAGTCCTAAAGTTCCCGATGCCTTAATTTTGCATTTATTAACAGCTACGATTATTTTTTCATTATCTGTTGACGCCTGAGAAGCATTGATCAGTAAGTTATTCAACACTTGATGGATTTGATTAACATCAGCATAAAGAAAATCTTCGAGGTTATTAGCTTCATATCTGATGGATGCTTTAATGCTAGGCTGCACAAAAGCAATGCTTTCTTCAATCATTGAGGAGAGATTACAGACTACTTTTGTTACTTGGCCACGTTCAGAGTAATTCATAAACTTCTCTGTTAAGACTGAAGCACGCTTTGTAGCATTTTCAATATTGTCCAAGTATTTTATAATGTTACTTTCTTCAGTACTACTAGCTATTTTCATCTTTGCCATCTGACTAGAAGCGAGAATCATTGCAAGAATGTTATTGAAGTCATGTGCGAGTCCGGCAGCAAGGGTACCTAAAGAATCAAGTTTTTGAATCGCTATATTTTCATCCTCGATACGTTTTCGTTCGGTAATGTCGTGAAAGGCACCTAAAATTCCGATGATGTTGCCGTTTTTATCGGTTAAAGGGATCTTACTCGTTTCAAGCCATGCAATTCGACCATTGGCTTGCTTTTGGCTTTCAATAATATTCACTTCAGCCTTTCCAGAGTCCATAACGCGTCGGTCACATTCACGAAAAAAATCAGCCTCTTCTTCTGTCCAAGGTAAATCGTAGTCTGTTTTTCCAATGTAGTCTTTCGGAGAGTCAAGTCCTGCAATATCGGCAAGTGCTTGATTACACCCGAGCCCAACACTATTAAAGTCTTTCCAAAAGACACAAAACGGCAGCGTATCTAAAACGGATTGAAACAACTCTGTTGATGGCAGTGATGTAGGGTCGTTAGAATTCATGTAAAAGATTCCAATTGATGATAATGATAAGAAACAAGACAGTCTTTAACTATAGTTCAAAAATGAGAATCCAGATGAAGTACTTGTTTATAAAGTTTAAATTTTATTTAAAGGTCAACAACTTAAGCTGTAGTCATGACATTACATTACATTACGTTTAGCAAACATAATGAGCATAGGGCTTCATCTATTTATGTTTGCTTATATTCCTATCGTTAACCTTGTTTTTTATACCTTCGATTTATTGATTTGATCAGCTTTATTATATTAGTTAGCCATTTGAACACAGCCAAAAGGTCATCTTTTAGCGAGCAGAAGTCATAATGGTATCATCGATGCTAACGTCCGCTTTAAGCCTTGGAGCTGCCGTTAGTGAAGCAATCTCTAGAGTCAGCAAAGCGCACCAAGAAGTCATTAGCGGTAAACTATTTTTCACTATTCATTGGTTAAAAGCTAAGGCTCACTTTTACCACATACCTGCCATTAGCTTTGCTCAAGTTAATGACAAGTATAGAACTGAAAGCTGACGATAACGCCCCCATAATTCCTGGGCAATATTGGCGCACTATTTTGCAGTCTTTTTGCAAAATGTGCGCTGCCATTAGAGCAGAATAGTATTTAGAAAACAAATCAGCTTGGTTTCTGTTTTTAGATATGAGTATAAACCATAACAAAAACAACCAGTTCAAAGGTAAATTACACTTAATGGAAACATAGCTATTCTCAATTTTCATCATTACTGAATACTAACTGAGGTTTTTTATATTCAGTTCACTAAAAAACTTGTAAAAAGCTCGCCATACCTTGGTCACCATGCTCTAAAATATGACAATGATATAACCAGCCACCCGAGGTTGTTTCGGTCGGCTCTTTGCCGGAAGCGAAAATTTGTCCTTCTCTACCCTCATCACCAAAGTGAATTGCTAACCGAGTGATTGACCATGATCTACCTTCATCCATGCTTGGGATGCGAGGAATATGGATGGTGTCTTTGAGTTCTATCCTTGGTGCTGGCACAATTTTATTGTTCTCTGGCTCATCTAAATCAACATACTCGGTTTCAATTAACTGGAACATAAAGCCGTGTATATGAAAGTTATGATCCCCCATTACGGTGTTTTTAATTTCAATAATACGGGTATCGTTAACATTTACCCTGGGAGCCATTTCGGCAGTAACGTCTTTAAAGGCTATGCCCTTGTTATTGAGCATAGTGACAAAAAAGTGAACATCGCCATTTGCATCTGGCTCTTCGTGGCCAAAAATAACAGGAATGATGGGGGCATTGGTTACCACTGTTTTTTCTGTGGCACGTAATAATGCTGGTGGCTGATAATCAGGGTTAACATCAGCATTGTCAGTACCTGCCTGTACTAACGTAATTGTGGCTATGGTGATAGGGGCTTGCTGACCATCACCAGACATCATCTCCATGATAACTTCGCCTGTGTCTTTATCGATACAGGTATTGTGACGACCACGACGATAATCATGCCATTGAACATTTAAAGTTTCGCCAACATAGCCGTGGGGAACAACAATAAAGTCGGCACGTTCACCGGGAGTTAGAAAAATACCCTTGCTAAGATCAGGGTCCGATATTCGGCCATCATTCATGGTCATGCCGCCGTTCATTCCCATGTCCATACCGTTATCCATATTCATACACTGCATATCCATATCGTCCATGTCATCTAAATACTCTTGAGGTATTTTAATACGTTGAATTGATTCAGTGGTAATTGGCGCTTGTAGTAAGCCGGCATCACCGCCAATGCGGTACAGTGTATGATCGGGAATTGAGAGTCGCATGAACCGGGTATTGGCGGTATTAACTACGCGGATACGTTGCGGCTCACCAATAGGCCATTCCATTTCAGGATTAACTAAGCCGTTGATTAATAACCTATTTCCTTCTCGCCCGTTGACTTGAACTTTCGCTCGTTCAGCGGGATCTTCAGGATCTCCAACCTCAACTAATCTGCCCCTGTGCCCCAAAAGCACATCATCGATAACCCAGTGATGCTCTTTTTTAGGTAACTCTAATGCGATGTCTTCATCAGGATCATGAACCACCAGCATGCCTTGCAAGCCTAGTTCGATTTGCTCGTTACCACGCATATGCGGGTGATACCAAAAAGTAGAGGCTCTTAATAACTTAAATTTATAGGTAAACTGTTTACCCGGTTGAATGGCTTTTTGGGCAATAAAACTACCGTCCATATTGGCGGGTAATTCAACGCCATGCCAATGTACAGTTGTTGATTCAGGTAATTTATTGGTGAAATTTACAATTAAGGTATCGCCAACATTGGCATTAATCACTGGGCCGGGAACCATACCGTTGTATGACCAAATCACAGAAGTAACATCTGTTTGATATTCGATTTCACTGACTTGTGCCGTTAAATTAACTTCTACAATTTTGGGATCTGAATTGATATCTTTTAATACTTGCCCATTTATATTTTTGGAAAAACCAAAACTACTAATACCATCGGCATTAGCCTTAACGTCATTTTTATTTGTTTGCTCATCATCCTGAACACAGCCAGATAAAAGCAGCATTGTGAGCAATGCTATCTGAGATATTCTGTTCATTTGTACTTTACGTAACCTTCGTTGACCTATAGAAAGGGGCAATGTAACATACTTCGTTTTTTGTTACCTCATGGTAGCTTAATAAAAATAGTCAATATTACGCCAAAACGTATTACTAAGGGTCTGTTGGTTCGCTCTATGATGAGGGTTATTTATTTATATTCTTATCAACTCATCTTTACATTTTTCAGCACTAATTTAGTCACCTTTTAACCAGAATAATGGTCAATTGACCTGGAACAAAAATAATGAAATTAGCATTCTCCGTTATCACTTCTGTCTTGATACTAAATAGCACAATTGTTGTCGCCAATGAATTAAGTGGTTATGGAACAGCCCATGGTTCTGTTGATGCAACCCGAGTATCTGATGACGGCCGAACATCTTTATCAAGTAATTCATCACATGTGGGAGTAAAAGGGAACTATCAACTAAATAGCGATTACGTCTTGTTATTTCAATACGAACAGGGAGTCGATATTTTTCTTCAGGGGGATCTTGATGGTAATACCGACAACAACAACAACAATAACAATAACAATAAGTTACTAACAGATACACGTACCTCTTTTCTCGGTTTACGTGGTAACTTGGGTCAGATAAAAGTTGGTCATTTAGCGGCGTTAGACCAATGGACTAATGATTACAATTTATTCCGCAATCAAGTGGGTGATTTACGTAATCTCTGGGCAGATTCAGGTTTAGCAGGCCGTTCAGATAAGGTTGTTTCTTATTCGTCACCAAGGTTCAATAATATGCTTCAAGATGTCAGTGTTTCACTCAGCTATAAGTTTGAAGACGGCCATCAAGATAACAGCCACATTATTATGAAAGGGAATTACCAGCATGACCGATTAAAAGTTGGTGTGGCGCTGGCGAGCTTTGCACAGGCAGAAAACAATGCCTCTGAGCATACTCTGGTAGCGTTCACCAGTAGTTACAGTCTTGACTATTTCACTTTTGGCGGCGGCTTACAAAGTGAGTTTAATGTCAAAGGCAAAGATAATAGCGACAGAGATAGTGTGTTTTTTGGTAGTACAGTTAAATTTTCCGATAAGGGAAAATTTAAGCTACAAATCTCACGAAGCATAGGCACAGGTGTTGACCGTGATGCCATTATGTTCGCCTGGGGTTACGACTATCAATTAAACGCCAATACTTTACTGTATGCAGCCTATGCTTATACTGCCAATGAATATAATGTTGCCTTTAATGTTAATGGCAAGGGACACGGCGATAAAGTTGATCTCGAATTAGGTGAAAGTCCAGGTGCGTTTTCTATTGGCATAATCTACAACTTTGATGTCGATTTAACTGACCACTTCTAAGATGGAGGAAGTAGCGCGACCCAGAAAAACCTGAGCGGTTGGCGGCATAATAAATTAAACGCTCTTATTAAGAATGACGCGACTATTCTTATTTATCAGAGTGATGAAAAGAGCTAGCTGTTTTTTGTCCTTATTAAACAGCTAGCTCTTTATTTCTTGCAGATGATTATATAAATGCATCAGATGCGCTTTTTCATATTCATCTTTTGTTAGTTCACCATATGCAAAGTGCGGGGCAAGAGCCCCCTGATAACTATCAAACTCAATCAATGATTTTTTCAAGCGATTTAGAGCTATTATTGAGTCTAAATTTTTAGTAAGTGTTGGGGCGCTTGGAATTGGTTCATTTAACCCGTGAGTCATCTTGCCTTTAGATGAAAAAATTGAGAATGCTAATTTACCAACTGTGCTCTTAAAAAAACTCGATTTATGTTCTGGAAATTGAGACATTGAAAACTCTACACTTTGTGCGCAATGTGTAAATATTTGATACGGATCCCATTCACCCAAATTTAGAAGGTTTTCATTAGATAATTCATCTAGCTTTTTTAAAGCAAAGTCGACTGTAAGGCTATCTTTGCTTCTCTCTTCAATGAGGTGAAATGCCCCAGCACCTATTCCTATAATAGCCGCCCCACTTGCAAGTGAAGCTTTAATAAACTGCCTACGTTTCATACCACTTCCTTAAAGAGCTAACGCCCTGTTAACAAGCAAAAAATTGTTGGCTATAATGTGTAGCCGAGCGAAACTCAGCCAACTGCTGCGTGTTTGTTCTTAATGCGTTTACGTAATGATAAAAATTGCGCACCAACCCCAATAATATAAGTAATCAAGAAAAACAAATAGAAGCCTTTCAATAATGGATCTTCAATACTCGTAACGATAGGTGCATCCGTCGGTAATCGCATCAGGCCATCGGTAATTGCCGGGATCATATGAAACAATAACGTTGCCGAGTAACTCATGGCTTGAATATAAGGTGAAAACTTTGCAAACAAACGAGTGTTAGACGCAATCGTTCCAACTGCTAGAGCAAGTAAGGTTAGTATCGCCAACGCATGCGCCGCACCAAATCCACCATGTCTAAAGATAGCCAAAGCGGTAGTCGCAGCAATTAAAGTACAAATCAAATAAATTTTACCGGCCTTGTGTTCAGGTAAAATAAACTTGAATCTAACTAATGAGTAAAAGCCTGCTACCAGCGCGATTATAGCAATACCGGTGTGGAACCAGCCGAACAATGAAATTTCAGGCATAACGTTTTTTCCAATTTAAAATTGATTAGTATGCATTGTGCACAATATAATTGTCAACAATGATAATTGAAAGATTAGTCACACACAAGTATATTGTGCAAAATACAACTCGAGTAAATTGGATTGAATAATAATGACTAAAGCAACCGACTCGACCGATAACGACTCAACACCGCAGCTTTTATTAGAGAATCAAATCTGCTTTTCTTTATATAGCGCTGCCAATGCGATGATACGCGCCTATCGGCCCTTATTAGATACATTAAACCTGACGTATCCACAGTATCTGGTTATGCTGGTGCTATGGCGTAATAACGGCATTAATGTCAAAAATTTAGGCAATAAACTACGTCTGGATTCTGGCACTATTACACCTTTACTCAAACGGTTTGAAGCTAAAGGAATAATTGTTAGAAAACGAAATGATGTAGATGAACGAAGTCGCGATATGTCTTTGACTGAGGTTGGAGAAAAGCTCAAGCAGAAGCGGCACAAATACCAGAAACTATTTTTAGTAAAAGCGGCTTAAAATCAGAACAACTGTTTGCGTTAAAATCCATCTGTGATCAACTCAGCCAAAACCTAGCATCAAAGAGTTAACTAATATGGCTTACCGCTGACGTTATGCTCTTGTTGAGTGTCTTCATTAATTACGTTCCTAAGCCCTATTGATCGATAACTTAATCATTAGAAAAAGCATCTCATTTTTGAACTATTTCTGTCGTCTATACGCACCAAGAGTACACGTTACAAAGTGAACACTGAACGACCGCTGTAGTGGCGTAGATGCCAGCCAGGGTGAGTAAGATCAAGGTTGATACTTCTTAACCTGCAAGCTCATTATAGTCGTTGACATTTAATCTCTAAACAGTAACGTGGAGCCTAAAGCAGACCTTAACCCCTGCATACTTTTACAGCATCTAAATGTTTCTGTAATACTGACGTCACTACTTCAAAACGTGATGGTAGCACTCTGTTTCTCTTTTTCACCATATATAAAGTTTCTATTACTGTTTTTTTGAGGTTAAATATTTTTAAATGTTGCGGCTCTTGGAAAGTATCTACAGCACTTTTTGGTAATACGGTAAAACCTAACCCTTTTGCTACGGGTTGCAATATTTGGCTTATTTGATTGACATAACCAGTAACTGGGATCTCCTTAATACTCAAGTGAGTAAAATCTGATTCCTGACTTTGTGCTAAATAAAGCGATAAATAATGCTCTGCATCAGGGTGATCAATAAGACCAAGCTCTGTTAATAAATTTTTGCCATAAACGTCAGTTTCAACACTAGCGGGAAGCACTAAGCAAAGTTGCTCTCGGCCAAGCTCCACTACATCAAATAGGCTATGGATTGGCGCATCAGTGATGATACCAAGGTCAATTATTCCCGTTTGTATTTCATTTAATATCTGATGATTAGGCGCTGCTTTTAGTTTAACAACAAGCTGAGGGTGCTGAACTTGTAAATCCAATAACTTAGGATAAAGCATCAGAGCAAGTGCACCAGAGCAAGCTAAAGTACAATCGCCAGAAAGCGGGTCGTCGAACGCTAACAGTTCCATTAACCCTTGCTCATTTTTAACTAATTGCCCTGCATATTGATAAACTAACCTGCCCTGCTCAGTTACTTCGAAGCTCTTTTTTTCTCTGCG
>NZ_KB905174.1 GCF_000378625.1 Colwellia piezophila ATCC BAA-637 | reverse complement strand
AGCGAAATAAAATACGTATCCATTTAAATGATAAAGCTCTCACCGCTGACTGATGTGAATTGCCTTTCTGACGCTGTTGTGCGTAGTACAACCCAGCCCAATATGATGAGTAGACAGTTTTAGCTGACCATTCTATGAACGATTGCCTTAAGAATTTAGAGCATTGCCAACGCCAGTGTACCCATGATTTTTGACCACTCCTCTGAGTCACCGGTGCAATTCCTGCGTACATTTGCACTTCAGATGCATGTTTAAATCTATCTCTGTTTTCCCCCATTGCTACCAATAATCTAGGTGCCATACATAAGCCTGCACTTGGTAACGATTTAAATAGCTCAGCATCTGGCATCTCATTGAACAGTTTATCTATTTCTTTATCGTATCTTTTAATTGCTTTAACTGTTGCTGTGATTTGATCCGTCAGTGATAGTGCTAGCAGCTGATGAGGCTCGATAATTGCGAGATCTTCCGTAATATATTGAGCCTTTTGTATTGCTTCAATTCGTTGTTCAATCAATGTTACAGATCTTCCACCTGAAGCTAAAAAGAAATTTCTGATGGTTTCTTCTCTCGCTCTCTTTAACTTTTTTAGGTTGGGCCAGCGGTTAATGAAACGACAGAACAACACCGATTCTCTATGGCTAAAGAGTTCTAATAACTGAGGGAAATATTGTTTAAGTGTATTTATCAACCGATTACCAAAACGACTCCGATCTTCAACTAGCCTACGACGCTGCTCGACTAGGTATCCGAGTTTTCTTATCTCCTCGCGCTGCATCGTTAGCGGCTTGATCTTACCTGGATAGTTAAGCATTAGATCTAACGCAAATTCTGCATCAGTAGGATCGTCCTTGGCTCCGCTAGGAGTAAAAGCTTCACGGTACTTGGCTAATAGCGTCGGATTAACTGGGTATATCGTAATGAAGCTATATTTTTGTAATGCATATACAATTGGCCCTCTGGTCAATTCAACGGCGATGGCAATTTGACCTCCAAAACGTTTATGTAATGATAAAACCCATTCATCAATACTCTCTGGCGAATGAGATAAAATACCAAACTCACGTTTTAATTTTTTTCGACCTTGAATACAATAGTCATGTTTACTATCAGCCCAATCAATTCCAATATGAGCTGTAAATTCAGCAATAATATTTATCATAAACCACCTCTGTAATTTAAGGGTGTTCAATCAGTATGCTCAGCTCTTCGAAAGCAATATAGATAGTAATTTATACAAGCCCTGAGTATTCGTTATTGAGCTTAAGCGTACCTACAACATCGAAAGCAAAGCGGAAATCATTGATATGTTTAGTGGTAATTGTTCGTATGCTGTAGGCACTAACCTGAACAGATCAAGTATGGTCTATTCCAGTCTTGAAAGACTATATTGTGGTAACAGTGAACATAATAGGTCAATCTCATTTACTGACGTGATTCTCATTGTTTATGTGGATCGTCACAAATAATGAGAATTCTTGAGTCGACTATTTACTTAAACCTATCAGTAAAGAACGATTGGCTAAAGCCATTATAAAACTTAGTAATAAAAATTTAAGGCAAAATAAAGCCGAAGTGAACGATGAACAAGAGCTAGGTAACGAACCAATATTAGCATTAAATAGTCGTATTTTTGTGAAAGATAATGGTCAATGCCACTTAATCGAAATTGTTAATATCGATTATATTGAAAGTTGTAAAAACTACGTACAAATTTATTTTGAACAGAAAAAAGCGTTTGTTAAAAAATCGCTTAATCATGTTGAAATTCGATTACCAAAACAATTATTTTTTCGTGTTAATAGACAGTTTATTATTAACTTACAATCGGTCGTTACGATTGTTGAAACACTAAATGATGGTTATGATCTCACGATGACCGATGGAAAAACGATAGAAATATCTCGCCGTAATACCGTAAAGTTGAAAGCACTACTAAGTTTATAAAGCCATTTTTCAATAGACTGTGTTTAGAAAATCACGCTGTCCCGTGACTATTTTCATGAAAGACTATATTGTGGTAAAAGTGATCATTCACCTCAGTATTATGGACAGTCATAAAACGTAGCCAATATGTTAAATTTTCTCAGACGGTGACTCACTTCTCATGAGTTATGAAGGTCCACACATTGTTACTGTATGTTCAAAAACCTTAGAGTGATAACTTTATTTATCTAGGACATTTACTTTTAAGCGGCTAGATAAGCTTGGACCACTCAAAAACTAATTTAGAACAATGGTCACAATTTTAAATAACAGAATACACTACACCGCCTGACCACAGGCAAAACCAGATGCCCAGCAAAATTGAAAGTTATAGCCGCCGAGCCAACCCGTTACATCAATGACTTCACCAATAAAGAACAGACCTGGCTGCTTTTTACTTTCAAAGGTTTTTGAGGAAAGCTCATCGGTGTTTACCCCACCTAAAGTAACTTCGGCAGTGCGATAACCTTCAGTGCCGTTTGGCTTGATCTGCCAAGCATGTAAGTAATCACTTAATTGCTTTATTTCTGGGTGATTTAATTGTTTTATCGGTTTGTCGGCAATGATGCCATCTTTGACTAACACTTCGACAAAACGTTTAGGTAATAAGGTCGCTAGCAGATTTTTCACTGATTTTTGCCCTTGCTCACTTTGCCACTGAGTTAAGGTATCGCTAAGGTTATGTTCTGGCAATAAGTTAATAGTAACCGCCTGCCCTGCGCGCCAAAAAGACGATATTTGCAATATCGCCGGCCCTGATAAACCACGGTGAGTAAATAAAATATTTTCTTTAAAACTAGTACCATCTTCGCTAGTGACTTCGGTCAACAAGCTGATGCCTGATAAGCCATCGAAGCGTTGTTTGTCGTGATCATGTAAGGTGAATGGTACTAACGCAGCTAAGGTTTCTAATACGTTTAAATCAAATTGCTCAGCAATTTTATAACCAATGGGTGTTGCGCCTAATTTAGGCATAGTTAAGCCACCTGCAGCTACCACTAACGATTTACATTGGTAACTTTTATCGGTCGTAGTAACTAAGTAACCCTGGTTGTTTTTAGTAACCGACAATACCTCTGTACGCAAATTGACTTGTACTCCGGCCCACTCACATTCAGTCATTAATATATCAACCAAGTCTTGCGCGCTATCATCACAAAATAACTGGCCTAGGGTTTTATGGTGATATTGCAAGCCATGCCGGTCGACTAAATCAATAAAGTCTTGCGCGCTATAACGGCTTAGTGCTGACTTTACAAAATGTGGATTTTGACAAAGATAATTTTCAGGACTTGCACCTTCATTGGTGAAATTGGCACGACCGCCACCGCTGATTAATACTTTTCGCGCCGGTTTTTTACCCATATCAACCACAACAACGTTTTTTCCGCGATAGCCTGCTTGTGCGGCACACATTAAGCCTGCTGCGCCGGCACCAATTATTAATACGTCTGTTGTGATCACTGTTACACCTTAAGAAGAAAACCCGAAAATTTCGCCGTTATTATAATCTTTATGCAAATAGGACGTATACAAAAAAAGGGCTATAAAAGCCCTTTTCATTATATCTGTCAGTTTAATACCGCATACTACTGTTAAACTTTATGCGTTCGCTTCTGTCATTATGCTGGTACTACCCGTTTTGGCAAGTTCAGCTAAATCTTTATCAACGAAGAATAACGCATGACCATCGTTACCTACTAGATTGATTTTATCTAAAATACCTTTGAATAAGGTCTCTTCTTCGTGTTGCTCAGCCACATACCATTGTAAGAAGTTAAAGGTAGAATAGTCTTGATTAGTAAACGCTTCATGAGCAAGTGAGTTAATGCGCTCAGTGATTAAACATTCGTGATCATAAGTTAGTTGAAATAACTGACCTAACGTTTCAAATTCATGCGGCGGCGCATCAATAGCACCAATAATAGGCAAAGCACCGGTTTCACTGACGTAAGTAAATAAACGGTTCATGTGCTGAATTTCTTCATTAGCATGTTTACGTAAAAACTCTGCAGCGCCGGCAAAACCTTTTTCTTCACACCAAGCACTCATTTGTAAGTACAAGTTTGAAGAGTAAAACTCTAAATTAAGTTGTAGGTTTAACTTTTTTACCATTTCTGCTTTTAACATAATTTTGCCTTGAAGATTCTAATTGGGTGAATTCTGCCTTTTTATCCGATAAAATTCAAGTAAAAACAGCATGAAACACATAAAAAACCTTATTAACCAATGAGTTAATAAGGTTAATCATTCTTATTTGTGTTCTCTTGTTTATTGCTTTTAGTATCAGCTTTATCAAGCGACTGTTGCTAAACAAATGCTCAAATACAACCTTAATAGCCCATGCTATCACGGTTAATGAGACTATAACTGCTCAAGAATCACTTCAGCTTTACTGACTTCAAACGACTTTGGTTGCTCTACATGTAGGCTGCTTACCTTACCATTGTCAATAATCATAGCGTAACGCTGTGAGCGCACCCCACCAAAAGAAGCGGTGTCCATACTCAAACCTAATGCTTTGCTATAACTCCCATCGCCATCGGCTAGCATCATAATATTTTCGGCATTTTGAGATTCCCCCCAAGCATTCATCACAAAAGCATCGTTTACCGACAAACAAATAATAGTATCAACACCTTTGGCTTTTAACTCGTCTGCCGACACCACATAACCGGGTAAGTGTGCTGCTGAACATGTTGGTGTGAAAGCACCGGGCACGGCAAATAACACTATCTTTTTATTAGCAAAAAGTTCCGCTGTATTATGGGTGATCATTTCACCGTTTTTTAATTGTTGGAGTTCGCCCACTGGCATTAAGCTGTTTTTTTTGATCATGAAAATACCTTTATTGGTTGGTTAATAATTGCGGTAAATTATCAAGTAACTTAACCTGATGAACTGGGTATTATACCTAGCTTTCTGAATTTAACACCTTAACTAATTAAGAGGCTTTATTAAGGGTTAGACCGATAGCATTGACTTGATTACTGACATCAATCGAGATGACGTTGGATAAGTGTTGCGAGTCACTCACTTCTTTATCGACATTGGCCATGGCTTGCTCAAAGGCGATAAAGTGCTGGCGTTGACGGGTAATTTGCTCAAGGGTATCTTGAGCAACCGCTGCAGATACTTCTGCTTGCCCAGAGACGGCTAATGATGTTTCTTGCAATTCATCCGCGATAATACGTTGCTTATGTGACGCCTCTTCAATGTCATTAATAATGCCTTCAATCGAGTTACTGGCGCTTTGTAATTGATTTAAACGCGCTGATATTTGTTTGAGTGACTGCTGGGTTTTACCCGCCAGTTGGCGAACTTCATCGGCGACCACGGAAAAACCTCGGCCATGCTCACCTGCCCTTGCCGCTTCAATGGCGGCATTAAGCGCCAATAAATTAGTTTGGTCGGCAATGGCGGCTAATGCTTTTTCTGCCTTGTTTAACAAGGCCGCATCACCGGTTTGTAAATACTCAACTATGGTGCGATTAAACTCAATGGTCGTTAAGGAAATAAGCGCCTGATAGCCCTTATATTCTGTTTGGCTGTTACTTAAAGATTTACCTACGTGATACATGGTTGCCAGAAAAATCACTGCAAAAACACTGATTGCTGCAACTGACAAACGAGAGAAATTTGAAACACGCATGACATGATTGCCTTTAAGATAAATTAAAGGCAATCATCACCTATTACTATGACAGTAAGGTTACATAAATATGACGGATTTATGTAAGCAGTAAATGACTAGGTTGCGTAAGCCGAATTCAGCTTACGTAGTCAGTTTGGGGATGGCTTGTTTTACATAAACATCGAAACGATTTTTTTTCATATTAATACTCATCGACGGTTTTTTACCCGCCAATGGTGGTGCATAGCTTGGTCGCTTTACTACAACACGGTATTTAGCCAGTGCTAGCGCAGGTTCAAGTAGACCATCGGCATCAAGATCTTCGCCAACGAGGCATTGAAAAATACGCATTTCTTTTTTTACCGCGGCCGATTTTTCTCGATGCGGATACATAGGATCAAGATAGACCACATCGGGAGCATTAGCTAAGTCCATGTCCTCTAGTGAGGTACCGTGAATTAACTGCATGTTATTAGCAATATCGGCAACTTCATAATTGAGTTTCGCGCGCTCAATACCATCATCTAAAAGCGCAGCCACCACAGGCATACGTTCCAATAAGGTAAGTTTGCAACCAAGACCTGCTAATACAAAGGCATCACGGCCAAGGCCAGCGGTGGCATCAAGGACGTGAGGAGTAAAACCATGTTTTAAGCCAACCGCTTTAGCAATATCTTGCCCGCGTCCGCCACCAAACTTACGTCGGTGAGCAACAGCACCTTCAACAAAGTCTACCTTAATAGCGCCCAATTTAGGCTCATCTAATTTACACAGCTCCAGTGCGTGATGATGCACTTGCAAAACAAAATCAAGCTCTGGCTTTTTACTGGCAGCAGCAACATGCCCCAAGTAGTTGAAATGCCATTTTTTGGCAAGTCGTTTAGCGTATTCGCTATCGACACTATCTACATAACCTAGGGCGATGTTATTAAGGTATTCGCTGGCAATCGTTGCGCTCATTAGCTTCCTATGTGCTTGTCCAAGAAAGACAAGATTTTTTGATTTGACTCTAAAATATTATCTTCATTATAAAAGCCATGGCCTTCTTTGTCTTTCACTAACCACTCAAAGGGGTAATTAATTGCTTCTAAAGAGGCTTTTAATGCTTCTGCGTGTTCAATAGGCGCACGTTCATCGTCTTCACCATGAATAATAAATATTGCCGCTTTTAATTTATCAACATGATGCACAGGTGATTGTAACTTTTGCACCGCAACATCGGTACCTAATACTTTATCTAAAAAGGCATCACCCCATTGTAAGGTTTTGATATCCCCTTCATTATACAGCATTGGCAAGTCATAAACGCCAGCAATACCAATAGCACACTTGAATAACTCAGGTTCTCTAATAGCACTTTGCAAGGCACTATAACCACCAAAACTGGTGCCCATTAGACATAACCTATTTTTATCACTGATACCCTGCTGTACCGCATAATTAGCGGCGAGAATAATATCATCTTGTATTTTAGTGCCCCATTTATGAAAACCAGCTTCTTCAAAGGTTTTACCATAACCAGTAGAGCCTCGAAAGTTCACTTGTATAACGGCATAACCCGCATTAGCTAACATTTGTACTTGCGGGTGATATCCCCAATAATCACGAGCTTGTGGGCCACCATGAGGTAAAACCACCGTGGGTAAGTTTTTATCTTTCCCATTGGGGAGCGTTAAATAACCGTTTAACACTAGGCCATCTTTAGTTTTGATACGAAACGGCTCAGACGCCGCCATTTCATTCGCTTTAATCCATGGGCGTGCATTAAATATATGCTTTGTTTTCATGGTCTTGGTATTAAATAAATAAAATGCACCTGGATTTCTATCGCCACTGACATGCACGATAATTTTTTCACCGTCATCAGTTTTACTGGTTATAGTAATGCTATCGCCTTTAAAGGCTTGATATAAAGCTTTATGTAATTGCGCATCTTTGACACTCTCATCTATATAGATGTATTTAGGGTAGTCTTCATCAACACGCACGCCATACACATCATTCAACCCTGACGTTATTACTCTAGTAGGATCGGCAATATCACTTTGATATAGCAAAGTTTCTTCATTTGTACCTAAATTATATTTATACAAACCTTGAGGTTTACCGTCTTCACTTTTTAACGCATAAATACTGTTATTATCTTGAGCAAAAGCAATGGGGTTAAAGTCACCGGCAATATCTTTACCAAACGCTTGCCAAGGCTCTCCTTTGCCTTTCGAATAAAACATTTTAGTCTTGAAATTTTTATCAACACCTGTTGCAAAACGGGGCTGGCCATTACCATCAATTAAGAAACGGCTACTAGGCATAGGCGACCTTTTAACTTCCCTTTCTTTCCCGTTGTAAATATTCAATTTCACAACACTGGTAAGGGCATCACTACGTCTTGATAGTAAACGTTTATGGATAAGTACATGTTTAGGATCATCTGCAAGTTTATCTATTAAAAACCCTCCGTCAGCTCCTCCTTCTTTAGAGCGGTAGCCAAAGATCATACGTTTTTTTGAACCATCATAATTCAGTCCATAGATTTCTCCCATATTAATGGGTTTTTCTAATGCACCGCGCATTTGTTCAACTTGAATAACCACACGCTCATTATTGACCCAATAATAATCAGCGGCTTGGTTTTTACTATTGGCATTTAAAGAATAAGTTACTTTATAGGTATCGGTTTCTAAGAACACTAAACGCTTTGCACCATCAACTGTGGCTAAAGCGGCTAAGTGCTTGCCGTCTGGCGATATTTTCACATTGTGGTATTGAGCATGACGAGAAAAGTCTTCGACACTGGCCGCGTTGGCAATCCCCGTACAGAGAAGCAGAGGCAAAGAGATGCTTGATATTATTTTTTTACTACATAGAATCATTTTTCTTCCTTAAAATATATTGATACATTCTGAAACATGTTATTAACAACTCTACCGTATTCATATTAAAATATAAACACTTGCTCCAATTATCATGCAAAGAGATAATAGAAAACTCAATACTTTGTAAACAATTACACTCACAGGAAAAAATTTTGTCATTACCCACTGCTGTTAATAAACATCTACAAACACCAAAACCACAGCTTTGTGCCGTGACTTTATTGGGTAATTTAGTAGCAACTCCAGATATTCGTTATCGTGCTAATCCAGCTACCGCAGTGACCGAGATAGTGTTAGCCACGTCGAGTAAATGGTTGGATAAAAAAACCAATAACTATAAAGAGTGGACTAGCTATCATCATGTCAAGGTTGAAGGAGAGTTAGTAGAGCAGGCATTACAGCATGCAATTAAAGGTGATATTATTCTTCTACATGGCTATTTAAGTAATATTAAGCCAAAAGCAACGGATAAAAACAGCCACCATTTAGGTATTGTTCATGCTAATTTCGTGCAAAAATTTAGTAAAGGCTATACTCAGGCAATCAATCAAATACATTGCAGTGCACAATTAACATCACAACCAAAGCTGATGTTAACCGAACAAAGTAAAAATATTACTCAAGCTAACGTTGTTATTAATCAACATGTTTACAATACTGACAAACAAGCATGGCAGACTATCTCAGTGGAACGTACTATCCAAGTGTGGGGTAAACAAGCACAATATTTAGCAGAGAGTGGCAATATTGGTGATGACCTGATGCTAGAAGGGAAATTAAGCTATACCAGTGGCGCTAACAAGGATCAGTTCATTGAAGTGAAAAGGGTGCACTTATTTAAGGGCACGTAAACAGATATCAGTTAGCACAATACTGAACTATGGGTGACTCAATTTAATGCTTAGCGCAAGAAACAGCTTTTTTTTATTTGTTTTACTCTGCCTCCAACTGACCTTCAGTAGCAGCAGTGCCAGTGAACAAAAACAATATTTATTACAAAAAGTCGCACAAGCACCACAGCTAAGCAGCAATAACAATCAGTGGCTGCAATTAATTGAGCAGCCGGGCAACAGTCAAAATTATTTCCTGGCTAATAGACAAGGTAAAATTTATCAGTTATCGCAAGATAAACCTAAAAACACCACGTTATTGTTAGATTTACAACAATTAGCCACCGACAAAGCCATTATCCAACTAACAGCCTTTACTCTACACCCTAACTTTTCCTTACGCGATCAAGAGGGTTATGCTACTTTTTATACCGCCCATATAGCACACGCTTCCGATAACCCCAGCAAACGTCTAATCGAAACTGCGATAGACCAATCATTGAATTTTGATAGCGTCATTACCGAATGGCAGTTAAATTCAGCTAAAAAAATTGACTTTTTAACGCAACGTGAAGTGTTAAAGATAGCCATTCCTACGCAAGAAAATGGCATCACTCAATTAAGCTTTAATCCGTTTAGTAAGTCATGGCATGATGATTTTGGTCTACTTTATATCGCCTTAACTCAAAGCCCACGGTTAGCAAAATACCCGCTTTATTCTGGCGCTATTTTACGTATCGCTCCACAGAAAGTAGCCTCTGGTAGCTACAGTATTCCCCACAGCAACCCTTACTATGCCAATGAAAGTATTGATAACATTCTATACTTACTTGGCGCAGGCCAAATAACGCAATTTATATGGCCTGATAAATACTCAAATAAATTATTACTCTCTCATCAATATCAGCTGAAGGGTTCTTCAACGCATTGGCTATCTTACGGTTACGGTGGTGAGGATTGGCGTGAATATTCACCTAAAAACTTTATATATCAACCTAAAGAAGCCTTAGTAGCCAACAGCTTGCTAATGTATCAAGGTAAGAATGCACCTGGACTGCGCAATAAATTAATATTGTTACAGAAGGACAAGCAATACTGGCAACTAAATTCGCTACCCTATAATAATGACTCCCCAGAAATAACAATTAACCAACGTAAAAAATCGCCGGACAAAGCACTTTCAAAACCTCAATCAGAATGGCCATTACAGCAAAAAGAATTAAATGCCGTTCAATTAAGTCTATTTCAAGACAATCGCAGAGAAGTACTGTTTTTCAATGAAGATTCTGGTGCTATCTATCAGCTATTTCAACAAAACATCAACCTTGGCCATAACAATGAAGATGCAAAAAAAAGCACCTCCGGCAGTATCGCTTTCTTCTTTGCTTTTATAGTGTGCTTATTTGGTAGCTATATTGTTTATCAAAAAAACATACAGAAAAATTCTTCTAAAGCTTTAGTACGCAGAGAGTTTTCAAACCTAGCTCTAACTGAAGATAAGTTAGCTATCAACTTATTTCGTCGTCACGAGCACAAAGCAGAGAAAGTTATATTATTAACCGAGATTAAACAGTGTCAAATCTTACTTGGTGATTTGGTTATTGCCACAGTGAATACTAGCTTAGGTCGTGGATTTAATGACACACAAGAACACGAGGTACGCGAAATATTTCATAAAGAGCAAATTGCTAAGATGGTTGACTATAGGGTTAGGCGGATTAGCTTAGTGATTAATACCGGTGAAAAAAGTAGTCAAGTAATCTGTTTATATTTACGTAAAGGCAGCGATAGGATCACTAAAGGCAGTTACTTTGAAGTAGTCGATGCTGTCCTTGATTGGTGTTGGCTTATTGCCCGGCATATTAATAGTGCCCATACCCCCAAACGAATGATAAAAGCTAAAGTCGCTGCGACAGAGATAGTGCAAAGTGGACATAAAAGCCACGATGATACCCCGCTACATATACAAGCAGCGATTATTCGCCCAGCAACCCATATTGAACCTACACTCGATAAAAAATCTAAACAGACAATCGAAGCTCAACAATGCCCGCCAGCTATTACCAAGCAAAATAAGCATAACAATGGACAGATAGAAACAGAGTTAGTGAACGCCCTCGAAAAATTAGTTAAACTACAACTGCAAGGTTTTTTAAGCGTGGATGAATTTGCTCAAGCGAAAGCCAAGCTATTAGACAGTTTAAATAAAACTCAGTAATAATTTAGCCGAAAAATAGATGAATGTAGCTCTTCAGCTAATGTAACTGCATACTCACTAACTAAACTCCCTTGCTCAAGCCACACTTTGCCTGTAGCCTTTGAATTTTGGCTAAGTGGCTAATTAATTAACCCACCTGGTATCCTTATGTTTTCTAAACTTTTTCTTATTTTCTCAAATCCAGGTACCGCTAAACTATTGGCAGGTCTTATTATGATAATTATTATCGTCACTGGCTTGTATCAATGGCAGGTACAAACGCCGCTAGCTGCCTCGGTATTGCTTACAACAGAACCAGGCTTTAGCTTAAGTGAATGGACGGTTAGCTTAGTGGAAAAACTTAACTGGCAACAAGAAGGCAGTTCACCCTATTTTAATACCTTAGTATTATTCACCTTTTTATCACTGGCAACCAGTATCGGCTTACCGAGACAAATTGCCGCTTTAGTAGCGGGAATCAACTTAGGTGCTGTCATCGGCGTAATTATAGCTACTTTAGCAGCAACATTAGGCTGCCTGATTACCTTTAGTGTCGCTCGTTACCTATTGAGCGCTAAGATCACTCGCAGATATCCCAATCAATTAACAAAGTTATCCATTTTCCTCGGTGAACAGACCTTTTTAAAAGCCATCGTTATTCGCATCTTACCGATAGGTAGTAATTTTCTTACCAATATTATTGCTGGTGTTAGCAAGGTATCAATGCCCGTTTATGTTAGCGGTTCTTTTATTGGCTTTATTCCACAAATGATTATTTTTTCATTAGCTGGCAGTGGCATACGATTAGGAGCAAAAAATGAACTAATCGCCAGTGCAGCCTTGTTTATTATCGCGTTGGTGTTAACCGCTTACTTAGTGAAAAAGCATAAAGATAAGCTTCATTAATATTGGCGATGTTCTCCACCCATTCCACCTGAGCGCGGTAAATGAATGCAACTAGCCTACATTAATAAGCTTTGTTCTATTTTATGATGGATATCGACAGCGTCTATCAGCGATTTAGCCGTTAAGCTAGCAACGCTATAGACTTCAGTAGTGACGCCATACTTTTCTCGGACTTTGCGTAACAATAAATCGAAATCGCCATCACCCGAAAGTAAAATAATACAGTCGACATCTGGAGCGGTTTCCATAATATCTATGGTGATGCCAACATCCCAATCACCTTTGGCAGAGCCATCTCGACGTTGAATAAAAGGTTTAAGTTTGACATCAAAGCCTATGTGTTTAAGCGCTTTTTGAAACTTATGTTGCTGATCATCACTACGTTGAATGGCATAGGCCTTAGCCGTAACAATATCTCCTTGAGCCAGTAATTCCTGCCATAACATTCGATAGTTAAATTGCTTAGCAAAAACATCTCTGGTGGTGTAATAAATGTTTTGCACATCAACAAACACAGCTATTTTTTTCAATGTCAGCTCCTGAAATTAAAGGTATTTAACCTGAACTCGGCTTAAGATATAGTTAACTGATTGATATATAATTGCAAATATTTCAATCTCCTCTCTAGCTTGATAGTTTGTCTTAATTCAAGGCAAATTTCGCGTCAATAACTGGTCTATTACAAGTAAATTTAACGCCGGAGTAAGATAAAATAGCTGCTAGAGAAACATTTGTTAAGCCGAGTTCAGGTTATTTAACAAGTGGTAAACACAGTGACGATAGTGTGCCCTCACTTTATTTACAAACCAAGACAATTTTAACTAATGGTGCTAAAATCTCTTTTTTATAGCAGTTAATAACTCATTCGAGCAATTCAAAATGTTGGTTTTACGTTCTTTTTTCTATTTTTTATTAAAATATCCGCTTAAGTTACTGGTCCGCAGTAAAATAATTACTGACAGTCAAAGTATTACGGAACAAAACAGTCAGCCTATTTTTTATATTGTTCGTCATAAATCAGCCTCTGATTTATTAAGCTTGCAAAGTGCCTGTAAAAAGCAAAATCTGCCGGACCCTCTTGGGCAAGTAACCATTAACGGTAAAACCTTTCAGCGTACTCTTTGCCTAGCAAAACCAACACCCATTTTTTCCTGGCGCAAAGCAAGTAAAACTACAGCAACCGCCCAGGGAATAGAGATATTAAAACAGCATGCCCTAGACGAAAACCTTGATGCTAAGCTAATTCCTGCCAATTTAATTTGGGGGCGTACACCAACAAAAGAACGTAAAAACCTGAATATTGGTACGCTATTAGCAGATCAAGAGTCACCCAGTTGGCTGCGTAAGCTTTTCATTGTGATGTTTTTAGGTCGCGATACTTTAGTACGTTTTAGCGAAGCTTTTTCGTTCCGCAATATTTCGGATGACCATGGTACTGATGAAGCTGCTACTCATAAATTTTTACGCGTGGCGCGCTTTCATTTCCATCGCCAAACCATCGCCGCTAAAGGGCCAAGATTAATGCATCGCAAGCAGATGTTTACCGCCCTTCTGGCCAATCCATCAATCAAACGTATGATCAGTGACGAAGCCAAAAGTAAGAAAGTCTCAGAAGCGGTAATAAAAAAACAAGCACTCGCCATAATGAACGAAATTGCCGGTGACTACAGTGTTTCTTGGGTCCGTTTTGGTGAAATTATTTTGCATTGGTTATGGAAGCGCTTATATAGCACTATTAATGTCAGCAACGCCAAAGTATTACGGAAATTAGCGCAAGATGGCCATGAAATTATTTATGTACCGTGTCATCGCAGCCATATGGATTACTTATTACTTTCCTACGTTATATTGCAAGAAGGCTTAGTAATGCCACGTATTGCAGCGGGCATTAACTTAAATTTTTGGCCTGCTGGTTCTGTATTTAGAAAAGGTGGCGCATTTTTCATTCGTCGTAGCTTTGGCGGCAACCGTTTATATTCGACGATTTTCCGTGAATATTTAGGGCTGTTATTTGAACGTGGCTATGCCGTTAAATATTACACTGAAGGTGGCCGTAGTCGTACTGGCCGATTGTTATCGCCGAAAACAGGCATGTTGGCCATGACTATTCAAAGCTTGTTACGCGGTATTGATAGACCTCTCACCTTAGTGCCTGTTTATTTAGGCTATGAACATGTGATGGAAGTCGGCACCTACCATAAAGAATTAAGTGGTAGCGAGAAAAAAAGTGAGTCAATGTTTGGCGTACTCAAAGCCATTAAGAGTTTACGTAACTATGGTAATGGTTATGTAAATTTTGGCGAGCCGATGAATATTAATGAGTTTTTAAATAAACAAGTGCCTGACTGGAAAGACGCTATTGATCCAATTGATCCGCAAAAACCTAGCTGGTTAACCCCAACAGTCAATGTCCTGGCTGAAAAAGTCATGGAAAACATTAACAAGAGTGCCGCATTAAATGGCGTGGCTTTAATTGCTTTGATTTTAGAAGCGAGTAAAAATAAAGCCTTATCTAAAGTTGAGTTAGAAACTCAACTCGATTTTTTCTTAAACCTACAGCGCCAAGCACCCTTTAGTGAACAGCTGACGGTTCCAAAAGAGACTGGAGCACAGTTACTAACACATGTTACTTCACTCAATAAGGTAACAATTACCGAAGATAGCTTTGGTAGCCTAGTATCACTATCTACAACGGCAAAATTAGAAATGCGTTATTATCGTAATAACATTTTACACACCTTCGTACTGCCAGCTCTGGTTTGTCGCTTACTCGATCGACATAACAAAATTAATCAAGATGACTTAATTGCCAAAGTACAAGCGTTAATGGCGTTACTAAAAGAAGATCTCTATTTATACCAAGATGCAGCACAAGTTGCCGAACAAGCCCAACAAGTATTAAGGTATTTAGAAACAGGTAATATTGTTAAACAAAGTAAGGCTGGCTTTTGGTCGCTTACTGACGATGTTGCACTGCTGAGCCGAGTACACTCTCTAGCAGAGTGTGTTGATGAAAGCTTACAACGCCTAGCCATCATTACCTCGCTCACTAGTCGTTTAGCGCCGTTAAGCAAACGTGACTTAGAAACCAAGGTTGTCGACATCGCTAAGCGCTTATCGGTTTTAAACAATATTAATGCGCCTGAATTTATCGACAAACGTGCTCAAGCAACGTTAATCGCTAGTATTCGTCAACAAGGTTATATTAACGTTGATGATGACGGTTTGCTTATCGCTAGTGACAGTATGGCTGATATAAAAGCCACCGTAATTAATTTGGTAGATATTGAAGTATTACAAAGCATAGCTCGTTAAGAGCATGATTACAGGTTAATAATACTAAAAAACACCACAGAGTATTGAACCTGTGGTGTTTTTTTTTGTCTATAATTTTACTTATTGTAACTAAAAGATAAAAACTCTGTGTTAAAGGGATCTTACACTGCCATTACTGTTTCTGTATTGCTGCACTTAATTTTATTATTTGTATTAATTTATAGTTTTAAAAACGCCCCTAAAGCGAGCAAACAAGAAAAAATAAAAGTCAAAAACACCATAATCAAAAGCTTTTTGTACTCTGTACCAAAAAAAACGCTAGCTAAAAAGGTAGCGCCGAAAAAAGACATCATGGTCAAAAGCGTTGCTGAAAAAATAATCGTTGCACAGAAATTAGCGCAAAAGCCCACCGTCAAAAAAACCCCCCTGGGGAAAGCGACAACGAAAGCACTACCTACCCAAGTGACTAATGCGGTGAAAATTGACTCTATGACCATTAAAAATAAAGTAGCTGCTGTTAGCCGAGGCAATTCTTCTAGTTATGATCGTTTATCTCAGCTTAGAAAAAACTTAGCTAATCAACAGCGTGATAAGGCATTTTCAGAGTTAACACAAAAACGCTCTGCTGCCATCATGCATGGAGACCCTTTCCCGGTACCAAAAACGTTGGTACCACTCACCGCAGAACAACAACATAAACGTAATACCAGTACCTCTCATGTAGGCTCTATCACCAAAAATGACAACGGTACCTGCACTATGCAACGCGAACAGATATTAGGTAGCCCTGTAGAAGCAAGCACTGCTTATTTTTCTTGTGGCGAGAGTAAGTTTGATAAGAGTTTTCGAGAGCATATGCAGAAGGTGCAAACTAAACTCGGCATTAAACGGTGACGCTATTAAACGGTAATGCCTAATAATTCTTCGCTTTTTTCTGTCAATAAAGCGATAAAATCTTGCTGTGCTATTGGCTTAGACCAAAAGTAACCCTGCCCCATTTCACAGCCTAATTTAACAAGCATAGCTGCCGTTTCTTTATCCTCAACACCTTCAGCAACATTGGTGATACCTAAACTTTTGCTCATTTCAATTATCGCTTTAACTATTTGTAATTCATTAGCGGAGTGACAAATATTCATCACAAATGAGCGATCAAGTTTAAGGGTACTAACATTAAATTTGGTCAAATAACCTAAATTCGAATAACCCGTGCCAAAGTCATCAATAGAAAATGAGATACCAAAAGCACGTAATTCATTAATCTGTTTCTGAATATGATGAATATCATCCATCAACATTGACTCAGTCAGCTCTAATTCTAAAAAGTGTGCTGGTAAATCAGCGTGACTTAACGCATTCATGGTATGTGTTAATAGGTTACCGCGTTTAAAATCTTCTGCGGATAAGTTCACTGCGATACATAATTTATTGAAACCTAGTTCGTGCCATTGTTTACACGCGATAACTGATTGTTCAATAACCCAGTGAGTAATATCAGTTATCACCCCTGCTTGCTCCGCTAAAGGAATAAATACCGTTGGTGGCACAAAACCATGTTCAGGGCTAATCCAACGAATTAAAGCCTCAGCAGCAATTATTTGTTCGGTCACCAAGTCAACTTTAGGCTGGAAATGTAAAATCAATTCATTATTGGCAATGGCACTTTTTAACGCTTTGGTTAGTTGGAGTTTTTCTTGCTCTTGCACAGCCATCTTTTGGTCAAAGAAATAAAAGTCAGCCTTGGCATCTTCACCCTTTGCATGCATAGCTAAGTGTGAGTTATGCCGTAACTCTTCCATGCTACTACCATCAAAAGGAGCAAGAGCGATACCAATATCAGGCTGCAGTGAAACATCAAAGTCTGTAACATGATAAATTTGCGAGCAAACTTGCTGCATTTTTTCAGCAAACTTACTAATACCCCGATAATCAACGGAATGCTTTAAGATCACAAATTCATTTTGCTGAAAGCGATAAATAATCGTTTTGTCATTAGCAAACGACACCAGTCTTTTTGCTAATAGCTTGAGTGCAGCATCACAAATCCTATGGCTATAATTCATCTTGATTGCGTTTAAATTACCAATATTTAGGGTGATGAAAGCCAATATATGACCTGATGACTTTTGTTGTTGCAGTGTTTGTAAAAGATCAATTTTACAAACATTTTCATTTGGCAACTGAGTTAACTGATCAAAGCGGCTACGCTGCCTTAATTGCTCAAGAGCTAGCTCAAGTGAGGCATTTTTTTGTAAGATATTTTTGAATCTTGCTCTTATATCCGCAAAGATTAAAAATACACCCACAGAAAAAAAAGTCAGCATTATAATATAGCTAAAGACTCGTCCCCACGTAGGTAGCCCTTCAAAGAGTATGGCCCCCGTTAATAAACTTTGATTATGTACAAAGGCAAAGAAACACAAGGCACATATAAGATAGGCATATAAGGAGATAAAAATCAGTTTTCCTGCTAAGACTATAGCGAGCATTAATAAGCAGGGAAAGGCTAATACAATGGCATCAAAGATGCCATTGCCTAGCCAACACGCGTAAGTAATAAATACCGCAACCGTCCATAACACCATGCCAGAAATAACGCTGCTGGTATCTGCAGAAACCCAAAAGAAAAAGAGTACTAAAATGACCAACGATGCAGACATGGCCAGAGCCAAAGATGAAAAGCCCCGAAAAAACAGTTCACTAACCAGTAGCAGAGTAAAAATAGTAAGCAATATTTTCAGCGTTAATCTAAGTCGATGAACTTGTGCTTGCTCTGAAAATAGCGTGATTGAAGATCGCCTTTGGTTACCCGTTTCAATCATCATGGTTTTTTACTCTTATTTTCTAGGTCGGAAATATCACGACTAAAGGCTAAATAAAGTTCTTGATTCGTCGATTTGTCTCTTTTTACCTGATACATGGCTTTATCCGCCAATCTAATCAGTTCTAATAACTCAGCTTCATCGTCGGGATAAAAACTAACGCCCATACTTGCGGTGACAAAAACACTCTTATTATGCTGAGATAAATGATGAGGCTTACTCAACTGTGCAGCGAGTTTTTCACAAACATTACTGACCTCTTCTTTGTCGGCATTAGGTAAAACAATAACAAATTCATCACCGCCCCAACGAGATAAAATGTCGGCCTTTCTTAAACTTTTCATTAACTGACTGGCGACATGAATCAATAACTCATCACCCGAATCATGGCCAAAAATATCATTTATCGGCTTAAAATCATTCAAGTCCATCATGATCAAGGCAAAGGGTACCTTAGTCGCGACAAGCAGTTTTAGATGATGCTCGGCCGCATGACGATTCAATAAGTTAGTAAGCCCGTCATAATTCGCTTTTTGATCGAGTAAAGATATTTGTTTTTTTCGTTTTGAAATATCGTGTAAAGTAATTTGATAATTCTCTTGAAAGTCATCGGTTATAAGTTGTGTAACCACGACTTGCACCCAGAATTTTTCGTCTTGATATGATATTAATTCTAATTCTATCGCTGCTGATTCATTATTCGAAAACGCTATGCGGATATGTTCATGCAAATCTTTTTTCATAATAAAAAGGTCTTGCAAATAATTACCATAATTCTTTTTCAATGTTAGGTTAAGTTTTTCAATCAGCTGTTCAAAAGTCTCGTTATAAAGCAAGATATCGCCCTGCGGCTCAACCAATACTATCGCTGATGTGGCATTTTCAAATAACATTCTAAATCTTGATTCTAAAACTTCTACCTCACTTCTAAGGTTTTTTTCTCTAAGCATTTGCTCTTCAGCTTTAGTTAATAAATCATTAACATCATCAGCTAACTGACCTATCTCACTTTTTTGGTGAGAGCTAGGTTTATTTATTCGCTCATTAGTGCCCGGACTGATGGTGTGCAGTGCTTTACCAATATTCAAAATGGGTCGAGTAATAACATAATAAGTCACTAAAATTGAAATGAGGGTAATGATCAATGCTTCAATGGCGACCACAAAAGCATTGGTAGCACTAATTTTATTGGCTCTGTCTACGAGGTGTTTTTCATTTGGTTTGACAAAAAGTACCCCGACACTCCTTTCTTTTTGAAAAGGAGAAAACAAGGTAAACTCAAGTGTCGCTGTCGATGGTCGATAGTTATCACTTTTCACCATAAGCACATCAGTTTTAATGGCGGCAGCGGTGATAAGATCGTTACTAATCAGACCATTAATGACTTCTTTGGCAAGCTCTTCATCACCCAAATAACTGGCAATAGAGGCTGTCGGGGAAACAGTGTTATACAGTTGCTTAATACTTTGCTCGCCAAGAGCTTGCTCATTAAGAAAAGTAAAACGATAGAAAATCTGGGTAGTAATAAGCCCAACAATAACTGCTGTAAAAATAATAACTACCGCTAATCTAATAACTAAGCCCGATTTATTCATTTAATATATAAACAACCTTTAAATCTTCTGTTATAAGTGATTGAGGCACATAACCAATCGCTTGTTCATTCGCTATGATAAAAGCAATTAACTCTTCTTCATTTGGCTTAAATACCGCCGCACGTTTTCTACCCGTAAAGCGCAGTCTTGACCAATAAGCATTTACACGCGATAAAGGCATGCCAACTAAGTTTTGATAGAATTCAATTTTAACTTCATGCTCACCGTTAAGTTCAACAGGTATCGCTTTGTCATCATTAGGAAAGGCTACATATTTGCCCATAAACAAGTCGATAAGTTCAGAGCGAGATAATTCATCAATAGGGTTCGCCTTATTGACCACCACAGCAAGAGGCTCTTGTGCCTGAGCTGAAGCACCAACAAGTACCAGTATTAGTATAGCGATAGTTTGATTAAATTTAGCCATTAGAAAACCATACTCAGCGTTAGTAAGAAGGTATTAATGTCTTCGGCTACGTTATGGTGAGCGCCTTCATTAAGCCACAAGGTACCACCACCCTCATCTATGCGGGTATAGTTCCATTGTAACGATGAGGCCATATAGCTCGCTATATCCCAACGCCAACCTAACGATATTGTTTGCTGGTTTGTTGCATAGAAATTCATCAGGGTCGTAGTGCCATGAATAAGTTCTTCTAACGCGACTTCATTAACACCGGGTTCATCAAAAATATAATTATTGGAATCAGTAAAAGCATAAACACCATAAAATTGATGGGCATTAAATTGGTAAGACAAAGCAGCATAACCACTGATGATTTGAGGTATTACCTCACTGTCTGAAGCTATACGTGATAACTCTGCTGAGGCTAACCAATGTTGCCACTGATATTGACCACTGATTGAGGAATAGTTTACTTTTTGCCCTGTCATTAGTATTGACTGAGAAAAATCAGCGGCGTTTAGCCATAAAAAATCGGGTATTTGACTAATAGTAGCGGCTAATAAAGTGTTGTTTTTCGGTTCATTAGCCACATTAACTTGGGTATGTTTGGCGTGAACTATCCAGTTAAAATGATCAAACGATAGCGAGATGCCAATAATATCGTCAATCTTTATTTTTTCAATCACTGAATTTGCAGAAATTTCTGCCTCACTAAAACCAGTAAAGACCTTGGTTTTGAAAACCCCGCCTAAACCCCTTTGTTGATAGGTAACATCAAGGCCATCAATACTTCTATAAGGGATAATGCCGTAAACTTCATTGGGTGCCGTTGCCCAGACATAAGAAAAATCAACATCACGGTATTCGGTCAGTAAAAAAAGATCCGGTGCTGTTCGGCCAAGTCGAACACTCCAATGGGTATTCACTTCATAACGTAAAAAAGCCAGCGTTGTATATCTATCAAATGAAGGCTCTGGTAAATCTCTGAGCACACCTTGATATACGGCATCAAAACTTGGCGAAATATTCCAGTTGGCTTGCAAACCGAGTAAGGAATGCTGCTTAAAATCAACCTCGCCTGAATACACAGCATCGTCCGAGCCAACATTTTTTCGGTAACCATGATGATCAGAATCAGATATAACTGCACCTAAAGTAGCAAAACCACTAAATTGCAATTTATCATTGCCAGTCTCGTTTGCCATAACATAAGAAGCAAAGACAAACAGAGAAAAACCTAGCCAATTTCTGCATAGCGCTAAGAACATATAAGCTGCTCACAAAATGATAAAGGATATATAAAATATATATCAACATTAGCAATTTTTCAATATAGAGCACAAAATGACCACGCAAGAAAAACCAATAAAAATCAATAAAAACAGCAACTAAGATATTACTGACTTTGCTACAGCAGCAGAGTAATTAAATTAAATTCAAAACCTGTGCCAACCGGTTGTCATCGAAAGATAAAGCCCTCAAAAAATATCAAGGACTATCAAAGACATAATTCATTTATCTCTTTAAAGCATTAAGAAATAATCAAATACTCAGGAAATAGTATCACCAATAACAACACCATTATTTGCATTAAAATAAAGGGTATTACACCTTTATAAATGGTAGTAGTTTTCATCCACTTAGGCGCGACGCCTTTTAAATAAAACAAGCTAAAACCAAAGGGAGGCGTTAAAAATGAGGTCTGTAAGTTCATTGAAATTAAAATGGCAAACCAAACTAAATTAATATCTAAGGCAATGGCTACCGGTAACAAAATAGGCACCACTAAAAAAGCAATTTCAATAAAATCGATAAAGAAACCTAAAATAAGAATAGCCAACATGGCTAAAATAATGAAAGTCCATTTACCGCCCGATAGCTCCATAAAGAAGTCTTCTATCAAATATTCACTGCCTGAGTAGCTAAATACCATGGAAAATGCTGTCGCGCCGATAAGTACAGCAAATACCATAGAGGTGACTTTCACCGTTTCTTTGGACACTTCATGCATTTTTGCAAACGAAAAACTGCCATACAAAAGTGATAATACTATCGCACCGACAGCGCCAATAGCCGATGATTCTGTTGGTGTGGCAATACCGGCAAATATAGAGCCAAGTACGGACAGAATGAGTACTAACGGTGGCACTATATCTTTTAGCGCTTGTACTAGTAACTCACGTTTACTCTCGGTAACCACAAGAGGAGGCATTAACTCGGGTTTGATCTTACCTAAAATTAAAATATAAACCGTATAAAAAATCACTAATAACATACCCGGTATCACCGCAGCACGGAATAAGTCCCCCACAGGCACACCCATCACATCTCCTAAAATAATTAAGATGATAGAAGGGGGAATAATTTGCCCTAAGGTGCCCGAGGCACAAATAACACCCGCCGCTGTCGGTTGATGGTAATTATTTTTCAACATAACAGGTAATGAAATAACGCCCATGGCAACGACACTAGCGCCAACTACGCCGGTTGATGCGGCCAATAAAGCACCAACAATAATCGTTGAAACCGCCACACCGCCGGCAATACCACCAAAAAGTTTAGCGGATGATTCTAACAGGCGTTCGGCCAAACCGGTTTTTTGTAAAACTATGCCCATAAAAATAAACATAGGCACAGCCATTAAAATGGTGTTTTCCATAATTGCCATAATGCGATAAGGCATAAAAGCAAACAGATCTACGCCAAGCACGGCAACACCGACAATCAATGATACGCCAGCAAAGGTAAAAGCAACGGAATAGCCTAAAAACAAACAAATCAAAGCGATAGCAAAAAGTACGATACCCGTCATTATGCTGCTCCTTCTTCGCTAGGCGGATTGCTTACATCTTCATTGGTTAATACTTGAATATTGCTGAGCAGCACATGAATAATAGCTAAGACCAGAAAAATTGACGATACAGGAATAACACTACGGACAATCCAACGGTGCGGTAAACCACCGGGATCGGCACTGCCTTCGCCCATTTGATAGGCTTCAAAAGTGTAGTCATAGCTAAAATAGAGTATCAGTAAAGTGATCGGCAAAGCGAAAAATAGTGAACCAAAAATATTAATAACGGCCTGTTTTTTCGCTGACATAGCATCGTAAAAAATATCGACACGTACATGAGCATCTTCCTTTAAGGTATAGGCGATACCAAACATAAACATAGCAGCAAATAAATGCCACTCTAACTCTTGCATGCCGATACTGACGTCATTAAAAAAATAACGCATGATGACGTCATAAAACACATTGGCAATCATCAGCACCATCAATAGGCTGCAAAGATTACCTAAAGCATCGATAATTTTACCGATAATTTTCAAGCTAGTATTCATGTTAAGGCTCAATTTTTCATTCAAAAACAAAATAATAAAAGAAAAGCTGCTAACTCACGAGAACTAACAGCTTTAGTGACCACTAGGGATAAAGTAATAACTTACTTACTATCAAAGTTATCCAGATAAGCCCGATCAGACAAATTAGTCCAAGCACGCACCTGATGTTTATAATCATTTAATGATTTTAAAATCTCTGCTGTCATTGGATCTTTCGCCGCAAACTCTGTTAATAACTCGTCATTGGTTTTCTTAATGGCATTCATCACACTTTTAGGAAAAGAACGCATTTTTACGTTAGGGTAATCTTTTTTCAAGGTCGCTAAATTTACACCACTGGCATGCATAGATTGTGCATACATGTCATAGGCTGCGGCTTTCATCGCCACGGTTAAGATTTTTTGTAAATCTTTAGGCAATGAATTATAAGCTTTTTCATTAACCATAAATTGCAACTCAGTACCTGGCTCATGCCAACCAGTATAGTAGTATGGTGCGATTTTATGAAAACCCATACGTAAATCTAATGAGGGTCCAACCCACTCTAACGCATCAATGGTATTGCGCTCTAGTGCTGTGTATAACTCACCCGATGGTATATTGGTTGGCTTAGCACCTAATTTTGCTAATACTTCACCGGCAAAACCAGGGATACGCATTTTCAGCCCTTTCAAGTCTTCAATGCTATTAATCTCTTTTTTAAACCAACCGCCCATTTGGTTACCGGTATTACCGCCAGGGTATGACAAAATGCCATACTGATCGTAAACTTTTTTCATTAACTCCATACCGCCACCGTAATAGAACCAAGCATGTTGCTCAGACGCTATCATGCCAAAAGGTACGGTAGTAAAAAACATGGTATTAAAGTTTTTTCCTTTCCAATAATAAGAGGCAGAATGACCCATTTGATATTGGCCGCTCTTCACAAAGTCAAAAATACCTAAAGCTGACTTATGCTTATTAGATGAATCAATGCGAATGGTTAATCGGCCATTGGACATTTCTTTGACCATTTTGGCCATATTTTTCGTGGTATCGCCAAAAATAGGAAAGTTAGGCCCCCAGGTTTCTGCTAAACGCCAACGATATTTTTTCTCATCATCTGCATGAGCTAGGGCAGAGAGCCCTAGCGAGGATATTCCAATCGAAACGACTAAAGCCGCCTTTAAAAACATTGATTTGTTCATCTGTTGTTTCCCTTAACTGATTGTCATTAATTATTTTTATAAATGGTGTACAGATTCCATGGAGCTAATACCAAAAGGTATAACTAGTTGTACTGTGCTTTTATTAAACAATGCAACTAGACATAAGTAGTAGTCGTTAACTCGCTAGTCACTCTCTTAGTTAATATTGCTAACTTTTCAGTGATTGAAATTCACACCATTGGTAGTACTATAATTAACACTAACCGTTAAAAAAACCAAGATATACAGTAAGATGAGTGGTCAAAACTGGGAAATTAATGAATTAGCTTACGGGTTAACTATTAGCTAGAGTAGGCAGGAACTAAGGAAGGTGAGAGTATGTTCACTAACTTAAAAAAATTACTTTTTTTGGCGCGAGGGGCTTTTGTCGAAATGGGGCATAGTGAAGCCGTTGTTAAGCACAACGACTTCAAGCTTAGTTATTATCGATACTAAGGGGTTGAGAGCCCCAGCAACCTTTGACGATTATCTAATGAGCTTAAACTAAGGAGCTTAAACCAAAGTATTGATGATTATAAATACTCAATCGTTATACCAACAAAAACAACTAACCCGACCCAATGATTATGCAAGAAGGCTTGGAAACAGGCTTTAGGCTCTCTATTCACGATCAGTAGCTGTTGATAGCTAAACAGGCCCGCCGCAACAATAAGAGAGAGCTGATAGGGCCAACCAAAGGCCAGTATATCGCCAACCGTCCATAATAAAGCGAGGGTCATTAATTGTAAAAAACCAACAATACGCTTATCATTTTCAGCAAATAAAATCGCGGTAGATTTCACCCCTATTTTTAGATCATCCTCTCTATCAACCATGGCATACATTGTATCGTAAGCAACGGTCCAACATAGGTTAGCAAAAAATAGTAACCAAGCAACGAGTGGTATCTGCCCTTGTGCTTCTGAAAATGCCATGATCATGCCCCAACTAAAGGCAGCCCCTAAAACGACTTGTGGCAGTTGGGTATAACGTTTCATAAACGGATAAATCGCCGCTAAAAATAACGCTACAATAGATAAATAGATAGTCGGCCAGCTCAGGGTCAGCACTAAACCCAGCGCCATACCAATTAACAGACCAAATAAATTAATCGCCTCGGTAGCGGTCATCATGCCATTAACCAAAGGTCTATTTTTAGTGCGCTCAACCTGGCCATCTATTTTTCTGTCGGCGTAATCATTAATGACACAACCCGCACTACGCATAATAAATACCCCGAGACTAAACACCAACAGCATGTGCAGGCTTGGCCAACCATCGCTAGCAATCCACAGCGCCCAATACGTTGGCCACAACAGTAGATAAGTACCAATGGGCTTATCCATACGGGTAATTAATTTAATCGCTAACCATTTTTTTTGAATTTTTTTCAGCATTTATCGGTGTCTTTTAAGTTTTTTTAATAGGGCTTTATCAAGGTCTTGATTGAATTCATACGGCCTCAGCGCTTATTGATACGCAAACGCATTAGGTAAAAACACCTCAGCGACCATCAAGGGTTTATTCTCCAAGATAAAGATAGAGCGACGCCCCCACAGTTCTTGTGTAGGTAAATCCGTTAATTGCGCGGCTAAAGCGGCAACACTAGAATCACAGCCAAAAGAAGACAGCTCTAACCGTTGGCGTTGTAATGACGGGTTATTAAACAGCACTTGCCCTAAGGGTTGCTCACCTAAATTAGCGAGTGCTTGTTCTTTACCGGTTAAGGTTGCTAAAGGTAATAAGCTACGGGCAAATACTTGTGGGATATTATCGCAATATAAAATGACTTCACGCACTAAAATAGGCTCCCCTACTTTAATAATGTTACAAGCCTCTTGGGCTGAACATAACTGTTGCTGCTCACCGACTACTTTCACGCGAAAGTTGGTACAGTGGCTTTTCAAACGTGCGGTTAGTGAACCTTCATCGAGCAACCAACTGGTAAGTCGCGCGGACAGCAGAGATAAGCCTTCATCATCAGGTGACTGCCACTGCCCCGCTAACGTTATAGGGAAGGCGACAGGAAAAGTTAGCGGTGAGTTCACAGTTTTCTGCTTCATAAATCTGCTTGATAGAATAATCGATAGTTAGAATCGTCGCTATAGTAGCAGACCTGAAAGGTAAACTCATTTATCTCAATCAAGGTGATAAAAAAATCGTAATTTTGTAAAAAATAATCAGGTAAAAGACCAAAATAAGGTTATCATAAGGTTAAGTTTCACCACTCTCAAGCGACTGTTATCTTATGTTTAAGTATCTATTCCTCTTTGTTGTTCTACTCACTTTAAGCACGAATGCGCCTCAAGCCAAAGCTAGCGATTATGCTTACTACGGGTTTGAGCCTGATATCGTCACTAACTATGTCGCGGTGAAAAAGAAAATGGGTTATGTGCGCTTAACGGTGGAGTTAATGGTGGCTGGTGATGATTTAACCATAGTTGAGCACCATGCACCGTTATTACGCGATGCTATTATCAATATTATTGGCCAACAAAATGAAGCTAAAATAAAGTCGATGAAAGGCCGAGCTGAGATCCAGCTGCAATGTGAAGAGCAAGTAAAAGAGTTACTTATTAAAGAGACTGGCCATCCCTTGATTAAAAAATTACTCTTTACCCAATGGTTAGATAACTAATTAACCTCAACTCTGGATAATGAATGTTAGTTTTTATAAGTACTTATTTATTATCAACCACATAGCATAAACACCTATGCTATAAGTTTATTTATTCGTCTCAATATTGATAGTTTTGGCGATATCAGCGTTGAGGTCAATGACCTAAGACTTAGCTAATCACCCCTAAAGCCCTTGTGGAAGCGTTACTTTTTAGGGGTTGTGCCGATGACCTTTACGGTAAACAACGCTAAAAAACAGCCGGAGAGTAAACCCAACAAATGCGCGGTATTAGCTACATTTACCGGTAATAAATCAACAAAACCAAGTACTAACCAAAAAAGCAGAAAGCCAACCAATGGCTTAGAAAGTGTCAAACCTCGCTCTGGTGCTAAATAACCAAACCACCAAACAAAACCGACTAGCGCATACACCACGCCAGATAAACCACCAAAATTGGACCCTGAAACTAAGTACTGTCCTAGATTAGAAACAATCGCCGAGATCAGTAGTATATTTATTAGCGTCGCTTTTCCTAAGGTTTTTTCAATGCTGCCGCCCAATTGCCACCACCACATGGTATTAAAAACAATATGCAGCCAAGAAAAATGAAAAAATGCCGGACCAATTAAACGTAGCGGCTCTGCTAAAAAAGCATCAAGTGATAGTTGCGGATAAAACTGTAAGCTATTGAAAATTGTTTGTGCCCAGCCAAGTTCACTGCCAAGAAAAACTAGCCAACAAAGACTAAAAACCAATAGAGTTACCATACCCGCATGGGCTAAAAAACTTTCTTTGAAGCTTTTTAACAAACTGAAGTCATCGGCATTTAAGGTGACTGTTTCACCTCTATCCCAAGCCGCTTGTTGATATTTATCGGCATAGGGTTGCAAAATAAAGGCATCAAACTCTACTTTGCCTTGAGCGATCTTATCTGCTGGACAGAAGATAACATAACCTTGCTCGGGGTGAGATTTAAGCTGTGCTTGGATACCCAAAGATTGTAAGTAATTACTGAACAATAAGGCAATATTATGATCTTTCAGTTGAACGAGTGGCTGTAAAGCATCTGTATTTTGTGCAGACTCACTTGTCATCAGTAACTATCGCTCAATATTATCAGGAAATTGAGTTTGCCATTGAGTAAAACCGCCGTCAAGAGAGTAGACGTCGGTAAAGTCTTGGCTAATTAGAAATTGTGCCGCTTGTTGACTTGAGATACCGTGATAACAACAAACAACTAACGGTGCATCCAGATCTGCGGCACGTAAAAAATCAGCCATCGATTCATTAGTTAAATTAATCGCGTCAGTAATGCGACCATTGGCAAAGGAATTTTCATCTCGAATATCGACAACAACATGTGATTTATCCGCCATAACTGCTTGTAGCTCACTGACTGACATATGTTTGAAATTATTCTCTGACACTATTTATTCCTCAATAAATGACTGTCGTGATGACAGTCATTTTTATATTATTCTACGTTAACTGTAGCGTTAAGTTTAGCTTTTAATCGAAACGCTAGCTAGTAGCTAGCGTTTCATCACCGTTATTCTACCGAATTTAAGTCCAATCTAAAATGACCTTGCCCGATTGACCTGAGCGCATCATATCAAAGCCTTGTTGGAAGTCATCAATATTGAAATGATGAGTGATAATTGGCGATAAATCTAAACCCGATTGAATCAAGCTTGCCATCTTGTACCAGGTCTCAAACATTTCACGGCCATAAATACCTTTAATGGTTAAACCTTTAAAAATAACTTGGCTCCAATCAATGGCCATTTCGCCACCAGGAATGCCTAACATGGCGATTTTCCCGCCATTATTCATATTTTCTAACATGGAGGTAAACGCCATTGGCACACCTGACATTTCCATGCCAACATCAAAACCTTCATTCATGCCTAACTCTTTCATGACATCTTCTAGTTTTTCTGTACTGACATTTACCGCACGAGTAGCACCCATTTTTCTGGCTAGATCAAGGCGATATTCATTAATGTCTGTGATAACGACATGGCGAGCACCAACATGTTTAGCAACTGCCGCCGCCATAATACCAATAGGTCCTGCACCGGTGATTAAGACATCTTCACCAACCAAATCAAATGACAAGGCAGTATGAACAGCATTACCAAAAGGGTCGAAGATAGCCGCTAAATCATCTGAAATTTCATCGGGTAACTTAAACGCATTGAACGCTGGAATCACTAGATATTCGGCAAACGAACCTTCACGATCAACACCAACTCCAACCGTATTACGACATAAATGCGTTTTGCCACCACGACAGTTACGACAATGACCACAAGTGATATGACCTTCACCAGAAACTCGGTCACCAATATTAAAGCCTTTTACTTCTTGGCCAATACCTACTACTTCACCCGCATATTCATGACCAACTACCATAGGGGTAGGGATCGTTTTTTGTGCCCATTCATCCCAATTGTAAATATGGATATCCGTACCACAAATCGCGGTTTTTTTGATTTTTATCAGCAGATCGTTATGACCTGGTTTTGGCTTTGCTGTGTTTGTTAGCCAGATGCCCGGCTCTGCTTTTAATTTACTTAATGATTTCATTATCGCTCTCTATCTTAGTGATATTCAACTTGTTATAAGCGGTATAGCCGGTCAGTTTTGATTCGAAAACCGGCCATACAGTAGTCATAAGGCATTGCTAATGAGCTGCTTTAATTAAGCAACTATTATGAGCCACTTTGTCTAAGGCTTTTTATTAGGATTTCTATTAGATTCTCTATTAGATAATAGCCATCTCTTTACCGATACGGGTAAAGGCTTCAATCGCATGGTCTAGCTGTGCTTTAGAGTGTGCAGCCGAAATTTGAGTACGAATTCTAGCTTGCCCTTTTGGTACCACAGGGAAAGAAAAACCGATAACATAAATACCTTCAGCTAATAAACGCTCAGCCATGGCACTCGCCACTTTAGCATCGCCTAACATAACGGGTACAATCGCATGGTCTGCACCGGCACAAGTAAAACCAGCGGCTTCCATACTTTTACGGAAATAAGCGGCATTATCTTTGAGTGTTTTACGTAGCTCGCCACCTTCAGCTAATAGTTCAAGTACTTTCAATGAGGCATTAACAATCGCTGGTGCTAGTGAATTTGAAAATAAGTAAGGACGAGAGCGCTGGCGTAACCATTCAACGACTTCTTTTTTCGCTGCGGTAAAACCACCTGAAGCGCCACCCATGGCTTTACCTAAAGTACCGGTGATGATATCGACACGACCCATCACGTCGCAGTACTCATGGCTACCACGACCTTCTTCACCAACAAAGCCTACCGCATGAGAATCATCAACCATTACCATAGCATTGTACTTATCAGCTAAATCACAAACACCTTTTAAGTTGGCAATTACACCATCCATTGAGAAAACACCATCAGTAGCAATTAACTTGAAGCGCGCGCCTGCAGCATCAGCTTCAATTAAACTTTGCTCTAGTGCAGCCATGTCATTGTTGGCATAACGGAAACGCTTAGCTTTACATAAACGCACACCATCTATAATAGAAGCATGGTTCAAAGCATCACTAATAATAGCGTCATCAGGGCCTAATAATGTTTCAAATAAACCGCCGTTGGCATCAAAGCAAGAAGAATACAAAATGGTATCTTCCATACCTAGAAATTTACTGATGCCTTGCTCTAACGTTTTATGAATATCTTGTGTACCACAAATAAAGCGTACTGACGCCATACCAAAACCATGCTCATCTAAACCTGTTTTGGCTGCAGCGATTAATTCAGGGTGATTGGCTAAACCTAAATAGTTATTGGCACAAAAGTTAATTACTTGCTCACCACTGGCAACAGCAATTTTTGCTTGCTGTGCTGTAGTAATAATACGTTCCGCCTTGTATAAGCCATCTTCTTTTACTTGCTCTATTTGTGCGGTTAAATGCGAGTAAAAATCTTTCGTTGATGCAGAATCAGTCATGTAAATTCCTTAAATAATTATTGTGGTTTAATAAAGATATTATCAACTCAGTGGCTACTACAATATAAGTGACATTACTTGATGATATGACCTTTTTTATAGTAAAATTGACACCCTTACCTATCAAAGTGTAAGTTATTAACGGTATTGTGCATGTAGTTTGAGTATATTCATTAAAGGGGAGTGTAGTTTGTTAACCGAAAAAGACGAAGAATTACTGTCAATATTACGACTAAATGCTAGAGCCAGTGTGTCAGATATCGCCAGAGCAACAGGTGTTTCTAGAACCGCGATACAAAATCGACTCAATAAGCTTGAAAATAATAATGTTATTAAAGGCTACAGCGTAGTGCTTGGCAGCGCCTATAGCAGTGGTTTAATTTCTTCTAACGTGTCATTAAAAGTAAAGCCAAACTTACGAAAGACCATTTGCATCGCCTTAAGGAAAGTCCATCAAATTAGTCATATCCATTCTATCAGTGGGGAATATGACTTGTTGGTTATCATACAAACTAGCACATTAGAAAAACTGAGTGAGGTACTCAATATGCTCTGCTCAACGGAAGGTGTAGAAAGAACCAACTCTGCTATTATTCTTGATACCATCTTTGAGCGTTAGCCCTACCATTTCGCCCTACCAAGGCTTATTTAAACCTTGGCCCTTGCTTTAGCGCAGCGTAAATTTCAACCACTGGGCGATATCATTAACCAAATATTTATTGCCCCTAATGACCTGATAATTTAGCCGACCGCCTTTGTACACTTGTAATTTTGAATGCCTAGCACCATTCCAAGTAAAGAGCTCCTGAGCGGTAGCATAACTCATAGCATCCTGAGCAGAGCTAATAAAATAACTTTGGATATCGACCAAGTTTTTATAACGTTCTTTATCCGCATATGACATATCAGGGGTGATTAACACCATGGAATTTAAATGTACTTTTTCTGCTAAGCCAACAGCATAAGCGCTTGCACAACCACTCGCGACAATAGATATCCCCTGGTTTTTATCAACTTTAGCTCGCAAATATTGATAAGCAGCCAATAAATCATCAGACCAATATGACATTAAAACGGCAACTTCAGTTTGGTAACTCATAAAATCAGTAGCATTCTGTTTCACAGCTAATGCCGAATACCCCTGAGCAACACTACTGCCATAACCGCGAAAATCGAGTGATAAGGTATGTAAACCTTGCTCGGCAATGCTTATCGATAAGTTATTATATTTTGTCCGGTCACTTTGACAGTCATGTAAAACAATGACACCGGGCATATTTTTAGCTGAGGCTTTATTCGGCAAAAATCGATAGTCTGCCGTTAGGAGAAAGTCATGTTCTGGCCGTGCTTTAAATTTTACTTGGTATTGCAGAGCGGGATCAATTTTGGTTGGTTTAGCTGGCGCTTTTACTTGCGGGTTATCTTTGAAGAAAGAGTTCTGTGCATCAACAGACATTGGTATGCTATAAACAGACAAGAGACATAGATAAGCAAGGTGCTTTACTTGACAAAGTGCGGTGATTTTCATTAATTTTTTCTGCATGCTTTTTACTATCATAATTGCTAACGCTTATTTGGAAACCCTTTGGTATAATCTACCGATAAATTTATTATAGAGCAATATTCACCGATATGATTTTCTTACTAATTTACCGTATTTTATTAGTACTTTTACTGCCCGTAGTGTTGATATTATTACTGGTTCGCTCTAAAAACAATAAAGCCTACCGTCAAAGGTTGCTAGAACGCTTCGGCCTATTTCCAAAGCCTTATCAACAAGGTGGCATCGTTGTGCATGCTGCCAGTGTTGGCGAAGTTATCGCCCTCAAAAGTTTTATTGAAAAGTTATTACTCACCTACCCCAACTTACCCATTACCATTACTGCCTTTACTCCCACAGGCTCAGCACAAATTACTAAGTTATTTGGCGAACGCGTGCAACATGGCTACCTGCCGCTAGATTTATTTCCCTGTACGGCACTATTTTTACAGCGACTAAAACCTAAAATGATGATCTTTATGGAAACCGAATTATGGCCAAATTTAATTTCACAATGCTCAAATCAAGGCATTAAACTAGTATTGATTAATGCTCGCTTATCTAAAAAGTCTTTAGTCAGCTATCAAAAAATTGGCCCGCTTATTAAGCCCTGCCTAAACCGCTTCGATAAAATCCTTACCCAAAGCCAAGAAAACTTAGGCCACTTCATACAACTAGGCGCACCAGCAAGCCGCTGTGTTAATAGTGGTAACTTAAAATTTGATATAAGCATCAACCAACAAGTCATGATAAAAAAGGCTGAGTTAGCCAAATTACTTTTTGCAGATGATAATCAGGCTAAAAGAACTGTCTGGTTAATCGCTAGCACCCATGAAGGCGACGAGACAATTGCCTTGGCCGCTTTTAAAGAATTATTACCACAGTATCCACAATTATTATTAGTACTCGTACCGCGACACCCTGAGCGTTTTGAGCACGTCGCCAAACTTTGCCTCGAGCAAGGCTTGTCATTGGCCAAACGTAGTGAGAATACTGTGATAACTGATAAACAAGTATGGTTACTCGACAGCCTTGGCGAATTAATGGCGGCCTTTGCCTTAAGTGACATTGTTACTATGGGTGGTAGCTTTAGTGAGGTTGGTGGCCATAACCCGCTAGAGCCGGCGTTATTTAATAAGCCCGTCATCGTTGGTCACAACATGAGTAATTTCAACGAAATAATGCAACAACTAAGACAAGCAGATGCCATTATTGAACTCTCCAATAATACTGAGACTAACCCTTCTAGCAAACAATTAGCCAATGAAGTGAGGCAATTATTACAACAGCCAGAACAGCAAAAAGCGCGCGGAGCAAAGGCATTAAAAGTGGTACTCGCAAATCAAGGCGCCAGTGATAAAACTTTAGCGTATGTACAAAACCTACTAGTCACGCACCCGGTTGAGACTAAGTCATTAGGAGATAACTCTTGAGCCAAGCGATAAATAGCGAACAATTCTCTAAACTTGAACAAGATAAGGCGACTTGTTTTTTCAACAACACCCTGATTACTAATTTCACTGTCGAGATGCTCAACCCTAGCTACTGGCAGAAAGCAGGAGCTGTCACGGGTTCTGCACAAGGTCGTGGTACCACTTGGTTTGTTGCTTATCATGATCAAAATAATCGCCAACATGATTGGGTCTTACGTCATTATTATCGTGGTGGATTAATCGGTAAAATCATTAGAGACTCCTACTGGTTCAACGGCTTAAAGAATACCCGTGCGGCGGCGGAATTTGCCCTGCTGCGTCATATGCAAACCCTACAACTTCCCTCTCCTGAGCCTATTGCCTATCGTGTTATTCACCATGGTTTAACTTACCAAGCCGACTTATTATCAAGCCGAATTCAACACGCAGAAGATTTAGTGGCAATATTAACGAAAAAGCCTTTAACTGATGAGGTTTGGCAACGTATTGGCGCTACCATTAAACGTTTTCACCATCACGGTATTTATCACCATGACTTAAATAGCCATAATATTTTACTCGATGATAAAGAACAGGTATTTTTAATCGATTTTGATCGTGGGGAATTACGCACCAACCCAGTGAATACTCATTGGAAACAAGCCAATATGGCGCGTTTACAGCGTTCATTCTTAAAAGAATTAAATAAGCTAGCGCAGTTTTATTTTACTGAACAAAACTGGCAAACATTAATGGCTGGTTATCAAAAAAACACCCCTAAATAGACCGATATTTCAGCGGGTAATTATGTCATTTTTATAAGACGAAAGTAGTGCTTGCTCGGTATTTAATGATGAGATGACTTTACTCGTCCGGCGATTTTTGTGAGTCTTTATTTGCCACGATTTTATTTAGGTAACGATCGATTGTCGCTTTAGCTGAAGCCGTTAAACCGCCTTTGCCGTGCTGATCTTTTAATAAGCATTCAACGTGGGAAAATAATTGGTCAACATTTACCTCAACCTTCGCTGAATTACTTCCGGTGACGTTTAAATTTTCAGCCTGCTTATTCATTGTTTTTCTTATCAATAGGGTTACCAAACAAATTTAGCCAGGTATCACTTTTCTGACCTAAAGCCATTAACCGATGAAAATAGCTTTTCGAAATAGAGTGGCCTTTAAAGATGTCTATAAGACCACATATTATTGATACCGGGCTTAACAACAAGTCGCGAACAGCATCCATCGCTAGCTTAGCTTGAAAAATAAGCATATCTCTAATCAAGGTCCAACGTGAGATTTCAGGTTCATGCATCAACTATCTCCCTTCAATACCAATTTCATTAAATTATTACTCACTTGTGGGGGTAAAATACGCTTAAATATTTGACAGCTAGCCAAGCACAACATCTTAAAATAGCTCAGAACAAGCTTAGCCTTTATCTCGGTAAATTAATCTCAACCTGACAACCACCTTCAGCTCTATTCGATAAACGTAACTGACCTTGATGGCCTTCAATGATTTGTTTACACAACGACAAGCCAATGCCTGTTCCCTCTGCTTTGGTGGTAAATAAGGGCACAAAAATATTATCTAAATTTTGTATACCTGGGCCCTTATCGAGAATATAGAGAAGAACTTGATTAGCCTTAACCTTTATTAATAAATCAATTTCGCTATTTTTTTCTGAGGCTTCATGGGCATTTTTTAACAGGTTAATTAGGCATTGCTCAAACTGGGCAACATCAATCAACAGCTCCATTTTACTAGGTAAACTCAAATTTACCGGATAATTTAGTAATGATACCAACTGCTCAATAACAGGAATGATATCGACTGATTGAAGTTTCGGTTTCGGCAAGTGAGTGAGTACCCGATAACCGGCAAGAAAGTGCTTTAAACTGGTTGCTCTATCTTGAATAACCTTTAAACCTAATTGAATATCTTCTTTATCTTCACGTTCAATATCACTTCGAGCAGTTAATTTATCTAATGTTGAAGCTAACGAGATAATCGGTGCTAATGAGTTATTAATTTCATGACTTAATACTCTGACCAAATTCTTCCATGCTTCTTGCTCTTGTTGGCTGAGTAATAAATCTAAATCTGAAAAAATATATAAGCTATGTTGCTTACCTTGATCACGAAAACCGTCTTTGAAAATATGCCAACGGGCGGTGCGAGAGCCGAAAGTCAGTTTTTCTATCGAATTAGAGCTCAGTTCACTCAATTGCCCTAAATTGACATCCGCTAATGTTTTATGGCGCAATTTAGACTCATTTAATCCCAGTAATAACTCTGTTTCTGGGTTTACCATGGTAATTTTACCCTGTTGATCACAGGCAATAATGGCCACTTTAATTTGTTTAATCACCTTAGCTAGCAGTAACTGACTCTCTTTAAAGTCATAACGAGCAGTGGTGAGTGAATCCGCTAATTTATTGACCTGTCTAATTAAATCACTGTGGCCGCTCTGCCCTACTTCAGCTTTACCACGCAAGGAAAAGTCACCAATATTCAACGCTTCGATAAGGTTGGCCAGTGAAATAAACTGGTCTTTAATATCATAGTAAAAATGATGAAAAGAAAAGCCGACCATGGCTGACAAGAAAATAGTCACCAACGCCTGTAAATAAAAAGAGCTGTCTATGTACCACAATAAAAACAGTGCCAGAAAGTAGCTAGGTAAAATAGCCCATAATACCGTGGTGAATATGCGTTTTTCAAAAGGACCAGTAAACATGAATTAGAGTCCAAATTTATCTAAGCGACGGTAAAAAGCGCTGCGACTCATTGCCAAAGATTTTGCGGCATCAGAAGCATTACCTTTATTGAGCCTTAACCGTTGCTCAATCACTGTTTTTTCAATGTCATCCATGGTCATTTCATCGTCAAAATCACCTTGCTTAGCGAAAGTGGCTTCGGGTGTTGCTGCCCCCTCAACTTCAACCAACATTAAATGCTCAGTAAGGATTTCATCACTGGCTAATAAGGTCGCTCTTTCTAGGGTATGACTTAACTCCCTGACATTGCCTGGCCATGGGTAAGCTAATAATTGCTGTTCCGCTTGAACTGACAACTTAGGCTTGGCTTTTTTATATCGAGTCGCACATTTCGCTATAAAGGCTTCCGCCATAGGTAAAATATCCTCAAGGCGTGCTTTTAATGGCGGAATTTCAACAACAAAGGTATTCAAACGGAAGAGTAAATCTTGGCGAAAGCTTTTATCTTTTACCATTTGTAGTAAATCACTATTGGTCGCACTGATCACTCTAATGTTTGCTTGTTGAGTTTTACTGGCACCCACTTTTTCATATTGGTGCTCTTCTAATAGCCTAAGCAGTTTAGCTTGCTGAGCTAAGGGGATGTTGGCAATCTCATCTAAAAATAACGTGCCGTGCTCTGCTAACTCAACGCGGCCAATCCGATTCTCCTTGGCATCGGTAAAAGCGCCCTTAACATGACCAAACATTTCACTTTCAAATAAAGAATCGGTGATTGCGCCCATATTAACCGAGACAAAGGTATTATCTGCACGCAGACTCAATTGATGAATATGATTGGCCAATAAGCTTTTACCTGTGCCGTTTTCGCCAGTAATTAAAATATTGATATCAGCCGGGGCAATTTGCTCAAGGGTAGTAAGCAAGCTTTTCATTGCTGGGGACTCAGCCACCATGTCATTACCATCTAACACCGCAATTTGCTGCTTTAAGTTATTATTTTCTTCGGTGAGTTTTAAATTATTTTTAGTTTGTCGACGTAGCGCTAGTTGATTGTTAATCACCGATAACAACCGATCATTTTCCCAAGGTTTTTGAATGAAATCGCCCGCGCCAGACTGCATTACTTGTACGGCAATTTCAACGGTAGCCCAACCGGTCATACAAACTACCGCTAAATCAGCATCATAATCTTTCAGCTTTTGGGTAAGCGCTAACCCTTCCAAACCTGAGGTAGTATCTAGCTGATAATTAAGATCAATTAACGCCAAATCTATTTCTTTAGATTTTATTAAGAACTCAACTTCAGCAGGACTGGTAGCCGTTGTGACCTTAAAACCTTCACTTTTTAAAAATAAGCGTAAAGCGGCAACTATGCTGGCATCATCATCTGCGATAAGGATATGGGACACAAAAACTTCCTGTTATTAAGTAAACGGCTTAAATTCTTTCTATTAAGTGAGAAAGTACTATGACAAAAAGCCTTTTCTAAGAAAAGGCTTTTTAATATTTAGTTAATTTCGATTCTGTTTAGGATGAAATTATTCATGTCTTAACGCTTCACATGGTTCCATTTTAAGCGCTCTACTTACCGGGTAGTACACCGCCAGTAAAATAATAAAGCTGATAAAAGCTGGCACAGAGAAATATAGCATAAGCGAGCCTTGTGCTATTGAAGACTCTTCTAACATAGTCACTAGTGCCACTCCCATTGGTACACCAATCGCTAAACCGATAACTAACTGCTTTAAGCCTTGTTTGATAAAGTATTTATAAATATCACTGTTATCTGCACCCAACGCTCTTCTAATGCCAATTTCTTGGGTTTTTTGTATGATGGTATTCGACATCACGCCATAAATACCGCTAAACGCCAAGACCATAGACGCGGCAGCAAACACCAGAAAGAGCTCACTAACAAAGTTCATACCGGCATTACGGCCAATAATAGAGTTTCGTAAGGTTTTAATATCGTAAGCTGGCGCATCACGTTCGACTTTTTGAATACTATCGGCAACTATTTTCGCTAAATTAGGCACGTTTTGCGCATCGCTTGCGACTGTTTTAATAACCACTGACATAAAACGTTTAGGGGTTTGCTGTATAGAGATAAACGCGGTTGGTTTTTCAATATTAAATGACATTGGCTGGCCATGAATAACATCATTAACTACACCAATAACGGTATACCAATCGTTATCTGTTTCAATAAACTTAAAACGTTTACCCAGTGCGACACCGTCTTTGAAGAATTTATTGACAAACTTATCGGTAACCACTGCGGTTAATGGGCTGCCTATTTTATCTCTTGAGTCGAAAAGTCGACCTTCGCGTAAGTTAATAGTCATGACGGAGAAGTAATTATGGTCAACGCCAACAGAGCTTGAACTTGGGTATTGCGGTTTTTTACCGTAATCAACACCCTCAAGTAAAATGTTTTGATAACTAGCACCATTACCCGGTATTGTTCGAGTTAAACTTACCGCCGAAATTTCAGGCTCGGCCAATAAAGTGGCCTTTAAGTTTTGATAATACTGTAATCTTTTTTCATCACTTTTATATTCAGCCTCAGGCAAGCCAACACGCGCTGTGAATATATCTTCAATCGTAGTGCCATAGTCAATATTGTTCTGCTGATTTACCGAATAGACCATGCCTGTTGAAAGCAATAACAAGGCACAAGACAAAACGACTTCAGAAATAACAATCATTTTACTTAATCTACCCGATGCTTTGCTTTGAGCGCCACGAGTACCATCTCTTAAAGTGGCATTAAAATCGCCAGAGGTGGCCTTAAGAGCGGGTAATATTCCAGTAATAAGTGCCGTAACTAAGGTAATCACTATCGCCGCTATAATAGAGCTTTGAGTAATCTGAATATTCCACCAAAAAGGCGGATCAAAAGGAAATGAAGACAATAAATCTTTATTGGCGACCTCTAGCCACAAACCGGCAAAAAGTACCGCTAAAACCCCAGAAATAGTACAAATAAGGGTAGATTCCCACATCATCTGCATGATCAATCTTGATCGAGGCGCACCTAATGCAGTGCGAATAGCGGTTTCTTTACCTTTTTCTATTGCTCTTGAAAACAATAAGTTACCAACATTTATACAAGCCAGTAATAAGATAAAACCTACCGCTAACTCCATGGCGAGTATAATAGTAGGCGTGCCGCTACCCATCGCTGCTGATTGTAAAGTCCAAACATGCGCCGAAGTATTTGAATTAAGTTTAGGGTAACTTTCTTCTAACTCTGCCATTAAACTGCGTAACTCAGCGTTGGCTTGTTCATCACTAATACCTGGCTTTAAAACACCATAGACAGCAACATAATCACCATCTTTACGGGCAATGCCTTTAGCTGTGGTGGTATAAGGTAGCCAAATTCTACCCGCACTCGGAAATTGATAACTATCGGGCATAACACCAACAATGGTGGTTGGCTCAGTATTTATTCTTAACTTTTTACCTAAAATATCTTTATCGCCCGCAAACATATTTTGCCACAGTGTGTGGCTAATAAGTGTCACCGGCTCAGCACCTGACAAACCATCGTCATTGGTTAATAAGCGACCTAATTGTGGTTTGGCTTCAGATATTTCAAAGAAGCTTTCTTTTACGTAGTGTCCTGTGTATTTCACCGCGCGGTCAGTTGTACTAAGATTAACTGTGCCTTGATCATAGGCATCAAATACCTCATAACTTTGCACACGCTTTTTTATATCTTCAAAATCATGAACCCTAAAGCTAGTACCTTGGTACTGCATGCCATTGTATATAGTATCAACCGCTCTTATGCGTTCGCCATTTTCAAAAGGCAGTGGCGCAACTAATGAACCATGAATAAAGCTAAACATGTAAATACATAATGTTAAACCTGTGGTCATCACAAAAATAGTTAACGCGGTAAACTTAGGGTTTTTAATCAAGGTTCGAAACGCGAAATTTATATCTGACAAAATATTCATCATTTATCCTTAAGCCACAGCTTCTTCAATATGAGTTTCAGAGGTAGGTGAGTCAGAAACAATACGACCATCAAAAATTTCAATAATACGCTCAGCACGTTTAGCACCACGAGGGTCATGAGTCACCATACAAATAGTTGCGCCTTCGGCATGTAACTTATCAAGTAAAGCCATCACCAATTCAGCATTTTTCGAATCAAGGTTACCCGTAGGTTCATCCGCTAAAATTATTGATGGGTTGCCGGCAATAGCACGCGCTACCGCAACACGTTGCTGTTGACCACCTGATAATTGCGACGGGTAATGTTTGGTGCGATGACCCATATCGACTTTCTCGAGTGCTGCAGTGACTAGCTCAGTACGTTCTGTTTTACTTAAGTCTTTGCGATACGTTAATGGCAGCGCAACATTCTCAGCAACCGTTAATTCGCTGATTAAGTTAAAAGATTGAAAAACAAAACCAATCTCTTTATTACGTATTGCCGCTCTTTGCTTAGCATTAATATCAACGACATCATGACCATTTAAGGTATAACAGCCTTCAGAGCTAGTATCTAACAAACCCAATATTGATAAGAGTGTTGACTTACCACACCCCGACGGACCAGCAATAGATAAGTATTCCCCTTGCTTAATCTCTAAATTAATATCACTCAGCGCATGTGTTTCTACTTCATCGGTAGAGAATACTTTTTTTAGGTTGGCTAACTTAATTAATGTCTTCATTGGTTATCCCTTTGTTAATCTTGATGTTGTTAGTTGTAATTGTTTAATTATTTTTTTCTTGGCTAGTTATTGGTTTGCACTGGTTGCCGCTTTAATTCAGCGCAACTTGTTTATGGCGTTCAAAGCTACTTTGCTCTGACACTATGATTCGGTCTCCCGCTTTTAATCCGCTAAGTATTTCTATATCAATACTCGACGATAAGCCGAATTGCACCTGCGTTTGTCTGGCGCTGTTTTGTTCGTTATTAAGTAAGTAAATAGACATGGTTTGATTGGCTTGAGAAAAAGCCGGACGTCGAACGAATATGCTATTTTTCTTCTGGGTTATGTATATTTCACCGTCGATAGAAAGATCAGGTCTTGCTTCATCGGGTAATGTTGAGGTGAGTTCAACATCTACTTGTACCGTGCCATTCACTACTGCTGGGTCGATACGAATGACCTTGCCTTGTATTTGACTAAAACGAGTATCAACGCTGACATGTTGGCCAATAATGATATCGCCAGCATTGAGTTCAGGTACTTTTAATTCGGCAATTAAATCGCCTTTCTTAGCAAACTTGGCTATGTTGCCGCCAATAGCAACACGTTGACCTAACTCAAGTGGCATAGCTTGTAATACACCCGCTACAGGCGCTTCAACATTAAGAGAGGCAAGTTGAAATTGCGCTCTTTCATAGCGCTTTTTTAGCTTATTAAGTAAGGCGATTTGTGCTTCAAATTGTGCCGCCAAATTAAGTAATAACTGCTTTGCTCTCATTTCATTAATTTCAATGGTTTTGACCAGCTGATTAACCGTTAGTTTTGATGAGGCAAAATCCAATTTTGACACTGTAGAGTTACCCACTTTGATTAACTTCGCTTCAGCATCCAAGCGCATTTTTGCTTTTTCGTATTGCATTTGTGTTTCTAAAGTACTGGCTTTCATATCAAGTACCTGTGTGTCGTGACCAACCTTTAATGCGCGGGTTTGTGCTTGCATCGCTGCAACTTCCCAGTGCAACTCCTCTACTTTTTGGTCTAACTCAGGATTAACCAACTCAACAATTAATTGTCCTTTGTCAACATGTGCTCCTGGTTTGACTAAAATACGTTCAACCTTGCCAGCGACTGTACTGGCAACCCAACGTACATCCCTAGGGGCTAAAATACCGGGTCCTGAAATTTTAATATCAAAATCGCCCTGCTCAACCACAGCAGTAACAACCGAGTTTTTTTGTACCGTAAAACCTGCAAAGCGCATTTGTGAACTAGCGATCAATAAACCAGCCAGTGCAACTACGCCTGCAGCGGTAATGAACTTTATATTTTTATAAATGGGCTTTTTAGCTTTTTTAATGATGTCCATAACAGACCTAAATTACTTTTGAATATAGTGTTAACTAAGCGAAAGTTGTGCCATAAAAAATAACATTATAAAACAGTCAGTTACATCAATTGGTTGGTTTGTTGAGTTGACCCATCCCACTTTTGGGATGAGTAAAATGAAAATTCATCCCAAATTAGGGATGCTTAACAGGGGCTTTAACTTGAGTGGATAAAATACGCGCGCTAACGCAGAGTGGATTCCAGAGCAGTGACCTCTGGAATGACCTATAGCCAGATGCTGTTATATTTTAAGCACGGAGGTGAAATACGTGCGCTAATCACTCACTGATAGCTGAGTTGCCCTCAAAAACCCGGTCATCGTTGCAAGCATATGTTGATAATATGGATTGTAAGTTAACCTTTGCAGAGGTTGTTCTTTATTAAGATTCTCTGGGCGAAGCTCACCTTTAATGGTCTTACTTGCCTCTTTGCATTCTTGATAACGTGCAGGCTCTGTTTGATAATGACCACAATTTCGGTATTGCCCGGCAGCGCCATAATGTGGGTTATCTGGGGCATTAGTTGTCGCGGTATGCGCGATATCAAAAATGCCTTCACATATTTCACCGGCTGAACAACTCGGCACCATGACCTTAATACTTGTTAGTAACGTTGGCGGTAAACTGCCTTTATCGCCATAATAAATCAGGGCACTTTTTTTGGTTTTCGCTGTACTTGCCTGTTGTTGCCACTGCTCTATCAAGAGCAAAGTTTGCTTGGTATTTATGGTTTGATCATGTTCACTTGCTACGACAAAGAGTGGAATATCATGCAGTACACGATCGTCCATGGCGTTTTCCCCGACGATACGGCTCATTATGCCATGTACTTGTGCGGCGGCGTTGTAAGGAAAAGATTCATATTTAGCAAAATCAATATCAGCATCCAGATCAATCCAGTCAACAAAAGGAATATAGTCAACATATTGCGCTAGCCAAGCTGAATCATTTTTTGCCTTTGAAGCCGGTGACCACATCAACAAGCCTTTAATTTTTTTGTTAGCCACCGGCTGTTGCATTAAATAATCAAAAATAAGCGCTCCACCGGTAGAAAAACCACCTAGATAGACTTGTTCAAAATCATGCAATGTAGTCTCGATAGCAAATTTAGTCGCGTGCTGCCATTCCTGGTAGCTAACATCTAGCAAGCCAGAAGGTGCTGTACCGTGGCCTGGCAACAATAATGTTCTGACGGTAAAACCTTGTTGGTAGAAGAATTGCGCCAGATCATGAAATATAAAAGGTGAGTCAGTTAAGCCGTGAATAAGTAAAATAGCTTTTTCTTTATTCCCTTGGGGTAATTCGAACGGCGCTATTAATTGACTTATTTCAGGGGTAGCTGACCAGTTATTCTGTTTAGCTAACTGCTGATAAGTATCGGTAATAATAGGACAAGGCATAGTAGCTCGCGGATTTTTATCGGCGATAAGCCGCTGGCTTGCGGTAATATATTGCTGGTAACTTGTTAGCTCGGTAAAGTTAATGCTTGATAAGCCTTGGCTTTGGCGATGACTGCCTTCTTCGGCAGTAAAGCGATACTTACCTGAATCAGTTAACGCGACAAAATCCCCCTGAATGCTCAAACAATCTTGTGGTTCTTGGCCAAATGACCAAGTACTTACCATCCAGAGTAATAATAACGTGTACTTAGTGACATTTTTCATCATGATTCCTGTGAGTTTAAATTGGTCTTATTCGCTATCTAAGCTATAGAGCTTTATTCTACGCAAAAAAAAACGCCTTTGAAACCTATGCTTCAAAGGCGTTAATATTTAAAATACCTTAACTAGGTTATATACTAGTAAGGTTTTAAATCGAAGGCTAGATACCGTAATCTAAACGATATTTTTTAATGCTCGCTAAGTTTTCGGCTAATGCTGAATTCTCAGCACCTTGCTCGGCTAACTTTTCTTCTAGGAAAGTCACCACATCACCTAAAGTAACAATCGACGCAACTTGCGTACCAAAATCACGTTCAACTTCTTGAATCGCTGATAACTCACCTTGGCCTTTTTCTTGACGATCAAGCGCAATCAACACACCTGAAAGCTGTGCGCCGTGTGCTTTAATGATTTCCATTGATTCACGAATGGCAGTACCGGCAGTGATAACATCATCAACTAGCATGATTTTACCCTCAAGATCAGCGCCTACTAATGAGCCACCTTCACCGTGAGTTTTTGCTTCTTTACGGTTAAAGCAATAAGGCACATCTAAATTATGGTGATCGTACAGAGCAACGGTTGTGGTCGTTGCAATGGGAATACCTTTATAAGCGGGACCAAAAATCAAATCAAAATCAATTTTTGCGTCCATTAAGCTCGCCGCATAAAAACGTCCTAAACGCGCTAAATCGCCACCGGTTTTAAACATACCGGCATTAAAAAAATACGGGCTAACTCGGCCAGACTTTAAGGTGAACTCACCAAAACGTAATACCTGCTTTTCGATAGCAAATTCAATAAACTCGCGTTGATAATCTTTCATAGTTATTTTCCTGTTACTTATCTGAACATAGCTTAACTGAATATAGCTTAGCTTAACGCTGCTTTTTGTATTTCAAATAATTCATTGATACCACTTTTAGCTAATTCAAGCATGGCTTGCATTTCTTCAAAGCTAAACGGTGCTTCTTCAGCAGTACCTTGTACTTCAATCAGTTTACCGGTATCAGTCATTACCACGTTCATATCAGTATCTGCCGCTGAATCTTCTGGGTAATCTAAATCAGCTACCACTTCGCCTTTATAAATACCAACTGACACTGCTGCAATCATATGCTTGAGTGGGTTAGTTTTAATAATATCTTTAGCACGCATGTAGTTAAGAGCATCCACTAGCGCAACACAAGCGCCGGTAATAGCCGCAGTACGCGTACCACCATCAGCTTGGATAACATCACAATCAACCGAGATAGTATTTTCACCTAAGGCTTTTAAATCAACTGCCGCGCGTAATGCACGAGCAATTAAGCGAGAAATTTCTAAAGTACGGCCACTTTGCTTGCCCGAAGCTGCTTCACGACGCATACGTTTATGAGTCGAGCGAGGCAACATACCGTATTCAGCCGTAATCCAACCTTTACCTTGGCCTTTTAAAAAGCGTGGCACACCGACTTCAACAGAAGCAGTACAAATTACTTTAGTATCGCCAAACTCAATAAGTACTGAGCCTTCAGCATGAGTAGTAAAGTGACGGGTAATTGTTACTGGGCGAATTTGCCCTAATGTTCTGCCGCTTGGACGCATAGAGTGTTCCTTTAAGGTAAAGATATAGTAAAAATGGATAAATTAATTGTCGCTATTATAATGCTTATCAGACTTTTTTGAAATATAGTTCACCAACACAAGGTCATGTAATTGACCTAGTAACAAATATTATCAGAGTGAATCATGAAAATTTTTAGCATATTGCTTATCAGCTTAAGCTTATTTTTAACAAACATTACCGCGGCGAATAGTGCCTCGACCACAAGCACAGCTGACTTGCCGACTTATAGTACCTCCTATGATGAGCAACGCGACCCATTTAAAGATGCCACTGCAGCCCTTACTTTAGCTAAAGCAACAAATCGCCAAGTACTGATCGAAATAGGTGGGGATTGGTGTACTTGGTGCCATAAAATGGACAACTTTCTAGCTAAAAATCCTGAGGTATATCATGCACTGCATAGCCAATATGTATTATTAAAAGTGAATGTCAGTGACAGTAATGAAAATAATGATTTTATGAAATCATTACCGCCAGTATTAGGTTATCCGCATATGTATGTTTCAACGGCGCAAGGAAAAATGATTTTATCCAAAGATACTGCGGAGCTTCTGGACGACAATAATTATTCCAAAGTCCAATGGTTAAGCTTTCTCACTCAGTGGTCGGTAGAAAATAGCACAGCCCGTGCTAAGGCCACGTCTCAAATCAACGACCAACAATCTGGGGAATAATCAGCTTGGCTACTGTCACTTCTTTTTTTGATAAAAGTTATCAAACGCCTGAATTTATCAAAGATAAACAAAGACAAGCAAAGCAACAAGATCGCCGCCACTTTCTTAAGGCTGCCGCAGGTATGGGTGCATTAGCCAGTTTATCAACGTTCCGTGTTTCCGCTAAGGCGCAAGTTTCCTTGAATGAGTTACTTAAGACCTTAGTTAAAACAGATCCTTGGCTGACACTTGATGCCACACTTAATCAATTATTACCCCGCTCCGCGACAGGACCCAGTGCCAATGAAATTAGCGCAACGGCCTATTTACATCAAATAATGACCGTACAACCGACCGAACAAGACGAAAAAGACTTTATCCTCAAAGGTGTTGGTTGGTTAAATAGTTATGCCAACAGCGAAAAATCAGCCAATTTCTCCCAATTAAGTTTTGCCGATAAAGAACAGTTACTGCGTGGCATTAGCCAATCAACAGCCGGACAAAATTGGCTCAATACCTTACTGGGTTATATCTTTGAAGCCATGCTTGCTCCGCCAAGTTATGGTGGCAATCCCAACGGCATAGGTTATCAGTGGCTAGAACATCAAGCAGGTTTTCCGCTGCCCGAAAAAGGTCAACGCTATTTTGAATTACCTAAAAGAGCGCGTATTAATTTACTCGGCCAAGTGACTGACACCAATACCGCCAAAGAGCAGGTAAAACCAGCAATAGACAGTGACCACAAACGCCTAGCAAGCCGCCGTAAAAGAGCCCAGCAAGGAACCCGCAAAGCATGACTGTTTCGATAAATGATGATATTTGCTTCACTTGTAATGATGATAGTGGCCGCCGCTACAGAGTTATTTACAACAACGCCTTTACCCCTCCTCAATCTAGGAGTTTTCAATGACTTATGATATTTGTATAGTCGGTAGTGGTGCTGGCGCTTCGCCTATTGCCCATCAATTATCACTAGCGGGGGCGAAAGTATTAGTGCTAGAAAAAGGCCCTTGGTTAACCGAAAAAGAATTCTTCAAAGATGAGCTAACCATTAGTATCCATGATGCTTACAATCCTAAATTGACTGACGAACAGCATGTCATTGAAGAAGAGTACCTTGATGAAAATGACAAACCTTTTTGGCAAGGTGAAAAAACCAGTGATTCTGGCTGGAGTTGGTGGAATGGTAACGTAGTTGGCGGCTCATCAAACTTTATGAGTGGTTACTTTCATCGATTAAAACCGATAGATTTTCGTTTGAAATCTGAGTTTGGTAGTATTTCTGGTGCTAACGTCGCCGATTGGCCGATTAGCTACGATGAACTTGAGCCTTATTATGCCAAAGTAGAGCGTGAAGTTGGCGTATCAGGCCGCGTGGTTGAACATCCACACCAAGAGCCGCGTTCAACCGACTTCCCCTACCCGCCTATTGCCGAATTACCTATGTCGTCATGGATAGATAAAGCCGCAAAAAAAATTGGTTATCATGCTATCCCTGTGCCTAGGGCGATTTTATCTAAACCCGCCATGGGCAGACGCAGCTGTGAATATTCTGGCTATTGCAGCAGTTATGGTTGCTCTTCCGGTGCCAAAGGCAGTGGCCGAGCAGCGCTATTAAATCACGCCGTGGCCTCAGGTAATTGCACCATAGTCGCCAATGCTAAGGTCTATAAAATAGCGAGCGATAAAGATGGCAAGATTACTGGCGTACATTATTACGATAACAATGGTCGTAAAAAATCAGTCAATGCCAAAATCTACGTGGTTGCCTGTCAAGCGGTTGAGACCTCGCGTTTATTACTCGCCTCTACCGGTGAAAAATTCCCGCAAGGCTTAGCGAATAACAGTGGTCAGGTTGGAAAAAATTTACTGTTTAGTGGTGGTGGCACCGGCCAAGGTGATTTTAATTATGCGGATTTATCTGAGCAAAAAATTAACGAATTAAAACAAGTCGGCCCCTTTATTAATCGCGCCCTGCAAGACTGGTATCAAATCGCTGATAAGAACTTTACGGGTGCCAATAAAAAAGGCCAAGCCAAAGGTGGCACTATCGATTTCTTATTTCACCAAAACCCCATCGCCAGAGCACGTGGCACACAATGGGGCTTGGATGAAAACGGCGATGACAAATTGCTTTGGGGTGAAGAATTAAAACAAAGTATGAAGACTGAATTCACTTCCTACAAAACCCTACGTTTTGAAGTATTTAATGATTGGTTACCTACCGATGACTGCTTTGTCAGCCTAGATGAATCAGTAACCGACCAATGGGGCGATCCAGTAGCGAAAGTTCGCATTGGTTATCATGACCATGACCTTGAAGTGGGTGAGTATTTATCAAAAAAAGCGGAAAGACTACTCGACGCTTTAGGCGCTAAAAATATTTCCTCATCGGTCAGTGGTTATCCCTCAACTAACTTAATGGCCGGTGGTTGTCGTTTTGGTCATGATCCAAAAACGTCTGTGCTTAATAAAAACTGCCAAGCCCATGAAGTAGATAACTTATATGTTACCGATGGCTCATTTATGCCTACCGGTGGCAGTGTTCCCTACACCTTTACCATTTATGCCAACGCTTTTAGGGTTGCCGATAAAATAAAGGCCCACTGGCATAAAATCTAAACTAGTTAAATAATTATACCAACTCTATTAAAGTTATTCCCTACTCAGAGTTATGCTAGGGAGGTTAGAACAAATAAAATTTGTGTTGGTCTAGTCATTCTAAATCAAACAGATTTATGCAGTTATCACTTTTCTAGCAAGCCCTCAAAAGGGACACTTACCTAATAAGAAAGTAAAAGGCTTTTAAGCGGCGTTATTGATTTTGACAAGGATGCTACATGGATGTAGCCTCTTAGAGAATGCAGGAGCATATTCTCCTGAATTACCATTCTCGGCAATCAATGCCTTGCCTCAATGCCTTTTACTTCTCGCTGAGTGGGGAAATAGCTTAATAGACTTGGTATTTTAGCTCAGGCATAATCCACGCTGTTCATTCTTATAAAACAAACTTTTTGAGTAATAATAGGAAAGATTATGATCTACAGCATGACTGCTTTTGCTCGCGTTGAAATTAAAGGCGACTGGGGCAACGCCGTGTGGGAAATTCGCTCGGTTAACCAAAGATTTTTAGAAACATATTTTCGCTTACCGGAACAGTTCCGTGGCATAGAGCCGGTGTTACGTGAGCGTTTTCGTAAGCAGCTTAATCGCGGCAAAGTTGAATGTAACTTACGCTTTAATGCTAACGCGGCGAACAAGGGTGAATTAGCCCTAAATGAAAAACTCGCTTTGCAACTTATTGAGCATGCTAACTGGATTAATGGACACACGCTAAACAGCCAAGTTAACCCCATTGAAGTAATGCGTTGGCCTGGTGTGATGGAAGCTCCTGAAGCCGATATGAGTGCCATTCAAGCTGAATTATTGGCTGGTTTTGATCAAGCACTGAAAGACTTTATTGAAGCCCGCGCCAGCGAAGGTGCAAACCTTAAGGTGATGATTGAACAACGTCTTGATGCTATATCAGCCGAAGCCGATAAAGTACAAACCCATATGCCAGAGGTAATTGCTTGGCAGCGTAACCGCATCATTGAGAAATTCACCGATGCTAAAATTGATCTAGACTCAGGCCGCGTAGAGCAAGAGCTTGTTTTGTTAGCGCAAAAAATGGATGTTGCCGAAGAACTTGACCGCTTAAACAGCCACGTTAGCGAAACCAAAAAAATCTTGAAAAAGGGTGGCGCCCAAGGTCGTCGTTTAGATTTCATGATGCAAGAGTTTAACCGCGAAGCTAACACCCTAGGATCTAAATCTATCAATACTGACGTTACCGCTAGCGCAGTAGAATTAAAAGTATTAATTGAACAGATGCGCGAGCAGATTGCGAATATAGAATAGTGTTCGTGCGAGTTAATACCTGCTCATAAAGCCTTTAAAAATCATAACTTAATTATAATTTCTGTTTGCTCTTGTTCGTAATAGTTTGCTAAAGTACATATCCAAGTGGTTACTATAATGGTTACTAAACCAAAGTAGTAACCATTGCATATAAATTTAGTAACCACTTTAGGCTAGCATCATGAATGATAAGCAAATAAAGGCTTTTATACGGACAGGTGTAAAAACAAGAAAACCCGTTGGTGATGGTCTCTATATACGCGTACAAACTAAAGGGCTGGCGTACTGGGAAGTTCGCTACACCATTAATAGTAAACGCCGTTTCATGACTATAGAAGGTGGCCTGTACCCAACAATGCCATTAGTTGCAGCAAAAGCAGAAGCTGCAAAAATAAAACTGCTTGCCAAAACAGGTAAAGACCCCTTAGCTGAACGTAATAGACTGTGTAACGGCCAACCAAAAACAGTTAATGATTTATTTGAAATTTGGTATGCAAAATTAAGCAAAAGAATCAAAAGTCATGCTGCTAATAAACGACACTATCTCAATGAAATTAAGCCTCATATCGGTAACTTAGCTATTACACAAGTTGTTCCAATAGACATTCAAAACATTCTCGATAAAATCGTCTCCAGTAAACGCCCAACAGTCGCCAATAAAACATTAATATGCTGTAAACAGCTATTGAACGAAGCATGTAAGCTAGGGCTAATTACTTATAATCCAGCAAGTCCTTTTAAAGTAACTGATGCTGGCGGTGAAGAAAAAAGCAGAGACAGAGCACTTAGTGAACCAGAACTTACCATTACATTTAAAGTCCTACGCGATAATTCAGACATATTCACACGCGATAATTATTTAGCTCTAGCATTACTTGTTTCTCTTGGTGTACGTAAAGGCGAATTGATTGCCGCACAATGGCAAGAGTTCGATTTTGAAAAGCAAGATTGGAGCCTTCCTGCTGAGCGAAGCAAAACAGGCGTTGCGATAAATATCCCCCTACCTGACAGTACTATCCCTTGGTTTGAGGAGCTTCATATCAGGTCTTGTGGATCTGACTATGTGTTTCCATCTAGAAGAGCAAGTAAACGCAGAGGCTATATTTCTGATGATACCCTCAACCATGCACTAGCTAAAATACTTGGGAAAAAAGTTGATAGTAAAAAACAACCTTATGAAAATTTCCTTGGTAAGGCTGGTGTAGATGATTTTACCCCTCATGACATGCGCCGCACTTGTCGCACCTTGTTATCTGGACTAGGCATTACAAAGGATATTGCAAAAAAATGCCTTAATCACAAAGTAGAAGGGATTGATGGCACATATGATAGATATGATTATTTTGAACAGCGCCGCGAAGCGTTAACCAAACTATCTCACCTTATAGCTCCGTTAGTGAATGATGTATCGAACATTACCCCCTTAGCTAAGCAAGCATAAACCTTACAAAAAATTATAATTTAACTTAATCAAAAGTAACCAAATTCAATGAAAAAAGATAAATTCTTTAGAAACTGCCCCAAAGTAGAAAACAATAAAATTCATATTACTGATGTTGCCAAAATTCAAGAAGCTCAGAAGATTATTGATGATGACCACCTTATAGCTAATAGCGGTTTTGGCTCATTAGGTGCGGATTCACTGGAAAACATTCTCACTTCATTAAATGCAGTAGATAAACAACCTTTCCATAAAATGAAGTTAGATGAAATTTACTTGCATGAAACAAAAGAAATACATAGTAAAACACTTAATTTAATCTCAAGATTCAATGTATTAAGCAGCAAACTTGCTAGTGATACAGATGCTTTTATTCACTTAAGCCAATTATTAACAGATGCTCTTTTATTAGGTAATAAAATCGGAGTTTACAATGAAAGTGTCGAAAACATTCAGGCATTAAGGGACAACGAAACAATCAAAGAGTCTCAAAGTGCTGGCGGTGATAAGTCTAACGAGGGGCATAATAGAACTAAACTGCTAGTACTTAATATCAACAACAAAATGAAATCAGATAAACGCATTTATTCAGCACCAATACCCGATAAGGCACAAGCTACATTTAACTTGTTAGCCAAGTACAGACAAGAAAATTTAGCTACCAGTACTTTGCAAGAGTATTTCAGTGAAGCTATGGATAAAAAGTCTAAAGGTGGCAGGCCACCAAAGGGTAAACCATCACCGCAAGAACTTTCACAATGGATGGATGAAAACTTCTCAGCAGATGAAGTCAATAAACACTTTATAAACCCGAAATAACCTACCGTCTGCTAGCATAACCCCCTATTATGCTAGCATTGCCAAATATTCCCCCTTATTTATCAACGATATGCTTTCTCACACCAACTTAAACGAGAGCAATCAAATATGAATAACAAACTTTTAACGCCACCAACAGATCGTCTTATTAGAGAACCTGAGCGTAAAAGACTGACTTCCGTCTGCCGTACTGGCGCATGGGAGTTAGAGCAAAAAGGGCAATTTCCCAAACGCAGACGGTTACACCCCTCAGGATCGACAGTTTGTTGGCTTTTGAGTGAAATAAACTTGTGGATTAATGAAAGAGAAGTAGTTAATCCATCATGAATTCATCTTTTTCAGACCCTATTGAGCAATACATTGACGAAAACCGTCTTCTTGGTAAACCAGAAATTCAAAAGATACTCGATGTAAGTCGTTCTACACTAGCCCGTCGTATAAAAAAAAGGCAATTTCCGATGCCCGCAATTATAATAAACGGCCGTTCATTGTGGAAATTTAAAGATGTTCAATTGTGGTTTGATATACGTTAATCAGTAATCAACAGGCAGGTATAGCAACCTGCCTTTTTTATATCTGTTAGTGACGCACTTTGACACAGCTAGAGCATAAAAATAAGGCTTGAAAAATAACGAGACCCTTATTTTAACTGGTTATATATATCAAATAGTCAAATTTTTTCAGTGGACCTTTAATAATATAAGGCCAAATCTATAGTCCAATAAACCAATCTTCTTATTAATGAAATACCTTAATTTATAATGTTTAAAATAACAGATAATAATTCATCTCTTTTCACTTATCGAAATCACCTCTATAGTGTTTATAAACCTAAAAAGGGTACTCAAAATGCAGTCGCATTAAAACGTGTATTTCGATTGTTTGAAATAATGTTGTCTTATTACTCAAGAGTATTCTTAGTCAGGGTAGATCTACACCCACATACTTTCAGTGTTGATAATAAAGTTATGAGCTTATTTCTCAAAATGTTCATTGCTAAACTAGAGGTACAATATCAATGCAAGGTAGGTTACTTCTGTGCCAGAGAACAAAACAAATCTGAAAAGCAGCATTACCATTTAGTATTATTGCTAAGTGGCCATAAGGCTATGCTCCCTCATAATATACTTATTCAACTTCAAGCGGATTGGGCTCAACATTGCCAAGGTAGCGTTTACTTTGTTGATAAGCCTTATTACATGATACACAGAGGTGATAAAGCCTCAATCGATCCTGCAGCATACCGTATAAGCTACCTCACTAAAAACCACACTAAGGAGCATAATAAGCCAGCTAACAGTTATTTATGTAATGAGGGTAAGTTAAGAGCTAAATATAAGGGTGATTCAAACAATGAACACTTGCTCGTTGATCCTATGATTACTCACCGAGCCAAACAAAAAGAGCTTAAATCTGAAAGCAATATAGCGGCGTATCAAAAGCCAAAGTATTTCCAAGCTTCAAACATTAAGACTCAGCTCCAGTCCTGTAGATTACCAGCTTCGATTCACTTAAAAATTAACCATGTAACAGGACATGATTAAACGGTTTAACTATTACTTTATCGATTATTATTTATTCGTTGTTAACTGCGAAAATTCGCAGTTATAAGGGGGTTAAATTCGCAGTTACGCACTGACTTTTTAAGCAAAATTCGCAGTTTTCGCAGTGCTTTTCGCAGTGTAAATTTATTAAAACAAACAGTGTAAAATAATAAACAGTTAATTTTCAACCAATTACATATTTACAAATGAGCCTTTCCCTATAAAGTTAAAATCAAGCCTAGTCGTTTTAGAACCGTTAACGATCGGTAAAATACACCGTCAAATTTTATTGACATATCGAATGAATTTTAGTCAAAAGCCACTTTGGGAATTGTTCTGATGTTATCAGTGGAAAATAACATGCGACTGTTCGACACAATTACATCGAGTATGACCCTTAATTACATTCAGTTTAGCCACTAAGTAAATGACAAGCATTTGATAAAACAGTCGTTAAATTAATTAGAGTTAAAGATCACTTAGTGCGCATTGTTGACGTTAGCTACTGGTTGATATTTAGGTCAACTGATAGCCAATTCCTGACATTAAATCTTGAGTTAATAACGGCCGTTCAGTGAGCCTAAAGAGGTCGTTTTCACTTAAAAACAACATCCATTCACAACTAAAATTATGCCTAAAACTTTTGCATGGAGTTAGATCTCAAATCCCCAAAGCGGACATTGGAAACATTAAAGTTCCAAACGAATTTAGAGCCTTAATTCTAAGGCGAAAACAGCCCCTTTCCGCCACAGAAAATTCATTTTCTCGATCTATATTATTTATCCAAGGATATTTATTCTATTGAATAACAGGTGTTTCACACTAAAAAATTAACCTATCAATAAATAAAGGTTATTTTAAACAATCGACACATTATTCAACTTTCCGCACAACAATAACACATTGTTTTTATTGTTAATTTTTATATTTTTATATTTTTATGGGTTTCAAAATAAACACATCTAATTATATAGCCTAATTCAGCACGTCAATACATTTTACAAGAGTAAGATTGCATAAATGAGATGTTAGTCTATATTCGACTTAGCTTATTATGTTTTATCTCACCTAATCATTCTTCATGTTTTAATAGGATTTTTTTATCTTAGCATCAATAGCTAACAATACACTGAAAGTCACTCACAATTAAGGTATCGAGAATAGCTATAAAACCGTCTGTAATGTTGTAAGTTAACTATTCACATAGCCTAATAAAAAATACATAATTCGGTGTTCGTGAAATGAAATACATAGATTAAAACTATTACTTTAATCTGAATTTGTTGTAATTGTTCTCAGGTTGTAAAGCGGATACGGATACATTGATTGTTTACTAGTGTTTAATTGATAAAAATAAAAATAAGGTTTACTGTTTGAAGTTATTTAATTTAATCCAGTATTTTTCAAAAAACACATTCACCTCACTAGCTTCAATACTAGTGTTATTTCTATGTGTTGTGGTACCTGCCCAGGCATTGTTTGTTAGCCCACCTAAAGATCCCATGCCGATCATCAAACAAATATTTCCAACGGCAACCAACATTAGCGAAAAACAAGGTGAGCCTTTAGTTTGGACTATTCATGAAGGTGAAAAAATAATTGGTTATGCCTTTGAAACGAATGATGTAGCAAAAATCCCTGCCTATTCAGGCGAGCCAGTAAATATACTAGTCGCGATTAACCCTGAAGGGATTTACCTAGGTGCTAAAGTACTTGAGCATCACGAGCCTATTATTCTTGCTGGTATTCCTGAGAATAAACTGCACAACTTTACCAGCCAATATGATGGTTTATTGGTAAGTGACCGATTAAAAATTGGTGGTAACAACAAAGATGGCGTGATTCATATTGATGGCTTATCCGGGGCAACAGTGACAGTAATGGTTATGAATGTTGCTATTACCAAATCTGCAACAAAAGTAGCGCGTTCATTAGGAATTATTAAAGCAAGCCAAGCAATTATTCAACCTATGTCTACTATTTACCCTGATGTTTATCAGCAACAAAATTGGCAAACATTAGTAGGTGACGGTTCAATACGCTTATTATCTTTAAACAGAAAAACCATAGATGAGGCGTTTGTTGGCACCGAAGCTGAACATATTAATGAAGCATCACCTCAACAAAAACAAGCAATGTTTGCTGATATTTACTTTGCTCAAGTAAATATTCCTACCATCGGACGTAACTTACTTGGTGATTCTGAGTATAACTGGTTAATCAGCACCTTAAAACCGGATGAACATGCCATTATTTTATTAGGTAATGGGTATTCATATAAAGGTTCGGGTTATGTGCGAGGTGGCATCTTTGACCGTATTCAAATATTGCAAAACGAAGATGCTTTTGCTTTTCGTGATCTTGACCATAATAGGATAACGGATTTGTATATCGAGGGAGCCCCTCGTTTTAAAGAAATGTCGTTATTTATTGTCAGAGCACAGCATAAGTTTAACCCCGGTGTCGATTGGGAACTGGAATTATTGGTTCGTCGTCAAATAGGCGCTATTGATAGCGTCTTTACTAGCTTCAAAGGCAGTTACACTACTTTAGACGCTTATGTTAATCGCCCACCCGTCATTTTACCCGAGCCAGAATTAACCCTCACTCAAGAAGTATGGCAAGAACATCATGTCAAAGTGGTCATATTGCTTATTTTGATGGTTTTGTTACTAGCAACATTGTTTTTTCAGGATGTGTTAGTTAAACACCCTACCTTCTTGCACAATTTTCGTCATTGTTTTTTAGTGGTCACTGTTGTTCTTATTGGCTGGGAATGGGGAGGCCAGTTATCCGTCGTCAATGTATTCACTTTCCTTAAAGCCTTTATGTCTGATTTTTCTTGGGATCTGTTCTTACTCGACCCCGTTATTTTTATTCTTTGGTGTGCGGCTGCCGTAACTATATTATTGTGGGGTAGAGCTGTTTATTGTGGCTGGTTATGCCCGTTCGGCGCTTTACAGGAATTGTTAAACGTTTTTGCTCGCTATATTAAACTTCCTCAAATTGAACCCCCGTTTGCCGTGCATGAACGTTTATGGGCAATTAAGTATTTAATTTTACTTGGCCTTTTTGGCATGTCACTAGACTCACTTGCCTTAGCGGAACAATTTGCTGAGATAGAGCCGTTTAAAACCACGTTTTTACTCAAATTTGATCGCCAATGGCCTTTTGTCGCTTGGGCATTATTATTGCTTTTTATTAACTTATTTAACCGTAAATTCTTTTGTCGTTACTTATGCCCATTAGGCGCAGCCTTATCAACCAGTAACAATATTCGCTTGTTTAGTTGGCTAAAACGCCGTCCAGAATGTGGTCAGCCATGTAAAACCTGTGCAAAAGAATGTGAAATTCAAGCGATACATCCAGACGGTACCATTAACATGCGTGAGTGCCATTATTGTTTAGATTGCCAAATTACATATTTTAATGACGAAAAATGTCCACCATTGAAAAAATTAGCCCGGAAGAAAAATCGATTTAAAGAAATTGAAATAGTGAATGTTGGCTAAATACCTTTACTACTAAAAATAACAAATGGAGAAGAGTGATGAATGAAGATGATAAAAGCTCTAATAGCGTAGAGTTACAGGATGAAGGAAGACGTAAATTTTTCGGTAAAACAGCGTTATTAGGAGCTGGCGCTGTTGTCGCTCCAATGACTGCTGCGATGTTTTCATCCATGGCACAAGCTCAAAGAAATAAAATTGAGAATAGCCCTCATGTTGGTCCTGGCGATTTAGATGAATATTATGGTTTTTGGAGTGGCGGTCAATCAGGTGAAGTACGTATTCTAGGTGTCCCATCGATGCGTGAATTAATGCGTATTCCCGTTTTTAATATGGACAGTGCCACAGGCTGGGGCTTAACCAATGAAAGTAAACGCATAAAAGGTGAAAGTGCTCACATACATACTGGTGATACTCATCATCCACACATGAGCATGACCGATGGTCGATATAATGGTAAATATGTATTCATCAACGATAAAGCTAATACCCGTGTCGCCCGTATTCGTTGTGACATCATGAAAACGGATAAAATTTTAACCGTGCCAAATGCACATGCTATTCACGGTTTACGCGTACAAAAAGTGCCATATACAAAATATGTTATTTGTAATGGTGAGTACGAAATTCCAATGAATAACGATGGCAAAGCGAGCTTAGAAGATGTTAGCACTTATCGTTCTTTGTTTAATGTCATTGATGCAGAAAAAATGGAAGTGGCATTCCAAGTCATGGTGGATGGCAATTTGGATAATACCGATGCCGATTATGACGGTAAATATTTTGCCTCTACTTGTTATAACTCAGAAATGGGCATGACTTTAGGTGAGATGATCACAGCAGAGCGCGATCATGTGGTGGTTTTTTCATTAGCGCGTTGTGAAGCAGCAGTGAAAGCGGGTAATTTTAAAACCTATAATGGTAATGATGTCCCGGTATTAGATGGACGTAAAGGTTCCGCTTTAACTCGATACATCCCAGTACCTAAATCACCGCATGGACTAAATACGTCTCCTAATGGTGAGTATTTTATGGCTGCCGGTAAATTATCACCCACTGTTTCAATCATTTCTATTAAGAAATTAGATGACTTATTTAATGATAAAATCAAACCACGTGATGCCATTATAGCAGAGCCTGAAGTAGGTCTAGGGCCATTACATACTGCGTTTGATAATAAAGGCAATGCATATACCACGTTGTTCTTAGATAGTCAGATTGCTAAGTGGAATGTGCAAGATGCCATTGATGCACACAACGGGAAAAAAGTTAACTATATTCGTCAAAAATTAGATGTACATTACCAACCTGGGCATAATCATACTTCACTAGGTGAAACGCGTGACGCCGATGGTAAATGGTTAGTTTCTTTGTCTAAGTTCTCGAAAGATCGCTTTTTACCTGTTGGCCCTTTACGGCCTGAAAATGATCAGTTAATTGATATTTCAGGTGATGAAATGAAATTGGTTCATGATGGTCCTGCCTTTGCTGAACCGCATGATTGTATTATGGTACATCGTAGTACAATGAAACCCTTTAAATTATGGCCACGTGACGACCCATTTTTTGCTGAAACAATTGCAATGGCGAAAAAAGATGGCGTTGATGTTTATATTGACAACAAGGTTATTCGTGACGGTAAAAAAGTACGTGTTTACATGACATCTATTGCCCCTATATTCGGTATCACTGAGTTTAAAGTGAAACTCGGTGATGAAGTCACCGTTGTTGTCACTAATCTTGACCAAGTTGAAGATGTCACACATGGTTTTTGTATGACTAACCATGGTGTACAAATGGAAATTGGCCCACAAGCAACGGCATCGATTACCTTTATTGCCGATAAACCCGGCGTGCAATGGTATTACTGTAATTGGTTCTGCCATGCACTACATATGGAAATGCGCGGCAGAATGTTGGTTCAAGCCTAGCTACCCATAGAGAGTATTAGTGGAGAAATATTGATAAGAAGATACCTATTATCTTCTTATCAACCCCGTTGATACTTGATACTTGATGCTTACTTGCCGATAAACCTTAACTCATAACCCAGATTAAAAGCATAACCTTTACTTTGTATGATGCTTTTTAGTACTTTCAGAAATTGGAAAAACACCCTATTGATAACAGTGAAAAATAGCTTAAACCTTATAGTTTTATACATTTACTTAACGACATGTTTTTTATCCGTTAGTCTACAGGCAAAAACAATTGAGGTTTCACCGCAAGATAATTTACAACAGCAGCTTGACAGCAGCGCTGATGGCGATGTTGTCTTTTTAGCGGCGGGAGAATACATCGGAAATTTTGTTATTGAACGTCAAATTACCTTAACCGCCACCAAAGCCAAAGATATTGCACCTGTAGTGATTAACGCTCAAGGAAAAGGTCATGCTTTGTTATTAAAAAACTCAAATATCACCATAGAAAATCTCACCATTATTAATTGGGGGCGAGATTTAACCGACCAAGATTCAGGCATTTATTCCGATCAAAAAGCTAGCCATATCGTCATTAAAAACAACCAACTTCAAGGTGATGGTTTTGGTATTTGGCTGCAAAAAGCCGAACGTATTAAGGTATTAAATAATACGATCGAAGGTAATGCCGCGTTACGTTCAGTAGACCGTGGCAATGGTATTCAACTTTCTATTGTTAAGCATGCTGAGATACGAGGTAATACAATATTTCATACCCGCGATGGGCTTTACATTATTTCCAGCCAAGAAAATACTATTGATAATAATACCATGCACACCCTGCGTTACGGTGTTCACTATATGTACTCTCACAATAATAAAGTCATCAACAACACCGCTTATAATACGCGAGCGAGTTATGCATTGATGAGCTCTCGTGATTTGTTAGTGGCAGGAAATCGCAGCGAGAACAGTGAAGATTATGGCTTTTTGATGAACTTTATCACCTCGTCAGAAATCAAAAATAATATCATTAAAAATGTTTGGACCAAACCGGAAAACAAAGTACTGGGGCGCGATGGTAAAGGGTTGTTCGTTTATAACTCAGCTTATAATACCATCAGTGGTAATGTCATTGACACCGCCGAAATAGGCATTCATTTAACGGCGGGCTCTGAAAACACCAAAGTGTTTGGCAATAGTTTTATTAACAATCGGACCCAAGTAAAATATGTTTCCAATAAAAAACAAGAATGGAGCGTTGACGGTAAAGGTAATTACTGGAGTAATTATTTAGGTTGGGACATGAATAACGACAATATAGGCGATGTGATTTTTGAGCCAAATGACGGGATTGATAATCTTGTTTGGCAATACCCAGAAATGAAAATGTTAATGGACAGCCCTGCGGTATTAATTTTACGCTGGGTACAACGCCAGTTTCCGGTATTAAAATCGCCAGGGGTTAAAGATAGCTTTCCTTTAATGGTTTCCCCCCACGCAAGTGATTTACTTATTCAATCAACACAGAGCCGTTCACCATTTTCGGCTGCTAAAACTGCCACCAATGCAAACGATAGTAACGCTGTTTCAGCAATAGTAAGGCATTAAGAGTATTATTTTATGACCCTAAACTTGACTCACTCACCGCTTGTATTATTAAAAAATGTTGGCAAGAACTATGGAAAATCACCCGTTTTACAAGGGATAGATCTGCAATTAGACCAAGGAGAGGTATTAGGACTCTTTGGCCATAATGGAGCAGGTAAAACCACGATGATGAAATTGATTCTCGGTGTAATATCACCCAGTCATGGCGATATTGAAGTGATGGGTGTTGCCCCTGATTCAAAAGAAGCATGGCATATGCGTGCGAAAATAGGTTTTTTACCTGAAAATGTGAGTTTTTATGAGCAATTAACCGGGTTCGAAGTTATTACTTATTTGTCAAAACTAAAAGGCTTCGATAAAAAGCATGCCATCGCATTACTTGAACAGGTAGGTGTTGCACATGCGATGAAACGCCAAGTTAAAACTTACTCTAAAGGGATGCGGCAACGGTTAGGCTTAGCACAAGCCTTTATTGGTCACCCACAGTTGCTCTTACTTGATGAACCCACTGTGGGTCTAGACCCTATTGCAACCGCTGACTTTTATAAGACAGTTGATCAATTAAAAAACCAAGGTACTAGCGTTATTTTATGCTCTCACGTGCTGCCTGGCGTTGAAAAACACATTGATCGTGCAATGATCATCTCTTCTGGCAAGGTGATCGCTACAGGGACTTTAGAAGTATTAAGAAAATCTGCGGATTTACCTGTCTCGATTAAAGCGTATGGGTTAAATGGCGCATTAAGAGAAGATGGTCATCTGCTCAAATATTTTAATAATACAAAATCTGATGATATTTTATTAGTGCCAGAACAAGAAAAATTAGCAACGTTACGTCATTTATTGAATTACCCTAATTTACAAAATATCGAAATGAATTCGGCAAATTTAGAGCAATTATATCAATATTTCTTATCAAAAGAATACCAGGTCAATACTAATGAGAATACTGTAATTGAAAATTTAGAAGGCCAATCATGAATCAAATTTTTACCGTAGCAAGTAAAGAGTTTTACGACGGGTTGAGAAACCGTTGGTTAGTTTCTATTACCGTTATTTTTACGGTTTTATCGTTAGGGTTAACTTATTTCGGCTCAGCCTCGGCAGGGGAGTTAGGCATTACATCACTGTCGACTACCATTGCTAGTTTAGCCAGTTTAGCTGTTTTTTTAATACCACTGATTGCACTTTTAGTCAGCTACGATAGCTTTATTGGCGAACAAGAAAATGGCACATTATTATTGTTATTAACCTACCCATTAAGTAAAACGCAGTTATTACTCGGTAAATTTATTGGTCAAGGTGGTATTATTTCAGTTGCTATTTTACTAGGGTTTGGCGCTTCAGCTTGCCTGTTATATGTCAATATGGGCTCAATTGAGGTGTTATCTACTTTTGGGGTTTTTATTGGTAGTGCCATTTTATTAGGACTAAGTTTTACTGCTATCGCGTATATCATTAGTTTATCAGTGAGTGAAAAATCAAAAGCTGCAGGGTTTGCTTTAATCGTTTGGTTCTTGTTTGCTTTAGTGTTCGACCTAGCGCTACTGGCCCTATTAGTGGGCATTGAAGATGGTATTAGTCAGCAAGGTTTAACACAATTAATGATGCTCAATCCTGCAGATATTTTCAGGTTAGTGAATCTTGCCGGGTTAGATCGTGGGGATGTCAATGGTGTTTTGGCCATCGCAATTAATGCTAGTTTAACGCAATTTCAATTATTTTCATTATTACTGCTTTGGGTATTGTTACCTTTAACTACTGCAATTATTATCTTTAGGAGAAAATCCCTCTAATGAAAATATGGAAACTTATTTTTTTAATATTATTTGTTCATTTGTTTTTAACTGCTTGTTCAGAGCCAGATACAAAACAAAAAGTTGTACAAAACGCAGTTGCCATTGAATCAGCAGATGAATGTCACCTATGCGGCATGCTAATAACAAACTTTAGTGGTCCCAAAGGTGAGTTATATCGTAAACAACTTAGCCAAGAACAAAGCGATACTGTGCATAAATTTTGTTCTACTCGAGACATGTTTAGTTTTTATCTCGACCCAGAAAACAAACGTAACGTCACCACAATGTTAGTGCATGATATGAGTAAATCACCATGGGAGACCCCGAATGATAATTACTTTATCGATGCTAAAGTGGCATGGTTTGTTATCGGTTCAGAAAAAACCGGTGCTATGGGTAAAACTTTAGCGAGTTTTAGTAAAAAAATAGACGCACAGACTTTTGCTAAAGAATTTAATGGTCAAGTCATTAGTTTTGACCAAATAGACTTAGCGGTATTAATGTAATTATTGGTACATGTCTAGTTAGACTTTTAATCGCTATGTAAAGTTTGGTAGGCTAATTATACCTTTAAGTAATATCACTTCCTAATGATAATAAAACACCGAAGGAGCATATACATACGACGATTGCCCCAGCCAACTCAAGAACACGTCAAAGTAATAATTAAAAGCAGTAAATTAAGGCAAAAGCTTTAAGGCGGTATATACCCCATTATAAAAATTTCAATACCTAAAATCATGTTAATCGAATGTCCGTTTTTGGTGTTTTTAACCAAATTAGAATTTTTGACTTTACAGATTCCTGATTAAATTTAGAACAATTTAAATATCTAACGCAGGGCTGATTTAGTCGGATCCCTTGTCGCTAGATAAGCCAAGGCTAATGTCCGCTATCGTATCTAAACTGACCCTTAGCTGAGGTGGATTTGGTTCATAAAAACGTCCGCAATGTGGTACAAGCTGCCATTAAAGAAGCAAGGGCTAAAGTCATCTTTCGAATAAAATTAAAGATTTATTATTAATTAATCAGTGGTCACCTACCAGTTATTGGGTGGTCAAAGTAAATGTTCTTTACTGGCAGTGTAAAATATTAATCACTGGTATAAGTGATGTAATTGATTGGCAAATCTCATGTAATTATCCAACCAGTTAGGGGATAGAAATACATTTGTGTCATGCTATTTGAAAGCATTGTTAATAGCCAAATGTCCCTAACTTGAAATAGCCATACCATTGGCTGTTATTTAATCACCATACTCTGCGAAAATTCGCAGTTATAAAAAATTAAATTCGCAGTTATGCACTGATTTTTAATCAAAATTCGCAGTTTTCGCAGTGCTTTTCGCAGTAAAAATTGATGGAGATAAGTAGCCTAAAAAAATAAACACCCACTTTTCAACTTCTTATGATTTTACAAATGAGCCTTTCTTTAAAAAATTAAAATTCTGGGTCATCATTATCCATTCTTCAACGATCGGTAAAATCCATTACCTTTACTTTTGAAATACTGAGTGAATTTTGAACAATAACGTACTGGTAAAGTTCAAAATTGACCAGCACTTAAGAGAAGAAGTCATACTTATGCTTTGCCAATTTAGGGCATTACTAATAGCTCAATCAAAATAATTTCATTCGAGAAATACTTAGAAATAAGTACTAAAATCCGTATTTAAAAAATGGAAAGAAAAAGAGAAGAAAACAAATAGTGACAACCCAAAAATAAGCTTTTTTGTTAAGCTCCTTTATTTATTGTAATATCACTACAGACTAAAAAAAGTCAAAAATAATAATGGATTAGCTATTTAACCTGAAGGTTAATAATGCAAATCAATAAAAGGATTTATATGTCTGTACCAAATTATCAATCATTTATGACACCATTGCTGCGCGAACTAGCTGATGGTTGTGTTGTTAGGCTAAAAGACATTGATACTAAGGTTTATAATCAATTAGGTTTAACGCCTGAGCAACTTCATCTGCGAATTCCAAGTGGCAAGCAAACCTATGCTTATCATCGTTTAAGCTGGGCTAAGACGTATTTAGTACAAGCAGGGTTAATAGAACAACCTAAACGTGCTTACTGCAACATTACTGATATAGGTACACAAGCCTTAGCTTCAGGAAAAGAGATTAATAATAAATATCTCAGCCAATTCAGCGATTTCATTGCCTTTAAAATGAGAAGTAATAAAGGCGAAACTGAAGTACTGCAGGTCGATTTAGCTAATTCAAGTAATGAACAAACCCCGCAAGAAACACTCGAAACAGCGTTTGAAACAATAAATTCTGCTTTAACTGCTGATATTCTCGATACCATATTGAAAGCATCACCAGAGTTTTTTGAAAACTTAGTGGTCGATTTAATGGTCGCTATGGGCTACGGCGGTTCACGAAAAGATGCCGGCCAGGCAACACAATATAGCCAAGACGGTGGTATTGACGGCATTATTAAAGAAGATAAATTAGGTCTCGAGATGATCTATCTTCAAGCAAAACGCTATACCAATAAAACCGTAGGGCGGCCAGACTTGCAAGCATTCGCTGGCGCACTTGATATGCACAGGGCTAAAAAAGGTGTATTTATAACCACCAGTCGTTTTAGTAAAGAAGCAATAGAGTTTGCTGGCATGATTGAAAAGCGAATTGTGTTAATTGATGGCGAAATGCTCACTGAACTTATGCTCGAATACAACCTTGGTGTCAGCATTAAGCAAGTATTTGAAATTAAAACGCTTGATACAGACTATTTTTCTGAAGAATAAGAAAGGACATCTAATGACTAGTACAGGCAGTAACTTCGAGTTTTTAAAACAGCATGACCCTGTTTATTTTCAGCTGGCGAGTACAGCAGAACAGGTGTTTGCTAGCGATCCCAACACCACACTGATGAAATTACGTCAGCTAGGTGAAGCGCTGGCGCAAGATATTGCTGCCCGTTCTGGAGTTGAGTTCGACGATGCGACAAGTCAGCACGAGTTACTGTATAGAATAAATCGTGCAATAAGTCTTGAACCAATAATTAAACAATTATTTTATACACTACGAGTTGAAGGCAACATAGCCAATCATCAGTTTGTAACTAAACATAAAGAAGCATTAGACGGTTTAAAATTGGCACGTGAACTAGCAATCTGGTTCCATCGTTCTTTTGCTAATCTCAAGCAGGCTTTTAAGCCTGGACCATTCATTTTACCAGAAGACCCTAGCCATCAACTTCGCCTGCTACAAACTCAAATTCAAACATTACAAAACCAGTTACTTGAGAACAATGAACAAATAGAAAATGACCAAAAGCTAACGAGTTTATTAGCGCAAGAAAAAGAAGAGTATGCCGTTCTTGCTGAGCAAATGGATGTTGAAGCTCGAACATTAGCGCAACAAGCTAAATTACATGAACAAACTATCATTGAGCAACAGCAAGCGTTTGAGCAGCGGCTTAAAGAACTACAATTACAACTCAAAGAAAAAGATAAAGAAGTTACAGCAGCCCGAAAACAGGTTGGTAAACGCACTAAAAAAGCCAGTAGTAATTTTGAACTTAATGAAGAACTCACGCGAATTATCATCGACCAACAACTAATCGATGTTGGTTGGCAAGCAGATACCCAATTATTAACTTACGCCAGCGGTACTCGTCCTGAAAAAGGTAAAAACATTGCTATCGCCGAATGGCCTACATTGCATCAAGGTAAAAAAGGTCGCGCAGACTATGTATTATTTTGTGGATTAACTGCCATTGCAGTAGTTGAAGCTAAAAAAGAAAACACCAATGTTGCTGGAAAAATACCACAAGCCGAACGATATTCTAAAGGTTTTAATGTTCATTCACCTATAACAGGAGCATGGATTACTGAAGGCAGAACCGTTGCCTGGGCAGACGAATCAGACAGCCATTATCATATACCCTTTGTTTATTCCTCTAATGGCCGTAATTTCAATAAAAATATCAAAGAACTCTCTGGTACTTGGTTTCGTGATGTACGTAAAGCAAGTAATGCCGCTAGGCCATTAGAAAGCTTTCATTCACCTGATGGCTTAATTGATAAGCTAACACGCAGCAAAGAAGCGGCAGAACAACTACTTCAGCAAGAAGGTTTTAGCTATTTAGGTTTACGTGACTATCAAGAAAAAGCAATTCAGGCGGTGGAGACAGCATTAGAACATGGTAAAACCAGCTGTTTACTGGCGATGGCAACTGGCACAGGTAAAACCCGTACCATTATCGGTTTAATGTATCGTTTTCTAAAGGCCGAGCGCTTTAAGCGAATATTATTTTTGGTTGATAGAACAGCCTTAGGAAGCCAAGCGAGTGACGCCTTTGACGAAGCGCAACTTGAACAAAATAAAACACTATCTTCAATTTACAATATTGCGCAATTAGGCGACATGGCAACTGAAGCAGAAACGCGAATTAAAGTGGCAACGGTACAGGCCATGGTTAATCGTATCTTTATCTCTGATTCACCGCCGCCATTAGATGAGTTCGATTGTATTATTGTTGATGAAGCTCACCGTGGTTACGCGTTAGACAAAGAGATGACTGAAGGTGAAGTAGCTAACCGAGATGCTAGCCAGTATTTATCTTCTTATCGACGAGTATTAGATTATTTTGACGCTGTGAAAATTGGTTTAACCGCAACGCCAGCAAAACACACCAGTGATATATTTGGCAAACCCGTTTATACCTATACTTATCGTGAGGCTGTTGCAGCCGACTGGTTAACCGACCATGAACCGCCAATAAAATATGAAACCTTATTGAGTAAAAATGGTATTACCTTTGATAAAGGGGAAACGGTTTCGGTTATCAACACCCAAACAGGTGAAGTTGAAACAGCTGAGCTGGAAGACGAAGTTAAATTTAATATCGAATCATTTAATAGTCGCGTGATCACCGAAGAGTTTAACAATGTTATCTGCGAACAATTGGTTAAAGAATTAGACCCCTTTAGCGACGAAAAAACCTTAATATTTTGCACCAGAGATTTACATGCAGATATGGTTAAAACCGCGCTCGACAAAGCTTTTATAGCTTTGTATCAAGATGATTATAATCAAGCCGCAGTCGCTAAAATAACAGGTGAAAGCGATAAAGTTAATCAGCTTATTCGCAAATATAAAAACGAACGCTACCCAAACATCGCCATCACCGTTGACTTGTTAACAACAGGTATCGATGTTCCTAAAATATGTCACCTAGTCTTTTTACGCCGAGTGAAATCTCGTATTTTATACGAGCAAATGATGGGCCGTGCGACTAGGCGTTGCGATGAAATTGGAAAAACGGCATTTAAAATATACGACCCCGTAGATCTCTATAGTGCTTTAGAAGATGTAAACACCATGAAGCCTATCAGTAAAGACCCAAATATCACCATAGAACAGTTGATGGAAGAACTCACAGATCCACAACACCTTGAGCAAGCGCTTGATACACCAGGTGAACAAGAGGCAACGTCCCATGCTGACGATGTATTAAATCACCTAAGCCAGAAAGTAATGCGTGTAATGCGCAAAGCGACTAAAAAAGCAGAAACGAAACCTGAGCTTAAAGATAAATTGAGTCAATTAGAGGCTAGTTGGGGAGTGGCTCCAGACAAACTGCACCAACATCTTCATCAATTGGGACCAAAAGACGCAGCAGTATTTTTAATTAAACATAGCAGTTTATTAGATCAACTGGCTCAAGTACGCCATATTGCCGGTTCAGACCAGATGCCAATCATTTACCAAGGGAAAGACGAGTTTCTTGGACGTGAGCAGACCTATGGTATTCATGAAAAACCTGCAGACTATTTAGACAGTTTTAATGACTTTATTCTAAATAACATTAACAAGTCTGCCGCACTTTCTGTGGTAGTTAATAGACCGAAAGATTTAACCCGAGAGCAACTCAAAGAAGTGAAATTGCTACTTGATGACGCCGGTTTCAGTGCCACTCACTTACAAACTGCTTGGCGAAATAATAGTAATCAAGACATCGCTGCCAGTATTATCGGCTATATCAGGCAAGCAGCTTTAAAAGAAGCCTTAATCCCATTTGAGCAACGGGTACAAATGGCAATGTCACGGATCTATAGTGAGCATAGCTGGAATCCAAATCAACGAAAATGGCTTGAACGTTTAGCTAAACAGCTGGTGCACGAAGCAGTTATTGATCGAGATTTTGTTAACCAACGTTTCGCTGACCAAGGTGGAGCCAAACGCTTTAATAGCGTGTTAGAAGATCAGCTTGATACTGTACTCAATGAAATGAGTAGCTACATATGGGAAGTAGCCTAATGCGAAGAATAAGTGCTGTTTTATAACGGATATAGGAAACAGCACTTATCTATACATAACGTCACTATATGTATAAAAAAACCATTTTTATATACACATTTAGTTAATATGTATAAACTATCGATAATTCTATACCTATACTCAAAGAGACACTAATGAGCCATAACCTTACTGAGTTACCGTTGCCCAATATTGAAGAATGGGAAACCCGCGCAGTATTAAAACAAACAGCGCTAGCTCATCGCTATTTAGCGGAATTAAAAGGGGTTTCGGCAACCATCCCTAATGAAGCGATCTTAATCAACACCTTAACGCTGCAAGAAGCTAAGCACAGTTCTGAAATTGAAAATATCATTACCACTCACGATGAATTATTCAAAGCTGAACTATTCACTGAAGCTGCATTAAACCCTGCCACCAAAGAAGTACAAGACTATGCTATTGCTTTGCGTACCGGTTTTTCTTTAGTGCGTGACAGCAAACTTATTCGCTTAGCTGACATCTTAGAGATTCAACAAACGTTAGAAAATAACAAAGCTGGCTTTCGAAGGTTACCAGGCACTGAACTCAAGAACGCGCAAACGGGCGAAGTGGTTTACACCCCACCGCAACACCCACAAGATATTGTTCAGTTAATGGATAATCTTGTTCAATACATTAATGATGATCAGCTTTGTGATGCTGACCCTCTAGTTAAAATGGCTATTATTCACCATCAATTCGAAAGTATTCATCCTTTTTACGATGGTAATGGTCGCACCGGTCGCATCATCAATATGCTGTATTTAGTAGGGCAAGACTTACTTGATCTACCCGTACTTTATTTAAGTGGTTATTTAATTCAAACCAAGACTGATTATTACCAAAAATTACAAGCGGTGCGCGACAACGGCGAGTGGGAACCATGGCTGTTATACATGTTAGAGGGCATAGTAAAAACCGCCCAAGCTACCATTAAACTGATTAAAAACATTAAACAATTAATGCAAAAATTTAAACAACAGATACGCGAGCAATTGCCAAAAATTTATCGTCAAGAGCTACTTAACAATCTATTTAATCATCCTTACACCAAAATAGAATTTATGGTTAACGACCTCGATGTTAGTCGACTAACCGCAACTAAATACTTAGAGCAACTGGTTGAAATCGGCCTACTCACAAAAGAAAAAGTAGGACGCAGCAATTATTACATCAACCAGTCGTTATTATCATTGCTGATGGCTCGCCAATAACAAAATGCAACAACAGCAAACAAATTAATTTATACATATTTTAGGAATAAAAATGAACAACAACGATATCGTACAAAAACTGTGGAACCTTTGTGATGTATTACGAGACGACGGCATTAACTACAGCGATTATGTTACCGAGTTAGTATTATTACTGTTTTTAAAGATGGTGCATGAAAAAACCGAAGCAGGATTATTCAATAAACATCCACTACCTGAAGGATGTCGCTGGAGCGACATAGAAAAAAAGTCAGGTTTGAATCTGCTAGATGATTACAAACAAATTCTATATAAACTATCGACCGGTAAAGATGCTGAAGGTAACCCTGTTCATAACGATAAGTTAATTCTTGCCATTTATTCCGATGCACAAACTCGCTTACGTGAGCCGCGTCATCTTGAGCAGCTAATAAAATCATTGGATAAAATCGACTGGTTTAGTCTGGATAAAGATGGTTTAGGCGATTTGTACGAAGGTTTGTTAGAAAAAAACGCCAACGAAACAAAATCGGGTGCCGGACAATACTTCACTCCACGCGCCTTAATTGATTCTATGGTGCGTTGTATTAAACCAACCCCAGGTGAGGTTATTCAAGATCCCGCCGCTGGCACCGCAGGTTTTTTAATCGCCGCTGATCGTCATATGAAAGGCTTAACTGATAGTTATATAGATCTAGAAACTAAAAAAGCTGTTTTCCAGAAAAACAAAGCATTTATCGGTGTCGAGTTAGTACCATCAACCCGTCGCTTAGCACTGATGAACTGCTTATTGCATGGCATGGAAGGCGACGACGAAGGAGTAGTGCATTTGGGTAACTCGTTAGGGCAAGTCGGCGCTAGCTTACCAGAAGCCGACATTATCTTAGCTAACCCTCCTTTTGGCACCTCTAAAGGCGGCGATGCTTCCATAACAAGGGACGATTTAACCTTTCCCACCAGTAATAAACAACTGGCATTTCTCCAGCATATTTACCGCAATTTAAAACCCGGTGGCCGTGCCGCCGTAGTGTTGCCAGACAATGTATTATTTGAAACTGGCGTCGGTAAAGACGTGCGTAGCGATTTAATGGCTAAATGTAATCTGCATACCATATTACGTCTGCCAACGGGGATTTTCTATGCCGCTGGCGTTAAAACCAATGTACTTTTTTTCACCAAAGGTAGCGTCAAAGACAAGTTACAAGAAGAAAACTGTACCGAAAATACTTGGATTTATGACTTACGGTCCAATATGCCAAGTTTTGGTAAGCGTACTCCGTTTGGTCAAAGTCATCTAAAGCCATTTGAACTTGTATATGGCGATGATGCTCATGGTCAAAGCCCTCGCCAAGTAGGTGAATGGAGCTTTACTGAAGAGGGTAAGGTGAAGGATGAAACCTTCAGCCGCTGGCAGTGTTTTAGTCGTGATTTCATTCGTGACAGTAAAGATGATTCGCTCGATATCAGTTGGATTAAAGATAAAAACAGTATTGATGCCGCTGATTTAGGCACACCGGAAGAATTAGCAGGTGAAGCCCTGACGGAGCTGAAAGGCGCGATTGGTGATTTAGAGCAGTTGTTGGCTTCGTTGGGACTTGAGGTGAAGGTATGAGTCAAGAATTACCAATAGGTTGGTCCATGACTCAAATGCAAAGTATCGCCGTTTGGGGATCTGGCGGAACTCCGTCGAGAAAGAACTCTTCTTATTTTGGCGGTAAAATCCCGTGGATAAAGACAGGTGATTTAGGTAATCGACTTGTTACTACTGCGAGCGAGTTTATCACCGACGATGCAGTTAAACATTCTAGTGCTAAATGGTTTAGTAAAGGCTCCGTTATAATGGCGATGTACGGTGCCACTATTGGGCGAACATCAATTTTGGGTCTTGATGCAACAACTAACCAAGCATGTGCAGTAGGTAATCCAATTGAAAACATAACATCAACAGAGTTTCTTTATTATTTGTTATGTAGTGAAAGAGACAATTTCATCGGAAAAGGGAAAGGAGGAGCGCAACCAAATATTTCCCAAGCCTTAATAAAAGCGCATGAAATATTACTCCCTCCACTAGCCGAACAAAAAGAAATTGTTGCTCAGTTGGATAAACTATTGGCGCAGGTTGAAAGCACTAAAGCCCGCCTCGATGCCATTCCCACAATTCTAAAAAACTTCCGCCAATCCGTGCTCGCAGACGCCGTGAGTGGTAAATTGACAGAGGAGTGGCGTGATCAGAATGATGCCTTGGCTGCACAGCCTATAAGTGAAATTAAAGAACTTTGGAACTCGAGATATGAAGCTTTAGGTAAACGGTATAAAACACCTAAAGTTACACCGGTTCAAAATGCGAATAATGAAATCCCTAAAAGCTGGTGCTGGTCACAAATAGGATTGGTATTTGATGTTTATGTTGGTGCTACACCGAGCAGAAAGCAAGACAGTTATTGGAAGGGCGATATTAGTTGGGTGAGCAGTTCTGAAGTTGCTTTTTGTCGCGTAACTTCAACAAAGGAAACAATAACTAAAGAAGGGCTTAAGAACGCTTCAACCAATGTTCATCCTGTAGGAACAGTAATGCTTGCAATGATTGGGCAGGGTAAGACACGCGGTCAACCTGCAATACTTGATATCGAAGCATGTCACAACCAAAATACGGCGGCAATTCGTATACTTGATACGCATTGTATTTCAGAATACCTATATTATTTTTTGTATGAGCGTTACGAGGAAACAAGAAGGGTTGGTGCAGGTAACAATCAACAAGCGATGAATAAAACAGTCGTTCAGTCGTTAGCATTTCCTTTACCTCCTTTCGAAGAACAAAAAGAAATAGTCCGCCGGGTCAACGATCTATTCGCTTATGCTGATAAAGTTGAAGCCCAAGTTAACGCCGCACAAGAGCGAGTTAATAACCTCACTCAATCACTATTAGCCAAAGCCTTTAACGGCGAACTCACGGCTAAATGGCGCGGACAAAATCCTGATTTAATCACTGGCGAAAATTCCGCAGCAGCCTTGTTGGAAAAAATTAAAGCAGAGCGTGCAGTACTTGCCGTTAAAAATAAAACAACTAAAAATAAAAAAGTAGTAAAAAAAGTTGTTGCTAAAAAAATAGTAAAACTTGCAAAGGAGCTAAGTAATCCTGTCGAGCGGGTATTGGCTACAGAGGGGGCACTCAGTCCACAACAAATCTTTGACAAATTGGCCAATGACTTATCTTTGACCGATGTTTTTGCCGAAATAGCAAAATTGTTAGCTGACAATAAAATAGCAGAAACCACCAAGGATGGCGTGAAAGCCGTAACATTAACGTTATGAGATTAATCTACTTAAAAATCATATCAGAGTTTAAAAATCTTCACGGCATTGAGTTAAAGTTGAATGCTGAGGAAAACCGTACGGTCATTATTGGCCAAAATGGTACGGGTAAGTCTAATATTATCGAAGCTCTGGTACATATTTTTAAGCAGTTGGATTCTGGCGAACCACCAGTATTTAGTTATGAAATAAAGTATAAAATAGGTGATGGCGAGGTGGAAACTTTGCTACATATAATTACCGATAAAGACAATGCACCCTACTATGACATTAAATTCCAGAAGTATAGCTCGGGTGTACCTCGAACTGAGTGGCTAGCTCTTAATATAGCTAAAGTTAAACGTGACCAAGATGGTTTATCTCCCTACCTGCCGCGAAATGTATTTGCTTATTATTCCGGTCCAAGTGATAGATTAGAATCATTGTTTTATCAAAAACGCCGAGAATTCTATTTAGAAGTGATAAAAGAAGACTCAAATATTCGAGATAATATTCGACCATTCTTTTATGCTAAACCTTTTCATAGCCAATTTTCGCTACTAGCCTTTTTTATTGCTCGAGGCTTTCCTCAAGCAGAAAAATTTCTTCAGCGAGAGCTATCAATAGAAAGCTTTCAATCTGCTACCTTTGTATTAACTCAACCAACAGGTTGGGGCAATAGCGATGCAAATGATTTTTGGGGAGCTAAAGGTGCAATACGCGACTTTCTAGAGCTGATTCAAGATCACTGTATTGGCCCTATTGAAACTGAAGAACCCATATTAAGTGATTTATCTCGTCGTCAGAAGACAAAAAAAGTATTGAGCTTCTACTTGCCTAATAAAACAAAGTTAGACCAACTAGCCCGCAATATGAGGCCTGAAGATCTTTTTAAAATATTAGAAGCAACTTATCTTTCAGGCGTGTTAGAGCGTGTTGAAATTAAAGTTAAACAAACTAAATCTGAGCAAGAAGTTGCATTCTCTGAGCTTAGTGAGGGTGAGCAACAACTGTTAACTATTTTTGGTTTATTACAATTTACCGCTAAGCGAGATGCGTTGTTTTTACTTGATGAACCCGATACTCATTTAAACCCAAATTGGGCTGCTAAATACCATGATTTTTTAGCCATATTTATTCCTGAAGGTTTTAAAAGCCACATCATCATGACCACTCATCATCCATTGTCTATTGCCGAGTTAAAAAAAGAACAAATTCAGGTGGTAAAGCGTAGCCTTACCACACAAAAAATATCAGTAAAGAGTCCAGATAAAAGCCCCCGAGGAATGAACGTCAATGGCATTTTAACAAGTGACATGTTTGGTATGTTAACGACGTTAGACAACGATACTCAAAGTCTCATTAGGGAGCGACGAGAATTAGTTGTCACCAACGAAGATCCCGAGCGGCTTGAACAGCTTAATACAGAACTTGAGTTACTAGGATATGGTTATATTCATCCTGATGAAGACTATCGCCAATTTTTAATTGCACGAAGCAAATACCTTGAATATGGCAAAGAGGTAGCATCGGTTGAAGCCCGTAAGAAAATGATTAAAAATATACTTGCTGATATGAAGGTCTCAGGATGAGGCATATCAATAAGGAAAGGTTCAATGACTGTAAACCAGCAGACTGGAATACAGATGCTCTTGCTTGGTCTTTAAGGGTTGAGCGTTCAGTCACTCCTAAAGATGTTATTAGGAGTATTGGTAACAAGTGGAGTTTACTCAAGCCTGGTTTTATCCGTGAATATGGGGATAAGTGTTGGTATAGCGAATCACCACGGATAGGCACAGATTTTGATGTCGACCATTATTGGCCCAAAGGTCGAGTAAAAAATCTAGATGGTGAGATTGTAGCTAATATTAATGGTCCACATACAGGGTATTGGTGGAAGGCATATGATGTAAGCAATTACCGCTATTCTTGTATTTTCTCTAATCGAAGTCGTGGCGGAGGAGGAAAAGTAGATTACTTTCCTATTAGTAATGAAAATAATCGAGCATGGACTAAAGATTGTGAATCTGATTACAATTTTAGGGTGATTTTAGATCCTTGCGATATTGAAGATGTGATGCTTTTATCTTTTGAAATAGAGCCAGGTAGGGTACATCCAAGTGTTACAGAAGAAGAAGATCAGGTAGGGTTTTTCAGAGTAACAAATAGTAAAATGCTATTAAACTTGGATCATGAAACTATCGTTCCGCACCGTTACGAAATAATAAAAACAACAAAAGCGACATTAAGATATTTGAAACTAACATTTCAAATGAGTGATAGCGATCTTGATGAGGAAGATAGAGCGGGAATAGTTACAGCTAAAGATAAGTTAAGGAATTTATGTAATAGAAAATCTCCTTTTTCAGCCGCAGCAATGCAATATGTATTACCCTTTAGCAATGCTGATTATTTAGCCGATATTGTTGACGAGCTTGATTTAGATTATTAGGGAAGGTATTCATACACATGGTCATTACACCGGAAGCCCCTAATTTTCTAGGTAGCCTAGATAAGTGCCAATCAAATCCTGCTAGATCACTGGAAAATTAGATAATAAAGATGTGTTTCTCTCTCCTAAAAACCTACTGAATAAGCCGTGGCCGCTTTGTAGTATGAAACGTCCATACTTCCTGAGTCATTTGTGATTTAAAGATTCAGACAGTTCAATTCCGTCATCAACTTCGATACCAAGATAGTAAATTACATGCTCATCAATTTCTATCGCTAAAACCCAATCTGTTTCTGGTAAATTTACATAAATAAATTTAATTAATTCTACCTCCTAACAAATAAACGACCACCTATAAATCACCATTTATATTTCATTGTGCCCTTGCTGACAAGTATTATTTTTAGCAAATAAAATAACTACATGCACATAACTAACGTAACTACAGCCACGTACTAACAAAACATACCAAAAACATAAACCACTGATTCAAAGAAGAATAACTAGGGTTTAATTGTAAAATCACTGCTGGTGATTATATGAAAAAAGTCATACCCTCTCCTAAATTAAGGGATGAAGCCCTTACTCATAAACTAGAAATAATGACTTAATCAGTTCTTTTAAGGCTTATTCTAATAATTAACTGTAAGCATCAAACGTTAGGTGATATCAATGACAATACCCAGAAAAAAATATACTACTAAATCAAAATTGAGAGCAGCAAAATTAGTGGTTGATGACGGATTTACACAGAAAGATGCGGCAAAAAAAACGGGATGCGCCATCAGTACCCTTAAAAAATGGATTAAACGACTAAAAGAAGAACGGCAAGAAATAAAACCCAATGCTACTCCGATGAAGACTGAACATAATAAATTAAACTATATTACGAAAGTAGTTATGAAAAATTATCGCTTTACCCTGAGGTTATCAGGTATAAATATACACACCCCAAACTTAGAAGACTGGCTATTTAAGGCTGGGTGCGGTGATGGCGTATTATCGAGTTTCCTAAGACAAGTAGACATAACATTTATACGCGAATCTCCATCACTTGAATCTGCGGTGTTAGCTGCAATAAATAGCATTGAAAGTAGCTCTTTAAATATAAAAGTAATATCTATACGTAATGTTGATTCTATTCATTTATCTGATATAGCTCCCCTATCAGAAATGGTGCACTATTTTGCAAGCGGAGCAAGGAGAAGAAACCGCTTTCCTATGTCTGTAGAGGAAGTACAAAAAATGCACCAACTATCGCAATTAGGTGAAGGGCTGTGTTCATTTGATGAACCAGAAAAAACAGAAATAGAGCTAGCAGTTACCGAAGCATTACATGCTTCGATGGTAATAATCACCAAAGCACTTAATGAAGCGTTAAAAATAAAAAACTCAAAACCACGAGTAAAAAACTTACTAAACAAGTTATGCGATAGTACTGTTTGAGTTATGTGATAGTACGCTTTAGATATTTAAACCCTATTCATAAGTCTCACCCTCTCCAAGTGGTTACTGGATAGGTTACTAATTAATAAGAATCAAATAACTAAGCACAAAGAAGCTTTAGACGGCTTAAGGCTAGCGCGCGAGTTAGCGATTTGGTTCCATCGTTTTTCTGCCGATCTTAAGCAGGTGTTTAAGCCCGGCCCATTTTCAACCATGGCATAGTTGAGGATCTTAGTCTCTGCTATTGAAGAGCCGCTTGAATATCTCTTGCACCAAGCACCCTGTTTACTCGCTTACTTTCATTACCGTTTCTATCTACCGCAATCACGGCGATTTCGACCAAAGCAACACCAGCGTTAAAAGCGGGAAGTTCTAATGAACGCCGATTTTCAGGTAAAATTTTATACTGCCAAACATCATCATATTTATAATAAACCAGCCAATTAAATACATCTTCGGTATCTAAAGGGAACCAATTTAAGGCAACAAAGTCTTTGGTTGGCCTGATAACAACTTTTGGCATTTCAGGTGGTTCCAAATCTAGCCAAGGGGATGCTGGGATCAAAGCTTTATGCTGGAAGGCACCTAAACGTAATGCATCATTGAAATCTAAATTTTTTTGTAAGGCGTCAATGCTCCAAAAAACCATCCCTGGCTTATCCATTAGCATACCTCTGCCTATCATGATTTGATTAATAATCTCATCAATACCAGCGCTGTCCGAAGTCTGGTAGGTGCTCATCCCTGGCCATAAATGACGATTTTTAGTGTTTTCTTGTTGCCACCAATTAAGTAATAATGGATAGCTTTGTGAGTATTGGTTAATTTTCCAGTAAAGTTGAGGTGTAAAATAATCTAACCAGCCTTCATTCAACCACAATTTAGCATCTGCGTAGAGCTGATCATATTGATCTAACCCACGAATTGTTTCAGGCTGATTGGGTCGCCAAATACCAAATGGACTAATGCCTAATTTAACGTGACGCTTCTCTTTTTTTATTGAACCATACAAACGTTTTACAAAGTCATTCACTGCATCTCGCCGCCAGTCATCACGAGTGAGTTCACCACCCTTTTCAGTATATTCAAGGTAACGTTTTGCGTCTGGAAATTGCTCACCTTGGTTATAGGATGGGTAGGGATAAAAATAATCATCTAAATGAATACCATCTATATCATAATTACGCACTATGTCCATAACGACGGCTAAAGAATGTTCTATCGTTTTAGGATGCGTTGGATCCATCCAGTAATAACCATTTTTTAGTGGCACGATTAAATCCGGTTTAGTGTTTACTATTGATAGTTCGCTCAGCTCACCGCCGGCAATATGATGGGCCCGATAAGGGTTAATCCAGGCATGTAACTCTATGCCTCTTTGATGGGCTTGTTCAAGCCAAAACTGTAACGGATCATAAAATGGCTCGGGCGCTTTCCCCTGGACCCCAGTTAAATAGTATGACCAGGGCTCTAAATGACTCTGGTACAAGGCATCCGCTTGAGGACGCACCTGAAAAATCACCGCATTTAAATTATTTTTTTCAACTAAGTCTAAAAGTAAAATTACCTGACGTTTTTGTTCAGCAACATCTAAACCAGGCTCACTTGGCCAGTTTATATTTGCAACCGTTGCAACCCAAACGGCGCGAAATTCACGCTGAACATGTTCTCGGTGAATTGTTTTGTATAGAGGGTTCGGCTTTTTGCTGATTGAACTGCAACCGGCAAGTGATAATATCCAGATAAATAAAAATAATATTTTCGGCAAAGCAGAGAAAGATTTAAATTCCCTTAATTTAAGATATAAATTCATAAATGGCATCTGTTTAGAGGTGATCTTTATTTGGTAAGTTCTTGTATTAAAATATTAATACCCAGCAACGAACCAGATAATCAACACTTTACTGATTTTATATATAAAAAGTGACTATAAGGTAAACCTTACCGTCACTTTCGCCAACATAATTTTCTACAAAAACGCTGGGGATACACAACAATGCTGCCTGAAACAAGCCAAGAACCACGAGCAAGGCTTTTGACTTAATAGCATATTCCTTACTTAGCCCTTGGTTACGCGCATTTGGGCTTCAACAATCGCAGATCTGAGATAGCGGGCCTTGGCACTATTTGACGGTAAAGTCTTGGATACTTCTTGGTAATGAGCTAGGTTATCGGCATTAATGAAGGTTTTTATTTGCCTGGCCAGTTCTTTTGATACATTAAAAGGCCCATGTTTCAGAATATCAGTAAACATGGTATCCATTTCATTATTTAATTGCGGATAACGGCCTAATTCTTTCATCCCTTGTGTCATGATTTTAGGATCATAGCCATTAGCCAGGGCATCAATTAATATTAAGGCATTTTCTTCATTAGGGGGCTGCATAGCCATAAATTCAATTACGGCTTCCTGTACATAACCATTGCCATTGGGTATAAATTTCCGGGTAATTTTGGCAGCTTCAGTATCGTTAACCCCATTACTTTTGTATAAATCAGCTAACTTATTTATGCCTTGTGAAATTTTCTGGCCTAATAAATGGGCGCTTGCTCTTGGATCTGAATCATCTTGTGGGCATGAATAGGTTTCGCGACAATTAAGTAATGACAATAATTCAACTTCGACCTGTTCAAGTTCAAGTTCAAGTTCAGTGTTATCAGTTTCCAGATCTGGCTGCCCACTAACTAAATTTTGGGGCTGATCGGGGTCTTTAATTACGGAAAAAGGGTTTATACCTTGTTTTTTATTACTCACAGAAGAGGTTAAAACTTTGTCTTGCACTTCCTCAACCTGATTGAGAGTTTGCTCAGCATCTAGCTCTTTTGGGCCTAATTCCGATGCAACCTGGAAATAACCATAGGTTAAAACACTAACCACACCGGCAGCTATGACTAATTTATTTTTCATACTCATTATCTCTGTTCGTGTATTAATTCCAACGTTAAAACAAAACGGCACATAAAGTGCCGTTTTGGTAACATTATTTTAAATTTTTATATCTACGCTGAACACGTGATCTGAATGGTAATAATAAACCAAACAGGATCAATGCCCAGATACTACCACCTTCGGCCAAAGGACGTACTTCAACCTCATCATTACCGGCATTAGGAACCGTCACAACCGGAGCCTCTACCGGAGTTGGTACAGTAAAAGATGCCCATTCGCTTAAGGTAATCTCTGGTGAAATTAAACCACCATAAATGAAACCTAATACATTTTGATAATCGACCTTGTAGTATACCCGGCCAGACTCACCAATAATAATGGTTTCTTCTACCATTACCTCTTTCCCTTGAGGGATAACGGCTTGCGCTTTCCCGCTTACATGAGTGTCATCACGTAGTACAACGCCATCCACCTGGTTGATCACTATGGTATCACCTGCCTGTGGTACAAGAATATTGTCTTGCGCCAGCATCTCATGATCAACCTCAACCAGCGTATATTCTTCTAAGCTACCTCCATAGATATAACCAATTTTATCTTCGACAAATATCTTGTAATAACTCTCAAAAATAAATTGGTCTTGTACCACAACATCTAATATCTGGTAAACACCGTCTGCTTGAGTTTGTATGACCCTGCTTGCCGTAACAAAATCTGCATGAGTCGCGGCTATCACGGCTTCAACTGTGTCGTATAATGTAAGGCTTCCGATTGTTTGTATTACATCGCCTACTTTAAATGCTGAAGGTACCAGAGCTAAACATTCATGACGGTCATGAAGCATTATGGTACGCCCTTCGACATTTTCGGCTTCAACGGCAACTGGCATAATGTCTGTTTCACGGTTAAGCATCGCATTTAAACAAACGGCATCTGTCCACTGTGCAACGCAATGGAAGGTGCCCGCTTCATGGATACAAGTTTCCCCAGTAGGTAAGGTAAGGTATAGATTTTCCCAAATTTCGGAAAGCGTAGGGCCTTCTTCTTTAGCGATACCACCAAACCATTCAAAGTTATCGGCTTCAAGTACCCAACCGATGTTAGGTGTTTCGTCAACATCTAAGTAACGTAAGATTTCAACCTTGATCCAGCCGCTGTCGCGCTCAAGCAGCATGACTCTGTCTGCAGGATTCCATGCATTAGAGTAACTACGGATATACTGGGCCATACCGCTGCCATCTATGGCATCTTTTAATTCTAAAATAGTTGCTGCAAAGTCTTGTTTTAAAGCACCTACTGCCTTGGCATCGATCCATTCGATAGCACCGGCATCAAATACCCAACCTATTAATGGCTGTTCGGTGGCATCGTTATACTTCATTAACTCAACATTAACCCAGTCACCATCGCGCTCTAGAAGTAACATACGAGCAGCTTGCTCCCACGCATTATCTGGACCACGGATATATTCAAGACGGGTACCGTCGATTTCATCAAGCAACGAAAATACACTACCGCTTGCAAACTGGCCCACCTGTTGATCTAATACCTGTTCGGTACTTATCCAGTCAAAATTTCCCGAATCCAGTACCCAGCCAACATTTGCCGTTTCGTCTACATCTAAATAACGTAATATTTCGATTTTAACCCAGTCACCACTGCGCTCAAGCAAGACAACGCGGTCGGCAGGGTTCCATGCATTGGTGGCACTGCGAACATACTGGCCCAAGGCGGCACCGTCTATTTCATCACGTAACTCTAAGATGGTTGCAGGAAAATCGCTTGCTAATGTCCCTAGGGCAGGAAATTCGGTCCAGGTGACGGTACCAGCATCTAGCATCCAACCAACAAGTGGTGTTTCCGTGGCATCGTTGTATTTCATTAATTCAACTTTAACCCAGTCACCATCACGCTCAAGTTCCAGGAATCGAGTTGCCTGCTCCCAGGCATTTTCCGGCCCACGAACATATTCTAAACGAGTACCGTCTATTTCATCCAATAATGCAAATACACTACCCGAGGTAAACTGACCAATATTGATTTTAGATAATGGCGCAGGTGCTTCACTTACCGAACATGATGCGCCTTCATCCATATAACAAGTGGCATCTATGGTAGCAACCGCATTTTTATCGTCAACAAAATCTTCCCACTGTTTACCGCTGTAATGGGCAATATAGTTGGTATCTTGGGTGATAGGCGAATCCTGCCAACGACACCAGTCACTCGGGCCGCCGTTATACGCAGAGTAAGCAGAGCGGGCACGAGCTTCCCAGTCACTTACATCCGTTACACAGCTTTGTGCCGCGCTATATTTCCAACCATTATGGAAAATATCCAGGGCATAAGAAATATTATCGAATATCTCAACGCCCTTGCCTTCTTCTATCGCGGTAAAGTGCCATCGATCATCTATCTGCATCATGCCGTGGCCGTGACCTAAGTCACCACGTATCATCTTGATCTTGCCGTCCAGGGCATCCCGGTATTGGCTCCACCTGGTTTCTATGCTGGCGGTTGCCATTACCGCATGGACCCAGGCTGCCTTTTCTGTAATAGAAGCATCCGGTTGACGGGTATCAAAGTAATGCTCGGCTGCATCTCGGATCACCGGATACATCGCAGACATATAGCGGTCACGTTCCGATGCTTCATCTTCATTTGCATCAAAGGTGATATCAGCAAAGTCTGCTTTTATTTTCGCGGAATCACCGAAAGACGCGGCATCACACCAGGAAGGAACGGTACCATAGTCCCAGTTAGTGCCGGTTACTTTATTCTCACAATTATAATAATCTTCTGTATTTTCAACAGCTAAGGCAAAACCTGCCTGTAACACTAGCAAAACTGCTAGCGATTTATGTAAATTTTTCATATTGTTCCCAAAATAAAAATATGCGTTAACCGGTATTTAACTTTATAACGCCATAGTTAAATTAATTTACTGTTATTGTTTATTTTTACGTCTGAAACCAAACAGACCTGCCAGCATTATACTGATCACCCCAAAGGAGCCGCCACTGGCAACTTGTTGCTCGGTATCTTGTGTTGGCACTGCGGTCGTGTTGTCTAGTGTTACAGCATCTGCTGTGACAGAAAAATCTGCGTTCAGATTAAGCTCAGGGGCTAAAGATCCGGCATAAAGTAGGCCGTCAATACCTTTACGGTGGATTGAGTAATACACTTTATTGTTATCACCCATTACGGTGACTTCGGTGACTTCAAGCACTGTACCCTGAGGTATGGTCAGAACCTCAGTTCCACCCACTTCGCTCAGCATCTTCACGCCATCTGCGACATCAATCTTAAGATTGTCACCCGCACGTAATATCACTAAGGCTTCATTGGCAATATTGCTAGCTGCTGCGACATAATCGCTGGAATCCGATGCCATGCCCGCATAAACATAACCGGTAACACCAGGGACAAATTCGGCTTCATGCTCAATAGCCGTTTCACCTTCCCCTTCGGTATAGGCCGCTATGGTATAAGCTTCAGAAATTAAAACCTTATAATATCTGTGTTCGGCATATTTCGTATCCGCAACCATGTCTAATACCTGATACTTGCTGCCAGATATCAAATTGCCTACGACACTGCCACCGACACTTGCAAATGCATCCATATCCTGAACTAGCTCTATGGAGTCGCCAACGCTGAATAAATTGCTCACTACCGGCAGACATTGATGTCTGTCATATATGATCTTTTCTTGAGACTCAGACAGGCTGGTGCCTAACACTAATGTTATGGGATCAACAACCTGGTTTAGTGTTTCGGTTAAACAAAGTGCATCTTTAGCCTGAGTCACACAATGAAACTGGCCTTCGCTATGTAAACAGGTTTCACCGGTTGACAGTTGTAGTTGTTTATAGGCAAATAAGGTATCGTTTGCCGGTGCAGGTGGCTCAAAACCATCCCAGGTGATGGAATCTTCTTTGGTCCAGCACATATTGGTCAACGAATTGTATTCAAATGCAACCTGAACATAATCCCCCTGGCGGGCAACCAGGTTTAAAATACTAAAGGTGGCCCAGGCATTGGTTGTGGTACGGATCCACTCCACATTAACACTTTCATCATCAGGCAGGGTACGACAGGCTGCAATTGTGTTCGGTGAACCATAGTAAGTTTCACCAAAAATACGACCGGTGCTACCAAGATCGGCCTTAGCCGCGGGTAAAGTACCCACAACCACACAGCCTTCATCTCCCATCATGAAACATGAGGTATTGACCGGGGCGTCACTATTTACATCGTCAACAAGATCAAGCCAGACTTTTTCGGTGTATTTAACTGCAAACTGGGCATCCAGCTCGGCCCACTGGTTTGTAGACTCATCACTGAAACGACAACCTTGCAAAGCATCGCCAGCGTTATAGGCTGCATAAGCAAACTGCGCCTTTGCTAAACCGGTTTCATCTTCGAGGTCAGTAACACAGGTATTATCATTCGCGGCTAACCAGTGTGGGTAATAAACGTCAAGAGCGAAGGTAATATTTTCAAATAAATGCCAACCCTTTCCCGCTTTGATATCTGCAAAATGGGCTCGGTCATCAATTTGCATTAAACCATGACCGTGGCCATTGTCGCCGCGAGACATTTTTATTAAGCCATCGATTCCCCGGCGGTAATGGGTCCAGAAAGAGGCCTGTTGCGCCAACGCCAGTACCGCATTTTGCCATGCTGCAATTTCTTCGCTTGTAGCGACTGCATTTCTTTGCTCGATATAATAGCTAGCGGCGTCTCTTAGTACCGGGTAAAGGGCGCTAACATAGTCTTGCGGGCTTGTTTGAGCGTCATCAAAAACAAGCTCGGATAATTTTTGTTCAACGAAACCTGTATCACCAAAGGCTGCGACATCACAGCCATAATGTGTCTGCCCAAAGCTGTCTACTTGTCCCGCTACGCGGTTGCCACACAGGTAATTATCTTGGGTTTCATCTTGGGCAGCCCATACAGATGGTATTTGAGTGGCCGCGATTAAGCATAATGCGACTTTTGTTAATTTCATTTTTATATTCTCCACGTGAGCTGGACCTATGGTCAATGCTCAGTTAACTATCCCTTAAGGAAGTCATTTAAAAAGGTTATGGGTTAAAACTTGTGATGTACACCAATTCTGAACTTGCGGCCATTTTCAAAGGTCGCTAAATGACGGTATTTCATCTCATCAGCGTAACGGCTACTATGTTCATCCGTTAAGTTGACACCTTGTAAAATAAGTGAAGTTTTTTCGAAAATTTTATAACTAAAGCTCATATCCCAGCGTTCCGTGGCATCAACCCAGACGTCATTACCGGCGCTTTGATACAAGAAATATTCTGAGCGGTAGTTATACGATATGCGAGTGCTTAAAGGACCTTTTTCATAATAAGCGGTAAAGTTGAGGGTGTCTTCCGAGTTACCCGGTATTTTATCGCCGCTTTGAGTGGTTGATTTTGAGAAGGTATAGTTAGTAATTAAACCAAAACCTTTATAGATATCTTGTTGATAATTCAATTCAAAACCAACATTTTGTCCACCGGTACCATTAGATTTCACATCTATGGTGTAATCACGCATACTTGATGATTCTTTGTGGTAATGGGATTCAATCACGGCTTCGGATGTTAAATATGATTCTATATCTTTATAGAAAATAGCCGTCGAGAAACCACCGGTATCATTTATGTACCATTCCCAAGATAAGTCATACTGAGTGGCGCGGTATGGGTCAAGATCTGGGTTACCACCGCTGCCTGTCATCATGATATCGTTTAAACCACGATAGCCGGATAAGTTACCATAACCCGGTCGAGCCATAACCTTAGCGGCAGCAAAGCGCATGAGAACATTATCACTTATACCGTAAGCCAGATTAAGGCTGGGCAATACATCGGTATAGGTGCGGCTTGTGGTTACCCACTCTTTATGTGCAGGGTTTAAATATGGACCCGAATATAACCAGGAGCTACTGTCCAGATCGGTTTCAACGTAACGAACACCGATATTACCGCGTAAATCGTCATATTCAAAGTTTGCGCGTACATAAGCCGCAGTGATGACTTCTTTAATGTCAAACTCAGCATTCAATAAAGGTGCAATTGAAAATCTGTGTAGATTAGGGCGTATCTCTTGTTCAAAAGCGTCAAAATCTAATGTTGGGAAATTTGTTATAGACCCAGGTGCCGCATTATCTTCTAAAAAATTTTCCGGTGAAGGACCGGCAGAATAATCAGATAAACTGGTTTCATTGCCTAGCACCAACTCATCATAATAAGACTCATCATATCCTTCGGTGATTCTTTTAGATTGGTACAGGTTTGCACGTTGTGACTTGACATGATCCCTGTATTTAACACCGGTTTTAACCGACGTAATAAAATTAGTCTCAAACTCGTATTCAAAATCTAACTGGCCATATAATTCATCATCATGTTGCGGACGGTCATACACGCTTAACAGGCGCAGGCTATATGCATCCGTATCATTGATGTCCATATCAAGCAGGCTGCCCTGTGGAACACCCTGAGTATTGTCATAAGCGATGGCGGTATCGGCAAAGAATGCCGTGGCCACTTCAAAACGGTTACCACCTTTGGCCTCGGTATAGCCCGCCTGTGCATGCAAGGTATAATTATCACCTTCATACTGAAGATCTAGATCATAATGTTGTGTTTCAAAAAAAGCCTTACGGTTACGGGTATCTAACTGGACTTCCGAGTCATCCGAAGGACTGCCATTTTCAACATCTGGGATCACCATGCCAAGCGCGGTATCACCATTAACATCATCAAAAACAATATTTGTGGGCACGGCACCTAAATTGAGGCTTTGATCTACCATTAAATAATAGGCCTGACTCACGTTATCGGCATCCATGCGGGAATTTAGCGCATTGAAGGTGACATCCAGCTCAGCAACGGGAATCCATTCAAGAGTCAGCATGATACTTTCACGTTCACGCTTTTGTTCGAAAATATTTGAACTTATAATTTTTGGATGCCAGACATCGCTACGGCCACCCAGGTCGCTCTGTGTCCAGCCATGGGTTTGAATACCATCACGGCGCAATGAATTATCCTGACGGGCGTAGGTAACCAAGGCGCCCAGTGTTTCATCTTCATTTTTAAGTGAAAATAATGCCGAGAACTGCGGATCCCACTTTTCAGATTTATCAGAGTATTGTTGCTGGTAAGAAATAGCGCCACTGCCGTTATCCATTTCCAGAGGCTTACGCGTACGCATCATAATCGTACCACCTAAACTGCCCTCATCTATGTCAGCTGTAGGGGTTTTTAATACTTCCAACTGCTTAACCATAACAGAGGGGATTAAGGTGAAGTTAAATTCACGTTTTCCCAGTGACAGCGCATTCCAGTCAGATGTAGCAACATTTTGACCATTTAATAGCGTACGGTTGAGACCTGGAGCCGTACCTCGGATACTCACACTTTCCCCTTCACCAAAATTACTTTCAATGGAAACGCCCGAGATACGGGCAAGGGAGTCTGCTACGTTTTGGTCCGGAAACTTACCAATATCTTCGGCAGAAATAGAGTCTAAAACAACATCAGCAAAACGTTTAGTGTTCAGGTTTTTTTTCAAACTGGACGCAAATCCGGATACTTCTATTATTTCTATCTCTTTTTGTTTTTCTTTATTAGTTTTTTGAGCCGTTTTTGTACTTGATGGTGTTTGATCTGATATTACTTCAGCTGCAAAGCTCGTTGAAATGTAACTTCCCCCTATTAAAAGTGCTGCTTTGACAGCTAAAGAGGTTTTAGCTAGTTTTATTCTTCTCATTGTATCCCCAACCGTTTTATTTATAGATATATATTTTATCACTGACACCAATTTACATTGACTTACAATAATGGAATAAACTATTACACATCAGTAATTAGTTGTAAATATATAATTCACTTTATGGGCTAAAATTCGGGTAAAATTCGCACAAATAAGTTAGGTTGAAGATTACTCAATGTCATATGTGAACTTTAAAAAAAATGTTCTTGAACAGAATTTTTTACAATTACCGCTTCAAATTTTTGATTGTTTTTTTCTAACCTTATATTTAATTTTTCCATTTCATTTAGCATTTCTGGCGGCCCCAACTCCCAATGTGATAAGTCAACTATGCATGACCAACTTTTATGTTTCAGTTTGATCTTTAAAACATGAAATAACCGTTTCCATATTCAATGCATCATAGGCCTTTACTGTGAGTAACTTGATTATGAATGGTTATTGAATAGCTACCACATTTAGATAAAGTCTTCTTATTATCAGTAGCTTAGATAGTGTTTGTTAGTAACGTTCTCATCGCTAAATTGCAGAACTATATCATTCGATTAAATAGGATAAGTATTGTAGATTGTATTAATCTGGGAATATGTTCCTTGGGGAACACATTAGGGAAAATTATGGCAAGTACACGTTCTTCAAATATCTTGTTACAGGATATACCACCGCAGTTGCTTAATTATTTTGAAGAGGAAAATTTCAAAACAACAACACTGAAAAAAGTTAAACTAACGACCGGTTTTTAATTTTTCAGGTCTTATTTTCATAAAAAAGCACCTTAAAAAGTCAATAAAGGGAACCCTGTTGACTATGTGTTTTCTTTGAATATAAAATGGATTAAGCGGAATAAATCTAACTTACTAGAGTACTACCTTAAGCAAATTTTAACTCCTCAGAGAGTAACAGCACGAGAAATTGAGGATTACTTAAAGAACGTTTATAAATCAATTTAGCTCAGTGTGTAGTGGCCAACATTCTGCAGGTTTTGAGCCGCTCAGGGGACGAAAGCGAGCATGACACTTGATGTTAATAGAGCTTAAAGTTAACTAAATGTAGCTCATTCTCTTTCAAGTTAATAGCTACTACTCTGCGATTATTCACTTTCTATTGGGGTTAGACACATATATAGGTTGAAAGCTGGTTGTGAGTTATCAACGACTTAGCATACTCGACAAAAGTGTGTTCTAAATTGCAGATCATCATCTATAAGAACGAATAAACCTAAACTTACAATTAATTGTAAAATCAATTGGTTGAAGTAGTTGTTTGAGCTTAATTATGTGGTCAACTCAACTAATTCAGTAACCGATTGATCTATTTATAATAGTTCAAGCGGTATTCTAAAATCCTTTCAAATCCAATCGTTATAATCAAAACTGGAATAGTGTTAGTAATCACACTGCACTAGTTTATCCCTTAATAGTCCGTATCCTCTCCTAATTATCTTTTATCACTCTCTACTAAGTGCCTTGACTCAACTTCAGCGCTAAATAATTTCAGTTCAATATCAGATCCACTTATTTAACGTCTAAAATCTGCGCTAAAACTATAGCGGTACAGTTTTTAAAACCACGGTAATAATAACTTATAAAAATTAATTAATTATTCCCTAGTGACTTTTTTGTTTAAATATTTTATTCTTAAAGTATTAAGTGAAATGGGATAGCTTTAGATGACACACACACAAAAATCACCTGAACAGCAACTATACCTAGGCATAATGTCAGGAACGAGTGTTGATGGTATAGACGTTGCGCTAATAAATATAAACTCGGAAGCCGATAAATGTAAAACAGAGTTTCTACTTGGCGAAGAGTTTGAGTTCGAACAAGATCTTCGCACTAAAATTTTGTCCTTATGCCAAACACAAATGACCTCTTTACAAGCATTAGGTGAACTAACCACTCAGTTGAGTTTAGCTTATGCTGATGCGGTTAATTTATTTATTATAAAAAATCAATTAAATGCAAAGCATATCATTGCGGTAGGTTGTCATGGTCAAACAGTCTTTCATCAACCTACCGGTCAATACCCATTTTCAATGCAATTGGTTAATGCCAGTGTTATTACCGCCAACACAGGTATAACAACGGTGACCGATTTTAGATCGATGGATATTGCGTTAGCAGGACAGGGAGCTCCATTAGTACCGATTTTCCATCAGGATTTACTAACACTTAAAGATGATCGCGCGCAAGTATTTTTAAATATTGGTGGTATAGCAAATATTTCAATTGTTAACCCCAAGCCTTTAAGCGGCTTTGATACAGGCCCTGGTAATGTCTTATTAGATTTGTGGATAGCTAAAATACAGGGCTGTCGATATGATGAAAACGGGGCCTTTGCTGCGAGTGGCCAATGTAATGAAGCGCTATTATCATGTTTATTAAGTGAAAAATATTTTACTTTACCCCCACCAAAAAGTAGTGGTCGAGAGCTTTTTAATCTAGATTGGCTGCAACAAAAACTGAGTGAATTTACACAACCGATTGGCGATGCCGATATTATGGCGACACTAGTGCAGTTGACCTGTAAGCCTATTGTCGATGCTATCGAGCATTTTGCACCGGGGCAATTATTGGTTTGTGGTGGCGGTGCTAAAAATGGGGGCATTATGCAGGCCTTACAACAAGCACTGCCGCAGTGGCAAGTTTGCAGTACCGATGAAGTGGGTATTAGTGGTGATTTTATAGAGGCGATGGCATTTGCTTGGTTAGCATATCGTTGTATGAATGGCTTACCGGGTAATGACCCACAAGTAACAGGGGCGACACGGAGCGAAATCTGTGGCTCAGTAACCCGAGTCTTAACTTCTCAATAACTAGCAATAACTTCTTAATAAATACTATCTGAATATTTTGTAGCGCTGTGATTTTCACATCACAGCGCGAGCTGTCTATTTGAACTTAATGTTAATGACTAACACGATCTAATAAATAAACGATAGATTGATAGGGGATATCAGTGGCTTTGCTCAAGCCTATTTCACAAGTTCTACTCGTTGAAAAACCTTCACTACACTCGCCACTGACCTGTTGTTTTAATGATTTAAGCGCATTTTCGTTAAGCTCAGGTAAGACAAAACCTTTGTCGCCAGCAAAACCACAACAATGAATATCACTAGGCACTATCACCTCTTCACTACAAGCATGAGCAATGGTTAATAAGCTATTTTCAGTTTTTTGTCTTTTGCTGCTACAGGTAATATGCACTGTGATTGGCTCTGCTTGTGCAGTAATTGTTAATTTATCAAGCGCAAATTGGGCGATAAATTCAACTGACTCATAAATAACTTGTTGGTTATCAAATTGATTTAACGTTAAAGCACAGGGGCTAGCATCCATAATTACCGGAATGCTGCCTTGCTCTGTGAAGGGCAATATATGCTCAATAAGCTGCTTGGATTTTTGGTCTGCGGTTTGTTGATCGCCTTTACTTGACCAAGGCATACCACAGCATAGTTGGCTGGCGCCGGTAGGAATAATTGCTTCAAAGCCAGCTTTTGCCAAAATAGCTAAAATAACCTGGTTTAAATCACGTTGATCTTTGGCGTTTGTATCTTGGGCAAAGACCCTGCCACCACAACTGGGCAGATAAATTACCTTTTTAGTGTTATCAAGAATTGAAAATTTTTGCTGGGTTTTGAGTAACGCTTTAGCGCCTTTAGGCCAGGCCGGATAATATAATGGAATGCGCTTAGCTGATATTTTGTTTAACATTTTAAAGCCAGATTCAACCACCGGCGCTGAGAATATCCCATTAACGGCAGAAATTGCAGACATACCCAGCTTGGCAGCAGTTAAAACTGTTCCAATATTATTGGCAGTTATTTGCGCTATCTTTTTGGCGATAGGCTGTGTATCAAGTTTTTCCGCTCTAAGTGCTTTGATAAATTCACCGGTATTGATGCCTACCGGACATTTTAAACCACATAATCCGGTGGCGGCACAGCTATCTATCCCCATATGTTGATAATCTTGCAATAGCAGTTGGTATTCGGCTTCATGTGCCGGAACGTCTTGTTCACTGTTGTTAATTGCCAACGCTAATTCGGTAATTCTACGCCAAACAGTAATACGCTGTCTGGGCGTTAGCGTATAACCATTAGAGGGGCAAACAGTCTCACAAAAGCCACATTCAATGCACTTATCTATAATGGTATTGGCAGCGGGTAAGGTCTTTAAATTTTCCAGATGTACATGCGGGTTATCATTTAATATCACACCAGGATTTAAAATATTATTCGGGTCAAAGATCTTTTTGATGTCTTGCATTAAGGCATAAGCTTTATCGCCCCATTCAAGTTTTACATAGGGGGCCATATTACGGCCAGTGCCATGTTCAGCTTTTAATGAGCCCTTAAAGCGCACGGCAACCAGTTGGGCAACCTCTTCCATAAAGGCACTGTAGCGGTCTATTTCACGCTGTTCATTAAAGGACTGGGTAAAAACAAAATGTAAATTACCATCCAAAGCGTGACCAAATATAATCGCTTCAATGTAATCATATTTAACAAATAAACGCTGTAGTTCATTGACACCTTCCGCTAATTTTTCAATAGGAAAGGCGACATCTTCTATGATCACTGTGGTGCCGGTTTCACGTACGGCGCCTACCGCTGGGAAAGTACCTTTTCTGATCTGCCAAAGTTGGCTGCTGATCTCGGCTTTGTCAGTGAACACTACCTGATAATTTATAAGTTGTTCTATAGGGTGTAGTTGTTGTTCAACGGCTTGTTTTATTTTAGCTAACTGTGTTTGATCTGCCGCTTGTAGTTCAATTAATAAGGCTGCTGAATTTTCAGTTAAGTTAGGAATGCATGCATGCATTAACGGATGATCAGCAACACTTTTTAGTGCGCGATAATCAAGTAATTCAACCGCAGTTACATCAAGATTTGCCAACTTAGTCACTAAGTTACAGGCGGTACTTAGCTCTTCAAAAACATAAAATCCGGTAAATTTATAGGGGTGGTCATCCACCGTGTGATAAGTTATATCGGCGATAAAACCTAAGGTGCCCTCTGAGCCGATGATTAAATGTTTGATCACGTCAATGGGGTGTTCAAAATCTATTAAGGCATTGAGTCCATAACCACAGGTGTTTTTTAGGCGGTATTTATGTTCAATAAGTTCAGATAATTCAGGGTCTTGTTTCACTTGCTTTAACAGCTTATTAATTTGCTCAACCATGATTGTTTTGTGCTTTAAAAAAGCAGCGCAACTAAGCTTGTCGGCAGTATTTAATTCGCTCCCATCAGCAAAGATAATAGTCATGTCAGACAGAGTATGATAACTGTTTTGCTTAACGCCACAACACATACCCGAGGCATTATTGGCAGCAATTCCGCCAATTTTACAGCTGTCGATAGAGGCTGGATCTGGGCCTATTTTTTTCTGATAGGGTTTTAATAGCTGGTTAGCTTTAGCGCCTATGATGCCGGGTTGTAGGGTGATTTTCTTACCAAGATCATGTATTTCAAAGGCCTGCCAGTCATTAGATAAAGTGATTAATACTGAGTCGGTAATCGCTTGCCCGGATAAACTAGTACCCGCAGCCCTAAAGGTGACAGGCACCTGATGAGTACTTGCTAGTTGTAAAACTTCTTTTAATTGCTCTTTATTCTTTAGCTGTAAGATCAGTTTGGGCACTAAGCGATAAAAACTGGCATCAGTACCAAAGGCATAACGTTTAGTATAAGACGTGATAATTTCATCTGGACTTAAAAAAAGACTTAACTTATTAAAAAAATCGGCAAATAAATTGGCAGGCATGGTTTACTCACTGGTAACTTTATAATTTACAGGCTCGGTAGCTAGCATTTTTGTGAAAATATTTCCGATAAATAACAGCATGAGCTTATCATCTATACAAATCTGCATTGGAATAAAATTGACGTCCTTGTCGGTAAGTTCAATCTGTAAGGGGTAGATGAACTTGAAAAGGTTACGGATAAAGCAGGTATTGTTGACGCTGTTGTAAAAAAGCATTTAACTCGCTTTGCCAGCTGCTGCGAATCTCAACACTGCTTAACCCTGAAATAATTTGTTTACGCAATTTGTCGGTACCGGCAAGTTTGTCGAAAAATGGGGCTAGGGTAAAAAACTCCTCATCGTGTTCAACAAATAATTGATGCCAGTTAACCAAGTGATCTAGATTAACGCCACGCATTGACGATTGTCTTAAATCAACGCCTTTAGCTAACTTGTCTTTTAGCTTAGGGTTCATCGAAGCCCCCTTAATAGCTCTTGGCGTAAAGCTAAAATCACCTAAGCCAAATTTATCAAAGCCAATAACTTGAAAAGGAAAGTCAGTGCCTCTGCCTATGCTCACTGGCGTACCTTCAAAAAAGGTCAAAGAAGCATATAAAGCAATTGATACATCATTTGGCAGGTTCGGGCTAGGTTTTACCGGTAAAGAATAATTCATATGGCGATCATAGTTGTCTACGGGAATAACGGTTAAATTCACTTTTACCGAATTTTTTAACCAGCCTTCGCCATTGATCATTTTGGCCAATTCACCTACGGTCATACCGTGCATAAGGGGAATTTGATGCATACCAACAAAAGACTGAAACTTGAGATCAAGTACCGGCCCGTCTACGGTAAAACCATTGGGATTAGGGCGGTCAAAAATAATAAATTCTTTATCATACTCAGCGGCGGCTTCCATCATATAATGCATCGAGCTGATATAAGTGTAATAACGTAAGCCGACATCTTGAATATCAAAAATCAATACATCGACATCATTAAGTACCTCTGCCGATGGTTTTTTATTTTTACCATAGATTGAGATAATTGAAATGCCTGTTTTGCCATCAACACTGGAATCGACCTTAGCGCCAGCATCATGATCGCCTCTAAAACCATGTTCAGGTGCAAAAATTTTATTAACTTTAAGACCCTGCGCTAATAAAAAGTCGACTAAATGTTGGTCATTGACCATAGAGGTTTGATTAATTACAAGGCCAAGGCGTTTGCCTTGTAATTGCTGTAGATATAAATCCGATTGTTGTGCGCCCATAACTAGAGTTGAGTCTAAGCTAGAACTTATGCTATTACTCACTTGTCCACTAGGCTGGTTAGTTTGCACACACGCACTTAATAACAGCACTACAGACACAAAAATAATTTTGAAAAAAATCATGTTAATTTCCCTGTATGGTCAATTTTAAGCAATAGCTTGACGTAAAAATCCACTGTTGTTATCCAATAGCTGCTGAGCAGTTTGTGCATCTTTACCTGTTAATATCATTAAAATCGCTAGCTTGGCATGATAGTTGGCTTGCTCTAGTGATCTTTTGGCAACGTGGTGCTGGCAGTTTGTTGCCTGCATAACAATTTTGCTGGCGCGGGCATAGAGTTTTTCATTACTAGCACTTACATCAACCATGAGATTTTGATAAATTTTACCGGAGTGGATCATACTGGCAGTAGATAGCATGTTTAAAATTAACTTTTGTGCCGTACCTGACTTCATTCGGGTTGAGCCTGTTAGTGCCTCAGGGCCGACCACAGCACAAATGGCAATATCAGCGATTTGTGAAATAATTGCCCCCGGATTACAGGTTACACTCGCGGTGGTACAGCCAAGTTCATTGGCGTAATTAAGACCTCCAATAACATAAGGAGTTCGGCCACCAGCCGCGATGCCAATCACTACATCATCGGCTGTTAAATTAGCTTCTTTAAGGTCAGAAACGCCAAAACCTTCATTGTCTTCAGCACCTTCTACGGCTTTATAAATGGCATTTTCACCACCAGCAATAAGACCAACAACCATTTTGTCAGAAACTGAAAATGTGGGCGGACATTCAACGGCATCTAAAATGCCAAGACGGCCACTGGTACCAGCACCCATATAAATAAGTCTGCCACCATTTTTAAACGCTAAAACGATAGCATCAACGACTTTGCAGATTTCTGGAATTACGGCTTCAACGGCATGGGCAACTTTCTTGTCTTCGTTATTTATCTTAGTAAGTACACTTTGGGTATCTAATACATCAATATCTAAAGTATCAGGATTGCGGCCTTCAGAAACCATTGTTGCTAACTGGGCTAGTATTTTGGCTTCTTTATCTAATTTACCTGCTGTATCTGTGGTCATTTTCTATTCTCTTGTAGATATATATTTATATTTTAAAGGGCGGCTAAGGCTAATAACAAAGCACCATCTAATGAGGTACCTTGAGCCGGAACTATTTGATTTCGTATTTGGCTACTTAAATGACTTGTAGTCACACTAGCCAGACCTCCTATCACCGTGACAGGCAGGTTTGTTTGTCCTTGTGCGGTTTGTATTAACTGTTCAACCGATGTTATATGTTGCGCAAAAGCTGATTTGGCTTTAGGACATTTTTTCTGTAACTCGGTAACTAACGGTGCAAGCTGACCAAAATTATAGGCAGTGGCGGTATTAAGCCAGTTTAATATCAGCGGTCGGTTATTGCCTGTTTTTTTGCTAACAGCTCGAGCTAACAAGCTTTTAGCTCGGCCATGATTATCTATTTGATTGATTAGATGTTGTACGGCAACTTTACCTAAGCAAGCAGCACCACCGTGATCGCCAATTAAAAACCCCCAGCCACCAAATAATTGTTCACTACCATCAGCAGCTAATTTCATCGCCACTGAGCCTGTGCCTAAAGCAATGCAAATGTTGGCTTTGCCAAATAAAGCACCATGGACTGACGTTTTAGCGTCAGAATTTATCAGCAGTTGCTTGTTTTCGAGTTCAAAGGCCTCAACTAACTGACTTGATAATTGTTGGCAATTATTTTTATTGCCAGCGCCAGCTATGCCTATGCTGATCATAAGCTTGTTACTGCCAGTATGTTCTAAGCATAAACAAATAGCGCCTTTGATTGTGTTTATTGCACCTTGCAAATCATTGGTTAAAGAAGCGCGTTCAGTGTGACAATGAAAGTTGGGCTTTATCTCTTCAGGATTGAGCTCTTTAGCATTGGCGTACTCAGCCTTGAACCGCTCTGGGCTGAGTATATTGTAAAGGCTGATCAGCGTTTTACTGGCACCGGCATCAATAACGATTATGCTACGCATTGTTTACTCTCAATTTCAGAAACAGGCAGTTTATGCCCTAAACAACAAGTGATAAAGGCTGCTAGCGTGCCTATGCAAAGCTGCCAGGTAAAACCTAAGTTAATCTTAGCTAAGTCAGGCGCTGCAAATAGGTTTGCTAGACCCGTTAATATATAAGGTTGGAATAATAGCGTGCTAGTAAAGCCCACTATCAGTGCCGACAGTACCGAATGTTTATTACCTCTATTGGTAAATAATACGGTGAAATAGACCCCTAATAAACCACTGTAAGAGAAAACCATAACACTCAGAGCAAAGGCAAGTAATGGCATATCGGTATATTGTTGCCAGTAGAAACAAAGTATCGCCATGCCTGATAACGCTAATGCCGCCAATGCCATACCAGCCTGACCCGCTTTAACATAATGGCTAGGGTCGGTACCTTTATTTTTACTTTCATGCCAAGGGCGGTAAATGTCTTGTACCAATACCGAAGACATAGAATTTAAACCTGAATTCAGTGTTGATAACGCGGCAGCAATCACGCCAACGGTTACTAATCCTCGTACTCCTGATGGGATTTCATTAAGGATATAGGACATGAATACCGTGATTTTTTCACCTTCAAATGATTGTACCAAGCCAATGGCATCAGTAGCCATAAGATCAGGACGCTGATAAAAAACATATAATAAAAGACCGATAGCAATAAATAACGCCATCACTGGGACTACCATAACCACAGACCAGATCATAGCCTTTGAGCCTTCTTTGGCATTTTTACAGGTTAGTACTCTTTGTGTCATATCTTGGTCTAAGCCAAATGCGGCAATATTTAATAACACAAAGCCTGTTAATGCCGACCAAATGTTAAAAACTCCCGCAGAGGTAAAATCAACATTAAAGTTAAAAACTGTTAGTTTAGAAAGTTCTCTATCATGAGGATTGTTGAGCGCATCTATTATTTGGCCAAAGTCTGCCGGGATGGCTGAATATAAGAAATAGACGACAAAAAGTGCGGCAGTAATGTAGACTGCGCACTGTATGGCATCGCTGTAAATTACCGCACGTATCCCCCCTTTTACTGAATACCCTAAGCCAACAACCGTTAAGATAAGGATACCAATAACGACACTTGACGCTTCAATATTACCAAATAAAATCATAGCCACGGCTAAGGCTGCCATATACAAACGGGCACCACTGGCAAAAACACGGCCCATTAAATACATTAAACCGGCCTGACGTTTTGCCTGTGCACCAAACCTTTGCTCTAACAGCTCATATACAGTAGAAACATTGTTTTTATAAAATTTAGGGATCAAAAATATTGCCACAAAAAAAGCGGCGATAAAAGCGCCTAAGCTAGTGGCTAAATACGTTAAGTCATTTTGGTAACCTTGATCTGGACCACCTAAAAAAGTCGCGGCTGATTGTGATGTTGCTAATACTGAAATGGCGACCACCCAGATTGGCATTTTATTACCGCCAAGAAAATAATCCTGAGTATTGTTTGCCTTCTCTCTACTAAAATACCAAGTAATCCAAACTAATAAGGCAAAGTAGGCTGCAAAAACGGACCAATCTAGCCAAGTATATGTCGTATTCATAACGATTAATCTTCTTTAAATTTTCATCTGGCGTAATTAAACATTCTTACGAAGGTAAATTCAAGGAATAATTTATTATTTTTTAGTTTATTGATAATTATTAGTGGATAAAGGCCAATGAAATTATGACTTTTTGTGTCCTAATGTGTTTCTATTACAAAGCACAACCAATTTATATGTTTGATAAGTAATAGTTTTAACATACCATTGAATTTTAAATTCCAGTCGATTGATGTTTATGAAATAATCTATCTTGTGTTGTGATTGTTTTGAAATTAAGATGCTTAATAATTACCAGCTGGCCATGCGGGTAAATTTATAAATAGAAGGTCACGGGGTTTTAATTTTATTGGACCCTTTAAGGCACAACAATTAACCGGGAAAAGAGATGAATATAGCGAAAGTGTTAAGTATGGTAACAAAATTAAAGGTGGATTTGGCCAGTACGATGCAACATTAGCCTATAACTTGAATGACATTACCACGTTCACCCTGCAGGCTATTAACCTGACAGATGCAGAGCAAAACTGGAATTATGACGGTGATGAAGATATGGTTTATCAAGATCATCAGTATGGTCGTCGTATCATGTTAGGCGTTACCGTAAAGCTATATTACTAAGTTAAACTAACACCAGTACTCAGATGAAAAGAGCCCGGCATTTATGCGGTTTTTTTGTATGTATCGCTTCTGGCAGTAGCCAAACTTCGGTGTTTTCTGTGGTGTATTTATTTTATTTACACCGGTTGTGATTAAATAATAGCCGACAGAGCTTTAGTCAAAACAAAGTGATATCTCACTAATCGTCGTTGAATTTTTTATTCATAAAAGTTAAAGTTAGTGAGAATAATAATTAATTTGAAGTTAACAGAATCATTATGACTACATTTGTAAAAATCAAAGCGCTGTATAAATCTTTATCACTCAATGAAAAAAAATTAGCAGACTATACCCTCAACTTCGCTGCTGATATCCGTCAACTTTCTTCACAAGGGCTTGCTGATGCGGTATCAGTCAGTCAGTCGAGTGTGGTCAAGTTTACGCAAAAACTAGGCTATAAAGGTTACCCTACTTTTAAGTTAGCGATTATCGATGCGTTAAATGACGAAGATAGTGCAACTCAGATCCATGGCGAAATCACTTTAACGGACGATATTTATGCACTTTCAGAAAAGTTATATTTAAGCAAAGTTTCTGTACTCGCCGAAACTAAAAGTATTAATGGCGCGGAATTTTTTAATAAGGCGCTGCAGTTAATAGATAAGGCTAAACGCATCTTAATCAGTGGCGTAGGTGGTTCAGCGTTGGTATGTAAAGATTTCAGTTATAAATTACAAAAAATAGGCCTATTTTGCATTGCAGACCATGATACCCATGTACAATTGGCCAATGTCGCAAATTTTACCAAAGAAGATCTGGTCTTTGTTATTAGTGAATCGGGCGAAACCCATGAGGTAAAAGAGATATGTTTACAGGCTAAAAAAAATAAATGTAAAATTATCTCGCTAACCAAGTATGGCGATAATCCCGTTTCTATTCATGCCGATGTCAGACTTTTCTCAGTCGCAGAACGAGATTCTGTTCGTTTATCTTCTATTTTGGCAAGGACCTCTCAAGAATATGTGATTGATATGTTATTTATAGCCTTAACTCAGGGCTCTGCTGAAAAACGCAAGTTATTAGAAAAAACGAATGCCGCTGTTGCCAAACTTAAACAAAGATAGAAAAAGTGCATGAATATAGCAGGCTTAAAAAACTAACAGTGACGTGTTAGTTTTTTTTATTCATGGTGGAATAATTAATTTAATATAATGCAATCTGGTGAATTATTTATTATTATACCGTCAACTGCTGAGTAAATAAACCTCTTAAGAAAGGCGCTATCAAGTTTTTGCTCATGCTCATGAACATACTCAATATACGGGATCAATACAGAGACTAAGTAAACGAATTCAGTAATTATTAACTAATATTCACCTCATTCATCTTATTCAGTTCCGATGAAGAATAGCCAACTATGGCCTATAGGAAAATCTATGAAAATAAAATCAATTCGTTCTGCCATATTAGCCGCAGGACTGACAATGTTAACAACGGCTTGTAGTCAAACAAGCATTGAAGAAAAAAAACTTAGAACTGAAATAGCACAAAAAATCATGATTGATATACGCTATTACTGTGAAGAAGAAACCAGTGAAGTCTATTGCCGAACACCGCTGACGCAACTTCCTGAATCTATAGCGAAGGTCATTAGTAACAGTAATATTGGCGGTATAATCTTATTTTCCGATAACTTAGTCAGTACTGAACAAACGATAAAACTCAATTATGATTTACAACAGGCGGCGGCAAGATCCGATTTTAGCTCGCCTTTGCTTATTTCCATCGATCAGGAAGGTGGACGAGTATTTAGGACCTCAAGGGCCGAAACCATCGCTTTTACCGGCAATATGTCTATCGGAGCAACTTACCAAAAACACGGCAGTTATTATGCGCGAGAAAGTGCACGGGTGATTGGTAGCGAATTAAATGCACTTGGCATTAATGTAAATCATGCGCCAACAGTTGATGTCAATGCTAACCCAAAAAACCCGGTTATTAATGTGCGTTCATTTGGCGAAGATCCTGAGATTGTTGCCGAGTTAGGGCAAGTACAATTAGCCGCATTCCAGCAACAGGGTATTATAGGTACACTAAAACATTTCCCTGGTCATGGTGATACGGCCACGGATAGTCATACCGGTTTGCCTCAGGTAAACCATGATATTGACACTATTTATAGCATGGATATCGGCCCGTTTAAGCAAATTATAAAAAACCAACCCCCGGGCATGATCATGACGGCTCATATTCAATATCCAACATTAGATAACAGTACCTTTATTTCAATCGACGGCAAAGAAATGATCAAACCGGCGACTATGTCACGGACGATACTTACCGACATTTTACGCGATGAATTGGCTTTTGAAGGTGTTGTTATTACCGATGCTATGGATATGGCTGGCATTCGACATTTTTTTACTGAGCATGATGCGGTTATAAATAGCTTTAAGGCCGGCGCTGATATTGCCTTGATGCCAATTAAAATTCGTACACCAAAAGATTTGAATAACTTATCTGACTTGATTGACTCAATTGTTGCAGCGGTAAATTCGGGAGAGCTAAAGCGTGCAGAAATATCTCGTTCATTTGAGCGCATACAAAAATTAAAAACTGACTACAAATTAAATCAGGCTTTCAGTAAAGATCTAGGCCAAGAAATAGCGAAAGCAAAAAATATTTTAGCAACACCTGAGAATAAAGCGATAGAAAGACAACTGGCCGAAGATGCACTGACACTGGTCAGTCAAAAGCGCAAAATTTTACCAATAAATGCCAATGAAAGCATTCATTTGCTCATGCCAGATAAAACTAAGTGTTTAGCGCTAGTCAGTGCTATAAAAACTGAATTAGGCGCTAATCACGCAGTCAGCTGTACCAGTATGCAAAGTTATAATGCCCTTGAGACGCAAAAAGCGATAACTAAAGCGGATGTAATACTTGGCGCACATATAGCCCCGCGCCAAAGCGCTGCTGAAATGGGTGGCATGGATGACTTAGTCAGTAATAATCAATTGAGTAAAGATATTATTGGTCCGGAAGTTGTCTATGATTTGCTTGCGCAAGGAAAAAAGCTCAACAAAAAGGTTATTTTTGTTAGTTTAAGAACACCTTATGAAATAGCAGAATTTAGCCAAGTTGCTGATGTATCATTAGCAACCTATGCCTACAATACCCATAGAAATCCTGAAACCGGCAATTTTGACAGCCCGGCGTTAAGCGCTTTAGCTAAAGTGATTACTGGTAAAATTATCGCGAAAGGCAGTTTACCGGTGACCGTTAAAAAATTGTAATAGAAATTTGCTTCTTTAACTTAATAAATATTGACCCTTTAGGTTAAAAGCAAGGTTATATTGATAGGTCATGTTTCTTGGGCATTATTGATTCATGTAAGTCTTTTATGTATATCCTTCTATATAAGCTGACTTATGTGATCGGGTTCTATTTTAAAATAAATACATTAATTATCAAATATTTAATTTTTCTTTTAAAGCACCTGTTTAAAATTGAAAAGACACCATTTAGGTGATACTACTATAATCTTTCTGTGCCGATTTGAGGGCGGCCAACCAGGTGAAAGGTAGATTGTCCTATATCGATTCCAAGAATGTGAATAGTAGACATGATGATTCTCCTCATTTATTAATCTGCTCTAAGTGTAGATTAGGGGAGGCGGACCATCTTATTAGCAAGATAGAAATAATGTACTTATGTCTATTCACGATGAAAAGTAGAACGCCTGTTAACGTTAATCATTATTAACATCAGCTGAAGCAAGGCTATTAGACTCGAAGTCATCTTTTTATTCTACAGTATGGTAATAGTGGTAGTTGCTACTCTCTTGCTCAGGTGGCGTTAACTAGATAGATAAATGCTGCTAACGTCAGCTATCCTTGAAGATAGTCGACATAAGAGTAGAGGTATTGTTCTAATAATTAAGAACGCTTTGCGGCTTGAGCCAAGCCCATTGATGTATGTTTATTATTGAAAACCTGCTTGTTAGCTGTAAGAAGACCTAAAGAGCAGTAGATGACTAATGTATTCATATACACCGAACGTATATTAGTCTCACCCTCTCCAAGTGGTTACTGAATAGGTTACTAATCAACAAATATAAATCAACAAATCACCTACAAGCCCTTTAAATAAATAAGACTTGCTTACCACTCAAGATTCAGATTGCGAATATTGAATAAAAAAACCTTAATTTCAACCTAAAAAACCGCTACTTGGCGGTTTTTTTATAAGTATTAATAAGCGAATCTTCTACCATTATTGATCTAATAAGTACTCGAACCATTCACTATTTACAAAAATATAAAAACAATGAAATAGATTTATCAATTAAATTCAACGCGTTGAATCTATAATAAATCTATCACAGTAGATTATAGAGTTTTTATAAGACCTACTGCTACTTAATTCCTTATGGTGCTAGCACTTTTACATAGGGACTATTTATGACAAAAACTATTGCACTGAATTCACTCACTTTGGCTATCTTCACTATGGCTATTTCACCATCAACCGTAATGGCAACAAACTCATCTTTTATAGAGCCGCCTATGGTAAGTATCCCTGCAGGAAGTTTTTACATGGGTAGTGATCGTGGTCAAGAAAATGAAAGGCCCGTGCGGAAAGTCTCAGTACCCGCATTTCAAATGGGGAAATATGAAGTAACCGTTGCCGAGTTTAAAAAGTTTATTGCTGATACAGGTTATGAAATGCCTAATAACTGTTATCAATATGTCTTAGGTGGTCCGAACCAAGAATTAGCGAGCTGGAACGATACAATTTATAACTTTAGCGATAATCACCCTGTAGTATGTTTACCTCAAAAAGCAGCTGCCGATTACGCTAAGTGGTTATCAAAAAAAACCGGTAACGATTATCGACTTCCAACAGAAGCTCAATGGGAATACACCTTAAGAGCTGGTACAGCAACACGTCACTTTTATGGTGAAGAACGTGATTCAGGAAAATCATGCCAGTACGCCAATATCTCTGATTGGTATGCCGCGGATATGTCCGCAAAAATATTTACGGGTGCCAGCGTACGTGATATTGAGAGTTGCAGTGATAACGAGGCAACATTAGCAACGGTTGGTTTATATCAGGCAAACCCCTTTGGTGTACACGATATGATTGGCAATGTAATGGAGTATTTAGCCGATTGTTATGTAGATAATTATAACGATGCGCCAACCGATGGTAGTGCTGTAACCACAACAGATTGTAATACCCATGTAGTTCGAGGTGGGAGCTGGCACTGGTACCCATGGCATTCAAGCGAGCGTAGCAGCATTGGTAGCGACTTTTTAGGTGCTCTAGAAGGATTTAGATTAGTCCTTGATACTGGTGGTAAAGTATTACCTTCACAGACCGGTAGTAAAAAGTTTGTAAAGCAATTACGCATTGCTCAAAATAAAATCAAAGCACAACACAAACAAAATGCAGCCTACCCTAACAAGCCTAGTGGCTTAAAAGTAATATCGGCCAATAAAAACCAAGTGACCTTAAGCTGGAACAATAGCAATGAGAAAATTCTATCCGGTTATAAAGTTTATCGCCAAGATCCAATAACCAATGAAAAGGTAACTCTTGCTAATAATATTGATAAAGCTAGCTTCGTAGATAACTCCCCCTTAACTCACAATGCGAGATATTCAGTCGTTGCTTTAAACGGGAAAACTGAAAGCCAAAGCAGCGATATTATTGATAGTGCTTTTACTACGTTGCATAACTTGCCAGTAAAAATTCAGGGGGAAGCGTTTATTTACGCTAACAATGCGCAAGTGAGAGACTCAGTACAAGAGCCCAAGCATGACAAGGTATTTGCGTCTTTAGGTGAAAGTGAAGCAGCATATCAAATACAAGTAGCCAATAGCGGTACCTTTACCATTGATGCTAGGGTTTATCATGCTGGTGATGAACAAGAGTTTGAACTTTGGTTGGGCGACCAAAAAGTAGCAACGCCATCAGTATCCGGAGACAGCGGTTGGAAAACGGTTACTAACATTACTATCCAACTACCTCAAGGCAATCATACCTTGATAGTCAAAGGCAAAAAACCTATGTTTGCGGTAAATTGGCTTGATGTAAAAGCTATTTAAATTAGCCTACAAACTAAAAAAAGAAAGGGAATTAACCTTATTAACGACTATATCTCCCTTTCTTTTTCATCAAATCAACAAATAAATCCGTCAGAAGCGGGATACTCTAGGGTCTGTTGATCTTTCGAGATTACTTTTACAGCAACATGTTTGATATTTAGGCAGGGCAGAGCAGAGCATGTGAAGTGGTGTGGCTACATGAACATGCGATAACGCCGTATAAATTTCAAACAAGTGCTGCCCTTTGGGTTCATTTAAAGCGAACTTACTCCTTGTTGCTCGCTTATTTAATAGAATAACTATGATACAAAGCTTGCGCCGCGATTAAGCCCGTTTTAAATTGAATAAATTTTAACCCTGAAAGATCAACAGACCCTAGTATTATTTCCCCTTTCAATAAAAGTATAAAGTCATACTTATTTGCGATTATCGGCTAACCTACCACTTAATATCCATACGAATTAACACAGCATAATTTTATTTTTATCGTTAGGTCTCAAATATGAATATTCAGTACATAACTTACCGAAGACCACTGCTATCAAAAAGCCAATTAAATCACCGAATAACATAGTAATAGCTTATATAGCTTGCTATAACATCACTAGTTACTTCTACTAGGATGCCTTCTCGATGATCACTCTTTCCCCTGAGCAATGCCGCGTTATCGGCGTAATGTTAGAAAAAGAAACCACCACACCCGAGCAATACCCTCTGTCGTTAAACGCTATTACGACTGCCTGCAATCAAAAAAGTAACCGTGAACCGGTAATGTCATTATCAGACAGTGACGTACAAAACTTGGTAGATGAACTGGTACAAATGAATCAGTTAATGGTCGACCAAAAAGCCTCGGGCCGAGTGAATAAATATTTTCATCGTTTTTGCGATACTGAATTTGGTAATTTGAAGTTTACCCCCCAACAAAGAGCTATTATTTGCGTGCTCTTTCTTCGCGGACCACAAACGCCAGGCGAATTACGCACCCGCAGCAATCGCTTGGCTGACTTTGCTGATGTCAGTGAAGTTGAATCGTGCTTAATGCAATTACAGGACTTAAACGGCAAAACATTAGTAAGAAAGCTCGAACGTGAGCCTGGAAAACGCGAATCTCGTTACCTACATTTACTTAGTGATGTTGATGAGACTAGTTTTGCTCAGCCAATGGTAACTCACACTGTGATAACGCCGGCATCTGATGAACCGCACCTCGCCCAAAGAGTGACTGATTTAGAGCAACAAGTTACAACACTTACTGAGAAAATAGCCGGTTTAACAGCATTACTTAATGAGCGTTAACCATTCAGCAAACAATCACTAAATGATAACCGAAAATCATTGAGCACTAGCTGATGTTACAAAACCTGATTTAGCTAGTGCCGGTGAAGCATAAAGCCTGTGTATTTTAGGCAGAAAAGTATAAAGCAACCAAAAACAATATCCCTTTACCGAACATAGCTTTATGGCTAACAACTTACTGCTACTAAGTTTATTATTATGTTCATTGTCTACCTTTGCAGTACAGAGCAATGCAACCAAGCTCGCTTTTAGTGATCGGCGGCTGTTCCGGATGCAACTAGGTTATCGCTTTTAGCAGACACCCCTTAAAATTCAATAACTTTGTTATCTATTAATGGAAGATAAAATGTCAGAGACTGTTAAAAATAATACAGAAACCCTCGCCAGCACCTTAACGCAAAAAGCCCAAGAAGCCGCCGAGATGCCCGCTGAATTATTACGCACTGAAATAGAGCAAGTTTCACATATATATCAAGTAGTCATTACTTTTTTTACCAACTATAGCTTCCAGCTTGTTGGCGCTTTGCTTATCTTGTTATTGGGCTATTATATTGCCGGAAAAGTGGCTAAAGGCATACTTAGTCTCTGTAAAAAGCAACAACTCGATATAACCTTAAGTCACTTTATCGCCAGCACCAGTAAAATGGTGGTCATGGTGATGATAACCATTATGGCGTTAAGTAAAGTGGGTATAAGTGTCACGCCATTTATCGCAGCCATAGGTGCTATGGCATTAGGTGCCGGTTTGGCTGTACAAGGTTTATTAGCCAACTATGCTGCCGGTTTTAATATTATTATTGTCCGCCCTTTTGTTGTTGGCGATACCATTGAAGTGTTAGGCGTAACGGGGGTTGTTAAAGAAGTGCTCTTGGCTTTTACCATTATTGAAGACGAGAATGGCGCTAAGATCACCATCCCTAATAAGCATATTGTTGGTGAAGTGGTACTTAATTCAAAAAAAGATACCTTACTGAAGCTCTCCGTTGGCATCTCCTATCAAGATAACCCCATCGATGTTGTTGCATTGGTTGAGCGCACTTTGGCGCAGCTTGATATTTATACCGACGAAGTACGTATGCAAGTAGGTATTGATGACTTTGCTGATAGTGCTATCACCATTGGCATAAGACTCTGGATACCGACGACAAACTTATACACGGCAAAATACAGTGCTTATAAAGCGATATATTTAGCGTTTGAACAAGACAACGTGACCATTCCTTTCCCACAACAAGATATACATATTATTGAAGCCAAGAAATCGGCATAACGTTAAAGAATAGCTAAATACCGCGACTGAGTGAAGACCTAGCGCTCTATATTTAGATCCAGAATATCGAACCTGCATATAGAGCCAACACTGAGCAGAATATCGTTAAGCGACCTTGTCAATAAAAATCAAGGTACTTGATAGACTCTTCAACCACTGCATGTAATAATTTTTAGCCCTAAATATATTTTTTAAGGCTGCTTTAACATGACTAATTTTGCCGTTATCGGTACCAGTAAAATCACTGACGCTTTTATTGAGGCTGCAAGGCAAGATCCTCGCTTTAACTTAGTGGCAGTTTATTCTCGCCATCAAACAACGGCACAAGCTTTTGCCAATAAGCATAACATTGAACATTGTTTTACTGATTTAGCCTTATTAGCAGACAGCAGCCTTATTGATGCCGTATATATCGCCTCACCCAACAACTTTCACGCACAGCAAAGTATTACCATGCTTAATGGCGGTAAACATGTACTCTGTGAAAAACCAGTGGCAATTAACTGTGCTGAGCTTGCGCAAATGGTTGCCGCCGCTAAAGCAAACAAGGTTGCTTTTATGGAAGCAATGCTGGTAACTTTTCTGCCTAACTATCAGCAAATAAAAAAACAGTTAAAAGCACTTGGTAACATACGAAAATATAGCGCATCATTTTGCCAATTTTCATCTAGGTATCCTGCTTATTTACGGGGTGAAAATCCAAATACCTTTAATTTAAATTTTGGCAATGGTGCTTTAATGGATATCGGTATTTACCCCTTATATTTGGCAATAGATTTATTCGGTTTTCCGGCAGAGATCATAGGCCAAAGTTATAAATTACCAACCGGGGTTGATGGTTATGGCGATCTATTATTGAATTACAATGTGCCAGAGACAGATAATAACCAGGCCTCTTTACAAGTACATATAAGTTACTCAAAACTAAGTAATGGCAGCAATGTTTGCGAAATCCAGGGCGAAAATGGTTACTTAATGTGGCAGCACTCATCATTGTTCAATGAAGTTTCTTTGCATTTAAATAACGGTAGTAGCCAAACGTTAACAGTAGCGCAAACTGATAATAGAATGACTTACGAACTTAGCCATTTTATCGATTTAATAGAAAGTGGTAACCATGAATCTTCGGTGAATAGCTGGCAGCTGTCGAAGCAGGTATTAACTGTGATAGAACAAGCAAGAAAACAGCAAGGTATTATTTACCCTGCAGATAAATAAGTAGAAAATTAACAGCGTGGTGTTAACTTAATAACCTGAATTATGGATAAGCAGCACTTGCTCAATATTCCCCTTTATCCGGTTCTCAGCGTTAAAACGTCGATAAATAACCAGTTATTCATAAACGTTTTGCCTTGATAACCGAATAAATTGAAACATTGATAGAGTATATAGCCACTAAGTTTTCATTTATCGCCACCTAAGCCATTGTTTTTACATAAATATCAAGAACTCATCATCCAGAGTTCAGGTTAAATAAGTGCCTACGTTAAGTGGGCGTTACTTTATAAGCACAGCGTCTTGCTCCGTCAATGATATGTTCTTCACGACTCACCTCGGCAACTTCACTCATTAAGGTTTGAAACATGGTTAATTCTGAGCGGCAGAAACTTAAACACTTAGTCGCAGCAGCACAAATAGGACAATGGTTTTCCATTAACCAATAAATACCGTCATGCTGCTCTACTGTCGCCATATAACCTTCATCACTACGAAGTTTAGCCAATGTTTGCAACTTCTCTGCCACGCCAAAGCGATCAGCAAGAGCTAAGCTATAGTTTGCCATTGCAGTTTCTTCTCGATGGCTGATCAACTTTTCCATACCGTCATCGCCAAATAAAGTGATCACAGAGTCCAATAACTGCACGGTTAATTCATCATGGCGATCGGCAAAGCGGCTATTACCTTTATCTGTTAACGACCAATATCGAGTCGGCCTACCACGAGTAGCCTTTTCATCTTTAAAGGTCACTTCGCCAGAGTCTTCTAACCCTTGTACATGTTGACGAACGCCCATGGTGGTAAGACCCAACTCACTTGCTAATATCTTTGCCGTTAAAGGCCCTTGGGTCTTTAACAACTGAATTATTTTTTCATGAGTCTTCATCAGATCTCCGTGGGAAGAGTTAGCTATAACGCTATTATTACCTATTTTTAGCACAAATTCACCGCTTAGCACAAAGTTTAGTAAAGTTTTTTATTTATATTATGCTTGATCTTCTTTAGTAAAGGGTTTACCTTATTAAACAAATGAAAAGCTTTACTTAATAAATGAAAAAGTGACAAAGAAGGAATTGTGATGAATTTAGTTATTATCAGTGCCAGTCAACGCACACAATCTCAGAGCGTTAAAGTTGCTAAATACCTAGCAGAAAATAGTAATCAATTTAGTGATATTAGCCATATCGAATTATGTAAACAACGATTACCACTGTGGGATGGCGAAGCGAGTAGCAAACAACAAACAGATAGTGATTGGCAAAAGATTAATAACCAATTACAAACCATGGATGCCTTGATAGTGATTACCCCAGAATGGGGCGGCACAGCTTCACCGTTATTGAAAAACTTATTGATGATGGCGCAAGCGGAAGATATCGGTCATAAGCCAGTATTATTGGTGTCTGTGGTTAATGGTATTAGTGGCGCATACCCTATAGCTGAATTACGGATGAATGCTTTTTCGAATAACAAACTGATTGCTATTCCCGATCACCTAATCATTAGAAACGTTGAAGAGATTCTCAATACCATGAATGGGCCAAGCCAACAAGAAGATGAGACGTTAGCCCGTCGAGATAACAGCATCCGTCATCGTATTGGTTACAGCTTACATACACTTTTTCACTACGGCCAAGCAATGAAGACATTACGCGATAGTTTACAAAGCGCCACTTATCATAATGAACACTTATATCCGTACGGCATGTAGATTAATCCTCAACTAACACGTGAAAAAAAGGAATATTTATGAATTTAAATCAAGTTACCCTACCAGTAAGAGAGATGGAAATTAGCACTGATTTCTACCGTCGTTTAGGTTTTTTACAAATTGTTGATACACCACATTATGCACGCTTTGCCTGCCCCGATGACGGCGCAACTTTTTCATTAAGTCTTGAAGCTGAACTGCCTGAAAATAATACCCATGGTGCCATCATCTATTTTGAACATCAGCAACTTGATGACTGGGTGAAAGAAATTCAGCTAAGAGGCATTGAGTTAGCGCAATTACCCACCGAGCAGTCTTATTTATGGCGCGAAGCAATAGTATTTGACCCTAGTGGCAACAAAATAAAACTCTATTGGGCCGGAGAGAACCGTTTAAATCCGCCTTGGCGAGTTGAGAAAAAGTATCACCGAAAGTAGAGCTACACTTATTAAAAATATAGACCTAAAAAATAGGTAAAGGAGAGCAATTATGATTACTTTAGAGCATATAAATTTAGTCGTTAGCGACATTGAGAAGAGTTTACGATTTTACCAAGCCGCTTTTCCTCACTGGCACGTCCGTGGCGGGGATAAAGGTGAATGGTCGGGTAAACCAAGAAATTGGTTACATTTTGGTGATGATTATCAATATATCGCTTTGGCCGATAATGGTGTTGGTGACAATAGGGATTTAACTGGCCACCAAGTCGGTTTAGCACACTTTGCCTATGTCACTAGTGATTTGAAAGGCACCATAGCGCGTATAACACAGGCTGGTTTCCCTATTCATAAAGATGGTACACCTGATGAATATAGAGAGAATATCTATTTTCTTGATGCCGACGGTTATGAAGTTGAGTTTGTGCAATACCATACTGACGTTCCTGAGCTCAGAAATCGTTATTAATAGCTATAAACCGTATTAAGGCTATATTGGTGAAAATTAGATAACTTTATAGTCTTCATCAATATAGCTAAAACTTAACCGCCTATGTAAACATTACAACAAGTTAAGGCTACTCATAATTAAGTTTCAATAGTTAGTTATGTTTCTCTTTCTCAGGCTGTGCCACGTTAGCCATGTCGATAATAGGCGTTCTAGCCAAAAAAAATACCGCACAAGTCATTAATTTTAATCAAAAAATACCGCCAACATCAGTGGAAATCTTAGTCAATAAACTGTACTGGAAACTGAGAACTTGCCACCGCTGCGTCAACAAGGTTGTTTTCCGCGATTAAATAAGTGCCAATCCACTTAACAAGCCCAGACTCAAGCCAGCTTGTGCTATCAAATAACTTTGTAACCCTCTGTAACAAAATACTGCCGCTTGCTTCATAGATCAATGAAGCAAGCCATAGTCTTGCTTTATACTCTTCTGCTACACTGCCAAACGATTTGTAAAATAAATGTCAATATCCATAGTAAGCTCCATGCCTGATGGATAAATTAATTTACCACTTAGTGAGACTAACATGAACAAACAAAGCCTTTTTATGACCAGTGTTTTGGTCACTAGCGTATTAGCCGGTTGTACTGGCAATAGCGTTGAAAAATCAGCTAATACTGATGTTTTAGCTAAAACACAAATGCAGAAAGTTAGCTATCCTGTCACTCAAAAAGGTGATGTGGTTGATAATTATTTTGGTAATGATGTTGCTGACCCGTACCGTTGGTTAGAAGATGACCGTAGCGAAGAAACTGCCGCTTGGGTAAAAGCAGAAAATAAAGTCACTTTTGATTACTTGGCACAAATTCCTTACCGCGACCAACTAAAGTCTCGCTTAGCTGAGTTATGGAACTATGAAAAAGTTGGCGCGCCTTTTAAAGAAGGTAACTACACCTACTTTTATAAAAATAACGGCCTACAAAACCAATATGTTGTTTATCGTCAAAAAGACGGTGGCGAAGCTGAAGTATTTTTAGACCCAAACACTTTCAGTGAAGATGGCACTACCTCAATGGGGCAGCTGAGCTTCTCAAAAGATGGTTCAATTGCCGCATATGCAATTTCTGAAGGTGGTAGTGACTGGCGTAAAATCATCATCATTGATGTAGAAACAAAAGAGGTCTTAGAAGCGCCCTTAGTGGATGTTAAATTCTCAGGTATCTCTTGGTTTAAAAATGAAGGATTTTACTACTCAAGTTATGACAAACCAAAAGGCAGTGAGTTATCAGCTAAGACCGATCAACATAAACTTTATTACCATGCTTTAGGTCAGCCGCAAAAAGATGACAAAATAATTTTTGGCGATACCGCTGAACAAAAACGTCGTTACGTTGGTGGTACTGTCACTGAAGATAACCGCTTCTTACTTATCTCTGGTGCCATTTCGACCTCAGGCAATGATCTTTACTTAAAAGATTTAACCAAGCCAAATAGCCCATTAGTGACGATTACCGATAATTTCGATGCTGATAGTTACGTTATTGAAAATGAAGGTGACAAGTTATTCTTAGTAACTAACTTAAATGCACCGAATAAGAAAATTGTTACGGTAAATGCTAAAAAACCGGCAAGTGACAACTGGACTGACTTTATTGCCGAAACAGAATATGTACTAAGCGCTTCAACAGGTGGTGGCTTCTTCTTTACTGAATACATGGTTGACGCTATTTCAAAAGTTTACCAATATGATTATCAAGGTAAACAAGTGCGCGAAATCAACTTACCAGGTGTTGGTAGCTCTTCAGCCTTATCTGGTGATAAAGACGAAAACACTTTATATTATTCATTCAGTAACTACAAAACGCCAGGCACTATCTATAGCTACAACATAGATAATGGTAACAGCGATGTTTACCGTAAGTCTGGCGCTAAATTTGATAGTGCAGCTTATGAGTCAAAGCAAGTATTCTACCCTTCAAAAGATGGCACCAAAGTACCTATGATCATTACCTATAAAAAAGGTATTGAGTTGAATGGTAAGAACCCAACTATTTTATATGGTTACGGTGGTTTCAATATTAGCTTAACACCAAGATTTAGTGTCTCTCGTGCAGTTTGGTTAGAGCAAGGCGGTATTTATGCGGTTGCCAACTTACGTGGCGGCGGTGAATACGGTAAAGATTGGCATAAAGCCGGTACACAGTTAGATAAACAAAATGTTTTTGACGACTTTATTGCTGCAGGTGAGTACTTAATCAAACAAGATTATACCTCGAGTGATTACTTAGCGATAAACGGTGGCTCAAATGGCGGTTTATTAGTCGGTGCGGTAATGACACAGCGTCCTGACCTAATGAAAGTAGCCTTACCTGCCGTGGGTGTATTAGATATGCTTAGATACCATACCTTCACTTCTGGTGCAGGTTGGGCCTATGATTACGGTACGGCTGAGCAAAGTGAAGAGATGTTCAAATATCTACACGCATACTCACCAGTGCACAATGTGAAAGCGGGCGTTAGTTACCCTGCCACTATGGTAACCACTGGCGATCATGATGACCGTGTAGTGCCAGCACATTCTTTTAAGTTTGCTGCTGAGTTACAAGCCAAACAGGCAGGTAATGCGCCAATGTTAATCCGCATTGAAACTAATGCCGGTCATGGTGCAGGTACGCCAGTATCTAAAACTATCGAGCAATACGCCGATATCTACGCCTTTACCTTGTTCAACATGGGCTTTACTTCATTACCTAAGTCATGAGATTTAAAGGTTAACTAACTTTTAGTTAACCTTTATCTTAAATGGCTAAAGCTGATCTCGATCAAGTACCTGAGTAAGTCACTCAGGTACTATCCCAACAAGACTAATTGAACTGGAGTAAATTATGGGTTGTTGCGGTGGTTGTGGTGGCGAAGGCCATGAGGATAAAAAAGAGCAAGAAAAAGCTCAAGCTAACGAAAAATCAGCTGAGCAGACTGAAGCAGCTGAGCAAGAATAGTTTTCTTATTTGTTCTAGCCTAGCTCAGTTTTTCAATACTAAAAAAAGCCACTAACTTATTTAAGTTCAGTGGCTTTTTTGTCTGCGTTTACTCATAACAGTTATTACTAACTACACCAATTAATTTTTGTTTTTCCTTGGTATTCAACCGCATGATTATTTTTTATTAACTGTTCAGCTAAGTTCACTCCATCAACATAAACATCGGCAATTAAGCGAAAATATTTACCACGCTTGATATTTTTAAGGGTGATACGTTTAGCCGATCGTAAGTGCTTAACAGTAAATTGCTTGGCCAGTTTTGCTAGCGCTTTCTCTTGAGGGCATTTACCCCGTAATTCTGGGGTGTCTATACCGTTAATTCGAATCGACATATGTTCACCAATAATCGTGGGGAAACCCTCAATATTCGCTCTAAAGGTATCACCATCATAAATACTGGTTACTGCCGCAACGGTGGCATTGCCATAACTATGAGTTTTTGCACTGAGACTAAAAGACTGCACGACAAAAAGAGTAGCCAACAAGATACTCATTACAGGCATGAGTAACGGGGTTAATAACAATTTCTTCATAAATACTACAAATAGGCTAGCTAATTTTTTAGCTGAACTCTTAGATATGTTCCTTGGTTATGCTGCTTAGATATACTGCTTAGTTATGCTCTTTAATTAAAGCCAAAAATGGCTGACCATAACGGGATAGTTTCACTTCCCCGATACCACTGATACTGAGCATTTCCCTTGAGGTTTTCGGTTTTACCCGCGCCAATTCAGATAAGGTGGCATCATTGAAGACAATGAAAGGCGCAATATCTTCGCCATCAGCAATACCTTTGCGTAATTCCCGCAATTTGGCAAATAAAGCGCGATCATAACTTTTTTGTGGGCTTTTTTGTTGCCAGTAACTCGCTTTTTGTAAACGTGGGCTCGCTAGCATCAGTGGCTCTTGCGCTTTTAAGACCACACCTGAAGCTTGCGTTAAACATAAAATGGATTGTTGCTCGATATCTTGTTGCAAATAGCCAAGATGTATTAGCTGACCAATAATAGAGAACCAATAACCAGCCGTTTTGCCCTTGCCTAAACCAAAGGTTGAGACTTTATCATGGCCTAGTTGTTTAATTTTATCAGAAAGTTCGCCGCGTAATACCGCAATGACATGATTAATATCACCTTGTTGCTTAATCCGATAAACACATGACAATACTTTTTGTGCCTCTATGGTGCCATCAAACTGACTTGGAGGATCTAAGCAAATATCGCAATTGCCACAACCTTTTTCAGTATATTCGGCAAAATAATTCAGTACCACCTGTCGGCGACAAGTTTGTGCATCTATAAAAGCATCCATAGCGGCAAAGCGCTGCATTTCAACATTTACTCGCTCAGGGTTGTCGCCCTCACTAATGCGTTTCTTAATACGGGCGACATCTTTCTCATCAACCAAAAATAACGCTTCGGCATCTAAGCCATCGCGGCCAGCACGACCAATTTCTTGATAATAAGACTCTAAGGTACGTGGCGGTTCAAAATGGATAACATACCGCACATTCGGTTTATTAATGCCCAAGCCAAAGGCAACAGTTGCAATGACAATTTGAATATTATCTTTAGTAAAACCCTCTTGTACTATGGTACGGATTTCATTCTCTAAACCAGCATGGTAAGCGGCACAATTAATACCACTCGCGCCTAAATATTTAGCCAGCTTTTCTACTTGCCAACGACTATTGCAATAAATAATGCCGCTGTCTTCACCTCTCTTCCTGATATAACCTAGCAGCTGTTTTTCACCGTTGTATTTCGGTGCTAGGGTAAAACGGATATTAGGTCGGTCAAAGCTATCAAGGTGGATATACGGATTAGGTAACGCTAACTGGTTCAAAATATCTTTACGCGTAGTGACGTCCGCCGTAGCGGTTAGTGCCATTACAGGTACTGTGGGAAAATTTTGCTTTAAACATTGTAGTTTTGTATAAGCCGGCCGAAAATCATGACCCCATTGAGAAATACAATGGGCTTCATCGATCGCAAATAAACTTAATGGTAATTGGCTCAGGCGTTGGAGGAAATAATAATTCGTTAAGCGTTCCGGCGCCACATACAGTAACTTGATTTCACCTCGCTCTAAGCGAGCAAAAATATCATTGATTTCGCTTTGCTCTAGACTCGAATTTATAAACGCCGCTGATATTCCTTGGTGAGTTAAGCCATCGACTTGATCTTTCATCAAAGCAATTAAAGGTGATACAACGATAGTAACCCCTGGCAATAGAATCGCAGGCAATTGATAACACAAAGATTTACCTCCACCAGTAGGCATTAAGACTAGAGAATCTCGCCCTTGCAGTAAGTTATTAATAATCTCTGCTTGCCCGGCACGAAAACTTTCATAGCCAAAATGGTGCTTTAAGGTCTCGAGCAATAAGGCATTATCTTCTGCACTCATTGCTGTGTTGGCTTGTGTGTTAGCTACAGGGGAATTCAAGAAGGTATCGACTAATTTTCTTAGGAGTAATAACGCTATTTTAACTCAGTGATGCCGTGAAAACCTAGCACTGAAAAATATATTTATAAATCGAATAAAATCACTTGGTTACTAATATGTATTTTTCAGTACTCAGGTTAGTAATAACAAGTTTACAGTGTGGTAAGTGACGTCTACGCTTTTAATGCTCGCATAACTTAATGTCATGTTATTATCCCGACCTATCTATACCCTAGTAATTTACTAGTTGTTAGCCGATCATTACCTAATACCGTTGAATAATTAACTTATGAGTACAGCTTCACAACACCAACTCGAACAAAACAGCAGCCGTAACGGCGCCTTCAGTGCGTTAGCCGCATACCTGCTGTGGGGCTTTGCCCCCATCTACTTTAAATTACTCAGCGAAATTGAGCCCGCTGAAATATTAATGCATCGGGTTATTTGGTCGGCTTTATTTTTGCTCGTGATGATTGTCGTTATGAAAAAATGGTCGCAGCTCGTTGCTGTTTTCCGCCAACCAAAGGTATTACTGCTGCTGTCTTTATCAGCCAGTTTTCTTGCGGTGAATTGGTTTATGTTTATTTGGGCAATAAATAATAATCATTTGCTCGATGCCAGCTTAGGTTACTACATTAACCCACTCTTTAATGTTGTACTGGGCATGATGTTTTTCCATGAACGCTTACGGCGTAATCAGTTATTGGCGGTAGGTTTAGCCTTAATTGGTGTGCTAGTGCAACTAGTGGCGCTAGGAACTCTGCCCATGATTTCATTGGCTTTAGCCAGTACTTTTGCTATCTATGGCTTAATAAGAAAGAAACTACCGGTAAGTTCATTTATCGGGTTATTTATTGAGTCTTTGATAATGTTACCCATAGCGCTTACTTATTGGTTTTTCTTTGTGGATAGCAGCACTAGCAATATGGCGGTTAACACCAGTAACTTGAACTTTACCTTGATCATGGCAGGTATTGTGACTACAGCACCGTTATTATTTTTTACTGCGGCAGCTAAACGATTAGCATTGTCCACTTTAGGTTTCTTCCAATATTTAGGCCCAAGTATTATGTTTTTATTGGCGACCTTCTATTACCAAGAAACAATGAAGAGTGCTGAACTGGTTACCTTCATTTTCATTTGGGCTGCTTTGATACTCTACAGCGTAGATTCATTAAGAAATCGCAATTAAAAACAGCTGAATTTAACTCAAAAAAGCGCTTGTTCTCCGTAGGAGTAATAAGCGCTGTTCTCATGGTTACTTGACTTCAGCTCATCTAATCTTCGAGTTCAGCCCCTGAAATAACCAACTGATTACGACCATTTTCTTTGGCTAAATAGAGCGCATTATCGGCTTCATTCAATTGCTTAGCAAATTCGTCGTGGCTATCAAAGACCACGCCTAAGCTTAATGTTATCGAGACTGACGCATCTCCTGCGGGAATAGTAGACACCGATATTTCGCGCCTGAAGTCATCTAACTTATTATATAAGTTGTCGACATCTAAACCATGCAACAATACCGCAAACTCTTCGCCACCTAAACGTGCGGTAAGCCCTGAACTAAAGTGTTTACGCATATAAAGAGCTACCACTTTTAACACCTGATCGCCTACATCATGGCCATGGTTATCATTAACCTTCTTAAAGAAATCAATATCGATCATGGCTAAACAGTAAGGTACTTTTTTGCTGACATATTCTTTAATACGAAGTTTGGCACTACGGAAAAAGGCACGGCGGTTAGCAAGGTCGGTTAAGTAATCGGTATTAGCGGCATGCTGAATTTTGGCGAAATTATTCAGACTGTCAATGTTTTGTGTAATGCGACAATAGAATTCTTCAGGACAAAATGGCTTACGTAGAAAATCATCGGCGCCATTTTTTATAAAGCGCGCCGAGTGAATACCATTACTGGCTCCAGATATACCTATCACCGCTAACTGCTCACGGGTATAAACTCGGCGTATTTCATTGGTCAGCTCAATACCGTCCATTTCGGGCATTTCTAAGTCAGTGATAACCATTTTAATATCTTTATGTTGGCTAATTTTCTCTAACGCTTGCACACCATTATTTGCCGTGATGACATTAAAATTACGCCGCTTTAATAATTCAACAATATGATTACGCGCGGCAGATGAATCATCAACCACTAAAATAGTATTTTGATTATTAGTCAACTGCCAATGTAAAACACGTTTTAAATACAAAAAAGCTTGGCTATTTTCTTTAGGAATATAATCAATAACTGGCTGCGATAGTATTTTTTGACGAGTTTCATCATCCATTTTACCGGTCATCACAATACCCGGAATACCATGAGATAATACACAAGCAATTGCTTCGCCATCCAGGGCATCAGGTAAGGCATAATCAATGGTGGCAGCAAAAAAATCAGTATCGGTAGATAAGATATTTTCCACTTCAGCCAAGCTAGTGGCAATAACCACCTCAAACTTTAATGAACGGGCTATCTGCTTGATAACCGTCGCTATAGGCTTACTGTCTTCTACTACTAATAATCTTTGAGACATCTCAATACCTTCTGATTTAAATTTAGGCTATTTTTATTGTCAACTTCAAAGCTAAAAATACTCCACTAACAAGCCCTTAAACCGCTTGTAAATTGGCGTACTCAACAACAAGCCACTTGCTGCCTACCTCTTCAAAATTCACCTGAATCCTTGATTGGGCACCACTGCCTTCATAGTTAAGTACCACACCCTCACCAAACTTAGCATGCTTAACTTGCTGACCCAACTTAAACCCAGTATTTGCAAACGTTTCAAGGGTAAATGTATTAGAGAACTTACCCACTTTACTAGGCCGTTTAATTTGTGATTGCATGCGAATTTCTTCAATACAATCTTCAGGTAGTTCGCGTAGAAAACGACTGGCTTTATGGAATTTTTCTTGTCCATATAAGCGGCGGCTTTCGGCGTGGCATAAGTATAGCTTACGCATCGCTCTTGTCATGCCGACATAACATAAACGGCGCTCTTCCTCGAGACGGCCAATTTCTTCTACCGATTTTTGTGATGGGAACATGCCTTCTTCAAGGCCGGCAATAAACACTAAGGGGAATTCTAGCCCTTTAGCCGAATGCATGGTCATTAACTGTACTGCGGCTTCAAATTCATCAGCTTGTGACTCACCTGACTCTAATGCCGCATGGGTTAAAAATGCCGTTAGTGGTGTTTGTTCTTCTATTAACTCAGCATCCGGTATATAGGTTTGGCAAGCGGTAACTAGCTCATTTAAGTTTTCTATACGCTGGGCAGCACGCTCACCTTTTTCAGCTTGATACATAGCCTTTAGACCACTATTGCTGATAATAAAATTGGCTTGCTGATCAAGGTCTAAATTACCGGTATCATCTTCTAATTGTTCAATCAGTTGCATAAAGGCGGTAATTGTTTTCGCGCCTCGGCCTTTCAATTGCTCTGCTTGCAACATTTGCTGACATGCCTGCCACATGGTGACTTCCATACCGCGTGCGGCATCTCTCACCAAAGACAAGGTTTGGTTGCCAATGCCACGGGTTGGCGTATTGATAATGCGCTCAAAAGCCGCATCATCATCACGGTTATTGATCAGGCGCATGTAGGCCAGTGCATCTTTGATTTCCTGACGTTCGAAGAAGCGTTGACCGCCATAAATACGATAGGGTAACTGCCCTTGTAATAAGGCTTCCTCGAGTAAACGTGATTGCGCATTAGAACGATACAATATCGCCACTTCATCAAGCTTGCCACCATCATCACGCCACTGCTTGATACGGCTAGCCATAAAGCGCGCTTCATCAATTTCATTAAAAGCGGTATAAATGGAAATCTTGTCACCGGCTTCACCATCGGTCCACAGTTTTTTACCCATGCGATTATTATTATTGCTAATTAATTGATTGGCAGCATTCAATATATTGGCGGTTGAGCGATAATTTTGCTCGAGGCGAATAGTTTTGGCTCCATCATATTCTTTTAAGAATCGCTCGATATTTTCTATCTTGGCACCACGCCAACCATAAATAGATTGGTCATCATCACCAACAATCATTACTTTACTGCGAGCTTTTCCTAGCATGGTAAGCCAGGCATATTGTATAGCGTTGGTATCTTGAAACTCATCCACTAAAATATGGCCAAAACGCTGTTGGTAATGCTCTAACAAGGCAGGGTTTTTCAACCATAACTCATGGGCGCGTAGTAATAATTCGGCAAAATCCACTAAACCCGATCTATCGCAGGTTTCTTGATAGGCTTTATAAACCTTAACAAATAACTCTTCTGTTGGGTCAAATTGGGCATCAATATGTTGTGGACGTAAGCCCTCATCTTTTTTGCCATTGATATACCAAACAAATTGTTTAGGCGGCCACTTTTTCTCATCAAGTTCTAATGAGCGGACAATACGCTTTATTAAACGTAATTGATCATCACTATCAAGTACTTGAAAGCTTTGTGGTAAGTTAGCTTCTTGAAAATGCATACGTAATAATCGATGCGCTAAACCATGAAATGTACCTATCCACATACCGTGAGTATTACCATTGGCTACCTGCTCTACCCGAGCGCGCATTTCTGCGGCAGCTTTATTGGTAAACGTTACCGCTAGAATACTGTGTGGAGAAACGCCTTCAACTTGCATTAACCAAGCAATACGTTGCACCAATACTCGGGTTTTGCCACTGCCGGCGCCAGCCAAAACAAGCATATTTTGTTTAGGGGCGGCAACAACTTCACGCTGCTTATCATTAAGGGAGTCGAGTAATTCTGAAACGTCCATAGGGTTAAAAACCTTGATTGAGTGGCATTATCTAATGAAGTAGATAGCGGTACTGAAAAATTAGCAAAAGTATATCACTATTTAGGCTGACTTGTTGTGGTGTGCTGTTTATTTTTACAGTACCAAGTATTTAATAAAATACACCTAGTGTGGGGATTTATCGAGCAAGCTATTGAAGTGGCTTAATGGCGTTACAATGCACTGAATAGCAAAAAAAAAGCACGCTACTTTATCAATAGGGTGCTTTTGATTGCGATTTATTTAAACCACGAGTTTAGAGCTCAGACAGCTCAGTAACATGCGCTAATTCAATATGAGGGATTTGCCGCAGTTTTTTACCAACACCGTATTGTGGTAACCAAGCTGCTTGGCAGCCCGCATTTAACGCACCATAAATGTCGGCAAAACCACAATCGCCAACATGCAATAATTGCTCAGGACGAATGACTAACTGCTGACATACCAAGGTAAACATATCTGTTGCTGGTTTTTGTCTAAGCAAATATTCACTTTCACCTTGAGTGCTAGCTGCTTGAAACCCGGCATGGTAAATATGGGTAAAATAATGCTCAATACCTAAGGCTTTAGTATCGACATTGCCATTACTAATAGCCACTAAAGGAAATTTTTTGCTTAAATTCGCTAATAGTTCATGGCTTGCTTTTGGTACGGTAAAGTCACTTCGTAAACTAATAAAATAATCTAAACCCGCCTGTGCTGCTTTTATCGACTCTTCGACAGAAAGTTGCAACGCCAAAAAACCTAATCGATAAGTCTCATATCGAACTCTAACAACATCATGAGTAAGTTCAGGTGTCACTGATATCGCTTGTTGTCGATATGGCGCCCAGAAGCGACGATTAAAAACCTGCTTTGGTTTAAGCCGTAGTTCAGATACTGACTCAAGTGATAACATGGCAAATTTTTCAGTAAAATACTGCACCATCTTTTTTTCAATCGCCAGCATAACTGGACGGTTGTTATATAAAGTGTCATCTAAATCAAAGCTAATCGCTTTGATTTCTGTTAAACGACGGTAGATTTGCATGCTTACAAAGCCAACTGTTGCTGTAACAATTTTGCCACTAAACGTTTGAACTGGCTTAACAATAAAGTATCCATGCGGGGATCAAAATGATGTGCATCCTCACTGCTAATCGCAAGAAAGCCAATCGGTTGTTCATCGTGGATAAGCTTAATCAGCACCACTGATCCTGTACATTCATGGGAGAAAATTAATGCCTGCTCCGAGGCTTGCAAACGACCAAAGTAATACTCGTCGTTAGTTAAACGATTTTGCATTACGCCCGCGCAATCATTGGTTGATATACAGTGGTGAGTAACGGTTGGGTTATTTGCAGGGATCAGCCACAATTTAAACGAAGATAATGATAACAATTCAGTGGTCGCTTGATGTAAACAATCGAGCAACTCTGCTGCTGATTGGCAATCAAGTAAACGCAAATAAAGATCGCTATAGAGTACAAACAACTGCTCATTATGGTTAGCTACTGACATTAGCTGAGTAATCTCATCTTCTAAACCATGTACTTTTTGGCGAAGTTGCTGCTGTTGCCGCTCGACTAAAGAAACAGTACCACGGTGCTCATCATTTAAGCGTAAGCTGGTCATCAAACTGTTATTGCGATTAAAAAACTCAGGATTATCTTGCAGGTAACTGACCACCAACTCATCGGTTAATGGTAGTTCTTCACTGTTAATGCTCTTTTGTAGATCATTCATGTTGCTGGATTCTTCTTTCATTGGATGCCATCGTTAATTAGAGTAGGGTGAATAGTGGCTTAGATCGATATTTGACCATCAAATACATGTGTTGCCGGTCCTGACATTTTTACCGGGTGGCCAGGTCCTTGCCAAAATATACGTAACTTACCGCCAGGCAATTCTACGGTGACTTGTTTGGCGAGTTTTTTCTGCATATAGCCAACGACAACGGCAGCACAAGCACCACTACCACAAGCCAAGGTTTCTGCTGCGCCGCGTTCATAAACTCTTAATTTAATATAATTGGGTGAGACGATTTCCATAAAGCCAACATTGGTATCTTTTGGAAAACGCTCATGAGTTGATAACTCTTGACCAAGAGATGCGACTGGCGCCTCAAGGACATTATCCACGGTAACGACACAGTGTGGATTACCCATTGATACTGCACCACATAAAACGGTTTCGCTTTCACTACGCAGAATATAAGTGCCTTCCATTTTTTGTGCATTAAAAGGAATCTTATTCGGCTCAAATTGTGGTACCGGCATGGTCACAGAAATATTACCATCGCGCTCAATCTGTAAATTCATTTTTCCGGTACTAGTAGAGACTTTGATCTTATGTTTATTACACAAGCCTTTCATGCGAACAAACTTGGCAAAACAACGAGCGCCATTACCACATTGCCCTACTTCACTACCATCAGCATTATAAATGCGATAATGAAAATCTAAATCAGGATCATAAGGCGGTTCTACCACTAAAAGCTGATCAAAGCCGACACCAAAGTTTCTATCGGCAAATTTCATGATTTGCTCTGGCGATAAAAAAACATTTTGCGTGACATTATCAATCACTAAAAAATCATTACCTAAACCATGCATTTTAGAAAAATTAACTAGCATTAATACTTACTCTTTAATAGGATCTGTAGATTGCTTATCCGATGGATTGATAGCTTGTTCAATCGGTTGCTGAGCAGCTTGTGGTTGCTCAGATTTTTCAAGCATTGTTACTGATTTTTTCTGTGAGTCAGCCGGTTGACTAACGCCATTTTTTTGGCTTACTGCGCCCTGCTCGGTCATGGTATTTTGTTCGCTAGAGGCTTGCTCAGGCGTTTCATACAAATCACCTTTAATACCGCACGCAGATATAAAAATAGCCGCAAAAAATGTCAATAATATTGATTTGAATTTTGATTCTTGATGAAACTTTTTTTGTCGGTATCGGAGTCTTTTGATGCGCATGATGGTTTTTACCATGAAAGTCGTTTAAATCAAGGTTTTTACCCTAACTTAACCGCTTAGTATCTATATTTATTTTGTCTGATTGCTATTATACTCACATGCTTATCAACATTTATAGCAATTCTAATAAGTTTATTCTCACTCAGCGGGACTTAAAAGGCTTATAAGGCAAGGCATTGATTGAAGATAATAATTATTTTATGGTTAAAATCAATAACGCGGTATTTAAGCCTTTGAAACTAGCCCTTTGGGCCTTTTACAGCGTTTAAATAATCGCACAGAAGCTTTTTAATATAGAATGATTAGATATAAAAAACGCTGCTTATTTTCACCGCGTTAACAAGCTCTGACAGAAAACTAACTGAATAGACTTGGTATGTTACTCACTTAAAAAAATAATGATATTTAAAGGATAGGCAATGAACGATAGCCAATACAACTTGCTCGCCGATGAACTGCTTCTCGCTATTGAAGAAGCGATTGAAGAATCTGGTGTTGATATAGATTACGAAGGCGTTGGCGGATTATTAACGCTGACTTTTCTAAATACCACCAAAGTAATTATCAACAAGCAAGCCCCGTTACATGAAATATGGGTAGCAACAAAATTCAACGGTCACCACTTTACCTTTGACAACGAATGTTGGATAGATAAGCGTAGTGGCGATGAATTTTGGCAATTTTTATCAAATGCCGTAAGCACACAAGCTGAAGCTGAATTAACACTTTCAGCTCAGTAATACCGATAAGTTCATTAAGAACTTATGGGTATCACCATCATATATTTGGATACATTGAATGAATAACACCACAGTACGAATTGCCACGCGTAAAAGCGCCCTCGCTTTATGGCAAGCAGAATATGTGAAAGCGCAACTTGAACATTTTCATGACGGCATTAACGTTGTATTAGTGCCGATGACAACAAAAGGCGATATCATTTTAGACACGCCTTTGGCCAAAGTCGGTGGTAAAGGGTTATTTGTTAAAGAACTTGAAGTAGCCATGCTTGAAGACCGTGCTGATATCGCGGTGCATTCAATGAAAGATGTGCCAGTAGATTTTCCAGAAGGCTTAGGCCTAGAAGTTATTTGTCCTCGTGAAGATCCCCGTGATGCCTTTGTTTCTAATACCATCAAATCATTAGCCGATTTACCCAAAGGCGCCATCGTTGGTACCTCTAGCTTACGTCGCCAATGTCAATTAAAAGCAAGCCGCCCAGATTTAGATATTCGTGATTTACGAGGCAATGTCAATACGCGCTTGAGAAAATTAGACGAAGGCCAATACGACGCCATAATCTTAGCGGCTGCTGGTTTAATTCGTTTAGCAATGCCAGAACGTATTGCACAATTCATCGAACCAGAAGAAATGTTACCGGCAAATGGCCAAGGTGCCGTGGGTATTGAATGTCGTAATGATGATGAAAACATTAAAGCCTTATTAGCGCCATTAGAATGTGCAACGACCCGTATTCGCGTACTAGCAGAGCGTGCGATGAATAAAGCGCTTGAAGGCGGCTGCCAAGTGCCTATTGCTAGCTACGGCGTAATTTCTGAAGATGGCAAAGAAATTTACTTGCGCGGCTTAGTTGGCGCGGTTGACGGTAGTGAAATGATCGAAAGTGAAATCACTGGCCCCGTAGAAGAAGGTGAAGCACTGGGCAATAAACTCGCACAAGAGTTACTTAGCCGAGGCGCAGACAAAATCTTACAGCAAGTTTATTCAGAAAATAATGACGAAAAAAAGTAAGTTTTCCAAAAAACCGTCTCAAGCGACACCGCTTGAGACGGATACCAATGAGTCACTAAAGGTCTTAATCACTAGACCCGAAGTTAAAGCTCAGCAACTTACTTTGTTACTTAATCAACAAGGCATAGCCAATACCAGCCAACCCCTCTTTGATTATCAAAGTAACGCCAGCGCTAACGACATAGCCACAGCATTAAAACATGCCGATATACTTATTTTTGTTAGTGTTGCTGCGGTTGAATTTACTCAGCTGAACTATCCGTTAAGTAATAGTGTATCTCAGCGGTTTTTTGCTGTCGGTAATGCCACAAAACAAGCGTTACATGCAATAGGAATAACCGAGGTATCGACGCCACCTTCTCAACAAGAACACAGTGAAGGTTTACTTAAGCTGTCACAATTGACCAAGATCAAGAACAAAAAAGTGGTCATATTCCGTGGTAATGGTGGCCGAGAACATATTGCTAATAATTTACGCCAACGAGGTGCTAAAGTTAGTTATATAGAAAGTTATCAACGTGTATGGCGAACATTACCAATAAATATTGCCCAACAATGGCGAGCACAACAAATTAACTGTATTGTCATTACCAGTAACGATATATTATTAGCCTTAGTAAAATATCTAGCCAATACCACTGAAAGCACTGATCATTTTTGGCAATCTCAATGTCTGTGGCTTGTAGTCAGTGAACGTATTGAAAAAAACGCCAAAGCCTTAGGCTTAAAACGGGTGATTAATGCCCACAGTGCTAGTTCTCAAATACTCTGTAATACGTTGCAAACACTCTCTTGCTCGTAGTCTGTTTATAACGTAAATAACGATGGAAAATAGAATCATGTCGGATAACGAAGTCTCTAAAAACAATTTATCGGATAATAGCGAACCCGAGAAAAAAGAGGCCGCTAAATTATCATCTGCCAGTAATGCCAAGACAACAGCGGCAAAACCTGAACAGAAGAGCCCCCCTGCCAGCCCGATAACTAAAAAGCCATCACGCGCTCAGCTCGACACTAAAAAATCATCGAATAAAACCTCAATAATGGCCCTCGTCATTGCTTTATTAAGTATTTTCGCCTCCATAGGCCATTATGTTTGGCAGCAGCAACAAACTAGCGCGCAACTTTTAACCTTAAGTCAGCAAAACCAACAAGCGTTACAACAAAGCCAAGAGCAACTTCGAACCAGCTTAATAAACACTTTTAATAACCAATTACAGCAACATAAAAGCACTAGTCAATCACAAGAAAGCGCCCAAAAAGCGCATCTTGATAGTGACGCTCAAATACAACAATTATCAACTCAAATAAGTCAAATAAAGCAGCAAGTAAGCCAACGCCAGCCAAGTGATTGGTTAATTCATGAAGCTGAATACCTGGTTCGTGTCGCTGCTCGCACTATGTGGTTAGAGCGTGATACGAAAGCCGCTATTAGTTTACTGCGCGAGGCCGACAGTCGACTTAAAGAACTCAAGCAACCTAAATATTTACCGGTGCGCGCCTTAATTAATGAAGATATTGAAGCCTTAGCCTTAATGCCGACCTTACAAAATCAACAAGCCATTTTAACCTTGATGGCGCTGAATAAGCAGGTGCCAAGCTTAACACTTGCCAAGGTTAATTTAGGTGAAACATTAGCCGGCGAAAAAGAAGATTTTACTCTTTCGGACAATATTAACGACTGGCAAACAAATCTGGCCAAGACCTGGCAAAAGTTTCTTAATGATTTTATTACGGTTCGTCGTAGAACCGGCATGGTTGAACCTTTAATGACACCTAATCAACAACAACATTTAAGACAGAACTTAAGCTTAAAAGTACAGTTAGTGCAATGGGCCGCCAGCGAACAAAAGGCGGAGGTATATCAACAAACTTTGCTTGATATTCAACAGTGGCTCAATGAATATTTTGATATGGACTTAGCGAGCAATCAAAAGTTTTATCAATCAATCGAACAGCTAAAACAGCAAATTGTTTATTACGACTACCCAAGTGACTTAGTCTCATTGGCGGCTATGCAACGCTTGCTTGAAACGACTAAACAAGGTGCAGTGCAACATAAAAACCCCCTGAAAACTGAGTTAACTGAAACAATTACCACTGAAGAATCAGCGCTAGAGTTAACACCTAAAGAAATAAAGCCTAAAGAAATAAAAGCTGAAGTAAAAAAGCCTATTGAAGATGAGCCAATGAGTGGAGGTCAACGATGATCCGCATCATTATCGGTTTAGTGCTTTTTCTTTGCGTAATGGCCATCAGTCCCTTTTTAATTGATGAAAAAGGTTACATCCTTATTGCCATGGGCAATACCACTATAGAGTTAACCGTACTCTCTGCAGGTATTATGCTAACGCTACTCTTTATAACTTTAGTGCTTAGCTTAAAGCTACTACGTGGTGGTTTAAACTTTAGTTTTGGTACTTGGAATAAGCTCGCTTTTGCCGGACAACGCCGTGGCATTGCTAATTTTAACAAAGGCTTGGCTGCTTATATGCTAGAGGATTATAGCCAAGCAGAAGCGTTATTTTCAAAAAGTGCCATTCCATCAAAACGTAAACAAAGTGCTTATCTATTGGCGGCATCAGCCTCTGCCAAGTTAGCACTGAATAGTAACACCAATCATTATTTAGCCTTACTTGAAAAAGAAACCGTTAAAATTAAAGATCTCGGCTTAGAAAGCATCATTGTAAATATCAAATTACTAATGAATCAAGATAGCAGCGAACCTTACGCTAAGGCACGCTTGCTCATTGATGAAAATCACAAACAAATTGGTCATGATGCGCGCTTACTGGCACTGGAAATAGATTTATGTTTGGTTGAACAACGCTTTGAGCAAGCACTGCATTATTTACCTTCTGCACACAAAGCAAAAACCATCAGCGATAAAACGGTTCGGCTTTGGGAAAAAAAGGCCTACTACGGTAGTTTCACTGACAGTATTAAACAGCATAACAGTAACAAATTACAAACCAATTGGGATACTCTAGGTCGTAAGGTTAAACAGCGCGAAGCCGTTCTACTTGCTTACTGTCAGGTGTTGGCTGAGCACGAAATTATTGAACCGATAAACAAGTTATTAGTGCCTTTATTTAAAAAATCACCCAGCGCTGAATTTTTAAAACAAACGCGTAACCTACCGATTAAACACGCTGATGAGCTGATAGCTATTGTGCAGAAACAGCTACATAAAGATATTCATAGTGGTAAATGGCTGAGCTGTTTAGGCCACCTAGCGTTGATGAGCGAACAATACTCTATGGCAGAGAAGGCTTTTGGCAGCTTGATAAAGCTTGAGGAAGAAAACTACGGTAAGCAGTATGATTTACAAGATCTGCATGCGCTAGCACAAGCCCATGGCCTGCAAGGGCAACATCAAGCAGCAAATGATACTTGGCTAAAGGCGAGTCGCTTCACAAAGTAATACCAAGTTGATTAAGTTCTTTCCCACTCAGCGAGAATTAAAAGGCTTAGAGGCAAGGCATTGATTGAAGAGAATGGTTTTTCCCTTGTCAAAATCAATAACGCAGCATGTAAGCCTTTTAAACTCGCCCTCTGGGAGCTTGCTCGATGCCCACTAACATCGTTAAATTTATTTGATTTAGAATGACTAAACCGAAACAAATTTCCCTTGTTATTGAACATTGAGCAGAGCTCTGAGTTGGGAAGAAATTTAATCAAATTGGTATAAGCTCAACTCTGGATAAGTAAAGTTACTCAACAAGCTAATTTATAAGAAAACAAGGAGTGTTTTTTGAAAGGATTCATTTTAACCTTATTGCTGTTGGTGCACTTAAAGCCAACTCTGGCAGCAATGATAACAACAGAGCATTGTGATCAGGCGTTGGCATCAACTATTTTCTTGATAAAAGACTTTCTTAGGTTTCTATTGCGGCACCATCAATATAGAGACCATTTATAATGACAGCTTCGAAATAGTGCACCATGCTGCTTACGGTATATCGGTGGGTTATAAATATTACTTTTATGGCAAAGATAACCCAGGTTTGTCGCTTGGGGTAACTTATAATGTTTATAACGATGACCATTACCCTTTCTTCAGTCTGGGTTACCGCTATTAACTACACCTTAGCGGTTAGACTTTATCTTTAGGTGCCATCTCATCACATTTCTTACACTTAAGTTTATGCCCTAACATGCCTTCTCGCCCACTAAGTGACGTTACCCAAGGTCTGTTTATAAAAGGCGGCTTGTGCCTAACATGTTGAAAATGACCACAAGCTAACTCAGCCACCCAATGCCGCTCTTCATCTTGATGATACCCACAAATATCTTGTTTCATAGTATAAATTATCGCTGTGTTTTATTGCCTTAGCTAACTAATACCAAGTTGATTAAGTTCTTTCCCACTCAGCGAGAATTAAAAGGCTTAGAGGCAAGGCATTGATTGAAGAGAATGGTTATTCCCTTGTCAAAATAAATAACGCAGCATGTAAGTCTTTTAAACTCGCCCTCTGGGAGCTTGCTCGATGCCCACTAACATCGTTAAATTTATTTGATTTAGAATGACTAAACCGAAACAAACTTTCCTTGTTATTGAACATTGAGCAGAGCTCTGAATTGGGAAGAAATTTAATCAAATTGGTATAATAATGGTGGAAGCTATTGGTAAACTATCGAGGTTGCTACAGTGAAAAGAGCACTTTAAACTCTTTAGCTTTCCCTTCGCCATCAAGACGAGAGAACTTCATCAATAAATCATCTTTGCCATCACCATTTAAATCTTCAACCATGACAAGATTACCATTTTTAGGTAACTGCGTGTCGTAGCCAACACTGCGCTTGTTAAATGAGCGTTTATATTTGCTGCTTTTAGTAATTTTTTTACCTAGGTATATTTTTAGCTCATCGTCATCATCAGACAAGATCAATTCTTTTAAACCATCGCCATTTAAGTCTGCTAACTTAACCACCGCACTACCACTTTGGCCCGAAGTTAAACTAAAGGTCAGTTCAACATCTTTTTTTATCGCCGGTTTCGCGGGGAACTTATCCTGCTCGTTCATTTTAAATACATAGACATCTTGGTCAATCCCCCCCGTAATCAAAGCACCAATAATTTGTGATAAACCAATATCAAAGCCAGCAATTAAAACCTCAAGTTTGTCATCATTATCAATATCAACAAACTCTAATCCTGTTAACGTACCTTCAGCATGAATGACGCTGTCAGCCTGTTGTGCATAGCTCAACACGCCTTGGCTTTTTTTACCGAGGAATATTTCATAATCGTTAACACGGTCAAGCACACCAGAAGCCTTGGTGTAGCGAACTACCATATCGGTAATACCATCGGCATTGACATCGCGTAGCTCTTCTAACTTGCGATACTCCAAATCACTTTGATCTAATTGTTCACCACTTTCATCACGCTTATTCCACCAATCGGTACCACTGATCGCTTCATTAATCGGTAAGATAACTGCTGTGCTAGAAAATTTACTCTGTTCAGTTTGAGGATAAACAATCATTTCGCCATCACCTACCAATAAAATGTCTGTTTTTTTATCAAAATTAACATCCGTAAAATATAACTTGGTTTCAGTATAAGTCGCCCCTGCTGAGAGCACCCGTACCTCAGGTTTTATCGGCAGAGTTTGCTTAGCAAAGCTATTCATTCCTTGGCCGATAAAAATATGAGTTTGAGTAAAGTCAGCAATAATCACGTCATCAAAATTGTCATTATTCAAATCTTGAATAAAGTTTCCTTTACTAAGAAAGTCCGCCTGCTCTTGTACATATAAGGAGTCAATATCTACCAGTTTCTTAAACTGTTTATTTTTATAAAGGGCGAGTGAATCCGCAGAAAGAAAATAGATATTTTGTGTTCGCCCGGCTTTCTCTTCGGGTTTTAGCTCACTTAAATCAAAGCGATAAAAGTGCTTAGGGATAATGGCTTGTTCTGCGATAACATACTGACTTGTCTGCTTGTTTAACTGATAAATAATTAACCATCGGTTACCCTTTTCATCAACAGAAAACGTGACTAACTCTTTACCTTTATTTGGCAGTACGTCTGCGGCAATAATTTCTTGAGTGAGGTTATAGGGAGAAATAATCATCACTTCATTGAAGTCAACGGTACTCGACTTACTGGCAGACGACGTAAAAGAAGTGGCACAGCCAATAGTGGTTAGTATGGCGAATACGATTTTATTGTTAAACAGCTGAATTTTTTTCATTAAGTGAGATCCATATTGTCGGTTTTAACTATATTCTGATAAATGTAGAACACTAAAAGTAGTTAGAGTTCCCTAGCTTTATCTAACATATAACACATAGCTGAGTTTCAACGCATTAAAAAAGCTGTTACATAATATGTAACAACATTGTAGGACTCGGTTATTAAACACTTACATACGATGAGCATTATCCCTTTTTATACTTAATATTAGCTATAACCAACATAATCGGCTTGGAGTTTCTTGGCGTTAACCTATAACCGCGTGCTCATCAT
>NZ_KB905173.1 GCF_000378625.1 Colwellia piezophila ATCC BAA-637 | reverse complement strand
AAGTAATGCGCGAATAAATTCCCGCCTACAAGTAAAAGAAGCATTACATAGTCGCTACCTACCTCGCTAAAGATAAGTAACTATATTTGTTTGCATGAACATCATTCATTAAGCGTTTTTGTTCTCCCCGAAAGGAAAACTATGTAAAACAACATTAATGTGAGTGCTCACACAAATTGCATGATAACTAATTGTTAAAGAAAAGAGGTCTTAGTCGCATTCGCTAAGTACCTTCGCTCCTTGCTAACGTTGCCGTTTGCCCGAAGCAGGTGGCGTATAATACGCTCCCTGGTTTTGATGTCAACGTTTATTTTAAAGTATTTAAAAAACATTTTAAAAGTAGACGTTAAGTTAGCTGATTCACTCTAAAAGCAAGTAGATAACTTATCAAAACAGTTCTTTGGGTTACCCCTTGGAACTGGATGCGCATTTTAGAGACTTTTCATTTTTGATCAAGGCTTATTTTCATCTTTATGCTTGTTCGCATGTTTATTATACAGATCGCTTTCATATTGGGCTATAAAGCACGATCACATAGGATCCTTGGTCATTTTTTCACACAACTTACATTGTTAACTAGGCTTTTAAATTACTACTTAGTACTAATAAAGTGACTGATATCGCCTACTATTAAGCTTACTTTCTATCAAATAACGAAAAAACCGACACGAAGGTCGGTTTTTTTATAGTTAACTAGATGATCATAGGTTAATTAATAGCGATATCACCGAGGTGATCTTTCTTTATTATCTGGCCCTAGTATTACCCAAGTTTACTTAAGTTTCAATTTAGCTCTAACTAAGCATTTTCTTGTTCACGTGCAATAGCGCGATAAGCGATATCAGTTCTAAACTCTACACCTTGCCAGCTAATTTGATGTAATAGTTCATAAGCGGTTTGTTGTGCTTCGGTAACGGTATTACCTAGTGCAGTTGCACAAAGTACACGACCGCCGTTAGTAACAACCTCACCTTGCTCATTTAACTTAGTACCTGCATGGAAAGTTTTCGCTGATACATTGTTGTTAGTATCTAAACCTGAAATAACATCACCTTTAGGGTAACTTGCAGGATAGCTCTGTGCGGCAAGAACAACACCTACAGCTGCACGACTATCAAAGTCGATGCTTACTTTATCTAATTCACCACGAGTAGCGGCTAAACATAACTCAACCAAATCCGATTGTAAGCGCATCATGATAGGCTGCGTTTCAGGATCACCGAAACGACAGTTATATTCAATAACGTTTGGCGTGCCGTCTGCTGCTATCATTAAGCCTGCATATAAGAAACCACTGTAAGGTGCTCCTTCCGCTGACATGCCTTCAACTGTTGGCATAATAACTTCGGCCATAATACGATCATGGATTTCAGGGGTAACCACTGCTGCAGGAGAATATGCCCCCATGCCGCCGGTGTTTGGACCTAAGTCACCATTTAATGCACGTTTATGATCTTGGCTTGTTGCCATGGGTAAAACGTTCTTACCATCAACCATTACGATAAAACTCGCTTCCTCACCTTCAAGAAACTCTTCAATCACCACCCGATGGCCTGCATCACCAAACGCATTACCCGCTAACATGTCGGTAATAGCGTCTTCTGCTTCTTTGAGTGTAAGGGCAACAATAACGCCTTTTCCTGCTGCTAAGCCATCGGCTTTAACAACAATTGGTGCGCCCTGCTGACGAACATAAGCAAGTGCAGGTTCAACTTCAGTGAATTTTTCATAGCTGCCTGAAGGGATTTTATTCCGTGCTAGAAAGTCTTTAGTAAATGACTTTGAACCTTCAAGCTGTGCTGCTTTGGCACTTGGACCAAAAATAGCTAAGCCGTGCGCTTGGAAAGCATCAACAACACCATCAACCAGTGGTTGCTCGGGGCCAACAATAGTTAAGGCAACGTCTTCACTTTTAGCAAAAGCAACTAAGGCAGCATTATCACTAATATCGAGAGCAACATTTTCTAATTTTGCTTCGGTTGCTGTACCAGCATTACCTGGCGCAACAAACACTTTAGTAACCTGACTTGATTGAGCCGCTTTCCATGCTAGAGCATGTTCACGACCGCCGCCGCCAATAACTAAGATTTTCATAAAATTTCCTATTTATTTTCTTGTGTGCTAAACCAACACTTATTTGGCTGGTTTAACAAATTTTAATGTCATGCGATCGCTTTCGCCAATCGCTAAATATTTCGCTCTGTCTTTGTCTTTAAGTGCTAGGCTCGGTGGTAAAGTCCACACACCTTTAGGGTGGATGGCTAAATCTTTAGCATTAGCATTCACGTCACTTGAACCTGAAAACCTAAAACCAGCCGCTTTTGCTTGTTTAATTGTTGTAACTTCAGAAACATAACCTCGAGCTTTATCGGCATCTAGACCTACTGGCAGTCTATGTTCAACTACCCCTAATACGCCACCAGGTTTAAGCGCATTGAAAGCATCTTTAAAGACTTGCTCGACACCGGCATCTTTCCAGTTATGAAGATTTCTAAACGTTAAAATTAGATCCGCGGTACCTTGTGGTGCTAATTCACTTTCTTGGCCTGGAGTAAAGTCAGTTAAAACCACTTCACTAAAAACAACGTCTGAAGCAAGTTTCTTCACTAATTTTTTACGCGAATTACTATAGTAATTATCTTTACCCGTATCAGGGTAATGAGCACCGTATAATTTACCTGTGCCTTTTAAAGCTGGTGCTAATATCTCAGTGTACCAACCGCCACCTGGAGTAATTTCTACCACAGTCATACTCGGGGTAAAACCAAAAAAGTTCAACGTTTCAATAGGATGACGATATTGATCACGCGCTTTATTTTTAGCAGTACGATGTTCACCTGAGACAGCATTTTCAAGTACTTTAGATGAAGCGCTTTTATTGGCATTAGCTTCATGTGCATGGGTATCATGAGCTGTAGCAGATAAACTTAATGCGCCACAGCTTAAGGTAACTGCGATAGCGATTGATTTAAGCGCGTTTGTTTTAATTGTCATAACTATTTTCCTTGTAAGAATTATTAGTATTAATATCCATTTATCTAATACAGCCGTCCTTATTCATATTCATTTTGAATGTGGAACAGATATATAACGATTAAAGTATTAATTAACGGCAACATTTATAACAGATATCATACCAATTACACTAATTAAGAATTCATTTCAAATGGTCTAAATATCCAATAACGTCGTTGCTTTCAATCCCAATAGCCAGCTATTAGTCAATCAAACGGCTTGTTATTGAAGCTTTACCCTCATTGAAAGCGGTAATTTTAATTAATCTAAGTGGTATTAAACAAACAAGCAGCGTTGATAAGGCTTGGTTTCAGTAAAAGCTATTGCGACCATTATTACGCAAAATCGCTGTAAATATGTCCCTATAAGCTCTACTTATTCGTCCATGAATAAGAAGTTTTGCTTCATAAGGCAGCTTCACAGCTTTTAAGTCTTTTATCACGAGCTGAAGTTAATGAAGTTCCTTTAAGCTGCTCTGTTCAATTTAAAGAAAAAAGCACGGAGCTGACGAATGTCAGTGAGTACTTTTGACGCCTAAATTGGACTTAGCAGCGACAAGGAGCAATCTTAATGGCGGAAGTGACGCATACCTGTGAACACCATGGCGATGTTATGTTCGTCTGCTGCGGCAATAACTTCGTTATCACGCATAGAGCCACCGGGCTGAATAACGGCAGTAATACCTGCTTCAGCGGCTGCATCTAAACCATCACGGAATGGGAAGAATGCATCTGATGCCATTACAGAGCCTTTGACTTCTAGATTTTCATCAGCTGCTTTAATACCCGCAACTTTCGCTGAGTATACGCGGCTCATTTGGCCAGCACCGACACCGATGGTTGCGCTATTTTTAACGTAAACAATGGCATTAGATTTAACAAATTTTGCTACTTTCCAACAGAATTGTAAATCACGTAACTCGTCTTCTGTAGGATGACGTTTAGTCACTACTTTTAAGTCGTCAGCTGTTACGCTACCGTGGTCAGTATCTTGTACTAATAAACCACCATTAACGCGTTTAAAATCAAAACCAGTCGTTTTGCTGTCCCACTGACCACATGCTAATAAACGTAGGTTAGGTTTAGCAGCGATAATTTGTGCCGCAGCAGCAGAAATGCTCGGGGCGATAATTACTTCAACGAATTGGCGAGAAACAATCGCTTCTGCAGTATCTGCATCTAATTCACGGTTAAACGCGATGATGCCACCAAATGCTGAAGTAGGGTCAGTTTTATATGCACCTTCATAAGCCGCTAAAATATTATCGCCAATAGCAACACCACAAGGATTAGCATGCTTAACGATTACACAAGCTGGCTCGTCAAATTCTTTAACACATTCTAACGCTGCATCGGTATCAGCAATGTTGTTATAAGATAATGCTTTGCCTTGTAATTGAGTCGCAGTAGAAACTGATGCTTCTTCAGGGTTCGCTTCTTTGTAAAAAGCCGCTTGTTGATGCGAGTTTTCACCGTAGCGTAAATCTTGTGTTTTAATAAACTGGCTATTAAACGTACGTGGAAATTTAACTTTATTTTCAAACGAAGCCGTTGAGTCTTTCTCACCATACGCTGGTAACATTTTACCAAAGTAGTTAGCAATCATACCGTCGTAGCTTGCAGTGTGCTCGTAAGCAGCAATCGCTAAATCAAAACGTGTTTTGTAAGTGAGTGAATTATTGTTGTTATCTAATTCAGTTAATACACGGTCGTAATCATGTGCGTTAACAACAATAGTCACGTCTTTATGATTCTTCGCCGCAGCGCGAACCATCGTTGGGCCGCCAATATCAATATTTTCAATGGCGTTTTCTAAAGAACAGTTTTCATCACTTACTGCATTAGCAAATGGGTACAAGTTAACCACAACCATATCAATTGCGCTGATATTGTTTTCTACCATTACCGCTTCATCAATACCGCGACGCGCTAAGATGCCGCCATGTATTTTAGGGTGTAAAGTTTTAACACGACCATCCATAATTTCTGGATGACCAGTGTAGTCAGAAACTTCAGTTACCTTGATGCCGTTTTCAGCTAATAATTTTGCGGTACCGCCAGTAGAAAGAAGATCAACACCCTTCTCACTTAAGCGACGAGCAAATTCAACAATTCCTGATTTATCTGAAACACTTAATAGTGCGCGTTTAATTGGACGTGGAGTATCCATGGTTTTATTTACCTTTCAGTTTTTAACTATTCATCTTGTTGCTGTATAGTCCAATTAGTGCGTCAAAATTACTCACTGACATTCGTCAGCTCTGTTACTTTTCCTACTAATTTCACCATACAACTTAAAGCTGAACAGTTAATTGAATAAATATTTAAAGTGATGTAAAACATAAAAAGCACCCGAGGGTGCTTTTTATAAAAATTCGATATTAGTTCATACCGTATTTTTTAAGTTTCTTGCGTAACGTGCCGCGGTTGATGCCAAGTAAGTTGGCAGCGCGTGTTTGGTTACCGCGAGTGTACATCATAACTTCTTCTAACATTGGCGCTTCAATTTCGCTCAATACAAGGTCATACATATCATCAACATCGTTACCATTTAATTGTGATAAGTAGTTGCTGATTGCAATTTTAGCTTGGCTACGTAATGGAGACGTTTTAGTTTGTGTTTGAATATCGCCAGTGATAAATGGAGAAGAAATATTTTGTTCGAACATATGATATAACTCTTTCTTTTGTTAATAAAAATAAAATAAAACTATGACAATTTGTACTATTCCTAAAAGGAATCAGTGACAAAGTCATCAAAAAATTTACCTAACGTCGCCAATTGTTCATCGGTAGACGTTAAGGCATTAAAAATAGCTCTAAACGCTTTGCCTTGCTCGGTAGTAAACGCTGCGCTGAAACCATCTGTGGTCTCAGCCAGATTATGTATATACCAAGAGACGTGTTTTCTGGCGATCATCACACCTTTGAAATCGCCGTAAAACTGATGTAACTCCATAACGTGGGCCAATACTATTGAACGTACTTCATCCAATGTTGGCGCAAGCATTTTATTGCCCGTTGCCAAGAAATGATTAATTTCTCGAAAAATCCACGGACGACCCTGTGCACCACGGCCAATCATTATGGCATCTGCACCCGTATAGCTTAAAACCTGTAGCGCCTTTTCAGGTGAAGTAATATCACCATTTGCCACTACCGGAATTGAAATAGCCGCTTTTATTGCTTTAATAGTGTCGTATTCCGCATAACCTTTATAAAAGTCATTACGGGTACGGCCATGCACTGCGAGTGATGCTATACCACTATTTTCAGCAATTTTAGCTATTTCTATACCATTACGAGACTCTTCACACCATCCTGTGCGAATTTTTAGCGTAACCGGAATATCTACCGCTTTTACCACTGCCTGAACAATACGCTCAACCAGTGCTGGTTCTTTTAATAAAGCAGAACCCGCTAATTTTTTATTTACCTTTTTTGCTGGACAGCCCATATTGATATCAATAATTTGTGCGCCGTTATCAGCATTCACTTTGGCAGCAAAAGCTAATTCATCAGGACAACTTCCGGCAATTTGCACCGAACGTAGACCTGCGGCATCACTATGCAACATTCTTAATTTAGACTTTTCGGTATGCCACACTTTCGGATTTGACGAAAGCATTTCAGAAACCGCTAAACCCGCACCCAATTGACAACATAATTGTCGAAAAGGTTGATCGGTTATGCCTGCCATAGGGGCAAGTATTACCTGCGAACTAAGTTGATAAGAGCCTATTTTCATACTGCTGTTTTTTTGAGCTACCATTCAAAAGGGCGCTCAGTTTACACGTCTTTATTTCAATTGAAAAGCATAGAATTTGAACAATATTTGCTTTTTTTAACCTTTTTGATATTGACATTTATTAAAGCATCAATGTGAGCATAAATAGTACAATTGATTCATAAATTAGTTGACAAATAGTACAAAAAAGACAAAGCCATTTATGCCGTCAAGTTAGCTCGAATAACGCCTGCAAGTAGGTATAAGAAACTATTCGACAAGCCAACAATAAATGTCAGCATAATGTAAATAAGCTTGCCAGTTGTTTTTATAGCCGACTATTGATGCATTTAAAGCAGTGGTGATTGGATAACTATTTACCTTCAAAATGAAAATTAGCGGGTTAATTTGTTACCGAGCACGGCAAGAGCATTATAAATTTGTTGGTATTTTCGTCATGCATCAACGTTCGGTATTTTTTGAAACCTTTGTCGCGGTGGCGACAACACCCAAAAGGGGCTAAACGACGAGCCCCCTTTGGAATCCCGCATCGCTGCCACACAAAACGTAATCTTGCATTCTTTCAAGTGCTATCGAGCTAACAGCGCTGAAGGGGCGTCCATGCCCTACATCGCCTTTTTCATCATCCATGATGAAAATAGCTGAGCTCTCTCTCTCATTCCAGCGTTTTGACAGGCAGACTTGGTACTTGTTGTACTGCAACTCGATTTAACGCCTTGTGATATATTTTCAAAAACGCTAGCAAATGTTATTTGACTACTCGAGCTATAAACACCTACTCCCATCTCAGCAACGCAAGCTGAGTTTAGACCAAGAAAAATCTAAGCTGAGACAGGATGTCGAAGACTGCCGCTGTTCAGGGACGATAAATCGGCAGGTATTAGCTTTTTCTCTAAACACAGCTGTAGTGCTCTGCTGAGTTTAGAGAAAAATCTAAGCTGAGACAGGATGTCGAAGACTGCCGCTGTTCAGGGACGATAAATCGGCAGGTATTAGCTTTTTCTCTAAACACAGCTGTAGTGCTCTGCTGAGTTGGGGCTCCGTGGGATTGTTAAGGGAGGCCGGAGGCAGCTTCCCTTAACCTGTTGTCGCCAGCGCGACGCGGAAGATAAAAAGAGCTAAAACTCTTTTTGTTAGCTAAGTCAGTAGCGGTAAGGGATTAAAATGCGCTAGCCGTATGTTACCGAGGACGGGTAAGCCTTTAAGTGATAAAACTCTAGCGTCCAAGCCCAGATTGATGAAAAGTTAATCGGATGTAGTCGTTTTCATTAAATGAATGATTGTGTTACCCGATAGAATGGTACCGTTATCTAGCCCCTGATTTACACGCCTAAGCAATGCCATAGCAGGATCCTGTAAATACCTCAAAGAGTGATGGCTTCGAAAATTTAATAGCTATACGCCCTTAAGGCTTAGCAAATAAATCACTGTCAATAAAGGCTATGCTCAGCACTATCCCGCGTTACTGCTATACTCAATTCACTATTAAAACCTACATTACTGGGTGGCTATACACTATGTGATTAGCGACTCTACTTAGAGCCTTATCGAGGCATTGACTTCAACTAAGCCATGTAAGCCAAGCTAAAAATTTCTTTATTTAATGATAAAATCAGGACTTCATTAGTGTGTCAGCAGTATTCGCCCAGCTAAAGGTTAAGTTAATGCAACAGAATAATAGTCCGCTGCAGCCTATGACTACAGCATCGGTAATCTTTTTGACACTGTGTTTAACATTAATACCTTGCCTACTGCTAGTTCTCATAAATATAGCCCTCGCAAACCAGCAAACATCGCATATTGCCGATGCTTTAATGATGAGTGACGATATTACTAAAAAACTGAACCTTGCTGACAATAGTCGTTTAAGAGATCCTAAATTATTCCGGCAATTATTAGCTGAACTAATCAAGAAAAAGCCTCACTTTACTGCGGTGCATCAACAGTTTTTTAATTATCTGCAAGCCTATCATTTTGCCTTTATTGGCGAGCACGACCAAGCAGAACAAACACTCAAAAACATTTTGCGTTCAGAGGCTAATACACTACTTAAATTTAGAGTAAATCATACGCTTATTAACTTATCAGCAATAAATCATAAATGGGCTGATGGCTTACGATATGTTGCGGATAACAATGCGATGATAGACAAGATAAAAGATAAGCGCTATATCCAGCATAGTTTACTCGCTACCGCCATGTTTTACCTGCAGCTAAAACAATATGATTTAGCGCTAAAACATATCTCTCTACTTGAGCAGCATGATGTGCCGTTGTTTAAACAATGCTTTATCAAGCAGTATTCCCTCGAGGTAAAACTCGAGCTAGCGACACTTTCGGTGGATAATGACGGTATTTCAAAGGCTATCCGGTTATGCGTCAAAGCAGAGAATAAAATAGGGGCGAACTCAATTCGTCTTTATCAAGCTGAACTATACCTACAAAAAAATCAGCCCGATCAGGCTTTACAGTTATTATTGCCCTATAGAGGAGAAATAAAAGCGACACTATTTCCCATGTTAATAGCTAGCGCAAACAATATGATTGCCCGGGCGTATTTCCAATTAGATGATATGGGCAATGCTAAAAACTATGCCATGACAGCGATGTTACTCAACAAACATAATACCGGGATAAAGCGGGGTAGAGACAGTTACCAAGTATTGTACCAAGTGGCTGAGCAAGAAAAAAACTTCGTATTAGCACTAAGTTACTTCAAACAATATGCGCAGTTAGATAAAGCTTTCCTCGATGAGGTTAAAGCTAAACATTTAGCTTTTCAACTCGCGGAACACGACAGTGCCGAGCAAGCGAACAAGATTAAGCTGCTTAACGAAATAAATAATGTCTTAGTCACTAAGCAAGCATTGTCTGAGACCAAGGTTCGTAATGTACAATTGTTAATTACTATACTGGTATTATTACTCATCATACTCTCAGTTTGGGGGGCCGGTTTATGGCAACGTCACAAGAGAGTTAGACTGCTTGCTGAGTCTGATGATTTAACGGGAATATATAACCGCCGTCACTTCAATTATGTGTCTGTGAGCGCTTTACGATATTGTAAAACAGCCCGACAAGACTTAAGCGTCATTATGTTTGACTTAGATAACTTTAAACTAGTGAATGATAGTTTCGGCCATGCTTGTGGTGATTGGACGCTTAAAGAAGCCATTAAGGCTTGCCTCGCTATCGGTAAAAATAGTGATGTTCTAGCTCGTTTGGGCGGTGAAGAATTTTGTTTATTATTGCCCAGTACTAATATTGATGAAGCTTACATAAGAGCTGAAGCGTGTCGAATTGCCATTGAGAATATAATTACTGAAGCTTCAGGATTTGATTTTTCAATTACGGCAAGCTTTGGTGTCACAGATATAAAGCGCTCAGGCTTTAGGTTAACTGATTTACTAAAAGATGCTGATAGCGCCATGTATATAGCTAAACAGGCTGGACGTAATCAAGTCATGTTATTTCCCCTGCAAAAAAACTCAGTTACTAGATAATTCATCGAGCATAATATCTTAGTTTGACAGCGCGGTAGAAGCTATAACAGTAGAAATAGAGAGAGAGAGGGTGAAATAAAAAAACTGGCTTCCCGATTAAAAACTTCAGGGGCGACACTTACCAAACAGTACTTTGGCGATGATGCAATGATGCAATTATACTGTGTAACCAAGACTGCGAAGATAACAACGTGGGACTTAGGAAAGCACTGCCAATACCTTAACATTGGCAGAACACATAAAAGTTTATGCTTATTTACGCTGCCCGTTCAAACGTACCCATTCTTCTTGTACGGTAATTGGCGCCATATCACACCACTGGCCGTAAATTTCTTGTAGTGTTTGTGCTTGCTCTTCTAATATACCTGATAACGCTAACAAACCTTTATCACCAACAAACTCAATGATAGTAGGTGCTAACTCGCGTAATGGTCCGGCGAGAATGTTTGCCACTACTACGTCGGCTTTAAACTCAGGCTGATCTTTAGGTAGATATAATTCAAGTCTATCGGAAACATTGTTACGTTCAGCATTGGCAAGACTTGCTTGCAGAGCTTGTGGGTCGATATCAATACCAATAACTTTCTTGGCACCTAATTTAAGTGCCGCCAGCGATAAAATACCTGAGCCACAACCAAAATCGACTACAGTTTTATCTTGTAGATCTAAGCCGTCTAACCAAGTTAAACATAATGCTGTGGTTGGGTGCGTACCCGTACCAAAAGCCAGACCGGGATCTAACATAACATTTACCGCGTCAGGGTCTGGCACATCGCGCCAGCTAGGACAAATCCAAAGACGCTCACCGAATTTCATCGGGTGGAAGTTGTCCATCCACTCACGTTCCCAATCTTTGTCTTCTAGTTGCTCTAGCTTGTATTGCATTGCTGCTTTATCTGGATGAATACCTTGCAAGTAATTGATGACTTTATCCATGTCGTGACCTGCGTCAAACAACCCCATAACCACAGTATTAGACCAATAGATAACCTCATCACCAGGTAGTGGTTCATATATAGGAGTGTCTTTTGCATCGAGAAACGTAACGGCTTGTGAACCACAGGCGGTGAGCCAGTCACTGTATTTTTCGGCGTTATCTTCGTTGGCACTTAATCTGAGTTGTATCCAAGGCATCTGATGTTCTCTACTGGTATTTGGTGTTTGCTGCTACTTGTTATCCTTGCCTTTGTCGCTAGTGCAAAAGGAGGATGTAATTGGCAAATAGTAGCCATAAATAAGCTTGATGCTAGTTTACCATTCATTACTGCTAGAGTAGGCATAAATAATGATAAAACGGAAATTACCATGCTAGATTTACTGCCTGATCTATTTGATCAATATCCCGAAAAGCTATCTCTCGCGCAAGCGCCCTTCATAAACTACGGTAAGAACATTATTTTTTATGGCGAAATAGTCACGGTTGCTTGCTTTGAAGATAATTCAAAAGTGAAAGAGCTATTGGCTACCGATGGTACCGGTAAAGTGCTGGTAGTAGATGGTAAAGGCAGTATGAACCGTGCGCTATTAGGCGATATAATCGCAGAAAATGCGGTTAAAAACAATTGGCAGGCTGTAGTTATCAATGGCTGTATTCGTGATGCGGGTACCATTGCCACTTTAGCTATTGCAGTAAAAGCGCTTGGTTGTAATCCAATAAAAACAGAGAAGTTAGGTGTCGGTGAGATTAACATTGTCGTTAACTTTGCCGGTATTGACTTTATTCCTGGCTGGAGTATTTATGGTGATGCCAATGGTTTAGCGGTTAGTGAAGCAAAGTTAACCTTAAACGAAATATAACCTTTCTATAACCTAAGTCTAAGCGAGCTATCGCCTAACTAATGCCTAAGTATTACCTAAGTATCCGCAATGAAAACGTCAACTTAATACAGGTTAAGGTTTTATCGTTTCTGCTATGTTAATCTGAGAGTATATAAGATAGTTAAGTGAAAAAGTTGGCTTGTAGATGAAGTATTTTCCCGTTTTTCTTGATGGTAGTAAAATTAATGCCATGGTGGTTGGCGGTGGCGATGTTGCTGCCCGAAAAATTGAATTACTATTAAAAACCACCACAAAAATTACCATTATGTCGGCAAGCGTTACTGAAGGCGTGGCACGATTGATTAACGAGAATCAATTAAGCTGGTTAAAGCATAACTATCAAGCCGGTTTGTTAGCTAAGGTTACCTTAGTGATTGCTGCCACTGATGATAAAGCAGTAAATGAACAGGTTTATTATGAGGCGGTTGAGTTTAATATTCTTGCCAATGTGGTTGATCAACCCGCCCTCTGTACTTATATCACGCCAGCGATTATTGACCGCTCGCCGATGATTATAGCTTTATCAAGTTCAGGCAGTGCTCCTATTCTTATTCGCATGTTACGCGAGCAAATAGAGAAAATTCTACCGCAGGGTTACGGTCGTTTGGCTGACTTTTCTTTAAAATTTCGTGACCATGTTAAAGCGCGTATTAAAGGCATACGCAATCGCCGCACCTTTTGGGAAAACACCTTGCGTGGTCCAATCGGAAAAAATTTGCTTGCTGGCCAACAGCAAAAAGCTGAGCAGCAGTTAATCGCCAGCTTGAAAGAGAAAATAGCCCCCCCTGCTGGTGAAATTATCTTTATTCATACCACTGACGGAAACCCTGATAACTTAACCTTAAGCGCTCATCGCGTTTTACAATTTGCCGATGCCGTTTTTTATGATAATGAAGTCAATATTGAGTTGATTGAATATGTGCGCCGTGATGCCGAGAAATACCCGCAAAGTGTTAGCTCAACTATCCTAGTAAATTACCAACATGCGCTAGAGCTCGCTCAATTAGGTCAACAGGTCATTTATTTACTCGCCGGCAATGAAGAATTACCCAGAAATGAGGCATTAATTGCCAGTGGTATGAACACTAAAATCATTACTAGTGGAAGTTAGCTTACCTTAAGATATAGCATGACTACTTTAGCTTTCACCTAACAATAAGTTGATAAAATCACTGTCAGATTTTTTTACAACCTGAGTCAAAACTCTAACTCACCAACACTTAAAAAACCTTATAATTCAACTAAGTAGCCACTATGGCGCACTCTATGCAACGTTGTCAGTGTAAATCAAACAAGGAATGTATCGATTCGTGACCTACTTAATGGCTTAAGTTGCCTTTGTCACTTATTACTTACTTTAAAGTGTACTTTAATTTTATACTGACAAGGAGTAAACAATGAACACACTTAAAAAGTTTATAACTACGTTAACTCTCTCAACATTGGGGTTTGCTTTTAGCGCAACGGCTACCCCAATCATCACTGAATGGGATTTTATCGTTAATTCAGCATTTACCGGAGCAACATTTACAACACCTGGGACTGGCACCCCTACTACAAGCCTAACAAACCTTTTATTTACTGCTCCAACAAATTTAGCGTGGGGTGATCAAGTTGAACAAAGTTCCTTAGATATATCATCTGGTAGCTTAGGTTTAGTCTTTGGTGAGGATTTAGCCAGTGGTGATGCAGTACAAACTTCTCTCTTAGTGCACGATAATGTGATTATCCCTGGGGGATCTAGCGTTTTAGCAACGGCAATATTGAGTACAGTTCTTCAAATATTTCCTGCTAACACACTTCCTAATATAGGTGATTACGACGACCCCGCAGAACCACTTGACGCACTAGCCTTTAATATACTCTTCTTTGAAACACCAAATGGCCCAGGTCAGTGTGGCGGAGTACCTTGTGAAAATGATATTTTTATCATAACTATGCCTGAAGGACTTGTTTTCGATGAAGGAGAAGGTACTTTAAACCAACTGTTTTCTATTGGCCACCATACCTACAATACCGAGTTGAAATTAGTGGCTACAGACCCAGGCACTGGTTTAGCAGTACTGGATGATTTCATTTGTAATCGGGTTCCGGGAGCAGGTAATGGCTGTATTGGTTTAACCACCTTTGAAGGCCAACCAAATGAATTCAGAGTTATGATGACAATTACCTCTGTGCCAGAGCCTTCTACCATTCTACTTTTAAGCCTAGCAATGTTTGGTATAGTCGGCAGCATGCGTAATAAACAGAGCTAATAACAGTTAGCATTGTTAATCACGTAATATGGAAAAATAAAATTAATTATCGTTATTTAAAGTAAGTTTAACGGCAGGTAAAATAAAAAAGCAGCCACTGGCTGCTTTTTTACGTGCACTTTCAGGAGAAAGTGTAAATTACAGAGATAGTTTATATCAATAGTTAACCCGTTTAATATGAACTCGGTTACTTCGTTGCGATCTTTCTCTTCAGACCATCATAAACCTGGCATAATAAGCCATGTGATAACTCACAGGAATTGCTAAATCTAAAGGCTATCAAGGCGGAATACAATATAAAAATAGAAGAAGCTCAGCTATCCTTTGGTCACTCTTCCCTCTAATTAAAGCCGTGTACTGACCTTGGCCATTTTCTAAAAGCAAAGGGGGTACAGAGTGTGGTACTTAAAAATACTAGGTCTTACTAGGTCAACCAAAAGTAAATAATTTATTCAAAAAGGTTAAATGACATCCGCATCTTTCAAGTGGTTAATCGCTATATTTACTCTATCCGCTTTCATTTCAGCAAAACTACCTCGAGTAAAGTTAAAGGCAAAGTAATGTACACCTTGCACATTTTCAACAAAGCCAACATACCAACCTAACATCGCTTTATCTTTTTTATCTGCTGTATTGGCTTTGCCGGTCCCCGTTTTCGCATAAAGCGAATAAGTATTAGTACTTTCAACTAGCATCACTTCTTTTAGGGAATCAATACTCTGTTGGCTAAGCGCTAACTTTTCTTGATGCACTTTTTGTAAGAACCTTACTTACTCTAATGCTGATATTTGTAGGCTACCATTCAGCCAAAAATTGTCTATGCCTGAGCTTATATCTTGATTACCGTAGGAAAACTGGCTTAAATAAGATTGCATTTTCTCCTTACCTATATTGGTTGCCATGTGGCGATATATAGCAACCATAAAGAATTTAAACGCTGAGCTAAGGTTATATTCAGCTAACGTCCATACAGGTGATCACCACCTTTTCACTGGATATTTTTCTTTATCAAACGTTAAACTCTGTTGTGCATCTTTGATTTTCTTACTATCAAGTGTTATTAAGCTATTAGGGATTTTAAAAGTGGAAAATGGTGAAAAATGTTGATTTTCTCTCTCTCTATTTACCAGCATTAAGGTTTCATTTTCTTCGATAAGTATTGAAACTTGAGCCATGTTCTGGCTGGAAACTGACTTATATTCTTCGCTCACCTGTGGTCTAATATTCTGACTTAATAATACAAAGGTACAATTGTTAGTGCTTGCCAAACAAAGTTCATTGTTTGCACTGGCGAACTGAGTAATGCTGCTTAGTGCCAACGCACTCACGAGACTAAAAATTCTTTTCATAACGAGCAACTTGAAGTAGCTTGTGTATATGTCATTGATAGGGTGACAAATGCGAATTTAGTGTCACAATAGTTTAATAGGTTACCAACAGGAAGATGAATGAAAACTTTTTTTACTTTAGTCTTTATATTATTAAGTCAAAGTAGTTTTGCCACAGAGCAAGCTGAAAAAATATTCGCTCAGTTAACACCATCACTTTATCAAATAAAGATAATCGATAAAGCCAGTGGAGAAAAATCCTCTATTGGGTCTGGTTTTCAGATCAGCTCAGACGGTCTAATTGCCACTAACTATCATGTAATTTCGAGTTATGCTCGACACCCTGAGAAGTACCGCATTGAGTATCTTGATCATCAAGGTAATAGCGATCAAGTCAGCTTGGTGAGTGTTGATGTCATTAATGATTTAGCGTTGGTGCAGCGCCAAGTTGATACAGAAATGCCCTATTTCACCCTTTCACAAAAAAAACCTATTAAAGGTGAGAAGCTATTTGCTTTAGGTAACCCTCATGATTTGGGCATGATTGTAGTGCCGGGTACTTATAATGGTTTGAAAAAAGAATCCTTCAACGAACGCATCCATTTTACCGGTTCAATTAACTCTGGTATGAGTGGCGGCCCTGTAGTCAATAAAGCAGAACAAGTCGTTGGCATTAATGTAGCAACATCGGGTAATCAAATAGGCTTCTTAGTGCCACACGAAAAGTTAGTTAAACTATTAAATGATTATAAAAAACAGCCACCTGTCGATATTATGCAACAAATATCAGCGCAATTAATGGCAAGCCAAAATAAATTAATGACGGCACTAATCAGCAGTCGCTGGCAAAGTAAAGAACTAGCGGGTAAGGCTATTATTCCAATTATTGAAGTACCTTTCCTTCGATGCTGGGGAGACTCTAATGCAGATAAAAAAGATGCTCTTATTTTACTCGCTATTACCAATTGCTCCTTGAATGAGAATACTTACCTCTCCTCACATTTTTTTACCGGTAGTGTCGAGCTTGATTTTCGTTATATGCAGGCAAAAGACCTAACTGATAATAAATTTTATCACTTATACCAACAACAATTTTCTCAAGCCGGAGCAGGTAACAGAGCAGGTAAAGATGATGTTAGTGAGTATCAATGTCATCATGATTTAGTGTCCCCTACAAGCTCAACCAGCACAGGCCAGACTATTAATAATAAAAGTATATTCTGTACGAGGGCTTACAAAGATTTTCCCAAGTTATTTGATGTCTTATATTTAGGTGCCAGTATCGATAAAAAACAACAAGCCATATTGAGTCACTTTACCTTGGCTGGAGTAAGCCAAGAAAACGCGCTAACTTTTACCAATAAATTTATTAAGGCTGTTTCATGGAAGTAACTAAAAGCGAGTTAGAGCAGCTCAATGAGGTGGAACCAGTCAACACGAGTACCCCTGTTGATATAGATATAGCGCCCACTGAAATCATTATTGAAGAAATAACCCGAAATCATAAATTATTACACCGCCACCGAATTAACCAAGATGAAATAACGATTGGACGAGGTTATCAAAATGATATTATTTTAGCTGATCCTCATATTTGTCCACTGCATCTATCGCTTACCTTTGCTCAAGGGGTATGGCGCTTTAATGACAACAATTCGGTAAATGGTACGGTATTAGAAAGTAATAAAAATAATAAGCAAGATAAAGCCCAACGAATAGTTAACGATGGCGATGTCATTATTATTGGTAAAAGCCAGTTAAGAGTAGTTTTTAGTAACCGTCAAGTTGCTGAAACTGTGGTTTTTAGTCCTTTTGAATCACTTATAGACTTCATTAGGCATCCTATCGCTGTCTTCATAAGTATCGCTTTATTTATGCTTATTGCTGCTAATATTACCTATCTAAATCAGCCGACTGAGATCAATTTCAGTCACTTATTTGTTAGCGCATTTAAGATGGCATTATTATTTGCTCTATGGCCAACGGGTATTGCGCTAGTGTCGCACCTCACCAAACATGATCCGCGTGTATTAGCGCAACTTGGCATAAGCTTTAGCTTTTTTATATTATTGTGGCTTAGCTATTTATTAGAGGAAATTATCAATTTCAATTCAGCTAGCCATGCTAACTTTGGCCTAGCAATTAGCTTACTGCCCGTAGGGTTATCCTTCAGCCTATTTTGGTTAAACAGTTATATTGGTTTTCATGTGAGCGCAAAACGCCGCATGATTGTGAGCATAAGCATTACTGCGCTATTATTCGGAGGCAGTTACTTAATCCAATACAGCAAGAAGCCTGAGTTTAATCCACACCCACAATATAATGCCACCATCATGGCACCAAAATTCTTAGTCGCCCCAAGCAGTAACGTTGAGACTTTTTTAGCACGTAGTGCTGCTTTATTTAAGCAAGCCAGTAAAGCGGCTCAAAAAGACCAAGAAATGTAGCGCATAAAAAAGGCTTATTTCCTGAGGAAATAAGCCTTTTAAAATTATAAAAATTACTATGGGCGAGCAATAAAGCCTACCGCATCATATACAGAGCTAAGTACTTTACTCGCACGTGCTGAGGCTTTGTCAGCACCACTACGCATAACTTGCTCTAAAAAGGTTTGGTCTTCTCTGTACTGGTAATATTTAGTTTGAATTGGCTCGAGTAATGCCACAACGGCATCAGCAACATCGCCTTTTAAATGACCATACATTTTATCTTCGTAAGCGGGTACTAAGTCGGCAATGCTTTGCCCTGTAGCACAAGATAATAATGATAATAAGTTGGACACACCTGGCTTTTCTTCGATATCAAAATAGATTCGTGCTTGCTCGTCTGAGTCAGTAACTGCGCGCTTTATTTTCTTGGCAATCTTCTTAGGATCTTCTAATAAACCAATAAAGTTACCTGGGTTATTATCAGACTTAGACATTTTTTTGGTTGGCTCAAGTAAGCTCATTACTCGCGCACCATGCTCCGGAATGAAAGGCTCAGGTATGGTAAAAATATTACCATAAAGGTTATTAAAGCGCGTGGCAATATCTCGTGCTAACTCTAAGTGCTGCTTTTGATCATCACCAACAGGCACACGGTTAGCACCGTAAAGTAGAATATCCGCCGCCATTAATACCGGATAAGTGAATAAACCTGAATTCATATTTGCTTCAGATTTTTGTGACTTATCTTTATACTGCGTCATGCGGTTTAATTCGCCCATTTGCGTATAACAATTTAATACCCAGCTCAATTGGGCATGTTCAGGCACATGAGATTGAATAAAAATAGTACTTTGCTCGGGGTCAACACCACAGGCTAAATACAGCGCCAAACCATCTAAGGTTGCCTTGCGTAAGTCTGCAGGTTTAGGGCGAACGGTAATAGCATGCTGATCGACCAGCATATAGTAACATTCGTGGGTTGACTGCATATTAACCCATTGTTTTAATGCGCCTAAATAATTACCAATAGTTAACTCGCCTGACGGCTGACAGCCACTTAATACAATAGGTTTACTTGTCATTTTCGTTACCTTTAAAATACTTAATTGTTTGCTTACCGGACTTTATTTACTGAGTGACTTTGGCTAATTCTGCACGCATCTCATCGATTGCCACTTTATAATCCGCTTGCGAAAATATTGCAGAGCCTGCAACAAACATATCCGCACCGGCTTGGGCTATTTCGGCAATATTATTGGCTTTAACGCCACCATCAACTTGTAAACGAATGTCATAGCCACTTTGGTTGATTTTTTCTTTTACCAAGCGTAATTTGTCTAAAGTCGTTGGAATAAAAGATTGGCCACCAAAGCCTGGGTTTACAGACATTAATAAAATGACATCAAGCTTATCCATAACAAAATCTAAACAATGCAAAGGTGTCGCAGGGTTGAGTACCAACCCTGCTTTACAACCATGGTCTTTAATGAGTTGCAAACTTCTGTCGATATGATCACTGGCTTCAGGGTGAAAAGTGATGATATCAGCCCCTGCTTTTGCAAAACCAGGTATGAGTGTATCAACGTTTTTAACCATTAAATGCACATCAATTGGCGCGGTAATACCATAATCACGTAATGACTTACAAATCATCGGGCCAAAAGTTAAGTTAGGCACAAAGTGATTGTCCATCACATCAAAGTGTACAACATCGGCGCCTGCCGTTAAGACCTTAGCAACATCATCACCTAAGCGAGCAAAATCGGCAGATAAAATAGAAGGAGCAATTAAAAATGGTGACATAGGGATAATATCCTAAAAAAATATGCCGCTATTATACCCATGCTAGTTAAAAATGCGAGTTCCACACTTAGGTCTCATACCAAGCTAATGCACTTATTTTGAACATTTAAATTTTAAACGCACTATTTTTGTTCATACCACAACTAAACTAAGCACAAGTTAACTTTGCAAAAACAAACAGACTCAACTAATCTACTGATTATTAAGCATTAAAGTATAAACCTAAAAATATCACCTAACGTTATCGATACAGGCATCAAGATTGCATTGCCATTAACAGACAATAATTATAACAACTAATAACGAGACTTATTATGAAAAAAGCAATAACAACTATCGCTCTAGCATCATTATTTGCTAGTTCAGGCATTTCTTTTCAAGCATCAGCTACAGAAGGCTTATCAGCTAACGTAGCTGCTACCTCTAATTACTTATGGCGTGGTCTTGAGCAAACAGGTGGCGATGCTGCCGTTTCTGGTGGTATTGATTATGCTAATAATTCAGGTTTTTATGCCGGCACCTGGGTATCAAATGCATGGGGTGGTACAGAATTAGATTTGTACGGTGGTTTTGGTGCTGATATCAATGAGAACATGTCATATGATGTTGGTTTTATTTACTATGCTTACCCGGATGCTGATGATGCAGATTTTTCTGAAATCTACGGTAGTTTCACTTTTACTGGCCTAACGGTAGGAGTTGCTGTATTAACCTCTGCTGCTCCTGATAATATTGATGCGGGTGATTCTGTCTACGTTAATGCCGATTATGCTTTAGCCCTTGGTAATGAAGCTGAAGTTAATTTTCACGTTGGTAATTACAGTGGTGATTTCTCGACTGACTCAACTGACTTTGGGGTTTCAATAAGCAAAGATAATTTCACTTTCGGTGTTTCAAAAACTGATTACGATGATGGTGGCAGTAGTGATGATATGAAATTCTACGTTTCTTACTCTGTTGATATTGACCTATAAGCCTTTATAACTGACGGCCTTGATAAACAGTTTAAAAAACAAGCAATGACAGAGGGGTGAACATAGTTTATACTGGTTCACCTCTTTTTCAATAATAGTTTAAATATGATGTCAAAACGGATGATGACAGCCACTATTTTATCAAAGCTTAAGGCATTGATTTTCACCCTCACTTTTACTTTCATTACATTGATTTGTGTCACTAAATATACTGAGCAGAAAAACGTTCACATACAACTACTGAGCTCATGTATGACCCTTGAGTCTAAGCTGCCAATGAACCATGTGAACCATCCTTGTCGGGGAAATCACCAGTCAAATAATAATTGGCTCTCTTGGTTATCCGGTGACACCAAATCAACACATGTACACTTTTTAGATCTGATCGAGCTAATCAATTATAACTTTAATTAATGTCACCTTAGTTATGAGAAGTAACTTAATGGATACTTTTAAAAGCGTGGCTGCGGCATTTTTTGGCGTGCAAAGTGAAAGGAATAGTAAACGAGACTTTTCTCAAGGAAAGCTGCTTCATTTTATTATCGTTGGAATTGTTATGTTACTTATTTTTATCGGCGTTTTAATTACCACTGTCAGTTTAGTTATACCTACATAGCTAAAGGCTACTGCACAATACCACTTACTTATATAAAGCGAGTAACTCCGCAACCTTTTTCCGATTTGTTGCACTTTGACTGATGGTTCTAGCGACCTTGAACGACTTTATTTTCGCAGCATGCTCGTATATTTTACGCGTCCATATAGTATCGTGATTGGAAATGACTACTGATATCGCACCACTTTCGCTGACTTCCTCTGCAGCATTAGCAAGGTCAGCTTGGTCATCTAAACCAAAACCATTACCAGCATAACTGGTAAAGCTCGCTGTTTTGCTGAGTGGTACATAAGGTGGATCACAATAAATAACATCGCCATTCACTGCTCGCTCAAATGTTTTCCGGTAACCTTCACAGACAAAAGTTGCTTTTTGAGACTTTTCAGCGAAATAGTTTAGCTCTACTTCAGGGAAATAAGGGCGTTTATATTTGCCAAAAGGGACATTGTAGCCACCTTTTTTGTTATAACGACATAAACCATTATAACCATGGCGATTCATATACAAAAACACCAGTGAACGAAAGTAAGGATCTTTACTCGCATTGAAGTCACTACGTAATTGGTAATAACGCTCAGCTTGGTTATGCTCAGCATTAAAAAACTTTCGTACATCAGCGATAAAACAATCAGGTTTATCTTGGACAAACTTATAGAGATTTATTAAATCTTGATTGATATCATTAAGAATATATTCGTCATAATCAGTGTTTAAAAATACCGACCCTGCGCCAACAAAAGGCTCGATTAGACGTCGTGAATTAGGGAGTATTTTTGAGATAACATCACATAGGCTATATTTCCCGCCAGCCCACTTCAAAAATGCTCGATGTTTATTATTCATGCTACCGACTAAACTCGCAACTTCACTTAATAAAATTAAAGGCGGATTGTAGCTTGTATTACCCTTTAAAGGTATTAATTTCCTTGATTACTGAAGAAATATCCTTAAGCCAGGGTCTACGTTTACTTAAGTTAGCCGGCATTAATTTAATCGCTATTTGAGCCGCGGTTTTATTGGAGTAAACCCTTGATGTCACCACTATAAAATCCTGCCCATTGAGTTTTTTTTGATAGCTATATAATATTTCATTCGGGTTGTTTTTGATGAAGTGCTGCCAAACGAGTGGTTTTGAAAATCCTGCTACTTGGATTACATAACCTTGCTCATGGACTATAACTTGATTGTAATAAAAATGAGGGTCGAAAATTACAGCTTTATTAAATGCTATCTTATCAGCAGTATTTTCTTGAATTAAGCCTTCCCTATCAGATAAGTCAGTAACTTTATCCTGATCCTCATATCCCTCATTATTAAACTTCGGTTTTGCAACGAACTTATTTTCGCTGAACTCAAGTGCTTTGAGAACATCTTTGGAGTTAGCTGGCTCAACAATATCTTGACTATGTATCGAAAAGGCTAAAATTGCATTATTAATTTCAATACTTGTAGCGGCTAAAACAGGGGCACCGTTAGCAACGTTAGTAGCATTTAAAGGTTTCTCTTTCTTTTTCATTGCTCTAACAACGTTCTCTGTAGAGCTAGGTAAACCAGAAACTTTCTGTAAAGGTGTATCACTGTCATTTTTTAAGTTAATTGATGCTTGAGCATTATTCTGGGGTTTAGCATCGACATTGTACCTTATTAGCTGATACCCCCAAATAAGGATGGCCACCAATATTAGTGTGGCGGCAAGTAGAGCAAATTTTTGTAAAGCGGTTACCGAAATATTCCGATGCTGAGCGACTAGTTTTTTGTCATCTAAACTGAGAACTTGCCCAGTTTCAGCGTCAATCACCACCATCTTGTTTTTAAATAGGCTTTTATTTATAGTCAGTTGGTGAGCCGCTTCTGTTAAGCCAAAGAGTACGACATTGATGGTTAAGTTATTCTTTTTAGCTAAATTTACTAATTGAGATAATTCATACTTAACTTGTAATGAAAGGGAGTGTGCATGGTCTATAACGATAGACACTACGTCGCCATGCCGCTTAGCAAGGTCTAAAATACTTACGGCTAATGATTCTTCAGGATCAAATAGAGTATTGACGAATAGTTGCTCTATTAATCGGCAACGTATCTGGATATCGTTAAGTTGTTCTGAAGCAGAGACAAACGCAACATTAATTTGTTTAGCATTTCCCCCTAGTTTAGTATCTGAAAGACTGACAAGAAAATCGCTAGCTAATCGCGTGTATTGTTCATTGGTACTGGCTACTATTAATATCGCTTGCTTAGTAAAACGTAAATTATAAGCTATACGAGTCGTGACACTAACGTCTGAATTTTCACTTGATTGCAAAAGATTATTTTCTATGAATAATTGTGGTTTTTTAAGGTTTGATGAAGAGTTTGCTAATGCAGACATGCTTAATCCTTTCTATGCTGTATATTCTACTTAATAAGCCAACGCGGCTTATGTAGAAAATAATTATAGAATTTCTTGAAGCATATCCTGTGTGACATCGTCACGAATTTCAGACTGCCCTATTGCTGTTGGTACGATAAACCTTAGCTTACCGGCAATATTCTTTTTGTCTCGACGCATATGGCGAATAAATTCAGCGAAGCCCATATTCTTTGGAGCAATAATAGGTAAATCAAATGCTGTTATTAATCGTTCTATTCGTCGTAATTCTGACACTTCAAGCAAATTCATTGCGACTGCTAACTTAGCAGCAAGTACCATGCCAGTAGCGACAGCCTCACCATGTAACCAGTTACCATAACCTTGTTCTGCTTCTATAGCATGGCCAAAGGTATGACCGAGATTAAGTAATGCACGAACACCTGTTTCAGTTTCATCGCTCGCGACAATATCTGCTTTACATTGACAACATTTTTCAATCATTTGGGCGAGTAGCTGTTTATTGCCTGATTTTATCTCTTTGATGTTTTCTTCGAGCCATTCAAAAAAATCTTTATCACCTAAAATGCCATACTTAATAACTTCAGCCATGCCGGCACTAAACTCACGTACAGGTAAGGTGCTTAAACTGTCAATATCGATGAAAACGGCTTTAGGTTGATGAAAAGCACCAACCATATTTTTCCCTAAAGGATGGTTTATGGCAGTTTTCCCGCCCACTGACGAATCTACTTGAGACAGAAGCGTTGTTGGGATTTGAATGAAATCAATACCGCGCTGATAACATGCAGCGGCAAAGCCAGTGATGTCACCAATGACACCGCCACCAAGCGCAATCAATGTCGTATCTCTACCATGTTCATGAGTCAATAGATGAGACATGATGACATCAAAATTAGCTAAGCTTTTCTCAGCTTCACCATCAGGCAGAATAACCTCATCAACGGTGAAAGCTGTTAGTTTCGCTTTTAAAGCCTCTAAATATAATGGGGCAACAAGATCATTTGAGACAATACAAACACGTTTAGCGCGTATGTGCGACGAAAGCAGCTCTGTTTTATTTAACAGACCTGAATCAATATAAATGGGGTAACTGCGTGCGCCTAAATCAAGATTAAGTATTGCCATAAGAGGTACTAGCTAATTCCACGCAGATTTACTTTAAAAGTCGAGTCTTTCTATAATTTTATGAGCAACCACTTTTGCACTTTGATCATCAGTCTGTACGATAATATCGGCGATATCTTCATAAAGAGGATTACGTTCAATAGCAAGATTTTCTAACACTGTGCGTGGTTCTTCTGATGTTTGTAGAAGAGGGCGTCGTCTATCTCTTTGAGTTCGGGCAACTTGCTTGTCGATTGTTGTTTCAAGATAAACAACAATGCCGCGAGCAGATAAGCGATTCCGAACATTAGTGCTGATAACAGAACCACCACCTGTAGCTAAGACAATACCTTGCTTTTCGCTTAAGTCTTCAATCACACTTTCTTCTCTTATGCGGAACCCTTCTTCACCTTCAAGATCAAAAACCCAAGCAATGTCTGCTCCTGTACGGCGCTCTATCTCTTGATCAGAGTCAAAAAACTCAAGATGTAATCGATCGGCAATTTCTCTACCGATAGTGCTTTTACCAGCACCCATAGGGCCTATAAGGAATATATTTCGTTTTTCTGCCATTAGATTTACTTAATACTCGTTGTGTTTACAGAACAGTCAAAAATTTATATTTCATCGAAATTGAGCTTTTGACGCAAAAGAGGTCTCCCTCGGAAATTCAAGGGCGTAATTATCGCAAGTGTTAGCCATAAAATGCAAGCAACAATAGTACTAACTTAGTTAAAAACTGCCTTTTAGGAATAAAATAAACATAAAATGTCGTATATACACGAATTCAAATGCATTTCACTCCTCAATTCACCTTAAAATTGTTCAGTTACAATTCTTGGCGTAACAAAGATTAGCAGTTCTTTTTTCTCATTTAGCTGGCTTGACGTTCTAAATAACCACCCTAAATATGGAATATCGCCCAATACCGGAACTTTAGAGACGGTACTTATAATCGCTTGCTGATAAATTCCACCTAGCACTATGGTTTCGCCGTTATTCACTAGAACTTGGGTGCCGATACGCTGAGTATCAATAGCAGGTGCTAAGCCACTCTTCACTTCAGATACCGTGTCTTGAGTAACAACCAGATCCAAAATTATTTTATCATCAGGAGTTATGTGAGGTGTAACTGTCAAGCTTAACACTGCCTTTTTAAATTGTGTCGCTGTTGCGCCACTTGAAGCCGCCTCTTGGTAAGGAATCTCCACACCTTGTTCTATATAGGCTTCTTTTTGATTTGCTGTAGTAATACGCGGGCTTGCAATGACTTCACCTTTATTTTCTTTTTCAAGCGCTGATAATTCAAGATCTAAAATTGTACCATTAGCTAGTCTAGCCACTTGAAAAGCAATGGTACCTGCAGGCGATGCAACCGGTAAGTTGACATTCAACCTATCACTAAGTTCAGGAACCGAGCCACCACGGGCAGTATCTACACCTTCTAAGCTACCGGAAAAGGTATTTTCACCATCGGTATCGGTAACGCCCCAGCGAATGCCAAGCTCTTCCTGCATGTTATCTTTTACGGTTACCATTCTCGCTTCAATAACAACCTGACGTATTGGCACATCTAGAATGGAAACCATACGTTTAATATCTTCGATGCTCTTTGCTGTATCGCGAATCAATAAGGTGTTAGTCGGTTTATGAACCGAGACACTACCGCGAGCAGATAAAATACTGGTATCTTCATTTTTAATTAACTCAGCAAACTCAGCAGCTTTGGCATAGTTAATTTGAACATACTCTGAATATAGGGGGGCGAGCTCTTCGACTTGCTGTTTAGCTTGTAATGATTGCGCTTCTCGAGCAGCTAACTCGTCACTAGGCGCGACCATTAAGATGTTACCCTGCATTCTTTTATCTAAACCTTTAACCTTCAAAATAATATTTAAGGCTTGATCCCAAGGTACCCCATCGAGACGCAACGTAATATTACCGGTCACAGTATCACTAATGATTAAATTGAAGTCATTATAATCCGCAATAATCTGTAAAACAGTCCGAACAGGGATATCTTGAAAACTTAATGAGATACTACGGCCATTAAAGTCTTCCGTTTCACCAAGATAAGTAGGTTCTTTTTTAGGTTTTGCTTTTACCGTTAAGATAAATAAATTGTCTTCTTGTTTCTGGCTAAAAATAAAACCACCGTCAACGTCGATAACAAGCCTAGCATTCCTGCCTTCTTTAAACGTTTCAATGCTTGTAACTAAGGTGCCGAAATCTGTAACATCAAGCTTATAGAGTAAATCTTCAAGGATTTCAGTATTATGGAATTCAATATTTAATCTACCTAATTTATCATTAACATCCGCAGCCAACATATTATCTGTTAAGTAAATAAGAACTTGACCTTCATTGTTACTATTAAGTCTAAAGTCAATTGATTCTATTCGGTTAATGAAGTTATCACCTGCAGGGCTTAACGTTGAGACAATTTCAGCTGAATTTCCATAATTAAAGGTGATAGAAAATTCTTTATCATTATTTAAGGCTACATCAAACACAGCTAACTTTTCTAGTTGAATTAACGCAACCACTTTGCCTGTTGCAGCATCTAAACTAATTTTTTTAATACCGGCATGATTTATTAACGTTTCTTTTATATCGTTACCAAACGCATTAGCATCAAAAATCACTTCAACATAAGCAGGAGTCATTGATGTTTTAACCTCGGGTAAGGCGGTAATGTTTTCAGAAAAACTAAAAACTAAAGTTATTTGGTCGTTTTGAATAGTGTTATATGAGATAGCAACTAACTCATTTTTATTTGACGAAGCAAGACTATCAGCCGCACTTACAGAAAATGACAGTAGTAAAGTAGATAACAAAAATATTGCCGTAAGCCATAGTTCATTAATAGCAGTGAAACTTTTATAGTTTTTTATTTGATTAAATAGCATCATTGATTCCTTTACTTATTTGACTCTTCAGATTGCACGATATCTAATTTCGCTTCACGTTCGACCCAACACCCAGCACCATCTGGAGCTAATTCTATTATTTTCACTGTTTTTGCACTCACTTGTATGATTCGGCCACTATATAAGCCAAGATAATTTCCGACAGCAACCCTATGTAAACTCAAATCTGAGGCTTCTAATAAGGCCCAGAGCTTACTTGCATCACCTAAAGTGCCGCGCATTCTCAAATCACTCAAGGCATATTTTTCTAACGGTTGCTTACGACGATTGGTATTGGGGCTTAAACAACCCGCCATTTGCTGCATTTTTTGTTGCATTGCTTCGGGTCTAGGCAATACAAATGGACTACGTAAATCGTCCGCAGAATATGCAATATGAATAAATGGATGCACTTCTGGCATAGGGTCTATATAACTTGTTGTCGTTGCTCTGACCTGAGCCATGTGTGCCTTTATCTCTGCTGTATCGTCAAAACACCCAGATAACAAGGTCAGCGCTATCACACTGACAATTTTCGTAGTGTTACAGGTTAAACTATTTGTTGTCATTGAGCTGCCTCCTGTTGATAACGATAAGTTTTAGCTTGGAGTTTTAAATTAAGCGTATCGTTATCATTTTGCTCAATCTTAATTTTAAAGTCATGCAAGGTCACAATTCGTGGCAAACCAGCAATTTTACTAACAAATTGCCCAAATGAGTGATACGACCCTATGACTTCAATATCAATAGGTAACTCTATATAGACCTCTTTACTAATCTCAGGCTGCCATTCCAATTTTACAAAATCCAGACCACTGGTGGTACCCACAAAAGTAATATCATCTAACAATCCTGGAATTTCATGGCTGTTTGGGAGACTTTTAAGCTGCTTAGCAAAGGAATCTTCAGCCTCTTTCATTTGGTCGCGGAACAAAGATAAATTAGCTGCAATATGGTATTTAGCGCGAAAGGATTCCTTTAAAACTACCTCTTCAGCCACAACACGATCAAGCTTTTCCATTTGATCACTAATTAAGCCTACATAACCTAAAGAGCCGACTATAACCGCTAGAAACACACCTAACACTAACTTTGGTGCTGCGGGCCACTGACCAATATTTTCAAGATCAAGGTTGTCAAACTGGGATGCATCAAACTTCATCATTTGCTCCCTTTATTAGCAGAAAGGTCATCCACCAAACCTTTTATTGTAACTTTCATCTTAAAACTACTGAGCAACTTAGAGCCACTTTCATCCGCAGTAATAGATTCTGGCGTCGCATCAACAAATAAATCTGATGACTCTACCGCACGTATCATATTAGCTAAATGATTATTAGATTCACTCTTACCGGTAAGCTGTAAAATATTACCTCGTTTTTCCAGCTCAATGATATAAATACCATTAGGAATGATTTTAGCTATCTCATCAAGAACTTGCGTACCGACATTACGACTACGTTGTAATTGCTCAACGACAGCAATGAGCTGCTGAAGTGCCTTCTTTTTATCATTTAGGGTTTTAATTTCGGCAATTTGAATATCAAGCTGAGTAATTTCATTTCTCAAATATTGATTTTTAGTATTTTGTCCATCAATACGAGCTTGATAATAAAAATTAAACGTTAACACGAATGCGAGTACAATCGAGCCGACAGCAAAAAGAATGGTAAAATATTCTTTTTGCTTTGCCTTGAGAGCTGCCTCACGCCAAGGAAGTAGATTTATATATGCCATGGAGTAAAGCTCCTTAACGCTAAACCAGTTGCTACCATTAGTTGCGGTGCCACTCTATCAAGCTCACTCTGGTCGACAGAATCACTAGATGACATATCGTGGAAGGGATTGGCAATAACCGTATGGATTCCCAATTCATCCGTAAGTAAATCTTCAAGTCCTTCCAGAGCAGCAGTACCACCAGAAATCAATAAATAATCAACTTTATCTTGGCCACTGGTTGTCAAAAACATTTGAATAGCGCGGCGTATTTGTTGCATTAAAATAGTATGGAAAGGCGCTAATACTTCAAAGGTATAGTTGGGTGGAAGGTCGTTGGTTGTCTTGGCTTCTTCAGCCTGTTCAAATGATTTATTGTAATAAGAGACAATTGAGCGGGTATATTGTTCACCGCCAAACATTTGGTCACGGCTATAAATATGCTTACCCGCTTCTGTTGCCGAGAAAAGGGTTACTGTCGAGCCGATATCTACTATTGCGACAACCTTATCTTTTGCATCTTCAGGTAGTTGAGATAAACAAAGATCATAAGCTCGTCCGACGGCATAAGATTCAACATCAATAACTTTGGCATTGAACTGCCCGGCATCGAGGGCAGCAACACGGGCTTCGATTGACTCAGTACGAGCAGCACTTAACAAGACATTTACTTTACTCGGATCTGACTCGTTAACATCAAGGGTTTCAAAATCCAGACTAACTTCATCAAGTGGGAATGGAATTAAGCTATCGGCTTCAATCTCTATCTGGCTAGCGAGTTCATCTTCTGTTAACGCTACATCCATATATATCAATTTAGTGATAACAGTTTGCCCTGATACTGCAGCAGCCGCATCAATGGCCTTTGCTGAGATTTTTTTTCTAAGCTTGGCAATAACAGCACCTACTGCTTCGATATCTTGAATTTCACGATCAACCACTGAGCCTCTAGGCATTGGTTCTATAGCGAAATCTTCAATTATAAAGCCTTCACTTCCCTGACTCAACAATACCGCCTTAGCCGAATGGGAACCAATATCGATTCCTACCATCATTGAGTTTTTCTTTTTCCATAGTTTGTCTAGCATAACCACCTACAATTTTAATTTTGTAATTATTTTAGACGTAAAATACGTATAAATACATTTATTACATGTCTTTACACGATATACTAGTACTATCTTACATTTTTATCCACTAATTGGTCTTTTGCTGTGTTCTCAATCAAAAATTTATTTAAAGCCAGTCTGATACTGTTTATTGTTATCTCCATTGGTGTATATAGTTTATATTTATCAATACGTTCTGACTTGCCAAACGTTGACTCTTTAAAAAATATACACTGGCAAACGCCATTACAAATTTATAGCCGAAACGGTTTACTTATTTCCCAATTTGGAGAGAAAAAACGCACACCTTTAATATTTGAGCAAGTTCCACAACAACTTATTGATGCATTATTAGCGACAGAAGACGATCGTTTTTATATGCATTTCGGTGTAGATCCCATAGGCATGGGCCGCGCTGTCCTAGGCAAGTTAATGGGACAAGACAAAGGTGGTGCGAGTACCATCACTATGCAAGTAGCCCGTAACTTTTTCCTAACCAGAGAAGTAACCTACATACGAAAAATTCGAGAAATATTTTTATCCTTTCATATTGAGAGCTTACTCAGTAAAGATGAGATATTAATGCTATACATCAACAAAATTGAACTAGGGCATAGAGCATTTGGTTTTGGCGCTGCTGCTCAAGTCTATTATGGCAAAGAAATTAACGAACTTAATCTTGCTCAAATTGCTGTTTTAGCCGGACTACCTAAAGCCCCTTCCACATTAAACCCTATACGCTCGCCAACGCGTGCAAAAGCTCGCAGAGGCGTTGTATTAAAACGTATGCTAGTGAGTGGTTATATTTCAGAGCAAGAATATCAAGCAGCGAAAAATGCGCCTATAACAGGCAAGAAACACGGCGCTGAAATAGAATTGGACGCCCCCTATGTAGCTGAAATGGCGCATAATGAAATATTAAAGCGCTACGGAAAAGAAAAAGCCTACTCAGAAGGATACAGGGTATTTACCACGGTGACGGCAAAGCTGCAAACGGCAGCGGAACAAGCACTGGTTAATAACTTAATGAATTATGACCAACGTCATGGTTTTCGTGGACCTTTAACCTCACTTCGACCTGAAGTGACCGGGCCTTCAAGCGGTGAGCATACTCCACAGCTGTCCTTATTATCGCCAGAGGAAATAAATAAAGCCCTTTCCGCAGCCAACTATTACCAAATGTTAGTCCCAGCAGTTGTTACGTCTGTTGAAGACAAGTCGGTGACCATTCAACTCCGCGAAGAGCAGACATCTGTTATTAATTGGCAAGGGCTAGCTTGGGCACGACCTTATATTAATGATCAAAAGCAAGGTAGGCCCCCTAAAGTAGCAAGTGAAATCCTTAAGTATGGAGATGTCATACTAGTCAATAAAATGTCCGATAATAGTTACCGCTTGGGGCAGCTACCGCAAGCAAGTGCAGCTATCGTCTCACTTTCTCCAGATGATGGCGCGATTAAGGCCGCCGTTGGTGGTTTTAGCTTCAATCAAAGTCAATTTAATCGAGTTACCCAAGCTAGGCGTCAAGTAGGCTCTAATATAAAGCCCTTTATATACTCTGCCGCTCTTGAGCATGGTTTTACCCTTGCTTCATTAGTCAATGATGCGCCAATAAATCAATGGGATAGTAGCTCAGGTGTAGTTTGGCGCCCTAGAAACTCACCTGAAACCTACGTTGGTCCATTACGAGTTCGCCTAGCGTTGGCGCAATCAAAAAACGTTATCGCTGTACGATTACTCAAAAGTGTCGGTGTTCGCAATACCATAGATCATTTAACTAACTTTGGCTTTAATGCTAGTGACTTACCTCGTAGTGAGACCTTAGCACTTGGCTCCGCTGCGTTAACACCACTAGAAGTAGCGACAGGCTTTGCCGTATTTGCCAATGGCGGATTTTTAGTAGAGCCTTACTTAATTGATCGGATAGAAAACAGTGATGGGGAAGTTATTTACCAGGCTAACCCTGCCTTAGCTTGCGATCCATGCATTCCAGCTAGCGATATTGACAGTGCTGAATTAGCTCTCGCATCAGATATAGCCCAAACAACTAATGAAGACGAACAACCAATTAAAGCTGATAAATTAGCGACTGCACCAGCTGAGCCAACCAGTGAATTACCGACGGAAGTAACTGCTGAAGTAATTGCTGAAGTGAAGCAGGCTCCGCGTGTAATTAGCCCACAGAATGCATTTTTGATCACCCAAGCACTTAATACTGCCATTTGGGGGGCAGACTATTCAATTGAGAATGGCTGGCAAGGTACTGGTTGGCGAGCTAGAACATTGAAACGCCGTGATATTGCCGGTAAAACGGGCACCACTAACGAAGCTAAAGACGCTTGGTTTTCAGGCTTTAGCCGCCGTTTAATTACCACGTCTTGGATAGGCTTTGATGATCCTAGCCATATGCTTGGCCGAACGGTATATAACAACAACCTAGGTAAGAACCAAACCACAGGTAATGAGTTCGGTGCTAAATCGGCGCAACCTGCCTGGATTGACTTTATGAAAATAGCATTGGCCGATGTGGAAGTTGAAGCATTTCAACCCCCTGTTGACATTGTCTATGTACGCATAGATAAAACAACAGGGAAGTTAACCACAAAAACAGATAGAACAAGCCAATTTGAATACTTTCGTTTAGGAAATGTGCCGACAGAGTATGCCACTCAAGATAATAGTAGCGACATAATCTCAGGTAAAAAAGAAAAAGAAGAAGAGGAAGAAGAATTGTTTTAAGGCAATCAATTTTAAAAAACAAAAAAAGCAGCTAGTACTTCCTACTAGCTGCTTTTTTATTAAATTAGCGACTGCTAAGCTAGATGTCTTTAACAAACACCTGAGAGTTACGCTGAAAATTATACATTTGCTGTTTACCTTCAGGTAAGCGCTCTAATGAAGTTTCAATAAAGCCCTGTTCTCGAAACCAATGACCACTGACAGTAGTTAATAAAAATAACGAGGTTAACCCTTTTTTCTTAGCACTCTCTTCTAAAGCACTAATGATCCTTTCACCTCGATTACCTTTACGATAGTCCGGGTCAATAACAACACAGGCAACCTCACCAGTTTTAGCTTCAGGGTATGGATATAACGCCGCGCAAGCGATAATGACATCTTCTTTTTTAAGGACGGTGAAACAGCCAATTTCCATCTCGAGTAATTCACGAGAGCGTTTAACCAATACGCCCTCTTCCTCCAGTGGTTGAATCAGCTCTAAAATCCCAGCGACATCATCAATCGTAGCGGTAGAAATTAATTCTTTATGATCTTTGGCAATTAAAGTACCAGCACCATCACGCGTGAACAGCTCTTGTAACAAGGCACTGTCACTTTGATAGCTGACGCAATGACAACGCTCAACGCCATTTTCACCACTTTGAATGATAGAGCGCAGTAATAATTGGCGAACATGGCAATCTTTTTCATCAAGCAAGGTTTTAACGGTACGCACGCTACAACTGCGAATGAGCTCACCCGATTTATCGATAAGCCCTTCGTCTTCAGTAAGGGCTATCAGCTTATCGGCTTTAAGTGCAATCGCAGTTTGCGTTGCCACATCTTCTAAAGCCAGGTTGAACACTTCACCTGTTGGTGAGTAACCAATGGGTGACAGCAAAACAATTGAGCCGTAATCTAACTGCATATTGATGCCGTCAGAGTCTATTCTCCTGACACTGCCAGTGTATTTATAGTCCACGCCATGACGAACACCCATAGGTTTGGCTATAACAAAATTACCGGTACTGACTCTAATTTGTGAGCCGTGCATAGGTGAATTAACTACACCGGTAGAGAGTAATGCTTCGATGTGCAGACGTAATGAGCCGGTAGCGTCTTTCACCGCAACTAAAGTTTGTGCATCAGTGATCCGAATATTACTAACCACCTTGCCTTCAAGACCACGTTGTTTCATGCGTTCTTCAATTTGTGGCCGTGCACCGTGCACCACCACCAATTTAACCCCAAGACTTCGTAGTAAAGAAATATCATGAATAATATTGCCAAAATTTGGGTGAGTAACAGCTTCGCCACCAAACATTAGCACCACCGTTTTTCCTCGATGGGCATTTATGTAAGGCGCGGCATTTCTAAACCATTTTACGTAATTTTGATCGCTATTATTCATGCTTTCCATTCTTCAATTCGATTTACTGTGTTTTGACTATGTAACCTGACCGACATTATCTCTAATCAGTATCAAGATGCCTTTTGAGGTTGATTGAGTATATATTCCATCGCCACTTCATCAGCCGGGTCTTTATGTGGACTCGGTTCACTGTCTTCAATGATATTTTCCGCTAATGAGCTTTTATCAATTAAGTTAAAACCAAGCTTCTCAAAATATTGTGGAATATAAGTCAACACTATAATTTGTTCTAATTCCATTTGATAAGCGAACTCTAACAAATATTGTACCAACGCTTCACCCTGACCTTGCTGCTGAGCACTTACATCTACAACTACCGAGCGAATCTCAGCAAGCCCTGTTTGATAAATATAAAGTGAAGCGGTACCAACAACTTTACCATCTAGCTCGGCAACAACAAAATTCTGGATGTCATGAATGATATTGTCACGAGTTCGAGGTAATATCTCGCCCTTATCGGCCCAGAAATTAGCAAGTAGATGAATACTATCCACATCAGACATTCTCGCACGACGAACTGACATAGCAGCTGCACGCTGAGCATTTAACCGTTGTTTAACCTGTTTAAGTGCCCCTTGAATTCTTTGCTTACCTGGCGCACCAACGACTTGCTCGTTCAAAATAGCTTCATTGCCAGACTGTGTAGTCGCTAACGCTTTTTCAACCTGTGCACGAGAAGTACCACCCAGCACTTCACGCTTATTAAGGGTCGATTCAATGGTAAGGTGTTGATAGACATCTTGCTCAATTTTATCACTGAACTCTTGCAGTTGCGTGATGGTTAAATCTTCTAACGGCACAGCTTTATCGATAGCGGCGAGTACCACTTCACCAACAATATGGTGCGCTTCGCGGAACGGAATATCTTTGCCGACTAAATAATCAGCCAGTTCCGTAGCATTGGCGTAACCTTGCTGTGCTGCGGCAAGGGTACGTGAGCGATTAACCTTTAAGCCATCGGCCACTAATACCGCCATTTCCATACATTCTTGCCACGTATCGAGGGCGTCAAACAAACCTTCTTTGTCCTCTTGCATATCCTTGTTATAAGCAAGCGCTAAGGCTTTCATTGTGGTTAACATACCGGTTAATGCACCAAAAACACGCCCGGCTTTACCACGAATTAATTCACAAGCATCAGGGTTTTTCTTTTGCGGCATTAACGACGAACCAGAGCTAACTAAATCGCTCATTTCGACAAAACCCGCTTCACCTGAATTATAGAAAATTAAGTCTTCGGCAAAACGTGATAGATGCATCATGGAAATACTGGCTGAAGCTAATAGTTCAATGACGTGATCTCTATCAGAAACGGCATCAAGACTGTTTAGGGTTGCGGTTCTAAAACCTAAACGATTAGCAAGGGCATTTCTGTCAATTGGGTAGGCAGTACCCGCAAGAGCGCCAGAGCCTAATGGTGAAACATCTAAACGATAAAGGGCATCTTTTAAGCGACCAATATCACGGTTAAACATTTCTACATAGGCTAAACACCAATGACCGAAAGTAATAGGCTGTGCTCTTTGTAAATGGGTATAACCCGGTAGCACGGTATCTTTTTCACGCTCAGCTAGATTCATCATCGCTTGTTGTAAATTAACTAGCGCAAATAATAAATCGCCGCCGGTCTCTTTACACCAAAGTTTTAAATCGGTCGCGACTTGGTCGTTACGACTACGACCAGTATGGAGTTTCTTACCTAAATCACCGGTTTTTTCAATTAACTGAATTTCTACCCAGCTATGAATATCTTCAGCATCAGATAGTAAAATCTGTTTAGGATTTTCTTCTACCGAGGCTTTTAGTTCTTCAAGTGCGGCCGTTAAACGTGTTAATTCATCATCGTTTAATACGCCAACTTCATGAATAGCTTGCGCCCAAGCAATTGAGCCGACAATATCTTGCACCGCCATACGATAATCTATCGGCAGTGAGTCATTAAATTTCTTAAATTGTAAACTCGCCTTGCCTTTAAATCTTCCACCCCATAAAGCCATAACTATTTCTCCTGATCTTTTAAACTGCCTTTTTGGCTTAGTGCGGTAATTCTGCTTGATAAACTGAATAAACGGATAAAACCTTCAGCATGTTTTTGGTCGTAAACATCATCAGCACCAAAGGTGGCAAACTCTTCAGAATATAAACTGTTAGGAGAGCGACGTTGAATCACTTGCGCCATGCCCTTATATAACTTAACCACTACATCACCGGTTAATTTTTCAGCAAATGATGCTGCTGAGGCAAGCTGTGCTTTAGCCAGTGGCGTAAACCAACGACCATCATAAATAACATGTGAGAACTCAAGACCAACAGACTCACGATATTTAAGAGATTCTTTATCGAGAATCAATGTTTCTAAACCTTTATATGCCGCCATTAAGATAGTGCCACCGGGTGTTTCATAACAACCACGAGACTTCATGCCTACTAAACGGTTTTCAACAATATCAATTCTACCAACACCGTGTGCCGCGCCTTTATCGTTAAGATACATTAAGGCGTCATAAGCGCCGGCACCCTTTTCACTACCAGAGAAGTCTTTACCGTCAATAGCAACTAATTCACCTGCAAGAAAGCTTAATTGTACTTTTTCTGGCACATCGGGCGCATCCATTGGATCAACCGTCATGGTCCATACTTCTTTTGATGGCTCACACCATGGGTCTTCTAACTCACCGCCTTCATGAGAAATATGCCAAGCGTTAGCATCACGGCTATAGATTTTAGTTAATGACGATGAACAAGGAATATCACGCTCAGCTAGGTAATCAAGTAAGTCTTCACGAGAAACCATATCCCACTCACGCCATGGCGCAATTACCGTCAACTCGGGCGCTAGAGCAGCAAAACAAGACTCAAAACGTACTTGGTCATTACCTTTACCGGTACAACCATGACAAAGGGCATCAGCACCAACTTTAAGGGCAAGCTCTACGTGTGCTTTAGCAATGATAGGACGTGCCATTGACGTGCCTAATAAATACTGACCTTCGTACACTGAGCCTGTTTTCAAAATTGGGTAAATATATTCCTTTACGTATTCTTCTTTAAGATCAACTATATAACATTCTGATGCACCTGAGGCTAGGGCTTTTTCTTTCACCCCCTCAAGTTCTTCATCACCCTGACCAACATCGGCACAAAAGGCGATGACTTCACAGCCTTCATAGTTTTCTTTTAACCACGGAATGATAGCCGAGGTATCTAAGCCACCAGAATATGCTAATACTACTTTTTTAATTTGTTTCTTTGCTAAAGCCATGATTTTCTCTCTTAAATTTTTTAAATGTTGCTAGCTAGTATCATTACTAACTTAACTCATATTCTTTCATTACTAATTTTTATAAACTTTTAAATTAATCAATGTTCGTTATGCTATTTGCTGCTAGAGCAAGAAAAAAGCCCGGAGCATACTCTTGTATCTGAGTACTTATACCGTAGCTATAGCAATAAATAGTTTGCACAATGGTTAATTAGCAAGCAATGTTACTAGAACGGCGTTTTGCGCCCACATTCTATTTTCTGCTTGCTGAAATACTTTCGATAATTCACTATCAAATAATTCCGTCGTTATTTCTTCTTCCAAATGTGCTGGCTGACAGTGTAGGACCATGCTCGCCTGTGCTTTTGCCATTAGCGCGTGATTCACTTGATACGGGGCAAACTTAGCGAGAATTTCTGCCTTTTTACTGCTATCTTCATCACCCATTGAAATCCAAGTATCGGTATAAATGACATCTTGTTTACCAATGGCGTTTATATCATTAGTAAGTGTTAACTTACTGCCTGACTCTTGTGCAAGTAACTTGGTTTTTTCAATGATATCTTGTTGTGCTTCATGACCTGCTGGGCAAATCAAAGTAAAATCTACACCTAAGGTTGCCGCCATTAGCATTAATGAATTAGAGACATTATTGCCATCGCCAACATAGGCTAATTTTACCTGGCTTAAATCAGCATAGGTTTCTGATAGCGTGACAAAATCTGCCAGTGCTTGGCACGGATGATAAACGTCACATAAAGCATTAATCACCGGAATACTGGCATGTTCAGCTAAACCTTGAATAGAATCATGACTAAAGACACGGGCAACAATAAGATCAGCAAAACACGATAAATTTTTCGCGTAATCACTAACCCGCTCACGTTCACCTAACTTGCCATTTTGCTGACCCAAATATAATGCATGACCACCTAACTTATTAATGCCCATATCGAAACTGACATGCGTTCTTAGTGAAGGTTTCTCGAAAATCATCGCTACAGATTTTCCCGCCAATGCTTGGCTATAGTCATTAGGATGTTTTTTGATGTTAATCGCCAATTCGATTAATGCTAATAATTGCGCTTTGTTCAGCTGATCATCGGCTAAAAAATTAACTAATGATGTTAGTGGTAATGTGCTCGACATAAGGTTTTTCTCTCAATATTTCTTTAAAGCTTTTGATAGCAGATAAACTAATTTGGCTGAATTTGCGTGCCAATGCCCTGACCATCAAGTAATTGGGTGATTTGCTCCGGCGATTGCCAACTGGCAACCGCGATAGTTCGTCGTAATTGTTTTGCTGCCAATAGCGCCGCATTAACTTTTGCGGTCATACCACCAGCAATAACGCCCTGCTCGATCAAATGTTCAGCTTGTTCGCCATTAAGTGACGATAAATACTCACCATCAGCGCCTTTAACGCCATTTACATCGGTCAGTAACAATAATTCCGCATTAAGTAGTTGGCAAATAGCTACCGCGGCATCATCGGCATTCACATTAACTAAGTCGCCATTCTCTAGGGCACCAATTGAAGAGATTACCGGTAAGAACTTGCTTGTTAATAGCGTGTCTAATAACTTACTGTTATTACTATGTGGCACACCAACTTGACCTAACTCTTGAGTAGATAAAGTACAACTGATCATATCGCCATCGTTTAATGATAAACCGACCGCCGCTAACCCCATACTATTGGCGGTAGCAACAATAGCTTTATTAACCGTACCCGCAAGAACGCCACTAATTAAGGCTATCTGCTCTTTTGGTGTGACCCGTAAGCCATGTTTTTTCTCGGTAGTAAAGCCAGCTTGCGCTAACATTTCATCAACCACACAGCCACCACCATGTACCAAAACTACTTGTTTGTTTTTCAACTGGGCAATCACACTGAATAAAGCACTGAGTGCTGATTCTTTTTCAAGAATGGTGCCGCCAATTTTAATGACTAAGGGCTTTAGCTTTGGTTTAACTTGTGGCTTTAGTTCAGGCTTGTTCATCTTTATTCCTTGCTATACTTTAATACGGTTCTTTTCTAATTTTCTAAGCATTTATTAATGAGAACTCACTGACCAAGCCAAGTGAAATATTAAAACATTGCACAGCTTGCGAAGCTGCGCCTTTAAGTAAGTTATCTATGGCACAACTGACCACTACCACCTGCTTTTCTTCATCGAGTTGCCAATGCACATCAGCAAATGGTGTATAAGCAACATTGCCAATTTCGGGCCAACTGGCTACTAACCTGACTAAAGGTTTATCGCTATAAGCCTGTGCAAAAGCTTGCTGTACTTGAGCATTAGTAACGCCAGTTTTAAGTTGCAAGGTTACCGTTGCTAACAGGCCTCTTTTGTAAGGCGCTAAATGCGGGTTAAATATCACCTCTATTGCCGCTTCTTGAGATATTTCAGGCTGATGTCTATGCTGCAATACGTTATAAGCTTTTAAGCTCACTTCATTAAAATTAGTTGCTAACGAGGCATTTCGTCCAGCACCGGTGACGCCACTAATACCATTAACGACAACCAATGAATTTTCTAGCACTAAATGGTTAGTTGTCAGTGGTTTTAAACAAAGTAAGCTTGCCGTTGGATAACAACCAGGTACTGCGACTAAGTTGGTATCGGCAATATCATCTTGCTGCCATTCGGCTAAGCCATACTTAGCAGATGCCAATGCGTCTGTGTTGGCATGCTCAAAGCCGTAATATTTAGGGTAATCATTGGCGTCTTTTAATCTAAAGCCACCGGAAAGATCAAACACTTTCACGCCAGCTTCGACAAAGGCTTGTGCCCAGTCAGCACTGAATTCATGGGGGGTGGCGAAGAAAACCACATCTAAACCTGACGCATGCTGCTCAAACCATGCTGGAGAGAAGGCTTGCAAGGGCAGATCACATATCCCGTTAAAACGACCATGTAAGTCACTAAAAAGCTTACCTTCAGATCGGCTATTTTCAGAAACAACTAAATGCTCAATTTGTGCTTGGTTATGCTTGCATAATAAGCCAACCAGCTCTGCTCCGGCATAACCACTGGCGCCGATAACCGCCACTTTTTGCACACTGTTATTCGAATCGAGTATAGCCTTTGTCATTTTTGCAGTAGCCTTATCAAAGCAGGTTATTTACACTATAGAACTAAGGTAACACCGCATGGGTAGTTATGCAACTTATCAGCATAACTATTTAAGTAATTATTCGAATTTTATAGGTTATTTATGACAAAGCTGCCTAATTTCAGCCAAAGCTTGAGCCAGTTAATCGCTTGCTCTTCTATTAGCTCCACACAACCGAGCTGGGATCAGGGTAACAATGAAGTTATCCAACTATTAGCTACTTGGTTTGAACAACTTGGTTTTAGTATTGAAATTCAAGCGGTACCTACTACCAACAATAAATTTAACTTACTGGCTAAGTTAGGTAGTGGTGAGGGGGGGTTATTGTTGGCAGGCCACAGTGACACTGTACCTTTTGATGAAAACCGTTGGCAGTCAGACCCACATAAAGTAGTCAATCAAGATGATAAGTTCTTTGGATTAGGTACTTGTGATATGAAAGGTTTCTTCGCTTTTATATTGCAGGTCTGTCAGAACTTAACCGCTAAACAGTTAAAAAAACCTTTATATATTCTTGCCACTGCGGATGAAGAAACGACTATGGCTGGCGCCCGTTTTTTTGCAAATAGCCAAACAATAAAACCTGATGTTGCCATTATTGGTGAGCCAACTAATTTAGTCCCTGTAGTTATGCATAAAGGTCATATGTCACACCGTATTAGTGTCGAAGGTAAGTCGGGTCATTCAAGTAAGCCTGCACTTGGTGTTAATGCCATAGAAATTATCTATAAAGTCATTGGCCAATTGTTAGACTTAAAAGAAAAGTTCCAGCTCAATTACCACAATGAAGCCTTTGATGTACCTGCACCAACGTTAAACTTAGGTGCTATTTCTGGCGGAGATAATGCCAATAGGATTTGTGGTCATTGTCATTTGGATATTGATTTACGTTCATTGCCCGGTATGAGCGATGATGAATTGATTAATTGGCTAAGTGAGGCATTAAAGCCATTGGCTGAACTTTATCCCGGTAGAATCAGTTTTGCTGAAATGCACCCGAGTTCACCTAGCTTTGAGCAAAAGAAACCCAGTACACTAATAGATATTGCCGAGGAAATTAGTGGTCATAGTTGCTGTGCCGTTAATTACGCCACTGAAGCCCCTTATATTCAGCAGCTAGGTTGTCAAACGATAGTGTTGGGCCCTGGTTCTATTGATCAGGCTCATCAACCAAATGAATTTCTTGCCCACAGTGAAATAGATAAAACTGAACGCTTGTTAACAAAAATGATTGAGTATTACTGCCTATAGTTCGAGATGTTTGTTATGGCTAGTAGTCATAACTAAAACAGTAATAACCAAAACAGTAATAAAAAGGCAGTCATAGAACTATATTGAAGTAGCTTGGGTATATGACAACCTTTTTGAGTTAACCTGTGCGTTGACATACTTTACAGGTATTTTAACCAAATCGACTCTGGATGTTTAGCCTTAAAGCCTCGATACCATAAACAAAAAGGATACAATAACAGCAGTATCAGCCCAGTAATGAGGTAACTTCCTGGCAAGTCTGTTATATCCCTCATACCGCCAAAAGTACCAGTACCCGTTAAGAAGATTCTATGTACCAAATAAAACATCATTGACGTTTGACCAAATACCAGTAATACCCCATTTGGTCTTACTCCTATACGCTGCTCAACTTTAATCATTGAGGCGAGAATAACCGCCATAAGTCCTAATTCAAGCATGATGAAGCTCGCTGAAGGTGGGTATTTACTAACATGTAACCATTGTTGCCAACTATTATCTTCTTTTAATAAAAACATATTGCCGTAATCATTGAAGTAACGGATGGCAACATAAGCAGCTAATGCTGCAAAGCCTAAACGAAACAGTAATTTAGCCGGGCTAACCGTCACCCTGCCATCACCGTAATCGAGAATATATCGACCAAACACCCAGCCAATAATCATCACCGACAGCCAAGGCACCGCGGCATAAGAAATACTTAAGTCTGGAGATGAATACTTACCTATTAACAAACCAACAATAATTGATTGCTCTTGACCACCGGCAAACCAAAACTGCGCAGTAACGAGTTCACCACCTAATATCCAAGCCATAGCAATAATAACTAATTGCTTACTGGATAATCGTCTAAAGAAAGCCATGCACATCATAGCAATACCAATAGCATAAAGTACTTGGAAGGTCAGCTTACCGCCGAAAAATGAGGTGATGGTTGGATCTAATAAAGCAATAAAAGCGCCGCGAATCAAAATATCTTTATCAATACCTTTGCTATCAAACCCTCGAGATAACTTGCGCTCAACGCTAATAGCTAAGGCCGTCCCTGCTAAAAACACAAAAACGGGGGCACAAATATGGCTTATCCAACGACTGAAAAATTCAAAGGCGGGTAACGGCGTGCCAAGAACATAATTGACTGCGGAGTCTGTCGACAAATGATCTCTGTTATAAACCATTGATACATGATCTAACACCATAATGATCATGACAAAACCACGCATCCAATCGATGGCAGCAATACGTTTACTTTTTACCTGACTTGTCATTGATTCTCTTCCTTTTGTAACGGCTTTATGTTGAGAACTTATGGATCCACTTTATTCCAAAGGTTTTGATTTGCTTTTACTGAAAAAAATTCGTTGCCATACCAGCAGCGAGGCAGTAAATCTAACTTTTTACGCTCTTTAGAGTTTGAGCTTAAAAGCTCTAATATTTCATTTAAACGGTCTTTACTCAAGGTTGCTAGCTTCTTTGCCGTGTTAGTGAAATATAGATTACTATTAATTGCGATAACCGTATTTTGACCATAACCGATAAAAGTGAGTTTACGGGTGGTCATTCGACAATTTGGCTGTTCTGCTTTGGCAGGGTAAAGGCCGTTAACGATAGCGTATTCATAACAATCACCTGTGCCGCTTAACTCTCCTAAAGGCATATAGACAACACCAAAACCTTGCGGGAACATACCAGTAATTTTATATAGAGCATCAACCACCAGCTGTGCACAGGCGCCTAATTCTGCATTTTTATTCAGTACCTGAAAGACTTGTGGTAGCAATTTGTAGTTATAACTAGCTTTGGTTGAAAAGATTATTGAAGTATAAATTTGCGGTACTTTTAAAACGTTACCAATAGTGTTTTTAGGGTTGATACTGGCTTTTAATAACAGTTTTATAAACGCGTGTTTATCCTGCTCGTCAACAATAAACTGCTCGCGTTCCGCTTTGGTATTACCGACAAAAATTGGCATACCAACGCCCTCACTAACGTATTTCAATGTTTGACGATAATTGATTTGCAGTAGCTCTTTTCGCTGCTTCACTTCTAAGGTACGAAAAGGGTCTAGCTTACCATCGCCACCCAGAAGTATACTTTGTGATTTTGGATGGTAGAGCCCGATATCTTCTATGATAGACGCCATAATAAGCGGAATTTTTACTTGGGCGGTAAATCGCTGGTAAGCTTCACTGTCGTGATCAGCAAAATCTAAGTACTGCTCTGGTGATATATCAGTTAAAAACTTATTAACATAGGGTTCGAGCATTTGACCATCAAGAATTAAGCGGTCAAGTAAACGTAGCGCTAAAACGGCTTTATAAACTGATTTTCTTTGTTCATTGTTTGTGGCTACGTGTTTTCCTTCGCTAGGTCTAATTAACTGAATAGTACCAAGAAACTGTGCTGACTTTCGGTTATTGTCAGCGTAGTTTTCGCCTTCCGCTAACTCAAGAATAGTCAATGAAATAGACAGTAAATTAGAATGACGTTCTGTGCGTTGCATTTGTTCAACAGAGGATTCTTGCAACGATTTTTTCTCATCTGAAGGACGAAACTCTTCTTGCTCAAAATAACCAATAGCACGATCTAACAAAGAGTCTTTAACTGAGCTACGCCCATAGACCATAGCTAACAAATGATGAATTTGTCGGGTGTAATGTGTTTGGTGAGGAGAGTCTTTAGCCATTGCTGCGCGAATGCGAATAAATAATATCTATCATGCTAGTAATCATAGCTAAATGCAATAGTAAGACAAGTGGCTATTACTTTAAAGAGCGATATAACTAAGTTATTAATTATTCTCATCAAAGTCATCACCATTTATTTTTTCCAAAAAAAATACCTATGCTTTATTTCCTAGCATAGGTATTTTTATTTCGATATATGGCAGAGGGATATTGCTGCCATGAAATAGCGGTAATTAATTAATGCCCTTTATTCTCACTTGATGTTGTTTATGGGCCAGTTGCTGACATATTTTAACTAAATCAGAATGTAACCCACCTGCAGTGACATCTCGTCCGGCACCCGGTCCACGAATAATTAATGGGTTGTCTTGATACCAATGGCTACTGATTTGGAAAATGTTGTCACAGGGGGTTAAATTGGCAAAGGCATCAGTTTGCGGCAATACTTCTAAACTCACTTTAGCAGTAACGCCGGTGGCATCGTCATATTGAAAACGTGCTACATAACGAATACAAGCACCTTTACTCTTGGCATCACTTAACGCTGAGGAAAAATATTCATCTAACTCATTAGCTCGGGCTAAAAAGTCATGGGTTGATAATGATTGTAATGCTTCTGGCACTAAATTTTGACAGTCAATATCTTCTAAGGCTAGTTCAAATCCAGCTTTTCGAGCTAAAATTAATAACTTTCGTTGTACGTCACGACCCGATAAATCTTCACGCGGATCTGGCTCGGTAATCCCTTGTGCTAAGGCATTTAATAACAGCTCTGAAAATTTTGTAGTACCGTCATAGGTTTCAAATAACCAACTCAGGGTGCCGGAGAAGATTCCTGATAACTCGCTAATGCTATCACCACTTTGACGTAAGTCCTCAATAGCATAATTGATAGGTAAACCTGCTCCAACTGTAGTGTTTCCTAACCATAAGCTGTTATTTTTATCCGCAGTATTTACTAAATTATTAAAATGCTTTGTGCTACTCGAAGCTGCCCATTTATTAGCACCAATGACATGGATACCTAAAGAAAACATCTGTTCATACAGTAAACTAAAATCTTCACTTGGGGTGATATCGACCACAATTAACTCATCATAAGGGTTTTGGGTCAACCAAGAAATAAGCTGTTCAGTATCATAGTTTTGCGCTTCCTGTGCAAATAATTTACTTGCTTGAGCTACATCAATACCATCATTATTTATTAACGCTTTTTTTGAAGAGAGTAAACCAACTAAATGCAAATTTTCTAAAGCATATACTTTATTCAGCTGCGCGGGCAATAACTCTAAGAAGCGTTCGCCAATATTGCCCATACCCGCAACAACTAGCCCAATATGACGGACATCTTTAGTCATCTCATGGTGCACGCTATTTAATAATTCAATTGAGCAAGTCTCTGGTAAAATTGCAATAACACTATGATCGTTATCACTGCCCAAGATATCTATGGGCTTGGCTGTTTTTAATGAGCGTTTAAAGCGGGCTTTAATATCACCACGTTCTGCGACACGATGGCCAACCGTGGCAATAATCGACACGGGTTTGAAGGTGATTTCAACATCATGACTAGCTAGCCACTGACTTAATGATTTTTGTTGCTCTTGAGTGATAACCATAAAGCCTTTTTGGTTATCCATGCAAAGAGGCGAAAACTCAGCTTTTGCTCTCTCCGCGGTTTTTCCGGTAAAACTTACCGATTGCGCTAACAGTAAATCGTTAAGGTAAGTTACTGATAACTCTTGTTTGGCGATTTGGCCAAATTTACCTATTTCAGTACCGATAACCTTAGGATCAAAACTACTAGCAACATGTAAATGTGTATGATGTTCACTTAATGGATTAATCAGTGGTAGTAAGGTTTTAGCATGTAACACGGGGTTACCTAGACGACCTAACTCTTTGGCTACACCATTGGGTAATCGGTGTAATTTTCTAGCATTAGGCACCACACGAGGATCAGCACTATAAATACCATCAACGTCTGTCCATAAAGTTACATTACCTGCTGCAACTAATGAGGCAATAATAGTAGCAGAGTAATCACTGCCATTTCGCCCTAAAGTGCAACTATTACCACGACTATCTTTACTGATATAACCGGTGATAACCGCTAACTTGCCAAACTGACGCCTTTGCCTTAATTGTGCGGCACTTTTAGCCGTATCGACCACACAACTTTGTTCATTATCGATAACAAGAAAGTCACGGGAATCAATACTATTACTTGGGCAAACTTGCTCATTAAGTAACGCTGACAACAACCTTGCTGACCACACTTCACCAAAAGCGAGAATATCATTGCGATACTTAACAATATCACCCGCTAACCAGTGGCTTAATTGCTCAATATCTTTAGACAATCTTAGTAATAACTGTTTGGTATTATTAGCATTTAATAAGTCAGTAATGAGTTTTTCTTGCGCTTTCGCTAACGCAGTAATAAGTTGAGTTATTTCATCACTCGTTTGTATTTTTTGCTCAGCGATTGTGCGTTCAACTAGATCATGTAGTGCGAATAAGCTATCCGTTGTTTTACCGTTTGCTGAAACCACAACAATATCGTTTAGTTGACAATTCGCCCGGATAATTTCAAGAACACGTTTAATACATTCAGCTGTGGCTAAAGAACTACCACCAAATTTGTGTACTTGGATCGCATGTTTTGCAAGTTTATTTTCCGAGGGTACGTCAGTAGTAAAGTCAGACTCGGCAATTTCTCGGCGCGGCTCGGCTTTATCTTTGTTAATCTTATTTAGGTTAATATTTTCTTGTGTCATCTCTCTGCCTGCTCAACTGCTAATTGTCTATTTAATTATTACTGCTGACTTTGGGCTAACCCCTGGGCTAAATCGGCCAAAATATCTTCGATATCTTCAATTCCTACCGATATACGTACTAAAGACTGGGTAATGCCCGCCGCTAACTGATCTGCTATTTCCATACCTGCATGCGTCATCGTTGATGGATGGCTGATAAGACTTTCCACACCACCTAAGGATTGCGCTAAAGTGAATAATTCAAGGTGTTCAAATAATTTTTTAACTGCCTCAACGCCCCCCCTAACCTCAAAACTTAACATAGCACCATAACCTGACTGCTGTTTTTTGGCTATATCATGTCCTGGATGATCAGTAAAACCTGGAAAGTACACGGCATCAATCGCATCATGTGTTTTCAAAAAATCAGCGACTTGTAAGGCATTTTCTTGATGTTGTTTCATTCTTACCGGTAATGTTTTTAAACCACGCAACGCTAAGAAGCTATCAAAAGCACTGCCGGTAATACCAATACAGTTTGCCCACCATGCTAACTTTTCACCAAGCTCGGCAGTTTTGGTCACTAAAACACCGCCAACGACATCACTATGGCCATTAATGTATTTAGTAGTTGAGTGGAAAACAATATCAGCACCTAATGTTAAGGGCTGCTGTAAGGCTGGCGATAAAAAGGTATTATCTACTGCCACTAATGCACCCGCATTATGGCATACTTTGGTGACTGCCTCAATATCCACTATGCGTAATAGTGGATTGCTTGGACTTTCAAGTAATACTAACTTAGGTTTGTGCGCTAAGGCATTATTGAGCGCTTGTTGGTCATTTTGATCAACAACAATCAGCTTAAACTGACCTCGTTTAGCTAAATGGGTAAATAATCTAAAACTACCACCGTAACAGTCATGTGGAATAACCACGGTATCTTCAGTGGATAACAGCTGACAAATTAAATGCACTGCCGCCATACCGGTGCTGGTAACAATACCGACACTGCCTTGCTCTAAATCGGCAATCACTTCAGCAAACGTAGCGCGCGTAGGGTTACCAGTACGAGAATAATCAAATCGACGTTTATCATTAAAACCTTTTAATGAGTACGTGCTGGATAAATGGATAGGAGCAACCACCGCGCCATGATGCTGATCGGTATTAATACCGGCTCTTACTGCCGAAGTAGTAATATTACTTTTGTTAGTAATCGACATTTATTTATCTCCATTAATTAAGCTGGGTGGTCACAAGCAAGATTGAATTCACCTGTTTTTACCGTCTTTGTGCTAACTTATTAGCTACGTTTTCGTTTGGATGTTTGGACGTCTATAACTCTAAACACTTTGTATATTTGGGTCAAGTAATTTTAGACATCTAAACTTCTACTTGACTGCTTTATCGCAATAGGTAAAATTACCCCCTTAACCTATCCGCAACTTTTAAAGTAAAACAGAGGAATATCCATGGCTCAGTGGAATGACGAGTACATAAATCCCTATGCCGAACACGGTAAAAAAAGCGAGCAAGTAAAGAAAATTACCGTTTCTATTCCTTTGCGCGTGTTAAAAGTTTTAACCGATGAACGCACCAGACGTCAAGTGAACAACCTACGACATGCCACCAACAGTGAATTGTTATGTGAAGCCTTTTTGCATGCATTCAGTGGTCAGCCGTTGCCCGATGATGAAGATCTAGCGAAAGATAACAACGAGAAGTTACCTGCCAGTGTTAGGCGATTACTTGAAGCGAAAGGTATTACCGACTTTAGTGCTTATGAAGTCGATGATGAATAGCTTTTAGTACTCAATTAAGCACTAAAAAAAAGGTACTGATTCAGTGCCTTTTTTATTACCTCGATAGTCAGCCATTAAAATTTACAATTATCTGTTTAGCGAACCTCGATAATTCCGCTATCAGGGGTTAACTCATTAATCCGTGATAGTTTTATGCTACGCCATAGCATTTTGAATAACATCAATGCCTATGTTTATATGAAAGACTCTCAAAGAACTTTCCTCTATGTGAATGCTAAAGTATCGAAATTGTTTGGTGATACAGCAAAAAACATTCTCGGTAAGAAAGATACGGAGGTGTTACCTAAAGCGATGGCCGATCATTTTTACCAGTCAGACTTACAGGTCTTTGCGACGAATAAAAAGCAGGTTATTGAAGAAACCACCACCGACGATGAGGGAAATATTCATCGCTATATCAGTACCAAAGTGCCCTTATTGCAACCGGATAAATTACCGGCAATGATTGGTTTTTCAACTGATGTGACCGAGTTATTCAAACTCAAAGAAGAATGTAAAAAACTGGCTAATACGGACCCATTAACCTACTTGTATAATCAACGTTACTTCATTGAGCAAGCAGAAAAAGAGTATAAGCTAGCCAAGCGCTACACAAAGCCGATGACACTTATTTCCATTGATATAGATCATTTTAAAAGTATTAATGACCAATACGGTCACCCCGCTAGCGATCAAGTATTAATTGAGGTTGCCAAGCAGCTGCAAGGGAGCCTAAGGCAAACCGATATTCTTGCGCGTATTGGTGGTGAGGAGTTCTCTATTATTTGACCTGAAACCGCTATCGAATCCGCTTTGATATTGGCAGAGCGTATTTGCAAGAAACAAAGTGAACTGAAAATAGTCGGAGACTGGCCAGGTATTATCAAGCTTTCTGTCAGTATTGGTGTTTCTAGCTTTTTGGCCAGTGATACCTCTTTTGATGCTTTATTTTCTCGTGCTGACAGCGCTATACCAAGCTAAAAATTCCGGGAGGAATAAGGTTTTTCACCTATAAAAATGCCAATATCTTCATATTGGCATTTACGGCTAATGTAATTGTATATTCACTCTACAAGTCAATGAGTTCGCATTAGTTATGACTCTTGTTTATTCACTCTAAACCAATAAGTAGCAGATAATAATCCCGCTGAAACCAAGAAGGTTCGGTAATCGATTTGTGCTAGCACCGCTTGTAAAGGCGCCCAACGTAAAGAGCTGATATCATCAGAATTCACAGCTACCTTGTCAGTTGCAAGAGAAAAGTAATCGCCAATAAAGTGGCCAAAAAATGGTTGTGATAATTGTAAATAATGTACCACAATAGCTTCAATAATTAGCAGGGCAACAATCGGTAGCACCGCCCATAAAAATGGGGCTTTCTTCGCATAAATTGAAGTTAACATTAACCAAGAGTATAAAGGTAATAGCCATATTGCTAACGGTATTAAGGTCAACCAAAATGAACCTAGGGTACTCAAAACCTGAGCGCTTGACCATAAACCCCATAATGAAATATCAAAACCAACTGATAATATCACTGAGCCGATAAATGCCAGTACTAGACCAATTACAAACAACATTGTTGCTGCCGAGTAAAAAATAGCAGGAATAATGATAGCACCGGTTAATAGCTTACTGGTTATAGTAACGCCATCAGACACCGGTAGCGAGCGCCAAAACATTACCGACATATCTCGCCTCTCATCATATAAACAAGTGACCAAATAATATAGCTGAACAATAAAGCCCACCAAAACAAAAGGAGCAAATAATGCTGCGGTAGCAACAAAAAACACCTTGGTTAAGCCCCTATCACCTTGTGATTCACTTAAGTGCTTAAGGCCTTCTAGCCACCCTGAGAATTCAATATCATTGAGTAACAAACTTAGTAGCGGAATTAAAATAAACACACCGGCTAACGTAATAGGCACCCATTTGAGCATACCATTAAATTCCCATAGCTCTTTTTTAATAGACGCTTTCATAATTGACGTATTCATTAGCAAGTCTCCTTATTCATCACACCGACAAAAATATCAGCTAAACTAGGCACTGTTACTTGACCTAAGCTTTGTAACGCAGCTTTATCTTGATTATCAAATAACATTGTTGTTAGTCCCATCATGCTATTTTTAAATAACGGCTTTAGCTCATCTGCTTGTGGTAGTTGCTCATTGGTAACAGAAACTAAATTAAAGCGTTCTTTTATTTCATCAGTACTTTGAGCAAGCACAATTTTACCATCTTGTATAAAAGCAACATCCGTTAAGATATGTTCAATTTCTTCAATTTGATGCGTGGTAATAACAATACACTTTTCTTCAGTATAAAAATCTTCCAACAAGTGGCTGTAAAACTGGCGACGAGTCAAAATATCTAAACCTAAAGTTGGTTCATCTAAAATTAATACCTTAGCGTCAATCGCAAGAATCAAGGCTAAATGTAATTGCGCCACCATGCCTTTAGATAACGTTTTTACTTTATCATTCACCTCAATATTGGTTTTAGCGAGAAACTTTTCTGCCTTGTCAATATCAAAGTTTTCATGAATATCTTGCATATAACTTAATGCTTGCGAGACCTTTAACCATTTAGGTAAAATAGCCACATCAGCAATATAAGCGACATCTTTAAGCATATTTACGCGATCTTTTCTTGGGTGATGCCCTAAAACACTGATATCACCTTCATAATCGGTTAGTCCCAATACAGCCTGTAAACAAGTAGTTTTACCGGCGCCGTTTGGGCCAACCAAGCCAACAATTTGTCCGGCACTAACAGATAAGTTCACCGATGAAAGTACCTGTTTTGATCCAAATGATTTACTGACATTCTTTACTGAAATTAATGAGCTCATCATTATCCCCCTACAATGTTGGTTAATAGTTGCTCTGGCGAAAGTTTAAGTCGGGTGATTTGCTTTAGTATTTCTGGCCACTGGTGTGACAAAAAATTATCACGCTCTCTATCTAACATTAATTTTTGTGCGCCTGGTATAACAAATAACCCTTTTCCACGTTGTTTCTCTACAACTGCTTCGTCCTGTAACATCAGATACGCCTTTGAAATAGTCATTGGATTAAGTTGGTACTCAGCGGCTACTTTTCTGACTGAAGGTAAAGCTTCGCCTTCCTTGATATAACCATCTAATATGCGAGTGATGACTTGCTGATACAGTTGGAGATATATCGGTTTTTCTGAATCCCATTGAGGTGCCATGCCCTGTTCCTTGAATAATACCAAAAGATAGTAGTGTTATACACCACCAACACACCAGAACACAAGTACAGTCGACTGTTATTTTATACAAATGACAGCGCGAGGGGATTAAAACAACAGAAATACCATCATTAAGTCATTGATTTTAAGTCTTAAAGAGTCCTGTAACTCTTATTAGTTCAAGAATGTAACAGAGTATGTAATCGGTCTGAATTGCAAAACACTTAACACCCAAGCCGAATTGGTATGAAGTTTCACAGCGCTGAAGAGAGTGACTGGCATGAACTAAACAATTGATAAAACTTAGCCAATAAAAAAGCCGCGGTTACTTTATCTTTTTGATAAATTAACCGCGGCTTTACTGTTTTTATTAAGGCTAGAGTAAGCTAGGCTTACACTAGCGATAGCTGTCTATCATATTACTGGTAGTAATCTACTTATGATAAGGCTTACTTAAACGGTGTACAGACTCAATGAAATGGCCGGCGTGATCTGGGTTCACATCAGGGTGAATACCATGGCCTAAGTTAAATACATGACCAGTTCCGCCTTCACCAAAGCCGGCTAATATTTTTGAAACTTCTTGTTCAATACGTGGCAATGGCGCATATAACATGGAGGGATCCATATTACCTTGTAAAGCCACTTTATCACCAATGCGTGCTTTGGCATTCTCAATATCAATAGTCCAATCAAGGCCAACGGCATCACAACCTGTCGCGGCGATAGATTCTAGCCACATACCGCTATTTTTAGTGAATAACGTCACTGGCACTTGACGGCCTTCATTGTGACGGGTTAATCCGTCAACAATTTTCGCCATATACTGTAAAGAGAAGTCATTATAATCACGTGGTGACAATACTCCGCCCCATGTATCAAAGACCATCACTGATTGCGCACCAGCAGCAATTTGCGCATTTAAGTAACTAATAACGGAGTCAGCTAATTTATCCAGTAATAAATGTAAGGTTTGTGGTTCAGCAAACATCATTTTTTTAATTTTTGTGAATGCTTTAGAACTGCCGCCTTCGATCATGTAGGTGGCTAATGTCCAAGGGCTACCAGAAAAACCGATGAGTGGTACTTCGCCTTTTAATTCTTTGCGAATAGTACGTACCGCATTCATGACATAACCTAACTCATCTTCTGGATCAGGTACGGCAATTTTCACCACATCGGCTTTACAGGTAATAGGACGCTCGAATTTTGGTCCTTCACCGGTTTCAAAATATAAACCTAGGCCCATGGCATCTGGAATCGTTAAAATATCACTAAACAAAATTGCCGCATCTAATGGGAAACGACGTAATGGTTGAATAGTGACTTCACATGCCAGTTCAGCATTTTTGCAGACTGACATAAAGTCACCTGCATTTTTACGTACTTCGCGATATTCAGGTAAATAACGACCTGCTTGACGCATCATCCATACTGGCGTGTAATCTACTGGTTGCTTTAATAACGCACGTAAATAGGTATCATTTTTTAATTCTGTCACCAATACTTCCTCTTAATCTTCTTATTTACAATCACATTGAAATATTACTCTTGAGTAATAATGACAGCACGATTCAATTAATTTAGTTACTTAGCGACTACAGCTTAATAAGCATTTTGCTAATATATTTTAGGGGCGCAGTTTAACACCGACCAGCCTTTTGATCTATGAACTAAATCAACACTCTTTAAAAAACACCCTGTCACTGAATCAAGGGAGAAATGCGCTAACAGGATAGAAGTTCAATTTATTTAACTTTTTTTTTAAACGTTATAATTGCACTTGATTTTTACCAATGAATATTGAATCAATAGCTTAGCGATATTGACTTGTTCAATCAGTTCACTACGAAGAAAATCGTGGAGTTTATGCTCTACTAAAGTTGTTGCGGTGGTAAAAATGCTTTGCTATAAAATGCCTGCGCTACAGAAAAACAATAATAAAAAGAACTAGAAAGATATATTAGCTAAAAATTAATAATAATAAAAAAATACTAGCTAGAAATAAATAATAAGAATCTTGATTAACAAGACCAAAATGCGAGCATTTCAAGCCTTTCTCTATGAGAAAGGCTTTTTTATTTGTGCCTCCCCTATTATTTTTCACAAACATGTTAAGGTATTTAATTACATCTTATTAACATGGACTTTCCTGTGAAATTTTCAACTATTTGCCTTTCTACCTCGATTACCCTAATTAGTTTAACCGGCTTAAGCTCATTTTCAGCCACTGCGGTCGACTTCGGCTCTATTAGCAAAACCTCGACAGAACAACTTAAAAGTGCAGCTAAAGACTTAGACGTACCGTTACAGACTAATGCGATGATTGAATATGCAGCTAAGCAACTAAATTTATCAGAAAGTACTGTCGCGGCAAGTTTTGGCTCACTACTTAAAGTAGCTAAAGACAATTTAAGCCAAGAAAACTTTGCATTAATCAGTAAAGCGGTGCCTGATGCGCAAAGCTATTTAGACAAGGCGCCTAAAGTAGAAAAATCATCTTTCAGTTCATTTTTATCAAGTGCCGGTGATGTCGGTAAAAAAGCCGAAAGTGTCGATTACTTAAACTCTGCCTTTGAAAAATTAGGCATTTCTAAAGAAAAAGTACCTGAGCTAATCAACAGCTTTAGTGGTTATTTAGACAAGAGTGGTTATAAAGAAGCTGCAACAATATTAAAACAGGGTTTAGACTTATTTTAATTAGGCTTTACGGTTTATAGCCACGATTTTCCGATTGCTGGTTATAATACCAATTTGATTAAATTTCTTCCCAATGCAGAGCTGTACTCAATCAACTTGGTATAACCTCTAATTAGATCTAGTACCTATTTGGGTGGAAAAACCCACAAAACTTTACCTTGTATTTGTGACTTACCTACGGGGCCTAACTGCTCAATAGGTATACTGCTTTTATGATGACCTTTCAGCCAAAACAGACCGTTTCTGTCAATTGTTGCCAACGACTTTACTATATAGCCATATTTTGGGTGAAAAACTTGTAACAAGCAGCCCTCTTTTAAGCTTAATATTTTCAGCCAAGGCACCACAAAGACGTAACTATTTTCTGGAATACGTGGTGACATGCTCATGCCTGAAACCTTACAAAAATGAAAACCAAACATAATTACTCTCACATTAAAAATCAGCTAACCGTCACGTTCGAACTTTTATTAGCAAAGTTCCTTGGGTATCTATAGCTTAGATAGACCATGCCAATTATTACGATATGTTATTGCCTTGGCACGTTTTGCATTAAAGTCCAACAATAAACGCAAATGATAACGATTCTCATTATTAGTTATTTGGTGCATGCTGTAAAGATATTATTTGCTAATTAACGATGAACACTATAGTTTGAGCAATCTTCTTCTGATCCACCTACTCAACTCATTAACGATAAAGAGCGCCACTTATGAATGCACCACAACGTGATATTACCTTACGATTTTTAGCGGAGCCACAAGATGTAAATTTTGGTGGTAAAGTGCACGGTGGTGCCGTAATGAAATGGATTGATTTGGCCGCCTATGCCTGCGCTGCCGGCTGGAGTGGCCGTTACTGTGTTACCGCTTATGCTGGCGGTATTCGCTTTATTGCCCCGATACATGTTGGCAGCTTAGTGGAGGTTGAAGCCAAAGTTATCTTTACCGGTAATTCTTCAATGCATATTGCCCTTGAAGTAAATGCTTGTGACCCTAAGTCATTAAACCGACGCTTAACAACGCATTGTATTGTTATCATGGTCGCCGTTGACCAAAATGGTCAATCTGAAACCGTACCGAAATGGCAACCAACAACAGAAGCCGATAAGAAACAACATGCTTCCGCGGTGAAATTGATGGAAATGCGCAAGCAAATAGGTGAAGAAATGCAGATTTTTATTGATTAATACCTAAAAACATCTCAAGGCTGTTATGCTTTGACGGCATTTTAGTGGCTAATAAAAAAGCTCAAACCAAGCTAATGCCTTTGTAAGTCTTGCCATTATATACTTAGTCTGAAGCCGTCTTTACCTACTCAGCCTATCAGCCACTAAACATTGGATGCCGGCCTAAGTAGCAACAGCGATGACGGAAATAGTGGCTAGCTGATTAATTCAAAGCCAGTCACTCTCCCTCTTTATCCTTCTTCTTTTGAGCTATCGCTTTCAGCCAAAACTTTCAATTGGCTTTTAACATCAATCCATTGCGCCATATATTGAGTACTTTTATGGTGATGATGATTGAGCATACTGCCAATAAAGTTTACCTTTCTATGCTGTTCGAGATTAACCTCTAGTTTAGCTAAACAAGCCGCTAGCTCAGCTAAAATACGCTCTTGTTGATACATTAACAGGGCATTTTTCGGCCCTAAATCACTAGCAGCTTGCCATGCAAGTTCATCTTGATAAAGCTTTACTGCAGCATTAGCGATAGCTTGTGGCTCATTGGCTATCGCGCCAGGCCAAGCGAACTCAGTTTGCATGCTCTCGATGCCAATATCAGTGGTAACCGAAGGCGTTTGACAATACATCGCCTCAGCAAGCTTGCCTTTAATGCCCGCACCAAAACGCAGCGGTGCTAAACAGACTTTGGCGCTTTGCATAGCCAGTACGGCGTCATCTACCCAGCCTTTAACCAAAAAACCTGACTTTTCATCATGTAAGTCAGTTGCTTTCGGCGGTGGATATGCGCCATAGATGTTCAGTTTGGCGTTAGGCAGTTGTTTGCGTATTAATGGCCATATTTGCTGTTTGAGCCATAGTACTGAGTCCCAGTTGGGCGCATGGCGAAAATTTCCAATCGCCATAAAACCTTCCCGCTGTTGAAAACTTGGATTTTCTTGTGTTAACTGAGTTTGGCTTAACATAAAGGGGCAATAGTGAATTAAACTGCCATCGACTTTAAATAATCGTTGTAGTAATTCCACTTCCACACTAGAAATCATTAAGCTGATATCAGAGCGAAATATCGACGCAACTTCACGTTTAGCCATGTCACTGCTGAGTAGGTCTGCATCGGTGATATTACGTCTTTGTTTATAGGCTTGATGACGAGCATTGCGTAGGCAAAACAAATCTTCGGTATCTAAAATTCTCAGCGCCTGTGGGCACTGTTCACTTACACGCCAGCCAAATTGCTCTTCCATCATAAAGCGGTCAAACATTACGGTAGTTGGCTGCAATGCTTTGATAAAGACATCGAAACTAGTGCAATTGAGCGTAATATTTTCAACAGTAATATTTAAGGCACGTAAATCAACCATATGCTCAGTTTGTTGTGCTGGACTGGCAAAGGTAATGTCATAGCTTTGCGCTTGGAAAAAATGGATTAACTGCATCATACGGCTACCTGCCGCAGAAGAGTTAGGCTCAGGCCATACATAGCCAATGATAAGAAGTTTTTTCATTGAGCTATATTATATTTCAATGAACTAAATATCCAATAACATCGTTGCTTTCAATCACAATAGCAAGCTATTGCTCAATCAAGCGCCTTGTTCTTGAACATTTATTCTAATTGAATTCTTACTTATAAAAAAACTACAAAATCTTATTTTCAATAAGGTACTCAGGAAACAAAAAAACCACCAGTAAATCATTACTGATGGTTTTATATTTTTTACTAGTAAGTCTGTGAATAGCTAAGCAAGCTTAATTCACATAAACGTTAACTAGTGAGCCGCGTGGTCGTGACCATCAGCTTTTGGAGCTTCTGCTGCTTTTTTAATTTCTAATAATTCAATTTCAAATTCTAGTACTGAGTTACCCGGAATACTTGGTGGGTTACCGTTAGGGCCGTATGCTAAATCTGAAGGGATTGTGAATTTGTACTTAGCGCCTACATTCATTAACTGTACGCCTTCAGTCCAGCCCTTAATTACACGATTAAGTGCAAATACTACCGGCTCACCTGCTCCGTTATATGAGCTATCAAACGTATCACCGTTTAGGAAAGTACCGGTGTAATGTACTGTAACGGTATCAGCAGCTAGCGGCTTATCACCTTCACCAGCGGTTAATACTACGTATTGAATGCCTGATTCAGTTACCTGTACGCCTTCTTTTTTAGCGTTATCTTCTAAGAATTTAACACCTTCAGCTAAGCTAGCTTCAGAAGCCGCAACCAATGCAGCTTGTTGCTTTTCTTTCATGCTTGCATCAAGGTTCATCAATAAGGCTTGGATTTCTTCTTTTTCGATGACAGATTTACCATCAATGCTGTCGGTGAAACCACGAATGATAAGTTCTTTTTCTAAGGTTAAACCTAGTTTGTCATGCTCTTCCAGGTTACGTTGCATGTACATACCAATTGAGGCACCTAAGCCGTAGGCTTGTTTTTGCACTTCAGTATCTAATACCGGTGCTTTCACTTCTTCAACAGGTTTTTCATTACAACCAACAACGGCCACTAACGCTAGTGCTATAAGGGTAGGTTTAAACAATTTCATTTATATCTCCATTTATACAATACAATTGGAGAATTCCCCAATTTACGGCTATTCATTGTTCAACTTATCTTTTATAGCTTGATAAAGACGGAATTAAAGTCAAAACTAAAAAGATAACACTAAACAAATTCAAAAAAGAACTTATACTAACGATAAATGCGCAAATAAAAAAGTATTTATATCTTGTTAAAATGTAATTGGATTTTTCTAGTCACCTTATTGACGACACTAGCGGCTTGTAAGCCGGTTACGCAAGCGCCATTACAGCGTTGGCAGCAATCTGTTGAAGGTGCTTATGCTGGCCAACTCTCTAGTGATGCCAAGTTCTCGGTAGTTTCATCTATCCATCACGGTTTGAGTGTTTGGGATTTAAGCACAAATGAGCGACTTTTTAACTGGTCGCAAGAACAAAACACCAGTGATAACTTAGTGCTCACCATTGATATTAGTGACAACGCTAGCCATGTATTGACGGCCAATAGAAAGAACTTTGCCTTGTGGAACCTACAATCAGGTAAATCGGAAGGTTACTGGCAAGTACGAGAGTCCAACATTAGAGATATTGCTATCAGTAACAATGGTGATTACTTACTGATTGGAAAAAGTAACGGTACCGTCGTACACATTACCCTTAATACCGGTAGAAGATTAGAATTTTTAGGTCACAAGGAAAAGATCAATTCAGTAGATATGCTGCCCAATGGCAGAGTGGCTATATCAGGTGGAAATGATTTTACTGCTTATGTGTGGGATACCCAATCAGGGCAAGTTGTTTATCAGTTTAATCATAGCTCTCGCGTATCAAAAGTAGCCTTAGATGCTAAGGGTCGATATGCCTTTTCTGCCGATAGTATGAAATCTGCTTATATTTGGGATTTAAAAACAGGTAAACGGATTAGCACTTTACAAGGGACAAAGCGCCATGAAGTTTTTAGTACCATACGTTTTTCACCCGATGGTAAAACTATGATCACGGGTGCGGCCTCCAAAAAGGTCAGTGTTTGGGATATTGCCACGGGCAAACGCCGTGCATATTGGTTTGTTACCCCTAAAGAAGCAAAAAGACCTACCGGTGCGGTTGTGTATAGCGTCGCATTTGGCGATAATAACAACCTATTAACGATAAGCTCATCAGGATATGTTGAATCATGGCCAATGCCGAAATTACCCTAAGTACTCATAACCCGAATGTTAACCATGTTCAACAACTCGAAGAACGTGTTGACGACCTAGAATCACGTAATGTTTTTCAAGATGATGTTATTGATCAGTTAAGTGTAGAGCTAGCTGCCCATCAGCAGGAAATTGCAGATCTGAAACATCAACTTCAGTTGATCGCTAATCGTTTAAAAGATAGCGGTAGCTTATCGGGTGATGCCGAAGACGTTGAACCACCACCACCGCATTATTAATTCGATACTAGCCTTAAATAGCTAACAATGTTATTTGAAGCGCTATGCTTTAATTAGAAAGCTTTACTTATAAACTTTTAATTAAAAATAGAGCACGGAGTTGATGACTATCAATGAGTACTTTTGATGTGCTAATTAAGGCAAACCGCAATAAAATGCATGTTATCAAGGTTTAAATACACCTATAACCTGTTCATGTTCACGCACAGCCTTATCAATATGAGCTTCGGTTTGCACCATTTGCTCACCACAACTGACACAAGTCACTTTTTCGACACCGTTTTCTTTGGTCAGTGCCAGGGTATCCATAGCTTTACATTTCGGACAGACTGCGCCAGCGATAAATCTCTTTTTTAGGGCTTTGTTCATTTTTATCCACTTCTTCTACAACTAAATAGTTAATTATCGCTATTTTACCTTGAATTGTGGTCATAGGAACAGCGACAATGCACAAGCATTTTTTTAGTCTGTATTCTCCTAACAGCACTATGCCATTTTATCGAGGAATTACCATTGATTATTGCCACCGACCTAAGTTTAGATAGAGGGGCTAAAAACCTAATTAAATCATCTAGCTTTACTATTCACCCTAACCATAAAGTTGGCTTAGTAGGCAGTAATGGCTGTGGGAAATCGTCTCTATTTGCCGCGTTGTTAGGTGAGTTAACGCCCGACGCTGGTGATTTATCTATGCCAACAAGTTGGGATATTGCGACCGTAAAGCAAGAAACGCCATCTTTAGAGCAAAGCGCCCTTGATTACGTTATGGATGGTGATAAAGAATTTCGTCAGTTAGAGCATGATCTTGAACAGGCTCGTATTATGGATAATGGTAACCTTGAAGCCACCATTATTAATAAAATAGATGTTATTAACGGTTACAGCTTGCCGGCTCGTGCTGGTGAGTTATTACATGGTTTAGGTTTTTTACAATCACAACTTGCTAACCCAGTGAAAGATTTTTCTGGTGGTTGGCGTATGCGCTTAAACTTAGCGCAGGCGCTAATCTCTCGTGCTGATTTATTATTGCTCGATGAGCCAACCAATCATCTAGATTTAGATGCAGTTATATGGCTACAACGTTGGTTAAAGCGTTTTACCGGTACGCTAGTACTGATTTCACATGATCGTGATTTTCTTGATACTGTTATTGGTCAAATTTTACATATTGAACACCAGCGGGCAAAATTATACAGCGGCAACTATACCTCTTTTGAGCGTCAACGCCGCGAACATTTAGCGCAACAAGACGCACAATATCAAAAGCAGCAAAAAGAAGCCGCCCATCTGACCGCTTTTGTTGATCGTTTCCGTGCTAAAGCCAGTAAAGCCAAGCAAGCACAAAGTCGCTTAAAACGTTTAGAGAAGCTGCCAGATCTAGCACCTGCCCATGTCGATAGTCAATTTACCTTTAGTTTTGAAAAACCAGAGAGCCTACCCTACCCACTACTTTCGCTCAAAGAAAGCCAATGTGGTTACCCAAAATCTGATCATAGTGAACAAAAAATCATTCTAGACAGTGTTGGCTTGACGTTAGTGCCGGGCAGTCGCATTGGTTTATTAGGCCGTAACGGTGCCGGTAAATCGACTCTGATAAAATCCCTGGCCGGAGACCTAGCTTTACTTAGCGGCGAGCGATATTGTGCACAAGAGCTAAAAATTGGTTATTTTTCTCAGCACCAATTAGAGCAATTGCATATTACATCGAGCCCTGTTGATCATATTTTACGCGCCAAGCCTATTTTAGGCGAACCGCAAGCCCGTACTTTTCTGGGTAAATTTGGCTTTAGCGGCGATCAAGCGCTTGCTCCCGTTACCAATATGTCTGGTGGTGAAAAAGCCCGTTTAGTACTGGCCTTAATTGTCTTAGAAAAGCCACAATTATTACTACTTGATGAGCCAACCAACCACCTTGATTTAGAAATGCGTCAAGCCTTAGTGATGGCATTGCAGGACTTTGAAGGCGCGATTATATTAATTGCCCATGATAGATTTTTATTAGAATCCTGTGTTGATGAATTTTATCTAGTTGCCAATGGTCAGGTCAGTGATTTTAGCGGTGATATTGATGATTATCAGCAATGGCTGAATGATGATAAAAAACAAGCGATAAAATCTACAAAAAGTAGCCAACAAAACGCAGATAAAGGCTTAGACAAAAAACAACTGCGCCAGCAACAAGCCGACTTACGCAAAAAATCGGCACCATTGCGTAAAGAAGCGGATAAGTTAGAGAAAAAAATCCATCTATGGCAAGAAGAGTTAACTAAGATAGAAGCTTTATTAAGTGACAGTGATATTTATCAAGCAGACCGAAAAGTTGAATTGACTGATTTACTGAAAAAACAAGCCCGTTTAAAAAACGATATTGAAGAAAACGAGATGGAGTGGCTAGAATTGGCTGAACAGATTGAAGAAATGATGTCGGTGCAGAATTAATTTTCTAACCAATAAACTACTTATAAAGTGCTCTTCGGCCACAGAGCACTTTTCCTACCGTTAATCGTTAATTCAAGAGGATTTAAATCCTTGTCATAATCCCTTCATTGATAATTTTTCCATCGATGCAAACACATAAATTATTACCACAGCAAAAATTATATTCTTGGAAAAACAGTTATTTAATGTTACTCATATAAGTTCTAAGCTACACTTATTCATAGCAATAAAGCCGACTAAGGAAAATTATGCTCATCAAAAACAACCCGAACCTTAAAAAATCTTTTAACATCAAGGTAACCCTGCCAGCCATGCTGCTATTAGCGAGCTTTTCTGCTTTTAGTCATGGTTATGATCTCGAGCAGGGTATTTATGAATTCAACCGTGGTAAATTCCAAGCGGCCATTGCTCAATTTCGTCCTTTAGTTAGTGAGGGCTATGCGCCGGCACAGTATCAAATGGCCTTGGTTTATCAACACGGTTATTCCGTTCCTAAAGATGGCATGAAAGCACTCGAGTTATTTGAACTATCTGCTGCACAAAACTACCCCGACGCACAATTCGAACTGGCTTTAATCTATTCTGCCGGTAAATTAGTCAAGCAAGACCTAAAGAAAGCGTTTGCATTAACCAACAAAGCAGCGAAAAAAGACTTAGCCAGTGCACAATTTAACTTAGCGGTAATGTATGCTAACGGCGATGGCATTAAACAAGATAACTTTAAAGCGTCTCGCTGGTATCGAAATGCCGCTAATCAAAATTATGCCCTCGCCCAATATAATTTAGCTTTGCTTTATAGCGAAGGCAAGGGAGTAGAAAAAAGTACTGAATTGTCTTTTGTCTGGAATACTATTGCCTCATGGAATGGTTATCCCGATGCAGAAAAAAGCCGTGTAATGGATGAGCGTGACTTATCTAAAAGGCAAGTTGAGGAAAGTATAGAAAAAGCCAATAAAATTTTTACTCAAATCAGAGAGCAACAAAAATTGAAAGCGAAAATGGCAGAAAAGCAGAACTTCTATTGATCTAAATCAGCTTAGTTATTGGGCAAAGTGATTACACTAAGTACATCAAGAATTACTTAGTAAATTATGGAGTCCACTATGAACTTATTATCAATGTTAACCAATGATCCGGTTGTTATGTTTTCGTTTGGCGGTTTAGCTATTCTGCTCGCTATTGCCGCCTTTTATGTTTATTACTTTCTCAAACAGATTCAAGACGATAGTAAAAGCCACTAAGCTAGTTTTCATTAAAACGACAACACTAATCCCTTAACAGCCTAAATCCAATAGCCTTGCTATACTATTAAGTAGCAAAGAGTTATTAGTTTACAGGGGAACTTTATGTTGTCGGTCAAGCAATCACCAGCCAACTTTAGCTTTATTGAAAAGCTTAATCAGCAACGCGAGCAGCAAGCCGAAAAGCTCGCTTCAGGCAAGCGTATCAATAAAGCAGCAGATGATGCCGCAGGTTTACAGATTGCTAATCGACTTACCAGTCAAATCAACCAAAATAAGCAACTGAGCTTTAACGCTCAAGACCAAGCCAATATAAACGATATTGAGGCGGGCGCTTTGTCGGCCATTAATGAGGGTTTATTACGTGCGGAAACCTTATCTATTCAATCAGGCAATCCACTTTATGATAGTGATGTTATTCAAGGTGAGTTAAATCAAATTACCGAACAAATAAATACCTTAGCCCGTGACGTCTTAGGGCAAGATAACTTCATTAGTGGCCTCGATGCCAGCAACCCTGCGGCTACGCAAACCATCCTTCAAGATACCTCAAACCTAGTGAATGATAGTGCCAGTGCTTTGGGCGCTGAAACTAATGCCCTCGCTAGCCAAGTAGCCACCTACCAAACCAGTGTTATCAATGTTAGCGCTTCTCGCGCACGTATTGAAGATACTGATTTCGCCGAAGCCACGAGCGAACAAGCTAAAAATGAAGTGCTTTTACAAAGCGCTATTATCACTAAGAAAAATGAAGAAGAACGCAAAGGGTTACTGTTTAATAAATTAATCTAGCTTGTGTTGAAATAGCGTCATGCAAGAGTACAATATGGCCTAATTGCTTTAATTACTTGAAAATAGCTTACCTTATGATTATTCCTCTAGAACAACTATCAAACGAAACCTTAGCCGCGATTATTGAAGACTTCATTTTACGTGAGGGTACTGAGTATGGTGCTGAAGATGTCAGTAAAGCAGCTAAAATAGTACAAGTTAAAAAGCAACTTGAGCAAGGAAATGCCGTATTAGTTTATTCAGAACTTCATGAAAGTGTCAATATATTGCCCAGTGATCAGTTCCAAGCCGGCATGGAAGAGAAAATTTAATTGTAGAGTCACTAAAAAGTATTTGACCTCATTCGTCTATACTTAATGCAAGCCTTGGCTAGCAATGACAAACTATACACTTAATTATGACGTTCCTAAAAAATCTTAAACAACTTATATTTTATTCCTTCTTTATTTCTCTATCAGCTTTTGCTGATAATAAAGTGACGTTAATTATTGGCTATGGCGATCATAATTCAGCCCCTTATGCCATTGAGAAAACTGAACAGTTATCAGGAGGTATTATCAAAGATATTGCTACCGAGCTTGCTGGTGAATTAGATATCACCGTCACTTTTGTCAAAACCCCTCGAAAACGTACCGAGCGTGATATAGAAAATAATACTATCCACCTTGTGTTAATCAGTAATTCTAACTGGCTTGCTAATAGTGACAAACTACAATGGAGCGAAACAATCTTTATAGAAAAAGATGTTATGGTCATTAGGGCTGATAATACCAATCAATATCAACAGCTAATCGACTTTTCAGGGATGATTATTGGCACTATCCGCGGTTATACATATCCTAACTTACAGCCTTATTTTGATAAAAAACATTTTGTTCGATATGATGTTAGTAACCTAAATGTGAACTTTCTTCGTTTAGAGCTTGGCAGAATTGATGCACTTATTGATGCCAACATCTTAATTAATTATCAATTAAAACAGAGCGATAATAGTCAGTTATTTAAGGTATTACCCTTAAATATCAATCAACAAAATATTCAAGCGGCTTTATCTCCAAACGCCCCCATTACCCTCAGCCAATTCAATCAAGCATTAAAAAAGCTAAAAGACCAAGGTGTTATTGCCGCGATTTTGAAAAAATATCACCTTGATGAATAATACCATTTCCAATAAGTTTCTTCCCACTCACCGAGAGTTAACAGTTTTAGAGGCAAGACATTGCTTGTAGATAATGGTTATTCCGACTAGCCGTTAGCAATACCCATTAGTATTATCACTTACTCATAATAAAAAAAAGCCAGTGTTTTAGCACTGACTTTTTTATTTATAACTCTTTATTTCTGCTGATGATTATCAGGAAATATTATCTGAAATTATCAACAGAAGATGGCAGCTCTAGCCTTTAACATTTGTACTATCAAAGATTTTATCTGCTGAGGCAGCGACAAAACCCGTATACAATTCACCATTAGCCATTGCATAACGTTTAGCAAACTCATAGAAACAGCTTGGAATTTCCATGGTTTTATCGGAAAAGTCTACCGGCGCTTTATCAGCCAGAGTTGATGATTGCTCTAACATCACTTCTTTATCACCCTTAATTTCACCACCATTAGTATTGAGTGCATAGCCCGCATCTTTAAGCGTAGCATTGACTACTTCAATATCTTGGTAGTTAGCTAAGTGGTTAATGCTAACGGTAAAGTGATTAGCACGATATCCCCATGCAGCTAACCAGGCGGCATATTCACTAACGTCTAACAAGGTTGCATAGTCTTTTGAACTAATTTCCCAAAGACGGCCTGAATAAAGAAAATCAGCTCGGTCACTAACATCATCTGGTAACTGAGCAATTAAACCGGTGATAATCTCTTGTACTTCGCTTGAGAACTCTTCTACGCGTAGTTCACTGATAAAAACTTTTGGCATGGTAGTGTCTGGATGTTCAAAATGTTTGGCATCCAATTTTTTGGCCGAGAAATCATATTGACCACATTCGGTATAACCAAGTTTCAGTAGGCCTTTAGCTAACTGTACCAAGTTAATTTTAGGGTGATTAAAAGTACGGTAAGCCACATGATCATTGATTACATCACTGCCATTACCTAACAATTGGTGAATTTTTTTTGCTGACGGAGTCACACTAAGATATTGTTGCCAGATCTCATTAAAAAGTGCCGTTACTTGCGCTGCCATGGTTTGTCCTCTTACTTATTGAGTAGTTTAATGAACTAGTATTCATTAAATAATATTAATTGAATATTTATGATTGATAGCTCTAACGATTAACTTTACCTATACAGATATTGATACAGGAAAATTAATCGCTTAAAAGTAGCAGATAGCAAAATGGTCGGAAAAATAGCACAGTGATATTTTGGCTGACAGCATAAGCTATCCGCCAAAAATTAGATTTGATCGATACTTTTAAAGAAGCAAGGACGGTGCCCTGCTTGATGATGAGATGTATGTGTTTTTAATTCGCTTGATAACATAGCTAAAATAAAATGACCTAAAAAGTAGTAAGAGAAGTTAGCATTATCTGTTCGCTTCAACTAATAGCGCTAATTTAGCATAAATCTTGGTCAAAACGAACAACTTCGCTTTACTAAAATTCAGAATAAAAGCTCAAGTATTATTGAGCCTCAATAGACCCAGTGCAGTACGCTGTTATTCATAAACTTTTCGATGCGCTTTAATAATCTTTTGCCAAGAAAAATCTCTAGCACCTAAACTAACAAAATCGGGATTAAGCAAACTTTCCCGTTTATTGTAAGTTAACGGATTGAATTCGCTGTCGAGAATATCGCCACCGGCTTGCTCTAAAATACACTGACTAGCCCCGGTATCCCACTCACCTGTGACACCAATGCGCAAATAACAATCGGCACCACCTTCCGCGATAAGACAGTTTTTCAATGAACAACTGCCCAGGGAAATATAATCATAATCATAATCGCTATTTAAATACTGCCCCATGAGCTCGAGCTGCTGACGTCGGCTAATCGCCACTTTAATACGGCGATTTTCTTCATATTCAGCCACTTTAATTGCATGGCTGGCTGCTTGGTTATCTTTAAAAGCGCCAAGATGTTTTTGCCCATAATAGGTGAGACAATGATCGGGAGCATGAATAACTCCAAGGGTTGGCCAGCCATTTTCCACCAAGGCAATATTTACGGCAAAATCACCACTGCCAATAATAAACTCACCCGTGCCATCTATAGGATCAAGTAACCAATAACGAGACCAATTTTTTCGCTCACTGAATGAAACGGCACCCACTTCTTCTGAAATAATAGGAATATCAGGTGTCAGTGTTTTAAGTTGGTCCATCAGGATATCATTGGCGGCAATATCGGCACTAGTCACCGGACTTTCATCGGCTTTCATTTCTGCGGTATAGTTTCCCTGACGATAATATTTCATTACTTCTACGCCAGCTTTTTTTGCACTTTCTAAAGCAATGTTTAGTAATTTATCTTGGTTCATCGTTATACCCCTTCATCTTTGCCTAAGTACATTTTCACTTTTCAATTCATGGAGAGTTAATTTTCAAGTAGATCTCGTACTAACATTAATGCGGCAATACTGCGTGCTTCGGTAAAATCTGTTTGCTGTAATAATTTTTTATAGTCTTTTATCGGCCAAGATACCACTTGCAAAGGCTCAGGCTCATCACCTTCAAGCTTGGCACTATAAAGCTGTTTAGCTAAAAAAATAGTCATTTTGGCGTTAAAAAATGCCGGGGCCATCATCAGTTCACTAACTCTAATTAACTGGCCACTGCCATAACCAATCTCTTCTTGCAGCTCTCTATTGGCCGCTTGTTCGGCTAGTTCACCTTCATCAATAAGACCTTTTGGAAAACCTAATAAATAACTATGCGTACCGGCACAATATTCACGCACTAATAATAACGTATCATCATCAAGCATAGGTACTATCATCACTGCGCCACGACCAGAGCTCATCATACGCTCATATTGCCGTTGCTCACCATTGCTAAAGGTCAAGTCGATTTGCTCAATGGCAAATAAGCCACTTTTCGCCACTTGTTGGCGATGTGTTATCGTTGGTAATTGGTTTTTATCAGCCATAGTTCTAGCTACATTACTTAAATTAAATTCTCTTTAGATATCACTATAATGACACGATAAACAATACTTTTGGAATAGCAAAATGCTAATATTTATCACATTAAAAATTTTTTTTGAGGATTGACTGAAATGACAAACATTAATTGGTCAGAAATTTCTACCGTGTTAATTGATATGGATGGCACTATTTTAGATTTGCACTTCGATAACCATTTTTGGCAAGAGCACTTGCCGTTACGTTACAGTGAAAAAATGTCGATATCTCTCGAAGCTGCTAAAGCAAAACTAAAAGCGGATTACCTAGCCGTTGTCGGTACTATTGAATGGTACTGCCTCGATTACTGGTCACAGCAAACCCAAATGCCCATTAAAGAATTGAAGCGAGAGATTCAACATTTAATTCATTTGCGTAGTGATGCTAAAGATTTTTTATTAGCGTTAAGAGCGAGTGGTAAAGATATTGTTATGGTGACCAATGCTCACCCTGAAGCATTATCATTAAAAATTGAACGCACTCAATTAGATCAATACTTTGATACACTTTACTCTACCCATGAATTTGGCGTCAGCAAAGAGTCACAGTTATTGTGGCAACGTCTGCAAAAAAAGCATGGCTTTGATTGTGATAAAACGCTATTTATTGATGACAGTATCGAAATACTAAAATCTGCCCAGCAGTACGGTATTAAACATTTACTGGCTATCGCCAATCCTGATAGTAAGAAGGCAGCAAGTATCGTCGAAGACTTCCCTGCGATAACCAACTACCAACCATTAACAACAGAGCTCAATAGGCTTCACACCATATAAACAAAATTGATACCAAATCCATTAAGTTAGTTCACACTCAGAGTTTGGCCGCGATTTGAGAAAAAATAGAATTTTTTTGCCTATCGTTATTCTATAGGAAAGAAATTAGGTGCCATTATCGAATCGCTGAAAAACTCCCGAAGGGCTAATTTAAAAGACTCAAAATAAGCTTTCTTTTGAAAGCTATGATAACAATTTAACGTCTATAACTACCCGGTGCTTTACCTGTCCAGCGTTTAAACGCGTGTTGGAACGCGGTTGCTGAACCAAAACCCAACAAGTAAGCGATTTCACCTAAAGATAAGTGCGTACTACTAACATAACTAATAGCCAAATCGCACCGAGTATCATTAAGCACCTTTTGAAAACTACCTCCCTCGTTAATTAGATTTCGCCTAATTGTCCAGGGCGCAATATTTAGCTGTTCAGCGACCTGATCAAGGGTCGGTGTAGATACGTTAAGTAAAGGAGTAATCGAACGTGAAACTTTCTCGGTAAAACTTAAGCCTAATTGCACACTGGCAAGCTCACTATCAGCTTCTCGTTTTAATAACCGATACAATGACTGACATGAACTTATGCACGGAAGATTAAGTGAAGCAGCATCGATCACTAATTGGTTAGCCGGCTGATTAAACATTACCTCACAATCAAAAAACTGGTAATATTTATCGGCATAGCTAGGGGGTGGAAATTCAAAACACACTCTCTTAACTGCATCGGCAGAGCCGACAAGTTCCTCGATAACATTCAACCAGCCCAACAATACTGAATCAACGACAAAATAGTTATATTCATTATAAGGATTGAGCGAATAGAATTCGAGGATGCCATCTCGAGTCCCTTCATTTTGATCTAAATAAAACTTGGATTGACCACGAACGTTGAAGCTATTTAATATTTCGTAGTGAGCGATCGCAGTGCATATCTGCCTAAGGTCTCCTGCGGTCAAAGCGATTAAACCAGGCATGCCTAAATTAGTGGCTGTAGTCATTCGCCCCATTTCCAGCCCTAGCCAGGGAACCCCTGTTTTCTCAATGCAGGCATGACCAAGCAGTAGAAGTTTTGGGATACTGATACGCGCATCTGGAGATGCTATAACGGCAGGAGTTATCGAGTATAACCCGAATATTTCCCTCACATCACACTCTAATTTAGCCATTGTTTTGGCTATTACCTCGATATATGAAACCGAAATCTCACCTAATTTCATCCGTCATCCTTTGTTATCACATGAGTCTACTATAAATGTTTAAATGTGTATTGTAAGTGTAAACAATCATACATTTGTAATTATCAATCATTTTCTTAGTTCATTATTAGAGCTATTGTGGATTCAATCAAGGGTGAATGAAGTTTGAATCAATAGAGATAACAGTAAAGCGAGCAGGTTTCTTCTCCTGTCCACTTTTATTATTTCGTTAATCCTGTATTTACTTTGCCAATAAAAAACCATTAACAAGAGAGCAAAATATGATTAATAGCTGTATTTTTAATAAACAACATTGGAAAAAATCGTTGCTCGTTTCCGCCATATTGGCAACTCTAACGATATCAGGCTGCGCTGACGATGCAATTGACGGGGCTAATGGCATCGATGGAATTCAGGGCATAGATGGGGCAAATGGTGCAGATGGTGCAGATGGTAAAAATGCCACCGCCGATCCATCTATGGTTACTAGCTCTGGCTTCGCCTTTCCAGCCGATGCGATATTTGTTCAACCCTTTGCAGTTGATGGCGAAGATATAACCGACGAACTGGTCTTAGCGTTATTTGAAGTACCCGCAGGCGCTACCGTGGTATTGCCAAAAGGGAATTTTACCGTATCTGAAACTATTGCCATTGCTGCAGCAGATAATTTTACCCTCACAGGTTATGGCATCAATGAAACCACTTTAGACTTTACCAATTCAACAGGAGATGATGGTATTCGCTTCGAAGGTGGTATTAACATAGCTATCAGAGACTTTAGCGTGCTTGAAGCCAATAAAAATGGCATTAAAGTAGTCAGTGCTAATGGCGTTTATATCGCTTATACCGGCACTATCTGGAATGGCCCTTTGGAAGAGGACAATGGCGCTTATGGACTTTACCCACTACAAAGTCAAAACATACTTATAGAGCATAATTATGCTTATGGCTCAGCAGATGCGGGGGTTTATGTAGGGCAGTCAAACAATATAGTTATTCGAGATAACGTCGCAAAAAATAATGTCGCTGGCATTGAAATTGAAAACTCTACCATGGCCGATGTTTATAACAATGTCGCGATAGGAAACACCGGTGGCATTCTAGCGTTTGACCTTCCTGGTTTAACACAAGCATATGGCGGCAACATCCGTATTTTCAATAATGAAGTTATCGCAAATAATGCAGAGAATGTCGGCTCAGGGGCGGTTGGTATCGTACCACCAGGCACTGGTATGTTAATATTTTCAGTCAGTGATGTTGAAATTTATAATAACAACTTCACCGATAACGAAACCTCTTCCATTGAAATCGCCAGTTATTTCTTAGCCAACGATGATGTTTCAGCATACCCCACCACCTACGGTGCAACAATGACCGATGGCTGGTCACCACTAATTAAGAACATTAATATTCACGGTAACAGCATTTCACGCTCTGGCGCTGACCCACGAGGTGATTTAGTTACCGATATTGTTGCAGGTTATACCTTGATGCTGGGCCAAACGATGCCGGCGATCCTTTACGGTGGCGTTGGTGAGTCACTTTCCAATGCAGGCGTTATTGCCGGATTTAATGCTTTAGTAGGCGCAGATGCACTTGCCGACGGCGTTAATTACGACCCTTACCTAGCAGAAGACTTAGTCTGTGCCAGTGGTAATATCGATAATAACTCTGCCGCATCTTCACTCGAATTTCCCGAGGTAAATATCGGCGTTGTTTATACCGCAAACCCTGCTAGCCCGGCACTTGCCTATGAGACTATGCAAGGAAACTCTAATTTACTTAGTTGTACGCAACCGAGACTTGCACCGGCAGTGGTTACCTTCAGAGGTAAAAAATATGGTTGCCTAGGTGATGATATCGCCACCTTGGCTTGTGCTTTATAGCAACAGCTAATCCTAGCATTCAATATTAAACTTGCTGGCGAAATTAAAACTTCGCCAGCTTTATATGTAGTGGTAAATAGTATGATAAAAACAATTAAATATCAGACGTCACGTAGCTTAATGCTAGTGGCTATAACCTCGTTATTACTCACTGCCTGTGGCGGTGACGAAAGCACTGATCAGGTTGAAACGCCACCTGTTGAAACAACGCCGCCTGTTAATTTAATCAATGCGAATGCGGGTGGTCCTGATGAAAATAAAGGTGACTGTGATGCCACCACAGAAGGCGTTAACTGGAATGCGTTAATGACAGAGACTTGTCGTAACTTATCTGATTATAATCTGTTTCAAGACAGCATGAACCCTACTGAAAATCCAAGCAATGGTGGTGTAGCCTTCAATTTAGCGGTACCACTGTTTACCGATTACGCCACAAAATATCGCTTTGCTTTCATTCCCGAAGGAAAACAAATTAAATACAGTCAAGATGAAGTACTTGAGTTTCCTGTTGGTAGCGTCTTGGTAAAAACATTTACTATGCCAGCAGATACCGCCAATCGTGATGGCGAAGAGCTGCTTATTGAAACCAGATTATTAATCCACCGTGAGAATGGCTGGGTAGCGCGCCCTTATTATTGGGCGGATGTCACCGATGCAAAAATTGCCATCACAGGTAAAACCATTGAAAACATGACTACCACTCACAAAGGCGAAGTGAAAACTTTTAGCTACTCAGTACCTAAAGCCTCTGCTTGTACCAGTTGTCACTCGGTAGTTCCGCTAAGCCAAGGGCCCGATGATACTAGGCAGCCGATATTTAAACCAATAGGTCCAAAGGCGCGAAATCTTAACATTGAACATGTTTACCTTGATACTACCGCTAATCAGCTACAGTACTTAGCGGACAATCAGGTATTAGTTGGCCTACCTACGGATATTTCAACCATAGATAAAGTTGATATTTTTAACGATGAACTTGATATTACAGCGCTGCCTCATGAGCAAGTAATGGACACAGCGAGAGCATATCTTGATGTTAACTGTGCGCATTGCCATCGTTCTGAGTTAACCATTCCAGAAGAGAATTATGCAGGTCCTGCTGGTGGTAGCGGTTTACAACTAGAATATAACCGTGATTATGCAGAAAATCCGCAACGCTTTGGTGTTTGTAAAGTGGCGGTAGCGGGTGGTCACGCAGATTACCCTGCTGATGTTATCCCTGGCAGCCCAGATGATTCTTACTTATTATTCAGAATGAGTACTAATGATCAGCGACACCGTATGCCAGAGCTTGGCAGAAGTACTGTGCATGGAGAAGGCGTAGCTTTAATTAATTATTGGATAAATAATCTTCCTAGTGCTGATTGCTCTAAATCTTAATAATTACTAACATCAACCTTAAATCTTAAATCTTAAATCTTAAGCAGAGCGACTATAATCGCTCTGCTTTTTAGTATCGTCATTATTGCCAATACACTTGATGATTTATTGACAGTTATATTTTTGTCGATATAAGAGTCGATGATTAAAATGTCTATCTGCTAGTAAAATAAGCTTTCCCGCTGAAAATTGTCCCACCTTATAAATAGACTTTAATTTGGTCTATTCAAGTCAATATTCTCTACCCCGATAGTAAAAATTAGCAATGTTAGTCCCTTAGCAATGAAGTTAATCGACCGGTGAATAACGAGAGCGAATAAAGTAAAGCCCTCAAAATTCAAAGAGTATGCTGAACACGCATATCATTTGTGCATTGAAGTCATTGTACTTAATTACCCCATTTCCCTATTGTATAAGCACAAGCCACACCGTGTGCTTATACAACAAAGATGGACTTGAGCTTTCAATTGAATGCTTAAGGTTCTCATCTTCGAACATGGAATAGTAAGGGTAACTGATGAAAAAACTCCTGATAACTTTATTACTCATTAGCAATGCTAGCTTAGCCACTGAGACTCTGACCAAGTCAGAAAAAGGTGAAATAGAATTATTATTGGCTGAAGCTGCTAGTAAGTTAATTTACCTTGAACGAGATTGTAACCAACCTATAGACAAAAATAAATTCAAAGAACTTGCTCGATTAAAAGCTTTTAGTGACGGCTATATGACCATAGAGGGTATTAGCTGGGATCGAGTAAAACGGAAAGCACATCAAGGTTATGGCGTGCTAAAAATTGAAGCACCACTGGGTCAGTTTTGCCCACAATATCAAAATGACATTAAAGGTAACTACCGCTTCTTAAAAGAAACCGGCTGACAGATCCCCCTATACAAATGCAAAAGGGCCTACTCAATAAGTAAGCCCTTTTTCTTTTTACAATTTCATTGAATTAAAACATTTCAGTTAGCGCGATACCAATACCGAAAGTCTGTTGTGAGTGGTTATAATCAATCAAACTCTCACCGTAACCACTGGTGTATTGAAAGTAACCTCTCAACTTACCCGATAATGGAAAAGTCATACCTATCTCCATACCACCCTTATGTTCTTTAAAGTTTTGACGACCAACGAACGAAAACTCAAGGTTATGCCACTGATAAAGAATAGTTAAATCAAAATGCCCCATATAATCCGAAATATCAACATTATCATTGGCAGACTCATCGGGTGTTGTCGGTTTATCACCTTCTGGAATCTTCCACCAAGGACGAAATGACACAGCATAATTATCTTTGGCAAACGTAAAGGTATAGTACAAACGATTCCAACTACGCGATAACATTTGCGTTCGGCCATTGGATTGATGTTCAAAACCAAGCACCATATTGGTTTGACCACCAAGGGGGTGCCAATCAAGCGGTGCGGTATAAAACAGTTCAGGTTGGTAGTTGGTCTCTCTAAACGGACGTGATAATTCTTGGTTATAAAGCTGCCACCAAGATTGCAAAGTGAAGCCAAAGTCCAAGCTATCACCTTCAGTAAAAATAGCATCTCGCGTTAAAGGAATCTTCAAACTAAATTGAAACTTTGCCTCAAGACTCTGTATTTCTTCACCCCATTGACCAATACCGTCATAGATTTCCCTGTTCATATTATCTGAAATACTAAAGGGTAAAAGATAGGTCATTTTATGAGGCGTTATAATATAGGGATCAAATGACGCTTTTTTTTGAGAGGAAAGGCGATCAAAGTAAGCAGACTTTGATTCTGACTCTGCTTTTTCTTCTGACTTAACAGACGCTTGTGGGTTATTTTTAGTTATTTCTTTGAGATCATGAATATTATCAGTCGCATAGCTCAAGCAACTAAATACTAATAAACATAAGGATAAAATTTTAATGATTAGGCGTTTTTTCATAGAAAGGCTTAAATATAAGCTTCAGGGTCGGGTAACATTAATAACAATTTTAAACAATTATACGACTCATGGCATCATATTTATAAGCCGTCGAGTAAAATACTTCACCATACATAATTATCATTACCAGGCTTTTCAATACCTAGCGAATTGCCATGATACATGATTTGGGGCTAGTGGTTTTTACAGAGGTCGCTTATAACACCTGAGCCATAGTACCGCTTAGTGCCGCGTTAATAGCTAGGGATTATGGCTCAGATGTTATTGTTACTCGCAGCGCACCAATAGATTTTGTATCGATTATACTCGTTCGGGTAATGAAGACGCACTATATAGCTATAATGCCGAGATATTTCGAATCCGTAGCCCTTATTGAAATCATCATAAGGACTACTTATAGCAAATAAACTAACTAGTCGATTAATTTAAAATCACCCGGTTGCCATGCTTTATCAAACCAAGGTTGTAATGGGCCATATAAACGCAGCAAGACAAACCACGCTTTATCTGGTGTTGTTTGTGTCCAGTTAGCTTTAGGTGCACCTTTGGGCAAGCTAGGACCAAAGTACAGATCAACACTGCCATCATCATTATAAACTAAGGCATCACGCTTATTATTCTTACTCGGATAAATGGAGCCGCCTGGTACTTGTAATTCTGAACGTGTTTGTGGGTCATAAACCACTACCGACCAAAAATCTTTTGCGGGTACATTTTTAGGTATATTTACCCGGTAATTTTTTTCGCCATATAAAATATCACCATTTTCATCTGCTGTAGCAAAAGCATAATTTGAACCTACACCTGGAATTTCCAGTGCCATTGCTGGCGTATTTACGGTCGCTGAATAAAAGAATAACGTACGCGCATCTAAGTTACGACCGCCCATGCCTTTGTCTTTTAACCATTGGTAATCTTTACCGACAAAACCGGTATACCATTGCTTACCTTCAAATAAGTAAGCGTTTTCATCACGAGGTCTTAATGAAATACCTCGCGCTGTGGCATTACCCACCGCGACAGCATCTTTTAATATCGCTTTCATGCGAGCATCTGGGGCAAAAGGTTTACCTTTTTGAATACCAATGGCTGCTGCTTGACCACGAAGTTCAGGATCTAAGAAAGAAATAGGTTCTTTTTGTAAGACATGCCATAACTCTTCATAGAATTCAAAATTATTAGCGTGCACTGTATTGAAATATTTTCCTGAGCCATTGGTAAATTTCATTTTTTTCGGGCTGTTAGCCTCTTTCAATGGGTATATTTTTAAGCCAGTTCGCCACATATTGGCAGCATGTTCTGGTTTACCATCTTTTAAAAAGCCACGTAATATTAACCAGTTAGTGTAACTTGTGGATTGTGCTACCCAAGCTTTAGTTTCTTTACCCGCAACCATAGTAGTAATTCGAGTATCTTTACCTCTGTACTGCATGCCATTTAAGGTGGGTTTTAGTTCGCCTTTATAGTCTGGTGGTAAAATAATGTAAGTACCGCCTTTTTGAGCGTCTGGACCTGGCGCCCCCATATCAACAACAAAACGGAAGAAAGCATCATTTACTGTACCGGGGCCAGCACCGGCAGGAATTTCAACAACAGTCACGCCATCTTTTTCAAGATCAAGCATTACTGTCGCATAGACAGTATCGGTATTACCCGTTAAAAATAAAGGATTTGAGTCCATTAAGTTATCAAAAACAAGTACTTCATTATAATTATCAACGCCAAGTTGCTTCATTCCTAAACGGATACCTTCAATAGACGTTGCCGGAATAAAATTAAGAAACACATCAACGCCACGAATAAAATCTAGGTTGTCATACACTTTTTTAAGGGTTGCATCGGTAGGCATGCCATCATAAAAAGTCAATTCGCCAATGCGAGTTTGTACTTTATTAGGCGTCATGATTTGCTCAGGGATTTTATGATTAAAACCCGGTGTTACTTCTTTATCAACAGCCCAGACACTCTGCATACTCGCCAGTATTAGCGTTGTTACTACCGCGGTAACTACTTTGGGAAATGTATTCATTGGTAAGTTCTCCAGGATATAAAACCAATTGGTATTTTGTAAAAAATTTAAGTTATTAAACGCGACTCTTAGACAAAGCACAAGTTAATTAAGTACTTAGCTTGTACCTAGCCATTTTTTTTTTAACTAGGCTCGATGAATCCATTAACGGGCGAGTATTGTCATTGTGATGAAGCGGTTAATACTGCTAAGGTTTGCTTACTAACCCAGCGGTAATTTCTGCATCATATCGCTGACAATTTTATTTATAGCTTGCTCTCGTTCTTGTGTATTTTCATAAGACTTTAATGGTTTAGTTAACATGCTACGATAGACACTTAGCTTACTTTCACTATCAATAATATCAACCACTAGTGTACCTTCAACATAGTTACGGGTATTGAAGTGAGTTACTCCGCCGCCATAGCCGTAACCACAACGATAACAACTGTTGGCATAACCACCGCTATAACTAGCGCTGACTTTTATTTTATCTTTAGTGACGACAAAATAACTCACTAAGACATCGGCTTCTTCAGCGCTAACCTCTTCAATATTGTAGCGCTGCATTGAGATATCTATTGCGGCATCAAAGCGCTCTCGGTCAATGTCACTAAACATCGGATTTTTAAGTTGTTCATCTCCAATAACGCTATAGGTCTCGATCTTGGAAAAATCATATGAACTGCTTTTATCTGTCTCTGGTACATAGTTAGTTGCACAAGCGCCAAGTAGTAATATTGATGAAAAGGCGACTAACGTAGTGACTTTATTCTGTATTTTCAACATGTTAACTGGTGTTTTACCTGCTGTTAGAGTTTTCATATTAACCTCTCTTTTATTACCGGGATGACTTATTAATAACAATGAAATGAGTATATGCCCGTGACACTATGCAATACAGCGACTTATAGTCATGATAGATATGCGTATAGTGCATATTCATATATACTGAATTTATTACTTGCACACTACACCGGTAAAATAATATGGCTTTATTAGAACAAAAATTAGCGCGAATCGACCTTAATTTATTAGTATCATTGAGTGTGTTATTAAAAGAAAGGAATGTCAGCAGAGCCGCTGAACGTTTGTATTTATCGCAGTCGGCAATGAGTAGAACTTTGCAACGCTTGAGAGAACTTTTTGACGACCCGCTTTTTCATCGCACCTCAACCGGTATAGTGCCAACGGAAAAAGCACAAAGCATTGAAATTTTATTACCTGATTTATTACAAAAACTTGAGTCTATACTTCACGATGATAACTTCTCAGCAAAAACATGCGAGAAGAGCTTCTCTATTTCACTGCCCGCTTTAACTAGCCATGCTATTTTTTTACCCTTATTCAAAGCAGTAAGCATTGAAGCACCCGCGGTACAACTTTTGGAATACCCCCTTAAACCCAGCTCAAATAAGTCACTTGAATCAGGCTTTTTAGATTTTGCTATTCAAGTTGAGAAATCAATCGATCCGGCTTTTATTGCCACGTCATTAGGAAAGGTTTCATTGGCCATTTTTGCGCGAAAAAAACACCCGCTAGCCATGCGAAATAAACTTGAATTAGCGGATTGTTTAGCTTATCGGTTTCTTGATCTTAATATACGAGAAGATATCGGTGTCAATTTTACCCACCCTATTGATAGCATTCTGCTCAAACAAGGTTTTAAGCGAGATATTCAACTACAAACTAGCCAGATAAGCATATTAGTAGAGTTATTAAAATCAACAGATACCTTACTTATCGCCCCTAGTTTCTTCGCCAATGCCTCACCTTATAAAGAAGAATTGGTCAGTGTTTATCAGTTTGAGCAAACCCAGAGTAATATGATCGAGCTGTTCCTACTGCAACATCAACGCACGGTAAATAGCGCTGCTCATCAATGGCTGAAAGATAAGATATTACTGCAAATTCTGTAACAGAATACTTGCCAATAAGTAACTTCTAGTGGAAAATTGTCACAACATCAGCGCTTCCACTGTATAACCGCAAACGATAGCGCCCCCAGACTTTAGAGTGAAACATGACCTTTTTAAAAAATATCACCGCACTTACCTTGTTATCATTCCTCTCAACCAATGTCTTTGCCGCTGCAGATATTTTTACCGATAAGTTCGATGGAAAATTCGATGCTTCTCGTTACCTTTCAGAGAATGCTTACGGCTTCTTACCTGTCCCCGTAATCATTACCGACCCTGCAGTAGATGGCGGCCTTGGTATGATGGGTTTATTTTTTCATGAAAGCAAAGAAGAACAAGCTGCCCGTTTAGCGGCTATGCAAGATGAAAACAATAACAAGGCAGCCCACAGTTTAATGCCGCCAAGTATATCAGCGGCATTTGGTGCCTATACAGGTAATGACTCATACTTTCTAGGCGGAGGTCACCTTGGTTTCTTTAACAAAGGGCGAATTCGTTATATGGGCGGTGGTGGTTATGGTGATATAAATATAGATTTTTATGGCTTTGGTGATCTTCAGCTACCAAAGCCTTTGACAATCAATACTCAAGCCACCGCAATCATGCAAACGCTAAAATTTAAACTCGGTGATAGTGCCTTTTATTTTGGTCCATTACATCGCTATATCGATGCCCAGGTTAGTATCGTCAATATTGGCAAGCCTACGGATTTACCGGGCGATTTACCCCCTGGCTTTAACAATATACTTTCTACTAACATAGTGACTTCTGGCGCAGGTCTAACACTGGAATATGACTCAAGAGATAACTTTTTTTCACCTACAGATGGACTCAAGTATGAGTTGAATTATCTTTGGTTTGATGATGTTATCGGCTCAGACGTTGACTACACCTTAACGGAATTAACCGCACTGAACTACTTTAAAATCAATGAACAATGGCGCACAGCCATCAGAGTTGAAGTTAACTATGTTGACTCTGCGCAGGTATTACCACCTTACGCGACACCGTTTATTTCAATGCGTGGTATTCCTGCAGCCCGCTACCAGGGGAAATCAGTTGCTATGTCAGAGCTTGAAGTGGCTTACAAAATCAATTTTCGTTGGGAAGTGAGTGCATTTGCCGGCATTGGTAAAGCCAGTGATAGTTTTTCTGATTTCTCAGACAGTAGTAGCCGGATCAGCAAGGGCGCTGGATTTCGGTATTTAATTGCTAGACGTTACGATTTTAATATGGGCATAGATATCGCTAAAGGACCTGAGGATACAGTTTTTTACATTCAAGCAGGCTCTGCCTGGTAAATTACTTGGTAAAATAGCCAACTGACTTCGTTGCTTTCAATTGTAATAGCACGCTATTACTCAATCAAGCGCCTTGCATTTGATTATTTTCCCTACGTAATTCCCTGCCGCTTAACAAACAACACAATCTATATTTACCAAAGCTAAACATCCATGGTATTGCTTTCAATTGTAATAGCACGCTATTGCTCAATCAAGCGCCTTGCTCTTGTTCTTATTCTCTATGTAATTCCCTCTCATTAGCAGCGTAATTCCCTTACACTTACTGTAGGCGGGAATTTATTCGCGCATTTCGTTGGGAATTTATTCGCGCATTTCTTTGGGAATTTATTCGTGCATTTTTTTTTCGCGTTGATTCGCGCTAAAAACACATAAAAAAACACCGCAATCTCAAAGAGAGTGCGGTGTTTTTATCAATAACTTAATCGCTATAGCTTAACGCTACAGCAAAGTTATTATGCTTCAGCGATAACAACAACTTTGATGCTAGTATCAACATCATGATGTAAGTGAATAGCGATTTCGAATTCACCTGTTTCGCGGATAGCACCTAATGGTAAACGTACTTCAGCTTTAGCAATTTCAACGCCAGCTTCAGTGATCGCATCAGCGATATCACGAGTACCAATAGAACCGAATAATTTACCTTCGTCACCAGATTTTGATGCGATTGTAACTTCAGCTAACTCAACAACTTTCGCTGCACGAGCTTCTGCTGCTGCTAATACGCCAGCTAATTTAGCTTCGATATCAGCACGACGAGCTTCAAAGTGCTCAACGTTAGCTTCAGATGCAAATACTGCTTTACCTTGTGGTAATAAGTAGTTACGTGCATAACCTGATTTAACAGATACCTTGTCACCAAGGCCGCCTAATTTGGCGATTTTGTCTAGAAGAATTACTTCCATAATAAACCCCTTTTAAGCTTACTTGTGTAAGTCAGTGTATGGTAACAATGACAAGTAACGAGCGCGTTTGATCGCACGAGTTAATTGACGTTGATATTTAGCAGCAGTACCAGTGATACGGCTAGGAACAATTTTACCACTTTCAGTGATATAATTTTTTAAGGTTGCAACATCTTTATAATCGATAGAGGTTGCGCCTTCCGCTGTGAAGCGGCAAAACTTACGACGTCTAAAAAAACGAGACATAATATTCTCCTGACTTAATTCTCAAAATTCTCTCTTTAAAAAGAGTGAAAGAAAATCAGTCTAAATTAATCATTTGTATTTGCTGAGCATGTAATACTAAAAGTGGGTTACCATTTCTAGATTCGTGACGGTTAATAAAACCACTCACTTTTACACATTGTCCAGCAACTAATTCACGCGTTAAGTGTGATAGTTTACCTGTAGCAACAACTTGTATTCTGACAAATGCTTGTCGGTTCAAACCCGCTTCATTTTGTATAGACTTATGGTCTATGGAAAATTGGCTATGAACAATACCTGCTGGGCTAGTTGACTGTCTTGGGGCTTTCACCACCGAACCGGTCAACACTAGGCAATTCTCTTGCGAGTTTTCTTGCAAGAAAGTCACAAATTACTTATTCGCTAGTAGCTTCTTCAGACTTCTCTTCTGTAGAGACTTCTTTAGCTTCAACTGGCGCAGCAACTTCTTTCTTAACTTCACGACGATCATCACGACGATCATCACGACGGTCATCTTTAGCAACGGCCATTGGCGATGCTACAGTTACCGCGTCTTTAGTACGCATGATCATGTTACGAATAACAATCTCGTTATAACGGAAAGCTGTTTCTAGTTCATCAATAACTGACTGTGGCGCTTCAATGTTCATAAGAACATAGTGTGCTTTGTGTAATTTATTGATTGGGTATGCTAATTGACGACGGCCCCAGTCTTCAAGACGGTGGATTTTGCCTTCAGCAGCATCGATCAAATCGGTATAACGTTGAATCATACCAGGTACTTGTTCACTCTGATCAGGGTGAACCATAAAAATGATTTCGTAATGACGCATTACGAGCTCCTTACGGTTGTAGCCTCATTATCTGGCTCAGCCAACACCAGTTGAGGCAAGGAACAAAAAGTTCAGGCTGAATTAAGGAGGCGTATTGTAGGGAAAATAAGCAACAAAAGCAAGACATAACTAAGTAACGCCTACTAACCAGTAATAACAGCTTAATTTTCTCTTTGCTCAGCTGAGGTTAGGATTAGCCTATGGGTTCTATATTGACTATTGCTGAACGATTTAAAGTGATTTTAAAGCGCTGTAGAGATTCTTCACCATGACTAAAATGACGTAAAATAAGATTTATTTGATAACGCCGCTCAACTCCTTGGCTAGAAATTTTTTGTCCATCTAAGCTATATAATCGACCGGCACCTTTTTTTAAGAAGCGCACAAAAGGTGTTAAATTAAAAAAGGTTTGTTGCTGAATTTCATCATAACCAGGTAAAAACTCTTTCGCCATGACCTTATTATCACAACGAAAGTGTAATAATTGCGCATCTTGTTTATTTTGTTGCCTACGCTGCTGGAACAATTTATTCACTGTCTTAGGTAAATCTTTACTGTTGATAAATTCTAACCACAAAATTTGACTCAAAATCCGTTTTTTGGTGACGCTATGAGTAAATAGATTTTGCCACTTGGGTCGGCCTTTTTGGATTTTACGCCATATTAAACGGGTTAAGTCTTCTTTAAAGGTTTCTCGTAAACCATAAATAAGCCCCAGAAATGCCACTAAGGCAACGGTTACTTCGGTAAAGTTAGAGCGAGCATTTAACACCAGTACCATGACAAAAGTCATGATCACTGCCGTAATGACACCTCGCACTAAACGCTTTAAGTTAACATTCAAATAGCGAGTTTGACGTTTAAAGACCACACCGTATTCTATCAACCGTTGTAATAAGCGCATTTTATTGGTGATACGATTAGCGTCATCTAAGGTCACTTGAGAATTATATTTGTTATCATCGCGATAGCTACTTTCATTTTTACATAAGTTCAACAGCAACTCACGCTCGGAGGTAAAGTCAGAACTTTTTGGCCCCAAAGTCAGTAGCTTTAAAAATGATTGCTCGATATGCCAACTTAAATAGTTGTCGGCATTCTCAAAAAATGAAGTCAGCTTATTATCTGAAGGGGTATAACGCCTTAATTTTTTGGTCAATGATTGTGTTTGCTCTGCCAACTCAATTGCCGCCGGATAAAACTCTTCAGCGTTTTTTAACTTCAATGTTAGTTTAATATCAGCATCAAGTGCTTTTTTAACCTGATAAGAATACAAATTAAGATTTAAGCGGTAATCACTTTTTTCACCTTTATTTTGGCTAATAAAACGACTTCTGACTAACGGCAGGTGTAACTGATCAGCATAATAAGCACTATGACTTTTAATATTCGAGTAGAAAAACTCTTCTTCGTTAAGGGTACTAGGGTTTATACCCATTTCAACCGGAAGTGAGAAATAGAGGTCGATACGTTGGTAATCTTGCGGCAATAACTGATGACTGACTTTGAAAGACAAGTTTTCATCTTGGCTGAGGTTAGCTTTATTCACTCGCAGAAAAGACTCCTTAGTTTTACTTTACTTACCTAATAAATCATTAGATATCATAACAAAAACAAGGCTTTTTGGTAGTCTTTTCAGACCTTAGTTTTAACTATAATTTAAAAGTTAAGGTCTGAAATTCATCATTAAATTTTGATGAATATTTTACGTTGATAGAGCTTTAATGACACGTACCAGAAAAATACTACATGAGAAAAAGCAAAGATGAATGATGCCAACTTAGGTGCAAATACGTTACTAAGTTGCTGATACAACCAGCCATACATGGAGCTGTCACCAATATTTATATTTAGGTAGACCGTTACCACTAAAAATGACAACACATAAACAAATAGTGGATTTGTACCATACACTAACAAAGGCTCAGCAAGTTTAACCTGCTTCATTATATCAATTAGCCAGATAAAGGCGGCCAGTAGGAGACAAGCAAAGCCCGTAGTATAAATAACATAAGAAGACGTCCATAAAGATTTATTAATGGGCAGTACTAAGCCCCATAACAGCCCAAATCCTATCGCTAAGCCGCCAATTAGGGTTAACTTAATAACGCTAGTTCGTTTATCGGTAATACTGGTTAGGTAACGTGTTAATTCAAAGCCAAGCAGCATATTAACGATGGCGGGAATAGTACTTAATAAACCTTCCGGCTCAAAAGCAATGCCGCGCATGCTGTACATATGATTAGCACCCAATACAGCCAAATCAAGCTGACGTATAATATTACCTTCAAGCGTTAAAGCTCCCTCCCCTACACTTAACAGTAACGCCCAGTAAGCTAATAAAATGATCGCTGATACTATATATATGCCTGTACGGTTGAGTATTAAAACTAAACATGCCGCTACTGCATAAGCTATTCCGATACGTTGCAAAACGCCCATGATGCGCCATTCATCAATATTCGTAGTAAATGGAATAACATTTAACATAAAGCCAATGAAAAACATGATAAAACCACGCTTAATAATTCGCTTAAATTGTTCAGGGCTGGCAGCAAAGTTACTCTTTTTGAAGGAGAAGAACATTGCTGAACCAATGATAAATAAGAAAAATGGGAAAACTAAATCTGTTGGTGTAGCGCCATGCCAGTCTGCATGTAATAAAGGTGCATACACATGAGACCATGTTCCCGGTGTATTGACTAAAATCATTAAAGCTATGGTAATACCTCTAAAGGCATCGAGCGCAAGATAACGTGTCATGTTAATTCCCTAGCGAATTTATTGTTATATAATAGCAAAAAGACAGCGCTGTCTTTTTACGAGTTTAATGGCATTGTAAAGTAAGCCTAATTAAATGGCGAATGCTTTATAACGAGATATTAAAACTCGCTCAAGAATACATTCTAGTTATATGATTACTTAAGCTTATAGCATTAATTAAAAATATTTACGCCCTGATTAATAGCTATGTTACACTGGAAAAACATCACCTCTTAGACAAAATATATCCTAATAGCACCATGAACGCAGAATCTTTATTACAACAAGCACAACTCGTTTGCCAACAAAAAGGCGCTCGTTTTACTAAAGTAAGAGAACAGGTTTTTTTACTATTAGCGAATCACCACGGGGCAGTTGGCGCCTATGATTTATTGGCAGAGTTAAAAGAGTTAGAAGCGGCGGCAAAACCCGCTACCATTTACCGTGCGTTAGATTTTTTATCTAAACAGGGTTTTGTCCATAAAATCGAATCCATTAATGCTTTTATAATGTGTCACCATTTTGGTGAGTGTAATCACCCTGTGCAACTGTTAATTTGCGATCAATGTGGCCATGTTGAAGAAATTCAATCAAATAACTTTGATCTAGCTTTGCGCACTATGGCCGAGACTAACGGCTTTACCATTAGTCATCAAATTGTTGAGGCACACGGCAGCTGTAAAAACTGCACTAACGTTTAATACCACTTCCTACCCTTTTGTATTAAGAAATTAATGCTTTCTTAATATGAATTGGTACAAGCCTCCTCACCGTTAATCTTATTAATGCTACTTTTTATCGCAAATTTCTGTCTTGGAAGTAACAAGATATTTCTGAGTGTGCTATAAATCCCTGAATTGCATTCAATATCGCTTATACAATATAAAAATCGTGTGCCCCCTTCTACAATGGAAAACTATGAAATATTCAACCTCTACTGCCTTAATAGGCCTAGTACTGGTATTTTCTGGCCTACTGTCAGCAAATAGCCAAGCAAGTAAAACGCCTTTCGAAGATAAATTCCGCCAATTAGAGCAGGTATTACCTACTCCTAACATTTACCGTACCGCTTCAGGAGCGCCAGGCCATAAATATTGGCAGCAGCAAGTCGATTACGACATTGCCATTACCTTAGATGACAAAACCCAGCGTTTAACTGGCGCGCAAACCATGGAGTATCAGAATAACTCTCCTGATACTTTGCGCTATTTGTGGTTACAGCTAGACCAAAATCGCATGAAACGTGATTCTGCTAACAAATTGACCAGTACAGCTCCCAGTAAAAAGAAAGTTAGCTTTAAAGGCTTTCGTTCTCTGGTAGCAGCACCTGAGTTCGATGGCGGTTATGAAATTACCAAAGTAAGTGCAAGTAATGGTAAGCCACTACATTATATTATCAATGGCACTATGATGCGTATTGATCTGCCTAAACCATTGAGATCAGGTAAAAGCGTCGAGATAAACATTAACTGGCACTACCAATTGCACGAGCAAAAAGTACTGGGTGGTCGTTCAGGTTATGAATACTTTAAAGAAGATGATAACTACCTTTATGAGATTGCTAGTTGGTTCCCAAGGGCCGCTGCTTATTACGATGCGATGGGCTGGCAAAACAAACAATTTTTAGGCAGTGGAGAATTTACTTTAGAATTTGGTGACTATGATGTAAAAATCACCGTACCTGCTGATCATGTCGTTGCGGCGACCGGTGTTTTACAAAATGAAAGTAAAGTCTTAACTAGTACTCAACGCAAACGTTTAAAACAAGCTAAAACAGCGAACAAGCCAGTATTGATCATTACGCCTGCAGAAGCGTTAGCCAACGAAAAATCACGTAGCAATAAAACAAAAACATGGCACTTTAAAGCCAAAAACATTCGTGATTTTGCTTTTGCCTCTAGCCGAAAGTTTATCTGGGATGCCCAAGGTTACCAACAAGGTAACAGCGATACCATGGCGATGTCATTTTACCCTAACGAAGGTAATCCACTGTGGGAAAAATATTCAACCGAAGCTATTATCCATACGATGGAGCAATACAATAAATACACCTTTGATTACCCATATCCAGTTTCTATTTCAGTAAACGGCCCTGTCGGTGGCATGGAATATCCGATGATCACCTTCAATGGTCCTCGTCCTACTTTAGATAAAAAAACCGGTATAAAGACTTATTCTCGACGAACTAAATACGGTTTAATTGGCGTTATTATTCATGAAGTAGGTCACAACTACTTTCCAATGATTGTCAATTCAGATGAACGTCAATGGACTTGGATGGATGAAGGCTTAAATACCTTCTTGCAATTTTTAGCGCAACAAGCATGGGAAGAAGGTTATCCATCTCGTCGTGGTTATGCTCATAAAATAACGAGCTACATGAAAAGCACCAATCAAGTGCCAATTATGACCAACTCAGAGTCTATTTTACAGTTTGGTAATAACGCTTATGGCAAGCCGGCAACGGCATTAAACATTTTGCGCGAAACCATTATGGGTCGTGAATTATTTGACTTTGCTTTTAAAGAATATGCTCAACGCTGGAAGTTCAAACGCCCAACACCGGCTGATTTTTTCCGTACGATGGAAGACGCTTCCGCTGTTGACTTAGATTGGTTTTGGCGTGGTTGGTTCTACACCACAGATCACGTTGATTTATCTATCGATAATGTTTATTTATATCGTCCGAACAGTCAAAACCCTGATGTGGAAGAAGCTTGGGAACGTGCACTAGCAAACGAGCAACCTGAATTCATCAGTGATTTACGTAATAAAGGCCAAAGGGTCCGTACTCAAGACAAGCCTGAGTTATTAGACTTTTACAATGAGCATGACAAGTTCACAGCCACCAATGCCGATCGTAATAAATACAATAAAGCTCATAAAGCGCTAGAGCCTTGGCAACAAGAGTTATTAGTTAATGATAGTAAATTCTATGTTATCGACTTTTCGAATCACGGCGGTTTAGTGATGCCAATTTTACTGGATATTACTTATGCTGACGGCACCACTGAGCATGTTTATATTCCCGCTGAAATCTGGCGTAGAAACAGCAAAAAAGTCTCTAAGCTATTAATTCGTGATAAGGAAATTACCGAAATTGCTTTAGATGCTAAATGGCAAACGGCTGACGTAAACATAAATAATAACTACTGGCCAGCTCGTCCTATTCAATCACGCTTTGACCTATATAAAGCCAAGAAAAAAGATATGATGCGTGATTATAATAAGAAGCTTAAAGATATCTCGGATGAAAAAATCGAAGATGAGAAAGAAGATAAGGAAGAAGAGCAATAATGGCTAAAGTGTTTAGCAAGTGCGTCATTGCTATCAGCTTTTATATAGGACTTGTAGCTTCGGCTACAGGTCACACCTATTTCTTTGGGGTGACTGACCTAAATGTTAACCCCAAAACTAAGCATTTGGAAATAATCCATCAATTTACCACCCATGACATTGAAAATGCCATTGCTGAAGGTAAACAAATTCACTTTTCAGCAGAGCATAAACATTACGATTTATACATCCAACAGTATTTTGAACAAAAATTTTCTTTAACACAAAATAAAATAAAAATACGCCTAAATTGGCTTGGTTTTGAAATAAACTCAGGTAAAATCATCGCCTACCAAGAAAGTAGACAGCAAAGTTTTTTACCACTATTAGTGGTAAAAAATGCAATACTCATCGATACTTACCCTAAGCAAGTAAATACAGTTAATTTTCAAGGTAAAGATCTTCAAGGTGTTGCGTTATTTGGCAGCTTAACTTTCGATTATAGAAGCAAAGAAGCGATAATCACCTTCGCACAGAGAACCCTAGCTAAACCGGCGAACGATTAACACCATAAACAATAAAACTATTACGCTATTTGATTTACATTTGTAACATAAGCATGCAAAATCAAATTAAGCACTTTATTTAAACAGTTCAGATACGGAATCTTCATGAATGTAGAGTTTATCAATCCATTTTTATCCTCAATGCTCAATGTCATGTCCACTATGGCCCAAATGGAATTAATCCCAGAAAAACCACGACTTAAAAAAAATGAAGTGGCGATGGGTGACGTTTCTGGCTTAATTGGTATGGTTAGCAAGCAAGCAAAAGGCTCATTATCTATCACCTTTGAAGGTGGTTTGGCATTAGCGACTATGAAAAATATGGTCGGTGAAGCTCCGGATGTAGTAAATGAAGAGATTATCGATTTAATCGGTGAAATAACAAATATGGTTACCGGCGGAGCCAAGCGAATGCTCAGTGAGAAAGGTATTGAGTTTGATATGGCCACCCCAATAGTAGTATCTGGTCCAAACCATTCAATTCATCACAAAGCGAAAGGACCGGTTATTATTATTCCGCTAAAAAATGCATTGGGTAAAGCTTATATTGAATTTAGTTTTGATGAGTAATAAGCCACTAAGAAGATGTTTTCATCTGCTTATACCAATAAAAAAAGCGACTTAGGTCGCTTTTTTTAGGTCTAATGGTTTAAGTTTAACTTAATACCTCTATCAATAATCCTAGTTATAACCCCAACGCGGCATAATTTCTTGTTCAATTCCCAGATGGTCCAACACTCTAGCCACCATAAAATCAATAAGATCTTCAATGGTCTCAGCCTTATGATAAAAACCAGGTGCGGCCGGCATAATGGTGACGCCTTGTTGAGAAAGACTGAGCATATTCTGCAAATGCAAGGTTGAAAAGGGTGTTTCTCTTACCATTAGAATTAACTGACCACGCTCTTTTATAACCACGTCGGCTGCTCGTTCTATTAAGTTATCACTCATGCCATGACAAATGGCCGCCATAGTCCCTGTCGAGCAAGGACACACCACCATTTGTTTTGGTGCTGCAGAGCCAGACGCAACAGGTGAGAACCATTGCTCTTTACCAAACACCGTTATTTGCTGTGCCTTGGCATGGTATTTTTCAGTAAAAAACTTAGTAGCAGCATCAGGTGAACTTGGTATTTTAATACCTACTTCAGTATCTAAGACAATGCGCCCGGCACTAGAACATAAAATATAAAGCTGATAATTTGCGGCAATTAAGCATTCAATTAAGCGAAGGGCATAACCCGCGCCAGATGCACCGGTAATAGCGAGGGTAATTGTGCCATTAAAGTCACTGGGCGCCATAACAGTTTTTATTGCTTTATTTATCATTATCTATTCACTTTATTTCTTTTAACTTAAGCAACTTAGCCATTTTTAATCATTTTTTTAACTTTTTTTAATGCCATTTGTTGCTTAAGTGGCGATAAATATTCAATGAATAACTTACCTTTCAAATGGTCTATCTCATGCTGCATGGCAATCGCAAGAAAGTCATCACTAGTAATCGTCAGAGCTTTTCCTTCTCTGTCTAATGCTTCAACGGTCACTTTAGCAAAGCGCTCGACATCAGCATAATAGCCCGGTAATGATAAACAACCTTCTTGACCTTTCACTGTCTCTTCAGCATGGACTATTTCTGGGTTTACTAAAATTAGCGGCTCATCGCGATTGTCTGAAATATCAATCACTACCACAGCCGAACTACTGCCCACTTGTGTTGCCGCCAAGCCAATACCATCTTCGGTATCGTACATGGTATCAAGTAAGTCATCGATTAAACCCTGGATTTTACTGATATCAGTTACCGGTATTGCAGGCTTTAGTAGTTTATCATTTGGCGCGGTAAGGATCGTTAATACGGTCATGTTGTTGGATTCTCTTTTTACTAATTTGGTTGATTACTTATATTGCTATGTCACAGATATTTTAGCTAAGCGGTTTAATAATTTCTCATGTATGTTGGCAAAGCCACCGTTACTCATGACCACGATAATATCACCTACTTGTGCCTGTTGAGCTATTTCGTCAACAAGGGTTTCAATATTATCTTCAATTTGACAAGGGGCAAGGCATTGTTGGCTCAAATCATTTAACGACCAGCCGACTTGCTCTCCTTGATAGATAAAAACCTTATCTGCATCATTGAGCGATTGCGGTAGTGTTTCTTTATGTACCCCTGATTTCATGGTATTAGATCTAAGCTCCAATACCGCAATAATACGCGCAGGAGTCACTTGCTCCGATATTTTAGCACGAACGCCAGCTAATGTTTTTGCAATAGCCGTTGGATGATGAGCAAAATCATCATAGACACTAATGTTATTAATTGTGCCACGCAGTTCAAAACGGCGTTTCGTGTTAATAAATTCGGCTAATGCTTCAATAGCGATAGAGCTCGGCACCCCGGCATGACGAGCTGCAGCGATAGCCATAACGCCATTATCAATATTGAAGTCACCGATAAGATCCCACTTAACTACGCCCTGTACTTTATCGTCAAACTTAACAATAAACTCACTTCCCTGCGCATTTAATTTTTCAACTTGCCAGCCAGAGTTAAGGGCAGAGTCGACATCTGTATCATGGTGAGAAAACTCAGTATCAGTCCAACAGCCCATTGCTAACGTTTCACTGATTGCACTTTCGCCGGCTGGAGACAAAATTAAGCCATTACTGGGCACCATACGAATAAGATGATGAAATTGTTTTTGAATATCACTCAGATCATTAAAGATATCGCCATGATCAAACTCTAAGTTATTAATCACTAAGGTACGCGGCCGGTAATGAACAAACTTAGATCGTTTATCGAAAAAAGCACTATCGTATTCATCCGCTTCAATGACAAAAAACGGCGCATCGCCTAAGCGAGCTGAACTAGAAAAGTTCTGTGGTACACCTCCAATCAGAAAACCTGGGGATAAATGGGCATACTCTAAAATCCACGCGATCATACTAGTGGTAGTTGTTTTACCATGTGTGCCAGAGACGGCGAGAACCCAGCGATCTTTTAACACATTATCAAGCAACCACTGCGGACCGGATGTATAAGGAATATTGCGATCTAGCATATATTCCACCATAGTATTTCCCCGCGACATAGCGTTGCCAACAATCACCATATCAATATCATCAGTAAAATTTTCTACTTGATAACCTGATGATAATTCAATGCCTAATTGCTCTAATTGAGTACTCATTGGTGGATATACATTGGCATCAGAGCCACTGACTCTAAAACCTAGCTCTTTGGCTATAGCAGCAATTCCTCCCATGAAGGTGCCACAGATACCCAATATATGAAGGTGTTGTATTTTATTGTTCATAGGTATAATAATTAAAGATAAAGAAGCGCTATAATGGGCGATATCATACCTTAATTACTAAGCTTTAGCTGTAAACAAGCGCCTTAAACTTAGTTGAGTGAAGTAGAACATGACACTATCTAGCGCTATTGCCACTAAGCAAACATTCGAATTAGTTTGTCAATCAATCGAAACTGAGACACGTGATGTAAAAACCTTTATTTTCTCTGTACCTAAATCACAGGCACCATTAACTTTTCGTTTTAACGCCGGTCAACACCTCAATTTCACTGTAAATATGGCTGGTATAATCCAACCGTGCTGCTATACCTTATCCTCCTCCCCGACAACAACCGATTACATCAGTATCACAGTTAAACGGTTGCCACAGGGGAGAGTCTCAAATTATTTCCATGACCACTTTCAAGTAGGTCAGTCGATTTCAGCCCTAAAAGTAGCGGGCAACTTTCACCTACCAGATGTTATACCTGAAAAGATTTTACTGATAAGTGCCGGTAGTGGGATCACCCCAATGCTTTCTATGTTGCGTTTTATGGTCGCGAAGCAGTGTGAAAATGAAGTACTCTTTATTCATAGTGCGAAAAGTGAGTCTGATTTAATTGCTAAAGCTGAATTAGAAAACCTTGCCAGGCAGCATGGTAATTGCCAAATAATTTACACCCTCACCCAGAAAGCAAACCTAAGATGGTACGGCTTTCAAGGTCGCTTAAATGAACACATGTTAGATAACATTGAGCAATTAAGTCACTATAACGCCTTTGTTTGTGGGCCAAAATCATTTCGAAAGACCGTCCAAAAACTATTACAAAATCTCGGTTTACCCGCGAGTAATTACCATTTTGAAAGTTTTGGTGAGCATGAATACTCAAAAGAAAGTATGAGTAGCATTAAGCAAGGCAATCAAACGCTTAGACCGCTTAACACCTCAATTAATACCGCAATAAGTACGCCAACGAATACGCCGAAAAAAGAGCCGTCTATAACGATGCCAAATAATAAAACTAACGTGTCGATTCACTTTAGCCGTTGGAATAAATCGTACCCGGGCAATCAATCTATGTCATTGCTTGAACAAGGGGAGTCTGCGGGGTTGATTTTGCCTTATTCATGTCGGGCCGGTTGTTGTGGCCGTTGCAAAGCAAAATTAATAAGTGGTCAAGTGCAGCAATACTCAACCAATGGTTTATCTACTCGCGAGCAGAAACAAGGTTATATTTTGCTTTGTAGTTGTAAGCCTCTCTCTGATGTTGAGATTAGCCATGAATAAAATCACGCTATCTAAGTTAAATTGATTTAAAAATCATAACCAAGGCTTAGCGCAAGTCTATAGTCATTCGACTTTGGCACTATCGCGCCTTCGGGCGCAACCGGATGCGCGACACGATCTAAATAGAAGCTCAAATCTAGTTCGAAATGATCACTAAACTCAAATTCAAAACCTGTTTTTAAATGCGCATTTCGCTTACCTGAATTTTCTTCAACAAATTGCAACTGATAATCGAACAGAAAATCTATTCGGCTTGAAAAGTTATATTCTAATGATGTGCCCATCGCAACTACACCACTTTTTTGGTCACTCTCGTTGGTGGTATTTACATAAGCTGTTTGTTGATAACTAGGCCCTAAGGTCACATCCCATTGTAAGCGTTTATTTTGAATTAAATGATAACCCAAGCTAAGCCCTATGGTATCTCGAGATTTAATATTTTGTTGAAGATCAGTGAAGTGCTCATAGTCAAACGCCCGTAGAAAGAGCTTACGGCTATAAAACCAGTCAAGATATGAAGTTAAGCGACTCGTATCGGTAATAACTTGCTCATTTTCGTCAACTGTTGATTTACTGTAGTTATAAATAAAATCGACTCGAAAACGAGTAAAAGGTGTTCTTCGTTCAATCCTAACGCTTGCTAAATAATCTAATTGATTAACATTACCGGTATTAACATCAATCCCTAAATTGACCTTACCATCCCATAACCCCTCTCTGTCATCGGAGGAAGACGTTATCGATAATAGTTCAGACAATGGAAAATGTTGCTCACTTCCGCCACTGATTAAAATCAAGTGGCCCTCTTTTACTATAAGAAAACCTTGCTTAACATCGCCATTAGCAAAACGTATTTGTTGGTCGTATCGACTGCGCAGCTCCGTTACATCTTGCCAATCTAAAATAATGTTATTTAATTTTTTGCTGTCAAACTCAAGTTCATCATCATACATGGAGATAATATCGCCCTTTAACCATTCTCCTGAGCGTAACTTAAGCCAATCAAACTGTGGTGAAAAAACGGGCGTTGGCGGAACCCAGATATTGGTAGGCACCAGCTCTTGTTGGCTGTGACTTAAAAAGCTAATAAAGGTAAGAGCCAACATTAAAAATTTATTCAAAATAGTACTTGCCACATAGCTTTCATTTGCTTAATGCTTATGTTAAAAATAAGCATTAATCTTAGCTAGTTAGAAATCATAACCAAAACTAACCACTAAACGGTAATCATTTTTATCCGGTATATCACCATTACTATTTTGTTTAGGATTATCAGTGCGATCTGCATAAAAAGTTAAATCTAAATCAAAGTCATTCGTCAGCTCAATTTCTAAGCCGGTTTGAAAGTGGTGAATATTACCACCAGAAGCTTCATTAACCATTTGCACACTATATGAAGCATCGTAATCAATATCACTGGTGATTTCAAAAGTGAAATCAGTACCAAGTGTTAAACCATAAGAACTTTCGGTATCACTATCATCGTTTTGTACATCGAGGAATTTACTTTTTTGATAACTGGGACCCGCATTAACATCCCAAGTTGTTCGGCTATTATCGATAAGGTGATAACCCAGAGCGATACCGTAATGAACACGATAATCAAGGTTTAAGAACTCGTCCGCGATATATTCAATATCAGCGGCCCGGAAGTAAACTTTTGGATTAAAAAACCAATCATAAGAGCCTGTTAAGCGTTCACTATCGGCAGTAACCGTGCTTACTTCTGTTTCTTGGTCTTCATAGCGACTGTAATCAGCCGTATAATCCGTTTTGAACCGACTACTTGAGCTCCTGCGTTGCATACCCGCAGAAAAAGTATAATCCACTTGTACGGTATTACCATCACGTAAATTGATGCCCAAATTCACATAACCATCCCATAAATCCCTTTCATTTTTACCTGAAGAGGCAATGGATAATAAATTACTCAATTGGTAATGCGTAGTAACACCGCCTTTAACAAGCGATAATTGGCCATCTTTTACCACTAAATAACCTTCAGCAATAGTGCCATCAAACATACGAATACTTTGCCAGTCTTTACTGCGTAATTCTGCGACATCCTCCCAGTCGATTGTTTGCATATCGAGTTCTTCACTATCGAACTCTAACTGCTCATCATACATAGAGACAATATCGCCTTTCAGCCATTCGTCAGAGGTGAGTTTTACCCAATCAAACTCCTGCTTAAAAATAGGTGTCGGCTTTTGCCACTTACTGGCTTCTTGATTCGCAGAGCTACCCATCGACAACAAGAATGAAAAGGCGACCATAAAAATTTTAGCGACTAAAGTGGTTATCCGTTGGCTCATAAAAACCCATCCCTAATAAGGTGCTTTTTAATAAAAAGTTGAAAATAATAAATAATGCTATAGCGATAGCATTAATATCTATAATCGAGTGCGTGGTATTTTTAATGCATTTTAAACATAAACCTAGAAAAAATATAAATTATTTAGGGCAAGGTGATCAATATACACTATAGTAACTTCCTTAGAATAGCCACGAGAGCACCGCAACGGTGCACAGCAAGCACCACGGTAGTGCACACATTGAGCTGTAATTAATAAAAACCCTTATTAATCAATGAACTTAACCTTGGCATGATTTTAGCTAATTAATGAGCAATAATAGATGAATAATCATAATAACGAACTTTTATAACTTCATCCTTTTTAAAACTTACTCGATTATTTATAACAATTTATAAAATTAACCTCACTGGAGAGACAAAATGTCACAAGCAGTATTCGACTTAATTAAAGAACACGATGTCAAATTTGTTGACCTTCGTTTTACTGATTCAAAAGGTAAAGAACAACACATTTCAATTCCTCATCACCAAGTGACTGAAGACTTCTTTGAAGACGGTAAAATGTTCGATGGCTCTTCAATTGAAGGTTGGAAAGGCATTGATGAATCTGACATGGTTATGATGCCTGATGCATCAACCGCTGTCCTAGACCCGTTTACTGAAGCTGTTACTTTAAATATTCGTTGTGATATTTTAGAGCCTGCTACTATGCAAGGTTACAGCCGTGACCCACGTTCTGTTGCCCATCGCGCTGAAGAATATTTACGTAGCACTGGTATTGCCGATACGGTATTAATTGGTCCTGAGCCAGAATTCTTCGTTTTTGATGATGTTCGTTTCCACACTGATATGAGTGGTTCTTTCTACAAAATTGATGATAAAGAAGCTGCTTGGAATTCAGGTACCAAATACGAAGAAGGTAACATGGGTCACCGTCCTGGCGTTAAAGGTGGGTACTTCCCAACAGCACCAGTAGATTCTTCACAAGATTTACGTTCAGCTATGTGTTTAGTTATGGAAGATATGGGCTTAGTTGTTGAAGCGCATCATCATGAAGTCGCTACTTGTGGTCAAAACGAAATCGCTTGTCGTTTTAATACTATGGTATTGAAAGCTGATGAAGTACAAATTTATAAGTATGTTGTTCATAACGTTGCCCACGCATACGGTAAAACAGCGACTTTCATGCCTAAGCCATTAGTGGGTGATAATGGTACTGGTATGCATGTTCACCAATCTTTAGCTAAAGATGGTGTTAACTTATTCTCAGGTGATAAGTACGGCGGCTTGTCTGAAATGGCCATTTTCTATATTGGCGGTATCATCAAGCATGCTAAAGCATTAAATGCTTTCACTAACGCTTCAACTAACTCATACAAACGTTTAGTTCCTGGTTTTGAAGCACCGGTTATGCTTGCTTATTCAGCACGTAACCGCTCGGCGTCAATCCGTATTCCTATGGTACCTTCACCTAAAGCAATGCGCATTGAAGTTCGTTTCCCTGATCCAACGATGAACCCTTATTTAGGCTTCACTGCAATGTTAATGGCTGGCCTTGACGGTATCAAAAACAAAATCCATCCTGGCGACGCTATGGATAAAGATTTATACGACTTACCTCCTGAAGAAGCAGCAGAAATTCCACAAGTATGTTCTTCATTTGGAGAAGCGCTTGATGCATTAGAAGCTGATAACGACTTCTTAACCATAGGTGGTGTTATGGATATCGATATGATTAATGCTTATATTGGCCTTAAGCGTAAAGAGATCGAGCTATTAAATGCAACGACTCACCCGGTTGAGTTTGATATGTACTACAGCGTTTAATCTGATTTAGGTTTCACGTTAACTTAACGCCGAACTTAAATATTCAGTGTCTAAAAAGCTCACCTTGGTGAGCTTTTTTTATGAAAAAAACAGCACATAATAGTAAAACTCACCGTAAATAACAAAAAGATCACCTATTGACAGATAAAACAGTGAAAAACATTTTTTTGTCTAAATTATGGATATATACTTAAAATAGCGTACATTATTGGTTGAGACGGAATTTGAGCCACCAAGCATAGGAAACCTATAGCGATTATGATCAAGTTATTACTATTCACACTATTGATAATTACCATAGCAGCTCCTGTGCACCCAAGCACAGCTAAAATTTATGTCTGGCGTAATGAGAATGGTGTACTGGTGTTTTCTGATTCCCCCAAAGCCGGCGCAGTAGAAGTAAAGACTAAGCCAGGAAATGTGATCCAATCAAGTACCTCAGTCGATACGGCAGTCCTCGACATTACTCCTCAAGTAACGGTTGAAGAATACGAAATTGCTATTGATACCCCCAAAAACAATGCCACTATTCGTGATAATACCGGCTCTATCTATATCGCCGGAGGTATAAAACCACGGTTTAAGCGAGGACTGGAAGTACAGTTATTTCTCGATGGAAAACCGCATCAAAAGCCACAAACACATTCGATGTTTTCTTTGCGAAATATTGATAGGGGCGAGCATAAAATTAAAATGTTACTACTTGATGAAAAAGGCAAGGTTATTGCATCATCAACATCAGTAACGTTTTATATGCATAGAGCTTCAAACAACTAAATTAATACCATTAACCTAACCTCAATATAACAGAGGGCTACAGAAGACTTAATGCGTTATAACTAATTTAAATAACCCTGCAATTAAAACCTTACTTTAGTAAACTAAAATTACACGCACCAATAAAGTGCAAGAAATGAATTTTTCCTAAGGTTTTATATGCGTAGCCGTAGTTACATACAAGAGCAAAAATTGTCTTACCAGCAAGCACTCGCGAGTCAGTTGGTAACTGCTGTTATAATTCTTAATCAAGAACTCACCATTGTTTATGTTAATCCAGCAGCTGAAGCGATATTAAATAAAAGCCTCTATCGTTTATACGAAGTAAGTATTGAAACGATTTTTGCTAACACCAGTATTTGTAACACACGCTTAAAGCAACTCTTGACCACTGGCCAAGAGTTTACCGATAGCGATATTGTGGTCGAACTAAGTGAGAGCCACCGCTTCACTGCAGAAGTGACCGCTTCTTCAATCGAGTTTGAAAAAGCTCCCCATGTTTTACTTGAGTTCAAACAAATAGACCAACAAAAGCAAATAAGTTTAGAGGTCTTTCAGCATCAGCAGTGGCTTGCCGCACGTGATTTAATCAAAGGGTTAGCTCACGAAATTAAAAATCCACTTGGCGGCTTACGCGGTGCAGCGCAACTGCTCAGTATGGAAATAAATACCGAACAGCAAGAATATACCAACATGATTATCGAGCAAGCAGACCGGCTAACGAACTTAGTTGACCGTTTACTTGGTCCAAACCAATTACCCCAAATGCAAGTACAAAATGTCCATGGCATCCTCGAAAAAGTATGCCAATTGGTTAGTTATTCAAACGGGCAAAAAATTAATTTATTACGTGATTACGATCCCTCATTGCCTGCCGTTGAATGTGATCAAGAAAAACTACAGCAAGCCGTGTTGAATATTGTTAACAATGCCATTCAGGCCATTGATGAAGTTCATGATATTACTCTAAAAACACGTATTGCCAGCAATAAGACAATTCATGGTAAGCGGATAAAATTAGCAGTACAAATAAGTATTATTGATAATGGCCCAGGCATTCCGAACAAAATTCAAGATACTCTTTTTTATCCAATGGTCTCGGGACGCTCAAATGGTACTGGTTTAGGTTTATCTATTTCTCAAACCTTAATCAATCAGCACCAAGGAAAACTATCATGTCATAGCCGCCCTGGGCACACTGAATTCACCATCTTACTGCCATTGAACCAACAAACTTTAAATCAATCATCTATATCTCAAGAGGGCACATTATGAACACCGAACAAGTCTGGATCGTTGACGATGATAGCTCAATCAGGTGGGTATTAGAAAAAGCCTTCGCCAAAGCAAATATCAGTTGCGCGGCCTTTGAAAGTGCTGAAAATTTATTAATTGCTTTAGATCATGACCAACCACAAGTCATTATTTCCGATATTCGCATGCCAAATATTGATGGTATGGAGTTGCTTAAAATAATAAATAAACAGCATGGTAATATCCCGGTAATTATTATGACTGCCCACTCTGATTTAGATAGTGCGGTGAATGCATATCAAGGCGGAGCCTTTGAATATCTCCCTAAACCCTTTGATATTGATGAGGCTATCAACTTAACTAAACGTGCAATGACCCATGCAAAAGAACAAAATGAAAAAAATAAGCAACAAACAAACCCACCATTAGCTTCGGGATTAATTGGTGAAGCACCCGCCATGCAAGAAGTATTTCGAGCGATAGGTCGTCTTTCCCGCTCAAGTATTAGTGTTTTAATTAATGGTGAGTCGGGTACAGGTAAAGAGCTAGTTGCACACGCACTTCATTCCCATAGCCCTAGAGTTAACGCCCCTTTTATACCTTTAAATATGGCCGCTATTCCAAAAGATCTCATCGAGTCTGAATTATTTGGCCATGAGAAGGGTGCATTTACTGGCGCTCATGCTGTCCGACAAGGTCGATTTGAACAAGCCCATGGCGGCACTCTCTTTTTAGATGAAATTGGCGATATGCCATTAGATATTCAAACCCGCCTGCTACGTGTACTTTCAGATGGCCAATTCTACCGTGTGGGTGGTCATTCCCCGGTACAAGTTGATGTACGTATCATTGCAGCGACTCATCAACACCTTGAAGAGCGAGTAAAAAAAGGAGAGTTTAGAGAAGATTTATTCCATCGCCTCAATGTCATTAGAATACACTTACCTAGTCTTAGAGAACGAAAAGAAGATATCCCACAACTTAGCCAGCACTTTCTAACACAGGCAGCAAACGAACTTAGTGTAGAAGTTAAAACCTTAAGTAAAAAAGCGAGTATCTTTCTTAATAATTGTCAATGGCCCGGTAACGTGAGGCAATTAGAAAACATTTGTCGATTTTTAACGGTAATGGCAAGTGGCCAAGAAATATTGATTGAAGATTTACCCAATGAATTAACCGAAACATCCGCACCTGCAAGCCAAAACATTACGCTTTGGCAAGATGTGCTCAGCTCGTGGATCGATCAAGAGTTAGCGCAAGGCAAAGAAGCAATACTCGATTACGCACAAGTAGAGTTTGAAAAGATAATGCTAGAACGTGCGCTTGCTTTTACCCAAGGTCATAAGCAAGATGCAGCAAGAAAATTGGGCTGGGGTAGGAATACTTTAACAAGAAAATTAAAAGAGTTTGGCTAGCTAGTACTTAAGAAGGTATTAGCTATTACAAGCTTCATCATCACATTTCTTGCAGCTATTACATAATTTAATGTTAATAAAGTGAGCCGCAATAATGAGGCTAGCGCCTCCTATAATAAAATACGGCTCAAGTGCTTGCGAAAAGTCGTGTTTTATCCAATAAAGAGCCACACCTAAGTAAAGCAAATAGAAAGGATATAAACGTTTATGATAACGCTTAAAACCAGAAAAAAGTGCGATACTGCCTAATGCTGCTGTCATAAGCAGAAATACGTGTTCCCAAGCATGATCTGCTAAAAAGCTTAAACCAACTAAAGGTAACATCGGCAATAGAATAGGTAATAAAATGCAGTGTAATGCACATAAAGAAGTTGCTGTAATACCTAATCTATCTAACATGAATATTCCGAAAGTCTAAATGAATGAAGCTTAATGATCAGTTTGATCTTTAAAATGAGATAATATCACAATTGAGATAATATAACATTATTAAATAAAAATTATGATCGCAACCACCGCTTCAATACCGTTTAATTCGCTAGATAAAAAAACCATAGGTGCTGTTACAAATCACTATTTACAGAAAAATAATGGCTTAATTTACTCTTTAAATGTTCAAAGAATTCGTCATTCACTTTATCCGTTATCAAGTGTGCTAGCTCAGCGCCTATGGGGGTAAACTTATAAAATTGTATACTGACATTCGACTTTTTAGCCTTTAATTTTAACGCTAAGCCATTATAAGTAAATTGTAGTTCCTCTCCCTTCCCCATTAAGCTTGACTCACTTTCTTGGATATAAATAAGGTGGTTTTCAGCTAACGCTAATAGATCCGCATAATTCAACCCGTAGTGACTTAAGTTACAATATTGCTGTCGTTGCTTAGAAAAAAAATTAAATAAGCCTGGTTGTTGGTAGGCACCGCTAATTAAACGAATATTTTTTTTATTGGTATCTTTTATGGCAAGTGAGCAAGCTTTTGCTAATAATTTCGCATCATAGATACTCAGGTCCCGAAAAACTTGTAAAGCTTTAAATGAAAAGGACCCTGGCTTAGTCAGTTCACCCGCTAAAATTTTTGCCCATAAATCTTGCATCGTTGGGTTACTTACTTCTTCAGATAAAGCAATATAGCGACTAAACCAATCAAGATCTATTCTTTGCCCTATTTCAAAACCAGCGCAATAGCCTAAGGTTTTCTGCATAATATGTTCAATATTTTGCTGCTTACGCAATTGTGATAACCGGACCCGTTTAGCGGTTCTATCTTCAATAAGTAACTGTTTATCGGCCGCTACTAAAGCGCCATCGATGGCAAACTTCTTGGCTAGCTTTAGAAACTGTTGAGAGGCACCAGCCTCAGGTGAACTTTGTCGAAAAGTACTACCTGTTGAAATGACCGTGTCAGCCCCCTCTTGCTTAGGTGGAACCTCAGATACTGACACCTCTGATTTTTCTTTACTCACGTGCTAACTCCTTCTTGCATATATTCTAAAAGATCACAAAATATTTTACTTGATGCGTGTTATTAAGCTATATAAATCATAGCGCGGCACGGACAGGTCACCTGACCTTAACAATATTTAATCAAATTTATTATAATTCATCAAAATAAACCGAAATAAATTAAATATCGCTAAACAAGCTTTTATTGTTAAGTTCAATAGTGTAAAAAAATGGTATTAGGTTATAGTTAGACTAATAAACTACATTTCAATGTTAACTCCGTTTATTTGCAATAAATATACTTAGTTATGAGGGCAGTATGCAAGCATCTGAAAATTCAAACGATGATTTTTTATTTATCGATGATAGTGATGAAGACGAGATTCTAGCGTTTGGTAGTGATGAGACTTGGCAAGTTTTAATTGTTGACGATGATCCCGAAATTCATTCTGTTACTCAATTAGCATTATCCGATTTAATTGTATTAGGCCGCCGGCTCGAGTATTTACATGCCTATTCGGGTAAGGACGCTTGTCAACTTATTGATGAGCATAGTGATATTGTATTGGTGCTGCTCGATGTAGTGATGGAAACAGATGATGCCGGATTAAATGTTGTTAAATATATAAGAGAAACATTGCAACGCAAAGATATACGTATTGTTTTACGTACCGGTCAACCAGGCTATGCCCCCGAAGAAAGTGTCATTAAAGAATATGATATTAATGACTATAAAACCAAAACTGAATTAACTCGCCGTAAGTTAGTAACCACTGTGTTTGCGGCTATCCGCTCTTTTCAACAGATAGCAACGGTTAATGAAACCCGCTTAGGTCTAGAAAGAATTGTCACAGGCACTACAGAGTTATCATCTAAGCATTCCTTATCAACGTATAGTCAAGGTGTTCTGACACAATTACAGTCTTTAATAAGTGATGATATATCTGGAGTATTTTGTGCTCGAGGCCAAGGTATCATAGATAATATTGATGATTTAAGCTTTTATGTTTTAGCGCAAATAGGTTTTGATGAGAGCTTAATTAATCAAAAGCTTGATAATTTAAAAAATGAGCAAATAAGCACACAAGTAAAAGCCTGTTTTCTACAACAGAAACACCAATACCTTGATGATTGTTTAAACTTATATGTTGCCAAAGGCGACCATCGTGCCGTCATTCATGTCAAGATTTCTTGCCCATTAACTGAAATTCAAACTCAGTTACTGAACGTATTTTTAACTGGCGTTGCTGTAGGTTATGAAAATGTTCACTTATTTCAAAAACTCACTAATGCTGCCTATAAAGATCGGCTAACGAATTTACCTAACCGATTAGAATTCGTCCGTTTACTTGACCGTTTTGCGCAGAGTGGTCAGCAAGGTCAAGTTGCGGCTTTAATTGATATCAATCACTTTAGTGATATCAACGATGCATTAGGACAAGATATTGGTAACAAATTGCTCTCTGCTGTAGGTCAGCGTATGCAATATATGAATCCAGAATGCCAATTCGCACGTGTTGGAGCAGATGTCTTTGGTATAATTGGTCCTGCTGACCAGGTGACCCCCGAAAATTTAATGGATTTATTCCACCAACCTTTTACTGCGGGTGAGCAACACCTACCCATTAATGCCTGCTTTGGCTTATGTACTAAAGAACATGCACAAAGCAGCGGTGTACAAGTGTTAAATCAAATTAATATTGCTTTGAATATAGCCAAGAAAAATCGTTTAGAACACTTTGCCTATTATCATTCAGATATAGAAGATCAGATGCAGTGGCGACTAAATATGATCCGTCAGCTACGTAATGATTTTTCAAATAACTGCCTAGAGCTTTGGTATCAACCGCAACTATCATTAAGTACCGGTAAAGTGATAGGCGCTGAAGCTCTGCTGCGTTGGCGTACAGCCAATGGAAAATTTGTCTCCCCTGCAGTCTTTATTCCTTTAGCCGAATATTCAGGGTTGATTATTGAAATTGGTGATTGGGTAATTAGCCAAGCCTGTCAGCAACTTAAAGTACTAGAGAAAAACTTCTCCGACATCAGTATCTCTGTCAATGTCTCTATTCCACAGTTTAGGCAAGATAACTTTGTCGATAATATTATTAATACAATAACTCAGTATAAAATTAAGCCAAATAAACTTGAATTAGAAATTACTGAGAATATTTTAATGGATGAGCCACAAATCATCATTGATGCCTTAACTAAGTTAAAAGCGCAAGGCATCAGCATAGCGTTAGATGATTTTGGTACCGGGTATTCATCTTTAAGTTACCTACAAAAACTTCCACTTGACCGACTAAAAGTTGATCGCGCTTTTGTCACCGATATTAATAAAGAAGGTCAGTCTGTGATTGCTGAAACCATCATAAACTTAGGTAAGAAAATGAACCTGAAAGTCATAGCAGAAGGTATTGAAGAAATTGAGCAACAAGAACGGCTAATTGAACTAGGTTGTGATGAAGTTCAAGGCTTCTATTACGCTAAGCCAATGCCATCAGACGAGTTCATCAACTTTCTTCAGCAACAAAGTTAATGCGTATAAGTAAGCGTTAACTTTCCAACGTCATTACCATGAAACTAGTCGATAAAATGCCCAACCATATTTTAGTTGGGTTTTTTTTGTCTTTAATACTTACTTTTTGAAGGAAGTAATACATCCAATTTAAACAGCTGTTTTAATTTCATTGCATTTAACTTTTATTCAAGGCACACTCAGTCAGCTATTATTAGTGTTCTAAGTTTTTTATAAAGTAAAAAATCGCTAAAAAATCTAGATCAATCATCAAAAATCAACACCACTTTTAGGTGAAGGAGACCAAGCATGATATATCAAGGCAACAGCCTTTCAGCCCAATTACTCGAAGACGGCATTGTCGAACTTAAGTTCGATGCTCAAGGATCAGTAAACAAATTTGATAAAGCAACTTTTGAAGAATATATTGCAGTAGTTGCCGCCATTAACAACTGCGGTGATGCTAAAGGCGTTATGGTTACCTCAGGTAAATCAACATTTATTGTTGGCGCGGATATCACTGAGTTTTTAACATCATTTAGTCAGCCAGAAGACGAATTAGCCTCTTGGGCAAAGAAGGCATCTGATGTTTTCGATTCCTTTGAAGATATTCAATTACCTACCATTGCCGCCATTAATGGTGTTGCATTAGGTGGTGGTTGTGAAATGTCGCTTGCCTGTGATTACCGTGTTGCAGATACTACCGTAAGCATTGGCTTACCCGAAGTTAAGCTCGGCCTTATGCCTGGTTTTGGTGGCACTGTAAGACTACCTCGACTTATCGGTTTTGATAATGCAGCAACGTGGATGTCTACTGGTAAAGCATTTAAACCGGCGGCGGCACTTGCACAAGGCGTTCTTGACGCAGTTGTTGAGCCAGAAAATTTACGCAGTGCTGCTATAAGCATGCTTAAATTAGCCATTAATGGCAAGCTAGATTGGCGTGCTAAACGTCAGCCTAAACTTGAAGCATTAAACTTATCTAAAACAGAATTAATCATGTCATCGACAACCTGCAAAGGTATGATTGCCGCGAAAGCTGGTAAACATTACCCTGCACCAATGGTGATGATAAATACATTGATAACTAGTGCTAACTTAGATCGCACTGGTGCAATGGCTGCTGAGAATGCCGGTTTTGCCAAATTAGCAAAAACTGATGCAGCAACAGCACAAATTGGTTTGTTTATGGCAGACCAAGTTATTAAAGGTAAAGCTAAAAAAGCGGGTAAACTGGCAACTAAAATTGTCAAAAAGGCCGCCGTATTAGGTGCAGGTATTATGGGTGGTGGTATTGCCTATCAATCAGCCTATAAAGGCACGCCTATCATTATGAAAGATATTAATGACCAAGCACTCGATTTAGGTTTAACTACAGCAACGGGCATATTAACTAAGCAAGTTGAACGTGGTCGTATGGATGCTAAGAAAATGGCCGGTGTATTGAATAACATCACGCCAAGCTTAAGTTACGACAGCGTTAAAGATGTAGATATTGTTGTTGAAGCCGTTGTTGAAAACCCTAAAATAAAAGGCATGGTGCTAGCTGAAGTTGAAAGCGTAATCAGTGACGATGCGATTCTTACTTCTAATACCTCAACTATCTCCATTGATTTGTTAGCACAAAGCATAAAACGTCCGCAAAACTTTTGTGGCATGCATTTCTTCAATCCGGTGAATAAAATGCCCTTAGTTGAAGTAATTCGCGGTAAAGATACCTCGGATGAAACCATAGCTGCGGTCGTAGCATATGCCGCTAAAATGGGTAAATCGCCGATTGTTGTTAATGATTGCCCAGGTTTTTATGTAAACCGTGTCTTGTTCCCATACTTTGCTGGCTTTAGTCAATTAGTACTTGAAGGTGCTGACTTTAGCGCTATCGATAAAGTAATGGAAAAACAATTTGGTTGGCCAATGGGTCCAGCATATTTGCTTGATGTTGTTGGTGTTGATACCGCTGATCACTGTACAGGTGTTATGTCAGCTGGTTTCCCTACGCGCATGAAGAAAATTGCCAATGACCCAGTTAGTACGCTTTATGCTAATGAGCGTTTTGGTCAGAAGAATGGCAAAGGCTTTTATGACCACATGAAAGATAAACGTGGTCGTCCAATGAAAGTAGCTGCTCCTATTGCATACGAATTACTTGGCCAACATTGTGCTGATAAAAAAGACTTCAGCAGCGAAGAAATTATTGCTCGCATGATGATTCCTATGGTTAATGAAGTGGTACGTTGTTTAGAAGAAGGTGTTGTTGATACAGCAGCAGAAGCTGATATGGGCTTAATCTATGGTGTTGGTTTTCCACCATTTAGAGGTGGTGCAATTCGCTATTTAGAAACACTTGGTTTAAATAACTTCATCGAAATGGCGGATAAATATGCTGATTTAGGTGAAATTTATCAAGTAACTGATGGCCTACGTGAAATGGCAAAATCAGGTAAATCTTACTTCACTACCGATGTTAAATCAGCTTAAGCCGAGGAGAATAAAATGAACGAAGTTGTAATTGTAGACTGCATACGAACTCCAATGGGTCGCTCTAAGGCCGGCGTTTTTCGCAATGTACGTGCTGAAGCATTATCAGCACACCTAATGAAACAAATTTTAGTACGTAACCCAGCATTAAACCCAGAAGACATTGAAGATGTTATTTGGGGCTGTGTAAAACAAACTAAAGAACAAGGTTTTAATATTGCACGTAATGCATCATTACTTGCTGGTTTACCAAAATCTATTGCTGGCGTTACGGTTAACCGCTTATGTGGTTCTTCTATGGAAGCGTTGCATCAAGCGACTACCAGTATCATGGCGGGTCAAGGTGATGTATTCCTAATTGGCGGTGTTGAACACATGGGTCACGTACCTATGATGTATGATGTTGATTTTGATCCTGCACTCAATAAACATATTGCCTTAGCCTCTGGAAATATGGGCTTAACTGCTGAATTATTGGGTAAGCAACACGGTATTACCCGTGAAATGCAAGATGCTTTTGGTGCACGTTCGCATCAAAAAGCCCATGAAGCACACTTGGCTGGTCGTTGGGACAATGAAATTGTTGCCACAGAAGGTCATGACGCAACAGGTGCACTAACGTTAGTTGAGCATGATGAAGTCATTCGTCCTGATACAACGGCTGAAAGTTTATCAGCATTGCGTCCAGTGTTTGATCCAGTGAATGGTACCGTTACTGCGGGAACGTCTTCTGCTCTTTCTGACGGCGCTTCAGCAATGTTAATTATGTCTGCTAAGAAAGCAAAAGAACTCGGTTTAACCGCACGCGTTAAAGTTCGTGGTATGGCCGTTGCTGGTTGCGATCCTGCGACTATGGGTTATGGCCCTGTTCCTGCGACGAATAAAGCGTTAAAACGTGCCGGTCTATCAATTGCAGATATTGAGTTATTTGAATTTAACGAAGCTTTTGCTGCCCAAGCACTTTCTTGTGTAAGAGCATTAAAAGTTGAAGATAAAATGGATCAAATTAACTTAAATGGCGGCGCTATTGCCCTTGGTCATCCTTTAGGTTGTTCGGGTACACGTATCTCAGGCACCTTGATTAACTTAATGGAAGGCCAAGATGTCAATCTTGGTTTAGCCACTATGTGTATCGGTTTAGGTCAAGGTATAGCAACGGTATTCGAACGAGTCTAATTTGAAAAGCTCAAATAACTGACATAAAAAAACCCAGCTATTGCTGGGTTTTTTATTGAGAATAATTAAGCGCTACTTAAGACTTACTTTAGAAAAAATTCCTGCAGCGGCGGAACAACTTGTTTTTTCCGGCTTAACACACCCTCTAACCAAGCTTTGCCATCTTTTGGTGCTACACCAAAGGCTTGTTCAGCTAAGGTATCACTATCACTGGCAATTAGTAGCTCAGAGCCTTCTTTCATAATATCAGTCAACAGTAAAAAGACACTATGACGGCCACCTTCCGCTTTAAGCTTTGCTATATCAGCGTACAGCTCATCTTTGATTTCATCAAAAACTGACAAATCAATGACTTCAAGTTGACCAATGCCAACCTTATGACCATTCATATTAAAGTCTTTAAAATCACGTTTGACTAAGGTTCGAATAGGGGTTCCTGCAACAGCAGATTTTACTCGGAACATATCCATGCCAAGTTCTTTGAAGTCTTCGATGCCAGCAATCTCAGCTAATGCTTCGACACATTTTATATCTGCCGTGGTACAGGTTGGCGATTTAAAAATAACAGTGTCACTCAAAATGGCGCACATCATGGCGCCAGCAATATTTTTTGGGATCTCAATATTGTGAAAATCATACATCATCTTGATGATGGTATTGGTACAACCTACCGGACGTACCCAGATTTCAAGTGGTGAAGTCGTGGTCAAATCACCAAGTTTGTGGTGATCTATGATGCCTAAGATTGTAGCTTTGTCGATATCATCAGGAGCAAGTTCAAGATCACTGTGATCAACAATATATACTGCTTCGCCAGCATAACTCGTTTTTAGTTCTGGCTGTTCGAAGCCAAACTTATCTAAGATGAACAGTGTTTCTGGGGTAAGCTCACCTAAACGTGCAGGAACAGTTTCCTCACCTAAGGTGGTTTTTAAATATGATAATGCGATTGCTGAGCAGATAGAGTCTGAATCAGGTATTTTGTGACCTACAACGTAATTTGGCATGAAAGTGCTCTCCTTGGATTTGTACTTATTCTACCAAAGTTAGCTTACATTGTGTATGTCCTGATTTACTCTTAACCTTGCGGAATAGCTAAACAGCCTAGAATAATGCAAGTCACTTAATCGTTTAGGCTCGAGCTAGTATGAGCAACGACTGGTCTATCGTGCTCACTTTATCTGAAGAATAGAATAACGGGGGGCTAGTTAGGACCCCCTAATAGAGCGCAATCAATCCTGATATAACGATCACTCTCAACAGCCGCTAAAATCCACATCAACAAGTGAAGGTTGCACAATAGTTGGTATGGGCGTGTCATTTTGATTCATATAATAAACATAACATCGATCTTGATTGACATTATTTCCAGGAGGAAAAATAACAAAGCCTCGACCAGTACCTAGCGAAGCATAGCCTCGACTATTAAACCAATTTTGTCCTCGTTGACGAACACACCATTGCAATTCCATATCAGTGCAATTGTTTGAACTAATTTGTTCAATGTTTTGAAAGTCTACTAAATGTCTAAAAGTATTGTTCCATCGACCGTCAGGTAATTTCCCGCGAACTCTAATGTTTTGACTACTACTGAGTGTAAATCTATTTTGATTTTGATTTAAACCTTCCGGATCAACGATAACTTTCATAGCCACCATGGCTTCTGCTGATTCAAGGGCTCCTTTCATAGCCATCATATTAGCTAACTTAGCGTCGTCTTGAAGATTTATAAATTTAGGGGCTGCAACCACAGCCAAAATTCCTAATATAACAATTACCACGACCAGCTCAATCAAAGTAAACCCAGTATTTTTCATTTAGTAAATCGCACACCTAATATGTTAATTAAATGTAATTTTATCAGAAAGCTTTTCAGCACACCATTGGTGTTTCAGCATTTTAAGTATCACTTCGCGACTTTAAGTTATATGGTTTCGGCTGTTAATTAATAAAAAGCCGATAACGAATTTGGATAGCTATTCTAAAGACCATGTAGAGTCCTTGGATGATTTTTTTTATTTACTTAATATCTGCTCTACTGCTGATAGACCCTTTGATATCCCACTTTCTATTTTTTCAATGTACTCAACGTTGGCTCTGATTCACTTACTTCAATGGGCTATAGGATTTTTTATGAGTCTGATTGCTTGCTTGAATTAAGGTCAAATAAACATAGTAATTATATTTATTGTGAGCCAACCAGGCCTAATGAGGCTTTTAACGAAATGGGGGATTCAAGTGCTGGAAAAATAAAGTTGATTTGATACGCGTAGCATGGAGTAACAAGTTTTAGTACCAAACTTGTTTAACCAGGCTCAACCGGCAGGCTTATTTGGGTACTAATTCATTCTCCTGGAACAGTTGCCAGGAGAAGTTCCTGGTACTTATTAGTTAAAATACTTAACGCTTACAGTAATAACTTTGTACTTTGAATTTAATGTCTCGAACGTGCTAAGCGGAAATTACAACATCGTTAATCCTAACGGCCGCTTCAAGCTTATTGCCGGCAGTCGTAGTCCATCTAAGAACGCTAACTATCAGCCTAAAGCTGTCGTTTTTTGTTGTTAAAAATCACCCAATCTGATGTTCACTAAAATACGAAAGCTGAAATTTTAGGAATTCAACCTTAGAACTGGTTAGTTACTAAGCGGAAGCTAGCGATATCAATAAGAATATTTTGTTAAATATTCTTGCTGTACTTCTTGCAAGACATCTACTAAGATTTCTTTTTTTCGGACAACATCACTGCTTCCTACTTGTTCCCCCCCACGACTTAAGAATTGGCACATTACTGTCACATTGGTGACGCCGTTACGACATATACAACCAGGCGATTATATCTCATCATATTGTATTGACTAATGATGAGGGAAATTGAAAATGAAAATGCTACTAGATAAACATAGACTGATAACTGAACGCCAACAACGAGCTTGGAGTCAAACTCAATTAGCTGAGATATCTGGGCTAAGTTTGAGAACAATTCAACGTATTGAAAAAAATGGCAAAGCATCGTTAGAATCTGTCAAAGCGTTAGCTTCGGTCTACTCTTTACATATTACGGATCTTCGTATCATAAACTCTGATGAGGTAAGCCTGCCAGATAACACCCAGCCGATTATGGTGAATTTTTGTTTTCTCAGCCTCCCAGCCAAAATTCTGACAACAACAGTGTTTATATTAAGTACGCTGGTATTTTTGTTTATGTTATGGACGAATATTCCTCCAGCTTGGATAAATGAATTGAGAAGTGCAATATTTAGTAATCAATTATCTGCTTCTATTCTCAATATGATTAGTACTAGCATAGTAATACTACTTACCCTTACTATGGCAACACTTATAGGTGTTTTATTCGATGCTATTAGAGATGAGGGGGTTTACCACTATATAAAATACTACATACAATCAGGTAAATTATCGATACCGCGATCATACGATAAGACGCAACAAGTGATTATAGCATATGGCAAGTTCTTGGCTAAACCGTTAATCATATCTAGCATAATCGTACTAATATCAGTTGTTGGTATATACCTGAACATGGAAGACTACCAAAAAAACAACATGGCCAGATTTCTACAAAAATTTTAGTCAGTTCACAAACCTGAAATTAGTTACAGCACTCCAGTATTCTATTGCTAATATTTCTATAAAGAAGCAAACGATAAAGTCACCTATAATAAGTAAAGTTGAGCATAACTTTTTCTCTTTGTTTATGTTTGAGGATGTACTCAACATTGAGTATTTTCAGTTAATATATTTGGTCAGATTTGTGACCGTAGTTATCTCTTTAACCAAACCAATAAACGTCTACTTTTAGCGAGAAGCGGAATATTTGTGATCACCCCTAGGCACTTCCGTTATCCCTAACGTCCGCTATCAAGCTCTAAGCTGCCGTGACCTTCCATCGTTTGATGTTACCTTTGAGCCTCGAGCTGACATTCGTTACTAACTTATTTTGCCCCAAAAACAATTCAGCACAATAAGTTCATGAACTATTTTAAGTTGTAGTTTGACATTAGTGCTACTATTTAATGAGTAAAGTTAACTATATGGCAATAAGTTGGCTTATATGATGAATAAAATAGAAAATCACCGACTGAGTTGGTATTGACTTGTTAACGGAAGCAAAAATTACCATTCTAGAGCGAGGGCAATATGACAGGCATTATAGAATCATTGAAATCTGAAATCCAAGATCTAAAGTTGCAGGTTTCTTCTCTTATAAAACATGAGGCTCAACTTGAACTGGTAATTAAAAGTACAGGCGTTGGAATATGGGACTGGCATGTGCAATCAGGGAGGACAATATTTAATGAGCGTTGGGCTAATATTATTGGATACACATTAAACGAATTATCTCCCATAAGTATCGAAACATGGATAAAGTACGCACACCCAGATGACCTCGAAAAGTCAGAGCGTTTATTAAAAGAGCACTGGGCAGGAAAAACTGATTATTATCTTTTTGAATCACGCATGAAGCATAAAAATGGCCACTGGATTTGGGTTTATGATACTGGACAGGTCATTGAATGGGAAAGCGATGGTGTACCCAAAAGAATGATTGGAACCCATTTAGATATTACTGAGAAAAAAGTGTCTCTAGCGAAACTTGATGACGCGAACAAAAAATTACTGAAATTGAGTTACCTTGACTCATTAACCGAAATACCAAATCGAAGAGCATATGAAGCAAAACTAGCCGAGGAGATTGTTGTTGCTAAGAGGGCTAACAAACCATTATCTATCCTTATGATAGATATCGATCATTTCAAAGAATTCAATGATAATTATGGACACGAAAAAGGTGATGAGGTCTTATTTAAAGTCGCCCAAGTCATTAAAAATCAGCTACCAAGAAAAACGGATTTTGTCGCTCGATATGGTGGTGAGGAAATGGTTGCTATTTTGCCGTACACACATTTAGAGGGTGCAGTCAAAGCAGCTCAGAAGATTATTCAGGCAGTAATCAATGAAAACATTGAACATTCTTATTCTAAAACCAACGAAATATTGACTGTGAGTATTGGAGTATCGTCAACCGATTCAAATTTCGAGCAGCTGTTCGAATATGCAGACTCGGCTATGTATGAAGCCAAAAATAATGGCCGAAACAGGTATATGTGTTGTGAAAAATAATAGCTTTGCCAAGTATGGTAAATTTCGAATCGTCTAACAAAGGATAATTTTTTTCAGATCTCTTGCCATTTTTCTTTAAAGTCTCTATGACCGTTTTGTGGTAATAGTTAGCCTTAGATAGTCATAATTGCTTAATTAAAAATATCGTAGACTTTGTTGGCAACAATTTTAGTCTAAAAATATAGCAGACCCCCCCTCTCAATGGAACTAAACAAAAAACTCAACCATGCGCATTTAATCAGCAATAAAACCAGTTAAGGTCACTATGGCAACGGCAAGAAAACAGCAAGTTAGTTTAATTGATACCTGTTACTATCACTGTATTTCTCGTTGTGTTCGTCGTGCTTTTCTCTGTGGCGAAGATAAAGTCACCGGGCAAAGTTATGAGCATAGACGCAGTTGGGTTAAGGATAAACTATTAGCGTTAAGCAAAACCTTTGCTATTGATGTATGTGCTTACGCCCTGCCTATGTGAGAGTGAGTAATCATATTGTTTTACATGTTGATAAAATATAACAGACACCCCTCTTAATGGAACTAAACAAAAACCTCAACTATGCTTGTTTAATCAGCAATAAAACCAGTTGAGGTCACTATGGCAACGGCAAGAAAACAGCAAGTCAGTTTAATTGATACCTGTTATTATCACTGTATTTCCCGCTGTGTTCGTCGTGCTTTTTTATGTGGCGAAGATAAAGTCACAGGGCAAAGCTTTGAGCACAGGCGCGGTTGGGTTGAAGATAAACTATTAGCGTTAAGCCAAACCTTTGCTATTGATGTATGTGCTTACGCGGTAATGAGCAATCATACTCATATTGTGTTACATGTTGATGTTGAGCAAGCCAAAGCATGGTCAATGCATGAAGTTGTTAGCCGTTGGCATCAATTATTTAAAGGCACATTAATCACGCAACAATACTTACGCGGCGAAAAACTGATTAAACCTCTGCAACAAATAGTTGAAGAAACCGCAGAGGTGTATCGAGCAAGGTTAATTGATATCAGCTGGTTTATGCGCATTCTAAATGAAAGCATTGCCGTACAAGCCAACAAAGAAGATAAATGCACCGGCAGATTCTGGGAAGGTCGTTTTAAATCCCAAGCCTTATTAGATGAAGCCGCTGTTATCGCCTGTATGGCGTATGTTGATTTAAACCCAATAAGAGCCAACATAGCTACAACCCCTGAAACATCTAACCACACCAGTATTCAACAACGTATTCATTCAGCCAAAAAAGAAAAACAACCGAAAGTGCTTTTCCCTTTTATTGGTAATCCAAGACAAAACGCGCCTAAAGGCTTAGCGTTTGAGCTAAAAGAGTATATTGAATTAGTTGATTTAACAGGTCGTTGCATTAGAGAAGACAAATGCGGCTACATTGACAATAATCTACCCCACATACTATTGCGATTAAACATCAGTACTGAAAACTGGTTAGTATTAACCACGCAATTTAGAACATTATTTCATGGCGCGGTGGGTAATCCCGAAGCGTTAACTGAGTTTTGTCAGCATCAACACCTTAAAAAACGTGCGGCAGTCTCTGTTTGCCAAAAACTATTCGCTTAGCGTTACTTCATCACAAAAAATCATAATGAATTAAGCTGATTTTTGAGTATTAAGCATGACTGAAATTTACCCAGTAGCTAATTTATCCTCTACAGCCAACAATTTATTTTTTTTAACGTGAAAACCCTCAATAACAGGTAATTTTAATGATGAAAACTAAATGGCTTGTGATGATCTATGGTGATTATTTTTAAATGAAAATAACAAGGGTATTCCAATACAAGAACACCCTTACATTATGTCCCTAAACGATAGCCAGATTATATTTCTAGATAGTGAATTGTTGAAATAACTTTGGCTAATTCATCATACATTGCAACATCATGATATGAGCTATGCTTTTTCCCCGTTCTTGCCTCTAAAAAATCACCCATTGAATAGTTATCGATATCCAACGCTTTAACTTCTCTGATTAAGCTATCATCTAACTTTAGAATAGCTAAAACGATAACAGTGTTAGCTTGTTGGTTATATAAACCATAGTGTTTAATCTTATTGATTTCGGCCTGATCTACATTGTATTGCTTAAGCCGCAATATTTCATTTTTGTTAATTTCTGTTAAACCTAAGCTTGCCATTTTATCAACAAATTTTTGGTTAATATCGAGCATGCTAAACGCGAGCATTTCACCTGAATCTATGTCGGTGAATCCTAGTTGATGAACCTCATTAACTTTAATCGTATCAATATTATGTTCATCGAAAGCTATTATCTCTCCTAATGAAATTGAATCGAATCCTAACGCTTGGATTTCGTGAATGTATTTCGGGTCAACTTCCTGGGCTTTAAAAGCGATTACTTCACCAGCATTTATGTTTGAGAATCCTAGCTGTCTGATTTCAGCAACATATTTGGCATCAATATCATGAGCGGAAAATCCAATTAATTCTCCAGCATTCATATTTATTAAGCCAATTTTTTGAATTTCCTCAATATAAGAAGCGTTGATATCATACTCCTTAAATGCAATGAGTTCTGAGTAGCTTATATGGCCAAAACCAAGGTTAGCTATGGACTCAATAAATTCAGCTGTCACACCATGATGACTGATCATTTGATCACGGTCGTATTCGTTTGCATTTACACCCGCTATATTTCCGATAAATAACATACTTCCTATAACAGCGCTTGGTGTTAAAGAAGGTGTTATCGCTTTTATTTTTGTCCAAAAGTGAATGTTCATATTAAAACCTTATGTTTGTTTATTTCGAGGAAATATTGTTAAAACTGTTAATTATAACGACGTAATAAAACTGAAAAGGTTGTCTAAATAATGAGTTTATTTTGAGGAAAGTGAATTATGTGTGAAATACAAAATAGAAAAAGGCAGCTATAAAGCTGCCAAATAATAAAGCATCGTTAATTAATCTAGGGCTTCCTACAATAACATCACACGTGATGTTATTTGTTTTTCGGGATACGTTATTCGGGTATGAGTATTGCCTTCATTTTTAATTTTTATCACTCTGTTTTGTTCATCGCGGGAAAAATAAATTTTATCATTACTCAACTTACCATTTTCTACTAATTGGAAAGTATCACCTTCTACATGTTGATAGTATTGCAGCGCATACTTAAGCGACTGTGCCGGTAAGTACAATAACATCAAACCACGCCCCCAACTGCCAACATAATATTCACTATTCCAAGGGTTCAAGTTATAAAACCCGGTATATTGAGCAAGTTCAAGGGCTTCTTTCTCTTCTTCTTTTACTTCAGTCTCGATTGATTCAGCGAGATTTAAAATATAAATTAGGCCTTTCACATACGACGGTGTATATACCTTGTTTGCATTGACAAGAATGGTATAGGCCACCTTGTTGGTCACGTCCATTTTATAAAAGCTTACGTAGCCTGGGCATGTACCACCATGCATTGCCCACTTAATACCTTTATCATCGGTAGTCACTTCGTAGCCAAAGCCGCGGTCATACTCGTTATCACTTTGACTAGTCGCTTGAGTGTGATGCATACTTTTAAGGGTAGATGGTTGCAATATCTCGGCTTGGGATGCATCAGCTAATCGAAACTGCCACTTGGCAAATTTAGCCATATCCAGAGCGGTAGTGGATATGCCCATGGCTGACTGCATAGCTTTGGTCTGATAAAAATTAGCAACCTTACGCTTTCCGTTTCTATTGATCGCGGTGTAAGCTCTCGCATGTTTATTTCCATAGAGAGATGATTGCATTTCTACCACTGAATTAGACATATTGAGCGGTTGAAAAATGCTGGCTTCAATGTAGTTTTTATAGGTTACACCCGTTACTTCTTCGATAATTAAGCCTAACAAAGCGTAGCCAATATTACTGTAGGATATATCCGTACCAACGGGACTCTCTGTTGCTTGAATTGATAAACTCTCAAACATTTCGTCTTCCGTTGGGAATGGATGTTCAGGTGCACTATAGTAGCCATGATTAGTATCGCGTGGCAGTCCAGAAGTATGATTAAGTAACGAACGAACAGTGACTGAGCCACCTTCTGTAAATTTCTGAATTACAGAATATTTAGGTAAAATATCTTTCACCTTATCATCTAAGCTGAGTTTACCTTGGTCGACTAGTTTCATAACAGCCGTTGCCGTGAATATTTTTGAAATAGAGCAGATACTGCTCATCGTATTGACATTACTTGGCACCGCACCTTCGCGATTAGCATTACCAAAGGCGCCACTCCACAAAATTTGCTGGTCCTTTACCACGACACCCGACATAAACGGGATGTCTTGATAGTCTTTTTGTGCCTCTAGCCACACATTAATGAGTGTGGATACATCCTCATATTTTCCTTTATTTTCTTGGCTGTTAGCGACAGCACTATGTAGACATAAAAATGTTAAAAGCATTATATTGTAAATTTTCATAGCAGTTTGTAGTTCTCTGGTTATGAGTAAAGGTGTATGAATAGCCACTTTATTCAAGTAGCGCTCCAGTTATATTCTTAAGAGGCGACTTACTCTGAGTGAAAAGTTTTTTCTTTTGATAGTTACTAATACGTAGTTTTTCGCCGAAGGTTGATAAATATTTATATATATATTTAAAATATTTTATTGATTATTTGATGGAGCTTGCGACGAAATAAAATTAAAAAAAGATGAGCAGTATTTCAACGGTTTTATAGCTTAGGCATAGAACGCCGCACTTGGTTGAGCGCCAAGCGAAAAAAAAGAAGCTATAAAGCTTCTTTTAATGAGGAAATGTCTTATATCGTTAACACTTCTATTGCCCTTTTCGAATATACAAGTTACCGCTATAACTAGTTAATGATAACGTTTGTCCGCCACCATTAACTTTCGCCTGCATTATGCCACCAAGTATAATCGTTTGTTTTTGACCTTTTTTGTTTTTCTTGATTTCATCAATCACAACAAAGTCTTTATCTAGACCTGAAAATATTTCACCTTGGTAGGTTTGTACATTTACGTTAGCTACAACTTTTTTTGCTAAAGTTATATCAATATTACCCATATGGCTTGTTAATGACGAAGGGCTGGTCTTGGAAAAATTAGAAAAACTCACCACAATATCAGTTCGCACCGTTTCAGCAACAATTGGGCCTGAAATGTTTTTTGCTATGATCATACCTTGATACGCCTCAAGCTCTAATCCGCCACTTATGCCATCAACATTGATATCGCCACCTTTATATAACTCCACTACTATCGATGCACGTTGCGGCACTTTAATCACTAAATCAACATGTTGATTTAGCAGTTCACTGCTAATTTCCACCTTATTATTTTTTTCTTCAATTTCTAATCGCATCGACTGGATTTTAACACTCTTCAAACCTTTGCTAGATCTTGCTGGGTTATTATTATTTATTTGACCCTTCACTTTTTTAAGGCCTTTATCGTTATCTTTACCTGAAAAAACTGATGTTTTTGCACTTATTTCAATGGTATCTCCTTTATAACCAACAAGAGTAATACTTCCTCGATAGACTTCAATATCAATTGAAACCGGCTCTCCAGGCTTAGATAAAGCTAAGCTATAGTTTTTTTCAGCTGCGCTCGCTAATTGAATGCTGCCCGCAAGCATAGCGACTAAGACGAAAGATAAGGTTGTTGATAATTTTTTCATGGGTTACTCCTAAATATGAAACTAAAGATAAACTAAATATATGAAGCGATTGATTGCGCTTTAATAAATTCTTGTACTTCTGGTTTTAAATGTTGTTGATTACCTTGTTCGGTTAATAAATTTTTAATCTCTACTGAGCCATAGTTAAGCAACAAACGGCATAATTCTATTTGTACTAGTAGGTTTTCTTCTTTTATAGCCAAAGTAAAAAGTTGCTGTTCTGATGAACCAAAAGACGCTAACTCGCCTAAACTATTGATTATTGCCAGTCGTACCGAAGTTGATTTATCTCGCGCTAATAACTTAATAAGTTGTTCAACGAGTAACGGATTTGATAAATCTGTTTGTCGACTATAAGCAACACCGGAAAGACGTGCACTGGCAGAGTCTTTTTGCAACATAGACATAGCAAGTACTGTCGTTAACGATGATATGTCTTGCTGTAACCCACTGTAGCTTTCACTATTTCTGTCATTATTCGGTGTTTGGTTTAAATTGAACCCAAGCACGAAAACCAAAGCTAACGTGGCAAACTGGGCAATAGCTGTGGGCATAAACCAGCTTTTAACTTTATCCATCAAAGAGTGCGACGGCTCTTTTGAAGAAGAGCGATAGTCATTGAGTGGCTGGGCTGTTTCTTGTTGAGTGCTATACTGTTGCACACTCTGCGCTCTAGATAACATTTGATAAAAGTTAGCGTCTAACTTATCTGACGGCATAACCAGCGGCTTTACATCATTTGTCCAGAACTGTTCAATAAACAACAATTCTTCTTGCAGTTGCTTATTTCCCTTAAGATAGCTTTGCATTTCTTCGCTTAGCTCACTGTTGTCATTATTGGCTAATGAAGCAATTTTCCAGTCGATAATTTTTTGATTTTTCATTAGCTATTCTCTCCCACTAATTGTTGATAACTCATCTGTAATTTACCTATCGCATTTCGCATACGAGACTTTAAGGTATTTAAATTACAATCTAATAAGGTCGATATTTCTTTATAATTCAATTGCTGAAATCGACTGAGCAGTATGATTTCTCTGTCTTCGGGTGAAATACTGGCTAAGGATTTATTAAAAATTGCATTTTGCTGCTCAACTTCAAATTCTTCACCTAAGGTTTGTCCATTAGTTAGTTCTTCATCCTCCATATCACAGTTCAGTGCTTGGTTCTTATTCTTACGGTAATGTTCAGCAACCGTGTTTCTGGCAATACCATACATCCACGACTTAAAGGTACTGCTACCGGTAAAGTTGGTGCGATAGGCAAGTATTCTCATAAAAGTTTCTTGCACTAAGTCTTCACTTAACGCACGGTTATTACCTCTACGTAAAAAGTAATTAAAAAGTTGTAACTTATTATTTTCAAAAAGAGTGGCAAGTTTATCTAACTGCCCAGCCTTTACTTGAAACATAAGTTCTTTTTCATCGAACATTGAGTTGTTAATCCTATAATTCAGCTTTAACGTTGAGTTTCACTGCTAATTATTGTGTTGATAGTTATCTATACGTGATTTATAGCAAAAGGTTGATCAATAATTTATTTATTTTGAATTAAAGTGTTTTATTGATTATTTGATGGTGATCTTGATGGAAAAAACGTAGGGAGTGTGTCGTTTTTTAAATAGGAATGTAAGATCTTATCTGGACTTTTTCAATTTAATACCGAGCATCGCGATACCCATATTTGAATCTGAAAAATTTAATACCGTTTCTCAGCGCCTATATTACCGCTGAGAAACTTTTACTAGTTCAGATTAGTTCTTCTTGTCGCCTTTATTTTTTTGGCCTAAGTCGATCTATTATTTTTGCATCCACCCAATATACATCCGTATTCTTGTCATCTATCTTTCTATTAAAGAGTATGTATTTTCCATTAGGGGTTACACTTGCAAAAGATTCATCATTTTCGGTGTTAACTGCATCGCCCATATTAATGGCTGGGCCCCAAGAGTCATCCTTTTGTCTGAAGCTTATGTACAAGTCAGTTTCTCCATACCCTTCTTCCCGTTCGCTGTCCCAAATTAGATAACTTTCGTCTGGAGCGATGAAAGGATGGGCAGTCCATTTGCCTGTATTTATTTCTTCCGCCATCTTTTTCGGTGCTTGGCGTTGGCCGTCTTTTATGGGTGATATCCTGATTGCACCGCTTAGGTAATCGTCGAAGACGTAAGTGCTTTTATTGGATGCGGATAAGCGCATAATCCCTAGGTCTTTACTGTCAAACATCGGTCCGAGGCTTTTACTTTCTGACCAGCCATCACCGACTCGTTCTTTGTAACTCTTAGCCATATACATCCGCTGCCCGTCAGAGGAGAATCCAATTTCACCTGTACGTGTAAGTTCAATATACTTAGTCCATACGTTATCTTCTTGTCGATATCCAATAATTTTTCTATTATTTTTGCCGACATCTGTAGCATAATAAAACTCTTTCATTTCAGGCGAAAACACCCCTTCACCATCCCAGCCTTCTTTAGATATGACTCCTGGAGCAAACGGAACCGCTACAATATTTGGAGGGTTTTGTCCCATGTAAGGACCTTCCAGCGGACTAAGCTCGTCCTTTGAAAAGCTTTTATCGCTAACAAGTAACGCTGTAAAAAGTAGTGTGATATTAAGTACTAACTTCATATTTTTTCCTATTACATTAAAGATTTTTAGGTTACACAATCGAATTAAAGCGTTGCCTAAATCAAAGTAATAGATCAGCATTTGAGCAAGAAATATAGTTCAATTTAGTGGCGCTTATCAATAATATTGTTGCTCAGTATTAAGCAATTATTCCTCAAAGTCCTGACGGCAAGCTGATTTTTTTCTGATTTTAATTGTTTGTACCTGACTATTCCCTAAATACGCTTACTTTTTCTGGTGCTGCCGTATTTGTTCAAATGGCTCTAAAGGTTGGTATACTTCACATTAACGCCTTGTTTATATTTAAATTATTTACGGTTGATTATGGAGCGGACTGTCAGGTATTAGATGTATTCTTAATGTTTGGGTGATGATTTTTAAAGCTTTGTAGGATTGAAAAGCGACCATTTATTGAACAAGGGGTCATGCCAATGCGACTTCGTGAGTGGCGGCTTTGGTGGCGAAGCGGACTATGGGCTGTGATAAATACATATCAAAATTAAGATTGCTTTGTGGTAGAACACGAACTTTTACTATTGCTCAGTTAGTGCGTGAATAGTGATATCTCGCTGACCTACACCTCCTTCAACGTTTATACATTGGTTAATGTCATTACCTATTTTTTTAAGTATTCAACAACTTTAATATTTTTTACCGTTGGTTTTATTTCTATTTTCAGACTTATGGTCGGGACGATTGGCGTTGTATTCCATTTTTTCAACCATTGCTCCGCCCAAATCTAACCCAAGTGCACCCGCCAGATCACAAATACGAATTACCGCATCAGCTAACTCAACTTCAATCATTTTTCTATTTGGTAAATGGTTATCCATTAAGTTTTTTCTGTCACCCTCCATCGCTTCACTAATCTCTGAATGAATTAAGCACAGTTTCGCAGGGACAACATTAGGAGCCATAACATCTACACCATTCCACCATCCCGCGTTAGTTGCCGCTGAATGACAACATTCAACCGTTTTATTTATTGATTCTTTCATTGTTATAAATCCCCTCAAGGTCTGTTTAAGCTCTGATATTTATTAATGCCAATGTGCCATTAGTGCGCAAAGGAGAAGTTACACCACCGTTATTCCTAACGCCCAAATTTGCGGGTGACTGAAGCGAAGCGTAAGGCGCTCCGCAAGAATTTATTGTTATGTTTTTTTGTTGAACCTGACATATTCTCTACAAATATGGCGTCGTTCTGGCGACTTTAACTGCGTCCAACCCAGAGTTTTTTTTTGCTGGGCGAACATTCTGCAACACGATGTACTTAGCTTACATCGTGTTGTTACTTTATTGGGAAAAAGCCGGTAGAATTCTTTTATAAACCGTGGCCAAAAAGACTTCTTCATCCCTATCATGACCAGTAATCACAATACTTAAGTCAAGCTCTTCAACCGTAATGATGAATTGTCCGCCACCACCCCAAGCCCAACTGGCACTATAGCTTTTATCTCCGACTGTTATATCCGTTTGATAAAAAAAGTAGCCATAAAAAAAATCTTTGGGCATCCAATCATATCCAGTAGGCTTAGTAATGCTACTTGTGGCCTTAGCTAAATAATCTGCTGAAATAAGCTGTTCGCCCTGCCATTTGCCTTTGTTGAGGACCAACCTGCCCAACTTAACCATATCCCTCGATGTCATACTCACGCGCCAACCTGATTCAGGCTGACCAGTCACGGCATGATCCTTCCAGTGATAATTTACAATACCCATTTTGTCGAGAAATTCGTTCTTGATGAATTCCTGAGCGGAACCAGGTACAACGGCGTCAATAACTTGCATTACCAAGCCAGGGTTGTAGTTGCCATATTTATAGATCTGAGAGTCTGAGGTAATAGGTTTACTATGCTCAAGAAGGGATTGGACGAACCCTTGGCCTTTTAGCTTGCTAGAAGGCTTATGTAATTCTTTGCTCTGTGCTTCACTGATGCGAAGCCCCCCGCGCATGGTCAAAGCCTTATGGAGGGTGATTTTTTCTGCGCCCTCAACAAACTTTGTTGGATCTAAATCCTTAAGAAAGCTGACTAAAGGCTTGTCCAGATCGGCCATTGTCAGATAGCCCAACTGAATAGCGCGACCCAGTATCAAGCTGGTGTAGGCTTTAACGGCTGATGCTTGGCCGTGTGGTAGGTTGACGCGGCCGCGTCGGTAATAAGATTCAAACAATAACTTGCCCTTGTAGGTGATAAGCAGGCTGTCGTAGGGAGCGTGCTTACTTTCGGCTATCTCCTCGGCTAGCTTGACAATCATGTTTCTATTGCCACCGTCTACACCCAATTCACCCACAGGAACAGTGTCTTTTCTGTCCGCTGGCGTTGTATCGATAAAGGCTTTTTCCAGATAAGGAAGATCCCGCACTGAGATCTTGGCTTCGGCGGCTGTGGCCTCTGGTGCGAGGTCATTATTTCCTCCGACTATTTTTCCAGCGGCGGCAACTGCAAAACCGCAAAATCCGCTTAAAAAAACGACAGAGAGTAAGTTTTTGAAACTTAAATTGATGCTCATAGGTATCCTATCCTCTAGGTATAAAACAATAAATTGCGCTATTTATCTTTATTTTTAATTTTAAAATCAACGAATTATTTAACTTCGCTTAAATGTAATTGAACAAGAGTCAATTTAAGCTAACCGGATTTAAAATACCTGACGTCCTTATGACTTCTAGATGATTTTTTTCTGACGGCGATAATCAACTTATTAGATGCATATAACGCTTATTATGGGTACGTATCAGTAATATGATAAAAGTGATTCATTATAAAATATCTGACAAAAACGATGAGGCTAATGTCTTCTGTGCAACAAAGTGATCGTTACAAGTTGAACATTGAACGACAGCTATGGTTGCGAAGCAGACTATTTATTGTGATAAATACGAGTCTAAATTTGGTCGGTTTTGTTGTAATCCTTTTTGCTGTTGCTTAATGTTTTTCCTTTCAGCAAGTATGTCCTCTAGCCGCTCTAGCTTCTTTTTTTTTTCCTTAAATCATTAACACCCGAGACGTGATTAACGATCGGTTTCTTTGTTGATGCCGTTGCTTCGCTGTAGTATTGCTTGAGTTCGTCAACGAACTCGACAAACTCAGGGTCACTTTCATTGATTTTGATTAACATGGTTAATTCCTTTCATTCGGCCTTTAGTTAAAGTGCTGACAATTGGCGGTAGAGAGTCTCTCTCTTTTCAGTGAAAGTTAAGTACAGACCTACTCTTTCTACTTTAACGACATCCTTTTTATTGCATCAGCTTCGTTAGCTGCTTTTGCTTTCGCGACTATTGTTCTAGTCTCATTCATTAGCTCTTGAAATTCTTTTTCAATCTCAGTGCGGTCTAGCTCAGGTGTAGTATTCATGCTTGAAGCTCTTTGGAACCTTTTTTTAATTTTTGGTTGTTTTTGTTTGTTCATTTATTATTGGTTTTGGTAGCGAAGCCTGAGCAACGAGGAAGAGTGGAGAGCGGAACCCCCTCGTTATGAACTACGGGGTAGATTCCACCAAAACATGTAACCTTGTAGGTAATTGCTCTTTTATATAGAATAAATGTATTCAAAAAGGATTGATTTATGAATGCTATAAAATGGATATCAATTATCGTTGTTGCTACTTTTTTATGTTGGCTTATACCTATGATTTTGAGGGGGTATGATATGGAGTCTTTTAATTCACTTCCTGAGCATGAAAGACAGTTTATAATAGAGGGATCCCCAGGTGAATTTTCAGATTCCCGAAGGCCAATATTAAAAGATGGAGGAGAGACGGTGACTGTTCAGATACCAATTCAGCCCTCCTCCCCTACAACATCAAAGATTCAATTTAAAAAGGTTAAGAAACCGACCAGCTCTAGAGCTGACAAGTTGTGTAATGATGCCATATTTGCTGCTATGGGAGACAATAGTGCTAAGGCGAAACAAGTAAAAAAAGAGGCCTGTGCTCATAATGCAGAGTAACTCTTTAGCTGTTTATGATACCTCGCTATTTTACCTTTCCTAATGAGTCATTACTCGCAAATTTATCATGCAGGTAAGTATTGAAAAGTTAAGAATATCAACAAAAGGAATATTACTTCCTTGCTTGTTCTGGCTTTCAGTTAATGCGGTTGTTAATTTTTCCAGTTCATCTTCTGTAGGTCTAGCTGTTCGTTTTTAGCTTTTGCCTATTAACTTCATTTCAATGAGTACGGGTACAGCCTCTTTACGTATCTTCCCCCAAGTCTTAGCAAATTATTTTTTACTGAATGTTTTAGATTCTCTATGTATAATTACACCATTCTTTTTTACGCGAAGTGGGTAACGGTAGCTAAAGTCTCCGTTAGCCTTTTGGCGTTTATCAATTGTTACTGATGCCATTGTATTATCCTTAATCGTCCTACTAAAAATGGGATGCATTTGGAACACCTTAAACGGAATTCCAACGAAAGTAAGGCGATTCAAGGCGACTTAGAGTATTACCAGATGACCATAATTACTGACTCAAGCCCATATACACCAAGCTCTACAATAGATCATAGGCTAAGCGTTGCGCCTATGCTAGATTGTGACAAAGCTGTAGCCGAAACCCTTTAAATACAAAACGTTAAAAACACGATGACTATCTAGTTCCCCTATTTAGTCCCCCTAGTGGGTCGTGAATAATCTAAACTATCCTTTAATATCTTAAAATGCAAAATAAATATTGTTATGAGCTTGCGGCACATCCCTTGCTAAAGGCACCTTTTCTTGAGGGGTAAAGTATTAATAGTCTTTCGAAAGCTTGTTTTGTAAGTAAGGAAAGGCTGTTTTATGCAACAATGTGTGAATCTTTTTCATGTACATAATATGAGTCACGAGTGATTTTTGAAAAAGCTATTTCTGAACTACAAACTGTCTAGTGGAATCTGTGAGTCAACTCAAGCCACATTCGAGACCTTTTCTAACACCCTAAATCAGCACTAAAACGGTCTCCTCTGATACGACGTTAACACCAATATAGAAGACGTAGATCTACCTTCATTCTGACAGACAACTAAGCCACCACAGCGGTCGTTCACGTAATTGTCTTAGCATGACTTTGTGCTGTTATAAATCGTTAATACTGACCTTGATTTCTGGTTGGTTTTTCCGCTCTTCGATAATTAATTTATCTTCATAATCATTAACTAAAGTTGCTAAATGATCAAGCTCGGAAAATTCTGGAGTGCCTTCTACAGCTACCTCCCAAATTTCGTTGATTCGCGAGAGCGCAAGCTGTAATTCTTCATCTGATTGAACGTGCAGTATTTTCATAACGATATCGTGCCTAGCATTAATAAAACTTCATTTATATTATAAATTATTATCGACTGCTGTGTGCAATAACCTCCTGTGGCCGACTTAATTTTGCAACAGACTCTTGCACAAATTACGACAACTAGTGTATAGACATTTTTCTGACTTACTAGGAGCGGAAGTTGATATCTCAAGTTTGAAATAATAAAATGTGACCTCAAAGTTTAATCCTCCCGAATTCGTTTTTTCAAACAGGTCGAATTCGACCTGTTATCGCCACAACCAATTGCTTTCTGGGCTGTTTAGAACGTTCAAAAGACATAGTTCAGCCTTTATCCTGACAAGCAACTAAGCCATCACAGCGGTCATTCATCATCAAATTATTAATGCTAACTTTGTGCGCATTATAGTCCTTTTAGTCTGAATACGAAGGTCAACTTCCTAATCATAAAGCTGACATAGCTATCCCCGCGCTAACTCGCTTCACGCCCTTAGCCTCAGTTTATTATTTGTGACGTTCCACTCAATCATCAAAGGTTTTCTTTTAATAATTGAAGTGGGATATTAAATAAATACTGTAATTTATTATGAGTGTCGGCCTTAATAATAAACCCTTTTTCTTCTAAGCTTTTAATTGCTCTTGATAGGTTCCCGTTAGTTAATAGAACACCTGTTTTTAATCGAAATAAATCAAAAGATTCAACATAAATAAAACTTGTTTCTTTGTCCCAAAAATCCATTAGATTAATTAAAACATTTAAATCTGTTTTACTCGTTTTACTATCTAAAAACTTATTAATAATAGCTTTTAAAGTGCTTTCTTCGAGATTCATATAAATTAAAGAAGTAGGGTCACAGACTTCTTTATACATATTCTTTGATTTAATTTTAATATTTTCAATTTCACTGCTATCCATAATAACTCCTTGAATGTCGTGTTATCAAATATGATAACACGTTGGGGCTTGTTATCATATATGACAACCCATTGATTCTGGAGTTGCTCATGGCAAAATATCTCTACTGTCCATCCATTTACATCCACTATGCTAGGCAAGTACACAAATACTACGGAGCGGTTTAGTTTAGGCATTGGAGGTAGGATTTGAACAACAAAAGCTGTCTGATTGTCGCCGCTTGTGACGATTAAGCCTATTTCGGCTTGGGGTACAAATCGCCGTAGGTTTTATGACAACTTGGTGCGCATTACTTTAACAATAATTTTTTTGCTATATATTTTCTAATGAATTATTCGTGTCATAATACTGATAAATATCCATAATAAGCATTATGTACAAGTGCAAACTTATAGCACAGGAGTAGTTATTGAATGATTTAAGGACGATCAGTATTCCTAAGATTACTGATGGAGAAAAGTTTGAGTATTTGTGCCGTGATATTTACAGAAACGATGTAACCTATGAGCTTGTCGAATTAAATGGAAGGCGTGGGCAGACTCAGCAAGGTGTTGATGTGTTTGCTAGGATAAAGGCATCTGGTGATTGGATAGGCATTCAATGCAAGTGTAGAGCTACAGGAAAACAACTAACAAAAGCAGATATCCAAACTGAAGTTAGTAAAGCCGAAGGGTTTAACCCCGCTATCACTACGCTATTTATTTACACAACCTGCGATCGTGATGTAAAAGTTCAGGAAATTGTTCGTGATATTAATACGTCTAATAACCTGAATTTTATTGTTGAAGTTAAATTTTGGAATGATATCGAAGAGACACTAAAAGACGAAAAAAACTACAATGTTTACTATCGTTATTATAGTAAGTATTTTGCTGATAACTTAACTCTAGGTCATGCAGTATCAAAGTTGTTTAACTTAGACTTATGCTTTGATGATGAAATTGATACGCACTATGAGCTAATGCTAGGAAAGATTCCTGATTACAAAAATCAACTTCATAAAAATGTAAACTATTATCGAGGCACCTATTTCTTTGTAAATTTAACTCAAAATCGTTTTGAAACATTTACAGTACCTTGTCACGACATGGATTTAATCGAAGTTTTCCCAAATCAAATAGATCGTCATCGAGTATGTAATTGGCTAAGAGGACAGGAAAGTATAGAGAAATTCATTTCTTCTGAATCTAACAACCATAGATATTCGTTAAGTAGTGAACAAAGATTAGCATTCATGCAAGAGGAATAGTTTGGACATAAGCCGTTCATGCTGGGCTAAATACAGTTGGCGGTTTCGCTCCGCCACACTAGTTATAGCTAACAATTTTTGTCCGCTTAAGTGATTGTAGTGATCAACTAATTTGGCTCATCAAAGTGTTAAGTATTTTTAGGTCTAAGTAATTAAAATAAGAAAAAAGAATGCATTATTTTACATCAAAAGGATTGTTCGTTAAAAGTATCAGTAATGATAGATATGTGATTGAAGATATTTTTGGTACTTGTTCTATACCTTTCAATTCAAGTATAGATAAATTAGATGAAAATTTAAAAAAAATTGCTAATGTCCAGAAGCTAGTATCATTAGGTGTTACCTATAAATTTCCTGATCTTTCTGACTTTAACTGGGAAAACCTCGAGTATTATTACGTAGCTCATATTCATTACTCATTTTTAAATTCTCTTTTAGAGCAATCGGAAAAAGATCGCTTTCAATCAGTAATGGGAATATTTCCTATAGCTTATAGTGATTGTGGTTACGGTGAAGGATCTAAACAAACTCTTGAATTAATTCATAATCAGTTCAAAGAATTCTGTTCTAGAAATGATTCGCCTGTCAGCGAAAAAGAATTAATTGTTTATCTAACAACAAACCAAGTTTCAAGAATTTGTAGTGACATAATGTCATTATTGAATCGAGCTATGACAGGATATTCGAACCTATTAATTGCACAACGAGATTGTATTAATGAGTCCTATACAGCATTGTCTCAATTGGGTGTTTCTGAAATTGTCCACAGTGGAAAAAATTCATATCAGGTAGCAACAGAAATAACTGCTTTAGTGATATCACTGTGCTCTTCTTTGGATTTATCAGCAAAGTTAATTCAATATATTAATTCAATTAAACTTGAAGACTTAACTTTCAAAGGGGCGAGAGATAAACAGCACCATGAAGTAAAAAGAATCACTCCTAAGTTTTTATCTGCTAAATTTATTGCAGATATTACTCAGTTGCAGTCTACTTTTGAAGATCTACCTGAGTTGATTCAATTTAGAAACGACTTAATTCATTCTACGTCAGCTATAGAGCTTGAAAAAATTTATGTAGGTTTGGGTCATATTGAGATAAACGATTTACCTCTATATTACTCAGCCCAATATACAAGAGACTGCTTGGAAAGCGGTCAGCCTCATAGGTTTCTCGGAAGAGATTATTTCTCAAGTGGTCAATTAGATATTGAAGTTAAGACATTATCCTGGTTGAACACTGTAGTTAGCTATCAAGTTGAGGTAGGTAAAACAATTCATGTCTATTTAGAGTCGGTGAAAAAAACATAACAAAAGACTATGGTATTAGAGATATAAAAACTAATCCGAATAGAATTTGAAGACACATTATCTAATGTCTTCTTTGTGGCTTGCCTTTTGAGCAGTCCGGTACATACACTTTTAGTTTTATTTTAGAAATTCAACATTTCAAAAATATTCTAACGACAAGTTGGTGCGCTTTGGAGACATTATGGTTAAATTTTTTACCATACATTTGGCTAATGTATCGCACATCACTGAGATACCACGTTCACATATCTTATTTTATCTAGCCTCTAAACATAGTGTTTATTATGTATCGAGGTACTCAATAAATAATGTAATAAAACTGATGTTGAACTAAACTTCTTTATGAATGTCAAAAAAAGTGTAAAATGACAAAAAAAGTGTAAAACGTTACTAAAAGTGACAACTAATTTATATTTAGGAATATAAGTAATGAAGAAGTTTTTAGAAGAGGCTCCGCTAGTTCATGCTGTGATTCACCTAGAATTTTCAAAGAACCCTGCTCTATCGGCAATGACTCAAGAAATATCCAACTCTCTACACCAACGTATGATTGAAGAGGGTTTTCCTGAGCGAATTGATAGCCAACAAGAAGTAGTAGAGTTTGTTTTTAGTGGTCATAATCAGCCCCCTAAGCAGAAAATCACTAATGTTCATCGTACTTTGTTTCGTGCTTCTGGTGAAATGGATGTAGTTCAAGTTTCTGATCATGCTTTAATTATTAAAACGACTGATTATCAGTGTTTTGAAAAATTTCATAAGAAATTTGTTAGTGCTTTGCAAGCATGTATCGATGTTGTTCCAAATTTTGATAAAGTTCTATTAAAAAGTGTTGGATTACGTTATGTTGATTTAATTGCGCCGAAACGGGGTTCATCATTGTCTGACTATGTTTCAAGCGAAGTGCTTCCAATGTCATTATCTATGCTTGATACACCTGTAAAGCGTTATGGAAAAACCTTTACACAAGCACAGTTAAATGAAAGTCAGGTTATGAGTGTGAATTTTGAAGAAATACCTAGTGAACAAGGGCGAGTTCATAAAGTGTTACCGGATAATCTAATAGAAGCTGATCCTCGAGGAGGACTAAGAATTCAAGGACATCAATGGTGGCTAGAATTAGATTGCCCCACTTATGGCATTTTAGATATTGATCATCAATACTCATTTGTAGGCAGTCCTGTATTTGATATCAGTTTTTTAAATGCGACTATTGAAAACCTATATATGTATGCCAATCAAGTCTTTTGGGGCACTATTACCGACACCGCTAAACAGGCTTGGAAAATTAAAAATGCGTAAAGGAAATTACTAATGTATTGGACTACTACTACTACCCCTAAAATCCATGCTGCTATTATTGTAGCTGGAGCTATGGCTTTTAATACGTGTATAGCCACAGACGAATTCCCTGTATTTGATTCTGATGAAGTCACATTGGAAGTTAATAACTTACATGGAGCGATTTGGCGATCAACTAATGCTTTTACAAAACAACCTGCGGATAAAAAAGCTCAAGAAGTAATAGGTGTTTCTGACGTAATAAAAGTGGTTAAAGTAGCTTTAGGATTGCCAAATAAAGATGTTGCCCAGATATTTGGCGTTACTCGACAGACAGTCCATAATTATATGAAGCAGTCATCAATTAATCATGCTGTAAATGCTGATACATTAGAGCGTACACAGTTCCTAAATGAGATATTTCAGAAGCTATCGACCATATTTGAAAAAAGCCCAGGAGCAATGGCAAAGAACTTTACTATTCAAGGTGAGTCACTGCTTAACTTGCTTTCAAAGAGTGACTTAAATATTGATCAAATATCATCTTTCGCTTATCAACTTTCAAAACGAATGGCAGAAAACAATTTAAGTTCAAATGCTATGGATAGTGATGTCACTTTAGCTGAACTAACAAGACATACATAAATATGTCAGCAGGTCAGAAACTTTTTCGAGAGTTGGGTATACGACAAGGAAGCTATATAAAAGCATCCTTGATCCCTGAAGATATAAGAAATACTTGGATTGATTCTCGGACTCAAGCTAATTTTAGGGACGTTAACAAAAAGACAAAGATTGTCGAGTCTTCTTTGTTGGTTGTAACTTCACAAGATTGTGATATAGCTTGTAGTAATGATGATCTAGACACTACAGTTGAATTAGCTATATTTAAACCTATAAAAAACAAGCAAGTTTTTGCTGGTAACCAATTTGTAAAAAGCGTTCGTAAATTACAAATTCAACTTGAAGGAGAGTGGTTTGAAGCCAAAGTTGAATATATCATTACTATTTCAAAATCCAGCTTATACGAATTACTAAATACAAATCCTGAAGTTTTTCTATTGCCAGACGTTTATAGAAAGTCAATTCCTCTATGGCGCGCCAATAGATACTTACGCACCGCTTTACCTGATGCATTCAATAATGCCCTAATTCCTATTTTAAATGATCTTTTATCTGAGTTAGAATCAATTTCGCGTAAAGAGATAAATGGAAGCTATATACGAAGTTTGTACATATGGTTGGATACTTTAGAAGAAGTTGAACAGTATAATTTTGAGTTCTTCGCATTGACTACAGAAGATACGCCAGATGATACTTTGTCTGAAATTCAAGATTCTATTGAAAATATTACTTTAGAGCTTGTTGAACGAGCGGGATATAGAGAAAGTGATGATTCTATATATGCAGGCAGAGATTCTGCAACTTTTGTATCTTATTTAACGAGGTTTGTGTCCATTAATTTAGACTATGTATCCCTTGCAAAAAATGATGATGATACAGGCCCCCAGTTATAATAAAGTGCATATTCTGTCCATACAAAATCGGCTCTTCTCCGCTTTGATGCAAATAATTGTATCTTCTGGCTAATCTATCATATTGATTTAATATTATTTTTTCACCCAATTGAATAATGATCAAGTCATGCCAACTATCTCTTCAACACTTTTTCAACTTCCAGGACAGTGTATTGAATCAATAACACTTGATAATGAGCATACTGTTGTCATTCAGTGTCGACGGGATAAACGTAGAAAGCCTATCGATCCAAGAACAAATCAATCAGGAACGATCAACCGTTATGTCCGTC
>NZ_KB905172.1 GCF_000378625.1 Colwellia piezophila ATCC BAA-637 | reverse complement strand
CACTCTTCGACGGACATAACGGTTGATCGTTCCTGATTGATTTGTTCTTGGATCGATAGGCTTTCTACGTTTATCCCGTCGACACTGAATGACAACAGTATGCTCATTATCAAGTGTTATTGATTCAATACACTGTCCTGGAAGTTGAAAAAGTGTTGAAGAGATAGTTGGCATGACTTGATCATTATTCAATTGGGTGAAAAAATAATATTAAATCAATATGATAGATTAGCCAGAAGATACAATTATTTGCATCAAAGCGGAGAAGAGCCCAAAATCTAATCCGAAACGTTGTTTCAATGTTATCTCTTAATGTCATCTTTGTGGTAGCTAGTGACCTTAGAGCAATGAACACTGGTTAGTTTTGCCCTCATCAAAAGCTAACGTCAAAAAAGTGGCTTGAGTTGACGTAAGCGATGGCTTTGTTAAAGGCAACTCTTCCGACCTAAGCGGTCATTAGGTTTTAGTGAGCTGTATGACAACTTCTTGCTAAAAGTAGACGTTAGCTTTTGAGTTACTAACGACATCTTAGAGCCTAGAGTAGATCTTTTATTTCTATGAAAGAGTAGATGTTGGTTGGTTGTTTTTGGGTTAACAAGGTGATCTAAATAACTGATGCCAACGGGTAATCACTTCATTCATTGTCCATGACTTCGCTTATTTCTCATCAATAAATAGCACCTAATGGGTGTGGTTACTCCCTCTCAAATAGACAAGGCATACGCACAGACATCAATCGCAAAAGCATCACTTAACCCATGGTGTTTATCTGCAACCCAACCACGCCGATGCTCATAAAATTTCCCAGCGTACTTATACCAATTCCAATAAGTTTCTTCCCACTCAGCGAGAGTTAAAAGGCTTAGAGGCAAGGCATTGATTGTAGATAATGGTTATTCAGGAGAATATGCTCCTGCATTCTCTATTAAGCTGCATCCATGCAGCGTCCTTATCAAAATCAATAACGCAGTATGTAAGCCATTTAAACTCGCCCTTTGGGAGCTTTCTAGCGATTAGATAACCGCACAGAATTTCTTTCATATAGAGTGACTATATGCAAAAAAATTCTATTTGTTCTCAAACCGCTGGCAAGCTCTGAGTGGGAACTAACTTAATGGAGTTGGTATTTCTTCACCACAAAGAAAGGCACACCTAACGCATCGTGAGGTGATATTTGTAGTCTAGCTGAAAACCTTTAGTTGGCTTATTTACGCCTGTCCTTATTTTCTCTTTGTTCTTGTTCTATTTGTTTTTTTAACCTGTTTCTTTTTCTTGTCTTGTATAGGCGCTTTTGAAAACTCTTTATGGAAAGGCTGTTCTGTAACAACAGGAATGACTTGCCCTATGCTATTTTCAATATTATTTAATTGCCTTATATCATTTTCTACAGCAAATGAAATGGCCATGCCACTTTTCCCAGCACGAGCAGTTCGCCCTATACGGTGTATGTAGTTTCTTGGATCTTCAGGAAGGTTATAGTTAATGACTAACGTAATATTATCAACATCAATACCACGCGCAGCAACATCAGTTGCAACTAATACTCTTAAAGTAGAATCTTTAAAGTTTTGTAACGCTTCTTCCCTAACTGCTTGTGTTTTACCACTGTGAAGGCTAGCGGCTGTTATTGATGCTTTTTCTAGTGCTTTAACAATGATGTCAGCGCCATACTTTGTTTTACAAAAGATAAGCACTTTTTCAAATTCAGCTTTTTCCAGAATATTAAATAGCAAAAATATTTTATTCGATTTATCAAGATGGTATACACTTTGATTAACCAAGTCGATAGTAACCGTTTCAGCAGTAATTTGAACTTTTGTAGGATCCGTTAATATTGCTTCTGCAAGAATTTCTATTTCAGCAGGCATAGTCGCTGAAAATAATAGTGTTTGTCGGTTTTTTGGCAATTTAGATATGATGTTTTGAACATCGTTAAAAAACCCCATATCAAGCATTGTATCTGCTTCATCTAATACAAATACTTCTAACGCCTTAAAATTTATATCGCCGGTTTCAATTAAATCCAATAACCTGCCAGGGGTGGCCACTAAAATATCAAGTCCAAGTGCGATAGAGTCAACTTGGCTCTGTCTTCCGACACCACCATAAACAACCTTCGTTTTAAGCCCCAAACCATCAGCGTAGTCATCAATATTTTGCATTATTTGCGAGGCAAGCTCTCTCGTGGGCGTTAGTATGAGCGAACGCGTGCTCTTCGCTTTGATATCTACTTTATTTCGTCCGAAATTATTGATAATGGGCAATGAGAAGGCCGCAGTTTTTCCTGTTCCCGTTTGCGCTATACCAAGAAGATCCTTGCCCTTAATAAGAACTGGAATACATTCTTTTTGGATCGGTGTGGGCTGTTTATAGCCCTTAAGTCTAACGCGGTCAATAATTGACTCTAAAAGTGAAAATTCTTTAAATTCTGACATGCTGGCCCGGTATTCTTTAATCAAGTGCTTATTATTCTAACAGAATGCTTTAACATATTTAAGACGTATTCAAGGTGGCTGTTTCTGACGAATGCTCACAAAATATCTCACAAAAAAAATAGTTCAGTAATCAAGTGTTCTGACACCTTGATTTTCGCCTTGATTTTTCTTTCACGGGTGGTTTTTTAACGGATTAGATAATTAAAAAATGGATGTATTGACAGTAAGCCTTATAGAGCAAAACATGTAGTTTGGATTTACCTTCGGCCTTAGGTCATCTTTGGTATTAAAGTGGCCGCCAGTTGGGATGATTTTGACTCGTAAGTAACGTCAGCTTCAAGCTCATAGTAGCCCCTAGATATTGCTGTAAAAAATCCACTTATAGAAACTAAAAAGCCATCTCATAGGACTGCTTGGTAGTAAATACTACCCTAAAGCCAATTATCTAATGACTATATTGTCGGACATACAACAAAACTCTCAGTTTAAGTGAAATCCTGCTTTTGAATTCGTATGATCAAATTCTGACTAATCCACCTACTCATTTTTTAATTGAAAAATATTGTTACTGTGATTATTGCCGTAACAATACCCAGTACAATGGTGAATTGTATCCATTTAGTTTTTTTTGTGGCTAAGATTTCTTCTTCACGAGCTTTGTTAGCTTCTTGAACAAACTTGGTCGTACCTTCATTCGCTTCCCGCATATTGGCAAGAGTTCTTGCAGCCCTCTCTTCCAATTGCTCTATTGTGTCTTTTACCATACGTTCCTCTTATTTGGGTTGATGTCCCATGAGTCAATTACATGATTAATAATAGGCGGATTAGGATATTATGCAGCTTTTCCTCTGAAATCGACCTATTAACTTCAAGGTAAGATCTGCAAAGTAGGAAAACCTGTCATTAGTTAAACTCATGCCAACGGCCGCTCAAAGCGTTCTATAGCCGTTCAGTTGCCCTATACACCTGATAAATACGGGGAGGTTAAAAAACAGCGAGAAATCAGCGAAAAATCAGTAAAACGTCATGTTTTCCACTTTGATGTCTTTATAATACCCCTAAACTTTTACTTACAATAAGGACTGTGCTCAATGCTAGCTAAAAAATTTTCGGGAATAAAATGCCTACTGCTTTCTATCTCTATACTTGGTTTAACGACTGGGTGTCAAACCAATAAAACAGCTACTTCTCAGCCTTTTTCCATTATTTATGGGTTTAAAGAAGCAAATAACAAATCAATTTATTTGAGCGATGAACAAGGGAAAACGCGCATAAAAGTGGTAGATGCTACTACCAATGACGGCTATCCGGCGGTTTCTCCTACAGGAATGAAAATTGCTTTTTATGGTAAATACGACAAGCGCAAAACTTGGTCTATTCACACGGCAGATATAGATGGAAATAATATCCGCCGCTTGACCAATGTAAAAAATGTTTGGGATAGTGCTCCAGCTTGGTCTACAGATGGAAAAACTATTATATTTTCTAGAGAGTACAAAGGCGTAAACGGAGACTGGCAAGAAGAGATTTGGCTTATGAACGCAGATGGGACTTCACAACGCCAAATTAATGCACTAGAGGGACGTGCTGCTGAATTTATGCAAGACGGACGAATACTCTTCCAGTCTAAAGCCAGCCCAAGTCAAATTAGCATTGCTAATATCGATGGTAGCAATGTGATTAAACTGACCAATGATGAATCGAATAATATGTCTCCAAAAATCTCACCAGATGGCTCGCAAATCGCTTACCTTTCAAATAGAGATGGCAATCAAGAGGTATACGTTATGAACATTGATGGCTCCAACCAAAAGCGACTAACTAGAAATAGTGTTGTAGAGTGGGGTCCAGCTTGGTCTACAGACGGTTCGAAAGTCTTTTTTTCATCGCAGAACGTTCATGGGTTTTACGATCTTTACAAGGCAAATAAGGATGGTTCATCTATTAAGAAAATCTTGAGTAATGCTTCTCAAGCAGCAACTGTGTATCACTTAGATAAAAGCTATTTAGAAAGGTTAGTGAAGGCTAGGCAACAATAAAAACAATATGGAATATGAGGCTTTTTCTGAGCGAGCGTTATTGGCAACACAGCTAACATTCAAAATATAGCCACCAATGATCGCTGTGGTGGCAACGCGGAATATCTATGATTTCAGTTCAAAAAGATGGTGAACTATAAGATAATTATTGTGATTAGTCTGGACTGTGTCTTTAGATGCCTTTTGATAGCTATATACAAAAGGGGCTAGAGTTATTCTCGCTCTTGACGGTTTTCTCTTTTTAAATGACGTTTTACATAGGGTAAAAAATTATAAGGGTGAAACAATCCATATAGACGTCTATACGTTTAGATGTTGACATCTCTAGCAATCTAAGTCACATTATAACTCTAAAATTATTATGTGCTTTTTTTGTTAGGTAGCGCCATGCCCATTAAAATCCCCGGTCAATTACCCGCTCTTTCCGTGTTAGATAATGAAAATATTTTTGTTATGTCTGAGCACCGTGCTGCCAATCAAGAAATTCGCCCGATGCAAGTGGCTATCTTGAATTTGATGCCTAATAAAATTGAAACTGAAGTACAAATTTTGCGAATGTTATCAAATACACCATTGCAAATTAATGTCGAATTTGTTCGCATTCATAAAAATATTTCCAAAAATACGCCAAAAGAACATTTAGATAGTTTTTATTGTTTATTCGATGAGATTAAACACAAGCAATATGACGGTTTGATTATTACTGGCGCGCCTTTAGCACTATTAGATTATGCTGAGGTGAGTTACTGGGATAAAATTTGTGAGGTGTTTGATTGGGCAGAGAAAAACGTCACTTCAACTATGTTTTCTTGCTGGGCTGCCCATGCGGCTTTGTATCACCATTACGGCTTAAACCGTCACTTACGTCAGCAAAAACTATCGGGGATTTATCTGCATTATCCTCTTGATAGCAAAGAAGAGCTTACTCGGGGTTTCGATGAGAATTTTAATGTACCACACTCTCGTTACGGTTATATCAATCAAGCCGATTATCAGGGTGTTGATGAACTTAATATTTTGGCGCAATCGCCTGATGCAGGAGTTTACTTAGTCGCCAGTAAAAATAAGCGACAAGTGTACCTTACCGGTCACCCTGAATACGATACCTCGACCTTACATGAAGAGTATCTTAGAGATCGTAAAAAAGATGCTGAGTGCAAAATTCCCATCAACTATTATCAAGATAACAATATTAATAATAAACCGGTCGGCTCGTGGCGCAGTCATGGTAGTTTGCTCTTTACTAACTGGTTAAATTATTATGTTTATCAAATTACGCCTTATCAATTAGATGCTGATCATATTAATTCTACACTAATGAAATAATACCTTAAGTATTGAAAATCACCCTTATTCTTAAAATAGTTACTCTTGGATTTTACAATGAAAAAACACCCATCTTTTGCCTTATTCGAACAGCAACTGGCTAAAAACATCCTAATACTTGATGGTGCTATGGGTACCATGATCCAATCGTACAAGTTTGAAGAACAAGACTTCCGTGGCGATCGTTTTGCTGATTGGCACAGTGATGTTAAAGGCAATAACGATATGTTAGTGCTTACTCAGCCTGAGGTTATTAAAGCGATTCACCTTGAGTACCTTGAAGCGGGCGCTGACATTCTTGAAACTAATACTTTTAATGCCACGACTATTGCCATGTCTGATTATGACATGCAAGAGTATAGTAGCGAAATTAACCGTGTTGCCGCTCAAATTGCCCGTGCAGCGGCCGATGAATACACTAAAAAAACGCCCAATAGACCACGTTTTGTTGCTGGAGTATTAGGGCCAACAAATCGTACCTGTTCAATTTCTCCGGATGTAAATGACCCAGCTTTTCGTAACGTTACTTTTGATGAATTAAAAGAGGCTTACATTGAGTCGACGTTAGCCTTGATTGAAGGCGGTAGTGATATCATTTTAATCGAAACTATTTTTGATACCCTTAATGCTAAAGCGGCCATTTTTGCCGTTGAAACGGTATTTGAGCAATTAGGTCAGCGTTTACCTGTGATGATTTCAGGCACCATTACCGATGCTTCCGGCCGTACTCTGTCAGGGCAAACTACCGAAGCTTTTTACAATTCACTGCGTCATGCTAAACCGGTTTCATTTGGTTTAAACTGTGCGCTTGGCCCGGTTGAACTACGCCAATATGTAGAAGAGTTAAGCCGTATTTCCGACGTTGCCGTCTCTGCTCACCCGAATGCCGGTTTACCGAACGCTTTTGGCGAATATGATTTTACCGTTGAGGATATGAATAAGCATGTAGAAGAGTGGGCATCCTCAGGCTTCTTAAATATTATTGGTGGTTGTTGTGGTACTACGCCAGAGCACATTAGAGGCATGGCTGACACGGTTGCTAACATTAGCCCTCGTATAGTGGAGTCGCGTGAAATCGCTTGTCGTTTGTCCGGTTTAGAAGCCTTAACCATTAACGGTGATAGTTTGTTTGTTAATGTGGGTGAGCGAGCTAACGTTACCGGTTCGGCTGTATTTAAACGTTTGATCAAAGAAGAAAATTACGAAAAAGCTGTTGCTGTCGCCTTGCAGCAGGTTGAAAATGGCGCGCAAATTATTGATATCAACATGGATGAAGGCATGTTGGAATCTAAAGAAGCGATGGTACGTTTTTTAAATTTGATTGCTGGCGAGCCAGATATTGCTAAAGTGCCAATTATGATCGATTCGTCAAAATGGGACATCATTGAGGCGGGTTTAAAGTGTATTCAAGGTAAAGGCATAGTTAACTCGATCAGCTTGAAAGAGGGTGAAGACAATTTCCGTAAACAAGCTAAATTAGTACGCCGTTACGGCGCAGCTATGATAGTGATGGCCTTTGATGAAGATGGCCAAGCCGATACCCGTAAACGTAAATATGAAATTTGTCATCGCGCTTATCATATATTGGTCGATGAAATAGGTTTTCCACCGGAAGATATTATTTTCGACCCTAATATATTTGCTGTTGCTACCGGTATTGAAGAGCATAATAACTACGCGGTAGATTTTATTGAAGCGGTTGGCGATATTAAGAAAAATCTACCTTATGCGATGATATCTGGAGGTGTTTCAAACGTATCATTTTCGTTTCGAGGTAATAACCCAGTACGTGAAGCTATTCATGCGGTGTTTTTATATTATGCCATTAAAAATGGCATGGACATGGGCATTGTTAACGCCGGCCAATTAGCCATTTATTCTGATTTACCGAAAAATTTAAAACAAGCTGTTGAAGATGTTATTAACAATAGTGATGATGACGCTACTGAGCGCTTGCTTGATATTGCCCAAGAATATCATGGTCAAGCCGGTGGCCAGGTTTCAAAAACTGACTTGACGTGGCGCGAGCTGCCGATTAATGAACGTTTGTCTTATTCATTAGTGAAAGGCATTAACGAATTTATTGTTGCTGATACCGAAGAGGCGCGCCTTATTGCGGTGCGTCCGTTAGATGTTATTGAAGGGCCGTTAATGGACGGTATGAATACCGTTGGTGATTTATTTGGCGCGGGGGAAATGTTTTTACCACAAGTGGTAAAATCTGCGCGAGTAATGAAACAAGCGGTTGCTCATTTGAACCCGTTTATTGAAGCGGCAAAAACTGAAATTAGTACCAATGGTAAAATCTTATTAGCAACGGTGAAAGGCGATGTTCATGATATTGGTAAAAATATTGTTGGCGTAGTATTACAGTGTAATAACTATGAAATTATTGACCTTGGTGTCATGGTTTCCTGTGAAGATATTTTACGGGTAGCAAAAGAAAAAAAGGTCGATATTATCGGTCTTTCCGGTTTGATCACGCCATCACTTGATGAAATGGTTCATGTTGCTAAAGAAATGAAACGCACAGGCTTGAAACTGCCTTTATTAATTGGTGGTGCAACCACGTCAAAGGCGCATACAGCCGTTAAAATTGAACCGCAATATGATGAACCTGTAGTCTATGTATCGAATGCCTCTCGTGCGGTTTCTGTGGTCAGTAAATTATTATCTAAGGAACACAAAGCCAAGTTCTTTGCTGATACGAAGGAAGAGTATGAACGGGTACGTATTCGTCATTACAAAAAAGGCCCTCGCTCAAGTTTAATTAGTCTTGAAGCTGCGCGTGCTAATGCGACCAAAATTAATTTTGACGATTACACGCCAAAAAAGCCTAATAAGTTGGGTATTACCGTACTTGATAATATCGATTTGAACGAAGTTAGAAAATATATCGATTGGACACCCTTTTTCATGACCTGGCAGATGTCGGGTAAGTATCCACTAATTTTAAAACATGAAGTGATTGGCGTTGAAGCAACGAGCTTATTTAATGATGCTAACGCCATGCTTGATGACGTTATAAACAATAAAAAAATATCTGCTAGAGCGGTATTTGGCTTGTTTCCTGCGAACAGTAATCAAGATGATATACAGCTATACACTGATGAAAGTCGCCAGGAAAAATTAATGAGACTTCATCAACTACGTCAACAAAGTAAAAAACCGGCAGGGCAGTTTAATCGCTGTTTAGCAGATTATGTTGCCCCAATTGATAGCGGTATTGACGATTATATTGGCGCGTTTGCGGTGTCAGCAGGTTTTGGTGTTGAAGATTTAGTGAAAGTCTTTGATGCTGATCACGATGCTTATAACTCTATATTATTAAAAGCGGTGGCGGATAGATTAGCCGAAGCCAGTGCAGAATATTTACATGAAAAAGTTCGTAAAGAATACTGGGGTTACGCTCCTGATGAATCCCTTGGTAATGATGATCTTATCAGAGAAAACTATCAAGGTATTCGTCCTGCACCAGGTTACCCTGCTTGTCCTGAGCATACCGAAAAAGGTTTGTTATGGCAGTTACTTAACGTTAAAGAAAACATTGATATGGACTTAACCTCAAGTTATGCCATGTGGCCAGGTGCGGCGGTAAGTGGTTGGTATTTCTCTCACCCAGAATCAAAGTATTTTGCCGTGGCAAAACTGGCTAAAGATCAGGTGCTTGATTACGCCGCCCGTAAAGGCATGACTATAGAGCAAGCTGAGCGTTGGTTATCGGCAAACTTAGACTATGAACCAGATTAGTATTAGTGAACTAACAATAAAAAGGCTGCACCATGAGAATGGTGCAGCCTTTTTGTTTTATCGTTAACTTGTTAACCTTTGACCTGTTAATAAAGGTTTTGGGTTTTGTTGGTAATTGCTTAACCCTTTGATTTAGCTTATTACCAACAGGTCACTAGCCTTGGTTTATGTTTAGCCTTACTAAGCTAAGCAAAGCAAAGCTAAGCTAAGCTGAGTGATATAAGTCTGTTTGTTGAACAACAAACTTATTGTTAAATTTGGCAGATAACACACCTTTGCGACGAGCAAGGGCAACTTGTAGTTTCTTAGCAACTTTGGCAATAGCCACATACAGTTGTTTGTCAGAAGCATTTACTGTTACTTTTTCACCTTCATATAGGGTGGTTACTTCAAGTTTTTGTTGATGCGTCTCTACGGTAATGGTCGAGTTTAGCGTCATGATTGACGGATAATGTTTAGAGATTTTAGCAAACTTATTTTCGATAGATTGCTTGATACCTTCAGTAATTTCAACGTGGTGTCCAGAAATTTCAATCTTCATAATCTTACCTCTTTTGTTATCTAAATCTTTATCTGTGTCGTTCTCTTCCATTTCATAATCCTCCTTCAGTGATAAAAATGCAATAGATAAAACAGGCTTATTTGCAATTAATTGTAAACGAGGTTATTGCCATTTTTGAGTAAAAAAAACGGCAAGTAACAGGGTTACTTGCCGTTGATTTTCTTTACCAAAACTAAATTAGTTGGCTTGGTAATAACATCAAATTACTGATGTTATTTACTACACTTTAAGCATAAAATGGTGACGTTTATTTAAAATGTCTATCAAAGAAGTCCATAATAGTGGCGTTTAAGTGCACTTTTACTTTTTTACCACGCATACTATGTTTACTGCCAGGGTAGGTCATCAACTCAAATAACTTACCTTCATCTTGCAAGGTTTTAATTAACTTTGTGGTGTTAGTAAACAAAACATTATCGTCAGCCATACCATGATAAACCATTAGTGGGCCACTCAAACCTGAAACATATGGAAACACACTGCTCTGCTGATAACCGTCAGCATTTACTTTAGGGTGGTTTAAATAACGTTCAGTATAATGGGTATCGTATAACATCCAGTCGGTCACTGGCGCGCCACTAACGCCTGCTTTGAAGTAATCGCCCGCTTTGAACATCGTCATTAATGCCATATAGCCACCATAGGAATGGCCAAAAATACCAATACGCTCTTTATCAACATAGGGTAATGAGTGTAAGTATTTAACGCCGGTGATTTGATCCGCAACTTCGACTTTACCCAGAGTTTCATAAATAGGAAACTCAAAAGCCGTACCGCGGTAGTTAGAGCCACGGTTATCAAGTTGATAAACGATATAACCCTGTTGCAACATATACTGAGTCATATCAGCACCTTGCCATTTGTTGGTAACACGTTGAGCTATTGGGCCACCGTAAACTCTGACAATAACCGGGTATTTTTTACCCGGCTGCATGTTTTTCGGTTTATAAAGCTTGTAGTACAAATCAGCTTGGCCATCATCTGACTTTAATGAACCAAACTCAGGCATCACTAGATCATCATAATAAGGGGCAACAGGGTGCTCAGGTGTTACTTTATTTTCAGCTAACCAAGTCACATGCTCACCATTTGCTCGATGTAAACTGACTTGTTTCGGGGTATTGGTATTCGAGAAACTATCAATGTAGCTGTCAGTGGTCGCGCTAAAGCTAATGCTATGAAAACCATTTCGAGTAGTAATACGTTGTACGTGTTCAGGTGACTTGCCATTGAGTGGTACTTTATACAAGTGACGTTCAAGTGGCGTATCAGCACGGCCGGTAAAATATACCCAACCATTTTTTTCATCAACGCGGGTGAGGGAGTCAACTACCCATTCGCCTTTTGTTAATTGTGAAATAAGCTGACCTTTTAAGTTGTAATGGTAAAGGTGCTTGTAACCATCACGCTCAGATGCCCAAATAAAGCTTTTATTATCATTTAAAAAGGTTAAATCTTTGTTTAGGTTTAACCAATGGCTAGATGTTTCAGTTAATAAGGTTTTTTGACGGCGTTTTTTCAAGTCGTAGGTTTTTAATACTAAGTGCTTTTGATCACGACTTTGTAATTGATACGATACTTTTTTACTGTCACTAAGCCACTTTACCCGTGGGATATATATGTCTTGGTTGTCACCGAGATCAATAAAGCGAATTTTTTTGCCTTTGATATCAGTAACCGCTAGCTGAATATGGACATTGTTGGTGCCTGTTGCCGGATAACGTTGTTCAATCAACTCAATTTTTTCCGCATATATCTCATTACGAATAACGATTTGAACTGGGGTTTCATCAACACGTAAAAAAGCGATATGTTTTTCATTGGGTGACCACCAATAGCCGGTCATGCGAGACATTTCTTCTTGAGCAACAAACTCACTCATGCCATTTTTAATGGTGCCACCACCATCTATAGTTAATTGACGCTCTTCACCTGAGGCAATATTTAACACATAGATATTTTGCTCGCGAATATAAGAAACATAGTTGCCTTTGGGTGAAAATTTTACATCTGTTTCAAATTCCGCTGTTTTCGTTAAGCGTTTCGAGATTTTACTCGCCAAATGGTAGTAATAAATATCACCATTAAGGGGGAATAATAATGCGCTACCATCCTGAGAAAATTGGTATTCCATGATGCCAACACCATAAATACGCTGGCGTTCACGACGGGCTTTTTCTTCATCAGATAAAGTCTCGGTGCCACTAAAGAGTGATTGTGAATCGACCAGTAGTTTATTTTCTTTACTGGTTAGGTTGTATTCCCATAAATCGTATCGGTGTAAATCTTCTGCTTTACCTTGTAAGTAGGTTACACGGGTACCATCAGGCGAGAACTTTAATGACTTTGGCGTTTGACCATTTAGAGAAGGAGAACTATAAATTCGCTCAATGGTTAATGGTTGCGTCGTAACCGTGGCGGCTATAACTTGTATTTTCTCATCATTATCGATTTTATTGTTTGCACTGGCACTGAGTGGTAACGCTAATGTACAAGCAAGCGCAAGCAATGCTTTTTTAAGGGGAAATTTCATAAGGAAGTTATCTTATTAAGTTATTATTTATGTTTATCGAATTTAATTATTTAATTGTTTTTTTTAGATAAGCTAAACAGGTAATGGTGTACATTGTGCTGATGATATTTATGTTAGTTAGTAGCTATACTGTCAACACGCGTATGGTCAGCACTTTAGCAAACGAGGGTTTGTTAAACTAGCTTTGCGTTAAAAAAGACGGAACTTTATGTGAATTTTGTCTCTAAAAATATAAGTAACAGCAACAAGTTGCCGAAACGATTCGAGGAAAGTACGCTGCTTATAACACAGAAGCAGCGTGTTCACTCGATGTTCCCTACCGTTACTTTATCAATTCAATGAGCTCATGAATGGTTTTTACTGCGTGTATGTTCGCACCTAAACCTTCCATGGATTTATGATAATTACGATAGGGGATATATATTTCAGTGAAACCATGCTGAGCCGCTTCTTTAACGCGGGGTACGCCGCTGTCTATTGGTCTAACATCACCGTTTAAACTTAACTCGCCCATAATGCAGGTGTTACGCGGAATAATGAAATCATTCAAGCTACTTAACAGCGCTGATACCAAGGCGAGATCAATACAGGTTTCCGACTCATCTATTCTTAGTCCACCAACAATATTAAAAAAAGTATCGTGAAATATCTTGGTTTTGGTGTGTTTTCGTAAAATGCCCGTTAACATTTTAATTCTGTTCATGTTCAAGCCGACACAAACCCGTTGCGGAAATTCTGCCTCCGTTTCAGTGGTTAAACATTGAATTTCTAACAGTAGGTTGCGGTTACCTTTACGAATACAGGTGATGGTTGAGCCGGGAGATTCAGTGCTAGAGCCAGATAGAAATATTTCACTGGGGTTATCTACACTGAGCATACCGCGTTCACACATTTTGAAAATGCCAACAGTGTCGATATCGCCAAAGCGATTTTTATTAGCTCGAAGCGTGCGGATTTGACCATCATTAGTATCGATATGTAAAAGCGCATCAACTATGTGTACTAAGGTTTGTGGACCCGCTATTTCATTGTTTTTATTAACATGGGCAATAATAAACATAGTGACATTGTTTTGTTTGCAGTACTGTGTGAGTGCTTGCGCGCAGCTTTTTACTTGCGAGGGAGAGCCTGGACTACCATTAGCATTTTCACTCACTACGGCTTGAATAGAGTCAATAACGGCAAACTTAATTTTGTTTTTATCTAACTCGTCAATGATTGACTCAACACTGGTTTCAGCCAATAGGTATAAGTTATCTTCGTCATAGTCTAATTTTAATCGGTGCACACGGTTCTTAAACTGAGAAAGAGATTCTTCGGCAGTACAATAGAGCGAGGCTGTGGTCTTGGACATACGAGCGATAAGGTCAGAGAGTAAGGTGGTTTTACCTGCGCCGGGATCGCCAGAAATAAGGTTGACCGAGCCACTAGTTACGCCACCACTTAAAACACGATCGAGCTCGCCGATACCGGTTAATTTTTTTTCTGCATCGGTGGCTTCTATCTCGTTAATTTTTTTAGAGCCGCCACCAATTAAACCTGCATAGCCTGCAGTTCTTGCTGTGCGTGTCACTGAGTTTTTACTGGTGGCTTTAGGTATTTTCATTTCAACCAAGGTATTCCACGCCCCACAACGGCATTGCCCCTGCCATTGAGAGAAGTTCATGCCACAATCTGTACATACAAACTCTAATTTTGCTGCTTTTGCCATTTAGACTTTACCTACCTTTAAACTATCCGAAGAGGGGAAATAATGCGCTTATTACCCATGTACTTATTACCATGAACTATGCTGACTACGTTATCTTTGAGTCGAACAATACCGACACTATACGATAAAAAAGCAAGGTAATGCCTATAACCTTGTTGGTAGGCATAGAAATTGCTTGGTTTATATTGATAAAGTCGGTTAGATTATAATGATTTTGATTTTTTTGTCTAAGCTAAAATAATGATAAAAATTGTAATACCCGTTTCATTAAATTTGTGATCTTGTTGTGCAGTGGAAAAATAAATCAGGGCAAGGCGCTCGATTGAGTAATAGCTGGGGTGTGTGATTGAGAGCAACACTGACATGGCGTATTTTAACCAGCACACGTGAGCAATAATTTAGTTAAATTGGTATAAGCCTATGATTAAGTAAGTTTTTGCAATTTAAACAGCGAGTAAACGAGAAGTTAATAATAAACTATGAATAAGAATTTCAGTAAACACCATAAAATCATTGAAAATTTTCGAGGTGTAGTGAGTAAGCCTAGTTTTGACGACAGCTTCATTGCAGCAACGGGACACCTCACTAGAAACGAAAGGTTTTTATTGAAAATGGAGTTAAAGCGCCTAGGTGCTGTCTGTACTCGTGCCATCGATTTGCGTGGCTTGGTTGATGGCGAGTGTCAGTTATTTGACTTTGAAGGCCAAAGCCATTTTTTAGATGATGTTGCTATTAGCGCTTTTAAGGAAAATGTTGATATTTATGGCGGTTATACGTTTGGAGTTTATGAATTGGTCAAAGACGCGCAAAATAGTTTTCGTAATCTTTATCAAAATGACCAGATCTCGCCGATAAGTGTTGAGCATAACAGAAAGATTTCATCAGTAGAAAAAGTGCAATATCCAGCCAAATTACAACTGTTGGCTAACTATCCTAATCGCTCAGAAGAGCGTATGAACTTTGCTATTCCAATTACTTTAACGCTGAAAGATAAGCAACAGCTGCACACCACTAGTGTCGATATTAGTGTTAACGGTCTTAAATTTAAGCTGATGAACGAAGTCCCGTTATTTAAAGGTGATCAGTTAACCATAGCGTTTACCGGTTTAGAGCAAGAGTTTCAATTCAGTAGAGATGGCTTGTTAACATTTGAAGTGAAAAATGCCTTACGTGATTCAGCTACTCAGCTTATTGGCTGTCAACGCACCGCTATTCCTGAACATGACAGCTTTTCACAGTTTTTGTCTGGCTATATTCAAGGCAATAAACGCCGTTATAAAATTAACTTAGATAATAGCTTAGCCGCCTTACAAGCAAGAAGCCTTGAGCAGTACGCCTTAGTGAAAACAAATGAGTTAGTTGTCTTTATGCAGGGAAGTAGAGGCGCGGGCGGGACCGATATTACGCCACGGTATGCGTTAACGACTAATAATAATAAAAAGATATATCATTATTGGCAAGATGATAAAAAGCATTCCACTTTGCACTACCTGATGAATACACAGAGGATGAAGAATTTACAAACCTTACCACAAGGCAAGAGTTTACTGGTGTTTAGCTTTATTCATCGACATAAGGGTCGTACGTTTTTTTACACAGTAGATGAAGTGCAACTCAAGCACGATAAACACTTTTTTAAACAGTTTTTAGCTTTTTCGGCCAGTAAAAGTACCTTTTCGATAACCGCGTTAAAACTCCAGCCGTTAAAGCCAACACAAGCTTATTCACCCTTTACTTTAGCAACAGCAATGACTAAACAGCAAAGTTATTTAAATCCGCCGTTAACCGACGAAGTGCAGGCCCTTATTGCGAATTTACCTTATTTGGTAACGGCTACTGATATTACTAGCACAACGGCTATCAGTGATTATCAGTCACTCGGTTATGTAGGTATTGATCTGGAACGACTTAAAAGTTTTGGTCATAAATATGGCGAGAAAAAAAATCGTATTGATGAAATTGCGCTAGGTTATGGTCATCAACGTCAAGAAGTGCGTTTTAAATATAAAACCCCGGTAAGTATTGACTCGGACGGAGGGAGTTGCGTTGGACAGTCAGCAGATTTTTCTGTTTCTGGTTTGAAAATAGATCTAGAAAACCCAGCGGTACTTCCGAAAGACGATATTATTTATTTAAGTTTTCCAAAATTACAGAAGATCACTTCAGCATTTGATCTGAAAAAATTACCTTATAAAGTGATTCGTATTAGCCAAGATAAAACCGTGGTCAACCTACGGGTATCCGTTAAAGAGCATCAACATATAGGACGTTCATTTTTTAAATTATTAATTAATAAAAATAAGGATAAGTTAACGCCTGACGAGTACGCCATGTTAACACCTGGTTTATCTGGCGCATTAAGGACCTTATATGCGGTGAATATGGTAACGCCAACCGCGATGGTACAATCAAGTGGCAGTCGTTATAAAGTTGAACGATTAGTCGTAGGGCAGCACGCCTATCAAAGCCATAAAAACCTATTGTCAGCCATGTTACGGCTCAGTGATCGAGATGGTTATTATAACCTTTATCCATTGCTTGCTAACTCGCAGGTCAGTAATTTACTTGATCATCAAATGAAGCAACTATTAGCTAGTGAACCTGCCATTAGTGAGAGTATTTACATTGCCATCAACCCAAGTAAAACCGATATCGAAAAGTCAGTAATCATAAAGCTAGCCAGTGACTTTGAGACGCCAGAAAGCAGAAGCTTCTTTATAAAAAAATCGTTAAAACAAGGTGACTTTTATAGCTTGCAATTAAAACTGTCGCGCAGTGATGAGGCTCACATGGAACATTTAAATCCAGAGTTGGCTTATATTGGCGGTTATGCAATACATAGAGGTAAACAGCTTGAGCAAGAAATATATAGTGTTGCTGGGCTTTTTCAGCTAATTGATGTTACTCAAGAAGCATTATTGAGGTATGAGCTGACAAATTAAACGGTGACTGCTAAAAATGATGGCTACTAAGTGAGTAGCCTTGATGCGTGCAGTTTAACTGCTATTTTTATTGTCAGAGCTAACCTCATTCTTATGTCCACTCTATGTAAAGATTGCTGACATGAGCATAAATACTTTATGGCGTTATCGCCCCTATATAACTTCAATTGTCTACATAATAGTCAGTACTATAATGTGTAGACATGCACTCATTCTGCTTTAATAAACGATGAAAGGAATGAAAGTGTTCACGTATATTCACCATGACGCTGTATGGATGCAGCTTATTAGACAATGCAGGAGCAATTGTCCTGATGATGAATGAAGCGCTGTCGGCACATGGATGTGCCATCAGCGATGTTACGTCGATAACACTTGAGTAAATTGAATAATACGTTTGTTAGCAGCGCCGGGGGACTCCAAAAGGGGGTCGGTGTTTAGTCTCCTTTGGGTGTCGTCGCCACCGCGACAAATCATTTAAATTTACTATGACCACATTTATTTAACGATCACTGATACCACATTCGAGACATTAATAAATTATATAAAATAATGTATTGGGAATAGATTTTGTATCGATAACGTCCTCGTTAATGGGCAAAATATTTTTGGCTAAAACTGTTGAGGAACGAAACAAAGTCAACATTATTTTATCCTGATTAAACAGCTTATAGTTCGACCAAGCCACTTATTTACTAAAGTAACTTACTATTATATTAAGTGGGGTGAGGTTTATTTGAAATAACAACAGCCTTGCGATAACCCTGATTTTATTACTAGCCTAGCTAAATAATTAATCTAACCAATGTAATAGGCAGTCTAAACCTTGCACGTTAATGCTACTGTCCGCCTGCGCTAAGACAATTGGTTTAGCATGAAAAGCAACACCAAAGCTTGCCGCAGCCATCATGATTAAATCATTAGCACCATCACCCATAGCAACCGTTTGGTTTTTTGGAATGTGGTATTTTTTACTTAAAATAGCGAGAGAATCAGCTTTGACTTGCGCATCAACTACATCACCCAATACCTTACCGGTGAGCTTGCCATCTATTATTTCTAAAGTATTGGCAAACGCCGCATCTAGGTTTAAGGTTTCTTTTAGATGATCGGCAAAATAGGTAAAGCCGCCCGAAGCAATGGCGATACGCCAGTTATGCTTTTTCAGCTCGTTAATTAATGGCTGTAAACCTGCCATTAAGGGGATGTTCTGGGCCACATCACTTAAAATCGTTTCAGGTGAGTTGGCTAAGGTGGCAACACGTTGATGTAGGCTTTGGGCAAAATCAAGCTCACCTAACATAGCGCGCTCAGTAACTTCAGCTACTTCCTCTCCCACACCGGCAAGTTTAGCTATTTCATCGATGCATTCTATTTCAATGGTGGTTGAGTCCATATCCATCACTAATAAACCGGGTTCAGCTAGCGTTGGTACTTGCCTTAATAAGGCTGCTTCAATACCATTTACTAAAGTAAAGTCAGCTAGTGCTTTACGTGCTTGAATAAAGTCAGCGCAACTGACTTGAAAGCGACAACTAGTTTGCTTATTACGGTGATTAATTTTACCAAGTGCAGTTATTTCAAGTTGAACATGGTTTTGTAATGCCAGCAGCTTATCAAGAGTAAGTTGATTAAATACTACCAACTCAATTTTGTTTTGAGCCGCAACAGCTGCAAGGTGTTTGTCATCAAGGTTGAGCGCATTTTCTGATAAGCTAAAAGCGACAGGTAATTGCTTGTTTTGCAAGTTTTGGGCTAAATACTGCTCTAGTGACAGCGATAATACATTGGCGATAAAAGACACGTTAACTCTCTTGGGTATGTTATATTAAACTTCACATCAGTTAATAATCTCACTATAGTGAAACTATTAATGCACTAAAATAGTCATCTGTGTTTTTTATGAAGCAAGCCGAACAGCCTTTATACCCTAAATTATCATCGATTTATAATAAAATCCTGCAATTAGCTAGTGCTATTTTGCTTATCATATTACTGATAAGCATTTTGCAGTCTACCGGGGTAAAAAATAGCAAAAACTTAACCGAGCACTTTACCTTTATTGGCAAGCAACAATTACAACAAGCGGTAGCTGGCGCGGTGGTGATTATTGAGCAAGATCATAAAAACAATATTGAGAAAAAAGCCTTGTTACAAGGTTATCTTGATGGCTTGGCGGCAGTTAATTTTGTTAAACAAGCGCACTTATATGATGCTACTGGTCTGCTGCTCGTTTCGGCTACGTCAATGGAAATTGATAAACAGGGCAATGAAATTGCTCGTCCTAAAGCTAAAAGCATTAACGATCTCTATGGGATTTCGCCACAGCAACGTAATGTAACGGATAAATTAACGCTTTTTATTGAAGAAATTCGTCATAGTGATTCGGCTAATCATAAGCTGCATGGCTATCTACGTTTTACCATTGAACCCTCTTATTTAATCGACATTTTAGCCAAAGCCGATGAAGAACAGCAGTCACTACATCGTTTAATGCTGCTGTTGGCGGGTGTTGTTGGATTTTTACTGACGCGTGGTTTAAATCGCTTTAGCAGACGCGGTTATCGTTTAAATTCGAACGCTCAAAAGCCTAGTTCAAATAATCCAAATACTTGATTCTTATAGCCAGTATATCTGTAGTTTATGCGTAGTTAAGTGCCAATAAGTTAACTAACCTGAATTCTGGATAATGAATACTTGATGTTTAAATAAAAACAAAAACTTATACCATTTTGATTAAATTTCTTCCCTACTCAGAGCTACATTGGTGAGCTTAGAACAAACAAAATTTGTTAAACATAGTTATTCTATATTTCATTAATTTTGTGACGTTATCAGTTTATCAATGAGCTCCCAAGGGCGAGTACCTAATAAAAGGTAAAGGCTTAAATGCGGCGTTATTAATTTTGACAAGGACGCAGCATGGATGCAGCTTAATAGAGAATGCAGGAGCATATTCTCCTGAATAACCATTCTCATCAATCAATGCCTTGCCTCTAAGCCTTTTAATTCTCGCTGAGTGGGAAAGAACTTAATCAAATTGGTATTAGATTATTAAGAACAAAATTCACAAGATTAAGTAGCTATATACTCTATCAATGTTTCAATTTATTCTATTATCAAGGCAAAACGTTTATGAATAACGGGTTATTTATCGACGTTTTAACGCTGAGAATAGGATAAAGGGGAATGTTGAGTAAGTGTTGCTTATCCATAGTTCAGGTTAACTAGTTAAGAAAAGAATACCTGCTCTATATTACGCTCAAGTTGACTAGCAAGTTCTTCAGCACTCTCTGTGCGTATTGTTGTTAGCAGCTCAAATATTGTGATTATATTGACGGGTGAATTAGCCGGAGGGGCTATATTTTCTTGTTTGGCAAGCTCAGTACTTACCACCGTAGTATTTTCCATCTCAGTGTGTTCCTTCTCAGGGAAAGCCGGTACTGTTATACCGGTCACCTCATTACTTAACGGCATAGACGGCGCATCAGTTTCTAAGACTAAACTGCTTAACGGCAGTCGTTTAATGGTATTGATGGTTTTCTTAGCGCGTGAGTAGGTAATGGTACTACCGACCCCTAATTTATAGCCTAAATCGACATAAGCTTTCGCTTGTTGATAGCTACCAGTAAAGCCGTGAATGATACCTGCTTTGTTTAGCTGATAGCGCTGTAAAAAAGGCATTATCTTATCGTGTGATTGCCGGTGATGGATTATTACCGGCAGGTCATGCTGCTTTGCAAGGTTGAGCTGAAAGTCAAAGAAGTGTTGCTGCTTTGCTAATTCTGCTGGGGGATCATCACTACGCTTAATAATAGCGCCATCAATGCCAATTTCACCAATGGCAATAATGTCTTCTTTCGACTGTGTTACTTTCTTACTTAAAAGCTCAAGGTGACTATCGTTTAATGTTTGTAAAAACCACGGATGAATACCTAAACAGGGAAAAATTTCAATCGGATTTTTGTGATGTTGTTTCGCCAGGTTTAAGACGTTATCAAAGTTATTCGGCGCAATAGCAGGCACGATAATACGATTAATAGCAAGTTCAGCGCATTGTTTTAATAAGTAGGGGAGTTGTGCTTGAAAAGCTTTATCATCAAGGTGACAGTGACTATCGGTAAACTGCATCATTGCCTCATCGGGGTCGGTAGCTTGAGCTATTATCCTCAAGCTATTTAAGCGTATTAATTTTAAATTAGTTAGTCTAAGAGAAAGAAAAAAGCACGGAGCTGACGTTAGTCAGTGAGTACTTTTGACGCATCAATTGCGCTAACTAAGCATAAATTACATGCGATCCATTACTTCGATGCCTAAAATATCCAAGCCTTGTTTTAAGGTGTTGGCAATCACTTGGCATAAGGCCAAACGTGACGCTTTAACTTCCTCACTAATGCCTTCTTTAAGAATAGGGCAGGCTTCATAAAAACTCATGTAAAGGCTGGCTAATTCGTAAAGGTAATTACATAACAAGTTAGGTGTACATTCACTAATGACCACATCAATGACATCTTCAAGTTGTAATAACTTTAATGCTAAGGCTTTTTCTTGTGGTTCAATGATGTTAATAGTGGCAGTATTATTAAGGCTATCGGCCTTAGAGTTCTCTGCTTTAGGGCTCTCTGCTTTAGAGAATATACTTTGAATACGTGAATAAGCATATTGTAAATAAGGTGCGGTAGCGCCTTCAAAGCTCAACATGGTTTTCCAGTTGAAAATATAATCACTAGTACGATTTTTAGATAAATCAGCAAACTTAACCGCGCCAATACCGACTTTATTTGAAATCTCAGCTAAATCAGCATCACTAATCTCTGGGTTTTTCTCTTTGATTAATGCAGATGCACGAACGATAGCTTCATCAAGTAATTCTGCTAACTTGATAGTACCGCCAGTACGGGTTTTAAATGGCTTGCCATCATCTCCCATCATCATACCAAAGGGACAATGTTGGTAACCAACATTGTCAGGTAAGAAGCCAGCTTTACGGGCAACAATCTCAACTTGTTTAAAGTGTAATGCTTGGCGAGCATCAGTAAATATAATGATGCGATCAGCCGCTAGCTTGCCACTACGGTAGCGACACGCAGATAAATCAGTGGTGGCATATAAGAAACCGCCACCTGATTTTTGTACGATGAATACCGGTGCTTCCCCATCTTTGTTAGCCATTTCATTAATAAAAACAACTTTAGCGCCTTGACTCTCTTCGGCAATTTCACTTGCCATGAGCTCATCAACTACCGTTGATAAATCATCGTTATAAGCACTTTCGCCCATAATATCTGTGCGTTGTAATGAAACATTTAATTTAGCGTAAATTTCTTCACTGTGGGCAATAGAGATATCAATAAATTGTTGCCATAATTTGGCACAATTGGCATCACCGCTTTGCAATTTAACGACATCAGCACGGGCTCTATCGGCAAAACCTTCTTCGTTATCAAAGCGTACTTTCGCTTCACGGTAAAAGTTTTCTAAATCGCTAAGCGCTGTTTCAGCAACTTCACTACTGGCAAGTTTATCGCTTAAGTGCGCGATTAACATACCAAATTGTGTGCCCCAATCACCCATGTGATTTTGACGAATAACCTTGTCACCACGAAACTCTAGCGCGCGTACTACTGCATCACCAATAATGGTTGAACGTAAGTGGCCCACATGCATTTCTTTAGCAAGGTTAGGTGCTGAATAATCAACGACAACCGTTTGTACATCATCACCTTGGTTAACACCACGTTGGCTAACGCCAATGTGAGCATCTTGAGCAACCGTATTTAGTTGTGCAGCTAACCATTTTTCATCTAAGTGAATATTAATAAAACCAGGACCCGCTAATTCTATTTTGCTAGCAATACCGTCTAGGTTTAGCTCGGCAACAACTTTAGTCGCTAACTCGCGCGGATTAGTCTTAAGTTTTTTCGCTGCGCCCATAACACCATTGGCTTGATAGTCACCAAAGTTTGGACGATTTGATATACTAATTGCCGGGTTAGTACCTTCAGGCAATCCCGCAGCAACCATTGCAGCACTAATTTTTTCACTCAAAATATCTTTTATATTCATTACGTTATCTCATTCTCTTTGTTATTTGGCTCAAGATATTCATCAATCGTGCTCATTGACTAACGTCAACTCCGCGCGTTTTCTTTTTCCTTGAACCAACTAACTGCGAGAATAGAGTAACTCACAGCTAGTAACTTAATTTCTTGATGTTTGATGTTTCACTTTAACGATCACCAAAACTGTCTAAATTCTGTTTAATCTTTTATATTTGGCAAAGTAGTTTGCTTACTTTTACAAGGCGCTTGATCATTTTTATAAAGGAGCTTAGTACACTAAGTGACTGCATAAAAATGATTAAGCAACGCCGTAAAATGACAAACTAAGAAGCCAATTAGTGTTCACGGGTCGAATGGAACTTGATGTCTGGATTACGCTCTTGCGCTAGCGATAAGTTAACCATAGTTGGCGCGATATACGTTAAGTTATTACCACCATCATAGGCCAAGTTATCACCGGCTTTCTTTTTAAATTGCTCTAAAGTGCGTTCATCATCACAAGTACACCAACGCGCCGTTGCAACACTAATGGCTTCGTATATTGCATCAACCTTGTATTCGGTTTTTAATCGGTGCACAACCACTTCAAATTGCAGTACACCAACCGCGCCAACAATCATGTCATTGTTAATAAAGGGTCTAAATACTTGCACAGCACCTTCTTCTGATAACTGTATCAAGCCTTTTTGTAGCTGTTTGGCTTTAAGTGGATCGCGTAGACGAATGCGGCGGAACATTTCCGGGGCAAAGTTAGGAATACCACCAAACTTCATCATTTCACCTGAGGTAAACGTATCACCAATTTGAATGCTGCCATGGTTGTGTAAACCGATAATATCGCCGGCATATGCTTCCTCAACGTTTGATCTGTCACCTGCCATAAAAGTAACCGCATCGGCAATTTTGACATCTTTATTAATGCGCACTTGTTTCATTTTCATGCCTTTTTCATATTTGCCTGAGCAGATACGCATGAAAGCAATACGGTCTCTATGTTTAGGATCCATATTGGCTTGTATTTTAAAAATGAAACCAGTAAATTTTTCTTCTTCTGGGGTTACTGTGCGTAAATCTGTTTTGCGCGGTAAGGGCTTAGGTGCCCATTTGGTTAAACCGTCAAGCATGTGGTCAACACCAAAGTTACCTAAAGCGGTACCGAAATATACGGGCGTTAACTCACCCTTTAGAAACTCTTCTAAATTAAACTCATGGGAGGCACCGAGCACTAATTCCATTTCTTCTCGGAAATCTTCAGCAAACGGGCCAATGGCTTCATCAAGGGCTGGATTATCTAGACCTTTAATGATGCGCTTTTCTTGAATCATGTGGCCTAGGCCAGATTGATATAAAAATATTTCATCGGTCAATAAGTTATATACACCTTTGAATTCTTTGCCCATACCTATTGGCCAAGTAATAGGGGCACATTTTATTTTTAAAACGTCTTCAACTTCATCCATCACTTCAATAGGGTCGCGCACATCGCGGTCCATCTTGTTCATAAAAGTAATAATTGGCGTATCGCGCAGACGAGTAACTTCCATTAATTTAACGGTACGTGCTTCAACACCTTTAGCAACATCGATAACCATCAAACAAGAATCAACAGCGGTCAGTGTACGATAGGTATCTTCCGAGAAATCTTCATGACCTGGAGTATCAAGTAAGTTTATCAAGCAGCCTTTGTAAGGAAATTGCATCACTGAGGTAGTAATTGAGATACCACGCTCTTTTTCCATTTCCATCCAGTCAGATTTTGCGTGTTGACCTGATTTTTTACCTTTTACCGTGCCGGCTCTTTGTAAGGCTTGGCCAAATAAAAGCACTTTTTCGGTGATGGTGGTTTTACCCGCATCGGGATGAGAAATGATAGCAAAGGTGCGACGTAAGTCGACTTGCTGTTGCTGTGCAGACATGCAAATTACCTGTTAAGTAAATAGTAGAGAAGCGCCTTTAGCACTTGGCTTAGTACCATCTTTAGTACTGGGCTTTTCATAAACATTAAAAAATTGCGCGCATTGTACCACTAAAAAAGGGTAAACCTGTAAAAAAGCAGCTTCTTTAGGCGTAACTTTTTTTATTAAAGTGAGCAACTGCAAAGGAGTAAAGGAAAAATAAAAGCTAAGCATGTACAGATAAAAATTTAGCTTATTGTATAAGAAAAAAACAAAAGGAGATTGGTTTGAAAAAATGGCGTTATTAAAGCGTAGTATTAGTGCTGTTTACATTTCATGTTGAACAGGTTGTTAAGTAACCTGAACTGCTGGATAAGCAGCACTTGCTCAATATTCCCATTTATCCGATTCTCAGCGTTAAAATGTCGATAAATAACTCGTTATTCATAAACGTTTTGCCTTGATAATCGAATAAATTGAAACATTGATAGAGTATATCGCTACTTAGTCTTGTAAATTTTATTCTTAACAACCGTAATTTGTTGTTTTTACTTAAATATCAAGTACTCATTATCCAGTGTTCAGGTTAAGTAAGTTGGCTATTAAATAAATTTGAAATGAATTGATATTCGCTCTGCTCTAATAAAGGGCTTTTGAACCTAGTCACTTGTTCATGGATATCATCACTATTGTGCATTTTTATTTGGTTTGATAACAAAAGAAAAGCTTGTTGCTCGCTCAAGCCGGTAAGTCGGCTGATTTTATTCAGCGCATCATTAACGATTAGGTTGGCGACATCTTCATTAGACAATTGGCTGTCTGTTGTGGGGGTTATTTTGTTAAACATATAGCTCTCCCTAATGACTGTTAGGAACGGGGTAAGGATATTGTTTAATATAATAACTAAAGCAGGGGGATTAACTAGATGGTTCACGTAGTCAAATGTTGTTATTTGTTAATGTGTCGGTGAGTTTGTTACTTTTTTATCTAATAGCTGCTTATTAGCATTTTAGTGACATCACTATGGCATCTTCATAACCAAAACCTGAGCTACTTGGGTAGTAACCAGTGCGGCGGTTAATTTCAATAAAACCGGCATTCATATAAAGCATCTGTGCCGCGATGTTTTTTGCACGTACTTCTAAGAATATTTTTGTCGCGCCAAGCTTTTTCGCTTGCGCTAAAAATTGTTTAAGTAAAACTTTTCCGTAACCTTTACCTTGCTCTGATGGCACTACACAAACATCCATCAATGTAGCTTCACCAGCAACATATTCGCCAATGTAGAAACCAATGCTTAGCTCGTCAACTTTCTCTTCAAGCTTCTCACCGACTAAGTGCTCGCCAAAGTAACGACCACCAATACAACTTAAAAAGGTTTTTTCACTCCAAGGATGAGAATGACAAGCAAGCTCTATCGGCATTAACCTAGCTACATCGTTTGCCTTAATTTCAGTAAATTGATTGTTGTTAGGTTTTGAATTATTGCTCATTGTGCTTACTCAGTAATTGCCATAATTGCTTTTTAAGGGCAGGAGATTGTGAAATTTTGCTGATAGCTGGGGTGATTAGCTGTTGTTCAAGCCATTGTATTTGGTCTTGTGACGAAGTCTTGGTGAAATACCAATTAAATAACCCTAAGTTTAAGTGGTCATCTTGGTGATTAATTTCACCGATACTTAACCCTATAGCTAATAAAATATCATTAAATAGCTGTTGTTTAGCTAACACTGTCAAATCAATATTGAGGCTATTGTCAGGCTCAATTGGCGAAGTATTACTCTGACTGTCACTAGTTCGCTGCTGCCACAGGCTAATGCCCATTTCAGTTAGTTGCTCAAATTGATGTTGATTTATGCTCATCAGCGATGGCTCTTTAGGACTTAGACTTAAGGCTGAGTATAATGACAGAATTAGTTGTTAACGAACAGCAGATAAACTCATGCTAGGGATTATATTAGTGCAAGTTTTTTAGATTGTTTTAGATTGTTTTAGATTGTTTTAGATTGTTTTAGATTGTTTTTTTGGTTATTGATAAAGAAATATCAATATATTCTAGAAAATAAAATGGCAGGGGTGGAGAGACTCGAACTCCCAACCATCGGTTTTGGAGACCGCTGTTCTACCAATTGGAACTACACCCCTGCAACAGATTCGAATTATACTGATGCACGTTCAAAGGTAAAGCACTAATAACGTTTTTTAACTCAACAACGTCTGTTCGAACGATTTATCAACAAACTGGCAATAAAACAGCCAGTTTATTGATTGTCATTGATTAGTTCAGTAAACCTTACTCATCATAGGGACTTGGTTTTGTTACTTAGTCGATAATCGTTGATGACAAAATCGGTATTTAATGGGATAAGGAAAAACATCTTTATAAATGCCGTTAGCAACATCTTGTTGGCATTGCTGCCAATAGGACGCGGTTAATAAATTTTGATGGTGTATTTTAAACGCTTTTAAGTAACTAGGGTTAGCTAAGGCAAAAGTGGCAAGTTCTTCTGGGAACATGTCTCCAGGCAAGACACTATACCAAGGCTCCGCAGCATATAATTGCTCTTCTGTTACCGCTTTAGGTTTTACTCGAAAGTTAACCTGGTTCATATAGGTTATTTCATCATAATCATAAAATATAACTCGACCATGTCGAGTGACTCCAAAGTTTTTAAGTAACATATCACCAGGGAAAATATCAGCAGAGATAAGTTGTTTGATTGCTTCACCATAACCGAACATCGCTTGGTCTATTTTATCTTGGGCTTTATTTTTCAATGCATCTAACAGGTATATGTTGAGCGGAATCATACGGCGCTCAATATATAAGTGTTCAATGATAATCAGCTCGTCTGCGCCTGTTCCTTCATAGCGAATAATTGACGAGGCGACTTTTTGCAGTTCGGTTAACAGTTCGTCATTAAAGCGCGCTTTGGGAAAGGCTACTTCTGAATACTCCATAGTATCAGCCATGCGACCCACTCTATCGTGTAATTTTACTAAACGATATTTGCCTTTAACATCCTTTTTAGTCATATTTTTACTGGGGGAAAATTTATCTTTGATGATTTTAAATACATAAGGATATGAGGGCAGGGTAAATACCGACATCACCATGCCTTTAATTCCGGCAGCCAATTCAAATTGGTCGTCGCTGCTATCAAGGTGATTGAGGAAGTCTCGATAAAACTGAGTCTTGCCCTGTTTATGAAAACCGATAGCAGAATATAAATCAGCTTTGGTTTTATGTGGCATCAATGCCTGTAAAAAGTTAATCAGTGCATAGGGATGTTGGCAATCAACAAAAAAGTACGCGCGGGCAAAACCAAATACGACTGCCATGCTTTCGCTCGTGGTCAGTAAGGCATCTATATATAAGCCGCCTTTTTCGTTGTTAAGTACCGCAACAATAAAAGGCGTTTCGCCTGCGGGCGATAATACCCGGCCAATTAAATAAGCACCTTTATTACGATAAAAAGTAAAGTTCAGGATATCAAACTGCAAATCTTCTAATTTTACCCGGGTTTTATGAGCCTTGCGGCGAAAGGCATTGATAAGGACATCGACATCACGATCGAGATCTTCAAAAGGGATCACCGTTCTATGATTATTCATAATGTTACAGATGGTTTTCTTTAAGCCCAGGGTTTGTGGCTGGTACGAAGTGTATATCTTAGGAATCGCTTTCTGATCAAGTCGATGGGCGGTACTTTCGACAAAAATATAATCATTATGATAGTACTTGCGCTCAAATAAATGGCAAAACACCGAGTTGTAGAAAGTCTCGGCTAACTCAGGCTGATTGTGATGGGTTAATAAATCAGAATAAACGGTTTTAATGTGTTGCCATAAAGTGTCATCAAGAGCGCTAATGTTAAAGTCGTTTTTAATCGCGTTAAAGGTTTCTTCCACTCGCTCGTCATAAAAGTTGGTCCTTGCCCTAGCTGACTGATGAACCTCTTGCCATTGACATTGTTGAAAGCGCTCTCGTGCAGATTGAGTAATATCAATAAACAGCTCAATATGGCGTTCAAAGCCATTGATGATGGTATTGGCGATTGTAAAAGCAAGATTCTTTTTCATGAGGTAATTCACTCTTCAGTCTGTACTAACTAAGTATTCAGTGAGAACCCCTAGGGATAGCGCAATATTGATTGATTGTTCAACATACACTAAAAGCCCTCTAGTCGAGATTATTATTATAAATACTGGCTATCACTGACAATTATGTTGTTTCTAAACCGCTTTGCCTTCGATTCTCGAATCTTGAATGGTAAAAGTGGCGAATTAACTTGCTATCAAGGACGTGCAGCTCTAAAATTACGCCTTTTTTAAAGCCATAAAATAACCAATATCATGCGTGTGTCAGATTTTTCCTTTGAATTACCAGAAGCCCTTATTGCTCGTTATCCAAAAGCTGAGCGTAGTGCTAGTCGTTTATTGACCTTAAATGGTAACTCTGGCGCGATAACTGATGGTGTTTTTACCGATATTGTTGCGCAATTAAATGCAGGTGATTTATTAGTATTTAACAATACTCGAGTGATCCCGGCCAGAATGTTTGGCCAAAAAGCCAGTGGTGGTAAAATTGAGGTCTTGGTTGAACGTATTATCGATCAAAATACTGCCCTTGCTCACATTCGTGCCAGTAAGTCCCCTAAAGTTGGCAATGAACTATTCCTATGTAGAGATCAGGGTAGTAAAGAGGGCAGAGGCAAGGTTAAAGCCACTATGGTGGCACGTCACGGCGCTTTGTTTGAATTAAAATTCCACGGTGAACAATCAGTATTAGATATTTTAGATGACATCGGTCATATGCCACTGCCTCCCTACATTGACCGCCCTGATGAAGACAGCGATAAAGAGCGCTATCAAACGGTATACAATGAGAAGCCTGGCGCAGTTGCTGCGCCTACGGCCGGTTTGCATTTCGACCAACCCTTATTGGAAAAAATTAAGGCCAAAGGTGTTGAGCTGGCTTTTGTCACTTTACATGTTGGCGCAGGTACTTTTCAGCCGGTGAAAGTTGATGAAATTGCCGATCATATTATGCACTCGGAATACGTTGAAGTTTCAGCTGAAGTGGTTGCGAAAATACACAAAACCAAAGCCGCCGGTGGTAGAGTTGTTGCTGTAGGTACTACCTCCGTGCGCTCTCTAGAAAGCGCAGCAAAAGCCGCACTAGAAAAAGACCCAGCGACTAAGCAACTGCTAGCACCTTTTTATGGTGATACCGATATATTCATCACCCCAGGTTATCAATTTAAAATTATTGATGCCTTAGTGACTAACTTTCACTTATCAGAGTCAACGTTATTGATGTTGGTCAGTGCCTTTTCTGGTTATGATCATATTATGTCGGCTTATCAACACGCTATAGATAAAGAGTACCGGTTTTTTAGTTATGGCGATGCTATGTTCCTTACAAAAAAAAGCTAACGAAACAAGCGTTAAGCCCAAGGTAAGGTAAACAAGATATACCGTAAAGGCTATAGCCAGAACAATTTTGTAAAGATTATTTTAAACCAAGCACCGCTAGCCTGTTTCGCTAGTAGGTGAGAGAGAAAATTTATGACTGAAGTAGTAAAAAATAAAATGAAATATGAGTTAATCACCACAGACGGTAAAGCACGTCGTGGGCGATTAACTTTTGACCGTGGAGTGGTGGAAACCCCTGCATTTATGCCTGTAGGTACCTACGGTACAGTTAAAGGTATGAAACCAGAGGAAGTTGCAGCGACTGGCGCTGATATAATTTTAGGTAATACCTTTCATTTAATGTTACGTCCAGGTACTGACATTATTGAACAACATGGTGGCTTACATAGTTTTATGAATTGGGATAAGCCAATTTTGACTGACTCTGGTGGTTTCCAAGTTTTTAGTTTGGGTAAAACGAGCAAAATCACTGAAGAAGGTGTTCGCTTTAGTTCACCGGTAAATGGTGAGAAAATTATGCTTACTCCAGAGCGTTCAATAGAAGTGCAGCGTAGCTTGAACTCTGATATCGTCATGATTTTTGATGAATGTACGCCATACCCGGCAAGCCATAAGGAGTCAAAAGACTCTATGGAATTATCGCTTCGTTGGGCACAACGTTCAAAAGATGCTCATGGCGATAGCCCTAATGCACTGTTTGGTATAGTGCAAGGCGGCATGTTTGAAGACTTACGTGAAGTTTCTATTGCTGGTTTACAAGCCATCGACTTTGATGGTTATGCTATTGGCGGTTTATCAGTAGGTGAGCCGAAAGAAGATATGATCCGTATTTTAGATCATACCGCCCCCTTGATACCTAAAAATAAGCCCCGATATCTGATGGGAGTAGGTAAGCCAGAAGACTTAGTTGAAGGCGTACGTCGTGGTATTGATATGTTCGACTGTGTCATGCCAACACGTAATGCACGCAACGGTCATTTATTTGTTAATACGGGTGTTATTAAGATCCGCAATGCTGCTCATAAAACAGATACTGCACCACTTGATGATACCTGTGATTGTTATACTTGTAAGAATTACTCACGCGCTTATTTACATCATTTAGATAAGTGTAAAGAGATTTTAGGTTCACAATTAAATACCTTGCATAACTTACATTTTTATCAAAAAGTAATGCAAGGTTTGCGTGATGCCATTGAGCAAGGTAGATTAGACGCCTTTGTTGAAGAGTTTTATGCTTTACGTGGTTTACCTGTACCACCATTAGCGACAGGTAGTAAGCAAGTTTAGCTTTAAGCCTTAACTAAAAACATGTTTTAAGTAAAAGTAATTATCGAAGTTTAATGAATCTTGTGGCTTAGTATTTTGCCGGTTTTTGGTTCAATTAAAAGGAAAATGCACGGAGCTGACGTTAGTCAGTGAGTACCTTTGACGTATTAATTGAGCGAAAGAGCAATAAAATAAAAAGTTACTCACCAATTATAAAAAGAAGTAGGGAATTTATGAGTTTATTTATCAGTACAGCACACGCCGCAGACGCACCAGCAGCAGCCGGTGGCCAAATGGAAATGATCATTATGCTAGCCGTTTTTGGTTTGGTATTCTTTTTCATGATCTACCGTCCACAAGCCAAACGTGTAAAAGAGCATAAAGGTTTAATGTCTTCACTTGCTAAAGGCGATGAAGTATTAACACAAGGCGGAATTGTTGGCAAAATCGTTAAAGTATCTGATGAAAAAGACTTTCTTGTTGTTAGCATTAGCGAAGGTACTGAAGTAACAGTACAGAAAGGCGCAATCAACGCAGTGCTACCAAAAGGCACAATGAAAAATTTATAATCATTCTACCGTTGTTAATTGGCATTAATTCGACATCTAGAGTACTCATTGACCTGCGTCAAGTCCGTGCTTTATATTGGAATTAAGGCCAATTAACTTAGTTAAACGGAATTATGAACATATCCCAATAATTATTTTTGATAAAAATAGTGAAAGAAATAAACGAATAAAAAGGACACATTGTGTTAAATAAATACCCTTTATGGAAAACACTGATGGTGGTATTTATCGTTGCTTTAGGTGCGCTCTATGCCACACCTAACTTATACGGTGAAGATCCATCCGTACAAGTATCAGGTTTACGCGGCGTTGAAGCTAATGCTGCGACGCTTGATACCATCAAAGTGCAGCTTGCTGCTAGCAATATTGACTTTGACAGCATTGCCTTAGAAAACGGTCAGGTATTAACGCGTTTTAAAAATACCGAAGATCAGCTTAAAGCCCGCGATGTATTGGATGATAATTTAAGTAAAAAATACTCCGTAGCACTGAGCTTAACCCCCGCGACACCAGACTGGTTAGCTGCAATTGGCGGCACGCCAATGAAGAAAGGTTTAGATTTAAGTGGTGGTGTTAGCTTCTTGATGGAAGTAAACATGAAAGAAGCCATTAATAAAGCTAGAATTGGTATGGTCAGTGATTTTCGCGGTGATTTGCGTAATGAAAAAATTCGTTATCGCAGCGTAAAAGAAGCCAATAACGGCATTGTAGTTATTTTCCGAAAGGTTGCTGATCTAGACGCGGCAGAGTCACTACTGAAAAAACGTTACCGTGATTTACTGATAAAAACGGATGACGATAAGTTAACCCTTACCGTAAAAATGACCGAACAAAAGCTAAAAGAAATTCGTGATTATGCCTTGCAGCAAAACATTACCATTATTCGTAATCGTGTTAATGAATTAGGTGTCGCTGAGCCCTTAGTACAACGCCAAGGTAAAAAACACATTGTTATCGAATTGCCGGGTATACAAGATACCGCTAAGGCAAAAGAAATTCTTAATGCTACCGCAACGATTGAATTTAGATTAGTGGATACCCAAGGCGATTTGGCTAATGCACTAAATGGTCGCATACCAGCAAACTCAATTTTATTAAGAGATAAAGACGGCAAACCAACCTTATTGAAAAAGCGCATCATGCTTACCGGTGATCATATTACTGATGCAAAATCAGGCTTTGATGAATACTCACGTCCACAAGTTAATATTTCACTGGATAGTGCTGGTGGTGCAAAAATGTCCAATGGCACTAAAAGTAATATTGGTAAACCAATGGCAACGGTATTTATTGAATATAAACCTACTGGTAAACGTGACGCCGAAGGTAATCTCATTTTTGAAAAAGTGCAAGAGATTATCTCTGTTGCTACTATTCAATCACGATTAGGTAAGAGCTTCCGCATTACTGGTGCTGGCAGTCCAGCAGAAGCGCACAACTTAGCGTTATTATTACGTGCTGGAGCCTTGATTGCGCCAATTACTATCGTTGAAGAGCGTACTGTTGGTCCAACATTAGGCGCTGAAAACGTGCGACTTGGTTTTGAAGCTATTCTGTTGGGTTTTGCTTTAGTCTTTATCTTTATGATTATTTACTACCGTGCTTTTGGTGTTGTTGCTAATTTAGCTCTGGCGGCAAACTTAGTGTTAATTATTGGTATAATGTCATTGATTCCAGGCGCAACTTTAACCTTACCTGGTATGGCCGGTATCGTCTTGACTGTTGGTATGGCCGTTGATGCCAATGTGCTTATATTTGAGCGTATTAGAGAAGAAATACGCGAAGGTAAGACAATTCAGCAAGCTATCCACCAAGGTTATGATGCCGCATTTTCTACTATCATCGATGCGAATATTACCACGTTAATCGCCGCAGTTATTTTATATGCGATTGGCACAGGGCCTGTTAAGGGGTTCGCAATCACCTTGTCTATCGGTATTATCACCTCAATGTTTACCTCTGTTATAGGTACTCGCGCAGTCGTTAATGCTATTTGGGGCGGTAAACGCCTTGATAAATTACCTATATAAAGACAGGAACGATAAATTATGCAAATTTTACACTTAAAAGAAACTGTCAACTTTATGAGCTATCGCAAGATAGCCATGGTATTTAGTGCCATATTGATGATTGCTTCAGTTATATCCTTAGCCACCAATAAACTTAACTTTGGTTTAGATTTTACTGGCGGTACCTTGATTGAAGTCGGTTTTGAACAACCTGCTGATTTAAAGAAAATTCGCCAAGTAATGACTGATAATGGTTTTGCTGATGCCAAAGTACAATTTTACGGTAGCAGTCGAGATGTTGTCATCCGCCTTGGTATACGTGAAGACGTTAAAGCTGAGATGTTAGGCAATGAAATTTTGGCGCTTTTAGAGTCTGGCTCAGGGCAGAAAGTTGATATGCGTCGTATCGAATATGTTGGTGCCAGCGTGGGTGACGAGTTAGCTGAGCAGGGCGGTTTAGCCATGTTAACGGCGCTTATCTGTATACTGATGTATGTTGCTTTTCGCTTTGAATGGCGCTTTGCAGTTGGCTCAGTAGTGGCATTATTTCACGATGTATTATTGACCTTAGGTTTGTTCTCAATACTAAATCTTGAGTTTGACTTAACAGTACTGGCGGCAATCTTAGCGGTTATTGGTTACTCCCTTAACGATACTATTGTGGTTTCGGATCGAATTCGTGAAAACTTTAGGAAAATACGTAATAGTAATTCAGAAGAAGTGATTAATATCTCCTTAACACAAACCTTGAGTCGTACGATTATTACTTCCTTTACTACGTTAATAGTATTGGCGGCTTTATTCTTTAGAGGTGGCGAGTTAATTCACGGTTTTGCTACAGCATTATTATTTGGTGTTTTTGTTGGTACTTACTCATCAATTTATGTTGCTTCGTTAGTGGCATTGGGCTTAGGTATTTCAAGAGAAGACTTAATACCCGAAGTGATTGAAAAAGAAGGTGCTGATCAAGAGGCGATGATGCCTTAAGTTTCATCAGTTATTGATTTAGCGAAAAGCCGAGTAACGAAAGTTACTCGGCTTTTTTATTTTTAGCCTATTTTTTTTGCACTACACTTACTGATATTATTTTATACCTGCTTTAGGTGAACCTGCGGGATTCAGCTAAAGCTCGTAATATATCTCACTGAGTGAGGGATAACTTAATAGACTTGGTATTAACCTTACTGTATGCTGCCGCCCCTTCATGCTGCCAACAGTTTCATCCCGCTGTCAGTATTTGCTATTTATTAAAGAGATTCTTATGAGCGATACCCCGACAACCAAATTTACTGATTTAGGTTTATCTGAGCCATTATTAAAAGCAGTGCGTGATAAGGGTTATGAAACGCCATCTCCTATTCAAGCGCAAGCTATTCCAGCCGTTCTTTCAGGACGCGATATTATGGCTGCAGCGCAAACGGGTACTGGTAAAACAGCAGGATTTACTTTACCGCTATTACAGCGCCTTTCTACTAACAAAGGCAATAAGGTTGCATCAAACAACGTAAGAGCATTAATACTTACCCCTACGCGTGAACTAGCAGCGCAAATTCACGAAAGCATAGAGACTTATGGTAAGTATTTAAATTTACACTCAATGGTAGTTTTTGGTGGCGTGAAAATTAACCCGCAAATAACGAGACTTCGCCAAGGCGTTGATGTACTCGTGGCGACACCAGGACGTTTACTCGATTTATACAATCAAAGAGCGTTAAAATTTAGTCAATTAGAAGTGTTTATTCTTGATGAAGCGGATCGTATGTTAGATATGGGCTTTATTCGCGATATTAAAAAACTTATTGCAGTGCTACCAAAAGACCGTCAAAACTTATTGTTCTCGGCAACATTTTCTCCTGAAATCCGCGCTTTAGCTAAAGGTTTAGTCAATAACCCTTTAGAGATTTCGGTAGATGCTGAAAATAGCACCGCTGAAAAAGTCACTCAATGGTTGATGGCCGTTGATAAAAAACGTAAACCAGCGGTATTAACGCATTTAATTCAAGAAAATAACTGGCAACAAGTATTGGTTTTCACTAAAACCAAACATGGCGCAAACAAGCTAACTAAGCATCTTGAAGCGGAAGGCTTAACTGCGGCGGCAATCCATGGTAATAAAAGCCAAGGCGCGCGTACTAAGGCCCTTGCTGCCTTTAAAGATGGCTCGGTAAAAGTACTTGTGGCAACCGATATTGCTGCCCGTGGTATTGATATTGATTTATTACCCCAAGTGGTTAACTTTGATTTACCGAATGTTCCTGAGGATTATGTGCATCGTATTGGCCGTACAGCCCGTGCAGGTAATACTGGACAAGCATTGTCATTAGTTTGTGCCGATGAGTTAGACTTATTGTGGGGCATTGAACATGTTATTCAGCAGCACATCGAACGAAAAGTTATTGATAAGTTTATACCTGCCAATGAATTAGGTGAATCACGTGAGATCAAACCTTTAAGAACAGGTAGACCGCCAAAATCTAAACCAAGTCAAAATTCAGGACGTGGTAGAGGTCGAGTTGAGCATAAAGATGGTCAACGCTCAGGTGGCAATGCTAGCGGCAATAAAGCAAAATCAGGTAACGACTCATCTAGACGTAAAAAGCCTGAATATGACGGTACTGGGCCTAAGCCTCGTAGACCTAGACGTGCAAATAACAGCTAGTTCTAATTAGAATCTCTTAATAATAGAGAAAGAAAAAGGCTTATGACGAATAGCGTGCTATTTATCATAAGCCTTTTTTGTTATTAGCTTTGTGTCATACCTTCGGTGTTATTCGGGTATTTAAGGGGTTAAATAGCCTAAGTTAGTCAATCGCTCACTGGCAAATATTCCCACGACATCACCAATAACGATTAAGCTAGGTGGTGTAATCTTATGTAAGGTCACTAGCTCGGTTAAATTAGCTAATGTGCCCTTTATTACTTGTTGGTCTTGATGAGTACCTTTTCTAATTAATGCTGCTGGCGTATTAATATCTCGACCTGCTGCGGTCAATTGAGTGATAATTATCGGTAAACTTTTTATACCCATATAAAAAACGATGGTTTGTTCCTTATCGTTTAATGCCTGCCAAGGTAAGTCTAATGCACCATTATCTTGCACGTTACCGGTTATAAAGGTGCAGCTTCGGGCCATTTTTCGGTGGGTTAAGGGTATGCCAGCATAGCTAGTACACGCTGATGCAGCGGTCATTCCTGGGACAATGTGACACGCGACGCCGTTACTTAATAAAAATTGAGCTTCTTCAGATCCTCGACCAAAAACAAATGGATCGCCACCTTTTAAGCGCACTACTTTTTTACCCAATAGAGCATTATCAACCAAAAGTTGATTGATGCCTTCTTGCGGAACTCTATGATCTGCTTGCTTTTTACCTACATATATCTGCAGACAGTCACTAGGCAGTAACGCCATTATTTCTTCACTTACTAGTCGGTCATAAATTACAACTTCTGCTTGTTTGATAAAACGATAAGCTTGAATTGTGAGTAAATCAGGGTCGCCAGGACCTGCGCCAACGAGGGCGACTTCCCCTGCGATAAAGGCTTGTTTTGCGGTATTAATTTTTTCCATGAGCTCTCTTAACAAATGTACTAAAAACTATATGGTTAGTCTAAAGCAAAAAAAGCGCCACAGTGACCTTATTTGAGTAAGGTTGCTGTGGCGCTTCATATTATTCTGCTATTACTTAGATATATAACTTAGATATATTAACTAAGTAAATTCAAAAAAGAATTACTTGCTAAGTGCATCACCTAAGTGAGGACGAATTTCTTTTAATACATCTTTTAATATACGAGTATTTGCGGCAACGATATTACCTGATTGTGAATGGTTATGACCGCCAGTAAAGTCAGTGACTAAACCACCCGCTTCAATAATTAATAGTTCACCAGCAGCAGTACTAAATGGCTTAGTACCGATTTCGAAGAAACCATCAATACGGCCTGCGGCAACATAAGCAAGATCAAGAGAAGTTGAACCTGCACGGCGCATATCTGCTGATTTTTGGAATAAGGCTGAGAACATTGCCATATAAGCAAGGCTGTGTTGTTTGTGCTTAACAGGGAAACCAGTCGCTAGTATTGTGCCTGAAATTTCTTTATTTTTATTTACACGGATTCTGAAACCGTTGAGTTGGGCACCTTTACCACGACTCGCTGTGAATAATTCTCCACGGATGGGATCAAATATAACCGCTTGGTCTAACTTACCTTTTACTTTTAAAGCAATAGAAACGGCAAAGTGTGGAATACCTTTGATGAAGTTGGCTGTTCCATCTAGCGGATCGATAATCCATTGAAAATCGTCATCACTGCCTTTTAAAACACCAGACTCTTCACCAATAATAGTGTGATCTGGGTATGATTTACGAATAGTCTCAATAATGGCTTCTTCAGAGCTAATATCAACACTGGTGACGAAATCGTTAGTGCCTTTTAATTCAATTTCAACTTTATCAAGTTGCTCCATAGAGCGAACGATAACTTTACCTGCTGTACGTGCTGCGCGCACGGCAATATTTAGCATGGGATGCATATATAGAGTACCTATTTGTAAATAAATTTTAAAAGAACAATACATTTTCAAGCAAACATTGTCTTGAAAATCGAGCGCGCAAAGTATAGCAAATAAAAAGTGATTAAGCGATAGCCTCGCAAAAATTACTGTTTAATAAGTGAACAGTTAAAGGTCTTAAATATTTTATAGAGAAAAATGGACTATTAAATATCAAATTGCCATAGATAAATATGCTTAATACGCGTGCTTTTTGTTAGCTACAGCAGTAATCTTCTATGGTAGAATACTGGCCATCTAGATGGACTACTAAGTCCAGTTAAGCAAAACAAGTCGAGTAAAAGATGTCAGATTCTCAACAAAGTAATACTACAGGTTCTTTATTAGACCGCGTTAAAATTGTGCTAGTGAATACTTCCGATTGTCGAAATATTGGTAGTGCAGCACGCGCAATGAAAACAATGGGTTTAAGTCAGCTAGTTTTAGTTGACCCAGTAGAAATGCCTAATGGCCAAGCACAAGCCTTGGCGGCAGGAGCTACTGATGTGTTAGCCAATGCTAAAGTCGTTAGTACACTAGCCGAAGCCATAGAAGATTGCGGCTTAGTTGTCGGTACCAGTGCTCGTTCACGCACATTACCTTGGCCTATGTTAGAGCCACGAGGCTGTGGTGAGAAGATGATCTCAGAGGCTGAGGAATATCCGGTCGCATTAGTTTTTGGCCGAGAAAGCAGCGGTTTAACTAATGAAGAATTACAGCTTTGTCATTTTCATGTGCAGATACCAGCGAACCCTGATTACAGCTCATTGAATTTAGCTATGGCCGTACAAACCTTAAGTTATGAAATACGTACTAGCTACTTATTGGCTCATGACCAAAACTATCAAGAGCGCAGTACAGGTAATGGTAACTTAATTGGTAAAGCAAAGGGCGAAGATCATGAGCTTTACCCGGTGAGTGAAGAAACTGAACGTTTCTACGAGCATTTTGAAAAAGCGCTTAAAAGCACTGGTTTTATTGTAGAAAATCACCCTGGACTTGTGATGACTAAACTAAGACGTTTATTTAATCGCGCCAGACCTGATGTTAAAGAAGTTAAGATGATGCGTGGTATTTTTTCCTCGATGGAAAGAACCAGTAAAGATAAGTCGTAACAGTGAACTGTGATAAGCAAAACGACTTATCACTTAAGAGAAATAAAAGGAATAATTTATGTTTAGTCGTATCAAAGAAGATATCAATAGTGTCTTTGATAGAGATCCCGCCGCTCGTACCAGTTTGGAAGTTATCCTCAATTATCCTGGTTTACATGCAATATGGATTCACCGATTAAGTCATAAGTTATGGTGCGTTAATTGGAAACTGTTAGCGCGTGTTATATCAACTTTCTCTCGTTGGTTAACGGGTATTGAAATTCACCCTGGCGCTAAATTAGGGCGGCGAGTTTTTATTGACCACGGTATGGGAATTGTCATTGGTGAAACCGCGGAAATAGGCAATGACGTTACCCTTTATCACGGTGTTACCTTAGGTGGTACCAGTTGGAAAGGGGGGAAACGCCACCCAACCCTAGAAGATAATGTTGTTATTGGCGCCGGCGCACAAGTGCTTGGCCCTATCACTATCGGCAAAGGCGGTAAAGTTGGCTCTAATTCTGTTGTTGTTAAAGACTTGCCTGCTAACGCTACTGCAGTAGGTATCCCAGGAAGAATCGTTCCGGATAAACCGAGCAAAGGTGAAGGTCAACAACGCGAAGCCTCCGCGAAGAAGTATGGCTTTGATGCCTATGCAGTTTCACATGATAACCCTGATCCTGTTGCGAAAGCCATTGGCCGATTACTTGATCATGTGCATTTAATGGATGATCGTGTGAGTGCACTTTGCAAAGAAATTAATACCCTAGGTGGTAATATCTGTGATAAAAACCTGCCTGAATTAAGAGTAGGTGAATTCGTCGAAGATGAAAAAGCAGCGGCTGAGCGTCGTGAAAGTAAAGTCACAGAGTTTGACCCCGAAATATAACTATCGAGTTTATAGTCCTTTACCGTAATAGTTGACTAAAACAGTCAACTATTACTTTTCGCTCAACGCTTCTTGGTGTACAATACTTGAGTAAATTACTCGGGTATTCATTTGACTAATCTGTAGGGTTATGTAAAATTGCGCAGAATTTGCAAAGCAAGGCATGTATTCTATGTTTTTGCTACCAAATAGCTTTGACTTAGTCGTCCTACTAAATTGATATATTGAATACACCAACAGAGTGTTTGAGAGTAGATTATGAAACTTACTTCTAAAGGTCGTTACGCAGTTACTGCCATGTTAGATGTTACTATTCATGCTGTATCTGGACCTGTATCTTTGGCCGATATTTCTGAGCGCCAAGGTATATCCTTGTCATACTTAGAGCAACTTTTTTCTCGTTTACGCAAACAAGGCCTAGTAACTAGTGTTCGTGGTCCTGGTGGCGGATATCGATTGGGCAGATCCTCAGCGCAGATTACTGTCGCAGATGTAATCTGTGCGGTAAATGAAAGTGTTGATGCAACGAGATGCGCGGGTAAGGGCAATTGCCAGGATGGCGAACAGTGTTTAACTCATTCCCTTTGGGAAGGGTTAAGCCAACGAATTGAAGAATTTTTGCAAAATATCAGCTTATCAGAATTAGTCGCTAAGCGTGATGTGCAACAAGTTTCTAAACGCCAAGATAAATTGCATATAAATGCACATAAAAGTATCGCGTTAGAAACATTAATAACCACAAAAAATGTAATGCACGACTGGTAATAACTTGTCGTGTCGTATTAAAGATTTACCATCGGAGAGAGTTAGCGAATGAAGCTTCCTATATATTTTGATTACTCAGCTACTACACCAGTAGACAAGCGTGTCGCAGAAAAAATGATGCAATATATGACCACAGATGGTCATTTTGGTAACCCTGCGTCACGTTCACATAAATTTGGTTGGCAAGCCGAAGAAGCGGTTGATATCGCTCGGAATCAAGTTGCTGAATTAATTAATGCCGACCCACGTGAAATTGTTTTCACTTCAGGTGCAACTGAATCAAATAACTTAGCCATTAAAGGTGCTGCTAATTTTTATCACAAACGTGGTAAGCACATTATTACCAGTAAAACTGAACATAAAGCGGTATTAGATACGTGTCGCGAACTAGAGCGTCAAGGTTTTGAAGTGACTTACCTTGACCCGGAAGAAAACGGTTTAATAGATTTAAATAAATTAAGCGACGCCATACGTGATGACACCGTATTAGTGAGCATCATGCATGTAAACAATGAAATCGGTGTTATCCAAGACATCAATGAAATTGGTGAAATGTGTCGAGCTCGTAAAGTCGTTTTTCATGTTGATGCCGCGCAAAGTGCGGGTAAAATTAACATTGACATGCAAGTTTTGAAAGTTGATTTGTTGTCGATTTCAGCACATAAGATGTACGGCCCTAAAGGTATTGGTGCTTTATATGTATCTCGCAAACCTCGTATTCGTCTTGAAGCACAAACTCACGGTGGCGGACATGAACGAGGTATGCGTTCAGGTACGTTAGCAACGCATCAAATTGTTGGTCTGGGTGAAGCATGTCGTTTAGCTAAAGCCGAAATGGCGCAAGATCTTATTCATGTTACCGAAATGCGTGACCGTTTATGGGCGGGTGTAAACAGCATGGAGCAAGTATTTGTTAACGGTGATTTTGATAAACGTTACCCTGGTAACTTAAATATCAGCTTCAACTTTGTTGAAGGTGAGTCACTTATTATGGCATTGAAAGATTTAGCAGTATCTTCTGGCAGCGCTTGTACATCGGCGAGCTTAGAGCCTTCTTATGTACTTAGAGCTTTAGGACTAAATGATGAAATGGCACATAGCTCAATTCGTTTTAGTTTTGGTCGCTTTACTACGGCAGAAGAAATTGATTACGCGATTACGTTAATTAAAAACTCAATTGGTCACTTACGTGACATGTCACCGCTTTGGGAAATGTTCAAAGACGGCATTGATTTAGATTCAATTGAATGGGCTGCTCACTAAATATAAACATATTTACATAAAATAATGTTTAGTAAAATAGTACAGCACTTTAGATAATATTTAGTGTCCAATAAGGTGTAGAAAGTAATTTTCTGGAAATTACTTAATAGCAATTTGGCACAAGTTAGGAGAGTAACATGGCTTACAGCGAAAAAGTATTAGACCACTATGAGAACCCACGTAATGTTGGTTCAATGGATAAAAACGATCCATCAGTAGCTACTGGTATGGTTGGTGCACCGGCGTGTGGCGACGTGATGAAATTACAACTTAAAATTTCTGCTGATGGCATCATTGAAGATGCCAAGTTTAAAACTTATGGTTGTGGTTCCGCGATTGCGTCAAGCTCATTGGTTACTGAATGGGTAAAAGGCAAATCAATTGAAGAAGCAGGTAAGATTAAAAACACCGATATTGCTGAAGAATTAGCTTTACCACCGGTAAAAATTCATTGCTCTATCTTGGCTGAAGATGCCATCAAAGCAGCGATTGAAGATTATAAAAGTAAACAAGGTAAATAACGGAGAAAACAATGTCTGTTACCATGACACCTGCTGCAGCTGAACGAGTACAATCTTTCATGCAAAATCGTGGCAAAGGACTTGGGCTTCGCTTAGGTATTAAAACTACCGGCTGTTCAGGTTTAGCCTATGTGCTCGAATTTGTTGATGATTTAAATGACGATGATCAATTGTTCAAAATTGATGATGTCAATATAATCATTGACGAAAAAAGCCTGGTTTACCTTGACGGCATCGAGCTTGACTTCGTTAAAGAAGGCTTGAACGAAGGCTTTAAATTCACCAATCCAAACGCCAAAGGTGAGTGCGGCTGTGGTGAATCATTTAACGTATAAGCTAATGTGTAATAACGTCTTCATCTCTTAGCTATTTTGCTCTGCTGCTACGTTGAAAGTACTCATTGACTAACGTCAACTCCGTGCTTTCGCCTTGCATCAGAGCAAGCTATCGTTGAGCTGAATTCATTATGGCGAGATCACTTTGTAGGTGCCTCGTTCATGTAAAATCTGAGAAAACATTTTGAATTACTTTCAATTATTCGGTATTGAAGCCTCTTTCGATGTCGATTTACAAAATCTATCATCAAATTATCAAACCTTGCAAAAGGCCGTCCATCCTGACAAGTTTGCTCACGCATCAGAGCAAGAACAACGCATTGCCGTACAAAAGTCTGCTCACATTAATGACGCCTATCAAACCATAAAACAACCATTACTCCGTGCTGACTATATATTAGTTCAACGTGGTGTTGATATGCCAAATGAGCAGCACTCTTTTAGTGACACTGGTTTTTTAATGCACCAGATGGAATTACGGGAAATGCTTGAAGACGTTAAGTCAGCCAGTGATGTTGATGCCGCATTGCTTGAAGTTCAACGAGTCTTATCGAGTGAATATCTACAGTTGACTCAACTGATGAGAGTACAGATAAGTGAAAATAACTCAGCATCTAATAGTGCAGCATGCGATAATTTGCGCAAATTAAAGTTTTATCAAAAACTAAATATTGAAGTAGATCGACTTGAAGATAGCTTATTTGAAGACTAGCGTGGCTAGCAAGCACTTCAACATTTATTATTAACCTAACTAAATCATTGAATTAACATCATGGCTTTATTACAAATTGCAGAACCCGGTCAAAGTACCGTTCCTCACGAACATAGATTAGCTGCAGGTATCGATCTTGGTACAACAAATTCCTTAATAGCAAGCGTACAAAGTGGCAACGCAAGTACCTTAATTGATGATCAAGGTCGTGATATATTGCCATCTATTGTTAGCTATCAAGCTGACAATATTCTAGTTGGCCAGGCAGCTCAAGCACTTAGTATTGAAGATGCCCAAAATACCATTACCTCGGCAAAACGCTTAATTGGTCGTTCTCTCGCTGATATTCAAAGCAAATATCCTGCTTTGCCTTATGACTTTTGTGGTGATGAAAATCACCCAGAAATAATGACCCGTCAAGGCGCGGTTAATCCTGTGCAAGTCTCAGCTGAAATTTTAAAAAGCTTAAACCTCCGGGCCCAAGCTGCTTTAGGCGGCGAGCTAACCGGTGTGGTTATTACCGTGCCTGCTCACTTTGATGATGCGCAAAGACAAAGTACCAAAGATGCGGCAAAGTTAGCCGGGCTTAGTGTCTTACGGTTATTAAATGAACCTACTGCGGCTGCGGTTGCTTACGGATTAGATTCAGGCCAAGAAGGTGTTATCGCTGTTTATGATTTAGGTGGGGGTACTTTTGATATCTCTATCTTACGTTTGAACAAAGGTGTCTTTGAGGTTCTGGCTACAGGTGGTGATTCAGCGCTTGGTGGAGATGATTTTGATGTGGTTATCGTTGACTATCTAGTCGAGAAATCAGGTCTGAAAAGACCATTTTCTCCTTCATTAGAACGTCAACTGATGCAACAAGCTTGTTTTGCCAAAGAGCAGTTAACCGATAGCGAAGAAGTTCAGATCACACTCTCTCTTGATGACGGTAGTGATTGGAGACAAAGTTTAAGTAAAACGCAGCTGAATGAGCTTATCGGCGAATTAGTTAAGAAAACCTTACGTGCTTGTCGTCGTACTCTTAAAGATGCCAGCATTACTGTTGATGAAGTGATAGAAATCATTATGGTTGGTGGTTCAACTCGCGTGCCATTGGTACGCGCGGAAGTGGAAAAACACTTTAATAAACTACCGTTAACGTCAATTGACCCTGATAAGGTGGTTGCTATTGGCGCGGCTATTCAAGCTGATATCTTAGTGGGTAATAAGCCTGATAGTGATATGTTATTACTTGATGTTACCCCTTTATCGCTTGGTTTAGAGACTATGGGCGGCTTAGTTGAAAAAGTAATCCCACGAAACACCACTATACCGGTAGCAAAGGCGCAAGAATTTACCACCTTTAAAGATGGTCAAACAGCAATGGTGATACACGTATTACAAGGTGAGCGTGAGTTAGTTGATGATTGTCGTTCATTAGCCCGTTTTGAGTTACGTGGCATTCCGCCTATGACTGCAGGTGCTGCCCATATAAGAGTAACCTTTAACGTTGATGCCGACGGTCTACTGTCAGTAACGGCGATGGAAAAGTCTACCGGTGTAGAGTCTAGCATTGAAGTTAAACCTTCATTTGGTCTTGATGATAATCAAATTAGTCAGATGATCAAGGATTCAATGAGCAATGCTGCTGAAGATATGCAAGCTCGTATGCTAAAAGAGCAACAAGTTGACGCCTCACGGGTTATTGAATCAGTACAAGCGGCTTTAACTGCGGATAGTAAATTGCTTAACAGTGATGAGATTACTGTTATCGAAAATGCAATTAAGTCACTTGCTCAGGTGAGTCAAGGCGATGAAATTAAAGCCATTGAAAATGCCCTTGATAAGTTAAACGACAGTACGGCAATATTTGCCGAGCGCCGTATGGATAGCTCAATTAGCCAAGCCCTTGCTGGTCAATCAGTTGATAAACTTTAGATAAACTGTAGGCGAGAATTTATTCTCGCTTTAAATTGAATCAGAGAATAGCGCGTACAAGTTCACGCCTACAAAGAGAATAAATAAAATGCCAAAAATTATATTTTTACCCAATGCAGAATTATGCCCAGATGGCGCCGTAGTTGAAGCCGAAAAAGGTGAGAGCATTCTTAACGTAGCGTTAAGAAATGACATTGGAATAGAACATGCTTGTGAAAAAGTATGTGCCTGTACTACCTGTCACGTAATTATTCGAGAAGGTTTTGACTCAATTGAAGAAGGTGATGAACTGGAAGAAGATATGCTTGATAAAGCATGGGGCCTAGAGCCTGAATCTCGTCTTAGTTGCCAATCAATTGTTGGTGATGAAGACCTAGTGGTTGATATCCCTAAGTACACTATTAATATGGTGTCTGAAGTTCACTAAAATATAGAGTAGTAATTGTTTATAAAAGGGTAATAACAGCGATGTTATTACCCTTTTTTGATCGGACATTATGTCTGGTTGAAAATCATTATCTTGATAGATTTTGGTTAACTATCTTTTGCCAAGTGAGTGTAACTTCAACTAGATAAACTTATGAGCAAGGGCAAGTGCTATAGCCAATAATTTAAATTTGAAGCAGTTAAACAAATTACTGAGTGAGGCCATTCAGTTGCTTAATAACATATATAAAAATATTCTCTTCTATACTTGTTTTCTAAAAAGGGTGAATCAACACACGAAGGAAGTCAATTATGAAGGTAAAAAATAATAGTTATGTAATTTTTTCAATTTTGTTAATGATCACTAGTAATACTCAGGCGCAGGTGAAAGATGATAAAGATGTGCAAGCTAACATTAACCTTGCGCGTGAATGGATAAAAAACCAGTTGGAATATGATGGTGTCCCTGGAGCATCAATTGCGGTGGTCTATGATCAGGAAGTTGTCTGGTCACAAGGATTTGGATTTTCTAGTTTAAGAGAAAAAGTCAGAGCCACAGCAGATACTAGATATAGTATCTGCTCAGTCTCCAAATTATTTACCAGCATAGGGGTAATGCAACTACGTGATAAAAATAAATTGTCCATTGATGCACCCATTGATTCAATTTTGCCCTGGTACAAAATGCCGCAGCTTAAAAATCAAGAAGAGCCAGTTACTTTGAGGAATATTCTTTCCCATGTTTCAGGACTGCCCCGTGAAGCTGTAACCCCTTATTGGGTTGATATTAAATTTCCTAGTCATAAAACCCTGCAACAAGGGACTGGAAAACAAAAACCTTTGTATAAACCCTATGAGCGTTTTCAATATTCAAATTTAGGTTTAAGTCTAGCTGGTGAAGCGATTGCACAAGCTTCAGGAACTGATTTTCACAGTTATATAAAAAACAACATTCTCACCCCTTTAAAAATGACAAATACCACCAGTGAACTGCCCATCGAAGAATATGGTAAATCTTTTGCGGCAGGTTATAAGTTGCGTAATGCTAAAGGCCATCGTGATGAGGTTGGCCCTTATGAAGTCAAAGCTCTAGCGCCAGCTGCAGGTTTTGCATCAAGTGCCAATGACCTAGCAAAATTCGCTAGCTGGCAGTTCAGGCTACTAGAAAAAGGCGGTGAAGATATCTTAAAAGCCACCACATTAAGAGAAATGCAAAGAGTACAATGGACAGCACCCGATATGGATGGTGCTACTTGGGGATTTGGTTTCGCTCTCTGGCAAGATAATAATAAAACCTTTGTTGGTCATGGCGGTTATTGCCCTGGATATAGGACTTCTTTTGTGACCCGAGTGCAGGATAAACTGGCTATTATCGCCATGGTGAATGTTAATGACGTAAGCCCGAGTAAATTGACCAAAGGATTACATGCACTGTTAAGTGAACCAATTAAACAAGCAGCTAAAACACAAGCTGATGAGGTTTCTGATAATAATAATTCAGAACCTGATGGTTCTAGTATTAAAAAATTGAGTAATGGCACATCTCAAAAAGTTGTTGATCTTAGTATTTATGAAGGAGTATTTGGGCTTAAGGATTGGCCTTGGCGTCTGGCTATTGCTGCTACCTCTGATGGGTTGAAAGGGATTGATTTATTTGATGATAAGCCTAATCAAAGACCACTTAAATTAAAACATGAAGAAGGTCATGTTTTTCGGGTGATTTCTAAAAAAGGTGAAGAACTTCATAGTGCATACTTTGAACTGGATAAGCACGGTAAAGCCATTCGATTCTGGGAACATGGTCAATACGCTGAACGTTTAAACTAGTGGCTAATTGTATTTATTGAGGGGGGTATAAATAGTGTACCCACTTTACATGTTTGATATTATAAGTTTTCAATTCAAGTTAATACGGGGTGTCTTGATGTCACTAACGGCTTTCAGTCGTTATATAGAGTTTAAGTATATATTGCTAAAACCATTTATATCAACTTGATAGACTCTAAAAATGCTTACCTGTTATTGTTTCAATGCATTACTTTAACTTTCCTATCTCAGAAAATTAGCAAGATACAAATAAAGTGTTTATATCTGAAAATAGTGAGCGTAATAATGAAGTTTATTGACCTGAAATTTAGACCTTTTTGGTATTTTATGAAGCCAAAAATTTTGTCCTAAAGTCTACATACCATTAATATGATGTCAAAAACTCACTAATTTATTTTTATATGTATATTAAAAGGCCATTAACATCAATATGTTAATGGCCTTTTTTGTTATCAAAGTCATGCTGGTTTAGTTGGGTTATACCGCGTTAGGCGGCATAAGCTAAACAACTTGAACTCGGTTGAATGCCAAGAGTTTGATGAACGTTATACTCTATAGACCGTTGTGGTATTGCACATTGGTTGACGTTGGTACCAGTGAGTTAAGCTTGTCTTGTGCATTTAATTGCTGGTTTGACAATTCATTCGAGTAGCCAACTGATTCGCTCTTATCGTGTTTAAGTAACTGTTCAAACTGTTCAATCAGTAGTTTTTTATCAGGAGATTCTTTATCACCGGCACCTATATTAGTTAGATCAATCATGAAACCATCAAATAGTTGGGTTAAATCTTTGATTATTTCAGTGTTTAAAAACTGATCATCATTATAAATACTTGGGTAACCGGCTTTTTGCTTATCAATAGCAAAAGAAACGCCTTTAAGGTTAGTGATACTGGTTGATTTGTCGCAAGAAAGCATACAACCATTATCTATACGCGGCTTTTCACAACCAACACTCTGCTGGAAGAAACACTGTCTACTGGTCATTAATAAAATAGGGTGATAAACGCTGTAAAGCATTTTGAAGTTTTCAGGACGTGCGATAGTCTTCATTTGTTGGCGGTTGATTTCATTGGAAATGAAGGCTCCACTACAATTGAACGACTCTTTCATCGCTAATAAGGCATAGGAATTGGTGGTGTTTAAGAACGGCCCTGCAATCCACTCAATACCTAACTCAAAGGCTCTATTGGCAATACCGGTATTGTTGGTAACGATTAATTTAGGTTTTACCTGCTCTAAAATATTTACTGCAACATCAAAATCTTTACCAATTAATACCGATGGAAACCAAGGGATTAGGCGAGGGTTCTCTTGGAAGAAAGCAACATATTTAGTACAACCACGTTTATAAGCATCAGGCAGTTTAAAATAAATATCGGCATCTGTTGCGTCACCAAGGGTGATATCACTCTCATCACATATTAAGAGTGATAATTTTGCATCTTGGTCTTTTTTAGCATGACGTACTAGTTTTGGTAGCTCTACTTCAGGTAGTACGGGTTTACCGTCATTGAGTAAGGCTGCTATCTTATTCTTAAGTGCGGTAAGCTCTTTAAAGGGAATAGTGACGCTTTGTGGGATATTGTTAGTGGTTAACTCGGTTAAATTAAACTCTGCGTTATTAAAGCTTTTAAAGCGCTTTTCTATAGCGCTATGATCAATGCAATTCTTTTCACTGGCGATAAGTACGCGCTGTGAATGCATAACATGCGTTCGCTCGGTATTTTTTATCGCACCAACGGAAAATCCTTGGTTGCTTCTTTGAACATCTGCTTCGCTAATTTTTATGGTAACGGTTAATGGTTCGCCAACTTCACCTGAAAAGACTAATGAGAGGTCACGTTTATCAATACTAAGGTGTTTTATTTTATCAAATACATCCGCGTGTATTTTTTCTTTTTCATCACTTAAGCTTTGTTCAACATCATGTATTTGTACTACAGAGATAGCGTTACTTTTATCTATAGCGTGGTATTTTGAGTTATCACGTGGGTTTTCAATAAACATTGATTGATTTAAATCGCCGCGTAAAAAGGCATTAGAAAAATCGCGATTGAATACTTTGTAAAGGCGTTCGCCGTCTTCAAGTAGCTCACCAGTAGCTACAAAACCATCGATTTGTTTGCGGAAACTATCAATAACGGTATGTACATAACTTGCCCCCTTGATACGTCCTTCAACTTTAAAGGAATGCACGCCCGCTTCTATTAGTGCCGGTAAATCAAAAAATGCTGAGTTGTCTTTAATATTTAATGGGAATTTATTACCTGTTTCGGTCGGTTTATATTCTTCACGACACGCTTGGCTACAACGGCCTCTATTGCCTGAATTACCAACACTGGCAGAGGTTGAATAACATAAACCGGAAAAAGCGATACATAATGAGCCATGCACAAATACTTCAGTAAGTACGTTCTCTTCCTGAGATACTTTAGTTATTGCGCTGATTTCTTTTAAGTTTAATTCACGCGATAAATTAACACGCGAGGCACCCAACTTTTTCAAAAAGGGTATTTGACCAATGTTATGGGTAGTTAACTGGGTTGATGCGTGAATATCAAGTGTAGGGAAGTGCTTTTTAAGGATATATAGCATACCCAAATCTTGAACAATAACACCATCTAAGGTGGTGTTCGCCAATTTACTTAATAACTTAGCCAGGGTTTTGAATTCACGTTCGAGAATAATGATATTGAGCGTTAAGAATATTTGGCAGTCATATTCGTGTGCGAGTCTAATAATACCTACGAGTTCATCAAAAGAAATATTAGCAGCACGATTTCGGGCGTTAAAGGTGTCTAAACCACAGTACACCGCATCTGCGCCAGCAATGATTGCCGCCTTGATCGCATCGATATCACCACCGGGGGCTAATAATTCTATTTTAGGACTCATTTATACAACTTTAGCCAAGTAAACGGCAGTTAAATTTCAAAGGGGGGATTTTACTCGTATAATGGGCCAATGAATACTGTTTAAGTCGCTTATTTATGCTGAACTTTATCAAGGTTAATAATTGCAGTGCTGGAGTATAGCTACCAATGAATGAACGTTTTAATAAAAAGCCTAATGACACGAGTACCTTACCTATCCTTTACTCGTTAAGAAACTGCCCGTATGCCATGCGAGCTAGATTAGCCATTTTTAAAGCTAAACAATCAGTGTTACTACGAGATTTAGTATTAAGTAATAAACCCAAAGAGATGATTGCTGTTTCATCGAAAGCTACTGTGCCGGTTTTAGTGCTAAATGACAGTACCGTTATTGACGAAAGTTTAGCGGTCATGTTATGGGCTTTACGCGAAACGGATCCCGCTGACCTACTGCATAGTCAGCAAGAAGACGCATTACCGGCAATGCTTTTACTCATTAATGAATTTGATAACGACTTTAAAAGATGTTTAGAAGCGTACAAATGCGCGAAACGTTATCAAGAAGACAATATTACTCAGTGCCGCGAAGCTTGTCAGTTATACATTAATCAATTAGAGCAGCGTTTAACTAAGCACAAATTTTTAATATCAGATAAAGAAAGTCTAGCTGACATTGCGCTATTACCTTTTATTCGACAATTTGCGCGAATAGAGCGGCAATGGTATTTGCAATCACCCTACCCAAAAGTAAGGCAATGGCTCAATAGTTACTTGCAAAGTCCCATCTTTACTAAAGTTATGGCAAAACATCCGTTATGGGTAGATAGCCGGCAAGATGTTTTATTTGGTGATAACTAACCCCGAACGTCCAGCGGCAGTCGCTTATAGTAACTCACTGACAATAAGTTTTAATAAAAAGGTCTCTCGTTCTATCGATAGACCTTTTTTGTCACTTTTGACGATGGTTTCTTCGTTGTGAGCGATGGCCTGATGAATATTCATCCATATAGGAAACATCCCATTACTCAATTCATGGGCTTCTAATTCAGGCTCAAGTAATTCATCATCGATAGTGCAGGTATAACAATAAGATTGCATATGAACGATTTCAAAGCCGGCTTTATGCCAGGGCCTAAACTCTTCATAAAGACCAAATTCGGCAACATCTTTCACACTATGCGCACCCGTTTCTTCTTTTAGCTCGCGAATAAGACCGTCAATATTACTTTCACCTTCATCTATGCCACCACCAGGTAAGCTATAGTCGTGATAGCGTTTGGTATAAAGTAATAAAATACTCTCTCCTTTAAGTACTATCGCTCTGGTCGCTTTACGAATAAAAAAATTAGTATTGGCGGAGTTATCAGCAAGGGATTTTATCTCAAAGCAGTTAATATCGGGATGAATCGTTGATTTAAGTAGGCGCATAATAAAGGACATAATGAATTTCTACTGCTGTAGATGGGGGGCATTGGCTATTAATCAATAAAAAATAGCTAAAGGCAGTGATATTTTTCCATTGTCCTCATTCTGACAAAAGACTAAAATAGCGATGAGGCTTAGCTTATTCAGCCGCACTTTTATGTTCGATGTCTGTTTTTAGCTTCGATATACTCCTCTTTGATGTACCAGTTTTGAGTGTTACCTATGCAAATGATTGAGCCCTGTTTTACCCGTTTTAAATCCGCTATTGATTCTTATAGTTTACCTGAGCGTTTTACTTTCCCTTTTTATTATCAGCCTGATCCTTTGTGTTTATTAGCCGCAAAAGAGTTACAAGATAGTTTAGTGCAACTGCCTGCATCGCTGTTTGATTATAGTCAAAGTGGCAAAATGTTTGGTGTGCTGTTAGTTAAAAATAATCAGGGCGAACTAGGTTACCTTGCTGGTTTTTCAGGCATGATGACACAAAGTGAAGAGCTGCGTCACTTTGTACCACCGGTAGATGACTCAACCAATGCCGAGTTCTTTAAAAAAGAACAAAAAGTAATTAACGCCCTTAATGCACAAGTTACTTTATTAGCAGCTAATCCAGATGTTATCAAAAAACAGCAGTTTTTAGCCGAGCTTTCAACTTCTGCCGAACAAGCTATTACTCAACAACACAGTAAAAACTTAGTGCAAAGACAGGCAAGAAAATCTCGACGTGCCTTAGCTGAAAAATCGTTGTCAGCGCATGACTTTACTCAGTTGAAAGAGCAGCTAGGGAAAGAAAGTGTTGCGGATAAAAACGAACTAAAGTACTTAAAACTCACTTGGCAAGAAAAAACAATTAAAGCGCAACAAGCCGTAGACAATTTACTTGATGTAATTACCTCGATAAAAAATAAAAGAGCGTCAATGTCTAAAGCACTGCAACAGAAGTTGTTTGAGCAATATCGTTTTTTAAATATTAATCAGGAGGTTAAGAATTTAACCGATTTGTTTATTGATACCGCTTTTCATCAAAAATATGGCGTACCGCCAGCAGGCGCGGGTGATTGTGCTGCCCCTAAATTATTGCAATACGCCTTTAAAGTGGGTTTGAAACCTATCGCCTTAGCCGAGTTTTGGTGGGGCAAGTCACCAAAATCTGCAGTAAGGCAGCATAAAAATTTCTATACTGCCTGTATTGGCAAATGCCAACCTATTTTAACGCATATGCTCAGTGGTATGCTTATCGATGACAACCCACTGTTGCAAGGTTTATCAAAAGATAAAAGCGTAGAAATTATCTATCAAGATGAGGTGATGGCCGTGATCGATAAACCGAGCGAACTTTTGTCGGTACCCGGTAAAAGTATTAGTGACTGTGTTTATAGCAGAATGAAGTTACTCTTCCCCAAAGCAACCGGGCCACTCATCGTGCATCGTCTTGACATGTCGACTTCTGGTTTGATGGTCATTGCGTTAACTAAGCAAGCTCATAAGAATTTACAGCAGCAGTTTATCAAACGCACTGTAGAAAAGAGGTACGTTGCTTTGTTATCTGGCCGCCCTAAACAGCTATTAGATCAAGTAGAAGGTTTGATTAATTTACCCCTAGCGGGGGATTTCGACGATAGACCTAGACAAATGGTTTGTTTCGAAACCGGTAAAGCGGCAGAAACAAAATGGCAGCGAGTTGGTTTTGAAGAGCAAGATGGCAAAACGCTAACGAGAGTACATTTATATCCTAAAACAGGGAGAACTCATCAACTGCGAGTGCATTGTGCACATCACTTAGGGTTTAATACACCAATTGTTGGTGATGATTTATATGGCACTAGAGCGAAACGATTACACTTACATGCTGAAAAATTAACACTTAAACATCCATCAACAGATGAAGTTATGGCGTTCTCTGCCGCTGCGAAGTTTTAAATCCTGAACAATATAACTAAAGACGTTAATAAAGTGTGCTACAAATCTTATTAACGCTCTATGGTTTTAGTTTAATCACACCTTCTTTAGTTTTCTACGGTTTCGACTTGATCTTGAAAAATCTCTTCTATGGCTAAGTCGAACAGCCTGGCCGCTTTAAATGCTAAAGGTAAACTCGGGTCAAACTTACCCTTTTCAATGGCATTAATCGTTTGCCTTGATACATTTAAGGCACTCGCCAGTTGAGCTTGTGTCCAGTCACGTTCGGCACGTAACACTTTTAAGCGATTTTTCATTGGTACTTCCTATGGCCTGAGATCACGGCCAAGCCATAGGTTATTACCATTAAGAACACTATATGAGGTATTTCTGGTTGATAAGTAATTAGCTTTATATCTTCTAATAATTCATAACTTAAGCCAACAACTAAGCCTACGCCTAAGGCTAATGCCATGGCTTCTAGCAATATTATTCGCTGCATTTCATCTAGACCCCGTAAATAATCTCTATTGGCAACTAACATTTTAAAACCGACAGCAAGGTTTATCAACACCGCTATCATTGTTAAAACCGTGTTGAAGTCCCAAATGAATTTTGGCGCAAAAGCGGCTATAGCCATGGAAACTACCCAAGAAATAGTCCAATTCCTTAACGTGATGGTATTGGCATTATTTTTGGTTTGGTAACTACTATTATCACATTCTTGTTTTGACATAAGTAAACTCTCTTTGATTAAATGTAAAGTTCATTTGACTTTTATTATGACGTCTATAATTATAAAGTCAAGCCTGCTTTACAAAAAGAGTGGTTTTGTTGTCTTATTCTGTTTACTAAGGGGCTAAAAGTGAAAATTTGTTTTGGTAAAAAAAACAGGCATAACCTGCAGTAATAACCATGCCAAGGTCAATTGCCAACAGGATGTTTTTTCCACTATCAAGCAAGGCGAGTAATCCGAAAATAGTGAGAATGATAAAGCTAATCTTTAGTTTTTTCTGCATATCAATAATGATTGCTAATTATAAGATAAGTTATTGTCAAAACTAACTATTGTGATTGTATTTTTAACATTACTCGCGGTTATTTTTTTGAGTGAATTGTCATAACAAAAATAGCTAATCTAGTTCAAAGCTGGGTATAATTATGATGAACATTTTTTGTCTGCGTCATGATGATTTTCAGATTAGACTGCCGAGGCAATGGCATCGAAAGCATATTACCTAATTTTTGAAATAGCTCCTTAAGGATTTTCCCTTGAATAAATTTTTAATCTCACCTTTATTGTTAACCATGTTTATTCAAGGTTGTGGTGGCAGCTCATCTAGTGCCCCAGAGATACCAGTAGAACCTGTTGAATACAACTTCTCTTTAACCTCAAAATTAACCAATGATTGTGGTATCAGTAGTGCTTTTACTAAGGTTGAATTGTTACTGCAAGATGACACTTGGCAAACACTTGCAAGCTATAAACCCGATGAAAATGGTGTTATTAGCTTTGTTACGACCAATGAGTTTATTAACTATACCTTAGTGGCTAAAAACCAGCAGGGCACTGACGTTGAGGGGTTAAATGTTGTTAGCTTTTATCAAGCCAGTAGCGCGACACCAGCGCACTACCAAGGGCAGTTTGATGAGATGCTAGATGGTCTTAATGATATGACTTGTGAGTGTGTTACTAAAAACCTTGAATTAACGCACCTTACCTTTGAGACTCAAACCTCAGTAACTAGCTCATTAGAGTTTGTTCGTGCTACAACCGATAAAGGCACTACTTTATTTGAAGGCGTTAAGGTCTGTGGCACTTCAGAAGGTGTTTGGCCTTTAAGTTCATTTTCAGTTTTAGGTACAAATATTAAAGGTGAAGAGTTTGGTGTAGCGGGTTTTATTGATTACTTTCATGTTAACGATGATGTTTGGCGGTTACCAGCTTTTGACCAGGCAAATGAACTATCATTAAGTCATCCTTATCAAGATACGAGCAATAGCCAGTTAATTAAAGACGTTAAACATTTCCTTACCCAAGCCACTAAAGAGCAACAGAGCTTACTTATTTTTGATACCCACGACTATGCTAATGTTGGTGAAGCATATTATCAGTCTCAAGCCAGTGTCACCTTTAAGCTTAATGACGGCCTTTACAAAAGTGCAATTAGTAAAAACATCCACCAAGTAATTTCAACCAGTGCCAGTGACTCTTTAATTTTATTGGCAGGTCAGCATCAACCCGCATTTGACTACCCTGATTTTTCAGAGATTAAGTCTGACTATAGCTATGACTATAGTGCTGTTGCCGGTTATCCGATGGCCATTATTCATTTTGTTTTTACTGATTTAGCCATGCCGGTAAAGTGGACTTTTTATGGCCCTGAAAAAGGATTGTTAGCGATAAGTGCGCCATTAAAAGGCTATGACGATATTATTAATACTGATTCCGAACCAAAGACTATCGATGTGCGGTTAATTAAAAGTAAGTTGGCCAATAGTTACTCAGATTACATTAAACATTACCAAGCTGACAGTGCTTTGGATTTGACTAATGATTTTGTCAAAGAGATGACAGCAGCAGAGCTCGCTCTTAAACTTTAATGAACTTGTTTTTTATTAACGTAGTTTTAGTCAGCCTATTCTAAGTAATAAAAAAGCCTGCAATTGCAGGCTTTTTTAGTTTTAATCGGTTTTATAAATCTAATATAAGATTAGAATTTATAATCCAGGGTTATGCTGTAACCACGTTCTGCGCCTGGGTATTCACTGGCTGTTTGGTATTTTTTATCAGTAAAGTTAGTGATTTTAGCAAATAAACTTATTTGACTACTTAGTCGGTAATTTACCCCAACATTCAATAGGGTATAAGCTTTAAGCGTTTTTTCTTGCGCACCGGCACTATCGTAGCTACTACCTTGATAATTTACATCAAAAGTAAAGTCTAACTGTTCAAGGTTATAGATAAAGTTATAGTTAGCTGAAAAGTTTGGCCGTCTAGCTAATTGCTTGCCGGTGTTTTTATCTTCGGCGTCAACGTGGCTTAATGTTAACCTGTTGCTGGTATCCGCTATATCGGCGGTAAATGTTGCTTCTGCGCCAAGTATTTCAGCTTTTGCAATATTATCAGGTAGCCAAGGGCTGAATGGATCAGAGCTATCTAAAGGTGCCCATTCAATTAAGTTATCAATATTGGTTTGATAGATTGAAAACTCTGCAGAGAAACTATCATGTTGGTAACGGGTTAAAAACTCTGTGCTATCAGCTGTTTCTGACACTAGGTCAGGATTGCCTGAGTAAGGATAATACAAGTCATTAAAGCTAGGGGCTTTAAAAGCCGTGCCATGGCTTAATGAAAACAATAACTGCTCACTGACCTGATAACCTGCCGCTAATTGGTAGGTAGTTTCACCAGTAATGTCACCAACTTTATCGTAACGCACTGAGGCTTCAAGTTTTACCTGCTCAATATCATGACGACCAGTAACAAAAAAGGCGCTAGCATCACGGCTTGTTTCGTCATAGGTATTATTACTATCAATACTTTCGGTATACCACTCCACCCCAACGGTTACTTCTGATGAGTCAGCAAATGGCAGTTGTGCTAATGCCGTTACTTGATCACGGGTTGTGGTGAATAAACTGTTTGGATTAATAAAACCATTGTCATCATTGTAATCGCTATAGTTATCTTCACTGCTATCTTGAGAGGTGCTTAAACCTAATTGTAGATACACTTGCTCAAGTTGCAGGTGATTTCTTAGTAAGAAATGGTAATTCTCGTAACTAGTTTCATCACCACTCCACATAGTATCGGCATCTATTTCGGTGGTGCCTTGATCATATTGGGTATTTAACTCAAGCGCGTATGCTTTGGTAAATTGGCTAGTACCGGAAAGACCCACTGATTGACGGTCATAACCATCGTTATCACTTTGGTCTACGGTAAACATGTTGGTACCATTAGGAACAATCACATCAAAACCATCTGATTTTTCAATGCTAGCACTTAATGTATAACTATGGTTCTCGTTACCAAAGCCTAGCGCGCCATAACCTTGGTGTAAGTTATTACTACCAAGCTTGATTCCCGCTTGGCCTTCACCGGCACTTAAATCTCTAGTAAATATTTGTATTACGCCGCCAACAGCATCCGAGCCCCATAAGGCAGCTCTTGGTCCTCTGATGACTTCAACACGCTCAATTAATTGCACAGGGATATCTGCAATACTTTTAACGCCCAGGGTAGCTGAGCCGACGCGAACACCGTTTACAAGTACTAGGATATGATCTGAGTTAGTACCACGAATGAATACAGATGCTTTGTGTGCTGAAGTGCCTTGCGTGGTTATAGATATACCAGCAACACGGCTAAGTAAATCGCTAATTGATAGCGGTTGAATTTGTTCAATGTTTTCACGGGTGAATACATCGACAGCGGCTAAAGTGTCAAATTTATCTTGAATACTACGATTGGCGGTAACGACAATGGTTTCATCCGCTTTAGCTGCTTTACTAATTAGCGCGGTGTTATTTTGCTCGGCAGAAGAAACTGATGTGTAAAGTAAGCTGCTAATACTTAGTGCTATTAATGTTTTTTTCATGTTGTCCTCAGTTATAAACACCCACCGTGTTTACAATGATTAATTTAATTCTAGGCCGGTCTCCGGACTTGAGTTACAAACCTGTAACTCATACCGTTGCGGGGGCAGTATTGCTTTAACCAATTTCCCGTTTCACCCTTAACTTTTTAGTGAGGTAAATTACCATTCACCAGTAACGTTATTAGGCACCTAAAATACTTCTTATTGACTAGCGGTTAGGCTAGTTATGCTTTTGGCGCAAGATCGTTCTTGTTGTATCGATTTTTGCACACAAATCTTTTAATGCCGTTAAGCTGCGAATCGACATGCGGTGCATGGCATCGGCATCGGGCTGAATTATTTGTTTGTTGGCTACCGCAGGGATTATCGACCAGTCTTGCCAGTTAAAACCTTCACGTTCTTTTTGGTTTATCGACAATGGCTGAATAATAACTTGTACAAAGGCCGGCAATACTTGTTCAATACTAATCTGCGGATAGGGCGTTATGACTTGTTCAAAGGGATTTTTAACTTGGCAAATATTTAGGAATTGCTGTGGCCAACTGCCTTTGGCGATAGTTGTTAAAGGCCTAGACCAAAGTTCGTAAAAACCAGTTATTTCACTTTTACCTTGATAGTTTTTGGTTATTTCAGCGAGCTCTTGTTCAAATTTTTGTGCTACTTGTTCACCTTGAACAGTATGGCCGGTAAGTTGAGCAAAGTGGCGAAGCTCATTGGCTATATCTTCAAAGGTGTGTGGCTGAGAGTAAACAATATTGAAGCCTAATTGTTCTAATCGGGCTAAGTCATCACTTGGGTTACCACTTTTCCAAGCAATAATTAAGTCTGGTTGCAATTCAATAACTCGCTCAAGCTGTAAACGAACATAATTACCTATTCTCGGAATTGCTTTCGCTTGCTCTGGATAATCGGCAAAGGCAGTGGTACCAATAATTTGCTCACCAGCGCCAACATCATAAAGCATCTCAACAATATGCGGGGCAAGGGCGATGATAGTTGGCTTCTGCTGATTAGTTAACTGAGCATAAGCTGAGCTTGAAATAAGCAGTAAAGTCAAAAGTAGTGAGATTAATTTCATGGTGTTGCTTTTTTTGTTATATCGAAAGAGCAGCGCCCAAGTTATTCAGCGCCGGTGATTACTAAAGTGATTTAGCCCTTTACCAATCAATGCCTTTTTGCGCCTTAATGCCACTATCAAAAGCATGTTTGATTGATTGTATTTCGCTAACCGTATCAGCAAGGTCAATAATAGCGCGATGACAAGCTCGGCCAGTAATAATGACGTGCTGATGCTTAGGACGGTTGTTTAATGTGTCGATAACCTCATCTAAATCGAGATATTTATACGACAACATATAGGTCATCTCATCAAGTAGTACTAAATCAAGTGTCGGGTCGCTGAGTAATTCTTTACACTTGAGCCACACTTGTTTTGCTGCGGTGATGTCTTTTTCTTTATCTTGAGTATTCCAAGTAAAACCTGTGCCCATGACACTAAATTTAACCCCTGCATTTTCAAGTAATTTTCGCTCACCACAAGCCCAGGTACCTTTAATAAATTGCGCGACAGCAGCATTAAGGCCGTGACCAACCGCACGAGCAACGGTGCCAAAACCCGAGGTGCTCTTACCCTTACCATTGCCAGTAATAACAATCAGTAAACCGCGTTCTTCGGTGGCATTATCAATGCGAGCATCAACTTTATCTTTCAGCTTTTGCATTCTTTGTTTATGCTTATCAGAGGTGCTGCTGGCAGTTGTTTTTTCATCGGTCATAGGGTTATCTCTACTGTTCTAATTGATTAAACGTTGAGTTCTTAAGTTTTGATTCTTTAAGTAGTCATTTATTAGCTTATCGCGCGTGAGCGATACATGATAAATAAGAAAAATATACTGCCCAGGGCCGAGGTAATAATACCAATGGGGATTTCGGCGTGCGGCAGTGATGAGCGGGCAATAACATCCACCCAAATAAGGAATATTGCGCCAATTAACGCGCTGCCAAGAATGAGCTTGAGTGTGGTTACGCCAATGAGTTGCCTAACAATATGGGGGATCATCAAGCCAACAAACCCTATGCCACCACAATAAGCGACGATAGTGGCCGTTAGTGCTGCGCAAATACCTAACATAAGTAGACGTAATTTATCGACGTCAACGCCTAAGCTAGCTGCACTTTCATCGCCTAATAGTAGCGCATCAATTTGTCTATGTAGGGCAATGACGGTGATTATGGCGATAACTAATATCGAGGCAATGACGTAAAAATTACTCATTTCAACCCGAGCTAAGCTGCCCATAAGCCAGAATATAACGCGGTTAGTCGCAAAGGGCTCGCCAAAATATAAAATGAATTGCGTAATGGATGCCAGCATAAATGAAACGGCAACCCCGGCGAGTAACAATTGCTCCATACTGCGCAGTACTTTAGCAATGAATACGACAATCATTACCGAAAATAATGCGCCTAGAAATGCCGCTAAGGGCAGGGCTATGGTCAAATTATCAGCTAGGGTGATATTGGCAATGGTTGCTCCTAAACCAGCACCAGAAACAATGCCAAATAAGTAAGGGTCTGCCAAGGGGTTACGTGTGGTGTTTTGCAAAATAGCGCCTGCAATAGCTAAGCCCATTCCCGCCACCATAGCCACGAGTACTCTTGGAATACGGACTTGCCAAATAACGACATTGGCTATCGGATTTTGACAACTGCCCAACAAGCAGGTAATTAACTCTGAGGAGTCGATATCAGCAGGGCCAAATGTTAGCGCTACAATTGCCGATAGAATCATTAAAGCAGTTAATGCCAGTAAAATAGAGGAAACCTTATTCATCAAGAGGCTCCGAAGCACGAGTTTTTTTTTGGTTAATTTCGTTTAGGTAGAAAGAAACTTGGGTAGCGCCTGTTATCGAATCAATGCTTTGTTGGCAAGGTAAGCCAAAGACTTTACTTAATTTATCAGGGGTGAGGACTTCTTCAGGGCTACCGTCACAAATGAGTTTTCCTTGGTCTAAAAGTAATAATCGTTGGCAATATAAACTGGCTAAATTGAGATCATGTACGGTCATAATTACGGTGATATTGAGCTTGTTTACCAACTGCAATACCTGATGTTGGTAATAAACATCTAGGTGGTTAGTTGGCTCATCAAGGATCAATACTTGGCTTGCTTGCACCAACGCCCTTGCAATTAATACTCGCTGCTGTTCGCCACCAGAAAGTAAACTGAAATCGTTGTGTAGTGCATGATCTAAGCCCACTTTGGTAAGTGCTAAATTGATTTGAGCTTTATCATGATCGCTATCGAGTGAAAAAAGGGTTTTATGTGGCAATAAGCCCATTTTCATCACATCTTGCACCGACAAGGCAAAAATCGAGTCATTTTTTTGCATGACAACCGCAAAGTGTTGGGCAATTTCTTTAGCACTGAACTGAGTGATAGCTCGATTTTTTAGATGAACGCTACCGCTAATATTACGGCTAGCGAGAATATTGCCTTGATTAGTTAGGCAGCGCAGTAGGCTAGTTTTACCCGCACCATTGGGGCCAATAATACCGATCACTTCACCTTTACGAACATTAAAATTAATGTTTTGTAATATGGATTTATGCTGAACTTGCCAGCTTAGCTGAGAGATATTAAGGAGTGTCGACATAGTAAAATCGTGTTTTCCCGCACGGTGAAAATAATACTAGCCCATATAAAACAGTAATCATTTATATAGGGGTGTATGAGTATAGTTTTCTGTATTAGCTATCTGACTTAGAGGGGGCTTTTTGTAAAAACACCAATTTACTCTTTTACAGTTGCGGGCACAGTGACGGATTTACACCATCTTCGTTAACACAAAAACTTTTTAGGCGCGGATTCTAACGCTATTGACGGCTATTAGCAAGATTTAGATGTTTAGATGGCTATTAGTTATCTGGCTTTGCTTTTTTTAGACTATTTGTTGGTGTGTTTTAACGTAATGAACATAGCGTTTTTATTAAATTCTAGTAATGCAAATGCTAATGGTTTTCACTTAAAAAATAAACACTTAGTAACTCCAAAACAAGAGATTAACTCGATAAATTTTTATCTTTCTACTACGCTTTAGGCAACTGTATTTCAGTGTGTTTCCACACCTATTAAAGAGGCGTCAGATGAAAGGTAATACTAAAGTTATAGCGAGCCTAAATGGCTTGTTACACAATGAATTAGCCGCAATTGATCAATACTTTACTCATTCACGCATGTATCAAGATTGGGGCTTAGATAAGTTATTTGAACAACTCGATCATGAAATGCAAGAAGAAATTACCCATGCAGATGCATTAATAAAGCGCATTCTATTCCTAGAAGGCACGCCTAATTTAACGGATCGTCGAGATCTGCTGATTGGTAATGATGTGCCTAGCATGCTTCAAAATGATTTAACCCTTGAAATGGAAGTGGTGGCAGCGCTAAAAGCGACCATTACCTTATGTGAAAGCGTAGGGGATTTTCAAAGTCGAGAAATTTTAGAGAAGTTACTTGAAGATACCGAGGAAGATCATGTTTATTGGCTTGAAAAACAACTCGGTCTTATCGGTAAAGTAGGGCTACAAAACTATATCCAGTCTCATATGGGTCAACATCTGCCAGGATAAGGGGAGTCATAATGAAAGGTAACAAACAAATTCTTACGCTACTCAATAGTGCCTTGGCCATTGAGTTAATCGCAATTAATCAATATTTTTTACATGCCCGTATGTATAAGAACTGGGGCTTGGATAAATTGAATAAAGCTGACTATAAATTATCAATTGAGAAAATGAAGCAAGCGGATAAACTCATAGAGCGGATATTATTCTTAGAAGGCTTACCTAATTTACAAGACTTAGGACGTTTACATATAGGTGAACATGCAACCGAGATGCTGCAATCGAATATGGATTTAGAGTATGTTTCTCGTAAAACTTTACAAGCACTTATTGTCGAGAGTGAAAATCTGCAAGATTATATCAGTCGAGATTTAGCGGAAGACTTATTGGAAAATGTTGAAGAACAAATTGATTGGATAGAATCGCAGCAATATATTATTGGCCATGCAGGTATCGAGAATTATTTACAGTCGATGATGGATTAGCGGTAATCAGGCGATCGGTGTGCTAATAAAACATTACATCTAATGAGTTTTTGGTCAGTTTAGGCAACTTGGGGCTGTGCTTCTGCAATTTGCATTAGCTTTTTATTGAGTACGCGTTTGGCACACTGACAGCATTTACCACATTGCGAGCCAACATTAAGTTCTTTAGTTAACTGCTTCATAGTTTCTGCGCCGTTATCTATTGCGGACTCAATTTGTGTGTCGGTAACACCATGGCAAATACAAACGTACATACAACTCTCAACTTAGGAAAAACGTTTCGTTAATATCGCATATGATAACCTTAATGATAATAATTATCAATAAGGTTCTTTTGTAGGGAAATTAACGGTTTAGTGTTTTATGCAAAACGATGAACTATTTTTTCAGCAGTTTATGAACAAAAACCATAGTGATAAGGTGGTTTACTTAGCATTCACTATCGTAAACTGAACACTATAAAAGCAATATACGCGTTACCATTCAAGATGCAGGTTTCAGAGTGTTTGAGCAATTTTAATTCAAGGCGCTGTGATGAAAGAATGGTTATTCCATTGTAAGTCACAGCAACGATGAAGTAATGTTGCTCAAGCGCTTCTTCGATGGGTTTAAAATGACTTAACACCGCGTTAAATAAACAAAACATAGAATGACTTAGCTTAGCTTATTTTACTTGTCTAAAGTCATTTTAATTCCCACTGAAATCCTGCACTTTGATTGGTGACGGGTATATACGCGAAGATAAATTTACTAGCTCGCTTGAACATTAGAGCAACGGAGCGAGTGATCTTCCGGTAATTATAACGTTTTACCGTGTGGTAATACTGCATTGGAAAAGATAATACCTGCAACGAGTGACATAAATATCAAAAATGTTTGCGAGCCTAAATCAGGGACATTTAGCATATTCTGCCCAGAAATAGCACTATTTAAACCAATATAGACTTTAGATCCCGGCACCAGTACAACCAAACCAAGTATTCTTACAATACTCGAAGGTAAGTTCATAATTCGAGAAAACATATTACTGTATAATCCGAGGGCGAAAGCGCCAACAAAAGCACCTAAGGCGACACCTAAATAGGTACTTGCCCAGATGCTAACACCAAAGGCGATATAGCCGGCAATCATGCCCCAAGGGGCGTCTTTTAACCTGACTTTAAATAGCACAACTAAACTTGCTGATAAGGTTGTTACTGCAACCCATGAGGTCCACACTGGCATAGTTTCAGGAGGAACAAAGACCGCGCTACCCCACATCAAGTTACCTAATGCCATACCCAAGACGGCACCAAAATAAAGCTTAAATAACATCATGATACTGTCCATGATACGCGCTGTACCTGACATTAAATGTCGCGCAGCAAGCTCAGATAAACCAACGGTTAGTGATAACCCCGGTATAAAGACTATGATACTTGAGAGGATAACCATCGGTATATTAATACTCGGGTCAAATATCGATATGGCAGAGGCTAACAGCGATGCTGATAGCGCGGCCAAGGGCTCAAGTAAATCTGTCATACGGCGAGATTTTTCAGCCCAAAGCACAAAGCCAAAAATAACCCAACCTAAGATGGCCGACCAGAAGACATCGTGCCAACTGGTATGCATTAACATAGCAAAAGCACCACTTGAAGCGCCAAAAGCTAAAAAGGATAAAAAGGTGCCATAGGGGGCAGGTTTATTTTTTACTTCAGCTAAACGCTCAATCGCTTCTGCAAGCGTACGCTGACCATTTATTAATTCATCAACCAGTTCATCAATGCGCGCTAATGAGCCAAGATCGATATCACCAGGGCTAACACGTACTAAATGATTATATTGTTGATCATCTTCATCATCAGATAATATAAAGGTAAGTGCAGTAGGTGTTATGATAAATGAAGCGCGAATATCAAGAAATTTAGCAATAGATAATAGGTTGTCTTCTAGGCGATAAGCGGTAGAGCCTAGCTTATGTAAAGCTTTGCCTAATTTGATGATAAAGCGACGTTTTTGGTAAAAATTATCGGGTTGCTGCATTGCGATATTCAATGGTAAGTTGCACTGCCTGCTATGGTAATCGATTTTGTTAAAACTGGGTATAAAAAAGTTACTTAAAAAATAAATAAAAGAGAAATAAATGACTTTAATAATTATATTAGCGGCTGTTTTTTTTGCAGTTTTTTTGATGGTCACTTTGGGAGAGAAGTTTGGCAAACCCATGACTGATGAACAACAACATAAATACAGTAAAATAATACCTATACTGGTATTTGTCTTAATAGTCGCGGCCATTATCAAAATGATGCTGTAAATAGCTTTAAACGACTTTATAGCTTGATCTTCATCAGGTAAAATCAGCTATATTATCTACTTTTCTAAACTATTTACTACAATGAAGAGAGTGCTTGAAATGCAGCAACTGCCTCAACTTAATTTAAAGAACAAAGTATCCGCACAAGAATGGCAAATACGTGTCGACTTAGCGGCTTGTTATCGTTTATTACAAATGCATGGTTGGGATGATCTGATTCATACCCATATTTCAGCACGTATTCCCGGCACCGAGCATATTTTGATCAATGCTTTTGGTTTAGCTTTTGAAGAGATAACCGCCTCCAATTTAGTGAAAATTGATATCGATGGCAATATTATTGATAAAGATTGCCCGTTTGAGATAAATCCCGCTGGTTTCACTATTCATAGTGCAGTCCATCAAGTACGCCATGATGATATTTGTGCCTTGCATATACACACCAATGAGACTATTGCCGTAGCCAGTGTCGAAAAAGGTTTATTACCAATAAGCCAGTATTCAATGTTTGCTTTAGCCTCGATGAGTTATCACGATTATGAAGGCTTGGCGGTTAACGATGAAGAAAAGCTTAGATTGCAAAATGACTTAGGAGATAAAAACTTTATGTTATTGCGTAACCATGGCGCCTTAACTATGGGCAAAACCATAGGTGATGCGTTTATGCATATGTATGATTTAACCCGTGCCTGTGAAATCCAGTTAAAAGTAATGGCATCAGGTATGAAGCCCATTTATGCGCCACAAAGTATTATTGATGGTATTAAAGCGCAAGCAAATATTGTTCATGATGGTGAAACTGGCGGTCAAAAAGCATGGCCAGCTATGTTACGTCGGGTCTATCGTGCTGATCCAACTTTCGCAGAGTAGTGCTAATCTTTTTGCTGTCTAACCCAATTTAGGCGTCATAAGTACTCATTGACTAGCGTCAACTCCGTGCATTTTCCTTTAACTTGAACGATACATCGTCAAGAAAGATGACTACTTCTTTTGAACATAAGTATAAAATTTATTAAAAATTTAAAAATAAGAGTTAACTAGATAGAAGTTAACTAAATAAAGAATTAACTTAATCGAGAAAAATATGAAAGTTACCCACGTTGAAGTTTTTGATATCCATTGCCCTAAGCGCATTGGCTGGAACCCTGTTTTTATCCGTATTCACACTGATGAAGGTATTAGTGGTGTTGGTGAAGCGGGTTTAGCTTATGACTGGGGTCATAGTGCTGCTGCAGCCATGATTAAGGAGATCAGTGAAGCGATACTTATCGGTTTTAATCCTTTTAATACCGAGCTATTATGGTCACGTATGTTACGCGAAAGTTTTTGGGGTTTAGGCGGCGGTCCGGTGTTGTATTCCGCGATGAGCGCTATTGATACCGCACTTTGGGATATTAAAGGCAAAGCGTTGGGTGTGCCGGTTTACCAATTATTGGGCGGCAAGGTAAATGATAAATTACGTACTTATGCCAGCCAACTGCAGTTTGATTGGGATGTCGAAATCAAGAAGCTCATTGAGCCGGAGCAATATGCAGAAGCGGCATTAAAAGCGGTGGCACAAGGTTATGATGCGGTAAAAGTTGACCCTATTGTTTATAACGGTGATGGCAGTTCATCTTTTGATCGCACTAAATTATTTACTAAACCTCAAATGCGCTTGTTTGGTAATAGACTACGCGCTATTCGTGATGCTGTTGGTGAAGATGTTGATATTATTTTTGAATCGCATTCCTTAATGGGCGCTGCCTCGGCTATTCAAATGGGCAGAATTGTCGAAGAAGTTGGCTGTATGATGTATGAAGAGCCAGTCAACTACTTAAACCCAGCCGTACATAAAAAGGTTTCGGATAATGTTAATGTGCCAATTGCCGGTGGTGAGCGTTTGTACCATAGATGGGATGTTAGACCTTATTTTGAAGATCAAAGCATTGATGTATTACAGCCTGATGTTGGTTTATGTGGTGGTTTCACCGAAACGAAAAAAGTCTGCGACTATGCTGATGTTTACGATATTCGCATTCAGGCACATGTTTGTGGTGGGCCGGTAGCAACAGCAGCATCTTTGCACTTAGAAACGGCTATTCCCAACTTCTTAATACATGAGCATCATACCTATGCGATTAAAGACTGGAACAGGGAATTGTGTTTACAAGACCCACAACCGGTAGATGGTTTTTTCCAAGTAACAGAAGTACCAGGTATTGGTATTGAACTTAACGATGCAATAGTGAAAAGATCGCCAAACGTGACTATAAAATAGGCAGTTTAATAGCCTGTTTATCTTAGCTTTACTCTATAGGTAAACGGCTATATTTTATAAATACCAAGCGCATTGTCATAGAGCAATGCGCTTTTTTCATTTTCACTACACTGCTTTATTACCGATGATTCAAGGATGTCTTGCCAATAATCGGCATAACTCTTATTACCTAGCTTATAACCTAACGCCTCGCCTAGCCGCTTACCGAGTAAGCACAGCGGGAAATTACTGGCTAACATTACTCGTTCAATTGAAAACGTCTCTATACAAAAGTTTGTTACCGCTGAAAACCAAGACATTTGATATTGTCGGTCTGCCATCTCCCAGCCAGAACACTTAATAAATACATTTGGGTACTTAGCGAGTTCGCTTATATGCTTTTTCCATAAGCGCCAGTCATTACTATAGAGAGTAGTTGGCGTTTTTTTAGGTGGCAAGCCTGCATGATTGATGATAAAACGAAGCTGGCTATTATTTGCGATAGTTTGGATTAATAGTGGCATCACTTTATTGGCACTGTCATCAGCCAAGGACAATTGCAGCTCAAATATAAAGTCAGTTATTTTATTCAGGCTAGCAAAGTTTTGTTGGGCGTTTTGATTGCTTAAAATACTATAAGCTTGCTCATCAAGAATATGGCGAGCGCCAATCATACTTGCGTGTTGCTGTAATTTATCTAGTGTATTGTTAAAGTCTAAAGGCGATGCTAATAGGTCAATGCTAGCTACCGTTCTACTCTTTGGATAAGGCACGCTTTCAATGGCTAGATTATCAAGGGATGAGTTTTCGAGGTATTCAAGTTCACGCCAAGGTTTAGCATTATCAAAACCCGCTTCGATATGAACAAAACCACTAAGGTTTATGTTACCCGCGATGGCTAGACTATTGGTTAAATCATCAATTGAAAAGTTTTTTTGTATGATGGATTTATCAGGCCAAAAAGGAGGGTTTTGAGATTTAAGCCAATGGTAATCTCCACTCGAACGGTCAAATAAATGCAGATGCGGATCAATGATGTGAACTGTCATAACGTTATTGTAGAGACCTTTATATATGTAAGTCTTGTCTGTTACGGGAACTTGTATTTATTATTGCGCGGTATAACCGCCATCAATGACTTGCAGGCTGCCGGTGATGAATTTAGCCTTATCTGAAGCTAAAAATAGTACTAACTCAGCGACTTCTTCTGGCTGCCCTAAACGTTGCAAGGGTTGTAATTGCTCTTCTTCAAGGTGTACTGCGGCTTTATCTGCACCGGACTTCTGACAATAATTATCTATCGCTTGATGGTACAGCGGCGTTTCAATGGTACCAGGACAAACAGCATTGGCACGAATGTTATAGCTGGCGTAATCAAGGGCTGTGGTTTTAGCGATAGAGGCGAGGGCACTTTTACTCAAGTTATAAGCAAAAGAGTTATGTTTGGCCACTAGTGCTTGATCTGACGCCATCAACAGGATAGCACCATTCCTATTAGCCTTCATTGATGGTAATACTGCCTTGATTGCCGCATAAGCACCTTTAACATTAATGTTAAATACTTTATCTAAATCATCTTCACTGGTATTTTCAATATTGGCGGAAAAATGAATGCCGGCATTAGAAATTAAAACATCAATAGTATGGTGTGTAGCAATATCAGTAATAATTTCGGAAACTTGTTGGATGTTAGTGACATCACATTGGCGGTACTCACTTTTGCAGTCAGCGCCAGTAGGAGAGGGTGATAAATCTAAATTAAACACTAGATAATTATTCTCAACGAAGAGCTTTACAATACTTAAACCAATACCCGAGCTACCACCGGTGATCACACATACTTTCTTCATTAAATTTACTCAGTTAACGCAATTATAATAAATGATACCTGTAAGCTTAGCCAAGTTCCACAAAGTTCAGTTAACTTCCATTTACTTATGATGGTGGTTTGCGTGTATAATATTGGCAATTCGTTTAATGAGGTTTTTCCATGAGAGCTTGTGGTGTAGAAATTAAAAGTAATGATGCAATTATTTGCATCGTGTCAAAAGAAAATAACTTGTATGATATCCCTCATACGCGCGTACAAAAAATTAGCCTTGATAATGCCGGTGATGCAGAACAAGTGCAAAAATTTCAATTTGCTTTTGCCAAGTTGATGGAAGATTACCAAGTTACTCACGTACAAATTAAAGGCCGTGCTTTAAAAGGTAAATTCTCAGGTGGACCTATTGGCTTTAAGATTGAAGCGGCTATTCAGTTAATTAGTGATTTAAACGTGGAAATTTTATCGGGTAGTTTTATTAAAAAAGAACTATCGAGAAGCCAAATTAATATCGATTTTCGTGACACTGGTTTAAAGCAATATCAAGAGCAAGCGTTCACCACCGTATTCGCTTACTTAGAGTCTCAACATAATGCTTATAACGTACAGCCTGAAAGTAATAATCAAGCAGATTAAACTTTATTGTGCTGTGATTTGTGCATTATTTGTAAAATTATATAAGCTTAGTGATTAACGTCACTAAGCTTTTTTTATTTATGCTATTTAAAAAGTGCCAATAACATGATTTAATCAAACAACTGTTTGAACAGGTCTGACCTTAGACCAGTATGTTTATCAAACCAAAAAATTAACCATTGGAGAAAATCATGCCAGAGTATAAAGCACCGATCAGAGACATTAAGTTTGTAATGCAAGAGTTACTTAATTGCGATAATCATTATCAAAAATTGGGTTATGAAGATGCTAGTTTAGATATGGTCGATGCCATTATTAGCGAGGCAGCAAAGTTTACTGAGCAAGTTGTCGCCCCTATCAATCAAATTGGCGATGAACAGGGCTGTACCTGGACTAATGGTGAGGTGACGACCCCTGACGGTTTTAAAGACGCTTATCAGCAGTATGTTGCCGGCGGTTGGCCAACATTAGCACAAAGTGTTGAATTTGGTGGACAAGGTTTACCGCATTCATTAAATACCGCAATCACTGAGCTTTTCTCTAGCGCTAATCATAGTTTTGCCATGTACCCAGGTTTAAGTCATGGCGCATTAGCAACTATTGAAGCTCATGGTAATGAACAACTAAAAAATCAATTCATCCCTAAATTAGTAGAAGGGTCTTGGACGGGAACAATGTGCTTAACTGAATCACATTGTGGTACTGATTTAGGCATGTTACGTACCAAAGCCGAGTTAAATGATGATGGTAGTTATTCTTTAACCGGTTCAAAAATATTTATTTCTGCCGGTGAACACGATCTATCTGACAATATTGTCCATATTGTTATTGCCAGAATTCCAGGATCGCCAGAAGGCAGTAAAGGTATTTCGTTATTTATTGTGCCTAAGTTTAATGTTACCGATGATGGTGCTATTAGCGATCGTAATGCAGTTTCTTGTGGCTCAATTGAACACAAAATGGGTATTAACGCGAATGCAACTTGTGTGATTAACTTTGATGGCGCTAAAGGTTATTTAATTGGCGAAGTCAATCGTGGCTTAAATTGCATGTTTACCTTTATGAACGTTGCCCGTTTGGGCGTGGCTACTGAAGGAGTTGCAGCAGCAGAGGCATCATTTCAAGGCGCATTAGCTTATGCCAAAGATCGATTACAGATGCGTTCTTTATCGGGCGTTAAAAATCCTGATGGTCCAGCCGATGCAATAATAGTTCACCCTGATGTTCGTCGTATGTTGTTAACACAGAAATCTATTGCAGAAGGTGGTCGAGCACTGATTGCTTATTTAGCCCAATTAGTCGATATCGGACATGCGAGTACATGTGAAGAGGAAAAAGCAGCGGCAGAAACTAAACTGGCGCTATTAACACCTATTGCTAAAGCTTTCCTTACGGAGCTTGGTTTAGAGTGTACTAGTCATGGTGTGCAAGTTTTTGGTGGCCACGGTTTTATTAAAGAGTGGGGCATGGAGCAACTAATGCGAGATACAAAAATTAGTTGTTTATATGAAGGTACTACCGGTATTCAAGCCTTAGATTTGTTGGCTAGAAAGATATTAGGCTCTAAAGGAAAAATCCTTAAAGCTTTTGGTAGTGAAGTCACTAAATTCTGTTTAGAGAATGCTGAAAACGATGCTATGCAAGAGTTTATTCAACCCATTATGAGTTTTGGTGGCGATTGGCAAAAAATGACCGAGAAAGTCGGTGAAAGAGCAATGAAAAATCCAGACGAGATTGGCGCTGCTTCGGTTGATTATTTGATGTATTCAGGTTATTTAACCCTGGCTTATTTTTGGGCGAAAATGGCAAAAGTGGCGCAAGATAAGCTCGAAGAGGGTAGTGATGAAGAGGCCTTTTATCAAGCAAAAATTAAAACTGCCCGTTTTTACTTTCAACGTATATTACCACGCGCCAAAGGTCATGCTGCTTGTGTTGAAAATGGCGGTGAATCGATGATGGCGTTAGATGCAGATGATTTTTCTTTTTAAATTATTTTTAAGGGCAATGTTTGTTAAGCGTTAAAGTCCTTTATTAATACCAATTTGATTAAACTTCTTCCCAACTCAGAGCTCTGCTCAATGTTCAATAACAAGGGGGATTTGTTTCGGTTTAGTCATTCTAAATCAAATAAATTTAACGATGTTAGTGGGCATAGAGCAAGCTCCCAGAGGGCGAGTTTAAAAGGCTTATATGCTGCGTTATTGATTTTGACAAGGGAATAACCATTCTCTTCAATCAATGCCTTGCCTCTAAGCCTTTTAATTCTCGCTGAGTGGGAAAGAACTTAATCAACTTGGTATAACACTAATAAAAAAGCGCCTATCGACTAAACTCGATAAGCGCTTTTTTGTAGCTTGTTATTCCTTACATATAAAGGATTAAAGTCCCAATACTTGCTTACCTTGCTTGAAGACAATATCTACTGGGATTTGAGCTGCTTCTAAACGGGCTAAATCGGCAGCAAGGGTTTCACCAATAACGCCGCTTTCTTTCACTAATTTATCCACACCTTGATAATCACCATTACCTTGCAGCGTTAATATCAGTTCAGACAATGAGTCTATTGCTGCGGTCATCTTATCAACATTGATGCTATATAAACCTTGTTCATTACGGCTAAAAGCACCTTTTTCTTGGAAGTAGTTAAAGCGCACCATGTTGGCTTTACCATGGGCAGAGCTTGCGCCAAAGCGAATGGAACGGAAAATTCCAGCCAAAAATGTAGTGTAATAATCTTCTAAGGTACCTTCAGTGATTGCGCCTTTATTAAGTAACTGACGAATCATGTATAAACCAAGAATGTCGGCTTTGCCTTCTTCTAATGCTGAAGCGTGTTCTTTTAATGCTTGGCGAACCGGCCCTTGACCATTAAGGGTGTTCTTAATACCTAAACCATGCGCAACTTCATGAAACATGGTATTGGCAAAGAAACCGGTAAACGTTACGTTTTTACGCTGTTCAGGCACAATGAGCGTATCAGCGATAGGCAACATGATGGCATCAAACTTAGCACGCATAGCATTTTTCAACTGTAAACGTCTGGTGCCCTTTTTTAGTTGTACTTCTTCATCATTAGGTAAGTTAATGGCGATAGTTTTACTGCCAGCATTAGAATGACCGGCATAATAAATAACATCATAAGCATTTAGGTCAGCATCAGAGCCGGGTACTTCAGCTTTATATCTTTTTGCTACTGGTAAGCCCTTTTGTAATTCAGGTAAATACTGTGCGTATTTAGCCAGTTTCTCACTCCATGCTAGGTCTTTAATTAATACGTAAGATTCAAAGGCTGCACGATAGCCGTAAAGTTGGTCTTCATAGCTTTCAATGGGGCCGATAACCACATCAATGGGGTTGTTTTTCATGTCCATCCAAGCGTAATCGGATGCTTGATATTCATCAGTGCGTAATGCTTGAGCACGCATGGTGAGATAATTAGCAAACTCTTTATCATCGGCAAACTTTGCCGCCTCATCCAGTATTGCGGCAGCACGGTTCATTTTGTCATGGTAAACTTCAGAGTAAGCAACGCTTATCAATTTACCTTCACTGTCACGTTGGACAACGGAATAAAGACCTTTTTTATCGCTAAAGTCACTTTGCTCAAATTCGGACTTAGTCATATCGCTTGGATAGAATTCTGCGCCGTGTGCTTTTGTCGTTGCTTGAGATAAGAACACTTTGTCGCCATTGAGGCGATCCCATGGACCGTAGTTAACTTCAGCAAAGCGGCGGGTCTTTTCATCACTAATGCTTGCTAAAAAAGTTTTCTTATCTTGTGAATAGGCTTGCAGCCAAAATAAGTCATCCATTATTTTAGAGGCATCAATAAGTAAAGATATCATTTGCTTTTGGTTTGCTGATAAATGGCTTAAATCGGCACTGAGGGTGACTTCTTTATATATATTTAAACGACTTTCAAAGCCGGCAAGTAGCTGAGGCTGGTTCGCTTCACTATTACTTTGTAGGTTTTTACCGGTGTTTTTTTCATCGGTATTATTACAAGCCGTTAACGTTGCGCTCGCCAGTAATACTACCGCGGCTATTTTTGTTAGTTTTAGTGCTTTCATAGGAGGTCTCTATCAATAAGTTGCTTAGAGACTAAAAAAAAACTGACGGGAGTGCAATAGAAAATAAAAATTAAACATGAGGCTAGCTGTAAAAATCACGCTTTGGTTTAAAGTTGAGCTAAAGTTGCGTGACAGTTGCGTTAAATCGAGCTAAAGGCAAGACAGAAAAAAGGAGCAAGCAAGGCCAACATAACAACAAAAGGGGAATTCCAGGCATAAAAAAACCGACTTAAGTCGGTTTTTAAATGAAAAATATAGTGCACTACATTTTTTATTTCATAAAAATAAAGTTAAAAGCAATAATTAAATTGCTTTGATTGCTTTATTTAAACGGCTCTTACTACGAGCTGCTTTGTTTTTATGAATAAGACCTTTACTTGCGTAACGATCTAAAATTGGTGTAGCAGCAGCTAATTCTTTTGTTGCTACTTCTTTGTCACCGGCTTCAATTGCTGCTAGTACTTTTTTTACTAAAGTACGCATCATTGAGCGACGGCTTGCATTATGTTGACGGCGCTTTTCAGATGTTCCTGCGCGCTTCTTAGCTTGCTTTGAGTTAGCCAAGGTATTCTCCTAAAAGAGTGATTGTAAGCTTAAATTTAAGGCGACGAAATATGCCTTTTTTTTAGTTGTTTGTCAAATGTTTTAATTGATTAATTTAATGTAAACGATAAAAATTAACAAAAAAAGCAATTAAAAATAATATGGTTGATGTCTACGACTAAATTGTATGCCGATAGAACAAAACATGTTGTGAACAGCGCTAAGTATACATTGTTTAAATAGCTAAAATCATCACATAATACACATTATTTATTTTTGCCATTTTTTTTAGGTGTTTTTGTACCACTTTAGCGTGAGTGTAGCGCTATTAAATTACTAAAAATCACTTTGGTAGGGGACGTTTTTTGAGTAAAAAGTTAATTAAATCAGGGCTTATTGTTAGTGTGATGACATTGGTGTCCCGAGTGTTGGGTTTGATACGTGATGTAGTTATAGCCAATGTGATGGGAACGGGTTTGATGGCAGATGTATTTCTATTTGCTAACAAAATCCCTAACTTTTTCCGACGACTCTTCGCTGAAGGGGCTTTTGCACAAGCTTTTGTGCCGGTATTAAGTGAATATCAGGTCAAGGATGAGCAGCAAGGTAAGGATAAAGGGGAGGGTAACAAGCAAGAACAAACACGGCTGTTAATCGCGCAAGCCTCAGGGACATTAGGGGTGATTATTACCGGGGTCACTTTGTTTGGCATGTTAGCCTCACCCTTGTTTGTGATGCTATTTGGTTTTGGTTGGTTTGTTGATTGGCTTAATGACGCACCTGGTGGTGAGAAGTTTACCCTGGCAAGTAACCTCCTGAGTATCACTTTCCCTTACTTATGGTTTATCAGCTTTGCTGCGCTTTCAGGTGCCGTACTCAATACCATGGGTCGCTTTGCTGTGGCAGCTTTTACTCCGGTATTACTTAACGTAGCCATTATCAGTATGGCTATTTATGGGGCTCCCTATACCCAAAGTCCCGCCCACGCATTAGCATGGGGAGTGTTTTTAGGCGGGTTAATCCAGTTTCTTTTTCAAATCCCTTTTTTGTATAAAGCGGGTATGTTAGTTAAGCCAAAATGGGCATGGCGTAGTGAAGGGGTGACTAAAATAAGAAAATTGATTTTACCTGCCTTGTTTGGTGTTTCAGTGACCCAAATTAACTTATTGCTTGATACTTTAATTGCTAGCTTCTTGATTACCGGCTCTATCAGTTGGCTCTATTATGCCGACCGGTTGTTAGAGTTTCCTCTGGGCTTGTTTGGTATTGGTATTGCCACTGTGGTATTGCCAAGTTTGGCAAAGTTGCATAGTAAAAATAACCCAGCAGAATTCAGCGCTACTATTGATTGGGGTATTCGCGTTATCAGCCTCTTTGGTTGGCCAGCACTTGCGGGCTTGATGGTTTTAGCACAGCCAATCATTATGGTGTTATTTATGCGTGGCGAGTTTAGCCAAGATGATGTTATGCAAGTCTCTATGGCATTATTTGCTTATTTGTCAGGTTTGCTAAGTTTTATGTTTATCAAAATACTCGCCCCAGGTTATTACGCACGACAAGATACTAAAACGCCGGTGAAAATTGGTATTAAAGCCATGGTTGCTAATATGATTTTTAACTTAATGCTGGCGCCTTTTTTCGGTTATGTCGGCCTTGCCTTGGCGACTACCCTCTCAGCTACGCTTAATGCTTGGCTGTTATATCGAGGATTAAAAGCGCAAGGTGTTTATCAATTATCAGCTAAAACACTGACTTTTATTGGGAAATTAGTGCTGAGTGCTAGCATTATGGCGCTTGTTGTTTATCAATTGTCGAGTGACTTTGATGTGTGGTTAACGATGAGTTTCTTTGAACAAGTACAACAATTAATTTTGTGTATTAGTGTTGGCGCGGGTAGCTACCTGGGAATGATTATTTTGTTAGGTGTACGTTTGAGTGACTTCAAGGTCATAAAAGAATAAAAATAAGCATAAATAAAGTGTTTGAACTGCTGATTATTAACGCCCACTGGTATATAATTTGTCGATTTATTTTATACGAATGTCAGAATTGATGTTCGTCAGTGACTTAATCGATGGCTTAGTTAATGGTTTAGTTAGGTCATTTAGCGAGATAGTAAAAGGCAGAATAATAGCTAATGCAGTTAGTTCGCGGTATACATAATATTCGATTACAAGATCATGGTTGTGTATTAACTATTGGTAATTTTGATGGTGTGCATTTAGGTCATCAACAAGTAATTAAAGCGCTAGTTAGTAAAGCTAAAGCATTAAATTGTGTCGCGGCAGTATTAGTTTTTGAGCCGCAGCCACAAGAGCTTTTCTCGCCAGAAACTGCGCCCGCTAGGTTATGTCGCTTGCGTGATAAATATAATTTATTAGCAAAGCTTGGCGTACAACGGCTTATTTGTGTAAATTTTAATACTAAGTTTGCTAGTCAAAGTGCTGAACACTTTATCGAACATTTATTAGTTAAAAAATTGGGTATAAAACACCTTATTGTCGGTGATGATTTTCATTTTGGTAAAAATCGTACCGGTAACTTCTCCATGTTATGCCAAGCAGGAAAAGAGTACGGTTTTGATGTTTCAGATACCAGAAGTTATAAAATGGCTGATTGCCGTATTAGTTCTACCGCTATTCGTCAAGCATTAGAGCAAGACGACTTAGTGACAGTAAAACAGATGCTAGGTAGAGAATATTCGATTATTGGTCGCGTTTTCCACGGTGATAAACGTGGTAGAGAATTAGGCTTCCCAACGGCTAACGTTCTACTCAAACGACGAGTATCACCACTCAGTGGTGTTTTCGCGGTAATGGTCGAAACAAATAGCGGCCTATTTAAAGGTGTTGCTAATATTGGTGCCAGACCGACCATTAATGGTGTTAGGCAGCAATTAGAAGTGCATATTTTTGACTTTGATGAAAATTTGTACGGACAATGCATTGAAGTGATAGTAAAGAAAAAACTGCGCCCAGTAATAAAATTCGACAGTCTTGAGGCGCTGACCGCACAAATCCATCAAGATTGTGAACAAGCAAAACAAGTATTAGCGTAGCGATTTCGGGTGCTCTATTAGCGCTTTAACTACGATAATTAAAAACAAAATATTCAATAAACAGTTATAAATCAGGTTGATATTTATAGCGTATCGTTAAATTTATCAGCCAACATAAACGGATAATGATTTACATGAGTGATTACAAACAGACCCTGAATTTACCAGCCACATCCTTCGCTATGAAAGGTAATATGGCTAACCGTGAACCTAATATGCTCAAAGAGTGGGCGGCTAAAGATCTTTATGGCAAGATCCGTGCAGCCAAGCAAGGTAAAAAATCATTCATCCTGCATGATGGCCCTCCTTATGCGAATGGCAATATTCATTTAGGCCACGCGGTTAATAAAATCTTAAAAGATATTATTGTTAAATCAAAAACATTATCTGATTTTAACTCACCGTTTGTACCTGGCTGGGATTGCCATGGTTTACCGATTGAATTGATGGTTGAGAAAAAAATAGGCAAGCCAGGTCATAAAGTATCAGCAAGTGTCTTTCGTGAGAAATGTCGTGAATATGCTGCTAAACAAGTCAATGGTCAACGCGAAGATTTCAAACGTTTAGGCATTTTTGCTGATTGGGATAACCCTTACTTAACCATGGATTTTGGTACTGAAGCGAATATTATCCGTTCATTAGGTAAAATTGCTGAAAATGGTCACTTGCATCAAGGTTTTAAACCTGTGCATTGGTGTACAGATTGTGGTTCGTCTTTAGCTGAAGCTGAAGTGGAATATAAAGATAAACAATCACCCGCTATTGATGTCAAGTTTGTCATTGCTGATGAAACCGTCGCAGATAAGTTTTCTCACCCTGAAGGCCATAAAGGCGCAGGTGAAATTGGTATTGTTATCTGGACAACAACACCTTGGACACTGCCTGCTAACCGTGCGATATCCGTGCACCCTGAAGTAGAATATACCTTAGTGCAATGTGATGTTGAAGGTAAACAGCAACGATTAATTATTGCTTCAGATCTTGTTACCTCATGTATGGACCGCTTTGGTTTAGCTAAATATCATGCCTTAGGTTTCTGTAAAGGTCAGGATTTAGAATTAGTACAATGTCAGCATCCTTTTTATGATTTTACTGTGCCTATTGTTTTAGGTGACCACGTTACCACTGATTCAGGTACTGGTTGTGTACATACAGCCCCAGGACATGGTGTAGAAGATTTTGTTGTTGGCAAAAAATATGACTTAGAAGTTGCTAACCCCGTGGGCGCTAACGGGGTATACCTTGAAGATACACCGTTACTTGCTGGTCAGCATGTATTTAAAGCCAACGCTAGTGTGATTGAGATATTAAAAGAAAAGGGTGCTTTAGTGCATCATCACGCGATAGAACATTCTTATCCACATTGCTGGCGCCATAAAACGCCATTAATTTTTCGTGCTACGCCGCAATGGTTTATCAGCATGGACAAAAAAGGTTTACGTCAAGATTCATTAAACGAAATCGAAAAAACACAGTGGATCCCTGATTGGGGTCAACGTCGTATTGAGTCTATGGTTGAAGGTCGTCCAGATTGGTGTATTTCGCGTCAACGTACGTGGGGCGTTCCTATGGCCTTATTTATTCATCAAGATACTGGTGCTTTGCACCCTCGTAGCATTGAGCTTATCGAAGAAGTTGCTCTTCGCGTTGAGAAATCAGGTATTCAAGCATGGTTTGATCTTGAAGCGAGCGAGTTGATTGGTGATGACGCTAAAGAATACATTAAAGTGCCTGATACTTTGGATGTTTGGTTTGATTCAGGTACTACGCATGAATCTGTTATCAAGGCGCGTGAAGAATTTGATGGCATTGCTGATTTATATCTTGAAGGCTCTGATCAACATCGTGGTTGGTTTATGTCATCAATGATTTCATCAGTAGCGATGAATGGTAAAGCGCCATATAAGCAAGTGCTAACTCACGGTTTTGTGGTTGACGCTAAAGGCCACAAAATGTCTAAGTCGTTAGGTAATGTTATTACGCCATCAAGTATTACTAATAACTTAGGTGCTGATATTTTACGCTTATGGTCAGCATCAGTAAATTACACCCAAGAAATAACTGCGGGTGATGAAATATTCAAACGTCAAGCCGATGCTTATCGTCGTATTCGTAATACCTCACGTTTCTTACTGTCTAACTTAAATGGTTTCGAGCCGGCACAGCACATGGTAGCTGTTGAAGATATGGTGGCGCTTGATCGCTGGGTAGTTGATAAAGCAGCACGTTTGCAAGAAGAAATTATTACTGCTTATGATGAATATGAATTTCATGTAGTAGTACACAAGCTAATGAATTTCTGTACCAACGAGTTGGGTGGTTTCTATCTTGATATTATCAAAGACAGACAATATACCGCTAAAAGTGATGGTAAAGCCCGTCGCTCTTGTCAAACCGCAATGTACTTAATTGCTGAAGCTATGACCGCATGGATGGCACCTATCTTGTCATTTACTGCACAGGAAATTTGGCAAGCGCTACCGTTACCAGCAAGCGGTGAACGTGACGAATTTGTCTTTACTGGCGTTTGGTTTGATGGCCTTACTAAACAGGAAAGTAAGCAAGATGAAGACACTAAATCTGCAGGCGAGCTAGGTAATGAATACTGGACAGAGTTACTGGCAGTACGTACAGAAGTAAACCGTGCATTAGAGCAAGCAAGAAAAGACAAATCAGTAGGTAAGACATTAGAAGCACAGGTGACATTATTTGCCACTGAAACATTAGCCGCTAAGTTAGCTAAATTGGGTGATGAATTACGCTTTGTGTTAATTGCTTCAAAAGCAACGATTGAAATAGTAACGCAAGCACCGACAAATGCGCTAGAGACTGAAATGGAAGGTTTGTGGTTATCAGTAGCACCAGCAGAAGGTACTAAATGTGAACGTTGTTGGCATGTCACTACCGATATTGGCGAAAGTGAAACACACCCGACAATATGTGGTCGTTGTATCACCAATATTGACGGTGCAGGTGAAACAAGACAGTTCGCTTAATTCGAATTGTCAGCTTGAATTAACATTAACTTAAGTTCACTTAGGCTAAGTAAAGTTAAACTATAGGCTACTCCTCTTTTCCTCTTTATTAGGAAGAGGGGAGTAGCCTATTTAATTATCACTATGAGATTAACTCAATTGAAAAAATTATTTAAAGACACCGGTTTACGTTGGTTATGGCTAACCATACTCTGTTTGATTATTGATCAAGTAAGTAAACACTGGGTTGCGGGCACGTTTGATTACCGTGAAACCTTGTCGGTTTTGCCGTTTTTCAACCTTACTTACGTCCATAATACCGGGGCGGCTTTTAGCTTCTTAGCCGACCAAGGTGGTTGGCAGCGTTGGTTTTTTACCGCTATTGCAGCTATCGCCAGTATTGTTTTTCTCGTGTGGATGGCGAAAACACCTAAACAACAGCGTTTATTAAGTATTGCTTTTGCTTTGATTTTAAGTGGCGCGGTAGGTAATTTAATCGATAGAGCTTTGTTGGGCTATGTTATCGACTTTCTTGATTTCCATTGGGCGGGTTATCACTTTGCCGCTTTTAATGTTGCCGATTCGGTTATTTTTATTGGTGCCGCATTAATGATTTTTGAGTCCTTCACTAGTCAGGAAAGTAATAAAGAAGCGAGTAAAGAAGCTGAGCAGAAAAGTAACGCAGAAAGTAACAGTATAAATCATAAAGATAACGAAGAAAAAAAGAATAAAACAACTAAGGCAGAAAGCTAATAATGACCGATTCAACGCAAGCACAGATTCAAAGTGACTCAAACATCCTTGTTCATATTACCATGAAACTTAGTGATGGCTCGGCTGCTGATAGTACTAAGGTAAACAATAAACCAGCAAAAATCATTATGGGTGATAACAGTATTTCACCGGCCTTTGAAGCAGAGCTTATTGGCATGTTAAAAGGTGATTCAAGAGAATTTACCCTGGAAGCAAAAGACGCTTTTGGTGAGTCAAACCCAGATAACATCCATTATATGGACATTGATAAGTTTACTGCTGAGGCACCTGCAAAAATAGGTAATATTATTACTTTTTCTCAACCCGGTGGTGAGTTACCAGGCATGATTAAAGAAGTGAATGGTAGCTCAGTGACTATTGATTTCAATCACCCGCTTGCTGGCCAAACGGTTACGTTTGTTATTGATTTAGTCGAAATTCTTTAAACTAATTTATCCGCTTAAATTCAATTTTTCTTTGTTGCGTGTTTTATTTCTAGGAATGTCACATAGATAAACTATGTATCATTTCTAGCGCCGCGAAAAAAAGTATGTAATTCGAATAAATATTATTTAAAATTTTAAAAGATAATCGTAAAATATAAACCTACTCTATCCAACTTTATATAGGTAACTATAGTGAATTATTTGGCCCTTGATGCCTCAACGGAAGCATGTTCAGTAGCGCTGCAAGTAAACGGTAAAAAATTTTCTCGTTATGAGCTTTGCCCACAGTCGCACAGTTTACATTTACTGCCGATGATCGATGCAGTACTTGGTGAGGCGAATATAAAGCTAGCAGAGCTTGATGGCCTTATATTTGGCCAAGGCCCAGGTAGCTTTACTGGCGTTCGTATTGGCGTTGGCGTAGCGCAAGGCTTAGCTTTTTCTGCGGATTTACCGGTTGTCGGCGTTTCTAGCTTACAAGCTATGGCGCAACAGGCCTATATTGAACACGGTGAAAAGCAAGTATTAGCCGCGATAGATGCCCGTATGTCCGAAGTTTATAATGGTTATTTTGTGCTTGACCAAGATGAAGTTATGCAAGCTCAGCAAGCTGAAGCGGTTACACCACCAGAGCAGTTAAAAGAACATCTATCATCAGTGCTTACTGCGCCATTTTATGCTGTTGGTACTGGTTGGGATGAGTACTCTGAAAAGTTAAGTGAAAAATCAAGTGGAGGATTGTCAGCACTGAAAAAGAATGAAGGCAGCCCTGAAATTTTATTCCCAAGTGCGCAAGCAATGTTAGCGATAGGAAAAATAAAGTTAGCACAAGGCCAAGGCGTATCGGCAGAAAATGCACAGCCGGTATATGTTAGAGATACTGTTTCTTGGAAAAAGCTCCCAGGTAAATAACACAAGATAGTGATGGCACCAATCTATGGAAGTAAAAAATGACCAATAGCTCACAAAACACTTCACACGGCTCTTCACAAGGTAAGTCAGCCAGTTTTTGGCAAAAATATCAGCTATATTTCCTGCTCATTGCTGCCATTATCATCAGACAAATTCCGATAGTGTCTATCCCACTTAATTGGTTGGAAACATACTTTCATGAAATAAGTCATGGTATTGCTGCATTGCTTACGGGTGGCGAAATCATCAATATTCAACTGTATGCTACGGGCGCAGGTTTGTGTACTACCCAAGGTGGCTTAAGCTTCTTTATTACTTTTTTTGGTTATGCGGGAGCAACACTTTGGGGCTGGCTGATATTTAAGTTAGCCAATAGCCACCAACGTACCGCGCAGATATTTTCGGGCTTAATGATTGTTTTATTACTCGCTTCCATTGTTTTCTGGGCGCGAGATGTCCTTACTATGGTGATTATTGCCAGTTTAGCGGTTATGTTTGTGATGACCATTAAAATGCAGCGTTTGTATTATTTGCAGATATTATTAAAATTCTTTGGTTTAAGTATTTTATTGAACAGTCTGTTTAGCCCGACCTATTTGTTTGATGGTCGTGATTTAGGTGATGGTGCTGCGTTATCTTCAATGACCATGATCCCTGAAGTAGTTTGGGTACTATTATGGTGTGTTCTTGCAATTGCAGCGCTTTACTCCTTAATTAAAACCAATAAAAAGTCTTACTTATAAAACAAAGGTTTAATGCTTATGGTTGATACGCATATCATTGATGAATACTTAGCAGACGACTCTGAAATTACTGAGATCAATTATCAGCTAGATGATTTAACCTTGGCTGCTGTCACTTGTGGAGACAAGAATGATCCACCCATACTATGTTTACATGGTTATTTGGATAACGCCGCCAGTTTTTTACCTTTGATGAACGAACATGACTTACTGCAAGATAAATACATTATCGCAGTAGAGTGGCCGGGACATGGACATTCAGACCATCGCTGTAAAGGTGCCCATTATCACTTTTTTGATTACGTCAGTGATTTAGTGGCTTTATTTTCACTAAATAATTGGCCAGCAATCGATATTGTTGCTCATTCAATGGGGGCTATGGTAGCGAGTGCCTTTGCTGCAGCTTTTCCCGAAAAGGTAAAATCCTTAACGCTCATCGACTCAATCGGCTTTATTAGTCAACCTGCAGAACATGCGACTAAGCAGTTACGACAAGGTTTGTTAAGCCGAAAAAAATCAGTTAAGCCGAGTCGAACCTTTAGCGAAGTAACGGCTATTAAAGCCCGCTTGCATGTCTCTGATTTAAAAGACGACCATGCTAAGTTAATTGTAAAAAGGTCACTGTTAGCCGTTACAGACCCACTAGCTGGATCACAAAATGCTAGCGAAATGGCTAGGTTATATCGTTGGCGATCAGATTCACGGTTACGCACGATATCACCTTATCGACTAACCTTAGCTCAAGCACAGCAATTGTTCAGTGATATCCAGTGTCCAGTCCTGTTGGTTTATGGTGATAAAGGCATGCAGAGGCTCACTCAAAATTTATCACTATTTTCATCATCTTTGACAATATTTCGAGCGGTAAAATTAGTTGGCGGTCACCATGTTCATATGGAACAAGCCAAAGAACTGACAAAATTGCTCAACAGTTTTTATCAGGAAAATTAAAACAAGCGTTTAAATTGGTGGCGCAAAGCGCTAAAATTTGATAAAACAGTGATATTAAAATAAGAGTTACTGTAAATACAATAATTGTCAGAAAGCTTAATGTCTAATTACCTACTGAGGAAAGTCATTGTGGAAAAGATTTGGTTAGAAAAAAGTTACCCAAGTGATGTGCCGTTTGAAATAGATGCCGATAAATATCCATCCATTGTTGCCATGTTTACTAAATACTCCACTCAGTTTAGTGATAAAACTGCTTTCATCAATATGGGCGCTTCTATCACCTATGGCGAACTCGCAGTACAAGCACAGGCGTTTGCCGCGTATTTGCAGCAAGACTTAGGCTTAGTAAAAGGCGATAAGTTCGCCATAATGGTACCTAACTGCTTACAGTATCCTATCGCACTATTCGGTGCGTTATTAGCGGGTCTTACCGTTGTTAACGTCAATCCTTTGTATACACCCCGTGAGCTTGAGCACCAATTAAAAGACTCAGATACTAAGGCTATGTTAATCATTGAAAACTTCGCGGCTACGCTGGAAAAGGTCATTGATAAGACGTCAGTTAAACATGTCATCATGACATCACTGGGTGATCGTTTAGGCTTAGTTAAAGGCACACTAGTTAACTGTGTGGTTAAATACGTTAAAAAGATGGTACCAGCATTCAATTTGCCACAAGCAGTACGCTTTAACAAGGCTTTAACCAAAGGGTTGGCGCTGAAGTTAACACCAGTGGAATTGTGTGGTGATGATCTAGCTTTTTTACAATATACCGGTGGTACCACAGGTTTATCAAAAGGTGCCATGTTAACGCATCGCAATATGGTAGCAAATTTACAACAAGCCAAAGGGGCAATTAGTCCATTACTGGAAGAAGGTGAAGAATTAGTTGTTACTGCCTTACCGCTTTATCATATCTTTGCTTTAACAGCCAATTGTCTAACATTCTTTACTCTGGGTGGTACCAACTTATTGATCACCAATCCAAGAGATATGCCTAATTTTGTTAAAGAGTTATCAAAGTATCCATTCACCGCTATTACCGGTGTTAATACTCTATTTAACGGTCTATTGAATACGCCTGGCTTTAGTGAACTTAATTTTAGTACCTTAAAAATGTCACTAGGTGGCGGTATGGCAGTACAACGTCCTGTAGCCGAGCGTTGGCAGAAAATTACCGGCACGCGTTTGTTAGAAGGTTATGGTTTAACTGAGTGTGCACCATTGGTGACGATAAGCCCTTATAATCTTGCCTCCTATGACGGTAGTATTGGTGTTCCAGCTGCTTCAACGGATGTTAAAATCATACGTGAAGATGGCAGTGAAGCCGATATTGGTGAGTCAGGTGAAATGTTGGTTAAAGGTCCTCAAGTCATGTTAGGTTACTATAAGTGCAAAGAAGCGACTGATGACGTATTAAAAGATGGTTGGTTCGCTACTGGTGATATAGCTATGATGAATGATAAAGGTATGTTCACCATAGTAGATCGTAAAAAAGATATGATCATCGTCTCTGGTTTTAATGTTTACCCCAATGAAATTGAAGAAGTGCTTGCCATGCATGATGGTGTGCTAGAATCTGCCGCTATTGGTGTTCCCCATGAAATTTCAGGTGAAATAGTTAAAATCTTCGTGGTTAAAAAATCGGATGATTTAACAGAAGAAGCGCTTATTAAGCATTGCCGTGAAAATTTAACTAATTACAAAGTACCGAAATTAGTTGAGTTTAGGCAGGACTTACCTAAAACCAACGTAGGAAAAATATTAAGAAGAGAGCTTCGTTAATTACTCTGTTTAGTAAAGAGAGAAATTAAGGCGTCTTAATTGATAAAAAAGGCAAGTTCAATGAACTTGCCTTTTTTATTGGTGAATGTAGTCAATTAACCTTACTGGGCTTTTAAAGTCTGGCCATTTACTTCGACACTATCATCAGACATTAAATAAACATATAAAGGCATAATATCTTCTGGGCTAGCAATCTCAGTTTTATCTTCAGCAGGAAAAGCACACGAGCGCATGTTGGTATTGGTCGCGCCAGGATTTATTGCGTTTGTACGTAACGTTGAACCTTCGTATTCATCAGCAATCACTTGCGTCATACCTTCAATAGCGAATTTAGACATGCTGTAAGCTCCCCAGTAAGCACGACCTTGCTTGCCGACACCTGATGAGGTGAAAACTAAAGAAGCCTTAGGTGCTAGGGCTAATGTTGGTATCAGAGCTTGAGCGAGTAAGTATTGCGCCTTCACATTAACATTCATCACGTCATTAAATACTTGCTCATGAATTTGAGTGAATGGCGTAAGCTCACCTAAAATAGAGGCATTAAGCAATGCGCCATCTAAATGACCAAATTGGTCAACTATAGTCGAACACATATCAATATAGTTTTGCTTACTGGCACCCTTTAAATCTAAAGGAATAATAGCCGGCTTAGCTAGGCCAAGGGCAACAATTTCATCATAGACAGCTTCAAGTTTACTCACCGTTTTACCTAGTAAAATAACCGTTGCGCCTAACGTTGCATAAGTTAATGCAGCGGTGCGGCCAATACCGGCGCCAGCGCCTGTTACTAGAATAGTTTTGTTGCTTAAACAGGCATCTTTTATTGAATAATCAAACATCTTAAGGTTTTATCGCTGTGGGTGAGTAAATTTCTTGTCTATTCTACGCTTTGCCATTTTCGTTGACGAGAAAAAGTTAATCAAGATGAAAAAATAATACAAAGTGACACAAGAAAATACAAAAAAGTAAAAAAATACTAGCACCTTGTGACATCTTGCGGTAACTTGAACTGGTCTTACTAGTTATTCAAACGTTAGTTTGAACTTTTTTTGAATACTGAAAGTAAAATAACTTTAATAAATATACATAATAAACATACATAATAAAAAATTACGGCATTGGGGAATTTAACATGAAAAAGCTAGCTCTCAGTCTTGCGATCATTAGCGCACTTGGTTTAAGTGCCTGTGATAGCGAAACTATCGAAGATGTACAAAAAGAAGTGGCCGAAAACGGCTCAGCGGTTAAGTCGTTAGCTCGTATTGTTTTTGATCCCGGTGCCGATGAACCACGTTTATCAGTACCGAATGACTTGTTATTTTCAGGGAGTCAAGACGGTACCTTAAATTTACCCGTAGCAGATGCTACTGATTTTAGTGACCCAAAAGTTGCGATGAGTGCACTTGATGGTTGGTCAACAACTAATCCATTTGTACTTGCAATAGACTTCCCTGCAGGAACCTCGTTAGATGCTGCTAGTGTCTTTAGTGGCGACTCAGTTAAAGTGTATGAAACTTTAATGGGCGGTGATAGCAGTGATGCAGGATGTGCAGTAGTCACTCGTGGACTTGCTTGTAAGGTAGTAGGCGAATTAACATTCGGTATTGATTTTATCGCGCAAGCAAAGGGCAATAGCATTGCGATTGTGCCATTGAAACCATTAAAAGGTAAAACCGGCTACGTTGTAGCACTAACTAATAACCTTAAAGATAGCAACGCTAACTCAATTGCGGGTTCTGCTACTTATGAAGCTGTTCGTCAAGATAAAGATATTAACCCCTTAGTCACTCCAAGTCAGCTTCAGCTGCAAGGTATTATTAATAGTTATGAAAAAGCCATTATTGATGCCGGCGCTGATAAAGACAGTTTGATTTATACTTTTGCCATGACTACGCAATCAACGACTGATGTGCTATTTACGGTGAAAAGCTTACTCGCTGCGCCGTTAGCTCAAGGTGGTTTGCCACCAATTATTTCAGTGACGAATGCGGGTTACTCTGTTGCACAAGCTTTTACAGCACAAGGTATGGTGTTATCTCCTCAGTTAGATGCTTTGTATTCAACTGCTCAAATGTACCAAGGTTCAATTACCTTACCTTATTATTCAGGTATTCCAACTCAAGCTAACCCTATGGCACCTGTTAATGACTGGTGGAAAGCATTATGTGATTCAGGCGCTATGCTAGCGGGTTTAGCAGCAGCTAACCCAGGCGCTATTCCTGAAGGACCATTATCTGAATCAGACGGTGTTTGTATGGCTGTTTCAGCTGCAGCTGGCTTGCCAGCTCCAGGGTTGCGTGACTTAAGCTCAGTAATGCCTGTTGATGTAGAGCGTAACTTGACTAAATATAGTCCAGTACCTGCACCACGCACTATGATGCCAATTGATGTGCAAATGACTACGCCGGTTATATCACCTGTAACAGACGCCGTTCGTGCAAATTATGGTTTACCTGCTTTGACCGCAGAGCCAGATAACGGTTGGCCGGTTGTTATATTACAGCATGGCATAACTTCGAAGAAAGAAGATATGTTGGCAATAACCGGTATATTATCAGCCTTTGGTTTTGCTACCGTAGCAATTGATCACCCGCTACACGGTAGCCGCGGTTTCGATATAACGGGTCCTGCTGGTATTCCAGATGGCATTGATGATATTAATGCTTCGACCGTTTCAGCCACTCATTATATGAACTTAGCTAGTTTGTTAACTACTCGTGATAACTTACGTCAATCAGCCAGTGATATGTTGGGACTTCGCTTAGGCTTAAATGCGGTAATGGATACTGGAAATGGTATCAAGATTGATGGAAAAAATGTACATTTCTTAGGTCATTCGCTGGGAGCCATAACCGGTATTAACTTGGTCGCTTTAGCGAATGCGCCACTTGATCCAGCAATTGATCCGGCTTTTAAAATCACCTCTAATTCACAAGCAATGCCGGGTGTGATGATTGCTAATTTATTAATGGAATCAGGTGCATTTGGTGATGTGATTAAATCAGGATTGACCTATCAGTCATCTCCAGACTTTAAAACCATGGTTGATGCTGCCTACCCACCTGCAGAGGGTGGCGCTTCAGAAACCGAACTAGTTGGGGCTTATTTAGCGTTTTATACGGCTTTAACACCTGAGCAGCAAGCAGGTTTGAATGCAGTATTTAGTCAATTTGTCTTTGCCGCGCAAACAGTCACTGATGCCGGTGATCCTGCAAACTATGCCGGTATCATTCAAGCGACTCAAACACCAACACATTTAATTGAAGTGGTTGGCAATGGTGTCGATAGTAATGGCGGGCAATGTAAAGATATCTTAGTAACGGATAACTGCTCAGACCAAGTTATCCCCAATGTTGTCACTACTACACCGTTTGGAGGTACAGAAGGTGCAATAGCTTTGTTAGGCTTACCGGGTGTAAGCAGTACAGCGGAAGGCTCTGGCGCGGTACGCTTTATTTATGGCCATCATGGCTCTATCTTAAACCCAGCTCCAGATAATACTTCAGTGCAAGATCCGTTAGTAATGGGAGCTGTCACTCAAGAAATGCAAGGCCAAGTTGCTGTCTTCTTTGCCACCATGGGTCAAAAAATAACAGTAACCAATACTGACTTAGTTAAATAAGTTACTTAAGATTATTTAATATATGTTTTTAAAGCCCTCATTTGAGGGCTTTTTTTTGCTTAGATTTTGTGCTGTTTTAACTGTTGTTTGCAAGCGAATAAAATAGTGTAGAATTAGCGCAATTAGTTTTATCCCTTTTTACACTTAAATCCTCAGGAGTCCTCTTGGAATTTTTATACGAATACGGAATGTTTTTAGCAAAAACTGTTACTTTTGTTTTGGCTGTTATTGCCATCATTATTGCCATAGCAGCGGCCGCGATGAAACAGCAGCACAAAAAAGGTGAGCTTGAAATCACTGACTTGTCTGAGCAATTTATCGAGACCGAAGAAGATATTATTCATGCCTTATTAACCAAGGAAGAATATAAAGAAAAAGAGAAAGCCGATAAAAAACAAGCAAAAGAAAAAGCAAAGGCTGACAAGGTAAAAGCTAAATCAGTTAAAGCGGGTGAAGAAAAAGAGCCAAGTAAGGCTCATGTATTTGTTATAGATTTTAACGGCAGTATCGATGCCAAAGAAGTTAGCTCGTTACGTGAAGAAGTGACCGCGATACTTTCTGTGGCCAAACCAGAAGATGAAGTATTTATTCGTTTAGAAAGTGGTGGTGGTATGGTGCATGGTTACGGCCTTGCCTCTTCGCAACTTGACCGTATTCGCCAACATAATATTCCACTGACAGTATCTGTCGATAAAGTGGCTGCTAGCGGCGGTTATATGATGGCTTGCGTAGCTAATAATATCATTTCTGCACCCTTTGCGATTTTAGGCTCTATTGGTGTTATTGCCCAAGTGCCAAACTTTAATAAATTACTGAAAAAGCATGATATTGAATTTGAACAATTTACTGCCGGTGAGTTTAAACGTACTGTCACTATGTTTGGTGAGAATACCGAAAAGGGCAAAGCAAAGTTTATTGAAGAGTTAGAAGAAACTCACGTATTATTTAAAAACTTTGTTAGTGAACGTAGACCTAGTTTAGATATTGCGAAAGTTGCAACGGGTGAGCATTGGTTTGGCACTACAGCGCTAGAGCTTGGTTTAGTCGATAGCATCCAAACCAGTGATGATTATTTGCAAGGCAAAAGTAAAAGCCATAAAGTTGTCGCCATTAAATATGAAGTGAAAAAAGGTTTAGCAGAAAAGTTCTCTAAGGCGGCTTCTTTATCGGCGGAAAGCTTTTTAGGTAAACTATTACAACGTAATAATATTTTTCCTGGCTAGTATTAATCCATTGGGTATAAGTAGGGCTATTTCAATGTGAATTATTTACCTTAATCATTGAGTTTAACTACTAGAAAAAGATCAAATAAAAAGCCTTGCCGGTTTAACTCGGCAAGGCTTTTTTATTATTTATTTAACTCAATGTAGCTATTGAAGCTCCATTATTACTGCTTAGTGATTGATGACTCGTTAGCCCATTGCCTTTAAGCTAATGTAAAACTACGAATCACTCTTTAGGTTTTTGAAGTCTATTTCTTCAATGTTATGACCGGCCTTTGGATCGGCATACATCTCAGCATCAAATTGATCTTCACTTTTCGCAACAATAACACTTACCATGCAATCACCAGTGACATTGACTGCTGTTCGTGTCATATCAAGCAAGCGGTCGACACCAATAATTAATGCTATACCTTCAACAGGTAGGCCAACTTGATCTAATACCATAGCTAACATGATTAACCCAACGCCTGGAACTCCGGCTGTGCCTATAGAAGCTAGAGTTGCAGTAAGAACAACCGTGAGGTAATCAGCGAGCGTTAAATCTTGAGTAAAGACCTGAGCGATAAACACCGTGGCGACACCCTGCATTATCGCTGTGCCATCCATGTTAATTGTCGCGCCTAGTGGCACGGTAAACGAAGCAATTGAATTTTTAACACCCATTTTTTTGGTTGCGGTTTCTAAAGTCACCGGGATTGTGGCGTTAGAGCTAGCGGTAGAAAAGGCAAAAATAGCGGCATCGCGCATTTTCTTTAAAAATATTATCGGGTTCAATCCAGTTAATAGCTTTAAAATAATTGAGTAGGTCACTAAGCCGTGCAGCATTAAGACAAAGAAAACTACCAAGAAGTACTTGATCAAATTACCAAAGGTATCGAGTGATACGGTAGTAAATAGTGTCGCTAGCAGTGCAAAAACACCGTAAGGGGCAATATTCATTAAGATAGTCACTAAGCGCATAATGACGACACTTAAATCTTCAAATAATGAAGCAACACGCTCGCCAGACTTCCCTGATAAAGCAATCGCAATACCAAAGAGTAAAGCAAAAACAATTATTTGCAGCATATTGCCTTGGGCAAATGAAGCAAATGGGTTTGTTGGGAACATTTGGATAATTACTTGTGCCAACGATGGTGCTTCTCTACTAGTAAAACTACTATTTGAGATCATGTTAACTCCTTCCCCAGGAGCAACAATTATGGCAATAAATATCGCTAAGCTAATAGCTATCGCTGTTGTGCCAAGGTATAAGCCTATGGCTTTGCCGCCAATGCGACCCAGTTTACTGGTGTCTTTTAATGAGCACACCCCACAAACAAGTGAAACAAAAACCAAAGGCACGACTAACATACGTAAGCTAGCCATAAATATCTGGCCTACTACCTCTAACACACCATCAACAAGTATACCTTTAAGTGATAAATCAAATAAATAAAGGTTAAGTACTTTGTCAGAGCCGTTAGGCATCAGCCATTGTAAAAATGTACCTAATAAGATACCTGCGACCATGCCTATTACAATGCGGCTGGTTAAACTTGTCTTTTTAGGGGAAGGGGAGCTCGTTTGTTCGATCGTCATAGTATTAGGTTACTTTCAGCTAAGTGGTAAGTTATGTTGCTTTTATATACGCAGCTTGCATATACAAGTATCAATACTAAGGTTAACAATAATTATCTAGATTAAGTACTAATTTATTCATAATGTTTCTTGCTGTAATTCGTTACACAATCACTTGTTTTGGGTGCTTGTGTGATTTTTTTACCTCAATAGGTACCTTTTTGTTATTTATAAGTTAATATGGTTTATTAGGATTATTAATAAAAAGAAACTGAGGATGCTTTTATGCAGTTACTTCGACGCTTAAGTTTTACTATGTTACTGATGTCATTGATGACGCTTGTAGCATGTGGAGATGGAGATGGTGATCTAACCGGTGGCGATGATGGCGGCGGAAGTACGCCTGATGCTCTAACAATTGTACTAGCTCTATCAAACCAAAACGTTACAGGGAAAGAACCTATAACTGTTAGTGCTACATTATCAGGAAGTTCTACAGTTTCAGGGCAGCTTGTTACGTTTTCTTCAACACTCGGCGCACTTTCTCCAACGGTGGGGACTGCATTGACAGACGCTAATGGGCTCGCTCAAATTACCTTAACCGCTGGTAGTGTTCGTGGCGCAGGTGAAATAACAGCGAGTTTGTCAGCGGGTGAAGATGTAAGCATAGGTTTTACTACTCAAGGCGATGATATAGGTGTGGTTGGGGACATCAATATTTTACTTACCTTAGTGGATAGTGATGGTAATCCAACAGAAACAATCACATCTTCTAAATCAGGTAAAGTCATAGCTCAAATTAACGGGATTAGCTCTCCAGTTATAGTGGCTTTTACTACTACCGTAGGTGATATTCCTATTCCAACAGCTATCACTAATGATAGTCATCAAGCAAGTGTTGATATTTTAGCTAACGGTAGCTTAGGTGCGGGTACTATTACTGCTAGCATCGTTAGCGGAGAAACAGGGCAAGTACTCTTAGTTGTCGGCTCTTCATCAGTGACTATGGGGAGTGGCACCCCTTTTACTGAAAATGTGGCTGATATTAGTCTTGAGCAAATTTCAGCCGGTGGTACTACTGTGGTAACAGTAAATATAATTGATGATCAAGGAAACTTATTTACTGAACCTGTAGATGTGAACTTCTCATCTAGTTGTTCCAGTATAGGAACACCTACAGCCATTTTAAGCTCTCCTATTACAACTTCTAATGGTATTGCCACTAGTACTTATCTAGCAAAAGGTTGTGTAGGTGATGATCCTATTAACGTTACTGCCAATGCCGGTGGTATCAATTTATCAGCAACCACTACTGTGAATGTATTACCAGCTGATGTTGGCAGTATTGAATTTATCTCTTCAACACCAGAGAATATTTCAATCTTAGGTACCGGTAGTGTTGGTGGTTCAGAAAGCGCTGTTGTTTTATTTAGAGTATTAGATACAAACTCGAACCCAGTGAATAATCAAGTTGTTAACTTTGTCCTGAATACCGATGTTGGTGGGGTGCAATTAATACCTGCTAGTGCAACTACAAATAGTGAAGGCATAGTACAAACGGTTGTTAATTCAGGTACCGTTGCTACCAGTGTTCGCGTACAGGCGACCATTGAAGATAGCTCGCCATCAATATCTTCACAATCGAGTTTGTTGGTTGTCTCTACCGGTATTCCGGACCAAGATAGTTTTAGTTTATCTGCAAGTATTTTAAATCCAGAAGGTTGGAATACAGATGGAACTGAAGTAGAAATTACTGCACGTTTAGCTGATGCCTTTAACAACCCAGTACCTAACGGTACAGCGGTAAGTTTTACCACCGAAGGTGGCTCTGTAGACCCCTCTTGTATAACGGCAAACGGTTCATGTACGGTTATCTGGCGTAGCCAACAACCTCGACCGGAAGGACATGTATTAGGAGACACTGATAATTTATTGCATGAACCTGAAGTTGATAACTCTATGGGACAAAAGTATGGTGGTCGCGCTACTATTACCGCTACCGCTATAGGGGAAGAATCTTTTCCTGACTTAAATGGTAACGCACGTTTTGATGCCAGTGAAATGACAGCGTTTTTGGGCACTGATATCAGTGGCGATAAATATGACTTAAAGGAAGCTTTTGTTGATCACAATGAAGATGGATTGTACAACCCTACTGAAGGCGGAGATGTTAATAGCAGTGGTTCATTAGAAGAGTTCGTAGATTTTGATAATAGTGGCACTTTTGACCAAAACGATGGAAAATATAATGGTGTGTTGTGTTCAATACCCACACATGATGGTTGTTCATTAACGCAAACCTCTCTAAATGTGAGACGCTCGTTAGTTTTGGTCATGTCAGGTAGTTCTGCTAATTTTTCTATAGATTCAACTATCGATGCGGTAGCTGATGTTGATGCTGGCCTAAGAAATGATACTGATAGTATTATTAACATTGCCGGTGAAAACGTTGGTTCAGCAACAGTTATTATTGCCGATCTACATAATCAGCCTATGCCGGCCGGCACAACGGTTACTTTTACTGCTACTGTTGGTTCGGTAGTTGGTCCAAGTAGTTTTGTCTGGCCGAATGATAACCACAATGGTGGTTTAGCTTGGGGGGTTTCTATTAAAGGAGAATCAGAGCCTAAATCAGGTAGTTTACTTATTGAAGTTGAGACTCCAGGTGGATTATCAACTCTGTACTCAGGGATTTCTATAGTGATTAAATAAACTTTAGTCTCGTATCTTTAATTGAGAATGCCGTTCATTTGAACGGCATTTTAATCTAAAAAATAGATGTTGAGGCAGATTATATTACTTCGCCATTTCCTTAAGCAAAAATGCTGAAATTTCAGCGCCTACTTTAAGCGTTTTATCTCGACCCACTTCGCCTTGACCTGAGCTATCAGTAAAAGGAGCTATTTCCATCATATCGGCGCCGGTAATTGGGTATTTAGCTGCTAAGGCACGTAAGATATCCATAGCATCATTTGGCATTAATCCATCAGGCTCTGGCGTGCCAGTAGCACTAGCAAAGCTTTCATCAATGGCATCTATATCAAAGCTTACATAAAGCTCGTCAATATTTTCATCTTTCAGTTGGTTAAGAATATTATCTATGGTTTGTTGGATACCATGGGCTTTCATATCTTTTGCCCAATGTTGTCTAACACCAAAGGTATCTTCCCAGTGACTTTGTGGTCTGCCACTTGAGCGAATACCTATTTGAATTAAATGATGCTTTTCATGCAAGTCATCTAAGATATGAGTACACCAAGAGCCGAAACATAAATCAATGCCTAAACGTTCTACCAACAAATCGGTATGAGCATCAAAGTGGATTATTGCGGCGCGCTTACCTTGTTTCTTCTTAGCTTGTAAGTAAGCTTTGGTTAATGGGTAACTAACACTGTGATCACCGCCAATACCAAAAATACCTTTTTCAGGGAATTCAGCATAAAAATCATGCAAAACATCTTCAGTGATCGTTAAGGGGCTAATAGCATAATTACTATGCTCATCTTGATAAAGCGCCTTTCTGCAATTGGCTATTGTCGCTTCATTTAAATATTTGTCGGCAAGTAAATGAGGAATAACACGGATATCGCCCATATCAAAAGCGGTCAGCTCGGGGTAATTTTCTAGCAAATTGGCGCGTAAAAATAACGGTCCCCAGTTCGCACCCCGTAAAATGCCGCCACCACAATCAGAGGCTATACCTAAGATAACAGCTTTAGACGCCCCAGGAAGCTTATTTAGGGATGCTTTCCATAAATCATCAACACCAACTGCTTGTCCAAAAATAGTTTGATGTAATTGCTCTTTACGCTCTTTAGCGGTATTAACGGTAAATACACCGTTGCCAGGAGGACACAAACAACTGCTGAGTTTGTTATAAAATGCTGATGTAATAGTTTTCATTTGAAGTCTCTGTTTGATTATTTACTTGGGTCATCTGTTGATGTAGGTGACCCTTATAGGTTCAAAATTTAAATTTTTTAACAATATGCTCTTATGTTTTATCGCAAAGTCTATTATGATTGCCGCTAAAAATAGGCAAAGTGTAACTTAACGCACAGCGTTATCAATAAATGCCTATTATAGCTAAAACCCGTATCTGGGTGAATAGCATTCCCTGAGAAGTAAAATAATTACTTGTCAGTTTGCATATTTATAGATATACCTATAGATAGTTATGCAGAGAATAATTTTAAATAACATGTTTTTTTTATCGCTAGCAAGGTCATAACAAGTACGCTCGCACTTTATTGATTAGATTAGCGTTTGAATAAAAAGGCAAAAAATAATTTGTCTTTATCGAAGGATTATAAATTTTTATGGCAAAATCACTGGTTATTGTCGAGTCGCCAGCCAAAGCGAAAACAATTAATAAATATTTAGGCAAAGACTTTATTGTAAAGTCGAGTGTTGGTCATATACGTGATCTTCCGCACAGCAGTACGGGTAAAAAAGTTGCTGCTAAGTCTCCGGCTGAGGTGCGTAAAATGGCACCTGAAGCAAAAGCTAAATACAAAGCTAAGCGTGATAAACAAGCGCTAGTTAATCGTATGGGTATTGACCCAGATAAAAACTGGGCAGCCAATTATCAAATACTGCCAGGTAAAGAAAAAGTTGTTAGTGAACTGCAAAAGCTGGCAGAAAAAGCTGACATTATCTATCTCGCAACCGATTTGGATCGCGAGGGAGAGGCGATTGCTTGGCATTTAAAAGAGATTATTGGTGGCGATGATAAAAAATTCCGCCGGGTTGTTTTTAATGAAATAACTGAAAGCTCTATTCAACAAGCATTTGCTACGCCAGGTGAACTGAGTATGCCAGGTGTTAATGCTCAGCAAGCGAGGCGTTTTCTTGATCGCGTGGTTGGCTTCATGGTTAGCCCACTGTTATGGAAAAAAGTAGCACGTGGCCTATCTGCAGGACGAGTTCAATCTGTTGCAGTAAAATTAGTGGTCGAAAAAGAACGTGAAATTAAAGCGTTTGATCCAAAAGAGTTTTGGGACATCGCTGTTGATACTCATGCAAGCACAGGTGAAGTACTAACCCTTGATGTTACCCATGAAAATGGCAAAGCTTTTAAGCCAACGACTGAAAAAGAGACTAATGCCGCTTTAGCCATACTAAATCCGGCTGATTATGCTGTCAGCAAACGAGAAGATAAACCTTCTAAAAGTACACCGTCGGCACCTTTCATTACCTCGACATTACAGCAAGCAGCCAGTACTAAATTAGGTTATGGCGTAAAACGAACTATGGGCTTAGCCCAACGTTTGTATGAAGCGGGTCATATAACTTATATGCGTACCGATTCAACCAATTTAAGTAAAGATGCGGTAGAAACGTGCCGTAAGTACATTACTGATAGCTTCGGTGAAAATTACTTACCTGAAAAGCCGAAAACATATGGCTCTAAAGCAGGTGCACAAGAGGCACATGAAGCAATCCGCCCATCTAATGTTAAGCTTGAAGCTGCATTTCTTGAAGGTATTGAGCCTGATGCGAAGAAGCTTTATGAGCTGATTTGGCGCCAGTTTGTTGCCTGTCAAATGACCGCTGCTCGCTATACCGTAAGTACATTAACAATTAGCGCCGCTAACTTTGATTTAAAAGCTAAAGGCCGAGTGATGCAGTTTGATGGTTGGACTAAAGTTCATCCACAGCTAAGCAAAGGTGATGATACCCACTTACCTGATTTAAAGGTCGGTGAAAAATTAACCTTAGATAATATTGAACCAAGCCAGCATTTTACTAAGCCACCAGCTCGTTTTGGTGAAGCATCATTAGTAAAAGAGTTAGAAAAACGTTCAATTGGCAGACCGTCAACCTATGCGTCAATTATTTCAACGATTCAAGATCGTGGTTATGTTCGACTAGACAAAAAACGTTTCTACGCTGAAAAAATGGGTGAAATAGTTACTAATAGTTTATCTGGCAGCTTTGAAAAGTTAATGAGTTATGACTTTACTGCCAACATGGAACAAGAGCTTGATGAAATAGCGGCTGGTACTGCTGATTGGAAAGCTGTTTTAGACGAGTTTTATAAAAACTTTACCAAACAATTATCAAAAGCTGATCAACCATCTGAAGATGGTGGTATGCAAAACAATGAGCCAGTATTAACCGATATTGATTGCCCAACCTGTAATCGTAAAATGGGCATTCGAACCGCTCAAACCGGCGTGTTTTTAGGCTGCTCAGGTTATGCTTTACCGCCAAAAGAACGCTGTACCAAAACCATGAACTTAACGGCTGGTGAAGAAGCTGAAAATGTTTTAGCTGAAGATGCTGAAACCGAAGCGCTTATGGCAATGCGTCGTTGTGATAAATGTGGTACTGCGATGGACAGTTACCTGATTGACGAAACACGTAAATTACATGTTTGTGGTAATAACCCAGTATGTGATGGCATTGAAGTTGAGCAAGGTACGTTTAAAATCAAGGGCTATGATGGTCCTATTTTAGATTGTGATCGTTGTGAAGCACCGATGGAGTTAAAATCTGGCCGTTTTGGTAAGTATTTCGATTGTACTAATGACGAATGCAAAAACACCCGTAAGTTGTTAGCCAGTGGTGAAGCCGCGCCACCTAAAGAAGATCCTGTGCAATTACCAGAACTTGAGTGTGAAAAATCTGATGCTCACTTTGTGCTTCGTGATGGCGCTGCCGGAATTTTCTTGGCCGCGCATACTTTCCCTCGTTCACGGGAAACGAGAGCACCGAAAGTGGCTGAACTACAAAGGTTTAGAGACAGGATCTCAGAAAAGTTCTATTACTTAGCTGATGCTCCTGCAGAAGATAATAAAGGGAATTTATCGGTAGTACGCTACAGTCGGAAAACGAAAGAGCAGTACGTAATGACCGAGATTGCCACTGACGAAGGCAAACCGAAAGCGACTGGCTGGACAGCTAAGTACATTGACGGTAAGTGGGTGGAAGATATTCCTAAGCCGAAAAAGAAAGTCGCTAAAAAGGCGACAGTAAAAAAAACAGCCGTAAAGAAAAAGGCTAAAACATCAGCTGAATAAAGATAATTCGAGCTGAACAAAAAAATAGATACCCAAGGGTATCTATTTTTTTATCTGCTCTTTGCCCTGCATTATATTGTCTAGAGGGCTAATCTAGTCCTTCTAAGGCATCTAATACCTTTCTTGCTTGTGCCAAAGTACAATCAGTTTTTGCCATTAAGGCGGTGACAGTAACCTGGTCCATACGGGTTGCAACAGCTAAAATATTTTCATAGCTTAAAAACTTATATTCTTTTCTAAGTAGCTTGGCAAGCCATAACCAACTGTCTTCATGCTCGTGCTCGATAAATTCTACGATGGCCTGTAATTGGCTAAAGTTGGCTTTTAGTTGCCAATTCCTAGAACGGCCAATGCGGCTTAACTCGCAGCCTAATTGTCTTATATGAGCTTTTAATGCATATGCTTTCATCGTTCGTCGAATAAATGCGGGCAAGTTAATGGTGTTGATTACATCCACGGGGATTAGCGTCTTAAACTGTTAAAATATAGCCAGGAATAAACTGGCTTAGAGAGAGGCCTACCATTTTTTCTTCGGCTGGAATAATATGTCCAACTCGTTTTCTTCGCTTTTTGCTTTTTTCGCGGCATCTTTCGCATTAGTGTGCTTCAATGCGTCGGTAATTTCTTCTAGTTTTTCAGTAACATCAGCATGCATTGTTGTTACATAATCATTCTTTACCGAACTATTCACTAAGCTTTGCAAGGCCTTTTCAAAGTATTGTCTGGCAGAGCCAAGCATATCCTTATGAAAAGCTAGGGAGCCACGCTTAACCAGGCTTTCAATATTGATTTTTAACTGCATTGCTGCTAAATTTTTATCTTCAGCCGTAAAGATTTGTGCATCTAGGGCACCTTTGCTTTGCTCTGACTTCAGTACTACCCGTAACTTCTTTATACATTGTAAAATAGCGACAAGTTGTTGTTCATTGTCGGGTAAAATAAAGTGATCTTCCGTGCTAGCTTGATTGTCAGCGAGGTCTTGTGAAGCTTTTAGTCGAGACGTCAACTCTTGAACTCTTTTTTTAATACCTTTAACTTCTGGCATGAGCTCTTGCATGATTTTGGCAGCGTTTAAACTGCGACGATTCAATATTTTTATAACATTTGGATTGCTAGGTAAGTTAGCTAAGTTAAGAATTAACTCTTCACTTTCATCAATAATAGCTTTTTGCTTGGATACTTTTACCCGCTTTTCTGCTTCTAATTTTTCTTTATGTTGTTGAATAGAGCTAACCACAACAACAATAATGATTAAAGCAATAATTAAACCAACAATAATAGCGATCATCTAAGATTCTCTTGAATAAATAAACTACTAGGCAGTCTACAAAAAATGTATTGTTTAGCATAGTGCTAGTTGTACAATTAGCTTAAAATTGCTGAATAAAAACGATTGTTTAGACATTCTAACCAAGTATAAAAATATCTTGGTAAGATTTAGAGGCTAAGGTCTTTAATTATTAAAAGTTAAAAGTTAAAAGTTAAAAGTTAAAAAATATTATGGAATAAATGTTCGATTAAGTATATTATTTTTGCATAAGCACATTACAAAAATCGCATTTAATAATGCTACTTGAGTATTTATATGAAATTACAGCAACTGCGTTACATCGTTGAAGTATTAAATAACAACTTGAATGTGTCTGCGACAGCAGATAGTTTATTTACTTCTCAGCCAGGTATATCTAAACAAGTGAGAATGCTTGAAGATGAATTGGGCATTCAAATTTTTGGACGTAGCGGCAAGCATTTAACTCACGTCACTGAAGCAGGGCAAGATGTTATTGATATTGCTACGCAAATCCTTTCTAAAGTTGAGGGCATTAAAGCCGTCGCCAGAGAGCATACTCAGCCAGATGAAGGTAAGTTACGTATTGCGACCACGCATACGCAAGCACGTTATGCCTTACCTGATGTTATTAAAGGTTTTATTAAAAGATATAGTAAAGTGTCTTTGCAAATGTCTCAAGGCACACCGGCACAAATAAGTGATGCTGCTGCTAAGGGCGATGCAGATTTCGCTATTGCTACTGAATCATTACACTTGTATAACGATTTGGTAATGTTACCTTGTTACCACTGGAATCGGAGTATTATTGTTCGACCCGATCATCCATTGGCTAATAAGAAAAATATCACCATAAATGATATTGCCGGCTATTCCTTGGTTACCTATGTATTTGGTTTTACTGGTCGCTCTGAACTTGATGCTGCTTTTGATGCCGCGGGTGCTAAGCCTCAAATAGCCTTTACTGCGACCGATGCCGATGTGATTAAGACTTATGTTCGCTTAGGAGTAGGTGTTGGCGTGATTGCGTCAATGGCAATTGATAAACGAATTGACGGTGATCTGGTCGTGATTGATGCTAGCCATTTATTCAAAGCGAGTACCACTAAAATTGGCTTTCGACGCGGTACTTTTTTACGTGCTTACATGTACGATTTTATTGAACGTTTTGCACCGCATTTGACCAAAGATATTGTCACTCGCGCAATGTTATTGAAAAACAACCATGAAGTGGATGAGTTTTTAAAGGATATTGAGCTACCTAGCCGCTAAATACCCCCAATAATGGGAGTAATAATTATTGCTCCTATTATTGGTTTATTGGGCTACGCCCTAGCTATACCCAAGCTACTTCAATATGCTCGTTTCAGGACGGTTGAGCGATTCATAATCAAGGCGCGTATTTTATTAATGGTTATTCCCTTAATCACATACGCAACGATGAGTATGATTTGCTCATGCGTCCCCTTAGTGCTGGTTTAGAAACGTTTTATCCATCGTTATTGATTTCGACAAGGACGCTACACGGATGTAGCCTCTTAGAGAATGCAGGAGCTTATTCTCCTGAATAACCATTCTCTTCAATAAATGCCTTGCCTAAAGACGTTTCTAATTCCAGCTGAATCCTGCATCTTGAGGTTGTTTGGGTATTTATAAGCGAATGAACTTTGTCAATAAATCATCTTCATTTTCAATATGTTCAGGATCTGGTTTTACGCAGTCTATAGGGCACACACTGACACAAGTGGGTTTTTCGTAGTGACCAACACATTCAGTGCATTTATCTACGTCAATTTCATAAACCTCATCACCAAGCGTGATAGCACCATTTGGACATTCGGGATCACACATATCACAGTTGATGCAGCTGTCTAAAATTTTTAATGCCATGTCACTTACCCTCCGTTACTGCCACTGGAAACCCAAATCATTAAAATGGGTAGTCTTGAGCAAAAGGATTACGCGTAGTACTTGTGTCATCGAGGTAACGCATGATAATAGCAAAAGATAAGTCTAGCTCGGTATCTAACTCAATAGAGACTTTATAACCTGAGCCTTTGGCATCATTAATACTTTGACCGGTTTTACTATTAAGCATGTTGTTTAAGGTAAATGTTTGATTACCTGAAGGCGTCATTAGTTCAAGAAGGTCACCAGTGAGGAATTTATTTTTAACCTCAATTTCAATCAGGCCAGAGTCTTCATTTCTTCCTAGTACTTCACCGACAAATTGCTGAGTATCACTTTTTGAATAACCATATTCATAGTTTTGCGTGTCCCCATGGCGATGGCGTTGTAAGAAACCTTCGGTATAACCACGGTGTGCTAAATGTTCTAGATCAGTATTGAGTTGCGGATTAAATGCTTTATCGGCTATAGCATCATTAATCGCTTGGCCATATACCTGCGCAGTTCTGGCGCAGTAATAAAATGATTTGGTCCGGCCTTCAATTTTCAAAGAATGCACCCCTATTTTTATTAATCTTTCAACATGTTCAACGGCACGTAAATCTTTAGAATTCATGATGTAGGTACCATGCTCGTCTTCAAATGCAGGCAGGTATTCACCCGGGCGACCTTGCTCTTGAAGTAAGATGACCTCATCAATAGGTTGCTGAGAAGGGACTACTATGTCTTTTTCCGGCGTATAAATATCGACAGGTTCAGGTTTAACGGCAATGACATCTCCAGTTTCAGTTTCTTTTGCTTGATGAATGTCATACTTCCAGCGACAAGAGTTAGTGCAGGTGCCTTGGTTTGGATCGCGCTTATTGATATAACCAGAGAGTAAGCAGCGCCCTGAATAGGCCATGCATAATGCGCCGTGAACGAAAACTTCTAATTCCATTTCAGGGCAATGAAAGCGGATATCTTCGATTTCATCAAGAGATAGTTCCCTAGAAAGTATTACCCGTTCAACGCCTTGTTGCTGCCAAAACTTAACCGTGGCCCAATTAACCGCATTTGCTTGCACGGACAAGTGAATAGGCATATCTGGAAAGTTTTCTCTGACTAACATAATAAGCCCTGGGTCAGACATAATTAACGCATCGGGCTTCATTAAAATTATCGGTGCAATATCTTTAAGAAAGGTTTTTAGTTTACCGTTATGCGGCGCGATGTTATTAACTAAGTAGAATTTTTTACCTAATTGATGCGCTTCATTAATACCTATTTGAATATTCTCTAAACTGAACTCATTATTTCTGACACGTAATGAGTAACGGGGTTGTCCAGCATAAACAGCATCAGCGCCGTATGCAAATGCATAGCGCATATTTTTTAAGCTACCAGCAGGGGAAAGAAGTTCAGGTTTTATCATGGGGTACTCAAATAGGTTGTAAACAGTGAACGTGCAGATAAAATTTGCGGCAAATTATACGCTATGAAAAATCCCTTACCATATCGATTTAAGGTAAATAGGATCTAGATCAATGTTTACCGGCCCTTGGAATAAGTGCAGATGAGTTTAATTAAAATAAAAACAACTTGCCTTATTAGCTTGAAAAAATAAGAGTAAATAACAGTGCTTTGAAAAAGTTGTGCTACTTTTAATGGTAAGCACAATAAAAATAAAGGTGGATTTATGGCAACTGAAAATGCCCTGTATACGATTTTGATCGAAAAGATTAAGCAAGACATCCTAATACTGCCGACATTACCTGAGATAGCATTAAAAGTGCGAAGTGCAGCCGATGATCCCGATATAAACTTAAATCAGATCAGTAATATTATCGCCCAAGATCCAGGGCTCTCTTTAGGTGTACTTAAGGTCGCTAATAATGCTCTTTGGGGGCGAAAAGTAAAAGTTGAAAGCGTGCCACAAGCAGTTACTCGTATAGGTTTAAGACAAATAAAAAGCATTGCCACAGCCATGGCTATTGAGCAGGTGTTTGTTTCAAATAATAAAGTCGTCACTATGTATATGAAAAAATCTTGGTTAAAAACCATTGATATTGCTTCAGTGGCCGTTAGTTTGATGGATTTATACCTAAAAAAACATAAACATACCTCACTTTCATTAGATACCATAACCCTTGCGGCACTCATTCATAATATTGGCGTTCTGCCAATTTTAACTGAAGCTGAAAATCATCCTGATATCTTTGCCAACCCGACGTTTTTACAGCAAGCTATTATTAAGCTCTCGGGACGTATCGGTGGAGCGATTACGCGAAGTTGGGGTTTTTCTGAGGAGTTTACCCTACTAGCCGAAAGCTGGAGTGATTTAACTATTTTACCAACAGAAGTTCACTATTTAGACTTTATTCGTGCCGGAGCAATTTATCATAATGTCTTTAAAAATGAGTCAACTAAAGAGGCGCTTTTAACTAGTTATACCAAGAAAGGAATCTTACCTGAGGTAGATTATATGGACTGTGATGAATTTACAGAGAAATGTGATGCAGTAAGGGCAATGTTTATTTAGTTAACGTGGCTTCATTATAAAAAGTAATATCTTTGTGTATAAGAAAGAGGGCGATATATTATCGCCCTCTTATTTTGTCAAAAAACGAGTTAATCTTTTTCTAAAGGATCTGTCGTTTTCATGGAAAACTCAGCCAATAAATCGACAATAAAGCGGTTTAACTCACCTGACATTAAGGCGAAATCTGCATCAAGTTTAGCAACGACATCATCGCTATCCATATCGTCATTTTGTTCTTGGATAACATCAAAGAACTTAAGGCGCTTAATCGCTAAGTCCTCACATAAAATAAATGATAGCGACTCATCCCATTCAAGAGCTATCTTAACAACATATTTATCTGCATCTAAATGGGTTTGAATCTCTTCGCTAATTAAGTCTTGATTCTTAACTCTAATAACAGCGCCATCATCACCTAAGGCGTTGAATTCTGCTTCCATTCCTAGAGTGAACTTACCACCTAGGCTTTTTTTATTTAACCAATCGGTCATGGTTTCATCGACACAAATATCGGGGTCAAAGCTAGTAACAGGTAGGGTACCAAGCACCTTACGCAATAATGCTAATAGGTCTTCGGCTTTGCCACGTGAACTTGAATTGATAACGATAATATTATTTACTGGGCTAATATAGGCATGGGTGTCGGTTATACGAGAAAATGCACGTGGTAGTAATTCAAAAGTTATATCTTCTTTGAATTGTTCGCGCTCTTTTTTAGTTGCGCCACGGCCTTGCTCTTGCTCAAGTAGATTAACTTTCTTCTCGACCATATCTTTAATAACGGAAGCAGGAAGCATTTTTTCTTCCTTGCGAGCGCAAATTAAAAAATTATCGTTGGCTGTATGGACACTTGAATCACCATGTTTTCCAAGTGCGTTAATCCAGCCGAAATGTGCTATTTCTGTGGAGCCTAATGGAGTGAAAAGGTGTTCTGATAAGTGTTTCTCTAAGTCTTGCTCTGTCCATTCAAACGGGCGAGTAAAAGCGAAAAAATATAGGTTTTTAAACCACATAAGTAAATCCTAGGCTGATAAGGGAGTATTTTGTCGATTATCATACCTGAATTCTGTTCTTTAGGCAGCAGCTTTTAACTATACCTCATATCAGGAAGGCTAATGTGATAGCTTAAGCCATCGCCAGGTTGACAATACGCATTAATAGAGCCATTAAGGGTATCCACCACTAGATTTTTAATTATATGGGTCCCTAAACCTGTACCTCCTTGGTCTGCTTGGGTGGTATAAAAAGGCTCAAATAATTGATCTAATTGTGTTTGGTTAACACCGATGCCATTATCGGAATATAACATAACTAACCGTTGTTCTTCGACCGTCACGCTTACCTGAATTTTCCCACTGCTTACATCTATAAAGGCATGCGTCAGAGAGTTAATGATTAAATTAATCATTATTTGGGCGATGGCTCCTGGGTGAGTATAGATTTCAATATGTGGGTCACAGTCAATTTTAATACTGTGATTAGTTTTCTTCATTTTAGGGTGAATTGATTGAATTATTTCATCAAGGTATTTAGAAATATTAATCAAGCGCACTTTATCATTAGTTTGATCCACGGCTACTTGTTTAAAGCTGCCGATCAATTCTGCCGCTCTTTGCAAATTATTTAATAATAATTCGACACTGTGTTGAGCATTACCTAAGAAATTGTTAATCGTGCGTTTTGATATTGTTTGGGCATTAATATCTTGCTGTAATTTATTTAAAATATCAGCGAGGTAACTTGTTGAGGTGATACTGATACCAATAGGGGTATTTATTTCATGAGATACTTCTGCGCTAAGTTGCCCTAGGGAAGACATTTTTTCTGCTTCTAATAATCTATCCTTTGCTTTATTCAACTCCATAAGAGAGGTTTTCAGCTCTTTATTGGTGGTCATTAGTGTACTTTCTGTTTTACGTCGGCGATTATTTTCAGCTTCTAATTGCTGTTGTTGTGTTAGCAGTTCTCTTTGTTGTACTTCCATACGTAATAGCGTGCTACTTAACGTTGACGTTTTTCTAGCAACTTCTTGTTCGAGAAGTAAGTTTTGTTCATCTAACTTTTCATTAGCTAAATTTGTTTCTCGTTGTGATATAGCGAGTCTGTCTTTAAAGGCAATAACTTCATCAATAAGATTGTTGTAAGCACCCTCAAGGATACTTAGTTCATTTCTTTCATTATCCATAGTATGAAACTTAGATGCTTCAGGATCATGTATATCAAGTTGCTTCATTTGATCGGTAAGCTCTTGCAGGGGTTCCGTTAGCAGTTTACTAAAAGCTAATGAAAATAAGAAAACCAAGAAAGCCGTTTTTACAATGGCATTACCTATTAAGAAGTATATTCCAACCTCAATACGACTAAAGATAACATCGTTACTTGATAATAAAGTAACGGAGCCAACAGTGGTCGATCGCCCTGAAAACTCAAAAATCAAGGGGAATGAATAACCAAATATACCTTCACTTAGTGAGCTTATGCTTTGATGTTCATTATAGCTATCTTGAGACGTTTTAGAGGGCGCAGCTAGTACTTCACCAAGCTGAGTAATAACCTGATTTGCTTCGTCAGTAACTGTGATACCTTTGATTAAAGGGATAGCGATCAAGCCTTCTGAAATATCAATGGCTTGCTTAGTATTTAACTCCCAAACGGCACGAGTTAAACTGCCACTAATTGTTTTTTCTAAAGTCAGTAACTCACTATTGATATCACTTTTGGTATTAATATATTCAGCAATTATTTGAATGCCAGTAACACTGATGGTTAAAATAAAATAAACAGAGAGTACTCTTGTCAGTAACTTTCTCGATATGCTAGTAATCTTCATTTATTACATCTTATATTGTCATGGATAAAAATTTATACTGCCCAACTTTGAGTTTAGCTAGTTTTACTAAGCAATTAAATTTTTTTATAAAAACCATTTTCACCAATAAATAACCAAAAAGCAAACTGAAAAGCTATGGTCTAGAATTAGCTATGCCATAAAAAATAATAAGTTATTTAAAGTAATGGATTTTTTTAATTTCGTGGGTGTCATCTTTATGTCATAAAACCACCATATGATAATGCGCAATTAGTCTTTAATAACTTATAACCCAAGGTTTATCAAAATGAAATTCACTAAAAAAATACTATTAGCTGCAATGTTTTGTACTACAGCTGTTCCTGCTATGGCAGCATCGGTAGATATTTATGGTCGAGCCGATCTTTCAGTTCAGTCCTCAGATGAAGGTGAAGGTAAGTTTACTGAAATTAAAAGCAATGCTTCACGAATTGGCTTTAAAGGCACCCATGAATTAAGTGAGGGCCTTAATGTTGTTTATAAAGTTGAATTTGAAGTAGATATGGATGGTGATAGTGACGACTTCTGGAAAGCGCGTAACCAATATATAGGCTTAAGTGGTTTTTTTGGCGAAGTTTTGCTCGGTAAAAATGACACTATGTTAAAGCAGTCTCAAGGTAAAGTAGATATCTTTAGTGATTACAATGGCGATATCAAATATCTTTGGGTCGGTGAAAACCGTTTAAGTGATACCCTTAGTTATAAATCACCTAAATTTAAAGGTTTACAGTTTGGCTTGACCTATATGGCTGAAGATGAGTTAGACGCAGAAGATGCTTACTCGATGGCTGTTTTTTACGGTGATAAAAAGTTGAAGAAATCTAGCATTTATGCCTCCGTAGCTTATGATTCTGATGTAAAAGGTAAGTCGAAAGACGGCGCGGTGTCAGGACATTTTGATACAATGCGCGCTACCTTTTCTGGTAAAGTTGCCGGTATCACCTTAGGTTTAATGGTACAAAACCAAGAAGAAATCGAAACCGGCATTGAAATGAACGGTGTCATGGTTTCAGCCAAGTACACCTTGGATAAGATTACCTTTAAAGGACAATTTCAAGGTGCAGATCATAAAGATGGTGACAGTCGTAATGGCATCACGGCAGGTGTAGATTACAAACTTGCGAAAAGTACTAAGCTTTATGTTTTTTATACTAGTTTTGATTTAGATACTGGCAATGATGAAGATTATTTAGCTGCGGGTATTCAGTATAAATTCTAAAGGTAAATACTGTTATTAAGTGTTAGTTAAAAGTCGCATTAGCGACTTTTTTCTTGCCTATTTTTAAAGTCTAGTTAATGATATCAATAAACTTTTCCTATTGTCATAAAACTGTCATCAAACTTTTGCACAATACAGTTCTCTTTGCTTGAGCTAATGAGATATTTCAGTATCATCATAACTCAGCATATCAATAGTTTTTCAGGATATTTGTATGAGTCGAACAATCTTAGTTGTTGAAGATGAAACCCCGATCAGAGAGATGATCACGTTTGTATTAGAGCAAAATGGTTTTAAGTCGATAGAGGCGTGTGATACTGAGCAGGCCTTAGCTAGTATCAATGAACCTTACCCTGATTTAATTTTGCTCGACTGGATGTTACCAGGCGGCAGTGGGGTATCTTTGGCGAAGAAGTTAAAGAAAAATGAATATAGCCGCAATATTCCCATCATCATGTTAACAGCTCGCGGTGATGAAGATGATAAGGTCAGGGGCTTTGAAGCTGGCGTAGACGATTATGTGACTAAGCCTTTCTCACCCAAAGAGCTTATCGCCCGTATCAAGGCGGTTATTCGTCGAGTATCGCCGACCTCACTTGAAGAAGAGGTTGAGTTTCATGGCTTAAAACTTGATCCGGTTTCACACCGTGTGGCCATTAATAATAATAGCTTAAACTTGGGGCCAACGGAGTTTCGCTTACTACACTTTTTCATGACCCATACAGAAAGAGTATTTTCTCGAGAGCAGTTACTGGATAATGTGTGGGGTACTAATGTATACGTTGAAGATCGCACTGTCGATGTACATATAAGGCGATTACGTAAAGCTATCTCTGGTGAGGGTCATGATGAGTTTGTACAAACGGTACGTGGCTCAGGTTACCGGTTTTCTAGTAAATTAAAAAAATAAATTCCCTTTAATTATGTCTATTTTTCCAAGTAGTTAAGAAAGTATGTATTTTCGTTTATCTTTTAAGAATATAATATCTCGTCTGCTAACGTTATTTTTAGTCAGTGCCTTCATCGGCTGGCTATTCGATGCGTTGTTGCCCGTTATGTTTGTTACTTCTATGTTTCTAATAATTTGGCATTATCACCATTTATTAAAATTGATTGATTGGTTATGGCAATCAAAGTCGTTATCACCTCCCCAGGCACATGGGGTTTGGGGACACTTGTACGATGGTTTATATCAACAAATCAAACAGCAGCGTAATAAACAAAAACAATTAAATGAAAAAGTGCGTCGTTTTCGAGATGGCGCTGAAGCCCTGCCTGATGCCGCGTTAATGCTATCAGAAGAGCTTACTGTTGAGTGGGGCAATAAAAAAGCCCAACGACTTCTAGGGGTTCGTTGGCCGGGAGACTCAGGCCTACGGATAGATAACTTACTACGCGCTCCTGAATTCTCTGATTATTTGGCAAAGGAGAGTTTTGAGCAGCCCTGCTTATTAATTTCCCCTGTACATCCAGAAGTTCAATTAGAAATACGCATTATGGCGTATGGGAATGAACATGTTTTACTCTTAGCACGAGATATTTCAAATATTCAACGTTTAGAGGATATGCGTCGTGATTTTGTTGCCAATGTATCTCATGAGTTAAAAACGCCTCTAACCGTCGTGCGTGGTTATGTAGAAATGATCCAATCCTCAAATGAAACTTTTGATCCCCATTGGCAAAAAGCTTTTCAAACTATAGCGGGGCAAGTTTCTCGGATGGATCGCCTGGTTGAACAATTACTTAACTTGGCAAAAGTAGAAAATAATCTTAATGATGAAAAACAATGTATCAATATGGTGCATTTAATTCGTACCTTAGTTGACGAGGCCACTTGGCTCAATCAACAGAAAAAACACAAAATCACACTTGATATCACTACAGATGTTAATGTTTTAGGCTTTGAAACTGAGCTAAAGAGTGCGTGCGCCAATCTATTGTCTAATGCGATTGCCTATACACCACCAGAGGGCCGTATTGAAGTCAGTTGGCGGTTAGTTGGCGGTAAAGCTATTTTTTCAGTAAAAGATAATGGTGACGGTATTAAGCCCGAGCATGTTAACCGTCTGACCGAACGCTTTTATCGTATTGATAGATCAAGGTCGCGTGATACCGGCGGCTCTGGTTTAGGCTTAGCGATAGTGAAACATGTTTTATACCATCACCAAGCTGAGCTAGTGATAAACAGTCAATGGCAACAAGGCAGTGATTTTTCTATTTGTTTTGAGCCGAGTAGCCTATCAAACCTGGCCGAAAAAACTTGCAAGTAAGCGCTATTGAATGGTGTCGTCACAATACTGTCATATAACGTCTATATAATTGTCATATTCACTTTGTATAGTGTTGCCAATTAAAAAGTTAAAGCTCTTATTGGAGAAAATCATGAGTTTAAAGAAAGTTATAAGTATTATTAGTTTATCAAGTTTAATCAGTTTTTCATCACTTGCACTAGATGATAACTTACCCGAATATAAAAAAGTCAGTGGCGTCTCTGGCAATGTCTCTTCAGTTGGCTCAGATACATTAGCGAATATGATGACTTTTTGGGCAGAAAACTTTAAACGTACTTACCCTAATGTAAATGTACAAATTCAAGCCGCGGGCTCATCTACTGCGCCTCCAGCTTTAACAGAGGCAACGTCAAATCTTGGGCCAATGAGTCGTAAAATGAAAATGCGAGAAATTGAAGCTTTTCAAAAACGCTATGGTTATAAACCAACGCGAGTAAGAGTTGCTATTGATGCACTCGCTGTTTTTGTGCATAAAGATAACCCATTAAAAGGCTTAACAATTAAGCAAGTTGATGCGATATTTTCAAATAACCGTAAATGTGGTGCTAATAAGGACGTAGACCGTTGGGGCGACTTAGGTTTAACGGGAGCATGGACAGGAAAGGATGTTCAGTTATACGGAAGAAACTCAGTTTCAGGTACTTACGGTTACTTTAAAAAGAAAGCATTGTGTAAAGGTGATTTTAAAAACAGTGTCAATGAACAACCCGGCTCAGCATCAGTTGTTCAGTCAGTTTCTGCATCACTTAATGGTATAGGTTACTCGGGAATAGGCTACCGTACTTCAGGTGTACGTGCTTTACCATTATCTAAAAAAGGCTCGGAATTTATTGACGCTAATATGGAAAATGCTATTTCAGGTAAATATCCGTTATCTCGCTACTTATATGTCTATGTAAATAAGCACCCAAGTAAAGCTCTTCCGCCAATGGAAGCAGAGTTTTTGAAAATGATTTTATCAAAGTCAGGGCAGAAAATTGTTGAAAAAGATGGCTATATTCCTTTACCTAGCAAGGTAGTTATTAAAGAGCTTGAAAAGCTTGGCCTAAATTAAGTAACTTTTGTTTTTATAATGTTTTTAAAGCGGACTTTTATTAAAGTCCGCTTTTGTTTTACCCTGCTTTTATTAATACCCTCCCTTTAATCTTAATTCTAAGATCTCGTCGTCAGACCTCTGTTAAAATATAGATAATTACTCTCGTTCATTGATATAATATAACTCAGCTTTTGTTATTGCTTATTGTTAAGGAAAAGGTATGGAAATTATTTTAGCTAACCCTCGTGGTTTTTGTGCGGGTGTTGATAGAGCCATTAGTATTGTTGAACGTGCCTTAGATTTATTTGGTGCCCCTATCTACGTTCGTCATGAAGTCGTGCACAATAAATTTGTTGTTGATGGCTTAAAAAAGCGTGGTGCTATTTTTGTTGATGAACTCGATGAAGTACCTGACGATAATACGGTTATTTTTAGTGCCCATGGCGTTTCTAAAGCGGTTAGGCAAGAAGCTAAGACTAGAGAGTTAAAGGTTTTTGATGCAACTTGCCCTTTGGTCACCAAAGTTCATATGGAAGTGGCACGTGTTAGTCGTAAAAATATTGAATGCATCCTTATCGGTCATGCCGGTCATCCTGAAGTAGAAGGGACTATGGGCCAGTACAGTAGTGAAACTGCAGGGATATATTTAGTTGAATCCCCTGAAGATGTCGCTAATCTCGACATTAAAAACCCAGACAAGTTGTATTTTTGTAGTCAAACGACTTTATCCGTAGATGACACCATGGACGTAATTCAAGCGCTTCGTGCTAAATTCCCTAATATTGAAGGACCACGTAAAGATGATATTTGTTATGCAACACAAAACCGTCAAGACGCGGTTCGTGAAATAGCCGATAAAGTTGACCTAATGTTGGTTGTTGGTGCGAAAAATAGTTCTAATTCCAATAGATTAAAAGAGCTCGCAACTAAAATTGGTGTTACCTCATATTTAATTGATACCGCTGAAGATATTGATGTTGACTGGTTAACTGGCGTCAACAAAGTAGGGGTAACCGCTGGGGCCTCAGCGCCAGCAGTACTCATTAAACAAGTTGTTGAAGTCTTAAAAGGTTATGGTGGTCACCACGTTATAGAGCACCCAGGTAAAGAAGAAAGTATCGTATTTGCAGTCCCTGTTGAATTGCGCTAGTCTTAATTTACTAGTTAAATGTAGGGTAACTGATAGTGTTAGCACTTTGTTGAAAGTATGTTTTCATAGTGTTAACGGCCAGTTATTGATTTTTTTATAAAAAAGTCCTGTATCTTATACTAAAAAATATACTTTTTAGTGATTTATAAATACTTTGAGATACGGCTTAAACCGTGGGTAGTCGCTGTACACATAAAAAATAATAAAATAATAAAATAATAAAATAATAAAGTGTTAGAACGCTACTCTGATTGAGTTGTGCCATTTTGTGCATTAAAGGGATGTTAATCGTTTCATTCCTTGCCTCGGCATAACTAAACTATGGCCATGAAATGGTAGGGTAGTAAATTATGTCGCTAGCATCTAAAAACCTTAGCCTATATCTCGGAAAATCCTCTTGCAAGCTCCTCCGTTTGCTCATTAATGATATTATGCTTATCACCAAGCTCCCCCTGCCTTATTTAGCTCGCAGTAATTTTTCAACGACCTTTTTATTGCCTGTTAATATTATTTCTATTAAGCAGGTTCCCAATGAATAAATACTTTATAACGCCTAAATATAAAAGTCCTCCCCAAGGTATGACATTTATTGAAGTTTTAGTTGCTTTAGTGATCATGGTAACGGGTGTTTTAGGTGCTGTTGCGATGCAAGCTACCGCTAAACAAGCTAGTTTTGATGCTATGCAGCGCTCCCTAGCTTCAAGTTTAGCACAGGATATTATTGCCAGAATGCGTGCACAAACACCATCGACAGACCCAGATTTAACACTAAGTGAATATGTGAAAAACGATTATGGTGAGGGTGACGGAGTATATAAAGGTGATGCTAGCATTGTAGATATGATTGAAAATGACCGGTATGAATGGGAATTAGCACTTATGGGAGGAGATGTTACTACAAGTGATGGCACTGTTAGTGTAGGTGGTTTAGTTGGTGGTAGGGGTTGTATAATACTAGGTAAGGATATAGCAGGTAATACCATTAAAAATTCTTATACTGTTGTTGTTAGTTGGCAAGGAAGGACAAAAATAAAGGATAGTAAGAAAATCGATACTTGTGGTACGGCTGGTAAGAAAAGACGGCAAGTCGTTGTTGAAGCTTTTATTATATGAAAGGTTATGGAAGTAAACTAAATATGAAAGTTCTAATGGTTGGGCATGCAGGTCATACAAATAAAGGGTTTACCTTAGTTGAACTAATGGTTTCGTTATCTATTGGTTTAGTTATTTTTGCTGGAGTTATGAGTGTTTTTGTTGGCATGCGCACTACTACCGCCGAAACCTCTAGTTATGGTGAGTTGCAAGAAAATGGTCGCTTTGCCATCAGCGTACTAACTGATGATATTTTAAATCAAGATCTTTGGGGGGACTATACCGGGACTTTTGATCTTTCCACTATAAGCCATACGCTTGTCGCACCTGGAAATGATTGTACTGGAGCCGGAGTTAACAATGCATCATTTCCTGTAGCGGTAGGACATTTTCGCACTATTTGGGGCGATATAGTTGACAGTTCAAATCCTATGGGCTGCTTTAATGACGCTAAAATTGGTTCAGATGTAATCCAAGTGAAAAGAGTGTTAGCTTCTGAACTAGTTAAGTTAGAAGACGGTGATCTAGTCCCCATAACAAGCGCACCTGCAGGAAATTACCATTTGGTTACTAACATTAATGATGGCATTTTATTTAGCAGCGGGGCCGTGCCAGCAGTTGAGAATAGTCGAGTTTGGCAATATCAGCATCATGTCTATTATGTTCGAGAAGAAACTCAAGGTAGCAATACGGTACCCGTGTTAATGCAAGGGCGATTGACAAATCAAATGTCTTTTGCACCCATTATAGATGGTATTGAAATGATTCATTTTATGTACGGTTATGATGCTGATACTGATCCCGATGCCGCTGGTTATGGCGTAGTGGATGCTTATATTTCTTCAAGTGATATGACCGCAGCGTTATGGGATGATGCTGGAGGCACTAAAATCATAGCGGTTAAAATCTTTGTTTTGGCGCGGAATATAGCTGCAGATAACAAATATACTAATAATAACATCTACCAATTAGGTGATTTGACGGTGACTTTTAATGATAATTACCGTCGCCTATTATTTAGTTCAACAGTGACATTGTATAATGCGAGGGTCGATTTATGGTAAGTCGTATTTATAAAATTAATAAAGCCGTGAAACAAGGTAAACAGCGAGGTGTAGTGCTAGTCGTTTCTTTAGTTTTTTTAATTGCCTTAACTGCTGTTGCTGCAGCATTAATGCAAAATAGTACAACAGATATGAAAATGTCAGGTGCTAGCGAAGAAAAAATGATTGCAGATCAAGAAGTAGTCAGTGCCGTAGAAGAATTTATCTTCAAACAAGTGACCGGAGGTACAGGTAATAATGGTTTTGCTAAGCCGATAGCAACCTTTCAAGATGGTGCTAAAGATGTCATAGCCGAGCTAACTAATGCCACCAAACATGGTGATATTTATGCTGCATCGCTCGATATTGCTAGCAATGAGTTTCAGCTTGAAACAGATTGTCCCCATTCTAGATCTGCTTCATCAGCGCAGGTGTTTACTTGTAACATATTACGTATACAAATAAGCAGAAAATATGGCCGTAATAAAACGAGTACGGTGGAAGTGAATTCAGGCATAGCACAGCATTTATTAAAATAAAATAAAATAAAATAAAAGTATTTTAAATAAGTGCTGAATTGGCTAGTCATGTTTATATTTGGGGTTTTATTATGAAGAAGTTTATTACGTTAAGTTTACTGACAATATCAGTACTGGTGACGACATCTTTGTCGCTTGCTGAAGATATAGAACTCTACGTTAGTGATGCCGTGAAACAATCGGCAAAGAAGTCTAAAGTACTGATTATTTTTGATAACTCTGGCAGTATGGGAGATCAGCATACCGTTGATAAACCTTATAATCTAGATGAAACAACTCCGCCTGAAGATTACCCCCCTGATGGCCCATCTCATGCCTACAATGATGATGCGACCTATTTTAATAAAGGAAGTACTGATGGTTTTTCCGCTATACCTGATAGCCCGAGTGATGGGCGGCGTTTTAATTTACTTGTAAACGGTTGTGAAAGCTCTAAAGAATCGTTAAGAATGAAAGGTTATTATACTGGACATATTCGAGAGTATAACCTTAAAGGCAATAGCGGCTCTTGGGATGAAATACGAAATAATAATGGTTTTGAGACTATTTCAGTTATTGATTGTCAAGAAGATGTCAGAATAGTAGAAGACGGAATTGTAATAAATGCCGGTAGTACAGTCAATGCAGAGGGTCATATTGATGGCTACCCTGCCGATGATTTGAGTACAAAGAAAGTTCCTGTTTACTATACAACGGATGCAAGTAAATCAGATGTTGATTGGTCTGGCCCTTTAGTTACCTTATATACAGCAAATTATCTTCGTTGGTACCATAGTCTCCTTAAAGATGAAATTACGGAAACTCGTTTAGACACAGCTATAAGAAGTATCACTAATGTTATTGAAACAACAGATGGTATCGAATTTGGTTTAGAAATATTTAATTATAATTATGGCGATGGTTCTTCAAGCAATAATGGTGGCCGTGTAGTCTTTGGTATTAATGAGATGACAGCGACTAATGAAACTAGCCTTATCAGTTTAATTGACAATGATCTCACGGCATTTACTTGGACCCCTTTATGTGAATCGACCTATGAGGCACAGCAATATTTTGCAGGTAAAACGGTTGAATATGGTGATGATGCCAAGAGCTCTTCTAGACCTATAGCTGACCGTAGAATTACCAATAGCTCTAATGAATACAAAAACCCTTTTGATGAGTGTACAGATAAAGCCTATATTATTTTAATTACCGATGGAGTACCTTCATACGATTCAGGGGCAGATAGTGCAATTGAAGGATTAACGTCTAAAGAAAACGGGGTTGATGCTGATGGCAATCCAGAATTAAAAGATGTGACTTTTACGGGAACTCACGAAAACTTTAATAATGCTCCTTTTGCGTATGACAAAAAATCGTATAATACTGGATCTAGCTATTTACCTGCATTAGCGGGCTGGATGAACACCTACGATGTCAACTTAAACCTTGATGGTGTGCAGACTGTATCAACCCATACCATTGGTTTTAGTGAAGGTGCAGCAGACGCCGCACCTTTATTAATTGAAACGGCTAAACGCGGCGGTGGCGATTACTTTGCAGCCAGTGATGGGCTACAATTAACAAATGCGTTACTAAGTACTTTACGAAATTTAGCGCCAGCTAATGACAGTCTAACTTCCGCCTCAGTTGCTGCGAATAACTTTGATAGAACTGAAACGTTAAATTCTGTTTATTATGCTATGTTTGATCCGCAAAATGGTCCTCGTTGGCAAGGGAATTTAAAGAAATATAAGGTCATTGATAGTGTTCAAGTCGGTGTTAATGATGTGCCTGCGCTTGATGAAGATACGGGTCATTTTTCTACAACAGTACAAAGTTACTGGTCACCAACTGTTGATGGTAATTTAGTTGAAAAAGGTGGTGTTGCTAGTTGGTTTGCAACACAAAACGTTGCGGATCGTGTTGTTTATAGTGATATTGGTGATGGGGGAACACTTGCTCGGTTAAATACAGCGGCTTTAACTGGTAAGGAACAAGCCTTTGCGGATGACTTAGGTATAGCTTTAGCTGACGTTACAGATTACTTTAATTGGAATTTAGGCATGGATGTCGATGATGAAGATAAGGATGGTAGCATAACTGATATGCGGACGGATGTTTTTGGTGACCCTCTGCATTCAAAACCGTTAGTTGTTAATTACGGTGGAAGAGTATATGACGAAGACACTGGTACTTATACGGGTAAGGATGATATTCGCATTGTTATAGGTACTAATGCGGGTGCATTGCATATGTTTGAGGATGCAGGAGATACTGTCTCAGAAAAATGGGCCTTTATGCCAAAAGAGCTGTTTCCAAACATCGCTGGTTTACGAGATAACTATTCTTCAGCCAGCAAAATTTATGGTGTTGATGGTCAAATCACTTCCTATGTAAATGACAAGAATGGCGATGGTATTATCGATACCGGAGATAGTGTATGGATATTCTTTGGTTTACGCCGTGGAGGCGATTCATATTATGCGCTAGATATCAGCACCCCAGATTCGCCAAGTATAATGTGGCATATAAAAGGTGGCAGTACTGGCTTTGAGGAGTTAGGTCAAACCTGGTCGCAGCCTAAAATTGGTTTTTCGAAACTCAATTTTAGCGGTAAAGTTGCTAGTCCAGTACTTTTCTTTGGTGGTGGTTATGATACCAATAAAGATAGTGTTGGTGCAGGTACTAGCGATAACAAAGGCCGGTCTGTATACATGGTTGATGCTAAAACAGGTGCATTAAAATGGAGTATGGCACCTAGCGGTGCAGACACTACTTTTGCAGGTACGGATAGTATTCCTTCAAGTATCGGTTTATTAGACAGTAATGGTAACGGCCTAGTTGATAGGTTATATACTGGAGATACTGGCGGCAATGTTTGGCGTGTTGATATGCCAGATGATAGCATAATAGCCGATTTCTCAGTGTTTAAATTAGCGAGTTTAGGTGGAGATACGGATCCCACTGACAGACGTTTCTTTTACGAGCCTTCTATTGTTAGAACCTTTATTGCTGAAACCATTGAAACTGAAGTAACAGACAAAGATGGTGTAACAACTACTATTACCGTACACCAAGAAAAACCATATGATGCGGTATTAATTGGTAGTGGTGATAGATCCAACCCCTTAGGTATTGATACCGCTGATAGTTTCTTTATGATTAAAGATGAACATATAAAAACACAAACATTTTCTGCCGATAGTACACCTTCAACGCCAACGGTAATTACTGAATCAAATTTATTTAATTTTACCACTGATCGCTTTGCAGCGACAATGACTAGCGAAGCAAGAGAAATCTTAGCGCTAGAGGTAAGTGCACAATCTGGTTGGTTTATTGATTTAACTCAAACAGGGGAAAAGAGTACATCAGCGGCTATAGTTATTAATGGTATTGCTTATTACACCTCATTCACACCGCCAGAATTTTCAGCTGATTTGGTTGATTGTAAACCGCCAATAGGTAAAGGCTGGTTATATGCAGTTGATTTAGCATTAGGGACTAAAAGGTATAATTGGCTTTCGGAGGACACTGATAATAGAACTGATAGAATAGCACTAATTAGTGAGCAGTTCTTAGGCTCGCCGACCTTAATTGTATTACCTGATGATCCTGATAATCCTAAATCCGAAGTTACAGGTAACCTTATTGTTGGTCGAAAAATTATCGGTGTAGACTTTGATTTGAAAACAATGCGTACTTACCTTTATGTTACCGAAGAGCAATAAGTTAAAGGTATAAATTTAATGTTATGGAACATATATCATGAATAAACAGAAAAAAAGCTATGGTTTTACTTTAGTAGAGTTACTTATCACCGTGGCTATTATCGGTATTTTAGCGGGAGTGGCTTACCCTTCATATACAGATTTTGTTCTTCGCTCCAATCGCTCTGAAGCACAACGGGAATTGATAAGGTTTGCTAATTTACAAGAGCAAGTATTCGTTGATAGTCGTTCTTATGCTACAGATATGAAGGGGTTAGGAAGTAGTTCTGTAAAAATATATACAGCATCAACGAATTATCGAATTATGGTAGATGCCCAAACCACAACTAGTTTTACTTTAAAAGCAGTGGCTAAAAATAATCAAGTCAATGATACTGGTTGCAAAAAATTAGAAATTAATGAATTAGGTGTGAAGACACCATCAGCTTGTTGGGAGAAATAGGATGACTACTTTTATTAAAATATTATTGCCAATTATATTGTTTATCATTAGCAATGACCTTGAGGCTAAAACATCTACCAAGCAAGATGAAAAAGTTGATGTTAAATGTTTTGTTGAGTTGGTTGGCGGTAGAGAAATGGTTAGTTTTTGGAATGTATCTCAAAATAAAGCATCAAACTTGTCAAATTCAATTACCGGTCACAAAGTTATGTTGCCTGGTTCAAAACAAAAAGTTAAAATTTACAAAGTTTATGAATGTATTTTATCAAAAGCTGACTTTACTGGCAGCAGAGCCAAAATTGTTGATGGTGAAACCGCACGGTAACTTGTAGCCTGGATTTAATCTTAAAATTTAACTTTAGCTCAAGTTATTCAATTAAGCTTTTAGCTGCAAACTATTTGATTGCCGTTTCTGTCTTCATCTTTATCGTCGTTATCAGTATCTGAACTAGTATAGCTTCGGCCTGAAACAGAAACAATAATACCTCGAGCTCTATCAGCTTCGTTTTTGGGGCAATAGCTAAAACTAGCAGCGGTGGTTAGTAGCCGCCCAGCGGGTGTATAAATAACACTTTTTTGAGAATACTGCAGTTTATCGCCTGATTTTATTGCTTCTTTTATTTTAACCAATTCATCATTTCCGGAAAATTTATTACTATTAACTAAGGTATTAACGTCGTTGGTAAAGACACTTATTTCACCTTGCCAATTGGTTGTACAAGCGCCACTGGAAAGAGGGCAAACGGTAGTGTTTTTTCCTGTATTTATCGCCATATTTCTAGCGGTTAATAATAGCCTTTGCATTTCACTTATTTCATTATCAACACGCATTCTTACTAAAAACTCATTGAAGCTGGGCAGGGCAATCATGGTTAAAATTCCTGCTATCGCAATAGTGACCATTAGTTCTACTAATGTAAAACCTTTAGGTTTTTTTGTGGGGAGTTTTACATTTATAGAATGACTACTAATTTGTTCCATGATGAGTGACCTAATTGATGCTACTCTAGTACTATTTATAGCACTTTCCTTAGTATCACGCTAGTCACCGTTGTATACAAAGATCTTACAGAGCTAGGCTAAGATTTATCAATTACATGTTATCTCTTTATTCATGCGAGTCTCATCTCTGGAATCATTATCTATATCGCTGCTTGCATAAAAACGACCTGAGCGAGCAATAACAATGCCTCTTGATTTCTCTTCATGACCTAGTGGGCAATAACGAAAGGTACCATTGCTTAAGCCAGTTAAATGTCCAGAGGGTTGGTAGGCAACCATGACTCGCCCTTTGCCATAAATCAGTTGGTCTCCAATTTTAATTGCTGATTTCGTTACCAGTAACCTTTCATTGTTAGCTGCATCAAAGGTTTTATTATTGTTATTATCAATAAAAACACTAAGTTCTTTATGCCAATCTGTGGTACATCTTCCGCTTAATGTTAATGGGCATATTATGACTCGCTCACCACTATTAATTGCTGAATTTCGAGCAACGAGCAGTAAACGTTGTAACATAGATATTTCACTATTAACACGCATCTGCACGACAAAGTCATTCATGTTAGGTAAAGCCATAACAGTCAATATTGACGTGATGGCTACGCTAGCCATCAACTCAAGCAGTGTGATACCTTTTTGTCGTTTGAGGAAGTTGTTAGTGAAAGGGTGTTGTATACTCTCGAGTTTTCTACTAGTGACATTTAGCATAAAAAATCCATTTTTATTTATTGTCCTGATAAACAGTTATAGTTAATAAAAATGGAGAATGCGATAAAATTAATTTAGCTGACTAGCTATTTATCATAAGTAGTTGGTATTGCTTATCTTTTATGTTGATTTTTTATGGATGTTAAAAACTCTATTTGCGAAAGCCCCCGTAGTTTTATAATGGGTGTTAACAAATTGGCTGTAGAGACTGACTTTCGACACATTAAAAAAGTGAGTCTATGCTTTTGAAGGGGTATAAATGGTGTGCTGTATATAATTATCAAGCAAAGCATATTTATATCAACTAAGTAGCACAATAGCGAATAAATTATGCTCTGGTTGGTGGTAGACAAAAAGGTAAACGAGATCGTGGCGCAGCAGGAAAAATAATGTGTTAATCGCCTGTGAAAGCAAAGAGAAAAAAGCAAATTTTATCGCAATAGAAATGGTCGATAGTATTTGTCACTTTAGCGTTAATGCGTTTATCAAAAAACATTTGGAAACAGGTGAAAAAAAATGCTCTGATACATTATCCGCAACCGATATTACTGATAAAACGCAAAACTATGACCAAGGTAACGCCAAGCTATTTGGTTGCTGAATGGTTGTCGTGGGTAGATATAGCCATCGGCTATTTAAATTATTTTTGCTAGGTACATTTCATAGAGTATAGGTAAAATATCTACAAAAATACTTAGATGAGTTCTATCATCGCTTCACCCGTCGATTTATCGAAAAACAAATTTCTAATCGATTGTTAAAATTGGCAATAGTTCACGCGCCTGTAAATCGTCCTGAACCAAGTGTCTAGGCATGAAAATTTATAAGATTTCCTGGCAAGCTCGCTAGTGCGATATGTCGCTATGGGCAGTGAACATATCAAGCACTAGGGGTTTATTTTCTCTTAAAGCTCGCTACTGGGAATACTGGTCGGACTAATATGTTCAATTGGGTAACAGCCAAGTATTTTAATAAAATTAGTATGTGGGGTAATCTCATTAATCGCTTCTTGTAAGGCAAAGCTTTTTAAGTTGGCTTCTACATCAATGTAAAACATCTCTTCCCAAGGACGTCCTTGAATAGGGCGCGACTCAAGCTTACACATATTAATACCTTTTTCTTTAAGTACTATTAAGCACTCTACTAAAGCGCCAGCCTTTTGACCGGTAGCCAAGGTTATAGCGGTTTTTGCAGGTATTTGTTCTGCTACTTCAACGGCTTTTCGAGCCACTAAAATAAAGCGTGAATGATTTTCAGTTTGATTAGCTATTGATTGTTCAATCGCTTGAAGTTGGTAAAGCTGACCTCCTTCTTCACTACCTATTACGGCGATGGTATCGTCTTGTAGCTCGGCAACTTTTGCCATGGCATCGGCCGTACTATCACAATATTCAATACGAATTCCGTTTTGCTTATCTAAGAAGTTGCTGCATTGAGCAAAAGGTTGTCCGTGGGCATAAATGGTTTTAATATTAGCTAAATTAGTATTAACTGCGGTTAACAAGCAATGCTCTATTGGTTGAGTAATTTCACCTACTATCGATAAGCTAGTGTGCTGCAATAAGTCGTATACTTCGTTAATACTACCCGAGCTAGTATTCTCGATAGGGAGCATGCCGTAATCGACCTGTCCAGATTCTACTTGCTGCATTATCTCATAAAAACTTTGACAGCCACATTCAATGATTTTCTCTGCGCGACGTGAGAAGTAGCGATGGCTGGCAAGATAACTGTAAGAGCCTTTATCACCCAAAAATGCAACGCTAACGGTCGGTACTTGAATATCAGGGTTCGCTAGGCTTTGTAAGAAAGCTTGTTGATTTAAAATCGAGTCCTCAATAATAGTTTGAAAGACGCTAGTAACATAATGGGCATCTAATCCAAGCGTCTTACCCTGTTTTATCAAACGTATTAAAAGCGCTTGTTCACGCTTTTGATCTCTTATAGGGCGAACTTGTTGTACCTTACTCTTTGCCACATTGAGCGTTAACGCACGACGTTTAGCAAACAGGGCTAATAAATCTTGATCTAAAAGCGTAATTTCTTTGCGTATTTCATTTAAATCTAACGTTTCGCTCACTTGTTTACCTTAATATTGTAGATGACAGTTTACTTTGAGTAGTTACTCTAGCTACCTTAGCCAAATAGTGTCAACTGTTTCTTTAGATGTTTTTTGTTTTTAAAGGGCGGCTAGGGAATACATTGAAAGACAATGCTAAAGCTACATAGAGTGGCAATTGCCCATGTAATTGATCTTAATGAACTGAGATCAAATAAATATAAAATATTATAAAGCACTCGCGCAATAATATGTATAACGGCCAAGATGACGACCGTTTGCTGAATATTATCCGTGGCTAAAGCAAGAATAACAGCAGGAGCAAAAAGAATGACAGACTCGAAAGCATTTTGATGGGCTGCTAGTGCTCGTCCGCCAAAGCCTGTTAGCTTACTTTGCTGCTCCCTCGGCTGATTGTTATTGTATCTGCCTTGCTTGGCCATAGCATAGGCTACAGGTGCTTTTGCCAGTAACGGTAAAAGTAAGGCCATAAATAAACAGGTAATTAAAATGGTCATGGGTGTACTTCCTTTAATTTTTTATAAAATAGCGGTATCAAAAATAGCTATTTCAAATATTGATCATTGACTGGGTTAAATACCATGAGTTAATAACTTAGTAATGTAAGCTCGTAGAGGGTTTTTCCCGGTAAAAATGGTGAAGCTATACCTTCTTCCCAATCACTATGTCCTTTACCGTAATAAGGGCTCCAAGGGTGTCCTGATTGGCTTGTTGGCATATGAAAGATACCTTTGTCCTCATGGCCTGGAGAAACCACCATACGCTCTGAAGCGCCAAAGGCTTTCCCCTGTACTCTTGGCATATAACTATCGCCAGCTAACGCTTTGCTAGGCATATCAAGCCAGTTGTTTAACAAGGGCAGTGCACTACTAAGCGGATGCTTTATTGCAGAGCTGTTTTGTTGTCCCCAGGTGGCATCCGCTAATGTTTGCTTTTGGGTCATGTCTTTAACTGTTAACGCCAGTGCTTTGGTAAATGTTTGCTGCCAATTATCTTCACCTAACATGAGGAAGTTTTCAGGTTGTTCGTTAATTAACTGCCAAAGTGGCGTTTCGATTTGGTGACGAATACTCTTGAAATTAAAAGCCTTATCAATACCTTTTAAGCTTTCTGTTAGTTCGAAAAATACACTGTCCCTGAGGTTTATGCGAAAGTTACGCACTAAGCGATAGCTTACCGAGTCAGGGCTTGCTCTGAGAGTCTCTGCGTTTTCTAACAAGATTTTCACTTGTTTAAAATCGTTATTCTCAGCCATAACTTGCTCGCTTAATACCGTTGCAACGATAAATTTTTTCCAACGTTGTAAAAACTTGGCTTCGTCATCTAAACCAATGGCCAGTAAGCTTTGTTCATCAAACTTATTATGGTTTATTAGATTATCTCTAATCTGCGTTGAACGGGCGCCTAAGGCATAACCACCATTACCAATTTTTTCAAACATATCACCGCCAACAACACGAGAGTTAGCCGTCCAAAGTCGTTGATTCTCTGGGTTTTTAATACGAGGGTATTGCGCAGGAGATAAATAGCCTTGCCAGCTATTTTGGCCGGAACTCCATGATTGAGGTGTATTGCCAGTAGCGCCATTTTTCTTTGGAATGGGGCCCATAATTGTCCAACCAATATCGCCAGTTTTATCGACAACTAATAGGTTTTGAGAAGGAATACCTGAGCGAGCAGCAATATTGAAGGCCTGATCTACGTTGGTTGCTTGTTCTAGTTCCGTTGCTGTTAAATTTATCGCTTCTTTATCATGAGCAACCCATCTATAAGCGAGTAACTGGCCTAGGTGGTTTTCACCAATAACGGGTCCCCATATAGTTTCTTTAAAAGTGATTTTATGTGCTTTTTGTCCTTTAACAGCAATAACTTGTCTTTTCTGAGTAAAGTCTACATAGCCTTTAGGTGTTAAATATTGGCTGCCATCAGCACTACTGGTTAAGACAATAACATCACTGAAATCACCGTAACTATTGGTAAATCCCCAAGCAATATGCCCATTACTACCAATAACCATATTAGGGGTACCTGGCAAGGTGGCCCCTGTCACTTTAATCTTTTCAGGGATTAATGATAATGATGAACTATCCTCTGTTGACCTGGGATACTCAAAAGAAGCGCGGAACCAAGTATTAGGGACACGAATACCCAGATGCATATCATTGGCTATTACCGCAGTGCCTGTGGCGCTTAACTCTCCTGAAATTGCCCAACTGTTAGAGCCCGGTAGGTGGTCGCCTTGATACCTACCTTCTTTGTTACTCGCCAGCATTATAGTCTTATTATTTTTGTCGTTGAAATTTAAACTTGATGCCGAGGGCCAAGGTGATGATGGCATTGGCGCTTGGGTAAATTGACTACCATCAATGGCGGCGTCCCAAATACTACCTTTAGGGTTTAAGAACGCGTAAACATCTCCCGACAAAACGGCTTTCATCAAGCCGAGAGTTCGTTCTCTTTTACCATCGTGGTATTGAAGATCTATATACATACTAAAAATAGTCAGGATTGAGTCTTCTTCACTCCATTGAACAGGCTCTTGTTGCAGCAGTAGGTATTCAAAAGGTGATGATCTTAAATATTTTAATCCTTGGTTTACTCCTCTAGTATAAGCTTTAACTAATTCAAGTTGCTGTTGAGGTAATTGAGCAACGATTTCTCTGGCTCTATCGCGAAAGCGGTGCCTACGGATAGATTTGTCATAATCAAGTGCTATAGAGCCAAACAAACTTGCTAACTCACCGGCCGAATTGCGCCTTAATAAATCCATTTGAAAAAATCGTTCTTGCGCATGAATAAAGCCTAAAGCCACTGAAACATCTGCTCGGTTTTGGGCCTTTATGGTGGCTATTCCTTGCTTATCTCGCTCGATAGTGACAGTTTTTGTTAAACCAAAAACTGTTTTTTTACCGTCGAGTAAGGGCAGAGCACCATCAACTTTGCTATAAAGCCAAGTTAATGCAGTTGCTAATACTAATAAACTAATAAGCATAAAACCGGTAAGTATTTTTTTTATATTTTTCATCGTTATAAGCAAGCTGAATAAAATTGATAGGGCAGAGTAACGCAAAATTGGTGTGGAGAATATTGATAGTTGCGTTTTTTAACTATATTAGTGCTTTAATTTGCGGGCAGTTTAGCTATAGCTAGGAGTAAAATTAATTTTACAAATTTCAGACTTTTATGGCAATAAATCTAAAAGTCGCATTTGTTCTTTCTAATAGGAGGGGGGGCTTCTCGTTATTTACTCGACCGGCTAACTATAGTCGACAGAGTTTTTACATTTTTCCTTCATATTCCTTTCAGCTAAAGGCGCTAACTGTCCGGAAGTATCGCCTTTAGTCGGCGCGCTGAAAAATGAAATAAATTGGTTAAATTTGTCATTAAACATCAGGGCGCTGCTAAAAAATTCGTTAGACTGACTGACAACATTGATTGCTAACTGCGAACTATCTTCAATTAATAAACGGGAACTAGAAAGGATCAAACCTGAAGAAAAACTATTACTGTTTTGAGTTGATAAGGTGTGAGGTACCTCTGCCGCAGCCTTGATAATATCGTAGCTAGCAAAACTTTTGCTAAAGCTATGGTTTACATTTAAATACTGAATTTTAACGGATGGCTTAGCCAGTGCAGGCGAAATGGTCATCAATGCGACAAATGTGATAGTAAAACTCACTAACAGTAATTTAATTGATTTCATTGCCTATATCCTTTCAGCCATGTAAGTGTTTGATTGATTTTTTACTGTCTGTGCCACTCAGTGTTTAAAGCTTTACAGATCCTATTTTTCGTTTTGTTTACTAAATTGTTACAAGTGTTACTTTACTGGATGTTTAAATAATATGCTAGTGAGTTGAGATAAGCTGCTTCTTTCATAAGGTAGATGGTAAAGGCGCTTTAGGGTAGCGTACTAAAAATGGGCGCCTAGCGTTTTTTTTTAACAAGCTACTTTATTAGAGCGGGTGAAGTGAATAAATATTTCAAATTATTTAAATAAGTAACAATTAATATAGCTAAATTGAGGAGGCCTAGAGCAAGGTTTTTCGTTTAGATAAGGCAAAAAAATGGCGCTATTGTTCAATGGTCAATAGCGCCTATGTTGATTCATTTTAAGTGATCCCGCAATGAAATGGCATTGCATCACTTATTTTCGTAGAAACTAGCTCAATTGACGCTTCTTTGCTAAACGATATTGATGTAGTAATGGCTCGGTGTAGCCATTGGCTTGGGTAACACCTTCAAATATAAGTGCTGACGCGGCTTTAAAGGCAATGTTGTTACTAAAATCATCACTCATCGCTTGATAGCTAGCATCTTTGGCATTTTGTTTATCAACAATAGAGGCCATCTTCTTCAAACTTGTCAGCACTTGCTCAGTGGTACAAATGTTATGGCACAACCAATTGGCAATGTGTTGACTAGAAATTCGCAAAGTAGCTCTATCTTCCATTAAGCCAACGTTATTGATATCGGGGACTTTCGAACAGCCAACACCGTGATCTATCCAGCGTACCACATAGCCTAAAATTCCCTGGCAATTATTATCTAGCTCTTGGCTAATTTCAGCGTCAGTCCAGTTAGTGTTCTCTGCTAAGGGAATCGTTAAAATATCGTCAATATTAGCTGGCAAACGTTTGGCTAATTTTTTCTGTAAATCAAAAACATTGACGCGGTGATAATGAATAGCATGTAGTGTTGCTGCAGTAGGTGAGGGAACCCAAGCAGTATTTGCCCCTGCTTCAACATGGTTTATTTTGGTTGCTAGCATATTCGACATTTGATCGGGAATAGGCCACATGCCTTTGCCAATTTGTGCCTTTTTGCTAAAACCACAGGCAAGACCGACATCAACATTGTTATCTTCATACGCACCAATCCAAGGTGTTAGTTTAATATCTGCTTTTCTTGCCATCGCACCGGCCATCATCGAGGTATGAATTTCATCGCCAGTTCGGTCTAAAAAGCCGGTATTGATAAATGCCACGCGATCTTTAGCCGCAAAAATACAATTCTTTAAATTAACACTGGTGCGTCTTTCCTCATCCATTATGCCCATTTTTATGGTATTTTGCGGTAATGATAACGCGGTTTCCACACGAGAAAATAAGGTGTTGGCAAAGGCGACTTCTTCAGGACCGTGCATTTTTGGTTTAACAATGTAAATTGAACCTTCACTACTGTTACTGTATTGACCATTGCCTTTCAAATCATGTATGGCAACTAGTGAGGTGATCATCGCATCAAGTATGCCTTCGGGTATCTCGTTGCCTTGACTATCGATAATGGCATTATTTGTCATTAAATGGCCTACATTACGAATGAACATTAAACTCCGGCCTTTGAGGGTAACGGTGTCACCATTTAGTGTCTGTACACTAAAGTCACTGTTCATGGTACGGGTGATGGTTTTACCATTTTTATTTAATGTTGCAGATAACTTACCTGTCATCAAACCTAGCCAATTTCGATAAGCTACTACTTTATCTTCGCCATCAACAGCGGCGACAGAATCTTCACAATCCATAATGGTGGTTAAAGCAGACTCAAGCATGATGTCACTTAAGCCCGCAGCATCTTCTTGGCCAATAGCGCTGTTATCGTTAAACTGTAGGTTGAGATGTAAACCATTGTTGGAGAACATCAAGGCTTCTGGATTATTGATACTGCCAGTAAAACCAATAAAAGCTGACGGCGTCTTTAAGGGACTTTGCTGGCCATCAGCAAGGCTTACCATCAATTGTTGTTCAGTTAAGTGATAACCAACGGCCTGTTCATGACTACCCGATACCAATGGCAGCGCTTGATCTAAATAATCTTTAGCAAAGGCGATAACCTTTTTACCACGTACCGGGTTATAGGCTTTATTTGGCTGTGCGCCATCTTCATCGCTTATCACGTCGCTGCCATAAAGCGCATCATACAAACTGCCCCAACGTGCGTTTACGGCATTTAAGGCGAAACGTGCATTCATGATTGGCACAACAAGCTGAGGGCCAGCCATAAGAGCTAATTCATTATCGACATTAGTCGTATTAATATGAAAATCTTCAACTTGCGGCACAAGGTAATTAATTTCGCTCAAGAAATTTTTATAGTGAGAAAAATCAAGAGGCTTGTTGCCTCTATGGTAATCATCAATACTGGCTTGCAGCGTATCTCTTTTTAATAAAAGATTTTTATTTTCAGGGCCTAAGTCATTAATTATGCTAGAAAACGCCTGCCAAAAATGACTCGAACTAATATCGGTGCCAGGTAATGCTTCATATTCAATAAAATCAAAAAGACATTGGCTTACTGTTAAGTTCTCTACTAATACTGTCGCTGCCATTTTTTACTTCACCTTATTTTAAAAATTTGCTTAAAGCGTTAAGAATGTGGGTGTGAAAGTGTTTATTTTAGCGATATTTCGGTCATTTTATGAAAAACGAATGCTATAAATAAATATTAATGATAATCCTAGGGCTTATTATCACTGCTGGCAATAGTGCTTTTGGGGTTTGAAATATAGTTGTGAAACTGAAGATGTTATTTTATTTTAGTAAGACGTTGTTAAATAGGACTTATATATTATTTATTAAAGAGGACGCTGTTAGCGAATTCATATCATTGTACTTTATGATAAGCATCATTCATATTGTGAATGATGCTTGCTGGTGACATTGACTTAAACTGCTTCAGTTAAATAGCTGCTGTAACAAGGGAATGAGCCAAGGGCTAATAAGTGCCGTTAATACGGCTGAGAAAATCAGCGCCACTGAACTATATGCACCATGTTCAGCGCTCTTGCGGACCAGGACTGCGGTGCCAATTACATGGCTAGCACTACCAATGGCTAACCCTTGGGCTTTGGCGGAGTTTACGCCAATAAAACTCAGCCATTGAGGGCCAAGCAAGGCACCAAACAAACCGGCAATCAAGATAGCAAACGCTGTGATGGAACTATCACCAAATAATTGCTCGGTTAAGGTAATGCCAATAGGTGTGGTAACTGATTTAAGGGACAAAGCGATGGCTATGTCAGGAGCTTTGATTAATAACATGGCCAGAATAAAACTCACCGAGATAACGATAACGATACCAAAGACCAAAATAGCAGTCATTTCTCGCCAGTGTAAACGAATTTGCTTTAGCTGTTGGTAAAGAGGGAAACCTAGCGCGACAATAGCGGGCTCTAACATAAGGTTAAGTATCTGAGTTGTCTGACTATATTCCTGATAGTTAAGTTCAAGAATAAGCAGCAGGGGGACCAACACACAAATAGAGATCAGCATGGGATTTAACCAAATAGATTGCCATTTCTGTTGGCAAGCTGCTGCTAATTGATACGTTGTTATGGTGACTAAGGTGATAACAATACTCGCCCATATTGGGCTGTTCGCAATGAAAGTACTTAGCATTAGCTTGAACCTGTCGTTGTTTTAGCCGTATTATTGTTAGACGTTGTTAAAAAACGCTCACTTAAGTAACCAATGACAGTGAGTAATAATAAAGTTGAGCTAAAAATAATAGCGACTAGCGAAATGCCGTGTTGCTGAATTAACTGGAAATTATCAATGATACCCATACCTGCAGGTACCAGGCATACTCCCATATGTTTAATAAACCACTGATTAGTTTTAGTCACTCTGGCAACGCTAAACCAATTTAACTGTAAAAATAACGCATAAATAATCATGCCATATAAACTGGCGGGTAAAGCTGCTAATAGCGCATTAGCAAGCTTTCCTAGTAGTAAACAAATGCTGATGGCAAAAATGGTATAGAAAAGGTTTTTCATGGTGGCTTATATAGTTTCCTGGCATTTTACAGCAGCAGCAATAACTAATTTTCTAAACCAAATATGACTAGCATCGTGATGTAATAAGGGACTCCAGATCATCTTAAGCTCTATTTCTGGAATATCAAATGGTGGTTTTACAATAGTATAGTTACTGTCATTTTTATGTAACATCGCGGCTTTTGTCGGTAAAGTGGCAATTAAGTTATCTTCGTAAGCTAATTGCATGGCAACATGATAATTACGGGTAAAGACCTTAATATCGCGCTTCTTGCCTAAGCGAGCCAGTGCTTCATCAACCCAGCCAAGCTTTTGCACATCTTTGGGATCCATACCCACGCCGACACCAAAGCCCGTTTTGGAAACCCAAACGTGTTTCGCGCCTAAGTAAGCGTTTAAATTAAACTGACTGACTAATGGGCTATTAGCATTTAATAAACATGAGAAAGAGTCACGCCATATCGCTTTTTGATGAAAAGATTGCGGTAACTCATCAAAGCGGTTAATCGCCATATCAATTTTACCGGCCTCTACATCATGAAAGGTGACATCACTTGGCGTCATAATGTCTAAGGTGACATTCGGTGCTACTTCATTTAAAGCCCTTAGAAGTGTAGGGATCAGCGTTGAAGCGGCATAGTCACTGGCCATTATCCTAAAGACCCGCTGGCTATTAAATTCGTTAAACTCTTCTTCGCCTTGCAACGCTTCTTCTAACTCAAGTAATATTTTTCGAATGCTTGGCCCTAGAGTGCGGGCGCGTTCTGTTGGTACCATGCCGTCAGAAGTGCGCACTAAAATAGGGTCGTTAAATAAAGTTCTTAATCGTTTTAAGCCATTGCTCATTGCCGGTTGGGTAATATTAAGCTGGCTTGCTGCCCGGGTAACATTCTTCTCACGCAATAATACGTCTAAATAAATAAGTAAGTTTAAATCAATTTTAGAAATATTCATGTCGTTGATGGTTCTTTCAATAAATATAAGTCAGATAGATATAAGCTAAATAATGGGGTAATTCAATGAAATTTTATAATTTTAGTGATAAATAATCGCTAAACAAGGTAATAAATGCGGAGTTGTATTCATTGTGTGAATGGTGGCAATAGTGATTATATATTTTAAAAATACCTAGGTATTGGGTTATTGTTTTTGTAGTCCGGTATGAAAGCTTACTTCTTGGTAGTCATGTTGAGGTTTGATCTCTGATTGAATCTCCAGAGTAGGAAGTTAAACAACCAATACTAATGATCACCTATAACTACTCATTAATCTACAACAATACTTTTGGAGAATGATATGTCTAACTATCAAAGTGCAATCGAAGCGGTTAAAGCTATTAAAGAAAAAGCGGGTAGCTCTTGGGCTGCAATTAATCCTGAGTCTGTTGCCCGTATGCGCACACAAAATCGCTTCAAAACCGGTTTAGAGATTGCTCAGTACACTGCCGACATTATGCGTCGCGATATGGACGCTTATGATGCTGATAGCTCTCAGTACACTCAATCTTTAGGTTGCTGGCATGGTTTTGTTGGCCAACAAAAAATGATTTCGATCAAGAAGCATTTTGATGGTAAAACAGACCGTCGTTATTTGTACCTTTCTGGTTGGATGGTTGCTGCACTGCGCAGTGAATTTGGTCCACTTCCTGATCAGTCTATGCACGAAAAGACCTCGGTAGCTTCATTGGTTGCCGAGCTGTACACTTTCCTACGTCAAGCTGATGCACGTGAGCTAGGCGGTTTATTCCGCGACTTAGATAAAGCAAGCGAAGGCGATAAAGCTGCCATTCAATATAAAATTGATAATCACGTGACTCACGTTGTGCCAATTATTGCTGATATCGATGCCGGTTTTGGTAATGCTGAAGCAACTTACCTTATGGCCAAACAAATGATTGAGGCCGGTGCTTGTGCGCTGCAAATCGAAAATCAAGTTGCCGATGAAAAACAGTGTGGCCATCAAGACGGTAAAGTAACGGTTCCTCACGCAGATTTTCATTCTAAGATCCGTGCCTTGCGCCATGCCTTCCTAGAACTAGGTATCGATAACGGTATTATCGTTTCCCGTACTGACTCTGAAGGTGCAGGTCTTACTAAAGAAATCGCGGTAGTTAAAGAGCCGGGCGATCAAGGTGATATCTATAATTCTTTCTTAGATGTAGAAGAAATTGACGTAGCTGACATGGCTGAAGGCGACGTATGCTTTAACCGTGACGGTAAGCTAGTTCGTCCTAAGCGTTTACCTTCTGGTCTATACCAGTTCCGTCAAGGTACGGGTGAAGAGCGTTGTGTTTTTGATAGCATCGAAGCCATTAAAGCCGGCGCTGATCTATTATGGATTGAAACGGCAACACCAAACGTTGCTGATATCACCGCAATGATGAACGAGGTTCGTAAAGAAATTCCCAATGCTAAACTGGTTTACAACAACAGCCCATCATTTAACTGGACGTTGAACTTCCGTCAACAAGCCTTTGATGCCATGGTTGCTGCAGGTGAAGATGTTTCTCGCTATGTTCGTGCTGATTTAATGAGTGTTGACTATGATGAAACTGAATTATCTAAACGTGCAGATGACAAGATTCGTAGTTTCCAAGCGGATACTGCACGTGAAGCCGGTATCTTCCATCACTTGATCACTTTGCCTACTTACCATACCACAGCATTGTCTGTTGATAACTTGGCGAAAGAGTACTTTGGTGATGAGGCAATGTTGGGTTATGTTAAAGGTGTACAGCGTAAAGAAATTCGTCAAGGTATCGCCTGTGTTAAACACCAAAACATGTCAGGCTCTGACATGGGTGATGATCACAAAGAATACTTTGCTGGTGAGAATGCACTTAAAGCTGGCGGCGCGAACAATACGTCTAACCAGTTTAGCTAGATTCCTTACTAACTAACCTGAACTCTGGATAAGCAGCACTTGCTCAATATTCCCCTTTATCTGATTATCAGCGTTAAAACGTCAATAAATAACCCGTTATTCATAAACGTTTTGCCTTGATAATCGAATAAATTGAAACATTGATAGAGTATATCGTTACTTAACCTTGTAAATTTTATTCTTAATAATCGTAAGTTGTTGTTTTTAATTAAACATCAAGCACTCATTATCCAGAGTTCAGGTTAACTAGTTAACTAATGAAAAAACCAGCCTCAACGACTGGTTTTTTGTGTGTAATGAGCAGCGGTTCAGCTTTTTATAAGTAAAAAAAGACAATAAAAAAGGCTGTTTTCTAAAAGAAATGACAGCCTTATTATTAAGTTGGAGATGAAGCAACTAAGTTTTACGTTGTTTATTTTCTAGAAGCTATAAACTAAAGTCACTGAGGTTTCGGTGTTAGTATTTTCAAAACCTGTTTCTACTTCAGTATCATGCTCTACAAGGAAAGAGAATTTAAACTGTAAAGAGTCAATTAACTTAGTAGTAAGTGACGTCTCTGAACGATAATAACTATTCTTATCAGACTCAACGGCTTGTTTGGCAACAAAGTATTGCTTGAACTCAACAAAGTCGTTTATCTTATTGGTGTATAGTGCTTGTACTTGCAATATAGCGGCGGTTTCACTGTACTCTTCAGTTGCTATTGTTGTTGCTGTTGCTGGCTCTGCACGAATAACGTCGTATTTTACACCCGGACCGATATCAGCAAAAAATGAACTGGTTTCATTGTCTATCCAATGACGACCCCAACCAAGTGATGCAGATGTTTGATAGGCAAAGCTGTTGAATTTATTTTGTTGATAAAATGCACTACCGTAAAGATAATTTTTGCCACCTTCTTCAAGTGAGTAGTTAGACTGACCTAAAATGTCCCACTTATTGTCAGTGCTTTCATATACGTCTTTGCCATTTTCATCTTCTGTTTCAAGCTTTTTAGCAAGTGCGTTAAAAGCTAACATGTTTAACCATTGGTCTTTTTCATGCTTTAAGTTTATACCGACTTTAATATCACCACTTTTGGTGTTACCTGTTTTGTATAAAAAGCCTAGCTCAGCAGAAACAGTTAATGCTGATTTTTCTTCAACTTCAGCTTCGTCTTCAGCTAAGGCATATTGGCCAGACAAAGGTGATAAAAGCAGTGCGGCAATCGCTATTTTAGATTTCATGTTCATCCTTAATAAATGATTATTAATCAATTGAAATTTAGGGGGGGGAATTTTTCCGAATTTTATCAAACTTTAGCCATGCCGCCAACTTGTAAACACTCTGTTAACCAAATTAATTTAATACGGTTTAGCCCATCGTTTTAGTGAGGTGAATAGTGCACTAATTAGCACAATAGATAGGGTAGTAGGTTCCCCCGTAAATAATGCAGCTAAGTCCTTAGTGCTAATTATGCGCACTCGTTCCGTCTAGATAACAGTGCAGGCTAATACCAATTTGATTAAATTTCTTCCCAACTCAGAGCTATGCTCAATGTTCAATAACAAGGGGGATTTGTTTCGGTTTAGTCATTCTAAATCAAATAAATTTAACGATGTTAGTGGGCATCGAGCAAGCTCCCAGAGGGCGAGTACCTAATAAAAGGCAAAGGCTTACATGCTGCGTTATTGATTTTGACAAGGACGCTGCATGGATGCAGCTTATTAGAGAATGCAGGAGCATATTCTCCTGAATAACCATTCTCTTCAATCAATGCCTTGCCTCTAAGCCTTTTAATTCTCGCTGAGTGG
>NZ_KB905171.1 GCF_000378625.1 Colwellia piezophila ATCC BAA-637 | reverse complement strand
ATAGATTTAAACATGCATCTGAAGTGCAAATGTACGCAGGAATTGCACCGGTGACTCAGAGGAGTGGTCAAAAATCATGGGTACACTGGCGTTGGCAATGCTCTAAATTCTTAAGGCAATCGTTCATAGAATGGTCAGCTAAAACTGTCTACTCATCATATTGGGCTGGGTTGTACTACGCACAACAGCGTCAGAAAGGCAATTCACATCAGTCAGCGGTGAGAGCTTTATCATTTAAATGGATACGTATTTTATTTCGCTGCTGGAAGTCGAGAACACCCTATAGTGAATCTAAATATTTGAAGTCACTCAGAGATAGAAAATCGCCATTATTAGTCTTGGAAACCGTTGACGAATGACTCAGGGCGTGAAGCGGTCTTAATTTACCAGTGAAAACCACCCCACCTAACGACCAATTTGTTGCCAAGAGCAGTCATTAGCTTATGGTGTTGAAACGATCATTTTTGCCACATAGCCGACTAAAGTAAAAATATTACTAAGAACAGGTATATGACCTTAAAGCGGACGCTCGGTGGTTACAGCTTTAGTTTCAACGCTAGAAGTTGCTTACCGCGTCCACTGTAAGCTGTGAGTTCAACTCGTTCCTGCCAGTCTAATTTTTGAGATATTTTAAAATCTATTTCTCTAAGTACGCTTGTATTTGAACTTGGTTGACATGACAAATGCCTTCAGATACTTCAACATTTGACTGATACCAATTTTGGTAGCCTTCTTTTTCAATAGTGATATTGTAAATACCACCTCTTTCAGGAGCGGCCCCAACACCAATTATAAAATCACCATTCCCTGCCGAACTAGACCCGCCCTTACAATCAACGAGCTCTTTTATATAATCGCCATCTTCAATTGTGATTGTGGCATCACAATGAAGTCGCTCCCCTGTTTCTTTATCAAATAATTCAAACCACAGTCCAGATTGTATAATGTCAGTACAGACCACACCTTGGTCTTCAGGAGGTATTCCTTCTATGAAGTTTATAGTCAACTCATGTCGTAGTAACTCAATTTTATCAACAGTTGTTTCTATAAGAAAAGCGCCTGAAGCTTCAAAAATTTCTAATATTTCTAAATCGTAATACTCACTCAACCTTTGAACTTCTGAAATTGTATTTACATTGTCGTTAAAAATAATCAGGGAACGAGGTGCATCCGGATCTAATTCACCAAACAAAGGCACTAAAGTTTCACGCATATTACCGACTTCATAATTAAAAACAGCAAATTTACTAATCTTAAATAGTGTTTCATCACAAGTCTGATTTGTTTTATCGATAAAATACTCAGAAGGAAAACCATATTCAGCATTGAATTGAGGGGGAAGGCTTTGCTCTACATGGCTCTTGGAAAATATTTCAGGTTCATTTTGGATATCTGCCATCAGTTCAGTAAATATGTCATAAATGGTAGGCCAAGAAGAAACCTCATGAGTAAACAAATGATTGGAGTCATATACAGTAGAAACGACACCGTTTTCAACCACAATTGTACCATCGTAGGCATTATCGTCATTTGGGCAATTAGGTGAATATTTTGTGACATGGAACTCATAATCCAAAAGATTATTTTCGTTCCAAATTGCTTGGTTTTTCTCTATTAAATCAAACTTTGGATTACTGTTGTCATCATTGCAAGCTGCCAAGCACGTTATCAATAAAATCGAGGTTATTTGTTTTAACATAAAAATCCCTTTACATATGTTGCTCTATTAAACATTTACTCATAGACACTTACAAGTGCCTTAAAAATTTTAGTAAACGTTCTGAAATCGACGATTCCAAAAATGATACCTATTTCAAGGGTTTAATGTCAACGACAATTTCTGACACGACTTTACAAACAACTAAATATGATTCGATTAAGTGAAGACAAATAACTGTAGCTGGTACTTTTAGGGCTGTTTCAGACACTAAAAAGCCGTCCTCGAATTAAGTGATCAACTTTATGGGAACAGCCTGGTGTCTTCTTTCGGATCATATACCTGCCCTTAACAAGATCGGCTCAGTGGCAGTAGTTAGCCTTATAAATCGAACCTCTAATGACAGCTATCAAGCCAACAGCGGAAGTTTTAATGTAACTGCTAATCACTTCCGCAATGCGCACCAAGAAGTCATTAGCGGTGAACTGTTATTAACCCATTTGTGCTGTCTTATTTTTTATTTTGATATTGAACAATTCGCGTTTGAAGGGCAATAGGCTATTGTTATTTAGTAACTATCTTTAACAAGTTTAATGTATGAAAGCACTTGTAGTTGACCCCTCCAACCTCGCCCGCATGGTCATCAAAATGACGCTTGAAAGTCATGGTATTTTCACCGACAGTGTAAGTTGTGAAAAAGAAGCGCTGTCCTTAATCAAACAAAATAATTACCAGCTTATTTGTGTGGCTAGAACGTTGGAGACCCGTGATTGTCGCAGTTTTTGCTCGGAATTACGTGGAAACCTATCGACTAAATCCACACCTATCGTAATGCTATCAGCAACAGATGAACAAGAACCTGAGTCATTTATGGCATTAGGGATCACTGAGATTTTTAGTAAAAAAGATATTTCTGCCTTCTCAGACTATGTCGATAGTCTGAGTAAAGCCACTAGAAATAATTTTCTTTATGTTGGAAGAATACTGTATGTCGAAGATTCAATGAGCATCGCCCAACCAACTATTTCAGTACTAAACGAACATGGCTATGAAGTCAGTCATATCACTACAGGTGAAGAGGCCATCAAGCTCTATGACGAACAAGATTTTGACCTAGTGATGACTGATATCATTCTTGCTGGAAAAATCAATGGTACAGCTGTAGTACGTCATATTCGAGATAGGGAAAAAAAGCATAACATTCCTTTTCCTATTTCTATCTTGGCCATGAGTAGTTTTGACGATATATCTCGAAAGTTAGCGCTATTTCAAGCTGGCGTTAATGACTATGTGCCGAAGCCGATAATGACCGAAGAACTATTGGCCCGAGTCGATAACTTAATCTTGAACCAGCACCTATTTAAACAACTGGAAGTACAGCGCCAACGTTTAGAAGAGCTGGCTATGACCGACCAACTCACCGGCCTTTATAATCGTCACTACCTTTTAGATAGCGCATCTAAAAAAATTAGTGCTGCAAAAAGACACGATATAGATCTTTGTATGGTGGTTATTGATATCGACTTCTTTAAGTCGTTCAATGACGAGCATGGCCATGCTATGGGGGATATGGTGCTCACGGAAGTTGCCGCGCTACTCTCTGATAATGTACGTAATAACGACATTGTTGCTCGCTTTGGTGGTGAAGAGTTCATTATCTTATACGATCACTGTCCTTTGACTCAGGCAATTGAGAAAACAGAAGTGCTGCGAAAAACCTTAGAACAATTAAAACCAAAAGGCTTGACGGTAACGGCTAGTTTTGGCCTTGCTCAATTTAACCAGCAGGATAAAGACTTTAATGATCTCTTTGCTCGGGCTGACGAGGCCGTATATCAAGCAAAAGACAACGGTCGAAATTGCGTTGTATCGGTGTAACCCGGTAATAGATCAGAGTTATGATGATTCAGCTAATTTTTTGTGTTTTAAAGGAAGTAAGTCATTAGTAAAGATATCGCAAAAAACTTAATGCTAATGTCGCCTTAGCACTTACTTGCTATTATTTTCTTGCGACTTGTGAATTCTTTTGAAATTCCTCACGACTTTTGACGAAAAACCTTCAATAAAATTTATCCCAATTTGGCTAAAGCTCATACAATTATTGAACAAGAATTTTCATTTTTATGACGATCCGCAAATGTAGAGGAATCATAAAAAGGAGACATTAGTCACTACATGAGATAAATTTAACAGTTATTTTACAATGAAATGTGATTACGCATAATGTTTGAGATTATCAATCATCAAATGAGATTGACTACATACTTTAGATTTCAGGAAAAAAAGCATTTATTCTTCCTATACTCCGGTTTATTTATACATTCATGATGCTGATTTAATGACAGCTATCAACTGCTCTATATCTTCAATATCATTATAAATATGCGGTGAAATTCGCATGCCTGAACTCCGAGCATCGACACTGATATTGGCATTTTTTAGTGCAGTCATGACTTTAGTCTGTTTATCGCCAAAATTTAAGATCAAGGTACCACTGCGCTTACTTTTTTCTCTGGGAGATACAAATTCTTTATCAAACTGCGCGGCAACCAGTTCGATTAAACTTTGGTTATGCTGGCGCATTGCCTGCGAACCCAGAGCTGAAAAATATTCAATACTATGGGCTGCAATGCTATAGGGAGCTATCGAAGGTGTGCCACCCCAAAACTTGAGCGCGGTATCATGATAACGAAAGTGATGAATATCAAACTCAAATGGGTTTTCATGAGAAAACCAGCCAACATCTTTTGGCTGACAAGTCTGAATTTTGTCAGGATTTACCCATAAATAGGCGGCTCCTGGGCCACCACATAACCATTTTACGCTTGAACCAATCATGAAGTCAGGGCATTGTTTTTGTAGATCTAGTGGGACTATGCCTGCCGATTGTGCAATATCTAAAATGCTTAATATATTACATTTTTTTGTAAGTTTTAAAATTTCATCCAGGGGGGCTATCTCACCGGTATTGGAATAGGCATGACTGATAAAGGCTAAGTCTACATCCTGTGTGAGATAAGCCTGCCATACATTGATATCGGTAATGTCTTGCTCTTTAGGGATAAATTTTAACTGGTAATGCTCGGGTAACGCTTTTTGTAATGCAAAGCCAATACTCGGGAAGTCGTTTTCGCTTAATAAAACCACGGGTTTAGTCTGTTGTAATTGCGCTAGTGACATCACTATTTTAGTGAGTGCACTTGACAGGTTAACTTGCGGGCAAAACTCATGTTTAGAGGCATTAAACATTTTACCTAAGGCACTGCGAAAATCATCGATAATGTTTAGCCAGTCACCCCAAGGCTCTATCCCGCTATCTTGCCAGGGGGCAAAAAAAGACTCGGCAAAAGCCGTTTGGGCTGTTTTTAAAGGGCGGCCAACAGAGTGGTTTAATAAGTAGTTTGTGCCACTGAGTCTGAAATCATTTTTAGGCATTTAATTTTCCACTTTGACTTAAGTTATTTCAGAGTTGTTTTTAATAATTTAATATCGTCATAACGGGTACGCATATCTGTTCTTTGTGCTGCGGCACGGCGATCTCGTAATTTTTCCAGTGCGTCAAGCAATGCATGTAATGGCGGCCCGCTGGCCGTGATTTTGCTCATGTGTTGTTGTGCCATGCTGGTGGATGGCACTGCTATATACTTGCTCACTAACTGGTTATGGTGTTGAATGGCTGTTTCACCGTGAGACTCACATACCGCTAAAAATAGTTTTAAATTATCTTGATACCAAGACTGATCTTTGTATTTCGAAGCCGCTAAAAAATCATCCATGATACTGGTCATGCGCATGCAATCGCGTAAAATACTTTGATCTTCAGGCATCATATAAAGAAATTTATCAACCAACATTTGCGAATAAGAAGGCTCATTTGCAAAACATAAACCTAATAACATATCGATGACATTGATCCCGGCAAAGTCACCGGCATTAGCGCCACGATAAACTTGTGAACCTACGCGATAAGGTTTGTAATAGGGGCGTACCTGGTAGAAAAACTCATCTGCATCAAGTTTTTCAAATAATGCTGAATTTGACTCAATCACATCTTGCAATGCAACTTTAGCAACCCGTAATAAATCAGCTGTGATGGCATGTGAAATCCCTAAAGGTTGAATTTTCAGCAAGGCATCAGAGGCACGTTTATAGGCTAAAATCGATTTAGTATTATAATCAACAAAGAGTTTTTCACAGGGTAAATCGGTAAAACGTTTATATAAACCATTTACAGATTTATTATGCGTGGTTAAATGCGCCGTTGCAAAACGCGGTGTCACACCTATAGAGGCGCCTATATGCATGGCTAATGCCGACGCTTGGGTGAGAGGAGAGGTTTTTTCACGGCTTGGCTCGGTAATTTCATGGCGACGACATGCTGCCATAAATAAACCTACGTTACCTAATAAGTCGAATGCATTATCAAAGCCCTCATCCGTATTACCTTCAGCAAGTAATGCGGTTATTAATTCAGTGCCTTCTGATTCGAGTTGTTTTTTTTCATTTTCGCCGACACCTTCAACATTGGCTTTGTCTTCTTGTTGCCAGTAGATCTCTTCAAGGCATGAGTTGATTTCAACAAAACGGGTTCTGATCCAATGATCAAAAGCATGGGTATTTGGAGTCACGATTAAGTCTTTTTTGTGTATGTCTATTAGTTAAAAGATAACATGGTTTAAAAATCTTATTTCGATAAATAACGCTTTAAATTTGGCTTGTTTTAGTGAATTACGATATAAATACATCATATAATATTGAGATTAACTAAAATTAAGATGAAAGCTGATTTAGATAAAAAAGATTTGAGTATTTTAGCCATTTTGCAACGTAAAGGGCGTATCGCGATATCAGAGTTAGCAGATAAAATTAACTTGTCGGATACACCCTGTTTAAGGCGGATCCGAAAATTAGAACAAACAGGTGTGATCACCGGATATGGCGCACAGCTGAACTCTCAGGCCGTTGGGCTGAATGTATTGGTTTATGCATCTGTTCGTTTAACTGAAAACTCAGATATTTATGCGGAACTATTTGAGCAAGCCGTTGCTGAACTGGATCAAGTGATGGAATGCTCAATTGTAACGGGTGCTCATGACTATATCCTTAAAATTGTGGCGACAGACTTGCTAAGTTATGAAAGTTTCGTTAAAAAATCCCTTGGTAGCCTTAAATTTATTGCCAGTATTGAATCTACCGTTGTATTGAAGCAAACATTTACCCGCAATATTTTGCCGTTATACATGGATAAGTGATCGGTAACTTTTATTTAGCGACTTGACTGCTTATCTATACAGATACCTGGGCCTGAAATATGTATCTGGTAAAGAAATCATGAAGGGAAGACGTTAACGTATGAACCAATAATTGAATATGCATCGATGTAACGGGTTGGCTTGGCGGTTATAACTTCAAATTTTGTTGGGCTAGCGATTATGCGTGTGGGCAGGCGGTTTAAGTAACATGGCTATATATCATCTTTTTGATTTCTTTGCTTCATACATAAGCGAGTCGCCATCTGCTAGTAGCGCTTCAATAGATTCGTGTTTATTTTGATTGAATTCCACTATGCCATAGGAATACTCAACGTCGTAGCCTCGCTTTACCGCTTGATTATACTTTTGTAGTGAATGACAGAATTTATCAATGACAACTTCTGCTTGTTTTCTTGAAGTACTGCTGAGTAATACGGCAAATTCATCGCCGCCTAATCGAGCAAAGACATCTGAATTTCTAAAGGTTTTTTTCATGAGATCGGCAAAAGTAATTAATACCGAATCGCCTTCAGCATGTCCAAAGGTATCGTTAATGGGCTTAAATTTGTCTAAATCAAGAAAAACCAGTACCGCTGGAAGTTCTTGTCGAATACAAAGATTCAAACTCTGTTTAGCCAGCAGCATAAAGCCCCTTCGGTTTGATATATCAGTCAGCTCATCCATGGTCGCCATTTGAATTGCTGTAAGTTCACGCTCCACCATTGACGCGAGATCTTTTAGCAATTCGATATCTTCCTCGTCAAAGTTTCTTGGAACCTGATCAAGAATACACAGTGTTCCTAACCTGTAACCATTCACTTCGAGTGGACAACCCGCATAAAAACAGATTTTTGGATCGTTCAAAACCAAGGGATTATCTGAAAAGCGAGGATCTTCACGGGTATCTGGCACGATAAAGACTGAGTTGCCAAGTATTGCATGGCCGCAAAATGAAATTTCGCGAGGTGTTTCGCTAGCGTTTATACCAATGTTGGACTTAAACCATTGTCGGTCCTCATCAATTAGGCTAACTAGCGCGATCGGAACCCCAAACATTCGCTTTGCCATGCGAGTCAGTCGCTCGAAACGTTCTTCAGGTAATGTATCGAGTACATTCAGTGAACGAAGAGTTTTGAGTCGTTCTGTTTCATCGAGTGGGATGTTAGGAGCTTTCAAAGCAATTTCCTAGTTTTAATTTCATGACGCGACGAGTTTAGTATTGGAATTATATATAATAGTAGATAGGGCATCGATGAATCAACATTCTCTCAGGGTATATTACCGATAACTTTCAACAGTATCACTTAATATAGAGCCACACTCTTTAACATTATAAATCATTTGAAATTATTGGCTCGTCGCCTAGGTGTATCCAGTTAACTGTTACACGATAGTGTTAATGGTACAGGTGTTGTTATTCATTTAAATTAGCGAGTATTATCGCTTGGCAATGTTTAGTCGATGTAGGTCAAATGCAAGCAGGGCTGCGAGTATTAATTCATGCGGGTGCTGTTGGCCATTACCGTCAGCCAAAAGACTGCCCTGAATGCTACTTTTTTAGATTTATGCCTGAGCAACTGTTGGCTGATGGCAGCGCCTGGCCAACCACCGATCAAAGCGAGTAAATGTAAGGTGATTTCTGGCGTTCGCCATGTCCCTGGTTTGGCTTTCGATTTATCTAAGGCGTAAGCGAAAAAATTCATAATGTTAGCAGCCAGGTACAGGGTTAAAATTTTTGCTATGAGCACCAAAATTATTCCTTCATCCACCCTTACATAGCAAAAGGTGAAGAGTAATAAAAACACTGACCATTATTGCCAGAGATTTTTATTACTCCCTTTGTAGTCACGTAAATCGTAGCAAACTTACCAATAAAACTAAGCCACGGTAAATTGTTGTGTTAGTTGATTTAATTTAGATGCAATGACACTAATATCTTGCCCTGCCGTTGATACCTGTGAAGCCGCCGCTGAGTTTTCATAAGCAACGTCACTGATTGTCGTTATGTTTTGTGCTATCTCATTAGAAACACAAGACTGCTCTTCAACTGCTGCTGCGATCAACTCTGTCATTTGCGTAATACTCCCTATTTCTACATTCATTATATGGATCATTTCAGCAGTTGTGTTGGCATTAGATAATGTCTTCTAACATACCAATCTACTCGTTTTCATGGCTTTTACAGCATCATTTGAGGCACTTTGCAGTTTTCCAATCATGTTTTCTATGTTTTTAGTCGATTCTTGAGTTTTTGAAGCTAATGTTCTTACTTCATCGGCAACAACGGCGAAACCTCGTCCTTGCTCACCGGCTCTTGCCGCTTCAATGGCAGCATTAAGTGCCAGCAAGTTTGTTTGATCTGCAATACCTCGTATCACTTCGAGCACGGAGCCAATCTCATGTGAATCAGTTTCTAAGGTTTGAATCACTGTACTAGCACAACTAATTTCGCTATCTAATTCTCCTAGGTCACGAATCGTTTGTGTCAGTTTATTATTTGCTTCATTGGAAGAATTTTGTGCCAATTGCGCTGAAGTAGCGGCGTTGGTCGCACTTATTGCGACTTCATTAATACTCGTTGTCATTTCTTCTACTGCTGTGGCAACTTGTTCAATGCTTGATTGTTGTTGTGCTAAGCTTGTCGAAGATTGTAAACTTAATGCGCTAGTTTCTTCCGCTGAGCTTGCTAAGCTATTACTGTTGTCAATAATTTCGCTGACCACGGCTAAAAGATGATTAGTCATGTGTTTCATTGCCCCATAAACCCCCTGCATTTCACGATCAGTATCAAAACTTACCGTTAAATCCCCTTTAGCTATAGTCTCCGAGATGCTTTTCATTTCACTTGGCTCACCACCTAATGGCGTTATAATTGATTTGGTAATTGACAGAGCTACCGCAACTATCACCACAACAAAAAATAAGATAATCGTTAATATATTCCAATAAAGAGTCTGTATTGGCTGAAAAGCTTCAGCAACATCTATTTCAGATAATAAGCCCCAACGTATACCATCAAGTTCAATGGCCGTGTATGCCGATAAAACGGGATTACCATTATAGTCAGTAATTATTTTTTGCCCGGTCTTACCCTGAATGGCCAAATTAGCCGCTTGGGTGTCTACGCCATTGTTTTTCACGTTACCTGCAAAAGAAGCTGTTACTGAATGGCCTATTGGGTCAAGAAAAGAGTCTGAACGCATTAATAAATCACTACCAACAAGGTAACTTTCGCCCGTGTCGCCCATTCCGGCACGTTCTTGCATTACTGCATTTATTTTTTCAATCGATAATTGTAAAGCAATCACAACCGATACACCGGTGTTTGTGGTGATGGGTAAGGCGATGAAGCCCGCGGGGTCGTCGTTGCTAGGTGCATAACGACTAAAGTCAGATATGCCATAGGTATGTTTGTCTTGCACTCGCCTGAATAACTCACCTAAACCAGAATTTTGGTATTGGCCAGCCAGTAAATTAGTTTGGTAATCAGCTTCTTTTGTTACGGTATAAAAAATCCCACCGCTATCATCAATGATGAAAAAATCGTAATAGCCATAGGCATTAATAAAGGTTTCAAAGTATTGATGGTTGTTATGTGCCGAAGTGTTCAATGCATTTTTGGAACTGAAGTCTAATACCTTTTGAATAGTGGCACTAAGCACTTCGATATCGCCTTTTCGTTCAGCGAAATAAGCTTCTATTTGTGATTTTTTAATTTCTCTAACGGCAACCAATTGTGAAAACGCTTGCTTTTCAATGGTATTACTAGCGACATAAGTTGATATTGCCCCGACTAAGAGCATAGGTGTTAGTGCAATAGCTAAAAAGGTGATTAATAGTTTGATTTTTAATTTCATGATTCTATAAGTCCATTTAATAGAGGGCTGTAGAGTTTTAGGCGTATCGTAAAGTAAAATACGAGGCGTAGATATATAGGTGAATATTTGGGAAGGTCAAAACAGACAAGGTAAAAGTGTATTAATCATCAATGCTAATTCCTTGCACAAGATAACCAAAGCTGAGTGTACCGTTATGTAATAATTAGTGCTGTACATTAATGTAACAATAAATGTTGTAACATTAACGTTACGATTGGTGTGGCATTAATGTAACAATTAGTACTGTTATATTGGCATATATAATATGGCCAAGGTTGGTTGAATCATGCTGATGCTGATGCTGATGCTGTTGGTTATATAGCGAAATAACTTAAATATCCCTAGCCTATCCTCTATTTATCCTCTTGCGGGTATTACTAAGCGCCTTGTTGATATTTTATTTAACGAGTATGTTAATGTTAAGTGGTCAGACCTTTGATTGCGGTCAATAATTATAGAGGCTATAAGTAAGCAATGAAGCAACAGTCGTTATATATTCAAGGTGAAAATCACCAATTACACCTTCGTCATATCTCCAAAAACCCAGCGGGTACGCCGGTATTAATGATTCACGGAGCGATAGAGAATGGTTATATTTTTTACACTAAGAAAGGTAAAGGTTTAGCCTGCTATTTAGCTGAACAGGGCTTTGATGTGTATGTTGCTGACCTTCGTGGTCGCGGACAAAGTATACCAATAATCAATGCCAATTCTGACTTTGGTCAATTTGAAGCAATTACCCAAGATATTCCAATGCTTTTAGATTACATCGCTAAAAAAACCAATAAAGCTATGCATGTTGTTGCGCATTCATGGGGCGGTGTTTTAATGGCGAGTTGTTTAGCTCGTTATCCAGAACGTTTATCACAAGTATTAACTAAAACCTGTTTTGGAACAAAAAGGTCGGTATCGGTAAAAAGTGTAGAGAAGTTTTTAAAAGTGAATTTATTTTGGAATAACTTTGCTCTAAAGCTAGCAAATAAGCATGGTTTTTTAGATGCAAAAAGGTATGGCATAGGCTCAGATAATGAAACAAAAAAATCGCTTGCAGACAGTGTTGCTTGGGTTAAAAAAGGTGCTTGGATCGATCCCCATGATGGTTTTGATTATAACAAGGCCGCTAAAAATATAGTATGGCCGCCGTCTTGGCATTTTACCGGTGTAAAAGATAAAGTATTAGGGCATGAGCAAGATGTAAAAGCTTTTATTGCCGAGTCACATAATCATCAGGCTAAGTTTCATTTACTGTCAAAGAAAAATGGTAATGCCCTAGATTATGATCACATTAATATTCTGACTCACCCACAGGCCGTTACCGATCATTTCCCACTGTTGGCAGCATGGCTAAGCACTCATCAATAATTTTAATAAACTGTTGGCAAAGTATGCCACTACCCGGATATTATTCGCACCATTTTCATAGCAAAGTGCTTTAAGGCGGAATATTGCTACTCAGCGAGATTTAAAAGGCATAGAGGGGATATCGGTGCATAGCCAATTCATTCGTGCCGTGATACAGTTTTTATCTGCTCAAAATCAAAATTTTGATCTAAGATAATGAAAGCTAATACCTGTTCAACACCATCAAGCCGTAGGAAGTTCATGTTTAATTTTATAAGCCGTTCTATTATGCGTCAGTTAGTTGCTGGCATTTCAGGCGCAGTCGCGTTATTACTTATTATTACCTCCTTTTTTATTCTTTCTAATGTAAGTGATAATACTCGACAGCAAATCACCAGCTCAATTGAAGATATAGTTAAACTGCAATCGGCAGAAGTACGTGGATTTTTTGAAGCCAAAGGACAAATAGTCCACAGTGTTTTTGCCAGTCCGCAAGTTATCGACTGGTTTTCTACCTATGACCAACGACTTGCAAACATTGATAACAATAAACAATATCAACAAGTGACTGAATATTTCAATTTTTTCTCCACAGAAGATGCTGCCATTAAAAGTGTCTTTTTTGGTAGTGAAAATACTCATGAATATTTCGACTTAAATGGTCGTTATACTGACGCAGACTATTACACCAATCAAAGACCTTGGTGGACTAATGGTCTAAACCAAGGGCAGATGTATGTTACCGATCCTGCCGTGGATAATAATGATGGTTCAATTTCAGCGACCGTAACCGGCCCTTATTACTTACCTAATGGCAAACTATTGGGCATCGGTGGTATTGATATTTTAATTTCCACCATAGGTAAAGATTTACTCTCTAAAATTAAATACCAAGGCGAAGGTGAAGCTTTTTTAATGACAGATACCGGTAAATTGGTGTTTTTCCCTGGTTTTAATACTAGTTTCTCGCCAGGTGATTTGATGCAAGACATAGACGCTAAATTTAACCATGCGTCTGGCTTTACTCAATTACAGAACCTCGCCTTGAATAGCGCGTCAGGCATCGGCAGTGTTGAGTGGCAAGGTGAACCGTATAAAGTAGTCTTTAATCAGGTTAAGAGTGACTTTCCTAAAATGAACTGGAAGTTAGGTTTTATGGTGCCAGAAAAACTTATTTCTGACCCCGTGACTCAGGCTTTTTGGTCATCAAGTTTTATCGTTTTCATTATCATTGGCTTAATCGCCGTGGTTGTTTATGTGATGGTCTTACCGCTAACTAAACGGATCACTCGTTTACAGAACACCATGCATGATATCGCTGAAGGTGATGGTGATTTGACTAAGCGTATTGAGCCGCTTAAAAATGATGAAATTGGTCAATTAGTAACAGAATTCAATACCTTCATTGATAAAATTCAAGCTTTGGTGAAAGAAACCGTGGTGATTACTGCCGAAGTAGGGCAATCGACCACTATTGCTTCCTCTATCAGTAAGCAAACTATCGACATTATTGCCGAGCAAAAGCAAGAAATTGCTTTGGTTGCCACTTCGGCGAATGAATTAGCACAAAATAGTAGTGAAATATCTTATAACGCTAATTTATCGCAAGAGTTGGCCAATAATGCTGAAACTCAAGTGGCTCAAGGGGCGTCGGTGGTTAATCAAGCTACTGCCGGTATCAACAAGTTAGCTGAAAATATAAGTTCCGCAGCAATTGTGGTTAATAAGCTCAAAGAAGATAGCCAGAGTATTGGTGAAGTGTTGAGTGTGATTCGTGGTATTGCCGATCAAACTAATTTATTAGCCTTAAACGCTGCCATTGAAGCGGCACGAGCCGGTGAACAAGGCCGAGGTTTTGCTGTGGTTGCCGATGAAGTGAGAACCTTAGCCTCTCGTACACAAGAATCAACGGCGAGTATCGAAAAAATTATTGATGAACTACAAACGACAGCTTCAAAAGCGGTGACAGTGATGGAGAGTAGCCGAGCCGAAGCGCAGTCTAGTGTTGAATTGACTGAGCAAGTGCAGGGTGTATTAACTGAAATCACCGGTGTTATCACTAATATTAAAAGCCAAACACAAGAAATTGCCCTAGCGGTTACTCAGCAATCAGTCGTTGCCGAAGAGGTATCGAAAAACATCGAAAATGTCAGAGCGTTGACTGAAGATACTGTGCAAGGCGCCGCAGAAATGCGTGATGGTTTGCAGGGTTTGCAAACCTATTCGGAAAATCTGACTACAGTGGTTAATCAGTTCAAAGTTTAGCTAGTTTAGTTACCTAAACTTAACTTAAAAAAGCGTGTAGATATTCATCTGCACGCTTTTTTTATACCATTGTTAATGGCTAACACGCTATTTCAACAGCTTAAACACTTCACTGCTTTTATCTTGCTCCGTGTCAGCCGTATTCACTAGGAAAAAAAGTTAAAAATGATTGTGCTTGCGGTGTCATTAACCAAGTTAAGGCCACTGTATTGGCAATTACCGTCAGCCAAAAGGCCGCTCGAAATGGTACTTTTTTAGATTTATGTCTGAGTATTTCTTGGGCCACTGCCGCACCCGGCCAACCACCGATCAAGGCAAGTAAATGTAAGGTGTTTTCGGGTATTCGCCACTTGCCTCGCTTAGCTCTAGATTTATCTAAGGCATAAGCGAAAAAGCTAATAGTACTCGCTCCTAAGTAAAGCCATAAAATTTGCGGAGGCAGTTGGCCGTTAAAGTAGGCGACGGTTATTATTCCGATGAATATTATCGATAGATAAATGGACAACTTATTGATGTTCTTAGTCTTATTATTCTGCAATTTTTCACCTGAAAATGTTGCCTGCTCGACACAATACCGACCTAGGTTATCTGTTGTTACAGATAAAATTATAACGGTGTTAGTCTACAGGCTTTTTATTTTGTCGGTTATCAGCTTAACTGCCCTTTATTAATAGGATGGTTCTCGCTTTTTCCAATGGTTAAACGGCAAGCGCAACAGCCAGTAAAACATCATCAATAAAGGTAATAACAGTGTTAACCAAAGCAAACCTGTATCTACAATAAAATCAGGAAATATGTCTTGGTCTAAAAATGATAGAATGGCCATTATAAATGCGAAACACATGCGCCAAAGGTGGCGAGCTATACGATGAGAGCCGATAACCCCTCCTCGTATTAGCATCGTTAAATCCAAAGTTGCTGCAAAGGCCGCAAATGTTCCGAAGATAAAATATCCAGCTAATGGCAAGGTCCCTTCTAATACTTGGCCATTATAAGTGATATCCCAAGCCCATTTATAAAACGTAATGGCGACTATACTAATGCAAAAAAAGGCAGCATATTCGAATCGTCCAATTTTTCCGGCTTGACGTTTAACCGATGCCCAAGAAGTACTAGCAAAATATAGTGATAGCACTCCCATAATTGGAAAGTCGCCTAACTTAACTTCCAGATAAGCAGCACTCAACGATAAAGTGACCATGGCAATAAAAAATATATTACCGGCCTGTTTGTGAAGCTTTAGCCCTTTACCAGAAAATAAGGCAGTGAAACCACAGAGAAGTACTAAGACTCCGGCAATAATATGAAAAAACAACATAAAGTAGTCCTTGCTAATTTAGGCTTGAAATAGTTAGTTAGTTAGTTAGTTGGCTTGGGTCATCATTGGTCGTACTCTTAATGTAGTGATCAAATAGGCTTAGTCTTTTAGCACAAAACACCATCGTTTAACTGCACTATTCTTCGACTGCGTTTAGCAAATCTGGTGTCGTGGGTCACCATACAAATGGTGCGACCTTCTTCATTTAATTCATCAAATAAGTCCATAATGACACCCGCATTGACTGAGTCTAAATTACCCGTAGGTTCATCAGCCAGCAAAATAGAAGGGTCAACGACTAGGCTTCTGGCAACGGCAACACGCTGTTGCTGACCGCCGGAAAGTTGTGCAGGGTAAAATTTAGCTCGTTCGGCCATGTTTACTTTCTCTAATGAATGCATCGCTATTTCCATTCTTTCCGCTTTTTTCATTTTTCGATAGGACAAAGGTAAGGCGACATTTTCTAGTACGGTTAAATCCCCGATCAGATTAAATGCTTGAAAAATAAAGCCGATTTCTCGGTTACGAATTTCAGCTCTTTGATATACATCTAAATCATGTACGTGATGGCCATTTAACAAATACTGGCCACTGGTTGAGGTATCTAATAAGCCTAAAATAGAAAGCAAGGTTGATTTACCACAGCCAGAAGGGCCGGCTATGCTGATGTAATCACCAGCATTTATGGTTAAATTTACATCTTTAATGGCGCTGTTAATACCGGCATCGGTAGTAAAATCTTTTGTTAATGACTCTAGTATGATCAGCGGTTGTTCGCTTATGTTTTTGTTTGTATTAGTGTTCATGTTTTTTCCCATTTCCATAGCTATTGGAATAATTTTATTGTTAACTTATTCGCTCATATCGTTTTGATTTATTGCTCACGCAAAGCCTGATTCGGTTGAATCAGGGTGGCTTGTCTAGTTGGCATATATATAGCGAGTGCGGTCACCAGTAAAACCACTATGGCTGTCAGTAAGTAGATAGGTAAATTAAGTGACTCGGTTTCAAAAAGTACGCTAGCAAGCAGAGGTGAAACAAATGCCATGATCAACGCACCAATCACTAACCCTAGACCACATAAAAACAGACCTTGTAAGGCGAAGAGTGCTTGTATTCGATTAGGGTTTGCACCCAACGCTACGCGAATCCCTATTTCTTTGCTACGCTGACTAACGTTATAGGCGACCACGCCCACCACACCACTTAAGGTAATCAAAAAGGCTAATAAGGCAAAGATAGCTACCAATAAACCAACCAGCTTGGTGGAAGCCAAGGAATTATCTTTAATCAAGGTAAAGCTAGTAATACTGGCAATAGGCTGTCGAGGGTCAACGGCATGTATGATGTTGCTCAGCGCTGGCCTAATATCGGCTAGCGTCGCTTTGCTTTTGACCAATAGCTGTAATTCATAGTGCCAGCCGGATATCCAAGGCACATAAAAGGTCGGTTTAGGTGCTATTTTAATACCCATTTCACGCACATCATCAACCACGCCAATTATGGTGCGCCACGTTTTGCCGTTGTTCAGGGATATGCGCTTACCAACAGCCGTTTTCTGGTTAAAATGTTGTTGGGCAAAGCTTTGATTGATCAGGATAACGGCGGGGCTATCTTTATCATCGGTGTTACTAAAATAACGTCCTTGCAATAAGCCAATATTAAGTACTTGATGAAAGTTTGCCGATACCTCATTTTTTAATGCTTCTGGCCTTTCATCACTATGCGCGGGCGGTTGACCTTCTATTTGGAAAAAACGTCGTTTATCTCGAAAGTCTACTAGGGGTATTTGTGCAGCAAAAGCGACACTGTCTATTTCAGGCAGTGCTTGTAAACGTCTGACAGTATCTAAGGCAAACTGAGTCCTGTTTTCAGGGCTGGTTGATAAATCAACGGCAACTATATTGGTGGTATCAAAGCCGGTATCTTGCAGGCTTAACCGATACAGACTTAAACTGACCAAGCAAGCACTGGTTAAAATAATAAATGACAAACTAAACTGTGCCACCAGCAAACCTTGTCGTAAACGTATGCTGCTACCGCTGGCGGTGATATTGCCGCTGCCTTCTTTTAATGCTTCGTTAATATTGCGCTTTTGAAAGGCTGCCGTTGTGCCACTAATAACACCAGTAAACAATGACACCAAAAGACAAAAAGCTAAAACACTGCCATTGATTTTTACTTCACTGGCTAGGGGAGTATAAAGAGCAGCAAAGTCAGATAATAAACCAACACTCATAAAGGCCAGTAATAAACCGAGTAAGCCGCCAGCCAACGATAATAGGATACTTTCCGTTAATAGTTGTTTGGCAATACGTCTTGGATCAGCGCCCAACGCTTCACGAATCGCTAATTCCTGCTTACGCGCTGCGGTACGTGCCAGGTTTAGATTAGCTACATTGGCACAGGCAATAAGTAATACCAGTGCGGTAATGCCCATCAATAAATAAAACGTCGGTCCTGAATCCCCGGCCATATCAACACGCATAGGGGTAAGGGTATTACTTAAACCTTGGCTTTGCGGGTAATCATCGGGATATTCTGACGCTAATTGGCTTGCGATAGTATTGAATTCAAGGCTGGCAGTTTGCAAGCTGACACCGGGTTTGAGCTTACCGTACAAGTTTGAAATAGGTCTTGAGCGGTTACCAATAAACATATCGCTGCCTCTGCCACCACAGGAGGATGAACCCATCCAGATATCATTTTTAAAAGGGTAGGCTGGCAATGGCGGTAAGACACCAATAACCTGAATGACAGCGTCATTCATTTCCAAGTTCATACCAATGACATCAGGATTACTGCCAAATTTTTCTCGCCAATAATGATGGGATAAAACAATAAGTGCTTTGGCGCCAGGTTCATCTTCTCCCGGTAAGAAAGTTCGCCCCAAAATAGGTCGAATGCCCAGCATTTCAAAAAAGTTCCAACTGACCACGCCACCTTCTACATTAGCGGCATCACCATAACCAAATAGGGTAAAGGCCATTTGGTGATATTCAACAAGGTGCTCTAGGCTTTTATTTTTATTGATATAGTCTAAGGCCGTAGGCACAGACACAGTGACATCAAAGCGGTCTATTTTCGGGTTATTGGTTTTAACCTTAATGAGCTGCTCGCCATCGGCAAAGGGCAGCGGCGCTAAAAGCACATTATGTACCATGCTAAAGATTGCCGCATTGGCACCTATGCCTAAAGCTAAGGTGATCACTATCAGTGCACAAACCGCGGGAGTTTTTACGAAACTGCGCCAAGCAACTTGAATGTCTTCTATCAGTGTTTGCATTAAAGCTTTATCCTTATTCATTTGGTTATAGCATTTGCCGGCTAACGTAACGCTATCTTGGTAAGTTTATGGTATTTATTGGTTGAAGACACTATCACCTGATCGCCTAGCTTTAACTCAGACAATATTTCGATAACATCAACGGAGCTGCGGCCAAAGTTTACTTGTTTCCGCTCTGCCATGTTTTGTGCTTTATTAAGCACAAATAGACTGCTTGTTGAATATTCTTGGCTGAATACTGGCCGCGTTATTTTTAAGACACCCTTTAGATGTTCTAATTCAATCACCCCGTCGATACGTAAATCTGGACGAGCACCGGCTAAGGCCTGATCGGTAAAGTACACATCGACTATCACCACGCCTTGTTTTACTGAGGGATTGATCCGTTTGACTACACCCTTAGCTGATTTACCGCCGGCAGATAAGACCACTGTTTGTCCCTTGAGTACTTCTTTCACCTGACTCTCCTGCACCCGCAATTGTGCTTTCAAATTACCTTGTTCAGCAATACGTGCGAGCACAGTGCCAACTTTAAAGGGCTCTCCCTCACGTAAGTTTACCTCCTGTAATATGCCAGCACGTGTGGCTTTAACGTAAAGATCATCGGCTAATTTTTCTTGTAATAATAACTGCCGAGTGGCTTTGTTAGTTTTAGCTTGCGCCGCGGCTAATTCTGCTTGCCTGAGTTTGGGTAAGCTATCCAATAACTCTAATTCTAATTTATGCTGAAATTGCAGCTGTTGCTCAAGTAACAATGATTCATCGTAAGCAATGCTTGATACTGCGCCGGTATTTAATAGTTTCTGATTGGCTTCTCTGCGCAATTTAGTCACCTGATAACGGGCGCTATAATCAGCAACGACAATACGCTGCTTGAGATTCGATTGTTGCCAGCGGTGTTGCAGCGAGTTATAAGCCGATTGTAATACTTCAACCTCAAGCTTGGCTTCATCAACGGCCTGGCTCAGTTGCGGATTTTCTAACACCATGATAACTGTGCCAATCTCAACAGCATCGCTGGCTTCAAGTATTATTTCTTTTACTCGACCGTTAGACGTAGCCGAAATAAAGTTCAACGCGATTGGCACTAGTGTACCTGGCGCCCGCACTTCTCTAATTAAATCGCCTTTTTCTACCTGGGCAATAATCAGCTCTGCTCGGTCAACTTCGACCTCAGTATTACTGTTACTGATGCGACTCCAAGCCAAGGCCAATAGACCAAGGCAGATGAATACCACTATCTTGATAGTCGAGGGGAATCGTGTTGATTTCTTTTCTGGAATTCTCATAACTACTCACTTTAATTCGTTTGTTATTAGTCACTTCGCTTACCAGGTTACCCATTTAATACATTTGCGATACGCGGTAACCACATGCCCATAGCGGCTATAAATATGCCGACAGCCATGGCACCAGTTAGTATTAACAGACCCGTTGTCATGGCGACTTTGCCAAAAGTGTCGCTTTTGTCTTTGGCCCACACATAAAGTTCGAAGACAAATAGCGGCAGTAGGTAGGTCGAAAAAGAGAGAAAAGTCAAAAATGGTCCCGAAAATGTTGCCATATCAAAACCTACCGGTCCGCCATGGATAAACATCCACAACATTAAACCGATACGATAAAACCACACACCACTGACTACCAAGAACAAGCGAATGGCCCAGCGACGGTGAATATTAATTTTTCTGGCAATGGCATACCGCACCGTCTGCACGACAAATACTAGGATTAATAAGGCGTTGATTGCCAGACTGACATGCGTAATAAATGCGCCAACAGCACCTCGAGTGAGCATCATAAAAAGACCACCAAGGGCCATAATGAACGCGGCCATCATGTACACTCGGCCATTTATCCGATGAAACTTAGGAAAGCGATTACGAACTTGAGGTAAAAGCTGCAAGGGTCCACCAAGGGTAATAATGGCAGCAAACATAACATGTGAAGCAACGGCAATATTGCCAACGATGTCACCGGCAACATAACCTCGGGGGAAGACGCTATTCCACAGTTCAAAATTACCTGTTATTGCGGATGTGCCATAAAAAGTAATAATGTAAAAGGCGAAGATAAATTGGCCAATAAATGCGACCAGAAACCAAAACTTTCCTACTCCCGTTAAGACTTTATCAGCCGAAATATTCAAATCTCTGGTGTTAGTTAATATTGCTTCATTCATCTTGTTCTCCTCAGTGCACCGATAATTTTTATCAAGTTGCTGATTTCATTTGATGCTTACTATAAGGACAATAAACCGGCTAAATAAGGCCCAATGTGTGCCAATAAATGAATTAGTTGTACTTTTTTTGGTTAACTTTGGGCAATGAAAGACTGTTTTTTATACAATAAAGTGCTGAAAAGGCCAATTGTGTGTCAATTTTTAGGTGTTTTCGCTGTTATTTTGTACTAGAGAGGTGAAAAGCCAACAAAAGAGATTATTGAGGGTGAAGATAAGTATTTAATGGGATTTTCTAGGATAAAAGTAATTAATGAGTAAAAAATCTATTGGTAAACTAGTTTAAGGCCGCTTTAATTTTGCTCTGGTAAGCAGAAATCTCTGCGCTAAGTTGCCGGTTTTCTTTGTTTGAATATAACAATATTTTACTCGCAGTGTGGAAGTACAACTCAGCAGCGAGGTAATTGTTATTGCGTAATGCTCTTTTACCTAATTCAATATTGAGGGTTATTTTATTACTGATTCTACGTTGATCTAATTGTTCAGAAAGGAAGGTAATATAATTTTGAGAAGCGCCGAAATCTGCGCTAGATTCTACTCTTGTTGGTCGATTATTTTCCGCTTTTAATTCGGCTAAGGCATTATGTAGTAACTTACTATAATGACAAGGGTCAGCCTCATCATCTTGTGAATAATCCCCTAGTGAGGATGCAAAACCAGTCCAGCATTTGTTGTCATTGCTGGTGGTTTTTGAACTTGTTACCGGGGCGAACCAGTGAGCTAGGTTATTAAGATTAAAAATAAGCCAAACCAAGCCAAAAAATATCAGGGTAGCGGCTATCATTAGCGGTTTTTTGTTGGATCTTTTACTAGAATAATTCTCTATCGCTAATGTTCTTTTTGTGACTTGAGCAAGCCTTAAGGCAGACTTTTCTGCTATGTCATCTTGATGTTTAGTGTTTTGCAGTGATAAATCAAAACAATGCTGGCGAAACTCTTCCTCAGTAAAACTCAGTGTTTCAGCAGTTAAATTGAAAAGCTTAAGGATTTTAGTGACGTGCCTATCAGGTACCACTGGGTATCTAGGGTTACCTAGTCTATCTCTAGTGGCAAACCAGCGCGTTAGCGAAGTGGGATCTAAGGCTAAATGTGCAGCAAGCTGCTTACGGGTCTTAATCTCAGGATTTAGACCACTACGCAAAAGGGTATTTAGTTTAGTTTTATCTATTCTCACAAGCACTGCCGAGCGGTTAACGCCACAATAATTAGAGCGCTTTAATAATTTATCTTAAAAAGTATATAGTTAATTAATGTCCGGCGAAAGTACAGTCTGCTCTGGTAGTGATAATGCTTTTTCGGCGGAGTTAAATGTACTTTAAGTTTTCGATGTTATTTATCTTCGCCTTCAACAATTTAAACGCTTCACTTGTTCTATCTTGCAAAGCACAGACAGTTAATAAATCGTCAATAAAATGATTTAGTGCTCGGTGCTCAACTTGTTGCACTTTTATTTGCTGTGTTGGAGTTAGCATTTGGTAACTTGTCGCTGCACCAAAATCGCCAAAAATGATGTTACCTTGGTCATCAAACAAAGTATTATGGGCATATAAATCGCCATGACAGACTTTAGCGTTATGCATATGGCTAAAAACATCTTGCATTTGTTTTACTATTTTATCGATAATCGCAATAGGTAAACTAAAGCCCTTAGGGAAGGTGTCGCGAGTACAGCTGTTAAAACAAGGGGGTAATCCTAGGTTTTTATAATGTGCAGGAATTAAATTCATGATCAGTGCTAGGTACTTACCTCCAGGGTTTAAGTCTTCTTTTACCTGCGCTAACGATTGTACTAAATTTGGGTGACTACCTACCTGTAAACACGCTTGTAATTCATCTTCTGGATAACCATCACTGGTCACTTCACCCTTGAATACCTTAACGGCAATGTCAGCTGGAAATTGTGATTGTGGCATTTTCCAATGTGCTTTTGAAATCACCCCAGAAGCGCCTTGCCCTAGGACATGCTCTAAAGTGTAATCTGTAGAAGATAGCTCAGGTACATACTTTTTAGCGCTCAGCGTGTTGTCGGTGACTTTAGAAAATGGATTACCGGCAAAAGCCAACCATGCTAGTTTAGGTAAATTTAATAACTGCTCAGGACATTCGCTTAACTCATTCGCTGAGATTCGTATCAGTTCAAGATTATGTGCTTGCGCTAATGTTTTTGGTAATTGCGTTAGGCGATTACCGGCTAAGGCAAGTTTTTGTAATCTCGGTCGTTCGCCCAAGGAGTCTGGCAAGGTTGTAATTTTATTATCGGTTAAAATTAACCAACGTAATTTTGCGGGTAGTGAGTTTGCCGCGACTTCTTTTATTTGGTTAGATTTAAAACCCACCATTTCTAATCTAGGTAATTTCCCTAAAACTTCGGGCAGGTGTCTGAATTTATTTTGCGAAGCGAAAATTATCTTTAACTTAGTTAGCTGCACTAGCTCTTCGGGTAGTGAAGATAAGTTATTACTCGACAAATCTAGAATTTCCAAACTGTCAGCCAAGGTTAATATTTCTAGTGGAAATTCAGTTAGATTTTCAGATAGTTTTAACTGATTAATGCCGTTGAGTTCGCCAGAGCGAAGCTGAGCAAGAGTATGCAAAATAAAGCGTCCGTAAGATAATGAAAAACGGCGCTAGTTTACTAGAAAAATGCTGATAAATCTTCGGCAATCTAATTTTACCGTGTTTAAATAAGGTTTAAAGAACGAGAGTCAGCGGCAATATTGTTCACTACACGCTGACCCTCTTTTATCTACTACCATGAAGCGAAGTTATTAGCTAAGGTTACCCGCTCGGCTGAGTCATTTTTTCTGCTTGTAATATGTCAGAGAGTTGTTCATCGGTTAATAATTTTTGTGCTTTTATTAAGGTGATGATTGAAGCACCGCTAGTTAGCGCTTCTTTGGCTATTTTAGTCGATGTTTCATAACCCAAGTATGGATTAAGCGCAGTCACTAACCCTAAGCTGTTATCGAGTAATTCTTTACAGCGTTTTTCATTGGCTTTAATGCCGGTCACACATAAGAAGTTAAACATATTAACGGCATTGGTTAGCAAGTTTTGTGAATCAAGCAAGTTCACCGCAATTAATGGTTCCATAGCATTTAATTGTAACTGGCCCGCTTCCGCTGCCATGGTAATCGCCATATCGTTACCTATTACTTGATAAGCACATTGGCTAACGGCTTCAGGAATTACCGGATTAATTTTACCGGGCATAATTGAGCTACCAGGTTGACGCGCAGGTAGGCTGATTTCACTTAAACCGGCTCTTGGCCCCATGCTTAATAATCTAAGGTCATTAGCAATTTTTGATAATTTCAATGCTAAACGTTTTAATGTTGCTGAGTAAATAACAAAGGCGCCCATGTCTGAACTGGCTTCAATTAAATCTTCTGCTTCGGAAAACTCAATACCGGTTAGCTCAGATAATTTATTAATGGCGATAGTGCCATAGCCTTTTTTAGTATTGATGCCAGTGCCAACAGCTGTACCACCTAAGTTGATTTCTGTTAGTAGTTTACCGGTGTTTTTTATTAGTTTGATATCTTCTCTAAGGGTGGAAGCAAAGCCTTTAAATTCTTGACCTAAGGTCATAGGTACAGCATCTTGCAGCTGAGTTCGGGCTAATTTTAATATACCTGAGAACTCTTTAGATTTATGGGTAAAGCTTGCTACCAATTGCTCGACTGCAGTTAATAACGACTCTTGATTAAGTAATACCGCTAAACGTACCGAACTTGGGTAAACATCGTTGGTTGATTGCGACATATTTACATCGGTATTTGGATGTAAATATTGGTATTGGCCTTTTTCATGCCCTAGTAGCTCTAGGCTGATATTTGCCAGTACTTCATTAATATTCATATTGCTTGAAGTACCTGCACCACCTTGAATCATGTCAATATCAAAGCTGTTATTAAATCGGCCGGTGTTAACTTCTTCAGCCGCTTTGATAATACTATTCGCTTTAACTGCATCTAACGAGTTTTGTTGTAAATTAGCCGTTGCACAAGCAGATTTAACCAATGCCAAGGCATTGATCAGTTCAGGATAGTGAGTTAATTTTTTACCGGATAACTTAAAGTTATTTACCGCACGCTGCGTCTGAATTCCGTGGTAGCTCTCTTGAGGGATTTCCATAGTGCCGAGTAAATCTTTTTCTATACGATAAATCGTCGTTGGACTGAATGAAGTGATGCTAGCTGACATGATTTTTACGGGTTGATGAATAGTGGCGCTAAGGTAATAATTCCCAGTACTTATTACCAATGCCGATTTAACTGAGTGGTTATGCAAGTTATGCATAATGACAGTTTAGGCTGCTAATCCCCTGGACTTACAAGTTGAGGTTATTGAAATGTAACCATACTTTTTCTTGAAACGAATGGTTGTTATGCGTTTTTTTAGCGCGGTATAACCTTAATGATAATTCGGGTTGCCATTGCTTATCGCCGGCTACCACTAATTGTTGGCTGGCTAATTCTGTCGCTAAGCTAAATTCAGGGATCCAAGCAACGCCTAAACCTTTTAACGCCATCATTTTTAAGCTATCAGCCATGGGCGACATTAGCCTTTTATTAAAGTTAACTTGTTGGCCTTTTGCTTTAAGTAATTTACTGACCACACGGTCGAGGTAAATATTTTCTTGGTAAGCCAAATACGGTACATCACCTTTTGGTTGTGATAATTGATAGATAGGCTCACCCTGTTCGTTTGCCAGACAAACAGGTAATAACTTCACTTTGCTTAATAAAATAGAGTCATGGTGAAAGGCATCGAGCAAAGGATCGCTAAAGGCTAATAAATAATCACAATGCTTATGTTTAAGTAAATTCGCGCAATCGTCGGCATCGGCAATTTTAAGTTGCGTATCGACAGTGAACTCCAGTTTATTGAGGTGCTCAACAATGGATGGAAAAACACCAATTGATAAGGTGTGGGTTGCAGAAAACACTAATGGTGTGCGTAAGTTTTGCTGTTGTAATTCGGCACTGAGTAAGTCGAGCTCAATCAGTAAGTTTTCGGCGCGCTTTAAAAATATCTCACCGGATAGGGTCAATTGCAACGGTTGGTGTAAACGATTGACCACTTTGCAGTTAAGTTTACTCTCGAGTGCTTTAATTCTGCGGCTAAAGGCGGGTTGGCTTACATGTCTAATTGCCGCTGCTTTTGAAAAATTACGGGTTTGTGCTAACACGACAAAATCTTTTAGCCATTTAGTTTCTATATTCATCTTGCCACTTTCACCAGAGATTCGTACTTACTTTTTGTTATTAATAACGAGTTTTGTGTCGTCGTTTTAAGTTTCTATAATACCTAATTTATCAGCAGAAATAATGCTTTTATCCTGCTCTACATCAGGTAAATAGGTAAAAAAGACTAATAAATGATATTGGCTAGACAAAATAGACTGATAAACGATTTCTTTAATCTTGTTTATTTCCTCGCAATTTTCAACACTGGTTTTGGTTGATAAATCATCAGTGTTACCGCTTTGGTATTCATTTGTTAGCAGCAGAATTTAAGATACTTCAATTGCAATTTTATTGCTATCAACGACAACTTTAGCTTTTGCAATAATTCTCATTGAACAAGATAGAGAGCATAAAAATGAATAAAAAAATAACAGCAATAAAAGGTAAGTTTACTACACCGCTATTCTGCATGTTTGTAGCAGGTAATTTAGTAGGTTGTGAGGTTGATAAGGAAGAGCCAACATTTGATGTCGATAGCTTCAAAGTTAGCACCAATGTTGGTGACGGAGGAAACGCGAGCATCGATTCTATGCTGGTCACTGAAGGTGAAAGTGTGGCAATCACAGTAACACCCAATGATGGCTATGAATTAGAAGGGATATCAGGTTGTGAAGGTCGTTTTGTTTACCTTGGTGCACAAATTAAGTTTTAGTGAGTTAACTAAGACTTAGTTAGCGATACTAATTAATTGCCTTTAATGGAAATATAACGGTGCCTTAGGGCGCCGTTTTTTATGGTGAAAGCTTGAGCTATTTTAACAAGCTGGCGATTTATCATGGCTTTGTACGCACTTTAGATAAATTTTTGTTGCTTAGCATAACCACGTAAAATACTATTATTTCCCAAGTGAACCTTGTCAACTCTAAGAAGCTAAAATGAAGTCTGCGTCAGCTGAACTATCTCAAAGTGATAAAAACCTAATAATTCAATGCAAAAATCTATTTTCCAATAACAAAATATTAGAGGCTAGGCAAAAGGTTTCGGTCTTATTAAAGACCCTGACCCATAATAAAGCGCTATTAGAACTTGCCTTTAACATAGAGCTTAGATGCCAAGATTTTGCCAAGGCTGGTGTATTTCTTGATTTATTATCTGCCGATATAGCTTCAAAAAAAGAGCAGCACTTATTATTAATTTCATTGCTTGAGGCACAAGAAGAACACTTCAAATTACTCGCGCAAATAGAGTTATATATAAAACAATACGATGGTGATGTAGCAATGCGCTTTAAGCACGGCATCGTTGCGATGGCCGCAGGAAAAATCGAACTTGCCGAGCAATCATTTTTAACCTGTATAAGTCATCATCATGAGTTGCCACATTTATCATTAAATTTAGGTCATATTTATAAAGCGAAAGGCGACAGTAGTAAGGCGGTGAGCTACTATCGACAGTTTGTCAGTGAAACGCCAGCACAATGTGGTGTCGGTTACTGGAGTCTGGCCGATTTGAAAGATTTTTCTTTTCTAGCCGAAGACAAAGCCAAAATGGAGCAGTTGTTAGCTGACGAAGGTATCAATATTGGTAATAAAGCGCTGTTAAACTTTGCTCTCGCCAGAGCGTGTGAGCAGCAACAAGACTTTGCTTTAGCCTTTAAAAAAATGTCAGCGGCAAATAATACCTTTGCTCGCTATCGCCCTTTTAAGCAGGAATTGTTCGCCGGTTTGGTGAATAGCATGATAAGGGGCATTGATAATACCTTTACCAAAACCTTAGCCTGTGAAAACTTCACCCCTATCTTTATCGTTGGCATGCCACGTTCTGGCACTACCTTGGTTGAACAAATATTAGCGAGTCACTCCAAAGTGGTGGCTACCGATGAGTTGCAATATATTGAACGTATCGGACTTGAGTTAGAGAAATCAGGTGGTTACGTTACGCAATTAAAAGCACTTAGCAATGAAAAAAGACAAGAGTACTCACAAAGTTACTGTAATCAAGTACAACAATATTTTACTGACTATCAACCTATTGTGATTGATAAAAACCCTAATAACTTTTTGCATATTGGTTTAATCAAAGCGCTATTCCCGAATGCAAAAATTATTAATGTTATCCGCAACCCATTAGATAATGGCTTAAGTGTTTTTAAACAATACTTTAGCCGTGGTCATGAGTATTCTTATTCGATGGAAGGCATTATGGGTTATTGGCAAGGTTACCTTGCGCTGATGCATCATTGGAAAAAAACCTTTGGCCAAGATATTTATCACCTAAGTTATGAAGGCTTAACCGAAAATCCTGAAACTGAGATCAGAAAGCTACTCAATTATTGTCAATTAACGTTTGAAGCAGATTGCTTGACCTTTTATAAGTCTGATCGCGTGGTACTAACCCCGAGTGTTAGTCAGGTGAAACAACCGATTAATAGACGTTCGGTTAATTCTTGGCAGAAATATGAGCAAGGTATGACCCCATTTTTACCAAGATTTGAGAGTATTATTAAACAAGCGAATGCCTTGCTAGATTAAATAACCTGAGTTCTGGATAAGCAATATTACACAACAAAGCTATTTTAACCGCTATCAGCGTTATTTCTCCTACCAATAGCCAGCTATTGGGTACGTAAAAATGCCTTGATAACGACTAAACTAACATCATTGTGTATAACGTGTAATTTACTACCTAAATTTCATAGTGTTATAACATTCATTAACCAGAGTTCAGGTTAAATAGAAAACCGTTTAAGCGAGCGGGGCTGTTACCTTCCTGTTGGCGGGGTGAGAGCGGGGACTATAATACAATGAGCCAACATATCTAATGCGCTACTGTCGTTAGATATTTTTAATTGTGAGGCTACCACTTTAGCCTGATGAAAAGTACCATCCCTACATTGATGATAATGCGGCCAACCAACTTTCTCATTGCCATAGAGTGACCACAACCTTCGCCAATTTTGGCTAAAACCGTGTAAAATATCAATCAGCCTATGTGTATTAGCGCTATCATTTGAAGAGACTTGTTGTACTTCGTCGGTTAATTCATTCAGCATAAAGTCTAATTCGCCAGGGCTCATTACGATTGGATTGTTATACTTCTCCATTAGTGTCTGACTTTTACTTGCGGGCGTATAAGCTAAGCTTTTGATGGGCTCTTCAGCTTGACTGTGCCATGGGACAAATGCTTTATTGATCATTTGCCAAAACTGGCTAGAGCCAAACGTATCTATGACTAGGTGAACTCTATCTTTGCTTGAGTTATTAACCACTCGGTGCTGCTTCCAGGTATCAAAAATCCAACACTCGCCCTCAGCCATATGAACAGCTTTATCGCCGCAATGAAAGATAACATCAGCATCAGTGATTATTGGGATATGGATTCTTACCCGTTTATACCAGTGATAATTGACATCTGAATGCAAGGGTACTTCAAAGCTAGCATCTAATTTCATTAATCGAGAACGGCCGAAAACTTCATCAAAAGAGGCAATAACTTGTTGTAGATATTTGCTCTGCTTTAATGCGCTCGTTGCTAACATTTCGCCAGTAAAGTCATTATTTATTTCACCATTAACGCTGATCAACGGAATAGCACTATTGCCTTTGAAACCTTCGTGGTGCTGATGCCAATCATTGGCGGAAAAAAGGGCAACTTCTTCTTGTAGTTTAGCGACATCAAAACTTAGGGGTAATTTGAAAAATTCATGGGCTAGTTTCATATAATATTATCTACTTGGTAATCACTAAAGTTTGTTAGGTTAGCGTTAAGTTGGTTAATTAGTGGCGTTAATTGCGGCATGTGAGGTGCTAATAAGGCTTTGTTTTTTTGCCATTTATCTGCTTTAGGCTTGGTCAGTGTATATTGAGAATAAGGTAGAGGTTTATTGCAGTACTGTTGTAATTCAGGGTCAAATTCAATACCAATAAAGTGACATAATTTACTAATTACGGCGCCAGTATTATCCAGAAAATCTTGATAATTAATGGTGTATTGTCTATTTTCGGGGATGTGTTTAAGGTCATTGATAATGGCTTGATTTGCTGTTTGCCATTGAAAAGTTGCAATCTCTTCTACAGGCTTGCCTTTTAACGCCTCCCATTTTGGCGGTAAAAGGTAAGACCATTGATTATTAAAACCCGGCAAATGCGGGTAAGTTATAAAATGACCAGAACGCCAACCTTCAATAATACTACTGATGTTATCTTTAGGATCTCGTATCAAATGAACAAAAATTGCATCAGGAAAAACTTTATTCAAGAAGCGAATTCGCAATGAATTTTTGGGTGTTTTCTCTAAAAACCTGATCGGTTTAAGTTGTTGTTCATCATATGCTTGGTTGTTGCTATCGCGCAATTGTTGTTGAAAACGTTCTCGTAGCACTTCAATTGCTCGAGTTGTGCCATCATTTTCGGTTAATTCATTAGAAATTGAGCCATTGTAGATAGTGCTGAATTCAGGGATTTCTTCAATGATGGCATGGCTTTCACCACCTACAGTCCATAAGTCTTTTGCTTTGCCCAGTGTTTCATAAAATAAGGTACTACCAGAGCGAGGGCTGGCTAATACAATGATTGGGCGATCGAAAGCGTTTACTTCAGTATGACTAGATGATTTCAAAACAGACTCAACAAAGGGAATTTGATAAATATTAAAATATATAAATAACCATTGCCAATAAAAGCGTCAATTAAATTTTTGCCAAGGTAAAATTACACCGGTTGAAGAAGGTTAATCCTATTGATAGTTAGGGTGTAATTTTAAATAGTCACACCAAACACTGAAGTGGGTATGATTAAAGCGGATGTCAGTAGCGACGTACCATTTAGAGACTTCGATGGCTTTAAGGCGAAACAGAATTTTATGACCGTCAATGGCGACATGACAGATTAAGTTTTCCATGGTGGCATTGCTAACTTGTATTTCAGCAAAACCTTTAATATTACGTTGATGTTTTACCGCTATTTTAGGCATGGCTAGACTATTAAGCGAAAATAACAGCACCATGAAAAAAGCAAATATTTTATAGAACATCATGCTTTTTTATCCCTTTTAGCAAATAATATTCAGTTTAGCATTGAAAGCGAATTAAGTGTCTCCATAACTTATAACAACGCAGTAATTACATGCTAGTTATCCCAAGCGGGTAAAATATAGTTCAATTACAATAATTATAAAAATATGCTCTACGACAGCATTTACAAGAGACAATATCATGGCGAACTTTGTAGCAGTTAAATCCGATAAACACCAAAATCTTAAAGTTTCACAAAAACGTAATTTAGCCCATGTTGCTAACCAACATATTATCACTGTCACAGCATCTGAATACGCCCAAGCATCAGCAAGCTTTCCCATTGTATTGGTAAAAAATCCTGATTCACCACGTTTCCGCAGTGTTGCTATGTTAGGTCTGGAGTCAGGAGAAAATGTATATTATCAAGATGACAAATGGTCTGCTTTATCTGTACCGCAAAGCATTGGTATGGCACCGTTTTCTTTAGGTTTAGATCCAGATAAAGAAAATACATTAACGGTTTGTATTGACGTAGATAGTGAATTTGTAGGTGAAGACAAAGACCTGGCATTATTTGAAGCGGAGGGTAAAGAATCTGAATTATTAACTAACGTGCAAAACTCTCTGGGTCGTTTATACGAAAATGAAAAAATGACAGAGAACTTCATTAAAGAATTAGAAGAAAATGATTTACTACAAGAGCTAGAATTAAAAATTGATTTAAGCACAGGTGAGAAGAAAAAACTTACCGGACTTTTCACTATCAATGAAGATAAAGTAAAATCGTTAGCTGAAGATAAAGTTTTAGATTTCCATAAACGCGGCTTATTTGTCCCTATTTATGCAATGTTAGGCTCATTATCGCAAATTAACCGTTTAGTACAACTGCGCAATCAAAATAACGAAGTACAAGTAACCGGCATTAAAGTTGAACCATTAGCCAAGCAAGAAGCACAAGCTGAGACTACTGAGAGCTAAAAAATCTTTTTGATTTTATAGTCAACAAATATTAAAAAAGAGGCTTCGGCCTCTTTTTTTTGTCTTGGTGTATACGATTTTGTTAAAAAAAGTAACTTTTCATATTCCTGTACTGGTATACCTGTGGTAATTTACAGGTAGTAGCGATTTATAATAATGAGAAGAATATGGTCGATAAGAGTAAACTTTCTAAGGACGTTGAAGAGAAAATACAAAGCTTAGCAAGTGATGTTTACATTCAAGTAGAAGATACGTTAACGAATTTGATAACTGCTGTTGTTAAAGAGCAAGCGAACCATAATACTGATCAAAAAAATAAAAATGCCTCGGTAAAGGAGCAAGCGCTAGCGCATGAAGTATCTCAACTTAAACATGCACTAGCTGACAAGCAAACGGATATTGATGTTAATAAACAACATTTCCAAGTAGAGCTTACTCAAAATACCATTAATTATACCGAAACTATTGAAAGCCTCGAGCAACAAGTTGCTAACTTAAAGCAGCAGAAAACATTACAGTATGATGAAAAGCAGAGTGGTCATTATAAATTAGAAGAAAAATTGTTAACAATAGAACAGAAGCTTAATGATAGAAGCCAAGAAGTTGATGGCTTAAATGGCCGTATCATGGTGCTAACAGAACAAGAGCTTAGTTTAATGGGGCAATTGAACCAATCCAAAGAGCAAGCTGAGTTAGCTTCACTACAGCATGCCAATGCACTGAAGCAAGCTAAAAAAGAACTGGCAGCTTCTGCACTACGACAAAGTGATGCGTTTGCTGAAAAGTTTCAACATGCTAATAATACAGCAAGTCACGCTCAAGCTGAGGCCCTTAAGGGCAGTGATAAAGTTTCACAAGACTTACAGACAATCATAGTGCAGCTAACCGAGCAGATTAATCAAGAGCAAGACAGTAACGCTGAATTACAGCAGCAGCTAAGTGGCTCACAAAAACAAATAGATACCGAGCAGAATAAAAATGCACAGGCTGAGAAGATTAGTCAAGAGCATCAAGCACAAATAGCTAGGTTGAATGAGCAAGGAGAGCAACAAAGCCAAGAGTATCAGGCACAGATTGTGAAGTTAGCTGAGCAAACCGAGAAAACAATACAAGAACATGAAACGCAAATCGCTAAGTTGAATGAACATGCAGTACAACAAAGCCAAGAGCATCAAGCAAAAATAGCTAGGTCGAATGAGCAAGGAGAGCAACAAAGCCAAGAGTATCAGGCACAGATTGTGAAGTTAGCTGAACAAACCGAGAAAACAATACAAGAACATGAAACGAAAATCGCTAAGTTGAATGAACATGCAGCACAACAAAGCCAAGAGCATCAAGCAAATATTATTGAACTAAATGAGCAAGCCGAACAGAAAATACAAGAACAGCAAAAGCAAGCCGCTAAGTTAGCTGAGCAGACAGAACAGAGAAATAAAGAGCAAATAACTAAGTTGCATGAACAAGCAGCACAACAAAGCCAAGAGCATCAAGCGCATATTACTCAATTAGATGAGCAAGCTGAACAGAAAGTTCAAGAACAGCAAAAGCAAGCTACTAAGTTAGCTGAGCAAGCAGAACAACAAAATAAAGATAAAATTACTAGTTTGAACGAACAAGCAGCCAAAAAGAATCAGGAATATCATGAGGGAATTGCTAAATCAGCAGAGCACGAAGCACAAACAAATCAAGAGCACCTAGCGCATATTACCCAATTAGATGAGCAAGTAGAGCAAGAAAATCAAGAGCATCAAACGCAAATTTCTCAGTTAGCTGAGCAATCAGCGCAAAAACATCAAGAGGAAATAGCGAAGTTAGTGGCGCAAGTAGCAGAACAAAGCCAAGAACATCAACAACAAATTACTCAATTAAACGAGCAAGCCAAACAACAAGCCCAAGAGCACTTAGGGCAAATGGCTAAAATAGATGAACTGGCAATTAGTGAAAAGCAGCATCAACTTGATGAAATTCAAACAATCAACAGTGCGGCTGAACAGGTAAAACAATTACAAGTAATAGCGCAAGAAAAAATTATTGAATTAGGTAGGGAAAATGAGCAACTTAGTAAGCAAATAACAACAGAGAAACAGGATATAAAGCTATATCAGCAAGAAGTTTCGGTGCTAAATGAGCAAGTTAAAACAGCTCAAGATGGCCAAGAAAACATCTTACTTCGCTTTAATAATAATCGTGATAAACAAGAAAAAGACAATGATAAAGTTAGAGAAACCATTAAGTTTTTACGTGATGAGAATCATCAGTTAATCACTGATAATAGTGCACAGAATGATAAGTTTAATGAAGAAATGAATGATCTAGAGCATAAGTTAACAGAATACCGGTTAAAGTTTGCATATGCACAAAAACAATTAACCAGCTGATTTTTTTGAGTATTATCGCTAAAGGCTTAGCGGTAATACGCCTTAGTGGATACAATTTAGTGCTTGATAGCGCCAAGCTTATTCGCATTTTGAATAAGCTTGGGTATAATCCAGTGAATTATCGCAACTGAGTCTATACCTAAGTGGCTATTCATCTTCCTTTTGCCAAGTTAAGTCATTGGCAACAAATTACTTTTTCTGCAGCGCTACTTGAGCGTATGTTACCCAATTATCAAATGTTTAGTGAAGCCGAAGGTTTTGGTGATGCTAAAATTCTTCGTAACCAACTCGATATCATTTGGCAATGGCTGGCTAATCGCAATACGGTAAAAATCAATGTTGACGCACAACTACTCAAATTAGAGCCTGAAACGCCAGATCCAGAAGCGTTTGACTCTTTTGGGGTTTTTCCTGCACTTGATGCGTGTATGGCATTAACGGCTTTATGGCAATTAATGCAAAGTAAACCACAGAAAAAAAATAAAATCACCGATGCAGATCTAGACGATATTAGATGTATTAGCCGACTTTCTCATAATACCGTCAGTTATTATGTTGAATTATTGTTACTTGATGAAGTCGATGATAATGGCGATGAAGAGTTTGTTATTACCACGGAACAAATGGATGAACATCCATTAGTTCAGTGGGAAAAAGATACGCAAAATGAACTGTTCGATTATTTAAAGTTTGCGGCTGAAGATAAACGTAGCTGCCAACTTGCCAAGAACATGAGCTTATCTGAAGGCTTATCTAGCTTAGGTATAGAGATCGCTTAATTACTACTCGTTGAGGTAAGAGGGGCTAAAGTAAGTTTAAACTAGCTCAAATGAAAGTAATCACCTTAAATCAGGAAACTAAAATGAAGTTATTCAGTTGTACCGTATTTTTAATTACCTTGCTCTTGTCATTCGTAACGCCGACGCAGGCAAGTAGCATTGCTGATAAGAATACTAATATTGAGCTAGCCATTGCCCAAGCCATGAGTACTTTTCAAGTGCCGGGTGTCGCGGTCGCTATTGTGAAAGATAACAAGGTGGTAATGAGTAAAGGCTTCGGGGTTATTGAGCACGGAAAATCTGCGAAAGTGACGGCGGATACTTTATTTGGCATAGCTTCTAATACCAAAGCCATGACCGTTGCGCTATTAGCGAATTTGGTGGATGAAGGAAAGTTAACTTGGCAAACCAAAGTAACTGACATTATTCCCGAATTTCAGATGCCAGATGCCTACGTTACTCGTGAATTCACTATCATTGATTTATTAGCACACAACTCAGGTTTAGGCTTGGGTGCAGGTGACTTAATGATTTGGCCGCACACCACTTTAACTAATGATGATGTTATTAAAGGTATTAAACATCTACCTGTTGTCTCTAGTTTTCGCAGTGAATTTGCTTATGACAATTTGCTATATATTGTCGCTGGAGAAGTGATCGCTCGTGTTACGGGGCAATCTTGGAATGACGTTGTTCAACAGCGTATTTTTACTGCTTTGGGCATGAAAAATACCCGTGCTGCTTTTTCAAAGATTGAAACGCAGAACAAAAATGTTGCCAGAGCGCATGTGCCTCTTAATGGTGAACTAAATGTTGTTGGCGGTAATTTCATAGAGAGATTTGGCGCGGCGGCCTCTGTAGCTTCAAGTGTTAATGATATGAGCTTTTGGCTATTGGCGCAGCTTAATCAAGGCACCTACGGAAATATCCTTGATGACAATGCACCGCGGTTATTTTCAGCTAAGCAAAGTCGTGCCATGTGGCAGCCGCGTACTTTATTGTCTGTTTCTGATAAAGCCACTCGGCAAGATAAAACCCACTTTTCAGCTTATGGCTTAGGTTGGTTCATGAAAGATTACCATGGCGTAAAATTAATTCATCACAGTGGTGGTATTTTAGGTATGGTTTCTAAAGTGGTGTTAGTACCGGAAGAAGATCTGGCGATGGTGATTTTAACTAATCAGCAATCTGGTTATGCTTTTAATGCTATCTACTTACAAATATTAAATGAATACCTTGAGTTACCTGAAAAAAATTGGATCGATTTTTATCATAAAAAACAGCAAAAAAGTAAAGCCAAAGAACAAAATCGCTTAGCTAAAATGGCTGATTCCGTGCATAAAAACGCAGCACATTCGTTAACATTACGTGATTATGCCAATACTTATGTTGATAATTGGTATGGTGAAATAAATATTAGCTTTAAAAATAATAAGCTGCATATGCAATTTAGTAATACCGCGGCATTAGCAGGCACACTTGAGCACTACCAGCATAATACTTTTATTGTTCGCTGGCATGATAGAACCTTGGAAGCTGACGCCTTTGTTAATTTTAATTTGAATGAAGAGGGTAGCATCAACTACGCTACTATGAAGGCGGTATCGAAAGCCACGGACTTTAGCTTCGATTTTCAAGATTTAAAGTTAGTGCCGAAAAAATAAAGAGTAAATCTTTCCATAAAAAAGGAGTACTAAAAGGTACTCCTTTTTTGCTATTACTATTGAGTTCACTTAAAGCAATTACTTATTGTTAACGCAGGAATTCTGTTTTTGCTTGTCGCTTATCAATAACATCATTGATATTCAACTTTGCATCATCATCGGATACTTTAACGTTGACCCCCTCATGTTTTAACAACCATAATTTTCTTGCTACCCCACCGGCATAACCTGTTAGCGAGCCATTACTACCAATAACACGATGACAAGGCACAATAAGGGTAATAGGGTTTCTACCGTTTGCACCACCCACCGCTTGGGAGGCTTTTGGCTTATTAAGTGCCTTGGCGATGTCGCCGTATGATTGAACGGTCCCAAAAGGAATTTTTGCTAAACAGTCCCAAACGGATTGTTGAAATGGTGTACCTTGTGGATCTAGTGGTACGGTAAACTCCTGACGTGTGCCGTTAAAGTATTCAGTTAATTGCCGTTTGCAAAGGTCGGTAATTTCGTTAGTTTTACTCGCAGACTTTTCAATACCCGTTCGTTTATCACCGCCGGCTTTATCACCACAAAAGATGGCTTGGCAGATACCTAGCTCGGTGGCCATAAATTCAAATAAACCTAAGGGTGTATCAAGATAATCAATAAACATATCTACGTTCTCCAGTGCCAAAGGGAATATGCTTAGGCGTTATATTGGTATAGTTGATAGATAACCTGACCCGCAGTTTTCTCTTTCAGTAATTGCCAGTTCGCCGGTATCTCTTGGGTACTTTCTGCTTCCATCTCTACATAAATGAGTGCTTGCTCAGCTAAGCTATGGTTATTTAATAACTGAGCCGTTTTTTCAACTAATTGCTGCCGAAAAGGAGGATCTAGAAAGACTAAATCATAAGGCTTTTGCCTACTTGTGGTTTGCTCAGCATTAAGAAATGTTTCTTTAATAAAAGCAAGCACATCGCGGTTAACAACCGTAAGGTTATCCGCTTCGAGTAATTGCTTATTCGCCAATAGTTGCTTTGCTGCTGCTCTATTTAATTCTACTAAAGTGACTTGCTCTGCACCGCGAGATAAAGCCTCAAAACCTAAACCACCAGAGCCAGCAAAGCAATCTAGGCAATTGGCTTGAGCAATATAAGGCATGAGCCAGTTAAAAACGGTCTCTTTAACTCTATCCGTTGTTGGTCTTAGCCCCTCGGCCATTAATACCGGTAATCTTCTGCCTTTATACTTACCGGAAATTATACGGATTTTACCCGCAGATTTACCTTGACCGTAACCAGAGGGTGTTTTTTTATTTTGATGTTTCTTTGCTTGCTTCATATCACTGACAATTTTGCTATTAAGTGCTAATATAGCGCCAATTTTATCCTTGTTTGGTCGTTATACCAAGTAGATTTATTAATCGAATGAGTATTATCCCAAACAAATTCATATTGAAATATATTTAGGTAGCTAAAAGTGTCGAAGAAAAAAGGTATGTTGTCTTGGTTAGGCTTTGGTAAGAAAAAAGAGCAAGTAAGTACTGAAGACAGTAATAATGAAGTTCAATCCAGCGTTGCACAAGAGCAAGCACTTGTCGCTGATCCTGTTGAGCAGCTTGAGCAATCAAAAGCTGCACCACTTATCGAGCAGGAAAACGCGGATATAAGCGAGTCAACAGCTGAACTGGCTGATGAATCACTAACCGTAAAGACAGCAGTAGCAGCCTCTGCAACCGTTGTTGATGATACGCCTGTGGTCGATAAAAGTGTCGAAAATACAGAGACGGTAGCGCCTGAAGTTACTGAAGTTGTTATTGATGAGGTAATCGCTGAAGTAGAGGTTGCACAAGCTACACCCGTGATGGAATCTCAAACGACAAGTGAAGTTGCTCGTACCGTGCAGCCCGAAGCCAAATTATTGGCTGAAATGGAAGCAGTTGAGCAAATTTCTGAACCTGTAGCTGAGCTAGAGCCAGTTGCTGAAGTAGAGCCCGAAGAAGTCGAGAGTTCAACGGCGCTTGAATCAAAAGTCGAACAGCTAGCTGAAGTTAAAGCTGAGCTAAACCCCGAAGTTAAAGCTGAACAAAAGCTGGGTTTCTTTGCCCGTTTAAAACAGGGCTTAAGTAAAACCCGACAAAATTTAGGGGGCGGCTTAGTTGATTTATTTCGCGGTAAGCAAATAGATGACGATTTGTTTGAAGAGCTAGAAACCCATTTACTACTGGCAGATGTTGGTGTTGAAACCACCATGAAACTTATCGACTCATTAACACAAAGTGCTAATCGTAAACAGTTAAAAGACGCCTCTGCTTTGTATGATTTATTGAAAATTGAGTTAAAGAAAATAATTGAAAATGTCAGCCAACCACTTGTTATCCCTGAGAGTGATGGTCCATTTGTCATGCTGATGGTTGGCGTAAATGGTGTCGGTAAAACCACCACTATTGGTAAGTTAGCTAAGCAATTTCAGGCACAGGGTAAATCAGTAATGCTAGCAGCGGGTGATACTTTTAGAGCTGCAGCCGTTGAGCAATTACAAGTTTGGGGTGAGCGCAACAATATTCCTGTTATTGCTCAGCATACGGGTGCCGATAGTGCTTCAGTGATCTTTGATGCCATTAGTGCCGCCAAAGCGCGTAAGGTCGATGTCATTATTGCTGATACAGCAGGGCGTTTACAAAATAAAGCTCACTTGATGGAAGAGTTGAAAAAAATCGTGCGAGTGATGAAAAAATTAGATGTTAATGCTCCTCACGAAGTGATGTTAACCCTTGATGCCGGCACGGGGCAAAATGCGCTAAGTCAAACCAAGTTGTTTAATGAAGCTGTTGGGTTAACTGGTCTAACGATAACTAAACTAGACGGCACTGCTAAAGGTGGTGTTATTTTCGCTGTGGCAGATAAGCATAGTATACCCATTAGATATTTAGGTGTAGGAGAAGGAATAGATGACTTAAGACCCTTTAATGCAGATGACTTTATCGATGCTATTTTCAGTAAATAAATTGTAAAAAAACCGGGCAACTGTGCTAAGTTAGCCTGCTAACAACAGCAAAAATATTAAAAATAATATGATTGATTTCAATAAGGTAAATAAAACCTACCCAGGCGGCTTCCTCGCATTAAAACAAGTTAGTTTTAGTCTAGCAAGTGGTGAAATGGCGTTTTTAACTGGCCATTCAGGTGCAGGAAAGAGTACCTTGTTGAAACTGATTTCCTTAATGGAAAAGCCGAGCTCAGGCAGTATTCAAATAAATAATACCGAGTTAGCTGATATACAGTACAAGCAAGTACCCTACGTACGTAGGGGCATAGGCATGATTTTCCAAAGCCATAATTTACTCAAAGATAGAACTGTTTTTGATAATGTCGCCTTACCGCTAATTATCGAAGGTGTTAGTCATAAAGAAATCAAAAAACGTGTTGCCACGGCCTTAGATAAAGTGCATTTGAGTGCGAAGTTAAAGTGCTATCCGCATATGCTTTCAGGTGGTGAACAACAACGTGTCGGTATTGCCAGGGCTATTGTAAACAAACCTCCTATTCTTTTAGCTGATGAGCCTACCGGTAATTTAGATCCCAAGTTATCCCTAGATATTATGAGTTTATTTGAAGAGTTCAATGCCGCCGGTGTTACCGTACTTATTGCGACTCACGACCTGGGATTAATCGCGCGGATGAAATATCGCACCCTAACCCTTAAAGAGGGCACCATGATTAATGATGGCATTGTTGATGGCTTGCAAGCGCAGCGGGCTCCTGATGAGTAATATTCATAGCAGTGGCTTACAAAAACGTGCCAGCATGTTGACGCGTATTTTAACTTTACCCATTCGACATGTTCAGCAAGCTGTAGGTAGCTTAGGTAGCCTATGGCGTACGCCTTTTACCACAGTGATGACTATTTTTGTTTTAGGTATTAGTTTGGCATTGCCAGCTACCCTACATCTTTTTGTTAAAAATGCTGAGCAAGTGAGTGAGCAATGGGACAGTGCTTCGCAAATCACCCTGTTTTTAAAGCTATCAACCAGTGAAAAGAGTGCACAAAACCTAATCAAACGTATTAGCCTATATAATGAGGTTGCTGAAGTGCGTTATATTTCAGCAAAACAAGCATTAAAAGAATTTAAAATTTTATCTGGTTTTGGTCAGTCACTTGAGTATTTAGATAAAAACCCGCTACCAGCGACAATACTGGTAACGCCCACTCAAAGGGCGAGTCAGGCACAAGCCGCGAATGCCTTATTAGCGAAGTTGAATAAAGAAAGAGAAGTTGAACAAGGCAAGCTAGATTTAGAGTGGCTAAACCGTTTAGAGGCCATGGCACGTTTAATTGAAGATATCGTGCTAGGTGTAGCGCTATTATTGTGTTTATCTGTGGTGCTGATTGTCGGTAACACTATTCGATTAGCTATCTTAAATGAAAAAGATGCTATAGCGATAATGAAGTTGGTCGGCGCTACCGATAGCTTTATTCAACGGCCATTTTTATATGCAGGTATTTGGTATGGAATCTTTGGCGGGATACTTTCATGTATTGCAGTAACGTTGCTTGCCTGGTATTTAGGTTACGCTATTAGTGATTTAAGCGAGCTCTACCAAAGTGATTTTCAATTACAGGGGCTCACGGGCAGTGAAGCATTAAAGCTGATTGCGTTTGCCATTGTACTTGCCTTAGTCGGTAGCTATATATCGGTAAGTCAGCATATAAAAGCAATTGAGCCTAATGCAGATTAACCGCTCGCTCCTTAGTTAAAGTTATCATCGCGAGAATACACCAAGGGTTAACGCATTGATTTAATAACATTGCTTACGCAACTTCTGCTTTGCTTAATTCTGAGAAAAATATCTACTTACAAATCCCAAGGCTTGAACCATCAATAAATTGAAATATAGCCTTGTGTTGCCCTATATATTAAGTTATGTTCATATCCCCGCTATCGCAAAGAGTGTCGAACTGTGTTATTATCGCGGGTGAATTAAAGAAGAGATTGGAGAGAGTTTTATGAGTCAAACAATGCAACTTACCTTACCCAAAAGTGGTAGTATCGAAGCATACATGCAATCAGCGTATAGCATTCCTATGCTTACCGCAGAGAAAGAGCATCACCTGGCGACTCGCCTCTATAACGAAAATGATTTATCAGCGGCGCAAGAGCTTATTATGTCGCATTTACGTTTTGTTATTCATGTAGCTAAAGGGTATTCAGGGTATGGTTTGCCTCACGCTGATTTAGTGCAAGAAGGCAATGTTGGCTTAATGAAAGCTGTTAAACGTTTTAATCCTGAAGTGGGTGTACGTTTGGTATCTTTTGCTGTGCATTGGATCAAAGCTGAAATTCATGAGTTTGTGCTTAAAAATTGGCGCATAGTTAAAGTGGCTACTACGAAAGCGCAACGTAAGTTATTTTTCAACCTTCGTAAAAATAAAAAACGTTTAGGTTGGTTCAGTACTGAAGAAGTCAAAACAGTAGCAGAAAGCCTTGGCGTAACCACTAAAGATGTGATGGAAATGGAATCTCGTATGAGTAGCCATGACCAAGCGTTTGAGTTATCAAAAGATGATGATGATAATATTGGTGCCGGTAGTTTTTCACCAGCACAATATCTTGAAGATAAACAATCAGACTTAGCGGTTGAGGTTGAAAATGACAATTGGGACAACCATGCCAATCAAAAATTATCGACAGCATTAGTCACTCTAGATGAACGTAGCCAAGATATTATCAAAACACGCTGGTTAACCGAAGATAAAACAACCTTGCAAGAACTAGCCAATAAATACCAGATATCAGCAGAACGCGTTAGACAATTAGAAAAAAACGCCTTATTCAAGCTGAAAAACACTATGGTATTTGACTAACACTAGTTAGCCAAATAGCTGATAAAAAAACCGACTTAATGTCGGTTTTTTTATGCCGATAATTATGCCGCTAAGTTTGCTTAACTGCGTTTAATCACACCGGTATTGACAAAAAACTCAGTCACTAAACGTTAACAGTAATTAATTGAATGAATGGTTAGTTAAAAAATAGCCTCTCAACGGTTAGTTATCTGTTATCAGTAACAAGTACTCAGATATCAGCTCAATGTCTTAGCCAAATAGCTAATCAATAAACCGACCTTAGGTCGGTTTTTTTATGCCGGTAATTGGGTAGAAATTTATGTCGCTAAGATTGCTTAACGTCGTGTAATCGCACAGTTACTTACAAAAAAATAAGCTGTTCAACGCTATTAGTTGCTTATCAATCTAGTTGTCGGCTAAAAAACACCCAGTCTATTTACAGTTTGACACACGAACCCACATTAAAGTCACTAAGTCGTATCAATCTTAACGAATCTACAACACTTGAAAACGAACTTCTTCAATTAGATGACGCAGTATAAATGTCAATTGATATACATCAGTTACAAATAAACTAACGATAAAAAGGTAGAAGTAATGAGCCTAAGAACAGCCAGAAAGAATATGGTCACTCGCGCAGTGATGTTTGCCCTTGCCGCAACATCTGTGACTTCAGTACAAGTATTCGCCGAAGAAGGCGCAGAAAATGTTGAGCGTATTGCCGTAACGGGTTCACGTATTAACAGAACAGATATCGAAACAGCTAGCCCAGTAACTGTAATTTCTGCAGATTTCATTGCTCAGAGTGGCTTTACCTCAGTACAAGAAATTTTAGCGATGCAACCCGCTGCAGCAGGTATGAGCTTAGGTGCAACTTCTAACAATGGCTCAGGTGGCTCAGCAACAGTTAACTTACGTGGGATGGGAACTCAACGTACGTTAGTGTTAATGAATGGTCGACGTATGGTTGCATCAGGTACTGGTGCTGACTCTTCAGTAGATTTAAATACTATCCCTGTCTCAATGATTCAATCCATTGAAATCTTAAAAGATGGTGCTTCTGCTGTTTACGGTTCAGATGCTATTGCCGGTGTTGTTAACATCATCACTAAGAAAGACTTTGAAGGTACAGAAATAACTGCTGACGGCAGCATTACCGACAAAGGTGATGGCGAAAGTGGTGGTTTTAGTATTTTACACGGCCGTGAAGTTGCCGGTGGTAATTTAGTGGTTGGCGTCCAATACTCAAATCGTGGCGAAATTATCCAATCGGATCGTGATTTCGTACCAGCAGGGGAGTCTTCATTTGTTCCTGGCGGCTCTTTAGGCGGTATGGTACCAGATGGTAACGGTGGCTTTGTTCCACGTGAAGAATCTTATGATTATACCGATGATAGTTACGCACAAACACCCAATGAGTTATTAAGTTTATTTACTAGCTTTAACAGTGAAATTGCTGATGACACTGAGTTAAGTATTGATCTTATGTATACACGTCGTGAGTCAAATCAACAAATGGCGCCGCAGCCAGCGAGTATTGATTTAGCTGTTTGTCAGCCAGGCGAAGCTAATATTGGTAACTGTATTGATGAAAAATATACAGCTCAATTTGCCGATGAAGATGGTAACTTACCAGGAGAGTTAGAATATAGACGTCGTATGACAGATGCTGGTCCACGTATTTATGGTCAAGAAACCGATACTTACCGTGTTTCTGTTGGTCTAACGGGTTATTTAAGCAATGATTCACAGTGGGATATGTCTGCGACTTATGGCCGTAATGACTCAAAAGATAGTGTTGGCAACTCAATTCATGCTGGCAATATGGAACAAAGTATCTACAACCATCAAGATGATTGGTTCAGTGGCGACCCTATGGATACCGACTTCTTAGCTAGTGAAGGCATCATGTATACCGAAGAAAATGAAGGTGGTAATGAGCAATTTACCTTAGCTGCAGGTTTCAGTGGTATTAATGACTCTGATATTGGTTATGCTATCGGTGTCGAAAGTCGTTTTGAAAGTGGCTACTACACCCCTGATCAAGTCACCCAAGACGGTGAAAGTACTGCTGCACAACAAGACCCAACTGAAGGTAACTATTCAGTGCAATCGCTTTATGGTGAAGTTTCAATACCAGTAACTGATTCATGGACCGTAGAAGCGGCAACTCGTTACGATAACTACTCTACCTTTGGTGGCGCTGCTACGTGGAAATTAGGTACTACTTATACTATTACTGATGGCCTTATGTTAAGAGCCGTTGCGGCAACAGGCTTTAGGGCGCCAAGTGTAAGTGAATTATACAGTGGTAACTCAGGTTCGTTTGATTACTTAAGTGACCCATGGGGTAACGAACAAGATGCTCAAATAAAAGTTAACTATGTTGGTGATGCAGACTTACAGCCGGAAGAAAGTGAATCATTTACTGCTGGTGTAGTATGGGAAGTAACCGAAGGTCTTTCTACTACTATGGATTACTGGTCGTTTGATATTACCAATGCTATTAGCCGTGTTAATGTTCAGGCCGAAATGAATAAATGTTTCGCTGGTGACCAAGTTGCTTGTGACACTATTAACATTACCCAAGGTGGTGACTTAGACAACATGACATCAACCCTAACTAATATTGGTGAGCAAAATACTTCAGGTATTGACTGGAATGTTAGTTACACGGCTGGCATTTTTAAAGTAATGCTTGATACTACTTATTTAATTGAATTTGTAGAAGATAATATCAGTTATGAAGGTACTATCGATGGCAACATGGGTGGTTACTCGCAGTTAAAATCTAACCTAACTATTAGTGCTGATATCACTGAAGATTGGAACGTGCTTTACACTGCCAACTATATTCAAGGTATGGAAGGTGTTGACTACGGAGACGTATTCACAACTGATGATGTGATTTACCACAATATTTCAACGGCTTACCACATTAATGATGCTTGGCAAGTAACCGGTGGTATTAAGAACTTATTTGATACTGAACCTGAAGAAGTACCAAATGGTAATGACATGAATACAGTACCAAACATCTACGACGTAATTGGCCGTACCTTCTTCGTGAATACTTCTTACAAATTCTAAGTAGTATTCATTGCGGATAATAATTGCTGATATTCATTAAGTTGAATTAAAGTAACTCAAAAAAGGCGACTACTTAGTCGCCTTTTTTGATCTCGGATTTTAAAGAAAGTGCTTTAGCGAGAAAAAATGTTGTTTTAGCTCATCATTTAGTCATTAATTGATTGTTTTTACTCGTTTCTAGCTATTGTTTAGGTATATAATGTTGATACAAAAAATGAACTAAGACCTAGTTCATGTCAGTATCAAATACTAGGAGTTAAATTATTATGGCTGGAATGGGAATTTGGCAACTAGCCATTATCGCTGTTATTGTGGTGTTATTGTTTGGTACTAAAAAACTACGTAATTTAGGTGGTGATTTAGGCTCGGCAATAAAAGGCTTTAAAAGTGCTATTGGTGATGATAAAGAGCAAAAAACTGATGCCGAAAAAACTAGCGTTGATAAAATGTCAGAGTCGCTAGCGGATAACTCAACTACTGCAGATGATGTTACTCAGAAGAAAACCGATAAGACTAAAGAAACCGACCAGGCCTAATTTATGTTTGATGTTGGCTTTTGGGAATTAATTCTTATTGCAATTATGGGCTTAGTTATTTTAGGTCCTGAACGCTTACCGGTTGCCATACGTACACTTCGTGACTGGATATCGGGTGCGCGTAAATTTAGTGATACCGTTAAAGCTGAGCTTACCGAAGAGTTACGCATACATGAATTGCACGCCAATTTGAAAAAAGCCGAGCAAACCAATTTACAAAACTTAAGTCCAGAAGTTGCTGAATCATTAAAGACCTTACAAGAGGCCGCTGCTTCAGTTACTGAGCCATTTAAGAAAATAGATACTCAACCACTAGATTCAATGATCTCAGCGTCCTTAGCTTCCTCTTCGAAAGAGGCAATAGATTCTGATGAACAAATTAAGCTTGATGAGAGCGCCAACTTAATTGAGCAAGAGACTAACTCAGTTAAAGGCTCTGATACAGCGTCAGCTAAAGTTGTTAATTCCAATAGTGAAAAATCCTTACCATGAGTACAGCCCCAGCACCTAGTGCCAGTTTGTTTGACCATCTATTAGAATTACGAAATCGTTTATTACGCTCAGTTTTAGGGGTGTTAATTGTTTTTTGTTGTTTAGTTTATTTTGCGCAAGATATTTACCAATATGTGGCGCAGCCTTTGTTAGCAACCATGCCTGAAGGCTCACAAATGATAGCAACCGATGTTGCCTCGCCATTTTTTGCCCCGTTTAAATTAACCCTGGTATTATCCCTATTTATTGCCATGCCATTTGTCTTGTATCAAATTTGGTCATTTGTGGCTCCTGGCTTATATAGTAATGAAAAGCGTTTGATTGTGCCGTTAATGATTGGCTCAACCCTATTGTTTTATAGCGGCATTGCCTTTGCGTACTTTTTGGTATTTCCTGTGGTCTTTGCCTTTTTCAGCTCAGTAGCGCCGGAAGGTGTGGTGATAGCAACCGATATTAGTAGCTACCTCGATTTTATTTTAAAACTGTTCTTTGCCTTTGGCGCTGCTTTTGAAATTCCGATTGCGATTATATTAATGTGTTGGACAGGTATCACAACACCTGATAATTTACGTGCTAAACGACCTTATATTGTTGTTGGCGCATTTGTTATCGGTATGTTATTGACGCCACCGGATATTATTTCTCAAACTATGCTAGCAATACCTATGCTGATTTTATTTGAGGTAGGCGTTATTATCGCCTCGTTTTATCATAAAAAAGATGATGATGAGTCAATTGAATCAGCAGGAAGAGAATAATAAACATGATAAAATCAATAAAACTTAGCGCACTTATCAGTGGCTTAATATTTGTTCAAGCAGCGCACGCTACCACGATTGATCTAGCGAGTGACATTAAGGCTTGTAGTCAAATAAGCCAAGATAAAGCTAGGCTAACTTGCTTTGATAAACTCGGGAGAGGGGAACAGTCAGCAAGTGCCGTGGCTTCTACAGCCGTACTATCTACTGCAGCAATCTCTACAGCTTTAACACCTAGATCGAGTAAGCTGAACGAACAGCAAATTGATGCTTTTGCCAAAGAGCATGTGGAAAAAACTGCTGAAGAAAAAGCGAATGAAATTTTAAGTATTTCATTAACCATAAGTAAATTAGTAAAAACAACGCGTGGTCAATGGAAAATTACTTTTAAGAATGGTCAAAAATGGCAGCAAAAAGACAGCACTAAGTTAAAGTTGAAGCTAGATGATAAGGTTACCCTAACTAAAGGGGCGCTAAACTCGGTATATTTACAAAAAGAAAATACCAATAAGCGCATTAAAGTTAAAAGGTTGAAATAGAGCGAGACTACTTTGAATACTAACGCTATAAAAAGTAAGACCCCAACGAATCATACTCTAATTGATATAGGCGTTAATTTAACCAATAAGCGTTTTGATAAAGATCGTGAAGCCGTATTAACTCGCGCTCAATCTTCAGGGGTTGCCGGTTTATTAATTACGGGTACCAGTGTTATGGAAAGTAAAAAGGCCTTAGGATTGTGTCAGCAATATCAAGCTAGCTTTCCTGACTTTCTCTATAGCACTGCCGGTGTCCATCCTCATGATGCCGATAATGTTGCTGATGATTATATCGAGCAGCTCAAACAGTTAGCAAGGCAACCACAGGTTAAAGCGATTGGTGAATGTGGCCTGGACTTTAATCGTAATTTCTCCGCGCCAACACAACAAGTCAAAGTCTTTACCGAACAAGTCGCTCTAGCTGCAGATTTAAACATGCCATTGTTTTTACACCAACGAGATGCCTTTGAGCCTTGGTTTGATATTTTATCGCCCTATCAAGGCAAAGTACCTGCTATGGTGGCTCATTGCTTTACCGGCGACAAAAATGAATTAATGCAATGCTTAGCTGCCGATATGTATATTGGTATTACGGGGTGGCTGTGTGATGAGCGTCGCGGACAAACTCTGCGAGATATTGTCAGTTTAATCCCCCTAAATCGCTTATTCATTGAAACTGATGCACCCTATTTAACACCTCGTACAATTCGACCCAAGCCGAAAAGTAGCCGAAATGAGCCAAGTTACTTAACTTTTATTATTAAAGAGCTTGCAAACATAACGGGTCTTGACCCAAAAGATATTGCTTGGCAAACTAGTCGTAATAGTGAAACAGTTTTTGATTTCCCAACAACCTAAGAATTACCTTAAATGAAGCTATTTGTTATCTCTAAAATCACAGGATATACATCTTTACTGATGTTATTTAGCCCTATGAGTTTAGCTATGACACAAGAGGGCAGCAATCCATTGTTTTTTGGAATGGGGCTGTTATTAGGGTGTGTAATAACCACGTTAATAGCCTTATTTATAAGCCGGCATGGGCGACAAAAATATCAAAAAATGTTACTGCGGCTTAAATTGGCACAAAAAAATAGCTCAATGGCGGAACAAGCAATGCAAACCTTGGCTATAGAACAGCAAGATAGCCAAGATTTGTTAGAAGAAAGAGTACAAGAGCGTACTTTAGAGCTAAATATAGCTTTACAAGAATTAGAAAGTGCTAATCAAGAGTTGGAACGAAAAAATGTGCTTGATGAGCTAACCGGCTTACACAATCGTCGATTTTACGACCAAAAAATAATGGCAGAATATCGCCGTAGTCGCCGTAACCTTACGGCTTTAAGCTTAGTTATTATTGATATTGATAATTTTAAAGCCGTGAATGATAACTATGGTCATCTGGCGGGAGATCAATGTCTAATTTGGGTGGCGAAGTTTATTAAGCAATGTTTAAAACGTAGTGCCGATAAAGCCTTTCGTTATGGTGGCGAAGAGTTTTGTTTAATTCTCCCTAACACCGATGAAGAAGGTGCGCTGCTTTTGGCCGAACAATTACGTTTGCAAGTAAGTAAGCAAGCTTTTCAATTTCAAGGCATCGACATTACAATAACCATTAGTTGTGGGACTTGTACTTATCAACAAGAAGCGGATATTGGCGTGGAGCAAATTTTTTCAGGTGCTGATAAAGCTTTATATCAAGCTAAACACAATGGCCGAAATCAAACCCAACAATATAAACTTACTGAACAATACCAAGTTGATTAATACCTCACAGAAAATTTTTAGGAATACTTATGTCTTACAATGGTAATTCGGCTTTTGGCCAATACCCTGCTCGTCGTATGCGCCGCATGCGAGTTGACGATCATACTCGTCGTTTAATGGCGGAATCGCAATTAACGGTTAATGATCTTATTTACCCTGTTTTTGTCCTAGAAGGCGAGAATCAGCGAGAAGCGATTGCTTCAATGCCCGGTGTCGAGCGTAAAAGTATTGATTTATTATTAGAAGAAGCGCAAGAGTTGGTCGATTTAGGTATTCCAGCTATTGCACTCTTCCCGGTGACACCCAGTGATAAAAAATCACTAATGGCTGAAGAAGCCTATAATTCTGAAGGCTTGACCCAACGAACTGTGCGTGCACTAAAGGCTAAATTCCCACAACTTGCTGTGATCACAGATGTTGCTCTTGACCCTTTTACTACCCATGGTCAAGACGGTATTTTAAGCGAAAGTGATGACAATAAAGCGGGGGCAACGGGTTATGTATTAAATGATGTCACTACAGATATTTTAACCAAGCAGGCATTATCACATGCACAAGCTGGGGCTGATATAGTTGCACCATCGGATATGATGGATGGCCGTGTTGGCGCGATCAGGCAAGTATTAGAAGAAAATGGCTTTGTGAATACCAAAATATTAGCTTACTCAGCGAAATATGCCTCTAATTATTATGGTCCGTTTCGTGATGCTGTCGGCTCTGCTAGCAATATTAAAGGTGGTAATAAACATACTTATCAAATGGATCCTGCCAACAGCAATGAAGCCATGCATGAGGTTGCTCAAGATATTGCCGAAGGCGCTGATATGGTCATGGTAAAACCGGGCATGCCTTATTTAGACATAGTACGCCGAGTTAAAGACACCTTTCAGGTACCCACTTATGCCTATCAAGTCAGTGGTGAATATGCCATGCATATGGCCGCTATTCAAAATGGTTGGTTAGAGGAGAAACCTTGTGTTATGGAAGGCTTACTCGCATTTAAACGTGCAGGAGCCGATGGGATTTTAACTTATTTTGCTAAAAAGGTTGCTCGCTGGTTAAAAGAAGACGCAAGGCTTTAAAGTAGCACTGAAATCAAAGCGCGATTAAATCGCGCTTTTTTTTGGCTGCTATCGGATTTACTCGCAATACTATAGGTCTTCCCTACAGTTTCTTAGCGATTAATACTTTCTGGCAAGACGGTCTTGTCATTAAGTCAGCTAAATATTTCTCTACTTTAGGAAAGTCTGTCAGCAGGTTAAAACCGGCAGGTAAGCAAGATATATAATGTAATATGGGCGCTAATAAGGCATCAGCAATGGAAAATTGTTTAGCGGCCAAGGCGGACTCTTCACCTAACATACGTTCAATAATTGCAAGTGTGGCTGTCGCTTTTGGTTGCACCTCTTTAACAACATCAAAGCGAACACTATTGTTTTCTCCTTTGGGGAAAGCAAATTCCAACAAGTATTCCCGCACAAGTACCCTATCAATATCTATTGATATTAACGCACAAAGAGCATCGTGCTTGGCGAAATCCAGACACTTATCCGGCTGTAACTTCTTATCAGTATCAAGGTAGCGACAAATACTGGCTGTTTCTGGAAGAATTAGTCCCTTATCAAGTAACACCGGTATTTTGCCAAAAGGGTGCAAGCCTAAGTGCTGCTCACTTTTAAAGGCGACTTTCTTTCCCGCCACTTCCAAACCAACGCTGTAGGCAAGTTCTTTTTCTTCACACACTAACATCACTGTCCGGACGAAATTTGAAAAGCTTGGCCCGTAGATGTGTACACTTGCTGCTGTCATTTTATGCTCCTTTATTTATAAGTGTTACTGTATAGACAATAATCTAACCTTAATCAAAATATGTTCAAGAACATATTTTGATAGTATGGAATACTATCAAGAAAATTAATCAAAATGGTATGAGTAATGGCGTGGCAAGAAACCCATAAAGAACAGTCTAAAGATAGAATTTTAGCCAGTGCAGCTATGCTCTTTACCCAACAGGGTTTTGAGAAAATATCCATTGATCAGGTGATGAAAAAAGCTGAGTTAACACGTGGGGCTTTTTATAGTCACTTTAAATCAAAGAGTGACTTATATGCACAAGCGATAAAAAAAGCGGCAACTGTCGCTTATCAGCGTAAGCCAGTAAACTGTCCTCAAGATATGAATAAATTTTCCCAGTATTATTTAAGTCCAGAGCATAGAGATGATCAATATAAGCAGGCATGCCCGTTAGCCTTTTTAGTCTCTGATATTAGTCAGCAAGATAGCCAGGTAAAGGCAACTTATACTACAATATTACAAGCTTTTATCGAACAAGCAGAGTTGTTATGCCAAAGTAGAGAAAAAGCATTACAAAGCGCGGTATTGATGATTGGAGGACTGGCTTTGTCTAGGGCATTAGCGGATAACAATTTTAGTAATGAGCTCTTAGCTGCTTGCCAAGTAGGGGTTACTTCATTAACAGAGAAAGAGAGTCATGATGTCAGCTGAAATGAGTATATTGCTGCTTAATACTGTGATTATTGTTTTGGTTTATACTTGGCTATATCCGAAAGTTGCAGATAAAAATCTTAATAAAATAGCACTTTTTGACTGTTTAGCTTCAGGTTTAGCTGTGATGATTGTCGCCAGTAAATATTGGGGCAGTGATATTCATTTTGAATTTTTCATGTTTACACTGAACTGGTTTTGGTTTACTTTTCTTAGCTACAGTATCATTGAAATACCTATCGCACTTTGGTATTTCAGATCTTCACTTACTAAAGGAAACTCAAACTAACTAAAGAAAACTTAACCTAACTACAGACAAGTAAAGAGAAGCAAGACAAGTAAATTAGAGTGCGTGGTTATTGGTTTAAATGATTTTTGCGTCAGGAACTAATTCAAATAACAGCCCTTCACGAAGTGCGCCACGTGAAAGGCGTAATTCTTTAATATGCAAACATTCAAACAACGCTATTAATATACTCAAACCACTGGCTAATATCGCTTTACGATCGGCTCTTAATCCGGGGATTTCAATCTCATTGATGGTTTGGCAAGCTATCAAGGTTTGTTGTATTTCGTTAAGTAATGCTAAGGTGATAATAGGCGCCTGTTTACGCTCATTAAGAATCTCTATCATAGCTTGCATGGTACCTGAACTGCCGACTGCAGATTGCCAGCCAAGTTGAATAAACTGTTCGGCGATGGTACTAATAACTTTAGTTGCCGCAGCGATACAGTGACTAAAGCTTTCTTGCTGTAGCCTACCATCAGTAAAATATTTACCAATAAAACTAACACAACCAATATCTAAACTGACCACTTTTTTTGCCGTACAGCCTACGCCGACGATAATTTCGGTACTAGCACCGCCAATATCAAGTACTAATCGCTTAGCCGTAGAGGTTTGTTTATTGTTAGTCGCAGTGTGAGCTACACCGGCGTATATCGTTTTGGCTTCTTGCTCACCGCTTAATAATTTAATCTCTTTAGGCAGGATTTTTTTAGCGGCATCGAAAAAAAGCTGATTATTTTTAGCAATCCGTAATGCAGCTGTCGCGACAATGCGGATATTCGTAACTGGAATAGTCTGTAGGTATAAAGAGAAGTTTTTAAGGCAAGTAAGACCGCGTGTTATGGCCTCATCCGTAAGGTAGTTGTTATTATCTAAACCGGCAGCTAAGCGAACTTTTTGCTTAACTTTATTAACGGTTTTTATTGATTTACCCGTCGGCTCGGTAATTAATTGGGTGATCTGTAGGTGGAAACTATTTGAGCCTAAATCAACCACAGCATAATGACTATCATCATACTGTGGAATTGCCTTTGGAGAGGCTTGATTTTGGCTCACTAAATTACTCAATGTGCGTTAATACCCGGGCGTTGCTTAGCTACGGTTACCGCGATTACTATTGCCACTACGATTTGTTGATCGAGTATTAGAACGACCACCTTGTCGGTTACCACCAGGTCTATGACGACGTTGGCGTGGTTTAGGTCTTGGTAAGTCAGTTAATAAAGCATCTTCATCATACTTAGTTACTGGTAGAGAATGTTCGATATATGTCTCTATGTCAGGTAAATTAAATACATATTGCTCACAAGCTAAACTAATTGCATGACCGCTTGCACCAGCGCGGCCAGTACGACCTATTCGATGGACATAATCTTCACAATCATCAGGTAAATCATAGTTGAAAACATGCGTTACACTTGGGATGTGTAAACCTCGGGCAGCAACATCAGTTGCCACTAAAATGTCTATTGTGCCTTCAGTAAATTGCTCTAAAATTCTTAAGCGCTTTTTCTGTGGTACATCACCTGTTAATAAGCCAACACGTAATTTATCGGCAACTAGATGATCATAAACTTTTTCACAAACATGTTTAGTATTTGCAAAAACAATAGCTTTTTCAGGCCAATCTTCTTCAATCAATGTTTGCAACAAAGACATCTTGTCTTCGTTAGATGGATAGAAAAGCTCTTCACTAATACGAATGTTGGTTTTTTGCTCAGGAGCAACTTCAACACTGGTAGGATCATTCATATGATCGAAGGCAAGCTCTTTAACACGGAATGATAAAGTAGCAGAGAACAACATGCTTAAGCGCTCTGTTGCCGGTGGCATTTTATTAAACATATAACGAATATCTTTAATAAAACCTAAGTCGAACATTCTATCGGCTTCATCAAGTACGATGACTTCAAGGTTAGAAATGTTGTAGACACCTTGCTTCATGTAATCAAGTAATCTGCCACAGGTGCCAATAAGAATATCAACACCTTGTTCAAGTACTAAACGTTGACTTTCATAACCTTCGCCCCCGTATACAACACCAAGACGTAAACCGGTGCTTTCTGCCATCTCTTTAGCATCACGGTGAATTTGAATCGCTAATTCACGTGTTGGTGCCATGATTAAGGCGCGGGGTTGGTTATGTGTAGGCGCTTCTTTTTGAAGCAGGTGATGAAAAGTAGCAGCTAAAAAAGCAATGGTTTTACCTTCACCGGTTTGTGCTTGGCCAGCAATATCTGTGCCTTGCAAAAGAACGGGTAAAGACATCGCCTGGATAGGCGTACAATAGTCGAAGCCCATGGCTTCTAATCCGGTCACTACTTGCGGAGCAAGATTTAGGTCAGCGAACTTTGTTTCTGTTAAGTGTGATTTTTTCATGGCGCAAGCTTAACATTTTTGTTATCAAAATAGTTGCTTAATAAATAAATAAATTTTATAGCAAATATAGGTAAGTTATTTCACCCTCAGCGATAATTATAAGCTTTAAAAGCAAGGCTTTGATTGCAGGTTAGGGTTCGTCAGGTAAATACGTATGGTATTTTCTCATAAGTTATATCTTGTCGCGTCGCTATCACATCAATCACGTGGCATCTAAGCCTTTTAAACTGCTATGACATGATTTTGAGAAATAAACTCACTTATTAGAAGTGCTATTACTGCTTTATTAACAGTTATCTTAGATAAAACAGTATGGGAAAAGCAGTGAATCACGGTATAATTATTTCAAAGGACTTACTGTAAAGTAAGAACCACATATACAAAGGCGTTTTCGCCATACATAACGGAGAATATAATGAGTGATAAAATTGTTCAGCTAACTGATGATAGTTTTGAAGCAGATGTATTAAAAGCATCGGGTCTAGTATTAGTTGATTTCTGGGCTGAATGGTGTGGTCCATGTAAAATGATTGCCCCAGTACTTGACGACATTGCCATTGAATATGATGGTAAGGTAACTGTTGGTAAATTAAACATCGACCAAAACTCAGTGACACCACCTAAGTATGGTGTACGTGGTATTCCAACATTACTATTGTTTAAAGATGGTGAAATCGCCGACACTAAAGTGGGCGCACTATCAAAAACTCAATTAAAAGAGTTTTTAGATAAAAATTTGTAAGTTTTAAAATTAGAAAAGCCTGATAACTGCCAGTTAAGTTCGCAGGCTTTTTATTTTTAACAGAGAAAATTTCCACTTACATTTTTATTCAGCCTTTACCTAATCAGATTTTAGTGCTAAATTTAGCCCCTGAGTACAAAATAGCATCTCTTTATCTCTATTCTTATTGTAACAAATACATTTAACATACACTTGTGTCGGCAATCGCCGAAGGCACTATCACTTAAAATAGTTTAAGAAACCCCCTATGAACCTTACCGAACTAAAAGAAAAATCCATTAATGAATTGGTCAATCTTGCTGAGGAAATGAAGCTTGACAACCTAGCTAGAACACGCAAGCAAGACATAATTTTTGCTATTTTAAAAGCACATGCTGAAGGTGATAATGATATTTTCGGTGGCGGTGTTTTAGAGATTTTACAAGATGGTTTTGGCTTTTTACGCTCAGCAGACTCTTCATATTTAGCTGGGCCAGATGACATTTATGTATCACCAAGCCAAATTCGCCGCTTTAGTATGCGCACGGGTGATACCATCCAAGGTAAAATTCGTTCACCGAAAAAAGGCGAGCGTTACTTCGCTCTATTAAAGGTGACTGAAGTTAACTTTGATCGCCCAGAAAATACCCGTAATAAGATATTATTTGAAAACTTAACCCCGATTCATCCAACCGATCGCTTCATCATGGAACGTGGTAATGGTTCAACAGAAGATATTACCGCTCGTGTTATTGATTTAGCGTCACCCATTGGTAAAGGCCAACGTGGTTTAATTGTTGCGCCGCCAAAAGCCGGTAAAACCTTATTATTACAAAATATTGCACAAAGCATTGCCCATAATTATCCTGATGCCGAGCTAATGGTATTATTAATTGATGAGCGTCCAGAAGAAGTAACTGAAATGCAGCGCTTGGTGAAAGGTGAAGTTATTGCTTCTACCTTTGATGAACCAGCAAGTCGTCACGTACAAGTGGCAGAAATGGTCATTGAGAAAGCAAAACGTTTAGTTGAACATAAAAAAGACGTGGTCATTTTACTTGATTCGATTACCCGTTTAGCCCGTGCTTACAACACAGTTATTCCTTCGTCAGGTAAAATTCTATCTGGTGGTGTTGATGCTAATGCTTTACATCGTCCAAAACGTTTCTTTGGTGCAGCACGTAACATCGAAGAAGGTGGTAGCTTAACAATTATCGCGACAGCGCTAGTTGAAACGGGCTCTAAAATGGACGAAGTTATCTACGAAGAATTTAAAGGTACAGGTAATATGGAATTACACCTGTCACGGAAAATTTCTGAAAAACGCGTTTTCCCAGCAATTAACATTAATCGCAGTGGTACTCGTCGTGAAGAGCTTATTACTAAGCCTGCTGAATTACAAAAAATGTGGGTTCTACGTAAGGTTGTTCATGAAATGGATGAAGTTGGTGCCATTGAGTTCCTTATCGATAAATTGGCCATGACTAAAACTAATGATGAGTTCTTTGATTCAATGAAGCGTAAATAATCGCTTTATTTATAGCTCAACCTTAATTAATGAAAACCAGTCTAATGACTGGTTTTTTTATCTCATACCCGCTATCAATCAAAGTGCTCAAGCACTCTGAACCCCGCATCTTGATTGATAACGGCTATAGTACCTTACCTCTTACTGGTAACTTAGATGAAATACAGTGATTTAAGAGACTTTATTAGTCAGCTTGAAAAAATAGGCCAGCTTAAGCGTATCACTCAGCCAATATCTACTCATTTAGCAATGACAGAGATTAGCGATAGAACGCTTAAAGCGAAAGGGCCGGCATTACTTTTTGAAAATGCAGTCGATAAAAATGGTAAGCCGCACAGTATGCCGGTACTTACCAACCTTTTTGGTACCCCTGACAGGGTTGCTCTAGCCATGGGCCAAAAAAATGTTGCTGCTTTACGCGATGTTGGTAAGTTACTGGCTATGCTTAAAGAGCCTGAGCCACCAAAAGGTTTCCGTGATGCGCTAAGTAAAATACCTGTGTATAAACAAGTATTAAATATGCCAGTAAAGGTCATCAAGAAGCCATTGTGTCAGCAAATAGTTTTATCTGGTGATGACGTTGATTTGACCAAATTGCCAGTACAAACTTGTTGGCCTGGTGATGTTGCACCACTCATTACTTGGGGGCTTACCATTACTCGAGGACCTCATAAAGAGCGCCAAAATCTCGGTATTTACCGTCAGCAAGTACTCAGTAAAAATAAAGTCATTATGCGATGGTTATCACATCGTGGCGGCGCACTTGATTTTCAAGAATTCAAAAAAGAAAATCCAGGCGAGAAATACCCTGTGTCTGTTGCCTTAGGTGCCGATCCCGCCACTATTTTAGGCGCAGTAACGCCAGTACCCGATACGCTATCGGAATATGCTTTCGCCGGTCTATTACGTGGTGCTAAAACACAAGTGGCTAAATCTATAAGTAATGATTTAGAAGTTCCCGCTAGCGCTGAAATAATTTTGGAGGGCTATTTAGACCCCGATGAAATGGCGCCAGAAGGGCCTTATGGCGATCATACTGGTTATTACAATGAAGTGGATAGTTTTCCAGTGATGACAGTAACACATATCACTATGCGCAAAGATGCTATCTATCATAGTACTTATACCGGTAGGCCACCTGATGAACCTGCCATCTTAGGTGTTGCCCTTAATGAAGTATTTGTGCCTATTTTGCAAAAGCAATTCCCTGAAATTCAGGACTTTTATTTACCGCCAGAAGGTTGCTCTTATCGCCTTGCTATTGTCACTATTAAAAAGCAATATGCCGGTCACGCTAAGGTAGTAATGATGGGTGTTTGGTCATTCTTACGGCAATTTATGTACACCAAGTTTGTTATAGTCTGTGATGACGATATCAATGCCAGAGATTGGAAAGACGTTATCTGGGCGATGACCACAAGAATGGATCCGAGTCGTGATACTGTATTGATAGAAAATACGCCCATTGATTACCTTGATTTTGCCTCACCTGTTTCAGGGTTAGGTTCTAAAATGGGCCTCGATGCCACTAATAAATGGCCTGGTGAAACAGATCGTGAATGGGGTGAGCCGATTGAGATGACCCAGGAAATTAAAGACCAAGTTGATGAACTGTGGGATGAGTTAGATATTCTATAAGTTACATTAGACCCTCATGGTACGCGGTATATACCCGTTATCAATCAAGATGTAGGTTTCAGAGTGCTTGAGCAATTTCAATTCAAGGCGCTGTGATGAAATAATGGTTGTTCCATTATAAGTCACAGCAACGATGAAGTGATGTTGTTCAAGCACTTCATCGATGGGTTTTAAGTGACTTTATACAGCGTTAAATAATCAAACCATAGAGTAACTATGATGAAATTATTTTCCTTGCCTAAAGTCATTTAAATTCCCACTGAAATCCTGCACTTTGAATGGTAATGGGTATATACATCATGATAAATTACCAATAAAGTAGAAAGGTTAAAGAATGAAGACAATTAGTTGTCAAATACAGTCGTTATCATCGTTAACGTCTCATGTGTACAAAGTAATATTACAACCAAATGAAAAAGTAGATTTTGTTGCCGGTCAATATTTGAACTTCGTTATGAGTGACGAGGACAAACGTCCTTTTTCAATTGCCAGCTCTCCAAATAGTGACTTAATAGAATTGCAAATAGGCGCTTTTATTGCTGATAGCTACGCTATGCAAGTGATTGAGCGTATTAAAGCAAGTCATGTCAGTGGTGCAGCAGTAACCATTGAAATACCGCTAGGTCATGCGCAATTACGTACTGAAAGTGAACGACCATTGCTATTACTTGCCGGTGGTACAGGATTTTCTTACATCAAATCAATGTTTGAGTATTTAGCTGAGCAAAAGTCACAGCGTCATATTATAGTCTATTGGGGCTTACGTGAAGAACGTGCTGTCTATGAACTAGAAAAGACTATTGCGACTATTGAAAAATTACCCAATGCTAGCTTTATTCCGGTAGTGGAAAATATTAGTGAAAACGTGAACGAAGATAGCTCCAAGCCTTGGCAAGGTAGAACCGGTCTAGTTCATCAAGCCGCTATGCATGACATTACCAGCTTTGAAGCTTATGATATTTATTTAGCCGGTCGATTTGACATGGTTGGCGCTATTCGGAGTGATTTCGTTGAGCATGGTGCTTTGCTAGAGCATATGTATGCTGATGCTTTTGCCTTCATCTAAAGGGTCTAAATAAATAACTCCTGCGTTGTGCTCAATCACAAGCCTTGGATTTGATTATTTATTTTCAAACCGCTGGCAAGCTCTGAGTGGGAACTAACTTAATGGACTTGGTATTGGTCAAATATTTAATCCGTTTACTGTAAGCTATAAAACTGAAAAAGCACGTCCATGAGCGATCATTGACGTGCTTTTTTGTACCAGTCATCAAGAAAACATCTATCGCAGCGAAATTTATTAACTTTATTAAAAGGCTGCCTCTGATAAATCTAACTTAGCAATGGTAATAACTGCTTGCGTGCGGTTGCGCACATCGAGTTTTCTAAATATTGCCGTAGCATGGGCTTTAATAGTCGCTTCTGAAACATTTAGATCGTAAGCAATTTGTTTATTTAGCATACCTTGGGCAAACATCATTAAGATACGGTATTGTTGCTGAGTTAAACTAGCAACGCGCTCAGCAATGTTGCTTTTACTATTGTCATTTGTCCGGTGTTCAAAAGAAGCGGGCAGCCAGAGGTTGCCTGATAACACCGAAACAATAGCAGAATAAATATCATCTACTGGTGTTGATTTAGGCACAAAGCCAGCAGCACCATATTCCATGGCCTTGCTGATGGTGTCATGATCTTCGTGAGCGGATACGATCACCACAGGAATTTGTGGAAAATGATTGCGTACATGGATTAGGGTATTAAAGCCATGAGCGCCAGGGATGTTTAAATCCAGTAACAACAAGTCACTATCATTATTGTCGGTAAGTTGTTGCTCTAACTCCGCAATAGTTTGTGCTTCAAGCCATGAAGTCTGCGTTAATTTGCTCTTTAAAGTCCCTAATAAAGCTTGTCTAAATAAGGGGTGATCGTCAGCTATTATTATTTTATCTGGCTGAATCATAACAAGGTATCCTGATTAATGATTTCCCATTCTAACGTAAAAAAAGTGAATAACAAATGATAGTTAGCTTTACTAAGGAGATACTCGGTTTGGTCAGTCTAGATAGCTGTATTGTTATTTTCACAAAAGTCCACTTAAGAGACCCCTGCGAGAGTAAATGGCCATTACTCTGTACAAAAATTAAGCATAAAGCAGCACGGATTATAAAATTCTATGATAGACTGAAAAATATTTTACCTGATATTTTGGATTAGGGATGATGAAAAACTGGCTTAAGCGCTACTTACAATTAGATAAGGATATTGAAAGTGCCGATTATCTAAAAAAAATCACCAGTAAATTTATTTTATTACTTGCGTTTATTCTGCTCTTTTTTTTAGTCTTCGCCAACTTTATTTACAGCAATACTGCCACGTTTTATCTGACGTTTAGCTTATTCTTAGTCATGTCAGGGGTATTCTTTTTACCTAGTAGCCTACGTAAATATGCGTCGCATATAGTCTTACACCTATTAGCATTGGGTGTTTTAATGGTTGTGTATTTAAACCGTGGTCAAGAATACACCCCCATTTGGTCATTTCTATATATTTTATTAGTGGTGTCGTTATACGGTCATAAAGCGGGTTTAAAAATATCGATTGTTTACTTAATGACACTACTCGTTTTACTGTTTTCATTCACCGGTATTACTTTAACCATGATGGAGTTTGTGCGGTTTACTATGGTGTCTTTATTCATGTTGTTCTTTACTTATTTGGTCGAAATGTTAATTTCGAGAACGCTCGAAAAGCTTATTACGGCAAAAAACATGTTGGAGAAACTCACCAAAATGGATGCGTTAACAGGCCTATTTAATCGGCGTCATTTTGATGAAATGTTGTCTCAACAAATGAGCAGTGCTAATAGGGGGCAAGAGTTATTAGCACTGGCTATTTTAGATATTGATCATTTTAAAAAATATAATGATAGCTTTGGCCATCCCGCGGGTGATATTGCTTTGGTCGCTTTAGCCAATTTATTAAAAGCACAAATGAGGCGCGGTAATGATGCTGCTTTTCGGTTAGGAGGTGAGGAGTTTGCCTTGATATACCAAGTGAAAAATGAAGAAAGTGCGCTGAAATTAATTGAAGGGGTTAGGGAGGCAGTAGAAAAATTGGATCAGCATTGTACTATCAACCAACGAATTACAGTATCAGTAGGCTTACTCTTAATTAATACTACACAAGGCGTTTCGGTAAAGAAGGCCTATGAATTGGCAGATCAATCGCTTTATCAAGCAAAATATTTCGGAAGAAATAGGGTGGTTACAACAAGTATACAAGCGGATAACACCAAGTTATCAGCTTGTATTTAATCACAATCGGTATTTACTTCTTTGGGATGTTAGCGAGAACAGCGACGAGTAATTGCCAATATTGTTCCACGGTGGCAATTTCAATTTTTTCATCAGGTGAATGTGGGAAATTAATCGTTGGCCCAATAGACACCATATCCCAATGCGGATAGGCCGTTTTGAATAAACCACATTCTAGCCCCGCATGAATTACCATGACGGCAGGCACCTTATTAAAGATACTCTGATAAGTGTCTCGTACCGTCTGCATAATGGCTGAATCGGCATTAGGTTTCCAACCTGGATAAGCTCCAGAGAAGACTACGCTAGCGCCTGCGAGTTCAAAAACCGATTGTACGGTGCGTTGAGTTTCTAAGCGACCATCATCATGTAAACTACGAATTAATACCATCGCATTAAGCTTATTACCACGAGTATGGATAACACCCAGGTTAAGGGATGTTTCAACTATACCTTCAATATCATCACTCATCCGCATGACACCGTTAGGACAGGCGTTCAGCGCACGTAAAATTGCGGATTGAGTTGCTTTAGTCCAACACCTTTCAAAATCTTCAGGTGAAATCAATAACATATCGATATCTGTTTCAATAGCGCCGAGATTGGCTCTAATCGTTGCTAAATAGCTAGCTAAGGCTGCCTTTAAAACCTCGACTTTATCTTTAGCAATAACAAAACTGGCATTGGCTTCACGAGGTATCGCATTTCTTAAGCTACCGCCATTAAGTTCAGTTAAGTTGATGTCAAAATCATCACTGGCGTTTAATAAAAAACGGACTAATAATTTATTAGCGTTAGCACGACCAGTATGAATATCAACACCAGAATGGCCACCTTTTAAGCCAGAAATAGATAGGTTAAAGGCTTGATAATCGTTAGGAACAGCTTCAAAATTGAGTGGGAAATTGGCATTACCGTCAATACCACCGGCACAACCCATATACACTTCACCTTCTTGCTCAGAATCGGTGTTGATTAGAATATCACCGTCGAGCCAACCCGCTTCCAAACCAAAGGCTCCGGTCATACCTGCTTCTTCATCAATCGTTACTAATACTTCTAGTGGTCCGTGAGGAATATCATTGCTCGCTAATACGGCTAGTGCAGAAGCTAAGCCGACACCATTGTCTGCACCTAAGGTTGTCCCTTGTGCAGTAACCCAATCACCTGACTCAATAATATAAGGTTTGATTGGATCCGTAAGGAAGTCATGGTCAGTATCGTTATTTTTTTGCGGCACCATATCCATATGCGCTTGTAAAATAACACCTTTAAGATCTTCCATACCAACAGTGGCGGGTTTTTTAATAATTAAATTACCCACAGCATCTTCTTTAATGGCTAAACCAAGCTCTTTTGCCCAGTCTTGAATCCATAAAGATATTTTTTGTTCATGTTTAGATGGATGTGGAATACTGCAAATTTTTTCAAATAATTGCCATAAGCTGGCTGGTTTTAAGTGTGAGAGAGTACTCATAGCTTGCCTCGAGAAAGTTTATAATTGTTCGCGGAAAATACGGTTATGGGTCATGCTTATTTTCCGCTTAGATGGTGTTGTTTAAGTGCTTATACCAATTACACTAATGAAGTGGTTAATTAATGTACTTGGTATTACTTATCGGCCATTAAAAATTGCCATTGCTCATTGAAATCAGTACTCGGCTTTTTAGTATAGCCGGAGCGAACATATTGACTCATTTTACCTTCAGCGAACGATACTAATAAACTCGCTAAAGCGGCTTCGCTGATAGTAAACGTTTTACCTTCACGGAGTTTTCGTTCACGTAAAACTTGTTTAAATTGTGACTCTAATTTTTCAAAAAATTGGTGAACTCTAGTGCGTAAACGTTCATTTTCGCCCATTAAAGCATCGCCAGCTAAAATACGGCACATACCTGGGTTACGTTCAGAAAAGACCATTAATACATGCAAGATATGATGGCATCGCACTAAGGCTTCTTTATGATCGGCAAGAATCAAATTGATACGAGAAAATATAGATTCTTCAATAAAGTCAATCAAGCCTTCGAACATACGTGCTTTTGATGGAAAATGACGATATAAAGCCGCTTCAGAAAAGCCTACTTCAGCAGCAAGTTTTGCCGTGGTGATACGCTGTCCAGGACAATTTTGCAACATTAACGCTAAGCATTCTAATATTTGAAGTTTACGGTTTGGCTTTTGGGTTTTAGTTTGTGTGGCGACCATATAAAAATATTCTCTAATGTTATTGTTTTATTCGATAGCAATGAATTAACGCACTTGCGGAGTAATATACTCTAGTTGTTTGTTAAATTTAATTGTCTTATTACTTGGTATCTTTGGCTAAATAATGCTGATTAATTAAATTGACCAATTGTTTGGCAATAATGTGCTTATTGGCCAACGGGAGTTCTATTTTATCAATGGCGCTGTATAGAGTTAGGGCATTGTTATCGCTGTTAAAACCTTGTCCGGATTTAGCAACATCATTTGCTGCGATTAAATCTAAATTCTTACGTTTTAATTTACCCCGCGCATAATGTTCGACATTTTGTGTTTCTGCAGCGAAGCCAACCATAAAGGGTTTTTTCACTAATTTAGCAACATCAGCAACAATATCGTGATTTTTAACTAACGAAAGCTGCATATTCTCACTATCTTTTTTAATTTTTTCACTGGCAATATCAGCAACCCTATAATCGGCAACGGCAGCACAGGCGACAAAAGTCGTTGCCTGTGGCGCACAAGTTAAGGCCTGTTTATGCATTTGTTCTGCACTGATTACTTGGATAAGATCACAACCGACAGGTGCAGTAATATTGACCGGGCCAGAAATTAACGTCACCTGAGCGCCTGCGTTTAATGCTGCATTAGCAATGGCATAGCCCATTTTACCCGAGCTATGGTTAGAGATATAACGAACAGGGTCAATCGCTTCACGAGTTGGTCCCGCGGTGATTACCCAGTGCTGTCCTTGCAGGAATTTTTCGGCAAAAAAGTCACAACTTAGGGTGACCAATTCGCTAACCTCTAACAGACGACCTAAACCAATATCACCACAGGCTTGTTCTCCAGCACCAGGGCCCCAAACATGAACCCCTCGTTGCAGTAAGGTGTTGATATTTTCTTGCGTTGCTTTGGCATGCCACATTTGCTGGTTCATGGCCGGAGCAATTGCAATAGGTGCGCTGGTAGCTAAACACAGTGTTGAGAGCAAGTCATTCGCCATACCGGCAGTGATGCGAGCAATAATATCGGCAGTGGCGGGAGCAATAATAATTAAATCAGCCCATTTAGCTAATTCAATATGCCCCATAGCAAGCTCAGCTTGGCTATCTAATAAACTATCTGCAACATGATTACCCGATACCGCTTGCAGCGTTAATGGGGTAATAAAGGCTTTCGCGCCTTCGGTCATTACCACACGCACATCTGCGCCATGATCTTTTAGTCGACGTACTAATTCTGGTATTTTGTAGGCAGCGATACCGCCTGTTATACCCAGTACTATTTTTTTGTCCTGAAGAATTTGCATAAGCTGCTAATCTTAAAGTAAACATAAGACCGCTAAGATAACATTTATTGGCTTTATTTAGAAATAACTGTTGCTAGATAAAGACAGTATCTTATCGATAAAACACATCAGAATGTAAAGCAAGGATGCAGTTATGTTAAAAGAATCAGTGTCGAAAGGATCTTCGTTAGGTGAATCATTGGTAAAACCCTATGTTTTAAAAGACTGGCCTGAACTGGAAAGGCCACGCGAAAAATTGGTACATTTGGGTTCAGCAAGTTTAAGTGATGCTGAATTATTGGCGATATTCTTACGTACCGGAGTCAAAGGTTGTAATGTGGTCGATCTTGCTCGGCAATTGTTGAGTAGTTTTGGCAGTCTTGGAGCTGTTTTTTCTGCCAGTCAGGAAGATTTTTGTGCAAGACATGGACTCGGCATAGCAAAGTATGTGCAACTGCAAGCGTGCTTGGAAATGTCTAAACGGTATTTAGCCGAAAAAATGCGAGCAACAGACTGCTCTTTAAGTTCATCACAAGTTACTCGTGATTATTTATTAAGTGAATTGCGCTTTGAAAATCGTGAAATATTTGCGGTGCTATTTTTAGATAATCAACACAGAGTTTTAACCTTTGAACGTTTGTTTTTTGGCACATTGGATGCAGCAGCGGTTTACCCAAGAGTTGTGGTCGAGCAAGCGATAAAACATCATGCTGCCGCGGTAATTTTAACGCACAATCATCCCTCCGGTGTTGCTGAAGCAAGTCTTGCGGATAGGCAAATTACTGATAAGTTAACTCAAGCGTTACAGTTGATTGATGTACGCGTATTAGACCATATCATAGTGGCGGGTAATCATTGCTATTCGTTGGCTGAACATAATGAAATGTCCTAATTACATCGGTGGACAATGGATAATTTGCTAAAAACCTGAAAGGCACTTACTTTTAAGTAAGGGTCCACCCTAACAATCTGAATAGAAGGATTTTATAATGACTGACAGTAGTGAGGAAATGGAGCGCCGTACATCGTTTCGTTTAGATATGGAAAAAGAACTGGTCGACATTGTCTGGGCGGATGAGAAAGGCCAAGAGCATAAGAAAAAAATCGCTTGCTTAGATTTTGCTCGTGGTGGCTTGAGGATAGATTGTGATGAGACATTACCAGTAAACACCGCAGTCACTGTCGTTTTTCAATCGGCGAATGCCAGTAACCAAAAGCTTTATGGCAAGGTGTTACGTAGTATTAAACAAGAAAATGGTTGGTTTGAAATTGCCTTAGTTCTCGATAAAGGTACTGAATAAAACTAGCAGCACTCAGTCGATGTGTGTCAGAGCAAACTCCAAAAATTGAACTACAATTAGCACGGTAAGATATTAATTATATTGTGGTAAAGGACGGTACTAAAGATGATGATATTAGTAGGTGGCGAAAAAGGTGGTAGTGGTAAAAGCTGCCTAGCACAAAACTTAGCGGTATATTTCGCCTCACATAAAAAAGCAATTGTCTTAATGGTTGATTGTGATCCTCAAAGAACAACTTCAGATTGGATTCAAGCACGTAATGGTGATCCCTCTCTGCCTTCGATAAATTGTATTCAGTTGTACGGCAAAATTCGTAATGATCTACTGAGCTTAGTACAGCACTATGATTACGTCATTGTTGACTGTGGTGGTCAAGATAACCTTGCTTTACGTGCTGCTATGTCTGTAGCAGATCATGTCATCATTCCTTTAAGGCCTAAAAGGCGTGATTTAAAAACAGTGCCGCATATGGAAGATATGCTCAGTACTTGTAAAATGGTGAACCCTAAAATGATGGCTTCTTTTGTGATCACCCAATGTCCGGCTTTGCCAAACCAAGTGGGTAGGATTCTGGAAGCTAAAGAAGTTTGTAGTTCTTATGGTATTAATGTTTTGGATGCCGTCACTTTTAATCGAAACATTTATGATGATAGTGAAGAGCAGGGCTCCTCAGTTCTTGAAATAGACCCGAAAGGTAAAGCTGCTCAGGAAATGATAGCCATTGCCGAAGAGCTATTAGCAATGGAACCGGATAATTCACATGAGTTTAACTGATTTAAAAAAAGGCAAGGATAGCAAAGAAAAAAAGAAAAACTTCACCATCGATGAGTTTATTTCTGATGCTGAAAATTATGCAAAGGGTGCACCTGAAATTGTTAGTGAGCTCCATGGTCATGAAAAAACAGATCATAAGCTTAGCTTGAAACAAGCGATTAACGAAGCTAAGCGTTATGTTGAAATGACTGAAATAGAACATCAGCAAATTGCACAAGTTAAAGTAGGTGTCAGCGCAAGGCTAGATAAGCCATTTCGTCGAGCCACGTTTACGTTAAGTGAAGAAGCCATAGCGCAATTACAAGATTTATCTGAAGGGACAGACTTAGCTAAATCACACATTTTGCGTATTCTTATTGATGAATTATGTAATAAAGAGCAAAATGAGCAGTTGAAGAAGCTGTTACAATCAAGAATAGGCTAATTTTCCATTTGTTTTACTGAAGTTTGTTGGGTTTTTATCCTCGAACAAGACAAAAATTAGTCGAAAATTCACTATTATGGTGAGTTTTTTCTCTGTATTTTCTAGTTAACTTCCTGAAACTTAATAATAAGTACAGTTTTTTGAGTATTTTTCTTTTAAAGCTAGTATTAATTATTCAGTTTCTCTATAATATGCCACCTTTTTCAGGATCCCGAGGCGACGGTCTTGGGGAAAATATAGCTCGAGCTGAAATTAAAATTGGAGTACTCACATGTCTAAAGTTTGCCAAGTAACAGGCAAAGTGCCAATGGTTGGAAACAACCGTTCTCACGCAAGAAACGCGACTCGTCGTCGTTTTTTACCTAACCTTCAATCTCACCGTTTTTGGGTTGAGAGTGAAAATCGTTTCGTTAAATTACGTTTAACTCCGAAAGGAATGCGTATTATCGATAAAAAAGGTATTGATGTTGTTTTAGCAGACATCCGTGCCCGTGGCGAAAAAGTTTAATAACTTTCTAAGGAAAATACTATGCGCGATAAAATTCGTTTAGTTTCTAGTGCTGGTACTGGTCATTTTTATACTACTGATAAGAATAAAAAGACTATGCCTGAGAAAATGGAAATCAAAAAGTTTGATCCAACCATTCGCAAGCACGTAATGTATAAAGAAGCTAAAATTAAGTAATTAATTTTATTTCTACTAAAAGCCCGGTTTTTAACCGGGCTTTTTTATGCGTGCTATCCATGCACTGACCTTAAAGGTCAACCTTTGGGTGTGAAAGAATATCAATGCCAATAAGTTTCTTTTCACTCAGCGAGAGTTAAAAGTATTAGAGATAGGGCATTGATTGCAGTACGCGCTATTTTGTAAAAAGTTAAGTATGATGTAATTACTAAATTGATTGGAACGGTTATATGAAGTTATCTAGGACAGGATGGAACAATGTCATTATCTTTTCTGTGATGATAATAATTTTATTAATCAATGCTACTAATGAGAAGCTCTTTCCAACGGCAACAGATGACAATCATGCCGAGCAGTCAATTCTTCCTCTACATAGCGTTATTTTAACGTTAACCATGGATTTTCCTGGCGGTGAGCGAATCTTATTTGAACGTATTGGACGCAGTTGGCAGCTAACGACTAAAGGCGTAATACTGGGAAAAACAGATCAACAAATTGAACAACTGATGTTTGCTTGGCAACAGAGCACTGGTTTAGTGCAAGCAGCAGAAATTATCATTGCTAATGACCATGCTATTACGGTGAAAATTGCCTTGGCCGGAGAGGAACAAGCGCGAGATTTCACTTTATATCCACTTCATGACCAGTTATTAATATTTCAGCAGCAACATAACCGTTGGTTAGCCCTACCTGCGGCATTAACTCAACAATTAATCCCCACTAGCTTTTAATACCAATTACACTAATATATTGATCAACTTAGAGTTATATTAGCGAGCTAAGAACAAGCAAAATTACTTAAACATAGTTATTCTATATTTCTTTAATTCTGTGCAGTTATCAGATTGCTGATAAACTCCCAAAGGGCGAGTTTAAAAGGCTTACATGCATCGTTATTGATTTTGACAAGGGAATAACCATTCTCTTCAATCAATGCCTTGCCTCTAAGCCTTTAAATTCTCGCTAAGTGGTCAATAAATTAATGTACTTGGTATAGCCATGATTCAATAAGGCATGGCTTGAATAAGAAGAAATTATGCCAGAATTACCTGAAGTCGAAGTATGCCGTCTAGGTATTAGTCCTCATATTGTCAATCAGCAAGTCAGTCAGGTGGTAGTTCGTAATAGCCGCCTACGGTGGCCTATCCCCGATGAAGTACATTCGGTAGTAGGGTTATCGGTACTTAAGGTCGAACGACGTGCTAAATACCTCTTACTGCGCTTTTCAACGGGTACTTTACTGTTGCACTTAGGTATGTCAGGTACTATCAGGGTCATTGAGCAAGATACGCCTGTGGCTAAACATGATCACTTTGATTTGGTTTTTCAGCACGGAAAAGTATTAAGGTTAAATGATCCTAGACGTTTCGGTGCAGTATTATGGTTGGCTAATGATCAAGATGAACTTGGCTTATTGACGAAGTTGGGGCCAGAGCCACTGAGTGATGATTTTTGTGCGGGATACTTGTTTAGTAAAGCTAAAAAGAGAAAAGTCCCTATTAAAACATTTTTAATGAATAATCATATTGTCGTTGGTGTTGGTAATATTTATGCTAATGAAGCGCTGTTCCAAGCGGGTATTTTACCTACCACAAAAGCCGGAGTTATCAATGAGCAAAGGTTGGATAAGTTAACAGATATCATTAAAAAAGTGCTGAGTGCGGCTATTGCGCAAGGTGGCACAACGTTGAAAGACTTTACCCAAGCAGATGGTCGTCCGGGATATTTTGCCCAGTCACTGAAGGTATATGGTCGAGCAGGGCAAGAGTGCCTTACTTGCCAGACCAAGTTAGAAGAAATTAGACAATCTAATCGCAGTTCGGTTTTTTGCCCGAACTGCCAACAAGAATAATCCTAACTCTGCTCTAATGCAGCTTTCACGATCGGGTGAACAAATTGACCAACATCGCCATGGTGGAGAGCGACTTCTTTTACTAAGGTTGATGAAATAAATGAATTCTCTTCTGCGGGTGTCAGGAAGACACTCTCAAGATCAGGAGATAAGCGACGATTCATATTGGCTAGCTGAAATTCATACTCAAAATCAGATACCGCACGTAAACCACGAATAAGTACCTTGGCTTGATGTTGTTTAGCAAAGTCCACTAATAATCCGCTAAAGCCAACGACAGTGACGTTAGTCAACTCTTGGGTGACTTCTTCAATCATGGCAACACGTTGCTTTAAATCAAAACGTGGTTGTTTACTTGGGCTTGCCGCGACCCCTACAATTACTTCACTAAATAATTTACTAGCGCGAACAATCAAGTCGCTATGGCCATTGGTTACCGGATCAAAAGTACCCGGATATATTGCTTTTATCGTCATCATATATCGTTTATTTAACGGTTGTTAAACATTATTGTAATATTAGATGTGACATAGTGACAAGTATTTATACTCGCTAATAGTCTTTTAAACCGTGGATAATCAACAAAATTGAAAAATTAGTCACAATAAAAAGTAAAATATCTTAAAGTATTTACTCAAAACACTTTAAATATACTGAATTTTGATAGTATTATTGAACTAGTTTTAATCAAATCAAGTGAGAAGTAGCTGCATGAAAACCCGCGATAAAATAATCCAAGCCAGTATTGAATTATTTAATGAGCAAGGAGAGCGCAATGTCACCACTAATCATATTGCTGCCCACTTAGCCATTAGCCCTGGTAACCTCTATTATCACTTTCGTAATAAAGAAGATATTATCTTATCTATTTATGAAGAATATGCTCGTCGTTTACTGCTAGATACTTTACCTAAGCTGCCAACAGAATTAAAACCACTTGATTCGCTTGTGCTCTATATGGATTCAGTTTTCCAAACTACAATGAAGTTTCGCTTCTTTTATAGCAACTTACCGGTACTATTGGATAAAAATCCTAGTTTGCGGGAAAAGTATGTTGAAGTTCAACAGTCTATTTCAGAGCGTGTTAGTCAGTTACTTCTCTCTTTAAGAGCCGCTGATTTTATTGACTTTGCCGATGAGGACTTAGCTGATATTGTCAGCATATTACGTCTGATTAATACTTTTTGGGTGAGTTTTCATCAAACCCAGACCATAGTTAACGAAGTTAATGATTCAGTATTTTATCAAGGGGTACTGAAGATATTAGTAGTGTTACGTCCTTATACTAAAGCGCATGCGATTAGTGAGCTTAATCAAGCTCGTGATGTATATCAGCAAAGGTATCAAAAAGAAGGGGAGACAGCGTAGAACTTTTTACGCTGTCAATTCAAACTGAAAGTTATCAGATTTTTCATAACCTTGGCTTACCTTAAAGTAAAAAGTTTCGATGCGGTGTGCACGTTGTAATACTTCATTAGACTGTACTTTATTATTACTTTGAGACGTTGCGAACTTGTGCTTTGAGGCACTAGAAATAACTGCCTCTTGTGCAGATAACGTTTGATTCATCAACGCGTCAAACTCATTGCTTTCATCGATATAATCTTCGTTTAAAGTCGCACTAGCGTTGAGATTTGACGCACTGCTAATATGAGTTTCAGGCGCTAGGTTACTGTTTAGTGCAAGTAGCTCAGATTGCGCTGCGAGTATGATTTTTGCTGCATTAGCGGCAACTCGAGTGTCCTGAATTGACGGGTTGGTTGGTGCTAACGCCGCGGCATGTACTTTTTTCATTTTAGTTATGGTCGCCTGTGGATCACCGGCAACACTGCTTAAGTCGACAGCAACCTCGCCTCCAACCGCATATTTTTTTCCATCAGGGCCAATTTCAAAAGTATAAGCAGGGGAACCAGTCGCAGCACCGCCAACCGTAGCATGAGCTAACTCATGTGTTCTGACTTCTTTATCTCTTTTTTGTAGTTGATTGATAAGTGTTTCATCGGCATGTGCTTGTTTAGCGCTTTCACTATCTTGGTCACTTTCAGGAGTTTCATGCTGAGCACTTTGCTCATCTTGCTGTGGATTATGTTGAGGGTTACCTTCCTTCGCGCCTTGTTGGTGTTCTTGCTCGGTTATAGAGGTGGCCGCCTGGTCGGTTTGTTTTCTTAAATTAGCAAAGTCGACTTGTTCATTGACTTGGGCGGGGGTACGAGCGCGTTCTTTATCTGAAGCGACAGCCTTTTCAGCAACTGCAGGGTTAGTTGCGGTAACTTGGGTAATAATTTCACGCTGATGATTCTCACGACGTAAGCCCTCCGTAGGTGGATTGACCACGGTTGCTAAGGGTAAACTTGTGGTATGCGGAGTGATATTCATAACAATTAATGATTAACCAATAAATAAAAGCTAGTTATCCAACGGCAGATGTTCAGTACCTGTTGCTCAGTACTGTTAGGCGGTTACATCAAGCAAGGTGCCCAGTGAGTCATCAGCACTTTTAATGACTTCTATAGCAGCTTTAGCTTGAAATTCAGCGACTTTTAACTTGACGATTGCTTGGTTTAAATCGGGTAATTCTTGATTCTCGATTTGATTCGTCACTTCAGTATTTACTTCGCCAATATTACTGACTGAACTTCTTTGCTGCTCAGCACCCAAGGTTGTACTCGCTACAATATCAACAGCCGCTTGCTCCGCTGTTGCTCTCGCATTTTGTAAGCCTTGTACCCCTGAATTAAATGCAGATGGTATTTCCACGGGTAATCCTCCCTAAGTTGTATTGGTTAATTATTAACCTAAAAGATAATAAAGTAAAGCTGAAGTTGTCACTGAATAAAGCAATTACCCGCTATTTTACTCGTTGAAATTTTCAGCTAGCCAAGCCACTAATACTTGATGAAAGTCATCCAGATGAGAAATAAATGGCGCATGAGAGGCGTGTTCAAATAAATACTGCTCACTAGACGGTGCTAACGTGTTGATCTGTTCTATTACGACTTTAGGTACCAAGCTATCGTTATGGCCATATAAACGCAAAAAGGGTTGCTTGATACGGGCTAACTGTTGGCGTAGATCACAGTGACTCAGCAATCTAAGGGAGTCAGCTAACGTTTGCTGATTGGGTAGGTTATGTGCCATCACTAGTTGAGTAATAAGTTTTAAGTCTTGTCGAATGTGGGGGCTACCCATGGCTTGAATTTTTAAGAAACCTTTGATGGTTTTTTCGGTATCTTGTGCTAATTGTTGATGGAAGTTTGCCAACACACTTTCCTTTATACCTGGCCAGCTATGTTGTGGTTGTTCGACAAAGTATGGGCTACTAGCTACGGTGATCAATGCCAATACCTTTTCAGGGTACTGCAATGACATTTCAGTGGCGACTAAGCCGCCCAATGACCAACCAAGGTAGATAGCAGGTTGCTCAATCGTTTGCTCAATTTCCTGGCAAATATTGGCTAAAGTGTAGGGGGCAATTTCAACCATGCTATTACTGCCATAGCCGGGTAAATCAATGGTCAGGAACTGGTAATTACGGGTGCCATTTTTGTTAAATAATTCCAGTAAGGGTTGCCATACACCCGAGTTTAAGCCCCAACCATGAATAAGAATAATAGGAATGGCATCTTTGTTAAGTTCACTGTTAGCGGGAAATGTGGAAAATGTTAAGCTTTTTGCCATGCTTATAACTGCACTATAAAAATCAAAACAGTAGTTTATATCATATCAGCTGATAGCAAAAGGAAAGCAAGATGGCATGGCTGCTCGATTTAAAGCAATTTAAGCGCTATTACACCGATACCCTTAAAAGTATTAGTTGCTGTGATTTATGTGGCGGTAACGTTAACAATAGCGACTTGCTTGGCTACTCACTGCCACAAGCATTACTCTGCCAATGTTGTGTCAACGATTTACCTTACTTTAACCAAAGTATCGTCTCAGGTAACTTACTCAGTTGGCCTGCTATTCAACGGGCGATGCCAAATATTCACTTTGAAAGGCTCTTTGCTTTGTCACCTTATAGGTATCCCTTTACCCAATGGCTAGCGCAGTTAAAATATTCGGGCCGCTTTGAGTTAGCGCCATTATTTAGTGCCTTGCTAGTTGCTCAGTGGCAAGCATTAACAGCAAAGCACAGCATCAAACCTGTTGACCTAGTGTTATCCGTGCCCTTACATATTAAAAAGTGGCAAGTCCGTGGTTATAACCAAGCACACCTTATCGCTAAATTTTTTAGCAATCAATTGGCTTTACCCTATGATGCTAAGCTTGTCGTGCGAATAAAAAATAATGATAGTCAGATGGGGAAAACCGGTAGCCAGCGCAGAAAAAACTTAGCCAATGCCTTTGCTTTACAAGGGAGGGTAGCTAGCCACATCAAGCATGTATTGATTATTGATGATGTGGTCACCACAGGGACTACGGTAAGCGAAATCAGTAAATTATTGAAAAAATCAGGAGTGGAGACTGTGACCTTAGTCACAGTCTGTTTAACCTTACCTAAAACCCAAGATAAGTAAAAACTCATTTGGACTGCAGCCTACTTGGGGAATTTCTAATACTTACTTATAAGGCGTAGAAAACACTTTACTGAAAAATAAGCTGTTAGCGAGTAATTTAGCGCTACCGTACCAATAACCTCTAAAAGCGAGTACTTCAGTAGTCGCAATGACTCTTCCCTTACCAACATTGTGGGCGACAATGGCAGCATTATGGGCTAAGCGGTTGACTAAGTTTTTATCGGTATAGCCACTGAGTAGAGGCTTTGGCGTATATCGGGCTACGGTAACGAAGGGTTGTTGAGGATGTTCCATAATCAAATTGCTATTACGAAATACCGGCAATAACTTTTGCTGATAACCATAAGCGAGTGGATGACTAGTATCTAACTCTACTTGGAAGATAGCGCCAGCAATACGTTTGCGACTAGCGAGACTTTCTTTATCTTGATAGCTGAGGTTATCATGATCAAAAAGATCATTTATCTCTTCCTTTTTAACAAAGCGAGTACGTAATATTTCTTGTTTTGCCAACCATAACGCTGCACGTTTCTGGCCGATAATCACACCGCCTCGCTTAACCCATTGAGTTAACTGCTCAGCTGTTTCCTCGGTGACATGCTTATAATTACCATCAACCAAAATTATATGGCTGTAACGGGATAAATCAACACGTCCTAGTTTACTGTGGTCGATAATGGATAGTGGAATATTGAGTGTTTCATCAAGGTAAAAGCGTATTTGTCCTGCTTCGTACTGAGAAATACCGGCACCGCCTAACAATAAGGTTTTAGCTTGGTTAATAAGTTTGAATGAGCTACTACCTATATCAACGCCTTTTATCGTTAAACCTGTGTTGATATGATGCACAATAATGCCCACGTCATTGCTGGCAGACTGTAAGTTTGCTTGCCAGTTTTTACTTTGTTGAATACCTGCTGGAATGACTATGCTGCCGGCAGCAAAATGCTTACGGTTACCATTGATTAAGCTAGTAAATGGCTTAGTGGCCACTTTGGCTTTAACTTGCTGAGCCAATAAGTTATTGAGTAGTTTTGGCGCTAAGAAGTGGTGCCATTCAAAAACATAAGCATAAGCAGGCTCTATCGTATTACTTGCCGTATCAATCGTTGGTTTAGACCACGCTTGTTTCGCTAGTTTTAGTCCACGAGTTCGTTTTACTTTTTTACTTTCAATGTTCATTGCCAATGGCATAGTCCAGCCGGAAACATCATAGAAAGTATTATCTTCAAAGTCTTTTTGTTGATTAAATAAAGCTTGAATCAAACGAAATTGTGCTTGAGCAAGCGGTACATAATAACTGCTGCCTTTAGGGTACTTTTTATCTTGAAATTCAAAGTCAGCGCTTAGTGGGTAAACGTTAATTTTATGCTGAGCTAATTTGTCTAGAAAAGCATTGAGGCGATAGGTGTCTTTGTCTTCATGTAATAAATACCCAGAAAAGTTCTCTTTTTTGGCCAGTTTTGTACTCTGTCGGTAAAAATCACTGCGGTATTGTTTTAATTGTTGACGGTTTTGCCAAGCACCATTAATGGTTGAAAGTGAGGTGGTCACATGATTTTTGATACCAAACTCAAGAGTCACTAAGCCATTAAGACCTTGCTGCTGCATTCCTCTAGCGCTAGCTTGTTCAAACAACAGTCCGATACTGCCATTAACATCAGGGTAGGTTGAACCTTTACCATAATAAAAATCATCGAAATTTTCTTCACTGTAATAAAGACGTTGTTGTTTATCAAAAGCGGCAGCATGAAAAGTGGCTAATATTTTGGTTAGCTCAATATTTCTTTTCGGTGTTAGTGGGTGAGTGCGGCTTGGAATACCGGGTTGAAAAAAGTAACTACTGTTGTGACTCATTTCATGAAAATCACCAATGACATGTGGTTGGTATTGATGGAAATATTTAAGCCTTTGTTGACTCTCTTGTTGAGAAAGTAATAACCAATCTCTATTTAAATCAAACCAAAAGTGATTAGTGCGCCCACTAATCCAACCTTGATGATGTTCCATATGATTAGCATCGTTATTATCAGTTGAGTTGCGGTAGGTACTAACCCAGTTTACAAATCTATCCATGCCATCAGGATTCATACTTGGCTCTAATACAATGACAGTATTGGCAAGTAATTCTGTCATTTTCTCTTCATTGTTAGCGGCTAAGTAATAGGCAACGACCATGGCGGCGTTAGCACCACTAATTTCATCACCGTGAACACTATAACCGAGCCAAATAACTAAGGGGGCATCAGCTGATTTTTGTTTTTTTAACTGATTTTTCTGAGCAGACAATAAATCACGTTCACTCAGTATTTTAGTTAAATTAGCTAAGTTTTTAGGACTTGAAATGGTCACTAATAATTGGTCGCGGTGCTGGGCTGTTTTCCCCATCGAGGTAATATTTACCCGTTCAGAACTTTCAGCTAGCAGATGAAAATAACTTTTGAGCTGATCATACCTGACATGGCGTTGGCCAATTTCAAAGCCTAAGCTACTGCTAGGTAAGGGAATAGCACTATTTAATTGACTACTTTTAGGTAAGTAATCTTGCACGGGCATAGCACTAAGTAACGTAGCACAGAGTAGGGTGAATGAAATAATTAGAATTCGTATCAGTAACATCTAGATGGCCTCTTTTTTTGACAGCCCTAAAGTATCAAACAAAAGCGCAAAAATCATTAGCACATAACTAAATAGCAGAGTAAAATAGCCATACTTGAGTAAAACAGTCAGGTATTAATCCCTTTTGTATTTAATTGGGCGAGTATCTGAGAGCAAAGAGAATTTAAATAATGATCAGTATTTCAGAGAATGCTCAAAAGCATTTTATTAACTTACTTTCACAACAAGCTGAAGGTACGCATATTCGCGTTTTTGTAGTAAATCCAGGCACAGCGAAAGCTGAGTGTGGTGTTTCATACTGTCCGCCTGACGCGGTTGAAGCCGATGATATTGAAATTCCTTTTGACGGTTTCTCAGCGATGGTTGATGCCGATAGTAAAGGCTTTTTAGCCGACGCGGAAATTGATTTCACTACCGATCAAATGGGCTCACAACTAACATTAAAAGCGCCTAACGCTAAGTTACGTAAAGTAGCTGATGACGCGCCGTTATTTGAACGCGTACATTACTTTTTACAAGCTGAAGTGAATCCTCAATTAGCCGGTCATGGTGGCGAATGTACTTTAGTGGAAGTTACTGACGATGGTTATGCGGTACTACAATTTGGTGGTGGCTGTAATGGTTGTGCACAAATTGATGTCACGGTAAAAGATGGCATTGAAAAGCAATTGGTCGAGTTAATGGCGGGCGAGATTAAAGGCGTTAAAGATGCCACCCAGCATGAACGTGGTGACCATTCATATTACTAAAAATTAGATATATGACTCAGTAAATATGATTAAGTTATTAGAAAAACTAGGCCAAAATCCACAGCGCAGTTTAACACTGTTCTTACGTGGACTTGGCCTTTTTGTTATTGGTTTGTTGTTCGTAGCCTTAGGTTATATCAATCATCACCTTTGGCAAATCATTGGTGTGGCCATCTTAGGTCTTGCTTGTTTAATTGCCGCTTGGGGTTATCTCGGTATATTTGCTAATCGCTGGTTAAATATCATTTACCGTACTAGACCCAACCAAAAAAATTCGACTAATCACAATCCATAACCGCTAGGGTGAATGTAGTAATTCAATGAAATTTATACTCAATTTAATCAAACACTATTGGTTGTTTATTACGGTTTTTTTACTTACAGCCATTGCCACTTTGTCTTTATGGCCAGCCGAATATTTACCGAAAGTTCCAGGAAGTGACAAAACCCATCACTTTATTTCTTATGGTGCGTTAATGTTGCCGGTAGCGCTTAGAAAGCCTAAACACTGGCTCTGGATTGCGCTAGGATTTGCTGCTTTTAGTGGTGCGATTGAGCTCATTCAACCTTATGTTAATCGCTATGGTGAATGGCTTGATATGGCAGCGAATGTGGCAGGCTTAGCTTGTGGTATTTTATTGGCAAAAACGCTTGAGTACTTCTCTGTAAAGGCGATTAAGTAACACTTAATTTTTCGGGTGGAAGCTGTAGCTAATAATAATCGCTATCACTCTTTACCGCGGTATCGACTAAACCAAGTAAAGGCACGGTAATATTTGATAAAATCATCGGTAACGCTAAGTAAAATAGACGTTTGTGTTGCTCTAAATTGCGTGTTTTAAACAAAGAAATACCCTAAAGTGCTAGTGATTTAATAAAAAAGGCGTTATTTTAGCTGACGACCATGTCGTATAAGTAATTCTCGTTACGTGAACACTTTTGAATGCGGATTGGTCTCATCTAATTTTTAAAGGTATTTACCATGAAACATATGTTGCGGACACTTTTTTCAGTTTCACTATTATTGGGCGTTGTGTTCAATAGTCATGCAGCGGTTATTTTACAATACCACCATGTTAGTGACAGCACCCCTGCTAGCACCAGTATTTCTCCTAAGCAGTTTGAAGTACATCTTCAATATCTTAAAGATAAGAACTTTACCGTAGTGCCACTTTCAGAACTTATTGAAGCGATAAAAAAGCAACAACCGTTACCGGATAAAAGCGTGGCAATCACTTTTGATGATGCTTATATTGACGTGTTAACACAGGCAAAACCCATTTTAGATAAGTTCGGCTTTCCGTATACCATTTATGTTAATCCTGGCATTATCAATCGTAATGATAACAAGCAGTCCTCCCCTTATATGTCATGGATTCAGCTAAAAACACTTGCCGATGAAGGGGTGATAATTGCCAACCATGGTTTTGAGCATGACTCTATGACGCGCATTACCAACGGATTAACGCAAGAAGCGTGGTTGAAAAAGCAAACGGATTTATTATTAAAAGCCGAAGCGATGATTAAAGATAACACCGGTCAAAGCTGGCGATATTATGCATACCCTTATGGTGAGTATGATATGGCAGTTCAGGCATGGGCGAAAGAAAATGATTTTGTTGCTTTTTCTCAGCAATCCGGCGCTATTGATTTATCCACAGATTTAACCAGTGTGCCACGTTTTCCTGCGTCACAGCCTTACGACAAGATCTCTGGCTTGCGTGATAAATTAAACTCTTTGGCGTTTGATATTCGTTTAGAAGGTGATCAGGGCGAAACAATTTTTAAGTACCAAGAAGCTAAAAGCATCACCTTTGCTATCGAGACCGGTGATTTTTATAAGTCGGCACTAAATTGCTATATTTCAGGCCTAGGTAAGCAAAAAATCACCTGGAATGATGATAAAAGTTTTAGCATTACCTTCAGTAAAGATTTACCTGTGGGTCGAGTTCGAGCGAACTGTACGGCTGCAAGCATCAGCAAACCAGGTCGTTATTACTGGTATTCGAAGCCATGGTTTATCTTAAAAAATGATGGTAGTTGGTATCATTTATAAGCGACTATTACCTACACATGTACTTTACACATTAACTTTAAACATTAACGTTTCACACCTTTGATGTTACTTATGTTACTGATGTTAATTATACAGGGCGACTATTTTTTGATAGTCGCTTAATAGTTTATCATTATCAATAACCGGTGCTTGGCCTACTTCCTGTTCAGGCCGAAATATTGCCGCTACCTTACCCTCTGGATTGATTAACACCAATGATGCGCTGTGATCAACCCAATAGTTTTCATCTGCTGCTTGTTCTTCACTGGCGTTACTAACTTGCTTACTGTTCTCTTTACTAGTAATGGCATACATCAGTCCTAAATTTCGAGAAAATGGGAATAGCACGTCGTGTTCGGCGCGTAGGGCTTTAAATTCCTTATTAAAATAGGCAATGTATTTGGCGAGCTTGGTTATGCTATCTCTCTTCGGGTCAACAGTGACTAATAATACTTGGCTATTGTCAGCAATAGCGGTTATTTCATCATAAATGAAATTGAGATTTTGCAAAGTGATTGGGCAAACGTCAGGACATGATGTATAGCCGAAAAATACCAGAGACCACTTGCCCTGTAACTGACTGTTATTAAAAGGCAGTCCTGATTCATCGGTGAAGGTAAAAGCGGATAACGGCCGTGCTTGCTGATAATACAAGGCATATTCAGGCTCAGGTAGTTGCTGGGCTTGTTTAATAAAGTGAAAGCCAACCGAGCCTGCACTGATAGAGATTAGGGCAATAATGCCAAAGAAAAATTTATTCATTGAAATCCTGAATTTAGAGACTCTATTAATAAACGCTTAAAACTAGCCCATTGGCAACCAATAATGATCGACCAGTAAAATAATAAAGAGCAGCATTAAGTGCACAATAGAGAATTTAAACGTTGCCATCGCCGTATCTTCCTTGGCATTAAACTTAAGCTGCCAAGCATAGCCAAAAAAGATCACATTCAAAATGCACGCGCCGACTAAATAAAACCAATTACTCATGCCAACTAAATAAGGTAATAAACACACCACAAACAGTAATACCGTATAAAGCAGTATTTGTGTTTTGGTAAAATCTACACCATGAGTTACCGGCAACATAGGAATATTCACTTTGGCATAATCATTTTTTCGGTGGATAGCTAATGCCCAAAAGTGTGGCGGCGTCCAAGTAAAAATAATCAATACTAATAACAAAGCATTTGGCGCTATTTCATTAGTCATAGCGGTCCAGCCCAATAGCGGCGGTATTGCACCGGCTAAACCACCAATAGTGATATTTTGCGGCGTAGCACGCTTAAGATACATAGTATAAATAAAGCTATAGCCAACTAAGCCAGCTAAAGTCAAAAATGCGGTTAGAGGATTCACCAAAGCATACAGAATAATGAAACCTAATAAGGCGATGCTAATAGCGAAAACTATCGCACTGCGGACACTTATTCTCCCTTCGGGTAAAGGCCTGTTATGCGTGCGCCCCATGACGGTATCGATTTTCTCATCAACAATATGGTTAATCGCTGCTGCCGCAGAAGAGAGTAACGCAATGCCCAACATGGCCGGTAATAGCAATTGCCACGGTAACCCCCCAGGCACTGATAAGCTCATCCCGACCAGTGCGGTTAAGACCAATAAGGCGACAACTTTTGGTTTGGTAATATCATAATAAGCTCGCCAATTAGTAAAAAAACGCCTCATGGAATCGGAACTATTACCGGCATTAATTGCGGTTGGTAGGGTATCGCTCATGGTCTCATTAATTGTTTTATTCATGGTATTATTCATAGAAGGACTCCTTAGAACTTTGTTTTAACTTATAAGCTAAAGCAATCAAACTTAGCATCAAGCAGGCGGCAACTAAGTTATGTGCCACCGCCACGTTAAGTGGTAGTGAAAACCAAATATTACTAATGCCCAAACTGATCTGGGCAATTAATAACGTTAACAGCACAATGGCGGTATTTTTGATGGTATGCGTTCTTGCTTTGATGAATACCATGATGGCTAACCAAGCAAGAAAAACACCAGTGATGATCGCGCCTAAGCGGTGACTGACATGAATGGTTACGCGTTCATTGTGATCTAGGTGACCAAATTCATAACTGTCTTTACTGGGCGGAATCACCGCAAAAGATTTATCAAAGGTTAGATTTGACAGCCAATCGCCTTGGCAAATAGGCAGCTCAACGCAGCTCATCGCAGCATAATTTGAGGAAGTCCAACCGCCAAGAGCGATTTGCGCCGTTAAAATAGTGATGCCGAGTAGAGCAAAACGACTGTACTTTTTAAGCTGTGCATTGACTAGGTTCGCGCCTTGCGCATTAGCCCCTTTGGCTTTGAGTCGTAAATATAATAAGAACAGTAAGCACAAAGTGGTAAAACCGCCGAGTAAATGCGCCATCACCACAATAGGCATTAATTTCAGGGTCACCGTCCACATGCCTAAAGCGGCTTGAAAGGTGACCATGGCTAAAATTAATATCGGCAGAAAAATCGGATATTTGATTCTCGAACGTTTGGACCAGCGTAATTTAATTGAAAATAGGGTAATTACCGCGATAAGCAAGCCAAGACTACCGGCGAAATAGCGATGGATCATTTCATTCCACGCTTTCGCGGGTTCAACCGGTCGGTCGGGAAAAGCTTGCTCGGCGGCAGCTATTTGTGTGCTAGTTTGCGGTACATCAAGTAAGCCATAACACGTTGGCCAATCTGGGCAACCCAAGCCTGCGTGGGTTAAGCGGGTATAAGCACCTAAGCCAATAACAACAATGGCTAATAATAAGCTAGTCAGTACTAAGCGGCGAAGGGTTTGAGCACTTTTAACATCATCCATCATGGTGTTAACCTACCTTAGAATATTTCAAAAGCTTCTTCATATCGGCAATAATAGCCTTACCAAATAAGGCATGCTGTTGTGTTTTCTCAGGGATGGCATGCCTTAAGATGATATTGCCTAACGGATCGGCGATCAGTACTTGTGGACCTTGCAGTAAATTAGTCATTCTTGGGGTTAAGGCAAGTATTTTCCACTGACTTTTAGCAAGTCGTTTATTTTGCTGAGCAGAGAAAATATCTTCTTTCAATAACACGGGCGTCACCCTGGGCATATCTTTGCCCAGTGCAACATAACTGTTATGTACGGTTTCAATGCTATGTAAGCAGCTATCAGGACAGTTTTTTGGTAGTCGGTAAATGATAAGCCATTGTTTGGCAAATACAGACTCATCTATGCCCAATTCTTTAAGTGTTAATGGCTGCGCTAATAATTTACCTTGATTGGTTACGCCAAGGTCTAGCCACTGATTTTCTAAAGCTAACTTGGCTAATAAAATAGGTAAAACAAATACCGTTACTAGCAAGAGTAAACTGCGACGGTTTCGCTTGGTTGAAGCCGGGCTTAACTTAGGTGTCTGCTCACTGGCATCGGTGGGAGAAATTGATTTAGCCATGGTTAACCGCCTTATTATTCTTATTATTTTTTTGGGAATTTTCAGCAACATTGTTAGAGATAGGTTTAACAATATTTGTATGAATGCTATTCGCTGGTGTACTTGTTAAAGTTTCAGCAGACTTCGAAGAATGAGCTGATGAATGATTCGGGGCAGGCTTTTGCGTTTTGATACGTAAACAAACCATCAATATTAGCCAAGCAATAGCCAACGTTGCCCATTGAAAAGTATAGCCAAAATGTTTTGCTGCGGGCATCACCATAGGATGCCAATTTTTCTTATAACCAAGACTCTCCTCCGGGTCTACATAAATAACAAAGGGTAATAGCGGTTTACTTATTAATGGGGATATCAATGCAGAGAATTTAGTTAATTCAATTTGTTGTACTCGTAATGGCCAACTGACTTGAGAAAAATCTTGCTCGGTAAGCATGATGCCTCGCTCAACAATACGGACATGACCTTTAAATTTATACTGACCCTGTAAAGCGGCTACATTAGGAAGCACGCTTCTATCTATTGAGCCCTGCACCCAACCTAAGTTGACTAATACGGCATGTGAAGGTGTTTCGACAACTTGTAATACTCGGTAGCCCAAAGAGTATTTTTCTACTTGGTTATCGAGTAAAAATAGAAAATGCTCGTTAAACACCCCTGTAATCGTTACTGGGAAATCATTAATACTCTCTTTACCGGTAAACTGCTTTTCGGTAGCAAGTTTGACTACTTCGTTAAGGGTTAAAGGGGACTGTTGATTGAGCTGCACGATGCGGGCAGTGCGTTGCTCTTTTTCAAAGCCGCGCTGGTATTGCCAAAATGCTAATTTAACTAAACAGAAAAAGACCATAAGCGTTAGCCCTAACCAAAGGGCATTAGCGATTAATTTTCTGCGCTTATCAATAGTCTGCAAAAAATCCGGCCTTATAAAATATAAACAAAGACAAATAACATTACCCAAACCACATCGACAAAATGCCAATACCAACTTGCGGCTTGAAAAGCAAAGTGATTTTCTGGGGTAAAGTGACCTTTTAAAATTCTGAACCACATGACAATCAACATGATACAACCCAAGGTGACGTGCATACCGTGAAAGCCGGTTAACAGATAAAAGGTATTGCCATAAACGCCGCTATCGAGAAAGAGGCGCATTTCTTCAGAGTAGCCGTGTGAGTATTCTAGAACTTGAAAACAGATAAAAGCCACACCCAGTATGATGGTTAGGCCAAGCCAGGATTTTAAAGCCTTGCGGTTATTATTAAGTAAAGCACTGTGGGCGAAGTGGGCAGTAACGGAAGACGTCATCAGTAAAACCGTATTAATTAGCGGTAAGCCATACCAACCCATAGCGGTGGTCGTGGTACCGTCAGGTGTACTTAATAACGGCCACTGGGCAACAAAGTCTGGCCAAAGTACGGCTCCTGTTGCCGCATTATTACCTGCGCCACCTAACCAGGGCACAGAAAACACCCGTAAATACAATAAGGCGCCAAAAAATGCCGCAAAAAACATCACTTCAGAAAAGATAAACCAACTCATGCCTTGGCGAAATGATTTATCCATTTGGTGTGAGTACTTACCCGCTAATGATTCTCTGATAACATCCTTAAACCAACCGACCAGCATATAAATGACTAAGGCAATGCCAGCGAGTAGTAAATAGCCGCCATAACCACTTTGGTCTTTTGATAAATCGGTAACATAGTTAGCGGCACCAAAGGCGATCATAAATAATGCTACTGCGCCAACTATTGGCCAGTGACTTTGGCTGGGTACGTAATAACTTTCGTATTCTTTGTTAGTCATTTTCTATCCCTTTTTAGTGAACCCTATGACGACTTCTCGGTTATGTCATACAAGGTGTAAGATAAAGTTAAAGTATTGATATCTTTGGGTAAGTCTAAATCGACATAAAATTGCAATGTCATTTCAACATCCTCTAATGATTTAAGTGGTTGTTGAGTAAAGCAAAAACATTCAATTTTATGAAAGTAATTGGCGGCCAAACCCGGTGATACCGATGGTACTGCTTGGCCGATAATGTCATGTTGGCTATTATTTTTTGCATAGAAGGACACCACTTTAATTTCGCCTGGGTGAACAGTAATTTCATTAATCACTGGCTCAAACTGCCATGGAATTCCTTTGGCATTACGGGTAATAAATTGCACTGTTATTGTTCGCGATTCATCGATACCCGTCGCGGTATAATCTACCGCTGTGCTATTAGTCTTACCGTTTAAGCCGGTGATATCGCAAAAAACATCATACAAAGGCACTAGCGCAAAGCCAAAGCCAAACATAGCAACAACCACTAACAGTAACTTCTTTACTGTTTTTGTGTTGTTAGCACTAGCACTACTACCGTCATTATTTTTGTCAGGTGCTAGCTTAGCTTTGCTGCCATGTTGGCTGTCATTCTTGCGGTCATCTGTGCTCATAAAGCTTAGTGCTCGTGCTGATCAGCTTGATCAATATCTGCTTGTGGCGGCGGTGTGCTAAAAGTGTGATAAGGCGCTGGGCTTGCCACCGTCCACTCTAAACCTATGGCGCCATCCCAAGGTTTCGCCGGCGCTTTTTCACCACCACGAATACATTTAATCACTACCACTAAGAAAATCAATTGTGATAAACCAAAGGCAAAACCACCAATACTGACCCACTTATTGAAATCGGCAAATTGCAGGGCATAATCTGGAATTCTACGTGGCATACCCGCTAAGCCTAAAAAGTGCATAGGGAAAAATAGTAAGTTGACAGAAATTAATGAACACCAAAAATGCCATTTACTTAACGTATCGTTGTACATATGGCCGGTCCATTTGGGTAACCAATAATAGGCGCCGGCATAAATAGAAAATAGTGAGCCAGTAACCAGTACATAATGAAAGTGAGCAACAACAAAGTAAGTATCATGATATTGAAAATCAACCGGGGTCATTGCCAACATTAAACCTGAGAAGCCACCAATGGTAAATAAAATCACAAAAGCGATAGAGAACAGCATCGGTGTTTCAAAGGTCAAAGAGCCGCGCCACATCGTTGCTACCCAGTTAAATACTTTCACGCCAGTAGGTACCGCAATGAGCATGGTGCAATACATAAAGAACAATTCACCGAACAGTGGCATACCGGTGGTGAACATGTGATGTGCCCAAACGATAAACGATAAAAAGGCAATAGATGAAGTGGCATAAACCATCGAAGTATAACCAAATAACCGTTTACGAGAAAAGGTTGGAATGATGGTAGAGACGATACCAAAGGCCGGTAAAATCATAATATACACTTCAGGGTGACCAAAGAACCAAAATATATGTTGGAACAACACCGGGTCACCACCACCGGCGGCATCAAAAAAGCTGGTGCCAAAATAGGTATCGGTCAGTAACATGGTCACCACACCGGCGAGTACCGGCATCACCGCAATTAATAAATAAGCGGTAATAAAAAAGGTCCAGACGAATAACGGCATCTTCATATAAGTCATGCCTGGGGCACGCATATTCATGATGGTAACGACAATATTAATGGCGCCCATAATGGAAGATATACCCATGATATGCACGGCAAAAACGAAGAAGGCAGTACTACCATTAGAATAGGTTGTTGATAACGGTGCGTAGAAGGTCCAACCGAAATTCGGGGCGCCACTTTCCATAAAGAATGAGCCAAGCAAAATAGCAAAGGCAAAAGGCAGAATCCAAAAACTCCAGTTATTCATCCGAGGCAGAGCCATATCTGGCGCGCCGAGCATCATAGGTAACATCCAGTTAGCAAAACCGGTAAAGGCAGGCATAATGGCGCCAAACACCATGATCAAGCCATGTACGGTAGTTAACTGATTAAAAAAGTCTGGTTCAACAAGCTGTAAGCCTGGCTGAAATAACTCAGCCCGGATAACCATCGCCATCGCGCCACCGGTTAAAAACATGATAAAAGCAAACCACAAATATAAGGTGCCAATATCTTTATGGTTGGTGGTATAAAGCCAACGCTTTATTCCGGTCATTTTCCCATGTTCATGTGAGTCATCATGATGTTCGTCGTGCGAATCTTGTACTATCACGTCTGTAGTCATTTTATATCCCCCTACTTCGCACTAGCAGCATCAACAGCTGCAGGTTGTACTAAATCACCGGTATTATTTCCCCAAGCATTACGCTCATAGGTTACAACGGCAGCTATCTCGGTTTTGGTTAGTTGGCTAGCAAAAGCAGCCATGGCTGCATTGGTCTTACTACCGTTAAGCACCATATCTAAATGAACAGCGATATCCCCCGTTGCAATTACACTGCCTTTAAGCGCAGGAAATGCAGGAGGTAAGCCTGTACCTGTCGGTTGATGACAAGCAACACAAGCTTTCATATAGACTTTTTCGCCCATAGTCATTAATTCATCATGGCTATATACTCTAGCTAAATCTTCTACGGGTGTTTCTTCAGCTATTGTCTCTACTGTTTCTTCAACGATGGTCTCAATCACTACGGGTGCCGTTGCCTCTGGTGCTGTACCTTCAGCAGAAGGGTTTTCAACCGCAGATTTAACATCAGATGCTTGCACGACATCACCGGTATTATTACCCCAAGCATTACGCTCGTAGGTAACAACAGCAGCAAGTTGTTTCATACTTAATTGCTTACCATAACCTTGCATACCGGTACCCGCTTTACCGTTAAAGACAATATTAATGTGTTCTTTGGCACTGCCTGTTGTCGTTATTGGGCTACCTTTTAAGGCCGGGAAGGCAGGTGGCAAGCCTAAGCCAGTTGGCTGATGACATGCAGAGCAGTAAGCAGTGTAAGTAGTTTCGCCTAATTGCATTAACTCTTCTTTAGACATTGATGCACTTAAGGACGCTTTTTCAGCTTCGGCTGCTTGAGCAACTCGTTGCTGTTGTTCGCTAAGCCAAATTTCATAATCTTCAGCAGATTTTACTTCAACCACAATGGGCATAAAACCATGGTCTTTACCACATAGCTCAGCACATTGGCCGCGATAAATGCCGGGTTCATCAACCCTAGTCCATGCTTCGTTAATAAAACCTGGGTTCGCATCTTGTTTAACAGCAAAGGCGGGTACCCACCAAGAATGGATAACATCGTCAGAGGTAATTAAAAAGCGGACTTTTTTATTGGCAGGAATAACCAGTGGTTTATCAACTTCCAAAAGGTAGTGCTCACCTTTAGGAGCACCAGCGCCTTGTTGATTTTGGTATTGTTCGCGTGGCGTTGAAAGTACCGAGTAATACTCGATACCTTGATCAAAGTATTTGTAATGCCATTTCCACTGAGAGCCGGTAACTTGAATCGTAACATCAGAATTAGTGTTATCTTCCATGGCTATTAAGGTGTGGGTTGCCGGTACTGCCATGGCGATTAAGATGACAACAGGGATTGCCGTCCATAATATTTCAACCTTAGTGCTTTCATGAAAGTTAGCAGGTTTTGGTCTTTTAGATCTTCGGTGAAAAACCATCGACCAAAACATAGCGCCAAACACTATGACGCCAATGGCGGTACAAATGTATAACACTAGCATGTGTAAATCATATACATCTCGGCTAACGGCAGTAACCCCTTTAGTCAGGTTTAACTGCATTTCTGCCCAGGCTGAATTGGTAAACAGGCTTACCAATACTAGCCAAAATAACTTATGTTTCCCCACACGGCATCTCCTCTTTTTTAATCATAGAGAACAGATGTACAGCAATGTACTTTATAATTCTTGAACTGAATATCTGTGTTGTTTTTATTATTGTTATCAACTTGAACTAACAAGAGTTCGGTTTAGCCACGGCTTCGCGATGTAGATCAATTAATGGCGAATTAAGTTATACCGTTAGGTATTAACCCCGAGATCAGGTGTATCACCGACGTGAAAAATAATCAGGTATGGCACTAATTAATTAGTGTGACAGGATCAGCGCATCGACGTCTTTTTATTCTTAGATTACCGATTCAAATGAATTATTCCTAACTCAGAGCTATATTTGGGAAGCAAGAACAAATAAAATTTGTGATGGTCTAGTATTCTAAATCAAACAAATTTGTGCCGTTAATTGTTTCCCAAATAAGCTCCCAAGGGCGAATTTTAAAAGGTGTATATGTTGCGTTATTGACTTTGAGAAGGGAAAAACCATTCTCTGTAATCAATGCCTTCCCTATAAACCTTTTAATTCTCGCTGAGTGGGAAATAACTTAATTGAATTGGTAAAGTGTTCGTTTTGTATGCGTTACTGTTACTAGAATTACGCTAAATTTTGATCTAGGTCAAATATTTTATAGTGAAGTAATTATAAAAAAACGATTAAATTCAATGGAGTAATAGCTCTAATGTTGGCGTGTGCTTTGCTGCAAGTAGCTTTTGGGATATTTAACTAGAAGATAAAAAAAGAATAGAAAAGTATGGCAGAATTTATTGAGGGTGCAGAAACAAAAAAAGCCACAACGACTGTCACCTTGATTATGGCTCACAGTAATTATGGCGGTTGTTATTTTATTAACTTAATTAATTGAGAAATAAATAACATTAGCTTGAATAGATTTTTAACAGCTTACATCCAACGACCACTGCGGATAATGCCAACGGCAATACCTTCAATATTAAACTCTTGAGTGCTTAGATCGACTTTTATCGGAGGGAAATCTTCATTTTCAGCATGTAAATAAACAATATTGCCTTCACGTTTATAACGTTTTACGGTGACGTCGTCTTCTACGCGAGCCACAACCACTTGGCCATTTTGTACATCAGTGGTTTGATGTACAGCAAGCAAATCGCCATCTAAAATACCAATATCCTTCATGCTTTCGCCATTAACACGTAACAGGTAATCTGCGGCTGGATGGAATAAATTACCATCCATTTTATAATGCTCTTCGATATGTTCTTGCGCCAAAATAGGTTCACCGGCAGCAACACGGCCAATAAGTGGTAAACCTTCGGGTTCTAAAAACTCTTCCACTAAACGAATACCACGAGAAGTACCGGGAAGCATTTCAATATAGCCTTTTTTCGCTAAGGCTTTTAAGTGCTCCTCAGCGGCATTTGCTGATTTGAAACCAAAAAACTTGGCAATTTCAGCGCGCGTTGGCGGCATGCCCGTGTCTTTGATTTTGTCTTTGATTAAATCATAAATTTGTTGTTGTCGCTTAGTCAGCGGGCGCAATTCAGTTGTTGAATCTATCATAGCTTAAACCTGTAAATTTACACAGTATTACTGTTAGTATATACAGGATCGTTTTAAAGGCAAGCTTTTACTTATCGGGGAATTATCACTGATTTTTTTATTTTTAAATGGCAACCTCATGTTGTCGATAAAGCTAATAAAGCTTGTAGCAGGTTTTACGAAAGCTTCTGAGTCATAGCCAAGTGCTAACAAAAACGCTCTATTTGTATTTACTAAAGCGATGAGGATATGGGGTATTAATGTCAATTGAATAAAAATTATTGGATGGAGCTTTCTGAGAAATCCCTATAATTAGTTATGAGGGGGTTCGTCAACATCTGCTGAATTGGATAAACTTAATGTTACTTTACTTGCTCGTCACTCACCTGTGACGGGTCAATTAAAGCGTAAGATAAATTTCGAGGCTAGGCGTCGTATGATAAAAAAACTTGATAATTCGAATGAAGAAGTGGCAAAGAAAATTTTTTCTGTTTTTCAAAATTCTTATAAAGTTGAAGCTCAACTTATAGGGTCTGCTGATTTTCCGCCACTTTTACGTAGTGTTAAAGCGATAGAAAATTCAGCAACAGACTTTTATGGTTTTATTGTAAATGACGCTCTCACTGCAGTTATAGAGGTTGTTATAGTCGATAAGCGCTTAGAAATTGATAGTTTAACGGTTGAGCCAAATTATTTTAGACAAGGTATCGCCAGTAAATTATTAAGTTACGTGTTAGAGACTATTTCTTATTCAACAGCGATTGTCGAAACTGCAGTAGTAAATATACCGGCAATAAATTTATACCAGAGCCATGGTTTTGTTGAGTTTAAAAGATGGACTCCCGCTCATGGTATTCCTAAGCTAGCCCTGTCGGTTGAAAGTGCTGGGTAATTTATCTAAGTAAATACTCATGTTGCCTAGATAAAAAAGGCTACTTATTTTTGTCTAAAGAGAGCAGGTAGCCTTTAACTAAAGCATATTGAGCGAAGTAATAGGTAGCCATCACCCAAAGTTGGCTGTGCAAGATAGCGCTATTGAATTTATCAAAGCCAATTAATGAATCTGAGAGCACAAAACTAATCCCCCCCAACACTAACCATAAAGTAGACCTGTGACTAAAGACGGTTGCCAGTGCCATCAGTAATAACACTACCATGTAGGCTAATACCGGAATAAATAACTCACCCAAGCCATCAATAAACAATATAAACATCAGTGCCGCAAAGCCGACATAGGTAGTGAGAATAAGCGGTTTTTTATTAACTATAGGTAAATTATTGAAAGGCTTTAAGCTAATTAAATAACAAATATGTGCAATAAAAAAAGCACCTAAGCCGAAAATAAACCAATCATGTGTGTTGTAATCTAGGAGGAAATCACCACAGGCAGAAAAGAGTAAACCGAAGAGAAAATAATAAGTCGAATTAGACTGCTCAGGGGCGGTTAAACGTTTGGTGTGCTGCCAAGTAATGGCAATCAGTAATAATATCGGTAGTATTTTCACTGCCCAGCTAAGTGGATAAGGCTTGAACAAGGTTGATAAAATAAAACCAAACGCTAAGGTAATAAATACTAGGGTGTTATTCTTATTCACTACACTTTTTACCTTAGGGTTAATTTGTTATGGCTGTAGCCAGTATCTGGGTCAATTAATATGAGCCAATTTAGCTTAGCTTTACTTGTGTATGCGGATTTATTAACTGAGTTATAGTAACTTGGTTACTGTAACTCAGTCAGTTGAATTATTATCATGTTCTCACCAGTAATTGTTATAGCGGACTGGTTATCGGCTTGATTTTCAAGTTGAACTAAAGCGCCTTCAGTTACATTGGTAGTATTTTTATCGTGCTCAATAGTCATATCGCCAGATAAACTATAAGCGAATACTAAAGTACCAGAGTTAGGTGATAAAGAGACTTGTTTTTTAGCGGGGTAGGTATCTATTTGTGCAGCAAAGCTACCTTGCTTGGTCATAATGTTGAAGTCTTTAATACCGCCATTCACTAATGCGCCATGGGTTTTACTTGCCCCATCAAAATGAGAAATATCAAGCAATTTCGTTAGCTTATCAACATCACCATTGCGGTGATCTAGTATTAAACCGTTACCTTCGATCAATATTAAATTACGTTGATAACCAGCAAAGTTTGAAAAATCACCGTCATTTACCACGCTAGCAATACTCAGTCGCCAATCAAAATCATCTAAATTACCACCATCGCTAATGGCTAATTCAGTGGTGTGGCCTAAGCCGTTTTTCCAGGGAATAGTCTTAAATTTTGCAGCAGAGAATATTGTGATCATAAGGTAGCTTCATGGTAAGAATTTTGCTCATCTTACCTAGCTTATTTATAGAGGCAATGGTTATTTTTTCTCTACTTTGTCAGTGGTCTGCTTTGTAGTACTTATTATTTTAGGACTTGCACTAACCGCTAAGCTCACGTTAGAATCTAGCTGTGCTTACTTAACCCGTTAAAAGAATGAGTAAGCGCACACTTGTCGGAGTGCCAAAGGCTGAGATCGCGAAAGCGGGATCCGTAAAACCTGATCAGATTAATATCTGCGTAGGAAACAAGAGAGAGTGATTAAGTCCTGTAACCTTAATTTTTTCCAACCTCTTTTTGCCTCTTTTTTAACTATGAAATAGTTAAAAAAACTCCGCCTATTTTTATTTTTTTCTTACTTTTATTGTCCTTATTTTGGGAATAAAACAAGAAAAACAAAAACAAGGTGCGACCATGTCCAATTCAACCAATGTTGATAAAGTAGTAAAAAAACCAAGCAGACGTGAAAAACGTGCAGCGGCAGAAGCATTCTTAAAAAATGTTTCCGACCAATCTTTCCCTAATTCCAAAAAAGTTTATGTATCAGGTAAAATCCACGATATTAAAGTGGGTATGCGTGAAATTACCTTATCTGATACCTTAATTAGTGGTAGTAAAGATACTGCCGTTTATGAGAAAAATGAACCTTTATGTGTTTATGATACTTCGGGTTTTTACACCGATGAAAATGTCAAAATTGATGTGCACAAAGGTATTCCACGTTTACGTGAAAGCTGGATAGATGCCCGTGGTGATGTCGAGCCATTAACTTCTACTAGCTCTGAATACGCCCAACAACGTCTTGCCGATGAAGGTGTTGACAGTATCCGCTTTGAAAATTTACCTCAAATGCGCATCGCAAAAAAAGGTAAAAATGTTACGCAAATGCATTACGCTCGCCAAGGTATTATTACCCCAGAGATGGAATACATTGCCATTCGTGAAAACATAAAACGTGAAGAAGTGAAAGATGCAACCTTACTGCTGCAACATAAAGGCGAATCTTTTGGTGCCAGTATTCCTGAACAAATTACCGCTGAATTTGTCCGTGATGAAGTGGCTCGCGGTCGCGCCATTATTCCAGTAAACATAAACCACCCTGAATGTGAGCCTATGATCATTGGTCGTAACTTTTTAATTAAAGTTAACGCCAATATTGGTAACTCAGCAGTAACCTCTTCTATTGAAGAAGAAGTGGAAAAGCTGGTTTGGTCAGCAAAATGGGGCGCAGATACGGTAATGGATTTATCTACTGGCCGTAACATTCATGAAACACGTGAATGGATCATGCGTAACTCGCCAGTACCTATTGGCACAGTACCTATTTATCAAGCACTTGAAAAAGTAAATGGCGTAGCAGAAGACCTAACTTGGGAAATATTCCGCGATACTTTAATTGAACAAGCAGAGCAGGGTGTTGATTATTTCACTATTCATGCCGGCGTTTTACTGCGTTATGTACCTATGACAGCTAAACGTGTCACTGGTATTGTTTCGCGTGGTGGTTCAATTATGGCGAAATGGTGTTTAGCGCATCACAAAGAAAACTTTCTTTACACCCATTTTGAAGACATTTGTGAAATTTTAAAACAATACGATGTGTCATTTTCTTTAGGTGATGGTTTACGTCCAGGCTCAGTAGCCGATGCCAATGATGAAGCGCAATTTGCTGAATTACATACGTTAGGTGAGTTAACTAAAATTGCTTGGCAGCATGATGTACAAGTCATTATAGAAGGTCCAGGCCACGTACCGCTTCATATGATTAAAGAAAATATGGAAGAGCAAATCAAACATTGTGGCGAAGCACCGTTCTATACTTTAGGGCCTTTAACTACAGATATCGCCCCAGGTTATGATCATATTACTTCGGGTATCGGTGCGGCTAACATTGGTTGGTACGGCTGTGCCATGCTTTGTTATGTAACACCAAAAGAGCATTTAGGTTTACCGAACAAAGAAGACGTAAAAGAAGGTTTGATGACTTATAAAATTGCTGCTCATGCTGGTGATTTAGCTAAAGGTCATCCTGGCGCACAAATTCGTGATAATGCCATGTCTAAAGCGCGTTTTGAATTCCGTTGGTATGATCAATTCAATATTGGTTTAGATCCTGAAACCGCTAGAGCTTACCATGATGAAAGCTTGCCACAAGAGTCGGGCAAAGTAGCGCATTTCTGTTCTATGTGTGGACCGAAATTTTGTTCAATGAAAATTTCACAAGAAGTACGTGAGTATGCTGCCAATCTTGATAAAAACGCCATAAAAATTCAATTGCTTGATGAGACAATAACGATAACGTCTGACGAAGCTATTGAAAAAGCGATGCAAGAAAAGTCCGCTGAATTTAAAGCAGCGGGTAGCGAAATATACCAACTCGCTGATTAGCTAACCTTGTCATTGCCGAGTTGTCTTGTCGGCAATCCATGGTCTTATTTCAGTTTAACTACTTGTTTGCAGTTATGGATCCCCGACAATAGACTTCGGGGATGACAGCAACACTGACGTAGTATTTACTCATATAAAAAGGTTGCAGATAAACCATGAACATTGCCATTGTTGGCGCAGGATTGATGGGGCGATTACTCGCTCTTTCATTACTTCGAGGTGAACAGCTTCGAGGAGAACAGCCTGACGACAAAAAGTCCGAAAGCGGAACTATTACTTTATTTGATAAAGATAATAGACTCGCCCATAACAGTGCAGCCTATGCTGCTGCTGGTTTATTAACGCCATTGGGTGAATCACTGCATTGTCACCCTAATATCGTTAGTATGGGTTTTGAGTCATTACGTTTATGGCCAACGTTGCTCGACAGCTTGGATGAACATACCTTTTTCCAACAAACTGGCGCCATCATGGTAAGTCATGAACAAGACAAAGGTGACTATCAACGTTTTGTTAGACACCTTAGCAATAATTATCCAGAGCAAGAGTTACACCGATTAGACCGACAAGCGTTATTAGCACTGGAGCCTGAAATAGGCCGAAGTTTTAATCAAGGTTTGTACCTGCCACAAGAAGGTCAACTAGGAAATCGCCGTTTGTTAGTGGCACTGCGTAAGCAACTTGAAAAAGAAGGTCAGCAGACATCTTCGAGCAATAATAGTGGCAATAAACTGCTGTGGTTAGCTGAGTGTGAAGTTGTTGCAATCAAGACCAGTAAAGAGAGCAGCACGGTAAGTTACTTGCAAGGTGGCAGTAAGCATAACCAGCGTTTTGATTTAGTGATTGATTGTCGTGGCACGGGGGCAGCCAGTAAAAATAGTAATAGTAGTTGTGCGCCTTTGGCAGATTTAAGATCGGTACGAGGTGAGCTTTTTCAACTGTTTGCACCTGACGTCAATATTTCTCGGCCAGTACGTTTAATGCATCCAAGATATCAGCTGTATATAGCGCCAAAGGGCAAAGGCTTTTATGTGGTTGGCGCAACGGAAATTGAAAGTGATGATAATTCACCTATGACCGTGCGCTCAGCAATGGAATTACTCAGTGCTGCGTATAGCGTGCATCCGGGGTTTGCTGAAGCACAAATCCGTCAACACGTTAGTCAATGTCGGCCAGCCTTTAGTGATAATCAGCCTAAAATTACCGTGCAAGACTCACTGATTCAAGTAAATGGTTTGTTTCGCCACGGTTTTTTAATTGCCCCTGTTATATTGGCACAAACACTTGCGGTTATTGCCAATCAACTAAACTCTACTAATAGTCCTTTACCTTATGCTGACCTGTTACCTGTAGAGAAGGCAGTGAGCATAAATAAAAAAGAGTCATCTTATGAATATTCATATTAACGGAAAAGCCTACCCCCTAAGTCATGAAACACATATCAGTGTTAGCTCAGCGTTAACTTTATACTTTATTGAACCGCAACAAAGTACTTTCGCCGTGGCACTTAATGGTGATTTTGTCGGTAAAGCCGATTACGGCACTACCATGGTGAAAAATGGTGATAGCCTTGATGTCTTACAACCTATTCAGGGGGGCTAAGTTTAATGTCATTGAATATCTACGGACAAAACTTAGCTAGTCGTTTGCTTATTGGCAGTGCTTTATATCCGTCACCACAAGTGATGAAAGAAGCGATTTTAGCCAGTGGTTCACAAGTGGTGACGTTGTCGCTAAAAAGACAAAATCCAGCTGCAAAGTCGGGTCAACAAATTTGGCACTATTTACAAGAAATAGTAAAACAAACTGATGGGCACTTATTGCCAAATACTGCCGGCTGTAAAACAGCGAAAGAAGCGGTAACGCTGGCACATATGAGTCGTGAAATTTTTAAAACGGACTGGCTGAAATTAGAAGTTATTGGCGATGATTATAACTTGCAACCAGACCCTATTGAATTATTGCATGCGGCAGAACAGTTGATAAAAGACGGTTTTAAAGTACTGCCCTATTGCACTGACGATCTGGTGTTATGCCAGCGACTTTATGACTTAGGCTGTGAAGTGATTATGCCATGGGCATCGCCAATTGGCACAGGAAAAGGACTGATGAATCCGTATAATTTAGAAACTATACGTTTACGTTTACCTGATGCTACCTTAATTTTAGATGCCGGTATTGGCAAGCCCTCCGATGCTTGTTTAGCTATGGAAATGGGTTATGACGGTGTGTTGTTAAATAGTGCCGTGGCATTGGCAGATAACCCGGTATTGATGGCAAAAGCCTTTGGTCTGGCGTTGCAAGCCGGTGAACAAGGTTATGTTGCTGGTATAATGCAGCAAAGACAGACCGCCCATCCTTCAACGCCGACATTAGATACACCGTTCTGGCACCAATCGTGAGTTAAACTGCTTATTTTTGTAGTACACAATTAAGGCGTCAGATGTACTCATTGCCTCGAAATAGCTAATAAATTCGTCGTTATTTAACGCTACTGCGGCGTTGAAGATGCTCACCTAGTAAACTAGGCTCCGCGTATTCGCCTTGCATTAGCATCAACTAACTTAGCCTTTAAGCTATTTATTTACTTAGATTGTAGAAAGTACGGAATTGAAGAGACATTTTGTGATGCGACATGTAGTTTTTTATGTAGAAAAATATCTTATTCAGGGATGAATAAGTTAAGCGTATAGGGATATATTTACCGCGTTTTTTCGTAATAATAAATGCAATGTCACATTCACACTTTTGAATAAAACTATATCAGGCTTCATTATGATAATACGAAAACCAATAATCTGGACTATTTCGGGCAGTGACTGCTCTGGTGGTGCGGGCATTGCTGCTGATATTAAAACGGGTCATGGCTTAGGGGTTGAAGTCTGTCATTTGATCACGGCTAATACCGTGCAAAATTCTTCGAAATTAATCTCAGTAAACCCAGTCCCTATTGATATTTTACAGCAACAGTTTGAAGTGTTAATTGCTGACAAGCCGCCATCGGTTATCAAAATTGGCTTAGTCGCTAATGTTGAGCAAGTAGTATGGTTAAGACAAATAGTAATACAAGCCAAGCAAGCTGATAGTAATTTGGTTGTGGTTTATGATCCTGTAGGTCAGGCCAGTGTTGGTGGTAGTTTTAGTTATTTTACTTTAGATCAGCTAGCCCCCTTGTTGCGACAAGTTGACGTGATAACACCTAACTTGATGGAAGCACACAGCTTAGCGCTGTTATCCCAAGAGACAGCAGCAGAAAAACTTGCAAAGAAAATCTATCAAAACTTTGCCATTACCAGCATTATCATTAAGGGGGGTCATAGTAATAATGACGATGGCCTAGTGAGTGATTATTGTCATCACCAACTTAACCAGCTTAGCGAAGAGAAACAAGACAACCAAGAAAAACTGCATCAAAGCATTGATTATCAACTCAGTTCGCCGCGTATAAATACAAACTATAGCCATGGTGGTGGTTGTAGTTTTGCCACTGCCTTATCTAGTTTCCTTGCCCAAGGTTATCTAATGCGTGATGCCTTTATGCTAACCAAAGCTTTTATCAATCAAGGTTTGTCAGCTAGTGTTGAAATGAGTGCATCACAACAGCATCAATATTACGGTGCCTTTGAACAGCAAGGTTGGCCGCATACTCCAACAGCTATGGCGCCACACTTTGCAAAAGTTGTTGATGATTTAAGCTTGCAATATCAAGACTTACCTGCCTTTGAATCGCTTGATTTGAACAGAAAAAAACTCGGTCTTTATCCTGTTATTGATTCACTTTATTGGTTAAAACGATTATTGCCGCTAGGTTTGGAAATTATTCAGTTACGGGTGAAGAACTTAGGCCAAGATGAATTAGAACAAGTGATCATTAAAGCGGTAGAGTTGGCGAAAGACTATGGTACTCGTTTGTTTATCAATGATTATTGGCAGCTAGCGATAAAACATGGCGCTTATGGTGTGCATATTGGTCAAGAAGATTTACAGGATGCCGATCTAAGTGCGATTCAACAAGCTGGCGTACGTCTAGGCATTAGCACCCACGGTTGTTATGAGTTTATATTAGCGCAACAATTACAGCCGTCTTATTTAGCCATAGGCGCAATTTTCCCGACAAAAACCAAAGACATGACCGGACAAATTCAAGGCTTAGATAACTTAAAACAAGTATTAGCTTTACGTCCTGAAAATAAAAAACAGCAGATCCCTGTGGTTGCTATTGGCGGCATTACCCTTGAACGTGCAGCTAAAGTGGTTGCCACTGGTGTCGACAGCATTGCCGTAGTCACTGCAATAACTGAAGCGGAACAATCACTCGGCATAACGCCAGAACAAGCTGTCGCTGATTTTGAACAGATTTTTGCTAATACCAATTACACTAATAGATTGATCAACTTAGAGTTGTATTAGCGAGTTTAGAACAAGAAAAATCACTTAAACATAGTTATTCTATATTTCTTTAATTTTGAGTAGTTATTGGTTCGCTAATAAACTCCCAAAGGGCGAGTACCTAATAAAAGGCAAAGGCCTACATACGTCGTTATTAATTTCGAAAAGGACGCTATATGGATGGTGTTATTAGAGAATGCAGGATGCACATTCTCCTGAGCTTATTCTCCTGAATAACCCTTCTTTTCAATCAATGCCTTGCCTTTAAGCCTTTTAATTCTCGCTAAGTGGTCAATTAATTAATGTACTTGGTATATGGTATAGATAAACAAAGTTTGCCTATAAAGTACTATTGGTAATCATTCGCATTTGCTATTATGGAGGCAATTCTTATCCATTAGCAGTATAAATAGATGAATACCCTCCGATCTTTTCTTTGTCGTTTAACCGTGATTTTAGCAACTTTGCTTTCTTTTCAATCCGTTGCTGTTGAGCGACTTTATTATGTCGCCGCCGACGAAATTGAATGGCAATATGCAGAAAAGCATCATAATTTAATGATGGATATGCCGTTAATGGCAGCGCAGCAAGTTTTTGTTAAAGCCAGTGAAAATACCATCGGTAGCAAGTATAAAAAAGCACTTTACCGTGAATATACCGATGCTTCTTTTAGCCAGTTAAAAGTACGACCAGCCAGTGAGCAGCATCTGGGCTTATTGGGGCCATTGTTTCGCGCAGAAGTTGGCGATACCATCAAAGTTGTCTTTAAAAATAACGGCACCCGTCCTTATACCATTCACCCCCACGGCGTATTTTACAACAAGGCCAATGAAGGCTCTCCGACCAACGACGGTACCTCGGGTAAAGATATAATCGATGATCGAGTCATGCCAGGACAAACTTATACTTATCATTGGCAAGTACCAGATACGGCAGGTCCAGGGCCGGCAGATACTAGCTCGGTAGTTTGGGTTTATCATTCTCACGTTAACAGCATCAGAGATTCTAATACCGGCCTGATTGGCGCTATTGTTATTACTGCTAAAGGTATGGCTAAGGCCGATGGTTCGCCTAAAGATGTTGACCGTGAGTTTATCAATCTTTATACCGTGATGAATGAAAATGAAAGTTGGTTTTTAGCTGATAACATTAAAAATTATCTGACCACGCCAGCTAGCGAAAACATCACTGAAGATGATGATTTTGTTGAAGGTAATCTAATGCATATGATTAACGGTTATCTGTTTGCTAACTTACCGGGTTTAACTATGGTTGAGGGTGAAAAAGTGCGTTGGCATTTAATTGCTTTAGGTACAGAAGTGGATTTACATACCCCGCATTGGCATGGTCATACAGGTTTGATCAATGGTCATAGAACCGATGTAGTTGAATTATTGCCAGCTTCGATGAAAACCTTAGATATGACGGTTAATAATCCGGGTACTTGGATGTATCACTGTCATGTTAATGATCATATCGCTGCCGGTATGACCGCACTTTATCAAGTGTTGGAAAAGTAATATTTTTCCAACTCAGTAGTAGGACAATAGCGGGTTTTTATTGCTACCAGTCCTACTTGCCATTAGCGGCTAGTGGCAAGTACTATAAGTGACTTTCTGTTCTTGATTATGCTATGTTTGTGCAACTAATGAGTGAACATTTAATCGGTGAACAAACGTTAAAAAGAGTTCTTTAACTAGCTTGTTGCGAGTCAAGAGGGCAGGTATTCGCTATCAGGAAAATACATCAGTACAAATCCATGATAGCGAGTGTTTTCAGTAATAAAAGTTAGAACTACATTGCTGATAATAACTTAGGATTCGTTACCAGATTTCTGACACCATGGGCGTGATCTTCATTAAAAACATTACCTTTACACCAATCACCAACCGTTTCGATATTAACTTTAGCTACTTGTGGACGAACACTCCATGAAACTTGCAACGGTGAGCCTTTTTCATTGTAACCAGGGCCAGTGGTTGAACCGATATATTGAACAGCAGAGCCAGTATTACTCGGAATGTTTAATGCCTGTTGGTAGCCATTTTTAACACCGTGTTTAGTTAATTCATTAAAATCTAAAGCCTTACTATCATTCACTAAAACATAAACTTGTGTTTCAACACGCAATTGTGGGTTACCAATTGAGTCGCTTAAGCACGCACCTAAAGTAGGGCCAGGCATTATTTGTGCGGTTGAATGAACATAATGCACTTCAATAGTATCACCAGCGTTTAAGGCACCGTGCTTACTTGGGCATATTGCTGATTTGGTTGCTTGCTTTTCACTTGAGCTCAACTTGCCAGAATAAACATAACCACTTAGAAAACCATGACCATCGCCATTGCCAGCGTATTGACTAAACTCGCCACCTTTATGTTCGGCATTTTTATGGAAATGAATATTACATAAGTTCATCGCAGTAGATGCTGGCGCAGCACCAAAATCTCGGGCATTGGAGCCTTTGATGTTATCAATATCGCGTGGTGACTGAGGGCCAAAACCTTTGCCATCAGTATTTTTTTCTAACATAGCGCGTTGTTTTTCAATGACCTTGTCCGAAACATTATCGTGACCGCTGCCAGCACAGGCCGTTAACGGTATTAAGGTTGTGGCGAGCGCCATTGCAATAATATTTGTCTTCATGTTTTACCCTTAATGTTGTTGATTAACTTGTTACTTATGGTCAATAGCACTACTGAGTTTTATAGCATTAAGCTAATACAGCGTATATTTTCACGAATTATTATATGAAAAGAACTATTATTCGCTTTAATTATATAGCTGCTAAAAGATAAAAGCACAAGGCAGATTGTTTGAATAAATGCCACTATTTACCAATGTTAAGCTTTGTTTTTATTGGTGTTCATCATAAAATACTTGTTAAGTATGCTACAGAAAAATACGATATTAGACACTAGTACTACTCTCGAAGAAGGTGCTTAATGTATTCATTATTATGCGCGGAGGTGTTTATACTTTGTAGGTAGTGGCTATGTTGAAAATATTAATAATATGGCCAAATAATCAATATTGGTGAGCATAAAATAAGCAACTATAATTTTAAGAGTGAGTTATACGAAAGCATATAATGCCAATTCGTTTGGTATTATATGTATGGCAATTACTTTGGAGTGTTATTATGATTGAACTTAAAATACAAGCAGTTGGTACGGGCGTAGGCGTGGAACTTCCACAAGAAGTATTAAATCAACTACGCACTAAGAAGGGCGAAAGTATCTTTTTAGAAAATATGTTTGATGGCAGTTATAGCCTGGTAAAACATGATGTAAAGTATGCGGAGAAATTGATGCTAATTGACGGTCAAATGCACGAAGAAGACTCTTAACGTCGCAACCAACACACTATTGATACAAGATAAGAAATCTTAATGATTAGCAATAAACTCCTACGTTACCAGCATATATCGGTTGCTAATGTATTTGAAAAAGAGACCCAGATTGTTGCACAGATTCAAGCGGGTGAACTCAAACAATGCCTAATACTTTGGCAAGCTAAGCAGGCTACCTTAGTATTACCGGCGGGTAAAAAATGGCCAGAGTCAGATTTACTTAAAGAAACCTTATTAGCGGATAGCTGGCTACTTCAGGCACGAAAAACTGGCGGTGCTCCAGTGCCGCAATGCCCGGGTGTGATTAATTTATCGCATTTATATCTTTGGCAACACGAAAAACCCTACTCGATACCGCTAGCCTATGAAAACCTATGCTCAGTCTTACATGACTTCTTCAAGCAATTTAACTTAGTGAGTCAAGCGCACGCGACTGAATTCTCATACTGTGATGGCGACTATAATATCAACCTTAAGGGTAAGAAGGTTGTCGGCACAGCACAGCGGGTAATCTTAAAAAAGGGCGGCGGTAGAATCGTCTTAGCGCAAGCCTTCATTCTTGTTGATGTCATCTTAGAAGAAATCATTAAGTCGGTGAACTTGTGTTATCAATTATCAGATAAAACTGAGCGGGTAAAAGCGAAAGTGCATACGACACTTTTTGATAATATTAGTGAGCGACCGACAATAGAACAGTTATATCAGCAGCTCACTCAAGCTTTTATTGATAGTGGTTTATACCCATAACAGCAAATTCATAGGGTGCTTATTGGAATGGGTATTAGTAAGCAAGAGAACTTCACTTAAGCCCCTTCTTTAGTTGTCGATACAGCTCGTTAAACTTGACGCGTTTTTTATAACCTTTGAAAAAATGTTTATGAATCACATTGCCTTGGTTATCAATGACTACTACGCCTGGATACGGAATACCGTAATTATCATCGCCTAGTGAATATTCTTTATTGAGAATGTTGTAGGCTGACATCGTTTGTACATTTTGGTCTGATAATAAGGGAAAGCTGATGTTTTGTTGCTTTGAGAATTTTTTCAAAATATCAGTGTTATCATAAGAAATTGCACTTAAGCCATAACCTAATTGGATAAAGTCTTCAGCTTGATTGTTCAACTCAATGAGATGTCTTTTACAAAATGGGCACCAATCGGCAGAGCGAAAAAATAGGATTATTAGACCTTGCTCACCACTGAGTTGTTTGATGTTAACAAGCTGCTGGAGTGTATTGATAGCCGTAATGGCGGGCGCTTGTTTACCTAAAGTAGGGCCTACATTAATACTTGTGTTGGCAAAAGCTTTATTCGTTAATAACAATAGTAGTGAAAGCAGTACTATCCGTATTTTACGCTTTGTTTTGAAATTAATTATCTTGTTCACTTGGGTTACAGTCTGTATTGGGTTCTGATCTAAAAGACCGTGTAGTTGGCTAAAAATTTCATTACAAGGTTAGTTTTAGTTTCTATAATTAACACCACGGGTGATTTTACCCGTATCATAAGCGCCAATAATTTCACCTCTAAAGCAGACAAGTTATGGTAAAACCAGATAATGACAGTATTTGCCCGTTATGCGAACAAAGTAATCGCTGTGATGTGAATGCTAAGCAGGGCTGTTGGTGTTTGAACATCCAAGTTCCGCCAGCACTGTTGGCTCAAATACCCGCTGAATTGAAAGGCATAAGCTGTGTTTGTAATGCCTGTATAACACGTTTCAATCAACAGCAATCGTTAGCTCATAGGGCAAAATAACGCGATTAAATGTACTGACTTTTTAGCATGTAAAAAGAAAAGCGCAAGTTAATAGCACTTTTTTGCATTACCCCCTACGCAAGTAGCGTACATCCAAGTAAAATACCCGATATGAAAGCATTACTTAATAACCTTGATGACTAAAGTATCTGTAGCACATAACTCTTCAAAATTGCATAAACCACGGTTAAGTTCAAAAGCTAAAGTGGCTATTATTGGTGGCGGTGTAGCCGGCTCAACCATCGCTTTACGTTTTGCTGAGTTGGGTTTAGACACTACCTTGATAGAAAAAGGCCCGAGTTTAGTTAATGGCCCACCCATTTGTCATTTACATGCGGGGGGTAACTTGTATCGTGAAATTTGTGATGAGCAGTGCCTGACGTTGTTGCAGCAATCAATCGACACAGTAAAAGTTTATCCGAAGAGCGTTAACGTTCGACCAACCGTTATTGCACTACCTAAAACGGATCACGGCCAGCCGGAAGATTTATTACCCCGCCTAGAAAAACTACGAGCAAGATATAGCGAACTAGTTAAAGCCGATGTTCGCAATAAAGTGCTCGGAGAGCCGGAAAACTATTTTCGTTTTTATTCTCGCACTGAGCTTGAAGCCTTAGTTGATTTACCTTTACCAACCGTTGCTAAAAAAGACAGTGACTGGTTAGTCGCTTTTGCTCAACATGTAGATTTAAATAGCCTGAAATTCCCGGTACTGATGGTGCAAGAATATGGATTGTCAGCCTTTCGTTTTGCCGCCATTGCCAGTTTAGCCATCGAGGCTTTACCCAGTTGTCACTTACAAACTAATCGGCAAGTGGTTGACATTACTCAACCTGAAAATGGTTTAGGTTGGCAGGTAACCACTCAGCACCAACAAAGCCAAGCTATTGAGTGTAATCACTTTGACTATGTCATTAATGCTTGTGGTTTTAAAAGTGGTGAAATTGATGACATGGTAAGTGCTAAGCGTAAACGTATGGTGGAATTTAAAGCCGCTTATGTTGCGCATTGGGCTAAATGTGAAGGTTTATGGCCTGAAGTGGTTTTCTATGGTGAGCGTGGCACACCACAAGGTATGGCGCAATTAACGCCGTACCCAGAGGGTTATTTTCAGCTGCATGGCATGACGCAAGATATTACCTTATTTGATCAAGGCTTAGTGGCCAGTTGTGATACCAGTGCCCAACCGAAATTAGCACAACGATTTATCGAAAAGATTGATAAACAATGGCCAGAGCAATTAATAAGCCATAGAACACTGGGCTCAATTGAACATATTGCGCAATTTATTCCGGCTTTTAGTAGCGCCGAAGCAGCAGCAAAACCGCTCTTTGGTGCCCAACAAATTCCGGGTGAAGATGCTGATTTACGCGCCGCCGATGTGTCTTTTTATGGTAAACACTATGCCCGTACTGAGATTGTAAAAGCCTCCTCTGCACTCGCTGCCGCGGATGCTATTTTAGCGGATTTAGTGGCTTGTGATTTAATATCGGCTGCAGAGCTTGGCTGTTATTTAACAGAGCATTACTTTCCTGTCAGCCAACAATGCAGTGAAGCACAAGTAAGTGATAGAGCCATGGAATTAGCAGCGCAACGAGAATACCCGCTTGCTTTGGCTAAAATATTCAGCTGAAGTTAAGACCTAAGACCTAAGACCTAAGACCTAAGACCTAAGATCTAATACTTTAGCTAAGTGCTAGCCTAAGCTAGTGTTGTAAAAAGGCAACTAAATCGGCAAAACTATCAAAGCAGTAATTAGGTTGGTAGTTGGCAATGTCTTCACCATAATTATAACCATAAGTTAAGCCGACACTGTCGATATTGGCCGCTTTTGCTGCCAAAATATCGTTTTTAGAATCGCCAATCATTAAACACTGCTCAGACGAAACATTAAGCTGTTTTAGTGCATAGTTTAGCGGGGCTGGATGGGGTTTTTTATCAGCTAACGTATCGCCGCCAATAAGAATTTCAAACAGCTCACCTATACCTAAACCTGTTAACAAAGGTTGGATAAACACTTCAGGTTTGTTAGTTATAATGGCTAAACGAAAGCCAGAATTTTTTAAGGTTATTAAGCCTTCTTTAACACCTTGGTATAAGGCAGAGTTGATACATACACCATCGCTATAATGTTGCAAAAATATTGCTAAAGCATCATTGACTAGCGCAGGCTCTAATTGCTTATTGATTTCGGCACTACCAGACAATGCTCGCTCAATTAACATCTTGGCACCATTTCCGACCCAGTAGCGAATTGTCTGCTCGTCATATTCAAGCAATGATAAATCTCTTAGGGTTTTATTCACCGCTAAGGCGAGATCAGGTGCGCTATCGACTAAAGTACCATCGAGATCGAATAACAGCATGTTTTTATTTTGAAGTTTCACAAAGGTCTCATCGGTGGAAAGTTATGCGGAGCGTAATATATCATGACTTAGCGAGTCTTTGCGTATGGTGACCGCTATTTTTTGCTTTATTAATGTCGTTTCACTGTCTATGGCAATGACTGAGTGATGAGCAGTCATTGCCAAGTTGTGGGGGCGTTACAATTGATGTATTGCTAATTAATCCCTATTTACTTAAAGTCTCGGCAAATTTATTGTTATAGCCTTGCTGTAATAAGCATAATTAAAGTTTAAAGGAAGTGTTGTGGAGTTTGCCAGCTTAACCATTGAAGTAGCCTTATTTTTATTTACCATCGCCTTGGTCGCGGGTTTTCTCGATACCTTAGCCGGTGGTGGCGGTTTGTTAACCCTGCCAGCGTTAATGATGAGTGGTATACCACCTTTAGCCGCCTTAGGGACAAATAAGCTGCAATCTAGCATGGGCACTGCTACTGCCACGGTAATGATGTTGCGTGGTAGGCGAGTGCGTTGGCAGCAAGTGAAATACCTTATGCTTTCGGCCTTTATCGGTTCGGTGATAGGCACTGTGATTCTGCAATTTATTGATGCACAAATGCTGACGGTTGTTATTCCTATCGTTATTAGCATTATTGGACTTTATTTTTTATTTACGCCGACAATTGATGAAGATAACAAGGTCGAAAAAGTCTCATCGGCTAACTATAAAAAATTTGTTGTGCCGCTCATTGGCTGTTATGACGGCATCTTTGGACCTGGTACCGGGTCGTTTTTCACCTTGGCAGGCCGTGCGTTACGCGGACAGAAATTTCTTGAAGCTACCGCGATAGCAAAAACACTAAACTTTGCTACTAATATAGCTTCGTTGATTATTTTCATCTTTGCCGGACAAGTCATTTGGTTGGTTGGGCTTATTATGATGTGTGGCCAGTTTATTGGTGCTTGGCTAGGCTCCCATTGCTTGTTCAAAATCCCCGTGACTTACTTACGCTATTTAGTGGTGTTTATGTGTTTTGCGATGCTAATTAAGTACGTGACTCATTAGCATTAGAGCGCTAGGTAAGTATTGAGGAACCAGTGACTGCCTTTAATGTTTCAAAAGTAAAAGTAAGCGTCGAGTCGAGCATCTCGATTCAAAGCTTATTTTGAAAAAACTAGATCGCTAAGCGCATTCTTAAGCCATAAATAAGTGTGCTGCTATCAATGGCATTTAATGCCGGGTTGGCAATGTATTGCACATCAGCGGTCACTTCTAAATAATCTAACGGTTTCATAATATAGAAAACCTCAGTGGTGTATTGGTCATCACTGCCTTTCACTTGTCCCCAGTTCATCGCCACACCAAGGTTGTTTGCTTCACCACCTAAACCGTAATAGCCAAAACCAGCACTGATAGATTTTTCCATTAAGGTGCCAGCATCTTGAGAATAACCGGCGCGAACAAAGGGTAACCATTGACCTTCAATTAAGCGTGAGGCAGAAAAATTTACTCCGTAACCTTTGGTTGAACCTTGCACTTCACTTGCGTCAGCATGCCAAAGCGTGGCGTGGATATTATCAACATAAATTTGGCCCTGAGATTTGGTCCAGCCCAGTTCAATACTTTTAAAGTATTTGTTGTCAGTAAAAAAAGAATCAAAGCCGTCAAAAGGTTTAGAGGAGACTGAGTTCATATCTGCAAAACTACCAACAAGGTAATATTCGTCGGATAACATCATACCGCCAGCGATCCCTAAGGTAGCATCACCAGGCAATGCTATGGTGGTAGTGCCGGTACTAAAGGCAAAGTTCATAAAACCTGTCCATGGGCTTGCCATAGCAAATACATCAACAAAGTCAGTGACATCAAGAAATCCAGCGACAATAGTCGCTTTACCGTCCATTAACTTTTGCTTCCAATACAAGTTTGTTAAACGGGTGCCTTCATCGCTAAAAGGTGGCGTTATTAAGCCTAAGCCGCCAGTACCAAATTCAAAGTCTTTCACTGAAGTATCGGTATAAGAATGTCGATGTTCTACTTTCCATACTAAACCGCCGGTGTCTTTAGTACCGATACCAACAGGATTCCAGCTACCATAAAAACGCATCATGCCACTACCAGCATTATCATCTGAGCCAGGTAATACATTATTGGCACCCAGAAATATCGCTGAGTAATCTAGACCCATGCTGACATTATTTAGCTCAAGCTGCGTTTTAAAATCAGGTTTTGATTTTTTGTTATCTTCGGCTATTTGGTTATCAACGGCATCAGGGCCACCAAAGTTAATGCCCTTGTTTGTTGCGGAAACAGTTTTTTCGGAAAGGTCTTCGGTCGCCCAGGTAGGTAATGATATTAATATGCCAGATAGTGCAATACTAAGTAGAGATATTTGAGTCGACATAAATTTATTCCATTATTGTTAAAAGTATATTTGCTTGAGAATTCTTCACTCTTAGCAACAGTTCTCAATTGTTAGCTTTATTGAAAACAAAAAGGTATTTACCCTAAAGTAAATACCTTTTTAGTTAATAGGCTAATGGCTTACAGTGTGTTTTTATGCACTTGACCATTTTTAATAATTAACTTGAACTTAGTTTTGTATTCATTCAATACGTTAATATTTTTAAGTGGGTTACCATCAACTAAAATTAAATCGGCATAAGCGCCTTTTTTAATCACACCTAAAGCACCGTATTTATATGGGTTCATACCGCCAGACCAGCCTAATACTTCAGCGGCGCTAGAGGTACCCATTTTCATAATTTGTAACGGTGTTGCACCTACAGTTTTCATCCAAACCATATTATCCGCTTGTCTGCCGTTGTATGCAGGTCCAAACATATCGCCACCAGTAACAATTAATAAGTCATGTTTTAGTGCCCATTTAAACATTTGTGTCGCACCTGCATTGACGGACTTCGCTTTTGCTTTTTGATCAGCGCTAAAGAAGGTAATCGACTCTGGATTTGCAAAGGCCTCAAGAGACATTACCGCTTGTGCAGATAGAGCTACTCCTTCTTTTTTCATGCGCTTAATAGTCTTTTCTGAAGCTAAAAAATTATGCTCAATAACACGAACACCAGCGTCAATGGCGCGGTTTACACTACGATCATGGTAGGCATGAACAGTTACATAAGTGCCATAATCTTTGGCGACTTCAACCGCCGTTTCAAATTCTTCTACTGAAAATTGAGTGGTATGAATTGGATCAAACTCACTGGCAACACCACCACCAGCCATTAGCTTTATATGTGTTGCTCCTGAGCGTAAATTTTGGCGGGCGGCGCGACGGATTTCAGTTTTACCATCAACAATGTAACCAAAACCGTGACGTTCTAAATCATCAATCCGACCGGGCATATCATTAAAACTACCAGTATCGGCATGGCCACCGGTTTGGCTTAAAAAACCACCGGCAGGGTAAATACGTGGTCCTATTAATAAACCATTATTTACCGCTTTAGCGATACCTAATACGTTACAACCTACATCACGGGCGGTAGTAAAACCTTGGTCTAAGTATTCAACCAGTGAGTGAGCAGTACGTGCGCCCATTGCCATTTGGTCGTAAGCATCACGGCCAACTAACATACCCTCTTGTAAACACAAATGTGCATGCATATCGATAAGGCCGGGGATCATGGTTTTACCTTGACCATCAATTACTTCCACATCAGCAGCAACCTTTAGCCCAGTGCCAATGGCTTTAATTAACTCTCCTTCAATGAGTACATCTTGTGTTTTACTTAATTTACTTGCAGTGCCATCCCAAATCTTAACGTTTTTAATTAATGTTTGCTCGGCAGAAAAGGCTGCAGAGCTAAGTGATACTGCAATGGCGGCGGTAATAACTACCTTGCTAATTGCTTTACTTAATAGTGTGTTTTTCAAGTTCATTATCTATCCCTAATAAAGTGTAATGATGAGCTATAAGTCGATCTTGTATGCTAAGTTTTGATTGTTAAAGTATCAGTAATCAGTAATCAGTAATCAGTAATCATAGAGGTATATTAAAGATAATACTGTGTTTATTTCTTTGCAAGTCAATTAAAAATTGTAACATATTCAAAGGCTTTGTAGTCTTATTTATTTTAAGTCTCATCGTGTAACATTTCTTGTCATTTTGAGACAATAAAGGTAAGTTATTGCTGTGATTGTTAAAATGAGAATTACTATTCAGAAAAATAGGAGTCACTGGTGAATACCGATATCACCGTAGTAAAAGCCAGTCATCTTCAGCCATTTTTGACTTTTCTGCAGGATGTGGGGGCACCACTTGATAGTTTGTTACAGGCATATGTATTCCTAAAGCACTCTTGCTAAATAGTGCTGTAATAAAAACTAAGCTAAAAGTCGCCGGGAGTGTTGGTAACCAAGGCGTTATTTAAGCGTTGGTCAGGGTGACGACTGCCTGTATTCTCCGTTATGTAAGGATTACCCATGAAAAATATGCGCTTAATAATGGCTCTCCTCTTGAGTATTTTACTGTCATTATTAACGGCTTGTTCTTTACTGCCTACAGATTTTGAGCAAGTTGAAAGTTTGGCTTATACCGATACTGAGCAAACTTGGTTAGGGAAAACCGCCAGTCACCTTCAAGCAGAAAATCCTGAATATTCAAGCATGTATTTAATTGCTGAGGGTACCGATGCTTTTTTAACACGCATGGCGCTATTATCAAAAGCTGAGCGCTCGGTGGATGTGCAATATTTTATTTGGAAAGCGGACATTATTGGTAAATTGTTAATGCACCAGATGTTAGCCGTGGCTGATAAAGGCGTACGGGTTCGGTTGCTACTCGATGATTTAAATCTTGATAGTAAAACCAAAAAAATACTCTTTGCCATGGATCACCATGAGTTTATTGAAGTACGTATTTATAATCCATTCTCTTCTACGGGTTATAAAGCGCCTGCGGCTTTAACGGATACCGCACGTATTAATCGCCGCATGCATAACAAATCATTTACCGTTGATAGCCAATACACCATAGTCGGTGGTAGAAATATTGAAGAGAGCTACTTTTCCGCTAATGTCAGAAGCAATTATGCCGACCTTGATATTATTGCAATAGGACCGGTTGTGGCAGAGGTAAATGAGCAATTTGATATTTATTTTAATAGTCCGTTTGCCATTCCAGGGTATGTTTTTGATGATCATCAGTCGCAGCAAAAACGCTTGGCTGCGGTCAAGCAAGAATTGGCTGATTATGTTTTATCGGTAAAAGATTCGGATTATGCCAAAGATCTCAGAAACTCAGTAATGTATCAACGTATTGAAAGTGGCATAACAGGAGAAAATGACAAGTTAATATATCGTGGTAAGGCCCATGTTATATATGATAGCCCGGAAAAAACCTTAGGGAAATCTGAGCTTGAAACAACTTATTTAATCACCTTATTACGCTCACACGCCGATAAAATTGAACATAGTCTAGAGCTGATATCACCTTATTTTGTTCCCGGAGATAAAGGTACTAAGCATTTAGTCGCTTTAGTTAAACAGGGTATCAGCGTTAGAGTGATCACTAACTCACTCGCCTCTACCGATGGCATTATGGCGCAATCAGGTTATGCCCGTCAGCGCTATAACTTACTCAAAGGTGGCGTTGAGTTATATGAACTAAAACCCAAGGCAAAATCTAAAGCCAGTCGTTCGTTAAGTCGTAGCGCCGAAGCCAAGAGTGCCTTGCACGCGAAAACTTATATTTTTGACCGCAAAGAAGTTTATATCGGCTCATTTAATTTTGATCCCAGATCAGCCAATATTAATACGGAGCTTGGCGTAGTCTGTGAAATCCCAGCGATGGCAGCATACATAGCGACAGAATCCTTTGATAAAAGTATCAAAACAGCGGCGTATAAAGTGACCTTGCAAGATGACAATGTGGTTTGGCTCGATAAGGTTAATGGCGAGGTTATTGTTCATAAAGTACAGCCTGAAACTAGCTGGTGGCGACGTTTTAATTTAAGCCTATATTCAATTCTTCCCATTGAATCTCAATTGTAAAAAGAGCAGCTACTTTGTTATTTACCATGATGGCAAGTTAATTAAAAATAATGCCCTTGAATTGATGGCAACCCTGATTCAAGAACAATAATTGGAAATACTTATGAAGCATTTATCTGTACTGTTATTCGCCTTAGCTTACCTTTGTTGGGCGCCGAATGTTGTTGCTGAAGAAGACGATGAACTAGGTTACGAAGTAGGCCCAGATACCTACAAAGAAAATCCTGAATATGATGATTGGAACTACCTTGTTGCCTTTCCAATGATCTGGGCACCATCAATTAATGGTTCAATAGATTCAGAAGGCGAAATACTGGATATTGAAATTCCTTTTAGTGATATTTTTAAAAATTTGAATTTTGGTGTTATCGGCGAGCTTTATGCGCAAAAAGGCAAGTGGCTTTATAGTTTACGACTCGATTATATGCATGTTAGTAGTTCAACAGATACTGAGGGTTTAACCGGGCCATTAACCGGAGGTATCATTGCCCCTGCTCATCGCATTGAAACGACCATACAAATGGCTGCCAATGACTTACTGGTTGGCTATGAACTCTATCCTGGTTTGCGTTTACTGACGGGTGTTAGGCATATTTATGCCAAAGTTGATTTAGCGGTATCACCCTTATCAGATGATGGTTTTATCCATATAGATAATAAGTTCAATATATCAAAAACTCATGACTTTGATTGGTTAGTTGGGGTTACCTATCGCTATTGGTTTAGCGATGACTGGGGTATTGCCGCTTCTGTTGATACTAAGATTTATGGCGATAACGATAGAGACCGAGGTTTTAATGCGCAAGCTATATATCGTTTTGGTGGTTTGCATAATGTCTGGATTGGTTATCGCTACCTGGAAATTGGCAATGACAGTGTCGAAAATGGAATTTCCACTAAAGTAGATTTTATTCAGCACGGACCACAGCTTGGTTGGGCATTTACTTTCTAAGATTAACTTTGGATTAGGAAGATGTAGTGCAGAGCAATGAAAACTTAACTGCCGCTATTGCATCATCTTACCAATGGCTTGTGATAACTCGGGCTCACTGGCTAAGATTGGTTTGATTTTTTCGCCCGGCAACCAAATAATATCGACTAAAGACGTCGCGGTAATACTCTCGGCAGAAAAGCCGGAGAGTAACGATATCGCACTCACTGTTTCCCCCATGCCTAAGACACTGGTGATGGTTTTACCCTCTTGCTCGCGCACTAATTCGACAGTGCCTCGGGTGATTATGCCTAAGGCGCAAAAAGCTTTGCCTGCCTTGGTTATTTCTTCATTAGGGTTATAAATACTGTGCTGCATAATGGCGTTCACTTTATCTTGGGTGCTTTTAGGTAGTTTTTGCAACCAAGCCAGTTGTTTTATTAACTGTTCGCCAGAAATTGAGCTCTCAATGTTGGTCGCCTTATTGAGTGCCGCCATACGTTGTTCCACCGCCATTATCATGCGTTCAGCTTCGGGTTTATCAAGTACCGCTTGTTTGAGTTGCTGTGCTATAACCGCCCGCTCTCGATACAAGAGTAATCGACAAGCAGAGTAAGTTTCTAAGCTATGGATGATCTCTGGGAAAGCTTCTCGCAAGCTGGCGATATAACACATTGTCGTTTGTTTATTTTCTTCGACCATAACATGCACTGTTTCTGCGGCTCTCTCGTTTGGCGCTAACTCATCAATATGAGATTTAAGTTCATTTTGCGCCTGAATAAAACCTCTAGCGACTTCATAACTTAATGACAAGCGATTAAAGCTAAGTGTTAAGGCAAATTTCTTCATCGCTTTGATATTTTTCAACGCATTTAACAGTGGTGGCGTTTGCCATAAATTTTCTAGCTCAGTACGTGGCGCTATGGTGGGGGAGCCATCTAAGGCATGTTCAACCGAGGATACTAATTTGTTGGTCGCCCCTTCACCCAAGGTGCCTTGTTCAAATTGAGTCCAATAATGTTTGCGCTCTGTTTCGAGCAAGCGTCGTTGGTAGGCGGTGACCAATTCTTCTTCGCTGATTTGCTCTACTTGGGTTTGTCTACTGACCGCATGAATACCGGAAATCTTCTTCACTTCTGGCCAATTAGCACCTTTTAAAAACTCATCAGCCATCATCTCGGGTAAAATAGCCGATAAGGTTTTATTAACCTCGCCCCCCGCTTTATCAACGGTGGCTTGTTTTGCTTCGGGTAAACGATTTAGCGCTAATTTTTTCAGTAACCAACCCATGCTGCCACCATTAATTAACATGGTGAGCACGACAATGCCGGCGCATAAAAACAGAATTTGATCGCCAATTTCTCTAGGGATGAGTTCATTTTGGGCAACGGTAAGTGCCAAGGCTAATGATACCGCGCCGCGTAAACCACCCCAAACTAACACAATGGCTTTTTCACGGGTAATGCCAATGCCAATACGCTTAAGTAACGGCATAAACAAGGCGACGGAAAAGCTGCGAATAACCTGTATGCTGATATATAAAATTAGTAGAGTAAACCACATTTGGCTGTTATCTAGTTGCACTCTGCCAGCGATGAGAGTACCAACCAATAGAAAGATAATGGTATTGGCTATATGTGCCATCATCTCCCAAAAATGATGTAAGAAACCACTGACCTCAGGAGATATTTTAGTACGGCCTAAGCTAGCAAACATTAACGCTAATACCACCACCGCGACCACACCGGAAACATGTAATGCTTCGGCGACCATAAAGGCTAAGTATGAGACCACGATAGAAAGGGTGATTTCAATCATGGGATCGTTGAATACGCGGCCAATCCAATGAATAACGATAAGACCAAAGGCCACGCCGATAAAGCCGCCAATAAAGACCACTCGCAAAAAATCCCAAGCAATAAGCACAGGGTTTATGCTCGCTTCGCTAGGGCTTACCACCATAGAAAGAAATAACATGAAAAAGACTATCGCGGTGCCATCGTTAAATAAAGACTCGCCTTCAATTAAAGTTTCCAGTCGTTTACGTGAGCTTAATTCTTTTAGTAACGCCACCACAGCAACAGGATCGGTTGCACTAATAAGAGCGCCAAACATAAAGCATAATGGCCAACTCCAATCCCAAGGAAAGGCATATTTTGCCAGGATTGCGGTTAACAGGGTTGCTACCATCAAACCAGGTACCGCCAGTAGTGCTATTTGCGAAAAAATACGCCGAAATAAATGCACTTCCATGGCGAAGGCGCTTTCAAAAATAAGAATAGGTAAGAATAACCACAGGATTAAATGCGGATCGACTTCGGCGATCATCAGCACAGTTTCATCCATTAGCGGCATATATTGCGCGAAGATGCCACTACGTTGGATTAAGCCAAGCGCTAAGCCAATAACCAATAGCGCCACTGAATAGGGAATAGGAGTGTTTTTTAGGACATCACGGGTGATAGCACCAATTATTAGTGATAACACCACAAATACCAGTACCAAAATGCCGGTATCAAAATGCATAATCCTTACCTAGCTGTGAAGGGCGGATTCGTTAAGTATAGTAAACTTTATAGAAAACCGGCTTTAACCACTGACTTAACTATGTTAACAAAATCACACTTGATGTTAATAATATTTGACATGGCATATGGTGGTTGTTACCTTATGTTAAGTATTATTAACATTAAAAGTGTAAAAAAGGATTAAGTATGTTTTTAAAAAATAGTAGTTTTAGTGAGCAAACCGCATGGATTACGATAGCTTTTACGATATTTATTGCTTGGTATTATGGCAATGGTATTACTGAGCTTGAAGGTTTTTTTTCAACTCATGCCGACCAAATTGTTTGGTTATGGATCAGTACCTTAATCGTTAGCATCGTTTTTGCTGTTATTGCCTTTACGGTTTTGACTGTGATAAGAAAAGTGAGTGGCGATGATGATGAAGATGTTTCCTTGGTGGATGAAAGAGATCAAGAAATAGAAGATAAAGCAACTGCTTGGGCATACTTTACTCTTAGCTTTTGCATCATGGCTTTGCTAATTCATGTATTTTGTCAGGGGGTTATTCCGGGTTATCCATTCTTCTCTGATGTGCCGCCATTGGACTTCCTCATCCATGGTCTGATGTTTTCCGGCTTATTAGTTGAGTTTGTTGCACGTGTTTCACAAATCTATCGTTACCGTATGGCCGCCTAGTTACTGTGCTGAATCAATATGAGTAGATAAAGGGAATAGTAAGGATAAATCATGACTAAAAAAGTAAAAGGTATTATTAGTAATCAGCTGCGAAAAAAACGCTTTGAAAAAGACGAAATGACCCAGCAAGAACTAGCCAAAGTGTTAGGTGTAACCCGCCAAACTATTGCGGCTATTGAAGCGGGAAAATACTCACCGTCATTAGAAGTGGCATTTTGTTTAACCGACATCTTTGCAACAACGCTAGATGAGCTATTTCAGTGGCAAGCCAATGAGAGTGAGTCTGATAAAGACTAAGCGAGTAAGGCTTCACTTAGAAAGTTAGCACCACCGCGGGGACACTTGTGGTGATGCTTATTTGTATACAACTGTGTGTCTAGGCAGGGAGGGTGGGCTTATCAATTGAGGGATCTTTTGCCCCCATAATTAGTAACCATAAACAGTTACTAATTTCAGCAATTGATGCCGGCAATCCGACAAAACTAGGAATATGTAGCTCTGGCAGTAGGATTGCTCCGGTAAATTGAATCAAATAACTAAAACAGCCAAGCATTAATAAGATGCCAAATACTCTCGGTATCAGTCTAGATTTAAATATTAAATAGCCGAAAGGAAATAACCATAACCCCCAAAAAACTTGGACTATTGTTATGCCATTATTATATGAGCGTAACATCGTCATAACTTGTGCACTTATTTGTTGTGGGGAATATACCTCCAATAGCGCTTTGTTATTGATGATTGTTAATACATCTAACTTTCCAATCAAGTTAAAGATAGATATATACCCAAGCTACTTCAAGATGCTCGTTTCAGGACGGCTGAGTAATTCATAGTCAAGGCGCGTATTTTATTAATGGTTATTCCCTTAATCACATACGCAACGATGAATATGATTTGTTCATGCGTCCCCGTAGGGTTGGTTTAGAAACGTTTTATCCATCGTTATTGATTTCGACAAGGGAATAACCATTCTCTTCAATCAACGCCTTGCCTAAAGACGTTTCTAATTCCAGCTGAATCCTGCATCTTGAGGTTGTTTGGGTATAGACACACTAATCACGACCAGAAGGATCATAAGTTTGGCAACATTTTGGTTGGTCTTTTCAAATAATTTAAAAAGAGTAAAGGCTAAAATTAAAAAAGCGAGGTAACATAAAACGCCACTCTAAATAACCACTCTGAAGCTTTGATGTTCTCTACTGTTAAAGCGGGGTTATCCCACACTATTAGTTGTGAGGGAACGTAAGCTAAACTGACAATGCCGGTAATGACAACAATGAAGTAGAGTAAACCTGCAAGTCTAGCATTTTGATTTATGGACATTTATTTATCCTTGGTTCGAACTAACTTAATGGATTTGGTATAGGGTTATTTTTTTGGTTTTTTAATGGCTCATTAGCTTTTGGCCAACGCCAAGCACTCCAAACGATGGATAAACAAATGAAAATCTCAATAACTCCCATCACTATATAGAAGCTCCGCCATTCGCTAATTGAAGAGTAAACAGTTAGTGTCATGATGATGGCATAAAAAGCGCCAAATAAGATATTGAGTACCTTACTAAATTTTGCTTTTTGACCTAAAGAGAGGTAAACCATTAATGCAGGTACAGACATTAGCACTGCGACGATAACAAGCTTCATCGGTGTTGTGGTGCCTAATCCCATCGTGCCATCATTGAAGCCCATAACTCGACCCGGTATCATCAGCGAAATAAAGTCAGCATAAATGAACATGAACATTAAGGTTGCCCATAATGCAGAGAGTTTTATTTTTATATTGATTTTAATGTCTTCTAGTTGCTTCATTTTATTTCCTTTAAGTAGTTAGTCGTAGAGCGCAAGCATAGTGCCATTATATATAGTTATGTTAAATCAATGCTTTAGGTCATTTTATATTGTTATAGGTATTCGGGTCATTGTCATATCCGTTATTCTTTACTAAATATCTAAACAGCTGTTAGTAAATTCGACCAGTGCTAGCAGTCAGTGGTTACTTTCAATGGCTAATAAGTGACTTTACTATTCATTTTTTAGTCGGAAAGTGTTGTTAATATAGCTAATTTTATAGTAAATAATTCGCTTAAAAATATCAGAGCATGAAAAACATGGCAGTAGTGGGGCTAATTCGGGAAAAAAAGTGCGCTATTGAGATGGGTAAGTACTCACTGTATGTGTGCTCGGTTTTTGTTTAACCGATATATTTCCCACAGCACTTGATGAGATATTTCAGTGGCAAGCCAATCAGAGCTAGTCTGATCAAGACTAAGTTAGAAAGGCTTTACTTCACTTCAATAGAAATAGCTTAGTTGCGAAAAAATACCGTGTTTTTTTGCAATACAATCTCGGGTTTTTCGATCGCTTGAATAATGAAGTTAAAATGAGTTATCTTCTTTTCTAGTTCATAGCCATCGATCGCAAGGGTAATAGGGATTTCTCGCATAGTCCCGGCACTAATAAGCACGTTTTTAGGTAGCGTTAATTCACTGTTGGTTAAGCTATCGACTTTGATATCAAAATGCAGTGGCGCTTGGGTTTTATTAAGGATTTTTACGGTATAAGTATTTTCTACTACTCCGGCATAATTAACCCGGTATAGGGCTGTTCTATCGCGAATAACATTGGCTTCTAACGGTATTCGGCTATCAATGGCGAACACCAGTAAGGCGGTAAAAATTAAAGTTAAGCTGGCATAAGAGACTAGTTTAAGGTTGAACCTATTGGTCTTTTTTCCTGCTAAGGCTTGTTCACTGGTATAGCTTATTAAGCCTTTTGCATAATTAAACTTTGCCATGGTCTGATCACAAGCATCAATGCAAAGGCCACAATTGATACACTCATATTGAATGCCATTGCGAATATCTATACCGGCAGGGCAGACATCGACACACAAGTTACAGTCAACACAGTCGCCTAAACCGAGTTCTTTGGGATCGTCTTTCCGTTTACGAGGGCCTCGAGATTCACCACGTTTGTTATCATAGGCAACCATAAAAGTATTTTTGTCGAACATGGCCGATTGAAATCTAGAATAGGGGCAGAAATGAATGCAAAAGTGCTCCTTCATCCAACCAGCATTGCCATAGGTAACAACCCCAAAGAAGAGTAGCCAAAAAGTGACAACACCGCTCAAACCAAAGTCGAACAGTCCTCGGTATAATTCGTCTACCGGCACAAAGTAAGAAATAAAGGTAGTCGCTGTGAATAAAGACATCAGCAGCCAACTACTATGTTTGAGGACTTTCTTGGTGATTTTATTTAGCGTCCAAGGAGCTTTATCGAGGGCTATACGTTGATTACGTGTACCTTCTATTCGGTGCTCAACCCACACATAGGCAAGTGTCCAAACAGTTTGTGGACAAACATAACCGCACCAGACACGGCCAATCCAGCTAGTAATAAAAAATAAGGCAAAGGCTGCCACCATAAAAATTCCGGCAAGTAAGGTAAAATCTTGCGGCCAGAAAGTCATATTAAAAATTCTAAATTCTTGGCTAACAACATCCAGTAAAACTGCTTGCTGATCGTTAAATTGCACAAAGGGCACGGCAATAAAGATAAACATTAATAGCCAGTTTATATAACGACGAATTTTTTGGTAAAAGCCTTTTTGTTCTCGCACATAGACAGATGTTTGAGAGTTATACGGCTTAATGATCAGGTGCTCTTCTTTAATATTAATCTTCATTCATTACTACAGGGTCATAATTAATTAATTACCCTATATCAATAAACGCGCCAGGTTTTATTGTTCATAAGTGACTGTATATTAACAATTAATATTATTGGTGAAACCGGCTGTGCCACGATATATCACGGACTCGCGATATATCGTGGTTTTTGTGTGAATCTAGTGGTTATTGCCATATGCCATGTGTAATGTGCAATGGGTATTGTCAGCTTGGTGGGCCTACTATGGACGTCGCTGTATTTTTAACTTTTTCATGCGCGACCGTAACGTACTATCAGGCAGACCAAGAATATTAGCCGCGCCCATGTCACCGCCAATTTTCCATTGGCAATCCGTTAATACCTCAATGATATAAGCCTTTTCGACCTCAGCTAAAGTTTTATTTATTGAACGAGTCATAACGAGTTTTTTACTGAATTTTTGTTGAATCTGTAAGGTGCTCGAATTCGATAAAATCACTTCGCGCTCGAGAATGTTTTGCAGTTCTCTGATGTTGCCTGGCCAGTGATAACCAGTTAACTCTCTTAGGCTTTTATTACTTATACCTTTGATATCTTTATTAAGTTTATGATTAAGTTGCGTTAAGATACTATGGCAGAGCATTGGTATATCTTCGATACGATCTCTTAATGCGGGTACCAAAATAGGAAATACATTTAAGCGATAATATAAGTCCATGCGAAATTTACCTTGCTCGACCATGGTGAGTAAATCTTGGTTGGTGGCGGTTATGATACGAATATCGACCTTAATGGTTTTACTGCCACCAACGCGTTCAAACTCTCGCTCTTGTAATACCCTAAGTAATTTACTTTGCGCATCAAGAGAGAGTTCGCCAATTTCATCTAAAAACAATGTGCCTTTATCGGCCAGTTCAAAACGGCCAAGTCTTTTCTCACTGGCACCGGTAAAAGCCCCTTTTTCGTGGCCAAACAGCTCTGATTCCAGTAAATTCGCCGAAAATGCCGCGCAGTTTACTTTCACTAAGGGGGTATTTTTACGTTGGCTTAATTGATGTAAGTTACGAGCAACCAACTCTTTACCGGTACCATTTTCACCTAGGATAAGTACGGTACTATCGGTTTTAGCCACCAGTTCTATTTTCTGTAACATGGTAATAAATTTAGGGCTGTTACCTTCTAGACCTGAACCACGCCAGCTTTCATTGATTTCATCTTGTAGGTAACTGTTTTCTGCTTGCAGTTTTTCTGTTAAATCTTGTACTTTTTTTAAGGCCGCTCGCAAGTTACTATCGGCAAGTCTTTGCTGACTCACGTCACGAAAAACAGCGACCGCGCCAATGAGTTCACCGTCTTTATATACGGGGGTTGAGGTATATTCAACGGGGAAACAACTACCATCTTTTCGCCAAAAAACTTCATCGGTAATTTTGCGCTCCATACCATCTCGCATGGTGTTATAAATATTACACTCATCGCTTGGATAAGGATCACCATTGGCGTGACTATGATGATGATATTGATGTATGTTTTTGCCCAATAACTCGTCGGCAGCCCAGCCTGTCATTTGCTCTGCTGCAGGATTGATGAAAACGGCATTGCCAGCCTTGTCAAAACCGTAAACACCCTCGCCAACGGCATTTAATAACAGTTGTGGGTGCGCTAAGAATTTCGTTATATCTGAGTTCATCTTGGGCCTTTATCATCAGCTAGGGTAACGGGCACGATATTTCGTGGCTATAGCGTAAGCCTAACAAATAATTTGAGAAAAGTGCAGGATTTTCCCTTGCTACGGGCAACCTCTTTTGCGGGGGGAGCCGATTTTTGAGCTGAACTCCGTAAATAGTTACTGTGTGCGATCAATGAGAGGTTTAGACGTTGGAGGCGATTAAGCCGTCACTTCGGCTTAGCTAGCAAATGCGGTTTTAAAAAAGCGTAATAAATTAATATTAAACTCATCGGGCTTAATGCAACAATCAATCTGATCTTGGTGTTTAGTTTGGCTAAGGTCTAGCTCTTGCATGGCAATAGCTTGATTTAAACGGGTGTTATAAAACACGCGTACAAAGGGTTGCAGTGGCTTACTTTTATTTAACTGGCTAATTAAACCCAGTTTACCACTGGTGAGTTTTACTAACGTGCCTATAGGATAGATGCCAAGACAATTAATAAATTGCTCCACTAATTGATTATCATAACTAGATGGTGAGTCTTTCATTAAAATTTTAAAGGCTTTAATGGGGTGCATACCCGCTTTATAAACGCGTTCTGCGGTCATGGCGTCATAACTGTCGACAATTGCAATCATACGGCCATATTGTGATATTTGTTGCTCTGTTAGTTGTGCGGGATAACCCATGCCATTTAAACGCTCATGGTGTTGTTTTACCATATTGAGCACTATATCGGTAAAACCAGGGGTTTCAACTAATATCTGTACCCCTAAATCAACATGACTTTTAATGATATCAAACTCCGCGGGCGTTAGTTTCCCTGGTTTATGCAAAATTTCTGGCGGCACCAATACTTTACCTATGTCATGTAAAAATGCGCCTAAAGCTAGCTGTTCTATCACCTGACGATCAAATTTTAAATGCTTAGCGAATAGTGCCATTAAGATAGCCACATTGAGGGAGTGTTCAACTAAGTATTCATCTTTCATCCGCAGACGTGACATACACAACAGCGCGTCTTGGTTTCGAAAAATGGAGTCGACAATAGCATCGGTTGATTCTTTGGCTTCAATGACATTAATGGTTTTGTGTTCGGTTAAGCTATTGAGGATTTTATGCTGTAATGTTTTAGCGTTATCGTAAAGCTTACTGGCTTTTTTCATCTCTTGATCAAGTGTGACAGTGCTGTTTTTTTCCAACTGAGGTGTGGTAACTGGCTCTGCTATTTCAGGTAATATTTTATCAATTCTTTCGGTTTTTTTTTGTCTACTGGGATCAATGGTGACGTGAGTTATGCCCGCTTTTATAAGTTTCTTAATACTTTCTTTTGCGAGAATATAACCTTCAGATTTTACGGTAAGCGTCTTGTGTTTAGAGCCTATTGATAAAACATACATGCCAGGCTCAAGCTGGTTAATGGCTATTTTTTTATGTGATGCTGAAGATTGCTGGTTCATAACTTACCTAGGATGAATACAGTTCCTTTAATAATAGAGAAAGTATCGGTAATGTCATGTTTTATTGTTGTATGTTGATAGTAAAGTGAAAATTCACCACCAGATCATAAGTACTCACCATAGCGGTGAGTTGCCTAGAGAGTATTATTTACCTATTACGATTGAGTGCTGATAATTCTTTTTTAGCTAAATAATTATCCATTTTTGAACGTAATAATTTATATAACAAGATTGAACCGTCTATCTCTTCTTTACGGTTGGTTAAGCTTTCAATATTTAAACCTAATGGTAAATCATAACTGATCACCGCATCTAAAATTTGTTGCAAACTATTGACGCAATTCTGAATTGATTCATACAAAGGGTTTTCAGCGTTAAGAATACGTAACTTTGTCGCCTCGGGCACATTAACGCCTAACCATTCAATAAACTCTAGCGTCTTTTCACTACCACATGGGGAAAATGTTAAGATCAAGCGTTGTGGTTTTACCCCTTGTTTTTGGCATTCAATAGCATAGCGGGTCAGTAAGTCTATGGTCGCCTGGGGGTTGTATATTGCTTGCGAAATAAAGAAGCTACAGCCCTGTTGGTGTTTGGTGATTAAGCGGTCATGCTCATCTTTTTTACTGGCATGGCGCTCAGCAATAGTAACGCCGCCGATGAAAAAGTCATGAGGGTTGTCTACTAAGGTTTTATAAGCACTCGCCAGTGGTAAGGAGATTTGATTGTTTTTTGATGGGCTACCCACTAACACCACATCCCTTACACCATACTTTTCCCATGCCTCATTTGCCCAGTCATTAAAGTCATCACCATTAGAATGCACGACGCTTTTATAAGTTATCACCGGACGATTACATTTTTTATTCAATAAAGAAGAATAAAGTCTGGTGTCATGAGTTGATTTAAATGGGAAAGGTCGAGGTTTACTAATGCGCGAATTTTCATCTTGAATGTCATAAACAATTAGACCATCAAAGTCGATATCACTGACCCGATCAAGTAGTTTTTCGGCAATCTCAGCCACTTTATCAAGTGGCGTATCACTCTTGGGTGGTGTGGTACCAATAAAGTAAACACCACGATTAATGTCATTGTATCTAGCTTGTAGCTCTGAATGGGTAGTCAAAATAGTGATTCTTTCTTTTTGTTCGGACGTTTAGATGGCTATATGTTCATTCAATTAGCATCTTTTGTCAACCATTGTAAATATAAATTTTATTCACTAAATTATTAAATTGAATATATGTCAGGATTTTTAAAACGCCGCTTTAGTCCTCGTTCTCTGATAAAGACCTTAGGGCATGAGCGAATGAGCGTACTCTAAGTTTTCATGGGATTTAGCATTACCCGTTAGGTTAATTAAACCGCACAGAAATTTCTGTACCCTGAACTAAATCGCTATTACTTTTCACCTTAAGTTGCCAGCCTTGATGTTCACATAAGCGCTTCACTATCGATAAACCAAAACCATAACCGGTACTTTGGCTACCTTTTACTGCAAGTTCGGTAACTTTGTCAGCAATATCAGCCTCTATGCCGGAGCCGGTATCGGCGATAATTAAACGATTATCGAGATAACTTATCCGTACTTCACCTGTGGCTGTGTACTGAAAAGCATTGCTGATTAAATTATCTAACAAGACTTTTAACATGCCTGGCTGCAGGTGAAGCTTAGTATTGGTATTGTCGTGAACTACTACTGTTACCGCTTTGTTATTCAACAAATAACTGTGGTCGATAACGGCTTGTTCAACCAAGGCGATTAAGTGCACTGCAGATTTATCAACACAAGTTTGCTCTTCTCGCGCTAAGGATAATAAGGTCACTACTGTTTGTTCCATTTGCACACTGGCATCACCAATACGTTTCATTAGCGTATCGACAGCTACTTTATCAATAGCTTGTTCAGCTGCATTTTTATCACGGCTTTGATAAACCTCTACGGCATTTTTAATGATGGCAACGGGTGTACGCAGTTCATGACTCACATCACGGGTAAAGTTTTTTTCCCGTGCCAGAGCTTGTTTCATGCGTGCCATGGTTTGCTCTAAGGTGCTGGCTAAAATGCCTATCTCATTACGGGGAAATTGCTCAGAAAAACTATCAGGGATATGCTCAGGTGCTACGCCATCTACCAAGTCAGCGAGTTGTTGCAGTGGTTTAGCGGTTTTACGCCCTAATAACCAAGCGATAAGGCAGGCGATTAGCATTAAGGTAAAACACAATATCAACATAAATTTTAATAGCCAGTCAGTGATGGGGCGTACCAACAACATTTGACTTACTTCTGCTAACAAATATACCTGTTGAGCCTTTGGTAGTTTATATAAGTGATAATGTTTGCCTTGTTCAGCAAAAAATTCAACTCGATTTGGCTCCAAAAGCAATTGTGACTTTACTGGCTCTGGTAAGTTATCCGTTGAAAAGTATAACTGCATAGTGCTATTTTTTGGTGCTGGCCAATCTCCATGTTGTTGATAGCCATCACTTAGAAATTTAGCTTCCTGCACCATGGTATTATTGATAAAGCGGTCTTCAATATCGTACATCAATAAAAAACTCATTGCGCTATATATGCAAGAGAGTATCAGGGTGAAAATACAGAACTGGGTGACAATACGTCGACTTAAGCTATGATACTTTTTAGATTTTTTCACGTTATTGTTCATCACTTTTTACCATCATTCTTTTCATCATTACCTTCATCATTACCTTCATCACTGACATCCAAGACAAAGCCAACACCATGGCGAGTTTTCAACAGTGCAAAGGAAAATGGCTTATCTAAGACAGTGCGTAGTTGATAAATATGAGAGCGTAGTGCATCTGATTCAGTCGGTTCATCACCCCAAAGTTGTTGTGATAACTGAGAGCGACTGACCACCTGTGGGTAAGCATCAATTAACACCGTTAAAATGCGATAACCCATAGTATGTAGGTTGAGTAATTGGCCAGCGCGCTGTACTGTTTGACGTTTTTTATCTAGCTGTAATGGACCTATATTAACCACATCTTCGCTTTGCAATAAATGCCTTCTCGATAGTGCCAAACAGCGCACTTCCAACTCTTGCAATGAGAAAGGTTTGGTCAGGTAATCATCGGCGCCAACGGTAAAACCAGACACTTTATCGTCGATACTGTCTCTGGCGGTAAGCATTAATATTGGGATATGACGAGGTGACTTTGCTCTAACTTGCTGGCAAACCACTAAGCCATCCATTACCGGCAGGTTTAAGTCCAAAATAAGCACATCATAGTGATTAGTTAATGCCAGATCTAAACCTTGCTGTCCTTGCGTGGCAAAATCAAGCACATGACCTTTTGCTTCTAAATAGTCAGCAATATTTCGAGCAATATTAAGCTGATCTTCAACTAATAAAATCTGTAGAGGTGCTGTTGTCATAGTGCCGTTGCCAAGTAAGTTTCGTTTAAGCTTCAGATCACTAAAGCATTTAAATAGCTAAGCCTCAAATGTCATGAGGCTTAGCTACCTGTACTATAACGTTTTTAACATATCTTTTGCTGGTTGGTAATCAGGTTTTTCCAGTAGTAGTTGAGTTAAGGTGTTTTTCGCTAGCTGTGTATCACCTAATTTATTTTGTGCTTCGGCAATTTTCATATCTAACATAGGATTATTAATCTCAGCTTGTGCAGTTATCATTAGACTTAAAGCATTTTCGATTTGTTTATTACTTTCAGCAATTTTTAAATAATAAAAGCCATACATGCCTACTAAAGCTAAGTGATAATCTTGTTGGTTTTCACTTAAGGTAGTTAGCACCGCTTTATCACCGGCTAGCAGTTTTGCTACTAAGGCTAAGGTTTTGTCATCTTGGTATTGTTCAGTGACAATGGCTTTAATGCCTAAGCTATGAACTAACGCATTTGCTACGCCTACCGTTGAACTTGGGTTTTGTCCGGTAATCAAACGACCATCAATGGCGACATGACTTAACATAATATCACTGGACTGAAATTTAGCACCACGCTCAATTAATTTGTCTTCCAACATAAAATCAAATTTTTCTAACCACTTTTTACCAAATAACTGTTCTTCGACATTGGTAAAACCATTAATTTTTTTATTGGCGACTAAGTAGCTACCATCATTTAACTTAACATCGACTAAGGCGGCCGGTCCATGACATACCGCGGCAACAGTACCTAGTTGCTGATAAATATCAGCAACTAATGTTTGCAACGCTTTATCTTTAGGCAGGTCAAACATAGCGCCTTTACCACCAACAATAAAAATACCGTTATATTTGCTAGCATCAACATCACCTGTGGCTAAGGTATGCGCTAGTTTAGCCATAATGGTTTTATCAGCCAGGGTTTTAGCATTGTATGTTGCCTTAGCATCATATTTATCAGCCTCAACTTTGCCACCTTTTGGGCTGGCAACATCAACACTAATGCCATTAGCCTTGAAAACTAAATAGGCTTTAGAAAATTCATCAAACTCATAACCCGCTGATTTTTCCTCTAAGCCATAGCCACTTACTACCATTAAAACCTTTTTACTTACCGTAGCGGCATTCACTTGCAGGGTGATTAGCATTAAAGTCGCTAAAGCTATCACTTGTTGTATTATATTTTTCATTACTGTCTCGCTTATTTATCCATTAATCAGTTGTGCCTAGCATGTCAAACTCAGTGTGAAACAAGTGTGAAATTTTTAATTTTTCGCCGTTTATTTTTATTCCGCCATTAGCTGTCTAATAGAGCTGTTAAGACTTTTCCTGCTGGCGTAAACGCCTAACGAGATAACACAGGCTAAAATGATAAATAATGTGCTTACTAGCCAAATAAAGTCAGGTTGATAAGGCAAAGAAAACTGCGATTGGTAAATGAGCACGCCAGCAAGGTAAGTACCCACTATTGCGCCGCCGGCAGCTATCATAGCCGTAATTAGCCATTCAATAATATTAAGCTTTAAACAAGTGGCTCGGTTAAAACCAAAACTCATGATAATGCTATTCTTTTTCTGCTCGTTCGCTTCAACCGCATTAATTGACGCCAATATAACGATGCCAGCCAGCAAAATAATTATGGCGGAAAAGCCGGATATCACCTTAGTTATCATCGCTAAAATATTGTCGAAGCGCTCTGTCATTTGTTGCAATGACACCATACGCAAGGTCGGAAATTTCTGCCATAGCTCAGCTAACAGCGGCTGTTGTTGTTCACTTACTTCTAAGCTCGCCATGCTGTAATGGTTAGCCTGAATATGCGCTAGTGCGGCTGTTGGCATTTGAACCCAAAAGGTAATAGAGCCATTACCAGGCTTGAATTCATGACTGGCGGTTATGGTAAAATCATAACGTCGACCAGCGATAACAAAAGTTAGTTCATCACTTAGCGACAAACCCATATCGGTCAGCACTTCTTGCTCAACTGAGATTTGTTGCCAGTTTTCACTATCAACTTGCCACCAAGTACCCGAAAGAAGTCGATTATTACTTGGCAGCTGATTATTCCAATGCATTCTAATTTCACGGGAGAAGGTCGCTAAACTCTCACTTGGTTTGTCGTTAAACTCAGCCAGTGATTGTTTGTTAATTTCAATAAGTTTGGCGTGCATATAGCTTTTATTTTGACGAATACTAATGTTATTTTCGCTGGCCCAATTTTTCAGGTAACTAAGCTGATCATTGGTTGCTTTCGACACCATTAGGTTGCCATCATGTTGCCGCTGATAAGATGACATCGTCTTACCTAAGTCATGCATTAGCATCAGAGTAAACAGCAATAAAAACGCGGATAAACCGACACCTAAAATTTGTGTGCTTTTACTAACCAAACGCTGTTTCATCATAAAAAACACAAAGGGTAATAAACCCGATAAGTTTTTTGTTAACTTTTCTCCCAGTGTTAATACTAACCAACTTAATAGCAGTATTAGCAAAATGGTTACCATCATGGCAGTTACCAGCATCATGGTTAATAAAGCATTATCTGAATAGGCTAAAACAACAATAACTAATACCGCAACAGTGACCAGTTTTTGGCCAAGATTACTGGCAGTGTTTTTTGCCTGATTAAATAATTTTCCGACACTGCTATTAAGTAATGAATACCAAACGGGTAGATAAAACAAAGCAAAAATACTACTAATGAAAACCAAGGTTTTAAGGCTAAGCGCGTAATGCCATTGCCACTGTAAATTTGGAAAACTGTCGGTTAAATAATGAATCATCAACCAATGACAAGCTGCAGCAGCAAGCAGGGCAACAGGTAATAATAACAGCAAGGAAAAACACCACTTCACTATTGAAACGACAATGCCGGTGCTTTTTGATGCCCCTAAACTCATACAAACTGCAGAGAAATACTGCTCTTTGTTTTGGTGTTTTAAGGCAATTTGTTCAATGGCAATAGCGGCCATAAAGAATAAAATAATGGAGGCTAAACCAATAAAATTTTCGGTACGTTGCCAAAACAATGCCAGAGGGTGATTACCTTGTTTATGAACAAGTTGCGCGGCCGGTAAATGCTGTTGCTGCCACTCTTGTAAGGACGGTATTTGTCTTGCATCAAGGGCTAATAAGTATCGATAATTAATAAGGTTTTCACTAAAATTAAGTTTTTCCATATCGCCAATATTGATCATGGCGCGCATAGCAACATTATGGCCTTCCATTAACCGGTCAGGTTCGTGTTTAAGTAACTTAGTGAAGGTAAATTCCTGCTTAGAGATTTCAACAGTGTCGCCAATTTTTAAATTAAAACTAGCAAACAAGCGGCTATCAAACCAAATTTCACCTTGTTTGGGTCCCGATAAGCTTTGCTCGGTGTTGCCAGCAAGTGACGTCGCGGTGAGCAACTCGCCTTGTAAGGGATAATTATCCGCGACTGCCTTCAAGCTAATGTATTGCCAGCTGTCTTGATGACTGAAGTTAATTTTAATTTGTTGAGTGGCTACTAGCTGTTCTACCTGCGCAGATAAATCGTTAAACTGTTGGCTGGTAAAAGGTTGCCGTTGACTTATTTGCGCATCGGCGCCCAATAAACCTTGTAGATTTTGCGTTAAATACTGCTGCACACTAAAACTCGACTGAGTTAACGCCAACATAAAAATAAGCAATATCGCTTGTGTCCAGCGTAATAGCTTTTGCTGAGGCAAATGATATTCTTGGCGATAAAACTGCCAGGCCAATTTAGTGTTTTCGAGTAGGGATGTGCTCATGCTTAACATGCCAGCTCCACGGGTAATACATCACAGTTATTGCCCTTAACTTTTATTAAACCGTTGTGGCTCAAATGATAAACATGTTCGGCTTTATTGGCTAATACCTGGCTGTGCGTCACCATGATCAAAGCGGCATTGCTGTCTTTGCAACAATTAAGCAAAATATTGGCAATTTCCCTAGCACTTTTTTCATCGAGATTACCAGTCGGTTCATCGGCAAAAATAAAACGAGGTTCAAAAACTAACGCCCGTGCAATCGCCACTCTTTGTTGCTCGCCGCCACTCAGTTCATTAGGGTTATGGTTGATTCGGTCTTGTAAACCCACTTTTTCTAACATCACTTTTGCTTTATTGATGGCCTTTTTATCGCCACGTAACTTGAGTGGTAGGGCAACATTATTAAGTGCGGTTAATTCGGGTAATAAATGAAATTGCTGAAAAATAAAACCAATATCTGGCCGTAGCGTTTCTAAACTTGATTCATGCTTGTTCTTTAAGTCGCCTTTAACATAAACACCTCGTCCTGAGCTCGGCTGCTCTAAACCAGACATCAACATCAGCAAGCTAGATTTTCCCGCGCCAGAAGGCCCCATAATGGCATAGGATTGCCCTTGCTTGATGGTGAGGTTCAGTTGTTCGAATAAGGTGACCTTTGTATTATTAAGCGCAAAGGACTGGCTAATATTACTTAATTGAATATAACTGGCTTGAATATTACCGGGGTGAGTAGTACTAGACATGGTTTGTTGCCTTTAATTGCATGAGTGACAATAAGGTTAGAAGGGCAGGTGTGAAATCGATGTGAAATGTTATTTCAAAACTTCCCATGTTAGGTTTTTCTATCGCTATAGATGAGAGTATTGATACCTTAATGCATGGCTAGTGTTGATATTCTTAGCTATATGGCAATATTCCCAAATATTCAGCTAGCTGATTATTTCTTAGTATAATAATAGGAAGTTCATCGGTAAATCAAAGAAAAACAGTAGTTTAACCATGCCATAGCGTTCCTCATTGTTGGCGCTGATCCACAAAGAAGCCTTTCAGGCACGCACAGTCGCATTACAGCACTAATTTAATCCACTTAACTCAGATTTATCAATATGTTAGTCGTTCAGGTGTGTTGGCATTTGAACTATTGATAATGCCAAGTTGTCTAATGAACCGTGAACGATTTAGCGAGATGTGAGGCTAAAAACACGACAAGCTACAGCCCTTGATTCTAAAGGGCTAGATAATTATCGGGCATAGGGAAACCTATAGAGAGAAAAGGGTTGCTCGAATTAATTATGGACGGTATGAACACCACCGCAACAGGAGAAAAACGACTAGGGATAATCAGCACGCTTAAAGATGATTACGCCTAATTCAGGCGACAAAAATAGAAAGAATGACCTTATTTTACATCATGTTTCAGTATATTATCAACAGCTTACCTATGACAACACGCCGGCGTTTGAACTTAATAGACGTATCGTTGTCTAATGTAACTCACAAGGTTTACCGATCGGTTAAACTATGTACTAGTGGCGCTACATACCACGCCATCAAAGGGCTAGATAATTATCGGCCAATAGAAGAGAAAAGGTTTCTCGAATCAATAAAACCACCACAGGAGTCCGATTATGGATAATCGACAAATTGCATTGATCAAACTGATGCACATCAACGGGTATACGGGCTACGCAATAGCCAAGCTACTAAAGATTAGCACTTCAACCTCTGCTAAATACGTGAAAGTAGCACAGGAGGCCATTAAGCATGTCAACGTCTTACGTTAATTTACATTTAAACCCTGCGGTAAACAAGAAGTTAACCGCTATCGCTGACTCGCTGGGAGTATCACCACAAAAGGTACTGCGCGACTTAATCAAATCTTATCCAATGGCACTGGGAAATAATACAAATGGAAGCACTAGAACAAACACTTGAGACTTGCTTGGCTAACGACTATTGCCTAGAGACAATTCAACAGCTTGAAATAGGTGAACACGTTACTTATCAAGACGACAACAATAACGATGTTCGGGTATACCGAAACGATACGTCTTATGGCGTTAATCCGGTGGCGTGGAATGGCGTTGATGTAGTGGAGATTGACGGTGTGGTAACGCTGGATAACGGTTACATGGTTAATATACCAAGCTACCAAGTGCAAGAAGAGGTCGAGGCAGACTTTGAGCCAGTACAAGACACCACAGCAACCACTAGCAATAGCTGGCGCTTTAATCGGTTCGTGCAGGTAATGACTAACTGGCACAATGGCACCAAAGAAAGTCACCCGTATTTAGATAGAAAAGGCATTGCACCAACAGACGTTGATTTTGATTACCGAGTGTTTAATGGCGAACTTATATGGCAAGCCGGTGCTAACAAGTTTCAAATCATTAAGGCAGATGGCAGTAAGAAGTTTTCAGTACTAACCGAGGGAACAACAACGAGTGCCATAGTAGGCCAAGGCGTTGTTAAATGGGTCACTGAGGGCTTTGCTGATGCCGTAACGGTTAACATGGCAACTAGTGAGGCCGTGGCGATTGCTGGCTCTGATGGCGCGCTAGTGGCTTGTGCTTTGAAGCATAAAGATAGCGTGATAGCTGGTGATAAAGATCCTAGCAAGAAGATAGCGAAACGTGCCAAGGCCGCTGGCGTGAGACTTATAGCACCAAGTGCAAGCACTGATGGCAGTGGCAAGGACTGGGACGAGGTACGGCAAGGTAAAGGCTTAGAGCATGTTACTAGCAGATTAGTAGCCGTAGTTAACTCGCCAGCTAACTATGTTAACCAACTGCTAGCCGAGGGCTGGTGTAAGAAGACTAACGGGCAAGGCAAGCTGATGTTCTGGAATAGGTTTACGCAAGCGATACTCGATGATAGTGCTATGGAGTCTAGGATTGACAAGGCGAACGTAGGCAATACCGCTTATATACTCAAGGTGTTAAATAGGAAGATGATACATGCCGTAGGGCAAGCTTTCAGACCTGATGTGGTTGGCGACATTGAGTTAAGCGGCTCGACTTGGGCAAACACTTTTAAACCTATAACAGCTACCGAGGGCGAGCTTGAAGAGGGCGAGGCCGATGTATTCATTGAGTTAGTTAGTCGCGTGTTTCCTAATGCAAAAGACTTCAAGTGGGCAATGGGTTGGCTAGCGCATATGCTACAGAAACCACATGAGCGACCTAGCATTCATCCAAACATACGAAGCGACCACGGTATCGGTAAAGGTGTCTTAGTGGAGATAATGGAAGCGGTATTAAATCAACAGGTGGTGCGTACCGACCTAAACAAGCTGCTTGGTAACTTCTCAACGGATAACACTGGCTGCTTGCTTACCTTTGTTGACGAGTCGAAGACTATGGGCACCAAGGCATACCAAAAGCTAAAGGGCATCATGGCAGATAACAGCATCAACACTGAGCGCAAGTATGAGCAAGCCGTTATGGAGAATGTTTACAACCGACTGATGTTCTCAGGTAATGATAAGGGTGTGAATATACCTATAGAGCAAGGTGATAGGCGCTTCTATATCACTGAGTACGCGAGTCATAAAGTATCTAAAGAAGAAAGCCAAATCTTCTGTAGGGGAGCCAAAGAATGGGCATTGGGTGGCAGTGGTGTCGACAGTATTAAGAAGTATCTTCTAGGTTTAAATATTAATTACTGGCAGGCACATGACTCGCTGGTAGCAGATACGCCAGCAAAGCGAGATTACATCGATGGCGGCATAACGAGCGTTTCAAGGCTTATACAAGAATATCCTCACATTATCATGACTCAAACGCTATGGGACAACTACATCGATTCAGTGGCCGCTGGTGATGGCTTTAGCTATCAAAAGCTAACCATAAACAAGGGCGAGTTCTTCGAGTCAAAACTTATCAGTGAAGATTGGTCAGTCAATAAGCGTTGGAGCGACCAGCGCTCAAAGTTCATGGGCAGGATAAAGGGAACCAAACCAACGGGCAAAAGAGCGGTTGAAATGTACCGCCAAATAACCTTGTTGCCAGTGCAAATTGACCGAATATTAACTGCCGTTGAAATAGTGGAAACTGAGGCTAAGATGACAACAAAAGAGATGGAGATAGCGACAGGATATTCTGTTTAAAAGTACTGGCATAACCACTTATATTAAAGAGGTTTTTTTCATGTATGGCATAGCTGGCATAGATTCAATATAGCCCTTTGGTGGCGTGGCCTTTAACTATGCCACACTTGGGTTTAAGCTATGGCATAGCTATGGCATAAATGAGCCAAGCTATGGCATAAATCGTTTTTAACCGTGGCCTAAGTGCTGGCTCAATTGCCATTTAGGCCGCACCAAATGACCAATGATGGTCGCTAATAACAAGGAGAAAACAAGTGAATTTAACCGATCAAATCAGGCTAGCTAAGATGGAAAAGGTGGAGCCAATTATCATGCCGATACCGCATCAAATACCAGTAACGACAGCTAACGAAATCAACCGAATCTGGATGATAAACAAACTGCTAAAACAGGCTGATGTGGCATCAATTACCATGAGAAAGCCAAAGCCCAAAGATAGCAAAATGATTTACGACAAACGGACGAGCCAACATGTACCGCTTGAAATCATGTTAGCCAAAGAGGCCACGTTGATTAGTGCTGATGCAAGCTTACCGATTCACCGCCAGCAAAAGTCAAAGAGTCTTAGGCAACTCATAGCCAAGAACGGGGCCGAGATAGCGCCAACGAAGCTGTTAGACGATAGCAAACCGTTACCCAAGGCCAAGATAGAGAAAAAGGCTTTTGTCGCTCCACTTGTCGCAGGGGCGCGCGGGCTAATGACCATTGGCAAGGCAGTTAAACCACAGTTAGCAAAAGGTGTCGCTGGCATACCTAAAGCCAAGCGCTTGGCTGGTACTGCGCGGAAGTCTTACAAAGGTTTACCAACTGCTCAACAGTCAGGTATCAAAACAGGCGCAAACATAGCAGAGACGTACTTTACAGCGAAAGCGAGTAGCGCTATTTCAGATAGAATTAAGGCCAACAAGGCCGACAGGAAAGCCGCTTAATGGCTGCCGTTGACTTAACGCTTGATGATTGGTTTAGGGCAATTGAGATTGCCGAGGCCGTAGGCATTACCGTTGATGAAGCGCTGATGCAAATAGCTAAAGAAAAAGGCTGAAAACTGGGCGGGGGATTTTGGGAAAAAAGCTTAGGTAATTGCCGGTTTCCTAGGTAGTAAAACCCGTGTGCTTTCAACGCCTTAGACTTACAAATCAATGAATTAACCTTGCCGATAGTGAATAATTGAATTCATTTTTGGTGAAAGCAACTAGCTACGTGTTCAGCATGGCAAGCCGAGTACCCCAGCACTACCCCCTACCAATCAATAAGGAGTACACAAATGATGTGACCAAGCAGCGTACCACCAGCACCACAACACACAATTAAATAGCTAAAGGATTAGACGAATATGAAAGACGTAAACAAGATGGTACAACTAGTAGCAGACAGAGCAGAGCAGCAGAGCGCACATGAGCCGCAGGGTGAGTGGGAAGCACTGTTTAAGTCAGTCATGGGTGACTACATCAAGCAGACCTCAACGCTTGACTATAAGGCCATGTTCGAGGGGTATGCCAGAGAACTTAGCAAGCAGTCAACGCTAGAAGATAGTGAGACATACTTAGCAGACCACAGGGCGCGTGTAGCAGCATATGATAGCTATTCAGAGCAGACACCTTGGGATTGCCTCATGACCGTAGTTGATGAGCTACTGACCCGACTAGATAAGCGTGAAGTGCTATTGCATAAGCTAATTGATAAGCTCGATAGCAAAGATAAAACAATTGGTGAACTCAAGGCCGAACTAGCAGAAAAGGACAAAGCGCTTTTAACGCTGGCTTAGGTAGCGGCTGCCAATTGTAACTTAACTGTCATTAACGATAACCCTTATCATTAGGGGTTATCTGGCAGAAAACGCCTAAATACTAAATGTAATCGCCGGTAACAACTTGGCTTAATTGATAACGCGATAACGATTGATTTAATGAAATGAATTTACCCGATTTGCCCTAATATCAATTGTCTATTTTAGGCATGTTAGGAAGATAGGGTGAACGATCAATTAGTGATCTACCAAGCTATAGTGGTTAGGTTGATATTAATCGCAGCCCTTTAGAATCAAGGTATGTAGTTAATTTGGCTAGGGTAACATTTAGTTACGCTGCGTCCAATACTGTCAAGTATTGGACATAAGGATTATTGCTTGTGCGCTCAGTGTGGTAAATAAGGTAATTACCCGTTATTTCTCACAGATTGTAAGGAATGGATCGATTTGTAAAGTAAAGATAAACATCAAACTATCACTTTAGGTAACAAGTGATTACATCTACGGAAAACAGTCAACCCTTAAGTGGGTTTTTTATTGCCTGAAATATGACAGCTTGGTGCGCTAAGGCGACATTAACAGCTAGTTATGGTTAACGTCCGCTTCACAGCTCTTTGCTGCCGTTGATCTTCCATCACTTGGTGTTTATTTGAGCCTCATAGCAGTCGTTATCGGACTGCGTGTAATGCCAATAGCGGACTATTGCTACTGCTGCATGAACTAGGCTTAATATTCATTTAAATCCTACGTATATTGCGGCTAAAATTGATTGCCAAAACATACCGTTATTAACCCACTTACTAGATGGTTCGAGCTATCTTTTTTCTGTTCATTTGAATTTAATAACAACTGATCCGCTAAGGTAACTTGTATTATTTCCAAATGCGTACTGTATACTTTAAACATTTCATGGCTATAATTGACTTTTAACCATTGTTCACTAAAAAGTGAGACGCAGTGCTAAGTTAGGTTTTACCAAAGGCTTTATTAATTGCTTTTTCTAGATCATTTCTTAGATGCACACTATCTTTTGCCGCTTTAGTTTCTGGATATTCAGCAATCAAATAGTCAAGAGTGCCTTTAGCATCAATAAACTTTTCTAAACCATAATAGTTAAGAGCTTTTAAATTAAGTAAAGAAGCTGTGTGCTCATTAGAGTATTCGTCTTTATGTTTTGATAAAAGCCTATTTACTTTTTCTATTGAGCTCTCATAATCCTTATCTATGTATTTATAATATGCACTTTTTAAGTGTGCATTCGCAAGATCAGAAGGTGAAGCGCACCCTATTTGAAATACACATATACAGATTAATAATAGGTAACTAAAAAAACTCATAAATATCTTCCTTATATAAAATTTAATAACGATTATATAGTGTTGTTAGATTCTGTCTTCTTTTTCCTTTCGCGCTTTTCTACATTTTTCATCGCTTTTTGATATAAAGCTACATGAGGTTTAGCGCGATAAGCCGCCTCAGTATCAGGATATCTATCCATGATATATAACCAGGTACTTATTGCGTGATTGTATTGCTTTAGTTTTGAATAATTTTGAGCTTTTAAAAACAATAGAGATGATTTGTCATCATCTGAATATTCACCTTTATATTGAACTAAAGCTCCTTCAATTTTTACTAAAGAATCTTGATGCTCACCATCGATATATAATTGATGAGCAATTCTCACCGAGGCGGAAGATAAAGAACATCCGACAATAGATAAAAGTAATAAAATAAGTAATAACTTCTTAAAATTCATCAATTTTTATTTTTGGGTATCACTGATTATGAATAATAAAATCACCATACCATGAAAGTGACCATTATTAACAATAACCTTTGCTAAAGCCTGATTTGGCTCCTACCACTCAAAAATTTATTGAAGTAAATGTGTACTGTCGGAAAACATCCGTTTTGATTGAAAGTCTCTCTGACCGCTTAGATGCGGAGCGGACTATTAGCTGTGATAAATTCATACCAGAATTAAGGCTGCTTTGTGGTAATAGTGAGCCTTAGCTCTTAATGATGAGCAATGATAAATAGCAGTAGAATAAATGATTAGCCCTAAGCACTTTGGCATCGGGCGATAGCTAAGACAGTGGCTCACCCTTAGCTTCTTTGGCTTGTCTAGTTAGTTCCTTAAGTCCTTCTATGAATTTACGTTTAGGCTTATACGGGTTGGATATCTCATGCACTAGTCTAGCCACACGCAACATACGCACCTCGTCATTGTCGCACTTCTCTTCATACTCGCGACCTACCTTAAATACCTTATCGCTAATCTTAAAGTTAATAGTGTTAGTCTTACCTTTATACCCTATCCACTCTATACGCTGACCCTCTGCACTAGCACCAGTGCTATCGACAACAATCTGATAACCAACTGACTTAAGCATAGTATTACGAGCGTGTAAGTCGTTGTCTAAAGCGTCACCACCGGTAAGCATAGCAGGGTTATAGACTGCTTTAATACCATCTAGGCCTGTTAGTAGTTGCAGGCGCTCTTCATTAAGTGCGTCTACCTCGATCACTATAGAGCCGATACGACCCTTCAAGCTGTCGCTACTACCTACGGCTATCATCAAGTCTATTAAGTCTTCCTTGTTCTTATCAAGCACTGATAGCTTTGCGTCTACTACGGTAATCTTGTTCTCAGTTATAGAGTTGCTTTTACCCTCGTAAATACGGTTCATAGCGTCCCATTGAGTAGCAACATATACAGTAAATAAGACGTCATAAGGCACATTCTTTTTATTACTACATCGAGTCTTATCGTGCGACCTTAACTGACAGTTCATAAAGTCTCTATTAGTACCATGACCTACGCGAAAGGTGTAGTTACTACCGCATTCAGAACACTTTACTAAACCTGATAACAGCTTGACGCGCTTAGGCGTTCTTGTCTTAGTAGTAGCTCGTTGCTGCCTTGCTGATAATGCCATATAGTATGTAGACTCACTTACGGCAGCAGGGAAAGCACCCTTTATGCCATGCCATTCACCAAAAGCCATTGTGTTTTTCAGTATGTGAGCTATCTGTACCTGCGAGGTCTTGCTAGGCATACCTGTAGTGTCTAAAGACCTTACCTTATCTAAGATAGTTACAGTGCCATAGCCTTCGATATACCATCTAAAGATAGACTCTAGGATAATCTGATGGTTGTCTTTAATGACATAAGTATCACCGACAGGTGTTAGCCAGAAAGGTGTTCTTACCTTAATCTGTTCGCCCGAACTAGCTTTAATTAAACGACCCGCGAAAGACGCCTTAAGGCGTTTAGATAACTTGTCTGAGTATGAGTAGGCTTGTTGTATCTGTCCTGCTAGTAAATAAAGCATACCGCCGTTAAGTGACTCACGGTCATATTGTTGATTATCTGCAAGAGTCACTATAATAACACCTGCCTTAATGATACCTGTAAGCAAGTGAAACATATCAGCAGCTTCTAGGCGTCCTATGCGGTCGATATTCTCAACTAGTAGATAGTCACCTGACTTAATACGACCGTTATCTATAGCCGCTAGTAACTGCCCTAAGCCATGCTCTAAGTGTGCGCCATGATACCCAGATAGTCCTAGATCCTGAAACGTGTCTGGGAATAGTGAGACGCTAGGGTTATCACTTAACCACTTGTCGATTAGCTCTTGTTGGCGTCTTAGTGAATCGCCTTTCTCTTGTTTGATAGCCGAGAATCTACGGTATGGAATTGCGTTTGTTATCATTTTGTATAACCTCAGTTGCCCTATAGGCGGCATTCTATCAGGATTTTAGTATTATTCACATTAGTAAGTTATAGCTAGTTATTTCTTTTGGAATAACTAAGAATACCCTTAGCTACTAGGCAGTTAATAATAAAAGTTTATAGTTATTACTCATTGGTAGTAAAACAAAGTAATCAGCGGCCGGCGCTTTACATATAACTCTATAGATAAAGTATTAATCAAATTATATGGGATATTACCAATGACATTAGGTGAACAATTAAAAAAACTACGTGCAGAAAGGACGTTAAGTCAGCCTGAATTATCCGAACTAGCCGGTATCGAGCAATCTTATTTATCAAAACTAGAAAATGATAAGTCACTGCCTTCTAATGAAGTCTTTAGAAAGTTACTGAGTGCTTTTTCGTTATCCGTTGCTCAGTTACTCGAACCATTAGATAAAAACTATATAAAGAATAATTTACTGGTGATCAGTGATATCGAACAATTATATCAACAAGCAAGCACTAAGCAGTTAAACCAACAGCGGAATTTACTCTATATCGCCAGTACTTTAATTGTTTTTGCGGTGACCCTATTTTATATTGGTTATAGCAAACAAGTTTTTAATGAAAATCTTTATGAGTATCGCTCATATGGCGTGGTGTTGGCAGGAGAGCCAAGTGATATCTTCCAGAACTGGCACGCGCTCATTAATATTAAAGATCGTAATGAGAAAGATGAAATTATGCGACAGCAAAAAGTTGTTATGGCGCAGCGTAGTGACATTCTGGTAAAGCTAATCCCTGAAAACAAAGGCTACTATTTTGAGATGCCCGTCGAAGGGGGTAGTCGTTTATTCCAAAGATCAAAACATGACATGCCTTTACAACAACCTAGAGCTATCAACGCTTGGTTGCAAGTATTGGGGGTATTGTTATTGGTTAGCGGTATCATGGGTTTCGTGCTAGAGCGTAGGTTATTCAAGTTAAGTAAGTAACCTCAACTCGGGATAAGCAAAGTGACTCAACAAGTTATTTTAGCGTCTATCTACGTAGGCTCTGCATCCAATAACCCGCTATTGGTTGCATAGAGCCGCTTTGATAAACACTAAACTATCAATGCTGAGAAATATGGATAGGCTAGCATTCCCAAAAACAAAGTTAACATAATAATAATTAGAGCTTGTGCAAATAACGCCATACATTCATTAACCCGAGCTGAGGTTAAGTAATAGCATTTGTAGATCAACATCAAGCTCAATAGGCTTATTATTTAGGTTATTTTGATCATAGTGGCTTCAGGTTTTGACGGTGGGAAAGAACTTAATCAACTTGGTATAAGTTGTTTTTTTATTGAGAGTGTTCTAGTTGTTGTCTGACGTGCTCTAAATCAGCCAAGGTATCAATATCGAATTTTGCCATTGTACAGCTGACTGCATCTACTTGTGTTGCATGTTTTTTTAACAATTGCCCAGCACCTTTATCACCTTGCAGTTTTATCAATTGTGGAAAGTATTTTTCCGGGAAAATAGTGGGGGCCATTAACTGCTCATCGCATAGAGTGGCGATTATTTTATTAGGCTGTTTTTTGCTAGCGTTTAGCAACGCTTGGTAATGATCCGTGGTAATTAATGCTTGGTCCGCTAACGCAATCAATACATGACTACTATGGGCTTTAATGGATTGCACAGATTCTGCCAAGGTATGACCCATGCCTTGTGACCACTGCTGACTGGCAATGACCGAAATATTTGGCGGTAATTTTTCTTTAATAACATTTTTATTTGCACCTAAAGTGACGTATAAAATATTAACGTCAGTATGGGCAAGTAAAGGCTGTAATTTATCAATACTATTGACAATGAGCGGCTTACCCTTAATTTTAGCGAGCTGCTTAATGGACTCGCAAGCCACTTGATTGGCAGCGGAGTCTTGAAAACGTTGGCCTTTGCCTGCCGCTAATAAAATGATGTTAATTTGCATGGTTAGCTACTTTGGTGATGTTGCGAATCTGACTTTGAAAATAACCCTAAGCTAACATAAATGAGAAAATTATCGAATTAAACCATTGTCGGTAATTAAAATGTAAGCAATTAATTAATGCTTTTACTCAACTTCACTACTTTTATCGTGAATGGCAATTTTAGGTTGCCATTCTAACCAGTCTTTATCGAGGTCTTGATGCAAAATAAAGCTGAGCGGTAGCGATGTTGGTTCATTTTCACTATTGGAATCAGTTTCCGGTGTTGCAAAGGCAATACCGCCGGCAATCAATGTTTCTATTGATTCAGAATCTATATTAACACCTGAGAAAATACCCGCTTCAATCCTAATACCACTAGTATTCCAAAACTGACTTTGCCCGTTAACTAGCGGAGCATAACGATTGACAATATTAATAAAAATATTCACTTCATCGGCGGTTGGCGATAGGTCAATACCAATTACTTTACCAACTTTAATCTGGCGGTATAATATCGGGTTACCTACACGTACAGAGCCAAGCCGGCTAGCCGTTAATTTAATATTTAACCCGTAAGCGAGTTTCTCAACGGTAGGGGCTAAATCGAGAGCTTGAAAGTGACCTTTTTCTGCAGCGTTGGCTGTGTGAGCAGGGAGTAAACCAATAAAAGCACCATCGAGTATGGCGGCAACATTTTTAGAACCGACTAAGCCTATTTGTGGTTCAACTTTCCAAAACTTTGTACCTTGCCTCGCATATTGACTGCCTTGGTCATTTAATAAAACCAGGGCGGTTACACCAACGACCGTTTTATTAAAAATTAAGCGTTCAATAATACCTAAGGTTTGCTCTTGATAAATAACTTTAGTATTAACTTTTAAACCGGCAAGATCATTAAAGTGAATACTAATTGATTGACCGGCATCTTTAGCATGTTCCTCATGCTTAAATAAAGTAAAGCTTGCCAATTCTTCTACGGGATAACTCGTTTTTAGCGAAGTTGTTAGTGCTTTATCTGGTGTATAAAAGCTAATGCCGCCACGTAAAATGGCATCTAAAGATTCTGTTTTGACGACAAAATCACTTAAACCACCAAAGATGCTAATACCGCCAGCATCATAAAAACGGCTAGTGCTTTGTAATAGATCTCGGTGCTCTTCATCAATAGTGATGCTGATTTTAATATTATCATCAGCTTTATTTAAGCTAATATTGTCTACTTGACCAATGGTGATGCCGCGGTAACTCACGGCACTTCCTGGTGTAGCTACGCTCGCATGATCTGTGGTTAAGGTTAGCTGTAAACCCGGTGCACTGGCGAGTTTTACCGGCGGCTTACTAAACAGGGAGAATTGATGTTGTATTTTACCTTGGCCAAGGTTAAAGGTAATGTAGCTACCACCGAACAGCGCCTCGGTATCACTGGCACCAGAGAGGCTTAAGCTAGGTTTAACTAAATAAAATTGTGTTTGTGCTTTCAATATATGTTGATATTTTTCTAGTAAACCAACCTGTAATTGTTGGTATTTCCCTTGATTAATAATTTTATGAACGGTACCAATTTCTACGCCTCGATATAATATTCGGGTATCGCTACTCACTTGTTCAATCGTGGCGACCTTTAAGGTGAAACTGATACTTTGCTGAGCTAATTTATTATTTGCATACAGTGAAAAATTATCGCCATTGTGAACCAATTCTTTTTGTGTATCTTGAGTCTTATCTGGGTTTGTAAAGGAAATACCGCCGGTTAAAATACTCTGTAATGACTGCGCTTGGATATCGACCCCTAATAAACTTGCCGAAATTTTAATACCGGAGTTATTATAAAAGCGACTGCCGTGATTTACATAATGGCTAAATTCTGGCTGTACATGAATATGAATTAAATGACGTTCAGGTGCTGTGGTTTCAATGGCTTGTATATTACCGACGACTTGTTGCTTGTAATAAATATTACTACCGACTTGCAATGAACTGCGATCATTACTTGTAAGCATTAAATGCAAGCCAGGTTCCGTGTATTTATAAGGCGGTTTATTGCTAAATACTTTAAATTTATTCCGAGATTTCCCTGCTAATGACGGTCTAATACTGATGTAATTACCGGTGAATAAAGTTTTCACATTGGCGAAACCGGTAAGACTAAATTGCGGTGAAACAATATAAAATTGTGATTGTTCTGTTAAGTAAGGCACAACACGCGGATTAACTTTGGCGATAGCGGTAATCTTCCGACTGACTGGGTCTATTTTACTGAATGACTCAATAAAACCAATCGTCAGACCTTGGTATAAGATGGCTGCATTGTGATCTATGCCAGAGTTCCAGTCTAAGGTTAGCTCAACTTCATGACCCATTTCAGCCGACTGAAAGTCAGCATGCAAAGGGTAACTTTGGCCATTTTTTGCTGGCGCTAAGTCTTGTTGATAACTCAGCGTATCAACGGATATACCACCGGCCAAAATAGAGGCTATAGAGTCGGTATTGATTTTTATTCCTGCAGACAGTGAAGCGGTTACCTGCACACCACTGGTATTATAAAACAATGAATTTTCTTTTACTAAGTGGGCGAATTCAGGTTTGATGAAAATGTTGATGGCAATTTTTTTACTGCTTTCTATATAGTGATAGCCAGTGACATAACCAATAGGAATTTGCTTAAAGCTGATAGGGGAATTTTCACTAATAGAGCCTAATACATCGGTATGTAAAGTAAGATGCAGACCAGGGGTCGACATATCTAATGTGGGAGGTTCAGTTAAGGCAATAAAGTGATCTTGGCTATCAGCATTTTTACTGGTATCAGGCATAATAGTGATATAACTGCCCGAAATTAGGGTATCTAACCCTGATATCCCTTGTAGAGAAATATCAGCACTGACTAACCAAAAGTGAGTATTTTCGGTCAGGTAACCGCTAAAACTTTTAGATATTTCAACTTCGGCGATAACACGTTTTAAGTCATCTGAGGGCACAACCTTTTTTACTAAGCCAGTTATTAAACCTTTATAACGGATTTGGGTTTTATTAGGTACTATGCCTGAGCCATTATCAAACTCTATGGTGATAAGGGTACCTTGTTCAGAAACCACCTTCACCATTAGCCACAAGCCAAAGATTAAGGCGATAAAAGGTACAAACCAAATAATTGAAATGCCTTGTCTAGGTACAATATCAGCACCCTTGTTAGTATTTTGATTATGCTCTGAGGCAGCAATATCGTTTTTATTGATCATGTCTATCCCTTTCCTTCTGGTAAAGTACCTGGTGTTTTTTCAGACAATAATGTTTCTTGAATCGCTGCTTTCTTATCCCACAATAAGCGCGGGTCAAAACTATTGGCAGCAAACATGGTAAATATTACTGTAATGGTAAAGTAATTTATTGCAGGGCCTGCCGCTACAGAGGTAACAAAGCCAAGTTCTACCACAGTTACCATTAAAGCGACCACGAAAACATCAAGCATTGACCATGGCCCGAGAAACTCAAGTACATGGTAAAATTTACTGTGTTTGTCTGGTTTTAACCGAATCCCTGTATGTGCTTTATAAACTAACACAAATAGGCCAATAATTTTCAATAAAGGCACTATGATGCTGGCGGTAAAAATTATCACTGCGATTGGGTATAAGCCATGATCAATAAACTCACCGATACCCGATAAAATCGTCGCATCACTACCGACACCTAATTGATAAACAATCATTATTGGGTAAAGATTGGCCGGAATAAAAGCGATCAAAGCGGCAATATTCCATGCCAATGTGTATTGTAAAGAGTTACGTTTACGTTGATAAAACATGCCATGACAACGACTACAGCGCTGATGCTCAGAAACGAGAGTATTGAGCTTATGGCATTTAGGACATAAAGTGAGCCCTTTGCTTTTAGCAGTGTTCATTATCACAGCTCCTAGGAAAAGCACGCTCTAATTTATCCCAGATAGAGTCTTGATCGAGTGCCGCGGCTGACATGGTTGAGCAAATCAACCACAAGATAAATGCCAACAAGCCCAGGTTGATCGATAGCTCAGTATCGTCGAGCAATTTATACATAGAAACGACAATGCCGAGCATAAACACATTGAGCATAGCCCAATGGTCAAGGTGATGATAAGCACGGAAGAAACTTAATAATGAAGGTTTCAAGCGATTAAATTTAAAACAATAACAGATATAAAGTGCGCCAGAGAGGCGTACGATAGGCACAGCAATAGCGAAGAGGAATACCAAGCAGGCAATCATAAAGAAGCCGCGATCAATCAGTACTAAAATACAATCAAATAACGAAGCTTGATGAAATTGCCCTGCCAAGGTCACACCCATAATAGGTAATAGAATGGCCGGTAACATGAGTATCAAGCCAGCAAGCGACCAGTGGAAGCTGCGCTCAATAGAATCGACTTTACGTTCTACTAACGTGCTGCCACAGCGGTTACATTTAGCGAGCTGCCCTTGTTTTAACTGTGGTTTGTCATAGAGCGCATCACACTGCTGACAAGCGACAAATAATGAGGTGTTCATGTTGTTGTTCATCTAGTTATTTGCTGTCCATTTAATTATCCGTTATCTATTCAATTGCGGAGAGGGCAAAATTTCAATGAAAAAAAAGCAGCGATAAACGCTGCTTCTTTATAAACTGGCTAATGAAGCAACCAATTCATTATTATTTTAATGAGGTGATGTATTGAGCAACCGCGTCAATATCAGCATCGGATAATTTAATCGCGATATTACGCATAATACCGTTGTTATCATTACCACGGCTACCATCACGGAAGCTAGTAAGTTGCTTTTTCAAGTAATCTTTACTTTGGCCAGTAAGGCTTGGGAAGCCGGCTTGCTTCATACCTTTACCCGCTACACCGTGACAAGCTATACAAGCAGTCACACCTTTAGCTGCATCGCCGCCAAGGTATAATTTATGACCTACTTCATTTGACTCGCCGGTTCCTGATTTAGCACTTTGTACCGCGAAGTAAGCAGCTAAGTCATTCATGTCTTCAGATGTTAGAGCTGCAACCATGCCAGCCATTACTGGGTCGCTACGTTTGCCAGATTTGAAATCAGCTAATTGCTTAGCAATATAGTTAGCACTTTGACCTGCAAGGTTTGGATAGATTGGTACTAAGCTGTTACCGTCGGCGCCGTGACAAGCGGCACATGCTAGTGCTTTGTCTTTACCTGCAGTGACATTACCGGCATAAATTGCGGCAGCAGGTGTCGAAGAAACAATTTCAACAGTACCGGCAGCGGGAGCACTTACTGGAGCTGAATCAGTACTAGAACCTGTACTTGCTGAGGCAGCAGCTTGTTCGTTGGCATTAGGTAAGCCTGAGAAGTGAGCCGCTAAATCAGCCATATCTGCGTCAGATAAGTTAGCCGCCATAGGCGCCATCATGGCATCGGTACGAGCGCCAGATTTAAAATCTTTTAATTGCTTGATGATATAAGCATCATTTTGACCAGCAAGGTTAGGGAACATAGGACTTGCACTAACACCAGTAGGACCATGACAGGCACTACACGTGGCCGCTTTTTCTTTACCTGCGTTAGCATCTGCGGCTTGTACAGCACTTACTGAACTTAAGGCTACAAATAGCGAAAAGATAATTTTTTTCATTGAGTTGCTCTCTGCTTGTCATTAATTTAGTTAGCTGTTTGATTAGTATAATAGCTATCTAATTAAAAAATGATAAAAAAGTATGATGGATGTTTCGGCATTTTACACGAATATTAGCCCGGTGTAATAGTTGAGAAGAAAAAATCCGGCAAAAAAACGTCAGATTTCACTGTTTTGGGTGTTTTTTGCATTATAACAGTGATTCTCTGTAATCAATGCCCTGAGGATAAGGCTTGTAATTCGCGCTGAGGACGAAATAACTTAATAGACTTGGTATAATTGCGCTAAAAAAACGCTATAATGTCACAAAATTTTTAACGAGTTATGCCCTTGTCTGCTACAAAGATACATTTAACTAAAGCCGCCTTTACCATTAGCGCACCAGATATTCGCCGTTTACCTGCTGATTCTGGTATTGAAGTTGCCTTCGCTGGCCGCTCTAATGCCGGTAAATCTAGCGCCTTAAATACGTTAACCAATCAGCGAGGCCTAGCGCGTATTAGTAAAACTCCAGGTCGAACTCAACTTATCAACGTATTTGAAGTTGCTGAGAATCGCCGTCTTATTGATTTACCCGGTTATGGTTTTGCTCAAGTACCATTAGCAATGAAGAAAAAATGGCAAAAAGCACTGGGTGAATATTTAGAAAAACGTAAGTGCCTAAAAGGCTTAGTTGTTTTAATGGATATCCGTCATCCGTTAAAAGACTTAGATATGGATTTAATTCACTGGGCAGCCGATAGTGAATTAGCTATGTTAATTTTGCTGACCAAGTGTGACAAATTATCGCAGGGTAAACGTAGCGCTGAAGTATTGGCGGTGAAAAAAGCCTTAGCGCCATTAAATGCCGACATTAAAGTACAAGCCTTTTCATCACTCAAATATACCGGCAAAGAGCAAGCTGATGCCATTATTTGTGATTGGCTTGAGCAAGAAAATGATCCTGAAGTTGAAAATAGTGTCGATCTTCAACTTAATGAGGAAGATGAAAATATTTTACCTGAAGATTTTCAGCATTAATTAAAGCAACTAATCCAAAATGAAAAAAGGAGAACCTCTTAGCGGTTCTCCTTTTTTTTATCGGTATTAACTTAACTTAGCTTACTTAAACTGTAGCTCTACTAATCGTTGATATAAGTCACACGTTTGCAACAATGAATGATGATCTCCGATATCAACTAACTGGCCTTGTTCTAATACGGCAATATGGTCCGCATGTTTAATTGTGGATAACCGATGCGCGATGATGATAGTCGTTCGGCCACGCATTAATTCTTCTAAGGCTTGTTGCACATGGTGCTCACTTTCACTATCAAGGGCACTAGTTGCTTCGTCTAATAATAAAATGTTGGGGTCTTTTAATATGGCTCGAGCGATAGCGATACGTTGGCGCTGTCCACCAGAAAGCCTAACGCCGCGCTCACCTAGAAAACTATTATAGCCCTCGGGTAAGTTAACAATAAACTCATGGGCATGAGCTTTTTTAGCGGCCGCGATTACTTCCTCATCGCTAGCAGCAGGTACGCCATAACGAATATTATGAAAGACGTCACTACTAAATAAAGCCGGTTGCTGTGGCACTAACGCCATTTGTTGGCGAAGATCTTTCGGATCAAGCGCGCGGATATCAGTGCCGCCTAAAGTTATGCGACCAACCTGTGGATCGTAAAAGCGTTGCAGTAGTTCAAACAAGGTGGTTTTACCTGCACCAGAAGGCCCTACTAAGGCGAGTACCTTACCTTGCTCGGCCGTTAAATTAAGTGCCATGGTAGCGGCTTGATTTGGCCTTGAAGGGTAGTTAAAGCTGACTTGTTCAAACTTGATTTCTGCAGTAAGTGATTTTGCTAGCGTGGCATTATCCTTTGGTGGGCAAATATGGCTTTCAACTTGCAATATCTCAATCAGCCTTTCGGTCGCACCCGCCGCACGTTGTAATTCGCCTAATACCTCAGAGATAGTTGCTAATGAAGAAGCAACTAAAATGGCATAAAAAACAAAGGCACCTAAATCACCGCCGCTCATCTTACCCTGAATAACGTCGCTTCCTCCCACCCATAACATGCCGGTAATTGCGCCAAAAACAATGATAATAACGCCAGCAATTAACGTGGCACGCTGTTTTATCCGGCGGCGGCCAATTTGAAATGATTTTTCTACTTCCTGGGAAAATGCGAGCCTTTCTTGTTCCTCATGGGTATAACTTTGTACGGTTTTAATGTGTTCGATAGCTTCGCCAGCATAGCTGCCCACATCGGCCATAGAGTCTTGGCTTTGGCGCGATAATCGTCTGACTTTACGACCATAAAATAATATCGGCACCAAAATAAAAGGTACTGATAATAAAACAATAAAGGTTAGTTTAATATTGGTCGCAAACAACATTACCAATGCGCCAATAAGCATTAAGGCGCTGCGAATTGCCATCGAAAATGAAGAGCCAATGATACTTTGCAACAACGTGGTATCAGTGGTGATACGCGACATAATATCGCCGCTGCCATTGGTTTCAAAATAACTTGGGTGCAAAGTAATAACGTGGTTAAAAATTGCCAAACGAATATCGGCACTGACCCGTTCACCCAACCAAGAAACCAAGTAGAAACGGGCAAAGGTACCACCCGCTATCAACACGGTAATCGCTAAGATAAACAGTACTGCTTGTTGTAATTGCTCAATGGACTGTTGGGCAAAACCCTCATCAATAAGCATTCTTACGGCTTGGCCAACAGATAACATTACCGCCGCAGTAAAAATAAGCGCGATAAAAGCGGCAAATACTTTACCTTTATAGGGACTAATAAATTGCATTAGCTCAAGCAGAATAGCGACCTTCTTTCTAGGTAAAGAGCTTGGTAAAGAGCCTTGCTCAGAAGTTGATGGAGAGCCTGGTTGAGTGCTTGGCGTTACACCGGATGAAGTATCACTAACCGTATGCATTTCTGGTTTACTGGTTGAGGCTTGATTACTGGTAGAGGATTGTTCAGACATAAGCTTCCTTTGTCTTTTGCTAACAAGGTGACGGTAACGTTGAAATAGCTAGCAAGCAGGTAAATTGAATTGTCACCAGTCTACGCGCTTCATACCCTGTGAACTAGTGAGTTCTACTTAATTTTAAGAGATGTTAGCGCTAGAGGTTGAGAGAATATGGAGGCGATAGGTAAATATCGTTTGAAATATGGGGCCCCCTCATAGCTAAAGATAATTTTTTCAGTAGAACAGAGCTAACGAGCAGGACAACCTTGGCAGTATTTGCTAAATTTTGGCTATAAAAAAGCCGATGAAATTTTCCTGACTGGGAGAAGTTAAGAAATGCATCGGCATACTAGCTTATGGGCAAGCTAAAAAACCATTACAAAAAGTGTTCGTTCGAGAACAAAATTACTATAAAGCAGTAGCTTTATAGTTGTAAAGTAACTTCGAAAGCAGTTGCGTTATTGTTGATTTAGATCATTATTTTGGTTTAAATAACGCCCTATAAACGATCACGTTGAACCTAAAAATGACGGCTCATTCATTTGTTTTTATGACTTCTCTGTGCGCTAAGCGGAAGTTAGCAACACCTTAACCCTAACGTCCGCTTCAAGCCTCAAAGCTGCCTGTGGGACTTCATACTAAGCGGCAACTTGGAGCGTTCTTTGGATGGTCATAAACGCTATCCTCAAAACTTAATTCACAATGCTAGGAACAAATCCCTTATCCGTTATAAAGGTATTCCTGCCAGAAGCTTTTGCGGTATATAAATGTACGTCAGCTCTTTTTAGAGCTGCTTTAAAGTTTTCATCATTACTGATTTTGGTATAACCAATACTTACGGTGATATTTTTGTCTTCTGGTAGAAATGGAAAATTAAGTAACGCGATAGACTGTTGTAATCGTGAAGCTAGTTTATGCATTCCCCCCTTATCAGCGCCGGGCGTAATAATGGCAAACTCTTCACCTCCTATTCGGCCTAAGGTGTCTTCTTTTCGTAAGCAATTACTCATTGCTTTGGATACTTGTTTAAGCACTTCATCTCCAGCATCATGACCATAGGTATCGTTGATTGCTTTAAAATGGTCTAAATCTAACATCATCACGCCAATATCATATGATAACCGTCGTGAACGGCTTAACTCTTCATTTGATGCTTGGAAAAAAGCGTTTCTATTAGCAATACCCGTTAGGCTGTCAGTATATGCGAGTTTTTCTAATTCAGCAGTGCGCTCAGCTACAGCTTTTTCTAACCCTATAGTATGCTTATGCACCTGCTGTCCCATCTCACTAATGGCCGATTTGAGTTTAACCATCTCGCTATCACTGCCTTTATCAGTTTCCAATGCAAGCGGACTGAATGATGATTCTGGCTTAAAGCTATTTAGCCAGTTAGATATTTCATTCAAATGACGAATCACCAAGTTATGAATAATAAAGAGGATAAAAATGGAAACAAAAAAGGTCTTAATAAACTGAGAAATAAGAATGATGATGAACTCATCCATGATTTTTTGTTTTATTGGGTCGATATCAATTTTAACTTCAATAGCTCCTACTGTTGTAAATCGTCCTCTAAATCCAAATATTAGTGGTTGCCGCCACCCTTGAGCCTTTATGTCTTTTTCACCTAAAAAGACTATTGTAAACCCATCTTTACCTTTGACAGTTATAGATTTAAAAAGGCCTGATTGAAACAAATCTCCAGCAATAAGAATGACTTGTTGAGTGTCGAGCTCCCAGGTTGATCGGGTCAAATGACCTGAGCTTGAGTTAACCCGTTGTTTAGATTTTTTTTGTAATTCTTCTATCTCATTTTGATAATTTAATGACAATTGGACAGCGGTAATTGTTACGGTAAATAACCCGCTAAATAGCAATATTCGAATCAATAAGACTCTTGATAATCGACTGGTATTTATTAACTTTGAGAGAAATGCCACACTACGTCCCTATAATTGCAAGCGGTACAAATTGGTAACATTCTAATAGAATGCAGATAATGTCAATTATTTGTACAAACAATTAAATTTTGATGGTTAGTTTACTGTCTACAGGGTAGTGCGATAAAAGACCGTTCATGGCATAAAGTTAACGTTCAATTAATTAAGTACCAATGACCGCGATGTTGTGAAGCGGACTATTATAGATGATAAATTCAAGCCAAAATTTAGACCGCTTTGTGGTACTTACCGCCCTTAATATCTCATTCAAAAAAATAGTGAACTCCAAATGAAGTAGTTTTTTTGTTAAGGGCTTCTTGGTGCGCATTCGAGACATTAGCAATAAATGTTTTGCTATATATTTTCTAATGAAATATTCACCTGATGTTACTGAGACGTCTTAGTAACACAACTCAACCAGTATGATGCTTTTATAACTACTTGAAATTATGATAATTAATCTATTTTTCGTTAGCTTATTACTGAGGTCTCTTAGTAACATCCAACCATTTATAAAAAAGTTATCATTTACGGTTTCTAATGTATTGATATTATGGGATATTAATATAAATTATTTAATATTTATGGTACGGACATTACTAAGACGTATCCATAATAAGCTTTAGGCAGTAAAGCGTATATTCATCGTAATAGGTTGTAATTGGCAATAAATATGAAAGAAAATAAAACAATATCTCAAATGTTCATGGGGATTATAAATCACCTGAACCAACGACCTATTTTAACATTGGCTATCGTGGTGACTCTCATTCTTGATTTTGTTTGGCTGAGTTATGCAAATTTTTTCAAGTCTGGCGTTTTAACCTATTTTGAATATCGTCCTTTTCAGGCTGGCTCTATTGTACTTGTAGCAATAATTACCATTGTAGTATTACTAAAAAAACTTGATAAATAGCCCATGAATTCAGGTGTTTGTCGTTACAACTGCCTAACAAGAAAATTAAGTGGGACTGCTAACAGTTGGCTAGGTTTCGCTCTGCTTCACATTTTAGCCAACTATTAATCAGCCCCTTATTTGGGCGTTAACTGGCAGGGATACCGATGACTCATCAGGCAGTTGTGGAAGAAGAAATATATACGCATGAATTCTTATGGCGTTCAGCCACTAAGGTATTATCAAATGAGAATGATGATTCATACCACTTCATAATGCCTTCACTCCTAATGAGCTATTTAGCTTTTGAAGCATTTATTAACTTTTGTGGGTATGCGTTATTACCTGAAGTTTGGAAAAATGAGAAAGAAAATTTCAAAGGAAAAGGGATTGAAGAAAAAATAAAAGTAATTACCAATGAACTCCCTAACTTCAATTGGAAAAAGGGAGAGAACCCTTATCAAACAATCAAAAGAGTAGGATGTTACAGAGATATGTTAGCTCATGGAAAAGTAGTACAGACAACCTATGAAACTACATTTAAAAATGATGGTTCACATTTTCGCTATGAACATGATTGGGATTCATTTTTAACTAGAAAATTTGTTTTAAGTGCTAGAACTTGTATTCAAGATTTTTGTAACTCACTACTCGTGGAACTGAGAAAGGTTTCTGAACATAACCACCTGAATTATGAAGCATTCAAAGGAAGTTTAGGGTCAGCAAAGGGATCGCCGACTGCCAGTTAACAAGTCAGTCAAAAGGACAAATAACAGTTGGTTTTTTCTCCTTCGTCGCTTATTTTAACCAACTATTTTATTGTCTGTTAACAGGGCGTTATGAAGATGAGGGTTCAATGGAACATCACGAAAATGTAAAGGAATTAAATCAGGTTCTTGATTTCTCGATTGCTCTATTTGAAGAATTGTATCAAGAATCAAAGCAAGCTCCATATATAACTATGATGGGGTTATTTGCAGCTATGGTCGAACAATGTCAGGCTTTGGGTACTTTGCTTGAACAACATCAGTTTGCCGCAACACAGTCTATAACTAGAAATGTACTAGAAATCTATGTTGATATTATAAATGTGAAGAAAGAGGGGAATTACGTCAACTACTTATGGGCTGAATACTATAATCGTGAAAAAGAGCTTGTTAAGGCTAAGACAAAGCAAAAACAATATCGAAAATTGCGTAATGATAGATTCTCTCTTTATCGTCCATCTCAAGATTTCTATTGTTTAACCATATCAGAAAAATTTACTCAGGCTGATCTAAAAGATGTCTATAGTTCAGTGTATTGCATACTATCAGCTCATACTCATAGTGGTGTGTTTTCCTTATTAAACAGAATTACAGAAGATGGGAAATCCAATAAGCTTAGTAACCAATGTTTATTTAAAAAAAGCCCTAGTGAAATAGAGTTTTTATCCATTCCGTTAATTACACACTACTTGCTAGATGCATGTGAAATCGTCGCTAAAGGGCATGGTGATGAGCCTTTAGCTATTGTGCAAGAAATTCGTTCGCACCTGACGGAAAAGCCTTCATAACAATACGCTTACATGCGTTCCTGCCAAAAAAAATGGACTCCACTGTATTGCCTACGGCAGCCTATTTAGCTAAAGCGTTATCAATACAAAATCTAATCCAACCTATCCAACCTATCCAACTAGCTGTAATAGCTAATGTCTCTTTTGTGGTAAATGTGATCGTTAAATAAATGGGTGCAGAGTAAATTTAAATGATTTGTCGCGGTGGCGACGACACCCAAAGGAAGACTGCCTCCGGCCTCCCTTTGGAATCCCTCGGAGCTGCTAACAAACGTATTCTTCAATTCACTCAAGTGTTATCGAGGTAACAGCGCTGATGGCACATCCATGTGCCGACAGCGCTTTATTCATCATCAGGACAATATGCTCCTGCATTGTCTAATAAGCTGCATCCATGCAGCGTCATGATGAATATACGTGAACACTTTCATTCATTTCATCGTTTGTTAAAGCAGATTGGGTACTTGTTGAGATATTGTACTTCTAACGTCTCAAAAACTTTTTACTCCTTATGATTTATGGACGGAGTTAAATACACCAAATCCCATCTCAGCAATTCAATCATCAACTAGCAAGGGTAGGCCTCGACCCGAGACAGGACGTCGAGGGCTGCCGTTGTTCAGGGAAGATAAATCGGCAGGAATCGTGGTTTACGCTAGTTGTTGATTGAATGTTCTGCTGAGTAGGGCGTCGCAGGGGTTCCAAGGGGAGGCGCGGCGGTACGTCGCCCCTTGGGTGTAGTCGCCACCGCGACGCCAAGCAGGAAAAACAAATACCAAGCCTAGCGATTAATAAGGCCAGTGTAATTAGAGTTAGGCATCAACCATGGAAAAAAATCACATTTAATCAAGTCATAGCACTTTGTGAATACATCATGTTATTACATTATTCAAAGCCAAGTTCTTTCCTGACGCGTTTAGTATCCGTTTTAATTTTCTGTAAAAATTCTTTTATAACGGGTACATTCAGCTTGTCTGCAAAGGTGTATTTAGCGGTTTTGCCATAAACCCAATATTCATGGTCTTGAGGAGTGTCATCTAGTAATTGCTGCGCTAGACTAAAGTTTTCAGCAAGAGTAGCAAGAACGAAGTGGGGCTCGAACAATTTATAATAATAGTAAGATTCAGGGTGACGTTCTCGATAATCCGCTAACTTGGGTAGTAAATTATTGGTGTAATGGTTAACCCGTTCCCTGTCGCCCATATGGTGTAACAGGGTTAAATAAGGAGTGGTCATTCTTAGGTGCTCGATGCTCCACTGTGGTGGCTCTAGTGCCAAAATCCGTCGTCTAAAGGCACTGGTTTTTTCCTCTTTTTTCGCTAAATCCCACATCACCAAGGCATATTGATAATGAAGATCGTAGTACTGGTCATTTTGTCTGGCATCAAACAGCCTGTCCATCGACATATAGGGTAGTGAATAACCATCAAAATAGGCACCAACAAAGCTAAAGCCTGCCCAGAAGCCTTTACTATTGAAATCGACTTGCTGGAGTAATTGTTTAACCTTTCCCCGCTCATTTAAGGCCGAGTAATAACCTATTAAACCTGTGAGAAACCGTTGATTAGGGTTTTTCTGATATCTAGCCCTTGCTTGCTTAAAAGCCTCAAGTGCAGAGGCATGGGGAGAGTCAAATTTTGTAATGTTTTCTGTGGTAGCTAATTGCTGTAAACGTTCAGCGGCTTGGGGGTCAAGGCAGCGTAACGTTGAAAAACGAAATTGATTGCTAAGTTCATCACTGAGCATATTTAACTGTATTGAGTCTAGATAGGTAAGAATTTCTGAGCAAGGAATATATTGCAAGCGCATAAGTCTAAAATAACCAATATGGAATTGTTCTTGGGATGGGTATTGCTGTATACCTTTTTTATAATACTCAGCGGCAAGGTGATAGGTTTGTTCAAAATCATCGAAGATCACGGCTAAGGTGTACAATGAATCGGCATTACTAGGTTGTAGTTCCAAGGTCCGTTGTGCCAGCTGTATTAAATCTTCTGAGGTCAAAGTGACATTCGCCGTTGCGGAAATCTCCAGCATAGCGGTAAAAACTGACAAGCCCATTATCTCAGGGGTGTCTGGATATTGTTCATTCAGCGATATCAAAATAGCTTTTGCTTGGTTTATACCATATTCGTTATATAGTTTAGCAAGGGCTCTGGCCTTAACCAGTTGCTCTACCGCAATATAATCAAGAGACTCCAGGGCAGAGCTGTAATAATTATCTTTGTACAGCAGGTTCAGTTTTAATGCGGAAGCGACCTGTTGGCTAACCTCTTCTTGCACAGCAAATATATCCACTAATTTACGGTTAAAGATGTCAGAAAATAAATGTGCCCCCGAATCCGCATCAATCAATTGCACCGTAATGCGAATATTTTCACCACTTTTCCGCACGCTTCCTTCTACTAAATAATTCACATTGAGCTCTTTTGCTATAGCCCTTAAATCGATGTTTTTATTTTTATAAGCAAAACTAGAGGTGCGACCTGTAACTTTCAGCCCTTTGATACGGGCAAGGCTATTGAGTAATTCTTCTGTTAAACCATCGACAAAATAGTCTTGTTTTTTATCATCACTCATATTTACAAAGGGTAAAACAGCCAGTGATAAAGCAGCTATTGATGCATTTTTAGGATCTTTCGAAACCTTATTTGAGCCTTTCATTTCAACGGTTAAATCAGTCACACTCTCTGACGAATTTGATTCAAAGCGGCTCTCATAAATGAAATAGGTCATGCCGACAATCAGCAAACCGATAATGATAAAATCTAGTTTACGACCGGTATGCGCAGCAATTGATTCTTCGGGGGAAATTTCAGACTCTTTTTTTATACCGTCAGGGGTAATTTCAAAAGCCCAGGCGAAAAACAGCGCAAAAGGAAAACCAATGACGCCAAGGAAAAAGACAACAGTGTTCATCCAGTCAGGCATATTGAATGCAGGCACAGCTGCTTGGGTAACTTGTACTACCACCCACGCCAATACAAGATAAGCAAAACCTACCTTGTATACATTACGCCTTTTAAGCTCGGAGAATATTGAGTCAGACAATGAATAACCTTATTTTCTTTCAAAAACTATCCCTTGAATTTTAAAGTCTAGGTCACTATTAGATATGTGCAAACTGTGTTTCGGTTCGGGTGGTGATGCAGGGTTAGCTTTTAATTAAAAATAATACCTATTGTGATTTAGTGATAGACCTTATTTACGGATTTGAATGTTAGCGTGAGTGTCTATATCTCCTTCCTCATTAATAACAATGACCGCTTCATTAAGTGTCATGACCACATTCATTTCTGCATTTTCAGTGCGTATAAAGCTAAGTGCATAGCCATAGTTATACATGGAACTTACCGATGCTTGCTGAACAACACTGAGTTGTGCCCATAAGGCATGTTTACTTGGACAAGTATGTCTGCGTTCCTCTGACTCCGATTGATTATCACTTGGCAAATTCTGCTGGTTATTACTCATTGAAGACATAAATTATTGACTACCTTGTTACCCTACAACCTCTACTAAGGTATAGCAGTTGCCAATTTTAAAGCAATTAGGGGGCTTACTTACCCTTGAGCTGTTTTCGCTAATCACTACGCCAAGCTACTAATACCTAGGTATAAATATGAAATATAAAAAATATAAAAAACATAAGAAATAAGCCAGAAAATCTACACTAAAAGGCTAAAGCGATGAAAGGTTTCTTGTCGGTTTATATGCTTGTTTCGTCTTGCTATAAAGGTCCAGAAAAATGAAAATTATGAAAAAAAACCTAATGAAAGCTGAAATGGAATGAGCGGTAAAGAGAATATGCCGCATGCAGGTACATCATCAGGGTGTCGAGGATATTGGTAATGACCCGACAGCCAAACATGAAAACATGCCAGTTTTTTAACTTCTTTTGAACATAATCATGCCAGATAGCAACAGTGCGGTTACTTTGACCTGATGAATTTCATTGAGCGTTTTAGTTTTGCCTTAATCAGTCGCCAATGGGTTCTCGGGGTTTTAGGTGCTAAAGCCAATAAATTTTGGTAATCAGCTGCTGAAAAGTTAACTTCGCCACCATGAGCAAGAATAATGCTAGTCGGCTTGAGTGAGATAACTTTGTGCAGTGAAGCGCGATATCGATTGGGGTAAAAAATAGGGAAGGGTGGAATAAATTTATCCTTCACTTTTACCATTAAATCTGCGACATAAATTTTATTGCTAGGTGTGTGCAGTAGCGATAAGTCTCTATCGGTATGACCTTGCGTTGATAAAGCAAGCCAGTCAGTAAAGCCCGGTAATGGTTCTCCATCATTAAGTTTGTAGTCAGCGGTAAGTTGGCTAGAATACCAAATTTTACCACTAGGTTTTTTCATGCGCTTAGCGACCCATTTAGTGAGGAGTATGTCAGTAATATGCATAATTCGGCCATCTAAACCGGAATACCACTGACCACTGACATTGGCGGTCGCTATTTTACAGCCAGTGATTTTACGCAGTTTATTAGCCGCGCCGGCATGATCTGGGTGCATGTGTGTTACCACCACTAAGGTTAAATCACTAAAAGGGCGTTGTAAGACATCGGTAATAAAATGTTTGAGCAGTGAGATATCTGAGCGACAACATCCATCAAGTAGAAGTAACTTATCAGGATACTCCGCCAGTAATATGGTTTGAATATGGCCAGCAAGGTGATGTAGTTTCATATTAAGACACTCGTTTGATTAAGTGGTCATTTGAACAATTATGCCACTAAAAATATAGTTTTATTTATTATTTACCTCGGGAAATATTTCGATAGCTCCCGACAAAGTTTATGCTAATGTATTGGGAAAATTATCTATAAAAAGAATAACAATATGAACAGAACCTTGAACTTCAAGCCGCTTTTACTGACTTTAGTTGTACTCGGTCTCTTAGCCTTTTTTCTAAAAATTCAATATACCACTACTATCGAACCCGTTGCCGCTAATGCACCGGCGAATACCTTTTCAAGTGAGCGAGCATTCCAGTATTTGCAACAGCTTACTAAGGAGCAAGTACCCCATCCGGTGGATAGCTTGGCTAACAGAGTCGTAGAGCAACGCATTGTCACTATCTTGGCTGACTTGGGTTATCAGCCTGAAATTCAAGAGACCACACTATGTCGAGACTCTACACGAGGATTCGCTCGCTGCGTAAAAGTCAGAAATATCATTGTCCATATTCAAGGCAGTAGCGTGGCGAAGGGCATTTTATTAGCAGCTCATTATGATTCTGTACCTGCAGGTCCTGGTGGCAGTGATGCGGGTGCGGCAGTGGGTACCCTTTTGGAGACGGCACGGCTGTTAACACTTACCGAGCCGCCACTTAATTCGATCGTTTTATTGTTTAATGAGGGAGAAGAGTTTGGTCTATTTGGCGCACAAGCCTTTATGGAACAACATCCTCTGGCGAATGAATTAACGCTAGCCATCAATATTGAAGCGCGTGGTAGTACCGGTAAAAGCGTTATGTTCGAAACAGGGGAGCATAGTGGTTGGCTTGTTGAACACTATAGTCAAACCACGCCAGCGCCTTTAAGTAGTTCGCTGTTTTATGAAGTCTACAAGTTTTTGCCTAACGATACCGATTTAACCATATTTAAAAAACATGGCTTACAAGGACTAAACTTTGCTCATGCAGACAGATTACCTCATTATCATACCCCATTAGATAATCTTGAAAACCTCGACCGCGGCAGCTTGCAGCATCATGGTGACAATGTTTGGGGCGTGTTAACGCAGATCAAAGATGCGGATTTAACTAAAGTGGCATTAGGAAACTTAGTCTATAGCGATATCGCCGGCTTATTTATGGTGCACTGGAGCGAAAGCACCAGTTTAGTATGGTCAATCGCTTTATTAATAGTCTTTAGTGCGCTGTGGTATTTGTTTAAAACGCCGTTACAGTTGAGCGCTAAACAACAGGCGAAAGGGCTTTTGGCCTGCTTGATGGTTTTGCTTAGCTCTGGCCTTATCGGTTATGGGGTATTGCAATTAGTCAGACTGTTTAGTGGTCACCAAATGCCTTGGCATGCTCATCAGTTACCCATGCAGTTATCGGTTTGGTTTGCTGTCTTACTTTTCGGGCTGATTATAGGTCGCTTAATTGTTCGAAATCTTAGCGCAATTAATGTCGCCAGTGCCGTGACCTTACTCTTGATAGTGCTAAGTCTAACAACTAGCATTTACTTAACAGGGGTAAGTTATTTATTCCTTATTCCCGCGTCAATGGGCATGGTTACTTTACTAATCTTTAGAGCCGTTACTGGTAATGGTGTACCTAAAACGCTGCCAAACTCGGCGCAGCAAGATATTTCTAATACCGTCACTAAGCCACAAGTTTCGCCGTTAAAAATAGCCTCGTTAATCACTCTGGTACTCGTAACGGCAATTATGTTCATGCCAATTACCTATGTATTAGAGTTAATGGTGGGTTATGGTATGTCAGTGGCTATTGCTGTGATGTTAGCGTTTATTGTCATAACGTTGTTACCACTGTTAACCTTTGATAAGACTAGAACTTCTCACCTGACTAGGTTAGTGATGGTCATCGTATTGTTTGCTAGTGCATCAATCGTGTGGACTAGCACCCAAGCTATCTATACTTCATGGTTACCACAGCGCTTGAATATTCAGTATGTACAAAATCAGCAAAACCAAGCCTTTATTACCACAGGAAGTTCCGCAAAACGTTTGTCAGAGTCATTAGTTTCATCACTGGCAAAAAACAACTCACAGCCGATACAAAATGTCGCCGTCTTTCCCTGGAGTAAAAGGAAATATCAGACCACTGTTGTCACTTCATTAAATAAAGTCGCGCCGGAATTTACCGTGCTATCGACAGAACGGGGTACCACTAAGTTAACCATTAAAGCGCAACTTATTACGGCACAAGTGAATGATGAAAATGCTCAGCTCAGTGATGTTAAATTGTATATTCCGGCAGCATCCGGCTTAAAATCAATAGAAGTTGGTGAATATAGCTTAAGTTATCAATATGATAAACGTAACAGGAATGGTTTTTATGAATATCATTGTCGAGGTATCAGCTGTGTAAATATTGAAATGACTTTAAATTACTATAAGCAAGAAAAACCGCAGCCGAAAACTGTCTTAGTTGTATCGGCTTACAGTGGCTTACCACAAGCATACAATGAGTATATTTCAGCACGTGGTGATAGCAGCGTGCCATCGCAAAATGGCGACCAGACTATTGTATATAAGCAGTTTGAGTTTTAGTTATTTAATCAAATTGGTATAATTTGTAATGAATAAAAAAGCCACAGAGACTAATCGCTCTGTGGCTTTTATTTTCATAATACCGAAACCAGTTAAACTGAATTAACGTTTTGGTAAGTTAACTCTTAAGCTTGTTTGCACTTGTTGAGTGCTTCTTCAGAAACATCAAATTCATGTTCGTCTAACTTGTGTCGTTTTTCCGCTAATAATAAATAAAAGCTCGGTAAAATAAACAAGGTAAAGAAGGTACCAATAAACATACCGGCGACTAAAATAATACCAATACTATTACGCGCTTCCGCACCCGCACCGGTAACAAGTACTAAGGGGAAATGTCCTAATATTGTTGCTGCGGTGGTCATTAAAATAGGGCGTAAACGTGTTGTCGCAGCTTCAGTCACTGCGGCTAACTTATTCGCGCCAAGTTCTTGTGCATGGTTGGCAAATTCAACAATTAAAATACCATTTTTAGCAATTAAACCAATTAAGGTAATTAAACCTATTTGCGAATAAATATTAATGGTGGTCAATTCCATATAAGGAATAAGTAACGCCCCCGATAACGCTAATGGTACACAGCCCAGTAGCACCACTAAGGGATCTCTAAAGCTATTAAATTGTATGGATAACACTAAATATACAATCAATAATGAAATGGCTAACACCATAATTAAGGTATTACCCTCTTGACGTAACTGACGAGACTCACCCGCATAATCAATAGAGTAGCCCAGTGGTAATATCTCTTTTGCTTTATTTTCAATGGCTGATAAAGCCGCTTCTTTGCTAGAGCCAGGCGCAGCGACGCCGTAGATTCTAAAGGAGGCTTGTTGAGCAAAAGTCCCTAACGCTCTAGGTACGGTTTTCCACTTTAAATCAGCCACGGCTGACACAGGTAATAGCTCACCGGTGGGCAGTTTGATGGTTAACGATAAAATTGCCTCGGTTTTACTACGTACTTCATCATTAATGATAGGTATAACGCGATACGCTTTACCATTTGCATCAAAGCGATTAACAAAGTTACTCGATAATAAAACGCCTAGCTGTTCACTTATTTGACCAACTGTCATGCCCAAATCAGCAATCTTTTCACGATTGAGTTGTAACTCAACTTGCGGCAAATCTATTTTTAAATCGGTATCAGCGTAAAGAAATTGACCACTGGCAAAGGCGGCGCCAACCAGTTGATCGGCATATTGCTTCATTTCACTGTAAGGGGCTGACGCTTTCACGATCATTTCTACTTCAAACTGTCCCGAACTCGGTAAAGAAGCCGGTAAGATAGGAAACATATTTAGCCCTGGTATCTGTGCTAATTTCCCATAAATTTGCGGGACTAATGACTGAGCGCTATAGTCGCGATCATCGGCATTAACTAACTCCAAACCACCAAAGCCACCGCCACCAAAAATTATTTGCCAAATTTTCTTGCCGCCTTCAATCTCTTGTAAACTTGCCACAACAGGGTTCATTTGTGCAACGTTATACTCTAGTGATGCATCAGGTGGTGATTGAATAACAAACATAACCATGGATTGGTCTTCTACGGGCGCCAGTTCTTTTTTCGAGTATAGATAAAAAGGCACGGCTAGTAGTGATACCACGATGGCAATCAGAAAGACTTGTCCTTGCCACTTAAATATCTGCGTTAATAAATTAGCGTAACCTCGTTGTGTTTTTTCAAAAAGATGATTCACTTTGCTTGTAAACCAACCTTCCTCGCCACCTTTAGGTGAAGCATAAGCACTCATAATCGGCGATAAGGTAACGGCGACAATGCCTGAGATAATGACAGCAATGGCCAGGGTAAAAGCGAATTCTTTAAATAATACCCCAGTCAAACCCGATAAAAAGCCAATAGGCGCATAAACGGCTGCCAGTGTTAAGGTCATTGAAATAATAGGTACTAGCAATTGTCGTGAGCTGATCAAGGCGGCATCAAATTTCGACATGCCTTGGCGCATCAATCGCGCCACGTTCTCTACGACAACGATGGCATCATCGACCACTAAACCAACAGATAATACGATAGCTAACACGGTTAATAGGTTTAACGAAAAGCCCATCATCGACATGGCGGCTATAGCACCTAAAATAGAAATAGGTATGGTGATTAATGGTACAATGGCACTTCGAAAAGAGCCCATCAAGAGTAGCACTACCAAGCCAACTAAAAAGACGGTTTCAGCTAAGGTAGTAAAAATTTCACTTAACGCATCGCGCATATACAAGGTGCCGTCATAAGCATAATCAATTGAAATACCATAGGGCAGGGTTTTATTGAGCTCCGCTACTGTTTTATATAACCTATCACCAATGGCAATTTCATTAGCACCAGGCAAAGGCCAAATAGAAATATAAACGGCATCTTGGTCGTTTAGTCGCGCGGTAACACTAGTATCTTCAGCGGCAAGTTCAATGTTGGCGACATCTTTTAAATAAATATTTGCGCCATCTACCTTACTGATCACTAATTGTTTAAACTCTTCAACACTGCTGAGCTGGGTATTGGCAACGATATCAATTTTTTGTCGACTATTTTCCACATAACCTAACGTGGCTATGGTGTTATTTGTTGCTAAGGCTTGATAAACATCACTGGCACTTAAGTTAAATACTTGCAGCGCTTCTGCGTTTAACCACACTCGCATTGCCGGTGTTCTAGCCCCTTCAATACCAACTCTTTGTACCCCTTCAATGGCATTTAAAACCGGATTAACTTGGCGAGTTAAATAATCAGTAATACGTGATAAGTCATTGCCATTGGCTTGGACATTTAAATAAAATACTGCAAAAGGTCTATCGGCACGACTTACTGATACCACGGGGTCTTGGGCACCTTGGGGTAATTCGAAACGAATTTGTCCTAACCTGGTATTTAATTCAGCTAATGCCAGTGTTGAATTTACATTAAGTTTAAGCCAAACCGTGACTTTAGAACTACCTGAAGTACTGGTTGAGTCAACGTATTCAACCCCGGGTACCGTTGCTGCTGCCCGCTCAATAGGCTCGGTAATAAAACCTTTGACTACATCCGCTGAAGCGCCGATATAATAGGTTTCTATGACGAGTGAGGCACTGTCTATCTTGGGGAATTGCAGTACTGGAATTTTGCTTGCTGACCATAGGCCGGCAATACAAATAATAATAGAGAGGACGATAGCAACCACGGGTCGTTTAACAAATATGTCCATAATGGATGGTTTACTTTCTTGCATCATAATCCCTTATTCTTTAGTGCTAACATCAGCAGCAGGCGTTTTTACTGCTACGTTGGATTTTTCAGTGGCAGACTCGCTAGCAAGGTATACTTTCATGCCAGGGAATAATTTAAATGCACCTTTATTAGCAATAAGCTGACCCGCTTCAACGCCGCTAAGGATCATCACCTGTGAACCTTGTCGTTCACCCAGTTCAACGGCAACTTGTTGTGCACGATAACTACCTTCACCGGCCGGTTCTAAAACAAAAACATAATTACCTAAAGCATCGCGTTTTATCGCTAAATCAGGTACTGAAGCAAGTGTTTTTTGCTGCGCAATGGGCACTATCACTGACACTAAGGTGTTGGGTTTTAACGCTAACGTTGCTGAAGGTATTTGTGCGCGGTATTTTAAATGGCGTGAAATTCGTGATAACTGAGGGTCTACGGCTATGATGTTTGCTTCATACTCAGCCGTTTGATTCATCGGACTAATTTTTACTATCGACGCTAAACTTAGCTCTTGATAGAACTGCGGCAGATTAAAATCTACCCAAGTAAAGTCATTAACGCCCACGAGTTCAAGTACCTGACTATTTATATCTAAATATTGACCAATTTCTAAAGTATGAATACCTACTTTGGCAGTAAAGGGGGCGGTTAGTATTTTTTTGTCGATTGCTGTTTTGATTACGCTAATATCAGCTTGTGCAATTTGCACTGCTGCACGCGCTTGATCTACTTGCTCTTCACTGATAGTACGATTTTGGTGCAATTTAATATTACGCGCTAAGGTCTGTTGTTCTAGCATCAAAGTCGCTTGAGCGGCCATTAATCGGGCATCTTCGTCCCTATGGTCTAATTCGAGTAGTACCTGACCTTTTTTAACAACACTGCCTGAAGCCGCATTTAAACGGATAATTTGACCGGCAAGTTCGTTATTGATCATTAAAAATTTGAATGCTTGTACTTCGCCACTGACTTTAATATGTTTTTGGTAGCTAACAGTACTAACTTTCACTGCCGTTACGGTGGCTGCAGGCTCTGGCATGTTGGCTGCCTGAGCTTTTGCCGCTTGTTGTAATGATGATTTATAGCTATGTAAACCAAAAATTGTTGCGGCTAATATGATAATCACCAAAAGCCATTTAGTTATATTCATGATTGTTCCTTTATCTCTTTTAGGTAAAGCGTCTAGACAATAACTAAACGTTTTACCCTAGTGTGGTGATGTTGTTGAATGATAGTTTATTAGTGTTCTAAACTTACCTAAGCCCAGCGTCTGCTAGGTGTAGGCAAACTTTGTTAATGTCTTCATTTGATATTTTGTTTTGCCAATCATAACTATTGACTAAACGTTGCATACTGTTGATATGCAAATCATCCGGAGCTAGTGCTGACATTTCTTCTGTTGAATTTTTATCAGGGTTATTGTGCCGGCAATGGTGTAAACGTACCGTTTGAAAATAACCTATCGATAACGACCAGGCACCTACGTTTATCTCTTCAATATCTCGATTACCTGAGGTTAACTCACCGGAATCTGCAGCGGTTTGCAAAAACTGTTGAAACATCGTTTGGCATCGCTCTCCGCAGGCAATCATTTGTGTTAACCAACGCTGCGAGCAACGTTTCATCATCGCCTCTGTATTGACAATGCTTTCGAGCTGATGATCAAAGTTATACATTTGCACCTTAGAAAAGTCTAACAAGCTCAAGGCAATTATTCGTTCTGGTGTTGTTAAAGGTAAAGCGAGCACTTTGTTAAACACACCTTGGCGTTGTTGATACATGCGCGTGGCTAAGGCAATCAGCACATCTTCTTTACATTGCACGAACTTATAAACAGAGCCCATCGACAGACCGGCTAATTTAGCAATAGCAGACATAGAAAAGTCTAAGAGACTACTGTCTTCGATAGCCTTAATTGCAGCGCAGATAATTAGTTTTTCTTGTTCTTGTACACTAAACCTCGGAGCTGGAGCCATAATAAACCTATGTATAATGTTATTCGAATGTCGTTCAAATGTTATTTTAACTGACTTTTTGTTAAATTCAAGCATAAATCGTTATTTACACAGGTACTTTTTTGGGTGTGGTTGCTTGTGGAGAAGGCTAGGGAAGTAGTCGTTATTTTTTTGTGATAGAGCGTAGCGGGTAAATATGGGTATCGGGCTATTGCGGGACAAGTTATGGATGGGCACAGGACGTTAATCATCGCAATGAAAAACCCAGATAAATATTGTTCAGTATCTGCTTGTAACGCTTATTTAGGTGATGATAAATTTAGCTAGGGTGAACATGATGCCAGTGAATTAATGAAAGCTGCGAGGCAGGTCGTGCCAGCGAGAATTAGCCAAGGGCAGCTGATGATTTTTAAATGATATATTAGGATATTTCTTTAGACATGAAAGTGCTGTAAGGATCTACTTGATAATCGGCAAAGGGCAAACAAGTTTCAAAGCCAAGTTGTTGATAGAGCCTTTGTGCAGGGAGGAATGCATCCATAGTGCCGGTTTCTAAACTGAGCTTTTGGTAACCACGACTACTTGCTTGGTCGATCATATGCTCCAGTAGCAACTTAGCAACGCCTTGGCGTAAAAAGTTCTTAGATGTGCGCATAGATTTTATTTCACCATGACTATTATCTAACTCTTTTAACGCGCCACAACCCGCTAATTCGTCCCCTTGCCACACAGCCCAAAAGGTGATATCTGCATGTGATAATGCTGATAAATCCAAGGCATGTACACTTTCAGGCGGCGAATGGTGCAACATCTCTTGATGATGTTCTTCTAACAAGGCGATCACTGCGGGATGAGTTAGTGCTCCGATGTGTATATCCATGCTACTTTCGATTCTGCTTTTTGGTTTCTTTAAGTAAAGCTTGTTCAAATTCTTCAGGGAATAACACTAAACCTTGGTTATCTTGATTAGGAAACACTACTAAAGCCAGTTCATCGTCAGTCAAACCCAAGCTCCAACGGCTATACCATTTATCCAAAGAGATAGATTGGGGCTTACATGCATGCCACTCACCGGTTGCCCAGCGCTGAGCAAACGCTTCATTTGGCCATACTGGTACACAATCTTCATCGTCTGTATTGAGCATCATACAGCCATGTTCATCAGCCAATATCCAAATTTCTTTATTGCTAATAACTTGTTGCAGTAAGTAGTTTACGCGTTTTTCATCATCGTATTTTTCGATAGTATCGAGTTGTTCAGTTGATATAGGCATGGGCAGGAATGGCTGTTTGGAATAATTGCTAATTATTTTATCGTGTTATCCTTACACAAACAACAGCAGCCTTTAACTGCTGGTTAGTTATCACTATAACCGGTCATTTCGACAAAACCGACCCCTTGATGACTACCACTAAAAGTCACCATGCCTTCAAAGTACTCAATACCAAAACGCATAATTTGTTGCTCATTAACTACTTTTACCTTGATATCTATGCCTTCTTTAGCAATAACTAATGAAAATGATTGTGGGTAGGGTGAACTACTGGTGGCGTTACGTTTCTGGTTATAGTTATGACTGATAAGGGAGATCTCATCCGATGTTATGCTACGAATTTCGCCATTACGCGCCATTATGCTGGCATAAAAGTAATCTTCGCTGTCTGAGCGAACACGAAAAACCATCAAGGCCGTGTTTTCATTTAAGCGCAGAGAAAACCAGTCCCAACCTAGCTGATCTTGCCCTAACATTTGTGAAGCCCATTCACGATCGAACCAGGCTTGGCCAGTAACTTTTTGCCATCTACCTTGCCAATAGACCTTGCCTGTCACTTCTATAAAGGGCTGAGAATAATAGTGACTGGCGATATTTAAACTAGGGTGCTTAAGGCTAAAGCCATTTTCGCCCTGCAGAAAGTAGTCTTGTCTCGTTGATAAGTTTAATTCTACCTGCCAATCATTATTTGCCGCAGTTAGAATTGCCTTTTCCTTTATTAAGGGATCTGCTTCACTCGGTATTGAACCAATAGCTGAGCCATAAACTAGCCTGGCAGGCAGTAAAGTCGAGGTCGATTGCCATTGCCAGTCATCTATTGTGGCACTAAAAGGCTCAGTGGTTATTTTGACGTTGCCGAACTCTTCGCGGCCATTTCTATAAGCGGTGTTATGGCTTTTTGCATCAGCTAAAGCGGCATGAGCGAAGTACCAGTGTTTATTGCCAACTGCACGGCGAAAGAGGGTCCATTGGCTCGCTAATGACTGACCATCTTCAGTGGTTAAAGTAGCGGTTAGATACCACCACTCTTGGCGGTAATTTTTCTGCGGAGCATGGGCTTGTGGAAAAACAACCTGATTATCTATTGAAGGGCTAGCAAATTCACCGTTATCATCAGCAAGCAATTTTAGCGGACTACGTTTTCTATCAACCTCTTCACTACAGCCAGTAACAATTAGGCCGCAGGCTAACAAGATTAATAGCTGTTTTAAACAATGTTTGAGGCGATGTTTTAAGTTAAGTTTTAAGTTATGTTTTAAGGAATATCTGCAGCATAAAGTTTTCATGACAAACTCGCCCTCACATTGAGTTTATATAAGGGAATAGCTAATGCGGGCAATAATATAATTAGCCCGGTAAAGCTAGTGAAGGCAAATGGCGCGATATCTAATACTAGCGGCATAGACCAACCAAATGATGCTGGTAGCACCTTTGATACCAAGGCTTTAGCCAGTAGACCAGCGACCGGCCAACTAAGTAACAGCACACCAAAAGCTAGCAATAGCCACTGCATCAACATATGACTAAAGAGTTCCATACGGCTATAACCTAAGCTACTTAATGTATGTAAATCTGGCTTGCGTGCCAATTCCAAATTATTGGCTGATAAAAATAGCCCAAAGCAGGCGATAACCAGTAAAACAAAAGCAATGGCTTGAGTGAGTACAAAGGTTTGTTTAAATATTGCTAATGCCATTGTTTTGATTTGTTCAGGTACAAATATCTGCTGGTCATCAAGACCAAGCTGCTCAGCTAACGCAGGTAGACTTAACTTGTTATTGTCATGAAAGTAGACACCAAAGCCACGTTCACGCCAACCTGAAAGGGGGATTTGCTTAGCCTTTAACGGTATTTTTACCGAGTAGCCTTGATTGCCATAGTCATAAAAAATAGCTGTTATTGTACAAGTAAGTGTCTGCGTGCCTTGTTTGATGGTGAATTTCTGGTCTAGTGCTAAGCCTTTTTTCAAAGAGAGTTGTTCATTGATATAACAAATGAATTGCCCAGTAGGCTTTTGTTTGGACGACTTTATTTTAAACAATAAACTGTTTTGTTGTTTTACTGACATAAGTGCATGCACTGCCAGAGTATCATTATCGTATTTGGCGGTAGTCTGTTTAAAGACAACATATTCATCAATATTGTCTTGTTGATTTAACCAGGTCTCCACTCTGTCTTTTTGCTTAGGGTTATAGCTGATAAAGAGGTCTGAGCTGAGCAACTGATCTAAATAGGTGGTGAAAGATTTTTCAAAACTATTAACCATAAGCGCAGCGGAAATACTGGCAGTGAGTGCTAGGTAAAATGCAGCTAAGGGTAAATAACGTCTGCCTACTTGTTGGCGGGCATCTTTTACAACAAACTTGAGGCGAAATGAGCGAGTTAAATAACTCATGCCCTTAAGTAAGTAGCTCAGTAAATTAGGTAATAATGCGACACTGGCGATTAACAGCAGGCCATATTTTATCATTAACTGATGCCAGGAGTTTTGTGCATAAACCTCAGGCCACAGCAGGAAAATAGCCAGTAAGGTTCCCCCTATTGCCGCACTTGCGCTGTAGTTAAATGGCTGGGGCACAATACGGGCAGTTAGCGCTATTTTTGCTGAGCTAATAACCCTAAACTGTTTTAATAGTGCTAAAAAAACGGCGACGCCCGAAATGACGAATGCCCACAAGCTATATAACCAATGCCATTGAAAATGACCAGTTTGTCTTAGCTGATAAAGCTGTTCTAAGGTGATGCCTAATATGGGCAGTAGTATTGAAACCAAGGCAAAAGCAATGGCTATACCTATAATACTGGCGAGCAAGGTTAAGGCAAAGGCTTCACACAACATGACTTTTTGTATACTGGTTAACTCTACGCCGAGTAAACGCAATTTTGCCGCTAACTCGCCGCGCTTTTGCCATGCTTGATTAGCGGCTTGAAAAGCGATAAATAAACTAACGATAAAACCTAAAATGGCCAGTGCTGATAAATTTAAGTGTAAAGCATCGGCAAAACCTTCCCGCTCTTCCAGTGACCAGGCCTCTTGTATGGATAAGTACTCTGGCAAGGCTGCTGCCAACCGGACTTTTTCAGCATCGCTAATAGCGCCAACCATTAAATGACTAAAGCCTTTGATATCCGGAAAAATCTGCCAAGCAAGCGGTAAGTCAATTAAGGCAACGTTACCCCAGTCATTTATTTGGTTGTAGTTAACTTTTAATGGCTGCCCATCAGCTAAGGTAACTTGCTTCACTTCATTTATAACTGTTGCTACATCAAGGGTTGATTCATCAGTTAAGGCCTCAGGTAAAGTATTCGTTAAGCCAAGAGATTCTGCGTAGTCACTGCTGAGGTTAATGCGATTAGTAGTAAAGCTCTCTGGCATAGTCAATACCAGTGGTAGCATGTCCATGGCTCTAAAGGTTATTTTTTTACCGGAAGTTAGCGTTTTACGAAAAAGCTGTGCTGGTGAAAGTTGATGAAAGCCTTGTACTGTTAACTTGCTAAAGTCATCGATAGAAATATTGTGCCCTTCATTGGCAACAATATAAAAGCTCACGGGAGATTTTAACCGGCTGTTGGCTTCTTGGTACTGCTGCTCACTGGCATGATTTAATACCAAAATGCACAGTAAAGTACTGGTGGCTATGGCTAAGCTTAAAATGAAGCCAAGGTTTAATAAGGGCTTGTGTAAGTATTCAGCAAGATGCGCTTTTAATACCAAGAAAAACTCGCTCGTTTTTCCTTTGCTCAGGTTGTTCTGCATGAGGTTAGCCAGTTACTAAGCAGATGGAAGATTCTTGTAAACGATAAATCTTATCCATACTCGCGGCTACATCAGCGCTATGAGTGACCATGAGTAGTGCCGTATTGTTAGATTTTGCCAATTTGACTAACTGCGCTACTACCTGACTACTATTCTTTTCATCTAAATTGCCAGTTGGCTCATCGGCAAGCAGTAATTTAGGCTTACTGTTTAGCGCGCGGGCAATGGCAACTCGCTGCATTTCCCCACCTGATAAGGTTGCAGGATACTTTTTTAATAAACTGCTTATGCCAAGTTGCTCCGCTAGGGCTAAACCATGTTGAGCATCATAGCGACCAGCGAGTTTGGCGCTGAATTCGATATTATCCTGCACGGACAAGCTAGTAAGTAAGTTAAATTGTTGGAAAACAATACCAATATGTTGTTTTCGTAACTGGCTAAGTTGTTTATCACTGGCTTTTGTTAATGATATGCCTGCTACTACAATCTTACCGTGCTGAATTGGCTCAAGACCTGCTATTAAGTTAAGTAAGGTTGTTTTACCACTACCACTGTCACCCATTAATGCCACACATTCACCTGGGGCAACGGATAAATTTAAATCAACTAACAAATGGCGATGATTATCACCATCGATGATCTGATGGTTGAGCGATTGGATCAATAAGGACAAAATAATTCCTTTTTTATTGAGGATTGCCGCGAGCTAATAGCTTTACAGCGATAAGTTAAATTGCTCTACCAGCAAAGTTAAGCACTTTTTATTACCGGTATAAACATAGTCGTTCAACAACTTTTTAGCGCTTGTTTAGCTGCTTTATCAAAAGTTCGTTTAGGTTGAGGGTCGACAATGAAAATATTGACCGCTTCACCAATAGCATTAATATCAAAAGCTAACACTACCCAGCCTTCAATGCCATCTCTAGCTGCACTTATGGGTATTTAGGATTTATTCTAACCAGTGGTCTTGCATCTGCATCAGTTTGGTTTTTGTTAATCGATATCGATTTTTTCAAAGCATACAATGATAATTACGGCCATTTAGCTGGCGACGAGTATTTGAAAAAAGTTGGCACTTGTCTTAAGCCGCAGGTTAATCTTGCTGTTGATCAGGTTGCTAGGTACGGTGGTGAGGAGTTTGCTTTTGTTTTATTAGAATCTCATGATGTCGAGTTAATCGCCCAGCGGTGCCTTAAATCTATTGAGGCGTTACCCGTTAAACATGAGTTTTCTAAAGTTGAACCTGTGCTTACCATTACCATTAGCATTGGTTATTGTACGATCATTCCGAAGAAGGATACTGCTCCTAGCAGTCTTATTGCTGCTAGGATTAACCTTTTATAAGGCTAAAGGCAGAGGTAGGAATAATGCACTGGCGAGTTTAGCTGCTAAGTCACCGCAAGCCTACAGTATATAATGGTTATTTTCCTCAGGAAAAGTTATACCAATTTCATTACATTATTACCCACTTGTGCTGGCTAAAATACTCCAAGGCTGCGTTACTCTCAATCCCAATAGGGAGTATTGCTCAATCGAGCGTCTTACCTTGATTTATTTTTCCTTCGCGCAATAAAATCACAAACTTAATGACAGGTGTATTACTTTATTTCAGGCAAAAAAAACCGACAGCAGAGGCCATCGGTGAGTTAGCTATGGGGAAGCTAGAATATTCAATTATTACAACAAGCGTTCGCATAAGGGAACGAAGACAAGTATAGAGTAACTGCTCTATACTGGCAAGTGTATTTTGTAACTTTATTTCACTTTAGTTGCTTTATTACGTAATGTGCGTGCCAATAAATACCTTTTACTATGATTATTATTCATTAATGGTGAGAACACTTGCGTTAAATCAATAAAAAACCGCGGGGTATTTGGTGATTTAGCATGCATACAGTAAACTAGCGGCAATTATCGTTTTAATATTGCTTTAAGTGAAAATACCATGTCATCTTCAGATCAACATTCTCAAAATAGTGACTCATCTACTAACGCTTCTGCACCATCCGATGTTGACACTTCAGCCGACAACTCAGCGGATAGTAAAAACACAACGCATTTTGGTTATAAAACTATAGAAAAAGACGATAAAATTTCTATGGTTGCTGGCGTTTTTCACTCAGTTGCCAAGCAATATGATGTGATGAATGATTTAATGTCATTTGGTATTCACCGTTTGTGGAAACGTTTTACTATTGATGCCAGTGGTGTACGCCCAGGTAATAAAGTATTAGATCTTGCTGGCGGTACCGGTGATTTAACCGCTAAGTTTTCGAAATTAGTCGGCCGTGAAGGTCAAGTGGTTTTGGCTGATATTAATAGCTCAATGTTAAATGTTGGCCGTGATAAGTTACGTGATAAAGGTTTAGTGCAAAATATAGAATATGTGCAAGCGAATGCTGAATATTTACCGTTTGAAGAAAATACCTTTGATATCGTCACTATCGCTTTTGGTCTGCGTAATGTAACAGATAAAGATAAAGCCTTACGTTCTATTTATTCGGTATTAAAACCCGGTGGCCGTTTATTAGTGTTAGAATTTTCAAAGCCTGAAAATGAATTATTGAATAAAGCTTATGATTTTTATTCATTCAACATTCTACCTAAAATCGGTGAACTAGTAGCGAAAGATGGCGAAAGCTACCAATACTTAGCCGAATCTATTCGTATGCATCCGGATCAAGAAACTTTAAAAGCTATGATGGAAAACGCTGGTTTTGAACAAACCACCTTTAAAAACTTAACTGGCGGCGTAGTTGCCTTGCATAAAGGTTATAAGTTTTAACCATGCAACGCTCTAATAAGTCGCCATTAGCTGCTCAGACTACTCAATCGAGTGTTCCCGTTAGCACTCTATTGAGTACTTTATTTAGTGAAGGCTTATTATTACCACAAGCCACAACTTCAACCATTGAATTGATTATTAATAAAGCTTTGGCTTTAAATAACAATAAATTGGTCTCCTTTGCGGCGATAAGTCAAAAAACGCTGACGATAAAATTAGCTGAGCTGTCCTTTCCATTATCTTTTACCGTAAATAATAACGCAGGTTCAACATATATCATGGTGAGAGCTGCTGCTGATTTTAGCGATTGCACCATAAAGACCAGCCTCAACACCCTTAAAAAATTAAAAGCTAAGCAGTCACTGACACAGTTAATCAAGCAAGATGAGTTGGACGTGAGTGGTGATATTAAGGTGGCGCAACAATTTACCAGTATTATTGAAACACTTGCAATAGATTGGCAAAGCGAGCTTGCTAGACACCTCGGTGATGTACCAACGCATAAACTCTTACAGTTTGGTAATAAAATCACCAAATCGCTGGTCGCTACTGGTAAGCAGCTTGAAGCGGATATTGGCGAATATATCGTTCATGAAAAACGTCTTGTGGTGACTAGCAGCCAAATAAATGCCTTTAATCAACAAACAAAAGACATCGCCAGTAAAGTAGATGCCTTGTCTGATCGTATTGATAAAATCTTATTAACTGTCGCTAACTAAATCCTAGTTCGACCTTCAACTAATAAACCATAGGAAATAATAACCGCCGTGAGTAGTCAACGTCTTTATCAAATCGTTAAAACCTTCTTGAACTTTGGTTTAGATAAAATGGTTCCTCCAGGACTATTACCTTGGTATGCCAAAGCTGGCCGGGCGAGTTTATTTTGGCTGAGAAACAAACATAAAGATAAAACGCCAGAGCAACGATTTCGCTTAGCCATAGAGTCTTTAGGGCCTGTTTTTATCAAATTTGGTCAAATGTTATCAACTAGACGTGATTTATTACCGCCAAAGTTAGCTGATGAATTAGCTTTATTGCAAGATAAAGTAACCCCCTTTGACGGAGTACAAGCAAAAGAGCTTATTATTGCCGCCATGGGCGAAGAGGTTTTTGAGCAGCACTTTAAAGATTTTGAGCTGACCCCACTTGCATCAGCCTCTATCGCACAAGTTCATACCGCAACCTTACTCAGCGATGGCGAAGAGAAAGATATCGTTATCAAGGTATTACGCCCTAATATAAGTAAAACTATATTGGCGGATATTAAAGTGATGTCTTTCTTTGCTGGCATCGTCGCGCGTTGGTTACCTGATGGTAAGCGTTTACGTCCTAAAGAAGTGGTCGAAGAGTATCGTAAAACCATTTTAGATGAGTTGGATCTTAATCGCGAAGGGGCTAACGCTATTCAATTAAAGCGTAATTTTGAGCAGGGCAGTGAATACGATAAAGCGCTTTATGTGCCTGAAATTTATAGTGAATATAGTTTTATAAATGTTCTAGTGATGGAGCGTATTTATGGCGTTGGTGTTGGCGATATTGAGACGCTTAACCAACTTGGCGTCAATATGAAGTTATTAGCTGAACGTGGTGTAGAAGTGTTTTTCACCCAAGTATTTCGTGACAGCTTCTTTCATGCCGATATGCACCCAGGTAATGTTTTTGTTGATGCCACGGATCCCGCCGATCCTACTTGGATCGCGATAGATTGCGGTATTGTTGGTACCTTAAATCGTGAAGATAAACGTTATTTAGCGGAAAACTTTGTTGCCTTTTTTAATCGTGATTATCGAAAAGTGGCGCAATTGCATGTTGACTCTGGGTGGGTGCCAGCCAATACCAGTGTCGATGAATTTGAGTTCGCAATCCGTACGGTTTGTGAGCCTATTTTCAATAAACCGCTGTCAGAAATATCCTTCGGCCAAGTGCTTGTTAACTTATTTAATACCGCGCGCCGCTTTAACATGGAAGTGCAGCCGCAACTGGTCTTGCTGCAAAAAACCTTATTGTATATTGAAGGTTTAGGTCGTCAACTCTATCCACAGTTAGATTTATGGCAAACGGCAAAACCCTTTTTAGAAAATTGGGTGAAACAGCAAATGGGCGTGAAAGCGGTCTTTAGTAAAATTAAAGCCAACTTACCGTTTTGGAATGAAAAGCTGCCTGAGATGCCGGATTTAATTTATGACTATTTGAAAACCAGTCGTGAAAATCAGCACCTACAAACCCAATTAATGCAGACTATGCTGGCCAGTCAGAGCAAAAGCAATCATCGAATTATTTATAGTATTATTGGAGCAGCAATGATCATTGCAGCGGCAATTCTGCTAAGTTAGTAGGGCGTTTTAACTCGTAAGCCCTACGGATAACTTCATTAAGTTAAAGTACAAAAGCTATTTCTTAGCTTCTTTTGCTTTAGCGAGTTGAGCGCGTAAACCGGCCATGCCTTGTTTATTTGATTGCTCAACGTGTTCGACGGTCTTTTTCTTCGATGCGCCAAGCTCCCAATTTAAATCATCTTGCGGTAATTCATGTAAAAATCGGCTTGCTTCGGTTCGTGTTAGCTCACCAAACTGACGACGTTCTTTGGCGTAAGTGAATATTAACTCACGTTTCGCACGTGTTATGCCAACGTAAGCAAGACGGCGCTCTTCTTCAACACTGCCTTCATCAATACTGGTTTGATGGGGTAGTAAGCCTTCTTCCATGCCAATAAGGAATACATACGGAAACTCTAGACCTTTGGATGCATGCAAAGTCATCAACTGCACTTGGTCGTTACTGTCTTCTTCTTCGTTACGCTCCATCATATCGCGTAAGGTTAAACGCGTGACGATTTGTGGCAGGGTCATCGGCTCTTCATCATCACTGCCTTCGAGCATTTGCGTAACCCAGCTAAAGAGTTCAGTGACATTTTTCATGCGCATTTCTGCGCCTTTTGCACTTGGGGTGGTATCGTAGAGAAAATCTTCGTAATTTATCTCCCGGATCATTGAACGTAATACTGCGGCAGTATCGCCACGCTCAGTTTGATCGCCAACATTAACTAGCCATCGAGTGAAGGCTTGCAGCTTCATTAAGCTTCGTCCCGCTAAGGTTTGCTCTAAGCCTAATTCAAAGCTAGCGGCAAACATGCTAATTTGACGCATATTGGCGTAGGTGCCTAACTTCTCTAACGTGGCGGGTCCTAATTCTCGCTTTGGTATATTAACAATACGTAAGAAAGCATTATCATCATCGGGGTTAACCAGTACTCGCAGGTAAGCCATGATATCTTTGATTTCAGCGCGGGAGAAAAATGAAGTACCGCCACTGATTTTATAAGGGATACGATTTTGCATCAGCGCTTTTTCAAGTAAGCGTGATTGGTGGTTACCACGGTAAAGCACGGCATAATCTTTGTATTGGCTGCGGTTCATAAAACGATGGCCAATAAGCTCGCCAATCACCCGCTCAATTTCATGCTCTTCATTGTTTGCCTGTAATACGCGCAGCTCTACGCCATAGGCAAGGTCACTAAATAAGGCTTTGTCGTATATATGAGGGTTATTGGCAATCAGTACGTTGGCACATTTTAAAATACGACCGCTAGAGCGGTAATTTTGTTCTAATTTAATAAGTTTTAAGTTGGGGTAATCTTTGCCCAGCTGCACTAAGTTTTCCGGCTTGGCACCACGCCAAGAATAAATGGATTGATCGTCGTCACCCACTACTGTTAAACGTGCTCGTTCTCCGGCAAGTTGTTTCACTAATTCGTATTGGCTGGCATTGGTATCTTGATATTCATCGACCAATAAATAGCGAATCTTTTGTTGCCAACGCTCTCTAACCTCAGGGTAATTCTTCAGTAATAGCGTCGGAATCAGAATAAGATCATCAAAGTCTAAGGCATTATAAGCTTTCATGTGCTTATGATAACGTTGATAAAATTCAGCATATTCAACACTATTGGCATCACTGGCCATTTTTATCGCGGCATCTGGCAAATGTAATTCATTTTTCCAGTTTGAAATCATGCTTTGTAATTTGCTCAGTAAATCTTTATCGCCATCAAGCTCATCTAGGGTTAATTCTTTCAGCAGTGCTAAGCTGTCTTGATCATCAAATAAGGTAAAACCTGGTTTATAACCGAGGATTTTTATTTCACGGCGGACAATATCAAGACCAAGTGAGTGGAAAGTAGAAACGGTTAAACCTCGGGTTAAGTCTTTGCCTAACATCTTTTTGATACGTTCTTTCATTTCACGTGCGGCTTTATTGGTAAAAGTTACCGCCGCAATATTTCGTGCTTTGTAATCACATTTTTGAATCAAATAAGCGATTTTTTGACAAATAACCCCAGTTTTACCTGAGCCAGCGCCCGCGAGTACTAGACACGGGCCGCTAACATATTTTACTGCTTCATTTTGTCCGGGATTCAGTTTCATTTGTTGCAACTTTATTCGAATAAATTTTATTACTGGGGATTTTACCTGTTTTTAGTCTTTGGCAAAACAGTTACAATGCTTCTAATGTAAAAATCGATGAGAAATTATTATGATCAATGCAAAAAAAATTGAAGAACTGGCTAAACAAGTCACCGATGCTATTCCGCCAAGCTTAAAAAATATCGCGAGCGATTTTGAAGATAAAGCTAAAACTATTTTACAAAATAAGTTGTCACAACTTGATGTGGTAACGCGTGAAGAGTTTGATGTGCAAACACAAGTATTGATCAAAACACGTGCTAAATTAACTGAACTTGAAGCTAAATTAGCCGAGCTTGAAGAAAAAATATCAGCAAGCTAATGATTGATATTAAGCGCTAGCTGTTAAAATTTAGCCATATTATTATTTATAAACTATCTACCATATTAACAAGGACGAGATTATTTCATGTCACCTTCTAAAGTTGCCTTAACGTCAGGCCCTTCAAAAATTACCTGTTTCAAAGCTTATGATATTCGCGGAAAATTAGGCGAAGAGTTAAATACCGATGTCGCATATCGAGTCGGCCGTGCCTTTGCTCAACACACAAAAGCGAAAACCGTGGTTGTTGGTGGTGACATTCGTTTAACCAGTGAAGAGTTGAAAGCAGCTTTGGCGGAAGGTTTAATGGCCGGTGGCAGCAACGTTATCGATTTAGGTTTAGCTGGTACAGAGCACATTTATTTTGCTACCAGTCACTTAAAGTGCGATGGCGGAATCGTGGTAACCGCAAGCCATAACCCTATTGATTACAATGGCATGAAGTTGGTACGTGAAAACTCAAAACCTATTAGTGGTGATACCGGACTTTTCGATATTCAAGCCCTTGCTGAGCAAAACGATTTTGTTGAGGTAGCAGTGAAGGGAACATTAAGTACAGTTGATATTACCCAGCCTTATACCGACCACTTATTAACCTACATTGATAATAAAAATATCACGCCATTAAAGTTGGTAGTGAATGCGGGTAATGGCACGGCAGGCCCCGCACTTGATGCTATTGAAAGTGCTTTTAACGCCTTAAATGTACCGGTTGAATTTATTAAAGTGCATCATCAGCCAGATGGCAGTTTTCCTAATGGTATTCCAAACCCACTCTTAATTGAGAACCGTGCTGCGACGCGTGATGCGGTCATCAAACATGGTGCGGATATGGGTATTGCTTGGGATGGTGATTTTGACCGCTGTTTCTTGTTTGATGAACACGGTGAATTTATTGAAGGTTATTATATTGTTGGTTTATTAGCTGAAAACTTTTTAAGTAAAGTTACCGGTGATAAGTCACAAGCAAAAATCATTCATGATCCACGCTTAACTTGGAATACTATTGATATTGCCGAGCAAGCGGGTGCTCAAGCTATTCAAAGTAAAACCGGTCACGCTTTTATCAAAGAGCGTATGCGTAGTGAGGATGCCATTTATGGCGGTGAAATGAGTGCCCATCATTATTTCCGAGATTTTTTCTACTGTGATAGCGGCATGATCCCTTGGTTATTAATAGCCGAGTTGGTTTGTTTACGTAAGCAGCCGCTTTCTAGCCTAGTGAAAGAGCGCATCGCGGCTTACCCATCATCGGGAGAAATTAACAATAAAATTGCCGATCCAAAATCAGCTATTGCCCGTGTTTTTGATTTTTATCAACCCCAAGCACAAGTGATTGATAAAACTGATGGTATTAGTATGGAGTTTGGCAATTGGCGTTTTAATTTACGTAGCAGTAATACCGAGCCCGTGGTACGGTTAAATGTGGAGTCTAAAGGCGATAAAGCTTTAATGCAGCAAAAAACAACACAAGTATTAGCTTTGTTGCTAGCGGAGTAGTTTTTAAAGGGTTGAGGTTTTAATGGCTGAGATTTTAATGACACCGAGCGAACACTGCTCTTATAGTGAGCTGTCATTTACTGAATTTATTGACCAATATACCCAGCATCAAGCCTTGTATGAAGGTAAGATGCCTAAGACAAGGTTATTTGAACTCACTTTGCCTTGGCTGATTGCAACAGAGCAGTTTATGCTGCCTGAAAACAGCCAAGTGCTTGTGCATTGTTTATATCAAAAAACCGAAGGGCAAGAGTCGACCTTAAGTATCGCTTGGCCTTTGGTGCACATAACAGACAAAAAATCATCTAAAGTACAGCTTCGCTGCCTCACTAGCTTTTATTCAGCGCTCGGTGAGCCAATATTCTTCATGCCTGCCGTGAAAGAGAATTTACTGCAATTATTTTCTTATATCGAGCAACAGCATCAATGGCATAGTATGCAATTGGGTGCTTTTGAAGACGGAATCGTTAGCGAGGCGTTAATTGAGTACTTCCGCTACCAAAAAATATTTTCTCAAACAAACAATATCTACCAGCAAGATATAACCGATTACGTCAGTTATTATCAACAAAGACCAAGCCAGTTACGTAATACCATCAAGAGACGTGAAAATAAACTCGCTAAAGCACATCAGTATCGAATTGAAATAATTACCCATGTTGACAAATTCCCTGCTGCATTTACGGCTTATCAAGTTATTTACCAACAAAGCTGGAAAGGTGATGAATTTAGTTTCGATTTTATCGAACAGGTTTGTTTAGCAGCCTTAGCTGAAAATAAGCTACGCTTAGGGCTTTTGTTTGTCGATGATGAACCAGCAGCTGCCCAGTTATGGTTTTTACAATCGAGCTGTGATGAGTGCTCAGCGCAGCAAGATAAGATGGCACAGAATAATAGTAGGGCTCAAAATAGCTGCATTGCTAAGAATGACAGTGGCCAGCGACAAACTACCGCTTCAATCTTTAAACTGGCTTATCGCCCGAAATATCAACAATATTCTGTTGGCTCTATCCTATCTTTAGCTTTATCTGAGTTTGTTATCAGTCAAGACCACGTTAGTCGTATTGAATTTGGCATGGGCGCTGAACCCTATAAAAAAGAGTGGTTGAACGCTACTAGAGTTCGCTCTAGTTACCAGATTTTTAATGCTCAGAGTATTTCTGGTAAGTTAGCTATACTGCGTAATATCGTGCTGCCACGTTTAGTGAGGCTATTCACAAGGAAAAATAGTAAATAATGACTTCTGCACCTAGTATCGAAATAGTTACCGAGCAAGTTACCGAGCGCAAAGTTACACAAACGAGCGCGCAGTTGATCAAGTTACTTATCGGTATCATTCCAAACTATCAAGATGATTTTTGGCATGCGGAGACAGAATTATTTGGCGCTATTGCTGAGTTTGATTCCATGGCATTAGTCACCTTAATTGGTGAAATAGAAGCGCATTTTGATATAACACTTGATGATGACGATATCAGCGCTAATAATTTTGCTTCTGTAGCGAGTTTAACTGAATTAGTGCTAGAGCGTAGTTAAGCATTTTGGCTAAGCTCTCAACAGCTGTTGAGTTTTATCAAGGCACGAAAGGGCCGTTATTTAGGTTGATTCGCACACCTGAGCAAGTGTTTGCGTATCTGTTATTTATCCCACCATTGTTCGAACAGGCTAATCAAACTCGCCACCATATTACTCGATCAGCCATCAATGCTTACCAGCAAGGTATAACAACTATTGTTTTTGATCACTACGGCACGGGTGATAGTTCCGGTGAATTGATGGATGCTAACTTGCTCCTATGGCAACAAGACATTATTAAGCAAATAGCAGAGCTTAAAGCGCACTCGTCACAGCCCATTTATCTCTCCTTAGCTTTATCGGCAGTATTACTATTATCTGATGAAATGTTAACTCAAGTTGATGGTTTGATACTTTTACAGCCGGACTTTAATGGCAAACGTTTTGTGCAACAGTTTAAACGTCTAGCACTCGCTGCCCAGCTGAGTGGCAATGCTCAGGCTAAAAATTCTCAGACCAGAAATAGTAGCCCTAAGCACGGTGGAGACAATGAACAAAAAACCATTGATATTGCAGGTTATCAGATGCAAGCCGCGTTATTAGAAGAGTTAGCCGGGCAAGCTTTAGCTAAGCTAAGTGATTTTAATGGCGATTGTTATTGGTTTGAATGGCAGGCTGCGTCCGAAGCGTTGAGCCCAGCTAAAATTAAACAGCAACAATCATTCGCCCAAAAAGATAGTCAGTTATATTTATATCAAGTCGATGATGTAAAGTTTTGGCAAGCAACAGCGTTACACATTTCGTCTTCGTATTTAACTCAAGAGCAAGCAGTCTTTTCTCAATTACGCTCAGCGCAAGGAGAGAGTAATTGATGATAGAGCAAGGCGTTATTTTCAACAGTCATGGTAAACAATTAATTGCTATTGAACATTTGCCAAGCACTGAAACGGCGCCTGTCGGCAGAGAGCAGCGTAAAAAAGCGCTAATCATCGTTGTTGGCGGTCCACAAACGCGTGTTGGTAGCCATAGACTCTTTGTGCATTTGGCTAGGGCATTAGCCAAGCAGGGTATTACCGTTTTTCGCTTTGATTATACGGGTGCAGGTGATAGTGAGGGAGAGCTTAGTAGCTTTACGGACATTCAAAATGATATAGCTGCGGCAATTCATATCTTTGCACAGCGCCATGAAGGGATAACTGAATGGGCTTTGTGGGGCCTATGTGATGCCGCATCGGCTATCTTACTTTATCTCAATGAAAATCCCCAGCAGGATAAAATAAAGCAGTTGTTTTTGGTCAACCCTTGGGTAAGGCAAACGCACACCCAAGCACAAAGTTACCTGCGCTTTTATTATATTAAGCGCTTCTTTAGTAAAAGCTTCTGGCAAAAGTTTTTAACTGGCAAGGTAGCCACAAAAACAGCTTTTAGCGAGCTCCACGGTTTTTATCAGCAAAGTAAAGTAGGTAAAGGCATTAATAAAGATGATGATTTTGTAAAGGAAATGCTCTTTGGCTTAGCTGGGTTTACCGGTCAAGTTGATATTTTACTCAGTGGTAATGATTTAACCGCAGCTGAATTTAAATTATTAGTGAAAAGTAATAACGATTGGTTTGAGGTAACGGCTAGAGAGACGATAAAACAAAAAACAATTAGCCATGCAGATCATACTTTTTCGCACTCAGATAAACAAAATCAATTGATAAAGGCGGTTTGCTTAGCCTTAGAAAAATAAAGTTAGTTAGCCTCTCGTTGAAAATTAACGAGGCTAGGTTGCGTGATCCAACATTTGCATTACAATTAATTAAGCAGTTAAGAAGTTAAGAAGTTAAGCATTAATTAATCATTGGCATAAACCTAGCCGCTTTAAGGAATAAAATGAAAATAGGCATCATCGTTGGCACACGTCCAGAAATAATCAAAATGGCACCTGTTATCCGTGAATGTAAAAAACGCGGCATAGCCTATTTTATCATCCATTCAAATCAACATTACTCACAAGAAATGGATAGTATCTTTTTTAAAGAACTAAAGCTGCCCGCACCGGATTACAATTTAGGTGTTGGCTCGGGTTTACATAGCAATCAAACGGGTAACATCTTGATTGAAATAGAGCCGATTCTGTTACAAGAAAAACCAGATGTTGTTCTCGTTCAAGGGGATACCAATACTGTTTTATCAGGAGCCTTAGCGGCATCTAAGCTTGATATCAAGGTAGGACATATTGAGGCTGGTTTACGTAGTTATGATCGTACTATGCCTGAAGAAACTAACCGTATTTTAACCGATCATATGAGCGAATATTTATTTGCTGTTGGGCCCAATCAACATGCCATTTTAGCAAAAGAAGGCATTGCTCTTGATAAAATTTTCATTGTTGGCAATACCGTATCAGACTCGCTCTTTCAGCATTTAGATATTTCAGCTAGCACCAGTACTATATTGTCTGACTTAGGCATAGCCGCCAATAAGTACTTCTTAATTACCGCACACAGAGCTGCCAACGTTGATATCTCGGCAAATTTATTAGAATTATTGACCTTACTTGATAAATTACACCAGCAATACCACCAAACCATTGTTTGGCCAATCCATCCAAGAACCCAAGCTAAATTAACAGAGTTTTCGATAACGTTACCCAGTTACTTAAAGCTTATCCCTCCAATTGGCTACTTAGATTTTATTCAATTACAAAAACATGCGCAGCTCATTTTAACCGACTCAGGTGGCATCCAAGAAGAAGCCTGTTTGTTAGGTGTACCTTGTATTACCTTACGTGAAAATACGGAACGGCCAGAATCCATCGAAGTAGGCGCAAATATATTAGTGGGGCGGGATGCAGAAAAAGCCTTAGCGGCAGCAAAGACCTGGCTTGCTAGTGATACCGATCGTTTCAACTGGGATAACCCTTTTGGCGATGGTCATGTGGCGGAGGCTATTTTAGATATTATCACTCAAGCGGTACCTAATACTCTTGCAGATGAAGTTATCGCTAAAAATGAGAGCATAAGTGTCATTGGTATGGGCTATATGGGCTTACCTATTGCAAGTTTACTGGCTCAGGCGGGTTACAGTGTCACTGGTGTTGATTTAAATAGCGATAAAGTGGCGGCAATTAATAAAGCACAATGTCCGTTTGATGAAGCGGGTTTAGCTGATCTCATCACTAAAGTTGTTGCTCAGGGTTTCTTAAAAGCGAGTAGTGAAGTACCGGTAAGTGAAAGCTATTTAATCGCTGTGCCCACCCCCCATAAAAATAACAGCTGTGACCTTAGTTATGTGTTTAGCGCGGTTGATGCTATTGCGCAAGTGGCTAAAAATGGTCAAACCGTAATTATCGAATCGACCATTTCACCTAAAACAAGTTTAGCGATAGTGCAACGCTTTGCTGATGCGGGTTTAACGATTGATGTTGTTCATTGTCCAGAGCGCGCCATTCCGGGGCAAACCTTATATGAGCTTGTACATAACGACCGTATTATCGGTGCCGCAAACCCTAAAGCACAACAGAAAGTTAAAACGATTTACCAAAGCTTTGTCAAAGGAGAGGTGTTTCTAACAGACCTAACTACGGCAGAGTGTATTAAATTAGTTGAAAACACCTCACGTGATGTAGGTATTGCCTTTGCCAATGAATTATCACAAATTTGTGCCGAACTAGCAGTTGATGTCCATGAAGTCATACGTCTAGCTAATCGTCATCCTAGAGTAAATGTGTTATCGCCCGGCCCTGGTGTGGGCGGCCACTGTATTCCGATTGACCCTTGGTTCTTAGTTGAAAACACTAGGGCTGGTGAGTTTGTTCGTTTGGCTCGCGCTATTAATGATAAGCGCCCAAATTTAGTCGCCGAGCAAGCCCTGGCATTATTGGTGGAGGTAAAAGGTAGCGTTGCAGGTAAAAAAGTAGGGATTTTAGGGGTGGCATATAAAGCCAATGTCGATGATTGTCGTGAATCTCCTGCGGATGCCATTATGGAACACTTTAAGAAAGCCGGCGTTGAGGTTAACTACCATGATCCCTTTGTACATCACTGGCACTGTGACCGTCAGGAAACTATTACTGATATAGATAACTGGGCTGATATTTTAATTTTGGTTACCGACCATGAGTGCTATAGCAATCTGAGTCTATCGAGTCGATTGCTAAACACCCGGGCATAAAATAAAAAACCTATTAGCATTATTGCCAATAGGCTTTAGTTAAAAATCGTCAAATGGCTATCAAATAAGATTTTAAGTGCTATACCTCAATGCACTACCTCAATGTAATCAATCAATAATAATCGTTAAAGGAAGTTCGAAATGAAATTTGTAAACACTTTTCTCTGCTTTAGTCTTGCACTGGCCATAAGCGCTTGTAGTGAGCAAGTCTCTGTTGAATCGCATTTAGCGAATGCAAAAAATTATCTGAGTGAAAATAAAATCAATGAAAGTATTATTGAGTTAAAAAATGTTATTCGCGCCGATAGTAAAAATGCTGAAGCACGGTTTTTATTAGGTCAAATTTATCTGAATTTAGGTGATGGCGTCTTGGCGGTAAAAGAGTTAGAACGAGCTCAACAGCTTAAATATGCCGACAATAAAGTATTACCCTTACTGGCACGAGCTTATATTTTAACGGATAGCGATGCAGAGGTTTTGGCTTTAAGTGAGTCAGCTAGTGAACTTGCCAACGAGGAACAAAGTCATTACTTAGCTTATAAAACGCTAGCGGCATTACGTAGCGAGCAAAACGAACAGGCGAAAACCAGTGTCACCCTGGCACAATCACTCTCGCAACAAAGTTTATATAGTATGTTAGCTTTGGCTTACCTACAGTTTACTGAGAATAATTTTGATGAAGTGAGCGTGTTAATTTCACGGATATTAACCATAGATCCTAAGCAAGTTGATGCCATTATGTTGCAAGGGAAAGTTGGAGTAGTTACTAAAGATTACCAACAAGCTGCCATTAGCTTTAAGAGGTATTTAGATTTACAACCCCGATCGGGTATTGTGCAATTACTATTAGCCGATGCGCTACTTAAATCCGATCAACATGCGGAAGCTGAAAAGTATGCAGATGCCATACTCGCCAAAATTCCGAGTCAACCTTTTGCTAATTACATAAAAGCCATGGTGGCGTTCAACAGCAAAAATTTTGACCAAGCAAGTGAGCATGCTGAACGAGCATTGTCGGCAAATTTCAATCCATTTAATTTAAAGCTAGTGGCGGGCGCAAGTGCTTTCTATTTAAAAAATTGGCAACAGAGTTATCATCATTTATCGCCGATAGTGGAATACCTGCCAAAAATTCATCAAGCAAGACGTATGTTGGCTGTTACTCAGTTAGAGCTAGGCTTAGTTGAAGAAATCAATGCGACTATTGGTGATTTTGACCCAGACCAAGCAGGGGATGCAAAATTCATCTCATCATTAAGCTATAAACTTTTGGAGTTAGGTGCAACAGATGAAGCAAGGAAGTTACTCGAAAAAAATGAAAGTGCCAGTGCCAATAATGCAAGTGATGCGGCTAGACAGGGTATTTTAAAGTTAATGATGAATGACCCTTCAGGCTTACAAAATTTGCAAGCTGCAGTAATACTTGACCCGGAATTTATTGAAGCTGAGTTAGCATTGGCATTTGCATCGCTACAAAAAAATGATATTGAAAAAGCACGAGTTATAGCGACTAAATGGCAACAAAAATATTCGGATAAAGCGGGTGGTTATAACTTAATGGCAAGCATAGCTATTAAAGAAAAAAATTATCAACAAGCTGAGCAATCACTAAAACAAAGCTTATTGTTAGAGCCTGACAATATTTTCGCGTTAACAGAACAACTCAGATCTGCTCGCTTACAAGAAAATGAAGTCTTGAGTAAGCAAAGAGTTGATTATTTAATTACCTTGACGCCCAGCAATAATAAAGTGTTAAGGCACTATTTTGGTATCTATCGAAATGAAATGGCGTTAGCAAAATTGCAAGCAGCCTACCAAGCAGATAAAACAGACATTAAAAAAGCAATATTAGTGACCGAAGCTATGGTGACTTTGGCGCAATATAAACAAGCAGAGAGTTTACTTCTTGATTTACAGGATACCCCTAACTTACCTAAGCGGTATTGGAAGTTAACGGTATTTAATTCTCAAAGACAAAATGATATTAAGAAAGTTGAATCCGGCTTAGAAGCTTGGTTAAAAGCCAGACCATACCATATTGAACCAGTCATTTTATTGGCCGATTTACATGCTAATAGTGGGCATAATGAACGAGCGTTAAGCGTCGTTAAACGCGGCTTAGCTTACCATAAAGATAATTTAGTCTTACAACTGATAAATATGCAGTTATTGCTTAATAGCCAACAGATTATCCCAGCAAAAAAACTTTATAAAAAATTAGCGGTAGCGAATATTAATGAGGCTTTAAAGCAGGGCTTACAAGGTAGAATATACTTATTAGAAGAAGAGTATACTCAAGCGATACCAAAATTAACCCAGTTTTATAAAATTTATCCCAGTAGTCACAATGCCGTATATCTCGCTGGAGCTTATTTGGGTAATGAAGAGCAAACTAACGCAGTAAAAGTGTTGGAGCATTATTTAACCATTGAACCTCATGAGAACCGTATTAAAACTATGTTGGCGGGCATCTATTTAGACAGTGATACCAACAAAGCTATTGCAGTTTATGGTGAAGTCATAAAGAGGCAACCAAGCAATGTGGTTGCCCATAACAATTTAGCGTGGTTGTTCTTAGAGCAAAGTAATATGGATAAAGCACTTATGCATGCCAAAGAAGCCTTCTCCTTAGCGCCACACATCCCAAATGTTGCGGATACTTACGCTAAGGTTTTACTTAAGTCAGGTGATAAGCAAGGAGCCTTAAAGTATGCCAGTAAAGCTTTTAAATTAGCAAAGGGGAAGGATATTGATATCCTACTTAACTATGTTGAAGTGCTTATTGCTAACAGTCGAGGTAATGAAGCAAAAGACTTATTAAGCAAAACTTCTCCAAAAACGGATAAACAAACTGAGAAAAAAGCCCTGTTAAATGCACAGTTATAATGGCTTAGTCGATATATCAAGCGGCTACATTAGCGGTTAGCTATACGAAAAAATTTCATTATATGGGGTGTGAAGCACGAAAGTGAAATTGAAAAACCCGGTACTAAGGTAAATAAAAAACCCCAGTTTAATCAAGTTAAACTGGGGTTTGTATCAGGACTTGAAAAAGCTAAAGCTTATTTCATTGCCGCGTAGTAAGCGGCTAAGTTATCTATATCAGTAGCAGAAAGTGCCATAACCATACCTTTCATAGTAGGGTCATTACGTTTGCCTGATTTAAAGTCTTTAAGTTGCTTGGCCAGGTAAGCTTCTTTTTGGCCCGCTAAATTAGGGTAAGTTGGTACAGCAGAGATACCCATAGCACCGTGACAAGCCGCACACATAGCTGATTTTGCTTTACCAGCCGCTGCGTCGCCAGCAAATACAGGAGATGCCATCATAACCGCTGCTGTAGCAACAGCAAGCATAAGTTTATTCATAGTTTCACTCTCTTTGGTTTAAAGTTATTTGTAACCAAGGTAAAATGCATAAAACGTACAGGGGTTACAAAGATAAAATTCTAATATGAGTATATTGAAAATAAACTAACTTGTCGTTGGTTTTTTTGTTAAAACCGATGATTAACAACAAAGTTTCGTCGTATAATTAGCGATATATCTGCCCAAATTAAACGGTTTATCATGCCTATTTTAATAACACAGCAAAACCCTTTATCAATAACACTGCAAGTAGATCATCTGAACCTAAGGTTTGAAGTTGAATGGTATCAAGAAGATATCGCAAGACTCACTGAGTCAATCCTCTCATTGCTCTCATCAGTGATTATACAAGAGAAAATAACCGGTGCAGATCGAGAGAATATCCGTTTTAGTTGGCAGGGGTATTACCTGATATTAAATTTTGACTACTATAGTCAATCCTGCTGGTTTGAGGGGCAAGATAATGAAAAAGCAGAGTGTTTAGCTAAATTATATTCCGAGTTAATTAAATGATGGTTAGTAATCTCCAACCCCTTGGTAAAATTTTGATCAGTGGTTGCTTCTTAGGGCAACGAGTTCGCTACAACGGTGAAATCAAGCCATTGATAAATGAATTACTGACTTTGTGGCAGCAACAAGGTCGTTTGATCTCTATCTGTCCAGAAGTCATTTCTGGCTTACCTGTGCCAAGGCCAGCCGCTGAAATTAATTTAGTTAGTGGCAAGGTCATTACCGTTGACGGCAGTGATGTAACGGAAAAATTCAATCAAGGCGCTCAACAAGCGTTGAAGTTATGTCAGCAACATAATATAGAGTTTGCGCTATTAAAAGAATCTAGCCCATCGTGTGGCAGTACTACTATTTACGATGGTACTTTTTCTCAACAAAAGATTAGCGGAGCAGGAGTTACCACTAAACTGCTACGTCAGCACGGTATTAAGGTTTATAGTGAAGACTCTATTACCGCATTGGCTGAGCAAATAAAGGCTAGTGATCAGACCAGTTAGTGTGCATAATGAATTAGACGTTTTGGTAGCATTCAAAGGATAATTCTATGGCCAACAAGTTCAGTACCATCATTAGCAAGGTTAATAAATTCCCAGTATTTTTACGCTCATTCCTGTTAACTAAATTATTTTCTAGCAAAGTAAAATTTGCAGGTACCACAGGTATTGTCATTGAGGAAATTACCCCTAAAAAAACACAGATATCCTTAGCCAATAAAAAGTCAGTACAAAATCATATTGGCGGCATTCATGCTATTGCCGCTGCGGTATTAGCCGAGTCAGCAACGGGTATAGTTTTCGGCATGAACGTACCTGATTCTAAGCTGCCGTTATTAAAGTCTATGCAGGTCAGTTACCAACGACGTATGCAGGGTGGCTTGCATGCAGTAGCGACATTATCGGATGAGCAAATAGCGCAAATAAATGAGCAAGAAAAGGGCAGTGTTTTTGTGTCGGTAATTATTAAAGATGAATCAGGGCAAAGCCCTATTGAATGTCAAATGGAATGGGCTTGGGTTAGTAAAAAAAAGCGCAGTGATAATCGCAAAGCTTAATGCCTTAACCTCCTATTTGGTCTAGAGTATTATTTAAGGGAATCGAATCATACTGAAAAAAGATGACTACCAAGAAAGACCTGAAATCAGCGGCAAAGCCACCTGATGAAAAGCAAGTTGCAACGAGCGCAAAGCTTTTAGTTAAAACTAAGGCATTTCATCAGTATTTTACTCTATACTTCTTTGCCATATTGTTGGTTATAGGGGGCTCGCTATCATCAGCATTTTTTTTGTTTAGTCAACAAGCTAAGTATTCACAAACCATCATTGATGAGCAAGTGATACCACTACAAAGTCAACTTTTACAGCAATCCTATCTCATTGAAAGTAATCACTTACTTAAGGTAATGTTACCAAGCCTCAACGTGGCAGAGCTAATCCCCTTGCAGCAAGAATTGACGCTGAAAAGCAAAAAATTGTCACTACTCACTTCTCTTAACCAAACTCGCTACCAGCAATGGTTTAACCATAATAATGAGGCAGCCGAACTGATTACCGGTATTGTCGAGGATAATCAGCAAAATAACGCCTTAAAAAATAAAGCCCTGCTTCAGCTAGACACCATACTTGATGCGATAACAATCCAATTAGATAAACGAAATACAGGTTTTGAACAAGCGAAACTATTAACCGAGGGGAAAAATAAATTAGCGAGCATCGTTACCTTGATGGCGAGCTTGAATTTACAAACACAGCAAAGCTCCTTTCTACAATTAAGGACTCGTTTAGATGATGTTTTTATTAGTAATTATTCAAAAAAATTGGCTAACTTACAGCAAGGTAATCAAGGTATAGCGGATATTGTCAGAGACTTTGTCCACCTTAAAGATCATCTCTTTAAAAGTGATTTTTTAGAGCGATGGCAACAACAATTAGTGTTGTTAAATAGCTATCATCAGCAGCTAAGTTTTCAACAGCAAGAGTTATCAGTCATGCTTGCTGCTTTAATTGAGCACAATAAAAACAGCTCTGCTGCCAATAATGAATACCTTACCCAGAACAAGCCACTAATCGCGGAAAATCTTTTGCCAATAACGCTACTGATGCTATTTTCTGTCACTTTCATCGGTGTCGTTACTTTACTGTGGCTAATGTGGCAGCGCTTAAAAACCACAACTAATAAAAATACTCATTATATTCACCAAGCCTTAGCGGGGAAATTCGACGCCGTTTGTATTCACGAACAGCAGGTTTTGAATAGACTAGCCAAAGAGACACTAGTTTCAGCCGAGACTGAGCAACTAGTAAAGAAGATTTCTCAGCGAAACATTACTACAGCTAAAGAGATTGATACCTTATTATCGACAAAACAAACCGCTCCAGATAGCGCCACAGACAAAGCTTCCGTCATAGTGGCACAGCCGTGCTTATTTACCGAAAAAAGTGTTAAAGTGCTGCAACTGATGGCGATAAAGCAACAGGTTTTGCTTGGCGCGAATGAGTGTACCGCAAACCTAGCCGATAAAAGAGATGCGCCACTGGCGATAAAACATGATTATATTTATCAGGCGTATCAGCAAGGACGGGCCTTAGTCCGCAGAATTGCACAGCTAAGATACTATCAGCACTTGCAGGGTAATAACGTCGTACTTACCTTGGTTGATGCCAATGTGTTTTCTCTGGTGCAGGCGGTTTTATTTAATCAACAGAGTCAGCTCATCGAGCACGAAAATACTATTTCGGCGACTTTTGATGAAAAAATATTGGCAGAAGTGAATCTTGATGCTGAGCTCTTTAGTGAATTAGTTAAGGTTTTCATTGAGCTGCTGTTGACGCATCAGACAAAAGTGACATTAGTACTCACTTGGCAATTAATTGATAAAAATACCAGCCAACAAAAAGTACGCTTTAGTGGCCAAATTCAAGAGGCAGATAAACGTAAGCAACTTCCTGTTGATATCATCAATATAACTGATGTCGACCATGAGCAAAATGAGGGCAGTGGCTTAGCAAGGTACTTCAATACCTTATTAAAGTACCAACACGGCGACGACTTGAGCGCAGTGTTAACGGAGCAAGGTTATCAGTTAAGTTTTACCTTACCGCTAACTGTAACCAATGCTCAATCTGTACGGCATTATCCGGCAATGTCATTACCAACTCACTTACCAAATATTAAACACCAAGCCAGTCGGTTGGCTGAAAATTACTTACCTATGCCGATAGAGGTGTTATTAGCTGTTACATCACCCGATAAGTATCAAGATTTACAGCAGCTATTACAAAGTATGGGGTTATCGGTGACTTATGTTGTTACTGAGTTATCGCAAAAAATACGGTGGCGCAGTGACCGCTTTACTATATTGTTAACGGAACTGAATACCACAGCCTTTACTCCTTTTAGCGTAGCAGTCACTTCTCTTGATAGACGAGTTTTACCACGAGGTGTGTTTAGTTTAAATGGGACAATGTCATTCACGGATAAACCCGAAGGATTTTCTTTGTGGCACAGCGGAAATTTAACTGCAGATAGTGATGTTAAAACGTTATTATCGGCAATGCACCCTTGGTTGAAAAAGCGGGTTAGTGAGCACTGTCGCCGCACTAAAACTTGTGATGCAGTGAGTGATAACGATGGTATCATTGACAATAATGAGCAAGTTAAGTTAAGTCTTACCGCAATTGAAAATGAAAGTATAAAACCAACAGATAAAAAGCAGTCGGTAAGTTTTAACTTTAAGCGCTATATACAACATCAAGGCTCGGCTGAATTAGCATTGTTTATGCTAGACGATTATACAAGTAATAATGAAGTCTTAGTGGCAGCTTTAACGAAAGCACTGGTCGATAACAATGTGAAAAAAGTTGCTGCGATTATTAAGGCACTAACGGTTAATAGCAAAATTCTTGCCGCCGATGAACTGTTACAGTTATGTCATCATTGGCAGGAGTTATTAGCTAAACAAGCACTCGGTAATAATACCAAACTACAAGTTAAGCTATTAGATAAAACTCAGCAGGCTGTTAAGGCCATTAGCCAGTATGCTGATCAGGTGGTGTAGTTGGCTGAATTATTCGATAGTGCGTATTATACCAAATGAAGTAATGAATTGATCACTTAGCGAGAATTAAAAGGCTTAGAGGCAAGGCATTGATTGAAGAGAATGGTTATTCAGGAGAATAAGCTCCTGCATTCTCTAAGAAGCTACATCCATATAGCGTCCTTGTCAAAAGCAATAACGCCGCTTATAAGCCTTTTAAACTCGCCCTCTGGGAACTCAGTAGCAAACTGATAACGTCACAAAATGAAAGAAATATAGAATAACTATGTTTAACTCATTTTGTTTGTTCTAAGCTCGCTTCTGAAGTTCTAAGTTGGTCGATTCATTATTTCAATTGGTATTAGTTCTGATTATAGGAGTACACATTGAACAAGAAGCATAAGCTTATATTAACGGATAGTCCCTGTGTACGGAACTGCTGTTTAGATAGTGAGGATATTTGTCTGGGGTGTTTTCGTCATATTGATGAGATTATTGCTTGGCGTAGTTTCAGTGAACAAGACAAACAGCAAGTTATTGTCCTATGCCAGCACCGGCAAAATGAGCATAACAATAAAATTTAATAACTACTTTCAATATACAAGCATGTATCTTTTTATACTTTTATCGTAAAGTGAGCGCCTTAATGCACATTGAAATTTATTAAACTTTTAAAAAGGACTTTATGTGATTAGTAAGAAAACCCTCAAATCAATGCTCAGCTTTAGCGAAAATCAACCACTAGCGCCAAGCTTTATTCTTATTTACCTGGTGACTTGGTTAGTCTGGCATAAACAATTGTTTAGCCATTTTATCAGTGCCGAAGGCGGTTTCCTTACTAAAGTGGTGACGGCACTAACATCCATTGAAGATAACCAATTTTTTGTGGTTTTTCTTATTAGCGCTTTACTGGTTTTAATTCGCCTTGTTGTTAACTATTTAGTGTTCCGCTCAAGAGCGCTTTTAAACACTGCGGATGATGATTTTACTAAGGCAAGAGATGCTCAGCTCTTCTCTAAAAATGATGATATAGCTAATGTTGTCGCCATATTAGAGAAAACTAAACAGCAATTGGCGGCAATGAAAGTACGCGAGCAAACAGCGGTGGCTGAAAGAAATACCGCTATTAAAAATCTGTTGAATGTTCAGCATGAATTAGATGAAGCAAAAGCTGATATCGAGATGCTAAATACAGTCGCAGCTAATTAATTTCACCTCATTGAATAAATATGGGCAGGAGGCTTAGCTTCAAAGCTCATTGATTTAAGGTAAAAGCTTAGGCATCTCGAGTCAGGCCTTTCTCGACGGAGCGAATCAAGCGCAAGGTTAATCTATGATTTTTAGCTTGCTCTGTTGCCGCTTTTTCGGTAAGTGCTTTCTTTTTTCTGTGTTGCTCTAGCGCCCAGTTTATATGCTCTACCACGAGTTCACTTGCCTCGAGTGACTTTGCTGCTAAAGCGTCAACAACCCCTTCACTATAAGGTGCATTGCCTAATGCCACGGCAATATTTCGTAACCAGCTTTGATAACCAATACGCCTGATGGGCGAGCCTTGTAATACAGTGAGAAAATGTTCTTCAGACCAAGCGAATAACTCGAGTAAACTGATATCGTCAAGGTTATTTCTTGCTTGAAAATCATGCTCAAGGCTGAGCTTAGCGTATTTATTCCATGGGCAAATTAACTGGCAATCATCACAGCCATAAATCCGATTGCCCATTAAGGCACGTAATTCCTCAGGAATAGCTTCTGGCGACTCAATGGTAAAATAAGAAATACAGCGCCGTGCATCAACAGTATATGGCGCTACTATTGCTTTGGTGGGACAAATCTTGATGCAGGCGACACAGCTACCACAATCATTAGTCTTTGTTTGTGTATCAATTATTTTACTGGCATTAACGCTATATTCATTCGTGCTAATGGGCAGAGGAATATCAACAAATAGTTCACCCAAGAAAAACCAAGAACCCGCTTCTTTATTAATTAATAACGTATGTTTACCCGCCCAACCTAAGCCGGCTTTTTCTGCCAGAGGCCTTTCCATGACAGGCGCGGAGTCAACAAATGGACGGCAGTTAAAATCGCTGCAATACTCAGCTATCTTCTTGCCTAATTGCTGTAAGCGTTTGCGCATTAATTTATGATAATCACGACCGAGCGCATAACGACTGATATAAGCCTTGTTTTTATCTTTTAGTATGGTGGAAAATTTTGCGTTCTTGGGCAGGTAATCTAACCGAACACTGATGACTCTTATGGTACCGGGTACTAATTCCGCTGGTCGAGCACGCATTAAACCGTGGCGTGCCATGTAATCCATATTACCGTGATAATTGTTGGCTAACCAACGTTCTAACACACTTTCATGAGCCGATAAGTCAATATCACTGATACCTAAATCAGAAAAACCTAATTCCTTGCCCCAGTAATTGATTTTTTCGGCTAATTCTTGATAGTTAATAAGAGACGTTGTCATACAAATAAAGTCAGCTTGAGCTCGTTGGTGGAACCATTAATGGGGTTAGCAATATAACCATGAAATTACCGGTGAGTTTATCACAAAAGCGAGTAATGATATCAGTGTATAGTACTAGTCCCGTCTCGAAAAATGATGTTAACCATTTTTTAGTGATGAGTACAATTGCCGGCAAGTTGGAAGGTCATCAAGCTTAATAGGCACTGTTTGGCGTGGCACAATTGGCGTGTTAGTTTTGCAAAGAGAGAATATTTTTTACCCAACATGGTTGGCAGCGTATATTCATGGCGCGTCAGCTGATATTATAGCCAATAACAAGCGTCAACGTGGTCTGATAGCCAGTGTTTTATTTATATCTTTCAAGCAATTGCTTGACGGTAAAATAGAGAGTCATTCGCGCCATGATAGTAATCGAAATCAATATAGAAAATCAAAATGAAGCAATTAGAATATTTTTTACCTGATGAAGCAGCCACTATTGCCATTGGCTCAGGGCTAGCCCAAGTACTGAAAAAGGCAACAGTTCAGCAAGCATTAGTAGTTTATCTCATCGGCGATTTAGGTGCCGGTAAAACTACACTGACTCGCGGCTTTGTTCGAGGTATGGGGCATCAAGGTAATGTAAAAAGCCCGACTTATACCTTAGTTGAACCTTATGAGTTAGGGGATTGGCGAATATTTCATTTTGATCTTTATCGTCTTGCTGATGCCGAAGAGTTAGAGTATATGGGAATTCGTGATTATTTTAATAATGATTGCTGCTGCTTTATTGAATGGCCAGAAAAAGGTACCGGGCTATTGGCTAAAGCAGATATTAACATTAATATAGTTTATCAAGATGAACAAAGAATCATCAAACTGCAAGCAGAGTCTAGTCATGGCGAACAAGTGATGACAGCACTTGCACAAATAATAAAATTATAAAAAAAGTTGGGGTAAGTTGGATGTATCACAGATTTCTTCTGGCGATAGCAAAAATACGACTATTGCGTTTGCTCGTTGCTATCACCTGTTCGAGTTTATTTTCGATAAGTGCTTTCGCAGCCAACAGCATTGATGGTATTCGTGTATGGCCAGCGCCAGAAAATACTCGTATAGTCTTTGATGTGAAAAAAAAGCCCGAGTATAAATACTTTACACTCAGCAAACCTGACCGTTTGGTTATTGATTTTAATAATACCAAAAATACCGTCGCCTTAAAAAAACTTGCCGCCAACGATCCCCGAGTAAAACTTTTCCGCTCCAGTATCAGCAAAGGTAAAACCCGCTTAGTATTGGAGTTAGCGCAATCATATCAATTGACTATTTTTCCATTAGCTCCAGCGGGTCAGTATGGCCATCGCTTGGTGCTTGATCTTTATGATAAAAACAGAACAGATGAAGCAAAATCAAAACCTAAAAGTAATGTCGGCGATATCATTATTGGCATAGATGCGGGTCATGGTGGTGAAGACCCCGGCTCTATTGGTGGCAAAGGCACTTATGAAAAGCGAGTGACTCTAGCCATCGCTAAAAAATTGCAAAAACTCATTAATAAAGAAAAAGGCATGAAAGCGGTAATGATCCGCAGTGGTGATTATTATGTAAATATAAATCGTCGTACTAGCCTAGCCAGAGAAAAGCACGTCGACTTTTTTGTCTCAATTCATGCCGATGCGTTTCGTACTTCAATACCTAGTGGTGCCTCAGTTTGGGTAGTGACTAAACGTAGAGCTGAGTCAGAGATGGCCAAATGGTTAGCAAATAGAGAAAAAAAATCAGAGTTACTTGGCGGCGGTGGTGGGGTAATCAAAAATACTTCAGATAGCCATTTAGCGCTGGCCTTAGCGGATATGAGTAAAGAGCATTCCCTTGGTGTTAGCTTTGGTGTCGCGAATAACGTCATAAAAGAACTGAAAAAAATCACCAAAATGCATAAGAAAACTCCACAAAATGGTAATTTCGGTGTACTAAAATCTTCAGATATACCTTCTATTTTGGTCGAAACCGGTTTTATTTCTAATCACCGAGAAGAGAAGAATTTAACCTGGTCTAAACATCAGCAACGTTTAGCGGATGCCATTCATCGCGGTATTAAAAATCACTTTTTAGCGCACCCCTTAACCGGCTCTTATTTTGCCTCTGTTGGTTATAAAAAACATAAAGTCCGTAGTGGCGATTCACTGTCGGTGCTAGCTCAGCGCTACAATACCTCGATGAGTAAATTAAAAGCTATCAATAACTTAAAGTCTAACGCTTTAAGAATTGGTCAAACATTAAAAATTCCCCGTACCGGATAAAGTCCCTATGAGTATTGCTATATTACCAGCACGTTTGGCTAACCAAATTGCGGCCGGTGAAGTGGTCGAGCGTCCTGCTTCTGTCATTAAAGAGTTGATTGAAAATAGTTTAGATGCCGGTGCAACCTCAATTCATATTGATGTAGATAAAGGTGGCATCAAAAGAATCAAAATTACTGATAATGGTCATGGCATCGTTAAAGATGAATTAACCTTGGCATTAAGCCGTCATGCAACCAGTAAAATTAAAGATTTAAATGATTTAGAAGCCATTACTAGCCTAGGTTTTCGTGGTGAAGCCTTAGCCAGTATTAGCTCTGTGGCCCGATTAACCTTAACGTCCAAGCCGAAAACGCAAAACACAGCATGGCAAGCCGTTGCTGAAGGGCGAGATATGTCGGTTAACATCAAGCCAGCTGCCCATCCTGATGGTACTAGTATTGAAGTACTTGATTTGTTTTTTAATACCCCGGCGAGACGCAAGTTCTTACGTACCGAAAAAACAGAATTTAACCATATCGATGAAGTGGTACGTCGAATCGCACTTACCCATTTTGAAGTCAGTTTTATCCTAACGCACAATGGTAAAACTGTGCGCCAATATCGTAGTGCTAGTACGCATGCGCAATGCACTAAACGTGTTGCTATGGTTTGTGGTCCAAAATTTATCGAGCATGCCGTAGAGGTAGACTGCCCACATGATAATATGAGGCTATCTGGTTGGTTAGCAAAACCGAGTTTCTCACGCAGCCAAAACGATCTTTGTTATAGTTATGTCAATGGCCGGATGATGCGTGATAAGTTAATTAATCATGCTATACGCCAAGCATATGCAGACTTGCTGCCACCGGATACTTACCCTGCCTTTGTCTTGTTTTTACAGCTTGATTACCGGGAAGTTGATGTCAATGTACATCCGGCCAAACATGAAGTACGCTTTCATCAAAGCCGTTATGTACATGATTTTATCTATTCTGTTTGCCATAAAGCGTTGACCTCAGCGTTAGCAGGCGAGCAATTGTTTACACCGTCTGAGAATGATATAGCGTTAGTGCCTGAACAATCATACGCGTCTGTTGATACCAATGACGTAACAACTAGCCCTACATCGAATACTGAATGTGCCCCTGTCAATTACCAAAAGGCTGATTATATTAAGCCCTTACAGCATATTCACGATGTCAGTAATCGACAATCAGCGAGAAATACTATATCGGAGGTGGCTACGACAAATTATCAAGCATTAATGACACCTCATGTGGACGTTTCAAGTGAAGTCGCACTTGCAACGGGCTCAACTAAAGACTTTACCCTCGAGCATGACTTAGCGATTCAGCAAGCCTCAGCGAATCAGAGCATCTTGCTAAGCATACATCAACCGGGTTATGCACTGTATAAAGCAGAAAGTGAGGTGAGAGTGCTATCGCTATTTAAATTAGCTAAATGCACTTATGGTAAACTCGTTGAACAAAGTTGGCAGAAAATCAGTGAGGAAATAGATAGCAACAATGAGGGTTTAATTAGCCAGCCGCTATTATTACCTGTGATGGTCAGTCTTTCACCAGAGCAGCATAATCTGGTCATTGCACAACAAGAGAAGTTAGCGACAGCCGGTATTGTTCTCGTTAAACAGAGCCAGAATAAAATACAAATAAGGCAATTTCCGGCATTATTACGTGAGCAAGATGTGAGTAGTGCTGTTATCACTATTATTAATGAACTTATTGAACGCCAAAATGGTGATGAAGGTAATGAGCTCGATGAAAGGGCTATTTGTCATTGCGTAGGAGTCGCCATGGTGCTTGCTCAATATGATGAAGTGCAGGCCGAGACTTTGGTAAAACTGGCGAGAAAATTGTTTAATGAGCAACTTAGTCAACAATTGCTCTTGAATTCTACCCCTCTTGACCTTACATCTCATATTAAGCAGTTACATTAACGTCCTTTAGTTTATTTTAGATAAGAGTTCAGTATTCGTGTCAGTTGAAAGCATCTCAGAGTTAAATCAGCCACCTGTTATTTGTTTAATGGGGCCAACCGCATCAGGTAAAACTGCTTTGGCTATGGCACTGCAAGAAGCGTTACCTTGCGATATAGTGAGTGTCGACTCGGCACTTATTTATCGAGATATGGATATTGGTACAGCTAAACCAACAAAAGCGGAGTTAGCTCAGTATCCCCATCGACTTATCGATTTACGTGATGCCAGTCAAAGTTATTCAGCTGCCGATTTTTGTCGCGATGCGTTAGCTGAAATTGCCGAAATCAGAAGTAACAACCGCATTCCATTATTGGTCGGCGGCACTATGATGTATTTCAAAAGCTTAATTGAAGGGATTTCCCCACTTCCGACCGCGAATGCAGAAGTACGTAAAGAGATTGAAAGTGAGGCGTTAGTAAAAGGCTGGCAGGCAATGCATGATCAGCTAGAGGAAATAGATCCTGTTTCAGCTGAACGTATACACCCGAACGATCCACAGCGCATTACTCGAGCGCTTGAAGTGTATCGGTTGACGAGTAACACTTTGACACAATTGACTCAAATTAAAGGTGCTAAGCTCGGCGGCAATGTTCTACAATTAGCGATAACGCCTAAAGAACGTAGTACTTTGCACAAGCGTATTGCCCTACGCTATCAACAAATGATTGATTTAGGCTTTGAGCAAGAAGTGATTAAGTTAAAGTCACGGCCTGATTTACACCAAGATTTACCTGCTATTCGTTGTGTTGGCTATAGGCAAATGTGGCAATACCTTGAGGGTGAAATTGACCATGATGAAATGATTTTTCGTGGTGTTTGCGCAACCAGACAATTGGCTAAAAGACAATTAACTTGGTTACGAAATTGGCCCGATTTACATTGGCTGACAACGGACGATAAAACTAACTTAGCACAAGTTTTATCACTGCTTGACGCAAAGCAATAAGGGTAAGCAAATATAAAGCAATAGTTTAAAATTGATGTATAATTAATTTGTTAGCTATTTAATACAGCGTTTTGCTGTGTTGTTTTCATAGTAAATTTTTCAGATATTGTGTTACTGCGTTTTAAGTTTGCCAGTAACGTTTAATAATAATAAAAGGGACCATATAATGGCAAAAGGGCAGTCTTTACAAGACCCATTCTTAAATGCATTACGTCGTGATCGCATTCCAGTTGCAATATATTTAGTTAACGGTATTAAATTACAAGGACAAGTAGAATCGTTCGATCAGTTTGTAATTCTCCTTAAAAATACAGTTAGTCAGATGGTATATAAGCATGCTATATCTACCGTTGTACCTTCTCGCGCTGTGAATACAGCACCTGTGCCTAGTTTGGATGATCAGTCTGCAGATGATTAAAGCTTTTTATCTTGTTTTGATTACGACTAATTATGGTACTAGGACTTAATACTATTGTTTGAACGTTATCAAGCGGGTGAACAGGCCGTACTTGTTCATATAGATTTCCCTGATGAGAGTAGTAGGGAAGACTTGAACGAGTTTAAAATGTTAGTGTCTTCTGCTGGTGTACAAGCGTTGACCGTGGTGACGGGTAAACGAAATACTCCTCATCCCCGTTTTTTTGTCGGCTCAGGTAAAGCAGAAGAAATTCGTGATGCTGTAAATCTAGTTGGCGCTAATGTTGTGCTGTTTAATCATAGTTTAACACCGTCACAAGAAAAGAATATTGAAGCATTATGTGAATGTCGAGTAGTTGATCGCACTACTTTAATTCTTGATATCTTTGCACAACGCGCTAGAACTCATGAGGGCAAGCTACAAGTTGAATTAGCACAATTACGTCATATGAGTAGCCGTTTAATTCGAGGTTGGACTCATTTAGAGCGACAAAAAGGTGGTATCGGTCTTAGAGGGCCAGGTGAAACTCAGCTTGAAACAGATAGACGTTTATTACGAGAGCGTATGGTTAATATTCGCAAACGTTTAGCTAAAGTGGAAGTGCAAAGGCAGCAGGGACGAAGAGCAAGAACGCGAGCAGAGTTACCCACCTTGTCTCTAGTAGGGTACACCAACGCCGGTAAATCGACCTTATTTAATACCATAACTCAGGCTGAAGTTTATGCTGCAGATAAGTTATTTGCGACTTTAGATCCCACGTTGAGAAAAATAGACTTAGTGGGTGTCGGTCGTGTTATTTTAGCGGATACAGTGGGTTTTATTCGTCATTTGCCCCATGATTTAGTCGCCGCTTTTAAAGCAACACTCACTGAAACCCGTGAAGCTGAATTATTATTGCATGTCGTTGACATTTCAGATGACAGACGTAGCGAAAATATTGAACAAGTAGAATATGTACTTAAAGAAATTGAAGCAAACGAGGTTCCTCAGCTACTTATCTGTAACAAAATAGATAACTTAGATGATATTGAACCGCGAATAGATAGAGACGATCAAGGTAAGCCAATTCGTGTTTGGCTATCGGCACAAGCGAATATTGGTATCGAATTATTATTTACCGCACTGGCAGAACGCTTAGATATACAAGTGGTAAATCATCAATTAAGTATCCCGCCAAGTGCTGGGAAGTTGCGTGGGGAGTTATACCGATTAAATTGTATTACTAGCGAGAGTTTTGACGAACAAGGCTATTGTCACCTTGAAGTGAAGTTACCATCGCGTGAATGGCAGAAGTTACTCGCCAATGATAGTAATGAAATAGCCAGGTACGTTGAGTATTAAGTAGATTGAACATTAGTGTAAATTAATTTTAATTGTAGGGGCGAAAATTTTACTTTCGCCGATTTTAGTGGAGAACAATATGGCTTGGAACGAACCGGGGAATAATGAAAAAGACCCCTGGAAAAATAAAGGTGGCAAGAATCAAGGGCCACCAGATTTAGATGAACTTCTTAATGACCTAGGTAAAAAAGTGACGGGTATTTTTGGTGGTAAAACTACTAAAGGTGGCTCTGGATCTGGCTTAGGTAAGAATTTTTCCAGCATTGGGCTAAGTATTCTTTTAGTCGTAGCTTCAATTGTTTATGCCTTTAGTGGTTTTTACACTATTAAAGAAGCAGAGCAGGGCATAGTGCTACGTTTTGGTCAGTACACAGGTACAGTTGAACCAGGTATTAACTGGAAGTGGACTTTTATTGACCGCATTATTCCAGTTGATATGCAAAGTACCCGTGATATGCCTTCCTCTGGCTTTATGTTAACTAAAGATGAGAATGTTGTTCGCGTAGAAATGCAAATTCAATATCGTGTTGTTGATGCTCGCAACTATATTTTCAGTGTGACAAATGCCGAAGACAGCTTAAATCAATCACTTGATAGTGCCCTTCGTTATGTTGTTGGTCATGCAGACATGGATGACATTTTAACCAGTGGTCGTGAAGCAATTCGCCAATCGGTATGGCAAGAGTTAGAAAAAATAATTGCACCTTATAACTTAGGTTTAATTATTGTTGATGTTAACTTTAAAGATGCTCGTCCACCCAATGAAGTGAAAGATGCTTTTGATGATGCGATTTCGGCCCAAGAAGATGAAGTTCGTTTCTTACGGGAAGCCGAAGCTTATGCTAGAGGTATTGAACCACGGGCACGTGGTCGTGTTAAGCGTATGGAGCAGGAAGCAACTGCCTATAAAACTCAAATAGTATTAGATGCACAAGGTGAGGTCGCTCGTTTCGAAAAAATCTTACCAGAATATCAAGCGGCACCTGGAGTAACACGTGAGCGTTTATATATTGCTACTATGGAAAAAGTATATGGCAATACCAGTAAGGTTATGATTGATGTAGAGGGCAGTAATAATATGATGTACTTACCTTTAGATAAAATTATTCAGCAACAAAATACTAATAACCGTAGTGGTAATACTAAGTACATACCTGGGACTCAGTCTAGTGTGAATACGTCACCTTTATCATCGTCAAACCGCTCTGATAGATTCAGTAATGGGAGAAACTAAACAATGAAAAATTTTTCCATTGCTATATTAGCGTTACTTGTCGTTTTAGGTTTATCGTCAGTTTTTGTAATTTACGAAGGCCAACGTGGCATCGTATTCCAATTTTCAAAGATTAAACGTGATAGTGCTACCGATGAAATGATGGTCTATGAGCCGGGTTTACACTTCAAGATTCCATTTATTGAGACAGTACGTAAATTAGATGCGCGTATTCAAACATTAGATGAACCTGCCGATCGTTTTGTAACCTCAGAGAAAAAAGATTTAATGGTTGATTCATTTGTTAAATGGCGCATCATTGATTTCTCTACTTATTACCTACGTACTGGTGGCTCTCTGGATAATGCTCGGGCATTACTTAAGCAGAAAGTTAATAACGGTTTACGGACTGAATTTGGTAATCGCACCATTAAAGAAATCGTTTCTGGTGATCGTGCTGCTATTATGAGCAAGGCACTTGAAAGTGCGGCAAGTAGCCGGGAAGACTTAGGCATTGAAGTCGTAGACGTACGTATTAAAGCAATTAACTTACCGACAGAGATAAGTAATTCTATCTATGAACGTATGCGTGCTGAACGTACTGCTGTTGCTACAGAACATAGGTCACAAGGTCAAGAGCAAGCCGAAATTATTCGCGCTAAGATTGATGCAAAAGTAACCGTCATGTTAGCTGAAGCACAGAAATATTCATTTACTGTACGTGGTGAAGGTGATGCACTGGCAGCTAAAGTCTATGCCGATGCTTATACAAAAGATCCAGAATTTTATAGCTTCTACCGTAGCCTTGAGGCTTATGAGAAAAGTTTTAGCAGTAAAAATGATATCATGGTGGTCCAACCTGATAGCCAATTCTTTCGTTACTTAAAAGATGGCAGTGGTATTAAAAAATAGCTAGTACTCTAGTGTTATAAAAAGCCAGCATATCTGCTGGCTTTTTTGTACCTAGTACAAAAAATCTTGATGCAGATTAATGCAAATGAACACTATGAAACAAATAACCAGTTTAACTTCTGTTATATTCAAGCAGATTAACGCTGAGTTATAGATAAATAGCAGTACTGTAGAGTACCAATTCAATAAAGGTAAAAAAATGACAATAAGAAAATATCTGATCGCTGCAATCGTATCATTACCAATGACCACAATTTTAATGGCGGCAGAAGCACCATTAGTTTCAATTAAGACTCAAGATGACTTTTTTAATAATATTAGTAAACTCTGTGGTAAATCCTATGAGGGTAAAGTTACTGTTGATAATTCAGATGGCGGTAGTTTTGCTAATAAAAAATTAGTTATGCATGTGCGCAAGTGTACAGATAGCCAATTACAAGTACCTTTCCATGTTGGTGACGATGCTTCACGTACCTGGATCATTACTAAAACGGGCTCTGGTTTATCGTTAAAACATGATCATCGCCAAAAAGATGGTAGTTTTGATAAATCAACTATGTATGGTGGTCATACCCTTGATGGCGGTTGGGCCGAAATGCAATCTTTTCCAGCAGATCAGTATTCGAAGGAACTTTTTGTCGCACAAGGAATACCGCAATCTGTTGGTAATACCTGGCAAATGTACATCTATCCAGAAAAATTTACTTATCGTTTAATACGCCAAGGTAGAGAATTCAGGGTAGATTTCGATTTAACTAAGCCAATTAATACCCCAATTACGCCATGGGGTTACGAATAATTTCAAGCTAACCTGTTAACTTTATAGGTTATTTTAAAAGCAGCTCAAAAAGCTGCTTTTTTCTCTTGGACTATAAATGAAATTTTGATAAAATCCTCGCTTAATTTTCTTATGAAATAGTAAAACATGGGCAAAAATGTAGTTGTTCTCGGCACTCAATGGGGTGACGAAGGTAAAGGTAAGATCGTAGACTTACTAACCGATAAAGCTAAATATGTAGTTCGTTATCAAGGCGGTCACAATGCTGGCCATACTTTAGTGATCAACGGTGAAAAAACCGTATTACATCTTATTCCATCGGGCATATTACGTGATAACGTAAAATGCCTTATCGGTAATGGTGTAGTTTTATGTCCTAAAGCTTTAATGACAGAAATTACCATGTTAGAAGCCAAAGGCGTTCCAGTACGTGAACGTTTACTGATTAGTGATGCATGTCCACTAATTCTTCCTTACCATAATGCTTTAGATGCGGCACGTGAAATTGCGCGCGGTAATAAAGCCATTGGTACTACAGGTCGTGGTATTGGTCCAGCCTATGAAGATAAAGTTGCACGACGCGGTTTACGTGTTGGCGATTTATTCTGCGCAGAAACATTTGCGGCTAAACTAAAAGAAATTGTTGAATATCATAACTTCACCTTGATTAACTACTATAAAGTTGAGCCAGTGAACTATGAAGAAGTATTAGCTGATGCATTAGCGGTTGCCGATACCATTAAAAAAATGACGGCTGATATTTCAGAAATATTAGATCAAGCGCGTAAAGCGGGTGAGCCAATCATGTTTGAAGGTGCCCAAGGTACCTTACTTGATATCGACCATGGAACTTACCCTTACGTAACTTCTTCCAATACTACTGCCGGTGGTGTTGCAACAGGTTGTGGTTTTGGTCCTCGTCATTTAGATTACATCTTAGGTATTACCAAAGCTTACACTACGCGTGTCGGTTCGGGTCCATTCCCTACAGAGCTTCATGATGATATTGGTGACCACTTAGGTACTGTCGGCCATGAATTTGGTGCTACTACAGGTCGTGAGCGTCGTTGTGGTTGGTTTGATGCCGTTGCTATTCATCGTGCCATTCAAGTAAACAGTATCACAGGTTTTTGTTTAACTAAGCTTGATGTACTTGATGGCTTAAAAACATTAAAAATATGTATTGGTTACAAAACTGAAGCCGGTGATATTATCACTGTGCCGCCTACGGCAGCTGAAGGTTATGAAAAAGTTACGCCGGTATACGAAGAATTGCCGGGTTGGACTGAAAGCACTGTTGGTGCTACTTCGGTTGATGCCTTGCCTGAAAATGCCCTTGCTTATATCAAGCGCATTGAGGAAATTACCGGTATACCAGTAGATATTATCTCTACGGGTCCAGATCGTGTTGAAACGATTATTAAAGTAAATCCTTTTCTTTAGGTAGCTTACTTTTCTTATAAATAAGAAAAGTAATCACTGAACAAAAAAGTCTAGCCACGTGCTAGACTTTTTTTTGGAAAAATTTTAATAAAACTTCAGTAAACAGTAAGTGATCGGATGTGTAAAATAATACATTTAGATTATCATAACGCACTGTATAAGGCTTGATAGCAGATTATGTTTTTTAGGGGCTTTCCACCGCTTATATGAAGTTAAAGTCGAGTTTTTACTACAGTACTTAAATAAAATAACCATTATTTATAAAGTAAATATTGCTTTAAGACATATTGATGCCTTGCTTGTTATAGCTTACGACGAGTTAATATAAGAAAACAGACTTGTATTGGGTTAGGCAATTGCAATACCATATAAGTAAGTAAAAGCGAGTTGTATTAATAACGACAATAGAAACTAGAACGTGGCTATACTTGCCTTAACAAAAAAACCAACACCATTAATAACGCATTAGGAACCTCCATGACAGATCTACGTCAGCAAGCTTTAGATTACCACTCACAACCAACACCAGGAAAAATTGCTGTTGCCTTAACAACAGCAGCTGAAACAAGTTATGATTTATCTCTTGCCTATAGCCCCGGTGTGGCCGAGCCTTGCCGAGAGATTGCTAAAAATCCAGACGATGTTTATAAATATACCGCTAAAGGTAATACCGTTGCCGTTATTACTAATGGTACCGCGGTTTTAGGTCTGGGTAATTTAGGTCCGATGGCCTCAAAACCTGTTATGGAAGGTAAGTCGTTATTATTCAAACGTTTCGCCAATATTGACTCGTTTGATATTGAAGTAAAGCATAAAACTATTGATGAGTTCGTTAATACAGTAGCGAGTATTGCCGATAGTTTTGGTGGCATTAACCTTGAAGATATTAAAGCACCGGAGTGTTTTGCTATTGAGAAAGCCTTGATTGAACGTTGTGCTATTCCCGTCTTTCATGATGATCAACACGGGACTGCAATAGTCACGGCCGCAGGCATGATGAATGCGTTAGACATCCAGGGTAAAGATATTAAACAAGTTAACATCGTTTGTTTAGGTGCCGGAGCTGCTGCAATAGCCTGTATGGAGTTATTGATCAAGTGTGGTGCCCAGCGTGAAAAAATTTACATGTTAGATACTAAAGGGGTAATCCATACGCGTCGCACTGATTTGAATGAATATAAAACATTATTTGCAAACAATACCGATAAACGCACGTTAGATGATGCTATAGAAGGGGCTGATGTATTTGTTGGTGTTTCAGGACCTAATCTTCTTTCGCAAAAACAAGTGAAATCAATGGCGAAAAATCCAATCATCTTTGCTTGTTCTAACCCAGATCCAGAAATTAAACCTGAGCTTGCTCTGGCTGTGCGTGATGATTTGATTATTGCTACGGGCCGTTCAGATTACCCGAACCAGGTGAACAATGTTCTATGTTTCCCCTTTATTTTCCGTGGTGCATTAGATGTTCGCGCTCGTACTATCAATGATGCCATGAAGATTGCTGCGGTGCATGCGATTAGAGCACTTGCCAAAGAACCAGTACCCGCAGAAGTACTTAAAGCAAGTGGAGCAACAGAGCTTACCTTTGGTAAAGATTATATAATTCCTAAACCAATGGATTCACGTTTATGTGCTGTCGTTGCCAAAGCCGTTGCTCAAGCTGCCGTTGATTCGGGTGTTGCTGCTTTACCAATGCCAAAAAACTATATGTCTTAGTCATTCACTAGTCAGTACTGCTTTTAACTGCATTAGTCTTTGACTTTTTTGACAATAATACAAATAAAGGTCATGGTATCAAAATTACCATGACCTTTTTTATTGGATCCAAACTATGAACAAATCGTTAACTTTCATATGTCTAATTATATTGCCACTGATTATAACGGGATGTGCTCAGGCAAATAATGAACAACTTACACAACAAAAGGTCGCTAAGGTGGGAGAAAAGCAAGTAACGGAGAAACCAGATCAATCTTGGCAACAAGTGACCGTGAAATATTATGATTTTGAAGGTGGCTTCTACGGCTTAGTATCACAAAAAGGTGACAAACTATTACCGATGAACCTTGCCAAAGAATATCAACTACCAGGTACAGTACTAAGAGTTCAAGGTCAGCTTATTAAAGACATGATGACTATCCAACAATGGGGACAACCATTTAATATTGTCGAGGTTGAGTTAATTAAACTAGGTAAGGCTAATCTAGGAGATAAATTTTAATTAATATAAAATACTCAGCTGTAAGCAAAGGGAGTTTACCCATGGTTGGTGTTGTTCAATATATTTTGATTTTATCACTTTTATGCTTAGCTGGCTGTTCCCGAATAGATTTGCACTTAGCTGAAAATGCCTATGCAGAAGCAAAAGCAACAAAGCAGGCTAAGCCCATTATTGCCGCACTAAATACACTTACCATGTTAGCGCCTGAAGTATATCAGGCCAAATTGAACTCCGCTCAAATGGCAGTGATAAATTTACAACGGGCTAAGTCATATATAGCTAAAAATAATTATTACCTAGCCTTTATTGCAAGTCATGAATCATATCGAGCATTACCGACCATCAAAAGTAAAAAAATATTGATAAAAACAGGGGTAAAGATACGCTATCTGTTGGATGCTCAAGCAGGTATTGTCAAATCGTTTCAGAATTTACCTAAATCAATTCCAGCACTGCTCTCTAAGTATGAAAATAAGCCTGCTCTTGAATGGGATTTGATCGAAGTAAACAGTGTAATTGAGCAGCTTGTTAGTGCAACTAAGGCCATGAATAGCTCATTAAAAATTATTGAAGGTGAACAAGGCGCTAACTTGTCTGTTGAAATTAAAAAATGGCAATTGGCTATTCAAAACCAGTTGCAAATGATTAACGATATACAGAAATATTTAATCCATTTAGCGCTATATAAGAGTGCTAACGTTCTTGAAGACATGAATAATAAATTAACACAAGAGACTGTTAACTTATTATCTCTTGTTCGAGAAAGTCTAGCTGAAGCTGCGATGCGGCCGAACTTTATTAAAGCGAATGAAGCATATCAGCCCTATTATCACTTGAATGAAAACTTAGCTTTGGCAAGTTCCTCATCTCGAGGCAATAGTCATGCTGTTTGGTACCAGCACTGGCATAGCCTTGAACTACAAGTTTTGGCAATGAGTAGTTCATTTTCTCAATACCCACTAGCGTTTACTGAAAGAGCCAAGCAATTAAAGCTATATAAGGCAAAGCTTGTTTTACCTAATATGAGCAACGGCTTTTTAAAATTGAGCTTATTCATAGGAAAGCATCAGGCAGTTTATAGCTTGATTGATAAACTGCACAGAGATCGCATGATATTAAACTACGGTGAGTCTTCAGTTTAAAAATAACCACCATTGAATAGGATTTAGATATGAGTTGTTTGGAAAAATTTATTTTTGTCACTTTGTTGTCATTACTGTTATTTATAGCACCAGTAGTCGCTCAGGATGAATTACCTGCCATCCTTGATTATTACCCCAATTGTTCTTATCACATTATTGATAATGCTAAAGTAAAAGTCAAAACAGAGCAGCCATTTGCTGATAAAACCAGATTAAGTTTATTGAAAAAATTACGTAGAAAAGCTCAATCACTTGGTGCAGATAATCTTATACTGATAGATAAAAAAGTTATCAAGGTTATGAATACTGAGACATATTATGGTACGGACTCAGCGAATGTTGTTAAGTATATGGTAAGTTATGAAGCCGAGTTGATTAAGCAATGTAAATCGAATAATAGTAATAATCAAAAAACAGCACCGTATGATCGTCAAGGTTTTAAGGTTACAAATATTGCTATCGGCACCACTACCATTGAAACTAAATTCGTATTTACGCCACCGGTTAAAGAGCAACTAAACTATCCGATAATAACCAACACAGAGCTATCGCTAAAAAATGGCTTATATGGTGTTAATATAGGCTCAACTTACCAACAAGTGATTGCAACGTTTGGAGATCCGAGTTTAGTATTTTCTTTATTTAAAGGTGAAGTGGTTATAGGTTATGGACGAAACCACTGGCTCCACTTTCGGGCAGATAAGTTAGTTAAAATACACAGTAAATTATCGATTATATCGCCAACCTTATCAAATAAGGTGCCACTACGTGATTTCTTTGATGATATCCCATGGTTAATTGCTAAACAAATAGTACGACGTTCATCCTTCGCAGCAGTGAAATCTGCACTGTCAGCTGATCTTAAACTTAACTCAAAAAAACAAGTTGTGATAAAGGGTCAAGAAAATAGTTTGATATTGAGTTTTAGTTATAATAAAAGTGTTGAGGATAACTCAAAGGCATATACTTTGGATCACTTCTCTTTACAAGCCAACTCATATAAAGAGCCTAGTTATCAATTAGGTAATAGAAGAGAATCTCAATTCGATATTTTAGGGTTAACTCTCTCTCAATTGAATCAAGAGCAAGTCGTCGATTTACAGTCATTAACGAGTAAACTAGGCCAACCGATCGGACGTATTACGCTTTCGGTGCATTCATATATTGATATATATAACTCAAGTTTACTTGTTGAAATAAAGAATTCAGCGTTGGCTTCTATTCAATTGTTGGAGCAGTTGTTTAGCCTAGATGATGAGTATGCTAAAAAGACACCTTGGTTTATAGGTGACTATATTCAAGGTAAAAGTATAGCGCAGCTCAGAGAATACTTTCCTATAGATTCGTTTGAGTTAGATAATACCGTACAAATAGAGGCTGAACAATTTCAATTAACACTCTTTTTCGATGATAACTACAATGGCAATGTATTGTATGAAGTGGCAGTGACACTCTATTAAGGCGGCTTATTCATGTTGTTTATACTAGTGGCGTTAGCATTACTTATTGTGACTACAGACAAGTGGTTGCATAAACTGGGTTAATACAGTTTGCTTATCAATAAACTGAATTTGATATAGTGTTTGGTAATCATCTTCGCTCAACGACTCAACTTGCTGCCCGCTTAATAGGTGGGTTAGTTGTGGGGTGGTATTACTATGGCCGACAATTAAAGAATTTTCTTTACGCTGTTTTAAATGCAACGAAAACTGTTCAAGTTGCTTAGGGTTATAATTTTTGATGGCAATTTTTTGCTTGTTAGACAAAGGGGCTGCTGTCGACATCGTTCTTTGGTAACTGGTACTATAAATCGACTTTACATTTGCTGTACTCAATAAGGTTGATAACTGTTTTGCTCTTGCCTTACCACATTGAGTTAAGGGTGGGTTTTTACTATCCGCTTGCTTTTCAGCATGCCTCACTAGGTAAAGGGTAAAGTTATCACTCGCTAAACACGGCTGAAGTAATAAAACACCGGCAATCATTAAGCTGAATTTTTTCATAGTGTATTTTTCTTTAAGTAAGAGTGCAGCGTCAGACGTCAGTGTGATAGAAAATTAGCTATCACACTGACTTGTTAGCGCACGTGACGATTAAAACAAACGATTTAAGCCATTTAATGCCGCAACTCGGAACGCTTCTGCCATTGTTGGATAATTGAACGTTGTTTCAACAAAGTACTCTATAGTGTTGCCACCATTCTTTTGCTGCATAATAGCCTGACCAATGTGAATAATTTCTGCCGCATTTTCACCAAAACAGTGAATTCCCAGAATCTCTTTAGTTTCACGGTGGAAAAGGATCTTTAATGAGCCAACTAAATTATTAGAGATTTGTGCTCTGGCAAGATGTTTAAATTGAGCACGACCTACTTCATAGGGGATCCTAGCTTCAGTCAGTTCTTGTTCAGTTTTACCGACAGAGCTAATTTCTGGGATGGTATATATACCGGTAGGGATATCGACAATTAACTTAGCTTTACTTGTGCTATCTACCATAGCTAAAGCAGCAATTCGACCTTGATCAAAAGCAGCACTTGCCAAACTTGGGTAACCAATGACATCACCAACAGCAAAAATATTGTCGACTTCTGTTTGATAACAATCATTTACTTTCAACTGACCACGGCTATCAGCCTTTATTCCTGCCGCTGCTAAATTCAAATCTGCGGTATTACCCGTACGACCATTGGCAAAAAGTAAGCAATCGGCGCGCATTTTTTTACCAGATTTTAAATGCACAATGACTGAATCATCATTGGCTTCAACACGCTCAATTTCCTCTCCATGACGGATTACTACACCACTATTTCGCAGGTGGTAACTGAGGGAGTCAGACATTTCTGCATCTAAGAATGACAGTAAACGTTCACGGGTATTGATTAAGTCTACTTTAACCCCCAAGCCTCTAAATATAGAAGCATATTCACTACCAATAACGCCGGCACCGTAAATAATGACATGTCTAGGTGCATGCTTAAGGCTTAAAATACTATCAGAGTCATAAACACGTGAATGGTTAAAATCAATATTATCTGGTTGGTAAGGGCGCGAGCCAGTCGCTATGACTATTTGCTTAGCGGATATTTTCTCAACTGAGCCATCAGGGTGCAATACTCGTACTGTATTCGCATCAACAAAGGAAGCCTCACCTTGAATCTGCTCTACCCGATTACGATTATAAAAGCCACTGCGTAGGGCTACTTGCTTACTAATAACCGCTGAAGCATGACTTAATATATCTTGGAAGGTTAATTGCTTAACTTGATCATTTTGCCTGAATAATGGGTTGGAATTGAATTCAATTAAGCGGCTAACGGATTGGCGTAATGCTTTTGATGGTATGGTTCCCCAATGAGTACAACCTCCGCCCACTTGGTGGTGGCGTTCAATGATGGCAACCTTTTTTTGGCGCTTAGCAAGATTCATTGCCGCACCTTCGCCACCAGGGCCAGTACCTATGATAATTACGTCATAATCAAAATCTTTTTCTTCAGTTTTACTTGTTTTTGATTTAGTCAAAAGAAGTCCTCAAACCTTGCTCATTCATTTTATTTGAAGCGAAAATTTTAACAGGATTTGAGGTAAATGGTAATACAGTTTTTAGACCGTTTTATTGATGTTAACCGAGTTTTTCCGTTAAATTCTGCCAACTACGGCGCTGCTCCGTTAATCTTTGCTTTAATTCTTGGTATTGCGCCATCAAGTCTGATTTTTCAACTTCAGCTAGTAGGTGCTCTCGCTTTACCTGCAAGACTTTTTTACGAATCAGGTAATATTCGTTTATTTTATTTACTAGCAATTCGTATTCTTGTTGTAGGTAAATCAGTGTTTGCTCAGCATTAGGGTGAGTAATTAACTTTGCTTTGGTATGTTTAAGTGTCATGGCAATACGCATTTTTTCAATTTTATCTTCAGGGCTAACACGTAAATGATGAGTCAGACCTAACCATTGACAGCTTTTTATTAACCATTTAGTTGGGTCAAATTGCCACCAACGAATACCATTACGGTAATCATTTTCAAAATTATGGTGGTAATTATGATAGCCTTCACCAAAAGTTAAATAGGCTAATAAACCATTATCTCGGGCGGTATTTTTGTCAGTGTAGGTTTGCTTACCCCAAATATGAGCCAATGAATTGATAAAGAAGGTTGTATGATGACTCATTACCAGCCGAAAGAATCCTACCAACAACAAACTGTTAATTAGATTGCCATGCCATAAACCAAAAGCAACGGGAACACCTATGTTCATCAACAACATGAGTAGTAAGTAGTGTTTGTGTTGCCACATAACGATGGCATCTTTTTGTAAATCTTTAACATTTTTGTAGTCATGATATCGGTTTGCTTGGTACTCCCTACACATCCAACCTATATGAGAATACCAAAAGCCCATTTTAGCGGAATAAGGATCAACGCCATTTTTATCAACATGTTTGTGATGTATCCTATGGTCTGAAGACCAATGTAAAATGCTATTTTGTAGAGCAAAGGCACCACCAAGTGCAAATATGAAACGTAAACTCCAATGCGCTTGATAGGCTTTATGTGACCAAAGACGATGATAACCTGCTGTAATTGACATGCCACAATAAATAAAACAAAGCACAGCAAAAATTATTTCAGTATTATCAAAGCCATAAGTGAAAGCACGATAAGGTACAGCTATAACGGCTATTAAAAAGGTAACTAAAAAAAGAGTAACATTAAGCCAAATGACAGCGGGTTTTTTCATTTATATCTCAAAATCGGGATGAATTTATTTAAGCGTACACGTGTACGCTGTTACAGCTAGTTTAGCTAGATCATCCGACCAGTCAAGAAGAGTTTATTAAATATATTTATACTGAGAGGGCAACACTGACATTTATTCAGTATTACAGTATGATAGTTATAGAAAACAATTCGTATTTTTAGAAGAGCAATGAGCATGAGTGGTGTAAGAGCACAGCAAAAAGAAAAGACCCGTCGTCAAATAATTAATGCGGCTTTAAAACAACTCAGTGCTGAGCGTAGTTTCTCTAGTTTAAGTTTACGCGAGGTCGCAAAAGAAGCTGGCTTAGCGCCAACCTCTTTTTATCGCCACTTTTCTGATATGGATGAATTAGGTTTAACTCTGGTTGATGAAGCAGGTTTAACCCTTAGACAGTTAATGCGCCAAGCAAGACAACGTATAGCTAAAGGTGGTTCTGTTATTCAAATATCGGTACAAACTTTTATGGAGCTTATAGAGAGTAATGGTAATGTTTTTAGGTTACTACTTCGGGAACGTTCCGGTACTTCAGCGGCTTTTCGTGCCGCTGTCATCCGAGAAATCCGCTATTTTACCATGGAGCTTTGTGATTATTTACAAAAAGCGAATCAGCTTGATGCCGATGTCGCTTATATGCAAGCACATGCCGCCGTAACTATTGTTTTTGGTGCAGGCTCTGATGCACTTGATATCGAGGATAAAACCGAACGGGATCAATTAGCTAATCAAACGATTCAGCAATTACGTTTTATTGCGCGCGGAGCACTTGAATTTAGTGACCGACGCAAAATATCTAAAAAATTTAGTTAGTCTACTTTCTGGTAAGTATTACACCGGTTTCAACATGGTTGGTGTAAGGGAATTGGTCAAATAGGGCAAATTTATCAATGTTATGAGTCTTTATTAATAACGCTAAGTTGTCTTTTAACGTCTCAGGGTTACAAGAAATATAAATAATCTTATTAAAGCGGCCAACCAATTCAACGCTGTCTTTGTCCAATCCAGCCCGAGGCGGATCAACGAGTACCGTATCGTAGTTATAGGTGGTTAAATCGAAGCCCTCTAAACGCCTGAACTTTCGTTCACCATTCATTGCCTGACTGAATTCTTCACTCGACATGCGGACAATGTCGATATTATTAATATTATTCTTTTTAATATTTATTTGAGCGGACCGAACAGAGGTTTTAGATATTTCAGTACCTAATACCCGTGAAAAGTTCTCGGCTAGGGCAATACTAAAATTACCATTACCACAATAAAGTTCGATTAAGTCACCACCGGCATTGAGTGTTGCTTGCTGAGCCCATAACAGCATTTTCTCATTGACACCGGCATTTGGTTGCGTGAAACTATTTTCAACTTGCTGATAAATATATGTCTTGCTGCCAACCTGCAACGACTCCATCACATAGTCTTTATCGACAATGATTTTTTGTTTCTTGGCACGGCCAATTATATCGACGGGAGCAATGGATGACAGATGCGCCTTTAACTTTCCTGCTTCTATTTGCCAGTTATCTTCTAACGGCTTGTGATACAGCATGCTAATTAATAATTCGCCACTCAATGTAGATAAGAAATCCACTTGAAAAAGCTTATAGCGCAACTCTCTATGATCTTTAATAGCAATTAACAAAGCTTTCATCGCTTTGTTAATTAATTCACTAGCTACAGGGAAGTCGTCAACTCTATATTTCTCCTTAGTTTCGCTATTAAACATGATATAAAAAAGATCATCGCCGTCATGCCAAACCCTAAACTCAGCTCTTTGACGATAGTTTAATGGGCTAGATGGGAATAATTCGGCAACGGGTAAGTTAAACTCACTAAACAGCTCAGCCATATCTTGTTGTTTTTTAGATAATTGTGCTTCGTAATTATCGGGATGAATATGACTGAACATAGTATTGCCTTTTTTTTTAAATGAAGAGATAAAATATCAGCGCAAATTTTACTACTGACTTAAGTTTTGTCTAGCCTTTAATTCATATAATTATCAATCAAAGATTCCCTAACAAGGTCAATTTTATCCTATAGACGATATTCTCTCTATGCAGTTAAATACTGTTAGGATTTATCAGGGCTAATTCAACTGCCTCATGAGTAGCAACATTGGTGTAAAAGGAAAGTACGCATGGCTGGCAGTTGCCAAATTGAAGCCTAAACGTGATTTCACTGTCATTACAGCGCAGTTTATAAAACAGCACCTATATACAGCACCTATATATAAGAGAGTAGTTTTGAAAATTAGTCATTAAAAAAGGCGACTAACTTTCGTTAGTCGCCTTTCATTGAATTAGTTAGCGTTTAATCTTCTTGATGGTTATCATCAGTTCTCTCTGGGCGTTCTTTCGCTTCTCTCACTTTTAGAGTACGTTGCTGAAATTCAGTATCATTGAGCGCAGTAATTGCTTTATCAAGATCATCAGCGGCCATCTCTACAAAACCGAAGCCACGACGCTTTCCGGTATGTTTATCTTTCATTAAACGAACAGAAAGCACAGAGCCATGATTAGCGAAAAGTTCTCTAACAGCGGTTTCATTAGCTCTATAGGGTAGGTTACCCACATAAAGGGTTCTAGCATCTTCATCGCTAGCAGCTGTATCAGCGCCTGTAGATGTAAGTGAACTAGTTGGAGAAGTCGTAGTGATTAAAGGTGCGATAAATGCACTAATAAATACTAGACCAGCTACAAGAGTAGAGCTAACTGGCATGGTAGGAGCGACAATGTATGCGACAATGTAAGCGATGATAGCAAAGACAACAGCAACGATGACTGTTTGTGATTTTGGAGAATTCATATAAAGATACCTAATTATTATTTTAATAAACTGATTTAATTGCTTGAATATGTACAAAGAGCAATTCTATGTTACGCAGCTTTTCATAATGTGCAACTCTCAAGTGTAAAAATTATGCAATTAAACCCACTATATTAAACTCTAAATACAAAAATAGTCGATTTACGGGTAAAAAACACTCGTCTTGTCTTATATATGAACACTTAAACGAAAGTTTAAAAATAATCCTTGTACAAAAGTTAAAACTCTTTACAATGCGCTCCAGTTCCAAGGGGTTCAGGTGAAAACCATGACCAACTGGACGTTTTGATAAGTTATCTACTTCCTTTTAAGGGTAATCAGTTAACTTAACGTTTAGTTTTAAAATATTTTTTAAATACTTTAAAATAAACGTTGACATCAAAACTAGGCAGCGTATTATACGCCACCTGCTTCGGGGCAACAGCAACGAAGTCAAGCAAATAACGAATGAGATTATTTGCTTCTTAACGCTTCTCTAATAGAGAGTAGTTAAGGTTTTCTTTAACAATTAGTTATCATGCAATTTGTGTGAGCACTCACATTAATGTTGTTTTACATAGTTTTCCTTTCGGGGAGAACAAAAACGCTTAATGAATGATGTTCATGCAAACAAATATAGTTACTTATCTTTAGCGAGGTAGGTAGCGACTATGTAATGCTTCTTTTACTTGTAGGCGGG
>NZ_KB905170.1 GCF_000378625.1 Colwellia piezophila ATCC BAA-637 | reverse complement strand
ACTTGAAGCTTGGTGCCGTCTAGCAGAATCAACTAATATATTGGCCTTACATAATTTTGCAGTCGGACTAAGAATGCACAAGGTAGGCATTTGTAACTATGCCAAATATAAGTTGACCAGTGCCCGTATTGAGGCAGGAAATGTTTCTATTGGGATGATTAGGAGGCGAGCCAGAGGAGTAAGGGATACCGAATACTTCAAATTAAAAATAAGGCAAACATCAGTTCCAGCAACGCATTCTATCTTTTATCCAAAAATCAACCTCACATAACCGGAGAAGAGCCCAAAATCTAATCTGAATCAGGTGTAAAAGACTATATTGTGGTAACAGTTAGCCTTAGCTCGTAATCAAATGACCCACTAAAAACAGGTCACTGCTAATAACTTCTTGGTGCGCAAAGCGGAAGAAATATTTTGAAATTATGAATGTTTATCTAGGTCAGCTGTATTGCCTGTTAGTTGACCTAAGCAAGTCGATAGCTGAATTGAAAAATATTGGCATAGCGGACGTTCACAAAATCAGTTTTGAGACTAATTTCATTATCAAAAAAACAAAATACAGTTATAGAATGTGAACAATATCTATGACCGCTGCAAGCTCATTATAGACAGTGGAATTATGTTTTTAACGCTAACTTTTTCCACAAAATGGACTTAATCTGTTAGCTGAAATCACTCAAAATAAGGCTTACTACGTGAAAATATGTGGACATAACTATTTGAAAAACTATTTACACTCTGCTCTTTAAGCTTAATTCTCTAAAAATTTGACCATAGTTCTACTTCACCAAAATCGTTAGCTTGAAGATACTGTTAACAGGTACCCTAGAGAAGACGAACATTCTGTGCTATTAATAATTAATCCAAGGCGATGTTTATAACGATTAAGGACGATTGATGAACTCCTCAACTATAAAAATAATAAACAATCTTTTTCTTGCTCTATTGATAATTGTTCTGCCAATAGGCAGTACTTTGGCTGCAGAGCCCTCTATTCGATTTGACCATTTGTCAATCGAAGACGGTTTACCGCATTATTCAGTTAGGAGTATTTTACAAGATAGTCGGGGTTTTTTATGGATTGGTACCGAAGATGGGCTAGCTCGTTACGATGGTTATTCGTTTAAATCTTTTAAAAACACCTCCCAAGGGCCTATATCACTATCTGCTAAATATATCACAGCCATCACTGAAGACCGACAAGGTAATTTGTGGCTGGGGACAATTGGCGGCGGTCTTAATCGATTTAATCCCACGACTGAATCTTTTAAACAGTATTCTCATGACCCCGATAATCTTAATAGTTTGAGTGATAACAATGTCTTTGCCATCACCGAAGACCGACAAGGAAATCTTTGGGTGGGTACCGTAAATGGACTCAATCGATTTAATCCCCAAACTGAATCCTTTAAGGAGTATCGTCATGACCCCGATAACCTTAATAGTTTGAGTGATAACAATGTCTTTGCCATCACTGAAGACCGACAAGGAAACCTTTGGGTGGGCACCGAAAATGGTCTTAATCTATTTAATCCACAGACTGACACCTTTCAACACTATCGTCATGACCCCGATAATCTCAATAGTTTGAGTCATGATAGTGTCTCGACTATTACAATAGACAGACAAGGAAATCTTTGGCTGGGCACTAGAGGCGGCCTCAATCGGTTTACCCCCCAGACAGAAAGCTTTCAGTTATATAGACCTGATACCATCAATCTTTATAACCCGAAAAATGCTGGTATCACATCCATTACGGAAGACCGCCAAGGTGTTCTATGGATGGGTACAAGAGACAGTCTATATAGGTTTAACCCTAAAACCAAAATCTTTCACCTTTACAGTCATGATGACCATAACCCTCATACTTTGAGTGATAACCATATATATGCCATTACAGCAGACCGTCAAGGCAACCTTTGGGTAGCTACTGGAAAAGGACTCAATAGGTTTACCCCCCAAACGGTAATTTTTCAGCATTATAGTCATGATACCAACAATCCGAGTAGCTTGGGCGATGACTTTGTTCAGGCCATTACTGAAGACAAACAGGGAAACCTTTGGGTCGGTACACGAGTCGGTCTTAATAGATTTGATCCTAAGACAAAATCATTTCAGCTTTACCGTTACGATGCCAATAATCTTAATAGTTTAAGTGATAATAATGTCTCTGCCATCACTGTTGATCAACAAGGAAATCTTTGGGTGGGTACTAGTGATGGCCTTAATCGGTTTAATCCCCAAACAGAATCTTTTAAACATTACCGGCATGATCCCAACAACCTCAATAGTTTGAGTGATGATAGTGTCACAGCCATTACCGAAGATCATCAAGGCATTCTTTGGGTGGGTACTAGTGATGGCCTTAATCGGTTTAATCCCCAAACAGAATCTTTTAAACATTACCGTTATGACCCTAATATATTTGATAGTTTGAGTGATGATTATGTCACAGCCATTACTGAAGATATTAATGGCAATATTTGGGTGGGTACAGCTCACCGTGGTCTCAATCGGTTTAATCCCCAGACAGAAACTTTTAAACATTACCGTTATGACCCCAATATATTTGATAGTTTAAGTGATGATGTAGTCTTGGCCATAACTGAAGACCATCAAGGAAATCTTTGGGTGGGTACAAATAATGGTTTAAACCTATTGGACAAACAATCTGATAAGTTCAAGCGCTTTGACATAAAAAATGGCCTTCCCAATGATAGTATTTACGGTATAGAAGAAGATGATGAACTACGGTTATGGATAAGTACAAACCGCGGTTTATCCCGTTTTAATCCTAAAACAGGAAGTTTCAAAAACTATTATGTTGGTGATGGTCTGCAAAGCAATAAATTTGCTATTGGAACTTCCTTTAAGAGTCGCAGTGGCGAGCTGTATTTTGGCGGAAATAGTGGCTTCCATAGTTTCACTACCAATAAAATAATTGATGATATGGAGCCACCCACGGTGGTGCTTACTGAACTATTACTAGCGAACCAATCGGTACCTGTTAGTATTAACAACAGTAAATCAAATTTCACAGAAAATGTTTTCATTTTAGAAAAATCGATTCATTTGACCAAGATACTGACTTTAAGCCACCAACAAAACATGGTGACATTTGAGTTTAGTGCCTTACATTTTACGAACCCCAAAAACCATCAATATAAGTATCAATTGGAAGGGAACGGATGGGATAACCAATGGATAACAACTGATTATAAAAATAGGCGTGCCACCTATACTAATCTACCGGCTGGTGAATATAACTTAACAGTAAAAGCCAGCAATTCTAATGGAGTATGGAATAAGACCGGAACGAGTTTAAAACTCATTATACTGCCACCACCATGGAAAACGTGGTGGGCGTATAGCCTCTACACATTAGTAATGTTCAGTTTAGTTTTAGTCTTTGTCCGAGCTCAAAGGAAAAAAGTCCATTATGAACGCTCGGTTGTGCGTCAACTTAAACAAGTTGATACCCTCAAAGATGAATTTCTGGCTAATACTTCACATGAATTACGCACCCCGCTAAACGGTATTATTGGTTTAGCTGAATCCTTGATGGATGGTGTTGCTGGGCAACTGCCCAATAAAGCCAATAAAGATCTTGCCATGGTGGTGGCCAGTGGTAAACGACTGGCGAATTTGGTGAATGATATTCTCGACTTTTCTAAACTGAAAAACCACCACCTCGAACTCCATGCAAAACCGATTGATTTATACACCATTACCGAAGTAGTACTGGCATTATCACGGCCACTTTTAGGAGATAAGAAGTTAGTTCTGGTCAATGATGTGATGATTGATTTTTCTGCCGCTCAAGCCGATGAAAATAGGATCCAACAAACATTACATAACTTAGTCGGCAATGCGATAAAGTTTACCGAACAAGGGCTTATTACCGTTTCAGCGACAACAGAAAATGGCTGGATCAAAGTAAAAGTGACCGATACAGGTATAGGGATCCCCGAAGATAGGTTAACCAGTATCTTTGCATCATTTGAGCAAGGTGAAGGGGTAGGAAGCCGAGTATATGGCGGCACGGGCTTAGGGCTTGCGGTAAGTAAAAAGTTAGTTGAATTACATGGCGGTGTGCTTGCCGTTGAATCCATTTTAGGTAAGGGGTCTTCCTTTAGTTTCACCTTACCGATTGCCAATGAACCAGCACTTAACAAAGATAAAGATAATAGCAATATTACCCGCTTGCATTGGATAGAGGATGAAGCGATACCAGAGCAAGAACAAGAAAATTCAACGACCAACAATAAAGGCTTTAAGATTTTATTGGTGGATGACGAACCAATCAATCGTCAGGTATTACATAATCACCTTTCCATGCAAGATTACCAGTTAGTTGAAGTGAGTGGTGGCGAACAAGCTTTGCAGGCGATTAGTGAGCAAGGGCCATTTGATTTAGTGCTACTTGATATTATGATGCCAAAAGTATCAGGTTATGAAGTTTGTAAAATTTTACGATTAAGCCATGGTATTAACGACTTACCGGTGATTTTTCTCACCGCAAAAAACCAAGTGAATGACTTAGTACACAGCTTTGCAGTAGGTGCTAATGACTACTTGAGTAAACCGGTATCTAAGCTTGAGCTATTAGCACGAGTAGAAACCCAACTGAAATTACTCGACATCAACCGTAACTTAGAAAATAAGGTATTAGAGCGAACCGAGCAATTACAGAGCAAGACCGAAGAATTACAAGAGGCGAATTCGGTGCTAGAACAAATGAGTTTAACGGATCAATTAACGGGGCTAAAAAACCGTCGTTTTTTAATCCATAATATTGAGAATGACATTGCGCTAGTACACCGTAAATATCAAAGTGGTAGTGCAAGTAAAAACAAAGATAAGCCAGAAGCAGCAGATCTCATTTTCTTTCTTATCGATTTAGACCATTTTAAGTTGGTCAATGACATTCACGGCCATACCGCTGGCGATGCGGTATTAGTGCAAATTAAAGAGATTCTAGAACAAGTATTTCGTGAAACAGATTATTTAGTCCGATGGGGGGGAGAAGAGTTTTTGGTTATTGCCCGTTTTACCGATCGTAGCAATGCCCCTGAACTTGCAGAGCGATTGAGGAAGACAGTCGAAAGTCATGAATTTGTTATTAGCGAAGATAGTGCGGGAGAAAACAAAGTCCTGAAAAAAACCTGTTCTATTGGTTTTGCCTGCTACCCATTTTCTACCCAAGATACCGAAGCGTTAACATGGAATCAAGTAGTTGATGTTGCTGACCACTGTATGTATGCCGCCAAAAAGTCGAGCCGAAATGCCTGGGTGGGGCTTTATAATAAAACCGATAGTCGCGGTGATGATTCATTTACAGCGGTAATTGAACAGACACAAATACTTCTTCAAGCCAATGAACTTGAAATGCAAACCTCTATTTTAGAGCATGACCAAGTTAATTGGTCAGCAGAAGAGTTAACTCAGGTTAAAGAAAGTACTTAGGCTAGTTGGTTATTTCTATAGAATAGTCTTACAAGATAGTAAACTGAAGGTACTGATGATTTTTAAGTTCCAACTGTTAACTTTTTACAGCTTACTTGTTTTGAGTGTTTTGTAGTCAAAAGCAGAAGTTTAAATTTGGGTGCAATTTGCTTCTTCAAGCGCACTTTGAAGTCATGCACTGCGACTTCGTGACTGGCGGCTTTTGCGTCTGCCAGTTGAGCTACTCATTTACATCAAAAAAAACCATGTACTCATCTGCGGGGAACGTCTGCTATCAGGAAACGGCTAGCGTAATGTGGTTATTCATCCATGTCCGCTGTAGATCAAAACATACACAAAATTTTCGTGAAAATTCTAGAATGTTAAGTTCAGCTTTGCGTATTATATCAAGCCAAATTGTGACAAGTGCCGTCGGAGGGAGTTGGTCCATTTTATTCGATCCTTGATAGTTAATAGCTACCAAGCAACCGTAGTTCACGGTTGATAATATTCAAGGTAGTGATGGTTTGATTACCATTGGTTAAACTCGCTTGGCTGGTCTCTATTGTCTTCTTAGTGCGCTTACTGAACTCCTATCATATTTCTGAGGCTTCTTAGAAATAGTTAAACACAGAGGTTTGACTAATCTAACAGTTCTAATTCATTGAAATTTAGGGATATTGAGCTATAACTAATCACAAGTATGGAGTGGGTATTACTGAAAAGTCTCCATACATAAGCTGTTAGGCTGCATTAATTCAGTAATGATAAATTTAAACCCATGAATAAGACTGGAGCAACTACATGAAATTTTTAGACAATTTTCAAGAACAAATCTATGCACTTTTCAGGATAGTAATTGGATTTTTATTTTTATGGCATGGTACACAAAAGTTTTTCAACTTCCCTTTAGAATTCCCTTGGCCACTCAACCCTATGTTATATGCGGCAGGTGCAATTGAATTAGTCGCCGGTATTCTTATTATGGTTGGTTTTTTCACGCGCCCAGCAGCATTCATTGCTAGCGGCACGATGGCGGCTGCTTACTGGATGGCACATGGATTAAAAGACATCTTCCCTATTACAAACGGTGGAGAGCTGGCAATAATGTTTTGTTTTAGTTTTTTGCTTATTGCCTCACGTGGTGCAGGAATATGGGGTATAGATAAAGCCTAACAATTAGCTCCAGCTGACAGTTTTAAGTATTACTTGTTATTCTTACGAAAAAACGTGCCACTTTAAACTGCCGCTAAGCAAGGCGTTATCAATACAAAATCTAATCCAAGCTGTCCAATTAGCTGTAATAGCTAATGTCTCATTTGTGGTAATACCTGACCTTTTCTACGGTGTTTTTCTTTGGAAGGCCAATAGGAATGCGCATTCAGTTTTTTGCTAAAATTAGCAAGCTTGCGACACCCACCAATATATAATTTTCAATTAATACTTCATAAATAAAACGTCCGTAGTAAATTAGAGTTTCTTTGAGAGAATTTTCTTAAGTATTCAGTTATAGGTTATTAGCTGTTTAACTATTTGAGAACAGGGGATTAGTAAATAACACCTTGATTTTTAGACACAAAAAAGCCGCTTAAATAAAGCGGCTTATCTGTTTTATTTGGTCGCTACGGGACTCTTCTGTAGTGTTTATGTTGTTGATAAATAAAAAGTAAGTTGCTTGGTTCTTTTGCTGGTACTACTTGTGGTACTACTAAAATAAAAAGTCAGCCCTTTTTATAATAATTTTTCAGTGTTTATTAATGTTTACAAAATAGACGGCTTAACCTATAAATAATAATGCAAAGCACATTAACGCTATTTTATGTGCTTTATAAGTCTCATGATAGTTTCGATTATATAATTTCTTCTAATGAATCAAAGTCAGGCAATGGGTACTTTTCAGTGGTATATTCTAAACCAGTTGGTATAGCCAATTCATCAAAAAGATATTCTAAATAACGATAGCAGTGTTTTTTAGCTAATGAATGTCCGTCTGTGAATATTTCATTATAATCTTCTAACTGCACAAGCTTTAAAAATTTGGCATAAAAATATATAGCTTCAACATAATAATATTTAATATGCTTTAAGTTTTTTATTGCTTTTCTATATAAATCTTTTGCTTTTTCTATATCTTCCTCACAAAAAGCAAGCATTAGAAATTTTAAACCTAATGAATAAGGATTAACCACGACTAGTTGATTGATATAATCTTTTGGATATGGGATGATTTTTGCTGCAATATAAGATACTTGTATTCTTTCTAGGTGTGATTTTTTATGAAGTTTAGTCAAATATACAGTTAAATCATCTATAACTAAGGTGTTAGTTAAGTATTGATATTCATAATATCCAAAACCATATCTTTGAAAAGTATCAATATCAATATCAAAGATTCCTATATCAATACCAAAATTTGCTTTGGTTTCAGAATAGAACTCCGTGTTTAGCATTTTGTAAATGCTGGCTTGATTACCTTCCATCCCATACAAGGTTAAAGCATTACGTGCCGTTTTAAAATCTACACTATCTATTTCACCTCTTTGTATAAAATAATTTAAATCTTTAAACGGAACTGTGGATCTTAATTCTTGGTAAGCATTATTGAATTCACCATTAAAATATTGCAAAGTAGATAATCTTGTTTTTGCAGCCGTTAAATGATTGTCTGAAAATATGTTTATATTTTTATCGATAAGTTCAATAATATTAGTCAATGAACTTATTCCTTGAAATAAAGAAGAAGCTATCTCTAAAAAAGCTATTTTGTCATCATTTTCTAAAGAATATTCTGCTATATAAGATATTGTCTTTAATATGTTATTTTGATTTTTTTCAAATAAATTTAAAGCGAGTGTTTGCTTCTCATGAGATTTCACTTCTAAGTCAGTTAAAAGATCAATAATAAAGTAATTGTAATCAAATACAGAATCAAAAAAATCGATTTGTTTTTCTGTTTCATTGAGTTTTTTTTCTGCAAAGCGTCCTATAATCGATTGTAATTTAATATTCCCATGGCTTTCTTCGATTAAAGATTTATTTTTTAATTTTATTATTATTTTGTCACTTATTAAGCTTTTCTTACTGTCTTTATTTTTAGAATTTTTACTTAGTTTTTTAAAATTTTCTATATCTATACCATCAGGAAATAAAGAAAGCTTTTCGAATGCCTTTTTCTCACTATCATGTAACGTGTCGTATGAATATAAAATTGAGCCATATAGAGATTTCTTTCTATCTATATGTATATCAGTTGCATTATCGAATAGGCTTAAATCTTCTTCAGATATGTTGAAAAAATCATTTTGTAATTCATCACGTAGTAAAGCTATATCTTTAGAGGGTAATATATTGGAGGTTATGATTTTTATCGCAAGAGGATTTTTGTCTAATAAACGATCTATGATTTCATCACGTATTATTGCTTTATCTTGTTTAGATATTTTTCGTTTACCTAGGTTATTAATGAAAAGTTCATAGGCTTCATCTAATGTCATTTGTCTTAAGGTATGTGGAATTTCACCTTCAATTTTAAGATATTCCCGTGAGGTGACAATAATACTGGCGTATTCAGACATAAAACTTAAAAGTGTTAATATTTTGTCTTTATCTTCTAGATGTAATAAGGTTTCAAAGTTATCTAATATAATTAATCTTGGTTTATGATCATAATTATCTTCTAAATGCTCTTCTAAATTCTGTGCTTGCTCTAAATTAAATACAGCGGCAATATTAAATTTAAATTGTTGGATATTCAATAAATGTTCGCAGTCAACAAATTCTATACCAGCTTTGAATTTTCCTCTTTCGGCTAATTTTATTGCTAATAATTTTGCTATGGTTGTTTTACCTAGTCCACCACTGCCTTTGATTGTGATGAAGCCATTATCGTATTCTAACTTCGATATCTCTCTACTTAAAGAAACTAAATCTTCATTTCGACCGATAAAGCTTTTAACAACGGACTTATCGATACTTTTAGGTAAGGTCGTTTCATTTTTATTTATTTTATTTAGGCTGTTATTTGGGGGAAGGGGAAATAAGAAGTTGTTTATATTAAGTAGCAGAGCATCGTTTTGATAATGCTTCAAATTATGCTTTTTGAATATTTGGAAACTAAAACTTGATAAGCTTTTAGTTAATGCTTTATTTTCAATCAAAGGTATCAGAAGAATAGGTAATTTAATATCTTCAAATTTGCTTTGCTCTAAAAGACTATCTGTAAAAAGAAATACACCTTTTTTATTATCAAGGTCAGCATTATTTTGTAAATCAATAATATCAATCTTATCAAAGCATGCATTTTCATCTTCAATTACTAAACGGTCTTTTATAATTTTAGTAGCAATAAACACGTAGTCGTAGTTAGCTAAGTTTTGCAGGTTATTTTCAGTGAGAGGTAAACAATTAATAGTATATGGGAGTTTTTTTAGTTCTTTTAAAATAGGCTGGTAGTCAACGTTTTGTCCGAAAGGGTTTGCTGACAAAAATGCAATTTTTAGCTCTGTTTGTATTTCAATAATTGTTGCTGGTTCTATTATAGATTGTGGAGTCTCAGTATTATTTACACCCACATGCAATGCCATTTCATTTATTTTATCAACAAGAGGAATACCATAATCTTCAAAAGTAATTATGTTTATACAAGTGTCTTTTAGCTTTTCTTTTATCGCTGTTTCATTTGATTTTTTTACTAAGGCGAAGTGAGGTTTTGTATTACCTGAAAAAAGTTTGTTTTGTTTATCTATTTCAGCCAATAATTCAACATCATCTAAGCTACACCCTATAAATAGTAAACTGCGAGATGTTGAAATTGACTCTAAAACCTTAATGGCTGTTTGATAGTCTCCCTTAGCTTTGTCTGATATTGAATATAAATTGGAATAACTATCAGGTGTTAAAACAAGGTTTGCAGTATCATCAATATGACCATGTAAATGCCAAACAAGAGGTTTTTCGTTAGTGTTAATTATATTAGCTAAGTTTGCAGTATCGGTGTTTTTTATTAAAGCTACTTGAGCAGACTCTTTAGGGTAAGCCCATGATAATATTCGGTCATAATTTAGTGTTATTATCTCGTTACTTAACCCCCAAATAGCTTTTGGTAGATCTGAGCTTGTTACGTCTAAATCATCTAAGTTAGGATCAAAGTTCTCGGCTATAAAATCATGCCACAACCCTTTCTTTAACCCTTGATAGGCATACTTAGCTGCTTCATGATAATTATTACTTTGTAGGAAAAGCTCTATTAAACCAGAATTAATGTCATCATTTTCAGTTTTTAATTTATCCGCAGCACTTTGCAGTAACCCACCCCAGCTAGGGAAAACTGGATCTCCACCTTTATTTGTTATTGACATTGAAACACCTGCGCCAACTAAGGGTAAAATATTTTTACTTGAAAGAGCTTCAATTAAAGAGTTTGGTAATGACATAAACGGGAAACCTAAATATAACTACATGAAATTTAATGTGAAATATACTAGCACTTTGTTTAAGGATATTCATTTTAATATTTGTTCTATACGGTGCTATAAGGTTTAACAATATGTATTTAATTCCTTATATTGGTCTATAACGTCTAACCTGTTAAAGTTGTATGAAAAACAGGCGAAGATGTTAAATGGCTGGTCAGTACTCACCAATACAGTTTTTTAGAAAAGTATCTAATAAATATCTAATTGATTACTTTGAAAAGAAAAATATCCATTTGGATATAGACCTTTACGCTGTTGAGGAGAATGACGGAAAAACTATATTTACAGCTTTTAAAAAGCTTGATGAGATAACACGTCACAACATTGAATCTGACTTTCAACGTGTTCATGCTATGGCTAATGAAATAGGCGTTATTGCACTTCTTGAAGAAGCTACGCTATTGGATAACTTTAACTTTATTGACATGTTTAAGATAAGACTACATAGCTTTCATGATAAAGCTATGTTTGCGTATTTAGACAGCCCTGAGTATTGGCAAGCCGCGTCATTAATTTTTCAAGCCAAAAGGCTTACAGCATCTTCATGGCGAACAATTAATAACCTACCTAAATTTCAAAAAACGTTTACTGATATTGATATAAAATTATTATCTAAAGCCATAGGTGAGTATTTTTTTGATAAAGAAGGGCGGGGTAAACGTTGTAAGATAGAACACTATAACCGTGGTAAAATGGACTTTTTTTATGCATTTCCCGAAGACTTTGCTAAGTCAGAGGTCGAATGGATAAAAGATACGTTACAAGATCTTCCGCATACAATGGCTTTCGAGATTATTTTTGTATATTGCCAAGAGAAAGATACTCTGTCTATTTATGCTAGAAAGAACGCCAAAAACATTCTAAAACTTCAACAATTGTTTGCATTGCATATTCTTAAACAACAACTCACTACCTTTACCCCCATGGTTGAAAATAAGGTATACGATCTTGAGTTTTTAGTTGAAAAGGATTTTAATTTTGTTATTGCAGAAGACTCTGATATTTATTCGATAAAAATACTGCAAGCAACAGCTACCGTTAGGTTAAACCCTAAAGAAAAAATAACGGTAACAAGCTGCCCTGATAAAAATATTAATGCTGTTCATGAGCGTTTGGCTAAATTAAATCTTGAAGGTGTCTATATTAGCCAAGTTGTTTTAAAGGCAGTACTTAAACCTTCCAAAGGGAAAGAATTACGGTTTAAGCAATTTTCAATAACAGCACCTGATAAATGCAATTTATCTATGTTTGGTGAAGATTTATTGATACGTAACGTTCTTAAAGCATCAGGTATTGAACCACAATCAACTAACTTGAGTTTGCCATGGCTATAGACCAAGTTTTATTATTGTTATTTAATCACTTATCAAAACATAAAAAGCTTGTATTAAACTGGGCTGCTATACAATTATGGCAACCTAAAGCTTTTGAATTACTACTTAAAAACCACGTAATGAAAGCTACATATAAAGCGACAAATATTCGATGCCAAACGTGTGAAAAATATTGCACAGTTGATGTAACACGACATGATTATCCCAACAATAAAATACGTTATTATGCTGTTTGTGTGGATGACTATATGCATGAACAAGTAGGGCGTATGACTATTCCTCCAGAGCAACTTCAACAATGGCAATGTAGTACTAAGCAACTGTTAAAGATTATTGCGCGTTTACTTAATATTGATAATGAGATTACTTTTTCTGTAAACACAGAACAAACACGTTTAGGCATGTTAGCAAAAGAAGCTGGACGTAAATGGGTGACGTTAATTCATAACCCCTTAGCACTTGAAATCAATCAAATTATTTTGCCACTTGAGGAAATATTGTATTTTGATGGTGATTCGCTGACATTAGATATGGATAGAGTAAGCTATGCCTTAAATCTTAAACAACCTGCCCACGTAAAAGGTTATTTACCTAGTGTAAATCAACGAGAGAAACAAAGATCCAAGACTCAAGCTATGCATCAAGATTGGCAAGATGCAGCGATAAAGCTTAAAAAGAAATTTCCACAATATAACAAAACTTGGATATCTAAACAGATAGCTAAATTGCCGATAGCACAGGGAAGAAATGCCGAAACCATACGAAAAAGCATAGATATTTAGATAAAGTTGGGCGGAATTTTTTCGCCCGAAATATCAAGCCTAAGCCACTAATTTTAAATGATTTAAACGCAACTTCCTTAAGCCCCATATTATATCACCATCGATATCCCCCACTAAAATAGAACACTACCCCTTAAAGTTAATACCTTTTATCGCCCAAAACGCCCACTTAATCTCTAGTTGAATTTATTACACGACTAAGAGAATCCATCATGGCTCATAAAATGTTACGTCTACCAAGTGTTATTGAACTAACTGGTCTATCGCGCAGTAGTATCTACTTACGCATGAAAAATAAAGTATTCCCACAATCCATTTCTTTAGGTGATAGGGCTATAGCATGGCTTGAAAGTGATATAGAACAATGGATTGAAGAAAAAATATTGTTAGCAAAGTCTAATCAAGGTAAGGGGTAATGTATGGCTAAACGATACAACCCGAATAAGTGCAAAATAAATAGAAATTATACGATTAGTGAAATAGCTCTATTGTATGAAGTTCATAAAAGTACGGTCAAAGCTTGGCTTAGAAAGGGGTTAATAAAAATAGATAACAAACGGCCTTATTTGATATTAGGAGGTGATTTAAGGCAGTTTTTAAAGGATCTCAGAGGTATTAATAAACGACCGTGTGAACTAGGTGAAATATATTGCCTGAAGTGTCGAGCGCCAAGGGAGCCTTTACAAGACTCGATAGTATTTGAATCTGAATCATCAACTTATGGACGATTAAAAGGCAGTTGTAATGTGTGTGATTCAACTATGAATAGATACTTTCGCTTAGCTGATTTAGCTGTATTACAACGACATTTCGCCGTGATATTACCGTTGCAACAAAAACGATTAAGTTAGTTGTTTAAGCTCCCCCTAAACAGTGCTTTTAATAGTAGAGGTGTCACCATGAACAAACATAATATTAATAACGAAAGAATTAAACGTAAATATCTTACTTTTAAGAAAGAGGCAATGCGTCATAGTGAAGCGTCATTAGATTGTATTGCTAAAGCTATAAACCGATTTGAAGAGTACAACAGATATAAAGATTTTAAGGCTTTTCATTTTAACCAAGCGGTAGGTTTTAAAAATACACTCCTTACTCAAAAAAGCCTAAAAACAGGAGGAAACTTAAGTAAGTCGACAATCAACGGAACATGTAACCACTTAAAGGTTTTCTTTCAATGGCTGGCGCAACAAACTGGGTATAAATCTCGTTTTAATTATACCGATGCTGATTATTTTAATTTGTCAGAAAAAGATACGCGTATTGCTGGCGCTAAACGTAAAAAGCCTGTAGCAACATTAGAGCAAATAACTCACGTGCTAAATGGTATGGCTAGCAATACGGATATTGAAAAACGGAATAGGGCGTTAATGGCATTTACTATATTGACTGGTGCAAGAGATAGCGCGATAGCATCATTTAAAATTAAGCATGTGGACTTAACTATTGGTTCAGTATTTCAAGATGCTAGGGAGGTAAAAACCAAGTTTAGTAAAACCTTTACCACTTACTTTTTTCCAGTGGGTGAATTACCTGTTCAAATATTAACTGAATGGGTAGAGCACTTAAAAAAGGAGTTATTATTTAGCCATGACGATCCGCTATTCCCCAAAACGAAAGTAGCTAATACCAAAGACAAGAAGTTTAGTGCCTGTGGTGTATTAAAAGAACATTGGTCTACAGCTAATCCAATACGCGATATATTCAAACGTTCATTTAAAGCCGCAGGGCTTCAATACTTTAACCCTCATAGCTTTAGAGATACTTTAGTTAGGATAGGGGAGAAATTATGCCAAAGCCCTGAAGAGTTTAAAGCATGGAGTCAAAATCTTGGTCATGCTGGCGTATTAACCACTTTGTATAGTTATGGTGATGTACCTGATTATCGACAAGCTGAGTTGATTAAAAAATTGAATCAACCTCGAAAAGAGCAAGGGGCAGAAATCGAAGCACTAATTGAGGCTAAGATTATGAAGATGATGGGTAAATGACAAATTAGTCTATTCATAAATGAATTGTTCATTTCCAGAAAAGACTGTATTCAGCCGTACAGTCTTTTCTAGAATTGAGGAGGATAACCTCGAAATAATTGGAATATATTTTAATGATGAAACCATTTCAATTTAAGGATATGTCTTATTAACACCCTATAAATAGTAATGTATACTGTTAAGTATTTGAAAAATAAAGTTATATACGTATGCATGGTTAAGTGTATTATTGGTACTATTCACTGATTACAAAACATTGAGTTTTGGTGGTATTTAATACATTAATATTACGAGATGTTACGTCGTCATAACTGATTGTTATTATTGGTTTTTTCATGCTGTTATGAACAGTTATTTTTCAAGGGTTAATTTAGTTATGTGGTTCTTTAAAAGAAAAAAAGATACATACGAATACGAAGGCATTACTTTTTATGACCAATTTGGTAATAATTATCAAATCCAATCTCTTGCCCAATGTACTGGTGTAGTGAATGGTAAAGAAGTTTGTACTTTTGAGTTTACTTTAACAAGTATACTAGACGTTGATAATCATATATTGAAAATATTTCACTTTGCCTTTGATAAGTCGAAGGTTGAAGACCAAAATGTTGATGGAGAAGAATGCTTAAGAGAAATCGCCAAGCTTATTAGCCAACAAAATACCAATATATCTATTATTCGATTCGACTTATCTCGTACAACTTCGGAAATAAAAAAAAGTAATAAAAAATTACAAGACTTAGCCGATGCTAGGGAAGTATTATTAAAAAAAGTTAAAACTAAAAATGTCAAATCTACACATGTTCATCCCACTTGCCATGAAGTTGTAGGTGACTGGCATAAAGCTGATTGGTTTATACCTAAAAGTCGTTGAAGAGAGAGAATAAGTAGTTGGCCTTTTTAGTTTAATTCAACATTTCAGTCAACTATGTTTTGCCCTTAATAAGGCGTACCATCACTGAGGAATAGGGAATTACGCATGGCGTTCGACATAAAAGAAATCCCATTGGTAAATAAATGGCTAAAGCAGTTCGATCTTGTTGATAAATATACTGCAGAATTATTATTACAATCGCTCAATTATGTAAGCTTTTCTGATTTTGAAAAATGCATACAAAATCAGGTTGAAGACATAGTTAAAAGTGTTCAAAAAACCAATAATTCATGTGTAGCAATTTTTACAGTTTCAAAAAATTTACAAAATAAATTCAACAAAGATAAGGAGCGAAAATCAGAGAATGATAGCTCAGGTCGTATTGGTCATGCACTGAAAAACTTAGAAAGAAAATTAGGGAAACGGGTTGAGCTTTCTCCTCGAATAGCATCTATGTCGCAAAAAAAAGTGCGTCATATAATTTATGTTGATGACTTTATCGGCTCTGGAAAAAGGTTTATTGATTTCTGGAGGAAAGATGTCTCAAGGACAGTTAAAAGTTGGGTTTCTGGGGGCTATTGTAGAATATGGATAGTTTCTCACACTATTCATAAAACTGGATTAGAAAAAATAATTAAAAATATTAGCGCTATTGATAGATCTAGAGTGAAAAGTCAGAACTTAATCGAATCTTCACCGTTATTACGTAATAAAAAAATAAAAGAGCTACTAATAAAATATGGTGTAAGAACCAATAAAAATGATGCTGCATTAGGATACGGAGACAATTGTTCACCTATTATATTTCAATATGGCTGTCCAAATAATTCACCAGCTATTTTATGGGCAAATGGAAAGTCAAGAAAACAAGCAAATTGTATTTCAGATGAGGGCTGGGATTCTCTATTTAGTGAACGCTCAGTGGATACAAAACTTTATCCACTGTTTGAAAATAGTATTTCCTATCTGACATACCCTGAGTTGCTATGGTCGGCTGGACAATATCAGTTGGCTTTAAAGTTTTGTGAAAAAGCGGATGAAAATACAAAGGTTTATAATTTAATTCTCGCATTATCATCCAGTAAATATACCAGAAATAAAATCGAAGAAGTCTTATTACCGATTAAAGATAAATCTGGTGAAGCTATCAATACATTAATAAAGTTTGGTCTAATTGATGAGAATATGAAACTATCGAAATTTGGTGATGATGTGTTAGAAAAAAACCGTAAAAATAAAAAAATATTTGTTGATAAAGAATATGAAAACTTCTATCCTTCTAGCTACTTAGGGTTTCATCGTGAAATTTAGTGTTAGCTGGTCTGACTTCAGCAGAGAGTGGATTCCACTTCTCAATGGAAATGTCTACTATTGCGTAAGGGTAATACAAAAACTTTGTTCATGCGTAGCCTTCATTCCAAACCTTTTGCATCACCCTCACTTCGTGAGGTTAAGTAGATGAATCGATGGAACCCTAATATCTACCACCGTAATGGAGTAGATAAAGGCTTTGAACCTGATTACCTATTAACGTTGGTTCAAAGTGGTAAAGCCATAAATTCAAAACATAAGCCTGTTATATTCACACTATCTCATCTAGCAAACGTTACTGACACTCAATACTCTACTCTTCATGAATTTGTATCGAGAAAAGGATATTTTTCTAATATTGAGCCTCATTATCGAACATTTAGCATAAAAAAAAGAACTGGAGGGCATAGAACTATTCACGCACCTCACCCTGTATTGAAAAAAGTTCAATCATGGATTGCTAGAAATATTTTGGCTGATGCAGATGTTCATGAAGCAGCTAAAGCATATAAAAGAGGGGAATCAATTGTTGATAATGCTTTACCTCATTGTGAGTCAGAGTGGTTATTAAAGTTAGATATTTGTGACTTTTTTCATAACTGTTCTGAACGTCAAGTTTATTATGTTTTTAAATATATGAACTATTCTTCACTGCTGTCATTTGAACTAGCAAGATTGTGTACAAAAATTGATGACAAGAGACCCCTACGTAGGTGGAATAACACAAATAAACAATACAAAATTGAAGAGTATGGTTCATTCCGTGTTGGTAGTTTGCCTCAGGGAGCCCCTACCAGTCCTGCCTTATCGAATCTAATATGCGAAAAGTTAGATGAAATATTATTCATGTTATCTTTGAAATACTCGGCCTGTTATACAAGGTACGCGGATGATTTAACCTTTTCCTTCAACAACTCATCTCGAGCAAAAGTTTTGGGTTTTAAATGCCAAGTTTCAAATGAATTGAAAAAATTCGGCTTTGAAATAAACAAAAAGAAAACAAGGATTATCCCTCCTGGCGCAAGGAAAATCGTGACTGGTTTAAATGTTAATGGAAATAAGCCATCATTAACAAGAGAGTTAAGGGACAAAATTAAAGCAGATTTATATTATTGTAAAAAATATGGAGTTGTTAATCATTGCGAAAAAAATAAATATAATTCAATAGTTGGTTTTTCAAATCATATGAACGGTATGATTTCTTTTGTATATTCGGTGAATCCATCATTAGCTGAAAAGTATAAAAAGCAATATGAGGAATTAGATTTACCGTCATTGGTTTTGTGATACGAACAAATAACTGTGGTGTCATTCTTAATTTTATACCACTTTAATATTAAATCACATTTAGTAATTTATAATATCATTAATTATTTGTATTCGCGGACAGAAACCTTATCAAGGTTGTATCTAATAGTTAACAGTGTATTGGTTGGTAAAGGGTAGCCTCTTCATCAAACTACATTGAAGCGCTTAATATTATCCTGATTGCTGATTTTACCCGTTGCAGCATTTTCAATGTGTTGTGACCACCAACACATTAACACCCGTCTACGTTCAAGATATTCCGCGCGGTTATATGCGCGGCGTACTTCATTTTTATCAACATGGGCTAGGGCGGCTTCAATCACATCAGGATCATGGCCTAGTTCATTTAAGGTTGTACTAGCTAAAGCACGTAAACCATGTGCAACGAGCCTATTTTTATAGCCCATACGGCTCAATGCTTTGTTAGCTGATTCAACATTACAATGTTTGTGATGGTTTATATAAGAAGGGAATAGGTGTGTTCTGTCACCACTGATCGGTTTTAATCGAGTTAAAATCTCAATAGTTTGAGGTGTTAATGGGACTTTATGTTCAAGCCTCATTTTCATTCGCTCAGCAGGTATAGTCCAAAGCATATTTTCAAAGTCTATTTCTGACCACTGTGCTTTTGCACTTTCACTAGGACGTGTCATGGTATGCAATTGCCATTCAAGTAAACATCGAGTTATTAGTTTAATGCTGGCGTAGCTTATATCACTCATTAGTTTACCAAGCTCATTAGGTCTAATGGTTGCCATATTAGTTACTTTAGGGGCTTGAAAGGCGCTACGGATACCCGATAAAGGGTTGTGGTGTAATATCCCCGTATTAACCGCATGAGTCATTACATTGTTTAAATGACCGATGATTTTACCAGTTGTTTCTAAGTTACCTTTAGCCGCTAAGGGTTTTAACGCTTCAATGGCCTCAGGCGCTAATATTTTATCTATTGGCCTGTGGCCTAGTTTGGGGAATACGTGGTTTTCAAACTTGCGCCATAAGCTTTTAGCGGTATTTTCTGCAATGGTCGTTTGCTTTATAGCAAACCAATCAGTCGCTACACTTTTAAAGGTATTGCTGGCGGAAAGTAATTGTTCGCGGTGTTTATCGTCTTTATGTTCTTTGGGATCAATATCTTTAGCTAAAAGCTCTCTTGCGGCTACACGTTTTTTTCTGGCTTCAGCTAAAGAAACTTCAGGGTAAATACCAAAGCCTATTGAAGTACGTTTTTTAGTTATAGGCTTAAAGTAATCAAATAACCAAGATTTAGCGCCTGTTGGCTTAACTCTTAATTGTAAGCCGCCACCGTCTGCAAGCTTATAAAGCTTATCTTTAGGTTTTGCTTGTTTTACTTCGGTGTTAGTAAGTGGGGTAACGCCTCTAGCCATTTTAGTAGTACCGCTTTGTTGTATTTTCAACTGGTACTACTAACAGTACTACTAAAAAGTGTGGATTTCAAAGAACAGCATAAAATAGCTTAGGACATAAAAAAACCCGTGAAACCTTTGGTTATGGGCTTTACGGGTTCTTTTAGAGGGTTATTAAACCCTAATTTGGTGCTCGCTACGGGACTCGAACCTGTGACACCTTGCATGTCATGCAAGTACTCTAACCAACTGAGCTAAGCGAGCAGATGTTGATAACTCAACGAGCGCTATGTTAGCTTTTGCTTAATCGCCTTGCAAGTAGTTTTGCTTAATTCATTGATAAATAAGTTCTACTTGTTTGTTAAATAAACAAAGTGCTTGAATATGAGGCCATTGTATTAAATTTGCACTTCTTGATTTTCATCTTCCTGCAATAACTCACGCTTTTGAATACGTTGTTGAATAACGTGTAAACGCCAAGCAAGTAATATGGCTGCCGTGGTTAAACCAACAATAAATCCTATCCAAAAACCGTAGGGTCCCATTTTAGGAACAATCCAGTCGGTGACACCTAGCATTAAACCTGCCGACAAACCAACGACCCAATAAGATACGAAGGTAATATATAATATTGACTTGGTGTCTTTGTAACCCCGTAATGCACCGGCGGAGACAACTTGAATGGTATCTGAAAATTGATAAATAGTAGCCAGTAACATTAAACTCGCAGCGAGTTCTATCACTGGAGCCTCGGTACTGTAAATACCTGCAATTTGCGTTCTAAATAGCACGGTAATTAGCGCGGTAAAACAAGCGAGCGACAAACCAAGTATAATTGAGTACAAAGTATAGTCTCTTGCTTGTTGGTAGTTTTTATTACCAATAGCAAAGCCTACTTTAATGGTTGTTGCCATAGCGATGCTTAATGGCACCATAAACACCAAACCAGTAAAGTTTAAAGCAACTTGATGACTGGCGACAACTTGGGCGCCAAAGGGCACGAGAATGATTGCAACTATAGCAAAGAGACTTACTTCAAAAAGTAATGACAAGGCGATAGGAATACCAAGCGCAAGAATAGCTTTTATTTCAGCCCATACTGGCCAATAAAAAGCACTGAATAAGTTAGCTTTTTTCAATACTTGCGAATAAAAGCAATAAATAAGCATGCTGATACACATTGACCAGTAAACTAACGCGGTTGCTAATCCGCAGCCAGCGCCACCAAGGGCAGGCATACCGAATTTACCATAGATAAATATATAATTTGCTGGAATATTAACCAATAAACCAATGATGCTAATAATCATAGTGGGCTTGGTATATGAAAGGCCTTCAGAGTAGTTTCTCAGCACTAAATAGATACAATAACCAGGCGCACCCCAAACAATAAAGCCTAGATAGTCAAACATTAATACATCAAGATTATCTTCTAAGGTAATTAAGGGGCTGATAATGGGGGTTAAAAGGTAGTAAAGCGCGATTAGTGATATGCCCAGAGCTAAAGCTATCCAAGCGGTTTGATAGGTTTGCTCTACTATATCGGTATATTTTTTTGCTCCGGAAAGTTGAGAAACAATGGCAGCAAGGGCCATAATTAATCCGTAAATGGTCAGTATCAGCGGTAGCCAAATACTGTTCGCTACGGCAACAGCGGCCAAATCGGTAGCACTGACACGTCCCGCCATTACAATATCGACAAAACCCATTAAATTTTGGATTAATTGCGCGATTAAAATGGGGTAAGTGAGTTTTAATAAACTCTTACTATGGGTGCGAAAATCAGCTAAGTTCATGTCATCGGTAACTTTAATAAGAAGAAGGGGGGGTAACGAATATAGACTCTCGTTTAACGGCAAGCATCATAGATGAGATAGCTTAAGCAAACAAGGCAAAAAATGTCTTAAAGTAAAGTTAACCTAGCTGTGTAAAGGCGAGTTTAGCTAGGCGTATTGAGGGGGAGTATAGATAAACTAAAAGACTTGTTCATCATCACTGTCTACTGTCAATTGTATCTTCTTTCGGTATTCGTCAACATGTAGATTGTAATGAATTTCCATGCAGCAAGCAGGGCATTCATCATAATAGTCTTGATCACCCCCTGATGAGTCTAACGTGACCTGCAAATGGTGGCCACAGTGAGGGCAAGTAATTCGTTTTTCACTGAGCTTATTGGTCATACAGCCTCCACGACGATAATAACAAATGTTTTGAAGTATCTTGTCTTCTTCATTGAGTATGACTATTTTTAATTAAATTACCAAAAATAGTGCCGGCTTTCGGGTGTTAATCTACAGTCCTTTGATCTACAAGGTATCTTAAATCAAAGGCTCTAGTGCAAAGGCAGTGACATAATACGAGATAGCGTCGCTTTTGCTTGCTCAATATAAATACCACCGAAAATATTGGCGTGGTTTAGAATATGATAAAAATTATAGACTAACTTTCTTTGACCATAGCCATCATCCAGCGGGTATTCTGCTTGGTAACCACGATAGAATTCCGCAGGAAAATGACCAAATAATTCGGTCATGGCAATATCAACTTCTCGGTCACCATAATAGCAGGCAGGGTCAAAGAACATCACTTGTTCACCGCTAAACCCGGTATTACCTTGCCATAAATCGCCGTGCACTAAACATGGCGTTGCTTGATGATGAAGCAATGCGTCATGACAAACTTGGCTGATATGGTCGATGTTGCCTAACACAATGGCTCGCTCGGACAGTAATTGTAATTGCCAACCAATTCGTTGTTCAGCAAAAAAAGTGGTCCAGTTACTGCTCCAATGATTGGGTTGAATGGTGTTACCAATGAAATTATCATGTTGCCAACCAAACTGTCCATGGCGAGTTTCATAATGCATTTGAGCGAGTTGTTGACCCAGTTGGTACCAGAGCATTGGCTTTGCTTTACTAAAGTCTACATAGTCGAGTACTAAAAAACTTTTATCTAAGCTCGTTCCAATGGTGGTTACTTTTGGCGTTGCTATATTTGCTAGGGCATTTAGTTGCTTTAATGAATAAGCTTCGGCGTGAAAGTTATCTAAATGCTCTTTGTTATTTATCTTTAAAAAATAACTTTGTTTACCATCAGATATTTTAAAGGATAAATTTAATGGCGGCTCATTATTATCAAGCAAGTTGGTGAATGAAGAGGCATTAGCACCCCTGGTTGATATTTCTTGTTTTTGAGAAATATAAAATGGCTTACCAGTTTCAATGCCAATGGCTTGTTCAATGCATTGCCACATAGTTATCTCCAAAGGGTAATTATTTCAGTATAGCTGCTTTCCTTTAGATTGTGTTTGGTTGACAAGGCTCAGGGTTAGTCATCTGTTTGCGTATCCAAATACTGGATCTTATCTGTTACGCCATCCCATTTTTTTGCTTGGCTTAAAGGCGCTTTAATTTCGGTTATTCTAGGCCAGTGTTTTGATAATTCGGCATTAAGTTCAATAAACTCTTGCTGATCTTTAGGTACTTCATCTTCTTGAAAAATAGCATCGGCAGGACATTCAACGGGACATAAATCACAATCAATGCAATCATCAGGGCTAATAACTAAAAAATTAGGTCCTTCATAAAAAGCATCAACAGGACACACTGCGACACAGTCAGTGTATTTACATAAGATACAGTTATCGGTTACTACAAATGCCATAGTGTTATCTAAAATTTGTTAATTATTGTCTGAACAGTAGGGTGGATCATACCTTTGTTGAGCGCAATTTCAATCTCTTGTTTCTAAAATGGTGACGTACAGGTAAAATAGTGGAAAATATTACTCTTCCTACGCTGGATCTTAAAGAATGATTCGTTTAACTAATATTAAACTCGCCCTTGATCATCAAGAGCATGAACTTGAACAAGCGATTTTAACTAAATTATCTATTGAAAATACCCAAGTGATAAACTTTACCGTTTTTAAACGCGGTTATGATGCACGTAAGAAAAATAAAATAGTCCTCATATATACCTTAGATGTTGAAACGAATATCAATGAGGAATTGTTGATAAAATTTGAGGATGATACGCAAGTAAAAGTTACGCCTGATATGGCCTATAAATTTGTTTGCCAAGCGCCCAAAAGTCTTAAAAATCGTCCGGTCGTTATTGGTATGGGTCCTTGTGGTTTGTTTGTTGGACTTGTATTAGCTCAAATGGGCTTTAACCCAATTATTTTAGAGCGTGGTCAAGAAGTAAGACAGCGCACTAAGGATACCTTTGGTTTCTGGCGTAAAAAAATATTAAACACTGAGTCTAATGTACAGTTTGGTGAAGGTGGCGCGGGAACTTTTTCAGATGGTAAGCTTTATAGTCAGGTTAAAGACCCTAAACATTATAGTCGTAAAGTATTGCATGAATTCGTTACTGCAGGTGCACCTGAAGAGATTTTATATGTTAGTAAGCCTCATATAGGTACTTTTAAATTAGTCACTATGGTTGAGAAAATGCGCGCTAAAATTTTCGAATTGGGCGGAGAAGTTCGATTTAATCAGCGCGTTGATACTATTCATTTTACCGATGTCGATGGTAATGAATGTACTACCCAAGGGATTGAAGGTTACCAAAATCAAAAAGTAACGGGGCTAACATTATCAAGTGGCGAGCATATTGAAACCAATCATATCGCTTTAGCAATCGGTCACAGTGCGCGTGATACCTTTAAAATGATATTTGATGAAGGTGTTTACATGAAAGCTAAACCTTTCTCTGTTGGTTTTCGTATTGAACATGAACAATCGGTGATTGATGAAGCGCGTTTTGGTAACAATGCCGGCAATGAAATTTTAGGCTCTGCAGATTATAAACTAGTGCATCATTGTAGTAATGGCCGCTCGGTTTATAGTTTTTGTATGTGCCCAGGTGGTACGGTTGTTGCGGCGGCATCAGAAGCGGGTCGTCTCGTTACCAATGGCATGAGTCAATACTCACGCCATGAACGTAATGCTAATAGCGCAATTGTGGTTGGTATTGAACCGTCAGACTTTAGTGACAAGACCATCAGTGGTGAGTTTGCCAGTGATCGCGATCACGTTCTTGCCGGTATGGATTTTCAACGTAAATTAGAAGAAAAGGCCTTTAAACTGGGTGGCGAAAATTATGACGCGCCGGTGCAGCTTGTCGGTGACTTTCTTGCAGGGCGACAAAGCGGTCAACATGGCAGCGTTTCTCCGTCTTATAAGCCCGGCGTTACTTATTGTGATTTAAGCGAAACCTTACCTGAATTTGCTATTAACGCCATAAGGGAAGCATTACCTGCTTTTGATAAAAAAATTAACGGTTTTTCAATGGCAGAAGCCGTATTAACGGCGGTAGAAACACGCACCTCATCACCGATTCAAATTACCCGTGATAAAGAGTCACTGCAAAGTCTTAACAGCCAAGGTTTATATCCGGCAGGTGAGGGTGCAGGTTATGCAGGAGGTATTTTGTCAGCGGGTATCGATGGTATCAAAATAGCCGAAGCAATGGCGTTAGCGATAACGGCTGAGCAAGAGCAATAATATTACCGGGCAGCTTATCGATACATCAGCTCGATACGCCTGCCCGGTAACTTAATATTTTGTGAGGCTAAAGGCCTATTTTTTCAACGGTGCTTTTGGGGTCTTTATTAATTCGGTAATGCCGTTAATACTTTGCTGTTGCCACTTTTGTGCCGGCAACTGTTGCCTAATATTCCCCATAGTCTGCCAAATTGATTTTAAAGCTAAATGATCAGCTAACCATTTTGGTATATCACCACGGCCATCAGCGATAACGTGATATTCTATGAGCAAATTATTTATATTTTTCTGGCCGTCTTTCCCTAGCGCCAATTTGGGAGTGATTTTCCAGTAGGCACTATGAATTTTCACCCGTAAAAAACGTGCTAAATTTTCTATCTTTAATGTTTTGGCACTACCTCCAACCTCTAGAACGGCATCCCTGATAAATATATCAACACTCAAATCTTCATTTTGCCTGTAAGTAGAGTGCAGTATTAAAATTCTAGGGCTTAGCGGCCAAATGTGATCTATTTTCACATAAAAAATACTTTCACTGATAGAAAACTGCTCAAGTAATTCACTCTCGCTCGCATTACTTAACCAATTAGGTGTATTACTGACATTTTCCATAAAAAGCAGGAAGCCAGCAATGCTTGAATTTACCGTCACGGTAGCTTTAATTTCTATTAAGGGTTTATCAACGCTGTTATCTATTGGATTTTTAGCTAATAAAACAGGGCGAAAACTAACACTCTGCAGGCTGTTTTTTTTCCATAACTGCCATGGCGCTTGCTCCGCATAAGCAGGGAGGTGGCCAGTATAAACTAGCATTACACTAATAAATAAGAGAGTTTTCACTAGTTAGTTGGCTATTATGCGAGAAGTTTGTTTAATATTATTACTGATTTATCGATAAAGAGCTATGCCGACTTGTTGGTAATCATTGTGTTATGACTTCAGAAAAAATGGTTTTACTAAATCAAAAACCTTACCGGTAATAACAATTTAACCCTTTTAATTGCTCAAATTGTTGCTGCGTTCCTATGCCTTGTACTGACTGCTCTGTTAAGCTTTAAAGACTTCATTTGAATGGTCAAAAATGGTTTGTTTTTCATACTATCTTCACGGGCAAATAAAATTAATCACCTCAATTTTAATATAAGTCTGTTATTTCAAAGCTAGCTTAGATTTTATTTTTTATTAGCAGATTGTGAAAAGTGACTTAATGTTGTTGAAAACTCTTGTTTAAAGAGAACAAGGCTTTTACAATTGCGCCTAGAAAATAAAATTTTACAAAAAAGAGCTACATGCTCTTTTTTCTGTTCAGGATGAACTGGGCTATTTAAACGTTAGCTAAGCACATGCAAGAGCATAAGTGCGGTTTGTTCAAATTGAAAACTTATAAGCATTTGCTTGATGCGAGTGCTGATGCCACTTATTTATTTAACTATTAAAAATTCAAGCGACGCTTTGTGTGCGCCGCCACTGATAAGGAAAAACATGCCTGTAATTACTCTCCCTGATGGTTCTCAACGCTCTTTTGAACAAGCGATATCCGTAATGGATGTTGCCCTTGATATCGGCCCTGGTCTTGCTAAAGCAACCATTGCAGGTCGAATTGATGGAAACCTTGTTGATGCATGTGAATTAATTACTCAAGATGTTTCTTTGCAACTTATCACCAGTAAAGATAGTGAAGGCCTTGAAATCATTCGTCACTCATGTGCGCATTTATTAGGGCATGCGATAAAACAACTATATCCGAATGCTAAAATGGCTATCGGTCCTACGATCGATAATGGCTTTTATTATGACATTGATCTTGATGAGTCAATTACCGAAGACGACTTAGTAAAAATTGAAAAACGCATGACTGAACTTGCGCGTACAGCTTATCAAGTTGTTAAGAAAACTGGTACTTGGCAAGATGCGTATGACGCCTTCACTGAACGTGGTGAAAGCTATAAATTACAGATCCTTGATGAAAACATCGAGAAAACGGATACTCCTGCTTTATATCATCATGAAGAATACGTTGATATGTGTCGTGGTCCTCATGTACCAAGCATGCGCCATTGTCATCATTTTAAATTGATGAAAGTTGCCGGTGCTTATTGGCGTGGCAATTCAGACAACAAAATGTTGCAACGTATCTATGGCACAGCATGGGCTGATAAAAAACAATTAAAAGCTTACATTGTTCGTTTAGCGGAAGCTGAAAAACGCGATCACCGTAAAATAGGTAAAACATTAGATTTATTCCATTGGCAAGAAGAAGCGCCGGGCATGGTGTTTTGGCATAACGATGGTTGGACAATCTACACGGAATTGGAAAAGTTTATTCGTGAAAAGTTACACGAATATGATTACGACGAAGTGAAAGCACCAATGATGATGGACAGAAGTCTTTGGGAAAAATCTGGTCATTGGGATAAGTATAAAGATGGTATGTTTACTACTACCTCTGAAAAGCGTGAGTACGCAATTAAGCCAATGAACTGTCCAGGTCATGTACAAATCTTTAACCAAGGTTTGAAATCATACCGTGATTTACCATTGCGTATTGCAGAATTTGGTTGTTGTCATCGTAATGAACCTTCAGGCTCGTTACATGGTTTAATGCGCGTACGTGGTTTCACTCAAGATGATGCCCATATTTTTTGTATGGAATCTCAAGTTCAAGATGAAGTGAAAAAATGTATCGAGATGGTTTATGATGTTTATAGTTCATTTGGTTTTAAAGATATCATTGTTAAATTATCAACGCGTCCAGAAAATCGTATTGGTAGTGATGAAATTTGGGATAAAGCCGAAGCAGGTTTAGCACAAGCTTTAACCGACAGTAATATTGAGTTCGAATACTTACCCGGTGAAGGTGCTTTTTACGGTCCTAAGATTGAATTTACGTTAATGGACTGTTTAGGAAGAGCTTGGCAATGTGGTACAGTGCAACTTGATTTTGCTTTACCAGAGCGTTTAGGCGCCACTTATGTTGGTGAAGACAACGAAAGATATACTCCAGTGATGATTCACAGAGCAATATTAGGATCATTAGAGCGCTTTATTGGTATTTTAATTGAAGAGTTCTCGGGTAAGTTTCCAACATGGTTATCGCCAACTCATGCCGTAATTATGAACATTACTGATAAACAAGCGCCATATTGTGAACAAATTGTTAAAAAACTAAAAGAAAATGGCTTTAGAGCAAAACAAGACTTGAGAAATGAGAAGATAGGCTTTAAAATCCGCGAGCACACTTTGAAGAGAGTTCCTTACCTTTTAGTTGTCGGTGACAAAGAAATGGAATCAGGTGAAATTTCTGTTCGAACTCGAAGTGGTGAAGATTTAGGAAAAATGTCGGTTGAAGACTTTATCGCTAAGTTATCTGATGAAGTAAAAACACGGGCATAAATGCAAAAACACCAAGTCAGTAATGACTTGGTACAGTTAAAATAAGTTAAGGTTATTTAATTACATCAATTTGTAAGTTAAATAACCAAGATTTCTTCTTATTTCTAGGCAGATGCACAGAATTGACGAATGTTAATAAGCACTGACAACAACGAAATAGAATGAAATATCACTATATCACTATATAAGTTAATCAAAAAAAAGTTCTTTGGAGGAACATGGCTATTAAAGGTGGACAACGAGGCGGGCGTAAAGAGCCAGCTCATCGTTTAAATGAGTTAATTACAGATATCCTAGGCAATGAAGTTCGTCTAATTAAATTTGACGGAGAGCCAGGTGGCATCGTTACATTAGATGAAGCAATGGACCAAGCGGACGACGCTGGTGTTGATCTTGTTGAAATTAGCCCTACCGCTAAACCACCGGTTTGTCGTGTGATGGATTACGGCAAGTTTATCTATGAAAAAGCTAAAGAACAAAAAGAACAACGTAAAAATCAGAAACAAATACAGGTTAAGGAAATTAAATTCCGTCCTGGTACAGATGAAGGCGATTATCAGGTAAAACTACGCAACCTGAAACGCTTTTTAGAAGGCGGCGATAAGGTCAAGGTAACATTACGTTTCCGTGGCCGTGAAATGGCCCATCAACAACTCGGTTTAGACTTGTTAACGCGTGTTAAAAACGATTTAGCAGAGCTAACTGTACTTGAGTTTTTCCCTCGTAGAGCGGAAGGACGACAAATGGTGATGGTCTTAGCCCCTAAAAATAGATAAAACTTGGTTTGACAAGTAATAGAAGATTTTCGGATTTTCTATTCACCAACTTTATCTTTACGCTGGTAGTAAAGGCTTGCAAGTAAAATAGCTTAGTAGACTTATTTAAGTTCACTTGGTTACTTTCGCCCTCGCTACTTAATATTTGGCATATACCTAGATGGTATAAATGCGGAGTTATTCACATGCCTAAAATGAAAACGAATAAAGGTGCTGCAAAGCGCTTTAAAAAAACAGCCAATGGCTACAAGTTCAAACAAGCTGGCCTTCGTCATATCTTGACTAAGCGTCGTACTAAAGTTAAGCGTCATCTTCGTGCTAAAAGCATGATCGCCGCAGCTGACATTAAGTCAGTTAAAAAACTTTTACGTCACGGTTAATTAGGAGATATAGAAAATGGCTAGAGTAAAACGTGGTGTACAAGCTCGTGCACGTCACAAAAAGGTTCTAAAGCAAGCTAAAGGTTATTACGGTGCACGTAGTCGTGTTTATCGTGTTGCTTTCCAAGCAGTAACTAAAGCAGGTCAATACGCTTACCGCGATCGTCGTCAACGTAAACGTCAATTCCGTCAGCTTTGGATCGCTCGTATTAACGCAGCAGCTCGTCAAAATGGTTTATCTTACAGCAAGTTCATTAATGGTCTTAAAAAGGCTTCTATTGAAATTGATCGTAAGATCCTAGCTGACATCGCAGTATACGATAAAGCAGCATTCACTTTCTTAGTTGAAAAAGCGCAAGCTTCTTTAGCTGCTTAAGTAAAAGAATGTAAGCTTAGCTAAAATTTAGTTAAGCTTGAGAAAAGGACGCTTTTTAGCGTCCTTTTTACTTTTAAGCGCATACCTTTTATTTAAACTTATTTGATGGCCCTTTTAATGTCAGCTTAATTGCCTATTTAAAACAAGGGGCAAATACCATTGCGGTGAAAGCGCTAAGAGTAATGTTATACCAATTTGATTAAATTCTTCCCAACTCAGAGCTGTACTCAATGTTCAATAACAAGGCGAATTTGTTTAGGTCTAGTCATTCTAAACCACATAAATTTAACGATGTTAGTGGTCATTGAGTAAGCTCCCTTTGGGCGAGTTTAAAGGGTTCATATGCGGCGTTATTGATTTTGACAAGGGAATAACCATTCTCTTCAATCAATGCCTTGCCTCTAAACCCTTTAACTCTCGCTGAGTGGGAAAGAACTTAATCAACTTGGTATTAACTAAACAGTATCCTATTTAAACAATACCTTTAATAAACAGTAAGTTTTCAGAAGAGCTGAAAACAACTGTGAATATACAAGAGAATAAATAATGAACTTAGCTGATAAAGTTTTAGCCGTTAATAATGACCTTCCTATCCGTACTGATGCCCCGGTACACAGCGGTAAAGTACGTTCTGTTTATTGGTTAACCGAAACGGATAGTAAACGACTTATCGAAGAGAAGGGCTATGATGTCCCCAGTGATACTTCTTTAGCCATTATGGTGATTAGCGATAGAATTTCAGCATTTGATTGTATCTGGTCTGGTGAAAATGATATGCGTGGTGTTCCTGGTAAAGGCGCGGCACTTAATGCTATTTCAAATCATTGGTTCAATTTATTTAAAGAAAAAGGGCTTGCCGATAGCCATATTTTAGATATTCCTCATCCATTTGTATGGATTGTACAAAAAGCAAAGCCAGTGATGATTGAAGCTATTTGTCGTCAATACATTACCGGTTCAATGTGGCGTGCATACACTAAAGGTGAGAGAGACTTCTGTGGTATTAAATTGCCTGAAGGGCTAGCGAAAGATACTAAGTTGCCAGAGTTATTACAAACACCGTCCACTAAGGGTATCTTAGAAGGTATTCCCGGTGTTCCAGCCGTTGATGATGTAAATATTACCCGTAAAAATATTGAAGATAACTTTGCGGCCTTTAATTTCAAATCGGTTGATGATATTAGCCTATATGAAAAATTACTGACCGAAGGTTTTGAAGTGATCTCGACCGCTTTAGCTAACATCGACCAAGTATTTGTTGATACTAAGTTTGAGTTTGGTTATGTCAAAGATGCTGCAGGTAATGACAAACTCATTTATATGGATGAAGTTGGCACTCCTGATTCATCCCGTATATGGGATGGCGAACAATACCGAGCAGGTAAAGTCGTTGAGAACTCGAAAGAAGGCTTCCGCCAACTATTATTAAATACCTTCCCAGATCCTGATATCTTATTAAATAAAGACCGTATGGATGAACGTGAAGCATTAGCGCGTGACAATAAACTGCCATTGTCAGTATTGATGGATGTTTCAAAAACCTATATTGATATCGCTGAAAAAATTACCGGTAAGAAGATTGTTTTGTCAGATAATCCAAAAGCTGAAATTGTGTCAATCTTACGTGAGCAATATCAGTTAATCGATTGAGTTTATCACTCAGTCTTAAGCATTATAAAAACCAGCTTTATGCTGGTTTTTTATTGGCTCGATTCTGAGATCTAACGTAAAAAGGTTAAATAAAGCAATCTGTTATTAAAGATTATCAGTGAAATCATCTGTACTGTTGATTTTTCGAACAATAATGAGTAGTGTTATTGACTGCACCTTAATTACACAAGAAAATAAAAAGGAATTTTACTTTGATTTATCTAAAAATAATACTGCTAGCCTTTGTGCTAAGTATCAGTAATTCAGTTTCTGCCTCAAATATTCAAGCTTGCTTAGAGCCTAAGTGCGTTGACTATTTTAATAAATGGAAAGTGTTGGCAAGTCGAAAGTTTAATTTAGCTTCATCAGTTATGGGAGAGCTATACTATCAAGGTTATGGCACTGAAAAAGATCTGTCGAAGTCATTAAAATATTTTCGTAGGGCGGCAAAATATCAGTTTACTTATGCTCAGTATCGCACGGGGCTATTTTATTTATATGAGCCAGACTTTATTGATTATGATGACGGTGTTAAGTATTTGAAAAAAGCAGCTCGCAGAGGTCATGGGGAGTCGGCTTTTATATTAGCCCTAGGTTACGGTAGTGGCGAGTTTGGCGATAAAGATATAGAAGAGTCCGATAAGTGGTTGGAAAAAGCAATTTTAGCCAAGAATAGTAAAGCACAAAGTTATGCTAATTTTCTTCATAAGAATAACAAAATACAGCATAAAGATTACCCAATGGTATCAAGCATGATTGCTGACTTAACAGTTGTAACTCCAAGTGAAAGCACTAGTTCGACTCATGTGACTTTAGAAGATAAAAACGAAATTCAATGGCCAGAAGATAGCGATACTGAAGTCATCACTGTATCGGCACCGAGTGTAGAGGATATTTTTGATGATGCCATTCAGGAATTAAAGAATAACCCACCTAAATCTGCGGGTACTACGGGGACTCGTATTATTGGTAAATCTTGTGCAGATATGATTAGTTGTAATTCAACAGATTTAGCTGATATGGAACGCCTAATGATACAGACTATGGGAATGAACTTGAACCACATGAGGGGCGGTTAATTCTAGATAAAGTCAATTGATAAAATGATATTGAGAGCAATATAGCAAGCTGAAGATTTTAGTCTCTCGATTACTTTGCTAGTGACGAAAATTAACAGTTAGACAGCTGATTTCTTTATTACGGCAGCAAATAAAAACCCAGCTATATGCTGGGTTTTTATTGTTTTTTACTTGGCCAAGTCAAACCATATTTATCTAATTCAGCTTGATTCTTATTATTGGGGTTATCTAATTTGATCACTCTTGAATTTTTAAATTTGCTGAGCGGAAAGGCATGATGGGTTAAAGGATGATCTTTCATGTATTTGAAATAGCTACCGGATTTAAATAAGCGCTGCAAGCCTAAGTTGAGTCTATCGGCTAATAGTTTATTATTGCTATTGACAAAAAAATGCATACTAAGTGGATATTGAATGATGAGGTCTTGATAGAATATAAGGTTTGGAAAACTACTTTGAACTACATCAAGCTCAGCTTGGCCTTCAAATATACTTAAAGGTAAATAATCACAACGCTTCAACGTTACCATTTGTAGCATGGCATCAAAATAACCAATACGCGCAATGGGTAAACCAGCGTGCTCTAAAATATCAGCATCTGGCCAATGTAATCCTTGGCAGGCAATGAGCTCATTGAGATCTTTGGCTGAGGTAAAGCTAGAAAAACTTTCGCTGTCTTGTTGGCGTATGATCATGCCTCGCCAGCCTAAGCCCCCTCGAAATAATGGAAAAGGGACTTTGTGAAGTTCTGCCTCACGAATATGTGAATTACCAGCCCACACTACATCGTAGAATTCCCCTAATGCTAATAGTTTTAACATTCTTTCTTGCCCTGGATAGGGAACTGTTTGTAATACGGCATAGCCATATTCTTCAGAGGTTTCTATTAATGCAAGTCGCAGCAGACCAATAAAATAGTCATGGCTAGCATCATCTGCTTTTTGTTTACCTGTGGTTGTCACCGTAGTAACCGATAAGCATTGAGCTGATATAAGAAACAACAAAATTATCAACGTTTTCATTGTCACTTCCCATAAGGGATCTTATAGTAAATTATAGTTTAGCATCGATAATTTTGTTGGTTGCTGAGGATATATGTACCGTTATTTACCACCATTTTTGATTATTTCACGCGCCATCTCATCGGCAATGATGCCAGTTGGTCTATTTTGAATATCAGCCTTAACGTAAATATCTAATAAAGTATCATAGATATTTGATACCTTTTGACGAGATTTTTCCATATCATAATTATTTTCAAATGAGACATTGATTATCCCCCCGGCATTTATAACATAATCGGGCGCATATAAGATTCCTCGCTGGAGCAGGGCTTGATCATGACGCTGTTCGGCTAATTGATTATTAGCACAACCCGCAATAATACTTGCTTTGATGCGAGGTAACGTTTGATCATTAATGGTGGCACCTAATGCACAAGGGGCATAAATATCAACATCTTGATCATAGATTTCATCTAAACCAACCACTTTGGCATTAAATTCATTGGCAGCATTATCTAAAGTACTTTGATTGATATCAGTGATAACAAGTTCAACACCGGCATTATGTAAGTGTTCGCATAAAAGATAACCAACACTTCCAAGACCTTGTACGGCAACCTTGAGCCCGGTCAAATCGTCTCTATTAAATTTATGCTTAACCGATGCTTTTATCCCAAGGAAAGTACCAAGGGCAGTGAATGGGGCAGGGTTACCACTTTTACCTTCAGTGCCGGTCACAAAAGGAGTAACGGTGTTTGCGATAGCAATATCACTGGTGGTGATATTGACATCTTCGGCACTAAAATAACGGCCGTTCAAGCCATTTAAAGCTTCGCCAAACGCTTTAAATAAAGCTTCAGATTTGAGCGTTTTTGCATCACCAATGATTACCGATTTACCACCGCCCATTTTAAGTCCGGCCATAGCATTTTTATAGGTCATGCCTTTAGATAATCGTAATACATCAATAAGGGCCTCCTCATCGCTAGCATAGTCCCACATTCTACAACCGCCTACGGCAGCTCCTAATTTAGTACTATGCACCGCAATAATGGCTTTTAGGCCACTGGCGTCATCACTGCAATATACAACTTGCTCGTGGTCATCAAAATCAGGTAAATCAAATAAAGCCATTGGGTTTCTCCATTTTTTCTTGCTAGAAAAGGCAATTTAAATGTGTTGTAATGTTTAAATCGAACGATAGCACCTAGAAAATAGCCAAGCTAGTCAGGAACAAAATTAAGTCTTTAGTAATAAGGCGCAAGTTGTAAGCGATAAGCTACAACTTAGCGAATAATCCTGACTACGTTAGCGGTGCTATACCCATTACCACTCAATATTCTTGTTTCAGAGTGCTTGAGCTATTTCAATTCAAGGCGCTGTTATGAAATAATGGTTGTTCCATTATAAGTCATAGCAACGATGAAGTGATGTTGCTCAAGCGCTTCTTTGATGGGTTTAAAAACGATTTATTCCGCGTTATTAATTTGAACAATGGAACAACCATTCTCTAAAATTAACGCCTTGCCTAAATCGTTTTTAACTCCCACTGAAATCGAGCACTTTGAATGGTAACGGGTATAGACATCATTTATAAACCGAATTAGCCTAATTAGAGAATAAATATGAGCGAAGTAGCAGCAATGACAGAAGTACAGCGACAGCAATGGATCAAGGAGCAGTATCAAGTTGCGACTAAATATCTAGCAGAAAAGGGCATTGTCACCAATAGTGTTAAGGCTGAAGATAGCCGTTATTTAGTCCCCATACTCGCAGTATGGAAATTAAACTCACTAGAGGGTAAAAGCTTTTGGGTTATATGCGGTGATTTACCGAGTGATCATAGTAGTATTGATGTCGCTCAAAATGCTCGTGAGGCACTCAAACACTTTTCTTTAAAGTGGCAAATGCAAGCTGAAAACTTATTACAAGCCAAAACAGCAGAGCAAACTAATTTTGCTAACTTATTAATAAGCCGAGCTGAGGGCTTGCATAAGCTGTGTGAAGATGAGGCTTTATGGAAGTAAAAGTAGACTAATGACTAATGAGTAAAGTAGTACTTTGCTTTTTTAGCGTGTAAAGCCGCTTTAGTTATCGTGCATGCCATGCGTTGTTTTGGCATGCCCGCTACCATATACACGGAGCCGATAGGATAAAAATCATGGTTGGCGAAGTAATCTACTTTATCAAGCGGACTTGAGATGAAAACTTCTTTTAAGGCAAGCTCTCGTGCGATACGAAATAAGCCCTGTATGATAAACTTGTCTATTTCTTCACTGCGATAACCCATCACCACGGCAATACGGCTTATTTCGCCCTGTGGGGAAATACGACCCGTAGCAATAGGCTCTTGGCTTTTGTCGTCACAGACCAACATATGGTAAGCCGTTCGATCACCATGATCAAACTCAATATTTTTAGGAATGCGCCTTTCACAAACAAATACTTTTTCACGAATATTTTTAAGCAGTGGTGCCGCTTGTTGCCATTTTACTTGACTGATACTGTAAGACATTTATTTATCCAAAATGAACGGAGAGATGAAATTAGAACTACATTGAGACTAGTAAATAAGTAATAGTATTGCCAATAGATATGAGTGTTTTTTTGTTTTTTATTTTGTTTTTTATTTTGCTTTTTATTTTGAATTTTATTGATGTGATTCTAGTGATACCAAGTTGATTAAGTTCTTTCCCACTCAGCGAGAGTTAAAGGGTTTAGAGGCAAGGCATTGATTGAAGAGAATGGTTATTCAGGAGAATAAGCTCCTGCATTCTCTAAGAAGCTACATCCATGTAGCGTCCTTGTCAAAATCAATAACGCCGTATATGAACCCTTTAAACTCGCCCTTTGGGAGCTTACTCGATGCCCACTAACATCGTTAAATTTATTTGGTTTAGAATGACTAGACCTAAACAAATTTGCCTTGTTATTGAACATTGAACACAGCTCTGAGCTGGGAAGAAATTTAATCAAATTGGTATGAATATTCCATCGCCCAGAAAATGAAAACGCAGATATAAAAAAAGAAGGCGCAAGGCCTAATGCCGATCAGTTAAGAAAACGTTCTTTCAAATAAATAAAACGATCCATTGACCGATCTAGCAGAAAGTGCAAAATCCGTACTTAGTTTTCTAAGTACGGATTTTTTATGCAATTCTCAACAGCTTTATCTCAAATTTCTTCAAATACTTTAACTGAATTTAAAAACCTCACCGATATTTTATCACCAGAAATTATCGAACAAGGTTTGAGTACACACGGCATAGCAACCATTAGAAAACGAAAGCTACCAATGGAAAGTATGATTTGGGCTGTCATCGGTATGGCCTTATTCCGTAATTTTTCTATGCGTCAATTACTCAACCAATTAGATATACTTCTGCCTAATGGTACGCCTTTTGTTGCACCAAGTGCCGTAACTCAAGCTAGAAAAAAACTTGGAAGTGAAGTTATTAAAACCATTTTCGAGCAAACCCAATTGCAATGGAATGAAAAATCTGAACACCCGCACTGGTGCGGCTTAAACCTGTATGGTGTTGACGGAGTGGTCTGGAGAACTCCTGATACGAAAGAAAATAGTGAATCTTTTTCTAGAGCAAGTAACAAAAAAACTGTTGGTGCTTATCCACAAGTAAGGATGGTTTGCCAAATGGAGCTAACAAGCCATATGCTTATTAATAGTGCCTTTGATAGCTACGATGTCAATGAAATGAAACTTGCTGAAGGTTTAATTGATACGACACCTGACAACAGCTTAACTATTTTTGATCGTGGTTTTTATTCATTGGGTTTATTAAATCACTGGCACAATACCGGTGAAATGAGGCACTGGCTTATCCCTTTAAAAAAGAATACTCAGTATAAGGTTATTCGAAAGCTGGGGAATAAAGATTATTTAGTAAAGATAGAAACAACACCACAGTCTAAAAAGAAATTTGATGATTTAGGTGATTCAATAGTCGCTAGATTAGTAACAAAGACGGTTAAAGATAAAGAGGTAGAAATATTAACTTCAATGGTCGACCCAATGCGATTTCCTAAAAGCGATATTGTTGATTTATATTCACATCGCTGGGAGATAGAACTTGGCTTTCGAGAAATGAAACAATACATGTTAGATAACAGGTTTACGCTTAGAAGTAATCAGCCAGACCTTATAAAGCAAGAGTTATGGGGGATTTTGTTAGCTTATAATTTAATTCGTTACCAGATGGTTTTAATGGCAAAGTCGCTTAAAAACATCCACCCAAATCAGCTTAGTTTTCATGGAGCTTCGCTGCATATTATTCATCATTTAACTCAGTTACCATTCATCTCACCAGGTAATATTCCCAAGTTTGTAATGGATATAACTAAAGCTGCAAAACAGTTTATTTTACCATCGAGAAGAGAAAGGAAATACCCCAGGGCATTAAAGTGTTCTAAAAATAGATACCCGATCAAGAAAGCAGTACAAAAAAATGCCGTTCACCTTAAGTGAACGGCATTAGGCGCAAGGCCTTCTTTTTTTAAGTTTATGTATTTATTTAAGTGATGATTACTTTAGCTCATCAATAAAAGCAACTGCACGGCCAATGTAGCTCGCTGGTGTCATTTCACATAACTGTGCTTTAGCATGATCAGGTAATTCAAGTGTCATGATGAACTTACGCATTGAATCACCGTTTACACGCTTACCGCGAGTTAACTCTTTTAATTTTTCGTATGGCTTCTCAATACCGTAACGACGCATGACCGTTTGTACTGGCTCTGCTAACACTTCCCAGTTACTGTCTAATTCTGCCGCTAAGTTTGCTTCGTTTACTTGTAACTTGCTAATACCTTTTAAGGTTGCGCCGTAAGCGATCATCGCATGAGCAAAACCAACACCTAAATTACGTAAAACAGTTGAGTCAGTTAAATCACGTTGCCAGCGAGAAATAGGTAATTTCTGTGCTAGGTGGTTGAATAGTGCGTTAGCAATACCTAAGTTACCTTCTGAGTTTTCAAAATCTATCGGGTTAACTTTATGTGGCATAGTTGATGAACCAATTTCACCGGCAATCGTTTTTTGCTTGAAGTGACCCATAGCAATGTAACCCCAGATATCACGATCAAAATCGATTAAAATGGTATTAAAACGAGCGATAGCATCAAATAGCTCAGCAATGTAGTCATGTGGTTCGATTTGGGTGGTAAACGGGTTAAATGATAAACCTAATGAAGTCACAAACTCTTCAGCGTATTCATGCCAATCAATTTCAGGATAAGCACTAAGGTGAGCATTATAGTTACCTACAGCACCGTTAATTTTACCTAACAATTCAACTTTGGCAATTTGTTCACGTTGGCGTTGTAATCGAACATAAACGTTAGCCATTTCTTTACCTAGTGTACTAGGTGATGCTGGTTGACCATGAGTACGACACATCATCGGAATAGTTTTGTATTCAATGGCTAATGCTTTAATTGCCGCTAAAACTGTGTCCATTTCTGGTAATAGTACACTTTCACGACAGTCATTTAACATTAGACCGTGTGATAAGTTGTTGATGTCTTCAGAAGTACAAGCAAAGTGAATAAATTCAGTTACTGCGTGTAATTCAGCGTTATCGGCAATTTTATCTTTTAAGAAGTACTCAACCGCTTTAACATCATGGTTAGTTATCGCTTCAATCTTTTTAATGCTTAAAGCATCTTCTTCACTAAAGTCAGTGATAATTGCATCTAAAGCAGCAGTAGCTTGTGTTGAAAATGCAGGAACTTCAGCAATAGCATCTGTTGCAGCAAGCTTTTGTAACCAACGTACTTCTACCGTTACGCGGTATTTTATTAGGCCAAATTCACTAAAAATAGGGCGTAATGATTTTACTTTGCTGCCATAACGACCATCTACTGGTGATATTGCACTTAATGCTGAAAGTTCCATATTTTTTCCTAGGTTATATATACCCATGATACATCAAAATGCCTGTTTCAGGATATCTGAGCGATTCATGTTCAAGGCACCTCTTTTTATTAAGGGTTGTTCCCTTAAAAAGAGAGGTAACGATGACCATGGTTTGTTCAGGCATCCCCGCAGGGCTGGTTTAGAAACGCTTTATGCTACGTTATTGACCTCGACAATAGAATAACTATTCTCTTCAATCAATGCCTTACCTAAAGGCGCTTCTAATTCCAGCTGAATCCTGCATTTTGAAATAACATGGGTACATAGGTTATATTAATATTCTCTACGACAAAATATTAAGTTGTAGAGTTAAATAGTGTTTAAATTGTTATTAAGTTTTTACTAAATTCTATTGAGTAATGCTTTAGCGGTATCGACTATTTTTTTGCGACTAAACAATATATGACGCCTTTTACCGCCCACTTGGCGCCATAATACCGCCGCACGTATGCCGGCTAATAATAACGCTCTTACTTTATATTGATTTGCGCTTTGCTTTAAAATACTGGGGTCGCCAGTGACTTGAATTTTATGACCTAAGGGACTAATAATATCGCTATAAATACTGGCGAAACTTGAAATTAATGTCTCGCTTGTTATGGCGTAATGCTCAAGTTGTCGTTCAGTGGCGTGTATACGCTCACCCAAGGCATTAAGCTGTTTAGGTTGTTTAGCAAGGCGTCTTTCTAAATTAATTAAGCTAATGATATAGCGGGTAAATTCAGGGTCTTTTTGTTTGTTGCTACTTGTTGCCTCATTATCACTACCTAAATGGCGGATTAGCAACTCAAGACCTTTTTTAATATTACTAAGTTGCCCGCCGTAAACCGCTAAGGTATTGTCTGGTGAGGTTTCTATAATACTTTGTAATAACACACTGAATTCTTCATCAGTGATTTTGCCGGTACGTGATACTTGTTGAACTTGAAAAGCAACTTGACAAATAACAGCAAAGGTAATCGTTTGATCTTTCATTATGTCTCTGGCTTCTGGCTTATATAGGCTTAGGCGATGTTAAACGTTAACGAATGAGGGTATCAATAATACCGCCACCTAAACAGACATCACCTTGATAAAATACCACTGATTGTCCAGGGGTAACTGAGCTTTGTGCTTCATTAAAATCAATTTGGTATTCTTGTTTTTCTGCACTTTTGTTTGCGTCATGCGGTAAAGGGGTTACCGTACAAGAAACATCTTCTTGGCGATAACGAGTCTTAACCGTGCATTGAATGCTTTTATCTAGTGCTTTTCTATCAACCCAGTGTAATTGATTGGCAATCAAACCTTTAGAAAATAGGCGAGGGTGGTTGTGACCTTGACCAACAATTAAGACATTACGTAACAAATCTTTTTCAACAACGTACCAAGGCGCTTCACCTGCATCGGCTAAACCGCCAATACGTAGGCCTTTGCGTTGTCCCAAAGTGTGATACATCAAACCATCGTGATGGCCGACAGCTACACCTTCAGCGGATTCAATTATGCCGGGTTTGGCGGGTAAATACTGACCTAAAAAGTCTTTAAATTTTCGTTCACCAATAAAACAAATACCGGTACTGTCTTTTTTATCATGGGTTACTAAGCCGGCTTTTTCAGCAATAGCGCGTACTTCAGGTTTTTCAATATGACCGACAGGAAATAACGTTTGAGATAATTGCTTTTCGTCTAACGTGTAAAGGAAGTAGCTTTGATCTTTATTATTATCAAGACCACGTATCATCTGCCAAGCATTATCACGAAACTCACGTTGAACGTAGTGTCCGGTAGCAATATAGTCGGCACCTAAATCTTCACAAGCAAATTCTAAAAATGCTTTGAATTTTATTTCTTTATTACACATGATATCGGGGTTAGGCGTTCGACCCGCCTTGTACTCTTCAAGAAAGTACTCAAAAACATTGTCCCAATATTCGGTAGCGAAATTGATAGTGTGTAATTTTATCTCTAATTTGTCACAAATAGCTTGAGCATCTTCTAAATCTTGGGCAGCAGCACAATACTCATCAGTATCATCTTCTTCCCAGTTTTTCATAAACAAACCTTCTACTTGATAGCCTTGCTCTTTAAGCAAGTAAGCAGAAACAGAAGAGTCGACACCACCAGACATACCAACGATAACTTTGGTTTGCTCAGGGGATTTATTATTTGTGGCTGTTAACATATATATTGACCAATAGACTTTTAAAAATAAGCGTACTAAATATAACTAAAAATTAATGTACTAATAATACCATTCTGCATAAAGAAGTGTTCTCTTAGCACAACGTTGGGCCAGTAGAGCAAATAAGACATGTGTGGAATATAGTGATTCTATTTCAAACATGTAGTGTGCCGCTAGCATGGTGGCTATACGTTGCAAAGACGAGTGTTAAATTATCGCTTAATGAGCACTTTCTTATACAGACTGATATAAGAGGCGCAAAATTATAACACGCACATCTAACAGGATATAGATTAAAGATTAGATTTTAGTTGTGATAAGGGGATTTTATTGCCTGCTAAGTAATCTTCAATGCACTCTAGCACCATAGAACTACGTAATTGTTGTTTTTTAGCCTTTATTTGTTCAAACGTAAACCAATGGGTATCGATAATTTCGCTATCTTGTGGTTGGCCTTTTAGCCATTCCTTTAATTCGATAACGAAACAAAAGCGCAAGAAATAGAGGCTTATACCCGTTCCACCTGAAGATGCAGGATTCAGCTGGAATTATAAACGTCTTTAGGCAAGGCATTGATTGAAGAGAATGGTTATTCCCTTGTCGAAATCAATAACGTAGCATAAAGCGTTTATAAACCAGCCCTTGGGGGAAAACTGAGCAAAACATACTCGTCGTTACATTTGTTTTTAAGGGAATAACCATTAACATAAAATGTGCCTCGATTATGATTCGCTCAGGTTTCCTGAAACGAGCATCTTCAAGTGGTACGGGTATAGATCCGCACGATGAAAGTAATAAATACCACAAAGGTAATCGGGCACTAAGGCTAAACCAGTTTCTTCAAGTATTTCTCGCTCAATTGCGGTAGTGAGACTTTCATTTTCTTCTAAGTGACCTGCAGGTTGATTGAAAACTACCTGATTGTTTTCTCGCTCTTCAACAAACAAGAACTTACCCCGGTAATGGATAACGGCGGCCACTGTAGTGTTTGGTTTAAATTGTTTGCTACCGTGAGCCATGTTTATGGGTGTAGCGATGTTACGCTTCAATTTTATATTCCCCACTGGTTATATTATCTAGAGTCCAGTTACCGATTCGATATCTAATCAGTCGTAGCGTCGGAAAGCCTATATTAGCGGTCATGCGTCTAACTTGCCTATTACGACCTTCAGTGATGGTAATTTCTAGCCAAGTGGTTGGAATACTGGCACGTTCTCTTATTGGCGGAACACGAGGCCAAACGTTAGGTTCAACCATAACCGCCACTTTAGCGGGCTTAGTCATACCATCTTTTAATTCAACGCCTTGTCGTAACTTCGCTAAATCACACTCTGTGGGTGCTCCCTCAACTTGAACCCAATAAGTTTTCTCGGTTTTTTTTACCGGATTGGCTATTTGATGTTGTAACTTACCATCATTGGTTAATAGCAATAAACCTTCACTATCTCTATCAAGTCGACCTGCGGCATAGATGCCAGGTATGTTGATAAAGTCTTTTAATGTCCGACGATTATTCTCATCGGTAAATTGACATAAAACATCAAAGGGTTTGTTGAAGAGCACAACTTTTCGCTTTTCACTCAGTGGTCGGACCTTTTGATGCTTTTTCTCGTGATGTCTTGTATAGCCGTTGTTCTGCTTCATTTTTAGACTGAACTTCCTTTAAAAAAATGTATGCCTTTTCGCTTGGCTATATTAATACGCTTTGAATTACTATACTATGCGCGCGAAAAATAAATTTTATCTTAGGTGAATTTTAATTTATTTCAAATGAATTTTTATGCAAATCACCTGAGTATTTAGCTAATTAAAGTAGGAATCTCAATGAGCACTGATAACTCAAAAATAATTTATACTATTACCGATGAAGCGCCTGCCTTAGCAACGTATTCTTTATTGCCAATTATTCAAGCCTATACGGCTTCTTCAGGCATTAACGTTGAAACACGTGACATTTCTTTAGCAGCTCGTATCTTAGCTAACTTTCCAAAATACTTAACACCCGATCAACGCGTTGATGATGCCTTGGCTGAGTTAGGTGAATTAGCGAAAATGCCAGAAGCCAATATTATCAAATTACCAAACGTTTCAGCGTCTATCCCACAATTAGAAGCGGCGATTAAAGAATTACAAGCAAAAGGTTATGACTTACCAAATTACCCCGCTGAGCCACAAAACGAAGCAGAACAATCTATTAAGTTAACTTATGCGAAAGTATTGGGTTCTGCGGTTAACCCGGTATTACGTGAAGGTAACTCTGACAGACGTGCACCGGCTTCAGTTAAGCAATACGTGCGTAATAACCCTCACTCAATGGGTGCTTGGTCTAAAGAATCAAAATCTCATGTTGCTCATATGGCATCAGGTGATTTTTATGGTAGTGAAAAATCAGTAACACTTGATGGTTCAACCACTGTGAATATTGAATTTGTTGCTCAAAACGGTGAGGTAACGTTGTTAAAATCAAAGTTACCTTTACTTGATAAAGAAATTATTGATACTTCAGTGATGAGTAAATCTGCCTTGGTAGAGTTCTTTGAAACTGAAATAAATAAAGCCAAAGAAGAAGATGTCTTATTATCATTGCATTTAAAAGCAACCATGATGAAAGTTTCAGATCCAATCATGTTTGGTCACGCAGTGAAAGTGTTCTATAAAGATGTATTTGCTAAGCATGCTGCTACTTTTGAACAGTTAGGTGTTGATGCGGATAACGGTATTGGTGATGTTTACGCTAAAATAGCCCGTTTACCTGCGGAGCAAAAAGCTGAAATTGAAGCCGATATACAAGCGGTTTATGCCACTCGTCCAGAAATGGCCATGGTAGACTCTGATAAAGGCATTACCAACTTACATGTGCCAAGTGATGTCATTATTGATGCGTCAATGCCGGCAGCAATTCGTGCCTCTGGTATGATGTGGGGACCAGATGGTAAGCAAAAAGATACCAAGTTTATGATCCCTGATCGTAACTATGCTGGTGTTTTCTCAGCGGTAGTTGATTTCTGTCGTGAAAATGGTGCTTTCGATCCAACAACAATGGGCACTGTACCTAATGTTGGTTTAATGGCGCAAAAAGCTGAAGAATATGGCTCGCACGATAAAACTTTTACCATGTCAGGTACAGGTGTTGTTCGTGTCGTTAATGATAAAGGTGAAACCCTGATTGAGCAAAATGTTGCTCAAGGTGATATTTTTAGAATGTGTCAGGTTAAAGATGCACCTATTCAAGACTGGGTTAAATTAGCGGTAACTCGTGCTAAAGCAACGGGAACTCCTACGGTATTTTGGTTAGATGAAAATCGTGGCCATGACGCGCAAATGATCAAAAAAGTTAATACTTATTTAGCTGATCATGATACTAGCGGTTTAGATATCCAAATTCTAGAACCGGTAAAAGCGTGTCAATATACCCTTGCCCGTGTTGCTAAAGGCGAAGATGCAATATCAGTTACTGGTAATGTATTACGTGATTACTTAACCGATTTATTCCCAATCTTAGAGCTTGGTACTAGTGCTAAAATGCTTTCTATTGTACCACTCATGAACGGTGGTGGTTTATTCGAAACAGGCGCTGGTGGCTCTGCACCTAAGCATGTCCAACAATTTGAAAAAGAAAACCATTTACGTTGGGACTCTTTAGGTGAATTTTTAGCACTTGCTGCTTCACTAGAGCATGTTGCGGTAACGACGGGTAATGCTAAAGCTCAAATCTTAGCGGATACTTTAGATGCAGCCACAGGTAAGTTCTTAGATACTAATAAATCTCCGTCACGTAAAGTAGGCGAATTAGATAACCGTGGTAGTCACTTCTACCTTGCAATGTTCTGGGCTCAAGCATTAGCAGAGCAAACAAAAGATAGTGAACTTAAAGAAAACTTTACAGGCATTGCACAAGCACTGACAAAGCAAGAAGAAAAAATTGTTGCTGAGCTAAATGCTGCTCAAGGTCCTGCAATTGATACTAATGGTTATTATTTTGCTGATACAAAGCTTGTAGAAAAAGCGATGCGTCCAAGTGAAACATTAAACACTATTTTATCGGCACTACTTTAAGCTAATTAATTGCTTTATAGGTAATACAATTAGATCAGCTGCTACGCAATAGCACGGTATTAATCAAAAGCTAAGTAGAAATACTTAGCTTTTTTTTTATCTTTTTTTAGCTAATATGCTCATTAGACTTTAGTCTAAGTGTTATTTATTCATTTTAGTGATATTGGATATCACTAAATAGTGATTAGTGACTTATGCTTTTTTGAATTAGTTTAGTAGAGTAACTTATACCAATTAATGCACTTGGTATTCTATATACTTGTTTAATGTGGAGCTCGTCCTATGACTAATCAAATCATCATTCCCACTACTGGCGATAAAATTACTTTTATTGACGGTAAATTATCAGTACCCAATAATCCGATAATCCCTTTTATTGAAGGTGATGGTATAGGGGTAGATGTTACACCTACTATGCTTAAAGTTGTCAATGCTGCTGTTGCTAAGGCGTATGCTGGCGATAGAAAAATTGTTTGGCTAGAAGTCTATGCAGGTGAAAAAGCGACTAAAATGTATGATAGTGAAACGTGGCTACCGGAAGAGACATTAAATATTCTTCAAGAATATAAAGTCTCTATCAAAGGGCCACTGACAACACCGGTAGGTGGTGGTATGAGCTCACTCAATGTCGCTATCCGACAAATGCTTGATCTTTATGTATGTCAACGACCAGTGCAGTGGTTTACGGGGGTTCCTAGCCCAGTAAAAAGACCTGCTGAAGTTGATATGGTTATCTTTAGAGAAAACACCGAAGATATCTATGCCGGCATTGAGTATCAAGCAGGTAGTGATAAAGCTAAAGCCATGATTAAGTTTCTAACTGAAGAAATGGGCGTAAGTAATATCCGTTTTACTGACAATTGTGGTATCGGTATAAAACCGGTATCAAAAGAAGGAAGTCAACGTTTGGTTAGACAAGCAATTCAATACGCAATTGATAATGATAAAGACTCGGTAACTCTGGTTCACAAAGGTAATATTATGAAGTTTACCGAGGGGGCTTTTAAAGAGTGGGGTTATGAATTGGCGCGAGATGAATTTGGTGCTAGTTTGATTGATGGTGGACCTTGGTGCACGCTAAAAAATCCAAATACCGGTAAAGAAATCATTATTAAAGATGTGATTGCTGATTCCATGTTACAACAAATTTTATTACGTCCTGCAGAATACAGTGTTATTGCTACTTTAAACTTAAATGGTGATTATTTATCTGATGCGCTTGCCGCTCAAGTAGGTGGTATTGGTATTGCGCCTGGGGCCAATTTAGGCGATGAAGTTGCGGTATTTGAAGCAACCCATGGTACCGCCCCTAAATATGCCGGTAAGAATAAGGTAAACCCTGGCTCGGTTATTTTATCAGCGGAAATGATGCTAAGACATATGGGCTGGCTTGACGCGGCTGATTTACTCCTTAAAGGGATGTCGGGCGCCATTAAAGCGAAAACTGTAACCTATGATTTTGAGCGACTTATGGATGATGCCACTTTAGTCTCTTGTTCTGCATTTGGTGATTGTATTATTGAGCATATGTAATACCAAGTCCATTAAGTTAGTTCCCACTCAGAGCTTACCAGTGGTTTGAGAACAAATAGGATTTTTTTGTATATAGTCACTCTATATGAAAGAAATTCTGTGCGGTTATCGAATCGCTGGAAAGCTCCCGAAGGGCAAGTACCTAATAAAAGGTAAAGCCTTACAGGCTTCGTTATTGTTTTTGAGAAGGACGCTACATGGATGTAGCTTCTTAGAGAATGCAGGAGCATATTCTCCTGAATAACCCTTATCTACAAGCAATGCCTTGCCTCTAAGCCTTTTAACTCTCGCTGAGCGGAAAAGAATTTATTGGAATTGGTATAGCTGTTCAATATAGCTAGTTCACGGAAAAAGCGAATAAAAAAACACAGCTAAATAGCTGTGTTTGTTTATTTAACGTTAGCGCAAAGTCTTTTTTATTCTATTTCGCCTTCTGCTAACTTGATACTTGCTGCATGGTGACCTTTTGGGCCTTCATTTAGTTCATAATTGACATCTTGTCCGGCCTTTAATGTACGGTATCCATCCATTTCAATTGTTGAATAGTGTGCGAAGATATCATCTCCCCCACTATCTGGACGAATAAAGCCAAAACCCTTTGCATTATTAAACCATTTAACTGTACCGTGTGCCATACTTCAACTTCCTTCTATTTCCTTTAGTATTTAATTATGTTTAACTTACCTTTGGCTAAGTAGCTTTTAAAAGCGTAAGCAAATGATAAGTATGTCCATAGACAACAAACTAAGCGACCAATAAATAGCCACTTATAGAATCGTAGATAAGTTATGAGATTAGTCAAGTTAAAAAACTGTTTTTTTTACGTTTTTTTAGCTTTATTACTCGAAAAGTTACGGCAAAAGTAAAAAGTAGAGACTAAGATAAATATATGAGCAATTGGAAAGAGTTATTTGACACCCAAGACATAGTTGAAGAGGAAGTTAAGGATCAACTAGAAGAGCCAGCTAAATACCATGTTTTTTTACTTAACGATGACTATACCCCGATGGACTTTGTTGTAGATGTTTTGTGTAACTTTTTTAATAAGAGTGAAGAGCAAGCGACAGATGTTATGTTAACTATTCACTATAAAGGAAAAGGCCTGTGTGGCACATATACTGCTGAAATAGCAGAGACAAAAGTAGAACATGTTGTCCAGTACGCTTTTGACAATGAGCACCCCTTAAAGTGCGTCATGGTAAAAGCCTAAAGTTATAAATTGGAGTAGCTATGCTAAACAAAGACTTAGAAATATCACTTAATTTAGCCTTTCGTCAAGCTAAAGAATCTCGCCACGAATTTATGACAGTTGAGCATTTATTACTGGCATTATTAGATAACCCATCAGCTATTGAAGCACTTGGAGCTTGTGGCGCTGATTTAACAAAACTGCGTAAAAGCCTATTAGACTTTATCACCGAAACAACACCCATGATTCCTGTTGGTGAAGAGGAACGGGAAACTCAGCCTACTTTAGGCTTTCAACGGGTGTTACAAAGAGCCGTTTTTCATGTGCAGTCTTCAGGTAAAAATGAAGTCAGTGGTTCAAATGTTTTAGTTGCTATTTTTAGTGAACAAGAGTCACAAGCCGCTTATATTTTGAAAAAATCAGATATTAGTCGCCTAGATATTGTTAATTATCTCTCTCACGGCATTGCAAAAATTGATGATGAAAGCACGCCTCATGCTTTAGGTGGTGAGCAAAAAACCGAAGAAGAGCCGCGCACCATAGAAAATTTTTCAGTTAATCTTAACGAAGAAGCGAAAAAAGGAAATATCGACCCTTTAATTGGTCGTGATAGTGAACTTGAACGCACTTTACAAGTATTAAGTCGACGCCGAAAAAACAACCCGCTTTTTGTTGGCGAAGCAGGGGTCGGTAAAACGGCTATTGCTGAAGGGTTAGCCAATATGATTGTCAATAAACAGGTACCAGAGTTTTTAGCGGATGCGACTATTTATTCTCTTGATATGGGCGCCTTGCTTGCAGGAACTAAATATAGAGGAGACTTTGAAAAACGTTTCAAGTCTTTACTGAAAGACCTTGAAGAAGATAAGAACGCTGTTTTATTTATTGATGAGATTCATACCATCATAGGAGCGGGCGCAGCTTCAGGCGGCATGATGGACGCTTCTAATTTATTAAAACCCCTACTATCTGCCGGTAAAATTCGCTGCTTAGGCTCTACCACGTATCAGGAATATCACAGTGTTTTTGAAAAAGATCGAGCCTTAGCTCGTCGCTTTCAAAAAATTGATATTATTGAACCTAGCGTTGCCGATACCACTAAGATATTACATGGTTTGAAAGAAAAATATGAAAATCACCATGGGATCCGTTATACCAGTAAAGCCTTGCACGCGGCAGCACATTTATCGGACAAATATATTAATGAACGGTTTCTTCCTGATAAAGCCATTGATGTTATTGATGAAGCAGGAGCTAAACAGCAACTTGTTGCGCCGAATAAACGTAAAAAAGTTATTAACAATAGTGATATCGAAAGTATTGTCGCTAAGATGGCGAGAATTCCACAGAAATCGGTATCAGTCACTGAAAAAGATAGTTTGAAAAATCTTGATCGTAATTTGAAGCTTGTTGTCTTTGGTCAAGATAAAGCTATTGAAGAGCTATCATCGGTGATTCGTTTATCTCGAGCAGGTTTAGGCAGTGAAGAAAAACCCGTTGGCTCGTTCTTATTTGCCGGGCCTACCGGAGTCGGCAAGACAGAAGTTACCCAGCAACTAGCTAAAATTTTAGGGATAGAGCTACTCCGTTTTGATATGTCTGAATATATGGAGAAACATGCCGTTAGCCGTCTTATTGGTGCACCTCCTGGCTATGTCGGCTATGAGCAGGGTGGCCTACTTACCGATGCGGTGTTAAAACACCCTCATGCAGTAGTCTTGCTTGATGAGATTGAAAAAGCTCATGAGGATGTATACAACATCTTATTGCAAGTGATGGACCATGGTACCTTGACCGATAATAATGGTCGTAAGGCAGATTTTAGGAATATCATTTTAGTGTTAACTACTAATGCGGGTGTACAAGAGACTGTACGCCAATCTATTGGTTTTAAACAACAAGATCACAGCCTTGATGCCCTTAATGAAATTAATAAGGTTTTTTCACCAGAATTCAGGAACCGCTTAGATAATATTGTTTGGTTTAATCACTTAGATCATATTGTTATTCAACAAGTCGTTGATAAATTTATTGTTGAGCTACAAGCGCAGCTAGATGATAAGGGGGTTTCACTTGAGCTTACGAAGGAGGCTAGGCTTTGGTTGGCTGATCATGGTTATGATAAGTCTATGGGGGCCAGACCGATGTCACGTCTAATTCAAGAGCATCTGAAGAAATCACTGGCAAATGAATTACTCTTCGGGGAATTAACGCACGGTGGTGTCGCCAAGGTTGATGTGAAAAAAGATAAGCTTGTCATTCACTATGAAAACAAAAAGGAATTATCTTCGGTGAAATAAGTATTCACTTAATTATCCAAAAAGCCCTACAAGATAGCTTAGTAGGGCTTTTTTATATCTGATGTTTAACGATGAAAAGGCATAAATTTCCTGTTAGAACTTATCATAAACAAGACAAGAGAATAAAGGAGGGGGAGGGTGACATGCTAGTTTCACTTTTAATATGGCTCCCAGCTCTTTTCAACATAATGGCTCGAACCAGTGATACATGCTCTTATTTTAAAAAGGATGAAGAGAGTACAGTCCATCGCTCTATCAATTGAGCTATGGGGGCTTTCTACAGGCGAAAAAAAACCTGCATGAAGCAGGTTTCTTTCGTTCTGATATGGCTCCCAGCTCTTTTCAACATAATGGCTCGAACCAGTGACACATGCTTGTTTGACGAGAGTACAGTCCATCGCTCTATCAATTGAGCTATGGGGAGTTTCTACAGGCGAAAAAAACCTGCATGAAGCAGGTTTCTTTCGTTCTTATGTGGCTCCCAGCTCTTTGCAAACTAATGGCTCGAACCAGTGACACATGCTCTTATTTATAAAGGATGACGAGAGTACAGTCCATCGCTCTATCAATTGAGCTATGGGGGCTTTCTACAGGCGAAAAAAAACCTGCATGAAGCAGGTTTCTTTCGTTCTTATGTGGCTCCCAGCTCTTTGCAAACTAATGGCTCGAACCAGTGACACATGCTCTTATTTATAAAGGATGACGAGAGTACAGTCCATCGCTCTATCAATTGAGCTATGGGGGCTTTCTACAGGCGAAAAAAAACCTGCATAGAGCAGGTTTCTTTCGTTCTTATGTGGCTCCCAGCTCTTTTCAACATAATGGCTCGAACCAGTGACACATGCTCTTATTTATAAAGGATGACGAGAGTACAGTCCCTCGCTCTATCAATTGAGCTATGGGGGGTTTCTACAGGCGAAAAAAAACCTGCATAAAGCAGGTTTCTTTCGTTTTGATATGGCTCCCAGCTCTTTTCAACATAATGACTCGAACCAGTAACACATGCTCTTATTTATAAAGGATGACGAGAGTACAGTCCATCGCTCTACAACTTAGAAGCAGGCACGCGCTTTTTAACGGACAAAAAAAAGCCACGAATCATCGTGGCTTTTTCTTATGTGGCTCCCCAAACTGGGCTCGAACCAGTGACACATGGATTAACAGTCCATCGCTCTACCAACTGAGCTATTGGGGAATAAACTTTGAACTTCACTTTATAATGAAGTTCTTTTTGCTTTTTAAGTAATATTAAAAAGCCAATGAATGATAGATGGTTATATAAGATGGCTTGTTAAAGCATATTCTCTTATAAATATCACAAATTGTAAAATGTGGCTCCCCAAACTGGGCTCGAACCAGTGACACATGGATTAACAGTCCATCGCTCTACCAACTGAGCTATTGGGGAATAAACTTTTAACTTCACTTTATAATGAAGTTCTTTTTGCTTTTTAAGTAATATTAAAAAGCCAATGAATGATAGATGGTTATATAAGATGGCTTGTTAAAGCATATTCTCTTATAAATATCACAAATTGTAAAATGTGGCTCCCCAAACTGGGCTCGAACCAGTGACACATGGATTAACAGTCCATCGCTCTACGTAATATTAAAAAGCCAATGAATGATAGATGGTTATATAAGATGGCTTGTTAAAGCATATTCTCTTATAAATATCACAAATTGTAAAATGTGGCTCCCCAAACTGGGCTCGAACCAGTGACACATGGATTAACAGTCCATCGCTCTACCAACTGAGCTATTGGGGAATCTCGGTTAACCTCAGTGGCTAACGGGGCGGAATATTAAAGACCTGTGGCCTAAGTGTCAACACAAAAATAATAAATTATTGAAATAAATATTGTTTGCTGAAGATGTGTTCAGAAGAGGTGCTTTTACATCAATTTAAGGTCGTTTTTTGTACGACATTGTTCTTGAGTCTATTTTAAACTAACTTGGGGGTAAAGTTAGAGTTATCCACTGTTCCTGTGGATAACTCTGTGGGCTAATATGTAAGTTTATCTTACTTAACCGATTGTATTGGCTTAGCGGTAAGTCAATACAAAATAATTTATAATTAAAAGTATTTAATTCAATGGGTTATGTCGATATCGTGTTTTTTTATAAAACAGAGCGATTTTTGACCATACATTTATCAATAAGGTATAGCGGTACTTTATTTTAATAGTTGAGGAAGTTTATTATTACCTTCGTTGTACGTCTATATATGACTGATGGTTAAAACTATTTGCCAAGGATGCAGTAAATTGCCATTTTAAATACTCATTTTATAAATAGCGACTAAATCTAACTAGGTAAAAGTAACTTAATCTTTTACAATGCTACGCTGCTAATAATTTATCTTGTCTTACCAAAAGAACCATATAGTAATTAAATGACTAAAACAGATACAGTCCAACAAAATAACAAGCAAGTTAATTTACTTGAAGATCCTGTTGCCAACACGTTAAAACGTATGACCATCCCCATGATTTATGGCATGGTGCTGTTGATGACATTCAACTTAGTCGATACATTTTTTGTCAGCCTTCTCGGCACACAACCCCTGGCAGCAATCAGTTTTACCTTTCCTGTTACCTTCACTGTACTGAGTTTAACTATTGGCCTAGGAATAGGGACCTCTGCCGTTATCGCTAGATATTTAGGTAAAAAGGATACAAGGTCGGCTAAAAATACCGCTACGGCGGCAATGTATTTAGCCGCGATTATCGTCGCATGTTTATCAACGGTGGGGTATTTCATTACCGACCCGCTGTTTATGTTATTAGGAGCACAGCCATCATTATTACCGTTAATCCATCAGTATATGGATATTTGGTATATAGGTAGTGTTTGTTTAATCGGACCTATGATAGGTAACGCTGTGCTACGCGCATCAGGGGACACTAAAACACCAAGTATAATTATGGGTAGTGCAGGTCTTATTAACGCGATACTTGACCCCATTTTTATTTTTGGTTTTGGTCCAGTTCCTGCGATGGGGATACAAGGTGCGGCAATTGCTACCTTAATCTCTTGGCTTTTTGGTTTAGCCTTTGTACTTTATATCCTGACAAAGAAACTTGATCTTATTCATACCACGATGCTGCCAATAAAAGAACTAGTCTGTGCATGTCGCGAGATTTTAAAGATTGGCTTGCCTGCAGCAGGGGCTAATATGTTAACCCCTATTGCCGCGGCTATTATGACTGCCATCGTCGCTAGTTACGGTGAATCAGCCGTTGCCGCTTTTGGTGTCGGCTCAAGACTTGAATCTATTGCTTGTTTGATTGTCTTAGCGCTTTCAATGACGTTACCGCCTTTTATTAGCCAAAATTTTGGAGCAGGTCAATTACACCGTGTTGAAGAAGCTTATAAAGTAGCCATTAAGTTCATCTTAGTATGGCAAGTATTCATCTATGTTCTACTCGCTTTATGCGCACATTGGATAGCAAGTGTGTTTACTAGCGATGCTGAAGTGGCGGACTTAATTAAACTCTTCATTTGGATACTGCCATTGGGATATGGCTTGCAAGGCATTATCATTTTAACTAATTCATCCTTCAATGCTTTGCATAAACCTATGATTGCTCTAGGATTAAGTGTAGTACGACTCTTTGTATGTTATTTACCTTTAGCCTATTTAGGCAGTTTAGTTTACGGGTTACCAGGCCTGTTTGCAGGGGCTTTACTTGGCAATGTATTAATGGCGATGATTTCGTACCGACTATTTACTAAACAATTTACTGAAAGTGAGCCCAAAATAGCGGAGCAGCTGAAATGAGGAATTTTACCCTTTGCTCTGATTACACCCCTAATGGTGATCAACCTAGCGCTATAAAACAGCTTCTTGAGGGTATTGAATCGGGTCTTGCCTATCAAACACTGCTTGGCGTAACGGGTTCAGGAAAAACCTTTACCATTGCTAAGGTCATTGAAAAGCTCAATCGACCGACCATGATGTTAGCACCCAATAAAACCTTAGCGGCACAACTTTACGGCGAGATGAAAGAGTTCTTTCCTAATAATGCCGTTGAGTATTTTGTTTCTTATTATGATTACTATCAGCCAGAAGCTTATATGCCAACAACGGATACTTTTATAGAAAAAGATGCGTCAGTTAATGAACATATAGAGCAAATGCGTTTATCGGCCACTAAGGCGTTATTAGAGCGACGTGACGTGATTATTATTGCTTCGGTGTCTGCAATTTATGGTTTAGGTGATCCCGATTCATATTTGAAGATGATGTTACATATTAGCCAAGGGGACATTATTAATCAGCGGGATATTTTACGTCGTCTTGCTGAATTACAATACACTCGAAACGATATGGCTTTCGCTCGAGCAACCTACAGAGTACGCGGCGATGTTATTGATATCTTCCCTGCAGAATCTGACCGCTTAGCTTTACGTATTGAGTTATTTGATGAAGAAGTTGAACGTATCAGTCAGTTTGATCCGCTCACTGGGCAAGTAGAAAGAACATTGCAACGTGTTACTGTCTACCCTAAAACGCATTATGCGACACCGAGAGAAAAGATACTATCGGCGGTTGAAAAGATCAAAGTTGAGCTTAAACAGAGATCACAGCAACTCAAAGATAATAATAAGTTAGTTGAAGAGCAGCGTCTTACGCAGCGAACTCAATTTGATATAGAAATGATGACAGAGCTTGGCTATTGTTCTGGTATAGAAAATTATTCACGCTATCTATCAGGTAGAGAGCATGGTGACGCCCCACCGACGTTATTTGATTACTTACCTGATGATGGCCTGTTAATCATTGATGAATCTCATGTTACTGTGCCACAAATAGGCGCTATGTATAAGGGTGATAGATCACGTAAAGAAAATTTAGTGGAATATGGCTTTCGTCTACCATCGGCTTTAGATAACCGGCCGATGAAGTTTGAGGAATTTGAAGCGCTTTCCCCACAAACAATTTATGTCTCGGCTACGCCAAGTAATTATGAAATAGAAAAATCTGCGGGTGATATCGCTGAGCAAGTGGTTAGGCCGACAGGGCTACTTGACCCGGAAATAGAAGTACGACCGGTAGAGACACAAGTAGATGACTTGTTATCAGAAATTCACAAGCGTTTACCCTTAGATGAACGAGTCTTAGCGACCACGTTAACAAAACGTATGGCCGAAGATTTAACGGATTATTTAGATGAGCACGGTATTAAAGCTCGTTACTTACATTCGGATGTTGATACGGTTGAGCGCGTAGAGATAATACGGGATTTTAGACTAGGTAAGTTTGACGTATTAGTGGGAATTAACTTACTCCGTGAGGGGCTAGATATGCCGGAAGTCTCTTTAGTGGCAATTCTAGATGCCGATAAAGAAGGCTTTTTACGCTCAGAACGCTCTTTAATCCAAACAATTGGTCGAGCGGCACGTAATATTAATGGTCGAGCCATCTTATATGCAGACAGAATAACGGGCTCAATGCGACGCGCTATTGATGAAACTGATCGACGTAGGGTTAAGCAGCATCAATACAATTTAGATAATAATATTACTCCTACAGGCATTGTCAGAAAAATTACCGATGTGATGGGCGTTGGTAATTATAGTGATGCTAAGTCACTCGATAAAGTGGCGGAGGCGAGTACTCATTACCACATTAACCAACAAGCAGAAGAGCCTCTGTTAACGACAAAGCAAATAGATACTAAAATAAATACGCTTGAAAAAGAAATGCTAAGTTATGCGCAAAACTTAGAGTTTGAACAAGCCGCGACAGTACGTGACAAAATCGCTAAATTACGTATACAGCAACTATCTAGTTAGCTGCTTTGCCATAAAAAACACTAGCGAGAACAAAATTCATTTTTGTTAAACGTATTGGACTTGGTATAACTCTGTCGCTACTTAAGATCTTGTATGGAGTAGTGGCCAAGAATAGTCGCTACAGCATCACTGTTACAGTGGGGAAGGTGACTAATATCTTCTATTATTCGGTCTTGAATATCGATAGGAAACAATAATAGCCGCTCCATATAAAGGTGGGCTTGAGTTACACTATTGGCATCAATTAATTGCTTCAAACGTTGTGCTTGATACTTCCAAGTAGCACTCATCAGGTAACCTCTAACTTTCATTTAACACCCTATAAGTCTAGGGCTAAAGCGTGCTAGCGGTTATAAATTTTTTGTCTTAAAAGAAAATCAATGGAAGATAATAATCTATAGACGGATAAGTTATTAAAAAGCATTATATTATTTACTTGAGAATCACTGCGCATTGACTATTTCAGTGGTTATTTTCCACAGTGTGGGCATTTTTTGTGGTGTTTTCCCTGTTTTAATAGGGTAATGCTGCGTTTAAAGTCTTCTGGGTCAATTTCTAATTTATCAGCCAACTTGGCTAAATCCTGATACTCTTTTTGGTCGATATAGCCATCTGTTAAAGCATCTCTTATCTGGCTATCGAGGTTTTCTTTGCGTTCTCTAAGCTCTTCTCCAAATCTTGCTGCTAACATGCCGGCAGGGAGGGCAACTAAACCAACACCAATAAGCATAATCAGGGTAGCAATAACTTTTCCAATGGCGGTAATGGGTACAACATCACCATAGCCCACTGTGGTCATGGTGACCACAGACCACCACAAAGCACGTAAAATACTACCAAAGGTTTCCGGTTGAATTTTACCTTCAATAGCATGCATTAAACTGGCGGCGATGATAATAAGAAATAACATCACCATCATGGCAGCCGTAATACTTTTGAATTCTTTGGTAATAACCGTAATAAAAATATTAAAACCTTTAAAGTAATGCGTTAGTTTTAATAATCGTAAAACCCTAATTAAACGTAATGAACGTAAATCGATACTAAAGAACATTGCGATAATAAACGGAAGAATCGCGATAAGGTCAATCAAGGCCAGTGGGGTAAAAACATACTGCAACCGAGCTTTAGACTTGGGTAAGTGAGCATATTCTTCAGCTTCAACGCAGCACCACAGACGTAGTAAGTATTCAGCGCAAAATATCGATAACGAAATAAATTCAAAGAGGGCGAATTCAAACAAATATTGCTGATGGTAAGTTGATTCTGACTCAAAGATAGCGGCAATAACGTTAGTAATGATAAGTATTATTAATAACAAATTAATGAATTTTGCGGCAATACTTATATTTGAGTGGCCCTCAAGCAATTGGTACACTTTAGCCCGATATGATTGTACTAGCGTTTTTTTTACTATGCTTACAGCTAACTTTGAATCAGTCATCGTTATATTTTGAACTACTTATAATTTTAATTTCTATTAATGCTTATTCATAACTGATTGGATCAGTGACATTGTTATCAGAAAAAGCCTCTAACCTTTCTTCACAAGCACTACATTTTCCACAGGCTTTATCTCGACCGTTATAACAGGTCCAAGTATTGCTATAATCTAAACCCATCGCGATCCCATCGCTCAGTATTGCTGATTTATTAACGGTTAAATAAGGACTGAATATTTCCACACTTTCATAGTTAGCTATTTTACAAACATCGTTCATCTTTTCGACAAACTCGGGTCTACAGTCAGGGTAGATAGCGTGATCACCAGAGTGAGCGCCGTAATAAACCTGCTCTGCACCAACCGATACGGCATAAGCAACGGCTAAAGAAAGCAAAATCATGTTTCTATTGGGTACTACTGTAGACTTCATACTCTCAGATTCGTAATGTCCCTCGGGAATATCGATATCATCAGTTAATGAAGAGCCACCAAGTAATTGATTGATTGCTGATATATCAATGACTTTATGGTTAATGCCGAGTTCACTACAGACAGTGCTAGCACATTCCAACTCCTTTACATGTCGTTGACCATAGTCAAAGGATAAAGCAAATACTAATTTTCCGTCTTTTTGAGCACGGTTTAAAACAGTAAATGAGTCCATGCCGCCAGAATATATAACAACAACTTTTTCAGTCATTTGAAAGCTCTCTTAATTGATCTAAGGTATAATGGGAGCTGTTGATCTTTCGAGATTACTTTTGCAGCGAATTGTTGGGTACTTATACAAGGTAGAGCCTTTGTCGTGTGGTTATTCCACATAAAAAGGCGATAACGCAGTAAAAATGCCAAAAAAAACGCTGTCCGAAGGATTCGGCTAAAAGCGTTTTATTCTTTGTTGAGTAGTATTAGCTTAGAATTACTAGGCTACACACTACTCGCCGCGACTAAAACGCTTTTATCTCGAACAAAATTTAACCCTGAAAGATCAATAGCCCCTAAACAAGGCCTATTATTTTACTTGAAATAAGCAATAGGCTAAAGCAGAAAGTGACTAACACGGCTAATAAAATACCCCATAATGCAGAAGAGAAATCGATAATACCCATGAACTATAAAATTAATGAGCTTTTTGAAACCATTCAGGGAGAAGGGTCTTTTACCGGACAACCGTCAATTTTTATTAGACTACAGGGCTGCCCTGTAGGGTGTTCGTGGTGTGATACTAAACATACCTGGGATATTGAACTTGATGACCAAGTTAGCCCTGAAACGATGTTAGCTAAAAAAGTAGAGACCTCGCAGTGGTCTAGTTTTACCGTTGAGGATATTTTCGCGTTAGTACAAGAGAAAAACTTTAAAGCGAAACATATAGTTATTACGGGTGGCGAGCCTTGTATGGTTGATTTAACGCCGTTGTGTCAGTTATTTGAACAGCAAGGTTATAGCACACAAATTGAAACCTCAGGTACGTTTGAAATTATCACTACCGAAAAATGTTGGGTAACAGTCTCGCCTAAAATAAATATGCGCGGTGGTTATAAAATCTTAGCGAGTGCTATGTCACGGGCTAATGAAATTAAGCACCCAGTGGCAACAGAGCAACACGTCGAGGATTTAAAAGCCTTATTGGCACAGCATCAAGTAGCGGATACCGCTATTTATTTGCAACCCATAAGCCAAAAGAAACGGGCGACGGATCTAGCCATCGCAACGTGCATAGAAAACAACTGGCGTTTATCGATACAAGTACACAAATATATTGGTATTGAATAAATTGACTCTGTGAACTGGCTTTTTAATCTGACTTAAACCCAGATTAAAAAGCAGGTGACCTGGCAATAAGACAACTTACTCAGCGATAACCTTTGGTACACGTTTTGACACCCGGGTTAATAACTCATAATTGATGCTGTCGCTGTGTCGGGCAACGATATCAATGTTGATATTCTTGCCCCATAACTCGACAATATCACCAATTACAGTATTAGCTAAGTCGGTGATATCTACGGTAATCATATCCATTGAAACTCGGCCGACAAGTGGCACAACTTTACCATTTATGAAAACTGGAGTACCCGATTTTGCATTACGTGGGTAGCCATCAGCATAGCCAATCGCAACCGTTGCTATTGTCGTTTCTCGTTTAGCTTGCCAAATATCACCATAACCAACCGTTTCGCCAATGGGGACTGTATGTATCGCTATAATATTGGCTTGCAAGGTCATTACGGGAATGAGCGCTTGTGTTATCGGGGTATCACCAATGGGTGAGATTCCATAAAGGGCTAAGCCTAAGCGAGTGTGATCACCATGACTTGCCGGCCAATTTAGAATACCAGCCGAATTAGCCATACTAAATTTACAGTCGTGCTTTGAGACCAACTTCTTTAAGGCAGCTAATTGCTTTAGAGGTTTAGCATTATCAAGTTGTTCCGCCGTTGAAAAATGAGAACACAATACTAGCTTACTTCTTTGTTTTTCGGTTAGCTGTGAGATGATGTTATCGACTTGCCCAACAGGGAAACCTAAGCGGTTCATGCCCGTATCTACTTTTAACCAAAGATCACCCGAAAATTCAGCGCTCATCGAGTTTAACCACTGTATTTGATAATCACTGTGCAGCATTAATATAAAATTATATTTTTGCGCTATGTCAAAGTCACTTTGGTTAAAAGGACCTTCAAGAATGAGTATCTCATTATTAATGCCATCACGGCGCAGCGCTAATGCTTCATCGATAAAACCGACCGCAAAGCAAGTTACTTTCGAGCTTAATGCTCGCGCCACTTCATTGGCATCATGACCATAGGCATCGGCTTTAATGACGGCAATGGTATTACTATTACTGGCTAAACTATCAATGTATTGATAGTTGTTAACTAGTGCATCTAAGTCGATAATTGCTTGTGTATGTCTGGAAGTATGATTCATGTGTATGGTTGATAATTTACGGCTGAATGATTACAGATAAAGAAAGGCAAAAATAAACGAGTTGACGAGGTGAAATGTCGTTAATTCTTCTATTTTTTATTAGTTATCAGTGTACCATGATAACTATAGCGTGCTTTAGGTTAATCGTAACTTTATGGTTAACCGACAAATTTATATAATTTTAAGGTGTTTTATACAACGAGAAATTAAGCCAGATAACCACAACGAGATAAAGTCATGAACATTCAAGAAAACCTAGTAAATGCGCTTAATAACATCAGCACAGAAGGGCAAAATCCTGACACCTTAGATATAGATTTACTCGATTCATTGGGCATAGTGAAAAAAATAAATACTGAGGATCAAAAGGTTGCCGGTATTGTTGGCCAATTATTACCTGAGATTGCACGAAGTGTTGATTTGATTGTTGATGCTTTTGCTTGTGGTGGTCGACTTATTTATATCGGCGCCGGTACAAGTGGCAGATTAGGGGTACTTGATTCGGTTGAGTGTCCTCCTACTTTTAGTGTGACAAGCGAGCAAGTGCTGGGTATTTTAGCGGGTGGTGCGTGCGCTATGTATAAAGCAGTTGAAGGCGCAGAAGACAATAGGCAGCAGGCTATTGATGATTTAAAAGCGATTCACTTTTGTGATAAAGATGTGTTAGTGGGCATCGCTGCGAGTGGCCGAACACCTTATGTATTATCGGCTATGGTGTATGCCAAAGAGCAGGGCGCTAAGGTTATCGGCATCAGTTGTAGTGTTAATAAGGATTATGCGCAACATAGTGACATAGACATTTGCGCTGTGGTGGGTGCAGAAGTGCTCACCGGCTCGACTCGAATGAAATCAGGTACTGCCCAAAAATTGATTTTAAATATGCTCAGTACTGCCAGTATGATACGAAGCGGTAAAAGCTATAAAAATCTAATGATCGATGTGAATGCCAGTAATGAAAAACTCTATGCTCGTGCTGTTCGCATTGTCATGCAGGCAACAGAATGTGACTTTAGTACGGCAGAGAAAGCACTTTGCCAAGCAAACAATCAAACCAAGCTCGCCAGCTTGATGGTATTAACAGGTTTAACTGTTGAGCAAGCTACAGCGGCCTTAATCACTAACAAAGGTTTTCTGCGTAAAGCTGTCGAGCAACAAGGGCATTAATGTTGTGGTTAATAAATTAACGGTATTGATCAAAGTCATCATGCTATTTATTAGCATTTCTTCATCTTTTTTAAGTTTGTCGGTAACGGCTACAACACAACCAACACTGACGGTTGGCGCAGAGCGAGTCTCGCAATACTTACCAAAATTAGCAGGTAAACGAGTCGCTTTGGTCGTTAATCAAACCTCGACAGTGTTTGATGAACATCTCGTTGATGTCTTACTAAAAGAAAAAATCAATATACAGATGATTTTTGCCCCAGAACATGGCTTTCGCGGCAAGCGTGATGCAGGTGAAAAATTTGCTTCTAGCATCGATACAACAACGTGTATACCGCTAGTTTCACTTTATGGTAATAACCGTAAACCATCGTTAAGCACGATGAAAAAACTTGATGTGATTGTTTTTGATATCCAAGACGTTGGTGTCCGTTTTTATACCTATATATCTACTATGCACTATATGATGGAAGCCGCTGCCGATGCGGGGGTTGAATTTATTGTTTTAGACCGACCTAACCCTAATGGCGCCTATATTGACGGGCCTGTCCTGGAAGTAGAGTTTCAATCATTCGTTGGTATGCACCCAATTCCTTTGTTACATGGCCTTACTGTGGCCGAGTTGGCTCAAATGATTAAAGGTGAAAATTGGTTAACTACTGAAAAAAATCTTGCGCTTACCGTTGTTAAAGTAAAAAACTATCAAAGAGACTTAGCCTATAACTTACCGATAAAACCGAGCCCTAACTTACCGAATGCCCATGCTATTGCTTTATATCCGTCATTAGCCTTTTTTGAAGCGACGCCTGTAAGCATAGGTCGAGGCACACCTTTTCCATTTGAGGTGATCGGTCATGATAATATCAATAGGGGAAGTTTTAGTTTTACTCCTGTTGTTACGCCTGGAGCTGCAAGTAAGCCAAAATTGCTCAATAAAAAGTTATATGGAGAGGATCTTCGCCACATTGTAAGTCAAGGATTAGACTTAGATTTTATCATTCGTTGGTATAAAGCATTCGCTGAAAAAGAGGTTGTTTTTTTTAATAGTCCAAAGTTTATGGATAAATTGGCAGGAACAGATAAATTAAGAAAAGCGATAATTTCAGGGCATAGTGCCGAGCAAATTAAACAGAGTTGGCAAGCTGATTTAGAGGCTTTTAAGCGTAAACGCCGTCCATATTTGCTTTATCCGGATATAAACTAGCATTGAACTTGTTCATAGCCGTTACCATTTAGGATGGATGTTTTAGAGTGCTTGAGCAATCTCAATTCAAGGCGCTGTGATGCACTAATGGTTGTTCAGGAGAATATGGAACTGTGGCTTTATAAGGATAACTTTAATGGCAAATGCTAATCAAACCACATCGGCAAACTTATTTACAGGATTTAGTCAGGCTATCAGCCAAATCCTGCCAGAAGAAAATATAATAGCGGGCTATTTACAGCGCTTTGCCTATGGCACCGATGCAAGTTTTTATCGCTTAACCCCTAAAGTTGTTCTGAAAATTGACGATGAAAAACAGATCTGTGCGGTGATACAACTGGCTGAAAAATATCAGGTAGCCATCACATTTCGCGCCGCAGGCACTAGTTTATCAGGCCAAGCTATTACCGACTCAGTACTCATTATTTTATCGAGTCATTGGCAGGGCATTCAGGTTTTAGATCAAGGCGAAAAAATAGCCCTGCAACCTGGAGTTATCGGCGCGCAAGCAAATAAAGCACTGGCTGATTATTCTCGAAAAATTGGGCCAGATCCTGCCTCTATCAATAGTTGTAAAATTGGCGGTATTGCCGCCAATAACTCTTCGGGAATGTGTTGTGGGGTGAAAGATAATAGCTATCACACCTTAGCAGATATCCAGTTGATTTTTGCTAATGGCAACCAGTTAAATACGGCTGATAGTCAATCGAGGGCGATGTTTCTTCAGCAGAACCAAACGCTAGTGACTCGCTTAATGAGTATCGTTGATTACGTCAATGCTGATAAAACCTTAGTCGCTAAGATTAAACATAAGTACCGCTTAAAAAATACCACCGGTTATGGCTTAAACGCACTGATAGATTACAGCGATGTTATCGATATTATTAGTCATTTAATGATTGGCTCAGAAGGGACTTTAGCGTTCATTAGTAATATTACCTATCACACCGTAGTCGTCTTGCCTCATAAATCTACCGGACTATTCATTTTTGATAATATGGCGACAGCGTGTAATTTGGTGTCACTTTTAGCAAAAGAGCGAGTGGATGCCGTAGAAATTATGGACTCGAGAGCTTTAAGCTGTGTCCAAACACAACTAGCCTCCATTGTAACTATGGATAAAGCCCTGCACGAAAATAGTGTTGGACTGCTCATAGAATTTACGGCTGAAACTAGCGAAATGTTAAACTTTAATGAACAGCAGTTGTTGGTACATATTGAAAATTTTGAACATTCGATTCAAGGACAAAAATCATTCACCACTGATACAGTCGAAATTGAGGCCTTATGGAAAATACGCAAAGGCATGTTTCCCGCCGTTGGCTCTGTTCGTCCAACGGGAACCACGGTGATTATTGAGGATATAGCCCTGCCACTACCAAGGTTGGCAGAAGGTGTTAGTGAATTACAGCAACTATTTAAGCAATATGGCTATGATGAAGCCATTATTTTTGGTCATGCCTTAGATGGAAACTTACACTTTGTTTTTACTCAAACCTTTGCCAATGAAAAAGAAATCAATCGTTATCGTGAATTTATGGCAACAGTCACAAAAATGGTGGCTATTGATTATCAAGGTTCGCTTAAAGCTGAACATGGCACCGGCCGTAATATGGCACCATTTGTGGAAATGGAGTGGGGAGGGGACTTATATCAAGTGATGAAACAGTTAAAGGTATTGTTTGATCCCCACGGTATACTCAACCCTGGAGTTATCATCAATGAAGATAGCGAGGTACATGTTCGTAACTTAAAGACCATGACTGCTGCCGATGACATCATTGATACTTGTATTGAATGTGGCTTTTGTGAGCCGGTTTGTCCGTCGAAAGACTTTACCATCACACCGCGCCAACGTATTGCCTTATGGCGCCAAAAAGCCTTATTAACTCAGCAAATAGAAGGTGCCCAAGACCCGATAAAAGCAGACTTACAAGCCAAATTAACTGAATTAGAAAAAGATTATCAATTTTTCGGCATTGATAGTTGTGCTGCCACGGGGTTATGCGGTCAGCAATGTCCGGTGGGAATTGATACCGGCATGTTTATTCAATCGTTAAGGCAAAAGAAAAATACTGACAGTAAAATAAAGTCTACGGCAGCGAAACTAATAGCGAATAATTTCACCATAGCCACTAGTGTTGCTAAGTTAGGATTAAATACCGTAAGTACGGTGAATAAAGTAGTCGGAAATAAGTTAACAAAAAGCACTTTTAATCTTTTGAATAAATTTAGTCATAATGCCATTCCTAAATGGTATGAGGCTTGGCCAACAGGAGCGAAAAAGAGTACTGATAGCAAAGGTTATAAAGAAAATATTCGCCTAGAAAGTTCTAACAATAGCGCCGGTACTGTAAGTAAAGTGGTCTACGTACCTTCGTGTGCTAATCGTATTTTCGGCACCGATGGTAAAGCTAAAGATAAGCGCAGCTTACCAGCAGTAATACTCTCATTATGTAAGAAAGCTAATATCTCGGTTATTATCCCAACAGGTAGTGATGAATTATGTTGTGGCATGCCATGGCAGTCAAAAGGCTTGGCAGCGATTGCCGAAGATAAAAAACAGCAATTTATAGCAAAAGTAGTCGCAGCTTCAGAGCAAGGTCAATGGCCAGTCATTATTGATGCTAGTCCATGCGCGTTAACTATTAGCCAAATTGAAGGCGAGGATAAACTGCCAAATAACCTAGTGATATTAGAAGCAACGGAGTTTGTCGCTAAATTTGTTGTTGATAATCTTACTGTTAACAAAAGCGATGAGGTTTTTATGCTGCACAATACCTGTAGCAGTGAAAAAATGGATAAAGGTCGATATTTAAAGCAAATAGCCAGGCTTTGTAGTGATAATATTATTGAACCCGAGAATATCAGTTGTTGTGGCTTCGCCGGTGATAAAGGCTTTTATTTACCTGAGTTAAATAAAAGTGCACTGGCGCCATTAAAAGCCCAAATCCCCTCAGGTTGTCAACAAGGCTTGAGTAACTCTCGTACCTGTGAGATAGGTTTAACTGAACAATCAGGTATATCTTATCAGTCGGTGCTGTATTTATTAGATCAATGCAGCGAAGCTAGGTAAAGCTGAAAATTAAGCGGCAGCCGTTTTATTACGACCGCTATTTGAGGCTTTATAAGCGGCTCTATTTGCTCGGGTAATTAAATCATTAAGATCCTCATCATCCATTTGCGCGACGCCGGCGCTACAGGTGATTTTAATATTATTTGGCCATTCAGCCCTTTGGATAGAAGATCTTATTTTATCTGCAACCTCTACCGCCTGCTCTAAAGCAGTATCAGGGCAAACTAACAAAAATGCTTCAGGACTCCATCTCGCAACAGTATCGCTAGAGCGGCAGGTATTATTTGTTTCAGATACAAATTTATTCAGAATAATATCCGCTATTTGTTGTCCGTTAGTTGAGTAAAGATCTTCAAAAGAATCAATGGTAAGAAAGATAACACTTAAATTATTTAAATCTGTTGGTGCAAGTTGATCAAAACACTTACGCAAGCCAATACGGTTTAGCGCTCCAGTGACTGGACAACTCATAGCGCCAAAGACGATAGCTGGCTTAGTTGGTTTTACAATGGCTGTACTTTCAGTCATCTGGGCGCCGCTTCGATTCATGAAATAACCTATTGCTAAACACCATATAGCTATTAATAGGGTAATAAGCGTTGTTGAAGTTATGTATTTTCCTTTTACTACAATGCGGTTAACGGTTAATTTATAACTGCCTTCTTGCACTGTTAGGCTGGGAGCTAGGGTAATTGAATAGATATTAGAAAAATCAGTGCCACCATTTGTTAATGATAAATTATGGATATTATTCCACCACTGAGGAATAGAGAAGTGACTTAGGTTTAGCCAAACGGGATTTGTCACAAAGGCCTCTAGGTATTCAACACTATTGGGTTTTAGACTTTCGCTCTTATCAAATTCAGAATAAGCGGCATTGAAGTTGCGCAGCTCAATGCGTGTGCCAGGTTGTGTTGGGTGGTTATGCTCTATCCACAAACCAATTTGCTCAAAGCCAGATAAATCTACGCCATTAAGCGGACTTTGTGCACTTAAGTTCTCGATATTAATCACTAACTGGCAAAAGGGCTGTTCAAGATGCGATTTTTTAATTTGGCAGGAAAACTCAATACCATGATTTGTTTTTACCACACTGGCAATTGAACTACCTAAGACGGTGCGATCGTCAACAGTACTCACCTCGGCAGAACTTAAATTAATTATCTTATGTTTGTCTATGTCTATGTCGAGATAGAGTAGGGCAATAATGATGGCGGATAAAATTATCAGGGTAACAATAGGATAAACAGCCTTGTTTGTTCGAGTATCCTTTACTTTTTGCATATAAGACAATCCCTTTGAATCCATTTACCTATTTAAACGGTTAAATTTGTTACTACTTTAAAAGTAATACAGCATGTACAATTAAACAACCTTTAGTTTATCAGCAACATATTCAGCGATTGCCAAGCTAGCGGTTAGACCCGGTGATTCTATACCGAATAAATTGACTAAACCTTCAAGGTGATGTTCATCACTGGTTTGAATCACAAAGTCTTGAAAAACGTCACCTGCACCTTGTAACTTAGGGCGAATACCCGCATAAGCGGGCTGTAATTTTTCGGCAACAACATTGGGAAAGTATAACGATATTTGTTGAATAAACTTTGCTTTTAAATTTTCAGGAAAGTCATAAGCCAGTTGTTCTATATATTGGGTATCAGGGCCAAACTTTAATTGTCCACCGATATCAAATGAGGCGTGAATACCTAGACCATTGTCTCGAGGCACCGGATAAATTAGTTGCTTAAAGGGGCTTTTTCCTTGATAAGAATAATAATGACCACGACACCAATGTAACTTGGGAATGTATGATTTATCTAGACCTTCAATGGTTTGTGCCAACTTTTCACTGTGCAGTCCTGAGCAATTAATTAAATATTTACAACGTATTGATGACAATTCACCTTGGCTATCTAAGTTAACCTCATAGCCGCCTGGTATTGGTTTGGCACTGACCATTTTAGTTTGAGCAACGAACATGGCATTATTTTGCTCGGCTTGGGTTAATAAACTCCTCATGTAAGCATGGCTATCAATTATGCCCGTGGAAGGCGAGTGCAATGCCGCTGTAGCATTCAGCTCTGGCTCGAGTACTTGTAATCTAGCTTGGTCTAACCAGGTTAGGTCATCAACACCATTTTTTTTAGCGCTGATTAATGTTTGTCTAAGGTACGCTTCCTCAAGGCCTCCTTGAGCAACCAGTAACTTACCTATTTTTTTTACCGGGATATGTCGCTTTTGGCAATAACGATAGAGCATTGCTTTGCCCTGTATGCAAAGTTTTGCTTTTAGGCTGTTTTGAGGGTAATAAATACCCGCATGAATCACTTCGCTGTTTCGGCTACTGGTTTCTTCACCAAATTTAGTGTTTTTATCAATAACTAATACATCGTCAAATGCTTCACTGAGCCTTGCTGCAATGGCTAAACCAATAACACCAGCACCAACAACCATTACCTCAACGTTATCCATATTTCCCTTGGTTACTACTAGCATGGCTAGTCATAACTTATTTAATAAAAAATGCAACAATCAGTGGCATTATTATAGCCACAATTATATTGTTTTGTGTTGTTTAATGACCCCGATGATTAAACGGTGCACCTAAGCTAATAATTATATACAGCGCCGTCCCTATCCGGTTCAATAGGTGTTTTTTTGTTGTGGAAATTTATTGTCTAAATTTGATATGCAACAAAAGTTATACAAAATGTAAAAGATTCGTGGTTAAACATTGTAATCGCACCTTTTCAGTTTTAATGTTAGGCGGTAAACTTTACTGACAAAGCACACCTTAAATAGTGTTAAATTTCATATGAAAAATGCCGAAATATCTAAATATTCAACCAAAATCATTAATAAAGTCACTTATTCGTTCGCGGCTAATAAAATTGATGGACTCAGAAGTGATACTACCGACAAAAGTAATAGTAAACTGCTAAGAAAAGTGACTTCAGATACCGTGATTGTTGAGCAACCTTTGCAAATTACCTTGTCTTGGCAAAACCAGGGACAAGTGTTCAATAAAGTCTTTACTATTACTATGCGTACTCCGGGGCACGATCAGTTATTGATCATCGGTTTATTACATAGTGAAGGGGTTATAAAAAAGCTAAGTGATATCGAGTCAATAAAATTAGCTTCGGCAGACATTAGCGGAGAAGGTTGGCAAAATGAGTGGTTAGTCGAGTTTTCTGCTGGCGTAATCCCTGACTTATCATCATTAGAGCGATACATGATGAGTTATTCTAGCTGTGGTCTGTGCGGTACGACGTCATTAAAAAACTTGCAGTTAAAAACCGAAATAAATTTATCTTTTCCTGAGCATAAAAATGTCCTCGAGCCAGCGTCATTACTTTCATTGTCGAATACAATGCGCAGCGGCCAAGGTTTATTTGATGAAACGGGAGGCGTTCATGGCGCGGCCTTATTTGAATTAGAACTTGAACTTAAAACAAATCTTGTTCGAAAAGTCGAATCACAGTGTGCAGCGCAACTTGAGCAAAAGCTAACTATACAGCAATTGTATGAAGATATCGGTCGTCATAACGCCGTTGATAAAGTGATTGGCGCTATGTTAACCGGTGTTTGTAATCATAAGCCGAGGCTTGATAGCTATCAAAGTTATCAAAATTCTCATAACAATAATCAACTGTCGCAAGATACGCTATTAAAAATATTATTGGTCAGTGGTCGAATAAGTTTTGAGATAGTACAAAAAAACATCATGGCGGGTATTCATGTGTTAGTCGGGGTGGGAGCACCTTCTGATCTGGCTATACAAGCGGCTAAACAATTTGACTTAACCTTAATAGGTTTTGTTAGTGAGAACGGTTTTAATGTTTATCATGCTGATTGGCGACTAGGTTACGGCTAGCGCATTTTAATCCCTTACCGCTACTGACTTAGTTAACAAAAAGAGTTTGAGCTCTTTATACCCAAACAACCTCAAGATGCAGGGTTCAGCTGGAATTAGAAACGTCTTTAGGCAAGGTATTGATTGAAGAGAATGGTTATTCCCTTGTCGAAATCAATAACGATGGGTAAAACGTTTCTAAACCAGCCCTATGGGGACGCATGAGCAAATCATATTCATCGTTGCGTATGTAATTAAGGGAATAACCATTAATAAAATACGCGCCTTGATTATGAATCGCTCATTCGTCCTGAAACGAGCATCTTGAAGTAGCTTGGGTATATATCTTCCGCGTCGCGCTGGCGACAACAGGTTAAGGGAAGCTGCCTCCGGCCTCCCTTAACAATCCCACGGAGCCCCAACTCAGCAGAGCACTACTGCTGTGTTTAGAGAAAAATCTAATACCTGCCGATTTATCGTCCCTGAACAGCGGCAGTCTTCGACATCAGGACAATATGCGTCCTGCATTGTCCACATAAATTACATCCATGTAACGGCTGTCTCAGCTTAGATTTTTCTTGGTCTAAACTCAGCTTGCGTTGCTGAGATGGGAGTAGGTGTTTATAGCTCGAGTAGTCAAATAACATTTGCTAGCGTTTTTGAAAATATATCACAAGGCGTTAAATCGAGTTGCAGTACAACAAGCACCAAGTCTGCCTGTCAAAACGCTGGAATGAGAGAAAGAGCTCAGCTATTTTCATCATGACGCTGCATGGATGCTGCTTATTAGACAATGCAGGAGCATATTGTCCTGATGATGAAAAAATGCGATGTAGGGCATGACGCTGCAAGGATGCAGCTTATAAGACAATGCAGGACGCATATTGTCCTGACGCCCCTTCAGCGCTGTTAGCACGATAGCACTTGAAAGAATGCAAGATTACGTTTTGTGTGGCAGCGACGCGGGATTCCAAAGGGGGCTCGTCGTTTAGCCCCTTTTGGGTGTTGTCGCCACCGCGACAAAGGTTTCAAAAAATACCGAACGTTGTTGCATGACAATAATACTAACAAATTTATAATGCTCTTGCCGTGGCGGCTAGGTCCTTAAGGCAAGTTAAATCTTAAGCTAGACCTAAACCAAAACTGTGCGTGACTTTGTTATTCAAAGCCACTGCTTACTTAGCACAAGTAAATAGTCTTATGTTGTTGTGAGGGCAAGCCAAAATCAATTTAACCGCTCATCTGACCGGTTAAATCAAGGGTGGATTCTCAGCTTTATTTATAATAACCGCCACTGACTTTGACGTTGGTGTATATGAACGATCACCGAAACTATCCAGTGGTACCAGTGGATTGGTTTCTGGGTAATAAGCGGCAAGGTTGCCTCTGGGAATCTCATAAAAGCAAAGTATAAAGTTATTTACCGTCCGGTTTTGGTTATCAGACCAAATAGAGGTGATATCGACATAGTCACTGTTGTTAAAACCTTGTTTTCGTGCATCCTTTTCATTGATAAACAGCACATTTCGGGCATTGCTAATACCTCGATATCGATCATCCATACCATAGATTGTGGTATTGAACTGGTCATGGGAACGTAAGGATTGCAACGTATAAAGGGTTTGCCGCTTATTTTGAAGCTCGGTTAGCTGCTCTGCTGAAATATTGATAATATTTGCAGGTAAGGCGTTAGCAGAAAATAATGCTTTTTCTTCAGCATTATTCCATTGAAGTTGTGCGGCACTGTTACCAAGATAAAAGCCACCAGGTTGTTCAAGTTGCACATTAAAATCAGTAAAGCCCGGAATAGCTTGCTCGATTAAGTCCCGAATTAAATCGTAATTTCCCTTTAATTGCTGCCAGTTGATCGTGGCGTTAGTTGTACTGTTAAGCGTAGTATCAGCGATATCAGCGACAATGGCGGTTTCAGAGTGCATAGTAGTTGTTAATGGGACTACATTACCCTGCGATGCATGTACCATGCTAAAGGTATCTTCGACGGTAATAAACTGCTCGCCGGTGGCTTGGTTATCAATTTCGGTGCGTCCTAAACAGGGCAGAATCAGTGCGTCTTGACCGATACATAAATGACTGCGGTTGAGCTTAGTACTTATTTGTACATTCAGTTCAGTATTTTTTAACGCTTGATGGCATTGCTTAGTATCTGGCGCCGCTTGGGCGATGTTACCCCCTAAACAAATGAGTACCTTGCTGGTTTTATCTAACATAGCATTCAAGGCGAAATAAACGTTATGACCCTTTTCTTTTGGTAGTTGGCTCTTAACGACTTTCGCAAGTTTGTCGATGAATGCTGCTGTTGGTTTTTCATTAATGCCCATGGTGCGATTACCCTGCACATTAGAATGACCACGAACAGGGCACAAACCTGCACCTTTTTTGCCAATATTACCGGACAATAATTGTAAATTAACAATTTCTTGAATGGTCGCGACGGAATGTTTGTGCTGAGTGATGCCCATTGCCCAAGTACAAATGACGGTATCGGCCGCTAGAAACACATCAGTCGCTTGGCATAACTGTTCAAACGATAGCCCAGACTGTTGCTCTATTTTTTGCCAACTAGTGTCGTTAACGACTTGCTGGTATTGGTCAAAATCTTGGCAATGTAGTTTAATAAAATCATCATCGATAATCGCTGACTTTCCAGTGGCTATTCGCTCTTCATTACGCGAGAGAATAATCTTTACCATGCCGCGAACAGCCGCCATATCACCGCCTAATTTAGGCGTGAAATAAGCATGACTTATGGTCGTTGCTTTAGTCGTTAGTAGCTCAATGGGATCTTGCGGGCTAGCAAAACGTTCTAGCGCCACTTCTTTTAAATTGTTAAAACTCACTATTTTACAGCCACCACGTGCGGCCTTACGTAGAGCATTCATCATTCTAGGGTGATTGGTACCCGGGTTTTGTCCAAAGACAAAAATTGCATCAGCGTGGTTAAAATCATCTAAGATTACCGTGCCTTTACCAATGCCTATTGATTCATTTAATGCCACACCACTTGCTTCGTGACACATATTTGAGCAGTCTGGGAAATTATTAGTCCCATAAAGTCGGCCAAATAATTGATAAAGGAACGAGGCTTCATTACTCGCGCGGCCTGAGGTATAAAATTCTGCTTCATTGGGTGAAGCTAAACTATTGAGTTTATCTGCTATCAGTTGATAGGCGTCTTGCCAGGCAATTGGCTCGTAATGATCGGTTTGATTATTGTATTTCATTGGCTGCGTTAACCTGCCTTGGTATTCTAACCAATAATCACTCTGTTTTTGTAATTGGCTAACACTATGCTGAGCGAAAAAATCAGCGTCGACTTTTTTACTGGTTGACTCCCAAGCAATAGCCTTGGCGCCATTCTCACAAAATTGTAGCAGACCTTCTTTTTCATCGCCCCAAGCACAACCGGGGCAATCAAAACCTTTATCCTTGTTTGCTCTTAATAAATTTTTGACATTGGTCTGTGGTTGTTGGCTTTGAATGATGTGCTTTAGGGTCGAGGTCAATGAAGACAAACCACCGGCTTTGTTAGGCTTTTTACTAAAATGTTTAGACACAAAATTAACCTTGAAATAACGAAGAAAAATTTAAATACTATTGATTACTTAATTATATACGGAGGTAGTTGTCAGACACCAGTAATTCGAGTCATAAGCTGGCTTTACTATGTTATATCTTAGCTAAGGTGCTGTTAATGACAGCGAATAATTGATTTTTAATTGAGTTTTTTTATTGGAAACTATTTTGGGGAATATTAAATGAAATTACTAACGCGTAGAGGTTTATTAAAAGGCTTTATTGCTATAGCAGGCTTGGCTGCTTATTCACGCCATGCAGTGTCAGCTGTGTTAACACCACGGGCAACGGAGGGACCTTTTTATCCCGATACATCGATGCGTTTTGCTGATGTTGACAACGATCTTATCAAAGTCTCTGGAGCAGTAGAACAAGCGGGCGGTGAAATTATTCGAATCACAGGTAAGCTGATGTCTAAGCAAGGTAAGCCACTGGCTGGGCACCGAATAGAAATCTGGCAATGCGACGTCAATGGGAAATACCTACACCCTAATGATAATAGCAAGGTAAGTTATGATAATGGCTTTCAAGGCTTTGGACATGATATCGCTGACGGTAATGGTAATTATAGTTTTAAAACGATAAAACCAACGATATACCCGGGCCGTGCGCCACATATTCACGTCAAAGTTCTCGATGGAGATCGTGAGCTATTAACGACACAATTTTATATTGCCGGGAATAAACTTAACAGTACTGACGGACTCTATCGCCGGATGTCGGTAGAACAAGCCCAAGGCGTTTCTATGGTTTTTATAGAAAGAAATAATATGCTTGAAACCAATATAGATGTGGTTATATAGATGATAAAACCACATTGAACATCTCAACGATAGATAATGTCAGCCTTTGATAAACATAACATCAGGCGGGTAACCTGAGTAAGTGTTGCTTATCCAGAGTTCAGGTTAGTTAAGTACGATACAAAATTTTAATAATATGCCAACCGTGTTTGGTTTTAACTAAGTGTGGAGTCAACACTTCCTTGGTAAAAACCACTTTATCAAATTGAGGTACCATAGTGCCTTTAGCAAACTCACCTAAGCTGCCGCCTTTTTTACCTGAAGGGCAAGTAGAGTGCTTCTTGGCTAAGGTTTGAAACTTAGCCCCTTTCTCTATTTTTTTGAGTATTTCTTCTGCCTGTTCTTTATGCTTCACTAAAATATGAAGCGCCGCTGCCGTACGAGCCATGTGCCAACCTTTTTAACTTTTAATCATGCAATGAATTCTGGGAGTGATTTTACCCGTTTAGGACTAACAATTCAGTAAAAATTAGTAGTGATTAAGCTTATTTTACAATTCTTGATGAAATGGAGCCGATGCAATGTAGCTAATTTGTAGACCTAATAAAATATGCGCGACTACACTTAATTTGCTTGTTCAGGTAAACTATCAATAACTCTTCATTGCACAGTTTTCTTACCGTTTTATGCGTATTATCCATACTTCAGATTGGCACCTTGGCCAATATTTTTACGGCAAAAGCCGCGCCAGTGAACATCAACAATTTCTTACTTGGTTATTAGCACAAGTTAGCAGTCACAATATTGATGCGATTATCGTCGCGGGTGATATTTTTGATACCTCGACACCGCCAAGTTATGCCCGTGAAATGTACTTTGATTTTATTGCCAAACTACACCAAACGAATTGCCAACTTATTATTTTGGCCGGAAATCATGACTCTGTCGCTATGTTAGCTGAATCGCAAGCGGTGTTAGCCAGTTTATCGACCCGAGTAATTAGCCAAGTCATCCCGGTATCAATTGCTGAAGAAGCACTAGAAAGTAAAGACAATAAAGAAAGTGCAGCAGCTTGTGAAAATGAAACTGATGCAGCTCACATCATTAATCAGCAAGTTTTCCCACTAATGAATGCCAAAGGGCAACCATCAGCCATTATTTGCGCTATTCCTTTTGTTCGTCCCCGTGATGTTATCAAAAGTAGGGCAGGACAGTCAGCTAAGGATAAGCAACAAAGCTTGCAACAAGCGATCAGTGATCATTATCAAGCGCTCTATCAACACGCGTTGCAACTATCAAAATGTTTATCGAAAGAGTTGAACCTAGCAGAGGGCGAGCAACTGCCAATCATTGCTACCGGTCATTTAACGGCGCTGGGTGTGTCGGTAGCTGACAGTAAAAGTGATTCAGTAAGAGATATATACATTGGCTCATTAGAAGCCTTTCCCGCGAGTGCTTTTCCACCGGCCGATTATATTGCCCTAGGTCATATCCACCGCGCCCAAAAAATTGCCAAGTCAGATCATATTCGTTATTGCGGCTCACCCATACCATTGAGTTTTGATGAAGCTAGTCAAGATAAACGGGTGTTAATGGTTGAGTTTACTTGCGGAAAACTTAGCCAAGTTAGCGATCTTTTCGTGCCCTGTTTTCAACCCTTATATATGGTCAAAACTTCTGTCGATGAACTTGAGTCAAGTTTGAATGCCACCTTGGCTGAGTTTGAACGGTTTAAAGAGCAACAAGCACACTTAGCAACGACAGCGTCGATAAAAGTAAATAGCGCTGTTGAGATAAAAGCTTGGCTTGATATCGAAATTGATAATGGCGACCACTTAAGTGACTTATCACAACGGGTGAATGAATTAGCCAGTGATATGCCTTTTGAAGTGTTACTGGTACGTCGTTGTAAAAAGGCGCGACAACGCCGACAGGCGCAACTTTCACAGCAAGATAACAGCACCTTAAGTGAGTTATCTTTAATGGAAGTATTTGATTCGCGTTTATCGCAACTTGACTGGCAAACAGATGAAGTCGCTCGTAAAACCCGTTTAAAGCAATTATTTACCGAGATTTCAGTAGAATTAGCAGCAGAGCAGAAACAAGCTAATTTATCTGCTGAGCAAATTACCGAGACAGCAAAAATAAAACAAACTAAATCAGCAGTTAATCCGGTAGCTAATTCGGTAGTTAAGCCGGCCGTTAAGGCTGAAGAAGTAGAGCAAGATAACGCATGAGAATATTAAGTTTACGCTTTGAGAACATCAATTCACTCAAAGGCAGTTGGAAAATAGACTTTAGTGAACCCCCCTTTGATAACAATGGTTTGTTTGCTATTACTGGTCCTACGGGCGCGGGTAAAACCACCATACTCGATGCTATTTGTTTGGCGCTTTATCATGAAACACCACGTTTAACCGTTTCGAAAAAACAAAATGAATTAATGACACGCCATACCAGTCATTGCATGGCTGAGGTTGAATTTGAGGTAAAAGGACAGGGTTACAGAGCCTTTTGGAGCCAAAAACGCGCCCGTAATAAACTTGATGGTAATTTATTAGAGCCTGTTGCTGAGTTAGCAAAACTTGATGGCACCATAGTGTCAGACAAGCTTAGAACTGTGCGCAGTGATATTAGTGAATTAACAGGGCTTAACTTCTCACGTTTTACCAAGTCAATGATGCTCTCTCAGGGAGAGTTCGCTGCCTTTTTAAATGCGCCACCCAATGAACGCGCACAATTACTCGAGCAACTTACCGGTACTGAAATTTACGGTGATATATCACAACAAGTTTTTGACAATCATCGCAGTGCTAGTGTTGAGTTAAAGTTATTACAAGCCAAAAGTCAGGGCGTCACTTTACTCGACGATGAGCAAGTCAGTGAACTTGAGCGGCAACTTGAACAAACCATTGATGAAGAAAAGCAGTTTAATAAACAATTGCAGCAAGCCCAAAGGGTAAAAAGTTGGAGCTCAAACTATGTTGCCAATGAACAAAGCCAAAAAGCCGCCAAACAGCAATTAACAGCGGTAGAGGCACAAGAAAAACTAGCGAAAAGTGAGCTAGCTTTACTGGCACAATCTACCATTGCTGAGCCACTTCGTGCGCCCTATGAGAAAATGTTGCACTACCGTGAGCAATATCAACAAACCTTACAACAAGTTACTAATCAAACACAGCAACTAGAAGTATTCGACCACGCGGTTATAACAAGTGAAGCTGCCTTAACACAGCTAAAAACTACTCACCTTGAAGCGGAAACGCAGCGCAAAGTGATTGAGCAAGTATTGCATGAAAAGATTGAACCGCTGGAGTATACAATCAGCCATCAAAAAGCGACCTTGCAAGAAACAAATAATAATGTCGCTACACAAACGCAAACGCTAACCCTTAATACCGATAAGCTAAAGGCCGCAGGCGTTGAGCAACAAAAAGCATTTACAATAGTTGAGCAGCAAAAAGCTTACTTAGCTAACGGCCAAGCGCTACAGCAACTGCCTGAAAAACTACCTCTCTGGCAAAATCAATATCAGCAATTAACCGTGCAGCAAGCCAGTATGCAGCGCTTATTAAGCGATCAAAGCAGTGTTGAAAAAACACTGTTAGGCTTAACGTCTCAGCAGCAAGGTCAACAGCAACAAATTGCTGATAGCGAAGGGCAATTACAGCAGCTTAATAATCAACAGCAAGTGATGGTTGAGCAAGTACAACAACTTATCGGCAATAGCCAAGTGGCTAAAGCCATCCTTGATCACCTCTCCAATGGGGAAGAGGCTAAAGAAACTGAGCTTGGGCAGGTTAATCGCGCTGATCTTAATATTACTGAAATAGCGGCGGTATTTAGTCAAGCGGTCATTCATAGGAAAAACCAACAGTTAACGTTAAAACAAGCTATGCAGCTAGCCAAGCGTTTTCATGTGTTAGGGCAAGAGCATCAAACGCTTTCACTGCAACAACTCAACGACAAAAAACAACTCGACGTAACAGAGCAGCAACTAACACAGTTACGGCATACCTATAGTGCGACTAAACGTCAGGAAAAAGATGTAGAAACGTTACTTGCTCAGCAACAAACTATTATGGCGTTAAGTGAGCACAGAGCAAAACTTCAACCTGAAGACGCTTGTCCTTTGTGTGGTTCGGTTGAGCATCCAGCAATCAGTGACTATAAATCGTTGGATAGTGATGAACATCAAAATCGTTTAACACTGCTCAAAAATGAATTAGCGACATTAGAAACTCAGGGTAAACAGCTCAATAACGTGCAAGCACAATTAACCGAGCGACTTTCACAACAGCAAAGTCGTCTGCACGCTATAGTAAACGAGCAAAATGGTATTGAGCAGGATTGGCAGTCGTTAAAATTGAACCAATTTGCTGATAAAGGCTTTGCGAAAAACCAAGATGAACAGCCGTTTTTATTACAAAACATCAATGCTGAACATGACTTAAATAAGCAACTAAACCATACCTTGCATCAGCTTGAAGAGCTCGTTTCCTTACAACAACAATTGCAAGAAAACAGCCAGATTCAACAACAAACCGCGGAACAAATAATTCAGGGTGAGAAGCAATTATCTACTCAGCAGAGCCAATTACAATTGGTCCAAGAGCAAGGTAATGCTCAACACAAGGTTAAGACAAAAATCCTTAACGATTTAGCGTTAGCACAACAAACTATTGCCACCGACAATACCCAATTGTTAGCAGACATTACCGCAACTAAAATAGCCTTACCAATAAGTGAAAGTGACGAGCAATACCAAGACCTATGTATTGATGAAAATTGGCTGAAGTCGGTCTCGAAACAGGGGCAAGAATATCAAGGCATTGTTAACACTCACCAAGCCGCACAAGAACAGTTAATAAGCCTTGAAAATAACTTGGCTTTGTTAACCCAACAAGTTGAGCAGCATCAAGGTCAGCTAAGCCAAACAAAAACACAATTAAGTCAGCAAGAAAGTGAACTAGCACGCAATAGTTCGTTGCGGGTTACCTTGCTGACTGAACTTGGTGTTGATGAACTTGCTATGCAAGACTCTATTATGTTGAGAGAAAATATAAATAAGCAACGAGAAGTGAGTGAGGAATCGTTGAATATTGCAGATGTTGAACATAATGATAAATTGTCAGTTCAACAACTTAATAAAGGCCAATTAACCACAGCTGAAGCTCAATTAGAAGCGCTGTCGAAACAAAATGGCAAGGTGAAAGTTGATTGGGATAAAGACTTCTCTTCCAGTACTTTTATCGATGAAGAACAATTTTTGTTGGCATTGATTAGTCCTGAAAAAGCACAGCAACTTCATAAGCTTGCTATCGACCTTAGTGATGGCAAAAAGCAAGCGCAAGTATTGATAACTCAAGGTGAAAAAGTAGCGTTAGAGTTAGCAGATAAAAAGGCGCAATTGAGCGACAGTGGTGCCGTTGATTTTGATGATGAATCTGTTGCAAATACACTAATTAACTTGTCAGAATTGTTAAAACAATGTCAGCAAAAAACAGGTCAATACAGCCAACAAATTAGCCACGATAAAACCAATAAAATTCAACAACAATCTTTGCTTGAACAAATAAAACAAGCGCAACTGGCTTTGGATGACCTTAGCCACCTAAATGCGTTAATTGGCTCAGCTGATGGCGCTAAATTTAGACGTTTTGCTCAAGGGTTAACGCTAAGTAATTTAGTGCACTTAGCTAACGCCCAGTTAGAACGATTATTTGCTCGTTATCAACTGCAATGTCAACAAAGTGATAATTTGGCACTCGAAGTTGTTGATACTTGGCAAGGGGACACTGCTCGCGATATAAAAACCTTATCGGGTGGGGAAAGTTTCTTAATTAGTTTGGCGTTAGCTTTGGCGCTTTCAGATTTAGTCAGCAATAAGACCAGTATCGATTCATTATTCCTTGATGAAGGTTTTGGTACTTTAGATAACAATACCTTGGAAGTAGCCCTTGATGCTCTCGATAATCTAAACGCCAGCGGTAAAATGATTGGCGTTATAAGTCATGTTGAGGCCTTGAAAGAGCGTATCGGCGTGCAGATTAAAGTCAGTAAGCTCAGTGGTTTGGGTGTTAGTAGTTTAGATAAACAATATGAGTTTCATGCCCAGACAGTAAGTTAAAAGCTTAGATGATTTTTAACTTACTAAGTCTGCATGATAAGTGAGTAAGACTGCTCAGTAATAAAATCTCAAACAGAATAACGGTACGCTAATCACTAGATAGTAGTAATCACTGAATAGTAAAGATCACTAAATAGTAAAAACCAGTAAGGATACATCGTTGGAAATTTGGATTTATTTCACCTTGCTCGCTGCATTTATGCAAGCAGTAAGAACCGCAGGACAAAAGCAGTTATCAGCTAAACTTAACTCCATGGCTACCACAGGTGTTCGCTACTGGTATGCATTGCCGTTTGCTTGGCTTTATTTATGGTGGCTGCTTGATTTTAGGCAAGTGCTAGTACCCGAGCTCAATAACGAATTTTTACAATACGCATTAATCGCCTGTGTGATGCAAATATGGGGCACCGCGTGTTTAGTGGCCGCTTTTCGCTACCGAAATTTTGCTGTGGCCACCAGTTTAGCGAAAACGGAAGCCATTCAAGTGGCCATCGTTGGCGCGCTATTTTTTGGCGCTACGCTTTCGGGGGTAGGTTGGTTTAGTGTCGTTGTCGGTGTCGCCGGGGTGTTTTTAGTGTCGAAAGTGAAATTTAAAGTCAAAGACATTTTAGCTGACTCCCAAGGCCTCATTGGTATGGGCTATGGCTTAGCTGCCGGCCTTGGTTTAGCAATTACCACCTTACTGATCCGTGAGTCGAGTTTGGCGCTTAATACCGATTTAATGGTCAGTGCTGCGGTTACTCTGGTGTTTATGATCACGGTACAATCCGTTATTTCATTGGTTTATGTTTACCTACAAGATAAATCACAATTACCCTTGATACTTAAACATTGGCGTTTGTGCTTATTTGTCGGCATTACCAGTGTACTGGGCTCAATTGGTTGGTTTACTGGCGCAAGTTATCAAAATGCTGCTTATGTTAAAGCGTTAGGGCAGGTTGAGTTCTTTATTACCTTGGCATTAACCTATCGCGTTTTTAAAGAAACTATCACCATAAAAGAGTACTTAGGTATGTTGTTGATTGTCTTAAGTGTGGTTATCCTACTCTTATGGGCATAAGAATATCGACAGGGGAGATGGACACAAATCAACTTGCTTAGTCACTAAAGCTATTTAAATTCTTTTAAATAAAGCGTAAAGCAAGGTAAACTGAGCACCATAACATTAAATATTATTTTACTCGTTTGAGTAATAAACAGAAGTATTAAAAAAGAGATCACTATGAAAATCACTGAAAAAACTGTTGCTCACTTTCACTACACCCTTAAAAATGAAGCGGGAGAAGAAATAGAGTCATCAAATGGTCATGAACCACTGGCCTATTTACATGGTTCTAACAATACTTTAGCGGGCTTAGAGACAGCACTTGAAGGAAAAGCGACTGGCGATAAGTTTTCAGTAACTTTACAACCTGAAGAAGCTTACGGTGAATACCAAGAAGGTTTAGAGCAACGTGTTCCGGTTAAACACTTACAAGGTTTACCAAGCAAAAATGCTAAATGGAAAAAAGGCATGACTGCTGCTGTTCAAACTGACGGTGGTCAACGCCAAGTGACTGTCGTTAAAGTGGGTAAATTTATGGTGACTGTTGATATCAACCCACCATTAGCCGGTAAAGTACTTACTTTTGATATTGATATCGTTGACGTACGTGAAGCAACTGAAGACGAAATTACTCACGGCCATGTACACAGTGCCGATAGTAGTTGTGGTCACGATCACTAAATTGACAATTGATCACCATATTTTAACTCAGTAGTACCTCTAACGAGTAGAGTATTGTGACAGGAAATAAAAAGCGCTAAGCAGTTCAACTGTTTAGCGCTTTTTGGTATTTAAGACCTTATGAACAGCAAGTGAGTAGTTTTATAGTCGTCATCTTCGAGTTGTCCTGTCGAAGATCCATAAAGCAAATAATATGGATTCTCGATCATAAAACTTCGAGAATGACAAATAAGGGGCTTGTTATGTAAATTAAATTGACTCTGCTCACCTGTATTTCTTTTAGATGAATATGTTTGGCATTGTTTAGTTGCGATAACTGTTATTTCAGGCATTATCACTGACTTGATATTCCAAACACCAAGTTCGGCGCGTTATTATTCAACTTATCAATGTAGAAAGTCATGGCCGAAAAAATTACTTCATTAAACGACATTAAAGTTTAGAAAAGGTTAGCTTCAATTGAATCATTCCCCGTTATTAGAAAAAACTATTGAGCTATTACATGAGGCAAATAGTCAAGCATCAGTGCTTGATCTTGCCTGTGGTAGTGGCAGAAATGGCCTTTATCTTCTCAATCAAAACATCCCTGTTGTATTTGCTGATATAAAAGAGTCAGCTCTTGAACAGGTGAAAAGTACCCTAACGAGTCATTATGGCGGGGTAAAATCATTGGCAAACTTTTGGCAGATAAATTTTGAACAAGAGGGTATAAAACCTCTAGTAGGTCAGTCCTTTTCAGCAATAATCGTTTTTCGTTATTTACACCGACCTCTTTTTGAACAAATCAAGCAAGCTGTTGCTGCGGGTGGTTATGTTGTTTATGAAACATTTACCGTAGATCAGCCCAAATTTGGCCGCCCCAAAAATCCTAGTTTTTTATTAAAACATGGTGAGTTGGCTGAGCTCTTTTCTGATTGGCATATTATCCATAGTTTTGAAGGGGTCATTGATGCAAATAACACTGATGCTATTACTGAATCAGGAAAACAAGCTATTGCCCAGATTATTGCAAGAAAACCATTGTAATAAGAAATCCATAAACTCAATGAATGGCTAAGTTTAAGATGCGTATCTATATAATATTGGCTACGGTTTACTAACCCAAGTAATTCCATTAGATGAGAACTTTTCTTTAGCTAAGGCACTGCTTAGTGCTACTTACTCGCGCTATTCTAACTATGCAACTGAATTAACTTTAAAACCAAAGCTGATGAATAAATAATCAATGTTATTCATACTGCTTTTGAGGTGAACTGAAAATTATCTTTAGCGCTATCTCGCAAAGGGGCACATTTCGCCACAGGTTTTATGGTTACTTTGTGATAAATTTATCATTGTCACAACTAATCCGTAACGATAAGTTTTATCAACGTTGACGTTATATAACGAAAAGATTAATGTCAGGATAACACTAACAGTAGTCATATCTGTTTTAAGCACAATACAAAGATTATATTATTATGAATAGCTCCCCTTTTAAAAAACTGAGAATTTTTAACTTCCTCAACGAAGGTAAAAAACTTTTGTTAGATGGAGGTATGTCTAATCAATTAGAAAGCCAAGGATTTGATCTTAATAATGATCTGTGGTCGGCTCATTTGTTATTGTCTCATTCAAGAGCAATTGTAGATGCTCATTTATATTATTTAAACGCTGGCGCTCAATGTTTGATCACAGCAAGTTATCAAGCAACTGTTTCAGGTCTTATTCAATCAGGATTAAACGAACAACAAGCAGGTGACTTAATTATCAGCTCGGTTTTATTGGCGCAACAAGCAATTGATGAATTTATGTTGAACAATCCAAATACTGAGCGTGCTTTTGTGGCCGCAAGTATTGGTCCTTATGGTGCTAGTTTAGCCGATGGCTCAGAGTATCACGGTAATTATGGTGTTAATGATGAAGTATTGAGAACTCATCATCAAGCACAAATAAAATTTCTAGCTCAAACCAACGCTGATTTATTTGCATGTGAAACTATTCCAAGTTTGCAAGAAGCTCGTATATTGAAAGAGCTACTTGAAAAACAAATGAAACCAGCCTGGCTTAGCTTCTCTTGTAAAAATGGACAACAATTAAACGACGGCACACCAATTGAAGAGTGTGTAAAAGAGTTTAATCACAGCGTGAACCCTATTGCGTTAGGTGTAAACTGTACAAACCCGAAATATATTGTTGAGTTAATTAAGAGAATAAAATCCACATGTCCTGAAAAATTTATTGTTGTTTATCCTAATTCCGGTGAAGATTATGATCCAATTAGCAAAACATGGCATGGAACGGCATCACCTAGTGAATGTGGCCATGCATCAATATCTTGGTTAAATGCCGGAGCGAATATTATTGGGGGTTGCTGTCGTATGGGGCCACAACATATTTCTTCAATAAAACAGGCGATGAACAGAGAATAGAAAAATTGTCTATTGGCGCAAGTAACTATTTTTTCTTCCTATAGGTGACTTATAAGTGCGTCATTACTGAGCGAACGGTTTTGTTTTTTTTGCCTAACTTGCCCTCTGTTTTATTTAATTGTTTTTTGGCAAAAGTAATCTTGATTATCTAACTCACTGTGGGGCACAAAGTGGTATATGTTTTACGACAAGTCTGTGCGATTAGTTGACGTAAGAGGTTGAAAATATTAATGTCTCCTTAGAGCGATCAACAGCCGTTCCACCCTTGGCTAATAAGGCTCACTTAGCGCACATTATGGACATTAGCATTAGATATTTTGCCATATATTTTCTAATGATTTATTATGAGGCAGTGTTCGTAATGCACCGAATACCTGCCGACATAGTTGTATTTGATAACATTTCTTAAAATAAGCCTTATTTAGACGTATTCATAATATTAAAAAATTGTGAGTAATTATATTTATGACTTCCTAACACTTTGAAATTATGTGATATTGGTCTTAATTAATAATATATTTGTGCCTTGAACTTATGAAGCTGAAATCACAATAAGTGTTGAAGTGCAGTGTTACTCGTACAATATAGCTGTCTATACCAGAGACAAAACAATTAAGAGTATATGGTTTGATTAACAAATTTAATGTTATAACTATTTGTTTAGCTTTCTTGCTGACGTCATGCACTTACCTAAAATACTCTGCCATTCAGGCGGAGTATACAAAACTTCAAAAAGCTGATCCCAGTCAAGTCAATTTAAAGCATATGCTAGATAAAGAAACTTTTTTTGTCTGGGGTAAGTCAATACCTAAACCAAACAACTACCCGAATGCATCTATGGCTATCGCCGCCTATTCCAGTAAATTCAAAAAGGCTGAACGAGTCGATACTATGTTCTTTTATGGAACGGGAACACATTATGGTTTAAATCTTCCAGAAGGTGTTTACACATTACTGATTTATGCCGACATAAATAAAGACCAGATGTTTGACCAATCTGAAATAGTAGGTAAGAGAGAGCTTGTGCTAGATACTACCAATTTTCCAGATAAAATAGTTAAGCATGTGGATATTGAAATAGCGGCAAGCTTTAATGTAGTCTGGGCTGAAACTATTTTAATTCCTGAAATCATTGAGACAGAGCGATCCTTATATTATCCGGCAGGAACCATTCGCAGGCTTGATGATCCAATGTTTGATGAAAAAATTTCCACTATGGGCATGTATGATCCAGCTTCATTCCTAGAATACGCCCCAACCATGTTTTACGCCTTAAAAGAAGGCGTTGCACATAAAATCCCAGTTGTTTTTGTGCACGGAATTGGTGGTAGCTCGAGATCATTTAAAGCTATTATTGAACATATGGATAAAAACCGTTATCAAGCCTGGTTTTTCTATTACCCCTCTGGCGGCGATCTAGATCAGTTAGCTGATTTTTTTTATGATATTTTTCTATCAGGAGCAGTTGTCCCTATGGGAGACATGCCTATGATTGTGGTTGCTCATAGTATGGGCGGGCTTATAGTTCGAGAAGCATTTAATAATTACCAAGGGAAGGAGAAAGAAAATAAAGTTGAACTATTTGTTAGCATTGCAAGCCCGCTCGGCGGCCATCCTTCGGCTGCTTCAGGTGAAAAACATGGCTTAATCGTCTTACCATCATGGCGTGATTTAAATCCTGCTAGCCCATTTATAAAAAAACTCTATAGAAAACCACTACCTAAATTTGTCAATCACCAACTTTTTTATGCCTATAATAATTCCGACATATTAAAACTCGGTGAAAACAGCGATGGCGTTGTACCACTCTCAAGTCAATTGCATCCAGAAGCACAAAGGCAATCTCGTAATCAGTTTGGTTTTAACAGCAGCCATGTCGACATTTTAAGAAATGAAGAAATGATCTTTCATCTACTGAAAAATATGGCTGATGTGACAAATATTTTTCCAGATTCACATATGAAATTTCTTGTAGACGGTGGCTTCGATGTGAAATTAACCGATGATTATAGTCCTCTCACCCAGCATTTAATTAGCTATGCTGGAAAATATCTTATGTTGTTAATTAAGGGAGAAATCAAACCGATTAATCGGCAGCAGGAGAGCTTCATTCAAGTGGTTAAAGGTGAAATAGCAGCAACTAAAGATGTGGAAAGAGAGTTTATACAATTTATGAGAGAATACCCTGAAATGGTCAATAGTGTTTTGGAAGATCAATCTAACAAAACATTACAACGGATAAACCACTGAATGCGCTTTATCGATACAAAATCTAATTCAAATCAATACTACAGGTTAAATGTTAATGTCCGCAGTGGTAATAGTGATCGATTGATATCCATGAGCGATTGTCGGTTAATAGCACTAACCTGAACCAATTAAGTATGGTCTGAATCAGGAGTAAAAGACTATAATGTGGTAAAATTACTGTTAGCTCTATCTCGATCTGGGGGCTAACTAGATAGGAATAAAGTACTTATTTCTACTATATCAGGAAAAAATGAAGGTAAACTTTTTTTGAATTCCACTTACCTATGTAGAAAATTGTCATAAAAGCTATATAAACACCAACTCGCCAAAGTGTTCAGGACGATGATAATCAGGCGTGGCTACGTCAATATTATTCCATACCGCGTACTGTGGCTCAGTTCTACCGCCACAACGATAAAAGTTAGCAAACCACTGGTCTTTATTCACCTTTTCGCCGGTTAGTTGCTCGATAGCGGAAAAAGGTAAGGCTATCTCAACGCGCCATTCGTTATCATGTTCACTTTCTATTTTAACAGGAGCGTTAAGACTAGTTTGTCGCGCTATTAAACTGGCAGTTTCAAGGCTGATAAATTGTCGATTATCTCTGCCTGCGCCGTAGGCTAAATGTAAGGTACCGCAGCAATTCACCTCTAAATTTACATAACTGCTGCCTAATACGCCCGAGGGGCTGAAGAAAAACTCCACACAAGAGTCTGCACAGACCAACATATGGTTAAGCTCGGTTTGTTTGGCGAAGCTGTACTTGTCTTGCGCAATAACTTGGATGAATAGTGTCTTGTCATTGGCAACAATTTTTACTTGTGTGTCTTGTTTTTCACCACTTTCATACCAAGGAAAAATACGGATATCAAGGGCGGTAACTGATGACCAGTCGAGTGGTATCTGCTTCGCCGATGTTTTTGTTATGCGGTATTGGCTCATTTTTATCCTCTTATTTTCTATATTGCTAACGAGTATTCACATTGTACTTATTAGTATTTATTTAGAACTTAATTCGACTCGTTTGTTGATAGCAAGTACTTCAACTTGTCTTAAACCGGTGAGTTGCCAGGTAATGTTAAGATCATACAAACTCATGCCATAAATTTTATCATCCCTTTTCCCCTGTTTGTAGGCAGGTCGAGGATCTTGTGCCAATACTTGTTCAATCAACAATGATAAGTCACTATATTCATCGAGATGTGCTGATAAGCCATGCTGTGCTTGTCGACTAAATTGCACTGATAAGCCTGCGTCAGGTTGGCCTTGGGCAAAACCTGCTTGGGCATCGACAATGGCATCAGAATAGGGGATATAGGGCTTTATATCGAGTATTGGCGTACCGTTGAGTAAATCTAACCCGGAGATATGTAAAACAGTTTGCTTTTTTACGGTCACAACCTTATCAAGTTTGACCACAGACATGCCAATGGGATTGGGGCGGAACGTTGAACGCGTAGCCAGTACCCCTGTTTTTACATTGCCGCCAAGACGTGGTGGCCGAACTAAAGGCTTCCAGCCTTGTGCTTGCGTACCATGAAAAACAAATAGCAGCCATAAATGACTAAACTGCTCAATATCACGAATCAAGTCAGGATTATTTGCTTCGCCTATTAGTACCACTTTTCCTTTGGCAGCACTGACTAGATTGGGCTGGCGCGGTATAGCAAACTTTTCTTGATAAGGTGATTCTATCAACCCTATGGTTTCAAACTGAAAGCTTTGTGATGAAGGTAACTCGTTATTTGTTTTTGGCATATTATGGCTCTAGTGCCTCATGTGGAGCGCCTAATTGATAAGCTTTACCGTAACAAACCACTTGCGCGACACATTGTTTAGTTTCTATAGCGACACAACTAGTGAAAATAACGGCGTTAGCTTTTAGCTTGAATGCGACTTGTCTTGCTTGGGTACGGGCATTAATTTCATCGGGGGCTGCTAAATGTTGCTCTTTTTGGCAATCTTCCCCCTCGACTAAACCGACATACTGGAAACTTGACATAAATTCACTTTCGTCATTAAAAATCTTTACCTTACTGGCACTAAAATATTGCTGTGCATTGTTAGGCTTAACGTTACTTTCAAAGGTGTAGTTACCAGTACAGCTCGCTAATATTGGCATGGTGATTAACAGTGCTAACAGTCGTTTAATCATGTTGTTTCTCCTTGTTGGTTACTACTTGGGAAAATTTAGATAGGGAAGAATGACTTTTACCTGCTATCCAATAAGTAAATAATTTATCAATAGTTTGGTTTTTTTGCATCATAACTATCCAATTACGCATGAAAATTTCAAAGGTATTGTCCTGGATGTTTATGGCAAACGCCATAGAGATTTGTGGCCTGGCGGGTTTGGGAACAATGACGGTGTATTCCGGGTTGATCAAAGTCCAAGCGGAAGCTGTAGCAGCGCCAAAAAGCATGGCATCAATATGTTGATACTCTTCCCTAAAAAATAACCGTGGTGTTGATATTTCCCATACTGTCGGTTTTTCAAAATAACGACGGACAATATTTTCACTGTGAAAAATTTCTGGAATACCGATGATTAAATCATCGCGAGAAAAAATGCTTTGCCAATCACTAAACTCTTTACGACGATGTTCTTTCACCAAAAAAGCCATCGACTGACTAGAGTAGGGTACCGTTAAGGTATATTGCTTCATGTTCTTTGGTGTTACCGGAACACCTGTGGTCATATCTAAATAGCCCGAAGACAGCAGATTTTTCGCTTGTTTATGGAAAATACGCACAAACTCGATTGACACGCCTAAATCGTCGGCCAGTAAATTAATGATCTCAATATCAAAACCGACTAACTTACCTTGTTGATTATGAAACGTGTAGGGTAAATCATCACGGAAGTAACCGACACGAATAAAACCTCGTTGGTTTATTCTATCTAAAACACCCATGCCTAATAAATTTTTATTGCCACTCAGATCTGGCTCGGCTAATACCTTAGCTTTACCGTCGAGCATAACAAAGTCTCTTTCTATAAATTTACTGTAACCTTGGTATTGGTAGCTAATAGCATCAAAGGTATAGCGTAATGTGACAAAGGCGATGATAGATATAAGTGGCAACAGCAGTAAGTTGCGGGCAAAAGCGCGCCATTTAAAAGTGAAACCTTTTAACATGCTAGTCGCTATAAGTAAGACTAAGCTCATGGAAAAAATAACGCTAAGTAGCGCGCTAAGACGACCAACAATGATATTTTCGGCGACTAGAAATAAATCAAATAATGAGCCTGGCACATTAAAAATATCTAATAAGTTAGGAATAGCGATGGTCGGGGTGCCAAATAACTGCGGAATACCCGCGAGTAATAAATGTAGATAGTCATTACTATTGACTTGCGAGCCAGAAAACCAGGCAGCAAATAAGGTAAATAATAACGCTAAAAGTTTACCGCCAACAGGGAAACTAAAGCATATGGGAACAATAATGCTAGGCATATTACTCACATCGGCTTTAAGTACCTTATTATCATTGTTAGCGCTAGGTAATTGTTCAATCAATTGTTTTGCTTTTTCAACAATTTGTGGGATCACAACAAAGAAACTACCGGTAGCAAAAGCGGTGATCATGGCTTGGCGAGAGGTGGCAAGCACTTGTCGATAACTAAAAGGGGTAATGGTCGCAACAATGGCCGGTAAAACAATAAATGTCAGTAAGAATACCAATACAGCCGAGGTAACTATGTAAACTTGCAAGCCGTCAAGTTGTTCGCTGTCTATGGTCGCTGCAGCTCTAAGGGCAATACAAAATATGCCCACTGGGGCGAAACGCATCACCATATTACTGACATTAACCACAGCATTGTTTAAGCCGTTTAATACCGCTAAAGTGCGCTTTTTCTCTTTTACCTGCATTAATCCCGCACCAATAAAGATACTAAACAATACCACGCTAGGTATTAATCCGTTGGCCAAAGCATAAAAAGGATTCGTCGGTATGAAAAGTGAAATAATATCAAATACTGGTGCGGTACTGATGGTGTTAATACTATAAAAGTCAGCACTCTCCCAATCTGGAAAGGCGATAGGGGCGAGCAAGATAAAAGTTAATACTATCGCCAATAGCGTCATTAAAATGATCAAGCTGGTCTTTAAAGTATTAGTGACTTTACTTGGGTTTAAGCCGCCAATGCCGACAATAAGTGACAAGGCAATATAAGGTAGCGCAGTCATTTGCAGTAGCATCACAAAGCCATCAGCGAGTTCATCTACACCGAGATATACCGTTGAGGTGAGTGTGCCCAATGTTAAGCCAACCATCATGGCTACTATGATGCGGGAGGATAATGACACCTTGGGGATGAGTTGCTTTATTTTAGCGATCAATAGTTTTTACCTGATTTAACCTAATTTCTATTTACCAGAGTACGCTATTTTATAAAGCGACGGGACACCTTAATGTTAAATTTTTTTTAAATATTGTTTAAATTTAAGCGGTTAACCTGATAATAACGACCAAACTGTTGCCATGTTAAGGCACTTGCTACTAGTTTATCTGCTTTATAAAAAAAGGTACCTTGGGATAGGTACCTTTTTATTTGTAGGATTAGTGGTGCTTAGCAATGCCTAGTAATGGTTAAACTACTTAACGCGCATGCCCGCGATAGCACCATCATCTGGATTTAATATCCATAAGTCTTTATCACCCGGACCTGCAGCAAGTACCATACCTTCAGATAGTCCAAAGCGCATTTTACGTGGCGCTAAGTTAGCAACCATCACAGTATGTTTACCAATTAAATCTTCTGGGTTGTACGCTGACTTAATGCCGGCGAATACTTGACGAGTTTCAGTGCCTTCTTCATTAAGCGCTAACGTTAGCTTTAATAATTTATCTGCTTTCTCTACATGCTCAGCATTAATGATTTTAACTATACGTAAATCGATTTTAGCAAAATCATCAAATTGAATTTCTTCAGAAATAGGGTCAGCTGCTAACGGATCAGCTAACGCTGCACTGTTATCAACGACTTTAGCTGGCTTGGCTTTCTTGCTTTTCTTAGATTTTTTCTTTTCATCTTCAGCAGCGCCGGCTAAGCTATCTTTGGACGCTTCAGTCATCGCATTAACTTTATCCATATCAACACGTTGTAATAACGCTTTAAACTTGTTGATTTTATGGTCAGTTAATAATGTTTTATGACCTTCCCACGTTAGCTCATCATTTAAGAATGCAGCCGTGCTATCGGCAAGTACAGGAAGTACCGGCTTTAGGTAAATCATTAGGGTACGGAACATGTTAATGCCAAGGGAACAAATATCTTGTACTTCTTGCTGCTTAGTTTCGTCTTTCACTAACTGCCACGGTTCTTTCACCGCGATATATTCATTTACTTTATCAGCTAGTGCCATGATTTCACGCATACCACGACCAAAATCACGTGCTTCATAATGGGCAGCAATGCTATCACCGGCAGCCATTACTTCATCCGCTAATTCTTGATTATCAATGTTAGTTGATAACATGCCGTCAAAGCGTTTATAAATAAAGCTAGCACAGCGTGAGGCGATATTTACCACTTTACCGACTAAATCAGAATTTACACGTTGAACAAAATCTTCAAGGTTTAAATCTAAATCATCAATTTTGTGTGTCAGTTTAGTTGCGTAGTAATAACGTAAGTATTCAGGGTTTAAATGCGCTAAATAGGTATTGGCTTTTATAAAGGTACCTTTTGATTTAGACATTTTTTCGCCGTTCACGGTAACAAAACCATGGGCAAAAACAGCCGTAGGTTTGCGGAAATCCGCGCCTTCTAACATGGCTGGCCAAAATAGGCTGTGGAAGTTAATAATGTCTTTACCGATAAAGTGATAAAGCTCGGCATCTGAGTCTTTATTCCAATAGCTGTCAAAGTCGATATTTTCTCTATCACATAAGTTTTTAAAGCTGCCCATGTAACCACAAGGCGCATCTAGCCATACGTAGAAAAATTTACCTGGCGCATTAGGTATTTCAAAGCCAAAGTAAGGTGCGTCTCGGCTGATATCCCACTGTTTTAATCCTTGTTCGAACCATTCATTGAGTTTATTAGCGACTTCTTCTTGTAGGGTACCACTGCGTATCCACTCTGCTAACATGGTTTCAAAAGCAGGTAAATCGAAGAAGTAATGCTCTGAATCTTTTAATATCGGGGTAGCGCCTGAAATAGCTGAACGTGGGTTTAATACTTCTGTTGGTGAATAAGTCGCACCACAGTTGTCACAGCTATCACCGTTTTCATCTTCACTTTTACATTTTGGGCAAGTGCCTTTAATAAAACGGTCAGCTAAGAACATGCCTTTTTCAGGGTCATATAACTGAGAAATTACACGGGTTTTAATATGGCCTTTCGCATATAAACGGTTGTATATCTCTTCTGAGAAGGCTTTGTTTTCTTTACTGTGCGTTGTATGGTAATTATCAAAGCTGATGTGAAAGTCACTAAAGTCTTTAATACGCTCTTCACGCACACCCTTGATCATTTCTTCAGGTGTTATGCCCAGCTCTTGTGCTTTTAGCATAATCGGTGTGCCGTGCGCATCATCAGCACAGACAAAATAAATTTCATGTCCACGCATTCGTTGAAAACGTACCCAAATATCGGTTTGAATGTGTTCTAACATATGCCCTAAATGGATAGAACCATTGGCATAAGGCAGGGCACAAGTAACGAGAATTTTGCGCTTTTCTTGTAAAGAATGCGATGCAGCGTTTGATGTAGCTTCAGATAAAGTAGTTTCAGACATGAAAAATAGTTGTTTTTGATGGTAATAATGCCGGCAATAGTACAGAATTTAGCAATGATTTTCATTAGTTGAATGCAACTAATTTCGCTATTTCTCTTATTAAGGTTTTCAAGACACTATGTTCGGTAAATTTTTTTCGAAGCAAACCCCAAAAACTGGCATTAAATCGGGCGATGAACCACTCAGCGCGCTTGAGGTAGAACAACTCATTAAAGAGTCCTTAACGCATTATATTTCTGATAATTTTCCCCAAGGCGTTTTATCTGTTTGCCAACAGTTTACCCTTTCTCAACATAAAACCATCATCATTAAGTTAGTGATGCCTTTTGTTTGTCAAGGTGAGCTAGACCTAGTGGCGCAAACGTTAAGTGAGAGTTTGGCCTGTGAAGTGAGTATTAACGTTGAGTTAGCAATAAAACCCGTGCGTCAATTCTCTCTTGGTAAAGCGCAAGAGGGCAATGGACAAAGGGCTTTATCTCAAGGTATACCTCCTCAAGGAAAGATCGCTAATATTATCGCCATCGCATCAGGTAAGGGCGGGGTAGGTAAATCAACCACAACTGTTAACCTTGCTTATGCCTTAATGAGCGAGGGCGCAAAAGTCGGTATTTTAGACGCTGATATCTATGGTCCGTCAATACCAACAATGCTGGGCCTTAAAAATGAAAAACCGAGCTCAAGTGATGGCAAGCTGATGACGCCACTTAAGGTCAATGGCTTAAGCGCTATGTCGATTGGTTTTTTAGTCGACCAAGCCGATGCCACTGTTTGGCGAGGCCCAATGGCGAGCACTGCTTTTAATCAACTGTTAAATGAAACCGATTGGCCAGAACTCGATTATTTGTTAATTGATATGCCACCGGGTACCGGAGATATTCAACTGACGTTGGCGCAAAAAGTGCCGGTGGCAGCTGCTGTGATAGTGACTACACCACAAGATATCGCTTTAATTGATGCCGTTAAAGGCATTGCTATGTTCGATAAGGTAAAAGTACCGGTATTAGGAATTATTGAAAATATGAGTTACCACATCTGTGAAAACTGCGGTCATCAAAGTCACATATTTGGTGAAGCAGGTGGTGAAGACATGGCTCAAGAGTATGAAACTAAATTATTAGGGCAATTACCTTTAGATATTACCATTCGACAGGACGCTGATTTGGGCGAATCAGCCGTTTTTGAAAATAGCGCTGGTGAAATAGCCAGTCATTACCGTAAAATAGCGCGTAATATGTCGGCGCAGTTATTTTTACAGTGTGATAATGCCAGTCCATTAACAGCAACAGTAACAACAAAATCAATATAAATTTTGAGCAATAAGGTAAATAAAAGCCATTATGAGATTAAGTGATAAAGATATAGAGCAATGCCTTGATGAGGGAAAGATAATTATCGAGCCAAAACCAGAGACTTCGATGATCTCTGGTGTCAGTGTCGATATTCGTTTAGGCAATGAGTTTAGAGTTTTTCAAGATCATACCGCACCTTATATCGATTTAAGCGCGCCCAAAGCTGAAGTGCAAAAAGCGATGAACGCTATCATGAGTGATGAAATTTATATTGCCGATGGTGATGCTTTCTTTTTACACCCGGGTGAATTGGCGTTGGCAGTGACTTATGAGTCAGTAACACTACCTGATAATATTGTTGGTTGGCTTGATGGTCGTTCGTCATTAGCACGTTTAGGGCTAATGGTGCACGCAACAGCGCATCGCATCGATCCCGGTTGGTCTGGTCAAATCGTACTAGAGTTTTTTAACAGTGGTAAATTACCGCTAGCGTTACGGCCAAAAATGAAGATAGCGGCATTAAACTTTGAGACTATGTCATCAAGTGCTGACCGTCCCTATAACAAACGTTCAGATGCAAAATATAAAGACCAAAAAGGTGCTGTAGCAAGTCGTATCAGTGAAGATGATACCGTTTAGAGCGCTTATAAACGTATAAACAGTCAATATTAAGATATTAAATAGCGAGTATTAACTCGCTATTTCTATTTTAGCAGTACTAGAAAATTGCTTTATGCATGTTTCTAAGGCGTGAATGAGTTTTTCATTGTCATGATGATGCGGCACTTTATTGTGGGCTAGATCTTGGCAAATTACATTTACTCGGTCTGAATGTATATGCTCATCTTGACAAATAACACTGTCAATTGGTAAACAACCAATATTATCTTCAATCCAATTTAGCTTTTCATCTAGGGTTAATTTAGCGGCAGGGCTTTGCTCGGCGACTATATTATCAATAAAAACACAATGGCCTTTACGTCTATCAAGTGCTTTGGTGATATCTCTCACTAAAAGCGGCGGCACCACACTCGTTAAGAAGCTACCCGGACCCAAAATAATCAGATCAGCCTTATTAATGGCGTCAATACAAGGCTTCACAGACTTAACTAACGGCGCTAACATCAAATCGGTAGGCATTATCGGCATGTCATCAACAGATACCTCACCGAGACGACAGCGGCCTTCAGGATAGAAAGCCATTAAATCTGTTGGTGTTTCTGACATAGGTAATACTTGCGTTCGTACCCGTAAAAGGCGTCGTACGAGCTTGATAGTGTCCATTGGGCTTGATTGTACTTTTCCTAAGCCGTATAGAATTAAATTACCTAGGTTATGGCCACCGAGTTCATCTTCGCCTTCAAAACGAAAATTAAATAACTGACTACCAATGGAGTTATCATCAACTAGCTCTGTTAAACAGTTGCGTAAGTCACCCCATGCAATAGTACTACTTCTTTTTCTTAATCGGCCGGTTGAACCGCCGTTGTCTGTGGTGGTGACAATGCCAGTGAGCTGATGTCCCATAAAAGAGAGGGTGGAGAGTACACGGCCTAAACCGTGTCCGCCGCCAATGGCGACTATGTTAAGTTTTTTGAGCTGCATACGGTTTACTGCTTTATCTATTGTATGACTAAGTTATGTAAACCATACCGTTAAAAAGACAAAAGATAAAGTAACTAAGGGTACACAAGTTAATATCATTATATCAAGGGCGAAATAGGGCAGAGGAGTCGGCTATCACTTTAATAATAATTAGTATTTGTATAGCTGGTTAATAATTACACCATTATTACAGAGAGTTAGTTGAAATGAGGCAATAATTAAGCAGCTTGCTCATTATGCGATCAGTTAAAGCATTTCTTTCGAAATAAATGCTTTTTTTTACAAATAAGTGTTGACAGTTTAGGGGCTGCTGCTCATAATGCGCCTCGCTTTCAGCAAGTGTTAGGTCCACTGGTTGAGAGCATATTTAATAGCTATTAGGCCAGTTATTAAATAAACCGAAAATTTCGGGGCTATAGCTCAGCTGGGAGAGCGCTTCGCTGGCAGCGAAGAGGTCTGCGGTTCGATCCCGCATAGCTCCACCATATTAGGTTTTTTGTTAAAGTTAACGCTTGCGTTTTCCGTAACGAAAAATAGATAGTTTAATTGGTTTGTTAATATTATTTATAATATAAACACTAATTTGTGTCCCTATCGTCTAGAGGCCTAGGACACCGCCCTTTCACGGCGGTAACAGGGGTTCGAATCCCCTTAGGGATGCCACTATTTTCTTTACCTTTTATTTATTATATAAATCAAGGGTAAAGGCGGTAAAGTTTGCTTAAACTTATAAAACATTAAGCACTGTTCTAATTTAGCGATTAGCTAAATATTGTGTCCCTATCGTCTAGAGGCCTAGGACACCGCCCTTTCACGGCGGTAACAGGGGTTCGAATCCCCTTAGGGATGCCACTTTATTCTTACCTTTTAAGGCATGATAAAAGAGAGCATTACTCTGAAAAGAGAACTAAGTTGCTTGAACTTATAAAAAATTAAGCTCTGTTCTAATTTAGCGATTAGCTAAATATTGTGTCCCTATCGTCTAGAGGCCTAGGACACCGCCCTTTCACGGCGGTAACAGGGGTTCGAATCCCCTTAGGGATGCCACTTTTATTTAGTTCTGTTAAAGAAATAAACGAAAGAGAGCATTACTCTGAAAAGAGAACTAAGTTTACTTGAACTTATAAAAAATTAAGTACTGTTCTGACTTTAGCTATTAGCTAAGTCTTGTGTCCCTATCGTCTAGAGGCCTAGGACACCGCCCTTTCACGGCGGTAACAGGGGTTCGAATCCCCTTAGGGATGCCACTTCTATCTATACCTGATAAAGGTTTGATGAGAGAGAGCATGCAGTTATCTTATTACTGTAAATAAAATAAGAATTTAGAGTTTTAGTTTTTCCATTTTACTTCTATTATTGAAGTCTTGGTCTAATTAAATCAGCGGAGCAATCTGCTAGATAGTTTGAAATGATTTATGATATTTACTAGTAATAGTATTCGTTAAATCAATCAGTGTCCCTATCGTCTAGAGGCCTAGGACACCGCCCTTTCACGGCGGTAACAGGGGTTCGAATCCCCTTAGGGATGCCACTTTCTTTTAATTTATTAAAAGATCAGTGACTATATGAGAAAACCCACGCAATATGTAAATATTGCGTGGGTTTTTTTTTGCCTAATATTTAATGTTAACCGTTCGTGGTGATTTTCTCGATTACTTTCTTGTTGGCATATTTTATATTTCACTTTATAGTATTAATCTAACTTAAAATTTATTGATATCCCATTGAAATACAATAAGGAAGTTAATGTGACTGAAATTAAATATCCTATCAAAGGCGCTTGCCAGTGTGGCAAAGTAACTTATCAGTTATTGGCGCCACCACTGATGATCGCTGCTTGTCATTGCCGCCAATGTCAAAAACTTTCAACCAGTGCCTTTAGTATTACCGCCGTAGTTAACACTACAGATATTGAATTTACCGGTGAAATGCATGAGTGGCGCCGTTTGGCAGATAATGGCAATACTAACGGGGCAAAATTCTGTCCGGGTTGTGGCAATCGTATCTATCATTTTAACCCTGATGATCCTGATAAAATAAAATTAAAACCGAGTACGTTAGCTGATACACAAGTAATACAGCCAAGCATGCATATTTGGACCAGTGAAAAACAAGCATGGTTTAACTTACCAACTGATTTACCCTGTTATGAAAAGCAGCCTTTTTAATTACTTAACCTGAACTCTGGATAATGAGTGCTTGATGTTTAGGTAAAAAAATAGCTTAGGCTGTTAATAACAAAATTTACAAGATTAAGCCGCTATATAGTCTATCAATGTTTCAATTTATTCGATTATCAAGGCAAAACGTTTATGAATAACGGGTTACTTATCGACGTTTTAACGCGGATAATCGGATAAAGGGGAATAGTGAGCAAGTGCTGCTTATCCAGAATTCAGGTTACTTAACAGTGCAATGTTTAAATATGACTTGGTGTTTGAAGGTTAACGTTAAAATTAGCAGGGGTAAGCAATGTCAGAGCATAAAAAAAAGTCTATTTCGCTGGTGTTAGGTAGTGGTGGTGCAAGAGGTTTAGCCCATATCGGCGTTATTCATTGGCTAGAAGAGCAAGGGTTTGAAATAGCTTCTATTTCTGGTTGTTCTATGGGGGCTTTAATTGGCGGTATATATGCGGCGGGTAAACTTGATGTCTTTGAGCAATGGGTTAGGGACATCAGCAAAGTCGATATTTTAACCTTACTTGATTTATCTTGGCAAAAAAATGGTCTAGTTAAAGGTGATAAAATAATTGCCACGCTCATCGAGTTAGTGGGTGATATCGATATTGAAGAGCTCTCCATTAAATATACCGCCGTAGCGGCTGATATTGCCAATGAAAAAGAAGTTTGGCTTAGCTCTGGCAGTTTGTTCGATGCAATTAGGGCTTCTATTTCCTTACCATTATTTTTTACTCCTTTTCATTACCGTGGTGTAGATCTTATTGATGGTGGTGTACTTAATCCTGTGCCAATAGCGCCTACCTTTAGCGATAATACTGATTTCACAATCGCGGTAAACTTAGGTGGTAGTGTCAAAACGTTAAACATTGCTGAGGTAGACGCAAGTACCTTTGAAAGTCAGCCAGCAAGTAAATTGAATAGTTTCCTAGCACGATTTAAGCCTCAGGTCGAACAGCTTAATGTGAATGATTGGGGCGCCTATGATATTGCCAATCAAGCGTTTGATGCCATGCAAAGTACTATTGCTCGGCAAAAACTAGCGGCATACCCTGCGGATTACTTTGTCGAAATAGCGCGTAATGCCTGTGGTACCTTAGAGTTTCATCGGGCAGATGAAATGATCAAACTAGGTTATGATACCGCCAATAAAAGCTTGTCGGCTTTAGTCGGTAATAATATTGCTATATCAAGCAAGCGCATTAAGGAACCATAAACATGTTAAAGGGCATACATCATGTAGCCATCATCTGTTGTGACTATCAAAAATCTAAACACTTTTATACCAAAATCTTAGGTTTAAAAGTGTTAGCTGAAAATTATCGCGCAGATCGCGATTCTTATAAACTTGATTTAGCACTCGCTGATGGCACACAAATAGAGTTATTTTCTTTTCCTGCTCCTGCCACTAGACCTAGTTATCCAGAGGCTCAAGGGCTTAGGCATTTAGCCTTTATTGTCGACAGTATTGAGCAAGTTTGTCAGCATTTAACCAATGCGGGTATTGATGTTGAACCGATAAGAGTGGATGAATATACCGGTAAAAGGTTTACCTTTTTTAGTGATCCCGATGGTTTGCCGTTAGAGTTATATCAGCCAAACTAAGGCTGATATCGGTCAACTATCTGTTGAAAACAACTATAAATAAGGATATTAAAATGAATTATCAAGATGTGCTCAATTTTTGGTTTAAAGAAATAGAGCCGGCGCGTTGGTGGCTGAAAGACATAAGCTTTGATCAAGAGATAACGACGAAGTTTTTAGAAGTACATAAAGCGGCTAGACAATGCGAGTTAGTATCTTGGCGGAAAACAGCGCATGGACGGCTTGCTGAAATCATCATTCTCGATCAATTCTCGCGTAATATGTATCGAGATCATGGGCAAGCATTTGCCCATGATGGTCTAGCCCTAACGCTTGCGCAAGAAGCCATTGCTCTAGGGGCAGATAAAGCACTGGATCCAGTAGAAAAGAGCTTTTTATATATGCCTTTTATGCACAGTGAATCATTAGTCATTCACGAGAAAGCGGCAACACTTTTTCAGGCTAATGGCATCGCCAATAATATTGACTCTGAATTAAAACATAAAGAAATTATTGAGCGATTTGGTCGCTATCCGCACCGTAATATATTGTTAAACCGACAGTCAACGCCAGAAGAGCTTGAATTTTTAAGCCAACCCAACTCCTCATTTTAATTGCTTGCGCTAACTTAGCACTTTGATTTTTTAGTTTGAGCATTTATTAGTACTAATACCAAGTTGATTAAGTTCTTTCCCACTCAGCGAGAGTTAAAGGGTTTAGAGGCAAGGCATTGATTGAAGAGAATGGTTATTCAGGAGAATAAGCTCCTGCATTCTCTAAGAAGCTACATCCATGTAGCGTCCTTGTCAAAATCAATAACGCCGCATATGAACCCTTTCCTTTTATTAGATATTCGCCCTATGGGAGCTTACTCAATGACCACTAACATCGTTAAATTTATGTGGTTTAGAATGACTAGACCTAAACAAATTCGCCTTGTTATTAAACATTGAGTACAGTTCTGAGCCGGGAAGAAATTTAATCAAATTGGTATAACTTGTGTCGAAATTATACTATTACCCGTTGAATGCCAGTATTGCACTCCAAATGCTACTGACAGCGCTGCAAGTTCATTACCAATTGGTGCAAGTTAATAAAGAAAACTAACATTAAATACCAAGAATCAAATAAGGTCTATTAGGACGAGACAACTCCTTAAATAAAGCCCAATAAATTCCCCGTCTTTACTTAATAATATTGCGTTAAACTCCAACCCTTAAGCTTGACCCCGATCAGTAAAGTTTACACTTACATCTATATATTTTAAAAAATTGTCGACAATTACACTTAAGTCTACTTGAGTATTCTAAGTATTAGGATATTATTGATTGATATTAGTTTATTTGTCGACAATGCAGCGTGGTTCGACAAACACCCTTAAAGTTCACATTTAGGTTTATACGACACACTATGCTTTTACAAAACCCCACAAAACAAGCGGCAGTTACCACGGCTGATAAGGTCTTTGAACAGCTTCAACATGCCATTGTCGAAGGTGATATGGCCGCGGGTAGCAAAATAAGTGAGCCTGAGCTTGCTAAGCACTACCAAATAAGTCGCTCTACCTTACGTGAAGCGTTGAACCGTCTGGAAAAATGTCACTTGATAGAGCGTAAGGCCAACATTGGCTCACGCGTGGTTGATTGCACCATAGAAGGTTTGCTTGAGTTATATATCACTCGAGAAGCACTTGAAGGTATGGCATGTCGACAAGCGGCCCTAAACATGACCGATGAAGAGATAGCGCATATGCAAGATATGCTTGCTCAACATGCCGGCGATAAAGCACTGCAAGATGGTGTGGCTTACTACCAAGAAGAAGGGGATGTTGATTTTCACTACAAAGTTATTCTCGGCAGCCATAATCAACAATTGATCAATCTTATTTGTGGTCAGTTGTATCACTTAGTGCGTATGTATCGTTGTCAATTTGGTATGCATAGCCCAAGAGCTACTCGCGCTTTTACCGAACACTCAAATATTATTCAAGCCATCAGTGATAGAGACGGTGAACTAGCCGAGCTATTAATGCGCCGTCATATTGCTGCTTCACGTAAAAACATTGAAAACAAAATTGCCCTGCAAAAAGCAGAGCAAGAATCATAGGAGATCTAAGATGTCAGCAAACTTATCAACAAAAAATATTTCACCGGGTAAAAAATTTCGTCTTGCCTTAGAAAATAATAAACCCTTGCAAGTAGTCGGTACCATAAATGCGTATTGCGCGATGATGGCTGAGCAACTTGGCCACCAGGCTATTTATTTATCCGGTGGTGGCGTTGCTAATGCGTCTTACGGTTTACCCGATCTAGGTATGACGTCGTTGAATGATGTTATCGCCGATGTACAAAGAATTACCAGTGCTTCAAGCTTGCCTTTACTTGTCGATATTGATACCGGTTGGGGCGGCGCATTTAATATTGCTAAAACCATTCGTGATATGGAAAAAGCTGGCGCTGCGGCCGTACACCTTGAAGATCAGGTTGCGCAAAAACGTTGTGGACATCGCCCAAATAAAGAAATCGTCTCAACCCAAGAAATGGTTGATCGCATTAAAGCCGCTGTAGATGCCCGTATAGATAGTGACTTTTTTATTATGGCGCGTACAGACTCTTTTGCACAAGAAGGCCTCGAAGCGGCCATTGAACGTGCTAAAGCTTATGTTGAAGCAGGTGCTGATGGTATTTTTGCTGAAGCCATTAAAACTCAAGAACATTATCGTGCTTTTACTGAAGCTCTTGATGTACCTGTACTGGCTAATATCACTGAGTTTGGTCAAACAGAGCTATGGAATAAAGCGCAATTAGCTGAGTGGGGTTGTGCCATGGTGCTTTACCCATTATCCGCTTTTCGTGCAATGAATAAAGCCGCTGAATCGGTTTATAAAACCTTGCTAGCAGATGGCGATCAAAAGGCTGAAATTAACAACATGCAAACACGCATGGAATTATATGACTACCTTGGTTATCACGATTATGAACAAAAGCTTGATTCCCTTTTTGCCGAAGGTAAAAATAAATAGCTAAAGAGTGCTGAAGGCAAGAATAAGTAACTGAATAAGAAATCAAATAATAAATATAAGTATCGAAATTGAATTAAGGCAATGACTTAGCGCATTAATTTAAATAACAATTCAAAAATAATTCGAACATTAAATTTTAAGAATATAAGGAAAAAATCATGAGTGATAAAAAAATGAGTGGCGCAGGGTTACGTGGTCAAAGTGCTGGCGAAACAGCATTATGTACAGTTGGAAAATCTGGCTCAGGCTTAACCTATTGTGGTTATGATATTGCTGATTTAGCCGAAAATTCAACCTTTGAGGAAGTTGCTTATTTATTATTCAATGGTGAATTACCAAATCAAGCACAATTAACGGCTTATCAAGCAGAGCTTAAATCGTTACGTGATTTACCCGAGGCATTAAAAGCGGTATTAAAACTTATCCCTAAAGATGTCCATCCAATGGATGTTATGCGCACGGGTTGTTCTTTTTTAGGTAACTTAGAGCCAGAAAATGATTTTAGCCAGCAAAATAACGCAGCAAATCGTTTATTAGCCGCTTTTCCAGCGATCATGTGTTACTGGTATAAATACAGTCATGATGGCGTAGAAATTGATTGTCAATCATCTGAGAGTTCACTTGCCGGACACTTCCTGCGTTTATTAAACGGTGAAAGTCCTTCTGAGCAACACCAACGCGTAATGGATGTATCACTGATTTTATATGCTGAGCATGAATTTAACGCCTCAACATTTACGGCACGTGTGTGTGCTTCTACCTTATCAGATATGTTTTCTTGTATCACTGGCGCTATTGGTACTTTACGTGGACCACTGCATGGTGGTGCTAATGAAGCGGCAATGGATATGATTCTGAGCTTTACTTCACCAAGTGATGCTAAAGAACAAATGGCCGGAATGTTAGCGCGTAAAGAGAAAATCATGGGCTTTGGTCATGCGATTTATCGCACCAGCGATCCACGAAATGTCATTATTAAGGCTTGGTCTGAAAAGCTAGCTAAACAGAATGGTGATACTTCACTTTATGATATTTCTGTCGCGTGTGAAGAATACATGTGGGATACAAAAAAGTTATTCTGTAATGCAGATTTCTTCCATGCCTCTACCTATAATTATATGGGTATTCCGACAAAACTATTTACCCCTATTTTTGTCTGTTCACGCTTAACTGGTTGGGCCGCGCATGTTATGGAACAGCGTAGCAATAACCGTATAATCAGACCAAGTGCTGATTACATCGGCAGTGAACCACGTTCGGTTGTAGCTATCGAAAAGAGGTAGGAGAGACTTGAACTTTGCCACGACTTCATCGTCAGAAAATAGTCACATATACTTATATGCTCTTATTTTCTTTCTTGAATTCATGGCAAATTCCGTCGTCTGATTTTACTTTTAACGACTTATACAATGTTAGTTATAGAACCATCAACTATTGTTTATTAGAAATGTTTCCTGGATTTACTTATGAATTACCAATACCGCAAACCGTTGCCTGGCTATAAAAATAACGGTGTGACCATAGATTTTTATGATACCCGTGAAGCTATCGAAGCCATTAAACCAGGCTCATACGCTAAATTACCTTACACATCACGCGTACTTGCTGAGCAATTAGTGCGTAAATGTGATCCTGCGACACTGACCGATTCGTTAAAGCAAATTATCGAAGTTAAGCAAGACCTTGATTTTCCTTGGTATCCGGCAAGAGTTGTTTGTCATGATATTTTAGGACAAACCGCCTTAGTTGATTTGGCGGGTCTTCGTGACGCTATTGCTGATCAAGGTGGTGACCCCGCTAAAGTAAACCCAGTGGTACCGACACAATTAATTGTCGATCATTCTTTAGCCGTAGAGGCTTCTGGCGCTGATCCTGAAGCCTTTGCTAAAAACCGTGCCATTGAAGAGCGTCGTAATGAACAGCGTTTCCACTTCATTGAATGGACAAAAACAGCTTTTAAAAATGTGGATGTTATCCCTGCCGGTAACGGTATCATGCATCAAATCAACTTAGAGAAAATGTCGCCGGTTATTCAAGCACGTGACGGTATTGCTTTCCCTGATACTTGTGTTGGCACCGACTCTCATACGCCACATATTGACTGCCTCGGGGTGCTTGCTATTGGTGTTGGTGGCCTAGAAGCTGAAACGGTTATGCTTGGTCAACCTTCTATGATGCGTTTACCCGACATTATTGGTGTTAAGTTAACTGGCAAGCGTCAACCCGGTATTACGGCTACCGATATGGTTTTAGCCATCACAGAATTTTTACGTAATGAAAAAGTTGTCTCTGCTTACTTAGAGTTCTTCGGTGAAGGTACTAAAAACTTAACTATCGGTGATAGAGCAACTATCTCAAACATGACGCCAGAGTACGGTGCATCAGCAGGTATGTTCTATATTGATGAACAAACTATTGATTACTTGAAAATTACTGGTCGTGAACCAGAGCAAGTAAAACTTGTGGAAACTTACGCCAAACATACCGGCCTTTGGGCTGATGACCTAAAAGAAGTGCATTACCCTCGTGTTATCGAATTTGATTTATCGACAGTATGTCGTAACTTAGCCGGACCTTCTAATCCGCATCGTCGTTTAGCAACCGCTGATTTAGTGTCGAAAGACATTGCGAAAAATTTAGATGTTTGTAAAGCACAAGAAGCTAATGGGCAAATGCCTGATGGCGCGGTAATTATTGCTGCTATTACCTCATGTACCAATACCTCAAATCCACGTAACGTTGTTGCGGCGGGTCTGGTGGCTAAACGTGCTAATGAGTTAGGTTTAGTCAGTAAACCTTGGGTAAAAACGTCATTTGCGCCGGGATCTAAAGTAGCCAAACTGTATTTAGAAGAAGCAGGCCTACTCTCTGAAATGGAAAAGTTAGGTTTTGGTATCGTCGGTTACGCCTGTACTACCTGTAACGGTATGAGCGGTGCGTTAGAGCCGAAAATTCAGCAAGAAATTATCGATCGTGATTTATATTCTACCGCGGTATTATCAGGTAACCGTAATTTTGATGGGCGAATTCATCCGCATGCAAAACAAGCTTTCTTAGCATCACCACCATTAGTTGTTGCTTATGCTATTGCCGGTACTATGCGTTTTGATATTGAAAGAGATATTCTAGGTCAAGATCAAAACGGTAACGATATTACCTTGAAAGATATTTGGCCATTGGATGAAGAAATTGATGCCATTGTCGCTTCATGTGTCAAGCCTGAGCAATTCAAAAAAGTTTACACGCCAATGTTTGATTTAGGTGCCTTTGAACCAGCGGAAAGCCCATTATATGACTGGGATGAAACCAGTACTTATATCCGCCGTCCACCTTATTGGAATACAGAGGGGCAGGGTGCATTAGCCGGTGAACGCACCATGAAAGGTATGGTGCCATTAGCGGTTCTTGGCGATAACATCACCACAGATCATTTATCCCCGTCAAATGCCATTCAACTAGACAGCGCCGCAGGTGCCTACCTAGCTAAAATGGGTTTACCTGAAGCTGACTTTAACTCATATGCCACCCATAGGGGCGATCACTTAACGGCACAACGTGCTACCTTTGCTAACCCGAAACTGTTCAATGAAATGTGCCGTGATGAAAACGGTGAAGTCAAACAAGGCTCTCTTACTCGTATTGAGCCTGAAGGTACAGAATCACGCATGTGGGAAGCGATTGAAATCTACATGGAACGCAAGCAGCCATTAATCATTATTGCCGGCGCTGACTACGGTCAAGGTTCTTCACGTGACTGGGCCGCAAAAGGTGTGCGTTTAGCCGGTGTTGAAGTGATAATTTCTGAAGGATTTGAGCGTATTCACCGCACTAACTTAGTCGGCATGGGCGTTTTACCTTTAGAATTTACTAACGGTGAAACGCGACATACTTATAACATTGATGGCAGCGAAACTTTTGATGTTGAAGGGACTAACGTAGAAGCAATGGCACCAGGCGGGGCAATGACAGTCATTATGACACGTCGAAATGGTGAAATAATTAAGATTCCGCTGAAGTGTCGCTTAGATACCGCGGAAGAAGTTTCAGTATATGCCGCCGGTGGGGTATTACAAAAATTTGCCAATGATTTCTTAGAATCTAACGCCTAAGCGGATAATTATGCTCTGTGCGTTGTTGAAAGTGCTCATTGACGTTCGTCAACTCCGCGCTTTCGCCTAGCACAAAACTTAATTTAACTCGCTTATACGTCAAACTCAGTGTGATTTATGTAAAACAGTAATTTAGATAACTAATTTGCTGTTTTTTAATAGTTGAAAGATCGCAAAGCAAAAGGTTATTTAGCAAGGCGAATGTAAGGAACATAGACTTCTATGTGACATCATTCAACGCAGATAAATCTCCTTTTGAGAAGCGAAGATAAAAAAGGAAAAATATGCAATACCTTCCTCAGATAAAAATCCCAGCAACCTATATGCGTGGTGGTACATCAAAAGGTGTATTTTTTAATTTAACCGACTTGCCTAAAGATTGTCAGGTAGCGGGTAGTGCACGTGATGCCTTGTTATTGCGCGTTATTGGTAGCCCAGATCCCTACGGTAAACAAACTGATGGTATGGGCGGAGCAACGTCAAGTACCAGTAAAACAGTCATTTTAGCTAAAAGTGATGTTGCTGATCATGATGTTGATTATTTATTTGGCCAAGTGTCTATTGATAAGCCCTTTGTCGATTGGTCGGGTAATTGCGGTAACTTAACTGCGGCTGTCGGCTCTTTTGCGATAAATTCAGGTTTGGTTGCTGCAAGCCGTATCCCTGATAATGGTGTCTGTACTGTGCGTATTTGGCAGAAAAACATCCAAAAAACCATTATTGCCCATGTACCTATCACTAATGGACAAGTGCAAGAAACCGGTGACTTTGAGCTCGATGGCGTGACATTTCCGGCGGCAGAAGTGCCCGTTGAATTCATTGCTCCAGTTGACCCATCAGAAGCTATGTTTCCTACCGGTAACTTAGTTGATGAACTTGAAGTGCCGGGCATTGGTACTTTCCAAGCAACCATGATTACTGCGGGTATTCCGACAATATTTTTAAATGCGGATGATCTTGGTTATACCGGCATAGAGCTGCAAGAAGCGATTAACGGTGATGAAAAAGCCTTGGCACGTTTTGAAATTATTCGTGCCTATGGAGCGGTGAGAATGGGCTTGATTAGTGATATTTCTGAAGCCAAAACACGCCAACATACCCCAAAAATAGCTTTTGTTGCTAAGGCGCAAGATTATGTAACCTCTAGTGGTAAGTCAGTATCATCAACAGATATAGATTTACATGTGCGAGCATTATCAATGGGTAAACTACATCATGCCATGATGGGTACTGCGGCGGTAGCGATTGGCACTGCTGCTGCTATTCCTGGAACTTTAGTTGCACTTGCTGCAGGTAATGCGGGTGGGGAAACCTCAGGTTCTGTTACTTTTGGTCATCCATCAGGAATCTTGAAAGTAGGCGCTGAAGCAATACTCGAAAATGATAAATGGACCGTGAAAAAAGTCATTATGAGCCGAAGTGCTCGGGTATTAATGGAAGGTTGGGTGAGGGTGCCATCAGACTAGAATACACATAAAAGCGCAGTTTTTACTGCGCTTTTTTGTGTTTTAAGTTTTATTCTTGTCGATAATGCTAGCACTTAAATTCAGCCCCTGGTTAGTAGAGTGCACCATTAAAAGCCATCCATGTTTGCTCGTTACATTTTAACTTCAATCGATAAAACACTAAATCCATCGCTTTATCACATCTTTTTACTTTTATTTTTCAGCTAGGCAGTTTATAAAGAGTGATTACCTTTATTAGTTCATGGGATTCAAGCTTGTCTAACATTATCATCCGTTCAGTACTTTTAAACCATATACTCGTTAGTCTTCTTTATACCAGCATTTTACTAAGTAGTGTCATCAGTATGACCTCAAGTGCAGCTAGCCTTACTATCAGCGACAATTTGGTGTTACGTGACATAGATGACAAAGCCATAGAACACGGTTTTTTTTCACAAAAGAAAATAATTGAGCTCAGCGCAGGTGCGCATACCTTAGTACTTAAATATAAAGATGTCTTTGAAGACTTAGACATGGCCGAAGAAAGGTTGGTGACCTCTGATTATTTTGTTATTAAATTTACCGTAGAAAATCAGCAGAAATTACTGTTATCAACCAATAAAATAAGTAACCTCTCGGATGCTGAGCGCTTTGCACAGTCACCGGAACTCACTTTATTCGATGAGAAAAAGCACTCAATTGTTTTAGTATTACAAAAGCTTGATGACTATGAGCTAGCAAAACAAGTGAACAACGTATTGACTCGTTTAACTGAAACTGAAATAACGCCTATAAACGTCAGCACGGATAATAACAAGCATGAAAACGAGCAAGATTTTAATGATAAAGTTATCGAGAAAGTTGATGTTGTGCCCATGCTTAAATACTGGTGGAAAAAAGCCAGTGATGCTGAAAAAGAACAATTTTTTGATTTTGCCAAATTAAGAAAGTAACGCTGGTTGACTCCCGCCAATTACGACTTATCTAATTCACTGTTATAAAGGGGCAAATATGCGTTTATTATCTGTTTATTTATTTTTTATCTATTTGTTATTCATACCCATTCAGGCGGATGCTTTTTCAGATCTAGGAATAGAGGTTTCAGGACAAGGTAGTGTTGAGGTTGTTGCTGATCAATTTTCTTTAACGCTAACGATTACAGAACGTGGTCGAGTCCCTAGCAAGTTACAAGCCTTGGTCGATAAGAAAAGTAATGCCGTGGTCAATTCAGCAAAAAGTATGGCAATAAATGACTCTAATATAACTTCTGCGCGGGTTAATTTACGTATAGTGACTGAAAAACCATCAATTAAAGTGCAGGGAGTTGAATATCATAAAGCTAAACAGGGCTCTATATATGTTGATGGTCAAAGCATTTATCAAGCAACAAATGATCATGCTAAACAACGTCCACTCTTTGAATTAAGTCGTCAAATAACGGTTCATTTTAACAAGGTCTCTGATTACGATCGTTTTTTAACTGACATTATTAAAATTAATGTTAGTCACATCTCGCCTTTATCTATGAGCGTGAAGGAGCGAGATGAGTATTATCAACAAGCGTTATTATTAGCGATTAGTCATGCCAAAGAAAAAGCACAGCATATGGCAAAGCAGGCGGGGGCAACAATCGATAAATTAAAATTTTTAAAAGAAGTGTCAAGTAACCATTACCGACCTATGTATAGTGAAGCGAGGGTGAGTGGTGCTAGCCAAAGAACGCATGTATCATTGATAGGTAGCCAAACAATTACTGCACGTGTTTTAGTGGTATTTAGCCTCAAAGAATGAAAAAAAACTCAATAATAGGTAATAGTTGGCTATTGATGTCATAAAAGCTTTAATTATTGCGTGTTTTTAGGTATGTTAGCGCTTTTTATTATAGCTTTCGCTACTGGTGATTTTAAATGAGTAAACAAGCTGAGCTTTATAATGAATTATTAGGGCAAACTAAGGCGCTAATAAATGATGAATCTGATATTATTGCTAACATGGCAAATGTTAGTGCGTTACTTTTTGAACGCTTAGCTGATATTAATTGGCTTGGTTTTTATCGTTTAGTTGGTGACAAGCTGGTTCTTGGCCCTTTTCAAGGCAAGGTTGCTTGTATTCGTATTCCACTCGGGCAAGGCGTTTGTGGCGTATGTGCGACCACGGGTGAAATACAGCGTATTGATAATGTACATGCGTTTGATGGACATATTGCCTGTGATGCAACAACCAATGCTGAGCTAGTCATTCCGGTAAAGGTAGCCGGAAAAGTTATTGCCGTTTTAGATATTGACAGCACGACATTAGGCCGTTTTGATTTACAAGATCAACAAGGTATTAGCTCGATTGTTAAAGTATTTGAGCAAAACATAGTGGCTCATAATGATCTTAAAGCGTAAGTCTTTTTACATTTAAAGAAATATCAAAATGAGCATGAAAAGTAATAGTAAAAGTCATACCGAAAGTTAAAAACAGAAAAGTGAAGTTTTAATGAAAGAATTTGTAGTCATTCATGATTATCTAGTTAGCCAAGAAGTTGTCGGGGACTGGGATGGTCAAGGAGAAGAAGTTGCTGAGCGTATGAATGAGTTTTATCATACAATGTACGACTTAGCGGACGAAGATATAGAAACGGAAGTTTTAGAGCAGTTATTGGACCTTATTTGGGATACCTGGATAGGCCAAGAAGTGATAGCTGATATAGAATCAGACGATATATATGATTGGTGTAAAAATGTGCTTGAGAATCCTGAGCAACATCTCCAATCTGAAGAATAAAGAAAGCTAACCATTGGCGCTATTTTCTTGCTAGAGTGCTCTTACATAGAGTGATTCTTGTTTAAAAATAAAGTCAGCTTAAATTAATTAAATTGTAAAAAAAAAAGTGTAGTTATGGAAACTGAAATTAAACGTACAAGTACTAAAGATATTATCGCGTATTTAGCTGAAAAATTCCCTGAGTGTTTTTCAATTAAAGGCCCCGTCAAACCGCTTAAAATTGGTATTTTCCAAGACCTAGCAGAAAAGCTTAATGAAGATGAAACGGTAAGTAAAACACGTTTGCGTCAAGCTTTGAGACATTACACAAGTAGCTGGCGTTATTTAAAAACCATTAAAATTGGCACTTCTCGTGTTGATGTAGATGGTAAAGACGTTGCTGAGATTGATGCAGATCAGGCAGCCTACGCAAGTAAAACGCTTAAAGAAAGCCAAGAAAAGTTTGGTAACAAAAAAGCAACAGACAGCGATAGTAAAAAGCCTTATAAAGGTAAGCACAGTTCAACAGATGCGGGTACTCATAAACCAGCAGATAAAAAACGTGATTCAGCTAAGTTCAAGACGGTTAAGTCCGCCAGTAAAACGGTTGTTAAAAAAGAAGTCGCGCCACTTAAACCTGTTGAATCAGCTACACTCAAAGTAGGTAACACAGTGAGAGTACAACTAGGTAACTCGCCAATGAATGCAACGATCACTGAGATATCAGGTAAAGATATCAGTGTGCAGCTTAATTCAGGCATGGTTATTAAGACTCAGCTTAAAAATATTTACTTGTAACCGCATAAATAGTCGACATCCTGTAAAGTTTGTCGGCCAGACTTAGCACTGTTTTAAGTCAAATAGAAATTGAATAGGAAGTTAATGCATGCAAAAATTTTGTCGTATCGCGCTCGCCGTCTCTTTATCATTAGGTTTGTCCGTAAGCGCCATCGCGTTTGAGAAACAACACACACCTGAAGAACTCCCTGTACTCATGCCTGAAAGTCAGCATGCAACAGCTAGCAAGCGCATTACGGCACGATTTACCCGTGCACATTATAAAAAAGTCGTTATAGATGACGCCTTATCTAGTGAAGTTTTTGACCGCTATATCAAACAACTCGACTATGCACGTAATGTTTTTTTAGCAACTGATATTGATAGCTTTGAAAAGTATCGTTTAGAATTTGACTCGGTACTTACCAGAGGCAAGTTAGAGTCAGCCTTTACTATTTATAATGTTAATATGCAAAGGCGCCTAGAGCGTTATGAATATGCGATTAACTTACTCGGTGTTAAAGGAAGTAAAAACCCTTTCGATTTCACCAAGCATGATAGTTATAATTTCGATCGCGAAGACGCTCCTTGGCCGACTAGCGAAGCAGAATTAGATGAATTATGGCGCTTAAAAGTTAAATCAGACGTCTTGAATCTGACATTAACTAAGAAAAAATGGCCAAAAATTCAAGAAGTACTCACCAAACGTTATAATTATGCGATCAAACGATTAAAGCAAAGTGAAAGCGAGGATGCTTTTCAGCTTGTGATGAACAGTTTTGCTCGTGTTGTTGAACCACATACTTCTTATCTATCACCTCGCAATGCGGAACGTTTCCAAGTTGATATGAACCTACAACTTGAAGGTATTGGTGCAGAACTTCGCTCCATTGAGGATTATACAGTTATACACCGCATCGTTACCGGCGGACCAGCAGATAAATCAAAGCAGCTTAAAGCAAAAGATAAAATTGTTGGTGTTGCTCAAGGTGAAAAAGATTTTGAAGATGTTATTGGCTGGCGTTTAGATGATGTGGTCGAGCTAATAAAAGGCTCGAAGGGCACAACCGTACGTTTACAAATATTATCGGGTGACAGTGATGATGACGCTAATATCAAAGTAGTAACAATGGTACGCGATATTATTAAACTTGAAGACCGAGCGGCAAAGTCTGAAGTTTTCCTGGAAAATCCTGATGATGCAGACAGTAAAAAACTGGGCATAATTACCATCCCAAGCTTTTACAACCATTTATCTAAAGATGTTAAAAAAGAAATTGCCAAGTTAAAAGCGCAAGAAGTACAAGGCATTATTGTTGACTTGCGTGGTAATGGTGGCGGTTCGTTAAGTGAAGCGACCTTACTGACGGGGTTATTTATTGATAAAGGACCGGTTGTACAAATTAGAGATCAGGCAAACCGTATTCAAGTGAATAGTGATAGAGACGGGATTAGCTTTTATGACGGACCACTAACGGTAATGGTTGATCGTTACAGTGCCTCTGCTTCTGAAATTTTTTCTGCGGCCATTCAAGATTATGGCCGTGGTGTAATTATTGGCGAGCATACCTTCGGTAAAGGTACTGTCCAACAGCATCGTGGTTTGGGTCGTGTTTATGATTTATACGAAAAACCGTTAGGCAGCATTCAATATACCATTGCAAAATTCTACCGTATTAATGGCGGTAGTACTCAGCATCGAGGTGTTTTACCTGATATTGCCTTTCCTACGGCCATAGATCCAGACGAGTGGGGTGAGAGTAAAGAAGAAAACGCTTTACCTTGGGATCAAATTGAGAAAGCTAAATATACACCGTTGAATGAATTAAATACCGATATTGAGTACTTAACGTCATTATATCAGCAACGTATTAAAGATAATCCAGAATTTAATTATTTGCTCGAAGATATAAATATTTACCAAGCGGAAAAAGATGATAAGACAATTTCATTAAACCTTGCTACCCGTAAAACCGAACGTGAAGCGCGTAAAAGTAAACGTTTAGTGCGCGTAAACGAACAACTTGCGCTACTGGGTAAAGAAAAAGTGTCTGATTTAGATGATTTATCGGATGAACTTGATGATCTAGACCCGTTTTTAGATGAAGCAGCGCGAATCACCTTTGACTTTATCTCCTTAGGTAAAATAGCCAAAAAATAATTATCAATACATAATCAAAGCCGCCCTCGAGGCGGCTTTGTTTTTTATAGCTACTAGGCCAGTTGATCTATTAGCCTATATTATACCAATCGGACTAATTTATTGATCACTTAGCGAGAGTTAAAAGGTTTAGAGGCAAGGCATTGATTGAAGAGAATGGTTATTCCCTTGTCAAAATTAATAACGCGGCACATAAACCTTTTAAACTCGCCCTTTGGGAGTTCAGTAGCAAACTGATAACATCACAAAATGCAAGAAATATAGAATAACTATGTTTAACGCATTTTGTTTGTTCTAAGCTCGCTACTGAAGCTCTAAGTTGGTCAATTAATTAATCCGTTTGGTATTAATACCCTAAATAACTATAATAAGAGAAGGTTTTATTTAATGTCAGAGTTAAATCAAATTAAACAGCCAAGCATGTTAGATGCTTTTATACCCGTCATCACTCTAATTGGTCTACTCGGCTGTGGGGTTGCTTACTTTGGTGATAATTCTTCGTATGGGCCAAATCAAATTGCTTTACTCATTGCCATGGGAGTTGCCGTTGTCATCGGCATAAAAAATGGCCATGCCTGGCACGACATTGAGCAAGCGATTGTTAAAGGAATTTCATTATCTCTTGGCGCGGTATTAATTTTATTTGCTGTTGGCTCACTTATCGGTACTTGGTTATTATCTGGAACTGTGCCTACCATGATTTATTATGGCTTAATGATACTTGACCCTGCTTGGTTCTACGCGGCAGCATGTGTTATGTGTGCAGTGGTTGCAATGAGCATAGGTAGTTCATGGACAACGGCGGCAACCATTGGTGTGGCATTAATTGGTATAGCACAAGGCTTAGGTTTATCTCCGGCGATTACTGCTGGGGCCGTTATCTCAGGGGCCTATTTTGGTGATAAAGTATCGCCATTATCAGAAACCACCAACTTAGCGCCAGCCATTGCAGGTAGTGAGTTATTTGCCCATATTCGTTATATGTTTTGGACGACTATGCCGTCTATCACTACCGCATTAATCCTTTTTCTCATTTTAGGCTTCTCTGAAACGAGTAGTAGTAACAACGAAACAATTGATTTATTAAGTCGACAGCTTAGCGAGCAATTCAACCTATCTTTATTTAACCTCGTGCCACTCTTTGTCTTACTTGCCTTAGCTATTAAAAAAGTGCCTGCATTCCCTGCCGTTGCAATTGGTGCCTTGATAGGTGGGTTATGGGCGGTACTCTTTCAACAAGAGCTCATTTTACGCTTAGCCGGTGGTGAAACTAACCAAATAACGGCAAATATCATCGTTGTTTGGACAGCATTTTTTGATGGCGTTAGTATTGAAACGGGTAACAGTGAATTGAACGATTTACTTAGCGGTGGCGGCATGTCTAGCATGTTAAATACAGTTTGGTTAATTATGTGTGCGCTAAGTTTTGGCGCTGTGTTAGAGCACCTAGGTATGCTTAAAAGGTTTGTTGATGCCATCTTAGCAACAGCAAAATCTACCGGCAGCCTTATTGCCACCACGGTAGTGACTTGTATCGGTACCAACCTGTTAACGGCTGATCAATATATGGCTATTGTTATGCCAGGGCGTATGTATAAAGAAGAATACAAGCGTAGAGGTTTAGACCCACTTGTATTGAGTCGTACACTAGAAGATTCTGGCACTATTACCTCACCGTTAATTCCGTGGAATACCTGTGCAGTTTATATGTCAAGTGTGCTGTTAGTTAATCCTTTAGATTATATTTACTATTGCTTCTTTAACTGGATTAACCCTATATTAGCGGTTGTTTACGGCTTTATTGGTTTTAATATCAAAATGTTATCTAAAAAAGTTACCAAAAGCGTTAATCAAAAAGCAACGGCTTAATTTATATTTTCAACAAAGGCTCATTATGTCATCTACTTTATCAGACACAGCTCCTCGATTTTTAGCGGACTACCGCCCAGCTGACTTTACTATTAAGACGGTAAATTTAAGCATTAGTTTAGACGATATTTGCAGCCAAGTTGTCAGTGTTTTAACACTGGTAAGACAAGGCGATGGGTCAAGTGCTTTGCAGTTAAATGGCGAGCAGCTAACATTAGTTTCCTTAGTGATAGATAATCAAGCTTTAAGTAAAGCGCAATATGAACTCAGTGATACCTTACTAACAATACCGCCAAGCAGTCTACCAAACCGCGCTAATTTTGTTGTCACCATTACTACTGAGATTAACCCACAAGAGAATACCGCGTTAGAAGGGCTGTTTAAATCAGGCGAAGCTTTTTGTACTCAGTGTGAAGCCGAAGGTTTTCGCAGAATTAGCTATTATCTCGATAGACCCGATGTAATGGCGACATTCACCACTAAAGTTATCGCCGATAAAACTTTATATCCCTATTTACTCTCCAATGGCAATAAAGTTGCGAGCGGCGAATTAGCGGATAACAAACACTTTGTCACTTGGCATGACCCGTTTCCTAAACCCTGTTATTTATTTGCTTTAGTGGCGGGTGATTTCGATATACTCACCGATAATTTCACCACTTCATCAGGGCGCGATGTTGCCCTCGAGATTTTTGTAGATAAAGGCAATTTAGCGAAAGCTAAACATGCCATGGTGTCTTTACAGAAATCGATGACTTGGGATGAAGAGACTTTTGGTCTTGAGTACGACTTAGATATCTACATGATTGTCGCGGTCGATTTTTTCAATATGGGCGCAATGGAAAATAAAGGCTTAAATGTTTTTAATTCCAAATATGTTTTAGCGGATAGTCAATGCGCAACCGACAGTGATTATTTTAATATTGAAGCGGTAATCGCTCACGAATATTTTCATAACTGGACGGGTAATCGAGTTACGTGTCGCGACTGGTTTCAGCTGAGTTTAAAAGAAGGCTTGACCGTTTTTCGTGATCAACAATTCAGTGCGCAAATGCATTCTAGTGCGGTGACCCGAATTCAAAATGTACGCGTTTTGCGGTCTCAACAGTTTGCTGAAGATGCTGGCCCTATGGCGCATCCAATACGTCCTGAAAAAGTATTAGAAATGAATAATTTCTACACGTTAACCGTTTATGAGAAGGGCGCCGAAGTCATTCGAATGTTACATACCTTGATTGGGGTCGATAAATTTAGACAAGGCATGGATTTATACTTCGCACGTTTTGATGGCATGGCAGTGACTTGTGATGACTTTATTAATGCGATGAGTGATGCCAGTGGTAAAGACTTAAACCAATTTAAATTATGGTATAGCCAATCGGGTACACCTGTTATTAAAGCGCAAGAGTACTTTGACGCGAAAACACAGAGCTATACCTTGACCTTATCGCAACATTCGCCAGTTACAACGAATCAGCCAGCGCCGCAAGCGTTACATATCCCGATTAAAATTGAACTCATCAGCGAAGCAGGTGAAAGTAGCGCTTACAGTGAGTTACTTGAATTAACCCAAGCTGAGCAAAGTTGGACCTTTACCGGTTTAACCGCTAAACCCACTATCGCCATGCTTTGCGATTTTAGTGCGCCGGTTAAACTTATTTTTGACCAAGATGATGCCAGCTTATTAACGGTGATGAAAAAAGCTGAAAATAGTTTTTGTCGTTGGGATGCAGGGCAAAAATTGTTGATGGGTTACATACAACAGTTAACGTTTAATGCTGATTATGACATCCCAAATGATCTCGTCATGGCAATTAACACTATGTTAAGTCGTGATGACGACCGGGCTTTTATTGCCGAGCAGTTAATATTACCTAGCTTTGATGAAGCGGCAAGTTTGATGGTTGATGTTAACCCTATTGCGCTTACTCGTGCGATAACTCGTTTAATGCAAACAATCGCTAAGGGGGCAGAGCAGCAGTTGTTTTCTTGTTATCAAGCGTGCAATCAAGCTAGCGAAGCTAACCATTGTGTGGCAAACCGAGCGCTAAAAAATGTTTGTTTAACTTATTTAAGCCATTTGCCCGAATATCATTATTTAGTCACTGAGCAATACCAACAAGCAAGCAACAATGCGGATGTTTCTCAAGAGAATATGACCGATAGCCTAGCGGCATTAAGTTGCTCAGCTAAACATAATTTAGCGGGTCTCTCTGAGCAGCTACAACATTTTGAGCACAAATGGCAACAAACAAGCTTAGTGATGGACAAATGGTTTGCTTTAAGTGCTAGTGTCAGCAGTGACGATATTTTTACGCAATTAAAGCGTTTATTGTTGCACCCACAGTTTAGCTTGAAAAACCCTAACCGAGCACGTTCCCTCATTGGCGCTTTCGCTATGAATAACCCAAAATACTTTCATTGCCCAACAGGGCAGGGTTATCAATTCTTAGCCGGGCAAATTGCAAAGTTAAATAGTATTAATCCGCAAGTCGCTTCCAGGTTAATTACGCCATTAATTCAATATAAAAGTTTTGCTCCAACGCAGCAAAAGTTAATGAAAGCCGAGCTTATTAAATTACGTGCAATAGCCCAGCTTTCAAATGACTTGAAAGAAAAGTTGGATGCAGCCTTACGTGACTAACACACATGGCTCGGTTTTTTTTCGCTAATATCACACTTGCTGTTTGTTTAATATCTTTTAGTAAACAAGCTAGCAAGCGTTACCTTCATATAAAATATAAAATATAAAACCATGACATACTATTTCAGCCTCAATGTCTCTGCCACTGAGTTCTTACCCTATTATCAAGGCACTATTCAAAATGTGGTGGTAACAACGACACTGGGCACAAAAGTTCAATTTCCCGCCATGCATTTACGAAAACACCTTAACGCTAGTGGTATACAGGGTGATTTTTGTTTAAAGACCCAAAATAATAAATTTTTATCCTTAGTTAAACTCAAATAACCCGCTATTTACTGCTTGATTAGAGTAAAGACTTGAAACAGTGGTCTGACCATTTTAAACATGCGTATCTAGTCGCATTGCTGACAAATTTGCTTTATTTCATCTACTTATAAAACAAACTAGGTTTTTTAATGTTTCGTTTTTAAACGCTAGTTTAAAACATCGTATTAAAACTCCCGGCTAGTTCGATGCAAGTCACTAAAATATAGCGCTTTAACTCTAACTTTTACGCTTGCTACCTAAGTGAAATGATGTAATTATTGTTGCCGTTAGATAAACAATAAAACAAAAACTAACTTTTGATTACATATATGAAGATGAATTTTCGCTGAACTTTTATCTTTTAGTATCATATTTTGCACAGGGGAGAGAATAGATGAAAAACAAGCCTCAACATGGCTTTGCCAAAAAACCTTTAGCTGTAGGTATTGCTGCTGCACTTTCATTGTCAGTACTAACTTCAATGGTTAATACTGCTCAAGCAGCAAGATGGGAGCTAGGTGATGTAGAGATCAGTTTTGATTCTACTTTTAGCCTAGGCTCAAGTTGGCGGACAGAAAATAGAAACTGGAATGATAATGTAGGTAAGTCTAATAACCCTAATAATGGTCTAGATTTTAGCAATTATTCCATATTTTCTCCCTCGCCATCGAAAGAAGATATTTGGGCACAAGGTGAAGGAGGCTATTCTACCAATGGTGATGCTGGTAATTTAAACTACAATGCCGGTGAAAGTTTCTCTAAAATATTTAAAGGCGTACATGAATTAGATATTCACTATAAAAATGTCGGTATTTTTGTTCGTGGTATGTATTTCTATGATTTTGCCATGATGAAGGACGACCGAGCATCCTCTAATGCACTTACCGGTAACGTTTTTGATCCTTGTCGTGACTCAAAGGCAGATGAGCAAGTTTGTCATGATGTGCGTTTACTCGATGCCTATATATACGGCGATTTTGAAATAGGTGATATGCCTTTTTCAGTACGCCTTGGTGATCAAGTGATTAGTTGGGGTGAAAGTACCCTTATTTCTCATGGTATTAGTGAGATAAATGCAGTTGATATTGCCCGTTTACGAGCGCCAGGTGCTCAATTAAAAGAAGCCTTTATTCCGGTCGGTTCCTTATGGGGATCATTGGGCGTAACTGATAATTTCAACATTGAAGCTTTTTATCAATACGATTGGGAAAAAACTGTGCTACCACCGCCGGGTAGTTACTTCTCTACCAATGATTTTGCCGGTGATGGTGGACAATATAATAATGTCCAGTTAGGTTTTGGCGGTAATCCTGATATGAACCTTGATTACTTAATGTCAGGTCTAAATGAAATTGGTGCAGCAGTTAAAGCAGGTCATATTTCACCAGAGCAGGCAGGGCAAATGTATTCTGCTTATGCTGGCAATTTGACGCTTCGTGCGCCCGGCTCAAAAGCTGAAAATGACCCCGATGATGGTGGCCAATACGGTTTACGTTTATCTTGGTTTATCCCAGAGTTAAATGATACAGAATTTAGTTTGTATTATGTGAATTATCATAGCCGTAGGCCGATATTTTCTGGGGTAACAGCAGATTTCAGCCAGGAAACAATTGCTGGTGATATTGGTATGCTAGCAAGCACAACAATTACTGAAGATAACTACACCGACTTAAACACCTTTTCTCGTGTTGAGTTAGATTACCCTGAAGACATTAAAATGTATGCGTTAAGTTTTAATACCACTATTGGGACTACCGCTTTGGCCGGTGAAGTAAGTTACCGCCAAGACGAACCATTGCAAATTGATGATGTTGAATTGCTTTTTGCTGCGGTACCACAGCAACTTGCCAATACTGGTAACCCAGCATATGCCGCTTTAGATGGTGTTTCACAAATGGTACAAGCTGACGGTACGCCATATCAGCCGGGCCAAACAGCACAAGGTTATATTTTATCAGATACTGTGCAAGCACAAATGACCTTAACACATTTGTTTGGACCAACATTCGGTGCCAGTCAATTAGTGGGCCTTATTGAAGTTGGTGGCATTAATATCAATGATATGCCGGATCAAAGTGAATTGCGTTTAAATGGTCCAGGTACTGCTCGAAGTGGCAGCACCGGTGGCCTTATGCACGTATTACAAGGTGGTACTGAAACTAACCCATTCCCAACAGAATTTGCTTGGGGCTACCGCGCGGTTGCTAAGTTAGATTACACCAACGTTGTAGCGGGTATCAATATGTCGCCACGTCTTGTGTTTTCTCACGATGTTAAAGGTATCACGCCAGATCCATTGTTTATGTTTATTGAAGAGAGAAAGTCAGTGTCTTTAGGCTTGAACTTTGATTATCAAAGCACTTGGTCAGCAGATTTAACCTATAACAGTTTCTTCGGTGGCGTTGGCACTACCAATAAAATGGAAGATCGCGATTATGTATCTTTCAGCGTAAGTTATTCAATCTAATTTAAGGCATAACTCATGAGAAATAACATGAATAAAGTCACATTATTATCATTGACCATCTCTATGGTCTTATCTGCAGGTGCTTTAGCTAAAGTTCCCGCCGATGAAGCAGCAAAATTATCATCAGAACTAACACCAATGGGTGCTACTCGTGCAGCCAATGAAGATGGTTCAATCCCTAAGTGGGAAGGGGGCATTACTAAAGCACCAGCGGGTTATACTCCAGGTGATCATCATATGGACCCATTTCCGAATGATAAAATTAAATTTACTATCACTGCAAGTAATGTTGCAGAGCACAAAGCGTTACTAACGCCTGGGCAAGTTAAATTATTCGAGACTTATCCAGACACGTATAAAATGAATGTCTATCAAACGCGCCGAAGTGCTTCATATCCTGAGCATGTTTATCAAGCGGTTAAAGACAATGCGACACGTACTGAGTTAGTTGAAAATGGTAATGGTATAAAACAAGCTGCTGTTGGTATTCCTTTCCCGTTCCCGGCTAACGGCTTGGAAGCTATTTGGAATCATACCTTACGTTATCGTGGTGAATCGGTTACCCGTTCAGCGGGTCAAGCAGCACCAACGGCATCAGGAAGTTATACTTACGTTGGTTTAAAAGAAACAATGTTAATACCTTACAGTACTGAAGGTACAACACCCAAGGAACTTGAAGAAAGCAATATTTTATTCAAGTTTAAGCAAAAAGTCACCGAGCCTGCGCGTTTAGCTGGAACGGCATTGTTGGTACACGAGACGATGGATCAAATTAAAACCCCTCGTCAAGCTTGGACTTATAATACCGGTCAACGCCGTGTTCGACGTGCACCTAATGTTGCTTATGATGCCCCAGGAACAGCGGCAGATGGTTTGAGAACTACCGATGATTTCGATATGTATAATGGCGCGCCAAACCGTTATAACTGGACACTAAAAGGTAAGCAAGAATTGCTTATTCCTTACAATGACTATCGTCTTCATAGTGATCAAGTTAGCTATGATGAGATTATACAACCGGGTCATATCAATCCTGACCTCGTTCGTTATGAAAAACATCGTGTTTGGGTCGTTGAAGCGAACCTTAAAGAAAATACCCGTCATATTTATAAAAAGCGGGTCTTTTATATTGATGAAGATAGCTGGCAAATTGCGGTAACCGATATTTATGATAACCGTGATGAGCTTTATCGTGTCGCTGTTGCCCATGCTATCAATTATTATGAGGTACCAACACTTTGGTCAACTCTTGATGTTTATCATGATTTACAATCTCGTCGTTATATCGCCATCGGCTTAGATAACGAAACGAAAATGTATGACTTTTCTAAAAAATTAAACGAGCGAGATTTTACTCCCGCAGCGCTTAGACGTGAAGGTCGTAGATAACCAGTACCAAGGAACGGCTGACACATGTTAGCCGTTTTTTTTAGTGTGCAATTTAATGGTTAGTTATTTAAATTGAACACTATGTTTTTGCTTTATTTGTATTATTATTTTTATTTTCAGAAAATTTGAGAAAGAGTTTTTTATGCGTTTATTGGTTTTTTTTGCAGTTATATCTTTTATTTCCCTTTCGCCTGTTAGTGCTGATAACACAACAGTCACAGAGGCAAGCACAACGCCTGCCACCAAATCAGCATTAGCTGCTAAGTCGTTATTGTTAGACATTGCCAAGATTAGCAAGGACAAAGTAGTGGCGGTCGGTCAACATGGCCATATTTTACTTTCCAGTGATGGTGAAAGTTGGCAACAAGCGAATGTACCGGTTCAGGCAACATTAACTAGCGTGTATTTTTTAAATGATCGCTTGGGTTGGGCTGTTGGACATGATGCAACAATATTACATAGTCAAGACGGCGGCCTTAACTGGCACGTGCAACTCTATTTACCCGAATTAGAGAAACCCTTGTTAGGTATTCATTTTAAAAATGAACTGGAGGGCATTGCGGTGGGAGCATATGGACAATTTTTCCGTAGTAATGATGGTGGGAAAAGTTGGCAAAGCGAGTTTCATCAAGAGTTTTTATTGGCTGATGATGTAGATTATATTAATGACCTTAAAGCAGAAGATGAAGAAGCATACTTAGATGAGATAGCGTTTATCTTGCCGCATTTTAACGGTTTAGTACAAGATGGCCGTAGCTTGTTTTTAATGGGTGAAACGGGATTGCTAGCAAAAAGTAATGATTTTGGTAAAAGTTGGCAGAAATTTAATAGTTTCTATCAAGGATCATTTTTCTCTGTTGCTCGAACGCAAAACGGTAAATTACTCGTTGTCGGTTTACGTGGTCATGTTTTTCGTGGCATAAATAATGGCCAGCAATGGCAGGAAGTACCAACAGGCACTACAGCACTACTTAATGATATCGTCTTTGCTGATGATGGCCGTATTTTTATTCTTGGCAATAACGGCATGTTACTCATTAGTGATGATGACGGTGAGACTTTTACCCAAAGAACTCAACATGACGGCAAACCTCTCATTGCGGGTCTTTGGTTTAAAGGTAAATTATTGGCTGTTTCTGATGTTGGCATCAAAGTACTTGTTTTACCTAAAACATAAATCGGTGTTACCTGAAAGATACCTATAATATTTAAAAATAATAAAGTTCGGAATATATTACTATGAAAATTTCTCTGGCTAGTCGTATTGAAGTAGCCCTATTTCGCCATAAACTGTTTGTGTTGATGTTATTTGTTATCACCAGCGTTTTTTTCCTATTTCAAGCCACTCAGATAAGGCTTGATGCCTCGTTTACTAAAAATATACCGCTTAAACACAGTTACATGAAAACCTATCTTAAACATAGGGCAAATTTTGGTGGCGCGAATAATATCCTTATTTCTGTCTGTGATAGCCGTGGCGATATATTTAATCCAGAATTTTTTAATGCACTAAAAGGTGCCCACGATAAGTTATTCTTCATCCCTGGTGTTGATCGAATTCAAGTGAAGTCACTATTCTCGCCGAGTACTCGCTTTGTTGAAGTGGTTGAAGATGGTTTTGCCGGTGGCCCGGTGATCCCCGCAGACTTTCAAGCGACAAAACAAGGTCTGGCCATTGTAAAAGCTAATATAGAAAAAGCCGGTATCGTTGGTAGCATAGTAAGCGATGATTACAGTTGTGCAATGGTAAAAGCTGCGTTACTAGAGTTCAATCCGGATACTGGGGAAAAGCTAGATACTCTTGATATAGCAAAAAAATTAGAACAAGAAATACGCCAAGAATTTGAGCGCGAAAATATCACGGTTCATATTATCGGTTTTGCAAAAATGGTCGGTGATGTTGCCGAGGGTGCTAAAGGCGTGGTGTTATTCTTTGCACTTGCCATCGCCATTACCGCGGTCATGGTTTATCTTTTTTGCCACTCAATCCGTTTAACTATTCTTCCTATCTTTTGTTCGTTAGTTGCTGTCGTTTGGCAAATGGGTATGTTATCAACGTTAGGTTTTGGCCTTGACCCTATGTCGATTTTAATCCCGTTTTTAGTCTTTGCTATTGGCGTGAGTCATGGTGTACAGATGATAAACTCAGTGGTTAAAAAAGTGGCCTTGGGTTTAACACCTGCACTAGCAGCGCAAGCCAGTTTCAATGCTCTGCTTATCCCCGGTGGTGTGGCACTAGTGTCAGATACGGTAGGCTTTCTAACGCTACTCTCCATTGATATTGGTATTATAAAAGAGCTGGCCATTACGGCGTCAATTGGTGTCGCTATGATCATATTAACCAACCTCGTTTTACTGCCAATATTACTGTCTTATACCAAAATAAAAACCACGGCTAAAGTAGGGCAGTTGAGTGAAGAAAGTGCGGTTTGGACGTTTATGGCAAGTTTTGCTACTAAAGGTCCGGCTAGGATAATACTGATATTTTCTGCGATTTTATTTGTGGTTGCTGTTTACAAGGGACAAGGACTGAAAATAGGTGAGTTGCATGCAGGAGCTCCGGCATTGCATGAATCTTCTCGTTATAACCAAGATACTTTTTTAATTACCGACAGGTACGCGATCAGTGTTGATTACATGTCAATTATTATAGAAACGACCCCCAATGCTTGTACTTATTATGACACGATGGCCACGATAGATAGATTCCAATGGCGGATGGAAAACGTGCCAGGTGTGCAATCAGCGGTTAGTTTAGCGTCAATCTCTAAATTGGTTAATGCCGGTTATAATGAAGGCAACTCGAAATGGCGTGTTATCCCTCGTAATCAACATACCCTGGTACAATCTATCGCGCGAGTTCCTTCTTCCAGTGGCCTACTTAATACTGATTGTAGTGTTATGCCGGTAATTTTATTCTTGAAAGACCATAAAGCGGAAACAATCAATACCGTTATTGATGCAGTTAAAACGGCCGCGAAAGAATTAGGCAGTGAACATGTACAATTTAAGCTTGCCTCAGGTCCAGTTGGTGTTATGGCGGCAACGAATGAAGCGGTAGCAAAAGCTCAATTACCGATGATGCTTTATGTTTATGGCGCTGTTATTGCACTCTGTCTTATTAGCTTTAGAAGCGTAAAAGCGACTTTAGTTGTCGTGGTACCTTTATATTTGGTGTCTACCTTAGCTCAGTGGCTAATGACTGCCCTTGATATTGGTTTAACGGTATCTACTTTACCTGTTATCGCTTTAGGTGTAGGTATTGGCGTTGATTACGGCATCTATATACTGTCAACCATGAGTACGAAGTTGAAAGAAGGCTTGAATGTGCATGATGCTTATCTCGCCGCATTAAAAGAGCGTGGCAGTGCGGTACTTATTACCGGATTAACCTTAGCTATCGGTGTTTCAACGTGGTTCTTTTCTGATTTGAAGTTCCAAGTGGATATGGGCATATTATTAACCTTTATGTTTTTAGTTAATATGCTTGCTGCCATTATTATTTTACCGGCACTTTCCGCCTTTTTATGGGCGGATAAGAAAAAGGTTAAAAAATAGACACAATAAATAAAACGTCTTATTAATGGTTAGCCACTACCCGCGGAAAGGTAACTTAGTTAGCTCAAATACAGTTACCGTTTGACCCGTTGACCAGAAAGTGACAATAAGCATCAAATTAGATAGTAAACTATTTAATTTGATGTTTTTTTTTAGTAAAGAATAAACGAATGTCACGGGGTGTTATTGCATAAATAAACAATAATAATGCTAATTAACCAGTATCTATTTAGCATAACTGCATAAAAGTAGTTAACTGTAAATTAAACGGGTCGTTTACTGATCTACCTGTTGAAAGTTATCCAACAAAAATACAAAAAAACACTCGCAAAAGCCTAAATTTATTCATAAAATCACCTTCTATAGTCTATTCTGATATACAAATTATAAAAAATTTAACTATAAAAGTGTCTTTAAGTATAAAATTACTTTAAACAATGCTTTTATCAAGATTAAAATTAATTATTTCAAGCTTTCTTTTTACAAGGAAAAGGAAACATTCATGGCGTTAGTAAACGGTTCACCCTCGGTTATACTTAGCAATGTAGCAAAACTTATCCAACAAAAAGTAGATGGTAATACCGCTACTTTAGTTGAGCAATTTGCCAACTTACTTTATGGCAACATGTCATCACTAGACCTCGATCACCGCAATGAAAGTGATATGTATGGTGCAGCTTTAAGCTTATGGAGTTCCCTTAATGAACATAAAGATGACGCCCCCGTTATCCATGTTTTCAATCCATCGGTAAGTAAAAATGGTTGGAAGTCTAGTCATACGATTATCGAAGTTATTATTCAAGACATGCCATTTTTAGTCGACTCGATTCGTATTGCATTAAATCGTTTAGGTTTGTCGCCACACATGATGCTCAATGCACCACTTAAAATCCTACGCGATAATAAATTGGATGTAACTGAGTTAGCCGCAATTGTTGATACTAAAATAAAAGCGAGCTCTGAAGAAACAATCTTTCTAATTGAAATTGACCGTCAATCGACTCAAGAAGAGTTGGACAATATTAGAAATACCCTATTGTCTGTTGTTGAAGATATTCGCTTAACGGTAAGCGACTGGCAACCGATGTTATCTTGTTTAAAAAAGATCATTGGAGATGTTAAAAAATCTAAGTATCCAGGCACTAAAGCCCAAAAAGAAGATACCTTAAATTTCTTAACTTGGGTGGCCGCTAACAACTTTACCCTGATGGGGTATCGTTCATATGACGTTGAGGCTGTTAAAGGTGATATTTCATTACAAGCGAATGTAGAATCAAGCCTTGGATTGATGAAAAACTCTCAAGGATCGCAATCGCGTTTGGTCTCAAGCCTTAGTGAAACTGGCCGAGAAGTAGCGCTAGGTCAAAATCACCTCATCTTAACCAAAACCAATTCTAACTCTCGTGTGCATCGACCAGCGCAGTTAGATTATATTGGTATTAAGCGTTTTGACGATAACGGTAATGTTATTGGTGAAGAGCGCTTTATTGGTTTGTTCGGCTCTGCTTATTATACAAATAGTGCATTAGATCTACCGCTAATTAGCTCTAAAGTCATGGCTGTTTGTCAGGCGTCTCCTTTTGCTAAAGGCACCCACAACTACAAAACACTGATCAATATCTTAGAAACCTATCCAAGGGATGAGATCTTACAATCATCGGTTAAAGAATTATTGCATAACGTGACCGGTATCTTACAGATGCAAGAACGTGATTATTGTGGTTTATTTGTGCGTCGGGATGCATTTGACCGTTTTTATTCTTGTATGGTTTACGTGCCAAGAGAACGTTATAACACTAAATTACGTATGGATACGCAAAAACTACTTCAAGAAGTATTTGGTAGTAGCGAAGATGTTGAATTTACCACCTTCTTCTCCGAGTCGGTTCATGCCAGAACCCATTATATTGTTCGAGTCAACTCAACTAAAGCAGATATTGATGTGAAAGAAATTGAAAAGAATTTAAATGAAGCAGCCCGTAATTGGGATGATAAATTAGTCAGTGCTTTGGGGGCTAATCGTGGTGAAGCTGCGGCTAAAGCGCTTAGCCGAAAATATGTGAAATTTCCACAAGCCTATAAAGATGAAGTATTACCTGGCTCTGCTATTGTTGATATTGAAAAGCTTGAACAGATCAGCCCTGAAAATGACTTTGAAATGCTTTTCTATCAACCATTAGAAGAAAAAGCAAATAGCCGTTTTGTAAAACTTAAATTATTTCACAAAGGTGAGCCTATCCACCTGAGTGATGTGTTACCAATGTTAGAAAATTTTGGTTTGCGTGTTATCGGTGAAAGACCCTATGCAATCAAAACTGCAGACGGTGAAACAAACTGGATATTAGACTTTTCAATGTATCTTACCGGTGAAGGTAAGTTTGATCTCTATAAAGTAAGAACGCTTTTCCAAGATGCCTTCGCTAAAGTATGGCATGGCGATTTAGAAGATGATGGCTTTAACCGTCTAATATTAGGTGCTGGCCTTGAAGGTCGTGCAGTTTCTATCTTACGTGCATTTGCTAAATATGAACGTCAAATTGGCGGTCGTTTTAGCCAAAGTTATATCGAGAACACCTTTTCTCGTTATCCAGAAATCGCTGAATTATTGATTAAATTATTCGTTTTACGTTTTGATCCTAAAAGTAAATCAACGCCTACAGCGAAAGAAAAAGCGACAAACAAATTATTAGCTGAAATTGAAAGTTCACTTGATAATGTTGCTAACTTAGATGATGACCGCATTATCCGTCGCTTTGTTGAAATGATTAACGCGACTATTCGAACTAACTATTTCCAAGCAGACCCAGTTAAAGGCGATAAATCATACATTTCATTTAAAATACTTCCTGAGTTAATAAGCGAAATGCCTCAGCCAGTACCAAAGTTTGAAATTTTTGTTTATTCACCACAAATTGAAGGTGTGCATTTACGCGGTGGTAAAGTGGCCCGTGGTGGTTTACGTTGGTCTGACCGTAGTGAAGATTTCCGCACTGAAGTTCTTGGCTTAGTAAAAGCCCAGCAAGTTAAAAACACAGTAATCGTACCAGTAGGCGCGAAAGGTGGTTTTGTTTGTAAACAATTACCCAATGGCTCACGTCAAGAAATATTTGAAGCAGGTAAAGAATGCTACCGTACCTTCATTCGTGCTTTATTAGATATTACGGATAATATTGTTGGTGGTGAAGTTGTACCACCTAAAGATGTAGTGCGATTTGATGAAGATGATGCTTACCTCGTTGTTGCTGCTGATAAAGGTACCGCAACTTTTTCTGATATAGCCAATGCTATCTCAGCTGAATATAATTTCTGGTTAGGTGATGCCTTTGCTTCGGGTGGTAGTGTAGGTTATGACCATAAAGCGATGGGTATCACAGCAAAAGGTGCTTGGGAGTCTGTTAAACGTCATTTCAGAGAAATGGACATCGATTGTCAAAGCACTGATTTTACCTGTATTGCTATTGGTGATATGGCCGGTGATGTATTTGGTAACGGTATGTTATTGTCTAAGCATATTCGCTTACAAGCAGCGTTTAACCACATGCATATCTTTATTGATCCAAGCCCAGAAGCGGCAAGCTCTTATGTAGAACGCGAGCGTTTGTTTAACTTACCAGGTTGTACTTGGGAAGATTATAATAAAGAGCTAATTTCGAAAGGCGGTGGTATCTTCAGTCGTCATGTAAAATCAATCAAGTTAACACCAGAAATTAAGAAAATGATTGGTACACAAAAGCAGAGCATGGCACCTACTGATTTGATGCAAGCCATTTTAACGATGGAAGTAGACTTATTATGGAATGGTGGTATTGGTACTTATGTTAAAGGCTCTAAAGAAACTCACCTTGAAGTAGGTGACAGAGCTAATGATACTTTACGTATCAATGGTGTAGATTTAAAAGCTAAAGTAGTGGGCGAGGGTGGTAACTTAGGTTTAACTCAATTAGGTCGTATTGAATACGCCGCTAACGGTGGTCGTTTAAACACCGATGCTGTTGATAACGCCGGCGGTGTTGATTGCTCTGATAACGAAGTAAACATCAAGATTTTACTCAATACCTTAGTACAAAACGGTGATTTAACCGTTAAGCAACGTAATAAGTTACTCGGTGATATGACCGAAGAAGTTGGCGATATTGTTATTGATGATTGTTATCGTCAAACGCATTCAATATCTATTACTGCCATGCGTGGTGTTAGCCAACTGAAAGAACAAGTGCGCTTTATTCATGAACTGGAAAGAGCAGGTAAATTAAATCGCAGTTTAGAATTTATTCCTGATGATGACGAAATTGCCGATAGATTAGCACAAGGTAAAGGTCTAACACGTCCAGAACTTTCAGTATTACTTGCCTACAGTAAAATGGTATTAAAAGATGATTTAGTGCATGTTGAAATCACGGATAATCCTTACCATAATACTTTATTGGTAGAAGCATTCCCTAGACAGTTACGTGAGAAATATCAAGCGGAAATGCAACAGCATCCACTGCGTGCAGAAATTATTGCGACTAAGCTTGCCAACAAAATTGGTAATGACATGGGCTTTAACTTTGTTAATCGTATGCAAGAAGAAACGGGTGCCAGTATTGCTGAAATCGCAAATTGCTACACCATCGCTAGTGCAGTGTTCGAATTGGGTGAATATTGGCAACAAATTGAGGTGTTAGACAATCAAATATCTACCGCTATTCAAACTGAAATGTTGTTCCAGTACCGTAGAACCGTTCGTCGTGTCACTCGTTGGTTCTTGCGTCATCGTAATAAGTCACTATCAATTGCACAGTCAATAGCTTTGTATCAACCTACTTTTGCTATCTTATCTGAAAAACTAACCAGCTTTATGATCAGTGATGAAGTTGAATCATTGCAACGTGTGGCTAATGACTTAATAGAAGCCGGTGTTCCGAAAGTCATTGCGATTCGTTTATCTCACTTAAGCACGTTATTTTCAACTATGGATATTGCCGAAGTAGCTCAGGAAAATAACTGTACTGTTGAACAAGCAGCAAGCTTATACTTCAAACTGGGTGCACGCCTAGAGTTACATTGGTTCTTAGACCAAATTACTCGCCAACCTGTGGCAAATCATTGGCAAGCACTTGCTCGTGCCTCATTTAGAGAAGAGTTAGATTGGCAGCAGCGTTCATTAACGTCAGTGGTATTACGTTGTCAATGTGATGCCCAATTTGAAGATTTAGAGCAATTGTTGACTGAATGGATCGACACGAATGAGCAACCACTTGCACGTTGGAAGCATATCTTAGCTGACTTTAAGATAGGACAGTCTCATGACTTCGCTAAATTCTCGGTAGCGTTACGTGAATTAATGCTGTTGAGCTTAAACTGTCAGCCTGTTTCGCCAAAATAGAAAGCTGAACAGAAAGAAAAATAAACCGATGATAAGTTTATTTTAGTCAAACAGCTCTAGCATATTGTAATGCTAAGGTTAACTGATAAAATCCTCGCCAAGCGGGGATTTTTTATTATAATTTTCATATAAGCCGAGGCACTATGTTTTATCCAGCCATTCGTAAAGTACTTTTTCAGTTTGACGCTGAAACCATCCATGAATTAACGATTAAGGGCTTAAAAAGCACGGGTAAAAGCCCCTTAAATGCTTTGTATAAGCAATCGGTACAAGATAAACCAGTAACAGTGATGGGTATTAACTTTCCAAATCCAGTGGGTTTAGCTGCAGGGCTTGATAAAAACGGTGAATGTATTAACGCCTTTGCTGCGATGGGTTTTGGTTTTGTCGAAGTAGGCACAGTTACACCACGTCCACAGCCCGGTAATGACAAACCTCGTATTTTTAGACTTCCTGAAGCTAATGCGATAATTAACCGTATGGGTTTTAACAATAAGGGTGTTGATTACTTGGTTTCACAAGTACAGGCCGCCAATTTTAAAGGGGTCTTAGGCATTAATATCGGGAAAAATAAAGATACTTCTGAAGAAAATGCAAAAGATGATTATTTACATTGTATGCGTAAAGTCTACGACTTGGCGACTTATATCACAGTGAATATATCTTCACCCAATACCCCAGGTTTACGTGCACTACAATATGGTGACGCCCTAAATGAATTACTAGCAGCATTAAAAGCAGAACAAAAAATACTTACCGATAAGTATGGCAAGTATATTCCACTGACGGTTAAAATCGCACCAGATTTAAATGCAGATGAAGTTAAATCTATTGCCAAGTCATTAATTGATAATGGTATTGATGGTGTTATTGCGACCAATACCACGTTATCTAGAGAAGGTGTAGAAGGGCTTGAGTTTGGTACTGAGCAAGGCGGATTAAGCGGACAACCGGTTAAAGACAAAAGCACTCAAGTTATTAAGCTACTCAGTGAGGCGCTTGATAATAAATTACCTATTATTGGCGTAGGCGGTATTGCCTCGAGTGATGATGCCAATGAAAAATTACAAGCCGGTGCCAGTTTAGTACAAGTATATACCGGCTTTATTTATCAAGGGCCACCACTGGTAAAAGATATTGTTAATGGCCTTTAAGTAAATTACTATAAGTACCAGTTTTTAAAGAAAAACTTTCACAGTTTGTTAGATGATTACTTGCTAATGTAGGTTTCTTGCTGCTTTTTGCTCGTAGGTTGAACCAGCTAAGTAATCATCATCAACATAAAAAATATCAAAATAATAATTACCAAAAGAGAGAGTTTCAATGAGTGTCCTTAAAAAAGCTTTTATAGCGATTACAGTATCTGCCAGCTTAGTTGCGGCAACGGCGAGTATGGCTCAGCCAGCAAGCTCTGAAAAACATGCCAATAGAGCAACTGAATTACGCCAATCAATTTTTAAATTGCTTGGTAGTAATATGGGGACGTTAGGTGCAATGGCGAAGGGTAAAATTGCCCTTGATGCTGAAGTTGTTGAAAAAAATGCAACACGTATCAACCAATTATCATTGATGATTGCTGACTATACCCGTACTGATACTTCAAAGTTTGATGTTGAAACGGAAGCTTTAGCAAAAATTTGGCAAGACCCTACACATTTCAGTAAAGATATCGAAAAGTTAACCTTAGCTTCAGCGAACTTAATCGCAGCCGCTAAAACTAACGATGAAGGCGCTATTAAAAAAGCCATCGGTGGTGTGGGTAAAACGTGTGGCGGTTGTCATGACGACTTTAAGAAAGACTAGTAAAGACAAAGTATTCTGAGTAAATAATCGTTATCAAAGCCCTTAGCGTTATGCGGGGCTTTTTTATTGCCCTCAAAACCGTCCCGTGCTGTTAACAGAAAATCATAAGCAAAGCTTACGTCTTAATGACGAGGTTTATGTCATCGTGATCTAGGTACCGGCAAAGCTTATCTTATCTGCCATAGTTCATCACTTTATAGAGTAGCTGCTGTAGCTATAAAAAAAGGTTAGCCAATTGGCTAACCTTTTTGTCTAAGAGGACTTGTTTAATTATCGACTTTTTATTGATACCTAGGCAGGCATGGTACTCGTTAATAATAAAACTCTTCAACTACCGGGACATTGATAACAACCAACCAATAAACAAAGACGATACAAGCGATGGCAATGATACAAGCGAGCACTAGTTTAGAGTGTGGTATCGCATCAGCGGCTGAGACTTGTTGAGCCGTTTTTTTACCGGTGATCATCGGGATTACTAGGTTTTGTTTTTTCACTCGCCAGTAATAAACAATCGCGCCTAAGTGTAGAGCAATGGCAGCGATCATGAAGTCAAAGGTGTTGTGATGTAAAAAGCTCATGACTTTACCAAAGTCACTGCCTAAAGCGCCATAATACGGCCCTGAAGAGAAGACATCATCATCGATGAATAAGCCACTTATGGCTTGCATGGATATTAAGACAATCATCAAAATAACCATTAAAGCCCCCAGTGGATTATGACCGGCAGAAGTCTTAGTGCCTTTAGACTGTTTCAAATAGGAAATTAGGTTTTTTGGCGAGGGCAAGAACTGCGAGAAACGCGCATGTTTTGGACCAACGATACCCCATAATACTCTAAACACAATTAAACCTATGGCAACAAAACCCAGTTGCATATGAATATCAACCAAGTCACTGCCTTGCTCTGCGGTATACCAACAAGCCAAAATGGTGAAAGCAAAGCTCCAATGGAACAGGCGTAGGGGTAAATCCCAAATAAGATGTTTTTCTGACACGTGTTTACCTTTAATTACTAAGTTATTACAGTTATTGCTTTGCTATTTTAACTAAATTAGTCAGCAAAGTTAAGTTGCTAAATATAAACGGGTTGTACCACTGAATAAATTAGCCATTATAAAAATGTTTACATTCATTTTACTCTGTACAGTGTAAACCTTGCTAAAAAAAGGCTATGGTTGTTAAGCATCCGACCATTTAAAAATAACAAACATGATTAAACTAAATAAACTTCAGTACATTACCGCATTTGCAACCCTGTTAATTAGCAGTCCATCTTTCTCTCAAACAACCCTAATAAAAAATATTAATGGATATACTTTCATTGATAAATCATTAACACAGTTTTCTGCCATTTCGTTTACTAACGACACCATAGATAAAATTTATCCGCTAGGAGAGACGGTTGAAATACCTAATGATGCGATAGTTATTAATGGTCAGGGCAAAACTATGCTGCCAGGTTTAATTGATGCGCACGGACATGTGCTCGGTTATGGGCATAGTCTAATGCAAGTTGATCTGGTTAATACGTCTTCAGAGTTAGATGCCGTTAACCGAGCCAAAATTTATGCAAATGATAATCCGTCATTAACATGGCTTCTAGGTCGGGGTTGGAATCAGGTGCAATGGTCTAATAATACCTTTCCAAGTGCTAAAAGTTTAGATAAATTTTTCCCTGATACACCCGTGTGGCTCAGGCGAGTTGATGGCCATGCGGGATGGGCAAATTCAAAAGCTATGGCATTAGCCGGTATTACTTCTGCGAGTCAAGCTGGGCAAGGCGGAGAGATAATAAAAGATAAAAATGGTCAACCAACCGGCGTTTTTATTGATAATGCTATGGATTTAATTACTAACAGCATTACTCCTCCATCACGACTAGAAAATAAAGTCGCCTTAAGCAGAGCAATGCAGTCTCTTGCCAGTATGGGTTTAACAAGTGTCCATGATGCAGGTATAGATCAAAAAAACATTGGCTTATATAAAGAGCTTGCTAGTGAAAATAATATGACTATTCGTATTAATGGCATGTTGTATTTACCAAGCGAAAACTGGCAACAACAGTTAGAGCAGGGACCTTATAGAAGTAAGAATGATATGTTTGCTTTTAACAGTGTAAAAATTCAAGCAGATGGTGCTTTAGGCAGTAGGGGAGCTTCATTAATTAACGATTATAGCGATCACGCTGGTCATAAGGGCTTGTTATTGCATGATAATGAAACCTTACAACACTATATTGATTTTGCTATGAATGCTGGTTTTCAAGTCAATACCCATGCCATTGGTGATAATGCTAATAAATTGATATTGGATGTCTATCAGCAAGCCATTGCTAAAAGTAAAACTAAGTCTTTACGGCATAGAATAGAGCATGCTCAAGTATTGCGTTTAGAAGATATCCCGCGTTTTTCATCGCTCAATGTCATTGCGTCAATGCAAGCGACACACGCGACGAGCGATAAAAACATGGCAGTTACTCGCCTTGGAACAGAACGTATCCTAGGCGCCTATGCGTGGCGAAAGTTACTTGATAATCATGTTGTTATTGCCGCAGGCTCAGATTTTCCGGTGGAATCAGCAAACCCTTTTTATGGTTTACACGCAGCTATTACCAGACAAGACCATAAAAACTTACCCGTTGGTGGCTGGTATGCAGATCAGAAAATGACACGCGCTGAGGCCTTGAGAAGTTTTACCATTGATGCCGCTTATGCTGGGCATCAAGAAAAGCTTTTAGGTAGCTTAGAGGCAGGTAAAAAAGCCGATTTTATTTTAATTTCTGATGATCTCTTTATTATGTCTGAGCAGAAAATTTGGCAAAGTCAGGTACTACAAACCTGGGTAGCGGGGAAGAAGATTTTTTCTGTGACCGAGCCATCTGTAGCAAAATAGCATCAGCTAAATCGAATCGAGAAAAATAAAAAAGCCGATATTATCAAATATCGGCTTTTTATGATCTTGCTAGTGAAACAAGCAGTTACAAGCGCTTATTAATAACTCTCATTATGAACACTCAACACGGAACGACCTGATGGGTCGGCATTGTTTTGAAAGCTTTCATCCCAAGCGAGTGCTTCTTCGGTACTACAAGCAACAGACTTGCCACCCATAACACATTCGGCAGCGGAAGCTAATGGGAATCGTTCTTCAAAAATAGTGCGGTAGTAATAACCTTCTTTATTATCAGGAGTATTCACCGGAAATCTAAAACTAGCACTTGCCAGTTGTTGATCGGTAACGAGTGCTTCAACATGGGCTTTTAAACCATCAATCCAAGAATAGCCAACACCATCAGAAAATTGTTCTTTTTGACGCCACAAAATCTCTTTAGGTAAGTAGCCCTCAAATGACTCACGTAAAATGGCTTTTTCCATTTTGCCATTACCACAAAGTTTATCTTCTGGGTTGATGCGCATAGCAACATCCATAAAGTTTTTATCTAAGAAGGGCACGCGAGCTTCAATGCCCCAGGCAGACATTGATTTGTTGGCACGTAAGCAATCAAATTTATGTAAACGGTCAAGCTTGCGGTTTAATTCTTCATGAAACTCTTGTGCGTTTGGCGCTTTGTGGAAATATAAATAGCCACCGAATAATTCATCAGCGCCTTCTCCCGAAAGTACCATTTTAATACCCATGGCCTTAATCTTACGCGCCATTAAATACATAGGAGTCGAAGCACGAATAGTGGTTACATCATAGGTTTCTAAGTGATAAATAACTTCTTTAAGGGCGTCGATACCTTCTTGCTCAGTAAAAACAATACTATGATGAATAGTACCAATGCTGTCAGCGACTGTTTGTGCGGCTATTAAATCAGGCGATCCGGCAAGACCACAGGCGAATGAATGTACTTTTGGCCACCAAGCCTCGCTTAAATCATTTTCTTCAATTCTACGGGCAGCAAACTTTTGCGTAATTGCAGAAATTAATGATGAATCTAAACCACCCGATAATAATACGCCGTAAGGCACATCGGTCATTAAATGACTTTTTACTGACTCTTCTAACGCTTCACGAATTTTAGTGGTGCTGGTGGTATTGTCTTTAATCGCAGCATAGTCTTGCCAGTTGCGTTTGTAGTATTTTTGTAACTTGCCAACACGGCTATCTAGCAGATGCCCAGGAGGAAATTCTTCAACAGTTTTACAAATTGGCATTAATGCTTTCATTTCAGAGGCAACATAAAAGTTACCATCACTATCATAACCGGTATAAAGCGGGATAATACCAATATGGTCACGGGCAATTAAATAAGAATTGTCTTTTTCGTTGTATAAAATAAAGGCAAACATACCTTGTAATTTATCAACAAAATCAGTTCCGAACTCTTCATATAAAGGTAAAATAACTTCGCAATCAGAGGCCGTTTGAAAAGTATAATCAATGTTTAACTTAGCGGCTAACGCTTTGTGGTTATATATTTCACCGTTAACCGCCAGTACATTGCTTTTATCGCTATTGTAAAGTGGTTGAGCTCCATGCTCAGTATCAACAATGGATAAGCGTTCATGTACCAATATGGCATTGTCGCTGTGATAAATTCCAGACCAATCTGGTCCGCGGTGACGTAAAAGACGAGAATATTCTAATGCTTTAGGACGAAGTGCTTGCGCACCTGTTTTTATATCTAATATACCAAAGATCGAACACATTGAAGCGCTACTCCTTTATTAATATTGTAATGCTAGTTTATTATATTAACGATTGATGTCACATAATTAAACTAGGCCGAATTGTAGTGCAGGTTTTTGTCTGAGGAGAGCCTGTCAGTACCTCTAATATCTATCTCTATGACGTTAACTAAAACAAGTGCTAAATCAAGTGAGAATAAACAAGCAACTTCACTTTGACAGTTTTCATAGAAAGATCAATACCAAAAAGTAAAGTTTTTACACTAAAGGTTATAACAACAGTTACTTCAATTAGAATTGTGGTTAATCTCGTCGGAAATGAGAATATTCTTGGTATTCTCATTTAGGGACAGATTTGTGACTGCGCATAATGTTTGAGACTAGCACTCACCAAATGAGATTGAGTCTTCATCTTAATGGTCGCTTTTTAGTAACCAAAATCATCCTATCTAATGACCACTTTGATACGATAGCGGACGTTCCACACAGATATAAATATGCATTGTTTGACTATAAATATTGCCAATTAATCGGATAGCATGACTGGCAAAAATGCCACCAAAGCCGCCATTCACATAATTGTATTGGCATGACTTCTCAGTGTCATTTTGAACCGTTTGTTAAATATGCTAAAAATGTTGGGCGTCCAGAAAAGCGGACTATCCGCGGCGCATTTGTGTGTATAAAAAAGTTTGGCTAAGGTTTCTTTTGTGCCGCTTACGGTTATTCAATCAAAGTTGTCAAAAAATATATTATACTTTGAACAAGTTACACAAAAACAAAGAGCCTGTTATGCCTGTAAATAAAAAAAGTGATAGTAACGAATATTCCCCTAGCGAAGTAAAAGAAATGCTTGCTCAGAGATGGGGCGAAGAAACATTTTCGGATTACCAATACAAAACCACGAACAAAAAAAAACTGATCATATTAAACGATTTAATTCAGGGTTGTTTCGAAGTCATAACAATGAACCCCGAAGATTTTGAACATCATTGCTACAACTTTTTTAATTTGCAGTACCCTGTACATCATGTATTAATAAGATTAGTCGAGAGAAGTTCAACCGATTGGTTTTTTGATGAAGACAAAGAAAACTATGGAAGTATGTATCGCTTGACTGACGAAATCCAAGACGAATTCGATAGATACCTTAATGAGTTTTTACCCCTAAGATCATACAAACCTGGCTGTAAAGTTATTATTTCGCTCTTATTTGAAAGTTTCATAACACAAAAATTAAAAGCTATCGAAGACGAACCGAATAAGAAAAAATATAAATTTCGCTACATATATAAAATTACCTTCACTTTTAAGGGGCATAAATATTCGTATGTGGGTCAGCATAAAACCGATGACCTTGATGATGGATATAAAGGTTCAGGTAGTATGCTAAAAACCTTCAAAAAAATCGCCCATAAAGATCCAGACTGCGTATTTGAATTTACTCGCATCACATCTTGCTTGCCAGAAGATGACCTTGATATCTATGAGAAACGCTCAATAATGGCGGCAGTAGATGAGCCAGGTGTGATTTGTATTAATGATAAATATAATAGAACGCTTAGACTAGAATTGGTTCCATAACTTATAGTTAAATGGGCTGTTCGACTATTTAAAGCAATCAAAAATAACACAACTTTTACTTCGCTTACTATACTCAGGAACAAGGTCTGCTTTAAAGAAATGTAATGATTACATTAACACTACTAAAACGACTGCAACTCGCTCAAAGTTAACATCAATTGATGGAAGGTCAACGGCAGCAATGAGCTTAAACTTGCCCCACAAATGAGCAAGAAACATCAGTTAGTATTGCCCAAATATGATCGTGCTTTCACAAAAGCTCAATGACCGCTTATGGCTATCAGTTGACCTAAAGAACAACCAGCAGATAACGTCAACAAACCTTCACAAAGTGATCCTAAATATTGCAGACTGAGTCTCATATATCCTTTATATAGTGATTTAGGATCATTTTTGAAATTACCTGTAAGTGTAATGGTCAACTACTTGTTTGTTCTTTTTAATAATATACTTTCATAGCCTGTCTTTATATGCAGGCACGATAGTATGATCCAGTTGTTGTACATATATATTTAGAAAACTTCGCCCCCCTTGTAAATGTCTCAAAAGTGCTCATTGTTCTTGCCCCAAAATATGGAGTAAACAGCTATTTTGGTTTTTAACGTAGATAGTAGTTATTAAATAATAGTGCTCATAAGTTAAAGATACCTACTATCAAATTATGCTAGGATTTATACATGTCTAAACGAGTCACAACTAAAGATTTTATAAATAAAGCCCGTGAAAAACACGGTAATAAGTACGACTATTCAAAAGTTAAATATTTGGCAGCGATAAAAAAGGTCACGATAATTTGTCCTGAACATGGTGAGTTTGAACAAACCCCCGCCAATCATGCTAGCACTGGACATGGGTGCCATGAATGTGGTGGTAATAAGCCTCTATCAATTGGGAAGTTTATTGAACGTGCTAAGAATTTTCATCACTGTCAATATGACTACTCTAGAGTAAAGTTCAAAAATGTTGAGTCTAAAGTTGAAATCATTTGCCCCGAACACGGCTCATTTTTACAAAGAGTTATGTCACATTTAAGAGGGTTTGGGTGTGACGAATGTGGCCGTGAAGAAGTTGCTCAGAAGTTAAGTTTCACTCAAGAAGAGTTTTTAAGTAAAGCTAAAGAAGCTCATGGTGGAGTATACGATTATTCATTGGCCAACTATCAAAATGCACAAAGTAACATCAAAATTATCTGTTCAACTCATGGTGTGTTTGAACAGAACCCATATAATCATATTCTAGGATTTGGCTGCTCAAAATGCAGCGATATAGTTGCGGGTGTAAAAAGAAGAAAATCTCTTGAAGAATTCAAAACACAAGCCGTAGCCATTCATGGTGACAGCTATGATTATTCAAAAGTAAATTATGAAACTAGCTCTGTGAAAGTAGAAATTGTCTGTAAGAAGCATGGTCACTTCCTACAGTCTCCTAGTAATCACATTGGAACTAATCAAGCAGGTTGTCCTGGTTGTGCTATATCTGGCTTTGATCAAACCAAGTCTGGCATACTTTATTATATCGCTGTAAATAAAGATGACGGTGGAATTTTATACAAAATAGGTATAACTAATCTCACTATTCACCGTAGATTTTCATCAAAAGATCTTGCTCGAATAAGAGTCATCAAAGAATGGGAATTTAAGGTAGGGTTAGAAGCTAAAAAGCATGAAACTGAAATACTACAGCAGTTTTTACATGAAAAATATTATGGACCAAATGTGCTGATAGGTGCTGGCAACACAGAGTTGTTTACTAGGGATATTTTAGAGCTTGATTGTACAGCCTCAGGAAGTCCTGTTGACGTAATAGACGTTAATGCAAACTTACTACACAGACCAACTCAACTCACATTAGGTATAGAGTAGCAAAATGGATACCGAGGCACTCAAGAACTGCCTCTTTGAGTTAAAGCCTCTATCACCGCTTGGTGCTTGAGTTCAAAAGCTGAAACTGCTTAACCGATTTTTGAGTATGATACTTTATTACTCTCCCACACTAAAATTTGAAATGAAGAAGTAGATAATGGGAAAAGCATTTACGAAAGAGGAGTTTATTCTTAGAGCCAAAAAAGTGCATGGCGATAGGTTCGATTATTCTTTAGTGAAGTACAAAAATGCACTTACAAATGTATTTATTATTTGCTCAGTACACGGTCGATTTAAACAATTACCATCAAATCACTTAAAGGGTCACAGTTGCAATGCTTGCAGCAGCCAATCGACAGCAAAAAAATTAAGCTCCAACACTCCAGATTTCATAAAAAAAGCTAAAGCTATACATAAAAAAAGATATGACTACTCAAAGGTTGATTATGTTAATTGCGATACACCTGTAACCATAATATGCAGTGTACATAAAGAGTTCTTCCAAACACCCGATGCTCACTTAGCTGGTAAAGGCTGTAATGATTGCGGCAATGAATTAACAGCAAAAATGAAAACATGCACTACGTTAATTTTTATAGAGAAAGCTAAACGAATACACGGTGAAACCTATGATTATTCGTTAGTTAATTACATTAACAACATCACAAAGATAAAAATAATTTGCCATATACATGAAGGCTTTCTCCAAACGCCTGACGGTCACTTAGCTGCTAAAGGCTGTCCATCTTGTGCTAAAAGCGGCTTTAACCCAATTATACCCGCAACACTTTATTACTTACGTGTTGAGACTAGAAATCAGCTTTGCTACAAAATAGGCATAACGAACTTAACAGTCAAAGAACGCTTTAGAAAAGATAAAAGTAAAATTACCGTATTATCTGAAAAATTTCACCCGTTTGGTATTGATGCACAAGACGAAGAAAAGCGAATAATGCGAGAACATAAAGCTTTTAAATATACAGGGGAATTAATATTGAGGGATGGTAACAGTGAGTTATTTAGTAAGGATGTTTTGCTTTTAGACAACGGCTATCCACACGATAAACGACATCCTTAATTAATTAAACAGCAAACAGTTTTCACAAGCTCCCAGCTACGGCAAGATAACAGCATAACTTTATGTTGTAGTAGCATCGCTAGTTTGGCCACCTAATTTAGAGGCGCTATCATGCCCCTCATCAAACTTTAAGTGATACTTTAACAAAAAGAAAAAGACCCAATTGAAGTCTTGATGCACCATATGAAAATTATAAAAGCATAATATGTCGAAATTTTATTTTAAATTAAATGTTAATTTTCACATCAGTAGCTAGTTTCTCTATATGAACACGAAAACTTAGGTAATTGAACGAATAGGAAAAGCTTGTCCATAACCTAGTTTGGTTCAAGACGTTTGGTTAGGTGAAGTTAGTAAAGCATCGTTACAAGGCTATAGGCTTCAAAAGTACTGGCGAAGTTATCTGGCTAAGAGGGCAGGATATAAAAACTAAACCTCTAAGTTAAGAATGGTATAACTCATTCCATTTGAATGAACTCTTTAATGCCATATACTGATATTTCATCTGTATTATTTAAATGAATAAGGATAGTAATTTCATGAGAGCAAACAATAAGGAGTTAGCTGAGTACTTGTTGTTAATCAAAAAAATAACGGCATGGAAAATAAAGTCTCCAGACCACAAAGGTTTTGTTGATGATGTTGTTCAAGAGGTCTTCCTTAAGTTATTTAAACAGAATTTTTTTGATGAAAATAAGTTTGAATCTGAAGATGATCGAAAAATGATAACTAGTTATATAAGGCGAACTGTCCATTCTTGTTATATGGATCAGTTGATAGTATTGGGCTTTATCCGAAGGTTACCCAAAGCAGAAAGGGAGCCTTTAAGTGGACCGTATATAGGCATTACGAACAATCCAATAGAAGATACTTGTGAAAGTGAGATAGCACTTTCACAAGTTGAAAACCCTGAACAATATATTTTTGTAAAAGAAGCATATCAATGGATAAAAAGTTGTTTTGATAAATTACTGCTTAATATATCTAATTTTGATACACGAAAATTTTTCGAGGCGGCTTTTTGGGATTTTAATGAATATGATTTGCCATTAAATAAATTAGCTATTCATGTCGGCTATAGTTCTACCAATCCAACGCAAGAATTAAATCGATTTATTGCTAATGTATCTGAGTGCACCCAACGTCATGGAGTTGTCGTAAATAATCCGCATGAGCAAATCCAGTTTTTACGAGAACTAATAGATAATTCAGAGGCAACATCATGAAAAATCAGAATATAACGAAACAGATTTTATTAATGCATGAAAGTGATGTTTTTAACGATATGGCTAATGAGGTAGATAAAGAATTAGCTGAAGGGATACCTAAATCATTGCAGGATGAACTTGATATACTTATTGCGAAAGCAGGCTCATCTGTTGAACAACCTACAGAAAATATCATTCCATTTAAGAGACAAAAGAAAGAAAACCTTTACGAATTTGCTGAAACGGTATTACTCGCAGCATCAGGAACTTCATTAGCTGATTGGTTCTCTCAACCGATTAACTTTGGTGGTGCAGGCTTTATATTAGATGTAAGACGTGTGATAGGCTCAGATAATGAAGTTGACTTATATCTTACTCCCAATACAGATAACAGCGCTCAAATGAAGAGTTCATTATCATCATATCTTGGTAAGTCATTAGATATTTCTATTCTAAATGACGGTGAAGATCTATTAACTGCCACTATATATGTTGATGAAGAAGGCACGGCTGCTGAAGGGAGTGGCTATTTGAGTAATAGTGAAAACATGAGAGGGGTCAAAGGTAAAATTAGCATAAATATTATTATGAAGGACAATTAAATTTATAAAACAAATCCCATAGACGGAAGTTAATTAATTAATTCTACACTAGGGAGTTCGAGTAGTAGTTAGGTTACGCTTTAGGTTGTTTTGAAGCGTGATTACGACTTAATTTTAAAAAGTAGTACGTTCTATAATCGTATATTTGCAACTAAAGAGGTATTAATGGTTTTATCTCTCTATTTAATTCACCAGTATTATAATGTTTGCCATTATATTCACCAGCTTTTCGACATACCCTATTTTATCTGTTGGCTTTATGTTTGATATACCCGAATAAAATAAAGCCAATTAACTGGCTTCATATAGCATTATCTTTTTAAAATAGCACTAATGATTCAGTTCAGGGCTTTATAGAAAAAGTATCGCACAAATACTATGTCACGACATAGAAAAAGCTCATACCACCAACATCGTAAAGTATATTTCCAAACTTCAGCTTCCTTACCTTTATAAATCAGCAGTTCAAAGCATCACTTAATCCCCTTTAGACAAAAATGACCGTGGATTATCAGCAGTTTTTACATCGGCACTTTTTAAAAGAAACCGTTTAACTTATGGGTCTAAACGCTGTTCATTAATATTTTCAAATTAATTTGTTAATTCTTGCCAATGTAGGTTGTTTACCTATGCAGAACATAAAGAAATTAACGAAGCATAAGTTTCAACTCAAATAGAGAATTTAAACTATTTAAAAATATTAAGGAAGTAAAGTATGTGTACAGATAAATGGTTATCTAAGTTTCAACGAAAAGTGGTTTCACAATTAAAAATAATGTTAATGCCCTATGACATTGATTTTTCATACAGCAAATCTAGCAAAAATCACCTGAAAGTTGTTGTTGAAGGTGTTGAGAAGCCTCTTTATACCAGTTCAACGCCTTCTGACTATCGTGCCCTTGAACAATTCAAAGCAGAAGTTAGAAAGCGAATTAAAAAGCTTACCGCGCCAAAAAGAGAAGAATTAAAACGTCAATCTCAGGCAATTAAAGACGAAAAATTACAACAATCTCATTTAGTAAAGTTGATAGAAACTCATATCAAAAAGTGTTCGGAATTACTTGTGCAAAGTGAAAAAAACAAACTCATTAGTCGCGGTTTAAGTGCTTTTGATGCAATTAGGACTGAATTAGCTTTAGACCAAATAGACAAAGTGTTATATGACTTAGATATTCAGCTTGACGCAAAAGCACTTAATTTGATGGTTAAAAAAGTAATGAAAATACTTAATAAGGAACTACCAACAAAGCTTCATTATACCGATAGCTTAATTCAAGACATTGATGATCCAAATTTAGAAACCTCTGATTTCGAGCCTGATGAAATTGCAATAGTAGACGAAGTGTTTAGTCCGGAAGAACTTAATATGACTACCGCAGATTTACCTGCTTTCAAAAGTGAATTGAGTGTTACAGGAGTAAAGCTTTGGCTAGTTAGCGCAGAGCTTAATAGAACCAATGAATTACGTACTCTAAACAAACACGAAGCATTAAAACTAATACAAGAGATTCAAGATGCACAAGAGCTAAACCATGACGCTGCTCTTAACCTTATTTTAGAAGATGTTATGGAAAAAGACGTTGATGTTTTATCGCTAATTGAACGTTTGAAGACATTAATTGAATGATTTGGAAATTAATTGTTAATTTTATAAAAGAAAGGTCGTTTCTATATATAAGCCTAAATACTTAGAAGAAAATATTAAGTAAACGGCTAAACCCAGTCATAAATCATCTTGGATTAACATGTTAGGATACAAGAAAATAGAATTAAAAAGCAGAGTCGGATCAGCTTTAAATTTGCCTCTTAATGGTAATGAATACTCTTTGAATTCAATTGAAATTTACAGCAGAATTCAAAAACTAATGAATACAAATATGAAGGGAATAAATTAATGAATAATAAAAATGAATGGTTATTACCTAGGCAAATTAAAAATGTAAGTGAGGCATCTTCTAAGTCTTGCAAGCATGCTGTAGTAAATGAACTTGAAAATATTGATATCTTAATATCAGAAGTAGAAAGAAAAGAATCTAGTACTATTTATCAAGACGATGTCACCCGAAAGTTAGCATTCAAAGAGTTAAGGCGACATGGTTTTGGGAAAACGGTTGTCATAAAAAGTGAAAAGTTGGGTGAAATATCTTATCGAGTATCATTGGTTAATTGTGATTATGCCTCCACTCGTATGGGCTATTCTACACCTAATTCGAGTTATGGAAAATTGTGTCGGTCAGCAAAAATTGGTTATGACGGACACAATGAACGGTTAGGTGATTTTGAAATTATTGAAATAAGAAATTCCCTCCGTTTTAGAGGTTTAGAAGCAGAAGATAATATTCGTAATTTCAAATTTATGAGACAAGAAAAATACCAGAATAATATTGATGAAAAAAAGGAGGTATTAACTGTTCAGAATTTAAGTAAAAGTCTTAAAAAGTGGTTTGACAAAAGAGTAGAAGTTGTAAGTGAAGCAGAAAATAGTTCCCCAATTATACCTGAGAGTATTAATCACTTTGGTGGTTTAGAGATTGAAATAGACGATTTTGAAACAACTATAGAGCTAGAAGATGAACCTGAAATTGATATTGCAGATATAATCCATAATGACCTTGAACAAGATGATTTGATTGGTCTCAGTAATTACTTTTATTTAAACCCTACTGAAACACAATTGGAAATAATGGATAGTAGTGTGCATACAGGTCCAATGTTGATAGAGGGGATTGCAGGGTCGGGGAAAACTTGCGTAGCTATAGGTAGAGCAAAAACACTCTGTGATTCAGCTAGTGGAGGAGAGCGATTAGAGGGTGACAACTCTGGACGATTTTTCGCTCAAGAATCAAGCGCAGGCTTTGTAAAGACTGGTGAGTTAATTCAATATTTAAAAGCAAGCTGTAATGAATTAGGTCTGTCGCATTTTCCCATCAAAGAATACAAAGAACTTCAACATGACCTGAATAAAAGATTGAATGTAGAGCAGAGACCGAAGGTTAATAAAGATGAAGAAGGTAACCTTCTATACCCTAAATACGAACTAGATAAAGTTAATTACGATTACCATTCAGAAACAACTATGTCTTGGTTATCTATTGTCGATAAGTCAATAGCCTCTCTTTTACGAGATAAAGTTAGTGATGCTCCATCAGCATTAGCTCTTCCAAATAACGTACAGTGGCCCAAATCTTTGCCTGAAGAGACCGGTCATGCTCTGTTAGCTGACTTTAAAGAAGATGTAATAAAAGGTTTGTCAGGCATATTGTCTTCATTAGACTCACCGTTATCTATTTCCTCGCCTTTTTATATTGATGGATATGCCGCTAAGATTAAAAAGTTTTTAGATGATATTAATAGAGCCTGGTTTACAGATAAAGGGACATGGGTAAAGCTAGCTGAAAATAAATGGAAAATGTTTTCAGATAATCAAAAGGCATTATCAGCGTTACAAAAAAGTGGGGTTATATTTGCATTTTTATCAGGAAGAACTGTTGCATCTGTCCTTATGAATTCTCATCAAGATTTAGAACGATTGATTGCAACTGGGTGTAATATATTTGATCAATCAGGGACGTTAGTTAATACAACTTCTTCAAATAAAATATGGCAGGATTTAACTGAAAATAAGTATTATTGTGATGTTTCTGGGCCTCAAGTTGAACTAAAGGTAGGTTCATTTGACGATGTGATTTTTTCTGCTGCGGCAGGCACTTTATTAATTATTAAAGATAATAAAATAACAAAGGCAATATTAGAAAACCCATTCAAGGCAAAACTACAACGCCTAAATACAGAGGATGTTTTAACTAATACCTCTTTACAAGCACTATTAAAAAATCGACTTAAAACTCTACTGTTGAGTAACCTAAAATATGCAGATTTATATACTAATGTTATTAAAAGCCTAAAAGATTCTAATAGCATTGCCAAATTAGTTGCCAATAGGGTTAGTAATCAAAAATTAGCTGAACATGATGTTGATATTTTATTGGCCATTGCTCAAATTATAAGTCGAGGAGCAAGTGAGTTAGGACAAGCCTACTCTCATTTAGAAGAGCAAGAAAATTACTTTAGAACGGTTTTTATTGATGAAGTACAAGATTTCTCCGAAATCCAAGTGTTTGTGATGGGCCGACAAGCTCACCCTGAGTATGATTCAATAACAATGGTTGGGGATTTATTTCAACAATTATATTCGGGTAGTGCTAGTGAGCCAGGGAATTGTTTTCCATACCAAAAATCTGTAGAAAAAGTTTTACTTGGGGAAAATAAACGACAAGAAAACCGTCAACAATTAGTCGCAGTTTCTTCTTTATTTCGCGCAACTATACAAAAAGATAAAAGGTTATTTGATGATTTAAGTAATATTGAATTATTAAGGGAAAAACATAAGTTAGATGGTGATGCAATTCTCTATGATCTTGAGTTTTCTAAATTAGATAAACATATTTTGGAAGTTATTAAATTACAGCCAAAAGGTAGAACTGTCGCAGTTATTTGTCCACAACACGACTTAGCGTGTGAATTAGAAGCACGTTTGAGAAGTTCATTAGCCTGTGACTTTAGAGAATCATATGTGGCTAAAAATATCGATTTATCGAAGAAATACAAAGTACATTTTTCATCCCCTGAACATATTAAAGGACTTGAGTTTGATACTTTGATTTTTGCTGGAGCAGAGCACGTAGATTGGACTAAAAAAGATCAGCTTAATAAGTTATATGTTTCTATTTCTAGGCCAAGGAAGCATCTGGCTATATTTGGTGATTTTATAAAAATCCCTGAGCAGTTTAAAGCATTGTTTTCTTAACTTAAATATTTAGTCTGTGTACACAACTGAAATTCATGCCTATGAACTACAAATGATATAAGCATAATTTTGATAATAACAATTCATCATCCAAACCCTCAACTTCTGGCTTAGATGATGAATCGGATGAAATTCCGTTCTGAAACAGCCTGGAATATAAGTGTTTATGGTTTATTGATCGAGTGCCAAAACTAAGCGATTAGGAAAAAGTTAGTCAATTTAAATTCTAAATTACATATGAACTGAATATTTTGCACCTCTTTATTTTTAACTTTGGTTGCAATGTGGTAACCAACATGTAATTAATTGTTGTTTAGTTAAGTGATAGCATTAACGCTTTATAGCGTTGATGCAAAAGCATTATAATTTCATATTGCTTTAGCAACAATTGCCTGTTCTAGGCTTAGTAGTCAAAGGTAGTGGGTAATTAATACTTCTTGTGCGCAGTCGGTTCAGGGAAGTGTTGATAATGATATACAAATTTAAGGTTAAAGTTTTAAGCTAATGATTTACATACTCACCAATACAACAACAGTTTTGCAAACTGAGGTTCGCCCACAAGAAAGTCAAATTGGTGACCCGTCAGTTAAAGCGCAGTTAAATTTAACGCTCAAACGAAAATTAACTCCCCAATCTTTTCAAGATCAGCAACGCTATTTAAATAGTAGTGCTATTGCCGCTTATGTTTCATTAAATAAATTGGACCAACGCCAGCGTTTTCGTGCTGGTATCAATTTAACAACACAAAATGATGATAGTTTCAATTTCAGCCAAGGAAGTTCTAGTAGTGGTTTAGGCTATGCACTCGCTCTTTTTGAAAGCTGGTGGCGAGTAGTATTAAAAAAACCAGGTAAGTTTGAGTTCCCAATTTTTGCAACAGGCGAGATATTAACATCGGGGCATGTACTACCAATAAGCCATATATGCGAGAAGATTGACTCTGTTTGTGCTTATGTAGAAAAAAACCAAGACCGATTTACCCAATTCTCTATATGTTATCCAATACAAAACGATGATGACATAACAAAAGAGCAACGTAAAAAAATTGCGGACTTAGGTGGGGTTTTATTAACAGTAACTCGGCTACAAAATTTAATTGGTGAACTATTAGATGACAGTTACGATGGAGACCCTCTTGGTCGTTGGGCACCTTTTAAAGGCTTAAGTAGTTTTGATTATGAAGACAGTGTTCGCTTTTTTGGCAGAAGCAAAGACGTTAATCGTTTGTATGAAGATTTAAAACAAAACCAAGGTTTGCTAATTGTCAGTGGTGCAAGTGGTACGGGAAAATCATCATTAATTAAAGCAGGGTTAATACCCAAACTAGAGCAAGTTAGTAATCAGTTTAGTTGGGCTTATACTACACCATCAAAAGTGCCAGAAAATATTGGGATAATCGGCTTTCTTTTAGAAGAGTTAAACAAAGCTTGGCAGTTAGAGCAAAAAGGGCTGTCGATAACAGAGTTAATATTAACCTTTGCTAGCTCACCAAGAAAAGCCATTGAGACAATCAGCACTATTGTTGACGATAAAACACCACCATGCTTAATCTACTTTGACCAGTTTGAAGAGGTATTCAGCCAACCAAACGAAAATATTGTTAGTACATTAAAAGCTTTAAACGACCTAGCAAACCAATTGAAGCCGCTAGATATAGTGTTGGCAATTCGTAATGAGTACCTAGGTCGTTTGTTAGATAATCAGGCGCTTAGTTCACCCGTTATATCTAATGTGGCATCACAGCTTGAACTAGATGATTGGCAAGCAATCATTCATGAACAATCAGCATTTTCTGGGATTACTTTCGAGCATGATAGCGAGGGTGGGGTATTAGATAAAGTCATCATAGATGAGGCATCTAAAACACCCTTTGCACTTCCTATGGTGGAGTTTCTATTAGAGCAGCTTTACCTCAAAGCTACGTTAGAAAATCCTAATGCAACGGAATTAAAGTACCAACATTATCAAGAGTTAGGTGGCCTTACCGGTGCCATTGCTTATAGGGCAACTCAAGTATTAAAAGATAATAAAGCCAACGAAAAATTAATTGCTCAGCTTTTTGATGCTTTCGTGGGTTTAAATGGCGAGTTTTTACCTTACGCGAAACACGTTGATCTAAATAAACTAGAAGTAGACTCCCCCCAATTATATAAACTGGCCCAACAATTTATTGACGCAAATTTAATCGTTAGTGCGAACAATACAAGTGCCGACACCATGATTAAATTGGTACATGATAGTTTGTTTAATAACTGGAACGAACTGAAGGAATGGGTTACAAAAAATAAGGATTATTTAGAGTGGCGCTACAGTGTCGATGGTCAATTTTTACGTTGGTGTTCGGAACAAAAAAATAATTACCTTATTAAAGATAACAGGTTACTCAAAGAAGGCTGGCGCTATTTTAAAAGTGGCATTATCAGTGATAACCATTTAGCAAAATACCTTAAGTTATCAAAGCAACATAAAACTAATACTCGACTTCGCATTTCCTTTATTTTCATTGTGTTGCCTATATTTCTTAGTTCTTTTTATTATTGGGATCTTAATCGAGTTAAGAGTTATTACTTCGCTAATATTGCTGAAAGGTGGAGTGTGCCATTTGGTCTATATGAGTTAAACGAAGAAGAAAAAAAACATCTAGGGAAATACTATCGACTTGATTATCAGCGGGGCGTGTTAAAAAAGCTGAGTTATCAAAATAGTATTGGAACATTGATAAAAAACAAGGAAAAGGACAATGCAGCCTTGTGGGAGTATAAATATGCTGCTGATGGTAATTTATTTTCAGTTGATATAAAAACCTCTTCCAGAAAACGAATTCGGTTAGATAATTATCGATTCGCTAAAAACCAATCACAAGTATTCATCGGTAAAAGTTACCTTCATATTAACCCTTTTGATATATGGAAAAATTTAAAAGAATTTAAAGTTGAGGTTGCTGGTATATCTCAATACAAATATTTTTATAATGAATCAGGGTTTATTACTAAAAAGTATTATTTGAATGCATATGGTAAGAGAATTTCAGATGATGACCATACAGGTTTTGGTGAAAAATTTACCTATACGCATTCAGGACAAATCTCAACTCAGTTATTTTTAGATCAGAACGGTCAACCAATTAAATCTTCTGTGTCTGGTACTGTAGAGTATAAACAAGACGAAAAAGGCTTTAATATTAAAAAAACTCATGTATTGGAGAATGCTAGTGATACTGAAGTTAGAGAATATGATATATGGGGTAATAACACAGAAATAATGCAGACTAATGAAGGTGGACAATTAACCGTAAGTTCCGATAAACCTGCTCGCATTGTTTTAGAATATGATAGCTCAGGTAATAAGATTGGGAAGCTTACATATAATAAAAAAGGCTATCCGACAGAAAATACTGACGGTTATGGCAGGGAGGTTTTTGAATACGACATACACGGCCGACCAAGCAAATTTGATGGATTTGAGCGAGATATTAAATTAAAAAATAATGTACTTGATGGTTGGAAAAATACTTATACCATGACGCTTTTATGGGGTGGGATGGGAAACATTATAGAACTTACCAACGAAGAATACGGCCCAACGTCAAAAGACAGTTATTATAAAGTAAAGTTTTTATATGATAAAAATGGAGATCTAATTCAACGTACAACTTTAGATAGATCAGGTGATTTTTTAAGCGTACATGGTAATTATTCATATGTTAAATATAAATATACTGATCTAGGAGATGATCTGCGAGCCATAATAGAGCAAGCGGCCTTTGACCCTTGTGACAAAGCAGCTCTTGACCCTTGTGACAAAGCAGCCCTTTATAATGATTATTATCACAGGTTGGTATTATCTTACGATGACGTAGATCTTATTAATAGCCGTTCATACTTTGGGGTAAATGGAGAACCAGTTGCAAATAAGGATGGTTTTTGGAAATCAATTTATGAATATGATGAAAACAACCGATTGAAATCAATAAGGCATTATTACCCCAATAAGTCGCTTAAAGTCGTATTGAATTATGATGTGGTTAGTGGCGATTTAGAAGATACATCAGAAGCCATTACTTGGTACACAAAAGCAGCTACACAAGGGGATGCTAAAGCCCAGTTTCATTTAGCTCATATATATGATGATGTAAATAGTGGCTTTAAAGATAGAGCAGCAGCTATGACTTGGTACAAAAAATCCGCTGTTCAAGGGAGTGCTAATGCCCAATTTAATTTAGCGCTTATATATCATGATGTTAATGGTGGTTTTAAAGATACATTAGAAGCCATTTATTGGTACAAAAAATCTGCTGAACAAGGGAATGCTGATGCCCAATATAATTTAGCGACTATATATAATGATGTTAATGGTGGTTTTAAAGATAAATCAAAAGCCATGACTTGGTACAAAAAATCCGCTGAACAAGGGGATGCTAAAGCCCAACATAATTTAGCGATTATATATAATGATGTAAATGGTGGTTTTAAAGATAAATCAAAAGCCATGACTTGGTACAAAAAATCCGCTGAACAAGGGGATGCTTATACCCAATTTCTTTTAGCGCGTATATATGATGATGTTAATGGTGGTTTTAAAGATACATTAGAAGCCATTTATTGGTACAAAAAATCCGCAGAACAAGGGAATGCTGATGCCCAATTTTTTTTAGCGCTGATATATGGTGATGTTAATGGTGATTTTAAAGATACATCAATAGCCATGACTTGGTACAAAAAATCCGCTGAACAAGGCTATTCTGATGCCCAGTTTAATTTAGCACTTATCTATGATGATGTTAATGGCGGTTTTAAAGATACATCAGCAGCCATGTATTGGTACAAAAAAGCCGCTGAACAAGGTGATTTTGGTGCCCAATTTCTTTTAGCTTATATATATGATGTTAATGAAGGTTTTAAAGATACATCAAAAGCCATCTATTGGTACAAAAATTCCGCTGAACAAGGGTATGTTGATGCTCAGTTTAATTTAGCGCTTATATATGATGATGTTAATGGTGGTTTTAAAGACACATCAAAAGCCATCCATTGGTACAAAAAAGCCGCAGAACAAGGGCATTCTGATGCCCAGTTTAATTTATCTCTCATATTAAAGAATCAGAATCAAAACTAAAAATTTATAATTTCATTCTAATACTCGCGAAAAATTTATATCCTCAATTATACTAAGCGTTGCATTTATAATAGTTTACAAAGTAACTTGGAGACAATGATTTTGATACTTCGCTAAATCAATTATCAAATCCACTGATGATTGATCATCTAATTTAACCTCGCGCTCCTATGTTAAATTAGTTAATTAAATTGTTTTTCAAAATAATTGAAATTAAATGTTAATTCCATCGCCTTATCTCCGTTTATTTAAATGAAGGCAGAAAACCTGCATTTAAATAAACATTCAGGAGATAGAATTATGAGCTACAAAAAAATACCAATCAATAGGTTCCCCGCACTTTAAACAGAACAGTTAACAGAACTATCACGGTTTTGAATATACATCAGAAGCAATATATTGAGACAAGTTAGCGACTAGAAAAATAATAGGCTATCCAATAAAGCGTATTGAAGTTAGTTAAGTGTTCAATTCCCTATTTAATAAGCAGTACTAGGAAGTAATAATGTCAGTACATGATTCCACATATAAAGAAAACCTCGTTACACGTATCACAGGTTTAATAAATAGTTATACGAAAGATACTATTTTAAAAGAATTTTTACAAAACGCAGATGACTCTGGTGCGACAGAGTTGATAGTTACTTATGATCAGAGGAATCATTTATCACTCAATGGTACTGAATTTGAAGAGGGAATGGGGTGTGCATTAGTTATTCAAAATAACTCTTTGTTTCAAGAAAAAGATTTTGACAGCATTAAAGAGCTTAGTGCGCAAGGTAAATCAGGAGAATCAGACAAAACAGGCCGTTTTGGTCAAGGCTTTAGTTCTTCATTTAGTATATCAGATCACCCAAGTTTTATATCAAACGGGAGAGCATATTGGTTTGATATACAACATACAGCAGTAAGTAAAAATATACCTCAAAGTATTCGTGGATGGGGAGAAGAAGAATATTCCTCAATCAAAAATTGGGTCAATACTTTTAAATCCCCTAATTGTAATAATTTAGCTCCTACCACTTTTCGATTGCCTGTCAGGAATGAAGTAACTTCAAAACAAAGTAAAATTAGTACTGAAATATTTACAATCGACGATTTTTACATTTTGTGTGATGAATGGAAGAAAAATCCGGATAACCTTTTGTTTTTAAGAAGTATTCACAGGCTTGTTTTAAAGGAAATCTCAGAAAACGGGGATGTTATAGTTCATGTTGAAATAACGACAAGTAATTCCAAAGAAGTCGAAAATATAAATAAAGAAATAAAGAAAGAGTTTAAAAACTCTCCAATTGACACGTGCAACTATTGGCTATCTAGCAAACATCACCTCCCTTTTTATACTTACTATCAGGAGCTTAGTGTTTCATCTTTTAACAAGGTAACAGACAAAATAACAAAAACAAAAGAGAAGTGGGCTGTAGCCAATGGTCTATTTAGAGGTAATGAAAATAATTTAATACATCAAGCGATTAAAGCATTGAATATAACGCCTATCCCAAGAAAGGTTTTACCTTGGGTAGGAGTTGCAATAAAAATAGGAGGAGATGGTAAACCCTGCACTATTAAAGGTAAAACATTCACATTTTTGCACTTACCTATAGATAGTGGACATCCAGTACATATACATGGTTGGTTCGACTTAAATGACACGCGGACAGAGTTGACATTTAAAGGCTCAGGGAATGATAAAGAAATATTAATAGGATGGAATCAGTTACTTTTAAAAGAAGGTGTTGGAAAAGCATGGGTAAACTTATTAAGCTTTATTAAGAATAAAAATTATATTAAAGAATATTATAAACTTTGGTTAAACCCACAAAACAACATGTTTGATAATAGCTTAAAATCAGGTTTTTATAGACATGCGTCTATTAATGATTGCTTTTACAGTTTAACTAAAGATACCGAAGGTTGGATGTCTTCGTACAAAGGAGCACTCCATATACATGAAGATCCTAATGATTTATTACTTAATCCTCTACGTGAGCATTTTAATATAGTTTCACCTACTCCTCCTAGATTTGTTATTAATAACATCAATAGGATAGACCTAGGGTTAACTAGCATAACACCCAAGTACATAAGAGGTTATATTTCTAAGGAAACAGATGGTGTTGAATTTCCTATTTTATTCGGTAAATCAAGCATCGAGATGCTTAATAATCGAACTTGGTTTAAAGAAATACTTAATTATTGTTCAGAAGATGGTAGTGATTATTCATTATTAGATGGATTACCATTTGAGCTTCGTTTAAATAATTTCCTTTACCGAATAGATATGGAAATTATTTTAGATCAGGAGCCTGATCTAGATCTTTTCCAGAATCATACTGAATTATTCTTAGCTAAAGATGTTATAGATGTCATCAAAGATGATGCTGAATTACCTTGTTCTTGGGAATATCCTAGCTTACAAACTTCATTGAAATCAATAGAAAATAATTTCAATATGTTTAAGTTAGATAAATTATGGATAAAAAATATTGTTTCATTTATCACTAATCATAGTCCGGTCGAGATCAACCGCTCGATAGATAGTATTAGAAAATTAAAAATATTTAATACAAATAGAGATGAATTAATTAATTTAACTCAAAGGGATAAACCATTAATTATTGACGATAGAGATATCGAAAATATTGAATGCTTTGAAGCAACGGATATAGAACTAATTCATCCAGAATACTTAAATGTTTATGCACCTTTGGTTAATCACAATGTATTAGATAGAATAAATCCAGAGAATTTAGTCAAACACCTGATAACTTTAAAGGATTATTCATTTTTTAAAAACAAACGTGTGAAAAATTTTCTTACAAATTTTATTGTGAGTGATATTGAATGGTTTGAAACTCTTGATAGCAAAGAAAAAGAACTATTTAAACTTATTCCGTTTATTCAGACAGAAAATGATAATTCTTATTGCTTAAATGATGAGGCTAATTTATTTCTTCCTAGTAACTTTGAACCACCAAAGCATATTCACTCATTAAATGGTGAATATGAATTAATTCGGATAGTTGACACTAACCATAAAGAGTTATTAAAACGGTTTGGGAAAGAAGAGCAATCCATTTTAAACTACATAGATGATGTAATAATTCCTTTTATAAAGAACACTTCTGATGTAGCCGATAGAGATAGGGTATTAATATGGTTAGCATCAGAATGGGATCATTATACGAACAACCTCAATGAAGAAAAGTTGGCTGAATTAACTAAAACGTTAACAGTTTCTAAAATAATACCAAATTTGGAAAATACATCACTAAATACAGCTCAAGAGTATTACTTACCAAGCCATTTTGAGTATTTACCTACTTTCCTTCAAAACAAACTATTTCTGCCAATGTTTTTTGAGGAGCACCAGGAAAAATGGAATTTTTTTCTTAAACAAATAGGATGCTCACAATCAATATTACCGAGTCATATTATTTATGTGGCAAATGAAATTATAATTAATAACAATCAGTTAGTGTCGATAAAGTTGTTGCGTTATATTTCTGATAATTATGAGAACTTTGAAAGGGTAAAATATGAAGGGAAAGCTCTGATAAAGATATTGAGCAATAAACCGTGGTTTCCTGTTGCTGAACCAAAGATATTACTTAAACCCCAAAAGGAGTATACAAAATTAGATTATTCTAGAAATTTAATATTAGGCAAGGATATAAAAGTTGCTGGAGGTAAGTTTTATGCTTTACATTTTGGGGTTGATCTTAGTTCTTCTTCGTTAGATACGGAACATAAAACAGATGAAAAAACTAAAGCTAAGGCATTAGGTTTATGTACTAGTGTGCCGATCAAAAGTGTATTTGAAAGCTTTGAAATTTTAACATCAATTGTTCCTATATCAATAACTGATGAGGGCGAAATTAAAAAATCTGCCAAGGCGTTTTACAGTTATATTGGTCGTTTGAAAATAGAAAACATACCTAGAAGTATAAAGAATAAATGCATTAGAATTAGAGAGAAATGGTTACCATCAAATATAGTTTTTAAGTCATTATTTTCAATTTCGAATACTTACTGTTGGAATGATATTTTAAATGGTGAGCAAAATGAAAATTTGCAATCAGGGTTAGAAAAACTTGGGGTTTTAAATAAACCTAAATCATCTTTTTTTATTGAAAGACTAAATAGTCTCCCTATGGGAAAAGAGTTAAATAAAACCCAATTAAGAGATGCAAAGGAGCTACAAAAATGTCTAGTTAGTATTGTTGACAGGCTTGCTGAAGGAACCACATTTCCACTACTCTCAAAACAGGGTGTTTTGTATAATGCGAATGTTTTATATATAGATGATTTTCCAGCATATCATAATGCAGATGACAAAAATGACAAGATTAATTTATGTAAAAAAGGGTACCCAAATTTAGAAAAATTTTTAGGAGTAAAATCATTAGCTGAAACTGCAAAGGGTGAGATAGATCAGAATAAGACAACCTTTACTGATTGCATATCACCGAAAGCCAAATCTATAAAATCTTTACTGAAGAGTAATCACTTTAAGGTCGCAATTTTAAGACTGAATTATCATGAAAACAAGATAAGTGAAAGTGAACTAGATAAGACAGATATTAATCGAATTATTCCTTCTGATATATATTTCTCAAACAAAATTGTTGTTGATTATTATGTTAGGTCGAGTTGGCTTTATACAGATAATGAAGCAACTACATTCGAGAACCATGAAACTGACATTCTTTATATTTTAAATCAGGATGATCTTGATGATATGTGTGAAATTATTGCTGCATATATACAAAAAAAGACAAATTTATCTAGAGAAAGCTTTTCTTCAATTGAAAAAATATTAAGGAAAAATACTGAAGGAATAAATATAGCAAAACTTTTAGATAGTCGGAAAGTTAAAGAGTTACCTGAAAAAATCTATGTTGATATAGAAGATGATGTTTTTGATTATGAAGATAATTTTGAAGGAAATATTGATGATTATTCACTTATAAATGAAACCGATTTCTCTAATACAAGTAACAGTGACGGTTCCGAACAGAGTAATCTAACTCCTCCTGAACTTCCACATGAAACTGCTGAAAAATCAGTCTCAACTAATAGTAGCCAAAATTCCACTTCTGAAGTGGAAGTGGTTGGCCGAAACACGATTGAAGGCGGAACTAATAATGATTTAAGAAAAGTTTATGGTAATAAGCCTTCCTTTGAAAAAAATGAACAAGTAGATAGAGTTGTTAACAGTTTTTCAGGTACATCTAAAGGAAATACTTTAAGTCTTCACAAGAAAAATGAAGGAGAGGGGGATTCAGATTCAAATCGTACTGTAAGCAATAAACCCAACCGATCAAATAAAAGTAGGAAAAGTAAAAGTGCAGCTAATATTGTTAGTGATAATAGCAAGTTGCCAGTTACTGTTTTTAATAACCGCTATGATGACGAACATAGTGAAAATCTTTCTTTAAAGATAGGTGATAAAGGAGAGGATTTCTTTAAAAAACACTATAAAGCCTACATTCTTAAATCAGGTAATAATATATTGAAAATGGGGGGAAATAACGAGGGTTACGATTTCCAAGAAATAGATAAAAATGGAAGAGTTGTTAGATATATTGAGGTAAAGACACTAACAGGGTCTTGGAGAGATAGAGGGGTTTCTGTAACACTTCCACAAGTGAAGTTTGCCTTAGAAAATGATAACTGGTGGTTAGTTGTTATAGAGAACATTAATCAGCATCCGGTAAATGTTTATCAGCTAAAGAATCCAGTTTTAGAGATGAAGAGGTTTATGTTCGATAGTTCATGGAAGAAAATAGCTCGTGATATATCTTAAATATATATTTTACAAACTGAATTATTCGTAAAGTTTAATTAGTACATAATAACACCTCTAGTTAGGTGGCCAAATTAACTCTGCCACTTCAACTCCATCGATGATTGATCAACTAATTTAACCTTACACTTACACTCCGAAGGTTAAATTAGTTAATTAAATTGTTTAACAAAATAATTTAAATTAAATGTTAATTCCAACGTCTTATCTCCGTTTATTTAAATGAAGGCAGAAAACCTGCATTTAAATAAACAATTAGGAGATAAAGATATGATCTACCAACAAAATACCAATCAATGCATTCCCCCCCTTTTAAATAGTTCGGGTAACAGATTTATGATAGCTGTTAAATGGCTATTAATTACTTTGTTCTTTATGCCCGCTTGCTTTGCACAGTCTTCATTTGATAAAACAATGATTGCCGCTGAAAATGGGGTCGTAGAATCTCAGTACAAACTTGCACTGATGTATTTTAACGGTGATAAAACAACCCGAAATTATAAAGAAGCTTTGTTTTGGAATACAAAAGCAGCAGCACAGAACTCCAATAAAGCTAAATACCATTTGGGGCTAATGCACCATGATGGTTTGGGTACTGACCAAAGCTACGAGAAGGCAATAGAATGGTATACAGCACCTGCTCGAAATGGACTTGTTCAAGCTCAATTTAATCTAGCTTATATATATGATGATGTTAATGGCGATTTAGAAGATACATCAGAAGCAATCTATTGGTACAAAAAATCCGCTCAACAAGGTGACTCTGATGCCCAATTTAATTTAGCTCATATATATGATGATGTTAATGGCGGCTTTAAAGATACAGCAGAAGCAATCTATTGGTACAGAAAAGCCGCTGAACAAGGGGATGCTGATGCCCAGTTATATTTAGCTTTTATATATGATGATGTTAATGAAGATTTCGAAGATACATTTGAAGCAATCTATTGGTACAAGAAAGCCGCTCAACAAGGTGACTCTGATGCCCAATTTAATTTAGCTCATATATATAATGATGTTAATGGCGGTTTCAAAGATACATCAGCAGCAATCTACTGGTACAAAAAAGCCGCTGAAGAAGGGGATGTAGGTGCCCAATTTAATTTAGCGCTTATATATGATGATGTTAATGGCGGTTTCAAAGATAAATCAGCAGCAATCTACTGGTACAAAAAAGCCGCTGAACAAGGAGATGTCGCTGCTCAATTTAATTTAGCGCTTATATATGAAGATGTTGATGGCGGTTTTGAAAATACATCTGAAGCAATCTATTGGTACAAGAAATCCGCAGAACAAGGGGATGTTGATGCCCAGTTTAATTTAGCGCTTATATATGATGATGTTGATGGCGGTTTTGAAAATACATTTGAAGCAATCTACTGGTACAAAAAAGCTGCTGAACAAGGGGATGCTGATGCCCAATTTAATTTAGCGCTTATATATGAGGATGTTAATGGCGGTTTAGAGGATATATCAGAAGCAACTTACTGGTACAAAAAAGCCGCTGAACAAGGAGGTGATGATGCCATTTGAGTACTCTAGAGTGATAAAACATTACATTTACACTTTTATTTTTTCCATATTTTGTTTTCATTCAATAGTTATTAAGGAGTTGTGATGGAAGTCATATTGTTTATTTTTCTAGGTGTTATTGCTTTATTAATATATTTGATTCCGGCAATTATCGCTTCAAAGAGAAATCATAGGAATGCTAAAGCAATACTTATTCTTAACTTGTTTTTAGGCTGGATGCTTTTTGGTTGGGTTGGTGCCCTTATATGGGCTTTCACAAATGATGATTAAAAGTAAAAAGACTTTCGTCTCTAATATCGAAAGTTGTTACAAATATATTCTAAGGAGCTATGAATGGACATAGATATTACCTTCTACGGGGATGAAGCTGGAAACCTGACAGATGACCAAAAAAAGTTGATTGATATTTACTTTTGGAATCTTGGGGGGAAAGAGTTTTTTTCTTCTGATGTATACGTAGGCTCTAAGAGAAACGAAGTTCGTAGTGTTGCATTTAATTTCTGCTCAGACTCAGTTCGCTTCACTCTGGATGAAAGTAAAATTTTATGGCTAAAAGATCAGTTACATAGAATTAAAGAAGTCGATTTTTCTTCAAGCTCCGTTTGGTTGGCAATTGATGAATTTAATAAAATTGTGTGGGCGAGTGCAGAGCACTCCGAACAACAACGACAAAGAATTGAAAAAGAAAAAGAAGAAATCTCATCTCATAGAGAAGCTGCAAAGCAAGCTGAAATAGATAAACAGAAAAAAGAACGACAAGGTAAAGAAGAAGCGGAAAGGCTAGTAAATGAAGCACTGAAATACAAAAGAATTGCAGAGGAAAAAGCTGATGTTGCAGCAAAAAAAATTGCAGCAAAGCCTAAAAGAAAGAAACTAATTGATGTTGATGCCTTGATAAGGGGTAGGTAATGAAATTATATAACACTCTAGGGGTTGACCAAGAGTCAACTCAAGCTGAAATAAAAAAAGCATACAGAAAGTTATGTAGCCTATGGCATCCAGATAAACACATGGGTAAAGAAGCGAAAGCTGAGGCTACAGAAAAATTTAAAGAAATAAAAAATGCCTATGAAATTCTTGGGGATATTGATAGGCGTGCTGAATATGATATTAGAGGCGATATAGAGGATGAAAAGCGGATAAACCCTATTGAAGCTGAAATTACAAGACTGTTTACTGCTTTTATAGATCAAGATGATTTTGATGGAAATATTATTAGCATAATAGCTTTACAAGTTAGTGAAACTATAGAAGCCCTATACGCTAAAGTAAAAGATTTAAACAATGAGATTTTAAAATTTAACATTATGAAAGATAGAGTCTCATGCTTAGCTAGTGATAATTTATTCAATACCGCTTTAATGTCAAAAATAACAAGCATTAAGAATTCAATTGACCATATCAATGAAACTATTGATTTATTTGAAAATGTCGCAGAAAAATTGCTTGATTATATTGACCATGGTGCCTTTAGTTCAAGTGGTTATAGCTCAGATCGGCAAACAGAGATGTCTTTTGAAGGAAAGCAATATTAAGTAAAATTATAAACTTCTTAACATTGAATTAAATGAATAATAAGTGCTTGATAAAAAGGAATAAAGAATATGTTTTATGATACAAAAAATAACTCTAAGATTTCAGATTGTTTGTATAAAATGCTTTATTACAATAATGAAATCAAGGTGCTAACAGGGATTAATATATTATCTGAAACCGAAGAGAAATTTTCGAAAGTTGAGAAACTAGTAGAGCCTCAGTTCAATAATGCTGATGAGCTTGTAAGTGAACTATTAAAAAGACTCTAGTTAAAATTTACTCATGAAATTAGTAGTAAGCAGTTGAACCTTAGGACAATAATTATTAAAGGAGTCACTATGAATGTTGATATGACTAGACTAGATAGTTTAAATTTAGAGCAATTGAGTAAATTTTCTTTAATGTTGGTAGATGAATTCGAAAATTCCACCCAAGAAAGTGTTGATATTGTTTCAGATACAATTAATAGCTTTGGTATATATATTCATCAACTTAGTAAAGAGAAAAATGAAGAGGCATTACACACAATACAGGCAGCTATAAAATCTAATGATGGTACGAGAGGTCTTGAAAAAGCGAAAGAAATAATGAAGCAGTATGATGAATTAGAATATATAGCCAAATCAACCAAATCAAAGATAAAAATGATTATAGAAAAGGCTAGTAAAAAGAGCTTTGAGTTTAATAAAGCTAATTACCTATAAGTGCCTTTTCAATACAGTCAATTAATTATGACACTGCACCCTCTCAAGGGGCTTTTTGTTGGCTGCTTTTGAAGCCAAAGGGGATTAGAACAATAACCTAGAACTCCGGTGACAGAATATTTTGCACTCGCGGGCTTTCATTTTAATGACAAGTTGTTAGGGCGAATGTTCTTGAATTGATGTCTAACTAAATGATATTGTTTAGGAAATCATTGATAAGATAATAAGGAAGTAATTGTGGCTAATGCTAGAGGGAAAGCTTCCCCAAATGCACATACTCAGCGAAGGTTGTTTGCCTCTTCCGCAGGGTACTGCCAAAATCCAAGTTGCTCAAAAAAATTGTTCGATGAGGCCGGGGGGACACGTTTTCTCATAGCTGAATTGGCTCATGTTTTCGCAGCACAAGATGACGGTCCTAGAGCTAACGCAGAGCTAAGCGATGAAGAGCGAGGTGCATTCGAAAATCTAATTGTCTTATGTGCCAACTGTCATACAATGGTAGACAAAGCTCCAGATGCTTTCCCCGATTTAATGATGACGCGTTGGAAAAGAGAGCATGAGCATAAATTAGTAGAGCTGTTTGGCGTTAGGAAGTTTGATGACAGAGAATCCGTTCGAGATGTTGTTGAACCTCTTTTAATTGAAAGTCGAACAGTCTTCGAAATGTACGGGCCTCACATCGAAGAAGCACAGAATCCGGAAAGCGGTGCAGCAGAACAGTGGAAGCGAAAAGTGCTTACAATCATTATCCCTAACAACCGAAAAGTCCTATCGTTTGTAGATGCCAATCGTCATCTGCTGTCTGACAGCGAAAAGGTAACGAAAGAGAAATTTCGCCAGCACATAGATGACCTAGAAGCTTTTCATATAGAAGACGCCAGGCAAGATTCATCTCGCTTCCCTGTAGAGATGGCAGATATTTTTAAGGATTAGTATGACGAAAGCAATAGGTTGGGTAGAAAACAGGCTTGCTGATGAAAATGACCTAAAAGTTGTCAGAAGGACTGCGGAAGGTTTTCTTGTTGTGGAAGGGAAGCACGGTTACACGTTTAATGTAGCGGTTATTGGTAATAGAGGTGTTATTAAAGATACGGATGTGCTCCCATTATTTAAAACAGCTAACAAACCTCAACTTGTGGTTAATGTACCTTCAAAAGTTTTATGGGATGGGTTGGCTATTGATGCTATTCATGCAGAAGGTGCTGCACTTGGAACTTTTGGTGATATAGAACGAGCGGCTAGAACAATGGACGCAGGCTCCTTTCGCAATAAAAATATGGGGTTCTTTATAAACGGCATGCAACAGCACAGTAATGTAATAAGTGTTTCGTATGTATATGACTCTGTTTTTCGCGTTGACCGTGTTAGCGGGGATAGACTCACAATCGCAGTAATTGACGCATACAACATGAGTGCTGAAGATGTGCGAAATGCGAGAACTTGTATTGGTAGTTTTGATATTGTCGTTAAGTCGTCAAGCTATGGTTCTATAACTCATCAAGCAGAATCAGCAGCGGCATCTCTGGGAGCTGAAGCGCTAACGTTTAAGGAATTGATGCAGCGACTAGCGAGATGAATCGAGCTAATGTGATTGCAAAGTTTAGGGAGGTCGCATGCTCTCTTGGCTCTCTTGCAACGAATACAGAGTGGCACTTATTTGGTTCAGTAAGCCGTGATGAGGCTAGCCCATCGGATATTGATTTAATGATCTTTTGTCGCAACGATAATCAAGCGGATGAACTTAGAAAGGCAATTGACGTTCAGGCTTTTGAATTACCGTTACACTTATCTTTATTTACGTTTGAAGAAGCTGATTCAATCAATGTTACTTCAATTCAAAAGAGTACTGCTGTATTAACGGTAGACTCTACCGGGCGATGCAAATAAATCTATTTAAGGTATAGGGTCAGAGCATATTTTTTATTCCCGCTTTTTGAATACAAAGCCTCGCCCTCGCGGGGCTTTTGTTGCTTTCAAGTTTATCTTCAAGGGGCTTTTTTTGGCTGCTTTTGAAGCCAATTATCTGACCAGTTCCTTGCGTGAAATCAAGTAGCTTTTTATTGGTTTCTTAAGGCTGCAGAGCAGGGATATTCCGGATCTCAGGCAAAACTTGGTATAATGTATGCCTATGGTCAAGGAGTCGTTAAGAATAACAAACAGGCAGTTTTTTGGTACCTTAGAGCCGCAGAGCAAGGACATTCAGACTCTCAGGCTAATCTTGGTATAATGTATTCTTATGGTAGAGGGATTGCTAAAGATAGTGAAAAAGCAGTTCTTTGGTTTCGTAAGGCAGCAAAGCAAGGGCATGCAAAGGCACAATATATCCTCGCTCTAGAGTATCTAAAAGAACAAGCAGTTTTGAAAGATTATAAAGAGCCTTATATGTGGGTAGTTATATCGAGAAATAACGGCTACGACAATTCTGAAGGTCTAATAGACCTTATGGAAAAAAACATGACGCTCATAGATATTAATAAAGCTATAGACATGGCAAACGTTTGCGTAGAATCGAGCTATGAAAACTGTAATTGATTTTACATCTTGCGAGTAAGCCAACATGACATTGAACTTGCAATAAAGGCAGTTAAATCGCCACTTATGAGGCTGTAAATTTCTGTCAAACCCCATGACCATATCAAATCCCCTCATTGTCTACCGATTTGATTTAAGCAACCGATTGATTACAACTTAACACAGTGTGGTGACAGTGTTTAACTGTTTGTTGTTACTGGTTAGTTACAATATAGGTATGGTTATTGCTCAATTGCACTTATTAGTTATTTCTTATTTAACATATATTTCAAGGGACCTCTGGTCTACATAATAGACTGATATGAAACTTAACCTCGATCGGTAATTAAAGGTAATAAGGGGTCTCAAAATGAAGGAATTCATAGTTATTACATTAATCGCACTTGCTTTAATTAATATTGTTAGCGCTAAAATTTTTTCACAAGTAAATGTAATTGCAACTAATCAGACTATGGAGGTTTTAAAGGGTAAGAAATTCGGTGATAGCACTACTTTGCGCTCAGTTGTTTCGGCCTTCGATAATTCAAGGCTGCAAATACTCTATACATGGGATGTAAAAATGATTATTTCTGACTTTGACACTGAAGAGGTTAGGGCTGAGCTTTTAAGTATTGGCATGTGCAAAGATGTGCTGGCAGATACCGCGTGGTACTGGAATGTTGATGTGGTTGAGTTGGTTTTTGTTAGCTATTTTAGTGACACGAAATCAAATTCATTTACCCTCAAATGTAAATAAGGAATATTAGAGATCACATTTAATGTTCTTGAATGTATTTATCTTAAGCACCTTGGTTTTTAGTTCAATTGGGACGTGTATTACATGATGATTGCGATGCAATTAGATTGGGTTGGGCTGTATTTCCCACTCTTTAATTTGTAGTTAATAATCATCTTGATTATTAAAGAGGTAATATGAGAAGTAATAAAATAAAAAAGAGGCAAGATGAAGAAAAGCTTTATGAGCAAGTTTCTGATGAGTTACAGCAAGAAAACAAGAAAAAAGGTTTATGGCTAAAGGCTATTGCAGATTCTAATGGTGATTTAGCTATCGCTGATTCCTTATATGTAAAATATAGAGTTCAATCATTGAGGGATGATATAAATTCGACAAATGTTAAACCCAAGTTAACTCCGATCGATTTATCTATTTTATCAAAAATATTTAAAGGTGCTTTTAATTCACTAAAAACACTATTGATGATATCTCTACTTTGTTGGCTTGGTGTTCAGGTATTAATGGTAGTGATGACCATATTAACTAGTGCTTTATCTGGTTGGGGGCCTAGTGAACTTACTAATACGGCTGGTTTTGATAATAAGCAAATGTTGGCTTTTAATTTAACCAATGGACTTGTGTTGGTTGTTGGTAGTTATAGTTTTTTGTTCATATTTAAGCGTATTTTACGTCTATTTAAGAAAGAGGACATTCAAACTTATGACAATAAAGAATCAGCAATTGAACTGGAAGAAAAGGACGATAAAGAATCAACAATTGAACTGGAAGAAAGTAATAATGAAAATTCTACTGCTCCTTTAGACGAATATGTTGAATCTAAAAGTTCATATTATGAATATGAAGAGATTGAGTCGTTAATTATTGGTATACCAATAGCACCCAGAATTAAAAGTGCCATCTTAAATGGTGATTTTGAATTTATTAAAGATAACAAATATCAAATACATGATACAAGGCTCATAGAATTTATAGAGTATGCCGACTTATGTGGTGAAATTGACATTAAAAATTATTTATTAAAGTTCAAGGAATCGTGACGGGAGGCTTATGGAAATTATTTTAATCATAGTACTAGTTGTTTTTGCTCTATGGGTGTATTTCATTCCAGCAATTGTTGCTTCAAAGCGAAATCATCGTAATGCTAAAGCAATACTAATCCTTAATTTGTGTTTAGGTTGGATGTTTCTCGGCTGGGTTGGTGCATTAGTTTGGGCATTCATGAACGATAACGATTAATTTATTAGGAACTATTTTATGTTTGGATTTTTATTAAAAAGGTTAACACAAGGCGCTCTAGTAATGCTGACTGTTATAAGCATATTGTTTCCTCTTGCGACTTTTTCAACTGAGCTACCTGAAATTATTAAGTTAGCTGAACAGGGTGACGCTAAAGCTCAATACGATTTAGGTACTCGATATGATTTGGGTGATGGTGTAACCCAAGACTCTAAACTAAGTCTTTTTTGGTACAGGAAATCAGCTAAGCAACATTATGCTGAAGCCCAGAATTATATTGGTGCAAGTTTAGCTGATAGTGATGGTGTTGAACAAAACTATAAAGAGGCTATTAAGTGGTTTACTTTAGCGGCTAGTCAAGGATTGGCTATGGCTCATTATAACTTAGGGCTAATGCACGAGTTTGGTGAAGGTACGCCGAAAGACATTAAAAAAGCTTTCATTTGGTACAGAAGTGGTGCTGAATTGGGTAGTTCAGATGCAAAACACCAAATATATGTATCAGAATATAAGTCTTACCGTAAACATGATGAAGTCGCAATTGAGCTCTATAAGGAAGACTTTAAAAAATATAAGTCAGCTGCATACGGTGGTAGCTCTTCTGCTCAAATAGAGGTAGCTAAAATAATTGAAAAAGGTGGTGCATTTCATCAAGGCGAATTTCAAGCTTACGTGTGGTTTCGTGTTGCTATGCATTATGGAGATAAAGATTTAGCTGTAAAGCACTCTAAAAGACTTGCTAAGTTATTCGGTCCAGTAGAGATTGAGGTAGCAGTGATTGAAAGGGATAAAATAATATTTCAAATTGAGGAAGCTAGAGCTAAAAGAGAAGCAAATCTGAACTAAAGTACCCTAGCGAAGATATTCATCTTGTAATAAATGCAGTTAATTCACCACTTATGACGCTTTAACCTGTAGTTTTGAGCCAGTTAAAGCAGCAGAGCGCAATATGACCGTAGAACAATTCGACCCAAGCACAAGTAATTCAGCCCAAAGCCAAACAACCACGTTAGACATTCCCTCTAAAATGATTGAAGAGCAGCATCAAGCTGCTGTTACAGCCAATAAAGACTCAAATCGCGCTGCAAAGATAGGCTTCGTCAGTTTCGGCTGACCGAAAGACCTAGTTAACTGGTAGCTTGATTTATTCATTAGCCATTTATACTACCAAATACCACCAGTATCACATCGACTCTTCACCACATGATTTTGACTCTTCTGTATAGCATTTATCTTCTTAGCTCTCGCGCACTCCGAGGCATTTACAGGGTGCATTTTATCCCAAGCACTCATTAGTTGTCGTTGTGATTTGCTCATACTATATCGCTTCTAAGCGCCTCTCATGTACAGATACGTATGAGCTATGCGGCCTCTAGCCATTTTAGGTGGTTCAGCTTTGCGGCTATCTATTTTCATTGCGCAACTACCGAAGTCACTTTTAGCTCCAGGTAACATGGTGAAGTTATAATTACTTCTTAGGGAGTTAACAGCACCGATTGCAGGGTAAAGGTTAAACATGTCCGCTTGCATGTAGCGATATTCAGTATTTACCTTCTCAGCACACTTACGGCCTTTAAATGCTTTACCTTTGCTACTGATGCATTGTTTATGGCCATCACGCCACTCGCTAGGGGTACGACCAAAGTTCTCTGCCGGTACAACATGTTCCCATTCTATCTTTTTTGAACGTTTAACATATTTAGTCGTCGTGAAACCTTTGGGTGGTGTTACTTTTTTCTTAGCATCAAATGTCGCACCGCAATAAAGTGTTGTGCGGTGATTGTTGTAAACCTGCTTTTCTAATATCTTTTTAGCTTTACTAAATGAGTGGATTGCTTGGTTGGTCGCTAGGGTGGGCGGTGATTAAAGTTGCGATTAGTGCGGTGATTATTGTTTTCATTATGGTGCTTTAGGCTTAATTGTGGGGTGAATATGCCAGTAATGGCGGGTGAGTACAATAAGTAGGGGTGTTACTTACTTTATGCGCTTGCAGATTATATACAATACAGAGTTTATGATTCTTTAGATAAAGGTATTACTGCTCTAGATAAGAAGATTATAACCAATCAGTTATTTTCTTTACTAATACATCAGGTTTCTTACCAAGTTTAGTATCTTAATTTCTTGTAAATGCTCCTAACATTGAGAAGCCTGCAGCAGAATAAATCATTCGCTTTTCTTCTGAACTTTCTATTTCGCTTTTTGTTTTAATTACATCGATTGATTGTATTCGTTTGGCTTTGAAAGTCGGCTCTATCCCCAACCCTATTGTGACGGGAGCCCTTGCATCCAAAATATTTTTTAACTCGCTTTCTCTCTCTTGAAGTGATTTTATGGTTTTCTTACCTGTTTTCTTGCCCTTAGTGGTTTCTTTTTCTTTATGTGATTTTGCTAACAGCTTCTCTTTTTTTAAGTCGAGAAGAACTGCCGTTATAAAATCATCAAAATTTTTCCCGTGATAATTTATTTTATTTAATATAGTGTCTTTCTTCACTTGGTTGTCTTGCCATTTACCTAAGTGATAATACGCAGACATGTATGGCTTAAATTTCCCTATGCATCTTTCGTCAACCAGTGCCGCTGGAATTGTATAAGCAAAATCCTGCAGGTATTTTAAATTTGATAAAGCAGTTACTTGATAACAGAGGTTCATACCTAAATTGGCTAGTAATTTCTTTTTCTTTTCTTTTTCTTTTTTAGATAGTCCAAAATTACTGTATAGATATAAATATTTCATGAGATTACTTACCCTTCTTTTGGTCACTTTGATTTCAAGTATCTTATTGATTTTTTTGTAAAAGTGGCATAGGACCACATGTAAATTATTTACTGATGATGCCTTTTAGTTCTTCAATAGAGATAGCTGGTTTTGTTTTATGTAGCATCGCGTGGCAATTAGGGCATACAGGTCTTAAGTCTTTAATAGGGTCAACTATGTATTCTGTTTGAATAACGGATAGCTGGAGTAAGTGATGAACATGTATAAAGCCTTCACCTAGTTTTCCATACTTTTCAGAAAAATCAAAATCACATACTGAGCAAGAGATACCGTGGTGTTTAATGCATAACTTCCGTGCGAGTGGGCTTCTTTCGTATGCATTTACTGTAACTGTCTTTTTACTACCTTCGGTTAAAGTATCATTTTCTGATATTACTTCAGGGAAAATAAACGAGTCATTTGTTTGTAATAGGTCAAGTTCAACTAACGCATCAAAGAAATTATTCTTTAATGACCACACAAAATTATCTTCACTATATTTTCCGTTAGCGACCATTTGCCACCAGCCTGAGTATTCGGTTCTAATATCATCCTTAGCATATCCAAAGTGTAGGGCTATTCTCTTACCTAACTTACCTATGACTGCATTAACTGGTTGAAAGCCATTGTAACCAAGGACTTCTGCAATTTGATAACCAGACGCTTCGCAGTTAGGTGCTTCATAAAGGATACTCAGTAATTCGAGGTTATTACCTTTAAGTATGCCGTCAGTTTGTAAAGCTTGTTTATATTGCTCAATACTTAATTCCATATAGACCTACTTAGATAATGTTTATTCTTAATATACTAAATGTATACCGAGGTCTGAACTGTAATAAATTGTGATTCTTTGTGTGAATATGCCTGTGATTTTACATTAGTACAATAAGTCCTATCATATGAACAAAGACTATTTTCCTCAAATTTGAAAAATATGCTCGTTGTTACTGCTGAAAAGTTAAAAAGCGAGATGTTGAAATAGAGAAGTTATTTAAGAAATAGAAGGGTAGCAATATATTTGCGGTCAAGCACTACACCAGCTTGTTATTAATGGATGCTATTCCCCTTTTATTTCATACAAGTAAAATCATTAATGAAAAATCCAATTTTATATTCGGGAATTATAAATTTATTGATTATGCAGAAGTTGCTTGCAGAATATGCGAAATAAATTTCGACAAACCGCTTTGGGAAAAAATAATCTTAGATACAGCCATTAAAGAATAATGATTTTACATAAAGCAAGAGAGGGAAAATGACCTAATTAAATTGACCTTTGATTTTATATTGGAATAAATATGCTAAATGATCTATGGAAAGAAACAGAAGAATTAAAAAAAGTCGAGCAAGCTGCTCTAGAAAGATACTTCGAAGCGATTAGAGAAATAAAAACGTTTTACGATAAAGATATTATCACTGAAGACACTCTGAGGATACTGTCAACTTATCGACTACACATGAAACTATGAGATAATCTGAACATGAAAAATACTAATATGTACTCGGGTTACCGTTATCCGGCTCAGATTATCAGTCACGCAGTTTGGCTTTACCATCTATTTCCCTTAAGTTTCCGTGATATTGAGGAGCTTCTTGCCGCCAGAGTGATCACCGTTAGCTACGAAACTGTCAGGAATTGGTGCCTTAAGTTTGGAAACCGATATTGTAACCAGATCAAGAAAAGTAGAGGGAAACTCGGTGACACTTGGTTTCTCGATGAAGTCTTTATCAAGATCAATGGTGTGCTTCACTATCTATGGCGTGCCGTGGATCAAGATGGTGATGAAATTGATATATTGGTACAGAAGCGCCGAAATAAAGGGGCAGCCAGTCGATTCTTTAAAAAGCTACTGAAGGGTCAGCAAGCCTCGCCTCTGAAAATAGTGACAGATAAACTACGTAGTTACTCGGCAGCAAAGCGAGAGCTGATGCCCAGCACCGAACATTCAACTCAGTAGTATGAGAATAACCGATGCGAATTGTCCCATCAACCGACAAGGCAACAGGAAAAACAAATGAGGCGGTTCAAGACTCAAGGCCAGGCTCAGCGTTTTCTCTCTTGTCATGGCGTGGTCAACAACTTGTTCAGGCTTGGTCGCCATTTAATGAGGGCTAATAATTATATGACTCTCAGAGAACGCCTATTTGCTGAGTGGGCAAGGGTTAGTTCTATCCAAAATTTAGCGTAAGTCATTGAAAATTATATTTTATCATTATAATTTGTTAAGTTAAAAATACACGCAAGAAAGCTAAGGCACGATAAACTACAAGCACTTGATTTGCCAAAGCGGAACTTCGCTCAACAGTCTTTTACACAAACTCGTTTATATTCGCCCGAATATCACCGCCCACTACTTGCAAAAGCGTGCTCAGAGAAACCAGGTTAACCTGATGATATTCGAGTATAAGTAATATAATCAATGACAATCATTACATTGTGACCTTCGCCAGCTTCCTGGCGAGCGATGTTAAGAAGGTCATTGGTTACACAAGGACGTGTTGGTCATAGTTTTCATCCGAGGATGGGCCGTGTACTTGTGCCGGTACGCTGGCAGCTGTGTTTACGAACAAAATGGACACTAAAAATAACGCAACTTTAGTGTGTTCCATCGTGTTCACTGCCATTTATGTAAGCAATTTTTCCACGTTTAATTGTCATTACTGGCGTTGATAGCGTTGTTAGGTTTTTATATGGATTAGCGTCTAACACGACAAAGTTTGCATCTTTTCCGGATATCAAGGTTCCTATTGTGTCCGTTAGGTTTAACGCTTGGGCATTACCAAAGGTAGCGGCTTTTAATATATCTTTATTCGAAATGCCCGCTTGTTGCCATGCGATCATTTCACCCACCAATGATGATGCATGTAATGTCCCCGGGTTTCCAGCATCTGTACCCAAAGCTACGTTTACCCCTGAATGGATGATTTTTTTCAAATTATTCTTTTGGCTATTTACAGATTTAGATGAAAACATAGTACCTAATTGTTTGATTATTGATTGTTCTCGAGCAGAAAATTTTGCAAGTTCGTCTGCGGTACTATCAACTTCCGGTATATATTTTAGGAACATTTGAAACATTTGGCCAGTATCTTTGACATTGCTCATTAGCTGCTGAAAAGAGTTTATAATTTCAGTGTGACCATGACGTTTTTCATATTCAGTAAATTGTAATTCATTGTTAAATATTTCGATGTAGTGACTAAATGCGGATAAAGTTGGCATATAAGTCACATTGTATTTCTTCATTAAACTAATAAATTCATCATCAATGTCATTGGTTAAGACCCCGTGTACCAAGATATCTGCACCGGCTTCAATCGATCTTTTAGCATTTTCAAGATCTTGAACATGTACCGCGACAATTTTATTGTGTTGTTTGGCTAATGCTATGGCGGGTTGATACATCGAATACAACTGCTCCGTTGTAAAACCACCGTGAGGAGCCCACACTATTTTTATAATATCAGTGTGTAACGCCAATTGACTTTCAACCAATTTTTTTGCTTCTTGTGCATTGGTTACTTTTGTAAATATTTCACCATTTACATTAAGTTTTGGTACTTCCATTGGCGCTAATAATGCACCCGCTGCATAGATGTCTGGATAAATACCTTGCTTCGTTAATGTTCGATAATGTTCTATGTATTCCGATGGTCCGCCCATATCAAAAATAGTTGTAATACCTAGTGCGGTATATTTTTGTAGCATTGAAGACATATTGGCCAAAAGCCATTTCTGGTCTTCTTCGTAATTTTGTATTTTGGTTGCATCGATCATATCTGGACGAGTGAATGCTCCACCTGATTCAGACAAGTGGACATGCCCATCAATGAGTCCTGGGATAACCCACTTATTTTCTATATTGGTTACTGAATAGCTCTCAGGAATTTCTTCTGAGTGTGGCTGTATTTTAACAATCTTGCCTTTGCTCACCAAAATAGTAGCATTCGATATGCTTATATCTAAATTGGGGTTTAATATATTTGCACCAATAAATGCTCTATTTTGACCATGATCTAAGTTTGTATTTAGGTTTTCGAATGCATTAACATTCACAGAAAAAAATGCAGCCAGTACTATTAACGCCCGTTTATTTGAAATCAACTTCTTCATATCTTCATTCCTAATGGTTGTTTAATTTTTTTGAATCCTACCTTCAAGACTCGTTAGGTCATATTTGAATGATTAGCACTTAAAAACCATTGATGAATGCTATAAGTTCTCTATAATTTCGCTAAAACTGGCTTTAAAGCCTGTGAAAACTCAGGTTGTGACGGTATATTGTCTGTTGATGAAAAATTAAGTATTTACTCTTTTTTACAGGTATATATAGTGTTGTTTTAGCTTATTATTAGAAAATTTAATTTCAGGTTTTAATTTCAGGTTTTATTATTAGGAGTGTTAGGTGTCTTTAGGTGATCAATTTTGTGAAATAAATACAACAACGGGCGAGCTATTGTTTAACGGTAATACCACGGTTTTAAGACCTAAAACCTTTCAGTTATTTCTACTATTGGCTTCAAAACCAGAAAGAATTTTTTCTAAATCTGAAATATTGGCATCCGTGTGGCAAGGAACCGTTGTTGAAGACCAAGTTATTTTTCAGTCAATCAATGAGATCAGAAAAGAGTTAGGGAACGCTGAGGTAATAAAGACTTATCCACGACGAGGATATAGTACAGGTGTTCCAATAAAAATTGTAGATCATCTAACTGTAAACACCGCGAAAAGCATTACTCGGCCGAAACCTATGCATTTACAAAAATTCATTATTCCATGCCTAGTAACTTTACTGATTTTAGTTGGTAGTGCACTTACGTATTTTGTATCAACTACAAATTCTGTTAAACCAAAAGAATTATCCTTAAAATCCCCTTCATTGTTGAATAATACGCTAGCGCATAAAGGAATTCTGGTATTGCCTTTTGATGTCAGTTCCTTAACAGACTCCCAACAATGGCTGCGATATGGGGCAATGGAAGGTGTTATTAAAAAAATCCTTCCAAATAACAGTGTGACAATTTTTCATTTGGAAGATGTCATTGAAATACTCAATAGAATTCCAGTAGGAAAACGTCAAAACATTAATAATATATTCGCCCTCTCTGGAGCATCCTATGTACTCGAAACCTCGGTTGGTGGTACGCCAGGTGAATGGATTTTTGTCTATACTATCTACAGCCGAACAGATAGAACAACCAAAACAATACACGCGAGAAGCCATGATGAGGCTTTTACTCAAATCGTAAAATCTTTAGAGCAAAGCCTTGATGAAACGTTGGCTTATGATGCTGGAAAATTTGATAAACAATTACAAAATGATCTCATTTCTAAGGCGGTACAGTTTTTAGAAGTTGACGACTACGAATCGGCGCTGACTTTTATTAATGGAGCCTTAATCAGTGAACCTAACAACATGACTGCATTGTATTTGTTAGTGAAAACAAAATTAAACCTTAATGAAGCACAAGACGCTCTAAATGCCATCAATAAAGCACTTTCTCTTATCGAAAAGGATAGCGATCTTCAATATGAACCTCGATTGCTCTTATTTAAAGGAATGGCTCTTGCTAGCATGGGGAAAGTAGCACAAGCTGAGGATAATATATTAGCCGCTAACAAGCTCTCTCGAACAAAAAAAGATTGGCTTTATTATGCCTACAGCCAATCTATGTTAGGAAAACTCAGCCAGAATCAACAACGTTATGACCGAGCCTTTGAGTTATTCAGTTCCGCGTTAGAATACCAAGAATTACTTAACTGCCCTCTGGGGATCACACAAGGGTACATTGATTTTGCCTATTATTATTTAGCGATAGGTAAAACAGAACAAGCTAAAAAAAATGCAAACAAAGCTAAGGTGCTGATTCAGGAAAAAAACTTAATAAAAGCACTTCCCTTATTAAAAAAATTGGAAGGCAAGATGTCATCTCTTTAACTTGTATTAACTTTACTATTTTGGCCGACATTAAGAATTGATACCCGCTATAACGATTTAGTAGATAGCAGCTATTTTACTTGTTCTCATTTAGTGCGAGAATTAACGAGTAAAATAATTCTCGAGCACTCCTCTAAGTATTTGATTAGATGTACTAAAATTACTTCCTTAATCAGATTAATCAACAGTCAACCACGCGATAATCTGGATATTGGGGTGCTACTTCCGTTAAAACATGCTCAATAACCTTGGTTGGAGGCAAACGAGTGCTTGTTTTATCAGAGAGTAAGTAATGTTTAAAAGGCTGCTGAACTTAAAGGAGGTGATTACTTAGGGTTTACTTCACCAAGGTATTTAGTTATTACTATTTTGTCTTTTCCTTGGCTTTTATATAATTCAAATTGCGTATCAAAGTTATTTCGTAAGGCTTTATCATGGAAGCCAACATGGGCTTTAACTTCAGGGAATAAGTGAAATTCATCAATCTCCTTAACAGAGAACTCGACAGTCGTTTTTTGTTTTAGGTATTTTTGTAAGTAGTAGTAAAATATATAGTAATCCAACACGACAACGTCACACCTTTCTTTTATCAACATCTCTGGGAATTTTGACATGTTATGTAGCTCAAAATAACTATCAAATTTTGATGCTTTGACAAATTCCGGACCAAAATAACCGGCCGCTCCTTGAAAGGTAACGATCTTCAAACCGATAAGATCTGAGATATTGTTAAATTTGAATTTTTTCTTTTTCAAACTAAGTGCTATGGGACGATAGCTGATAATAGGTTTAGAAAAGAAGAGTTTATCGGTGTCGCTCTGGAAGAATGTCGGTAAAAACAAATCTGCTTGTTTGTTCTCTACTTGTCGCATGGTACGTTTTAAGGGGGCAAAACCAAGCGTCACTGTATGACCCATTAATTGTAAGACTTCACGAGTAATATCTACATCGATGCCGCTATTTGAGGCGGCAATCATGTGCGGGGGGCCATCATCAGTTAGCATCAATAATTCTTTAGCGACTAATGAATGACTTAATAATGTCAAAATAAATAGACTGATCAGGCTAGAGGTTTTTAGCATATTTTTGTACATTCGATTTTAACTAAACATGAAATTATTATGTTTACCACTTGATGGTCATTATAACATAATCACAAATTTTCGATTAATAAGAACAATTCATAAGAACAACTCATATGACAGTACTAGATAAATTCATTTGAAACGGTACTGTCCATCATTGACTGCGGGTAGCAGCAAAATAAACCCCGATATAACCGACCGTATAAGCGATAATCAAATAGAAAACATTACTTAAGTAACTTATGAAATTTAATTCATTGAGTTGCTCTGTGGTGTGACTGGCACTATCCGGGGTAGTAGGGAATATAAAGATGAGGATCCAACATAAGGTGCCAAAAAACAGTGTTGTTTTCGCTTTGTTGAGGTGAATTAAATCTTCGGTAATGATCATCACCAGACTGATGACCACAAGGGTGATAATAACGGTATTTATCATAATAATGGTCTACGCATGTCAATAAGAGATGCCATAACAACTTAAGCTATGAACAGGGCTCTTAATAAAAGAAAATACTATGGCTTAACTTCTGCTTTAAAAGGACAAATTTGACGCGCGAATAAACGGTTATCGCGGGATGGCTTATAGTATTGATTACTGATTGTGATAAAGTGAAGTACATGGTGGGTCACGGTTACAGCAAGCAATACTATGCAGTAGCAGTTTTTTTACGTTGACTTGGCTAATTGCTTTATCGGCTGTTGCTAACTTTTGTAAATAAAGTTGACCGGTGAAAAGTTCACTAGGCTCGTTATTTTCTTCCAATTCAAGTTGGCAGGATAAAGCGACAGTTATATTTGTTTCTGATAAGCAGGGCTGGGCATAACTCGTGCTGATAAAGCAAAAGCAAAAGCATAATAAGAATAACAATAAAGCGTAGGGGTTCTTGGAAGTTATTATTGTGGAGCTATTAATAGGTGCCATGGCGGCGCAGTATATAGGTAACTATTAGCTAAAGAAACGTTAATTTTTTTACTACCTAAATTAGCTACTTTACGGGTCTTTTTTAACTAATCTGTGTCACTATTTTACCCGAGGAAATCAAAGTCATGATAAAGAGTCATCGAAGCATTTTAAAAACGTTGCTTAGCTTGAACCGAGCTACAGTAAAGTGTACTTTGCTCGCCGCTATTTTTGCCAACCTGACTGCCTGTGGTAGTTTGGGAGTCGAGCCTTGGGAGCGCGACTTACTCGCCACTAAAGCAATGGCATTAACTTCTTCACCGATTGATGCCGCATTAGATGATCATATTTATTTCTCTAAGGAAGCTTCTAGTGGCGGTAAAAGTTTTGGTGGCGGAGGCTGTGGCTGTAATTAAGGGGTAGGGAAGCTATTAGTTATTTATTAGTCCTTTATTAGTTAGGCTGTAATGATGAACTCATTGTCTGGAAAAAGCGCCAAAAAACACATCAATGTCAAAGCGGCTTTATCTATGGCTGCTGGCGCCTTATTGGGCACTACCACGGCTGTGGGTGATGCCAAAGCGCAAGTGTTAAAAGACTGGCAAATTGATAGTGCCTTTTTATTCTATTCTGAAGCAGACCGAGTCACAGCTGCAGAGGTCATCATTAGTGGCAATAGAACTTTTATTAATGATGAAGTATTGAATTTTAAACTGACTATTGACAGTTTAACCGGTGCTTCCGCCAATGGCGCGGTGGCACAAGGTCAAGCACAAACGTTTACTCGCCCCTCGGGTGATGGACAGTACGTTACCCCTGTTGGCGATACGCCACTTGATGACACTTTTAAAGATACTCGAGTACAACTCAATGCTCAGTGGACTCAACCAATCGCTGATAATTATACTGCCAGTGTCGGCGGGCATTTATCCAAAGAGTTTGATTATTTATCTCTCGGCATAAATGCTAACTTGGCGGTCGACTTTGATAAGAAAAACTCAACTATTTCTTTAGGTTTTAGTCACTTTCAAGATACGTTTACCCCGATAGGCGGTATTCCTAAGCCCCATGAATCTATGCTTATTGGTGACAGCAATTCACCCAGTTGGGATGAGGAGTTCGCGCACACTCGAATAGCCAGTAGTGATAATAAATATACTACGGATATCTTACTGGGCTTTAGCCAAGTGATTAACCGGAGAATGATCACCCAGTTTAACTATTCTTTTTCTACAGTGAGTGGTTATTTAACCGATCCCTTTAAAATTGTCAGTGTCTTAAATGAGCAAGGCATAACTCAGGATTATATCTATGAGCAGCGCCCAGATGAACGGCGTAAACAAAGTATCTTTGGCCAAGCTAAATATCATTTTGATCAGGGATTATTCAACAGCGTAGTAGATTTTTCTTATCGTTATATGTGGGATGATTGGCAAATAAAATCGCATACCTTCGATAGCACTTGGTATTTTCCATTAAGCAATTGGTTTGGTAAGCAAAGTTATCTGCAGCCGCACCTGCGCTATTATCAACAAAGTGCAGCTGAATTTTATCAGCCGTATATCTTTACTGGGCATGGTCTTGAGACAAACCAAGGTTTCGTCAGTGCCGATTATCGTATTGGTGAAATGCATGCCATCACACTGGGGGCAAAGTATGGCTTCACGTTCAATAATGGTAATGATTTTTCAGTAAGGTTAGAGTATTACCAACAAACGCCAACAAACGCAGGTTTTGATGTTCCGGCTGGTTTAGAAAATTTAACCGTGTACCCAGTTGTGCAAGCGATCATTCTGCAAATAAGTTACTCCTTTTTATGATGAATTTATGGCAACTGGTCAAAAGTAAAAAATTCAACCATCAACCTTCAATCTTCAATCTATAACAGTAACGATAATGAAAAATAACAATCTAATCAGCCCGCGTAGCTTATCGTTCAAAGCCCAAGAGCAAGGTTATAGTGCCACCTTTCACGCGATGGCCAGTCCTTGTGAAATACTCATTCAAACAACAGAGCTTAACTTGGTAAAAAAAATTACTAAGCTTGTCAGTGATGAAGTGTGGCGAATTGAAGATAAATATAGTCGTTATAATAAAGACAGTGTCTGTAGCCACATAAATAACAGTGCAGGGCAGTGCATTACTATTGATGAAGAAACTTACCTGTTATTAATCTTTGCTCAGCAATGTTATCAGCTCAGTGGTGGTTTATTTGATATCAGTGCCGGTATTCTAAATCAAATTTGGTACTTTGACGGCAGTGAAAATATCGCGACTTCAGCGGATATCGCGAGAATATTACCTTTTGTTGGTTGGGATAAAATTGTACTTCAACCGAATAGTATTACGTTACCCGCAGGCATGGCGCTTGATTTTGGCGGATTTGGTAAAGAGTATGCTGTAGACCGCGCTATATTGCTCAGTAAACAAATAACAGCGCTGCCGGTATTAGTTAATCTTGGTGGTGATTTAGCCGTATCAGGGCCTAGATTAGGGGATAAAGCTTGGCAAGTTGCTATTGAAGCACCAGAGGAGAATGACCGAGCTAGTGTTACTGACCAAATAAATACTGACCAAAGAAATACGGAGCAAGTAAGTACTAAGCAAGACATCATTGTTGCCCTGCATCATGGCGCTTTGGCAACAAGTGGCGATAGTAAACGTTATTTAGCTAAAAAGGGTAAACGTTATAGCCATGTACTTAATGCCTTAACTGGCTGGCCAATAGAGCAAGCTCCAAGATCGATTACGGCCCTGGCGCCACAATGTATTCAAGCCGGTATGTTAGCAACGTTAGCATTATTACAGGGGCAAAATGCCGAGCAGTTTTTATCTGAGCAAGCCGTTACTTATTGGGCGCGAAGGTAAAGTCTATCGGCCATGAAAACGGTCTTAAATAGAGTTAACCATCTGGTTTTTTACTTTCCGGGGTGTTTTTTGGGTCATGGTGAGTTCTTTTGCTAAATACTCCTTCCATCAACTCCATTGGCATTGGAAATAAAATCGTTGAGTTCTTTTCTCCTGCGATTTCAGTAAGCGTTTGTAAATAACGTAATAAAATCGCATTTGGCTCCACCGCCAGAGTATTAGCAGCCTCGACCAATTTATGAGAGGCTTCCATTTCCCCTGAGGCGTGGATAACTTTAGCTCGTCGAGTACGCTCTGCTTCTGCTTGACGGGCAATTGCTCGTATCATGGTTTCATTTAAGTCGACATGTTTAATTTCGACATTTGATACTTTAATACCCCAACCGTCTGTGCGTGCGTCTAATATAGCCTGTATATCAGTATTTAACATGTCCCGATTGGCAAGCATCTCATCTAACTCATGTTGACCAAGAACAGACCTTAGGGTTGTTTGTGCTAATTGTGAGGTTGCTTGTAAGAAGTTCTCAACATTAATGATGGCTTTTTGTGGATCGACAACACGGAAATAGATAACGGCATTCACTCGCACGGAAACGTTATCACGGCTGATAACATCTTGACTAGGCACGTCCATAACGACAGTACGTAAATCGACCCGTACCATTTGTTGAATAATAGGAATGACAATGATTAATCCAGGCCCTTTTACTTTTTCGAAACGACCTAAGAAAAATATTACCCCACGCTCGTATTCTCTTAAAACCCTGAACAAACTAAAGGCAAACAATAACACTACACTAATGATTGCCAGCGGCATCAACATACCGGTATCAAGTAAAAATTCCATCATGGTATTTATCTCCATACAATGGGTTAACTTTTATCAAGGTGAGCTGACCTTGTTACAGTAACCGTTAAATTATTAATACTACTTACTGTCACTTTTTCGCCTTGTTTAAGCTCTGCGGCAGAGATTGCTGCCCAACGTTCACCTTTTAACAAAATAAAACCGTCACCAGTAAAATTCTCAAGTGCTGTGCCTTGGGCGCCAATAAGGGCCTCCAAACCACTAACGACTTGATTGTTACGTAGACGCCACATATAGCCTAGAATGAAAATAATGAATGAGCCACTGGCTACTGCGAGGGTAATAATGAGCTTTAGCGAGACTTGAAACTGTTGTTGTTCGGTATCTATTAGAAAAATAGAGCCTAAGATAAAAGCGACTAAACCACCGAGTCCAAACACGCCAAAACTCGGTACCATAGACTCGACAACGAGTAAGCTAATGCCGAGTAATAATAAAGCTAAGCCGGCGTAGTTAAGAGGTAAAAGTTGAAATGCATATAGGGCGATAAATAACGAAATAGCACCAGTGATACCGGCGATGCCAATACCGGGATTATAAAATTCAAGCAACAAGCCATAGATACCAATGATCATTAACAGGTAGGCAATATTAGGATCGGTAATGGTGGCAATAAATTTACTACGCCAATCGGGTTGCCGGTAGTCCAGTTGTGCACCGGCGAGTTTTAACGGATATTGATGTTTTTTAACCGTAATGGTTTTACCATCAAGTACTTTTAACAATTGCTCTGGGCTTTCGACTAAATAGTCAATGACATTTTTTGCTAAGGCTTCTTGGGCAGATAAAGTGGCGCCCTCGCTAACGGCCAGTTCAGCCCATTTTACATTGCGTCCCCTTAATTGCGCTAACGAGCGAATATAGGCGATGGCATCATTGAGCACTTTTTTCTCCATGGCAGATTTTTGTGGTTTAGCTGCTTTGTCTTGTTGCTTAGGGGTAAAACCACCGCCGATATTTACCGGTGTAGCGGCGCCCAATGTTGTTGCTGAGGCCATTGCTGCAACATGGCAAGCATATAATATATAAGTGCCAGCGCTAGCTGCGCGTGCACCTTGTGGGAAAACTAAGCACAGTAGTGGTATGTCTGAATCAAGGATACGTTGATTTATATCGCGCAAACTACTACTTAAGCCTCCGGGTGTATCGATGATAAGCAGTATAGCGGCAGCTTGTTTTTGTTGATTAGCTTTGCTTATTTCTTTAGCAATATAGTCACTCACTGCTGGGCCAATAGCGCCTTTTATGGTTAAAACAGGGATGGTTTTTTGAACAGAAGGAGGGGGCTTTGCAGCTAATGTGACATTGAGCAACAAAGGGTTGAGCAGCATTATAAAAAAGAATAAACGCAACATATACTCACGCTCAAGTTAATCGCGACTTATTATTATTTTAGTTCAAATAGCGAAACCCTGCCTATAGAAAATTATAACTATCAGGGCGAATGTATAACAATGTATAGCTATATTAACTTACAGATAGCGCGTTTTGCCGCACATCTTAATGGCTTGAGGTATTTCAAGCAGAGTTAAATTTTCAGCCAATTATTTTTACTCAATAAAATGGCTAAATTGAGCTAAGAAAGGGGGATAATACTCTTCCTTAGTAAGGTGATTGTTCTTCTGTGCCGAGCAAAGTTTTATAACCCTGTGTAGTCAAACTACTTCCTATGGGCTCTATAGTGTGGATCAGTCCAACACCGGGGTAGGTCTTCACCCGAAAGAAAAGTCAGCTCTGATTTTTCAAATTCTTGTGGATCTTGAACTTCTTCGCCCACTTGATAACTTCCTAAAACCTTTTCATGGTACAAATTAGTTAAATCTTGGATTTTATCAACATCAACCATATCGCCATTCTTTCTGTTTTTTAAAAACATACCAATCTCCAGCAAGCGTAACCTCGTAACTATGAGTATAACGGTTAATAGGATGATGCATGGATAATTGAAGTAAATAGCCGAAAACACTTAGTTTAGCCAAAATTATTAACGACTACTGAAACAAATCAATGAAAATACATTAAGCGCAATTATGCTAAATGAAAGCCAATATGCTGATGTAATCTCACCATTATTTCTTCTTTTTCGGTAACAATATCAAGTTTTTGTGAAAATACGCGTAAAGCTTGCTCAACATTATTTACAAACTTTCCATAACCATGGCTAGTTTTATCCTGGTCACTGGCGACAAATATTAGTTGAATACTGTCAACTAATTTAGCTGAATTCCACTTACAGGTATAACCACAACTGGTATGTTGAGGGTTATAGCCCAACATGAGTAATTCACCCGCGGTAACCACGTTTTCATCTTCAGCCGAACGTATTATCGGCACTAAACCATTGGCGATAACCGCGCCGTTATTTAAGTTTTGATTTTTAGCTGCACCAATAAAAGCATCAGCAATAAGGCTGTAAAGTGGGTTGTATCGCTTTTGAATATTTTCGTCTAGATCCACTAACCCTCGAATGCGGGCGTTAATAGGGAAATCAACTACCGCGTAGGTTAGTGATCTCGCCTGCTCAGGTAATACTAGGTTGTCTGCCAAATATCGGTCAGCAATAGCTCTAAATTTGTGTGCTTGACTGCCTTCTATGCCCTTGTTTTTGGCAAATAAGTCATAAGTTAAGTGCTGATGATCACTCACGCGTATTTGGCTTAGTGCAATATTCGTTTCTTGGGCAAAGTCGGTTAAGGCTTTAGTCACTAGTCTATGAAATTGAGCTGACTGACCACGAATATCTTCCCCGTTTGCCAAAAAAATTAAGGTTATCTTTTTGGCTCTATTGGCACCATTAAAAAAGCTATTGCGGCTGGTATGATATTTAGGATTATATAAAAACAACACTTGTTGCTTTGTTTGTGCGGTAAATTTTTCTGGGCTAAAGCGTACTCTAGCAAATTTATCATTGGCAATAAACTGAGTACTTTCTAGGGCATATTTATCATTAATAGCGAAAAATGTATCGGCGAAGTACTGGTAGAGTTTCTCAAAAGGATTCTCTTTATTTTTATAAATCAGGTACTGGAACTGAGTAATTAACGCATCAGTTAAGGGGATTTTAGCCATCAAGTATTGATTTTCACGAGCGGATGAAGGGATATAGGCTTTGTGTTGTAAATTTTTTGTACGTGATATAGGCATAGTGACACCGGAATAGTTAATTATTAGTTTATCCCGCAATTATACGAGCATGATGATCCGCTAATATGATGTATATCAAAAGAAATGCCAGAAAGTGTTGAGGAAAGAAAATTAAACTGTAATTGGTTGTTTATTAGGCGTTTATTGTTCGGTAACTTTCCTAAGGTATTAGTATTTATCTTGTATTCTTTGGTCTTTTAAGACATGGTTAAATCAAGCCATATTTCTAGCAGGACAAAACCGATGAAAAAATTAAAGAATGAAGCCGAATTATTAAAAAAAGCATTAACCATAGGTGAAAAATATGCCGTTAACCGCGGTTATAGTGCCTTTTCAGCAACCAATTCAGCTAAGGATAAAATAGAAAGTCTTTATCGTTTATTGGTTAGCGATAAACTTATTCAACCCTTAGCTGTGGATAATGAGGATCAACCCAATATGAAACATAAACTGGCATTATGGATAGCAAAACAGTTACCCGAGGGACATGCCTTACTTAAGTAACCGCTAGCTTTTCTCTTTATTTACTCTGCCTTTGGCCTGATTAGAATAATTAGTCTAAATACTTACAGGTCGGGTCAATTATTCGTGGCATTCGATTAACAACACTGCTAGATTGATGATGGGATCCTAATTAGGAATAAATAATAAGGTACTTAAGTTGATTTTCTGGTTCTTAAACGTAAAGTAGAACGTAAAGTCATAGAAAATTAACCAACAAATAAGTATCGTCGACATTTTGCAAATTAAGTATAAGACACAAGTTTTATCATTAATTAGCACTGAAATAGCAGTAAAGAGAGCCAACTATGTACCAAACTGACGATGTACGCATCAATAAAATTAAAGACTTATTACCTCCAATCGCCTTGTTAGAGCGATTTCCTGCGTCAGAGCAAGCAACTAAATCAGTGGTTGCGGGCAGAACTGCTATTCACAATATTCTAAAGGGCAAAGATGATCGCTTACTCGTGGTTATCGGTCCTTGTTCTATTCATGATCCAAAAGCGGCACTTGAATATGGCAATCGTTTAGTAAAATTACGTGAAAAATATCAAGATAGCTTAGAAATTGTTATGCGTGTTTATTTTGAAAAACCGCGTACTACCGTGGGTTGGAAGGGCTTAATCAATGACCCTTATATGGATAACAGCTTTCAACTTAACGATGGTTTACGTATTGGTCGTCAATTACTGCTTGATTTAAATGATTTGGGTCTGCCAACCGCGGGCGAATTTTTAGATATGATCACACCGCAATACATGGCTGACTTTATGTGTTGGGGCGCTATTGGCGCGCGTACCACTGAATCACAAGTTCATCGTGAATTAGCGTCAGGTCTATCGTGCCCGGTAGGTTTCAAAAATGGCACTGATGGCACCATTAAAATTGCTATTGATGCTATTGGCTCAGCAGCGGCATCACATCATTTTTTATCGGTCACAAAGTTTGGTCATGCGGCCATTGTTGAAACTACCGGTAATGGTGATTGCCATATTATTTTACGTGGCGGCAAAACCACTAATTTTGACGCGAAAAGTGTTAACGCGGTAACCGAACAACTTTCAAGCTCTGATTTGAATACTAAAGTGATGATCGACTTTAGCCATGCCAACTCAAATAAAAAATTCGAGAACCAAATGTTAGTCTCTACCGATGTTAGCGGCCAAATTAGTCAAGGTAACGATAATATTTTTGGTGTTATGGTCGAAAGCCATTTGGTAGAAGGCAATCAAGGGCTTGTTAACGGCAAGGCAGAGGTTTATGGCCAAAGTATCACGGATGCTTGTATTGGTTGGGATGATACCGAGCTATTATTAAGTCAGTTAAATGAAGCGGTTGTTAGCCGTCGAAATAATAAGGGCTAGCAATTCCCTTTACCCTCTATTCATGATAAAACGTCTAATTAATTCTTTAATTAGACGTTTTTTTATGCCGAAATCGCCACCCATTGTCGATAAAGTCTACGCCAGTCAACAGTCCATCTCTGCCATTTTAACGACCATTGAAAAGGTAGTATTTGGTAAACCCAAAGAGTGTCGATTAGCACTTGCTTGTTTGCTTGCCCAAGGACATTTGTTAATTGAAGACTTACCTGGTATGGGTAAAACCACCTTGGCTCACATACTTGCCACTACGTTAGGTTTAAGCTATCAGCGTACCCAGTTCACCAATGATTTATTACCCGCCGATGTTGTTGGGTTTTCAATCTTTAATAATGAGACTAACGGCTTCGAACTTCACAAAGGCCCTATTTTCAACCAGGTTATCTTGGCTGATGAAATTAACCGAGCAAGTCCCAAAACACAGAGTGCGCTGCTAGAAGCAATGGCTGAAAACCAAGTCAGTATTGATGGTATTACCCATGCGTTACCGAACCCATTTTTTGTGATAGCGACTCAAAATCCGTTGTTTCATGCGGGTACTTACCCATTACCTGAGTCACAACTCGATCGTTTTATGATGCGCTTATCCTTAGGGTTTCCTGACTTAAAAGCAGAAAAACAAATATTATTATCACCTGCTCTGCGGACAAATCAGTCGACGTCAACTAACCAAGGATCTAATACCGTTGATAATGAGCCGGTGATAACAGAACAAGCACTTATTGCTATGCAACAGGCAGTGACTGAAGTGACTGTTTCAAATGATGTTATTGAATATATTATTGCCTTAAGTCATGTCAGTAGACGGGCATATAGTGGCCAGACTGCTCAAGCTAATCAAGAGCCTAATGGTAGCGCCGACGAAATCGAAATTCGCTGCAAGCCATTATCACCAAGAGCATCAAAAGCGTTACTACAAGCTGCAAAGGCCATGGCATTTATAGATAACCGAGATTATGTCTTACCAGATGATGTGCAGGCCGTCTTTTATGTGGTTTGCCAGCACAGGTTAGAAATACAACCAAACCAACCGTTAGGTGGAAATCAGTTTGGCGCTTCGGTGGCGAAACAAATACTTGATAGTGTTGATGTGCTCAATCCCTTTGGTTATTAAGATAGTTTTTTAAGTGGTTATTAGCACCATTGAACAGGGGAGTCATGATGGTAACTAAGGCAGCTAAGGCAAAATTTTTACCCAGACAGTTGATTAGCGGTTTTTTTAAATCAAATTTTGAGCGGTGGCTAGCTCGAAGGATCCCCAAAAGGCAGGAACACCAACTGAACCGTCGTAATATCATGATATACCCAAGCCGATTTGGCATGGCGTATCTAGGTTTTGTTATCTTGGTATTTTTATTAGGGACTAACTACCAGAATAATATTATTTTATTGTTGAGTTATTTATTGGCTAGTTTGTTTATCAGTGTCATGTTGCATAGCTTTTATAATTTTTCACAGATACGCTTTTTTAGCTTAGCTAAACAGCAAGGTTATGCTGACGATACCTTATCTTTTGCTATTAAAATAACGGCTGAGAAAATTCACTATGATATCAATGCGCATTTTACTGATCGTACTTTAAATAGTAACATTGAGACAGTAGAGCAATGCCAACGAGGCAGTCAAGAGTTCAGCTTACGGGTTAAATCATCACAACGAGGTAAGCATTTTTTGGGTCGAGTGACCATTTTTAGCGAGTACTCTTTAGGTCTCTTTAAAAGTAAAACTGTGCTAGATTTCGGTCATTACGTGATTATTTTTCCAAAGCCAAGGCGTTTAACGTTGGCACAATATCAATGTTCTGCTCAGGAAGATTCAGCCAGTATAGAAAGTTACCATACGGCTAACTTAGTCGGCACAGATGATTTCTGTGAGTTGAAGAGTTTTGTTCGAGGCGAGTCAAGAGCAAGAACGGCTTGGAAACAGTTAGCCAAAGGGCAGGGTCACTTTTCCAAACATTATCAATCAAGTCAAAATCAGCTACAGTGGCTTAAATTAAGTGATATGCCCAGTGATGAGTTAGAAACAAAACTGGCTTATTTAAGTTTTCTTATTGGTGAATTCACGACAAGCAATCAAACTTTTGGCCTACAGCTGTCAGCTAATATCGACAATAGCACTAATACCACTAATACCACTAACACCACTAATACCTTACTGAATATCCAGCCCAGTTCTGGCATTAATCATCAACAAGCTTGTTTGACCGCATTGGCCCTATATCAATGATTTTCTTCAACACGAAAGTCAATCAACAGTCATGGGGCATTAAACAAAAAGCGAGCAGTAGTTTTTATTTAAGTCGAAAAAATTCTTGGTTACTGTGGTTGTGCCAATGCTTAAATGTTGCGGTTATTGGTTTAGAGTTAAGTACCTGGATGTTAGGCATTATCTCCTTAGCACTGGCATGGCAGGCGCATTTATTACATCAAAGCCGAGACAGTGTTCGAAATAAAAAACAGCTAAAAACAGCTAAACAACCAGGGCCTAGACAAGGTACTAGGCAAAGTAAGCACGCCAATAACAATCAAAACAAACCTGTTTCGCCAATTATATTGGCTGTCTTTGCTTTACTCGGTTGTTTAGCCATTGCCATTACCGCGAAACAAGTGGGCATTCTGGTGAGCATGCTACATTTATTGTGTTTTTCTTATGTCCTTAAAGCTTTTGAAGTAAGAAGCCGCCGTGATTTTTATCAACTATTACTGTTAGGTTTATTTGTCTTAGCGGCATCACTCATTTTTAGACAAGACCTAACGGCTACTCTGATAATCTTGACCTTGTTAGTACTAAATTTAGCGGTATTACACCAGCTCTTCTCCTACCAAAGAAAGTTTGTCGCTAACGTTAAAGTTATCATTATGTTACTAACTCAAAGTGCGCTTTTAGCTGTGGTACTTTTCCTAGTCTTTCCAAGATTATCACCTTTTTGGCAGGTACCCTCAGCAAAGTCAGCAGCAACGGGTTTATCGGACACGGTAAAACCTGGCGATATTGCCAATTTGACTCGATCAACCAAGTTGGCCTTTCGCGCAGACTTTGGCCAACAAGCGATCCCTGCTTATTCACAACTCTATTGGCGCGCTATGGTGCTAGAGGATTATGATGGCCGGCAGTGGACTCGACAAAAACGGTTTGCTAGTAATAAAATACCGGGCGCTAAAATTAAAGCCTTTAGCTTTGATGTCAGTAAAACCGAAGTTAGCCCGTTAACTTATCAAGTCGTTGCTGAGCCGAGTTATCAAAAGTATTTATTTGCTTTAGCACCGGCAGTAGCTATCGGTGATAGCAGTGGTATCAAAGCCCAAGCGGGTTATACGTTTAACAGTACCAAGATGCTTAGCCAGGCTAAATCTTATCAATTATCCAGTTACTTAACGGCGCCGTTTGGTGTTGAGTTATCACAAAAAAGTAAAATGGCTAACTTGAGTTATCCAAAAAACAGTAATCCTAGGCTTGAGCAATTAGCCTTGCAGTTACAGCACAACTATGTCGATGTCATGTCGCGGGCGCAAGCGGTATTAACACTAATAAATAAAGAAAATTACGCTTATACACTACAGCCGCCATTGCTTGATAATAACAGCTTAGATCAGTTCTTTTTTGATACCCAAGCGGGTTTTTGTGTGCACTATGCTAGCGCCTTCACCTTTTTAATGCGCGCGTCAGGTATTCCTGCACGTATGGTGACGGGTTATTTGGGCGGCGAATATAATGGTATCAATGATAGTCAGCAAGCCGATAACACCGGCCATTTAAGCATTTATCAATACGATGCGCATGCTTGGTCTGAAATATGGATTGAAGGCAAAGGTTGGCTGCGTATTGACCCTACCAGTGCTGTCGATCCCCAGCGTGTAGATTCGGGTTGGTCCACTCGATTATTACAAGAGCAATCTGCCCTGAATAACGATCTTCTTAGCTTATATCAAATGAAAAACATCAAATGGTTAAGTGCACTGCGTTTACAATTTGATGCCCTTGATTATCAATGGACCCGTTGGGTTATCGGTTTTAACAACAAGCAACAATATGATCTATTCAAACACTGGTTTGGCAAGATGGCGTCATGGAAATTAGCATTGATCATGGCCGTATCGTTAGTGGTGACCATGGCTATATTGATGCTGTTTTTACACTTATTGAACCAACCAAAGAAAAAATCGCGTTCATTAACTAAGTGGCAGCGTATCTATCAAAAATCATTAACTCAATTAGCCAAACAAGGTTTAGATAAACCTGTCGCCATGACAGTAAATGATTTTTCCAAACAGGTAAGGCGCGAATGTCCAGAGTTAGCCATTGTTTTTACTCGACTTAGCGCGAGTTATAATTGTTTGTGTTACCAGCCATTATCTGCAGCTAAACAAGAAGAACTTACCCTGGCCATGCAGCACCAGTATCAACACTTTATCCATGCGATGAAACGTTCTGCATAAAAAAATTAAACATATTAAACTCGCTTTTATTCATAAAATTGAAACAATTAGCCGTTACTGTACTGAGGGAAGAATAATAGCCCCTTGTTGAATGGCATTATTTTTCCTAGATTTAAAGTAAACCAATTCCAATAAATTTTTGACAATATTAGCGACGGAGAGTTTTTTATGCCACATATCCCAAGTGATTATGACAATATTTTTGAAAAGAAACTAAGCCTAGCTGAGCAATATAAAATGGCGACTTTAGTGGCGGTTATCAGTTACTTTACCTTAATTGGTTGGATAGTCGCTTTGGTCATTTATGATAAACATCAATCATCATTATCGAGTTTTCACTTGCGTCAATCGTTAGGGCTTATCATTACCGGTGCTCTGTTGTCATTTGTGCCGTTAGTAGGGTGGGTTCTCAATATAGCGGTATTTTTCGCCTGGGGATATGGATTATACACCGCGATAAAAGGCCAAGAAATCAAAGTACCTATACTTGGTGATTTCTATCAACAGCAGTTAGACTTTATCAAATAAAGTTAAATAGTCTTCAATTAATTATCAATTAGTTATCAGTAATTAAGCAGTAATTAAACAGTAATTAAGCAGTAAGTGAGCAGAGGGTAAATGGTTAACAAATAGCACACTGATATTACTAGTTTTCTTCAACGCCTTGTGGTTAAATTTGTCTTTATTTTTGTTATATACCCGTTACCATTCAAAGTGCTCGATTTCAGTGGGAATTAAAATGGCTTTAGGCAAGGAGAATAATTCCAACATAGTCACTCTATGTTTTGATTATTTACCGCAGCATAAAGTCATTTTAAACCCATCATAGAAGCGTTTGAGCAATATCACTTCTTCGTTGCAGTGACTTAAGGAGGACGCTACATGGATGTAGCTTATTAGAGAATGCAGGAGCATATTCTCCGGAATAACCATTCCTTCATCACTGCGCCTTGAAGTGAAATCGCTCAACCGCTCTGAAACAAGCATCTTGAAGGGTGACGGGTATAAAAATTTAGCTAAATTCTAGCTGAATATTAGCTCATTAAGGCGTTATCTTGATCCACTTATATCCTGCCAATAAAATGGAAAATTTGTTGCTGTTACTCAACAAAATTTCCCAACTTTCTCCTCTAGGTGTATTTAATCAAGAAGTCATCGTAGTGCAAAATGCCGGTATGCAGCATTGGCTTAACTTAGCCATTGCCAAAGAACGTGGTATCAGCATGAATATGCGTTACGCGTTACCGGCTCAGTTTTTATGGAAGCTAATAAGAACACTCGCTAGCGAAGATAAGGTGCCTGATCAGTCGCCATACTCAAGAGAGGTGCTTTGTTGGCGTATCCATGCACTTTTAGAGCTAGATTCAGTGGTTGAAGATGATGACTTTAGCCAAGCGACTCATTATTGGCGCGGTGACGTTACCGCCAACGAAAGTGAAAAACAAGCGGCTAAAACAAAACATAAAGAAGATAAACAAGCACAGTTAAAACGCTATCAATTAGCAACACAATTGGCCGATTTATATGAGCAGTATTTAATTTTTAGGCCGCAGTGGTTAGACAATTGGCAGCAAGGACAATTTGAATTGTCAGGTCTGGAGAATGTAGCCACCAGTGAACATAAATGGCAAGGCAAGCTGTGGCAGTTATTAATTGCACAATTACCTTATAATCCGGTGGAATTACTCAATGATGCCATCGCTAATATTGCTAACAAAAAAGACCTGATTCCACCACGCATTAGTTTCTTTGGTTTAAATACCATGGCACCGATGTGGCTAAATTTTATTAATGCCTTGAGTGAACATGTTGAGGTGCATTTCTTTCACCTTAATCCGTGTTTCTCTTATTGGGGAGACATAGTCACTGAAAAACATGCGCTGAATAAGTTATCGCAATGGTCAGATGGCGTTTCAGCGGAAGTGAACGACGTACAAAGTTTTGTTGGCAATCCATTATTAGCCAACTTAGGACAGCAGGGCCGAGAATTTATCTCGATGTTACAAGACTACAGTACCATCGATGTGGAATTTTTTGAGCAAGCGACTAAAAATGAACCAAGCCAAGATACTACCGCCCATAGTAGTGTTTTACACAGTCTACAAAATGATATTCTTGAATTGTCTGATGCCAGAATTCTGAACAAAGATGAGTCCCCTAGCCTTAATCAAGCACGCCAAGATGACTCTATAGTTATCACCAGTTGTCATAGTGCGCTACGCGAAGTTCAGGCATTACACGACTACTTATTACATCAATTTAATGACGATAAAAGCTTAACGCCAAAAGATATTCTAGTGATGTGCCCACAGATAGAAGAATACGCCCCTTATGTAAATGCAGTATTTACTCGCGGTTGGCAAGATATAGCGGGTGAAGTACCACCATTGCCATGCTCAATTGCCGATCGTAGTGCGAAAGATAGCGATCCTTTAGTGGCAGCATTCACGGAATTATTAAGCTTACCCGATAGCCGATTTGGTGTTTCTCAATTATTGGCCTTTTTACGGTTACCGGCCATGGCGAGTAAGTTCGCCATTAACTCTGAAGACTTAGTGAAAATTTCTGCTTGGTTAGAACAAGCAACAGTTCACTGGGGCTTAGATTTAACCCATAAACAAGCCTTATTAGGACCACAAGCTAACGCTGCCTTTACCTGGCAACAAGGTTTATCGCGTTTATTACGCGGTTTTGCTTATGCTGACAGTGAAGAAATTTACCAAGAGCAATTGTTATTGAGCAATGTAGAGGGCAGTGACGGCGAATTACTCGGTCAGTTAATGCTCTTTATCGAACAGTTACAGTATTTTAGTGAAAACTTGCAAAGAACTCGCAGCGCAATTCAATGGCAAAGCTTTTTACTTGAGCAATTGAACGAGTTATTTAGTCGCGTTGATGGTGATAATGTCAGTAATGAAAACAGTCTTATGGTTATTGAACAGGCGATTGCGGGGCTAGTTGAACATTGTCATCATGCCCATTTTGAAGAGGACATATCGCTACTCATCATCGTGGACTACCTCAGCCAACATTTTAGTCAGGGCGATGCCAGTAAACAGTTTATGGTTGGCCAAGTTACCTTTTGTTCAATGTTACCAATGCGCAGCATTCCTTTTAAAGTAATCGCGGTATTGGGTTTAAATGATGGTGAATTTCCTCGGCAACGTCAACCGTTAGGTTTTGATTTAATGTCATTGTCAAAAGCAGAAATCGGCGATAGATCGCGCCGTGGAGACGACAGGTATCTATTTCTTGAAGCGATTATCTCGGCACGAAATTCATTATATCTAAGCTTCCAAGGTCGCAATATTAAGAACAATAATGAAAAGCAGCCGTCATTGGTGGTTAAAGAATTGATGGAATATCTAACGCACGGTTATGGTTGGAATTTTGTTGAAGATGAAGATGAAAAGGCGAGTGATAGCGATAACGTCAGTAAAAATAACGATGAAAGTAGTAGTCAAGGTAACAGTGAAGCGCAGCAATCAGGTATCTATCAGTTAGCCATGCAAGCGTTTAGTGTTAACAACTATCAAGGTAAGTGGCCGAGTTTTGATGCCAATTGGTTAGCGCTGGGTCAACGTTCTGCTGTGACCGGGCAGGCAACTGATACTGAAACCTTTAACGATAAATCACCGTTAACAATCGATCCGCCATTAACAGTAAATGAGCAACTTGATGAAGTGACTTTATCTTGTCAGCAACTCATTCGTTTTTATCAGCATCCATCCAAAATGTTTGCTCAACAGCAATTAAATTTATATTTCGAAAATAACCATAGCCTACTTGAAGATGTTGAACCTTTTAGCGTCAATCAATTGCAAAGTTACTTATTACGCCAAGATTTGCTCAGTGCCTCATTAGACAGTTTGTCAAAGCAGTCAGTAGACTCAACCGCAACCAGTGATGCGACGCAACAGGCAATCGTTCGTGCACAGCTATCAGGGAAATTCCCCGACTTACCGACCACAGCAAACTTGTTTAATGACTATCAGCAGGATGTTCAGCAATTTAGTGAGGAAATTAGCAAACTTAGCTGTGATAATCCTGAAATTATAGCCTGTAATATCGAACTTCAAGTAGAGGGTATCAAGGTATCGCTGAATAGCCAGCTTAGCGTTAAAGGTAATTTATTGGTGCACTATCGTAGCTCAAGTGCTAAAGCAAAAGACAAATTCACCTTATATTTTCAGCAACTTGTCGTACAAGTGTGGCAGCAACAGGTCATCGCCGGTGAACTGATTATCAATGACGAAAATGGACATAAACTACAGAAAGTGACTGACACCATTGGTTTATATTTTAATACTAGGGTGCAGAAAGTAGAGCAGTTCACTGTGGGCACCATAATGGAGGCGAAAGCCAAACTTATTAACCTCATTAAGCTATTTTTTAAAGGCCAACAGCAACCTTTGTTGTTAAACGGACAATTGGCCGAGCATGTTTTTACTAAAAAGCGTGGGCAGCCAGTGGAGATGACGCAAGCCCGTTTTGAAAGTTTATGGTTAGGGGATATGAGTACGCGCGGTTTAAGTGATGATGACTATCTACGTTACTTTTGGCCACAGTGCCCACAATACACTAGCCATGAAGCTGATCTCGATTTTATCTATCAGGACTTATACCAAGTCGTCGTTAAACAAGCCGCTAAGAGAGCAGCCAAACCAGCAACCAAAAAAGCCGCAGCTAAAACTAAAGCTTCCCAGGAGAACAAATAATGTCTCACGTTAATACTCCTGATTCTAATCAAACACCTGACATGGTAGCGAGCGAAGTGCTAACCCTAAAAAACCTTGATGCAGCCACTATCAACTTAAGTGGTATACACCTCATTGAAGCGAGTGCCGGCACCGGTAAAACCTATAATATTACCCGTATTTATTTACGATTATTACTTGAGCGTGAATTAACCGTTGAACAAATATTATTGATGACGTTTACCAAAGATGCCACGCAAGAGTTGCGAGGGCGTATCGATGCCTTTATTCGCTTAGCACTGAGTGATTGGGACAGCTTGTGTGTCGATGACGCTTATTTTTCCTTGCTTGATGCACGTATTGAAAAAACAAAACGTGAATTCTTATTAAAACGCGCGTTACTGTTTTTAGATGAAGCAGCAATATTTACTATTCATGGTTTTTGTCAGCGGGTATTGAATCAATATGCTTTTAGCAGTGGTTTACCTTTCAACGCCAATATGGCGGCCAACTCCTCTGAGATTACCTTACAAGTGTGCCAGGATTGGTACCGCAGTTTAGCAAAGTCAGATGATGATAGTTTTATGCTACTTGCCAGCTTTTGGGCAACACCAGATAGTTTTTTATCAAGTTTTAGTAAAGCCATCGGCCACACCAGTGTTTTATCGGTTATTGATGTTGAACAGATAGCCGCAGAATTTGTATCCTTGGTACGTATTGCCCTGCACGATTTAAACGCCAATAGTGATCTCTTTGAAAATGCCTTAATACTGGTAAAAAAGGGCGCAGAGCAAGAAAAAAGACGAGACGAGTTATCACAACTAAAAATTTGGCTTGAAAACATCATCAGTAAAGAACTTTCACTGATGGATGTTGGTCTGGGAAGAGTAACAATGCCGGATGGTTTTTTTGATGGTAAACGTTATGCAAGGTCGACTTATAAAGCTGAATTACTTGCAGCGTTTGAGGGGGTAAAAGCCGTTAAAGAGCAGGTTAAGAAAATTGCTAACAATATCAATAAAGCCAAAGCGTATGCCATCGTCAAATCAGGTATCTACCTTATCAGGCAGCAAGTGATTGAACAAAAACAAGCGCTTAACTTATTGGATTTTGACGATCTTATCAATACCTTAGCCAACTGCCTTCGCTTAAGTAGTTCAAGCGAAGACAATTCAAACGAAGACAGTGCAAGTGATGATAAAGCAAAGTTTTTGGCAAAACAGTTACTTGGTCAATACCCCGTAGCCTTGATTGATGAGTTTCAAGATACCGATCCTAAACAGTTTGGTATTTTACAGTCAATTTATTATGGTAATAGCGCTAAACAAGCCAGCGCCGGTTTATTTCTTATTGGCGATCCTAAACAAGCTATTTATGGCTTTCGTGGTGGCGATATTTTTGCCTACTTAAATGCCCGCAGCGGTTGTGATTATCATTGGTTAATGGATACCAATTGGCGGTCAACGCCAGAGATGATCGACGGCTACAATCAGTTTTTCACTTATAAAGGTAATGAGACAGTTCAAGGTAATGAGCCCTTAGATGACGAAAAAAAGCGTCACCAAGCAGAGAGTGTCTTTGGTTTTGGTATTCCTTATTTACCTGTCTTAGCGGGTAAGAAAACTAAAGTTTCGATACTAGAACAAAGCGCGAGCGAGCAAGTTAGCCCGGATAGTGATAAAGCCCTGCAATTTATTCACTTCACGGAGACAGAAAGTGATAATGGCAGTGAACACGGCTCGACTAAACCTCAAGGTAACAAAGTCAGTCAAGGTAGTCGTCCTGTGCTGGCTAATTGGTGTGCCAATGAAATCATCACCTTACTCGACTCGACCAGAGAACGAGATAAAGTTAAACCAAAAGACATCGCCATATTAGTGCGAGATGGCGCTGAAGCACGCGATATCAAACAGGCTTTGCAACAAGCAGGTCTTGACAGCGTGTTCTTATCAGATAGAGCTAACTTATTTCATTCTGAGCAAGCCAAGCAATTATTGTCTTTACTCAAAGGTGTATTGCTTCCTGAAAATGAACGGTTATTTGTTGCGGCATTATCCTGTGGATTATTAGGTTTTAATGCGCAAAAACTTCATCAACTACAACAAGATGAAATAGCTTATCAAACATTGAAGTTTGCTTTTATTGATTATCGAACGCAGTGGCAACGACAAGGTTTTATTACCATGGCCATTAATTTGATGCACAACCTGTTTGATGTGCCGCAAAATAATAAAGATCGTTGTTTAACTAATGTGCTGCATTTATTTGAAATACTACAAGCGGCGAGTGTGCGCTTAAGTCAGGGACAAGAGCTGCTACATTGGTTTGAGCAGCAATGTCACCTAGAAACCAATGACGTTGAAGCAGAACTACGTTTAGAGAGCGATGGCGACCTTATTCGTTTAATTACTCAGCATGGCTCAAAAGGCATGGAGTACCCTTATGTATTTATTCCTTTTGCCACGCGTCATAAAGATCCTTTGAAGTTTGGCAATAAATCCGTTAGTTATCTTGAATATCACGATAGTAAAGGTGCACTTTGTTTAAGCCTTGATGGCTCAAAAGAAGCTAAAAAAGCGATGAGCAACGAAGCCTATGCCGAAAGTATACGTCTGCTTTATGTCGCGATTACCAGAGCCGAGCGTCGATGTTATGTATTGTGCTGTGCATTTGATGCTTATCATTTATCCCCCTTAGGTAAAACACTGCAAATACAAGAGCAAGAAAGTATACTTAAATCGTTACAGGCACTAAAAGCCAGTGCTGAACATGCCATAGGTATTCGTGAAGTGGCATTAGATAGTGATTATGATAGTGACAATGCTGGCGTAGATGAACGAGCATTAGTTATGGCGACGAATAGCCAACAAGACTTGCCCAAGCCGGCGGCCAGTAAGTTCAAGGGTAAAATAGAGCGAGATTGGTGGTTGAGCTCATTCTCAGCGTTAAGTCGCAATATTCGCCATGCGGGTGTGTCTAACCCTGACAGGGATACGGATATAGTAACCATCGCAGCGGTCGCCAATGAAGTCATCGCCATCGAAACTATTTCCATAGAAGCAAGGGCTTTACAAGTCAGTGAACAAATATGCTTTAAATTAGCGAAAGGTGCCCACACAGGTAATTTATTACACGATATTTTAGAACAAACGGATTTTACTGGCCCCGATTGGCAAGAAAGTTTTGAAAAACCGCTGTTAGTTTACGGTGACCTTAATGCCAGCAACGATACCTCATTTACTGAAGCTGATTTAAGGGTGTGGTTAGAAGACGTGCTTAAAACGCCATTCATTACCAGTCACCTTACCGTTAACACAAGTGATACCACAATGGATAGTATTACTGATGATGAACCAGCAGCATGTCTGGCCGAGCTTGGTAGCAATAAAACCTTACGCGAAAGTGAGTTCTATTTTCCAATGCAAGGTGAGGGCACAAACGCCTTGGCTAAATTGCTAACCGATCACCGAAATAGCGCACAGCGTGGGCAAGCAAGTGACAGCTCAACTGATACCTCAGCTCAGAGCTCATCGGTATCTTTAAAATATCCAGTGATGTTACCAAGTTATAAAAAGCTATCCGGTATGATGCATGGCTTTATCGATTTGATTTTTGAACACCAAGGTAAATATTACTTGTGTGATTATAAGTCGAGTCATTTAGGCGATAGTTTTCAAGATTATCAATTTGATGCATTACTCGATAATGTTGAGAAAAATTATTATGACTTACAATATCTTATATATTCATTAGCGTTGCACCGCTATTTAAAACAAACCCTGGTTGATTATGATGTTAATCAACATTTTGGCGGCGTGTATTATTTATATCTCCGCGGTATGACTACAGATCCCGACCATAAAGGCGCAGGTGTTTATTATCGTCAAATCAGTGAGCAAGAAATAAATAACTTAGATAGCTTATTTTCTAATGAATGTCCTGCCCAATCACACGTAAATGAAGGGGGCTAATATGACTGAGATAACAACTAATACAACTAATACCAGTGATGCGACTGGCCATTGTTCTATTACAAAGGGAATGACTAAAGCGGTAAATGAACCCGTATATAAGCACTTTAATCAAGTTAAACAAGTTATCCAAGGCGTTGAAGCTATCGATTATTTCTTTGCAAAAGAAATGAATACCGCGTTAACACTTGGTAAGGTGCTCGATGAGGGGCAACAGAAAAATTTATTCCATATGTTTTTAGCGTTGAGCGCAAGTTTACGCGCAGGACACAGTTGTTTACCGTTAAGTGAAATTGCTGAGCAACATTGGGCGAAAGGCTTTCCCGTACAAAGTACAGCGGTGTCTGCTTCCATATCAGAGCAATCAGACGACTCAGACAACTCAGCTCAGGCGAAGAACGAAGAGTTAGCCGCAACGCAGCAACTAACCGAGCAACAAGTGACGCTTAGCCATGCGGGTTTTGTCTTCGCGCCATTAACGCAATTGCAAGCCTTATTGACAGGGTTAGCTATCCAAGCAACAGACCAACAATTGTTGGTGCTGAACAATGACAACTTATATCTACGTCGCTATTTTTACTTTGAAACTGAACTTGAACAAGCCATTACTTTGCGCTTAGCACCGCAAGGTCATTATGATAATGACCACATTGAGCAATGTATAACGGCTTTATTTCCAAATGAGCCGAGTTTGGCTAGTGGACAACATAACGAAGCGCCATTAGAAATTGATTGGCAAAAAATTGCCGTTGCCAATGCCATTAATAAAAACTTTAGTGTGATTGCCGGCGGACCGGGTACGGGAAAAACCTATACCGTGACAAAACTGCTAGCAGCGCTACTTATGTTAGAGCAGACAAGCTTAACCGCGAAAAATGAACAAGAACACAGACCACGTCAGTCAGCACTCAATATCGCCCTGGTTGCCCCTACAGGAAAGGCGGCACAACGTTTATCAGAATCTATTATCAACGCCGTCTCAGGGTTTAAAGGCTTAATCGACGATAATATACTGGCTGAAATTCCAACACAGGCGCAAACTATTCATCGTTTGTTAGGGGTATTACCGAACTCGCCTAACTTTAGACACCATGAAGATAATCGCTTAGCTTATGATGTCGTGCTTATTGATGAAGTCTCTATGGTTGATTTACCGTTAATGACCCGGATATTTAGAGCGTTAAAAGACAATGCTAAAGTCATTTTATTAGGCGATGCCGATCAATTACCGTCAGTTGCCGCCGGTAGCGTACTGGCTGATATCGCCCCGCGTCCCCACGGCGGTTACAGCCTTGATAATGAAAAGTATTTAAATCAGGTTTGTCAGCTGAGTAATAATCAAATTAGCGAGGCTTTTTCAGGGCAGTCACAATACAGTGATGGTAAAAGTAAGGTTGATTATTTATCTTTCTTAATGAAATCTAGACGTTTTGACGGCAAGGGCGGCATAGGTTTAATCGCCAATAGTGTTATTCGAGGCGATGTTAAGTCGAGTTGGCAGTTGCTTAAAAATTCCCAAGAGTCACAATCTTCAACAAGTCAGCACAGCCCGAGCCAGTTAACACTGGCCCAAGGCGAGCTTGGTAGTTGGTTAGCACCGCTGGTTAAACAGTATTACCAGCCGATTGAGTATTGCGCTAGTGTCAGTGATGCTTTTGACCTGTTAGCGCAATTTAGAGTGCTGTGTGCAACTAGGAAGGGTGATTACGGGGTTGAAAGCATCAATGAAGTGATCAAAGGCTATTTAGGGAAAAATAACGCACCTTTCCAACAAAATCAGCAAGTGCTTTATCATGGTCAGCCCATTATGATTAATGAAAATGACTACCGCTTAGGGTTGTACAATGGTGATATAGGTATACTCTGGCGAGTTTTCGATCAAACAGGCAAAGCTCATTTAATGGCCTGTTTTGAAGATAGCGCTGAAGCAGGCTCTACAGCTAACACTCAAACCGATACTAATACTGACAGTAAAGGTGATCGTCAAGTTAACACCGATGAAACACCGCAGCCTGGCATAAGAAAGATATTGCCATCGCGATTACCCAAATTTGAGAGCGTTTATGCCATGACTATTCACAAAACCCAAGGCAGTGAATTCTCCCATGTGGCTATGGTTCTCTCCGCGACAGTCAGCGAGCCACATAAAGCACAACGAGGCAGTAAGCTGTTATCACGAGAATTACTTTATACCGGCATTACGCGGGCGAAAAAGCAGTTGACCATCGCGGCTAACCAACGTATTTGGCAACAAGGTGTTACTGCACAAGTTAAGCGCCATTCCGGTTTACGTTTATCTACCAAGCAGGAAAAATGTTAATACCAGTTTCATTAAGTTTGTGATCTTGTTGTGCGAAGGGAAAATAAATCAAGGTAAGGCGCTCAATTGAGCAATAGCTTGCTATTGGGATGCAACACAGACTTGGAATGTTTTAGCCAGTACAAGTGGGCAATAATTTAATGAAATTGGTATAATATGGCCGCTTGAACTTAGGCACTTATGTTAGCTTTCACTTTTACTTACCAGAATACCCAAGGATTTATACCCTAATGCAATTGATTGATATAGACAAAGCCCGTTATAGAAAACATTTAAACATAATTATTGTCGGCTTTATTAGCTCATTATTAGTGATGTCACTATTATTTGGCAGCCTGCTTATTAGTGTGTTTTCTAATGTCAGTGAGGTCACTGAACTAGTACAAGCGGTAACTGACGTCGTTACTGATGGCGTGGTCGCTGAGCCAGATACAAACTTTAGATACAACCTACTTGGCGTTATTCTAGCGTTACTGGCTAATGGGGCTATTTTACACAGTATTAAAAATAGTAAATTTATGAGCGAAGTTTTTTACGTTTGGCGGGTTAAACAGCTACAAAACTTAGTTTACCGTAAGCTTAAAAAAATTAAACTTAGCGCGAAAGAGGGTGAAGAAAATGCCTTAATTATCTTGTCTTTTTATTATCAAAGCCAACTGCAAGTGTACCAATTGGATGATAATACCATTACCTTATCGAGTATTGAAAAACACTTGCAGCAAGTGAATGACATGATCGCAACAAGTGGTTTAACAATTAATGCTGCCCAATTTGAAAAAAGTCTGCTAGCTTCATATTAGTAACAAATATACGACGGGTATATTTGTCGTAACACTGAGCAGGTGCAATGGCTCAATGTTTCAATTTAAGGACGAAATATGATTGGTTATATTACCTTAGGCACAAATGACTTTACCAAAGCGGTAAGCTTTTATGATGAGCTGTTCGGCAGTATCGGAGCAGGGCGCTTTTTAGAAACTGAGCAATTTGTTGCCTGGTCTACAGGTATGGAACAGGCAGGATTCGCCATCACTAAACCTTTTGACACTAAGCCAGCGACTGTTGGTAATGGCACCATGATAGCCATCATGGTTGATAGCAATGAAAAAGTGGATGCTTTTTATCACAAGGCGCTGAGTTTAGGCGCAACCTGTGAAGGCGAGCCAGGACTACGCGGTGAAATGAGTGGCTTTTATGCGGCTTATTTTCGTGATCTTGACGGTAACAAACTTAATGCTTTTCATATGGATATGCCCGAGGCATAACTTATCCGCAGGCTAAATTCTCTTCAAATTTCAGACAATAAAAAACCAGTAATCCCAAAGGACTGCTGGTTTTTTTAATTAGTTCGGTTTAAACACTTACCCAATTCAAGTCATTAAACTTAATGGGTAGGTCAACCTAAGTAATCTGTTGGCTTATCTAGCGCGGAAAGTAATGCGACCTTTTGATAAGTCGTAAGGCGTTAGCTCAACCGTTACTTTATCACCCGTTAAAATGCGTATGTAGTTCTTACGCATTTTTCCAGAAATATGTGCCGTTACGACGTGACCATTCTCAAGTTCAACTCGGAACATAGTGTTAGGTAAAGTATCAATAACCGTACCTTGCATTTCAATGTTTTCTTCTTTCGCCATGGGGCGCTAAACCTCTAATGTTGTGCAAATTAGCCAAGAAATATATCCATAGTGGTTATTACTTCTGGCAGATAAAAAAGCTGCGCGAATGATGCCTAATTGCTTGGCTAATGTAAAGGCTTGCCGGCAATTATTTAGTAATATTGTGCTTATTAACGTCATGTTTAAGTTTTAATTGCCATTCACCGTCAATAAAGCGCTCAAAGGGAAAGTATCGGTCTTTATAATTCATCTTTTGACAATCATCTATCTGATAACCCAAATATAAATAAGGTAATGACATTTGTTGGCAAAAGTTAAGCTGAGTGAGAATCGAGAAAATACCTAAACCATGGGCTTTATATTGTGGATGATAAAAAGTATAAACGGCGGATAAAGCATCACTCAATACGTCGGTTACCGCAACGCAGACCAAGATTTCTTCTTCACCCTCCTCATTCGCCGGTGCCCACGTTTCTATAAACAGCTGCTTGGTGAGGTTGCAGCTTAAAAAACTTTCAAATTGCTCAAAAGAGGCGGGATACATACTGCCGTCTTGATGTAAGGTATTAATATAGTTTTCAAACAGCGGATAATAACTTTCTTTTAACTGTGAGGATTGTTTAATAATAAAATGACTATTACGTTTCAGTGATCTTTTTTGGCTTTTCGATGGAATAAAGTTAGCCGTTAATACCCTAATAGACTGACAGGCATTACAATTTGGGCAGTGTGGCCGGTAACTTTGCTCTCCGCTACGGCGAAAGCCTTGTGTCATCAGCCAGCCGTAACTTTCACTATTGGCGAGGCGATCATCAACCGCAATCAGCAAGCGCTCTTCTTTGTCGGGTAAATAATTACAGGGAAATATTTTAGTAACCCCGAGTTTATAAGAAATTTCATTCATTAATAATTTACCAATTTTTGCTCTCTCTCAAGGTTAATTATATACCCAAGCAACATGAAGATGCCGGATTCAGCTGGAATTAAAAACGTATTTAGGCAAGGCTTTGATTGAAGAGAATGGTCGTTCCATTGTCGAAATCAATAACGCTGTATAAATCGTTTTTAAACCTGCCCTGCGGGGATTCCTGAGCCAACCATGCACTTCGTTGTCTCCTTTTTTAAGGGAATAACCATTAATAAAAGTAGACGTCTTGATCATGATTAGTTCAGACATCCTGAAACAAGCACCTTCAAGTTACTTGGGTATAACTAAGTTCAACAAACTTATAATTAGATAACCTTAATAATATCTTAAAGTTAATGTTTTAGCTTTCGTTAAAGCAGGGTTAATGTCCGTGGTCGCCAAAAATTTTCAGGCAATGACTGAGTTATCGCGGTTTGTTGTTTTTTAAGAAAATTTTCACGGCTGATTTCTTTGGCGCCCATCTCTTCAAGGAAGGGATTTAATAGCTGACAATCAATAAAATCGATGTCTGCGCTTTGCAATAACTGCCCAAGGGCGACAAGCGCAAATTTTGAGGCATTACTTTGTTTATAGAACATTGACTCACCGGAAAAAAATCCATGAATAGCAACACCATACAAGCCGCCAACAAGCACTTTTGTATTATCATTGTGTTGCCATACTTCAATTGAATGAGCATGGCCTTGTTGGTGTAAGTTGATGTAAGCGGTTTGCATATCATCAAGTATCCAGGTTTCATCAAAGCGAAAGGGCGCATCGGCACAAAGCTGGATAACCTGAGTAAAGGCTTGATTTAGCGTGATGGTAAAGGGCGCTTTACGAATGGCTTTAACCAACGTGCGGTTGACCCGTAATTCGCTAATGTCTATAACGGCTCTTGGGTTAGGTGACCACCACATTAATGGGTCGTCTTCGCTATACCAGGGGAAAATACCTTGGCTATAGGCATTAAGTAGCCGAGCAGTCGATAAGTCACCACCCAGTGCCAGTAAACCATTTGGTTCGGTTAATGCGCAATCAGTGGGGGGGAAAGCTACACTATCATCATCAAGTTGATATAACATTTCGCTCATATTACCTTCCAAATGTATTGATTGATAAGTTTCTAAAGCAGAATTAAATAAACCACTTAAACGGTTATAGCCTAAGTGGTTTATTGTTGTGCAACCAAGATCATAATGACTCTTGTTATTGTACCGTTAGCTTTTGTCGTCTAGCTTTTCGCATCAAGGTAGCGCTCAGCATCTAATGCGGCCATACAACCGGCACCAGCAGACGTGATTGCTTGACGATAAATATGATCAGCTACATCACCCGCAGCAAAAACACCTTCAACGCTGGTTTGTGTTGCGTTACCTTGTGTGCCACTTTCAATGGTTAAATAACCGTTTTTCATATCAAGCTGATCTTTAAATATATCTGTGTTCGGTTTGTGGCCAATGGCAATAAACACACCAGCGACATCAAGCTCTTCGGTTTTATCAGACTGCGTTTCTTTTAAACGTAAACCCGTAACACCCATGTTATCACCCAGTACTTCGTCCAAAGTACGGAAGGTGTGTAAAAAGATATTACCGTTAGCTACTTTGGCATGTAAACGGTCAGTTAAGATTTTTTCACTACGGAAAGTATCACGGCGGTGAATTAAATGAACTTCACTGGCAATGTTTGATAAATAAAGTGCTTCTTCAACGGCGGTATTACCACCACCAACAACCGCAACTTTTTGGTTTTTATAAAAGAAACCATCACAGGTAGCACAGGCGGAAACACCACGGCCCATAAAGGCTTCTTCAGAAGGTAAACCAAGGTATTGTGCTGAAGCACCCGTACAAATAATTAACGCGTCACAAGTATATTCATTGCTGCCAGTTAATTTATAAGGCTTAGAAGAAAAATCTACTGATTCGATATGATCAAAAATAATTTCAGTATCAAATTTCTCAGCATGTTTTTGCATACGTTCCATTAATGCTGGACCGGTTAAATCATCAGCATCACCGGGCCAGTTTTCTACCTCAGTGGTAGTGGTTAATTGACCACCTTGTTGCATGCCTGTGATCATTACCGGCTTTAAGTTAGCGCGGGCTGCATAAACTGCGGCAGTATAACCCGCAGGGCCTGAGCCTAAAATTAGAAGGGGACAGTGTCTTACGTCGCTCATGGATTCTCCAAAATGATAATTTGCCACGTTGCTGGCTAATAGAATGCAGCAACAGGGATAATAGTTTAATTAATTGGGATGGTAAGGGAATAAAGCAAGGGGGTAAATAGCTAGTGCGCTATAAGTTATATAAATAGTTAAATAAAAAAAAACGCACTTTTGCTTAATTGTAAGCAAAAGTGCGCTATTTACGGTAAACACGACATTGCTGCCATCTTTACCGAATTATTTAATTCTTTCGATTAAACTTATAAGTTTAAAGCAACACTTGGCTCAACATACTCATAACCTAAAACGTCAGCAACTGGCTTGTAAGTAATTTTACCTGCCGCTACGTTTAAACCAGCCATTAAATGCTCATCATCTAATAAAGCTTGCTTAGCACCTTTGTTAGCGATAGTTACCGCAAATGGCATAGTTGCATTCGTTAACGCCATCGTTGAAGTACGTGCTACGCCACCTGGCATGTTTGCAACACAGTAATGGACAACATCATCAACAACATAAGTTGGCTCTTGATGAGTGGTTGCTTTTGAAGTTTCAAAACAGCCACCTTGGTCAATCGCAACATCAACAACAACCGCACCTTTCTTCATCGACTTTATGTGTGCTTTGGTGACTAATTTAGGTGCAGCGGCACCTGGAATTAATACCGCGCCAATCACTAAGTCAGCTTCAACAATTAAGTGGTCCATGGCATCAGCAGTTGAATAAACAGTTTTCAAACGACCATCAAATTCAGTGTCTAATTGACGTAAACGCGGTAAAGAACGGTCTAAGATAGTAACGTCAGCGCCCATACCTACTGCCATACGTGCAGCTTGAGTACCAACAACACCACCACCAATAATTAAAACTTTAGCTGGAGCAACACCCGGAACACCGCCTAATAAAGCACCTAAACCGCCTTGTGCTTTTTCAAGTGCATGTGCACCGGCTTGGATTGACATACGACCAGCAACTTCAGACATAGGCGCTAATAAGGGTAAACCACCCGCAGCCGCAGTCACCGTTTCATAAGCAATACAGGTTGCGCCAGAAGCGACTAATAATTCAGTTTGCTTAGGATCAGGTGCTAAATGTAAGTAAGTAAATAAGATTTGACCTGGACGAAGCATGCTACATTCAACCGGTTGAGGCTCTTTTACCTTGATGATCATGTCAGCCGTGGCAAATATCTCTGCGGCACTATCAATGATTTTTGCGCCCGCAGTAATATATTGTGTGTTATCAAAACCGATTGATGCACCGCCATTATTTTCAACAATCACTTCGTGACCATTGACGATTAACTCTTTAACACCTGCAGGTGTTAAGCCGATACGGTACTCGTGATTTTTAATCTCTTTAGGTACACCAATAATCATATTTTTCTCTCTTAAGCGAAGCTTGTAGGAATGCATTTTATAAATGCTTCTAATATTTGCGACTAGTATAGTAGTAACTTATTAGAATAACCTGTCGTTTTTTGTAGGATGACGATATATAATGTTGCCAATTGGCATATTTGCAGAGTTATATAAATGAGTCTGAATAAAGGCATTGATCGCATTGATAAAAACATTCTATTTGAACTACAAAAAAATGGACGTTTATCCAATGTAGAACTATCTAAACGGGTAGGCTTAAGCCCAACACCCTGTTTAGAAAGAGTTAAGCGCTTAGAAAAAGAGCAATACATTAGTGGTTATAAAGCGATTTTAAACCCCATGAAACTTGATGCAGCCTTATTAGTGTTTGTTGAAATTACGTTAACTAAGACCAGTCCCGATGTTTTTGATGATTTTGCTAAAGCGGTAGATGACTTGGATGTGATACAAGAATGCCACTTGGTTTCAGGTGATTTTGATTTTTTACTGAAAACGCGAGTAAAAGATATGTTGGCTTATCGGGAACTACTCGGTGATACCTTATTAAGATTGCCGGCGGTAAGTGAAAGTAGAACTTATGTGGTAATGGATGAAATTAAATCGACCAATAACTTGCCAATCCAACGTTAATATCATCAATTAAGTATAACGACGATGGCTTATATCATTAATCAATATCAAGAACGAATGCCAACGCAAGTGAGCAATAGCGAAGTAAATCTCCACTAGGTAACAATATTTTTTCCGAGTCACTTGAAATATAGTGCACTAATACTAATTTATTACTGCCAACTAAGCGCTAATTTGATACTTTAGCTGCTATACATGTAATTTTTTCCTATTTATTTTCGATGGTACTCATAATTGTCTTCTGATCTTATAGAAAATTCCGATGTCTCTTTGGATTCATTGAAAAACAATCAGCTTACCGGCGTTCAGCGTTTGCTCGAGACTGGCTTGTTGTTTTTCACAGTCTTTGCCATGTTTATGATGTTGGCGTTATTTAGTTTTGATCCCGCTGATCCCGGTTGGGCTCAAACGGGATATCAAACTGAAATACGCAATTTAGGCGGTACGGTTGGTGCTTACCTTTCGGATTTGTTTTTAACCCTATTCGGTTTTATCGCTTATACCTTACCTTTTATTATCGCTATCGTGGGTTGGCTCTTGTTTCAACGCTTCCATGAACTGATGAAACTAGATTATTTAACACTCGGTTTGAAACTGATTGGTTTTTTCATGTTTTACCTTGGGGTAACCTCATTGGCAAGCATGAACTTTGATGATCTTTTCTACTTTTCTGCCGGCGGTATCTTAGGCGATGTGCTTAGTAAGACCTTATTGCCGTATTTTTCATTTGTCGGCTCTACCTTATTATTTTTATTATTTACCTGCGCAGGTTTTGTGCTTTTAACCGGTTTCTCTTGGCTGAAATTTATCGACAGGGTCGGTCAATACGCCATAATGACTACAATTTGGCTAGTACAAATACCTAAATTGATTCAAACGCACTTCGGTACCAGTGAGTCATTGGCTGAAGATGAAGATGAAAAGCTAGCTACCTCCAAGAGTCGATTGGTTAAAAGTAGCTTCTTTAAAAAGAAAGTTAAGGTAAAAGAAACGGCGGAAGTAGCGCAATTGACGTCAGTGCCAGAGCCTTTAAAAGCAAAACAGGCAGAACTAACGTCTATAGAAGATATGCCTTTAGGTATACATGCACAAACAGACCCCATTGAATTACCGGAACCTTTTAGTGTGACAGTAGAGCAGGATCTAACTACGCAAGCAGTTAGCCCAAAAAGCGAACCTTTTATTGATATTGCAGATCTGATGGCAGAGCCTGTTATAGGCAATATTCAAGACTATGTGAGTGAGAAAGAAATTACCGCCGCGTTTGCTACCGTAGAAAAACCTGACGTTGCTGATGATAATCACTGTCCAATACCCGCTAAATTAGCGCCAATTGCGCAAAATATCACGGATGAGAATGGCCAAGTAAATCTTGTGCCTGTTGAAGAAAAACCTTCTCAAGGAATGCCGTCTATCGATTTGCTCGATAGACCTGATAAAGCCAAAAATCCGATTAACCAAGATGAATTAGACCAAGTTAGCCGCCTTGTTGAAGCGAAATTACTCGATTTTGGCGTTGTAGCACAAGTTGTGGCTGTTTACCCTGGGCCTGTCATTACACGCTTTGAACTAGATTTAGCACCCGGCGTTAAAGTAAATAAAATAACCAGTTTGTCGAAAGATTTAGCCCGTGCTTTATCTGCTATTAGTGTCCGTGTTGTTGAAGTGATTCCGGGCAAATCAGTTATTGGTTTAGAACTACCCAATAAACACCGTGAAATTGTCTATTTAAGTGAAGTTATTGGCTGTGCGGCTTTTGAAGAGTCATCATCACCACTTGCTATGGTGTTAGGTACAGATATTGCGGGTGACCCAGTAGTGGTCGATTTAGGTAAAATGCCACATTTACTGGTTGCGGGTACTACCGGCTCAGGTAAATCTGTTGGCGTGAATGCCATGATTGTCAGCTTACTGTACAAATCAACGCCTGAAGATGTGCGTATGATCATGATTGACCCTAAAATGCTTGAACTTTCGGTTTATGAAGGTATTCCACATTTACTGGCTGAAGTAGTTACTGATATGAAAGACGCCGCAAATGCCTTGCGTTGGTGTGTTGGTGAAATGGAACGGCGCTATAAAGTGATGTCTGCGGTAGGTGTACGTAACCTAAAAGGTTACAACAAAAAAGTACTTGAAGCGATTGCTGCTGGCGAGCCATTAATTGACCCTACATGGCAGCCAAATGATGGCATGGACCAAACGCCACCGCTGTTAGAAAAACTGCCTAGTATTGTGGTTATCGTTGATGAATTTGCCGATATGATGATGATTGTCGGGAAAAAAGTGGAAGAGCTTATTGCCCGTATTGCGCAAAAAGCGCGTGCTGCAGGCATTCACTTAATACTCGCAACACAACGTCCGTCGGTAGATGTTATTACCGGATTAATTAAAGCCAATATCCCAACGCGTATGGCGTTTCAGGTTTCGTCAGGGTTGAACTCTCGTACCATTTTAGATCAACAAGGGGCAGAGCAATTACTGGGTATGGGCGATATGCTTTATTTACCACCGGGCACTGCGGTACCAACCCGTGTTCATGGCGCGTTTGTTGATGATCACGAAGTGCATGCCGTAGTAAAAGACTGGAAATCTCGTGGTGAGCCTAATTACGTTGAAGAAATTTTATCCGGTGAAAACGAGCAAGATATTTTATTACCCGGTGAGCAGGCAGAGGGCAGCGAAGCAGAAGATGTTGATGCACTTTACGACGAAGCCGTTAATTTCGTTACAGCAAAACGCCGTGTGTCAATTTCGAGTGTGCAAAGACAATTTAGAATCGGTTACAACCGCTCTGCACGTATCGTTGAACAAATGGAAATGCAAGGTGTTGTCTCTACACCAGGCAATAACGGTGCCCGTGAAGTATTAGCGCCGCCACCGGTTGGTGATTTTTAATTAATACCTGACCTTATTCAGCGTGGTGTAACTTTTTATTATAATTTACCACGACTTATTTATTACGGTGTCGGCTAACCCTTAACACCGTTAACTTTATTAGAAGTATTGCTATGCAAATCAATTTTACCAGTCAGCCCTTTTTTCGCACTATCTTGTTTACTAGCGCATTTACCACGGCCTTAGTACCTGTTATGGGTCTTGCTCAATCGACGGACTTTGCACCCCAAGCTACCTATGCTGCTCCGACAACTCTCAAAGGTACAGCAAGGCAATCAAGTGAAGCCAAAAAACTACTTATGGCTAAACTCAGACAACTAGCTTTTTTTAGTGCAGATTTCACCCAAAAAATATTGAACGAAGAAGGCGAGCTGTTGCAAGAAGGCTCGGGGAAAATGGCCATTACTAAGCCTAATTTGGTCCATTGGCAAACCATTACGCCAGATGAAACCTTGATCGTTAGTGATGGTAGTACCTTATGGTTTTATGACCCGTTCATTGAACAAGCCAGTGCTTATAGCCTTGCTAAGTCTATCCATAACACCCCCATTTTATTGCTAACCAGTGATGAACCTTCACTTTGGCAGCAATATGATGTTGTTCAGGAAGATGTTGCTAGTGAAGTCGCACGTTTCATCGTGACGCCCAAAGATAAAAACAGTCAGATTAAACAGTTAATCATGAGCTTTACTCGCAGCCATGAGCCAAACGCGGATGCTAAAAATAATCAAAAACCCCAGCTAACTGAATTTTCATTTCAAGATGCAACCGGTCAAGTGAGCCAAATAAGTTTGAGTCACTTTAATAGTACCGTTCGCCCTGACGCATCGTTATTTAAATTTATCTTACCGCAAGGCGTGAGACTTGAAGACCAGCGATAATTTGCCTACAGGAACGTTACCTACAGGAAAGTTGCCGACAGGCAAATCACCTTCGGGGTTAGGTCATCAAAGTAGTAGTGAAGGACAGCAGAATTCATTGTTTGATTTTCCCCCTGCAGAAAGTGATTTAGGGTCTGGCGATAACACTTCTCCAACGGAGAAGAAAGCGAGTAGCTTTATGCCACTTGCAGCAAAAATGCGCCCGAAAACCTTAGCTGATTATGTTGGCCAACAGCACATTCTTGGAGGAAACTCACCGTTAGCCCAATCGATTGAACAAGGTCATTGCCATTCACTTATTTTTTGGGGCCCGCCAGGCAGTGGTAAAACGACCCTGGCTGAAATTATTGCTCAGCATGCTAACGCCGAAATAGAGCGCGTATCGGCGGTTACCTCAGGCATAAAAGAAATTCGCATTGCTATTGATAAAGCTAAATTACGTGCCCAAGGTGAGGGCGCGAATAAGCGCCGAACCGTACTTTTTGTTGACGAAGTACATCGTTTTAATAAAGCACAACAAGATGCCTTTTTACCGCATATTGAAGACGGTACCATCATCTTTATTGGCGCGACCACGGAAAACCCCGCCTTTGAGTTAAACCAAGCGTTATTATCACGCGCACGCTTGTATACCTTAAAAAAATTAACCCGTGATGATTTAGCCCAAGTATTACAACGGGCAATCACACTTTGTGAAAGTGAGGCTGAAACAGCGCAATCGTTGGTGATTGCACTGAGTGATGATGCCAAGCAAAGTTTGCTTAACCGCAGTGATGGTGATGCGAGGCGTTTACTTAACTTACTAGAAAACTGTCTTGATAGTGTTATGGCAGTACCCGTCACTGCAAATCTATCGGCAGATGCAAAAGAGCAGGGTAATGATGTTCCTCAAGGCAATGTTAAAACAATTACCGTTGAATTAATCGCCCAAGTAGCAGGTAGCAAAATTGCTCTTTATGATAAAGGTGGCGATGCCTTCTATGACTTAATTAGCGCTTTTCATAAATCAGTTCGTGGCTCTAGCCCTGATGCTGCACTTTATTGGTATGCACGAATTCTAACCGCAGGTGGCGATGCACTTTATGTAGCCAGACGTTTACTTGCCATTGCCAGTGAAGATATTGGCAATGCTGATCCTCGGGCTATGCAACTGGCAATAAATGCCTGGGATACCTTTCACCGTGTGGGGCCAAGTGAAGGTGAACGCGCTATTGCTCAAGCTACGGTTTATATGGCGTTAGCCCCTAAGAGTAATGCTGTTTATCAAGCCTTTAATAAAGCGAAAGTCTTAGCGCAGCAAACCTGTGACTTAGATGTACCTTTGCACTTAAAAAATGCCACCAGTAGCATTACCAAAGAATTAGGTCATGGTAGTGAATATCGCTATGCTCATGATGAAATAAATGCCTTTGCCGCCGGTGAAAATTACTTTCCAGAAGCGCTAGCCAATGCCGATAGCTCACACACTTGCTTGTATCAACCCACTGACCGTGGCCTAGAGAAAAAACTCAAAGAAAAACTCGATTATTTAAACCAGCTTAATAGGAATAGCCATGAGCAACGCTATAAGTAACTTTACGTTATACGCCTTTGTCGCCCTTGGTGGCGCCTGTGGTGCGAGTTTACGTTTTTATATTTCGCAATTAGTTCTCAATTGGCTTGGAAAAGGTTTCCCTTTTGCGACATTGATGGTTAATATCAGCGGCTCATTTATTATGGGTTTGCTATATCAGCTTATCGAACATGAAATTCTCGACATTAGTGTTCATAGAACCTTAATAGGAATAGGGTTTTTAGGTGCATTTACCACCTTTTCTACATTTTCGTTAGACTCCTTGTTATTATTACAACAAGGCGAAGTGCTAAAAGCGGCGATAAATATTTTACTGAATGTTTCACTGTGTATTGGCGCAGCAGCACTTGGCATGTATATGGTTACCGCTTTAGCAAAATAACCGTTAATTGATTTTTTAACGCGTAGAACAAACCAAATTTTTACAGAATAAACGAACTTTATATTGAACAAAAAATACGATTTTAATAACTTTATAAACAAGAATGTGAATAATTATGCTTGATGCCAAACTGCTTAGAACTGATTTAGATAATATCGCCCAACAACTTGCCAAACGAGGCTACGTATTAGATACCGCTACGTTAAGAGCCCTAGAAGAGCAACGTAAAGCTATCCAAGTAAAAACCCAAGAGTTTCAAAGTGAACGTAACTCTCGTTCAAAGTCTATTGGCCAAGCGAAAGCACGTGGTGAAGACATTGCACCTTTACTTGCTCATGTAAGCCAACTTGGCGACTCCCTTGATGCCGCGAAAGCTGAGCAAGATGAAGTTTTAGCTAAAATTGAGGCCATTGCTAGCGCTCTGCCAAATCTACTTGATGACTCTGTGCCAGACGGTAAAGACGAAGATGACAATGTTGAGATAAAGCGTTGGGGTACACCACGTGAGTTTGATTTTGACGTTAAAGATCACGTAGATTTAGGCTTTGCAGTTGATAAAGGCTTAGATTTTGAAAGCGGCGCTAAACTTGCGGGAACACGATTTGTAGTTATGCGTGGCAAAATTGCTAAGTTACACCGCGCTATTGGCCAGTTCATGCTTGATACCCATACAGAAGAGCATGGTTACCTAGAAATGTACGTGCCGTATTTAGTTAATCCCACGTCATTATTTGGTACCGGCCAATTGCCTAAGTTTGGTGAAGACTTATTCCACACGGACTTATCAAACAAAAAGCTTTCATTAATTCCAACATCGGAAGTGCCACTGACTAACTTAGTGCGTGACGAAATTGTTGATGAAGCTGAATTACCGATTAAAATGACTGCGCACACGCCGTGTTTTAGAAGCGAAGCAGGCTCTGGTGGTCGAGATATTCGTGGTCTTATTCGTCAACATCAATTTGATAAAGTTGAAATGGTGCAAATCGTTAAACCTGAAAACTCAATGACAGCACTTGATGAATTAACCCGTCATGCTGAAATTATTCTAGAGAAACTGGAACTACCATATCGCACGGTACAATTATGTAGTGGTGATGTTGGTTTTAGTGCCATGAAAACTTTTGATTTAGAAGTTTGGTTACCGGCACAAGATACTTACCGCGAAATTTCATCGTGTTCAAATATGGGCGCTTTCCAAGCTCGCCGTATGCAAGCACGCTTTAGAAATAGTGAGACCAATAAACCTGAATTGTTGCACACACTTAACGGCTCAGGCTTGGCAGTAGGGCGTACCTTAGTTGCCATTTTAGAAAACTACCAGCAAGCCGATGGCAGTATTAACATTCCAACGGTATTACAACCGTATATGGCTGGTGTAACTAACATAGGTTAAACGACCTTAAGTTAAGTCACTTAGATAAAATATAAAAGCGATTCAGTTATCTGGGTCGCTTTTTTTGATTTACCTTCAACATGGCAAGGGACATCAGGATAGGCGGATATAGGTATAATACCAATTTCATTTAATTACTGCTCATTTGTGCTGGTTAAAATACGACATGTCAGCGTTACTCTCAATCCCAATCCCAATCCCAATCGCCAGCTATTACTCAATCGAGCGCCTTGCCCTGATTTGTTTTTCCTATGCACAACAAGATCACAACCTTAATGAAGCGGCTATAAAAGCTTTTGTTTTTTTAGGACTAATTCCTATTCCCTCAGTGATTTCTCACTTGTGTTGGTTAAAACACGTCGATTCTAAGCTGCTCTGAAATTTTTTCCTGAGTACAACAACACCACACACTTAATAAAAATTCTTTACGTTGCACGATTGCTCAGCCCTTGGATTTATTAACAGTGGTTATAAATCTGATAAAGGGCTACGCACACCATTGGCACCCGCTTGAATAACATGAGTATATATTTGTGTTGTGCGAATATCACTATGGCCTAGTTGCTCTTGTACTGTTCTAATATCAGCACCACGTTGCAATAAATGGGTTGCAAATGAATGCCGTAATGTGTGGCAGGTAACATTTTTATCAATACTTGCATCTGTAGCTGCTTTTTTAATGAATTTTCGTAAGCATGATTCGTCAATATGATGCCTTCTTAATTTATTACTTTTAGGGTCTTCAGACAATCTATTAGACCCAAATAAGTAGTGCCAACCAAAATCTTTAGGGGCGGATGGATATTTTCGATGTAAAGCATTGGGTAACCATACACCTTGATAGTATGCATTTCTTAAATCTTGCTGGTAATAAAGCTTTACTGACATTATTTGTTGTTTCAGTGGTTCTATTAATTCTTTTGCTAACGTAACACGACGATGTTTTCCTCCTTTACTATGCCAAATCATAACTGAAAGGTAATCAAAATCTATATCTTGTACCCTTAAACGAACAGTTTCCATTAAACGTAAGCCACTACCGTACATAAGCTTACAGGGCAGGGAATAGCCTGCTGAAATCTTATCTAATAAACGAGATGTTTCATCAATGGTTAAAACAACCGGTAATTTGGGTTGTATATGACTTTTTTGAAAGTTTAAAGATAAGGTTAATGGTTTTTTTAATATTTCTCGATAAAGAAACACTAAAGCATTTAAAGCGAGGGCTTGAGTTTTTGGTGCTAGGTTAAGTTGAGTCGCTAAATAGGTGAGGAAACACTCAACTTCGTGATTATGCGATTTAATAGGATGCTTTTTACCAGCGAAATTTATAAAAGCTTTGATCCAATAGAGGTAAGACTCTATTGTTCGTTTAGCATAATGTCTGATCCACATCTGTTCATGAACATATATTAGGAATTCTGATTTCATTTTAAATCCCTTTAAATTAAAGCTGTATATACGTACAGTATAGGCGTATGTGAACACAATTTCATCAAAGAAGGCAAAATATAACCTTTCTGTTTTATAGATGTTTTTTAATTTATTGATTAATAGACTAATTACATATAGTGTAAAATTAATAAAATCATAAAATAAGGCAAAACAGGCTGTTTAAACACGGTGTTTTGCCTGACAATAAGCTGTTAGGTGAAAAGTGCATGAAGCTAAGCTCGCTATCAAATTTACTTAAGGAAGAGTTATCGCCTAAAGACTTCCTCTCTGAATTTAGTAAATACCACGAAGATTATGAAGCTCTAACAAAAGTAGTTGGTAGCTCAATAGATATCATAGTAATTGAAGATCGTAAGCTTCAAATAGGCAATTACGAAATAACCAAATTGTGCACTTTGTTTATTGAAGATAAGTTATCTAACTCTGAATTAAGCTATATTGCAGATGCGGCACAATTGTGTGAATCTATTTCATTCTCCGATGAGTGTATAGAAGATGTAGTAGCCGAGTTTACAGATCCTGAAATCAATGGTGTGTTTTCAAAAAGTAGAGCACAAGAAATAATCAGTAATTTCACCTAACAAGAAATTAAACAAGGACAAAAAACAGTTGGCTTTTTGTTCACTCCGTTCACTTATTTTAGCCAACAATTTTTTGCCTGTTAATTAGGCGTTATGTGTCTAGGAGGTTTCAGTTGTGATTATCAAATTCAATGTTTTTGGGAAGCCGATGTCAATCCTCAAAAAAGAGAATGAGTGGCTACTGTTTAATGAATCAGATACAGGTCTACGATCGCGGGTTTACGATGTTGTTATTCCATCGGATATGGAACCTAGAGAACTAGCAACTTACCTAGATGATATTTATCATGAGTATTCTACTGATAAGAATCCAAAGGTGATAGAAATAGGTTAGAGTAATAGCCACATAACAAGCTGTTAAATCAGGACAAAATACAGTTGGCTGTGTTTCGTTCCTCAACAATTATAGCCAACTAAATTTTGCCCATTAACGAGGGCGTTAGTTGCACGCACTAATTGAGCTTAATTTATTTGCTAGTTCAGTGCTTATCTTAATTTTTGTGTTTGGTTCAATCTTTGGTTTGGCAATGGAAGTGCCTTCAAATATTCACTTCATCTTTGCCCAACCCAGTTTTCGCCTTTCAGTGTTAAATGATTTAAATAGCTTTAGTTTTTAAGGCTCAAAATTCATGTTTTAGTGTGTAGTGCGGATGCGTTTATTGTATCTTTCGCTTATCAAATAAACATGGTAACTTATTGCTTCTGTTGTGCTTTTAACATCAAGCAACTAACAAGGCAATCAAGCAGGACTTTTAACAGTTAGCTAGTTCCGCTTCGCTTCTCATTTTAGCTAACTATTAAAAGCCTCTTATTGGGGCGTTAGGCATAAAGGAGTATCCGGTGAAAGTTTTAAGTGTATTAGGTTTTGTCAGCATTATATCTGGTTGTGCGATATATTCTCATGAAACTATGGTTTCAACTTATGTTGTAGAAGGTGGTTTGGAGTATTATCAGAAAGGAAAGCATTCTGATAATTCATATTTTTATGATGTTCTCGTTTGGGAGAAAAGTGCTGGATCAGGAGATCTACACACCTACCAAACTAATACACCAGAACTAAGAATGAAAACAGCCAACTTATTGCTAAAAAGTAAATATCATACTGGTTGTGAAAGCCTAGATTTCGTCGAAGAAAAATCTTACGAAGATAATGAACAATCTAAAAGGTGGCTAAGAGGAACTTGGTGGAATGTAAAAGTAATCTGTCATAATCCAAGTGATCCTAAACTGGATAAGTACAGCTAATTTATGCCTAACAAGCCATTCAAGCAGGACTTTTAACAGTTGGCTAGGTTCCGCTTCGCTTCACATTTTAGCCAACAATTAAAAGCCTCTTAATGGGGCGTTAGGTGGCATGATGGCCGAGCATGATGAGATAATAAATAGAGTCGAAGTTCTTGAAAGTGGAGAGCTGATTCTTGTATTAGAGAGTGGTGGACGCTCTGGGTATCAGCATATATATCGAGAAGGTGTAGGTGTCTCGTGGGATAATAAACGCGGTGCTTTCAAGTCAACTAGCCGTGTGAAATGGTCATATCCTGAATGGTTTTTCCATATATTAAATACTTGTAACTCTGATAATGTATATTACTCAATATGCTTGGGTTCAGAAGTTGATTGGGTAAATATTTCAGAGCAAGACAAAGAAGAAATTGAAAAGGGTTCTACCACCTAACAAGGGTTTTCAAGTCGGACTCGTAACAGCTTGCTCGGTTCCACTTCGTTTCACATTTTAGCAAGCTATTACTCGCCGCTTAAAACGGCGTTAGCTTGCAGGGAATCATATGCACATAATTATTCTAATTTTAGCTGTCGGAATTTCCTGCTTTAGTAGTAATGCAAGTTCGTGCGCAATATTTACTTCTATTACTCCTGAAAATACGGCTTTTGATATCAACACGAGTAAGCCCCAAAATTCATGGGATCTTGGTGGTGGAAATATTCCATTTACGATTGATGATGTAATTGATACTTTCAATAACAACAAAGTGAGAATCATCGAAAAATCGTTGAAGTTTGATAAAAAAGATAATTATCTAGATATTTTAAATGGAAGTGTTAATTATTCAGCAGATATATTTAGAATTACTCTGACTAAATCTCTATCAATGGGCTGGTTTTACGAGTTTCATTTCTCTCTTAAATTACACTTAAATGATGGTGATAAGGTTTATCAACATTCAATTTATAGCGATAATATGGAAGACATAAATATTTCAAAATCACCAAAAATGGGCGTTTCTTTAAATGGGGCTTTACTATTCCCAATAAATAGTAAGTGTGGCTAAGCAAGCTAACAAGTCACTCAAAAGGACTAAAAACAGTTGGCTAGGTTCGCTTCGCTCACTATTTTAGCCAACAATTTTTAGCCTCTTAGTGAGGCGTTAGTTGGCACCGCTAGTTCAAGTTAAATTGTTATTGTAAAAGCAGTGTTTTATAAATTGGCTTGGCATGTATGTCGGTGAGTTTTCGCCATTGTCTGTTTAGCGATAACCAGCGAAACTCACCTCATTTGTCAATTGTAGGTTTGGCGTGTTCGCTTCAATAAGTGATATTGAGTGGCTCAAATTCCAACCTTTTTTATGCAGCGGTACTGGGTGTATTTTGACTCTTCCGCATCACTCACAAACATGGTAACTTATTGCTTATGTTGTGCTTTTAATAAAAAAGCAACTAACAAGGCAATCAAACGGACACGCAACAGTTGGCTGCGTTTCGCTGCGCTACACATTTTAGCCAACCATTACTTAGCCGCTTATTGTGGCGTTATATGCAAAAAGGTTTGGCGTAAATTTATGATGTGGAGAATAATTCTAATTAGCTTTTGCTTAGTTGCATTTAATTCTTATGCTTGTAAATGTAAGCACAGAGCGATGGAAGATAACTTTAATGAGTCATCACAAGTATCACTCATCGAAGTCAAAGCAGTTGAATATAAGAAATTTATAAAAGACGATTTAACTGCATACGAAGCAACATTTTCGATAATTGAATCGTTTAAAGTAAATCAGGATTCAGTCACAAAAGTTCATACTTTTATCTTGTTAGGGAGCTGTGGTTTAGACTTGGAAATAGGTCTTGAATACGTTGTGTTCATTCCAAAGGACTCAGATGGTTTTAGATTTGTATCTAATTGCCAAGGCTCATTTAAAGTTCGTAGCAATAATGAATATGATTTAAATAAGCTAGACAGTGTACGAAATTTTGCATATAACAAGCCATTCAAGCAGGACAAATAACAGTTGGCTATTTGCTCCTTCGTCGCCTATTTTAGCCAACTATTATTTGCCTCTTAATGGGGCGTTAGGGTACTAATTCAATCATGAGCATAGACGAAGCTTTTAGAGAATGGACTGACTGGCCTGATTGCGTCACCTCTGTAGAACATATCGAAGAGGCATCCACTACGGTTTCTTTTTACCGTGAAAAGAATAATTACAAAGGAATTAGTAATTTTAAAGGTATAACTAAGCTTTCAGCTAAACAAGTAAATCAAGGGTTTCTTAATGAAATATCTGAGTTACAAAATCTAGAATACTTAGAGCTGGAAACAGTAACAGCGGAAAGGCTAGCAAAGCTTTCTGAATTGCCCAAATTACGTTATCTAAAAATTCAAGGCATTAGAAAAGCTACCGACTATAGCGCACTTATCAAAATTAACTCTCTAGAAAAACTTTTCCTTGAAAGTGCCAAACACCTTGGCTCAATAGATTTTATATCTGGTGCACATCAGTTAATTGTTTTAGGTATCGAAGGTGGTATGTATACCAAACAGAAACTTGATAGTTTACAAGCTATATCAGGTCTACTTAATCTAGAAGCTCTATATTTATCGTCGGTTCAATTAACTGATAAAAATCTGGATTGTTTATCAACTAATCCTAAGCTCTCGTATTTGCGTTCGGCTAGATTTGCGCCTAAATCAAGTTTTGATTCTTTGAAAAACCTCATGCCAAATATTAATTGTAATTGGTGTGAAAATTATGACGTGTAGTACCCTAACAAGGGTTTTCAAGTCGGACAAAAAACAGTTGGTTTTTGCTCCTTCGTCGCTATTTTAACCAACTATTTTATTGCCGCTTAAAACGGCGTTATATTTCTCGAGGGTTCATGGACACTAAAGCTGCAATTTTCACATGTATAGGGGCTATTGTTGCTTCAGCGATCACTGCTGGAGTCATGTATTACAATAATGAAAGAACTCTACAGACTAAAATACACGAAGCCGAAAAGCAGCGTGTTGAGTTAAGAAAACAAGTAGTTGAGAATAAAAAGCTTGCTAAGATATTAATTTCAAATACTTACGTCCCAAGAATTAATACAAATATAGATTCAATATTTTATACTGAAATTTCAAACGAATCTGAAAATCCCTCTAATAATATGCTACTCACTGTAAACTTCGGTGGAACAGAAATTAGAGCATGTGAAACATTACCATTTAACTATGTGAAGCCAGAATCAATTAAGAATAGTAGCGTATTAACCCTTGAAAATTTTAAGTTATTATCAAATGAAAAATTATACGTTTATTGTCAAACTTCATCTCCGATGTTTGAATCTATAAAGGTATCTGGTGACAATTTAGCCTATAGGGTTTCAAAAGACTTCGAATCAATGAGAATCAAAACTGTAGCTAAATCAGGAAATTCATATGCTACATTTTTTAAAGTAATTGGTTGTATTGTAGCCCTTATATTTATTGGCTTCTTTACGCTGGCAGGGATCGCCTTCTCCAACAAAAAATTAAAACCATATTTAGATTAACAAACGAAATATAACAAGAAAATCAACAAGGACACGTAACAGTTGGCTACGTTTCGCTTCGCTACACAATTTTAGCCAACCATTACTTAGCCTGTTATTTGGGCGTTATACCTACTTTGGAGTTGAGCATGTTTAATCGATTATGGATGATCTTATTATTAGTTCCTTGTATGACTAATGCATCATTTATTGGACCTGATGGTAAACCTTATCCGGAAACAAAATTCAGGAAAACTGATGGTAAGTTTGGTGCTGAGCTTGTTATAACTCATAAAGAAGAAGAAGCCCTTAAAAATTGGAATACTGAGTCAAAAGGTGTTCTCTTTCCAACGGCAGAAATATTTCATAAAGGCAAAATAATCACGGCATTAGTTGTATTTAAAGGCTGCCAAAAAATAGAAAATAAGTGTCAGTTATCTCAAAAGCATAGAATTATTCAGCCAGACGGCGAAGACTATGCTGACATTCCAGAAAGCGAATTATGGTTTAACCGACAATCACCTTTAGACGGCTCTATTGGTTTAGGACGCGATTATGTCCGTTTAGTTGTTGAACCACATGAACAACTAGGTAACTATACCTTTGAGGTTTCAGTTAAAGATTATCAATCAGGTAAAACTTTAAAATTATCAAAAACAATTACAGTGGTAGAGTAGGTATAACAAGAAATTAAACAAGGACAAAAAACAGTTGGCTTTTTGTTCACTCCGTTCACTTATTTTAGCCAACTACTTTTTGCCTGTTAATTAGGCGTTATATGACTAAGGAAAGTTATGAGAATCCTCCTATGCTTGGTATTTTTAAGCACAAGCTGTTTTGCTGGTGTTGACCTTAATGTGTTTTCCCAGAACTTAAGTCTTCCTGAAAGCTGTTCCTTACAAGTAGAAAATCATGCTCTGATAACTATCAAATGCAAGGATACTCAACATCACCTAACATTTTCTTCTGTAAAAGATGGAGAGTTTTCCGCGAATAGTTTTCTTAAAAAAGCAAAAAGTGAAAATGTCTGGGAGATAGAACTTATAGACCATAAGTTTGAAACCATCGGTAGCTATAAGCATTTTTTTACTCATACCAAAGAAAATGGAAAAGATGATTTTACATACGTATTGTGCGATAAAATAATGTGCTTTTATGTTGATTCTTATAGCCGTGAGTTTATTGATGAGGTTCTTTCTCAGTTAGAAATAACTCCGATATGGAAGAGTTAACGTCATATAACAAGTAAATTAACAAGGACACGTAACAGTTGGCTGCGTTCCACTTCGTTTCACATTTTAGCCAACAATTACTTAGCCTGTTATTTGGGCGTTATGTTTTTCGGAGATTATGTGCTCAATTTAAATAGTAAAGTTAAAAAATACACCGCAGCTTTTTTTCCACTACTAATTTTATCGGTATTATTTTACTTCACTCTAAATAACGAACAGACAAAGAAAGAGATGATATATAAATCTTTTTCAACCGAGCAGGCACGTAACCAGTTAAATAAAGGGTACTACTACCGCTACCTAAAAAACATCGAATGCTCATTACCTAATATTTCTAACGAAGATGTTGAAACGCTAGACTTATATTTGGAAATGTTCAAAACAGATATTGAGCTTCTTTTAAAAAGTGACTCAATCAGTTCTAAAACGAGAGAAAGCCTTACGCAGGGACTAAATCATAAGGCAGATGAGTGCTAACCAAAACATAACAAGGGTTTTCAAGTCGGACAAATTACAGTTGGCTTTTTGTTCGTGCCTCACTTATTTTAGCCAACTGCAATTTGCCGCTTAAAACGGCGTTATATTTTATGGAGAGTCTGGTGAAATTTTTTGGATTAATTATTTTCTTTTGTATTTCTTGCTACGGTACAGCGGCTACTATTCCTGATTTTCCTTTTGTAACTGTAACGGGTGAAAGCACAAGTAAGGTAAAACCCAATATCGTAAATATAGAGTTTTCTATCCTTACATTTGATAAAGAATCAAATAAAGCGAATCAACTTCACCAACAGACAGTTGGAAGACTTGTAGAGGAATTAAAAATTCTTGGAGTAATACCAGAAGATATTAGTTCTTTTGAAGTTAATAAAAGAACTACAAGAGATCGTGATGATAGATATAACGAACTATCTATATTGGGTTATGAGGTATCCCAGTCTTTCAATGTTCACTTGAATAATTTATCAGTGTATTCCGAAATTACAAAATTATTATTAAACACAAATAATGTAGAAAATATAAACTCTGAATTTGATACAACCAAGAGACAAAGTATTGAAGCGCAACTGATAAAGAAAGCGGGTCAAAATGCCAAGGAAAAAGCCCAGCAAATGGCTTTAGGTCTTGATGTAAAAATTGATTCAGTGTTTGCATTTAATGATACCGGCTCTTTTTCATCATTCTTTGCTACATTCGGGCTTAATTCTGGACGCATTAGATTCGTAGCTGAACAAAGGCGTCGTGTACCGCCATCTACTTTATTCATACCACAATTTATAGAAATATCTAAAAGTATAAATGTTGTATATAGACTGGAAAATTAAAATATAACAAGTCACTCAAAAGGACAAATAACAGTTGGTTTTTGCTCCTTCGTCGCTTATTTTAAACAACTATTATTAGCCTCTTAGTGAGGCGTTATGCGTAAATTGGAGCTCAAATTAAACTAATCAAAATGAAAATCGTGGGGATTCTTTCATTAGCTATTGGATTGCTTTTGTTTATTCTTGGTATGAGTACTTTTTTTTGGTCACCTACAAAAGCACTTTTAAATGACTACTCAACCAGTAAAACTGTGCAGTATGGGTATACTAATGTTGAATATATAGCTAGAGCTTATAAAGGTGGTTCAATTACAGAATGGCAATCCGTTAGTTATAGTTATAAATTCAATAATGAAAAATATACTTCGTCATTTATGGGATTCTATTTACCATTTAATAATAAGTTACCTATTAATACGTTAAAACGTTATAACGAAGTAATAACTGCCTATGTATTACCTTTTATACCAAGAGTGTCGGTAATCAAAAAAGGTTTTGATTACCGTCTAGTAGGTGTCTTTTTATTGATTGGCATTACCATATTATTTATAAGAGCCAAAATCATTAAATTTTATGGTGATTACGCATAACAAGCATTTAAACAAGGACAAAAAACAGTTGGCTTTTGCTCCTTCGTCGCTATTTTAGCCAACAATTTTTTGCCCGTTAAATGGGCGTTATAAGTACTTAAGGATTGGAGTATGCGGAAAACGTTGTACGCAAGTTATATCATCTTGTTTATGAGCTTTATAATTTGGGCACAAACTTTTGGAAACTCACATACATTAGTTTCGATTGGTACTTTTATCGGATTATTTTATCTAAATTTAGTTTTTTCTAAATGGCTGTTGAAATGTCCTAAATGTAAGAGTTATATTTTTAAAACACCGAAAGGTTCTTATAATTCTTACTTCAAAGGCTTCTGTCGTAATTGCGGCGAGAAATTTGAATAGTACTTATAACAAGCCGTTCAAGAGGGAAAATTTACAGCTGGCTGTTTTCACTCCGTTCAACATTTTAGCCAACAATAAATTTCCCCTTAACGGGGCGTTATGTTTTAAGGCGAATATGAGTGTTAATCCAACGTCTTTTAATTTCGATGAAAGATTTGAAAAGTTTAAAGAGTTAGGCCGATATGTAAGTGACTCAAAACTTCATGTAGCTGTATTTGGCGAAAAACTAGATTTGACTTACACATATGTAATTTATTCTTGGGATCTAAGCGAATACGATTGTATAGGCGAAGGTTTTTGGTCTTCTTCTGGTTGTGGTGGTATTTACTCTGATTTACTTTCGGTAAAATCTGATGCACAAAGAGATTTAGGCTTGGTAAGTATTTAAAACATAACAAGAACTTAAAGAGGGACAAAATACAGTTGGCTGTTTTGTTCACTCCGTTCACCTATTTTAGCCAACTCTATTTTGCCCCTTAAGTGGGCGTTATATGGCATAAGGATCAGTATGAGCAATCTGAAGTTTTTCAGTATTATTATTGTAGTTGCTGTAATCGCCTCAGCAACAACTGGATATTTTGTTCACACCAAGGAAGCTAAAAATAGTAAAAGAAAAGCTAACTTGGAACTCGCTAGGATAATCAATTCATATAGTTTAGAAAACTGTGGTAATCAATACGGGTTAGGTAATTATAAAACGCCTCAGTTTAAAAAGTGTTATAACGACTCTACTAAATGGTTTCAATCCAAAGTAATGGGTTATACAGTTGTACATTTAGCAGATGGCAGTTAAGCCATATAACAAGCTAATAAATAAGGACAAAAAACAGTTGGCTGTTTTCGTTCCTCAACATTTTAGCCAACAATTTTTTGCCCATTATTAGGGCGTTAGG
>NZ_KB905169.1:180225-235494 GCF_000378625.1 Colwellia piezophila ATCC BAA-637 | reverse complement strand
AAGCGGTGGGCACTGCCTTTAATATAGAGTATGCCAGAGATGAATTGATCGAGCTGATAGTCACTGATGGTACTGTGAAGGTGTTTGATCAACTACAAACAAGTGAAATTGATAGCGAACCTGTTAGCATCAAGGTTGAAGCTGGCAGACAAATCGCTATTGATGGTAAAACTGTTATCACCCCCGATCTGATTAACAATGTTAGCCTGACATCTGACGTAAACCAAACTCTAGCATGGCAAAGTAGATATTTAGTTTTTACCGGTATGCCGCTTGAAGATATGGTTGCTGAAATAACTCGCTATACTGGTGTCGCTATAGAAATCGCTGACAGTGATTTAAAGCAGGTTAAAATAGTAGGTCGATTTAAAACCAATGATCTTGATTCAGTATTATCTTCATTGGATAAATCGTTTGGTATAAAACATCACTGGAATGGTGATAAAATGGTTGTACTAAGTACTAAGTACTAAGTAAAAATAGTCATTATGCTTGCTACAAGTTATGCGGTAGCAGCAAAAACAGCAAGTCAAGTGAGAAGAAATTATTCCTTGTTAGTCAGGACCATTATAAGTTAAGCGGCTGTGAATATTTGATATATTGACGGTCAAATTTACTAATGTAGGTGGTTTGTGATGTTTGGTTTTCTCTTTTTAAATCAAGAGTCTTGTTGGTACTGGCGTTTAGTTTCTTTGCGCGCAGCGTGTCGGTATTTAGAATAGCCTCGCAGGCTAGATGGGTGTGTTAAGGTCAAGGTTCAAAGGATTGACCATAATGCTCTACTGTAATCATTAAGGGTTAAATTATCTTTTTATGAGTAAATAAAACGCTTTCTTTAGCGCTTTTATTTGTCAGTATCAAGCAGGCTTACGTTTGTGCGGGGCCTTGGTGTGCAAAAGGTACCAGATGATTTTCCTAGCGAGACAAAGTCATCTAGCCGAGTATTTAAAACATTTTCATTCAAATAATAAAATAATAAAATAATAATCACAATCAAGGATCTTTTTAATAACATGAAGTATCGATCACTCACCAGTTTATCATGCACTCTACTACTCACTTGTACACCTATAGCTTTTGGTGCAACAACCCTTAGCCCTGAGGCAAATAACGTAGTAAGCAACAACACAGAAATATTTACCGTTACTGGCACCCATATTCCCGATCAGAGCGAGGCAGCTAGTCTGCCAAAATTTACTATTTCAGCTGAAGATATTGCCGCATTAGCCCCCAACAGCTTTGCCGATGTGCTCGCAGGAGTACCCGGCATAGACATTTTTGAACAGGGAGGTGCAGGTGGCCTCACCTTCTTGTCAATACGCGGTGGCGATCCAAACTTTGTGGTGATACTTATCGATGGCGTCAAGGTAAACGATCCGACCAACAGCCGTGGAGGCGCTTTTGATTTGGGTACTATTGATCCCGCAGTGATCGACAAGGTTGACGTATATTATGGCAGTTTTTCAACCGTTTATGGCAGTGATGCCCTAGCTGGTGTGGTGAGTATCGAAACCAAGAAATATTCTGCTGAGCGCAGCGGAACAGCCAGTGTTAAAGTGGGCTCGAATGGTATGTTTGGTGGCTCTGTTCACTTAGGCGTAGCGCTTGCTGACCTTGCCAAATTGAGTGTTATTGGTTCATTCCAACGGGGTGATGACAGCACCTTTGGCGATGCATTTGAACGTCAGGAAATCATTGCTTCCTTAAACTCAGTTACTGACAGTATGACCCAATGGAATATGGGCTTCTTCTATGCGGGGGGTGAAGCTGCCACTTTCCCTGAAGATAGCGGCGGAGATCGTCTTGCCGTTATTCGTGATCCCGAAACACGTGACTTTACCCAAACCAATGCCATTGCCCAAGTACAACATAGATATAGTGATGCTATCAAGTTTGATTTAAATAGTGCCTGGTCCAAGCGTGAAGAAGATATTTCCAGCCCTGGCATTGCCCCTGGTGTGATTGATGGTGTTCCAGCAATAGACAGTATCAGCAACTATGAACGTTTGGATATTAGTGCCACGGCTAGCTATGAGATATCACCAAAGTATACCATCGCATTGGGTGGCGCCTATGCAAAAGAGGATGGTGGCATGAAGAGCATCATTGACTTTGGTTTTCCGGTGCCTGCGGATTACACCCTGAAAAGAACAACTGAGTCTATTTTTGCTGAGGCTCGACTTAACCCGCTTGAATCACTTCATTTCACTTTAGGTGTACGTTACGACAAAGCGGATCAAATTGATGTCACTACCGCTCGATTGATCAGTCGTTATCAACTCAGTGCTACAAGCACCATCTCGGCACAATATAGTGAAGGATTTAAACTCCCTAGCTTTTTCGCGGTAGCTCACCCTTTTGTCGGAAATCCCGAATTAAAACCGGAGCAAAGTAAAAATTATGATGTCAGTATTGACAGTGATTTTTTCACCAATAGTTTGACTACTAGAGTCAGTATTTACAAAAATATTTTCACTGACCTTGTCGATTTTGACCCTATTGCCTTTACTAATGTTAACCGCTCTAAAGTTACTGCGGAAGGTATAGAAGCTCACTTAGCTTATCAGGCTAATGAGCAATTAAGTCTCTCTGGACAATTTACTTATAACAAGATGGATATCGATGAAGAAGGCGTGGTACTCAGAAGACGGCCCGAATTTAAAGCCAGTTTTCAGGTGAACTACCAGCCGACCGAGCAGCTTTCACTTACTGGCCGACTAGTTGCAAATGATAGTTTTTATGATAGCTCGGTGCCTACAGGGATGATTAAAATGCCAAGTTACAACCACATTGACTTGTCTGCAGCCTGGTCTCCTATTGATAGCTTGTTGTTACGCTTACATGTTAAAAACATTCTAGATAACGACAAGGAACAAGCGGTTGGCTTTTATAACGTAGGGCGTAGTCTGACATTAAGCCTGAGTAAAGAGTTCTAACTAACCCGAGTTAATGTTAGATGTCCTGTTCGCACCATTATTGCAGTTTTTGGGCGGTATATAATCCAAAATATAGTTTTTATTATTGTTTAAGGTGTTTTTTGGATGAATATTGGGATATTAATAAGAGCTATAAGCATGACGCAAACAGTTTAGTGTAATTGTGAATGCTGTTATCTGATTTTGGTTGCTAATTCAGATGTAAGCTATTGTTCTCAAATGACTGGTACTGCTACTATTTTTCTACCAATAGTACAGCGGCTTACGTGTAAGTTGTTGTATCTATACTGTTTATGCTGTTTAGGTGAGCATTCTTGAGGGGGCTGTGCGTCTACAAATTATGTTAGCTTGTTTACAATAAGATAACCTATAAAAATAGACCGTTTAAAAAGTTTGATTTAGTTCCAACACCTCACCCGTAATACAACTTATAGAAATTTTTAAACAGAGAGTAGCAGCTTTTCTTTGTATTTTGCTTCGTTCACGAGGAAAACTTACTTACCGCAGGGCAATATGCTGAATTTGTATTTTTGTCATAAAGGTTGTTCTGATTGGCAATTGTTTTTGACCCATGTGCGTAGGCGAGGTCAGGGATTTTTTCTTTGTTTGAACGTATAAAAATTAATCTAATATCGTAACCTAGGCTTTATTTTCCTTACTCACTTTAGGAGCGTTAGCGCCATAAAGTATATATTCTAATGTCAGCTATCTTTGAAAGTTGTGAATATAAAAATGGATGTACAATATTTTGCTCCACTCTATGAAAAATAAACTTAGATCAATTGAGATACTTTCCGAATATTATTAACCCTTATTGTGGTTGTATTGGTCTATATCAGAGTTGTTTATTCGGAATTTAAGAGCTAACTAATTGATTTTTATTGTTTAGGTGTAGGTCTTGAAAACCGGCGAGGGTTTATAGCCCTCCTAGAGTTCAAATCTCTATCTCACCGCCACATTAAGAAAAACCCGTTAATCGAAAGATTAACGGGTTTTTTGCTTTTTAGATAATAAAAACCGAACAAGGGTTTGTAGCGAAATACCTACAGTAGAGTTCCAATCTGGATTCACCGACACATTAGAAGAAACCGGTAATCGAAAGATGAGCGGTTTTTTTCGCCTTGAGTTTAGTAGTCAAACGAATAAAGGGTTTGTAGCACAACACCTTTTACAGAGTTCAAACCTTTATCTCACCGCCACATTAAGAAAAGCCCGTTACTTCTGTAACGGGCTTTTTGCTTTTCAGATTATACAAACCCAACAAGGGTTTGTAGCGTAATACCTACAGTAGAGTTCAAATATCAATCTCACCGCCACATTCAAAGGGCTGCACAATGTGCAGCCCTTTCTCGTTTTAGACACTTCTTAATACTTTCCGAATAAAAATGACCGATTCATAGTCCATTTCACTTTCAATTTATAAAAATTCATTCTGGATTTTATGTGAAATTGATCATCAGATCTATCTCAATGGGGCACTTAGCGAGACAGGTTTAGTAGTAAGTATTAGCGTTCGTTGATTAAAAACCTAACTAATAAATTTTGGTAGGTTTGGGCTTCCCAGAATTCTGCAGATTAGTTACTTTTAGTGGCGAGGCGATTTATCTTTCCTTTAAATAATCACCGTTATTGAATTTTATATCCGTTTTAAGCTTACATATTACTTATTTCACCGTTATCGGTGATTTAATGTTGCGTTATTCATTCTTTTACCTATAATCACTTCTATTGGTGATTAATTTGAAGAGAGCGTATGGCAAAGCAAGTCATTCCAACAGAAATGCCGAATGAGTCATGGATAACAGAACCAGCTATTTTAGGTGCTGTGATTAAGGCTAAACGAACGGCAATTAGGATGAAATTAAGTGATTGTGCCACGCTTTGCGGTATTGGCATTAATACACTTTCACGTATCGAAAATGGCAATCCCAATAGCACACTTGGCGCTGTATTTTCTGTTTTGAATGGATTAGGTATAAAGCTTTCTACTTTAGAACAGATAGATAAACCTAGCATTAAAAATGATTGGGTATAAAAATGTCTTATTCTTTAGATGTAGTTTATGGCTTACAAGTCATCGGCCAATTAAGCCAGCACATAGAGTCAGGCTTACTCGAACTATCATATAGTCAAAAGTGGCAAGAATCGGGTTTCGCAATTTCACCTGCTTTAACGTTTGAAAAACAGCATGATAAAGCGGCGGCTTATAACTTCTTAGATAACTTACTTCCTGAAGGTGAAGCCAGAAAATTACTTGCGCAAGATATTGGTGTAAATGAAAAACAGGTATTTCCTCAAATAAGAGCTATTGGTAACGACCTTTCCGGCGCATTCTCTTTTTTATCAGAACAAGTATTGTCAGCAGATAAGGCTGTTTTTAGGTTAATTAAAGTAGCAGAGCTTAGTCACCGTCTAGATCATAAAGAAGATATTGGGCTTTTACAATGGGATGACAAACCAAGATTAAGCGTTGCAGGCGTTCAAGATAAATTAAATGTCTTCTTGAATGAACAAGGTGAGATTGGCCTAGCAGATGGTAGTCTTAGCTCTACGTATATTCTTAAATTTGAGCGTAAAAATTGCGCTAACTTAGTTATTAATGAATATTTTTGCATGAAATTATCACATCTTGTCGGCTTGCCAACATCAGAAGTAACATTAAAACGATTCGGTAAGCATCCAGCTCTTTCAGTTAAACGCTTTGATAGAAGATTTGATGTCACAAATAACAAAGTATTAAGAAAACATGTGATTGATGGCTGCCAAGCGTTAAACCTACCAAGAGATTATAAGTATGAGCGCAACCTAGGTGATGGTCGAGATGTAAAACATATTCGAGACGGGGCTAACCTTGAACAATTATTTAGCTTTTGCCGAAAATCATCTGAGCCAATTGCAAATATGCAATGGTTAATTAATTGGCAACTGTTTAATTTGTTGATTAGTAACTATGACAGCCATGGTAAAAATGTTTCTTTCTTTTATGGTGCTAACGAAACCGTTTTCACCCCCGCCTACGATTTAGTCAATGTAGCTATGTTTGATCAATTTAAACACACCTTAGCAATGGCAATGGGAGATGAATTTGAACCTGACACCATCAATGCATATCAACTGGCTGATTTTGCTGATAGTTGCCAGCTTGATAGAAAGTTAGTCCGTCGGATGCTAATAAAGTTAGCTACCAAGGTATTGAAAATACTTGCGGAAAATAACATTATATCTGAGCTAGAAACAACGGATGTCATTTCTCAAAAAGAAAGTGATTATCTTAATCAAGTAAGCGAGAATATAAAGAAAAGAACGATCCACCTTTTAGAACAAGCTGATGAAGTAGTCTTAATTGAGCTATAGCTATTAGTTTTTATACACATAGAAAAATATTACCTCATAAGTTTCTATCTGATTCTGGGGGGCGAAATCGCCTTAGAGTATGTAATCTAAAGTCAGCTAACATCCATTAATGATTTTCCGAATATTATTAACCTATATTGTGATTATATTGGCTTGTATTAGAGTTGTTTATTCGGAATTCAAGAGATAACTAATTGATTGTTATGGTTTAGGTGTAGGTCTTGAAAACCGGCAAGGGTTTGTAGCACAATACCTTTTACAGAGTTCAAATCTGGATTCACCGCCACATTAAGAAAAGCCCGTTACTTCTGTAACGGGCTTTTTGCTTTTTAGATTATACAAACTGAACAAGGGTTTGTAGCTCAGCACCTACGACGTAGAGTTCAAATCTCAATCTCACCGCCACATTCAAAGGGCTGCCCAATGTGCAGCCCTTTCTCGTTTTAGGCACTTCCGAATATAATCGCTATTTCAGCTCAATCTTTGATAAATTCGTTGTAAGGTTTAGTCTCCGTCAAAGACGTTCTCAACCCAAGAAAGTAATGTTCATTTACCGATGGACTTAGCTTGTATCAAAGCTAATACATCTGAGTATCCTTCGAAACGACAGTTTCAGGTATTATTAAACCTTTTTGTTTGAATTTTTTAACATGGTTTGTTCAACTTGAAAACTGCTCATTTTTCTGGCTGAGAAAAATATTATTATTAATTATAACTACTGTTTGTCATAGTACTTGGCTCATCGACTGAGCATTTCTGTTGAATAAACTTGCGTGACACTCTGTAAGTATTGACAGGGCGATACTTTCAGGCAATGTACCGCCAATATCCAGACCAGCTGGCCCTGAAATTATAAACGGCAGGGTTTGTTCATCAATATTCCCCTGAACTTTTGCCTGAACTTTTGCCTGAGTTATAACCTGTTGTTTTCTGTTATTAGGACCAAGTAAAGCCACATATTGAAGTTTTGTTGATGCCAAAGCCTGCAAAGCTTGAGCGTCAATGGCAACATTGTGGCTCATTAATATAGCGGCGTTTACCTTTTTTTTCTCAACAAAAGTGCTTAGTATCTGAGCATCTCCTTTTATAATGTAGTCAATATTTGAGAAATACTCTTTTCTCGCGTTGGCCGGGCGGGGATCCCACAAAGAGACTTGCCAACCCAATTGTTTTGCCATATTTACCAGAGGATAAGCGTCTATGCCACCCCCAACAACAAGAATGTGGGGCTCAGGTATAATGGGCGTTACTAACCATTCATTTTTATCTAATTGACTAGTTGAAGGGACAACATTGCAATCATTGCCATGTGGCTTCTGGACTAAGGATGCTGAAGCAGCAATGTCTGCTATTTTCTCAGTCTCGAAATACGCCTGTTCATCAGTATTTCCACTAACAACACTTTGGTAAAAATAGCCTGATGAACGTTGCTTAAGTGCATCAAAGACTTGAACTAACGACAAATAATCATTTTGATGATTAACTTGCTGCAACATAATGTAAATAGTGCCGCCACAGCCAATTCCTAAATGAAAAGATAAATCATCTTCGTCTGAACCATCGTAACAAACTGATATAGACTGACCTGTTTGCATTACTTTGCGGGCGTTAATACCTATATCTGACTCTAAACAGCCACCGCTTAACATGCCTAGTTGCTCTCCTTGGCTACTAAACAACATCATGGCTCCTGGTTTTCGATAACAGGGGCCACTGCTTTTATAAATAGTAGCTAATACCCAATCAGACTTATCTCTATTGGGATACCACTTAGCTAATATATCTGACAGATGATTACTCATACCGGACAAACCCTAAACTGCCATTGGTTTAAAAGGTAAATCTCTATAACGCTTACCTGATGCGGCAAAAACTGCATTGCTTAATGCGGGTGCAAAAGGGGCAACACCTGGTTCACCAAGGCCGGTTGGGCTTTTGTCTGAATCGGTAATATGTACTCGAACATTTGGCATATCGGCAATGCGCATAACAGGATAGTCATGAAAGTTTGAGTTAACTACAGCGCCATCTCTAAAGGTGATTTCTGTAGTCAAAGCTAATGACATTCCCATAACAACCGCGCCTTCCATTTGCGCTGTTGCACCATCAATATTGAGTATCTGACCACAGTCAATTGCACAATCTACATTTAATACTTTAATATCGTCATTTTTTACTTCAACATGTACTGCCATGGCAACAAAACTTTTAAAACTATAATGTACCGCTAAGCCTATGCCTTGACCCTCAGGTAAATTTTCCCTGTTATGCCAGTTTGATTTTTCAGCGACCAATGCTAAAACGGCCTTAATCCTTTTAATGTCTTTTTTCTGCTTTTTCTTATTATTATTATCAAAAAGTTGATTTACAAAAGTAAGCGGATCTTTACCCGCTTTATAGGCAAGTTCATCGGCAAATGTACTAAAGGCAAAGCCATAAAAGATGGCATTAACCGCTCTATACCAACCAATTCGGGTATGGGCTTTAGCATCACCTGATTCTACTCTAATGCTTTGTACACCGAATAAATGATTGCTTATCGCACTTAGAGCACCTTTTGGCGCTCTAACGAGTGAGGGGTCAAATAAAGAGGGGATAGAAGGAAAAGCAGCTCTGTGCAACCATCCGGTAACATTTCCTTGCTCATCCATTGATGCTTCTATGTGTTGGGCATTAATTGAATGATAATAACCGGTACGCATGTCTTCTTCACGTGACCAAATAAGCTGAATAGGGACACCAGTTTTTTCAGAAATCACTGCGGCTTCATGGACATAGTCACATTTGAATTTCCTGCCAAATGCGCCACCAGCCATCGCGACATGCACAACGATATCGGTAGGCTCACGTTTTAAATATTGGCCTAATACTTTTTGAATATCTACAGGGCTTTGCGTTGAAGCCCAAACTTCACAACTGTCTTTTTGCACCCATACTACACTCGCATTAGGCTCCATTGGAGAATGGGAAAGGTGTCCGCCAGTATAGGTAGCTTTGTGTTTGTGTTTTGATTTTTTCAACGCTCTATGTACATTTCCGCGTTCTTTTGCCAAGGTTGCTGGCTTTTCCACATTAGCAACGAGTTGTTGTTTATATTCTTTGGTGTTGTAAACAACGTTTTCACCTAAATCCCACTCAACTTTCAATTTTTCTACTGCTTGCTGTGCTGTCCAAGTATTGTCAGCAACCACAGCTACACCGCCAATGGATCCAAATGGTACATCAAAACGAGGGATTTCGATGACATCGGTTACGCCTTTCATTTTTAGCGCAAGTGTTTTGTCGACACTTTTAATACTGCCACCTAATACCGGGCAGTGAATCATAGCGGCATATTTCAGGCCAGGCATTTTAGTATCAACCCCGTAAGTACGCTTTCCTACTACCACCTCATTTTGGTCGTGTCGGGCTAGTTCCTTGCCGATGTAGTTGAATTCACTTTTCTTTTTAAGGGTAACTGTGTCAGGAATCGGCATGTTTTTAGCGATGCTCGCTAACTCACCAAACCCCAGCTTCTGTTGATTGAGTTTATTAATTACAAAATGAGATTGTGCATAACAGTTATCAGGTGACGTTTTCCAGACCTTGGCTGCAGCGGCAATTAACATCAATTTTGCCGTAGCGCCGGCTTTTCGCATAGGTAGGTACATCTTACGAATACTCGCGGAACCACCCGTAGCTTGAGGGCCAAATTTTTCGTCTGCATCACCTTGTTTCACGGTAACGCGCTGCCAATCAGCTTCCATTTCATCAGCGACAGCAGAAGGCAGGGCAGTACTGATGCCTTGTCCCATTTCACAACGACCGCAATAAATAGTGGTATCACCATTTTCATCAAGGTGAATAAAGGCATTCAGCTCTGTACTGCTATCTTCTATAATGCCTTTTTCGGCTAATACATTGCCAGGCAATGCAATACTAATGCACAGACCACCCGTGGCAACACCTACTATTTTTAAAAAATGTCGACGACTTACAGTTGAGTTACTCATGTTAAGCTTCCTTACTTAGCGTGTCTGCGGCTTCTGAAATTGCCTTTGTGATGCGTTGATAAGTACCACAGCGACAAATATTGCCCTGCATTGATGCTTCTATTTCTTCTATCGTCGGGGCTGGATTTACCGCCAGTAAACTCGCTGCATTCATAATTTGCCCAGCCTGACAATATCCACACTGCGGCACCTTATTATTCAACCAAGCTCTTTGCAAGGCATGGTCACCATTTTCAGATAACCCTTCAATGGTAGTTATCTGTTTATCAACTAAGGTACTAACCGGAGTGATACAAGAACGTATCGCTTGTCCGTTTACATGCACAGTACAAGCACCACATAACCCTTTTCCACAGCCAAATTTTGTGCCGGTGAATTCTAATTCATCACGAAGAAACCACAGTAGTGGCATATCAGAATCGACATTAATCTCATGTTTTGTTCCGTTGATAATTATTGACTGTTTCATAAGTCTGCATCCTATTTTATTGTCATTATAGATTCAAAGTGCGTACAAATAGCTTGTTTAGCTATTTGTAATTTAAAGGGGGTCCAGGCATGTGATGCTGCCAAGTAGCATATTTAAAGTAGCCGTAATCTTATAAAGTAACAATAGTTAATCCTCAATTTTCTGTAGAACAGTTTGCTAGCCTTTAATCTAACTTGGTTAGATTATATAAAGTACATTGCTTGTTATACACTTGTAAAGTCGTCGCGAAGCAATGACTAATATGGTCAGCAGCAATTAATCATCCTGAAAGGCTTGAGCACTTAGTTTAGTGCCGAGGCTTAGTTATATAAGCAAGGAGATTTAATAACAGTGTATCCGCGACAGGATCATCACCTAAGTGAGGCACTATTCGCATGGTAGATAATAGTAATGTGCCTTTACCATGTTTAACTTCTGATAAGTCTGAGCCAGACCAAACATCGCCAGTACCTTTATAATGACGCTTCATTAAGGTCATATCAGGAAAATTATCATTAGCAACGACGGTAACTATTGGTTTAGTGTTTAAGTTAATCATGCTGATTTTTGCCCGAACATTTTCATAAACACCTTGCATGGCTTTGCTAGACGGAAGTCCCTTGAAAATAGGATGGTCGGCAACAACATGACTCATGCCGCCCCATAATCCTTGAGAGGCTTTCATTTTAATATTAATAGGCATGTTCATTGAGAAGCCTTTACCTAATACGCCGTCTTTCCATTTAGGGCCTATGTAGGGGAACTGCACGTAGGTGACTTTGCCACCACGTTTGGCAAAGTCAGATAACTGTTTATTCAACGCTACTTGCTGCTCTTGTTTCTTAAGTTTCATCGCCACAAGTACCGGCGTATTTATCGATGTATTATTATTGAATGCTGAAAACTTAATGCCTTGTTTGTTTAAGAAGCTTTTAACACTACCGGTTTGGTCAACGACTGCAAACGCACCAATAGCATTATTGCTTTTGACGCTAAAGACATCAAAGTCAAAGTTATTGGCTGCTATCGAGTTGCCATGGTTATCTATAATTTCAGCATTAACGGTATAGGTACCTGTTAACTTATCGGTTGTTATCTTTTGATCAAGTAAATCTGATATAGCATGTTCAAAATCTATATTGGATTCAGTTTGCCAAATTGTTTTACCTTGCGAGTTTTTAACCGATAGCTTAAATGTACCTGAAATTTTTTCATTATCATTTATTCCTTTAACGGTAATTCTTACCTTCTCCCCTTGATAAGCAGAGCGAGGGAAGGTTCGAATGGTTAAAATACGCGGCTTGTTTGCCATTTGGGTACGGGTGTAAACGGCTGGTTTAGGGTCACGCCAAATATCAAGCAATCCTGCGCCCATCACCCAGTCACCACCGGTTAAGGCATGCACACAATAGCCAGCTATTTTAGGGTTAGCACGGGTAGCTTCAATCATTCTTGCATTAGCTTTACCATGAATTTCTTGTTGCTCATTATAGAAATCAAGCGGTGTTGCATAAATATCGCTTAATTGTGAAGTCAGTAATTCATTTAGTTGACTGCCTAATTGCTGATGATAACGAGTAGGGGGCGCAATAGGATTGCCTTCTTTGGAAAAACGGGCATTAACTTTATCAAAGTCAACATAGCTGCCATAACCTAATTCAGAAACAAATGACATTGCCCCAGTCTTTAAGTTATGACCAATAGGCTTACCTTTAATATTAAGCTTTTTTCGTTCTTCTTTGGTATAAGAAACACCCAAGAACTTATCATAAAAAGCGTTGGTAACATTGGGGCCAGGGTAGGTATGTACGTCATTAAAAGAGATAAAGTCGCGCTCATTGGGCAAATAAACTTTTGCACCAAATGCCCAACCACCTGACTCATCAAGAATTAAGCGAGAAGGGTCAATATCTCTCGCCATCATTGAGGTTTCAGCCATCATTTGTTTTAAAATAGGTCGGCGTACTTCGTTATATAATTCCCACATAACAACACTGGCGCGATTGCGATCACGAAGTATCGTTTGTTTTAATTCAGCAATAACTCTGTTGGGTAAGTCAGGTGTACTTACCGGTAAATCCATGCACTCAAGTGCCGGTGAGCCTATGACCAAAACGCCGATTTCATCGGCTAAATCTAACCATTTAGGTGGCGGTGGACGGCGCCATGGGCGGATCATGTTAAAGCCTGCTTCTTTAGCCAGCCTTATTTCTTTTCGTGCCATGTTTATATCAACCGGTGTGGCAATACCTACCGGATATACCCCTTCAAGAAATACCGCTTTTACGTATATTTCTTTACCATTTAGCACAAAACGTTTGTTGTTAATAGAAAACTCACGTAAACCAAAACGATCACTAACGGTATCACTGATTTTACCTTGACTCTCAATACTCACGGTTAGTTTATATAGGTTAGGGCTACTAGGTGACCAAGTTTTAGCATTGGGAATATCAATCGTTTCAACAAGTTGATTTTGGCCTGCCTGAAATTTGTGTTTGATTTTTTTGGTTACGACAACTTTGTTGGTCGCCACTTCAGTTATTTCAAAACTTACTAGATCTTGGCTAGAAAACTCACCAAAGTTGGTCGTTGATAAAGTGACTTTAGCTTGGCTTGTTCGATAGTTTGGTTGAACATAAATATCCTTAATATAACTTTTACCCGTAGTAACCAGGCGAACTGACTGCCATATCCCACCACTAATACCACCACGCCACTGTGGTGTTTCCATGGCGCCAAACCCATCGATTACTTTGTCAGTGTCTAATAAAATAGGGCCGAGCACTCGTAAGGTGATGACATTTTCTTTATCAAAGTTCAACATTGAATCAATGCGGAAACTAAAAGGGGTAAAACCTCCTTCATGCACGCCAACAACATGGTCATTAAGGTAAACTTCAGCACGATAATTGACCGCATCGAACGAAATATGGGTGATTTTATCTTGCCACTTTTTCGGGGCAGTAAAAGTACGGCGATAAAGAGCAACACCCTCATAGTCTTTTTCTTTTAGTTCCCAAACACTGGGAACCTCAATGTTTCGAATATTTGTTTGGGCAAGAAAGTTCTTATTTTTATAGAGTTTTTGAGCTCTTGAAATGTTTTCTTTGTCAAAAATAATCTGCCATGTACCGTTAAGTGATACTGTGTTTTCATGTTTTTGTTGTGCAATTACATTTGTACTAAAGACAATAAATAGTATTAAAAATGATTTGATAATATTGCTCACTAGAACAGTTCCTTAAAATGATAATGTTAGAGATATTTTTTAAATAGAATAAAGGGATAACGTTCCCAAATGATTGGTGTTACTGTATATAACTCTGTTTGTAGATGCAAGAATAAGAATTTAGTTAAGGTGAAATCGATGTCTATTTGGTTGAGGTTTTTGTATTGTTTTTCGTTAGTTATTTTTTGTGGAACACTACAAGCTCAAAGTAATTACTCTCTTGGTGGAAATCAAAATAGCAGTATCGATTCTCAACCTACTCGTTGGCAGGCGAAGTGGCTCTGGGGTCATGGGAATAGTTCGATGCAGTTATTTAGGCGTAGCTTCGAAATTAAAGGAAAACCAGTCAATGCTACGCTGCATATCAGTGCATCGAGTGTATACCAGTTATATGTTAATGGTGTTTATATATCACGAGGTCCGGCAAGGAGTGCTCCTCATCATCAGTCTTATGATACTTGGCAACTTGAAAGTTTATTAACCGAAGGTGAAAATCTTATTGCGGTTAAAGTGCACTTTAAAGACAGCGTAAATAGTTATCAACATCAAACACGTGCTGGTCTATTGGCTCAATTATCACTACAGACTGATGATGAAGCAACGATAATAATTAGTGATGAAAACTGGTTAACTCATGTTGATGCAAGTTGGGATGTAAATGAAATAAAAATGAGTCGTTTTCATCAACAAGTTAATGACTTGGTCGATTTGAATAAGTCACTAAAAAATTGGCAACAACTTGATTTTAACGATAATGGTTGGCGTCAAGCACAAGTATTAATGCGCAATGTTGGTTGGCCCAAACCACAAAAGAATGATAACGCCTCTTCTTTTACTCCGCCATGGACAGCATTAGTTGCTCGTGATATTCCTAAATTGAATGAAAATAAAGTCAGAGCTAAACGTCTCATTTTTGCTGGACAGGTTGATGACTACCTACTTAATACCGATACCTTTCCAAAAAAGTTAAGTAAAATTCCTATCATTAAATTGAATAATAAAATAGCGCCTTTAATTGAATCACAGATAAATAATTGGCATGAAGATGGAAGTATAACGTTACCTAAATCAGCTAGGCCTTGGTTATTGGTTTTTGATTTTGGTCAGGTCCGAAATGGCTTGCCTTTTTTCAAATTACAAGGAGCAAAAGGTAGTAAAGTAGAAGTGATCAGCAAACCCTTTATGCTAAATAATGAATTTGGCTATCACACCATAGACAGCAATTTAATTGACCAAGTTTATCTGTCGGGTGAACAAGATACTTGGCAGGCAACTTATTTTAAACCTGCGCGTTATTTGGGGTTACTTGTATCAACCGAGAAAAAACCGTTAACAATTGACGATTTTGGCATTCATGAAATTAGTTACCCCTTTGAACTAAAAGGGAAAATATCTTCTCAACAATCGCCTTGGCTAGATAAATACATGCAAGCGACAGCGAAAACGATAAAAGCTGCGACCACTGATGCCTTCACTGATAATTACCGCGAACGCCGGCAGTATTCACAAACGGGCTTTTATGCTGCGCTAGGTAACTATTATTTATTTGCTGATCAGCATTTACAAAGACGATATTTACTGCAAGTTGCCCAAGAACAGTATGCCAATGGTTTAATGCCAGCCTACGCACCGCAAATGAACAATAATTTCATGGTGATTTTAGATTCTAACTTGTTGTGGTTAAGTAGTTTACATCATTATTTTTTGTATACCGGTGATGAAAAAACAGTGCGAGATTTATTGCCCTCTGCAGATAAACTACTGGGTTTGCTTGCTAATTATACTAATGAAGATGGCTTGTTAGATGAACCTCCTTTTGCCTATTGGTTAGATCATGCCAAAAATGATCGGCGTGGGGCTAATTTAACCTTAAATGGTCATTACCTACATGCATTGGAAAATTATGCTCAAGTATTAGAGTGGCTGGGTGTTAAAGGTAGCGATAACTATCGTCAGCAGGCAAAACGGATGCGAAAGGCGATACAAAATAAATTTTGGCATCAGAAAAAAGGACTTTTTGTTGATGCGCTTATCAATAACAAACTAGGTCAAGGCAAACAGTCGAGTCAGTTTAGTGAACATGCTAATGCTATGGCATTGGCACTAAACATAGCGACAAAAGAGCAAGCCAATAGGGTTATCAAACACTTGTTAAAAGATGATGACAATAATCTTATTAGCCGTTTTGATAATATGACTGTTGTCACCCCTGCGATGTCTTATTATTTGCATAAAGGCATCGCGAACTATGGCTATATTGATGAGTCATTCGCTTTATTGAATGAACGCTTTGCTCATATGTTATCCCCACAATATAACGGTACATTTTGGGAAGAGTGGTGGCTAAATGGTACGGGACGGTCAGGAAAATTTGTTGATAACGGCAGAACACGATCAGATGCCCAAACTGAAAGTGCATTTGCACCAGCTTTATTTGCACAGTTTTTAGTTGGTGTTGAGCCTATTTCACCAGGCATGAAAACCATTAAATTGTTTAATCGTTTTCATTCATTTGCAAATTTAACCGCAACAATTCCTACACCATATGGAAAATTAAAAATAAATTGGCTGAAGGACGCTAATCAAAAGCAACTTAAGATAACCATTCCCAAAGGAGTGCAGGTAGAATTAGATCCGGTCACATTTTCAGGTAATTCATATGCAGGCACTACCTTATCTGCAGGTGTTCATCAATTCTTGCTAACAAATATTCAGACGGATTAAGAGCCATTTATGACGAAACATATATTAATTACAGGTGCATCTTCAGGCATAGGCAAACAACTTGCCATTAAATTATCTCAACAGGGATACACCCTAAGCTTGTGTGGTCGACAACAAAAAAAACTGAATAATACCCTTGAGCAACTTGATGATAGGGTAAAAATATACTCAGAGACTTTTTGCTTATCTGAACTGGATAGCTTAACTAAATTTGTAAAACATGCGCAGAAAAAATTAGGACCGATAGATATTCTAGTAAACTGTGCCGGATTAAACTCTTCGCGGGCACCTGCGAGCGATCCAGACTGGAAACAGTTACAACACATGTTAGATATTAACTATTTTGCACCTTTGCGGTTAATTCATGCCGTGTTGCCAAGTATGCGAGAACGAAGCCGTGGCATCATACTCAATGTGCTTTCCACTACTTGTTTGTTTGCCAACCCAAATACTGCTCAATATTCTGCCAGCAAGGCAGCACTTGATATGCACACTAAAGTTTTACGAAAAGAACTTAATGGCAGTGGAATTAAAGTATTGTCGCTTTACCCTGGCGGGGTAAATACTGACTTTAGAGCAGCAGACCGACAAGAGTATTTGCAAGCAGAAGACGTGGCCGAAGCTGCACTATCAATGCTATTTACCTCCGATAACAGCCATATTCATGAACTGATTATTCGTCCAGAAATTGAAATGAATTATTGATAATTAAAACATAACCATAGGGTTTATTGATATATGAGTGAAAATAAAAATAATATGTTGTCACGACGTCGGTTTTTAAATAAATCACTTACCTTTGGCTCAGCAGCTGTAGTGGGAAGTACAGGCTTCTTTAGCATGTTTAATGCTCGACAAGCGCTTGCACAATCATCAACAGATTATAAAGCGCTTGTTTATGTTTTTCTTGCCGGTGGCAACGATGCTAACAATATGATCGTACCAACAGGCGAGGGGGTTTTAAGGCAACGCTATGATGACTCTCGGGGAGTTGTCGCTTTAGCTGAGAATACATTACATCCATTGTCTTTAAAGAAAGCCGCTCAAGTTTATGGGGGCGACACTTCTAATGAATTTGGTTTACACCCAAGTTGTAGTGATATGGCAGACATGTTCAATCAAGAAGAATTATCCTTTATTTGCAATACCGGTAATTTAGTTGAACCCACTACACGTGAACAATTCAAAAATAAGACCGTGTCACTACCACCCCAGCTTTTTTCTCATGCAGATCAGCAAAAACAATATCAGAGCGAGCCAACCAACCCCTTTCGTTATGGCTGGGGTGGCAGAATTGCGGAACTAACCAGCACTTATAATACCGATGGCTTTGTATCCCCGTTAATTTCAACGTCAGGGCTTAACTCCTTTCAGGTAAGTAAAAACAGCTTAATAAACCCCTTTGTTATGAATAAAAATGGCGTAACGAACTTAAATGGCTTTAGTGGCGCACGTAAAACGATGGTTGAGCGATATTTTGCCAATGCTGATGATATTAACAACTTGATGGGGAAAAAATACCAACAAACATTTACTAGTGCAAGACATGCACAACAAGTGCTAAATACAGCGTTTGATATTGCTGATGGCACGGGTGTAAATTTTAATAGCATTTTTGAACAGGCGGGGGCTTCGGAGTCAAATGTAGGTAAACAGCTAAAAACCATTGTTAAACTTATTGCGGGTAAAAGTTCAAATACAAATAATCGTCCGGTCTTTTTTGTAAAAATGGGTGGTTTTGATACCCATAAAAATGTCTTAGCTGATCATCAGTTACTGATGACTGATTTAAATAACGCGTTAAAAGCTTTTAGAGATTGCTTAGTTGCCTTAGGTGATTTTGATAAAGTGTTAACCTTTTCTGGTTCTGAATTTGGTAGAACATTAACACCCAATAGTACCAATGCGAATGCAGGAACAGATCATGCTTGGGGCGGTCATGCTATGTTAATGGGCGATATGGTTAATGGTGGTAAATTTTTTGGTCAACACCCTGATCTACAAGTTGGGCAAGGGCTTGATTCAGATAGTAAAAGAGGTCGTTGGATTCCTACCACATCAACATCTCAAGTGAGTGCCGTAATCGCCCATTGGTTTGGTGTAGAAAAATCTGAATTAACGTCTATATTTCCTTCCTTGGCTAATTTTGATGACCCATTTAGTGAATTATCTAACCTTGATTTATTCAAAGTAGGGGAGATAGCGTAATGAAAAATTATTTAGCATTTTTATTAACCACCGCTTTATTAACAGCTTGTGGTGATTCCGCTGAACCTGAGAAACCAAAAATTGCAGAGCCGGTGATTAAACCCAGTATATCAATTACTCAAGTAACAGCCGTGGCTGTGGAAGCCAGTAGTACTTTTGCAAAGTTCAGTATTGCACGTACCGGAACAACTAGCGCGCTGGAGATTAGTTTTATAGCTTCAGGACACAGTGATGAAACAATGGGGTCTACAGAAGCCGGTGATTATAAATTAGTCTATGCAGACGGTAGTGATGTTGGCTCTACATTTGAATTAGCCGAGAATCAAAACAGCCGAATCATTGAAGTACAGCCCATTGATGATAATTTACATGAAGTACCTGAGACATTAACGCTAACAATTTCTGAAGGTTCGAGTTACCAAGTCTCAAGTAATTACACTAGTAGTATTGTAATTATTGACGCTGAAAACACCAATGAAAATGGTAAGGTGTTTATTGGCTATTTTTCCCCTCAAGGTAATGCAATTACAACGGCTACAGGTTTAATGAGCTTGGTTCTACAAGGTGATAATAAGCAAGCACTGCTAAGTTATCAATTTGAAGGTTTAGGATCAGTTCAAACAGATCAACATATTCATTTAGCCCCATCAGGAACAATGATTAAGGACATTGAACACTTAGGTGGCATAAACAATTATGTTTGGGATTTATCACCCGGTGGGCCATTTACCACAAGACAACAAATGTTAGATGTACTCTTTGCTGGTGAATTTTTTATCAATATTCACACCGCAGAATACCCATCAGGTGAAATATCAGCATTACTTAATTTGGATTCAACCGTTACTCCTCCTGAAAATAGCACGTTAACCAGTGAAGACATTGATAGAGATATCATTCGCTTCTTAACGCAAGCAACCTATGGAGCAACGCCTGAAACTTATCAAGCCCTGAGAGATAAAATTGATGAAACGGGTAGTAATCGCTTAGAAGTGTATGAAGCTTGGATTGACGAGCAGATGTTATTACCTCAAACCAGTATGCTTGAGTTGACCGATGCGACTAACGCATTTTTTCCTGAAGAAGATGGTTGGCATGCGCGCAGAGATTCATTTTGGCCAATTGCCATTTATGGTAAAGATCAATTACGGCAACGAGTGGCATTTGCGTTAAGTGAGATACTGGTTGTTGGTGATCAGGTGACCAGTGTTCGCAAAGCATATCGAGGCGTTGCAGATTATTGGGATATGCTGGCGAGTAATGCTTTTGGTACCTACAGAAATACAATTGAGCAAGCAAGTCGCCATGCAATTATGGGGACATGGCTCAGCCATCTAAAAAATGCAAAAGCTAACCCAGACGATGGTGTTTTTCCGGATGAAAACTATGCCCGTGAAATTATGCAATTGTTTAGTTTTGGTTTAATTCATCGACAAGCTAATGGTGCTATTAAATTAGGTGATGATAGCTTACCAACCGCGACTTATGATAATACGGTAATAAAAGAAATGGCGCGTGTTTTTACCGGCTTAAGTTTTAGTGCAGCCAACAATAACAAAGGTGAAATGGTTGATAATAATTACTTTTTAAAAGGAGAGCAGTTTAATAAATATCAGTATCGCTGGACAGAGCCGATGAAGTTTTTTACTAACTTCCATGATTTCGGTGAGAAAACCCTTTTTAATGATGGTAATCAAAATGTCGTTGTTCAAGCCAGCAATGCGAGTCTCGCCAATGCGGATGCCGAGCTTAGTTATGTTTTAGATAAAATAGTAGCGCATCCAACCACAGCACCGTTTATTGCCAGGCGCTTAATTCAACGTTTAGTCGTATCGAACCCTAGTGCAGATTATATCAATCGTGTTAGCAAAGCTTTTGGGGTCCAGGGTAATTTAAATAAAACCATTAAAGCTATTTTATTAGATCCAGAAGCCAGAAACCCCTCGGTTGCTGACTCAGCAACTTTTGGGAAAGTAAAAGAGCCTATATTACGTTTATCGTCATTAATGCGTTTACTGGAAGCTAGTTCACCCATTGATTTTTCAACCGCAGGGTTGAATTATCAATATAAAGCACAGTTTGATAGTAATGCTACTTTAATGCGCTTGGGGGATTTAGCGCTTGGTCAAAGGAGTTTAGGCTCAGATTCAGTGTTTAATTTCTTTTTACCTGATTTTGCACCGACAGGAGAGTTAGCCAGTAATGCTTTAGTTTCACCAGAATTACAAATGATGACAGAAAGTCAATTATTTACCACCATGAATGTTTTCGATACCTTTTTAGCAAAGGGCTTTGTCCGAAATTCAGCCTATAAGAATAGCGATTATGCTAAAGCCGATTTATTGGTCAAGGTTAAATATGATAGGCTAATCAATATTTGGCAAAACACCTCTGGTACAGATACCGATAAAGCGACTTCAGTCATTGATTACTTAGACTTTTACCTAAATGCAGGTCAATTATCACAAAGTAGTAATTCAGTTACTTATGATGCTGTATTAGACGCTATTGTGAGTAGTTCAGATGAAAGCGTACGGTTAAATCTAGCGGTTTATGGCTTGGTAAACTCACCTGAATTTATGGTACAAAAATAAGGGCATAATATAAAACACTCTATTTTTTGTTGAGTGTTTTTCTATGCTTGTGTAAAGCCATACCTTTAAACTCAGCAGGTATCTTTGATAACTTTTGGCTTTTGCCATGAAACGCCTGCTGTTGTATCTCTACTACAATTATAGTGTGTCCACAAAATGGGGTCAGAGTACATAGCAGCCAGAAGCGTGTCGCTCTGAACGTTAACTTTTGCCACTTTGCGAATCTAATTTTGAATGATAAGCAGACTGTAGCAGGCTGTTTTTGTCCCCACAAAGGTACCTTGTTAAAACTGCATCGAACCATTCTGCTTAAAGTAAATAAACCCGTGTTATTACCTCTAACTTAATCATTTTTACTAAGTGTTTTCATTTCTCGTGAGATTCTTCTGTAACTTTTCGAATCCATCAACTTACCACCGGAAGACCTAAGTAGGGACTTTACTGCGCTACTCAAATTGAACTTTTAAACCTGAATTTTTGACCAGGTTAGTTCTATTCAATTATATGTCGATCAATCTTGTACATTTTTGTTTGCTATACGTCTTATATATATCTATCAAATTTAGGGAAGAATAAATTGTTCTCTTTCTGTATGTGACTATTCAATTATCACATGTTGAGGATAATTAGTTATTTTAACAACAAAGGTAGAAAGAGGGGTAAAGCTAGTTTGAAAACAGATAGAACGTATTTAATTAAATCAACGATAAATAATTTACTTAATCTAATTGTCATGGCAGAGAAAAATGGTTCCAACTTAATAAGTGACATCAAATTGTGTAAGTTATTTAACGTTAGTCGTTCAACGATAAGGGAAGTGATCTTTTGGCTATGTGATGAGCAAATAATACAACGCACAAAAAAATATAAAATTATTTTACGTCAGCCAAAAGCGTGTGATTACTTTTATCTTGATAATAATGAACGTTCAAAATACGATCGGATAGAAACATTTTTTATAAATCAGCTCATGTCTGGCGATTTATTGCCAGGCGATAAGTTCTCCGAATTGGAATTATCTAAAAAATCAGGCTGTACAACATCTACGATAAGAGAGTTTCTCAATAGGTTTTCCAGAAATTGTTTAATTGAAAAGATACCAAGGTCCGGATGGAAAGTGGTGGAATTAGATGAAGAACTGATAATTGAATTAACAGAGTTTAGAGAAATGCTAGAGATTAATTCAATTCTCAATTTACTAAAATTATCACGAGACAATCATATTTGGGATGTTTTTCGGGATATACTCTGTCAGCACCAACAAGTTAGAGATGATTTTGATGAACGCCATAGCGAGTTTCACCAATTGGACAGGCGTTTTCACTGTGCGATACAACAAGCGTCTAAAAATCGTTTCACCAATAAGTTTTTCGATATAGTATTTCTGGTCTGCCATTACTACTCTTTGTGGGATAAAAAAGGCAAACTAGCAGCTACAAAAATAGCTTTAGATCAGCACATTGAATTGCTAACCTACCTACTGAGTCACGATGGTGTTAATGCTATTTTAACGATGAAAACAGTAATGCAGTCTACCCAAAAAAACTTACTGGTCTGCGTAAAAATATTAAATACTAAACAAAGCAATACAATATACATCAACTAGACATAGCTTGCTCTTCGATAAAGACTGTTTTTTTTAAAGTTGCTGCCATTTAAGTTTGGGGCTGCTTTAGTGGTAAATGTTTTACATTCATAATAACAAACGCTATAAAAAATAATATTAAGGGGACACTCTTGTGCTCAATTGATGATGTCCTTGCTTAACCAAGGCTATTCTCCCAAATTAGAGCAAGAAACTTCTGCTGTCATTATTATAATAGTTACAAAAGTTTTAGCCGAATCATCCATTCTTTCATCCGTTCTGGCCAGCTTGCTACAGGTAGTCCCGTTTTACGCAAACCGTAGCCATGGCCACCGCTTTCATAGATATGCAGCTCTGCGGAAGCCCCTGCTTTTTTTAAGGCGATGTATGTTTCGACAACATTCAGTGAAGAATACTTGTCATCATGAGCAATCACCATAAAAAAAGGCGGTGTTTGTTTGTTGATGCTTGGATTATCAGGTAGTCCACCCATATAAATAGGGGCAGCAAAATTGGCGGTAAACGAAACTTCGTCGTATTGGTCTACCGGCTGATAACTACGCTCTTTAATAATGGAAGTAAATCCTACAGCGATGCCACCAGCAGAGAATCCCATTATGCCAATTTTGTCTGCTTTAATGCCCAGTTCGGCCGCTCTGCCTCGAACAAGACTGACGGCACGCTGACCATCTTGTGCAGCGGCAAGCCAGTTTTTGTCTTTGTTAAAGGCTCGACCGGGTACGCGATATTTCAATACAATGGCTGTGACGCCAATAGAAGTTAACCACTCGGCGACTTCCGTGCCTTCTAAATCGTAAGCCAGAATCGACGTACCGCCACCTGGTGCAATGATGATTGCAGTGCCGGTAGCTATTTCTTTGTTGGGTTGGTAAATCGCTAGTGTCGGTTTAGTCACATTGGTCAAGCGAATAACTGGACGACCTGCTATAAGTTTTCCATCTTTCTTCGTTTTGTCATATTCTGGTGGTAGTTTGACATTGCCGCCAGGTGGTTCACCTGGCCATAATTTCCATATGATGGGTTCGGCGGCATGTACTTGAATGGCTGATAGACACATTGTTAGTATCATACTCATCAGTAACATTACTTTTTTTAGTAGGTATTTCATCATAGTTACCTGTTTTAAATAAATGTTGTCATTAAGAACTTGATAGATTGGAAGAAACTTAAAACTTGATGTTTAAACTACATTGTTGCCAATGAATATAGCCATTGCCTAAATCAAGATGATATTAGGCTGCTGTGCTTGAGTGGTATTAGCAATAGGCAAAAAAACATAAAGAGGTATATCAGTGCCTTATAAAGCATTTTCCTCAGTTTTTTGTGATGTTTATACGACGGCTAAATATCATTAGTGTCAATAAACTGATAAAGGACATACTGCCACCAGAGCTTTTTGAGTCTTTTTCAGTATCTTCAGCTTCTGTTGGTGTTTCAGTCACGGGCTCTGTTGGTGTTTCAGTCTCGGTCTCTGCTGGTGTTTCAGTCTCAGGTTCTGCTGGTGTTTCAGTCTCAGGTTCTGCTGGTGTTTCAGTTACCGAGTCAGCTTCGAGACTAAACTCGATCATAGTTAGGCTATTGGCTGCTATGTCTGCCATGTAGTTGCCAGTTGTAGCATCGCTCAATGGGTTGACGTCAGACAATTCCCCGGGTGATCTGAAGGTTCTTGCTTGATTGACTTTATCAATGCTGTAACCGTCAATGGTGAACTCCACTTCTTCAGTGCTGTCTTTTTTATTTAACAAATAAACAAACGCTTTGTTATCTTTTATTACCGTTGTGGTCATTATTTTATTATCGGTAGAGGTACTGCTGACCACATCACCGTTAATGGCATGTTTGTATAACTCAAAGACTTTAGCCATAGGGTTGGGGCTATTATTGTTGTCAGAGTCAACTAAAACCTGAAACTGTCCTGTTGCACTGCCGGCCCATTGAGTGGTCCACATTGAGGCTAATTCAAGGCCACCTTGAATAAATTGCAATTGCATTTCAGAGGCCATTAAGGCAGTTTGGAACGGGGTGTGATCAGGGTTGCTATTGTGATCTCCCGGCGCGACATTCCATTCTAACGACGCTAATTTTATATGTGGTTTACCTAAGTTAGCGACCATGTTATTGAAGTATTTTATCTCCTCGACATAGGTGCCGCCGTCATACCACTCGGTTTCATTCTCCATGGGAGTTTTTTCTTTCCAAGCATCCCAAGTGGAGGCATCCCATTTCCAATACCAATGCACATCAATGTAATCTATGTTGTCGCCAGCACTATTAATTAAGGTGGTATAGTCACTGACATTTTTTCGTAGATGTTGTTTCCAGTTGGCAATGATTTTAGCATCGGGCACCAGCTTTTTGATTTCTGCGGCGTAAATATTGATCTGCTCAGCGTAGCTTTGTGGTGTCCAATGCTCACCGTCGTTGTCTTTATCTTTATTGTATCCATTGCCTGAATGGTAGGTTTCATTGTCAAGGTAGAAGTACTTAACGTCAAAATTCTGAGATTGACAATATTCAATCATATCAATCGCTTCTTGTAGTGCATCAGCCTGTCTATCCCATTCCATTCCTGAGCTTAGGTTAATACCCAACATAGGTTCAGTGCCAGCGGCATTGCTCAGGATTATATACTCATCCAAATCCATATATTGTGAAGGGTTTTCATTGCTTGACGTATTGTAATTAGGATTCCACTGGTCAACCCAACCCACACCGGTCAAATCATTCCAGTGATACATGGTAGAAACGGTTCCACCTGGCCAACGGAGAAAACCCGCGCCAATGTTTTTATATAATTGCGCCATAGAGCCATCGGCATAAATAACATCGTTTTCTATTGAATAAACTAAACCTTGCCCTTGTATCATTGGATGAACGGTATGGCTTATTTTGTTGGCGTCAATGTCTATCACTACTTGTGCGCTAACTTGGTGAGTTGCCGCCAATAAAAGTATCAGTGACGATATTAAGTGTTTCATGGAGTTCCCAAAGTGTTGGTATTTTACGATAAATCAAGATGCGCATAGTCACTGACAATTCATTGATAATTCAGCGACTATGTGCTCAAAAAACTATTGGTTATTGTTTGTCTAAGTTATTATCAAGTTGCACAGACAAACCGATTTCATCTTTAATGGTTATTTCTTTTTCACCGTATTTAACTTTTACGGTTTTACCCGTTGCGTTTTGAGTCACTTTTCGGATATTGGCAGAAACAAGCTGACCTTTATCCCAAGCAATATCTATTTCAAAACCACCACGAGCACGTAAGCCTTTAATTTGTCCCTTAGACCATGCATCAGGTAGTGCTGGTAATAACTCTATTGCGCTATCATGAGACTGTAATAACATTTCAGCTATGCCCGCGGTTGCGCCCATATTGCCATCCAGTTGGAAAGGAGGGTGCGCAGATAAGAAATTGTGATAAACACCACTGTCATAGTCTCCGTGGTTATTCACTAATACACCTGAACTATCCGTTTCTTTAAAACCCACTGAACGCATGGTGCGTTGTAGTAATTTATGGGCGCGGTTACCGTCGGCTAATCGAGCCCACAAATTAATTTTCCAGCCTAAAGACCAGCCTGTTCCGCCATCCCCTCGAGCATTGAGTGATACTTTCGCTGCTTCGGCTAACTCAGGAGTGCTAAGTCGGCCAATTTGGTTACCTGGATAAATGGCAAACATATGTGATACGTGACGATGTTTATTGTTTGGATCATCTAAGTCTTCAGCCCATTCTTGTAGTTGTCCCCATTTTCCTATTTGTGGAGGAAGTAATTTTTCTTTCGCTGAAGCCACTCTGTCTGTATAAGCGCAGCTGAATGAGGAAACCTGACAAGCTTTTAGGTAGTTAGTAAAGAGGTTATAAACGATTTGATGATCCATAGACGCACCACCAGATATACCGCCATGCTCAGGTGAGTAGCTTGGAATTGAAATAAGCTGTCCCTGTGCATTTTCTTGCAAGTACTCTAACCAAAATAACGACGCTTGTTCCATTGTTGGTAAAGCACCTTGTGCAAGAAATGATTCATCGCCATTAAAGTCATAATGTTGCCATTGATGTTGGCTCACCCAAGCAGCCCCCGCGGGGAAGTAACCCCAAGGAAAACCCCAACCAGTTGAGGTATAACCAAAGATGTTATTCATGGTATTAACCACCCAACCATTAACACCAAAAAACGCTTTCGCACTTGCTTGGCCCGGTTCTACCAGGCTTTGAGTGTACTCAAGAAAGGGTACATGGGTTTCAGCTAAGTTAGTGACTTCTGCAGGCCAATAAATCATTTGTGCATTAATATTAAAGTGGTAATCAGATGCCCATGCAGGCACGAGAGAATCATTCCATTTACCTTGTAGGTTAGCGGGTAAAGAACCGGGTCTAGAGCTGCTAATGAGTAGGTAACGACCGTATTGGAAGAATAATGTTTCTAATCCTAAGTCACTCGGGCTTTTGCTGTAATTTAAAATACGTTGGTCGGTAGGAATATTTTTAACTAAATCAGCATTTTTAGAGTCCTTACCATCATCAAGTGTTAGCGCGACTCTGTGATAGAGGGCTTGGTAATCGTTAACATGTTCAGTCAATAAGTTTTGATAATCTTTATTAGTGACAGAGGTTAAGGTTTTTATATTAAACGCGGTGTAATCATTACCTTTATATTTCGGTGCTTGGCTTTGATAATCAGTTGCTGCGGTTAACAGCAATGTCATTGCTTTAGCGCCAGTAATGTTAGCTTTGCCGTCTTTAAAGCTTACTTCTCCGCCTTGTATTCGAATTTCTAACCTCGCTTCCATGGCCATATTATTGTCAGCAACATGGCCAGTCAATATTAAGGTATTGTTTTCACTGGTAACTTGGTGAGGGTGAAGAGAATCAAATCGAATAGTGTAATCAGCACCGACAGCAGCATCATTTTCATAATGAAATGCCATTACCCGAGAAGGGTAGTTAGCAAAGTATTCACGTTTATGATTAACATCACCGTCAAGGTAATTTACCGTAGCAACACCTGTTTCAAGATCAAGCGCTCTGGAATAATGGGTAGGTACAGTCGTTGAACCTTGGCTGACATAAACATCAGCAAAGGCTTGAAATGAGCCAAAGTCACCAAAACTATGACCTTTGGCATTTTTTTCTTCTTTGCTGATATGGCCGGTTAATTCTTTACTGGCTAGTTTATGGGCTAGTTCGAATTTACCCTGGGTGACTAATTCTCGAATGGCTGGTAATGCCTTGTGAGCATCTTTACGGAGACCGCTGTTGTAGTTTTTACTGGCTCCGGGGCCTCCCGCCCATAAAGATTGTTCGTTAAATTGAATCCTGTCTTCATTAATACCACCAAATAGCATGGCACCCATATAGCCATTGCCTATTGGCAATGCCTCAGTCATCCAATCTGTCGCAGGTTGTTTATACCATAGACGGTTTTGACCACTGCTGGCTTGGATTTGTTGGCTGCTTTTATCTGATGTATTAAGAGCCGATTTAGATTCAGGCGCTTTAGAACCATCTCCACATGCACTTACTAACACTGCGACAACAGCTAAAACGCTCAACTTTATTGAGCTTTTAACATTATTATATTTATTGTTTTTCAAGGTGTTATTCCTTTGTCTTTATTTTAATTTATAGCTAAAAGGCGTAGCAGGTAAGCCTTGGTCGTTATATAAATTTGCGTTTTCAGGGTTATTTCCCCAAGCGTAACGAACATACTTAGGTGCCTTAATGCTGTTAAGCCACACGGTCACTTGATTGTTTGTTAACTTTGCATTTGCCCAAGCAAACTTTTTATCTGAGCCAGCAATGGCAAATCCCAGTAGTTTCTCGCCTTTAACCATTAGGCCATTATTAATATGTCTGAAGTTAATCTTTACCCGGTTATCAGTTACCGTGGCAGTACCAAAAAGCGGGCTAGTGAAATTTAACGCTTTATCGCCATAGACAAGGTGCCTGGCACCTAAGGCTAAACGCTCACCAACAGTTTTTTTATCCAGTGGATGAATATTGTGTCGCTCACCGACATCAATCGCTAGCGCCATGGCGGTGTTTTCTACCGTATTTAATACCTGTGTTTGTGCCGCTCTAATATCAGCCCATGCACTTTCTGTAGGTGTATCATCTGGCTGCATGAAGTTAGCTAACTGCACAAACATAAAAGGTAATTGCGGTTGATTAAATAACTGCCGCCATTGATTGATCATGGTGGAAAATTTCTCTGAATATCTGGCAGGATCAGGTGTATTGCTTTCTCCCTGATACCAAATTACCCCGGCAAAGTTCATCTTAGCCAGTGGTGCAATCATCGCGTTATATAATCCAACCGGTTTGAAATCTAGGCTAGTGCGGTGCATTAACAAAAAAGGTAATTTTTTAGCTGTTGGATTTTTTTGCCACCAGTCAGCTCTTTCTTTCGCATAGTCTTTTTTAAGTTGCTTGATATATTTGTTATCAGCCAAGTTATAAGCCAGCGCTTGAGTTTCAGGAAAGTTCTCTAAAGACTCAACACTCATCCATGACTCAACCGGTGTAGCCCCAACATTTGACGAAATGATACCAATAGGCACTTGGTATCTTTGATATAAATCTTTAGCAAAAAACCAGGCAACCGCAGAAAATTCACCGACAGTATCTTGACTTGCAGTAAGCCAGTTGCCGTTTTCAATATCTTGCTGAGGGCCTTTAAAAACATAATGTCTTTTAACTTTAAATTGACGAATGTCAGGGTATTGTTCAAGTTTGTCTTCTTGTGGGAATTGAGTAAGCGCTTCTTTAACTTTAAATTCCATATTCGATTGTCCAGAGGCTAAATAAACATCGCCAAAAGCAATATTACTGACTTTAATGGTATTGGCCTCGCCTTCAACGCTAAGCGACTGTTTTATCGCAACGGATTGAGCGGGCAAAGAGATTAACCAAACGCCTTTATTATCTGCTTGGCCTTGATAAGTTTTACCTTTTAAACTTACCTGTATTTTTTCACCTTCTGCAGCGGTTCCCCAAATATTAATCGGGTAGTCTCGTTGTAAAACCATTGAATCGGCAAACACGGTGGCTAATTTTACTTGCGCTTGAGCAACTCCCATTGAAAGGACAAAGGCAGCAATAGAAAACCAAGTTAACATCGTATTTTTCGTTTTGATTATAGAAGTTCGGGTTATGTTATTCATCGTTACTACTTTTCGTTAATCGAGCTACTTCGTTTAGTAGCAAAGGGAAGGCTGGAGCCTTGATGTTGTGGCCATAGCCATCAAGTTCTAACAGCTGTGTTTGTTTATGACCAGCGACTTTCATCATTCGCATCATGTAGGCATTTTCTTCATAACGTCCGAGCATTTCCTTCTCCCTGTCACCTGTGATTAGTAACAGAGGAGGGGCGTCAGAGCGAACATGATAAAGCGGCGCTAATTTATCAATAATAGGGCGTGTACCAGCGATACCCATTTCTTTGCGAACGGTAAAATGGGTAATGGTATGGCCGCTGAAGGGAATTAAACCAGCAAGAGTATTAGCATCTATATTATGTGCAGCTAGCCATCTTTTATCTAATCCCACCATACTTGCTAAATAGCCACCTGCAGAATGACCTGATAAAAAGATTTGAGACTTGTCGCCTCCGTAATTCTCTATATTATTAAATGTCCATGCGACTGCCGCCGCAGCGTCTTTTAGGTAAGTGGGGGATTTGACCTTTGGAAACAAACGATAGTTAGGCGCTACCACACAAACACTTTGTTGTTTTAGTGCACTTGGAATGTACTTTTGACCACTGGTTAACCCACTACCATGAAACCAAACGATAGTGGGCAATAATTGTTCGCTGTTAGGACAATAAACATCTAAAACGGCACGTTGTTTTATATAAATATTGCTTTGCATAATCTCGTTAGAATAATAAGGCATATTAACTGCAGTTAGCGAGTCAGACTTTGTTGCGCCAAAGCTCGAAAATGCAAACATGGAAAGCAGTGGAATTAAAATAGATAATTTTGTCATATTGTTCATGCTAATTGTGACGTTAAGCTGATAAGAGAACTAGCTATCGAAAATCATGATTGATAATAAATAGCTAGATATTCTCTAAATTGGGCAAAACTTATTTTTTGTGCACAACTGCAAACTCTTCAATCGAGATTTTCTTATCTAGATTGATATCTAATTGCGTCATTTTGGTTTCGTTTTTACTGATTTGTTTGGCTTCAGAAAAGCCTGCTTTAGTCATCCAATCTCTAGATGTTGCTCGCAGTTCAGTTAGACTCAAAGAACCATTATTATCGGCATCTAAATCAGCAAACCGAACTTTCACAAAATCGGTAATATCTGTGTTTGCCATCGCTGTAAGCGAAAGGCACGTGAGCGTAAGTAATATTAATTTTTTCATTTTTTTCTCCGTTTATTATTAGAATTATCAAGGGTATAAGTTTTTAGTTTGTACTGCCAAACACTTCAATTTCACCGATACCGAATGGCACAGACGTGTCTTCAACAACAAAGGTGACTTTCAAAAAGCGCACTTTGGTGTTGTCTTTTACGTCAAAACTAATGGTTGGTACGCTACCTGAGATAAACTCGCCGCTAGCGACTGTTTTCCAGCCTTTGCGATTTAACGATGTTTCAATGTTAATTTTTACATCAGCAGCTGGTTTAAAGGTAAATTCTACCCGCTCTACATCGTAGAAATTCTCCATGTCTAGCTCCCACCACACTTGGCCATTGCTAAGGTCAGGTGCCCATTGGCGCCATTTGTGACCGTCATTAGCCCATGCAGGATCACTGCTTCCTTTATCGTTAGTACGATTTGGTCGAGCGTCAGATATTCTTACGGCCACTTCTTCCTTGATGGCTTTAGTCAAACGGTAGTCAATATAAGGACGGTCTTGTGCAATTTTTGAAATACCTTTTTCAAACATTGGGTTGCCAACAGTGGTAATTTCAATTTGAGCTGATGCTAAACCTTTCGATGTTGCCTCAATGACAGTGATACCACCATGATATGAACGAAACTCGGTTGCTGCATGACCATCTAGGATTTGAATTTCATTACGGGTAGTATTGTTAAAAGTAATGCTTCTGCCGGTTGGAAATTCACCTGGACCAGAAATAATAGTTAGAGTGACTGTTGGGCTGTTTGAAATGTGCGTGCCATTAGCGTCTAATACTTGAACATTAATATGCGAGTCATCCGTGGCATTGGTACCTTGAATAGTCGTTTTATCAGCAAACAGTTTTAAACTTTTAGCGATGCCTTGTTCTGGCCACTGTGGCGGCGCAATGCCTTTAAAGTAATTGCGATACCAGTACCAAGCACGTTTTGGAATTCGAGCAAAATCTACGATGCCCATTTCACCCATATTGCCGGCTATACTACCGTGATCAAAGCCACACCAAATGGCATGACCACTACGCCATGCAGGTTTTTCGCCATCTTTTATATGAGAAGTCCAACAAGCATCATAATCACCGGGTCTGTCAGTTACACAGGAGCCATATTCGCTGACCATATTGGGGATACCCGGATCTCTGTCTCTGGTGCCGCCATCACCGTTATAACCGGCAATATCACCTAAAATATCAACACCTGCTCGTTGTGCGCCGCCAATCATTGCTTTTCGAGTAGGGTCAAGTTTATGTGACAAATCGACCATATCTGATAACAAGCCTTTCATATCATCAATGACTTCATTGGCACTAAAGAAAGCTTCGTTACTCATACTCCAAGCGATTACCGATGGGCTATTTCGATTGATCAAAATAAGCTCTTCAAGGCTTTTTGCTGCGCTTTTTTCGTAAGCGGGTTTATCTTTTTCATGAATAGGGTAAGTGCTTGAGTCCCAGTAACCGTCATCTTTAAAACCACCAATGCCCCAAATAGAGTTTTCAGGGATGAACATTAAGCCAAGTTCATCACACACTTGGGTAAAATAAGGATGATGAGGGTAGTGCGAGCCACGAATGAAATTAAAACCAGCATCTTTCATTAGTTTTAAGTCACGATAAACACCGGCTTTGGTTACCGCATCGCCCCAACCAGCATGGTCCTGATGCACGTTTACGCCTTCAAGGTATAAATGTTCGCCATTTAAGAAGAAGCCTTTATCGGCGGTCCATTCTACCCATTTGAAACCAAATTTAGTTTGGTAGCTATCAACTAGCGTGTTGCCTTCATAGATAGTAGTAAATACGTTATATAACTCTGGAGTATCAGGTGACCATAATTTTGGTTGCTTTATTTCATAGCTATTTTGTTCAAGTTCTAATGTTTGACCAGCGTTAATAGACGTCTTTGTTAGCATGTCAGTTATTTTATTATTGTTACTGTCTGCTATGACTGTTATTAAAGTAAATTCTTTGGCTTTATTGCTGTTATTTTCTATGGTGGTTTTTACATTAACTATTGCTTTTTCTTTGCTCACCGTAGGCGTAGTAACAAAGGTACCGTTCCAAGCGACATGCAAGGGGTTAGTTACACTAAGATAAACATCGCGGTATATGCCACCGCTAAATACATGTTCACCCGCACGAGGAGCAAGTTGTGCGTCCCATACGTTGTTCACTCGAACCGCTAATAGATTTTCTCCGGCCTTAGCCGCTTTGCTAATATCGACAGTAAAACCGGTATAACCACCACGGTGAGAACCTACTTTCTGTCCATTTAAATAGATTTCTGCTACTTGAAAGACACCATCAAACTCTAACGTTAAGGTTTGGTTTAACCACTTTCCATCAAGTTGAAGCGTTTTTTTGTACCAGCCATAACCGGTATAAAAACTTTCCGAACGATAGTAGGGCAGGCTAAAAGAGTGGGGCAAACCTACACTTTGCCACTTTACGTTTTGGTTTTGGTTTTGGTTTTGGCCACCAACAGATGCTTCTTTACCAGAAAAGTCATCCGTTTCTGAACTAAAAGTAAACTGCCAATCTCGGTTGATGTTTTCTTTCAATCGAGTGTTTTGGTTATTTTTGTCATGATTGTCACTCGTTTCGTCATATGAACAGGCCGTTATAAAAATAACGCTCAAAGCCAAAATTATTTGTAAATACTGTTGTAGTTTTTTCATCTTTAAAGAATTCACTCTTCACTGTTAATGTGTTTTGAAAAACACAGTAAGATAGGGGGAACGTTACCATTATGTCTTATTATATACAATAAGGACTTAATGCAACGTTCATCATTCTATTTGTCGTGGGCTACTTAGCTAACGTTAACTTTATTACTTCATGTAAACCATCAGGCCCTGCAGCTGGGTTGTCGATGACTAACTCGCCTTCAATATAGCTAAACTCAACAGACTCACCGGTGCGCAATAATGTGACTGCTTTAATCACCGGAACATCTTGAACTTTAATTGCTTTACCAGGTTCAGTATGGGTGTAATAGGGCTTTTTCCATCGACCCCAAGACTTGGAATCTTTCTGTTCTCCAGGTCTGGCATGTAAATACCAAGTGTTACCATCAACTGATGTGGTAATAGGCACATTGGATTGCTCAGGAAAATGCGTACCTTTAGTCTCAAATATAGAGACATCTGCCCAAGCCATCCAACGGCTCATGGTTTCCATGGCTTTATAATTAGCAGGAGCAAGAGTGCCGTCTTCACGTGGTGACATATTTAACAGCATATTGCCTTGCCAAGAACGTATTCTGGCCAAAGCATAAAGTGTGTCGGTTAAATTACCGGTTTGGTTTCCTAAGTCATTATTGGCATGATAAAACCAGCCAGAGCGGTTAAAGGTCATGCACACTTCCCATGGGGTATCTTGCTCAATGAGCTTTTTAACATGTTGCCACTCTAAGCTATGAAAGCCTTCTGGGGTGACATAACTTGAACCTGGGAATTTGCCTTTATTCTTGCCATCGTGGTACCAATTACCACGATTGTTAAATAGCATATCGGGATTATATTTTTGGGCGGTTTCTTCAAAACTCACCGGCAAACCAGTATCCCACCACCAAATATCGGGTTGGTATTTTTCCATGACTTCAAAAGCCATTTGACGTTTTTGTTCAACGATTTCAAGCGGAAGCTTTTCTACTGAGTTGGGGTTTAATGGCTTGCCATAAAAGTCCCAGCCCATGCCGTTATTACCCCATTTATAGTTCATGTAACCTTTATCTAAATGCCAATCAACCGCAGAGAAATAAAAGCCTACTTTCATGTCATTATCACGCGCAGCATCAACATAAGGCTGTAGTAAATCTTGTCCGCCTAAGTATTTTTGTACGCCAAGGTCGGTGTGCTTACTTGGCCATAAGGTATAACCATCATGATGCTTTGAGGTCAGTATGGTATATTTAAAACCTGCTTTTTTAGCGGCATCAAGCCACTTTTTAGGCTGATAATTAGCCGCGGTAAAACCTTTTGGCGCACGATTATAATAATCTTCTGGCACAATTTTAGGCTGACTTGGCTGCCCCTTCTTTGCTTGCCTCATTCGCCAGACATCTTCGATATCAGGCACTGAGGCGGGCCCCCAGTGAATAAACAGGCCCAAGCCTGCGGTTCTAAACCATTGTGCCTTTTCAGTAAGAGCTAAAGGGTTTTGTAACTGATAACGACCAGGCAAGCCTTTATCTTGTTTGGCAGTACCAGTCATGTTTGCGGCCATATTGGCCACGGCATTGAGCTCTGCAAAGGTATCATCTTCGGACTGAGAAGATGCATCGTCTTGGTTACTACAAGAGGCGATTACTGCCATCGACATGCAAAGCAAAGTTTTTTTTGCGATATTTTTTATAGATTTCATTTTTGTTTCTTACTAAATAGTCTTATTATTGATTTTTTAAGGGGTGGTTCAATAGCTTCAGCCCAAACGGGGTATTGATCTACATTAGGGTGTAAAAAGTCGCTCATGATTTGTTTGCTTAATACACTTTGTTGTTGTTAAGTTTCTTTTGCGCTAAACTCTGTAATTTTTTTAAGTCGAAAGAATATTCTTGCTTAATATTATTGCCTGTTGAGTCGAATCCATTGACTTGATTAGAAAAACTGTTGTTTTTGAAAAAGACATCTTTTATCTCTTTTAGGCTGATTTTAATTTCATCTTCAAAGTGAATTTCATTGTTTTCCAATAGGGTATTCATAGGCCAAGGGCCACCCCAGTTATCCATATCAACTAAAGTATTATCTACACCTTGAGCTTTTTTAGGAATAATAATCAAATTGTCATAAATATGAGTATTTTCAATAGGTCCGGTTAAGTGGAATGTAGGAGAAAACATGCCTTTGTGAGTAGGGTAGGGACGTATGCCATCATTAATACTGACATTACCGCGAATAATGGTTTTTACGGTGCCAATGTTTTTATCTTGTTTATATTTTTTACCGTTGTTACACACCAATAAGAAACCACCGTAGTTATCATGGCTGTAGTTATGCTGAATAATAGTACCGATAGAATTGAAGTCTGAATCAAAACCTTGGCCATCCCATTTAGCTTTATGACCGCTCACTTCATTATATTGAATGAGGGTATTGTCAGCGCTCCACGGCCATATGCCTGCGGCAGCATCACCTTCGGGCAAGGTATCAGGGAAGTCTCGTAGCAAATTGCCTTCAACTAATGCGCCATCGGTGCCGATGACAACAATGCCATCACCAGGTACTTTCTCGATGACGTTACCTTTTATGACCACATCAAGACTAGGGTACCAATTTTTTCTGCTAGCAATACCTTGAAAGTTGATGCCATTTCGCTGGGTATTATGAATATGATTATTTAAAATTTGTAAGTCGATGAACCGAGAAGGGATAGCACCGCCACTGGTTTGAGTCAAAGAATAGTTATCAACCCACATTTGCGACTTAGCCGTTTTGTAAATGTTTATCAAATCTTCACCTACCGTTCTCAAGAAAATTTTAAACGGCTTGTTAGTATCAATATCTTTTGGCGTTTTAAAGGTATCTTCAATAGTTACCCAAGTTAGATCAGAGTTAACTTCATTAGTTAAGGTGACTGATGTCTCATTTGTTTGACCGAATTTAGTATAACTATAACCCCAAACTAAAGAGCCTAGTGCCGCACCATCAGCCGAAACAACATAATCACTATTAAGGTTAATGTTTTCAATTTCACGGGCAATACCGTGCTTATGAGAAGATCGTCCTTCGTTTATGTATAGATAAACACCATCTGAGCCTTCAGGGGCAAGTGTACTAAATCCATTTTCAACCTTTGTTCGAGTATGATTCATGTATCGAACCCAGCCAGAACCATGAGCATCGTATGCCTTCGTTTTACCTGTTTTTGTTTCAATATAAAGAGCCGAGTCTTGATCGACTTTGACTGTACCAATATCCCAATCATCTGTAGGAAAGCCTGTCAGGGCGTCAATTTCACCTTTTGTAACGGCGGTAGTTTTAACGCCACCATCATTGTTTTTAATTAAAATGCCACCACCAGCACCCTCTTTTTTAGATAACTTGCCATTTACATGTGAGATGGTCAGGTTGTTCAGCACGATGTGATGCAGCTCACCAATATTTTCTGCACTAACAACAACGCCTCTGCGTCCTCCTTGAGCCTTTTCCCCAAAGTTGGTAAAGGCTAAATTATTCACTTCCCAGTGCTCGACATTGTGTAGTAATAAGGCATATGGTTTCCAGCCTTGGCCATGAATTTGCGGCTTTTTACCTCCACCATAAGAATCAACAATGATCGGGTTATTTTCTTCGCCATTACCTTTGAGTATAAGCGCTCCTTCGTAGGCAGTATCTGTTCTAAACAATATTTTATCGCCAGGCTTAAAGGTGTGTTGATTGACTTTATAGGTAGTCGCCCAAGCCTTCCTAGCGTTTTTGCCACTGTTCCTGTCATTGCCCTTTTTTGCATTAACATAATAGGTGGAGGCAAAACTATGTGTTGCCGTAAATGTTAGTAGCAATGTTATTGTTATTAATAGAACTTTCATCTTATAAACCTTGTCTGTTTAATAATATATTCATCGTTATTACTTTTTGGTAATAACGGAGTATTTCGAAAACCGTGTCAACCTGAGCTATTTTTTGCCATACGAGCGAGGTAAGAAGACCTGCAAACGTGGTCGAGCCAGTAAGCCCATCATCATTAAAATCCCCGCAAATGAGAAACTACCGCCACCACCATTGGAATCTTCAGTATTATTGGGAGGTGTTGCCTTCTGGGATATGGTAATTGTTGTATTTGCAGTGAAACTACCGTCTGTTGAAGTAACGGTAATAGTTGCTGTTCCATTTTTTACTGCGGTTACCAATCCATTTGAACTTACGGTGACTACGGCGCTGTTATCACTGCTCCAGGTGACGTTGGTATTGGTCGCATTGTCGGGAGTAATAGTTGCGCTCAGTTGCAGGGTATTGTTTATATATAGCGTTCCGCTTTGGCTTGATAGTGATATTCCTGTTACCGCTATGTCTGTTACAACGGCTGTCGTTACCGTTATGGTTGTTGATGCGGTGAAACTTCCATCAACACTCGTTACTGTAATTTTTGCAGTTCCTGCACTTACTGCCGTTACCTTGCCAGTTGAATTCACCGTGGCTACTGCACTATTATTACTGCTCCAAGTGACGCTGATATTGGCAGCATTGCTCGGCGTTATCGATGCGCTTAGTTGCTGTGTATCACCAACATGGAATGCTCCATTTTGGTTAGATATGGCGATACCAGTAACCGCTATCAGTGTAGTGTTTGTCTTGACATATAAAACCCGAATAACACCGCCTGGTATGGTGGTTTGAATTTCATTGCCATTAACACTAATGTTTTGTCCGGTGGCATAATCTTCTACAGAAAGAATTTCAATCTGGTCACCGGCTTCAATCGTTACAACGCCATCGTCCATGGTAAAATATTCAGTACCGACAATATAAAGCAAGTAACCCGTACTATTTTCATTAGGGCTGTTTTCATCAACACTATTTTCATAGAGAGAGTGTTCATAGACAGCCATAAAGGCATCATTCGATCGGAAAGGGTGATGACTTGCCGCGACTTCAAAGGCATTGAGCAGGGTATTTTTATCTAGGTATTTGGTATCGCTGCCTAAATAGACATGACGATCAGTTTTAATCAAATCAAAATCAACCGCACCTGCTCTTTTCGCATAGGGACTTGGTACTATGGGTACAAGACCATAAGGAGTTTTAAAGTTATTGGCGCGGTTATATTTAATCTCATACACGTATTTGTAGATGTTTTTTTCAGGTAACGGTTGTAAGCCAGTGTGTTGTCCTAAAACACCACTGTTTAATTCTGAATTGGCGTTAAAGTCCCACAAGCCAAGAAACCATTGATCTTCTATTTTCTGCCATAAGTCATCGTTGTACTCTAAGCCAATGGCCGTCGAAGATAGATTCTTCAGTTGATTACTGTGATAACCAGGGAAGATACCTTTGCGTAGATATTGAAAAAACACAGCATCTTCTTGCGGATTCCATGGCGAATTTGGATTAGAGGTTATTTTTTTCATATCCTCTATTGCGGGTACGCCATGTTCAAATTGAAAATAGCGTGCGCCCATGGCAGCAGCCATCATATTTGCTCGGGTCATTAATTCGCGAGGCACCATGCCTGGAATAAGGTGTTTGCTTTGGTCAACCCACATCCAATCTTGAATTGAAACGCCCCAACCGTCGGTAAATCCAGCCGTTTCAAGGCCTAGCAGGGCGTTATAGGCCAAATAAGCACCATTAGCATTGTTACGAGCAATGGGGATAATCGTGCCCTTAAGCTCAGGTGCAAACCATTGGCTGATAACATCAGGATCGCCAGCATATATCGCCCAACCTGCTTGATTTTCTTGTACATTAATCGTTTTACCTTTGGCTTTAACCAATTGCGCGACCTCAAGTACCATTGGAAAAAAGACCTCTTTCCATGGATCGTTTTCCGCACGGGCATATCGGGCATTTTCAGCGGTGGCAAAGCCATAACATGAGTTAGGAGCGCGTTCGAGCACTTCGGCTACTTCAGCCATCGATATATTTGCAGGACTCGACCCCGATGATATTTCAAAAGTAAAGGCAATATCTTCGTCTTCGAGCCAATCGGTAAGGTCGAGCAACTGCTGATGGGTCATTTTGGTTTTGGTATTAACGGGGATTTCTAATACCACTTTAACGTTCGGTGCCAAGGCTTCAAATGCCTTCATTATATCGGAAAAGTCTTTTTGCATATCTCGATAGTCAGGGTTGGCATTGCCTCTGATAAATAGTACGTGAGGCTTGGCACCTTCCTTCAGAGGAATGTCATCCAAAAGTTGAATGCTATCCGCCAAGGTTGCTAATGCCGGTGCCGTCAAGTTAACTTCTGGTAGCAGCGGGTAATTTTCGGATTCGAAGTCGCTACTGGCAATGGTGTAATAAGAATTGTCTCTCGTCCCTACAGAGCCTGCTATGATAGTCGCTTTATCAGCACTGAGGGTAACCGTTAATGGCAGACGCATATTCTCTTTGTAAATTCTTGTTTTATTACGCAGTGTAAAACCATCAGCATCAAGCCCTTGAACAAAGACGTTATTTTCGAAAACACTTGGATCAAAAGCCAGCACATCTAAGCCGTCAGCGGGTAGGAAATCATCAATAAGGGCCATGCCTGCACTGGTTGTTATGTCACCAAAGGTCCAGAGGATACTCAAGTTGCCATTCTCATCATCACCTTCATAGGCAAGGGTGTAGTTGTTATTAACGACACCCGCACTAATGATAATGATCTCTTGCTTGGCATCGTTATTGATATTGACTAAAAAGAGATCGCCTCTTTTGCCGCTGGAACCCAGTTTATCGTATGCAATGCGTGAGCCATTGGTATTAAAAACCGAGACCACGCCTTTGTTATCAAGTACAACCACGTCGTCCTTGCCATCCCCGGTCACATCACCCACTTTAAGCGCTTGATACCAGGTATCTGGCTTATTCCAAACAGTGCTTGGGTAATTCCAAGTATGTTTTTTGATGACAGTTAAATTGGTGTCGAAAAAAAAGACAATTCCGTCATAGGTTGCGCCAAATATTTTGCCCGAGCCTTCTGTAGAAACACCGATTGTCGCAAAGGGCACACCATGAACATAACGACTTAATATTGCTCCCGTATCGGACAATACATAAAGCGTGCCTGCGTCATCATGGGTGGCGACAATAACTTCTGCTTTGCTATCACCGACTAAATCGGCACTGATCAGCTGTGAAGGTAAACCTTTTGTGTCAAATGACCACAGGGTATCGCCATTGGAATCAAGAGAATAAACATGATTGTCTTGCGCCCCTAAAAATAGGCCGGTTTGAATGCCATTTTCAATTTTTGGGGCTATCTGCCATATTGGCGCAGGGGCATCATGCTGTTGCCATTCGAATGATTGGGCAGTTAAACTTAAAAGACAGTTTAGTAAAAATATTGCCGCTAATAATAATGTTTTCATTTTATAAAACCTTGTACTGTAAAGTAAGTCTACTGCTGGTAACTACTTGTTTTTTATTCTTTTATCAATTTCTTATATCGATAGTTCAAGATAAACAACGGGGTATAAATACACGCTCCTGTGCATCTCTGTACCCGCGATATTACTGACATGGATGTCAGTACTTATGATTTGTCTGGAACTAAAATCATGACCATTCATCCTCGGCTCTGGCATCCTCGACAACTGCTCCTGCGTTGTTCTACTTGCGTATATCCATATACTTATGCTTCGCTCTACCTTCTACATCCATGTATGCGTCAACATAAAAAAACCAAAAGATAAGCTCTTTTGGCTAAACCTAATAGCCTAACGAAGCTTAAGGGGACCTCGCTTTGGTATTGACCTAAACAGCTGGCTTAACAGCTATTTGTTTAGGTCAATAAGATGGTTTGAAATTTTACTAACTTACCGGTATTGGACTTAATCAATTACTCGTCTATATCTATGACGTGTGAAGTAAAAATATGTCCAACTATATTTAAAATGATTTGAGTTTTAGTGGTCGACATGATTTTTAATCATGTGCTTATATTGGGTATTTATACTGAATGTATAAAAGCTTATTAATAAAAAATAGTTGCTTAGCCTGCTTTAATTACAGGTTAGGCAATTATTGGGGGAAATTTAATAAGGCTTGTTTCATTGTAAGATGTGGCTTATTCATTGATTAGTTGTCGTCTAGTAACTCGCTTCCATGCGAGTTGCTGGAGACAGTAAAGTAAAATTTCGTTTTACTTTACTGTATTTCACAAGTTGAAAAAATGATGAAGATATAGATGTCATGACTTAGTTATTATTCAATGAGGTGAAAAAATATCTTTAAATCAATATGATAGATTAGCCAGAAGAACCACTAATTTGCATTAAAGCGGAGAAGAGCCGAAAATATATAGCAAAAATTTACACTCTAATGTCTCTTGTGCACACTAAGTGAGCCTTATTCGTTAAGGGTGGGACGGCTGTGGTTCGCTCACTGCTGACCGACGGCACAGCCACTCTCTGCCGTTCGATAACGCCATGCACTAGAACTTATAGCCTATATTTAAGGTAATCATTGCTTTTTTTTCAGTGCTTGGGCAATCAACGTAGCAGCCTCCTCCCAAAGGAACTCCATCACCTTTAGTAAAACCTATGCCTGTCCCTATAACGAAACCGTTATTAGAAAAACCTTTGAAGTGATAATTATAAGTAGCAAATAAAAATCCTTCCGAGCTATCTATTGCTTCTGCTCCTACAGTAACGCCATAAGCATGTTTTGAGTTTTTACTAAATGTTGTTTGAAATCCAGTGGAAAAGCCTACAACACCAACTGAACCGTAGTATTTACTATACTCAGTTTTATAAGCAAATTGCCCCCCAAGTATACCGCCATACTCATGACCAGCACCTATAGCGAACTCGAAATCGCCAGCAGAGCTCGAAAAAGAAATTAACAACAAAGCAATGAGTGAAATTTTCATATTAATCCTATTTTATTTATATTTTACGACTGTTAATCATTCCTAGTCAGCTGATAACGTAAGGTAAATAATCTGGTTACGTTAAAATCCTTTTGAATGGAACTTCTGTACCAAAAGCGGTTATTCAGCCAAAAGGTTTTTATTTCAGCTTTAACCACCAAAAATGACATTAGCTATTAAAGCTAATTAGACGAGTTGGATTGAATTTTGTACCGATAACATTTGTCCAGTTGAACGCCTTATAGCTATGCATTTATAACTATATGATAAAGTGTTTGAATTTTATTAACTTAAAGTCAAATACAGTATTTAAAGCAGCGTTATGACTCTTAGATATTACTGGATTATATTTCCATTTTTTTATTACCCGCAAAGCTTCTTTTCCGAATTCAAACCCTTCGGGACTTACTTTAATCACTTTGGCGTTTATCACGTTACCATTTTTATCTACATCAAAATAAAGTTGCACCCATCCTTCCTGCTTAACTTTTGCTGCACGTTTAGGGTATTTAGGAACAATCGGAACAATCGAAACAATTGGATAAATTTGGTTGTTCTCTTTAGCTGATGTTGGAATAGGTTCTATAGGCTTTTTAGAAAAGGACTTGCTAGTCGATTGACACCCAACCAGTAAAACCCCAATTATTAGTATATTCAAAAATTTCATCTTAACTCCTTTGTCCTTGTTCAATTTCTTGTTTGCATTATATGCGTGTGACTCGTTCATGCTCTTTACTTGCTGGTCTATCTTTTTTATTTACGTGTTCTTGGCTTTTATTGAGTATTACAATTTTACTTTTTGATCTATAAGAGTATTCAGATTCTGGATAGGTTTTTATTAGATATAAGTGTTGACCAATAGCTTCTCTGTATCTTTTTTCCTTTTCTAAACAAATTGCTCTCAAATAGGTTATTTCAGCTCTAAGTTCAGGTGTAGTATCTGAATAACTTCCAGCACTTCTAAGTTTTTTATATGCCAACATGCAATTGTTTTCTTCGATTGCGTCGTAGGCTCCGAGCATTGCCCCTTTTTGAGCAAGAGAGCACCCGCTCAGATAAGTTAAGACACTAAGAACTAAAATCAATTTATACATATTAAATTTTCCAAAATGCTAACGCCCCATTAAGAGGCTTTTAATAGTTGGCTATAATGTGAAGCAAAGCGGAACCTAACCAACTGTTAAAAGTCCTGCTTGAATGGCTTATAGCTTTAATTTTTGTAAGCAATAAAGGTGTATTTTATTGGGTCCTTTTCAAGTTCTTTTGTGCTGTAGCGCTGATAGGCTATTACTTTTTTAATGCACTGCATAGCTGGGTTGTTTGCATTATTTAAAGCCTTAATGTTAATAGGTTTAGCCCATTTTTCATTTTGTTTTTCTAAATTAAAAGCAAAGTCAAATACAACTCTATTACTATCTTTGTTAAATTGAACATTATGACTACAGCTTTTCTGAGGAAGAACCATGACAATAGGGTTACTGTTCACCGATTCAGGTACAAACGTAACTTCATGTTTTGGAGTTGACTGGCACCCAGATAACATTAATAAAACGGTTAAACTAATAGTACGATTTTTCATAAACAGCCTTCAAAGTTAACGCTTATTTAAGCTATAAATCTAAGACGCATTAGTTGATAAAATGTACAACTAAGTTTAAAAATAATTGAATTATGATGTTGAAGTATCAACCCAACGCTAGTTATGTTCATACATCAGAGTGATGGGCGCGACTTGTTTGCGTCCCTCGCTGCGATTGTTTAAATATATTCAATTTTCACTGCCGTTAACAGCGATATGCACAATTCGACAAGCATGGCCTTTGCTTTTGCTGTTTTTCTCATTTGAAATGCGAACATAGAGCTTATTTTTTACTCCAGGTTTTAATTCTGCTGCTAAGATATAAAGCCATGGAATATGTAAACCTTTGCTCCAGACTGTATACAGGTCTTGTGCTGTCCATGGGCCATCATTAACCTTGAACTCGATTATCCCTGCATCTGGACCTGCCGCAACAAACAGTCCAATAGCCGTGCCGACAAAACTGTGTTCAAAGCTGTCTCCTGGCTGCGTACCTACTAACATGGGTACGTTTACAAAACCTGGGCGTGTGCTGCCACCAACATTATTCTTCCATTGGCGATCCAGCTTGAATCCTTTAAGTGCTTTCGCTTTCTCGGGCTTCAACAACGTGCCTGAAACATAGGAGTATTTATCTAACTGTTTCGGCAAAACATAAGGCAGTACTTTTTTGTTGTTATTAGGCCATGCAGCATCGAAATATCTAGCAATAGTTGCGCTGTATAACTTGTGTCCAAATGGCGATGGATGTAGGTTCTTGAAATCATTCGCCCAAGTGAATTCATCTAGGTTAATACGTTCAGTGACTTCCTTTGCTAAATTGATGGATGAAAGCTTGTAATGCTCGGCAACCTTTTCATGGTTTTGTATCACCAAAGGGATTTTTCCCTCGTTGTACACCGCCATTTTCGAAGGGTCGACAAAATGCATTATCACGATGTCAATATTCGGATTAAGCTTACGGGCATGCCTGACAATCCCTTCCATACCACGAACTTGCTCTTGACTGCTACGCCCATTAGTGGGGTCATTCACCGCGGCCTCTGTAAATAAGAGGTCGACCGGGCCATTCTTAAAAACATCACCTTCTAACCGAAATGCACCTGGAGTTGAGCCTGTCGACGGAATGCCAGCGTTAATAAAATCAAATTGTGTTTTCGGGAAACGTCGTTGCAAGTCGACAGAAACGAGTTCTTTCCATCCCTTCATATTGGTAATGGAACCACCCAGAAATACAACACGCCCCTCACTGGTTTGCTCAAAGACAATTCCTGAGTTTTTCAAGCCGTCACGTAACTCAAAATAATCTGCACTATTAGCAACCATGCTTATTGTCATCAACAGGGATAACATGGTCAGTTTGAGAGACATAACTATTTTCCTTAAAATAAGTGTTGTACAACACTATTTAAAATATTTGTGCATATATTCAATGTGACTTTTAACTTTGTGGCTATGACTTGATTATTTGTTGAATTAATAAAGGGATAGACATACCAAGGTTTACTCTGTGGTATGCCTATTGATTTATTTATAAGTTCGAAATAAGAGGGAAGGGCTATTTAGTTAGCTTTAAGCCCCAAACGAATTGACCTGATTTGTTTTTAGGCAAGTCAACAACTAGGTCGTTACCTTCGACAGTAAAGGTTAATGCGCCTTTAGCACTTCCTTTAGCAGTTAACAGTTCAATGTTCTTGGCGTTAAATTGAGCCGCTTGCGGCAATTTAACTTGGCCATTTTCGGACCAATCGACAAACCAAGCATAAAGAACATCACCTTTTTGGGTATAACGGATAGCCGCTTTGTCATACTTCCAAGTATCTTTTGACCCCGCCTGTAAACTATTGAGTTTACCTTCACCAAAAGTAAGCCAAGGTGTAGATTGATGAATACCTTCGCCATTAACCTGCATCCACTGGCCAATTTCAAGTAGCGCAGTTTCTTGGCCTTTGTCTAAGCTGCCATCAGCTCTTGGGCCGATATTAAGCAATAAATTGCCATTGCGGCTGACAATATCAACAAAGCCACGCAGTAAGGTATCTGTTGGCCAAGCGGCTCTTTCTCCGGTATAACCCCAGCTGCCATTTATGGTGTAATGTGCTTGCCAAGGTCGCGCTTTAATGCCACCTTCGAGCGAGCCTTCATTATCATGAATCGCTTCTCCGGCTTTTAGCGCATCGCGTTTCCAAGATAATGCTACGTCTTTATTCCAGTCTGTGCTTTTGTTGTAATAGCTTGCGGCCACACGTCTGAAGGCATCGCGAAATATTTCTGTTTTATATTCATTATGAGCATCGGCAATACCGCCATCGACAAAAATATAGTCAGGTTGATAGTTGTCGATAAGCTCATTCATTACCCGTTCCCATTGCAGGGCATCTTCAGGACGTGGTGGATCGGTGTCTTTTCGGCGTTTACCGTACAGGCCTTCATTTTCCAGATCCCAAGTGTCGAACTGCTCGCGAAAGTTATAGTACTTCCAGTGCCTACCGTAATGGGTGGAAACCCCGGTTTTAATGCCTTTTTTGCGCATCGCCGCGGTTAACTCGCCAACCACGTCACGTTTGGGCCCCATTTTCGCGGCATTCCAGGCAATTTCCTTAGAATCCCACATGGCAAAACCATCGTGATGTACAGCAGGCGCGGCGAAATAAGCGGCACCAGATTTTTTAATCAAATCAGCGTAATAATTGGCATCAAATTTCTCTAAGGTTAACTTAGGGATGAAGTCTTTGTAGCCAAATGTCTTGCGATCGCCATAGGTTTTTATGTGATGATCACTAAATGACTTGGTATATGCTGGATATTTTTGCATGTTTGCATTGTCGGTGCTGTAGTACATATTAGTGGCATACCACTCATTCTTGTATGCCGGTACCGCGAACAGGCTTAAGTGCATAAAAACGCCTAATTTACCTTCACTGTACCACTGAGGAACATCATATGAAGATAACGACTCATGGCTAGTATTGTACTTTTCTTCGGCAAAAACAGCATTATTGGCGAGCAAACTGGTGAGCAAAAAAGTCCTAAGTATGTTTGCATGATAACGTTTAAAATTTATCATTGTTGTCCTAAATAATTATATAAATGCTAATAAAAAAATAGTTGCTGAGCCTATGTTAACCACAGGCTGAGCAACTATTGGAAAATTTGAAAAAGCCTTGTCTCATTGCAAGATAAGGCTTATTCCATTGTCTAGGTGCCTAAAGCTAGAAGTTTATACGAATACCACCGTAGTAGGTGATGCCTCGAGCCTGAATATCATAGACCATATGTGGTGAAGGAGTAGAGAACTCCTTAGATGACAGATTACCCCTCGTTGTTACTTCATTGGTTAAGTTATTTGCCGCAGCAAAAATCGAAACCTCTTTAGAAACCTTATACTTCAGACTAACACTTAAGTTTTTACCAGGGTATTGCAGGACAAACTTTTCAGGGCCATCAGGAACTGGCGTACCGCCTTGATAATTATAGTTTATTCTAGCTGAGAATGGACGACCATCATCAAAGGTTAACGCGATGTTGTAGGTGCTGTCTATCCATCCTGAGGGGGTATGCCACAATTCAGTCGCTTTAGTTTTGTTCTTCGTGCCTCCAGGGTATTCATAGTTATAATCTTGGTAGGCATTATGGAAAAACTTCATGTAGTTCGCGGATAAGGCAATACCGCCTAAAGACTCATGGAAAATAGCAAAGCTTTGCCTCATTGAAAGCTCTATTCCGGTAACGTCGCCGCCTTCTTGTTTTTGTTCAGAAGTAAATGGCAAGGTAACTGGATCTCCATTTTTATCTTTGGCATATTTTACCGGCATATAGGTTGAGCCAACGGCATAAAGTCCGTCTAGGTCTTTATAGAAAGCAGCGATTGAATAATAATCCCATTGGGTTGGATACCATTCAAAAGAGATATCAGCTTGGGTTGATGTTATCGGCTCTAATCGAGGGTTACCCGCCTTGCCTAATGATATACTTGACACTTCACCATTTTGGCCTGCTTCTTGATTTGCATCGTGTTTTTGATCTTTACTCTTAAGTTGAATGGATGAATGAATCTCGCTAATACTTGGACGGATCATTGCTTGACCAAGACCAACTCGAATGATGACATCGTCAATAAATCTGAAATTGACATTTAACGTTGGCAATAAATCTTCATATTCGAACGTTTCGGTAATATATCTTGGATTTTCTCCCGGTACTAGGTCGTAAACACCTTTAATTGGCTTCCCAGTAGTGCCATCATGGCGTAGCTCAAGGGTGAAGTCAGTGCCAAAACTGGTGCTATCAAGTACCGTTTTGTAATAACGTACACCGAATACGCCGTCATACCAGTCACCGGCAAAAGCTGCTTGTACATAAGCGGCGGTAGTATCTTCTTTTATTTCATAACTGCTATATCTGTCATTTTCAGAAAAGACCCTTTCTGGAAAAAATGGGGCTTGCTGAGCTAGAAAGGTTCTAGCATCAAGATGGAAGGTGTCATCAAAACCAGTAACCCCATCCATATTTTGCCAAGGGTTAGTGGTAAGATCCATATTTAGCGCATGGTAGTCGACATCGGTCATTTGCGCCCATTGCGCTGTCCACTCTTCATCAGTAAAAGTTGTTTTACCATCGGACTCCTCACCTGGCGCGGGTGCTCTAGTGTTACCACTTACAAAGTTTCCGTTAATATCTATAGTATCGCCTTGATAATCTTCGACATCAGCAATGTCTTCTTTAGTATTACGAGAGTACCTACCACCAAATTTTATTTGGTGAACCATGGCTAAATCTACATCCCAGGTTAAGTCGAATTTAACTGCTGATACTGCGCTTTCCTTTACTGAATTAGAATTGCCAAAATGGTCTATATAAAACAAGTCAGGATTATTTAAGTTATGGGTGAGTTGACTTGGATCTAATGTGTAGGTATCAGCGTTATAAGCTTCACCGTCAACATCACTGCCAAGGTATTCAAGCATTATCTCTTCATCATGAAAACCAAAGTTAAAATAATGGTTCATATCATCACCATAAACACCGCTCACAGAACGCCAACTATAATAGTTATCTGAGGTTGAATGAGCTAAATCCACATTTAACGCTAAGTTATCAGTCAGGGTGTAATCGAAATTAAGGCCGAAAACTCTAATTTCATCTCGATTATCTGTGGTGACATTGCCCTTAGACCAGTTACTATCAACATCAGCACCGTTATAGGCTTTATGTGGATGGGAATCGATTTTACTCATGCCACCCATCAATATCCCCGTGTCAGGGTCTATGTCCATTAGCGCCGGGTCAGTAAGAACGTTATTCAGTCCCCAGGCACTCCATTGGTTTTGCGTACCTTGGTAATCATAATTAGCTAGCATAACATCGACACTGATCAGTAAATCATCATTTGGCGTCCATTGTAGCGCGCCAACCACTGACTTTTGCACTCGGTCTTGCCTTTGCGGTTGAAGCTGAACAGCAGTCATGAAATAGTCATTAATGCCATCTTCGTTTATATCTCGAGGCCATTGCTTGCCTTGGAGTTCACCGCTTTTAACTTTTTCGGTAAACTCAACATCATCTTTCCATGAATATGCCAAAGAAACCGCTAAATCATCACTAAGGTGATAACTAACCAAGCCATCAATACTTCGGCCCCACTTGTCTTTATTAAATATATTGGTAAGAAAAGTATCGTTTGTCTCCGATGTTAAATCTTGTACTTGTTCACCACTGTTCATGCCGGCATTAAAACTAAAAATGTTTTTATCGACCTCTAATGGTTTAAAGGTTTCCATATTTATTTGACCGGCGATGCCGCCTTCTATGCTATCTGCACGGGATGTTTTATACACTTGTGCCTTTCGAATAGCTGCGCCTGGAAATAAACTTAAATTAGCTGAACGCGAGCCCCAAGGGGCGACAATTTGGCGATCATTTAAGGTTGTCAGGGTATATTGTCCGCCCATACCTCGGACAGAAACCGAGTCACTGCGGCCTTCATTTTGGTTACCGGTAACACCGGTTAATCGTTCAAGTGATTCGGCAATACTTGGGCCCGGTAATGCGCCAATTTCTTCCGCCGAAAGGTTATCAGAAATGGTCATAGCAAATTTTTTCATATTAATGGCTGCTATTTCACTAGAGCGCATACCACCAATAGTAATGACTTCAATATCGGACCGTTTTATTGCTGCTTCATTTTCTGCTGCTTTTTCTTTTGCTGTTTTAGTTTCTGCTACTGCTTTAGTTTCATTGGTTGTATTAACTTCAGCTTCTTGTGCTAAAGCCTGTGTAGGTACTTGAATGTATAACGCGGCTATTAGCGCTAAACTTATTTTTGATTTTTTCATTATTCTTCCACCTTGAATTCATCAAGTTATTTAATATATTGTGTTAATTCATTAATCTTGTCTTTTCACTCAACAAGATTGAGTCGCTTTAATGGTGTTATTTTTGTGCTTTACTTTTTGTTTTAACAAAGCGTCGAATTAATGAAAATGCACTTAATAAGAACATCCCAATGAAGCCAAATGAACCACCACCAACTTCTTTGGTAGATTTGTGTATTTCTTTAGGTATTTCATTACGAACAATATATATATAAACAGGTATTGTTTTTACTGTGTTTTCAAATGAGTCTTCAACCATGTCTGCTTCATTATTAGTGAGCGTTAAGGTGAAGGTTTCTGGGAAGCTCTCACTCCACTCCGGCACAGTAAAACTGAGCGTTGGCGTCGTTGTATCTGTTCCTTCGGCTACAATCCGTCCATTCCACCACTGTGTTATGGTCCATTCCCAGTTATGACTTAAAGTAAAACCATCGCTATCAGTAGCGCCACTAGCATCAAGAGTGATTTCTTCACCTGGCATAACGTTGAGATATTCAATGGTTTCGATCACCTCATTGGTGTCAGGATCTCTGGTTTCAACCACGGTTGTACCATTACTTTCATCTCGGCCGGTTATGACTAGATTTGGCGTAATAGTAGCGGGGGTTTTATAAATGGTTACCGGGTATAACTCTGAGTAAGTTTGCGTTGGCGTTTCAACGGTTAAGCTAAATTCGGCTTCAACTTTTGTCTCTGAAACCGGCGGAATAAAGGTAAGGGTTTGACCCGAGGGAGTAAGATCAAAAGAACCTACCGTTTGTTCCCAGGTATAAATGGTACCAGCTACATCCATGCTTGGTATGCTAGCACTGGCATCAAGCATCACTTCAGTGCCTGCAATTGCCGTTGATGATTCAATTGAAATAAGGACGTTTTTACTGTCATCTAAAGGATGACCATCATTAACATCTAGCACACCATCGTTATCATCATCGTCATCTAACTCTAAACCAGAGCCATCAATACAGGTTTGATCACATTCGGCCATGAAGTCATCGGGCTTACCATCAGCATCGGTATCTTTAGCTGCTGCTGGATTTTCTGGAAAGGCATCAGCCGTGTCGACTACGCCATCTTCATCGGTGTCGCCAGCGATAGGTATTTCAATTAACGAGAAGTTAGCAGCATACAATACCCGTTTATTGCCATCACTGTTAGGGAGTGGCTCGTCATCATCAGTGGATATATTCAATTGGAAGGGTTTAGTTACATCAATATCTCTAGGGGCATTAAATGCCTCTTCCATGGTGTGCCAATGATATAAATCGGGCCAGTCTGGATTAGTAGCTGAAACTGCCTCTTCTGTTAAGATAACCTTTGTTTGTTCTGACTCGCCGAGCTTGGTATAGGAGTAGCTCAACACTATACCAAAATGTGAAGCACCCTCAACTGAATAAACATAGCTGCCACCTGGAACAATATTCTCAATGACACGCGCAATACCAGCATCGTGACTTCCGCGCCAGTTAATGGCTAGACACCTATCTACTGTAAAATCGCTATCACCCTCGGCATTAGGGTGAGCACGAGCGCAATTATTGAAATCACCGGAAGAATGGTCAGAAAGAACCATCACTATCCCTGCTGTCCCTAGAGACGGAATATATATGCCATTGAGTTCAGGTGAATAATTACCATGCTCATCGGCGCTAATATAACCTGCATTACTAGGCCATCCATCAGGGTAAACTGTTGACGCGTCTAGTTCATTTAGTTCACCTACATTTCCAGGAATATATTGCTTAGGTTCGGTTATCTCAGACTCAAAAGGTTTTTCAATTAATGAGAAGTCATCCGCCCAAATTTGCGAGGTGGCTGTTTTATAAATATCAACAGTATCATCACCAACCGTTCTTAAAATGACTTTAAAGGGTTTTGCTACATCTATATCATATGGCGCTTTAAAACTATCTTCAGCGGTAACCCATTCAGAATTAGATAGCTCTGTTTCAGTTAGGTTTACGATGGTCTCTGTGTCTTCACCAACTTTGGTGTAGCTATAAGCCCACACTAAAGAGCCTTCAGTTGCAGCGTTGGCTGAAAGGTCATAGCTACCTAATGGTTCAATACATGAAATCTCACGGGCAATACCACCTTTATGAAAAACACGCCCCTGATTCATATAAATATAATTCCCGTCATCACCGTCGGGAGCATTTGTGGCAAATCCATCATCTATTGCAGTTCGAGTATCATCCATAAACCTCATCCAACCTGAACTATAGGCCGAATAAGCAGCGACTGTTCCAGCCGTTGTTTCTATGGATACACCATTAACTTTATCTTCAATGGCAATAGAGCCATAGCCCCAATCACTTGCTGGAAGAAAATTTGTTAGCGCATCTACTTCACCCGATGTTATATGTTGAATATTTTCGGTAATGCCATCACCTCTATCCGGACACTCTAGTGCAAGTGCAGAACCACTTGTCATGAGTAATGCTGCAGCAATAGCCACGGTAATTTTGTTTTTTTTCATTATTACGCCCCTTTCCCTTGTTTTTTATTTTTTGCTTTTAGTTTTTAGCTTTTAATTATTTTAATAAATTAGTCGTCAGTACCTAGGACGCTTCAATTAAAAAAATGTACAACTATATATAAAGAAAGTTTTATATCGTTGAACTATTTATTATATTTCGGTAATAGCTCATGACTATTTCAATAGAAAAACTTATGGGTATGGGTATTGGTATGAGATAAAAGCAAATGGCGTTTTGTGATGATAGATATAGAAGAGGTTTGTACGATAAATTTGAGTGTATTCAGTTGTTGAATCTGGGGCATTGCAGTCAAGAATATGCCTGCCGTTAGTGTGATTTGTATATAGGAAAGGTTAAACCAAAGAATGTACAAGCATATTTAAATGTTTTTTTGTATTTCTAATACCTATTGTTCTAATTAAAACAACATAATTTCACATACGTTTTATGTAGTCGTGACGGAAGTATTACTTTTTAAAGCAGGGGTGACTAAAATATTATACCTAGATACTCGTCGAATGTTTCGCTAAAAATTTATATTTAATGTCGGTAACCGCGTGCTGGTATTGATAATTTTTGTGTTTGATAACATCAGACAATAAAAACTAATAATTACTTTTAAATATAGTTGTACATTTCTTTGGTTCATACGTCCTTACAAGTGGTGAATAATTTATTGAGTAACAATAAAAATTATATAAATAAAAAATATTCAAAGGATAAATACAATATGAGTAGAATATTAAAACACAAGGTTGCTATCGCTATAACTAGCGCTTTGATATTAGCAAGTACGTCAGCATTTGCAGAAAACCTAATTCCAGAAGGTGAAATGGAATTCATCCCAGGTACTGATAAAAACCTAGCTTTTAATGCTGGACCAATGTTGTCTGATGGCACTACCCAAGCTTGGGGTCAAATAGGTACAGGATGGTGTCGTTTCATCAGTGATTCGCTTACAGGAGATAAAGCGGGCGTTCCCGAGCATGCACCAGCACCAAATACTACCAATGTAGCTTATTGTAATCACAAACGAACGGACGACAACGGTGGTATTTACCGTGAAGTTGAAGGGCTAGAAGTTGGAAAGAGTTACAGTGTTACTGCAACGGGTGCTACGCGTGGCAGCCTTCAGTTTGCATTTGAGTACACTAAAGTAGGTGCTCCAGTTGTCGAAGAGGTAGTAGAACGCACGATAGTTGACTTAGACAACGTGGTTGTTTCTGACTTAGTTTGGGTTGACCTTGCTGATACTCTTACTGTACCCGCTGATGCAGACTTAACTCAAAGATTCCGTGTTTTTATTCATACTCAGCCGAGTGAAACGTATTCATCAACAGATGTTTTAGAAACAGAACGCTCATTAATGTGGGTTGATAATTTAGTCATGACTCAGGTAGGTGAAGAGCCTGATTCAGACGATGTGGTAGTGCAGGGGCAATTATTCCCTCAAGATGAATTAGATGTCTTAACTGCTTTTGATACTTCAGGTGATGCTTGGAGTACAGGCACTATTTTATTTGGTAAAGATGGTCATACGGGGGTTCCGTTAACCTCTACAGGCGCTCAAGCGTATGTATACGCAGGTGAAGACAATTGGGGCGAGGCAAGAATCATCAATCCAGCGATGGTTGATCCAGCCAATGTTAGGTACCTTGATGGCTTTGATGGAGTATATTTATACCTTGATAATTGGCGAAATAAACATACTGATGGTATTGGTCGCTTAGTTGAAGGTATTGTACCCGATAGTAGTTATGAGCTTTCAGCAAGAGGGTCGACAGAAGGGTCTTTCGTTTGGGCTTATCGTTATACCAAAGT
>NZ_KB905169.1:0-179920 GCF_000378625.1 Colwellia piezophila ATCC BAA-637 | reverse complement strand
TTAGTTGAAGGTATTGTACCCGATAGTAGTTATGAGCTTTCAGCAAGAGGGTCGACAGAAGGGTCTTTCGTTTGGGCTTATCGTTATACCAAAGTTGGTGAAGAGAGCGAAACAGTAATAACGTTAACCAATGAAGCCTTATCAGCAAGCGCTTGGGTCGATATTGATGATACCTTTGTTGCGCCGAGTGATATTGATGTTGCTAAAGCTTTTACCGTGTATTTAAGAACTGTTGGTGATGATGTGGGAATTGGTGGTACGTCTGCCGGTCCAATGGGGGTTGATGAATTCTCGTTAATGGGACCTGGCGATGAACCAGCCGATGAACTACCCATTGTGCAATACATCCCTGCCGGTGAAATAGACACAGTGTCATCTACAGGCGATTGGCCTGGCGGCACTAACGAAGTTGAAGTCACGGGTGATCTCCCTATAGAAACCTCAGCTGGAACCGTTCCAGCATACGCTAAGTTTGATCCAGGCTTTGATGGTACTGCTTGGGGTAACCTTTATGTCGTTGTGCCAACTGCAACAGATGCAGGTAAATGGTGGCTTAGCCCGCAACCGTATGACGGTGGTGATAACTATCTTTTCCAGAACAACTATCGAGAGTTTCATAGGAATGGTATATCTCGTGAAATAGAAAGTATTATCCCAGGTGGCGCCTATGTGCTTTCTGCTGACGGTGCAGTAAGAAATCAAACGTTAGTTTGGAATTACTCATACACCAAAGTCGGAGAAGATGTCATAACAACAGTAACTTTGGATAATCCAGTTGCTTCTGACGGCGCTTGGGTTGTTATTACGGAAGAATTTACTGCGCCTAGTGATATTGATGTTGCTAAACCCTTTAAAGTGCATTTAACCACGGTTGATAATGATGGTGATGCTGATGGGAAAATCATCTTTACAGACCGTAATGCTGAAGTGCCAATGTGGGCTGCTAACTTCTCGTTAATGGGACCTGGCGAAGTTGTAAATGATGATTTAGACGGTGATGGTGTAGCAGACGAGGTAGACGCCTTTCCTGAGAATGCCGCTGCAAGTGTAGATACCGATGGTGACGGCATGCCTGATGATTTCTTGGCAAGTTGTGATCAAGATTGTATTGATAATTCAGGTTTAACCCTCGATTTAGATGATGATAATGATGGTGTACTAGACGACGTAGATGCCTTTGCTAAGAATGCCGCTGCAAGTGTAGATACCGATAATGACGGCATGCCTGATGATTTCTTGGCAAGCTGTGATGTAGACTGTATTACATCTTCAGGTTTAACCCTCGATATCGATGATGATAATGATGGTATTCTTGACGAGTATGATACTGCACCACTTGATAATTCGATTGGCGATACTGAACCAGTTTTTGCTGATTTAGCTATTCAAAGCATTGATGCGCGTGGTTTGTTAACCAATATTGGCGCAGAGATTAACGTTGTCGCTTATGACCTTGCTGATGGTGAAATAATGGCAACGGTTGTCGGTGATACTACTTTTGAGTCTGGCATGCACACCTTACAGCTTTCAGCTGAAGATAGCCTTGGAAACATTGCACTAGCTGAATTAACTGTTCACATTAACCCAATAGCAACGCTTGGCCAAAGCGGTAACGTTGAAGCGGGCGCATCTTATCAAGTGCCGGTTACCTTATCGGGTGAAGCGGCTGTTTACCCTGTTACCATTGCTTATCAAATCACTGGCTCTGTCGTTGGAGATTCTGATGGTGAACTTGTTATCGAACAAGGAACCGCGGGCGTTATTGAGCTGAATATCGCAGGAGGTGCACTTGGTGGTGACATGGTGAATATATCGTTATCAGATGCTAGCAATGCAGTTATTAACAGTGATGACACCTTTGCGTTAACCGTTATCGATATGAATATAACGCCAACGTTAAACGTGGCTGTTAAACAAAGTGATAACATGGTCAGTGTGATCGATGCTAGTGCTGGTGTTGTTACAGTCACTGCGACTGTTAACGACTTGAACTCGCTTGATACGCACACCATTAGTTGGCATGTAGGTAACAGTCAGTTAGTTGACTTAAATCTCGATAACCTGGATTCAACCTTTGAATTTGAACCATTAGAGGCGGGTACATTCGCTTTGTCGGTAACTGTTGCTGAAGATAATACCAATGAATTATTTGCAACAACGACTGATTTGAGTCTAGTGGTAGCAACCGAGCTTGCCGTGTTGAGTGCGGACAATGATGCGGATAATGATGGTATTTCTGATGCGGATGAAGGTTATGCTGATAGTGATCACGATGGTATTTTAGACTATTTAGATGATGACAGTAATCCTAGCCATTTACCTATTGGTGAAGATACGCAGCCGATGCAGACCATTACTGGTTTACAGCTTAGTTTAGGTGATATTGTTCGTTCATCTACCGGTGTTGCCAGTATCGATGCTTCTATTGATGTCAATGATATTGCCAGCAATGCGGGTGAAAATGGCAGTGAGGTTGATAACTCAGTAGATGGACATTATCAAACACTTTCAACCATTATTAACTTTAATGTTTCAGGGTTATCAGCCGTTGGTGATATCGTTCCGGTAGTAATACCACTAGCGACGGGTAAATATATTCCTGAAGAGGCGGTTTATCGTAAATATACTGAAGCTGCTGGTTGGTTTGATTTTGTTGTCGATAGCAGAAACAACGTATCAACTGCATTAAAAGACGCTGATGGTAATTGTCCTGCGCCGCTTTCATTCGCTTATCGCGTAACCATTGACGGATTAAATGTGGGTGATGACTGTATTCAACTACTTATTGAAGATGGTGGTCCAAACGATGCAGATGGTCAAGCAAATGGTATTGTAAAAGACCCTGGCGTATTGGCGACAGAAGTACATAACCAAGCACCTGTAATCACCTTAGTTGATAGCTCAGTGAAGGAAATGAGTGATATTGTTATTGAAAGTATCGTTACTGATGCAGAAAATGATTCAATAAGCTATTTATGGGAACAGGTTGGCGGGGAGACGGTCGTGTTGGTTGACCCAACTTCGTCGTCATTAGCCTTTACTTCACCCGTTTTTGATGATGAAGCCGCTGATTTATCCTTTATGCTAACGGCTAATGATGGCACGGCTGAAACGTCAGAAATCATTACATTAACCGTAATGTATCTTAATAAATCACCAACGGTCACTGTAGCATCTGAAAGTAGTTATACCGAGGGTGAAAAGGTTACCATTACGGCAACGGCTAGTGATATTGAAGAAGATGACCTCAGGTATGTATGGACACAGTTATCAGGTCCAACACTTACTCTTACCGGCCAAGCGATTGCTACCAGTGAAGGTTCAACACAAACTATACACTTTACCGTGCCAAATATTTCAACAGATAACACTATAGAACTACAACTGACTGTTTATGGCGGTGAAAATGAAACAAGCCAAATTATAACGTTCGAAATTAATGAGCGTAGTAGTGGTGGCTCTATGGCCTGGTTATTAGTATTTCTTGGTTTAACGGCATTTAATAGACGTGCGAATAAAAAAGGAGCTTTATCTAAAGATTAATATTGCTTTTGACACTGTTATCTATCTTGATTGTTAAAGGTATATGACAAAAAACGTAAAGGAAAGTCCCAGAGCCTCAGCAGAAATGCTGAGGCTTTTTTATGTTCAGGATGAACGGTATGTCGCGGTGCCATGACGTTACAAGGATGTAACTTATTAGACAATGCAGGACGCATATTGTCCTGATGGCAAGGAGCGTGTATGTTCAGGATGAACGGGTGTCGCGGTGCCATGACGTTACAAGGATGGCACTTATTAGCAAATCAGCGGCTGCGCCCCAACCATCTACCAGTAATATTTTTATCCGCAAGTACAGCAAACCTTTGTTCGTCATCCCCGAGGTGTCTTGTCGGGGATCCACGCCCTTGGCCATATGGATTCCCGACAAGTGAACTCGGGAATGACGGGAGTTAGTTGGGAGCCTCTAGCTTATTCATTAGTAGAACGCCTAGCCTATTTACTGTCATCCCCGAGGTGTCTTGTCGGGGATCCAGCAATGTTCGCGGCTAAAGCCGGCTCACTGTAGGAGGGTGTTTACGCCCGAACAGGGTTTGATGCACGATGGGATGTTAGGCTGTGTTAGGCTGTGTTCGCATTGTTCGCGGCTAAAGCCGGCTCCTACAGGGAGGGTGTTTACGCCCGAGCGTTTGTTACATAGGCATGTGATTTTTTTTTGTTAATCTTTTCTCGGTGGTGATACTTGTTTTATGTCTTAAGATAGCCAAGCAGTGATAAGTGGCGAAGAGAATTTTATACAACCGAGGTCAAAGAGACAGGTTATAAGCTCCATGCATAACCTAAGTGACCTACATCCATGTAGGCCTCGCTTTGCGCTACACCGAGGAGTGACTAGTAACTTTAAAAACACGTACCTATGCATATAGCTCAAGTTCGTCATCCCAGTGGTGTCTTAGTCGGACGTGCCATGGTCGTTACTAGGCATCCGTGCCTTCAAGACATCAATACTTCCAAGTACGTCGATGGCAAGGAGCGGTTGGATTCTCGCCTATATAATTCTTTTAAAAGAACCTTGTACATTTTATTTACTGAAACGTCTTATCTTTGACAAAGTATTAGTGTTGAAAGCTAATCCCCCCGTAAATAATAAAGATAAAATATTATGAGACAAAATTTAGTGTTACTTCTTCTGTTGCTCTGTACTACTAGCCAATATGCTAATGCACAGGTAATGATCAATATTGATGGCAACAACGTAAGCCATACCGTGCACCCGATGATACAAGGGCATGGGCTAGTTTATTCTGAAGAAGCCGACGCTATTTATGCTGATGGTACCATGGCGAAACTATACCAAGATGTTGGCGCCAGTTTTCTACGTTGGCCTGGCGGTACCGTTACTACTATGTACCACTGGAATGATTTAACTGGCGTCGGTTGGATTGATAAATGGGATCCTAACTATTCGGCAACCAATGCTGATCCTTCTCAGTATATGGACTTAGATGAGTATATGACCCTTAGCATTGCCGCAGGCACAGAGCCAATGTTAGGTATCAACTTAAGCTCGGGCATTGAATGGGATAGACAGACAGAAGCGGTGCAAGAAGCCAAAGATATGATCAGTTACTGCCTATCAAAAGGATTCGATGTTAAATATTTCTATCTTGATAATGAATCTGATCATAGTGGCAATGGCTACAATAAAGACAAAGATAATGATGGTGAAGCTTGGACACCACAAACTTATGCCGAGCAAGTTAATGTTTATAGCGCGGCTATTAAAACCTTAGTTCCCGATGCCAAAATTATCGCCAATTGGAAAAGTCATGTTAGAACAAATATCAGCGATTACACGACATTAATCAATGTAGCCGGCGATAATATTGATTACATCGATGTTCATTGGTATTGGAAATGGGGTGTTGCTACCTGGGATACATGGAAAGCCAAAACACCGATGGAGAATGAAACCCAATGGTACGATGGTGGCACTTATGTCGAAGAGATAGCATTTTTTAATAACCTTACTACTTCACTTGGTAAATCTCATATAAAACTCGCCTCTTTAGAGTGGAATATTGCCCCCGGAGGTCACAATAATAATCCAGACCATACCCCGTTCAAAACAGCATTAATGGCATCAGAAATGCAGATGCAATTCATCCAAGGCGGCCTCGAACTAGCCTCTATGTGGACAACCCAATGGTCTGGCAGTACAACAGCAGAGTTCCAAGCTTTGGTCAACTCTGACGATAATTACCAAGCCAGTCCGATGGCTAAGGTTTTTGAACTATACAAACATGCCATTGGCGGCGACGTAGTAAGTAGTACTTCGGCCGACAGTAAAATAATGACCACGACTGTGATCAAAGCGGATAAAGCCTATGTTTATCTGTTAAGTAAAAGAGACAGCGTTGAAAATGCGGAATTTAGCATTGACGGTTATAATATTCTTAGTGTCAATCAAGCGAAACGGTTTAGTGAGCCGGATGATCTAACCAGTATTGGCCTATGGAATAATGCTATTTCTGGCAATTATTTGGCAAACATACCGCCAAATACCCTAACTATGATTGAATTTAGCATTGAACAAGATGATGCTCCTGTTAGCAATAATTTAATTGCCAACAGCGATTTTGAGCAAGAACTGACCGGCTGGCATACGTGGAGCAATCCAGTGGTTACTCATACCGACGTCTATTCAGGCGCTACAGCCATTGAGTTAGTCAATCAAGGCTCTCTTAGTCAATGGGTCGACGTTGAAGCCAACACCACCTATACCATGACAGCGTATGTAAAAATCAGTGACAGTGCAAAACATGTTGTGCTAGGTGTGAATGGTAGTAACAATGTAAAAATAAGCACATTTAATGTAAATGACAGCGAATACACACTGCGCCAAATAACCTTTACCACCGATGAAAATACCAGGTCGGTAGAAGTATTTTTCTGGCTACCACCGAGTGATGGCGTTTCAGCACATATTGATAATATGCAATTGATTAAAGGCGATAACTCCTATGACTTTTCAGTGACTCAATTCACGCCACTGGCAACGACAGCGTTGGCGTCAAACGGCGCACTCACCTTCACCTTTAGTGAAGATGTGGCGCTAAGCTCAACCGCGAACATAGATATTTATATCAATAAGGTCCTTGATAACACTGCCGGTAGCTGGTCACAAGCGAACACTAATAGCCTGACATTAAGTCCTAGCACAGATTGGCCCCAAGGCGCTTTAGTTGGTGTAGACATTGGTTTTGTATTAACAACCACCGGGCTCGAATTTAATGGTGAGCAAGCCGAATACGAATTTATTGTCGATACCGATGCAGACTTTGGTTTTGAACGGATTGAAATTTCGACCTTGATAACACGCGACAATGGCGCCCATAACATTCCACTTAAAGTCGCATTGCCTACCAACAGAGAAAACAAAGTACCAGTTCATTTTTGGGTTCATGGTGGCGGCTGGAACGGCGGCACAGCCGCAGATTCATGGGCATATGCAAGCCCTCACAGCGAGTACCTTGCCAAAGAATTAGGCATAGCAACCCTAGAGATTGCGTACCGTAATGTCGGTTCTAATGGTTCATTTACCTTGGCCATGGAAGACATAGACGCTGCTTACCAATGGGCTGTTGATAATGCAGACACTTATAATTTGGATTTAACTAATTCCTTTTTTAGTGGCGGCTCAGCGGGTACACCATTATCATCACTAGCAGCGCAGCAATATACCGATATTAAAGCTTATGTAGGCTTTAATGGTGTCTTTAACTTAGTTGACAACCCCAATAGTAGCTTCCCGCCTAATAATACTTATTATGATCATCACCTCCCTTCGAAATCAGCAAACTCTGCTTTTCATAACATAAGAGCAAATCCACCGCTAACCTTGCTGTTACACGGTGATGCGGACCCTACCATCAATTACACCCAAAGCACATTGTTTGCAAATGCCATAAATCAAGCTGGAGGTAATGCACAAGCAATTATATACCCAGGAGAACCACACGCATTTTTCAATAATGACTTTCCACAATATGAAGATGTTTTGTACGAAATGGCTAAATTCTTAAAGACAAACGGTATTATGCAAGGTGTAACCACTGAACCCGTGATTGAAACTCCAACAGAACCTGAGACTGAAACTCCAACAGAACCTGAGACTGAAACTCCAACAGAACCTGAGACTGAAACTCCAACAGAAGCTGAGACTGAAACTCCAACAGAAGCTGAGACTGAAACTCCAACAGAACCTGAGACTGAAACACCTCAGACACCTGAACAAGATTCAAAGAGTTCCGGTGGTAGCATGTCTTATATTGGTTTATTAGGGTTAATGATGTTCGCCCGACGTCGAAATTTAATTGAATAGATTACCTGATCATGTATAAAATAGTCATGTATAAAATATTGATATTACTGGTTATGTTTGGTTTACCGGCTACTCATGCCAGTGACAATGAACAGCCTAACATCATCTTAATTTATGCTGATGATTTAGGTATAGGTTTACTCGGTCACGAAGGGCAAAAAATTATTAAGACGCCAAATATTGACCGTTTGGCAAGTGAAGGTATACGCTTTACAAACGCCTATTCAAACATGTTATGTGCGCCAGCAAGAGCGTCGTTATTGACAGGACTCACCGATGTAAGAAGTCCCGGTTTTAGTTATAGCAAAGGTAAAATTTACCAAGGTATCAGCACTGACGGGTTGTCGGTTGAGCAAGTCACTAATGCATTAGACGCCACCTTTCCTCCAACACCGGAGGAACAAGTATTTATAGCACAAATAGCCAAAGAATCCGGGTATAAAACCGCTCAGTTCGGTAAATTAGATTGGGGCTTTGCTACCACACCTAAACGATTAAAACGTCATGGTTGGGGTTATCATTTAGGATATATGGATCATGTTAATGCCCATGGTTTTTATCCGCCGTTTTTATTTGAAAACGGCAAGCTTAAATCCATTAAAGGTAATAGCTTAATCGGTGGCGGAAAATCTTTTGAACCTGAAAATCCACAAGCCTATCAAGAACGTTGGAACAGAAAAGGCAAAGCTATTTATTCTCAAGATATTTTTATCAATGGCATACTTAACTATATTCGCAATGCTGGTGACCAACCTTTCTTCCTCTATTTTCCTACCCAACTACCACATGGCCCAGTCGCTATCCCTGTGGTTCATCCAGACTTTGTTAACGATAAACGGTTAACTCAAATCGAGAAAGAATATGCCTCGATGGTAAAAAGACTCGATGATGACGTTGGCCTCATACTCGATGAATTGAAAAAACAAAATATTGACGACAATACCCTGGTTATTTTTACTTCAGACAACGGCCATGAGATTTATTACGGGCAAAAAGGCAGAGCAGAAAAACCTTACCGTAATATCACCACAGGTCAACTCTTTGATAACTATAAAAACAAATTTTATAGCGAAAGCGCAAAAGATGTCTTCAATGGGAATGGCGGCCGCGCAGGCTTAAAAAAGAGTAATTTGCAAGGAGGGGTGAATGTTCCTTTGATCGCAAGATGGCCAGGTAAAATCCCGACTGGCTCAGTAAGCAATAGGCTTGTCGCCTCTTATGATATGTTGCCTACTATTGCTGAGTTGGTTAATTATCAAGAAAAGTTAGCGGTTGATGGACTGTCGTATTATCAAGCTTTAATGGGAAAAGAGCTAGGTCAAGAGCCGGGTGATGAGCCTCAAAAAGAGCATGACTATATTGTTTATGGCTCTTTTGAAGGGCCAATGTTAATCACCAACGATGGCTGGAAAATTCGTAGTTACATGAAGAAAAATGCTTTCGAACTATTTTACCTACCGGATGATAAAGCAGAGACAAAAGACCTATCTAAACTGCAGCCTAACAAACTTAAACAACTCAAAAATTTATTGATTGAAGCTTGTAGCGGTGATTTAAACAATGGCTTTGTTTCATGGCGCAACTTTAGTTTTAAGACCACTTTAAGATAATGAAATTAAATGATTAAACTATTAGATAGGATAAATAGGTTACAACCATGATACATCTAGTTAAAAATACATTAATAGTGCTCTGTATCACTATGGCAGTCCATTTGTTGGCCATTAAAGTTCATGCCGCCGAACCGATCATTTGGCAACTCTGGCCTGGTGAAAAACCGGGTGGCAATGTTGAACTACCACCGGAATATGACAGAACAAAACCAGATGATAAATTATATGCGGGTCGCCCTATAATACGCTTAACCAATGTGACTAAACCGACACTGGTGATTTTCAAACCTAACAAAGAAATAGATACCGGCACTGCAATCATCATTGCACCCGGTGGCGGCAACTGGATCCTGGGTTACGATTTGGAAGGCACAGAAGTTGCTGAGTGGTTTAATTCGATTGGTGTCACTGCCATCGTCTTGAAATATCGCGTACCCGGTATAGCCTTTAACAAAGACAAAAAATGGCTTGCCGCCGCACAAGATGGCCAGCGTGCTGTCAGCCTAGTTCGAGGCAGAGCAGCAGAGCTGGGCATTAAAGCAGACAAAATCGGCATAATCGGATTTTCTGCTGGAGGCATACCTGTAGCATACACTACCGTTATTAAAGAACGTATTTATCAGCCGGTCGACCAATACGACGAAGTCTCTTTTACCGCCAATTTTGCTGCCCCTATTTATATGGGTGGAATACCTCCTAACGCTACCATCTCCAAAGAATCCCCGCCTTTTTTTATGGTCGTTGCTCATGATGACAAAGACATGCCGCTTAACATGGTCGAGACCTACATTGCCTTGAAAAAAGCAGGTGCCTCCGCAGAGCTGCACATCTATGAAAGTGGCGGCCATGCATTCGGTGTCCGTAAAACAGGACTACCGGTAGCAAGCTGGCCAGAACGTATGAAAGAATGGATGATCCGACTAAAGCTATTGTAATTGCGACTTCGGTAAATCAAAAAACGTATCTGAACATTTTAATAAATTAACTAATATAATAAGAGTATATTTTTATGAGTTTTAAATATCTTCTAGTACTTATTTTAACCACGTTTTTATACTCATGTGGTGCAGGAAATGAGCAAAACAAAAAAAATCCAGCACCTGCAACTATCCAAGACCCATCAAAAATAGCTGTTCCAACTAGTGCAGCAAGTCAAAGCAAGGTAGATGATTTGATTAAGGTGCTGATTATCGATGGCATGAATAACCATAACTGGAAAGATACCACTTCCCGTATTAAAGCCATTCTGGAGCCAAGCGGGCTTTTCGATGTCACCGTTTCCACGACACCACCACGGGAGGCTACAGCCGAAGCATGGTCAAAATGGCATCCTAGCTTTTCCTCTTACGATGTTATTTTAAATAACTTTAACGGCGGGCATAGCAGTAATGGCAAACGCTGGCCCGAAGCAGTTGAAAAATCATTTGAAAAGTATGTAAAAGAAGGTGGTGGCGTGGTTAATTTTCATGCGGCAAATAACGCTTTTCTAAACTGGGATGCTTATAATGAAATGATTGGTCTGGGATGGCGGAGTCCTAATTTTGGCCAAGGAGTTATTATTGATGAAACGGGCAGGCTAGCCTATATCCCTAAAGGCGAAGGACTTGGAGCTGGGCATAAAGAAAACCATGATTTTGTTATGACGGTTTTCGAGCAAGATCACCCAATTACCGATGGATTTCCCGAAAAATGGATGCATGCCATGGAGCAACTTTCTCATGGTCAACGTGGACCAGCAAAAAATATGACTGTGCTTCATTATGCCTGGTCCAAAGACAGCAAGCGTAATGAACCGATTGACTGGATTGTTAACTATGGTGATGGCCGCGTATATACAACAATGTTGGGACATTTAATGCAGGAAGAAGGATTAAACTTCCACAGTGTCGGCTTTCGCGTACTATTGATTCGTGCTTTACAGTGGACAGCAACCGAGCAGGTAACATATCCAGTTCCGGAGGCATTTCCAGCAAGTGATGCAGTTTTACTGGAAGATTAGAAAATTGTTAAAAACAATGTAAATAAACCATGTAAAAAAACAAGGGGTCAGAACACTTGATATGTCCCCTTGATATGGTTATCACAACGAATTTATAAACTCATTGAATATTTTTTAAATAACCTTGTACATTTTATTTACTGAAACGTCTTATCTTTGACAAATTATTATTATTGAAACTAATAAATAAAAGTAGTGAGAGTTATAATGCCTGATAGTACCTATGATCAATCACGTCGCCGTTTTCTGCGTCAATCTTCTTTGTTCAGTGTTTCAGCGGGTATTGCAGCTAAATCACTTGGTGTATTAAGTTTGTTTAGTGCAAGTAAAACCATTGCCGCACCATTATCTGATTATAAAGCCTTAGTTTATGTGTTTTTAGCTGGCGGTAATGATGCCTTTAATATGTTAGTACCTAAAGGGGATGGAGAACTCCGAAGCAGTTATGAAACTGGTCGTGCTAACGTTGCTCTCGATAAAGACGTTTTACATGATATTAACTTAGTGTCCGCTGCAAATGTGTATGGCGATACACAATACCAGGACTTTGGTTTACATCCTGAATGTGCGGATATGGCCAATATGTTTAATGCCAAAGAACTCTCTTTCATCTGTAATATCGGTAACTTGGCCACTCCAGTAACACGTGAGCAATATTTAAATAAAACCGCTGTTTTACCACCGCAACTCTTTTCTCATTCGGATCAACAACGACAATTTCAAAGTAGTGCTAGTGGAACCTTTCAATTTGGTTGGGGCGGAAGAATGGTCGAATTGTTAGACACTTACAATACCAACAGTGTTGTTTCTCCGTTAATGTCTGTTTCGGGATTAAATACTTGGCAAGTGACGAAAGACAGTGTTATCAACCCCTATGTAATGAGTCCGGATGGAGCAACACCATTATATGGCTTTGATGGTATTAGACAAAGTGTGGTTGAAGAGGCAATCAACAATGTGAATGACGATGATCATTTAATGGTACAAAAATACCGAAATATTTTTAATTCAGCTCGTAGTGCTGAACAAATTGTTGGCAATGCATTTAATCTTGCCGAGGCTAAAAATGTTGATTATGACCAAATATTTGAGGATGCTGGCAATAATAATAGTGAACTATCAAGACAATTAAAAACGGTTGCAAAAATGATTGCCGGTCGTGAATCAACTGGCAATAATCGACCGGTATTCTTTGTTAAGTTAGGCGGTTTTGATCAACACCAAAACCTATTAACTGATCATCAATATCAAATGCAACAATTAAATGCGGCATTAAAAGGCTTTAGAGACGCTTTAGTCGCCCAAGGCGATTTTGATAACGCCTTAACTTTTATCGGCTCCGAATTTGCAAGAACATTAACCCCAAATGATGACAAAGATGACGCTGGAACAGATCACGCCTGGGGTGGTCATGCCATGGTTATGGGCGGTATGGTTAATGGTGGGCAATTATTTGGTACTCATCCCGACTTAAAACTTAACCAAGGTTTAGATGTCGACAAAGGTCGAGGACGCTGGCTACCAACAACCGCAACAACGCAATGTAATGCTGTTATAGCCCATTGGTTTGGCGTCGAAAAAGAAAACTTAACGCAACTCTTTCCTTCATTAGCAAACTTCCCAAGTTCATTCGAGCCTGAGGCAAACTTAGATTTAATTAAATCAGGTGATCTAGTATGAGCATAATCAGCCGTTTTTCAATAGCCTTAATCATCTTAGGTTTAACTGCTTGTGGCGGAGGAGGTGACACATCAACTCCGACGCCAACGCCAACGCCCACACCGACTCCAACACCCACTCCTGATCCTAATAAGAGCACCATATCAATAAATGCTATCGCCTTATTAGCCATAGAAAAAAGCCATCAATTTGCAAAATTTGAAATCAAACGTACTGGTCAAGAAACAACAGCATCAATAGATATAACATTTAATATTTCAGAAAATTCAGCGTTAACAAAAGGCTCTACCTCACCAACAGATTATCAGCTGATCTATAGTGATGGAGGGCAAGTTGGAGACACTTTAACATTAAAAAATGGTCAGAATTCTCGTGTTATTGAAGTGCAGCCTATTCTGGATGAACTTCATGAAGTACCTGAAACCTTAGTGATTAACTTATCTGAAAATGAAGGTTATATTCTAGCAGATGAAAAATCTGCACAAATAACGATTATCGATGCTGATAATACTCGAGATAATGCCAAAGTCTTTATTGGGCTCTTTGCGCCTCAAAATGGTGCTGCAACCAATGGCACTGGCGTATTAAGTTTTATTTTACAAGGTGATAACGAACAAGGCTTACTTAGTTATACCTTTTCAAATTTAAATTCTGTTCAAACTGATCAACATATTCACTTATCGCCATCAGGAAACATGATTAAAGATATTCAAAGCAAGGGTAATATTACCAATTACCCATGGGATTTAGCGCCTGGTGGTATTTTTGTTACCGAGCAGCAAATGTTAGATGCACTCTTTAATGGTGAGTTCTTTATCAATATTCACACAGCAACTTTTTCTGGTGGTGAAATAAGTGCCGCTTTACTTTTCGATGAAAATATAAAACCACCAGAAGAATTGACACTCAGTGAAAATGACATTGATAGAGATATCATTCGCTTTTTAACTCAAGCAACCTTTGGCGCGATACCAGAAGATTATCAAGCATTAAGATCACAAATAGCTAATGATGGCAGTAATAGGCTGCAAGTTTATCAAGCATGGATTGAAGAGCAATTACAAGTAGAGCAAAGCAGTTTATTAGCCTTAACTGACGCTACGATTGCACATTTCCCAGGCGAAGTAGAAGTAGATTGGGAATGGAGAATTAGACGAGATGCTTTTTGGCCAATCGCGGTTTATGGTAAAGATCAACTCAGACAACGTATGACTTTTGCCTTAAGTGAAATATTAGTTATTGGTGATGACAACGGAAAAATTCGCGGTGCACACCGAGGCGTGGCGCATTATTGGGATTTACTCGGCAAAAATGCTTTTGGCCACTATAACGAGACCTTGTACGACGCTACAGTGCACCCAGTTATGGGGTATTGGCTCAGCCATTTACAAAATAAAAAAGCAAACCCAGAATTAGGTTTTTTTCCTGATGAGAATTTTGCCCGCGAAATTATGCAACTGTTTTCATTTGGTTTAATACACAGGGAAATAAATGGCACCATTAAATTAGGTCCTGATAATTTACCCATGCCAACCTACGACAACGAAACCATAACCAATATGGCAAAGGTCTTTACCGGCTTATCATTCAGTCATAAAGATTACTATAATAACAAAGTAGCTAATGATGACTTTGAACTTTACAGTTGGGTCAACGATTACCAATATCGTTGGACTGAGCCCATGAAGTATTTCACTGAGCAACACGAATTTGATGAAAAAACGCTTTTTACTGATAACGGCAGAACTTTAATAATACCAGAAATGGCCAGTGGTGATGCCCAGGGTGCACAACAAGAATTATTAACCGTCATTAATGCTTTAGTGGCTCATAAATCTGCAGCGCCCTTTATCGCTAAACAATTAATTCAACGTTTTGTCACTTCAAATCCAAGCCCGGAATATATCGAAAGAGTAGCCACTGCCTTTGGTTCAACGGGGGATTTAACCGCAACCATTAAAGCCATTTTATTAGATGACGAAGCACGAAATCCTAATGCCGCTAACAGTAAATATTTTGGTAAAATTAAAGAGCAAGTTTTACAAATGACTTCATTGATGCGCTTATTTCAAGCCGGCTCAAAAATACCCTTAGACGATAAAACGAATGGCTTAAATTTACCGGCTAGCGTAACTAACAACTTTTCGTCAGCGGTGACGTTATTGCGAATGGGTGACCAAAATATAGGTCAAAGAGTGCTTGGCTCTCCTTCGGTATTTAATTTTTTCTCACCTGATTATAGTCCCGCAGGGAATTTAGCAAAAAACGCTTTAGTATCCCCAGAATTACAACTTGTAACTGAATCTCAATTATTCACTAATTTGAATACCTATCATCGTTTTCTCAATGGCGGTTTTAAACGCTGGAAGGCTGAAGAATATTCACAATATACCGCAGACCAATTAACCGTTAGATTTAACGAATCATTATTTAATAACCTCTGGCAATCAACGACAGGCTCCAATACTGATAAAGCAACGGCCATGGTGGATTATCTTGATTTTTATTTTAATGCCGGTCAATTAAAACAATCTAGTAATCAAGCAACAAGAAATACACTGATAGCCGGAATAGCGGATTTAAGTGCCAATGAACGGTTTAAAGATACGCTTTTTATCTTCTTGTCGATTCCAGACTTAGCAGTACAAAGATAAAGGTTCTTATAGCAAATGTTCGGGCGTAAACACCCTCCTACAGTGTGTGCCTGTAGGAACTGGCTTTAGCCGCGAACATTGCTAGATTCAGGAGAATGTGCGTCAGGATAATATGCGTCAAGATAATTGCTCCTGCATTATCTATTAAGGTACTTCCTGTACCGTCTGCATTCTCTTCTAAGTAACATGAAATTAAGTTGTTGATTTATAAGCAAACATAAAAGTATAAACACCGTCATCTTCGAAGTCTCTGATCGAAGATCCATTGTCTCCGTTACACATTCTAACTTAGCAAACGTTCGGGCGTAAACACCCTCCTACAGTGTGTGCCTGTAGGAGCTGGCTTTAGCCGCGAACATTGCTAGATTCAGGAGAATGTGCGTCAGGATAATATGCGTCAAGATAATATGCGTCAAGATAATTGCTCCTGCATTATCTTCATAAGGTACGTCCTGTACCGTCTGCATTATCTAATAAGGTACTTCCTGTACCGTCTGCATTATCTAATAAGTGCCACCCATGACATAAGGCACAAGTGCGAATAAATTCCCGCCTACGGGAGTGACGAACAAAGGTTTGGTGTACTTGCGAATAAAAATGTTTCTGGTAGATGGTTGAGGCGTAGCCGCTGATTTGCTAATAAGGTACTTCCTGTACCGTCTGCATTGTCTAATAAGTGCCATCCATGACACGTCCGATTAAGACACCACGGGGATGACGTCCCTGAGCCATGTGCATAGACACGTTCATTCATTTTGTGAAGGTTATTCAATTAAATCACTAGGGCAGTATATAACTACATTTATTAGAATGAGGCCGATGCACCAAAGTAATAGGAAACACCTTGAAACTGTTGTTGATGAAGCACATGTTTTTGTGGCTCATCATGAAACTTCAAGTGGATTTGACCGCTTCTTACGTATTCGTCAGTCAAATTACCGACTTGGCCAAATAGTGTTAGATTCTTATTGTGCTTATATCGTAAAGACATACTGTGCATTGCGCTTGGTAAGCGCACACGGTATTCACGATAATCACCTAGCACCATCTCGCTTTGTTGATTTATATTGTACCTTGCCGATAATTTCTGAGTGATATCATAGGTGAAAGTGAGGTTCCAGGTAGAATCTATCCAACCTGCGGGCCGGTACATGAGCTCTTGGATTCGATCATCTTCAGGCTCCCATGGATCATCCCCTCTAGGGTTGTAATCTTGCTCCGCGCCATCGTTAAATTTCATATAGTTCCCTGAAATATTTAACCCGGAAAAAAATTCTGAGATAAATTCCATATTTTGTCTAAATGAAACTTCAATGCCATTTACAGAGCCACCTTCGCCCATTACCAGTTTATCTAACGGAAGTGCAACGGGGTTACCATTTTCATCAACAGAGCCTTCCACAACGAAGTGGTCAGCACCGCCGACATACAGTGCATCTAGATCTTTGTAGAAAAGTGCTAAGGCGTAAAAGTCGGTTGTGTTCGGGTAATATTCAAATGAAATATCAGCTTGTTTCGAGGTAATAGGTTTAAGGTTAACATTACCAATACTGCCTAAACTAGAATTACTATCGCTTGCATCCCATGCTGGTCCAAATGACTGGACGTCATCTATAGATCTTTTAATGGCCAAGCCATTGTTAAGGGCGCTAATAGTAGGCCGTATCATAGCTTTTCCTACACCTATACGGATAACTACATCATCAATCATTCTAAAATTAACATTTAATGCAGGTAAAATGTCACTGTATTCATTAGTTGCTACTGTTGGAATACCTATTATTTCCCCTTCTTCAGGCCAGAACATTTCATAGACAGGTTGACCTTGATTCAGATAGTCCTGTTTTTCAATGATTATCTGAACTTGTTCACTGGTTGTTTCTACCGCGGTTTTATAATACCGAACGCCTAAGGAGCCATCGAACCAATGGCTGACAAAACTTGTTTGCGCATAAAGACTCAATGTATCTTCTGTTAAATCGTAGCTTTCTGCTCTATCTCTAGCATCTTGGATATTTTCAGGAATTGTGCCAGCGTAATCAGCTAAAATATCCCTAATATTAAAAAAGTAGGGTTGGTCCAACCCTTTGATATCATCAAAAGATGAATGTCCCGAATCAATGATGGTTTGTTGATAATTGCTAGGTTCTACCCCTGCCATATCGTCAAGTGTTAAATATTGAGCATTTTTTATGAGTTCTTTTTCATTTTGAGATGCTCTAAAACCGACTTTTAATTGCTGGAAAAAATTTAGATTAGTATCAAATGTTAGATCAACTCTTATCGCTGTATTCGCACTGATGACGTTGTGAGAGCCGATTTCAATATTGGTAAAGTCATGGTATTGCCCATCATTTAAAATATTAATCAGAATACCATCATCATTTACATCAGAGCCATGATAGGTGAATTGAGGACTAGTGGTAGTATTATCCCAAGAAATATGGTGTTTAATATCCGCTCCAAATGTATCGTATGAACCATGCCAGTTATAGCGTTTATCGGAGGTCGACCGAGAAATATCAAGGTCTAATTGCGTATATTCATTTATATTGTAAACAAAATTAAGCCCATATACTTCAGTAGAGTCTTCGTTGGTTAAATAGGTTGGTGCGGCAGTGATCTCATTTATAGTACCGGTACTTGCCATTACATTATTTTGACCGTCAAAGAGTGTACTATCAGATATCACTTGAAAATCGTTCCATAATACAAAAAGAGTATTACTCATATACTCTTCATAGATGTAATCAGAAGTTAATACATCTGCTGATATTAATAAGTTTTGGGTTACCTGCCATTGCCCTGTGAAAAATAATGATGAGTGGGTGATATCTTGCTTTTTAGTTTTAAAGTCATGGCTGCCTGGTCCTAGTTCATCTTCAACACTATCATCAAAATTAATCCATGGCTGAAGTTGACTTTGTTTATAACTTTCTAACAGTAAAGCCTCCTCTCTATGGGAAACACCAAGGACTACGGCAAGATCATTTGAAAAATGGTGACTGTACATGCCACTAAATTTTTTACCGTATGTGTCTCCAATATTAACGTCATCAAGATTTGTATTGCCATTAACCGTTGCAGAGAAAGTATGAATATCTTTATTCAACTCCAGCGGTCTAATGGTTTCCATATTTACAACACCAGCTATCCCGCCTTCTAAGGAGTCAGCCATAGCGGTTTTAAATACTTGTGCTTTATGAATTGCCTCACTGGGAAATAAACTTAAATTGATAGAACGTGCACCGAATGAACTGACAATTTCACGTCCATTCAATGTTGTTAATGTGAAAGCACTACCCAAGCCTCGTACGTTAATGCTATTACTTCGGCCGTCAGTTTGATTACCGGTTACACCTGTTAATCGTTGCAAAGACTCGGCGATACTTTGACCGGGTAAAACACCGATATCTTCGGCGGATAAATTAGCAGATATTGTATTGGTAAATTTTTTCATATTGATGGCTTCAACTTCGCTTGCTGAGTAACCACTTTCAACGTTTATTATTTCTATAGCTGTTTCTGCTGTTTCTTTTGTTAGTGCTATTTCTTCTGCAGTAAGTTTACTCTCTGACTTATCATTCTTTTTAGCAGTATCATCTGATGCAGGCAAAGCCTTGATCATAAAGGTGTCATTATCTAAAAGTTCACCTTGCAAGCCTGTGCCCTTGAGTAATATATTAAGTGCTTGCTGTGTGGTGTAGAAGCCTTTTAGACGTTTACCTTTTTTTGTTTCAACGAGGTCGTAAGGGAATAGAGAGGTTCGCGCTGTGATCTTGGAGAGAGATCCTAGCGATTCAAATAACGATTGGGAAGGAATATCAAAGCGATAAAATTTTTCAATACTATCGGTATTAGCGGCATGTGCTTGAGTGTAGACCATTAGGAGGCTTGCTTGTATAAGCAGAAAAACTACAGGTCTACAACTCAACCCCGTTCTATTTGAAAATGCAGAAATTAAGGCGTATGTAACCAGACGCCTTGAAAATAAGTCACAATTAACTCGTCTGACTCTACTTTGTAGGAAGGTGAAAAAGGTACAACTCAATTTTTAAATTTCCTATTACATCTATACCCATTACCATTCAAGATGCTTGTTTCAGAGTGCTTGAGCTATTTCAATTCAAGGCGCTGTTATGAAATAATGGTTGTTCCATTATAAGTCATAGCAACGATGAAGTGATGTTGCTCAAGCGCTTCGTTGATGGGTTTAAAAACGATTTATTCCGCGTTATTAATTTGAACAATGGAACAACCATTCTCTAAAATTAACGCCTTGCCTAAATCGTTTTTAACTCCCACTGAAATCGAGCACTTTGAATGGTAACGGGTATATGTGACTTTTTACATTTAGTTACTACTGGTTTCTTCTTTCAATAGTTCAACATGATTCTCATCAATTTTATTTACTACAATACCAAAACCTGAATCAAGCAGATAAAATAACTTATCAGTTTCTCCTGTGTCAAAATGTCCACCAATGCGTAATTTTCTCAATTCAGGATCCGGTATATCTATTTTAATTTCGGTATGCCTACTTATTTCGGTAACGACTTCTTCTAAGGTTTCACCGGCAAAAACCAATTGACCATTCAACCAAGATAACTTGCGACCTAATTCACTTTTATCAAGATGCACAATATGATTATCCTCAGCTGTAGATATCGCAGAGATCGACATGCTTTGTCCTGCGGATAATTTCCCTAAATATTTAGATACTTTCACTGGCTCATTGAACCGAGTAATTGTCTGTTCTTTCTGCTTCAGTTGAATATTTGTCGAGGGTAATAAATCATTCGGTTTAAGCAGTAAAACATCATCAACTATTGCTAATTCTACTGTGCCTTCTGATACTAATACTTCAACTCTCCCCTTTAATTTATGCACTGAAAATGCGGTACCTAATGCACGAACTAGTCTATTCATGGCATATACTTCAAAGGGTCTGGTAGCATCCTTTTGTACTTCAAAATGTGCTTCACCAGTAATCAACGCAATACGTCGAAAGTTTTCACTATAATCGACTCTTACTTTAGAGTTAGAGTTTAACCAAAGTGTTGAACCGTCTGCTAATATCTGTTTTTTATACTCACCAATATTGGTAGCATAATATTGAGAATCAGACTCCATTGGGTTGTTAATCATTGAGTTTATGAATATTAGGCCAACTAATAAACATGCTGATACAGTGGTTAACTTGAAAAATAATGAAGAGCCAGATGGCTTTTCATTGTTTTTGAACAATGAAGTTAACATGTTGATGCCTAACATTGTTTTGAGCTTGTCTAGTGAAAATAGGGAACTTCTCTCCGGAGCTACTCTCAGCGCAGCCAATACATCCATATTCTCCCAGGTTTTCGACATACGGATCATAACAGCACGGTGAATATCGCTCGTTGCTATCCATGCTCTCAATTCATTTGTTTCATCAGTAGAAAGGCGGGCCTTATCATCAATTTTAAGTAACCAATTAGCGGCTTCTTCTTTAATCTTTTGAGTATTGGTGAATCCTTTAACATTACTCATTATTTAATGTTTCCTTTTAACTTTTGAGACCAAGTTGAGTTATCACTCACCTCAACTTCCTCATTGGCTAGACCATTTTCTTCGTAACGCTCAATAGCATTATCACAACAGATCATTGCTTTGGCGATATTATAATTAATTGTACTTGTTGGCATATTTAAACGGCTCGATATTTCCTTGATTGAATAACCATAAACCTTTCTCAGCATCAATACCTTTCGACTTTGCTCTGGCAGCGATGCAATAGACTCACAAAAAATGCCTAATTTTCTTTGAGCATCAATGTCACTCTCAATGTCGGCGGTATTAATCGGGATTGCTTCTTCAGTTACATCATCAATATAATCGGTAAGCTTATAACTTGAACGTCGATATTTAGACATTATAAGGTTTTTTGCAACTCTATACATAAAAGACTTTGGTCGCTCAATTTCATTTTTAATATTTGACTCAAATGAACGTAAAAACGTTTCTTGGCAAATATCCTCAATTTCATGTGAGGGTAATAAAAATCTCGAGATGTATTTTTTTAAAGCGCCTTCATGATGTCTAAAAGTATCTAGTATGGAACTATTATTATTATTATTCTCTTTTTTCAAGATAACCTCACTATTCATTTCGATCATGATAAATGGTTTATTACCCTTAGCAAGTGATAATTATATTATTCACATGTAAAGAGCACAATTCCTCGAAAATTTATTAGTGTTAGTCATAGGACGTATTACTAACAAATATGTACAACATTCAATAAATATTTTTATTTTAATTACTTCGTTTTTCACAATCTCAGGACTAATTTACTTGTATATACAGTCTTTGGCTTAGTTATTCAGATCCATTTATAATTTGTGATATTTGCTCAAGCAAATCAGTTTTCACATTTTGATATTTCTCATATAACGCTAAATTATGCCATTCATAGGGATCATTTCGGTGGTCATATAATTCTTCTTGGCCATCTTTGTATCTGATATAACGCCAGTCTTGGGTGCGGTAAGAATAGGTTTGTTGCCAGATATATTCATCAGGCAAATCTTTAATCACTTTTATATGCCACAAAGCGTGTTTGTTAGTACCAACCGCTAGCCCTTCAATAGGTTTGTCTATACCTACACCCATAACAGTTAACGCACCTTTTGGACCTTGCCATTGTTCAACGGTGTTAGTGCTTAGCTTTGATGCCAACTTAGCTGTAAGTAAGGGCACTATTGAGTGACCTCCTAAAGCAGCTGCCCCTTTTGATTTAATATTTGTACCTTGTAAATTAGCGAGCTCGATGAAAGTAGGGTAGAGGTCAATTAGCGATACCGGTTGCTGAACTTTTAAACCAACGGTACTTTTACCCGGTACTTTGAACAACATTGGGATTTTTGCACTTTCTTCCCAAGGCGAGTTTTTATAAAGGTAATCTTTCTCGCCAAATTGCCAACCATGATCGCTAGTAAATACCACAATGGTATTATCTTTTAAGCTTGAATTATTTAAGGTATCTAAAACAACACCGACTTGTTCATCCATAAAAGCGATACAGGCAAGGTAGGCTTGAATCACTTTTTTCAAACCTTCATCGTCATCTTTATAGGAGTCTTGTAACGCCTTAAAGTAAGACAAGCCCATTTGCGTCATCGGGTAATTATCTTTAAAAGGTGTGTCGTTGATATCATTCGCTTTGATGGTAGGTAGTTGTATTGTTTCTAATGGAAACATGTCGAAGAAGCGTTTAGGTGCATATAAAGGTGTATGAGGACGAACAAAACCAATACCCATAAAGAAGGGTTGTTTACTGTTACTTTTGGCTAGTGCCTTTAATTTATTACTTGCCCAAATAGCATGTTGCTCATCGGGTAATCGGTCGCGGTTATCTTCATTTACATAATTAAAAGTAGCAAAAGGATAACCCCAGCCTGGAGCATGTTTGAATTTATCTGTCGCCTTAGGAGCTGATTTTTTATCGAAATTAGCAAATTTAGGCACATCGGATAATGGCGCGAATGAGCCATCAACAATATTGATACTTCTAAAAGGCTCAGGAACAGAGGGGTGACCAACAATTTTGTTACCATTAAAAGCATGAGGACCGTAATTGATTCGTTCAGGTACGCCCCATTCATGCCAAAGTTTCTTTTGGTTTTTATGCAGTAATTTTCCTGTGCCATACATTTGATAACCATTTTCACGAAACAGCTGTAAAAAGGTTTTATTGTGCTTCAATACATGTTGTTTAGTGAGAGGTGTCCAACCAAAGTCTTTAGATACATGAGGATAGACACCGGTAAACAAGCTATTACGTGATGATTGGCACACAGGTGCATTGGTTTGTGCATTGGTAAATTGCACCGACTGAGCAGCCAGTTGGTCTATATTGGGGGTTTTACTTTGTGGATGACCACCAAATGTCCCCAAGTAGTCGTTAAGATCGTCAACTATGATGAAAAGCACATTGGGTTGTTCTTTTGTTGCTGAACTTGCGTGCACAGTATTTTGACTAACAAACAGTAGCAATAATACTGCCAGACTGACTAATGACTTCATGTTTTCCCTTTTATAAATCTTGTCCAATAATGGCACTGATTTCGTTTTTCAATTGTTTAACGATTAGCTGGTTTTGTTTGTGTGCTGCAATATTATTCCACTCATGTGGGTCGTCATCATGATTATATAATTCTTGCGCACCATTGGAGTAGTGAATGTATCGCCATTGTTTGGTTCGATATGAGTAATTTTGCTTAGCGACATGTTTTTCTTTACCACTGTTGGCGTAATTACCAACCACAGTGAGTGCACCATTTGGCCCTGGCCAATTTTGTGTTGTTGGATCTTCAATAAATGGCCGTAAACTAAAACCACCTAATTTCCCGCCTTTTTTATTTTTACGGTGATCACCCTTTAAGTTAGCGTAATCAACAAGCGTAGGGAATATATCAATCAGTGATACCGGATGCTCAACCGTTGTATTGGTGACTTTGTCATTAGCAGAGCTAATAACTGGTCCAATAGCCGGTCTGATAAGCAAAGGAATACGAGCACTCTCTTCCCAAGGAGAGTTTTTAAATAGATAGTTTTTCTCACCCATTTGCCAACCATGATCACTGGTGAAAACAATCATGGTATTGTTATTTAATGACGGATGAGACGCTAAAGCATCAATTACTTTACCCACTTGTTCGTCCATAAACGTGATACACGCTAGATAGGCTTGCAAAAATACTTTCATCGCTTTTTCTCGGTCACCATCATATGAGGCAACTAATGTACGATAATATTTTAATCCTTTACCATTTTCTGGAAAGTTTTCATTGAAATGGGTGTCATCGACATCGTTTTTCATCCAAGGTGCTAGGGTGATTGATTCAAGTGGGTACATGTCAAAGAAGCGATCTGGGGCGTAAAGTGGCGTATGGGGTCTAACAAAACCAACGCCCATAAAAAATGGTTGTTTGGCCTTTTTATTCGCTAGCTCGGCAAATTTTTCACTGGCCCATTTAGCATGTGCCTCATCGGGCAGTAAATCACGATCATTTTCATTAAGGTAACGAAAGGGGGCTTTTGTCCAGCCCATAACCCAACCCGCTTCACCTTTTTTACCAACAGAAACACCACCTTCTGAAAGTCGGCCAAAGGAGCCGTCAATAGCACCTATATCTCTAAAAGGGGCAGGAACATTTTTAGTTGCGGTTAACTTTTTACCATCGAATAGGGTCGGGCCATAATTATGCCTTACCTCGTTACCCCATTCTTGCCATTCAGGTGTCTTGTTGCCGTGCATTAACTTGCCAGTACCTAAGGTGAAATAACCATTTTCATTGAATAGTTCCATTATGGTTTTGTTGTGTTTTAACACCGGTTGTTTATATTTAGCTGTCCAACCAAAATCAGCTGAGTCATGTGGGTAAACCCCGGTAAATAAACTATTACGCGATGGCTGACAAACAGGGGTATTGGTTTGCATATTAGTAAAGCGAATGCTTTGGCTGGCTAACTTATCTATATTAGGGGTTTTAACTTGTGGATGACCACCAAAAACACCTTGATAATCATTTAAATCATCAACCATGATAAGTAGAACATTCTGCGGCTTCTCTGAATGCTTGACTAAGTCACTGTCGTTGGCAGTTGCCTGTAGGCTGGCCAACATGATTAAACTAAGGCTTACTAATAACTTTTTACTCATAACCTTTATAAATCCTAATTTCTATTTAACCAGAGCTCTTTGTTTTTATAACTATATTTTAAGTGATTAAGTTAGATCTTAAACCGAGTTCAGCTTACTTATAGTGCTTTGCTAATTTCAATAGCGCCCATATCAGGTCTACCAATAATAGGGTTGCCTAAAATGTCATGTTTGACTTTAAGACCTTTAAATAAACCTTTCCTATCATTAACTATTAGCGGTATCTCAATGCCTTTGTTTTCAACAAGTGTTTTATTTGACGGAATATAATCGGTTAACTTGTCTCCGCCGGCGTTAGCAAACTGAACGTCGCCAAAAATGGGTGCACTATCTTGAATTAAAATAGACTCAGGCCAGTTGCTTGCTTTTAAGAATATGTTGTTGGTGAAATGAACATCTGAGATATGACTGATGCCATTTGTTTCGGGACTATATTGGTCACCTTTAACAGCCTTACTATCACCGACGATATGGAAGATATTATTTGCAATTAATGCGCCCTTTGACACTCTAGTGACGGCTATTTTGCTGAGGATGTCTTTTTTGACATAGATAGTATTGTTATAGATATAACTATTATAAGGACCATGACGTTTTTTACCTTTACCAACAAAGCCACTAAACCAGAAAGTTTTGCCTTCTTGAGCGGCGACGCCTTTTTTCTTAATACGGTAGCCATCATTGATACTGACATTGTAACGATAAGCATTGTTATAGTTGTTACCTAAAATTTCAATAAAACCACCGGCATTGTTTGCGCTGATATTGTATTGGATTATTATATTGTCGCAGTTGAAATCGATATGGAAACCGGCCGAATCAGCAGGGCCATTAGCGTTTAGAAATTTATTGTATTCTACCAGCACATGAGAGCTGCCCCATGTCCACATACCACTACCACGGCCCCAATTGCGGCTGTCTTTAGTGCTACCTGGATTTTTGATGATATTGCCAACCACATGGACATTTAAGGCGCCGCTCATTTGCATGCCAGGGCCGCCAATATCAAAGACTTTATTGTTACTTAAGGTGGCATTAGTAAAGCTGCCTTTTTTACCGTTAAGTTTTATACCGGTATGAGAAACATTAGAAATTCTCGAGTTTTGGATAACCAAATTATCAAATTTACCGCCTTTTTTTGCAAAGGCTCGAATGCCAAAACTGTAACTTTCGGTACCATTTGCAGTATGAGTTTCTTTTATAGAGCGTGTTAAGCCTACTTTGTTAAAATAGACATTATTAACAATAATATTATCTAATTTTATCCCAGAAAAAGTTCCCTTTTTACTGGCCTCTAACTTAACGCCAATGCGCATTGCTTTGTTTTTTTTGTTTCTTTGTTTTTTTACCCAATCGTAAATAAATCCTTCAGGCGCGGTGACATTAAAATTGCTTACCTGTAGGTGCTTTGAATTGATAATGCTAATGCCATGGTAAAATCCTCTGGCATTGATTGTTGCATGAGAAGACGTGACTTTATCATTGGCCTTCTTACTTGCATTCTCACCGGCTTGGTAGGAACTGACAATAATTGGTTTTTTTTCTGTACCAGCAATGTTGTGTAATTTAAGCTCTCCCCAGTGGCTAACTCCTGCGGCTAACAGTAACTTATCTCCAGGTTCGAGATGTATTTTTTGTACTTGGTTTAACGACTTATAGGCAGCATCAGGGCTTTTACCATCATTGCTGTCTTTGCCTAATTGAGGGTTTATATAATAGCTTTGTGCCAATATAGGGATTGAAAAAACTGATAATAAAAAAATACTAAGTAAACGTTTCATTATTTCCCGACTTTTTAATAATTTGCTAAGTTTATTTTACGAGCGTTATATCATACCAGTCCCACTAACTATGTGATCATTTCTACTTGCTAAAACCACAAACTACTTCGTTATTTATTTGATAATTAGAACAACTAGTTATAAAAGTAAATGCCTTGTATTTTGTAATTTTTTCTACGTATAAAATAGATCATCTAATTAATGGAACTGGTATCCCTCATAGTGTTTTTGAATTTATTGTTAAACAAAGTTATTTGCTAATAAATCCCCAACGATTTTTAAGCCAAACTTTTACCATTTTGGCCAACTTGTCGTTTTCTGTTAGTGGTGTCGTTGCATCACTCGGTTGATTAAAGATAAAACCTCTTTGCTCTTTTAATAACGTTGCAATATTAAGTAGTTCTACTCTTTCTAGGTCATGTTGAGCGCTTTGATACAAACGGGTAAATGTTTTGCTGGGATCAAAACCATCGACCATGGTTAAAAACTCAAGCGCACGAGATTGAACCTGAATACTTTTAGAATGGTCTAATAACGCTTTAATTTGTGGGGCAAACTTTAGTGCTTGTTGATCAAAACTAGTCGCTACAATTAATGCGCGATAAACCATATCGTCATCTTTATTGTCTAGTGCAAGGCTTAGTTGATTTTTCACTTTACTAAACGGCTGCAACTGTAGATCTGCAACTTGTATTAACGCTTGAATACGGTCTTGTTGTTGATAACCTAATTCATAAAAACTTTTATCGGTTGAGGTTTGCACTAACTTTGATTCAGCGATAAAACCAAGATCAGGGATTTGAGCTTGATGCTGCTGTACTAACTTTCTAAGTTGCAGTAACTTTTCATGAAATGCAGGATTATTTGCTAAATTAGTCATTTCCCAAGGGTCATTGGCTAAATCATATAAACCCTCAGCTGATTTTGGTTCGAAAAAAGCGGCTTGCTGTGGTGTTAACTTACCTTGGAGAAATAAATTGCGCCATTCTTGAAATGCTGCTTGCTTATATCGGTAGAAATTCTCTAAACCGTCAGGGTAATAAGGTTGGTAGTTACGGATGTATTTAAAATTTCCTTTTCTTAAACTACGCACTAAATCTGACTTCTCGTCAAAGCGATCGGCTTGCGCGTAAACTTCATCCCGCTTATTAAGTTTTTCTAAGCTTGTGTTAGCTGATAAGAAAGATTTGCCGTGGTATTCCTTTGGGCTAGCCACCCCGGCAAGTTCTAGTACAGTTGGGGCAAAATCAATAAAACTTACCAGTCCTGAAACTCGCGTATTAGCTGTTTTAAGTCCATCTCCTACTAAATGTTTGAAGTTTTCTGGCACTCGGATAACTAAAGGCACACTGAGTCCGTGCTCAAAAAGATAACCTTTACTGCCAGGTAAAACACCACCATGGTCACCAAAATAGAATATAAAGGTATTTTCTAATTCGCCATCCTGTTCAAGCTGCTTGATAACATTAGCCATCTGACTGTCAGCTTTTTGATGGTTATCTAATGTGCGTGCATGGGTATATCTAAAGGTTGGCGTATCCGGGTATATAGGGGCCAATTTAACTTTTTTAGGATCATGTTTAGTTACAACGTTTTGTATTTGCCCTTTTTTGAAATGCAATTTACCTTCATGGGTAATGGCAAACGTTTGCATATGAAAGAATGGCTGGCCTTCTTGTCTATTTCTCCAGTTTGCTTTCTTCGATGATTCACTCCAAACCTCAGGAATGGGGGCAAAATTATAATCTGTTTTTACGTTATTCGTGGTGTAGTAGCCCGCTTGTTTTAACAATTGACTAAACGGCTTTACGTTATCAGGCAGTGTCACTTTGTGGTAACTACGGTGGTTCATCGTGCCGATACTTGTACCGTACAAACCCGTTGCTAAGGTTGTTCTTGCGGTAGAACATACCGGAGTATTTGAAAAGGCATTGTCAAACACTAAGCCATTTTTAGCCAACTTTTCAATAGTGGGCATCTTGGCGCCATTTTCATCATATAACTTCAAGTAATGTTTTGAATTATCTTCAGTGATCAACCAAACAATATTGGGTTTCTTTTCAAGTTTTGCAGGCATTTTACTGCTAGAAGATTCAGCATTACAGTAACTTACTATGCTAAAACTCAGTACTATTAAAAATACCACCTTGAGTCTTATAACTGATATGAATTTTCTCATTGATACTCTCTCGCTATGGTAAATTTTTGGCATAGCCAAAAAATAATCTTTATAATTTTAAAGAATTCATTTTTACCATGTACAGGCTTAGTTGTACAAGGTAAATGAAATCGTTTTCCCTACGTATCTTTAGTTATATATATATTTAATGATAAATAGATATAAGATATAAGTGTATATGTCGCTGTTATTTATGGGATTTTATTTTTTGTTATTAAGTTGCGGGCAATGTGGATTACATTTTCTCATAGGATTAATACATTATTATATATTTGTAGTTGTCGGTAAAAACATATTGTGGTAACGTTATCCCTACATAGTAAGCGAATGCATTTTATGTGAGGCATCAATCAGAATGCACGGCATAGATAGAGTTAATAAGATAAATAATAAATAGACAATAAAAACGAATTAACGATAACTTGAGACATTCAAGGTGGGGAAATAATGAAAAAGTCCAAATTAAGTTTAGCATTACTGGCTGCTATAGCCGTGCAATTACCAACTTATGCTTTTGCAGCAGAGGCTACGGGAGCTGAAGTCGAAGTACAATCAGCCAAAGAAAAAGCCGCAGCAAAAAAAGAACAAAAGAAACTATCAGATATTGAAGTTATAACCGTCGGTGGTATGCGTGCAAGTGAAGTGGCCGCTATCAATATGAAAAAATTCTCTGACACTATCTCTGATAACCTTTCTGCAGAAGATGTTGGTGCATTACCCGATCTAAGTATTGCTGAATCGTTAGAGCGATTATCTGCTGTAACGGGTAACCAAGATAATGGTCGTAGTAATACCATTTCTGTTCGTGGTATGGGCGGTGCTTATACTTTAACCACATTAAATAATCGTGAAATTGTTAGTTCGTTCGGTTCTCGTTCAATTAATTTAAGTTTGTTTCCTTCAGCCAGTATTCGAAGAGCGCAGGTGTATAAAACTGCAAGAGCTGATGGTCTAGAAGGTGGTATTTCGGGCCATATCAATATGGAAACCTTTAAACCACTAGAAGTTGACCGAAATATACGTATGGTTTCAGCCACTATTAACGGCAACAGTATGTATATGGATATTCCCGATACTAATCATCTTGGTACAACGTTTGATGCCATGTTTAGCCAGCATATCGGTGATGATTTCGCCTTTTCAGTCGGCGGAAGTACTCGAGACGACATGCGTTATCTTGAAGGGTTTAAATTGGGTAGCAAAGTCGTTACCAGTGATTTTAATGGCGACGGTGTTACCAATTATGCGAGTTCAGGAGCCGTATTAAACTCTAAGCTCATGGATATTCAGCAAGATTCAGTATTTGTCTCGGCACAGTGGCAGCTCTCAGATGATTTGTTAATCAGTGGTGACTACCTACACTCTTCATATGATTACCAACAACAGGGTTTAACTTTATCAAACCCAGTATTTTGGGGGGTAGACAGATTATTGAAACCTGACGGCTCTGAGGCTATATCTGGCGGTGACATTTTAGTCGCACCTGATGCAATTGATATTGGCGCGGATAACAACTATTTGATGAGTGGTTTAGTAAGAAAAGCACCCTCATTTAATGACAAGAGAAATACATATGATGGCGGCGGATTTTCAAAGTGGGATGCCAGTGTTTTAAACGAAGACCAAACTGAAGTTTTTGGTGTTAATTTTGAGTACTTTGTTTCTGACAATCTGGTTGCGGAACTTGATATTTCACATTCTAGTGCCTCGCGCTTTTATAGCTGGCGTACCGCATCAGGCAAGTATGGTCAAGATGTCGATCATTATTATGCCTTTTCTGATAGGTTAGACGGCTACGGCCTAGAATACCTAGGTGCTGACTCAGGCACTGTATACGATGGCACGGGTACAGCTTATAACGAAGCAACGGGTGAATTAGACCGCAGTAAACTATCAACTGCCGCGGTTGCTGATACCAGCACATACACGTTCAATACGCTCTCTAATAACCAAAGTTTTATGGAAAGCGCGGTGTCAGCAATCAAACTAGACTTCACCCTTGATGTTGACTACGGCTTGGTACACAAACTTAAGTTTGGTATGAGACATTCTGAAAACACCAAAGATTTTATTGACGATTCTTTGAAATACGATCGGGATGAAATGGATGCTAAAGAAGCAGGGAGTTTTGATGCTACCTTTGGTCATCTTGATATGAATGAGATAGCTAAAATCGTATCGAATAAACCTTTTCAACAACTGACCAACCTTAAAGGTTTTGATGATGTTTTCTATATCGATGCCGGTGATATCATCAATTTAATGCCTGAGTTTTTTAACGATCGTGAACCACGTAACGATTTAGATAAATTTGCCAGCTATGAGTTAAGAGAAATAACTAACGCTGCCTACATACAAGCTAGTTTTGCGGGTGATTGGTACGACGGCGTTTTTGGTGTTCGCTATTATGAAACTAAATTAGAGGCAACCAGTTGGCAGAGTAATTTTTCTGTAACACAAGTAGTTGATGTTGATGTTGATACTGGAGAGGAAACACCAACAGATAATTATGTAATAAATATCCTTGGTGACCCAGGTTATGTAACAAACACCAATGATTACTCAGATTTTTTACCAACGTTAAATGTAAACTTCAGACCCTCTGATGAATTTGTTATTCGAGTAGGTATTGGTAAAGCCATGATTCGCCCGAGCTTAGGGGATATTAATAATGCTTTAGAGTTAAAGAGTAATGTTGACGGATTTGATCCGGCTAATGGTCAGCCAGGTAAAACATTGGGCGATGCAGGTAATCCGTATTTAATGCCAATTACTTCTACACAATTTGATATCTCATTTGAATACTATCCGAGCAATAACAGTAACAATTATTATTCTATCGCGAGCTTTTATAAAGATCTAGATGGTATTTATGAGCAAGGTGCTGAGTATATTCCAATCGAAGGGTCATTTGATGACGCTGGAAATCAAATTACCATGCCGGTAACCACCGATGTTAAAGCAAAAGGCGGTTCTATTAACGGTTGGGAAACTTCATTTAGACAAGACTTGTCTGATATAACTGACTACTTAGATGGCTTTTCTGTGTCAGGTAACTACATGAAAATTTTCAATGACGCTACTCAAGATTATAACCAGCGTAATCCGGGGGATAACGCGCTGAACGTGCCAACAGAAATTTATTCATCACCGCATGGTTGGTTAGATAGTACCTATAATGTCGCGTTAACTTACGATAAAGGTAATGATTTTTCTGCAAGACTGAATTTAAATCAACAGTCCGCCCACAATACCAGAGATGGAGGTGATCATTTTACCCAATTACCGAATAAAAACCTCAGTTTCAGCATTAGGTATCGAGCTTCTAAACAGATCGTGTTTAATGCTCAAGCGGCTAACTTAACCAATGAAGTGCAAACAAAAAGTTTCTTATCAGGTGACAAAATAGGCTTTGCTGACCCATCTTTTACTGCACAAGAAACGGCTCGTGGCGTTACTTATTACGCCGGTATTCGCGTTAATTTCTAGCCATTAACCACTAAGCATTACCCGCTCTTTGTCTTATCTTCAAAACAGCCAAAGAGCGGTATTTTTCTCTACTACACCTTTCTATTCTCCAAGCTTTTAAGAGCCCCTTAAAAGTACTCGTAAGTTATATCTCAAGGAAACTTCCCATGACTATGCTCAAACGAAAAAAGCAACTGTTGTGCAATATTGCATTTTTAGTATCGTTGGCATTATTGTTGTCATTATCTGCAGCGTACACTCAAGCACAAACGCAGGGTGATTCCCCAAGAACACGTACTAGCTTAGATTTTAACTGGCAGTTTTATTTAGGTGATGAACCAAAAGCGAAAACCCCTTCCTTTTCTGATAGCCAATGGCGCACCTTAAATGTGCCTCACGATTGGAGTATTGAAGGGCAGTATAATAAAAATAACCCAGCAGGCATTGCTGGAGGCTTTTTACCAACGGGTACAGGATGGTATAGAAAACAGTTACCTTGGCATGAAAGTTGGCAAAATAAACAAGTCATGCTTGAATTTGATGGCGTTTATATGAACAGTGAAGTCTGGGTGAATGGTCACTCGTTAGGCAAACGTCCCTACGGATATATTAGCTTTAGCTATGATATCACTGACTATTTAAACAAAGAAAATAACGTTATCGCCGTTCGAGTAGATAATAGTAAATCCCCCAGCGGTCGTTGGTATACCGGCTCTGGTATATATCGTCATGTTTGGTTAACTACCGTAAATAAACAACATATTCCTTATAGCGGTATTTTTGTTCGCAGTGACAAGGTCACCAGTAAACAAGCCGATATAAAAATCACCACAGAAATTAAAAATAGTGACTCAAATGTGCAGCAGCTAACGCTTGTTAGTCAGATAGTTGATGCTTCAGGTGAAATTGTTGCTGGAACAAGCAGCTCTATTACCCTTGAGGCCAAGCAAACTGTGCCAGTAGAGCAAGCATTAACTATTGTTAAGCCGAGTTTGTGGTCTACTGATGAGCCTAACTTGTATCGCTTAAAAAGCACCATTTTAAATGGTGACACTATTGTTGATGTCAAATATACCTCAACAGGCTTTCGTTCTATTGAATTTACCGCAGATAAAGGTTTTCTCTTAAACGGAAAGTCAGTCATTTTACAAGGCGTAAGTATGCATCATGACGCCGGGCCAGTGGGGGCTGCGGTACCTAATGATGTATTACGTCGCCGTTTAGAAATGTTAAAAGACATGGGCGTAAACGCCATCCGCACTACGCATAACCCCTTCGCTCCTGAATTTTATCAAATGGCGGATGAAATGGGTTTTATGTTAATGAATGAAGCTTTTGACGGTTGGTGGCAAGCAAAAGCAAAACATGACTATGGCCTTTATTTTGATAAGTGGTGGCAACAAGATCTAACTGACTTTATGCGACGAGACCGTAACCACCCCAGTGTAATTATGTGGAGTGTTGGTAACGAAGTGCCAAATTACACCCCTGAACAGCAAAAAATCATGGTGGATTTCGCGAAAAACCTCGATGATACCAGACCTATCACCCAAGGACGTGGTTATGAAGGAGGTCACTTAACCATTGCTGGTTTTAACGGCCATGGTGAGTTTAAAGGGGCAATAGAAGCCTTTCATAAGAAAAATCCTGATGTACCTACTATTGGTACTGAATTAACGCACACTATTCACACCCGTGGTATTTATCGTAGTAAAACAGCTTATCGAGTAAGGGACTTTCCCGCGCCGTGGGAAACCGCTAACAATCAAGACCCGATGAAAAAATGGCATAAAATTAAACATAAAGTTTATGACATACCCGATTTAACTGAAGAAGAGGTATTTCCCGGTATTACCGGTGCCTATGGTTCTTCCTTTGATAATTCCGTTGTGCGTATGCCAATACGCGATGAAATTAGATTAGCGCGTGATTTACCGTATTTATTAGGAACATTTCGTTGGACGGCTTTTGACTATTTAGGAGAATCTTTCGGCTGGCCAGCTAGAACCGCGAATTTTGGTGTCATTGATTTAGCGGGCTTTGCTAAAGGACCATATTATCTCTATCAGAGCCAATGGACTAGTAAACCTATGGTTCACCTTGATCCCCATTGGACTCACCCCGGTAAAGAAGGTGTGGAAATTCCTGTCGTGGTTTATACCAATCAAACGTCGGCAGAACTTTTTCTTAATGGTAAATCGTTAGGGGAAAAGACCTTTGCTGAAAGTGGGGCTGATGATATGCAATTAGTTTGGCTAGTACCTTATCAAGCCGGTGAATTAAAGGTTGTGGCGAAAAGTAAGGGCAAAGAAATTGTCAGCAAAATACTTTATAGCGCAGACGCGCCGCACTCCATCAGCATTGGTGCCGATAAGGTAACGGTACATGCTAATCAAACAGATGTAGTGCATCTAACACTCGATGTTATTGATAAAGATGGTCATATAGTGCCAGAAGCAAATAATCGATTGAATATCAGTATTGATGGGCCGGCAAAGCTTATTGGTGTTGAAAATGGCGATATTCTTGACCTTGAACCTCATAAAGTACCTACACGTAAAGCATTTATGGGTAAAGCATTAGCGTTAATTCAAACCACAGAACATGCCGGTACGATAACCGTTACGGTTAGTGGTGAAGGCTTAGTGACACAGCAAATACTTATCGAATCAAAAGCCGAATCAAGAGCCGAATAAAAACACGTATAAAAAATAGAATCTAAAGTTGAATAAAGAACCAAATAACCCGTTGGATTTAATTAATCAATGAGAAAAATTATGAATAAATATAATAAGAATAAATTAGCGGCTTTGATAGCCATTGGTACCATGTCACTGATGACATCTGGCTGTAGTGAAAATAACAAACAAGTGACTACCGTTGAAAAACAAACAAATTCAGTGCTTACTCGCACAGATACCCGTCCGAATATTATATATATCTTGGCGGATGATCTAGGTTATGGCGACATTGGAGCATTCGGTCAACAACATATTGACACTCCCAGCTTAGATAAAATGGCGCAACAAGGCATGCGTTTAACCCAACATTATGCCGGTAGTACGGTATGTGCGCCGTCTCGAGCGTCATTAGTAACGGGTAAACAACCAGGTACTGTGCAAATTAGAGGTAACTTCGAGCTAGGTAGTTTCTTAGATGAAGAAGAATGGGGGCAAATGCCACTTCGTCCGGGTACCCAAACCATTGGCACTTTAATGCAAAAGGCTGGTTATGAAACCGCATTAATTGGCAAGTGGGGCTTAGGTGGTCCTGGCTCTTATGGAACGCCAAATAAACAAGGCTTTGATTACTTTTTTGGCTACTTAGATCAAAAACAAGCACACAACCATTATCCTACTCACCTATGGAAAAATGAACAACGTTTCCCATTAAACAATGAATATCTAGATGTACATCAAGCATTGCCAGAAGGTGTGGATGCCAGTGATCCGAAAAGTTACTTACCCTATAAACGTGAAGATTTTGCCCAACAACGCATCGCAGATGAAGCACTTCGGTATGTAGAAGAGAATAAAAACAAGCCGTTTTTCTTATACCTGTCTTTTGCCGCGCCGCATGCAGCACTGCAAGCGCCAGCTGAAGACGTTAAGGCTTACGATAAAAAACAGTTTGAAGAAACACCTACCGCAGGTGGATATTTGCCGGTGTTAAAGCCTAAAGCAACTAGAGCTGCGATGATTACGCACATAGATACAAGCATTGGTAAACTGTTTGCAAAACTTAAATCATTAGGTTTAGACAAAAATACCTTAGTAATGTTTAGTAGTGATAATGGCCCTTCTTGGGAAGGTGGTGCCGATTTAGAATTCTTTAATAGTAATGGTGATAATCGCGGTTACAAACGAGATTTATACGAAGGAGGCATACGTATGCCAACAATAGCTTGGTGGCCAGGGAAAATAGCTGAAAACTCAAGCTCTGCACATGTTTCTGCCTTTTGGGATATTATGCCAACATTGGCTGATTTAGCTGAAGTTAAATCTCCCTCAGATACCGATGGCATTTCATTATTACCGACTTTACTGGCAACAGGTAAACAAGAAAAACATCATCATTTATATTGGGAGTTTCACAATAATAATGGTGAGCATGCTCAAGCGATTCGATTAGATGATGATAAAGGTCACTGGAAGGCAGTTCGTTTATACAACAAAAACAACCGAAGCAACCCGCCCATTGAGCTTTATAACTTAGCTGTTGACAAAGAAGAGCAGACTAACATAGCTAATTTACATCCAAAAATGATTGAAAAAATGGATGAGCTTATGAAAGGCTCTCGTACTCAGGCTGATATTGATGCTTGGAACTTTGATTATTGGCCGAAGGCTAATTAATTCTAATAGACTTAAATGAAAAGAGGTTAGATATAATCATATGATTATTAAGATGAATAAATTACTAGCATTCACCCTAGTATTATTAGCGGCAAGTCATTATGTTCAAGCTGCTGACTTGGTAATCCAAGAGTGGGAGCAAGCTCGGTTCAATGAGATAGATGCTAATAATGACCAGGGTTTAGATAATATTGAGTTTCGCGACACGACTAGAGATTGGATGACAAAAGCCGGTTACAGTGAAGAGAAACAGAGAAAAAACACTAACAAAAAATTCAGAAGTTATGATAGCAATCATGACAATATAGTTAGCTTAGAAGAATTTGTTACTGCGATGCAAAAGAGTGCCGCTGTTAAAAAAAGTGCCGCGTTAAATACATCTCCTGCAAGTGATACACCTGTTGCGAAAACGCCTAAAAATAACCCGCCTGCGTATAAGACGTCTAATTCTGTATTGACTATTGGTGATGTCGCACCTAATTATTTGGGTACGGATACAAATGGCGACGAAGTTAATATTGATGAGCTTAAAGGAAAAATTGTTGTTGTTTCATTTTGGGTTTCATGGTGTAAGCCCTGTAAAAATGAGTTATCTACTTTACAAAACCTACAGAATAAAGTGGGCAACGACTTATTAGAGGTTGTAGCAATTAATTATAAAGAAAGTCATCGTTCATACAATAAGTTAAAAGCACAGTTAGCTGAATTGAATTTGACGTTAACCCATGATAAACGTGGCAAGATAGGTAAAAAATATGGTGTTGAAAAGGCACCCAATTTATTTATCATTGGTAAGACGGGTAAAGTGCTATTTATCGATAGTAAGTATAATAAAACCCCGATAAATGCCATTATTGACGTGTTGAAAAAGGAACTATCAACATAAGAATATCTTGAGAAATCCTTATCGGACATTGTTAAATCATAAGCCCTTACCATTGTCATTAAAACTTAATATGACGTAATAGGGTTATACATAATGTCCAATAAGAGACTAATATTTATACTATTGCAACCCTGTTATCATTTCATCCTAGCTGAATTCTGCATCTTCATGTTATACCAATTACACTAATATATTGATCAACTTAGAGTTATATTAGCGAGCTTAGAACAAGTAAAGTTACTTAAACATAGTTATTCTATATTTCTTTAATTTTGTGCCGTTATTAGTTTGCTAATAAACTCCCAAAGGGCGAGTTTAAAAGGCTTACGTGCGTCGTTATTGATTTCGACAAGGTCGCTGCATGGATGCAGCTTGTTAGAGAATGCAGGAGCATATTCTCCTGAATAACCATTCTCTTCAATCAATGCCTTGCCTCTATGCCTTTTAATTCTCGCTAAGTGGTCAATTAATTAATGTACTTGGTATTACTTGGATATACATACTATTTATGCCTTTAAATTAAGACATAAATAGTAATATTCATGTTAATGTGGTAACGTTCACCTTAATATTCTCCCTCGTAAATTAAATGTGAGCAAAAAGTTAATGTATTGTAAAGGTGCATTAAGTTTAATAATCGGTTTTATATTGATTGGAATGCTCGAAGCAATGGAATGAAATATGGTCACAATTAAAGATGTTGCGCGTGTTGCAGGTGTCTCTACCTCAACGGTATCTCGTGTTGTTCGCAAGCAAGGTAAGGTCGGAAAAGTTTGCCGAGCCAAAGTGCAAAAAGTGATTGATGAGTTAGGTTATCGCCCTAACATTAATGCTCAGGCACTGGTAAGTAAAAAATCTAATTCACTCGGTGTTGTTATTCCTCTTGTTTCAATGCCTTTTTTCGGCACACTTGCTTGTGGGGCTGAAGAAGCAACCAAAGAAAATCACTATCGCGTATTAATTAGTAATGCTTATGGTAGTGAAAAAGCTGAGCTTGATGCAATAGATTCTTTGGTACAACATCGATGTGGTGCCATTGTTTTTCATAGTATGCATTGCAGTGATGATACCTTGTGTGATCTTGCCGAAAAAATACCTGGCTTAGTGTTTGTTAATCGTTTAATAGCAAAAATTGCCCATCGCTGTGTTTGGCTTGATAATAATATGGGGGCACAAGAAGCAACAAAACATCTTGTTAGTAATGGTCATACTAATATTGCAATTGTTAGTCGTAAAAACATCAACCCTGATGCTCAAGTGCGGTTGGATGGTGTTCGAACGGCAATAAGTAATGCTGGCTTGCAATTAGACAACACACTTATTGGCTATGGCACTACCGCCGATTTGGCCGGTGGTAAAGAAGGGGTTAGTGCGTTATTAGATGCAGGTAAAAAATTTACTGCGATATTAGCTTATAACGACAATATGGCTGTAGGTATTGTCCATGAACTTCACTCGCGCGGAATACGTGTACCACAAGATATTTCAGTAGTAGGATTTGATGATTTACTTATTTCTGTTGCTTGTATTCCTGAACTGACCACGATGCATTATCCTGTAAGGGAGATGGCGCATTATGCCGCTAATTTAGCCATTGAATTGTCAGATAATGAAAGCTCATCAGGGAAAACGCATTTATTTATGCCACACCTTATTGAAAGAGACTCTGTTAGTAACGTTTCAACCCTATAAAATTAACATGTCACACCTTAACAGTGAAAAGGCAATAGCCAGTAATAATCCTACGTTTGTTAATAAACTTGCCTTAGGAGCTGGCTTCTTTTGTATCGTATTTCTAGACAAGGTAAGTGAAGCCCTCGCGATTCCATTTTATCAAATGACACTTGGTGTCGATCCTTTCCTCTTCAGTATCGCTTTAACCATACCTATTATTTTTTCTGCTTTTTTAGCTCCTTGGGTAGGTCACTTATCCGATAATTTTTCAAGTAAATTCGGTCGACGACGTCCCTTTATTTTTATTTCTGCTTGGTTGAGTGCGTTAATTTTTGGCTTAATGTGGATGGTTCCTGAGCATTGGTCAACGAATGCACAGTTGCTGTATTTTTTCATTTTTTCATTACTATTTTACACCGTTTCTACATTTTATACGGTTCCGTTGACTTCTTTATCTTATGAGATCACCTTTGATAGTCATAAGAGAATAAAAGTGATGGAAATGAATTCGTATTTCATCAAATTAGCTTCCTTGAGTATTCAATGGCTATATCCATTAGCAACATTGTCGATATTCACTAGCATCTTTTTCGGCATCAAAGTCGTTGGTTGGTTTATTGCTATTGTCATCATCGGTTTTATTGGCATGTTGCCGGCCATACTGATAAAAGACCAATCAACTGAATTGAGACAAAGGTCGATAAATAAACTGTCTATTAAAGAAAATATTCGTACCATTATTAGCGAACCTTTAATGCGCTTAGTATTTGTTACTGTCTTTATTCAAGTTGGTTTGGCTGCCTATGCTGCAAAAATGGATTATTATGTCTTAGTTTATTATATGTTTGATGGTGATATTAAAGAGGGGGCGGTATGGAAAGCTGTGCTTTCTATGGGATACGCCATCATAGCAGCTATCTATATTCCCATTGTATCCTGGTTATCAAGAAAGCTTGGCAAGCTAAAGGCACTTAAGCTAATTTTTATGATGACTGCTGTTGGTGGAATCGGTAAATGGTTTATATATACTCCAGGTGTGCAGTGGTTGTTATTACTTGACCCTATTTTTTGCTCTGCTATTTGGACATCAATGACTATTATCATTCCAGCAATAGTTGCTGAGGCTAGTGATAAAGATCGTGAAAAAAACAAGGTTTGTCGGGCAGGGGGGTTTGCTGCGCTACATCATTGGATCGTTGCCCTGAGCATTATGTTTGCACTTCTAATCAGCGGTCTCACTTTAAATATCATTGGTTTCGATGCTAATCTCGGTAGTAGCCAATCTCTTGATTCTTTAATATGGATGAAACTCATATTAACTTTTGGCACCATCATACCCAGTGTTATTGCCGTGTTCATCTTAACCAATTACCAGAAAAAACATCCCACATTGTAACCCCCTTTCACCTAAATACTTGATAACGATACCTCTCCCATAGTTATTGGGGTCATCGTAAAGAACTGTAAATATAAGTGGTAACGTTTTCCTTTTTCTTTACTATCAAGTATTATCAATACAATAAAATTAAATTTGCCAAAATAATTTTGAGCCTAAGCCATACTTTATGTTGTTTCAACAGGGATACGGCTGAATTCTTAGTGTAAAACTTAGCAGGGAAAATAGCAGCATGACTCAATTAAAATCTACATCGTTATTGAAACTCACTTTAGGATTAAGTTTTGTTAGTTTATTTACCGGTTGTAATTCCCCAATGATTGAGCCTGATGGTTCTATTAAACATGAATCACTGCAAGTTGAACCAGCTAATATTGCGGCACTTCGACCAAACATTATTTATATCATGGCAGATGATATGGGCTATGGTGATTTAGGTGCTTACGGTCAAACGAAAATTAAGACGCCAAATATTGATAAGTTAGCAACACAAGGCATGCGCTTTACTCAGCATTATGCAGGCTCAACAGTTTGTGGCCCATCAAGAGCAAGTTTATTGACTGGTTTACACAGCGGTCATAGTCCTATTCGAGGCAACCCTGTGTGGACCAATAGTGGCAAACCGGTCGATTTAAAACCAGAGGATGTCACTATAGCAGAAATGTTAAAAGCCAATGGTTACAAAACAGCGGCTATCGGTAAATGGGGGCTATCAGAAAGTAAAGAGGAAAATGGCAAACACTTACCCGCTATGCCAAACCAACAAGGTTTTGATTATTTTTATGGCTTAAAAGGGCACTTAGATGCCCATTATTATTACTGGCACAGATTGTTTGAAAACAACCAAGCCTTTGAGCTAAAAGACAATGATTATATGAATAATAAGGGAATTTATACCCATGATTTATTCACCAGTAAAGCCATTGAATACGTTGAACAGCAAACTGATGAACAGCCATTTTTTCTTTATCTAGCCTATACCATTCCACACTTAGCGTTAACTGTTCCTAATGACTCTAAGCAGCAATATTTAGATTTAGGCTGGCCAACCCGTAAGATGGATACTCAAGGGCATTATCGTAATGATACTGAGGGAAATACAACTTATGCAGGTATGGTTTCTCGACTCGATAGAGATATTGGCCAGTTGCTTAAAACTCTCAAAATGCAAGGGCTTGAAGATAACACCTTGGTGATTTTCACCAGTGATAATGGTCATGAGTATGATAGAGGTTTCTTCAATAGTAATGGCGAGCTTCGTGGCAGTAAAAGAGATTTATATGAAGGTGGAATTCGTATTCCCTTTATTGCTAAATGGCCAAATAAAATAAAAGCGAATAGTACTTCAGATCACATTTCTGCTTTTTGGGACATGATGCCAACATTTTGTGATTTAGCCGGGGGTAAACAATGCCCACCAACTGATGGTATTTCAATGACCAAAGCTTTGTTAGGGGATAAAGAACAAGCGAAACATGAGTTTCTGTATTGGGAATTCAATGAGAAAAGAGGTCCATTGCAGGCTGTTCGACAGGGCGATTGGAAGTTGGTTAAACGCTTTAAAAAACCGATTGAACTTTACGACTTATCCAAAGATCTATCTGAAGCCAACAATATTGCCGAAGCGAATCCAAAAATTGTTGGGGACTTATTTGAAAAAATGGCTTCGGCTCGAACTTATCACCCAGAATTCACCTTAAAAAAATTACCTAACCCGTATAAAAATAAGAGTAATAAAAAATGAAAATAAATTTTGTCCATAAAATATTGGCCATTTTAACCTTTGCTGGCAGTATATTGGCTAATGCTAATGAATTTACTATTAGTCAGGAAAAACAAAGTTTTAATGATGATTGGCGTTTTGCCAAAGGTGAGTTACCGGGTGCTGAACAAGCAAACTTCAATGATAAAAAATGGCGTCAATTAAGCTTGCCTCACGATTGGGCAATTGAAGGGCCATTTTCAAAAAAATATAGCGCCCGAAACGGTGGCTTACCGGTATTTGGCACTGCTTGGTATCGTAAACACTTTGTAATACCCGAAGAGAGTGGCAACAAAGTTGTCTCAGTTCGATTTGATGGGGTAATGGCCAATAGCCAAGTTTATGTAAATGGTCATTTGGTTGGAGAAAGACCCTTTGGTTACATAGGGTTTCAATATGATATTAGTCAATATTTAAAAGCTGCGGGTGAGAAAAATGTTATAGCGGTAAAAGTTGCACCTGAAAACTATGCAGCCCGTTGGTACTCTGGCTCAGGTATTTATCGCAATACCTGGATAGAGTTTAATAACCCAATCCATATTGAGGCTTGGTCAACACAAATTAGTACTCCAACAATAGATGACAATAGTGCGACTGTTTCAATTAAGACAAATATACTTAACCAAGGAAGCAACCAAGGAAATAATCACGACTTAAAAATTGAGTTTGTTATTACGGATGCTGATGGCAAAGAAGTTGCTAAAACGACTCAACAAGTAACGAGCAAGGCGAAAAAAACGACTCAGGTTACTGCCCAGTTGACGCTAAATAATCCAAGACGATGGGATACAAGCGATCCGTATCGTTACCAAGTGATCAGTAACATCATTCTAAACGGGCAAGTCATCGACACTGAAACACAGCCTCTTGGTATAAGAACCATAGAATATAAAGTTGATGATGGTTTCTGGTTAAATGGTCGTAGAGTTGAAATTCAAGGGGTATGTTTACACCATGATAACGGACCATTGGGTGCAGTTGCTAACATGCGAGCAATTGAGCGAAAATTAGAGATTATGAAAGCCATGGGCGTTAATTCAGTACGCACTGCTCATAATCCACCATCACCTGAGTTAGTTGAGCTGGCTGATAAAATGGGCATTCTACTGCAACTTGAAGCTTTTGATACCTGGAAAAAAGCAAAACATACCGTAGTAAACGGCTATCACAAATACTATGACGAATGGTCTGAGCGTGACTTAACCGACATGATTAAGATTCACCGTAACAATCCTTCAGTGATTATGTGGAGTATTGGTAACGAAATCTATGAGCAGAAGAAAAAGGACGGTTGGAAATACGCAAAACGCTTAACCAGTATAGTGAAAAAAGCCGATCCTACTCGGTTAGTCACTGCTGGACTAAGTGATTATCCAGCCTTTGTCAAAAGTAAAATAGCTGATGAAATAGATATTATCGGCCTTAATTACAAAGCCACCGAATATGCTGACATTATCAAAAGATATCCAGAAAAACCTATATTAGGTTCAGAAACCTCGTCTGTTGTTAGTACCCGTGGCGAATATCATTTTCCGGTTAAACCACTCGAAAAACACCCATCTAAGTATGTTAGCAGCTATGACAACTATGCACCTTACTGGGCTTATATCCCTGATATTGAATGGGATGAATTAGATAAAAACCCAAGCGTGATGGGCGAATATATCTGGACAGGCTTTGATTATTTAGGTGAGCCTACGCCTTATGGTGGGCGTGATCACGGCAATAAATTTTATTGGAATGCAGATTGGCCAGCGCGTAGCTCGTCATTTGGCGCGGTAGATTTAGCCGGTTTCCCTAAAGACCGCTTTTATATGTATCAAAGTCGCTGGACAACCGAGCCTATGGTGCATGTTTTGCCACATTGGAATTGGCCAAATCGAGTTGGTCAAACGATACCTGTTGTTGCCTATTCCAATGCCGAAGAAGTTGAGTTATTTGTTAATGGCAAATCTCATGGCATAAAAGTAATGGGCGTTGATAAGGTTCGCATTCCCGTTGCGCTTAGATATAAGAAACAAATGAAACACTTTGACTCGCCGTATCGACTTCAGTGGGATGTTAAATATCAAGCAGGTGATATTAAAGTTGTTGCCTATAACGATGGTAAAGTGGTTGCAGAAAAGCAAATTTACACCGCCGGTATTCCTGCACAAGTACAGTTAACCGCCGATAGAAGCATTATTGATGCTGATGGTTATGATTTGTCTTTTATCACCGCAGATGTATTGGATAAAGAGGGGCATTTTGTTCCGGATGCCGATAACTTAATTCACTTTAAGGTCGAAGGTCCAGCAGAAATAATAGCTGTAGGTAATGGCGACTCCGCAACAATAGAGCCGTTTGTTGCTGATTATCGTCGTGCCTTTAATGGTAAAGCGTTAGTTGTTATCCGCAGTAAAAAAGGACAAATCGGTAGTATTACTGTGAGTGCATATAGCAAGGAACTTAATATCAAGCCAATTAAGTTAACGGCTAAATAATTTTATTAAAGCATAAAAAACGTTCCATTGTAGAACGTTTTTTATTTGTAAATTATGATTTAGAATAATTAGTCTGGAGTGCCGTTTTGAAAGTTTTTATCCGTCAGTTTTCTACAATAACATCACTGTTTATTGTTTGTTTATTAGCCGCTTTTTCAGTGCAAGCAGAATCATTACTAGCAGCGAAAAACATTCAAGTTAGCAGTGTTAAAGCTGAAGCAAAATTAACAAGCAATTCACAAATAGAAATTCATTTAAAAGCTGAAAAGGGCAGTGTGGTTAACTTAGTTCCTGCAAAAGCTGATACTTGGGATTTTTCTCAATACCATGGTTTAAAAGTTGTATTACAAAATACCAGTGACGAAAGAGTTATGCCTGAAGTTAAACTCTTTTCGAAAAACAGTGAAAAATGGCAATTTACCGATAGTTCAATTTACCTTGAACCGGGAGAAACTAAAGAACTATTAGTGTATTTCTATATAACGAGCGAAGTGTTTGAAGCTAATTATCCTCTAATAAAAAAAATGAATGCTGGACCAAACGGTGTAATGTCGAACTGGAAGGGCATCGATATAAGTAGTATTGATAAAATTAGCTTTGCGGTATTAAACAAAAATAACCCCATACCTAATAAAGGCTCATACCTTATAAAGGACATTATTCCTTTCACCAATGACCAACTCTTTGACTACCCTAAGCAAACATCATTTCCCTTTGTCGATCAATATGGACAATATCTGCAAGGACAGTACCCAGGTAAGTTACAAGATGCTAAAGAATGGCAAACTAGAGAGCAACAAGAGCTTGCTGATCTGAAAGCACATCCTGCACCTAAAAATCGTTCAAAGTGGGGCGGTTGGCTAACAGGTCCGAAACAAGCCGCAACAGGTTATTTTTACACTAAACAACTTGAGGGAAAGTGGTGGTTTGTTGACCCTGAAGGTTATTTATTTTGGTCGCATGGCGTTACCGGTGTTGGTCATAAAGGCGCAAATACCTCGATTAAAGATCGAAGCCATTATTTTAAAGACTTACCCAGTAAATGGGGAAATTATAGTGAGTTTTACGCTAATGATAGTTTCGACTTTACCATGGCAAATTTATACCGAAAATATGGCGATGATTGGCAAGAACTATCGATAAAACGCAATCATCAACGACTTAAAAGCTGGGGAATGAATACCTATGGCAATTGGTCACAACCAGAAAATAATGGTGAAGATAAAACCCCTTTTACCGTTGCCGTTCATTATAAAAGCAATATGTTGGACCAAAAATTCCCCGACCCTTGGCATAAAGATTTTGGCTACAATATAAAGCAAGCCCTAATGGATAAAAAGCGTGATGAAAATGCTGACTCACCATGGAATATCGGCTTTTTTGTCGATAATGAATTACATTTTTATCAAGACTGGTCTTATGCAAAAATCATTACCAGCGCCAAGGAAAACCAGCCAGCCAAGTTGTTTTTTGTCGATTATTTAAAAACCAAATATGGTGATATCAATCAATTAAACTCGACGTGGAAAACAACATTTAACTCTTTTAATGCCTTGTTAGCAAACAGAAAAGAATTAACTCATGAAAATATCGGTGAAGATGGTAAGTGGTTCTATCAACAAATGGTTGAACAGTATTATCGAATTTGTCGTGATAGCGTAAAAAGTATATTCCCCAATCATTTATACCTTGGTAGTCGAGTTCATGGCAATACCAATGAAACTGTTTTAAGAGCAGCTGAAAAATATGCTGATGTGATTTCTTATAACCTCTACCATCGAAATCTTAAAGACTTCACCTCAAGGCTTAAAGGTTTAAGCAAACCGTTAATGGCGACAGAATTCCACTTTGGTGCGTTAGACCGCGGCGTTTTTCACACCGGCTTACAAGGCGTATCGAATCAAAAAGAACGCGCTCAACATTACTATGAATATGTAAAAAGTGCCTTAAACAACCCATTATTCATCGGCACCCATTGGTTTCAATATCGCGCGCAAGCCATAACAGGCCGAGGTGATGGTGAAAACTACCAAATAGGCCTCGTTGATATCACCGACACCCCTTATCCGGAAACGATAGAAGCGGTAAGGAAAATTGGTTATCAACTGTATGAAACTCGCATGAATACTTATGAAGCCAAGTGGGATTTTACTGAAATATCGTACGGACCTGAAGAGCGTCAATGGATGAATATTGTTGTGCCTAACACTGCAGAGCCGTCTGGAATTCTATTCTGGGCACATGCCAATGGTGGCAGCCCTTATGGTATGACTCAAGAGGTGGTTAATGCCATACTTGATAACGGCTATGCTGTGGTCAGCTGGGGCTCGGTAGGTAAACTGCAAAGTGACGAAGATGTTGAAACCGGTTGGGCAGATGCACAGGTTGTTTTTGACTATGTACGGGAAAATGCTGCGACCTGGAATATGGATCCTGATAAAACTATTATTATGGGAAGATCTCGTGGCTCCATTGTAAGTTGGAAGCTGGCGCATAGTGGGCATCCGGCCATTGTTGGTATCTATATGTATAATGCGCTTCCCAAAGGCGTTTGGCCAAGTAATATTTGGACTGATGCCGTTACGACAAAATCACCGCTTACCTACCTTGTTTATGGGCCAGAGTGGGGCTCTTCAGACACTCATGCACCGGATAATGTTGTTCCTGTAGAATCCGCTTATGCGGCATTGGGCATTAGTCATCGATTTACACTTTATGAAGACATGTGGGGCGACTTTCAAGACAGCAACGGCGATTGGAATAATACTTACTGGACTGGATACTACTTCCCTGAATTAGCCGCAATTATTGAGACCAATTTGAGTGCTGATACAACAGCACCAGTGATCACTTTAACCGGTAATAGCACAATAACTATCAACCAAGATGAAGTCTATATTGATGATGGTGCAGCTGCTTTTGATGACATTGATGGTGACATTACAGCTAACTTGCAAGTATCGGGCTCTGTTGATAGCTCAGTGCCAGATACTTATGTTATTAGCTACACTGTTTCTGATGCTGCAGGAAATGAAGGTAGTGCTACTCGTACCGTCAAGGTTAACGCTAAACAGGCTACTCCGAACAATCCCCCTACACAGGATAAACAGACAAAAGGCTCTGGCGGAAGCATGACCATTTTAAGTTTATTACTTTTAATCACCTTACGGAACAGACAAATTCAGTGAAGGTTGTGTGGTTGAGCTCTATCCAAAAATAAAAACAATGATAAATATAAAGAGAATCGTATGAAGTATTTGTTTAACAGTAAAGCCACACTAGCTTTATTAACATTATTAGTTTGTTTAGGTGCTAATGCCGAAGATCAGGCTAGAGAAAACCCTTTAGCTACCCCTAAAGATAAACCAAACATTTTGTTCATCGCCTTTGATGACTTAAGACCGTTGATTGGTGCATATGGCGAGCCCGATCCCATTACGCCTAACTTGGATGCCTTTGCTAATGAGGCCGTTCGATTTGACCGCTCTTATGTGACTTACCCTTTGTGTAACCCTTCAAGAGCATCGATGTTAACTGGGGTTCGCTTTGATTTACAAGGGGATAACTGGAAAGATAATAAACACCCGAAATTGATTGCTAAACAAGATACTTGGCCGGGAGTCTTTAAAGATAACGGCTATTGGACAGCAACTAAGGGCAAGTTGTATCACGGAAAAGTACCCAAGGGTGATAAGTCATCTTGGGATATTGCTGGAGGAGGCGGTAAAACCAAAGATGGCGAAGCTAAAGTTCTAAAAAGAATTGTTGAGATTGGTGGCCGCGCAGATCAAATACAAATATACAAAGATAAAGGCGCGGGGCCAGGCTCTCTCATGTACGCCTCAATTGATGCACCGGACAACTTCTTAAAAGATGGGCAAGTCGCTGAAAGTGTCATCGATTACATCAAGAATAAACGCGATAAAACTAAACCTTTTATGATTGTTAGCGGCTTTTCAAAGCCTCATATGCCTTGGGTTGCACCTAAAAAGTATTTTGACATGTATCCCGAAGATGCTGGCACTATTGCTGATTTTCCAAAAGGAGCAAAAGAAGCGTTTGATATGGCAAAGTACAAAAGCAAAACTCGCGATCATGGTTGGAATGAAGGTGTTGATGACAAAACTGCTAAAAAACTGATCCGAGGTTACATGGCGAGTACCACTTACGCCGATGCGCAAATGGGTAAAGTGATCCAAGCATTAAAAGATGAAGGGTTATACGACAATACGATTATCATTGTTTGGGGTGATCACGGTTATCACTTAACAGATCATGGTTTATGGCGCAAAAACACACCATTTCATATTTCCCTACGCAGCCCACTAATGATTAAAACGCCAAACAGCAAAGGTGGCACAGTGATTAGTGAGTTAGTGCAAAATATTGATATTTATCCAACGTTACTAGACTTGGCAGGTATTGATATACCTAAAGGCATAAAATTGCACGGTAAAAGCTTAGTTCCACTTCTTCATAAAAATACAAAGCATGGAGAAGAGGTTGAGTGGGAAAACATCGCCCATACTTCTGCTAAAGGAAGTCATGGTGTTGTAACCGATAAATACCGATTTACGGTTATGGCTGATGGCAGCCGAGAATTGTACGACTTAGAACAAGATCCAGGTGAATGGAATAATTTAGCTAATGAATCGAAATATAAGAAATTGATACAAGGCTTAGAAAGTAAAATGAGTCAGGTTGTTTGGAATAAACCCTAGCTATAAATGAAAGGATTAACGATGAACATATTGAATTCTTTTTTGATGCTCGGTGTAACAATTATTGGGCTATTTATTGTGAATAATGCATATTCAGAAACACAAGTTTCTAAAGAGAAACTCGATAATATTATATCTAACCAATCAGTGACAAAAGAGAAGGATTGCTTTAGGGGGACATTTGAAAATTATCATTCATTTAAAGAAATGTTATTAGAGAAACGTCGTAAAAAAAATCTACCAGAAAGTGAAATCGAAAAAGCGGCACAGCGAATTGACCTCACTTATGGGGGAGAGAATAAATTTAATGAATACAAGCAGAGTTTAACGTGTCGAACTTTCATTTATGATGTTGATGGTGTTGCTGTTCAAGGATTTGTTATTAAACCTAACAAAGCCAAAAATGAGAAATTACCTGTTGTTGTTTATAACAGGGGCGGTAATGGTTTTTTTGGTTACCAACTATTTGGTTATCTTTATTTAAATCATTTTCCTATCGCTGAGCAGGGGTTTGTGTTTATTGGTAGTCAGTATCGATTAAAGAGTAAAATTAACCAGCATAATGACGATGAATTTGGCGGTGCTGATGTAGAAGATGTATCGAGCTTGTTAGATATTATACCGAATATTATAGGAGCAGATCAGCATCGTATTGGCATGTTTGGAGTCAGCAGAGGTAGTATGCAAACGTTCTTAACCTTAAAAGGACGAAATGGCGATAAGGTTAAAGCAGTGGTTTCTTGGGCTGGTAATTCTGACTTAGCACGAGGCTTGGAAATCAGACCAGAGATGGAAAAGGTTTATTTTAAACGTATTCCTAAATATGCGGAAAATAAACAGCTAGAGCTCAATAAACGCTCTGTGTTGAAATGGGTTGATAAACTGCCTAAAGCGCCGGTACTGTTATTACACGGAGATGCTGACCGTCGTGTAAATGTTGAGCATTCGGTTAAATTAGCCTCAGAGTTTGAACGATTGGGGTATCCTCATAAATTAATTATTTATCCTGGTGATAATCATGGGCTTAGGAAGAATAGTGTCAAAGCTAAAGAAGAAGTTGTGAGCTGGTTTAAACGCTATTTATAATCGCTTAAACCAGAGAATTAACTCTGCCACCCATGATAACTTGTACATATATAAATCAATAAACTAAACTTAATTTACCTTTGCAAAATTTGGTGATTGTTATGCCTAAGCCTCGTTCACAACAAATTAGTTTACTCGATACGCCTTTTTATCATATTTGCAGCCGCACGGTTCGAAAGGCGTTTTTATGTGGCGTAGATAAGGAGACTGGCGTTAGTTTTGAGCACAGGCGCACATGGATTGAAAAGCGTATTTTTAAATTATCTCATGTGTTTGCTATCGATATTTGTGCCCATGCCGTGATGCATAATCACTTACATCTGGTGTTACACGTAGATGTAGAGCAAGTGAAAAAGTGGACGACTGACGAGGTGCTTGAACGCTGGCATAAGTTATTCAAGGGCACATTATTAACGCAAAAATACACAAAGAAACAAGCGCTTGATAAGTTCCAACTGGCAATGGTTGAAAGCACGGCGGACATTTACAAACAGAGATTAATGGATATCAGCTGGTTTATGCGCGCATTGAACGAGCCAATAGCGCGGCAAGCTAATAGAGAAGACCAATGTACCGGACACTTCTGGGAAGGCCGCTTTAAATCACAGGCGTTGCTTGATGAGGGAGCTTTATTATCGTGCATGGCTTATGTAGATTTAAACCCTGTACGCTCAGGCATTGCACCTACGCCTGAGCAGTCAGACTTCACCAGTATTCAACTACGCATCAAAGCCTCAATAAAAGGCGAGCAACCACCAACGTTATTACCTTTTACTGGTAGTGAACACCAAGATAAAACAACGGGTATTCGCTTTAGCTTACAAGATTACTTAACACTTGTAGATGAAACAGGACGTATCCTGCGTGATGATAAACAGGGTACTATCAATGATGAAACTGCAAATATCCTAGCAAGGTTACACATCAGTGATGAAAGCTGGTTAAAACTCACCACTGATTTTGAATGTATCTTCACAGGCGCGGTAGGCACAGCAGAGCATCTAACTGAATTTACTGAGCATGTTGGCTTGCGACGCGCACACGGCTTAGCCAACGCTCAAGCCTGCTTGAATAGCGCATAACACTTCTATTATCAGCTGAAAAATTAATGTTATCTTAAGATCTCCGGCGTAGCTAAATAAAAATTAAGCTAAATTCAATCCTATGGGGGTTCTGAGTGACAAAAAGCTTGGTTAGCACTTATTCGAGTTATAAATACGCACTTTACTTAACCAGAAAACCTTTAATCAGTGTGACAATGTTGTCTGAAATTATCATGGGTGGCATAGTTTGAATTCTTAACCAGAAAACCTTTAATCAGTGTGACAATGTTGTCTGAAATTATCATGGGTGGCATAGTTTGAATTACTGTTTCCAATAACTTTCGTGGATTTCTTTGCCTTCTGCTTCAAGTATATGGCCTTCAATTTCAACTGGAATGACTGTATGGCTGAAAACATATTTGCTATCGATATCAATAGTTTTACCAGCTATTTTGTCCAATATTTGAGCGGAACAGCCAAAGACGACTTTAGAAATTCCAGACCAATAAATAGCGCCACAACACATGATACAAGGTTCGGTGCTTGTATAGAGAGTGCATTTCTCCAAGATCTTTGGGTCAATTTCTTTGTTGGCACGACTGACCAAATTCGTTTCGGCGTGCCTAGTTTTATCATTATCTGTCAATACCGTGTTTTCTGCTGTAAGTATGACTTTATTGTCATGGACAAGCAATGCACCAAAAGGATGGTTACCTTTCTTTACGGATCGTCTCGCTAGAGTGTAACATTCACGGATATATTTTTCGTTATCATTAGACATAATTTGAGCCATATAACACTTCATTAAGAGGAAAATAATTGTTGGCTAAAATATGCGACGCAGGAGCAAAAGCCAACTGTTTTTTGTCCTGCTTTAATGCCTTATGTGTTTTTACGCTGGTTATTTGAAATAATACCAATCACTGCAAAGCTTAGACCGACAAATGTGGCAATTATTGCTGATTGTAAACCTGCATCATGACTCGGTGATAAATTAAAAAGAACTGGTGATACAGCAAAATATAAACTTATTGAAATACCTACAATTGAAGAGAGTATCCCTAACTTTTTACCTAATAACATATAAACTCCGTTCTGTAATTTACAAAGTTAAAACTAGTATCAATTCTGAAATTCAGAGTGCCACTATTAAGGAACTTATAACGACGCAATAAAACGCGCGTTTTTTGCGTCGTTTTTGATTGCTTTGTTATAGCTAATAATGTTCGTACAGTTTCTGGCATAGATGAAACCTAGTCCTTCTCTGGCTCCGATTCTTCTTTCAAGATACCGGACTTTCTTAATTCGTCCTTTAAGGCTTCATGTTCCTTTTTAAGCTGAGTAACTTGACCCGAAGCACCCATGCCCATCATTCCAAATATAAAGCCCATCATCCCAAATATAAACCCCATCATCCCAAACATATCCATAATATCTCTCCCGTCTTGTAGCTATAACGCTAAATTAGCTTTAATTTTTGTAAGCAACAAAGGTGTATTTTATTGTGCCTTTTTAAAGTTCTTTTGCGACTGTCAGACTTGATAAAATCTATTTACCAAAAGTGTCAATTCAGGATTGAACTAATGCATAATCCCTTGTTAATCACACTAATGCATAAAAGGGATTGCTGATTTATTGTATTAACGGTTGCTCTCTATTAATTTTATTGCCTGTTCGGCGTACCTGTTACCTAGTATTTTATAGCCTTCAACAGACATATGCAGATCATTGTTGATTTTTTTTCCCTTACTACTGATACCGTCATTAAGATCATCGGTATTAACCCAAGCACCACGAGGATGTTGAGTCGCAACGTGTACCTGAGCTTGACGCACTTTTTCCCAGTCAGGGTAACCCTGCTTTTGAAAGCCAAAATCACTGAGACGGCCAATAATAAAGTTGATATCTGTGCGATGAAGATCACTGGATAACTGTTGGTATAGTTTGTTTAGACTGCTTGCGTATACCCCACCATGCTCTTTTCTGGCGTCACGTTCACCTTGCATCCAGATAAACGTCACCGTGTCATAGCTCTTATGTTTTAACGCGGCTTGTACCTTAGTTATTAAGCGATCGTACAGGTCGCCGCTAATCTCAGGAGATGAGCCATCTTGTGCTTGCCAGTTTTTAACCCAGCGACTAATAGGTTGTGCTCCTTTGGCGTCTTTCACTATGGTGACATTGTTTTTGCCAAATGTAGATTCTAATTTGGGTCTGAATGTTATATCAGCATCCATGCGAACCATATTTGATTGCCCTGATAGAATAAAAAGATGCTGCTCGTTGTTAACCGCACTTGCACAGGAACTCAACAAAGAGACAAGTATTAATAGGGTAATTAAGGCTTTCATTTTGGTTCCTAATTTGAAATTTTAGATTGAATTTTTGGACTTTATCAGCACAATATCAATTTTGTGATTTTATTGTTTTTGCTCTGGTTTCATATAAGTTGAAGCCCACTTCTTTAAAGGCGTTTATTACATCAGGGTAGGGGGTGTCAGTAATATCAATAAATCCCACTTGAAAGTTTGCTCCTTGTTTACTTGTACCTGCTAGGGGGGTATCTATGTATGTCCACCAGTGAATGCCGACAATATTAGGGTGAAGCAATGCTTCGTTAACGTAATGTTTAGATGCATGATAGCGTTGTTTTTGAGAGCCTACAGAGCCATTATAAGCTGGATGTAACATGCCTCTGTCTGCAGCACCAAAATGATATTCGCCAATAATAATTGGCACATCAGCGCCTTCAGGCATAATGAGATCGGATGGTGAGAAACGGTAACGGTTAATACTAAGCACATCGACATATTTTACTGCGGCAGCCTGGGCCCGCTTATCTAATTTATTACCATGGCCGCCATAGACGCCAATATGGCCAGCTGAACGGCTGCCAAGGTAGAGTTTATTTGGGGCGACTCGTTTTATTTCTTCTCTAACAATTTTGTAATACAGCTCGGGAGCCATCGTTTCCCGCTTCCATTGAATTTCATTATCAACGAAGTAACCAATTAACCAAGGATCATTAGCGGCTTTTGTTACGGTATCTTTAGCAAGTACTTTTCTCAGATAATTTCGTAAGGCTTTTTCACTTGTACGTGCGCTAGCGGTGTGAATTGGAACCGTATAAGCAATGTTGGCATTTTGGTATAGAGACGGTTTACTCCAGTTACCAAAGGAGTTTATTCCCCAACTTGGCATTCTGCTGAGCACATGTTGTTTTGCTTTTTGTTGCCAGTTTTTGCCATATTTTAATTTCAGGTTTTCAACATAAAAGTTAGCACCATACTTAGTCGAATACTTTTGTGGCAGTTGTTGGTAAAACGCCTTCTTGCCATTTGACAAGTCGCTGTTGGAATTATAACTAATACCGCAGATACCATTTGACCAGAATAGTTGTCCTTTTGGGTCAACTAGCCACCACTTGCCATCAATTTTTTGAGTGCGAAAATGACCCGTTGCTTCAAGTACAGGACCATTTTTCCAACCGCCATATTCATTCCATTCTTTAGGGCGTGGATTTTGGCTTATTTTAGTTTTTTCTAATGCCAAAGAGCGTTTCATATCTTCGGTAGATTTAACCTTAAGAGCCCAATCTTCATGCTTGAACTGGCCATACGGGTCAATAAATGGCGAATAGTTTTTCATCTCTTTTTGAGATAAAACGGCATTAGAGCCAAAACCTCTAAGATTTAATAAGGTGATACTTTTATTAACAGCGGTTCCATCTAAATCTTTAAGTAAAAAGAACTTAATTTTGTCCCATTTGTAGGATTTATAGTGTTCCATTAGACCGCCAGGTTTGCCTGCCATATGCGGAAAGTCTTGTTTGCGAGAGTCGCTGAAAGTCTTGCGTCCACGCATCAGGTAAATGATCATTGCACCTGTTTCACCAGGTTGTAAGTGTAGGTAACCTCTAATATTGGATTTTTTAGCTATATGACCTTCAAGTGAAAGTGGTTTATCACTGTTATTACGGATATCAGCAACAAAAGCTGAATAATCTTTAAGATCCCAACCTGACTGAGGTGCAGTAACCTCAACGCTGCCATCTTCTTGTGAAAAAGTAATATTCACACCATTAAAAGTTTTTACGTTAGCATTAATGCTCTTAAATTTTAGTATATCCTTAGTAAAATCAGTGAGGATTACTTCGGCATCATTGGCCCCCGTTATATGCACATAAGGGCTGTTTTCTGCTGCAAATGTGCAGATTGAACACAATACCATAAGGGCTGTAAGACCTGACTTAACCATGTTTATTCTCCATTGATTTTTCATTACTTCCACGGCCACACATCAGCTTTACTAAGCCCTGTTTTAGTTGATGTTTTAGTTGATTTTTTAGTTAGAACGTTGTTTATCTGCGTTTTAATACTTTTATTTTAAATGCTTATCAAAAAACGTAAGCATTTCTTCTAAGGTTTGAATTCTATGTTTTTGTACACTTAAGTAATGGTTCGCGCCTTCAATCTCGACGTATCTAAACTCTTTATCATAATCTTCAAGCTCTTCTGCCATATCTCGGCTATGTTCAACGTCAACAACACGGTCTTCTGTGCCATGGATTAATAAAATAGGAATATTTATATTTTCAGCAAAATTAACGGGTGATGCAGCTTCTAGCTTGTCACTGTCCGTGCCTATTTGCTTCTCTATAACTGCTCTGTTAGAAAATTTTTGAGCTCTAGAAATAATAAGCTCTAGGTCTGAAACACCAGCAAAACTGGCAGCACACTTAAACGTATCTCCGTGTTTCACCGCTGCCATTAATGCAGCGTAGCCACCATAACTACCGCCACCGATACAAATCCTTTCTGAATCGACAAACTTTCTTTTCATTAACCAATTTGCCGCATCTTGCAAGTCATCTTGCATGGCTTCACCCCAAGCTTGAATTGCAGCCATTTCAAAATCATAGCCATAACCTGAAGAGCCTCGAAAGTTGGGCTGAAAAACGACATAACCTCGGTTGGCGAATAACTGCGCCCAATAATGAAAACCTGCTCTAGTTTGTGACATCGGACCGCCATGAGGCAGTACTATGGCAGGTAGTTGCTTGCCTTTATGATCGCCAACAGGAACGGTGAGATAGCCATGAATTGTTAACCCATCACGGGCTTTAAATTTTACTTTTTTCTGGCGGGCATAATTACCTTCATTTATTTGTGGATAACGGCTGGCTAGGTGTAATAATTGCTTTGATGCTCTATCCCCTAGGTAATAGTCTCCGGCTGATGTTTTTGAACTTGAATATAATACGTACTTATTAAGATCTTTTGACATGCTAATGATTGAGTTATTTGCCTTAGGAAGTGCCTTATTTATCGACTTTTTAAGGGCTAGGTACTCAGGGTCCCAATAGGTTTTATTATCATCGCCACTACCTTGACTTATGCCTACTACAGCGTGTGTTTTTGGGGAGTATATTAAAGAGCCTTTAACATCTCGTTTTTTCTTGGCTAATACGAGTTCACGTTTAAGTGATTTATCGCTAAGATCGACTTTGAAAATGGCATCACGCCCATTGTGTAGAGCCCGGATGTACAAAATATTGGGGTTTATATCAAAACCCATAATATTTACTTTGTTTTTCTCAAATACCTTATATGACCATAAATCGCGAATTTTCTTGCCCTTAATATCATAGAGTTTATAAATAACTTTGGTTTCATCTCTACCAACACTTATGCGAGGGTGGCCTTGTTGATCTGCATACCAGCTAGAAGCAAAACGTTTTGGTTTTTTAACGCGTTTTCTTTTATTTGTTCGAATATTAATATCATAAATAGAGGGTTTTCCTGGTATATCGTAATCGATTGACATCAAAATATGATCAGGTCTTTCTGGTAGTAAACTAATAATCCTGTCTTGAATTTGAGCATTGTGTTCTTCATTTTGACCACTCGATTTCACCAGTAATTCTAGGCCTTTAGGTGTTGATAAATCGTATTTGTATAGGCGCGTTAAGGAGTATTTTATGGAGCGAGCTGATTTTGTTGGATAACTCGCGCTAACCAGCAAAATGTCATCATTTGCCCATTTAAACCACTTTAAGATTGCCTCTTTATTGTCTGCTTGAAATAAAGAACGTTTTTTACCGCTTTTAAAGCTGTACGTCATTAAAACTAACGTACCCTTACTATTTTTAATCATAGCGATGGAGTCACCACTAGGCGAAAGTTTAACTTGGCTAGTATCAGGTAAACTGCCATAGGCACTAATAGGTAAGGGGACTAATTTATCCTCGCTAGCAATTGCCACACTAGCCATTAAAAATGCGAACAACAGCAAGATAATACAAACAAAAATGTCTGGGTATTTGTTAGATAATTTTAAAATTTGTCTGTAATAACTTCTCATGACTATTCCTTGCATATCGAACTATAAAGAGTTACCGTTTTTTGATTCTACTCGGTATAAAAACGGTTACTTCATACTTTCTCTAAGCTCAGTCTCTGATGCTTCATTCCAGTAACCTGCACCAAGTTCAATAAATACTGAAGTGTAGGGCAGGGTTAAGTCGGTTTTTAAAATAACCACGTTAAATAACTCGCCGCTGGCATCGAGTTTTTTGATGATATCCATATGTGGCAAGCGTTGTATATCTCTACCGATTAACACTTTATCGAGCGCTTTACGGTAAGCCTCAATACCTTTGGCATTTTTTTCTGGCACGTAGCTTAATTCTTTATCAACATATATGGTGCCATTTACATGAGCAGCATTTTCTACGGCAGCAAGAACTGCTTTCACTACTACAATTTGTTGCTCACCGGTATAAATTGTTTTAATACCAGGATTACTTTGTAATGGGTAGGCAGAATCGGCAATAACAATAAAATTACGATGACCAAGCACGGGTAAGCTTTTAGCTAATTCAGTGCGCCAATTTTGTTGTTGTGTTTCATTAATATTTGCTTCAAAAGCTAAGGTGAGAGGAGAGATAATCGCAGTTACCGCTAAAATAAAGGTAGTAATTAACAGGCTTGTTTTTTTCATTTTTATAAGCTCCATTTTTATAGATTTTGTTTAAGGAATATGTTTATAAAGTTTTATTCATTGATGTATATTTATTAGCATTGGTATTGGTTTATAAGGTCCAAAGAGACACATCGTCAATTAATCCAATGAAGTTTTTCACTGGTACTGTTTTCAAAGCATTGCTGCTATAACCTTTGCCACCAACGGTAAAGCGCATACTTTGGTTTAATTTAATCTGCGCATCTCCATTTGTTGAATTTGCATTTACAACCTTGCCATCTATTTCAATAATCAGTTGTGAAAGTTTAGAATTATCATGGGGCATGCTCACCTTAACGGTGTGCCATTTACCATCATTGAGTTTTTTATATTCGGCTTTCAGCATTTCCCTATCTGAAATAGCAACCGTTGCTATGCCATCATCTAAATATAAATTTAGAAAATCTTTTGGTCTATTGCCCCAAATAGTCGCTGTATTGATAAGTATTTGATTCGCTTTAGAGGTTGTTTTGAAAGAGAGTTCATAAGCAACAGCGTGTTTGCCTTGTAACGGTCCCATAGCAAAAACAGCCATTCGTGAATCGTGAGAAAATTGTCCTGCATTGCCATTTTTTCCTGGCACTATATCAACGTCACAATGTAAGGCATCGTATTGATCGCCAAAGCTGCCAGAATTCGCAAGTGTTCTGTCGCAGCGTTTACCATCAATAACAGAGCTCTTTTTCTTTTCGCGCAACCCGTTAATAGGGCGATCTACTTGAGCAAAGTCTTGTTCAAAGTCGAAATGTAATAACTTAGATTTTGGTTCAAGTAGTGCAAGGCCACCACTCGCTTTGATACTTGTTACTTTTTTCGATTTATCAATGCTTAATGTGCCAGTAGCGCGGTAATCACCATCCGTTACTTTTTCACCAAAATGGCGATACAAGGTCATTTCAATTTTATCGTCGGTAATATCTATGGTTTGAAAGTTAGTAAAGAAATTTCCTCGGGTAACAACTTGCAGTAAATTGGACTGTGGATCTTTAGTAACGGTATTGGCATGTACTTCACCGGCAAAATAAATATCGACCTGATATTTTCTCATTAATTGCCAAAACGGGTTATTCACACCATTGTCAATGAGCATGCCACTGCTACTGACTTTTCGTACGGGGTAGATCACCGGCAAATGAGACTGCACAAAGATATGTTTTATTGACGAGTCTTTTCTAGCTTCTACTAATACTGATTCAAACCATGTCAAATGTGGCCCAACAACCGTACCTGTTACTGTGCCTTGCTCACCTAATGAAGTTTTATAATCTTCTTGATGAAATACATCCATGGTGACGAACAGCACATTTTTATGCTGATAGGCATATGAGGTGTCTTCGTATATTGTGCCTAAAGGTCTAGCGTTTGCGCTACCAATCTTCTGGGTATATTTAAATGTAGAGCCGTTTGTAGAATAGTTAAAAGCTTTAGCAAAGCTTTCTCTAAATTCAGCCTGATATTTTGATACATCTGAGCCGACAGGCCAAGGGTTATCACCTACTTCATGGTCGCCAACGGCCATAAGTAAGTTGGAATAACCGCCTCGTTCAAAGGTATCAATCATGCCTGCATAGCAGAGTTCTCCTGCTTGTAATATTGACTGTTTGGCGGTTAATTTTTTATTGAATTTTTTAATGAATTTAGGTGTATCCCAATGACCACCATTGCTGTCACCGGGTAGGATGATAAGATCGCCACCGTGTTTTTGTTTCATCCATTTTAAGGTGGCAATATTTTCATCAACAGCGGTTTTATGTTCTTCATACCGATCGCCCATAATGTATTTTTCAGCCCAATGCCAATCGGCAAGACTAATAAAACGCCATGGCTTAGTTTTTTGAATTGCAATATTGCCCTCCTGTGCAAATGTCTGATGTAATACAGAGGGCAAAGCAATAGTCAGTACAACTATGACGGATTTTACTAATCTTGATAATTTCATTGTTATGTTTCTAAACCTTAAAAGTTAATGACTCGCCAGCAGAGAGCATTATTGGCTGTTCAAAGGTTAAGGTTATATCTTTACCTTTTCGTAATATTGACGCTTTACCATGAGACGAATTCACAGTTTTAGCGGTGTTCTTAGAATAAAGAGCCTTTGATGTTAGTCCTTTGGGCTCTAATCTAAGCGAAAGTGTATTGAGCGCTAATTCTCCATATTGAACTTTAAGCGTAATATCGTTACCTTTTCGTTGGTTATTTATTTCAAAGGAGCCCCAACCTTCGGCACTAGTAAAGGCTGATTTAAAGTTGCCTTTGTCTGTCATTCTTGGTTTGAATCCTAAATGTCCTTTAGAGCCGTCATTTTCAAAACCTGCTGCCGCGAGATAAACACCATAAGAAGCCATTGCTCGGGCGTAATGATCTGAGCATTCTATTTCGTTATACGGGTTACGTTTACTACCGTGATAACGATCGTGCACTGAGCGAATAATTGCCAAGCCTTTGGTGAGTAATTCAGGCTCTTCGTCACTTTCCCAAACCATGTGGCCGGCAACTTGATGTTCAAATCCGGTCATACATTCTTGAAAATAGCCATATTGCCAGTACTTTTCCCAATCTCCTTGACGACCGCCTTTTGGCCATGTGCACATCACTAAGCCAGCTTCACCGGCTAAGGCGTAGGTACGTCCTTTGGCGCTTGGTGTTTCGATAGAGTCTCTAAATGGCCCCATATCTGGACAGAAGTTATAATCCCAAAGGCTTGATAGGGCAGAGCGGATTATTTTCCCATCATAAAGACGACCAAGGTTTAATTGACTAGCCCACCATTGACCCATCACTTGGTCGATATAACAGCCTTCGCCAATGGCAATGGCGTCGGCATGTGCAGGGTCAATTTCTTGAGTGAAAAATCCATGTTCAGGGTTAAACAATTTTAAAATGTTTTTTTCACCTTGTTGGTATATCTCATTACACATTTTTTCAAATGCTTTATCACCAACCACTTTGGCCATTTCTTCACCTGCGCGTAAAGCGGCAATATAAAGCGAACTTAATACGGGGATTTTCCCGTACCATTCTGCATCAAGGGTATTATGTTGTTCTCCCTCGGTAATACCATCAGGCATACCGCCTTGGGCATCAGCTAAAATAAGATATTGCAGTGCTTTTTTTGCATTGGGCCAAACGCGCTTTAAAAATGCACTATCAGGACTCATTTGATGTTCGCGATAGGTTCTTAAAATAACGCCCGCTTGGCCATCGGTTGCGTCTTTATCGTTGTATTCGCCACGAAAGTGAATTGCGCCATTATCTTGAAAACCTATGCCGTAATCGGTGCGTTCGCGTAAATCTCTTTCTAAGTCAGGAAACAAGCGACCAACTGATTGTGCATAGTGCCAAACGTGAGTACAAGTTCCGCCACAACAACCCACACCTTCCCATGCCCAAAAACGGCCATTATCAAGTCGATAAGAGGTATTGGTTTGCAGTGCATTGGTAGGAATGATAGAACGCTCTAATAACCAATGAGGCAGGGTGCTGTCATACCAGGTATCTCGCCATAATCGAGTAAGAGAGGTTAGCTCATCAATTGAATTGGCAATATCTAAAGCGACTTCTTTTGCATCATCATATTTAGTGGCGTACCAGCGTTTTATGTTTTGGTGCTCTTTTTTGAAAAGTGCTTTTTGATTCGGAAAAAACCAAGAGACCACAAAAGCAACTGCCTTTGATTCACCTGGCTTGAGGGTTAAGTCTATTGTTAATGTTGCAACTTCTGAGTCAATAGTAACGGAGCTGTTAGCATCAAGACACATCATTGAAAAAGAACCAAAGTCTGCTAAACCTTGAATTGCTTTTTTGGCTGCAGAGTCATTGCCTTGGGCAGTTGAAATAAAACCCATCCCGCTTTTTACGGAATACTTCGTTGTTAACAAACTTGCATTATGATCTTTAGCTTTCCTCTGTAGAGTGGGGTTTTCCGACCAGCCTTCTACCGACAAGTGCATTGCTTCATCACTGTTATTGGTAAATACATAGCGCATGATAGTGGCTGGATAACTTGACCTGTCAGTGTCGAGAGGAATGTATGGTGTCATTGCTTCAAGTTCAACGCTTAATTGCGTTGCAGAGTCACGATAACTAATATCGGCAATCGGCATTTGACCTTTAAAGGTAATGTCATCAAAGCCTTGATGATCTAGCGTGCGACGATCATTATTAACCGTAACCGCAAAACCTTGCTCAAAATGCCACGGGCTAGTTTGTGCTGGAGGACTAATATAATTCGCACCATTGCGTTCTTTTATTTCGCTGCTACCATGCTCATTAACAAGCGTAGGGTGTTTATAAACTTGAGGTATGACACCTTCATGGTTTTCATTAAAAACATCCCATACCCAAAGCTTTCCGTCACCGCCAATATACACAGTACCTGTGCCGATACCGCTAATGGGCATGCCGATGTATTGAAGTTGTTGCCAACCTGTATAAGTGGTGGCTGCGCCTCTAGCATAGAGTGATTTAACCCAATCCTTATCTAATTTTTTATCTAAAGGTATTGGTCCATCGACGTTAGCTGTAGGTTGATTTGAAAAGGGACCTGCCATTCTTGGCATAGAAAAAGCCGGCATAGAAAATGCCCCCGTCATCGTTGCCATGCCAGCACCTATGCCTTTTAATACTTGTCGTCTTTCAACTGTTGGCTTACAACTCGTATTTGGTGCACAACACGATGATTTTTTTTCAGTCGTTTTTTTAGAATTAGTCATTATTTAGTTACCATTATATTTGAGACTTATATAACCATGGTTAATGTGTCGCCTGCGGTTAACATTACTGGCTGCTTAAAGCTTATAAGCGTGTCTTTTCCATGATGTTTGATACTGGCGTGTCCATAATTGGTGTTAATTGTTTTTGTTGTTGAATTCATTTGGAAACGTCGGCCTAAGCGCAGAGATACAGTCGACAGACTCAACTTGCCATAGTTAAGGGTTATAGCCGCGTTTTTGCCTTTATCATCAACAACACCTTTACCATTAAGCACAGTAAGGGCAAAACTTCCCCAACCTTGTGCACAGGTAAAGGCTGCCTTAAAGTTATCCTTATCCGTTAAACGTGGTTTAAAGCCGATATGTTGTTTTGGCCCATCGTATTCAAATCCGCAAGCCGCCAAAAACACGCCATATGAGGACATGGCTCTAGCATAATGATCTGAACATTCAACTTCATTGTATGGATTACGTTTACTGGCGTGATATCTGTCATGCACAGAGCGGGTTATAGCGAGCCCTTTGGTCAGCAAGTCAGGCTGTTGATCACTTTCCCAAATCATATGACCTGCAGCTTGGTACTCAAAACCCGTCATACATTCATTAAAATAACCATATTGCCAATGTTGCTGCCAGTCATCATCACGGCCACCTTTGGGCCAAGTACACATGACTAAACCTGCTTCACCAGCTAAGGCATAAGGACGACCTTTAGCTGTCAGGGTTTCAATTGAATCTCTTAATACACCCATGTCAGGGCAGAAATTGTAATCCCATAAGCTAGATAATGATTGGCGGATAATTGTGCCGTTATAAAGTCGACCTAAACCAAGCTGGCTAGCCCACCATTGACCCAATACTTGGTCAATGTAACAACCTTCACCAATAGCGATAGCATCGGCATGGGCGGGATCTATCTCTTGAGTAAAAAAGCCATGTTCAGTATTAAATAAAGACAAGATGTTTTTTTCACCCTGTTGATAAATTTCACGACAGATGTTGGCGAACGCTTTATCTCCCATCACCATGGCCATTTCTTCACCAGCATGCAGCGCAGCGATATAAAGTGAACTTATCACAGGGATTTTTCCAAACCAGCCTGCATCAAGCGTATTACGTTGCTCACCCTGTGGAATACCATCAGGCATGCCATCACCCGCATCAACTAAGATAAGATATTGCATGGCTTTTTTTGTCTTGGGCCAAACACGCTTCAAAAAATCGCTATCTGGGCTCATTTGATGTTCGCGAAGGGTACGTAAAATAACACCCGCTTGACCATCTATTGCGTCTTTATCGTTGTATTCGCCACGATATAAAATAGCGCCATTATCTTTAAAGCCAATACCGTAATCGGTACGTTCGCGTAAATCTCGTTCTAAGTCAGGAAACAGCCGACCGACTGATTGCGCATAATGCCAAACATGGGTACAAGTACCCGCACAACAACCCACACCTTCCCATGCCCAAAAACGCCCATTGTCTAGCCGGTAAGCGGTATTCGTTTGTAGTGCGTTAGTGGGGATAATAGCGCGTTCAAGCAGCCAATGGGGGAGGGTGGAGTCATACCAAGTATCTCGCCATAATCGGGTGAGTTGCGTTAATTGATCAACAGAATTTGCTATATCTAAGGCAACTGCTTGTGCATCATGATATTTGCTGGCATACCAACGTTTGATGTGTTGATGTTCATCTTTTGTAAGCGCTTTTTGATTGGGGAAAAACCAAGAGACAACAAAAGTGACTGCTTTTGTTTCACCAGGGTTAAGGGTTAAATCTTTTGTTAAAATTGATAATGTTGAGTTGATAGTAACCTTGCTTTTACTGCTGTTATCATTACTATTATCGCTAAGGCACATCATTGAAAACGAACCAAAATCGGGTAAGCCTTGTATTAATTTTTCAGCCGAAGAATCGTTACCTTTACCCGTAGAAATAAAGCCAACACCGTTGTTGTTTGCATACTCTGTTGTTAACAAACGGGAATTATGCTCTTTAGCTTTGCCTTGAAGTACTGGGTTTTCCGACCAAGCTTCTGCTGTGATCTGCATTTCGCTATCACTGTTATTGGTAAAGCTATAACGCATAATAGTGGCTGGGTAGCTAGAACGGTCTGTATCTAATGGAATATAAGGGGTCATCGCTTCAAGTTCGACGTTTAACTGTGTTGCAGCATCACGGTAACTAATATCCGCAATAGGCATTTGTCCCTTAAAAGTGATGTCATTAAAACCATGATGGTCTAAAGTGCGACGAATTTTTTTATTGTTTTGTTCAATAATAACGGCAAAGCCTTGCTCAAAATGCCAAGGGCTAATTTGTGCCGGTGGATTAATATAGTTTGAGCCATGTCGTTCGTTTAAGCCTTTTTCGCCAAATAAACTAGTGAGTGTCGGGTGTTCGAAAACTTGTGGTACTACCCCTTCATGGTTCTCATTAAAAATATCCCACACCCATAATTTTCCGTCACCGCCAATATAAACAGTACCTGTGCCTATGCCACCAATTGGCATTCCTATGTATTGAAGTTGTTGCCAACCTTGATAGGTTGTTGCACTACCGCGTTCATAAAGTGATTTAACCCAGTTTTCATCGAGTTTTTTATCGACAGGAATGGGTCCATTACTTGGGTCAACACTTTTATTTTTATCATCGAATGCGAAAGGTCCAGCCATTCTCGGCATGCTAAAAGTCGGCAGAGATAAAGCGCCGGTCATGGTAGCCATACCAGCACCAATACCTTTCAATAACTGGCGGCGATTGACATTAGGAGCACAACTTGTACTGCTACTACAGCATGAAGATTTACTAGGTTCTTCGACTTCAGACATTGAGATTAATCCTTAGGATTCTATTTGTTTTTTGTTTTGATTTTTATATTCTTTTAGCTTCTTTGCATGGGCTTTTTTAGCCATAATTAAGCCTTTAAAAGCTGGCTTATCAGCTAACTCACTTTCCCAAGATGCCATTTCAGCTTGTTGTTTATTAAAGGTTTCAGTTTTGGTTTTATATAGGTTAGACGTTTCAGAAAGATCTTTGTCTAAGTTATATAAATGTTTTTGCTGATTTTTCTTAAATAGAATGGTTTTGTTATCACCGCGGCGTGCTGCGACTATACCTTTATCAAAATTACGCCAAAATAATATTTCATGCGGTTGTTCTTTATTTTCACCGGTAACATAGGGCATTAAATTAACGCCATCTAATGGACGTTCTTTTGCTATTGGCGCATTAGTTAAACCGGCAAATGTCGCTAAGATATCAAGTGAACTTACTGAATTATTATACACTTGCCCGGCAGGCACTTTTCCCGGCCAGCGCATGGCAAACGGTACATGAATACCACCTTCAAAATAATCACCTTTATGACCTCTTAACTCACCATTATCTGATGCGTTTTTACTTTCGGGACCACCGTTATCTGAAAGGAAAAATACTAAGGTATTATCATCAATGCCTAATTCATCTAATGTTGCCAGTACACGACCAACTCCATCATCTACCGCGGTTATCATCGCAGCATAGGTTCTACGTTTTCCTTTTGGAATATGTAAATTGCGATCTAAATATTCTTTACTAGCCTGTAACGGCGTGTGTGGCGCGTTATAAGAAAGGTATAAGAAGAAAGGGTTGTCCTTTTCTCGTTTAATAAACTCAACTGCCGCATTTGATAACTCATCAGTAAGGTATTCGGTGGTTTCTATACGTTTATCATTTTCTAATAGTTTGGTGTAATACCAAGACGTCCATATTTTTTTAGGGTTTTTCTGGTTTAAGCCTTCGCTAATGTCTTTATAAATTAAATCTTCAGGGAAATATCGATGACCACCAGCAAGGAAGCCATAAAAGTGATCAAAGCCACGTTTATTAGGGACAAGCTCGGGGTGTGAGCCCATATGCCACTTGCCAATAATGCTAGAGGTATAACCAACAGGTTTTAATACTTCAGAAATCATTTTTTCATCTAAAGGCATGCCTGAGGTTATATCAGTTGGGTCCATATGAGGATTACGGTCAAAACCAAATCGGCCTTGATATCTGCCCGTGAGTAATCCTGCTCGACTAGGACCACAAACAGCATAACTAACATAACCATTGTTAAACTTAGTGCCTTCATTGGCGATGCGATCAATGTGAGGGGTTCTAATGTCTTTACTACCATTAAAACCTACGTCAGCATAACCTTGGTCATCGGTTAATATAACGATGAAGTTGGGTTTATCCGCGGCGAGTAGCTGTCCATTAGCAAGTAACAAACTTGCTAGCAATAATTTATTAATTATCTTCATTTTTTTTAGTGACTCTATAGGTTTCATTCAAAATTGAGATCTATTTTTTACTATAACCAAATACTGGGAACGTTCCCAGTATTATTTTTTGGCTTGATAAAGGTAACTCAGTTATAGGATTTCATCCTAAATGCTGTTCTTTGACTTTATTTAACGTTTTAATGGCAATGATCATTTTTTAATTGAAACTGTTTACATTATGTACGCTATTGGCTAATGTAATATTAGGGTAAGCGCTTACCTTGTGTTTTACAATACTTGTTTTGATGCAGGTGTGATTCTAAGGGAAGACCTTAGAAAGTAGGGAGACATAAGTTGTTATGGGGGGATAGATATTTCCCTTAATAAAAATAAATTTAAACGATGCTATTAAGCCAAACTTATGAATAAAAAAATAATTAAACTACTACTTATTATAAGTAGTGCAAATATCGCTTTTAGTGCTCAGGCACAAGTAAATATCACCGTAGATACCTCCAATGTTGTGGCCAGTGACGTTAGTGGCAAATACGGCATGAACCTTAATGCCGGCGTTGACAGTGATCTGAACAGAGATGCTGGTTATACTCCATTGGCTGATGCACTTATCGCAACGGGCGCTAAATATTTACGCTACCCCGGTGGCGCGAAATCCCAATATTTTTCTTGGGCTTCAGCTCCTTATACTGACCCTAGCACCAATTATTGGGTACCCGGCGCCTATGCCGATCTTGCTTCAAACACCATGGATTTTGATGAGTTTATGACTCTCACTAGCCAAGTAGGTGCCCAGCCACATGTTAATGTCGCCTATAATCCGAATAAGGGCTTGGGCGAAGCCCTTGCCGCTAAATGGGTAAAATATGCCAATGTCACCAATAACCATAACGTCAAGTATTGGGAAATAGGCAATGAAATGTGGCAAAGCAATTTAGGCTTAACTATCTCCTCTCTTTGCGCCGTTGCCAGTTCATATTCTGCTGCAATGAAAGCGGAAGATCCGAGTATTCAAATTGGTATAAGCTGGAAGCGAGGCCAGGTTCAGGATGTTATTAATACCTGCGGCAGTGCCATCGATTTTGTCGCCATTAGTGACTATACCACCTACACGGGGTCATACACTGGTTATAAAAATGGTAACAATGTTGACCTGGTTGGCGTTGACGAGTCGGCTTCCAAGAAAATAGTCGTGTCAGAATTTGCCCCTACCACTTGGGCTGGCGACGCAGATGATTTTGCCAACTCAGCGGGTAAAGGCATCATCAATTTTGATCAAATCGGTCAATACCTGAAAAGTCCCAATACCTTATACGCCAGCTTTTGGAATACCCATTGGTATGATTTAAGTGGTTACATGTTTGATGCGATGGACAATTCCAATAATCTGCTGCCGGTTGCTCAACCAATGAGACTTTGGGCTGATTTTATTAAAGATGATCTTGTGCAGATAACCAGCAACGAATCAGACGTAGTGACTTATGCAGCCTATGACGACGCTAACGGCGATCTAAACCTGTTCCTCGTCAATAAAGGCAGCAGCACACACAGTACAAGTATTGCCATCACTTCTCCTAACAATTATGAGTCGACTGCAGCGGTCACTCGTTTTAAAGGATCAAATGAATGGGACGAAAACCCAACCTTGGGCAGCGCTGCTAGTGTTAATGTATCATCAGGTGCAATTAGTACCTCGCTTCCACCCACCTCTATTACCGTTATTTCACTCAAAGTGGTCAACGTTGCCGTGACCGGTGTCAGTGTCTCTCCAGCGACTAGCACAATTAACTTAGGTGCAGTGAAAGCCCTTCATGCGAGTACTAGCCCATATAATGCGACCAATCAAACAATGACCTGGGCCAGTAGCAATAGCAGTATTGCTGTTGTTAACGCTAGTGGTGTAGTAACAGGCGAAGCGCCAGGTAATGCAACCATCACAGTAAGCACAATTGATGGCGGTTATACGGATACGGCGGAAATTACCGTCGACGTTATTACCGTGCCAATTATCACTAACCCTGGATTTGAAACCGGCGCGCTTGATGGTTGGCAATCAACTGAAACCTCTGGCTGGGCGGGTGTAACCTCTGACGGTAAACACTCGGGCACTTTTTCTGGCTGGGCAGGCGGCGGTAGTGCCGAGCTCAGACAAACCATCACTAATTTACAACCAAGTACCACTTATGACGTTTCTGCTTACGTCTATAACTGGAACTCAGATGGCGGCTCAGGCACAGTGGGCGTAGACAACAGTGGCGGCGTATGGGTCAGCCAGTCTTTTGGTTACACCGACTGGACACTGGTTGAACTGAGCTTCACCACAGGCGCAAGCAATACCAGTGCTGATATTTACATGAGCAGCCCCAGCAATTCAGATACTTGGGTGCGAGTCGATGATATCACCATTGCTGAAGTAGCAGCGCCAATTAACTCGCTTGTTACTAATGGCGACTTTGAAAATAGCTTAAACGGTTGGAGTACTTGGAATACGGTTAATACCAACAGCAATGCCTATGATGGTGCTGCGGCTGTCGCGTTGAGCGGAAAAGCATCGGTCAACCAGACAATAACAGTACAGCCCAATACAAGTTATACCTATTCTGCTTATGTTAAAGTGGAAGATCCGCAAAACGAGCGTGTTGTCATGGGCGTTAATGACATGAGTAACGGTAATTCGAGTATAGGCGGCGTTCAGATATATGATACGCAATACACCTATCATGAGATCAGCTTTACCACCAGTGCTAATACAACATCGGTAAAAGTATTTCTATGGCGTCCAAATAATGGTGTAAATAACGCTTATATGGACAATGCCGTACTCGTAGAAGACTAATGAAAAGTAATTGTTTAAATTAAACAACACGTTAAATTAATAAAAATACTCTTGCTCTTAACAGGCCGGAGTATTTTTCATTGATGAGCAACTTCAATTCCTACCTTTGAAAGAAGTGCAAAGTAGATATTCTACACAAGTACCAATGAATCCCTTCTCTTTAAATTCGTTATCCCATTTAAAATAAAATATGATTAAACCCTACTTAATCGGTAAAGCGTTTAACTTTTTATTCGCTGAGTATTCTACTTGTAAAACAAGGTCTTATATCTGTATGATCTTATCTGTCTAATTGTATTGATCTTTTAAGGGAAAGCGCTTACCCTTTGTGATGTGGATTTAATGTTCAATAGTTAGTTATCTTGAACTTTCTTTTAGAAATATACTGATTATTAACAGTGTATTTCCTAAAAGCTGGCGTTGGTCAGTATCTGCAACCTTTATGCTTTTGAGAATAAAGAATAATAAAAATGCATAAGTTTTCTCATATTTTATAAAAACAAAACATGTAGTTAAAAGGGAAATATCATGATTAAAAAAAACAAACTAACATTGGCAATTATTGCCGCGCTATCATCCACAGCACTTATCAGTACCAGTGCTTTTGCAGCAGAAAAAACAGAAAGACAGGAAATCGAAGTTATTAAAGTTACAGGGCTTGCCAGTAGTTTAGCAAGAGCTTTACAAACGAAACAGTTTGCTGACAGTATTCAAGACAGCATTGTCGCCGAAGATATGGGGAAAATGCCAGACCAAAACGTTGCCGAGTCATTGCAGCGTATTACCGGTGTTACAATCTCTCGTTCAAATGGTGAGGGGTCTAAGCTTACTATTCGTGGATTTGGACCACAGTTTAACGTGGTTAAAATGAATAACCGAACGCTTGCGACTACAGGTACAAGTCGAGATTTTGACTTTCAAGTGTTGCCCGCAGAATTAATCTCAGGTGCCGATGTTATTAAGTCACCAACTGCAAATTTAGACGCTGGTAGTATTGGTGGTTTTGTTAATCTACATTCTGCTCGTCCTTTTGATAACGTGGGCTTTCATGCGGCAGGTTCCGTTAAAGCAAAGTATCAAGATTTAGCTGGTGAGGTTACTCCGGAATTTTCAGGGATTATCAGTAATACCTTTGCTAATGATACCATTGGTGTATTGGCAGGCTTCTCATATAAAGAAACTGAATCTCGCATTGATACCTACAAAGGAAATTTGTGGGGTGCATACAGCGAATACAATCTTACTGATCCAGAAGAAAAAGGTTATGGTTTTCCACTAGCCAAAGAACAGGTTTTAGGTGAAGACGGTCAACCGACTACTTTGGAAGGCAGCCGTGGTCCTGGGCGAGCTCGTTATATAATGAATAACGAAAATCGTAAACGTATCGGCGGTAACTTATCTGTTCAATGGGCACATAACGACAACATGATTTCCACTTTTGATGCGCTTTATAGTCAATTAGATCGCGATCAGTTAGGTACTGGTATACAGGTGGCCATGCAAACTAATGAATATACTGCTGCCTCAGTTACTGATAGTGGAACCATAAGAACAGCGACACTAAAAAACACCGATTTAGAATTTATGTTAACAAATGGCATGAATGAAAGCACAACGGAAGCTTATGGTTACAACTTTGTATATACAGGGGATAGGCTGACGTTAAGCGCAGATTTATCTTATTCTACAGCAAAAGAAAGCTTTAAGGGTGATAACAACACAGTTATGCACTGGACAAGGTTTAACGCAGATGGAACTGATCACGCCAGTACCACAACACTTGACTTTAGTCAGGGTGATATTCCTGCTTTGTCTTACACCGGTATGGATCTTAATGATCCTTCAACAGTGCTTGCATCTTGGCAAGATTATTCTGGTTCTGAAGCTCAAGATACGGTTACAGAAGTGAGATTAGACGCTAAATACGAAATCGAGATCGGCGTTATTACTTCAATAGAAACCGGGGTTAGTTACTCTAACCGTGAACTAGCCACAACACCATTACACATGATTAATGATCCTACGACTGGTGCGGCAGATTGGAGTCACCCAGCAATGTGGATGGGCAGTGGTTCTACAGGCAGTGGCTGGCACAGTGATATTAATGCGGGTGCAATAGATACTTCAATCTTTGTTCCAGGTGAAGGTAATTACATGGAAGGGGTAAGTGGTGATTTCCCGCGTCAATGGTTATCCGTATCAAGTTATCAAGCTTATGTTGATGCTTCTCAAGACTATCTGGATACTTTGGATGACGTCAAAGATCATCCTAAAGTTGTTGCAGGTTGGAATACCTTGTATGAAGGTACAGCTGGCGCAGTTAACACTGATGAAACATCAACATCGCTTTATTTACAAGTAAATCTAGAAGGCGAGATAGGGGATTATTATTGGCGAGGTAATGTTGGTGGCCGTTATATAAAAACTGATACTGATGCATCTGGCACATCAACCACGATAGACAGATTAAGCCTTAAAGCAGGAGGTGCAATCCCAAGTCAAAATGCTCCTGTATTAACAACAGAATATACCACTTTCTCTAGCAGCGATGATTACTTTTTACCCAGTATAAACTTGACGTTAGAGTTGAGTGACGAAAATTATGTTCGCTTTGGTTCAGCAAAAACCATCACCCGTCCAAACATGAGAGACAAGTCTGCTAATTTTACTGAGAGTAGTTGGAGCGGAAATGTTGTTTATATAGGTGGTGGCGATCCTAATTTGAAGCCTTATGAAGTCACTCAGTTTGACTTATCTTATGAACATTATGGTGAGCACACTTCTTACTCTGCTGGTTTTTATTATAAAGATATCACGAGTTTTATCTCTGTATTTACCACCACAGGACCATTTGACGTCCCCGTTGATCAGGACTTACAAGATGCCTGGGATTCTGAAGGCTATTCAGGTGGTGTCAGCTACTCATCGAGTCGTCCGACTAACCGCACAGGTGGTACTGTTAAAGGTGTCGAACTAGCGTTTATGCATACTTTTGATTATATGTCCGGCTTTTGGAGTGGTTTTGGTGTACAGGCAAATATTACGCTTGCAGACAGTGAAGATGAAGATACGGTCTCTGTGGTTCGTCCTGGTGTTCCTGAGCCAAGTAGTGGCTTAGAAGGCTTTGCCGATACAAGTTATAATGTTGTTGGCTTTTACGACAAAGATGGTGTTCAGGTGCGACTTGCCTACAATTATCGTGATGAGTTCTTAGAGAGTCGCTATGACGGTGATGGCCCTCGATATAATGTTGCTTATGGGCAACTCGACTTAAGTACGTCTTATGACATTAATGAAAATATAAAGATAATGTTCGAGGCTACTAACTTAACAGACGAAACAATTGTTAAATATCATGGTATACGTGAACGAGTTGGTTTAGTTGAGTTGTCAGGTGTTCGTTATAATTTAGGAGTGCACGCCACTTTCTAAGTTATTACTCGTGTTAACTTCAAATACTGGAGGTTCATTTGAACCTTCAGTATTTTAAGATGGACACCCTTGACCTTGTCTTTTTTAGTGGAGCATTTAATGAACAGTTCAACCTTGCCTATAAATTCTTATGTTATTGTTGGTGGTGGTACCGCGGGTTGGTTAACTGCTGCAATACTGATACGTGTTTTAGAGAATACTAATGCAACAATAACGCTTATAGAATCACCTGAGGTTAGTACCGTAGGAGTAGGTGAAGCTACAGTTCCATTTTTAATTGATAACCTAAAATTTTTAGATATTCCAGAAACAGATTTTATACTCAAAACCAATGCCACCTTCAAATTAGGCATTAAACTCACCGATTGGCAAAACCCTGGTGAATCTTATTGGCATCCATTTGGTGATGTCGGTTCAAAAATTAATGGTTGGGAATTTTATCAACACTGGTTAAAAGCAAACTTTAATGGTGACACCAGTAATTATACTGACTTTTCACCCTGCGCAGTTATGGCTGACGCCGGAAAGTTTTACATTCCAAATCCCAAAAAACCAAATAATTTATCTACTATGGGTTATGCATTACATTTTGATGCCAGTCTAGCTGCTGCCTATTTATCAAACTATGCTCAATCTCGAGGTGTTGTGCACAAGCAAGGCCATGTAGAGACAGTTAGCAAGCATGAAGATGGACGATTAAAAAGCCTAGTCATGAAAGACGGTAGTAGCGTTAAAGGTGATTTTTTTATTGACTGTACTGGCCAACGTGCTTTGTTAATTGGCGAAGCCTTAGATGTTGAATATGAAGATTGGAGTCATTACTTACCTGTTAATCGCGCTGTGGTAGTTCAATCAGAAATAGCTCCATCAGAAACAAAAAAATCAAAAACAGCTCAATCAAAAGTTCAGGGTTCTTTACCGCCTTATACTGAAGCCTTTGCTCATGAACATGGTTGGCGTTGGCAAATTCCACTACAAAATCGCATCGGTAATGGTTATGTTTATGCCAGTGATTATTGCAGTGAGGAAGAGGCCACAGAACTATTGCTTAAGAATATACAGGGTAAACCGATAACAGAGCCACGTACTATTCGTTTTACTACCGGTAAACGTAAAAAGATGTGGCATAAAAACTGTGTTGCTATCGGCTTATCATCAGGCTTTTTAGAGCCCTTAGAATCAACCAGTATTTACCTTGTTAGCCGTGCTGCTATGTTGTTTATAACCATGTTACCGAATATGAGTTTAGCAAAAGAGACTGAGAGTGAATATAATCGTTTAATGGATAGTGAATACGAAAATCTGCGTGATTTTATCGTAACTCATTATTGTACTAGCCGACGAACAGATACTGCTTTTTGGCAAGACTGGCAGAAAAGAGATATCCCTCCGAGCTTACAAAATAAATTGGCATTTTATAAAAGCCAAGGCCGTTTAATTCGAAATGATCTTGATTTGTTTGGTCCTATCAGTTGGCATTCAGTGTTGTCGGGTATGGGGGTTTTTCCAGAGGCTTATGATCCTGTTGTAGATGCCACTATCGTAGCTGAAAGCCACAAGTATATTAAGGGTGTTCGTGCATCACTTATTTATTCGGTTAATCAATTATTAACTCATAGTGAATATCTTGAACGGCTAAAACTTTAAATAGCGGTGATGTTTCATATATTAAGAACAATCTCCTGTTAATAGGCCGTATATAAATATAATAGCTTTATAGTAATTTAGTTACATGCCTTATTGGTCCAACGTTCCTATTTTTGGTGTTTTCGACTGATTAGTTGGTTATTTTTAATAGCCTAACTTCTAGTATAACGTTCCCATTAGTGTTACAAAGTAATAAGTAAGTTATAAAAGAACTTAAAGTAAAATAATAAGGATTCCTAGTGTTAAAATCATTTTCAAATATAGTTAGTATTGTGTTGTTAACGGTGCTATTAACTTCGCTATTAGCTTGCAGTCAGGTTGCAGTTAGTCCGTTAGGAACGACACAAATATCAACTACTGTTAATATTAATAAAGGCTGGCAATTTAAGCGTCTTGACGCCGAACAAGTTGATGCTCCATGGCAATTAGTTAATTTGCCGCACACGCCAAAAATTGAACCGCTAGTGGTGAATGAACAATGGCAAGGAGCCGCTTGGTATCAAAAAGAATTAATGCTTGATCAAAAATGGAAAAACAATAAAGTTTTCATTCGCTTTGAAGGGGCTATGAATCATGCAGAAGTGTGGCTAAACGACAAAAAAGTGGCTGAGCATTTAGGCGGTTACTTACCTTTTACTATTGATTTAACCGATGATATAAATTTTGAAGGTGAAAACCTGCTTAAGGTAAAGCTCGCTAATATTGACAATCCTACTATCGGGCCAAAGCCGCTAGCAACATTAGATTTTAATACTTACGGCGGTTTATATCGCGATGTTAATTTAATCATCAAAAATCCATTACATATCACCGATGAAATTCACGCCGATAAAGTTGCCAGTGGCGGGGTGTTTGTTACTTTTCCACAAATAAATGTAGCCAAATCTGTTGTTGAGGTTAAAACCCACATCAGCAATGAGTATGCTGACAATAAAGACTTTATGTTAAAACAAAAATTACTCTTTGAAGGTGTCTTAGTTGCTCAAACTGACGATGAACTCATCACTTTAACTGCTGGGTCCGATAAACAATACAGCCAACAATTAACGGTTAATGACGCGCAGTTATGGAGCCCTAAAAGCCCTAACTTATACCAACTGGTTAGTGAAGTTTACTTAGATAATGAACTCATTGAACAAAAGAAAACGCGCATTGGTTTACGACAGTTTGCGTTCAATGAGCAGCATCAGTTATTGATAAACGGCGAAGTCACTTTATTACGTGGTGTTAATCGTCATCAAGAATACCCTCACGTCGGTTATGCAACATCGCATCAAGCGGATTATCGTGATGCGGTAAAAATAAAATCAGCGGGATTTGATTATGTTAGGTTATCTCACTATCCCCATTCAAAAGCCTTTATGGACGCTGCAGATGAGTTAGGTCTAGTACTGTTAGATGCAATATTAGGCTGGCAATATTATGCTGATACGCCAGAGTTTCAAGCACAAATACAACAGACTTGTCGCGATCTTATTCGACGAGATCGAAATCACGCCAGTGTGCTTGCATGGGAGTGCTCATTAAATGAATCTGCAATGCCAGCAGCTTTTGTTGAGCAGTTAAAAACTATTGTTCATCAAGAAGACTCTACACGTTTGTCAGCAGGTTGGTTACCAGAGTATGATATTTATTTACAAGCGCGTCAGCATAGACAAAAACACTATGAAACGCCGACTAAACCTTATAGCGTTTCAGAATATGGTGATTGGGAATATTACGCGCAAAATGCCGGTTTAAATCAAGATGCATGGAGCGACCTGAAAGAAGAAGAGCGCACCAGTCGTCAATTGTTGAACTCAGGTGAAGCACGTTTGTTACAACAAGCGCGCAACTTGCAAGAAGCCCACAATGACAATTTTAAAACCCCTGCATTTTCCGATAGTTATTGGGTAATGTTTGATTATAACCGTGGTTATAGTGACGACCTTGAAGCTTCAGGCATTATGAGTATTCATCGTTTACCTAAGTACAGCTATTATTTTTATCAGAGCCAGCGTGATGCCAGTGAATATTCACCTCAGTTTGATTCAGGGCCTATGGTATTTATAGCCAGTGAATGGCAAGCAAAGTCATCTGCTTTAGTACGGGTATTTAGTAATGCTGATGAAGTTGAATTATGGCTAAATGGTCAGTTGATTTCGAAAAACAAACCAAGCCAAGATAAATTTTCTAGCCATTTATCCCATGCACCTTTTGAGTTTGATATGAAATCGTTTAAACCGGGCCAGTTAGTGGCCAAGGCCTATATTAATGGAGATCTCGTTGCAATGCATCAAGTGACAACACCTCAAAGTGCTACCAGCATAAAGTTAACACTTGATGAAAGTGGTAAAGAGCCTGCTGCTGGGGTTAATGATGTAGTCTTTGTTTATGCTGAGTTACTTGATGCTCAAGGTAATAGCGTACCAGTCAATGGTGTAAATATTGATTTTGAAGTGCAGGGCGATATTGAAATTTTACATACTAGTGCTTCATTAACTGAGCAAGGTAAAGCGGCAGTACTTATCCGTATCGGCCAGTCATTAAGTGGTGCAACAATCAAAGCAACAGCCTCAGGATTGAAATTTGAAAGTAAAACTTTGAGTATATCTTCTATGGCAATGGCAGGTAATTAATAAACTATGTTAATAAATTAACCCAGATACATTTAAGATATTTGGGTTAACCTATGATTATTACTATATACCCATATATTCTTGATGCTTGTAGCTTATTTGTCAGATATACTATTTTTATCTGAATGTTATTCAACATTTCTACACTCGACTGAACAAGAACAGATATTTTACTATGACTACAATCAATGATGTTGCAAAAGTTTCCGGTGTTTCTATTGCGACGGTTTCCAGAGTGATCCATAACAAGGGAAAAGTCGGAGATGCGTGTCGAGCTCGTGTTAAAAAGATCATTGAAGAATTGGGTTATCGACCTAATAATAATGCGAGTTCCTTAGCGGGCAATACCTCAAATACTATTGGCGTGGTTACCCCGTCAATATCGATGTCATTTTTTGGCTCTTTAGCGAGTGGTGTTGAAAAAGGAGCCCGAGAAAATAACTTAAAGTTACTGATGGCAAATTCTTTATATGAGACTGAGTCTGAATTAAGAGCTATCGACTCACTTCGAGATAACAACTGCAAAGCCATTATTTTACACAGTGAATACTCAGACGAGAAAATACTAATAAAATTGGCCGGTGAAATACCGGGCTTAGTATTAATTAATCGTTTTATTCCTGAAATAGCTAATCGTTGTGTCTGGTTAGATAATACATCTGGTTCACAAATTGCGACCAAGTATTTGCTTGATTCAGGGCATAAAAACTTTGCCGTAATAACGAGTATTTATCAAAATAGAGACCCTAGTCACCGGGTTGACGGTATTAAGAGCACTCTAGATAAAAATGGAATTAAGCTACTAGAAAACAATATTGAAGAAGCGAGTTCTAATATGGACGGTGGTGAGCAGGCTGTTAAAGCATTACTGGCTAAAGGGTGTAAGTTTGATGCCTTGTTAGCATACAATGACCTGATGGCTATAGGCGCTATACATGCTTTGTTTGATGCGGGTTTACGTGTGCCAGAAGATGTATCGGTGATTGGATTTGATGATTTGTCTATTGGTATTGCCTGTCGACCTCGTTTAACGACTATGCATTACCCCATTGAAGAAATGGCGATTTATGCGACCAATTTAGCCATTAAGCTCAGTGAACCCGATGCAATACCAAGTAAACAAACTCATTTATTTATTGCTGATTTAGTCATACGTGATTCAGTAAAAGATAAATCATGATGAAGCTTTGTTGTTAAGGTTTTCAATATTGCTCGAACATCGTTTTAAAATACATATTCAATTTTTCTCAAGCCTAACCATTGCATAAGTTAGGCTTTCTCTTAAATACTTATACCAATTTAATTAAATTACTGCTCACTTGTACTGGTTAAAATAATCCAAGATTGCGTTGCTCTCAATCCCAATAGCCAGCTATTGCTCAATCAAGCGCCTTACCATGATTTATTTTTCCTTCGTACAACAAGATCACAAACTTAATCAAAATGGTATTACCAGTATTTATTCACCTATCATATTTCTAATAACTTAATTTCTTGCAATTCAGATAGCCAGGCACGGCTATATCAACGGGTTGGCTCTTGAATAGTAACTCCCATTGAACTCTGTAAGCATAATTAATTCAGACAATATTATTTATATCTGTAGAAGAAGGAAAACGTTGTCCTTTCTTTGTTTTTTAAGTACTCTATTTAGAAATCAGCAGTAGTAATGACAGGATAGATATAAATGATAGGTATTAAAGTTAGGTGCTTGATAACTGTTTTACTGATAGTAAGCAGTGTAGAAAACAGTCTGGCATCAGATAATAATTCAACAGTACCCGATTGGGAAAATCCTCAAATTATTAGTCGCAACAAAGTTGATGGCCATGCTTTTATTCGTCCTTTTGCAAATAAAGCAAATGCTACCAATAAAAATTCATCTAACCGAATTCAATCCCTTAATGGTAAATGGCAGTTTAATTGGGTAGGGCATCCAGATAAGCGTCCAACTGATTTTTACAAAAGCGATTATGATGTTAGCCAATGGGCTAAAATCGATGTACCAGGTAATTGGCAAACTCAAGGTTATGGTCGGCCAATTTACACTAACCATCCTTACCCTTTTGCTAAAGATCAACCAAGGGTAATGACTGAGCCTCCTGCTAATTATACTAACTTTTATGATCGCAACCCTGTCGGCAGTTACAAGCGTAAGTTTATAGTTGAAAATGGGCTACTAGATAAACAAGTTTTTATAGAGTTCCAGGGGGTAAAATCAGCATTCTATCTTTGGGTTAACGGTAAGAAAGTAGGCTACAGCCAAGGCAGTATGACTCCAGCTGAGTTTGATATTACAAAATACTTAGTCAATGGTGAAAATGATTTAGCAGTTGAAGTCTATCGATGGTCAGATGGTAGTTACCTTGAAGGGCAAGATATGTGGCGCTTTAGTGGCATATTTAGAGGGGTTAGTTTAATTGCGCGTCCACAGGTTTATTTGCAGGACTTTTTGATCACAACCGATCTAAAAAATGATTACCAAGACGCACAATTAACAGTTGATTTTGAACTTGATAGCGCAGTTACAAACACAGATTTCAAAGGTTATACACTGCAAATGAGCTTGTTTTCTCCTGAGGGTAAGTTGCTCGCTAAGCAGAAAGCTAATAGTAAAGTCTCGAATAATAAACAACTCGGTAAACTATCTTTAGCATTGAAAGATGTCAGTCTTTGGAGCGCAGAGTCACCTGTTTTGTATTCAATGATGTTGGCCGTGTTAGATGAGAATGGCAAAACGCTAGAATATATTCCTTGGTCATTTGGCTTTAAAGAAAGCAAAGTTGAAGATAATCAGTTTTGGGTCAATGGCAAATCAATTAAAATTAAAGGCGTTAATCGTCACGAACATCACCCTAGAATGGGGCGTACTGTTGACTTAAAAACCATGGAACTTGATATAAAGTTGATGAAACAAGGTAACTTTAACCTTGTTCGAACCAGTCACTATCCTAATGATCATCGTTGGTATCAATTAGCGAATGAGTACGGGTTATATGTTCTTGATGATGCTAACCAGGAAAGTCATGGTTATAAAACGCGTAATAAAATATTAGGTGATAACCCAGACTGGACTATTGCCCATGTTGATAGGGCCACTTCGATGGTGCACACCAATAAAAACTACTCCGCTATTGTTATTTGGTCTCTGGGTAATGAAGGTGGCGCAGGGCGTAATTTCACCGCGATGCGAGATGCCATTTTAGCTATTGATAAAACAAGGCCTATCCTTTCAGATACGGATCCATCTGCTTCTGATTTTGTCGAAAGAAGCTATCGTACCCTGGAAGGAAAAAATAGCGTTGATGAATTTATTAAAATATCGGATAAAACACAAAAACCTTTCATTCAACGTGAATATGCCCATGCAATGGGCAATTCATTAGGTAATTTTCAGGAGCATTGGGATAAAATTTATGCTCATGATAATTATGTTGGTGGTGCAATTTGGGATTGGGTAGATCAAGGGCTAGCTCGGCTGAAAAATACCGCGATGGTTAGCTATGGTAAAGATCCAACAAAACTTAGCTTAAATCCTAAACGTGAAGTATGGTCTTATGGTGGAGATTTTGGCGATAGTCCAACTGATGCAGAGTTTTTGCTAAATGGCATTGTCTCTTCCGACAGAAAGCCTTTTCCAAGTTACTATGAAGCAAAAAAAGTTCATCAAAATGTTTGGTTTGAACAAACTAGTGATCCGTTAATCATTAAAGTATCTAACCGTTTTGACTTTACTGATCTCAATGTTTATGACTATGTATGGCAGGTTAAAAGTCAAGAAAAAGGCCAATCAAAAGTAATCGCGAAAGGAAAGTTAACTTTTTCGTTAGCGCCTGGGAAGTCAACACTTGTTAAGGTGCCGTTTACTTATGGTGGCAACACTTCAGCCAATGAATTGTTATTAGAATTATCAGCTCATACTAAAGAAGATAACGTGTGGTCTAACAAAGGTTTTGAACTCGCTTTTGAGCAATTTGTACTTGCTGCGTATCAATATCCTGTGTCTGTCGCTTCAACAGGAAAAAAGGTTAAGGTAAAGCAAACCGACGATGCTATAGCCATAACAACAAATAATACTACCTTAAGTATTGATAGCATTACGGGTGAGTTAACCAGCTATCAAGTTGCCGGGCAGGAGTTGTTGGTTGAGCCACTTGCGCCTTATTTCTGGAAACCGGTAAACAATAACCAAGCACGTAATAAATTTATTGAGCGCATGGCTCCATGGCTAAATGCAGCTGCTTATCGTCAAGTTAGCTCAGTAAAGGTAAAGCAGATAAGTTCAAGCTTGGTTGAAGTTAACGTACTTGCGCGTTTGGTGGTAAATAATGCGCTTTATCAATTAACTTACCGTATAAATGGTGAAGGAGAAGTGCAAGTGACGGGTAATTACACACCTGATCCAGCGCGCATTCAGCATAAATTTATGCCAAAATTTGGTATGCGGTTGGCGCTTGATAAATCACTATCAAATATTAATTGGTACGGTAGAGGACCATTTGAGAATTATCCTGACAGAAAAACCGCCGCCAAAGTTGGCAATTATCAAAAGACCTTGGCAACATTTCAAGTTGCTTATGTTTCTGCAACAGACAGTACCAATCGCAGTGATGTGAGAAACGTCAGCTTTTCAAATGATAAAGTTAAATTAAACATTCAAGGCCTACAACCCTTTAATTTTAGAGCATGGCCTTACAATGAGTCAGATTTATATTCTACCAGCCAATCAACAGTAAAAAATGATGAGACAGATAGAATACGTAGAAAGCATTATTATGACTTACCAGAGCGTGGCTATATCAACGTTAATTTAGACTTGAAAATTCATGGCGTTGGCGGAGATAATAGCTGGGGAGGTAAAACAATGAAGAAATACTTTGTACGTGCTGATAAACCGCTTAGTTTTGCTTTTATTCTAAAAGCCAAATCAGTTAACTAAAGCGTTAGTTTTCAATAAGAAGTAGTGGCGATAGACACTACTTCTTAATCAATTGTTGACCCTATACTTATTGAATTAATCCCCTTATCTACTAAGCCACAACAGCAGGTCTTTTGCCTCTTCAAATGAATGAAATTATTCAACCAATCCTTTGAAAGGGATAACGTTGTTCTGTATTGTTCATTGGTTTTAAGAAAATATGACCAACCTAAATATAAGTAGTAAATCATATCTAAACCCCCTTTAATTAAGGGCTTTAGAGTATGTGTGTACGCTGTAGCATATCAACGCTTGATATGAGTTGTCGTTTTTTTAGCAATATTTTCATAAAACCATTTACAAATGTTTGTTTCCGTGTAGATTAGGTAAAACGTTTTCCCTAGTTTTTTGAGGGTGTAAATGTTAGGGATGCAAAATAATAATAAAGTATCTACATAATAAAAATATCAGCGAGTTGAATTCAACATAAGAACTGAATAAAGAGAGACACTATGACAATATATTCAAAAAATAAAGTCGCAGCAGCTGTTGCAGCAACACTACTTTTTACCAGCGTTTCGGCATTCGCCGATACCGTTATTTTTTCTGATGACTTAGAAGGCTTAACTGGTTTTTCTGACACGGGATTTCTTGATATGCACGCTGATTCAGCGCCTATGCCTGATCCTATTTTAGCTTGGAATGAAATCCTGACTGACGGCGTAGCTAAAAATATGAGAGCGTATTTTAATACAAGCGGTTGGGGACGTTTTCAAAATTCTATTGTTGCTAGCGGAGTGATGCTCCCTCCTGCAGGTAATGACACAAATATATTAGGTAATAATAAAAAGCGTAAAAATGATGCTGATGGCTTAGGTAGACAAGTTGATAATATTGAGGGCGGCAAAACTTATAATTTGTCTGGAGATGGTGCTAATAAAGGTAGCTTACGTTGGGCATATTCATATATCAAGACAGGCGCACCAGTAACGGATGGTATTTCAGAAGTTACCACTGTTCCTCTTACTAATATTGTTTTATCTGACTACACATGGCAACCCGTTACCGATACCTTTGTCGCACCAATGGATATTGATCTAACACAACCATTTCGTGTCTTTATTCAAACACCTCCAAGTGAAGCCTTCCCATTAACTGGCGATGATATTTTTAAAAATGATGCCCGTGCACCGATGTGGGTTGATAATTTAGCTATGACTATGGTTGATGCCCCGGGTGACACTGTTGACCCAGTTGAAGATGATACCGGCATTACCGAACCGCTTCCAAATATTCCAGCAGGTGAAATCGATACGCTAACGGATTTTGGTACCAGTGGTTGGACGCTTGGTGCAATTAGTACTACACCAAATAAAAATACTGGAGCTTACGACGGACTTTACACCGACCGAACTGATGCCGATGGTAACGTTGTTGCTACTGTAGAAACATATGGCAACCACATAGACGGTTGGGTAAGGTATATGGATCATACTCGAACCAATATAGAGAAGAATTTAAGTACCCTTGCCCCAGAAGGGTATGACGGTATTTATCTTTACATGAACCATGCTCGTAATAGTCATGAATCAGGCCTTTCTCGCCAAATTGCCAGTATTAACCCAGGTGGTTTATATAATGTATCAGCTAATGCTGCCGCAATAAGTCCGTTACTTTGGGGATATAGTTATACCAAAATCGACGCACCGCTTGCAGTTTATCCTGATGGTCATGACAAAGCAGGTGAAGAAAAAGTAGATGACGATGGTGTTGCTACCGGAGAACTTGTCGTTACTTCCATAGCCTTAACAAATGAAGTTCCATCTGATGGCGCTTGGGTACTGGTTGAAGATACCTTTACTGCGCCAACAGATATTGATGTTACTGAAGCCTTTAAAATATTTATAAGAACTGTAGGTGAAGAAACCGATATTGTTAAGGATACGGCTTTATCTCAAATATGGGCAGATGACTTCTCATTAATTGAACAACCTATTGGTGGCGACACTGATGGCGATGGCGTAATTAATGATGCTGATGATTTTCCAAATAATGCGGCAGCAGTTACTGATACCGATAGTGATGGCATGCCTGATGATTTCTTAGCGACGTGTGACCAAACCTGTCAGGATAATTCTGGCTTATTGTTAGATAATGATGATGACGGTGATAGCGTTTTAGATGTTAACGATGGTCATCCTTTAGATAATACTAAAAATGTAAGTATTATGTTTTCCGATGATAGCGCAGAAGCTTATCCTGCAGATGAAGTAACTATTGATGCGACTGCATCTTTACCAAACGCTGAAGTTGGCACCTATAGTTGGAGCCAACTTTCAGGACCAACCGTAACCTTAACTGCAGATGGCCAAACAGCTTCCTTTACAGCGCCAGATATGACTGAAGCTGAAGATATCGTAATTGAACTAATGATAGAGGGTTCAGGCGAAACTCAAAGTTTACCTTACACTATCACTGTGTTTAAAACTCCCGCTATAGTAACCGCTAGCGCAGAAATGCTTGGCAGAAACGAAGCAAATGGTTATGCCGTATTTGACGGTGTAGAGTATCCATACATGGCTTCAGGAGAAACCATTGTATTTGATGCAAGTGCTTCAATGGATAATGAAGGTCGTCCACTAACATACTCTTGGAACAGTTCAGGGGTAAACACTTCGAACGGTAAATCAGTAAATGCAAGCTGGTACACTTTATCTGATACTACTACCGCTGCAGCAACCATGATTGTGCCTGAGTTTAACATTGACACACTGATGACTTTTACAGTTAAGGTGAAGAATGATGAAACTAAGCCAGACAGCGATGAGCAATTTGAAACTTCTGTTTCTACTTTCACCATTACAGCAATGGTTAAAAAGCATGAACAAGAAAAACCTGATAGTGGTTCATTTGGTTTCATCGGTATGATATTGCTAGGTGGTTTAGCAGGGTTCAGACGGTTTTTGAAAAAGTAAGTAACGTTAATTGCTAGCAGTAGTAACTAGCATTAACGGTGAACTCCCCTGAAAAGGCTTCTCAAGGATGAGAAGCCTTTTTTTATAAGCTCTTTCGGTAAAACATCATTAATACCAATTTGATTAAATTATTACTAACTTGTGCGGGTTAAAATACTCCATGTCAGCGTTGCTCTCAATCCCAATAGCCAGATATTACTCAATCGAGCGCCTTGCCCTGATGTATTTTTCCACAGCACAACAAGATCACAAACTTAATCAAACTGGTATAACAAACAACGGCTAGAAAACAGCTAGTAGTTGAACATGTATAAAAAAATATAAAACATACTCAAAAATTTATTAGCAACAAGAGAGTTCTTTCAAATAATTATAGGATTTGTCCATGGAAACCATAAAAAACCGCATATGTATTATGGTATTATTTTTGTTGTTTATTTGTCCTTGTTTAGTGTTTGCAAACAATACCGACCAAGCAGATAAATATTTCCTCAATCACCAGTACCCATCAGCAATCGATGAGTACTTATCAGCAGCAGATACTAAAAACCCTAAAGCTTTTTACCAGCTAGGTATGATGTATTATAAAGGCTTAGGCACAACCTCTGATAGCTTTAAAGCATTGATTTGGTTTTCGATGGCAGCTGAACATAACTATGATAACTCTCAAGCTATTGTTGATAAATTAATTGCCAATGTTCAACTTGATGAGAGTACACAGCAAGTTGCAGCGCTAATTAAAACGTCACAAGCGGCGTTTAGAAAAGAAATTCTGTATCGAAAGTACCAACCTTTGGTAAATAAAAACAACTTAACTAAAAGAGTAACATTCGACGAGTTTGACGATATTAGCGATGTTGAAATTTATTCAGATTCGGGCATTGAAGATTCCCTTTCCATGTTCATGACGATGTCATCGAATATGCCTAATGAGGAAGGGTTTGTGGAGCAGGATACACTAACTGGACCGGACGAATTCTCTAATGCCACGGCCTATTTTTTGATAGCGGATTACGATATAGCTCCAGACGGCTCTATTAGAAATATTATTCATGTTAAAACCAGTGGCATTGTTGAATCGGCAAACTATGGCTTGTCTTTAAATAACTTACCAAAGCCGACCTTTAATGAACAACAGGTTGCTTTTATTAATCGAAGCTATCTGGGTATTGCTAGCTATAACAAACTACGAATGAGAAGAAACTATAGCTCTTTTTACAAAAGTATTAAGCGTTTAGCTGCAACGTTAAGTGCTAGTAATACCGCGAAAGATCAATACGGTTATGGTATGACTTTGATGAATTTCCCCTGGTTAAAACAAGAAGATGATGAAGTTGAAAAATTACTTAAAAACGCAGCAGAAAATGGCTTTATGTTGGCAAAGTATGAATATGGTTTGAAATTATATCGAGAGCAAAAGAATATTGAACAAGCTATTTATTGGCTTTTTGAAGCGGCAAAAGGAGAGCTTAGCCAAGCACAATATCGTGTAGCTAGTTTACTTCTTGATAGTCCGTGGACGATTAGCGATGAAAAAAAGGCATTGTTTTGGTTAGAACAAGCGGCAAAGCAAGACCATATTACTGCGAAACTTAAATCAGCCGAGGTTAAGTTACTGACCAACGATGACGATTTACAAGATGTGGAAGGCGCCATGCGGTATTTGTCTGAAATTGCTGAGCAACAAAGTGAAAACCCTGAGTACCAATACTTACAAGCAATAGCTCATGCTAAAAAGAAAAATAGAGAGCTTGCGACAGCAGTAAAGTATATTCGCTCAGCGATTAAATCAGGGAGCGGCTTAAATTGGGACGTGACGGCATGGCAAGCACAATTGAAAACATGGACTTCGGGTGGCAATGTGACTATTCAGGAGCTTTAACCGATGAAGAAAAGCTTACTTTGGTTGGTGCCCAGCTTGTTATTGTTTTTATTCTTTGCTGAAACAAGGGGGGCTATTGAAGAGGAGGTAGGGCAAAAAAAGTTCAATATATTGTTTATTGGCGCTGATGATCTAAGGATGAATATCGGTATTTATGGTGAAAATAAAGCGGTTACGCCAAATATCGATACGCTTGCTGCAGAAGGTGTTAACTTCACTAAGGCTTATGTGCAATTTGCTAGTTGTAATGCTTCTCGTGCATCTATGCTAACGGGTATGTACCCAGATTCAATAAAAGTTTGGCGGCTCAATACACATTTTAGAAAAACAGCCCCTGATGTGGTGACTTTACCGCAACATTTCAAAAATAATGGCTACCATACTGAGTCTATAGGTAAGATTTATCATAATTATGCCAATATCCGAGATGCTAAATCTTGGTCTGTGCCTGCTCGTTTAGCGCAAGAGCCACACTTTGATGATTATGTACTTGAATCGAGTATCAAAAAGGGAGCTAAAAAAGGTGTTGCTACTGAATCCGCAGAATATATTGGCAACAAGTATGTTGATGACCACATTACGGTTGATGCTGTTCAAACGATTAAAAGATTAAAAAACAGTAAAAGCCCTTTCTTTCTAGCTGTCGGGTTTATGAAACCTCATGCACCTTATAACGCACCGAAAAAATACTGGGATCTTTATCAGCGTGAAGATATGCAAGCACTAGGCTTAGAAAGTAGACCTAGTAACATTTCTGATTTGAATTGGTTTAATTTCAAGGAAATAAGAAGCCTTACTGATTTACCTAAAAAAGGACAATTCACCAAAGAAACAGCACAAAAACTGCGCCATGGCTATTATGCCGCCACTAGCTATGTTGATGATAACGTTGGACGGATAATTAACGCACTTAAAGATAATGGGCTTTACGATAACACCATTATTGTTTTCTGGTCTGATCATGGCTATCACTTAGGGGAAAATAGTCATTGGACTAAAGCAACCGTGAGAGAGCTAGATACTCGCGTGCCGTTAATTTTTCGTATTCCGGGTCAAAAGCCATTTACCACCAGTGCAATAACAGAATACATCGATATTTATCCAACACTCGCTGAGCTCGCTAATTTACCGGTGCCATTGAATATTGATGGTCGTAGTTTTAATCAGATATTTAATGAACCTAATTATAGACACAAAAGAGCAGCGCTATCACAAACCGCTCGGCCTTGGCCTAGTAATAAACCAATAAAAAATATGGCATATACCATTAGAACAAATCAATACCGATATACCCGCTGGGAGAACATAAAAAATAAGCAAGTAATCGCTGAAGAGTTGTATCACAGTGAAAAAGATCCCTTAGAAAGAAAAAATTTAATTCAATGGGCAAGTGATAAATTATTACAAGACATGAGACAGCAACTTGAGCAATCAAGGAGGGGGAACAAGTGATAGTTAAACGCTTTATCTGGTCGTGGCGCTGTTGTCGACTCAGCGATAGCTCCTGTGATTAACATTTTTTCAACCTTTGAAACCTACCGAAATATCTCGGATTATATGGATATGAATGCCGGTAAGGTGATCTGTGGTGAAGCGACCGAAAAAAATATTGGTGACGAAATCTAGCAGATTATGAGCTTATGAGCTTGTTAATAGCCACTTTTACAGTGATAAATTAATTTCTTTTAGTTTGGGCTTGTAAGTCCTCATCTAGTAGGGTAACGTTTGCCTACTAACTATTTTAATTGGTAGGAATATATGTTAAATAAAAATAAAAATAAAAATAAAAATCAATTAAACAAGGATGTTAGAATACAAAATGAACGTGAGTTAGCAGTTCCTTGGGTTATAGCTACTCTGTTAATCCTTTCCTTCACTCAATACTTAACAAATTAATTAATAGTTTTTCATTTAATTATTTTCATTTAATTATTTTCATTTGGGTAATGGTGTTATCAGTAATTTTATCCAAAGCTAGATAGATAACTGGGGCTCTGGATAAGCGGCACTTGCTTAATATCCCCCATTACCCATTACCCATTACCCAGGTCTCAGCTATACAATGTAGATGAATAGGCGACTATTCATAAACGATTTGTTGCTACAAGCCCAATCAGAAAATAATATAACTCATTTCAATAAACACAATAAATTATCTGGCGAAACAAAGCCTGTCGAGTATGAAAACACAGGGTGATTTCTATATTTCCCTTTTTTTCACAGCTACCTTAGCTCGTAAACATATTCTCTTTGATCTAGTCTTTGTGGTTTATTATCAACAGCTAACCTTTATCTTCTTATCTTTTTTATCTGTCTGTTTAGGTTTATTTATGGCCTACAATAAAAGGGAGAACGTTTTCATTTATTTGTTGTTTTGGTCGATGAAAAATATTAGTATGTTAATACGATATATATTTAGAATTTTAGATAATGCAATCTCCACTATTAAAAATCGCTCTCTCTTTGCTGATTATAACTAGCACAAATACCAAAGCTACCGCTCTTAGTGAGGCCAATAATAAATCTGAACAAAAGCCAAATTTGATTATTATCCTAACCGATGATCAAGGCTATAAAGATGTCGGCTTTAATGGCAGTACCGATATAAAAACGCCAAATATCGATCGAATTGCCAGCGAAGGTACTCGATTTACCAATGGTTATGTCTCGTATCCTGTTTGTGGTCCAAGCCGAGCAGGGCTTTTAACGGGTAGATATCAAGATAGATTTGGTTTTACTTCTAATCCAACCATGGATCCAACGGTCAAACAAAATGGTATACCCACCTCTGAAAAAAATATTGCTGAAGTATTAAAACCCGCCGGATATACCAGTGGCATTATTGGTAAATGGCATATGGGAACACATCCTGAATTGCGTCCAAATAAACGTGGTTTTGATTATTTTTATGGCTTCTTATCTGGTGGACATCAATATTTTGCCAAAGATTTAACGCTAAACAGTTTAGATGATGTTAAATATAAATATGATTGGTACCGCACGCGTTTATTACGCAATGAACAACGCGTTGATACCGACGAATACTTAACCGATGAGTTATCACATGAAGCGGTCGAGTTTATCAAAAGAGAAAGTGATAAACCTTTCTTCTTATATGTCGCTTATAACGCCCCACATACACCATTACAGGCAAGTAAAGAATACTTAGATCGTAATAAACACATTCCTAAAGGTAAACGTAGAACCTATGCAGCGATGATAACCGCAGTAGATGATGGCGTTGGTCAAATATTAGCGACCTTGAAAGAACAAGGGATTGACGATAACACGCTTGTGGTTTTCTTATCAGATAATGGCGGCGCAAGAAACAACGCCTCTGATAATGGTGACTTAAGAGGCTATAAAAACAACCTGTTTGAAGGCGGTGTTCGTGTTCCTTTTGCTGCTCGTTGGCCTAAAAAAATACCTGCAGGTGTAGATTATCACCAACCTGTTAGTTCATTGGATATTTTGGCAACGATCGTAAGTCAAGCGAATGTGGATATCAGTAAAAACAAACCACTTGATGGTGTTGATTTAATTCCATATATCACCAATGAAAAAACTGGCAGTCCGCATGATATTTTATTCTGGCGTCATGTAAAAGCTAAGTCTCATGCGGTACGTAGTGGGGCAGATAAATTAGTACAAGTTAAACAAGAAACTATGTTGTTTAACCTTGATGATGATCACCAAGAAAATAACAACATTGTAGAAAAACATGCAGAGAAAGACGCCGTCATGCAGAAGGCTTACCAGCAATGGGAATCTGAATTACAAGATCAAGCATTTCCTTATCTTGGTAGTTGGAAAAAGAATAGGCCAAATAGCAACAAGAAAGCCAAAAAAAAGAATAAATCAAAAGGTGTAGATAAATGATTAAAACAAAAAAACTAGTAACTTCCATAGCGTTAGTCTCCGCACTTTCTGCTTGTGGTCAATCGTCTGTTACAGAAAATGAAAGTCAAATCGGTGAGGTTAATCGTTCTACGACACCTAATGTCGTTATTTTTTATATTGATGATCTTGGTTATGGTGACCTAGGTAGTTATGGTGCAACAGGTGTTGAAACCCCTGAAATAGACCGTATTGCCAATAATGGTATTCGTTTTACCGATGGACATTCTTCCGCAGCAACGTGTACGCCTTCGCGTTATTCGCTATTAACCGGAGAGCACGGTTTTAGAAATAATGCCAAAATTTTGAAGGGTGATGCACCCGCGTTAATACAACCAGGTAAACCGACACTTGCGTCTATGTTTAAAAAAGCCGGCTACACCACAGGTGTTGTCGGTAAATGGCATTTAGGGTTAGGTAATGGCAATGTAGACTGGAATGCCGATATTAAACCAGGCCCTTTAGAAATAGGTTTTGATTACAGTTTTTTATTACCAGCCACCGGCGATCGTGTGCCAACGGTTTATGTTGAAAACCACAACATTGTTAACTTAGATAAAAACGACCCTATCACCGTCAGTTACAAAGGTAAAATTGGCAATATGCCAACGGGTTATGAAAACCCAGAATTATTACGCGTTGTTGCAGACAAACAACACAATGAAACCATAGTCAACGGTGTTAGCCGTATTGGTCATATGTCAGGTGGTAAAGCAGCTCATTGGGTTGATGAAGATTTTGCTCAAGTGTTTTCTGATAAAGCAATTGATTTTATAAGAGAAAACCAAAACAAGCCATTTTTCTTATTTAAGTCTTACCACGATATTCATGTACCTAGATTGCCTAACGATAGATTTAAAGATAAAAGCACTATGGGCGTTCGTGGACAAGCTATCGCCCAAATGGATTGGATGACCGGACGTATAATTAAAGAAATTGAAAAGCTTGGTTTAGCTGAAAATACTCTGATTATCTTCACTAGTGATAATGGCCCAGTATTATTTGATGGTTATTTCGATAGTGCTGTTGAATTACTGGGTGAGCATAAACCCGGTGGTCCATTTAGTGGTGGAAAATACAGTCGTTTAGAAGCCGGTACTCGTGTACCCACTATTGCTTATTGGCCTGGTACTATTAAACCTCAAGTCAATGATGCCCTTGTTTCTCAAATGGATATTTATAAGTCACTTGCTAAGTTGATTGGTGTTGAAGTTAGCGAGAATGAAGCGGTTGATAGTCTTGAACAGTTATCTGTTTGGTTAGGTGAAACGGACCAAGGCCGAGTTGATTTACTTGAAGAGTCTTTAGGTAATGTTGCATTACGCCATAATAATTATAAATTTATTGCTAAAAGTAAGAACAAGCCGAATTTTATAAAATCTAAGGGAATTCGTGGTGGTTATCAAAGTTTCGATCAACTTTACGATTTATCAACAGATCCGGGTGAAAACAAGAATATTGCCAAGCAAAATCCTGATTTAGTTAAGCAGCTTAAAGCGCGCACTAAAGAAATTGTTGCAGGCAGATACTAGGGTCATATGATGATATTAAAACCACTTGTTAAAGGGGCTGTTTTCAGCCTGCTTTCTGTGACTCTAGGCTTAACTTCAGTATTTGCTGCAGAGCATCAAAAGCCAAACTTCGTTATTATCTTAGCTGATGATCTAGGTTATGGTGATGTTGGTTTTACTGGCAGTACTGAAATAAAAACACCCCATATTGATGCTTTGGCAAAAAGTGGTGTTATTTTTGAGCAAGGTTATGTCTCAGCACCTGTTTGTGGCCCTTCACGTGCCGGTTTAATCACCGGCCGTAATCAGGTTAACTTTGGTTTTGATAACAATAATGTCAATCCTGGTCCTCAGTTTAACCGTGAGTATTTTGGCTTACCTATTACCGAAAAAACCATTGCCGATCGTTTAGCCGAGCAAGGTTACGTTAATGGTTTAGTGGGTAAGTGGCACTTAGGTGATGAGAGCCATTTTCAAGCTCAAAAACGCGGTTTTGATGATGTTTGGACTTACCCACATGGTGGCCACGATTATTTTCGAGTTGATCTTAGTAGCAATGAAAAATATTTACAGCCATTAATCAGTAATTATAAAACCCCTGAGCCAATTACCTATATCACTGACGATACAGGAAATGAGAGTGTTGACTTTATTCGTCGTCATAAAGATAAACCGTTCTTTTTATATGCATCGTTTAATGCTCCACATGCACCATTACAAGCTCCGCAAGAAGATATTGACCTATATAAACATATCAAAAACGAAAATCGCCGTATCTACGCGGCTATGATCCATCGCTTAGATATTAATGTCGGTAAAATTATTGCTGAATTAAAAGCCAATAACCTTTATGAAAATACAGTGGTGGTTTTTTTAAGTGATAATGGCGGACCCGGCACAGGGAAAAATTCTAGAACAGTTAATGCACCTTTTCGTGGTTCAAAGGGGATTTTATTAGAAGGGGGTATTCACGTGCCCTTTATTATGTCTTGGCCAAACGTTATTAAATCAAATACTCGTTATGCAAAGCCAGTGACAACGTTGGATTTAACCCCTACGTTTGTTGACTTAGCGGGTGGCAAAATAACCAAGAAAGACAAAATTGATGGTCATAACATCTTGCCTTACATTACCGGCAAAAAAGTGGGAAATCCAAACCAAGAGATGAAGTGGCGCTTTACCGTTAGTGCATCAATTCGCGATGGTGATTGGAAGTTAATCCGTCTGCCAGATCGCCTACCATTACTTTATAACGTGATAGAAGATGTCGCTGAACTAAATAATGTTGCAGATGAACACCCCGAACGTGTTGTTAAAATGTTAAAAACACTTGGTCAGTGGGATGTATCAACGCCTCAACACCTGTATATGGAAGGCGCTAAATATAAAAAAATACAGCTAAAAAGTTATGACGCTCAATATCGTATAACACAACCAATAGCTCACTAATACCAATCGGACTCATTAACCCGTTTGCTATAAATAAAAGAATAATTAAAGAAGAGTATAAAAGTGAATAAATCAACATTATTAAAAGCAAAACTGGTAGGTGTATTTATTGCTATGGCTTTTTCTGCACACCTGTTTGCTGAGCCGATGGGTGATGAGAAAGCTAAAAAACCCAATATCGTCTTTATCGCCATTGACGACATGAACGACTGGGTCGGTTATATGGGCGGGCATCCTCAAGCGATGACACCTAATATGGATAAGTTGGCAAATGAAGGTGTAGCATTTATGAATGCTCACAGTGTTGCACCAGGTTGTTCACCAAGTCGTAATGCCTTACTTTATGGGGTAGAGCCATACAACTCTGGCTTATATCCTTTTTATGAACATGCAATACATAAACAGCTTAAACAAAAGTACACCAGTTTACCGACGTTATTAAAGAACAACGGCTATAACACTTATGGTTCAGGTAAGATTCACCATGGAAAAGAATATGGTGAGGTTGAATGGACTGATTATTTAGATGCTGACCACCAACCTAGAGCGTTTGCCAAAGATAAAGGTTTTTCTACCAACAAAAAAAATTCATTCAGGCCAACAACTAACCCATACAAAGAGATGTTTGATCATCAAGTTGCGTCATACGGTATTGATGTCATTAAAAATAAACAAAAAAATGATAAGCCATACTTTGCTGCGATTGGCTTGGTAAAACCCCATTTACCTTTTGATTGTCCGGTAGAATTTTATGATGCTTTACCTGAAAATATTACTCCACCAGCGTTATTAGAAAGTGATCTAAATGATATAGGTAAAGAAGGTAATAGCATGCGCCGCGCAGGCGATGATAAAAAATTTAAAGCTAACAACCAGTGGGGCGATGTGAGAAAAGCCTATTTATCCTGCATTGCTTGGGCTGATTATAATGTCGGTAGAATATTAGCTGCAGTTGAACAAAGCCCTGAAGCAGACAATACCATCGTTATCTTATGGTCTGATCATGGTTATCATTTAGGTGAAAAGAAATCATTCAAAAAGTTCACCTTATGGGAAGAAGCAAATCGAGTGCCTTTTATCATTCACGATAGAAGAGAAAAAGAAACTAAAAAAGGGCGTAAGGTTACCCAAGCAGTAACGCTAATAAATGTTTATAGAACTTTAGCAGAAATGGCCGGCATAAAAGCGCCTGACTATGTGGATGGCAATAGTTTAGTGCCTCAGTTGTTAGATCAATCAGCGCCTGTTTTAGCGCCAGCTATTGCTAGTTGGGGGCGTGGCAACTATGCCGTTCGTACTGAAAACTGGCGATTTATTCAATATTTCGATGGTGAACAAGAGCTTTATAATCATCAAAAAGATAATAACGAATGGCATAACCTTGCAAACCATCCTGAGTATAAAAGCAAGGTTGAAGAATTATCGGCTTTATTACCAAAAAATGAAGCGCCTACGGTGGAAGAGTATATTTCACCATGGAGTATTTTTGGTGCCGATACCAAACGCTTAAAAAAAGTAAAACCAAAATCGAATGAAAAGGACAAGAAAGCTAAGAAAAATAACAAACAAAATCATTAATAATAGCTAAACAATTAGTGGATTATCTATTCAAAAATTACTTAATTTGGGATTGAAAATGAAATACTTAATGTTATGTTTGACACTGCTGTTTACTAGCTGTGCAGTTATTAAAGAGCAGCCCTTGTCTGTACAAGCCAACGTGCAAACCGCCGAGTGGTCTAAAAACTGGTGGATGCCAAGACATAAAGAAAAACTGGCGATAAAAGAGCAGATGTCATCGGTTGATTTAGTTTTTCTGGGTGACTCTATCACTCATGCTTTTGACAACAAGGGCAAAGCGATTTGGCAACAGTATTATGCCCCACGTAATGCCTTGAACATCGGCTTTAGTGGCGATCGTACGGAAAATGTTTTATGGCGTCTAGAGCATGGCGCAGTAGACGATATCAACCCTAAGTTATTGGTAATGATGATCGGTACTAATAATACTGGTCATCGACAAGATAAACCTGAAGAAACGGCGCTAGGAATAAAAACTATATTATCAGTGCTAGAAGATAAATTGCCGAATACCAAAGTATTACTGTTAGCTATTTTCCCAAGAGCAGCGACAAAAGATGATCCACTTAGAAAAATAAACGACGATATTAACAATATCATCAAGAGCTATGGCGATGGTGAGCGTATTCACTACTTAGATATTAATCATATTTTTCTTGATGACAATGGCGCATTGAGTAAGACAGTGATGAAGGACTTATTACATCCGAATAAAGACCAATACAAGTCTTGGGCAGAGGCCATCGAACCCCAAATAGTAGCGTTGATGCAATAACATGAAGTCTATTAAACCAACACTACTTCGTCATGTCATAGCCTTACTCGCAATATTGTGGCAAAGGTCAGTTTATGCCGCAATCAGTATGCCAAAAATATTTGCGGATAATATGGTATTGCAACGGCTTGAACCGATAAAACTGTGGGGTTGGTCGGCGCCTTTGGATAAATTTTCTGTTTACAATAGTAATAACCTACCGCTATTCCCCTTTAGTTACTTGTTAAAAAACAATGAACATTAAACTATTTACTAATGAGTCGAGTTTAAAAATAACAATGAAAATAGCAAAGTTATCAACAGTATTACTGTTACTGGTATGTAAGGTTACTTTTGCTACTGATTATTATGTCCACCCAAATGGTGATGATAATGCGGTAGGAACTAACAAAAACAGTGCACTTAAAACATTACAAAGTCTGTCTAGTTTAAGTTTAGAGCCAGGAGATAATATTTATTTAGCAGCAGGTGAAACGTTTTATGGTTCATTAAAGCTGGCAGGGGCATCGGGAAGTGAGGAAAGTCCAATAACTATTTCCTCCTATGGCGATGGCGGCAGTAAAGCGATTATCGATGCAAAAAACATGTTAGCGGCTATTGAGTTAGTAAACCCAAAGTACATCAATGTAAGTAACATCGAAATCACTGCTGACGGGGGGACAAAACAAAAATACCGTGCGAAAAACGCTATGAGGCTAGGTGTTTTAGTCGACATTAATGACGCTATCGGAAATACCTATGGTTACCTTAATTTTGATAACATCTTCATTCACCATATCTTTAGTGAAAATCCGGGGGTAGACCGAGGTGATGATGTGGCGACTGCCAATGGAACTCAAGCGTACGGCTATGGTGTTAGGTTGTATAACAGTAACAACCACGACAATACCGTATTAACAGATGTTTCTTTTAAAAATTCAGAAATTCACCACATTGGCCATACGGCATTTAAAACCACCTCAAACACCAACCGAAAACCGGAAGAACGTCGCTGGGGTAATATCTATAATGTTGAGTTAATTGACAATTATTTTCATGATATTGGCGGACCGGGCATACAGTTTGGCGGCATCAATGGCGGCTATGTTGCTCATAACAGAGTTCACAGGACTGGCAGCCAAATTGATGAACGTATGTGGGCACGAGGCAGTGGTATGTGGCCTTGGGGTGCACGAGATTTATTAATTGAACATAATGAATTTACTGATGCAAGTGGACCGGCCGATTCAGCAGGTTTTCATATTGATTTCAACTGTACCAACGTTATTGTCCAGTACAATTTAAGTCGTAACAATGCAGGAGGGTTTATTGAGATCCTTGGCAACAACGAAAACAATACCTATCGATATAATATCAGTATTAATGATGGTTATCGCCAAAAGGGAATCGATGGCGCTCAAGATGGCAAAGTTATTTGGCTAAGTGGTTTTGTCGGCAAGGACAGGCCTAAAGTTGCGCCAAAAAATAACTACATTTATAACAACACCATTTTTGTAAAATCAGAGCAAACTATTCATTTTGGCATTCACAATGAAACTCAAGGTGTTGTAATAGCCAACAATATTTTTGCGATTGAAGGGCAAGCTGAAATCGCCCCTGGCTCAGAATATATAGCAGACTCAAGTGGAACTGATAGTTACAAAGATTTAATCATCACCAATAACCTTTTCATACATGATCAAATTTGGCCTGATGAAATGTTCGTTACTGATTCAAATCCAATATATGAAGCAGTTACTTTTGCTAATAAAGGGGGTAACTCCATAGCAGATTATCAAATAACAAGTGATCACACCATTTTAGCTAGTGGTATAGATATCACCCGCTTGCCAAATGACAGTTATGGCTTAACAGGCGGTATGCAACTGGAAAAAGATATATTAGGAAACACCATAGGTAACCATGCCCATATCGGCGCAGTGTTTTATGAAACTGAAGAAGTACAACCTGCAGAACCACAACTAGAGCCAGAACCAGAACCAGAACAGGAACCTGAGGCTGAAGAGGAATCTGAGCCTGTATCAGAGGCACAACCGGTGGCAGAATCAAAGCCAGAGCCAGTTGAATCAAGTAATGGTGGTTCAATGTCATTATTTGGCTTTGCCTTTCTAATTTTGTTATTAGCATTTAAACGTCAAAAAATGAGCAAGGATGATAGATGAATCATACTGGTAAATTAGCAAAACTAATTTTACTCGGTGCTGCTATGACAACGATATCTGCTTGCTCAGCAAACCCAACGATAGCGTTTGAAAACCAAGGGAATCCGCTCATTCGTCACATCTATACCGCAGATCCTTCAGCACGAGTATTTGGCGACAAGCTCTATTTATATACCTCGCATGACAGGGATGACAGTGATCTAGATGCTCACTTTGATATGACCGATTGGCATGTGTTTTCAACAAAAGATTTAAATAATTGGACAGATCACGGGGCGTTTTTTGGTCTTGATGATATTTCATGGGCGACAAAACAAGCGTGGGCACCCGATGCAGTAACACGTAACGGTAAGTATTATTTTTATTACCCGGTGGAACAAACAAAAATTGGTGTTGCGGTAAGTGATTCTCCAACCTCTGGCTTTGTCGACCCTTTAGGTAAACCACTCATTGATAAAACGGGGAATGAACAAGTCGTTGGCACAGAGCCGATAGACCCCGCTTTATTGATTGATGACGACGGACAAGCTTATATGTATTTTGGTTGTCGTGACGCTAGAGTCGTTAAGCTCAAAGAAAATATGATTGAACTCGATGGTGATATTCAACCAGTTAAAATTAATGGCATTGAACAGTACACAGAGAAAAGTGGCGGTGGTTGGTATGGTGAAGGTCCCTGGGTATTTAAACGTGGTGATTATTACTATTACATGTATTCAAATGGTTGGGAAAAAGACACAACACTTGTTTACGCCATGGCGACTAACCCAATGGGGCCTTTTGACTATGTCGGTGAAGTGATGACTCCGGTTGGAGCTGGCACCAGTCATGGTTCTATTACTGAGTTTAATGATAAATGGTACGTGTTTTATCACAGCAAAGTGCTATCAGAGCAGGGTAAACAACGTTCCGTACATTTTGATGAAATCTATTTTGGTAAAGATGGAAAAATTATACCGTTGCAATACAGGCGTTGATTTTTATGAACAGAATTTCATTTATGTTAATACTACTTTTGCTTGTATCACCGGTATACGCTCAACAATTGCTGCTGTTTTCAGGCGCAAAAGATCCGGTTACAGACATTTCTAGCAAGGTAATAATTGAAGCTTATAAACGTATTGGTATTGAAGCTAAAATTGAACAATTTCCGTCTGCACGGTCTCTTGCAATGGCAAATAAAGGTACAGTTGATGGTGAAGTGGGCCGCATTGCAGGGATTGAAAGTGTCTACCCTAATTTAATAAGAATACCTGTTGCTATTAATGTTGTTGAAGGCATGGTCTTTTCGAAAAACGACATTAATTACTTTCCCAATTGGCAAGCCTTAAAAGCGTATATCATCGGAATTAAGCGTGGCGATATTTTTATCGAAAAGGGCACCAAAGGCATGCAAGTTGTACCAGTTGCTGATAGTAATCAACTATTTAAAATGTTAATTAAAGAACGTACTGATGTTGTGGTATTAGCTAAAGTTACAGGATTAAGTCAACTTAAAATACTTGGCATAAAAGGTATAAAGGTGCACGAGCCTGCAATTACTCAGGTAAATTTATTTCATTATGTACATAAAAAAAATGCCTACCTTATTCCGGAGATAACCAATGTACTTAAAGAAATGGAGGCCGAAGGTCGAATTGCTGTTATTAGGAAAAGTGCGATAAGAACGCTTTTAATAGATTAGGGAGAAGAAGAATCAATAGATGAATAAATTAAACAAATTTCTTTAGTTTGCCTCACTTTGATAATGAGCCATTCTTCTTTGGCATAGGAAGCTGCAAATTGTTCGACAAAATAAAAATAAAAATAAAAATAAAAGAATAAAGGAAATAACAATGACTAATAAACTACTAATTAGTGGCTTGATCACTATGCTGTTGAGCGCATGTGGCGTAGAAAAGACTAATCAAGTCAATATTCAAGACACCGCACTTAAAGAAAAAAAGCCTAACGTGGTTATATTCTACGTTGATGATCTGGGTTATGGCGATTTAAGCAGTTATGGCATGACTGCAGCTAAAACCCCTAATGTTGATGCTTTGGCAAAAGAAGGAATACGCTTCACTGATGCGCATAGTTCAGCAGCAACCTGTACACCATCACGTTATTCTTTATTAACAGGGCAATATGCCTTTAGAAATAATGCCGCAATTTTACCGGGAGATGCACCTTTAATCATTGACCACACTAAACCAACCTTGCCAAAAATGTTTAAACGAGCGGGCTATAAAACTGCTGTGGTTGGTAAATGGCATTTAGGTTTAGGTGATGGTTTTGTTGATTGGAATAAAGCCGTAAAACCTGGGCCGCTGGAATTAGGCTTTGATTACAGCTTCCTAATGCCTGCAACTGGCGATAGGGTGCCAACGGTTTATTTGGAAAATCATCATGTGGTTAATTTAAATCCAAATGATCCCATAACTATTAGTTATGAAAAGCGTATTGGAGAGCGACCTGTAGGCACTGAAAGCCCAGAGTTATTAAAGCAAAAGGCCGATTTACAGCATAGTGCCACCATAGTAAATGGTATTAGCCGTATTGGTTGGATGGCTGGCGGTAAAAAGGCTGAGTGGAAAGACGAAGATTTCCCCTTTGTATTTACTAACAAAGCCATTGATTTTATTCAGTCTGTAAAAGGTCAACCATTCATGCTGTTTTTTCCATTCCATGACATTCATGTACCACGAGTACCACACAAATTGTTTGCTGGAAAATCTGGTATGGGACCAAGAGGTGATGCCATTTTACAGATGGATTGGATGACAGGTCGCATTGTTGATGAGTTGAAAAAACAAGGTCTATATGAAAATACCCTGATTATATTTTCTAGTGATAATGGCCCGGTAATGGACGATGGTTACGCTGATATGGCAGAAGAAATGCGTGGTGATCATGATCCCGCGGGTGGATATCGCGGCGGAAAATACAGTGCCTATGAAGCCGGAACTCGTGTACCTATGATTGTCACTTATCCAAACGGTATAAAAAACAAGGGCGATAGTTCGGCGCTAATTAGCCATATTGACTTGTACAAGTCGTTGGCTCAGTTTATCGGAGTAGAGCTTGCTCAAGGCGAAGCGATAGACAGCGAGAATATGCTGCCAGCCTTATTGGATGCAAAAGCTAAGGGCAGGCAAGACATGTTAGAGGAGTCTTTTACACTGTCTTTACGCAGCGGCAAATGGAAATATATTGCTCCGTTTACAGGGACAACACCTAATTGGCTAGCCAATAAAACTGCGATTGAAAATGGCTTAAAAACTAGTCCTCAGTTGTTTGATATAAGCACTGATAGGCAGGAGCAAGTGAATTTGGCTGCTGAATACCCCGAAGTTGTCGAGCGCTTACAACAGCGTATTGAAACAATCAAAAAAATGCATTAAGTAATAGAGCCTTAAATAAATGAATAAAATGATGTACTTAAAAGATTGGCGCAAAATGGTTAAATTACCACTTTTAAGTATTCTCATTTTTTCACCTGTGGTCTTAGCACAAGATTATTATGTTGCTAGTCATTTTGGATCAGATGAAAATAAGGGCACAGAGGCGAAACCATTCGCCTCTCTTAGTAAGATAAACACCCTTGCTCTTAAACCTGGAGATAATATCTTCTTGAAGGCTGGGGATAAATTTAACGGTAGTTTACGACTATTGAATAAATCAGGTAGTGCGTTACAGCCCATTACTATCTCAACGTTTGGTGGCAAGTTAGAAGACAATAATCAGCGAGCATATATCAATGCCGCAGGAGAGCTCGCTGGTATTGAAATTAAAAACAGTCGTTATATTAATGTCAGTAATATCGATATTGAAGCAGATGGTGGAAAACCGCAGCAAATAACTGATAGAAAAGCAGCTCAAGCAATAAGAGTTGGGGTTTTAATTTATATCGATAAAAAATATAACCAAACATATGGTCATATTTCATTAGATAATTTAAAAATCCATGACATTTTTCATTATAGTTTTGGTGATATTGACCGTGCTGGCGATGTCAATACACAAAATGGTACACAAGCTTATGGTTATGGTATTCATCTGTTTAACCGCAGTAGTGGCGCGAACACTCTTTTAACTGACATTAGTATTACTAACAGTGAAATATATGACATTGCCCATACTGGCATCAAAGCAACGGCGAATAACCCTAGAATTCAGAGTACTCCTTATCCTATTTTAAAGAAACTTATTAAAAACATAACACTAGAAAATAACCTTCTGCATGATATTGGCGGCCCCGGCATTATGTTTGGCGGCGTTGATGGCAGTTTAGTTAGCCATAATAAAATCGATCGCACGGGTAGTAGTCTAGATTTTGATACGGGTAAGTACGATGCCCGTAAATGGGGGCGTGGTAGTGGTATGTGGACATGGAATACTAACGATGTGCTGGTTGAATATAATGAGTTTAAAAATGCAGTAGGCCCCGCAGATTCAGCTGGTTTTCATATAGACTTTCATTGCTCAAATATCATTATTCAGTACAACTTAAGTTTGAATAATGAGGGAGCGTTTATTGAGATTTTGGGTAATAACCGAAATAACAGCTACCGCTACAATGTCAGTATAAACGATGGTTATCGTGTTAAAGGTGATAAAAATCGTGCTTACGGCAAAGCGACTCACGATGGTAAAACCTTATGGCTGAGTGGTTTTGTTGGCATGAAAGGTAGGAAGGTTAATCCTAATATAGCGCCAGTAAACAACTACATCTACAACAATACCGTCTATGTCGATCATGTTGCGCAACTTGCCGTACATCAAGAAACTAATGGGGCCGTTATAGCCAACAATATCTTTTATTTTAAGCAGGGTAGTTATTATTTACCTCAAAAAAGGTATCAGTTAGTTAAGGGGAAAAATCCAAGCAAAAACCTAATTATGACCAATAACCTATTTTTAACCGCTAAAGATTGGCCAGAGGTAGGGGTGATGAAAAACAATGCAGCTATTATCGGCGACCCGTTATTTGTTGAAAACGGTGGCGATACTATTGCCGATTACCGGCCCACTAATAATGCTTTAATCGCCAATAAAGGTGTGCTTGTACTCCCATTACCGAATAGTAACGGTTTGCAAGGAAACAGTCGCAGTGGTGGTTTAACCGTAACAAAAGATATTTTGGGCAATAAGCTCAATGGGAAAGTTCATTTGGGCGCTATAGTACCTAAAGCGAAAGAATAACAGTGATAAACGTTATATTAGCGTGAAGTGTGGATCTCCATCTGTGCTGACTCCTCCTTCTCCTGTTTAATTAACAACGGCATGAATATCAGTAGGATAAGCATAAGTCAGCGGATGGGAACTTCCGCTTTGAGCGAAATAGCCGCTCAAACGTTGATAAAGAAGGCTCACTTAGTGCGCATTCCGGACGTTAGCCTTAAAATATTTGCTATATATTTTCTAATGAATTATTTTAGTTAGGTACCTGTGATACATCAATGAATCAGCTTGAAATATTCTATGCATACCTTTTATTTGAAATAACTAAGGTAAGGCTGTAGCTACTATGAGACATTACTTAGCCGTTTAATGTGATGTTATCGATAAAAAACCAATGTAGAACAATATAAAAGAGTCTAATATGCAGTTAAATTTGACCCAAATCACTATCATTTATTATCATGATGAATCGCTTGAATTACTACATGAAGTAAAGTCCTTTCCAAAGAATCAACAAGGGAGAGTAGTCATACCTGAATTGTTTAAAAAAGGTAAATCTATTATTGCGGTATGCGAAGGTGAAATTAAAATTTTAAATAAAGTGGGCGATCGTATTTTGTCTGTAGGAAAACTAGCTTAAAAAATTTATATAGTCTGAACCTTAAAGGCTCATCAGGCAACCATCCTTACTAATCAACTTAATATCCAATTTAAAGGAAATAGGTGTGTTTTGGGTTAAGGTATGCCTAACGATTAAAGGTCTCTGGCTGGGGCGTCGATACAAAATCTAATCCAACCTGTTCAATATCTGTAATAACTAATGTCCGCATCACGCCCTGAGTCTTTTAGTCAACAGTTTTTAGCAATAATAATGGTGATTTTCTATCTCTCAGTGACTTCAGATATTTAGCTTCACTATAGGGCTTTCTTGTCTTCCAGCATCGAAACAGTATTCTGATCCATTTAAAGGCTAAGGATCTAATTGTTGATTGATGCGTGTTTCCTTTTTTACGTTGTTGCGCGTAATACAACCCAGCCCAATACGATGAGTAAACAGTTTTTGATGTCCATTCAATGAAAGACTGGCGAAGGAATTTAGAGCACTGCCATCGCCAGTGAACCCACTCCTTTTGACCACTTCTAACAGTAACTGGAGCAACACCTGCATACATTTGAACTTGAGACGCATTATCAAATCGGTCTCTATTTTCACCAAAGGCAACAAGTAACCTGGGTGCCATACAAGGCCCTGCACTTGGCAAAGATTCAAAAAGGTTGGCGTCAGGTAGTGTATGAAACAATTTACTTATTTCATCATCAAAGACCTTAATAGCTCCACTGTAGTGATTATTTGTGCTGTAACGGAAGTGGCAAATAATTGATGTGACTCAATAATGGCAGGATCTTCGGTGATATATTGAGCATCTTTAATCGCAGTAATGCGTTGTTCAATAAGAGGGACAGAGCGCGCACTAGCTTTTTTAAAAAAATTCCTTATCGTATCTGCTCTTGCTCGCTTTAGCTTTTGTAAGCTAGGCCAACGATTAATGAACTGACAAAACAGTTCTGAATCTCTATGGCTAAACCACTCTAATAGTTGAGGGAAGTACTGCTTTAGGGTGTAGATTAATCGATTACTAAACCTTCTTCTATCTTCAACTAACCTTCGGCGTTGCTCAACCAGATACATAAGTTTACGGATCTTCTCACCCTGCATAGAAAGTGGTTTAATCTTGTTAGGGTAGTTGAGCATTAAATCTAACGCTAACTCGGCATCCGTAGGATCATCCTTGGCCTTACTCGGAGTAAAGGCCTCTCGATACCTAGCAAGCATCAACGGATTAATCGGAAACAATGTTATGAAGTTATATTTTTGTAAAGCATAAACAATTGGGCCTTTAGTTAACTCAATTGAAATCGCTAATTGACCACCAAATCGCTTGTGTAACGATTGAACCCAATCATTAATTTTATCAGGAGAATGGGTTAAAATACCGAACTCTCGATTTGATTGTTTTCCACCTTGAATACAATAGTCATGCTTTTTGTCAGCCCAATCAATTCCGATATGAGCACTATATTTAGTCACTTGAGAAACCATCAATCACCTCCAAAACTTATATGTATTCAGTTAGAATGCTAAGCTCTTCGAAAGCAATATAGACAGTAGTGTTAAATACGAGCCCTGAGTATTCGTTAGTGAGCTTGAGCGTACCATTAGTCTCGAAAGCAATGCGGTAAACATTAAATGTTATGTGGTAATTATTCGTAAACTAATAGCACTAACCTGAACCAATTAAGTATGGTCTGAATCAGGAGTAAAAGACTATAAAGTGGTAAAAGTGATCGTTTCATATCTATCAGAGAATGACGGTTCATGGCACATTATAGACGGATGAAGAACAATGGGTTTGCTGCAAAGTAAGCCAATTCTTTTATTGAGGTGACTAAAAACTCAGTTACCAACAGTTAACGCTAATAGAGCCTTATTTTTGTTTCCTAGTGCTCTACGTTAAGTAGCAAGGTTTCCACCCAAATAGGATTGTTTCCTGTTTCATATTGCATTACTTTGACTAAATCACCGGTTTTTTTATTAATTTTATAAACACCAAGTTTATTGTCTCTTTGCCCGGCGACATAAGCAAATTCGCCGGTTTTATTTAGAGTGAACGACCGTGGAAAGTGCTCAGTAGGAAATTTATTAACTAAGGTCAGGCTGCCATCTATCGCGTTGATTTTATATGAAATGATCTGGTCTAGTTCTTTTTGATTATCTCGACTAGAGATATAGAGGAATTTTTGATCTGGTGAAATGTGCAAATCGGCGTTGGTAATCCGCCCGCGGCTATCATCAGAGTTAGTCAATGTTTGTGTTAATCCCAACGTACCTATTTCAGGATGCCATTGCCATACAGCTACGCCAGGTTTAACCCTTTCTTGGGTGGAGTAGGCGATGTTAAACTTAGGATGAAATACCAAATGTCTAGGTTGAGCGGCTCCTTCGGTTGGACCTATGGCCGATTTAGTTTTTGTTACTTTTCCGGTATTTTCATCAAAAGCTAATTGAAAAATTTTATTAGGGCCTGTGGCGGGAATAAACAGGGTTTTATTATCTGGAGAAAAACGAACCGCATGTGCCTTTTTATCCAATATTATTTCTTGAACAAGTTCTCCCTTGTATACGCCATTTTCAAGTTTCCAAATAGACGCTGTGCCTTTACCGTAATTAGCCCCCGCTAGAAACTTGTCAGAATGATCTGTTTTAAGCTCCGTGGTTCTACCACTTATTGGCGCGTTGTTAATTAAAACCAATTTACCATCCGTTAATATTTTATAGGTAGCTATTGATAATTTTTTTTTGTCATTATCTACAGTTGCCACAATATAAAGGAATCTTTTGTTTCGTGAAAAAGTAAAAACTGACATTCCTTTGTGTTCAATTCTTTGAAAATCAATCAACTTACCTGTTTTTTCGTTAATTTTCTTAACGGATAAAGCTTCTCCCGACGACAGATATAAAAACTCTTGTGCTACTAATGACGAAGAGTTAAGTAAGAAAAATAAAGCAGTTAATACTCTTGAAATCATGAAACTTCTCCTTTAATTAGGTAGTTAAACGGGAAATGGCGTTGCAGGTAAGCCTTGGTCGTTATATAAACTCGCGTTCTCGGGATTGTTTTCCCACGCATAACGCACATATTTAGGTGTTTTTATACTGTCATGAAAAACCGTTACCTGATTGTTTAATACGGTATCAAATCGTATTTTTATTTTATTAATTTTGAGCAATAGCTGTGTTTTTTTTGATGGGGATCCACGTTAGTTTGCGCCACAGTTTTTCCAATGGTCCTTGCCCATATCGCCTTAACCAATATGTTGATAACTTCATTTGCAACATCAATAAGGTTATGCCAATAAATAATGAGATGCTTGTTCCGCAATACTTGTATAAAGCAAGCCCCCAACCGTAATAGATAAAAGTTCCAGTAATGGACATCAATAAATAATTACTTAGTCCCATACGGCCAAAGTTGATAAACTTTGCGACAAATACACTACCTTGGTTGTGGCGCCAAACCAGAATGAAGCTTGATAAGATACTGAGCAGCATAGAAATTTTCATATAACGTTGTGTTATTTGCCACAGTAATTTACGTGCAGATTTGTCTTCAATCGCCTTCAAGCCTGCATCATTTAATAAATCTAGGCATAGCCATGAACCCAAGCTAAATAGTAATAAATAATACCAAAATTGGAGTGGGCGTTCGGTCATACTTTTGCTTTTAGCCAAATAGACCCCAAGAAAAAACAAACCTGAAATCGCCATGATTCTACCTACATTCCAACTCCAGATAACAGAGCTAAAATAAGAGAATTCAAAATGGCCTTGCAGCAATTGCCAAAACGAATTTTCCATCAATAATGGTTTTAAATTGCTAACTGGATAGGCAAGGTGAGAGTTATAAATAGTGTCAGTAAAAAAGTAGCTGCCAATGGTATAAACACTGATAGGGTTAATTATCAACACTATTGCTGTCAACAAAATCATTTTACTACTCATGTAACGAGTTAAAACTAAGGGTAAGCCCAGTACCGCATACATGATCAAGATATCGCCGGCAAAAAACATCAGGTGAAATAAACCAAAGCCAATTAACAGTGTCATGCGCCAAAAGTGGCGAAAGAGATATTGCTCACCTCGTTTTACCCCATTTTCATAAATAAGCCAATAACTAAAACCAAACAGTAAACTAAATAAGGCAAAGGCTTTTCCGGCGATGAAAAAGTACATGGTATCTTTGAGCCATAAATCTATCGGCATTAACCAATCAGGTGAAAACTCTGGTTTTACAAAAAAATTAAAATGCTGAATATGGTGCAATAAAAAAATGCCGGCTAGGGCAAAGCCCCTGAGGGCATCAATCATCACTATGCGATTGTTTTCTTTTTCATTTACTTTTATAGTCATTAAAACTACCGAAGTTAGTTAACCGGTCCCACTAAAATTAATATCGACTATCCCAACATGATTTCAACATAGTGTCAGTATTTGAATTTGCTTGTTCAGAAGAGATAATTTGATTAACTTCTGAGCTAAATTTTTCAATTACTTTTGCAGCATTCTTAATTTTTCGCTTTTTCTTTTTATTCGTTTGACCTTTAGAGTCAACAAAAGTTACCGTTACTGTTACAGTTGGTCCACCGTCATTGATAGACCTTTGACCCGTGGATCTATTCGAGCTGCCTTGACACCATTTTCCTGTTTTATTTTTACCTCCGGTGAACGAATCGTAACCATTATTGATTGCCATAGTTGCAGCATGTAGCATTAACATTTTTTGCGCTCTTACTACAGAGCTACCACTATCTAATTTAACGGTGAGCACATATCTATTATCTGATATACGTTGCTCGGTTACGCCGAGTTTATATTGGCCTGCTAGCCCTCCTTTGACATATTCTACAGATTGAACAACTTTATAAGGAGTAGGTTGATAAGCACATCCTGACAAAAACATTATGCAAATCAGTATTATGACTTTCTTTAAATCCATTTCTATTTTCCTATTTTTATTAGTGTGATATAAAGCCCAATTTAATCAATTGGGCTTTATATTTTTTATAAGTCGTTATGTGTACCTATTTTTATCGTCTGCTTAGTCGTATACGAAGGAGCAGAATCAATAGGTGTTAAGGTGAAAGAGTAACTATAGTCTTTCGCTTTTAACTGATACTTATCCCATGCATGTGCGCCCCAACTGTTATCGCCAGCTATACCTGTTTGTTTAAAGTCGACATTTACACTCACCAAGTCTTGTTTAACGATGTCAGTATAGTGACGTTGCGCTTTTTCAAAGCCTGGATCAAAGTCACTCATAGGTTGGTGGTGCGCACTAAAATCAAATGAAGGTGAACCAGATATTTTTAAGCCAACGCCTGCTTTATTAGTTAACGTTACCCAACGTAAATCTGAGCGGTTGCCATTTTCTTGCGGACGAATGTAGTCGAAAGCGATATCTTTTACTTCACCTTGATATATACCAACAAAAGCAGAGGTTTTACGATCCCAGTAGTTTTCATGTGGACCACGACCGTAATAAGTGACTTGATCAAAATCCACTGGCATTTGGAAATTTGAACCAATGCGTGGGATTGCACTAAACTTGTTGACCTTGCCTTTTACGTCTTTGATTTTTACTTTAGCCTTATTATTGCCGGAAAAATGGAACGCCACATCCACTTTCACTTTACCTTGGCCATTAATGGAGTACTGGTAAGTCACTGTAGACTCCGCTTCAGCAAGTGTTACTGTTTGTTCAAGCACTATTGAATTAGGTTGCTCAGAAACAATCTTTATGCCTTTACTCACTTGGTTCAATGTTGCGTCTTTCCACAGTTTTGCTTGTATAACGTAAGCTTTCTTGTCACCGCCAAAATCGTTATCTGTTGGGGCGCGCCATAAGTTAAATTTAAGCGGTTCTTTTAATAACTCTGTTTGATTAAATTGATAAGAAGTTAAGTAGCCCGCTTTATCAAAGCGAAGGCTTGCCGAACCAGCGTTAACAACAGTACTATCGGCGTTTTGAACAACAGTCACTTCTCCAGCAGCTTGTTTATCAAATTTAGTTACAGCACCTTTTTGTAATAATATTTGCTCACTGGCAAGTAAGTGGCCTTTATCAACTAAAGGATGTTGGCCTTTTGCTGTTGCGTAAAAGTTAATAAAGTATTCTTTACCTGCTGTTAAGCTTGGCAGCGGTTTTGCTAAATCAAAAGAAGCTTTACTTTGTGGCTGAGCAACAACGTTAACTTCTCCTGTTTCTACTACAATGCCATCTTCAATTAAACGCCAAGCGATATCGTTGCTTGAAGAATCAACAAAGAAGTTTTCATTATAAAGCTCGTATTGCGTATTACCTACTTTAGAGAAGTGTAAGTTTTGGTAGACTTTTTTAACTTCAATTAACCCAGGATGTGGAGTTCTATCTGGGTTAATTAAGCCATTTAAGACAAAGTTATTATCGTTAAATACACCTTCAGGCTCAAAGTCGCCTCCGTAACCCCAATACTCGTTGCCATTTTTATCTTTTTTGATTAAACCTTGATCCATCCAGTCCCAGATAAAGCCACCTTGCACCTGGTCTTCACTTCGAACAAAGTCCCAATACTCTTTAAAGTTACCGCTAGAGTTCCCCATGGCATGAGCATACTCAACCCAAAAAAACGGTCGGTCAGGGTATTTACCTATGTATTTCTTTTTGAGTTTATCAACCTTTGCGTACATCCATGTTTCTGCATCTTGATGGTTACGGTATTGTTTTTTGTTGTCTACGTGATTAGCTCTTTCATAGATGGTCAAACGTGAATCGTCACGTTGTTTAATCCAGTCGTAAGCTTTTAAATAGTTAACGCCATCACCTGCTTCATTACCCATAGACCAGAAGGTAATTGAAGGGTGGTTTTTGTCACGTTCAACCATACGTTCAATGCGATCTAAATGCATACCTTCAAATTCAGGTTTGTTCGCTGGCGTATTTTTAGGTTCATAATAGAAACCATGAGATTCGATATTTGCTTCATCAACGATATATAAACCGTATTTATCGGCTAAGTGATAAAAGTATGGGTCGTTAGGGTAGTGTGAGGTGCGAACTGCATTGAAATTATTTTCTTTTAATAATTTAACATCGGCTAACATCGATTCACGGCTAACAACATGGCCGGTACGCTCATCATGTTCATGACGATTAACACCTTTTAGTAATATCGCTTTGCCGTTAACAAGGAATTGGCCGCCTTTAAGCTCAACTGATTTAAAGCCTATTTGCTCACCGATATATTGTGTTGGTGTATCATCACTATATTGAGTTTCAATCGTTAATTGATAGAGGCTTGGTAGTTCTGCAGACCAAGCAGATACATCTTTAACATTGAATTCTTGATTAATTGTTTGTTCTTTACCGGCCATAACAATCACTGAGCTATTTTGTGAAGCGACCACTTTACCATTAGCATCACTTAAGGTAACTTTCACTTTTACCGACTGTGCTGCATCGTCTTTGTTTGCTACGTCTATGGCTAGGTTTAATATACCGTCTTTGTAGTTATTTTTAAGAGACGTTTTAGCGAAAAAATCTCTTACATGGGCATTAGGGGCAGTATGTAAGTAAACATCACGTTCAATACCTGACACACGCCAAAAATCTTGATCTTCTAAGTAACTTCCATCGGTATGACGAATAACTTTAGCCCCTAATACATTGTCACCTGCTTTTAGATATTGAGTGATGTTAAATTCAGCAGCAGTTTTAGAGCCTTCGCTGTAACCCACTTCTTCGCCATTGATGTATAGGTAAAACCCAGAGTTTACCCCACCAAAGTGGATGAAAACTTGCTGACCATCCCAATCGCTAGGTATGGTAAAATTAGTACGATAAGCACCCGTTGGGTTGTCATCTTCAGGCATAAACGGAGGGTTTAATGGAAAGGGATAAGTGATATTGGTATAAATAGGGTAGTCGTAACCGTGCATTTGCCAGTTAGCAGGTACAGGTAGTTCATCCCACGTTGAAACATCATATTCAGGTTTGAAAAAATCTATTGGTACTGATGATGGGTTAGCTGACCAATTAAATTTCCAGTTACCGTTGAGTAATTTGTAAAAAGGTGAGCTTGCATAGTCGTCAGCAGATAATTTCTCTGCAGAATCATAAGCAACAAAAGTAGCTCTAGGCGCTTCGGTATTTACTTTAAAAATACTTAAATCCTGCCAATAATCAGCTTTTTCGGTCACATTTTTTGCTTGAGCTGTATTTGTTGTTTTTGCGCTATCTTGATTGCTGTTACATCCGGATAATGTCAATAAGCCGGTTAAAATAGCAAGGGTAAGTTTATTTTTATTCATTATCTTTATACTCTTTAAGTGTATTTAACGCCATGCGCTTTAATTCTTTCAAGTTAAATTGATTATCTGTTGAGATGTAGTTCTCGTTATTTGCTATGCCGTGAATCGCTTTAGATAAATGGTTTTTCTTGAACACAAAGCTTTTAACATCTTTGTGTTTTATCGCTATTTCATCTTCAAAATAGAATTGGTTGTTTTCAAACAGGGTATTAACTGGCCAAGGGCCACCCCAGTTATCCATATCGATTAAGGTATTATCAACATGCTTTGGCTTTTTCGGTACTATGATAATGTTGTCGTAAATTTGGGTGTTTTCTACAGGCCCTGTGATGTGAAATGTGGGTGAAAAAATGCCTGCATGGGTCGGGTAGGGACGTATGCCATCATTAATACTGACATTGCCTCTAATGATGGTATCAACAGTACCTTTATTATTGTTTTGACCAAGTGATTGGCCTTTATTACACACTAATAAAAAACCACCATAATTATCGTGGCTATAGTTATATTGAATGACAGTGCCAAATGAGTTGAAATCAGAATCGAAGCCTTGACCATCCCATTTAGCTTTATGACCGCTTACTTCATTAAATTGAATGATGGTATTGTCGGCACTCCAAGGCCAAATACCTGCTGCCGCATCACCTTTAGGTAAAGTATCGGGAAAATCTCGTAGAATATTATGTTCAATAATGGCGCCATCACTAGCAATGATAACAATGCCATCACCTGGAACTTGTTCAATTAAGTTACCCTTAACGAGTACACCTAAGTTGGGAAACCATTTATCTCTTCGTGAGTTACCATGAAAATTTATGCCATTGCGTGTTACATGATGAATGTGAGAGTTTAAAATTTGTAAATCAATGAATCTAGTAGGTATTTTGTTGCCACGGTTTATAACTACAATACCACCACCAGCCCCTTCTTTTTTCTTTAAATTGCCATTTACTTGATGAACTTCTAGGTTGTTTAAAACAATATGGTGTAGTTCTCCAATGTCTTTAGCGCTAATAATGACACCGCGACGTCTGGCTTGAGGTCTTTTACCTTTATTGGTTATAGAAAGGTTGTTAACCTCCCAATATTCGACATTGTGTAATAACAAGGTATGAAGCTTTTGTCCCCAACCATTAATGAGTGGTTTATTGCCAACACCGTAGGAGCTTATGACAATTGACTTACCTTTTGTGCCACTACCTTTTGGTTCTAGTACGCCATTATAGCGAGAACCAGCCTTAAATAAGAGTCGGTCACCCGGTTGAAAAGTTTGCTGATTGACTTTTGTAAGGCTTTTCCATGGTTTATTTGGCGTTAGCGCTGAATTTTGATCGTTGCCATTTTTACTATCAATGTAATAAGTGTTGCTGTTCGTTGACTTAACGGGAGAGATGAAGCCTAACTTAGTCAGAAAGACTTCCATTTCTAATAAGGTTTCTTCGAATTTAACCTCGTTAAAAAAACCGTGAGGTTGATTTTTATACATATGCATTTCAAAAGGAACACCAACTTCCTTCATACGTTTTTTGAATTTCAGCACAGAAGGAACTTTAATGGCAGTATCTAACTCACCAAAAAAACCAATAGTAGGAGGCGTATTTTCAGTAATATTGTGCAGAGGAGAGAACTGTTGCCAGTAGGTTTTCACTCGTCCATGGCCGTAGCCGCCAGGACCATTATCAAATACAGGATTAAATAACACTAATGCGTTAGGTCGATAACTGACAGATGAATCATCATTAGGATCTTCAATGGTTGTTGCTGTTCCTGTAGCCGCTGCAACTTGTCCGCCAGCTGAACCACCGCCTGCGGCGATCATGTTAGGATTTATACCGAGCTCTTTAGCGTGAGAGCGAACCCATCGCATCGCAGATTTACCATCCATAACACTCATTTTAGGCTCGGTGCCATGTTGTTTTAATACACGATATTGAGCACTAATGGCAACCATGCCTTTATTAGCTAAGTGTTGACTGTGACGATAAAAATGATGAGGTGAGCCGCCATTCCAGCCACCACCATGAAAGAAAACAATCGCTGGGCGGTTATCACTTGCTTTGTGGTCTTTAGGATTGAAAATATGTAAAGACAGTGAGATACCATCAATTTTCTTGTATTGAATAAGCTTACTTGGCGTTGCATCATCAATAGACTTACTTTCTGTAATTGAAGCGCTATTCTGCTTATCAGTATTGTTAGAGCAAGCAATTAAATTGCAGGCTAGAATAAAGAGTATTATTAATTTTAAGCAGTATCTCATAGTGATTTTTTGCTCTCTTAGTTCTTTTATTTGGACTTTAGTTAAATACTCGATTTAGGGAGTATCGGCTTGATCGTTTTACCTTGTTTATCTATAGGATATTGTGCATTTTGTCTTCTCAATTCAGTAATCATTGATGTCATTATTTCTTTGAGTTTTTTTGGCTGAGATGAGGCGAGATCATTAGATTCTGTAGGATCATTTTTTAAGTTATAAAGTTGATAGCGCTTTACTTGTTTTTTTCTATGCTTGGTTTTCACTTCTGGTAAATAGTTATAGATAACTTTCCAGTTATCTAAACGATAACTAGTAAAATAAGAATGCCTATGTTCATGAGGAAAATGCATCAAAAAGCTATTTTTACGATTGGTGTTTATTTGACCAGACAGTTGTTTGGTTAAATTAATCCCATCAATTACTTGTGATGATGGATTTTGCACAGAGGCCACAGAGAGTATTGTTGGGTATATATCTAATACCGTGGCAATTTGCGTATTTATCTTATTTTGAGCAATAGGGAAGCGTTTTTGTATCGCCATATTTTTATTTGGTTTAGCCCAAGCCGCAATAAATGGTGCGCGCATGCCGCCTTCCCAACTGGTGCCTTTTCTTCCTTTAAGTGGCGCTGAGCTAGCAATGGCATCATTTTTCCCTAACGGAGCATCCGAGCCGTTATCACCTAAAAAGAGTATTAAGGTATTTTCTGCGATACCTAATTGTTCGAGTTTACTGGTTATATCTCCTAAAGATTTGTCCATTCCTTCCATCAAGGTGGCATACGCTTGAGCTTGCTTAGATTTCCCTCTATTTTGATAACGCTTGGCAAATCTAGGGTCACTATCAAATGGCGCATGAACTGCATAGTGCGACATATAAAGCAGAAAAGGTTTATTCTCGGATGTGGCTTGAGCTATTTGTTTATTAGCCTCAAGCGTCAGCGCTTCAGTTAAGAAGATATCTTTGTCATAGTAAGCCTCTAAATGAGGAATATTATGCGTTAACGGTTTGTTTTTTTGTTTATATTTTGGGTGATTACCATAGTGATTGTGACTATAGTAACTTTTTGGACGTCCCCATGGCGCGCCAGCGATATTAACATCAAAGCCGATATTTTTAGGATCAGCGCCTTCACTTTTTAATGGACCAAAATGTCCCTTACCAATGTGAATAGTTTTGTAGCCTGCATTTTTTAGCAGCTGAGGGAAGGTTACTGATGAGCTTGTTAGCCCTTGCCAATTCCATTGTTTTGGTCCAAATTTTCCGCCATTATTTTCGTCAGGCTTGATCCACGTAGTGGTATGGTGTCGTGTAGCATTTTGTCCAGTAAGTAAAGACGCTCTCGTTGGGGAGCAAACACTTTGCGCATAAAATTGACTAAAGCGAATCCCTTTAGTGGCAAGGTTTTCCATATTTGGTGTATGGTACCAGTTATTTAAAGGCTGACTTATCGGCTGACCCTTTCCGTCCGTTATAAAGGGCACTGAAGTATCCATTAACCCCATATCATCAACTAGAAACACAACGATATTAGGCTGGGTCGCTTTTGCGACAGTGCCTTGAGCCAAGCTTATTTGTAGGCTTGATACTGCTAGTGTAATTAATAGTAGAATTGTTTTCATTGCTGACCTTTGTATTGTTTTAATTTTCTCGACCTGCTGCAAACTCTTCAATCGAAATTTGACGAGCCTTGTTAGTTTGCCAAATACTCAATTATTTATGCTGAACATAGCCTGATTTGGACATCTAATTGTCAGCCGTCAGGCGAAATTCATACAAATTCAACTAACTACTTTTATCAATATCATCTTGAGAAAAACGAAGTTGTTGCCAATCAGTCCTATTTAAATTTGATTGATTTTTATTATTGTTTTGTGTTGACTGGCAAGCGGCAATAATAAGTGTGGATAAAAAAGCATTGTTATTTTTAACCTTACAAAACGATAATACACCATGCGTGGGAACGTTGCCCAATCACAAACTTAGTATAAGGTATGCTATTTAAGCGATACTTCGCAAGCATTATCTCATTTTTTTTTGGTATTAATGGTAACGTTGTCCTGTTTTGGGTTTTTTGGACATAAGGGCAGGTATTTTGAGTAAGCTCACTGGTAAAATATCTTAGTTGGGACTTTTAAGCTTCAATAGCCTTAGATAGAAAACCTTAGTTTACTACTAAGGTTTTGATAGTTTTTAAAACGTCTCAAAATTATTTTACAGAAGGGTTTGTTTAAACAATCGATTAAAACAAAGATAGATCAAAGTCCGTGATTAACTTGGTTTGAAACTTGTAGATTCTCGTTTAACAAGCCTAGGAATGTGTTTATAGTTTTTGCTTTCATTAATTTCTGCATGCTTAGCGGTTAGCTCTAGTGCGATGTTAGCTGCTTGCATGGCCATTTCTTCTACAGGGTAATTGAGGGTACTTAACTTTGGTCTAGAATACCTTGACAGTAGAACATCATCGAAGCCTAGAACAGAGATATCTGAAGGTACTTTAAAACCGTTATCTTCAAGGGTAGAAATGGCGCCAATAGCCATGGCATCGTTGTAGACAAATATAGCTGTAAATTTTTTACCAGATGCTAACAGGTTCTGAGTAGCAATTTCTCCCCCTTGAAGCGTTGGTTCTCCAAACTCAATTAATTCTGAAGCAAGATTTACGTTGGCAGACTTTAACTCTTGCTGAAAACCTTCAATTCTTAAACGAGGATCATCTATTTGATGTTTACTCGAGATACAGGCAAAACTTTGATGATTTAATGCCAATAAATGGCGAGCGGCAATTTTTCCACCCTCAAGGTTATCTAACCAAACACAACGGTGTGCTATTTCTTCAATATAGCGATCAATCAACACTAGGCCAGGGACTTTACCCGCTAATTCAATTAATACTTGATCGGATAGTTTTTTACTATGTACCACCATCACATCGCATTGCCTTTCAATAAGTAAAGTGATGGCTTGCATTTCTGTTTCTGCGCTCACCAACCCCGTACTTAATAGTAGTTGCATTTTCTTTTTGCGGGCCACTTGCTCAACACCATGAGCTAATGATGCAAAGAATGGATCAACTAGATCAGGAATAACAACACCTAGGGTGGTACTTTTTTGTGTGACTAAGGCACGAGCATTGGCATTAGGGGTATAGTTCAAGTCTTTCATTACCTTTGTGACATTCGCAATGGTTTTTTGACTGACTTTAGGGCCATTATTTAATACCCGTGATACGGATGCCACGGATACACCAGCAATACGAGCTACGTCTTTTATTGTTGCCATAGGGTAAATGTTTACATTGTTTATTTCTTATTGAGTTGGTTGAATATACACTAAATATAGGTGATACATCAAGATACCTGAAACTTTAAATTAGTACTTGCACAACAAAGGGTAAACGATTACCCTTTGTTTCATGCTTTCAATTATAACTATTTAAAATATTATGACTGTAGATTTTGATCCCACGGAACACCCTCACAGAAGATATAACCCACTGATTGATGAGTGGGTGTTGGTTTCTCCTCACCGAGCAAAAAGGCCATGGCAAGGGCAGGTAGAAAAGCTTGATGAACAGCAAAGACCGGCCTACGACAAAGAATGTTTTTTATGTGCGGGCAATACTCGTATAAATGGTGAAGTTAACGATGATTATAAAGATACCTTTGTTTTTACCAATGATTTTGCCGCAATAAAACAAGATACTCCTATTGTGAGCAGTGATGATCCACTTTTTAAAATGGCCACAGAGCAGGGTGAGAGTCGTGTAATCTGTTTTTCAGCGGATCATAGTAAAACCTTACCAGAGCTATCAGTAAAGGAGATTTCTCGACTTGTTGATACATGGCAAAGTCAATGTGAAGAATTAGGTAAAACCTATACCAGCGTACAGGTCTTTGAAAATAAAGGCAGTATTATGGGTTGCTCTAACCCACATCCTCATGGACAAATTTGGGCGCAACAGCAATTACCAACCTTGGTGATGAAAAAACAAAAAGCTCAGTTGGCTTACCTTAAGCAACATGGCAGCAATTTATTAGAAGACTATGTAAATAGAGAAGTCGATAATAGAGAACGCATTGTGGTGCTAAATGATGATTGGTTAGTTGTAGTACCTTACTGGGCAGCATGGCCGTTTGAAACTTTATTACTACCACGCTTTACCGTGTCACGTATAACTGAGCTGAATGCAGCGCAAAAATTATCCCTCGCAGATATTCTTAAACAAATTACCATCAAGTATGACAATTTATTTGAGTGTTCTTTCCCTTATTCCATGGGTTGGCACGGTGCGCCTTTTGATGGCCAACAACATGATGAATGGACTCTGCATGCCAGCTTCTTCCCGCCACTATTAAGATCGGCCACGGTGCGTAAATTTATGGTCGGATATGAAATGATGGCTGAAGCGCAACGAGATCTTACTGCAGAGCAAGCAGCAAAAAGACTGCATGATTTACCTGCTACTCACTATAAGGAAAAAAGTTAATGATTTCAGTAGCACTGGAACAAAAAGAACTTGAACAACAAGCACTTGTGCAAATTTTATTTGAGCAACAATTTCAACACTCGGCTGAGCTCGTTTGTCATGCACCTGGCAGAGTTAATATCATTGGTGACCATACTGATTACAATGACGGTTTTGTCCTGCCGGCAGCGATTAATTACGGTACTACTATTGCAGCCTCTGTGCGCGACGATAAGATCATTAAAGTTTATGCCCACGATTGTGACCAACAAACTAATGAATTTAGTTTGACTGAGATAGTGTTTGATCAACAGATGATGTGGAGTAATTATGTTAGAGGAACATTACAAGCATTGCTGAAAAAGCATCCTGAAATTAACGGTGCAAACTTAGTGGTTACCGGTAATGTACCACAAGGTGCCGGTTTAAGTTCATCGGCCAGTTTTGAAATAGCTATCTTAAAAACCTTTACTCAGCTTTATCAATTAGAGTTAAATGGTATTAATGCCGCGCTTATTGGACAGCAAGCCGAGAATGATTTTGTTGGTTGTAACTGCGGCATTATGGACCAACTTATCTCGGCCATGGGGCAGCAAGGTCATGCTATGTTACTTGATTGCAAAGACTTATCTTTTGAAGATGCGCCTATTCCAGATGACTTAACGCTGTTTATTGTTAATTCCAATGTAAAACGTGGCTTGGTTGATAGTGCCTATAACTTAAGACGTCAACAATGTGAAGCGGTGGCCAAGTACTTTGGTGTTTCTGCTCTGCGGGATGTGACCATGGCACAGCTTAATGCTGCCGAAAAGGAAATTGAGCCAGAGCTGTTCAAACGCGCCCGTCACGTTGTGAGTGAAAATACTCGTGCCGTGAATACCTTAAAGGCGTTAAAAGCCAATGATATGGCAACCATTAGTGCCGAGATGAAGGCGTCTCATATTTCTTTGCGTGATGACTTTGAAGTGACTACCAAGGAAATGGATGGCTTAGTCGAAATGATTGATAGTGTCTTGGGTACAAAAGGCGGCGTTCGCATGACCGGCGGTGGTTTTGGTGGTTGTGTCGTCGCTCTAGTGCCTAATAACTTAGTGACCGAGGTAACGGATATTGTCAACCGTAAATATGAGCAAGAATTTGGCTTAACAGCAAGTATTTATCATTGTACTGCATCACAAGGTGCATTTAGATAACTAGCTGAGGTGTAATTGGCTAAAGTGAATCAAATAAAATTTAAATGAATAAAAATAAAACTAGCGTAAAAAATTATTATAACTAAAACAATAACTAAAAAGTAAGGGTTACAAACGATGGAATTTACAAATAAATTGGGGACCATAGATAGCACAATTTTTATTGTCTATGTCATAGGGCTGCTTTGTCTTGCCTTGTGGGTTTCTCGAAATGAAAAAAAAGAAGGCGCGAATACCGAAGATTACTTTTTAGCGAGTAAATCGTTACCTTGGTGGGCAATTGGTGCCTCTTTAATTGCCGCAAATATCTCCGCAGAGCAGATTATCGGTATGTCTGGCTCGGGTTATGCGATTGGTTTAGCCATAGCTTCTTACGAATGGATGGCTGCGATTACCTTGGTAATAGTCGGTAAATATATGCTGCCTATTTTTCTGAAAAATGAAATATTCACCATGCCGCAATACCTTGAGCAACGCTTTGATAATAAGGTAAAAACGACCATGGCCATTTTTTGGCTAGCGGTATACACCTTTGTTAATTTAACTGCGGTATTGTGGCTAGGTGGTATGGCTATTGAAACCGTTGCTGGTGTAGATTGGATGTTCGGTATGATATTCTTAGCCGTTTTCTCAGTGGCTTACTCTTTATATGGTGGCCTAAAGGCGGTTGCTTTTACCGACATCTTACAAGTCGTGTTATTAGTGTTTGGTGGACTGTTACTGAGTTATATAGCGCTAGATGCAGTTGCTGATGGTCAAGGCATGTTAGTTGGTTTTGGCATACTGACCGACCAAATGCCAGAGCATTTTGATATGATCTTAAGCCCAGAAAATGAACATTACATGAGCCTTCCTGGTATTTCGGTATTACTTGGCGGTATGTGGGTAATGAATTTTAGTTATTGGGGTTTTAACCAGTATATTATTCAGCGTGCCTTGGCCGCTAAAGACCTCAAAGAAGCGCAGAAAGGCATTGCTTTTGCTGCCTACCTTAAATTGCTCATGCCGATTGTTGTTGTTTTACCTGGTATTGCCGCGGTTGTGCTTTATCCAACGTTAACATCGCCAGATCAAGCCTACCCATCGATGATGGCAATGTTGCCTGTTGGCATTAAAGGTTTAGTCTTTGCCGCTTTAGTTGCTGCGATAGTGTCTTCATTAGCTTCAATGACCAATAGTATTTCCACCATCTTTACCATGGATCTTTATAGCCGCTTTAAACCTAATGAGAGTCAACGTCACTATGTCCATATTGGCCGTATTGCTGCATTAGTTTCATTATGTATCGCTTTAATCGTAGCTCAGCCATTATTGGGTAAGTTTGACCAAGCGTTCCAATATATTCAAGAATTTACCGGTTTCTTTACTCCAGGCATAGTGGTGATATTTGTTCTGGGTATGTTTTGGAAAAGAGCTACCTCAATGGGCGCATTATCAGCAGCCTTAGGCTCCGCGGTATTTTCGCTAATACTTAAATTTGCTTGGCCTGAACTACCGTTTATGGACCGTGTTGGTTTAGTCTTCTTGTTATGTTTAGCGCTTTGTTACTTTGTCTCTATGGCAGGTAAACCGCCTACTGAAGATAACAGTGTTAGTTTAGATGATGTCAGCTTTGAAACAACTAAGTCATTTAATGTTGCTGCTGTGGGTGTGATACTTATCCTAATAGCTTTATACGCTACTTGGTGGTAAACAAAGTTATAGAAAAATAATCATCTGAACAGTAATACCAAATTGGTATAAAAAAAGGTCAATTGCCATCCATTTGCTCATAAAAAGGATAAGCAATTGACCTTTCATTTTTTTGAAGGACAAATAATGCAAGTATTAGTCACAGGCGGGGCCGGGTATATCGGCTCCCATACGGTTTTATCGTTATTAGAAAATAATTACGACGTTATCGTTTATGATAATTTAACTAACTCAAGTCTTGAGTCTATTAAGCGGGTTGAAAAGCTTACCTCAAAGAAAGTTAAGTTTGTTGAAGGTGATATCTGCGATAAAGAAAAATTAAGTCAGCTATTTAAACAATCTGATATTGATGCCGTCATTCACTTTGCCGCACTTAAAGCGGTTGGCGAATCGGCAGAAATACCGTTACGTTATTATCAAAATAATGTCCATGGCACCGTTTGTATACTCGAAGTTATGCAGCAATACCAGGTGCATAATTTCATTTTTAGTTCGTCAGCCACGGTTTATGGTGAAGAAAATGACGTGCCCTATGTGGAAACAATGAAACTAGGGTCGCCTTCAAGCCCCTATGGCGCTAGCAAGGTCATGGTTGAACGTATACTGGCCGATTTAGCGCTCTCGGATAACAAGTTTAGAGGCGTATCTTTACGTTATTTCAACCCTATTGGGGCTCACGAAAGTGGTGAAATTGGTGAAGACCCAAAAGGCATTCCCAATAATCTTTTACCTTATATTGCCCAAGTTGCCGTCGGTAAACGTGACAAACTCAGTGTTTTTGGTGAAGACTTTCCTACTAAAGATGGCAGCTGTGAACGAGATTATTTACATGTGATGGATTTAGCTCAAGGGCATGTCGCAGCATTAGACTGGTTAGATCGTCACAGTGAATTTAACGGTGTTGAAGCTTTTAATTTAGGCACAGGTAACGGGGTGTCAGTGTTTGCAATTGTTCAAGCTTTCGAAAAAGCCATTAATAAAGCTATCCCCTTTGAAGTATCACCAAGAAGAGCTGGGGATCTGTCTGCTTTTTGGGCCAATGCCAGTAAAGCAAATAAAGAACTTAATTGGCACGCCAATAGAAGCCTAGAACAAATGATGACGGATACTTGGCGCTGGCAATCAAACAATCCAAATGGGTTTTTAGATTAATGACTTACTTGGCAACAGAGCTGGAAACAACAGCAGAAATAGAATTGGAATTAGAGATGGCAACCGAATTGGAATCAGAACTAGAATTAATAGCATTGACCAATGACTATGGCATGTCAGTTGAAATCATTAACTTTGGTGCCAGAATTAAGTCAATTAAGTTTCCAGTTAATGCTAAAGCAACGGAAATGATACTTGGTTATGCATCAGCAACCGATTACTTAACGGATGAGTTTTATTTAGGGGCAACTTGTGGTCGGGTGTGTAATCGCATTGCTGGCGGTAAGTTTGAGCTTGCTGGCCGTCAATATCAGTTACCCATAAATGATGGTGAAAACTGTTTACACGGCGGACCTGATAATTTCTCTTTGCGCTTTTGGCAAATCGATAAAGAAACCGTCACCGACTCTTCGGTAACTTTATTGCTTGTTTCCCCTAATGGAGACCAAGGGTTTCCAGGACAATTAGCATTATCTGTCACTTATAAGTTAAGTGCTGACAATAAACTAAGCATACAATACTCGGCTAATACTGATTCAGCTACGCCAATAAATTTGACTAACCATGCATATTTTAATTTGGGTGAAAAAGATTGCCAATCACTATATTTACAAATGATGTCTTCGGCATTGCTTGAAACTGACACCGCTAATATACCTACGGGGAATATTATTTCGGTAGCAGAGACAGATTATAATTTTAGAGAGCCTACTTCTATTGGTTATCGACAACAAAATACTGAAGATGAATCGCTTAAAACAAAAAACGGTTATGATCACTGTTTTGTTTTGGATAACGCGCCGTTCGAGCAGCCTAAGGCAATCCTTACTTCATTAAAAAATCAAATAAGTTTGTCTGTTTATACCGATCAAGCAGCAATACAGCTTTATACGGGATATTACTTAAGTGGCAAGTTTGGTTCATACCAAGGCTTATGTTTAGAAGCGCAAAATTATACCGATGCGGACAATAATAAAAATTTTCCTAGTAATGTATTGCAGCCTAATCAACAATATCAACGAAGAATTACTTATGAATTTGAGTCGATAAATTAGAACAGCACTTGGTTGCAAATTCAGTTGTAAGTTATTGATCTCAAATGATGGGTACTGCTACTTTTTTTACACAAATAGAACAATGGTTTACATGTAAGTTTTGTATTTAAGTTACTTATGTTTTCTAGGTGACTATTCTTGAGGGGACGGTGCGTCAACACATTATAGTATTGACAGTTCTGTAGACAATTGACGTTATTTTGGGGGCGTTATGTAGCAGAATTCGTTATCCGGAATATAAAAGCTAACTAATTGATTATTATCGATTAGGAGTAATTCTTGAAACTGTAAAGGGTTTGTAGCGCAGCACCTACGACGTAGAGTTAAAATTTATATCGCACCGTCACATTAGAAACAGAGAAAGCCGTTGATATTCAACGGCTTTCTTATGTCTGAAGCTTTTTAAATCAGTCCTGCAGGATTAACTGAGACAATTTACTTATTTAGCGCTATTAATTGAACTTATTAACGAAACAAAAAGTACTGATGAATTCTAACTATCCCTGAAGTCGTTCAATACTTAGCCCCGCAACCCAATATTACTCAAATTACCTTAACTGAAGCATTAGAGGGTTTTGTTAAGTATATTAGGCAAATAATCATTATCCAAATTTAGCGAACTTTTCTATTTTGTCGACGTTGTAATTCATATCTTATTAAACAGATATCTTTGTTATAAACGTAACCCTTATAAACAATTAAGATAAGCGCTGAAATTGAACCTGTAAAAGTCCAAACTTGTAAATTAATACTACCAAAAACTAAGAGTAATGTAGTAAGAATGCCAGTAACATGGACAAGTTTCATCATATTGCTTGGCCAAATACATGCTTCTTTTAAAAAATCATCGGTTAGTTCAGATAACCACAGCGTTTCTTCTTGTGTATTCATATTAATGTTCCTTATTTAGGTATATTTCTTTAAAAGATTTTTTCTCGGTAAACGATGGCGCATTTTATTATTCTACTTTCCGAAAAGCGGTCATAACGCATTTGATTGAGCCAAGAGATAACAGGTAATAGTACGGTTGAAAAGCTCGCTAGATCGATTAAGAATAACGTTAGCACCAGTAACATCATTGTTATGCCAGCAACATGGCTCAAATATAATTGCTTTAATGACCAATCAAGTACATCTTTAAGATCTTGCAAAGAAAGATCGGCTAAACCGTCAGAGCATTGTTTGTCTGTTGCCATATTTTTACGACTGTTATTAAGTGATGAGAGCATTAAAACAGATGATTCGGATGTTGACCTTCCGGGAACGATGTTATTTTTGCTTTTCCTTTTAAACTCCCTGAATGATAAGAGTGACCAAAACAAATGAAAATAGCCTTAGATATTGATGACACTATCACCAAGTACCCTGATTTTTTTTCACAAATTAGCCATGCGAATGAAGCTGTAGTGGTTACTTCTCGACAAAACACACAAGAGTCAATTGAACATACAATAAAAGAACTAGAGTTATTAAATATTAACTATTCGAACATATATTTTGCTGATTGGAGTGGTGACTCCGAAGAACAGCCGATTGAGCTAGTGGGAAAAGAGATTTTACTTTATCAAAAAATAATCGCATTTAAACAAGAGCAAGTTGAAGCTGTTTTTGATGATGATCCAACAGTACATCTATTAGTTAAAAAATATTTACCAGATGTTGCTTTGTTCTCTCCAATATAAGTATTGCAAATTTAAGTATCATTAATTTTAAAATCGGATCCCCAATCTCTTGGCTAGATGTTTCAATGAACTTATTAAACATGCTATTGAATACAAATCTTTTTTAAGTTCAATACATTGAAGGTTGTGTTAGTCGTATTTATTCACTTTTAGATATTTGTCACAATAAATTAACAGGTTGCTTTAGTTTGTTTACACCCGTTCCTTTATTGTAAATGAGTCTGTTTTTTATTTGTCAGAACAGATATTCTGATCGGACGAAATTAAAAGGCAAGTGAATATTTTTTATTTTTTGAAATATATGTAGACGTCAAATTTTACATTTTTATAAGGTATACAAGATATGAGTAAGCCACGTTATTTAACTAAGTCTCGATTTAAAATGGCTACAGAGTGTCCAACTAAACTTTTCTATTCGGGTAAAAATTCCTATGCCGATAGCAAACTCGAAGACTCATTTTTACAAGCATTAGCAGAAGGTGGTTTTCAAGTGGGTGAGTTAGCTAAATGTTATTACCCTCAAGGACAAGCCATAACCGCTATTGATTACGAAGAAGCACAACAACAAACATTAGCACTATTATCCCAAGAAAACGTGGTGCTATTTGAACCCGCTATTCGTTTTAATAACCTTTTTGTTCGCATTGATATTTTAGTCAAACAAGGTAATCACTTCGAATTAATAGAAGTAAAAGCAAAGTCATATTCAAAACAAGAAGACAACGAGTTCCTTGGGGCAAGGGGGGGGATTATTTCTGGCTGGAAACCGTATTTATACGACGTAGCTTTTCAAAAACATGTTTTAGAAAAAGCATTCCCTAACAGTACCGTTACCAGTTTCTTAATGTTAGTTGATAAAAACTCAGTGGCTGTGACTGACGGTCTAAATCAAAAGTTTTTAATGACCAAAGACGCTAACAACAGAAAAGGTGTAAAAGTATCGTCAAATTTAACCGCGGAAGACTTATCAGCACAGTTCTTAACTAAAGTTAATGTCGATAAAATATTGAACAAAGTATATGCCGAAGAACTTGCCACAGGTATGCCAACTAATACCTTCAAAGGTAATATTGAATTACTGGCTCAGTATTACGAAAAAGATGAAAAAATAGCGCCTGTTATTGGCAAAAAATGTAAAACCTGTGAATTCACTTGTACAGCACAAGAAGAAGCTGAGGGTAAATTAAGTGGTTATAAAACATGCTGGAAAGAACAGTTACATTGGCAAGACGAAGACTTTAATGATCAAAGTGTTTTACAAATTTGGAGTTTTAAGCGTGCGGAAGAGCTTATTAATGAAGGTATTGTAAAAATTAAAGATGTTGAAAAAGAGCATCTCAATATAAAAACATCTGACAGTTTTGCGATGACGCAATCTGAAAGACAATGGTTACAAATAGAGAAAGTTAAAAATAACGATACGAGTATTGAATTTGATAGCGGTACCATGGAAGCAGAAATGGCAAAATGGACATATCCATTACATTTTATTGATTTTGAAACCAATGCCTCTGCCATCCCCTTTTTTAAAGGAATGGCTCCTTATGAGGGGATCGCTTTCCAATTTTCTCATCATGTTTTACATGAAGATGGCCGAGTAGAACATGCGGGTGAGTTTTTAAATACGGAAGTCGGGCAGTTTCCTAATTTTGAATTTGTCCGTGAATTAAAGCGTCAATTAGAAAATGATGAAGGCACTATTTTTCGCTATTCATCCCATGAGAATACCTACCTTAATCTGATTTATCGACAATTGGCGGTATCGACAGAAGTCGATAAACTTGAGCTAAGCGATTTTATTAAAACTATCACAAAATCAGGTGATAAGAGTAAAGAGATTTGGAGTGGTGATCGTTTGATGGTTGATTTATGGGTATTAGTGAAAAAATACTATTACGACCCTGCAACTAATGGTTCAAATTCGATAAAAGCTGTATTACCAGCGGTATTAAACAGTTCTGCATTTTTAAAAGAAAAATACGGGCAAGCAATTTATGGCAGTGAGCAAATGCCAAGCTGTAATTTTACCAAGCAACAATGGCTTCAAATTGATAATGATGGCCAAGTAAAAGATCCATATAAGTTATTACCCAAAATGTTTGCCGATATTAGTGAGCATGAAGCAGACTTACTTAGTGAAACAGATGAGTTGAATAATGGTGGCTTAGCATTAACCGCTTATTCTAAAATGCAGTTTACTCAAATGTCTGAATATGAACGAACTGAACTTGATAATGCATTATTAAAATACTGCGAGTTAGACACGTTAGCTATGGTGATGATTGTTGAAGCTTGGCAATCGTGGTGCAGGTCGTAGATTTTTTAGTAATTCAAGTAGATTAAATTAGGAGATTAAATGAATATTTTTAGTGTTATGTCATCAGGTGACGGTATTGTTAATGAAGCTAACATTACGAGTGTTTTGTCATACTTACTTGACCCTACAGAAGGACATGGCTTACGGGATTCATTTTTAAAAATATTCTTAAATGCATGTCTTCCCGACACGCTTGAATTTAAGAAAGTACTTAACCAAATATCATTATATGGAAATGAAGATATAATGGTTAAAGTAGAGATTGAAGACACGTATATGGGTTTTGTCGATTCTATTAGTGACAATAAACAACGGGATATTGATATAGTTATCAGTCTTTATTATACGGGAGGACAAGAAGAAAAGTTATTTCTTGTTGTACCTATTGAAAATAAAATAAAATCAGACTCTGCTGGCGATTCATTTCAATTATTAGATGAGTATCAACTACTTGAGAGATCTATCATCAATGAACTGCATGTTGACAATCCAATAACAGGTAAGTCTCCACATATACATTTTGTTTACCTTACGCCTAACATCTGTCAAAAAGGGTTAGAGCATAATTTTAATCAATTAACCTATATGATAACTGAAAAATCTTTACTCCAAGCGAGTTATTGCCATATGCAGTGGGAATTCAATAAAGGGCATAACGATTCATCAATATATACTTTATTGACCGATTTATTAATAAAAGAGCAACTAGGTGATATTGATTCTGTTTCGCCATTTTCATTGTTGTTATTAAAAAATCTAAAAGCATTTATCAGGGAAGTCATCAATAAAGGCAGTGAAGAGCAAGTATATTGGCGTAGATCTAATAACGCTCCTGAAGCTATAGATGATAAAGCTTTCTGGAGTAGATGGGATGTAGACTCTCCTCATACAAAACCACTGGCTATAGAGTTATATGAGCAATTAAGCAACCCAAATCTTCGGCAAAAAACGACTAAAACACGGCTGAGTTTATGGCACACAGAAAAAGATAGAATGTGCTCATTGAGGCTCGATGAATCAAACCAAAACTCATTATGCATTGAAGTTAACTTGCGTGTAGATAAAGATATTAAAGAAGTATTTAATGAAAGTAACTGGCCTGAAGGTGTCATTATAAAATCACCAAGAGAGAAGCTCTTTAAATTTAAAATAAATGCGCAACAATGGTTGAAAACACCTGATACTGTTCGAAGTACTTTTATTCAAACAATAATTGATATTTCAACTTAGTTGTATTTACTAGGTTTTAACAAATAATTCATAAATAACGTAATACTGAATATAAAAAGCAAAGGTATTTTAGGACAAACGATGACTTATCAATCAATTTAAAGACACCATTGTGACTTTTTTATAAAGGAAAATATTATGACTGAACTAAGAGAAATACCTCTAAAGCCTTATTATGTATATGAATTAGTGGACCCTGAAGATTCTATAGTATTCTATATTGGCAAAGGCACTGGCAAACGAGCTCTCTCACATGAAGTAGAGGCTTTAAATTCTGATCATGATAAAGATAAGTTAACCAAAATACGAGAAATCTTAGCTCGAAATATCAACAATAAGATTGGTGTTCGTGTCATAGGTCGTTATGACACAGAAAACGAGGCGTTTTCTGTTGAAAGTACCTTAATTAATTGGGTCTATGGTATTGATAATTTGACGAACATATCAAGAGGTCGTCACGCAGACTATATGCGTCCCTTTGAAAATAATGAGAATATCGTTGGTATTGATATCGTTAAAAACGCAGCTATACATGGTACAGGATACCTTCAAGATAAAATTGAAAACCATGACCGCTACAATCACATGTCGCACGCAGAAGACATCCGTGATTTTATCATAGAAAAAGATTCCACATTCGATGTAGATGCACCTTGTTACTGGGAAGCAGGTCGATATATTGCTGTTTTTGTTAATTTAAACTCGAATTTAAGACTGATAATACAACTAACAGATAGTGGTGCAAATAATATTGTCTTTAATCTAAAACCTATAAGTGAGAATAGAGTCGATCGACAAAAATTTTCGAATTATCTAAATCAATACAATGAGTTATCTGTAAGAAATAATGAATCTTATTCTAAGTTACCCAACTGGGAAAACTTTAAAGTAAAAAGTAATGATCTTGAAAAAATATTTAAACAACTTACTTATGCTAAAAATTATTTTAATTCGAATGTTTGATTCGTTTTAATTCTTTATTTTTAATTTAGTTAGTAAAGGGGGTATGAATGCAAACCCACAATATAGTAATTTGTTTTCTCAACGAAGCAATGAACTTTTTCAAGTACCTTTGCAACTTCTGTTGGTTTGTAAATTACCTTTGTAAATAACTATTTGAAATAGAGCATACAACAAAAAAATAACAAAATCGGACCTTAGATATCAAACATTACCAATAAACTAGACTTAATCCTCGAAATACTAACTAAAGAGAGAAAACTATGTTTATATTCGAATCTGCATTTGGTGAGTTGTTTTTTTATATTATTACCTGTATTTGGTTTAATGTTATGCCGAAAAGAGCCTTGTTAATGGCTGTTATAGCATATTGTGGTACACACAATATGTTACTACAAGATTCATTACTATTATGGTGTGGCCTAATGGCATTTACTTCGCTGACCAATAGAAAGTTTGGTTTTGCATTTTTAGTAGGATTTGGCTTAGGATCCGGGCAAATTCAAGATTGGTTAAAAAGAAGGATACTTTAGGCGCTGTTTAGAAATAGTTATATTGATAAAATATCGATATATTTAGATAGTTAAAAAAATTAAAGAAAGCTTTCGTTTAATCACTGGAGATTAATATGCCATCACGTCCAATCGTTCAAGACTGTTTAAATATATTATCAAGTAAAACGAAAGAGAATGATCCTGACATACATGAAATCAATACCTTATTTGATTTAGATGGTGCTGACTTTGACTCAGCCATTGCTGCTATATTACCTCCGTTTGAGTCGAGTGCAATTCCACTTAAAACCATTTATAAAATGTATATTGCCTCGGGTGTAGAAGGGCAACCTCTTGATACAATGCAAAGTAGAATCAAAAATGCTGTAGAACGCTTAACCTTTAAGCATTCAACTTTACAAGTTATTGGTGAAGACAGTTCAACTAGAAATAAATATTATTGGCTTAGCTCTAAAGCAAAAAACAATGCTTTGTGTAAAACACAAAACATGCCGCTTTCAACTGCTATGGCGTTTGATTTAGTACGCAGTAATTTTGGTAATATTTTACCGCCGGATATTGCAGGAGAATTAGCACCGTTATTTGATAAAGCCAAAAAAACGATAGAAAAGCTTCGTGTTATCAGGCGCACCATAGATGCTAGTGATTATGTGCCCTTTTCCACGCCTTGGGTGAAAACTGCAATCAACGAAGAAAACTATCGTCTTATATTTGATGCAATTGAAAAACAACAGGTGATTCATGCCGAATATGAATCAGTACATCAAGATGTAGTGCCCAATAATATTATTTTTAGCCCTCAACAAGTCAGAGTTCAGTATGAACAAACACAAGTTATTGGTTATTTACATAATAACTTGAGAGCAGGGCAAGAGCTTCCCACAGAAGAACAAGGCATTTATCGTCACTTTGATATTAATAGATTTAAAAATATAAAATTGATCGATGAAGACTTTAAAATAAAAGCTCAGCATAAATATCAGTCGTTTGACCAGCCTAAAGCACCATTTAAGTTTGTTGCTTATGTTAACCCGTGGGTGAAAGAAAACTTAACTCAAACGATGTTTTCAACAGATCAGAAAATTACTGCATTTGAAGATCTTGTTGTTGAAGAACAACAGTTAATGAAAACGTGTTTAACACAATCAGCGCCAACTAAACCTTGGTTTAAAATTGAAGCAACCATTGAATTAACCAGTCAATTTTTGGATCACCATGACGGTTGGGACGCATGGTTTTTTGTTAACGCGATAAGTATGTTTGGTGCTGATATGATCGTAACCGAACCTAGCCAAGTGGTTGATGAAATACGCAGGCGACTTGATAATAATTTTGCTTCTTATCAAAAGCTAGCCGCTCATTCGTAAATATTAATGTAATAGTGAAAGGTATTTAACTTTCACTATAAAATATACTCATAGAAGGGTAATAAATACCCCTAAAGGTTGAAAAACCCATAACATCCATTGAGGCCATATTTTAGTTATTAAAAATAATTTCAATAGATAGATTAGATAAACCAAGAGGATCTTCTACGGGGTTCATAAGAACTCTTTATATTGTTATTACGACTGTGTTTATAGGCAGTTATTGTTCGCCTTAATGATATTAAACAATAAAACTCTTATTTTGGTTATCCTCTATTGAAAAATATGAGTGACTTGTTCTTTGTTGTTTTGAATAACATCGATAATCACATCTGTAATTTTGTTTCCGCCAGCGAATGAAGGCTCTATCGGGGAAATTTCAGAATAGTCAGCTTCATCATCGCAGGTATTTCTTAAATCAATAACATTGAGTTTAAAACTAATAGCAACATCAAGTATTACCTCATTAAATAGCGCTAGTGCCGTTTTTTCTATATGACCCAAGCCTGGAACATTGTTATAAACAGTACACAAGGTAATGTTCTTGCAATTTATTGCGGCACAGCTTTTTAATACATTATCGATCATACCTAAATAGTCACGCTTAAAGTTCACAATTGCATTGTTAAAAAGTTCAAATGCTTCAGTAACACTCGTTACTTGAGAATTTAATATATAGGCGTTTTGTAAAGCGTCATTACCGCCAACACTTATAAATAAGTCACTACAATCACTAGGTAATTGAGTTAATTGTTGATTCACATTATTGGATATGTGTCCGTCAACCGCCAATAAAGTATAACTGTCTCGGGAAGATAACTTTGATCTCATTAAATCACTAACCGTGTCTCCATGGGCTACATAGGGTTTATTGTCAAAAATTGAATCACCTGCTAGTACAACATGTCTCATAATATTTTCTCTGTTTTTGTTAGTAAATCTAAAGTACGTGCATTGTAGAGCTCCTTCCAGAATATGATTGTCCGAAAATAACTTTTCTTTTCGTGCTCTTTATAAGTGAGATTCGTAATAACTTGCATCAAGTTTTCTTGTGTATAACAACCTTAGCCAGAAATCATTTAATATTAATCTAGCAGGGGTATTTGAGGGGGTTAAAAATAGAGATTTATCAGTATTAGGAATAGTCTCTTGTTTTATTAACCCTTGGTTGATTTCCATAAACGCTATTGCTTGGGGGAGATAATCAAACTGATGAGAACTTATGCATTCGCCTAATTCATTTTTTAATTCGAACTGCAAATCCGCTTTTATTTCTGCTTCTGTTTGACCTTTTTCAAGTACTATTTTGAAATTACTCATTTTGTTTTACCTTGTTTTAAAATAGGTTGATTTTCTTAAAAACTATATTGTTGTGGTGAACATGAACATGAACATGAACATTGAAGAAAAAACTTGTTCTTTAATGGGTGAAATAAAGGTGGCGACTTATTTCTTATAAATGCTATATAAGCCGCTTAACGTTAAACTTCTGTTAGGCATAGGCATAGGCATATGATTAAAAAATATTAACCTGGTTCATCTAAAGTGAGGAAGCGTTGATTCTTTTTTGTTGAAAATAACCAACTTTTGTTGTCAGGAAATTCTTCATAAACATTAATCTCTACCACAATGTCGTTTTTTATTTTTGTTGTTGCCCATAAAGGACTTATATTGTTGAAAGTTACGTATTCATAACCGTCTTGACGGGTGTGCTCAATATCAAAATCTTGTCCTTCAATTTGATAAGCAATATAAAAATTCAGTCTACTTTTTGATAGTTCATAGTGTCCGTGCCCAGAGACTATTCCTGCTTTATAATTGAAATCAATGCGTTCATAATTTTCACCATGAGCACCTTCTTGAATATCAATACCGTCAAGGTTACAAACTTGTTGAAATACTTCTGCTGCCTTCATTATTACTCTCCAATTACTTATGAATGTTCTTAATGGCTTATTTTTGTACTATTTTTGAAAAATTATCTTCTTTAACTTGCATGATGAGTTCCTTTTTATTTGGATTACTTATTTTGTAAAATAATATTATCTATGGCTCCTGACTATCTTCGTCCGATTAATTTAAAAAATTTAAATAAGTTAACATTTAGATAAATATTAAATGAAACCTAATCATTGTTTTGTTGGAGCGCGTGATAGTGATTGTTCCTGCAATAATGATATTAGATAGGTACGACACTTTCTTAAGCGTGATTTTTTATTTACTTTAGTCAGTTTATTAGCCATTCGCACAACTTGCTTAGTGGTTTAATAATGAAAAACATCTGATAAAAAGTTAATATTTATTTATAAACGCTTTTAAATTAATTTCAGACTCCGATTGTCTTCTTTCAATGTAAAGATACTTTATCGAATACGTTGAAAGGGTAAAACATGATTGAAATAAATACTAAAACGGATATTGATTTAAACATTAATAAAAATGATGAAACTCATCAAAGTCATAAAGGTAAGGGGGTAGATGGGAATTCTCATGGTGTTAGTTCTAATACATTAACCATAGGAATAACAGGAGAGCTTGCTAACCAACATCACCAGATTTGTGAGTTTCTTTCAAAGCTTCATGAACATCATTGCCAAGAAATGAATATTAAAATACTTTTATTGGCTAGCTGTGAACATGGACGATTAATTCCTTTATTAAGTCAATTTACTCAACAAGGTTTAACCTTTAATAAAGTCGTGATGACGCAATATCAGCAATTAGTTGACGTTACTAAGGTCATGCAGCCCGATATTGTAATGACAACTGATACGGTATTTGCTGAGCAATTAGAAGGTAATAGTTTGCCTGTTATTGTTGTTGATCAAAATGAAAATAATAGAGTGCTAGGAAAACAGTTACATTTTTCCTTTGACGGTGACGCCGTGCTTTTTTGCCATAATGCACAGACAATTGCCGATCAACAGGGTATTGCTGCATTTGAAGAACATGAACAAAAATACGCTGGTATTGAGATGGGCAAAGGGGTGTTATATAACTTTATAAAAAAAATAGATGTTCTTCAAAATGTTAACAAAGGTATTAAATGGTCTTTAGTAACAGCTCGTGGAGGAAAAGCACTTAAACGTGCTATGCATACAATAGAACAGTGGCAGTTGTCTCCTTCACAATGCTTTTTTATGGAGGGTAGTGATAAAACACCTATTTTAAAAATTATTGATAGCGATATTTTTTTTGATGATCACCCTAAACACTGCCAACGGGCAAGTGGTCATATGTTGGTTGGGCATGTGCAAGTAGGCAGTCAAACTAACTGAATTTTGGATACTAGCTACAGTAGTTATGTGAGAACCAAGTGTTGATTAAGTTTGTTAATTTTACAGTACAGCACTGTGATGTAACGTACTAATTTTAGGAGTTTATTTATGGAACACTACGTATATATTTTATTTGATACACGTAACGATAAAGTCTTTTATGTAGGTAAAGGACAAGGGTTAAGAATTGATGCACATGAGAACGATATTCAAGAATCTGCAAAAGTAGAAATGATCAAATCTTTAAAACAACAAGATTTTTATGGTAAGCGGGTTATAGGTAGATTTGAAACGAATAATGAAGCCCGTTCTGTTGAATCTGTGCTTATAAAGTGGATGTATGGTTTTTATAATTTAACTAACATGGTCCATGGCTTTCGTTCGGTAAATATAAGACCAGAAGGCGATTTAGAAGCGTTACAGGGATTAGATGTAGAGCGAAAAATAAACTTACGAGATGGCAGTTACACCCAAGATCATGAAGATAAAATAATACGTAATTCTGTCTTTGAAAAACTATTAAACGTAAACCAAATCGCTCATGACGTACTGGGTGACAGTTATATAATAGGTGAACCAGATTTAAGATTAGCGCAAGATCCAACAGTGTTTATATATAAAGAAGGTTGGCCAGCTAGAATTAGGTTGAAGATAGGAACGTCGGGTAAAAAGGTAAGCCCTGCGTTCTTTCTCGTTTCGTCTACCCAACGGAAATTATTTATTGAATTTATCGAAAAATTTGACTTGCGAGTGAGTAACCCTACCGCTACGGCATTCATTTTATGGAAAAAACTTGTAAATGCTGAGGTAGTAACGAGTTCTACTGCTTATGAACCAGAAGCCGAAGATAACCATTCGATTAGAAGTTTGATTACAGAAATGGCAGATTTTCTCAATAACAGTTAACACTTACGTATAGAAATATAAGTTATTAAATTAACAATACTCTATATGCGAGATATCTTATCTATTGAAATATTATTAATAAAAAGGTTTATACATGTCTGCTAACAACTTTATAACTGAAGAAATAAAACACGTAATACAACGTTGTGAAAAGGATGAATTTAAACAACTTGCTTATGCGATTTTGAATAAAACAAAAGCAAGTAATCCTGGTTTAAGTTTTTGGACAACAAATACTAATAGAGGTGATGTAAGAACAGGCGTGAAGCATGATGGACATAAAGCCATAAGATGTGATTACTGCATTAGGCCTGCTAAGGAAGAAATCAAAATAAACTTTACTCATCCTTATTTATTAAAAACGCTTGGGGAAGGTTACACCGACAAATCAATTCAGTATCATTTAGGTAAAAACAAGTTGGAGTGTTTTAACATTGTTAACGGTCCTACAGCCGATACTTATGAGATAAGAACAACAATTAATGATAGTACAATGCCCTCCATTAATAAGCTGTTAGAAAAACTTAAGTCTTTTCCTACAACCTCTAAATAGACACTGATATAACTAGTTACTATTGGACCTACAGTAGCGTTCATCTCTGGATTCACCGTCACATTCAAAGGGCTGCACAATGTGCAGCCCTTTCTGGTATTAGACACTTCCGACACTTTCAGAATATAACCGCTATTTCAGTATTTCTAGCGGTAAATATCGTCCAGCTCGCCGTTTTTAAGCTTTTTATTGACTGTCTTTAAACAGAGCTGTGCATGGCTGATCACTTCCTGCATGTTTTCAAAACAACGACGGTCATTTTTTCCGTAGGCAAAGAAAGTCAGTACCACTTGTTGGCCCATGCCGCCGGTATCTACTTTATCGCCGAGCGCGAGATAACAAGTGGCGGATTGTGATAGGCAAATGGCGCCAGCACGAAAGCCTATTTTGGTGCTGGCAACGCTTTGCAGTATATTTTGCATTAACCAGTCGATGCTTCGCTGCTGACAGTTTTCTTCAATTTCGCGAAACAATATCATTAATCGGGCACTGCATTTTTTAGCATAGGGGTATTGTTTATCGGGATTTTCTTCTACGGCATTAAAGGTGCAGTCATTACTTTCTAACAATGATGATGAACTATTAAGCCATTCGACCAGCGAATAGAAAGTATCGACAAAGGGCCATTGTTCAAAGGGCTGAAAATCTTCCAGCGAGCTGCGTATCAGATTTGGATTTTTCTTGAAATCCATATAAATACTGTTTTCGTCCGTGATCATCGATGTCCAAGGATGAGATCTGCCTTCGGTGTGCTCGGTTTGCTTGGCTGTAAAAGCGTCCACGGTTTAACCCTTTAATATTGATGGTGACCAAAACACTGAACATGAAGATTCGCTCGAGAAGCAGTGCTTGGTGTAAATTTAATGAGAGCCATATATTAACAGCAAAGAGATAAATAAAAAACGTCAGAGCTGTTGGTCATTTACTCGTCGCTGTAGTTAAAGCTACGCTGCGTAGGAGAAGAAAGTGATTGCGCTAGCTATATTGTGTCATCAGCTATTAATGGAGTTTTTCCTTTTAAGGCCTATGAATAGGCTAAGAGTTTGTAACTTACCGGCTATATAGTCAGTAAACTTTTAGTTAGTAAATTTGAGGCAAACTTATTGACGCGAGTGTAGGCAATCTTGCTTATTTTCTCTTTAGCATTTTAAAGTTTATACCTCATAAAATAATTAATACTTGAATGGAATTAAAACATACTGTAAGTTCAAATCACTTTCTATTTAATAATTTACTGTGAATTATGATAAAAAATCTAACCAACGTATTGATAGGATTAACGAGTGTGTTGTTAATCTCAAGTTGTGCCTCAAATAAACCACAGCCACTTGAACCCGTGCCTGAGTTAATACCTGGTATTTTAATCGGTTATTTACCACATGAGGTAATACCTGATGGCATCACCTTATTACCTACGGCACCTATTGCTGGTAATGCTGAAGATGAACGCTTAAATACCCTTGTAATAGCTAAACAAGAGGGGGCTAGGTGGGACTTAGCAAACTCAGATGACAATTTGGCGTTTCCTGTAGCGGCCAGTATGTTTTCTTGTGCCATTGATGCACAAATTAGCAAAATAGAAACGCCACAACTTTATCGTTTGTTAAGACGATCAGCAACTGATGCCGGACTATCGACTTATGCGGCTAAGAAGCACTATCAAAAAAAACGTCCCTTTATGATTAATGAAGCAGCGACTTGTGTTCCTGCTAAAGAAAAGCACTTGCGAACCAGTGGCTCTTACCCCTCTGGCCATGCCGCTATTGGTTGGTTATGGGGACAAATCTTTGCTGAAATATCACCCGAGTTCAGCAATAAAGCATTAGCACGTGGTTTGGCGGTGGGGGAAAGTCGCTTAATTTGTAATGTGCATTGGCAAAGTGATGTAGAGGCGGGTCGTACCATGGGCGCGGCAACGTTTGCTAGATTGCATGCCAACTCAGCGTTTACTTCCGCCATGGCAGCAGCAAAATTAGAGATAAGTGCAGTACGCGCTAAAGCATTGAAATCATCGAGAGATTGTCATGTCGAGGCGAATGCTTTACAGCGGTAAAATAACTGGTCACAGGGTATTTGAGTACGCTAATTCGACATATCAGCAACTAACAACAAATACCGATGAAACAAACAACATCTAAGGACTAAAAAGATGAGAACTATTAATGTTTACTAACTTTCAATTTAATACCACTAAAAGCATTATCAGTGAGCCGGGTAGCCTGCGTAATATCGTCGAATATTGTCAAAAGCTAGGGATACATAACCCCTTAATTGTGACCGATCATGGTATTGTTTCTTGTGGTTTACTTACACTTTTACTTAGTCATTTTAATGGCAAACTACCGACGATCATTTACGATAACGTTGTAGCTGACCCACAAGAAAAAATCATCAATGACGCGCTAAAATTAGCCCAAACAAATGATATAGATGGCGTTATTGGTTTTGGTGGTGGTAGCTCTATGGATACTGCCAAGGTTGTCGCAGTCTTAATGAAGTCACCACAATCATTAGCTGATATATATGGTGTTGATCAAGTAGTCGGTAAACGGTTACCCCTAATATTGGTACCGACAACCGCGGGTACTGGCTCTGAAGTCACGCCCATTGCGATAATTACCACGGGTGAAACCACTAAAGCGGGTATTGTTTCATCGCAATTATTGCCCGACATTGCTTTGCTTGATGCCGAGTTAACACTCGGATTGCCAACGGCTGTGACGGCTGCCACGGGTATTGATGCTATGGTACATGCGATAGAAGCATATACCTCAAAAATTAAAAAAAATCCTTATTCAGATATGCTGGCGAAAGAAGCGTTACGTTTACTTTCAGCGAATATCGAAACGGTATGTCGTGATGGAAAAAATATAGCAGCCCGCCAGAATATGTTACTTGGCGCTTGTTTAGCAGGGCAGGCGTTCGCCAATGCTCCCGTAGCCGCGGTGCACGCATTAGCCTATCCATTAGGAGGGCATTTTCATATACCGCACGGCTTAAGCAATTCTTTAGTGCTGCCCCATGTTATGCGTTTTAATAAGAGCCATGCGGCAATACAATATAGTGAATTAGCACCTTGTATCAGTGATGCCATTAATACCAATCAACCCCCGCAAGCAGTTACCGAGGACTTAATTACTTACCTTGAAGATTTGATACAACGCTTAGGGTTACCTAATTCATTAAAAGCGATGAACATCGCCGAAAATAAATTAGCCATGTTGGCCCAAGACGCTATGATGCAAACGCGTTTACTGGTTAATAATCCTAAAGATGTGCTTTATGAAGATGTTTTGGCTATTTACCAAGCCGCTTATGAAAGTCAGTCTGTGGAGAATGAATATGTCTAAAGAAATCCCAATGAAAGCAGACTTTCATTATATAAAAGAAATAACCACGCGTTGGATGGACAATGATGCTTTTGGTCATGTTAACAATGTCACTTATTATTCATACTTCGATACGATTGCTAATAGTTATTTGATAGAACGCGTCGGCATCGATTTTCAAACCAGCCCTGTTATTGCTTTTATCGTAAATTCACAGTGTAGTTATTTTTCCAGTGTTGCTTATCCGGATAAAATATTTGGTGCATTTCGGGTTAATCGTATCGGAAATTCATCGGTTGAGTATGGGGTGGCAATTTTTAAAGCAGGGCAGGAGTCAGCTTCAGCTTACGGAACCATGACCCATGTTTTTGTTGATAGAGAAACTGAAAAGCCGGTGAAAATTGACGGTGTGTTAAAAGCAGCTTTTGAACAAGCGCTAATTACTGTGGGAGAGTAATAAATACCATATCTTCAGATATAGGTAATTATTTTCAGATTTCACCACAAAGAAGTCCTAAATTAGCCATGCATTTACCACCATGATTTTAGTTAAGTGTAGGCCGCCATGCACCTGTGACTGGACAGCCATTCCGTTGGTTTGACTGCCCATTAAATTGGCGTTAAATGACCAATTGAGTGAGATAAATATTTATTATTCTCACCAATACGTGTAGACGTAAATTGGTCTGCCAAATTTATCGGTTCCAATTTGCATAGCACTTTGTGGCCCCATCGATCCTTGGACCCTAGAAGTGAATTCTTTCGCGGTCACTTCGGAATTAGAGCAGTTCACCAGATTAACGGCGGTTGCACCCGCGAGCGTCAGGCGTGTGTAGCCACTCTCATCTTGGCTAGAGTCAATGATAGCTTCGGTGGCTACCCTCATACGTTTCGAACCCGCTAGATTTGACCATATCTCCGTTGTGCCATCAGGGTCAAAAGCGGCGACGTAACCGGTTAACTCAACCTGATCCTGATCGAGATTCATGCCAATTTTCGGGTGAACTTTAAGTGTTTTTTTGTGGGTCTCAAGATCTTCTAAAAGCACTTCGATAAGATCCTCGAAGAGCTTGATTAACTCATCAACGCGCCGTCCGAAGGATTCTTTTTGTCGCTTAGCCCTTTTTTCCAGCTCGGGGATACCACTATCTTCCATTGCCTTGATCTGTCGCAACCATTTAGTCAACGGGCCGGCTGTGGACTCACTGAGGTAATATAGTTTGAGAAACATTCTTTCTTCTTCAGTTAAAGGTATGTAGTCACTTTCTTCGTCCTCTGAAGGTTCTTCGTTGTCGGTTTCTTCTTGTGACGCCTGTTCTTGGCGCCACTTCCAAAGAAGCCATAGTCTATGTTGAAAGCGAGGGACCTTTTTCGCTGCTTTTTTTGCGTTTTCTTCCGATGGTCCACCTTCAATGTCCATATATCCGAGAAATGCTCTGTATGTTATACCCAGCATTTTTTGTGTAATGTCATCAAAAACAAAACCAATAGCACGAAGAATACCAGTGACAATTTTTTTCAGCCCATCTGGAAGGTAATCGTATCCTGGCAGAAGCAGCAGGAGATCGGCCATGAGCTCGCCATACTTAGTATCGTTCAGTGCATCAGGCTCTTCACGGGACCGTTGAATCCTTAACTTAAGCTCTTCAATCTTATCTTTCTTTTCAGCAATACCATTAATTTTATCGATATTTTCTATTAATTTTTCAAGCAGCTCCTCGGCTTGTTTCAAATGATCAGCAATGTCACCTGTACTCAGTCCTGAACTAGGCATCATTTATCTCCTTTAAGGGATAGTGAGGATAAAATATGTATCTACTAATTTTCTGAGTGGCAAGATAACTTAGACAGGAGATTCTTTAGGCCCGAAAATTCAATTCGGTAACTTATTCCTTTCGCGTATTGCTAGCCACAGATGTACCAATAAAAGCATTGACTGCAAAACTACCAAGGCTGCCGAGCATAAAATAAAGACAACTTACTCAGCAAAATAAAGTATAGAAGAGATAAAAAACTTTATAAAGTGATGAGTACTTGTTATCCAATTTATTGTGATCTCAACAGAATTTTATTGCCTTCATTTCTATCCTCAACGGGTAGATTATGGCTTGTTGGTTGACCTACATTAGCATGCAAATTGTCTAGCTATTATGCCCAAGATTTGGATAGAATTATCTATCAGGGAACAACATTCAGAATGGAGATTAGAGGGTTAACCTCGCAATCGGAACTGCCCTGGGGCTTCACCAGTCCACCGCTTAAATGCACGTTGAAATGCCGCAGGAGAAGAGAAACCTATCAGGTAGGCAACTTCCCCTAAAGTCAGCGCTGTATCTTTGATGTAGCTTATTGATAAGTCTTTACGGGTATTATTCAATGTTTGTTGAAAACTACTGCCCTCAGTGACTAATTTTCTTCTTACAGTCCATGGAGCCATATTTAATTGTTCAGCTACTTGCGCCAATGTTGGCGTATTGTTATCTAGCTTGTTTTTACTATGGTTATGACTAAGGTTACTATTTGCGAGTAAAGGGCCTATTACTTGGCTTACTTTCTCTTGAAAAGTTAGCCCTAATTCCATTTTTTCTAAGTTGCTATCAGCCTGTCTTTTTAGCAATTCAAATGTAGCTGCACAGTTGCTTTGACAAGGGAGTTTAAGGGCTTCTTTTTTTATAACTAAATAATTTTTAGTTTGATTAAACAATACATCGCAATCAAAAAACTCCTCATATTCTTCTACATAACTAGGAGGTGAAAATTCAAAACAAACCTTTTCAACCACATCAGTGCTAGCAGATAAGCTTTGTAATAACTGATACCAGCTGGATAATAGTGAATCCACGACAAAATAATTATAATCGTTGTATGGAGCTAGAGAATAAAAAGCCATAATACCGCTATTATCATCGCTTAAATAAAATTGAGATTGCCCTCGGACGTTATAGGTGCTTAATGGTTCGTATCGAGCAATTTGATGACATGCTTGATATAAATCTTTAGCCGATAATGCTAATAGACCGGCATAACCTAAATGAGTAGCTGCAGTTGCTCTTCCCATGAGTAATCCTAAACAAGGGTTTTGAGATTTTTTGATACATGCATGACCTAAACGCATAAATTTAGGAATACTTATTCTTGCATCTGGAGAGCACAGCATGGCTTGGCTGATTGAGAATTGTTGCAAAATGTCATCACAATTACAGCCAAGCGCTTTTATCACTTTTAACATCACATCAATATAGGTTGAAGACACATCACCAAGTTTCATTTATTTTCCTTTTAGTCAACTCACAATAAGAAAAAGCAAGCTATGGTCATCGATTTGTCATTATTGGTTATTGCTTGATAGTAGCATTGTCTTTATTGTTAACCAATACCTTAAGACATCGTCTATAAGCCAAAATGAGAAAACAGATGAGCACACCTTACCCACACTTAATGGAGCCGCTAGATTTAGGCTTTATCACTATTAAAAATCGTACCTTAATGGGCTCTATGCACCTAGGTTTAGAAGAAGAAAAAAATGGTTTCGAAAAAATGGCCGCCTTTTATGCTGAAAGAGCCAAAGGAGGCGTTGGCATTATCGTAACGGGTGGCATAACACCTAATTTTGCTGGCTCAGGAATGCCTTTTGCAGCCAAAATGAGTACCAAACGCCATGCAAAAAAGCATCGGGTTATTACCGATGCTGTGCATAAAGAAGGCGGAATAATATGTATGCAAATTCTGCATACAGGTCGTTATGCTTATCAACCTTTTAATGTTGACCCGTCTGGAATTAAATCACCGATTTCACCATTTAAACCTAGAAAGTTAAGTGCTAGAAAAGTTTGGAAAACCGTAAAAGATTACGCTAATTCAGCTTATCACGCCCAATTAGCGGGTTATGATGGCGTTGAAATAATGGGCTCAGAAGGTTATTTAATAAACCAGTTCTTCTGTCTTCGTACTAATACCCGAACAGATGAATGGGGTGGTAGTCTTGAAAATAGAGCACGTTTAGCCATTGAGAGTGTCAAACAAACCCGTGAGTTAGTGGGTGAAAATTTTATTATTATTTACCGCTTATCAATGATCGACTTAGTTGAAGATGGGTCAACTTGGGAAGAAGTTGTATACCTTGCCAAAGCCATCGAAAAAGCTGGCGCCACCATTATTAATACGGGAATTGGTTGGCATGAAGCCCGTGTACCCACGATAGCAACCTCAGTGCCACGAGCTGCTTTTACTTGGATCACCCAGCGAATGAAATCCGTGGTATCTATTCCCTTAATAACGACTAACCGTATCAACACGCCCGAAGTTGCTGAAAAAGTATTAGCCGCAGGTCATGCTGATATGGTTTCTATGGCTCGACCTTTTTTAGCGGATGCAGATTTTGTTAATAAAGCGGCGGCTAATCAAGCTGAAAAGATTAATACTTGTATTGCCTGTAACCAAGCCTGCCTAGACCATGTTTTTGAACGAAAACGTGTGAGTTGTTTGGTTAACCCAAGAGCCTGTTATGAAACAGAATTGAATTTCCCTACGACTAAACAATCAAAGAAAATTGCGGTTGTCGGTGCTGGTCCTGCTGGTTTATCTTTTTCATGTTATGCGGCGGAGCGAGGCCACGAAGTACACTTATTTGATAAAGCCAGTGAGGTTGGAGGGCAATTTAATATTGCTAAACAAGTACCAGGTAAAGAAGAGTTTTTTGAAACAATCCGCTACTTTAGTAATCGGCTAAAAGATACGGGTGTTACGGTTCACCTATCAACTGAAATGGCGGTTGAAGACCTCACTAAACAAGGTTTTGATGAGGTCATTCTGTGTACGGGAATAGTACCCAGAACACCAAAAATTGACGGTATTGAACATGCTAAAGTACTGAATTACCTTGATGTACTACGTGATAAAAAAGCGGTTGGTAAGCGAGTTGCTGTTATTGGCGCGGGTGGTATTGGCTTTGATGTTGCGGAGTTTTTGGTAGAGAAAGAGAGCCTAACGTTATCACCTGAAAAGTGGCTAAAACATTGGGGCATTGATAAAGATTACCAAAACCGAGGTTCGTTAAAACCTGCCGAAGTGACAGAACCCCTACGTGAAGTATATTTATTGCAGCGTAAAAAAACTAAAGTAGGTAAAGGGCTCGGAAAAACAACGGGCTGGATACATAGGTCCAGTTTAAAACATAAAAAGGTACAAATGCTTAATGGTGTAAGTTACGACAAAATCGATGATCAAGGCTTACATATAACTGTCGACGGAAAAGCAAGGGTATTAGAGGTTGATAACGTGATTTTATGTGCAGGACAAAATCCTTTACGTGAATTACAAGAAGGATTAGAGCAAGCAGGTTTATCAGTTCACCTTGTTGGTGGTGCCGATGTTGCAGCAGAGCTTGATGCCAAACGAGCTATTAGGCAAGGGGCTGAATTAGCAGCAGTGATTTAGTATAAGTTTACTAATTGAATTGAGAACATTTTACCTGAGCTCATCAATGCCATGCGACAATAGCCTAGTTAAAATAAAAAGTAAATAATGTCAGTTTTACCCCAAAGAAGCCACTTTCTTAATATGAAAAAGCAGTCACTAGTGGGCTGCTTTGCTTCCAACTGCAGACGGTTGGACTTTAAATTCAATACTCAGGTTAATCTCTTCGCAGGGGAGAGGGATAGTAATTTGAATAAGCTTTTCTTGCCTTATCTGAGCGATATTGAGTACAGCTAAACCAAGCATACCAACCCAATGCCCTTCAGCACACTCTACTGTCACATTACTGTCACATTATGTTGGCATACTCCGTTTCACTTGATCATGTCTGTGTGCACTTTGATAGTAATTGCACAGAGCATGAACTTAAATATTACTTAGTGAAATGGAACTACTCAAAATATGAATATACTACACATCTCTGATATGCACTTTGGGCCTCGTCACTGGCTCGGACAAAATGACTTATTGTTGGAAAAATTGAACAGCTATGCGACGGATATCGTTATCAACACCGGCGACAATACAACGGATGCGCTGGAAAATGAATTTGAAGCTGCTGGGGATTTTTTGAAGGCCATTGATTGCCAACACATCATCTCAATCCCCGGAAATCATGACAAACGAAATATGCGAAGTGCTGACTATTTTCGTCAGTATATCGACGATATCGAGGTTATTCGCCCATTAAAACGTGAAAATTGTAGAAAAAGAAATATTTATCTAGAAGGAAATACCATTGGTATAAAGGAACATTTTACTGACATCAACTTTCTAAAAAAGATCACCATCAATGGTGAGACCCTTTTAATAGTATGCCTCGACTCTAATTCCCTCTATGAAGACAATGGTTTTGTCGATAAGGAAATACTGAGAACAATCTCTGATGCGATTAGTAAAGAAAATTACCATAGAATAATATTACTCAATCATCACTCCATCCTAGACACTGATTCAGACCCTCTTTTCAACTCCAGAATAGTGGTTGAGTTCGTCAGAGAACATAATATAGAACATGTTTTCTGTGGTCATACCCATCATTTGTCAATAATGAGATCAAGCGACCTGTATCACAAACACTCATTCACCCAATATAAGAATGGCTCGTTATCAAGCGGCAATACTCTCAATGATACAAATATGTTTCTGTACTATAAAGATTTTGGCACCAAAACAATGGAAATCCATATCGTTAGAGCCATTGTTGAAAATGGAAGTCTGAGTTTTAAAGAAGAAATAATTACCACCTTCTAGAAATCAGGGCAATGATCACGCTAACATCCTAGACTTTTAAAATGAAAACCATCATCTTTTTTCTATGTTGCAGTGTAGAACCAAGCATTAGTATTATATTACTCATTATTGGTTCGATTAAATTCACTACCATTCACCATTCATCATTCCTTAGGAGATATTAAGCTTTTGAGATGATTACTTCAGTTAAACGAAAAAAATGGTCAAAGCGTGCAAAAAAGGCCGATAATATAGACCTTTAGTGCATTTTAATTACCCATTTGGAAAACTTAGTATGAGCCTTTGATACTCTTCTACAACGACTACCACAGCAAAGATTAACTCCTTGTTGCAATGCCATTAAAGAATATATCAAAGAAATCGATAGAGCCTTGCTCTAAATCTATTTCGTTTGGCGCTATCCCCATATCGGGAATAGATTCTATCGCGCCGGCAATAATGTTCTCTGCCACTAATAAATTAACCGCTTTAACCGTTTTATCACTAATGCCCGAGCGGATCATATCACCAAATAAGTCGCGTACTTCGCTGGCAATCACTTCCATTTCCTTTCTTTTATCAACAGGTAACGACCACATGGTGGCATAACGAATTAACGGTCCTTGATCGCCTAATTGAATGGCAAACATTTTTCGGGCCGCAAAGGCGAGTTTATCAATGGCAGGTATATCCATTGCCATAGTAGTGCTCAATACAGATTGTTCAACACTAAAGGTGCGTTCGATACACTGGATCAATAAGTCTTCTTTATTTTTTATATGATAATAAAAAGCACCCTTGGTCACGCCAAGCGATTTAGCCAGTTCATCAAGGGAGGTGCCTTTAAAACCTTTATGATTAAAGAAACTAGAGCCGACACGTAAAAAAGCTTCCTGCTTTTTACGGTTTTGTTCATTTCGATCAAAACCGGTCGGGGCCGTGTGTTCATCTTCGAAAGACATCGGCTTAAATTCAAAATGTTCGGCACTATTGCTTAGGCCAAATTTGATTATTTTTAACCATTCTTGATAAGCACTTTCACGTTCTTGTTCTGCAACCGAATAGAGCCAAACCGGTAGCCAAAATATATTACCCCAAATAGCATTTGCAGCTTTACCTGGGTGTATAGCATGCATGCTGCCATCTTTTATGCCGGTAATGATGAGATCTTTTATTTGGATAACAAAGTGACGGTAGTGCTGCGATATTTCATCTTGATGGCTTGCTGATAATGACGCGATTTCGGTTAAACCGGCTAAATGGCCTCTGTTGCCTTTAATAATGTCGTTCCAACACTCAAAGTTAAGGCGAAATAGTCTATCAAGTTTATCGATGGCTGAGCCAGGACAAGCCAGTGATTTATTAACGATGATTTGCATTTCAATGCAAGTATTTAAATAACACTGATGAGTGAGCTCTTCTTTGGTTTTAACATAATAATAAAGACTGGTTTTGGTCAGATTTAGCTTGTCTGCAATTTGTGAGAGCGTTGTACCACGTGTGCCTTGCACGTTAAATAATTCTGAAGCAGCAGAAAGAATCGTTTTATATTTTTGATCATGTTGATTCGTTTTACTAAAAGGAGAGCTAATTTTATTTTTGTCAGAATATGCCATGAGATCTCAACAGTTATTTTATTTTTATAATTATTATTTTAATATTTTTTGAAAAGGTAAGTAATTATACCCAGAGTTCGATTTTATTGTATGTCATATAACAGCAATGTTCAATCTAGCCTTGATATCAGTCGTTAATACTCCACTAAGTTATTGTTTTATAGATATTCATTTAGTTGTTTTGTCACGAAAAAGTACGGTTGAAAAGCCGCGGATAGATAAATCAATGTCACTATTGTACTTGAAAGATATTAAAACATACTGTAAGTTCAAATTAGCATTAAGAGAGTACCTAAAGTCTGCATCATTGACTTTACTACCGACTGCCAATTAAAAAGAGAATCAGTAATGCAAAATATGGTATTGCAAAATCAAGACATAAAAATTGACCACGCATCGACAAAGTCAGTGCTAGTTGAGTTATTTGGATTAACTGCTCAAGGGCAGCCCTTTGAAGTTATTGATAAAGTCAGAGAAGATATTAACTATCAAGCCTTTGCTACCTTGCCTGAAAACTTAAAGGCAATGTTCAAAACCTCAGCAGATACCTATGGTGACGCCGACTTTATTGTTTTTAAAGATGAGCGCCACAGTTTTAAGGGCCTTTATCAACAAGCGAGTGAGTTTGCCTATGCTTTGGTTGAGCAGTATCAAATATCTGCGGGTGATAGAGTGACCATCTCTATGCGTAATTATCCAGAATGGATAGTGGCATTTATGGCGATTACCAGTATTGGTGCTATCGCTGTCCCATTAAATGCCTGGTGGACACAAGACGAGTTTGCTCAAGTCATAGGACATTGTGATGCTACATTAGCTATCGTTGATGACAAACGGTACGATTTACTTTCAAGTTGTTTAGCAGAACATAATACCCCGGTCATTATTGCTCGCCCGTCGTTAGCGCAACGTACTAGCTTAAAAGCCAATGTTGAAAGCTTTGAAGAATTGATTGCGAAGTACAAAGGCCAAGTTATGCCAGAAGTAGCGGTTGGCAGTGACGCCATCGCGACTATTTTTTATACCTCAGGCTCAACGGGATCGCCTAAAGGCGCAGTGTCTAGCCATGAAAGCATTTTAACGGCGATAAATACCTGGGTTATGTTAGGTGCTTCGGCCTCGGCTGCCAATAGCAAACAAAATATCCAGCCCTCCGTTAATGCTCCCGTTGCCTTAATGACCGTACCGCTATTTCACGTTACCGGTTGTCATACACTGTTTCTACTTTCGATGATTATTGGCCGTAAAACTATCATGATGACGTATTGGGAGCCTGAAGAAGCTTTACGTCTGATAGAAAAAGAAAAGATCACATACTTCAATGGTGTACCCACTATGTCGATGGAGTTGATGAATCATCCAAATAAATCTCAATACGACTTAAGCTCGCTCAATGATATTTGTGCAGGCGGCGCAGCTAGGCCACCAGAGCATGTCCGTAAAATTTATGACTCATTCAAATCAGGTAATCCAAGCTGTGGTTATGGTTTAACTGAAACGAATGCTTTGGGCGCGGTGAACGGCGCGGTTGATTATGTGCAAAAGCCCAACAGTGCCGGTTTACCGACACCGCCAATTGTTGAAGTAAAGATACTTGATGAAGCAGGTAATTCACTTGCTGTAGGTGAGCAGGGCGAAATTGTCATTAAAACCATGGCCAATATATTGGGCTATTGGCGCAATCCTGAAGCGACTGAGGCTGCGTTTACTGACGGCTATTTTAGAACGGGTGATTTAGGCTTTTTAGATGAGGACGGCTTTATTTATATCGTCGACCGCGCTAAAGATATCATCATCCGAGGTGGTGAAAATATTGCCTGTTTAGAAGTCGAAGCATGCCTTTATAAACATGCTTTGGTTGGCGAAGTGTCAGTATTTGCTTTACCGGATGAACGATTAGGGGAAGTGGTTGGCGCAGTGGTTTATGTTGGCAATACATCTGCAGAAATATCCGAAACAATACTGCAAGCCTTTGTTGCCGAGCATTTAGCAAAATTTAAAGTGCCCAGTAAAGTCTGGATTATCAATGAAAACTTACCGCGTTTAGGCTCAGGGAAAATTGATAAACGCACCTTAAAAGAAACATATATTACTAATTTATAAAAGGCACACTCATGGCAACCACCATCAATGCAAAAAACTTACCTGAATACGTTGGGAAAACAGTAGGAACCTCATCGTGGTTCACTATCACGCAACAGCAAATAGATACCTTTGGCGATGCTACACATGATCACCAGTTTATTCATGTTGACCCGGTAAAAGCCAAAGAAACACCGTTTGGCGGCACCATTGCTCACGGGTTTTTATCCTTATCGTTATTGTCTGCAATTTCTTATGAAGCAGGTTTACAGTTAGAAAACATGACCATGGGTTTAAATTATGGTTTTGAGAAAGTTCGTTTCTTACAACCCGTACCGGTCAACAGCAAGGTAAGAGGAAAAATGACTTTGTCTGAATATACCGAAAAACGACCGGGACAGTTTTTATTTAATTGGTTGGTTGAAGTTGAAATTGAAGGGGCAAGTAAACTCGCCTTAACTGCGCAGTGGTTAACGATGACAATGATAAGTATACCCGTCCCACCTCAAAGTGCAGTTTCAGAGCTAAGCTAGGAAATCAGAGCAAGGCGCGTTACGCAGATAATGGTTACTCCCTTATCAAGTATCGCAACGCTGAACTGATGATCTAGCTTAACTCCCTACGGGCAAGCCGATAAAGGGTCATCTACGGCGTTATTGATTTAGACAATAGAATAACTATTTTCTTCAATCAATGCCTTGTACCTGACCCTTTCTCGACTTGCTGAAATCTGTATGTTGAAGTGTGATGGGTATGAATAGTCACCTAGGTGACAATATGGTTAGCAAATTCAACGTAGCCTAGTGTTAGCAGTATTACTTATTTTCTATTTATGAAAGACTAAATAAAAATACAAAAACAAAATAATTCAAATTTTAAAGAGGTTTTTATGTCAGTACAATATAACAATCAAGTAGCAATTGTTACAGGTGCAGGTGTCGGTTTAGGTCGTTCTCATGCCTTAGCATTAGCAGCACGTGGCGCTAAAGTCGTCGTCAATGATCTTGGTGGTAAAGACGGTTCATTATCAGCGGTATCATTAGCGGTTGTTGCTGAAATTGAAGCGGCTGGTGGCGAAGCAATGGCACATGGTGCCAATGTTGCTGATATGGCGCAAGTACAAGATATGATTGAACAAACCATGGAAAAATGGGGTCGTGTTGATATTTTAGTTAACAATGCTGGTATTTTACGTGACAAGTCTTTTGGCAATATGCCTATTGAAGATTTCAAGCTAGTGGTTGATGTACATTTGATGGGTGCAGCTAACTGTTCAAAAGCGGTATGGAATATCATGAAAGCTCAGCAATACGGTCGTATTGTGATGACAACGTCTTCATCAGGTTTATACGGTAATTTTGGTCAAGCAAACTATGGCGCGGCAAAAATGGCCGTAGTAGGTCTGATGAATACCTTATGTATCGAAGGTGAAAAATACGGTATTAAAGTTAATTGCTTATCACCAACAGCGCGCACAGCAATGACTGAAGATTTAATTGAAGACAAACGTGTATTAGAAATGATGACAGTAGAATCAGTAACAACTGGTTTATTAGCATTAGTTGCTGAAAACTGTCCAAATAGAGCTGTTTTAGGCTGTGGCGCTGGCGGTTATGCACGTGCAGTAATCAAAGAAACAGAGGGTATTTACTTATCACCTGAACAACAAACACCTGAAAATATCCTAGCGAAATGGGATGAGTTAGAAGACGAATCTAGCAGCAAAGAATTGAAAGCGGGTTGGATGCAAACCAACAAATATGTAGCAAAAGCAGCTGCTTTTCTAAGCATTGACCTAACTGCTAAGTAACATCGACCTAAGCGCGAAAGAACATCGAAGCAGCATAGAAGCCATATCGAAGAAAGAGATTACAGAGGAAATGATCATGAGAGAAGCAGTAATAGTATCAACAGCAAGAACACCGATTGGTAAAGGTTATCGCGGTGCATTTAATATGACTACGGCGCCAACATTAGGCGGTCATGCTATTAGTCATGCGGTAGAACGTGCCGGCATTGATGGCAGTGAAGTTGATGATGTCATCATGGGTTGTGCGATGCAACAAGGCACATCAGGCTTAAATATTGGCCGTTTAGCGGCACTTGCCGGCGGTTTACCAACGTCTGTTAGTGGTATGTCACTTGACCGTCAATGTTCATCAGGTTTAATGGCTATCGCTACAGCGGCTAAGCAAATTATTCATGATGGTATGGATATTACTATTGGTGCGGGTTTAGAGTCTATCTCATTGGTTCAGAACGAACATGTAAATACCCACATGGCTGTTGATAAAAATCTAGTGGCACTGCATAAAGATATTTATATGAATATGCTGCAAACGGCTGAAATCGTAGCTGAGCGTTATGGCATAAGTCGTGAACGTCAAGATGAATACGGTTTATTAAGTCAAAATCGTACAGCGGAAGCGGTTGCTGCCGGTCGTTATGATGCTGAAATAGTACCGATGACAACGACTAAAGCGGTTATGGATAAAGAAACGAAAGAAGTTTCCTATCATGAAGTAACTATTTCTGCGGATGAAGGTCTTAGAGCAACAACATTAGATAGTTTAACCAACCTTAGAACGGTAATTGACAATGGTGTTATTACCGCGGGTAATGCCAGCCAGTTATCTGACGGTGCATCTGCTTGTGTACTCATGGAAGCTAAAGTAGCAGAGGCCAAAGGTCTTAAACCACTGGGTCGTTACATGGGTATTTCAATGGCTGGTTGTGAACCAGATGAAATGGGCATAGGACCGGTATTTGCTGTACCAAAATTATTAGCACAACACGGTCTTACTGTTGATGATATCGGTTTATTTGAGCTCAACGAAGCGTTTGCCGTACAAGTTCTTTATTGTGCCGATACCCTTGGTATTCCAATGGATAAATTGAATGTTAATGGCGGAGCAATTTCAATTGGTCACCCATATGGCATGAGTGGCGCCCGTATGGTTGGTCATGCATTGATCGAAGGTAAACGTCGCGGTGTTCAATATGTTGTTATCACTATGTGTGTTGGCGGCGGAATGGGCGCAGCAGGCTTGTTTGAAGTACTTTAAACTCCGGTGTTTAAGAAATTTCCCCTGAATAAATCATCTACCATAAGTTATTAAAAAAATTCAGATTTTAGTGACTTATCAAAGTGATTTAGTAAAGTGACTTATTTAAGGGAAAGACTAAAAACGTAGCTCATATAGCTACGTTTTTTTATGGCTTTTTTTTGTTGAACCTTATCGATAAAGTGGTTGTTCGCATAGCCATTCTAGAAAAGAAAACTTTAAACCGTACTTATTGTTTTACTTAAAAATTTATCCTGTGAGCTGTCGCTAAGGCGACATGCTTTTTGGTTAACTTATGCCAATGTGTGGCTAAGCTACTAAAAAGGAACGCTCTGTGATGTTAAAATCTTCTTCAACATTAATTGTTATATCGACACTCTATTTATCAAGTCTAGTGTCTTTGAGTGCGGCCGCGCTAAGTGATTCCTCTGTGAATGTCTCAGAGGTTGATCACCAAGTGGTGACCATTTGGAGTCATGGTATTCGCTTAGAAGGGGATATTTATAAACCTAAAGGACTTAAGGCTGATGATAAATTACCGGGAATTTTAATGGTGCCTGGTTGGGGTGGCAACAAAAAAAATATTGAAAAAAACTATGCACCACATTTTGCCAAAAAAGGTTTTATTGTGCTCAGTTTTGATTTTAAAAGCTGGGGCCAAAGCGATGGCCCAGTAGTATTAGATCAAAAGATGGCTACCACAGACAAAGCCGAAGAGATCAATGTAAAGGTTACTCATATCCGCCAAATTATTAACCCACTATCTATGGTCGAAGATGTTCGTGCGGCGCTACATTTTCTCGGCAGTGAACCACAAGTAATGCCTAATGATTTAGGTATTTGGGGTACCAGTATGGGCGGTGGCCTTGCGCTTGTTGCCGCGGCGAATGATGATCGTGTTAAAGCCTTGGTCAGTCAATTGGCACCTTTTAATTACAAGTACAATTTAAGAGTGATCCCTGATCAACAAATGCGTCAAGTAGAAGCGATGGTTGCACGTGGCATTATCCCGCCTTATCCAGGTCCAAAAAGTAAAGTAAATCCAATGTTAAGAGGTTTTCCAGACTGGGTGGCGATGAAGCGTTTTGACCCTATGTTGCATGTCGCTGACTTAACCGCAGCAACGTTAATTATGGATGTTAAAGACGAGAAATTATTTGAGAATAAAGAAAACGGTAAATTAGTTTACGACTCAATTAAAGATCGTTTAGCAAGTCGTTATCTTACTTTTCCTGGTGAACACTACGACATGTATAAAGGCGATAACTTGAACAAGGGCAGAGCAGAAGCAATACAATGGTTCACTCAGTACCTGCAAAAGTAACGTCGCTATTTTTAGTGCCGTTATTCGGTACAGTTATTCGGTGATGTAATTTAGTTCGGATCTTTAGTTCGGGCGTTTAATACGGAAATACTTAGTACGGAAATGAGTCGTTCGGAAATAATGAGTACGGCCAAGCAATTGCCGTACTCATTAAGGGCTGTAATACCTGTTACAGCTCACCATAACCACTACTTGCGATAACACCACCGTCTAACACTAAGGTGTGTCCCGTCATCCAACTTGATGCTTGTGAAGATAAATAAATGGCAGTACCGGCAATATCTTCAGCTTGACCTAAGCGCTCTTTTGGTACCATTTTTTTAGCAAATAGCGCTTCTTGATCGTTAACGAGGTACTTGGTTAATTTGCTCAAGAAAAATCCTGGCGCAATGGCATTAATGTTTATATGGTCTTTAACTAAGTCTGCAGCAAGATGACGTGTCATTTGTATAACCGCCGCTTTACTGGCCGCGTATGAATAGTTATTGGTGCGTGGGTTGTTGATACCATTAATTGATGCAATGTTAATGACTCGCGCGGGTCTGTCGCTGCTTGCTGAGGCCGATAGTAAGGGTAATAACTTTTGGGTGACAAAAAAGGGTGACTTGGCATTTAAGTTCATTACTTTATCCCAACCTTGTTCTGGAAAGTCTGCAAAAGGTGCTCCCCAAGCAGCGCCGGCGTTGTTGACCAAAATATCGAGTTTGCTTTCATGTGAGTTAAGGGTCTTCGCAAATTCTTCAATACCAGCCAGTGTCGATAAATCAGCAACGACAGCAATGCATTCACCTAAGGTATTGAGCTCTTTTGCTGTCGCGTTGAGTTCCTCTTTGTTACGGGCACTAATGTAGGTTTTAACGCCATTTTCAACTAAACCACGGGCTATCATTGCACCTAAACCACGTGAGCCGCCAGTAACGACGGCAACTTTACCAGAGAGAGAAAATAAGTTTTTCATGATGTTTTTACCTTTTTATTGGGTTATTGCTAAGTAATTACGGGTGAAGGTTAAATTAACGTTAGATAATTACTTGCTTATTTGTCAGAGCCTAACCACAGAGAAAGAACAGGGGTTAGTTGCTGATCTAACCTTTGATAGGCGTTATCGGTTAAGTGTAATCCGTCTTCTACAAACCATTTTTCATGGTTAGCGATATAGTGATTGAAGTTAAAGTAATCTAGGTTGCTGTATTTGTGATTGCTATTGTGGCTTGAATTACTGTCATTGATAAAATCTTTAATTTGATGATTAATTTCATCAATTATATCGAGTTGCCCGGCATCTTCTTTTTGAGGGCATTTCATTATTGAAAAATAGCCTATCTTGGCGCTTGGTTGTAACCGGGTTAATTGTGTTAACAGCGCTTTGATATTTTCAATCGTTTGCCTAGGAGATACGCCATAGATCAAATCATTACTACCGCAATAAACTAAGTAGCTCTTTGCTTGGGGCAGCGTATTTAAGTCACTATCACGCCAATATTGGCTTTGACTACCGCGAACCGCCTGATTAGAAACGCTAAGCGGCGGCCAATGAGGTTGTTGCCAAAACTCAAAGATGCTGCTGCCAATCATCACTATATCGACCATATTACTTGTCGCTCAGTTATTACTTAGTTATTGGTCATGTATGGAATAGTTATTGCTCAGCTATGAAATAGTTATCGAGCAGCAGCTATTGCTTAAATATCAGCGGCCAACCAAGCCGCTTGGTTGATAGCACGCTTTGCATCTAACTCAGCAGCAACATCAGCGCCACCTATAATATGAACGGGTTTATTAAAATTACTATCGTTGAGCTGATGATATAGGCTTTTATTAGGTTGTTGACCGGCACAAAGCACTACATGATCAACTTCAAGTAGCTGTGGCATGCCATCAACTTTGATGTGTAAACCAGCATCATCAACTTTGTCATATTCAACGTTAGCTATCATGGTTACTTTTTTGTGTTTCAAGCTAGCACGATGGATCCAACCTGTGGTTTTACCCAAGTTTGCTCCTACTTTTGATGCTTTGCGTTGCAGTAAGTAAATTTCTCTTGGGCTCGGGGTGATTTTTGCTGGCGATAAACCACCATTGCCGCTGTTGGTTAAATCAATGCCCCATTCATCGGCAAAAAGCGCTTTGTTTAACGCCGGCGACTCACCTTGATGACTTAAATATTCAGCGACATCAAAACCAATACCACCAGCACCAATAAGTGCCACCGACTTACCGATAATTTTTGATTTATTGAGAACATCGACATAACTGACCACTTTTTCATGATTTATGCCGACAATATCTGGCGTTCTCGGCGTTATTCCTGTGGCAATGATCACTTCATCAAAAGCCACTAAGTCTTCTACCGTCGCTAGGGTATTGAGTTTAATGGTTACCTTTAAACGGGCCAGTTGCTTAGTAAAATAACGCAGGGTTTCAAAAAACTCTTCTTTGCCAGGAACTTGCTTGGCTAAATTGAATTGGCCACCAATTTCAGCGCCTTTATCAATAAGGGTAACCTTGTGGCCTTTTTCTGCTGCGTAGGTCGCAAAAGCTAAACCGGCAGGACCCGCGCCAACAACGACGATGTTTTTGGGCTGAGTAACGGTGAGAAAGTTTAACAAGGTTTCATTGGCAGCACGGGGATTAACCAAACACGAGGAAATTTTATGCTCAAAAGTATGGTCAAGGCACGCTTGATTACAGGCAATACACGTATTGATGAGCTCACTTTGATTAGCGGCGGCTTTATTAATGAAGTCTGGGTCGGCTAAGAAAGGGCGGGCCATTGATACCATATCAGCACAATTATCCACCAGTAGTTGCTCGGCAACTTCTGGGGTATTAATACGGTTGCTGGTAATAACCGGAATATTCACTTGCGCTTTTATTGCTTTGGCTAGTTGCGAAAATAATGACCGTGGTACTGAGGTGGAAATTGTCGGAACTCTTGCTTCATGCCAACCAACCCCTGAATTGATCAGGGTAGCGCCTGCTTTTTCAACCGCTTTAGCTAATAAAATGACTTCTGCTTGCGAACTACCGCCTTCAACTAAGTCGATCATCGATAACCGATAAATAAGAATAAATTTTTCACCAACCGCTGCGCGTACTTTGGCGATAATCTCTAAAGGTAAGCGAATACGGTTTTGGTAACTGCCGCCCCATTTATCATCGCGCTGATTAGTCCGCTTAGCGATGAATTGGTTAATGAAGTAACCTTCAGAGCCCATAATTTCAACACCGTCATAACCTGCTAGCTGAGCAAGTTTGGCACAGCGAACAAAATCGTTAATTTGTTGTTCAACTTCATCGCTAGTTAAGGCTCTTGGCGGAAAAGGGTTAATTGGCGCTTGTATTGCACTGGGCGCAACTAATGAAGGATTATAGGCATAGCGACCGGCATGGAGAATTTGCATGCAAATTTTACCCCCGGCATTATGCACCGCATCGGTTATTATTTGATGTTTTTTGGCATCTGCCTCGGTGGTCATTAAAGCCGCGCCTTTTGCTACCGCACCTTCAGGATTTGGGCCAATACCACCAGTGACTATCAGTCCAACGCCTCCTACGACCCGCTCTTTATAAAAAACGGCCATGCGCTCAAAGCCATTTTCAGTTTCTTCAAGGTTGGTGTGCATAGAGCCCATCAAGCTTCTGTTTTTGATAACGGTAAAGCCAAGATCTAAAGGGGACAGTAATTTAGCAAAAGTCATAGTGTTTTTTTATTCATTGAGTCGATAAAAGCCACTATAGAATACTTTTAGGTACTTTAACATACCGCAAGGTCAAATTGTTTTGTGTTTATCTTTATTTTGTTCAACACTTTACTTAAAACATTCCATAAAGCATAACTTGAGACATGCTTTTATAGAGTGCTTAGAAGAATTTTCCCTGCCACTTTTTACCACGAAAGTAGCGTGTCATAAAAATAGCCTTAATCAAGAAGTCTAGCCCAGTTAAAACGAAGAGTGCTTCTACTGGATAACCTTGACGAATAAAGATATAGGGTAGGGCAATACGAACGAGCAATAGGGTGATAACCGAAACAATAAGTGGATAGGTAGTTTCACCTGCGCCGCGAATGGCACCGCCAATAGTAAAGTCGGTTGCTATTAATGGCATAGAAAAGCCAATAATGAGCAAAAACATGGCGGTATAACTTTGCACATTGACGTCTTCGGTTAATAGCGCCGCGATGTTTTGATTAAAGAAGATAAAGATAATACCAAAGAGCGACATAAAGCAGATGCAAAGTCGCCATGCTCGCCAAGCCTGCTGATAAGCTAAATCAGGCTCACCACGGCCAAGGTGTTGGCCAACGATAATGGCGCCAGACATCGAAAAAGCTAACGAGGTTATCAATATTAACGTCAGGACATTAAGTCCGAGACCATAAGCGGCGAGTACATCACTGCCATACGTTGCAATGGCAATGGTGAAAATAACGAAGCCTATTTGCAATAACAGTTGCTCTAAAGCACTCGGAATGCCAACTTTTAAGAGTAAGCGGATTTTTGCTTTGTAATTGCTCTGTATGGGGTAATAAATTGCCAGGTGGTTTTTACGCCATAAAATGCCGTATAAAATGAGCGTGCATGCCGAGCCGATTACCCCGCCGATAATTAAACCTTCAACGCCTAAATTGGGCAATCCAAAAGAGCCGTTACTTAACAGGTAACAGCCAACGGCATTGCCGACACTACTGATGATTGCAAGCATCAGTGGATGAAAAGCATCGCCCGTTGCTCTTAACGATGTCGCCATAATAATATTAAGAGAATAGATAGGACTAAAGAGGCAAACCCATTTTATCAAAGCAATGGAGAGTGCTTGAGTCTCGACATTCATGCCAAACAAATTAGTTAACTGCTCAGCAAAGAGATAACAAGTAAGCGCTAGTGTTATTGAAAGTATAAGACTTAATAACAGAGCACTTTGAAAAGCTTGGCTAGTGCGTAATTGCTCATTAGCACCGACGCTTCGGGATATTATTGCTGAAACACCGGCAGATAATCCAAAGAGCGAAGCTTGCAGTAAGAAAAATATGCGTTGGCTTACCGTAACTGCAGCCGTGGCTTCAGTGCCAAATTGTACGGCGAGGATTATTTGAATAAAACCAACGGATGCTAACAGTAAATTGGCAATGGTTGTCGGCCATGCTAACTGCCATATACTTGGCGGTACAAAGGGTTGGTTAGCTTTTGGCGGGTGAATTTCACTTGCAGAACTACTTACCGAACTATCTACCGAGTTATTTCCTGAATCAGTGGATGATGAACTTGAGGACGGAGTCAAAACGAGGCCAATTGTTTATCGGTCACGGTTGCCCAAAACTCTATTTCTTCTAACGGTATGGTTTCGATATAAGTTTTATGGTGATCAAAAAACATTATGTCAGCAGAGTGTTCACCTGTTTTATCAATTAGCTTGGGCCATTTACCATCGGCATTATTTGGCGTGCCAAAATGGGCAAAGTTCCCCCAGTATGTTTGTATTTCAGTGACTAATTCAGCGACACGAGGCTCATCACCGTGGAAAGTACTTGAGATATTATTAAACACTAAGCCTAAGTCAGTAATATGAGTACAGCGGAGCGTTGGAATCACTGTTTTTCTGCCTAACTTATAACGATAGGCTTCACCACCGGCAGTTATCTGTGCATTAGCTAAACGATAACTTGGCTGAGTAAACCAAAATTCTGTTAACGTTTCACTCAACAGGTTTTGCATAGAGGGTTCAATATGACGCTTTTTACATTGCTTGCTCATTAATGCCTTAGTGCTAGCAACTTTATCTTTACCCATAAGTGAAGTTAACCAATGGTCCAAGACACTTTCCTCGCTAATGTTTTGCTTAAGCATAGCAGCAAATAGCGTCCACTCATCGGTATTAGAGCCAGAAATAATGGGAATATTTAATGCACAACCCTGTTTAATTGCCTCATAAGGCGCTAAAGGCAAATCAGCGTCTCCGACGACGGGCTTAAAGGGCAATATACCAAATTTACGGTAAATTTCAGGTCGGGCAGTTAAGTGCGCTTGGATGCTTAGAATTTGTGTAGTGGTTAATTGTTGTAATTGCTGAGCTAATTGTTTTGGTTCCAGTTGCGAGGCCAACAAACCTAATGCATTTGCACTGTTCAAAAATTCTTTAGCTACTTCATTGGCTTGTTCAACAGTATTGAAAGTATGCCCGGCACCACTTTGCATTATCACCTTATGAAATAAACCTTTCGCTTTAGGCATGGCAAGTAAGCAGGCAATACTCATAGCACCCGCTGATTCGCCGAATAAAGTGATGTTATTTTTGTCTCCGCCGTAATTATGTATATTTTCTTGTAACCAACGCAGCGCAAGAATTTGGTCTTCAAGCCCTTCATTACCCGTTGCAGCAATTTCTTGGTTGCTAATATCTTTTAAACGAAGAAAACCCAGCGCTCCTAAGCGATAATTTAAGGTGACGACAAGGCAATTGGTGGCTTTCGCTAAATGGCTGCCCTCATAGATAGGTAATGAACCTGAGCCAATGGTAAAACCACCACCATGAATCCAAACCATGACAGGGCAGGGCTGAGCACTATCTACCAGAGAATTTACCTGAGATCCTGGCTTTGATTGCGCGGTTAACTTACTTCTATATATGTTGAGGTTTAAGCAATCTTCACTTTGATTATCAATAAGTGCCAGTGACATGAGCAGATCATGGTCATTAGCTAATTGCGGGGCAATAGCACCGTATTGCACTTGATGGGTTGATATAACCTTAGCGCTAGGTGCTAGGCTTTGTCTTGACCACCGAGTATTTTGTTGTGGAGATTCACTGTAATCAATCGCCAAAAAACGCTCTGTATTTAATAATGGCGCTGTAACCTTCACATGAGTGCATGGTTTGAGCTGATTGCTTTTACTCTTTTTCATAAATAAACCTTAAATACAGAAAAACTACAAGGTTAAATAAAATACCACCGGGTCAAATGTAGGGCAAGTGTTTATTGGTGTTGGCAGGTTTTAGCCATTAAAACAGACAAAATAATAACGTTTTTTAGTGAATTAATTCTTGTAAGTCAAAATTACATACTGTAAGTTCAAATTACAAATTATGATCTAAATCAACAAATACCATTATTAATGATTGATGGTTAAAGAGCGAATTAAGATGATTAAATTAAGTTTTCTAACTAAAGTCTCCTACGGTGTAGGGCAGATGTCCCAGGGGGTTAAAGACACCGCCTTCCAATCTTTTCTGGTTTTTTATTTTAGTCAGGTACTGGGTTTACCCGCAATTATGGCTGGACTCGCCGCCTTAATTGCCTTGTTATTTGATGCCGTATCCGATCCGCTGATGGGCGATATTTCAGATAATTGGCACTCAACCTGGGGACGCAGACATCCCTTTATGATTGCCGCTATTATTCCATTCCCATTATCCATCTATATGTTGTTCACACCGCCAACGGGTTTAGAGCAACAAGGTTTGTTTCTTTGGTTGGTCTGTTGGTCAATTGTCGTTCGACTGATGTTAACCATGTTTAATGTGCCGCATAATGCTTTAGGGGCAGAGTTGAGTGATGACTATCAAGAGCGTACTAAAATTGTCAGTTATCGTACCTTCTTAGGTTATATCGGTGGCATTACCTTATCAGTTGTCGCATTAAATTCGTTCTTTTCTGCATCAGAGCAATTCCCTAATGGCATGTTAAATAGTGCTGGTTATAGCTCTTTAGGCCTACTAGCAGCGGTAATCGCCTTTGTTGCTATGATTATTTGTGTGTTGGGTACCAAACACACCATCCCGCATTTATCTAAACCAGCTAAAAATGAAAAGAAAGTAGATTTTTCTCGTAGTTTTAAAGCTTTTTCACAAGCACTGAAGTTAAGACAATTTCGTTTGATATTTATTGTTCAAATACTAACCATGGTTGCGGGCGGTGCTGGCGCGACGTTCATGCTTTATATAGGTAGTTACTTCTTTGAGTTATCTCCTGGTGAAATTGCACTATTAACACTAACCATCGTGGTAGGGCTTATTCCTGCGACAATTATTGCTCCGGTAATGTCAAAACGTATTGATAAGATGCCAAGTCTTGTAACTTGTTTATTACTGGCTACCGTCTTTAGTTTTAGTCCCATTCTTTTACGCTTAATTGGCGTTTTTCCTGAAAATGGCGCCGAATCCTTAATGCCGGTTTTATTTTCAACCTATGTTGTTGGTTATAGCTTCTTTATTGCCGCAGGCATCATTATCGGTTCAATGTTAGCGGATATTGCTGACTTACATGAAACAACGACTAAGAAGCGTCAAGAGGGGTTGTTTTTTGCAGCCAACTCCTTTGCGCAAAAAGCGACCTTTGGTTTTGGTACCTTATTCGCAGGCATAGGCTTACAGCTGATTGCTTTTCCAAAACAAGTTGATGTATCACAAGTCAGCGAGCAGACCATTTATAACTTAGGGTTAATTGCCGGCCCATTGCCCATGTTGATTTATTTTATCGCCGCTTTTCTAGCGACTAAATATGATCTTAATAAAAGTAGACATGAAGAAATTAGCGCGCAACTAGCATTTCAAAGAAATAATTAATAAAGACAGAATTATCAACGAGTTAAATAATAAAGTTCAATAAGAAAAAACTAACAACCAATAATAATAATAATTTAATTAACAACTGGGGAATAGCCATGAGTATTACTAAGTGTTCAAAAACATCTTTTAAGTTAGCACCATTAACCTGCGCTTTTATCGCAATGGGACTTTCAGCGAGTATTAACGCTGAGGAAGCGGTTGAAGAAAAAGCGACAGGCATCGAGGTGATTGAGGTTACTTCCACAAAACGTATCACCACCTTAATGGAAACTGGACAAGCGGTTAGTGCCTTTAGTGCCGACGATATGTTAGAGAAAAATATCACCAATGCACAAGACTTGGTTCAATACACACCCTCTTTAGTTATCACGGGTAATAAAGTGGCAATTCGTGGTGTTGGACGTGCCAATAATGCCCTCGGCTCAGATCCGGGTGTTGGTATCTATGCTGACGGTGTTTACAGCACTGAAAACGGTATTTTTGATTACTGTAATTTCTGTGATGTGGAACGTGTAGAAGTATTACGTGGTCCTCAAGGAACACTTTATGGCCGTAACTCTGTAGGTGGTGCTATAAACATAATCAGTAAAAAACCAGAGCAATACTTTGGCGGTTATCTTAATGCCGAATTTGGTAATGATGGTTATCAAGTACTTCAAGGACAAGTTACCGGTCCATTAGGTGAAACATTCTCAGCTATTGTCACTGTTTCAAAGAAACTTCGTGATGGCATGCAAGAAAACTTAGCCGTAGGTCTTGAAGATTTAGATACTACAGATCGCACGTACTACTCTGGTACCTTAAAAGGTGATTGGACAGATAATTGGTCAAGTTCAGTGAGTTATATGAATCACAAACGTGATGAGATACCAGCGACAGCGTATTTAAAAGATAATTACCAAACTGACTTTGTCAACGGTAGTGCCGTTAATTTTCCGGGTATGTTTCCTGGCGCAACGGCGGTAAACCATTTAGCAGGTTATGGACTTACTAACCCAGCGGTAGCAGATATCAGTCAAACTAACGTCGATACCATAGGTCATATAAAGTCGACTTCTGAACGTTTTACTTTTGTTAATGATATTTCATTTGGTGATTTAGACCTTAAATATACTTATGGTCAATTCGATTATGAATATGATTTATTACAAGATGGTGATGTTACTAACGCTGCTTACGGCGGTATGGATGTTTCGATGATGTATGCTCAACTGGGCGCACCTTATATGCTTGATCCAGCGTCAGGTTATACCAAAGGTATTACTCTAGCGTCTGACATGACCACAAGTACGATGCAAACAGGTGAATCTACATCACACGAATTACAGTTAGTCTCTAATTACAGTGGTAACTTAAACTTTATTGCTGGTTTGTATTATTTCAATAATAAAGAAAGCCAGTACAATGACTATGTTGAGCGCGGTTATGGTTTAATGCAAGGTGATGCAATACAAAGAGCTTATGGTGGAGCTACCGATACAGGCGAAATATTAGGATGGGCACCAGCAGGATATTACCCAGTTAGTTTGTATAAAGCCTACTCAGACATGTTAGGTGGCGCCCCTTATGAAGCAACCGGTGAAGATGGCGGTTACTTGTTTTATACCCAAAATAACTTAGAAACCACGTCAACCGCTATTTATGGTCAACTTGAATATAACTTAACGGATGATTTAACCATTACCACTGGCTTACGTTATTCGACAGATGAAAAAGAAGGTAGTGATGAAGTTTTTGCCTACTTAGGGTTAGCTAAAACAGCACATACAGTTAAAGATGACTGGAGCAAAACAACTTGGCGCGTACAAGCTGATTGGACTATCGATAATGATAGCTTCTTATACGCTTATGTCGCCACAGGATATCGTTCAGGGGGCTTTAACTTAGGCTCTCCAACGCTTGATGATCCCGATGTAGTAGACCCAGAAGAGTTAACCGCTTATGAAATTGGTTACAAACGTTCTTTATGGGAAAACCGAGTAAATTTAACCGCTGCTGCTTATTACTACGATTACACTGACCTACAAGTTACCTCAACGATCATTGAAGCAGGTAAGCCCGTCACCGCTTTTGACAATGCCGCTGAAGCTTCGATTACCGGTTTGGAATTAAGCATTGATATGCTAATCACTGATAATCTTATGCTCAATTCATCATATTCTTTCAATAAGTCTGAATATGATGACTATTCTGCAGTAGATTCAACTGCTTGTACCATATTAGGCGAATGTGAAGTTCAAGACTTGACCGGTAATCAGTTGAACATGGCGCCAGAAAGTAAGTTCAGTTTAAACCTTATTCAGTTTGTTGAATTAGGCGATATGGGTATGCTGTCATTAAGTGCTGGTTATTCTTGGATTGGCGAACAATACACGCGTTCATTTAACCGAGATGATTGGGATAAAGTTGAAAGCTACGATAACGTTGATGCCCGTATTAGCTGGTCTTCACCAGAAGATACCTATGTTATTTCTGCCTTTGTTAAAAACGCAGGTGATAATCGTGATTTAATTCATAGAAGTGCACCATTCCCTGATACCCGTGGTTCAAGCGGTGAATACACAGACCCCGTAACTTATGCGATACAACTTCGTTATAACTTTGATTAGTTAACAAATAGGCAAAGTTCTTTTAACAGAACTTTGCCACCACTTATTTTTTCAATTGATGATTTCAATTTATTAACTAAATGTATGGTACCAATCAGATTGATTTTTTGATGTCTTAACGAGAAATCAATCCATTTGTTATTAGCTACACCGCCCTGGAATTTTAATGAGTAGTATAAATCTTTTAATTAATTCATGTGCTTGGTTTGATGATGTGCCAGAAGAGGGCCGTGAGACTATCATAAAGTCAGCGCGTTTAAAGCATTATGACAACAAAAAATATCTATACCGTTTGGCACAAGAAAGTGATTTTGTTTATGCCGTGGTATCTGGTTTTGTTCGCATAAAAATAAGCAGCATTGGCGGACAAGAATTTTCAATTACTGAGTTTTCAGCCAATGAATGGTTGGGCGAGCTTGCCCTGACCAATCAACCGACACAAATGTTTGAAGCTCAGGTATTAGAAAACTCCAGCATTATTGAAATCCCTAAACGTGTTGTCCAGGCTGTTGCCGACAAATATCCGGTTATTTATAAGAATTTATTTCTCTTTCAGGCAAACCGTACTTTGAAAATGTCTGAGCTGCTTGGCGGCATGTTGTTTTATCCTTTAGCCGCGCGCTTGGCGGGACGAATTTTATGGTTTGCTCGTCATTATGGTAAAGAAACCGAAAATGGTGTGCTCATTAATAAAAAAATGAGTCAGCAAGAACTCGCTGAATTGACCATGGGCTCTAGACAACGAATTAATAAAACCCTGAAAGAATGGGAGCGGGCAGGTATCTTGGCCATTCAAGGACAGCAGTATTTTATCAAGGATATTCCCGCATTAAGAAAAAAAACACAGATAAAAAATGATTAATAAGCTAGCAACCTTTTACTACATGTTAAAGCAGTTTTAAAGACATATTAAAGAAATTTTGGATAACCCAGTGTTACTTGAATACAAGCGTTTCAATACTGTCAGCCAGTATCAGTAAATCACTTCGAGTAGGCAATATCACCAATAGGTAAAGTTATGAGTAAACAAAACCAAGCTATCACTAACAACACAAACGTCGAACATTTCGACGTTATGATCATCGGCGCCGGCATTTCAGGTCTGGGCAGTGCTTACCACTTAAAAGATCAAAATCCAGATAAAACTTTTTGTGTACTCGATGGTATGGAAAGTTTTGGTGGTACTTGGCATATGCATAAATACCCGGGCATACGCTCTGATAGTGATTTATTTACCTTTGGTTATCGCTTTAAACCTTGGACAGGTAAACCTATTGCGACCGGCCAAGAGATCATGACCTACTTGCAAGAAGTTATTGATGAAAATGATTTAGCACCACATATTCGCTACAACCACCATGTATCAACGGCAAAATGGTGTAATAAAGCCCAGTTATGGACCATTACGGCCTTAAATAAAGCCACACAAGAGACGCACGTTTTTACCGCTAACTTCTTATGGATGTGTCAGGGTTACTATAAACACGAAAAAGGGTACACGCCGAAGTGGGATGGCATGGATAAATTTGAAGGTGAACTAATTCACCCGCAAACGTGGCCTGAAGACTTAAACTACCAAGATAAAACTGTCGTTGTTATTGGCTCAGGAGCAACCGCGGCAACACTGGTGCCCAATATTGCCGATGAGACTAAACACGTTACGATATTACAGCGTTCACCGACTTACTTTTTCCCACGTAAAAATGAAAACCCGTTAACCGATCAGTTACGCGCCCTTAATATCGATGATAAATGGATACATGAAATTTCTCGTCAACAAATATTACAAGAACAAGAGGGCTTTATAAAAACAGCGCAAGCCTATCCCAATGAAGTGAAGAAAGCCTTGATTGACACGGTACAAGAGCATTTAGGCGGAGATTTTGATGTCGCTAAGCATTTTACCCCTGATTATAATCCGTGGCGCCAACGTATCGCCGTCGTGCCTGATGGTGATATTTTCGCGGGTATTCGCTCGGGTAAAGTGAGTATCAAAACCGATGAAATAGAATGTTTTAACAAGCAAGGTATTTTACTCAAATCAGGTGAGCAACTTGAGGCCGATATTATCGTTTCTGCGACTGGTTTTAATTTAAGTGTCTTAGGTGGAATTGAGTTTTCTGTGGATGATAAAGTGGTTGATTTTTCACAGACGGTTGGCTATCGCGGCATGATGTTTACCGGCATTCCAAACATGACTTGGGTGATGGGATATTTCCGCGCGAGTTGGACTTTACGTGTCGATTTAATTGGTGATTTTGTTTGTCGTTTACTTAGGCACATGGATGATAAACAGGTGAAACAAGTGACCATGACTTTACGTGAAGAAGATAAAGATATGGAGTTATTACCTTGGATTGATACTAAGGAATTTAACCCCGGTTATATGATGCGCTCAATGCATTTATTGCCTAAGCGTGGTAGTAAAGCCGACTGGCAGCATAGCCAAGATTATTGGTCTGAAAAAGAAGTACTACCCAAGGTTAATTTAGATGATGAGTTGTTTTCTTATAAGTAGTTATCGTTTGAATAGTAAACATTTCGGTAACGCGTAACCACCTATCCTTTTGTAAATTAGGAAGTATTTTGATTTTCATTGATAAAAAAATAAACGCCAATGGCATTAGTATAGCCTATCAAATTCATGGTGATGAACAAAACCCTGTCTTGTTATTAGTGCATGGTTTGAGCACTCCTTTAACGGGATGGCCAGTAGAAATGGTTGAGTCTTTAGTTGAAAAGGGCTTTCGCGTTTTACTGATTGATAACCGAGATATGGGGAAATCAGAGCAGTTAAATCATTTAGCGATACCAAATTTATTGTGGACGGTAATCAAAATCAAGTGTGGGTTTTCAGTTAACGTTCCCTACCAACTTGAAGATATGATGTTAGATACTTTGGCATTATTGGATGCCTTAGGCATTGATAAAGTGCATGTGGTTGGCGCTTCTATGGGCGGTATGATAGCCCAATTAATAGCTATTAATCACCCAGATCGTTTACTCAGTTTGACCTCAATTATGTCTACTACCGGCTACAAACAATTGCCCGCTATTGATGTTGAAGTCAAAAGGGCTTTGGCTCAAAAACCGGCCTCTTCGGATTATGAAGATCGTCTTAATTACCACGTTAATAAATGGCGCGCCATTGGCAGTCCACAGTATCCGATAAACGAAACTGACCTTTCTTTAAGAGTAGGTAAACTTTTAGAAAGAGGTATCAGCGGCAAAGGCACCCTTCGTCAAATATTGGCTATTTTGACCGCGCCAGATAGGACCGAGCGATTAAAGAGTGTGCTCACACCAACCTTAGTTATACATGGTGACAGTGATGGTTTAGTCCATCTTGATGGCGGACTCGCGACAGCAACAGCCATTTCAAAAGCAAAATTACAAATTTACCAGGGAATGGGGCACGATTTCCCTATTGAATTAATTCCGAGCATTGTTAACGACATTGTCGAGCATGCTCAAGCAGTGGAGTTTTAATATGAGTAACCAAGACAAGTTTAAACAATACTTTAACGGTAAAGTCGCGGTGATCACGGGGGCCGCCTCGGGTATTGGTAGGGCATTAGCCTTTAAATTAGCTGAGCAAGGTTGCCACTTGGCATTGGCGGATAAAAACTTTGCAGCGTTAAAGACGGTAAAGGATGAATTAAACTCATTTGACATACAGTGTTTGATTGAAGAATTAGATGTATCGGATAATCAGGCTTTTATACATTTTTCTCACCGAGTAAATAATGAATTATCGGGTGTTGATATGCTCTTTAATAATGCTGGCGTGAGTTTAATCGATTCTGTTGAAAATCAAAGTTTGGCAGATTTTCATTGGTTAATGAATATTAACTTTTGGGGCGTAGTGCATGGCTCTCACGCATTTTTACCCTACTTAAAAAAATCACCTAAAGCACATTTAGTCAATGTATCAAGCTTGTTTGGTTTGTTGTCTTTACCATTACAAAGTGCGTATAACTCATCAAAGTTTGCGGTACGGGGTTTTACCGAGTCGTTAAAAATGGAAATGGCCGGTACCAATGTTGCCGTGCATTGTGTTCATCCTGGTGGCATTAAAACCAATATCACTAATAACGCAAAAATATCATCGACTCATGTCTCCAAAAGTAAAATTTTAGCTGACTTTAATAAACAAGCAAAAACCACAGCAGAGCAAGCCGCAGAGGTTATTTTACAGGGCTTAACCAAGAATAAACGCCGAATATTGATTGGTAATGATGCTAAGTTACTTGACCGTATTGTTCGCTGGTTTCCCGCAACGTATGAAAAGATCTTAGGTTTTGAAAAGGGTGTTATCGCCAAGCGTCGGCGTCAATAGTGGTAAATATCACCGGTTAAGTTCACTTAATTGGTGATATTTAGCTACGGTGGCAGAGTAATAAAATCTTATACTGGGTAAGCCACAGACCCTATTCAGTTGTTAATCAAAACGATCCGATTTATGAATAAAAGCCATGCTTGATACGATGGTGTAACTCTGTGTAGTACGTGGTGCCATGGTTAATTTAATTCAGACAGTTAAGCAATGAGGAGTAAAGGCAACATTAAAACGTATCCTGTATCTCATCTAATCGCTGATTTATCTTATCGAGTAGTGGTTTAAATTTATTATCAGCCATTTTTTTATTATAAAAATAAATTCCTATCGCACCTAAGGTGCACAGGACGTAATATATTTTAAGTGAGAAGCTAATATGTAAAGTACCGGTTTCATCCATAGTAGAGCCTGCCGAAATTAAAATTAATCCAAGTAATATAGGTATGATATGCCACCAGACAAAAGTTCTTAATAAATTTAATTGCTCAATCGTTTTTAGTTTTTCCACCTGTAAATAACTTTTCATACTATTATTTTTATCAACCTTGATCATTCTAGCTTTTACTAGTTTATATGGCGTAATTAAACACACATAGATCCAGATACTATAGCCAATTGACTGAACAGAATTTTCTGAATTGAGTAAAAAATACAAAATAAAGGGTAAAAACACGATGGCGGTTGTTATTTCTATTATGTTTTGCTTTTTTACCAACTTATCAATTTTATTTGCTTCCCTTTCCAGTGGCTCACTTGAAAAAGCCAAGCGAATATTATTCTTTTTCTGAGCAACTTCATTCTTCCACTCTACTTTTAGATCATCGAACATCATGACTTTTCTCCAATATATTTGTTTTCATACGACTTTTTTATCCGTTTGATTCGTGCTCTCACCGCACTTGCATTTATTCCCACGACTTCAGCCATACCTTCAGAGGAAATACCATCCAAATACATCATTAAAATATTGGCATCAATATCACCAAGTGTTTTCATAAAATTATTTAAAATATCAGCCTGACAACTTTCTTGACCATATTGCTCCTCTTGAATATTTAGCTTTGACAAGGTGTCATCTAATTCTCTATTTTTGATATTTGTACTGACAAAAGTACAGGCTGTATTTAAAGCTACTTTATAAAGCCATGTTTCCCTTGATGAATTATTTTTAAATGAATCAAAGCTACGCCATAGTTGCAATAAGATTTCCTGATACAAATCTTCAAATTCCTCAGGCGTACAATAACGAGAGACGATGTGACGTATCCGGCCCTGATTACTTTCTATCACGCTATCGAATTCTTTATGCAACTGGTTTATCTCTCATTATGTTAACTGTATTTACTTTAATATGACTCGTTTTAATACATCTAACCCTAAGTTAGTTACATCGCGAGTACCATTCGCTAAAATAACAATCCCAACTTCACTGGATTCATCAAAACCGATAAAACTAACAAAGCCACCAACCATGCCATCGTGTATAACAACTTTTTGTTCATTGTCTGCTGATAATGATAAAACAGGCCAACCTAAGTTGATTTTAGCTCCTTTTTTAGTTGGCATGACATACTTTTCTTGTTGAAAGATAGGTGTTTGATAGGCTTGCATGCGGTCATCTAAGTAAAGCATCATATCGCTCAATGACGAGCTAATTGCGCCTGCGCCAGCCAATGCTTCAGAGAGTCTCGTTGTTTCCGACTTTGTTGACGTTACTAGGCTTCCAGCTCTTCGGTATTGTCCATAACTTTGGACAGTTTTATCTTTATAAGCCGAGCGATTAGTCCGAGTCGCTGTCATATTCAGTGGTAATGCTATTTCGTCAGTAATAAGCTGCGCATAGGATTTACCCTCCAACTCACTAATTAATACACCAAGCAGCCCTACAGCAAGATTCGAGTAACTCGCGTATTGCTCTTTATTTAATTCAGCCGACTGCAAGTAATGATTAACATATTCTGTTGTATAGGGTTCCCAGGCATTAGCAAACCTTAAAACATTGAGTTGCGTTAAAATTGTCGGCCAATTTAAGCCCATCGGTTCACGACTTAACCCTGAAGAATGAGTTGCTAATTGCTGCCAGGTAACTTCGGTTAGCTGAGGGTTTTTCTGGGAAATAGCTTTTGGCAGGTATGGCCCTATTTCACCGGTTAATGGGATATTGTGTTTATCTAGCACCTTAATCATTGCAGCATAGGTAAAGGTTTTTGTTATAGAGCCAATTTCAAAAATTGATTCATCATTAAGCTCAAAGTTATCCTCAGCTGGGCTTTGGCTAAAGCAGGTTGAATAGGTTTGCTTGTCTTTAATAATTCCAACACATAAGTCTCTAATGTCTTGTTCACGAATAAATCTTTCTAATTGCTGATTCGTTTGAGTCGTTAATTGACCAATGTCGCCTTGTTGCCATTGTTTTATGTTAGTGTCTGGCTGCCAGCTCAATCGATAGCCAATAGTAAACATCATCACAACAGCGACAATTGGCAGAGTACGTCTCATGCCTTTTTTCCACTTAGACACCGCCTTATTTTTATTAATAAATTTCTGATATTTTTCATCTGAAATTAATTTAAATTTTCGCCCGACAAAAAAGAAAGCTTTTGCTACAAGTAGCAATAATACAACGTCTATAATTATTCCAATGAAAACTAGTTCTGCAGGAACAAATAGTTCATTTAAGAACCTCAACATGGTGTCTATAATTTCCATAATATTTTTACCTCACTAACAACAAAATAGTCTGTAATTAAACAGTTCTTATAATTAGTCTGTTGCGAAAGGTATTTGTGACATTTGCTTTTAATTTTATTTTCTAGACAAAATATTTATACATTAGTAGGGGAGAGTAAGTTATCAGGCCACCCATGAGAAGTTATCAGGCCACCCATTATAACTTGGTTATATTTCCTTCATTAAACTAGACTTAACTTACCTTAATTAAGTTTGGTGATTATTATGCCTAAGCCTCGCTCGCTCAAGTTATCAGGCCACCCATTATAACTTGGTTATATTTCCTTCATTAAACTAGGCTTAACTTACCTTAATTAAGTTTGGTGATTATTATGCCTAAGCCTCGCTCACAACAAATTAGTTTATTAGATACGCCTTTTTATCACATTTGCAGTCGCACGGTACGAAAGGCGTTTTTGTGTGGGGTAGATAAAGAAACAGGCGTGAGCTTTGAGCATAGGCGTGCATGGATTGAACAGCGTATCTTTCAATTATCTCAAGTGTTTTCTATCGATATTTGCGCCCATGCTGTGATGCATAATCATCTTCACCTCGTGCTTCATGTGGATAGCGAGCAAGTAAAAAGTTGGTCTACAGCAGAGATACTTAAGCGTTGGCACCAGTTGTTCAAAGGCACATATCTCACCAGACAATATCAAAATAAACAAGTCCTTGATAAGTTTCAATTAGCTATGGTTGAAAGTTCAGCTGAAATTTATAAAAAAAGGTTAATCGATATCAGTTGGTTTATGCGTTCGCTTAACGAGCCAATAGCCAGGCAAGCAAATAAAGAAGATAAATGCACAGGACATTTTTGGGAAGGGCGGTTTAAATCACAGGCGCTACTTGATGAGGGTGCTTTACTCTCATGTATGGCTTATGTTGATTTAAACCCAGTACGAGCAAGGATTAGTGATACACCAGAGCAATCAGACTTCACTAGTATTCAATTACGTATCAAGGCTGCAATAACAGGTAAACAACCAACATCGTTATTAGCTTTTACGGGAAATGAACAGCAACACAAAAAAGTAGGTATCAGCTTTAGTTTAAAAGACTACTTAACCCTCGTTGATGAAACAGGTCGTATTGTCCGTGATGATAAACGCGGCGCTATTAGCGCTAAAGCAGAAAATATTCTTGCAAGGCTGCACATCAGCAATGAAAGTTGGTTAAAACTCACTACCGAGTTTGAATGCATCTTCACGGGAGCTGTTGGCACAGCTGAGCACTTATGTGAATTTAGTGAGCATGTCGGTTTGCAACGAGCCCATGGTATAGCCAATGCTCAAGCCTGCTTGAACACGGCATAACTCTTTTTACTCACTTTAATCAGTATAAAAAGTAAAGGTTACCTTAGTGTGACGGGTTTACTGTGTTTTAAATTTGGTGATTTTGTCGATATTAGCCGCAAGTTTTTAGTAGATAGAGATTAACTTGCTAAATATTTTTTTATGCGATGAGTATGCAAGAAATAATAGAAGTATCATCGCGCTGTTATTGTTTGAAGTTAACATGGGTGGCATAGTTAATCTGGTGATTTCTCACTTTAATCAGTATAAAAAGTAAAGGTTGCCTTAGTGTGACGGGTTTACTGTGTTTTAAATTTGGTGATTTTGTCGATATTAGCCGCAAGTTTTTAGTAGATAGAGATTAACTTGCTAAATATCTTTTTATGCGATGAGTATGCAAGAAATAATAGAAGTATCATCGCGCTATTATCGTTTGAAGTTAACATGGGTGGCATAGTTAATCTGGCATAGTTAATCATAATCTGAAGTTAACATGGGTGGCATAGTTCACACTCGGTGGCATAGTTAATCTTGATCGTTTGAAGTTAACATGGATGGCATAGTTCACAAGAGCTGAAGTTTAAAGTGCTCACTTAAATAGTAATAGCGAAATACAATGTTTAAGTAATAATCTATAAAATTTAGATCACTTCAGACATAAAAATGGGATTACGTTAAGTAATCCCATTGATACGCATCAGTTTTTTTAATTTAATTTAAATTAAAATAGAGCTACTTAGCTATACGCACCACTTGCGTAATGAAGCTCATAACTGTGGCTATAAATTGCAGTAAATTAACTAGCAAGGACTATACTCGTTATAATCCGTTAGTCCTTGCTCTGCACCACCAAACAATGTGTCTGGATTGTGAACCGCCAATGGGAAACCATTCTTCATGCGATTTGGCAAATCTGGGTTGGCGATAAATGGGCGGCCAAAACCAACCATATCTGTCACACCATCAGTGATTGCCTGTGCACCTTTTTTATCGTTGTAACGTCCAGCATAAATGAGTACACCTTGGTAGGCTTCTCGAACCGCAGATTTAAACGCTTTTGGCGTTTCTGGTGCTTGATCCCAATCAACTTCAGCGATATGAATGTAAACAACCTTGTGTGTATTGAGCATTACTACGGCAGCGGTGTATGTTTCTACTGGTGTTGTATCTACTGTGCCATTTAATGATGTGAATGGCGCGAGACGAACACCGACACGATCAACGCCAATGACCTCGCTTATTGCGGCAACCACTTCGCTAAGAAAACGTAGTCGGTTTTCGATAGAGCCACCGTACTCATCAGTACGATTATTAGCCTCAGAATCAATAAACTGGTTAATCAAGTAGCCGTTGGCAGCGTGCAATTCAATACCATCAAAACCTGCTTCAATCGCATTTAATGCTGCTTGGCGATATTCACCGATCACTTGTTGAATGTCAGCTTTGGTCATTTCTCGTGGCTCTACCACATCAACAAAACCAGGTTTATCTGTGCCATTATCAATGAAAACTTTTACATTCACTGCTTTTAACGCTGAAGATGAAATAGGCTGTTCACCACCGATATTTTCAGGGTGAGTAACTCGGCCAACATGCCAAAGTTGAGCAAATATAGCGCCGCCTTTTGCGTGAACAGCATCGGTTACTTTTTTCCATCCGGCAATTTGCTCTGGCGTATAGATACCCGGAGTCCAAGCATAGCCTTGGCCCATAGCTGAAATTTGAGTACCTTCAGCTATAACAAGGCCCGCTGATGCGCGTTGAGCATAATAATCAGCCATCATCTGGTTCGCTGAATTACCTGGTTGGCTTGCGCGAGATCGAGTCATTGGAGGCATTACAATACGGTTTTTTAACGTGATCTTACCGAGTTTTATGGTTTGAAATAGTGCATCGTTCATCTTGTTTTTCTCTTATTTTGATAACTGGATCAATTCAATTTGGTAACCGTCGGGGTCCGTAATAAAAGCTATCTGTGTCTTTCCGCCCTTTACAGGTCCTGCTTCACGGGTTACGTTTCCACCGAGTGCTTTGATCTTGTCACAGGCGGCGTAAATATCATCGACGCCTAGTGCAAGGTGACCAAACGCATTGCCAAGATCGTATTGATTTGTATCCCAGTTGTAAGTTAGTTCAATCGTTGAACCTTGCCCTTCGTAACCAACAAATACCAAGGTATAGCGATATTCATTGTTATCTGTTCTGTCGAGTACTTTCATGCCTAATACAGTGGTATAAAAATCGATTGATTGCTCAAGGTCCGTAACTCTTAACATGGTGTGTAAAATTTTATTCATTTGAATGCCTGTCGCGTTATAAATCTTGTTATCATAAATAATGAGGGCAAGGATGGGATTGTTACCTTACTAATAGGCTAATATTTAGCTTAATATCAGCCTATTAAACTACTCGTAATCAGAAGCGTAAGTTTCTTCATAAGAGTGCGAGTAAAGCTCAAATAAATTACCAAACGGGTCTTCTAAGTAAACCATTTTTGCTTGTTTACTGTCGTCTTCTGGGTGGTAGCGCATAATGTCCATACGCACTTTACCGCCATATTGCTCAGTACGCGCAATAGCACCTTCGAAGTCATCTGTTTGAAGACAGAAGTGGAATATACCAAGGCGTGTGAAATCAACTTCGTGACGTTCTTGACGCTCTTTCATTTCAAACATTTCAACACCAATGCCATCAGTCGTAACCAGGTGTGCAATGTTGAAGCCTTTAAAGCCTTCACCAAAAACAGCCACACACATTCTGCCAATGGCAGTTTCACGCTCTTCTTTTACCTTAGTGTTGCCCATTACAATTTTAAGACCAAGCGCTTTAGTGTAAAACTCAACCGCTATATCCATATCGCCAACCATAAGACCTACGTGATTCATTTTCATAATTTACTCCAAACTTAACTGTTTTGAATTTAAGTGTTTAATTCGTGATTTAATTTAATGACGCTATTGTATGGAATATTATATATTAGTTGAAATTATCAATTATAATCATAATGATAATTTATTGTTATGGAACTTGGTGATGCTAAACCCTACATGGTTAAATACGTTTGTAACGCTCGTTGATATGGGGCATTTTACGAAAACGGCAGAAAAGTTATTTATGACTCAGCCTGGGGTCAGCCAGCATATTAGTAAACTTGAAAAAGCATGCGGTCATGCTTTAATTCGCAGAGAAAAAAAGAGCTTCGAAGTAACTGAGCAGGGCAGGTTAGTTTATCAATATGCAGGGCAATTAGTTAAAAATGAGCAAGGGTTAATGGAACTGTTAGCGTTCGACGACCCGCTTTCTGGCGATTGTACTTTAGCTTGCTCTGGTGCACTTGCTCTGATGCTTTATCCTAAGTTATTGGATTTACAAGTTCAGCACCCTCAGCTTGTTGTTAAACTAAAAGCAGCGCCTAATCATCAGATATTAAATGAAATACAAACGGGAATAATTGACCTTGGTATCATCACTGATGCGCCAATCCATAGCCTATTTGATGTAGTGGAGCTTGGCC
>NZ_KB905168.1 GCF_000378625.1 Colwellia piezophila ATCC BAA-637 | reverse complement strand
AAACTGATATCGCATTACATAGTCGCTACCTACCTCGCTAAAGATAAGTAACTATATTTGTTTGCATGAACATCATTCATTAAGCGTTTTTGTTCTCCCCGAAAGGAAAACTATGTAAAACAACATTAATGTGAGTGCTCACACAAATTGCATGATAACTAATTGTTAAAGAAAATCTTAACTACTCTCTATTAGAGAAGCGTTAAGAAGCAAATAATCTCATTCGTTATTTGCTTGACTTCGTTGCTGTTGCCCCGAAGCAGGTGGCGTATAATACGCTCCCTGGTTTTGATGTCAACGTTTATTTTAAGTTACTTTGAAATACTTTAAAACTAAACGTTAAGTTAACTGATTACCCTTAAAAGGAAGTAGATAACTTATCAAAACAGTTCTTTGGGTTACCCCTTGGAACTGGATGCGCATTTTAGACAGTTTTAGTATCAGGTCAACCATTTTTTTAAGTAAATCTTCATTTAATATCCGTTCGCTTAACTTTCATACAACCCTTGTGTGAGTTTACCTCTATGTGTTCAATCTGCACTCACCTCTATGATTTTTAATTTCAATAAGTTCCTTTATCCGTATAATATTTTTAACTAGTAGTCAGCTCTAGTAGTGGTTTTATTAGCTGTCTATGTTATTTTTACGGTCACTTGCCATTCAATTAAATTGCAGCGATGCAATAGGTGCTATATGACTATAATTAATCTTCGTCCTTATAAGGGTATTCTCCCCTCCCTTGGTTCAGATATCTATATTGATAATTCAGCGGTTCTCGTCGGAGATATTACTTTAGCTAATGATGTCAGCATTTGGCCGTTAGTTGCTGCTCGTGGCGACGTAAATACGATTACCATAGGCGCTCGTACTAATATCCAAGATGGTAGTGTCTTGCACGTCACTCGAAAAAGTGCCAATAACCCTGAAGGAAATCCGTTAATTATTGGTGATGATGTCACTGTAGGTCATAAATGCATGTTGCATGGCTGTACTTTAGGAAATCGTATTCTCGTCGGTATGGGCGCTATCATTATGGATGGTGTAGTTGTAGAGGATGATGTCTTTATTGGAGCGGGCAGTTTAGTTCCGCCAAATAAAACTTTAGTCAGCGGTTATTTGTATGTTGGTAACCCGGTAAAACAAGCTAGACCTTTAAAAGACAGTGAGGCCGCCTTCCTTAAACAATCGGCCATCAACTATGTCGAACTCAAAAATGATTACCTTAGTGAATAAATAACTAAGTACTTCATTCATTAGAAAAAGCTATTAACGCATTTGTATGTGTATAACACTGCCCTCTGGCTCATTTTTTTCGAGCCAGAGTTCTACTATTTCTTCTAAATCGAATTTAGTACAGTTATCAATTTCTCCCAGTCGCTTCAGTTGAAATGAATGAAAGTAAATAGTGATGACTTGCGCTGAGAGTAATGCGGTGAAACACCAAGCGTCTTGTCCTTTATCAAAGGTCAAATCATCATTAAACAAAATGGCTTGATTCATATGGTCTCTTATCCTTCTTTAATAGCTGCTCTTAAGATATCAATTACTGGCTGCACATCTGGTGTTACGCCGCGCCAGACAGAAAAACTCACTGCTGCTTGGCCTACCAACATACCTAAGCCATCAATAACTTTAAAAGCACCTTGCGCTTTAGCCCATTTGAGAAAGGGTGTTTCATTCTTACCATAGACCATATCGTAACAGACCATTGACGTCGTTATTATCGATGCCGGAATAGCTGGTAAATCACCAGATAAACTAGCCGATGTGGCATTAATTATCAGATCAAACTCTTGCCCAATAGTCTCATCAAAGCTACAAGCATTAAGTCGTTCATCATTAAAGTGCTGACAAAGGTCTCTTGCTTTACTTACCGTTCTATTGGCAATAGTGATCGCATTAGGATCTTGCGCAAGCATTGGTAAAAGCACTCCCCTGACTGCACCACCGGCACCTAATATCAAAATTCTGCTTTGCTTTAAAATAACACCGTGCATTAATAAATCTTGGACTAGACCTTCACCATCAGTATTATCACCGTATATCTTACCTTTATTAAAGGTAAGTGTATTAACGGCACCTGCTAAAGAGGCACGCTCAGTCAAAACATCGGCTAATCTAAGTGCTTGTTCTTTAAAAGGAGCAGTGACATTTGCTCCCTTGCCGCCTTGACTAATAAAATCACTAACCGCCGTAGAAAAATCATCAAGGCCCACTAGCTGTTTTTTATAATTGATGTTTTGTTGGCATTTACTGGCAAATATATGATGAATGTCTGGCGAGCGAGATTGTTTTATCGGATTTCCGTAAACGAGATATTGGTCTGGGGTTTGTTTTATCATAGTTATCGGCAGAAGTTAGCGTATGGCTACAGCCTAACTGAATCAACAATTAATGAAAACAAAAAAGCAATAACCCTTTTATATAAGTTACTGCTTTTTATTTTATTCTACAAAGTTTTTTAGAATTTATAACCCAGCATAATTGAATAAACCATAGGATCAATATCAATACTTGCACTGCCAATGCTATCGCCACCTACGTCAAATGTGGCATCTGAATTGATATCCATATAACGAACAGAGGCATTAACATGCCATTTATCATTGATATGATAATCAGCACCAACTTGAACGGAGTAACCAAAAGAGCCATCTAACTCTAAGTTACTTAAACTCAACGCTGTTGGAGCAGATTCGAATTTTTCATCAAAAAATATTGTGTAATTTAAGCCAACGCCAACATACGGCTTAAGCGAAGTCCCGGTATCAAAATAGTACAAAGCACTTAGGGTTGGTGGTAAATGACTTACTTCGGCCAACTTTATGCCATCGGCTTGTAATGTACCCTTAGGGTCTTGAAGTGTTACATCATGGGTAAACGGAGTTGCAGCCAATAGTTCGATTGCCCAGTTACTATCAAGGAAATAGACAAAATTTAAACCTAGTTGAGTATTATCATCTACGGTAAGTGACATGCCATTATCCGCACTGCCTCCTAATAAAATTGGCGTTTTGCCACTATCTGGTGAAACCATCGTTAAACCGCCTCGAACTAAAAAGTCACCGGCTTGGTTTGCTACAGCAGCATTTGAGAAGCTTGATAATAAAGCGATAGCTAGTAATGTTTTTTTCATGATTTTTATATCCTTAGAATAATTAAAGGCATAATAATCGTATTGGGTGATTTAACATTGACTTAGCGCAAGGTTCTTACCGCTAACGATAAAGGTAAGTGATACTTTGATCTTGATCATAGGTAGGTCAGTAAATTCATACCATGCCTTGCCTCTAAGCCTTTTAAACCTTTTAAACCTTCGTTCAGTGGGAAGTATTGGAATTGGTATTATCTGACTACCTGTCAATTGATCGCAAGAGACTATAGTTAATCTCTGATGATGTTAGCTGTCAATGCATCGATTATCTTTGATGGTGAAGTATGACCTAGGGTGCTGCCTTCGATGATAAAGTCGACTTGTTTAGATAAGACACTGTCTAATGATTGCCATGTTTTAGCGGGTTCCTGACCAGATAAATTAGCACTGGTTGATACTATTGGTTTATTGGTTTGCTTACACAGTGAAACTACATCTGGCTGACTGGTAATCCTTACGGCAATAGTGTCAAACTTACCCGATAATAATGGTGAGAGATTATTACTTTTAGGAACTAACTGAGTAATACCGTCTGGCCACCTCGATAGCATAGTTAAACGCTTACCTGGTGGGATTTTACTATCATCAATATAAGGAAGTAATTGGGAATAATGACCGGCAAGTAGAATTAAGCCTTTTTCAGCGGGTCTTTGCTTTAACGCTAATAGGCGCTTGAGTGACTGCTCATTATCAGGATCGCAGCCAAGACCAAACACCGCTTCTGTTGGGTAAGCGATAATGCCACCACTGTTAAAAACATCTACTACCTTAATTTCGCTCACAAGCCACTCTTCAAATATTCACATTAATAACAATATTACCAAACCCCTTTTAGAAATACCTCATGATGGCTTAATTTATCGATAAAAAAGTTCTCGATTCCGTATTGCGGTAAAGAAGGTTATAATTCCGGCTCTATTTTTACTTTCTTCGGGTTCGAAGAACCTTTTATTCTTCATAGGGTATAAATCATGACAGTCGGTATCATCATGGGGTCAAAATCAGATTGGCCAACAATGCAACATACAGCAGAAATGCTTGATTCTTTAGGTGTGAAATACGAAACCAAAGTAGTTTCTGCCCATCGCACCCCTCACTTACTTGCAGAGTATGCTGAAAGCGCAAAAGATAGAGGCATTAAAGTCATTGTAGCTGGTGCTGGTGGTGCCGCTCATCTACCGGGTATGGCTGCAGCTTATACCTCTTTACCTGTTTTAGGTGTACCAGTGCAATCTAAAGCTCTTAATGGTCAAGACTCTTTATTATCTATTGTACAAATGCCAAAAGGTATAGCTGTAGGTACATTAGCCATTGGTAATGCCGGTGCTGCTAATGCAGGTTTACTTGCAGCACAGATTATTGGTACTCATAATACTGAGATCCAAGAAAATATAGAAGCGTTTCGTAAAAAACAGACCGAAACCATACTTGCTAACCCGAACCCGGCAGAATAAGCGCAACATGATGAAAAAAGTTCTCGTACTTGGCGCAGGTCAATTAGCTCGCATGATGCAATTAGCGGGCACACCTTTAAACTTGGATGTTAAAGCACTAGATGTATTAAGTAATAAGGTTGTTAACCCTATTTCCCCGGAATACATATATGGCGATTTAAAAGCAGGCATTCTTAATGCTGATGTCATTACCGCAGAATTTGAGCATGTCGCTCATGACATACTTGCTGAGTGTGAGCAATCAGGTAAGCTTTTCCCAACGAGTGCCGCCATTAAAATTGGTGGCGATAGACGGTTAGAGAAAGCATTACTTGAGTCTTGCAATACTGCCAATGCCAAACATTATTTTGTTCATTCTAAAGCAGACTTTGATAAAGCCATTAGTCATTTATCTTTACCTATTATCTTTAAAAGTGCACTCGAAGGATATGATGGTAAAGGCCAATGGCGATTAAAAATAGCCGCTGATGCCGAAGCAATTTGGCAAGAGATGGCTGACTTTATGAAAGCTTCGACTACAACAGTAAAGCAAGGCATTGTTGCTGAACAAATGGTGCCTTTTGATCGTGAAGTGTCTCTTGTTGGTGTTCGCCGCGTAAATGGCGATGTTGCGGTATACCCTCTGACTGAAAATCACCATACGGATGGCATGTTAAGTGTATCCGTTGCCAATCCTGTTAATACTGTACTTCAAGAGCAAGCTGTTTCTGTATTTAAAGCTATAGCTGATAAGCTTAACTATGTTGGTGTTCTGGCCATTGAGTTTTTCCAAGTAGGCAACCAGCTCTTGGTAAATGAAATTGCACCAAGAGTACATAATTCGGGTCATTGGACCCAACAAGGTGCTGACACCTGTCAGTTTGAAAATCATTTAAGAGCCATCTGTGATTTACCTCTAGGTAGTACAGCGCTGATTCGTCCAACAGCAATGGTCAATATTATTGGTGAAGATACTGTTCCTAATGAAGTATTTGCTGTGCCAAGTGCTTCGGTGCATTGGTACAATAAAGGTAAGCGTGTAGGACGTAAAATGGGTCATATTAATGTTAGTGGTGACAATGAATTACAACTGGCTCAGCGTTTACAAAGTTTAGCGGATATCCTGTGTAATAAAGCATTCCCTGATCTTAGCGGTTTCGCCAAAGACTATTTAGCAAAGCAAAAATAAGAACGGTTTTAGTGAAAAAAAAGACGCATATTCACATAGAGAAAGGCGTCTTTTTTTATCTTTAAAAATTTATGATAACTTTTGCATTTGGGAACACTTTTTATCTGCACATTGGTATTTCAATCCCGCTGCCATGTTTCTTTTTAGTAATAATGGAAATCGGCACTTTTCACACTCGCCCGCAACCGGCTCATGATTAACGACAAATTTACACTTGGGATAACGGTCACAGGAGTAAAACTTTTTACCAAAACGACTGGTCTTTTCTTGTAAGCAGCCACCTTTACAACTTGGGCATGCCACGTTTTGTAATATTTCTTGTGGCTCTTGCTCAATATGATGACATTGTGGAAAGTTACTACAACCAATAAACATGCCATAGCGACCTTGCTTAACCGCTAATTCATGAGAGCACAATGGGCATTCACTGCCTGAGAGTATTTTATCTTCAACCCGTTCATGTTCGACTACGGCACGGGTATATTGGCAATTAGGGTAATTAACACAACCTAAAAACGCCCCTGATTTACCATGTTTTATGGTCAGTTCAGAACTACATTCTGGGCACACTTGATACTCTTTTTTTAAAGCATGTTCGTGATGAGTAAAAAGAGCTTTATCTGAGTCTGACATTATTGAAAGTTGTACGTGAAGACAAGTATGACGTTATTATGCCATAAAAGTTGACTGAACTATATGCTCTGCGGCTGCTGGCTAAATAAGTTCTGTTATTTATTAACCAGCTTGAAGTCCGCCATTAGTGGAGTGGTCCCTCTTGTTCTTCAAAAATTAAATCTTCTAATTGTGAATAAGCAGACTCTTTACCTGGCACATTAAATAACACCATCAAAATTACCCATTTAAGGTCATCCATAGAGAAGTACTGGGTATCAAGCTCCATAACTCTATCAATTACCATTTCGCGCGTGGTAAAATCTAGTACGTTAACTTGCTCTAAAAACAAAATAAAACCGCGACATGGGGTATCAAGTAACTGCGTTTCTTCGCGGGTATAGATACGTACAGATTTACTGCCTACGTGGGTAAGATAAGGATAAGCATCGGTATCTTGTAACGCGGCAAGTTTTTCTAGCCAATTTAATGCTTTATATATTTCATCCTGGTGAAATCCGGCACGCGTTAACTCGTCCGTTAACAAGTCATGATCTACCATGGCCTCTGCTTCATTTTGGATATAGGTTTCAAAAAGATACATTAAGATATCAAACATAATTAGCCCCTTATTACTTTATTGCGTTCTAATGTAGCCACCCGGTACCGCAGTTACCAGACCACTTAGCTCAAGCATTGTTAATCGAGTTAACACTTCCTCTACGGGAAGTTCGCTTCGTGAAACTACTTTATCTACGGGAGTAATTTCAAATCCTACACTAGCCAACAATGCATCGTTGCACAAGACTTTTTGATTTATTCTCTCGACTCCTTTGTTAGTGATTTTTTCACTTGGCGGTAAAGCTTCTATAGCACTCTTTAAGTGTAGACTAGGGTTATTGGCAAAAGCGAACTCATCTATTATATCGGCACACTGCTCAACTAGTTTAGCCCCTTGTTTAATTAACCAGTGACAACCTTTCGCTAGCGGGTTTCCAATGGAGCTAGGGACAGCAAAAACCTCTCTATTTTGCTCTAGCGCACAGCGTGCTGTAATCAATGAGCCACTTTTCAATTCGGCCTCAACCACTAAAACCCCTAGGCTTAAACCACTGATGATACGATTTCTTTTTGGAAAGTGCCCTGCTTTAGCTGGCGTACCAGGTAAAAACTCACTAATGACAGCTCCCCCTGAAGAAATTATTTCTTGTACCAAAGCTCTATGCCTAGCGGGGTATACTTGATCTAGCCCAGTAGCAACCACAGCAATAGTGCCGGCAGATTCACCAAGCGCCCCCCGGTGGGCCGCTGCATCGATGCCAAGGGCTAGACCACTAGTGATGACGATATTCTGTTGGCTGAGTTGTTGGCATAACGTAAATGCGGTTTCTCTGCCACTTGAACTTGCAGATCGGCTTCCCACTACAGCTAACTGCTGAGCATTCAGTAAAAGAGCGTTGCCTTGGAGAAATAACACTAAAGGCGGATCGTATATTTGTTTTAGCCGTTCTGGATAACGAGTATCATCAAAACAGATAATAACGCTATTACAAGCTTCACTTGCTTGTATCATTTGGGTTATTTGTTGCCAGTTAGGCTGATGAAAGGCGCTGAGTTGTTTAACACTTAAACCGTTAGCAGAACTAAGTACTGAAGACTTGCTGTTCAACGAAAAAAGCGCGGTCAAACCAAAGGTTTCAACCAATGCTATTTTTTTGTGAATGGCTAACCGAGGGACAAACTTTAAGGCTAACCAATACTCGATATCACTCTTACTGCTATTAATCATTACTTGTCTTCTCCTTAAGAACAAGTTTGAAGCTTTACTCCCCTTACTTAAAAGGAAAGATAAAGCATTTAACAGTCGGTTACTCTGGTGCGGTAATCAAATCATTTATTCTAGCAGGTTTATCCGTATGTAAAATAAGTGCCATACTTGCTTTTTGATATACCTTAAAGACCATTAATTCACCTACCGACTCTTCTGGCATTTTATAATCACCGCCAGTAATTTGGTTCCAACGAGAGGTTTCAGCAACATATACCGGACCATTACCCGTATTAACTACTGCAGGGCTAGTGCGTTTTATTGCCATAACATCGCCAACAGTTACGTTATGCTCAAAGCCCCTGTTGATCATAACAACTTCAAACTTGGCAAATTCACGGCCATTACTGATTGCTTTTACAATAGAGCCTCTAAGTGACTCATGAGCCGCTTTCATAGAAAATACTGCAGGCAATAATTGCCCATCATTCACCGGTACAACATAACTTCCTACATGAATTTCTCTTTTTACCGAGCCAACTTTCATGGTTGAGGGTACATCATTTTCGATATCGCCACGTTTAATTACTTGGCCAGTACCGACTAAGTTGACATAAAACCCTAATGAATCATCAGTTTCAGGATCAAAAATCTCTTCACCTTTATCGTAAATAGCGTAACTTTGCGCTAGCTCAAGATCGGCATTCACATACACTTTAAAATCTTGAACCGTCATTCTATAGCCTTCATCACTACCAATAATATAGGGTAAGACTGCTAGCTCATCTTCGCTAAATAAATGATCGTATCTCATAAAAGGTGCAATTACCTCTAAAGGTAATAAGGTAATTGCCGAGTCTTTTTTCTTCTTTTGACGAATTTTAGGGGACCATTTATAACTTGGTTTTACCGGTTCAACCACTAACATGGGTTCACCGTGTTCATCATAAACTAACTTTAAAATATCACCTGGGTAAATTAAATGCGGGTTATTTATCTCTGGATTTAAACGCCAGAGCTTTGGCCATAACCAAGGTTGCTCAAGAAATAAGGCTGAGATATCCCATAAGGTATCCCCCTTCACCACAACATGTGTTTTAGGTGCGTCATCATTAAGTTTTATTTGATCGGCAAGAACTATCAATGGAAGAGACATTAAAGAAAGCGAGAGTATTATTTTTTTAAGCATAGAGCTCATTCCTTTTAGTGCAATTGCTATAACGCACTATATCTATTAGTTATAATGCATGACTTAAAAATGCAGGTTTCAGTTACAGTTACTTGAGTATATAATTAAAACATAACATTCTAGTTGAATTATCGCTAATTCTTTTAAAAAATATGACTATATTACCTGTTTTACGTTTCCCAGATCCACGCTTAAGAACTAAAGCGCAGCCTGTTACTCATTTAACTGATGCCACTGCAATCATTATAGACGATATGTTGGCAACCATGTATGAAGAAAAAGGCATCGGTCTTGCCGCGACCCAAGTCGATATTCATCAACGTATTGTTGTTATGGATACCTCTGAAGAGAGCAATCAACCGATAGTACTTATTAACCCTGAAATTATTGCCACCAGTGACGAGACTTCTGTCAATGAAGAAGGTTGTTTATCGGTCCCCGACACTTATGCGAAAGTAAACCGCCATGATACTTGTACGGTAAAAGCACTAGGTCGCCAAGGTAAAGAGTTCACCTTAAATGCCACGGGTTTACAAAGCATTTGTATACAACATGAACTTGACCACTTAAATGGGGTTTTATTTGTTGATTATCTATCCCCTTTAAAACGTCAGCGCATTCAAACTAAGCTTGAGAAAGAAGCACGAATTGCGAAGGCTAACAAATAAGTAAGTACACACTTACAATTATAGGAACATCTTTTGGTTACTCCATTAAATATCATTTTTGCTGGCACTCCTGATTTTGCTGCACAACATTTAGCTGCGCTGATAAATTCAGAACATAATATTGTCGCCGTATATTGTCCGCCCGATAAACCTGCTGGCCGTGGTAAAAAGCTAACCGCTTGTGCAACAAAACTGCTCGCGTTAGAACACAACATTCCTGTAGAGCAACCTATTAATTTTAAAAATAAAATTGACCAACAACAATTAGCTCAATACCACCCTGATATTATGGTGGTGGTCGCTTATGGCTTGTTATTGCCAGAAGTCATTTTAACTGCGCCAAAGCTAGGCTGTATTAATGTCCATGGTTCAATATTACCTAAATGGCGTGGTGCTGCACCAATCCAACGTTCACTTGAAGCGGGTGATAAGAAAACTGGCGTTACCATCATGCAAATGGACAAAGGTTTAGATACTGGCGATATGATATTAACGGCTGAATGCGATATAGAAAACACTGATACTAGCGCTAGTCTTTATGAAAAACTCGCTAACTTAGGGCCAACAGCTTTAGTCAAAACACTCGCACTTATGGCACAAGCTAATTATCAAGCTAGCGATCATAATATCGCTCAAGATAACGACTTAGCCACTTACGCTCATAAACTAGACAAAGCTGAAGCTGAGCTTAACTGGCAGCTCAGTGCTAATGAGTTACACCGAAAAGTTCGTGCTTATATTCCTTGGCCTGTATCCCAGTTCACCTTTACCGAAACGGCAGGTAAACAACATCGGTTACGAGTCTGGCAAGCGTCAGTGCAAGAGTATCAAGGCAGTGCAACGCCGGGAACGATAATAACCGTTGATAAACAAGGTATAGTGATAGCAACAACTGAGGGTGCTTTGCGCTTAGAAGTCCTTCAATTACCAGGTAAAAAAGCATTGCCCGTAAAAGATATCCTTAATGGTCGCAGCGATTGGTTCGTTGTTGGCAGCCACATTAATAACCTTGGTTAAGAGAAAAAATGACAATTAATATTAGAGCTCTTGCAGCAAAGTGTTGTTACGCCGTTATCGATCAAGGGCGCAGCTTAAGTGATGAATTGCCTAAACAACAGGATAAATTGATCGGTAAAGATAAAGGCTTACTGCAAGAAATTTGCTTTGGCGTATTGCGCTACTTGCCTGAATTAGAAAACGATGTGAGTCAATTAGTACAAAAGCCGATAAAGGGTAAGCAGAGAGTTTTTCACTTTTTACTTTTAGTGGGGGTTTATCAAATAAGATATATGCGTATACCTGACCACGCCGCGGTGAGTGAAACGGTAGCAGCAACAAAAACGTTAAAAAATGATCATATGAAAGGATTAGTGAATGCTGTGCTTAGAGGTTTTCTCCGTACGCTAGAGGCTGAAAGTAAACTAGAAAATAAAACAGATAAAAATTTACCTGAGCCAATCAAGTACAACCACCCAGGTTGGTTTATCAAAAAAGTACAGCAAGGCTACCCGGAACAATGGCAAGCTATCCTCAATGCTAACCAACAACGACCACCAATGTGGCTACGAGTCAATCAACAACACTACACTAGTGCGCAATATCAAGTTTTACTCAATGAGGCTGGAATTGAAATTGCTAATATTGAACCTCACTCTCAAGCCATTGCACTTGCTAAACCACTTGATGTTGCTAAATTACCGGGCTTTGATCAAGGTTGGATTTCAGTACAAGATGCTGCAGCTCAACAAGCAGCTCGTTTATTAGATTGTCAGCCAAATGATGTAGTGTTAGATTGTTGTGCTGCACCAGGCGGTAAAACATGTCACATCCTTGAGAAAACACCTGATATAGCTTCAATGACAGCAATCGATATTGAGGAAGCTCGTCTGACTCGTGTGCATGAGAACTTAACGCGTTTAAACTTAACCGCTGAAGTCATAACTGCCGATGCTGCCAGCCAAGACTGGTGGTCTGGCGAGCAGTTTGACCGTATATTATTAGATGCCCCCTGCTCTGGCACTGGCGTTATTCGCCGCCACCCCGATATAAAGTGGTTACGTAAAGCCGACGATATTGATAAGCTAGTGATATTACAGCAAAAGATTCTTGACAATATTTGGTCATTACTCAAGCCAGGTGGTACTTTACTTTATGCAACCTGTAGTGTTTTGCCTGAAGAGAACTATCAGCAAATTTCTCGTTTTATTGAAGAAAACCAAGATGCACAATTAATTGCCATAACACCTAACAACCTTGATACTGATGACAAGGCAATCGGTTGGCAGTTATTACCTGATGCTGAAAACATGGACGGCTTTTATTACGCCAAACTGTTAAAACTCAAATAATATAAATAACAAAAAGCAGAAACGTAACACATGAAAATAATCATAGTGGGTGCAGGACAAGTTGGCGGTACGTTAGCTGAAAACCTTGTTGGTGAAAACAACGACATTTCGGTCGTAGACATAGATGGTGAAAAACTACGTGAATTGCAAGATAAGATGGATTTACAAGTCGTTACTGGTCAAGGTTGCCACCCTGATGTGTTAAAAAGTGCCGGCGCTGAAGATGCAGACATGGTTATTGCTGTTACCAGTGACGATGCTACCAACATGATCACCTGCCAAATATGCTCTTCATTGTTTAACACCCCGAAAAAAATTGCCCGTATCCGCTCGAATGAAATATTAAAATATGCTGAGCAACTTTTCCATAAAAATGATATTCCTGTTGACCATGTTATTGCCCCTGAACAACTGGTGACCCGAGATATCGCCCGCCTAATTGATTACCCGGGCGCACTGCAAGTATTAGAATTTGCGGATGGAAAAGTAAGTCTAGTTGCGGTAAAAGCTTACTATGGTGGTTTACTGGTTGGTCATGCGCTATCAGCGTTAAGAGATCATATCCCTAATGTCGATACTCGAGTAGCGGCAATTTATCGCAACGGTAAACCTATTAGACCGCTTGGCACTACCGTCATAGAAGCCGATGATGAAGTGTTTTTTATTGCCGCCAGTATTCATATTCGCGCGGTAATGAATGAATTGCAAAAGCTAGAGCCCGCTTATAAACGTATTATGATTGCCGGTGGCGGTAACATTGGCGCTGGTTTAGCGCGTATTCTAGAAAAAAATCATCAAGTAAAACTCATCGAGCGCTCACAAAAGCGTGCCGAGCTATTAACGTCTGAACTCAATGATACTTTAGTTTTCACTGGTGACTCTTCCGATCAAGAATTACTTATGGAAGAAAATATTGACCAATTTGATGTTTTTATTGCCGTTACTAATGATGATGAAGCTAATATTATGTCTTCATTACTCGCTAAAAAACTCGGTGTTCGTAAAACCATGGTGCTTATCCAGCGTGATGCTTACATAGATTTAGTCCATGGCAGTACTATTGATATTGCCATTTCACCACAACAAGCGACCATCTCGGCTTTACTAACCCATGTCCGACGTGGCGCTATCGATAATGTTTATAGCTTACGTGGCGGCGCGGCTGAAGCTATTGAAATTGTTGCTAAAGGTGATGAAAAATCTTCTAAAGTGGTTGGCCGTGCGATAAAAAACATTAAACTACCTCCCGGTGCCACTATCGGCGCCATTGTCCGCGGTAGTGAAGTATTGATTGCCCACTCGAACACACTTATTTATGAAGAAGATCATGTTATCTTGTTTTTAGTGAACAAACGCTACATTGGTGATATTGAAAAACTTTTCCAAGTGAGTGCCATTTACTTCTAACCCCTCCTCCTTTTTTATTGAAATAAATACTTACAGCTAATCGCTTATCCTTAGGCCAATTAGCTGTAATACTCTGCTGATACACTTTAGTAACATTTAGAGCAACTCATGAGATTGCTCCCATCCTATAGAAATACATCAATCTAAGCCCTGAATTTACAAGGATTTTTATGAAAGCTTCCAAAATACTCACCGCCATATCACTAGCTTTAAGCAGCATTACGTTTAGCAGCCAAGCTGAACTCGTTGATAGCGCGCAAAACTGGCAAACGTTTGAAACAGAAAATTTTCGCGTGCATTTTACTCCAGAGTATCGCCAATGGGCGTTATCAAGCGCCAGAGAAATGGAAGTAGTTCGTCAATTAATTAAAGAACAACAAGGCCGCGTTTTAACAGAAAAAGTCGATGCTTACATCATTGATCCCTACAATGCCGCCAATGGTTTTGCTTTGCCATTAAGTCATCGCCCTTATATGGCTTTTTTTGCCACACCGCCACAGTCAGATAGTATTATCGCTAATTCATCTAGCTGGCAACAATTATTGGTACTGCATGAATATGTGCATCTAGTGCATTTGGCGCAGAAAAGTCGTAGCAAATGGCGTAATAATGTCGCTAATTGGTATGATCTTTTTGATGCATCACAAATTAATGAACAACGCTGGGTTAGTGAAGGTTATGCAACGTTGCTCGAGTCTAAACTCACCGGCCGAGGTCGCTTATTTAACAATCAAGTTGAAGCGATAATCCAAAAGTTTGCTCGCCAAGGCGCGCTACCTAATTATAAACAATTAAATGCTGGTGATGATAGCTTCATGTCTGGCGCTATGGCTTACTTAGTTGGTGCTCGCTACTTGAAGTGGCTAGAAGAAAACTATGGTATTGATACCCTCGATGCAGTATGGACGCGTTGGTCTGGCGTTGAACAACGTGATTTTGAAGAGGCTTTTAGCGGCGTATTTCCCGACACCGCTAAAAATCTATATCAACGTTTTATTGCTGAATATACCTATAAAGCCATGAAACATGAATCTCAATTAAGTGCACAAAGTAACCAGGATAACAGCTCAACGTTATGGTTAGACTTATCAGGTTATGTTGGTGACCCCAGTTTAAGTCCACAAGGTGATTACCTCGCTATCGTTGAAAGCCAAAGAAAAGATGGGAAAAACACCACTAAATTACGTATCTATAAAACCAGTGATAATAGTAAAAAAGCTGAAGAGTTTGCCAAACGCGCTGCAGAGTTATTAGCGGATGACCCTCAAGATATTATTGATAAAACCCCCAGTGTATTTAAGCGAGAAATAGCCTTTACTTTAGATCAAAGAAACGGCCGGGGTATTAAAAATCCACGCTGGCTTGATAATGACACCCTTATTTATGGTGCTAGTAGCTTAGCGAGTAAAAATAGCTACCATCAAGATATATTTTCTTGGCATTTACCTAGCAATACCGTTAAGCAACTCACCACAAGCGCCAACATCCGCCGCTTTGATATCAGTAGTGACGGTCAATACATCATTGCCGAACGAAGTCGTGTCGGTTATTCACAATTAGTGAAAGTAAGTCTAGTTGCTGCGACTTTAGGTGATGTTATCACTGAGTTAACAGCACCGAGCTATGAACAAGTCTACGACTTTCCTCGACTTCGCCCGACCATTGATGGTTATCCCTCGAAGAGCTTTGCCTATGTTAGCTCGAGTTTAAATAATAAGTGGCAATTGAAAGTTCGTCAGCTTGATAGCAAACAAGAACAAATTATCCCCCTACCTGTAGACTATCAATTTCTGTCATTCCCTGAGTGGTCTAAAGACGGTCAATCCTTATATTTTGTTGCCGGTTTAGATGACGCTACTCGTTTATATCAATATGACTTTTCCAATAAAAAATTATCTGCGCTTACCTCTGGAGAGCAAGTCATTACTTGGCCTATGATTAACGGCGATAATAAATTACTACATTTAGCAATAAATGCTCAAGGTCCCGATGTTTACCTGCTTGATTTGAGCAAGGCAAATATGCAAACAATCACCAACACCACCACAAGCTCGGCAATGACTATTGATTTAGCTGATAGTTTAAAGCTAGCCGAGGCGAGTATCGCCATCGATGAAAGCATTGGCGAGCAATCACCCTATGGCATAGGTCCGCAACAAGGCACTATAACAATTGCTGAAAGCTATTATTCGGCCAGTAGTAGCATGCTTGAAGTTGGTTATAAGTCTGGCGATGTACTTTCTCGTTTTGATTGGCAAGTAAATGCTAGCCAAGATGTCTTCGATAATATTATTTCAGGGGCTTCTGCAGCAATTCGTTGGCAAGGCTGGCCGGTTAAATTACTTGCTCACACTTACCTATTGAATTTAAAGACCGATAGACAAGATAGTGAAGCGTTACCATTAGGAAAAACAACCGAAAAAGGGCTGTTTTTTGAAGCTCGCTACCCCTATAGCATAGAAACGTTTGCGGTCGATGTATTTGCTCAAGTACAGGCTTCTCAGTTTGAGAACAGCCAAGACATTAGTTTTTCTAGCCAATCATTTTCACTCGGTGTTGAACAAAGCTGGTCTCATGAGCAACAGAGTTGGGGCATATCACAAGCTATAAATGCCCAGCTCATCACGGCTCAAGATGATCGGGCAGAGATTAATGGTAACGATGGCAGCTATAGTGGTAGTAATGGTCTGGTTAATGTCAGTGCTAATTTATATGGCTTTGGCTTAGGGTTTAATTACTTATGGGCACAACGATCTGAAGGTGCTGGCGATATACTCAGCTTAGGAGGCTACGCTTCAACATTAATTCAAGAAAAAGCCCACTTAAATAAACAGTTGGCTCCTGAATTGGCGTTTTATCGTCAAGTAGGCAATGACTATCAAGCTTATCAAGCCTATATACCACTAGGGCTTATTGAAATATTTTATACACGCCATGAAATGCAGGAGCAAGCCATTATTGATAGTTATGGTGTGAAAGGCTCTTTAACTAATGACTTTGGTTTTACTGGCTTGACTAACTTAGCGATTAATTACGGCGTCGCACAAGTCAATCCAGAAAATGATAACTCTGATACCCAAGGTTGGATTGCCTTAAGCTATAAGTGGTAGTTCGCTAATGCATTGATGTTTGCACATTCAGAGTTAGCTAGTATATGCGCACTCTGAATGCGCATATACCCTTTACCAATCAATATGCATGTTTCAGCACTTTGATTGGTAATGGGTATATACCAGCAGGATAGTTTATCGAGGTGAAAATTTATGTGCGCCAGAAGGTTGGAGTAAATAACACCAGTAAGGTAAATATCTCTAATCGACCAAATAGCATTGCCATAATTAATACCCATTTACTCATATCATTAATCGAAGAGAAATTAGCGGCCACCTCCCCAAGTCCTGGACCTAGGTTATTGATACAAGCGGCAACAGCAGTGAATGCTGTAACATTATCCATGCCCGAAGCGAGTAGTAACAACATACAAATAACGAACACAGCGGCGTAAGCTGAGAAAAATCCCCACACGGCTTCCACAACGCGATCAGGTAATACTTTTCTCCCTAATTTAATGCTGAAAATAGCCCTTGGATGCACCAATTTATTCAACTCTCTAAGACCTTGTAAATAGAGTAACAGCACGCGTACTACTTTCATGCCACCACCGGTACTACCGGCACAACCACCAATGAAACTAGAAAAAATAAGTAACATTGGTAATAAAGTTGGCCAATCGGCAAATGAAGTAGTGGTAAAGCCCGCAGTGGTACTAATTGAGACCGATTGAAAGAGTGCTTGGTCGAGTGCATGGTCGGCGTCTTGATAAGTACCTGTACTGATCAACACAGTAAAAACAATTAAGATCAGCACAACTTGGATACCCATAAACACTTTGAATTCTGGGTCAAAGAAGTAACTTTTAAGTGACTTACTTTGTACCGCCGCATAATGTAAGGCGAAGTTAACCCCGGCAATAAGTAGAAAAACAACACAAACTAAATTAATCGCAGGACTATTGAAATAGCCCATACTGGCATCATGGGTAGAAAAGCCGCCGATAGCAATCGTTGAGAAGGCATGACAAATGGCATCAAAACCCGACATACCCGCTAGCCAGTAAGCTAACGCACAGGCGATAGTTAAACCTAAATAGATATACCATAAATGCTTGGCGGTATCAGCAATACGAGGCGTCATTTTTGAGTCTTTCACTGGGCCTGGTGTTTCAGCTCGATACAGCTGCATACCACCAATACCTAACATTGGTAATACGGCAACGGCTAACACAATGATCCCCATACCGCCTAGCCACTGCAACTGTTGGCGATACCATAAGACCGCATGAGGCAAACCATCAATATGATTTAAGATAGTTGCGCCAGTGGTCGTTAATCCCGAAAACGACTCAAAAAAAGCATCGGTAGTCGACAGGTTTGGCTGATCTAAGAGCATTAAGGGAATAGCAGAAAAGCTAGCTAATACTAACCAGAAGAGCACGACAATTAAAAAGCCTTCCCGCGCTTTAAGGTCAGTTTTCTCATAACGATTAGGATACCAGGCTAAGAAACCGGTGCATATGCACCAAAGGAAAGCCAAAATAAAAGGTAAACCACCACCATCACGGTAGATTAATGATATTAATGCAGGCGGTAACATGGTGACACTCAGTAACGCAACCAACATGCCTAGGATTCGGATAATATTTTTATATTGCACGTTTTATTTTTCTTGTTCGGTTTATTATTCGAGAGTGGTTAAGACCAATATGACTAACTTATTGATCCATTTTGTATAATTGTAATTGTCCTGATGACAAAGTGTGTAACTTATCTTGCATTAATAGCAACTTTTCAGTCGGGATAGCAAGCGTAAAGATGACCGTTTGTTGATAGTCTTGAGTGATTACTTGACCTTCAACTTGCCGAAGTAAATGCAAAACATCATCTACCTGGCTATATTGACACGCTAAGGTTTTGTGCACCATAGCTATTTTAATTTTTGACTGCAAAAAACTTAAAGCTTGGCGAACACTGCCACCGTATGCTCTTTGTAAACCACCTGTGCCTAGTTTTGTACCGCCAAAATAACGTACAACAATGGCACAGACTTGCCCGATACCACCGCCTTGCAGTGCCAAGAGCATAGGTTTGCCAGCTGTTCCTGTTGGCTCGCCATCATCAGAAAAACCATAACCTTGGCTATCATCAGCCGATTTAGTTAAAAAAGCATGACAATGATGACTCGCTTGTGGATGAAGCAGCTGTAGCTCTTTTAACATCAGCTTTGCCTCAGCTATGCTGTCACAAGGGCGTAAATAGCAGATAAAACGACTACGGTTAATAATGCTTTCATCTTTGACCTTATTTACCGCGATAGCAAAGGATTTAGTCACTATAAATATTAATACCGATTCAAATAATTTTATTCACATTCAGCGATAATTAAACGGCTTAGAGGCAAGGCATTGAATGAAAAGAATAGTTATTCTATTGTCAAAATCAATAACGCTGCATATAAGCCTTTTTAACTCGCCCTTCGGGAGTTTGTCAGCAATTAGATAACTGCTCAGAATTTCCTTAATATAGAGTGACTATACGTAAAGAAATTCTATTTGTTCTCAAACCGCTGACAACCTCTGAGTGGGAACAAACTTACTTGACTTGGTATTTTCCTGGCTTATTAATTTAAGCCTAGGTCTCTAGTCATATTTTCATTATGGGACTGATGCACAATAATATTGTCTTCAATACGAATACCACCAAAACAGCGCATTTCATCAACATTTTGCCAATTAACTTGATCGCTATTTTTTGACGCTTTTAAATCCGCTAATAATGAATCAATAAAATACAGACCCGGCTCAATGGTAAAGACCTGATTTGCTTCAATCGTGCGAGAAGTTCGTAAAAATGGATGTGCGGCAGGCGTATTTACGTGCGTACCACGCTCATCAGCCATAAAGCCGCCAACATCATGAACCTGTAAACCTAAATGATGACCTAAACCATGTGGGAAGAAAGTCGAAATAATGCCTGATTCCACCGCAGTATCTGCGTCAACGTTAATAAAGTTAAAATCACGTAATACTTGGCCAATCGCTCTATGCGTTTCAATATGAAGATCTACATAACTTACCCCTGGTTTTAATCCAGCTACGGCATTAAGCATTAGTTTATCCATACGAGCAATCAGTTCGGCAAACTTATCATTTTTATAAGAGTAGGTTCGAGTGATATCGGCAGAGTAGCCGTTGAAATTGGCTCCAGCATCAATTAGAAATGACTGATGTACTGGTGGCGTCACTTTATCCAAGGTCATATAGTGCAAAATTGAGCAATTTTTATTCAAGGCTACAATATTACCGTATGGCGTGTCATTCGTACCATAGCCAATAGACTTAAGGTAAGCCTGTTGAATATCATATTCACTATCACCCTGTAAAAAAGCATTGCGAGCTGCTTGGTGCGCTCTAACCGCTAAAACATTAGATTGGCGCAGACATTCGTGCTCATATTTACTTTTATAACCGCGATGGTAATGAACGTAATTAAGTAAAGGCTCTGGATTAATCGACTCAAAACCTAATGCTTTAGCCACTTCAATATGGCTACCAATATAAGCAAAACCTTTTTTATCATAAGGTAATAACTTATCAACATCACTGGCTTTAGTTAAAATCTTAATATTAAAAAACTCACCCCAATAGCTTTCAGCTAGCGGAGTAATTTTATGCCAGAAATCAACCGGCTGATAATAGATTAACGTCGGTTTATCTTCGCCATTCACCACTAACCATGAATTGGGGATATCAATTAATGGTAACCAATATTTAAAGTGCGGGTTAACTTTAAACGGATAACTGTTGTCATCAAGAAATGCCTTAATTTCTTGTCCAGAATGAATAACTAAACCTTCTAAGTTTTCACGAGCAAGGGCTGTTTTAGTCACCTGCTGTAATTGGGCAATATGGGCTGGATAGTGGCTAGCCAACTTAGCATTTAGTGTTGTCATATATTCTGTCTCCGAAAGACGACCATAAAAAATTTAGCTAATGATAACATATCCCTAAGAAACTGGACCATTGACAAAAGAAACGCCTTTATTACCGTAACTATTTCTGTGCATAAAACTTTGCAAGGTCGTGGTAGCAGCAGTACTTTAGTTAATCGCCTATATTCATATTAAGGACTTGCTCAAAAACCTGACTAACCTGCCCGGGTTTATGTTGGTATATTTCTTGGTAAGCTAAAACACTTTTTACGTAGTTTCGTGTTTCTTTAAACGGGATGGTTTCAATCCAAATATCTGCAGGCATTGTGCTATTGTTTTTTAGCCAACGTTTTACTCTATAGGGGCCAGCATTATATGAAGCCGTTGCAATAACCTGATTACCCTTACTTTTATCAAGTAACTTGCGCAAATATTTAGTGCCTAACTGGATGTTATTCTCGGCATTGTAAAGGTATTGCCGGCTGACACTTCCTCGCGTTAATTGTTTAGCGGTATTAGGCATCAATTGCATTAAGCCTTTTGCTCCAACCGATGAGCGAGCATCTGTCATAAATGAACTTTCACGTCTGGCAATAGCAAAAGCCCACGCGGGGTTTATTGACTGCTTTTGTGCATGTCGATTTATTTTTTTATCAAAGGCTTTTGGGAATCTTAACTCAACATCATCTAAATAACCGACTTGCGCTAAGGTAAAAATAGCGCGGTCAAACCAACCATTTTCATTAGCAAGCTTAGCGGCAACTAGCTTTTCCCTCTTGCTTAACATTGAAAGCCAATAACGCCATTCCCTACGGGCTTCGACATAACGCCCTAAGTAGTAGAATTCAAAAGCTCTTTTTGCTGATGGATGCAACAAGATGCTATATTTTTCCTGAGTAGTCACCGTTAATGGCGAATCTTGCAAACTAACCGGTCTTTCTAAATAACTTGCCGCAAGAAAACCATAGTAATGACGTTTATTAGCTAACTCATTCATTACATATTGACCTTGTTCCAACTCATTAGTAGCAATAAGCGCCCTTGCATACCAATATTGCCATTGTAGCTGTGTTTTATATTCTACGGGCATGTTCGCCAACTCTCTAAGTACCAGTTGCCAGTTTTGCTGCTTTAGTGCTTCGGCCAATTGCCATTGCAAAATACTGCTATCCACATTTTCTAGATCTAGCTTATTTAGCCAAGTTCTTGCTTGTGGGTGGTTTTTACTGGCTAAAGCGATAGCAAATTTTTCAGTTATCTTTTTAGTTTGCTCGACAGTAAAGGTGAACGTTTTCTGCGCATTTTTATAACTCGCCAAAGCTCTATTAGGGTCGCGCCATATCAAGCGTTTAATGCCGTAGCTATAAATCTGACTTTCCTTGACTGATTTATTAATAAACTTTTTCAACCTTACTACTACGGCAGGATCTCGCCTTACTTGATGCCATAACTTCCCCAAATACTGCTGTTCTTTAGGCAGTAGCTTGGTTAAATAAGGAATTAAAGTGTGTTTACCGCCATCTGCCGCCAAAGCAATACGTTGCCATACAAGTTTATCGGTTCTATAGCCCGCTTGTTGCCACTGGTTAATTATCGGATCGCAGGCTTTATCTAACGATTTACCCACTAACCATAGTTTTGTCACTTGAGGTAACACCTCACTTTGCGGTATTCCGGCCATTAATGAAAACGTCAGATTTTGGCAAATTAACACGGTGTTGCTAGTCGCTTTATAAAACTCGAGAAAGAGAGTCCCTTTATTTTTTTTGGCTAAATATTTTAACCATGGTTTTCTCAGCGGCCAATCTAATGGCGAGTTTCGGTACTTAGCTAAAAATGTAGATATCTCTCCTGCCGATGATAACTGTATGGTCTCTATTAGGCGCCGTTGATCTAAATAGGGTTGTAATGGATAATAATATAATTGGTTATACAGACTTTTGTACTGTTGAGAATAACTCTGTGCTAGTAATCTCTCGGCCTTTAAAAATATATTTTGCTGGCCTATATCTGTCTTTATTTTCAAATTTTCACTGGCTTGCGACATATTTAGCGATGCCAAACTGCAAACTGAATACAATAAAATCTTAAGTATATTTTTCACTGGCACCTCGGGAGTCGGCATTTAAAATTCTGCTGAAAACAATCATATATACCCGTTACCAATCAAAGTGCAGGATTTCAGTGGGAATTAAAATGACTTTAGGCAAGGAGAATAATTTAAGCATAGTCATTCTATGGTTTGATTATTTAACGCTGTATAAAGTTATTTTAAACCCATCGAAGAAGCGTTTGAGCAACATCACTTCATCGTTGCTGTGATTTATAAGGGAACAACCATTATTTCATCACAGCGCCTTGAATTGAAATTGCTCAAGCACTCTGAAACATGCATCTTGAATGGTGACTGGTATAGTCTTAAATAATTAAGGTATCTTGAGTATAGCCGAAGCTATTTTTTTCAAAGTCGTACTTACTTTATTTTTATGTCAAAGTGAGTGAATAAGGTATAATTCTCTTTTACTCATTTTAATAATGTATGTTTTATGCCTCTAACTATTTTTCAACAAACGGATCATACCCTCGATGCTATCGGCTTGCGTTGTCCAGAACCGGTAATGATGGTACGACTTAATATTAGAAAGATTGCCAGCGGTGAAACGTTATTAATAAAATGTGATGACCCTTCTACCGCGAGAGATATTCCTAGTTTTTGTCGCTTTATGGAACATGAACTACTCGCTAAACAAACAGAAACTTTACCTTTTTTATATGTTATTAAAAAAACTTAAGAAGTACGCTTTGTTTTTTATATCAAGTTGTAAGTAAGTATTTCTACACGGAACTTTCTCTTTTTTTTATTGCCTCACCCTTGACCGCTAAACTCAAGGAGCAATGCCTTATGAGCAAATATAGTAATAATAGACCCCTTAGTCTTTTACGAAGTAATAAACAATTTCTTATTTTTATCTTGTTAATGTCTGTATTTCGAAGTGCTGTGGCCGATTGGTACACAGTGCCTACGGGCTCAATGCAACCCACTATTCAAAAAGGCGATCGTATTGTCGTTAATAAAATAGCCTATGATTTACGTCTGCCCTTTACCGATGTAACACTGTTTTCTATTGATACCCCGCAACGTGGTGAAATAGTAGTATTTGAATCAAAAGCCGCAGATCTTAGATTAATCAAACGTGTTGTTGGCTTACCTGGTGATGTTATCGCTATGAATAATGAAGTTATTGTAATTAACGGTCGACCGCTCTCCTACAAAAATTTAGCCAATAGTCCCTACCAACAGAGTTCGGCTGAAATGACTACCGCATTAGAAACCTTAGGTATGATCAAACACCCAATAAAAATAGATACCACAGCAAGTAATCGACTCAGTAATTTTGCTGCGGTAACCGTACCTGCGGGCCATTATTTAGTGCTCGGTGATAATAGACGCCATAGTGCTGACTCACGTGTTTACGGGTTTGTTCCCCACCATGAGCTACGTGGTAAAGCCACTGCCATCGCATTTTCTGTTGATTATGATAATTATTACCTGCCACGATCTGACCGCTTCTTTAAAGATATTTATGGCATGTAATATCAATATTCAGAAATAATAACCCCCCAAACCTGTATATACCCAAACTACATGAAGATGCAGGTTTCAGCTGGAATTAAAAACGTATTTAGGCAAGGTATTGATTGAAGATAATGGTTGTTCCCTTGTCGAAATCAATTACGCAGTATAAAGCGTTTTTAAACCAGCCCTGCGGGGACGCCTGAGCAAATCATGCTCTTCGTTGCCTCCTTGATCCTGAACCGCTCAAGAGTCCTGAAACACGCCGCTTCAAGTAGCTTGGGTATAGGTATTGGGGATTTTAAAACACGATTTTCTAGTATAAAACTATGCTGGTATTTTTACTTTTTTCAGCATAGTGAATAGAGCATCTTTTAGTTTAAGTCGCTGCTTCTTTCTGCCGTCTAAATAATCATCACTGGTGTTTTCAACACCCTGCTCTATGCGGTTAACTTCATGATCAACTTCATGATACTCATTAAATAGTCGAGTAAAGTGCTTATCATTCATTTTTAAATGATGTATTTCATCTGTTAAATCTGGAAATTCGTGGTGTAAGTCATGTTTTTCTAAAGTCATTCTGTTCTCCAATGGTTATTGTTATATCCGTTTTATAGCGCACAATCAATACACTTGGTGGTATAAGGTAATGCAGATAATCTATCTGGGTTAATGGCATTATCACAGTCTGCACAATGTCCATATAACCCTTCTGCTAATCGTTGTAATGCTGATTTTACTGAAGTTAATTCTTTTTTTGCTTCATGATGAATTTCATTAAGTACACCATCATTTTCGGTTTCAGTTGCTTGTTCTGCAAAATTCTGAGTTCTGCCTTTATGAAAATCTGCTTCTATCGCGGCAATACGCTTTGTTAGCTGGGTTAATTTATTTTCCAACAATATCGTTATTTCTTTTTTTTTCATAACCGCTCCTATTGGTAGGTATTAATCCTTACATTCACCTTACGCCTGTTTGTATTCTTGTTATTGATCTAGCTCAAATTACCATACCAATCAAAATAAAATAAAATAAAATAAAATAAAATAAAATAAAATTACAGGCATAAAAAAAGGCCATGTTGCCATGACCTTGTTATTTTAAGTTTTCTTTGGATTTACTGTAAAACTGATATATCAGCGATAGCAAAGAAACTATTTCTAATTTCATTGAGTAAAGTTAAGCGATTTATTTTCACTGCTTCATCATCACTCATCACCATAACATTATCAAAGAAAGTATCTATTGGTGCTTTAAGTTGTGCTAATTCACTCAGTGCTGCTTGATAATTTTTTTCAGCCATTAACGGAGTAACCTTCAATTTTATCGCTAGGTAAATATCGGCTAAATCACGTTCTGCTTGTTCTGACGCTAAATCTTGCTTGAATGTTTGATAAAGCTCACCATCAAATTTAGCCAAGATATTACCAACACGTTTATTTGCTGCTGCAAGTGTTGCCGCTTCAGGCAATTCACCAAAGAAGGTTACCGCTTTAATGCGCTTTTCAAAATCAAGTGGCGAACTTGGCTTTTTAGCCAATACCGCTTGGATAACATCAACACTAATACCCTGCTCTTGATAGAAAGCACGGAAGCGACCCATAATAAAGTCGAGTACATCGCTGGCAGTATTTTCATTAACCAATTTATCGCCAAATAACTCGATACTTTTGTTAATTAGAACTGCAAGGTCTAAATCGAGATGTTTTTCTATTATGATACGAATACTACCAATGGCGGCTCTTCGTAGCGCAAAGGGGTCTTTATCGCCCTTAGGGGCTTGATTAATACCAAAGATTCCTACTAAGGTATCAATCTTGTCACTGATGGCTACCGCACAGCCAATATTAGCCTCAGGTAAGGTATCACCAGCAAAACGTGGACGATATTGATCTTCCAGTGCTTGGGCAATATTTTCATTTTCACCATCATGCAATGCATAGTACTTACCCATAGTGCCTTGCACTTGTGGGAACTCTAGTACCATTTCTGTCATCAAGTCGGTTTTACTTAGCAAACCAGCACGGTAAGCATCTTTAGAATTTTCATTCAATTGCTCTGCGATGAACTGAGACAATTCAGCGATTCGCTCAGACTTATCTTTCATAGTACCGAGCTGCTTTTGAAACAGTACTGATTCAAGACTGGTTAGTCTTGATTCCAAGCTCTGTTTTTTGTCTGTTTTAAAGAAAAACTCAGCATCCGCTAAACGTGGACGAATCACTTTTTCATTACCAAAAACCACAGTATCAGGCTCTTTAGATTCAATATTGGCAACAAAAATAAATTTATTAACCAATTGACCTTTTTTATCCGTTACCGGGAAATACTTCTGATGATCTTTCATCGAGTATATTAACGGCTCAGCCGGAACATTTAGGAAGTTTTTATCAAATGTTCCCACCAAGGTAACAGGCCATTCAACTAATGCGGTGACTTCGTTCAGTAATTCATCATCAATTAGCGCTACAGCATTTATGTCATTGGCAATTTTTTTGATTTGGGCAACAATTTTTCTTTGTCTTTCGTTAAAATCGACTTCTACGTAAGCTTTGGCTAATTCGGCTTGATAATCATTAGCGTGATTAATGGTCACTAAGCCTTCATGGTGAAAGCGATGACCTTGCACTTGGTTGCTAGAAGTGACACCAAGGGCTTCTCCTGCAATGATTTCACTACCAAACAGCATAGTTAGTGTGTGAACAGGACGAATAAACTGAATGCGCTCTGAACCCCAACGCATTGGCTTAGCAATGGGTAACTTATTCAATGCCGTAGTTACCATGGCTGGCACTAATTCAGTAACCTTCTTACCCGAAACCGTCGCTCGGTGAAGTAACCACTCGCCTTTGTCTGTTACCAGGCGCTCCGCTTGCTCAACCTCTATACCGTTAGATTTGGCCCAACCTTGTGCTGCTCTGCTAGCATTACCCGCTTCATCAAAAGCAACATTAACTGCAGGGCCACGCTTCTCTATGGTTTTATCTTGTTGTTTATCAACTAAATCAAAAACTTGTACAGCTAAACGGCGCGGAGTAGCAAACCATTTAATATCGCTATAGGTTAAATCATGGCTATCAAGTTGTTTTTTAATGTTGTCATGAAAAGCTATCGCTAATGTTTTTAATGATTTTGGTGGTAACTCTTCTGTGCCAAGCTCAATAAGGAGTGTTTCAGTAGTCATTATTTTTCTCCTTTCGTTGTTGCTTTGTTAGCACTGGCTTCACTATTTTTACGTTCATTATTTTTACATAATGGGAAGCCAAGCTCTTCACGCTTTTGATAGTAAGCTTGTGCAACTGCTTTCGATAACGTACGTACCCGCAGGATATAACGCTGACGTTCGGTCACAGATATTGCATGACGAGCATCAAGTAAGTTAAAGGCATGTGAGGCTTTCATTACCTGCTCATAAGCTGGTAATGGTAAATTGGCTTCAATCAGTTTTTGGCTGTCTTTCTCACACTGATCAAACTGCTTGAACAAAGCATCAACGTCCGCATGCTCAAAGTTATAAGTTGATTGCTCTACTTCATTTTGATGGAATATATCGCGGTAATAAATAGTCCCTAGTGGACCATCTGTCCAGACAAGATCATATATGCTATCAACATTTTGAATGTACATAGCTAAACGTTCTAGTCCGTAAGTAATTTCACCGGTAACGGGTGTACACTCTAAGCCACCGACTTGTTGGAAGTAAGTAAATTGAGAGATCTCCATGCCGTTAAGCCAAATTTCCCAACCTAAGCCCCAAGCACCTAATGTAGGCGATTCCCAGTTATCTTCAACAAAGCGAATATCATGTATTAAAGGGTCTACTCCCAACTCTTTTAACGAGTTGAGGTAAAGCTCCTGAATATTCTTAGGTGATGGTTTTAACATCACTTGAAACTGATAGTAATGCTGTAATCGATTTGGGTTTTCACCATAACGACCATCCGTTGGACGACGGCAAGGTTGTACATAGGCGCTGCTGATTGGCTCAGGGCCAATCGAGCGTAAAAAAGTCATTGGATGGAAGGTACCTGCCCCAACTTCTATATCAAGAGGCTGGACTAATACACAACCTTGACGTGACCAGTAATCTTGCAATTGCAAAATTAAGCCTTGAAAAGTTTTACTATTGAAAGTTGTCATGGTGTTCTAATTCACTTTTGTCTTAGTTAATACTAAAGGGATTAATTTATTGGTCACTTAGCGAGAATGAATCCCTTTGGTATAATTGAGCAAATAATAGTTACTGGGAATTATTTGGCGTTTTTTACATCTGACGATTATAACTTTTTTAGAGTATTTAACCTACAAAAATGCCCGGACATGAAGACCGGGCATCTTATTTAAGCTTTAATAATATCTATACATCTAAGTTTGATACCCTTAAGGCATTATCTTCTATAAATTTTCTGCGTGGCTCTACATGATCGCCCATCAAGGTGGTAAACAGTTGATCAGCCGCAATGGCATCTTCGATTGTTACCTGTAACATACGTCGAGTGTCAGGATCCATAGTAGTTTCCCAAAGCTGCTCAGGGTTCATCTCCCCTAGCCCTTTATAACGCTGTATGTATTGACCACGTTTTGACTCTGCCATCAACCAGGTTAAGGCTTCATCAAAAGCTTCTACTGACTTAACTTTATCTCCACGTTTAACATATGCCCCTTCTTCCATTAAGCCATTGATTGCTGTGTTTAAAGAAATGATGGCGGCAAACTCTTTTGACTGTAAAAACTCATAACTGCAATGGTATTCTTTATCTATACCATGTTGTCTAACAATAAAGTTAGGGTAATAGATATTACGCTCTTGGTTATGCTTTACTTCAGCTTGATAAATTGAGCCGTTATTATCTTGATTTTCTAGTTGAGTAAGTAGATCTTTGGTCCATGCCTGTACTTTACTTTCATCATTGAATTCTTCAGCAGTGATAGTGCTGCTATAAATCATTTTTTCTAAAATATCCGCAGGGATCTGTCTAGAAAGACGCTTAATTATATCCATAGTATTGCGATATTGATTTACTAGTGTCTCTAAGGCAACACCCGATATACCTGGAGCATCTTCATTAACATGAATTGAAGCACTATCAAGTGCTAGTGTTGTTAAGTACTCTGTCAAACCCTCATCATCTTTAATATAACGCTCTTGCTTACCTTTTTTCACTTTATAAAGCGGTGGCTGTGCAATAAAGATATGGCCACGTTCCATAATTTCTGGCATTTGACGAAAGAAGAATGTCAGTAATAAAGTACGGATGTGCGAGCCATCGACATCGGCATCGGTCATGATGATAATGCTGTGATAACGTAATTTTTCTGGATCATATTCATCGCGACCTATACCACAACCAAGTGCTGTAATTAAGGTACCTACTTCCTGCGAAGAAATCATTTTATCAAAACGCGCTTTTTCTACGTTAAGGATTTTACCTTTTAATGGTAAAATCGCTTGGTTTTTACGATTTCGTCCCTGCTTGGCTGAACCACCAGCAGAGTCCCCTTCCACAATATAAATTTCGGATAAGGCCGGATCTTTTTCTTGGCAATCGGCCAACTTACCTGGTAAACCCGCAATATCTAAAGCACCTTTACGACGTGTCATTTCACGTGCTTTTCGAGCAGCTTCACGAGCTCGAGCAGCATCAACTATCTTCATAATGATGGTGCGTGCAATAGAAGGGTTCTCTAATAGGTATTCACCTAATTTTTCACCCATAGCTTGTTCTACAGCCGTTTTTACTTCAGATGAAACAAGTTTATCTTTTGTTTGTGATGAGAACTTAGGATCAGGAACTTTAACAGATATGACCGCAGTTAAACCTTCACGGGCATCATCACCGGTAGCACTAGTTTCGGTACTGCCACCTTTTTTGGTCTTATTCAGACCTTCTCTATTCATATAAGTATTCAGCGTTCGGGTCAGCGCGGTTCTAAAACCACTTAAATGCGCACCGCCATCACGCTGTGGAATGTTATTAGTAAAACAGTGAATGCTTTCTTGGAAACCATCGTTCCACTGCATAGCAACTTCAACAATAATACCGTCATCACGTTCTAAATCGAAATAAAATATCTCTTCATTAACCGCTGTTTTATTAGTATTCAAATAATCAACAAAAGCTTGAATACCACCTTCATAACAAAAATGTTCTTCTTTACCTTCTTCACGTTCATCAATTAGGTGTATTGAAATACCTGAATTTAAAAACGATAATTCACGAATACGTTTAACTAATATATCGTAATGAAATAAAACATTGGTAAAGGTATTGGTACTTGGCCAGAAGCGTACTTCAGTACCCGTCTGATCACTGACACCAACTTCGGCAATTGGCGCTTCCGCTACACCTATATGATAAAACTGTTCAAACAATTTACCATCACGGCGAATATTCAGCTTTAGCTTTTCACTTAAAGCATTTACTACTGAGATACCTACACCATGAAGACCACCGGAAACTTTATAACCAGAGTCTTCACCACCGAACTTACCACCGGCATGTAAAACAGTCATAATAACTTCAGCAGCAGATATGCCTTCTTCAGGATGAATTTCAGTGGGAATACCACGACCATCATCTTTTACTGATACCGAGCCATCTAAGTGAATTTTTACTACAATTTCCTTACAATGCCCTGCTAATGCTTCATCGATTGAGTTATCTAAAACTTCGAAAACCATATGATGTAAACCAGTGCCATCATCCGTGTCACCTATATACATACCAGGTCTTTTTCGTACGGCATCAAGTCCTTTTAGTACCTTGATACTCGCCGAGCTATATTCATTTTCTACTGTCATAGTTTTAGCCTACTCAATCATTACTGAATTATTCACAGGTAAGATACCACCATGTTTCACGTGAAACATATGATATTTTAATTTCTCACTACTTTCTTTATTAGTAACTAAAGAGTCACTAATAAAGGGTTGTAATACATTTTCCTCTATTGCCGTAATTACAACTTGGCAATCTAAATTACTTATTGCTTTTGACAAAGACTGTCTAGAATTAGAGTCTAATTCTGCGCCTATATCATCAATAAGTAAAATTGGTTTTACTCGATTAACTCTTGCAATTAGCTTTGCTTGTGCAAATGTTAATGCCAGTAAAAACAACTTCTGTTGTCCTCTTGAAAGCTGACTTTCCAATGGTTGCTTAGCAATAAGAAATTTTGTATCAAATTTATGAGCACCATAAATACTGTAACCAAAGGCTTGCTCTCTTTCATGAGCATCACTTAACGCATCTATCAAGGTTTTCTTTTGCGGCCAACCCTGAATATATTGCACTGTAACTTGCTTTGCAATACTCGGTAATAATATATTTAACCAAGTAGGTAGTTCTTTAATTAAGCTAGTGATGTATTGAGATCTTATTTCAGCAACCTGTTCCGATAGCTGACAAAAGAGTTCAGTCCAATAAGTAAAAGTCGATTTATCTAACTTATTTCGTATACAAGCATTGCGTTGTTTTAATACTCTATTAAATTCACGCCATTGCTTAGACGAATCATGTTTCACGTGAAACATACCTAATTCGATAAAACGACGGCGTTCTTTTGGCCCGCCAAAAAAAAGTTTAAAACTTTCTGGTGTGACTATCTGAACGGCTATATTTTTGGCTAGTTCAGATAAACGCGCATGCCGCTCACCATTAATTTTAATGAGTGTGACACCCGTAGTTAAATTTTTACTTAATCCTAGCTGTAAATCATTTACATCTTTAATACTAACAACAAAGTTATCAGTATCATAACTAGCAAGGTACTCTACCTTACTAGTACGAAATGACTTACCATGACCTAAAAAAAATATAGCTTCAAGTAAACTACTTTTGCCACTACCGTTATCACCAACAAAAAAATTAAGATTAGGGTGTAAATCAATAGTAACCGAAGATAAGTTTCTAAAATTATACGTAGTAAGCCTGGCAACACTCATCAGTTAAAAAACATACTTGTTAACTACAAACGCATAGGCATAACAACATAAAGCGCTTCGCCATTGTTACTACCCTCTATAACTACGCTACTGTTTGCATCCGCTAAAGTAAACTTCACATTCTCGTCTTTAATAGCACTTAATACATCTAGCACGTAACTTACGTTAAAGCCTATTTCTAATTCACCGTAAGGAAAATGAATTTCAATTTCTTCTTCGGCTTGTTCTTGTTCAGGGTTATTGGCGGTGATTTTTAAATTGGTCTCTGAGAAATTTAAACGCACGCCTTTAAATTTTTCATTCGATAAGATTGAAGCACGTGATAAAACCTGACGAAGTGCATCCTTGTTAGTTTCGAAAACCTTATCACCGTTTCTAGGTAATACACGTCGGTAATCTGGAAAACGACCATCGACCAATTTACTGGTAAAAGAAAATTCACTATCAATAATACGAATATGATTAGAACCTAAAAATATTTTTACTGATTCGTCAACAGGGGCAAGCAGACGAATAATTTCTAATATGCCTTTACGTGGAACAATAACCTGCCTTGCCGGCAGTGCTAAAGATTCGTTTGATATTTTACAAATCGCGAGTCGATGCCCATCAGTAGCAACAGACCGAATTTCGTTGCCTTCACATTCAATAGACATCCCATTTAAGTAATACCTAACATCTTGGTTAGCCATTGAAAAATGTGTACTCTCAATTAAGCGTAAGAATTCAGATTTTAATAATTGAAACTCAACGTCCCCTTGCCATTCTTCGATATTTGGAAAATCGACCGCGGGTAAGGTTGAAAGTGAGTACCGGCTACGTCCAGAAGATAACTTAATAGTTTCATCTTTAACTTCAAATGAAATTAAAGAATTATCAGGTAAACTTTTACAAATATCTAAAAGTTTTCGCGCTGGAATAGTAATTTTTCCGTCTTCACCTTGATTATCAACTTCAGCATAAGCAACCATTTCAAGTTCTAAATCAGTAGCTGTTAAGGTAAGTGAGCGACCACTAACATCAAAAAGTATATTACTCAGAATGGGCAAGGTGCTCTTACGTTCTACTGCACCCGAAACCAACAATAATGGTTTAAGTAATAATTCCCTGTTCACTGAAAACTTCATTTTAATACCTGCTTATGTGCTTTTATTTTTATTTCTATTTTTAAAATTAAGAAGAAAGGGTTCTGATTAAATTTGAATAATCTTCTTTAATATCATGCATTTCTTCACGTAATGATTTAACTTTACGACAAGCATGTAAGACAGTTGTATGATCACGACCACCAAATGCATCCCCTATTTCAGGTAAACTATGATTAGTTAATTCCTTAGATAATGCCATGGCTATTTGTCTAGGTCGAGCAACAGAGCGATTTCGTCGTTTTGATAACAGATCCGCAATTTTAATTTTATAATATTCAGCAACGGTGCGCTGGATATTATCGATAGTCACTAATTTATCTTGTAGTGCTAATAAGTCACGTAATGCTTCACGGACGAAATCGATAGTAATGGCACGGCCAGTAAAATTAGCATTGGCAATAACACGGTTTAAAGCACCTTCTAGCTCTCGAACATTAGAACGAAGTCTTTTAGCAATAAAAAAAGCAACTTCATCGGCTAAGTTAATCTGACTTTCTTGAGCTTTGCGCTTTAATATAGCAACACGAGTTTCTAGTTCTGGCGGTTCTATTGCTAACGTTAAACCCCAACCAAAACGTGATTTAAGTCTGTCATCAACACCATTAATTTCTTTAGGATAGCGATCACTGGTTAAAATAACTTGCTGATTACCTTCAAGAAGAGCGTTAAAGGTGTGAAAAAACTCTTCCTGGGTACGTTCTTTACCCGCGAAAAATTGAATATCATCAATAAGCAGGGCATCAACACTGCGGTAGTATTGCTTAAACTTTTCCATGGCATTATTTTGCAGTGCTCTAACCATATCTTGGACAAAGCGCTCAGAATGCATATAAGCAATTTTAGCATTGGGGTTTTTACGTAATATACCATTACCAACGGCATGCAATAAATGCGTTTTTCCTAAGCCGGTGCCACCATAAATAAATAAAGGATTGTAAGCAGTACCTGGATTATCCGCTACTTGCGAGGCAGCAGCTCGAGCAAGTTGGTTAGACTTACCCTCAACAAAATTATCAAAGGTATAATTGAGTCTGATATTGGCTTTTTTTGGAATATTACTTTCAGGCTCTGCAATTTTTGGTGCTGGAATTGATTTAGCAAAAATATTGGCGTGACTACTAGTGTGTCTCGGTACTGAGTTATTACTAGCGGTATTATTAATAACCGGTTTACTGCCAACGTCAAAACGCAAAAGTAATGAATGATTTGCTTCGTTAATGGTCAATAATTCGTTAATGCGATTAACATATTTATCTCTAACCCAATCAAGAACAAAACGGTTAGGAGCATATAACGTCATAACATTATCATTAATAACGCATTGTAAGGGTCGGATCCACATACTAAATTGCTGAGCAGGCAATTCTTCTTGTAGAACAGAGAGGCAACGTTGCCAAGGTGAATGTTCCAACCAAAACTCCAGTAGTAACTAGGTTAATATTTTTTCTGGGGGCTATTATCTATTGAGTTATCCACAAGTGCAATATTGACTTTTAACTATTCTAATATTTTTTTATCTATACCAAGCTAAGTTGCTGTAAAATAGTTATAAACACTTAAAAATTTAACTAAAAAAACTCTACTATTTATCAGCTATTTTACCTTTAAATTATCATTTATTATAATTAGTTATTAAGAGACGAAAACAGCTTTGTGATAAAACTGTGAATATCGTTAATAATCCCAACAAAGATCACAACGATCCTTGAAGATAAAAGTAATGATCATTGCATAAATAGCTAACAGAAGTGATTGACAATTGCTCTAATAAGTTTTAATATTCGGCCTCATTTTTTAGACCTGTGTGCTCAAAGGGCTGTTTTGCCAGGGCAACAACAACCGACGGATTAGCGTAATGAAAAGAACATTTCAACCTAGCATACTAAAGCGTAAGCGTAACCACGGATTCCGTGCTCGCATGGCAACTAAAAACGGCCGTGCTGTTATAGCGCGTCGCCGTGCCAAAGGCCGTGCAAGCCTTAGCGCATAATATCAAACCTTGTTTACAATTTTTGATATAAGGTAGTCAAACTATGACTACTTACAAATTTAATCGGGAGTCACGCTTGTTGACTCCCGGTCATTTTCAAGCGGTTTTTTCTAAACCGATCCGATTTGGCTCTCGTCACTTTACTTTATTAGTAACTCAAAAACCTCATACTCTCGTCTCTGATAAACATAATTCAGTTGCCAAAAACCGTTTAGGATTAGCTATTGCTAAAAAACGGGTCAAACTTGCTGTGCAACGTAATCGCATAAAAAGGCAGGTCAGAGAAAGCTTCCGCTTAAATCAACATAATTTACCTGCTATCGATATAGTAGTTATGGTAAAGTCTGGCATTGATCAACTAGATAATAATACGATAAATCAAGAATTAGAGAAGATATGGCGAAAAATAATTCAGCGCCACAAAAACTAGTAATAACCGGTATAAAAGGCTATCAACGCTTTATTAGCCCGTTACTAGGTTCGAATTGTCGATTTCATCCAAGCTGCTCAGCCTATGCTACGGAAGCAATTAATCGCTTTGGTGTGATAAAAGGTAGTTGGTTAGCAAGCAAACGTATATTAAGATGTCATCCGCTCAATGAAGGCGGTGAAGATCCGGTACCACCAATAAAAAAAGAATAATAACCAACCTAGACTAAAAGAGTATTGGTTATCAAGCTAACGTATATTAAAATGCCACGCACTTATCGTATTTAATTTATGCAGAAATTAATTTTTCTGCCAACACAAAAGAAGAGAAGTAAATTTTATGGAATCCCAACGCAGTCTACTTTTTATTGCGCTTATGGTAGTTACTTACTTACTGTTTAGTCAATGGCAAGAGCAAAATGCTCCTATTATTCAGCAAACAAGTATTAGCCAAAATCAGTCTGGTGAACCTGCCAATACAGACTTCGTGCCTGAATCATCAGCTGCACAAATAAGTTCTGTAAAATCAAATGATACTTCTGCTAAATTAATAAGCGTGACTACAGATACATTCGCTTTAAAAATTAATAGTCAAGGTGGTGACATTGTAGAAGTTAAATTACTTAATTACGATACTGAGCAAGGCAATGGTATTCCATTTACCATCATGCAAAACGGTAATCAAAAATATATTGCTGAAAGTGGTTTAACAGGGGCTAACGGCATTGACCGTCTGTATTTAAGTAAAGGAAAAGGCCGTCCTATATATACCAGTGCACAAAGCAATTATGAATTAACCAATGATAGCTTAATCATTGATTTAGTTTTTAACGATGTTACTGGTATGACTGTTACCAAGCGTTTTACTTTTAAGAAAAACAGCTACAGCGTTGACGTTGAATACATAATAGATAACAACACAGCAAATAGCGTATCGGTACAAATGTATGGTCAACTTAAACAGTCAACCGTGGTCGATACTGGCGGCGGTATGTTACCAACCTATCGTGGTGCTGCTTATTCAACAACTGAAGATCGTTACGAAAAATATGACTTTGATGACATTCAAGACGCTAACTTAGAAAAACCAACGGTGGGTGGTTGGATTGCCATGCTTGAACATTATTTTGTTTCAGCTTGGGTACCAGTTGCAGACCAAACTAATGATTTATATACTAGGTATAGTAAAAACCATGAAGCCTCAATTGGATTTAGGTCTCCAGCCGTTATTATTGATGCCGGTCAGCAAGGTTCAACTTCTGCAATATTTTATGTCGGTCCTAAAGATCAAAAAGTATTAGAAAAAATAGCGCCTAACTTAGACTTAACCATAGACTACGGTTTCTTATGGATGATCAGTCAACCATTATTCTGGTTACTACTAACGATACAAAGCTTTGTTACTAACTGGGGTGTGGCTATTATTATCATCACCTTGATTGTTAAAGGTGGTATGTATCCATTAACGAAAGCGCAATACACCTCAATGGCTAAAATGCGTGACCTTGCTCCAAAAATGGCGCAACTTAAAGAGCGCTTTGGCGATGACAGACAAAAGATGTCACAAGCCACTATGGAAATGTATCGTAAAGAAAAAGTAAATCCAGCGGGTGGTTGTTTACCACTATTACTGCAAATGCCAATTTTCTTAGCACTTTACTGGGTATTCTTAGAAAGTGTTGAACTACGTCATGCGCCATTCTTCTTCTGGATACAAGATTTATCAGCAATGGACCCGTTCTTTGTCTTACCAGTACTAATGGGCGTGAGTATGTTTGTAATGCAGAAAATGCAGCCAATGACTATTCAAGATCCAATGCAACAGAAGATTATGCAATATATGCCGGTAGTATTCTCAATCTTTATGGCTTGGTTCCCATCAGGTTTAGTACTTTATTGGTTAGTCAGTAACTTGATTTCAATTGCGCAAATGAAAATTATATTTGCTGGTATTGCCAAGAAAAAAGCAGAAAAAGCAGCTTAATATCGGTATCTAATTACTGATAAAATAATAAATAAAAAGGCGATTACTGTTTAACAGTAATCGCCTTTTTTATTGTCGGCATTAAGTTAGTTGCCACTCAGAGCTGGCGAGTGGTTTGAGAACAAATATAATTTTTCTGCATATAGTCACTCTATATGAAAGATATTCTGTGCAGTACTCGAATCGCTGGAAAGCTGCCAAAGGGCGAGTACCTCATAAAAGGTAAAAGCTTACATGCTGCATTATTGATTTTGATAAGGACGCTGAGTGGGAATAAACTTATTGGAATTGGTATTAATTTTGAAATACAGTAAAATACCCGTATTCAACCGTTCAAATTAATTACCTAGCCATGACATCAATTTCTCACACAACGACAATCGCCGCCCAAGCAACCGCACCAGGACGTGGTGGCGTCGGTATTATTAGAGTATCAGGCCCTGAAGCAAAAAATGTTGCTCAAGCAATTTTAGGTAAAATACCTGAAGTAAGAAAAGCGGAATACCTGCCTTTTGTAGATAATACATTACCAGAAAAAAATCAGGTATTAGATCAAGGCATTGCACTATTTTTTAAAGGACCTAACTCATTTACTGGCGAAGATATTATTGAGTTTCAAGGCCATGGCGGCCCGGTAATTTTAGATATGCTGCTGAAGACAATTCTTGCGCTACCGAAAGTAATAATGGCTAAACCCGGTGAATTTAGCGAACAAGCTTTTTTGAATGATAAACTCGATTTAACCCAAGCAGAAGCCATTGCTGATTTAATTAACTCTAGTTCCGAGCAAGCGGCTCGCTCTGCCCTGCACTCTTTACAAGGTGACTTCTCAAAATTAATCAATGAAATGGTCGAAAGTATTATTCATTTACGTATGTATGTGGAAGCGGCGATAGACTTTCCTGAAGAAGAAATTGATTTTCTTGCCGATAAAAAAATAGTCAATGACTTAAAAGCTATTATCCGTAAGGTAGAAGATGTTCGTAAACAGGCCCAACAAGGCAGTATTATTCGTGAAGGTATGCGCGTAGTTATTGCTGGTCGCCCCAATGCCGGAAAATCTAGCCTATTAAATTCCTTAAGTGGAAAACAAACCGCCATTGTTACCGAAATTGCCGGTACCACACGTGATGTACTAGCCGAACAAATTCATATCGATGGCATGCCATTACATATTATTGATACCGCTGGATTACGAGATAGTGATGATGTTGTTGAAAAAATAGGCATTGAGCGTGCTTGGCAAGAAATAAAAAAAGCGGATCGGGTATTGTTAATGGTTGATGCCAGTGTAGATCACAGTGTCTTGGATGATGAGCAAGATATTAAAGATTACTACCCTGAATTTTTTGCCGAACTACCTGAAAATATAGGCTTAACACTGATCAGAAATAAAGCCGATGTGAATAATGCTAAAACCGGTTTTAGTGAGTTTACCGATACCGATGGCACACAGCACGCTATCATTACCTTATCAGCTAAAACCGGCGAAGGCGTTAACAGCCTTAAAGAGCACTTAAAAACCATTATGGGTTACCAAGGTAGTACCGAAGGTGGCTTTATGGCAAGAAGACGTCATTTAGTCGCACTAGAGAATACCCATCAGCATTTATTAATTGGCTTAGAGCAACTTGAAGCATATGTCGCTGGAGAAATATTGGCAGAAGAATTACGCATTTGTCAGCAAGAGTTAGATCAAATTACCGGCGAGTTCACCAGTGATGATCTGTTGGGCAAGATATTCAGCTCTTTTTGTATTGGTAAATAGCTTTAATCATTAGCCAAAACAAAAAAACAGCCTAACTAAAAGTTAGGCTGCTATCAGATAAAAATCACTAATGATGGTTACTTCTACTTATCAATAAGCATTTCATCAAGTGGTTAACAGTATTTTTTGACATACTTAACCTCAACTCTGGATAATGAATGTTAATTTTTTTAAGTACTTATTTATTATCAATCACATAACATAAATACCTATGCTATAAGTTTATTTATTCGTCTCAATATTGATAGTTTTGGTGAAAACAAGGCGGTATTACGTACCCAATAACTGGTTATTGGTAGGAATACCAACGCTGATATCGCCTAAAATAGCTTTTTGAGTAACTTTGCTTATCCAGATATGTGGTTACTTATGCGAAAACCCATTACCAAAATCATTAACGTACTGCATACTAATAGCAATCAAAATAGATTCATTGCTATTTTCACTACCCATAAGCTCTGCTATAACATCCCTCACCTTTTCAGCCTCGCCTGACTTAAAAAGATCTGTGTTCCCTCATTAATTAGCAATACAACATTGGGCAACCTCTTGCGCTAATTATTCATTACATAACTCTGCGAGTGATGCTGAGCCGTAAAAAGAGCTAAAAGTAAGTAAAATTATTGAGGGTATTATTCATAATAAAGACCTTTTATTAATAATAATTGTCAATACCATTGTTTAAAATACCAATAATATTGTTTAAAATATCAACAAAAGTTAGTAGGTAATTAAAGTAATTACTTATCAGTACTTAGCTTAAGTAATACAATAACACACCGATTATATCCTTATAAATAACCTCATTTAATCAAAAAGAGACCCTATATGAGCTCAATTCAAATCATTGTTGGCAGTATGCTTGGTGGCACAGAATATGTTGCAGAGGCCTGTGAAGAAACCCTAAATGAGCTAGATCATCATGTTGATATTCACCTAAAACCGGATCTTAAAAGCATCATCAGCAACACTTTCTCGAGCGAAAAAGAACAAAAAAACAACAGTAATTGCACCGATAATCCTATTTGGATCGTTTGTACCTCAACACATGGCGCCGGTGACTACCCTGACAACATCCAGCAATTTGTTAGTGATCTTAGTTATTGTGAACAAGATCTATCCACTGTTAGTTTTTTAACCATCGGGATCGGTGATTCTAATTATGATACTTATTGCAAAGCGGCCAAAGACATAACAAAACTATTAATTTCAAAGGGTTGTACTGAAATAACCCCCCTTAAGACCTTTGATATGTCAGAAGATATTGATCCAGAAGAGCTTGCACAGCAGTGGATTAGTACAAATAAAGATCTACTTTAGATCTAGTGGGATCAGTTACCCATAAGTTATCAACAGTTAATGCCATCAATTATTGTACTTGTGGATAAAACAGTTAATAACCGGTTATTTATCTATTATTATCCAGTTGATTAAATTACATTTTAAAAGGCCTGTGGATAAGTCGTGCTTTTGATCAAAGCTTATTTACTGGTTGATCAAAGCTTGATCACAAGGTTATCATTACTGTTAGTGTTTAATAAATATAATAAAAAGTTACTTATCCACAGAAAATAACGATCCTAATAAGTAATAATAATAAGATCTTTATAAAGATCTCTTTTTATATACTAAGGATCTACTCCGATCTTTTTTACGAATTTGATCGTATCCTTGGAGAGAAAAAAGCGGTAAAATACGTTTCCTAATTTTGGAGTGTTGCAAATTTTGCAGCACACTTTTTAATAAAAACGTAACTAATTTTAACCAAGCAGGATTGTAAATTTATGTGGTATCAAGAGTCTTTTGACGTAATTGTTGTTGGTGGTGGTCATGCAGGAACAGAAGCCGCACTTGCAGCAGCACGTATGGGCTGCAAAACATTGTTGTTAACTCATAACATTGACACCCTCGGCCAAATGTCTTGTAATCCTGCTATCGGTGGTATTGGCAAAGGACATTTGGTTAAAGAAATTGATGCCTTGGGTGGTTTGATGGCTACAGCCATTGATCATAGTGCCATTCAATTTAGAACGTTGAATTCGAGTAAAGGGCCAGCGGTAAGAGCTACTCGTGCTCAAGCTGATCGTGTTTTATATCGTAATTACGTTCGTAACGTATTGGAAAACCAAGAAAACTTGACTATTTTTCAGCAGCCTTGTGATGACTTGATCCTTGAAAACGATCGCGTAGTCGGTGTATCAACCCAAATGGGGCTTAAGTTTAAAGCTAAAACGGTAGTGCTTACCGTCGGGACTTTCCTTTCAGGACTTATTCACATTGGTTTAAATAATTATCAAGGTGGTCGAGCCGGTGATCCTGCCAGTGTAAATTTAGCTGCAAAAATGCGCGATATGCCCTTTAGAATGGGTCGCTTAAAAACAGGGACACCGCCAAGACTTGATGCAAGATCGTTAGATTTTTCTGTGATGGAAGAACAAGCAGGTGATACACCTAGACCGGTGTTTTCTTTTATGGGATCACGCGATGATCATCCAGAGCAAATATCATGTTATATCACGCATACTAACGAACAAACCCACCAGCATATACGAGATGGTTTAGATAGATCACCTATGTATACGGGCGTAATTGACGGTGTAGGCCCAAGATACTGTCCATCAATTGAAGACAAAATTACCCGTTTTGCAGATAAAAATTCTCACCAAATATTTGTTGAGCCTGAAGGTTTAACGACGCATGAAGTATACCCTAATGGTATTTCAACCAGCTTACCTTTTGATGTACAGATTAATTTAGTACGCTCAATCAAAGGTTTTGAAAACGCTTTTATTACTCGCCCTGGTTATGCCATTGAATATGATTACTTTGATCCTCGAGATTTAAAACAAAGTTTAGAAAGTAAATTTGTGGAGAACTTATATTTTGCCGGACAAATTAATGGTACTACCGGTTATGAAGAAGCGGCGGCTCAAGGACTCATAGCAGGTACTAACGCAGCGAATAAAGTGAAAGAGCGTGATGAGTTCATTCTTGGTAGAGATCAAGCTTACGTGGGGGTATTAATTGATGATTTAGCCACATTAGGGACTAAAGAACCTTATCGTATGTTTACTTCTCGCGCTGAATACCGTTTATTACTCCGTGAAGATAACGCAGATATTCGCTTAACAGAACTAGGTCGTAAAGTCGGTTTAGTTGATGACGCCCGCTGGAAACGATTTAATGAGAAGATGGAAAATATTGAACTTGAACGTCAACGTTTACGATCTACTTGGGTGCAAAAGGATCATACACAGATAGATCAAATTAATGCCTTACTGAAATCACCCATGAGTAAAGAAGCTAATTTAGAAGACTTAATTCGTCGCCCGGAAGTTAACTATACCGATCTAATGAAAATTGAAGGCTTAGGTCCGGCAATAGAAGATAAAGAAGCTTCACAACAAATTGAGATTCAAACTAAATATGCGGGCTACATAGACAGACAGCTTGACGAAATTGCCAAGAAAAAACGTAATGAAGGTACTTTGATCCCAACAGACTTTGATTACCAACAAATTTCAGGCTTGTCTAATGAAGTTGTCGCCAAGCTAAAAGACGCTCGTCCTGAAACTATTGGTAAAGCTTCTCGAATTTCTGGTATTACTCCGGCAGCAATTTCGTTATTATTAGTCTACTTAAAAAAACACGGTCTTTTACGCAAATTAGCGTAGCAGCAATAGGTAGGTACGAGCCGCTAACTAACTTTTAATTTAAGGTTAAGCAGTAAGGCTCGTCAAAAATAAAATGAATTTAACACAGCAATTAACGACACTGATCAGTAAAACGCAGCTAGTCGTCTCTCAAGAACAAATCGATTTACTTATTCAATACGTTGAGTTACTCAATAAATGGAATAAAGCCTATAACCTCACTGCTGTTCGTGATCCTAGTGAAATGTTAGTTAAACACATTATGGATAGCTTAATGGTCGGCGAAGTACTTATAGGTGAAAACTTTATCGATGTTGGTACAGGTCCTGGTTTACCAGGCATTCCATTAGCCATATTGTATCCAGAAAGAAATTTCGTCTTATTAGATAGTTTAGGTAAGCGTATTACTTTCCTTAGACAAGCCGTTTTTCAACTAAAACTCACTAATGTCACACCGGTGAAGGCAAGAGTTGAAGACTATCAAGGTGAACAAGCTTTTGATGGTGTACTTAGTCGTGCCTTCTCTTCCCTTAATGATATGGTAAGCTGGTGTCAGCATTTAATAACCACTGAGCAAGGACGATTTTTTGCTTTAAAAGGGCAGTATCCTCAGGATGAAATTAACCAACTACCTGAAAATATTACTTTAGTAGACAGTCATAAGATTATCGTACCTGACTTGGTTGGTGAACGCCATGTACTGGTATTGAAGAAATTGCACTAGCAACAAATAAAAATAGAGGCGCTTGTGGGAAAAATAATAGCAATTGCAAACCAAAAAGGTGGTGTGGGTAAAACTACAACCGCGGTTAATTTGGCTGCCTCATTGGCGGCGACAAAACGCAAAGTTTTATTAATTGATTTAGATCCGCAAGGTAATGCCACCATGGCCAGTGGTGTTGATAAATACAATGTTCATGCTACTTGTTATGAATTACTGGTTGAAGAGCAGAGTGTTGAGCAGGTTGTCATTAAAGAAACCTCAGGTCTTTATCATTTAATTTCAGCCAATGCCGATGTTACTGCCGCAGAAATCAAATTGATGGGCGTTTTTGCCCGAGAACAACGTTTAAAAAATGCCTTAGCGCCAGTGAAAGACTACTATGATTTTATTATCATAGATTGTCCACCATCATTGAATATGCTTACCGTTAACGCTATGACGGCAGCCGACTCTGTTTTAGTGCCAATGCAATGTGAATACTATGCATTAGAGGGCTTAACTGCACTAATGGATACTATTACTAAGCTAACTTCTGTGGTGAATGATAAATTACATATTGAAGGCATACTTCGTACTATGTATGATCCTCGTAATCGTTTAGCAAATGATGTATCTGAGCAATTAAAACGCCATTTTGGTGATAAAGTTTATCGTAGTGTTATCCCTCGAAATGTTCGTTTAGCTGAAGCGCCGAGTTTTGGTACGCCAGCCATGTATTATGATAAATCATCAACAGGTGCTAAAGCCTATTTAGCGCTAGCGGGTGAAGTGTTACGTAAAAATGATGCCGCTAAAAAAGCCCAGAAAGCTACCGCCAGTGTCGCAAATTAGCGCAAAGGAAAATTATGAGTACAGCAAAACGTAAAGGCGTTAGTCGCTTAGGTCGCGGACTTGATGCTTTATTATCGCCACAAATCTCAGCCGCACCTGCAGAAGCAATCGCAGCTAATACCACTGAAGCAAGCGATAGTGTGCAAAACACAGATAATGAATTACAAAAATTGGCTATTACTAAATTAGTACCGGGTAAATACCAACCACGTCGTGAAATGTCAGATACAGGTCTTGAAGAGTTATCATTATCAATTAAATCTCAAGGTATTATTCAACCGATAGTTGTTCGTTTAGTTGCTGATGGCCAATATGAAATAATTGCTGGTGAACGCCGTTGGCGCGCAGCTAAATTAGCACAGCTTGATGTCATTCCCTGCTTAATTAAAAACGTACCGGATGAATCAGCGGTGGCTATCGCGCTTATTGAGAATATCCAGCGTGAAGATCTTAATGCCATGGAAGAAGCTATCGCCTTACATCGCTTATTAACTGAATTTGATTTAACCCATCAGGAAGTTGCCACCGCTATTGGTAAATCACGTACAACCGTGAGTAACCTATTACGTTTAAATAATTTAAACGAAGAAGTTAAAACTTTTTTAGAAAATGGTGATATTGAAATGGGTCATGCCCGTGCTTTATTGGCATTAGAAGGTGATGTACAAACGACAGCGGCGCAAACGGTAGCCACTAAAGAATTAACGGTAAGAGATACAGAAGCTTTAATTAAAAAGATTCAAAATCCGGTCGCAGTAAAAGAAAAAGTAGCAAAAGCTATTGAGACAATTGCGTTGGAACAAAGCTTAGCAGATAAAATTGGTGCTCAAGTTGTGATAAACCACAATAAAAATGGTAAAGGTAAGCTTGTTATCTCATACGACAACTTAGCCAAACTTGAAGAGATATTAGCCAAAATTAACTAAGCGTTATTGTTAATAACTCTATATAAAAGCCAGCGACATGCTGGTTTTTTGTATTTTACCTTGTGGGTTATTCCATGGATTCAAATGAAACGTCAAGCGAATGATTTATGGTGATGATCGAGTATCACAATGAGGACGTAGCTAGCCATTACCTATAATGGGCTACTTAAGCGCCCTACCAGAAAGTTTAAGTATATTCATATGAATAGCGTGACTCTACCTCCATTTTAATATAATTCGTTTGCCTTGCCGTCTCTGTGAGTGTGTTTTATATCAAAGGTGATAAGAAATTAATAAGGGGTCGTAATAGCAATTACACTAATGAATTGATCCGCGAATAAACTCCCTAAGAGCGAGTACCTAATAAATGCACAGGTTACATGCGTCGTTATTGATTTCGATAAGGACGCTACATGCATGGTGTTCTTATAGAGTACAGACGGTACAGGAAGTACCTTATTAGATAATGCAGGAGCAAATTATCCTGATTATTATCCGGACTACCATTCTCTTCAATCAATGCATTACCTCTCAGTTTTTTAATTTTCGCTACGTGGTCAATTAATGAATGTACTTGGTATCATAACCTTTGAATCAACAGCTATTTAACGTAAAGTACTATTAATTATTACTTTCAAGGATGAAATTATGCAAGAACTTCCGCCATTAACCTTAGTTAAAACTTGGCTTGATGTTGTTCAACAACTCGACCTGCCCCTCACTATTAGCAACAAACGTAAAAAGTTACTCTGCTATTATTTTGGTTCTGTTCAGCAAGCGATAATCCATGTGGAAAATAATGATAATTATTACCAAAAGAGTGTCTTAGGGATGCTTTAGTCTGTTGATTATGGTCCGACAGGAGTCGAGTTGTGTTCTGTGGGCCTTTAGTTTTAGGGTTTTATTAGGTTTATTGAGTTCAGTGTTACCTTGAGTGTTACTTTCGAGTTGGTTTACTCAACAGGTATAAGAATAAATTATTTTGTGATATAAAAATATCCTCAGTAAAACCTTATACTCATACTTAATTGCCCAACAATATTGAATGTAAGTAATCGATGATTCAAAACCTATTAAGCTCTACTAGCATTTCGAAGCAATCTCGCGGCATTTGTGGGACTCCATTTATTATGAGTCAGACAATGAAAGGGATTTACTACCGCCATTTCAAAATTGATCACAATGAATACGCTAATTTAATTATTGATGCCAGTTCGTATAAACAAGAATTTAAAGAATATTATGGCAATTCAGTTTTAGTGTTTTTAGATAGCTTGAGTATGGATGACAGACGATTGCTATGGTTAGAGTATAAAAAATCCGTAGGGCCTATAGAATGGTCCTTAGTAATCGAAAGTTGTCAGGAATGTAAGTCGTATTCAACTTGTCCGGTTGATAAGGCTATAATTGAATTTGAACAGCAACAGAAAATTTATGAGCTAGAAAAGCTTGATGAACTCCCCCCGTTAAAATCGCTTCATAGTCATAAATGGTTAATTCAAAATGATCTTGGAACAATGACAGGCCATAATTGACTTGATAGTTATAGGCTCATTTTTATTTAGCTAACAAGAATATACCAGTATCTACTTTCAAACTTTCCTTTGAGCTATCTCTGCGATTTAAGTCATGGGGAGCTAACTATTCCATATGTTTAAATAATGAGTTTTCGCCTTTTAAATGATCATTTGGGTATCAAATAAAAATAAGTTGTAGAGGTCCTAAGGAATGGCTCTTGTAACTAATTGTCTAGTATGCGTTTTTTTTGATTATCTGGCGGGAACTGGCGGAGGGCTGTAGAGGCCTTACTTTGTAAATACTTAGGTGCTAAGTTATTGAGAAATTGATAATTTAAAAAATAAAAGGAAAGCACTGTATGAACGATTTATGGAATCAGGATTCAACATTAACATTACCGTTTGAATCGAAATTGAAATCTGTCATTAATGAGTTAATGATAAAAGAGTCAGGTAATACTAAAAAAGAAATTGAAATTGATGTGGGATTAATAGGATACAAACAATTCATATATATTGGTCGTTATGCTAATACTTCAGAAGCTACTATAAATGTCACTATTCACCCTGACTTTTGTGAACAATTAGATTCTGTTATTGATCCAAACAAGGTGAAGATAGGTAGCCTTAGAAAAAGCAAGCTAGGGCGTATGAGTCTAAGTTCTAATTATAAAAAATTTCCACAAAACAATGCGACAACACAGCGGGTAGGAGCTAAGTACAGAGTCCCTATGAATGATGGATTAAAGGGGTTTAAGTGCTTACTTGAAAATATATTGAGTTTAAAATAAAGGACTTACAATCGCCCAGCGGAAGGTGGCATAAAACATCCGCAGCCATGCCAAGTCATTTATATCTTTAAGTAAGGGATTGTGATTGAAGTTACATTGTTTGAGTTATGAATAGGGATAACATTAAACTATCTAATTTCAGGGTGAGTGGTTGACTGCGGGAAAGACCGTATATGTAAATTCAGGTAACTCATATTTGGATAGTTTAAATAACACTATCACCAAAAGTTGTTTTCATTTGAGTAATAGCCGTAGGCCAATACTTCTTTTCTAGTAGGATAATATTGTTCCGCTTCTGTTCAAATGTTTTCCAGCGCAGCCACTTAGGCTTAGGCCAGTAATAAATGTTTTCAAACATATTATTAATATCAGGCCAATCAAAACCCCATAATTATTTTCTTAGCTTTCTAATGCGCCTCATTAACCTGTCTTGTGGTCGTTTACTTTGGCTTGCGTAATGTAAGCCGATACATTGACGTCACATAGGCATTATTGATCGCGTAGAGGCTTTGGCGTTGTTTTTGGCAGTATGGGCAGTTATGTAAAGTTTATTGCTTGCGCTGCTGCTATCGAGCTTCAGGGCAATATCATGGGGCTTATCGTTTATGGTGAATGTTATATAACGAACGCCATCTTTATTTTCAGATAATTATATTTTTGAATGTTCATCATTAAGGTGTTCAGAGGTAAGAGAGTAATTACCTAATGGCTTTGTAAGTATAATTTTAAACACATTGGCGTTAACAAGGTGATATTCACTAGTGTAAGCCTTTTTTTGTGTTCTGCCGTAATGATGGCTTTTAGGCATAAGAGAAACGTTTTATCTATTTCCGTTCATAACTTTTAAAACAATTACTTTTATTCCATTGGTTTGTATAGATATTTTTGAGCATCTTTTGAAATCTGAAGGTATTACTTCTTCTTCAAATTCGTCACCAGTTACTAAGTCATAAATATTAGATGAAAAGTTACTTAGTTTGACGATTTCTGATTTATAAACTTTGTCTTGTATGATCGAGTTAAGCTCTCTCGTTAACGTTCTTACAACCTTAAGTGAAGATGTAATTTCAATTTCTAGAATCTTTTTTTCTTGTTTTAAAGTAGGGCTACAATCGGCTTTATAATCATTAGCCCAGTATAGAATCGACTTTTCCTCTAATAACTCCAAGTACTCTTTTAAAGCGGAGGCCGTTGAAAATATAGATTTGCTTTTTTCTTGTAATTTCCAATGAAAGTAATTAAATACGAAGGCTGAAAACGATGCTATAACAACTAGAAAGAATGCTTTGAGTAAATCCATTTATTCATCCTTGGTTGATTCATATTCTTTACAATTAAATTTGGCTTCCTTTATATATTGTTTGATTTTATTTTCATAAAATTCAAAATCTTGATCAGTATATGTAAATTTAATTTTACCTAACATTGAGTCCGCTTCCATATAGCCATACTTAACTATACCTGCAAATCCTTCAACTAAAAATGAAGAACCATAAGCTTCTACGTCATTATCTAATATAAAGTTGATTTTTTGGTTGGCATTTAGATTATTTAATAGGCCACGTAATTTCTCTTCTCGAAATGCCTCGCCGCTACTTAAATTGTTTTTCATTTTAGTCCCTTTGTATTCGTTATAAAAACGACCTGTAGGATCTTTGGAAAATTGTTCACCAATATCGAAATCTATATTCATTTATATTTCCCCTTCGAGGGTTACACTCCAAATTAATAAAGTTCCAAGAATAGGAGCTTTAAATGATTCAGATTTGTTTTTAACTTTGCCATTAATAATTGAATATTTATAAAGGCCTCGTTGACTAATTATAGACAAGTATCCGTCACTACGGTGCTTAATAAATTCTAATAAATCTTGTAAGCCTTTACCTCTATCTTCTTCACCAGTACTTGTACGTTCGACTTCAACAGCTGCTTTGATTAAAATCGAATCAAGCTTTCTTTGAGCTTGTGGAATAAAACTTAAAGATTTATATATTTTTTCCCATAACTCTGAGGCTTTAAGAGTATTAGGAATACCAATACCTTGATCATAAAAAACAATTTTCAATTCTTTAGTACTTTTGTTTAATGAACCAGTTAGATACCAGTTTTTCTCAGCATTGTTTTTGTACTTATGTTCAGGGTATGCGTGATGAGATACATTTGTAATTGCTTCATCTAGGCCACTTCGTAAAAATGTCCACTTATTTATATCGTCACCAATTAATTGCTGTAATGCTTTTCTTAAAACCCTTGATTTTTTTGCGTCTCCGCATTGCCCTTTAATATATTTAACTAATGCTAAATCTGATGTATTACTTACTTTGGGAAGTTCAGGCTGGTTATTAAATAAATCAAAGAAACCAACTTCCAAAAATTGCTCAATTATTTCAGGTTGCCAATTCTCAATGTTTGGCACTAAATCAGCATTTAATATATCTTCCCATTTTGAAATTTCAGCAGTTAATACTAAAGATGCGGACGTTGATATTTTTTTCAAACTGTCAAAATTAACAGATTTTAGTTTGTAGGCTTTATTACTTAATTTATTACCGTGCCCTAACTTTCTAATAACTTGAAAGTATAAAGCTGTTTCTTCATAATCATCACAAAAATTTAAAGACTCAGGTAGAAAAAGTATAAAATTTCTTCTTTTCAACTTCTCAATTTTTATTGTTTTTTTTATTATTAAGGAATCAATCCACCGATTAATTTCTTTCCACTCACTACTTTTATTTTTATCATCATATTTACTTGAATTATTATTCTTAAGATGCTTCTTCCTATCTCGTAAACAACGTAAAATATCACTACGCCTTTGCTTTAATGATAATTTCTTCAATTGACTTCCTTGTTTATATAGTCCGAAAAACAGGCGGTAACTTTACTAAATAATACCATAAATATTTAGATTATAATCTGTAATAACTTGTTTTATATTTATATTAATCTAGAACTGTATTTTATTCTGCTTGTTCCATAGTTTTTCGTTTGCTCTGGCTTGTATCCTTTACCACGTGCTTTAGCTAAGTAGGATATACGCCAAATAGCCGCCTGTATCGTCTCGTAATCATCTCTTTTAACATTGTAATAGCAGTTGTCAGGAAAGAATTCAGAGCCGTCTAATTGTCGCCATAGCTCTTTAACCTTGTTTGTTATTTCATGAGGATAATTAACTTTGTGACCATCGATCATTAACGCATAGTGGTAGTGTTGTTGTTTGGCTGTTTCTAGCTCTCTACACCAAACAAAGCCAATACGCTTTAAATTGTATTTACGTTTGAGCCATTTATGTAATCTGCGATTAAAGGCCGTTATTAACCCGTTATTTTCGGTGTATTCATAAACTCTCAGGTCAAAACGTATTATGTGTATTTTGCTGTGGTGGCTTAACATGGTATCAACTTGGTTAATCATTGATTTTATAGCGTGTGAAATTAAGCCGCTTCCTTTTGAGTTTACTCGCCAAGTTTGACCGTTTACAGTTATTGCTATGTCTTTGGTTATGTATGCCATTAGATAGTTTAATAACTAAGATAACGCTAAAGGATATTATTAATTACCTAGTTCAAAGTTAGTTATTACTTACCTGTTTAAACCCAGTGGATATAATTGTTTTATTGAAGTAACTAAAAATATAGGGGTAAGAAACCTATAAATAGCGGTTAATAACAATCAATGTATATAGGGTGGTTCGTAACAGGTTTGTAACTGCTAACTTTTTAAAAGCTGTTAACTTGGTTATACTCTGGTTGTTGGCTAGTGGTTTAGCCGCAAAACTTCATCCACTAGCCAGTTTAAACGAAAGCCTACTTTGTTAATCCTGAGTGGGCTTTTTACTTTCTATTCGCTGTTCATATTCCTTGTCAGCTTCGGCTTTTTCTTGTTTCGCTTGTTCAAGGCGTTTTACAGCGTTTTTAGTACCATAATATGATCGGTCTTTATATTGTTTTCTGGCAATGGTTCTTGCGTCTTTGTCTTGCTCCCAGTCGCAAGAAAAGTGACGATCATCTAACCAATAGAATGTTTGCTTTTTACCGTTAAACTCACCTTGTTCTGTATGGATAAGCCAGTGCTGATAATACTCACCTGTTAGCTGCTGTAGGTAAGCACGAAAACCTCCACCAAGTTCATTACACAAATGATCTCTAGCGTGTTTATTGCGGTCGTTTAGAATTGATAAAAATTCATAAGCAGTACTGCTTAACTCAGGTAAAGCGCCATCAGGGGCGGTAAATAATAAATTATCCATGTTGCCCCCTATGCTGCTTTCTTGCGTTGTTGGATTAGCTCAGATACAAGCTGTTTGATTTGTTCTGGATATTGTTCTTCAATACGAGCTTGAATAACAGCTTCTACTTCATATTTGATGTAAGCAACGGCACGATCACCGATCGAGATAGATGGACAGAATAGACCTGCTTTTTCGTCAAGTTGTAATGCGGATTTTGATCTAGCTGTTAATGCTAGTACTTCAGGGCGGCGGATCAGTTTGTAAGGTGTGTTAATAGTCATATCAGTTCCTCTGTGGTTGATTATGTCTATTATGTGGTATGTGATTTTTTACGACTAAAACAAATAAACCACTTATTTGTTATTCATTAAAACTAAGAGAGCTTTTTTGATGGTTTCTTCTGCTGTAAGCTTGTTATTGAAAACCTTTAAAATTACTTGTTCTACCAATGGCTTAGGGTAACCAAGGCTAAGCAAGGCATTGATGGAATCGACCTTTATTTCTGCTTTATCAATTAAAGATGTTTGCTTATTAAAGTTTTTTTTCCACCTATAATAAGCAACTATAAAACTTTCTATATTATCTTCAGTCACATTAATTATTGGGCAGTCTGTTTCAGATTCTTCACAACTCTTCAAATATGACAATGTAAATTCTTCAAGATTAAATTTTATATTAGTATTAACGACACATTGCTTTTCTCTTATTACGTGGTAATGAAATTCCTTAAAATTAGTACTACTAACTTTACGCATTGAGTAATTACCGGATCTTTTCACGACCTGACCAAAAAACACTTCTTCTAAAGATAATTTTCCCTCCGCAATAAAATATAGGTTAAAGCATTTTGCTAACATCATTAATATTTCTGGAGGGGGGTAACTACCGCAACTAATATCATTTAAAAAAAGCTCTAAAGGGTTGTTGAACCTAAAATGTTCCTTATAGGGTAAAAGTTCAGGTATTCTCCCTGCTATTTTTTTGTAAAGTTTTTCAAGTCTATCTATTTGCTCTAGACCTACACTATCTATATCAGTAGTAAAATCTTTACCTCTGTATTCAGAGATAATATATGATAAATTAGCCAGTGTTTCAGAAAGTAATTCTGTTGTTGGATCTTGAGTTCTTTCGTAAAAATTATTTATCCAATCCATAGTATTGAAAAAATTAGGTTCTATACCGGTTTTACTTATCAACTCGAGAACTGTTGATTCCTCAATTAGGTTTTCACTTTCCGCCCACTCTAAATCTTCATCATGTGTTCTATCATTTACATTACTCATCCTTGAACCTTTAAATTTATAATATTATTTTTTTGAGTTGTTTTCCCTATTTGAGCTTGTTCAATATGCTCAGACCACCAATACATTAACTTTCGTCTACGCTCTAAATAATCAGCGCGGTTATATATTCGCCTCACTTCGTTTTTATCAGCATGGGCTAAAGCGGCTTCGATAACATCAGCATCAAAACCTTGTTCATTTAGTGTAGTGCTGGCGAGAGAACGTAAACCATGCCCGACTAACTTATCTTTATAACCCATGCGCTTAATAGCCATATTCACTGTGCTAGGGTTGATGTGCGTTAGTGGGTTGTTGTATGAAGGGAATATATAGTCTTTATGCCCACTTAACGGTTTCATACGCGCTAATATGTCTAATGTTTTATCAGTTAACGGTATAACATGTTCGCGTTTCATCTTCATTCGTTCGGCAGGAATAACCCAAACGTTTTCAGTAAAATCTATTTCAGCCCATTTTGCGCCTGCGGCCTCACCTGCCCTTGTTATGGTATGTAGCTGCCATTCGATTAATAAAAGTGTGGTGAGCTTAATGTTGGCGTATTTTAAATCCTCCATAAACTTAGGTAGTTCATCAGGTTTTAACGTGGGCATATTTCTTACTTTGGGCGCTTCAAAAGCGTGGTTTATACCTGATAAGGGATTGTTATTAATAACGCCAGTATTTAACGCAAAGATCATAATGTTATTAAGTCGCTGACAGATTCTTTTAACAGTTTCTAATTTACCTTTTTCTGAAATAGGCTTAATAATATCAATAACCATAGGAGCGGTTAACTTTGAAATAGCGATACCGCCAAGTTTTGGCATAACGTGTAAATCGAGCATACGTTTAATTTCGTTTGCTGTATTTTCTTTTATTTCGCTTTTTTTTACATTGAACCACGTTATATATAGGGTTTGTAGTGTATTGGTTAACCGCTCTTTTTCAGCTTGTGCGTGCTGGTTTTTATGATCTTTGGGGTCTATATCATCAGCAAGTAAGGTTCTGGCTTCGGCTCGTTTTTCTCTGGCTTTAGCTAAAGTAACATCGGGATATTGGCCAAAACCTAAATTAGCTCGTTTTTTGGTGAACGGTCGATAGTAATTGAATAGCCATATTTTAGAGCCACTGGGCTTAATTCTAAGCATCAAACCGTTACCGTCAGATAAGTTGTACTCTTTTACTTTTGGTTTAGCGTGCTTAACTTCTGTGCTTGTTAGAGGGGATATTATCTTAGCCATAGTAACACCAGTATTTAAAATATAGGGTAAATTAGGAGCTGGACTCGCCAGTGTTACTATGAATGTTACTATAAAGATTGGTTTTAATAAATCGCTATTAATCGTTGTTGATAGCTAAAAGCAAGGTTTTTATAGGGTTTTCGTGGAATTTAGAGCATTAATGTTTATTATTAATGCTGTAAATGGTCCACCCGACAGGAGTCGAACCTGTGACCTCGCCCTCCGGAGGGGCGCGCTCTATCCAGCTGAGCTACGGGTGGTTTATTGAGGAGATATATTAAGAAAAACATAGCTTCAAGGAATGCGCGGCAAATACTATAATTTATCAATATAATTGTCTAGTGTAGTTAACAAAATATCTCATTTTAGCTAGGTTTATAGGTTCTTTTAACCGAATATTGACCCTATTTTTTTTATTTATGTACTTTAGTGAAAAAACTTCCTAAAGTTATGAATACCCTATCAAATCTTTGGTTATATTTTCACAATGAAAGCATGTTTCTTCGGATTACTCTCATTAATACTTCCACAAACTTTTTTTTCAAGTTTACTTATTGCTTGTACATTGATTGTTATGCCACTTTCAGCACAACAATTTGAAACCGTAACCATTAACGCAGAGCCTATTGTTCAAACAATAAACCGTACTGGTAAATTAGCCTTCAAGCGAACGTTAAAGCTATCTTTCAAAAGTAGTGGTTACCTCGAAGCACTTAATATAGATGAAGGGGAAAGCTTCACTAAAGGCCAGTTACTCGCAGAGCTTGATAGTGCAGAGCTTGTTGCAGAAAAAAATGCTAGTTATGCTCGATTATTACAGGCTAAAAGAGATATTAAGCGGGTTAATACTCTGCTCAGTAAAAACTTAAGTTCTCAACAAGCATTAGATGAAGCTAAAACGTTAGTTGCAACAACGCGTGCTAGTCATAAAGTGGCAGAATATAATTTATCTAAATCACAATTATTCGCCCCTTTTGATGGTGTGGTATTAACAAGGTTTACTGAGTTAGGAGAGCTGCAAAGCCCGAATCAAAGTGCATTAAAAATAGCGGCAATAGACAATAATCTAGTAGTTCGAGTAGCGTTAACTGCTGAAGAAGTTAACCTCGTTAAATTACAGCAAAAACTTAGCATTAATTTGACTCAATTTGGTTTAGTTGAAGGTAGCCTGAGTAAAATCCCCGCGATTGCTGATCAACAAAGTCACTTATTTACCATTGAAGTTTTATTATCAGATTTAGCAATTGATCAAGTTGTTGTTGGTCAATTAGCACAGGTATCGACGGATATTATTACTGATACCCTAGCCTATCGTGTACCCATAGCTGCACTTAATAGTATTGATAGGCAAGGTCTAGCCTTAATTATGGTACAGGATGTTAACTCGACAAAGCTTGATAGTTTTATACAACAAGCGCTTGTTATCAAAAAACTCACCAATGATTATATATATTTATCTGCTCAGCAACCCTCCCTCCCCTTAAAGGTGGTTATTCGCGGTTGGCAACATCTAGCGTTAAGTAAAAATAAACCACTAGATAACGGTCAATAAAGGCAAGTATCCAATGAAACTCCCTAGGCTTGCGATAGATAATGCACAATTTACCTTAACGATTTTTTTATTGATGGTTTTGGTTGGTGTAGTGTCTTATTTAAATATGCCGCGCTCAGAAGACCCACAGTTTGATCTCCCTGTTACTTTGATTGAAGTGGTTTACCCGGGGGCCTCACCTAGTGATATTGAAACGTTAGTAGTTGATCCTCTTGAACAAGAAATTTCTGATATTGAAAACATCAAAAAAATTGAAGCTAAAATTCATAATGGTGCGGTAAGAATTACCATAGATTTTCTATACGGTACTGATGCTGAAGCCGCATTTAATAAAGTAAAGCAAGCCGTTTCAACAGTACGACCAAGCCTACCTAGTGGTATTGCCCAGTTACTTGTTTTGAAAGCAACACCGAGTAGTGTTGCGATTATGCAATTGGCCTTGTGGTCAGAACCAACCGACTACAAAATCATGGAGTTGCATGCCAAGTTACTAGAAAAACGCTTAGAAACCATCGCTAGTGTCCGTAAAGCGAGTATATGGGGATATCCGAGGCAAATTGTTGCTATTGATATAAATTTAGCAATGTTGAAGCATTATGGCTTAGCTGTTAGGGATATTAATCAAGTGCTTCAAGGCCGAGCATTAAATATCACCCCTGGTTTTGTTGATGCTAGCACAAGACGGTTTAATGTTAAGGCGAGTGGTAACTTTACTCAATTAGTTGATATAGAAAATACCATTATTAGTAATGGCAATATGGTCAGTGCTAATGGCATTTTAAAAGTTAAAGATGTCGCTCGTGTTAGTTTTTCTGATGCAGAGCCTAGTTACTTAGCTTATTTTGATGATATTCCTGCAATATTTATTACCATAGAGCAGCGCGAGAAAACCAATATATTTGTTTTAACGGAGAAAATTAATCGAGAGCTTGAACTATTTCAACAAAGTTTACCTAATGATATAAAGCTAGCTAAGTTATTTCAGCAAGCGGATAGCGTTAACATTCGTGTTAATGGCTTCTTTGATAACTTAACCCAAGGTCTAATAATTGTGGGCTTGATGGCCGTACTCTTTTTGGGCATCCGTGAAGCCCTCGTGGTGATACTCGCAATTCCGATATCTTTTTTGATGGCAATAGGTTGGCTAGACTTTAGTGGTTATGGCTTACAACAAATGTCGATCGTTGGATTAATCATAGCGTTAGGTTTATTAGTCGATAACGCTATTGTAGTAACCGAAAGCATTCACAGAGAAAAGAAGCTTGGTAAAGATATCAAACAAGCGGCGGCAAGTGGTACCAGTAAAGTAGCGTGGGCTATCTCCAGTGGCACTATTACGACTATGCTCGCCTTTTTACCTATGCTGATGATTCAAAGTAATACCGGTGATTTTATTCGGTCAATGCCGATCACTGTGGTTTTAGTGTTATTTGCTTCGTTACTCGTGGCTTTAACGTTAACCCCCCTGTTAGCCAGTAAGTTACTCGTTGTAATTGAAAAGGACACTAAACCAAAAGCTTTTAAAGTGAACACCTTACAGCACTACGTAAATATTTTTGCGGAAAGAAGTTATGCCAATACATTAAAGGTATTAATGCGTTATAAAATAGTCGTTATTGTTGTTAGTTTACTGATGCTAGCGGCTATGTTTTCTTTATTTCCCCTGGTCGGCGTTAGCTTGTTTCCTAAAGCAGAAAAACCCATGATATTAATTAATGTTAATACCCCGGCAAACTCCTCCTTAGCCTATACAGATAAAATTCTTCAGCAAGTAAGGTTACATGTTAAGGGCTATGATTTAGTCGATAAAGTAGCACTTAATATAGGCAATGCTAATCCCCGTATTTATTATAATGAAGTACCTAAGCGTGGCATGATTCGATTTGGTCAAGCACTTATCGTGCTAAAGGCCTATCAAGAGGATGAAGTCACCGCTCTGGTGAAAAGTCTACGTGATGATTTTAATCAATGGCCGCAGGCGGAAATAACCGTTAAAGAATTTACTCAGGGTCCAGTGACCGATCAGGTTATAGCCATTCGTTTATTAAGTGAATCATTAAGTGATTTAGAGCAAGTTGCTAATGACTTAGCGGCGAAAATGCGCCAGGTGACAGGTGTGGTAAATATTGATAATCCCATCGGTATGGCTAATACCGAATTATCGCTTACTATTAACTATCAACAAGCGGCACTTAGCGGTGTTAGCATAGAACAATTAGATAATACCATAAGCACCATTTTATCGGGGACAAGTGTCGGGCAGTTTAATGATAATAATGGTGAGGATTATCCTATTGTGATACGTCAGAAAAAACCCACCATTGAAAGTTTATCTGCAATAGAGATTAGTAATAGCCAAGGTGTGGCTATCCCGCTTCAACAGCTAGCTAAACTAGAGTTAAAAAAGGGTGGGAGTGATTTTTTTCATTATCAAAAGTTACGCATGGCCAAAGTCTCTGCAGATGTTGAAACGGGTTACTCGGTAGGGGATATTACCGAAGAACTGGTAAATTATCTTGAACAGTATGATTTACCTAACGGTATGTATTTTACTTTAGGTGGTGAAGAGGAATCTAGACAAAAAACTTTTGCAGGTTTAACGCAAGTCATGCTAATTACAGCGATGGGAATTTTTGCCGTTTTAGTACTACAGTTTAAATCAATATTACAACCGATGATTATTTTCAGTTCAATACCTTTTGCCATGGCCGGCTCTATTATTGGCTTATATTTAACGGGCTTATCTTTTTCTATGATGGCCTTTGTCGGTCTAATCAGTTTGTTTGGTATCGTTGTTAACAATGCCATTATTTTGATTGATAGTACTAATGCTAATTTAAAATTAGGTTTAGATAAGCACTCGGCAATATTACAGGCGAGTGCTGTACGCTTCACACCAATATTATTAACAACCTTAACTACCATAGGAGGGTTAATACCTTTAACCCTGTTTGGCGGTGGGTTATGGCAGCCTCTGGGGGTAGTGTTAATTTCAGGATTATGTGTATCCGCTATATCAAGCTTTTTATTGGTACCCATATTAACAGATATATTTACCCCTAAAGCAGGCTAGAAAAAAGATAATTAATACCGTTCCGAATAAAGGAGTGTTCACTTAGAGCAGCAAGGGCTACATTAAAATATGAATCGTTATAGTTATTATATTTCGAGCATGTTTTGCGACGTTATCATTATGTCCATGTGCTCCAAAAGGGCGAATACCTAATAAAAAGTAAAGGCTTATATACAGCGTTATTGATTTTGATAATGCACTGTACTGCTTAGATATAGGGCTATTAAAGCAAGGATAAATATAAATGGAAGTCATTGGCACATCAGGTTATTTTTTAGCGGCGAGTGCCTATGCTATTTTTATTTTATTATTGCTGGCAGCCCGCAATAAAACCCTTGCCGGCTGCTTAGTGTTAGTCGCTGCATTACTGGTATTTACTTCATCCCTCAGTGCCGCATTACAACCCAAACAAGGTTTTTCATTACTTATCGTTCTGGCGGTAGAGACCTTTAAATTAGCGACTTGGTCGCTCTTGATTATTTGTACACAAGTCAATATTACCTCAGTTAAGGCGTTAGTTACTCACCCAAAGATTAAGAAATACCTAGTGGTTTGGAGTGGATTATCCATATTATGTTGGGGAATGGCTCTGTTTATTCCTGAAAGCGTTAAATTTTTATTTTCCTTATTATTATTATTAAATTTATGGTTGTTAGTTTTACTGGAACAGTTATATAGAAATGCCGAGGTTAGAGTTAAATGGGCTATTTGGTCACTCATAATAGCTTTGGGCATGGCAACAGCATTTGATTTTGTACTTTTTGCTCAGGCTGTTATGGTTAATCAGCTCGATTTTTCTTATTGGTATGCGCGTGGTTTTATCGTTGCCGTAGGTATGCCGTTAATATTAGTCAGTACTCGACGAATTAAGGACTGGTCTGTTGATGTTTTTGTTTCTCGAGACGTGGTTTTTTATAGTTCAATGTTACTAATTTCAGGGGCTTATTTATTATTATTGGCCATTGCGGGTTACGCCATTAATTATTTTGGCGGCACTTGGGGGGATGTTATTAGCATCGCTTTTTTTATTTTGGGTAGTAGTGTTTTAGCGGCGTTATTAATTACTGAAAAATTTCGCAGAGAAGTTAAAGTTTTCATTACTAAGCACTTTTTTTCAAATAAATATGATTACCGGGTAGAGTGGCTTAAATCTATTGAGCAACTCGAAATTGGTGAAAATGATGATTATTATCACACGGCTACCCATATTATTTGTGCTTCTTTAAATATTGATCAGGGAGCCTTAATAAAAAAACACCCATCGGATCGGTATAAGGCGCTTTATCAGAAAAATTTTAACCTTAAAGCAACTGATTTGGATTTCTTGGCTTCAGTGGAGACATTTTGCCAACAGCACGGCTGGATAATTGATGTTAGGGAGTTTGCTAAAGTAGAGCATAGCTACCCTGGATTAACACTAGATACTCAATTTTGTCGACAAAAGCACATTGATATTATTATTCCTATATTTATGAATAAATCTGTCTACGGATTTTTCTTGTTAGCTATGACTGAAGAGCAAGGGCTTTTGAATTGGGAGGATAGAGATTTACTATTTTCCATTTCAAAACAGCTAAGTAATTACTTATCTCTGAATGAAGCCAATGAAAGTTTAGCTGAGTCTAAACAGTTTGATGCCTTTAATCGTATGTCTGCCTTTTTGGTACATGACTTAAAAAATATTCAAGCACAGCTGGCGTTAATTAACAGTAACGCAAAGCGGCATAAAGATAATCCGGATTTTGTCGATGATGTATTTGAAACGATAGAAGCGGCCACCTGGCGACTTGATAAAGTATTAATACAATTGCGTAATAAACACGTAGCAGAGACTAGCAAAAAAAACACCGATATACAGGCTTTGATATTGGCAGTAGTGAAGCAACGTAACGTTCAAAAGCCCTATATTAGTACGGAGCTTGCACTTGAAAGTCTGATATCCATTGACGAAGAGTTTTTTTCTTCCGTGTTAAACCATTTATTACAAAATGCTCAGGAAGCGACAAGTGAAAGTGGTTGGGTTAAGATCATAGCGGAAATAACAACCACTAGTTTGTGTCTATCTATCATTGATAATGGCTGTGGTATGTCAGCCGACTTTATAGCTAATCGTCTTTTTAAACCCTTTGATACGACTAAGGGAAATGCCGGTATGGGCATTGGCGTTTATGAAGCAAAACAGTTTATTGAAAGCATTGACGGTACCTTGCAGGTAACGAGCTGCGAAAATGAAGGTAGTCACTTTCGCATCATTATTCCGCACAATAATAAACAAAGGATATGATATTGTTATGGAAAAATTACTAATTATTGATGATGATTTAGGTGTACAAAAGCAATTGAAATGGAGTTTATCTGACTACGATGTAGTGTTGGCAGATACCCGTGAAAGTGCTATTGCCGCTGTGAGGCGTCATGAACCTAAAGTCATTACTTTAGATTTAGGTTTACCACCAGATGCGACCAATGCTAGCGAAGGTTTAGCAGCATTAAAACAGATATTAGAAATATCCCCCCACACCAAAATCATTGTTATTACTGGCAATGATGATCGAACTAATGCTCTTAAAGCTATTGAAATGGGCGCATACGATTTTTACCAAAAACCAGTAGATGCTGAGGTTATTAATATCATTGTTTCTCGAGCCTTCAGGTTGGCTACGATAGAAATAGATAACCGTAGTATGAGGTCAATAGTGGGATGTGATACGGGAATCATTGGTAGTAGTGAGAGTATTGATAGATTACGTCTTATAGTGCAACGTATAGCGCCAACAGAAATTACTGCGCTTTTACTTGGTGAAAGTGGTACCGGTAAAGAGGTTACTGCCAAAGCCATTCATAAAGTGAGTGATCGTAGTGATAAGCCATTTATAGCCATTAACTGTGCATCTATTCCTGAGAATTTATTGGAAAGTGAGTTATTCGGTTTTGAAAAAGGCGCTTTTACTGGCGCATACAAAACGACCTTGGGAAAGATAGAGTGTGCTCAAGGTGGTACTTTGTTTTTAGATGAAATAGGCGATATGCCTTATCATTTACAAGCAAAACTATTGCGTTTTTTACAAGAGAAAGTTATTGAGCGCTTGGGTGGACGTAAAGAGATTTTAGTCGATGTTCGTGTTATTTGTGCAACTAATCAAAATCTTGAGGAAATGGTTGCACAAAAAACTTTCCGGGAAGATCTCTTTTATCGAATCACTGAAATTACCTTGAATATCCCGCCACTGCGTGAGCGTGACGAAGATGTACTTATTTTAGCTAACTTCTTTTTACAGCAATATTCCACCGAGTATAAACGTAAAGTTAAATCCTTTGCTGATGATGCGTTATATGGTTTAAAGCATCATCTTTGGCCGGGTAATATTCGAGAACTACAAAATAAAGTCAAATCATCGGTTATTATGAGTACAGGAAGTCAGGTGACGGCTTTTGATTTAGGTTTTTTTGATAAAGAAAATACTGAATATGAATTGTCGCTTAATTTACGTGCTGTTCGTGAGCAAGCTGAAACTATCGCTATTCAAAAAGCTTATGCCTTGGCTGAGGGGAATATGTCTAAAACCTCTGAATTATTAGGTATAACTAGGCCGACACTTTACTCATTGATTGAAAAATACAATATTGCTATAAACGTATAATCAAAATAATACTGACAGCCAAGCGTTATTCGCTGTCAGTACTTCTGCTTTGCAGCTCTGCGAATTCACGACTCTTTTGTTTTAAAAGTTTATCAATATAGCGAGTCATTTTTACTTTCTGCTGAATAGATACCTCTAATATATCTTCTATTTCACGTAAAATGTTTTTAATATTTTCACCTTTTTCAGCTGAGTGGGGTACTGAGTTTTGTTGATTAATATCGTGTTTTAATGTATTACCATTGAGTGAACCTGTTAGCTCTACCGACATTTCATCGGCAACATCATTGATGGCTTGGCAGTCTATATTGTTGAGTTCTTCGAGAAAGGCAAACAATAATATTCTATCAACAAAAATATTTATCTTACGTGGTACACCTAGGGTTTTTTCAAAAATAAGCTGAAAAGCTTCATCAGAAAATAAGGCCTCTTTATTGCAGTTTGCTTGTGCTAACCTATGATTTATATAGTTTTTAACTTCTTCTGGGTTTAATGGTTTTAAATGAGCTGAAGCGATAATTCGCTGTCTGAATTGTTCCATATCAGGAGCAGAAATAATACTTCTTAATTCTTCTTGGCCTAAGAGAAAACTTTGAATAAGTGGCTTATTATCAAGTTGAAAATTAGAAAGCATTCGTAATTCTTCAATAGTTTCAGCCGGTAGGTTTTGTGCTTCATCAACCAGTAATAAGGCACGTTTTCCTTGTTTATTTAAAGCAATTAAGAACTGTTCGATACTTTTTAATACATCAGCTTTGCTATTGCCATTTACTGTGATGTTAAATTCAGCGGCAATGAGTTCAAGTAACTCATTGGGTGATAGTCGGGTGGTAACTAATTGTGCAGCAACAATGTTTTCATCGGCAATATTAGCCAATAAGTTCCGGGCAATAGTCGTTTTACCTGTACCGATAGGGCCGGTAATAACAATAAAACCTTCACCTTGATCTAACCCGTATTGTAAGTAAGATAAAGCACGTTGATGATGACTAGTAGCAAAGAAAAATCGAGGATCGGGACTTAACTGGAAAGGTCGCTCACTAAAACCGTAGTAACTTTCATACATATTAGAAATCTTTTGTTAAGTTAATGGAAGCACGAGCTTCAGTATAAGTGTAGCGTTCAAAATTTGATTGTCTATCAAGGTATTGTAAGGTAAAAAAAGCATTGAGCGATGAGGCCAAGCTTCTATTATAAGTACCTGATAATGTTTTATAGATATCTTCTTGTCGAGCTCCGTTAGGGTTGTCTTTATCAAAAATATTATTACTGTAATCAGCATACAAGGTAACGTTACTTCTAGGACTTAGCCGGCGAGATATACTTAAGCGTGCTTTAAGATATTCATCAATAACCCCGGTGCTTAAGCTCTCACGCTCTCTATTCGAAAGGTTTAAAGAAAAGGTGGTCCGCGCTAAGGCGAGTGTTGATTGCCATGTTAAGCGCCTGTTTAAACTGAACTCATTGTCTTCAATAAGCTCGAGTGTAGTGATAGGCACGCTTTGATAGTCATTGGTGTCACTAGGGATTTCACCTTGGGGTAAACAGCTAGTGAGATCAGTGGCATCATTTGGACACCATATTTCACTCTCTACTTGTTGATAATTATTACGGTCAAAAACTTCAATGGTATCATGGTAAGAAATACTATTGGTTAGTCGTTTGCTTTTGTGTATAAAGTCTAAGTTATAAGAGTCGCCAAAAAAACGGTTTGAATAGCCAGCTTTAAGTGATGTTCTTGCCGATAGTTGCCAATCAATATCAACACCAATATAGTGGTCATGTGTATCATTTATAACATTATTATATGATAAATCGAGGATGAAGTGTTTAGCCGCCTGATAACGTAAACCCGGCCCCCAAGAGGGAATGGCATCAGGGTTACTGCCCGCTAAGGTACCAGTTACTTTTTCATTATATAAATGTATAAAAGGGTTTATTTTATAAGGAGTAATAGCACCAAGTTTGATGTCTAGCTGATAGTTCTCGCTAGTAAAACCATCAGTCGTTCCGCTGAAACCTCCGCTTTCTCTGTTAGCAAATGAACCGTCGATTTGCCAAAAAACATAACGAGCCGCATTACCATTTTTACTATTGATTAGTGCTGTGTAGCCATGGCTTTCACCTATATCATCTTCAGTATTGACGGAGCTAGCAATGAGTGAGGAAAATAGTGAATAATCACTGTTTGAACTATTAAATTGTAACCCCGCTGAGTGGTTGATTTGTTGTACCGTATCGGCGCTAACTAAATCAGCTAAGCTGTTGCTTGCTTCATTTTTACTGACATTAGTGATGGATGAGCTGCCAATAATTTTCAGCTTATCACCCCATAATGCATAAGAAGCATTGGCTAATAGCGTTTGGTAGTCATCATTGAGTTCACTGTCATGACTATAGCCCGCAAGAGTTTCTGTGCCCAAAAACGAAAATTGTAACTTCTTGGATGTGAAGTTAGCATCAGCACCGATAATAAATTGGCTTACTAAGCTTGATTGTTTATCACGTTGAGTCAGCTCAATATTATTTGTGTAAGTTTCAGTAAGTCCTAAACTGGGCTCAAAGCGCCATTCTCCCGCTAATGCAGAGTTAGATAAAAGGAGGCTACCTATCATACAGTAGCATGCTCGTAGTCGAGGGCTACTGATTTTTTCTACCATAGCCATACCCATAATAGCCATAGATATCCTTTTTTGATCTAATGGTTTTATTCATGACTAAGCCTATAGCAATATCACTATTTAGCTGGCTCACTGCCATTTTAACGTCATCTGTTTTAGTTTTAGATTCTTCAACAACGATAATCGCCTGACCGACAAGGTCAGATAATACTGGCGTTTCCGTTACCCCTATTATGGGGGGGCAATCAAATATAACAATGCGATCTGGGTATCGTTCCGCTAACTCCCTTGCTAACATCTCCATACGCTCACTGGCTAATAACTCATTGGTTAAGTGATGAGGTTTACCGGCAGGAAGGATTTTTAAGTTATCTATATTGGTACTGTAAATGATATCGGAGAGTGACGAAACTTCGGCGAGTAAGTATTCTAATAAGCCTTTTTTACTTTCAAACTCTAATTCTCTATGTAGGCTTGGCCTTAATACATCCGCATCAATTAAAAGCACAGTCTTATCCTGTTCAAGGGCAATACTTAGCGCTAAATTAATAGCAATATAAGTCTTGCCTTCGTTAGGATGAGAACTAGTTATCATGATCAAATTGCTATTATTTAGCGTTTTTGCAGCTAAACCAAAAGCGTTATTTAACAATTTACGTTTGATATGTCGAAACTCTTCTTGAATATGGTGTGCACTGTCCGGACTATAAATGAAGCCACGTTCATTTAATCGGTCACCATTAAGTATTATTTTATCTTTATTATCTTTTACTGGCTCCGTCATTAATGTTTGCACGGGTCTAGGGACCTCTACTGGCGGTGAAACATCATTGATAGCTTTATGTTCTATAGTATTTATAGGTTTACTCTGTTGGGCCAATTTTTGTTTAGCTAGCGCCTTTTCAATGGTATTCATGGCTAGAAAATCCTTTTCAATGGTATTTGAATAATGTCAGGAAATAAGAAATAACTCAGAAACAACATTAATAGGCATAGCAGTAACAAGTTTGAACCAATAAAAAGTAGCGTTTTCTTTTGGTCCCTCTTTTGTAAACCCAAATTTTCATTGGCGGATATGACACCAAAAACGGGGACACCGGTAATCTTAGATAATTGAATGGTAGAGGTTGCTATAGGGGATAATTGACTCATTAATAAAGATAAGCCAATACCGACGCCAAAGCCAAGGAAGGTCACAGCGCCAAATAAAATAAAACGTTTTGGCCCTGAAGGTTTAGTTGCTTTTCGTGGTGGGTCAATGACGCGAAATTGAATTTTATCAGTGGTTTCATCGGCTTGTTGAGCAAGTAGTGCGGTTTCCTTTCTAGATAATAGCTCTTCGTATTTATTTTTGGTAATTTCATAACCTCGATTGAGCGCGACTAATTCGGCTTCTATCTCCGGTAAAGTGTGCACTCTGTTTTCAAGTTCTATAATACGTTGGCGAAAATCGTCGGCTCTTACCTTGAGTGAGGCATTTAGGTTTTCCATTTGGTTAACTTGAATTTGCATCTCTTGAATGACAGGATTAGCACTTAAGCGTTTTAAGCTACCTATATTTTGACTGCCATGTGCTAAATACTTTTTAATTTCCTCACTACGCAACTTGTTTAAATGCTTTAAATTTCGACTTACTTCGATAACATCTGGGTGTCTGTCGGTATAGCGAAGCTTTAATGTATCAAGTTGTACTTCTAGTTCTAAAATTCTGCCATCATAAGTCGTTTGAATTGAACGTTCATTTTTAATTTTATTATCACCATTATCATCGGCAACTATTGATTGAGCAAGTTGTTTTTTGGCTGAATTAAGTCGAGTTTTATTCTCTAATATCTCTAATTCAATTGTCTTAAGTAATTCTTTATTGGTGTTGAGCTTATTATAATAACCCCCGTATTGGTTCAGCAAAATGCCACTGTATTTTTGTTTAAACTGGGTTAATCGTGCTTCTGATGCGGTTAATCGATCTTCATAATCTTTAATCTGAGTGGTTAAAAATTTTTGTGCACTCTCGGAATCGCTACGGGTTTCGCCTAAGGTGTTTTCGATAAACACTGTAAGGGCCGAGCGGACTATTCTTCTCGCCATTTCAGGATCTTTATTTTCAATGCTTAACGTGTAAATGTTTTCCCGACCAACACCTGATATTGCGAGGTTTTCTTTAAGACCTTTAAGTATTGCTTCATATTCTTCACTATTATTGGCTTGCACATCTAAATCAGTCATACGGGCAATGCGCTCTACATTTGGCCTACTTAACAAGGTTTTAATCATCAGGCGTATTTGTATGTTTGGATTTGTTTCAATCGTGATGCCCCGTAATAATGGCCGTAATAATGACTGGGTATCAACATACACTCTTGCCTCTGATTTATACACATTGGGCATAGCGGCAACGAAATACCATCCTATTGGGCAAATAAGCCAAGTGGCTATAATGATATAACGACGCTTTAGCCAAATTCCTTTTAGATAGTCAATTATCTCTTCGAATATATCTTGCATTCTGAACCTTTGGTTGTGTCTGAAAGTACGATGTTCAATTAGATGTATTGCTAAAACCACGCTTCGGGGATGATAATGATATCACCGGGTAATATATCAACATTGGCGCTGATTTCTCCATCCTTGAGTAGTCGGTCTATCATGATTTGATATTGCAGTTGTTTACCGTATTCAATTCGTACTAACACAGCATCATTACCATCGGCGAACTCCGTTAAACCACCCACTTGAATCATCACATCCAATAACGTCATATGTTGAGTGTAGTTAATAGCTCTTGGCTGAGCAGCTTCTCCGATAACACGAACTTGCTCGCTGAAAGGACCAACAAAGTTAGCGACAGTAACCGTGACGATAGGATCACGTAAATAAGTAGCTAAAATTTCTTCAATTGAACGGGCTAACTCGGTAGGAGTTTTACCACTTACTTTTATATCTTCAACCAAAGAGGTAGTAATCATGCCATCAGGGCGAACTACAAAGGAGCCGGACACTTCTGGATTTCGCCAGACAAAAATATTAAGTACATCACCTGAGCCGATCAAATATTTGTACGAATTTATATTAGCTGTATTGGATGGATGTAGGGTTGCACTGGGTAAAGTATTATTCGAACTACAAGCTGAGAGTAGGGCTGTTAGTAGCAGTAATCCAACCTTTAATTTGTTGGCAAAGTGGTTATCCATAATTTACACCCATTAAGAATACTGTTTGATTTGAAGAATGAAGCTTAAGTGTAGGTATTATATCTTCTTTTAACAATGTCAATTGACAGCTGCAAATAACTAGCTAACTTTAAGGATATTACTTATTAAAGATTAATAGGTGTTTTTACTCAATCAAGCTTATTAAATTAAAGGAAGCTTATTTCATTATGTATAGTTCAGCTTTCCGTGATTTATCCGCAGGTAGTAAATCTTTAATTGTTATAGAACAAATTATTTTTGTTGGCGCATTACTGCTAACTGTGTACCTAAATGAACGACTAAAAATATTTGAATTGAAAGCCATTCCTTTTTCTTATTTATTTATTTATGCGGTTATTTTTGCGCTACTAAATCAGCTCAGTGCTTTGGCATTAGGCTTATACAATTCCAAGTTAAGAGAAAGTTTCCGCGGTATTTTCCGTCGTATGCTGGTGTGTGTATCGGTAGCTTTTGTTGCCGCCGCAATTATTAACCTTTTATTTGGGCCTTATTTTCTTCCTATTGAGCTATTAGTTATAGCTTCTTTTATCAGTGTTACCGTCATTAGTTGCTTTCGCTATTTCACCTTTAAAGTAGATTTTTTTGGTTTAGGTAAACGAAAGATTTTGATTATGGGCTCTGGCGAGCGAGCATCAATTATTGAAAAACGTATGAGACGTGATGTCGATAGACAGGACTTTACCGTACACAGTTTTATTATTATGAATGGGGATTCACCCGGTGGTATTCAACATGAAACACAGTTGAGTATTGAAGGCTCGTTAGTTGACTATGCCTTGGCTCATGGAATTGATGAAATTGTTGTTGCCAATGATGAGCGCCGTAATAATTTACCGGTAGATGAACTATTTGCTTGTAAAATTCGCGGTGTAGAGATCACTGAAATATTAGACTTTATTGAGCGAGAAACGGGGCAAATAGCCGTAAATCTTATTTATCCTAGTTGGGTTATCTATTCCAATGGTTTTGCTTCCAATAATCATTTACGAAACACCTTTGATTGGTTTTTTAATGCAGTGCTAGCTTTGGTTCTATTATTGATAACCTGGCCGGTAATGGTGTGCACAGTGTTTTGTATAAAATTGTCAGAAGGTCTTAATGCACCAATATTTTATAGTCAAGAACGGGTTGGCCTTGACGGTGAACCCTTTAATATTTTTAAATTTCGCAGTATGCGCTTAGACGCCGAAAAAGACGGTGCCCAAATGGCATGTGAAAATGATAACCGTATTACTACTGTGGGTCTTTATTTACGTAAATACCGTATTGATGAATTGCCACAAATTTGGAATATATTACATGGCCATATGGGCTTTGTCGGTCCAAGGCCCGAAAGGCCACAGTTTGTGCAAGGCCTAATTAAAAGTATTCCTTATTACAATGAGCGCCATAATGTTAAGCCTGGTTTAACTGGTTGGGCACAACTTAAATACCCATATGGTGTAACTGAAGAGGACTCACTCGAAAAATTAAAATATGATCTTTACTACATAAAACATCGCAGTTTCCTATTGGATTTATTAATTCTCATTAGAACGGTTGAAGTAATACTCTTTGGTAAAGGGCGCTAATCAGATGCAAAGCGTTAATGCAAATAATGGCTTACCAGAGAAACAGGTGTTAACTGTTGATGTTGAAGATTACTTTCATGTATCGGCTTTTGAAAAAGCTATTAATAGAGATGACTGGAACAATTTAGAGCTTCGCGTTGAAGCTAATACTTATAGATTATTAGAGCTTTTTGATAAACATCAGGCTAAAGCTACCTTTTTTACTTTAGGTTGGGTGGCTGAACGCTGCCCAAACTTAATTAAGGCAATAGTGGCTCAGGGGCATGAGTTAGCTAGCCACGGTTTTTCCCATCAACGAGCTACCATCATGACAGTGGATGAATTTCGCGCTGATGTAAGTAAAAGTCAACAGGTGCTCGAAGATGCATCAGGGCAAGCTATCATTGGTTATCGTGCGCCCAGTTTTTCATTTAACGATAGCAATACTTGGGCTTATCAGGTTTTAAGTGACCTGGGGTTTGAGTACAGCTCTAGCACATACCCAATCGAGCATGATTTATATGGAGTGCCGAATTGGCCAAGGTTTAAATACCAAAGGATAGAAGGAATAATCGAAATCCCCGTACCTACTTTAAGTATTCTGGGGCAAAATATCGGCATCGGAGGGGGGGGATACTTTCGACTATACCCATATTGGTTATCAAAAAATAGAATTGATAAGTACATAAATACCGAGAAACAACCTTACTGTTTCTATTTTCATCCATGGGAAATAGACCCAGAACAACCTCGTATTCCAGGAGTTTCAGTTAAGTCTAGGCTTCGTCATTATTTAAACCTATCTCGAATGGAAGGTAAGGTTATACGCTTGTTAGAAGATTACCAATGGGACACCATGAAAAGTGTCTATTTAGGCAGGTAACTAAGCATTAAACCCAAGCTTTACAGTGTTGGGGACACCACCAATAAGCTCTAATAAAGAGCATGGATACTTGAATACAATGGCTAATAATAACAGTGTTGTTAAACGATTAACGCCATCAGAGTTTGAATCATGGGATCACTATGTTAAAAATCACCAATATGGCAGTTTTTTTCATTTAAGTGGTTGGCAACAAGTAATCACGAAAAGCTTTAATCATGGTTGCTACTTTTTCTATGTTGAACAAGCGGGAAAAATTTGCGGTATTTTGCCTTTGGTTGAAGTGAAAAGTAAGTTTTTTGGTCACGCGCTGATTTCAACGCCTTTTTGTGTCTATGGTGGTGCTATTGCGGATACCCCTGAGCTTGTGCGTCAATTAGAGCACCAAGCTTGCCAGTTAGCTGAAAAATTATCCGTTGATTACTTAGAGTTGAGATATCAATACAAGCAAGACTCGTCGCTTTTATTAAAGCAAGGCCATAGTACGTTTGGTTGTGAGCTTCCCGGGGATAGTGACAAAATATTAGCGAGTATAAAGAAGAAGCAACGTGCCGTTATTCGCCATTCTCTCAATAACGAATTGAGTTTCACTATTGAGTCCGGTGGAGCTTACCTAGAGGATTTTTATTTTTTACTCTCAGTCAGTTATAGAAACCTAGGCACTCCTGTATTTTGCCGGGAATATTTTAATAACTTAGTGGATGTTTTTGGCGATAAAGTTGATATTGCGATTATTAAAAATAAAGATAATCAGTTATCAAGTGCGGTAATGAACTATTACTTTAATGAGCAAGTATTACCTTTTTATTATGGCGGTGTGGTTAATGCTCGCTCTTTAAAGAGTGCCGACTTTATGTATTATCAATTAATGTGTCATGCCAGCAATAAAGGCTACCGTTGGTATGACTTTGGCCGTAGTAAAAATGACAGTGGTGCCTATAAATACAAGAAAAACTGGGGTATGAAGCCTAAATTACTTTATTACTATTACTACTTAGTTAATGCCACAGAGCTACCTAACTTAAGCCCGAACAACCCTAAATATAAACTACTTATTCAAATGTGGCGGAAGTTACCACTTAAAGTAAGCCAGTTTATTGGGCCGTTTTTATCTAAATTTTTAGGGTAATAGTGATGAGCCGTGATGTGACACCATTGAACAGTCTACCGGATACTAGCTCAGCGCCGAAAGAGCCTTTGTTATTTCTGTGTCACCGTATTCCTTTTCCACCTAATAAAGGCGATAAAATTCGCTCTTTTAATATCTTAAAAAAGCTCAGTGAACGTTATGATATTCATTTAGGTTGTTTCATTGATGATGCTTTTGATAAGCAATACCTAGCCAGCTTAGATAAATATTGTGCCTCAATACTTCATTTAAATCAGCATAAAACACTGGCCAAAATAAAAGCGCTTAGCGGTTTTTTTACCCATAAGCCAATCACGCTGCCTTATTATTTTGATAAGCGAATGCAGCAATGGACTAATCGCAGTATTGCTCAGCATAAAATTAAAAAAGTTTTTATGTACTCTTCTTCTATGGCGCAGTACGTTCAAGGAAAGGGTTGTCAGCGAGATGAATATGAGTCACTAGAACGAGTCATTGATTTTGTTGATGTCGACTCAGATAAGTGGCGCCAATATGCAAATAAAAAAACCGGATTAGCTAGGTGGTTTTTTAACCGGGAATATAAATTGCTAGCACAAGAAGAAAGCGCTATATGCGCACAGTTTACTCATAGCCTGTTTGTCTCTCACGATGAGGCAAAACTCTTTAGAGCAAAGCAAGCCCCCGAACAGCAAGCAAAAATTCATGGCGTACTTAATGGCGTGGATATTAATTTTTTTAACCCTCAGTTGTCTTTTTCAGAAGAAAAATTAGTTCCTAAGGTTCCCTTTATTAGTTTTACCGGGGCCATGGATTACTGGGCAAATATTGATGCCGTTTTGTGGTTTGTAGAACATGTTTGGCCGTTAGTTTTAGCCCAAAAACCGGATGCGATCTTTTGTATTGTTGGTGGTAGCCCAAGTCGTGATATTAGTGCTTTAGCTAAAAATAAAGGTATTGTTGTTACCGGGCGTGTACATGATATTAGACCTTTTATTGCCAAGGCTCATGGCGTTGTTGCCCCATTACAGATAGCCCGAGGCATTCAAAATAAAGTACTTGAAGCTATGTCGCTTAATAAAACCATTATAGTTACCAGTATGGGCATGGAAGGTATTAATGCAGAGGAATCTGAAGGGGTAATCATCACAGATGATAAAAATACCTACGCACAAGCCTGTTTAAAACTCTTAACAAATCAACCTAGGCTTTTGATGAATAGACAGTGGATCGTAGAGCACTTTACTTGGCAACAAACATTAGCTCCGCTAATAAATTATTTTTCGAACAGGGAAGATAACCTATGAGGGTTAATAATATAGTGGCAGCAGATAGTGCAATAATAAAATTGAGTGATAAGCGTTTTTTACTAACATTATTCATATTAATTATTGCCTGGGGGCTTGTTTATAAAGATGCTTTAGTTGGCATGGAAGCCATTTGGTCGAGATCAGACACTTTTGCTCATGGCTATTTTATTTTACCCATTAGTTTATGGCTGTTATGGCGAGATAAAGAAAACTTGCTACAAAGCAAGGTGCAAGCGAGTTGGTTGCCATTGCCTTTACTGGCCGTATCCTTGTTTGTAGGCTTATTCGCTTATGCTGCAGATATTAATGTCTTGAGCCAGTTATCTGCGGTTACTTCACTGATTTTTCTACTTTGGCTGCTTATTGGTAACAAACTAGCATGGCATTATAAATTCCCATTAGCCTATTTATTATTTTCCGTGCCTATGGGTGAGAGCCTTATCCCATGGCTGCAAGATGTAACGGCATGGTTTACTGTTTATTTCTTAAGGTTAAATGGTATACCTGTTTATGTTGATGGTTTATATATTCAAATACCGACTGGGATGTTTGAGGTTGCTGTTGCTTGTTCAGGTATCCGTTACCTTATCGCTTCAGCGGCAGTAGGGGCTTTATACAGTTATTTAACCTATCAAAAAACGCATAAACAAATTATATTTTTTCTTTTTGCTTTAACTTTACCTATTTTAGCTAATGGCCTTCGAGCATACGGCATAGTGGCGATTGCCTATTATTCTGATATGGAATATGCCACGGGCACAGATCATTTGATTTATGGTTGGTTGTTCTTTGGCTTGATAATTATGCTGATGTTTTGGATTGGTGGCTTTTTTGCGGATAAAGAGAAAAGTAGTGCCCTCACGCAGCCAAGTGAAGTTAAAAGCAAGAACAACACTAAAGCTAGCTTAGAGTATTTGTATAAGCCAGCAGTAGTCTTTCCGTTGTTTGCGTTAACTTTCTATCTATTACAATCGATTCCTACAATTACAGCAAACAGTGTTAAAAACGATGAAGTATTTATCTCTTCTTGGGGGATTTCTTTTGCAGGCGCATTAGATAAAACTCAAATAAGTGATAACAAAGGTGTCGAATATTTTCATGCTGTTTATGGTAATAAACAAACTAAAGGCGAGATGATTTCCTGGGGAAATGTGACTCATGACCATGAAAAGTGGACAGTAGTGAGCGCTGAAGAGTTATTTATTGATAATAAACCAGTAATGTTGGTACATCTACGTAATATCAATGGCCAACCGAGAAGTTATTTATATCAATATAAAGTTGGTGATTTCTATACGGTTAATAAAAATAAAGCCAAATTAATGCAAGCATGGAATAGCTTAACTCGCCAGTCAGATATTAGTGAAGTTAGAGCTGTATCTTTCGCGGGACAAATCGATGTGTCTGTGGCTGAAGATACACTCACTGAGGCTTTTATGCAGGCGACTTTTGCTGAGTTATCGCTTGAATATCTACTAGAGGCAACCGTTAGCTATGCTAGATAAGGATAAAACCCCAGTTATAGTGCACCTTATCTATCGTTTAGATATCGGCGGTTTAGAGCGAGTGATGCTTAATTGTATTAATCAGATGCAGGGTGAAAAATTTCAGCATGTCATTATATCTTTAACGGATGCTAATAACTTTGTCCAAGCTAAACATAATCATATTGAAGTTTTTTGTTTAGGTAAAAAGCAGGGTAGTGACCTTGGTATTCACTTTAAACTATTTAAGCTTTTAAGAAAAATAAAGCCCGCGATATTACATACTTATAACCTCCCAACCATTGAGTACCATCCAATTTCCTGGTTAGCGGGTGTTAAAGGTCATATCCATGCCGAACATGGACGTGACCTTGGCGATCCACAAGGCTTAAATAAAAAACATAATTTTTTACGAAAGTTAATGTCTGGCTTTATTCAAAGATATGTCAGTGTTAGTGAAGACTTACATCAATGGTTAATAAGTACTGTCGGCATATCTCAGCGTAAAGCCTTACTTATTCAAAATGGTATCAATACCGATCGTTTTAACCTGCCAAAAACGCTTAACAAAGAAAACACCAAGCAGCTACGCTTTGCTATTGTCGCGCGTATAACGCCAGTAAAGGATCACCAAAATTTATTAAGCGCCTTTGTCTTATTGCAAGAGCAAATAGGTAGCGCCAAAATGCCGCAACTTGCAATTGTCGGTGACGGTGAACAGCGCGAACAATTAACTGAGTTTTGCCAAGCAAAGGCGTTAAATACAGTTGAGTTCTTAGGGTCTCGTGATGATATCGCGCAGATATTAGCCAATACCGATGTTTTTGTTTTATCTTCAATAGCAGAAGGTATACCCATGACTATTTTAGAGGCTATGTCGGCCAAAACAGCTGTGGTTTCTACACGTGTTGGCGGTGTGCCAGAGGTAATTACCGATGGTCAAGAAGGTTTTTTAGTGGAAAAAAGTAATCCTATAGCGCTTGCTAAAACACTACTACACTATATTGAACACCCAGAGTTAATTGCTAAACACGGCGAACAAGCTCGAAAAAAAATATTGGAAAAGTTTAATGAAAAAAAAATGGTGCAAGCTTACCTAGAACAATATCAAGCACTCGTTAAAGGACAAATTTGATATGTGCGGTATCACAGGTTTTATACATTTTTCAGCGGCTAAAGCAGGCTATGGCAGGTCAAATAGTTCAACCAGTGGCTCAGTAGTCGATCAACGGCTCCTAGCGCAAATGAATCAAGCACAATTCCACCGTGGTCCAGATGAAGGCGGCGAATACCTTGATGAGCATGTGGCGTTAGGGCATAGACGCTTATCTATAATCGATTTGTCGTCAGGACAGCAGCCAATGGCAAGTGATGATGGCAATATTGTGCTTATTTTTAATGGTGAAGTGTACAACTTTAAGAAAATACGTATTGAACTTGAAGCGCTAGGTCATATTTTTCATAACCACAGTGATACTGAAGTGATTTTGCATGCTTATATGCAATGGGGTAAAGGGTGTGTTGAAAAATTACAAGGAATGTTTACCTTTGCTATTTGGCATCACACTAAACAACGTTTATTTATTGCCCGTGATCGGTTGGGAATAAAACCATTATTCTATGCAATGATTGCCGGAACCTTATATTTTGCCTCTGAACTGAAAAGTATTACTTTGGTGCCAGGGTTAAATAAAAAAATCGATGTAAAAGCTATCGAACAATATTTTTCGCTAGGCTATGCCGCTGAACCACACACTATTTATCAACAAGTGGCTAAACTACCGCCCGGCTATACCTTAAGTATTAGCGTTGGTGATAAGGCCCCTAAAACAGAGCAGTATTGGGATGTAAGTTATGCTCAGCAAGTCGAAATGGACGAAGAAGACTACCTCAAAGAAATGGTCGAGCAATTTAAAACCGCTGTTGCTAGCCATATGAATGCCGATGTGCCATTGGGCTCATTTTTATCCGGCGGCGTAGATTCCAGTGCGGTGGTAGCTATGATGTCGCAACTCTCTAATGAAAAATATAAAGAAACATCAGGTGATAACCACTCAGGCTTGGTATCAAATAAAGCAGTAACAACCTGTTCAATTGGCTTTGATGTCAAAGATTATAACGAAACTGAATTTGCTCGTATGGTTGCCAACGATTATAAGACCGATCACCATGAACAAGTAATTTCCAGTGATGATTTTGAATTAGTTGATATTCTTGCTAGCTTATATGACGAACCTTATGCAGACAGCTCAGCTATGCCAACCTATCGAGTATGCCAATTAGCGCGCGAGCAAGTAACCGTGTGTTTGTCGGGCGATGGTGCTGATGAGTTATTAGCGGGCTACCGCCGTTACGGCTTAATGATGAACGAAGAGAAAGTACGTGCAATCTTACCTTATTCAGTGCGTAAACCAATATTTGGCACTTTAGGTAAACTTTATCCTAAGCTTGATTGGGCACCACAGTTTTTACGGGCGAAGACCACGTTTCAGTCTTTAGCAATGGATACCACCGAGGGCTATTTCCACGGAGTGTCGATTCTTAATGATCTACAGCGTAAAGCCTTATTCTCTGAAGAGTTATACCAAAAGTTAAATGGCTACACAGCCCTAGAAATTTTTAGGCAGCATGAAGAGAAATTTGATGGTAATGACCCTTTATCTCTAATCCAATACTTAGATATTAAAACCTACCTCGTCGGTGACATTTTAACGAAAGTTGACCGCGCGAGCATGGCGCATAGCTTAGAAGTGCGTGTACCCTTTCTTGATCATAAATTTGTTGAGTGGACGGCGAAAATTCCAACAGCGCTAAAAATTAAAAATGGTTGTGGTAAATATATTTTGAAAAAAGCCATGGAACCACATCTGCCACACGAGGTACTTTACCGAAAGAAAATGGGCTTTAGCGTGCCATTATCTGATTGGTTTAGAGGCCCATTAAGACAAAAACTACGAGATTCATTATTAAGTGAGCAAATGCGTCGTAGTGGCTTATTTAATATGAAGACCATTGAGAAATGGTTAGATGAGCATCAGTCAGGGCGCAAAGAATATAGTGCTCCACTGTGGACATTATTGATGTTTGCATCTTTTTATAAACAAGCTGAAGCTGCATCGGTGGGGTATTTATGAAAGTACTACACGTGTTTGACCATTCAATCCCATTACATAGTGGTTATACCTTTAGAAGCCGCGCCATATTAAAGCAGCAGCATGAATTAGGTATTGAAACCTGCCATGTCACCAGTCCCAAACATGGTAATGACCAAATTGAAATTGAAGAGATTGACGGGCTTAAGTTTTATCGTAGTGCGCCCATTTCTGGCTTGATGTCAAAACTACCGCTATTGAACCAAATGGCTTACATAGCCCCTATGGTTAAGCGGATTCTAGAAGTTATTGAAATTGAAAAGCCTGATCTTATTCATGCTCATTCTCCGGCACTTAATGGTTTAGCGGCCTTAAAATCTGGCAGGAAATCAGGTTTACCCGTTGTTTATGAAATTCGTGCTTTCTGGGAAGATGCAGCTGTTGACCATGGCACCTGTAAAGAAGATGACTTACGTTATCGTTTAACCCGAAAAATGGAAACTCATGTGGTTAAGAATGCTAATGCTGTGACTACTATCTGTGAGGGGTTACGTGCAGACCTCATTAGTAGAGGCTTCGAGGAAAGTAAATTTACTGTTATAGCTAATGCGGTAAATATCGAACAATTCAATGTTATTAGACCACAAGATAAAGCCAATAATACCGATTTAGCTAAAGCATTAGAATTAACGGATTGTGATGTACTTGGTTTTTTAGGTTCTTTTTATGCTTATGAAGGTCTAGACCTAGCTATTGCTGCTATGCCGGCAGTATTGGCTAAAAATCCGAAAGCGCGATTATTACTTGTTGGCGGCGGGCCGCAGGAGCAAAACCTTAAACAGCAAGTTATTTTATTAGGTTTAGAAGGTAAGGTGATATTTACCGGTCGAGTACCTCATAGTGAAGTTGGTAAGTATTATAGTTTAGTCGATCTATTAGTATACCCACGTAAAGCGATGCGCTTAACCAATTTAGTAACACCATTAAAACCCCTTGAAGCTATGGCACAAGGTAAGCCAGTACTTGCATCGGATGTTGGTGGGCATAAAGAGTTAATCAGCGATAATGAAACAGGTTTCTTATTTAAAGCCGGTGATAGTGTCGAGCTTGCCGAGCGTATGGTTGATTTATTAGCCGATGAATATAAGCGTAATAGTGTCTTAGTAAAGGGGCGTGATTATGTTGAAAATGTCCGTAATTGGCGAAATAGTGTCAGCAATTACTTGCCACTTTATCAAAAATTAACAGAAACAATTAATTAATGAATATTCTCGTTTTAACGACACTCTATCCCAATAATATCCAGCACAGGCATGGCATTTTTATTGAAAACAGAGTGAAAGAGTTGGTGAAACGTTACCCCGCAGCCAAGGTTAAGGTACTTGCGCCAGTGCCTTATTTTCCTGCTTGGTTACCTATTAATGAATATAAGAAATATAGTGCAGTAATCGAGCAAGAAGTTCGCGCCAATATAGAGGTTTTCCATCCTAAATATTTAGTTATACCTAAAATAGGTATGAATATGACTCCTCATTTTTTATATAGAACATGCTTAACTAGCATTGCTGAAATTCAAGATGAAGGTTTTTCTATTGATGTAATAGATGCACATTATTTCTATCCTGATGGTGTTGTTGCTAGTTGGATAGGTAAAAAATTGAATATTCCCGTAATGGTCACGGCACGTGGTAGTGATATTAATGTTATCCCTGAAAATAAAATTGCCAGAAAACGAATAATAAAGGCATTAATGAATATTGATGCCAGTGCCTCTGTTTCACAAGCATTGGCTGATGAAATGGTTAAGCTTGCACCATTGGCTAAGCCGCCAGTAGTATTAAGAAATGGCGTCGACTTAGATTTTTTTCACCCCAAGGTGCCTAAGCCACAATTACCATTTACTTTATCTCAAGATGAAAAACTGATTCTCAGCGTTGGTAACTTAATTGAGTTAAAAGGGCACCATCTTGTTATTGAGGCATTATCCACTTTACCTAAAATTAAATTAGTTATTGTCGGCGATGGAGTGATGAAAGCTAAGTTACAGCAACAAGTACAGCAGCTTGGTTTAACAGCAAGGGTTCACTTTACTGGTAACATCCAGCAAAGTGAGCTGCCAGGGTATTATGTTTGTGCTGATCTGTTGGTATTAGCATCAAGTAGGGAGGGAATGCCGAATGTACTGCTTGAATCATTAGCCTGTGGTACTCCTGTTGTTGCGACAGATGTTGGTGGTAGCCCTGAGGTGATTAATAACGCTGATGTAGGGGAGTTAATAATTAAGCGCACAGCGAAAAGTATTGCACAGGCGTTAGATAATGTTCTTAGTAAAAACATGACTAGCAATAGTATAAGACTGTTAGCGCAGAACTCTAGTTGGCATAAAATTAGTGATAAACAATATCACTTACTGGATAAAGTGATAACGGAACATCGTAAGGAATCAATATGATTGATAAAATAGCATTTGTAATATCCACTTTTGGCATACTTTATATAGTGTACTCATTATTATGTGATCAAAAAAGAAAGAACAACGACAATGACTGATCTGATAATTCTTTTTACCTTACTAGTTTTCATTATTGTGGGGTTTGCAAAACCACAGATAGCCATAATGGGTTATTTGTGGATTGACTTGGTTACGCCTCAAAAAATAGCTTATGGCTTTATGGCTGGTAAGCCCCTTTCTATGGTGATGGCAATCGTATGTATCTTAAGTTTTATCATCCATTTAAAGAAACTTAATTCAATTGAGAATAAAAAAGTAATTGTTTTATTATTCACTTTTGCAATTTGGATTACCTTAACAACATCATTCTCACTTTTTCCAGAACAAGCATGGGCTAAATGGGATTGGGCCTTTAAAACTATTGTTATTATGGCTCTAATCCCTTTTACCATTAAAAATAATAAAGATTTAGAGGCACTAATATGGGTGTTTTTACTTTCAGTTGCTTTCTATACCATTTCAGCGGGGGCCAAAACAGCCCTGGGTGGTGGTGGTTATGGCGCTCGTTTAATTTCTGGTGGTGATAACAATGGCTTATCCGAAAGCAGTACTCTTGCTTTGGTTGCTGTGGTTTGTTTGCCATTGTTGGTTCACTTTTTTAATAATACCTTATTATTACGCCGTACAAAAAGTTATCAGGTTTTTATTTTCGCTCTTATTTGTACTGCAATTTTTACAGTGATTGGCTCCTATGCTAGAACAGGTTTAATTGGTTTGGCTCTTTTTGGGTATTTTATGTTTATTAAATCTAAGCATAAATTCGGTGGCTTAATGTTACTGCTTATAGGGGCTGGAATTGTTTTCACTTTTGCACCAGAAGCTTGGTTTAACCGAATGGGGACAATAGAAAATTCTTCAGCAGATAGCTCGGCCTTAGGTCGAATAGTTGTATGGAAATGGACTGTTGAGTTCGCTAGTAGCCATATTTTTGGGGGAGGGTTTAACGCTTACCTCGCAAATCTTGGCTTACTAGACTTGTTCCATGATAATCAAAATATATCTTTTGCGGCTAAAGCAAAAGCTTTTCATAGTATATATTTTGAAGTTCTTGGTGAGCATGGCTTTATCGGCTTGGCTATTTATCTTTCTATAATATTAACATTATTATCACAACTAAAAAAAATAGCTAAAACGAGAACTTGCCAGTGGGAGCTAGGTCTTAGTAAAGCCCTTAGTCAATCTTTATTGTTATTCTGTGTTTGTGGTGCCTTTGTGGGCGTTGCATTTCAGCCCATTTTTTATATCCTTACAGCGTTTGTCGTTTCTCTTTCAAATATAAGATATACCAATGAATAATGCCATAAAATACGATTACTTAACTAGCTTGAGAGGACTTGCAGCTATATGGGTAGTGTTTTATCACATATCTCAATATTTAGATTATTACATGGCCAGTTGGCTTATAGTCTGGATTAGTAAAGGTCACTTAGCTGTTGATTTTTTCTTTCTTTTGAGTGGGTTTATAATAACCCTGAACTATGAACGGATGTTTGTCAGCTTTAAAGCCTCAAACTATTTAAGCTTTCTAATAAAGCGGGTAGCAAGAATTTATCCCTTACATCTTTTTGTCTTAGTCGCATATTTAATCATTCCTCTAGCTTACTTTATTACAGATAAAGCTATGCCTGACGGGGGTAAATATTCACTGATAAATTATTTATATCAACTACTGCTAGTTAATAACTGGGGGTTAGGTAACACTCTTTCATGGAATGTCCCTGCATGGTCGATTAGCACAGAATGGGCCGCTTACTTACTTTTTCCTTTTTGTGTTTATATTTTAACTAAATTGAAAGTTTCTTTAGCACCATTTTTCATTCTTTTTTTATGCGTAGTTATTTACTGTTGCTTTTCTTTTTTAGGTTATACCTCTTTGGGAGAAAATATTCAGGGCTTAGGGTTGTTCCGTTGTTTAATCGAGTTTTTAATGGGTGGGATAATCTGTAAATATAGCCAGAAGTACTCATTGAACAAAGGGCATTCTTATTTTTTACTTTTGTTAGCAACTGCATTAATGGGCTTAATTATTTATAGTGTAATAAGTGAAATTGTTTTTGCCCCGTTCGTGATGGCTTTAAGTTTGTTTGGTTTTTTAAATTTATACTCATCTAAGTTAGCCACCGTATTAAGAGCTAAGCCCTTAATGCTGTTAGGAGAGATTTCTTATTCCATTTACCTTGTGCATTTTTTAGTAAGAGACTTATTTAAATTATTTCTATTAAAGACAGATATAGCAGAGCCATGGTGGCTCTTGAGTTACGTACTAACGGTTTTAATATTATCTTTCATTACCTATAAAATGATAGAGACTCCAGCGAGAAGGAAAATAGCTAGTTTAGTAATACCCCCCCCCCCCTGTGTGTATGCTAAAGGAAGTAAAGCAAATGATTAATATTATTCTTAACATTGCTATTAGTGTTGTTACCAACTTTAGCGGGCAAAATAAGCTGTGTATATTCACTCATCATCGAATTAGGTCATTAGGTAATGCTGAAAGTTTATTTCGTTGATTATTGTGTTGGTGGTGTGACACTTAGCTTGCCTTACTTTGATTTAAGCCATATTTTATGCGAATTAATTAAACGAGCTAAAAACAACAAAGAGCAATTTGAAGCAAGTGTAACTGAATATAAAGTTCAGAGGAGGGTTCAGTGATTACATTATTTATTAAAGCGTTAGTTGACTCTTTCCTTTGGTGTTTTGGCAAAAATAAACTCAGTATTTTAACTTACCATCGTGTGGGAGGTACTGGTGATGCACTTGCTATGGACGAAAGACTATTTGAGCTGCACTTAATCTGGATTAAACGCTACCTTAGGCCAATCAACTTAGCTGAGGGTTTGGCTTTGCAAGCTAAAGGTATACTACCGCGTGGTTCAGTCGCTATTACGGTCGATGATGGCTACGTTGATAGCTATAATATTATTTTTCCATTGTTAAAAAAACATAACCTTAAAGCAACGTTTTTTATTAGTACTATTGGCTTTGAAAATGGCTATTTATGGGATGAAAAAGTTGCTTTTATTATAATGAAAACAAAGCTGACAGAGCTCATCTTTGATAATAAAAATTATTCTTTATTAAGCGATAACGAAAGAATTACTTGTTTAACTGATTGCCTATCAAGAATAAAGTATAAAACTATTGCTGAGCGTGATGCCTTAATTGAGCAATTAGTCATACAAAGTCAACAAAAAGAAATGCCACAGCAGTTTTTAACAAAAGAGCAAACTGTAGAGTTATATAAAGCTGGTATGGGTATTGGCTCACATACGCATACACATCCAATTCTTCTGAAAGAGAGTGCTGGTATTGCTTTAGAGGAAATTAAACAGAGTAAGCATATTCTTGAAGGCATAATTAATAGCCCAATAGACTACTTTGCTTATCCGAATGGAAAATTTGGCGAAGATTTTGATGTTACCCATATTGAAATGGTTAAAAAATGCGGTTTTTTAGCAGCGCTATCCACAGATAAAGGGGTCTTGAAAGACCAAAAAACAGATGGCTTTCAAATTAAGCGCTTTACTCCGTGGGACGAAACGGAACTTAAATTCGTATTACGCTTAGCATTAAACTACTGCCAATAATATAGATAGTGGCACTGCAGAAAACTTTGATTAACTCATAAAGAGATAGGTAAATGGATAAACATATAATCGAAAGAAATTGGCGCAATCAATACAATGTACTTGTGCCTCAAGCAGATTCTATGGGGGCTATTGCTGTTATTCGCTCATTAGGATCACATGGCTATAATGTGTTTTCTGCATCATCTAAAGCAGGTGCGCTTGGATGTCGTTCAAATTTCACTACAATGGCGGTGACTTGTCCTCCATACGATAAAAATTATCTTGAGTGGCTAAGAGCTTTCATTAAAGAACATGAAATACAGGCGATTATTCCAAGTGAAGCCTTTTACTTAGTTATAAAAGATTGTTTTGATGAATTTGCACACCTGTTACCAATTAGCAGCAGCAAAGAAGTTATCTACCAGTGTTTATGCAAAGTGGATGTGTTTGATGCATTCTTATCAAGTGGCGATAAATCATTAACCGATAATATTTCTAATACCCAAGTTGTTGCTAGTGAAGCTGAGGTTGATTGGGCTGTGACAGCCAGTTGGAACTATCCACTATTTATTAAAGGTGATGGCTTTTATGCGCATTCAGGAGGTGACGCTAGAATTATTAAGGCTGAAACTGAGCTTGATGCAAAACAAGCAGTGATAGATATTTTCAAATCTTATAATAAAGCCATTGTCCAAGATTGCAGTGAAGGCGTTAAAGCAACGGTTAACTTACTTTTTCAAGATGGACAATTGTTAGCGGAGTCTATGGCCGTTGCAACTCATGAAAATCCTCATACAGGTGGCTTAACTTCTCTACGACATAGTTGGTGGCAGCAAAAAATGTATGAGGATGCAGTGCAACGCTTGAAGTTCCTCAAGTGGAATGGGCCAGCCATGGTTGAGTATAAATGGCATGAGGCAACTAATTCTTTTGACTTTATCGAGCTTAATTCTCGCTACTGGGCGGCATTAAATTTAGACATTTTAGCTGGGGTTCATTTTCCTTGTATTCATCTAGACTACTTTTTTGAAAAGTTAGCACCTAAAACACCAATTCGATTGGAAAATCATATTCAAGTAAGAAATGCCTTACCAGCAGATTTTGGCTATATGCTGTCCTCATTAAAAGACCCGATCATCACAAAAACTAAAAAAATGGCTATTGTAGCTGAATTCTTATTGTTATTTTTGCATCCCAATATTAAAGCAGACTTGCTCTATCCTAATGACAGAAAGTTATACTTTATAAATTTATGGGGATTTACTAAGGAGTTTACTAGCTCGTGCTTAAAGCGATTAAAATAATAGCTCTTTTTATCATCAAGTATTTAGGTGGTTTTTGGCTAGCTCGAAAGTTGAACAAAGGTAATACCTGTGTCTTGTGTTATCACGGTTTTGCTTATGACGATGAGTATCTATTTCGTCCGAAACTATTTATGCGCCCAGAATCTTTTAAAAAAAGGCTAGCATGGTTGCAGGATAGTCCATATAAGATTGTTAGCTTATCTGAAGCTGTTAACAACCAGCATAATGGCAATCTTGTGGTACTAACAATGGATGATGGCTGGGCTGGCACTAAAGAGCTTGTTGGCGATACTTTAGCGGAACATAATTTTCCACTAATGTTGTATGTAACGAGCTATTACGTGCAAAAGCAAGGTGCAGTGATTAATGTGGCTCTAGCTTATATTCTTTGGAAGTCGGCAGGTAAAACATTAGTGATTGACGAGCCAATACTCTCAATCACTAAAGAGTATGTTATTAGCGCAGAAAATACAGTCAGCATAGTTACAGAGCTTTGCCAACTTATAGACGGAGTAGCTAGCTTTTCAGTTAGACAACGAGTGCTCTTAGATATAGCTAAGCAACTTCAAGTGAATTTACATTCTAATGGCCAGTTAATGTTTCGCTCGCTGAATACTGAGGAGTTAACTGCTCTGCAACAGAGTAATGTCGATATTCAACTACATACACATCGGCACTGTTCTCCACAAAACGAGCAAGAGTTTAAACTAGAGGTTAGTCAAAATATTGATTATTTACAACAGCTTGAGCTTATTAACACCTTGCAGCATTTCTGTTATCCGAGTGGCGAGTATTACTTACCACAACTGCCGTGGCTAAAAGAGTGTGGTGTTGTTACTGCAACAACCGTTTCTTCTGGGATGCTAACCTCTGATACGGATAGATTACAAATACCGCGTTTTTTAGATGGCGCAGATGTACATCAAATAGAATTTGAAGCAGAGCTTTGTGGTTTGAGTTCAGCTATTAGAAAATTAGCTAGCTTTAAATAATTTAAAGCTATAAGTATGGAATAAAAATGTTAATAAAATTATGTAAGGCGCTAGCGCTAGTTAAAAACCGTTCTGGATTGCCAGAGTTCAAAAGTTTTTATAGGCAATTATTTGAAATATGTATTCTTTTAATTGTACGTCGTATCGGTCCTGGATATTACCATTTGGCCGAAATGGGCAAACTTAACAGCTCATGGACATTTGTATTTAGTTTTGCTAATGCACATGAATACCATAACGCTATCCTTAAAGTAAACAATCCATCTTATCAAAAGCTTTCTCAGCATAAAGCTATTGAAAAAGCAGTACTAAGTACTTATGGCATACCCACATCCCCTTTACTTGGGCATTTAAATTCTCTGCATGGTCTGGATGTTTCAGGTAAGTCATTAAAAACCCCTCAAGAGTTAGCATTACTATTAAAAGACCATGTTAATAAAATCATTTGTTTTAAACCAGTTGAAGGTTTTGGCGGCGCTGGTTTTAGAGCCTGTAAAGTTACTAGGGAAAATGATGAGGTATACTTGACCAGAATAGATACTGAAGAGAAATTGCGTACTGAAGAATTCTACCATATTAATTCTTGCTCAGAAGGTGTTGTTGTTGAAGCCTATATAGAGCAGCATCCTTCATTTGCTAAATTTCACCAAGAGAGTGTGAATACAGTGCGAGTACTTGTTTTCAGGGGAACAGACGGAATAACCAAATGTTTGGGTATGACGCTTAGAATGGGTCAAGGAGGGGCGATTATAGATAATGCTACTGCTGGGGGGATTATGGCTAATGTTAATATTGATACAGGGCTAATGGATGCCGGCGTATTTATGGAGCCATCTCAAGCCTACTTTAAACATCACCCAACATCTAATGCATTGCTAGAAGGTGCCTCATTACCATATTTTAAAGAAGTAAAAACATTAGCATGTAAAGCCTTAGATGCCTTTCCATATATCACATTTGCCGGCTTTGACGTGGCTGTTGGTGTTGATGGACCTATTATTATAGAGCTTAATCCTAAGCCAGATTATGTTTTTATGGCTATTAATAAATTACCTTCTAGATACTTATTTAATGTTGGAAAAAGCTAGGGGTGTGCTGTTTCACTTAGAAAATAATATAACCCTTAACAGTATAATTAAAACTCTGAAGACTACATTAATTAAGGTTTATAGAAATATTTTAACGAGCATTGTCGTTTACTACAGGTAACTACTGCTTAATTTTAGTAGAAATTTTACTAAATACTAAATACTAAAGAGTCATAATGAAAAATGTTTTAATGGTGGCGTTAGAGCTACCTCCGTGCCGCAGTGCTGGGGTGCAAAGAACGTTAAGGTTTTCGGAGTATTTACCTCGTTTCTCTTGGCAACCACATATCATCAGCGCCACTGACAATATTTATGAACGCCGTGATGATACGTTAACCATTTTACCTGAAGTTGCAAAATATGTTGTTAAAGCTAAGTGCGCTGATGCGGCAAAAAAATATGCAATTAAAGGTCGTTATTTTCAGTGGATGACATTACCTGACCGATACTGGCCATGGTATTTTGATGCCGTTAAGCAAGCTAGCAAGGTGATCGACAAAGAAAAGCCAGATGTTCTTTGGTCTACATATCCAGTGTTAACCGCACATTGGATAGCAAGAAAGCTACAAAAAAAATATAATATACCTTGGGTTGCAGACTTTAGAGATCCATTACAGTGTCGTTATGACCAGTCAGCACAGCGTTATGCTTGGCTTAAAAAATGGATGGAAAGAAGTATCATCAAGCATGCGGATAAAGTTGTATTTACCTCAAATAGAGCCGCAGCGTTATATCGTGAGCTTTATCCTAATCAAGATCCTAATAAATTTATTACCATCGAAAATGGTTATTATTTAAGTGAGGAATTATCTCAGTCGACACCACTGAAACGAGAAAAATTTCAATTATTATATAGTGGTTCTTTATATGCGAATGGTCGTGATCCTAAGCAATTATTCTTGGCATTAGCCCTATTGAAAAAACAAGGTGTAATATCACCAGATAATTTCATTTTAACTTTTAGGCCAGGAAAAAAAGATGCTTTTCAAACGTTACTTGCTGAGTTAGCTATATCCGAGTTAGTTGAGTTTTTACCTTCTACTTCATTTGATGGTGCTGTTGCCGAGATGCAACAATCCTCCGCTACAGTATTGATTCAAGATGACATTTTTCATCGACAAATACCGGGGAAAATTTATGACTACATCAGTGCCAAACGACCTATTTTAGCAATAACCCCTAGAAACTCTGCGACTGCTGACTTAGTCGTGGACCTTTTATTTGGCACCAGCGTTTGGGGCGTTAATGAGATTGCAACAGGTTTAAAATTTATGCTTGAGAATAATATCGATTGTAGTGCTGATATTGAGCAATACAGCCGAAAAGAAAAAACACAAGAGTTGGTTAATATTTTTAATAAGATAATCTGTAAATAAATTTTTATAAGATGAAATTTGACTTATGTCAAAACGTGAGAAAATTTAAGGTATAAATAATATGAAAAGAACAAGCGTATTAATTAGTAATTTAATGAAAGCGAGTGTTGAAGGTCAGCAACGGATCTCAGCTGAAGTCGACGGCGAGCTATTATGGTTTGACTTTCCTAATCACATTGAAGTCGAAGCGAGAGGTGAATTATTTATTGCCGCCAGTTTACTTGAGGCAATGATTAGTAATTTACCGATAAAACTTGATGATAATATTCCGGTATCACCTACTTTATTACAATCGCTTGATGAGCTACAAGATATTTATATCTGTTGGAATAGCGACCTAAGCAAGGTGGAAGTACAGGTTAGTAATATTCAAGCGCCAATTAACCTTAGCCAAGGTGTTGGTAGTTTTTACTCTGGTGGAGTCGATAGCTCTTATACTTTTTGTAAACACCAAGAAGAAATTACTCATTTAATTACGTTAGCTGGCTTTGATACCATATCTAAACAGGATCAGTGGTCTAATTTAGTTGAAAAGAAACAAACGTTCGCTAATGAATTTAATATTGACTCAATCATCATTAATAATAACTTACGTCAGTTTAGTAATAGCCGTAAAATAAGCTTCCTATTTCAACATGGTTTAACACTAGCGGGTATAGGAATAAGTTTAGGTTTTGAAAAAGTATATATACCCTCATCATTTACTTATACAGATATGTTTCCTTGGGGATCCCACCCATGTACTGATCCACTGTGGAGTATCGAAAATAGAAGGTTAGTTCATGATGGAGCTGAAGTATCACGATCAGATAAAATTGTATTTATTAGTAGTAATCAGTTTGTATTAGATAATATTCAAGTCTGCTGGAACAATATTGCGCATAATTGTGATACGTGCTCTAAATGCTTAAGAACAAGAGCGGCCTTGCATATATACCAGTTAACCAGTAAAAGCCTGCAACATTTAAGTGATATTAACGAACTAAAATCATTAACCTTGACCAGTCAAGCAGTACTGCCTTTTATACAAGACCTCAGCTGTCATGCCCGTGAAAAGAACCTACCTGAACTCAGCAAAGTTTTTAGCGTAATGATACGCAAATATTTATTAAAATATCACTTTGAAGGTTTTGTAAAAGCGCTATTCGGTAATGGACTAAAAAAATTAGTACATAAGTTTAGAAAGACAGAATGGAAAAAATATCGAGTCACGATGGAAGGCCATAAACGAGACAATGAATAACAAACAGAGCGGTAAATAAAAACATGGAAAGTCTCCGGAGTAAAACAGTACAAGGAATAGCAATCTTAGGTGCAGGTAAAAGTTTGGCTAGGCTAATTTCTTTTACTAATACCTTAATTCTTGCCCGCATATTATCACCTGAAGATTATGGCTTAATGGCTATGGCCATGGTGGTATCAGGTTTTGTTGGCTTTTTTAACGAGGTTGGTTTAGGTAGCGCCATTATTCAACGAAAAGAGACTACAACGGCGCAGTTATCTGGTGTTTTTTATATCGCAATATTTATGAGTATGGTGTTATATGGCTTAACTTATCTGGCAGCGCCAGCGGTCGCTATTTTTTATGATAATGATCAAGTTACCCCTATTTTGCAAGTTATTGCCTTAGCATTTATGTTAGGCGCTATTAAAACAGTGCCAGATGCTTTACTTGTTAAGGAAATGAAATTTAAAGTGATAGCGGGTATTGAATTTTTCGCTATTCTTTTAGTTTGCGTTGTGACACTTGCTTTTGCTCTGTCAGGTTATAAAACCTGGTCTTTGGTGTACGGTTTCTTAATCGGCGAATTATTCAAAACATTGACTATACTCTGGTTATCGCGATGGCACCCGACCCTAAATGGTAGTATTAAAGAAGCGTTATCTTTGATGAAATTTGGCCTGACAGTCACTTATTCTCGTTTAACCTGGTACTTATATACCAACGCATCAACATTGATTTTAGGACGTATAGCCGGCGGTGCACAAACAGGCATATATAGTATGGCGGGTACAATTGCGTCTTTACCAATATCACACATTACTAGCCTCATTATCCAAGTTGCCTCACCGTTATTCTCTAAATTACAAGATGATATTAAATCCTTAAATAATGCGTTATTAAAGTTGAGTGCTGGTATTTCATTAATCAGTTTTCCGGTATTAATGGGCATGGTATTGACTGCTGATGAGCTGGTGCCTATTTTATTAGGAGAACAATGGCTAGCCGCGGTTATTCCTTTAAAGCTGCTTTGTGTGAGAGGCTTTTTTAAATCCATAGATCCTTTGCTTACCCAAGCTTTTATCTCTATCGGTAAAGCTAATGTTACTGCAAAATATACCACTTTGTGTGCTGTTGTAATTCCGTTGAGTCTACTTGCTGGTGTTTATTTAAATGGTATTAACGGTGCAGCTATGGGTATAGTTCTTGTATCTCCTTTTTTGCTAAGCATATTACTTTCATTAGCTAAAAAACATTACCAGTTACCCATTAAAGAGTATTTGAGCCAACTGATAACGCCACTTTTAGGTAGTTTTTCCATGGCCGTTGTCTTACTTAGCTTAGAGTATTTCTTACTACCAATATTCTCAGTCAGTATATTGATTAGCTTAGTTATCAAGGTCGTATTAGGTGTGTTAACTTATACTATTTGGATTGTATATATTCAAAAAGACGGCATTGTTTTATTGAACACGGTTTTAAGTGATTTGGGTGTTTCAGCGGGTAAACTTAACCGTTGGCCGTTTAATCGCGTAGGAGCTGAGTAGGTGAAAAATACTGAAGTTGTTATTGTTGGGGGCTCGGCTAATGCTTTGGGGATTTTACGCTCATTAGCACCTTATGCATGTTGCTTAGTATTGGCAGATAATAATAAATTGCCAGTATTTCATTCACGTTTCGGCAAGAAACGTTTAGTAGCGGACACTATATCTCCTGCCATTATTGTTGAGCTAGAACAGTTAGGCAAAACATTTACTCAACCACCTGTGCTATTTTTGAGTGAAGAAAAAACAGTAGAACAAGTCAGTTTACACCGTGATCGCCTACAACCTTATTATCTGTTCTCCATGGTTTCGCACCAACAAATAATTGATTTACAATCTAAAAGTGCTTTTCAGCAGTTAGCCGAATATTATCATTCTCCCATTCCTCAAGCGGTAGTTATTAAGCAGTTAAGTGATATTGAACAAGCCCAAGCTTTAAATTTTCCTTGTGTATTTAAACCTCTTTATCAAGATCGTGCTTATTCCAAACAATTCAAAAAGGCTTATAAAGTTGCCGATATCGCTGAAGTCAGCGCCTTATATCAGAAAATTCAGCCAATAATGCCTGATATGCTAGCGCAAGAGTGGTTGCACGGTAAAGACAGTGATATTTATTTTTGTTTGGCCTATTATGATGAAAATAGCCAGTTAGTGACCAGTTTTACTGGCCGAAAGTTACGTTCCTGGCCCATTAACATTGGTGGTACGGCAAGTTGTACCAACGCTCCTGAAGCGCATCAAGAATTAAGTGAAATAACTACCACCTTTGCTCAACATATTAATTACCAAGGTTTACTGGGTATGGAGTATAAATTTGATAGTCAAAGGCAAGGTTTTTACATGATAGAACCCACCGTAGCGCGCACCGACTATCAACATGAAATAGCGACCTTATCGGGTCATAATTTGTTATTGCAAGTTTACCGGCATTGCCGACAAGAAACAGTACCGGAGTTTCCCTTACAGCTGCGTTCTACTATCTGGCGAGATGAAATAGCTGATGGCAATGCTTTAGCTCATGGGGGCGATCCAAGTGAGCCATCATCAGCTAAGTCTTATACTGCTATTAAGCGTTGGCAAGATCCTATGCCTTATCTTCATAACTTGTTTCTGCGTATTAAAAATAAGTTAATGCTAGCGACATGAGAAAAATCATCAAACCTGAGGTTGCGTACTGGGGCAATAAAGAATGGCTTTCGATAATGAAAAATATACTCTGTGCAAGGGTCTGCCAAGGTAAAGCAATACCCAAGTTGCAACTAAGTTTAGAACAGGAATATCCTGACTCGCAAGTAATTTTATTAAACTCGGCTCGTGCGGGTTTAGTTTTATCTTTACAGGTATTTCAACGCTATAAACCAGAAAAAAGAGAAGTACTCATCCCTGAGTTCATTTGCGATAGTGTGCCAAGCACAATCAAAGACTGCGGTTTGATTCCTGTTTATGTGCCAGTAAAAGCAGATTTAAATCTTGATGTGGCATTGCTCGACCATTTTTGCAATTATAATACTTTAGCGGTTATTTTACCTCACATGTACGCCAAACCTGCCGATATTATTCAAGCAGAAGCTATTGTCAAAGCTAAAGGCGTGTATCTTATTGATGATGCGGCACAAGTGGCTGGTATTAAGCTTAACGGCAAAGCTTTAGGCTCGTTTGGAGATGTTGGTATATTAAGTTTTGCTCAAGCCAAAACCATTGTCACAGGGGTTAGAGCATCAGGTGGTGTGCTTTTTATTAATAATAAAAGGTTAATGCCAGCACTTTCTGTAATGGAGAAAAATTTGCCGGAAAGTGCTGGCAGAGTTGCCGCTTTGGGGCATTTTTTATTGGCTTATAAATGGCAAGGCTTCGCTAAAGCGTTAGATTATTATTGGCAAAGACTCAGGGTAAAGTTTACGGGTAAAGCGATAGGTAACTTTTATTTTCCGGTAACACGCATATCTAACCTTGATGCCGATATCGCGTTAGCGCAGTTTGAAAGCTTGCCTACCAGAATAGCGCTGAGTAAGCGGTTAATTAAGCACTACCAAAAAAAGATGAAACATGTGAAAGATTATTCATTGGTACAGTGCGATACAGATGACCTTTATTTAACTCGCCTGATTATTCAATCCAAAAAAATGGTACCAGAGAAACTTGCTGCGCAATTACAGCAAGGTGGAATTATCACTAAATTTGTTTATGGCTCAGGCTCCAAGGCTTTTGATGGCTCTGTTACTTCAGGCTTGCTTGAATTACCTTTGCAAAACTTGAGTTTTCAGCAACTTGATAGAGTAATAAATACTCTTAAATATCATAGCCAGAAAGAGAGCTAACCCTGCTTGTTCTTTTAAGTATATGGCCTTCAATTTACCCAGCACTCATTATTACTACCTATATCTATATTTCTCTTTATCGTTACTTAATTGAAATAAGTCTATAACTTATAAAACTATGATAAATTATTTGGTAATTTTATTAACATTGCCTTGGCGTCATAGTACTCAATATTAATCGGCGTAAATAGTAGCTCGTTATCAGGAATTACTCCTGATGGGGGGAATACATAAGCATACTGACTTCGGCCAGTTAGGTTTTGTGCTTGATAAGGCAAAGTTAGTAATTTCTGCCAGTGTTTGCCTGTTTCACTGTAATAGATACAGGCTTCTTCACGGGTAGCTTGTTTTCTACCTGGCTCGAAGGTTACACCCATAACCATAGCACCAGACTCTGTCTGCACCATGTGGTAAGCTGGGTTACCTATGGTTGCTACTTGCTGACGCTCGCCTGTGGTCAAATCTAAACGATAAATATGATTAATGGCATCACTAGGGGCATCTTTCCCCGCATCCATGCCCCAAACCAAATGATTTTCAGTAATGACCAGTGAAACAGCCCGCCAGCTTTGATCTCCGCCTTTATACTTGTGCACGGTATTGAATTCATCATTGGTATAATAAAAGTGTGATTCGTTATCGTTATCACCTGTGGTGATCCACAATCTGTGGCGATATTTATCCCAAAAAATGCCATGAACATGTTTTATTTCACCAAGCGGGAAGGTATAACAAACGTTTATTTTTTTCCCATCATCACTGATTCGAATAATGCGAACCGCCTTTTTTACACCGTTAATGTATTCACCAAAATAAGCGGTATTAGTTAAGGGATGTATAGCTATACCATTGCGTAATGGCGAGTATATATTTTCTTCTTTAAGGCGGAAAACATCCTGCGCGACGCCGGTGTTATCTTCTAAACCATAACGATAAATCTTGTCATAAATGATGATAATAGTGCCGCTAGTTAGTTGCACTACATGGCCTAAACCAAGTGAATTTGATAAAAGTCGAGCTAGAGAACCACGTCTGATTTTATCTTTAATCTTTCCTAGGAAACTTGGATTATTAGGGGGGATTTTGCATATTCTAGAGAGTTTTTTGCTTTGATAATGATAGCTCATTACAAAATGATCTTGGCTACATAAACAATAGTCAGGTGTTGAAAATTGTGCCATGAGCTTATTTTTAATTAACGTAAAATATTGTCTTTCCATGAGGTGTTATTTTTAAATATGCTAGTATAATCAATTAGATCAAAAAACTACTTGTGTGGCTATATTATATCTTCTCTACTGCTAAAGCTATTGGCATTAACTAATACTTAAAGTATAAAAATAAATCTAATAAGGAAATAAAAATTAAACGTGAAAACTATCCCTTCTTATTTAACAAAATATTTTATTGTAACGGGTCTGGTGGTGAATTTAATTTTATTCTTAAGTGTGGGTGTGCTGGCTTACCAAGTGCACTCCTTAGGCCTTTCTTTACCGTTATTTAGTGAAAAAGTGAGTGATAATTTAAGAGTGAAACAACCAAGCCTATACCAAGTGCTTGCACCTCTTTTAGATGTTATGAAAATTTTTCAGATACAGCAGCATTATTTTCGCCAGATTGATCTATCGTCTTGGTCTGGGCATGGGGCTAATGGCGAAAATTTTTATAAGAGTAACATTACCGATTTATATGTAAGCAATGCAGCTGAACTCATTAAAGCGTTAAAAGTGGTAAGTGCAGGGGAAACAGTAGTGCTCTTACCGGGAAGTTACTATATAAAGTCGTCGAGTATTTCACTTGGAAATAGTGGCAGTAAAATAAGGCCTATTAAAGTGATGGCAACAGGGCTGGGAGAAGTTCGGATTTATTTACGAGGTGAAGGCTTTGTGGTAAATAAACCTTACTGGCAGTTTAGTAATCTACATATTATTGGTAACTGTAAACAACATGCAAAGTGCGAGCATGCTTTTCATGTTGTAGGTAAAGGTCAACATACAGTTATCAAAAATAATATTATGCAAGACTTCAATGCCATGATAAAAGTCAATGGCATTGGTAAACATTATCCAGACTACGGCAAAGTTACAGAGAATACTTTCTTTAACACGACAGCTAGAAAAACTATTAACCCAGTAACCCCTTTTGACTTAATGCATGCTAATTATTGGCAAGTCAGTAATAACTTTTTTTTTGATATACAAAAATCAGCAGGAAATAAAGTGAGTTATGCAGCTTTCTTTAAAGGAGGCTCAGAGCATGGGGTTTTTGAGCGTAATTTAGTTATGTGCGCAGCTAATTTACCTGGTACTCATACGGCCATTGGTTTGTCTCTTGGTGGTGGTGGTTCAAGCCAGGGAGACAGACGTAATAAAAGTAGTGTTGAGCATGAAAAGGGTATTATTCGAAACAATATCATAATGCACTGTGCTAATGATGTTGGTATCTATCTTAATAGGGCCAGTCAGAGTAAAATTCATCATAATATCCTTTATAACACCCTAGGAATAGACGTTAGATTTAAAGAAAGCTCTGCGGTTATTGCGGATAACATTATCTCTGGACGCATTAAAAAACGCGATGGAGGTTGGTTTATCGATGAGCATAACCTTGTTGTGCCGCGAGATTTTTTCACGGGTAGCGATAATTTAGATGGTTATTTTGTTGCCCCAGACATTGGTGATTTTTCTTGGCGAGATGCTAGCCGCGTTAAAGAACATAAATACATAATAGCTACTTTGGTTAAGGATTTTTGTGGTAATAAAGGCTTTTACAGTTACCTTGGTGCTTATGCCGGTTTAGATTTTTGTTTAGATAAGCTTAACTTGCCTACTAAAGATAGGGGTAACGTACGTTGAGGGGGTTACTTGGTAAATATTTGTTTTTTTCTGGGGGCATGGCGCATGTTTTACTCATTTTTATCTTGTTATGGCAACCAATATTACTGAATAAGTTAGTTGATAAAATAAGAAACAAATATTACCAATATCAAAAAAATCGTGATTATGATGCTTTGACTCAAGGTCGGATTATGACGGTTACCCAAGAGATAGAGCTAACCTTTTTACCTTGGCAACCGCAAAAAAAAATCAAAGACACATCCGGGTTAACGTTTGTTAATCAAACGCCATTTACAGATTTATCAGTGGCAGTTAAGAGCTTACAGCACGGTGATACCCTGCTTATTGCAGAGGGTACTTATCAAATACCAATAGTGATAAAAAAAAACAATATAACTATTAAAGGTAATGGTTATGTGATTTTTGAAAAGTCAGCAGCCCATAGCAAAGGTTACATTTTAAGTCAGGGGGATAATTTAACGGTAGAAAATATAGAGTGTCGTTATATCCGCGTTAGAGACGGTAATGGCGCTTGTATTAGGCAAGAGGGCAAGGATCTTACCTTAAATCATGTATATTTCCACAATAGCCAAGAAGGAATTTTAGAAACATCGAAAAATGCCGGTTTCATTAAAATCTTTAATAGTCGTTTTGAGCGTTTAGGGCATAACGGCCAAGCTCACGGTGTTTATACCAATAAAGCGGAACTTTTCATTTATCAGTCGTTGTTTATTGCTACGAAGAGTGAAGGACATGCCATTAAGGTCAGAGGAAAAAAATTAACGATAGATAAGAGTATTATCGTGTCACTTTCTGCTGTAGATAGTCGTTTGATTGATATGCCTAACGGCGGGGAAATGGTTGTTAGAGCTTCTATTTTAGCTCAAGGACCTAATTCATCAAATGGTCAAGTAATCGGTCTAGGTCTTGAAGGAGTAACTCATGAAAAAAATTCTATTCTGTTATCTGATAACCTTATCTATTTAGAGCGTATTGGTGTAAATAAATTTTTAACTATAGCACCTGAACTTCATAAAAGTATTTCAGTTACTCAAAATAGAAATATTGTTATTGGTGATGGCGGTATTGAAAATGAAGTAGAAAGTAACAGCTATTTTCAAAGTCGAAAGGAATTAGGCTTACCTAACTACCCTAAATTGTCTAAAAGCTTCTGCCTTAAAAACATTGTTTGTGTAATAAGATAGCTATAATTGAATGGTCTTAATCAGCAATAAAGTATTATGTCTATAGATAACGCTAGCCAAATAGAATTGTTATTTCCGATCCCCATTATTCGCGGTCAAATGTTTGAGGCTGAGCAGATAAATATTGCTATAGAGCAAGCTATATGGGATAACATGGCCGTTTGTCCTGGAATTGTGCGCACTAATAAGCAAGGGTGGTATTCTAAACTAGATATGCAGTCTTGATCCAATAGCGAAATTCAGTCTTTAATGTTATTTGTTAAACAACAAGCATCAAAATTTATCTTGGAATCAACGATACTTGAAGGTGATATAGATTCAAGCTAATGGCAGATAGAGGCTTGGTCCAACGTTAGCCCTTCTGGGGCGAGTAATAAAGTGTACACTCATGTTACCTAAGGGGGGGTATTTCAGGGGTTTACTAAGTTAGCCTAGGTCAGCCTGAAAGTACTAGCTATCAAGGGAATACATATTTCGTCGACAGAGATAATTACCCTAAGCATTATCACTTTTTACCTATATTATTTAGCCGTGAAATAGATAATATTCCTAAGTTAGGTGAAGTTCTTTTGTTTCCTTCCTGGCGTGCGGGAATTGGCGAACGAATCACTATTGCTTTTAATTTAACCCACCCAAAACTAAAATTTACTAAAACGACTGATATTCCAAGCCCACAATGAGCATGGAGATACTTCCCTGTGTTAATGCATAGCCTTACACGCTTACGAAATAAGTATTTAAAAGGTTAAGTTACCTTCTATAATCGCTCGTGCGCTTCATTAAATATTAATTATTTCAATAGTTAGCACCATGGCTTATTATAACAAGATAATTACATCTTATTTATGGAATAAATATGAGCTCTCATAGGATCTTTCCTGCTGTAATGTGTGGTGGTAGCGGCACCCGACTTTGGCCTCTTTCTCGCGCACTTTTTCCTAAGCAATTTTTACCACTCGTTAATGATACTAGTATGCTACAAGACACGTTATTGCGTTTACCCGATAACTGTAATGAGCCAGTATTTATTTGCAATGAAGAGCATAGGTTTTTAGTTGCAGAGCAGGTGAGGCAGTTATCACAAAGCCAAGGTACTATCTTACTTGAACCAGAAGGGCGAAATACCGCCCCTGCTGTTGCTTTAGCAGCAATTAATGCCTTAGAAAAAGATAAAAATGCATTGTTACTAGTGTTAGCAGCCGATCATGTTATTCAAGACTCTGTCGCTTTTCATCAAGCGGTTGCGCAAGCAACTATTGCGGCACAGCAAGGTAAGTTAGTGACCTTTGGTATTGTGCCCACACATGCAGAAACAGGTTATGGCTATATTAAAAAAGGCACTGAGCAAACTACAAATACTTTTGATGTCGCACAATTTGTCGAAAAACCTAATCAAAATGTGGCAGATGAGTATCTAGCCTCTGGTGATTATCTGTGGAATAGCGGTATGTTTTTATTTAAAGCCTCTCGTTATTTAGAAGAGTTAGCTAAGTATCGCGCTGATATCCTTGAAAACTGCCAACAAGCAATGACAGACGTTGAGCATGATTTAGACTTTTTAAGACCAAATAAAGCGGCCTTTTTAGCTTGTGCTAGTGAGTCTATTGATTATGCAGTAATGGAGAAAACAGATTCAGCTGTAGTTATCCCACTTGATGCTGGCTGGAGTGATGTTGGCTCTTATTCGGCATTGTGGGAAGTTTGTCAGCAAGATAACAATAAAAATGTTCTTAAAGGTGATGTCATTGCACAGACCACCACTAATAGTTATATCCATAGTCAAAATAAACTTATTGCTACCGTTGGCGTTGATAATTTAGTTATTATTGAGACACCTGATGCTATTTTGGTTGCCAATAAAGACAAAGTACAAGAAGTTAAACAAATTGTTGAGCAGTTGAAAAGAGAGCAACGCTCAGAAGCTGTAATACACCGAGAGGTTTATCGACCTTGGGGTAAATACGACAGTGTTGATAGCGGTGAACGTTTTCAAGTAAAACGTATTACGGTAAAGCCAGGCGCTAAGTTATCGGTGCAAATGCATCATCATAGAGCCGAACATTGGATCATTGTTTCAGGCACTGCAAAAGTAACGATAGATGAAAAAACAGTGTTATTAACTGAGAACCAATCGGCGTATATCCCCGTTGGTGCAGTGCACGCATTAGAAAACCCTGGAATACTACCTTTAGAGATGATTGAAGTGCAATCAGGTAGCTATTTAGGTGAAGATGACATCGTTCGTTTTGAAGACCGCTACGGTAGAGTTGATTCGTAAATTCATATAAATATTGCAAGGTAAGTACCAGGCATGGATAAGCTAAAAGAGTATTGGTTAACAGCTGTAAAACTTGCAACCAGTTTTGCTTTTTTCTTGATATTGTTGATAGGGTATATAGATAATGAATCTAAATGTTAATCAAAAGATAGCGGTTATAATACCGTGTTATCGAGTTAAAGCATTTGTACTTGATGTTATAAAAAAGATTGGGGCAGAAGTGGACTTTATTATTGCCGTTGATGATAAATGTCCGGAGAATTCTGGTGAGTTTATTCAAAAATCATGTGACGATAAGCGATTAAGTGTAATTTTCCATGATGAAAATAAAGGTGTTGGTGGGGCTGTTATTTCAGGCTATAACGCAGCACTTGAATTGGGCGCTACAATTTTTGTAAAAATTGATGGTGATGGTCAAATGGACCCTAAAATTATGCCATCTATAATAGCACCTATACTTTCTGGTCTGGCAGATTACACAAAAGGAAATAGGTTTCACTCTTTTTATAATGTCAGGGAAATGCCTAAGTTTCGTCTCTTTGGGAACGCTTGTCTTTCATTTTTAACAAAGATATCAAGTGGCTATTGGAGCCTTTTTGACCCAACCAATGGTTACACTGCTATACACCGAGCAGCATTGGAGAAGATAGAGTTACAAAACGTCAGTGAACGTTATTTTTTTGAAACGGATATGTTGATTAAGTTAGGTGATTCAAGAGCTGTGATCATGGATGTTCCAATGGAAGCAATATATGGAGATGAAGAAAGCAACTTGAAAATATCAAATATATTTCGACAGTTTATAACTGGCAACATTAAAGCCAGTATTCGTAGAATAATATACTCCTATTACATGAGAGATTTTAATATAGCCTCAGCAGAGTTGTTTTTAGGGTTATGTTTCACCATTTTTGGTTTTCTTTATGGTTCAGTGAACTGGGTACTTTCAATTGTAAACAATGAGGTTGCAAGTACGGGAACAGTGATGTTAGCCACTTTACCTATTTTATTAGGGGTTCAGATGTTGTTGGCATTTTTAAACTATGATGTTGGCAATGAGCCCAAAGTACCATTACAGAAATTTTATACTCATAATGAGTAACTTATTTTCGGTTTTATTCTTTGCGATTAATGGTCAAAGTCAAAGTAAACTTGCTCATGCTATTCGGTATTTAATTGCAGGAGGGGCGGTTTTTTTATTTGATGTATTAGTCTTTTTTTTGTTTTTCGATATATTTGAAAACTCTGTAGCAACAGCAAATATTATCTCAAAATCATTAGGCGCGACATTAGGTTATTTTTTACACTATTATTATACCTTTAGCTGGGGAAGTAAAAAACATTCTAAACAAAAGGTTGTTGAATATATTTTATTAGCTTTTGCTAATACAGCTCTATCTACTTTTTTCATATTTATTCTAGTTAGTGTTGAAAATTGGCCTGCCATACCGTGTAAAATTATTGTAGATGCTTTTGTTATCTTGTTGGCTTTTGTTATTTCTCGGTCGGTTATTTTTAAAAAGGAATTATAAATGGTTAGTTTTAACCGTGTGTTTTTAATAAGCACACTAATTTTCATAGTGTTAATTTCGCTTAGTTGGGTAGGTTATCTTGGCTCTGATGATGTGACATACGCTAATGGTGCTTATGGCTGGATAAATGAATTTCCATTTGTAGGTGGTCATGGCACCATTCGTTACACTATTACAATACCTATGGCTTTGGCGCTTTCATCTTTTGGTGAAAATGAAGTATCCATGGCTCTGCCAACAATATTATATTGTTTAGGTTTAATGTTAGTAATCGCTTATCTGATAAACCGCGAGTTTTCTATTAAATATATGGCGGCAGTTCTTCTCTTTTTTATAACTTCTCCCATACTCGTTATTTGGTCTAGCATCGCCTCAATTGATATAGTTGAAGCCTTTTTTATTTTTTCTGCAATGACAGTTTTTTATTTTTCCATTAAAGAAAAAATATCATGTAAAGGCCTTTTTTTATCAGGGGTTTTATGTGGATTAGGTTTTCTAACTCGTGAAACTGCTATATTTATAGCTCCATTTTTTGCTTTGATTTTTTTGTTCGGTTATAAAATCCCAAGGAAATATTATTTATTAATTGCCGCTGGATTTTTTTCCGTTTGGGCTATTGAACTTTTGTATTTAACAATCATGACGGGTGACCCTTTATACCGTGTGAATATTTCTTTGAATCATGATAGCGCAATAGATCGAACTGTAGACAAAGCTGGTAACGTGTTAATTCACCCATTAGTTGACCCTATTTTTGTGTTACTGCTCAATCAAGAGTTTGGTTTACTTTTCTGGTTTGCAATACCTTTAGGTATTTGGCTGTATAAACAAGCAGAAAATAAGCAAGCTAAAAGCTTTATTTTTATTTTTGGACTATTTGCTATTGTTTGGTTTGTTTGTGGCTCTTTAGTTACAACATTGCTGCCGTTGAACCCTCGGTATTTTATGGTATCAAGTCTTGTAGCTATAATTTTTTTAGGAATAGGTGTAGTTAAGCTTTATTCTATTGGTAAGAGAAAGTCGGTTATTACTATCGTTGCAGCTGTGGTTTTAATTAACTTATTGAGTTTATATGTTGAAAACAAATCATTGCTTTTTGGTGAAAAAGCTATGATGGAGCTTGTTGAAAGCAATCGTGGGAAAATTTTTTATACTGACCCTATGACAAAATACCGAGCACGTTTGCTTCTTCAATGGAAAGATCTTGATGATTCCATAAAAACAGATAAAAACCAGCTGGAGGGAATGTATGTCTTTAATCCAGCTAGAGCATTGAATTCAAATTGGTTGATGAAAAAAGATGAAATAAAATTCTACAAGCCAAAAGAGTCTTGGATTTTAGTGGATAAAATCACTCCAGAGCCTAAGTTACTAGGACAATGGATCTTGTTTTTTAATTTAAAACCTTTCATACCTGTAAGTCTTTGGGACAATGTATATATTCAGCATGAGGGAGTTGAAATATATAGAATTGAAAATTAATAGGTTATTAAATGCTCTTTAAGCCGTTTAGGCGTAATAAGGTGATCCAAACACCTATAATAATTAAATTATTATAGGTGTTGATTAGAGGGCATAAATAAGGAGAATAGCTATCTAAAGGCAAATGGAGATAAACAAGGTTGGAGCTTATTGAGTTTACTCTCCAACCTGCACATAATTATCACCACTGGCAAAGGCAATTAAGCGACTTAATTGCGTTAAGCTATAACCACTGTCTTTTTGTAGATTATTAAAGTAATTTTGAATAGCGGTGAGGCTTTTTTTACTTTGCAGGCCACCATCAATGATCTGTTGCGCCCTTAAATAGCCTTCTACATCACTACTTAACAGGAAAGTGTCTTTCCCTAATAGTCTCAGCGCATAGGGACCGGTATTACCCCCTAAGCGTTGGCCATTCTTCTTCAAAAACGCCCATAAACCGATAATGTCGTCACTTGGCCAATCATTAATAAATTGCGCAAAGCTGATGTTTTTATCCAAGGTGATGTCAAATATCATCTGTGCATTGGCTTTAATGGTTTTTACTTTATTGTAATTACGAATAATTTTAGGATCGGCGGCTTTTCGTTCCAGCATTTCTTCCGGCATCATCAATATTTTTTCAATATTAAAGTTAAAAAAGTGCTCTTCAAAATCTGGCCATTTATTTTCGACTACCCGCCAGACAAAACCTGATTTAAATATTTGTTTGGTGAAAGCGGCGAGGATACGATCGTCACTTAACTCGGCGACACTTTGTTGTGCGGCTGTATCATCAAGCAACTTCTTACCAAGAATTCTTTTGCCGAGTAATGCCTCTAGTGCTGGTACGCCACCTTTTCTTTGGGCAGCGCGTTGCAATAGTGATTTAAATGATTCGTGAGTCATAGCTTTGCTTATGTAGAAAGTAAAATAGGTGCTTTAAAAATAGTGATTCCCGCATCAGTGAGCGGGAATCAAGCGTGTCTTTATGCTTCAATACCGCAATGGCGTAACAAGGCATCAATCTCAGGGGCGCGACCACGGAATTTTTGGAATAATTCACTCGGCTCTTCACTGCCACCTTTCTCGAGAATGTTGGTTAAGAACGATTGTCCAGTCGCTTCGTTAAAGATACCTTGCTCTTCAAATAAACCAAAAGCATCAGCCGATAATACTTCTGCCCATTTGTAGCTGTAATATCCTGCCGAATAACCACCACCAAAGATATGGCTAAAACCATGTTGAAAACGATTAAACTCAGGTGCTTTTACCACAGAGTACTGAGTTCTTACCTTATCTAACACTTGTTGAATATGCTGTTCATTGTTCGGGGCTTTCGGGTCAAAGCTTTCATGCATAGTAAAATCGAAGATGCTGAACTCGAGTTGACGTAACATTTGCATTGCCGATTGGAAGTTTTTAGCCGCTAACATTTTAGTTAACATTTCTTCAGGCAGTGGCTCGCCAGTTTCAAAGTGGCCAGAAATAAAGGCTAAAGCTTCTGGTTGCCAGCACCAATTTTCTAAAAATTGACTAGGCAACTCAACCGCATCCCAAGGAACGCCATTAATACAGGCAACACTGCTGGCATTAATTTGGCTTAACATATGGTGAATACCATGACCAAATTCATGGAACAAGGTCACTACTTCATTATGAGTAAATAATGCCGGATTATTGCCTACAGGGCCGTTAAAATTACAGGTTAAGTAGGCAACAGGATATTGAATAGAGCCATCAGACTTTTGACTACGACCTACACACACATCCATCCAAGCGCCACCACGTTTTTTCTCGCGCGCGTAAAGATCTAAATAAAAACTGCCACGCTTGTTACCGGCTTTATCAACAATGTCATAAAAATTAACATCGTCATGCCAAACATCAATAGCTGTGCGCTGTTTGATTGTCAGCCCAAATAATTTATCAACAACGGCAAATAAACCAGCAACCACTTTGTCTTTAGGGAAATAAGGGCGTAATTGTTCATCTGAAATGGCGTAACGACTTTGTTTTAACTTCTCGCTGTAATAAGCCAGATCCCAAGCTTGTAAATCTTTTTGTTTAAATTCACTGGCGGCAAAGTCGCTAAGCTCTTTAAAGTCTTGTCTACCTTGATGCTGTGACTTTATCGCTAAGTTTTCAAGAAACGCCATGACTTCATTAGTAGAATTTGCCATTTTTGTTGCTAATGAATGCTGCGCATAGTTGTCAAAGTCGAGCAAATTAGCCAGTTCATGTCTTAAACTAAGTAACTCATTCATAATGCCGCTGTTATCAAATTCATTAGCATTAGGGCCCTGATCTGATGCGCGGGTAACAAAGGCAGTATAAAGCTGCTCACGTAGACTAGCATTGTCACAATACATCATTACCGGTAGATAGCTTGGAATATCAAGGGTGAATGTATAACCCGTTTTATCTTTGCTATGAGCTAACTCTTTTGCTGCCGCTAAGGCGCTTTCAGGTAAGCCGGTTAATTCATCTTTGTTTTCGATGTTGACACTAAAAGCTTGGGTCGCATCGAGCACGTTATTGCTAAAACTTGAACTGAGCTCTGATAAGCGCGTCTTAATTTCACCATAACGTTTTTTATTTTCATCATTTAGCGCGATGCCTGATAATTTAAAATCGCGTAGCGCATTGGTAATTACTTTTTGTTGAGCGATATCGAGATGTGCAAATTCATTGCCATTCTTAATACTAAGGTAGGCTTGATATAACCCCTGGTGTTGACCGACAAAAGTGCCGTATTCAGATAAAAGTGGTAAACACGATTCATAAGCCTCGCGCAATTCATCACTGCTCATTACCGAATTCATATGAGAAACCGGCGACCACAGTTTTGATAACACATCGTCAATGTCATCTATGGGCATCACTAAATTTTGCCAAGTAAAGGCATCATTGGCAGCGAGAACTTTTTTAATAACTTTTTTACAATCGTCAATGGCTTGTTCTACAGCAGGTTTTACGTGCTCAGGTTTTATTTTTGAAAAGGCAGGCAGTTCACTAGATACTAATAATGGATTAGTCATGATGCTTAAAAATTAGTTTATGTTATTAGTGATGTAAGACCTAGAGAGGCTTTATTCAAGGTATATGAGTCGATAGTTATTAATTTTTACTAAAATCATCTAGATAAAACATTTTTTTGTACATTATCAATACATTTGTTGAGTCTACTTTACTGATGTTGTTACATTGTGTTGGATAAGTTAACCTACTGTTAACAGGCGTTTTTTAGTTAACTTTTCATTTGCACAAAAACACAAAGAAGTTATAGTTTGTAACTTCTTTGTGTTTTTTTTGTTAAGTCTGTTGTTGAGTGATTATGTTTAAGAGGTTTCCTGTTCCGTTACGATTAATGCTAAGTGTTTTGCTTACTCTTATCATGGTGCCTAATAGTCATGCCGTAGTAAAAAATCTGTCCTTAGACCATTTATCTGTTGATGATGGTTTATCACAGGGTAGCATTCATGCAATTATCCAAGATAAAACCGGTTTCATTTGGCTAGCCACAGAGCAGGGGCTCAATATTTATGATGGTAATAAGGTCAGGCAATTACCTGGGCCTGATAATAGCTTTGAAAATGCAGGAATATTTGATTTAGTTGAAGATAAAAATGGTTTGATTTGGTTAAATATAGATGGCAAAAAACTTTATAATTATAACCCTAGAACCGATAGTTACCAGCATATTCCAATCAAACTTGCCCAAGGTTTTGATTATTATATTATGGATTTAATGCATGATAACGACAATAAAATATGGGTATTAACCTCTAAAACATTAGGCTTTTATAACCAAGTTACTAGTGAATATAAACAAGTTCTTGATCTTGAATCCGAGTTAGTTGGTGATCTGGTGTTATTTGAAATGTCTTTGCATGACGGAGTCATGTTTTTGGGTTCTAAGGCAGGTGTTTTTGCTTATAACATTAAGAATAAGCATTGGAAAAAGCTACCTGAAATCCCCGCTGATATCAGCCAACAGTCTAACATTGAAAAACTTAATAAAATATATACCGTACATGTGGATATAAATCAGACCTTATACCTAGGCTCATCAGATGGTTTTTTTGCTATAAAGGTAGCAAATATTAAGGCATACATTGAAGGTGAATCAACATTAGCTAGCTACCAACGGCTTATTAAAAATATGGCCGCATGGCAAACCTTGTCTGATGGGGAAATGCTTTATATCGCTTCAGATAAAGGTTTGTATTCGGTCAATACCGTCAATAATAACAGTGAGTTTATGTTTGGCTTTAGTGATTATTTTGACAATACTTCGAATAACAATATAACCGCATTGATTAAAGATCGTCAGGGTGTGTTTTGGTTAGGCTCCAATGCAGTTGGTGCATATCAATGGGATCCCAAAAAAGAACTCATTATAAATTATGGTTATAAAAAAAATAATGCAGCTAGTTTAAGTTATAACGAAGTTTGGCATGCGCTACCGGATAACCTAAATGATGATTTACTCTGGGTTGCTAGCTCAAATGGTTTGAATTTAATTGATGTGGCAAAGCAGCAGGTGACTCAATTTTTAGTGAATGATGATTCTAAAAGTATTTATACCACAAACTACATTAACAGCATCTATGAGCTTAATTCAGAACACTTACTTCTTTATACGGCTAAAGGTGTGCTTTTATTTGATAAAAAGCAAGAAAAAACAGTGGCGTTACCTTTTAATGATGAAATTAATCAACTATTTGCCTTAGATCAGTACGACGTATTAAAAGAAGACGGATTTCTCTGGTTAGTGAATGAAAAAGGCGTATTTAAAGTAAATTTAATTACTTATGAAATAGATGTTTTAAGTGAAATCACCGAACAATTCCCCCCTGAAAGGTTGTTATATTTCTTAGGCACATTACCCAATAGTGATTGGTTTTTACTAACAAGCAATGATGGTTTATGGGGCTTTAATGCTAATACACGAGAATTAGTCCAACTGTATAAGTTGCAAGGTGTGTTGGCTGGTGAATATACCTCTATTGATAATTGGGCAATAGATAAAAATCAAATTTTGTGGTTGAGTTTTACCGGTAAAGGTTTAATTGGTTTAACCTTACCTGATTTTAAAGAGAAATATTTTTACCATAAAGCTAATTCTATTATTGATAATTATGTTTACGGTGTAATGACCGATGAAGCAGGTGATATCTGGTTTTCTAGTCATAATGGTTTATTTATGCTGGACTCCGATAGTCAACATCTTAGCCACTTTACCCGTGAAAATGGCCTTGGTGCTACTGAATTTAATGGTAGGGCTTATGCAAAATTACCTAATGGTCGTTTTGTCTATGGTTCAATGGAAGGCATTAGTATTTTCGAGCCGTTAAAACTAAAAAAAGTACACCATAGCGAAAGATTTAAAGTCAAAGTTACCGCTGTAGCATTGTTATCCCGAAAGTTAGCGCTACCTTTGGCCATTGAAGATGATGCCGTGATTAATCTCAATTATGATGATGTAGGTATTAGCATTGATTTTTCCACTTTCTCTTATGGCAATGAGAAAAGCATAATTTATAAATATCATTTGACTGGTAAAAGCAACGTTGATTATCCCGCAACGAGAGAAGGTCATATTACCTTTCCTAGTTTGGCTTCCGGCAAACATACCTTAACTATTCAGGCGAAATCACCCTATACGGGGGAATACTCGGCTCCTGTGCATATTAAATTCAATGTCAGCTTTGCCCCTTGGCGTTCACCTTTAGCATTAGCTATATATTTCATTGTATTACTGATAATTACTGTGTCTTGGTATCGTTATCGTAAAGCCCAGCAACAGTTGTTACTTGATGCTCATGAGCAAGTAAAGTATCGGGAACATCGTTTGCAACTGGCCTTAACGGGTAGTAACAGTGAGGTATGGGACTGGCAAGCCGATGAAAATTTAATGTTTGGTAAGCGTATTGCTTTAGAGTTAGGTTACGTAGAAGAAGCGCTATTTTATAACTTTGAAGAACATGTTGCACTGATTCATCCAGAAGATCATGATGACTTTCTTCGCTGTTGGCAATTATTTATTAGCAGCGCTAATTTAGAGGATAATTTTTCCTGTACTTATCGTTTGAAAACTGCGGATAAAAAGTGGCTTTGGTATAAAGATTTAGGGAAAATTGTTGCTGTAGACGCTAATAATAAGCCGACTAGAGTTACTGGTTCGTATACTAATATTACCGAGTCTCGTGCTAATGAAGAGCGTGCGCAGTATTACGGCGATGCTTTTCAGCAAACACAAGATTGGGTCTTTATAATTGATGAAAAAATATCAAGGGTCACCGCAAATCAATCAATGCGTGCTGTTTTTGAATGGCCAGAAGAAGAGTTTGATTTTAGCGCAACATTATTAGGTATTAGCCAAAAACGCCGTAGTTTTTATCATAAATTAATGCTGTCACTGAAAGAAGGCGAACATTGGCGTGGCGAGGAGTTGATCGTTACCCCTAATAAGGGTGAGTACCACGTTATTATCAATGTGACGGTAGGCCGAAACTCCGTGAGTAACGCTTTACATTATTTATTTGTACTAACCGATATTAGCGCACAAAAAAGTGCTGAAAATGAATTAAGGTTATTGGCAAATTATGATCATTTAACGGGATTACCAAATCGTACTTTATTGCTTGAACGTATTAAACATGCAATAGACTTGTCCAACCGACAAACTAAATCGATAGCACTTTTTTTTATTGATCTTGATCGATTTAAACAAGTAAATGATTCGCTAGGTCACGATAGTGGTGATTTGTTATTGCAAGACGTTGCTAAGCGCTTAGAAAGTGTATTGCGGATAGATGATACGGTATCGCGTATTGGTGGTGATGAGTTTGTTGTCTTGCTGGAGAGCTTTTCTAATGATAATCAACTTAGCCGAATCGCCAGTGAAGTTATTGAAGCTATTGGTAAACCCATTGATTTAGGCAACAATTTAGTCAGTGTTGGCGCGAGTATTGGCATTGCGGTATATCCCAATGATGGCAACAACTCAGACGAATTATTGCGCCACGCCGATGTCGCTATGTATCACGCGAAACAAACAGGGAAAAATAACTGTAAGTTTTATACTGCACAAATGAACGTTGAAGCAATGGAGCGTTTAAGTAAGGAATCAGCGCTAAAACTAGCAGTAAAAAATAATGAGTTTATTAATCACTACCAGCCAATTATTGATGCGCATACTGGCAAGGCTGTCGGTGTAGAGATGTTAATGCGTTGGCAAACGCCGACGGGTTTAGTACCACCTAATGACTTTATTCCTTTATCAGAGGAGCTAAATTTAATTATCACTATGACAGAGTCTGCACTTGAACAGGCTTGTAAAGATTTAAAAGTATGGCACAGCATACGCTCTGAGTTTTATGTGTCGATAAACCTATCAGTACAACACTTTGTTGAAGCAGACATAGTCTCATATATTAGCGAATTATTAGTGCGTTACCAATTACCGGCAGAAATACTACGTGTTGAAGTAACAGAGAGCTCGCTAATTTTACAACCTGAGAATGCTATTACCACTATGCGCAAGTTATCGGCACTTGGTGTGATTTTAGCACTAGATGATTTTGGCACAGGATTTTCGTCATTATCTTACTTAAAACAATTGCCTTTAGATATTATAAAAATAGATCGTAGCTTTGTTGCGGGTATTGGTATTAATGATGCCGATGAAGCGATTGTTGATACCACGTTAGTCTTAGCGCAGAGACTTAATATGCATTGTATTGCCGAGGGTGTGGAAACAACGGAACAGCTGCACTATTTAGTTGCCAAAAAATGCCATTATATACAAGGGTATTTATATAGTAAGCCAATCCCCGCGGAGCAAATCATGCACAATCTATTGTTAGATAAAACTGAGATTATCTCTACCGCGTTAAATAATCAAAGCATAGAATGATTATGATTAAAGTATTTCCCTTGCCTAAAGCCCTTTTAACTCCCACTGAAATCCTGCACTTTGAATGGTAACGGGTATATGCTTTGATTATTTTCCTTAGCTAAAATGATTTTAATTTTCACTGAAATTCTACACTTTGAATGCAAACGGCTATAAATATTATTATTTTATCCTTGAATAAAGCCTTTTTTGCGCCCACATCCTACTTAAGTAATACATTGACTAATTTAAACAATACACTAACTAATGAGTGATACCATGACACAACATTTTGATTACCTGGCTATTGGCGGTGGTAGTGGCGGCATAGCATCGGCTAACCGCGCAGCAAAACTAGGTAAAAAAGCAGCCGTTATTGAAGCAAAGTATATTGGTGGTACCTGTGTCAATGTTGGTTGTGTGCCTAAAAAAGCCATGTGGTATGCCGGACAAATAGCCGATGCCTTAAAATATGCTCCTGATTATGGTTTTGGCGATTATGTCTCTCAGCAGGGGAAGCAGTTTGATTGGGCGACGTTAGTTGCCAACCGTGAAGCTTATATTAAACGAATTCATGCAGCCTATCAGCGTGGTTTTGATGCTAATGATGTCACTGTGATTAATGGCTTTGCCAAATTTGTTGATAAAAATACTGTGGAAGTAAACGGTGAGCTGATCACTGCTGACCATATTACCATTGCCACCGGTGGACGTCCCGCTATCCCTACTATCGAAGGTGCTGAGTACGGTATCGACTCCGATGGCTTTTTTGCTTTAACAGAGCAACCTAAAAGTGTTGCTGTTATTGGCGCGGGTTATATTGCCGTTGAATTAGCCGGTGTCTTTCAAGCCTTAGGCACTGAGTCTCACTTAGTAGTGCGTAAAGAAAAACCATTGCGCGGCTTTGATGACATGTTAAGTGATACCTTAGTTGAGCAAATGGCAAAACACGGCCCAAGGTTACATAATCACAGCACCCCCGAGCGTATTGAAAAACTGAGTGACGGAAAATTAGTTGTGCATTTTACTAATGGTCAATCATTAGAGCCAGTAGATTCTTTAGTTTGGGCAATTGGCCGTGAGCCAGCTACCGATAATATTAATTTAGCGGCTACAGGCGTCGAAACTAATGAGCGTGGTTTTATTGTTACCGATAAATATCAAAACACCAATGTTGACGGTATTTATGCAGTTGGTGATAACACTGGTCGCGCACAGTTAACCCCTGTTGCGGTTGCTGCGGGTCGCCGTTTATGTGAACGGTTATTTAATAACAAACCGGATGAGCATTTAGATTATTCAGGCATTGCCACTGTGGTATTTAGTCACCCGGTGATCGGCACTGTCGGTTTAACCGAAGACGAAGCTAAAGCTGAATACGGCGAAGGTAATATTACCGTATATAACTCACAATTTACCGCGCTTTATCAAGCGATCACCGATGATTATCGCGATCCAACGCGTATGAAACTAATTTGTGCTGGTAAGGATGAGAAAGTAGTTGGTTTACATAGTATTGGCTTTGGTAGTGATGAGTTATTACAAGGTTTTGCGGTAGCGATGAAAATGGGCGCAACCAAAGCCGACTTTGATAATACGGTTGCTATCCACCCGACTTCAGCAGAAGAGTTTGTTACTTTGTAGCCATCTCTTGGAAAAGCAGTGTGTTTTTAAAAGGCTAGTTTATCTTGTATAACTAGCCTTTTTTGTAGCGCTATTTTATTTAACGTTCTTTACTTAACAGTGATGGTGATCTTCTTCGAAACCACTGCCGGTTTGTGAGGGATATGGTGATGATCACCCATAATCAACTGCAAAGTATGTTTGCCTTTAGGTAAGGTTAATGTGGTTTGTGTTTGACCGCCACCGAAGTGCTTAACGTCACCACCCATCGGCATATCAAAAGCAGGCAGTGAAGCTTTATCAATTAATAAATGATGATGGCCGGTATGTTTTTTCTCCATACCTGCAGGCGAAACACCCATATCTTTTAAACCAAAAGTTACCGTAAATGTACTCTTTACCGTTGCACCGTCAGCAGGTGAAATAATATAAACGTTGGCATTCTTTGGAGACTCAGATTGCGGCATACTGCTTGCGTTGGCTAATGCCGATGTTAGTAGTACAGGGCTTAATGCCAAAGTTAACAGTGATAATTGGATAAATTTTTTCATAACATAACTCGCTTATTTCAAGTAAATAGTTTTAATTAATTTTTTAGATTTAGCTAAAAATAGCGGGACTCATTACTTCAGTCAATGTTTATTAGCATTGATAACCAATATCCCCTTGTTTTGTCCGACTAAGTTGTTATTGCTTGATTACATTTAATTACCCAATAGCACTTTCATATTTTTAGACAACTTGTAATACTGCTGTATCGCGAGGTAGGTGATATGATTTTACTGAGTCTTATTGACTAGGTTAATTTTATTAATTAGTATCGCTCTTCGCAAGTTCTTATAATAGGGTAAATGTAATATCGATGAAAAACACTTGGATTGGCTTAGTATTAGTATTATTGATTGCCTTGCAATCGTATGCTGCTGTGGCTAATTCGGATGAAAATCATCTCGTTGATTCGCAACATCTTCTAACAGAACATTCTCATGATGTTGATGACATTGAACTTCTCGATGGATCATCTGACAGCGAACACAATATTAAAGATTGCCACCATTGTGGTCATTGTCAAGGCACTCATACCCAATGGGTTGCCAGTAACAAATCTGCTTTACCAACACCTCAATTTATAATCACCAATCAATATTTTTATACTAACAATCTTGATAAGAGCTTCATTGAAGCACTTATACGCCCCCCTATTTCTTAATTTAATTTAAAAATTACCCGCAACAAACCTTATCTTTAGCTAAAGCTTAACTAAAGCCGAACTAAAGCCGAACTAAAGCTGAATTTGATTTAGCTTTAGCTGGCTTAGTTGCGACATTTTATTAATAAATTCATACCATTCCGCATAAAGAACTTTCGCTAAGCGAACACTTTCTTATACGGATTGGTATACGAGATTATTAATAAATTCTTATCGGTGAAATCTGCTGGCGTAGCCTTATTCATTAGCTACTCGGCAACGATGTCGGTAAGTTGTCAAAGAATTTGGAATTAAAAATGAAAAATATAATCATTGATAAAGTATCTAAAAAAATAAAGCTCATTAGCTTGAGTAGTCTGTTTACTGGCTTAGCTGTGGTATCTAGCGCAGTATTTGCTTACAACGATGCCGAGCTTGCCAGCCCACTGACGGTAACACCAGCAGTAGTGATGAAAGCTGAACATGCTCATGAAGCAGTAGAAGAAGCCGGTCATGATCATGCCAGCGAAAATAAAACAGACGAACACTCGGATGAAACTAAAGCCGATGACCCTCACGGCCATGCTAACAAAAGTACTAACCAAAATGGCAGTGAAAGTGCTAATGAAGAACATCATGACGAAGGTATCAGCTTCAGTCCTGAAAAAATGGCCATAGCCAATATCAAAGTGTCTACTTTAACCGCCAAAATTTTCGCTAAAAGCGTTTATGCCCCCGGAGAAATCAAAGCGAACGGTTACACCAGTTATATTGTCTCGCCACGTACCGAGTCGGTAGTGATCAGTCGTCACGCTATTTTGGGAGAGCATGTCGAAAAAGGCCAAGCGCTAGTGACTTTATTCAGTGAGTCAATGGCTGATGCGCAGGGCCAATATCGTGTTGCTTATAGTGAGTGGCAGCGCACTAAAAAATTGGGTCTTGGTACGGTCAGTGAAAGCCGTTTATTAGCCAGTGAAACCGATTATATTTCTGCCTATGGTCGATTGACAGCCTTTGGTTTAACCAAAGCAGCCATTGAAGATATCGTTAAAAATAATTCATCAAATCTTGGTGAGTATACCTTGGTAGCTCAACGCGCTGGTGCGGTATTAAGTGATGATTTTTCCCAAGGACAGCGGGTGATGCCGGGGGATAAAATAATGATCTTGGCCAATGAAGAAAATTTATGGGTAGAAGCGCGCGTTTCACCCAATAAGAAACTGAACTTACCCGTAGGAACCCTCGCTAAGATTGAATTTTCTGGCCAAGTGCATTTCGCTAAAGTGATCCAAGAAGCGCACACCATAGACCCCATTACCCGTACTCGAATTGTGCGCTTGTCTGTGGAAAATAAAGATGACACCTTACATTCCGGCATGTTCGTTAATGTTAATTTTCAGTTTGATACCCAAACCCCGGTAATGGCGGTACCAGAAACGGCACTAATGCGTGGCGCAGATGGTGATTGGACGGTATTTGTTGAAGGCAACCCTGGTGAGTTTAAAGCCGTTGAAGTTGAACTGGGTCAACCGTTAGGTCATTACCGTCAAATTATCGGTATTGCCCCTAATACGCGAGTAGTGATCAAAGGTGCATTCTTTGTTGCTTCAGAAATAGCAAAAGGCGGATTTGATCCGCACGGCCACTAGGTAAGGAATGAAATTATGTTTAATAAAATGATTGATTGGTCGATCAATAATCGACTATTGGTAGTTATCGCACTGATCGCCACGATGGCGGCAGCTATTATGGTGATCCCCAAGTTAAATTTAGATGCTTTTCCTGACGTAACCAATGTTCAGGTAGCCATAAATACCGAAGCACCTGGCTTAGCCGCTGAAGAAGTTGAGCAGCTAATTACTTATCCTATTGAAGCTGTCATGTATGCACTGCCTGATGTCGAACAAGTACGTTCAATTTCAAAAACAGGTTTGTCGGGCGTAACGGTAGTTTTTAAAGAAGGCACCGACATCTATTTTGCTCGCCAGCTGGTCTTTGAACGTTTGCAAGCGGCGAAAGAATTAATTCCTCAAGGTGTAGGTACACCGGCCATGGGACCTAATACCTCGGGCTTGGGTCAAATCTTTCAGTATTTATTAATTGCTGACAAAGATTCTGGTTATGACTCAATGACGTTAAGAAGTTTGAACGACTGGATAGTGAAGTTATTGGTTATGCCGGTAGATGGTGTTACCGATGTCTTGTCTTTTGGCGGTAATGTTAGGCAGTATCAGGTAAACATTGAACCAAGCAAATTATTGTCATATCAGTTAACGCAAAACGATATTGTTAGGGCACTTGAGAATAATAATGCCAATGTTGGTGGTTGGTATATGAACCGTGGGCAAGAGCAATTAGTGATTCGTGGTACGGGTTGGTTTAATAGTGGCGAAGCTGGTTTAGCCGATATTAGACAAGTACCAGTGAAAACGGTTGCGGGTACTGTCGTTACTATTGATGATGTTGCTAAAGTTTCATTGGGCAGTGAGATTCGCCAAGGTGCGGTTACTATGACGCGCAGAGACGCAGAGGGTAACATTGACAGCTTAGGTGAAGTGGTTACCGGCATTGTCCTAAAACGTATGGGCGCAAATACCAAAGCGACCATTGATGGTATTAGGGCGCGCATTCCAATGATCAACCAAGCGTTACCCGAAGGCGTTCGTTTTGAGCCGTTTTATGACCAGGCGGATTTAATTACTAAAGCGGTTGATACCGTGGTGGACGCCTTAGCCTTAGCGTTTATTTTCATTGCCATCGTGCTCGCGCTGTTTTTAATGAACCTACGCGCCACGTTTTTAGTGCTCATTTCAATTCCTATTTCTATCGCTATCGCGTTAATGGTGATGTCTTGGTTAGGTTTATCCGCTAACTTAATGTCGTTAGGCGGTATTGCTGTTGCTATTGGTATGCTAGTTGATGGCTCTGTAGTGATGGTTGAAAACATGGTTAAACATCTCAATAGACCTGATGCAACGCATTATAAAAATGCCCAACAGAGAAATTTAGGCACAGATGCAGGTACGTTCGACCCACAGTCTCTTGTTCCCTATAAGGCCGAAAACGATGATGAAGGTATTGCTTTGCGGTTAAAAGAAGCCGGTAAAGAAGTCGCCCGTCCGGTATTCTTTGCTGCTGCCATCATTTTAGTGGTCTTTATGCCGCTGTTTAGTTTTGAAGGGGTTGAAGCCAAATTGTTTCAACCTATGGCTATCAGTATTATTTTAGCGGTTGTTTCGGCAATTTTAGTGGCATTAATTGTGGTACCGGCTCTAGCGACTTATATGTTTAAAAAAGGTATTAAAGAAAAAGAGAGCTTTGTCTTAAAACCATTAGACAAGCTTTATCGCAAAGGGCTTACTGCAGCAATGAAGCACACAAAAGTAGTCATTGCTGCTTCAGTTTTATTGTTTGTTGGTGCTGCCGCTTTAGTTCCTCAAATTGGTACCGAGTTTGTGCCTGAGCTTGAAGAAGGTACGATTAACCTAAGAGCGACTTTGGCGCCTTCATCAAGTTTGGAAACTGCTTTGTCAGTGGCCCCCATTCTTGAAAAAATGTTAATGGAATTCCCTGAAGTAGAGTACACCCTAAGCCGAATTGGTCGTGCTGAAATCGGTGGTGATCCTGAGCCAGTCAATAATATTGAAATATACATTGGCTTAAAACCTGTATCAGAGTGGAGCAGCGCAGAAAATCGGTTTGAGTTACAGGGTTTAATGGCAGAGAAACTTGCACAGTTTCCGGGTTTATTACTTAACTTTTCACAGCCAATTGCTACCCGTGTTGATGAGTTACTCTCTGGCGTTAAAGCGCAACTTGCGATTAAGCTGTTTGGTCCTGAGTTAGATATACTGGCGAGTAAAGGTCGAGAAATTGAAGCGGCTATCAAACAAATTGACGGTGCTAGAGATGTTGCGCTAGAGCAAATAGTTGGTGAAGCACAACTAGTGATTAAACCGAAAAGACAACAGCTATCACGATATGGGTTATCCGTTGGTGATGTTATGGCTGTGGTTAAAGATGGTATTGGCGGCGTTAGTGCTGGCCAAATAATCAATGGTAATGAGCGCTACGATATTTATGTGCGTTTTGAGGAAAAGTATCGTGATAACCAAGCAGCGATTGCCGACCTGAGAATACAATCACCGACTGGTGCTTGGGTGCGTTTAGGTGATATCGCTACCGTTAGCTTTGAATCTGGACCGCCACAAGTACGCCGTGATGACGTGCAAAGACGTGTGGTTATTCAGGCGAATGTACAGGGCCGAGACATGGGCAGTGTAGTCGCGGATATTCGTGCAGCCATTGCGAGTAAAGTGGACTTGCCAGCAGGTTATTCTGTGGTTATTGGTGGCCAATTTGAAAACCAACAACGCGCCCAGCAGCGCCTTGCTGTGGTAGTGCCGTTATCACTGGCGTTAATTGCCTTGCTACTTTACTTTGCCTTTGGCTCTGTCGGTCAAGCGATGCTGATATTAGTGAATGTGCCATTGGCGGTTATTGGTGGTATTTTCTCGCTCTATATTTCAGAGCAATACTTATCGGTGCCAAGCTCGGTTGGTTTTATCACCTTGTTTGGTGTCGCGGTACTTAATGGTGTGGTGATGGTAGAAAGCATAAATCAACTGGTTAAAGATGGCATTGACACATCAAAAGCGGTTTTTGATGGCGCAATATCACGTTTACGTCCGGTATTGATGACGGCTATCACCTCGGCATTAGGTCTAATCCCTATGCTGATGTCCAATGGTGTTGGCGCTGAAATTCAACGACCACTTGCCAGTGTTATTGTTGGCGGCTTAGTAACCGCGACGTTATTAACCTTATTTGTTTTACCGGTATTATATCCATGGTTTTCTAAAACAAAAATTGCTCAACTAACGCGATAGTCAAATATATACCCGTTACCATTCAACGTGCACTCTGAAACCTGCATCTCGATTAATAACGGGTATATTCATATGTTATCTAAAATTGTAGATTGAATGATCAATTCATATTTTTACGTTTCATAGGGATAAAATCCCCGGTAAAACTTAGCCGGAATTTGGTTTTTTTTGATAATTTTTTTAATATATATCGTTATTCAGCTGGTTGATCTGTTGCTAGCTCTTGCTGTTCCTGCCTTATGTTTTTTTGTTAGGTAAAAGTGTAAATAAACTGTAAAAAAAGTTTAATAATACACTGGTAATCACGCCAGTTTCTGATAATCTCTTACCTCGTTATTTCCCCTAGTTGTTTTTTTGTACAACTAAAAAATAACTTAATAATAAATTTATCCACATAGTATGAAAATAAATAAAATGCGCCTTGGATGGCTTTAGAAAGCATTAATTTATCAATTAAATCAATTCCTTATATTTTAACTTTCAGATTTGCTCTGCGCATTTTTCTGGCTGTTTTTCGTACTTGATCACAAGGTTATCCACAAGAGGATCAACGATCTAGTCAATTAAGCACACTGATAAAGTGGAGCATATCTGCACTTTATGGCATGCTTAGCTACCTTTAGCTTATTTTACTCACTTCGCGTATTTCTTATGACAACTTCTGCAACCTCACCTGATGCTAATAACACGCAATCACCCTTGATATTAGTCGATGGCTCTTCGTATTTATTTCGAGCCTATCACGTGCCATATTTACAAGCACTTTCAACCGCAGATGGCCAACCAACAGGAGCCATCACCGGTGTATTGAATATGCTGCGTAGTTTGAAAAAAGACTACCCCAATGGCAATATCATCGCTATTTTTGATGCAAAAGGTAAAACCTTTCGCAATGATATGTATCCAGAATACAAAGCCAATCGTCCACCTATGCCCGATGATCTACGTACACAAATAGCGCCATTGCATGAGATTATTACCGCTATGGGTTTACCCTTATTAGTCATCCCTGGTGTAGAGGCCGATGATGTTATTGGCACCTTGGCAAAACAAGCCGATGAATTAGGCATAGAAACCGTTATTTCGACTGGCGATAAAGATATGGCACAGCTAGTTACTAAACATGTGCGTTTGATTAATACCATGACAGATGTAGAAATGGATGTTGCTGGTGTTAGTGAAAAATTTGGTGTTCGCCCTGATCAGATTATCGACTACCTTGCCTTGATGGGTGATAAAGTTGATAACATTCCTGGTGTAGTCAAGTGTGGGCCAAAAACGGCGGTTAAATGGTTAGCAGAGCATGGCACTATGGCTGAAGTTATTGCTAATGCTGATAAAGTAAAAGGAAAAATAGGCGAGTACCTACGTGATGCGCTAGTGCAGCTACCTTTGTCATATAAATTAGCCACTATTAAATGTGATGTTGAATTAGAGCAAACCGCAGCTGAATTAGCGGCCAGTGCACCCGATGTTGAGGCGCTAACTAAGCTTTATCAAAAATTTGAATTAAAACGTCTATTAGCTGACTTAGGTAAAGGCGGTGAAGAAAGTGCTGCTACTAAAGGATCTAAGTCGACAGGTTCAGCAGGTGAGCAAGCTGCGACAGTTACCGCGGTAGAAGTTGCACAATGCCAATACGATACAATATTAGACAAAGCACTCTTTAGCCAGTGGCTTGAAAAGTTACAAGGGTGTGAAAAGTTTGCCTTTGATACTGAAACCACTAGTGTTGATTACATGAAGGCTGAAATAGTCGGCGTATCTTTTGCCATTGAAGTAGGTAAAGCCGCTTATGTACCATTAACTCACGATTATGAAGGTGCTCCAGAGCAACTTGATAAAGACTGGGTATTAGCGCAGTTAAAACCACTACTAGAAAGTAAGACCATTAAAAAGATTGGTCAAAACCTTAAGTATGATGCCAACGTATTAAGCCATTATGATATCGCTTTGCAAGGTATTGAGTTTGATACCATGATCGAATCTTACTGTTACAACAGTATTTCTACGCGTCACAATATGGATGCGCTGGCACTGAAATACCTTGATTATAAAACGGTAAAGTTTGAAGATATTGCTGGCAAAGGTGCGAAACAGCTTACCTTCAATCAAATTGATCTAGAAAAAGCCGCTCACTATGCCGCGGAAGATGCTGATATCACTTTGCGTTTACACCACGCTATTTTCCCTGCACTAGCGCAATCAGCATCGCTGCTAAGTGTTTTTAATGATATCGAAATGCCATTATTACCTGTGCTTGCACGTATGGAGCAAACAGGGGTATTGATTGATAGTGATATTTTAGCCGATCAAAGCAGAACCTTAGGGCAGCGCTTAGATGAGCTGGAAATTGAAGCGCATAATTTAGCTGGCAAAAGTTTTAACTTGGCATCACCGAAGCAATTACAGCAAATTCTTTTTGAAGAGTTAAAAATTCCGGTCATCAAAAAGACGCCAAAAGGTGCGCCTTCAACAGCAGAAGACGTGTTGCAAGAGTTAGCCCTTGATTATCCATTACCTAAAGTTATTTTAGAGAATAGAGGTTTAAGTAAGCTTAAATCGACCTATACAGACAAGTTACCGTTAATGGTTAGTGATAAAACCGGACGTTTACATACTTCGTATCATCAAGCGGTAACCGCAACCGGACGTTTATCTTCAACCGATCCAAACTTACAAAATATTCCAATTCGTAGTGAGCAAGGTCGTAAAATTCGCCAAGCCTTTATTGCCCCTAAAGATTATAAAATAGTGGCGATAGATTACTCGCAAATTGAATTACGTATCATGGCGCACTTATCAAATGATAAAGGTTTAGTGACCGCCTTTAGCGAAGGTAAAGATATTCATAGAGCAACAGCGGCTGAAATATTTGCTGTTGAACTTGATGAAGTGACCACTGAGCAACGTCGTAGTGCTAAAGCGATTAACTTCGGTTTGATTTATGGCATGTCAGCCTTTGGTTTAGCCAAACAACTAAATATTGGCCGCCAACAAGCACAAGAGTATCAAGATAAGTATTTCCAACGTTACCCTGGTGTACTAACTTACATGGAAGATACTCGACAACTAGCGAGTGAACAGGGCTATGTGGAAACATTATATGGTCGTCGCTTATATTTACCTGACATCAATGCTAAAAACGGTATGCGTAAAAAAGCCGCTGAGCGCGCAGCAATCAATGCGCCAATGCAAGGCACAGCAGCAGATATCATTAAAAAGGCGATGTTAGCAGTAGACTCATGGTTACTTGAACAAAATGATGACCGCATCAAAATGACCATGCAGGTACACGATGAACTGATTTTTGAAATACACCAAGATATTGTTGAAGAAACTACTGCGAAACTAGTGACTCTAATGAATGATGCCGTAGAGCTTAATGTACCGTTAATTGCCGAATATGGCATTGGCGATAACTGGGATGAAGCGCATTAATTAGTAAAAATAATTAGACTTAGTAAACTAAGCCATTAAGCGTTAATTCGCCTAATGGCTTTTTTCATTGTGCTCCTCATTATTTTTTGAGCATTGATAGCCAGCACTGATTAATCGATCTATTTCACCACTTTTCTCAAATAGGCTAATGGCTATATTGATATCACGGAGTATTTGCTGGTGCCCAGCTGACTTCTTACTGATAACAAAATATAACGGATGGTATTGTAAAGCGGGCTGCACCAGTTCCATTCCCTCAAGTAAATGCTGTTTTTCAAGCGTTGATAAGTTAGCCACGTTCACGCTAAAGGTAAAAACTTTAGGATCGCCAATAATAAGATCAACACGATTGGCGACTAGTAATTTAACTAACTGTAATTCATCAGCAGCTTGTGCAATTGAAAACATTTTCGCAGCCATCATGGCATCAAATTCTTGAGTATTTTGATAGCCGCGTATCACGCCAATCATTTTGCCATTGAGCACAGATAAGCCGGCATCTAAAGTTAACTGTCCGCCTTTACGTTGTACTAACGCGACACTGCCACCAGAAAAGGCATTGGACAAGGCCAAAAGTTCTCGACGAGTTTTTCCTAAGTCATAATCAGAAGGGGCCTTTTTGTCTATGTAATAGGCAGGGAATAATATGTCCATTTCTCCCTGTTCAACGATTTTTACCGATCGTGCCCAAGGAAAAAAGTGAATATTTACCTGGTAGCCTTTACTGGCGAGTATGGCGACAGCAAATTGAAATATCCAACCTCTATTGCAAAGATCTTCACTAATGTAAGGTGGCCAATTTGAGCTTGCTAGATGTAATACTTTTTCCGAATCAGCATTGAAGCGATAACCCTGAGGTGTTTTTTCACCATAAACGATGTGTTTTTGGCCTTCGAGGTAATAACTAACGCTTAATTTTTCTACATTATTGTCAGCTTGTACCACAGAAGTAAATATTAAATATGTCATAAAAACAATAACATAAATAATTTTGTTCTGTGCATTTGACCTTGTCATAAGGCAAAGGATATTAGTGTGCTTGAACGTCTAATAGATAACATAGTAAGTCATCTCATCTTGCTACTTATTACCTTTAACTTTAGCCGCTAGTTGGATTTTTTTCCCCTATTTAACTTAATTAATCTGTCATCGATTAAGTGCCTTGATAGCGTTAATGTAAGAACAAAAAAGTTACCCCGGCAACAACGCATGAAACTACCAAACTTAACAGTGCGCCTTCAATCACCATATCTTTGATCTCTATTTCACCCGTGCCATAAGCAATAGCATTAGGCGCTGTCGCCACTGGCAGCATAAAGGCACAACTGGCAGCCATAGCAGCTGGAATCATAAAGATGGCAGGATCAACACCGACACTGATACCAACAACGGCTAATATCGGCATTAATAGCGTTGCTGTGGCGGTATTGCTGGTGATCTCGGTTACATAGGTCACCACTAAGCAAATAATTAACACCATTGCTATCATAGGTAAATTGGCCAGTGATGATAGCCATTGGCCGAGCATGGTGCTTAAGCCTGAAGCGGTAAAACCTTTGGCCAGGGCAATGCCGCCAGCAAAGAGTAATAACATGCCCCAAGGTATTTCTTTAGCGGTATGCCAGTCTAGAATACGGCCACCTTTCCCATTAGGTGTCATAAACATAATGACTACAGCAGACAGTGCCACTGTGCTGTCACCGGCAATAGAGACCTCAAAAAAGCCACTCCAACCGCCAAATGGTGCGCCGCGAGTGATCCAGGCAAGGGCAGTGAGGCCAAATATAATTAAGGTGCGCTTTTCTTCACTGCGCCACTTAGGCAAGGTCGGTAATTCAATTTTTTCATCTAAAGTGATTGAACGTGTTAACCAAAGCGCCATTAATGGAATAGAAATTAATACTACAGGTACGCCAATTTTCATCCACTCTAAAAAACCAAACTCACGACCGGTAGTTTCTTCATAAATACCCATAAAAATGACATTAGGCGGTGTACCAATAGGAGTACCAATACCACCAACCGAAGCGGAATAGGCAATACCCAGTATCAGGGCTACTTTTAGTTTTCTATTATTCACATGGCTTAAAATCGCTAGCGCAATAGGTAGCATTATTAACGTTGAAGCGGTGTTAGAAATCCACATGCTTAAAGTAGCGGTTGCCAACATAAAGCCAAATACTAAACGCCTGCCACTGGAAACACCGACCAGACGCACCATGTAAACCGCCATACGTTCATGAGCACCACTTTTGACTAATGCCGTTGAAAGCATAAAAGCGCCCATCAATAATAGGATGACATGGCTGCCTAATGCGGAGGCCACTGTTTTGTGATCGACAACACCAAACAAGGGCAACAAGGCAAAGGGTACTAACGAGGTGGCAGGAATTGGGATCGCTTCAGTTACCCACCATATTACCGTCAACAACGTAATTGCTGCCGCTATGGCAGGTTTATCTGCTAAACCAAAGTGACCGAGTAATAAATAACAGCCAAAAGCAATAGCTGGGCCTAGTGGAATAAAATGTTGTCGGGTAATTTTCATGATTTTGCAAACTCTATTATTAGTAGCACTCAAATGGCGGTGCTTTTGTTATTGTTAATTTGCTTGTTTAGTACTTTGTCTTAATTTTTACCTATTAAGCGTTGGAGTAGCGCTCTTTATTGCCTAACCAACGTTGAATGAGTGCTTGCGCACATTCAGGATATTGGCGTGATAAGAGGTACGCCTGTTGTTTTATTTCGGGGATTAAGTAACCGTCACGTACTAGGTCGGCAATTTTAAGATCAGCAAGACCCGTTTGCCTAGTGCCTAATAATTCACCCGGACCACGAATTTCAAGATCTTTTTCGGCAATCACAAAACCATCATTACTTTCACGTAATACTTTTAAGCGTTTGACGGCGGTCTTTGACAGTGGTGCTTTATATAATAACACGCAAAAAGAGGCAACCGAGCCACGACCAACACGGCCACGTAACTGGTGTAGTTGCGCTAAACCTAAACGCTCGGGGTTCTCAATCACCATTAAGCTGGCGTTAGGTACATCAACGCCAACTTCAATCACTGTAGTGGCAATCAATAAGTGTAAATCACCGGCTTTGAAGGCATCCATCACGGCTTGTTTTTCAACAGCCTTCATACGGCCATGGACTAAGCCAATGTTCAATTCAGGTAATTGTTCTGCTAATAAAATTGCTGTGTCTTCAGCGGCTTGGCATTGAAGTACTTCTGACTCTTCAATTAAGGTACAAACCCAATACGCCTGCCTGCCATCATTAACACAACCTTGTCGAATACGTTCAATAACGTCTCCACGGCGTGAATCAGGGAGAGCCACAGTGTTTATTGGTGTTCGACCAGGAGGTAATTCATCAATAATTGAGGAGTCTAAATCCGCATAGGCAGTCATCGATAAAGTACGTGGAATTGGTGTTGCTGTCATGATCAATTGGTGCGGATATTTATTATCAAAAACACCTTTTTCACGTAACGTTAAACGTTGATGGACACCAAATTTGTGTTGCTCATCAATAATAACCAAAGCCATATTTTTAAAGACTACATCGGCTTGAAAGAGCGCATGGGTGCCAATCACCATTTGCATTTCGCCACTAGCCATTTTCTCAAGGGCTTCTCTTTTGGCTTTGACTTTAGTTTTTCCAGCTAACCAACCAACATTGATACCTAGCGGAGTAAACCAGTTAGCAAAATTAATAGCATGTTGCTCGGCAAGGATTTCAGTAGGCGCCATCAGGGCAACTTGATAGCCGTCACTAATGGAGGTTAAGGCCGCCAAGGCTGCCACTAACGTTTTTCCTGAGCCAACATCGCCTTGCACTAAACGCATCATCGGTTGGCTTTTAGCCAAGTCAGTTTTTATTTCATCAACAACACGCGCTTGCGCGTTCGTTGGCGAAAAGGGCAATGCAGCAAGAAATTTTTTGCTAACTTGCTCATCACCCAATAATGCTATGGCATCATGAACATCACTATTTTGTCTGAGCTTTAACATGCTCAAGTTGTGGGCTAGTAACTCTTCTTTAATTAATCGTTGCTGGGCGGGATGACGACCTTGCTCTAATTGTTCTATTGAAACATCAGGTGGCGGGCGATGGATAATCGCTAAGGCATCACTAAGAGAGTACTTTTCGTTAAAAATATTGTTGGGCAGTAATTCTTCTACTTGGCCGCGTTGTAATCGAATTAAGGCTTGCTCGGTTAAGCTTCGTAAGGAAACTTGTCTAAGGCCATCAGTACTTGGATAAACAGGCGTGAGCGTTTCTTCAACGGATGTTAAGGCTCTATCGTCATCCAGAGCTTTGTATTCAGGGTGCACAATTTGATAACCACGGGGACCGCGTTTGACTTCACCATAACAGCGAATATTTTTACCAATGGCTAAGCTATTTTTTTGACTGGCGGAGAAGCTGAAAAAACACAGTTGAATACTACCAGTGCCATCATGAAGTGTTACCACTAGCATGCGGCGTTTACCGTGAGTGATCTGGCTATCGGTAATTTCACCAATGATATTGGTTGAAGTACCGACTAATAAATCACGCACTGTGGTAATGCGGGTTTTATCTTCATAACGTAGCGGTAAATGAAAGAGCATATCTTGCACTGACAGCAAGCCTATTTTCTCTAATTTTTCAGTGAGACTAGGTCCGACACCTTTGAGTGAACTCAAAGGTACTTGTGATAATTGGCTTAACGCTTCCAATGGCATGCTAGGATCCTAGTGCTTAATCATCAATATGTTGCCAAGCTTTTTTGTTCATTTGCATTTTTTGCCACCATAGCTCATCCGCGACAATTTGACCGGCTTCATCAATTTCAGGGTAAGGTAAACCTTTACGCTGACAGGCTTCGGCAAAGATAGGATGACCACCTTCAAATAAAGTACGCTGACGACGCTCATGACTCAAGCGAGGTTGATCATACATACCGGCTAATTGACGTTGGCGCTGTGCCTCGTATAAAACAACCGAACAAGCAACAGATACATTTAATGATTGCACCATGCCAACCATAGGAATCATAATGTCTTGGTCGGCAAGCTCTAGCGCAATATCAGAGGTACCAAATTTTTCTTGCCCTAAAATAATCGCGGTTGGTTTGGTATAATCAATTTCGGTAAAATTAACCGCAGTATCAGACAAATTGGTCACCAATATTTGCATGCCCTGTGCTTTTAGGGCGGCAATAGCATCCGCTGTTTTATGATAGTTATGCACGTCAATCCAGTTCTGGCTGCCGGCAGCGCTGCCACCACGTACTTCAGCAGCTTCACTTTTCCAGACTGCATGAACATCACTAATACCAATGGCATCACAAGTACGTACAACTGCGGCTAAATTATGGCTTTTATGTAGACCTTCCATGCAAATCGTTAAATCTGGCTGGCGTTTGTCTAACATGGAATTGATGCGTGCTAATCTTTCTGGAGTCATTTTCTTAATCTTTTAAATAATTTTAGCTTGGCTCTTTATCAAAGCTCGGGTACAGCAGTGTCAATAGGCAAAAGTAATGCTATTTAAGCAAAGCCGTCAAGCTATGAATTCAGGGAGCTTATGTCTATAAGTGACTTGAATATATAGCGTAGACAATGCCGATTCAATAGTATTAATAATGCCTATTTTAGTTAACGCTAGGAAGTTCTAAGATACCGTCAATTTCGATGGCCACATCTTTAGGCAATCTAGATACTTGTACTGCAGCTCTAGCTGGATAAGGCTGAGTAAAGTAACGGCTCATAATTTCATTAACAGTGGCAAAGTTACTCAAGTCCGTTAGGAAAATATTAACTTTTACCATGTCGTTAATTTCACCACCGGCAGCTTCACAGACAGCAACTAAGTTTTTAAATACTTGCTCGGCTTGTGCGGAAAAGTCACCTTCAACCACTTCCATGGTTTCGGCAATAAGAGGAATTTGTCCTGATAAGTACACAGTATTGTTTACTTTTACCGCTTGGCTATAAGTGCCAATGGCGCTAGGTGCTTTGTCTGTACTGATAATGCTTTTCATAAAACTTCCTGTTGTTACTTAGTCTGATTGCTATTACTTGAGCTTATCGCTCTATTTGCTAATCTTTGTGAGTTCAGTCGTAGACCTTGCCGTTATTGTTGCGTAAAGCGAGATCATTATTTATTTCGAATGACGCGTTGAACATCAATCATTACTTTAATTTTGCGAATAATATCGGCTAAATGAATACGGTCTCGACAGGTTATTTCCATGTCTATTACGTATAAACCTGCTTCTTTTTCACCGGAATTTAAGCTGTGCACATTAGAGCCACATTTAGCGATAACATTGGTTAATAGCGCCAATGCACCTTGATGATTAATAATCTCAACGCGTAATTTGGCAATAAACTCTTTGTCGATATCATTGTCCCATTTTACTGGGAACAAGCTACCTTGATCATGGCCTTTAATATTACGACAGCCTTGCTGATGGACCATTAAACCTTTACCTGGGCTTAAATAGGCTAGGATACCATCGCCCGGAATAGGACGGCAGCATTTACCATAATTGACTAACATGCCTTCTGTGCCCATTATCGGCATTTTGGCGCCAGTGCCTGTTGAGGTTAAGTTGTTATCTTCAGTAAAACCATCGGTCAGTTGTCTGGCAATACCTATACTTAATGCATTACCTAAACCAATATTGGTCAGTAATCCCTCAAAACTATCATTACCACTTTGTTGTACCACTTCATCAATTTTCTCTTGTGCTAAATCTTCGATCTTCGTTTTACCAAGCGCGTGACTTAATAAACGTAACCCTAGTGCATGAGATTCATCTTTTTCACAACTTCTCAGGTAAGTCCGTATTTGCAAACGAGCTTTGGCGGTTACCACAAAGTTAAGCCAGGTAGCGTTAGGTCTTGCTGACGCTGAAGTAATCACTTCAATAGTTTGACCAGAATCGAGCGGTTGGCTCATTGGGTATGGCTTGCGGTCTACTTTTACGCCGACACAAGAATTACCTACGTCAGTGTGCACTGCATAAGCAAAGTCGATTGCGGTAGCGCCCATGGGCAGTTCAATAATACGACCATCAGGAGTGAAGACATAAATTTCTTCAGGGAATAAATCAGATTTAACGTTTTCAATAAATTCAAAAGAGCTACCGGCACTTTGTTGCAGCTCTAATAAACTTTGCATCCAGCGGCGGGCTTTCATTTGTGCGGTAGTGCCCGCATTGTCGCCGTCTTGCTTATAGAGCCAATGCGCGGCCACGCCTTTGTCGGCCATTTGGTCCATATCTTGGGTACGAATTTGAATTTCTACCGGAATACCATGAGGGCCAATTAATGAGGTATGCAGCGATTGGTAGCCGTTAGTTTTTGGAATAGCGATGTAATCTTTGAAACGCGATTCAATAGGCTTGAATAGGTTGTGCATAGCACCTAAAGCACGGTAGCAGTTGTCTATTTTTTCATTGACGATAACGCGAAAGGCATAAATATCCATGACTTCGTTGAACATCAACTCTTTATTAAGCATTTTACGGTAAATGGAATAAAGGTGCTTTTCTCGACCAATTATCTGTGCATCAATACCGCTTTCTTTTAAGCGGGCAGCGATTTCTTTTTCTATGTTATCAATAATTGCTTTACGATTGCCGCGGGCGCTTTTTACCGCTGATTTCAACGCACGTGAACGCATAGGGTAAAGTGCTTCAAAACCCAATAGCTCGAGTTCATTTTTTATATCATGAATACCTAAGCGATTGGCTATTGGCGCATAAATTTCTAGGGTTTCTCGGGCGATACGGCGACGTTTATCAGGACGTAAAGAACCAAGGGTGCGCATATTATGAGTACGATCGGCGAGTTTGATTAAAATAACACGAATGTCTTGCACCATGGCAAGTACCATCTTACGGAAATTTTCCGCTTGCATCTCTTCTTTGTTAGTAAACTTTAATTTATCAAGTTTACTAACGCCTTCAACGAGTTCAGCTACGGTATGACCAAAAAGTTCAGCTAATTCATCTTTAGTAACTTCGGTATCTTCAATAACATCGTGTAATAACGCGGCCATGAGGGTTTCATGGTCCAAGTTCATCTGTGCTAAATTAAGGGCTACCGCAACTGGGTGGGTAATATAAGGGTCACCGCTAGAGCGCATTTGGCCATCGTGGGCATCACGCGCAACGATATAAGCGTGTTTAAGTAAATCAACTTGTACTTTTGACAGATAAGTAGAGCTAAGTTCTTTTAAAGGTTCAAATAGGTACACCTAATACTCCAAATTAAGGGGAAAAAAGGGGTAATTCGAGTAGATACCCTATTAATATACTTATGTTACCTCGAAATGCACGATTCAGCGAGCATTAAAAGGTTGGCGGCAAGGCATTGATTGCAGAGAATGGTTATTCAGGAGAATATGCTCCTGCATTCTCTAATATGTTATATCCATGTCTATTTATTAAGAGCGTAATCATGAGTAAATATAGCATGCGCGGTGATGCTTTCTATCTACAAGCAGAAGCAGGCTAAGCTAAAAAAAAGGCAATAAAAAACGCGTAACCTATTTTCTGACATCAGCCAGAAAATAGGTTACGCGTTTTTAGTCGCTTAAAACTTAACCTTTCTAAGGATAGAAAAGAGGTGTCTTAGCTTAATTCGTCTTGTTGACCACCAACAATCGCTGCAACAGCATCTAATTCAGCAGTATCTTGCTGGATTTGCTGTACGCGATCATAACTGTTCATAATTTCTGTAGTAATTAAACCTGCTTCGATTTCACGCAAAGCGATGACCGTTGGTTTGTCGTTTTCGACATCAACCAATGGTTCTTTTCCGCCCGTTGCAATTTGACGAGCACGACGTGATGCAACTAGCACCAAATCAAAACGATTACCGACTTTTTCTACGGCCTCTTCAACAGTTACGCGAGCCATTAGGTCACTCCAACAAATAAATCAATTTACAAAATAGTTGCGTATTTTACTGCCCACTCACTAATTAAGCAAGCAATACCACACAACCGAGGTAATATCTTAGTATATACCCAAACTACATGAAGATGCAGGTTTCAGCTGGAATTAGAAATGCCTTTAGGCAAGGCATTGATTGAAGAGAATAGTTATTCTATTGTCGAAATCGATAACGTAGTATAAAGCGTTTCTAAACCAGCCCTGTGGGGACGTCTGAGCAAACCATGTTCTTCGTTATCTCCTTTTTTAAGGGAATAACCCTTAATAAAAAGAGGCCACTTAATCATGAATTGTTCAAGCGTCCTGAAACACACATCTTCAAGTGGTTTGGGTATACCACTTATTCCGCAGACGCTGTTGCGTCATTGTTTAGCAGTTTGCTAAACAATTCTTGCTGAGCAATGCTTTGCTGACGGCACTTCAGGCGCTGATTATTTACGATAGTAGTCAGGTCGAGCAAAGCTTGGTCGAAATCATCATTGACGATAATGTAATCAAATTCTTTGTAGTGAGAGCATTCAGCTTGCGCTTGTGCCATGCGGCTGGCAATCACTTCATCACTGTCTTGACCTCGACCGCGTAAGCGATTTTCTAGTTCCTCTTTAGAGGGGGGACTAATGAATATAGTAGTTACACTTGGCTTTTTCATCCGAACTTGTTGGGCACCTTGCCAATCAATATCAAGGAATACATCAATGCCTTGAGCAAGTTGTGCATCGATAGCGGCTGCAGAAGTACCATAATAATTACCAAAGACTTCAGCATATTCATAAAAGGCGCCGAGATCGATTTGTTTTTTAAACTCGGTAACACTAACAAAATGATAATGTTCACCATTATTTTCGCCGGGACGAATATCTCGGGTGGTATGAGAAACGGATACTTGCATAGCTCTGCTAGATGCTTGATTTTCTTGCTTTAGTAACGCATTGATAAGGCTTGATTTTCCGGCACCACTTGGCGCAGAAAGAATAAATAAATTACCGGGAACAGTCACAGGTTTTTCCTTTAAAACAAACTTGAATCTCATATAAGTAGTAACAAGTGGAGTCATTAACGATACCTTTGGGTATTAGTCCACTGCTTATAAATTTTGCCAATAAAAAAGGCTGAAGCATATTTTACTCTATTAGAATAAAAAAAGCTCAGCCTGTCTGACGGTAATCCATATTAATTTTCGTATTTGCGCGATTACTTTTCTTAAAAATAAGCCGCCTACCGTTATTGCCAGTAGGCGGGAACTTGTTCGCGCTCTTTACAATATTTTAGCAATAGATTTCGCTAAGTAATCAACATTACTATTGGCAATGCCAGCGATACTCATACGGCTAGAACCGACCATATAAATGCTGTATTCATCTTGTAACTGTTGCACTTGCTCAGGGGTAATACCTAAGAAAGAGAACATACCATTTTGACGTTGAATAAAGCTAAAGTCGCGAGTTACGCCATTTTCTACAAGCTTATCAACGATTAATTTGCGGTTGCCATTAATGCGATCACGCATTTCTTTTAATTCGCCATACCATTCATTACGTAATTCATCTGAACTTAGGATGGTTTCTACAATAGCCGCGCCATGTGCTGGAGGCATAGAATAAATAACACGTATCACATAAAGTAAGACCGACTTAGCGATATCAACCGCTGTGCTTGATTCACCAATGATGGTACAAGCACCAATACGGTCACGGTATAGACCGAAGTTTTTAGAACATGAACTACAGACGATCATTTCTTTAACTGTTTCCGCCATTAAACGTAAACCGTAAGCATCTTCGTCTAAACCAGAACCAAAACCTTGGTAAGCCATATCTATTAACGGCGTGAAACCAACACTTTTAGCGACTTCAGCAACTTGTTGCCATTGTTCTTTGTTTAAATCCATACCACTTGGGTTATGACAACAAGCGTGTAATAACACTACATCATCACTGCTAACTGCTTTAAGCGCAGTTAACATGCCATCAAAGTCTAAGCTTTTGTTCTCATGATCGTAATAAGGGTAAGTTTTAACGTTTAAACCGGCAGCTTGGAATAAACCGGTGTGATTTGCCCAGGTTGGATTGCTTACCCAAATGGTCGCGCCGGCTTTACAAGACTTGATAAACTCAGCTGCAACACGTAAAGCACCAGTACCACCAGGGGTAGATACGGTACGAGCACGATTTTGGTTTAAGACTTTATGCTCAGCGGTAAAAATAAGCTTAGCCATTTCATCGTTGAATAACTCTGAGCCAGTAGGACCAATATAAACTTTGGTGTCTTCTGTCGTTAAGCGATGTTGTTCGGCTTTTTTTACACAATTAAGTATCGCAGTGTGACCTGCTTCGTTTTTGTATACGCCAACACCTAAATCGATTTTATTTGGGTTGTTATCTTTTCTATATTTAGCCAATAATCCAAGAATTGGATCGGCAGGCAAAGCCTTTAAACTACCAAACATGACAGAAGTTTACCTTATGTTAGAGGAGAGTTACCTCAATAAGGCATCATCGCGCTTATGAGTCTAAACTCTCTAATTTTTAATCACTCAAGCATAACGTAAACGTAGGGCGTAATTAAAGATATTTTTATGCCATATAGTGACAAAACTAAGATTAATTTTTAGGATTTTTTGTGATTAGTTTATAAGTGTAAATTTATTTATCAAATATTGTAAATTACACTTGCCAGAGGAGTCATATAGCTAAAAGTTATTAGTGAGTGCGGCAACTACGCCAATAACACCACCAAATATACCACCCCACACCACTAACCAGCCTAAATGTTTTTTGATCATTTTTTGGATGATCTCTTTAACTAACTGAGGGGTTAATTCCTCGAGACGTTTTTCAATAATGTCGCTGACTTTATCCCGCATGCCGGAAATTATATCCGGCTGCTCTAATTCCTCTCTCAGCAGAGTATTAAATTGCTCACTTTGCACGATATCTTGCATGGCGAGTTTCATTTTCTCAATAAAGGGTTCTTTCATTGGCTGTATTGCTTCACTACCGCCAACCATGGCAAGCATTGGCCCAAATGATGATTCTTCAATCACTTCCACTAAACTCTTGAACGCAGGACTAAGATCGACTTTATCGATAACCGGCGATAAATTAATGGTGCTGGCTTTACCTGAGCTGTCAGAAAGGAAACGGTCAATATTTTGTTCAGTAAAAAATTGTTCCATCATTAATTGACGAATAGCCACTTTGAATTCTTCAAAACGCGCTGGGATCACCCCTGAGCCATAAAGTAGCGGTACTTTCTCAAAGAGCATATGTACGGCAAGCCAGTTAGTGATGGCACCAGATAAAGCAAAAAGGCCTAGCGTAAAAAGAATATGATGTTCGCTAAAATAGCCCCCTAAAGTCAAAGCTAATGCAATAAGGTTGGTGATAAGGCTTTTGTTCACGAAATACTCCAAGGTGGATATAGTTAAATTTTACCGGTGGCTATGATAGCATTTAATTTACTCACCTTTAAAATAGAAAAATGAATTGCCATGAGAGTTTATTTAAAAACCATACTTACAGTAACCGCGTTATTTTTTATCGGTGCTTGCGGAGCGCAAAGTGCCACTGAATTGGCATGGCGAAAAGTCGCGCTCAATAATTCCGTGCTATTAACCCTGCCGCACGGAAAAGTGGTTATTGAATTAGCGCCGCAGTTTGCCCCTAAGCATGTCAGTCAGTTTAGAGAATTAACCAAACAAGGCTTTTATGATGGCACTAAATTTTATCGGGTCATTGACGGTTTTGTTGCTCAGGCTGGACCTAAAGACGGCAGTAAAAAAGACCAATCGGTAGCTTTACTTGCCATGGAAGCAGAATTTAAAGTCACTGAAAATTGGACCTATACGCCAGTACAAAATCAAGATTTATTTGCCGAGCATACGGGCTTTAAAGATAGCTTTGCTCTGGCCTATAAAAAAGCTAAAAATACCCATGAGAGTAAGGCGTGGTTAACCCATTGTCCGGGGACTTTAGCCATGGCGAGAAATAATGAAGCGGACTCTGCCTCAAGTCATTTTTATTTTGTTATTGGTCAAGCGCCGCGTTATTTAGATGGCATTATGTCAATTTTTGGTCGTGTGGTGTATGGCATGCAGCATATTCAAGCGATACAGCGCACAGCCGTGATTGAGGGCGATGATGCGGTGGATCCTAGTCGCTTCACTCAGATAATGAGTATGCAGTTGATGAGTGATGTCGCAAAAGTAGATCAAATTCATCTGGAAGTAGAAAATACTGAAGCGACGGCATTTGCTGAGCGCTTAGTAAAACGTCGTGATCGTGATAATGACTTTTTCTATAAAAAACCACCACCTGTACTTGATGTCTGTCAAATTCCAATTAGAAGTCGGTTAATTAATTAATTAATACCAAGTCCATTAAGTTAGTTCCCACTCAGAGTGAAGAAACTTATTGGAATTGGTATAACAATTGCGTGGTGAATATGAATAACGCCCAAGTGTACAAACTTGTAATGACTTTGTAATTTTAAGCTTGTTGTAGGTGTTCGTATGTGGTCGATATGTTAATATAGGTGGTAAATTGTACACATCACCTTTCATTAACAGCTAATTAGGGGCGACATTTTGCCTTTTTCATTATTACTTTTATTCAAAACAGGCTTGCTTAACATATTAGCTAACTACCATGTCTTCGCTGCTTTGGTTCTTGGTTTTAGTTTATCAGCGCTAAGTGGTAATGCTTGGGCCGATATTCAGCCCCGTAGTGCTAGTCTCAACTATTCACAAAAAGCATTATCAAATGCGGGCAATCCGGCGGCTGCAGCACTCATTGTTGCAAGGAAAGACCCTCATGTTATGACCGGAGGTTCAATTGAGCTGGGTGGCGGTATTGAATACGGTGATCTCGATGAACTATTTACTAAGATAGATGAATTATCTTTATTGTTCAATCCACCCAGTGAAGGCGACGACGGTAGTGATGGTGTCGACGGTAGTGATGGTGTCGTGCCACCACCCTCTCCAGAAAATCCAATTAGAGATTATACTTGGCAAGATCTCTTTGCCGAGTACCCTGAATTAGAAGACCGTCTCGATCTGGTGAAACGCAAAGTAGCCACTACCGCTGGGCTTTTAGCACTTATTGCCACCGAGGGTTATGGTAAAGCTGAAGCAACGAGTAATGCTAGTTTTGTTGTCAGTGAAGATTTATTTGGCGGCACTTTATTATTTGGCGCATCCTTTAAGGGAAATTCTAAAGCGGTGGGGATTTTTGAGGATATTAACTTTGACTCAGACCAAGCTAAAGCGCAATTAAAAACTATTCCCGGCTTTGATGAGCATGATCCGGTGCAAGAACTCGACCTTTCCGGAGGCATTACCTTGTTTTATAATCCGGCCAATAATAAAGTCAAAATGACCGTGAATAATGACAGCCTGCTATTAATTAAAGCCGCAAAAGTCACCCAATTTTCTTTATCTTACAGCCATATTGCTCTGGAAAGTGATGTTGGCAATTTATATTGGGGCGTTAAACCGAACTTTTACCGCGTTGGCTTAACCAATGTTGGCACCCGTATTGGCGATATTACCGATACCGAAGCTTTATTTGATGATATAAAAAATGCTGACTTTATTTATGAAAACGGCTTCGATATGGATGTGGGACTTGTCTGGGCGGCGGAACATTATCAACTCGGTGCGTCACTGACGAGCGTGTTCGAGCATACCTATGAATTTCCAGAGTTGGATAGAAACAGATTTAGCTCAGAAAACATCCTCAGTCAATTAAACCAACATGAAGTCTATACCATGGAGCGGCAGTTAAAAATTGAGGCGGGGATTTTCACCGACCAACGTCATTGGAGCTTGGGTGTTGAATTTGATGCCAACCCCGTCGTTGACCCCATGCATGATGAATATCAGTGGTTTACGCTAACCGCGGGTTATGCTGCGGATAGTTGGTGGTTACCTAGTGCACGTTTAGGTATCAGCAGAAATTTAGCGGGCACCGGCTTAGGTTATATCAATGCGGGTGTTACCGTCATGAAGTTTATTAATCTTGATGTCGCTACTACCCTAGATACAGTCACCTTAGATGGAAATGAGATGCGCCGAGGCCTAAACCTGCGCTTAGGGGTACAATTCGATTATTAACCTGCTCAAAATTTAGCTCTGAAAGTTCAAAATCTGGAACTATTATTTCGCTATCGCCTTATAACGAATAGCTATAATATCAAATATACGTTCACCTTCCGGGGTTTTCACTACGACTTCATCATCAACGGTTTTACCTAATAATGCTCGGGCCATGGGGGAGTCGATACTTATTTCTCCGCGTTTAACATCCCATTCATCCGGGCCAACTAAGCGATAAACGACTTCAATATCCTCTTCATTGATTAACGTAACCCAAGCACCAAAAAAGACTCGCCCTTCTTGCTGGGGATCAGGGTAAACAATATTGAGATCTTCAGTGCGTTTCATTAAAAATCGAACGCGGCGATCAATTTCACGTAAACGTTTCTTACCGTATTGGTATTCGGCATTTTCACTGCGATCACCTTGCGCAGCCGCTTCACTTACCGTGCGAGTAACTTGGGGGCGCTCAACCCTCCATAAGTATTTTAATTCTTTATCTAAGCGATCCCAGCCCGCGCGGGTTATATAGTTTGATTTTTTCATCGGATATTTTTAATAATAAAAGACTAGTTTTACTGATAATATCAAAAATAGTCACTACTTTGTTATTCCTGTTATTCAACAACCCAGCTTTTTAGTTAGTAAATAGTATTTGTTGGCTATGAACTCGAGCACTTATTAAGGTAATAATGAAGGGCAAGCGAATTTTAGGCCCTTATTGTATATATCTTGATGTCATATGGTCTTTAAAATACGGCTGGATTCATAACTTCTTTCGCGTCGCGGTGGCGACTACACCCAGAGAGGGCTATCGCCGAGCCCTCTCTGGACTCTCCCGGCGCTGCGAACAAAACCTAATCTTTCATTCAATCAAGTGTTTCGAGGAGCCGCGTTAATGAACATCCCTGTCCAACGCCGCTTTTTCATCATCCCTGATGAAAACACCTGCACACTTTCAATCATTTCAGGGTTTTACCACGCAGATTCGGTGATTTTGGCTACTTTGGTGCTTAATTGACGTATTTGAAAGTATTAGCAGTTACGAACATCTAGGTAATGTAGGGAGTTGCGGAGGTGATAAAAGCGAGTATCACAAGCATGACGGTATATACGTCTCGCTTGTTTACTCAGTAATGCTGAATTACTTGTGGTCGCATAGTTACCTTACATTAGCAACAATGAAATATAGAAAAACCGTAAAGTTAAAATGAACTTGCTCCGGGTAATATTGTTGGCTAACGCGCGACAATGTTAGTCACAATAGTTTTCTGTTATTATGCCAAGCTATTTATTACCCTGCTGGAATCTCAATTTAATGTTAACTATTGCCGAGCAAATCGCTCAAGAACTCAATGTTAACGCGGTACAAATTCATGCCGCTATTACCTTACTTGATGGTGGTGCCACGGTGCCATTTATTGCGCGTTATCGTAAAGAAGCGACCCAAGGTTTAGATGATAACCATCTTCGTCATTTAGCTCAGCGTTTAAGTTATTTACGTGAGTTAGAAGACCGCAGACAAGTTATTTTAGTGAGCATAAAGCAGCAAGATAAACTGAGCGCAGCATTAGAAAAGTCAATTCAGCAAGCTGATAGTAAAACTCGACTTGAAGATCTCTATTTGCCCTTTAAACCCAAGCGTCGCACTAAAGGTAAAGTAGCCACAGAAGCAGGCTTGGCACCGCTAGCGAATAAATTATTTAATAACTGGCAACTTGTTCCCACAGAAGAAGCGAAAGCGTTTATTAATAAAGCGGCAGGTTTCGAGGATGTTAAGTCAGTGCTTGATGGGGCTAGTTATATTTTAGCCGAACGCTTTAGTGAAGATGCCAACTTAATCGCCAAATTACGCCGTCATATACTTAAACAAGCTCATTTGACTAGTAAATTGGTTAAAGGCCAAGATAAAGCGGCAGCTAAGTTTCGTGATTACTTTGCACATAGTGAAAAACTAAGAACAGTGCCTTCTCATCGAATGCTGGCTATGTTGCGCGGTAGAAATGAAGGTTTCTTACAGCTTCATATTGATGTTGACCCAGGGCAAGAGGTAAAAACAAGCAGTAGTGCTGAACAAATTATTAGTGAGCACTTAACGTTGCGGTGCTTTTCAGAAGGTAAGAAACAGGCAGGCGCTGAGTTTTTAACCAAGGTAGTACAATTAACTTGGAAAGCTAAATTCAGTATCAGTTTAACGACTGAATTGCTAACTAGCTTGCGTGAGCAAGCCGAGACCAAAGCAATAGATGTATTCTCTAATAATCTTACCGACTTGTTAATGGCAGCACCAGCGGGGGCATTAGTCACCTTGGGTTTAGATCCAGGCTTAAGAACCGGTTGTAAACTTGCCATTGTTGATGGCACTGGTAAGCTATTACACACCACTACTATATTCCCTCATGCGCCACAAAATCATTGGGATAAGTCGGTTCGAACTTTGGTTAATATTTGTCGCCAATATAAAGTCGAGTTAGTCGCTATTGGTAATGGTACCGGCTCACGTGAAAGTGACAAGTTGCTTGCTGAGGTTATCCAAACCTTTAAAACCGATGAAACTAAGTTGCAATTAACTAAAGTGATTGTCAGTGAAGCAGGGGCCTCTGTTTATTCTGCCTCGGAATTTGCCGCGAATGAATTTCCAGATCTAGATGTGTCTATACGTGGCGCGGTTTCTATTGCTAGGCGACTACAAGATCCATTAGCAGAATTAGTTAAAATTGATCCGAAAGCTATCGGTGTTGGCCAATATCAGCATGATGTTAGCCAAAGCCAGCTCAGTAAAACGCTCGATGATGTGGTCGAAGATTGTGTCAATGCGGTGGGTGTGGACTTAAATAGTGCTTCAGCTGCGTTATTAACCCGTGTTTCAGGGTTAAACAAAACGATGGCTAATAACATTGTCGCTTTTCGAGATAGCCAAGGTCGCTTTACCAATAGAAAGCAATTGAAAAAAGTCGCTCGTCTAGGGCCAAAAGCGTTTGAGCAAGCGGCCGGTTTCTTACGTATTAGCGATGGTGATAACCCTTTGGATCAATCAGCACTGCACCCTGAAAGTTACCCTATTGTCGAGCAGATCATCAGTCAATTAAAGCTCGATGTTAACAAAATCCTTAATAATGATGAGCAATTGAAGTCACTAGATATTAGTCAGTTAACGAATAATGATATCGGTGAAATTACCATAAAAGGCATTATTAAGGAGCTAGCAAAACCGAGTCGAGATCCTAGGCCGGCCTTTAAAAGTGCTAATTTTGCCGAAGGCGTTACTACCATGGCCGACTTAACCTTGGGTATGATTCTTGAGGGAGTGGTGTCAAATGTCGCTAATTTCGGTGCCTTCGTTGATATTGGTGTGCATCAAGATGGTTTAGTACACATTTCATCAATAACAGATAAGTTTGTTAGTGATCCAAGAGAAGTCGTTAAGGCTGGCGATATAGTTAAAGTGAAGGTATTAGAAGTAGATGCTGCTCGTAAACGTATTAGTTTAACAATGCGCTTAGATGAACAAGCGGTTGCTCAAGCTCAAAGGCCTACTCAAGCGCACAATCGTGATAGCAAGGCTAAACATAAGCCAGCAAAGCCGAATAATAAAAACCAGCAAGGACAGTCATCTAATCAACATAATAAAGCAAAAGCTAAAAAGGTAGACAACGCCGTTATGGGTAACGCCTTCGCCGATGCTTTTGCCAAGTTGAAGAAATAAAAAACAGTTAATTCAAATTAATTGTTAAAATAACGTTGACTATCTTAATGAGAATGATTATCATTCATTTCGTTGCTTAGGCAGTGAATGCTCTCTCACTAAATAGGTAACAGAAAGGTACGGAACTTAGTGGTTATGCTCCAGGACACATAACCACTAAGTGACCACTTTGGAGTTCTACAGAGTTCTGCTCAGTTCAATTCACGTTAAAATTTTTGATGGTTTAGCCAGTAACATTTTCTTGATGGCAATGTGTTACTGGCTTTTTTATGTCGATGAAAGTATCGCTAAATTTTAAAGCGACCAACAACCTCTGACATAGCATTACTGCTGACTTTTAATTGCTGGCTAGTTTCACTAAGTTGTTCGGTTGTTGCCAGTGATTGATCAGTCATACCCGCTAGATCATTAATACGTAAATTAACCTCGTCAGCCGCCTGGCTTTGTTGCTCGGTAGCTCTTGCTATTTGTGTGTTCATATCAGAGATGACTTCCATCAATCGATCAATTTCAGAAAGAGAATCATCTGCTTTTGCTGTTTGTTCAACGGTTTTCAAGGAGATATCTTGGCTGACTTTCACCGCGGCAACGGCTTCTTGAGCACCCGCTTGTAATTTTTGAATCATTTGTTGAATTTCATTGGTACTTTGCTCCGTACGGTTGGCTAAAGTACGTACTTCATCAGCCACTACGGCAAAACCACGGCCTTGCTCGCCGGCGCGTGCTGCTTCTATCGCTGCATTTAACGCTAATAAGTTCGTTTGCTCAGCAATACCTCTAATCACATCAAGCACTGAGCCTATATTGTCACTTTCAGAAGCGAGGCTAGCGACCACTTGGCTAACATCATCAATGTTGCTCGACAGAGATTGCATTTGGGCAATGGTATGAGAGATGATTTCTTTACCTTCAGAGGTATTATTTCTGGCATCATTTGCGGCTTGTTCAGCAGAGCTAGCATTATCACTAACTTCCTTAATTTGTGAGGTCATTTCTTCCATTGCCGTGGCAACTTGCGCGGTAATGTCGTTTTGGTTTTGTATTAATGACTGAGTGGTATTACTAGCACCAGAAACTGCTTCTGCATGGTCTAAAACTTGTGAGGTATTATCGGCGACATCTTGTAATAACTGGCGCATCTTACCGGTAAATTCATTGAAAAAGGTCGATAGCCGAGATATCTCATCTTGTCCACTGGCATCTAAAGATTTGGTCAGATCACCTTCACCCTGGGCGATATCTTTCATTAATTCTGCCGCTGAGCGGGTTGGAACTAAGATACTTTTACCAATAATGTAACTTAGCCCAACAATAATTAAGGTTATAATTACACTATCTAATATCACTCTATTGCGGTGCTCGGCAAAGGTAGCATCAATATCATCTAGGTAGGTGCCTGTGCCAATAATCCACTGCCAAGGAATAAAACCTTTTACAAAACCAATTTTGTCTACGGGGTCATCAAAGCCTGGTTTTGCCCATTTATAGTTAATAAAGCCCTCTCCTGTTGCTTGGACAATATTTACCATTTCTACAAAGAGTGCTTTACCATCAGGGTCTTTTACACCTGCAATATTTTTACCGTTGAGTTGCGGTTTTATTGGGTGCATTATCATATTAGGGGTAAAGTCGTTAACCCAAAAATAATTGTTGGTATCGTAGCGCAAGTTGGCAATGATGCTCAGCGCCTGCTCTTTTGCTTTCACTTCACTGAGATCGCCTTGTTGCTGTAATGCATAGTGGTGTTCAATGATGCCGTAAGTATTATCGACTAACTCGTTAGTAGTGATTTTTTTTTGGGAAATTAAGGATTTATACTCTTCGAACAAGTTCATGACATTTAGTGTGCTAAGGCCAATAATGATTAATACCACCAGCATGGCTAATCTTTGCTGTATGGTAAATTTTCGCAAAAAACCCATAGGTTACCCTTTAAAATTGCTTCACTATTTAACAGTTTAGTTCAATTATTCTCATAATCACGCAAAATAAAATATAAAGAGATGACCGTTTAAAAAAAACACGCATGACATTCCTACAGGTTTTCATTAGTTATGGATTAATAGAGTCAGGGATAGATATCTTAAAGGTTTTCCCGTGAGCTTGGTCAGTTATCAGTTCTATGGTGCCCTTTAACTTTTGGGTAACTAAGTTGTAGACAATATGTGCCCCTAAGCCTGAGCCTCCTTGACCTCTTTTGGTAGTATAAAAGGGTTCAAATAACTTAGATTTAGTCTCTTCATTTAACTTGCAACCGTTATCAGAGAAGTTCAATTCAATACTTTGAGCTAAGCGCTTAACGTCAATGGTTATTTCACCACTGCCATCAGTCACATCAGTAAAGGCATGTACTAAGCTATTGATAATCAGGTTATTAGTGATTTGGGCTATGGCGCCAGGGTATGAGGTAATTAATACATCTTGAGCGCAAGTGAGCTTTATATTCACCTGTGCCTGTTTCGCTTTTGGTCGTAATGATCGAATAACGTCTGCTAAATAATCATGCACATTGATCATGCGCTCATCATCAACAACACTATCAACAGCAATGAGTTTAAAACCCTCAATTAACTTGACCGCACGGCTAATATTGCGCAGTGAAAGGTCAAAACCCTGATTTAAATCATCAGTAAATTTTGATAATTGTTTTACACTTAGCGTTTGGTCATCCATCGCGTTAATAATAGTGAAGCATTTATCTTTCATAAAACTGATAGAAGTAAGGACTATACCAATAGGGGTATTCACTTCATGAGCAACGCCTGCGACAAGCCCGCCAAGTGATGCCATTTTTTCATTTTCTAGTAGTTGTCCTTGGGTAAGTTTTAATTCTTCGAGGGTATTATTCAGCTCGTTATTACTCTGGCTTAACGCTTGGGTTCTTTCTGTTACTCTGAGCTCTAAATCTTCGTTCAATGACTTAGCTATTTGCTCTGCTTTTAAACGCTGTTTTATCTCAGTTTCTAATTTTATTATAGTGTCGAGTTGCTGTTTAGCATGGCTCTCGAGTAGCTCGCGTTTTTGTTGATGAAAATTCACTTGTTCAAACATTTCTTTAGGAGATAGTTGTAATTGCGCGAAAAACTGTGAGAAATAACTGGCTAATTGTTGCTCTTCATCGATATTAATTAAATTAATGTTATTAAAAGCTTTGTAGGCGGAAGCCATACCAATAGCACCCGCTAAACTATTCAGTGCCGAATTTTTTAATGATGACAGTTCGACAATGTTGATGTGGTCTTGGTCGCGTATTTCAGCTTTGGTTAATGATTGTTGTAATTTTAATTTAGCTAAATCTTCAGGAAGATATTGCTGGAAAACTTTTGTGATCAGGCGTTTCTTACTGTGCAGCTCAATAGTGGCAGGGGTTGTGTCGTCAAAGTCGTTTTTGAAATAAATATTTTTAATATCAACAAATTGATGGGAAATTTTTTGTTCTTCTTCTGACATTTTAGTAAATAAAGAAACCCCGACGTAACAAAGAATATTAGCGAGCAAGCTCCACAGCAAGCCATTGGTTAAGGTACTAATTCCTTGTATGGCAAAAAGTTGCTCTGGATTAAACCAATAAAAGAAACCACTGTCTTGAGAGAGTATTGTCCAGTCTAACCAGCCAGAACGAATTAAAGATGGTAATAATGAACAATAAAACCAAAAACAAGCACCGACGGTAAGTCCGCTATATGCTCCGGCTAAATTACCTTTACGCCAAATTAATCCGCCTATCAATATCGGTGCAAATTGCGCGGTGGCAACAAAACTTATGCTACCGATATTAACAATCAGTTGGGAGTCACCAATGACGCGATAATAAAATAGGCTTAAAAAAAGTATTGCGAAGACCATTAACCAACGTAAAGGTAAAATCTGGCGCTTAAAAGCCGACAAACTAGGGGTCTGCATGATAACAGGCATTAATATATGATTGGTTAACATGGTTGAAAGCGTCATCGCACTAATCATTATCATGCCCGTAGCGGCGGCAAAACCGCCGAGAAAGGTAATGAGAGCAATAAAAGGTGCATGATTTGCTAACGGTTGAGTTAACAATAATATACCTGACGACTCAAGTGCTCCTGGTGTAATTAAACCCGCGAGTGCAACAGGGAAAGTGAATAAATTGATCAGTAATAAATACAGTGGAAAAAGCCATTTAGCTCTATCTAAAAACTTAGCATCACGGCATTCGACGATACCGACATGAAATTGTCTGGGTAGGGTAATTACGCCCACAGCGCCAATTAACATAAAACTGAGCCATTGCTGGGTAGATATAGTCAGTACGTTAGGGTTGAGTTGTGCTTGGGTGGAAAGTTTTTCAAAGATACTAAACACCCCAGGGTTGATGATATAACAAATCCACAGGGTGCCAATAAGCATCGCTAATAACTTTAGAATACTTTCACCGGCCAGTGCTACCATCATTCCTGGATGTTTTTCTGTTGGATCTATATGACGAACACCAAAAACAATGGTGAAAAATGCCATCATCAAGACAATAATTACATCTAAATAATCAATAAAGGCTAATGATTGTTCGGAGTTCGCTGTCAGTATTAGAAAGCTATCAATAACCGATTTTAATTGGATGGTTAAATAGGGGATGATACCGACTAAGCAAAGTAAGCTAATTAAGGCCGCTAACCCTTGAGATCTGCGATAACGAACCGAGATGAAATCGGCAATACTGGTTGAGTGAAACTCATTTTTTAGCAGCACCATTTTTTTTAATAGGGGAGTCATAAAAATAAAAGTTAGCGTAGTACCCAGATATAAGGAAATAGGAAAAAGGCCTTGTTTAGTCGAGACGGCAATATTTCCAAAAAACGTCCAGGAAGTACAAAAAACAGCCAGACTTAAGGCGTAAGTGTTGGCAGAGTTACGTATTCGTTTCGCGGCTTTACTGTCCGATTGACCCCATTGAGCCAAGAAAAAGAGCGAGATCATATAAATGGCTAATAAGATGACTACCTGGCTAGATGAAATCAATTAAGGTGATTCCTTTAGCGCTAAATCAGTTTTCTCGCTGGTTTTATTATCGATCTGTGCGGGACTCAATGCAGATAACAAAATGACTAATGACCAGCTAATAAAAATGAATAACCAGTTTGCTAACAAAGATACTTCATCAGCTAGCAGCAAGGGCAGAATAAAGGTAAGGAAGGTGAGTATCGCCAGAAAGCCACTTTTTACTATATTGGTCGGCATATTATTTGTCTTTAGGGTGAGGATATTACTTTAGTATAGGTATAAAACTCGTTTCAACGGGGACTTTTAATATTTCCGCGATATTAAATAGCCAAGGTTATTTTTAGTATAAAAAAAGGGAAGCATATGCTTCCCTATAAAATAACCTCAAAGAGGTTAACTAACGCAAGGTGTTATATCAAAAGGTAAATGTCTTATTCTTGTCTTTATGACTCAGACGATAAAACTATAATACGTATTTAGTTGAGAATTGTACGTAATTAGAGTCACCACCCATAGTATTACCTGAGCCAGATGTGGTATTTGCCATCTCAAAATTACCCACTTCTAAACCAAAAGATAATTGCTTAGTTACGTTTTTAAAGATGTTGACTCCCCAATGAGACCGATCTGTATCACGAAGATCAGTTGTGGTATTACCATAAAATGCTGTACTACGCATATCGTCTGTCCAGAAGTGACGATAAGCGACCATGATAGAGGTAGTCTCTTCTGCTGCCCAACTACCGTTACTATTTTTGGCTACGTCTGTAGAAGCGGTAACACCCACGTAACGGCCGACATGACCACCATGTACTTGAAAGCGAAAATCATCTTTACCAAAGGTATTAATACGACCGGCAATACCAAAACCTATCGCAGATTCTGAGCCATCAAGGGTTTGTAATTGTCGAGCTAAACCTGAAACAGAAACATTACCCCAGTCGCCTTTAAAGGTATATTTACCAATAAAGTCGGGCACAGAATCATCGCCATGAACACCTTTGTAGGTTTCAGGGTTTTCGATAGATAGTTGTAAACCGCCATTGGTATATCGAACCTGACCTTGACGAATAAAGGCAGAAGCTACTAACGGGCCACCAAAGTCGGCGGCTTCAGCAAGAGAACTGGTGTTTTGAAAAGTGGTCCAGGTTTGACCAACTAATACATTTTTGTACTTAACAAAGGCATGACGTAAACGTGGCTTGGAAGAGTTGGAGATAATTTCATTACCACCACCAGAGACGGCATCACCGTAAAAATCCATTTCAATAAAACCAGTGACATCACCATGCACATATTTAGTGTTAAAGCGGGTTTCATTGGCGGCAAAACCAAAGTTAGAGATGTCGCTATCTAGCACAGTACCACCACCGTACCAGTAATCGTTTGCAGCAATATTACCACTGGTATAACGAGCATCAACTTTTATGTAACCACCAAAAGTGATGCTGTCACCGTCATCTAATGTAATGGTATAACCGGCGTTCGCGGCACCTGTAACTGCTAATAAACTGGTTGCTAGTACTAGTTTTTTAACCTTAAATAATGAATTTTTAAACATGGTATTCCCCATTTTATTTATTTATTTTAATATGACTTATTATATGTTTTAAGTGTTTAGACTTTGTTGAGATCTTAAATGCCTCTTATCGTTTTACTTTATAACTCGTTTGGTTGTTACTTTTTGTTATTGAATGATAACTTAGTGTGTAAAGTGAACAAAAGGAATTAGACCTAAGTCTACATTGTTAAAAATTTGGGTAGACATTAGTCGATTTCTAATGAGTTCTAACCTTTTGAGATGCTTATTTGGCTTTAAAGCCAATTCTAAAGCCACCCCAATGTTTACCTTGAACAAATATTGGCGCGGACACGTCATGCATAATTTCTCCCGTATCACGCTTATAAGTTTGCAATAGGAATTTATCGGTATGTTTGCCACAGCGAATACCCGTTGGGTCATCAAATATGCGTTTTGTACGGTTATTGATAACATCTGTTGCTGTATTACCGGTAAGTGGTTTAGAGAAGCATTTATTATGGGTAGGAAAGTAACCATTGATATCAACAGCACCTGCGTAAATCATCTCAGGAAACTGTACTAACAAAGGCTCTTGAATTTTAGGTAGGTGTTGATCGGTAAATTTATCAAAAGTGGTACTGTATTTTTTCGGGTCACTGTTACCTATTTGTTGGTAATTGAAGTTAAATAACTGTTGCTGAGCAATAAGGCTCTTTTCAATACTTAGCTCAAATAATTGACTTACTTGACTGGCAGCAAGCTGTGCTTGTTGACACATGTTAGCAATAAGAGAGTTGCTTTCAAAAGACGAAATATGGACGAAAATTGACTCGGTACTATTGGACAACGTTTGCGCTTGCACGGATGCCGCTTGTGTCTCACTACCTTTGCTTAATAAAAAATCATGCAAACGAACTACGGACGTTGAAATTTCTTCAGCAGCAAAGTCTTGTTCCTTTAACGCATGACTAATTTGATCGCTTGCGGCAGAAGAGTCTGTCATTAGTTGATCAATTTCCGCAAAACCGTGCGCCAACTCTGTCATGGTGGTGACGACACTATTTGTTTGTTCAACAATTTTTTCCATCACTTGAGTTGTTTCACTGGTTTCGTCACTGGTTTTCTTAAGCATTTCACCTATTTGTGCGGTAGCGTCGGCTGTTTTTCCTGCTAGTGCTCTGACTTCATCAGCGACAACCGCAAAACCACGACCTTGCTCCCCAGCACGAGCAGCTTCGATTGCGGCATTAAGCGCAAGTAAATTGGTTTGTGATGAAATACCATCAATTACATCAGTAATACTTTGAATAGCTTGTGCTTTTTTTTGCAAGGAATGTATTTTATCTGCGGCATTATTTACCGATAAACTTAGCTGATTGACAATGTTGATATTGTCACCTAACTGAGCGGAGATCGTGGTGCTTGCCGTCATAGCATGACTGGCCTGTTGAGAAGCCAGTACGGCATTATCGTTAATTTGTTTACTGTTTGCTGACATTTGCTCAGCTGCAGTGGCGAGACGGTCAACATCTTCACTGGAGTTATTTATTGCACCACTTAGCAGGGTTAAGAAAAAGCTAATTTCGGCAGAATTAATCGCAAGCTCACTGGCTTTATTATTAATTTTCCCGCCAATTACGCCTAGCTCAATGTTGCTATGTGTTGTTTCTGCTAATTTTTCAGTAGAACGTTGGTTTTTTTTTATTATAATGTTGGACATAACTAAGAACGTAATACAGCTAACAGTGAAGATAAAAAGTGCCGTAATGAGTGCGGAGGCTATATAGATATGGCTCAAATAAGCCAACAAGGTTATTAAAGTAGATAATAAAACAATGGTAGGGTACAGTTTTTTATTCATTTTACTCTCACTAATGACCATGCGCTTTAAACGAAACAAAGTCGGGTTAAATAAACTCCATATACATGTTAACTTCCCTGTTTTTTTTGAAAATATAGCGATAACTAGTAAATCAGATTAACACTAAGTAGAGTAAAAACAATGGTGCGGGCATTAGACTTTAGTGTTGAATAGGAAACTGCGTTGAAGTATTTAGAGGAGAGATTTGACAAAAAAGCCAAGGGGCAAACAGTCATGATCTGTTTATCCTTGGCTATTCATTGGTTTGTTATTTTCAGGTTGATTAAAAGGCTACTTGCATGGCAAGGCGGTAGCTTCTGCCATCACCAACGGTCACATTAGAAGTACCGCCACCCGCGAGGTAGTCAGTATCAAATAAGTTTTGCACATTAAAACGTAAGTTAATGTCGGTATTACTAACGTTAATTTTATAAGTCGCGCCAATATCAATACGGGTATAAGCATCTTTGACTATGGTGTTATTTCCATCAGCAAAACGCTCACCTTGATAAAAAGCACCAGCATTAATTGCTAGGTCTTCGGTAAGTTCATAACGTGACCAAATTGACGCTGACCATTCGGGGGCATCAACAGGGGTCATGCCGGTATAGTTCTTATTTCCATCTTGATTTTTTCCATAAGCAGCATCTAAATACATCATCGAGGTCATAACAAAAAGCTTATCGGTTACTGCACCTTGTGCTGCCATTTCAAAGCCTTTATGACGTTGTTCGCCTACTTGAGTGGTAACCGTGGTGATATTTTCATTTTCACCTTGATAGTCTTCGGTCACCAAAACACCCGACTTGGTAATATCAAATAAAGCCGTCGTTAGTAATAACCGGTCATCTAATAGCTGCCACTTAGCGCCTACTTCATATTGTTTTGAGGTCATGGCATCTATCTCCATGCCATCGTTTAAGTCTTGATCATTATGGATGGTTTCACTGCTTTGTGGTTCAAAGCCTTCGCTGTAACTGCCGTAAAAAGTTGTATTGTCATTTGGGTGGTAAAGTACACCGGCTTTCGGCAGTAGTGATTCATTGTCAGCACCGGTTTTGCTTTGTTTATCGTAACGGCCACCGATCATCACTTGCCACTCTTGGTTAATGGTGATCAAGTCTTGGATATAAATACCATAATAATCATATTCGCTAGTATAAAGGCTGTCATCGGTGGTGTAGCTAATGTCTGGGCGAGGTGGCTCACCTTGACCTGCTGAATATTCAAACGAGTCACCCTTTACTTTCAATTGGCCGTAGTAATAATCAAGGTAGTTAGCACCGACAAGTAAGTTATGCTCTACACCGGCCAGTTCAAATTCACCGGTAAAGTCGATAAACGTGGTAGTAAATTGCCAATCATCATAGCGATCATAAGGCTTTGAGGTATACGAATCACCTTCAACAAAACCACTCGGTTTTTTAGGCGCAGACTCAAAACGTTGGCGTTCAAATGTTTGTTCGTTATAGCCAAACTTTACTTGCCATGAATCACTTAAAATATAATTGGCATCAACACCATAGTTTTCTACGGTAATGTCAGTAAAGGCCCATGACATATCACGAATGGTTTTATCATCGCCAATAATATTGCCTTCATCATCAAGCCAAGCCCCGGTATCTAAGCCTGCTTTATCATTGGTTCTATCATAATGAAGACTCACTAATAAATCGTCACTGATATCATAATCAACAACCAAAGCGCCAAGGAAACGTTCACGCTCTCTTTGTTCACCGTTTTGGTATTCACGTTGATAAATGACATCTTGCTTAACTAAGTTAGCTCTATAACGCAGAGATTCATCTGCCGTAATTGCGCCGCCAGCATCAAGTGTTAATCGGGACGAACCTTCTTGATCAACATCTACGCCTAAGTTGAAAATACTGTTAGTCGTTGGTTTTTTAGTGACCATATTTACTAAACCACCCGGGCCTGACTGGCCGTATAAAATACTTGATGGCCCTTTGATGACTTCAATGCTCTCTAGCGTTTCAATCGGTTGTTGGTAATGTGACCAATGCTGATGACCGTCGCGGAGGTAACCATTTGAAGAACTTAGCTCAAAACCACGCAAATTGAATACTTCGCGGTTACGTTGCTTTGAACCTGCGGTTAAGCTGGCGTCATTGGCAAGTACTTCACCTAACGTTGTGGCTAATTGTTCGTTAATAACGGTAGCTGGAATAACGGTGACCGATTGGGCTGTTTCTAATAAGGAGATATTTGCGCGCATGGCACCATTGGCATTATCCACTTTATAACCATTGAAATAGCTGCCCTTTACTTGAATAACTTCAATGTCTTTAAGGGCCTTAGCTTCTGAAGACTGACTCTGTGCAGCGTTTTTAGTAATTTTTTCTACGACCGGGTCTGTTGGATCCTCAGCGGGATTAGCAGCGGTATTGGCAAAAGCTGCCGTTGAGGAAAGAACCGCACTTACGGCTAAAAAAATTGGAGAAAACTTCATAAATAACTAAAACCTTAATGAATAAAATAACAGGGAAATAAAATAAGTACGAATTCTAATGAGAATCATTATCATTTGCAATAATTGTTTTGTTTTTATTTGTCAGGTAGTAGATTTAGATTATTTAAGGGGGTTTTTATGGCAATAAAAAAGGCCAGCTAAGCTGACCTTTTCAAATGTATGTGCGTAACTAAAGCGTCTGCTTTTTTATTACTTAACCTGAACACTGGTTAATGAATGTTATAACACTATGAAATTTAGATAGTAAATTACACGTTATACACAATGATGTTAGTTTAGTCGTTATCAAGGCATTTTTACGTACCCAATAGCTGGCTATTGGTAGGAAAAATAACGCTGAAAGCGGTTAAAATAGCTTTGTTGTGTAATATTGCTTATCCATAGTTGAGGTTACTTATCAGCTTTTTTTTGTGCTGTTAAGTTAGCGGCATGAGGTAAGTCATGTGCAGGCATTGGCTTATTGTCATGCTTTAGGTAGTTATCCATCCAACGCATTAAACGTAAGCTGTAATCGTACTTAGCAGCAGCACGTTTATTACCATGGCCTTCACCCGGATAATAAACTAAACGCACCACCTTGCCATGAACTTTCATATAACGGTACATTTCCATCGATTGTGCTGGATGTACGCGAGGATCGGCTTTACCGTGCATAATCAGGAGTGGTGTTTCAGATTGCTCTACCCAATAAATCGGGCTGCGCTCTAAGTACCATTGCCATTTGTCCCAAGGATATGAACGAGCATGAACTAAGTTCATTTCGTTAGAAATATCGGTAGTACCAAATTTTGATAACTGGTTAGAAATACCCACAAACATAACACTGGCAGCAAAATGCTTAGTTAATTTGGTTGCGCCCCAAGCTGAAGCATAACCACCGTATGAACCACCGGTGATACCAACTTTCTGCTCATTCACTAAACCAATGTTAACAAGATGGTTTTTAAGATCTACTAAATCATCAAACTCTTTACCGGCGTAATCGTTTTGACCTAATTTAGAGTAATCTACGCCTTTACCTGTGCTACCACGATAGTTAGGGTGAAATACTGCGTAACCTTGTGCCGCCGCTAATTGGCCAGGACGAGAGTAAGCGGTTAACCAACCATCTTTATCATGGCTTTCTGGACCGCCATGAACAGACATAATTAACGGGTAACGTTGACCTTTTTTGTAATCAAGTGGATAAATTAAAATACCACCAATCTCAACGCCGTCACGGGCTTTTATGGTAAGGCTTTCTTGTTTAGCTAGTGCTACCTCATTTAACCAAGTATTTGAGTCAGTTAAACGCGTTTGCTTTTTACCACGCACCATAAATACTTCGTTAGGGTGCTGAGCGGTGTTAGCTTTAACGACAATCGTTTTGTCTGAGTCAGAAATACTTAAGTTACCTGCGATGAATTTACCACCGGTAACCACAGTTTTATATTTATTAGAGCCAGGTTTGATTTTGGCAACAACAGACTGGGTACCAATGTTGGCGATGAAATATAATTCATTACGTTTATTAGACCATTCAAAATCACTTACGTGACCGTTAAAGTCTGGTAACCAGTTAGCAACTTTACCCGTGCTAACATTGGCAATAAATAAACGACCTGTTGCTGGATCATGTTTGTCTTGAGCACCGTGTAGGGCAACATATTTACCATCGTAAGAGAATTCAGCCGCACCTAATTTTCCTTCAGTGGCAAAAGAGATTTTCACTGATTTTTTAGCGATATCGACAATGTGCCATTGTGACTTCATGTATTTGTCATCAATTAACGCAGTCGGTTGAGTTTTAACTAATAACTCTTTACCGGTAGGTGAAAAATGTACATCAGATACATAACCGTTGATATCCCATGCTTCAGGAGTAATGGCTTTATCAGACTGAGTAAGCTCGGTTACATATAAAAGCTGATTAGTCAGTTGCTCTTCAAAAACTTCGGCTTTAAAACCTAAACCGCTCAGTGTTTTTACTGACTTGTCTTTGGCTTTTTTCGCTAGGATAGCAATTTGTTTATTATCACTGCTAAGTGAATAACTGCCAATGCTAGTGTCTTTTAATACCACGGCTTTTTGCGCTTGGCCACCGTTGGCAGGGATTTGATAAAGGTTAGTGTATTTATCGTCGTTCATTTTCGCTAAGAAATAAATCAATGAACCATCAGCAGACCACTGAATACTGCTAACATTTACTTTACCGGTAATAAAAGCACGCTCTTCGCCTTTATCATTAACTAGGTAAAGTTCACCCCAATTTTTACCATCTTTTTCAACATAGATCTCACGAGGAACTGAGCGAGTGTAAGCAATATGCTCACCACTTGGGCTGACTTGTGCACTGCTAACTGATTGCAGTGTCGCGAGGTTTTCAGCGGTAATGACTTTGCTTGTCTGTGCAGCGGTAGCTACCGAACAAGTAAGCAAACCTAAGCTGATCGCTAAGGCTTGTTTTAACGAGTTTATTTTTAGTTTCATTTCTAGTCCTAGAGGTCTATTCGAAAAATTTTAACCCTTCGAGTTTATGTTTTTTTGAGCGTGAAACCAATGGAAAGAGTATTAAATTCGATGAAAAGAGCAAAAATCGAGATTAAATAGAGTTAATCTAATCGTATGATGTACTGCATAGGTTATAACAAGCACAAATCGTATAAAAAGTAACATCAGCTAATTAAAAGGCGAGTGAACAGTCTGATAATACTTGCGTCAACAAAGGCCGTTTTTTTTATGATCCAGATAAAGCATGGGGGGTAGAATTACCGCAAGCAGTGAGTAACAAGTGAATAGTGCCGAATACTAAAGGTAGTATTCGGCACAAAGATAAAACGTCTACATTTCGTTTAAACTAACGAGTCAGTATTACTTAAATCTAGCTGCTAAATAATCACTAATCCCATAGGAGTTAAGTGCGAATACCAAAGACTTCACTATTTAAGGGGCGCCTAGAGGTAACTTAAGTAACGACGCCTATTAATGGCGTCTAATTAATAATTTAATTTACCGATTCAATGCTACTTAAATCTAGCTTGTAAATAATCAAACACCGTGCGAATACCAAACGCTTCACCACCTAATGGGCGACCTGATAAATGACGAACGTTAAAGGCCATGACATCAAAATGAACCCAGTCTGTTTTGTCGACAAAACGCTGTAAATATAGAGCAGCGGCAATGGCAGCACCAAACGGTTGCGTTGGGCAGTTGGTCATGTCGGCAATAGTACTTTTGAATAAATCGTCATAAGGACTATGCAATGGCATACGCCATACCGGATCGCTATTTTTCAGGCCGGCGGCAGTAATATCAGCGGCTACTTTATCGCTATTTGAGAAGAAACCCGGTAATTCAGTGCCCAAGGCAATACGCATAGCGCCAGTTAAGGTAGCGAAATCGATAATTAATTCAGGTTCATCGTTTTCAGCTTCAGCTAAGGCATCACATAACACCAAACGCCCTTCGGCATCAGTATTATGAATCTCAACCGTAAGGCCTTTACGCGTTGTTACGACATCACCTGGACGAAGTGCATTGCTAGAGACTGCATTTTCTACTGCTGGAATGAGTACACGTAAATTAATCGGTAAGTTAAACGCCATAATCAACTGGGCTAAGCCTAAAACATGCGCAGCACCGCCCATATCTTTTTTCATATTACGCATGCCAGCAGCCGGTTTCATGTCTAAACCACCACTATCAAAACAAACCCCTTTACCGACTAAAGTCACTTGTGGGTTTTTACTATCACCCCAAGTTAAATCGACTAAACGTGGGGTATGAATACTGGCGCGACCAACCGCATGAATAGTTGGGTAATTTTGAACAAGCAATTCATCACCAATAATTTGTTTAACTTCACCGCCAAACTGTTCAGCTAGCGCTAACGATGCTTGGGCTATATCTTCCGGCATCATATCGGCAGCAGGTGTATTGATTAAATCGCGAGTTAAAGCGGTTGCTTGGGCAAATTTAATGGCACTGGCAACAATATCGCTATTACCTTCCGCATCGGAAATAGACAAGCCAGCTAAGGTTTTAGCTGACTTGTTAGTGATATATCTATCATATTGGTAAGCACCCACTAACCAACCGAAACTAATTGCTTCAACATGCTCAGGCTCAGCTTGTAATAAAAACTTTCCGTGTGGCAACTGTTTTATTAAATCGCCACAAGCAAAATAATCACTGGCATCGGCAACGACGAATAATACTTGGCTCAATTCGCCTTGGTTATTCGGAATTAGGCTTAAACCAGTGCCACTAAATTGGGTGTTTTCTAACCAAGTTTGGCTATGATTATCTTGGCCGGCAAGCCAAGTTGGGTAAGTAGATTTTTCAATGATGTGTAACGGTGTGCCGCTGTTTTCCGCATTCAGTAAGTTATTCATGAGTATCCTTTAAATCTATTGGCCATCTTGATAATACCAAGATTGTAACCCAAGACGGCTACAGAAAAAGCTATATAAGGTCAATTCTTTATCGATTTATGGACAATTATCATCGAAGGTGTCAATGCGATTAAAGAGAGACCAGTAATGCCGAATCAATTAAATCGACTGATTTTACTTTTCTATCGCATGGGTTAACGGTTGGTTGGTTGGTTGGTTGGTTGGTTGGTTGGTTGGTTGGTTGGTTGGTTGGTTGGTTGGTTGGTTGGTTGGGAATTTACAACAATACTTCTTTCAAGGTGGTTTTACCGTCTTTATTCGTTTTACTCATTTGTGCTAGAAATAGTTCTGCGGTGGCAATAGCATCATTAAGAGCATTGTGGGCATGGTGCTCAGGTAAGTGAAACTTATGGCGTAAATTTGTTAGACGAAGCTCAGAAGGGTCGTAGGCAACATCGCGCTTATCCAGACGACGTTTAGCCAGTACCAGTGTGTCTATCATAGGAAATACCGGCGCCATACCATAGAGGTAATAACAAGCTTCAGTCAAAAATTGCTTTTCAATACGGGCAAAATGTACCAGCATCACTTTCCCAGCTAAGGCTTTTAATAGCGCTTCAACAACCGTTGACAATGCTTGTCCTTGCTCTTTTTGACTATCGGTAATGTGGTGAATAATGACATTACTTTCTTCAAGCTGCGCATTGCTTTTGATTATTTGATGGTAGCTAGTTTTGAGTGATATCTGCTGTTGTTTAAGGGTGATAAAGCCAACACTCAGTAGTTTATCGCGTTTAGCATCTAGGCCAGTTGTTTCAAAATCAACCGCTAAAATCTCTACCTTATCAATAGGGGTATCAAGTGCCGGCAGCGGCACCGATAAAAAATCGTGCAATGGTCCTGCAGGGGCTTTTGCTAATAATTTTTTTCGCTTCACTTCGTAGCCCATTAGCCAGCTAAATACGGGTGAGTTTGCTAACGTTGTACTAGGCATTAGTAGCTCGATTGTCTGGCATCTTGTAAGCCTTTAATTACCTTAAACGCATCTTTAAGATGCTCGCGCTCTAATTTAGAAATTTCTTTAGGTGATAAATAATTATCAGCACTCTCACCGCGCATTAATTTTTTTGCTTGATGCTCAACTCTGAGCATACCTAAAAACTCATAAGCATCAATTAAATTCTCTGCGGATTCTTTCGTTATTGAAGGCGTGCCAGCCGCTTGTTGAATGCGCTCTATAGTATTTACCGCACTGATACCTTCAGATAACGCATAAATTCGCGCTAAATCTACCACGGGTGCTATACCATTGTGTTTTAAATCTAGCGTCGCTCTATGTTTACCACTTTGTTTTAACACAAAGTCACGGAAAAACCCCAGTGGTGGCCGTAAATTTAAGGCGTTTTTAGATAAATGGGCGATGAACAGCGTACTGTTTTTCGTTTTAATCAGTAGATTTTTTCTTACCTTGTTAAGTAAAGACACATCGCCATAAATAGTCTCTAAATCGAAGAATACACAACTATTTAGTAGGGCTTTCGGACTAGGTGTCTCTACCCAAGCATTAAAATAGTTATGCCACATTTTTTGCGGTTGTCGCCATTTAGGGTTCGTGGCCATAATGTCACCGGGACAGTAGATAAAGCCGCATTCGGCTAAACCATCACATACGAAGGTCGCGAGACTTTCAAACCAAGCATCATCATAAGGCTTCATGGAATCACAGATAATAATGGCATTATCTTGATCTGAATGTGCTAGTTGCTCTTGTCTGGCTTGTGAGCCAGCGGCCAGCCAAGCATAAGGTACTGGCGCTTGACCATATTTGTATTCGGCCATTTCAATTAAACGTTTAGTAAATGCCATGGTTATTGCGCTAATACTTTTGCCAACATGATCGGCACTACTGCCTAATTTTGCTAAACGGATCTGTAGCTTAGGCAATAAGTGACTAATCTCTTTAAGTTCAGTAAGCGTATTAGCTTTATGAATAATACCCGATAAGTTAATGGCATTGTGGCCTTCATTATTAATCAAGTCGGTGACCGTGACCATACCGACAAGGTTGCCCTGTTTGGTGACGGGCAAGTGATGGACATGCTTAGCAGTCATCATCATTAAGGCATCATAAGCATTACTTTTTACATCGATGGTGCACATGTCGCTGGTCATAATTTCGCTAATCGCTTCGCTAGTTGCAAGCCCAGTAGCAACACAGCGGCGGCGGATGTCTTTATCGGTGACAATGCCAACCGGATTATCATTGTCGACCACCACTAGGCATGAATAGCCTTCATCATTCATTTGCATTGCCGCTTGTTGAATTGTTTGTTTCGCATTAATTGAAGCGGCAGGGCTTTGATAGAAGTTACTCACTTCAGTATTCATTAAGGTGGACGATAAAATAGCCTCTTCATTAACCTGACTCATTTTAGTTTTTAAACGCTGGGCGGAGTTTTGGCTAAAATAATCGCTAATGCTGGGAAAGCGCGCACCAATATCATGTAAGACAGTGGCCTCGACACTGTAGATTAAGCAGTCTTCATCGGTATGGACTTTAAGTTGGTTGCTGATTGTACTTTGCTTATCACTGAGTGCATTGGTATCACTGTGGATAAAAGCGTCACATAGGTCGCCTTCCCCTAAGCGGCTAACTAACTCTCCATCAGCAGAAAGACAGCTAATCGCCCCTTTTCGCAAAATATATAGTCTTGGCTCGTTAATGCCTTTTGGCGGGAAATCATCACCTTTTCGCACATAATTGATGCTCAATTCACGAACTAAGTGCGCCAATACTTGCTTAGGTAAGCTATCAAAAGGTGGAATGTTGTGAATGAAAGTGCTTATTTCTGAAAGTTCAGTATCCATGCTTTCCCCCGTCATCTAAGCGGTATAAATCTTACATCTAGCGATAATATTAATTTAGAGTTTTGTGGTGGTATAGACAAGCATTATCGTGAAAACCTAGACTAAAGTTTGACATTGTTTGCGATAAATCAATGTAAGCAGTCTCGCTAAAAATAGACTAATTACTCAGGTTTCATCCTAGCTGCAGCCTTTTCCATCAATCTAGACTAAAGGCTAATACCCGGCCAAAAAAAAGCTTGTTAGATTGTTTAACAGGTAAAGTTGAATATGGATTTTTGCCACTGTTCGCCCACTTTGGTTAATTTTGACAGAAATCTATATCCACACTTTTACTACAGTCGTTACAAAAACATTACAACTTCTTTTTATAAGGAAGGGCGTAAAAAGCGCATTAAAATTATAAAACGCTAATTAACGCTAAACATTCGCTAGGAGAACAATGTGGAAGAAAATAAAGAAACATATTGGTCGGAAAATCTTCGCCTGATCTTTATCTGTCTTACAATCTGGTTTATCGTTTCATTTGGTTTAGGTTTGTTACTTGTTGAACCACTAAATGAAATACGTCTAGGTGGTTACAAACTTGGTTTTTGGTTTGCACAGCAAGGCTCAATTTACTGCTTTTTAGGTTTGATTTTTTGGTATGGTGCCAAAATGAACAAACTTGATAAAAAATATCACTCGGAGGACTAAGCATGGAAGAGTTAAAACTATATACTTACATTGCCGTGTTCGGCACATTCGCCTTGTATTTCGCTATTGCTTGGTGGGCTCGTGCGGGTTCAACCAGTGATTTTTATGTTGCTGGTGGTGGTATTACGCCACTACAAAACGGTATGGCGATTGGGGCTGATTGGATGAGTGCCGCGTCATTCATTTCCATGGCAGGTATGATTTCCTTTATGGGCTACGGTGGTTCTGTATTCCTAATGGGTTGGACCGGTGGTTATGTATTACTGGCTTTGCTTCTTGCGCCATACATGCGTAAACACGGCAAATTTACCGTGCCTGAATTCATCTTCGATAGATATTATTCTAAAACAGCCCGTGTTGTTGCTGTTGCTTGTTTAATCATCGCTTCATTAACTTACATCATCGGTCAAATGAAGGGTGTTGGTGTTGCTTTCTCTCGTTTCTTAGAAATTGACTACGATAACGGTTTATACATTGGCATGTTCGTTGTTTGGGTATACGCTGTATTAGGTGGCATGAAAGGCATTACTTACACGCAAATCGCGCAGTACGTGGTGATGATTTTTGCTTACACTATTCCAGCGGTATTCATTTCATTACAACTTACCGGTAACCCCATTCCACAACTTGGTTTAGGTTCAACCTTAGCTGACGGTAGTGGCATGTACTTACTTGATAAACTTGATTTAGTAGTAACTGATTTAGGCTTTAAAGAATATACCACCGCTAACTTAGGCAGCACAGTAAACATGTTCGCTTATACCATCTCATTGATGATTGGTACTGCCGGTCTTCCTCATGTAATTATGCGCTTCTTCACGGTTCCTTCAGTACAAGCAGCACGTGCTTCAGCGGGTTACGCTTTAGTCTGTATCGCATTACTTTACACAGTAGCTCCAGCAGTTGGTGCAATGGCTCGTCTTAACTTGATGAATACTATTGAACCTACAGCCGGTCAAAACCTTGAATACGCTGAGCGTCCACAATGGTTTAAAGATTGGGAAAAAACCGGTCTGTTAAAGTATGAAGACAAAAATGGTGATGGTAAAATTCAATATACTGCTAATAATACAGATAAAATCATAATTGATGAACAAACGGGTAAAGAAATACTTATTAATGAAATGGTTAAAGTTGACCGTGACATTATGGTATTAGCTAACCCTGCTATTGCTAACTTACCTAACTGGGTTATCGCCTTAGTTGCCGCCGGTGGTTTAGCGGCAGCACTGTCAACCGCAGCTGGTTTGTTATTGGCAATATCCTCATCCATCTCGCACGATTTAATGAAGGGTATCTTAACGCCTGACATGTCCGAGAAAAATGAGCTGTTATCGAGTCGAGTGGTGATGACCATCGCAATAATCGTCTCGGGTTACTTAGGGCTGAATCCGCCTGGATTTGCCGCAGGTACGGTCGCCTTAGCCTTTGGTTTAGCGGCATCAAGTATCTTCCCAGCGTTAATGATGGGTATTTTCTGTAAGAAAATGAGTGGCCCAGCGGCGGTTGCTGGTATGTGTTCAGGTATTGGTATCACTATGTTATATGTGTTCCAACACAAAGGTATTATGTTTATCCCTGGTACTTCGTTCCTAGGTGGCATGGAACCTGACTGGTTCTTCGGTATCTCGCCTAACGCTTTTGGTGCGGTCGGTGCATTGGTTAACTTCGGTGTCGCGTTTGCGGTATTACAAGTGACTGGTCCAGCGCCTAAGCATATTCAAGAAATGGTTGAGAATATGCGTATACCATCGGGTACTGTTAGTGCAGCACATGATCACTAGAATTTTATTGTGATGACGGCGTGATTTAATTTCACGCCAAGTAAAAATAAAAGGTTAGACGACTGTTTTTTTAATAACTCGTCTAACCTTTTTTGTTAAACTAACTAAGCACAGTTAACTCCCCATGTATTATAAGAAGATATTATGAATAAACACACGAGACTTGCCTTTATCGTTGCCCCCTTCCTCGCTATCTTTGGTTTTATTGGCGCTGATTATTATGAAGAGGCGGTTGCAAACGACAGTAAACTTATCACCTTATCTCCCGATGGGCACTGCGATATTATCAATCAAAGTTGTGTACTGAAATCAGGTGAGTTTAAAGTAAGCATCTCTGATCATGCCGGTGTTACCGAAATTAACTCAACCTTTCCGTTGGATAGCGCGACACTCTTTTTAGTCGATAAAAGTGACAAAATGACACCCTATCCATTAGGCATGAAAAAAAGCCCCTATTACTGGCGTAGTAATACCCCGCTAAGTGAGCTCGTTGCTAAGCAAGGTGATAGTTATAAATTACGTTTAATCGCCAATATTAAAGGTGGTCAATACATTAGCGAGTTTTATACGCAAACTGTGAAATAAGCAGAGGTCTAGCTAAAGTAAGTGCTGTTAGTGTTTTCTATTGGTAAGATTACTGTCAGTAAAGATAACCGACAGTAATTAAACGTTATCTAGATCAATAAAATACCCTTCATTACGCCGCAATCAGGTTCAGAGGCTAGAGTTATTAGATAACTCAGCTAATACCAATTTGATTAAGTTAAAAGGCTATTGATACCATAAAAGCGACAAACCAACTTGCCGACATAATTTGCCAGAATAATAGCGGATTTTTATCCATAAATACCACGTTGTGTGTCGTGGTATATTTAGAGTTAGGCGTTTGCAACTCGTGTAATAATTCTGATATATCTTCATGGCGACGCTCGGCGTTAAATCGAAGCCCTTTTTTTATTGCGCCATCTATCCATATAGGTACCAAAGGGTTTTCATTAAAACAGGGAACATATTTGGTTTTTAGGTAGTCTTTACTCGTTTTACATTTATTGAGTTTACCTGAAAAGGGTTCTTTTCCTGTTAACATTTCATAAGCAAGCACGGCTAATGAAAAGACTTCGGATTGCACACTACTTTTACCGGTTATAACAACTTCGGGCGCTGAATAACCAGCCGTCCCCAATATACCTGGTTCATCAAGTGGTGTGGCTATTTCAGCAATGCCTTTACTGTAACAAGAGCCAAAATCAATAATGGTTACTTCTCCATTATTATCAATCATGATATTGCCTGGTTTAATATCCTGATGCAAAATTTCGCGCCTATGCATTGCTCGCAAACCCTTACCGATTTGAACCAGAATGTAGGTCACATCTTGCACGGCAGGTTTTGGGTTCTCTTTTATCCATTGTTCGAGGGTACGACCCTCGATATATTCAGTTAAATAATAAAGCCAATTTTTATCTTTATTATTATCAACGACTTTAACTACATGGGGATTAGATATACGACTACCCATCCAGCTTTCCATAATAAAGCGCTCTATATAAGCTAAGTCGTCGTCAAAATTAACCGAGGGTGTTTTCATACAATAGCGCTCATTGCTATCAACATCACGGACAACATAAACTTGACTGCGATTATTAACATGTAAGCATTTTTCAATCCGGTAACCATCTAATATCATGCCTTCCTCTAAAAAAGGCGGGAAAGGTAATTCAGATAATTTACGGCCAACTTCATTCATTGTTTGAGCTGGCAGGGTATCAACGCGTAAAATTTGGCAACTTAAGTTATCGCCGCTGCCGTTGGCGAGACCTGATTCAATGATTTTTTCACAGGCTTGTTCAAAACAAGACTCACCGTTTTCAGGTTTTAGCTCATTTAATAATGCTGATAATTCTTTACGTTTAATAAAATCATGGATGCCGTCAGTACTTAAAAAGTAAATGTCGCCTTGTTCAACTTCTATACTTCGACAGTCAACATCAAGTTTTACATCCAAACCCATTGCTCTTGCTAGGTAGGTTTGTTTCGCGTTGACAAAAGTGCAGTGATCGCGGGTAAGTTGTTCTAATTCACCTTGACGTAAACGATAGATACGTGAATCACCCACATGAAAGATATGCGCGGTTTGTGATTTAAATATAATGGCGCTAAAAGTACTGATATAACCCTTTTGAGCATCATTATATTGTTGGCCTTGACCATATAACCAGCGATTAAGAGCCGTTAATACTTGTGAGGTTGATTTTTTGACACTCCAGCTATCTGGGGTGGAATAATAGTCATATAAGAAATTTCGGACACAGGTTTCACTGGCTTCTTTACCTGCCTCTGCAGCGCTAACACCATCGGCAATAACAGCAACAGCACCTTTATTGATTAATGTCGCGCCTTTAGGCAGTCGTATACCAATGGCATCTTCGTTCTGGGCCTTTTTACCTGCCACTGAACGTTGTGCCACAGTAAAGTTTAATTCACTGGTCAAATGTTCTGCCATGTTATTACCTGTGTTATACCAATTTCAATAGCCAGCTATTGCTCAATCGAGCGCCTTGCCCTGGTTTATTTTTCCTATGCACAACAAGATCACAAACTTAATGACATTGGTATTATGCCAATCTGTGATGTTTTTAATGAACATCTATCATCTGCACTGTGCCATCGGGCATCACTTCGGCCATGGTCTTTTTAGGCTCATCTAAAAATAATGAACAACAAGTAGCAAAGGCAACACCTGCACCAATAGTGGCAAAAAATACAGAGGGTGAAACAAAGGAAAATACCAGTAAAAATGCCACTGCACCTACGTTACCATAGGCACCTACGGTACCGGCAATCTGGCCGGTTAATTTACGTTTAACTAACGGCACTACCGCAAAGACACAACCAGCAGCCGAGCCTAAGAAGAATGAGCAAATCATCATAGTGGCAACCACTGCAGCAAGCGGCCACTCGGGTGTAATTAATGACATCACACCAAAGCCTATTGATGCACCACTTAATAATAATATTAAGGGTAGTTTACGACCAAACTTATCACTAACCATGCCGCCAGACGGACAAGAAATGACATCTACCGCCGCGAAACAAGCGCCAAATACACCAGCGGCAGCGGCCGCAACTAAGAACTGGCTTTCAAAGTATTGTGCCAACATAGAAATAACTGATAATTCGGCACCAAAGGTCACGGCATAACCAATACTCAAAATGGCTACCTGCTTGAATTTATACTGGAAAATTTCATCCATAGGCGGAGATTGCAACATGTCTTTATTTACTTGGAATAATTTCCATGATTGATAAGAGATAAGCGCTAACAACAAGCCATAAATAACATAAGCAGCAAAGTCACTGAGTAAACCGGCGCCAACAATGACTTCGGCACCTGTACCCGCAACTACGCCTGCATCGGTTACTCGCCACGTTAAAATGGCTAATGCTGCCACCATAGGTATATTAAACAATAAACAGAAAATAAAATCTCCTTTACTGGTTAGTTCAAGACCACCGGACTTATTCGGTCTAAAATAGGTTGAACCTACCGGTGTATCTGTTACCGCATAGTAGTAAAATGCAGAATAAAGCAGTGCTAATACACCTGTTGAGGCAATAGCATAACGCCAGCCATCCTCACCACCAAATAAGCTAGCAATATATACTAAGCTACCAGCGCCTACCGCTGAGCCGACATTGCCCATGCCCTTATAAATACCTTCAGCTAATCCTAATTGTTTTGCGGGATACCATTCACTGATCATACGAATGCCAATAACAAAACCGGCACCAACAAAGCCCATTAAAAATTTAGCTAAGGCTAATGTTTCAAAACTTTGCGCAGAAGCAAAGAAAAAACATAATACCGCGGTAGCCACTAGCATTGCCGTATAAGAATTACGTGGACCGTATTTATCCACCAACATTCCCGTAACAATACGTGCAGGTATAGTTAAGGCAACGTTCAAAATTAGCAATATTTTGGCTTCAATATCGGTTAAACCCATGCTCGATTTTATAGTCGACATCAGTGGTGCATGGCTAAACCAAACAAGAAAGGTAATGAAAAAGGCTAACCAAGTGCTATGCAAAATTCTGGATCTGCCCTGGAATGATAAAAAGTTATGTTTTAAAGACTGCTCACTCATGAAAAACCTGATTTAGTTAATGTGAAAGTTATTAATAATAAGAAATAGAGCAAAAACCAAGCCAAAGAATAAGTCTTTGTTATTTAAGGTTATTGATTGGTGTTAGCCGTTAGGTTCATGGTGTCTGCACCAAAGTGCAGCCAGAAAATTTAGAAGTGCACCATAGCGCGGCTAAATTTATAGAGTGTGCAGCTGAATAATATTGTCGCTACTTTGTCTCGCTTCTCAGAGGCAGGGCCACGAAAAGAGTATGATAAATTGGATTTTAAGTTCACTAAGTGAACTGCTCATGATGTTATTGCTGCTAGCCTAGGGCTGAGCAGTAGTGAAATAAAAAACGTTATTGATATTAAATGTCGCTTTGACCATACCCGCTGGTATTATCATTGGCATGTTAACCGATAAGTACGGCCCAAGACTTACCTTACCTTTGCTGTGCTACTAGCGGTCTGTAGTATTCCTTGTTTTATGTTTGCTTTAGCTAAAGATTTCGAACAGGCAGCATTAGCACGTTTTTACTGGTGCGGGTTTTGTTATCGGTATTCGACTAGTCAGTGAGTGGTTTCCTGCCAATGAAATTAGGCACTGCGGAAGGCCTTTATGGCTAGCCGTACTCATTTTGTAGCGCGTAGGGGCTGTTAAGGTAATATCGCCTGGGATATTACACAGCATTACAACCTATTGATATTCTGTGGCAGATGGGTAAAGCTAAACGATAATACTTATTGGTTTTATCGTTTAGTTGGGCATAAAAGGTGATAATCAGGGAATTATCTTTATACATTGATATTTATACATGATAAATAAAGATATTTAACCCATTCTTCTACAATAAAAAATCAAAGTTGACTAAAGAAATTCGTTTTTATGATTAATATATCCATTTCCAAGGAGAAAGGATGTCTTTGATTCGACCGAAGGTAAGATCCAAAAATACCATTTTATTTAAGTTCTCTTTTGGCTTAACCATGCTATTTTTAGTGATGATCGCGGCTACTTATATGGTAGTAGACCTCGTTGCTAAAGATTACCTGATCAGTAAAAACAAAGAATTAATCGACGAGACTGGCTCAAATATAGTTTCTGAGATCTCACTACGCATTAGTATCGCTGAAAATTTAACTCGAAGTCTGGCTGCCGCAGGGGAAATATTACCTAAAGATCCGCAGTTATTTTACAAAGTTATTCCTCAAATCCTCAATGTACAAGAAAACCAAGATTTTATTGCTGGTGGTGGTGTCTGGCCTGAGCCCGAACAGTTCACTGCTGGTTTAGAGCGACGTAGCTTCTTTTGGGGCCGAGATAGTGACGGTAATTTGCAGTACTTCGACCAATATAATGAAGTGGAAGGTAGCGGTTACCATCATGAAGAGTGGTATGTGCTTGGTCGTTATAGTAAGCAAGGCGAGTGCCTTTGGTCTAAGTCCTATATGGACCAATATACATTGGCGCCGATGGTCACTTGTACTGTAGCAATGTTTGAACAGCAAAAGTTTTCCGGCAACGCCACTGTTGATGTCAGTCTACAACAACTCAAAAGTATATTACGCCAGGGTAGCGCCAAACTTGGTGGCTACGCTTATGCTGTTGATCGTAATAATAAGTTTTTATCTTTTCCCGATGACCAGTTAACTAAGGTCAATAATCGAACTAATAATAATTTAACCCAAGAGTATATTACGGTAAATCAATTAGCAGCAAAGCAGCAGACCTTTCAACCGGTTGCCAACATCTTAACCGAGCTAAATAAATCATTTATTCAGGCACTGTCAAAAGAAAATTTAGAGCTAGCAGGACGTATTGCCGAACAGAGTACGCAAATATCGATTGTAGATGCACAGTTAATGGTCGCCAATATGTTAATTCTACGAGACCAAGATACTGACCTATACTCTCGCACAGTTGCGGTTATCAGCAAGCAGGACTTTTTACTCGGTGAACCGGTGAATGTATCGGTATTTATCATACCAAAAACCTTGTGGAAGATTATTGTGGTTACCCCGCAACAAGTGGCGATAGACAGTGCGAGTAAGGTGGCAAACTTGATCCTACTCTTACTTATCGCAATTATGCTTATCGCGGCTTTCTTCGGCTTTATTTATTGTCGACGCACCTTAATTGTACCTATTTATCAGATGGTCAACCAACTTCAGCCACCTGTGCCAGAGGGCGAACAGGCTCGCACCGAGTTACTCGATGACCATAGACAAGATGAATTTGGCCTGTTGGCTTATCATTTTAACCAATCAAAAATGGCGTTAGACCGTAATAACCGTGATTTAAAGTTACAAATAAATGAACGTAAGCAGGCAGAGCTGAAATTAAAACATCTGGCACTGCATGATCCGCTGACGGGTTTGCCTAATCGTTTATTATTTCAAGATAGACTGCAGCAAGCGATAGGCCAGTCTAAGCGAAATAAGCATAAATTTGCCGTATTCTTTATGGATCTAGATAACTTCAAGATAATCAATGACACTATGGGCCATGAAGTCGGTGATGAATTACTTAAAGAAGTGGCACTAAGGCTCTCTGATACCGGGCGAGAAATGGATACAGTAGCAAGGTTAGGTGGTGATGAGTTCGCTTTCATTATTAATAAGGTCGACACCATTGAAAACGCTGTGAGCTTTGCTCAACGGCTTAATGAATCATTGAAAACGCCGATAGAAGTTGATGGCAACACTATTAATATGGGCAGTAGCATCGGGGTAACTATGTACCCTGACGACGCTATTAACAGTGAGGGATTACTTCGCAATGCCGATATCGCCATGTATCAGGCGAAGGATGAAGGTCGTAATACCACCTGTTTCTTTACTAGTGAAATGAATGCTAAGTTACAGAAAAACAAAGAAATTTTGACTGATCTTACTGAGTCTTTGAATCGTGATCACTTTGAACTTTATTACCAACCGCTTTTTACTATTGACCATAAAACACTGGTAGGCGCTGAGGCATTGATACGTTGGCATCACCCTGATAAGGGCTTAATTCCTCCAGATCAATTTATTGCTGTTGCTGAGCATAGCGGACTGATTAATGAATTAGGCGATTGGGTGTTGGAGCAGGCCTGTCGTGAAGTAAAAGCTTTTTTAAATGCCGGGATTTGTGCAATTAAGGTCGCAATTAATATCTCACCGGTACAATTCAGGCGTAAAGATTTTATCCAACATATGCTACTGATTTTAGAGCGGCACGGAGTTAGCGCCGACTTCATCGAACTGGAAATTACCGAGGGCGCGGTGATGGATAATGTCGATCAAGCGATAAAGACAATGCAAGGTTTGCACAATGCCGGATTTCAGTTGGCGATGGATGATTTTGGTACCGGTTATTCCTCACTCAGCTATCTAAAGCGTTTTCCCATTCAAAAGGTGAAAATAGATCGTAGTTTCATTTCTGATCTTGAGAATGACGATGATAGTAAATCCATTACCAGAGCGATTATTCAGATGAGCCACTCGTTAGGGTTAGATGTACTGGCCGAAGGCGTAGAAACCGAGGCACAACTGCAATATCTCCAGGGCGAAAAATGTGATTTTGTTCAGGGTTATTATACCGGTAGACCTATGACAGCCAGCCAATTTATCGAAAATTTTAAGCGAGCAAAGGACATTAGTCTGTCTAACGAGGAAAAGGCTGTCCCCGTCACAACGGCTTGATTAAAACGCCGCTATTAAGGGAGTGATAGCGGAAAAACATGCTCTTGAGATACCCACATTAACGAGGCTGAACTGTAATTGGCTCGCAGCCATGGTTTCGTTGGCTAAACCTCATCGCTACTAAACCAAATAGCGACTAAGCCGAAAGCTAACCATACGATATCCCGGCATTACCCCAAGCCCTTCATGATGATTACTTGCACCTTGTCAGTGCCTGTTAATCATCAGCTTAGTGCAAAAGAATATCCATTCCGAGTGATGGATACTCTAATGCATTGTTTTTTATATAGTTATTATCTTGGCACTTAGCTTGCTCTATACATGTCATGTTGAATGAAACCTTGCTGGAAAGTAGAGTCTTAACTTATACCAAACGGATTAATTAGTCCTATTGGTATTAAGTCTCAAGCAAGGCGTTTCATTCTATTCTCGTACTATGAGTAGGATTGTCCTTATGAATTCAGATAAACAGCTGTTGAGCAAAGCTAAAATTGTTGTGGTTGGTAATGGCATGGTTGGCCATCACTTTGTTGAAGAAATGGCTAAAAATTCAGATTATGAAATAACAGTACTCTCGGCCGAATCACGCTTAGCTTACGATCGGGTGCACTTATCAGAATACTTTGGCGGTAAAACTGCCGAAGATTTGGCGATGACTACGCCAGAGCATTATGAAGAACTTGGTGTTACTTTTAAAACCAATGCCAAAGTTACCAATATTGATAAAGTCGCTAAATTTGTTAGTACCGAAAGCGGTGCAACATATCACTACGACAAGTTGATTTTAGCGACCGGCTCTTATCCCTTTGTGCCGCCAATTCCAGGTAAAGATCAAGATCACTGCCTAGTGTACCGTACCATTGACGATTTAGAAGACATCGCTAACAGCGCTAAAGTGAGTAAAATTGGTGTGGTAATTGGTGGTGGTTTATTAGGTCTTGAAGCGGCAAACGCAATCAAGCAATTAGGCTTACAAACCCATGTTGTTGAATTTGCTCCGCAGTTAATGGGTGTGCAAATTGATGGCGGCGGTGGTCGTTTATTAAAAAGTAAAATTGAAGATTTGGGCGTGAAAGTGCACACATCCAAAGCCACTAACGTCATTGAAAAAGGTGATAGCAGTCGTTATAAACTTTGTTTTAATGATGGTAGTGAATTAGAAACCGATCTCATTTTATTCTCAGCGGGCATTCGTCCTTATGACAACCTTGCCCGTGAGTTCGATTTAGCTATAGGTGAGCGTGGCGGTATTGTGGTCAACAATCAATGTCAAACCTCAGATGCTGATATCTATGCCATTGGTGAGTGTGCCTTATGGAATAACTTTATTTTTGGTTTAGTTGCACCTGGTTATGCCATGGCAAAAGTAGCAGCAAAACACATTGGTGGCGTAACTGATGCTAATGGCGAGCCAGCTGAATTTACCGGTGCTGATATGAGCACTAAATTAAAGCTTATGGGCGTGGAAGTTGGCTCTATTGGTGATGCGCACGCTAAAACGGAAGGATCACTAACCTACACCTATGAAAACCAACCTGAAGGCGTCTATAAGAAAATCGTGGTATCGAGCGATAAAAAAGCCTTGCTTGGTGCTGTGCTTATTGGTGATACCAGTGAATACGATACATTATTGCAATATATGCTTAATGCCATTGAATTACCTGAATCACCTGAAGGTCTTATTTTGCCAATGGCGGCGGATAAGCCGACCTTAGGTGTTGATGCCTTACCTGATACTGCCACTATTTGTTCATGTCATAACGTTACTAAAGGCGACATTATTGCCGCGATTGATTGTGGCGCCGTTGATGTTGGTCAAGTGAAAAGCGGCACTAAAGCTGGTTCAGGTTGTGGTGGTTGTGCCGCCTTAGTTAAAAGTGTTGCCGATAACGAATTTGAAAAACGCGGTGTTGAAGTTAAAAAAGACATTTGTGAGCATTTTGCGTATTCACGTAAAGAGCTGTTTGACATTGTCAGTGTTGAAAAAATCAAAACCTTTGATGAACTCCTTAGCTCGCACGGTCGTGGTTTAGGTTGTGAGATTTGCAAACCGGTAGCAGCTTCAGTGCTGGCGTCAGTGTGGAATGACTACATTCTTAAAAAACCACATTTATCATTACAAGATACCAATGATACCTACCTAGGCAACATGCAAAAAGATGGTACCTATTCCGTAGTACCACGTATTGCTGGCGGTGAAATTACCCCAGATAAACTTATCGTTTTAGGGCAAGTTGCCAAGAAATATAATTTATATACCAAAATTACTGGTGGCGCCCGTGTTGATTTATTCGGCGCGCGTGTTGAACAGTTACCACCCATTTGGAAAGAGTTAGTTGATGCCGGTTTTGAAACCGGACACGCCTACGGTAAATCATTACGTACCGTTAAATCATGTGTTGGTTCTACTTGGTGTCGTTACGGCGTGCAAGATAGCATGACTATGGCCATCGATTTAGAAAACAGATACAAAGGGTTACGTGCACCACATAAGATTAAATTTGGTGTTTCAGGTTGTACCCGTGAATGTGCTGAAGCACAAGGTAAAGACATAGGCATTATTGCCACCGAAAATGGTTGGAACCTTTTTGTCGGCGGTAACGGTGGCATGAAACCACGTCACGGTGATTTATTTGCCACCGATTTAGATGATGAAACCTTAGTAAAATATGTTGATCGCATTTTAATGTTCTACGTACAAACGGGTGATAGGTTGCAACGTACTTCAGTTTGGATGGATAACTTAGAGGGCGGTTTAGCTTACTTACAAGACGTTATCATGAAAGACAGTCTAGGTATTACTGATGTGCTAGAAGAGCAAATGGCGGCAATTGTTGGTAGTTATCAATGTGAATGGAAAACGACCTTAGAAGATCCAGAAGCATTGAAACGCTTTAAACCTTTTGTTAACTCAGACAAAGGTGATAGCAATATCCAGTTTGTGACCGAACGAGATCAAATTCGTCCAGCACGTGGTGAAGAGAAAATTGCCGTAACCATCATTGATGCTACAGAAAAAGATGTAGTAGCTGAAGAAGCTTAAGAGGAGCAAAACAAAATGACACTTTCAACCAAAGTAACGAATAAAGAAAAAACATGGCGCACAATTTGTGACTCAAGTGACTTAGTAAAAGATTCTGGTATCAGCGCTTTACTGCTAAATGAAGCAGGTATCGAAGAACAAATTGCTATTTTTCACCTGCCAAACAGCGAAGAAAAAATATATGCAGTCGGCAATTATGACCCTATTGGTAAAGCCAACGTGCTTTATCGTGGCATTGTTGGCTGTATTGCTGATGAACCTGTGGTTGCTTCGCCGTTATACAAACAACATTTTTCATTAAAAACAGGTAAGTGTTTACAAGAAGAGCAAAGTATTTCGGTTTACCCGATTCGCATTGAAAATGAGCAAGTACAGGTTTTTTATTAACTTGTTGTTGTTTTTAATCCGTAGCATAAATACATTGTTTAGGAGTTCAGTATGAGCCCATTAGTACCTACATCAGCGCTTGCTTCACCGTTGAATTCACCTTTGACGGCAATGAGTGAGCCATCACTTATTCAAAGCACTTGTGCTTATTGTGGTGTTGGCTGTGGCGTTGATATTGGCGTCACAAATGGCAAAGCCACGTCATTAACTGGCTCAGCTGATCATCCTGCAAACTATGGCAAGTTGTGCGTTAAAGGCAGTAACTTACTCAATACCATAGATTTAACTAATCGCTTGTTGGTGCCAGAAATAGCTGGCAAGCAAGTTAGTTGGTCGCAAGCTACCGATTACGTGGCGCAGAAGTTTAACGATATTATTGAAAAGCATGGTAAAGATGCCGTGGCATTTTATGTTTCTGGGCAGTTATTGACAGAAGACTATTATATTGCCAATAAGTTGATGAAGGGTTATATCGGCTCAGGCAATATCGATACTAACTCTCGATTATGCATGTCATCGGCAGTTTCAGCTTATAAACGTGCTTTTGGTGAGGACGTAGTGCCTTGTACTTACCAAGATCTAGAGCAAACTGACTTATTATTACTAACAGGCTCGAACGCCGCCTGGACACATCCAGTGCTGTATCAACGTATTGAGCGCGCTAAAAAAATTAATCCTGCAATGAAAGTTGTAGTAATTGACCCAAGAAAAACGGCGACTTGTGAACTAGCTGATAATTTCATTCAATTAAAGCCAGGTACCGATGCTGCATTTTTTAACGGTTTATTGAATTATTTAAGTGAAAATGGCGGTTTAGACACGGATTATATCGCTCATAATACCGAAGGTTTTACAGAGACACTTACGCAAGCTTGCTCTTGGTCGTTAACGAAAGTCGCTGAATTTTGTCAAGTGAGCGAGTCAGAGCTGGCAGCGGTATATCAACTATTTTGCGAAAGTAACAAAGCGGTAACTTTCTACTCTATGGGCATAAATCAGTCTTCTTCTGGCGTAGATAAATGCCAAAGCATTATTAATTGTCATCTTGCTAGTGGTAAAATCGGCAAAGCAGGCTGTGGTCCTTTTTCAATTACTGGGCAACCTAATGCTATGGGCGGTAGAGAAGTTGGTGGTTTAGCCAATCAACTAGCGGCCCATATGGATATCGATAACCCGCAACATCAAGATACAGTGCAACGTTTTTGGCAATCACCCACCATGGCAACTAAGCAAGGCGCCAAAGCCGTGGAAATGTTTGATAAAATAGCTTCAGGTGAAATTAAAGCGGTATGGATAATGGCCACCAATCCTATGGTGAGTTTGCCTGATCGTGACAAAGTTGCTGCAGCGCTGAAAAAATGTGAACTAGTAGTGGTATCAGATTGTGTAGAAGAAAATGATACCTTGGCGTTTGCTGATGTAAAATTACCTGCTACGCCTTGGTTGGAAAAAAATGGCACAGTGACTAACTCTGAACGTCGCATCTCTCGTCAACGTAATGCGGTTATGCCAGCAGGACAAGCCAAACACGATTGGAAAATTATCCGCGATGTTGCCCAAGCCATGGGTTTTTCTGGTTTTGATTTTAATGACGTCAGCGATGTGTTTAAAGAGCATGCTCAATTAACCAGTTTTGAAAATAATGGTCAACGTTTACTTGATTTGAGCGGCTTAAGTCAGTTATCAGCAAAAGAGTATCATGAACTAGCGCCGATTCAATGGCCGGTTAACGAGCAATACCCGCAAGGTTGTGATCGGGTTTATGCCGATGGTAAATTTAATACGGCTAGCACTAAGGCACAGTTTTTCGCGGTTACACCTCAGTTGCCGAAACAACATACGTCAGCAGAATTTCCTTTTGTGCTCAATAGTGGTCGAATGCGCGATCAATGGCATACGATGACTCGTACCGGAAAAACCAGTAAATTGTCTGCGCATACCGACAAACCTTATCTTTATCTACACCCCGAAGATGCGAAAAAAATAGCAGTTGTTGATGGTGACATGTTAAGCATTACTGCGAGTACAGGCCAAGCGATCACTCATGTTAAGCTTGATGATAAACAGCGTGTTGGTGAATGTTTTATGCCAATACATTGGAATAAAAGTTTTGCTTCTCATGCCAATGTTAGTGCTTTATATCAAGGTGTGGTTGACCCAATTTCAGGGCAAGCTGAGTGTAAGCAGGGCGCGGTGTCGTTAACTAAAAAAAGTTATCAGCAATATTTGAGTTTACATACTTTCGCTAGCATAAGTGATGTAAATAAAGTTGAAATCTCGGCAGACTTTTGGTTAAAAAATAAAGCCGCTTATGGCAGTGCGTATCAAACAGCCTTTGAAGAGCCGGTTGCAGATGCCTTGTTATGGTGTCAGCAAGTCACTAAGTTATCGGGAGAATGGTTGCAATTTAATCAAGGCGATCAGTCCTATATTGTCTGTTTGCAATCGGGGAAGTTAGTCGCCTTAGCCTATTTTTCTAAAGCATGGCCTGAGCTTGAAATGAGCTGGCTTGAACACGTTTTCAGTGAAGAAAAGCTAGAATTTGCTACCATACAATCGTTATTACTGGGTATTGCCAGTGAAGAGTTCAATCAGGGCAAACAAGTATGTAGTTGTTTTGGTGTTGGTGAAAAAACAATTAACCAAGCTATAGCGCAAGGTTGTGGCAGCGTTGAACAGCTGGGTGAAAAACTACAATGTGGTACTAAGTGTGGTTCATGTAAACCTGAGTTAGCCAGTTTAATTCGACAACATGACATAGCGGTAGTCGCTGTCTAACCTACACTCTCTTACTCGGTGCAGTGCACAGCGCCTCTGTGCCCTCGGTGGTTATTATTTTTTCTATTTAAGCCGAAGAAAACAAATTGTAAATCGATTACTGTGATTTATTCATGTTTTACTAAATAAGCGCACTAGTAAAGCATAGGGTAACTTGGTTACAATACGCGCTCTTAAAAATGCTCAATGAATGGATTTATCATGTCACTTTCTGTTGTTATTCTTGCTGCGGGTAAAGGTACTCGCATGCGCTCTTCTTTACCCAAAGTACTTCATAGTATCGCCGACAAGCCAATGGTTGCTCATGTAATCGACAGTGCTCGCCAACTTGGCGCTAGCAATATTTATGTAGTTTATGGCTTTGGCGGTGAAGTATTAAAACAGCACATTACTGGTGATGATTTAACATTCGTTGAGCAAGTAGAACAATTAGGAACCGGTCATGCGGTTGATCAAGCCTCGCCTTTTCTAAGCGATGATGAAGATGTCTTAGTACTTTACGGTGATGTGCCGTTAACAAAAGTATCTACCTTAGCAAGTTTGCTGGCAGCGAAACCTGAGAATGGCATGGCGCTATTAACGGTACATTTAGCTAACCCTATGGGTTATGGCCGTATTATCCGTGAAGAAATTGCCGGCGAGCAACAAGTAGTGGGCATTATCGAACAAAAAGATGCCAGTGCCGAGCAGTTAAAAATTAATGAAGCCAATACCGGAATTTTATTAGCTAACGGTGGTGATTTAAAGCGTTGGTTAAGTAATTTATCGAGCGATAATGCGCAAGGTGAATACTACCTAACCGATATTATTGCTAGCGCTCATGGTGAAGGAAAAACCATTGCTACCGCTCACCCAGAAACTGAAATTGAAGTGGAAGGCGCCAATAACCGCGTGCAACTAGCGACTTTAGAGCGTGCTTATCAAGCTCGTATTGCTGAAGCGTTGATGCTTGCAGGCGCAAGTTTACGCGACCCTGCCCGCATTGATGTGCGTGGCAAGTTAACTACAGGCACTGAAGTCAGTATCGATATTAACTGTATTTTCGAAGGCGAAGTCACTTTAGGTGATAACGTACTTATTGGCGCTAACTGTATTATCACTAACAGCAGCATTGCCGATAACGTTGAAATTAAACCAAACAGCATTATTGAAGATGCGGTCATTGAAGCGTTTTGCTCTGTTGGCCCTTTCGCCCGTATTCGTCCAGGTTCAGTGATGAAAGAAAACTCACATGTTGGTAATTTTGTCGAAATGAAGAAAACTACTTTAGGTGCAGGTAGTAAAGCCGGTCACTTAAGTTATCTTGGTAACGCTGAAATTGGTACTAAGGTAAATATTGGTGCTGGCACTATTACCTGTAATTACGATGGCGTGAATAAATCAACGACCACCATTGGTGACAATGCTTTTATCGGTTCAAATAGCTCTTTGGTGGCACCAGTCACTATTGGCAACTCAGCGACCATAGGAGCAGGCTCAGTGATCACTAAAACTGTCGAAGCCAGTGACTTAGCCATTGGCCGCGCTAAGCAACGCAATGTTTCTGGCTGGCAACGTCCGGTAAAAAGCAGTTAAACAGTAAGTTAACTATTTATATATGTTAAAGCGCTATTTTTATAGCGCTTTTTTTGTAGCTAAATTTGTACAATAGCCTTAACCGGAGAGCTTAACAAAAAATTGCATTATCTTTCGATATGAAAGATAATACTCTGCTTAGCGAAACTAGCTAGTGAACTTCGAAACTATTCGAAACAAATCCATCATAGAAGTAGAACAACAATGTCTAAACGAAACACTCAACAACGTCGTCACAATATTATCACTGACTTAAACGCACAAGGTGAAGTTAGTGTCGACAGTTTAGCCAAGCAGTTTGATACTTCTGAAGTGACTATTCGTAAAGATCTTGCCGCCCTAGAAAACAGTGGCTTATTGCTAAGACGCTATGGTGGCGCTGTGGCTTTACCCAGTGAAATCACTGAAGTTAAGCCTAACCAACTGTCGCATCAAAAACTATTGATTGCCAAAAAAGCCGCAACGCTTATTCGTGATCATAACCGCATTATTATTGATAGCGGCCAAACCACCTCAGCGCTAGTGAGTGAATTAGCCAATAAAAAAGGCTTAGTCGTTATGACCAATGCCTTGAGCATTGCTAACGAAATTCATGCGCTAGAAAATGAACCAACATTATTGATGACCGGTGGTACTTGGGATGCTATCTCTGAAGCATTTCAAGGACAAGTTGCTGAACAAGTTTTACGATCATACGATTTTGACCAACTATTTATTGGTGCTGATGGTATCGATATTAAGCGCGGTACCACTACCTTTAACGAATTAATTGGTTTAAGTCGAGTCATGGCAGAAGTGGCGCGTGAAGTCATTGTTATGGTCGAATCAGCGAAAATAACCAAGAAAATCCCAAATTTAGAACTCAACTGGCAGCAAATTCATACCGTGATTACCGATGATGGTCTCTCAGATGAAATGCGAACAGCCCTTACTGAGCAAGGCGTAAAATTAATTATCGCTACCGGTTAAGCTTATCCAAAGGATACAAGTTAGCCCAGCTCAAACAATCAAATAGAAAATAAACAAGGAATAATTATATGTGTGGCATAGTCGGCGCAGTAGCCCAACGAGATGTATCAGATATTTTAGTAGAAGGTTTAAAGCGATTAGAATATCGCGGTTATGACTCAGCCGGTGTGGCGATCATCAACAACAGTAACGAATTATTAAGTACCAAACGTGTAGGTAAAGTACAAGAACTTGACCAAGCATTAACTCAAAATCCTTTAGCCGGTGGTACCGGTATAGCACATACTCGCTGGGCTACACATGGTGTGCCAAGCGAAGTGAATGCTCACCCACATATTTCAAGTGGCACTATCGCGGTCGTACATAATGGCATTATCGAAAACCATCAAGAACTACGCACTCGCTTGCAAGGTTTAGGTTACGAATTTCTATCGCAAACCGACACTGAAGTGATCACGCACTTGGTTCACCATGAACTACAAAGCAGTGATAGTTTACTTGCGGCTGTACAAAAAACCGTTAAACAACTTGAAGGTGCTTACGGCACAGTTGTTATGGATAGCCGTGATAAAGACAACCTTATTGTTGCCCGTTCTGGTAGTCCCTTAGTGATAGGTTATGGTTTAGGTGAAAACTTTATTGCCTCAGATATCATGGCATTATTACCAGTAACGCGTAAATTTTCTTATCTTGAAGAAGGTGACGTGGCTCAAATTAGTCGCTTTGACGTGAAAATTTTTGATATTGATGGCAAGCCAGTAATACGTGCAGCGAAAGAGGTTAGCGTTTCCCACGATAGTGGTGACAAAGGTGAATACCGTCACTACATGTTAAAAGAAACTTACGAACAACCTACCGCTATTCGTAATGCCTTAGAAGGTAGAGTCGTTGGCGGTGCCTTAGATATCAATACTTTTGGCGAAGGTGCGGACGAGATATTTAAAAATGTACAACATATACAAATTATTGCCTGTGGTACTAGCTACCATTCAGGCATGGTGGCAAGGTACTGGCTGGAAGAATTAGCAGGGGTTTCTTGTAATATTGAGATTGCCAGTGAGTTTAGATACCGCAAATCTTTTGTACCAAAAAATTCATTATTAGTGACTATTTCACAATCAGGTGAAACTGCAGATACCTTAGCCGCATTACGTTTAGCCAAAGAAATTGGCTACAAATCAAGCTTAGTTATTTGTAATGTACCGGGTTCATCGTTAGTACGTGAATCTGATTTAGCCTTTATGACTAAAGCTGGCGCTGAAATTGGCGTAGCATCAACCAAGGCTTTCACTACTCAGCTTGTTGGTTTGTTAATGCTGACCGTAGCCGTAGGCCAACATCATGGTATGACGAAAGAGAAACAAGCCGAAATTTGCCAATCTTTAATGTCACTACCGGCAAAACTTGATGAAGTATTAGCGCTTGCCTCTTCAATTGAAGACTTAGCGGAAGATTTTGCTGATAAAAACCATGCGTTATTTTTAGGCCGAGGTGATCAATACCCTATCGCAATGGAAGGTGCCTTGAAGCTGAAAGAAATTTCATATATTCATGCTGAAGCCTACGCTGCCGGTGAACTTAAACATGGTCCATTAGCGCTGATTGATGCTGAAATGCCAGTCATCGTGGTCGCGCCGAAAAATGATTTAATAGAAAAACTTAAATCAAACGTCGAAGAAGTGCGTGCTCGTGGCGGTTTGATGTATGTCTTTGCCGATAGTGATGCTAATTTTGCTAGTGATGACACCATGAAAGTGATTAATGTGCCGGTGTGTGATGACATCATTGCGCCAATTGTTTACACCTTACCAATGCAGCTACTTTCCTATTATGTAGCAATCATCAAAGGTACCGATGTTGATCAACCACGTAACTTAGCTAAATCAGTGACGGTCGAATAATCTGTTCCCAATGTAACGGTGATGTGGGTTCTAAATAAAGTTGGAACCACTTCTGCATGAATTAAAGCGACTTACTCTTTTGAGTGGTCGCTTTTCTGTTCTTTGACAAATGAAAAAATTTTCAATTTAATATTTGAGGTTGTGTATAAACATTTGCTCTTTAGTGACTAAATTATTTTGGTCACTAATTTATAGTTTCTATCTCACTAAGGGGCACATACCGCCATGGAAACTATGAACACTTTGTGCGAATAGGATACGTTTATGGCTAACTTTTTAACGAAAGCTCATCCTACGGAGAACTAACTGCTCGAGCGGTAAGTATGAATGATTGCCTTATTTTTTTCTCGCTAGAATAGGACAAACATGTCAGCTTTAGTTTATCTTACTTGATATTATCAATAAGATTTATCGTATCTTGATAGCATTCTTTGGAAAAATTAATGAAAGCTTTAAGCTCATTTCCAACGTGATATAGCGGCTTTCCAACACTAGGTGCTTCATATTTAGCACTGTATTTAGAAAGAATGGTTATATAATCCAGCCTACGTGTGGCTGGTATAACAAGAGGAGCGAAGCCCGCTCTCAGTAAAATAAGGTTAGCTATTAAACGTGCAATACGTCCATTTCCATCCCAAAATGGGTGTATCTGACCAAAGATTAAATGAGCAGTTGCATACATAGTGATCGCTTCGTTAATACTATGGGGTTTACATGACTCAATGTACTCGACTAAACCAACGATAAGTTTTGGCACATCAAATGGTCGTGAGTAGGCATGGTATACACTTGACTTACCTTCAAGTAAATCATCAAGTATTAAATAGGTTCCATTAGGTACGACTTTGAAATCGCCATAAGGTTTATCTATATCGAATATAATGTCAGTCTGAACGGCTTTATGTAGTAGTTTGATTTTACTTAACGTCAGCTCACTACTGACCATATCGTAAAGTAAGTCTATAGCTGTCGCGTGCCCCATGACTTCTTTATGATCTTTTAAAGGCTTACCCGATACGGTTAATCCTTCATTTAATATAAACTGCGTTTCACCTAAGTTTAGTGTGTTACCTTCAAGTGCTGTTGAGTTGTGTGTCCATAGAGTACGCAACATGCTCAGTAACTCTTGTTGTTTTGAGCTAGGTAAGCCTTCTAAAAATTTAAAGGTCGGTTTACTCTTCACAGGTACGCTTACGTATTTACGAGCCTTTCGCTCGCCTGTAATTACAACTAAACCCTGCTTAGCCGCACTATTCAGCCACCGTAGTACTGTACGGTTATCAACTTGGAAATCTGTAGCAGTTTTAATATCACTGATGGTTACAGCTTTGTTGGCCGAACTTATGTAATTTAACACGAGTTCTTTTTCAGTCTTATTTTTTAGCATAAGTTTGTCGCATAAGAGTTTTTATCGGACAATTATTGGTTTATACGGCATTGTCTCATAAAATACTTTATCAGACAAACTGTTATTTATACGACATTGGATTAATACCCAAGACTTGATTATTCTCAATTATGAGTTGAGGGAAATATCTTTTTCTTTATATAGTTAGTCATCAATATTTCAAATCTTTACAAGACTATAGTGTGATCTTAGTTGCCGTTATGCTTATGAATTCTAATGATCGTTAAATGGTGTTGTAGTGGTTATTTCTATCTTACTCCAGAGCGCTTATTCTTTTGGGAACGCTTGCACCTCAAGGGACCCTTGATAGTGCAACCACTACATTAAATTCTAGCTAAAAATTTAATTCCATTGAGGTTTCTGCCGTGATAATGGTTGTTTGAGTCGAGATGATAGTAAATCCTTCATCAACCATATCTGAATCGTCTTCTGAACAGGTTACCCCTACGGTATAATTCCCAGCCAAAATAAATCCTATTTCATAAGAGTATGTTCCTGCGCCATTGGAAATGACTTTTCCGGTAGCATAAGGTTCAGACTGACTTCCTATATCACCAAATTCTGTTATACCTTCCTCATATAAATATACGCTACCTGCGGTAGTCCCATCAGATTGGCCGATGGCACAACTAGCATCACTTAAATAAACTTCGGCGACTGTGCCTGTTAGTGTACCTACCTCGGTATTATTAACTAATCTGACGCCTGTAGGTTTTAATTTATATCCCTCTTGACCTGGTGCATTCACCATTGATTTTTGTAGGTCAAATTCTAATGTATAAGCGGCTTGACCACCCTGAGCAAAGGTTAAGGTATTAACAAGTTTAAGCTCATTAGAAGGTACGTCTACTGGGATTTTAGTCTCTTCTGTTTGCGGGCCTTCTAAGGGGTAGGCAAAAGAGCCTTCGCTCATGATAATTCTTAGCTTATAACTTCCAAGTGCTATTTCAGCGTTATTGATGAATAACTCCGCATCATCACCAACAAAATCGAGTAAATTAATGCCCGCAGTATTTGCAGAATCAGGACAAATACTATTGGCATTAATGGCTTCAACATCATCTCCCACCATGAAAATTATAACTTCACCTTCACCTGTTGGCTTTAATTCTATTGCACTAAAGCAAATATTAAGCTGACTAATATCATCTACAGGGGCATCACTTATACCTAAGCTAAAAGTAGCGACCTCTGGGTTATTATTATCATCGTCTAACGAATCACAACCAGATAGAATAAAGGTTGCAGTTAATAAGGTGGCAAGTAGAATTTTGCTGTTGTGCTTTAAAGTACTCATAGAGAAAACCCTCTGATTTTAAATATTTTGAAAAGGCTATGATTATAATTCTAGTCCAATAATTCAATTTTAAATGCGAGGTGATTTCAAATGATCAGTGCCGCTATTTTATAGCGTTGATAAATGCTTTAACGATAAGAGCTCATCGGTACTATTTTCAGTCGCATTTATGTATTTAGAAAACTAAGCCTTTTACGCTTATCGTGGCACAGGAGACTAATACCAAGTTTATTAAATTATTGCTCACTTGTGCGGGTTAAAATTCTCCAAGGCGACGTTGCTCTCAATCCCAATAGCCTGCTATTGGTCAATCGAATGCCTTGCCTTGATTTATTTTACCTGCGCACACCAAGAGCACAAACTTAATGAAACAGGTATAAAATTTATTACCGCAGCTCTTGAGGGCGATGCCTATATTGCCTACAATAGCGCACTTTATATTTACTACAGGTCACTAACATGAACGATGCTACCTCAAAACCCGCTTTACCAGATCGCCTTTCGGGCAATCCTCGTAGCCCACATCATGTGGAAGAAATCTTCGAGCATGACATTGGTATTCGTATCAACGACAAAGAACGTTTTGATGTTGAAGAATATTGCATCAGTGAAGGTTGGGTGAAAGTTCCTTCGAAAAAAGCGTTGGACCGTCGTGGCCAACCACTTATGATGACCGTTAAAGGTAAAGTTGAAGCATTTTATCGTTAATACCATTCAGCATAAAGAAGTGATCACTTAGAACTACATGGGCGACATTAGAACAATCAAAATATGCGTAGTTATAGTTATTCTACATCAAGCATGTTTTGTGAAGTTATCATGGTGCTCCATGAGTTCCCAAAGGGCGAGTTTTAAAGGCTTATATACTGCGTTATTGATTTTGATAAGGACGCTGCATGGATGTAGCTTAATAGAGAATGCAGGAGCTTATTCTCCTGAATAACCCTTACCTGCAATCAATGCCTTGCCTCTAAGCCTTTAAATTCTCGCTAAGTGAACACTTTCTTATATTGATTGGTATAAGTTGCCTCATCGAACATAGCTAGCCTTGTTCTGAAGCACAAGAGTCATTATTTGTATTGAAAATGCACCTGCTCCTATTGAGTTGGTGCATTTTTATCATTTAACGGTAATAAAACTGAAATATAATAGCTGCTGATGACGATTAATTGATATGACATAACAGTTAGGTACAGCAATGATGAAAATTTGGCAGGTCTTTTGGCAGTTTTTTACCTTAGGGTGGATCAGTTTTGGTGGCCCGGCTGCACATATAGGGTATTTCGAAAGAACCTTTGTGCAAAAATTACAATGGATAGATAGCGAAAGTTATGCGCGACTCATTTCTTTAAGTCAGTTTTTACCGGGGCCTGGCTCAAGTCAAATCGGTTTTGCCATTGGCTTACGACATGCAGGTGTTATCAGGGGCTTTTACCGCCTTTATAGCTTTCACATCGCCTTCTATGCTCTTGCTATACCTACTCGCGACCACGAATCAGGCACAAGATGCCCCATGGTTAGTCAATGTAACACATGGTTTAAAATTATTAGCTGTGGTGGTTGTGGCTGACGCGACATTAACGATGTACAAAGCGTTTTGTAAGGAGCGTAATACCGTCATTATTTGTGTGCTGACTGCGGCGCTATTATTAACTTTACCCAGTTTATTTATACAAATGTCGGTACTTATCGCTGCGGCGATTGTCGGTATGCTTTTGAAAAAGCCAACTGAAACAACACCCGCGGAAACATTATCTAGGCAAGCAAAAGGTAAAGTAAACACTTTACCTCTGATTATCTTTGCGGCGTTATTTGCGGGACTACCGTTATTAACGCAATCACCAATATGGCTGACTATATTTGCTGATTTTTATCAGTCAGGTAGTTTAGTTTTTGGTGGCGGTCACGTGGTATTGCCTATGCTACAACAAGCGTTAGGTGAGGCTATTGATACCGAGCGTTTCTTATTAGGTTATGCTGCAGCGCAAGCAGTACCTGGGCCTATGTTTTCATTATCTGCATTTTTAGGTGCTGATTTACTGGTGAATGAACCCTTAACTGGAGCATTAATTGCCACTGTCGCGATCTTCCTGCCGGGATTTTTACTGGTGTTAGGTTTTCATGGTGCGTGGGAATCGTTAGCAGAGAAGCCTAAAGTTGCCGGTGCTGTGTGGGGCATTAATGCCGCGGTAGTGGGTTTACTTATGTCGGCTTTATATCAACCGGTATTTACCTCTGCGATTATAAGCCCTGTTGATATGGCTGCGGTGATTGTCGGGTTTTTTGCTCTACGTACTATGAAAATTCCAATTTTGGCGGTAGTGGCCAGCTTTATTAGTTTTGGTTATGTAGTGGCTCTCTAATTTCCACTAACGCTTAATACTAGCTTGATATATTCGCTAAGATATCTTTTAGCTTATTCAAACCCTTACCTTTATTCGCTATTTTCCATGCCATATAGAGATTTTGCGGGGCAGGCTGTTCTGCTAGTTCGATAACAATCAGTTCGCCGGTCTTTATATATTGTTGGGCCAACCATTTAGGTAAATGACCAATGCCGATGCCGGCAAGAATAGCAGTGATTTTTTGAGTAATAGAGCTAACAAAAAAGTGCTGACTACCTTCAATGACATTAACCGACCAGGGAATTTCATGTAAGGAAGAGTCATGCACAACGATGCTTCGATACTGCGTTAGCTCGTTTGGTTGCATTGGTTTACTCGACAAGGTAGTTGATGACTCACTTGCTAGAGAGTGTGATTTACCTACTACTAAGACACTTTCTAATTGGCCTATTTTTATCGCACGTATCCCTTTTTGATTAGGCACAGGTGCAGGTGCGCCGATGACTAAATCCACTCTATCGTCAATTAGCGCTTCCCAAGTGCCATTCATGACTTCTTCTTGGACATCAATTTCAATGTTTTCATGCTCAGCTAAAAAGTCTTGTATGCCGTTAAAGACCGGATTAATGTCGATAATTGAATCGCAAGCAATACGTATTTTAGGCTCCCAGCCATTAGCAATGGTTTGAGTTTGCTCTGACAGTGCATTGATAGCATGTAAGACTTTACGTCCTTCTACCAATAAATGTTTACCTGCTGGTGTGAGTACTGCGCGCCTGCCTTGTCGCACAAATAGTGTCACATTGAGCTGCTCTTCCAGTTTTTGCACTATATAAGAAAGTGCCGAGGGCACTTTATTTAATTGCTCTGCTGCTGCGGCATAACTGCCCCGATAGTCTATGGCGTCAAGTACCAGTAACGCTTCAATGCTGATAGGTGGTGTATTCATTTTTATCTATCCGAAGTCTTGTTCAATCTAAAAGTTAACTTAATTGAAATACTTAACTGTTCAAAAAATTTGAATAGTTCAAACAAATACTAGGGGTTATTCAATCGTTATTCAACTTATACAATAGCTCCATAGTCAATTAACAACACAAACGAACAAACTAAAAGGCGAAACATCATGAATATTAAAAACATTACTCACAGCATCACTAAAACTGAACAATCATTGTCGGCATTACCATTACGTTTAATAGCAGGTATTGTTTTTGCTGCTCACGGCGCACAAAAATTGTTTGCTTGGTTTGGCGGTTATGGTTTAGAGGGTACCGGACAATGGATGGAAAGCATCGGGCTAGCTCCTGGTTACTTAATGGCATTAATGGCCGGTAGTGCGGAGTTTTTCGGCGGGTTATTCTTGATTGCTGGCTTTCTAACTCGACCAACCAGTTTTGTTTTAGCCATTACCATGATTGTTGCCATTTTTACTGTGCATATCGATAACGGCTTGTTCATGAGTAACAACGGTTATGAGTTTGGTTTGTCGTTAATCGCCATAACACTTGCGCTATTTATTCAAGGTGGCGGTAAATATTCGATTGATGAAAAAATTTATCAAACGCTAAATAAAGCAGCTTAAGTTTTTATTCACTTTTTAATTAAAACAGGCCAATAGATAAGCTATTGGCTCAACTTACACAGTTTAGGAGTTTCTCATGGGATTAATCGTTAACGGTAAATGGGTCGACCAATGGTACGACACCAAAAATAGTGCAGGTACATTTGTTCGTCAAGACAGTCGTTTTAGAGACCAAATTTCATCTGAAGAGGGTAGTGAATTTACCCCCGAAGCCGGACGTTATCATTTATATGTGTCGTTGGCGTGTCCTTGGGCACATAGAACGCTGATTTTCCGCAAGTTAAAACAATTGGAAGACGTTATTTCGGTGAGTGTGGTAAAAGCTGAAATGATGGAAAATGGTTGGGAATTTAGTGAAGGTGGTGAGCATGGCGATTCACTGTATGAGTTAGATTATGCCTACCAGTTATATTTAAAAGCAGATCCAAGCTACGAAGGTCGAGTAACGGTACCGATTTTATGGGACAAAAAGACCAAAACGATTGTCAATAATGAATCCATTGAAATAATCAGAATGTTTAACTCTGCCTTTAATGAGCTAACGGGTAATAGCGATGATTACTTCCCTGTTGGCCAACGAGATGAAATTGAAACGGTCAATGCACGTATTTATGACACCATTAATAACGGTGTTTATAAAGCAGGTTTTGCCACCACACAAGAAGCTTACAATGATGCTTACCATAGCTTATTTGACAGCTTAGACTGGTTAGAAGCGCGTTTATCAAAACAGCGCTACCTTGTTGGTGACAATATTACCGAAGCTGATTGGCGCTTGTTTACTACGCTTATTCGTTTTGATGCGGTATATCACGGTCACTTTAAGTGTAATCGTCAAAAACTCAGTGAATTTCATCATATTAGTAACTATGTTAATGAGCTTTATCAAGTGCCAGGCGTTAAAGAAACCGTTGATTTGGAATACACAAAAATTCACTACTACGCTAGCCATTTAACGATTAACCCGACCCAAATTGTCCCCTTGGGCGCGGAGCAACATTTTGATGCCTCACACGACCGTGATCGTCAATATTAATCACGTTATATTAATTGAAAATAAAGTGTTCAACTGAAGCTTTATAGCGGCAAATATTGAATAGTAAACAATGAGCTATGAAGCTTCAGCAACGTTGAATAAGGAAATATTATGATTAAACATTATCCCTATAAAAGCCTAGGCAATGCTAACCATGGCTGGCTTAAGTCTAAACATCACTTTAGCTTTGCGCATTATTATAATCCTACCCGTATGGGCTTTGGTAAATTACTGGTAGTGAATGATGATTGGGTTGAGCCTGGAACAGGGTTTCCATCACACCCACATAAAAATATGGAAATCATTAGCTTTATTCGCTCAGGTGCCATCAGTCATCAAGATAGCACCGGTAATAAAGGCATAACGAAAACTGGTGAAGTGCAAGTGATGAGTGCGGGCACAGGTATCGTACATTCAGAATATAACCGTAGTAAAGAGCCACTAACCTTTTATCAAATTTGGATTGAAACTAATAAACAAAACGTTGAACCTCGCTGGGAAAGTAAAAAATTTCCGACAGAGCAAGCACAAGTTTTAACGTTATTAGCATCAGGTTATGCAGAAGATAAAGGCAAAGCACTTTTTATCAATCAAGAAGCCCGTATTTACGGTGGTAAATTAGCCAAGGGCACCATTATTGAGCATGATATTAATCATCAAGTCTATATTTTAGCGTCAGATGGCATGTTTAAGGTGGAAGATAACTTAGGTAACAGCTCTGACAGTATAACGATGAACAAAGGTGACGGCATGGAAGTTACTCAGTCTAGCGCTATTACTTTAAGAGCATTAACTGATTGTGAAATACTCATTATTGATACCATTGAGTAAGTGAACGGTTGTAAATGAAGCCGCTATATAAATTTATTGCTTAGCTATAGCGGCTCAATATCGCTATTCCCAGTTTGCTTGATAAAAACGCACTACGTTTTCTTCTTCATTAACCTGTTTACTCAACGCTTGGGAGGCACAGATCATAATATGTTTTGGTGTTGTTATTCGTTATCCCGACTAATTGATTATGACTGTATTGCTAAAGTAACCTGAGTTCTGGATAAGCAATATTACACAATAAAGCTATTTTAACCGCTATCAGCGTTATTTCTCCTACCAATAGCCAGCTATTGGATACGTAAAAATGCCTTGATAACGACTAAACTAACGTCATTGGGTATAACGTGTAGTTTACTATCTAAATTTCATAGTGTTATAACATTCATTAACCAGAGTTCAGGTTAAAGTAAGCGCTTATGCGTTCTTTAATTTCTCTAGTAAGTCGTGAATTTCAGCTTTTAATTCTTTATCAGCAATTTTATTACAACTAATTTTTGCTTGTTCTAAATGTTCAATCGCCTCAGTAGTATCACCTAACTCAACTTGTAAAGCCGCGATTGAATAACCAATAGATGAACGGAAGTCTTTAGAGTTGATCGTTTCAGCTTTTACTAACGCTTGTTTATAAATAGTAATGGCTAATGCTAAGTCATCGGTAAAGTCAGCAAGGGTTTCCCACTGTACCGGGTGGTCTTTATCAGTGTTGTCATGCTCTTCACACAATTGCTTTAATTCTAAATAAAAGCCATCGAATCTTTGCTGATTTTTCTGCTGCGCGGCCGCCAATAAGTTGTCAGTGATTGTCAGTACTTTTTTATACATTTTGGTATTCATGGTGTGGCCTTATTGATAGGGGTAAGGGAAGAAGCAAGCCGTGATTATAGTGCTTTTATCGCAACTAAACAGAAACTTAGTTAGCTTTACGTGGAATAATTTATGATGAGTAATACTTTTGCTGCACGGTAAAGTTTGTCTGCGATACTTAATGATACCAAGCAGTGATACTTAATCTAATAGAAATGTTTTACAATCCAAACAATCGTCATTTACAAGTAGGCTATTTACCTGCTTCACTTGATGAAACTGCTTCACTAAAATAGCAGCGCTCTAGTGCAAGCTAGACAGTTCATTTAATCCTTGCCCTTAATGGGAAGTCACCTGGAATATAGAAATAACCATGCAAAATAATTTTATTATCAGTATGAAAAAATGTTTATTTTCAAAAGGTAACCTTCAGATTACACAAAGATATTCTGCAATAAAATTAGCCGGACTGTTGTTAGCTTTCATTACCACCAATAGCGCTGCTAATACCACTACTGAGCAAATTAAAAAAGTTGAAGTGCCTCGATTATGGCAATTGGTCGATTATTATGATGTATCACATCCAGTCATCGGTAGAAAAGGCATGGTGGTTAGCCAAAAGCGCATGGCCAGTGAAATAGGGGCAGATATTCTCCGAAAAGGCGGTAATGCCGTTGATGCCGCTGTCGCCGTTGGTTTTGCTTTATCCGTTGTTTTACCTCGAGCAGGTAATTTAGCCGGCGGTGGTTTTATGATGGTGTACCTTGCTGATAAAGATAAAACAATCGCCATCGATTATCGCGAAACAGCTCCGGCTGCAGCATACAAAGATGTTTTTCTTGATAAATCTGGCTATCCGATAGCAAATAAATCACTGAAAACCTTATCAGCTTCAGGTGTACCCGGTACCGTGGCCGGTTTGCATTATGCCCTTGAAAATTATGGCTCAATGTCTTGGTCTGAAGTTATCGAGCCCGCAGAAAAGTTAGCGCGAAAGGGCATTATCGTCGATGATGATATGGCGCGATTTTTTTACAAAGATCAGATGTTTTTAGCGAATAGCGCAGAAACTTGTCGAGTCTATTTGAAAGCCGATTGTAAGCCTTACGTTGCCGGCGACGTTTTTATCCAAGAAGATTTAGCTGATAGCTTAGTGTATTTACAACAGCAGGGTAAAGCGGGCTTTTATCAAGGCGACATCGCCAAAAAATTAGTGGCGGCAATGGAACAAGGCGGTGGCCTAATTACTGCAAAAGACTTAGCGGATTATAGAGTGAAAGAAGTGGCGCCAATTCGTGGCACATTCCGCGGCTATGAAATTTTAACTATGCCGCCACCCAGCTCTGGTGGCGTGCACCTTATTCAAATGTTAAATATGTTTGAAGCACTCGACTTAGACGGTATTCAGCAAGGCTCTGCAGCCATGATACATCTGCAAACTGAAATATTTAAGCGTGCTTTTGCCGACAGAAGTACCTTTCTAGGCGATCCTGATTTTGTCAAAGTACCCAGTGAAGGTTTAACCAGTAAAAAATACGCAAAAGTGTTAACTAAAAATATTAAGCGAAATAAAATCACCCCATCAAGCGATATCAAAGCAGGTAAGCCAAGTGAATATGAAAGCCCCGATACCACGCATTTTTCTGTGATGGATAATGCAGGCAATGTGGTCAGTAGTACTTATACCTTAAATCACAACTATGGTAGTGGCCTTACTATTCCCGGCACCGGCATTTTACTCAATAACACTATGGATGATTTTTCGCTAAAACCTGGTAGCCCAAATAGCTATGGCTTAATTGGCGGCACTGCCAATGCTATTGCCGCCAACAAACGGCCATTAAGTTCAATGACGCCAACCATAGTCTTAAAAGATGGAGCACCTTACCTTGCCACAGGCACACCGGGCGGCAGCAAAATAATCACGGCGGTATTTCAGCAATTGGTCAATGTTTTATATTTCAAAATGAATATTGCTGAGGCCACCATCGCGCCACGCGCTCATCATCAATGGCAACCCGATATTTTATATGTTGAGAGGAATATCTCTGCAGATACCGTCCAACTATTGAAAAACATGGGTTACACCGTAGAAGTCTCTAGTTCGCTGGGTAGCTTACAAAGTATTATGAATCACAATGGCGTATTTTTAGGTGCCGCAGATCCAAGAAGACCAGGTGCTGCTGCTATTGCCGTAGATACCATAGATTAATGATTAAGTAACTTGAACGACCTTATGGATTATACCCGTAACCATTCAAAGTGCTGGATTTCAGTGGGAATTAAAAGGGCTTTAGGCAAGGAAAATAATGCAAGCATAGTCACTCTATGGTTTAATTATTTAACGCGGTATAAAGTCATTTTAAACCCATCGAAGAAGCGTTTGAGCAACATCACTTCATCGTTGCTGTGATTTATAAGGGAATAACCATTATTTCATCACAGCGCCTTGAATTGAAATTGCTCAAGCACTCTGAAACATGCATCTTGAATGGTAACGGGTATATAACCAATGGCAAAATTAAAACCTAAACTAAAATCTAAACTTCATAGTCTCAGTGAGTTAGATGATATTAATGAGCTGATCATGCCTTTAAAAGCGCTAGCCGATAGAGAGCGCGGTTCTATTTATGGTTTAACGGGTATGGTGTATACCCCACATATTGATGAATTTATGCAGGTCAGTATTAAGAAAGCGGCGATAATGGTTTGTTTAAAAGCCCAAGGCTTAATGGCAATAACCGAGGTCGAGCTAATTACTGCGGCATTAGATAGCTTATATCAAAGAGCAAAAAATAGTACGGTAGTTGAGTATGAAGGCAATAATTATCAACGTCGGTTCTCGCCGTTAAAGTTAAGTAAGTCAGGTAAAATTGTCCGGATTTGGGCAAAATATTGGTTGTTACAAATGGCTAATGAGCGGGTAGACCCAAACTGGGAGTCTCAGGTACGCGAACTTTGGCCATCGTATTTTTTAATTGGCAATGTTGATTTGTAACCAGTTATTTTTCTCGCTAATGGCTATTAAGTGACTGTGTTTGGTAGATGTTGGCATCCACTTGCTTAGTATTACCAAAAAGTAACTGATTATCTGTTACATCAAAGTGCTCAATATTGGTGTCAATAAGTGTGGTAATTACATCATGTTTTACTGAGTAACTTTCTATTCTCCCTTGCTCATCCCGATCGAACCAAAACCATGTCTCAGCTCTTTTTTTGAGATTAAATTGTCGGCCATTCAATAATTTATGAGCGGGGATTTGTTTATTTATCACTGGTGTTTGTTGTGCGCCAACAAACAATTGATTGTTTTGATCAAGCCACAAGGTATTTTCGTTTGAGCTGTGGTATTGAACATATTGCCATTTACTCTCTTCAGGCTGCATTTTTTTTGTTGATAATTGATAAGAAAATACCTGCCAGCGATTATTTTCCTTAGTGCTGTAGGTAATAGTGGTTGCTGATTTGAACGAAACAGCACGAATTTCAGCTTGCGGAATTTTAATACGCTCAAAATGTCCGGTAGTTGCATCAATAAGGTGTATTTCGTTTAAAGATAAGGCTAATAAATACTTTCCGGTAGGAGACCACATTAAGTCAACGTAATGGCGGCCATCATTAAATTGGGTAAGTTTTTTTCGCTGGTTATTGTCGGTGCTTGTCAGCCAAATTTCTTCATTGCCGGATGCCAAACCAATATACGCCACTTGATTGTTATGATGAGCAAAGGTTGCTAATTTTTCATCGACAGAGTCATTGGCAATAATGCGCTGCGTTTTTGTCGCAAGGTCCAATAGCTGTATATCGTAATTATTTTTGCCAGAGGTAAACAAATAATCAGTGCCATTGGTATGACGATAAGGTGCTCTAATTTGTCGACTACCCGAGTGGATGATTTGTCTATCTTTGCCGGTTAAATCGTAACTGAGTAATTGGTAAGCAGGGTGTTCACCCATTAGCACAACTCTTTTGCCGTCATGGCTCCATATACCACAACAAATATAAGCGTCTTGTTTAAACAATAAAATTAATTGCTCACTGTCTAAATCAAGCGAATAGAATCCTTCCCATTGTTGCTCATCGGGTGACGATATTAGCAGCTTGTTTTCTGTTGGGTGTAGATCAAATTGACTGTTACCGCCTAAAAAAAGTTTAGGCTGGTTTAGGCGTTTTGTTTTATCAGTGGTTAAATTTAATTCAAATAATGAATAGGGTGTATCTCCGCCATTACTCTCACTATAAATTAAGCGATTATTATCATGAGTAAAAGCAATTTTACCGTAGCTACCCGGCGGACAGTTATGAACTAATGTAGGCTCATCCAGTGCTAAACCTTGTATGGTTCGAATGAAGTACTGGCACTGATTAGGTGTAGCGACTAGGTAGACGATGGACTTACCATCGCTACTCCATTGTGCAGGTCCAACACCAACATTGTTACCATGACTAATTTCAATGATTTGCTCATCAACAACATCTTTAATCATTAAGTGCATACGGTCACTTTTTGCCAACATATAGGAAACACGTGTACCATCGGGAGAAAAGGCAGGAAATAGTTCATCCCCTGCATCTGTGGTTATTTCTTTTGCATAAGTGGTTAGTGTAGTGGCTGTAGGAGTATTTTGAGTTGAGCCGATAAAGAGGCCTGCAGCAATAATCAGGGTGACAAATAACACCACCATAATGGCTGAATAAAATGGCGACTTTCTAATATGAGATACGTTTTTATCTATGGTGTCTTTTTCATGGCGAAGGCTAACTCTTGTCTCAGTACCTTGTTCAGTGTCATTTTTTACCGGAGGTGTCGATTCAGTTTTGGGTTGATTGATAGTGTGATATTCATCAGCGCTAGGAGCTAACACAGCCTCTGTTATTGGCGTAACCGTGGCGATAAATTTATAGCCCTTTTTGGGAAAGGTAGCGATAAATTTTGGCTGCCTTGCATCATCTGAAAACACTTTACGTAGTTTGGTGATTAATTTACTGATGGCATTATCACTGACGATACGACCTAACCACACCTGTTCAATCAGCAAGTCCTTGCTGATAATTACATCATTGTTTTGGCAAAAATAGCTCAATAATTCCACCATCATCGGCTCTAACTGCTGTGAGCCGTCAGGGGAAGTTAAGGTTTGTTGCTGATCACAAAAAATAAATTGTGCAATTTGCCAACGCATGAAAATACCAATATGTACGATAAGTAGCTGGAAAGTAGCATATATTGTTACTTTGGTCATCAAAAGTCACTAAAAGTCATACGCTTTTCACTACAAAATAATTAAATCTCTTTAGCATTGTCGTCCTAGCAAAAATAAAACAAACATTGAAACTACTAAGGCGAAGCCATGACAACCACAGCAAAAATTAGCGGGCATTTTATTCCCCAGGTATCACAATATTTTTCGCTCATATTAGGGTTAACATTACTGTTAACCCTAATTAGTGTTCAAGCAGACGAAAAACCACCGAAGACTTTTACTACACCAAACTTGTTATCTCAAGCGTCAATAAAAAACAGTGATGATGCCTTACTGCTGTTAAACCAAGATAAATTTCATCAACAACTGATTATGCTTACTGAGCAATTAAGCGCTGAGACAATTAACCAAGAAAACACCTTTAATAAAGTCGCCTTACTTTCAATACTCGGAAAACATAAGACCTTACTTGAGTTAGTCAACGCGCATAAAAACGGTATTAATTTTTCGCATTATATCTTAGACAGCGAGACTCAATTAACCCTGAATAACAAAAAACAAGACGAGTTTACTGAAACTTTAGCTCATTCATTGAGGCGCTTATTAGCAAACAAAGATGATGAAGCACTCTATCAATTAAACAGCGCGTTAGGTTGGTCAGTTTCAGGGGCACAAGATTATGTTTTTAATGTTTTTCAACGTTACCAAAAACTGCCTACGCTTAATGCTAGCCAAGCAATAGACTTGATTGTTAACAGCCATTTATATCGAGTACTTGCGAGGGTCATTCCTGTGAGTCAAAAGCTCTTAAGCGATGAGAACAACAGTCGTTACATTATTGAAGCGGATACCTTGATTAGAACCCCTAATGGTATTGAATTATCAGCGACTATCGTTCGTAAGAAGCATTCAAAAAATAAACTGCCAAGCGCTATGCAGTTTACGATTTATGCTGACGAAGCGGGGCATATAAATACCGCTATTCATGCGGCAGCTCATGGTTATGTAGGCATTATTGTGAATTCTCGCGGTAAGCGTTCAAGCTCGAATGTGGTCGTTCCTTGGGAGCATGATGGCGAAGATGCTACCAGTGCGATTGATTGGATTAGTAAGCAGTCTTGGAGTAATGGCGATGTTGTTATGTATGGCGGTAGTTACAATGGTTTTACGCAATGGGCTGCTGCTAAGCATATGCACCCAGCACTAAAAGCGATGGCACCTTATACCGCAGCAAGTCTAATTACCGGATTACCTTATGAAAATAATATAGCCCTAACAGGTAATTATGAGTGGGCATTTTTTGCCACCAATAATAAAACGGTAGACAATAGTGTCTATAGTAACTGGAAAAAAAGTAACCAGCTGGTCACGACTTTATTTGAAAGTGGTCAAGCGCTACAAGACATTGATAAAATTGATGGTAAAGCAAACCCTTGGTTTCAAAAGTGGTTACAACATCCAAGTTTTGATAGCTACTATCAGGCGATGGTGCCTTATAAAACTGAGTATGCAAACATTAATATTCCGGTGTTGAGTGTGACGGGCTATTTTGATGGCGGGCAAATATCGTCATTAGATTATTTAAAGCGCCATAACAAATACAATAAGAACGCCAATCATACTTTACTTATTGGGCCTTACAATCATAGTACCGCACAGGGAATACCTCGCTCTCACCACAGTAATTATGAACTTGATCAAGTGGCTTTAGAAAAAGATACCGAAGAAATCGTTTTTCAATGGTTTGATCACTTACTGCTTAACACAGAGAAGCCGAAACTATTACAAGACACTATTAATTATCAGTTGATGGGCAGTAATCAGTGGCGTCACGCTAAGTCATTAACTGCGTTGAACGAACAAAGTACTACTTTTTACCTTGCTAGTACCAAAAATAGTAATGGCTATTACTCACTACTTAAACAGGCTGAAACTAAAGAAACTTATGTTGCACAAACGGTCGATATGGCGGACAGAACCACCGAGCATAATAAGGCGCCGTGGCCAGTGATACAAAACAAACTCGCTGAGTCCAACGGTCTTATTTATGTTACTGAAACATTTGAGCAGCCGCAAGAATTAGCCGGTGCTATAACAGGCCACTTTGAAATATCAGTAAATAAGCAAGATGTCGATATTGGTTATAATTTTTATGAAATGGATGCCGATGGTAAGGTATTCCATTTGAATAATTATCGTAGTAGGGCCAGTTTTGCTAACGACATGAGTGAGCGACACTTGCTTACGGCTAATAAAAAAACAATCATTCCAATTATCAATGCACGAATGACCGCTAAGTTGATTAAGCAAGGCAGTCGATTAGTGATTGTACTAAATGTTAATAAAAATAAAGACGCGCAAGTGAATATGGGCTCAGGCAAAGCGGTTAATGAAGAAACCAGCGCTGATGCTAAAGAACCCCTCAATATCAAGTGGTATAGCGGTAGCGAAATTAATATTCCGTTAAAACCGTGGCAAGGTTAAAAGAGTATTATTGTTGAGAAAGGTAGGAGGTTGATGGCCGTGTTTGAAAAATGAAAACATTGCTATTAATCTTATATCATACCAATCGGACTGATTAAGTGACCACTTAATTAATCCGTTTGGTATGATAAGAACATAGTTTATTTGCAGCGAAAGTTAATCCAGAAAATCAGGTCTTATTGGCACTTGTTATTTTATGCACGTTTGATTCACTGCACCTAGGATCTTTATGAAACCTCTACACCTTAGCCTCTCCCTACTCTTACTTAGTCTTTCTACGCTGTTGTTAGGGTTAAGCATATTGCTTTTGGGTCCTCATAAGCATATCGCCTTAACCACTGACTTTTATCTCATCTCGAGTTTAATTCCGGCAACGATATTTAACTTTATTGCGGCATCCGCTTTTATTATGAGTGCTATCTTGGCTTTTTTAGCAATCAAAAAAGCGACCTTAAGGCCTATCTTAGGTTACTTACTGATTGCGATAAGCTTAGTGCCTCTAGGCTCGCTATTTAGTGAATCTATGTGGATTACCTCAATGGGCGGTTTTCCTGTTATAGGCTCTGGCCAAGGCGTTATTAAATACTTTGCCTTATTATCTATTGGTTTACTCTTAGTGAAAACAACTTTTACTCCATTGCAGACAGCCTGGATTAGCATTTTCCCGGTATTAGTGGTTTTACTGTGGATTGGCGGGATGAAGTTCACCTTACTCGAAGCGCAAGGCATAGAGTCATTAGTAAAAACATCGCCTTTTATGGGCTGGTTGTATAAATTTTTAAGCCTTCAAACCACCTCGAATATCATCGGGATATATGACTTAGTGGCAGTGTTATTACTTGTTGTGGCTATGTATTATCGTAAATTACTTATACCGGCGATATTAATATCAGGCATGGTCTTTGTGGTAACTCAAAGCTTTCTGGTGACGTTTACGGGCTCATTATCAAGTGAGACAATACTGTCAACCACAGGACACTTTCTGATTAAAGATTTATGGTTTTTAGTCTGTTTATTCTTTTACTATTCCGCGTTAAAACAGGTACCATCAAAAGCATAATACAATTTAAGGTTGGCAGATGAAGACTAAGCATCATTTAACGAATATTTACTGCGGAAAAGTAGCACAGCGCTACGGTATTGAAACTGCTATGAATAAACAGGCAGTTAACATTCCCTTATATTTATCGGTTGAAGGTTTAGCGGGTGATGAGTGCGCCGACAAAGAGCACCATGGCGGGTTAGATCGTGCCCTGCATCAATATCCGGCTGAGCATTATGTTTATTGGCAAGAAAAATATGCTGATAAAGCTCATTGGCAAGCTGCGGGCATGGGCGAAAACATGAGCTCAATCGGCATGACCGAAGAGTCGGTTTGTTTGGGTGACCGCTACCAGTGGGGCGAGGCAATCATCGAAGTGAGCCAACCTCGATCTCCGTGTTTTAAAGTCAATAAACGCTGGGGCATTGAAGATTTATCAATCAATATGCAGGAAGCTAGTCGCTGCGGTTGGTTATATCGCGTTATTCAGCCGGGCATGGTCAGTGTTGATGAACCACTGGAGTTAATTTCTCGAGTTGCTAACGCCATGACTATTGGTGAAGTATGTGAGACATTTTTTGGTGACCCACTTAATAACGAAAAACTATTAACGTTAAAGCAGCAGACAAGCTTAGCTGATACTTGGATGGATAAAATAGTGCACCGCCTAGCAACCAACGAAGTAGAATGTTGGAACTTTAGATTGTTAGGGCATGGATAAAAATGAGGGCATGGGATCAGTTTTATTCGCTAGTAGCATAATTGTACCTGAGGGAAGTACTCTTTTCATTTAGAGTCATAGAAGGTAGTTTGCGACAGAACCCAATTGAGCACCTTGCTAGGGTTTATTATCCCCGCGCTCCACAAGTCACAAACTCATCAAGGGTGCTGTTTGGTGTCAGCAAAGGCCAAATCCCTATGCATTTCAATGGCTGTTATCTAGTCAGATGTATGCTGCTTGTTAATTTATACCTATTCGATGGATAGTATAAAATAGCATGGCTTATTGTATAGCCATTTGACATTGTACTTCGAGACACCTTAATGCAGGGTGTTTTTTCATCTATTTCTAGATTATGTTTAAGGATATTCGTTGGCATAATAGCTTCTATAACAATTTCAGCATCTGTTAGAGGATGAACAGAAGATAAGTATTCATTGGCTGTTATTTTTGAAAAATCTTGTTCTAAAAAATTTGGTACTAAATCTGCATTTACATAGCGTTCTTCAAGTTGAATCGGAATATCATTTTCAAAATGAATAATGACTATCTTAAAAACTTTGCTATTAAAAGATGAAAGCGATTGAGCCACAGAATCATTTGGGATCAAGGTCATTTTACTCAACACCGTCATTTTATGACGATGACCGCGTGCCGATATTTCTTTTGAGATGTTTTTTATTTCTAATAATGAACTTTGAGCAGGAGGCTCTTCCACAAAAGTACCTACACTAGGTATTCGTTTGAGTAACCCCTTGTTAACTATCTCATCAACTGCTTTTCGAGCGGTCATCCTACTGGCCGAAAAACTGACAGATAATTCAGTTTCCGAAGGGATTTTATAACCAACCCCCCCATTGTTCAGAATCAATCTGCTCTCTTATGTGATCAGCAATTATTTTATATTTTGCCTGTGTCATATATTTGAATTTACGACCTATATTATTAAAAGCGACTAGTTTAACAAAACATTAACACCCCGTATATACCGTTACAAGGCTACTGAATTCGATACATTCTTTATCATTTCATTACGTATTACAAGCATGGAATTATTTTTCATTCCTTCGTTGTATATACCGGTATAGTGTAGTATAACTTATATGATTACAATTTGAGCAATAAAGTTACATTATTAAAACATATATAACAAAAGAGAGAAGACATTATGAAGCACCTAAAAGCCAATCCTTCAAATATTACTAAAGCTCTGATCATTGCAGGGATTATTTCAATGCCTACATTCGCATTCTCTGCAGAGGTCGTGAACGAGAACCTTGATAATGAAGTTGAGCGTATCTCAGTTACGGGATCACGGATTAAACATACTGATGCATCGGGTGTTGGTAAAGTCGATTCTATTACTGCCGAAGATTTTGCAGAAATTGGTGCGGTCTCCTTAGCTAGCGTCTTAAAGTTTTCACCTTTTACTGCTGGTGCCTCCGCTGGAGCAGAGTCTAATTATCTCTCTGCTGAGGGGTATGGTACCGCTAGCGTAAATTTACGGGGCTTAGGCCAAAATAGAACCTTAGTACTTGTTAACGGTCGTCGTTTTGTCGCCGGTGGCGCTGGAGCTAACTCAGTTGTTGATTTAAACAGCATTCCTGTAAATATGATTGAACGCATGGAAACCTTGCTTGATGGCTCTTCTGCTGTATATGGTGCTGACGCGGTAACGGGTGTTGTTAATATAATCACTAAACGCTCATTTGATGGGGTAAAAATTGACGCTCAATACGGTATCACACAAGAAAATGATGGAAAAAATACCGACCTAAGTTTAACTTTCGGTAAAGAATTAGACGATAAAGGTTTTATCTTTAGTGCTAGTTATATGGATAAAGGCGGGGTTATATCATCAGATCGTAAAGGCACTGCTTGTTATAAAATAGAAGTTGATGGCGATATTGTTTGTGGTGGTAGTAGTTACACGCTAGGTGGGTCTGGCTCTTATGCTAATGATGGCGGAAGTGGAAGATATCAATTTAATCAAATTTCAGGAGGTGATGATAATTCTTTTGTTGATTATGATTCCCAGGAACATGGATTTAATTCGCAAAGTTATTTTTATGCGGCCGCCCCTTATAGCCGGATTAATTTAGGATTTAATGGTTATTTTGATTTAACCAATGACATCACTCTATTTACTGAAAATACCTATACAAAACGGGAATCAAATACCATAGCAAGTCCGACTGGGTTTACCTCAGAAAGTCATATCGGTGCTACCAATGATCCAGATGATTATAATGGTTTTATCTTTGGTTCTGATTATTGGGCAAACCCAACGGGAGAAGATATAAACTTAAGATATAGATTTGTACAAGAGGGAGCTCGTCCTTGGTCACAAGATGTTGATTTATACCGATCTGTCATTGGTTTAGAAGGCATGCTTGATAATGACTGGGATTGGAGTGTTGCTTTCAATTATGGCCAATCTGACTCGAATGAACTTTGGGGTAATAACCTTAATCAAACCAAACTTAAAAACACTGTATTAGGTGATTGTACTGCAGCTACCGATGATGAATTAACGTGTGTTGATTGGTTTGGTGTTGATGGTCCATCTCAAGCGGTATTTGATTACTTAAAAGAAGATGTAACTACTGAGGGTTCAAATACTCAAATTAATGTTGCCGCTCATTTGTCTGGAGACTTGATGGAATTACCCGCAGGTACTTTAGCTTTTGCTGCTGGTGTTGAATATCTAAAAAATGAAGGTGACTTCACCTCTTTTGCTGATGGTAAAGTAAGGGGCGCAAGGTCAGGACAACACTTTGAAGGTTCTCTTGATTCAACAGAGGTCTTTGGTGAATTAAGTATTCCGGTAATTGACACGGTCACGGTAAACCTCGCTGGGCGTTTTTCTGATTATAGCCAGTTTGATTCGGAGTTTACCTATAAAGTAGGTGCTGATTGGCGTGCAACTGACGAATTACGTATTCGTTCAACGGTTTCAACGGCAGTAAGAACACCTAACATAAGAGAATTATTTGCTGCCCAAGATACTGCAAGCACGAGTTATATTGATATATGTGAAAACTGGGGCGAAAGCACCAATGAAAATGTAAAAATTAATTGTGCGGCCGATAATGTTCCCTCCGATTATATTCAAGGTGATACTAAGTTTACCAGTACACTTGTGGGTGGTAATCCAGAGTTAAACCCTGAAAAAGCAGAAAACTTTACTTTAGGTTTTGTTTATCAACCATCATTTGTTGATAATCTACAAATCTCTGTTGATTATTATAACATTGATATTAAAGGTGCTATTGGTACAATTTCAGCAACGTTAGCTGTTGATAACTGTTATAAATCAGATAATAAGTCTGACCCATCTTGTGAAGGTTTGATACGAAGCTCAACTGATTTTACCGTTAGTGAACTTGTTAATACCACGATTAATGCAGCAAGTGAAGAAATGATCGGTATTGATTTTGGTGTTAATTATCAATTTGAAGCATTTAATGCTAATTTCGATCTAGATTGGGATACCGCATATTTAGATGAATATAATGTCACGTTAAATGGTGCAACCAATACCACATCATTTGCAGGTTATGTTACCGGTGGTGAGTCTGGAGCAGGTAGCTATAATAAAATTCGCTCAAATATTTCATTAACAATGAGAAAAGATGATTGGAGTGCAACTTATAACTTAAACTACATTTCTGATTCTGATGTGCAAGACCATGCCGCTGATGCCTTAGTGACTAGCATAGATGCTTATACCTACCATCATATCTCTGCCTCTTATACTGTATCAGAGCAACTAGGAATATACGCGGGTATTAATAATTTATTCGATAAACAAGCACCTTACTATTCAAGTAATATTGATCAAAATACGGATCCGTTCACCTATGATTTAATCGGTAGACGTTTCTTTGTTAAAGCATCATACACTTTCTAGGTATTAAGTTAAGTTTGTTTGTTTTAAGGTATCTCGGGGTTAATCATCCCGAAATACCTTAACTCGTTATTCAGTCAGTAATTAAGCCAATGAATTAAATCAATGACCAGTGTACCTTTCTAAACCGCTATCAATCCTCATTCACTACTTCAGTTATAACTTCATAAGTGACTTTTGGTTTTAGACAATAAGCCACTATATACCCAAGCCACCTCAAGATGCAGGATTCAGCAGAAATTACATGCCGTGAATAGCTGTGGGTTTTCCTTTGACCGTTTTAAATTATTTTCCTTGGCTAAAGCCTTTAATTCCCACTGAAATTTAAGTTTTCTTGATATAGCCGAAAATGTCTATTAGATAATACTTGGCATTCGAGAGTTCAGGTTAGTTAGTTAGTTAGTTAGTTAGTTAGTTAGTTAGTTAGTTAGTTAGTCAAATCAGAGGATATTATCAAGGGGAGGGCAGTATAAAGAATGCCCCGATTTTATATATTCCTGTTTCTTTGCTTTACCTGCTTGATATAGAAAGAACATTGCCGTGAATTACTTTGATCTTGTGCTCTAATAATTAGGCTCTATTGTAGTTTGGTGTTGTTGAGTGAACGAGCGAGACGCATAAACCCCTCCATGGGGCTCCACACAAGCATCAGGACAGTGTGCTCCTGCACTGTCTAATAAGGTATATCCATATACCGTCATGCTTGTGAAGGGTGTCTTATCACATCAGCAACACCTTCCTTTAAATCTGTGTGTTACATTATGGACAACAGTGTTCTACAACAGAGCCAATAATTAGCTATGAATACCGGCGAATTATTTCATATATAGAAATCTATTCATCCGCTAACGCTGATGTTAAACGCAGGATGAAATTGTTTAACCATTTTTATAACTGGGGATTGTAGCTCAATAAACAGAGCGTTTTTTCAACATGATATTCACCCTCTTGGGTGATATTTAGACTTCCGCACAAGGCACAAGTTAAACTAAAGGTACTACTTCCATGTACTTTCTATTTATTTTGACTATTGCTAGCCATATTAGGGCGGTTGATTTTTTACCGATAGACTCGGTTTGAATTAAATGTTTTTTGATCTAAGCGAGAGTCATTTTTCATGCTGGTAGCATTAAAATTCATCAAAACAAAGATCAGCAGTCCCTAAGGTTAATTAATAATTCAATGGTGTTTATGAAAAGTCATCAAAGGCAATGGCATTTTCTTTCACGCCTTTTGCGGTTAATAACTTCATTGTTTCTGTCATCATACTTTTTGGGCCACATAAATAAAATTCAATATTGTCGATGTCACCCAAATTATCCAAATTCAACGCTAATATTTGTTGTGCATAACCAGTCGCCCCTAACCAATCATCATTGCCCTGAGACAAGGTCGGGTAATAATGGAAATGTTCATTATTAACCGCTAATTGATAAAACTGTTCAGCATAAAGTAAATCACTTTCTGCACGTGCTCCGTAGAAAAAATGAATATGGGCAGCATTAGTATCGACCCCGTTAGTCGTTTGTTTACTTAGTGTCATTTGCTCTTCAATCAGTGATTTTAACGGCGCCATACCAGAGCCAGCACCTAACATAACCATAGTTTTATTGCTGTTTTTTGAAGCAAAAAACTCTTCAAATGGGCCAATGGCCGAAATGGTTTCGCCTATAGGTAAATTACAAAGGTAACTAGAGCCAACACCCGGTATAACCTTTTGATGCGGAGCTGTTTGTATCTTGATGGTAAAAACGAGCTCATTGGTATTCATCGATGATTCAGCTAAGGAATAACTTCGCGTACAACCCAGATGTTCATATTCCAAATGTTCAATATGATGCCAGTGAGGTTTCAAATTCTCAGGTAAATTTAAAGGTATTGATACGCCTTTTGCTGCGGGAATAAAAAATCGCATAAAGGCACCCGCTTTATAAGACAGTGAAGATTCACCTATGACCTTAAACCTTAATTCTTTCATATAAGGACTAACAAAACTACTTTCAGATAAAACCAAGGTATGCTTTTTGGCATCAGTAACATCAATTAATGTCATATTTTCAATATCATTACTAAAATGTTGACAAGCCAAGCGGTAACCTTGTTGTAATTCATCATCAGTGAAGTGCAGGTAGTCTGCAGACGTTGTTTTAACTATAGGGTTAATCATCACTTTGCAGCGTCCACAGGTACCACCACCGCCGCAAGTAGAAGGTAAGGCGATATCATGTTCAATAAGCCCATCAAGCAAGTTGGTATGACTTGACAATTTGATTGTGCCCATGCTTTTCTGATTTTTATCAAATAGTTTCACCCCTTGTTGTTTAGCAAAAAATTTAATTTTATATTGTCCGCGTAGGCCAAGGTCTATGGTCCAAATCAGTCCAGTTAATGATAACCAGAGCGTGATAAAAGCAAAAAGTATCATCTGAATATTGTTGAAACTGCCTTCATTACCATAATCCATAAAATGCAGCATAAAGAAGAAGTCAGCAAAGCGTTTGTGATCATCACTATGGCCAACTAAACGTCCCGATTCTGCTTCAATATAAACACTGGTATCGATGTCATTGACAAAGTTAATACGCCAAGAGGCATTCTTTTGTTTTGGAAAGTCTTCAATGGGAACTTGCATCAACTCTACTGAGCTAATCTCACTAGGGCCATTGTAAGATTGTTTTGCTAGCTTGGCGGCAAAAACACTATCAATGACCACCTGTTCGCCTGTATAAGCATCAACTAAGGTGTAATGATTTTTAAAACCTTTATATAAGCCTTTTTCATGGGTTAATAAGTAATAGGCTTGTCCTAGCAAATAAGTTGGTGCTATCGATATACTCGCTTTAAAATTAGCAGCAAGATCTTTAAGCTCGACAAATTCATTATTATTTACCTCGACGTGCTGATGCGCATGACTTCGAAAAGTATGGCCTGCAGCCTCGGTATGGTCCATTAAGTTAAAAAAGATACCACTCAATAACCAAAGTAGAAATTGAATGCCAACAATGAGTGACGCCCATTTATGTATTTTTCTGATCCAAGGCATTAGGCTGCTCCACTGCTATTCGTTGATTCATTATCAGCTACTGAGTTTTTATCGGATTTAAAAACCCGAAAATAAGTTAACAACAGTCCACTAATAGCCGCCAAAATAGCGATTAACGTTATCCAAAAAAGTAATAAATTATCAATTTCACTGTCTTCATAATCCATGACATGAAAGCGAAACATCCAGTCAAACAATCGCCAAAACTCATGGCGCTTGGCCAGTAACTTGCCATTCGTTGCTGAAATATATAATGACGGACTACCTAAATCATCAAAATTAATGCGCCAGGCAGGCAAAGCATTATGCATTCTTCGGCTAAGTTCAAAAGGTGGATTATCGGTTATATGCTCAACAGTAGCCACATCGCCACTGCCGGTATATAAATGCTTGGCGGCTTTAATTGCCATCGCTTTAGTTAATGGCGAAAGCTGTTCACCACTACTGGCATCGAGTAAATAGAAGGTATCTTTATCCTCATTTTTTAAGGTGAAGCGATAAACGTCTTTATCAATAAACTTACTAAGACTTACCTCTTCAGCGTTTGGATAGCGTTGTTTAAGCGCTTTTAACGAAAATTGAATATTATTAGCATCAATTTTATTCTGGTGGTTTACCACTAGGGTATCACCGTGAATATAATCAATATTGAAGAACACCATATAGGCGCCAGTCACCGACCAAATGACAAATTGTGCACCTAAAAATAACATTATCCACTTGTGATATTTACGACTTGTTTTTAATAAACTGAAGGGTTTTTTTGTTGTTTTATCTTGCTCTTCTACCGAGTGAGAACGCCATAAATAATACAATGCAGGTAAAACCAGTAGTGTTAAAATAACCGCACTCATCATACCGCCAACCATAGGTGCCGCTATACGACTCATTACTTCGGAGCCTGTTCCTGTGCCATACAAAATAGGTAATAGCCCCAGTATAATAGCGGCTGCTGTCATCATAACGGGGCGAACACGCATACCCGCGCCATGTAATACCGCCTGAAGTACATCAGCTTTAGTGGTCGTTATCTCTTTTTTCTTATGCTCTTCCAGCATGGCTTGATAGGCTTGGTTAAGATAGACCAACATGATAACGCCTATCTCTACTGCTACCCCTGCTAGGGCGATAAAGCCAACGCCAACGGCAACAGAGAAGTTAAAACCTTCGAGGTATATCAACCAGATACTGCCGACCATAGCGAGCGGTAAAGTACCCATTATCATGGCCACTTCAACAACATTTCTAAAATTTAGGTAAAGCAGAATGATGATAATAAATAAGGTTAATGGCACCACATAAGTTAATTTTTCTTTCGCTCGTTCCATATATTCATATTGCCCAGCCCAAGTAATAGAGTAACCCGCAGGCAGTACTAATTTATCAGCAATAATTTTTTGAGCTTTTACCACATATGTGCCGACATCAACACCTTCAATGTCAATAAATGCCCAGCCATTTAAGCGAGCATTTTCAGACTTGATACCGGGAGGGCCATCTTCAATATAGATATTGGCGACATCACCTAACGAAATACGTTGACCATTTGATGTCACAATGGGTAATAATGATAACTGCTCTGGTGAGTCACGGTAGTCTTGAGGGTAACGTATATTCACCGGATAACGCTCTAAACCCTCAACGGTATTAGTCACATTCATGCCACCAATAGCGGTAGAAATTACTTGTTGGATTTCACTAATATTTAAGCCATAACGCGCTGCTTTAGCACGTCGAATATCAATTTTAACGTAACGACCACCCGCTACGCGTTCAGAGTACACCGAAGCTGTCCCAGGAACATCGGCTAAAATCTCCTCAATTTGCTTACCAATATCTTGAATAACGATTAATTCAGGCCCCGCTATTTTGATACCTACAGGCGTTTTAATACCTGTTGCTAACATATCAATCCGGGTTTTTATTGGCATAACCCAAGCATTAGTTACTCCTGGCAGTTTCACTAAAGCATCCAACTCCTTTTTCAAACTCTCCATAGTCACACCCTCTCGCCACTGATCACGAGGTTTTAACTGGATAAAGGTTTCTATCATCGTTAGAGGGGCGGGATCTGTCGCGGTGTCAGCTCGACCGACTTTACCAAAAACTGTTTTAACTTCGGGCACTGTCTTGATCAATTTATCAGTTTGCTGAAGTAATTGCCGCGCCTGACCAATTGAAATACCAGGGTAGGTGGTTGGCATATACATTATGTCACCTTCATCAAGTGGTGGAATAAACTCACTGCCAATTTTATTCAGTGGATATATACCAACACCAATCACCATTAGCGCAGCCAAAAGTGTGATTTTAGGGAAACGTAAAACAGTTTTTAAAGCCGGCAGGTAAATAAAAGTTAATAATCTATTTACCGGATTCTTATGCTCAGGCATTATTTTTCCGCGAATGAAATACCCCATCAGCACTGGCACTAAAGTGATAGCCAATGCCGCTGCAGCAGCCATTGCATAAGTTTTGGTGAACGCTAAGGGGGCAAACATCCGTCCTTCTTGAGCTTCTAAAGTAAAGACGGGCACAAAACTAACGGTAATAATCAGTAAACTAAAAAATAGCGCTGGACCTACTTCACATGCAGAGTCGCTCACTATTTGCCAGCGATTCTCTTTAGTTATCGGTGTTCGTTCCATATGTTTGTGCATATTTTCTATCATAACGATGGCACCATCAATCATGGCGCCAATGGCAATAGCAATACCGCCCAATGACATTATATTGGCATTTAGCCCTTGCATATGCATGATAATAAACGCCGTTAAAATGCCAACGGGCAGGCTGATTATTGCCACCAAAGATGAACGAACATGGAACAAGAAAATAATACAAACGAGGGCAACGACGCCAAATTCTTCTAATAATTTATAGGCCAGATTATCCACGGCTCGCTCGATTAAGGCCGAACGGTCATAAACCGTTACTATCTCTACACCATCAGGTAAGCCTTTTTTAAGTTGTTCGAGCTTTTCTTTAACCCTAATAATCACCTGTTGAGCATTTTCACCAAAGCGCATCACTACGATGCCACCGACAACCTCACCTTCACCATTTAACTCAGCGATACCTCGGCGCATTTGCGGGCCAGTGCCTATATCAGCAACATCTTTAAGCAGTAATGGCGTACCATTTTTGTTGAAACCTAATGGAATATTCTCAAGGTCTTCAACGCCTTTGATATATCCCGTTGTTCTGACCATGTATTCGGCTTCGGCCATTTCGATAACCGAGGCACCAATTTCTTGGTTGCCCTGTTTAATCGCCGTTTGGATCAGAGATAAAGGAATACCAAAAGCACGGAGTTTATCGGGGTTTACTTTTACTTGATATTGCTTAACCATGCCGCCAAGGGTAGCAACTTCAGAGACACCAGAAACTGTTTGCAACTCATATTTCAAGAACCAGTCTTGTATGCTACGCAGTTGGCTAAGATCATGTTGACCTGTTTTATCAATCAAGGCATACAAATAGACCCAACCGACACCTGTGGCATCAGGGCCTAATTGCGGTTTAGCATCCGCAGGCAAATTAGGTGCCACTTGACTTAAATACTCAAGCACACGAGAACGTGCCCAATACAGGTCTGTACCCTCATCAAAGATGACATAAACGTACGAATCACCAAAGAATGAATAACCCCGTACTGTCACCGAGCCTGGGACCGATAACATGGCCGTGGTCAGAGGATAAGTTACCTGATCTTCAACCACTTGCGGCGCTTGACCCGGATAACTTGTTTTTATAATAACTTGTACATCTGACAAGTCAGGTAACGCATCAATAGGGGTTTTGCTGACAGAGTATAAGCCTGCGCCAACCAATAAAAATGTCGCCAGTAACACAAAGAAGCGATTACTGATGGACCACTTTATAATAGAAATAATCATAAATTTTTAACTCCTATGTTAGTGGTTTGAATGATCAACAACGGCGGCTTCTGCTTGCGCATCTTTTAGCGATTGTTCATTGTTTGTTGATTTATGTGGTAGCGCAGATATTTCAATGATGACAAAATTGTCATCACGAATTTCAAAGGTAAACTTAACGGCCATATCCTGACTAAAACCTTTTAGGCTAACGCCGTCAGCCATGATGAAGTCAACGGTTGCTGCGGGGCGTTGCCATTTTTCAATGGCCGAACGACTAATATTAATCATGCCATGATCTGCCATTAATGAGTTGATTGTGCCGGTTACTGTTGCTGACGAAGGGGCAGGGCTTAGCTCATTTTTAGTGCTTTGTGACATATCCATACCACTCATCGTATTCATACCTTGTTCTGTTGAGGTATCAGGTAAATGAATATTACTTACCTGATATTCGCCATCGACAGTTTTAGTCAATTCAACGTGCAAAGTTAAGCCCGCACTCAATTGAGAAAAATCTACCGCATCAGTGGCAATAAAGTCCATGGTCATCTCTGGCCAATCCCATTCAGGAATTGGCTCATGTGTTAAGGTCAACATTTTATGACCGGCCATCAAACTTTGTATTTGTGCCGACACCCATACAGAAGCTGGCACCGCTTCACCATCGGAAGCATGATTCATCCGTTTAAAATCTGAAGATTTACTCGACTCAGAATCCAGTAAAAACTGAGCTGAGCTGACGACTTTATCACCCTCACTAAGACCCTCTAGTATCTCAACTGTTTTACTACCATAACGACCCACTCGAACCGCGATCGATTTAAAGCTACCTTCACCTAGAGCCAATACAACTCTGTCTTGATTACCTGTGCGGATCAGCGCTTCTTTGGGGATGAGCAAGGCACTTTCATCACCTGTGGTATGAATGGCAATTTGTGCAAACATATTGGGTTTAAATAGACCTTTGTCATTGTTAAAGCGTAACCTTAGTTTTACTGTACGGGTTTTTACATCAAGGGTCGGGTAGATATAATCAACTTGTCCTTGCCACGTTTTTCCCGGTAAATAATCAAGGGTCATAGTAATTGGCGTACCCGTTGTTACTTGTCCTGCTTGTCGTTCAAAGACTTCAGCTTCAACCCACACTTCTGATAAATCACCAATGGACATTATTGTTGAACCCGGTTTAACAAAGAAACCTTCACGAATTTTCAAGTTTTCGACCACACCATTTTGTGGTGCGTAGAAAGTAATATTCTGCTGGACTTGTCTTGTTTTTTTCAGTTTTTCAATCACCGACTTAGGTATTTTAAAAGCGGCTAAACGGTTCTGGGCAGCATTAATTAATCGACTGTTTTTTCTGCCTAACGCTAATAATAATTCTTCTTGGGCATTGACTAGCTCAGGAGAATAAATTTCATACAAGGGTTGATTTTTTTTAACGGGATCGCCAACGGATTTAACATAGAGTTTTTCAATCCAGCCTTCCACTCTGGGATGAATATGTACCAAGGTATCCTCATTATAAGTCACATAACCGACCGTATTTATCTCGGTATGCAAGCGCTGATAACTTGCTATTGATGTTCTAACACCTAAGTTATTAATCACAGCGGATGAAATTCGAATAGTGCCTGGACCTTCATCCGGCCCTTTACCGCCATCGTCATAAACGGGCACTAAATCCATGCCCATAGGTGACTTTCCAGGTTTGTCTTTTCTATAGTTGGCGTCCATTGGTGCAACCCAATACATCGGTTTTTTCTCTGCTGTTGTAACATCTGTTACTTGCATATTTCCAGCGGGTGTTAATACATTATAAGCGCCAAAGGTAAGCATACCGCCGATAATCATACCTACTAGGATAGGTTTTATATTTGTTATTAAGTTATTGTTACTCATGATTTATCTCTCGAAGTAGTCGCGTATTGGCCACTATTGGTATAATGGGTTTTTTTTGTTTTCATGCCCGTATTCAGGCTACCTAGAAAAAGGTAATTTAGTTCAAGACGTATTTTTTGTTCTTCAACGTTTAGCGTTAACTGGTCAATTTCAGCATTCAACACGGCTATGCGTGAGCGAACCACTTCTGAAAAATCGCCATCGTCATTGGTATATGCTGTCAGTGATGCTTCTGCTTGATCATGTGTTTGCGGTAATAATTTTGATTTATATAGATGCTGTCTGTCATTAAGGCGAAGTAACCGGCCTTTTGCACTGGAAAAAGCGCCAAGTAACTGTCTAAGTAATAGTACTTTTTCTATTTTTACCGCTTCAGTTTTTGAAATAGCAGACTGTACTTCTTTATCTTGTCGGTTTTCAGTAAAAAGAGGTAAATCAAAAGTCACACCAACAGAAAATAAATCAGCACGGCTATTACCCATAGGATCATCAGCTCGGTAACCATAACTTGCACTAACACCCCATTCAGGTTGATACTTTTGCTCGGCTAACTTGATACCTACTTTCGTTGCACTGACTTTTTTATTAACCGCAATAATAGCGGGATGATTAGAGAAATAAGCCACTAAGTCCTGAGGTTGTAGCCAGTTTTTAGCTTGAACTACATCATTATTCAACAAATCAATTTGTGGTAGTTGTTGACTGAGTACTATGTTGTGTAAAGAAAAGTCACTAAGCCAAGCCGTGTTATTTTTAGACTTCCCATCAATTGTAAAGCGAGTTAACCATTGCGATAACATGCCTTCATAACGATTTTTTTGTTGCGCTAATTTATCTAATCTATCTTCTAAGCGTGTTAGTTCTAATTGCGCTCGAATGATATCTTGTTGGCGGGTTTTTCCTACCGCCGATGCATAACTTGCTTCGGCAACATCAGCTAATTGTTCAAATAAAGACCTGTTCTTTTCAATTAAGGCAATACTTTGTTGTACGCGATAAGCATCTAACCATAAACTACCGACAGTAACAGCGACCTTCGCTTCTCGGTCATTACGCTGATAAGGATAGGCTTCACTTTGTATTTTAAGCTGTTGGCTTTTAATCGCTAAGCTATCACCTCGAGGAAACATTTGTGCTATGCCTATTTTTGCTTGTGTCATGCCTTCCTGACCAAAGTCAAAACCATTGGTGGGTAAATTTGCCAAGCCTATCGAAATTTTAGGATCAGGTAAGGTGTTGACCGCGGTACTCATCGATTCAATGGCTTTTTGCTGGTGAATATTTCCGCTAAGCCAAGGGTCATTTTTTTGCGCAGACTTTATTGCTTTTTCAAAAGATAAAGGCGTATGAATCGACGATGCCTGCTGCTCAGCTGCATAAACTGAGAAGCAGAAAAGTGATAAAATGCCTACCGCATACTTTGTGACAAATTTACTCTGAATATTTTGAGTATTCATTAAAACTGTTCCTCATACGATGGAACATAAGCATAAATATCATATGTTCCATCTGATTTTAGTAGTAATACTTTATATGGCTGAAATTTATCACCCACTTCCATACCCGGTGAGCCGACAGGCATAGCGGGAACGGATAAGCCTAAGACACCATCATGATGTGTTTCTTGTAGAAATCTTTGAATATATTTAGCGGGTACATGGCCTTCAAAGATATAACCCTCCTTTGAAATGGCCGTATGACAAGAGCGAAAACGAGGCTCAATGCCTTTTTTATCTTTTATGACAGAAATATTTGTTCTGTTATGGATTTTGGATTGAAAGCCATTATCATTAATATGGCTTATCCACTTTTTACAGCAACCACAAGTAGCGCTTTTATATACGTCTAAAATAACAGTTTGCGGTTTACCGGCTAACGTTTGAACGTTTACAGCCTCACTTTCAGAACAACTTGTGGTTAAGGAAATAATAGTTAAGGCAGCTAAGATTTTTATTAAAAATTTAGTTGAAAACATGCTCCCTCCAAAGGGAATTTATACAAATTGAAATAATGATTAATCATTATTGAATAGTGAATTCAAAGCTATGCTTCAATTGGTATTTATAAATAGTGTAAAACAGATAGATTTTTTTGCTTATGTTTAGCAATAAATATTTAGCAATGGATGTTAAGAAAGCTAAACAAGTAAAAACCTAATACAGAGAATAGTTATCTAAATGAGTCGGATGTTGGACACATTTATTCTGTATTTAGCTAAGTATCGGAGGTCTATAGAGAGACGTTTGTTGTTGGCTTTGTGCCAAGTGAGAAAGAGAGTTTATTTTAGCGGAGAATGCTACTATTGGAGCAGTACTTACATCTTTTATCAGCGCAGCAACCGTTGAACAGCCACTTGTATAGCAATTGCATGTTTGAGTACAGCAATCTTCAGATGATTCTTCTGAATCACTTGAAATAACATCACTCGTCATTGAATGACTGCTGTGATCCATCATTGACATATTATTTGATTGTCCTTGCATACTCATTCCAGTCATAGACATCATTTGATAAGGCATAACTGCAGACGCCATTGCCTGACCGACAAAAGTCAAACAAATTATCAATATCATTAATGTTCTAGAAAAGTTTAAAGACACAAGCAACCAAAAAGTATAGTAATTGCTCATTATGATACATAATTCCCCCACTTATTCAATAACTATTACCTTAATATAAGTAACGACAACGGTGATTTACTTGGGGTTAATCGTGAATATTTCCACCAACAGATAAAATAACAGGGGCATATGAAATCAAAAGTAGTCTTATTAGCGGTTGCTAGTGGCTTAATAAGACAGGAGTTACTGACATGGTTTAATGAATCCAACCCCGTCAGTGGTTACCTTAGCGCCGTAGTTATTTCCGAATTCAATTGAGCAGATTTCAATTGAATCTATCTCAATTGAAACTATCTCAATTGCAGTTATTCAACTGAGGGAATAGTCGCGATAAGCTCTTTTGATACCATTTTAGCAATTTTAGCCTGATGCTTACCTAGACGGTCTTTTAAACGTAAAAAGGCATTATGATTTTTTTGCGTATAGTTATTCTATAGGAAAGAAATTCTGTGCGGTTATCGAACCGTTGGAAAGCTCCCTAAGGGCGAGTACCTAATAAAAACTAAAGGCTTACATGCTGCGTTATTTATTTTTTGATAAGGACGCTACAGGGATGGTGTTCCTAGAGAATGCAGGCGGTACAGGAAGGACCTTATTAGATAATACCGCAGCATATTATCCTGAGCTTTAATTTATTTAATGAAAACTGTGTACTCTATAGTTGGTCAACACCACCGTACACATCGATAGTAAAACCACGTTGTGAGGCGTAATCTTGCGGGGTTAGCCCGATTTGTTTTTTTAAATAACGAATAAGATGAGGCTGATCACTAAAGCCAAACTGATAAGCGATATCGACCCAGTCAATGTCGTTTTGTGGTCGCTGATAGAGAAACGCTAATATTGCTTCAAGTCTATTCATTGACTGGCATTGCTTAAGTGTTAGCCCTGTTACTTTCAAAAAACTGCGCTCGAGCGTCCGTTGTGAACAAAATAGCCTTGTCCCTAATTCATTAATGGTGATCTTGGCTAAAAGCGGCAGTACTCGTCTTGTTATCTCACTATGATTATCTTCATTAGTATTTAAAAGCCAAGGCAGGCATAAGTTATCTAACATGGTAGCGCATTGCTCAGGAGCAATGCGCGCCATGTTCAATAAAGCATTTTCATCGATGTTTATGCCGTTGTGATTAGCGTAATCAGAGCTAGTCTGGTCAAAGCTAACCTCATGAATGGTATCTATCAGTGCTTGCGATGTTTTCTCTTTTAAGGTAATAAGATTAGGCAAGGAATAGAGTGCGCCAACATGGAATTTAATACCGATACAGGCAACAGCTTTGGAGTGATCTAATACAAAGGTTTTACCATGAGCATGTAACCAGTGATTACCAGTCACATTGCTGATGTCATCATTATATTGATATTGAAAGCGCTGTTGTGGCAGCGCTAATATCAAATGTGCTGAAGGATCAGGATTAAGCTTTGGCTGGGCATTACCCTCAGCACCCGGCAATTTCTCTAAGAACCAGTAACACTCAATATATTTAGCAATTTCTGGATTCTTAGGGGCTTTTAACCAATGTATCATGACACACCTTAATCGTTCTTATTGGTAACATTGTCTTCTATAATAGTTATTGATTACTTTATGTTAACTATTTTATTTGTATAGTTTTTTCTAACTATGGTTGAATTCAAACTGCACTATTCGATGAGCTGCGGTAAACCCCGTTTGATAAATAGCTTTTTGCGCGGCAATATTACCACTTTCAGTAGAACAGATCGCTTTTAGCCCTTGGTTAGCGGCTTTTTCTATTAAGTAAGTTAATACTTGTTTGGCGATACCTTGGCCACGGGCAGATTGCGCGACAATCATGCCTAAATCGGCATACTCTGTTTGGTATTGATCGAATAACCGACATTCTCCTGCAGCCAATAACTGTCCATGCTGCCAATAGCCAAACAGTTCATTACGGCTAATTAAATTACCATAATATTGACTAAGCCACTGCTCAGGAGCGCCAATGTTGGCTGCGGCAAAGTTAACAAATTCGCTTAGCTGCTGGGTTGTTGCTGCTTGCATTTCAATTGGCTCAAACTGCTTTGTTGCTAACTCAGGCTGGTTTTGGAACATCAAGGCATTCACTTTAAAGCTAGCCGAGTTATCTAAACATAAGACTTGATAATTCAGCTCAGCAGTACTGACAAAGGCGCCTTTAACTTCCCCTATTACGCTACTATTATTCTGGGCGATTAAGGTAAATAGTGTCTGAGCCGTGTTATTTATTTCAGGGCTAAGATAAAATTGCAGCAGATAACCCTCCTCATTAACGCAGCAAAAGCCGACAAGATTTTGATGGTGATAAAAACCATAATGCTTAGCCATGGGCACGAAGCCAAAATGCCACATACCATCAAGTGGGGCGATTGACTGGGCAAAGTAAGCTTGTTTTAGTTCGGATAATTCGCTGAGTGACTCAATTTTTTTAATGGTTAACATTGGTTAATTCCTACTTTAAATTTTTGGGAAAACCCTTTATTCCCAGTTTGTTGCTCTTTCGGTAATTAGGGATTTATCGGGATATCATGAGGGTTATATTAAGCATTGGACAATGAGAAGTATTGAACAAAAGCGACACTATTCCCGCTTTAATGACTCTATAAAGCTATAACATCTTTGAAGTAATAACCAAGCAATGAACCCTATTTTTGTCGATGGCTAAAATATAGACTTGTCGATGAAATCACGTACAATCAAGTAACATTTTTAGAGGGAAATAATATAATGAAAACAATAAGTAAGTATGGGCTGATATTGCTTTTGCCAATGCTACTGTCTACTACTTTTGTAGCTGCTGAATCAGCACAACCTACGGAGCAATTAAAAAGACATGCACAACTCGGCAGCCTTGTTTGGGCCGACTTATATACCAGTGATGTTAACGCTTCACTAGATTTTTATACCAAGACTTTTGCTTGGACAGTAAAGAAGTTTGGTAAAGATAGTGCTAAATATCACATACTTTATGATGGCGAACAGCCAATTGCCGGTGTTTTAGGTCGCTCAGCAGAACGTAATAAAACAGATAATGCCCTTTGGATTGGCAGTATTGCCACAGATGACGTACAAGCTAATGTCGATAGGGCTAGTCAAAATCAAGCGACTATCCTTATGCAACCCCATGACTTTGCGCTTTATGGCAAACGTGCGGTAATTGCAGATCCACAAGGCGGCGTCATTGCACTGCTTGATCTAAATGAAAACAATAAAGCGCATCAAAAGATCAGTAATAAGTGGGATTGGGCACAGTTATTCAGTGTAGATATCCAAAAGTCCGCCACTTTCTACCAAAGCAGCTTTAATTACCGTATTGAAAAAGTAGCACCACAACAAAGCAGCCTTTATTTGATACAACAAGATGAGATACAAGCCAGCATTGTTAAATTGCCCGCTGCTTTTGAGCAACGTGATCGCTGGGTTAACTTTATTGAAGTAGAGGACTTAGCCAAGACCTTAACTGCAGCGGTAAAAAATGGTGCTGAAATCATTCATCAACCAGAAGGGGATGCATTAGCCATTATATCCGATCCTAACGGAGCCTTTTTAGGGTTAACGGAACAGGAGGGTGAAGAATGAAATTGATTAAAATTACTTTTATCGCACTTAGCATATTTCTGGCTGGCATCACGTTATCAGGTTGTGAAAATACGCATGTAAGTGGCTCTATGAGTTATGGCATGAGCATGGGTGGCGGTTATCCTATGTATTATGGCGCGGGCTATCCTCGACATACCAGTGTGGTAGTTGTTAAGCCACCAAGACATCATAGGTCTAGACCAAGTAATACTAGAACAAGGCCATCTCGCACAAGAAGGTAGGCTAAAGCCAGTTGATTTAGTAGCAAAAAAATAGCCTCAACATCGAGGCTATTTTTTGCTATTAGTTACTTAGTCATTAAATATGGACCATGACAACTCGTAAAAATGTTATCTCTGGATAGGTTGCCAGTAGATAAGATATTATAGTTAGAATCAGTCACCTAGATTAGACCCTTGATGCGAATAAGTCATATTGAAGTATTTAATGCCATTTATAACTTAGGCTCTGTCTCAGCTGCAGCGCGGTATTTACCTATAACTCAACCAATGGCCACTTAAAGCTGGCCAAGATGAAGTCTTGCTCGGTAAAAGCTTTTCACTAGCCATTGGCGCCGGTGAATCGTGCCACACCTGTGCTGATATTCCTTATCTGGGACAAAGGCATGATTTGATTAACATTAAGCTTGATAAAAGCGGCGGTTTAATTGAAGGCGTAAAAATGGCTGAAATGGCGAAAATTATGGCTTACAAATCAATAAAGGCAATGTTAGTGGTTTACCTACCGAGCTTTGGGGACATTTTTAATGCCCCGTAAGTTATGACTTATTCAGTAGCTTAGTCGCTAAAAATCGAGTATAAAATCATATAAGAAATAATTAAAGGAACTCACTTTGTCAAAACTTAACCTCCCTCTTGCGGCCTCTTTAGCGGCGTTAATGATGTTCTCGTCTACTGCCGTTTTAGCACAAGCGACGGAAAGACCTTTTGCTATCGCTATTCATGGTGGTGCGGGCACTATTCAAAAAGCAAAGTTTACTCCTGAACGTGAAAAAGCTTATCGCGCTAAATTAACTGAAGCGGTCGAAGCGGGTTATGCCGTGCTTGATAAAGGTGGCGAAAGTCTGGATGCAGTAACTGCGGCGATTAATGTCTTAGAAAACTCAACGTTTTTTAATGCCGGTAAAGGTGCGGTTTACACCCATAACGAGACCCATGAAATGGATGCCTCAATTATGGACGGGAAAAATCGCCAAGCAGGTGCTGTTGCTGGTGTTAAGCACATTGAAAACCCGATTAACTTAGCTAAGTTAGTGATGGAAGAATCAGTACATGTGATGTTAAGTGGTGCTGGCGCAGAAGAATTTGCCACTCAGCAGGGTGTTGCCTTGGTTGATAATACAATTTTTGATACGGAACGCCGTTATAAATCACTGCAACGCGCTAAAGCCAAAATGGAAAAAGCGGAAAAAGAGCTAAAAAATTACCAAGCAGCACACCAAACGTTAGATACAGAATACAAGGTTGGCACGGTAGGCGCCGTTGCTTTAGATAAAATGGGCAATATTGCTGCGGGTACTTCTACTGGCGGCATGACCAATAAACGCTTCGGCCGTATTGGCGACGCTCCTGTTATTGGCGCTGGAACTTTTGCGGAAAATGAATCGTGTGCGGTATCAGCAACAGGCCATGGTGAATATTTTATTCGCTACAATGTTGCCGCTGATATTTGTGCTCGTGTTAAATACCAAGGTAAATCCATTGAGCAAGCCGGTAATGAAGTTATCCATGATGTGCTCATGCCTGTTGGTGGCACTGGTGGCGTTATTATCATCGATACTAAAGGTAATATGAGCCTACCTTTCAATACTAAAGGCATGTATCGAGCGACTAAATCAAATACTTCGCCAACCTATGTGGCGATATTTAAAGACGAGTAAGGGCAGTGATTTGTTCGTTTAGTCGCTAAGCTGAACATCACCTTTATAAAGTGTCAACCTTGTTTAGGACGGGTCAAAGTTAAGAATAAAGAAAAGCGCCTAAGGGTGCTTTTTTATTTTGCTATGCTTATGGATACAATAAGCCATGAGCAAAGTTATTTATGCCCAATTTAGACATAAGCACACTGTCATTTGTCGCCGTCTATTGCTCGGTTTTATATTGTGTGGTGTTGTTTGTGGTTGCTTTTTCCTACTCAAAAGCGAAGGGACTTAAGATTTTTGCCTCAGGCTTTGCGTGCTTTGCCATCGGTTTTTACCTACTTTCCAACCGTAATAATTATAATGATTGGCTTACTATTGTCTTAGCTAACACGCTAATTTGTAGTGGTATTAGCTGTTTTCGAGTGGGCTTAGCTAATTTTTTAAAATTAAAGCTATCCTTTTATATGGCTGAGTTACTTTTATTGGTATTGATGAGCGCAGCGTTAGTTTATTTTACTTTTGTTACACCTTCGGTTAATGCCAGAGTTATTAGTGTCAGCCTCTATGTCGCAATTATTAGCCTTGCCTGCTCTTGGCAACTCTTACGCATTAACGATGCTAAAATGGCGTTGGCGCAAATAGTTACCGCCATACCTTTTATTATCACCGGAATATTTTACCTACTTAGAGCTTGTTATGTTGTATTTGAGGCTGAAATTGGCGACTTTATGTTAGGAGGCACTATCCACCAATTGGCTTTTTTGGAGCTGATATTTCTTATTTTAATGTCAACCTTTGGCATGCTGTTACTGGTAACAACAAAACTAGAAAATAAGTTGATACATCAGAATATTACCGACAGCTTAACGGGGCTTTATAATCGGCGAGCCCTAAAGAGTAATGTCGGTATCGAGGTGGCAAGAACAAAAAGGCATAAACTTAATTTGTCTATTTTGATGATAGATTTAGATCACTTCAAGGGAGTTAATGACAATTACGGCCACCAAGTGGGTGACATAGTGTTAGCTGAACTTGGTAAACGACTGAAAAATAATCTGAGATCAGAAGATATTATTATCCGTTATGGCGGGGAAGAGTTTTTAGTCGTTTTACCTGAAACTAACTTGCAACAAGCAATTTGGGTGGCAGAGAAGCTAAGAGCATCAATAAAAAAATCTCCGCTTTGTGAAAAACCAGTCGTCACTATGACCGCTAGTTTAGGGGTTGGTCTGATGTTCCAAGATGAGAATTTAGACCATATTATAGATAGAGTGGATCATGCGCTATATGACGCTAAGGACACTGGTCGGGATAAAGTGTCCCATGAAATAGTTACTTAAGGTCTCAGCGTTGACACCAACCTAGCCAATTCAATAAAGACTAGGACATCAGCAAATAAAGTCGCTTTAGGTCGCATTCAATCGAAGCGTCCTCGACTTTCTGTGTAGAAATCCACCCGCTCAGTTGCTTAACGTCACTACGGCATCAAGACATCAGTAATGGGTACTTTATTCAACTTCTAATAATGATATGACCCATTTTTGTAAAGCATCTTCATTATACCTAGGATGCCAAGCGGCAATGACGTCAAACTTATCAGGTGACTGCTCTAGATCAATCTCAATTAAGTTTAAACCTTTAATGGCTCTTGAGGGTAGAAAAGAAAGTGAATCCGTGGTTTCAAGGTACATGGGCACAATCGAGAAGCACGGTGCTGAGACCACAATATTACATTTCAAACCAAATTGTTTGAACCAGTCATTAATAGAGCCTTTAAAGTTCGGCCGAGAAGGCGAGGCAATAATACTGGGATATTCGGCAATATCAGCTAACGTGGGTTTAGTATTGGCAATAGATGAATTCGGCGATGCCACACAAACATGATGTTCTTCAAACAGCTTTAAAATCGGGTAGCTATCCGGGATGTAATCAGGAAAGGCGATGGCTAAATTCACTTTGCCACTCTACATCAAATCATGCAGTTTATCGATTTCAAAATCCCTGACTATTAGCTTTAAATGTGGTGATTCCCGCCTTAATGTAGCGACGAGTTTAGGTAATACTACCGGCTGAGCATAATCTGTGGCGGCAATAACAAAAGTACCGTCTATGTTTTTTGGCTAAAAAATACTTGGTGATAACAACGCCTTAAAATCATTTAACAGCTTATCAACATTGTGCGATAAGACTTCCGCAAAAGGGGTTGGTAGAGAACCATTGGTTTTTCTCAGAAACAACCGGTCATCAAAAACATCACGTAATTTCTTTAAATGCTCACTCACTGCTTGTTGGGTAAGTCCTAACTGATTAGCGGCTTTCGAGGCGTTTTTTTCACGGATAAGCGCTTGAAAAACCTTTAACTGTTTTATGTCTAACTGATCTAATTTACTCATTAACTTCTGCCATCTCATCCACATCTAGCGTTAAATTCACCACATAACAAAAAAAACTTGTATCACTAACAATAATAGTTTGTTTCTAATTGTTTTGATGGGCTCAGTAAACTCTCTTCATCAAGTCGAAACACTTTTGACTAAGCAATATACATCAAATATTAACTTATAAAATAGAAATGGAGCAGACCATGAAAACAGTTATTTTAATCGGTGCATTAGGAAAAATGGGTCAAGCAGCATTAACAGGTTTAGGTAACCATAAAGTGATTACCGCTGGTCGCTCAGGTGATGTTGACCATATTGTTGATATCACTAGTGAAGAATCAATTAATGCCTTATATAAAAGTGGGTCACTTTGATGCGGTAGTCAATACAGTAGGCTTTTGTGAATATGCTAACTTTACTGAAATGACCGAAGCTCAATGGCTAACCACTATCATGAGTAAAATGATGGGACAAATAAACTTAGTGCGTATTGGTCAAGAGATATTGCCGACAGTGGCTCGTTTACCTTGATTAGTGGTATTTTGAATAAAGAACCTATCCCGTTTGCTATTGCTGATGCAACAACCAGTGGCGCTATTGATACTTGTGTAAAATGTGTATCGTTAGAAATGCCAAGAAATACTCGCATCAACGTAGTGAATCCAACGGTATTAGCTGAAGCATGGCATGTTTATGGTGAAATGATGCCAGGGTTTCAACCTGTGCCGGGTAAATTAGTTGGTAAAGCATTCGAGCGTTCAGTCGATGGTTTTATCACCGGTGAAGTGATTGTAGTAGATGCATAATTTATATGATAGTTAGGTATTTCCGTTAATTAATACATTAAAAAGCTCAGCATCAACGCTGGCCTTTTTTGCATCTAGCAATTTTATACCTGTCAAATTTCTTTAATCATGTGCAAGGTTTCTGCTGCAAAACCTAGGTTCTGATAAAAGCCCTGCGCTTTGTTGTTATTGGCAAAAACCTCAAGGTGTAATAAACGATAACCTTGCTCCTGAGCCCAATTCTCCGCTGCTTTCATTAGTGCTTTGCCAACACCCAAACCTTGTGTATTTGGAGATACCGCTAATAAAGGAACTGTGCCACATATTTCACCGGATATGCTGTCTTTATGTGAGCAAGCATGAATAAACCCGAGTAAAATATTATCTTTCTCTGCAATCAAAGTGATTTTTGCAGCACCAGGGTTATCAATTACTTCAGCAATATAATCATCTTGCATTTTTTTCATCACAGCATCAGTATGCCAGGGTAAACCGGCTACTTCAGCTAAACGTGGCGATAGCCCAAAAATGAACTCGCGGTCAGCGTCGTTAGCAGGGCGAATAGTTAAATTATTGCTCATGTTATCTCTTTAATAGTTACTAAGGGGTAAATATAAGCCCAGTGTGAATCTCTTCATATTCATCATAGAATAATATTCTCTGTCGAATATCCTGTGTCGTATATAGATTACTGTCCAACAATATACTTGGCTTACCAACTAGCCCAAGCAATGCGCCACCATAAGCCAAATAAGCTGACATAACCCGTGGTGAAGTTAACGAGTTCACCTTGGTCAATCACCATTACTAAAGGCGTTACTTGCACGCCCAACGATCTCGCGATGTCATTGTTATCGTCGTTGATGACTATAAATTGATATTCTTCTGTTGCCATATAAGTTTTTAGGGTTTCATTATCACCCGATTGCATGGCAATGCTGTAAACCGGATAATACTGTGACAGAGTATCGACCGAAGGGCTAACCACAGAGCAAACCGGACACCAGGTGCCCCAAAAGTACACTAAAACGGGCTGCTCAAAACTTAACGCCTTTAAATCAATGACTTCATTATTAATCGTTAGCCCTTGTAACTCGGGCAGCGCTTGTCGATCAATATCTTTAGTTCGCCAGGTATCGACGGCAAAACTCATGATAAGAAAAATAACGCTAAAAATAGCAATTTGTTTTAACCAAGACTTCATTTATTGAATCTTCTTTATTGAGTTATTTTATACATACCCAAGCCACATCAAGATGCAGGATTCAGCTGGAATTAGAAACGCCTTTAGGCAAGGTATTGATTGAAGATAATAGTTATTCTATTGTCGAAATCAATAACGTAGCGTAAAGCGTTTCTAAACCAGCCATTATGGGGCGTTTGAGCAAATCATGTTCATCGTTGCGTAGTTCATTAAGGGAACAATCATTAATGAAATACACGCCTTGAATATGAATCGCTCAAGCGTCCTGAAACGAGCATCTTGAAGTCGCTTGGGTATATATCTCCATCTTAAATAAATGAAAAGATTTAGTCTTTTTTAATTTGTAATTGAGAAACTGAAAAGACTCGATAAATTAATATCGAGCCGTTCTTTAAATTAAAGTTGAACTGTGGGTATTACTTTTTGAGTGTTTACTTTGGGGGACCATCTTGAACAAGTATTCCATAAATATGCGCGTTACTGGCCCTGCAGTATCCGTGTGAACATGGTCACCTTGTAATTGCATTTCATATGGAAACAATGATTGTACATTTAGCGTATTAATCTTTATTCAAGTTTTAATTAAACTATTCACCATCACACTTATGCTTAAAAAAAACTCACAGTAAATATTAATTATGAACCCTAAATTGACGTCCCCCATAGGTTATTGGCCTTTTGTTATTTTGATGGCAATGATCTTTTCACTGTCACCGTTTGCTATTGATATGTATCTACCCGGATTGCCTAGCATGGCGAAATATTTTGGCAGCTCAATTGACGCTATTGAAGCTTCCGTTGCCATCTATTTAATTTTCTTTGCCTTGGGGCAATTGGTTTTAGGTGCGTTGGCCGACTCAATAAACAAAGCTAAGTTACTCAGCATTGGTTTAACTGTATTTGCTGTCGCCAGTATCATGATTGCTTTTACTACATCTATTGAAGAACTTTATTTTTGGCGGGCGGTGCAAGCCTTTGCCAGTGGTAGCTCGGTGGTGGTTTTTGCCTTGATTCATCATTTTTATGGCAGTAAAAATAGTAACCAAATCATCAGTTATGTCATGGCTTGTGTGGTTATAGCGCCGATGATTGCACCTATGATCGGTAGCCAAATATTGATTGCGGCGAATTGGCAGTGGATATTCTTAGTGCTTGCCGGCCTGGCACTGGTTATTTTAGTCATCCAATTACGTCTTATGCCGCCTAAAAGTGTAGCCACTGAGCGACATCCACTTAATGTCGCGGCATTATACGGCGGTTATCGAAAAGTATTATCAAACAGTACCACTATGGCTTACATCTTAGCGGGCGGCAGTGCTTTTGCTGGCTTGTTTGCTTTTATCTCGGGCTCTCCTTTTGTTTATATGGAATATTTTGGCGTTACGCCAGAGCAGTTTAGTTGGCTAGTGGCATTAAATGCCGTGGCCATGATCAGTATGAATTTACTTAATGCTCGGTTATTAAAAAATGTTGATGCCACTAACAAGCTCATTGTCGCTGGGGTTTTACTGGCAACCGTCGGTGTTTACCTAGCGGTAGTCGCTTATCTACATTTATCATTAGCCTTTGTGGTGCTGGGCGTTATTTTATATGTTGGCTTACTAGGTTTGACGGCAGCGAATGCCATTTCAGCCGCTTTAGCTAGTGTACAAAGTAGTACAGGCGTACTTTCTGGTGTGAATGGCGTATTACAATTTGGCTTGGGCGCGCTAGCCAGTGCAGTGGTGAGTATTAGCGTAAGTGTTGATGCTAGTACCATGAATTACACCATGGCATTATGTTCATTGGTCACGTTATTTTTTGTCTCCGTTTTGTATTTCACCCGACGTATTAAGGCCGTAGGGGTTTTATCATGAGTGTTGAATTATGAACATTGAAGTAAAGCAGCTTGTTAGTAAAAAAATGGCAGCCCAGCTTAATAGATACTGAAGGTGAGTAGAGCAGGCTTACCAAGATCCCTCTATAGGATATTTATACTCACTCATTTGGTATAACGTTATTGATGCAGTAAAGTAAGTGGTAATAACCTTCTGTAATTGTTTTATTTTTTGGAGAACTAGATGTTAGAACTTGCTGTTGTCTATTTAGCTGCTGCCATCATAGCTGTACCTGTCGCTAAGCGTTTGGGGTTAGGCTCTGTACTTGGCTATTTGTTGGCTGGTATTCTGATCGGGCCATTTTTATTAGGCTTGGTTGGCGATCAAACCGATGTAATGCACTTTGCCGAGTTTGGCGTAGTGATGATGTTGTTCTTGGTGGGTTTAGAACTACAACCATCAAGATTGTGGAAACTCAGGCACTCAATTCTAGGTTTAGGTGGCCTGCAAGTTACGCTGACCACGCTGTTTATTTTTGTAATATGCAAGCAGGTACTCGCTTTACAGTGGCAAACCTCTATGGCGATAGGTTTAATGCTAGCGTTATCTTCAACGGCGATTGTGCTGCAAAGCCTAAGTGAAAAGGGCTGGACAAAACAAGAGGCGGGACAAAACGCATTTTCGGTACTATTATTTCAAGACATTGCCGTGATCCCTATTTTGGCACTATTACCCTTATTAGCTTTTAGCGATACCATGGCTACTGTGTCAGATCACGGTAACTTAATTGCCCATTATCCAGTTTACTTGCAAGTCGTTGTGTCAATTGCTGTCATTGCAGCCATCATTCTTGCGGGAAAATATGTTTCTGCGCCCTTATTTAGGTATATAGCTGAAACACGCTTACGAGAAGTTTTTACTTTGTTTGCTTTGTTCTTAGTGATATCGATAGCCGTAATAATGCAAAAAATTGGTTTGTCACCAGCACTTGGCACCTTTTTAGCCGGGGTGGTCTTGGCGGAAAGTGATTTTAGACACGAATTAGAAGTAGACATAGAACCATTCAAAGGTTTGTTACTGGGGTTGTTTTTTATCGCTGTTGGCGCTTCTATTGATTTTCCATTGTTGTTTGAACAGTTTTCAACAGTAGTTCTCTTAGTCGTTGGTCTAATCGCAATTAAAGTCATTGTTTTATATTTACTCGCGGTGTTTTTTAAAATGCAGGGAAGGCAAAAGCTGCTTTTCACCTTGGCTTTAGCGCAAGGGGGAGAATTTGCTTTTGTCTTGCTCTCGTTAACCTCATCGCTGCATATACTCGATCCCGAGCAAACCAAGTTAACCACCTTAGTCGTGGCTATTTCTATGTTGATGGCGCCTTTATTACTGATGATTTATGACAAAATGTTGAGCAATACTAATACCAGCCAAGCGGAGTTTGATAAACCAGAAAATATAGAAGCAACAAGCAGTGTTATTATTGCCGGTTATGGTCGTTTTGGACAAATTATTGGTCGGTTATTAAGCGCACAGGGTTATCATTTATCTATTCTTGACCATAGCCCTAGCCAAATTGAAATGGTAAAACGTTTTGTCACCACCGTACATTATGGTGATGCGGCGCGCAAAGATTTGCTTGCTGCCTCTGGCGCTGAAGAAGCTAAATTATTGGTGATTGCCATTGATGACGCTGATAAAATTTTAGAAATAGCGGCGATGGCCAAAAAGCATTACCCCAATCTAGCCATCGTTGCCCGAGCCATTGATCGCGGACATGCTTACGAATTAATGAAGTTAGGCGTAACGTCTTTCAAGCGTGAAACCTTTGATTCAGCATTAAACTTAGGTGTTGAAGCGTTAACCTTGCTAGGCAATAGCCAAGAGACTTCCGAGCGTGCGGGCAAAATATTTGCCGAGCATGATGAAGAGTCGATGCAACTGTTGGCTGATTTATGGGGTGATGATCATACTTATGGCATTGCGGTAAAACAACGCATGGAAGTGCTAAAACAAGTGTTAACCAATGACTTGAAAGAGCAAGATAAAATCAATACCTGTCACGAAGGTAACTGTGACGATGACGATAAAATTAATAATACAGTGCTAGAGAAGTAGTTACCGAGTTTTTAGTCGGTCGACGCTTTTAGTCAAGCGTTACTTTAGCTACACAGCTATAAAATTATAGAAAATTAATAAGGTTAATTTATGAAACAAATCACTCGAGTAAATCATCTGGGTATACGTGTACATAGCTTGGATATATCACGCGCTTTTTATGAGAAATTAGGTTTTAAGTTTATCGTTGGTCCAGTGGGTCCTGAGCCTGTTGCCATTATGGAACATGCTAGCGGCGTAAATATTAACTTTATCTTAAATGCCGCAGCACCCGCAGATAGTAATGTATTGATGGATGAACCGGTGAAAAAAGCCGGTTATACCCATGTTGCTTTAGAAGTAAATGATATGGATGCTGTGGTAACGCAGCTTAATGAATTGGCTATCGAGATTACTGAAGGGCCAGTAGTTTTCCCGACAGGTTCATCGGTCTTTATTCGTGACCCTGATTGCAACGTTATTGAATTTCATCAGCCTAAAAGAAAATCCGTATGAAAATAGAAGTCCTTGAGAATCCAGAAAAAGAATTGATTGATTACCTTGATAAAAAAATTGCTGATTTCAACTGGGCTAATTGGGAAGTAAGTAAACGACTGCCTTTGGCCGTGCAACTCAAAAATGCACAAGGAGAAGTTATTGCCGGTGCTGCAGCGCGTACATTTGGCGATTGGTTGTTAATCAATACCTTGTGGGTTTCAGAGGATTTACGTGGTCAAGATATCGGTAGTAAAATTCTAAAAGAAATTGAACGGGCAGGTAAAAGTCGAGGCTGTAAAAAGTGCCTATTAGATACTCTTGATTTTCAAGCAATGCCATTTTACCAAAAGTCTGGTTATGAAACGCAATGGATTCAGCAGGGTTACCCTAAAACGGGTTGCAAATACTTTATGGTTAAAGAGTTATAGTGAGATTATAAACGCTGACTTAACTAGTTTGGCTTAGTGAGTAATCACTACCTTGGATGAAAGTCCGGCCATCTTTACACAACTTTACTGGCGGCTACATTTCAAGCGAGTGAAAATCAGCGTAAGCTAGTTTGATTACTTCTATTTGAGCAATTCTCAATGATATTTCTAAGCACTAAAAAAGCTGTCCTGGTTTGTATCGCTATCATTTTTATGGTGTCAGCTTGCGGTGGCTCAGCAACATCCCCCGAGGCCATCATCGTGCCGGAACCAATTGTAGTGCCGACTCCAATCATCGACCCGGTGTTACCTGACAATAATATCACCAAGAATATCGAAGGTGATATCTCTTACTTAAGGTTAACCAATAGACACCCAGACTGTGCAGAATATGTTGGTAATTATTTGGCTAATATCGTTGATGTACAAAACAATGTCTTGCTTGATAGTTATTTAACGGTCACGGCAAATAGTACTCACTGTATTTTTAGTAGTAATAATGTGCCTAACCATAATGTTGGCGGTAATACGACAACAGGGAAAGACTTTGCTTCAGCAGTGAAAGGTAATACTAAAGCGTACCTGTTAACCATTCCACGTTTTCCCGTACCACAAAGTGTGGCAACTTATGTGCAAAAACAAGCAGGTATGTTAACGCTCAATGGTATTTTACTTAATGGTGTTGATTTAGATATGGACTCCGCTTTTTGCTATCACCCTGATATTAATACCCCGTTAAACATAGGGTTGGGTACGAGGACGCAGTGCGGATTAAATGCCGATTGGTATGCGGTGCCAGCTAATAATACAGAGACCGTTACGTTGGATGAATTTTCCGGTCATGCCTTTGATGGCAGGTATCATTATCACGGTGATAATGATGGACTATCTCATCTAGCCGTTGAGGGCACGTTGTTACCTACCACTGATGAAGTAGACCCAAGTGGTTCACCCGTTGTCGGCTTTGCGCCAGACGGTTATCCAATCTATGGCCATTATTTCTATGATGCCGGCACGGGAGAATTAAGAAAAGCTAAATCCAGTTGGACAACATACTCCGATGAGCGTGTGACTCCGCAAGGATCGAGTATTGATGCGCCGTCGATAAACACCCATATTCGTGGATTATTTGTCGAAGATTGGTTTTATCAAGCCGGCCTTGGTGACCTTGATGAATGTAACGGTATGACGGATGCCTATGGAAACTATGGTTATTATTATACTGAAACCTATCCTTTTGGGCCTCTATGTGTGAAAGGCCAGCCTGATGCCTCGTTTACTCTAGATTCATCTGCTTTTGTTGGTGAATAAATTCACTTAAACAGGGTCACTGGCTTAGCTGAATGTGTTGGTTAAGATAAATATTACCAAGCTGACTCATACCGATAAGTAAGCTTTTTTCTTTTTAGGCGGTACTTAGTTAGTCATCATTAAACCCCATTAATTATATACTTCATATTTCCCTTGTATAAGTGCGACACTTGTCGCACTATGTGCAGGTCATTCAATTATCAAGATAAAAAATGCAACCGACAGCACCTGAACTAGAAATATTAAAACTTTTATGGCATTCACAGCCGCAAACAGCACGTGAACTTCATGACGAAGTCGAGCATATACTTGGTTGGAGTTACTCTTCTACTCGTAAAACGTTGGAAAGAATGGGCGATAAAGGTTTTGTCAGCATGAAGTCTTCAGGCAATAAAAAGATTTATTTTGCTGAGATCGACAAGGTTAAAACACTGGCCGCTTTTGCTCAGGACTTTGCTAAGCGAATTTTTGAAATTGATGGTCCTTTACCCGTTGCTATGTTCACTGACAGTCGTTTAATTAATGACAGTGAAATTGCCGATCTTGAAAAGTTATTACATGACTTAGATAAAGGTGTAGAGCAAGGTTCAACTGAAGATAAACAGGGTAAGTAAGTTATGGTCGATCAAACTTTGCTTGAGCAATTTATCTCTGGCAGTCCCTTACTTCAGCTAGGGTTTTTTATTATTTGGAGTGGCGCTTTATCTGCATTAACGTTAGTTATAGGTAAGTTTTCTCCGAAAATCATTCAATGGTCACGGTTTTGGCAAGTTTGGCTGATCACCACGTTACTGCCGTTATTACCAATCTCTTTCAATTACTCTACTGGCATTATTCCTGAGTCATTAAAAAGTGCTTTTAGCGACTCACAACAAAATTTAATGTTGCATTCAAACTCGGTGGTTACTCGAATAGAGAGCAGTGGCGCATTACAGAACTTCATTTTTTTAGTGATGTTGATACTGGTGCTAGGTACTTGTGTTTCATTATTTAGGTTTTCTCTGGGCGTAGTCAAAGTGAATAAATTGCTTAGCCAAGCCAGCAATAAAACGGATTTAAAGGTTTTTAGCCCTAGGCAGCAACAAATAATCGCCAACAAAAGAGTACGTATTTTGGTGACCGATTGCTCAGTATCTCCGTTCGTTTTTGGTTTTTTTCGAGTGAGTTTAGTATTACCCCAATCAGTGTTTACTATGCCAGCCGCGCAACAAGCTTTATTAATTGACCATGAATTAATGCATATAAAAAGGCAGGATCCTAAGGCGGTTATTTTATTCCGTTTTTGTTCTTCTCTATTTTGGTTTAATCCTTTTGTCAGCTTTATGGAACAGCGTTTTTTGCAAACAATGGAGTTGAATTGTGATAGCGCGGTTATCTCAGCCAACCCAGCAAGTAAGTTGAACTATGCCCGCGCACTCATAGCCAGTTTAAAGTTGAATAAAAGTACTTTTGATAGTGGTGTAACGAGCTACTTTTCGGGTCCTGGATTTAATAAGCAAGACTTTGAAAATAGAATTAAGTTGGCTATGTCTGGGCATGCCAATAAGAGACTGACTTGGCGGGCACGTGTGGCGTTAGTGCTGCTATCTAGCGCTATTGGCTGCTTTGCGATGGCAGCTAAACCTTTTTTATCACTACAAGGTTTTGACCAGTTTACTGGTGACGGTATTGTTCCTGTACTCAGTGGAAGAATTTCCTCTGGTTATGATGATATTAGTGATTTTCGAGGTAATAGGCCGCATCAGGGCATTGATATTGCAGCCCCCATTGGTACTAACGTGGTTGCCAGTTTCTCTGGTTGGGTAATCATTGCCGATGATATTACCTTGCATCAAAACTATGGCAAGGTGGTACTCATTGAGCATGAAGGACAAACACAAAGTTTGTATGCTCACCTCAACACTTTTTCAGTAGAGTCAGGGCAATATATTTCAGCAGGAGAAAAAATAGGTACCGTTGGGGCGACAGGTCGAGTAACAGGACCTCATTTACATTTTGAGGTGTTAGAAAGTGGTAAGCATGCAAACCCCGAAAACTATCTGGATTTAGCGAGTTTGTCAGCGAAAGCAGGACGGTTGTAATGAAGTATCTACTCACTTGGTTGGGCTACTGCTTTAGCGCTCTATTAATAGTCAATCTTTTGATAGCAGAACAGTGCTTTGCTGGCGCTTTATACACTAGCTTTCCTGAAAAAATATACCCTGAAGAAAAGTATGTTTTTTATTCCCACGGCTTAATCGTTGAGGGTGATAACTTGATGCCAGTGGATAAACGTTGGGGTGTTTATGATTTTATTGCGGTAAGAAAAGCGCTGACCGATCCGCAATATAACCTTATTTCTTATCATCGGCCTGAAAACACCGTTGCAGATGAGTTTGCCGAACAATTGGCCACTGATGTTCGAAAGCTGATTATGGCAGGAGTTAAGCCGGAGAATATTACTTTGCTAGGTTTTTCCCGTGGTGGTGAAATAACCCTACTGGCTTCAGATAAACTCAGATTAGATAAAATTAATACTATCTTGTTGGCCGTATGTGGCGGTTTTGTTAAAGGTCATCAGGAATATAAAGCCTATGGAAACGTCTATTCCATTTATGAAACGTCTGATTTTGCTGGTTCATGTCAGTTTTTAAAGGATAGGAATAATAACATCCACTCCTTCCAAGAAACATCTATCAGTACCGGTAAAGAGCATGGCGCTTTTTATCGGCCACTAGCCGAGTGGGTAGTGCCGGTAAAAGCCTGGCTAGAACAGTAGCAAATTAGTATCATCAGGCACTGCTTACCATTGAGTAAAATTTCCTATCAGCACTACTGATCTTAATTAATAGAGATTTATGAAACATTTATGAAGAAGCCTTCAATAATTCAAGCCATTGTCATAACAGCCATTATGCTTATCACAAGCTTGGCCATCAGCCCTACAACTCAAGCAGAAACAATAAAAAAACCAAGCGTCAGACTGGGACCAGTATTTTTTGCTTTTAATTTAGATACCCCAGATGGAATGAAAGATCTCTATAAGAGACAAGCGATAGTGCCAGATATACTTCAATCGATAGAGGCTTTACCAAGTAAAAACTAGCACTAGTTAACGGTATTAACCGATAAGCGCCAATATACAGATACATAGCTTTGTCGTTAATAAAATAATGAAAATAAAGTCTCTGGTACAATAGCCTTAAAAGCATGTGCCATTTGTTGTAGTTGAGTCACAAATAAAAATGAAAAAAATAATTATATTAACAGTTTTATTGAGCTTAACAGCTTGCCAGCAAGCGCCGAAAGTTATTACAGAACCAGTAACTAAAAACCAAGAAAAACCCTCACAGCTGCCATTGATTGAAGAACAAAAAGTTGAGTCAGTCGAGATTACGCCAATGGCTAAGTTGCCACACGAACATGATGATGTTTGGCAGCGTATTCGCAGTCAGTTAAGTATTGAAGTCCCTGATAATAAGGCGGTGGCAAAGTGGCGTAAGTACTACTTAAGTCACCCTAACTTTATGGTGACTATTTCTAAGCGTGCCGAGCCTTTTTTATATTATATTGTTGAAGAAATTGAAAAGCGCAATATGCCGGTTGAATTGGCGCTGTTACCGATAGTAGAAAGCTCCTACCTGCCTTATGGTTTATCAAATAAAAGCGCAGCTGGTTTGTGGCAGTTTATGCCTGTTTCTGCCAAGCGTTTTAATATTGAACAAAATTGGTGGTATGACGGTCGACGAGATATTGTCGAGTCGACCCGTGGCGCCCTTGATTACTTTCAGTTTTTCCATCGTACCTTGGATGAAGATTGGCTCAATGCCATCGCCGCCTTTAACTCAGGAGAAGGTCGAGTTGGTCGTGCAATGGCTAAGAATAAAAGAGCCAACCTACCCAGTGATTTTTGGTCACTAAAGCTACCGGCAGAAACCAGCGAATTTGTCCCTAAGTTACTCGCTATTGCTGATATCTTAAAACGTGCAGATGAACTGAATTATACCTTTGCTCCGATTAAGAATAGCCCAGCAGTGGCGGTCATTAAGGTTGAAGGTCAGCTTGATATTAGCCTAGCGGCGCAGTGGGCAAATATTGATACCAGCGAGATTTTTAAACTTAATCCGGGCTTAAATCGCTGGGCAACAGCGCCTGATAGTAGCTACCAATTGATGTTACCTGTTTCTGCTGCAGACTCCTTTCAAGCAAAGTTAACGTCAACCAATAAAAAAGAGTGGTTACGTTGGCACAGTTATACGGTGAAATCCGGTGATAGTTTGGGAAAAATTAGTCAGCAATACGGTATTGATATCTTAGCGATTAAAAAACACAACAATCTCAGTTCAGATATCATTCGTATTGGAAAAAAATTGATTGTGCCATTTAACCATAGTGATATGGATCCCTTAGGCTTGGCTAAGTTTAGTCGTACTAAGATCACTCATACGGTTAAAAGTGGCGATAACTTATGGGATATCAGTCGAAAATATAAGGTAAGTGTTCGAGATATAGTGCGTTGGAACAAATTATCAAGCAATAGCTTATTACAGCCTAGGCAGCAGCTGGCAATCTTGTTATAACAATGTTGTTAGAAGCCGTTATTCAAGGCACAAAAAACGTTAAAGCACAGTGACTTTAACGTTTTACCTGGATCTTAAGGTAATTCTTTACGGTAAGAAGTTTACCAAGTGTTATGCATAAGTTTTACTAAAACTATCTACCCCCGCTTGCGCACAGCCTAAATCTTGCTCTGGAGAGCCTGAACTAACGCCAATGCCACCGACAACCGTGCCATTGAACGTGATAGGCAAACCACCGCCAACAATACACATACGGCCACCTAATGCGGTATGAATACCAAATAAATTATTCTTATGGCCAGGAATACAGGCTTTATTAAATTCATGGGTGCCTTTACGTGCAGATGCTGCAGTAAATGCCTTATCTTGCGAGATGGTTATACTGTGTACTTTGCCACCGTCCATACGCTCAAAGGCAATTAAATTACCTGATTCATCTACCACAGCAATGCACATTGGCACGCCAAGATCTGTGGCTTTATTTACCGCACCGTCAATTATCGTTTTTGCTTCCGTTTGGTTTAGTCTATTTATGGTCAACATAGTTGCTACTCTTTTAATTTTAAAACTGGTTCAGCCTAATGGAGGTATTATATTGACGGTGAGTTACTATCTCGGCTGATGTAATCTACTTTAAGATTACACAATATCTTGTTATTTACTGTTTTAGCTCGCTTTTTTAACGGCAGGTTCGATTTTAACATAACCTAGTTCAATAGAAATGGACTTACCTGCTTTAACTAAGTCTTTGATCCACTCATCTCTACGTCGTTCAATAGGCGCTGACACAGATAATCCGGCGACAACTTCGCCATATCTATCATATAAAAGTACGCCAATACAACCTACGCCTATTTCGGCTTCTTCGTTGTCATAGGCAAAACCTTGTTCGACACAGCGCATACATTCACGCTCTAAACTTTCTATTTCTGAAAAAGTTTTACGGGTATAAGTTGGCAAGTTGGTGCGTCGTGCATAACCACTAATGCCCTCACTACCTTCCATACCTAACATCATTTTACCGACACCAGTTACATGTAGTGGCGCGCGGCTACCGATAATTTGTTGCACATGCATCATTCTATTGGGAATGGATTTTTCTACGTAAATAACGACATCACCTTCACGAGCGGTAAGGTTGATGGTTTCACCAAATTTATCACGAAGCTTTTCCATGTAAGGTAGCGCGACTTTACGAAAATCAACGTTTTGATATTGATAATTACTGAGTCTAATCAATCGACCGCTCAACTGATATTTTCCGGTGTTGTCTCGGTCAACAAAATGATTATCGATCAGCGAATGTAAAATACGAAAAGCAGTAGAGGGTGCTAAGTTTGTGTCAGCACTCAGCGCTTTTAACGTTACCGGCATGGTATAGCGTGATATCGCATCAAGTAACGTCGCCGCTCTATCGATTACTTGAATACGAGATTCTGGTTTTGGTTTGTTCATAATATTGCCGCTCAGTTTAATAATACCACTAACATCTCTTTTCTTGACTCTTGTGTCAACTTTTGATTTAAATATAGAACTAAAAATGACATAAACCATCATTAATTTTAGTTTGCTGATTTCACATTGTGAAATATTAATTTAAATAAGTTTTTAATCATTTTTAAGTATAGTTAATTCAATAGCTTATATGCTCCTGTTGTGTGTGATATCAGCTGTGTTTCATATTGTGAAATCTGTCTTGTTTGCCTGCTATGGCCGTTTTCCATAAGGTGAAATTGAAGCGCACACAACGAAATACTCTACCCATTAGAACTCGCATTGAGATTCATATTAAGAAATACCATCTCGTTAGCGCACTAAGCTAAAAGCCACGGGCATCTGCTTGGCAGAGAAAGGCCCGGTAAGCTGACGATAAAAAAGTGCGACTGATTATTGCGGTTAATGATACAACCAAAATCACGGTTAATAGCCAAGAATTATTAAGAGGAATATATGAGCAGTTCAACCAAACCGATTATGATCATTCCAAGCTACGAAGATGTACTCGTTGCCCATGAACGCATTCAGCCTTACATCCACAAAACACCAGTATTAACGTCAACACGTTTGAACAAGATGACCGGGGCTGAGTTATTTTTTAAGTGTGAAAACTTACAAAAAGCCGCCGCATTTAAAGTACGTGGTGCCTGTAATGCTGTTTTTGGTTTAACGGATGAAGAAGCAAAGATTGGTGTTGCCACGCATTCTTCAGGAAACCATGCTTTATCACTTTCATATGCAGCTGGACGACGTGGTATTCCCGTTACCGTGGTAATGCCGCGCACGGCACCACAAGCGAAGAAAGATGCGGTAATCGGCTACGGCGGAAAAATCGTAGAATGTGAACCTTCAACTTCTTCTCGTGAAGCGGTATTTGCAGACGTAGTTGCCGCATCAGGTGCTGACTTTGTTCATCCATACAACGATCCTCGTGTCATAGCCGGTCAAGCGACTTGCGCTAAAGAACTGCTTGAGCAAGTTAACAAGCTTGATGCAGTAATTGCCCCTATCGGTGGTGGCGGTATGATTTCAGGAACTTGCCTAACTATCTCAAATGTTGCGCCTGAAGTTAAAATTTACGCAGCTGAACCTCTAAATGCTGATGATGCAGCGCGCTCTTTTAGAGCAGGTCACATTATTGCTGATGATGCGCCAAACACAGTTGCCGACGGCCTTAAGGTGCCTTTGAAAGACCTCACTTGGCACTTTGTTAGCAAGCACGTAACCGATATTTTTACCTGTACGGAAGACGAGATCGTTGCTGCGATGAAACTTGTTTGGAAAACAATGAAAATTATAATCGAACCAAGCTCAGCGGTAGCCGTAGCTTGTATTTTGAATAACCCTGAAGTTTTCAAAGGCAAGCGTGTTGGCGTAATTATAACCGGTGGCAATGTCGATTTAGACAAACTGCCGTGGATGAATAAATAAGCTAAAAAAATATCTAAGTAATAAAAAATTCAAATTAAGACTAAAGCAGAAACTAAATAAATAATTAAAATTTTGGAGAAGAAAATGACAAAAGTAAACGATTTAGAAGTAGGTTATGACGTTCCAGCCGTTCCGGGTATGGATGAAGCTGATATTCAAACCCCTTGTTTAGTAGTCGATTTAGATGCGTTAGAGCGTAACATTGTTAAAATGGGTGGCTACGCTAAAGAAATGGGCGTTCGCCATCGTGTGCATGGCAAAATGCATAAATCGGTAGATATCGCACTTTTACAAGAGAAGCTTGGTGATAGCTGTGGCGTTTGTTGTCAAAAAGTTTCAGAAGCAGAAGTATTTGCTCGTGGCGGTATTAAAGACGTATTGGTTTCTAACCAAGTACGTGATCCAGCAAAAATTGACCGTTTAGCACGCCTACCTTTATTAGGTGCCCGGACTATCGTTTGTGTTGATGATATTGATAACGTTGCTGAATTAGCTGCGGCCGTTGCTAAACATGATACCCAAATTGAATGTCTAGTAGAGATTGATTGTGGTGCTGGTCGTTGTGGTGTTACTGAAGGTCAACCGGTTGTTGATATCGCTAAAGCGATTGCGGCAACGCCGGGCTTAACTTTCTCAGGTATTCAAGCTTACCAAGGTGCTATGCAGCACATGGAAAGCTACAAAGCACGTAAAGAGAAAATTGATATTGCTGTTGGCATGGTTGCTCGTACTGTTGACATGCTTAAAGCCGAAGGTCTTGAGTGTGACATTGTTGGTGGTGGCGGTACTGGTTCATACTACTTTGAAGGTAATTCGGGTGTTTTCAATGAATTACAGTGTGGTTCTTACGCGTTTATGGATGCTGATTACCAACGAATTCATGATGAAAAAGGTGAGAAGATCTCTGAATTCGAAAACGCACTTTTTATCTTAACGTCTGTGATGAGCCACACCAAAGCCGACAAAGCAATTTGTGATGCCGGTCTTAAAGCACAATCAGTAGATAGTGGTTTACCGTACATCTTTGGTCGTGACGATGTTGAATACATCAAGTGTTCTGATGAGCATGGTGTTATTGCTGATCCAAACGGTGTATTAAAAATTAATGAAAAACTAAAACTAGTACCAGGTCATTGTGATCCAACGTGTAACGTGCACGATTACTACGTTGGTGTGCGTAACGGCAAGGTTGAAACCTTATGGCCAGTTTCTGCACGCGGTAAAGCGTACTAATACCGGCCTAATGGCAATCTTTCATCCTCGGCATTCGTCGAGGATTCATACCAAACGAATTAATTAAGTGACCAATAAATTAGTCCGATTGGTATTTAACTTTCTAGGACATTAATTATGAGTAATTCACAACAAAACAACTTGCCTAAAAATAAGGGCGTATCTGTTGTTTCAGAAGAAGTATGCCAACAAGTTATGGGTAGAGAAAATGCCTTTAGCGCAGTAGAAAATGTGTTTTCTGCCATGGCTAAAAACACTGCTTACAATTTTCCGGTAATTCGTGAAGCCATTGGCCATGAAGATGCCCTCTATGGTTTTAAATCTGGTTTTGACCGTGACGGTATGGTGTTAGGTTTAAAATCAGGTGGTTACTGGCCGGGCAATATGGCTAAAGGACTAACTAACCATCAATCAACAGTGATTTTATTCGATCCAGATACGGGTAAATTAAAGTCGCTAGTTGGCGGAAACTACTTAACAGCTGTTCGTACCGCGGCTTCTTCTGCGGTCTCTATCGCGTACTTAGCCCGTAAAGATTCAAAAGTGTTAGGCATGATAGGTGCCGGTCATCAATCTAGCTTCCAATTACGCGCAGCTGTTGAGCAACGTGATTTTGAAAAGGTAGTTTGTTGGAACTTCCACCCAGAGCAAATTCCAAACCTTGCTGCTGTTGCTGAAGAATTAGGTTTACCATTTGAGTCAGTAACACGTGAAGAGCTTTGTGCTCAAGCAGATGTAATTATTACTATTACTTCTGCTTTTGAAGCGTTAATTGATAAAAATTGGATCAAGCCTGGTACTCACATTGCTTGTATGGGAACAGACACTAAAGGCAAACAAGAAGTTGATGCTAAATTACTGGCAGTGGCATCGGTCTTTACCGATGAATTAGCGCAATCAATCACCATAGGTGAAGCCCAGCACGCGATTGCGCAAAAACTAATCCAACAAAGTGATATTGTTCCTATTGGTGAAGTGATCAATGGCACTAAGCCGGGTCGTACTTCAGATGAACAAATCACTTTGTTTGATGGTACTGGTGTAGGTTTACAAGATTTAGCGGTAGCTTCTGTAGCGGCTGAATTAGCAGAAGAAAAAGGTTTAGCGACGTATTTCCAACTATAACATTGGCACTTTACCGCTAGGTTTCATCCAACCCCCTAGTTGACACTTGGTAGGCATAAGTCTCAATGGCTGTTTATTTATTTAAACAGCCATTTTTTATGGCTAAAATTTGAAGGATACAAGCTGGAATTATCGAATAAAAAAGTCTTAATAATTTGAAAGTAAAAATATTTAAGGGTATGTTTGTTGGCAAATAAGTTAAGTGCAACTACTTTTCTGCTAGTCGTTTGTTAATCACTGACAAGGAATTCATGTGAAAAATCCCCTTATAATTTTATCTTTAGTTATTGTTTTTATAACCATGACCCCCTTTGCTAGCCAAGCAACTGTTCTAATTAACAATGATGGCGTTACTGCGCAAAAAAATTGCTTTAGTCGGGTTTTCCAATACTACGATTCTTGGCGTGGCTTTATGGAGAGGAAATATAGAAATAAACATCTAGATGAAGAAAAGCTTTTACAAGCAATGACTCGATTTGATGAGAACTTTGGCGCAGAAAAATTTAATTCTTATAAAAGTAAGTTATCGTGTATCAATTTCAGCTACCTAGTTGATGGTAATACAGTAAAAGGCTTTATGATTAAGCCTAAATTAGCAAGCAATAAGCTACCGGTACTTATCTATAACCGCGGTGGTAATGGTAATTATGGTGGTGTGGTTTTTGGCGCTATGATGCATAACCTATTTCCTATTGCAAACGAAGGATTTGTCATCATAGGCAGTCAATATCGGGGCACCTTTATCGATGATTCACCGGTTCAAGATGAGTTTGGTGGTAAAGATGTAAATGATGTCACCGCATTGCTAAAAATCATTCCCCATATCCGTGGTGCTGATGCGGATAGGATTGGTATGTATGGTGCTAGCCGAGGTGGCATGCAAACATTTTTGGCATTGAAACAAGCTGAAAATATAAAAGCAGTCGCGACTATTGCCGGTAATTCTGATCTCTTAAAAGGTCTAACCTATAGGCCAAGTATGGAAAGAGTACATCGACATAGAATTCCAGATTACCAGCAAAATAAAGTAGCAGAATTACAAAAACGTTCAGTATTAAACTGGATCGAAAAACTTCCTCCAAACGTACCTATTTTATTGTTACATGGCACTAACGATAAGCGAGTATCAGTGAATCATTCTATTGATCTAGCTAGCGCATTAGCAAAGAATAACATCCCACATAAATTGGTGCTTTACCCAGAAGATAATCATGGCTTAAGGAATAACCGGGCAAAAGCCAATAAAGAGCTAGTTAACTGGTTTCACAAATATTTATAACTCAGTTAACTTAAATTTTTAGCAGATAAAATTTTAAATTTTGCTGAGCAGTTTTGTGAAAATAACACTAGATGTAATGCTTTTCAGGCGGATGTTCCGGCTCAATATTTACGTTATTCACAATGGTTAACTATTAATAATAAATGTATGAGGGATAGTCGTTATCTTATTGAAAATATTATATAAAAATTTCATACATAAATAGTTACCATGTTCTTCTTGCTAGCTAAGTTATCAAAGGTATAGTGAGATATTTCTGATAAAGACTATCGACAATATTAATGAAGCGGAGCACCTAGCTATCATAACCATTAGGGAAGCGAGTGTCAGCGATCTTGCCAACATTGCCGGCTTACATGCACAAAGCTGGCGTGAAATTTATCATCCCGTGCTTTCTGCCGATTACCTTAAGGATAAGGTTTTTTCTGACAGAGAAGCGTTGTGGACCGTACAGTTAACCCAGCCAAAGCAAAACCAATTAGTACTCGTTGCTGAGTTTGATGGTGTTTTTTGTGGTTTTATTTGTGCCTTCGGTGCGAATCATCCTACCTTTGGCACTATCATTGATAATCTTCATGTAAAGCTTGCTAACAAGGGGCAGGGCACAGGGTCTCGCTTATTAGCGGCTGCGGCATCTTGGGCTTTGGAGAACTATAGCGCTCATGATTTATATCTTGAGGTGTTAGCTTGTAATCCTAAGGCTATGGGATTTTATCAAGCGAAAGGGGCTAAAAATATCGCTACTCAATATTGGCATACCCCCTGTGATAACCAAGCAAAAGAGTATGTTTTTAGTTGGGGTTCAGCTGATAACCTACTTAGAGGTCTGGCTTAAACCGTGGACATGGCTTTAATTAAAAACCAAACTGAGACCACTTGATGAAAGAATCGATAGATGAAGTGAAAACTGAATTCAAAGCTAAGTTATACTATTGGCAGAACCTTAAAAGCAGGAAAGTAAAACTGGCCGTCATTATTTTAGGTGTCGGTATTATCGCGTTAAAAATATTTACTACGGTCTTAACCGTTGATTGGCTCAGCGAGTTATTTAGCTAAGATGAACAAGTTAATGGCAGTTACAACAGCGATGCAACAATGTTTTACTTTGAAAAAGCAGCAGTTTGATAGTCTTAAGGACAAGTAAAATAACCATAAGGAGTGGAGAATAGAGTGTTACCTGATAAATTTAGTCTTAAATTAACCAGCCCTACCGTTGAGGGCTTCTTACGATTGCGTAAAAAAGTTGGCTGGGGTGAACTTGACGCCAACCTCGCTGAAAAAAGTTTAACTAACAGTTTATTCCACGTATCCATTTGTTGTGAAGGACAGCTTATTGGTATGGGACGAGTGGTTGGCGATGGTGCTATGTATTTTTATATTCAAGATGTAGTGGTTGATCCTGACTATCAAAAGTTGGGCATTGGTACTGTGTTAATGGATACCATTGAAGGCTACTTATGTTATACCGCTCAAAAAGGTGCCACCATAGGACTATTAGCAGCGCAGGGTAATGAGAGCTTTTATCAGCGCTATGCTTATATTCAGAGGCCCAGTAATGCCTTAGGACACGGTATGTGTAAGTTTGTATAAAACTGTTGTAAAATGACCTCACGATTTTTTGAGCAGTATTAGGTCTTTCTTCAATGAAAAACTCAGGTTTTACCCTTATAGAATTAGTGGTGGTTATTACCATTCTTGGCCTCCTGGCTATTGTCGCAGCGCCTCGTTTTATCGATTTGTCTGGTGATGCTAAAGGATCAGTGATACAAAACATCTCCGGTAATTTAACAACGGCCATTAACTTTGCCTTACTCAAAGATCAAATAGCTGGCGGTACTGGCGAGCCTATTGATTACAACGGTAATACCATTACATTTATCGCTGGTAACCCCCAGCCTGATGCAACACAAATGCGTTATTTACTTGAAATGGACTTACCTGCAACAACATTCACATCCAATTGGTCAACCATTGCTTGTAAAAACTCAGAGTTTTGCCTAGTAGGTAATCGTCCATTTTCTGATAATAGCCTTCCGCCTATAGATGACTTCAACACCGGTACCGGCGTATTTATATGGCCAAAGGGTTATATCTTGGGTGATTGTTTTGCTTATTATCTCAATTTAGCAAAGGATGATATTGAACCGATTGTTGATTACGTCGATACTGGCTGTTAACCGCAAGCTAAAAAGTCAGTTAACAATAAGGTTGTTTTATGATTGAAAGAAAGCCAGGTATTTATGATGGTCGTAACAAATCATCGGCTTATAAAGACTTAGTCTGGACAGTAGCAACATCATCGAATACTTCGGTTGGCATTGAGCAGCAAACTTTATTCACTCTGGCAACCATTGAAAAAAACTTAGCTGAGTTAGGCTCAGATAAAAGCCGCATTGTTTCTGCACAGATCTATATCGCTAATATGACAGAAAAGCCGTTGATGGACGCAGTTTGGCAAAACTGGTTAGGCGATAATCCTCAACATTGGCCGCAACGTGCCTGCCTAGGGGTAAACCTTGAAGGTGAGGTTTTGATTGAAGTGACAGTCACTGCTGTGCGAGATATTTAACTTCACTGTGGCTATGCTAAGTAAAGCCTTATAAAGGCTCTACTTAACACTATTTAATTATCTAATATCGGTAAATCTGCCTTCACTTTCCGGCTATTTCTCCAGCGTCGCCATGAGAGCATCGCACCTGTGTATACCAGCAAACAGGCTAATAGCGAAGCTAAGCCGGCAATTGTTTGTCCAAACGGGCCTAATGCCTCACCCGTATGAAGAAACCTTATATAACTACGTAATTTACTGTAGGTAGATAATTTCTCAAACGTTTGTTCCTGCGCCACATCTCCAGTTATGGTATTTAACAGTACTTTAAGGCGCTTTTGCGGTTCACCGCCATTGCCGTTATCGACCTTATAAACTTTACTGTCGGTCGGGACACTTTCTAATGAGAATTGTATGTTTTGCCATTGTGGATATAACGTTTTAACTTTCGCTAACTGCTCCGCGATAGGCAACTGTAAGGCCGCTTGTTGATTAGAAACTTCTTGTGGCTTAGCAAGTGACACTGACTCAGTAGAGACCAATCCTTTCAAGGTATTACCTGGCCATTTAAAGGAAAAGAAAAATGCAGTAACCACCAATACAAACAGGATTGGCGCCATATAAATACTAAAGACGTTATGCCATTGAGAGTTTCTAGCGCTCATATTCGGGTAATTACCTGACAAAGTTAGCCTTTGCTTAAAGGCTCGTGAATTGAAGCGCTTCGGTAACCATAAATACAGCCCAGAAAGAATTAAAACAAGAAAGATAATATTGGCAATACCGTTAACCCAACGACCCGTTTCACTAAACTTTCCATCTAAAGTTAACCAACGATGAAAAGCGCGTAATTTACGGAAGAAGGTTTTTGTGGCTTGACCTGGTACTGCAAGCTCTGCACCCGTGTAAGGGTTAAGGTAAGCGACTTTCTTCCTACCATCTTTAACAATAAAAGGCGCATTCATTTGATTTTCTACCACTATTTCAGCGGTCTTTTTTGTCGGGTAGCTTTGGGCGATAGTCAAAATTTCTGACAGAGGTAAAACTTTTGCTGAGGCGGTTGGTGCTTCGGGATAATCACTACGTTCCGCGGATTTAATTATTTGGCGTTCATAGGTCAATGCTACGCCCGTGATAGACATTAAAAAAATGAAAATAGCGGCGCTACAGCCGATTATTAAATGCAGCCAAAAAAAGGTTTTTCTTATATTCATGTATTTGCCCTGAGCCAGTACTGAAAACAATGAGTATTTAATACCAAGTTGATTAAGTTCTTTCCCACTCAGCGAGAGTTAAAGGGTTTAGAGGCAAGGCATTGATTGAAGAGAATGGTTATTCAGGAGAATAAGCTCAGGATAATATGCTCCTGCATTATCTAATATGGTACTTCCTGTACCGTCTGCATTCTCTAAGAAGCTACATCCATGTAGCGTCCTTGTCAAAATCAATAACGCCGCATATTAACCCTTTCCTTTTATTAGATATTCGCCCTATGGGAGCTTACTCAATGACCACTAACATCGTTAAATTTATGTGGTTTAGAATGACTAGACCTAAACAAATTCGCCTTGTTATTGAACATTGAGTACAGCTCTGAGTTGGGAAGAAATTTAATCAAATTGGTATAAGTGATGTTTCGGGGATTGTAAATCATTTCTAGCCAATAAAATATAATTGGATGCGAATCATTCGTAATTAGATGTATCTTTGCGACATTGGGGCTAAATAATAAAAAAAGCCGCTATTCATAGCGGCTTTTACTGTTAATAAATTTTAGTCATGACAGTTACTAAAATTTAGTGTGAAAACAAATGAATTTAAAAATCATTCATATAGTTCTCTGGTAGTGGCAAAGCTGCGACGCCTGAATCTACTGCGGCTTTCGCCACAGCAAGAGCAACATTTTTACATAAGCGAGGGTCCATTGGCCGAGGAATAATGTAGCCTTTACCAAATGATAATGCTTTTTCGCCACTGGCTTTTAACACGCTCATCGGTACATCTTGCTTAGCTAATTCTCTAATGGCATGTACTGCCGCAACTTTCATTTCGTTGTTAATTGTACGAGCACGAACATCTAAAGCACCACGGAAAATAAACGGGAAACATAACACATTGTTTACTTGGTTAGGGTAATCAGAACGACCTGTTGCCATGATTAGGTCATCTCGTGTTGCATGCGCTAATTCAGGCTTTATTTCAGGATCTGGGTTAGAACAAGCAAAGACTACTGGGTTAGCTGCCATTTTCTTTAACTGCTCAGCCTTCAATAAGTTAGGACCAGATAAACCAAGGAATACATCAGCGCCTTCAATAACTTCGTCTAATGTTCTCTTGTCAGTATTGTTAGCGAAACGTATTTTGTATTCAGACAAATCATCACGGCGGGTATGAATGACACCTTTAGTATCAAGCATGTAAATTTTTTCACGCATCGCGCCACACTGAATAAGTAATTCCATACAGGCGATAGCAGCAGCACCGGCGCCTAAACAAACGATATTAACTTGTTCAATTTTCTTATTTTGAACTTCTAAGGCATTGATCATAGCGGCAGTAGTTACGATAGCCGTACCGTGTTGGTCATCATGAAATACCGGGATCTTACAGCGCTCTTTTAGCGCTTTTTCAATAATAAAACACTCTGGTGCTTTAATATCTTCTAAGTTGATACCACCAAAGCTATCGGCAATACAGGCAACCGTATTGATAAATTCTTCGGTAGTTTTATGGGTTACTTCAATATCAAAGGAGTTAATATCAGCAAAACGTTTAAACAATAATGCTTTACCTTCCATTACTGGCTTTGATGCCATTGGCCCTAGATTACCTAGGCCAAGTACCGCGGTACCATTTGAGATAACGGCAACGGTATTGCCCTTACCGGTATATTTGTAAACATCGTCAGGGTTTTTGGCAATTTCTCGACAAGGCTCAGCAACACCGGGACTATAGGCTAGTGATAAATCGCTGCTTGTTTCAGCAGCTGTTGTCAGCGCTACGGCAATTTTACCTGGGGTTGGCAAGGCATGATAATCTAGCGCTGCTTGTTTAAAATCAGACATGGGTCGACCTACTTTTATAGTTATAAGGTTAAAATAGTTGTAATTCCATTCCGCATAAAGAAGCGATCACTTTCTTATACGGATTGATATAATAAAGGCGGCACTCAACATGCTGGTTGGGGTAGCATGCCAAAAACCTAAAAGTTATGCCGGGTTCTGCAAAGCTGATCATTTCTAGTAAAGAAAAGTAGCTCACTTCATTGTTTAATCGGCGGTAAGAAAATTTCTGCGAGGTCTTCACTTGACAATTTTCGGATAAATAAAAAAACATCAACCCGCTAACAGTGTCAATAAATCACTGTCGGGTGACAAGATATCGGTAAAATAACGATGACCAGTAGATAAAACGCAAACTCCATTGTCGTCAGTCATTACCGGCAACAGGTGCGATAAGCTAATGCTGTGACGCCTTGCTCTGTACTCTAGCAGTTAAACGTCCAAGATAAGGTGAGACATTTGGTAAAACCAGAAAGAATGCCTTGAGCGACCTCTGAGGTAGCAGAGCCAAAAATCAGTGCTTATTTCAAAAAAACTACCCATATCAATTAACACCCTTGGGTAGCTATCTCTTGGTAATGGCTTTATTACTACTTACTTATTAAATAAAAATAGCGATAAAGCGCCTTAATTTCACCATGCTAGTCGGCGGTTAGCCCACAATAATTAGAAACGCCAAACAGCTAAGAATTGAACTGTGTTGTCATCAACACCTTTCATACCTAATTTGTTTTTCCAGTATTGGTACTCAATACCAGCAAATAAACGGTTAGATGGTGTACCAATTAACTCACCTACATCTAAACGAACTTGTGGTTGGAATAGTATCCATGATTCAAGTTCATCTGTACCAAAGTTATTTCGTTGTGTACGACCATCAATGTACTCTAAGTGACCTTCAAAGCTCCAGCTTGTTGAACCTAATTTAAATGGCATTGCCCAAGCTAAATCAACCATGAAACTAGTATCTTCATCAATAATTTTAAATGGAGAGTTAAAATCTTGATAATAAGATTCATCTGCGCCGCTTAAATGCATAAACGCACTAACGTTAAGAGTGGCAAAAGCAAAGCCTGGTAAATCTAAAGCGAAAGTTACACCTGGTAATACCCAAGAACTATCTACTTCTGGTGCGTAGTTAAAGCCGGCAACTAAACCAACATCTTTAACACCCCAAAAGCTAACATCTGCTCCCGTCATCGCACTTAAGCTAAAATTAGAATACCACTCGCCGTAGAATTCAGCTGAATCAGCTACGCCGTTTTTACCAGAATATTGTGAATGGTCAACGAAAAAGAAGTTATCGCCGTATTCCCAGCCACCCGCATGTTGGAAGGTTGTGATTGTTCCAGTTGATTGTTGTCCGAACCCATGCTCAAATTCACCACCCGCTTGTAGTTGAACTTCGGTATTACTCCAAATTTCTGCTGATGCCATCGGTGCGCTTAAGGCTGCGGTTAATGCTAGTGCTGTAAGTGATGCTCTAATATTCATAGTGTTTCTCTTAATGTAATTTATTTTTAATAGTTATATTATTTTTTAATAGTTATATTAATTTTGTTTTAATTTTTCAAGATGTCTTTATTTCACTATTTCTCGACAACTTGACACATGTGTCAGGTTGTTATTAACTACGATACATCAGGTTGTTTTATAAACACAACAAAAAATTAAAATTAAAACTAAAATAGAGGGTACGCAATTATGACGTTTAAATCATTTAATCCACCAGAAAGAATTTTAATGGGTCCAGGGCCATCAGACGTAAGTGCACGAGTACTTTCGGCACTGGCTAGGCCAACGATTGGTCACTTAGACCCATTATTTATCAATATGATGGACGAAGTAAAAACCTTACTGCAATACGCTTTTCAAACCAAGAATGAATTCACCATTGCCTTATCAGCACCGGGTTCAGCGGGAATGGAGGCATGTTTTGTAAACTTAGTCGAAGCGGGCGATAAAGTCATTGTTTGTCGCAATGGTGTATTTGGTGACCGTATGATTGAAAACGTTATCAGACTTGGCGCAGAGGCCGTGATTGTTGACTCTCCGTGGGGTCGAGCTGTTGAAACACATAAGGTAGAGGCGGCATTACATGACCACCCAGATGCTAAGTTTCTAGCCTTTGTTCATGCTGAAACCTCAACGGGTGCGGTATCAGACGCTAAAGCCCTATGTAAAATGGCTCAAGAGCACGACTGTTTAACGATTGTTGATGCGGTGACGTCATTAGGTGGTATTGAACTTAAAGTGGACGAATGGGGCATAGATGCTATCTATTCAGGTACGCAGAAATGTATGTCTTGTGTGCCGGGCATCTCACCTATTTCCTTTAGCCCTAAGGCAGTAGCAGTAGTACAAAACCGTAAAACTAAAATTCAAAGCTGGTTTTTAGATCAAACTTTAGTCATGGGTTATTGGTCTGGTAAGGGGAAACGTAGTTACCACCATACTGCGCCAGTAAACTCCTTATATGCACTACATGAAGCCTTGATAATGTTACATGATGAGGGACTAGAGAACAGTTGGGCGCGTCATAGAGCACAGCACGAAGTGTTAGCTAAAGGACTGAAAGAATTAGGTATTGAGTTTATCGTACCCGAAGAAGAACGCTTACCGCAGTTAAACGCTATCTACATTCCTGATGGCGCTGATGATGCTAAGGTAAGAAGCTACTTACTAGAGCATTATAACCTTGAAATCGGTGCTGGTTTAGGTGCTTTTGCAGGTAAAGCATGGCGTATTGGTCTTATGGGACATACCGCTAAAAGTGAAAATGTAGCACTATGTTTGACCGCTTTAAAAGATGCCTTGAATCAATAAATGCGCAATAAAGCTCAGTAAAAGTTTTATTAATTAAAAAAAGACCACCATTTGGTGGTCTTTTTTTTCACATAGTGAAATACAAACAACTTTTTTATGCCGTATATTGGTTGGTATATTCCACAGTATGAAATCAAAGAGGGGCTTTTGAGTCGAGTCGAACGAATTTTTTATATGATAAATTAACATTTAGCTGCTACTTCGCCATGTTGAAACGCTAATTGACTTCGAATGCGGCTTTAAATGAGCATTCAGTAATGATATTCATCGCGGTAATAATAAAAATAGTGGCCAATTGTTTGTGGAGAATTGCAGCTAATGATAAGTTAGCCATTAAATATTCCCCTTAAAATCCTATGATGACTCAGATTAATAAAACCTTATCGACATATAATAAACTCGAGAAATACCCCTTTGGTAAGAAGATATTCTCCATTATTGTCAGTCGCGTCGCGCCTTATTTTGCCACTATTAGCCCTAAAATCTCGGAATTAGTGCCTAACCAGTGCACTTGTCTTATCAAAAAAAAGAAAAAGGTTTTTAACCATATAAAAACAGTTCATGTGATAGCCATTTGTAATGGTTTAGAAATGGCTATGGGGGTAATGGCAGAAGCTTCAATTCCCAAACATCTGCGTTGGATCCCAAAAGGCATGACGGTAGATTACACCGCCAAAGCAGGTAGCGATATTCGTTGTGTAGCAAAGGTAAACCAAGAAGACTGGCAGCCTGGAGATATGCTCGTTAACATCACCGCTTATGATGACAACGATATTGTCGTGGTGAAGGGGCATATTAAACTTTGGATATCTGAAAAGCCAACAGTATGATCATTATGCTAATTAACAAGCCGCATAAGCGTCAGCGGCTTGTCTCCTCAACAGGCATAGATAAATTTCCATGCCCATCTCTGTTAATAAGCTAAGGTAAGCCGCAGCCTTTTAAGATAATAGTGGTCAGTGAATCGATAACATTATCAAAATCATCATCGTTCATCGCTTCTTTGCCAAAGCCAGCCAATACTTGTACATTAAAATCAGCATAATGCTGGGTTGAGCTCCAAATAAGAAATAACAAATGATATGGGTTGATGGCGTCTATTTGGCCTCGTTCAATCCAAGTCTCTATCACAGCAATTTTTTCATCTAACCATTGTTTGAATTCTGTATGTAAATAATCTTTAAGAATAGGTGCTCCATGAATAACTTCACTGGCAAAGATTTTTGAGCCATCAGGATCATGTTTAGCATGCATGACTTTTTCATGAATATAGGCAGTAAGAATCGTTTTAGGGTCATCATCAACACTTAAGGTATCAAAGCTAGTATTCCAGCTGACAATAATCTCAGTAAGTAATTGCTGATAAAGGTCAGTTTTATCATTGAAATAATAATGAATGTTTGCTCTGGGAATATTGGCTCGTTCGGCAATGCGTTTAATAGATGCGCCTTTAAAACCGTGAGTGACAAACTCTATTTTTGCCGCTATTAAAATAAGTGCAACATTCTTTTGGCGAACTTGTCCGACAGCTTCTTTTTTTACCGACACAAATACCTCATAACTTCATTTATAGTGGAGGAAATAACTTTATAACAAGTTGCAATCGACAGCTATAGCTTTCTGGCAAATGGAATGATTAATTTCTATAAATTGCTCTAGATCATGGTTGGGCATCGCAGTAGTAGAGAGTATGCAGTAAATGTTAGTAAAAGTTAGCAAACAAAAAAGCAAGATGACTTAGTGGTTAGTCATCATGCTTATCATTGGGGGGATGTGTTGAGATCGGGTGATTAAAGTTAATGCGCTGCTTTTACTTGCCGACGTCTTTGGTGTAATAACGGCTCGGTATAACCGCTGGGTTGCTTTTTACCTTGGAAGATTAAATCTGTCGCGGCTTTAAAGGCAATGCAGTGGTCAAAGTTGGTTGCCATAGGGCTGTAACCAGAATCGCCAGCATTTTGCTTATCAACAATAACTGCCATGCGTTTTAGTGATTCATTTACTTGTGATTCAGTAATTATGCCATGGTGCAGCCAGTTACATACATGTTGACTAGAAATTCTTAAGGTAGCTCTATCTTCCATACGAGCAATATTATCAATATCAGGTACTTTAGAACAGCCAACACCTTGGTTTACCCAGCGACCAACATAGCCTAAAAGGCCCTGAATATTATTGTCTAATTCTTTTTGAATCTCTTCAGCTGATAATTGCTCACGATTTTTTAGTAAAGGAATCGTTAACAAGTCAGTTAAGTCATCGATGTTGCCAGGCTTGGCAAATTCAGCTTGCATAGCAAATTGTATTTCTTGAACATTGACCTTGTGATAATGCATTACATGTAAAGTTGCCGCAGTAGGTGAGGGCACCCATGCACAGTTAGCACCTGATTGTGGGTGTGCGATTTTACTCTGCATCATATTCGCCATTTCATCAGGAATAGCCCACATGCCTTTACCAATTTGCGCCTTACCTTGCAAACCGGCTTTTAAGCCAATGCGAACATTTCTGTTTTCGTAAGCATCAATCCAAGGCTCATGTTTCATCAATTCTTTTTGCGTTACCGGACCCGCTAACATACTGGTATGTATTTCATCGCCAGTACGATCTAAAAAGCCCGTATTGATGAAAGCAAGACGGGTTTGGGCGGCGCGGATACACTCTTTTAAGTTAGCAGAGGTACGACGCTCTTCATCCATAATACCCATTTTAATGGTGTTTTCTTCTAAACCTAATACACGTTCGATCGCGCTGAATAAATCGTGACTAAAGACTACTTCTTCAGGGCCATGCATTTTAGGTTTTACAATATAAATGCTGCCTTTTTTAGAGTTGGTAAATTTAGAGTTACCTTGGAGGTCGTGCAGAGATATTAAGCTGGTAATTAAACCGTCAATAATACCTTCTGGAACATTCTCATCGTTTTCGTTAACAATCGCGTCAGTAGTCATTAAATGGCCGACGTTACGGATAAATTGTAAACTTCTGCCTGAAAGAGTAAACGCTTCTTTAGTCGGAGATAAATAGCTACGATCGCCATTCAATGTACGGGTAATGTTTTTACCACCTTTTTGAATGCTTGCTGTAAGGTCACCTTTCATCAAACCTAACCAGTTGCGATATACCAAGGTTTTGTCCATCGCATCAACAGCGGCAATGGAGTCTTCACAATCTTGAATAGTACTTAACGCAGACTCTAACACCACATCTTTAACAGAAGCAGCATCAGTTTTGCCAACGATATGGTCTTTATCTATCTGAATTTCAATATGTAAACCGTTATGGCGACATAATAATGCCGTCGGATATAAAGTGGAACCTGTGTAGCCAACAAATTGTGTAGCATCTTTTAATTGAACTTTTTCACCTGATAAAAGGGTGACAGTAAAGGTCTTATTATCAATGTGGTAACGAACCGCATTGATATGACTACCGCTGCTTAATGGCAGAGATTCATCAAGGAATCTACGGGCGTAAGATTGAACTCTACGGCCACGAGCAGGATTATATTCTTTAGTTGCTTTAGCACCGTTATCGTCGCCGATAACATCAGTGCCATATAAAGCATCATACAAACTTCCCCAGCGAGCATTGGCTGCATTAAGAGAAAATCTAGCATTCATCAAGGGTACAACGAGTTGAGGACCCGCAATGCGGGCAACCTCATCGTCTACATTCTTGGTTGAGATAGTGAAATCCGCTTGTTCTTCTACCAGATAACCTATCTCTTTTAAAAACAACTCATAGCTAGGTTGATTAAAAGGTTGGTTGGCAGGATCCGTATGCCATGTATCAATTTGCGCTTGTAAACTCGCGCGCTTTGTCAATAACTGTTGATTACGCGGGGTAAACTCAGTTAAAACCTCGGCAACAGAATCCCAAAAGTGATCGGCAGTAATACTAATACCCGGTAACACTTCATTATTTACTAAATTAAATAAACAGCCTGCAACTTTATAACCGTGCTTGATTGTTTTTTGCTTCATTTCTTATCCTTTTTCTTTGTCTTTCATTTGGCTCAATACCAATTCAAATAATGTGTTTTAAACTTATTTGATTTGCTTTAACCAAAGTGACAGCGTTAGGCGCTCTTGGTCAGTCATTTTAGTTTTATTCATAAAGGGCATATCTTTTGAGTTAATAACCCGTGCTTCAATTCTTGGCGCCCATTGTTTGATAGAGGCGATATCAGTGAAAATAACACCACCTTGAGGGCTGGTGAAAACATCATCCGTTGGTGTTTCTGAATGACAGGCCGTACAACGGTTTGCAATAATTTGTTGAACTTGTGTGTGGCTAACAACTTGTTGTTTTTGCTCGGCAGTAAGCTCAATGTTTTTTGGCGCAATCAGATAAGCAAGAATTACGGTAGCAATAACAGATCCGACTAAAACCATAGGTTTATGTTTGCCGAAGTGACGTAACACGAAGTATTGACGAACAGCTGCAGTGATAACTATGATTACCATCAATACTAACCAGTTGGCACTGTGGTTATAAGTGATGGGGTAATGATTAGAAATCATAATAAATAACACCGGCAAAGTGATGTAAGTATTATGAGTAGAACGTAACTTAGCATTTAAACCATATTTAGAATCAGGCGTTTCTCCATCTTCAACCGCTTTTACTAAGGCGCGTTGCGATGGCATGATACCGAAGAATACGTTACCAGCCATGATAGTACCCATGATTGCGCCCATATGCATATAAGCACCACGAGCACTAAATACTTGTGTTAAACCGTAAGATAAAGCCGTAGCAATAATGAATAAAATAAGCGCTAACACTAAACCGTGATCTTTAAGTTTTGTTCTAACTAATAACTCATAACTACCAACACCGATAACAATAGAGCCTATACCTAGGGCAATTGCTTGCCATTGTGTTAACTCTTGTACACGTGGGTCAATTAAGTATGATTCAGCACCAACATAAAACATTAGTGATAATAATAAGAAGCCTGTGATCCAGGTGGTGTAAGCTTCCCACTTAAACCAATGTAAAGTTGTTGGGATTTTTGGTGGTGCTAGTTTGTATTTAGCTACTTCGTAAAAACCACCACCATGGATAGCCCAAAGATCACCGGAAATGCCTTTCTCTGCTTTCCATTCAGGTGGTTTTTCCAGATGGTTATCTAACCAGACAAAATAGAATGAGGCACCGATCCAAGCGATACCAACGACTAAATGTGCGAAGCGAATGATTAAATTTAACCACTCAGTAATATACGGGTCCATAGTCTTTCCTTTAGTACGTCTACTGGTAGTAGACGTTTTATAATTTTATGTTTTTATGACTAGTTAATTAAATTGTTGAATAATCTCTCTTTTGAAAAATTAGTTTCTTAAGTGATGTTGCCTTAGACCCAGCTAGGCAACTTTCTGTTATATGTAGTACTGGTATTTTTATTAGCTTCTTAATCTTTAGTAAGTGAAGCGTTTTATAATTTTAAAATTAATATACCATTAGTGAATTAGTTGATGACTGAAGTATGTGAGTACAAAGAAGAAGCACGGAATTTATAACTATAAATGAGTACTTCTGATGCCGTATTCGCAGGTTTCAGGTATTAAATAATTTATTAATTAAACTTTCTCACCCATTATATGGGTAGCTTTAACATGTCGGTCATCGCCTAACATACTCAAAACGAATAGCTTTTCAGTTAATGTTTTACAACGTTTTATACGTATATCCATTAAAGGTGTAGCTTGATAATCAAGCACAATAAAGTCAGCTTCAGCACCTTGAACGAAGTTACCTATGGTTCCTTCTAAATCTAAGGCAACCGCGCCACCTAAGGTTGCTAAATATAAAGATTTGAATGGGCTAAATTTATCACCACGTAATTGCTGCGTTTTATAACCTTCGTTTAATGTCGTTAACATTGAGAAGCTACTGCCAGCGCCGATATCTGTACCTAAACCGACATTGACATCAAACTTTTCAGCTTGTTTTAAGTTAAACAAACCACTGCCTAAAAATAGGTTTGAAGTAGGGCAAAAAGCGATAGCTGAGTTTGTTTCACCTAAGCGCTGACATTCGTGGTCATGCAAATGTACACCGTGCGCGAAAATACTACGACGGCCTAATAAACTGCTTTTGTCATATACATCTAGGTAACCGTCACTGTCGGGGAATAAGTCACTCACCCAAGCTATTTCATCTTTGTTTTCAGATAAATGGGTGTGTAGATAAACACCTGGATATTCTTTTAATAAGTCACCAGCCATATTTAACTGCTCAGTTGAACAGGTTGGCGCGAAACGTGGCGTTACGGCGTAAAGTAAACGGTCGGTTTTATGCCACTTTTCAATTAATGCTTTGCTGTCGGTATAGCCAGATTCTGTTGTGTCTTGCAGGTCGTCGGGGCAGTTTTGGTTCATCAAAACTTTACCGCAAATCATACGTAATTTTTTCTGTTGCGCGATAGTGAAAAAAGCATCAACAGATTCTTTATGGACAGTACCAAACACTAAAGCCGTGGTAGTACCGGCGTCTAATAATTGGCTTAAGAAAAATTCAGCGACACGTTTACCGTGTTCTATATCAGCAAATTGTTTTTCTTCAGGGAAGGTATAATTTTCTAACCACTCGAGTAACTGTTCGCCGTATGACGCGACCATTTCAGATTGTGCATAATGCACATGGGTATCGATGAACCCAGGCATGATTAGACCATTTTCATATTGGGTAATAACAACGTCACTTGGTAAGGTTACTAATAAATCTTTAGCGTGACCGACAACTTCAACTAAGCCATTGTTGATAACTAAAAGCCCATCTTCAAAGTACTGGTAACTATCTTCCTCAGTGACTTTGGCAGGATCTGCTAAAAAGTGTAGTACTTCGCCACGGTATGCTTTGCGGCCGGTGTTTGTTGGTTGACTTATTACTTCACTTGTAGAAGAAGTGTTTGCAGTGTTGTTCGACATATTATTTAACCTTTTACTTATTTGTGATGCTATGTATTCATACCCAAGCCACTTGAATATGCGTGTTTCAGGACGCTTGAGCAATTCATGATCAAGGCGCCTCATTTTATTAAGGGTTATTCCCTTAAAAAAGGAGGTAACGATGAACATGGTTTGCTCCGACGTCCCCGCAGGGCTGGTTTAGAAACGCTTTATGCTACGTTATCGATTTCGACAATAGAAGAACTATTCTCTTCAATCAATGCCTTGCTTAAAGGTATTTCTAATTCCAGCTGAAACCTGCATCTTCAGGTCGCTTGGGTATATACTAGCCGCACTAAATTAATTTATTTTTTATCATCCGATTCATCAATTTGAATCAAATTATTGATTATTCTGCTAGCGTGATAACGATTGAACCGTCGAGTTTTTCTACATCGCAGTTATCACCTTCTCCGCCGCGATCGACTACCAGAAAGTCACTGACTTCATTGAGTGCTAAACAGAAGTGGTGCCAAGTACCTTTATGGTAGTTTACCCCTTGCTCAGCGCTGGCTAAAAACACTTTAATGGCTGAGCTATCTAGTTCCCCTTTTGGCGCAACCACAACCACATAAGGTTGCTTGCCCAGAGGGATAAATGCTTGGCTGCCTAAAGGATGGCGTTCCATCATTTCGATAGGTAAAGGAAAAGCCAGCGGGGAGGAACGAAAAATATTAATCAAGGTTTTACCCTCTTGTTCAGTTACATCAACGTCAGCAAGATTATGATAACGCATGGTGTGGCCATCATTAATGGCGAAATGTTCAGCACTTTCGGACACTGAAATAACATCCCCATAAGCTGAGAAATTCTCTGCCGTTAGCTCTTGGGGTACAACATTAATGATTTTACTGGTCATCTTAATCTCTCTGTTAATAGTCATGCTTAACGGTTAATATTTTTCTACTGGCTGAAACTGTTGCTATCTACTAGTTAAGTGCTACTAAGCTATTACTAAAAAGCAGGTTATTGATACTGAGCGATTAGCTACCACGGTAAGTAGAGTAGCCATAGGCTGTTAGCAATAATGGAATATGGTAATGAGTGCCGCTGGCGTCAATTTCAAAAACGATATCAACGTATGGGTAAAACCCTGTTTCTTTGTTCGCTTCAAAATACACCGCGGTAGCAAAATGCATGCGGTAAATGCCCGCAGGTAATTTATCATCATCAGCTAATAAACCCGGTAAACGACCGTCAGTATTAGTAACTCCGCCGTTTATCTCTTTCCAGCCTTCGCCGTCTTGAGCAAACAAGGTAATTGGAACATTTTGCGCAGGTAAACCACGGGTTGTATCTAATATGTGAGTAGTAATTTGACTCATATTCTTTCCTTAAAAAGTCCTTTAAATAAATAGCCTTAAAAAACAGCTTTAAAACTTAGCTTAACTGGTGCAAGCGACTAGCCTTCAGCTAGTGCTTTTTCGAAGGCTTTAGTAATGCGCAGTTGGAATATTTTACGTTGCTCTTCAGCGGCATTAACAAGCTCTTGCGCTCGACTGTTTGGTAAACGAGCCTGCAATAAATCAGACATTTGTTGAGCACTTTTACCGGTTGCACAAATAATAAAAATAAAGCCGAATTTTTCTTGGTAATCGCTATTACCTTGAGAAAGGACTTCAAGCACAGTTTCGTTCGCTTCTTTAACTAAACCTTGCTCATTACCGGCTAATTCTTTGGTGTTGGCATACTTAGCGCGCAAACTACTGACATCTCCAATTTTAGGATGACCATCAAAGGCTTCAAAATAATCTTGCTCAGTTAAGCCTAACCAAGCATCATCAGCGGCTTTTTTTATCGCTTGGCTATCAGCGAATGGACGAGCTTTCACCATGTTGCTTACCCAAGCACTTGCAGTACAACACTGCATAAAAATATGGCTAGCATCGCTTGCTGGTAATTGGTTTAAATCTTCTAATAACATTTCTCTTCCTTTAATCGTTTTTTAGTCAATACCGTTAATTGACTGTAACTCAGGGTAAGAGAGTTAAAACCTTACCCTGAGTACTCGCTAGCTAACCTTGGCGTTTACCAAAAACACGCATGCGAGAAATACCGCCATCAGGGAAGATACTTAACCGTACGTGAGTGAAAGGCTGATCTTTTTCTACGATGATTTCTTTAGTGAATAAGTGTTCACGATGAGCATATAATTTCGTGCTTGGAATAATTGCTGTCCAAGTTACAGGTGCTGCGTTTTCGGTGAAATCATCACTATCGCTGATACAACCTTCAAGCATAAAGGTATCAGGGAAGTTACCTTTAAAATGACAAGTATCAATGATGACTTTATTTACTGTTCCGGTAGCGGCAAGTTTAACAATTGACCAGTCTGGACCTGGGTCACGACGACGTTTAGTCTCCCAACCATCACCCATGTTAGCGCCACGGCCAGGCATGATTAGGTTGTTTTTATCACTGAAGAACATATCGCTTACTAATAATGCTTTGGCACCGTTTTTAATCGACGCTAGGTCAATGAGTTCACCGTCAACAAAGTCATTCCAATTTACCTCTGCTTCACCATAAACACGGAAACGAGCAATACCACCATCAGGGAACATGGTTAAACGCACATGGGTAAAAGCCGTATCATTTGCCTTTTGTTCAGAGTCGAGCACAAAAAGGTTCTGACTGTGAGCTTTCACGTCGGTAGCGGTCAAAACAGTATGCCAAACGGTATCTTCATTTGGTTGTACTTCACTAACACAAGCTTCTACGGAAACTTTTTCTGGCGCGTTACCACGGAAATAGTTGGTGTCGATATCAAAGGCGCGAATAACGCCACTGATGCCTAAACGGATAATGCACCAGTCAGAATCACGACCGTTGTTACGGCCATAACTTCTGCGTGATTCCCAACCGTCCATCCATTTACCACGTTCAGTAAATTTCTCTTCGATAAAAATACCACGTCCTACTTTTAATAAATTTTCCATTTCAGCGAAGAAATCATCACTACATGAAAGTGTTTCACCACCGACTTTTTCGCTGGCTAAATCGACATACTGGCTTTTTAATTTTTGCTCTAATACCGCGTCTTCTGTCGACAATTTGTTTTGTGCTAACCAATCTTCAATCATTTTCTATCTCCAGTTACTGCATTGTCAGGCAAGTCTTTGTCGACTCTGATACATTGCGAGAATATTAATGTTCTTCTTTTTCGAGTAAGTATTTTCTATTAATCTTTGCTATTCAGTATTTTTTAAAAGCCTTACAACTGACCTTTAAGTAACGGTCGGCCAATGGGCGAATTAATGAATTCATCTTGCTGATAAACATGAAAACCACGGACAAAGGTATGGTTTACTTGGCCAAACACCTTACGACCTGCATAAGGGGTAATATTGTGTTTGTGCTTGATCATTTCGGTGGTAATGGTGTATTCAATAGTTGGGTCAAATATGCAAAAATCTGCATGATTACCTATTTTAATGGCGCCTTTAATGCCGTCTAAGCCAGAAAATTTAGCGGTTTCTAATGACATCAAACGCGCGAGATCTACTAAGGTAAAACCACGTTCTTTGGCTTCAGTCCAAATTAACGATAAACCAAATTGTAGTGCTGAAATACCACCCCAGGCTTTTTCAATATCACCAGTATCAATATGTTTTAATTCTGGTGTACAAGGAGAGTGATCAGAAACGATAAAGTCTAAACGACCATCGGCAATCGCTTGCCATAAGTGCTCACGGTTTTTGTTTTCACGGATTGGCGGACAACATTTGAATAACGTTTTGCCATCGGGAATATTTTCTGAGGCAATGGTTAAATAATGAGGGCAGGTTTCTGCGGTAAAGCGTAACCCTTCAGATTTGGCTTGCGCAATTGTGCTTAACGCTTCATCAGAGGATAAATGCACGATATGAATTTTACAATTATCGCCGGCTGCTTTAGATTCGCGCGCCATATCAACCATTAACGAGATAGCATCGTTTTCCCAACTCTTTGGTCGTGATGCTAAGAACGAGTTGTATTCTTTGGTGATTTCAATATCATCAAAATGGCCACAATCAAGCTCTGCGTGGATCAAATAAGGCACATCATGTTTGGCTAGAATAGGCATAGCGGCACGCATATCTTTCGCTGTAACAGGTGGAAACTCTTCGATACCTGAATCAATCAAAAAAGACTTAACGCCCAAAACACCAGCATCAAGTAAATCATCTAAATCATCAATATTGTGTGGCACAACACCACCCCAAAAACCACAATCAACCCAAAGTTTATCGTGAACAGAATCGAGCTTTTCTTGAAAAGCGGCTTTAGTGGTTGTTACTGGAATACAGTTTAACGGCATATCAACTAAGGCGGTGATACCACCAGCGGCAGCCGCTTGAGTAGCAGTATTAAAACCTTCCCACTCAGTACGACCTGGCTCGTTAATATGTACATGCGAGTCAACTAGACCAGGCATAATAACTTGATCGCCAAAGTCTTTAACTTCGCAGCTTAACACTTGGCCATGACTATGAATGGCAATGATTAATTCATCTTTAACTTCAACACAAGCCGCAATCATTTTTCCTGCAATCACTACTTGTGTACTTTGTAGAGCAAAATGGCTCACCTTGCTACTCCTCTAAAATTGATAAACGTGAACATCTGAACTGTCTTTTTACTAGTAAATATGTGCGAGCATATCTTTTATCTATATTCTTACTTGCGCTAACTACTGCACTTATTAGCTAACTTCTTAGCTAGTTTCTTCAGTCATTAAGCTTTTCAGCTCTTGCCAAGAAATGCCTTTTTTGGAGCTTTTTGGCTTGGCATTTTTTTGCCTATTGGCGTCGGGGTTAGCACCGCTATTGGCAGCCAACTGGGCTTGATAAAGCTCAATGATTTCACCGGCAACTGATACCGCCACTTCCATCGGCAACTTGCCTTGTACTTGTGCTAAACCGATAGGGCAGTTCATTTTTTCTACTAAGCCTTTTTCAATATCGCGATGTTGAAACCTTTGTTGAAAACGACGCCATTTAGTATCTGAAGCAATTAAGCCTGAATAAGCAAAATCAGCGCGTTTTAAAATGTTATGACTAATGTCAAAATCAAGCTGGTGGTTGTGTGTCATTACAATGTAGTAACTGTTTGTCGGCATAGTTGCCACTTCTTCAGCCGGATTTTCACTAATAACGGCAGTAACATTGGAGTAACTATCGATATCATCAGGAAACTGCTCAGCGCGGTTATCGACCCAAGTAATGCTGCAGGGTAAGCCTGCTAGGATTGGAATCAGCGCTTTACCCACATGGCCAGCACCAAAGAGTATGATGTTGGCACCACTAGCGGCAAAACACTCAAATAATACGCTGGCATCACCACCGCAACATTGGCCTAACTGTGCACCTAATTGAAAATGCTCAAGTTGTTGACACGCTTCACCGCTAGTTAACAGCTGGTGAGCATGTTTAATCACCTTATGTTCAAGGTGACCACCACCGATAGTGTCAAAAATATCTTCATTGGTTATCACCATTTTGGTGCCACTATTACGCGGTGTTGAACCGGTTACCCCGACAATGGTGGCAACAACATAGGCTTTACCTTGTTTGTTTAGTTGGTGTACTGCACCGGTCCAATTCATTTTCATGATGATATTCCTATTTATTCCGCTTACTTCGCCGCAGCCGCAGCCGCAGCTTGATTTTCTGCTCGTGCTTGAGATGCTTTGGCTGCTTCAACAGCAAACAATACCCGTTCAGGTGTTGCGGGGGTATCGAGTGCCGGGCTAGTTTTATAATCATCAACACTGGAAATGGCATCTTTAAGTGCTGACCAAACGGATATTCCTAACATAAACGGCGGTTCACCTACGGCTTTTGAATTGTAGATAGTGTGTTCACGGTTTGGTGCGTCAGGCACTAAGGCCACTCTGAAATCTTCAGGAGTATCATTAATTGCGGGTATTTTGTATGTCGCTGGGTTGTTAGAAAGTAAGCGACCTTGCTCATTCCACACTAATTCTTCTGTGGTTAACCAACCCATACCTTGAATAAAGGCGCCTTCAATTTGACCAAGATCAATCGCTGGGTTAATTGAGTGACCAACATCTTGCAAGATATCGGTACGTAAGGTTTTATATTCACCGGTCAAGGTATCAATGATAACTTCGGATACCGCAGCACCAGTGGCGTAATAGAAGAACGGACGCCCTTTACCGGTAGCACGGTCAAAATGAATTTTAGGGGTTTTATAGAAACCCGTAGATGATAATGAAACACGCCCCATATAAGCTATTTGCGAGAACTCAGCAAAGCTAAAGCTTTGCTCGCCAACAATAACATTACTATTTTCAAAGTGAACTTGTCCTGCTTCGACTTGATATTTCTGACAAGCGAAGTCAATTAGACGTTTTTTGATGGTTTTAGCCGCCGCTTGTGCCGCTTTACCATTTAAATCAGTACCTGAAGAGGCTGCTGTTGGAGATGAGTTTGGTACTTTATCGGTACGGGCCGAAGAAATGGCAATAGTATCAACATCAACTTGAAATTCTTCCGCAACAATTTGCGCTACTTTAATATTCAAGCCTTGACCCATCTCACTACCACCATGGCTTAAGTGAATTGTGCCATCAGTGTAAACATGAACTAGTGCACCAGCTTGGTTTAAATGCTGAACAGTAAAAGAAATACCAAATTTAACCGGTGTTAAGGCAATACCTTTTTTCAGTATGCTGTTATTAGCATTATATTCAGTTATCGCTTTACGACGTTTTTGGTAATCTGAACTTTCTTCTAATGTCTCAATGATCTCGCTTAAATTGTTATGCTCAACTGTCTGATGATAGTGGGTTACGTTACGTTCATCTTTACCATATAAGTTTATTTTACGAATTTCTAAAGGGTCTTTACCCAGGTGACGAGCAATTTCATCCATGATTAATTCAATGGTCATCATGCCTTGAGGACCACCAAAACCACGGTAAGCGGTATGAGAAACGGTGTTTAGTTTACAACGGTTACCGGTAATAGTAGCTTGATCTAAGTAGTAAGCATTATCTGAGTGGAACATCGCTCTATCAACAATCGCATCTGATAAATCGGGTGAATAACCACAGTTACCATTTACTTCAATGTTGATTCCTTTGATTTGACCATCTTTGTCAAAACCAACGGTGTAGTTATTTTCAAATGGGTGACGTTTACCCGTCATGATCATATCGTCCATTCGAGCTAGTTTAAATTTAACTGGACGTTTTGTTTCATTAGCAAGTAAAGCGGCAATACATGCCCAAGGTGCAGCTTGGGTTTCTTTACCACCGAAACCACCACCCATACGGCGCATATCTACTAAGACTTTGTTTAGTGGAATATCTAAAACTTCAGCCACTAACTTTTGTACTTCACTGGGGTGTTGAGATGAAGTGAAAATATTCATGCCGCCATCTTCAGTTGGCTCGGCGGTTGATACTTGACCTTCTAAATAGAAATGCTCTTGGCCACCCACTTTGATTTCACCCGATAATTGATGGGCAGCACACTTAATTGCCGAATCAGAGTCACCACGTTTCATGGTAAAAGGTGGCCGAACAAAGTTTTGTTTTGCTAGCGCATCTTTTACCGTTAATACGGCTGTAAGTTCTTGATACTCAATTTTTGCTAACTTAACTGCGCGTCTTGCTAAATCGAAGCTGGTTGCTGCTACGGCAAACATCGGTTGTCCGATAAATTCAACTTTACCTATGGCTAATACCGGGTCACCAGGAAATACTGGGCCGATATCGGTATGACCAGGTACATCTTCAACAGTAATTACGGCTACCACACCTTTCGCAGCCTTCACGGCTGATAAGTCCATTGAAAGGATGTTAGCGTGGGCAACGGTACTTTGACCAACAGCAGCATGTAACTCACCACGCAGTGATGGACGGTCATCAACATAGATAGCTTCACCCGCAACGTGCTTGTCGGCACTGTCATGCTTTTTAGAGCGACCTACACCGCCTAGTCCAACATTTTTTTGGCCATTAGCAATACTTTTGTCAGTGTTAGAGCTTGCTTTTTTTACATCGAACTTTTCTATTCCAATAAGGCTACGCATGATTTACCACTCGTGTTTCAATAACTTTTCTTGAATTGGCGCTTTGCAGCTCTAAATAACATTTCTCAATAAGGTTTTGAGCTACTGTCATACGGTACTTGCTCGACGCACGAACATCTGACAGTGGTTGGAAATCGGTGGCTAACGCTACTTTTGCTTGTGCAACTAACTCTTTAGATAAGCTATTGCCTAGCAGTACCGCCTCAGCAACTGGCGCACGTTTAGGAATAGCAGCCATGCCACCAAAAGCTAAACGGACCTTAGTAATTTTCTGGCCATTTTCTATCGGTGTTTGTTCAATGAAAAAAGCAGCTAATACCGCAGAGATATCGTCATCAATACGTTTCGAAATCTTGTAAATTTTTAAGGTTTGACCTGCTCTAGGTTTAGGAATTTGAATGGATTTGATGAATTCAGAAGTTTTAAGTACAGTTTTCTTGTAATCGACAAAGTAGTCTTCAACTAGGATGGTGCGTTCTTTACCTTGAACATGCAAAGTCATCGTTGCGCCCAGCGCAATAAGTGCTGGTGGCATATCACCAATGGGGGAGGCGTTACCAATATTACCACCTAAAGTACCGGTATTACGTACTTGCTTGGCGCCAATACGTTCAATCATTTCACCTAATTCAGGGTAGTAGTGGTGTAAGGTATCAATGAAATCACTATAAGGCAGAGCGGAACCAATAATAATTTCGGCGTCTGTTTCTTCAATAGTGGTTAATTCTGCAACATTACCCAAGTAAACAAGTTTATTTATGGTGGCTAAATTCTGTGTAACCGCAAGGGCCAAATCGGTACCGCCAGCAACCAAGGTTGCTTTAGGTTCATTGGTTAACTCAGTCGCTAACTCATCGATGTTTTGTGGTGCAACATAATGATGACCATTACCGGTTAAATGTGGCGTTGGTAATTTTTCTAATTCGTTAAGCGTGGCAACAGTTTCTTGGTAATGCTGAGCAAATGAATCTTCTGTAGCTCCTTCACTCGAGGTGATGGCAGCGGCAATAATTGAACGGTAACCAGTACAGCGACATAAATTTCCTGCTAACGCTTCTAATACCTCAGCGCGATTGGGTTTGTTGTTGTGCTTATGTAAAGCAAATGAAGACATAACAAAACCAGGGGTACAGAAGCCACATTGTGAACCATGGTTATCAACAAGCGTTTGTTGGGCATGATGCAATTTAGCGCCATCTTTTAAATCTTCAACGGTGATCAACTGTTTGCCATGTAAATTACCGACAAAGGTTATACAGGAGTTAATTGATTTATATTTAAGTTGATCGTTATGCTCAGAATCTAGTTCAGCAAGTACTACAGTACAAGCACCACAATCACCGGAAGCGCAACCTTCTTTTGTGCCAGATTTAAATTGCTCTTCACGCAAGTATTGTAAAACAGTGGTATTAGGATCTAAGTTTGTAATTTCTACAAGCTCATTGTTTAACAGGAATTTTATTGTATTGGCTACCATTATTCTTTCCGCTTTAATTTTGATTTTTGTATCGATTTGAATATACGTATGGATTGACTATAGCAGAATGGTTAGTTGACACAAGTGTCAGGTTTGATTTTATTGTTACCTTAGTTTTTCATCATGTGAAATTAACTGAGTAAAAGTATTGTTTTATATATCTCAGTTACTATTAAAAATAAACATGACCATGCAGTTAACTCAGGATCTTGCTGTAAACGTCATCTTCGATTAATACCCCACAGGCATGACGTCCCTGAATTATGTGCAGAGCGACGAAAATAGATATTTTTTCTAGGATTTTTCTATTTTGAGCAATAACTAGCTTTTTAATAGGACTTTAGCGGCTGTTTTTTTCATTGTGGTGTTCTCTATAAAAAGGAAGAGCCAATGAAATTTAATACCTTAGCAACTGCGCTATTTTTATCTGTAACTAGTCAGGCACTTTTTGCCGGTGAAACTTATGCCGCTAAAAACAGCTCAGCCATCGAACCTATTATGGCAACTATTCCCGCAGGCAGTTTTGAAATGGGCTCAAAGGCGAGCGACAACTCGTTACCATTACACCAAGTCAGTGTCAGTGAATTTAGTATGGGAAAATATGAAGTGACAGTGAATGAGTTTCGTCAGTTTGTCGCAGCGACTAATTACGCGGTACCACAAGAATGTCGCCATCAACTCAATGGTTGGTTCAGGGCTTCTTCAAAAGGGAACTGGGAAACTAACGCCTTAAATACCAGTGAGTTTCAGCCCGTTGTTTGTATTAATTGGCAAGCCGCCAATGCGTACACCCAGTGGTTAGCAAAAGAAACAGGTAAACCGTATCGTTTACCGACCGAAGCCGAGTGGGAATATGCGGCGCGTGCTGGCACTACAACCGATTACTTTTTTGGTGATGATACCGAGCTAACCAAAGTATGTGACTATGCCAATACTGCCGACTTAACCGGTGAGAACGTTTTACAACGTGATAGTAATACCAGTTATTATAATTGGTCGGGTGACATGTCAAATTGCAACGATCATTCGGCTTATGCCAGCATAGTTGGCATGTACAAAGCTAATCAATTTGGCTTATATGATGTGGTGAGCAACGTCTTAGAAATGCTGGCTGATTGTCGAAGTGAAAATTATGACAATACCCCCATTGATGGTTCAGCCTATATTGATGAAAAATGTGAAAGCCGCGCTACCCGTGGAGGTAGTTGGCATTGGAGTCATTCACCTTTAGCGCAGCGCGGTAGTATTCCAGAAGATTTTTCTGGCGGTGTTGATGGTTTTAGATTAGCGTTGGATGGCGAAGCGCCTAAGTTATCTTCAGCAAGTAAAAAGTTCTTAGCAAAATTAACTTTTGCTCAGCAACAAGAACAAAAACGCCGAGATATACAGCCAGAATTTCCTGATGCAGTCAGTAATGTAAAAATTGAGCAAGATGATAAAACAGTCACCATCAGTTGGGATAAAAGCAAACAAGAAAATGTTGAAAGTTACCGTGTATATCGTAATGAAGTTACCGGTGGTATGTTCAAGCTTTTAGCGACAAATTTAACTAGCACTAGTTTTACTGAGCCGAAAATGGGTTTAATGAAATACGACTACGCGGTTGTTGCAGTGAGTTTTCATCAACAAAGCCACTATAGCGAAGTTTCTACCCAAGCGGGATGGGTTTCGATTCCAGGTCGCGTTGAAGCTGAGTGGGCTGCTGAATCGAGTGATAGCTCGCTGACACAAACTTCCGATGTTGATGGTGGTTACAACTTCACCGGTATCGGTGGAATTGGTGCGGAAGCACAATTCACTTATCAAATAGAAGTGCCTGAAGCGGGTCTATATAAACTGGAGTATCGCGTAGCTTCTCCCCGTGATACTAAAGGTTTTGAAGTATTGGCCAATGATAAAAAAGTGGGTATTGATCTAGTGACTGCAACGGGCGGTTATCATGAGTGGCAGACCCAACAAGGTCTAGCAGTGCAATTGCACAAAGGCAAAAATACTGTGACCTTGAAATCATTGGATAATAACTGGAAGCTTAATTGGTTAATGTTAACTAAGGGCTAATAATTTAGTTAATTAGTCAGTGATAAAGCATAAAGGCAGTACTTATTTGATTAGGTGCTGCCTTTTTTATGAGAGGTAGGGTGTATTAGCTCAAACCAGATAAGACTCTTATGGTAAATAGGGTCTTATCAAGCCTGACCGTCGTAAAAAACACTATATCCGTTATTCATAATTAAATTAATAATGATCACTTTGGGGCACTTAGCGCCACAGCTATTATGATCATTTGCGGCAAAAGGGATTATTACGAGTATGTAATATATCCCTATATGACAAACATAATGAGCGCGGCAATAATGATAAACGAAAGTTCGCAGTGTTAAATGTAATTAACTTGTTTGATGTCAGCTCACGGTGAAACTATTTTAAGTTTATTTATCTAAGGTATAGATCTAAAAAAGATCGCAAAAAATATGCGACCTTTTTCTTTTTAATTCAGTTAACCTAATTCAAATTAACAAATTAACAAATTAACTTACCTCGATAATTATTTTACCGCGTGTACGCCCAGATTGACTTTGTAAATGCGCCTCTGCGATATTTTCTAATGGAAAACGATGTTCAATAAATGGGATTAATTGATTCTGTTCAACTAAGGTATTTAGCTCACGTAAAATACGACTACTTGGCTGAATAAAAACAAAAGCAGCCTTAACGTTGTGCTCTTTTGCGATCTCTTCGCTCGGTTGGTCAACGATAGAAACTAACATTCCACCTGCTTTCAATAATGCCCAAGATTGGCTCTGCACCGTGCCACCAATAGTATCGACAACCAAATCAACCGGTTCAATCTGCTCAAGTAAGGTCCCTTTATTATAATCCACCGCTTGGTCAGCGCCAAATTTCGTTAATAAATCTTGATTTTTTGCCGAGGCTGTCGCAATAACTATGGCACCTTTTGCTTTAGCTATTTGTATCGCTAGATGTCCGACACCACCCGCACCGGCATGGATTAATACACGTTGCCCTGCTTGCAGTTGCCCTACATCAACTAGACATTCCCAAGCGGTAATGCCCGCTAAAGGTAACGCGGCTGCCTGTGCGAAATCTAACTTGGTAGACTTCATTGCCACTTCGTCAGCTTTTACTGCGATATAGTCGGCATAAGTTCCATCTCGGCTAATCTCTGGACGACTATAAACTTCATCTCCGATCTTAAAGTCAGTGACTGAATCACCCACGGCTGAAACGATTCCTGCTACATCCCAACCTAAGGTAGTGGGTAATTTATAAGGGATAAAATCTTGTAAATAGCCTTCTCTGATTTTCCAATCAACAGGATTAATTGATGAAGCTTTAACTTTAATCAAAATATCATCTGCATTGATTACTGGTGTATCAATCTGATCTAACTGTAGAGTTTCAGTGCCACCATATTGATGAATTCGAACTGCGCGCATAATTTATTCCTTGATAGTCATTAAATGAGTTAACGATTAATTAGCTCAAACTAGTGTTTATTTCTGATAGAAAAAGGATTATAGGTTGTTTATAAAGCAACACCATTTACGATTAATTTCACATCGATATTACCACGTACTGCATTTGAATAAGGGCAGACCTGATGTGCTGTTTTAACAAGTTGAACAGCTTCGCTTTGCTCTAAATCTAATACAATTGATAAAGTAACGGCTAGTTCAAATCCTTTAGTCTCATTTGGACCAATGCCAACAGTCGCTGTTGTTGGTGCTGATTTTATCGCCACTTTAGTTTCACGGGCTACATGTAATATAGCATTTGAAAAACAAGCCGAGTAACCCGCGGCAAAAAGTTGCTCCGGATTTGTTGCTTCACCCGTTCCACCCATCTCTTTTGGATAACTTAACGCAAGGTCTAATTTTTTATCATCTGTTGTTACTTGGCCATTACGGCCGGCATTTGCCGTTGCTGATGTAGTATATAAAATAGTCATTTTAGTAGCCTTCTAAGGTAGAATGATGATTAGCTGTGTGCAATTCTATTGTGCACAATTTAACTTAAAGTGATATTAATTGAATTATAATAATTACGCAAGTATATTGTGCACAATTTATTTTTAAAGAAGCTAAAATTATGACCAAAACCAAGCAATCATCAAATCTAACGTTAGATAAGCAAATTTGTTTTTCTCTCTATAGTGCTTCAAACGCTATGGGTAGGGCTTACCGCCCTCTACTTAAAGAATTAGATCTCACCTACCTACAATACATCGTCATGATGGTACTTTGGCAATATTCAACCATGAATGTAAAAGAGTTAGGCAGTAAAATTCATTTGGATTCAGGCACGTTAACACCTCTGTTGAAGCGATTAGAGACTAAAGGCTTAATTAATCGATTACGCAGTAAAGAAGATGAACGAGTAATGATAATTTCTTTAACCCTTGATGGGCGTGATTTACAACACCAAGCAGAAAAAGTACCTAATGCAATGTTATGCAAAGCAAGCATGACCATGGAGCAATTAGTCGCATTAAAGCAAGGTTGTGATCTCTTACTCGCTAATTTAAATAACCAGTAAAGTTATGATTTGACCACTCATCATATTCGAGAATGAATAAACCCTATTTACTAAAAAGTAATAATCCTATCTCGTATAGGGCAGAAAGCGACTTAGAATACTTTACTGAACTCTCTACAAACATAGCCAGAGTTACTATTCTATTACAGCCAGATACAATAAAGGCCACCATTGGGTAGCCTTCAAATAATTCGTTTAACGTGTTTTACGTTAAATATATTACTCGTAATCAGAAGCGTAAGTTTCTTCATAAGAGTGCGAGTAAAGCTCAAACAAATTGCCAAACGGGTCTTCTAAATAAACCATTTTTGCTTGCTTACTGTCGTCTTCTGGGTGGTAGCGCATAATGTCCATACGCACTTTACCGCCATATTGTTCAGTACGCGCAATAGCACCTTCAAAGTCATCTGTTTGAAGACAGAAGTGGAATATACCAAGGCGGGTGAAATCAACTTCGTGACGTTCTTGACGCTCTTTCATTTCAAACATTTCAATACCAATGCCGTCAGTCGTCACTAGGTGTGCAATGTTAAAGCCTTTAAAGCCTTCACCAAAAACAGCCACACACATTCTGCCTATGGCAGTTTCACGCTCTTCTTTTACCTTCGTGTTACCCATTACAATTTTTAGACCAAGCGCTTTAGTGTAAAATTCAACCGCTTTATCCATATCGCCAACCATGAGGCCTACGTGATTCATTTTCATAATTTACTCCAAACTTAACTGTTTTGAATTTAAGTGTTTAATTCGTGATTTAATTTAATGACGCTATTGTATGGAATATTGTTTATTATTTGAAATTATCAATTATAATCAAAATGATAATTTATTGTTATGGATTCTTGGTGATGTTAAACCCTACTTGGTTAAATACGTTTGTAACGCTCGTTGATATGGGGCATTTTACTAAAACCGCTGAAAAGTTATTTATGACTCAGCCTGGGGTCAGCCAGCATATTAGTAAACTTGAAAAAGCATGCGGTCATGCTTTAATTCGCAGAGAAAAAAAGAGCTTCGAAGTAACTGAGCAGGGCAGGTTAGTTTATCAATATGCAGGGCAATTAGTTAAAAATGAGCAAGGGTTAATGGAACTGTTAGCGTTCGACGACCCGCTTTCTGGCGATTGTACTTTAGCTTGCTCTGGTGCACTTGCTCTGATGCTTTATCCTAAGTTATTGGATTTACAAGTTCAGCACCCTCAGCTTGTTGTTAAACTAAAAGCAGCGCCTAATCATCAGATATTAAATGAAATACAAACGGGAATAATTGACCTTGGTATCATCACTGATGCGCCAATCCATAGCCTATTTGATGTAGTGGAGCTTGGCC
>NZ_KB905167.1 GCF_000378625.1 Colwellia piezophila ATCC BAA-637 | reverse complement strand
TATTTGTTTGCATGAACATCATTCATTAAGCGTTTTTGTTCTCCCCGAAAGGAAAACTATGTAAAACAACATTAATGTGAGTGCTCACACAAATTGCATGATAACTAATTGTTAAAGAAAATCTTAACTACTCTCTATTAGAGAAATTAAGAAGCAAATAATCTCATTCGTTATTTACTTGACTTCGTTGCTGTTGCCCCGAAGCAGGTGGCGTATAATACGCTCCCTGGTTTTGATGTCAACGTTTATTTTAAGTTACTTTAAAATACTTTAAAACTATACGTTAAGTTAACTAATTTACTCTAAAAGTAAGAAGATAACTTATCAAAACATCCTATTGGTTATGGTTTTCACCTGAACCCCTTGGAACTGGAGCGCATTGTAAAGCGTTTCAACTTTAGTACAAGGGTTATTTTCACTTTCACTAACTGTTTGCACACAAAAAGAACAATGAACGTATTTAAACGCTATAGACAAGGTATAAAACTTACTGTAATCCTAAGATAAACTAACAATATTGACTATATACTATCATTTAAATTATTTACTAGCTTATGAGTATGAAAATAAAGCTATACTTAAATCCACTTGGCTTACCCCCATAGCTGTTGTATCAATTACATTACTCTCTACATGTTATCGAATAAGGTTTGATTATGATTATTAAACATATTTCTTTCACCAGCGTTTTGTTTGTCTCAGCGCTCATCAGCTCATCCGTCATTAGTCTTGCTAACGCGAAAGATATTGCTATTTATCGTTGGGTTGATAAAAACAATATTGTGCACTTTAGCCAAAACCTTCCTCTAGGGCGGGACTACACGGAGTTAAGCACTGTCTCAACATTTAATGCTCTATCAAAAGCCGAAAGACAAACTCTTGCTGAAGAAGATAAAGCTGCAAAAATGGTTGCAGATCACGAAAAACTTCAAGACGATATTATGGCGAGAAACAAAGCAACCTTTGAGAAAAACTGTAAAGCAGCGCGCCTTAATATTAAAATGTTAAATTCGTTGGATGAAATACACATTAATGAAGAGCAAAGTGATGGCAGTATAGGTACTCGCCAGTTAACTCAGGTTGAAAAAGAAGAGAAGCTCAAATTAAGTAAGAAACATCAAGATCTTTACTGTAGTTCATAGAAATATAGTCTAACTTAGTCCTAACGAGTAACTCCCGTAGGACTAAGTAATAAATATTAGCAGAAGGTTACAGAGGCTATCGACAAGTGAAAGTAAGTTGCCCCTCAACAACGCTCACTTTAATCGTACTACCTTTGACAAATTCATTACTGAGAATTTTTTGTGCTAATGGATTTTCAATTTCTTGCTGAATAGCTCGTTTCAACGGTCTTGCGCCAAATACTGGATCAAACCCTGCTCCGGCGAGAAGTGAAAGTGCTTCGTCATCCATCACTAGGCCCAACTCCTGCTCAGTTAAACGGTTCGCTAATAATTGAATTTGTATTTTTGCTATTTGTTTAATTTGCTCGGCTAACAACGGGTGGAAAACTACCGACTCATCAACTCTGTTAATAAACTCGGGTTTAAAGTGTTGACCTAGTTGGCTCATCACTTGTGCTTTCATTTTATGGTACTGGCTGTCATCAGTAAATTGTTGAATAACATCCGAGCCTATATTTGAAGTCATGATAATTACCGTATTTTTGAAGTCAACGGTTCGACCTTGACCATCCGTTAACCTACCATCATCAAGTACTTGCAATAAAATATTAAAAACATCTGGATGCGCTTTTTCTATTTCATCTAGTAGAATAACTGAGTAAGGCTTTCTACGTACCGCTTCAGTTAAATAACCGCCCTCTTCATAACCCACATAACCAGGAGGAGCACCCACTAAGCGTGCAACTGAATGCTTTTCCATAAATTCAGACATATCTACACGGATCAGTGCATCTTGTGAATCAAACAAAAACTCAGCAAGAGCTTTGGTTAATTCTGTTTTACCTACACCTGTAGGCCCAAGAAATAGGAATGAGCCTATTGGTTGATCCGGATCACTCAAACCAGCACGTGAACGCCTAATAGCATTTGACACTGATGTTACCGCCTCGTGCTGACCAATAACGCTTTGATGTAAGTGATCTTCCATATGCAATAATTTGTCACGCTCTTGCTCTAACATTTTAGCTACTGGAATGCCGGTAGCACGGCTTAGCACATCAGCGATTTCAACATCAGTCACTTTATTAGCTAACAAGGTCATCTCTTGCATTTCAGCTTGGCTTGCTAAATCCAATTGTTTTTCAAGCTCGGGTAATTTTCCGTATTGTAATTCAGACATACGATTCAAATCTCCGCTTCTTCTAGCGGCTTCTAGATCAATCCTAGCTTGTTCAAGCTCTTCTTTTATCGTGTGCGCGCCATAAAGCGCCGCTTTTTCTGTGGTCCACACTTCATCTAATTCATCATATTTATGCTGTTTTTCATTAATTTGTTCTGAAATGATAGCTAAACGTTTGATAGAAGCTTCATCTTCATCTTTCTCTAACGCTCTTTGTTCAAGTTTTAATTGAATTAACCGCCGTTCAAGTCTGTCTAAATCTTCTGGTTTTGAATCCATTTGTAAACGAATGCTTGAAGCAGCCTCATCAATAAGATCAATGGCTTTATCTGGTAGCTGTCTATCACTTATGTAACGGTGAGATAAGGTAGCTGCAGCGACTATGGCAGGATCGGTAATATTTACCGAATGATGTAATTCATAACGCTCCTTTAATCCCCGTAGAATTGCAATAGTATCCTCAACACTTGGCTCTTCAACTAATACCTTTTGAAAACGTCGCTCTAATGCGGCATCTTTTTCGATATATTTGCGGTATTCATCGAGTGTCGTCGCACCGACACAATGCAAATCGCCACGTGCTAAAGCTGGCTTTAACATATTGCCGGCATCCATGGCGCCATCTGATTTTCCTGCGCCGACCATGGTATGCAACTCATCAATAAAGAGAATGACTTGCCCTTCCTCTTTCGATAATTCATTTAACACCGCTTTTAAACGCTCTTCAAATTCACCTCGATACTTGGCTCCCGCAACAAGCGAACCCATGTCTAGCGATAATACCCGTTTATTTTTTAGACCTTCAGGAACTTCATGGTCAACAATACGCTGGGCTAGGCCTTCAACAATAGCGGTTTTACCTACCCCTGGAAGGCCAATTAGCACAGGATTATTTTTGGTGCGTCGTTGTAATACTTGTAAAGTACGTCGTATTTCATCATCACGACCTATAACCGGATCAAGCTTTCCTTGCTTAGCAAGTTCAGTTAAATCAACAGTATATTTATTGAGTGCTTGGCGAACATCTTCAGCATTTTGATCTTCAACTTTATCACCACCCCGAATATGATCAATGGCCGACTTAATACGTTGTTGATTTGCTCCTAGTTCAGCAAGAATTTTTCCTAAGACACCTTTATCGTCAACCGCAGCAAGTAGAAACATTTCTGATGAGATATATTTATCAGACATTTTTTGGGCATGTTTATCACATAGATTAAATAGACGACCTGAAGCTGCTGATAACTGTACATCGCCGCCACTATCTTCAATCCTGGCTAAAGATGTTAAAGCATTATCTATTTTAGTACGCAAAGTACGCACATTAATGCCGGCACTTTTTAACAAGGCAATAACAGAGTTACCATTTTGATTAAGCAAGGCTAACATTAAATGAATAGGTTCAATAAACTGATGATCCTTGCCCAGGGCAAGTGATTGCGCATCGGCAATAGATTCTTGAAAGGATTGGGTAAAACGGTCTAAACGCACTTTTTATCTCCTAATGCCAAGTGGACAAATCGATTAATAAAAGCGTCCAATGGGTATGACTTATTCTATAACACATAGTTAAGTTATAAGGTTAAAAGATTATTTTTCAATACAATTTCGAAGATATGATTGATATAAAACAATAAAGGGCTTGATGATAAAGTAAAGTATTAACTACAGTAATTAAGGTCTGCAAACTATCTTAGAGAAATAAGACTCGCCATACGACCTGTTACCTGCTCTTTTCGATATGAATAATATTTATTTGTTTCATGGTAGGTACATTCGCCAAGGCCTGAAATTTCAGTAACGCCCAACGTTTGCAGTTGTAATCTAGCGATGTAATGTAAATCTGCTAAATATTTTCCATTGGCTTGCTTTAAAAAAGCATTAGAGAACGGTTTACCTTGTTGGGTAAATATTTCTTTAACTTCACTACCTACTTCAAAAGCATGCTTACTAATACAGGGGCCAAGCCAGGCAACAATATCACTAGGCTTACTGTGCATTTTATCGAGTGTTTTCGCAATAATATTAGCCGCTAACGAACGCCAACCACCATGGATTGCTGCAATTTCATTACCACACTTATTTGTTAATAATATAGGAAGGCAATCAGCAGTCATTATTGCCAAAGCAATATTTTTCTGACGAGTGATGCTAGCATCAGCAGTCATCGCTTCTTTAGCGACTACAGTTACCTCGACAACCTCATTGCCGTGGACTTGTTCAAGCCATTGAATTTCAACATCCTCAGATAGATCACTTTCTGATGACCACTCTTTGGCTATCCTAGGGTTAGTTGTCTTCGAGTAAATTTCTTGCCGAATAAAGTGCTGCAATATATTCCGATGCAATGTCACTTTCTCAATATTATCGCCAACATGTAAACCTAAGTTAAAGGCTCCGTAAGGCGACTCTTCAGTAGCGATTTTTTTATCTTTTGAAAGGGATGTCATCGAGCGTTGTTCAATTAGCCCTGACTTTAATAATAACGAAGGGGAAAGTCGTGTGGTTTGTAGCGCGAGAACTTTATTGCTCAGTGAATATGCAGAGGACATAGGCCAATTAACCAACTCAACAGCGGAGTTGGTTAACTTTTCTAGCTCATTTAGATGATCAGGCTTATTATAAGTAATCGTCTTGGGCATTAAGCTTATTATCTTCTTGAAGCAATTCAATTAGTTCAACAAAGTCTTCAGGTAAGTCTGCATGCCAAGTCATTTCCTCTCCGGTTATTGGATGAAACAAAGATAACATCGCCGCATGCAATGCTTGACGTTTGAAGCTACGCAATTTCATTAATAACGCTTCTGTTGAGTTTTTTGGTGGACGAGGACGACCACCATAAACAGGGTCACCCACTAGCGGATGAGTAATATAAGACATATGAACACGAATTTGATGCGTTCGTCCTGTTTCTAAACGTAAACGTAAACGGGTATGTAAACGGAATTTCTCCAAAACACGGTAATGTGTTACTGAAGGACGACCAATAAATGACACTGCCATTTGCGTACGCTTAGTAGAATGACGACCAATTGGCGCATCAACCACACCACCTGCTGTCATAACACCACAGGCAATCGCTTCATACTCACGAGTAATTTCACGTAATTGCATCGCTTCAACTAAGTTGGTTTGCGCGGCAATAGTTTTAGCGATAACCATTAGACCAGTAGTATCTTTATCAAGACGATGCACGATACCCGCTCTTGGCACTACGGCGATTTCTGGGTAGTGATGTAATAAAGCATTAAGCAAAGTCCCATCAGGATTACCTGCACCAGGATGAACAACTAAACCTACTGGTTTATTTATCACTAAAATATATTCATCTTCATAAACTATATTTAACGGAATGTTTTGAGCTTCAAAACGTATCTCAGCTTCAACTTTAGCATTAATTTCAACAACTTCACCGCCATACATTTTCTCACGAGGACGAGTAAGTACTTCACTATTTACCTGCACTTGTCCGGCTAAAATCCACTCTTTTATCCGTGAGCGTGAATAATCAGGAAACATTATCGCTAATGCTTGGTCAAAGCGTTTACCTAAACATGATTCAGGCACGGTATCTTTATGTTGAATGATTTCTGACATTAAATTCTCTTTAAACGGGTGTAAACCTAGCGAAATAATCAAATTACCATTTGCACTGTGCAAGGTAAGATTGCTAGGGTAGAATGCTTATACCAGGTTAATTAAGTTATTTCTCATTCAGCGAGAATTAAAAGACTTAGCGGCAAGGCATTGATTGAAGGTAAGGGTTACTCCCTTATCAAAATCAATAACTCTGCTTACAAGCCTTTTAAAGTCGCGCTTTAGAAGCTTACTCAACATCCAAAAACTGCGTTAAATTTATTGGATTTAGCATGACTAAACCTAAACAAATTTGCCTTGTTATTGGATACCGAGCACAGCTCTGCATCAGGAATAAATTGAATTAAATTGGTATTGTTCTTAAATATAGAAACATTTTACCCGTTTACGCGGTGGTTTGATATTTATTTTAATTAAAACAAAGTAGCGATAATAAATTTCATGGCAAAATTGACAGTAAAAATTATTTTAACCGTTTTAGCTCTGGCCTTAGCGGGTTGTTCATCATCTGTGGATGACATTGAAAAAGTACCAGATAAGTCGGCACAGGCTTTGTTTGTTGATGCCCGAACCGCGCTAGATAATGGTTTATATCAAAAAGCTATTCAAATTCTTGGCGCCATTGATTCACGCTTTCCTTTCGGTCCTATTTCTCATCAAGTACAGCTTGATTTAATTTATGCTTATTATAAAAGTGGTGATGCGGCTCAAGGTATTGCTTTAACTGATAGGTTTTTACGCCTAAACCCAAATAACTCAAATATTGATTATGTTTACTACATGCGAGCACTAATCAACATTTCTACCGAAGAGAATCTATTTCAAGATCTGGCTGGTATTGACCGTACCGATCGTGATCCTGAAGCATCACGCAGTGCCTTCAAAGACTTTAAAACCATCATTACTGACTTCCCTGAAAGTAAATATGCAGCGGATTCGCGTAAACGTATGATCTCAATAAAGTCACGTTTGGCGCAATACGAATTAGCGGTAGCAAGGTATTATTTAAAACGTGAAGCTTATGCTTCTGCGGCTAACCGTGGTCGCTACGTGGTTGAATACTTTGCGCCCAGCCCAGAAATTGAGCAAGCGTTAGAGATTATGATTGAAAGTTACGATAAGTTAGGGCTTGACGATTTAAAGAAAAATGCCCTGCAAGTTTTGGCGGCTAACTATCCCAATAACAAATTTTTGAACTAGTTAGAGTAACTAAAGCTACTTCATAAAGCTGTTCATTAAGCTAGAAGACAAATGAAAACGCTGAATTATCGAGTAATTCAGCGTTTTTTTATTAAGAAATTTAAGCAGTTATTTCAAAAGTGTCAGTTCCTTTAACACTTAATTCAAACTAAATTGACCTTATTTTAATCCTATACAAAATCCATCGTTTAAAGCTTATTACAAGGTATGTTTACTTTTAAAACGTAATAACAGCAGAGCTACAGCGAATAACATTAGCATAGTTGATTTTGGCTCTGGGATTTCGGTAGTCGTGAATGCAGGATCCCTAGCCCATACAGAAATATGAGAAATTCCTTGGGGATTTCCATGATCGCTTTGAAAGACACCACTCATATCAAAGGTACCAGCTAAATTATAAGGCAGTTCTAAACTGAGACCCTGACCCCCTATTGTTATAGCGTTAAAATTAAAATCAAAAACAGCGAAGCCATCACCTGATTTAAAAACAATGGCTAAATGATCAAAGACTCCTTCACCAAACAAGGGCTCTAATAAACTGGCAATATCAGGATCAGGCATTACCGACCACCAACCAGAGGTACAATCATCATCTAAAGCAGTATAAACATCAAAACTATCACTACAACTAAAAGTTATATCGAGTAAAGCACCAATATCCCATGCTTCAACAAGGATTCCTGCTCCTGTTGTAGCATATTCGAAGCCCACAACATCATCAAATCCATCTTCATCCTCATCAGTGAAACCATTATCTCTACCTAGATAAACCCAGCCAGGGTCGGTTGCAAAACCATCGTCATCCCAATCCTGTAAGCCCTCTTGAGGATGTGCTGGATCATCAATAAAAGCAAGGTTATGATTATATGGACCAGCTGAGTCATCCCCATCGCCAGGCACACCATTCAAGCCATCTAAGTATAAAGGGTCAAACAAGGTATTATTAGGGAATAGTCTTCCATCCGTGTTATGTTCATTTTTACCTTGGGGCTGTCCATTGAGCCAACCGTTACCGTATTCTCCAATATTACTTCCTGTCGGGTTAAACTTATCATTACCAAGAAACTCCCCCGCACAGGTGGTATAACCTTTATACTCATCACCTAGAAAAACTAGATCATTATCACCGCTAGGAAAAGCTGACGGATCAGCTGCGAGCTGTACATTTGTTAAATATACACTACCGGATTCACATGGGAGTACTCCTGCCGTTGCTGACAAGCTAAATGTCAATAAAACAAATGAGCACATAAGTTGAGTTAAATATTTCATAACGCTTCCTCGTGTTATTGAATCACCATCCAACTACTTTGGTATTATTCAAACAAAAATTCGTTATCAAAAAAGCTGCATAAACTGCACCAAGGTACAATTTAGTACACTTATTAACCAGTTGTTAATAGGGCTAACTTACTCAGAGGCAAAAATGTAAAATAAACCGACACTTTAAACGGTGTTTTATTCAACTACCCTGTAAATTTCCTGTGACTTTCTTGTGATTTTTTTTGACTTTAAGTCGACAAGACAAGAATAGATTAACGACTATGAGATTAGTTTTAAGAGCTACTAAGACAAACAAAGTAAATAAGGGTTGTGGAGTAAATAAAGGAGGGTATTGCAACTAATTTGGCTAGAGCAAACACGGCTGCAAGTAGATTACAGTCGCACCTGAGCTAGAGCTAGAACTAAGACTAAATAGCTTCGCGGTTTTCTTCACCAGTACGGATACGAATAACACGTTCAACATCGGTAATAAATATTTTCCCATCACCAATTTTTCCTGTTTGTGCGGTTTCTAAAATAGCATTTACACAACGATCAACATCCTCTTTGGCAATAACTATTTCTAATTTCACTTTCGGTAAAAAATCAACCATATATTCTGCGCCCCGATAAAGCTCAGTGTGACCCTTTTGACGGCCAAAACCTTTAACCTCAGAAACCGTCATACCCGTAACACCAATTTCGCCTAAGGCTTCTCGTACATCATCCAATTTAAATGGCTTAATAATCGCTTCTATCTTTTTCATCTGGGCTGCTCGTTAGGTAAATTGTAATGATTTCATTAATAAATATATTACAGCGTGTTTATAGTGATTTAGCAATATCCAATTGGCTTTTAATTTTGTTAAACTAGTGAAATCTCATTATTTTATACTCAAGCCTTGCTAGGAAGTCTTATGGATCAGCAAACCATCATTACGGAAATGAAAGTTTTACCTGAAATTGATGCTCAATTTGAAATAAACCGTCGCGTTGCCTTTATCAAAAAACAATTAACGCAATCTGGGCTCAGCAGTTTAGTATTGGGCATAAGCGGAGGTGTTGACTCTTCCACCTGTGGTCGCCTTGCACAACTTGCCATTAATGAACTCAATGATGAACAAGGTGATAATGAAGAAAGAATTCACTATCAATTTATTGCTGTGCGCCTTCCTTATGGTGTTCAAGCTGATGAAGACGATGCTCAACAAGCGATAAGTTTTATTCAACCAACGCACTGTTTAACCACGAATATCTTAGCAGGTGCTGACGGTATTCATCATGAAGTTTTACAAGCGATGAGTAAATCTCAGATATTAACCGCTAGTGATGCCCAAATTGATTTCGCCAAAGGTAATGTTAAAGCGAGAGCGAGGATGATTAGTCAATATCATATTGCCGGTATTATCGGCGGCTTAGTTATTGGCACAGATCATAGTGCAGAAAATATTACCGGCTTCTTCACTAAGTGGGGCGATGGTGCTTGCGACTTAGCGCCACTTTTTGGCTTATCAAAAAGACAAGTTAGAGCCCTCGCAGAAGCACTTGGTGCGCCAACGATTCTTGTGGAGAAAGCGCCAACGGCGGATTTAGAAGAGCTTGAACCGGGTAAAACTGATGAAGATGCCTTAGGTATTTCTTATGAGCAACTCGATAATTTTTTAGAAGGTAAGTACATAACGCCCAAAGTTAGCGAGCACATCATCAATATCTATAAAAAAACTCAACATAAAAGACAAGCGATACCAACAATTTACAGTTAATCGCTGATCTTAGCCCCCGCTGCCCATAGCTAAATCCATTTTTATTACCTATAACTGAGTTACTCAGGATGGTTAATAAAAATGGATTTTTTATGCTTGCTACCTCGCGTTATTGTCAAAGAAAAACACCTAAAACAATACCTAAAACAATACCTAAAACAACTTATCATAAGTTTAACTCATGCCCAGGCATGACCTTAATAGAGTTGATGGTCAGCATAGGTATTACCTCGATACTTACCACCATCGCGTTGCCGAGTATGAACGATTTTATTGTGCAGCTTAGAGTTGATAATGAAATTTCTCGACTCGGCCGATTGCTACTCACCGCCCGTAGTCACGCCATCAGTAACGATAGTAATGTGATTATTTGTCCGTTGGGAAATAGTAGTGCCTGTACTAGTAATTGGCATGAAGAGCTTAGTGTCTTTGTTGACAACAATGCCAATAAGCAATTTGATAGCGCTAATGGAGAAGTCTTAATAGCAACAAAAAGCCCGATTAAACAGGGCGATATACTTATCTACGCTAAAAATAGAACTAAAATAACCTATCAAGCCACTGGTCATTTATTTGGCTTAAGTAATGGCACATTCAGGTATTGTCCCAAAGGCTACCAAGATAAATCGCGAGCTATAGTGGTCTCGCGGTCTGGTCGATTTTACGCAACGACAGACAGTAATGGCGATGGCAAAGATGAGACTCGGAGTAAAAAGATAATTACCTGTGATTAAAGAAAATTAATTTAATTCGCTTGGGAAGAATTAAAAACCTTAGCGAGGTTCTCTATTGAGAAAGCTAATGGCTGAGTTGAAGATTGACAAAAACCATGGATAAAATGCGCGTCTTGATTATGAGTCGCTCAGCCGTCCTGAAACGAGAATATTGAAGTAGCTTGGCTATAATACCGACAAACCATTCAGTAAATTTTTTCCAGCGCTATAGTTGTTGGGAATAACGCTACCTATTAAATAGCTCCGCTCTTTCAATGACAATATCGCCAGATCTTGTTCATTTAAGTTATTTAATAACATAAAACTTGCTATATCGTATGTTGCCCGTTGCTTAATGAGCTTTAGCGCTATGCCTTTCTCATTCACTAAAACAACATACTTAGGTTTTTGTGCCGCTATTTCATCAGCCAGTGATTTCATTAGGATATGGTTACGATAAGCATATACGGTAACCCGCTCAATATTTAAATCTGTCGCTGCCGCTTCCATAAACAAAGTGACATTAGCCCAAAAACTTCCGGTAGCATTTTCTACAGGAAAGCCTGGATTTAAAAAAACCATTTTGAAACTCTTAGCGACACTATAATTGGGTAGCAAAAGCAGTACTAATAACACGAGTTTAAAAAAATTTTCTTCATAAACACCCTTAATTTTGACTTAGAGGTATTAAGGTAAGTCTAGTTCATCTAAATGACAGTCGCTAAGCCTACTATAATTCCCACTTTTAATTTTCGATTCCCTACACAGGGACATTACACCGGTTAACAAAATAAAATCCCTTTATAAATCAATGTATAAAATTTTGGCATGCTTCTCGCTCTTTAGTTTTCAATAGCAATTTTTTTTAATAATATTGAAGACTACATCATGGATATAACAACGACACTGCAAAAAAAACCACAAGGCTTTAACAAAATAAGCCTGCTAGTGATTACCGCTTTAGTAATAACCACATTATTACTTTGGGGAGCAGCCTCACTTAACAGCGAACCCCAAATAGAGTTGGACACTTTGCGTATCAGCGAGGTAAAACAAGGTGATTTTAAAGTTAATGTCGCCGGCTACGGTCGTTTAAAAGCTAAATATCAGCGTCTGTTGACTAGTCAAACTCAAGCCATTGTTGAAAGCATCGCGCTCTATCCTGGCGCGAAGGTAAATAAGGACAGCATCATCATGGTGTTATCTGATCCTCAACTTGAACAAGCGGTGATCAATGCCAAGTTAGAATTAGCACGACAAAATGCTGAATTTAATCAACAAATTATTGCCCATAAAAGCCAACTTTTAGAACATGACTCACAAATAGCACTGTTACAAAGTGAACTAGAAAATGCGCAATTAAGAGCCGAAGCCGAACAACAATTAATTGATAAAGGCATTGTTAGCGCACTTGATTTTAAGCGCAGTCAATTAGCTGTCCGTCAATTAAAGCAAAGAGTTGCCATTGAGAAGATCAGACAAGAACACTTAAAAGCGATGCAAATTGAGCGTACAAAAATAGGCCAAGACCTTATTACCCAATATAAACACAACTTTACTATGATTAAAAAACGTTTTGATCGATTAACCGTACGCGCAGGCCTCGATGGCATACTGCAAACACTACCCGTTGAGATAGGACAAAGCTTAACGCCAGGCACGCAACTGGCTATGGTTGGCTCAGATCAGCAATTAGTTGCGCAATTACGAGTACAACAAAATCAAGCAGATCAAATTGCTATCGGCATGCCAGCGACAATTACTACCTCAGGCAAATATATAACGGCAAAGGTGCTAAGAATTGACCCAGTAGTTACCGACGGTCGAGTCATGGTTGAGTTAGATTTAACCGGAAAATTACCTGCCAATGCTCGTCCTGATCTAACAGTCGAAGGCAAAATTCATGTCAAAGAAATAAACAATGCTCTCTATGTTGAACAACCTAACAATGTCTACGATTTTAAAGAAAAAAATATTTATCGCCTGCGCAGCGACGGACAAAGTGCACAACTAACCACAATAAAATTTGGTACACTTTCGGGTAATCAAATTGAGGTGATTAGTGGTGCTCAGCGCGGTGACCAACTCATTGTTTCAGATATGTCTCAATGGCCGACCACGCAAAAAAACCTACTTATAAATCAATAAAGGAATGATAATGAACAATGCAACAAGTCCACTAAAACCAGTAGAAAACACCACACAAAAGCCGATAATCTCATTGAAGAATATTTCGAAAACTTATCATGCTTCTAATATTGAAATTAAAGCACTGACCGATATCAACCTTGATATTATGAAGGGTGATTACTTGTCAATCAGTGGTCCGTCAGGCTGTGGCAAGTCAACGCTACTATCACTGTTAGGTTTATTAGACTCGCCCACTAACGGTGAATACCTGATTGAAAATGTTGATACCCATAACCTAACCATGGATCAACAAGCTGAATTACGAAACCTTCATATTGGTTTTGTTTTTCAATCATTTAACTTAATTGATGAATTGAGCATTTTCGACAATGTCGCTTTGCCGCTGACCTACAGAGAAGACACCTTAACTAAAATTGAAATTGAACAAAGGGTAATAGCAGCACTTTCTCAAGTTGAGATGGAACATAGAAAAAGCCACAAACCTAACCAACTTTCTGGTGGTCAACAACAACGTGTCGCAATCGCTAGAGCACTGGCCGGTCAGCCAAGTATTTTATTGGTAGATGAACCTACCGGTAACCTAGATTCTAAAAATGGCGATGCGGTGATGGATATATTAAATAACTTGAATAAACAAGGCACAACAATTTGCATGGTTACCCATGATGTTAGATATGCCGGCCATGCGACTAAGCAAATACACTTGCTAGATGGCAAAATAATTAAGTTGTCTCTCGCCCAAGAAGACATGATAAATAACCCAGACGTTATGACTGGCCTAGCAGAACAAGCAGTGGTGTAATTATGAGTGCTTTTATCAAAACTAAAACGCAATTTAACCTGGCATTTAACTCATTAAAAAATGCTCCCGGTTTTGTCGCCTCAGTCATGGTGACCATGTCACTGACACTAGCAACCTTATTTGTGGTTTTTTCACTGGTAAATACTTACTTTTTAAAACCACTCAATGTCCTTGATGAAAAAAAACTCTATGTAGTTGAACAAGAAGTTGATACGCCAGCAGGTACCCATAGTGGTTTTCAAAGTTATAAGTCTATTATCCATTGGTATAAAACCCAAAGCAGCTTTGATAAATTGACCCCAGTTAGCCCGAATAATATGATGTTAACTAGCCTACCCGGTGAACCGAGAGTTGTGGCAACCTTTATCATGCCGGACTATTTTGACATCTTCAAAGTGCCTATGTTGATAGGAAGAAGCTTTGCCGATGATCTGCCATTAGAGCAAGCATCAGATAATGTTGTTATTTCAGAAAGTTTTTGGCAAAAATACTTTGACCGTAGCCCTGATATTCTTGGTAAAACATTGAATGACGGTGAACGCGCCTTCACTATTATTGGTGTGGTAGCCAAATCATTTGAAGCACCTTATATGTTCTATAGTGGTCAAACCGACATCTGGCTACATTTTGGCTCTGATCGCCGCTTCTTTAATAATGGCGAATGGGACAACCCATGGGATAATACCTATAAATCATTAAAGTTGGTCGGTATTGCCAAACAAGGAACCAGCCAAGCAAATATATTGCAAGATCTTGATGATCGCATTGAAGATATTCGTGCTGAGTGGTTGGAAGGTTATGAGACCTCAACTGACTTCAGACCACTAGTAACAAAATATAGAACAGTTGAACTAGGTGATAAGGGACATTTAAGCTTGTTCTTATTGGCTGGCACCTTAGGTCTATTACTTATTGCGGTAGTTAATGTTTGTAATTTATTTTTCTCACGCGCTTTAGCGCAACATAAAACCTTGGCCTTACAAGCAGTTTTGGGGGCAAAACGACGTTTATTGTTTAGTGCGATCCTAACGCAAACCTTAATTCTGATGATGTCATCGGTAGCTGTAGCTTTGTTTATTTCAGCTTGGGGCATTAAGCTATTCAAACACCTTGCCGCAGGTAACTTACCCTTAGTGCAGTCGCTCACCATAGACATTAACTTGCTCGGTGTTGCGATTACACTGAGCTTACTACTGGCTTATTTATTTGCCTTAGTGACTTCACGCTTAGTTGATTACAAGGCGTTAAGAAATCAATTACAATCGAGTGGTAAAGGCAGTGTTAATCAGGTTTCTGCCCGTACAGTAAAAGTGCTTATTACTATACAAATGACCTTTGCTAGTTTGTTAATTCTCTTTGCTTGTTTGGCGGTAACCAAAACCCATCAAACACTCGATCGCCCAATGGGTAGCAAAGTTGACAACATGTATTCCTTTGGCGCTTTTATCCGCGGTGAAAATGATGAGCTATCGATTACCGAACGCTTTGATAAAGTTCAAAAAATAAAAAAAGTGTTCGAGCAATTACCGCAAGTTGAAAAAGTATCAAGCGGCCGTAGCCCGGTATCTATACGTATTACCAAATCTAACTTAACAGACATGGATGGTAAAGCGACCGACTTTATTCCACAAGGGTGGGTGGGCAGTGATTATTTCGAGCACACCGGATTAAAAATACTCAAAGGCCGAACCTTTAGCGATGAAGCGATACGTGGCGAAAAAAATGAAGTTATGGTTACCCAAAGCTTAGCCTACTTATTAGACCCAAACGGTGATGTACTGGGTAAAGTCTATGACGGCCATGAGCCAAAAAATGAAATTGTTGGTATTACCGAAGATTTCAATCACCCTAAATTCTTTGACCAAGATAAAGGTAAACATATTTGGTGGCCTAACCAACCGTTTGGCTACAACTTAATCGTTGAAACTAAACCGGGTTACTCAATCAATCAAGAGACCATACTGTTAACTTTACGTAAAGAAGATGCGCGCTTTAATATTTGGGAATTTCGCTCACTAAGTGATGAATATGACCGCATCATTTATATGGACATTATCACCTTATACTTAAGCTATATTCTTGGAGCTTTCACACTATTATTAGCCAGTGTCGGCATTTACGGGGTACTGAGTTATAACTTAGGTTTACGCCGCTTTGAATTTGGTATTCGCATGGCACTGGGTGCTAAGAAAGCTCGACTCTATAAATTGCTGATTAAAGATGCCATAGTACCTTTATTGCTCGGGGTTGTTTTGGCAAATATAATTATAGTAGTGATTTATAACCAATTTTATCAAAGCTTAAGTCCTTGGCTAAGTTTTGATATTCGCTTTGCCTTACCGGCTATATTGTTAAGCACAGGCATTGCTATCTATGCCAGTATTAGACCTATGCAAAAAATTATCAAAGCAAAACCAATGAAAGCCTTAAGAAACGAGTAGTAACAGCAACGACATTAGCTAGCAGCTAGTGTCGTTTCTCGCCTTTGAGTTACACTTATATCAATCCGTATAAGGAGTGGTATACCTTATGAACAAGCTAAATGGAAATCTCGTTATATTATGAATAGAGTTCTGATTGTTGATGATCAACTTGATGTACGCATGTCAGCATCAATTGCCTTAAGCAACCATGGTTTCTCTTGTGTTGAAGCCGATAGCCCGCTTCAGGCCATGAAAATAGTTACCTCCGAGCAGATTGACCTAATATTGCTCGATATGAATTACTCCAGTGACACCACCTCTGGGCAAGAAGGTTTAACCTTTTTGCAGCAATTACACAGCAAAAATATTAGCGTGCCAGTGGTCGTAATGACTGCTTGGGCGAGTATTGATATTGCCGTGCAAGCGATGCAACTTAATGCCGTTGATTTTATCGAAAAACCTTGGAAAAACACGCGCTTGGTTGCCATTGTTAAGCAACAAATTGATAGCGCAAAATTGCATAAAGAAAATGCCCGTTACACGGCATTAAGTCGCCCTTCGGCTACGTTAGAGTATTTAGCAAAGTCCCCTGTTATGCTTGAATTACTTGCCAAAGCAAAACGTGCCGCTCTTACCGATGCCAACATTTTACTGACGGGTGAAAATGGCACTGGTAAAAGTCTATTGGCCAATTATATTCATCAACATTCAAGTCGTGCTGATAACCGTTTTGTTAGTGTTAACATGGGCGCTATTCCTGAATCTCTTTTTGAAAGTGAATTGTTTGGTCATAAAAAAGGCGCCTTTACCGACGCGAAAGAAAATCGCTTAGGCCGCTTTGATATTGCCTCTGATGGCACACTCTTTTTAGACGAGATAGGCACCTTAGGCGGCAACTTACAAAGTAAAGTTTTACGGGTATTAGAAACCGGCGAATATGAAGTTGTTGGCTCAAGCCATACTGAAAAAACCAACGCCAGAATTATTTCGGCAACCAATGCTAACCTTGATAAAATGATCGCTAATGAGCAATTTCGTCGCGATTTATTCTTTAGAATAAATACCATCGAGTTGCATATCCCGCCGCTTAGAGAACGCCCTGAGGATATCACCTTGCTCGCTGGACACCTGTTAAATAAACATGCCACTAAATATAATCGTAGTGGCATGACCTTATCGAGCGCTGCTCATGCCGCTATATTGCAGCACCCTTGGCTTGGTAATGTCCGTGAATTAAGTCACTGCATAGAACGTGCAGTGATCATGTCTGAATTTGAGATACTCGATGTTAATGCTCTTAGTCTTAAGTTAAATACAAATATTCAGAGTGACAATGCTCGACAAAACTGGCCACTAATGACCTTAGAAGAAAGTGAAAAAAGAGCATTAATTACTGCGATAAAACACTTTCAAGGCAATGTTATTGCCGCAGGTGAATACTTAGGCATGAGCAAATCAGCCATTTACCGCCGCCTAGAGAAATTTGCCATCGATCCTCAAAATTTGGAGTCCTGATTGAAGAATAAAGTGAATAGTAAGGTGAGTGATAATTTGCACGCTGAATCATCTCTTGAGCAAAAGCTACTTTATTTATTTAGCTTTTTAGCACTGTTGCCACTTATTCCCTGCGCTTACATAATCAGTTCTCTACAACTTGAGTTGCTTAGCAGCAGTACTTTAATCATGGCGATGATAATCCCGAGTATTTGGGCTGCTCATCGTTGTTTTTATTATGTTACCGATGTCCTTGAACGTATTGGTTTACAGCTTGATACACTAGGTAATGAAGAATTCAATAGCTGGCATTTAGCTGAATTTAATAGTGGTAGAGTTAACAACCTCAAACGCGATTTTGAAAAACTCAGTACTAAATTGCAAACTAAACGTTTTGAATACATGCACAACGAATCGTTTTTATCTGAATTTATTAAAGAATTAAACTTACCCATTTTAGTGTTAGACCACCATCAACAAATCTATTCAGCTAATCAGGCGGTCGAAAGGTTACTGAAAAGCTCAACCGTTAACTGGCTTGGTAAAAAAGCCGAAACATTAGGTTTAGTTTTTGAAGATAACAAATGGCAACAAAGCAGTGACTCGCAATTAACACAACGCTTTGAAGTAACGCACCACGTATTGAAGCGCAGTGGCCGTAATTTTCAACTATTGGTATTATTTTCTATAGAGCAGCAACTCAGAGCCAATGAAAAACAAGTATGGCAACGTTTAATAAGAGTGCTAAATCACGAAGTCAGAAACTCATTAACGCCCATTTACTCTATGACCCAGTCATTACAAGAAATGAAGTTAACCGGGCCTTTAACACTTGAGCAAGAAATCCTTGAAAAAAACATCTTACAAGTCATTGAGAAGCGCTCACTACAGTTGTTAGAGTTTGTCGAAAACTACTCTGCCTTTAGCAAACTAGCGCCAGCAAAAATATCAGCTGTATACCCAAAAGATATAGCTCAACGCATGCAAGCCATATTCCCTACCCTATCAATAGAACTGAATGATAGTGTCTTGCCATTTTTCGCTGATGCGGGCCAATTAGAGCAAGCGCTAATTAACTTAATTAAAAATGCGTTTGAAGCGGGTCAAGCTAAGCCAGAAGTACAAATGCAATGGCAACAAACCTTACAAGCAAACAAGCAACAAAAGCACCAACAAACCATTATCAATATTATCGATTCAGGACAAGGCATTGCCAATAACGATAACCTCTTTGTGCCTTTCTACTCCACCAAACAACAAGGCTCTGGCATTGGCTTAATTTTAAGTCGTGAGCTTATTCGCAATCAAGATGGGGAGCTGACCTTAAAGAATCGTCAAGATGCGCAAGGCGCTGTTGCCAGTGTCAGTTTAAATAAGGTAACCTCCAGATAAATTGTTGTTCACGTATATGAGTAATGATTAACGCGACTAAAACGATTAACACCTCGTAAAAATAATACTAAGCAGACCGAGTTTTAAAGGCATAAAAAAGCCAGCAAATAAGCTGGCTTTCATTTCAAATAATATCACTTTGAATAGTTTGGTCTTGAAAAATAACCTTACTGCGCTACTTTTACTCGAATTTTATTCTTAGCAACTCTTGTTTCATGCAAAGTAGAAAGTGCAGCTTTCGCTTCAGTCTCATTTGGCATAACAACAAAACCAAAACCTTTTGATTTAGCTGTTGCTTGATCTAAAACTAAGCTACATTCTGTCACTGTGCCATGAGCAGAAAATAAAATACGAAGTTCTTGCTCAGTTGTTGAGCGAGAAAGGTTACGAACTAAAAGTTTCATAATGAACCGTTGGATTGTTATATATATCCTAATTGTCTCATAGTTTGGCAATAGACCAAACGATATTATCTTTATATGCTAAATCATTTACTTGATCGATAAAATTAACCACGATCACTTCACACACGGAGGTTTATTCATTGATGAATATTTATTTACTTATCGCCGGCTCATTGACGGCTACGGCTGCCCTTTTACATTTAGCCTGTATCTACTTTGGCGCTTCATGGTATCGATTCTTTGGTGCTGGCGAGCAAATGGCCTTAATGGCTGAACAAGGTAGCTGGCAACCGACCATTATTACTTTTGGTATTTTTTCTGTATTAGCACTCTGGGCTGCTTATGCATTTTCTGCTGCCGGACTTATTTTTCGCCTGCCCTTTATTCGTTTGGTACTCTCCCTTATTACCTTAGTCTATTTAGTGCGTGGGTTAGCGGGTTTTACGTTGATGAGTACCCCGATGGGGCGTAGCCCTGAGTTTTGGCTGTGGAGTTCTCTGATCTGTTTAACCTTGGGTATTGTTCATGCGATTGGCTTAAAAAAGCAATGGGCAATATTGTAAATACATGAATAGTCCTGATAAAAAAAGGGCATTATGAAATTCATAATGCCCTTTTATCGTTTAGATAAGTTTTATCTATCGACTACTTATTATTTTAACCTAGCTTTTATTCGCACTCGATTTTAATAACGTTAGCGCTTTAACACAGCGCCCTATATTTTCATGACTCGCTTTTACAGCTTTTAATACTTGTGGTTTCATTTCACTGTAATCTTGAATCAGTTGCGCTAATTCAGCTTCACTTGCTGGCGTACATTGAGAGGGCAACATGCTACCGACAAAAGACTCTAATAAACCCAAATCACTTCCTTCATTTAATTTCGGGATATGCGCTAAAATCTTAGCTTTATAAGGTGCTTCTAAAGCCTGTTGCTCTGAAGGAAATAAACCCCACATGATATAACGAAGTGTAGAAAGTTTTAGCTTGTCTGGGTTATTAATAACCACGTTAAACCATTTTGCTTTAACTTCGGCTTCAGGGCGTAAAACCTCTGCGTAAATAGCACTTTTAACACCAGAGTCAGTATTGTCTTTTGTTATTTCAGTCGTTAATAATGCTTGGTAATTACCATGCTGGTAGCGATTCATTTTAGCAATTAATGACCAACGTTTATCTTGATCGATAGTTACACCATCAAAGCTTAGTTCTCCATTTAAAATATTCTTTAAATTATCTAAATGCTTTGCTGTTTTGCTTACACGAACATAACGACCATACCAAAGCTTTTGAAAATCAGAGCCGGCTTCCGCTTTTTCTAATAAGCGTAAGTATAAATTTTCAACGTCCATATAAAGTGCTGAATAATCTTTTTGCTTTAAACGAGTTGCTACCGTTAAGTAGTTCAGGGCTGATGTTAATGTGCTCGCAATTTTACGTGTTACGTTATAATCAGTTTCACCTTCAAGATTTGCCATAGCAAAATTCACTAACTGGTCGGCAGCTAAATTTGCATCACGAACACTGTCAGACAAACTCTGCCATAACATTAATCGCATCGTTGCATTATCTATAGCATTGATATGTTTCTGAGCTGAGGCTAATGACTTATCATCAAGAGCAACCTTCACATAACCCCAATCAGCTTCATTCGGATAAACCAAATCAGGACAAACTTGACCAATGACCTCTTTAATATCAGTGGTAGCACCTTTATACATAATTGGTGTTGCTGACGATAAATTCATGGCATTGCCATCAGCATTAATATTATACAAACCAATTTGAACACGTTGTTCGCGTAACGTCGGGTAACCTTCAGGTGCTGTTTGGTTTATGGAAAACTCACTAATTTTACCGTCGCTACATTGGTAATTTACTTTAATGGTGTTCAAGCCAGCATTAAATAACCAGTCTTGCGTCCATTGGGTCATATCTTTGCCTGCAGCTTTGCCTAACTCACCAATAAAATCTTCAAGATCTGTGTTTTTGTATGAGAATTTTTTCAAATAATTACTCACACCAACACGGAAATTTTCTTCACCTAAGTAATAAGGTAACTGCTTTAACACTGAAGCGCCTTTACCATAAGTAATGCCGTCAAAGTTTGATAAGGCAACCCCTGTTGAAGCAACAGGTAACTCAATGGCATGAGTATTTACCGAGTCATCTGTTCGGTAAGCCCATTGTTTAGTGCCAGAATAGAATACATCCCAGTTATTTTTAAAGTCACTTGCTTCAGCAATAGCTAAGTTAGCCATATAAGTAGCAAAACTTTCATTTAACCATAAACCATTCCACCAACGCATGGTGACTAAATCACCAAACCACATATGTGCCATTTCATGAGCAATAACGTTCGCTAAGCTCATTCGAGCACTGGTCGACTTTTCACCACGTGCAATATAACCTTCACTGAACGTAACCGCAGCAACGTTTTCCATTGCACCTGCGTTGAAATCAGGTGCTACAATTTGATCGTATTTTCCAAAAGGATATGGCACGTCAAAGTATTTATTGAAGAATGCAAAACTTTGTTTAGTTGGAATAAACCACTCATCTGTTTTTACGTATTCAGCCAAGCTTTGCCGAGCAAATAAACGTAACTTCATACCTTCAAAATCATCTTCCCAAACAGCGTAGTTACCTGCATGAAGAGAAAAGACATAAGAAGAGAATTTTGCAGACGCGGGGAATGACCAAACTTTAGTATCACCATTATCACTAATACTGGTTTCGCGTGTTGCACTAATGATTTGCCAATGAGCTGGTGCAGTCACTTCAATTTTGTAACTGGCTTTTAAGTCCGGTTGATCAAAATGAGGAAATAAGCGATTTGCATCATAAGGTTCAAAATCAGTGTATAAATAAACTTCACCGTTTTTAGGATCTACAAAGCGATGAAAACCAGAGCCGTCGGTCGAATAAGCACGTTCGTAATCAATAGTAATCGTCTGCTTGCCTGCGGTTAACTCTGCGGCTGGAATGGTAATAAACCACTTTTCATAGCTAAACTTAACTTCTTTACCATTAACAGTTAATGATTTTATTGTGCCTTCATCAAAATCTATCGTTAAATCATTTTGGTTATTTTCGGTTAATTCAAAGTTTAGTGTTGTTGAACCCGAAAAATTTTCACTTTTGTTATCTATTGTTACGTGTAAGTCGTAGCTCACATCGCTTATTTGTTTAGCTCGCATTTCTGCGTAAGTAGCATTGAGAGATTCGCTTTTCATACGAACAATACTGCTACTGGCTGATGATGAGCTATCAACTTGGGTTGTAGTGGTTGCTTGCTCACAACCTGATAATGCAAGACCTGAAGTAACTAGTGCTAGGGTTAATGCCTTAGTCAGTTTAGATTTATTAATAAACATTTATGTTGACCTTTATAATGATAACGACTTTCTTCTTAGGAAATGAAATTGTTAATACTTGTAACCCGACATTTATAACATATAACTTTTACCAATAAATCATAACCATCCTAAAAATCAGTAAATTAGTCGATTTTTTGAATATGATTAAAAACTATTCCTGCATAGATTTAGAGAAAAACGATCAAAACTATAAGGCTAAAAATAACCATATCGCCACAATTGACAAATGTTACACTAAGGAAAATTAACACTACTTTGCCTACAAAGTTACCAAGGATCACAATGCGTTACTGTGCAACGATATCTCTTGTCTTCACCTTATTATTGTCAGCAAGCCCCTTAGCTGAAACCATTACGGCTATGAATGCAGAAAAAAGCATTCAGAAAAGTGCGCAAACAAAACCCCAAATAAGTACTCACACCAAGAGTGAAAATGCCTCAGAACCTTCAACAAGCAACAAAGTATTTCAAGAGCAAACCTGGGGTTTAGGGGTGTTATTTCGGAATGCTGAAATCCCCTTCGATACCCAAGCGGATAATGTCACTAGCTTTGTTCCTATGATGTTTTACCAAGGAGAAACTTTTTTTATTCGTGGTATTGAAGGCGGGGCTCATCTGTATCAAAACAGCGATTGGCAGTTTAATGCCATGGCACGTATGCGCTTTTTTGATATTCCTGCTGAGTATCAAAATCAGGTACAAGGTGACACCATCGACCTAGGTTTTCAGGCGAGGAAGTCCTTTGGAGATGATAGTTTTTTTGATGTTGAACTCTTTAGCGATCTTGAAGGTAATCCTTATGCTAACGTAAGCCAAAGTTGGTACTTTCAGCACGATAGTTGGGAGTTTATGCCCAAAGTGAGTGCTCGCTATAAAAGTGCTAGTTTTAATAGCCATTATTACGCGTTAGGTGAAATTACCGATGAAAAAATTGGTGCGGGTATTGAAGTGAGTGCTGGTGTAGAAACACGCTATCATGTTGCCAGTAACTTTTATTTACTCGCTTCTGTCAACGCGACCATGCTTGATAAAAATGCTTACCAAAGTGAGGCGGTAAATCAACGTTGGCAAAGTGAAGCTTATTTAGGCTTTGCCTTCTTTAATGATATCAGTACCCCAAACAAAGCTGACCTTAATAATCATGGTTATTTACGCTTAGCCCATGGGTGGGCGACGCCATCAAATATGGGCGATATTCTCAGGGGCGACTCCCTAAAAGATGAATATAATAATCAACTCAGCTCCATTTTTTATGGCTTGCCATTAACTGATGAGTTATTTTCATTACCACTGGATATTTATTTAACACCGGGGTTTATTTGGCACTGGAATTCAGCAGTACAAGACTCTGAGCAAGAAATTGTGTTGGCCATTAAAGCGTATTACACCATTCCTTGGCCGGTGCGCTGGCGTATCGGTGTGGCTGAAGGTTTGTCTTATGTTTCTAATGTAACTTATATTGAAGAGACTGAGATGATAGAAAAAGGTTATCGCCCCAGTGAATTAATGAATTTTATTGATATCAGCTTTGATATTAACCTAGGGGATATTTTTAATGTTCGTGCACTCAATGAAACTTGGCTCGGCTATAGCATGCACCACCGTTCATCAATTTTTGAAAAAGCGTCTCAGTTTGGCCGTATTAAAGGGGGTAGTAACTATAATACCGTCTATGTTCAATTTGATTTCTAAACAAAAATTACTTTTAGCACTTTAAGTGAATGGCCATAGGTAAATTTGGCCAACAATATGAAACTAATAACCCTATTGAATTAATTTAAAAAATGAATGACTTGGATTTTGATACTGACAGGTAGAAAAACACTTTGTCATTCGATTAACGACGAACTCTTTTAAGCGCTAACTTACAATTTTTTAGATTAATCAACGAATAGTAAAATAGGGGTTATATACCCGTTCCACCTGAAGATGCAGGATTCAGCTGGAATTATAAACGCCTTTAGGCAAGGCATTGATTGAAGAGAATGGTTGTTCCCTTGTCGAAATCAATAACGTAGCATAAAGCGTTTATAAACCAGCCCTTGGGGGAAAACTGAGCAAAACATACTCGTCGTTACATTTGTTTTTAAGGGAACAACCATTAACAAAAAATGTGCCTCGATTATAATTCACTCAGGTTTCCTGAAACGAGCATCTTCAAGTGGTACGGGTATACATACCCCCCTATACTTCATATATTCCTTGCTTATACTTAGATTAAAATGGCTGCTGATGAAATTGATAATTCACAGCAATTTCTTTTGAAATGATTTTACCTGATACATTCTTTTATCAGCTAAATTAATTAACTTATTCAACTGAGTGCCATCTTCAGGAAAAATAGCATAGCCGGCAGAAAAAGTTATATTTAAGTTGTTTTTATGAGGCTTTATTAGAGTGTATTCTGCATTGATTTGAGCAATTAATTTATCAATACAACTTTCATCATCAACATCTGAGAGTAATAAAACAAACTCATCGCCACCAACTCTTGCTATAAAATCAGAACGCCGCAATATGTTTTTCAAACATTGAGAAAAAGTGATTAAAGCTTGGTCACCTACATCATGTCCAAACTGATCGTTAATGGGCTTAAAGTTATCTATATCAATGAAGATAACCGCGACACTTTGATTATTTCGCCGTGCAAGTGCCAATAACGTTTCAGCATTAACTTCAAGTCCACGTTTATTCTTTAACCCCGTGAGAGGGTCAAGCAATGACTTTTCACGATAACTAATACGATCTAAGGTGATTGACACAACATTTGACAAGGCGGAAAAGTAAGCTATTTCATCAATCGACATTACTCGAACACCTTGAGAACCAAATGTCCCTGCCCCTATTAAACCAATACTTTCTCCATGCAAAGATAATTGGCAGTTTATAAGTGTTCTATAGTCCAGTGCACTAACTATTTCTTTATCAGTTCTAGGATCAATTCGAGCATCTTCAACATAGACAGGGGCATCACTATTAAAGATTTGTTCCATCATTTTATCGTTAGTAATATTGATAGTCGGATATTTAGCTTCAACTTCTTTCTGCTTTTTTCCAACGACAGAAATGAGTTGAGAAGTCTTTTTGCAGTTGTCTTCCAAGGCATACAACCAAGTCAGATTAAAGCCAAATAACAGCTCCATTTCAGTTTGTAGTGATACAATCATTGAATCTATTGTATCGGCTTTATACATATCTCTGGTCAAGCTACCAAGGGAGTTGATAAGTGTTGAGGTGGTATTGATGTAATTCGTCCTTGTTTACATGCATTTATCTTAATTTAACTTACTTCAATTAGAAAAGGAATAACAAAAATTATTTTAATACCAAGCTAAGTGTCCAGAAATTTAATGTCGGATTGATAGTAACCCTACTACTGCCAATTATGGATGGCACTATTGTCAACGTTGAATTTCTACTTCTCTTTGATTTGAGTAAAGCTAATAACAGGTGGGTGAATTCAGTCTAATGCCTGCAATAGACACAAAATAGTCTTTAACATTGCCGATTGAATGTACTTATATGACAAAAAAAAACCTAGCGACTCTCGTCTGCTAGGGTTTTTACAATACGGGTTAGCAGTTTATGACTAGTTGTTTAGCTTTTCAGCCTGTTCGATTTCATTGGCAATCGCCTGGGGTGAACCGGTATTACGACATAACCAGTAATAGGCACCTGGGACAATAAACAAGGTAAAAACACTGGCTAAGGATACGCCGGCAAAAATAACTACACCAATAACCATACGACTTTCTGCGCCAGGACCAACCGCTAGCACTAATGGAATAGCACTGAATACCGTGGTAAATGTTGTCATCACAATCGGGCGTAAACGCTGCTTTGAAGCGTTAATTAAGGCATCTTCAAAGGCAACACCTTTATCACGTAATTGGTTAGCAAATTCGACAATTAAAATACCATTTTTTGCTGCTAAACCAATGAGCATAACAATACCAATTTGGCTGTAGATATTTAAACTCATGCCCATGAGTTCAAGCCCAGCGAGCGCACCTACTAGCGCCAGTGGTACGGTCAGTAATATAACAAAGGGATGAATAAAGCTTTCAAACTGAGCAGCTAAGACTAAATAAGTAATTAACAGGGCAAGTAAGAAAACAAACAAAATTGAGTTGCCTGATTCTTTCAATAATAACGACTCACCTTTGTAATCAACTTGCACATGCTCAGGCAGTTTATTTTTAGTGATATCGACTAAGAAATCGAGTGCATCACCTAAAGCGTAACCATCAGCTAAGCTCGCGGTAATGGTGATACTACGTAAACGGTTATAGCGATTAAGCCTCGATGAAGTGGCATTTTCAGCGATATTTAATAGGTTAGCCAACGGGATTAATTTATTGGTCGTGCGTGAGCGAACATACAGGTTGTCGATATCGGTCGGACTTTGATATTGTTTTTTATCACCTTCGACAATAACGTCGTATTCTTCACCCCGGTCAACAAAGGTGGTAACGCGGCGCTGCCCTAACATCGCTTCTAACGTTTCGGCAATATCACCTACTGGAACACCCAAATCATAAGCACGTTCCCTATCAATTTGAACTAATAATTGCGGGTAGGTTTCTTTATAGTCGCTATTAATATTCGACAGCTTAGGGTTTTTTTGCGCTTCTTTAATTAAAATGTCACGCCACTCGGCGAGTTCTGCAAAGGTATTACCTTGTAGGACAAAGGAAATAGGGGTATCACCCGCCCCACCGCCACCGATACCACGACGCATAATGGCAAAAGAGCGCACATCAGTAACACTTTGCACATCAGCATTTATTTTTTTAATAAAACTGAAGGTATCAATACTGCGTTTATCCCAGTCAGGTAAACCAACAATAGCAATACCACCGGTACCACCAAAACCAGGAACCCGGACAATAACGCGGTCTAACTCGCCCGCTTCTTGGTAGCCTAAAAGTTTTTCTTCTATTTTATGCATGTTTTTAACATTATTTTCATAACTCGCGCCTTCCGCACTTTTCATAATTAAGAAGAAGTTACCGCGATCTTCTTTAGGGGTGTATTCAGAAGGTAATTTATTAAATAATAAAAACACCGCAGCTAACGATAATGCCAGTACTAAGACAATAAGCATGGGTTGATGGATACTGTTTTTCAGTGCTCTACCATAGGCGGCTTCAAAGCGAGCAAAAGTGCGATCAAGCTTTTGACCAAACGATGAACTACGCTCTCTGTGCTTCAACATTTTTGAGCACATCATCGGCGTTAATGACAAAGCCGTTAGGCTTGAGAAGATTACAGCCGCGGCGATAGCGATAGCGAACTCGGTAAATAGTCGGCCCATGTTGCCCGATAAAAACACCAGGGGCACAAACACGGAAACTAAAACTAAGGTGGTGGCAATAACCGCAAAGGCTACTTCTCTGCCGCCTTCATAAGCGGCCATTAAGGGTGCTTGACCATTTTCGATACGACGATAAATATTTTCTAGAACAACAATGGCATCATCGACAACTAAACCGATGGCGAGTACTAAAGCCAGTAGCGTTAATAAGTTAATAGAGAAACCAAACCATGACAAAACCATCATTGAGCCAATCAAAGCGACCGGCACTGTTACAGCAGGAATTAAGGTGGCGCGTACATTACCTAGGAATAAAAAGATAACCAAAACTACCATTATCATAGCAATAATTAGAGTGTTATATACCTCATCAATAGAGCCTTGAATAAAGACAGAGCTGTCATAACTGTTGGTGATCGTAGTGCCTACCGGTAAAGTACTGCGGATATTAATCATTTCTTTTCTAGCGGATTTGACTACGTCAAGGGTATTGCCTTTAGATTGTTTGATAACACCAAGACCGACCATGTTTTTACCGTTGCCACGGAACATGTTTTCATCATCTTGTGCACCGACAAACACTTCAGCAACATCGCCTAAGCGCACCACTGAGCTACTTTCAGAGTGAGTAATAACCATGTTGGCAAAATCTTGTGCTGATAAATAACTACGCTCTACCCGAATAGAGAAATCTCTATCAATCGACTCAATTCGCCCGGCAGGTAACTCAACATTCTCATCGCGTAAGGTCTTTTCAATATCTTGCACGGTAACATTACGGGCTGCCATAGAAATGCGGTTCAGGCGTATTTTCATTGCATAAGTACGACCACCGCCCACTTGGACACGAGCAACACCATCAACCACAGCAAAACGGTCAACAATATAACGATTTGCGTAATCAGTAAGCTCTAGCGTGCTCATGGTTTCACTTTGTAAAACAAACCAAACAATAACGTTTTCATCGTCATTCGCTTTAGATACTTCAGGAGGATCAGCCTGCTCTGGTAAGTTATTTAATGCCCGTGATATTCGGTCACGGACATCATTGGTCGCGGCATCAATATCGCGATCTAAATTAAATTCGATGGTAATACTTGAGCGACCAACACGACTACTAGAGTTAATTGTTTTAACCCCCTCTATACCACTAATTCGGTCTTCAAGTAATTGAGTTATTTTGGTTTCAACAATGGCCGCAGAAGCGCCAGGGTATGAAGTACTGATATTGACGATAGGCGGATCAATATCAGGATATTCTCTTAATGGCAGCATCAAAAAAGCGACAATACCAAAGGTAATAATAAGTAAGTTAATTACCGTAGCAAAAACGGGTCTTTTTACCGATAAATCAGATAATATCACTAGGTTTTGCTCCCATGGTCAGCAGTAACTGATTTGTCTTCAATTTTATCAGCTTCTATTTCTTGACCAATAATACTTAGCGCAGAGCCATCGCGAAGCTTAAGTGCGCCCTCTACGACGACTTGTTCACCTTCGACTAAGCCAGAGATAACCTCTACTACACCAGGATGACGGCGACCAATTTTTATTGCTTTACGAACAGCTTTACCATCCTTTTCAAGGAAAACGAAATGGCTATTCTCAATAGGAATGATACTGCTTTCAGGTAATTGCAGTATATTTTCTACTTGTAATAACACGCTGATATTAAGCAACATACCCGGATATAATTGCAATGATTTGTTGTTTATAGTTGCGCGCACTTTGATACTACGAGTACTTGAGTCAATACGACTATCAATAGCGGTAATTTCGCCAATAAATTCTTTGTTTCGATAAGCGGTATTGGCAGCACTCACTTTTTGACCTACGTGAATATGGGTCAATAGACGCTCTGGTAAGTAAAAGTCTACTTTGATCATACTCAGATCATCTAAGCTAGTAATGATATCACCCGAGTCAACATAAGCCCCTTTACTTACTTCACGAAAACCTAATACACCAGAAAATGGCGCACGAATGGTCAAGTCGTTTAATTTGGCACGGGCACTGGTTAACTGCGCTTCAATAGCGTTCGTTTTCGCTTCTTGTTGCTCGACCAATGATTTTGATGTAGCACGACTGGCTAATAATTCAGTTAAACGCTTTAAATGCGCCTTTGACTCTGACAGATTCGCTTTTAGTTCATTAACCTTTGCAAGTTCTTCTTGGTTATTCAGTTTAACTAATACCGCCCCTTTTTTCACTTTTTGACCATCTTCAAAGTAAATATGTTCAATCAGATCAGAATACTTACTGGTGATCACTACTTGCTCATTAGCCCTTGCAGTACCAACTGCTTCGACACTTTCAATAAATTCAGCAAGTACTACTGGCACCATTTTCACCGTCACTACACGCTGGTATTTACTTTTTTCTTGCTCCGCTTCTGGCCATTGTAAATAAGTAATTAAGGCCACCAAAATGGCAACTAGAATAAATAAGGGTAAACGGCTTGTGAAAGCTGACGTGTTTGAAGTCGTGGTAGGCTCAGACTTATTTGGCATAAAGAGGTTCTCTAATAACATAGGAGTGGTGTGGTGAAAAAGTACGTTTTTTTGCATAATTATATACAAGCACTATAACCTATAGACCATTTAATAACATTTACCTGGCCAGCAACTTAGCTTAAAATATTAGCCACTTAACGCAAATCAACGAAAAAGAGAAAAATCCTTGAATAAATTAGCCATACTAGCCTTTGCCCTATTATTATTTTTAAGTACCATGTTGTGGTATCTCGCTAACGGCTCGTTAAATGATTACCTCAAAAGTCAGGTCCTATTACAAAGTCAATATTATAGTGGCCAACAATCACAACTACTCAGCACAGATTTTTCAAGTAATACCGGCCTCACTAGCTTTACTGGTTTTTCTTTAACAAATATTGATGGCTTAACTCAACCTCAGTTGATGACCGCTGATAAAATTATAGTGCAGTTGGCAAAAGTGCCAACCACCGAGTTCGACTCGCCTAGCATAGAAAAAAGAACCACTAGCTTAGTGCATGTTAGCGAAATTCGTTTTAGTAATTTACGCGTTTGGTCAGAAACAATGAAAAGTGGTCAAAGCAATTTAGACGTTTTGATTAAAGAAGTTAACACTAAACTCGCTACTGATTATCCCGCCTTATACCCGCATATGAGCGCTGAGTTATATGCGAAAAAACACCCTGAACGTAGCGAAACTTTGGCCTTAGAAGCCTTAGATAGCAGACCAGAGCCCCAAAAAATTGAAATCAATCAAGCGATAATAGCGTCCAAAAAGGCTAAGCAGAAAAAACGTTTATTAGGTAAAGCACAAACCCGCATAAAAATCAGCGCTGTGTTTATTGATGAATTGACCCTAACCGTTATTAACAATAATAACGTCATCACTAAACGTTTCCATAATGTTGAATTAGGCAGTATTGGTAATAAAGATGGTTTAGTCAGTAATCAATTAGGCGGAGAGTTGCTAAGGTTACTCTTGCAAAAGCTAAATACGCTTGCACAAGCTAGCGGAAGTTAACGCGAATGCTGCCCTCAAAAAACTAACTTTCACCTTGAGCATAAATAGCAGAGCTAGGGTACTGGTTTGAATCATGCCCTATCAATGCCTGCTGAAGTGATGATATTAACTTCATAATCAACATCGCCTAATAATATACTGAGTTGCCCTGAATGTAATTTTGCTATTTCGTTAAAAGCATCTCAGGATAAGCTGTTGATATTTCTGAAGGTGTTTTGAGTATTATTGGGATCGACTAAAATAGTGCCATCCTCTTGTAACAGCATGATATAACCTTGCTCGCCAAGTTTAATTTCCCTGACAATTTCAGTTAAACCTTTTAAGCCCACATCCATGCCTTGCACCTCAATAACATTGCCATTTTCATCATTAACCTTAGCAACTGTACTAATAATTGAGGCGTCGTCTAAAGCAAAATAATAAGCATTCGTTTTAGTGATTTCACCGCTATTTTTCATCGCCGTCTGGTAAAAAGGCCTTTCTCTAGGATCATAATTAGCGCCAATATTTCCTGCAGGCCATTGTAAATAACCGCCTTCACTATTAGCAAAATAAACATAGGCCAGGTTTTCATGGCTATCACCAAAGTTTTCAAACATAGTGTATATTGAAGACTCTAAGCCTCCATTTTGTGAGGGGGTCATTAACACGCTGTTGGCATTCGCTTTATAACTGGTAATATCTTTATTAGCGGAAATGATCTTGGGGTTATTTATCAGGTACTGAACGTTATCCTCTATACCTCGAAAGAATATTTTCATGCCATTTTCGACTTGTCTGATTTCTCATTCAGAGACATCATAAAATTGTTCATAAGCTTTATCGGTAACAAACATGGCTAATATAACTGAAATGACAATGCCGGGAATAACGACGGCAGACAATACACTTAATTGTATTTTCATTCGAATATTCATACAGTAAATACTTTTTCTTTACACAATTTTAAAATAGCTTAAAAAGCTTTTAAAAATAATAACCAAAGTTGATATTAAATCTTGTTTGCCAGTCATCACTATCGCCTGCCATAGTACCGCCAACGAAAGGTTGATTTTTTGCGCTGACTAAGTCGACATAGGTATAAAGTGCCCCCGCTGAAATAGCGACCCCTAATACATTCATAATAGTGTCGTTAGTAAAGTCACCTGATTTATCAGTCATTAAATTATAGTTATTATAAAAATTTAATGAGGTGATTGGACCAAAACTTACCGGTTTTAAGTAAGCAACATTAACCGTGTAAAGCTTAGCTTCACTGGGAATGGAGTCATAAAAACTATAAGCTCCTACCGCTATCATGGGCGAGTACTCATCGAAATCATATTCGTAGTCGGTATATTGCAACTTTATATTCCAACGATTGAATTGCGCATCAGTATGTACCGCAAAAGCGCTTCGTGTACCAATTGATGAAGTCGCATCTCGTAAGTCTCCCGATAACCAAGAAAAGCCTAGCTCAACATTATCTAACTGATAGGCATAACGTAAACTTAAGGTATTGTGCTCAGCCGCTTCTAAGTTAGGTTGATCATATATGCCCTCGTCAATTGCACGAACGCCAACAATATCGTAAGAATATCTATCCGACCGATTATCAACATAGCCATCTATGCCGCCCATTTCATCGGTGAAGAAGAAGGCAATCCGTAAATCATGTTGATCACTTTTTCTTATAAATTTAATGCCTGCATCATAATCATCTTCTAGGCCGACATAATAATTACTACTAAAAAAATAGTTGTGAGAGTTGTAGTTTAAATTGCCAAAGGGCACGCGGGTTATGCCCATTTGTCCTTGCCACTGTTCATCAAAGTCATAACCAACCCAAGCGTGATGAATGACATTCATATATTGAAACCAACGATATTGCGCTGATAATATCACCCCGCCAATCTCGCCATTTAAATCAAGGCGAAAAACATCAAAGTCGAAGTCGCCACCACGGCTGGAGTTGTTATCATTATAATCTTCATACACATATTGAAAACGCACAGCTCCGCCTAAAGTAATACCGGTATCTTCTTTTTCAGCGGCTTTGCTATCTGCAGTATTGTTATCTGAAGTATTGTTATCCGCTGTATTTACTGCCTTTTTTAGTTGCTGTATTTCTATTTCAAGTTGCTTTACTCTGTTACTTAGGCTTTCTTTTTCGGCAGAAAAGCATGTCTGAGAAAAACATAAGGCGAGTAAAAACATTGTTAAGTTTTTCATAATATCTACCTAATTACTTTCAATAAAATGATTTTTAGTTACAAAAACTTATAGTTTTTATGCTTATTTATTTTATTAATTGAGTTGATTTAAATGATTTAGTTGATTTCAACTGGCCACGTTTCGCCGTTACTATCAGGAATATAATACGAGATTGGACGCAATTTTTTTAACTTAGCGAAGCCTTGATTAAACTTGTCTCTGAAGTACTCGGCATTGGGATGTTCCCTAGAGCAGAGTAAATAGTTTAACTGTGTTTTTAGTGGTTTAGGGTGGGTGGTGATCTGCTTGATTGCTGCTTCACTATAAATTTCCCGCAATTGATACCAACCAGTTTTTACACTGGGAAAAAGATCAATTTTACCTGCCATGAGCATTTTCCAGTTTTGCTTATCTCTGGCAACCCAGTGCACACTTAATTCTTTCTCGTCAGCCAGTTTATGAAATTCTTCGCTATAGGTGTAGCTCAATGTTGCCCCTATGATATATCGAGATAAATCAGTTAATTTTTGCCACTTAACAGGGGTACTTTTTAAATGGAAAAAAAGCCACTCTTCTTCAAACAGTGGTTCACTAAAAATAAAAGATTTAACTCTATCAGGTGTTTTTCCGTAATACATAATACAAGCTTCATGACCCAACCTTACCATTCGCAAGCCTCGGGCCCAGGGCACAAAGATAAAGGTCACCTTAATACCTTCTAGCGAAAAAGCATCGGAAATAAGTCTAGATACGTAACCTTTATCCTCATTTTCTTCATTGATAGCTGGTGGATAAGGACCTGTAACAATAACCATGGAACTTAAATCATCATTTTCAGCGGCCACCGTTGAGGTGAACAGGCATAAGCAGGTAGAAAAAAAGCAAAACTTTAAATAATTAATCATAGATGAACTGCCCCTGTTTACATGACTACTAAAGAGTTTTTAATCTCCTTATCTAAAGCTTTAAACACGCTTAACTTAGTTTAAGGATTGAATATATTTTATAGCTTATCTAAGGGATTATGCAATGTTTCATTACTAGTGGGAATGTGCTTGGCGGCTGGGTAATACTGAGTAACGCATTTATCATTTTTTTCGGGCCGCAAAAGTAAAAGTGCGCATCAGATGGCGATGTCTGTAATAGTTTGGCTAAATTCAGTTTTTTTACCTTCACCTGCTGGATATAAAGTTAATTTATTGCCTAATGGCCTTGTATACTCGCTAAATAAGTTGCTCATGTGAGCTTAGTTTTAGTTGCTTCCCTGAATATTTAGCGAAACATGAAATTCCACAAGATTGTCAACAGTAAGCGCAGCATACTCTTATCGCTGCCAATGCCGGTAGCCTGAATCCCGATTGGCAGTTTTTGATTAACAAACAAAGCCAAACGGTGAAAATCAAAACCAGATCAAGCGGCAATTAATGCTGCAAAACAAGATTTAAGTATTACTCGAGTTATTTCATATCAAGTTGCTGATGAGCTTATAGACAATCAACTTAAAATTGTCTTAGAGAGATTTGAACATCCTATTAAGCCCATTAATATAGTGCATAGAGAAGATAAATTTCCCTCTGTAAAAGTGAGAAGTTTTAGCGACTTTCTTGCTAAAAAAACGCAAGCAGATACCGCGTTAAACTAAACCTTTGTAGCCAGAAGCTAGGATAATAATTTGATAGATGACGAAATAACAGAGATGATTCACGCTAATACTTTCCTCAAGAAGGTACTAGTGAAAGTACCATTAATAAAGAGAGTAGTAGCGTGAACATCGGCTGAAAAAGAAAGACTAGCTTAGTGCTTTTTCAACTCATTGGCTTTTAACAACATGGATTTACTTTCTTCGAGGAAGTCACCGGCATAATGACCAAACCAATCGGAAACATGGTTAAACATACCAACAAAGGCATCTTTATCATCAAGACTAACATCTTCGAGTAACTCTAAAAATCGATAAGCAAAACGTTTCATCATGCCGATATTGTCTTTGTTAGCAAAGATGATGTCAGCATAGAGAACGGGATCTTGGGCAAATAATCGACCGACCATTATCAACTCTAATCGGTAAATAGGTGAGCTCATCGCCACCAGTTTTTCAATATCTGCGCCTTCAGCCATCAAATGATAACCGTAGGCAATGGTAGAAAAATGTCGCATCACTTGCACCATCGACATAGCTTGGTCATGTTCATGGGCTGGTACTGGATAAATTTTAGCGCCCCATACCTCAAACTGCTCAATCAACCATTGATATTGTTCCGGATATCTACCTTCACAGCTGATGATAGTTTGCTTAATCAAACCAGTCACATCAGGACCAAACATAGGATGTAAACCAACCACAGGACCTGCATGTGCCTTTTTCATTTCAAATAAAGGCGACTCTTTGATACTGGTTAAATCGGCCAAAATACAATCTTGAGGTAAGTTGTTCAGATGATGAATAACCATAGTCGTTAGACGAATAGGCACTGCGACGATAACTAAACTGGCATCCGCTAAAATGGCTTCGCTGTTTGGCCAATCGTCTTGTTCAATAATTGCAACTTGGTAACTCGAACGCTTAAATAAGTCAACAAAAACAGCGCCTAACTGCCCTTTACCGCCTACAACGACAACTTTGTTACACTCAGGATTAACGCAGTGATAGCCACTAGCATCTTGACTAACATAGGAGTCACGCATTAACCGGCGTAAGATATCTTCAATTAAATCAGGAGATAAACCAGCGTCACTGGCTTGTTGGCGTTTTTTCGCAAATAAAATTGCCTCACGCTCGGGATCGTAAATGGGCTTACCGACACTACTTTTTAATTTTCCCACTTTACCGGTCACACTTAGTCGCCTTTGTAATAGCTTGACTAAATCACTATCAATTTCATCAATCTCGTCCCGTAATAGGGTTAATTTTTTATCAAAATCGGCATCTGAATGGGTCATTTATTTCTCTTATTAAAAGCCTAGATAAAGTGCATTTCACTGAAAATATTGTAAATAGAAAACGCGACAGAAGTCGCGTTTCACTGATAGTTCTCACCAACACGTATTAGACAATACGCGCGGTTAAACAACCTGAAAGTTGTGCCTCGATTTCTGCTAGTAGCTTCTCAGTGTCAGCAAAATTAATACAAGCATCGGTAACTGATACACCGTAAGCTAAATCTGCTTTCGCTAAATCACTGCTTTGGTTTCCGGCATTAATATTACTCTCTAACATTATACCAATAATTGATTTATTACCCGCACAAATTTGCGCAACAACATCTTTGGCAACCACTGGCTGACGGGTGTAATCTTTATTAGAATTACCATGGCTACAATCTACGATAATACCGGGCTCAAGACCTTGTTTAGCTAAAATTTGTTCGCACTCAGCAATACTCGCAGCATCGTAATTAGGCATTTCACCGCCACGTAAAATAACATGACCATCCGGGTTACCACGCGTTTGAATCAAGGCAACCTGCCCTTGACGGTTTATCCCCATAAAGTGATGCGGGGAAGCGGCTGATTGTAATGCATTAACGGCTACACATAAACTACCATTAGTGCCATTTTTAAAACCAATAGGCATAGATAAACCACTGGCCATTTCTCGGTGAGTTTGTGACTCGGTAGTACGGGCGCCAATCGCTGACCAGCTAAATGCTTCAGCCAAGTATTGCGGACTGATAGGATCAAGGGCCTCTGTTGCTAATGGGAGACCAAGCTCAGTTAGGTAAAGAATCAATTCACGAGCCTTTCGAAGACCTGTTTCAACATCAAACGAGCCATCCATATGCGGGTCGTTTATTAAACCTTTCCAACCCACCGTAGTACGTGGTTTTTCAAAGTAAACACGCATCACCACAAACAGTGACCCTTGGTGTTTATTGTGTAACGCTTTTAACTGACGAGCGTAATCTTTAGCGGCTTCAACATCATGAACTGAACAAGGTCCTGAAATAACGAGCAGACGAGGGTCACGTTTGTGGATAATATCTGAAATAATTTTACGTGACTGCTGGACAAATTCACGACCTTTTTCAGAAAGTGGTAATTCAGCACGTAACGCTTCTGGGGTAATTAATACATGCTCGGCATTAACATGGATGTTATTTGAGCTAGTTGATAATTTGCTGGCTGTTGTCATTATGTTTCCTTAGTTTTTCTTTGCCCACAAAGTGGAGCATCAATATTATCGTTAGAGAGACTTTAGATAATCTGTAGATAAACTATAAATTAATTTTAAAATATCGCTAAAGTCGGTTTACGCTAGCTAAATGAAAAGATTAAACATGTGAAATTCAAGGAGGGATAACAGCTTAAAATAAGGGCTACAGCACTACCAAAAACAAAAACAAGAAATCGTAAAGATTTAATTACGCGATTTGTATCATTATAATTACACTCTTTTTTACTGATGTATAGTGTTAAATGCTAATAATTGAGTAAAAACTTAAATAATACCAATTACACTAATATATTGATCAACTTAGAGTTATATTAGCGAGCTTAGAACAAGCAAAATGACTTAAACATAGTTATTCTATATTTCTTTAATTTTGTGCCGTTATCAGTTTGCTAATAAACTCCCAAAGGGCGAGTACCTAATAAAAGGCAAAGGCTTACATGCGTCGTTATTGATTTCGAGAAGGACGCTACATGGATGGTGTTCTTAGAGAATGCAGACGGTACAGGACGTACCTTATTAGATAATGCAGGAGCACATTATCCTGAGCATATTCTCCTGAATAACCATTCTCTTCAATCAATGCCTTGCCTCTATGCCTTTTAATTCTCGCTAAGTGGTCAATTAATTAATGTACTTGGTCTCATAATGTAGGCACACTTAAGTATTTTAAAATCAGCCATAAAAAAAGCGCCTTGCGGCGCTTTTTATTTCGATTATTTATTACTTAGCTGCTAGAGATTAACTACCGTGAATAATGCGTTTATCAATCAAATTTTCAACAACACTTGGGTCTGCCAATGTTGAAGTATCACCTAAGCTATCAACATCATTTTCAGCAATCTTACGTAGAATACGACGCATGATTTTACCTGAACGTGTTTTCGGTAAACCTGGTGCCCATTGAATGTAATCAGGCTTAGCAAAACGGCCTAACTCTTTGGCAACAAACTCACGTAGTTCAACATTTAACTCGTCAGACTCAGTCGCATTACCCATTAAGGTCACGTAACAATATACGCCTTGGCCTTTAATTTCATGTGGATAACCAACAACCGCAGCTTCAGCAACTGCCGGGTGCAGTACTAAAGCACTTTCAATTTCAGCAGTACCTAATCTGTGACCTGATACGTTAAGCACGTCATCAACACGACCTGTGATCCAATAGAAACCATCTTTATCACGTTTAGCGCCATCACCGGTAAAGTAGTTACCCGGATATTGACCTAAATACGTTTGATAGAAACGCTTATGATCGCCATAAACAGTACGTAATTGTCCCGGCCAGCTAGCCGTCATCACTAATAAACCGGCGTTCTCACCTTCAAGGGTATTGCCCTCTTTATCAAATAACGCTGGTTGTACGCCAAAGAATGGCTTGCCAGCACAACCCGGTTTCATATCAACCGCGCCAGGTAACGAGGTAATTAAAATACCGCCAGTTTCTGTTTGCCACCAGGTATCAACAACTGGACAATTACTCTTACCAACCACTTCATAATACCAATGCCATGCTTCAGGGTTAATTGGCTCACCTACCGTACCTAACAAGCGTAAAGAAGATAAATCAGATGCATTAACTAAATCATCACCAATGCTCATTAAGGCACGAATAGCGGTTGGCGCGGTGTAGAATATATTAACTTTATGTTTTTCACATACTTGCCAAAAACGACCCGCATCAGGATACGTTGGCACACCTTCAAATACTAAAGTCGTTGCACCATTAGCTAACGGGCCGTAGAAAATATAAGAGTGACCAGTGATCCAACCAGCATCCGCCGTACACCAATAAATTTCGCCTTCTTTATAATCGAAAACATATTTATGGGTCATAGCTGCGTAAAGGATATAACCGCCACAGGTATGTACTACACCTTTAGGCGTACCTGTTGAACCTGAGGTATAAAGAATAAATAATGGATCTTCTGCGTCCATAATTTCAGGTTCACATATCGCTGATTGTTTAGCGACTGCATCAGCGTAGTTAATATCAACTTTTTCATTCCAAGCAACATCACCGCCGGTACGGGCAACAACAATCACTGAATGTACATTTGGACAATCTACAACGGCTGCATCAACATTAGCTTTCAATGGAATGCGCTTACCGCCACGAAGACTTTCATCGGCGGTGATAATAACTTTACAATCAGCATCTAAAACACGAGCTTTAATAGATTCAGTTGAGAAACCACCAAAAACTACTGAATGAATTGCGCCAATACGGGCACAGGCTAACATGGCATAACCCACTTCAGGGATCATCGGCATGTAGATACAAACACGGTCGCCTTTTTTAACGCCACGCTCTTTTAATAAGTTAGCTAAACGACAGACATGGTCGTGTAGTTCTTGATAAGTAATTTTTGAATCATCGTTAGGATCATCACCTTCAAAGATGATGGCGGTATCATTGGCTTTTTTAGCTAAGTGGCGATCGATACAGTTATAACTAACGTTAAGTTTTGCGCCAGCGAACCAGCTAATTTCAGAGTTTTTTAAATCAACTTTGCTGACGCTATCCCATGGTTTGTACCAATCAATAAACTCTTTCGCTTGCTCGCCCCAAAATTCATCAGGTTGCTCGATAGATTGTTTGTACATGGCATCGTATTTAGCGGCATCAATATAAGTATGCGCTTTGGCTTTCTCTGAAACTGGATAACGTAGTTTTAATTCTTTCATTCGCTTTTCCTTCGGACTTAACTTGAGGTTATCAATACCAATCGGTTTAAATAAATGTTCACATAGCGAGGGTTAAACCGCTTGGTATAGCTTGAAGTATTTTTATATGTGTATTATTTGCTCTTATATTTAGTGCTTTAACTTTTTATTTATTCAATGCTAAACATTCTTTGGGTGTTAGTTAAACACTCTCTGAGCATAGTTTTAACGTATTGCTTGCTCTATTTCCAGCAATAAAGTTTTCATGTGCGATACAGCTAGAGATTATTTGATAACTAACATGCTAGAATTTTTAATCCGCTTTTTATATACGGCTTTAGTCTTAATTTACGTTTTTACTCTATATTTTTTATTAGAAACTATGAATAAAATGAGCGTTCCAATTACCATAACATTGAAAACCCACAGTGACAACGCTGTCATTAGCCAGTATTGATAGGGAATACAAAAAATATTACACCGTTATCCTGGCTGTTTTTAACCTATTTAAATAATCTATAGAGCACATAGAAACAAGATTTACTAAAGTTCAGACATAAAAAAACCGAGCGCTTGGCTCGGTTTTATCATGAAGAGTATAAGGCTAACTACTCTTCATCAAATTCAATATCGTTTTCATCTCTTGGCGTAAAGACTCTAACGCCTTCTTTTGCGATGATCTCAATATAAAATGAAGTTAAACCTTCAACTTGAGTTTGATCGATGCGCTTATTAATGTCTGACAATTGCACTGGCACAGCTTCTTCTTTGGTATTACCAAATTGGCAATCAAAATCCCAGTAATCAGCGCCCGCTGGTAATTTCTTGTTACGTTCTCTTTTAAGGTATTTTTTAACCTCATTTTTTACCGCATCAACGCGTCTTTCAAGTTTTACTTTTTCATGGGTTAATTCAAATGTTTTTTTCATGGTTGGCCTTAAGTCAATGGCTATAATTGCTCGCCTTTAAGGCAATAATAATAGGTGTAAATTAGTTAATGTCGGCTATTTTACGTTACTTTCGTCTAAGTAGCGAGATAGTGATGGTAACACAAGTAAAAAACATCTTGCTGCTACCAATATTGTCATTTTATCGTGATAACTTTAACGCCTTAACTGATACCAATAACATTATATCGATAACATTGCCGTGGTCGCTGCAATTAAGTGATGCTTAGTATTAGGCTCTACAGACGCATGACCGGAAGCCTCACTTAGCACTAAGGTTGATTTAGGCAAGTTTTGGTGCAACAACCACGCATTATCCGCAGGGCAAACAATATCGTATCGGCCATGAATAATTGCCGTTGGAATATCTTTTATTTTATCGCAGTTTGCTAAAATTTGATTGTCTGTTAAAAAACAATCATTCACCATAAAATGCGCTTCATGACGAGCCAATGTCCAAGCTTTATCATCGCCTGTAGCTGCATCAACAAATGCTTGATCGGGTATTAAGGTACAACAACGAATCTCCCAAATACTCCAAGCAGTGGCAACTTTCTGCGCGAGTTTTTTATCTTCGCCCACTAACATCTCGTATGCAGATTTAACATTGGCTTGTGCTTTACCTTGGGGTAATACAGCTAAATATTCCTGCCAATAATCTGGGAATATACGCGTAGCGCCACCACCAGAGAATGTCCAATTGGTATCCACATCACGGCCTAAGAAAATGCCGCGCAATACTAAACTGCTAACACTTACCGGATGTGTTTGTGCATAGACTAGCGAAAGTGTTGAGCCCCAAGAACCACCGAAAACATGCCATTTTTTAATAGTTAAATGCTGACGAATTTTTTCTATGTCAGCAACTAAAAAGCTTGTTTCATTGTTATCTAAACAGCCATGAGGCAGTGAACGACCACAGCCACGTTGATCAAATAAAATGATATGGTATAAATCAGGATCAAAAAACCGTCTGTCGTTAATTGAGCAGCCGCCGCCAGGTCCGCCATGAATAAAGAGCACGGGTTGCCCTTTTGGATTACCACATTGTTCTACATAAATCTGATGTTGACCATCAACATCAAGCAAGAAGTCATTAAAGGGAGTTATCTCAGGGTAAAACTCATTCATTATATATGTCTCATTATTTTTAGTTATGCCTCTTTTACCTTAAGGCTCCCTTTAGCTTATTAATAATTTGGCTAACGCTGTTAACTTAGATCAAGTGCGTACTTTTTTAATATCTCTATAGGTACTATTTCCAACGCTTTAATATGGGTTTTTCTTAAGTGAACTCTTGGCGCTCTATCACTTTGATAAGCTTCTAACCATCGCATCGCACATAGACACCAAGTATCACCGGGCTTTATCCCTTTAAAATCAACTTCTGGTACTGGTGTTGATAAATCATTACCTTTAAAACGAGAGAACTCTAAAAACTGCTGACTGGCTTCAATACAAATAGTATGCGAACCGACATCTTGCTCACAGGTATTACATTTATTATCTCGAAAAAATCCAGTGACGGGATCGCCCCCACAAGTAATTAATTCTTCACCAAAAACATTTATTGATTCATCCATTTCCATAAACTTTCCCAATTGCTATCACAAATAAGCTCATACTATAACTTCAACGGTCACGGAGATACATTTTTGTCTTTTCAGTTTAACTGACAGAAAAGGTGAAAAGCCACGAATCTCTCGCGTTATTGACGATTTTTAGCGGCGGTACGAGATTTTTCTATTTGCTTATTAGTGAGTAAATAACCCTGACGTTTCCCCCCCATCAGGCAGTTAATGTCGCACTTTTTGTGGCGAGGATTAAGAACGTGGCCAAGTTCGTGGGCAATCGTTCTGGAAAGAGAGCCTCTTTTAAATGCATCATGCTTTTCGGTCACTAATGTTTTTATTGGCACACCACCCTTGTTATCTTTATTAGACCAAGTGCCCACAACAGTTCTTAATTACGGCTATTCTAAACCACTAACTCAAAATCTTTCGCTTTGAACTCTTTGCCATTAAGTATTATTGATACCTGATGTTTACCTGGATAATATACTCGCGTACTAATTGCTTTGAAGCTTTGCTTACGCAGCACTTTATGAACCTCATTGGCAGCCAAGGTTCGCTCACTTATTTTAAAAACCTTTTTAGATAACTGACCATTTTTTTTCAAAAAATATAAACCGTATTCCAAGCGTATTTTCTTATTACTGGTTGAGTTATTTTTTAAGGCGAAACTAAATTGTGCATGCGCGCCAACATTAACAATCTCGGTTATGACTTCAAACTCTGTGAGTTCAATGTCAGTACTGTCATAACCAAAAAGTGCCATCGCTTGTGGGCAAGCTTGCTTTAATAAGGTCCGAGAAGCATGTTTAAGAGTTTTATCAAGCGGCTCACTTGTACCTAAATATTTTTTTACAAAACCAATGACAACTTGAGCATTATCTTTGGCAATATCATTTAAATTATTGGCAACACTGCGGCGAACAATTTCACTAGGATCATTAATCAATTGATGCAAAATAGGCAGGATATCAACGGGGTTTTGTTTATATTGCGGTAACGCCATAGCCCAAGGTAAACGTGGCCTACTCCCCTCACTGGCTAAGCGCCTAACCATAGGGTGTTCATGCTGACTCCATAAAATCATCTGCGCCAACATCTGCTTGGGGTATTTAATCAAAAAGGGCCTTACGGCAAACTCACCACTGGTAAATTGAGTGACTTGCTCCATGACTTCAATAGATTTTTGAAAATGATTTATGCCATAGGTTTCGAGGTATTCCGGCAAGAACATATATTCAACACTGCCTTCAGAAATACCTGCTTTGGTTAAACGAGCAATTAACTTAACTAAAACATCTGCTGCTTGGCTAAAATCTGTTGGCATAAAGTGATGCATTACGGCTTTGGTATGACTCATACGCTCTTTCAACTCTAATTTTTCAAAGTTATCGCAAAAGATAAGACTCATAAACTCTTGCTCATCAAACTCTTGATCATAAGAATTGCCTAAACAACCATTGAGGTGTTTAGCTAACATTAAATAGAAGTTTTTGTTGTATAGATTTTTTAAAAGTTCAGCCATGGTTATTCGTCAGACACTCTATTTTTTCGATGAGTAATAGTTATATACTGCAATACAACTGTATTTAAGTACAGTGAGTATTTAAGTCTCGGCAACAACAAGGGTTTCTACGAGTGACTCAAAGCATTGAGCAAGTCTATTAGACTGATAGTTAGTAACCTAGTAATACTCCGCTAAATGCTAACAATACAAGCTAGGTAGTTAAAAACTTTAACAATTAAGCTGCACTTTTCTATTGGCTTAACTTGCTACCCGGATAGTCATTACCTACAATGGCTGCCATACAGTTATGGTTAACCTATGGTAAGAAAATGGACTCACAAATAAGCTCGACAGCACAAATTGAAATCACACCAATTATTGAATTTTTCAAAAGCTTACAAGATATAATTTGTCAGGCCTTAGAGGAAGCTGACGGCTCAGGAAAATTTGTTGAAGATAACTGGCTGCGCAAAGAAGGCGGCGGAGGTAGAACCCGTGTCATGACTAATGGCACTATTGTTGAGCAAGGCGGAGTGAATTTTTCTGTAGTCTCTGGTGATAAATTACCGCCTTCAGCGACAGCACATCGCCCTGAGCTGGCTGGGAGAACTTGGCAAGCTTGTGGTGTGTCACTGGTTATTCATCCTAAAAATCCAAACATTCCCACTTCACACGCTAACGTTCGCTTTTTTATTGCCGAAAAAGAAGGTGAGAAACCGGTATGGTGGTTTGGCGGTGGTTTTGATTTAACGCCTTTTTATCCTAATGATGAAGATATAAAACACTGGCACCAAACAGCTTTTGATTTATGTCAGCCATTTGGTGATAACGTCTATAACGATCATAAGAAATGGTGTGATGAGTACTTTTATTTAAAACATCGTGATGAAACCCGCGGTGTTGGTGGTTTATTTTTTGATGATTTAAATCAATGGGATTTCGATACTTGTTTTGATTATGTTAAAGCCGTTGGTCAAGGTTTTATTGATGCTTATATACCTATTATGCAGCGCGGTAAAGAGGTAACTTATGGTGAGCAAGAACGTCAATTTCAGCTATATCGCCGCGGTCGTTATGTAGAATTTAACTTGGTATTCGATAGAGGCACACTATTTGGTTTACAGTCTGGCGGCAGAACTGAGTCTATTTTAATGTCTATGCCACCTCTTGTACGTTGGGAGTATAACTTCCAAGCAGAGGAAGGAAGTAACGAGGCTAAATTAGCCGATTACCTTAGCCCCAAAGATTGGCTAAAGGTTTTATAAACAAAGCTTTCAAAGCTTAAAATAACCCTAGAGTAGTAAATCGTTAAAAGAAAAGTCTTATTTAATAAGGGCTAGCAACTACTTGCTAAGCCGCCATTAAATAAGACTCTCCCCTGACGTTTTTAGCTCTACGCTGATAGGAGCCTTTACCTTTTTTCGCTTTAACCACCTGCATTTTATATACCTTTGAGGTAACCAATGCGGCTAAAAAATTCCCTTTAATTATTCCTCGACCCAACTCTGTTTCATTATTGCCAGCTTTCGCCATTGGCTTGATATTTTTACTCATCATATATCCTTAATACTTTTTTCATAACGTTAACATAACGCTCATTTATTATACCGAAAATATAGCTAAGCTCTAGAAAAATTCACCCTGCTAAAGCTTATTTAACCTGAACTCTGGTTAATGAATGTTATAACACTATGAAATTTATATAGTAAATTACACGTTATACACAACGATGTTAGTTTAGTCGTTATCAAGGCATTTTTACATACCCAATAGCTGGCTATTGGTAGGAGAAATAACGCTGATAGCGGTTAAAATAGCTTTGTTGTGTAATATTTATTATCCAGAGCTCAGGTTATTTACGTTAACGGTTTACTGCCTATATACAAAAGTACCTAATAACGCTATTTTCATACTATTCAAAACGTGGACTAGCACCATACCGCCTTAATTTTCACCAGGATTTTTTATTAATCATGATCATTCAACAACACAGCTGTGATATTGAAACGCCAACCGGCATTATGCGTACCTATGTTTATCGGCCAAAAGCGCAAGGTAAATTCCCCACTGTTATTTTTTACTCAGAAATTTTTCAACAAACAGCGCCCATAGCTAGAACTGCAGCACTCATGGCTGGCCACGGTTTTGTAGTGCTAGTACCTGAAGTGTTCCATGAATTAAATCCGATAGGCACCGTATTAGGTTATGACGATGCCGGTAAAGATAAAGGTAACCAAGATAAGTGGGCTAAATCGTTAGAGCATCACGATAGCGATACCCAAGCGTTAGTGGATTTCATTCAACAACAAGATTATTGTACCGGTAAAATAGGCTCTATGGGGGTTTGTATTGGCGGTCACTTAGCTTATCGCGCCGCACTAAATGAGCATATATCAGCCGCGGCTTGTCTGTATGCCACTGATATTCATTCCGGCGATTTACCCAGTAACGAGGGTAACGACACGCTCACACGTACTAAGGACATTAAAGCCGAATTAATGATGGTTTGGGGTAAGCAAGATCCACATATTCCAGATGAAGGCCGTATGTTAATTCACCAGAATTTACTTGCCTCGGGTAATGTATTCGCATGGCATGAATTTAATGCTTCACATGCGTTTATGCGTGATGAAGGTGAGCGCTACGATCCTCAGCTTGCACTAAGAGTATATGGTATGTCCGTTGAGTTATTTAACAGAACATTAACTTAATAGCACGTTAACTTAATCGGACATTTGCTGAAGAAAAACTAAGCCATACATATTTTTGAATGTATTTGGGCTTTATATCATTTATCTAATCGTTGCTTTTACCTTAGCGACAAAAACAAAAAAGCCTGAATAATTGCTTATTCAGGCTTTTTATCAAACTTTCTTTACAGAAAATTGTACAAAAAATATTTCTATTTCTTAGCCAATTTTTCTTTGATACGTGCTTTACGGCCAGATAGCTCGCGCAAGTAGTAAAGTTTAGCTTGACGTACGTCACCGCGACGTTTCACTTCAATTGAGTCAACAATCGGGCTATGTGTCTGGAATACACGTTCTACACCAACACCGTTCGAAATTTTACGAACAGTGAAAGCAGAATGTAAGCCACGGTTTTTAACAGCAAGAATAACACCTTCAAATGCTTGAAGACGTGATTTTTCACCTTCTGTTACTTTTACTTGAACTACAACAGTATCGCCTGGAGCGAATGCTGGTAGATCAGTTTTTAATTGCTCTTGTTCGAGCATATCAAGAATTTTACTCATAATACCTTCTTCCTAGTTTGCACAGTCTAAGTGGTTTGCTTCGCTTGTTTTTTAATTAAAGCGAGTGCTTTTTCCTGCTCAGCTGTCAGAGCTAGGTTAGTTAATAGTTCTGGTCTTCTAGTCCACGTTCTTAGCAAAGATTGCTCTTGTCGCCATAAGCGTATATGTTCATGATTACCACTAAGCAACACTTTCGGTACTGACATTTCTTCTCCGTGAGGAGTAGTCATTACTTCTGGCCTGGTGTAATGAGGACAGTCTAATAAACCGTTAGAGAAGGAGTCCTGCTCTGCTGATTCTTTATGTCCTAAAACGCCTGGCACTAAGCGTGCTACAGCATCAATCACACTCATCGCAGGGAGTTCACCACCACTTAAAATGTAATCGCCAACCGACCATTCCTCGTCAATATCTGACGCGATTAATCGCTCGTCTATGCCTTCATAACGGCCAGCAATAAATACTAGTCGGCTATGTTGTGCTAATTCACGTACGCCCTGTTGATCAAGCTTTCGTCCTTGCGGAGACAAATAGATAACTTTAGCTTTGCCGCCATCAGCTTCTGCCGCTTTACGCGCTTCAGCTATAGCATCACGTAATGGTTGCACCATCATTAACATGCCCGGACCACCGCCATAAGGACGATCATCAACGGTACGATGCTTATCATGGGTAAAGTCTCTTGGATTCCATTGCTGAAATTCAATTAACCCATTACGAATCGCTCGGCCGGTTACCCCGTACTCCGTGATAGCATTAAACATTTCGGGAAAAAGGCTTATAACCCCAATCCACATTTTGTTTTTCTCTTTAATAGAGGTAGTGCTAGTCACAAGTTAAAAACCCGGATCCCAGTCAACACAAATTTGTTTATTTTCAATGCTAACAGATTCAACAACTTGTTCAAAAAGATAAGGAATTAACCGTTCTTTTTTACTAAAACCATCATTTAAGTTAGCTTTCACAACCAATACATCATTAGCGCCAGTTTCCATCATGTCTGAAACTACACCCAGGTCGTAACCTTGGGTAGTCACAACAGACATGCCTATTAAATCGCGCCAGTAAAAATCATCTTGCGATAATTCTGGTAACGCTGCTTCACTGGTTTGTATTTCTGAGCCGACTAATGCTTGCGCTTCGTCTCTGTCATCAATACCCGCCACTTTCACAATTAGGCCTTTGTTATGCTTGCGCCAATCAGTTATTTCAACTGTTTTTGTATTGTTCCCTAATTTTAATGACCAAGGGAAATAGTCAAGTATGGCATCAGTTTCATCAGTGAATGAATGAACTTTCAACCAACCCTTGATGCCATAAACAGCGCCTACTTTACCCAAGGTTATTTGTTGTTCTTTACTCACAAAATTCTCCTTCTACCTACTAAGTAATTAAGCCGCAGTTGCGTCTTTAACTAACTTAGCCACACGATCAGATACTGTCGCACCTTGACCTACCCAATGGGTAATACGGTCTAGATCTAAGCGTAATTTTTCAGCTTGACCTTGTGCTGTTGGGTTGAAGAAACCAACTTTCTCGATGAAACGACCATCGCGAGAGTTACGGCTATCTGCAACAACAACCTGATAGAATGGACGCTTTTTAGCGCCGCCACGAGCTAAACGAATGGTAACCATATCGTCCTCTATATATGTTAAGTGTTAAAACGGATTTTCCAGACACTTCCCGTCGACAAGCGACAGAAAAGCTCGCGTATTTTACGCTTCTAGTAATTTTTTACAAGGTTTATTTATCTATTACCCAAGATTGACGGTGATTGACGCTGCCACTTTTAAAAGATAACTGTGGCATAAGACACCATAAGCAGACTAATATTTCATCACCTTTCCTGCAACGTTTCATGCTGCAATAATTTTTCAAAGGCCTTGGCATCCACCGGTCGACTAAAGTAATAGCCCTGCATAGAGTCAACCTGATTAGCCGCCATAAATTCACTCTGCTCAATTGTCTCTACGCCCTCTGCCGTTATATGTAGCTTTAATTGTTTGGCTAGGGCAATAATAGCGCGGGTAGCCATTATATCGCTGCGATTCGTGGTGATGTTTTTGATGAAACTACCATCAATCTTTAACTTATTAAGTTTAAACTTAGACAAATATTTTATAGATGAATATCCGGTACCAAAATCATCCAGCGAGATAGAAACCCCTAAAGCACTCAGTTCTCTAAGTTGTACAATCGACTGTTTTGCATCTTTCATCAGGGTATTTTCAGTAAACTCTAATTCTAGGTATTGGGGAGCTAAATGAGTTTGCTCTAGAGTGGTTGCTACCGTGTCGGCATAGTTTTTAATACCTAGTTGCATGACTGACATATTAATAGCTATCACTATGCTTGGGTAGCCCTGCTCCTGCCACGCTTTATTCTGCTGACAAGCCTGCACAAGTACCCAATCACCGAGTTTTGAGATGATGCCGATCTGCTCAGCAATGGGGATGAAGACATCTGGCGCCACATTGCCCAATACTTCATTATGCCAACGTAGTAATGCCTCAACGGCTATAATCTCATGTGACTGGCTCGCCATAATGGGTTGAAAATGAAGAATAAATTCATCTCTGTCCATGGCACCGCGTAATTGCTCGGCTATTGCTTTCTTAGCAGTCACTTGCTCTTGTAGCTCTTTAGAGAAGAAGGCTAAACTGTTCCTGCCCTTATCTTTAGCAAAACGCATTGCCGTATCGGCATGCTTAATGAGCTCTTTAGTGTGTTCACCATCACTTGGATACATAGCGACACCTAAATTCCCGGTGATATAAACCTCCTGCATGTCAATGCGATAACATTTAGTCAGTTTTACTAAGAGTTTATCGGCAAGAATACTTATGTCTTGTTGCGGGGTGATGGTCTCTAATATGACTATAAATTCTACTCCCGTAATCCTCGCTAAAGTATCTCCCGAGCGTAATTCACTAGATAAACGTTTGGCGACTTGTTGCAACAACTTATCACCGCCCTCATGACCTTGCTTATCATTCACCGCTTTAAAATTATCAATGCCGATAAACAACAGTGCAACTGAAGTATTATTTCTAGCAGCTCGCGCTAAAGCATGGTCTAAGCGATTATGACAAAGTGCTTGGTTAGGTAGATTGGTCAGATTATCAAAAAAAGCTAGCCGCTTAATTTCTTCTTCGGCAATAAATTGCAGCTTCATCTTTTTACGTAAATATACGCTGTAGCGAATGAATAACACCAACAAACCCAACACTGAAATACTGGTTAAGGTAATAATATCAGCTAAACGCCAGTCCTGTTGTTGACTCGCAAACTTAATGATCTGCTCGGGCACATCAATAATAAAAGTAGACCAGAGTAATGCTGCAGTTATCGCTAGGATAAAGAGACTTTCAAAGACAAAAGCAAAACGCTTCAAAAAGCCCGGCTTTTCAAGTTTTTCCGCTGGCGTGCGAATAACATTCTTGTCCGCTTTGCTTTTTCGCACTTTACTGTTAGCCATAGCGTGATTTACCTCAATTAACCAGTACCGCCTAATTACCTAGACAGAAAGAATTTAATGCCGTTTGATCATATTAATCAGGTAAGTATTTAGGCTTGATAAAGTTAATAAATTAACTGATTGATTAAGAGTATAGCTAGCATAGTAGGAAATAGTGAGTGCGGTGCTAAAGCTGCTATTTATATACTAGCGTTTAGGTAGCAGGCTTATGGCTGCCTTTTTGAAAGGCTCTAAGTAGATTTGCAGCAAACTATTGTGTCCTTGATGATGAACACTAATGCCATAGGTTATTTTACCCACTTGCGATGCCTTAATATGACAAGAAAATATTCGGTCCCATACCGCTAATGCCGAGCCAAAGTTAGTATCAAAATGTTTTGGGTTATCACTATGGTGAATTTGATGTTGCGCGGGGCTAATAAAGTATTTTTCAATCTTATCCCCCCAACTTAACCAGATGTGGCTGTGGCGTAAGTTTGAGCCACAGAAGTTGAACAAGAAGACCAAAGCATTCGCCCCTAAAATATCGTACATCTTCAATGTCGGACCAAAGAGGTAATAACAAAGTCCAACGACAAAACCTTGCGTTAACGTCATTCTAAAAGCGTACAGTAAACTCTCTACAGGATGACTACGGTATATGGTAAATGGGGTTAATACTTTAGCGCTATGATGTACTTTATGAAATTCCCATAACACGGGAATTTTGTGCAAAAGGTAATGCAAAATAAAACGAGTAAAGTCATCAAACAAGAAGAGCAGTACGGTAAATATGGCGATGATTGCGGTAGTAGAGAAAGCAATGGGCTCAAGGTAACCGAATAGGTATTCTATTGCTGATGAAACACCCATGGCAACGGGGGCCATGGTAATGACAACCAATGGGAACAGCGCCGCCTTAATGAATTTATTAATCACTAACAAGGCGTAGTCGTGACGTGCTGACGGGTGAGTATAGACTCTTTTAGGTAAAGCAAATTTCAAGAAGGCTAATAGGGAAAAACGGGCATATTTTTGCCAAAAAACGGGTATCGCCAGTAACAGCGCTGCAACAAGGTAAAGCCAAAAGATACGCTTATTCGCATCAAAAAGGTATTGCGTTAACTCGGTAAAATTAACAGATAAAAAATCAAACACATGAGCTCCACTTTATATTGCTATTTAATTTTGGCAATAGTTACTGTGATTACGACCTCCATGTTAGCAGTGATACCATCTTAACTAACAATAAATACTGCTAAGGTATCAATTTTAAGCGAAGGTGCTAAATAAAAATAGCTTTAACTCTCTTGATTTAGCACCACTGTTATACCGATTATGCAGATTTTAATTAGAAGCTGTATTGATAACCGACAAAAAACATCTGCGGTTTACTTGGTCTAGCGCCGTAAGGTCTGCGACTAACAATCTCTTGGCTATCCAAGATGTTATCCGCTTTGATATACACTTTACCGTACTGGCCAAGATAATAACTGGCCGACAGATCGACCACTATATAAGCTTCGGTTGTTGCACCTTCTAAATATATTTTTTCAACAGGGTCTCCTTCTGGTGTTGTTGCTTTACCAGACACTTCCTGCATTTCACCGACATAACGGGCAATCAAGTTAATATCCCATTGTTCGGCGGTAAGACCTAAATTAAGCGTTAATTGATGCTCCGCTAAATAAGGCAAGCTATCACCCTCAGTTATTGAGCCCCACATACTGAAACCAGAAACAAAACTATTTTTAAACTCTGAATCTGAATAGGTGTAAACCAGTGACATAGGTACATCTAAGGTATCACTGAGCGTAAAAGTATAACTGGTCGAAAACTCTAAACCGTAAACATCGACTTCACCACCGTTAAACTCTTTGTCTAAACTATCACCACAAGAGGATGCGGTAGAAAATGAGCAACTTTCTTTTAAGTTACTCATATCATTGTAGAAAAATATTGCTTCACCCTGCAGATCTCCCTGATAAAAACGGCCACCAAATTCATAGTTGACGCTATTTTCAATTTCAGTTTCAGGGCCTTCTTTCGGGCTAGTTGGAATAAAACCTTCATGCACACCAAAGAGTAAACCAAGGTTTTCATTGACCGTATAAAACAAACTTAAACTCGGTAGCCAAATATGAGAGCTTTTCTTTTGCCAATCATCTTCTTTACCCGCAACTCGGTTTTGATAGGTAGAATCAATAAACTCACCACGTAAACCTAAGGTGATATCAAGGGCACCATATTTAATGGTGTCTTTAAAGAAAACAGCGATGGCATCAGTTTTTTCACGGTTAGTGGTTGTTTTTACTTGTTCACTACCATCAGCCACTAAGTGACCTGAGGTCATGCTAAAGCTATCTTCAGTGTGATTTCGCTCAATTTGATCTTGATGAAAACGAGCACCGACATTGAATTTATGGTTTAAGCCAAAGAGCTGTTGATCAAAATACAGTTCGGTTTGAATACCTTGGGAGTAATACTCACGAGCATTATCACCAACAATAATGTGTTCATTTTGGTTGTTACTATCGGCCTGTCCGGTTAATACTTGGTAATAGCGAGCGTTTGTACCATCTTGATCTTCATCGTATGGGTTAGCTAATATATCCTGTAAGTCCGGACCATTATCAAAACCATTAATTTTAAACCATGAACGTTCAAAGTTATTGCGATAAATACGGGTAGTGATATCAAAACTATTGGTTTGCATAAAGTGGCTAAATTGGAACTGTTCGTGTTGCCAATCCATGTTATCCAATTCACTGGCAGCATAACGGCGATCTGGGTTGGCATAAAAGTCGTCGTCGGTTAAGCCAAGATAGGTTTCATTCGACTTCTCATCGGCATAAGATATTTTTAAGCCAAAGGTATGCTCAATACTGCCTGTTATTAAGTCATAACGAAACTTAGCCATGATGTCATTTTTATCAAAACCGGTATTACCATCGCCCTTGCCGTAAAGGGTAGAGCCACCACCATCAAGCTCTTTAAAACCATCCGCTTGCATATTTATGGCTTCAATCAATACGCCGAGATTGCCAATTTTAGTGCCGTAATAACCATGCACCTTGCTATAACCATCACTGCCCGCCGCAACATCTATCATACCTTCTTGGCCATCAGGTACGGCACGGGTTGTCATATTTAAGGCGCCAGCAACAGTATTTGGACCGTACTTTATTGCTGCAGGTCCTTTAAATACTTCAAGAGAGGTCATTTTTGACATCATAGGGAAATAATAAGCCGCAGGAGCTGAATAAGGCGCAGGACCGATTAAAATACCATCTTCCATCACGGTAATTTTTTTACTGCGCTCTGGGGTTGCGCCGCGAAAACCAATGTTAGGTCTTAAGCCGTAACCGTCTTCCTCGCGAATATTAACGCCTGGTACGTTGTAAAGTATGCGATTAATATCATCAAATTTGAATTTTTCTAATTCAGCTTCGCCAATTAGGGTGGCAGAACCGGCTTCAGTTCTTAATTTATTACCATGACCAATAATTTGTATACGTTCAACAAAATCAATTTTCTTATTCATGCCATCTGGGCTTTTCGCAGCATTGCTGCTACCGGTATTAGCACTTGATTGAACATGTTCATCTGCAGCTATAGCGGTTGATAGTGGTAAAAAACTGGTTGAAAGCACTGTTGATAAGGCAATAGCGGTAAGTGATAGCGTAAAGTTCTTAGGCGCGTAGTTAATCATTAGTCATTATCTCCAGCTGAAGTTTTAGGTAACTCTAAAGCTAGGCTAGTGATGAAATCACTTTTCAGTTTATCGGTTATATTTTTTACCTCGCCGTGAGTTGCTAAAACCTTATCAGGGTCTGTAGTCAACGTTGTAGCAAGGGAGGCTTGGTAGTTATCGGTTGCGGCAATCGCCAGGGCTATATGGTCATTTATATTATCAGCGGTTATCTCATCACCGACATCGGTTAAATAATGACTAAAACCTAACGCATCCGCTTCACCGGCAGTCAAACTACCTTGCATAAACATTTTCAGCGCTTGTAAGTTATTTCTGATGTTTACAATGGAGTGGTTGGCGTATTTTGATTCAACCGACTCAGGGCAGGCTTGTGCACCACATTCATTGGCAAATAAACCCAGTGGTTTGGCTAACTTGTCATCTTTGGTGAAATTATCTAAGTAAAAAATAGCGTCACTTAATTCATTAACCGCATCATGTTCACTCGCAAAGTCACTGCCTACCGTTCCGGCTGATTTAAGCTTAGCCGCGTAACCGCTTTGTCCATCACTACCTAACCAGGCGGTTAATAGTTCATTAGCATTGTTTTCAATATCACTTGCCACTTCGCCAGCATATTCACAACGGGCGATTTTACGATATTGCTCGGTTTGATTGTTCCAGCTTTCAGGTTTTTTTGTACCAGTACAAGTGTGCTCAAAATTATCATTAAATAATAGGTACTCTAAGGCAACCATACTTTTACGTGTCACCGGGCGCGTAGCAATATTATAAGGATGGTCAACGTTACCATCCACATAGCCGCCCTTAAAGTAAGTAACATCAAGGTCTACATTACAAGTGTTTTGCTTTGGCCATGAGTAGATACTATCACGCAAGGCACCTTCAACAATTAAAAGTGGTGATAATTGCATCATCTCAGCTTGTTGCCAAGTATTCATGGCATTACGCCAGCTTTCTTTCGCTAATACTTTGGCATCTGTCACGAGGACTTCGCTGCCATTATTTTTACCAAATGCAATCTCTTGCTGGCAATAGTCACTAACAGCTTGTTGCTGAGCAGCAGCTAAAGTTGAGAACTCTTGATAAGTAGGGGTGATAACCTTATCAACAATGCTAGTAATTAACTTAGCTTGGTCAAAACCGGTATTGGTGTCTTGATCGCTATTAAAACCATCACCACTTGTACTAGTGGCTTCTTCACCACAAGCGCTTAAAATCAAGGCTGAGACTATTACTAATGGCAATAATTTTTTATTTAAAGAAGGTGTGCTTATAAACTTCATGATTTCTGTTACCTTTACTTTTATCTTTCAATAAGTAGCCCTGATATTGTTCTACTTATTAGCTAGGCTTTAAACGCAACAAAGCTCGAACAACATATTTGTTCAAGCTTTGTTTAAAATTTTAGCTTGTTAGCCCTAGGTTTTAGTGACCTGGACTAACAATAAACGTTTACCAATTAGCAACGTTATCAGCGTCAAAGTTGTATGCAATTCGTAATAACTCACTAGCTGAAGCTAGGTCTGTGCGATAGGCTGCAACATTCGCAGCATCTAATACAGGTGCATCTTTTAATAATTTATGTAATGTAACAAACTTAGCTTCATTACCTTCAGCAACAAATTTTGTTTCTGCTTCACCAGAAATTGGAGAATAAGGGTTAAATTGTAAACCTAAAGCAAAACCTTTAAGCTCAGAGAAGTGCTTAGCAGCTGTTACAAAATCAAACTCACCTGTAGCTGTTTCAAGGGGCTCTAAATCACTACGTAAATCATTTATGTAATGAATAACTGTTGCAACAACAGCACGCTCCCAAGCATCAACAGCAGTATCGCGGTATCCAACTAATTCAAGCATTTCAGCGTCAGTTAAGTCAAAGCCTGCTCTATCATTAATTAGTTTACGACCATTTAAGAATGCTTCCATCGCTTGTTTGGTGTAATCCGTTGCTGCCGGGTTTGCACTGCCATCAGGTAATAGTTTTGAACCACGATCTCGTTTAGCGGCATTTACAGAGTTTCCAAAGTTAAACTCGCTAGTTAAGTCGATACCATCTTGACCATCAGTATCGTGTTGACCATTCCAATCTTCACGACCGTCTTCTGCAGAGGAAACTTTACCTGAGATTTCATTATCGTTATACGCTAAGTAATCACGAGCTGCGCCAAAATAACCAAAACCTTCATCAAATTGGTGCTCTAACGAAGTGTAATCTTTAGTACCATCCTTATCGCCAGTTATGTTATCTGCAGCTAGACCTTTATTTTCATCTAAATAGTCATCTGTCGCTTGGGAATAAGTAATAGACATTAACAAGAATTTTTGGATTAGCTGATTTAAATCAGTACCAGTTTGAGTCACATAGAATGGAATTTCTTTATTGGTAATAGGGTCGTTGTGCTCCTCGTTATTAAAAACAGCTATAGCATTATCAGCTAGCTGATCGAAGAAACTTTCAATTAAGCCTGTTGGGGTAATTGAACCTTTGACGCCCCAGCCAGCAAAGTCACCATCATTCCATAACTTATGTTGGCCACCAGCATCATTACCTGCAACTTTACCTTTTAAAGTTTTTAGACTTGATGAAATATCACTAAAGGTTTTTTGCTTGGCTTCAGTGAAAGTTATTGGGAAAGCACCGTCTTCCCAGTCTGAGCTCTGACCATCAAAATAAGTATTTAGTTTTGTAATAACATCTGCTTTCGAAGTTAACTTTCTACTCACTAAATCAGCTTCTAAACCACCCTTACCAATGTAATGCTTAAGCTCAGCAATTAATGCATGACGCGCAGATTGACCGCCGTAAGATACGCTTGAATTATTAACATCGCCTACTTTGCTCATAAAGCCGTAATAATCAAGTAAGTCATTTACATTCAAGGTGAATTCTTTAGTGAAACTCGCGCCAGCGCTATCCGTTACAATAATGTCTAATGTCACTGACTTAGTTTGTTCATAATCAAACATAAAGTCTGCACCGACACTTAGCTGATTTCCGTTTGTCACCATAATACTATTACTGCTAATGGAGGTACCAAAAGTAAAAGTATCATTTGCATCAGCATCCGTTGCTGTTAGCGTACCTATCACAATGCCTTTTGCATTTTCATCGAAACTATTACTTGATAATGAAATATCTGTTGGTGCAGTATTAACAACCTCAGGCTCTGGATCACTACTACTTGAACCACAAGCAGTTAATGTTGATATAGCTACCATTACGGCAATTGCTAGTGCTTTTCTTTGAAATTTCATCTATTACTCCAATAGTGCTCATTATTGCCTTACATTGTTACCTCAACGACTAAACAAAGAGATAATATATTATGTAGGCTAGAGCTATTTTGTATTATTTTAATTGCCAACATAGTACACAACTTTAAACACGAATGCGAATAAATCTCATAAAGATGTGAGTTATTGTTACCAACATCGACTTAAAGTAACAAATGTAATACAAAGGCATGTGCCTCCCTCATAAGATAAAAATAAAAAAGGCCGCTAATGCGACCTTTATTGAACAGTGTGAGTTTGAATACAGTGGTAGTTATCGACCGAACATACCGCCACCGCCCATACCAATGCCCCTAGGTCTGTATTGCGCATCATACGAGGTGTGATGCGCCTCTCCAAAAAGCTAAGTCTCATAAGTACCGACTTCACCTGCAAAAAATAAAAAAGGCCGCTAATGCGACCTTTATTGAACAGTGTGAGTTTGAAAATAGTGATATTTAACGACCGAACATACCGCCGCCGCCACCCATGCCGCCTGGTGGCATCATGCCTTGCATGCCGCGCATCATTTTTTTCATGCCGCCTTTGCCTGACATTTTTTTCATCATTTTTTGCATCTGGGTAAATTGCTTAAGTAGCTTATTTACATCTTGGATTTGAGTACCTGAGCCAGCTGCAATACGACGTTTGCGTGATCCTTTAATAATATCAGGACGTTCGCGTTCACCGGGTGTCATAGAATTAATGATAGCTTCCATTTGCACGGTGATTTTATCACCCATTTGATCTTTGATTTTATCAGACATGTTACCCATGCCCGGCAGCTTATCCATTATACCCATCATGCCGCCCATACTTTTCATCTGGACAAGTTGGTCACGGAAATCTTCTAAGCTAAAACCTTTACCACTTTTAACTTTCTTCGCTAATTTCTCGGCTTGTTTTTTATCAATTTTTTGTTCAATTTCTTCAACAAGTGAGAGTACATCACCCATGCCTAAGATACGTGAGGCAATTCGATCTGGGTGGAATGGCTCTAAGGCTTCAATTTTTTCACCAACACCCATAAATTTAATAGGCTTGCCGGTGATATGGCGAATTGATAAAGCAGCACCGCCACGAGCGTCACCATCGGTTTTCGTTAAGATTATACCTGTCAGTGGCAAGGCATCATTAAAGGCTTTAGCCGTATTCGCCGCATCCTGCCCCGTCATAGCATCGACAGTAAAAAGAGTTTCTACCGGATTAATAGCGCTATGAAGTTGCTGGATTTCGGCCATCATGCCTTCATCGACATGTAAACGGCCGGCGGTATCTACAATTAAGACATCGAAAAAGTTTTTCTTAGCGTGATCAATAGCAGCCGTTGCAATATCAATTGGCTTTTGTTTAATATCACTTGGAAAGAAGCCAACATTAATTTCATTCGCTAAAGTCTCAAGTTGTTTAATCGCCGCAGGACGATAAACATCGACACTAACAACCAATACTTTTTTCTTTTCACGCTCGGTTAAAAATTTGGCTAACTTGGCTACTGAAGTTGTTTTACCTGCACCTTGTAGGCCTGCCATTAAAATAACGGCTGGTGGCGCGGCTTTTAAATCAAGGGTTTCGTTAACGTCACCCATGGCTGATTCAAGTTCTTTTTGTACTATTTTGACAAAAACTTGGCCTGGGGTGAGGCTTTTAGAAACATCTGTACCCACTGCCTGCTCTTTTACTTTGGCAACAAATTCACGAATAACAGGTAAGGCGACATCTGCTTCAAGTAAGGCCATACGCACTTCGCGTAAGGTTTCTTTGATATTGTCTTCGGTTAAACGGCCGCGGCCACTTATATTTTTAAGCGTTTTGCTTAAGCGTTCGGAAAGATTGTCAAACATGGAATACTCTAACAGCGAAATATTGATAAGGTTAATGCTGCTATTATACCCAAATATCGAAAATATGCGACAGCATAAAATATCGTGTAACATTTTGACGTTATATTATTCACTGTGATGGCCTATCACCTATGAAAATCATCGTATAATCGAACTAAATTTATTTAATCCTTTCACCATCATTGGGTACTGAAAAACACAGTTATTCTTGCTACCTATCAGAAAACTTTAGCCTTGGTGAAAACAACGGCGCTTGGTTTCCCTTAATTTAAGTCAATACTTTGTGCTAATCACATGGCGCTGAAGTGTTTATCTGATAGAATCAGTTTTTAATCGATACTGTCAGCTGTTTTAGGGGATTTTAGTGGATTTTTTGGTATTAGGTTCAAGTTTATCTTTTTTGCTTTATATACTTGCTACATTGGCAATCGTCACACGGTTGTTTCATCCTAAAGGGCCGAATATCACCTTAGTATTAAGTTTAGCTACCGCGGCTATGATAGTGCACGGTTTTAATGATGCTGTACTATTCTTCTCTCAAGACAAAATAAACTTTAATTTACCCAATGTAATTTCCTTAGTCAGCTTAGTAATCACCTTGGTAGTCACATCGGTCGCTTTACGCTTTAAAGTCAATTTATTACTCCCTGTTGTCTATGGCTTCACCGGTTTATGGCAGTTGGTTATGATATTTCTTCCCCCTGTTGATTCAATCCCGCTAGTGATTGAGAAAGTTGTGCTATTAAGTCATATCAGTTTTGCTCTAATAGCTTATTGCGTATTAATTATTGCGACATTATTTGCCTTTCAAGTCACTTATATTAACTTTAAGCTTAAAAGCAAAAACCTAACTGCGGTCGCTCATTTACCACCACTTATGCAAGTGGAAAAGCAGCTTTTCAAGATTTTAGCCGTAGGGACGTTAATCTTATTTATTAGTGAAGTCATCGGCTTTGCTTTTTTAGAGGGTTTTCTCGCTAAGGAGAACGCTCATAAAACGGTACTGTCATTACTCGCCTTTATTATTTACAGCCTGATTCTTTTGGGACATTTTGGCCGGGGTTGGCGCGGCCATCGAGTTTTAGTGTTAATGGTCAGTGCTAGTGGCTTACTTACCCTTGCCTATTTTGGCAGTCGCTTGGTTAAAGAATTCATTTTATAAATAACGGCTAAACAAGCCTGTTATTGTCGCCATAACACCACTATAGCTCAGCGGTGTTATTTAATTATTTTAGTGTTAAATTTTACTTTAGACTTTTACTTTAAACTCTAACTTTAAACTCTTTTTTTTAAATAAAGGAAATCCTTTCTTGGACAGTATATCCACCCAGATGCTCTTTACCACTCTTGGCATCTTAATCTTTATTTCCGCCTATTTCTCAAGCTCTGAAACAGGCATGATGTCACTCAATCGTTATCGCTTACGCCACCTTGAAAAGCAAAAACATAAGGGCGCTATGCGGGTAAGCAAGTTGCTTAGTCGACCAGACCGTCTTATTGGTTTAATCCTTATTGGTAATAACCTCGTTAATATTGCAGCTTCTGCAATTGCTACTATCATTGCTTTGCGTATTTCTAACGAGATGGGCATCTCAGCAGATGTGGGGGTATTAACTGCCACCATTATATTAACCCTAGTCATCCTTATTTTTGCTGAAGTTACCCCGAAAACCCTGGCAGCCTTATACCCAGAGAAAATAGCCTTTCCTAGTTCAATTCTTTTATCACTGTTATTAAAAGTCATGTTGCCTTTTGTAGTTACCGTTAACTGGATAACCAATGGCATCTTAATGCTTTTAGGTATTAATGCCGAACAAAGGGAGCAACATAGCCTTAGCAGTGAAGAATTAAGAACCGTAGTAAATGAATCCGGCGCTTTGTTACATCCACGCGATCAAGATATGCTCGTCGGTATCTTAGACTTAGAGAAAGTCGTCGTTGAAGATATCATGATACCTCGCAGTGATTTAGTAGGCATAGATGTTAATGATGATTGGAGCAAAATTCAAAAGCAACTCACCCAAGCGAATCACACACGCGTGCTGCTTTACCGCGATAGCATTGATGATGTTGTTGGTTACATTCATGCAAGGGATGCACTAAAACTGTTATCGAAAAAGCAATTTACTAAAGCAACATTGCTGCGAGCTGTGCGTGAACTGTACTTTGTTCCAGAAGGTACACCTCTTAATATTCAACTGCTTAAGTTTCAACATGCTAAAGAACGTTTAGGATTAGTGGTTGATGAATATGGTGATATTCAAGGCTTAGTCACTTTAGAAGATATTCTTGAAGAAATTGTTGGTGATTTTACCACAACCATGACGCCAACAACCCGTGATGAAGTTAATCTGCAGCCTGATGGCAGCTACTTAGTCGATGGTAGCGCCAGTATTCGTGATATTAATAAAGAAATGTCATGGAAATTACCCACAGATGGCCCTAAGACGTTAAACGGCTTGATAATAGAGTACTTAGAAGTGATTCCGCACAATAACATTAGTCTTCGTGTTGCCGGCTACCCTATCGAGATCATTGATGTTGCAGACAATATGATTAAAACGGTGCGGGTGATGCCCGAGTATTATATTAATAATAACCCAGAAGACGAATAATTAAACAGTTACAAAGTTAATCACAAAGTTATCCACAGAGTTAAGCTTTCGAATATCCTTATTAAGCTTTCCACAATTTCTGTGGATAACATTTGCCAACCCTATCAGTAGCAGCCTTTAGTTATTTCAACAACTATTTAACAATATCACCGTCTTTTTTTTTCTGTTTGGTGATGAAAAGGCTAGCTATTACTGCAGCAGTCACCACAGCTAGGCTAAACAATTTTTTATTTTAAAAAGAACAATATGGCAGGCTTTATGCGGATGAAGAAATTATTAATTACATTTATTTACCGGATAGAATTTGCCATTATTGTTTTTATGCCTGTAACTGTTTCACTCAAAGAATAATCGCCATAGCCAACCATGATTGAGGTCTTCTTCACAGCTTTTTAGCTGGCTACTGTAACGTCGTGCACGGTTATCAACTTTACGCGAAACTTTCACTAGCCACGGCTTCTTCTTGTAACTTTTATTCTTAAAACCACCCCAACCTTCATGGTAGTTTAAGTACTGGCTATAGGCGTCCCACTTAGAAACACCATTCACTTTTTGGGTTTTAAAAATAAACCAGCCCATAAAGTCGATAGCGTCTTCAAAATCATCGCGATCAGCACCTGAGTTACCTGTTTCCCTAACGTAGTCTTTCCAAGTCATGGTTTTAGCCTGAGCGTAACCATAGGCACTACTCACCCTACCCCAAGGTATAAAACCAAAGAGGTAATCCATTGGTGGAATAGCATCGTGACGAAAAGAGCTCTCTTGATACATCATACTCATCGGTACATGAATAGGGACTCCCCAGCGCTCACGGACATCTTTGGCAGCAAAGTACCAATCACGATGTTCTCGAAATATCTCACAAATATTCTCAGGGTTTTTCGGAGGGGGAGTTGCACAACTAGCAAGCATTAAAACACTCATTGCGGCGACCAATACAGTTTTACTTGAAGGCATAAACAATTAACAGTTACTTAAATCTGGCTTTATCATGCCAGAAAGCCTGTATTAATGGCACTCATTGCTGAAAATTTTTAATCGAACGACACTATTTCAATAAAGTTTGATTATAAATGAAAATAATTTGAACTAACTAAAGAAACAGCACTCTCACTTAACAGTTATGTTATTCCCTTAGTGTTTTATGCGCATACCTTTATAGGTAAGCGCATTTTTTTATCTAAAATTTAATAAGTGCCATAATAATGATGTTATTCCGCTCTTTTAGTTAAATTAATTTGAACTAAACAAAGAAACTGTACTCTGATTTAATAGTTATGTTATTCCCTTAGTGTTTTATTTTATGCGCATACCTTTTTCGGTGAGCGCATTTTTTTTGTCTTTTTTGTCTAGTGTTTATTAAACAGCATAACCGTGATGTTATTCCGCTCTCTTTAGATACGTTTTATGTTTTATGCGCATACCTTTTTCGGTGAGCGCATTTTTTTTGTCTTTTTTGTCTAGTGTTTATTAAACAGCATAACCGTGATGTTATTCCGCTCTCTTTAGATACGTTTTATGTTTTATGCGCATACCTTTTTCGGTGAGCGCATTTTTTTTGTCTTTTTTGTCTTTTTTGTCTAGTGTTTATTAAACAGCATAACCGTGATGTTATTCCGCTCTTTTAGATAAATTAATTTGAACTAAACAAAGAAACGGTACTCTGACTTAATAGTTATGTTATTCCCTAGTGTTTTATTTTATGCGCATACCTTTTTAGGTGAGCGCATTTTTTTTGTCTTTGATGTGATGAGCTTAGTTTAAATAACAAATCCATAATGTTACTCCGCTCTCTTCAGATACGTTTCATGTTTTATGCGCATACCTTTTAGGTGAGCGTATTTTTTTGTCTATGAAGTGATGAGCTTTGTTTAAATAACATAACCAAGATGTTATTCCGCTCGAGGTAACGAGCTAAGAGATGGCTTAATAACGATGTCGCAATTTATACGATAATTTTATTGAGATTTAATAGCTAACATTAGCCATTGAGGTTGCTTTTGGTGGGGTTATCACAATAAAGAGCAGTGAATAAATAACTTATTTTTAAATAAAGTGAACTTATTGTTTGACTGTAAGTCATAACATATGAAAGTTCCTTCCCTGGATTGCTTTCATTTAGTTTAAGTAACTATTTAATTAGCTTTACTTAACATATACGGCGCGTCAACTAGACGCGCTTTTTTTTACCTTTTTTTCAGCTCTTACCAATCCCCTTAGTCAGGTAAACTTTCACTCGAGATTTTAGGCGAAATAATCAGATAAAAAATCATCGAAGTTCAGTTTATCATTCGCTTCAATTTCAGCTTGTGCTTGATGTGATGCTGGCACACTCGCATCAAAAAAATCTTGTTGATAAAACTGGTAGGCACGGTCTTTAGCCTCCTGCTGATATTGGCTCGCTATATCCAAAGCATATTGCGATAAGCTTTGCTCTTTTATAATGGCTAGTAACTGCGCTGAGGGTGTTAAACTAGCATCATTGATCTTAGCTTGCTCACGAATAATAGCTTCGCTGTAATTAGTCGTTTGATAAGCGCGATCTAACAGAACGGCCACTTGCTGCATTTCTGCAAACAGTTCATTACCCCAGGTAGAAATAGATTTAAGTTCGACTTCACCCTCGCTATTAGTATCAGACAGTAATAATTTTGGATCTCGACCCCGCATTACTACCTCATTCATATTCGACTCATGAATTTTTTGTGCCGAACAATCAAACTCTTCATTATCAACAAAAGCGCAAAAGGTCAGGAATATATCTAAGAAATGAACTTGTTCGATGCTAATACCAGTATCTGAAAAAGGATTAACATCAAGTGCTCTTACTTCTATGTACTCGACCCCACGTTCTCCTAATGCAACTGAAGGTTTCTCTCCAGATTTAGCAACGCGTTTAGGGCGTATGGGTGCATATAATTCATTTTCAATCTGTAGCACGTTATCGTTAAGCTGTTGGTATTGACCATTAACTTTAATGCCAATATCAGCGAAATCTTTCGATTTTAGTTTGATCGCTTGCTGTACACCATCAACATAATCGGCCAAGTTGTTATAGCAAATTTTTAATGCTGACTGCTCAGAGCTGGTATAACCCAGGTCACTCATGCGCAGTGACGTTGCATGTTCAAGGTACAAGGCGCCATGTTTAGTCTTTTTAAAAGGCAACTTTTGTTCTTTACCTTGTAAAAACGAACCACAGATTGCCGGAGAGCTACCGTATAGGTAAGGAATTAACCAGCAAAAACGTTTATAGTTTCTTAAAATAGAAAAATATCGTGCTGAAATGAAGTCATCAAGAGGTAATGACTGCTCACCTGGCGACTTTATTTTTACCGAGTCATGCAGTTGTTGCTGTACTTGCCAGAAATCTTGCGAAAATGAAAAGTTAAAATGAATACCCGAGATAACTTGCATCATCGAGCCATAACGATTTTTCAAACCCTGACGGTACACTGTCTTCATTTTACCTATGTTTGAGCTACCGTATTGCGCCAGCGGTATTTTTTCAGCATCGCTAACAAAACATGGCATACTCATAGGCCACAGTAGTTCCCCTTCAATATTCTCAAAAGTAAATTTTTGTATATCTTGAAGCTGAGCAATAGCTTGCTCTGGAGAATGACTAACGGGGGTAATGAATTCAAGTAATGTTTCTGAATAATCGGTAGTTATCTGTCCATGGGTTAGTGCTGAGCCAAGCTGGTGGTAATGACCATGCTCAGATAATTTACCTTCAGGTAATATTCGTAATGCTTCCCGCTCAATACCGCGGCCAATGCCTGCTACGGCAGCCAAATTTTCACTTTGGCTAAAAGCGCCAATATAATCAGTTAACGATAGTGTCAAAATAATTCCTATTTATACTCAGTTAAGCAATTGCCCCACTGGATATTCTTACGCGTAGAAGACTTAAAACAAAAGACCCCTTAGATAATGATATAAATAAGGGGTCTTTCAATGATTTTCAATACCTTGTTATATAAATTCCGCTTTATTTATTCTGCGAAATAGTATTATTTGGCCAATTCCAGTTCAACCACCTCAATATTAAGGGCCTTTAATTGTGGCTTAACTACTAGACCGTCACCAACCACAATCCATTGCATAGGTTTTGCTAATTCTTTTGCCGCGATACTGTTTAGCTGCTCAAGAGTGATGTTATTTATTATATGGCTTTGTTCTTCACCATAATTTACCGGCAAATTAAATTGCAGTAACTGTCTTAAAAAACCACTTTTTTGACTCGGGGTCTCAAAACTTAAGGCTTCATTTTGTGAAATGGCTTGGCGCATAAAGGTCACTTCATCTGCCGTTAAACCATGCTGTTGGTAGTTTTTCAGCTCTGTTTCAATTTCTACCATAGCGTCATAAGTATGTTCTGCTTTAACACTAGCGCCGGCACTAAAACGACCTAACGTTTTGCCCGCTGAGAAGTAACTGGATGCACCATAGGTATAACCTTTATCTTCACGTAAATTTAAATTGATACGGCTATTAAAAGCGCTACCTAACGGGTAATTCATCAAGGTCGCTTTAAAGTGTTCACCTGTTGCATCATAAGTCATTGCTCGACGAGATAATTTAATTACCGACTGGGTGGCATCAGGTAAATCAACAAAATAAAGTTTATTTGGCGTTACTTGTGGGAACTGATAATCACCATGAATCTGGTAATCTTTCCCCTGCCAGGCTTTCAATGTATCTAATTTCGCTAACAATTCAGTTTTTTCAATATCGCCAACGACAACTAAACTCGCTTTAGCTGGTGAGAAATATGCTTGATAAAAACCTTTAACATCTGCAAGAGATATGGCTGATACCGTTGCTATGGTGCCGCTATCGGGTAATCCAAAACGATTACCTTTACCGTAAGTCACTTGCTTTAAGGCATTACTTGCTAACGTGCGAGCGTCTTTATTACCTTGCTCTAACCCTTGAATTAACTGATTTTTAACGCGGTCAAAATCTTCTTGCTTAAAGGCAGGTTTAAACATCATTTCATTCATTAACGCGAGTGTGGCATCGAGGTTTTTCACCAAACTATTCACTTTGATATAGGTATTACGTCCACCAGCACCAATAGATATATCACTGCCGAGTATGGCCAATTCATTCGATAACTCTTCTTTACTATGAACTGTAGTTCCTTCGTTCATCAAACTGGCAGTTAAGCTCGCTAAACCGGCTTTATCGACTGAATCAAGCAATACACCGCCATCAATACTTAATAACAAGCTTATTGTTGGCGTTTCGCTGTTTTTAGTGGCAATGATATCAATGCCATTAGTAAACTTTTCACGCCATAAGCTAGGTACTTTTATTTGAGGATTAACACCTGAGGCCGGCATAATACTACGATCAAAGTTACTGGTATTTTTCATCAATGGCGTATCAAGTTGCGCCAGTGTTGGCGGATTACTTACATCCGGTAAGGTAAAGTTATTCGCCTTTGCCACTAAGGCTTCTTGCCCATGGGGTACAATCGATAATATCGCAGCACCTTTGCCTTGAATATATTGCTTGAAGACTCGCATTACATCCGCTTTGGTCACGTTATTATAACGAGCCACTTGTTGCTCAGTGTAATTCGCATTGCCCAACATAGTTTGAAAATGGGCTAAGTTAGAGACTTTTCCTGACACACTTTGCAGACCATAAATGGTACCGGTTTCAATACCCACTTTGGTTTTTAATAAGTCATCGGCATTGACACCACGTTGCTCAAACTCAACTAAAGTCTCATTAATCACTTGTTCAATTTTTGCTAATGACAAACCTTGTTGCGGGTTTGGTAAAGCAAAAAAGTTCATACCACAGGCTAGCTCACGGCATGGGTGGCTAACACCGGCTTGCACAGCGACACCGGATTTAACTAAGTTTTTATACAGCAGTGATGTTGGACCACCACCTAAAATATTCGCTAATACATCTAAAGCTGGCTCATCTTCATGCATACCATAAACAGTTGGAAAGCTGATATAAAGTAGTGGCAAAGATACATTATCGGTAAATGAGTAATAACGGTTCTCACTCAAGGTTACCGAGGTTTTAGCAATATTTTCTACCGCTGGGCCTCGGCTTAATTCGCCAAAATATTTATTTACCCAAGCAAGTGTTTGCGCTTCATCGATATCACCACCAATAGTAAGCACTGCATTATTAGGTCCGTACCAACGAGAGAAAAATTCTTTTAAGTCTGTTACTGTGCCACGGTCTAAATCTGATATATAACCAATTGTCGGCCATGAATATGGATGTTCACGTGGGAAAATCATTTGATTAACGGTTTCATTTAATCGGCCATAAGGGCGATTATCAACATTTTGACCACGCTCATTTTTTACGGTCGCACGTTGGATCTCAAATTTTTCAGCCGTAATGGCTTCGAGTAAAAAGCCCATGCGGTCTGACTCAAGCCATAACATTTTTTCTAGCTGATTGTTCGGCACCGTTTCAAAATAGTTAGTTCGGTCGGAGTTAGTCGTACCATTGAGGTTACCACCACTTTGGGTGACAACTTTAAAGTGCTGTTCATCAGCAACATTTAGTGAACCTTGAAACATCATATGTTCAAAGAAGTGGGCAAAGCCTGATTTACCCAATTGCTCGCGAGCCGAGCCAACATGATAAGTAACATCAACATGCACTAGCGGATCTGAATTATCTTGATGTAAGATCACCGTTAAGCCATTCGCTAGCTTATACTTTTTAAAAGGTATATTAAGCGTACCTTGCTGAGCTACAACAGTCTCAACCAAACTAACCCCCGAAGGTAACGTTGTCGTTTCTTGGCTACTACAAGCAAATAATAAGGCCGTGCTTGCGGCAATTGCCGTGACTTTAAATGTAGATTTAAATTTACCTAATATCTGGGTAGAAAGGTGATTCTTAGGGGATTTTAGCAAAATAACATCCTGTAAAATGAGTAAAATATTGAAGTTTCAATTATCATAGCAAACATAAATACTTTTCGGTTAATTTTAATGTTTAAAACTATTGCAGAACATGCTGATTTTATTGTGGTTGATAAAGAGGCAGGCACAAATTTTCATGATGAAGGTGATATCGGCTCGGGGCTTTTCTCGCTCGTTAAAAGACATATACAAAACCAGAATAAGTCAGCAGAACTCTATCCTATACATCGATTAGATAAGATGACTTCAGGTTTAGTTATTTTTGCTAAAACCTTAGTGGGTGCGCAAACCTTTGGTCAGCTATTTAATGATCATGACATTGAAAAGTACTATCTTGCCATTGGCGATAAAAAACCAAGTAAAAAACAGGGCTTAATCAAGGGTGATATGGCGAAAAGTCGCCGTGGTATGTTCAAGTTATTACGCAGCATGGAAAACCCCGCAATTACCCAGTTTTTTTCCTATAGCATTGCGAATAAGCAACGCTTATACCTACTTAAACCGCATTCGGGTAAAACCCACCAATTACGCGTCGCACTTGCTAGCATTGGCACCCCCATCGTTGGCGACCCACTTTATTACACGACATCGAAAGTCGATAGAGGTTACCTACATGCCTATGCACTCAAGTTTAGTTATTTAGGCAAGTCTTTTGAGTTTACTTCACTGCCGAGTAACGGGCATTATTACTTAAATAATGAAGTTCATAAGCAATTAGCAGCAATAAAAAAACCTTGGCTGTTAAACTGGCCAAGGCTTTAGCGCGAACAAGTTCCCGCCTACAGGTTATCAATAAATCGTAGGCGGCTTATCTTGAATATAAACTAATCGCGCAATTATCTATAACGAGTGCCAAAATACTAGAGCTATCGCTGTCGGACAAATGAACTCATCGTAAGTAACAAAAGCACCAAGGCTACGGCCGTATTGATAACTAGCTATAAAGAATGCAAAAAAACTAAAGCTATCGCTGTCGGACAAACGAACTTAGTATACCAAGGCCAGATTTTCCAGAAGAAACTGTGCTCGACATCTTCATTACCTTGCTTGATTTCCGCTAAAATTTCATTTCTATACCAAATCCAACCAACAAAAACACAACATAACATAGCAATAATAGGTTGGCCGTATACCGTAGAAATACTGATCACTAAACCAAATAACAATTCAAAATTTACCACGATTAATGCGCTTAAGAGTAAAATAGCTATACCTATCACTGTAGTGGCTTTTTTACGTTCAATATGATGACGTTCAACCACAAAAGATACGGGTCCCTCTAACATAGAAATTGATGATGTTAATGCCGCTATAGACATTAAAACAAAAAAGGCAAAGGCAACAAATACACCAATATCACCCATACCAGTAAATAAGCTAGGTAATACATCAAAGACTAAGTTAGGGCCTGATATTAAACTGCCATCATCGGCAAAAATTTCGACACCTTGCGCCTGCGCAACATACATGGCAGGAATAATAAGTAAGCCCGCTAAAAAGGCAATAGAAACATCAATTAAGGTCACTTGCGCGCCTAAGGTTACTAAGTTTTCTTTTTTAGAAATATAAGAGCCATAAATGATCATGACACTGGTGCCTAACGACAGCGAGAAAAATGCTTGCCCTAAGGCGCTTATCAGTAGTTCTGGCTCAAAAATACGCGAAATATCTGGATTTAAATACGCGGCGAAACCTTCACGTGAACCGTCTAAGGTAAAGACATAGATGATCAATAAAATAAGTAAACCGATCAACATTGGCATCAAACGTTTTGACCATTTTTCAATACCCTGTTCAACACCACGGCGAATTATCCCTATGGTTAACATCATAAACAATGCGCTGAATATTAAGTCTCGAGGCACAGACTGTACCGTTAACCAACTTGAAGCTTGCTGAAAACCAAGTAATTGGCTGATGGGCTCAACGGCATAGGCCATCATCCAGCCAGCTAAAATACCATAAAAACTTAAAATAAGTGCCGCGCAAATAATGCCGCCAAAGCCGATAACAAAGGCAAAACGTTTTTGCCATAAATTACGTGACATTTTTTGCATACTGGTCACCGCATTGGCTTGACCATAACGACCAATTAACAACTCAGCCATAAACGCGGGATAAGCTAAACAAAATGCTAACACTAAGTACACTAAAACAAAGGCAGCACCACCATTGCTTGCTGTTTGGGTTGGAAAACCCCAAATATTACCTAAGCCTACAGCAGAGCCTGACGCGGCCATAATAAAACCGAAACGCGAACTAAATCCGCCTCTTGAAACACTCATTTATTATTCTCGTTGATGTTTTTAACCCCCACTAGATAAGGGAGGGATTTTTATAATTATTAGAATGGCTCTAATCTACTTAAAAGTGGGCCAAAAAAAAAGGATTAATGGCTAATAAACTAAAATGCCCAACAAATAGCGAATCAATCTTGTTGGGCATTTTTACCGTTAAAGCTTATAAGCGATAAATATTATCAGCACTATCTCTATCCACCAGTCTGATAAAAGGATCAACGCCGGCAAAGGTAGGTTTACCTTTCACTCTGATCTTTATTTCATTACTACCGGTTTTTATTTGATGCTTAGCTAGATATAAAACAAAATCTTTAGCGCTAAGGTCTTCTGGATCAGCACTAAATAAGCCAATATCAATCTCATCAGTAAACTCTACTTCGGTTTCCTTACCTTGACCATCAGCTCTCTTTAAAGCAGCTTCAATAGTTAGCGTTACATCATAGAAATCATCCATTCCATCCACCTCTGACACGGTTACATCAGTAGTTTTTAGATCATACAAACTAATATGCTCAAACAGGTTACTAATAAAGGTCTTTTCTTGCTCATTAGTATCTTGATTAAGGTAAGCCATTAAATCTAAGGTGGTTGGATAAGGTGTGCTTTGATATTTAAAGTCCTGTAAGAACTTTTCTAAGGCCGAATTTAACCTTTGCTCTCCTAAACGATCTTTTAGTGACATCATTACCACAGAGCCTTTACGATAGTGAATGTACTGCTGATTTTCACTACGATACAAGGGCATTTCTTCTAAAAACTCTACGCTTCTACCACGAAGGTAACGGTCTAATTCATATTTCAAAAACTTACGAATTTTATCTTCACCGTATTTTTTCTCCATGACCATCAAGGCACTATATTGCGACAAACTTTCTGAAATAATAGCACTGCCTTGAACATTAGCGGCACCCACTTGATGTCCCCACCATTGGTGAGCAACTTCATGCGCGGTAACATAATAGACGGGATCAATATTTTCAGGATCACGTAAATCACTAATAAAACCTATTTTCTCTGAATATGGCACCGTATTAGCAAAACTTTGCGCGAATGAACGATAACCTGGGAATTCAATAATGCGCATTTGCTTATGTTGGTAAGGACCAAAATTTTCAGTGAAATAATCAATTGAATCACGCACTGATTCAATCATACGATCAACATTCATGCTGTGATTTTCATGATAATAAACTTCGATATCAATACCTTTATATTGCTCTTTTTTCGACGCTAACTCTGCCGATAGAAAAGAATAAAAGTTCACCATAGGTGCATCCATTTTATAATGGAACACTCTTCTGCCATCAATTAGCTGCTCACTTTGCAAATACCCAGGCGCTATGGCAAATTGTTCAGCCGACGTTGATATAGTTGCTTCAAAGTCAATAAAACCTACGCCTTTACCAAAAAAACTTTCATTGTAAAAACGACTGTCTTCGAGCTTGTTCGCGCGTTGAAGTGGTTTTAAATCATGATTACGCCTGTCATGACGATCAGTTAACTGCCAATCTTGGCGATAACCAAAGGTTGGAAACAAGGTGAAGTTATCGATAAAAGTACCGTTTTCCAGTAAGGTAAAATCATTATTACCATCAGAGAAACCGTGATGCTCGCGCGTCACTGTTAACTTACCCTGGCGTACTTCACCTGGCATTAAAGGCTGCTTAAAAGTAAACCAAGCCGTATTATACTTTTCATCTAATGCGCCTAACTCGCCACCTTCAATTTCAACTTGCCATGTTTTACTAAACCTAGGTTTAGACACTAAAAACTTCTCGATCGGTTTATCTGAGGTGTTGGTTAAACTTAGCTCAGCTACCGCTTCTATGCGGCGTTGCTTCGGGTAAATATCAACTTTAGCGTGTGTCTTGATAATGGTAGGAATCGTGGCATTTAAATGCTCAACATACTTGTGTTCATATTCAGCTTGAAGGTCTTCTAAATCGTCAGCAATAATATACTCATTCACAATACGGGTGTTGTAATGAATTACGCTACCCGCACCAATAAAGATCACTAAACCCGCCATAATCGTTAACTTTCCAGGTACTGCCAAATAATACCCCACCTTAGCTAGACGAGCTTTCAAGCCTTGAGCTGGCCCTCGATGCCATAAAGCATAAGCTAAACTTGCCAGTACCAAGGTTAAACCAGTCCAGTAAAGCATATACCAATGATGACTGGCTAAAAATGTACCATAACCATTAATATCAGAATAAAAAACTTGTGGTACGCTAGCAAATTGAAACATGTTATGGCTAAAGCCAAAATTACTTAACGTGATGGTACTGATGATATAAAGCACAAATAGCAACATACCTACATATTTGTTTGAACTAATCACCTGTAAGAAAAATGCCAATACCGCGGTTAAAATTAAGGGTAATAAATTAATGTAACCTAACCGAATAATATATTGTGAGAACTCTATATGTTCATGACCACGCATTATTTGATTTAGTACCGTAACCCCAATTCCAAAGACATAAAGCAAAACGAGCACTAAGCTAATAGCGATAATTTTTGATAGCCAAAAAGTAATATTATTTACTGGCATTGAATCAACAATATCACCCATACCGGAGTTACGCTCACGCCAGACAATTTCAGCACTGTAATAAGCCAGCACTATCATCATTAATAAGCCGGTCGAGTTAGCAATGAGGGAAACCATTGCTTGAGTAAATGGCCAGTTAGGTGTTCCAAACATGCCTTGGGGATCAACCAAGGGCGCAACGAGCAAGAAAACCGTTAACACCGCTAACACCATAAATGGTGCACTGAATATCACCTGCTTTATTTCAAATAAGATGCGTAAACGTAAATGTGCCGCGGTTTGAATTCCTGAGCTTTTGGTAGAAATATTATTATGCAAAAGTTGCGGGATTTTCATCGTTTGCAACTGTTCTTGTTGCTCCGCTTTGTGTTGTGCTTTTTTAGTCTGCTTTTTCACTTTAGCTGGCGACAGACGCACTTTCGCACGAAAACCTCCAAACACAGCCATAATAACCACAGAGATGGCTAACCAAAGTAAGCGGTTTTCAAGCAAAAGACCGCTGAGTTCAATTGAGCTATTGTTTTTATCAAACATAGTCCAATAACGGGTTACTTCACCAAAGGTATTAAAAGCAAATGGATCAAGTAATGCCGCCATAACACGATATTCAGGCTCATTCAAAAACTGCCCTGAAATAGAATATAAAATAAACAAACCTACAGCAGAGAGATACACCGCCATCATTGAGCGGAATTTAATGGCAATAGCGTAGAAAAAACAAGACAGCACTAACAGTGTCGGTAACGACAGGTAAAAATAGGCGGTAAAGTAATGACTAAGATTGGTTGGCCCTATGCGTTCAGGATCAACCCAGCCAACTAAACCACCAAGCAAGGTACCACATAAAATTGCTAATGGAACAAAAGCAAAGACTGTTGCCACCACGGCAAATGAGCCTAAAAACCGCCCAAGCTGATAACTCAATGGGTTAATAGGTTTACTATAAAGCAGTTCCGACATTTGGCTAGTGTCATTTCTTGTTGCCGTACTGCCGACAAAATTCACCACCAAAAACATGGCAAACAAGCCCATAATCAATAACGTTTGCGCAATTGAAAACGGACCGTTATATAAAACATTACCACCACCACCTATTTGTATATTTTCACTAACGGTCGCAAAAAAAGTCAGTAAAAAAAATATTAAACTGGTAACGTAAAAAGAGGGTTGTCGAGTAAAATAGCGCCATTCAAAGGCGAACATTTTCATTAACATGAGAGGTTCCTTATGCTTTGTTAGGCAATTAAGCGACTTGACTTACTGTCACTGCATCTTGGTTATTGGCACGATGATCATTTAGGGTAGAGAAATAAACATCTTCTAAATTCGCTGGGGCCGCCTCAAATCCAAAGGGAGCATTCTCATCAATAACATGAATGATGGTTTGCCCGGCAAATAAACGTTTGGAGATAACATTAAAGTCTTGCTCTATTGCCTCAACCTCAGCTTGTGGAATGGCTTTACGCCAAATTTGACCATTTAATTTATTGGTTAACTCAATGGGATTACCTTGTAATATAATTTTACCTGACGCTAACACCGCCATATTAGGACAAAGTTCACTCACGTCATCAACGATATGGGTCGATAAAATAATGGCTTTTTCTTCACCTAAGCTTACTAATAAGTTATGAAAGCGGTTACGTTCTTCAGGATCTAAACCTGCCGTTGGTTCATCAACAATAAGTAAATCTGGATCGCCTAATAATGCTTGAGCAATACCAAAACGCTGTCGCATACCGCCTGAAAAACCACTCACTGCATTTTTTCTGTGTTGATATAGGTTGGTTTGTGCCAATAAGCCTTCGACAGCTTCTTTGCGCTCAGCTTTATTTTTCAAGCCTTTTAAAATAGCGAGGTGGTCAAGTAGTTCATAAGCGCTGATGCGGGGGTAAACGCCAAAATCTTGCGGTAAGTAACCTAAACGTTGCCTTAAAGCTTGGGGATCATTGAGTACATCAACACCATCAAAGTCAATACTACCGCTGTCTGCATCTTGTAACGTTGCAATCGTGCGCATTAAGGATGACTTTCCAGCACCATTTGGACCCAGTAACCCAAACACCCCTTTAGGGATTACTAGGTTGACGTTATCAAGAGCTTTTACTCCGTTATCGTAAGTCTTGGATAAATTTTTTATTGTTAACATTATTATTCCTTGCGTTAATTTTTATTTATTATTTTTGCCAATTTCGTTGTAGGTAACTGAACAAAAAAATTTTCGAGTTTAGCCTACTGCATTGTTAATATTATGTAAAACAGAACTTGACCACTCACAGTGAGAGTATGTAATAAAACCTGCCTTACATCCTTTTAAAATACCAAAAAAAAAGCCCGTAGTTACTAGCGATTTTATGCTAATAACTACGGGCTTCATCATGCTTATTTGACTATTTTCAAATAACGGTTTTATTCAAAACGCGTTTATTACTCTGCTTCAGGGCGCATATGCGGGAATAAAATAACATCTTTAATTGTGGGTGAATCAGTAAACAACATCACTAAACGGTCGATACCAATGCCTTCACCAGCCGTTGGTGGTAAACCGTATTCTAAGGCTGTTATGTAATCCGCATCGTAATGCATAGCTTCATCATCTCCAGCATCTTTTTCTTCAACTTGTTTCTTAAAACGTGCTGCTTGGTCTTCTGCATCGTTAAGCTCAGAGAAACCATTGGCTAATTCACGACCACCAACAAAGAATTCAAATCTGTCGGTAATAAATGAATTATTATCGTTACGGCGTGCTAGTGGTGAAACTTCCCACGGGTACTCGGTGATAAAGGTAGGTTGATCCAATAAGTGCTCGGCAACTTCTTCAAAAATTTCACAAATGTATTTACCTGGTCCCCATACTTTAGACGCACTGTTTTCTTTAACACCAACCGCTTTCGCCATCGCTTTAATTGCATCAAAGTTATTTTCTGGGTCACGTAATACGGCTTCATCAAGGTGCTCAGCGGCGCGATGATCTTTACCATAAGTTAAAATGGCATCTACCATAGATAAACGTACAAATGGCTGGCCAAAATCGTAGAATTTCTCTTCCACTACTTCACCATCAGCATTTTTAACGGTATTACGAATCATTGTTGTACCAAGTACATCTTGGGCAACAGTGCGTAACATTTCTTCTGTAAGGTTCATCATGTCATTGAAATCAGCATAAGCTTGATAAAATTCAATCATGGTGAATTCAGGGTTATGACGTGTTGAAATACCTTCATTACGGAAACTACGGTTAATTTCAAATACACGTTCGAAACCGCCGACCACTAAACGTTTTAAGTTAAGCTCTGGCGCAATACGTAAATACATATCAAGATCAAAAGTATTGTGATGCGTCATAAACGGTTTAGCGGTTGCGCCACCTGGTATGATTTGCAGCATCGGTGTTTCTACTTCCATAAAATCACGTTCAACTAAAAACTGTCGAATCCCTGAAATAATTTTTGAACGCATTTTAAAGGTATTACGGGTCTCTTCATTGATAATCAAATCAATATAACGCTGACGATATTTAGTTTCTTGATCTGATAAACCATGAAACTTTTCAGGTAATGGACGTAGTGATTTAGTCAACAATGAGTATTCATTCATATTCACGTAAAGATCGCCTTTACCTGATTTATGTAAAATACCTCTAATACCAATGATGTCACCAATATCTAACGAACCCCATTTAGCTCTTATTTCTTTCTGTACGGTTTTTTCAGCATAACCTTGAATACGACCTGACGCGTCTTGTATCACTAAAAATGGTCCACGTTTTGCCATAACACGACCGGCGATAGCGTAAGTAACCTGTAGTTCTTCAAGTTCTTCTTTGGTTTTTTCACCATGTTCAGCTTGAATGTCAGCGGCTAAATGTTCACGATTAAAATCGTTAGGAAAACCATTAGCTGAACAATTAGAGCGAATCTTTTCAAGCTTTACACGGCGCTCAGCAATCAGTTTATTTTCATCTTGTGCTACGGGTGTATTCTTGGCTTTATCTGTCATTTTATTTCTCGTGGTTATCTTTAATTTTTTAATGTGTGATTCACACCTTATCGAGGTAACTGCGTCATGCCGATATTAGCTAGGAACCCATAAAGTATTAATGGATTCCCGACAATATACTTCGGCAATGACGTAAACACGCAAAGGCGCTTACCTCAATGTTGGTTAATCTCTATTTATGCCTACAAAGCAGACTTCAAACTGGCTGCTAAAAACGTGTATCTATCACCGTGTCACACAGTTTGAACACGGCTTGCTTATTTTATATTACCGTTATTTTCAACGTGGCTGCTGAAAGGTATCTACAAACCAGACTTTAAACTGGCTTCTAAAAACTTGTCTATATCGCCGTCTAATACGGCTTGAGTATTTCTGTTTTCAACACCAGTGCGTAAATCTTTAATACGGCTATCGTCTAAAACATAAGAGCGAATTTGACTGCCCCAACCGATATCAGACTTACCATCTTCTAATACTTGTTTGTCGGCATTTTGCTTCTGCATTTCTAATTCATACAACTTAGCTTTTAAAAGCTTCATTGCCGTCGCACGGTTTTTGTGCTGAGAGCGATCGGCTTGGCATTGCACCACTGCGCCCGTAGGAACATGGGTGATACGAATGGCTGAGTCAGTTTTATTGACATGCTGACCACCTGCGCCCGATGCACGGTAAGTATCAATGCGTAAATCTGCGGGGTTGATATCAATTTCTATGTTGTCATCAATTTCGGGATAAATAAATGCTGAGGCAAAGGAGGTATGTCGGCGACCAGATGAATCAAACGGTGATTTTCGAACCAGTCGATGCACGCCTGTTTCAGTACGCAACCAACCATAAGCATATTCACCACTGTATTTAATCGTACAACCTTTAATGCCAGCCACATCACCATCGGTAACTTCTACGACTTCGGTTTTAAAACCGTGCGCGTCGCCCCAACGTAAATACATGCGCATTAACATTTCAGCCCAATCTTGTGCCTCTGTGCCGCCAGATCCCGATTGAATATCTAAATAACAGTTATTTATGTCTTGTTCGCCCGAAAACATCCGGCGAAATTCTAATTTAGCCAATATGGCATCTAAAGCATCGGCTTCAGTAATTGCCTCATCAAAGGTTTCTTGATCTTCTTCTTCAACCGCTAACTCAACTAAGTCGGCAATATCTTCACAACCAGTTTCAAGTTCGACTATGGTATTAACGACTTCTTCTAAGGCGCTGCGCTCTTTACCAAGGGCTTGAGCCCGCTCAGGTTCATTCCAAACTTCAGGCTGCTCTAATTCACGAGAAACTTCAACTAAACGTTCAGCTTTAACATCGTAGTCAAAGGTACCCCCGAAGCGAATTAGCGCGGGCACGGATTTCTTTTAATTTGGTTAATATTGGGTTTGTTTCAAACATAAATCTTCAAACATAAATTTAATGTGTAGTCTTTGACGACATTGAACAGAAAAAGACGAATAGTCGCGCATTGTAACGTAAATAAGAGGGTAAATAAACGGCTATAAAGCGTAGAAATTTCTTAAGTTGAACATTTAGTTAACGCACCTATTTTGCATGGCAATATTACCCGTTAAATTAGCATACCTGTGAGTACTCGCTATTGTAAATAACTTTAATCTGGGACTATGATTAGCGGTTAGCAATCTAAGTAGTGCAACATAAACGCCCCCCCCTTTATAGTTACAAAATGAGAGGCGAAATGGGCAGTTTCAATAGACTATAAAAATTATAACCAGCCTTTTTGCTTTGCAATGCGAGCTGCTTCAATTCTATTTTTAGCCCCCAATTTTGCTGTCGCTTCCGATAAATAATTACGTACTGTACCTGCTGATAAAAAGATTAACTCAGCGATGTCTTTCGTTGAATGACCTGCTTGCGACAAGCGTAATACTTTACGTTCATTGTCACTCAGTGGATCATCGGCAGCCCATGCTTCAGTAACTAACTCAGGTGCAACAATCACTTTACCTGCATGGATTTTTCTTACTGCATCAGCCAGAGAATCAGCAGGAGCATCTTTTAATAAATAACCTTTTACCCCCGCATTCATCGCTCGACGTAGGTAACCGCCACGAGCAAAGGTTGTTAAAATCATGACCTTGGCTGGATGGTTTATTTTTTGTAATTCCTGCGCTAATTCGATACCTGTCATGTAAGGCATTTCAATATCAGTCAAAACGATATCAATGGATTGTTGCTGAGCTTTGCTTAGCGCATCTTGGCCATTTTCTGCTTTGGCAACGACTTCAAAGTCTTCTTCCATATCCAGTAAAGCAGACAAAGCGCCAAGAACCATCGATTGGTCTTCTGCTATTAATATTTTGATCATTTTATTTTTATCCATTAGCAATATTAGTCAAGGTTGCCATCTTCTATGGCTTCGCAGTTGCCGCTTTGTGTATTTTGAATAATAGGTATAATAAATTGCAGTTGTGTATTAGGGGCGTTTACTACGTTCATGCTACCTCCTATATGGTTAATACGCGTACGCATATTTTGCATACCGGATTGCTCTTTCGTGGTGATTATCTGCCCTTGGTCGCTTATCGTTAACTTTAAACAAGTTGACGCTTGTTGTAATACTATCCACACTTTTGCAGTTTCAGCATGACGAATAACATTCGTTATCGCTTCACGAATGATTAATGCCAATTCTGATTCAACCTCAGTAGACAACAAATCCACTTCAATGCTTGCTATCAATTCAATGTTAGCAGCCTTTGTTGCCACTTTAGCTTGTAGTAGTTCTCCTTTAATCGTTGCGATGTTATATCCTTTAACTGCTCCTCTGACTTGCGCCAAGGTTTTTCGCGATAACTCTTCAACATCTTTTATTTCTTTTTTAATTTTTTCAAGTGGTAAGCCTTTTTCAATCATCTTGCCGGCGAGTTCTGACTTTAAAGTGATGACAGATAAGCTATGGCCGAGTAAATCATGTAAGTCGCGGCTGATACGCTCTCGCTCGGCGATTTTAGCTAATTGCTTAGCTTCTTGCTGCGATTTTTTCAACGCTTTATTTTTTTTCAAAACCTCAGAGCCTTGAATGCTCATCAACCCTAAAGTGACCGACATAAAAATTGCAGGGATCCAAAAATAACTCGATTTATCAGTAATAACCGTATATAAAACAGTGAATATCAGCACGGATAAAAGCATTTGGAAAGCTTTCTTCCGATTTTCAAATTGGCCACTAAATGCCGCGGCATAAACGAAAAAAACATTCCCCCCCACATTAATTTCGGACAAGACAATACCAATTAAACAGATAGCCGCGATATAAAAAACCAACTCATGCTCTTGAACTGAAAACGCTCGAAAATACAGTACTAAAAAGGTAATTAGTCCAGCAATAACAATCGCTATTTCAACTCCCTGCACCGGTCGAAAATACAAGTTACCAAAAAATAGGCTCAAGAAAAGTAAATTGGTATAGACGGAATAACCAATATCTTCATCATTTGGTAAGAGAAAATTATGTATTTTAATCAGTAAACTCATGTGACTCCTAATAGGCACATTTACAAGGTGATAATTATGCAGTATATCACCTTGCATTTCTTGGGTTAATAAACAACTCAGTGCTCACCAATCAATATGCTAAAGGCTCCGTTGAGTTATCTAACGCTATACGACCTGACAGAATAACTATGTTGATTTTTTTAAGTTCTCTGATATCTTGCCAAGGTTGACCATTTACTATTAATAAGTCAGCGTATTTTCCAACTTCAATGGTGCCTAATTCGGCTAACTTCCCTAAAGCGTCAGCACCATTGCGAGTCGCGGCGATTAGCACTTTGACATCAGGAATGCCAGCATTCACCATACGTGATAATTCGTTGTGATAGCTATTACCATCAGCCATTTCTACAGGAGAATCTGTTCCTACACCAAAAACTACACCCGATTGATTTAACGCAGCAATATTTAAGTGACCTTGCGGCTCTCTACCCAAAGTAGGTACGTAGACAATGTTATTCTCCACAATGCTTTGTAACGTTGTTGAATTGATAAGGTTACCATGACGAATGCCATGCTCAATGGTATTGATACCCGCAGCAATAGCTTCGTCAGTTTCCTCTGGCGAGCCAGTATGTACTGCAACCCATAACCCGTGTTTACGCGCCTCACTGGTTAGTGCTAATAAGGTATCACTGGAAATACGTGGCATAGTAACAACGCCTTTTTCATTGGTACTACCTTGGTAGATCACTTTAATGCCATCTATGCCCTGTTCTGCTAAAATTGCCACTTGTTGTTTTACATAACTTGGATCATCGGACTGTATAGTCATGCGCTCGACCACCCAAGTTGGAATGCCTTTACCTTGCGTTGGGTGCCCGCCTTTAACGGTAAATATTGGTCCGGCAATAAACAACCGTGGGCCGGCGATGTTTTGCTCGCTAAGCTCTTTTTTAAGATCTAAAATTGCGGGCATAACATCGCCAAGAGATCGGTAACTGGTAACGCCAGCCGCTATAAGTTCACGCCTAACACTGGGTAAATATCGAAGTTGTTGCCAGATCATCGAAGGTATACCCTGCTCAGGATCTCTAGCTTTACCAGAAAGAAAATGCCCATGTAAATCAATCAATCCCGGTACAATGGCTTTGCCTGTAGCATCAATGCGCTTAACTTCTGTTGGTATTTGGCAGTTACTGCCAATACAAACTATCTTGCCGTCTTTAATCAGAATGCCGGGGTTGTCTCTGACTTGTTCACTGGTGCCATCAAAAAGCTGACCATTGGCAATCCATATGTTTTGCTTTGGATTCTCCCAAACATATAAATTGTTGTGGTAAGCAATCATAAAAATGGCCGCTATGGTAATAATGAATAGGGTGAAATAGATGAAGAATTTTTTCATGTTAATACTCGACGTTGATGATTGACTTTATGATTTGAGCAGCGCGAAATTCTTATTTAGAATAGGTTAAATCAGCGTTAGTTAAAGTGCCATGAGAGCCGTTTGAGCGAATATTTTGGCGCTTTGCAATGCCTTGAACCTTTAAATCACCTGCATCGTTCATTTCTATATCTATACTTTCAACATCAACATCTAAGTTAGCATTACCCGCACCGTTTATGCTCACCGTTAAGGTATCGGCCTTGATAGCCAGACTTTTGATATCCCCAGCACCATTAGTGGTAATAAGCATTTCCTTAGTGTTTAAGGTATTGGTGCCCGTTAATTCTGCAGAGCCTGAAGTGCTAATACTATAAAGCTGATTATAATTGACAAAAACCTGTACCGATTCACCACGATGAAAGCCTTTAGTTGTTATAAGCAAGGTCTCATTTTCTACTGTGGTCACAACATCGCTAATCGGCATACCTGATACTTTCACTAATAATGCTTGTTGCTCACCTTGAGTGATAATAACTTCAGCAAGCCCTGAGACGGCTAACGCAGTAAATCTCGCCACTTCACGGGACTCAGTTTGAGACTCAAAGACCGAACAAGCTGTTTGCAAAAGGGCTAAAGATAAAAGTAATGCTTTAATAAATAATTTCATAAGTTGTTTTAGGATTAATGAGACAGTGACGTTAGTTTGCCAAAAACAAATGTTAACCGTAAGAGCGCTTTGTCATCAGTTGAAGTGACAAATGTCATATTGATATGGGTTAGGAGTTAGTCAGTAAAGCGTAGGAAAAAGGCAATACGGATTAATAAAAACACCTTAACTAAGATATTTCCGCTGAACTAGATGTTAGTTGTATTTTGACTTTTTTTATTCAACATTAGAAATATTGCCGATGCTAACCCTGCTGAAGCAAAGACCATGCACATCACCATGATTTGGTAACGAGCTGCAATAAAAGGCGATACACCAGTAAGAATTTGTCCGGTCATCATGCCAGGTAAAGAGACAATACCAACGGCAAATAAGGCATTAATATTGGGGGTCATCGACGTTTTGAAGGCAATGTTTCGCGCATAGATATAACTTTCACCGCGGTTAACTTCAGCAAAAAAACGCTCACCACATAAACTGACGCTATTCATGCCGTTAGCGAATACCATACCCGCGAGCGGCACCGGTGTTTTCGCTTGATGCCGCTCGCGGGTATGGTGCTTAGTTAACTAGCTTTACAGCTAAACCGTACGCATATCAGTAATCATCAACTGTACAGTACGCTTACCACGAAATTCATTAACATCTAGACGATAAGCCAGGTGAACCTGTTTCGCTTGCGCATTTGGCCAAGCTTTAACATCAACATTAAAAGCAATGCCATCAAAAACCTGCTTACCTTGAGCTGTGTCTTTTTCTACCACTATTTTCAAATGTTTTTCGCCAACAATTCGCTGTTGTACTAAGGTAAATACATCATCAAATAAAGGTTCGGGAAAATTCTGTCCCCAAGGGCCTGCTTCACGTAATTGTTCGGCAAATTCAAGGGTGAGTAACTCTGCGCTTAATTCACCATCAGACAGGATAATGCTATCTAAGTCTTCCGGTTTTAACCATTTTTTCGCCATGTCATTAAAGTGTTGTTGAAACCTGGCGAAGTCTTTTTGCTTAATTGATAAACCCGCTGCCATGGCATGGCCACCAAACTTCAGAATTAAGCCAGGCTGCTGACTATCAATATGTTCGAGTAAATCTCGTATATGTAAACCTGGAATTGAGCGCGCGGAGCCTTTAATTTCAGCATTTTCTAGATCATTATCATCATGCTTTGCTTTAGCAAAGACTATGCAAGGACGATGAAATTTTTCTTTTAAACGACCAGCAACGATACCAATAACGCCTTGATGCCAGTCCGCTTGAAATAGTGAGATAGCGCTCGGTAAATTTAACTCATCAAAATTTAGCGAGATGAGTACTCGCTCAGCTTCTTGCTGCATACCCTGCTCTATTTCTCGGCGGGCTTTATTTAAATCATCTAACTCGGCGGCCATGACCCTCGCACTTGATAAATCCTCAGCGAGTAAACAGTTGATGCCATAGGACATATCGTCTAAGCGTCCAGCAGCATTGATCCGTGGACCCAAAGCAAAGCCAAAATCACTGGCAACCAGTCTTTGCTGGTTTTTATTCGATATCTCAATCAGTGCTTGAATGCCTGGCCGTGTTTGGCCGGCACGAATACGCTTTAACCCTTGAGCAACTAAAATTCGATTATTGGCATCAAGTGGCACTACATCAGCAACAGTACCTAATGCGACTAAATCGAGTAATTGGGCAATATTTGGCTCGGCGATCCCTTGTTCAGCAAAGTAGTTATGCTCTCGACAATATTTCCTTAACGCGAGCATTAGATAAAAAGCGACACCTACGCCGGCAAGTGCTTTACTCGGAAAATTACAACCGTGTTGATTTGGGTTAACAATCGCATCCGCTATAGGTAATGAATGACCGGGCAAGTGATGGTCGGTAACGATAACTTGCATGTCTAAATCTTTTGCTCGTTTAACGCCGGCAATACAACTAATGCCGTTATCGACAGTGATGAGCATTTGAGCATTTTGCTTGGCAGCCATATCAACAATTTCAGGCGTTAAGCCATAACCGAATTCAAAGCGATTTGGCACAATAAAGTCATGATGATTGCTGCCAAACAAACTTAAGGCTGTCATCATCAAAGCCGTACTTGTTGCGCCGTCGGCATCAAAATCACCAATAATGATGATACGCGTTTTATTGAGCAGTGCTTGATGTAATAATTGACAAGCTTTGTCCATCCCCTTAAGGGCAGTTTCAGCAACCATGCCTTGTAAACGTGCAACATTAAGCTCAAGTTCATCTGCTGATTTCATGCCTCGGCTGGCATAAATCTGTTTTATAATTTCGGATAAACTATCAGGTAAATGACTGGTGGCGACTTGATCGCGGCGAACAATTTTTTTACTCATCTCTATTAAATCTCAGTTAAATCTCAGCTAAATCTCAGTGATTCTCGAACGGGAACAGTAATTGGCTCTTATGATGACTTATTTTTAACATAAAAAAAGCACTTACTGAAAATCAGCAAGTACTTTTAACCGCGTCATTTGGCCTAAGTACTAGATACTTTTTAATATCTCTTCTAACTGTGCAGGTTCTTTATAGCCAGGAACCATCATACCATTTGATAATATAATGGCTGGCGTACCGTTAACGCCAGTTTGGCGGCCAAAATCAAATTGCGCTTCAATAGGCGCTTCGCAAATTCGATGAGCGATGCCACTGCCTGATTTAGCTTTAGTTAACGCCTCGGCATTATCTTCACTACACCACACTGAACGTAGATCTATAAAGCCTTTGCTCAAGTTACCTGTTCGGTCTTTAATACCTGAACGCGGATAAGCTAAATAACGAAAGGTGATACCACGAGCATTGTAATCAGCCATTTGGCCATGCATTTTACGACAATAACCACAGGTAATATCAGTAAACACAGTCACGACATACTTTTCGTTTTCGGCTTTATAAACAATCATATCGTCTTTAAAGGTTTCCATGCCTTCAAGGCGGAGTTTAACTAAACTGTCTTCGGCTAAATCTTTCACTTCATCCCCTAAGCTATAAACTTTGCCTTGAATAAAAAAATCGCCATCATAACTGGCGTAAAACAAACCTTGATTAGTAACTAACAATGCAATGCCCGGTACTGGCGTTGCTTCAACCTTAACCACGGTCAAGCCTAAAGAGCTGTTGATTTTTTCTTTTAAAAGTTCAACATTCAGAATGGTAGCGTCATTGACAGCTTTAACTAATTTTTCAGGTACATTGGCTGGTGAGGCATTTGCGCTTGATAACAATAAAGGTAAGGTAAAAACAGCCAGTGCGGCACTAAATAAAAACGTCTTAAACATAAAGATTCCTACAAATTTCTAATATCGAACTAACAAGTGAAAGCAATAAAGCAGATAACAATGACCTTTATACTCATGCTTACTTACATAGACCTAATAACTAGCAGGGAAATTACAGCCCTGAGGGATTATTTGCAACTTAAAATAACCAGTATATTGAATTAACTTGTAAACAAAGTTAAATGTTTTTGCTAAAATCCCGTCAAAGTTACTCGTACTAGAATAAAATTTGGAATTAGCATAATGAAAATTGGTTTATTTTATGGTTCAACTACTTGTTACACAGAGATAGTTGCCGAAAAAATCCAGGCAATAATTGGTGCAGATATAGTTGATATTTTCAATATTAAAGATCAACCATTAGCGCTGTGCCTAGATTATGATTTTATTATTTTAGGTATTTCCACTTGGGATTATGGTGAATTACAAGAAGATTGGGAATCTATTTGGAGCGATATTAGTCAGTTAGATCTTGGTGATAAGATTATTGCCATTTATGGCATGGGCGATCAAGTTGGTTACACTGAATGGTTTCAAGATGCCCTAGGCATGCTTCATGACCAAGTACTGGTGCAAGAGGCAAAAGTTGTTGGCTATTGGCCTACTCAAGGTTATGAATTTGTCGCGTCAAAAGCATTAACAGCAGATGAAAGCCACTTTGTTGGTTTGTCCTTAGATGAAGACAGTCAATATAACTTAACCGATGATCGTTTAGATACTTGGTGTGAGCAAATATTACTCGAGTACAGTAGCTTACTATAGCGTCTTCTTTTAGTTTATCGCTTTGCTTCATAGGATTTATTCTTCATTATACCCGTTACCATTCAAGATGCATGTTTCAGAGTGCTTGAGCAATTTCAATTCAAGGCATATCAATGTAGCCATGGTTATTCAGGAGAATATGCTCAGGATAATATGCTCCTGCATTATCTAATAAGGTACTTCCTGTACCGTCTGCATTCTCTTATAAGCTACATCCATATAGCGCCATTCAAATGGATGTAACGATGAAGTGATGTTGCTCAAGCGCTTCTGCGATGGGTTTTAAATGACTTTATGCGGCGTTAAAGAACAAAAATATAGACTGACTATGTTTACGTTCTTCTCCTTGCCTAAAGTCATTTAAATTCCCACTGAAATCGAGCACTTTGAATGGTAACGGGTATATATCCAATTACGTTCTGCAAACAAGCGTTTAGTCCTAGCGATAAATAGTTACAGCAAGGGCTAAAACCACTATAATTGCCGCCATATTATCATTATACCAATCTCACTAATTAATTAATCATTTCTACTGGTTAAAAACAGCCACCTACTTCGTTATTTATTTAATAATTAGATCAACTAGTTATTGAAATAATGACCCTGTATTTTCCTGTTTCCCAACCTGTAAAGTAGATCCCTTATTTAATGAAAATGGTATTATAACTTTTAGTGAATTATCCCCTATGTTTGAGCAATTCGATCTAGACTCAGAATTATTAGCCAGTATAAATAAAATTGGTTACACCAAGCCGACTTCAATCCAGGAACTTGTTATTCCTGAAGCGATGAAAGGTAGAGATATACTTGCATCAGCCCCAACAGGCACAGGTAAAACAGCCGCATTTTTATTACCAATCGCTCAGCATTTATTAGATTATCCACGTACCCAGCCGGGTTTCCCTCGGGTATTAATTTTAACGCCAACTCGTGAGTTGGCGATACAAATTGGTCAAGATTGTGAACAACTTACCGAGCTAACTAAAATAAAAACCGGCGTGATCACCGGTGGCGTTAACTACGGTAGCCATGCTGATATTTTAACAAGCACTACAGATATTTTAGTAGCGACCCCAGGTCGATTATTAGAATATATTGAGAACGAACAGTTTGATGCGCGTGAAATTGAAATTTTAGTGTTAGATGAAGCCGATCGCATGCTCGATATTGGTTTTAGTGAGACCATCAACCGAATTGTTGCTGAAGCTCGCTGGCGCAAACAAACCATGCTATTTTCAGCCACCTTAGAAGGTGCTGGTGTACTAGGTTTTGCTAAAGATGTGCTCAATGACCCTATATTTTTAGAGTCAAACCCATCGCGTAAAGAAAAAGCGGTCATTCATCAATGGCTGCACTTAGCTGATGATTCTAATCACAAGTTAAGCATGTTGATCAATATATTGAAGCAAGAAGGCGTCGAACGTACTGTTGTTTTTGCCAATAAACGTGAAACTGTACAGACTCTTTCGGGCAAACTTTACGCTGAAGAATTACCTTGTGTCTGGCTAGAAGGAAAAATGCCACAAGATAAACGTAATAAAGCTATTTCACGTTTTAAAAGTGGTGAAATTAAAGTATTAGTGGCAACTGATGTTGCCGCTCGTGGTTTAGATATTGACAACATCACTCATGTGATTAATTTTGATATGCCGCGCAAAGTTGATATTTATATCCACCGTATTGGTCGTACTGGCCGTGCTGGTAACAAGGGTACCGCCATATCTTTAGTTGAAGCGCACGATATGGGCGTTATTGGCAAAATTGAGCGTTACACCAAAGAGCGTTTATCACGCCGTGTAATTCCTGATTTAAGACCTAAACATAAAGAGTCTCGTGTCGTTAATAAAAAAGCAAAGATGAAACTGACTAACTCGCAGAAAAAAGCTAAAGCAAAGAAGCAAGGCAAGAAAAAAGCTAAGCAAGCAAAAGCAGCTAAGTAAGACTTACCTGCTATGCCTAGTTACCCTTAGTAATTTAAGCGTATAAAAAAGACTGGTTTGCTATAGCAAACCAGTCTTTTTTTATGCATTTTTTCTTCTACTTAGATTCTATTCGGGTGCCATTAACTCGTTGCTTCTTTTTCTTCTTCTCTAGAGACAAAGCGGTATAACTTAGCGCCAATAAAACCGCCAACAATAGGTGCAACCCAGAACAACCATAATTGAGCCACAGCCCAATCACCAACAAATAATGCCACACCGGTACTACGTGCAGGGTTTACTGAGGTATTTGTAACCGGAATACTGATCAAGTGAATGAGGGTTAAGCACAAGCCAATAGCAATGGGCGCTAAACCTGCAGGCGCACGTTTATCAGTTGCGCCCATAATGACAAATATAAACATCATGGTTAATACTACTTCAGCAACCAGCGCTGCTGTCATAGAGTAACCACCGGGTGAATGCTCACCAAAACCATTGGCAGCAAAACCTGCAGATAAATCAAAACCGGCTTGACCACTAGCGATAAGGTATAACGCACCTGCCCCGACAATAGCGCCAACAACTTGGGCAATAATATAAGGCATAAGTTCACTGGCAGGAAAACGACCGCCAGCCCAAAGGCCTACCGACACGGCTGGATTTAAATGACAACCTGAAATATGTCCTATCGCATAAGCCATAGTGACTACGGTTAAACCAAAGGCTAAGGAAACGCCAAGTAAGCCAATACCTACTTCAGGGAATCCTGCAGCTAATACCGCACTACCACACCCTCCAAGTACCAACCAAAAAGTACCAATACATTCTGCAAGATATTTATTCATTATTATTCCTTTAAACGATTAATAAACTTCTGCTTAGGCGTTTGAGGTAGCGCCGTATGATTTCTTATACTTTCTTTAACCAAATAAGTCGCCAAATTTCTTTTTTAACTTATCTTTTACTTTATCTTTTGCCTTATCTTCGAGTTTTTTCTGCTGCTGTTTAACAACATCAGAGTTCTTCAAATCGATAAGTGCTTTATCGGTGTCATTTAAGAAGGCTTCAAGATCAACAAGCTCAGTCATTTGACTGTCGCCTAATTTCAGAGCATTTGCGAGTTTTTCATTTAACCCTTTATTCACTGTCTGCTTGAAATCAGCTAACTTACCGGCAACCTGTTGTTTGAACGCCCCAGTTAATGCATCGTTTAGCGATGAAGTAATAGTAAAGTTTGGCTTACTTACTTTACCGTTTACACCAAGTTCAATCGTTAAATGCTCTAATGATTCAATGGTATCGAGTAATAGCTTGGTGATTGTTGACTGCGCGTTACCTTGATAACTTGCTTGACTCAGTGAGAATTGATTCGTCGTTGCTATATCTTCATTGAGTAATTGAAAACTACCCTGACCATCGAGTTGTGCCGATTTTAGTGACAATGTTAACGCTTTGCTTTGCGTTAACATGGTATTTGATATAGCTCTATTATTAACAAGCCACTTGCCTTGGCCATTAAAATCACCTGACTGGCTTATATTAAAGTGACTTGTCAGCTTAAGTTCGCCATTATCGATTGAACTGATCTTTAGTAGGCTGTCTTTGCCTCTAATCCAATGCTGATGGGTTAATTCACTAGCCGTTATCGCCACCTCACCCTGCTCAAGTTGTATTGAGAATAAGGCTTTTTTCACCAGTACCGACGGTAACGGAGTCTCTTCGATAAAATAGATAAAGCGACCATTAGCCTGAGGCTTTCCCTCGGTAGTGACATTATCACCTTGGCTATTTTTCAGCAGAGGCGCAACAGTGTCATAAAGCCACTGTGCTTTTTGAACATACTCTCTGGCTTTTTCACCAAAGAGAATATGGGCAAAATCTTCGCTATCAATACTGTCAAGTTGGTAAGTTTTTTCAATCTGTTGCCAATCTTTCGCCGGAGCATTTTTTACTTCACTAATTTGCTTAGCTAATAACTTTTGACTGGCTAAGATTTGCAGCTTTGCATTTTTAACTAGAGCTTGGTCGGCTTTGAACTCTGCTTTAATGTGCGAAAATTCAGTTTTTATTTTTTCGATGTCAGCTAATGACTTCACTTTCATCTTGCCTAGGGCTTTAACCTTATCTTGGTAAGCCTTTAATTTCGCTTTATTAGGCAGTTGCGCTTTCAATGCCAAAAGTTTTTCTTGTTCGATTTTATAGCTTTGTTGTAATTGAGTGGCAGCCTTGATAGTTAACAAATTACTATCATCAAGTAACGATTTCACATTAGGCAACTGCATATCAACTTCTGGCAACAGGGCTTTAGCTTGCTCTGCTAAACTTTCTTTAGTCGCCTCCGTTAACTTCTCATCAATATAAACCTTACCTATTTGAGATCTTATGCTAGAAAAAGCTAACTGGCTCACTTCAAGTTCATCGATAATGATTTTACCGAATAAATACTGCCAAACATCAACACCCGCTGATGCCCGCCCAAAACTAAATAAGTTCTCGCTAGGGGTTTCTTTGTCAGTGACTTGCATATCTAAAATACTGATCTGTAATGGAGAGTAAGACAACTTCACCTCTGCCACATTGACTTCAGCGCCAAAGGCACTTTCCGCCGAGCTTACAATGGCTTTTTTCACCAGAGTTTCCGCAAAGAAATACATAAAGGTAATAACTAACGCGCTTATAACTATAAAGGCAATCATACCTTGCCAACGAATAAATCGTACCATTACAGGCCTCCTTTAGATAAGCTAGAATCACCGGCAATGCTGGTGTATAAACGGTAGAACTTAGAGGCTTTTAACGCTTGCACAATTCTAAATTTCTCAAAGAAGGTCATGATATGCACACGGTATTTTTCAATAAGCAGTTTACTGATAAAGTACACCGGCGCACTTAACGCGACACCTAAAACAAAGGCTCCCAAGATATAAGTGTGATGCCAATGCGCGAGTTTAAATAAGCTAATTTGATATAAATAAGTGAACAAATTGGTCAATGCCGGTTGTGTCAGTAGTGACTCACCCACTTGAACAATCACCGGTGAAAGTAAATAACTAATACCAGAGAATAAGCCAACCGCAAGAATAAAGCTGCCTAAGTGCACACGAATAATGAAGACAAAAAATATTATGACGATATTATGTAGGGTAAAAATGGGCGACAGACCCACAATAAAACCTAACGCTATGGCTAAGGCTATTTGCCTAATAGAGCTATCACTATTTAAGGCATGTAATAGCTTGGCCAGTAAAGTTAACATGTCGACTCCGGTTAAAATGTTAAAATATTAAAATGATTAAGAAACGCATACCAATGCCAGCGACATAGCTAAACCGTCTGTGCTAACACTAACTTTCTTTACGGGTAAAGACCCAATCGTTACCTTTAGACATGGCTTCATCGTATCGATAACCAGCCAAATCAAATGCCTTGATTTGCTCAACGTTGGTTAACTTATTTTGAATGATGTAACGCGCCATCAGACCGCGCGCTTTTTTAGCGTAAAAACTGATGATTTTATACTGGCCATTTTTCCAATCTTTAAAGGTTGGTGTAATAACGGTAGCATTGAGCAACTTCGTTTTTACTGACTTAAAATACTCCGTTGAGGCGAGGTTAACCAGTACATCATCCTTATTATCACTTAACGCTTTGTTAAGTTCGTTAGTGATAATCTCACCCCAAAATTGGTATAAGTTATCACCACGGCTATTACCCAATTTACAACCCATCTCTAAACGGTAAGCTTGTATTAAATCCAACGGTTTTAATAACCCATATAAACCTGACAGAATTTTAAAATGCTTTTGAGCAAAGGCAAAATCGTCATCGCTAAAGGTTTGTGCATCTAGCCCGGTGTATACATCACCATTAAAACTTAATATTGCTTGTCTGGCATTATCAGTAGTAAAGGGGGTTGCCCACTCCCCGAACCTTGCCGCATTTAAACCGGCAAGCTTATCACTAAGTTTCATCAAACTGGCAATGTCACTCGGTGTTAATTTGAGGCAGTCATCCATCAATAATTGACTTTGCTCTAGTAAAGCTGGTTGGCTAAATTTCTCTGTAGCTAAAGGGGATTCAAAATCTAATTTTTTTGCAGGGGAAACAACAAGTAACATTAACTTTCAGCCATTAGTAGTGATTGCTTAATAGCACATAATATATCATAAGGCTTATTCAAGTTAACAGTGTTAAATCAATCACGGTATTACGCCAACGCATGCTGTTTGGCGTAATTTACAAACAAAAACCCAGTTAGTTGTTAATATATCGCAATAAAGGCTACTTTATTTATCATTATGTTGTAATATTTCTTCAGCTACATTCATTTTCGAATTTAAAATATTTTTAATATCAGTTCCATTAAGTTTGTGATCTTGTTGTGCATAGGAAAAATACATCAGAGCAAGGCGCTCGATTGAGCAATAGCTAGCTATTGGGATTGAGAGCAACGCTGAACTGGAGTATTTTAACCAGCACAAGTGAGCAATAATTTAATGAAATTGGTATAAATTAACTTTCCGAGACACTATTAAGGTAATGCTATGACCAACTCTTCTTCACAACTTGCCCAATTAAAACAGATGACCACCGTTGTGGCTGACACGGGTGACATTGAAGCTATTGCAAAGTTTCAACCGCAAGATGCGACCACCAATCCTTCGCTGTTATTAAAAGCCGCTGCTTTACCAAATTATCAAGGGTTAGTAAAAGATGCTGTTACTTGGGCTAAAACACAATCCGCCAGTGCTGAGCAGCAAGTTATCGATGCCGCTGATAAACTTTCTGTCTTAATCGGCCTCGAAATACTAAAAATTGTCCCAGGTCGTATATCTACGGAGGTTGATGCGAGATTATCTTTTGATACCAAAGCATCAATGGCTAAAGCCTATAAATTGATTGCCATGTATAACGAAGCTGGCATTAGCAACGATAGAATTTTGATCAAACTTGCTTCTACCTGGGAAGGTATTAAAGCCGCGGAACAACTTGAGCGAGAAGGTATTAACTGCAACCTGACTTTACTATTCAGCTTTGCTCAAGCGCGTGCCTGTGCTGAAGCCGGCGTTTATTTAATTTCTCCCTTTGTCGGTCGCATCCTAGATTGGCACAAAAAGGATACTGGTCGTGATGACTATGCAAGTAATGAAGATCCTGGTGTTGTATCTGTTACCAGTATTTATAACTACTATAAAAAACAAGGCCATAGCACTGTTGTTATGGGTGCTAGCTTTAGGAATATCGGTGAAATCCTTGAACTTGCCGGTTGTGACCGTTTAACCATTAGCCCGGCATTAATGGATGAACTAGCAAATAACACTACTACCATTATACAAAAACTAATTGCCAGTGAAGCTTCAGCAGAGCAAGAGACGCCATTAAGCCAAGCACAATTTCGTTGGTTGATGAACGAAGATGCCATGGCTACAGAAAAACTTGCTGAAGGTATTCGTAACTTTACTATCGATCAAGTGAAACTTGAGCTGCAATTAGCCGCGATGCTCTAGCAGGCTTTATTTATATTTCGTACAGATAACGACTATTTAAAACGCATATTTTATATAAAATATGCGTTTTTTCATTTTAATGTCTAAAAAATTGTGTTAATAATGGCATGAAGCCTAAGGGCTTATAAATAAGGTATTTGTTTTTCGATGTGATGGTAAAAATAAGGGGCACTTTATGGATAAGATAAACCAAGTTTCCAAATCAATAACTCAAGTAACAAAAAAACGCGTAGTATCAACAGCTAAAATGAAATGGCGTGAAATAGAATCCTTTCGTGATAAGTTTCAGCTAGAAAAAGATCTACGCATGTATGAAAATTCCTTAGAGCATATGCTAGAAGAGTTTTAGTCGACTATTAGAATTAAAATTAAATTCAACTAAAACATAAAAGCCCAGTTCGCTGGGCTTTTTTATACCTGCCAGTTGCCACCGCTAAGTGTATAGCCAAGTTGCTTCAAAATACTCGTTTTAGAACGGCTGAGCAACTCATAATCAAGACCCGTATGTAATTAATGGTTATTCAATCAATACCTGCCTAAATACGCTTCTAACTCCAGCTGCATCTTGAGATTGTTTGGGTATAGACCTTCAAAAGAAGTAATTTGTTGACAATTTTCAAACAGCCGTTTAAATTTAACCTTCACCTTTTTACGAATAAATTTAATGTCTAAAGATATCATCAATTTCGCTCATGCCAATGGTTTTCCTGCGGGCAGTTATCAAACCTTATTTAGCTACCTGCCTGATGATATGCAGATCATCGCTTTAGATAAATATGGTCATCAAGAAAATAAACCGATTAACCATAACTGGCAAGCGCAAGTTGAAGAGTTAATCGCTTATGTGGAGTCAAAGCAAATTGATAATAACAAGATCGTTTGTCTCGGTCATTCATTCGGTGGGGTGATCTCTTTTATTGCTTGTTGTCAAAGACCTGACTTATTCAAAGGGCTTATTATGCTAGATCCTCCAGTACTCAGTGGCGTTGGAGCGCTGGCGGTAAGGTTGGTTAAGAAGACCAGATGGATAGATAAATTTAGCCCTGCAGGGCGTGCTGAAAACCGTCGTGTTCATTGGCCACTAGGCTCAGATATTGGTGCACTATTTTCAGGTAGAAAACTATTTAAAGATTTTGATAGCCGCTGTTTAACTGATTACGTCACCCATGGCATTTGTGAGCGCAACAACCAACTAGAGCTAACATTTGATGCACAAGTAGAAGCCAACATATTTAGAAATATCCCTTCAAACTTATCTCGCTATAAAAACAAATTAACCATGCCTGCCACCTTAGTTTATGGTGAGAGCACTGATGTATTCCCACATAAGATCTTTAGCCGCTTTATTAAGCTCAATAAACATATCAAATTACAGACCACGCCTGGTGGCCATATGTTTCCCTTAGAGAGCCCTGAGCGTACAGCTAAGTTAATCGCTGATATTATTAATAAGTTTCCCTGAGGGGTAGGTTCTGCCACTGAATAACAGGCATAAAAAAACGCAGTTGCTCTTACAGTAGCAATTGCGTTTTTATGTCTGTTACTGCTATTACTTTACAAAATAATATTAAACAGAATAATATTTAAGACCAAAGCTATTTAATAAAAGAACAAGACGTTTGCGCGGAGCTGACGTGAGTCAGTGAGCACATGCAACGAAGCTATCAAATTAAGTATGCTCCCTAAATATTAGGCAAAAAAAACGCAGTTGCTCTTACAGTAGCAATTGCGTTTTTATGTCTGTTACTGCTATTACTTTACAAAATAATATTAAACAGAATAATATTTAAGACCAAAGCTATTTAATAAAAGAACAAGGCGCTTGCGCGGAGCTGACGTGAGTCAGTGAGCACAAGCAACACCGTAATTTTACTAAAGAGCGAAGGTGTTAATTATTATTGGCCTTTAATTTCAGAACGACCGTTATATATTGCTTTATCACCTAGGAACTCTTCAATACGCAATAATTGGTTATACTTAGCAACACGATCAGAGCGACATAAAGAACCCGTTTTGATTTGACCGGCAGCAGTACCTACCGCTAAATCAGCGATAGTAGCATCTTCAGTTTCACCGCTGCGATGTGAAATAACGGCAGTATAACCGGCATCTTTTGCCATTTTAATCGCAGCTAAAGTCTCAGTTAATGAGCCAATTTGGTTAAACTTAATTAAGATTGAGTTAGCAACGCCAGTATCAATACCACGCTTGAAGATTTTAGTATTAGTAACAAATAAATCATCACCAACAATTTGTACTTTATCGCCAAGTAAATCAGTTTGGTATTTAAAACCATCCCAGTCTGACTCATCTAAGCCATCTTCAATTGAAACGATTGGGTATTGTTTACAAAGTTCGCCTAGGAAATCAGAAAACTCGTTTGAAGTAAATTGCTTGCCTTCACCTTTAAGGTCATAAATACCTTTGTCTTTATCGTAAAATTCAGTCGCTGCACAATCCATCGCTAAAGTAACATCTTTACCTAAAACATAACCCGCAGCATCTACCGCTTCTTTAATTACCGCTAAAGCATCAGCGTTAGAAGCTAAATCAGGAGCAAAACCACCTTCATCACCAACAGAGGTACTTAACCCCTTGTCTGATAGTACTTTTTTCAAGGCGTGAAATATTTCAGCGCCCATACGTAATGCTTCTGAAAAGCTTTCAGCGCCGACCGGCTGAACCATAAACTCTTGAATATCAACGTTATTATCAGCATGTTCACCGCCATTGATGATGTTCATCATAGGAAGAGGTAAGCTATAAACACCTGGAGTGCCATTTAAGTCAGCGATATGTTCGAATAACTGTACGCCTTTATCCATTGCCGCTGCTTTAGCTACCGCTAAAGACACTGCAAGAATAGCGTTAGCGCCAAATTTTTCTTTATTTTCAGTTCCATCTAAATCAATCATGATTTGATCGATGTTAGCTTGCTCGACAGCACGTTGACCAATAAGAGCAGGGGTAATATCATTTTTAATCGCGGCAACGGCTTTTAATACACCTTTACCTAAATAGCGAGACTTATCACCATCGCGTAACTCTAGAGCTTCACGTGAACCAGTAGACGCTCCAGAGGGTGCCGCAGCACGACCCCAAGCACCTGATTCTAAATAAACGTCTGCTTCAACGGTTGGGTTACCACGAGAATCCATGATTTCACGTGCTAAAATTTTGCTAATTTTTGACATTATCATTCCTGTTAAATTTTATAATCTTAAATGTGGCAGAGTGATCACTATTTACCATCCATAGTACCGTGACCTACCGTTCATCCTGAACATAAAAAACCGCAGCATTGGCTACGGTTTTGATAAAGTGGTTATACGTTTGTTTTTTGTTTTTGCAACTCAAAGGTGGTGGCAATAAAACTTTCAAACAACGGGTGTCCATCACGTGGAGTTGAATTAAACTCCGGATGAAATTGCCCGGCAATAAACCATGGGTGATCAGGCATTTCAATCACTTCCACTAAACTTTTATCTGCTGATAGCCCCGAGAACACTAAACCTGCTTTGCTTAATTGTTCGCGGTAGTTATTATTTACCTCATATCGGTGACGGTGTCTCTCATTAATTGTTTCACTGCCATATACGTCACATGCCTTGGTACCTTTCATCAGGTGACACAATTGTGAACCTAAACGCATAGTACCGCCTAAATCTGATTGCTCATTGCGATACTCTACTTGGCCATCTTCATCTAACCATTCGCTGATCAAACCAATAACAGGATACGGTGTATCTTTATTAAATTCAGTACTGTGTGCATCCGTTAAGCCAGCAACATTTCGCGCAAACTCAATTAAGGCGACCTGCATACCTAAACAAATACCTAAATACGGCACTTTATTTTCACGGGCATACTTTGCCGCTAAAATTTTACCTTCAACACCACGTTCACCAAAACCACCTGGTACTAGGATACCATCAAGGTCAGCTAAAATACCGACACCTTTTACTTCAAGGTCTTGCGAGTCAATGTACTTTATATTAACTGTTACTTGGTTTTTAAGTCCGGCATGTTTTAATGCTTCGTTGACTGATTTATAGGCATCAGGTAATTCAATATATTTACCAACCATGCCAATAGTGACTTCACCTTGTGGGTTTGCTTCATGATAAAGCACTTCTTCCCATTCAGATAAATCGGCTTCTGGTACGTCTAAACCAAAGCGTTTAACCACTATCTCATCAGTTCCTTGTGCCTTTAATATTGCCGGTATTTTATAAATACTGTCGACATCACGCAGTGATATCACAGCTTTTTCTTCAACATTACAAAATAAAGCAATTTTAGCACGCTGTGCACTGGGAATAGGTCTGTCAGAACGACACACTAAAATATCAGGTAAAATACCGATAGAACGTAAGTCTTTGACTGAATGCTGAGTGGGCTTAGTCTTAATTTCACCTGCCGCTGCTAGATAAGGCACTAACGTAAGGTGCATAAACATAGCGCGTTCACGACCTACTTCTAATGCTAATTGACGAATGGCTTCTAAGAATGGTTGTGATTCAATATCGCCTACCGTACCACCGACTTCAACCATGGCCACGTCGTAGCCTTCAGCACCTTCAATTACTCGACGTTTAATATCGTTAGTAATATGTGGAATAACTTGAATCGTGGCACCTAAAAACTCACCTTTACGTTCGCGAGCTAAAATATCTTGATAGATGCGACCTGTGGTAAAGTTATTACGTTTGGTCATTTTGGTGCGGATAAAACGCTCATAATGGCCCAAATCTAGATCGGTTTCAGCGCCATCTTCGGTAACAAAAACCTCACCGTGTTGTATTGGGCTCATGGTACCGGGATCAACGTTAATATACGGGTCAAGTTTTAACATGGTAACTTTTAAACCACGCGCTTCAAGAATTGCTGCTAGGGATGCTGCGGCAATACCTTTACCAAGAGACGATACTACACCGCCAGTTACAAAAATATATCTAGTTGTCATGTTTACACCGATGTCAGAAAAAACAGAATTTTGTGCTTAATTGGCTAATATTTATAAACTTTATTTCAAACTAATAATTACAAACACTCTATATACTTAAATTTAACAAGTGATTATATCAAGTAAAAGCGTAAAGATTTAATTGTTGAAATAGGAGTTTTGCCAAACAAGCAGGACGGGAAAGTATTATACGTAAAAGTGGCACAAACAACAATAACAACAGGCCATCACAACGAGAAATTATCTATCTTCTACTATTTTCTTATTGGACTTTATTTAGCCTGATTCTTTTTTAATAGTAGTTGCGTATAATAGTATTACTTTTATTAAATAAACCGTGATTGATTTTAAAATGACTTTAGAAAAATTAAATAAGACTTTAGCCGCCATTGACGAAATTAATCGCCAAGATCCTAATACCCTATTATCTAACGGTAGCAGCCAAGCAAAAGAGTTAGTTTACGGGCAACAAATGACTGAGTGCTTGAAACAATATTGGCCTGAGGCAAATGAGCTTTTACAAATTGCGGTTCGAGCACAGCATATTAAGCGTTGGCAGTTAGAACGTACTGAGTTTGCCGAAGGAAAATCTGGATATTTCCAATGGCGAATTGCCCAAGGTAAGTTTCATGCCGAGCTAACGGCAAGCATTATGCTTGAGCATGGTTATAACAAAGTGCAAGCTGACCAATGTGCCGCCATCATCCGAAAAGATAACTTAAAAACCAATAGTGATAGCCAAACTTTAGAGGATGTTGCCTGTTTAGTTTTTCTTATGCATTACTTTAATGCATTTGCGGCGAAATATACCGAGCAAGATAATGAAGCCAAGATTGTTCGTATTGTGCAATTAACCTGGCATAAAATGTCCGAGCAAGCTCATGATATTGCTTTAGGTTTAACACTACCTGATCATTTAGCGATAATCGTAAATAAGGCACTTGCTTAGCCTTCTTCTTAGCGACTTCAAATCAGCTCAACCGACAATGCAGGCTATACTATGCCACCCATTACTATTAGGAATGTCTGCATTGCAACCACCCCCTTATATATTAGCGAGATATTTACTAGGGCGCTATTGGTGAGGTGTATAGTAGTTATTTATCTATTTTCTTCTTCTATTCATTTACTCAGCGGTAAACGCAATAAAAAAATAAAAGGACCAATAACCAAAGCGACTACCAACGCCGTTAACATGGTACTTTGCAACATATAGGCCGACCAACATACGGAAAGAATAATAGATAGCAAGGCAATACGCTTAGCTTTTATCGGAATACTTCGATGTTCTTGCCAATCGTGGATCAGGGGGCCAAAAATTTTATTTTCTAGCAGTTTTTGCTGCATACGGGGTGAAGACTTAGCAAAACACCCTGCCGCCATAATGAGAAATACTGTTGTCGGTAGCACAGGTAAAATCGCACCTAAGATAGCTAAACCTACACAGAAGAGTCCGGTAAGCTTGAGTAAAAAAATCTTAATCTTACTTCGCGCAGACAGAGATACTGGGCAAGCGTTAGCTTTGAGCTTTGTACTTGTGTTTACTTTTCGCTCGGTATTAATCACTCTTCCCCTATATCTATTCTCATTCTTTCAAATATTAGTTGGCGGTATTATTTTTAACTTTTGATGTGTTATTGGTATCTCGACTTTTTCTAATTAACGCATTATCAGCTAACATTGAGTCTTTCTGATTAGTCAAAGATTTTGCTAATCTGTCATACAGCAACACATTAACCGTTGCTGCTAGGTTCATACACCCTACTGTTGGCACATAAACGACATGATCAGCTATATCAATCACGTCTTGTTTTATCGAACTATCTTCAGGGCCAAAAATATAAACAGCCTGCTCTGGATGAACAAAATGTGGTAACGGTGTAGCACCTTCAACTAAATCGACACAGATTATTTTAGCCGACGCTGGAATACTTTCCAGTGAGTCTTTAATACCTATAAAACTTTCGACCTGTAATAATGGAATTTTCTTTTGCATATTGAAGGTATCGGTTTGCAATGTGTTTTTATGATACTTGGCGGCTTGTGCAAACCTATGACCGTTATAAATAATTTGGTCTGCTTTATAACAACCTACTGCACGCATTACTGCACCAACATTCGTAGGGGTTTTTGGATTGGTTAACGCGATGGTAACGTGAGTTTTATTTTGTGTTTTTTTCGGCTCGTTTTTTACTGCCATATTTTCGGTCATATTTTCGGTCATATTCAATTTCTTATTTCGGGCATAAAGTATCGAGGAAATGTCCTATACTTTCTTTTCTTGTATTTTAACATTCTGCCAATAGTTTTCTAGTTCGGCTAAATCATGTGCGGTAAAACTTTTTCCCGATGTTGCTACTTGTTCTTCTACGCCATTAAAGCGTTTAGTAAATTTTTTATTTGCCTGTCTAAGTAAGGTTTCCGGATCTTGCTTGGCATGGCGACATAAATTGACTACCGCAAACATTAAGTCACCTAACTCTTCAGCAAGCGCTTTTTCATTGATGGTATCAGCCTCTAACTCTTCTTTGACTTCTTGCACTTCTTCTTCAATTTTAGCGAAGACATCATATTTATTATCCCAGTCGAACCCAACATGCGCACAGCGCTGCTGAATTTTTGCCGCTTGCGATAATGCAGGTAAGTTTTTCGGGATATCAGCCAAGATACTTAAGTTATTATGACTGCCCAGGTGTTGCTTATTTTTCTGCTCTCTTTCTAGTATTTTCTCATTTTCCCAATTAGCTTTTATTTGCTCATCTGTTTGTAGGTTCGCTTGAGCAAAGACATGAGGATGGCGGCGAATAAGCTTTTCACAAATGGCAGCAATAACTGAATCAAAATTAAAGTACTGCTGCTCTTGACCGAGCTGACTATAGAAAATCACCTGAAAAAGTAAGTCACCTAGCTCCTTTTCAAGCTCGACAAAATCACCTTGTTCAATAGCATCGACTACTTCATAGGCTTCTTCTAAAGTATGACTCGTTATAGAAGCGAAATCCTGTTTAAGATCCCACGGACACCCGGTCAAAGGATCACGTAATTTTGTCATGATCCAACGTAATTTTTCTATTGAGGCTTGTTCATTTAACATAATAATTTACTTATCAATTTCACTGGTAATAACCGTATTAATTAAAGGCGTCTTACTTGGGTTACATCGTCTAGTTGGCGTAATTTATCTAAGACCCGTGCTAACAACTCACTACTAGAGACTTCTAACTTCAGGTTCATGCTCACCGTCTGTTTGGCTTTATCGGTATTACTATCCATACCTACGATACTGACTCTTTCGTTGGCAATAATAGTCGAGATATCGCGTAATAAGCCTTGCCTATCGCTACCAATAATTTGTACTGTCGCTTGGTAACTATGCTTATGCTCACTGCCCCATTGTACTTCAACTAAACGCTCGGGTTGCAAATTGAGGGCATTAGCAAGTTGCTCACAGTCTTGTCTGTGTACCGAAATGCCACGTCCTTGAGTAATAAAGCCTGAAATTGTATCTCCAGGTACTGGCTGACAACACTTCGCCATATGAGTAAGTAAATTACCAACACCAGAGACGGTGATACCATCATCCTCTTGCGCTAGCGATTTGTTCACCGGACTCTGTTTTACTAGACTTTGGGGATCGATTTCAGCTTGCGGCTTTAACTTACTATCAAGTTGGGTAAAGTGATTAATAACTTGCTGCAATCTTGCATTACCTGTGCCGATGGCAGCATATAGATCATCAATCGCTTTCATATTAAAGCGTTTTGCTGCACCGAGCATGTCGATAGCGTCTAAATCATGTTTAGCAATTTCACTATCAAAGAGCTCTTTACCCTGAGCAATGTATTTATCTCTATCGAGTAATTTAAAGAAGTGCTGAACTTTTGCTCGGGCACGTGAAGAGTATATATAGTTTAAATTAGGATTTAGCCAGTCTCTACTTGGGTTCGGCTCTTTACTCGTCAGGATTTCTACTTGATCACCGGTTTGCAATTGATGAGTAAAAGGTACTATCTTGCCAAACACCTTTGCCCCGATACAGCAATGACCAACATTAGAGTGAATATAATAAGCAAAATCTAACGGGGTAGCTCCCATAGGTAAATCGATCACATCACCACTGGGGGTGAATACATAGATCCTGTCTTCAAATACCTGACTACGTAATTCATCAAGTATCTCGCCACTCTCGCTAACATCATCTTGCCACTGTAATATTTTCCTTAACCAACCAATTTTATCATCAAAGCTATTGCTTTTACCGCTGGCATTACCTTCTTTGTAGCGCCAATGTGCAGCAACGCCAAGCTCTGCATCATCATCCATTTGCTTGGTTCTAATCTGTACTTCGACTGACTTGCCTTGCGGCCCTAAAACCACCGTATGTATTGATTGATAGCCATTGGTTTTTGGCGTTGCTACATAATCAGAAAATTCTTTGGCAATATGTGGCCACTGGGTGTGAACAATGCCCAAGGCAGAATAACAATCTTGGACTTTTTCAACCACGACACGCACCGCGCGAACATCAAATAGCTCTTCAAAGCCAAGGGATTTCTGCTGCATCTTCTTCCAGATACTATAGATATGTTTAGGACGGCCATAAACTTCACCATTGATAGCTAAGTCATCTAGTTCATTAGATAAGTGACCAACAAAGCTGGCCATATACTGCTCTCGTTCAAGCCTAGTCTCGTCTAAGAGTTTGGCTATTTTTTTATAGACTTGAGGATGAAGATAACGAAACGAAATATCTTCAAGTTCCCACTTTAACTGCCCTATTCCTAAACGATTCGCTAGAGGCGCATAGATATTAGCACTCTCTTTTGCCGCCAGTACCCGTGTTTCTTCATCGCTATTTTTCTTATCACGCAAATCACATAGGCGTTCAGCTAACTTAATAACGACAGCACGAACATCGTCCACCATCGCTAATAACATGCGACGAATATTATCTATGTTTTGTGGTGCTTGACCTGTTGATTGGCTGCTTTGTTGGCGTAGCGCTTTAATGGCAGCCATTTGTTCAACGCCTTGACAAAGCATTAAAATATCTTTGGAAAAATGTTCTTTAACATACTCTATTTTAATAATATCATGGGCTAATAACGGCGAAATGAAAGCCGCGACTAATGAGTCTGTATCTAAGTTTAAGCCACTTAGAATCTCCACCATTTCCATGCTTTTATTAAGTAACGCTAACTTTTGAGCCGTTTCATGCTGATAACAATGGGACACTTGAACCCATAAAGCTGACAAAGCGTTAGCTTTAACATCGGTTAAGCTTAAGCCGGTTAACCGTTGCTCAAAGCTCTGCCCTGTTATTTGATGTGATTTACGCACGGAAACCATGAGTGTTCCTTTATCTTTTAGGCGGATTTAATGTTATTTAATAGCTAGTTAAGTAAAGTTTAACCTTAAGCCTTACTGAGTAAATAATACCATAGTCTCAACATGCTTTGTTTGTGAAAACATATCCATCAATGATATTTTCTCAAGCTTATAACCTTGAGAAACAAGTATTGCACTATCTCTGGCTAAAGTTGCAGGATCACAGCTGACATATAAAACGCTAGGTATTTTTAGTTGTGCAATTTGTGCAACCGCTTGTTCAGCGCCAGCCCTGGCTGGATCAAGCAACACTTTATCAAAAACTGTTGCTTTCACCCACGGCTCTAACAACCAATGACTGTTTAAATCTGCCTGATAAAACTGACAATTATTAATGCTATTCACTTCGGCATTCTTACACGCCTTATCAACCATAACTTGTACGCCTTCAACACCAACAACACTTTTGCTTTTTTTCGCTAACGCTAAACTAAAATTTCCGAGCCCACAAAATAAATCCAATACGTTATCGGTAGGTGAAATATCCAACCAAGCTAAGGCCTGGCTTATCATGGCATTATTAACCTGATGGTTAATTTGAATAAAATCATTACTGGCAAAGTAAATTTTGTTTTTATCTTTTAATGTATAAGAAAGCTCAACCGCGCTACTCGCTTTTATATCACCGAGCGTGAATTGCTCATTACCATCATCAACAATGACATGCCAACAATGCTGCTGAGCATAAGATTGCCAAAGCTCAACATCTGAATTATTCATCGGTCTTAGTTGTCTTATGACCAAGACAACTTGATTATCTGTTTGGATTTTCTCTGGAGAATTGGTCTTAATAATATCTGCTTGAATCACTTCTATATGGCCGATAGAAGATTTTACTGTCAGTTGCGCCAATAATTTTTTTAGTAAGGGAAAAATAGCATTAAGTGGCTCAACGAGTACCGGACATGACTTGATAGAGGCTAACTGGTTGGTCAACTTTTGTCTGAAACCAATAGTCGCTTGGCACTTCTTGTCGAATTGTACCCCGATACGCGCTTTACGACGATAGTTCCACGCAGTACCGACTATTGAGTCTTGCCAAGGTAGGTCTTTAGCTTCAAGTTTATTAACTATTTGTTGTGCACTGAAGCTGCGCGAGAATAGCTCACTCACTTTGGTTTTCTTGAAGTCTAGCTGTTCGGCAATACTAAGCATCTGTAAATCGCAGCCGCCACAAACACCAAAGTGCTGACAATGAGGTGTAACTCTACTATCACTTTGCTTGCTAATTGAAATGAGTTTAGCTCGAGCATATTTATTTTTTTGCTCGATAACTTTCACCTTAACCATTTCATTGGGTAATGCGCCAGCAATAAAGAGCGGTTTATTTTGCCAACGGGCAACACCGACACCATTTATATCGAGTTTATCAACACTCACCATCACGAGTTGGTTTGACTGTTTTGCTTTTACTGATGCTTTATAAAAATTTGCCATTTGTACCTTAAATCTAACGCTAACTTTACTTAACAAGTAAAGTTAAAAAGTGCTTATTTTTGAATTAGCTCGACCATCCAAGCGATAAATTTATAACAGCTTATGTGATTATTTATGTTAACTTGGATCATCAATTAGATAGCTAATTATTTAAGTGGGTATTTTACCCTAAACTCACCATAAAAGTTCAACAAAAAATGCATAAAATAAGTCTAAAAGACTGGGTTATCATACTCACTATCCTGCCAACCACCTTGATCAGTTTTGGCTTGGCTAGTTATTTCTCTTATAGTCGTTCAGTTGAGTTAAATGACTTCTTAGAACAACGTGCTAAAAGCATCATAGAGCCCGTTGCCATTGCCAGTAAAGACCCCTTACTTAATAACGACAGAGATAAACTTCGCCAATTAATAGACTTTACTCACCGTACCCAATCAAACATAGTTAAGAGCATTGTTGTTTTTACCGGTGATAATCAAGTATTTGCTGCCAGTTCCTACCATGGTGATACCCATTTAATGAGACTTAAAGCAGGTGCAGAGCTACCGAGTCATACCATCATGGAAAGTTTAGACGATTACATTATTTTTAGAACGCCTATTATTGAGGAAAACCTTAACGCACAAAGCAATAAAAACGTGACAAGCAATAATAATTTTCGACCTTACTCTACTTTCAATAGCTCTAAGCCATATCCCATTGGCTACATAGCGATACAAATCGACAAGGACCATCTAAATTTCAAGCAACAAAGCCAAGTTTTGATCGCTTTTGCATTTGCATTGCTTGGCTCTTTAATCAGCGCGATCTTTGCTATTAAGCTAATTAAAAAAGTAACTAAGCCTATCAATTCTATGGTTCAAGCTATTGAACGTATTAAAGAAGGAAAGTTGGAAAGTAGAGTGAGTGGTCAACTTATTGGTGAACTCAATTTTTTAAAAAATGGTATTAATGCCATGGCTCAATCACTTGATAGCTACCAAAATGAGATGAATGCCAGCATAGATCAAGCCACTATAGATTTACGAGAAAGTTTAGAGCAATTTGAAATACAAAACGTCGAACTGAGTATTTCTAAACGCAAGGCGCAGGAAGCAAATAGGGTAAAATCAGAATTTCTAGCGAATATGAGCCATGAGTTACGTACACCACTCAATGGCGTTATTGGCTTTACCAGACAAGTATTAAAAACACCCCTCACCGAAAACCAACGTGATTACCTGCAAACGATTGATCGTTCGGCTAATAACTTATTAGCGATTATTAATGATATTCTAGATTTTTCCAAATTAGATGCTGGAAAAATGGTTATTGAAAATATTCCTTTTTCATTAAGAGAGACTCTTGAAGATACTTTAACGCTATTAGCCCCTGCTGCGCATAAGAAAAACATAGAACTATCTATCGATATAGCACAAGAGTTACCGGACTCGCTTGTCGGTGATACGATGCGAATCAAACAAATCATCACTAACTTGATCAGCAATGCGATAAAATTCACCCCACAAGGCTTTGTTGCCGTCGACATCAACCTTGTCGAGGACAACCAAAAAAACATCAAAGTTAAAGTCACTGTCACAGATACCGGTATTGGTATGACGGAGAAACAACAGCAAACTATTTTTGATGCTTTTACTCAAGCAGATCAAAGTATTACTCGTTTATACGGAGGAACTGGCTTAGGTTTGGTTATTTGCCAGCGACTAGCGCAAGAAATGCTTGGAGACATTGGCTTTAGCAGTGAGAAAAACCATGGCTCGAGTTTTTGGTTTACTTTTCAATGTGAAATTAATGCTATGCCATTAATGCTCGAATTAGATAATCAGCATTTAGTGAACAAGACCGTTCTCTACTACGAAGAAAATAATCATAGTAGAGAAGCCACTAAAAATATATTGAAACACCTGAAAATGCGGGTAACAAGTGTTATTAACAAGCATCAATTATCCCAAGTGCTTACTCACAGTAACCAAGCACAGAAACGTTTTGACTATGCCTTGGTTGGCCACAATCACACCGCTACAGCCTTAAGTGATTTACGAAAAACTATTGCGAAGTTATTGCCAATCACTGGCGATATACACTTAGCAATAAACAGTAACTCGCCAAGTTTACAAGAAGCTCTCATAGCCAGTGGTGCTGTTAGCTGTATGAGTAAACCGTTAACACCGAGCGGTTTGGTTAAAGTATTACAACCGACGATAAAGGCTAGTACTGAGAAACTTATCTTAAATGCGCCAATAGGACAAATACTGCCGATTAAAGTGTTAGCGGTGGATGATAATGAGGCTAACTTAAAGCTCATTAATGCCTTGTTGTTGGAGCAAGTTACTCAAGTAACGATAACAGATAACGGCCTTTCAGCTATTGAACTCTGTAAAAAAGAAACCTTTGCCCTTATTTTTATGGATATCCAAATGCCTATATTGGATGGCATCAGTACACTTAAAGAAATAAAGAAACTTTCGATGAATAACGACACGCCAATTATTGCTGTTACTGCACACGCATTAAGTGGTGAGAAAGAAAAAATGCATCAGCAAGGCTTTAATGCTTATATGACAAAACCCATTGATGAAGCTATGTTACGTCATATTATTTATGAGTACTGTGACTTTAATCACTTGGTCAACCCCATTATACCTACTGCAGAGCTGAATGATGTAAGGGCCATTGAAAAAGTCATTGATTGGCCATTAGCCCTTTATCGAAGCGCTAATAAAGCTGATTTAGCCAAAGAAATGTTTTTGGGCTTAGTAGAAAGCTTACCTGAAACTCAGCAAAATATCCTCGACGCTATTGATGCTCAGGATATCACCTTAATTAAGCAATTAGTTCACAAATTAAACGGCGCTTGTTGTTATACTGGTGCACCAAACTTAGCTAAAATCACTATCCAATTAGAAACACAGTTAAAGATGGGCTTAAGTTTAGAGGAGCTTGAACCTGAATTTTTAGAATTTTTTGAACACATTGAACAGGTGCTCTTTGCCGTACCTGAAGCCCTAAAAGAATTTAGTGCTATGTGAGTATAAGTATTTAGACAAAACCAATAAAAAAAGCAACATGAACTGTTGCTTTAGATTTAACTATTTGGCTAAATATTCACGAACTGGGCCGCCATTATTCAGTGATATTAGCGTATCACTATGGTTGGCGAAGTGTCTATATCTCCGTCCTCTGCAATCACTGCGACACCGCCACTACATTGCAATACAGCTAAACTGTGGCCGTTTTCATTACGAACAAAAGTCAGCTCATAGCCGAACTTTCCAAGGCTACTAGCCGAAAATTTTTGTGCCAATGATAGTTTATTCCACCATACTGACTGCTCAGGAACCTCCCTTCTTCGCTCGAGCACTGGTTTCATCTGTGTCTGCATGTTCGACCTCACTTATCTGCATGCCGATTCCTTTCTGCACCTTCGTCCCTAAAGTGTAGACTATAATTTATACAAAGATAAATAAATGAGTGTTTTTTTAATCGCTACTAATACTGCGTTGGTAAACTAGCTATTGTATACCCAAACAACCTCAAGATTCAGGATTCAGCTGGAGTTAGAAACGTCTTTAGGTAAGTTATTGATTGAAGAGAATGTTTATTACCTTGTCGAAATCAATAACGATGGATAAAACGTTTCTCAACCAGTGCTACGGAGACGCATGAGCAATCCATATTCATCGTTGCGTAGGTAATTAAGGACGCTGCATGGATGCAGCTTAATAGAGAATGCAGACGGTACAGGAAGTACCTTATTAAGATAATGCAGGAGCAATTATCTTGAGAATATTCTCCTGAATAATCATTAATAAAATGCGCGTCTTGATTATGAGTCGCTCAGCCGTCCTGAAACTAGGTTCTTGATGTAGCTTGGGTATAAGCTCTTGCTTCTAACATCAACTGCTTCATATCTCGAACGGCTTTGTCTAAACCATCAATAGCAGCACGCGCAATGATGGCATGACCGATATTTAGCTCAAGAATTTCTTTAATAGCAGCAATCGGCTTAACATTAAAGTAATTTAAACCATGACCCGCGTTAACTTTTAGTCCTAGGCTATGGGCATACTTTATCCCTGTAGTTAAGCGCTCTAGCTCTAGTTGTTGCTCGTCCTCTGAAGTCAGATCAGCATAATGCCCGGTATGAATCTCAATATAAGGAGCCTTACTGGCTAACGCTGCATCAATTTGCGCTTTATCAGCGTCAATAAACAAACTTACCGCAATACCTGCAGCCGTTAATTTCTGCGTTGCCTTGGTAATTTTATCTAATTGACCCACAACATCTAAACCGCCTTCAGTAGTCAGTTCTTCACGTTTTTCTGGTACTAAACAACTAAAAGCTGGCTTAACATCACAAGCTATCGCTACCATTTCATCAGTCACCGCCATTTCAAAGTTCATACGGGTATGCAACGTTTGCTTCAATATGTAAATATCTCGATCTTGAATATGGCGTCTGTCTTCTCGTAGGTGAACGGTAATACCATCTGCACCCGCGTGTTCAGCAACACTAGCAGCGTAAACAGGATCAGGATAATTTGTACCTCTGGCTTGTCTTAGCGTGGCGATATGATCAACGTTTACACCTAATAATAATTCCGTCATTTTTTAGTCTCTTGTTAATTTTTTTGAATGATTTCTGACAATATAAATAGCTAAACACTACGTTTTTTTCGCAAAGAGTTTACGACTATTTAAAGGTTTATTTCCTAAAAGTTGATTGATAACCTGACGCATTAATAGCTTAAAGGTATTACTTACTTCTGTCGGAACACCGTTTTTGTATAGGGTCTCTCGCTGTGCAATTGCTTGTAAATGACTTTTATCGAAGCAGTTAATACTGCTTTTTTGATAAGTATCATAAACCGGTACAAAACCTTGCTCGGCGATATAATGAAAGTGTTTAACATCGTGCTCAAAGACCGGACTAAAGTCAAATGACAAACCCAGCTCTTCAAGAAGGGCAAGTTCAAACAGACGTAACTGGGGAGCAATGGCTCTACCTTGACTCAAGGCGGTTAATGTAGCCTGATATTGAATGAATAGCGGCTGACAAGGGATGTGCTCTGTTAGTAAACGAATAAGTAATTCGTTTACATAAAAAGAACTAAACAGACTATGTTTTTTCAACTCAAAAGATTTGGCGATAGCATCAATTTGAGTAATTTGCTTAATCTCCCCCCGCCCCTTCAGTATTAAGCTTAGCGGTAAAAAAGGCTGAATTAAGCCTTTTTTAATAGAGCGTTTAGATTGACCAACATAGACTAGGGCAGTCACTTTGCCATCATACTCTGTTAGTAAATCAACTAACTGTTGATTTTCTCGGTATGGTCGACGGTGTAAAACAAATGCGTTTTGTTCAATCATCTACCGCATCCAACTAGCCAGAGTAATCATCACCGTAACCTAAACTACGTAATGCTCGTTCATCATCAGCCCATCCAGACTTCACTTTTACCCACGTTTCCAAGAAGACTTTACTCTCAAATAAATTTTCCATATCTCGCCTAGCTTCTTGACCGATAGTTTTTAACCTCGCGCCTCGATTACCAATAACCATACGTTTTTGGCTATCACGTTCAACGAGTATTAGGGCATTGATATGGATAATTCCCTTATCATCCATTTTAAATTGCTCTATCTCTACGGTAATAGAGTAAGGTAACTCATCGCCAGTAAAGCGGATTAGTTTTTCACGAATAATCTCAGAGGCCATAAAGCGGCTAGAACGATCAGTTATGTGGTCCTCTGGAAACCAGAAACCGCCTTCAGGAAGAGCAGCTAGACATAATTTGCGAATGGTATCGACACCATGGCCTTTACTGGCTGAAATCGGGACTATCTCTTTAAAGTCGTGCATTTCACCCAATTTTTTCAGATGGGGTAATAATTCATCTTTGTCAGAGATATTGTCTATTTTATTGACAACCAATATACACTCTGCATCACTTTGTTTCACTTTAGACATGACCAACTCGTCATCTTGTGTCCAATGAGTTCCCTCAACTAAAAACATAATTGTTTCAACTTCCGCAATAGAGCTACTTGCCGCACGGTTCATTAATCTATTTATGGCACGCTTTTCTTCTGTGTGTAAACCCGGAGTATCGACTAAAACTGCCTGTCTATTTCCCTCAGTCAAAATCCCCAAAATACGATGACGGGTTGTTTGGGGCTTTTTAGAGGTAATACTAATTTTTTGACCTAATAAGGCATTTAATAATGTTGATTTACCAACATTGGGGCGACCGACAATAGCAATTAAGCCTGCATAGGTTGGTGAGGTATCATTTTGCATAATTTATTTTCTCGTGCTGCTTTATTTGCTTGGGTTACTTTTAGTATGTCGGGGCTTTATTAATTTTGCTTGCTTTGATGAGTTTTTTTTTACTTCATTCGCTTGTTCAATTAAAGCAAGTATTTGCTGAGCCGCTTCTTGCTCTGCTTTGCGGCGACTAGTGCCTTTCGCCACAACGACTTCACTGATCACTGAGGTTTGACAGCGAACGGTAAATTCTTGATTATGAGACTGCCCACTGGTAGCAATAACTTCATAAGTTGGAAGCGGGATTCTTCTCCCTTGCAGAAACTCTTGCAAGCGTGTTTTCGGATCTTTTTGTTCATTACCCGGTTTAATTACCATTAAACGTTTATCAAACCAGTTTAAGATAAGCGCCTTACAGCGTTCAATACTTGAGTCTTGATACACTGCACCAATAATGGCCTCAATAGCATCTTCTAAAATAGACTCACGCCTATGACCGCCACTTTTTAATTCTCCTGGACCCAAAATTAAACATTCGCCCAAATTAAAATCACGAGCCACTTCAGCTAAAGTTACGCCTTTCACTAAACTAGAACGCATTCGTGTTAAGTCACCCTCATCATGGTTTGGGAACTTATCATAAAGTGCTTCTGCAATGACAAAACCAAGGATGGAGTCACCTAAAAACTCAAGTCTTTCATTATGAGCGCCTTTAGCACTACGATGAGTAAGTGCTTGCACCAACAATGAAGGCTGATTAAATTCATAACCAAGTTTTTTGGTTAATCGTGCAAGGTTAAGAGGATTAATTTTCACGTTATTATCTTTATTGGTCATATTAAATTATAGCGCCGATACGCTCAAAGCGAACACCACTGGGTAACCACTTAGGTAAAAAACTATCTTCACTGCGCTTAAAATCAAAACTCATCCAAATAGCAACGGCTTCACCAACAAGATTTTCTTCTGGGACAAAGCCCCAGAAACGGCCATCTAATGAATTATCTCGGTTATCACCCATAACGAAATAATGTTTGGCCGGTACTAAGAACTCATCTGAAGCAGTTCCAGCTTGCCCAAAGTAATGAGCAACTCTTGGTAATGTATGGCTATCATTTAACACTTTATGGCTCTTATTAAGCATTTTAGATTCGAACTCATTCATACCAAATTCCGCATCAGGGCCTTGATATTTACCAAGATAATCTTGTTGTATTTGCACGAACTCTGGACACTTTACATCAGTATCGGTACAAGGGCGCTTTATATAAATTGATTTGTTTCGGTAGATAATACGATCGCCTGGCAAGCCAATAACTCGCTTTATATAGTCTACTCGGGGATCTTGTGGGTACTTGAACACAACAACATCGCCATGTTCAGGCAAATTATTTTCTAAGAATTTATGTCTTACTACTGGATCTCTTAAACCATAATTGAATTTATTGACTAAAATGAAGTCGCCATCTAGTAATGTCGGCATCATCGAGCCTGATGGTATTTGAAAGGGTTCGTATAAGAAAGAGCGTAGGATTAATACAAACGCAATCACAGGGAAGATTTGAACGGCGGTATCAACAAGTGGTGAAGGCTCGATTAATGTTGCAAGAGCTTGTGGAGTAAGCTCTGCTGCACACTGTTCTTTCGCTATATCTTGTGCGGCTAGGGCTTTCAACTTACGTTGTGGTGCTAAGTAAAACTTATCTGCAAACCAAACCATCCCGGTTAATACGGTAATGATCACTAAAATAATCGAAAAATAAACGGCCATACTATTCCTATTTAAAAATCCTATTAGGTAGAAAGTAGCGACTTGCTCTGCTCAGCTGTCGCTACCTCTTAATTCAACTTAATATGTGAACTAACTATCAAGCTTAAGTACAGCTAGGAACGCTTCTTGAGGTACTTCAACATTACCTACTTGCTTCATGCGTTTCTTGCCATCTTTTTGCTTTTGAAGAAGTTTCTTCTTACGACTAATATCACCACCGTAACATTTCGCTGTTACGTTTTTACGTAATTGCTTTACTGTGGTACGGGCAATTACGTTATTGCCAATAGCCGCTTGAATAGCAATGTCAAACTGCTGACGATGGATTAACTCTTTCAGTTTATCAACTAATAAACGACCGCGTGCGGCTGAATGGTTTCTATGGGTGATCATCGCTAAAGCATCTACTCTGTCACCATTGATCATCACATCAACGCGAACCATATCGGCGGTTTCAAAACGAACAAAGTGATAATCAAGTGAAGCATAACCACGACTGGTAGATTTAAGTTTATCGAAGAAGTCCATGACCACTTCAGCCATAGGTAATTCATAAGTTACCGCAACTTGATTGCCGTGATAAATAATATCTTTTTGCACACCACGTTTTTCAATACATAGCTTAATCACATTACCTAAAAATTCTTGTGGTACTAGAATATTAGCTTGAACGATTGGCTCTCTAATCTCATCAATATTATTAACGGCAGGCAAATCTGCTGGGTTATCAATGGATAATAACTCGCCATTAGTACATACGATTTCATAGTTTACCGTTGGCGCTGTAGTAATTAAATCAAGATCATATTCACGGGCAAGACGTTCTTGAATAATCTCCATATGCAGCATGCCAAGGAAACCTATACGGAAACCAAAACCTAACGCTGATGAGCTTTCCGGTTCGAAAAATAAAGAAGCATCGTTAAGGCTTAATTTGTTGAGTGCATCTCTAAAATTTTCATAATCCTCAGAGCTTATCGGGAAAATACCGGCATAAACTTGTGGCTGAGCTTTAGCAAAACCCGCTAATGGCTCAGACGCTTCTTTTTTACTGATAGTGATAGTATCGCCCACTGGCGCACCGTGAATTTCTTTGATACCCGCAATAATAAAACCAACTTCACCGGCTCTTAAAATGCTCGTTTCAGTTTGTTTAGGGGTGAAAATTCCTACTTTATCAATTTGGTGAACTTGTCCAGTAGACATCACCAGCATTTTATCGCCTTTTTTGACTTCACCATTCATTATCCGAACCAGTGAAACAACACCTTGGTAATTATCAAACCATGAATCAACAATCAAAGCTTGTAATGGTGCACCTTTATCACCTTTAGGTGGAGGAATATTGGCAACGATAGTTTCTAATACATCTTCAATGCCCAAACCTGTTTTTGCCGAGCAAGTCACCGCATCGGTAGCATCAATACCAATAATATGTTCAATTTCTTCAGCAACACGCTCAGGGTCAGCTTGTGGTAAATCTATTTTATTTAAAATAGGTATAACTTCTAAATCCATTTCAAGGGCGGTATAACAGTTAGCAACGGTTTGCGCTTCAACGCCCTGCCCAGCATCGACAACGAGCAAAGCACCTTCACAAGAGGCTAATGAACGTGATACTTCATAAGAGAAATCAACATGACCGGGCGTATCGATAAAGTTTAATTGATAAACTTCACCATCTTTTGCTTTATAGTCTAAAGTCACACTTTGCGCTTTAATGGTGATACCACGTTCTCGCTCAATATCCATTGAGTCTAGTACTTGCGCTTCCATTTCACGCTCTTGTAAACCGCCACAATGCTGGATTAGACGGTCAGAAAGTGTAGATTTACCATGGTCAATGTGAGCTATGATACTAAAGTTACGTATATTCTTCATTTTTATAGATTTTCTCTAAATAATGGATTATTTTTCAAACTTAAAATCCCGAAAAGGAATCAAGGAAAAATATTAAATGCAATAATGTGAGGGATTTTAACGAATTTACTGTCTTGGGGCTATCTTTTGTTCAGATATCTTTTGTTTCAAGCCGTGACAGGCTGAGACTTATTTGCCTTGACTTGGCGAAGAGAGAACTTCAATTATTCTCGGTTGTAAATTTTCACTCTGTTCACCCTGTTTTTGCTTAAACTTGGCAAGCCTATATCCTAAATACCCCCCCGTTAAGCCAAAACCTAGCGCAATGAGTTCATGAGGTAATATTTGCTGATTAAATAACCACTGCCCAACCGCGGAAAAAGAAATCAAACCAAATATGGGCAGTAAATAAACTTGACCGGAACTCGATAACAGATGTTTTTCCGGTAGGGCTATTACCACATCGCCCCCCAGTTTTAAACTGGTACCATGAGTTGTGACATCATAGGGTAAAGTTAACATGAGCTTTCGTTGCGGCAGCGCTTTAGCAATTTGACCACTACCACAACTATCAACTTGCGCACAACCACTACAAGTTGATTTTATTTGACTTGTAACGGTAACTTGGCCGTTCTCAATGGCAGTAATAGTAGCTTGCTCTTTAATCATGTTTTTCTTCTCTGACAGGATGCTGAACATTGCCGGAACCGTTGCCACTACTTTGGATCTTGTTCTGGTCATGATTTTTCTGTTCATTAATTGGTCTATATTTTATTGATTCAGCAATTTTTCTCGCCGTAGCTAATGGTATATTACCAACAACACCCACTTCAATCCCTTGTACAATATAATTAAAAACCATAATTGCGCCATCATGAGCGTATTCTGGTTCTCTATACGTCTGCTGGCTTGGATTCACATAAACGGATATATCGACTAGACCATCAGAAAAACGCATTAAATCTACTGATTTACTAGTGTCTTGATTATAACTGTTTAACCTATGTTGATTTGATTTTACTTTAGAAAACCCTTGTGGAAGCCAACCTAACTGCCAAGGTAAGGCGGTATTTTTCTGTTGATTATTTAGCGTTATAATCGCGGGTAACTCTGTGTTTTGTAACTGCTCTAAATTATCAGATAACTTGTCGGTTACCTCTATATGGGTAAATTGAACTTGCTCCAGTAACTGCCCTTGACGGTTAAGCACAGCCATTTTTAGTAACAGACCTGTTTGTTGATCAAGCCAGAGCCAGTAACTGAGGCGATATTTATCTTTTGCAACAATTCGAACAAGTTGAGCAACACGCCCTAAAACTCGACTGCGGCCAACAGAAATAAAGCGATAACTTTCTTCTATATCGCTTATATCTCCTCTAAAAATTGTCGGTATGGGACTGTGAACCTCATCAGAAATAATAGAGTAAGGCTCTATTTCCGGCTCGATATAACTCACGATATCACCTTGGCGTAAGACATCACGACGCGGTCCATTAAGGCGAGAAAGTATTTCTAGTTCTTGGTCATTTTCACCAATGCCATGCAGCCAATGATAAGGCTCGGCTTGATTGTTTTTAACAACAACAAAAGAAGTAGTGAAGTTGAGTTGACGAAGTGACTGGGAGAGTCGGTCGAGCCACAGTTTGGCCGTATCGGTAGTTATTGCCGATACGTTAAAGCTTAGCAGCAATAAAAAAAGTGCCGATAATTTCATAGGTTCTCAAAAATGATGGCTGAAAGTGCAATTATCAACTAATTCAGCCAATCAAGCTATTTTATATTACTACCTATTTTCATTTGCTGATTATGATCTTTTAAAAGAGCTTGCAAACGTTGATGTTGCGCAACTCTCTGAGCAACTAATTGCTCATTAATTGCTTGTTTTGACTTTTGCAGACCCGATTGGTGTTGAACCTGAGGTGATTGCACATTAAAACTTACCGGGTTGGCATAACCCGCTAAAGGTACAGTTTGTACCACGTCACTTGGTGTTACTGATAAATTATCAGTAACATTATGTTGAACACCAACAATCATTAAAGCAGCAGCAGAGGCGGCGATGGCAACTTGCCCCATAGGCTTGATAAAAGCAGAAACTCTGGCTTTAAATCGGTATGTCGCATCAATAACACCACCAGTGTTCTTCGACGCTTGTATTTGGGAGACAAGACCGTCATCCTCTGCAGCTAAGCCATTATTTTTTGGTAAATTTTCGTTTGAAGACTGTGCTGCGGAATTAGGTGACAATATAGTAGCTTCTTGAGCAATTGCCGCCGAAATAATTTCACTTAAATCTAGTGGTAAAGACTGCTGAACTTCATCACGCAGTACATCACCTATTAGATGGTAGTTTTGCCAGGTACTAGATAAACTTTCGTCCTTTAGCATGCTATCAACTAAATGAGCGCTAACCGTATCGTCTGCTGATGGCGAGTAATTATCAACTAATGATGATATTGATTCTGATTTATTTTCACTCATACATTTACCTTAAAACACCTAGTTAAATCTGCTTTCACAAATGACTTAATTACTTCTTTGTAATAAAGGACGAATTTTCTTGTCTATGGCATCACGAGCTCTAAAAATACGTGATCGTACTGTGCCTACAGGACATTCCATTATCGTAGCTATTTCTTCATAGCTAAGCCCTTCAATTTCTCGAAAGTTAATCGCTAAACGTAAATCTTCGGGTAGAGATTCCATGGTACTGAAAATAATTTTTTTAATTTCTTCGGTAAGTAATATTTTTTCAGGAGAGGCATTCTCCCGCAAAGCACCACCACCGTCGTAAAGTTCAGCATCATCAATTTCCACATCATTACTTGGTGGTTTACGACCAAGCGCTACACTATGGTTTTTTGCACAATTGACCGCAATCCGATAAAGCCAAGTATAAAAAGCACTGTCCCCTCTAAAATTAGGCAAGGCTCTATATGCTTTAATAAAGGCTTCTTGTACTATATCTGGTACATCACTATGATTTTTAACATAGCGACTCACTAAATTAGCAACTTTGTGCTGATATTTAGTTACCAGCAGGTTAAAGGCATTTTTATCGCCACGCTGAACCCGTTCAACAAGTTGCTGATCTATATTTGGTTCGCTCTTTTGAGCCATATCTTTTAACACTGACAATTGATTGCTACTCATATTTTCCATTGGCTCGAAACAAACGCATAAAATAAGACTAGTGTATTGTTAAAAAGTTCTGTTTATTTTCAATCTTTTTAAAAATAGTTCATTAAATAGCTTGTAGAGCAATGATATTACATTTTCCAGAAGGTAATTAAACGCTATTTCTGGCAGCTTATATCTATGTATTATAGAATACCTGAATCTTATTTACTTATACATTCGCTTTAACAGCAGAATTAAACCAATTCAACATGACTCAACAAAACAATTGTGATGTTTTAATCATAGGTAGTGGCGCCGCAGGCTTAACCTTAGCGCTACATTTAGCTAAAAGTGCTGATGTCGTCATTTTAAGTAAAGGGCCATTAAACGAAGGCTCTACATATTATGCCCAAGGAGGCATTGCCGCGGTCTTTGATGAGAATGATAGTATTGCCGCTCATGTTGAAGACACTATTATTGCTGGTGCTGGTTTGTGTGATGAAGAGACCGTACGCTTTACCACTGAAAATGCTAAGTCTTGTTTAGAGTGGTTGATTGGCCAGGGTGTTGCCTTTGATAAGGAGCATAATGCTAAGGGGGAAGACCGTTACCACTTAACGCGCGAAGGCGGTCATAGTCATCGTAGAATATTACATGCCGCTGATGCAACAGGCCAAGCCATCCAAACAACGTTAGCCGATCAAGTAAAGCAACATTCACGTATTCGTATATTTGAACGATTTAATGCTATCGACCTAATTTGTCAACCTAGCTCCTCGGGTAGCCAACCAAAACAGTGTATTGGCGCCTATGTATGGAATAGAAATACTGAAAAAGTAGAAAGCATCTATGCACAAAAAACTATTTTAGCGACTGGCGGTGCTAGCAAGGTATATCAATATACTTCTAATCCCGATGTTGCTAGTGGTGATGGTATTGCAATGGCATGGCGTGCAGGTTGTCGCGTTGCCAATATGGAATTCAATCAATTTCATCCGACTTGTTTATTTCACCCTTCTGCTGGTACCTTTTTACTGACCGAGGCGCTTCGCGGTGAAGGCGCTAAGTTAAGACGCCCTGATGGCAGTCGCTTTATGCCTGCTTTTGATGAACGCGCAGAGTTAGCACCACGTGATATTGTTGCTCGGGCGATTGATTATGAAATGAAACGCTTAGGTGCAGATTGTATGTACCTTGATATTAGCCATAAACCCAGTGACTTTATTAAGCAGCATTTTCCAACTATCTATGAAAAAACTATGTCCTTAGGCATAGATATTACTAAACAACCTATTCCTATTGTGCCTGCCGCTCATTATACCTGTGGTGGTGTTATGGTTGATCATCAAGGTAGAACTGATATTAGCCAACTCTATGCTATTGGTGAAATGTCATATACCGGTTTGCACGGTGCAAATCGTTTAGCCAGTAACTCTCTACTTGAATGCCTAGTTTTTGCTAGAGCAGCAGCCATAGAGATCACTGAGAGCTTAGTGCAAGATAACCGCTACTTAACGCTACCACTTTGGGATGAGAGCCGAGTAACTGACTCAGATGAAGAAGTGGTCATTCAGCATAATTGGCACGAGCTTAGATTATTTATGTGGGATTACGTTGGCATTGTTCGCACCACAAAACGTCTTGAACGAGCATTACATCGGGTTGAGTTGTTACAGAGAGAAATAGAAGATTATTATCAAAACTTTAAAGTCAGTAATAATTTACTTGAATTAAGAAACCTAGTGCAGGTGGCTGAGCTCATTATCAAATGTGCCATGGAGCGAAAAGAGAGTAGAGGTTTACATTACACCTTAGATTATCCAGACTTATTACCAACGGCACAACCAACCATACTATCACCCAGTTAAACTAAACTAGAACAAAGTTAACTTAGCTGCTTTATCACTCGAGCAAGACGAGAGAAATCTTGCTCGGAAATACTATCCTTAAATATAAAAAACTGTTTCAGGGTATGATTTACCACAATACTGCGCTGACTGAGTACCGACTCACTTGGCACCATAATCAACCAACAACCAATAAAGCTCACTCGACTCACTTGTACAAGTTGATAACGCTGCGGGTTTTTATCTAGGTGAATATCGCCACTCTCCGTTAAGGTAAAGGAGTGAATGATGGGCTGAGTATGTTTAACATTTACCAAGAAGCATAGATATATGAGGCCTATCACCGCGATAACTAGCGCTAGAACATAGTAATAGGTAAAGTTTACTAACAATATTAAGCTAAGTATTAGCCCTAATAAACCATACGTAGCGAGCTTTAAGCGAGATTTACGAACATTGACATTATACTTTGACGCGTTTGAGTATAAATTGCACCATAGCGTTGAATTCTGTATCTTCACAAACTTCATGCCCCATAAACCATGCAAATAATTCAGGATCTTGACTAGTCAGTAAACGTTCAAAAATAAACTGATCTTTTATTGATAAGTCATCATAAGCTTCATCGACAAAAGGAATAAACAATACATCTAACTCTAGCATACCGCGACGACATGCCCACTTTAAGCGAGCTTTATTAACTTTTGAAATATTAGTCGAGTTTTCATTATTTGTCACTGCATTGCTTGAAGCTTCATTACCAGACATAAGTACCCCTTGTTGATGAACACTGGTGATTAACACGGACGCATTGTAACAATAACTCAGCCAGCACAGCTATTAAAAACAGTAATTACTACTAATATAATCCATCACCTTAGTTGTTTTTGCCATTTTCGCCCCTATTCTATAGTTAACCTTTAATATATACCCGTTACCAATCAAAGTGCAGGATTTCAGTGGGAATTAAAATGGCTTTAGGCAAGGAGAATAATTTAAGCATAGTCATTCTATGGTTTGATTATTTAAACGCGGTATAAAGTCATTTTAAACCCATCGAAGAAGCGTTTGAGCAACATCACTTCATCGTTGCTGTGACTTATAATGGAACAACCATTATTTCATCACAGCGCCTTGAATTTAAATTGCTCAAGCACTCTGAAACATGCATCTTGAATGGTCACGGGTATACAAGCCGCGATTTTTCATTGAGTTCAATATGACCACTACTATCAGCACACAATTACCATCATTAGCACAACTACCAGCGACTTACCTTATTGAACTTAGTGAATTTGGGGCAATTTCGTTATCTGGTGAAGAGCAAAGCAAATATCTGCAAGGACAAGTTACTTGTGATGTTGACAATAGCACCGCAACAAACCTACTTGTTGGGGCTCACTGTGATGCCAAAGGAAAAGTTTTTTCCGTTTTTAGATTAATTAACCGCTCTGCTGCTCATTTATTATTACAACCTAAAGCCGGTATTGAAAATTCACTTAACGCACTGAAAAAATTTGGTGTTTTCGCTAAGGTTAATATCGATGAGGCTAAAGAGCTATGCTTTATTGCTTTGGTTGGTAAAGAAGCAAGTTCATTATTGCAACAAGAGTTCGCGCAAGTCCCTGATAGTTTAAGTCCGGTAGTACAAGTTGGCTCAACCAGCCTAGTTTACCTTTGTGGTGATCAGCCTCGTTATATCATCATTGATGAAGAAATCGCTATATCAGTACTCATCGAGAAGTTAGCACTTCCTACATACTCTCATTCAGTTTGGGATTTATTAGAAATAAGCCAAGGTTTTCCCATTTTAACTGCAAGTACTAGTGGTCACTACGTTCCTCAAATGCTCAACTTACAGGCTATTAATGGTATAAGTTTCACTAAGGGTTGTTACCTTGGCCAAGAAACCGTCGCTAGAATGCAGTATTTAGGAAAAAATAAACGCGCTCTATTTTCTTTGCAGGTACAACTAACAGCACAGCTGCAAGCTGATGACAAAATTGAAAAGCAATTAGGCGATAACTGGCGTAAAGCTGGCGATATCCTCGCTTATTATCAAGCAGATGACGGTAGTTGTGTCATACAAGCCGTGCTTGCTAACGATGGTGAGCTGCCAACAATGCGCATTGCTTCGCAAACGGACTCTGTCATAATAAATCAAACATTACCGTATACCCTTGCGGCTGAATAAGCTCAATATTTAAAATCATTAGGATAAAACATGAAAATCGCTAAAAACAATGTTGTTGTTATGCACTATGCAGTATCTGACAGCGAAGGCACATTAATTGATAGTTCATACGAAGATGAGCCCATGGCTATTATTCAAGGTACAGGTTATTTAATTCCTGGCTTAGATGATGCGATTTTAGGTTATAAAATGGGAGACAAATTCGAAGTTGCAGTATCTTGTGATCAAGCTTACGGTGAGCGTTTTGACGATTATGTACAAACAGTGCCTAGAGAAGCTCTTGCTGGTGTTGAAGATCTTGGTTTAGGCACCCAATTGCGTGCAACAACAGATGATGGTGAACAAACTGTGATTGTTATTGATGTGCAAGATGATGAGATTACCGTTGACGGTAACCATCCCCTTGCAGGTTTAGACTTAAGTTTTGATGTTGAGATTATTGAAGTGCGTGAAGCCACTGCTGAAGAACTTGAACATGGTCATGTCCACGTTGAGGGCGGTTGTGGTCACAATCACTAAAAACATTTAATACCAATCTGTATAAGACTTAAGAGCTAAAATACCCACTAAATTAAGCCATAAAAAAACGTAACCTTACGTCTAAGATTACGTTTTTTTTGTACTTATTTTTAGCTATAGAAGCTTAGTTTTAGACTCTTTATAAACTACTGTGTTACAGCTTCTACTTTTTTATCTTCGGTCTCAACTGTTTTTGATAAAAACATATCGCGTAATTTAGTATCAACATCTTTCGCCATTTCAGGATGTTCATCTAAATATTTAGCCGCGTTAGCTTTACCCTGACCAATACGTTCACCATTACAACTATACCAAGCACCCGCTTTTTCAACAAAACCATGCTTAACGCCTAGCTCAATTAATTCGCCTAAGTTGTTAATACCTTGACCGTATAAAATTTGGAATTCAGCTTGTTTAAACGGTGGTGCAATTTTATTTTTAACCACTTTTACTCTAGTTTCATTACCAATGATTTCATCACCATTTTTAACCGCGCCAATACGACGGATATCTAAACGTACTGAAGCATAGAATTTTAATGCATTACCACCCGTAGTGGTTTCTGGAGAACCAAACATAACACCAATTTTCATACGAATTTGATTAATAAAAATAAGCATGGTATTGGATGATTTAAGATTACCGGTTAGCTTACGCATTGCTTGACTCATCATTCGAGCTTGTAAGCCCATGTGTGAATCGCCCATATCACCTTCAATTTCAGCTTTAGGTGTTAAAGCAGCAACAGAATCAACTACAATCACATCAATAGCACCAGAACGCGTTAGCATATCTACAATCTCTAAAGCTTGTTCGCCGGTATCTGGCTGAGAAATAAGTAACTCATCAATATTTACACCTAGTTTTTTTGCATAGATTGGATCAAGTGCATGCTCAGCATCGATAAAGGCACAAACTCTCCCATCACGTTGTGCTTGAGCAATAACTTCTAAAGTTAATGTCGTTTTACCACTTGATTCAGGGCCATAAATTTCAACAACACGACCTAACGGTAAACCACCAGCACCTAGTGCAATGTCTAATCCTAATGAACCAGTAGAAATAGTTTCTATGTCCATGGTGGTATTATCACCAAGTTTCATTATTGAACCTTTACCAAACTGTCTCTCGATTTGACTTAAGGCTGCTGCTAGTGCTTTTTCTTTATCGTCTTTCATTGAATACTCCGCGAGCTGTTGTGTTATTTCGTTTTAATGAAGCAAGTATACTGTAAGTGCGTACAGTATCAAGTTCTTTTACAATATTTTTTATCTAACCAACAAAAACAAATGGACCATACATACAAGCAACTGAATAAGTTGACATTTATTTAACATAGTAACTTTTTTTAATTTAACATTAAAAAGTTACTACTTAGGTGTTGTAGCAAGTAATCACGTTATCATACAGTACTTTTTTCATTCAAAAAAAATAGCTAACCTGCTAGTTTTTGTTGTCCTATTTTTACTATTTGCTGTGATATTTTCTTATTAATACCTTTAACTAGCACCCAACTATGCCAAAATAAAGTTTCAATTAACTCATTCTCTGGTGATAGGTTAATTAGCTCCCCACTGAGTAACTCCCGAGTGATTTGTAATTTCGGCAGCAAGCAATACGCCACACCTTGTTTTGCTAGGGCAACAAAAGCTTCTGACGACCGTACGCTATGACAATAATACTCACTGGCCGCTAAATTATAATGCTTAGCAATATAACGCACATGCATATCATCTTTATGATCAAAACTTATTGCCGGCGCCATTTTCAGAGAACTTTGATTAACGCCGTTAGGAAAGTATTTTTGTGCAAAACCTTCGCTAGCCACCAAGCAATATTCCATCTCACCTAATTTGAACGATCGATAACCTTTGAGCGGTTGCTCAATAACACTTACTGCGCCAATGGCTTGACCGCTGCGTAACTTATCTAACGTCCGCTCTTCATGCTCAATGATGAGGTTTAATTCCACTAAGTGATCCTTGAGCACTGGGGTAATGGCATCAATAAACCAAGTAGCAATGCTATCAGCGTTAATGGCTAACGATACTTTCATCGGCATTACCGGCGTTTCTGGCGATAATAATGGTATTAGCTCATGCTCAAGCTGCTTAACCTTCTTAAAGTGGCTCAGTAATTGCTCTCCTGCAGGCGTGGTAATAATGGGTTGATTACGAATAAGTACCGGTTGGCCAACATGCTCTTCTAGTGCCTTAATTCGTTGTGAAATAGCAGATTGTGAAATAAATAATTTTTGCGCCGCTAATTCAAAACTTTGTTGTTCAATGACTTCTGCTAATGCAGCAAGCAACTTATAATCAAAATTTTCCATAAATCCTCTTATTACTCACAACCTCAGTCATAAGTTTTACTAATGATAGTTAAATATTATTAATTATAATTAAATGAAAAATTAGTGCAAACTAGGGGCTATTGATCTTTCAGGGTTAAATTTTATTCAATTTAAAACGGACTTAATCGCGGCGCGAGCTTTGAATCATAGTTATTCTATTAGAGAAGCGAGCAACAAGAAGTAAGTTCATTTTAAATGAACCCAAAGGGCAGCACTTGTTTGAAATTTATACGGCGTTATCGCAAGTTCATGTAGCCACACCACTTCACATGCTCTGCCTTGCCTAAATATCAAAGATGTTGCTGTAAAAGTAATATCGAAAGTTCAACAGCCCCTAACTTTATTAAATCCCCTGACAATTTTACCGAGTACCATTATGAGCTTATTAATTTTAGCCAAAGGCTTTACCCTGACATTAAGCATGATCATGCCCATAGGCACACAAAATTCTATGTTAATTAACCAAGGAATTAGTCGAAACCATCATAAAATGACGGCGGCACTTTTTGTACTTTATGATGTTTTATTAATTAGCCTTGGTGTCCTAGGTGGTAGTATTTTACTGTCACAAAGCCCCACTTTATTTAATCTATTAACCTGGGGCGGCATTTTATTTCTTAGTGTCTATGGCTTATTGTCAATGAAATCGGCTTTTGCCAAAAATAACAATAGCGCTGATAGCGTATTGAAAAAAAAATCGGCTAAAATTGTTTTCTTAACCACGCTCGCGGTCACTTTTTTAAACCCACATGCTTATATCGATACGGTTATGGTCATTGGTAGCGTGGGTGGGCAATATGCCGGTGAGGCAAAGATATACTTTCTTATTGGCTCTATTTTAGGCTCAATGGCTTGGTTTGGTTGTTTAGCGTTAGGCGCGGCTAAGCTATCTAAGCAATTAAGTAGACCAAGGGTAAAAATGACTATAGATATCATTATTGCTTTAGTTATGTGGTTAGTTGCTTGGTCACTCTTTAATACCTGGATGGCAAGGTAATAAATATTGCCCCTATGCTTATCAAAAAATGAGAAATGCTAATCCTGCTTATGGCATAATCTAGCGAGAATGCCTGCCGGTATTTTCATCCCTAGTACTAAGCTAACAACAAGCTAGTAATAACATAAGAGTTTTAGCATTTCATGACCACTGCCATAAAAGATCTTTCATCACATACACCCATGATGCGCCAGTACTTAACCATTAAGGCTGAGTTCCCAAATATTTTGATCTTTTATCGCATGGGCGATTTCTACGAATTATTTTTTGATGATGCCAAAAAAGCCTCTGACTTATTAGATATATCGCTTACTGCCCGTGGTAAAACTGGTGGTAACGCCATTCCAATGGCTGGTGTGCCTTATCATGCAGTGGAAAATTATTTAGCCAAACTGGTTGCTTTAGGTGAGTCAGTCGCTATTTGTGAACAAATAGGCGATCCCGCGACCAGCAAGGGTCCGGTTGAACGTAAAGTAGTGCGGGTTATCACGCCAGGTACACTCAGTGATGAAGCATTGCTACTGGATAGGCAAGATAACCTCATTGTTGCCATCGTTGATAATCAATCTCCACAAGCAAAGCTAAAAACCAGCTCAGCCCCAGCTTTTGGACTGGCTTATTTAGATATGGCCAGTGGCCGCTTTGTTTTAACTGAACCACAAACCAGTGAACAACTGCAAGCTGAACTACAAAGGTTATCACCGGCGGAATTACTTTATAGTGAATCACTACAAGATTTTAGTTTAATCGAGCAAAGAAAAGGTTTACGCCGTCGTCCTGAATGGGAATTTGATCTAGAAACCGCCATTAGTTTATTAAATAAACAGTTTGATACTAAAGAATTAACCGGCTTTGGTGTTGATGACAAACCCTTAGGTTTAGCGGCTGCAGGGTGTTTATTCCAATATGTTAAAGATACTCAACGCACTGCTCTGCCCCATATTCGCGCCATTATTTGTGAATCAGCCAATACTGGCGTGGTACTTGATGCTGCCACCCGACGTAATTTAGAGTTAACGCAAAATTTGCAAGGTGGACTTGAGAATACCCTAGCGTCAATTTTAGATAAATCATCGACGCCAATGGGCTCGCGTCTACTTAAACGTTGGTTGCACTTCCCATTACGCGACCTAACCGTGCTTCATAATCGCCAAAATGCGGTAAGTGATATTATAGCGCGAGACCTGATCACACCAATTCAACCAATATTAAAAGGCTTAGGCGACATTGAACGTATTGTTTCTAGAATAGCTTTAAGATCTGCACGACCGCGAGATTTTGCTCGCTTACGCCATGCATTACAACAACTACCAGAGTTGCAGAATGAGTTACCGAATGAACTTAACAATGAGTTAACTGAATCGCCCGCTAATTACTTAAGTACTATAGCTCAACAAAGCCAACCCATGCCGCAGTTACAAGCATTACTTGAACATGCCATAATCGAAAACCCCCCGGTACTTATTCGCGACGGCGGTGTTATTGCGCCAGGCTATAATAGCGAACTCGATGTATTACGTGATTTAAGTGATGGTGCTACCGAGTTTTTAAAACAACTGGAACAACGAGAAAAAGAGCGCACTGGCATTCACTCCCTAAAAGTTGGCTATAACAAGGTGCATGGCTTTTTTATTGAGATGAGCCGCACCGCCGCCGCTAATGTCCCTGATGATTATATCCGCCGTCAGACATTAAAAAATAATGAGCGCTTTATTACCGAAGAATTAAAAGAACATGAACATAAGGTGCTAAGTGCAAGAAGTAAATTCTTGGCCTTAGAAAAATCGCTTTATCAGGAGTTGTTCGATCAGGTCATGCCTGATTTAGCGCAATTGCAGCAATTAAGCCAAGCCATCGCAGAACTTGATGTCTTGACCACCTTCGCAGAGCGCGCCTTAGCGTTGGATTATGTTAAGCCAACACTGGTAACAGAGCCTGGCATTATCATTGACGCTGGTCGACATGTTGTGGTTGAGCAAATGACCAGTGATGCTTTTATCGCAAACTCAGTCCTGTTAACTGAACAGCGTAAAATGTTGATAATAACCGGCCCGAACATGGGCGGTAAATCAACCTATATGCGTCAAACCGCCTTAATCGTATTGCTTGCTCATATAGGTTGCTACGTACCGGCTAGCAGCGCGACTATAGGCTTAGTTGATAGAATATTTACTCGAATAGGCGCCTCAGATGATTTAGCCAGTGGTCGTTCAACTTTTATGGTCGAAATGACGGAAACCGCTAATATCTTACACAACGCTACCGACAGAAGTTTAGTGCTACTTGATGAGATTGGCCGTGGTACAAGTACCTATGACGGTTTATCACTCGCTTGGGCTTGTGCAGAAATGTTAGCATTAAAAACCAAGGCCTTTACCCTCTTTGCCACGCATTATTTTGAGCTAACGATGCTAGCAGAGCAAATTGAAACCCTTGCCAATGTTCACTTAGATGCCATGGAACATGACGATACCATCATTTTCATGCATACAGTGCAAGAAGGCGCCGCCAGTAAAAGCTTTGGCTTACAAGTGGCTCAATTAGCGGGTGTGCCCAAAATGGTAATAAAACGCGCTAAGCAAAGGTTAAGTGAATTAGAGCAGCAACAAATACCCTCGGTATTGACTGCCAGTCCAGTACAAAGTAATGCTTTTGAACAGCTGAATTTAACTCCTGATGAACATCCTGCATTAACTATGCTTATCGATACCGATGTTAATGACTTAAGCCCGAGACAAGCGTTAGACTTACTATTCGCTTTGAAGGAACAGCTTTAAAAGCTAGCTTTATACTCTACTGTATTTCCCGTTGAGCATAGAGTACTCAACGGGCAGTGATAGACAATTTCATGCATCCCATAACTTGTTACTAAGCAAAACAACCAGCTAATCAATACCTAATAAATAGCCTAATAACTTTTCTAATAACGGTTCTTATAAACTCACTAATAAATCAAACTTTATAAACGAAAAAAGCCTCAGCAGTACTATTTATAATTAGTAATGCTGAGGCTTTATCTTTATATGGTGCCCCGACCCGGATTTGAACCAGGGACACGAGGATTTTCAATCCTCTGCTCTACCAACTGAGCTATCGGGGCATTCTCAAGGGAGTTGAACTCTCTGAAGAGCGCGTATAGTATAGTTAAAAATTATCAGTGGCAACCGTTTTATAACAATAATTAACTTAAAGTTTAATTTAGTACTTCATTGATACTTTACCGTGTATTAAGTGGGCAATTATTACCCTAAAGCTAAACTTAAATTTCGCAGTTCTCACCACTATTATCTAACTTGACGCTGGCATGTAAACGCAGGTAATACTTAACTTATACACTTTAGCGCTGATAAGTAGCTGGCGTTATTTCTTTTAGAATAAACATGCCATCCCAATAAGTGTCCCACTCACTTGCTGGTAGTGTCTTTTGATAGTCATTAGCAAAAGCTTCCATAGTACTGCCTTGCAGTGATAAGCCGCTATTTTCAATGTAATTGATGGCTGAGGATGTCGTCTGCTTAAAAAACCCCTCGACTGAGTTTTGTTTTAACTTAGCGACCTGTTTATTTTTTAAATCGATATAACTTAAATACTGCCCTTGCTCTGCGCTAAAGTGCACCATGTAATAAGCATCACCAAAGGTTTCACTAACCACTTTGCCAGCATTAACTTGATTGTTGCCTTCTTTAGTTAAATGCCATGTATGCGCCCAAACAACAATCTTCTTATCTGGGTATTGCTCAGCCCACCATTTAATATTTTCACCCATTTGCTGACTACGGTTATCACCCAATTGCCACTGCCTTTTCGCTTGTGCCAATAACCCTTTGGATATACGCAACCAAAAGCCATTACCGCTTAATTCGAAGTTATCTGCTATTTGATCAAGTTGGTTAAAAAACAGTGTTTCTTGATCTAGTGGAAAACGGACCTTCGAGCCGTCCAAAACTTGCTGAATCTGCTGTGAAAAAATCCGCCACACTTGGCTATTTATCCAGTCATTGTCAATTTCACCCTGGGCTTAAGTTAAATCGGTAACTAGCCTAGTTAATGCTATGCCACCGGTATGCTGACTATCAAAACCAACCATAGTTAAAGGGTTGTCAGTATTGAGTTGCTCGTTAACGTAATCAAATAAAGGCGTAACCTCTTCACTGTTAGCATACATATAAAAGATATTGCCTGGCGCCAATGTTTTTATCGATTGACCCTGTTGAGCTTTTTTAACTATTTCAGCCACATCGTACATGCCGCTTTCTAAAATAAACAAATCAAAACCATGGTGTTGATGTAAATATTTTATTAACTATGTATTTAAGGTGAAAACACTACCCGCACCATGGGTTTGCTCCCCTAACCCGAGAATCCGTACTTTATCAAGTTTTTTTGCAAAGGCCACTAAATATTGAGTAACGATGTCTCCTGAGTTGTCGACATCGATAGCGATACTACTCGCGATTATTTGTTGTTTGAGACGTTCATCAGAGGTAATGGCCACGCTAGCGTGCTCTTGGCTGCAAGCTATCAATAGAAAGGGAAATATTATAAAAAGGTGCGGTAACCGCATAGATTCATCCTTGAAAAGTATCGCTTAAGTTCGAGTTCAAGGAAATATTAACACATGGAATTGTGGTAGGTTATTCTAATAAACACTGCAATATAACTAAAATAAAAACGAAGAAAAAACTAAAAATCAAAGCTCAAATTCGCTAAAGTCTAAATCGGTATTTTGTCTGGACTTAGCTGCAGGTCTACTCGGCGGGTCAAGTAATGAAGGTTGTCGGTCTTCGTCAAGTAAAGGCTCAACAACTTGTTCCGCTGGTTTTGCCTTTAGCTGATTCAATTTACGTTTTTTGCGTTGTAGACAGCGTTTAATTACTTTTTGTTTCTCATCGTTAGTAAAGTTAATCCATTCTTGTCGTTCATCACGCGAGCGCATGCAGCCTCGGCAGTGGCCTTTCTCATCAGACTCACAAATGCTGACACAGGGGCTAGGAACGTCAAAGAACTCTAATTGCACTTAACCTCACTTACTAAAAAAAAAGTAGAAAAACAAATAAAAAATGCGCTGTAAGTTAAGTATAACTTATCAACGCATTTTTTATAACAGCAAGCATTAATAGCGAAATTAACGCTATTTACAGTAAACCTACTTAGGCTAGTTTATCACTAGCAATATGATAATCAGGGTCTTCAATTACATTAAGCTCAACTAATTTATCAGCCTTCTCTAGCAATTCCTTACACTCTTTGTTTAAGTGTTTTAAATGCATGGTCTTGTTACGCGATAAATAACGTTCCGCTAAGGTATCAATCGCGGCGATTGCTGAGTGATCAACAACACGGGCATTTTTAAACTCAACAATAACATCACTACTGTCATCTTCAGGGGTGAATTGTTCGAGGAAGTTAGCAATGGAACCAAAAAATATTGGACCATTTACTTCATATACCGTTGAGCCATTTTCATCAACACTACGAGTAACAGCGATATGTTTAGCATGCTCCCAAGCAAATACTAGCGCAGAGACAATAACACCGACAATAACGGCTACCGCTAGGTCTGAATACACTGTTACCGCTGAAACTAAAATGATTACAAAGGCATCGGCTTTAGGTACCTTGCCTAAAATTCGTAGACTAGACCATTCAAAAGTTCCGATAACAACAATGAACATAACACCAACAAGTGCTGCTAATGGAATTTGCTCAATTAAACCCGATGCAAATAAGATAAAACCTAATAAAGCTAAGGCAGCGGTAATACCCGATGCACGACCACGACCACCCGAATTAACGTTAATCATCGACTGACCTATCATCGCACAACCACCCATGCCGCCAAAGAAGCCTGTCGCCGTATTCGCCGCACCTTGAGCAATACATTCTTTATTGCTACGGCCACGTGTTCCGGTTAATTCATCAATTAGGGTCAATGTTAATAATGACTCAATTAAACCAATCGCCGCTAGAACTAAAGCAAAAGGGAAAATGAATTTCAATGTTTCAAGTGAAAATGGCACATCAGGAATGCCAAAGGTAGGTAAACCACCTGCAATAGAAGCGACATCGCCAACTAGTTTAGTATCTAAACCAATAAAATAAACTAAGAAAGATATACCAACAATAGCCACTAAGGTTGAAGGCACTGCTTTAGTTAATTTAGGGAAAAAGTGAATGATTGCCATTGTTGCAAAGATCAAACCAGCCATAGTATAAAGTGGTGTACCTTGCATCCACTCTAGCTCACCGGCAGCATTGGTTACTTTAAACTGCCCAAGTTGCGCTAAGAAAATAACAATAGCCAAACCATTTACAAAACCTAGCATTACCGGGTGTGGCACTAGGCGAATAAACTTACCTAACTTAAATACACCAGCCAACATTTGCAGTATCCCGGTGAGTACAACCGTTGCAAATAGATATTGCAGTCCCATATTATCAACCGGTACATCCATGGCCTCCCCCATCGCATTACCGGTTGCCACAAGAGCAACCATTACTACAGCCATAGCGCCAGTTGCACCAGAGATCATGCCTGGACGGCCACCAAAAATAGCGGTAATTAAGCCGACCATAAAGGCGGCATATAAACCTACTAAGGGGCCAACGCCGGCAACAAAGGCAAAAGCTATCGCTTCAGGGACTAATGCTAGGGCAACGGTTAGCCCTGATAGCACATCATTTTTTAGGTTGGACACTTTACTGGCGTGTAATTCAAACATTTTTATCTCATTGGGTTTGTCGCGGTTATTTAATAAAAGACTAAACAACTACGAATGCTAATTGGCGAGCATGTTTATTTATACTTAACTGAGTTAAGCATAGACAAAAACAGGCAAGTTTTCTGTGATTTTAAGGCGCGGGAATACTATAGAAATGAAGAGGTAAAGTCAATATCTGCTTACTTTTACAACACAGTAAACAGATCAACCTCAAATTTAAAGGGTTTAGCTGTTTGCTTCACGTTGCTCTAAAAAGGCTTTGATCTCGTCTCTAGAGCCGAGGATATGATCTGTTAATACGGTAACAGCTTTATCAACATCACCAATTTTACAAAATGCCAGTAGCTGATTATGCTCAGGGCCCGCTTTTGAAATCCCACCTGCCCATAATAAATGCATACGAATGTATCTGTCTGCATTCTTATTTAGGGTATTAACTAAATCTTGAGTTTGTGGACGATTAGCCGCTGAATACAAACAATTATGATAGCGGGAATTAAGCTCACTCCAAGTATTAGCGGCATTTTCCTTACCCAAGGCTTTATCTAATTGTGCAAGAATATCACTTGCTTCAGCTAGCTTTTCACTGCTTAAAAGCGGTAGCGATGCAGCTAAAAGATTACCTTCAAGCATTGCTCTTAAGTCGAAAAGTTCGCCAACATGCTTGGCATTCAACTCTGTGACTGTCGCGCCTTTATGTGGTTCAAAGACTACAAGGCCTTCACCTTCAAGTTGAAGTAAGGCTTCTCTGATTGGAATTCGGCTTACGTTTAAGTCTGTCGCTAACGCCGCTTGACGAAGTGACTCGCCAGCCTTAAATTCACCACTAAGGATCTTCTCTCTAAGTGTTTCAACCACTAGCTGCGTTCTTGTTTTATATACTATATTCATAAGTTTTTTCCGAGCAATGTTATCAACTATTATAAAGAGTCGGTAATAGAACACCATTAAAAAATGTTTTTTTAATTATTTACCCTCAATTCTGGATAATGAATGTTAATTTTCATAAGTTCTTATTTATTATCAATCACATAGCACAAACACCTATATTATAAAATTATTTATTGGTCTTAATATTGATAGTTTTGGTGATAACAAGGCGGTATTACCTAGCCAATAACGGGTTATGGGTAGAAATACAAACGCTGATATCGCCAAAAATAGCTTTTTGAGTAACTTCCTTATTCAGAGTAGAGGTTAGTTAACACAAAAAAAACGGCCGATGGATATCTGCCGTTTGTGCTGTACCAATTTGATTAAATTTCTTCCCAGCTCAGAGCTGTGTTCAATGTTCAATAACAAGGCAAATTTGTTAAGGTCTAGTCATTCTAAACCAAATAAATTTAACGATGTTAGTGATCATTGAGTAAGCTCCCATAGGGCGAGTTTAAAGGGTTTATATACGGCGTTATTGATTTTGACAAGGGAATAACCATTCTCTTCAATCAATGCCTTGCCTCTAAACCCTTTAACTCTCGCTGAGTGGGAAAGAACTTAATCAACTTGGTATCAGTTCTTATTCAGCACCGTACTCATCAGTAGCTAAATAGGCTACTTAGCAGTCATTACTCAACAATCCAGTAAATTTCTTTAATTTCGCCATTACGCAGATATTTAAAAGTAACTTTATCGCCCTTTTCATAACTAGCAATATGTTTCTTAAGTTGCACCGCTGAAGCCAAATCAGTTATAGCACGACCGCCAACCTCAAGTAGTATATCACCACCCAATAAAATAGGACTACGACCCATAACCACACTCAAGTGACCACCTTTAAAGCCGAGTTTATCCGCTAAAGTACCTGGAATAACATGTTGTATTAACATGCCGTGCCCAGCTGAATTATTAATAGCGTAAGACTGTTCCTTACTTAGTAATAATGGGATAAAGCCAGAAAAGGTACCTGGGTCGCTATCAATAATATGTTGAATAGTATCAACTGAAATAACAAAACCTAAACCATTACTGCCGCCACTGCGTGATAAAATATGGCTAACGATACCAATAATTTCACCATTTAGATTAAACATTGGTCCGCCTGAGTTACCTTGGTTAATTGAGGCATCTGTTTGCAATAAACGTGGCACTAACTTTCTACCAGGTATGGCATTTCCATCACGAATACCACTTAAATAACCAACGGATAAACTATGGCTAACACCAAAAGGAGCACCAATAACGATAACTTGCTCACCTATTTGGTAGTCGTTAGCTTTCGCTAATTTTAGCGGTTTTGCTGTACTAGGAACTTTACCTGCTTGAATCATGGCTAAATCAATTAGCGGTTCAACCCAAACAACATGACCGGTAGTTTTAGTACCATCAGCAAATATAACCTCAATTTCCGTAGCTTTATCAACAACGTGAGCTGCAGTTAAAATACGACCTTCACTACTCACTAATGCACCTGAACCCAAAGAGCCCATAGTCTGTTCTTTATAGGCAACCTGCCCAGCTTTTGGAGCCGCTAATGACTTTACATGTAATTCAACTACTGAAGGGTTAACCTTTTTATATAAGGTTTGAATTGAATTTTCTTTTATTTGATATGCTTGTGATGAAGTTGCACAGCCACTTAAGAAGAAAACACTAAGAATTAGAAAAACTCTATTCATTGATAAAAATCCGTATGTTATTAAATTAACTACAGTGTAACTAACTGTAATCCTTTTATCATTCTTTTTTATGCACTTGGCTAGGTAATTAACTTGGCATAGATGATATGATAGCAGTGGTTATTTTATGAGGAAAAACACATGGAAATTATCGCCACTTTGGCGTTATTGTCATTACTTTGGTTGTCATGGCAATTAGTAAAAGCAAAACAATTCACCCGTTTTAAGCAACAAATTGAAACTGAACTCAAAGAAAAAGTCATTGCAAATATTATAGAGGAGTTGGCTTTAACACGCGGTGAACTGCTTCCTAATAATGATTGCCACCAAGCAGCGACATTACTCTTTTGGACGCAATATAAAAGCCGCATATTGCATGCGGCCTTAGCAAGAGAGATTATTGATCAACAATGGTTAATAGACAGCGGAAATTTACGTAACGCTCAACATTTGTTTTTCATTGAACGTCAGTATTTACCATCCCCTCGCCACAGCGAAGACTAAAAACTATGGTGAAAGTAAAAGCTTAACGGTTACGCTACGCTTTTTTAGCAAATTGCAAATCCCAAACACCATGCCCTAAACGTTGGCCACGGTTTTCAAATTTCGTTAACGGGCGAGAGTCAGGGCGAGGCACATAATCATTTTCTGCAGACAAATTGCTATAACCTGGCGCACTTTGCATATCTTCTAACATACATTGTGCATAGTTTTCCCAATCGGTGGCCATATGAAATACACCATCAACTTTCAACTTCTGTCTAATTGTTTCGACAAATTCAGCTGACACAATACGACGTTTATGGTGCTTTTTCTTGTGCCATGGATCAGGAAAAAACAATTGCACTGTTGTTAACATGCCATCAGGAATACAATCAGCTAAAATCTCAATGGCATCATGTTCATAGACCTTTAAATTGCTAACACCAGCTTCAATGGCAGATGAAATACATGCGCCAACACCGGGCTTATGTACTTCAATACCAATAAAGTTTAATTCTGGTGAGGCTTGAGCCATTTCAACTAATGACTTACCCATACCAAAACCAATTTCTAAAACTACAGGATTCGCATTACCAAATAAGACTTGGCTATCTATAACGCCATCATTATGGTTTAAGCCCATAGTTTGCCAATGTTCGTTAATCGCACGCTCTTGATTTTTTGTTAAACGGCCTTCGCGTTTTACAAAACTACGTATTTTACGAATGTACTTACCTTCTTGCTCGGCTTGCTCTATGGTTTTATGTATTTTTTCGTTTTTTTCAGTCATAAGTTTTCTTTATCAAAAGAGTTAGTTCGTTATTCTAAAAAATGGCTTTTAGTCTTTGACGTATAGACGTTTTCGCGCAATTAGGCAAAATCAATGTACTTTAGGCAAAGCCGTCCGGCTATATCAGCGCCTAAGTTCATCAATTGCTAGCTAAATTACTCACTGAGTGAATTAAAAATATTTTAGGCAAGGCAAGTAAACGAAGGAATAGTTACTCATATTTCGAGTTTACTTAACGCTGCATAAAGTGTTTTTAAACACTCAGAAATTATTCAGCCCACCACACATCGTAAAGATCGCTTATTGCTACAGAGGTAGCACCATTATCATTTAACCATTTTTCGACAATACTACGGTGCTCATCAGTACAAGAGCCTAATGTTTGTGTACAAATTAGACCATGCCATAAAGTATCCCCTTCACCACCAAAACCTAAACTGTTTGGCTGTATTGCTTCAGCGAAAAACTTATCGATAAAAGCATCAAGCTCTTCACCGTTTATGCCCTCGTTTAATTTCCAAGCAACATCAAAGCCTAACTCTTGAAACTCATCAACACGTAATTTTTTACGGATACGACGACTACGATTTTTTGCGTTAAATTTCATTATAAAGCCTTATTTTTGCCTAACACTGCGCTAAACTTTAGCGGAGCGAATTTTAAAGGCGATATTATATACCCTAGCCCATCAAGATGCGAATTTGTCTATTTGAGCTCTACACGTTATTTAGTTACACTGCGCGCTATGAATAATCCTATAGCAATATCAGCCAATTCAGCTGAAAAATTTGGCCAGAAAGTCGTTAGCTGGTATCACCAGCAAGGTAGAAAGCACTTTCCTTGGCAGCAAGATAAAACCCCATATCGTGTGTGGATTTCTGAGATCATGTTGCAACAAACACAAGTTACGACAGTTATCCCGTATTACCAGCGTTTTATGGCAAGTTTCCCGACAATAACTGACTTGGCTAATGCCGATGATGATGTGGTCTTACATCACTGGACAGGCTTAGGTTACTACGCTAGAGCACGTAATCTACATAAAGCAGCCAAAATCATGGTCGATGACTATGAAGGCCAATTTCCAATAGAAATAGAGCAGGTAATAGCCTTACCTGGCATTGGTCGGTCTACCGCCGGCGCTATCTTAAGTTTATCCCTAAAGCAGCATCACCCCATTTTAGATGGCAATGTCAAAAGGGTGCTCGCCCGTAGTTATTTAGTTGAAGGTTACAACGGCTTGAGTAAGTTCGATAAAGCATTGTGGCACCTAAGTGAGCAGTTAACGCCTGCCATTGAAACCGATAGTTTCAATCAGGCAATGATGGATCTCGGCGCAACAGTGTGTACAAGAAGCAAGCCTAATTGTGAACTGTGCCCTGTTGAGCAAAGTTGTTTGGCCAAAGCGGGCGATCAGCAAATGAACTTTCCTCAGAAAAAACCAAAGAAAAAGATCCCTGAGAAGAGCACCATTATGGTCATTCCTAGAATACAAAATGAACGCTGTGATAAGGTTTTAATGGAAAAGCGCCCACCGGTTGGAATTTGGGGTGGTTTATGGTGTTTTCATGAAGTTGATGAGCTAACTGAAATTGATGACTTAATGGCAAGTTTGTCACTTAAAGCACTTTCATCACAAACCTTAACAGAGTTTAGGCATACTTTTAGTCACTTTCATTTAGATATTACCCCTGTGGTAGTAGACTGCCAGCAACTTGATGTAGCAGAAATAAACGAACCTAATCAGCAAAAGTGGTATGATTTACACCAAGAATTAAGTGTCGGCCTAGCTGCCTCTACACAAAAACTATTAAATTTACTTAGCAATTAACTAATAATTAATCACCAGAATAACTATTACTTACTTAATATTTACCTAATACTTACCTAATAAAGAGAAGAGAATCCATTATGAGTCGCACAGTATTTTGTCAAAGCCTAAAAAAAGACGCCGAAGGTTTAGGTTTTCAACTTTACCCTGGTGAAATAGGTAAACGCATTTTTGATAATATTTCTCAAGAAGCTTGGAAAATCTGGCAAAAGAAACAAACCATGATCATTAATGAGAAAAAAATGAACATGATGAATGCTGACGATCGTGCTTTTTTAGAAAATGCCATGGTTGCTTACCTATTTGAAGGTAAAGAACCAGAAATTGAAGGTTATGTGCCACCGAGTAAATAATCGCGTTTAATAATTTTCGACATACTAGGTTGCTTATTTTCTAGCTCGTTAGCGTTCATAAAAAGTGCTACCAAAACATATTTGCTGCAAAAAACAGCAAACAAACACTTTTTATAAAAAACTTAGTAAAAAACAGTTGACGGGGTAAAGGAAAAACAGTTTAATACGCCCCGTCTTAACGAGGCAGCGATTGCAGCCAAGTTAAACATGTTGTGCCCCGATAGCTCAGTTGGTAGAGCAGAGGATTGAAAATCCTCGTGTCCCTGGTTCAAATCCGGGTCGGGGCACCATTTACAGAAGTGGTGCTCAGATATTATTTAATTACTAATATTAAGCATTATTTCGGTGCCAGAGTGTTTAGGTCAATTAATTTAGACTCAAATACTGCACACAGCTTTGTGTGCCGACTTAGCTCAGTTGGTAGAGCAACTGACTTGTAATCAGTAGGTCGCCAGTTCGATTCCGGCAGTCGGCACCATTCATTCTCTATGAGAATATAACGAAGCCTCAGCATTTATGTTGAGGCTTTTTTATTGCCAAAAATTCAATAACAGCCCTACTGATTGAATCAGTAACTCATTAACCTGCAGCAGTTCGATTCCGGCAGTCGGCACCATTTATTCTCTATGAGAATATAATGAAGCCTCAGCATTTATGTTGAGGCTTTTGTATTGCCAAAAATTCAATAACTACCCTACTGATTGAATCAGTAACTCATTAACGTGCAGCAGTTCCATTCCGGCAATCGGCACCATTCATTCTCTATGAGAATATAACGAAGCCTCAGCATTTATGTTGAGGCTTCGTTATTGCCAAAGATTCAATATATTTGAAATAATACCAACTCCCCCACTGATTGAATCAATGACTCTTGGTATACCCGCTAGTAACTACTATTATAGTAATTAGATTGATTTCAATGCCTCAGTAAAATATAACGAGTTATAAGTGAGAAATTTTTCATGCTTAAGAAGCTTCATACCCCTACGGTTTTAGTTACCGTATTATTTTTCGGTCTATTTATATCTATATCAAGTGGTTACCTTCTGTATAATATTGAAGGAAGAAAAATAACAAGAGAATTTCATAAAGAAATAGACGAAAATGTAGCTTCTTTACACAAAGAAATCGTCGTAAATTTCGAAGCGCTAAGATCATTAGCGATCCTGTTTAGTGATTCTAACCCTCCCGACTGGAACCACTTTAGCCTTGAAGCTAAGAGTATCCTTAGCCGTCATAATGGTATACAAGCATTAGAATGGATACCCCTTGTAATGCACGCTCAAAGGGGGACCTACGAATCAAAACCATTACTTAACCTTCCAAAGTTTGAAATAATAGCAAGAAAAAAACAAGGCAACATGGTGAGGTCGCCAATTAAAGAGGAATATTTTCCCGTTTATTTTGTAGAACCCTATATAGGAAATGAACTAGCCTATGGATTTGATTTAGCATCAAATACAACTCGCTATCAAACACTTATTTCTGCTAGAAATAGTGGATTACCAACCGCTACGGGCAGTATTACTCTTGTTCAAGAAAGAGGTAACCAAAAAGGTTTTTTAGCCTTCATTCCCATTTACAAAGTCAGGGGTTTGTCTACGGAAGAAAGACGAAAAAAAAACCTGCTAGGTTTTGTTCTTGGAGTTTTTAAAATTGGTGACATTTACCACAATTCAATAAAGCACAAAGTCATAAAAAACATACAGATTACATTGCTAGATGAAACGCAACCTCTGGATAAAAAAACACTGTATAAAACGCCCAACCAAGGCGTCGAATTAAACAATGAAATAATCTATAAAAAAAGCCTGCCTTTGTTATGGGGACGGCAATGGAGTATAGCGGCTTCTCCATCTAAGGCTTTTATCACTAACAGAAGGAACGTATTACCCTTAGCAGTATTTATATCATTTCTAGTATTCACAATGTATATCGCCCTTTATATTAATTTCATATCTAAACGTGCGACAGCCGTTCAAAAAGTCGTTCTTGCACAAAATCAAGAAATTAATGAAGCAAATAAAAAACTTAAATTACTTTCTCGCTCAGACGGTTTGACCGGAATTGCCAATAGACGATATATGGATGAATTTTTTGAACATGAATGGCGACTTGCATTACGAAATCAAACATCAATATCGTTTATTATTATTGATATTGATTTTTTTAAGTTGTATAACGACAATTATGGCCATCCACAGGGAGATGATTGTCTAAAAAGGGTGGCAAAACAACTGCAGAGCAATTTGCATCGTCCTCGCGACCTTGTTGCGAGATACGGTGGCGAAGAGTTTTCTCTCATATTACCACAGACAACAAGCCCAATTGAAATCGCAGAAAATTGTCGAGCATCCATTGAAAAGATGAATATTCCTCATGAATTTTCAAAAAACGCACAAGTTATCACAGTGAGTATTGGCATTTGTGCGGTAATTCCCAAGATAAATACCTCTTCACGTTTATTAATCGAGACCGCTGATAAGGCTCTCTATTTAGCCAAAGAAAACGGAAGAAATAAAGTCGAGGAGTTATCTATCGGGGCGAGAATTCCCTCCCCCTGAGACTTGGATAAAGATTTATAGGGAGATTATAGTATTTAAACATTATTTCTATAGGCTTAAACTACATTACTAGTGGTTTTACCTTTACCAAGTCGCTACCTTGTAATCAGTAACTCATTAACGTACTGCAGTTCGGTTCCGGCAGTCGGCACCATTCATTCCGAAAGAAAGTAAGCATCCCTAACCTCGGTTAGATTTTTTTGTATCCATTTCAAATTAAGTACTTGGCCAAATTATATCGGTGTTTACTAGCACCAATAAACCTACTAGCCCACTTATTTTAGCAAGCGTTAGTTGATTGGTATGATTTTTTAAGGGGGAATTAATTACGAGTGTAAATATCTACCTGGTTATTCTGCTTTATTTTTTGTTATCTTAATGATCACTTTGTGCGTTGAATTCAATATTTCCCAGTATGACATTTTATAGCAGAATTTTTACCGATACTACATTTACTGATAAGAACAATAGAAACAGAAAGTTACCATTAAATTAGACAATACCGCAGAGTAAAAGATAAGTTTAAAATCCCCCCGTTGGAAAGATAATCAGAGATAATCAAGATTGAATCGATTAAATATGCTATATTCATGCCAAATAATCTCTTGATGAAAATTTTTATAGAAAAAGTTACTTAATGTTCTAGAATTTCCCCCTAGTAAATTAACAGCATTTAAATAACTCAACTCGATAACAATACCCGCAACTTGCTCACTCTTTAGATTAAATACCCCGAAAAAATACATTTAATTCACAATGAGAGTCATTCATGCCAACAGTAGAAAAAGATAATAATCAGTCGACCACACGCCCTTCGATATTATCACTAGCCTTTGATTTACCAAATATTTGTTCTTTATTCGGGCTGTTTTCAGCCTTATTAGCCCTGTACTTTGCCATGATCGGCATTTACCCTGCCGCAATGATAGGATTAATTTGGGCGGTGTTCTTTGATTGGAATGATGGCAAAATTGCCAGAAAAATGAAAAATAGAACGGCAATGCAAGGTCAAATTGGCGGACAAGTAGACTCACTCATCGATGTTGTTAGTTTTGGTATTTGCCCAGCAGTTATCTTATTGAGCTATGGCAATTATCATCCGGCGTTTCTCCCCGGTGCTTTTATTATCGTAGCCGCTTGCGTCTTACGATTAAGTTATTTTAATGTTTACGGTTTAGATTCAAAATCTAGCTATCAAGGTCTTGCCTCTGATAATAATGCTATTATTCTTGTTTTTGTTTTTCTGCTAGAAAGTATTATCCCTACTGAAGCGTTTACTGTCGTACTTTATATTACCATCCTTGGTTTAGCTGCTCTTAATGTCGCGCCGATAAAAACACCAAAACTAAGTGGTAGTTGGTATTATGTACTTGCCGTTTACACGCTAGTTATCACGTTGACCTATAGCTGGTTGCTATTCTAAAGCATTTAAATTTTATCAAGCTATTTACCATTAACTAGCTCTTGGATGACCATGATGTTTAAAGCCATGGTTATTCCATAAAAAAGTATCCTAAATACCTGACGGTGATTGATTTACCACAGGCCGTAGTTAAGAAGCGCGATTAGCTACGGATAGGGACATTTTAAAAAGCGAACAGTTTTTTTATCCGCTGCAATTTCACCAAAGAGTGAGTTTGTGGCGAGGTAGATTTTAATAAAACATATAACGAAAAGTAATTGTTATATGTTCGATAGGTATAGGAGTAATGAAGATGAAAAGAGTATACACCAGTGGCGTATTTGATTTATTTCACGTAGGACATTTATCTGTTATACAAAAAGCAAAAGAGTTTGGCGACTACCTTATTGTTGGCGTTCATTCAGACGAAGACGTTGAATCTTATAAGCGTTCTCCAATTATTTCTTGTGAACAACGATGTGAAATAATTCGTAACATTAAGGGTGTTGATGAGGTAATTGTTGCCCCACTTACACCAAATAACGATGAAAATTTTTACCTACTACATAATATTGATATTCATGTGGCAGGGGATAATATGGAACATATGTATGAGTTACCTCACAAGATGGGTATTATGCGTTATGTACCAAGAAGCCCACTAACTGATTCATCGTCAATCATAAAGAAACTTCAAAGTAAGTAATTAAGGTTTTAAGAGGTTTATTGGCAGTAAGCAGACTAATTTTTACGTCCGCTTAGACACAGTCTGTTGACTGGGCAAAAAACCTCTTCAAATTAGTATTACTCACTTCTGCTCAGTGATTAACCTGAGTATTGAATGTTAAGTCTAGCCGTCACGGTTGGCAGTAAAGCAGTCCTTAGTGGCTGCTTTTTCATATCAAAAAAGCGCCACAATAGTGGTAAAACATTTGTTCACCGATACAAAGCTTTTATTTAGCGGTAAAAACAAATCGTTCTAAGGCTTTCAATGCACAAACAATATAAAAATAGCCCCAGATATTAATAAAATACGTTGAGCTAAAATCGCATTAAAAATTGACTCAGCTACCATAGCGCTATTTATAATAACTAATAAGGTAGTAAAACTGCTGACTTCTCCCAGTTTAATGACCAACCCCCCCATACTCATGCATTCTCAAGCTTTTGGCTTAACTGTTGAGCCTTATGAGCAAGATGTATTTTGGCTTTACATTGAGGTAAAAGAATATGGTTACCCGTTAGATTTAAAAATATACAAAAAAAGTGCCTTTTATCGGCATAAAAGCAATAAATGATAATCTAGGCCATAAACAAGGTGATGATTTTTTAATGGCTGGCGCTGCATTCATGCAAAATAGCATCAACAAAGACGGTACTGTTTTTCGTACCGGAGGCGATGAATTCGTATGGTTATTTGAACTAAAAAAAGCTAAGTACATCGAAAGTAAAAGTCAGTCCGAGTGTTTAACCATGGCTGATGAGCGCATATATCAGCATAAAAATAGCAAAAGAACTCCTAGAGAGCTGATAACTGAAAGCTGATGGATTAAGAAGTGAACATTAAGGCTATGCCTGAGTAAATTGTTGTGAAAGTGCTTACTTAATTTATGTGTGAATAACTTCCAAGGTGACACTCATGAATGAACAACAATTTAAGCAGCTTTTAGCAGCTTATATTATTATCACCTAGCCAACGATAACAATTGCCTCAGAGACTAGCAGACTGAAATATCAGCAGAAGAAGTATTAACAGTACAGGCAATGTTTCAACCATGTCCTCATTGCCAATATTCGTTATTAAAACCGTGAGCATCTAACATAAAGTGATCCATACTTAAGGCCCCGAAGCACTATGCGTATTTCCACATTATCATCATAGAAATATTTCTCTGCTTTTTTACGTTTGTGATCACTTAATTTTCGAGCCCGTATTGTTTTGAGACTTTGCTATACTCAGTTTTATAAGAATAAACCATCAGGTAGTCAATAGGTCGCCCTGATACAGGAGCAATATCATACAAATTTATTAAGTGGGGTTTATTATGTTGAGGCATTATTTTGTTTCCGATGATCTTGATGAGTTGGAAAAAGTTGAAAATGAATTAGAGCAACAAGGGTTCACAGAACCACAAATCCATGTATTAAGTGAAAATGATGCTGATGTTGAAAATCATCATCTACATGAAGTTGCTGCGGTATTAAAACAAGATGTGGTGCATTCTACTGAATTAGGTGCTGTAATTGGCATCGTTGGTGCCAGTGCATCTCTGTTGCTTACCTACCTGTTAAACTGGCATCAGTCGGCCGCTGGTTGGGTACCGTTTATATTTCTAGCGATTATTATTTTAGGTTTTTGTACATGGGAAGGTGGCTTTATCGGTATTCAACAACCCAATGTAAACTTTAAACGGTTTCAAGAAATGCTGCATAACGGTAAACATATATTGTTTGTTGATACTGAGCCTAATCAAGAACTGGCATTAGCGACAGTAATGAAAACACATCCAAATGTTGGTGCTTCAGGTTTTGGCGAATCTACACCTAATTGGGTAATTCGAGCGCAAGTTAAGTTTAAGGATTTTATGAAAGTAATGCCTTAACGCCTACGATACCGACGGTGTTTAAAAGATAAAAACCTTATACAAAGACCCTATAAGGTTTTTCTGCTCGTCTGTTTTTCTGTTTTTCTGTTTTTCTGTTTTTCTAAAAATAGTACCGACTTAACTCAGCATGCATAAGTTAATTACCTACCGTGAAAATGAGATAGCTACTCTGGTTATTTTATTCCCTAAAGTTTCGAGAATACATTGTAATAACGTCTAGAAAACCTTGGACTACTATTGGTCACTTGTACAACCTTTTCATAAGCCACATTTCGCTACTTTATCAAAAGTAGTCTATGTTAATAATTAAAGAGGTCAATAATTAATTGCTGTCTGGGTGAGTACACAGTTTTTACTGTTTTTAGATAAGAAAATGTCAGCTTAACTTTGTTTTTATTCTCTAGAGGAGCACTAAATTTAATTATTATTTCGTGTTTATTTTAATTCATTTAATTCAGTTTTTTATCATTCAAGTCATTTTTATCGAGTACTGCAACTTATAATAAAGGATGCGTTATGACGATAGCAATTGCTATTATTTTATTAGTTATCGCTACATTACTTTTTCACTTTATCAGTCCTTGGTGGTTCACTCCTCTGGCTTCGAACTGGCAAGCGATTGATGACACCATTAATATTTCTCTTTGGGTTGTAGGCACTGTATTTGTTGCAGTAAGTCTATTTCTCGCATTTGTTGTTTTTAAATATCGCCATAATAAAAATAGACGTGCTGACTACCAGCCAGAAAATAGCAAACTAGAAGGTTGGCTGACTGTTGTTACGACTATTGGTGTCGCGGCAATGTTAGCTCCCGGACTTATAGTCTGGGGGGAATTTATTACTGTTCCTGAAAATAGTAAAATTGTTGAAGTCGTCGGTCAACAATGGCATTGGAGTTATCGACTTCCAGGCAAAGATGGCAAGTTAGGAAAAACAGCCATAAAGTTAGTTAGCGAAGACAATCCGTTTGGTATTGATGTTAATGATATTTACGGCACTGATGATTTACTGGTAAAAAGCAATGAATTACATCTACTTATTGATCAACCCGTCAAAGTGGTATTACGCTCAAAAGACGTTTTACATAATTTTGCAGTACCGCAATTTCGAGTAAAAATGGACTTAGTGCCTGGAGCCGTTACTTTTGTTTGGTTCACCCCAACTAAACTTGGACGCTACGAACTGTTGTGCCAAGAGCTCTGTGGTATTGCCCATTTTACCATGCGTGGCTATATTAAAGTCGACTCTGTTAGTGACTATCAAACTTGGCTGACCAGTTTACCTACCTTTAGCCAGACATTAACTCGCGACACTGCAAATATAGAGCAAGGTAAACAACATTATGCTGGCTGTGTTTCGTGTCATGGCATCGCTGGCCAAGGTAATGAAGCGATGAATGCGCCTAAATTAGCGGGTTTAAGTCGTTGGTATCTGCAAAGGCAATTAAGTTATTTCAAACGAAAAATTAGAGGCCAAAATAGAAACGACTTATTTGGTCAACAAATGGCCGCCATGTCGGTTTTATTAGCCGATGAAAAAGCAATAACAGACGTTAGCGCCTACCTTAGCTCCCTAATTCCGACCAATAAAAGTCCTACAAAAAAAAGCCCTACTGAAAAAACTTTTATTAAAAAAATCACAATGAACACTGGCGATGCCATTAAGGGTAAGTCGCTTTATACAAACTGTGCCTATTGTCATGGTGAGCATGCCCAAGGAAATTATGCCATGAACGCACCTAAATTAGCCGGACAACATCCTTGGTATTTGAAACGACAAATTAATTCTTTTCAACAGGGCATTCGGGGCGCACATCCAGCTGACCTCTATGGTAACCAAATGATACTGATGTCAAAAACATTACATGACGAACAAGCGGTTAATGATGTGGTGAGTTATATCAATTCACTCACTAATGTTAGATGAAGTTATCCGTGAAATACTTTAGGAGCATGAAGTGACTAAAATGGAAAATGTAGCAATTGCTGATCAAGTAGATGAATCAAGCCACCCTAGTACTTTCATGAGCAAGTACGTTTGGAGTCAAGATCATAAAGTTATCGCTATTCAATATTCGATCACCGCAATATTAGTAGGTCTGGTGGCATTAGTCTTGTCTGGCATTATGCGTTTGCAACTTGGCTTTCCGAATGAATTTTCATTTATTGATCCTTCTTCTTATCTGCAATTTGTCACTATGCACGGCATGATCATGGTGATTTATTTGTTAACCGCATTGCTCTTAGGTGGTTTTGGTAATTATTTGATCCCGCTGATGGTCGGGGCAAGAGACATGGTTTTCCCTTATTTAAATATGCTGAGTTATTGGACCTATTTATTGTCTGTTGTGGTATTACTCGCGAGTTTTTTTGTTAGTGGCGGCCCCACTGGTGCTGGTTGGACCTTGTATCCACCGCAAGCAATTTTAAGTGGTACTCCAGGTGCCGATGCGGGTATTTTGTTGATGCTGGTCTCTTTGGCTATTTTTATTGTCGCTTTTACCATGGGCGGATTAAATTATGTCACCACCATATTACAGGCAAGAACTAAGGGCATGACGTTAATGCGCATGCCTTTAACTCTTTGGGGCATTTTTGTCGCGACAATTTTGGGACTGTTAGCTTTTCCTGCGCTGCTAGTCAGTGCCATTATGATGATTTTTGATAAAGTGATCGGCACCAGCTTTTTTATGCCGGCTATTTTATCGTTAGGAGAAACATTAGATCATAGCGGTGGTAGTCCAATATTGTTCCAGCACCTATTTTGGTTTTTTGGCCACCCGGAAGTATATATAGTTGCCTTACCTGCTTTTGGCATGGTTTCGGATGTTATATCCATACATGCTCGAAAAAATATTTTTGGCTATCGCATGATGGTTTGGGCCATTATCGCGATTGGTGGTTTGAGTTTTGTTGTTTGGGCACACCATATGTATGTTAGTGGTATGAACCCATACTTTGGCTTTTTCTTTGCCACAACGACACTAATTATTGCTATTCCAACGGCGTTAAAAGTTTACAACTGGCTGTTAACTTTATGGCGCGGAAATATTCATCTTACTGTGCCAATGTTATTTGCCATTGGCTTTATTTTTACTTTCACTCATGGTGGCTTAACAGGCCTGATGTTAGGTAATGTCATCATAGACTTACCTTTGTCTGACACCTTTTTTGTTGTCGCTCATTTTCATATGGTGATGGGTGTGTCACCCATAATGGTATTGTTTGCTGCCATTTATCATTGGTTTCCACTATTAACCGGACGATTTTTAAATAATAAACTAGGGCACTTTCACTTTTGGGGCACCTTTTTGGGCACCTATGCTATCTATATGCCGATGCATTATTTAGGTTTTTTAGGTGTGCCTCGACGTTATTATGCCATGGGAGATACCGATTTTATTCCTCAGTCTGCCCAAACTCTTAATGCGGGTATTACGGTTTCAGCCATCATTGTGGGTTTAGTGCAATTGGTTTTTATTGCCAATGTCATTTGGAGTACCTTTAAAGGCAAGAAGTCAGGCAGGAATCCCTGGAAAGCAACATCACTGGAATGGCAAACAGCGCAATTTCCTCCTGGCCATGGTAATTGGGGCGAGAAATTACCTCAAGTTTATCGCTGGGCATACGATTATAGTGTGCCCAACGTTAAAGATGATTTTATTCCACAAAACGTCGCCCCTAAAGACGTTGAATATCTAGCTGATAAGCAAAATAATAACCCGAGGCAGAAGTAATGCACATTCTTAAAACATTGCGAGTCAAACCTTGGTTGCCAGCTGAGTTAGAACCACAAGCTAGCCTCCCCTCTGCTCTATTTAATAAAGAAAAAGCCGCGAGTACCGCATTACAATTTTTTTTAGCAGTGATCACTGTGATATTTCTATTATTTACCATCACTTTTTTACAACGCACGCAATCTTTTGATTTCCAGGCATTATCAGGAGAGCCATGGTTGCCGTTTACCAATGCCGACATTTTATGGCAAAACAGTGCTTATTTAGTATTGGCCAGTATCAGTATTATGGTCGCGAAAAAATTTGCTGAACAGCGGATTCTCTACGCCATTATTATTTCATTAACCGCAACCACATTATTTACTTTACTGTTTATCAATGGCCAAGTTCAGGTTTGGCAGCAATTGAATCAGTCTGGTTTCTATATCACAACTAACCCTGCTAACAGCTACTATTTTTTACTTACTGGGGTGCATGCCTTGCATATTATTGGCGGCGTATTGGTATTAATGCGCTGTATTTGGCTGTTTGCTTTTAGCCTCTCTTACCCACAGCTAACATCCCGTCTCATCTTATGTACGCGTTATTGGCACTACCTACTTTTCATTTGGTTATTTCTATTTTTTTTATTAACCAGTGATGCTGATACCTTTAAAACTATTGCGTTAATTTGTGGCTTCTAAGGGGGACTTATGCAAAATGATGACCATCAAAAAGACCATGAAACAAACAAGGCCTCCTCTTGGCAAAGCGTAGTGAACGATTGGAGCGCAGATAAACAGTCTTTTGACATGCCATGGGGCAAGTTGATGATGTGGCTATTTTTATTAAGCGATACCTTTATCTTTAGTATTTTTCTAATCAGCTATATGAATGTACGCATGTCAGCAACCGTTGCTTGGCCGAACCCTAGTGAAGTGTTTGCCTTAACTATTGCGGGTCACCATATCCCCTTAGTCTTAATCGCCATTATGACTTTCATTTTAATCACTAGCAGCGGCACTATGGCAATGGCGGTGAATTATGCCTATCAAGGAAATAAGAAAAAAACCGTCTATTTAATGTTAGCGACAGCATTATTAGGCGCCAGCTTTATTGGCATGCAAGCATTTGAATGGACAAAATTAATAGTGGAAGAAGGCATACGTCCTTGGGAAAACCCAATGGGTGCTAATCAATTTGGCGCAGCATTTTTTATGATCACCGGATTCCATGGTTTACATGTCAGTGCTGGTGTTATTTATCTTACCGTGATTGCCAAACGAATTAATCAAGGAAAGTACGACAAGAAAGGTTATCACATCGTAGAAATTACCGGGCTATATTGGCATTTTGTTGATTTAGTTTGGGTATTCATTTTTGCATTTTTCTATTTATGGTGAGGCGAATATGATGAAACAACAGTCCGATATACCGAGTGTTGCATCACATGTTGAGCAGCGACATCCGATTAGTATGTATCTTAAAGTTTGGTTATTACTTTTTGTATTAAGTGCTTGCTCTTACATGGTTGATTACTTTCAATTTCAAGGTCCGCTCAGATGGACACTGATATTAACTTTTATGTTTTTAAAGGCCGGCTTAATAATCATGGTATTTATGCACTTAGCTTGGGAGCGCATGGCCGTTAAATTATTATTGTTTTTACCGCCCTTTGCTATTTTAGTGTTTATTGCTTTGATGTCGAGTGAGGCTGATTATGTATTTATTAACCGTATTATGTCGTTTTTTAATCCTTGATATTATTGATATTACTACTTTGTGGTTAAGGAGAGCAGATGAAAAACAGTGCCAATACTTCAGTAATTTCAATTCAAATAGCTACTTGGCGAGATTACCTCGCCTTATGTAAGCCGAAAGTGGTGTTGATGATATTAATCACCGCTATGGTAGGCATGTATCTAGCCAGTGCACAGAGCTTTGATATGCAGTTGATAATAATCGCAACTATCGCTATAGGTTTTGCTGCTAGTGCTGCTGCGGTTATTAATCATGTCGTGGATGTTAACATTGATGCAAAAATGCAAAGAACTCAATGGCGACCCCTAGTTAATCAACGCATTGGTAATAAGCAGGCGCTATTTTTTGCCGCTGGTTTGGTATCTAGTTCAATGTTTTTATTGTTAAATTATATCAACCTGTTAACTGCATTACTTACCTTAATTGGCTTTATTGGTTATGCCTTGATATATACTTGTTTTTTAAAACATAAAACACCACAAAATATTGTTTATGGTGGTTTTGCTGGCGCCATACCACCTTTGTTAGGTTGGACAAGCATCACCAATAGTATTGCACTAGAACCCTTATTATTAACCTTGATTATTTTTTTGTGGACGCCCGCTCATTTTTGGCCCTTAGCAATAGACAGGCTTGAAGATTATCGACGAGCTAATGTACCTATGTTGCCTGTAATTAAGGGGGTTAACCATACCAAAACTTGCATTGTTATTTATACCCTAGCAACCATTATTGCTAGTTTATTACCGTACTTTTTTCACTATTCTGGTGAGCTTTATTTATCATTGGTTTTACTACTTGGACTATGGTTTGGTTATTATGCCATTCAATTAAAAGTGGCCGTAGATAATCAATTAGCATTGAAAACGTTTTATGTTTCCATTTATTATTTAATTGCTCTTTTTATTGCTTTATTACTCGATCGCCTTGTTGTTTACTGGTGGTGAAGAAACATGAAGACCTTGTCAAATTCACAACGAGCATTAATCCTACTGCCTATTTTAGTTGTCATCGTATTAACGATACTATTTTATCGTTTAACCGCTAACACAGATTCTCATGCCGATATTGAGTTGCCTAAGATCCAAGGAATTATATTAAAAGAAGCGCAACTATTAACAAATATTCGATTAGCTAACCATCTAGGGCAAGCTATTAATAGTGACTACTTCATAGGGCGGTGGCACTTTATTACTTATGGCTATACTCAGTGCCCTGATATTTGCCCAACTACTTTATTCACTTTAACTCAGCTTGCTGACTTGCTCAACGCAAGCAATGACATGCTAGACACGCAATTTGTTTTTTATACTATTGACCCAGATAGAGACTCTCAAACAAAACTTGCTCAGTATATTAATTATTTTTCAGAGAAGTTTGTTGCAATGCGCGCAAATACCTCGGAAGAAGCGAAATCATTCCAACAAACTTTAGGTATAAAAGTTGAAATAACTCGCGCTTATAGAAATGGTGACGATGAGTACACTATTAAAAACGAAGGGGTTATTTCAGCCCCAAAAGCTGAGCAGATTTATCAGGTTAGCCATGGACTAACCATATTACTGATAAACCCCGAGGCTGAATTACAAGCAGTGTTTACACCTGAAATCACCGAGCTTGGCATGAATAGTTTTACGCCTGATATTCTTTATAGCGACTATTTAAAAGTTATTAAGTATTATCAACAACGCAGCTTACTCTGAGGAAGTGCTCTTGGCCTGGAACCAATAACGTTCCAGTACTTTTAAAGCACATATAATATAAAAAATTGCCGAAGAAATGAGTAATACTCGCTGAATTATAATTTCACTAAAGTTACTATCCGCCGCCATAGCACTATTAACAATTACGAGTAATGCGATAAAACCAGAGCTGTAATATTTTGCCATTGGTGTACCAGAAAAAATATGACGACCAAAAAATAATGCGGTAGAAAAAAGCAATAATAAGTAAAAATGAAATTGCGGCACAGCAACAATCAGCCAATAAAATACACAAGCAAATGCCCCGCCCAAAAAGGTCGACAGCAATGAATTTTTACCTGCCTCTTTTCCTTGTGCCAAGTCAGGTTTAAGAATAAATAGCGCCGAAAAAACCATCACTAATAAATAGTCACTCAAACCATAACTTATAAAAATCGCAGCAATCGGGAAAACCACTAAGGTACTTTTTAATGCGGTAAGCGCTGCAAGTTTCGAATAAGCTTTACTGTATTTGGGTTTTATCGGGAATTGGGTAAAGCTAGGGTCAGGAAATACAAAATGTGCCAGCCAAAGCATGGCAATAGTGAGCCAACTTGAATAAACAAAACCTGCTGAAAAACCTATTGCTAAACCTTCATTACTATTGGCAATCATAGGTAACACTAAAATGGCGATCATCGACATTAAGGTAAACCAAAAAGAGCCACCGCGGTTTAAATAATAATATAAATGGAATAAAACCACAGCCAATACGATTAAGTAAGCTATGGGGTACTGTAAAAAAAACAATGAGAAAGCTAAGCCGATAGCAAAGGCTTTTAAGGTACTCATCATATTATTTAAACTGGCTTTAACTGATGGTTTTGGTAGTGGCATGGCCAAAATCATCGCGGTAAAAACAGGCATTAAAAACGCTAATGGCCAATTTATACCATAAGCTAAACCGCAGGAAAAAGTGACCCCGAAAGCAAAACGTAAAACCCGCATAGCACTAACATCGGCATATAATGATGACAAAAAGCGAGTTGCTTGGGGTTTCACTTTACCTTTGGTACTAGTAAACATAAGAAAGTATACTTAACACCCTGATCCACAGCCAACCTAGACCGTTCACAAACCAGTTATCACCGGTATATATTTGTACATCAGCTTGACCGCCTAAACGGCGCTTACCTTTAGTACTGTCGTCATTAAAGGTGATCATCACAGGGAAGCGCTGTGCATCTCTAAGCCAACCTGTTTTAGACTCAACCGTAGCTAAACCACCAACGGCACTGGTCGATGATGTATCAACAGCAAAACCGATACTACTGATTGTCCCCTGATAAATAGTGCCAGGATTTACATCTAAGGTGATTTCAACCGCGTTGCCTATGGCTAGGTTTGCTAAGTTATTTTCACGTAAATTTACTTGAATCCAAGCGGTATTACCTTCGATAAAGGTCATCGCTGCAGCACCCGCTTGGGCATAAAATCCGATATCAATTTGCAAATTAGTGATGCCACCTAAAGAGGGTGCTAGTACCACAGTTCGGCTTAAATCTAACTGTGCTTTTTTCAATTGCGCCATTGCGGCACGAATACGTGGGTTGTCATTTCCCTCAACACCTAATGACTGTTTGGCTTTATCTAAGTTTGCTGCGGCACTAATTAACTGAGCTTTACTCGCTTTGATTGCTGCACGTGCCTTATCACCATCAGAGTGAGAAAGAACGTTTTTAAGCTCCATTTCAAACACTCGGGCACTTTGTGCTTTAACATGCTCAACATTGGTTTCTGCAACCACGAGTTGCGCTTGTGCAGTTACGACAGACGCCATACCAGCGCCAATTTCTTGCCCGGCAAGCTCCAATGCAGCTTCAGCACTTTCAACGGCTAACTCATAATCGCTTGGGTCTATCCGAAATAAAATATCACCAGGGGAAACGATTTGGTCTTGTTTAACCAAGACTTCGGTTACCCGTCCTGAAACTTGTGGCACAATTGGGATAACATACGTTTGTACTCGAGCTTGATCTGACCAAGGCGCATGCCTATCAGCAATGATATACCAGATAAAAATTAAAGCGGTAATAACTAACACATATTTGGTTATCTTACGTACGGGATCTTGTGTTGCTACCGGTGTTGTTTCTTTTTCTGTGCTTGCTTCTGGCGCTGAAGTTTCTTTATTTTGTTGTCGCTCTTGTTCTGACATATTATTTTGATTTCCCTAATTAAAACTACTTTGCGGTATCGTTCACTAAATACCAAAAATATTAAGTGTCATGCATATACCCAAATAACCTCAAGATGCAGGATTCAGCTGGAATTAGAAACGTCTTTAGGCAAGGTATTGATTGAAGAGAATGGTTATTCAGGAGAATATTCTCCTGCATTCTCTAAGAGGCTACATCCGTGTAGCGTCCTTGTCGAAATCAATAACGATGGATAAACCGTTTCTAAACCAGCCCTGCTGGGACGCATGAGCAAATCATATTCATCTTTGCGTATGTAATTAAGGGAATAACCATTAATAAAATACGCGCCTTGATTATGAATCGCTTATTCGTCCTGAAATGAGCATGTTGAAGTAGCTTGGGTATATAAATATCATTTGATGTTATCACTGATAAGTTATCTTCTGTAGAAAATAACTCGCATTACATCGTCAGTTTTTTATTTTTTTATCTCCTAGAGCACGAGTAGATGCAGATAAAGTCTGATTTTATCAGCTAGCTTGCCATTTAACTTGTTCAACTACTTGAAAAACCTCTTAGAAAAGCGATAATAACTACTATAAAATCGACTCTATGTTCTATGCTACCCTGGAGAGAAAATGCTAATAGTACGACTCTATAAAAAAACCAGCCCTTTTCAACGGGTAATTATCGCTTTAATACTAGGTATCTCAACCGGTATTTTTGTCGGTGAGCCCGCTGGAAATTTGGCAGTGATTGGCGATGTTTATATCCGCTTATTGCAAATGACTGTTTTACCCTACGTACTTGTGTCAATCATTGGCGGCCTAGGCAGGTTAGACAGCGATATGGCTAGCAGAATCGGCCTACGTGCAATCAAAGTTATCGTCATTATGTGGCTGTCGGTGATGGCAACATTATTATTATTACCCTTGGCTTATCCTGACTGGCAAACCGCAGGTTTCTTCAGTACTAGCATGATTGCGGAACCCGCTGATTTTAATTTTGTTAAGCTGTATATCCCGAGTAATATTTTTGCTTCTTTATCAGAAACTATCGTGCCTGCCGTTGTGCTCTTTTCACTACTTATGGGTGTGGCCTTAATCCAAGTAAAAAACAAAGAAACGTTATTAACACTCACCACCAATATTGGTGATAGCTTAATGAAAGTCGCTTCTTATGTTGCCAAATTAGCACCTTTAGGAATATTTGCTATTTCAGCTTCTGCCGCCGGCACCTTAGAAGTTGATGAGCTTGGTCGCTTACAAGTATTCTTATGGGTTTATATCACCGCAGCAGCGCTGCTCGCTTTTGTATTCTTACCATTACTTATTCATTGGGCTACACCGTTTTCATACCGTGAAATAATGTCAACCGCGGGTGAAGCCGTGATTACAGCATTAGCTACCGGTACGGTATTAGTTGTGTTACCTATGATTATAGAACGAAGCAAAGAGCTATTAGCCAAGCACGGTATGGATTGTGAAGAGACCGACTCCACAGTTGATGTACTTGTACCTACTGCCTACAGTTTCCCTAGTACGGGGACTTTACTCGGCTTAGGTTTCATCCTCTTTTCAGCCTGGTATGTTGGCTCTCCTCTTGGCTTTGAAGACTATATTTCATTTGTCATTATGGGCGCGTTAACGGCTTTTGGTAGCATGGCCGTCGCCATCCCATTTTTACTTAACTTCTTTGACTTACCGGCTGACCAATTTCAATTATATTTATTAGGCAGTGTTGTTACCGCACGTTTTGCCACAGGTTTGGCGGCATTGCATGGTTTTGTTGTCACTTTGCTGGTCGCCTCAGCTGTATTGAAGAAGCTAAAATGGCATAGAATGATGCAAGCCATAGGCCTGCATTTAGCTATCACTTTTGGTGTAATGATAGCCGCAGGTTTTACCTTGAAGTCATTAATCCCCTACGAATACGAAGGTGTACAAACGTTTGAATCAATGCAATCAATGGGTGGCAACGCTAAAGTAGACCAGTATAAAACACTGACGCCATTAGGTTATTTTGAACAGCAACAACCTCGCCTAGATGTCATTCTTGCCAGAAAAAGTATTCGTGTCGGCTATTACAAAGACGGCTTACCTTATGCATTTCGAAACAAAGATGGTCGTCCTGTCGGTTTTGATGTTGAGCTACTCAATAAGTTTGCTAAAGATCTTGATATTAATATAGCGCTAATTCGGATTTCAGATAAAGATAAGGCAAATGAAGCCGAACTACTGGCTGATGGTAGCATTGATATTGCCATTGGTGGCCGTACTATTACTCCTAAACGAGCCTTAACAGTGACCTTTTCAAACCCTTATTCTTTTCATACTCTCGGCTTATTAGTTAATGATGCCAAACGTGATCAGTTTGCCGATCTTTACAAGATTCAAGCAATGGATAAGCTAAATTTGGGGATGAAGAAAAGCAAATATTACCAAGAAATTGTTCAAGAGTATTTTCCAAACGCTGAGTTAACCGAAGTAAAACATGTTAGAAATTTCCTTAAAGATCAACATAAGGAAGTAGACGCCTTAGTTTACTCACTTGAAGCGGGCTCTGCATGGGCTATGCTCTATCCAAATTACTCCGCGGTTATTCCTAAAGGGCTAAGGTTTAGAGCGCCGGTTGCTTTTGTTATGCCAAAGGGGCAATTAGACTACGTACAGTACATGAATACTTGGCTTAGGCTTAAAAAGGAAAATGGTTTTCAACAAAAGGTCTATAACTATTGGATCTTAGGCGAAAATCCTAAAGCGAAAAAGCCCCGCTGGTCGGTGATGAAAGATGTGCTGGGTTGGGTTTAATCTTTTCTCGGTTCGCTTAGGCTCAGATAAGTTGAACTAGACTGAGTTAAGCGAATTTAACTTACAAAGGCAAACTCGCTTAACTTCAGATAAGTTTAGATAATTTTAGATAAGCCTAAAGCAAAAAAAGCCCCTTTACTATTATTCACAGTAAAGGGGCTTTTTTATTAGCTCGCCTAGTATTTTTTCACTTAGCTATTGTGGAAGTTTTTGATATACCACTGAGTATGCTTAGCAACCGTTTCATTATAAACACGCTGCAACGAAGGCAAGACCACCTCATCAGCTTGTCCGGTTAACTCATCCATAAAGACCTTTTTAGCTTCTGTCGCCAAGACTAAAACATTATCGTAACGGCTATGACAAAAACCCGCTAAGTGACCTTTACCATAAAAAATATCATTTTCCGCAGCGGTTATCTCAATGCCATCAACCTTCATATTTTGCAAAGCGCTGAGCCAGCTATCAATAATCGGTCGCCACTGTTCTCCCTTAACAGACGTTGTGCCAAGGTTGATTACCGGTAAGTCTTTCCGCTCATGACGCTTAAAGTTATAAGAGTGATTATCGTAAACAATACATTGACCGAAATCTGCTACTAACGCTTCAACTACAGCAGCAACAATGCGATAAAACTGAGCATGCTTAGCTTTGCTCTTTGCGATAATATCTTCACTTAGCGGCTTTTTCCAAATTTCTTTGCCCCAAGCAGTTTCGTATACACACTCATCGGTATTGCGATTTAAATCATATTCGTAACGCGAGTCATGGGCAATTAAAGTAATGGCTTGCTCTGCGATAAAACTGCCGGTATAGGGATCTTCTTCATAGTATCGATCGCTTTGCTCTAACAAACAGTTATCTTCAAGTTCAGCTCTAAAGTTACCACCATCATGAATAGCCGCAGACATAGCTGGAATATATTGGTCAATTTTAAGAGTGAAAGCTCCGCCAACAACAGTCGCGGTAAAACATTGGCGTTGATTAATTTTATTTATAATCTCTTGTTCGGTAAATTGTTCGGTATGTTGCTCAGTCATAAGTGAGCTCCCTTGGTTAGATGGTTAATACGGGTAATATCATAGGTTATAGTTTATATCACAGTAGAAGTGTACTGAAAAGGTTGATATAAAGCAGCGTTTTGCCAGATTTTTTCTTTTAATTTGTTTATCTAATTAGTGCAATATAACCTAATCTTCTCAGGGGCGTTAACTGACTAACATAAGGAATGCGCCGATAAGCATCTAGATTAAATTAATCAGATCATGTTGCCCCTTCGAAGCGGTAATACTATTTTTTTATTTACTACTCGGATAGGCTACTTACCCACCTAGCTGCGCTTCTTCCTAGCGTAGCCATTCTTGTGACATAGTTATTCCTTTAACTTTCCGGATAAAACAGTTGCCAATATAGTGGCGACAGAGAGTTAATGACTGTACCGCAATCTGGACCATTATAACGTTTAATGCGCTAAGTTCGATTAATGGCCAACAAAGCACCTTTAAATCACCCCAAAACGTTCAATGGCTTGATAGTTATAATACGACAACTGGAGGTCAATTTACCGGGAATAGCAAAGTACTTATTTTTCCACTACTACCCCGCATAACGATTAATATTTCTCAGTTGTTCTAACAGCAAATTTTGTGAATTTATCCGCATGAGCACTAGTCAAGTCACCGTGGAGACGGTAGAATCTAGCGCATTATATTTTTGAACATAAAAGAAGACATTGAGATGGGCAGAGCTTACCAAAACCGCAAATTATCTATGGCCAAAACCGCAGGGGCCAAAACTAAAGTTTACTCTAAGTACGGTAAAGCAATTTACGTTTGTGCTAAGAATGGTGGCGTTGACCCTGATGGTAACCTTGCTTTACGTGGCTTAATTGACCGTGCAAAGAAAGACCAAGTACCTACTCACGTTATCGACAATGCAATTAAAAAAGCCTCTGGTGCTGGCGGCGAAGATTTCGTTGAAGCACGTTATGAAGGCTTTGGCCCAGGTAACTGTATGGTGATTATTGATTGCTTAACCGATAACGGTAACCGTACCATTAAAGATGTACGTCAATGTTTCTCTAAATCAAATGCAAAAATAGGCTCTTCTGGTACCGTTTCTCACATGTTTGATCATCAAGCTGTTTTCGCTTTTAAAGGTGAAGATGATGAAACCGTATTAGAAAACCTAATGATGGCTGATATCGATGTAACTGACGTTGAGTTAGAAGATGGCATCATTACCGTTTATGCACCACATACTGAGTTTTTCAAAATCAAAACTGAATTTGCTAGCTCAATGCCACAATTTGAGCTAGAAGTTGAAGAGATCACTTGGGTACCACAGAACTACATCGATGTTGAAGGTGAAGAAGACCTAGAAAACTTTGAAAAATTCATTGCCATGTTAGATGATTGTGATGATGTGCAAAACGTTTATCATAATGCTGAACTTAAAGATTAATATATCTAGCTAGCAATAACAGCTTTAGATAGAAAACGAAAAGCCAATATCATTACTGATATTGGCTTTTTTGATATTTATCTGACTACAAAACAATTACTGAATTATTGATGGTACAGCGGTAGTACTTTACCACTTAAACTGCCACGCCACTTTTTACCGTTTTCAATAAATAATAATTCACCGTACTTTACTTCCATGGTAAGCACGCTTGATGCTTGAATCAATGGCAATCACTCGGCCTTATTTGATTACAGCCGTGTTTCTATTGGTGATAAAGTGGTAATACCTTGCCACTTAAACTGCCACGCCACTTTTTACCATTTTCAATAAATAATATCTCGCCGTAACTGCCACGCTTGATACTTGAATCAATGGCAATCACTCGACCCTGATAGCGTGTCTCTATTTGTTTTTGTGAAGTATGACCAACAATTAAATGTTTAACATCAAAATGTTTAAGTAATAAATCAATTTCCGTTGAGCTAGCACCGCCATCTTTACCGCGATCTGCAGAAAAGTAACCGCGATACCAAATAGGGCCATTAGTCTTGTGCAAGTACTTTGCCCAACCTTCACGTGGTTTATCAAGCTCAGCTTTAATCAAACTAGCTTTAAAGATGGTATTAATTTCAATTAAGCTGCGCTGCTCTGTCGCTAAGCTTGGGTGAAAGCCACCATGGGCAAACAGCATATTATTTACTTTTACCAAAACTGGCTTACTGCGTAACCAATTACCGATGATACTGTCTTTACTAAAGAGTTGCTCAAAAGGCTTTTTTAATTGTTTCGCCGTTTCAATATACTTAGGATGTAGGTAGCGTAAATCGCCATTAAGTATCATGACCTCATGATTACCGAGAGTGAGGTGAATATCACCACCGGCTTTTTTAGCTTGCTGCTCTAGATCATATAAGAACCACAGAATCTCAGTAACTTTATCACCACGGTCAAAAATATCGCCGGTAATGACAAAATGACCTTTACCAAAGGCCCATTTTTTATCTTCATCAATAATGTTGTTATTCGTTAATAACTCAAGCATTAAATTATATTTACCGTGGAAGTCACTTAAGGCGGCAACGGGAAAGTCCCCTGAAAATTCGAGCACTTTATTTTCAAGGCTAGTAAAGTCATGTACTTGTGCAGGCATGCCACAGGCGCTCATCACCTTTGGAAAAGCACTTACAGAGACAGTTTGGCTCACCACCTTGCCCTGACACAGCCAGTACGATTCAAGCTGCTGTTGTTGGTTTACAAAAACATAAGGACCATCGTTAACCGGTGGTAATGACTCAAGCTTTGTTTTTTCATCGGCACTGGAAAAAGCAAAGCTTGAAACACTGCTTGCAAGTAATAAGGTGGTCGTTAAGGCAACGAAACGCAAAGTGAAATAAATAGGGTTGAACATAGAAACTCCGGAAAGAAAAGACAAAGAATATACAGAAAATAGAGAAGTATAAAGAAAACCACATCCATGTGAGGTTTTAAAAAATGGAGGTTAACCACGTTAACCTCCATACTAACTAGCTTAATTAGCTTAATTAGCTAAGCATTAGAAGCTGATTTCAGCACCTGCATAGATGTAACGGCCTTTACCACCACCGTACTCGCTATCAAAGTTACCTTTACCACCTAAGATAAACGCACCGTTATTATCAAAGATGTTATTAACACCACCGAATAAACGTAAGTCCGCCTCATTTGCTACTTCCATAGTGTAAGATACTGAAACATCATTTCTTACGTATGAAGGTAAGGCTAACTGGTAAGGTTTTTCTGGGTTATCAACACAAGCACTTGCATCGGCAGCACAGTTCGCTTCGTATACAGGGAAGATTCCAGGTTTGTTTGCATCAATAGGCGCATAAAATTCGTCATAACGAGAAACGCTTGAATTTACACCACTTTTGTACTTCATGCTCCAACGCACGCGCCAGCCGTCTTTATACCAACTCACTGATGCAGTTGCTTTATCTTCAAAAATCCCTGCTGATAATGAACCTACATAGTCAGTAGTATATTGGCCATCAGGTGAAGTCTTAGTCTCTTCATGAGTAAGTACGTGTGTCCAATCAAGTTTAAACTTAAGATTACCAAAATCATTTAAATCTAAACGGTATTGAGCAGCGATATCAACACCACTAGTGCGGATTTCATCTTGGTTGTATACACGTTGCATGATGCCCGTTATTTGGCCATCAGGGTCACGACTAACATCATTACAGAAAGAGTTTTCCGGACCGTAAGCTAACGAAGAGTCATAACAAAACTCAAGAATATCTTCATTGCTAAATGACGTAATCGCATCTTCGATTGAAATATCATAGTAATCAATCGCTAAGTTGAAATCTTCTAAAAAGGCCGGAGCCATAGTAACACCGACAGTAAACGTAGTAGCCGTTTCTTCAAATAAATCAGAGTTACCTACGTTTGGTGAATAACCATTGTTATCATCTTCAAACTCATTACCGCCAGCAATAGTATCAGCGATACCTTGTTCTAAACGACAATTGTTGTGCCCTGGTTCATCTGAAGTCTCAGTAGTTTTATCACAGATATCATCGAATGAATCAAAATCACCTCGTGGTGGCGACATCGCTTCAGTAATAGTTGGTGCACGCTGTGAAGTTGCCCAGTTAGTACGTAAGGCGTAACCTGCAATAGGTTCCCATACTAAACCTACTTTATAACTTTCAACCATATCAACGTTATCAAGGTCGTATTGACCGACACGTGCTGATACTTCAGCCGTTAAGCTTTTCGCGCCAGCAACATCTCTTAATAATGGGAAAGCCGCTTCAGCAAAAATCTCTGCTACTCCGATAGAACCCTTAAAGTCAGGTACATAGTTAAAAGTAACACCACCTTGAGGTACGTTAGTACTTACTGTTTGAGTATCTTTACGGTATTCAAAACCAAATACTGATGAAACCGCGCCCGCTGGCATTTCAAATAAATCACCGGCAATATAACCAAGTACATTCATTTGTTCATTATCAGTATTTATTTCAGGATTGACGCGAAGGTAGTTGGCCATTTCAGCAGTAACTGAGCCTTCACCAAATAAATCAAGTGGTACACAGCCTGAGTCAGCTTCAGCGACAGAATTTGCACACTGCACTTCACCATTCACTACTTCGGTATCTAATGCATTTTTTAAGTTGTAAACATTAATTTCGTTTGAACGCACTTGTCTTTGTTTAAATTTACCGTAACCTGCAGATAAATCCCAATCCCAGCTACCATCAAACATAGTACCTTGCAGACCAGCCCATGAACGAATAGTGGTACGGGTATTGTCGTTGATAATATTACCAACTTCACCAAAGCGGCGATCCCATTTCACGCCTTTAGAGCTGGCTTGATCAGCAATTTCAGGATGCATGAACGGATTATCAGCAGGGATTCGACCTGCTTTAATTTCACCAAACTCACCCGTTTCAGGATTATAAGTTACGGCAGTTTCACCTTCATATGAATCTTCAGGTGATTTATTATTGATAGAGCGGTTATAACTGTATTGTACTTGCCCATAAAACATCACATCATCAGTTAAGTCATAATCAAGCTTTAATGCAACAGAGGCTTTTTCATCTGGTACTTTAAGCATAACGTACTGGTTACTATTGATACCATCACGTTCTTCTAGCCAGGTATCACCTTTATATTCATTGCCATCATACCAATAACCACCTTTACCACCGCTACCTTCATCAAATACACCACCTAAGATACCGTCACTGCGACTTCTCCAATCAGCAGGTGAAATATCACGCATGCATTTATCACCGTCTTCGGTCTGCATCTGGTTACACATTAAGTCTTCATCATAATCCCATGAGTCTTCCTGCTGAGCACGCTCTCTATCATCAAACGTAAGGCCCCAGTCTTTATCATAAGAAGAGCTAAAGAACAGATAACCACGGTCATCATCAAATCCAGTACCAAAGTCGAAATCAAGACCTAACTCTTTAGCGCCGCCATCTGTACTTTCACCGCCCTTTACTTTGAAAGATAAACCTTCTTTGTCTTGTTGGGTAATAATGTTTACCACACCAGCAATGGCGTCAGAGCCATAAGCTGCTGAAGCACCACCGGTAATAACTTCAACTCTATCTACCATGCCTGAAGGAATAGTTGATAAACTTACGTAGTTACCTGAGTAGCTGTTTGAAACAGTACGTCGACCATCAATTAGCGTTAACGTACGGTTAGTACCTAGGTTACGTAAATCGACGGTTGAAAGGCCTGTGCCTGATACACTTGATTGTGAGTTTGAGTTACTAAAACCTTCAGAAAGTTGCGGTAATTCATCAATTAAGATATCGGATAAAGAGCCAATACCGGCATCTTCAATCGCATCTCTGTTCATGGTTGCTAGAGGCGTTGCTACGCTAAAACTGTCACGACGTAAACGTGAACCTGTTACGGTTATTTTTTCATCGGCTTCGGTTTTTTTCACTTCTTCAGCAGGTGTTGTTTTAACAACGGGTTTAGCGACTGAGTTTTCAGCGTCAGCAGCAAAAGTTGCTGGTGCAAATGTTAATGCTGAACCGGCAATTGCTGTATATATTGCAGTTTGAATTGCGATGGTGATTGGACTCTTATTCATCATTCATCTCTCTTAGTGTTTTTGTTTAGTTTTATTATTTATGTTTTTACATATTATTATTATGTTTTGGTTGACCTCTAAAAGCAGACAGCTTGACTGCTGGTAAAAGTAGCCGAGTTACTTACAAAACGTTTCATGACAGATCAGATCATAAGTAAAACTCACAAAAGCAAACATCTTATGTTTAAGTAACTTTGTGTTAATAAAACGTAGATAGAAATAAGCTTTTCTCTGTTTTAAGAAAATAAGGCCACTTAAGCAATCTATAGAAAATCATTTGTATATCTATTTAATATCTATTATCGACAAAAACAAAAATTACACTTTAAAAGCATTGAGTTACACGATTACAAACTAACTACACATGGAGAACAAAATACGACAAAAAAAAACATAGCCGGCAAAATCCAGATAAAATAGTTACTTAGCTTTAAGAATTTTGTTAGCATGAAGTTAACGCTAGAAGGGGTTGAAAACGGTGAATTCATGGACTGAAATGGACACCACTAAAACAATAAAACAGAACTAATAGAGCAAAATATAATTTACATGATGCCCAATAAACCGTTCAAAATTAATCAATATCAGATAATTCCGGCTGAATTTTCCATACAAGCAAGTGGGCTAAAAAAACAATCACTCCAGCCAAAATTTATCGAGGTGTTATTTTATTTGGCAGAAAACCACGGCCGCGTTGTACCTCGTGACGAACTTATTGATCACATTTGGGGCCAAGATAGTTATGTCGGTGAAAAAAGTTTAACGAATGCTATTTGGCATCTACGTAAAAAACTCACTTGCGCCGAGGGTGAAGAAGAAATTATAAAAACTATTCGTAAGGCTGGTTATCAATTAATACCTGAGCCGCAATGGCAGACCCAAGCAAGCAAAATTAAGAAGATATCTAGCCCTGAACTAGTAGAAAGCTCAATAAACTACTCCATTGAAAGCTCTATTGATAGCTCCATTGAAACGTCGATGGATACATCACCCTATCAAGAGCAAAGTACTAATAACAGACAACTCATCGAAGATGCCGCTGAAAAGATTAACAGCAAGACAAAAACAAAAAAAATAAGCAGCACCTATATACTAGTAACGTTAATCGTTACTTTATTATTACTACTTTATGTTCAGCAATTGCCGAATAATGAAAGTCCTGAGATTACTGCCATTACCAATCACCCAGGCAGCGAGCTTTTTCCTGCGCCCTCACCTGATGGGCGTTTTTTAGTATACAGCCAAGTATTAACCAACCAACCAACCAATCTTTTTATGAAAGACACCCATCAAATGGAATTGCCACCTAAGCAATTAACTTTTGATAATGCCGTAGAAAGGCATAGTGTTTGGAGTAATGACGGTCAATACCTGTATTTTTCACGTAAAGATAAAGCTAATAACACATGCCATTACATACGGTTAAAAGTATCTAGCCAACAAGAGACACGACTCGCTTCTTGCCCTATGCGAGGGGTTTATTATTACCTAGACATTTCCCCTGATGACCAAATACTTGCGGTGTATAACAAAGGGGCTTTGGCTAAAAGAACAGGCATATATTTTATTGATTTAAAATCAAAAAACTTTGCCATGTCTCGCTTTTCTTGCGATAGCAATTGTACCTATAAAGATAGAGATATGGCCTTTTCACCCGACGGTAAATATATAGCTGTTGCTAGGAGAATTAATCGTTTAAGTGAAAATATCTATCTGATTAATCTCGCCACTAAAGAAACCGAACAACTTACCTTCGATGAAGAGGATATTGTCGGTATGACTTGGTTTGGCGATAGTCAAAAATTAGTCTTTGCCGCACAACGCGCCGATAACCGCTTCGGTTTTGTTATGGATATTGAAAGTAGAGTACAAAAATCGTTAGATTTAACCGGTTTTAGTTACCCAAGTATTGCCAAAAAATCGCAGCAACTTTATTACCAAGAGCGGAAAGAAAACTCGTCCTTAGTAAGCTTACAACTCAATGATGCGATAGCCAGTAGCCCTTTCCCGGTATTACAATCAAATTTCACCTATGAATCACCTGATTACAGCCCAAGAAATAATTTAGTGGTATTTTCTTCCAATGAATCTGGTTTTGATGAATTGTGGTCTGCGAAATCTGATGGCAGTGCACGTAAACAGTTAACTAATTTAAAACAAACCATACGTTACCCTAAATGGTCACACGATGGCCAAATGATTGCCTTTTTAGCACCACTATCTGAAGATAGAGGTGATGGCATATATATCTATTCACTTAAAAATAAGCAAGTTACCTTACTAAAAAGCCCTTTTGTACAGCATAACCGTCCAAATTGGTCAATCGATGATAGTGAAATAATTTCTGCCATCTATGGTGAAAAACATACTGATATTTATAGCATTAATATCGCAAACTCTAGCACCAAGCGCCTTACCTTTGATGGCGCTCGTTTTGGTATAATGACCTCTGCAGATACCTTGCTTTACACCAAACTTAGAAGAGGCTTATGGCAAAAAAACATCTATGATGTGCAGGCTGGCGATAAGGTGATTGACGGGAGTTTATTTAATACCTTATACGCTTGGACTTATAATAAAGGTCATGTTTATTATCAAAAAATATTTGATGATCATTATCAATTGTTATCCTATGATCTCGAAAAGAAAATTCAGACCCCACTAGTGAGATTACCGTTAAACTCCATCTCTAAAACAGATAGCATTACCTACCTCGCAACTGAAGATCGCTTACTCTATACCAGTAGTAGCTTTCCTCAAGCCAATATAAAAATGGTGCCAAAAAAATACTTATTTTAATGCTTGGCATAGTAAGCAGCCGAATATAAAAAGGCCAACAAATAGGTATTATTTGTTGGCCTTTTTTATTATGGAAATCGCGCTAAGATAGAGTCGCTACCGCGAGTAATACCCTGACTTATCGATAATAGCTTTAGTCACTCGTTTGAGCTGCTTCATCAGTATTAGTTTCGCCGGCACCCTTGACAACAGCAGACTCAATTTCCACCTGTGAAACACGTTGTAAGCCACGAGGCAGTTTATTACCACGGCGTCCTCGTTCGCCTTTATAGTGCTCTATATCACTCGCCTTTAACGTCAGCTTACGTTTACCTGCATGTAAAGTAATTGCTGTCCCGTCTGGAATAATACAAAGCATACTGACAAACTCTTCACGGGTTTTCGCTCGAGCGGATGGGATATTAATGATCTTATTACCTTTGCCTTTACTGAGTAGTGGCAAATTTTTAACCGGAAAAACTAACATGCGGCCTTCACTGGTAATGGTTAGACAATAATCATTTTCAAAGTTATTAATCGCTTGCGGCGCCATCACTTTAGCCGCTTCTGGTAAGCTGATTAAGGCCTTACCATTTTTATTTCGACTGACCATATCAGTAAAACTAGTGACAAAACCGTAACCGGCATCACTCACTAATAGGTATTTAGCATCGTCATCAGACATTATGCTATGAACAAAACTTTTCCCGGTAGCGAGATTAAATCGCCCAGTTAGCGGCTCGCCTTGAGAACGCGCCGTTGGCAAGGTATGCGCGTCGGTAGTATATGCTCGACCATCAGAGCCAATAAAGACCACCGGCCTATTACTACGCCCTTTAGATGAGCATAAGTATCCATCACCCGCTTTATAACTTAAGCTAGTTGGGTCGATATCATGACCTTTAGCACAGCGAGCCCAACCTTTATCAGAAACTACGATAGTAACTGCTTCACTTGGCACTAAATCTTTTTCGGTTAGTGCTTTTGATTCAGTACGTTCAACTATTCTAGAGCGACGATCGTCACCGTATTCTTCGGCGGCCGCAAGAATTTCTTTTTTCATTAGCGTACTCATACGCGCTTTTGAACTAAGGATTTTCTCTAAGTATTCTTGATCAATGTGTAACTCGTCTTGCTCGGCGCGAATTTTTACTTCTTCAAGCTTAGCAAGTTGGCGTAGTTTAATTTCTAAAATAGAGTGTGCTTGCGTTTCTGATATAGAGAAACGCGACATTAATTCTGCTTTAGGATCGTCATAACCACGAATGATAGTTATTACTTCATCAATATTTAAGTAGGCAACCAGTAAGCCATCAAGAATATGTAAACGTGCCAATACTTTATCTAAACGATATTGCAACCGACGGCGCACGGTTTCACGGCGAAACTCAAGCCATTCAGATAAAATGACCAGTAAATTTTTAACTGCCGGACGGTTATCTAAACCTATCATGTTGATATTTACACGATAGCTTTTTTCTAAATCGGTACTAGCAAATAAGTGCTGCATTAGCTGTTCAATATCGACACGATTTGAACGAGGCATTATCACTAAGCGTACCGGATTTTCGTGATCAGACTCATCACGAAGATCGGCCACCATGGGCAGCTTTTTCGCGGTCATTTGGCCGGCTATTTGCTCTAATATTTTACCACCCGATGTTTGATGTGGCAGTGCAGTGACCACAATATCGCCGTGTTCAACATCATATACAGCACGCATTCTAATACTACCGCGACCGGTTTGGTAAATTTTTTCGATATCCGCTTTCGGGGTAATTATTTCGGCGTCTGTCGGGTAATCGGGGCCTTTAACGAACTCGAGTAAGTCACTTACTTCAGCTTTAGGATTCTCAATTAAATGCACACAGGCCTGGGCCACTTCACGTACATTGTGCGGCGGAATATCCGTTGCCATACCAACAGCAATACCGGTAATGCCATTGAGCAGAATATGCGGTAAACGAGCAGGTAGTGTGACTGGCTCTTTCAGGGTGCCATCAAAGTTTGGCTGCCAATCAACGGTACCTTGGCCTAATTCAGCCAGTAATACTTCACTAAATTTAGATAAGCGCGACTCGGTATAACGCATGGCGGCAAAGGATTTAGGATCATCGGGTGCCCCCCAGTTACCTTGGCCATCAACTAACGGGTAGCGATAAGAAAAAGGCTGAGCCATCAATACCATGGCTTCATAACAAGCACTGTCACCATGTGGATGAAACTTACCTAATACATCACCAACAGTACGCGCTGATTTCTTAAATTTAGCTGTCGCTGATAAACCAAGCTCTGACATAGCATAAATGATACGTCTTTGTACGGGCTTTAAGCCATCACCTATGTGCGGCAAGGCCCTGTCCATAATTACGTACATGGAATAGTTTAAATAAGCTTCTTCAGTAAATCGCCTTAATGGAACTTGTTCTATTCCATCTAGGCTATATTCGAGCGCATCTGACATGAAAGGAGTTTCCTGATTTAACGGTATAATTATTTTTATTATTAAAGGTTTAACGCCTGACTATGGTTAGTCAAAATAAACCAGATGATAACCGCTATAGCTTATCTGATTATGCCGCTAGAAAAAATAGTTAAAGTAACAAAAGCATTAAAATGCCCTTCTTTCTGCTCGCTAAGCAATTTTTTGATAACAAACGACACTATTTCGACCTTGGTCCTTGGCTTGGTACATAGCCAAGTCTGCCTTATGAAGCATATCATCAAAGCTCTTTTCATTATGCTCCATAGTCGCAACACCTATACTCACGGTGACTTTCCCTCTCATCATTAATAATGAGAAATCATGTTGTGATATTTTTTCATTAATGCGTACAGCAATCGCTTTGGCTTTATTTTTATCGGCAAAGGGTAATAAAGCGACGAATTCTTCGCCGCCTAAACGATAAAACACATCACGAGAACGCATGGTTTCTTTAACCATCTGTGACACTACCTTGAGAATTTCATCTCCAACTTGATAACCAAAATGATCATTTATTTTTTTAAAGTGATCTAAGTCTAACAATAGCACTGAGAACTCTTGAGGTTGTTCCTTGAATTTGGCGATCATTTTAGCGCCGTTTTCAAACAAAGAATTTCTATTAGCTAGTCCTGTTAAAGTGTCAGTGCGGGTTAATAACATCAGCCTATTTCGTACTCTTAGCTGCCTGAAAAAAAGTAGTATAAAGATAAATGTGGTAGTAATGATCAACGTGAAATTATACTGCTGACTATGCTTTTGATCTTTGGCTTCAGCAACCCGGCGTACTTTTAATTTATTTTGACTGACTAGCAAGGCGTTGTTGGCTTTTTTATCTTTAACTTCAAACGACTGCTCTAAAGAAGCAATCATCGCTAATCGCTTATTTTTACGATAGGTATTATATTTTTTTAAGTAATTTTCCTTTTCAAGGTAAGCTAAATCAAACTTACCTTGCCTTGCATAGTGTTTTGCTAGCAGAAGGTGTAATTGTAAAAATATTGGCTGACTCAATTGTTGCTCGGAAATACTCACTGACAATTTAGCCGCTTGCGCCAAGAGTGCTATAACCTCAATACTTAGCTGGTTATCGGTACTATTATTCGCTATTTTTTCTTTTATTAGTGCTTGCGCCACAAAAACTAAATATTGCTCGGCAGCATTAAGGGGCATTATAGTGTTAATTTTAATTAAGTTAACTTGCGCTAAGATACTATTTAACTTTTCAGTATTCGTTGGCTGCTGTTTTAGTTGGGCATGCAAAGCAACTATCTTACTATTAATCGCTAAAGAGCTTACCGTAGGTAGTAATTTATGATTAAGGTTATTTAAATTTTCAACGGCTACCACACCAACAACGCTTTGAGCCTGGCTAGTGAAAGTAACAGTTAACAGTATTAGCCGTAATAGCCAAAACCTTTTAATCGAAATCCTCATCATTGGCCACAAACCTTATTCTTTCCCGATGCCTTAGCATGATAGAGCTGCTCATCCGCTCGTTTTATTAAGCTGATTAAATCACTATCAGCTGCCAACGTGGCAACACCGATACTAACGTTTACCGTTTCAAGGTGATTAAACGGCCATGAATGCTGGCTCACTGAAGTACGAATTCGCTCGGCAATGTCTATAGCCGACCCCAATGGTGTTTTAGGCAAGCACACCATAAACTCCACACCACCATAACGGCCGAAAACATCATTTTTCCGCATGAGATTAGCGCCAATAGTCGCGACTTGAGCTAACACTTTATCACCAACGCTATGACCTAACTTCTCATTTATGTCTTTGAAGTGGTCGATATTAATCATGACAATGCTTAAGTGATCTTGCTTTATCTTGGCAAACTTGAACAACGCTTGAGATTTTTTCATCAAACGTCTTCTATTAGCGACTCCGGTTAAGCTATCTGCATTAGAGGCAACTTTAAGCTTATGCTGACTTTGAATTAATTTGACTAAGATCCAAGCGAAAGCCAAGGCAAATAAAGCACTCAGAATAAGATATAAGCGTTGCTCTTCATTTTCTAGTTGGGCTTGGTGTAAATCGGCCTCATAGAGAAGGTTCTGATTCTGTAATACTTTACTGTACTTATCCGCTTGTTCCCCTTCAAGCCTCAACCGTACTTGAGCGATAGAGCGATTATCTTCGTTTTCATACAAGGTATCGGTTAACTTAATGACCCGAGATTTAACCTTATAGGCCCGTTGAAAACGTCCCATCTTATTTAAAATACTGCCTTTGAGGCTAATTAAATTGACGTAGCTTTGCTTGCTAATTAGCGATAACTCTTGATGGGATGATAATATTTTTTCAATCGTGGCTAAGCTAATTAATGCCTCATCAAAGCGTGCTAATTTGTATAAAACACTGGCTTCATCATAATAAAACCTAACTTGTACATTCAGTGTTTCGGTAGTTTTCAAATACTGCTTTGCCTTCAATAAATATTGATATGCTGCATCAGGGTTACTGTCTTCTTGTTTTAAATACGCCCAAGCCATGCCCGAATAGAGGCTAAATAGACTATCATTTGGACTGTCTTGAGAAGACTCGGCCAAGATGATATTAAAAACCGCTAACGCTTGTTGATAGTCTTTATTATTGATATGGGTAAGGGCTATATTATTGAGACTGTTATGTGCTGCTCGCAGTAAACCCGCTTTTTTAAAGTGCAAATATGATTGTTGGTAATAGGCCATTGACTGCTTGTCTTGCCGCAAGTGTGAGTAAACGATGCCAAGCTCTGTATTGGCAGTACCTTTAAGGTCTTCATCGTCGGTTTGTGAGGCAATGTTAAAAGCATCATGAAGCAAGATTAACGCACGTTTATAATCTTCGGTAAGATAAGCAATGGCCCCCAAATTAATCAAGCCTTCTGCGACTTGCACTTGATCCTGTAACGACTCTGCAATTCCCAGACCTTTTTTATACTCTATAGTCGCTTGTGAAGTATTGCCTAAACTTTCAAAAGCAAAACCTTTTAAGTATAAAAGTTCACTTATAGTTAAGCTCGGACTAGCCAGGCTTTTCGCAATAACTAAGCCTTTATTGGCTGATTTTTTAGCGGCACTATATTTATTCTGGTCGATGTAAATTTCAGTGAGCAGTTTAAAATACAGTAAATTTTGTTTTATCGTCAGTGCAGGTAGTGAGTTTTCATAAACGGTTAATTGCTTTAACGATCCTGCTAAATCAGTTTTTTTGAGTTCTTTAATTTGCTCAACAGTGTGATTGAATTGCTTCGGGTTTACCCTGTCTTGAGCACGACTAACCAGCGATAGCAAAAGACAGCTAAAACAGATAATGGCAGTTAGCCCGAGGCAGTATTTTTTAACAATGTACAACAAGTAGAGTTTCCTTAACCTATAGCTTCAAGCGAAGATAAGACCAAACGAATTATTATATGAATCCGTTTGATAAAACAGCCTATAGTCAGTATAAAACTATTTGGTCAGAGAGTTAAAGCGTAATATTTGAGCCTTTAACTTTTCCAATAAAGTAACTTGCTAGTAAAATTAAGATGAAGGCAAAAGACATGCAGGCTAATAACCCCAATTGCTGATAGATAACACCTGAAAGTATGGTGCCTAGCAGTCTGCCCATGGCATTGGCCATATAATAAAAGCCAACATCCATTGATACGCCATCTTCTCTAGCGATGGCAACAATGAGATAACTATGCAGTGATGAGTTAATAGCAAAAGTAGCAGCAAATATGAATAGGCCAACGACTAGCACGGTATTACTGTGCGGAAAAAGGTAAATAGCAAGGCATAAAATCAGCGTTACCAACGCCAGTAACAAAGACCAAAGCGTAGCCTGCTGGCATGAGTTTTTTTTTACCTTGCCTGATAGCCGTATAAGTATTTTGGGCGCATTCGCTTGAATAATGCCATAAAAAATAATCCAGCTAGCGAGAAATATACCAACGTCTTGATGCTGCCACTGTAATTGACTTGCCAAATAAACAGGTAAGGCAATAACAAACCAAACATCACGACCTGCAAATAAGCATAAACGCGCTGCTGATAAATAATTTAAAGGCGCTTCATTTGAAAACAACTGACTAAATTTTGCTTTATAACTCGTTTTTCCGAGTTCGCCACGCAGCATAGGGTAAGTACACATGGCAACGATTGCTAGCGAGAATGCCATGAATAACACCGCACTTTGAAAGCCGACAAGAGTAAGTAATAAACCACCTAGAAAAAAACCGACCCCTTTCAGGGTGTTTTTTGAGCCGGTAAGTAAAGCCACCCATTTAAAGAGCGTGCTGTGCACCTGCTCGCTGTTCTCGTTAGTAACCAGCAGTTTAATACTCGACTTAGCACTCATCTTGTTAAGATCTTTAGCAATGCCCGACAGTGCTTGCGCCAACATAACATAAGCTACACTTAAATATTCACTGGGTACAGCTAACAGCAATAACGCTAATACTTGGATAACTAGACCAATTAGCATGGTTTTATTTAAGCCAATACGAGCACCCAGCCAACCACCAACTAGATTCGTAATAACACCAAAAACCTCATAAAGAATGAATAATGTCGCTAAAGCAAAGGGGCTATAACCTAACTGATAGAAGTACAGCAATACCAGCATGCGCAACGCGCCATCAGTTAAGGTAAATGCCCAATAGTTTGCGGTGATGGCCAGATATTTTTTTATCGCTGGCGACAAGGAGCTAAATTCAAACAAACGATTACTCACTCGCCTTGGTTAACATTATTTTCGATAGTATTATTTTTGATATGATTATCACTCACGTTACCTAAACTGTTAGCGATTAATATCATTAGCTCCGCGGTGCGATTAGCGTAACCCCATTCATTGTCATACCACAAATACATTTTCAATTGACTGCCATTAATCACCATAGTTGAGAGTGCATCGACGATACAGGATCTGGCATCAGTTTTATAATCAACCGACACTAAAGGCCTAGTTTCATAGCCCAAAATCCCCTTTAACTCCCCTTGTGCTGCATCAGCCATTAACTGGTTTACTTCTGCAACACTGACATCACGCTGCATTTCAAAAACACAGTCAGTTAAGGAAGCATTTGCCAGAGGCACCCGCACGGCATGACCATTTAATTTACCCTTTAATTCAGGGAAAATATCAGTAATCGCTTTTGCTGAACCGGTAGTGGTTGGAATTAATGATTGACCACAAGCTCGAGCGCGGCGTAAATCTTTATGTGGTGCATCTAAAATGGTTTGGGTATTAGTGATGTCGTGGATGGTAGTCATGCTGCCATGTTTAATACCTATAGATTCTTGCAGTACCTTAACAACGGGTGCTAAGCAGTTGGTAGTACATGAGGCCGCAGTAACAATATTATGCTTATTGACTTGATATAAGTGTTGATTTACCCCGATAACAATATTAACGATATCATCATCTGAGCCGTCAGCCGCCAATTTCATTGGTGCGGTCACTAAAACCTTTTTAACACCTTGGTTAAAATAAGCTTGTAGCTTCTCTTTATCGCGCATGACGCCTGATGCTTCAATAACAAGATCGCAGTCGGACCAATCTGTTTCTGCTATGGCATCATTTTGGCTGACAATTAAAGATTTTCCCTCAATATGCATTAGGCTATCGGTAGCTGTCGCCTCATATTGCCAACGGCCATGAATAGAATCAAAATTAAGTAAGTGCGCCAGTGTCGGCGCATCACCCGCGGGATCATTAATTTGGATAAACTCAACCTCTGGCCAATGCCAAGCAGCACGTAAAATTAATCGTCCCATTCGGCCAAAGCCGTTTATACCTACTTTAATTGTCATTCGTTATCTTATCCCTGTGTACTCAATTGACTGCAAGTAAGCCATGCACTCGTAATGATGGTTATTAACAACTATCTAAACTCATATATTTATACTGATAATCTCGACCATAAAAAAATCCTCTTAAAAAGAGGATTCTTACTATAACCAAACAACCCGAAGATGCAGGTTTCAAGTAACTTGGTTATATAACGATATTACAAATACATGACACTTTTATGACCCAGCCTATTTTTGCTTGATTATTTAAGTATTAAATTCGTTGCTATCTTTCTAGTTACTTGAAAAAACTAAACCTTTAACGGGCAGTACCAAGGCTTGCATTCTTAGGATAATGGCATGAACAACCCCGACCGCATCCACCATATGAAAATAGATTACTTCTGTCGTGCTCAGTGTGCCACTATTAATTAATTCATGGTGATAGCTATAAACATTAGCGATACATTTTGTTCCTGGAATAACACCATCAAGACCTCCTTCATATAAAGGTACCAACCTAACGGTCAGTGTGCCTGGCCTTGCTCTTTCTCGTATATCTAATAAGGTCTCAACAGTCCTTATTTGCCCGCTAGCAATGACACTCTGCACATGTGCCACCTTCATTGGTATGATAGTGAAAGGTTTAGACATACAGGTAATCTCAGCAAAAGTACCTACTTTGATGACATTCGCCGTTAATTGGTTAAAGCCTGCTTGTACTGCTTCTTTTCCTGAAGCCTTACCCGATGAGGGAACAATAATACCGGCAGAGCGGAACATAGGGTTAACAAAATCCCCTTGCTGTAAGGCAAATTGCTGTAATTCGCCATCAATATGGGCGTAAATAGTGCGCTTGCCTTGCTCAACAAGTGCAGTGTTTAATTTTTCGATAGCACTGACTTTTTTCGCCGGCAGTATAGTGTCTAAGGCCCCTTGGGCTAACGCTTGATTAGCGAGAGAAGCTGACAATGATGCCTTTTTGATTGCCACAGTATCAGCCATTTTTTCCACTTCACTTTCACTGATTATATTGCCACCTTTGGAGGCGAGTGTCTTTTTGCGGTCATATTCATGCAGTGAACGTTGGTAAGCACTTTTATCCCTTTCAACGAGACTTATCGCTACTGCATGCTGGGCATAAGCGGTAACAAACTCAGCTTCAACTTGCAGGATTTGTGCTTTAGCCGTGTCTATAGCCGCCACTTGAGATTCATCATACATGTTAAATAAAGCGGTACCGGCTTTTATTTGCTGATGATTTTCAACAAACACATGCTGAACCCGGCCACTTTTTTCAGGTATTATTGATACCGTTCGAAACATCGGCGTCGCATTAGTGGTCGATGGGTGGTAATAAAAGATTAAAGTAACCAGTGAGATCGCTAAGATAGTGCAGGCAGATATTCCCCAGCGCAGTTCATACCACATAGTAAAAAAGGTAATTTCTTTGCCCCAAGTCTTGCCTTGACGATATTTTCTAAATAAATAATCCGGCAATATGGTAAAAAGTGAACACAGCAGTACTTCTAACATCTAGTTGTTCTCCTTAACGACTGCTTGCGCTTTACTCTCTTGAGCCGAGCTTTGCTCAGTAATTTTCTCAATTTTTTGCTGCACGTCTTGCTGATTATTTGTTTTTTTGCTTTGGGCAATTGTTTCTAGTGATTTGGCAATAGATTTCAATGGCGATAAAAAGTCAGGGAATTCAACCACGGCTAGCACTAGGGCTGCAACCCAAAATATATTATTGTGGGTGAATAAAGCCAAAATAGTTAAGATAGCAATCAGTTGTACTTGGGTATGATTTTTTCCATGGGCTATATGTTCTGGCACTGCATGAAGCTTGAAATATAAAACGCCACCAACCAAAATCACTACCACAAGAATAACGGCCATAACGACCATTAAAGGGTCACTATTAGCGCCAGCTAAATACGCTGGAATATGCTCTGTATTCATTTAACATGTCCTTTTTTTTTATTTTTTATATACAAATAATCTAAAGGCCTATTAAACTACGGCCATATCACCTTTACTTTGTAACCATGCTTTACGATCACCGGCTCGCTTTTTAGATAACAACATATCCATCAATTCCATAGTTTCACTATGATCATCAACGGTAAGTTGTACTAAGCGACGAGTATTTGGATCCATGGTTGTTTCACGTAACTGTAACGGGTTCATTTCACCCAGTCCTTTAAAGCGTTGTACGTTGACTTTACCACGTTTTTTCTCGGCTTCGATTCGATCTAAAATACCCTCTTTTTCTGCTTCGTCTAAGGCGTAATACACTTCTTTGCCGATATCGATTCGATATAATGGCGGCATAGCAACATAAATATGACCCGCTTGCACCAGTGGTAAAAAGTGCTGAGTAAATAAGGCACACAATAGGGTGGCAATATGCAGTCCATCAGAATCGGCATCGGCTAGGATACAAATTTTACCGTAACGTAGCTCTGATAAGTCATCACTGTCAGGATCAATCCCTAAAGCTATTGAGATATTATGTACTTCTTCCGATGCTAATATTTGCCCTGAGTCTACTTCCCAAGTATTGAGTATTTTACCTCGCAGCGGCATAATCGCTTGAAATTCACGATCACGTGCTTGTTTTGCACTACCGCCAGCGGAGTCACCTTCCACCAGAAAGAGCTCAGTACGGCTTAAGTCTTGGCTACCACAATCGGTTAATTTACCGGGTAAAGCTGGACCGGAGGTGATTTTTTTTCTGACTACCTTTTTACTGGCCCGCATACGCTTTTGGGCGTTATTGATACAAAACTCTGCCAATGCTTCCGCTTTATCTGTGTGCTCATTTAGCCATAAACTAAAAGCATCTTTTACCACACCAGTAACAAAAGCGGCACATTGACGAGACGATAACCGCTCTTTAGTCTGTCCAGCAAATTGTGGGTCTTGCATCTTAATTGATAGGATATAACTACATTTATCCCAAATATCATCAGGAGTTAATTTTACCCCGCGCGGTAAAATATTTCTAAATTGACAAAACTCTCGCATCGATTCCAGTAGCCCTTGGCGCAGACCATTAACATGAGTACCGCCGACAATAGTTGGAATTAAGTTAACATAGCTTTCACCTATGCCTTCGCCACCTTCAGTTAACCAAGTAACCGCCCAATCGGCCGTTTCCTGTTGAGAAGTGAAACTGCCGATAAAAGGCTGCTCGGGTAAGGTAATATAGTCTTTTATTGAATCTTTTAGATAATCAGTTAAACCGTATTCATAACACCATTGATATTTTTTATCTTCAATTTGATCATGAAATTTAATGGTTAAGCCAGGGCACAATACCGCTTTAGCTTTGAGTAAATGCGTCAGGTGGCGTACCGAAAATTTAGCGGTATCAAAATAGCTAGCATCGGGCCAAAATTTAACACTGGTACCGGTATTACGTTTTCCTACCGTACCCGTTTCACTTAGCTCTTCTACTTTATCGCCATTTTCAAAGGCCATTTCATAAATTTTACCGTCTCGTCTAACGGTGACATCAACTCGCGTTGACAAGGCATTAACCACGGAAATACCAACGCCATGTAAACCACCTGAAAACTGATAACTTTTATTGGAAAACTTGCCACCGGCGTGCAATTTACAAAAAATAAGTTCAACCCCGGAGACACCTTCTTCAGGGTGAATATCAGTCGGCATACCTCGGCCATCATCGATTATTTCCAGTGACTGATCTTTATATAAGATCACGCTGATATTTTGTGCATGACCGGCAAGTGCTTCATCCACCGAGTTATCAATAACCTCTTGACCTAAATGATTGGGTCGTGTGGTATCGGTATACATGCCCGGGCGGCGTCGAACGGGTTCTAGGCCACTGAGTACTTCAATGGAGTCGGAGTTGTATTGGTCAGTCATTTTAAACTCAATTTAATCGCAGTTAAAAGATCTATACCCGTTAACATTCAAGATGCATGTTTCAGAGTGCTTGAATGGTAACGGGTATAGGTGTTCCTACTTTTGGTATTAGCGCATTACACATTACAAGTTTTATTGGTGGTTAATCAAGTTGAAAAAAGTCACTGATGGTGGCTAAGTACTTATCAAAGTTGATAAAACTATGATCGCCCCCCGCTTGTACTATTAATCGACAATGTTGATATTTTTCCACAGCTTGTTGGTAATTTAACACTTCATCACCCATTTGTACCATAACTAGGTAATTATTTTTTTGCTGACAATTAATTGTCGGTGCACTTTGCTCCAACGCTTTTAATTGTTGGATATGATCTTCGGTCACTTGGTACACTTCTTGGGTATAAGGGTTAACCTGTTCGCCAATATAATCATGCAATAATTCATAAGGTGTTATCGCCGGATTCACTAATACGGCTAAACTGTGATATTTAGGCGCTAGATAACTCGCAAAATAGCCGCCTAATGAAGAGCCTATTAAATACCATTGCGTATTGGCGCTGTGATTTTCAATGAGTTGCTCTAATTGACTAATAGCCTTAGCAGGTGTGCTGGCTAATTGCGGGCAGAAAAATCCAACATCGGGATGTTTTTTTGCTAAGTATTGCCGAGTTTGTTCGGCTTTTAGCGACAATGGCGATGAGTTAAAGCCATGAATATAGAGAATGTTTTTTTTCATTATTGAATTTTTATTATTAAGATTTTAAGTTATCAAGCGTTTTAATTATTAAAGAGTTACTTTGTTTAAAAAGCATTGCCATAGGGTTATCACTTGCTAAAGTAAAAATAACTTCAGTATAAGTAACCTGAACTCTGGATAAGCTGCACTTGCTCAATATTCCCCTTTATCTGATTATCAGCGTTAAAACGTCGATAAATAACCCGTTATTCATAAACGTTTTACCTTGATAATCAAATAAATTGAAACATTGATAGAGCATATCGCCACTAATCTTGTAAATTTCATTCTTAATAATCGTAAGTTGTTGTTTTTACTTAAACACCAATCACTCATTATCCAGAGTTCAGGTTAAGTAAATAACATCAGTATTAAGCTGGCCATCCGGCTGTAAATGAAAAAGCCTATAACCTGGGCCTTTAGCTAAAGCGGCAACACCATCTACGCTAGGGTCAAACTGTATTGAGGTTGCAGGGCAAGTATACAGAGTTACCGACTCTTTGACCTTTGATGTGTTTTCTAATTGCTTTTCTGATAGATAGGTTAACTGCATAGCACTATGGACATGTCCACAAGCAATCGCTTTGATGTTATCAAAATCATTAAAGGCTCGCCAAAAATCGGCTTTATTTTGTAAACCATGTTTATCAATAAAGTAACCCACATCGATAGGGTGATGATGCATCATAATGAGTTGATGTTTATTTCTATTGATAGCACGGTGCAATTTTTTTAAAGCGTGTTCGCTAACATAACCTGCTGGCGTAGTACTTTTACTATTAACTAGCTGCACTTGCCAATGGGTTAAGTTTATTTCTTTATCAGAGAGAAAAGGCGCGCCTGAAAAATATTTAGCTAATAGCTCCGGCTCATCGTGATTACCAGCCAAATAGTATATTGGTTTTTTAATATGACAATCATGCACCGCATTGACAAAATTTTGATAAGACTGCTCGGTATGATCCTGAGTTAGATCACCGGTAAAGACGATATAGTCTATATTAGCGTTCTGGGAAATACTCAATAAAACCTTTTTAAGGTTTGCCAACACGTCATGACCATGGTGCAAGCCATCAATTGAAGAAAACAAATGACTATCGGTTATTTGTGCTAAAACAATCGCCTGACTATTTAATAGCGGCGGTTCAGAGACGTTCATAAGTTAAGGCTGCAACTCAACATTGACTTGGCCTAAACGTAAACATAAATGTAACCACTCATTTAGAAATTGATTAGTCTGTTGCTTTTCATCTTGTTGATGCATTTGAGCATTGGGATAATCGTAACGTGGCTTTACTTGCCTGATGTCTTGCGTAGAAAGTACTTCTGCCATACGGGCATCATGATATAAACGAATGGTCATGCGAGGGTGCAGTCCGTTAGCGACGACTCCTGGAATATTTTTAAGTCGACTGCTTAAAACTTCTTGCTCAAAGCTTATCAACCAGGTGTAACGAGTCACCTCTGTTATTGTCACATTATAAGAGAGAAAATCACTGATAAAGAAGTGACGTATTTCACCCGCAACACTCTTATCAGCTAAGACTCGAAGTAATAACATATAGTTATTGGCACACAAAGTCATCAAGCTAACTAAGTTGGGCTGGTAACTTTTTCTAGCCCCGTTAACCAATGCTCGGTTAGGAAAAAAACTCATAGATGCCTCTTAGCGTGTACATGTATAATCGCTACCAATAAAACAAGCGTACTCACTACTGGTACCTTAATTAGATAACGATTGATAGTTCATTGCTAGCCATTGTAACCCGATAATAGTGGCCGCGTTAGTGATTTTACCTTGTGCTAATAAATCTAAAGCACAGTTACGCTTGACTAGATGTAACAGTATGTCTTCATTTTCCTCTAGCAAACCATAAACGTCACCAGAATTTACATTCTCACTATCAAAATGCGCTAAATATAGGTGAATACGCTCGCTCATGCCGCCAGGGCTAGAAAGGTATTGCATAATCGGTACTAAATCATTGTCTGTCAAATCTATATCGGCTTCTTCTTTCGCTTCTCGTATAGCGACGTCAATTGGGCTCTCATTATCATCAAACATACCAGCAATAAACTCTAACAACCATGGGCTGTCTTCTCCCCTTAAAGCGCCAGGTCTAAACTGCTCAATCAATAGCACTTTATCTTGCTTAACATCATATGGCATAACGACTACGGCATCACCACGTTCAAAAACCTCCCGGGTAAAAGTATGACTCTGCTGCCCTGAGAACAGTTTATGCTGCAAGGTGTATTCATTCATTTTAAAAAAGCCCTGATACTTGGTATCAACCGAGTGCACTGACACCTGTTCATTGCCAAATTGCAGCATAGCTAAAGGCTTATCTTTATCACTTTTCATCGAAGATCTCTTTTGTAAAATAATTTGTTACACTAGTAAACAGTTATTTTATTTGGTTAATTTTAAAATCCATGTAGGATACTCTACCAACTAATACCTATAAATGAATAATTAGAGTAATACACCCAAGGAATTCCTTACTCATGAAAAAAACCCTAAGCACCCTAATTCTAGCGATTACCGCTGCAATTAGCAGTACAAACGCCCAAGCTGATGATTTACTTACCGTTTATCATCAAGCCCTATTAAATGATCCTGTGGTTCTTAAAGCACAAGCTCAGTTTATGATCGTAAAAGAAGATATTGTCCAGGCTAGATCGGTGTTATTACCGCAAATCAGTGCCAATGGCGGTTTCAGTACAGGAGAACAAGAATTTGTTGCTAATGATAACACCACTGTCAACACACAAGAATCAACAAGCCTGACTTACGGTGCAAGTTTGAATATGCAGCTTTATCATCATGATAGTTGGTTACGTTTAGGTAATGCCGAAAAAGCAGCCCATCAAAGTGATTTAACTTATCAAGTTGCTAAACAAGATTTGATTACCCGTGTTACCCAAGCTTACTTTGATTTACTCAGTACTAAAGATGATCTCATTTTTGCCACCGCTGAAAAAGATGCTATCGCTCGTCAACTTGAGCAAACTAAGCAGCGTTTTTCTGTTGGTTTAACGGCTATTACCGATGTCTATGAAGCACAAGCGCAATTTGATAGTGCTGTTACTGAAGAAATTCGCGCTGAAAATGCGATTTTCCAAGCAGAAGAAGAGTTACGCGTAATCACCAATACTTACCCAAGAAATATTAGCGTCTTAAACACTGAACGTTTTAGCACCAGTACTCCTATACCAAATAGTGCTGATGAGTGGCAAGTAACGGCTGAAGCTAAAAACTTGGATTTAATTACCGCTAAAGTCGGTATTGATATTGCAAAAGATAATATTGATATTGCTCGCTCAGGTCATTACCCAACGTTAGACTTTGGCGCGAGTTACAATGGTAAAGATGAAGAGACAGCATTCAACTCAGGCTCTTCTGCAGATTTACCAGGCGTTAATGGTTACTCGATTGGCGTGCAATTGAATGTGCCTATTTATTCAGGTGGCGCTATTCAAAGCTCAGTGCGTAAAGCGCAGAACAGCTTTGTACTGGCCAGCCAAGATCTCTCATTAACACACCGCGGTGTTGTTCGTACTACACGTAACGCCTATAACACGGTTATAGCCGCTATTTCAGCAATTAAAGCATTTGAGCAATCAGTGTTAAGTGCGAATAAAGCATTAGAAGCGACTGAAGCAGGCTTTGAAGTGGGTACACGTACTATCGTTGATGTATTAGATAGCACACGTAACTTATATAACGCCAAGCGTAATTTATCATCAACTCGTTATGCCTATATTCAAAATGTTTTATTATTAAAACGCGCTGCAGGTACTATCACTGATGCAGATATAAGTTCAATAAACTCCGGTTTAATGGTAGTTAATTAGTCAAACGGTTTATATCAACTATGACTTAAGATTTAATTTAATACACTATTTAATAAGCCCTAAGCAAGACGATTGTTTAGGGCTTTTTTATGACTACTTTTGAGTAAACAATAATTTAGTAAGGAGGCGTTTAGTGTTCGATAATTGAACGTTCAAGATAAGAACTTATCTATAGAGCTACTCAGGTTTACAACAAGTCGTCGAAGTCTTTTGTCAAAAACTCAGCTGTTATCGGCTAGAATTCCCCGTCAAAATTTCAGCCATAACATGATCTCGCTGCAAAAATAGCGACTTTAAAATTATGGATAAGCTATATTAAACGAGCGTTTTAAGGAAATTAGTGAGCTCTTTTGCTTCTCGCTCAACCGAATAATGTTCTTTGATGCGTTGACGTCCGGCTTCACCCATTTGGGCAAGTTTATTTTCATCGCTTAACAGCAAAGCCATTTTATCTTTTACGGCCGCTAAATCATTTATCGGAACCACGTACCCATCGACTCCCTGACGAATAACTTCAGGCCATGCGCCAGCTTCACTAGCTAAGACAGCTGCGCCACTACTCATGGCTTCAAGGATGGTTAAGCCAAAACCCTCGTTGTCACTCAAGGCAACCACCAGTGACAAACTGCTAAATATTTTAGGGATATCAGCAAAGTCCTGCTCGCCAGTAAAAATTATACGCTCAGACAATCCTGCCTTGGCAACCATATCACGTAATTCTTGAGTAAACTTTGCATGTTTAGGTGCAACACCACCAACAATAACGGCAGTATAATCAGGGTAATCTTTTAAGAGCGAGATACAGCTTAGAACGAAGAGGTGTACACCTTTTTGCTTTCTAACACGTCCTAAAATAGCAATACCACGTTTACCTTTATCTTGTGTGCTATCTAATAATGTTAGCGCTTGCCACGCTTGGAGTTTATCGGCACTCGCGGTGTAAGCGTTAGTGTTTATGCCATGATAAATGATAGTAGTTGGCGGGTGTTCTAAATAACGGGCAGAAGCTTTGCTCATGGCGATAACTGCATCCATACGCCGAGTTAACCAACAAGTAAACTTTGCACGTTTTCGTTGAGCTGCAGAGCTAAAAACCAACTTTATTTTGGCGCCAAAAATATATTTAAGGAGTACGCCTTGAATCATTTCATCAACACGACGAGCATGAAAAATACGAAATTTACCATTGGTTAAAGGCTGTTGGCACAATTTAACAACTTCCCAAAAACTAATCGCTAGACTTGGATCGGTTAAATTATTCTTCCCCATGATACGTAATGGTATCATATCCTTTTGATAAGATACCACTTGCAACATTGTTGAAGTAATACCTGAAAAATTCCGTTTTGAATTTCCAAGAATAAGCTCAATTTCTTTGTCGCTTGCCCCTTGGTCAACCACTGTTTCCATTAAAAATTCTCTAAATACCAACAATTAAACTATTAGGCGCTATTCTACTGTAAAAATTGTCCCGTGGCGAAATAACTTCATTGCCCAAGGCAAACTAACTTGCGTATAATCAAACCTAGTTTAAATAAAAGTCAGATGAGAAAATTAATTGAGCAGCAATAAAGTATTACAGCCTAATTTTAGGTTATCTTTTCTCTTACCAAAGTACTGGTTAACTTGGCTCGGTGTTTTTATCCTTTACAGTATTTCTTGGTTACCTTTTAAATTACAACTCGCCATGGGACGAATATTGGGTCGACTTATTTTTAAACTCGCTTCAAAACGTAAACATGTAGCACTGACAAATTTACAATTATGTTTTCCTGAAAAAAGCGAGCTAGAATTACAAGAACTTTTAAAGAAAAACTTTGAAAATACTGGCATAGCCCTCTTTGAAACCGGTATGGGTTGGTGGTGGCCAAATTGGCGCATAGCGAAAAAAGTAAAGGTAATTGGCGCGCATCATATAACGGCTGCACAAGCTCAAGGTAATGGCGTGCTTGTGCTATCCATGCACAATTTAAGCTTGGAAATATGTGCTCGTGGCGCTGGAATCAACAACCCTTTAGTGGCGTTTTATCGCCCCCACAACAATCCACTGATGGAGTTTTTTCAACACAGAGGCAGAGCTCGATCTAATAAATATATGGTAGGGAAGCGAGATGTCAAAGGTTTGCTCAAAGCACTTCATGACAAAGAAGCCTGTGCCTATTTGCCCGATCAAGATTACGGCCGCAATAAAAGTTTATTCGTGCCCTTCTTTGCGGTAAAGGAAACAGCAACCACTCTGGGTACTTTAATATTTGCCCAGAAGAAAAACACCAAAACAGTAATGATGATCCCGCGAAGAAATGCGGATGACAGTGGTTACACTTTAGAAGTATCTGCGCCACTAGAAAATTTTCCAACAGGTAATGACCAACAAGATTTAATCAAAATAAACCAAGAATTAGAAAAAGCCATTATGGTGCAACCCGAGCAATATATGTGGTTACATCGACGTTTTAAAACTAGACCAAATCCGGATGATGCTTCCTTATATAAGTAACAGATTATTTTATCGTTAATAACTAAAGCAAAGGCTTTGACTTTAGCTATCAACTAGCCATTATTGATCAGTAATTCATAGAAAGACTATTCATTACGTAAATTGAGTAAACATTCACTATAATTAAGATAATGATAATAAAGGTATTAATTAACCAATGAACTTTTGGCTGCGTAACACTATATTAGGACTTTTTCTCACCGTATTAGCTTGGGCATTTTTTGCTAACCAAGACTTTTTGCTTTCCCTTGATGGCTCCTTAGGTAAGGTCGATGAAAGTACCATAAATTCGAGTGAAACAGCGAGCGATTCGACGCCACAAGTAGCCAAGAGTAAAGCCCCAAAGTACCAACAAGGCAGAGTCTCTACCAATGCTGCAGCAGTAGGTTTATCCAAATTTTATGCTAACATACACGGCGATATGGATGGTAAGGGCCCTAAAATCCGTAATAATATTGTTTATCTGCCAGAGCCTAAGGGGGATTTAGTTAAAATATTGCAAGCAAGAGAAATGGTAGTGCGCCCTTATAAAGAAAATTGGCGTGGCAGTATTGAATCGAGACCTTTTAGGCGTGGTGAAACCTTAAACCAAAAACTGGCCGAGTACACCGAGAAAGATGGCCTAGATTTGATCTGGTGGTTAAACCGAGATTATATAATTAAAGACCCTTTTCGAATTGATAAAAACATTCTAACGACAACCTTCCAAGTTGCGAAAGCAATCGAAGGGCACTTTCCATCAGGCCTTTCCATCTTCTTTTGCAATCGACAACGGGCAATTGTTGTTATTGAAAGCGCTCCACAAGAGTTTTTAGATGACGCTTGTATTTTACTCGATAGTGACAAAGCTTATTAATTTTCCTTCATCACTTTTTTTATTACTTAACCTCAACTTTGGGTAATGAATGTTAAGTTTTATAAGTACTTATTTATTATCAATCACATAGCATAAAACATATGTTATGTGATTGTTTATTAGTCTCAATATTGATAGTTTTGTGGATAACAAGGCGGTATTACGTACCCAATAACTGGTTATTGGTAGGAGTTCCAATGCTGATATCGCCCAATACCAAATCCATTAAGTTAGTTCCAACCCAGAGCTTGCCAGCGGTTTGAGAACAAATAGAATTTTTTTGCATATAGTCACTCTATATGAAAGAAATTCTGTGTGGTTATCGAATTACTGGTGATCTCCCAAAGGGCGAGTACCTAATAAAAGGTAAAGACTTACATGCTGCGTTATTGATTTTGATAAGGACGCTACATGGATGGTGTTTTTAGAGAATGCAGACGGTACAGGAAGTACCTTATTAGATAATGCAGGAGCATATTATCCTGAGCTTATTCTCCTGAATAACCATTATCTACAATCAATGCCTTGCCTCTAAACCTTTTAACTCTCGCTGAGTGCGAAGAAACTTATTGGAATTGGTATGAAATAGCTTATTGAGTAACTTTGCTTATCCAGAGTTGAGGTTACTTAACTAGGCGTTGTTGCCAAATAGCATAAATAGCCTCTTGTCCGGTGATGTTTTTACTATTGATTAATTGTCCTTCACTTTGCATAGTTGCTTGATGCCCTAGCGCTCTAAATTTTTGATACATATTGCTCAACTGTTGTTGCTCTGGTTTATCAAGTAAGTCCAATTTCAATAATGTTTTAAAAATCCCTAAATTATCACAGTACAACATCAGTTCGTGGTACTGATTTGCATGAGCTAGCACAAGAAACTGGGCAAGAAACTCAATATCGACTAAGCCGCCCCTGCCCTGCTTAATATCAAATTGTGTTTCACTCGATTTATCTAGATGATTACGCATTTTCTCGCGCATGTTAGTAATATCGATTTTAAGTGTTTCAATCTGCCTTGGCTTTGATAAAACGGCTTGTCTTATGTCGATAAAGCGTTGCTTAAACTCACTATTACCAAATACCATTCGGGCTCGCACTAGTGCTTGATGCTCCCAGGTCCATGCATCTTCATGCTGATATTGAGCAAAAGTGTTTAAATGAACAACTAGTACACCAGAATTACCTGACGGTCTTAAGCGCATATCTAACTCATATAATATACCGCTGTTCATACGGGCATTAAATATATGCATAATACGCTGTGCTAATTTCATATAGAACTGACTTGTTGAGACAACTTTACTGCCATCAGCCCTGCCTGTGGTTACCTCATTGGCGTCACTGTCATGAACAAAAACCAAGTCTAAATCAGAGCTATAACCGAGTTCTACCCCCCCCGTTTTTCCATAAGCGATAACGCCAAAGCCTTTTTCCTTATCTCCACCTAGGCATGATATAGGCACGCCGAAGCGTTCACAAACATGCTGCCAAGCAAGACTTATTACTTCTGATAAAATAGCTTCGGCTAAGGCAGTTAAGTGTTGACTAACTCGGGCAACAGGTAGTACATCAGCAATTTCTGCTGCCGCAATGCGTAGTTGTTGTGACTGTTTAAATTGACGTAACGACTCCATTTGCGCTTCAAGATCTTCCTCTGGAATACGCAACATACGTTCGCGTAACTCTAGCCCATAAGATGAAAGTTGTGGCGGATTATGCAGTAATTTAGGATCAATCAACTCATCAAGTAATATCGGGTACTTAGCAATATAGTCTGCCACCCAGCTACTCGCTTGGCAAAGATGAATCAACTGCTTTAGTGCGCCTTCATTTTCAAAAAGTAATTCTAAGTAAGCAGTACGGGTGACTATTTTACTAAAGACTTGCAGTACTCGTGCTAAGACTTCTTCAGCATTAATGTTTTTTTGTAGTCGACATAACAATAACGGGATTAATTTATCTAAGACTTGCCGCCCTCGATTACCTAAACTGCGTTTACCGGTATCTTCTCGAAAATCACTGAGTGTTTGCCAAACTGTATCACTATGCCATGCAAGTGCCTCTTGCTCTATCCAAGCAATAGACTCCTCAATATTCCAACGACTGTGCCAAAGAGTAACCCAATGTTCATCCGCGGCTTGATGATTAGGGCTATCTAGGCCAATAAGTAAATCGAATTCTTGATGAACCCCGTCCATATGTTTAGCTAAAATGACTAGAAAATCAGCCCAGTTATCCATATTCAGTACCGATAATAACCGCTGCTGATCAAGTTCGTTGTCGGGTAAGGTTTGTGTTTGCTGGTCGGCTAATGCCTGAATAATATTTTCAACTCGGCGTAAGAAACGATAGGCATCTTCAAGTACTCGTTTATTTTCTTCTTTTATTTCGCCTGACTCAACCAGTTTAGGTAACACGGTTAATAAACTACGCTGTTGCAGTTCTTTTACTCGACCGCCGCGAATTAACTGGAAAACTTGCACAATGAATTCAATTTCTCGGATACCACCGGCGCCTAATTTAATATTATTTATTAATTGTTTACGACGTACCTCTTGAGCAATCATCATCTTCATACGGCGCAGACTTTCAATAACACTAAAGTCAATATAACGACGATAAACGAAAGGTCTGAGCATAGTTGACAGCTGCTGATGATAGCTAGACTGACCGATAACCCGCGCTTTTAGCATGGCATAACGCTCCCAATCTCGCCCTTGTTCTTGGTAATAATCTTCCATGGCATTAAAAGTGAGTACCAATGGGCCGCTATCTCCAAACGGACGTAAGCGCATATCGACGCGATAGACGAAACCATCACAGGTCACTTGATGGAGTGAAGCAATTAATTTTTGCGCTAAACGAGTAAAAAACTGTTGGTTATCAATACTTCGGCGACAACCTCTAGTGCCCCCTCTTTCGGGGTAAGTAAAAATAAGGTCAATGTCAGAAGAGAAATTTAATTCTTTGCCCCCGAGCTTTCCCATGCCATAAACCAATAAAATTTGCGGCTCGCCTTGCTCATTAGTCGGGGTGCCCCACTTCTGCTGACAAAAATCAGTAAGCCACTGTAAACTTGCCAAAATGAGTTCCTCAGCTAGCGATGATAGCCGTGCTAGTGACGTGTCTAGACTGATATTAAAGACTAAATCATCAAGAGCAATGCTGACCATTTGCTGTAAGCGAAAGCGTCTTAGTGCTCGATGCAGTTCAGCTTCATCAGCACAAACTGATACCTGTCCAAACAAAAGCTGCTTATAGTCTGGTATTGCTTCATCACTGGGTGTCTTGAATAGTTCAATGACAAGCTCTGGCGCTTGCAAAGCACTTTCAAAAATAAAGTCACTTAAGGTTATCGCTTGCTGAAAAGCCTTTACTTGCTGCGTTGTTAACTCATCACAGACATTGCTGTGTTGTTCAGTAAAGTGTTGCCAGCTAGTTATTTGCTGTTGCTGAAGAAGCGGGGAAAAGGCCAAGGTCACAAGAATTCCTTATATAAACAAGTCTATCTATAGACATAATATGTCGATAATGGTATTAATTGACACTTGTCTATGAATTATCGGTAATATTATTTAACTATTTCGATAACATAGCATTTTTGAGGAGATGATGGCAGAAATGCACTTACTAAAAACACCTTTTTTATTGCTCGTGATCATAATTACCAGCCTTAGTTTATTTGGCTGTGGTGATCCGGTTAAAGAGCAAATACAGCAGCAATTACCAATAACTGAACAAAGAGTGGTGCAGTTAGGTAATGCCCTAACTAATGGCCAAGTTCGTAATGCCAGCTTAATCAATCAATATGCTGATACCGTCATGGTTAGCAAGGCACATTTAACGCCTTTGATTAATGAGTTTCGCAAAGATGCTTCCACTGATGGCCCTATGTACAAAGCGTTATTAGATAGGATTAATACTGCTAAGACACAACCGCAAATGTTTGAGTCATCTCAGGCGCTTTATAATGAATTACTTAATATTTACCAGGCTGCAGATCCCGTATTGTATTCTGATGCCTTAAGTGATCCTCTTAATGTCTTAGCGGATATGTCTGATGGTCAATTACCGCGCATTAATTCCTTATCAAAATCTCAGAGCCAACGCGCCAATAATGCCCAAGACTTTGGCACGGGTGAACAACTTATTGGCAATCCCAATTATGGTAATTGGCAAACCGGCAGTAATGGTATGTCGTTCTGGGCTTGGTATGGCATGTATTCTATGGTGGGCAACGTGTTTGGTCGACGTACCTATTATAATGATTGGGGCAGCAACCGTAATTATAGTTATTACAACGACTATGGTAGAACACGTTACAGCTCACCAAATCAATTAAAACAACAAACCTCACTAGACACGCGTACTAAAAAATCGTTTGCGAGCCGCGGACAAAAATTTACTAGTCCCTATAGTAAGAACCGAGCGGGTTCATCGAGTTTATCAAGTCAGAGTAGAACAGCACAAAACAGTGCCAATCGCTTTCGCACCAATAGTGTCAAGAAAAGCAACTACGCCAGTAAATCTAGAAGTAAGAATTCTAGTTTTAGAAACTCAAATACCAATACTTCACGCGGTTTTAGACGTGGGAAGTAATGAATAAGTCGTATAAAAAAAGAATAGGAACAACAATATTATGAACACATTCATCGAACTCGTTGGTGTTAATCAAGATTTATTTATTTATTTAGCTATCGATGTTTCCATTGCCATTTTGTTATTAGGGGCTATGCGCTTTCTTTCAGGACTTAGCGCGCAAGTGAACAGCACCGAAGAATTAGCAAAAGAAGACAATTTCGCTTTTGGTATCAGTGTAGCGGGTAGCATTTTCGCGTTAGGAATTGTACTTACCGGTGCTATTACTGGTGAAGCTGCAAGTAGTTATGCTATGGAAGCGATTGGCATGTTGGCATATGGCGGTTATGGTTTAATACTGATAAAAGTTGGCCGTATTATTCATGACAAGGTGGCTTTACAACATTTAGATAAAAACGCACTGATTCTAGAACAAAACCTGAGTATTGGCATTATCGACGCTGCAGGCGCTATTGCTACGGCCATTGTTATTCGCGCAGTTTTAGTGTGGGTTGATGGCTTAGATTTAAGTACTTTTATTGCCATCACCAGTGGTTTTTTTGTTGCACAAACCATGTTAGTTATTGTCACCCGACTTCGTGAAAGACAATATGCTAAAAATAACCAAGAAGATTGCTTACAAGAAGCGTTGAGTAATGGTCAAGTTGCCTTGGCAATTCGTTATAGTGGTCAAGTGATCAGTACCGCTTTAGCCGTAACGGCCGCTAGTTACTTCCTAGTATATAGCCCAGAGACCTTAGTGGTTAACTTGATTGGTTGGTTAGTGTTTGGCATAGTGATGACCTTACTCGTGGCTGTACTTACCGCTATAGCTAAGAGCATTGTACTTTGGGGAATCAATTTAGTTGAAGAGGTTGATCAACAGCATAATATTGGTGTTGCCAGTATTGAAATGGCTACCAGTATTTCCATTGCCTTAATTTTAACGGCGCTAATGGCTTAACTGACTGTTAGTACTAGCTGCTACGACTTACCGCTTATACTTAGCAAGTATTGGCGGTAACTATTAACAAAAACGCATATCACCTGTTAATTAAACCTTCCCTCAAGAATCACTGAGTCCTAATACTAGCCACTATGTCACAAAGCACTTCACCGCAAGACCCTTTACTTCAAAACCTTTCACCTCGAGACTCTTTACCTCAAGGAAAGTCCCATCTGCTCGATGATATCTTACTCATTTCAATCATGGCAGTGCTCGCTGGCTGTGGCCTAATTTATGAGTATTTATTATCTCATTACGCTGGCCGAGTACTAGGCGTGATGGAAAGTACCATTTATACCATGATTGGTTTGATGATAGTGTCTATGGGTATAGGTGCATTCGCAGCCCGAAAAGTACGCTGTGCTTTTAATGGCTTTGTCTGGCTTGAACTTATTATTGCTCTAATTGGCAGCTGTGCCATTTTAATTATTGGCGGTTTAATTGCTATCACGCAAATATTTCCTGAATTGATTGCTAACATGCTATCACTACCGCCAGATATGAAACCACAAGGCGGTCTGTTCAAACAACTCAGCTGGCTAGCTATTAATAGTCCGTATTTTTTTGGCGTGATCCTGGGCTTTTTTATTGGTATGGAAATCCCATTAATTGCTCGAATTCGTGAGCAGATACATCAACAGCACCTTGCTAATAATTTGGGCACTATTTATGGCGCTGATTATGTAGGCGCAGGTATTGGCGCGGCAATTTGGGTAGTGTTTTTACTGAGTATAGATATCAGTAAAGCCGCCGCATTAACAGCGAGTTTAAACCTTATAGCGGGTGCATTTTTTATTATGCGCTATTGGCAACGCCTACACTGGCGAAAAACATTTATTGGTTTACATTGTTTATTGGCTTTAATCATTGTGCTGATGTTTAACTATGGTAATCAATGGCTTAACCAAATGAATAGCTTACTTTACCTTGATAAAGTGGTGCACACCGACAAAACCCGTTATCAGCAGCTAACCTTTACTGAACGTCATATGGGCCTTGAGCAAGAAAATATTATTAACTTCTACCTAAATGGTCGCTTACAATTCTCTTCGATTGATGAACATATTTATCATGACTACTTAGTTGCACCAGTCATGGCCGGCTCTGCACGACATGACAACATTTTAATCATTGGCGGCGGTGACGGTTTAGCCCTACGGGACGTACTCAAATACAACCCTAAAGCGGTAACCTTAATCGACTTAGATGGCGAATTAATAGATATATTCAAGCAGCCCAATGAATTAGTAAACCCGCGTTTGGCTGGCCAATTATTACAACTTAATAAACACAGTTTGCAGGATGAACGGGTGACCATTATTCCTGCCGATGCTTTTATTGCCATCAATGAATTAATAAAAAACCGACAAGTATTTGATGCGATTATTGTCGATTTACCAGACCCTAGCCATCCTGATCTTAATAAACTCTATTCCGTGAACTTTTACGCTCGGCTGAAAATACTACTCGCAGGTGACGGTTTAATCGCGATTCAATCAACCAGTCCATATCACGCTAAAGACTCGTTTATTGCTATAGGTAAAACGGTAGCAGCGGCTAATTTTACCCATGTTGAACAATATCACGACAATGTGCCTACCTTTGGCGAATGGGGTTGGACTATTGCCTCGAAGAGTGGCGCTAGCCCGTTAAAAAGATTAAACAAACTCAGTGAGTTACCCGTAGCGCATCAATGGATAAATTTAGCTATATTAAAGGCGGCTTTTATTTTTCCTAATGATTTTTATCAAAATAAAGAAGATATCGGCATTAACATTTTAGGTAGCCACACTATTTACCAGTTGCACCAAAAGGCGTGGCAAGATCAACAAGACTTGAATTAAGGGTTAAGCTAAAATTAATGTAGAATTTATACATAGCGATAACAATTAGTTTATAAAAACACCTTGACATAATATGTCAAGATGCTAAATTTAACTCAGACGACATAATATGTCATCTGCTTTTTCAACAAAGAAAGGAAGGATAGGAAATACATGAATATTCATACTATAGCCGATCACTTAAACAGCTTGGCAGATAATTCAGACACAGGAATGAGCTTTGATTGCCAACCAATATCTGGCGAAGTTGACGTCCTGCAAATTAGCATTTTAGGCCGTGAAGAGTTACCCGTTTTTATCTCGGTTACCGAAGATCAAATCCTTTGTATCTGCTACTTATGGGGTACTGACGAAGTAAAACCTGAATGCGTTAATGCTATGCATGAGAGCATGTTAGAAATGAACATCCCTATGCCCTTGTCATCATTTTCAAAAATTGGTGATAAATATGTGGTGTTTGGGGCTTTATCCATCAATTCTAGTTTTGATGATGTTGAGCATGAATTAGCAGTATTAAGTAATAATGCTGTAGAAGTTATTGATGATATGAGTGAGTACTTACTTTAGTTTTACACTAATAACGATCACCATAAATCATCCCATAATTAGGTACAAGTGGAGTTACTAATGAGTATATTTAAAAAAATTATGACCGCAATTCGCGGCGGCGCATCAGAAGCTGGTGAAGCAATTATCGATGCCAATGCAACCCGTATATTTGAACAAGAAATTCGTGATGCAGAACATCACCTAACCAAAGCTAAACGTGACTTAACTGGCGTTATGGCTGAACAAATGGCAGCAAAACGTGAGATTGATCGCTTAACACGTGAAATTACAGAACATGAAGGTTATGCAATGCAAGCGCTTGAAAAAGGTGATGAGACCTTAGCCATAGCCGTAGCAGAAAAAATTGCTAACTTAGAAAGTACTTTAGCTGATCAACAGCACGCCCATGATAGTTTCAGTGGTAGCGCTGACCGTTTGAAAGACTTAGTTAAGAAAAGTGAACGTCAAGTTGCTGAACATAAACGTCAACTTTCTATGGTTAAAACCACTGAAAGTGTACAAAAAGCGACATCAGCAATTACCGATAACTTTTCATCAAGCAACTCTAAGTTATTAAGTGCGAAAGATTCATTAGAACGCATCAAAGCGAAGCAACAAAAGTTTGATGATAAAATGAAAGCTGCAGAGCTGCTTGATTCAGAAGATTCTGACACCTCATTGCAAGCACAGTTAAAAGCGGCTGGTATTGGCTCGCAAGATAACAGCGCTAACTCAGTATTAGAGCGTTTAAAAGCTAAGAAAAAATAGTCTAGCTAAGAAGGTACCGGTTAATAGCTGGTACCTTTTCTATTGATAGCTTTGTACACTATTACGATTGCACACATTAATTAGGTACCCTATGAGTTTTTTTAACAAGATATTTAAAAAATCAGCTGAGCAACCGAGAAAATTAACAGAGGTTAATCAATTACTCGTTGGCGATATTATTGTTCTAACAGACAGCTTTGCCCTACCCGAATCACTACGGGGTCAAGAATTCCAAGTTAAAGCCGTTAACAGCTACGAATTTGAACATAAGGTACAAACCGAGTGGGCCTTAGTGGGTACCAACACACTAGAGATATTTTTATCATTAGAAGTTGATGATATTTCCGAACTTAAGCTTTCGTTAAAAATTCAGCATGAAGATGTCGAAACGTTATTTGATTTAGACCGTTTTGCTGAAATTTTTGACCAACCAGGGCAAGCTTTCCTCGATAAAAAAGCTGATAGTGACATCACCGCAATGTGGAGTAGCGAGCAATACCAGCAAAGTGTATTCGCTAAAGTAGGATTCTTTCACCGGAAAGATCACCGTAGTGAAAACCTATCGGCCTATGAAGGCAAAGATAGCGGCGAGCAATTCGAGTTATATAGCCTATTTAATGAAGATCAAAGCAAAGGTATTGATGTTGAAGTGTGGCAAGATGGTGATACTGAGGTATGTTTAACTTTATTTAGACCGCTTAGTGATATTATTGATATGTACCCAGGAAGCTAATCGAAAGAACAATTAACTCAAGCAGTCTAAACTACGACTTCGGAACCGACAATGGCACGAAAGATCCCCGATAAATGGCAATCATCAGTAAAAGCAATAAAAGCAGTGCAAGTTGCTTTTGATATGGATGAAAAAATCCAATTATCTATCCGTAAGCAAGCAGTTGATGCCGGTTTAAGCCCCTCAGATAAAATTCGTGATATTTTAGGTCTCCCTATTAACACAAGGCCAAAACGCCCTCGTTTAACGGTAAGTTTAGCGCCGAGCGACTATGAGATTCTTGCACAAAAGTATCAGTTAGCTGCAGAAGATCAGCTAGAGATTAAGAAAAAATTAATGGAAGAATTAATTAGACACATTAATTTAGCTAACACGGATAAAAATCAAAGCTAATACCAGTATTTAATTCAACACCTTATCTCAATATGTAACTTCTATGTTAAAGTTTTATTTTGTGCCATACTGCTATGAACAGGAAATAATAATAACGTCACTGGGATATCATTATGTTAAAAAAAATCACTGCAATTTCTTTAGCTCTAACACTAACTGCTTGTGCAAATACTGATGCACTTGATGCTAACATTAGCTCACTCTCCAATAAAGTGGATGCCTTATCAGCTCAAGTCGCTGATTTAGAAACACAGCAACAATCTGCCGCCGCAGATGCCAAAGCAGTTAAAGCCGCAGCAATGCAAGCATCAGCCGATGCAAAAGCCGCAAATGAGCGTATTGATAACGTAGTTGCATCCTATAAGAAATAAACATCTTTACTAGTATTACTAGTGAAAGCCAATAAAAAAGCACCTCACGGTGCTTTTTTATTGGCTGAATTTTTAGGCTGCCCAGATAATTCAACCACTAAACCATGGGGATTTTCAATAATGGGTAATAATTGCTGCCAGTGCTCACGTTTGCTGCCAACAAAACGCTGCAAAGCCTTAGTTACGATGACATTGCCTTTAGTCTCCTCAAGATCCGTCAACGGTTGATGTATTTCTATTAATTGTTTATCACCGTTTTCATAGGACATTTTAACCGGCTGATTAATAACTCTAACTTTAGTGTTTAGCGGCACGTTATCAAACAACCATTTAATATCATCATCATACATCCGAATACAGCCTGAACTAGCACGCATACCAATACCAAAACGCTTATTAGAACCATGAATTAAGTATTCACTGGTCCCTAAACGTAAGGCATATTTACCAAATGGGTTATTCGGGCCTGCAGGTACTTCTTTGGCAAGGTACTTACCATATTGAGTAAAATGACGTTCTTGCATTTCTTGTGTCGGCCGCCAGACAGGATCTTTCCTTTTCTCCCCAATAACAGTACTGGTTAATGGCGTGGATAACCCTTGCCTACCGATACCAACAGGAAAAACAAGTACTTTATTTTCTTGCGGTAAGAAGTAGTACAACCGTAATTCAGGTAAGTTTATCACTATACCCTTGCGGCTAATAAAAGGCAGTAACATTTGGTTAGGAATAATGACTTGCGAACCGATCTTAAGGAGAAACGGATCGTGTTTTGGGTTAGCCGCCAATAATGCTAAAAAACCAACATTGTACTGCTCAGCCAATTGTTGAAAATAATCGCCTTTAACCACCGTATGCATCAAAGGCTCACCTATCAACCTTTGATGCACATCGCCCATCTGGTAAAGATTTGCCCTGACTGGATTAACACATATCAATAAAATAATAAGGCTTAACAAAGCGGGTAACCGGTGGCTAATAAAGCTCATGTTTTTTATATCTCTTATCTTAACTATGACCAGTATGGTTTCATCGTTATAGCTTTAGCTTTAGATTGATCTAATGCAGTAATTAAGTTTTCACTTTTATTTGCTAACCATAAAGCTAATTTTTTTTCTGGTTTTGGCAAGTGAAGTAGTTTCTGTTGCAATACATGTAATGATTGTAGTTCACTAATACCCTGCTTAATATCAAACCACGGAGCAGTGAATTTTTTGACGGTTTTATTTTCTTGAACAACGAATAAACAGCCGAACCAACTCGTCGTTAATAATGCACGAATTAATAAACCATGCGCGGTTAAATAGTGCTTTGTTGAGCTATATTGTGCGCTTTCAAAACCCTCTGACTGCGGCAGTTTAGTGAGTTCATGGATCAAACCATTGATGCTATTGGCTAAGTGCTTTTCAGAAAATTTTACCAGTGATGGTAAATTGGACTCGTCCTGCTCATCAATACTATTTTTTTTGAGTAATAATACCAGTAAGTCTAACTGCAAATTATTGAAACGTTCACTGTGTAATATTGCCAACACTTGCGTTTCACTGGGGTAACTACTCTGTCCCAACCCTAGCTTAGAGATTAGCTCTTTATTTACCGATATTACTTTTTGGTAGGAGCTTTGCTTGCTAGTAAGTAGTTCAATATAAAGCGCATTATCCACCCAATGCAGGGTACGAATGAAATAACTCAATTCACTACGCAATACTTTTTCTTGATCGGTCAACAAGTCATCAAAGAGCCAAAAGCCCTGTCTTAACAAGGTAAGTAATTCTCTTACTTTACTTAATGTAGTCAGTAACGGTGCTTCGACATAACTATCAACGCAGGTTTGTAAAAGAGTTAAGATATATTCTACGCCGTAGTTTAGGGCATTATTGACTTTAGTGTTTTTGGGGAAGGTAATCGCCGCGAGTGACACTGACTCAGCACTCTCAACAGTTTTTTTACCAGCATAAGTTTCTTTCTTATTTACTCTAAGACTCTCGTGATATAACGCATAACCGCGCGCCGCTTTCGTTAATTGCCCTGGTCGTAATGATAACTGACTAAAAAGTAGCTTAGCTAATATAAATAGCGCCTGAGCATCACCATTCACTAGCTCTAATTCAATCTCGTAAATAGCTGGCTTTTGCTCAAAACCCTGGCAGACAATTTCACCGCTATCAAAGGCGATTTCAACTTGAGCGTTGCCAATATCAACTAACCAAGTATGACGAGTAAAATTAGTCGAAAATAGCTCAACAATCTGCTGTTGCAATTGTTGACAATCAATATTGGGCTGCCATATAGATTTAGGAAATAATGCTAAAATAGGTTTGTCATTATCAATGTCAACATTATACTCAGGCCTTTGATGTAAACCGGCAATGACAGTGCCTGAAGTTTTAATCGTTTGTTCGAAGCACTCAATTTCATCTGCACATATTGTACCTCGAGTCCGCAAAGCTATTTTATGCTGTCGTAAGGTAAGGTTAGGCGTGTCAAAGTAGCTATTGCTGAGCTGTTTTTTTTGATAGGAAAAGGGAATATCATCGCTGTTGAGTAGATGCGATATTATTTTATTTGTTGGTGCTGCTGTCTCGAAATTAACATTTTCAAGTAAGGAGTATTTTAATTCTATTTCTGTAGCCATTATTTTCCAATAAGTATTTTTCTATAACTTAACAAGCATACCGTTAGTACATCCATATGCCAATAGAGAATTATCTGTTAATTTCAGTAAACTGACATAGACCAAAGGCTGAACTAGCCAGCGATTTAAGGTGACATTTGGCTTTAAAAAAATAGCTCTATTGATTATGGGATCAATCGATAAACCTGGCTAAGACTAAAGCGCACTTTTGTCGCTAGTGATGTCATTCTTAGCTTGCCAACAAAGCAGCAAACACATAGTATCTTGTCTTCCTTGATTTATTTACTACATTGGTTTTCTATGAATAACGGTATTAACGTCATAACACTTCTTGCTATCACCATTTTGAGCTCGCTATTTTTATCTGCTCAAGCTGCCGAGAACACCTACAAACAGGGATTTATCTCTGATGAATTATTCATTTATACCCATGCCGGTCCAGGCACAAACTATAGAATAATAAGCACGATTAGTGCAGGCACCGAAATTAAAGTTACTGGCTCAAAAGACAATGGCTATAGCGAAATAATCGATGATAAAAGTCGCACTACTTGGGTTGAAAGCAAATATGTAACTGCTCAAGCGGGTCTTCGCTTTGTGGTTGCCGAGCTGAATAAGAAAATTGCTAATAGCAGTAGTTTTACTAGCCAGTTAGATGGTGAGGTGAACGAGTTATCAAGTAAAGTTAACTTATTAACTAACGATAAGAAAAAGCTGACAGCTGAGCTTAAAGAAATAACCGCGACACTAGCAATAACTCGCACCAAAATTAAAGACCAAGATACTAACATTAAGAAACAATGGTTCTTCAACGGTGCTATGGTCTTAGGTGTTGGCTTGATTTTAGGCTTGATACTGCCGCGATTCTTCTCTCGCCGTAAAGGTTCAATGGAAAACTGGTCATAAATTTAAACTCATCACTTATTATCCAATAAATATAAATGCCTCATAGCTTTTGCTTGAGGCATTTTTTTTCATAAAGACGAGCGGTTAATTATTGCTTAAATAATAATTTTACTTAGCTAACGCTAAATATTGCAGAGCAATCTGCTTTGCCGAAACTTTATTAAGAATATCAGCTTCTGCTAGAGCAATATCAGTCTTTAAAATGGTATCTATCGCATTTGCGAGCGCTTCAGGATCACGCCTTGGTACGAGGAAGTCAGCTAATGGGCCCGTTAATATTTCATCCGGTCCATGAGGACATGCCGTGCTTACCACTTTAGTACCAACAGCAATGGCTTCTAATAATACATTACCAAAACCTTCATAATCCGAGCTTAAGACTAACGCTTGTGCTTGTTTTATCCAGTTATAAGGGTTCGCTTGAAAGCCAGGTAATATTAGCCGCTCAGCAACACCGTATTTTTCTGCTAATTTAAGTGCTTTCTCAGGTTTATTGCACAATAAGACCAACTTTACCTCTGCTGTTACCTTGGCAAGTGCCATAAATAATATATCATGGCGTTTAACTCTAGCTAACCTGCCAACATGTATTATATAGGGCTCTTGGGGGATTTCAGAGAAGGTAAGTAATGATTGTTTTTGGATATGTTGAATATCAAACGGGTTATAAATAGTACAAATACTTTGCGGTGATATCTTATCTCCTTGGCAAATAGCCTCAGTGATACCTTTAGAAACTGATATTAATTTTTTTCCTGATAAATTTCTTTTCGATTTTAACAAATACCAAAAAGCTAAAGGCCCAAATCGTCTTTGTTGCTGCAATTCTGCATCAACGTTACTATGAATAATATAATAAACTGATTCAATGTTGCTTTGTGCCAGTAAATTATTACTACGATCTAAATTTGATAAAACCAAATGGAATGGCGATGATTGCTGCGCCTCTTTGGTAAACCAAGCTTCTAACTTGGCAATACTCGATTTAATTTGCCAAAACCGATCCACTTTGGAAGCTTTATGAGCAAATAAGTAACACACCCTTATACCTGTTGGAATAACATAGTCACAGCGATTACTTAACGACAAGATAGTCACTTTATGTCCCTGGGCAACCATTTCGCGGGCTAAACTAATCATCACTCGTTCTGCCCCGCCACCCGTTAGGCTATCAATGACTATGGCAATATTTTTCATTTGATTTTCCCTTGAGTGCAACTATTTTGAGCAACAATTTTTTTGTTCTTAGTAAAGAGCAACTCAATATCCTCAATAATTACTTTTAAAGCATTAACTGATGCCTGTCGCTGCATATTATCAATGAGGGAAAGCCTGTCATGACCTTGTTGATCAATTAGCCGTATTGCATTTTCCAATAAACTTTCGCTGCTTGGGGCAGCAGCAAGTACCAATTGTTTATTTTTACATAAAAGTAACCGCGCAGGTTGATCCGGGGATACTGGCGCGGCAACACAAGGTTTGTGCAATGCGATACATTGTAACAACGTATCACCGGCACTGATGACACAAGCTTGTGCTGCAGCAATCAAAGAAATGAAATCTTTATTATCGATGTTCTTAATACAGCTTATATGGTTATCTTCTGGCAATTTTTTTGGGTAGTTACTACCAAATATCACCACACACTTAACGTTAGTTTGTCGATAAAATTCCAGGGCTGTTTGGTAATAAACATCAGCGGCAAGCTCCCCTGCCAGTATATGCCCACCAGAGCCGGCATTAAAAATGAAGTATTGTTCTCTAACTAAGCTGAATTTTTTAAGTAACTGGTTTTGGTAATCAATTCGACTTAATTCAAAAACTGGCCCTATATTCTTAGGGGTTGTTTTTTTAAAAAAGCTAAGCTTCGCGCGCTGCCAGTAACTTAAGGATTTAAGGCAATAATCAGGTTGCGCTACCCAATGGATATCGGTATTGAATAATCTATTGAGCTTTAAGCCTCTACTGCGCTTTTTATTATGTTGTGAAATAAAAGCAACTTTTGCGCCAACTGCCTTAGCTTGTTTAAACTGACTAGCTCGACCTGAAGCATCAAATACCACTAAATCAGGCCGAAGTTCTGCCATTACCGCGTTAACGGTTGCTAGATCTTTTGTCGGCGATGCTTTGCAACCATGAACGGTAAAAGGGCAATCGTTAAAGTAAGCAACCTGCTCATTTAAAATAAAGTGAATTTTAATGCTAGGCCAGCGTGAAATCAGTGCCTTTGCAATAATCAAAGAGCGCATGTATTCACCGATACCTGAAGATGAAGAGACGGGAATAAATAATACGCTGTTAAGTTCCATAACACATATACCAAGAGATAGATGAAGTAATAAGAGCGGCATGATACCTGAAAACAGGCTGTTCCTCTAATTTCTAGCGGTGTTTTTATTTGTTATTAACTTTAAACAAAAGATGAGTTAATTGGCCAACACTGATACAATCTGCGCAATTTTGTTTTAGCAGCTCCTTGTATTTTATGCTGCAATATTTTCCATCAATAATATCTCCCATTTGTTAGGATACCTCCATGTTATTAAAGCCTTTTACGGTCATTGTTTGTCTCTTTATTTTATGCACGCCTTCGAAAGCTAGCTTTGCCGCCCCTTGGGTTGAGCCTGATGACCTTGCTTTAAGAAGTGATATTCAATTACTGGCTGATAGTGGCATAATTACCGCGCCAGTAACAACCTATCCACTTATGTGGAACGCTATTAAAGCTGATATTTTATCGGTTGATACGTCTTTACTTAATGATGCGCAGCTGCAAGCTTTAAACCATGTAAGGTATAGCTATAAATATGCCTCAAGTAATCAAAACACCACCAAGAAAAGTATTTATTTAGCCAGTAGCGCTAAACGTTTTACCAGTTATGGTAATGATGATTTTGATCAAGGTAATATTGAGTTATCTGATGAGTTTTTTGTCGGTAACCTAGCCGGTAAATTAGAAGTTAATTATCGCCTAGGTTTAGATGGCAACCCGGAATTGAATCAAGGTAGTGACTTCAATCTCGACGGCAGTTACCTTGCTTATAAATTAGGAAACTGGGTAGTCAGTGCTGGTGCAATTGACCGTTGGTGGGGCCCTGGCATCGATACCAATTTAATTATGACCACGAACGCAAGACCATTACCTGCGTTGAGTATTACCCGTGATAACTCAGATGCTTTTGAAACACCTTGGCTCAGTTGGATCGGCCCTTGGACCTTCACTTCCCAAATGGCAAAGTTAGAAGAAAGCCGAGAAGTACCGGATGCCTTGATGTGGAGTTCTCGTGGCACATTCCGTCCACTTAGAGGTCTAGAGCTTGGCGCTTCTTGGTCACTTCAGTGGGCCGGTGAAGGTCAACCTAGCTCAATGAGTGACTTTTTTAAAGCCATCAACGGTGGCCAAGTATGCGGTGAGCCGACTTGTGATCCAAGCCTGCTTACAAAATTAGGTAATCATATAGCAGGTTTTGATGCTCGCTGGTCAGATACGATTTTTGATTTACCCTATGCAATCTATGGTCAAAGGATAGGTGAGGATTCACCTGATGGCGGTTTAATTACCGACAAAGCTGACTTATATGGTATTGAAACTCGCTTTACTTTGTTTGACCAACGTATTTTGGCCAATTTCGAATACACAGATACCCAGGTAGCCTGTGATGGCGATGATCCAACCTTAGATTGTTATTATGAGCATACCACCTATCTGTCTGGTTATCGTTATTACCGACGTACTATTGGTTCAACCTATGATAATGATGCCAAAACTCTTGTGGCTACTTTTCTAATCCAAACGAAAGCTGGCAATAGCTGGCAATTAAAGTTTAGAAAAGCGCAACTAAATACCGATAATAGTGACCGATATCCTGATGATATCAACATGGGTAATACCGTATCGCAAGTAGCTGAGGATGTTTTGCAATTTGATGGCCAATATAAATTTATTGCCTTTGATTCTCGCTTTACCCTGGGAGTGATAGTAACTAACTCTAAATTTGCTAATAATGAAAGTAACCTTAGTAGTGATAATGACGATGAAGACGGCACTGAATTTGATATGTATATGAAGTGGGAATATCGTTTTTAATCCTTGTTAGCTACTTGGTTTTTTTATTTTAGTGGCATAAAAGTTCTATAAAACACTGCTAAGTAAATAATATTTAACAGTTAATTAAAAAAATAAAATTAATGGTATACTCCATCACTTGATAATTAAAATAACTAAAAAGCGAACTAGCAAATGAAAACAATAAAAACTTACGCTCCTCGCTGGTATAACACTTATGCCATTCATTTTTTTCGCCTAATTATCGAGAAAATTTTACCGCCGTCTTGGTTTAGATCAGCATTGCCCACAAAAAATCAACGCAAAGCCGTCAATGGCGATTTCAAGTTAGAGATTATCAGCCATTGCTGGCAATATTCAAACATGCTCAGCTACCAGCTAAGCTCTTTTGTTAATTACCCACCAACAAAATGTGCGCTTACCGTAACCGTTTTTTACGGAAACGAAGATGGAAAAACCCAAGCAGTACTCGACTTTTTTAGCAAAAAATCTGTTAAAAATGTCACTTGGAACTTCCAAGCGCTGGAAAAGAGTAAATTATTCAGACGCGCCATTGGCCGTAATATGGCAGCACGAGCAAGCCAAGCTGACTGGCTTTGGTATACCGATTGCGACATTATTTTTCATGAAAACTGTTTAGACTCATTATCGGAGCAACTACAAGGAAAACAGGAAAGCCTTTATTTCCCTAGACAGGAACGAACTACCGAGATGTTGGCACAAGATGATCCTATGCTTCGTCAAGATAGCGAACCACAAATAGTTAATATAGCAACGCAAGATTTTAGCTTACATTCACGTGATAAAGCCAAAGGCGCCTTTCAAATTGTCCATGGCGATGTTGCTCGTGCTATTGGTTATTGTGAAGGACTAAGCATTTATCAAACCCAATCGCTACACTGGTGTAAGTGTTATGAAGATCGCGCATTTCGTTGGTTATTAGAGACCCAAGGAACACCTATTGATGTCGACGGTGTTTTTCAAATTAGACATGTTCACAAAGGTCGATACAAAAAAGATACTTTTTCCTCCAGAGTGAGAAGTAAAATCAGAAGAATTCAAGAGTAACTGCCCTTAGCTACTTTCTGATGCCCCCTCATTTCCATTGCTTTTAAAATCATAGGATCTTTGGTGCAAACTCAAAAAAATAAGACAGGTTTCGTAAAATGAAGTTTCATCTCATTATCGCCATGTATAACGTCGAAGAGTGGATAGTTGAAAACATTGATATGCTCAGGCAGCAAACCTATCAAAGTTTCAATGTTGTTATTATTGACGATATTTCTACCGACAAGACAGTTACCCTTGCTAATGATGCCATTAACGGTGACAAACGATTTAATTTTGTTATTAATACCGAAAAGAAGTACAAAACTCGTAATGTTGTCGATGGTATTACTTACGCTAATGCTGCGCCTGAAGATGTTATTATCCTGCTTGATGGCGATGATAGACTCTTTGATAAAAATGTATTACAAACTGTAGCCGATACCTACCAGCAGGATGACTGTTGGATGACATATGGCAGCTTCATTCGCTCAGCCGGACGTAAGAAAAACAATAAGGCTTATAAACAAAGTGTTATTGATGAGCACAGCTACCGACAAAACAAGTGGCTAGCATCTCATTTAAAAACCTTTAAATATGCACTTTGGTGTAAGTTAAATATGGATATATTTCAGGTTAGTGAGCTTGATGTTAAGAACGCAGTAAAACGCTCTTTATTGAGTTTTAATCTCAAACGCTGGTTTGCCTGGCGAAAAATCAAAGCAAATGATTTGCATGATGACTCAGGCTTATATATTAAACGAGTAGATGATAAGGCATTTTCTTACCCCATGTTAGAAATGTCAGGTGAAAAAGCGAGCTTTATTGACTCACCTCTTTATTACTATCGAAATGATGTCACTGACTATAGTAGTGCCATGCGTAATTTCGGTGTACAGAACAGTGAGAAACAATATACTCGTATTATTCGAGATATATTAATTCATAAAAAGCCTTATACGCGGCTTACTTCTTTAAGCTAATATTTTAGCCAGTTTACCGTATAACACTAAAGTTATACGGCTTTCTCTTTTAAATTCATTAATTTATAATATCTGATAGCATAATGATTTAAACAGACGCCTTAATTTTTATCCACTCTGACGGTAACACGCCCGTAGCACTGGTATAATGCACCCACTTATCAGGGCAGATGACATTTTTATCATCATTCGCATTCAACCAAGCGCCCCACCAACTAAAGCTACTGTTAGCAATGATATTGTGCTTACACAAAGTCATTAATTGCATATCACGGAAGGAATTCTCGCCAATATTCCAATCAACAAACTTGGCTTTTTCAAGATTAAGATTATCTTTACACCACTGAATATCATCGGAAAAGACAATGAAAATAGGATCCTTTACCAAGGTATTTATTTGCTCTACCGCACGTTGGTAATAAGATAAATCACAAATTCCACCAAAGGCTTTATGTTGCACATAATCACCACGCCTAACATGGAGAGAAACTGATGAATTAGAGGAAATAAAATTAGCAAGTTCGATGTTTTTACCAAGTTCAAACTCAGGAAAAACAAGGCTAGACTTCAGCTCTTCTTCAATATTTTCTAGGTACTTAACATCCTGCCAATAGCCCTTATAGTAGGTAGGTGTATTGGCTTGACCGAAGCTTTTTTCATGGAAAGTAAAGTGCTCTTGTTTCGGCTCTAAAATATAATTTTTGTTATTACCTAGTTTTTTTTTCAAACTGCTAAGTAGCTTGGTAAAAATATTATTGTCTTTTCTTACTATAATACGTTGCTCTTCAGTGCAATAACGGGCATCAAGTTTAAAAATACCTTCCAACTCATAACCATTATGTAAACGATATTTCGCCATATCTAAACTATCTAAACAAACCTGCTCAGCATATTTTTTATCTAATGCTAAATAAAAGGCATATTGAAAGAGTTGATTACCGAAACCACCAGCGATTTTAACTATTTTCATACATTCTCTTTATAGATTATATTGTGATATTTAGAACAACAAGGCTCTTTGTAATTACTGATGAGTTTATCATGAGCATTACTGCTCATGCGAATTTAAGCACTTAATATTAAGCGATTAAATTTTTGTAACATACAAACAAACAGCTAGATCATCTATATTTTATTTATGCCAAATACTTTATAATTATTGTCATTAAGCTTAAACAGCTTTGCTTTTAATAACTCTTAAGATTAGGACTTTCGGTCATGTCAAAAAATAAAATCGCTCTAATTACCGGCATCACAGGACAAGATGGGTCATATTTAGCCGAACTGCTATTAGAAAAAGGTTATGAAGTGCACGGAATCAAACGTCGCGCCTCATCATTGAATACTGAGCGAGTTGATCATATCTACCAAGATAATCATCAAAAAAATCAAAAGTTTTTTCTTCATTATGGTGACTTAACTGACTCTTCAAACCTTACCCGTATATTAAAGGATGTTCAGCCAGATGAAGTATACAATTTAGGCGCTCAATCTCATGTAGCCGTTTCATTTGAATGCCCTGAATATACCGCCGATGTTGATGCCATGGGCACTTTGCGTTTATTAGAAGCAATCCGCTTTTTAGGCATGGAAAAAACGACAAAGTTTTATCAGGCATCTACCTCTGAACTTTATGGGGAAGTGCAAGAAATACCGCAAACTGAAACCACGCCATTTCATCCGCGCTCTCCTTATGCAGTAGCAAAAATGTATGCTTACTGGATAGTAATTAATTACCGTGAGTCATATGGCATGTATGCTTGTAATGGTATTTTATTTAACCATGAGTCGCCGCGCCGCGGAGAAACCTTTGTAACCCGAAAAATTACCCGTGCCATAGCTAGTATTTCACAAGGTTTAGAGCAGTGTTTGTATCTTGGCAATATGGATGCATTACGTGACTGGGGACATGCAAAAGACTACGTGCGTATGCAATGGATGATGCTTCAACAAGAACAACCGGATGATTTTGTTATTGCCACAGGCAAGCAAATAAGTGTTCGTGAATTTGTTAAGTTGTCTGCTAAAGAAGTTGGTATTGAATTAGCATTCACTGGCGAAGGCCTTAATGAAATTGCCACGATAACTTCAATTTCTGGTGATAATGCGCCAGCAGCAAAAGTCGGTGACGTTATAGTAAAAGTCGACCCGCGATATTTCCGTCCTGCCGAAGTAGAAACCCTATTAGGTGACCCCTCAAAAGCCAAAGCAAAATTAGGTTGGACGCCAGAAATCACCGTTGAAGAGATGTGTGCAGAAATGGTGGCGCATGATCTCAATAAAGCTAAGCAACATGCCATATTAAAAGATCATGGCTATGACATTGCAGTGACAGTGGAAAGCTAATAATCAACAATAACCTTGAGCGAGTAAAGTACGTGCTCGCTCAAGATAAAAGAGCTCTAAGAGGTATTTGTGAATAACACAACACACATTTTTGTCGCGGGCCACAATGGCATGGTCGGCTCAGCTATTGTCCGCCAACTGAGTAAAGTTAATAACATAAAGATTATTACCCGCACACGCCAGCAGTTAGATTTAAACAACCAACAAGCTGTTCTTGAGTTTTTTCAAACTGAAAAGATCGATCAAGTCTATTTAGCTGCGGCTAAAGTGGGTGGTATTGTTGCTAACAATACTTACCCAGCCGATTTTATTTATGAAAACTTAATGATCCAATGCAACATCATTAATAGTGCGCATCTTGCAAATATTCAGCAATTACTTTTTTTGGGTTCATCCTGTATTTACCCTAAACTCGCTCAACAACCTATGGCTGAATCTGCGTTATTAACCGATCCTTTAGAAGAAACCAATGAACCCTACGCGATAGCTAAAATTGCCGGCATTAAACTCTGTGAAAGTTATAACCGCCAATTTGGACGAGATTATCGTAGTGTTATGCCAACGAACCTCTATGGTGCTTTTGATAACTTTCACCCAGAAAATAGTCATGTTATTCCGGCTTTATTACGTCGTTTTCATGAAGCTAAGCAAAAGCAAGATGCACAAGTAGTGGCTTGGGGCAGTGGTAAACCGATGCGTGAATTTTTATATGTCGATGATATGGCAGCAGCATCAATTCATGTGATGAATTTAGATAAAAATATTTATGATGATAACACTCAGCCCATGTTAAGCCATATTAATGTCGGCACAGGTGTTGATTGTACCATTCGTGAGTTAGTGGAGACTGTAGCTAAGGTCGTTGGTTATCAAGGGGAAATCGTTTTTGATGCCACAAAACCCGATGGTGCACCACGAAAATTAATGAATGTCGACCGACTTAAATCCCTAGGCTGGCAGTACTCGGTATCATTAGAAGATGGTTTGAAAATGGCTTATCAATGGTTTGTTGATAATCAAACAACAATAAAGGGTGCATAACGTTCATGGTGAATAATTCCACCACGGCATAAGGAGTCAATATGATGAAATACGACACTATCATACCTATTGGTGCTAACTGCAGAGTTGCGCAAGCCCTTAGAGACTTAGATTTAAGACAAGAAGCTTTGCCTCTAGATTGGACTCTAAATAGCGCGCAAGCAGTCCTTGCAGTGTTTAAAAATGATTTCAATGATTTCTTTTCACTCTCAAATTGCCAAAATAAGATCAGTTTTACCCAGAAGGGTAAGGAGTCTCCATGGGTATTAAACACCCAATACCAAATTGGCCTTATGCATGAGCACCATTGGTCACAAGAAAGAGTTGCCACTTACCAAAAACGAATTATCGCCCTGCAACAATCATTAAACGCAGATAAAGTATTGTTGATTCGTTGGGACATGAAAGCACCATTTCATAATGATAATACTCATGAAGAGCATGAAAAAAGAGACGCTGATTTTTTTAACCAACAAGATTCCATCACTCATTGTTATGAGCTTAAAGACTTTTGCAATAACAAATATCAGGGCAATATAGATCTGCTAATTTTTCATGCCGATGAAATTAAAGAGCAAGATAAAAGACCTGACGTTTTTTATCATTTTATTGACTTTGAATCAGCAAAAATAAAAGGCAAAACAAAGGAATGGGATCGAACGGTAATAAAAGAAGCATTAGTAGAGCGTAAGGTGCAACTTAATAGCCCTATGATTAAACCGAGTACGTTGGATAAATTTAAAGTTTTTTTAGGGCTAAAGAAAACTTAGCAGAGCCAAAGTAAAAAGCTCAGTACCTACTCATGGCTAGCGTCATCGATCTATTAGTAATTTCAACCTTGAATAATTAACTATCATATTACCTTTTATCCATTGACACTGCTAAGCCAAGTGCGCTATTAATAGTATATTGAATAGTTTTCTCTTAAATAGAATATTTATCAGCTTTTTGTGAATTTTTACACAAATACTAATTAACGAAACAAAAATGACTAAATTGATTAAGTACATTAAAACTAACCTCCTGCTCGCACTCACCATGCGCGGCTAGGTTTTGTTGCTTCTTCAACAGTTTAAATATTAAGAACTAAGTAGAAATTAATTAAAACCCGCGCTAACAATCGCGGGTTTTTTTATGTCCGCAGTTAATAGTGAAAATTTTACCGTAGATATCAGATTTTAAAGGACAAAAAACATGAGCATCCCACAAGTTAACAATGACCAAGTCATTATTTTTGACACCACTTTACGCGATGGAGAACAAGCATTAAATGCTAGCTTATCTGTACACGAAAAGCTGCAAATTGCCTTAGCTATCGAACGTTTAGGGGTCGATGTTATGGAAGTAGGCTTTCCTGTATCATCACCTGGTGATTTCGAATCGGTCCAACAAATAGCTCGTGTGATAAAAAATGCTCGTGTTTGTGGTTTAGCGCGCGCTGTTGAAGCCGATATTGACGCCTGTGGCGAAGCGCTAAAAGTTGCTGAACAATTTCGTATCCATACCTTTATTTCTACCTCTGATGTCCATGTAAAACAAAAATTACGTAAAGAATTTAGCGATGTTGAAGCCATGGCAGTACATGCGATTAAGCATGCAAGAAAATACACCGACGATGTCGAGTTTTCTTGTGAAGATGCTGGCCGCACGCCCATTGATAATTTATGCCGCATGGTAGAAAGTGCCATAAAAGCCGGTGCCACCACAGTAAATATTCCTGATACCGTAGGTTATACTCTGCCTTTTGAATTCCAAGGCATCATTACTGATTTATTTAATCGTGTGCCGAATATCGACCAAGCGGTGATTTCTGTACATTGTCATAATGACTTAGGTCTTGCAGTTGCTAACTCTATGGCGGCAGTGCAAGCAGGTGCCCGTCAAATCGAATGTACCATTAATGGTATTGGCGAGCGTGCCGGTAACTGCTCTTTAGAAGAAGTGGCGATGATCATAAAAACTCGTCAAGCTTTGTTAGGTTTGAACACCAATATCAATCATCAAGAAATTGCCCGCGTATCTAAGTTAGTCAGTACTGTATGTAATATGCCGGTGCAATTAAACAAAGCAATTGTCGGCGGTAATGCCTTTAGTCACTCCTCAGGTATTCATCAAGATGGCATGTTAAAAGCCAGCAATACTTATGAAATCATGACACCAGAAAGTGTCGGCATTGCTAAAACCAAATTGAACCTTACCTCACGCAGCGGTCGTCATGTCATTAAACACCGTATGGCAAGTTTAGGTTATCAAGAGTCTGATTATGATATTGAGGAACTTTACAGTGACTTTATCACGCTAGCGGATAAAAAAGGCCAAGTATTTGATGATGACTTAGAAGCCTTAGTATTTAAGTTGCAGCAAAAAGATTTACAAGATTTTTACCGATTAGACACCATTAATGTGCAATGTGGTGACGGTGAATTTGCTACTGCCAGCATCAAACTTATCTCTGGCAGCAAGGCAGAAGGCGATAACGGCAACAGTAAAGTACAGGCAGCAACAGGTAATGGACCAGTTGATGCACTATATCAAGCTATTAAGCAGAGTGTTGATATCGAATTTGAAGTCAGTGATTACAAAATATCAAACAAAGGCTCAGGTGAAGATGGTTTAGGCCAAGCTGATTTAGTCATTACTTGGCAAGGTAGAAACTTCCATGGTTACGGTTTAGAAACTGATGTTATTGAAGCGTCTGGGCAAGCATTAATTCATGCGCTAAACAGTATCCATAGAGCGATGACTATTGCCGATTTAAAATTAGCAAAATAAACATTAAACAAGCGCGATTAAAATCCCGCCTACATGTGAACGCGTATGTAGGCGGGAATTTATTCGCGCTAAAGAAAAATTACAATTTAAAAGGTTATAAACATGTCCAACATAGCAATTTTAGCCGGTGATGGTATCGGCCCAGAAGTCATGGTTGAAGCTAAAAAAGTATTAGCCGCAGTAGCGGATAAATTTGATTTTGAAATAAAAACTAAAGATTTTGATATTGGTGGTGCTGCCATAGATAATCACGGTAATGCCCTACCCGATTCAACCATGGCAGGCTGTGAAGCTAGCGATGCTATTTTATTTGGCTCAGTAGGCGGTCCTAAGTGGGCAAACTTACCGCCGACAGAGCAACCTGAGCGTTGTGCTTTATTAGGCTTGCGTGGTCATTTTGATTTATTTTGTAATATGCGCCCAGCAACCCTACAGCCTTCACTATCATCACTTTCAACATTGCGCGCTGATATTTCATCACAAGGTTTTGACGTATTAGTTATTCGTGAACTAACCGGCGATATTTACTTTGCCGAGCCAAAGGGTCGTCGAGGCGAAGGTGAAGAAGAAACCGGTTTTGATTCTATGTTTTATTCACGTCGTGAAGTTAAACGCATTGCTCACCTTGCTTTTCAAGCAGCAAAAAAGCGTAACAACAAAGTAACGTCTGTTGATAAAGCCAATGTTTTAGCGACCAGTCAGTTATGGCGCCAAGTGGTTGAAGAAGTTGCCGTAGACTACCCAGAAGTTGAGTTAGAGCACCTTTACGTTGATAACGCTGCCATGCAGTTAGTACGTGATCCTAATCAATTTGATGTTTTACTTTGCCCTAACTTATTTGGTGATATTTTATCGGATATTTGCGCCATGATTACTGGCTCAATGGGTTTATTGCCATCAGCTAGCTTAAATAGCGATGGATTTGGTATGTATGAACCCGCTGGCGGCAGTGCTCCTGATATTGCTGGTCTAGGCGTGGCAAACCCTATTGCCCAAATACTATCCGCGGCATTAATGCTGCGTTATAGCTTAAATCAAGAAGCTGCAGCAAAAGCGATTGAAGATGCAGTTTCTAATGCACTGGATAATGGCATATTAACCGCTGATTTATTACCTGCAAACGAACGTAAAAATGCTAAATCGACCAGTGAAGTGGGTGATTATATCTGTAAACACATCACTGCCCAAAGTAATGCTCAGGAAAAAGGGAACGTTTAAGATGACAACAACTAGCCCACAAACCATGTACGAAAAATTATGGCAAAGCCATTTAGTTGAAGACGCTAAAGGGGAAACACCATTATTGTATGTTGACCGTCATTTGATTCATGAAGTGACCTCACCACAAGCTTTTGCCAGTTTACGCTTTCATAATCGCCCGGTACGTCACCCTGAACGTACCATTGCTACTATGGATCATAATATTTCAACGCGCTCAATTAAAATTGATGCTGCCGGTGAAGGCGCTGCCAACCAATTACGCGCGTTAGCAATAAACTGTAAAGACTTTGGTATCGAGCTGTTTGATATGGGTCACAAAAACCAAGGTATCGCTCATGTTATTGGGCCTGAGTTAGGTTTGACTTTACCCGGCACTATTATTGTTTGTGGTGATTCACATACCGCTACCCATGGCGCTTTTGGTGCTCTTGCTTTTGGTATTGGTACCTCAGAAGTAGAACATGTTTTTGCTACGCAGACTTTACGTCAAAACAAAGCAAAAACCATGAAAATAGAAGTTAAAGGTCATGTCGGTGCCGGCATTAGTGCCAAAGATATTATCTTAGCTATTATCGGTAAAACCGGTAGTGCTGGCGCAACAGGTTATGTGGTTGAATACTGTGGTGAAGCTATCGAAGCGCTAAGTATGGAAGAGCGCATGACAGTTTGTAATATGAGTATCGAATTTGGCGCCAAAGCCGGTTTAATTGCCCCAGACAAAACTACTTTTGATTACGTAGAAGGTAAAGAATACGCACCAAAAGGTGAAGTGTTTAGCCAAGCAGTAGCCGATTGGAAAAAATTAAAATCGGATACTGATGCAACTTTTGATGCGGTAATAACACTTGCAGCAAAAGACATTAAAGCCCAAGTTACTTGGGGCACAAATCCTGGGCAAGTTATTAGCGTCGACGGTATTGTGCCTTCCCCTGACGATTTCAGTGATCCCGTTGAGAAGGAGTCTTGTATAAATGCCCTTAAGTATATGGACCTAACCGCCGGTACTAAGATGACTGATATCCACGTGAACAAGGTATTTATTGGCTCTTGTACTAACTCTCGTATTGAAGATTTACGCGCTGCGGCCGGTGTTGTTCAGCAATATCAAGGCCAGCAAGTAGTAGAGGGCGTAGATGCCATTATCGTTCCAGGCTCTTACCGCGTGAAAGAACAAGCTGAAAGTGAAGGTTTAGATAAAATATTCACTGATGCAGGTTTTGAGTGGCGCTTACCGGGTTGTTCTATGTGTTTAGGTATGAATGATGACGTTTTAGAAGAAGGCGACCGTTGTGCTTCAACCAGTAATCGTAACTTTGAAGGCCGTCAAGGTCGTGGTAGCCGTACTCATCTAGTGAGTCCTGAAATGGCAGCTGCAGCAGCGATAACTGGCCACTTTGTTGATTTAAACAGCTAGTTCACTATTAAATTATGGGGTAGGTGCTGCTAGATTTGGCGCAAATATCTTTAACATGGATGTTAAAGTTAAGCCTATAGGGATATATTCACGGCGATTTGCAGAAAATAGCAGCGTCTACCCAATCAGAGGAATAGAAAATGGAAAAGTTTAACACTCATACTGGTTTGGTTGTGCCATTAGATATCGCCAATGTCGATACCGATCAAATCATCCCAAAGCAATTTTTACAAAAAACTGAACGTGTAGGTTTTGGCGTACATTTATTTCATGATAGTCGCTATCTTGATCATGCGGGTACGCAGGTAAACCCTGAGTTTATTCTTAACAAAGTCGAATATAAAGGCGCCAGCATTTTGTTAACCCGTGAAAACTTTGGCTGTGGTTCAAGTCGCGAACATGCGCCTTGGGCACTGCAAGAATTTGGTTTTAAAGTGATTATATCTTCAAGTTTTGCTGATATTTTTTACGGTAACTGTATCAATGTCGGTCTTTTACCGATTAAATTAAATGAAGCTGAAATTGACCAGTTATTTAAACTATCTGCTGACACTCAACTAACCTTGAAAGTTGATTTACCCAATAATGTTATTACTCGTGGCGAACTTTCGTTTACATTCAGCTTAAATGAGTTTCAACAATACAGCTTGGAAAATGGTGTAGATAGCGTCGGTTGGACTCTAGATAAACTGGATACCATCAAAGCCTTTGAAGCGAAAATGCCTGCTTGGCAGTAGCCTTAAAATAACGTCACCGAGACGATATAAAAAGCCCAGCTAAGTAGCCACTTAGCTGGGCTTTTTCTTTTTCAGTTCCGTTACTGGTAATAATTTACTAGCAAGTTAAAAAGAGTAACAGTTACCAGTTGCTTAAAGCGGGTAAGCTAAATGTTTCACCTTGAAAAGAGAGAATCACTTGCTGTGGTAATATTTTTTCAACCACTACGTTATCGCCAATATAGTCTCCTTCATAACGATCTCGACCATTGACCTTTACCCAGCCATTGCCATCTGAGACATAAATATGTTGTTCAAAGTTCATGCTCGGTAAGGCATTTTTTAGCTCTGCTGGCATTTGGGATATTGACCTAATAGATGCCATTGAGTTATTAATATTCTCAAGTAACTCAAAATCATTCTGCTTGTCTTCAGGGCGATAATTGCTTGACTGATTGCTCGTTGAATATCCCGCTTTACTTTCATCATTGGTTTCATCAAGTGCCGTCTGAAATCGTGCTACTAAATCACTAGACACGCCTTCGACTTCTTGCACTTGATAATCTTCATAGGTGTTATTTACTATATTCTTCTTCTTGGCACTGACAAAGAGTGTTTTATCCGTATTCGTTTGGTTCGTGGTCTTAATCACTGCGGGCGTTGGCATCGTTTTACCCTCAACAAAAATATTGTTAGCTTTTGGGGTATCTTTATTTGTGCCTAGAGATGAGTTATCCGCAATAGTTATTATAGTGTTTCCTGATTTTTCACCAGTATTCATTACAACTTTTTCTCTGCTCTTTTCATCTACTACAGGCTTTGCTAGCTCCGTAGCCTTAGCATGAACTTGATCACTATTTACTAGCTTTTGAAGAGTGTTTATTTGCTCTTGAGCCGTACTTACCATCACTGGACTCATAGGAGCCTGCGTTTGCCCCCACCAAAACCCCGCTAAAGCAAAGAAAGCAGCAACACTTAATGCCGTAGAAAATACCAATGCACCGTTATAATGACTTAGTCCTCGCTTAGTTATGAGGTCATCACCCAAGGCCCGCTCCGCCGCCGCAATAACGGTCTTTTTATTAACAACACTGTCATTTTGGTTATAGGCCAGCATCAGTGCACTATGACAAATGAGGTTGGTTAACCTAGGTACGCCTTGCGATAGCTGATGAATTTTCGCTAAAGCAGCTTTATCAAAAAGTGCTCTGGCACAATCTGCAACCATTAATCTGTGTTTAATGTATTGGTCAAGCTCTAGCTTTGTTAACGGCATTAAATGATAGCGAGCCGTTATCCGCTGCGCTAATTGCCGTAAATCTCGACGTTGTAATAATTGTTGTAATTCTGGCTGACCAATTAAAATTACCTGTAATAACTTTTTAGTATTGGTTTCTAAATTCGTTAATAAACGTAACTGCTCTAACACTTCCGGTTGCAAGTGCTGTGCTTCATCGATAATCAATAAAGTATTGATATCTTTGTCATGATTTTTCAGTAGTTTTTCGGCAATTTTGTCGGTTAAGTTTTTTAAACTGGCATCACTTTTTCGATAACGAATCTTTAATTCATCACATATAGTGGCCAGTAATTCTTGGCTGGATAAGGTTGGGTTAAGAATAAAAGCAGCTTGGGTATTATCAGGTAATTGCTCCATTAAGCAACGGCTGATGGTTGTTTTTCCCGTACCCACTTCCCCGGTTAATAAAGCAAAACCTCCCGTTTCTCCTAAACCATAAGTTAAATGTGCTAAAGCCTCCCTATGCCTATCACTCATAAACAAATATTTAGGATCGGGGGAAATAGAAAAAGGTAATTCGCTTAATGAGAAAAAATTGCGGTACATGGCGGTTGCTGAGCTGGAAAATTGAGATACAAAATTAACCGCTTGTTTGGTGGATGTCAAAGAGTTACCAAAATTAGAGTAAATGTGTACGTTTAATTACAAATAGTAATCATTATTATTAATATGTAAGGGCTTTATTTATACACTAATACTTAAAAGGTAAATATGGTTTTAAAAACATCCCTTACTCTATTGGCCCTTGTTATAAGAGGCCAAGTACACAGCCAAGCTAAGTACATTACTGAAACGAGCAAAGTTCAAAAAAAATTGACTGAACAAGATATTGAGCGAATTATCGTTACCGGTAGCCGTATCGCAGAAAAAATAGATGAAGTACCTGCTTCGATAACCATAATCACTCAAAAGCAAATAGTACTGCAGTTAAAAGTTTCTTCTGAAATTCAAAGTTTATTAGCTAATTTAGTCATTGGCATGGCACCAAGTAAGGGTACTTCAAGTAATACTATCAGCCTAGCGTTAAATTACTTGTATGTTGGCGATCGTAAACGGTTTGAGCCCGTTGATGGCAAGTATGTTGGTGAACAAGGGCTATTGATAGCTATCAAATAGTGAACGTAAGTGGTAATTATGATTTCGCCAAAGATTGGTCGACGTTTATCGGCGTGGAAAACTTATTTAACCAAGATGACTACCCAACAAAATTACCAGGTTATACCTATGACTGTTACAACATTAAAGGTTTAGGTAGCACGGTTAATTTTGGCGTTAATTACCTTTTTAACAACCAATTTTAACCACCGATTGTAGCTATCAATTATAGCAACAGCTAAATAGGCTAAAGTTAGCACAAAGCAGCATTCAATATTGCTCTGTTCTAACTGCCGCTCCCTGAATTTTTTGCTGCCTTATGATACACTTTAGTTAATATTCCCTTCATTTTGGTCGTACCTTGTCAAGCAACAACTCTGAAAGTAACAGTAGCCAACTTAACACTTATTTAGTCGGTGGTGCAGTGCGCGACAAATTACTTAATCGTCCGATCAAAGACAAAGATTATTTAGTGGTTGGTAGCAGTGTTGATGAAATGCTAAAGCTAGGTTACCAACAAGTAGGTAAAGACTTCCCGGTTTTTTTACACCCAAAAACAAAAGCAGAATATGCTCTCGCCCGAACAGAGCGTAAACAAGGCCAAGGTTATACCGGCTTTAGTTGCTATTTCGCTGCAGATGTCACCATTGAACAAGATTTAAGACGTCGTGATTTAACCGTTAATGCCATGGCAATGGCGGATAACGGTGATATTATCGATCCCTATAATGGCCAAAAAGATCTTAACGATCGTATTTTACGCCATGTCAGTGACGCTTTTATTGAAGACCCTTTACGGGTACTGCGCGTAGCTCGTTTTTCCGCACGTTATCACAAATACGGTTTTACCATAGCCGATGAAACGCTTACCTTGATGCAGGAAATCAGTGCCAGTGGTGAATTAAAAACCTTAACCCCCGAACGTGTATGGCAAGAAATGCAATTAAGCTTGGCCGATGGTGGCGATAATTCTGACATTAATACAGGTAACCCAGAAGTATTCTTTCAAGTACTCAAAAAGTGCCATGCTCTAGAAGAGTTATGGCCAGAACTGGCGGTTTTATGGGGTATTCCTAACCCTGCCCTTTGGCACCCAGAAATTTGTAGTGGCGTACATACCATGATGGTATTGCAGCAAGCGGTTTTACTTACCGAAACGTTGACTGATAACCAAAGTGGTTCTTTGCAAATTGACAAGAAAACCGCAATTCGTTTTGCCGCCTTATGCCACGATTTAGGTAAAGGAGTTACCGAGACTCATTTATTACCTAGCCATAAAGGTCATGAAAAGTCAGGTTTACCACTCGTTGAAAAAATATGTCTGCAACTGAAAGTACCATCACACTACAAGCAACTGGCGCTGAAAGTATGTGAATTTCACTTACATTGTCATAAAGCTTTCGAGCTTAAAGCCAGCACCTTGTTAAAAATGTTTAATCAGCTTGATATTTGGCGCAAGCCTGAAGAGTTTGATTACTTTTTAATGGCCTGTAAAGCTGATTTCCTCGGCCGTTTAGGTTTTGAAAATCGCCCTTACCCACAAGAAGAATACTTACAAGCGGCAGTAAAGGCGGCAAGAAAAGTAACCGCAAAAGCTTTTGTTGAGCAAGGCTTGCAGGGCATAGCAATAAAAAAGGCTATGGCGAAAGCAAGGTTAAACGCTATCGTAACAGTTAAAGCCAACTGTGCGCATTTAAACCCTAACCCATAAAGCAGCACTTCGTCCTATCTACTAGGAACTATCTTGTTTGGAGCCACACTTCTGGAAACTAAGCTTCAAGAAACAAGGCTCCAAGTGACAATGTTATTTAGCATGAAGACTAGCTTAATAACATTGTTCAGCTAGCCTTCACAGCAAACAACAATTTATTGCAAGACGTTTACAAACGACTACAACTACCTGAAGCACTTTTAACTATTATCTTTACATCAAGTCAGTATCAGCTTTTGGTACAACTTAATTTCGTAAAGCATAGTTAACTAGGTAAGGTGGTCAACATGACAATGCAAATAACTTCTTCACAAGGTAATTATGGTCAAGTTCAGCCCGTAATGTCTGCTAAACCTCAAGGTGAGTCACGTTCGGATTTAAGTGATATTTTAACACCAGAGCAAAAGAATACTGTGCAACACGGTGTTGATGACAAAATTGCGGAGCAAGTTGAACAAGTAAAATCAAACTATCAAACCGCTAAAGATATTGATTTGATGCAATCATATTACCTGCAACAGCAAAAACTCTTTGATATCTACTTACAAAGCAGTACCGAGCATAATATTGATAGTAACATCAGCCAAGAGAATCAAAGTAGTAGTGCGGTATCAGCATTAACCAATGCCTATGCAGAGTTATATCAATTACATCAAAATGTGAAAGAGGGTGTTGGTGACTTTATTGAACATCAACCAGTGCAAACCTTGCCAACAAGCTCTGTTAGCAATGCAACCGGAACGACTGTAATAAGTGCGAGTAATCAGCCATTAGTACGGCAGAAAATAGAGGCTTACAACAATTTAATGATGCCTAGTACCGCTTCTTATATACACCTTAGTGCTTAGGAATTGTCAATTTGCGACGGTTAATTTGCAACTTGCACCATGAAACCCCAACGTGCTAATGCCTGAGCGCTTTAAGTAAGTTTAATTCCAGTAATAAACATTGTGGTAGCCATAGCCATAACGTTAGCGCTACCACATAAGCAATATTCACCTCATAAAAAAGTCCAACTAAGCTCGCCACATAAATTACTGCGCGATTACCGTATAAAAGGTAATGCCGTTGCTTTTCAATTGTCATAATATTCACCATTAACATGATGCGCAAACCTAGTAAAAAAAGCCTCAAATAAAATCACCTTCTTCAATCTTTTTATCGGCTGAGATGAATAAATAATAAGCTTTAAATAACTCGACATACGCTTTTTGACACTTATTTGTATATGCTGCTATCTACAAAAAAGGCTGCATTTATTAAGCCAAAGCTCATGATTAAGATAAAATAAGCGCTCAGTTAAACCTTTGCCTTAGTACTACTTAAGTTCTGGTTTATCGATCGTTCTAAAGGTGAGGTTTATTCGCGGTGTTAATACTTTTTTGGTCGGAGGGAGTCTGTGTAACCAATGTTGTTGGGTTGAGCCTTTCATTACTAACAAGCTACCGGGTTTCAGCTGTAAGGCAATAACTTCTTTGGAGAGCTTATGTTTAAAAGCAAACTTTCGTTCTGCGCCAAAGCTAAGTGAGGCAATAGCGCCCTGTTCTTTTAAATCTTTCTCGCCATCACTGTGCCATGCCATGCCTTCGTCACCTGAGTGATAAAGGTTTAACAGGCATGAGTTATAAGTTTCATTACTGTGCTGTTCAACTAACTGTTTGAGTACTAATAACTCGTCAGTAAACGGGATAGAGTACTTAGTCACGCCAGAATAGCTATAGGCAAACGGTTTACCATTAAGGGTTTCTGCACACCAAGCTATTTTTCTTTTCGTTTCAATAAGTTTACCGAACACCAGTGCTTGGTCACAACGCCAAGCAATAGTGTTTAGCAACCGCTCAAAGTAATAGTCGCTATCACTTACCGGCATAATTTCACCGTAATAATTCACCTCACCATCGGTAGGTAAAATATTAAGCGGCTCATCGAGTAAAGCTGAGAATAAATCCATAAGATCCTTGTAGGAGCGGTTTTAACCGCGAAAAACTGACTGACAACTAGGGGCAGTTGATCTTTCAGGGTTAAAATTTATTCAATTTAAAACGGATTTAATCGCGACGCGAGCTTTGTACCATAGTCATTCTATTAAAAAAGCGAGTAACAATGAGTAAATTTGTTTTAAATGAACCCTAAAGGGCAGCACTTGTTTGAAATTTAGTCTACGTTATCGTCTGTTCGAGTAGCCAGCTACACGTCACAAACTCTGCTTTGTCTAAATACCAAACAAGTTGCTGTAAAAGTAATCTCGAAAGATCAACAGACCCTAATATATTCGAGAATAAATTCTCTCCTACAAAGCAACTAATTACCCCAAGGATTAGCAGGTCTTGAAGCTGCAGCACGCTCTCGGGTTTTCTGCGCGGTTTTAATGCGTAACTCTTCGGCATCTTCAAGGCTTAATTCTTTTGGTGGTCTTTGCTCTAAACCTGACGGCACAATACGATCACGTGGCGGTAATTCAAAATTAGCATCATCAGCTTTAGGTAAGCTGTTATATTGATACATAAAAAAAGCTTCTACTTTTTCTTGTGCCCATGAGGTTTTTTTCAAAAACTTCATGCTCGATTCAATACTGGCATTTTGTTTAAAGCAATTTAGATTCATGTAAGCTGCTAAAATTTCAAAACCGTAATGGTCAACCAAAGTCGTTAGCACGGTTTCAAGACTCGTACCATGTAACGGGTTATTCTTGTAAATATCTTTGTTAGTCATTCTTCTTCCTAAACGGCAGAAAGTCACTTAAGCTAGTAACTTCGCGATGGGGTAACTGGTATGAATAAAGTAATTATACCACCTGCACCAATGATGTCATGACAAAATAAAATATTGAGATAATGAGTACTCGAGCAATAGCCATAACGACTATCGCTAAAGTTATAGACTTTTAAGAGCAACAGCTTACTAATTTAGTAACGCTGTGCTGCTCTTTGCTACCCTAGGTTTGTTTTACTACAACTCATCATGTGCTAATAAACGCTAACACCCAGTAAATAAAGGCTCTACATTAATGTTATCAACTTTCTTTAAAACAAAACCTGTCATTAATGAATCATCAAAAGAATGGATTTTTGATACTTTCTCTTGGTGCATGCAGCAACTTGATGCTGAATTTTTTCTTGAAAGTAGTGAGTTGATATTACCCAATAATGCTTTTTATCCAGGCAGTTCAACTAGTATCGAAGAAATGGCACAAACGATCTTTGCTAACACAACAAAGTACACTGGCATGACTAAATGGCCACTAACCCTAGTAGCAAGCGATCGTTTTGTGCAAAAACCAATGCCGCTGTTATCTTTTGGGTCTTCACTGCGTGGTAAAAGTGCGAATATATCAGTTAATGAAAGTGCTAATTTTAGCTATAAGGTAGAAAGTACTGAAGTCGTTCCAAGTATAGACATTGCCTTTCATGCAAGTCAGCTTAACCAACCACAAGATATGATCGCCTATTTTGTGCAAGTTCAAGCGGGCATATTGGTCAATCAACATAGTGCTCTTGCTGCTAATACAAATATCTCAAGCTTAAACAGCTTTAATTTAGCCGCCCCTGGAGGCAAAGCAGCATTTGCGCAAACCGTAGATTTAGTCGCCTGTTTCATGGGCTTTGGTATTGTTTTTGCCAATACTGCTTATCAATTTAAAGGCGGTTGTGGCTCATGTAATAACCGCAACCTTAACCGACAAGCAGCATTGCCCGAGCTCGAAACCGTTTACGCTCTAGCCTTATTCTGTGTCATCAAAGGGCTTGAAATTAAGCAGGTTAAAAAAGAGTTAAAGTCACATTTATATAAACCATTTCGCCAAGCTCACAAAGAAATAATCGTGTATTTACAACATAACACTAACCCAAAACATACAATGCTTAGCGAAAATATTAAATAGATATCTATTTTGTCTCGTTTTTTGTCTCTTTACCTTTCTTTAGCCCTTAAGCGCTTTTTTTGTCCAAAAGTTCTGCTAGCCTGTATGCTTATTTACTTTAGCTATTTCTTAGCCTTACATTAGGCTTTAGCTAGAGATTATATACAGGGCGTTATTTATGGCTTTAAAAACAATTTTTAGCGATATAGTTATTTTGGCGGTGCTCAGTTCAGCACTGATATCATTGACCAGTTTCGCCGAAGCCAAGGCTGATATTGTTACGGAGCAACAAGCAGGCACTAAGCACGCTCAACCACTAACACCACTAACGCCTCAAGATAGACTGTTAGCGTTACTCAGTAACTATCAAGATATCTGTAGCTCGGAAGAATGTCGTGAGCAACTTATCCAAATACGGAAATATGCTCGCTGGGGTGACGCCAAGTCACAATTAGTTTTGGCTACAGCCTACTTGTATGGTGATGGTGTTGAACAAGATACCGACGTGGCAATAAGCTGGTTAAAGCGTACCGCTTATAATAGCTCATCCAACGCGGGTAAATACTCCCTTAAAGCTTATCATATGATGGCACAGCTCTATCAAGTAGGCATTGGTGTTGAGCCAGATCAGCAATTGGCCAGCAAATATCTAGATAAATTAGCTAAAAAAAACTACGGGCCAGTATTGTTTGATAACGCATTTATTGAGTTTAAGCAGGGTAACCTAGCACAGGGTTTTAGCTTACTCGACAAAGCCAGTGACAGTAGCTACCCTGAGGCAAGTTATTATCTTGCAAGGTTGTATCAGCAAGGTGACTTTATTGAAAAAGATATCATTAAAGCTGCGATTTATTATGAAAAAATAGTGAGAAATGATTATAAAGATAGTCGCCAACGGTTAGAGAACATAGTTGCTGAGATGGAGAATAACTCAACAACGCTTACCGCTAATACTTTAACAGAGAGACAAAGCTTCATTAACAAACTCAATGCCACCCTAGATATTGAAGTATTCACTGTTAACTCCTACACGATGGAAACTAAAGATGCGATGAGTCATCTCTTAGTCCTATTAAACAAAAGTAGTCGCAATTTTTCTGCATCAACCGGCAGTAGAATTAAGGGCAGTCAATGTGGTCAAACATCGTACCCTTGCAAAGGCATGACTGAAGAGGATATTGAAGATTTCTTAAATGAGGGTAGCGGTAATTGATTAACATGATTTACCTGGTCGATTACCCACGTAAGGATCGCTGTAATGACCAGTATATTTAGCAATATTCCAGCAGAAATCCCTAAGGAAATATTCGAGGATATTCTCACCACTGAAAAATTTAGAATTGAGCGAATAATATCTAAGGGACAAACATCGCCGGCTACGGGTTGGTACGATCAAAGTGAAGATGAGTGGCTTGTTGTTTTGTCTGGTTACGGGGTCATTGAATTGTTTAATGGTGATAAAGTCACCCTTAAACAAGGTGATTACCTAAATATCACGGCCCATGAAAAACATAGAGTTATTGAAACATCACCTGATGAAGTGACCGTTTGGTTAGCCGTTTTCTATTAAAGTTGAGGCATTAGGGTTCATGAATTACGATAAATTTAATAAATTTTGTGGCGCTTTACCGGCAACAAGTTATGTCATGCAATGGGGTAATTCCCATGTATGGAAAGTCGGCGGTAAAGTTTTTGCCATTGGTGGTTGGAGCAAAGACGAAAAACCTGCTTTTACCTTTAAAACCTCTGAATTAAATTTTGGTTTTTTAAGTGAATGTGACGGTTACCGACCAGCGCCCTATTTTGCTAATCGCGGTATGAAATGGATACAGCATTTCGAAACTGAAAAAGCAAAAGATGAAGACTTACACTATTACCTTAGTGAATCCCATCGTTTAGTTTCACAAGGTTTAACCAAGAAAAAACAAAAAGAACTGGGGTTAAATCAAGCGTAATACCAGTTTCATTAAGTTTGTGATCTTGTTGTGCGCAGGAAAAATAAATCAGGGCAAGGCGCTTGATTGAGCAATAGCTAGCTATTGGGATTGAGAGCAACGCCGCCTAGGGGAATTTTAACCCGCACAAGTGGGCAATAATTTAATGAAATTGGTATAAGTTTTAGTAAATTACTTATCAGCTTAATAAAGAGTAAAACTAGGCAGGCCTTAACATTTCAAATAAACCTAGCGTTTCCAGAATACATTCACTAAAGCACCGAACATAATTAAGCCGCCACCGATAATTGTGGTGACTGCCGGTACTTCACTAAAATACGCCCAACCGATAAAGACCGAAAACAGTATTTGCACATATGCGTATGCCGTGGCTTTGTTGGCATCGGCGCAGTGCAGTGCCTTAGTTAGGCCTACCTGTCCAACTTGGGTAAATATCCCGATTAAAATCAGTAAACCTGTCGCTGCCAAGCTAGGCACAACAAAATCATCACCCAACAGTATTATTGAGATGGGCAGGGCAATCAGTGGGAAATAAAAGATAATAACTGAACTATCATCAGTTTTGGTGAGCTTTTTAATAATAATATAAGCAATCGCACTACCAAAAGCACCTAAAACACCCGCGCCAATACTTAGCCATGGATATTGCACACCACTGCCCACTTGCAAATTAGGCTGAATAATAATAAATAAGCCGATTAAGCTGATGCAAATACAAGCAATGGTAGAGCGTTGTATAACTTCTTTCAAAAAAAACAGCGCTAACACAGCAGTAAACACGGGGTGTAAATATTGTAAAACCGTTGCTTCAGCTAAGGGTAAAGTGGTTACAGCATAATAAACAAACATCAGTGCGAATGCGCCAACGCAGCCACGCGCAATTAACAAGCTTTTGTTATTCCCCCACATAGAGATTTTCTTGCGCTTAATATCTGCGTAACTAATAAGGCCAGAAACGATAGCCCTAGCGGCAACAATTTCAAAAACAGGAATGCCCAAAGCACTCACTTCTTTGACACAGGCTGACATTAAGGCAAAGCCCAAAGCCGAGATCAACATATACCAAACGCTCATTGGCATTGAATTTTTTAGGCTAGTAAACATTGTACTCAGGTACTCGACTGGTTAAATGGGAGAGTGGCGCTAATTATTCGGCGCTATTCTACCTTATATACCCAAACAACCTCAAGATGCAGGATTCAGCTGGAGTTAGAAACGTCTTTAGGCAAGGCTTTGATTGAAGAGAATGGTTATTCCCTTGTCGAAATCAATAACGATGGATAAAACATTTCTAAACCAGCCCTACGGGGATGTATGAGCAAATCATATTCATCGTTTCGTAGTTAATTAAGGGAATAACCATTAATAAAATACGCGTCTTGATTATGAGTCGCTCAGCCGTGCTGAAACGAGCATCTTGAAGTAGCTTGGGTATAAGTAGCGATTTCACCTACTGCATAGTTGTAAACAGCGGCGCTATTTTATCCCTTATACCTTGATACCTTTGCTGCTCACATACGCCAAAACCTGATAATTGCCTAACCTTATTACGGCCGAACAATGGCACGGTCATGCCCGCAAAAAAACGGCAATAACTCTCTAAGGATAAGGGTTGATTTATCTTACCCGCCAGTCGCTCAGTTAATTCACTCATACCTTGTTTTAATGTTTCATCACTAGGCCATGGGACTTGTGCTTGAGAACGCTCTAACACTGCTACTTGCCCGCGACAAACGCTACAGTGACCACATTGTGGTGTCGAGCCTGATTCACCAGCACCACTTACATCAAGCCTATTTTGGTCAAAAAATGCATCATCGAAATAGCGCGCTAAATTAACCGTGAGGCAAGTATCTAATTGGAAGAAGCGCACTAACGCGGCGATGCGCTTTATTTCTTTTACTTCGTTGTCTTTAAAGTAGTTGGCGAGTGATTGACATAAACTCGGATCTGCTAATTCAGTCAGGTTAATTTTGAAAACCTCGGTCATGCCTTTGGTTTCGAGTATTATTAATTGCTGCTCTTGCAGGTATTCAAGCGCAGCAATTACCCGATTACGCTCAATAGTTTTATCTTGCAATAAGGTGTCAAAATTTAAACTGCCCCAAACCTTTTTAAAATCAGTGGCGTTAAAAATCCGCTGAAGAAAATCTTGGCGCTGGGCATTAAAACTATTAATTATTTCAGTTTTCGGTTTTAACAACTTAATTTTAAAATCCGCGAAATAAGCGTAAAGTGGCTCAATCACGCCCGCTAGCTCTAACTGAACCAGTAAGGTTTTAAGCGGTAACTGTTTAATATTAACGGCATTAGAAAGTTGCAATATTTGCAGCTCCCACTTGCTGTCATAAGCACTGGTTATGACTTCATCTTTAATACTGTTAAGCAGCATTTCAATACCGTTAAACTCAGGGGTATCGCCATAAACAAAATTTTCTACCGTATTCAAACCATCAAGGTTTGCCAAGGTAAAACATTGCGCAGGCATGCCATCTCGACCAGCTCTACCGATTTCTTGACTGTAATTTTCAATGGATTTAGGTAAGTCATAATGAATAACAAAGCGGATATCACTTTTATCTATGCCCATACCAAAGGCAATGGTGGCGACAATCACTTGAATTTTACCCGCCATAAAGTCTTGCTGAATTTGACTGCGAGTATCACTGTCAAAACCGGCATGATAAGCACAAGCATTAATGCCTTGTTGCGTTAAGTAAAGCGCCACCTTTTCAGCACTATGTTGTAAGGTCACATAAACAATACCGGGGCCTTGTTGCTGAGTACTTTGTTGAGAGATAATTTGCGCTAACAGACCATTTTTATCTGACTCAGTCACGGGTAACACGCTTAAATCAAGATTGGCGCGGTAAAAGCCCGTTTGCACAATATGTTCATCTCGAATAGCAAATTTAGCGGCCATATCTAGTTTTACTTTACGGGTAGCGGTAGCGGTAAGTAATAATACCAAGGGAATTTTTAATGCTTGGCAGTAGCTAGGTAACTTTAAATAGTCAGGCCTAAAGTTATGACCCCACTCAGAGATACAATGCGCCTCATCAACCACTAACATAGACACAGGTACAGATTCAATAAATTGTCTGAATCTTTCATTTTTAAAACGCTCTACTGACACCATTAAGATTTTAATATCACCATCACGCACCCCTGCCATCACGGTTTGTGCTTCATTGCCTTTTAGGGTCGAATCAATGCTTGCTGCCTTAATGCCTTTGCTAGCAAGAAAAGCCAGTTGATCTTTCATCAAGGCTAATAACGGTGATACCACTAAGGTTAAATGTGGTAAATGCAAAGCTGTTAATTGATAACACAAAGACTTACCTGAGCCTGTTGGGAAAATAGCTAACGAAGACTGGCCATTTAACAATTGCGAAATGGTCTGCTCTTGCCCTGGGCGAAAGCCATCAAAGCCAAAAGTAGTTAAAAGAGAGCTTTGGAGTGCACTTGTCGGTTGACTGGTCATATATTTCCTGATTAAAATTTATCGATGAAAGCAGCTATCACACTAGATGGTTAACTATTAACAAGCTAACCATCACCTGATTAACTATTCACTCACTGTGTGTTAAGTACCACAGAAAGTATGATAGTTTTCATCACCGTCACTCGGTGCATCTTGATAGGCAGCCGTTTGCGCTAATAGCTCATAGGGTTGCTGTACAACCGCTAAAAACTCATGTAATGGGTTTAGATCGCCCGTAGTTTGGCTCGTCGCTAAAATAGCTTCAACATGATGATTTCTAGGGATCACTAACGGGTTAGTTTTTGCCATCAAGTCTTTAGCACCCTCAACATCAGCGGCGATTCTTACATACCAACGACTAAGCCATGCCTGCCACTGATATTGAGCACTGCCTACTTCTTCGCCCGCGTTGTTGCTTTCGCCATCACTATGTTGAGCTATCACTTTATCTACTTCTTTTTGATTTAAGTTAGCAGCTAGGGTGACAAAAGACTGGGTATAATCTAGTTTCATCTTTGTCATAATAGCCAGTAAATCATTAACCAATTCAATATCACCATCCGCTAATTGAGCAATGCCCAATTTATTCGCCATCATTTCAAAATAACGAAACTGCAAGTCATTGGCAAATTGCTGTAACAATGGTGTAATTTTGGCTAAGGCAATATCCTCATCGTCATCAATTAACGGTAATAAACAATCCGCAAGACGCGCCATATTCCATTGTATTATTTTGCTTTGGTTACCAAAAGCATAACGCGAATTTCTATCAATAGAGCTAAATACGGTATCGCTGTGATAATGATTCATCATGGCGCAAGGGCCATAATCAATGGTTTCCCCTGAAATAGCGGTATTATCAGTATTCATTACGCCATGGATAAAACCAACCCGTAACCATGACACCACTAAAGGAACTTGTTTGTTGAGTACCGCAGCAAAAAAATCAACGACTTGCTGCGCAGATAAGACTTCCCCTTCAATGCCTTTTAACTGTGGGAAATGGCGTTCAATTGAAAAGTTGGTCAATTTTTTTAAGGAGTCAATATCATTACGGGCTGCAAAATATTGAAAAGTACCAACACGAATATGGCTGCTGGCAATACGGGTAACCACGGCGCCTGGTAATGGCCGTTCTCGATAAACCGCCTCACCAGTAGCCACTACCGCTAAACAGCGCGTAGTTGGTACACCTAGGGCGAACATCGCTTCACTCATCATATATTCACGTAGTGCTGGCCCCAATGCACAGCGACCATCGCCGCTACGAGAAAAGAAACTCGTGCCAGAGCCTTTTAATTGCACATCCCAAGACTGACCTTCGCTATCACTAATATCTCCTAATAAATGTGCGCGACCATCACCCAGTTGCGGATTAAAGTGACCGAATTGATGGCCCGAATAAGCTTGTGCAATAGGAGTACTGCCATCAATTAATTGATTACCAGAAAAGTATTGTGCGAGTTGCTCATCATCTTGCTCTATTGAGTAATTTATCGATAATTTTTCTGCCAAATGCGTATTCCACAATAATAATTCTGGCGCACTAACGGGCGTTGGTGTGGATTGTTGATAAAAGGCATTTCCTAAAGAAAAGTAACCATTAGACAGGGATAATTTCATATTTACTCACAAAAATGATGCTTAAAGACGGCGGTGACGATTTAACTTACCTTTATAATATTATATTTCAGCAGCAACGACTGAGATTTCAACCAATAATGCTTCACGTGCCATTTTAGCGGCAACACAAGCACGCGCTGGTGCATGGCCTTCTGGTAACCAAGCATCCCATACCGCGTTCATTTCAGAGAAGTAGCTCATATCTTTAACATAAATAGTTGCTGATAAGATGTGCTTTCTGTCACTACCAGCTTGTATTAATAAAGCATCCACTTTATCGAGCATGGTTTGTGTTTGCTCAGTAATGTCTTTAGTGGCATCTGCCGCTACTTGGCCACACAGGTAAATAGTACCGTTGTGTTTAACGATACGACTCATTCTTTGCTTAGTTTCTAATCTTTCAATCATAGTGTATTGGCTCTGCCTATTTGAAATTTTATCGGCATTGTTCTCGATTTTAATTCCATCACTTATAGCCATAAGCTCAAAAATTAAAAACTCAAACACTTTGCTAAAATCCCAACTAGTTTGAGCTCCTTGTCTGGTTATTGTTAAAAGTAAATCCCAAGGAGTTGAGCTTTTCCTTTGTTATTTAGAAAGAAACCCCAAGATCTTGCAATCTTGGGGTTTTAACTACTATATAAATATGAAATAAAATAGCGCTATTTGCAGGTAGTTCGTCTTAATTCAAGGCGGTTGCACGGAGCTGACGCATGTCAGTGAGTACAACCAACGCTGAAGTTAGGCGAAGTAGCAAAAAAGAGTGCTAATTTTTATTCCCATTCAATCGTTGCAGGTGGTTTTCCGCTGATATCGTAGACTACGCGTGAAATACCATCAACTTCATTGATAATACGGTTAGAAACTAGCCCTAAGAAATCGTATGGTAAATGTGACCAGCGAGCGGTCATAAAGTCGATAGTTTCTACACAACGTAAACTTACTACCCAATCGTATTTACGCTGATCACCCATTACACCGACTGAACGTACCGGTAAGAACACGGTAAACGCTTGGCTTACTTTTTTGTATAAGTCGTGATTGTGTAATTCTTCAATGAAGATAGCATCGGCGCGACGTAATAAGTCGGCATATTCTTTTTTCACTTCACCTAAAATACGTACACCTAAACCAGGTCCAGGGAACGGGTGACGATAAAGCATGTCGTACGGTAAACCAAGCTCTAGACCAATTTTACGTACTTCATCTTTAAATAATTCACGTAATGGTTCAACTAAGCCCATTTCCATATGCTCAGGTAAACCACCAACATTATGATGAGATTTAATGACGTGCGCTTTACCCGTAGCTGAAGCCGCTGATTCAATAACATCAGGGTAAATAGTACCTTGTGCTAACCATTTAGCATTTTCAAGTTTCTTTGATTCTTCTTCAAATACTTCAACAAAAACGTTACCAATGATCTTACGTTTTTTCTCTGGATCACTTTCATCTGCTAAACGATCTAAGAACCTGTCTTCTGCTTTAACATGAACAATTTTAAGACCAAAATGATCACCAAACATATCCATGACTTGCTGACCTTCGTTTAAACGAAGTAAACCGTTATCAACAAAGACACAAGTCAATTTATCGCCAATGGCACGTTGTAATAACATGGCAACAACAGATGAATCAACGCCACCTGAAAGGCCAAGGATAACTTCGTCATCACCAACTTGTGCTTTCATTTTAGCGATAGCATCGTCAATGATTGACGCTGATGTCCATAGTTTTTCACATTGACAGATATCTACGACAAAGTTTTCTAAAATGCGTGAACCTTGTTTGGTATGGGTAACTTCTGGGTGAAATTGTACGCCGTAAAACTTCTTCTCTTCGTTAGCCATGGCACCAAAAGCACAACTTGGTGTTTGTGCAACGGTGACAAAACCTTCAGGGATTGCAGAAACTTTATCGCCGTGACTCATCCAAACGTCAAGTAAAGCATTACCATTATCACCAACGCTATCTTCAACTTTGTTGAATAACGCAGATTGGGCAACTAGCTCAACCGCAGCATAACCAAATTCTTTATGGCTCGAACTTTCAACACCACCGCCAAGTTGCTCAGCCATAGTTTGCATGCCGTAGCAAATACCTAACACTGGCACGCCAGCGGTAAATACATATTCAGGTGCTCGAGGAGAGTTAGCTTCTGTTACTGACTCTGGACCACCAGCAAGAATGATACCTGTTGGCTTAAAACCTTTAATTTGCTCTTCGGTTACGTCCCACGACCAAAGCTCACAGTAAACACCAATTTCACGTACGCGACGGGCGATAAGTTGAGTGTATTGTGAACCAAAATCTAATATTAGTATGCGGTGATCATGAATGTCTTTACTCATGGTTGTTTTCCTACCTTTGAGGGCTCTATTTGAGCGTAGTATCTTAAGTAAAACAGGCCGAGCCTTCTCTTGCGAGATTCCAGCTCAGCCTATTTGAATTTGTTAGATGATGAACTTACTCATCATCATTTTTTATCTTATTCTAGCAACATCAAGTTGAGAGTATTTTAGTTCTAGTTCAAGGCGCTAGCGCGGAGCCTAGTTTACTAGGTGAGCACTTGCAACGCTGAAATTGAGCTTAAATAACTCAACCGAGCGTACTACCCCATACGATAATTTGGGGCTTCTTTTGTTATTGTTACGTCGTGTACGTGTGACTCACCCATACCTGCAGAGGTAATTTTCATAAACTCAGGCTTAGAACGCATGGTTTCAATATCTTTACAGCCAGTTAAGCCCATTGATGAACGTAAACCACCCATTTGCTGATGAATAATAGCTGCCACTGGACCTTTATAAGCCACACGACCTTCAATACCTTCTGGTACTAATTTGTCTGCTTCACCATCAGATTTTTGGAAGTACCTATCACTTGAGCCATCTTTTTGCGCCATTGCGCCTAAAGAGCCCATACCGCGGTAAGACTTGTAATAACGTCCTTGATAAAGCTCAACTTCACCGGGTGCTTCTTCCGTACCTGCGAACATGCTACCAACCATAACGCAGTGTGCGCCAGCAACAAGTGCTTTAGCAATATCACCGGAGAAACGAATGCCGCCATCAGCGATCACTGGAATACCTGTACCTTTCAAACCTTCAACCGCATTTGAAATAGCCGTTAGTTGTGGCACACCAACACCCGTAACAATACGTGTAGTACAAATTGACCCTGGGCCGATACCGACTTTAACGGCATCAACACCGGCATCTGCCATGGCTTTTGCACCTGATGCTGTTGCTACATTACCGGCGATAATTTGTAAATCTGGGTATTTATTACGTGCTTCTTTAACTCGATCTAATACACCTTGTGAATGACCATGTGAAGTATCAATTAATAAAACATCAACTCCTGCAGCCACTAGAGCGTCAATACGTTCATCAGTACCGGCGCCAACACCCACAGCAGCACCAACACGTAAACGACCTAATTCGTCTTTACAAGCGTCAGGTTTGTCTTCCGCTTTTTGGTAATCTTTCGCGGTAATAAGGCCCACTAACTTAAACGCATCATCAACCACTAAGATTTTCTCAATACGGTTACTATGCATTAAACCTAAAATTTCTTCGCGAGCAGCGCCTTCTTTAACCGTCACTAAGTTTGCTTTTACCGTCATTAGTGAAGATACCGGTTTAGTTAAATCCGTTTCAAAACGTAAATCACGTCCTGTAATGATACCAACTAAGCTGTTATGTTCATCAACAACAGGAAAACCTGAGAAACCTAAGTCATCAGCTTTGTGCATGACCTGTTCAATAGTAAATGTGCTATTTACCGTTACTGGATCTGAAACTATGCCACTTTCATACTTCTTCACTTGAGAAACGTTTTTCGCTTGCTCAGCAATGGTCATGTTTTTATGAATGAAACCTAAACCACCTTCTTGCGCTAACGTAATCGCTAGACGCGCTTCGGTAACTGTGTCCATAGACGCAGAAATCATAGGTACGTTTAAATTAATTTTACGGGTTAATTTAGTTTTTAAATCAGCCGTGTGTGGGAGTACTTTTGAATGAGCAGGTACAAGTAATACGTCATCAAAAGTTAAAGCTTCTTGGGCAATTCTTAGCATCGCAACATCTCTCTAAAAAGGTTGGTTAGGGAGTGAATATTGCGGCAAAATTTTAACCGTTTTCTTGTTTTAGGTAAACCTATTTTTTAAACTTTTATCAACTCACTCTAAAACAACGCAATAATAGTGCCGAAATACTTTATTTATAAGAATATAATTTGGATTAATGTCCTATTAGCTAATTACTGACAGATATGTCAACTAATTAACGGGATTACAAAAAATATAAAAATTGAACAAAATGCACTAGATACTTGCAAATTATGCTTATGAGATTAGCGATTATGAGTTCGGCATTATTACAGTAGACTTGATATACTAGCGGGCTATCTGTCTACACAAAACTACGATAACCTCTGCATTATGAGCCAACAGCATATATTACAAATAAGCGAATTAACCAAAAAAGTACGCTTTATTCTAGAAAGTGAACTAAATACGGTGTGGTTAACCGGCGAAGTTTCTAACTTTATTGCGGCTAGCTCTGGCCACTGGTACTTGTCTTTGAAAGACGCAAAATCGCAAGTTAAGTGCGCCATGTTTAAAGGCAGCAATAGACGCGTTCGTTTAGGCACAGGCGCAAAACCGAGTAATGGCCAACAAGTGTTAGTGCGCGCTAAAGTTTCTTTATATGAGCCCCGTGGTGATTTCCAATTAATTATTGAGCATATGGAAGATGCTGGCGCGGGCATATTGCGTCAACAATTCGAACAATTGAAAAACAAACTCAACGCACAAGGGTTATTTGATTTAAGCCATAAAAAAGCAATACCAACACATATTAATTGTGTCGGTATTATCACCTCGCCGACTGGTGCCGCGGTAAAAGATATTTTAACCGTACTCAAGCGTCGTAATCCTAATATCAAAGCGATTATCTACCCGGCCTTAGTACAAGGCGAATATGCGCAAGGTGATATTTGTCATGCTATCGAACGTGCCAATAGCCGTAATGAATGTGATGTACTTATTGTTGGTAGAGGCGGTGGCTCTTTAGAAGATTTATGGCCATTCAATGAGGAAAGTGTTGTCCGTGCTATTTATCAAAGTGATCTACCGGTGATCAGCGCTGTTGGCCATGAAATAGATACCACGCTCAGTGACTATGTTGCTGACTTACGCGCCGCAACCCCTTCTGCAGCTGCAGAGTTAGTCTCAAGTGATAGTAGTGAATTGCTTAATCATGTAGTAATGCTTAAACGACGTTTACTTAAAGCTCAGCAAATAAAACTTGCCCATTTAGGCAGTGAAATAAACTATTTAAAACATCGCTTATCGCAAGTCCACCCCGAGCAACAGTTACAATTACAGCAACAAAAAGCCGATGAATTAGCCTTACGTTTAAAACAAGCAATGAAGCGTAATATTGTCCAGGTACAAGCTAAGCCAGCTCAACTTAGCCAAAGGTTATTACAACAATCCCCCCTAAAAGTGATTCAATTACAACAACAGAAAGTTAAACAAAATGAGCATAGAATTACGCAAGCTATGCACAATACTTTGCAGCATAAAAGTGAACGATTTGTAAATATAATTGAGCAATTACAACTTGTTAGCCCATTGTCCACTATTGCTCGTGGCTATAGTGTTACCCGGAATAAAGACAATGCGGTGATAACAAAAGTTAATCAAGTGGTTCAAGGTGAAGAAATAAGTGTGCAGTTAAGTGACGGTAAGATAAATACCCGAGTTATTTAGCTCTAACTAGTCTGAGGGAAAGATTTAAAAAGGTTATCAAGCCCCTATTCTTGTGTGAGCGCTTGATACAGCAATTCAATGACTTGCTGCTTACTGATTTTATTAAATTTAACGCCGAAAGATATCCCATCAATTTGCTGCTTAATATTACAAATGGTCGCATCCACCTTAAGACTCTTTTCCCCAGCCTCTTTCTCAACGACTATCTCAATAAGTTTATTTTCTGCTAACAACAGTTTCTCACCATTAATGATATCTAACTGCCCACCATCAACCGATAAATTGGTTAAGACTGTTTGCCAATAGACCCCATCTATTTTAGCTTTCGCATTGATATGAGTATCAATGCGCACTGATGAGCGTAATCGCTGTAAAGTGACAGTAGTTGGTATATCTAACACCATACAGCGTGACGGCATTTGTAGGGTTTGTTTTATCGTACTTATAAAGGCAATAGCCGCACCATCATGGCCCTCAATCAAACCTCGAACGGTGACCACTGTGCCTTGAGCTATATATTGAGAAAAGTTACCTAACTTAGAGGCATCAGGAAATTCAACTAAAACATACTTTTTAGGTAGATAGCCAATAAAAATGGTATTAAATCTTCTTTTTTGCCCGGCAGGCGTAGCGATATCAATAGTGATAGGCGCACCCGCTTTAAAAAAAACTAAATTGTGCGCAGAAGGTTTAGTTGGGTCGGTTAAAATTGCTTGTCCAGTCATATTTTTCAATAAGATAGAATGTGGAGCGTACCTGTTACCTTAGTTAAATCAGCTAAAAATTGCAACAGACACTTTTGTGCCGGTTGCAATGATAGCGGTGTTAACAAAGACTAATCTTTTTTGTAACCTTGCGTTAAACGAGCAATTTTCTTTTGCTGTGTATAGTTCAATTTTTTCTTGCCAGCAAAGGGGTTCACGGTATCTTTAAACTGAATGCGGATAGGGGTTCCCATCATTTTTAATGATTTACGATAATAGTTCATTAAATAACGTTTATAAGACATGGGTAATTTCTTCGCTAAGTTACCATGAATAATAATGATAGGCGGATTATAACCACCCGCATGAGCATATTTAAGCTTAATACGACGTCCTTGATGTAATGCCGGTTGGTGATCAAAAACAGCCATATCGAGTATTTTAGTAACCATAGCAGTAGAAATACGTTTTGTCGCTGAAACAAAAGCTTCTTCTACTGATTCAAACAAGTGACCAACACCGGTACCATGTAACGCTGAGATAAAGTGTATACGAGCAAAATCAATAAAGCCTAAACGTCTATCAAGTTCTGTCTTAATACGATCTTTTTGATGGTCTTCTAAACCGTCCCACTTATTTACTGCAAGCACTAAAGAACGCCCTGCTTCGAGAATAAAGCCTAATAAACTTAAGTCTTGATCGCTAATGCCATCTTGTGCATCAATGATAAGCAGACAAACGTTGGCATCTTCAATGGCACGTAAGGTTTTAATCACTGAATACTTTTCTACCACATCAGTAACATTTTTACGACGGCGGATACCGGCAGTGTCAATTAAGGTATATTCACGACCATTGCGCTCCATAGGAATATAAACGCTATCGCGAGTAGTACCCGGCTGATCATAAACAACAACACGTTCTTCACCCAATATACGGTTAGTTAGTGTTGACTTACCTACATTAGGACGGCCAATAATAGCTAATTTTATTTTGTCATTTTCTTTCGGCTCACCTTCAAGCTTTTTAGCTAACTGTTCTTCGGTAAGTTCAATTTCCTCAGCAAACTCATCATTTTCTTCACCCTCTTCTTTTGGCTGAATAGGATTAGACAAAGCTTCAATATGCGGCGTTAAAGCAAGCGTTAACAGTTGCGTAACACCACGACCATGGGCAGCAGCAATTTGATGAACATGTTCACCTAAACCTAAAGAATAGAATTCAGCAACCGCTGAGTCGCCATGAATACCATCAATTTTATTGGCAACGACGAATATTTTTTTATTTTGTTTACGCAAATGATCAGCAATACCATGATCAGCTGAGGTCAAGCCCTCACGGGCATCAACTAAAAAAAGTACCGCATCGGCTTCTTCAATCGCCAGTAACGACTGTTCAGCCATCTTTACGTCAATGCCCTTTTCATCACCATTAATACCACCGGTATCAATAACAATAAATGGGTGTTCTTCTACTTGAGCCTGACCGTACTGACGATCGCGAGTTAGACCAGGGTAATCTGCAACAAGTGCATCTCGACTACGGGTTAAACGGTTAAATAACGTTGATTTTCCGACATTAGGACGGCCAACAAGAGCAACTACAGGAAGCATGAGCACCTCAAAGAAATAACCATACAAGCGAGTAATGCATGGTTTTTCAAACAAATATAAAAACTAAATATCAAAAACAACAAGTAAGGCAATTTTGCCCAAACTATTAAAAAATGATACTACTAAAAACAAGCAACGGCCCCTGATGCACTTTGCATAGGAGCCGTTAGTATACCAAAACAAATCGTTTTATTCTTCTGAGTGAGAATAAGCTAATTGAAATAGTATTTTTCTAGTCACTTCTTTTTATAGAAGCAGCTAGAAACAGTGCCATTTATTGTGCTGCACTGATAATTTCTGGTGTGACGATAGCTTGTAAATCACCATCACGTGATTGACTATACAAAACATCACCTGACACTGTTGGCGTTGTATGGATACCGCTACTATCAACTTTATGGCGAGAGACGATTTCACCGGTGTCTTGATCTAACCAGTGTAAATAGCCTTCAAAATCACCGACAACAATATAGCTATCAACAACAGCCGGTCCGGTAACACCACGATTGGTTAATTCCACATTACTCCAACGCTCAATACCATTAATACGATTTAAGGCATATATATGACCTTGGGTATTGGTAATGAAGATGTCATTACGGTGAACTGCTATTTGTCGATAGGACGAATATTGGCGTTTCCATAAAATCCGGCCCGATTGTAACTCTATGGCAACTAAGTTACCACGAGCGGATATTGCATAAATTTTATCACCAAAAACAACCGGCGCTGAATCAAGATCAATAACCCGTTGCAGCTCTGTAGAGCCTGTTGCTTCACCAACTTCAGTGGTCCAGCCTGCTTGACCTTTTTCAAGGATGTAAACACCTAGTTCACCTTTGCCTGAACCAATTAAGACGCCGCCAGAGGCAATAACTGGTGTGCTAATACCACGTAAAGTAAGCGCGGGAACATCTTGCTCAACCTTCCATAACTCTTCACCCGTATTGGCATCAAACGCTTTCATTATACCTGAAGCTGAGTTTACCACTAAGACACCAGAATCAATGGCAGGCGCAGTGATCACTTCACCTTTAATTTTGGCTTTCCAAACAAGCTCGCCAGTTTCTGCATCAAGGGCAAAAACTTCTCCGTTTTCAGTACCTAAAAATATTTTATTCAGGCCCGCGATAGGTCCACCTGCGACTAATGCAGAAACGCGACTATCCCAGAAACTACGTTCATTATTGATATCACTTAAGTCAGCGAGCCAAGCTCGTTTGCCACTTTGTTGATCAAAAGCAACAACATCGCCCATACGGCTAGCACTGTAAACTTTGCCATAAGCAACAATTGGTTTTATCCGTGAAAAGTAATCTGCCACGCCATCGCCAACGCTGCGTTCCCAGATGACTTCAACGTCAAAAGCGTTGTCTAAATTGCTTAGCTCTGCAACTTTGGTACTTGGGTCTTCATCATCATTTGATGAACAAGCGAGTAAGCTTGAAGATAACAAGATGATGGTTAATACTTTTTTAGCACTAAAGCCGTTAAAAAAAATTTTATCAAAATAACGCATACTTTGCCTTTTAACTACAATAAATGAAGGGCTAAATAACCAGTAAGTTATTTAGCGTCAGCTTCGGTTACTACCGGTGTTACGACTACTGGTGTAGTCACAGGTAATATAGTGGCTTGGGCTAAATCATCTAATTTAATTTGTAAGCTTGGGCTTGTCGCTAAACCATCAGCCGCAATAGCTGCTTGGTAAGCATTACGGGCGAGATCTTTCTTACCCTGTTTTAAGTAGGCATCACCTTTAATTTCTTCAATCGCCGCGGTAAACGATGCCGGTAAATTGTTATTCAAAGTCGCTAAGGCTTGCGTATACTGCTCAAGTTCAACTTGCACACGTGCTAAACGTAGGCTGGCAATAGCTTTAATACCGTCTGTTGGTGCGGTCTTAATTGCCGTTGTTAATTGCTTTTCGACTTGTTGCCAATCTTTATGAGAAGCAGACTCTTTAGCAAGTGCCAGTGCCGTTAAAGCAACATAGCTATTATCACCATTTTCACTGATAAACTTTTCACCGTTGACCGTGAAGTCTTTAGCATTCTTAGCACTTGCGTCCATAAGTGCTTGGTAACTATCAGATACCGCAAATTCTTGCTCTAATTTATTGTCTTGATAAAGATTAAAACCGATAAAACCAGCAAAACCTAAAGCAATACCAGCAATAATCGTATTGCCATTTTTTTGCCAAAAACTTTTAATCGCTTCTACTTGTTGTTCTTCCGTTTGATAAATTTCCACTACTTCACCTTGGCTTAAAGCCCTTAAATTAATTCAGTTAACAAGTCAGCAATTTGAGTAAATGCCACGCTTTGTTGTTCTTTTTGTCCACGTAGGTATTTCACCATCACTTTCTCTTGAGCAATTTCATCATCACCCAATATTAACGCGATTTGTGCGCCGGATTTATCGGCACGTTTTAATTGTTTTTTCATATTGCCGCCACCACAGTGACATTGCAATCTTAACTCTGGTACTTGATCACGCCATTGTTCAGCTAACCTATTTGCGGTAATTTGTGCGTCATCACCTAATATAACCACATAAGCATCTACCTGTGGTCGAATATTAGTGACTTTACCTAACTCTGTTAGCATTAAGACTAAACGTTCGATACCTAAAGCAAAACCAAATGCTGGCGTTGCTTTACCACCAAGTTGTTCGACTAAACCATCATAGCGGCCACCTGCACAAATAGTACCTTGTGAACCTAATGTCGTAGTAACCCATTCAAACACCGTGCGATTATAATAATCTAAACCACGTACAAGGCGCTCGTTTAAAATATAGTTAATGCCTGCAGCATCTAACCGAGCACATAGGGTATCAAAGTGCGCTTGCGTTTCTTCACCAAAATAATCTGATAATTTAGGTGCATTAACTAAGGCCTCTTGAACTTTTGGATTTTTACTATCCAAAACTCTTAACGGGTTAGTGTGCATACGACGCTTAGAGTCATCATCAAGTAACGATTCATGTTCAAGCAAATATGCAATCAAAGCTTCGCGGTAATTTGCACGTTCTTCGTTTGATCCTAATGAATTCAACTCTAGTGTGACAAACTCATTGATGCCAAGTTCCTTCCATAAACGTGCTGTGAGTAAAATAATTTCAGCATCTATGTCCGGAGTCGCTATGCCAAAGGCTTCTAGGCCAAATTGATGGAATTGGCGGTAACGACCTTTTTGTGGTCTTTCGTGGCGAAACATAGGGCCCATATACCAAAGACGTTGTTCTTGGTTATACAATAAGCCGTGCTGAATACCCGCACGAACACAGCTTGCCGTACCTTCTGGACGCAGCGTTAAACTATCGCCATTTAAGTCGTCAAAGGTGTACATTTCTTTTTCAACAATATCGGTTACTTCACCAATACCGCGTTTAAATAATGCGGTTGACTCAACAATTGGCATGCGAATTTCAGCAAAACCATAATTACTGGCAACACGGCGCAGTATTTTTTCGACCATTTGCCAAATATTGGTTTCGCTAGGAAGACAATCATTCATGCCACGGATTGCTTGTAGAGTATTATGTTTAGCCACTGAGGGATCTCTCTTTCTTATTCTTTAGGTAAAGCTGAAAGACTTAAGCCTATGTCTTTCAGCGTCACACTTAATTATTTAGATATTAAGTACTGTGTTAAATTTGCGCAGCGCGCAGTATACCTAATAACAGGGCGCTAATAAACTCATGATTTATTCGCTGGTTATTATCAGAAGTTAATCGACTGACTGGAAGTCAATTTTGTTCTTTGCATCTTCGCGTTCATTTATCGCGTGTGCTTTAGCGCGGATACGCTGTTCAAGTTGATCAACAAGGTTATTATTATCAAAGCGCTCTTTTTGACGTATGCCATCTAAATAAAAGCCGCTTTTTTTACTGCTGCCTGTTAAGCCTAAATCTGACACCATAGCTTCACCTGGACCATTAACAATACAGCCAATAATTGACACATCCATCGGCGTCATAATATCTTCGATACGCTGCTCTAAGGCATTAACCGTTGCTACCACATCAAACTCTTGTCGAGAACAACTTGGACAAGCAATTAAGTTAATGCCACGGCTTCGAAGTTTAAGTGATTTTAAAATATCAAAACCCACTTTAATTTCTTCAATCGGGTCCGCAGCTAATGAAATACGTATCGTATCGCCAATACCTTGCGCCAATAATATGCCCAAACCTACTGATGATTTTACCGAGCCAGAACGTAAACCGCCCGCTTCAGTGATGCCTAGATGTAAAGGGTTATCAATTTGTTTAGCCAGTAATTTATAAGACTCAACGGCAAGGAATACATCCGAAGCTTTGACACTGACTTTAAATTCGTGAAAATTTAATCTATCGAGTATATCAACATGCCGCATAGCCGATTCTAACAAAGCTTCAGCTGTTGGCTCGGTATATTTTTCTTGAATGTCTTTCTCAAGTGAACCGCCATTGACACCAATACGAATGGGGATATTATTATCTCGAGCACATTCAACCACACTACGTACTCTATCTTCACGACCAATATTACCTGGATTGATACGCAAACAATCAGCGCCATACTCAGCAACTTTTAACGCGATACGGTAATCAAAATGAATGTCAGCGACTAAAGGTACATTGACTTGTTTTTTGATTTCACGAAAGGCTTCAGCTGCATCCATTGTTGGCACGCTGACACGAACAATATCAGCACCAACCGCTTCTAGCGCTTTTATCTGCGCGACAGTGGCGGCAACATCTGTAGTCAAGGTATTAGTCATTGATTGCACGGTGATTGGAGCACCGCCGCCAACGGGCACATTACCGACCATAATTTGACGTGATACGCGGCGTATAATTGGAGATTCTTTAAACATAATTTTTCTTTATATAAGCTAATAGCTAAACGAAGGATAAACCCTAAAAACGACTCAACAGTATATATTCTGCAATAGGTATTAATACTGCCTATTTAATATTAACTACTCAATGATAATGGGTAAGTTAAATTTAGCAATATTGCCAACATTAAAGGCCGACATATCTACCGGTTTCCCATTAAATACAATACTGGTTAACTCAGGTTTGCCAACCGTAATACGCAGTGGCGCCTTACCTTTAATAGTCATCACATAACCTGACTTTTTAATGCCCCAGGCAATTCTTTCACCAGTAGCATCATAAATATTGACCCAGCAATCACCATTAAAAGTAAACACTGCAGTACTTATCTCAGGCTCCTGCGGTTGAGGTTTGTCATCTATTTTTCTATCAGCTGAAACTACAGCTTTATTCACAATAGAAGGCGCGGTATTGGCACTTGCCTCAATGTCAGTTAGCGTTTTTTTTTCACTTGCTTGAGCTGTTACAACTTGCTCGTCATTGGTAAGCTGTTCTGCGGTCTTTGTTAGTGTTTCATTACTAAGCTTTTCAACGTCTTTCTTTAGCAGTGTATCTGCCAAGGGCTGTGCTGTTAAGGTAGTGACGGCTGGGTGGTTACTCTCTTGTTGCCACCATAATATGGTCAAACCAACTAAAACAGCGACGATTAAATAGCTTAACCACATAACACGACTATGCTCAGCTTGTTTAGTCGTTTCATTAGAAAAACTCAACAGTTCACTGCGTTGAATACTAGCGGCACCAAGGGCATCAAAGCTTGCTAATACATCTTCAACTTCAACACCCACCAACTTAGCATAATTAACGAGGTATCCTCGGTTAAAGGTAACGGGCATTGAGGGATCAAAGATATTCTCTTCGATATTATTTACAAGTTTGACCTTAAAATTTAGCTTACTAGCGATATGCTCTTGTGAAAGTGATGACGCAAGTCGAGCTTCACGTAACATAGCGCCAGGACTCACCATTTCCATATCTTCACTTAGTTCTGTAATATTTTCTGTGACTTGCTCGGTGATATTAGTATGTTCTTCATCATCTGTTTTGCTAATTGGGCTTACATCATTATTCATTAATATTTTTCACTGTTTGGGGATTAACCACATAGATTTTATCTCCTACATGGATTTTGTTTTTTTCAGAAATGTTATTCCATTCGCGTAATGCTTTTAACTTGACGTTATATTTCATCGAGATATTGTAAAGATTTTCTGCTGGAGCAACGGTGTGTAAAAATTCTTGTTTGGCAAGGGATTCAGCGCCTCGGGCTAACTCTTCAGTTACCTTGGTAGTGCTTTTAGATGCCTCAACATTAACTGATGTTCTAGTGATCTTTTTATCGCTAACTTGGCTTGCAACTTGAATTACCTCGGCCTCTTCTTCTTCAGGCAATGCTTCGGGTAAAGGTACATCGCGTGTTGCTGGTATAGGTTTTGTTGATGTCGGTTCATTGGCATCACTATCTGATTGTCCGACTACTACAGATGAGGTAAGTAGTATTGTTTTAACTACATTGGCTGCAGTATTACTCGCTACAGGGATATTTTTTACCCCAGTATTGTTTACCCCAGTTGTTGATAGCCCTGCATTACTTAGTCCAGTAGTACTTACCATTGCCGTTTTAGTTACCGGTAAGTTGTTGGCTACAACTGTTCCTGCTATACCGACAGAGAGTAAAGCTGTGCCCGAGCCCAGTAATGAATTTGTGCTACTTGCAACAGTCTCAGGCTTGCTAGCTACTGTACTATTACTTGTTGGAATAGCCGCTAGATTACTGTTGGTATAAGGCGAATTAGCTATTTTTTTCGGTGAAAGCTTCACGACTCGTTTATGACTTGTCGATACGAGGTAACGGTTTTTTTCTTTTTGGCTAAGCCTGTATTTATCGGCTAGATTATCCGCCTCAATAAATTCTAATTCATTGAGTAGAAACTGTTTTCCTTCCCACGATCGTGGATACATTTTCATTAACATATTCGCGTAATTACCTGCCGTACGACGTTGCCCTAACTTCCAATAGACTTTATAAGCAAGTGCTAAAGAATCGGCAGTAAAGCGCAGGGTATTTCTCTCAAATTTCTGTAAAAATAGCTTAGCATCTTTGTAATCTGTCATCGCATATTGCAAACGCACCATTTGTAATAATGGTGCTGTTCTGTTTGGGTCATGTGCAATCGCTTTCTTCAAATACATTTCAGCTTTGTCAAAATCATCACTTTGTAAATAACACGAGGCTAAGTTTTCATAAGTTTGCGAGACCAGTAAGTAACTAGGTACAGCAATTGCTTTTAAGAACTGAACTTCGGCAGCATCAACTTTATCTTGTCGACACAAAAACACCCCATAATTATTTAAAGTATCGGCACTGTCAGCTTTAATACTTAAAGCTAGCTCGAATGAGGTAATGGCGAGTTCACTTTCACCTACGGTTTCATAATAATGGGCAAAGGCAGTATGGACTTGTACTAAATTGGGAGAGAAGCCTTTCGCTTTTTCTAAGTTGAGTTTTGCCTGAGACATATCACCCATTTGTAAATAACCCAATCCTAAGGCAACACGAGTTGTCGCCATTTCATTGAGAGTTGCTTGGTTTCTTACAATAGGTTCATTATTTTCAAAACTTTGGGTAACACAACCACTTAATAGCGACAGAAAAATGACTGACGTTAGTGTTAGGAGAATATATTTAGCCATAGCTTTATCCATAATATGCAATGTGTTCACCGCCTCTGATTATTATACCCATGTCGTTCACTGTGTAATCATGTTCAAATTGCCTAAATAGTCAATAGCAGGCTAGTGCTGTTAATACCAATAGTATGCTATTACTCAGTCAAACGCCTTGTTCTGAAAAATTTATCTCATCGCTTGGTTTACAATGGCCACGGCTACTTTAAGCAAGGAAATTTACATTATTTTTTCACTAAAAAACAAGGCACTAATGCTTAGACTGTTTTTATAGAGATAGTGTCAGCTTTAGGCTGATCTTTCAATGAACTTATTTCTGCTTTCTTTGAGGCATTGAAGGCACTGCGCTTAGTTCTATCTATAACATCGCCAGCTAGTTGACCACAAGCGGCATCGATATCACCACCACGGGTACGTCTGGTAATAACCGTTAATCCATAGCTTTGTAAGACTTTATCAAAACGATCAATACGTGAATTGCTTGAACGTGTATAAGGCGAACCTGGGTATGGGTTAAATGGTATTAAATTAATTTTACTCGGTAAGCCTTTTAACACATGGGCTAATTCATGTGCTTGATCGGTACTGTCATTAACATGATCAAGCATTACGTATTCAATGGTTGCTTGTTTATTCGCTTTTGAACCATCGATATATCGCCCAGCCGCTGCGATAAAATCTTCCAGTGGATATTTTTTATTGATTGGCACTAACTCATCACGCAGCTTATTATTAGGTGCATGAATTGAAATAGCTAACGCACAATCAATTTTCTCTTTAAGCATGTCTAATGCGGGTACAACACCCGAGGTACTTACTGTTACTCGACGTTTTGACAAGCCATAACCTAAATCGTTCAGCATAGTATCAAGTGCCGGTATTAAATTTTTCATATTTAATAACGGCTCTCCCATACCCATCATGACAATGTTGGTAATTGGACGAGTTCCGGCAATGCGCGTTGCGCCAATATCATTGGCAACACGCCATACTTGGCCAATAATTTCAGACACAGTTAAATTGCGATTGAAGCCTTGCTGGGCGGTAGCACAGAAGGTGCACTCTAATGCACAACCAACTTGAGATGATACACACAAGGTGGCACGATCATTTTCAGGGATCCATACGGTCTCAACTTCTTGGCCGCCTTCAAGTCTTAACGAATATTTGATAGTGCCATCAGAAGATATTTGTTTTTCAGAGATTTCAGGTGCGGTAATCACACAGTTGCGCTGTAACTTCTCTCGTAACTTCTTATTGATATTGGTCATTAGTTCAAAGTCGCTGTAGCCAAAGTGATAAATCCACTTCATCATTTGATCGGCCCTAAAGGGTTTTTCTCCAATAGATTCAAAGTATGCACGCATACCTTTATGATCAAAATTTAGTAGGTTAATTTTTCCGCTAGCATCACTCATACAACAAACTCTCAATAACTAAAATTAAACTACTCAATAAAGTAGCCTAAAAAAACAAGGCGCGTATTGTACGCTTTTTAAGCAACAATCGCAATTTTACTGGCTTATATTTAAAGAATTTATCATTCGTTAAAAATAACAAAAGGATTTTACCTGTTTAGGTAAAATCCTTTAAATTTAATTCATTTTTAAAGCAAAGCAAACGAAATGATTTCTAGGCAGCTACACGAAATTGACGTTAGTCAATGAGTATAGCCAACAACGGAGTCGTGAGCTTTGCGAAGATTAAAAGTGAATTAACGAGTACGTGGGCAGATTTCTTCGTCTGAGAAGAAATATGCAATTTCACGTGCAGCTGATTCTAAAGCATCAGAGCCGTGAGCAGCATTTTCGTCAATGCTATCAGCAAGATCTGCACGAATAGTACCTGCAAGTGCTTCAGCAGGGTTAGTAGCACCCATGATTTCACGGTTTTTAAGAACAGCGTTTTCGCCTTCTAAAACTTGAACCATTACTGGACCAGAAGTCATGAACTCAACTAAAGCACCGAAAAAAGGACGTTCGCTATGTTCAGCGTAGAAACCTTCAGCTTTTTCTTGGCTTAAGTGGATCATTTTTGATGCTACGATTTTTAAACCAGCAGTTTCAAAACGGTTGTAGATTTGACCGATGAAGTTTTTAGCAACTGCGTCTGGTTTTAGGATAGAAAAAGTACGTTCGATAGCCATGATAAGCCCTTATAAGTTGTGTTAATTTACGTTGAAAATTTAAATATTTATCCAACCATTCGTTTAAACGGCTAGAATTTTGGGCGCATTATAGACGAAAATCCCACAAACAACTAATGATATCGCACTTAGCAATATCATTTATATTGTTGCGACGTTTTAATCAAATATGGTTAAATTCGAAATAGTTAGACGCTTGTGCGGCGATATTGACGATAAATAGGTTTCCAGAAAGTTGCTTCTATTTTCGTAACTAACTCTTCATCGCTCATCGGTAGCGCTAAGTTCTGCTTAAAAGCAACTTGGGCGATAGCAAACGCAATATCTTTACTTAATTGAGCAATAGCGGTTAACGGTGGCAGTAGTTCATCTGACTCTTTATTAGCAAGAGGAGACGCTGCTGCTAACGTTTCACTGGCTACTTGTAACATATCATCGCTAATACGAGTGATATTTGCCGCAACAACAGCTAAACCGATACCAGGGAAGATATAGCTGTTATTGCACTGCGCTATACGAAAGCTTTTACCTTCATATTCAACCGGCTTAAACGGACTACCTGTGGCAATAATTACTTTACCTTTTGTCCAATTAATCACTTGGTTCGGTGTTGCTTCTACTTGGCGAGACGGGTTACTTAGCGGGAAAATAATAGGCAAATCACAGTGAGACTTCATTGCAGTAATGACTTCTTCAGTAAAGAGACCTGCTTGTCCTGAAACACCGATAAGAATATCTGGTTTCGCGCCATGCATTACTTCAACCAGAGAAGCGAACTCACCTTGAATATCCCAAGAAGCCAACGCTTCATTGCTTTGTACTAATTTTTCTTGGAAGTCACGAAGGTTTTTCATACCTTGGGTTAATAAACCAAATCTATCAACCATAAATACTTGGCTACGTGCCTGCTCTGCTGAAATACCTTCGCGAGTCATTTGGCTGATAATTTGCTCGGCAATACCACAACCTGCCGACCCTGCACCAACAAAGGCAACAGTCTGCTCTGATAATTTAGAGCCTTTACTACGACAAGCCGCAAGTAACGTACCGACTGTAACTGAGGCCGTGCCTTGGATATCGTCATTAAAACAACAAATTCTATCGCGGTAACGCGCTAATAATGGCATGGCATTAGGTTGAGCAAAATCTTCAAATTGCAATAAAACATTTGGCCAGCGACGCTTAACCGCACTAATAAATAATTCAATAAACTCATCATATGAATCTTGATCAATACGCTTATGTCGCGCGCCCATGTACATGGGATCGTCTAATAGTTTTTGGTTATTAGTCCCAACATCAAGCATTACCGGTAAAGTATGCGCCGGGCTTATACCACCACATGCGGTATAAAGAGAAAGCTTACCAATTGGAATGCCCATACCACCAATCCCTTGGTCACCAAGCCCTAAGATACGTTCACCATCGGTAACGACAAGTACTTTCACTTTATTTTTAGTGGCGTTACGCAACATGTCATCAATGTTAAACCTATCTTCGTAAGAGATGAATAAACCACGTGAGCTGCGGTAAATATCTGAAAACTGCTCACAAGCATCACCCACTGTTGGCGTATAAATAATTGGCATCATTTCAGCTAAGTGGTTTTGTACCAATTTAAAAAATAAAGTTTCATTATTATCGTGAATAGCACGTAAATAAATATGCTTGTTAAGGTCTGTTTGAAAGCAGCTGTACTGACGGTATGCACGTGCAGCTTGCTCATCAATACTCTCGAAACGTGGCGGCAATAGACCCGTTAAGTTGAAATTTCCGCGCTCTTCTTTGCTAAAGGCACTACCTTTGTTAAGAAGGGGGGTTTCTAATAATGACGGGCCTGCATAATGAATATAAAGTGGGCGTTTAGCTTGAGGCATTTGACTGACTACTTATATGTTTGATGAATAATGATTATTTACTTAATTAATGCAGCAAAGTATAGAGGAAATTAAACCCGCTGCAAAGCAAGGCAATGGTGGTATTTGTTAAAAAGATGGGATTATTATCGGAATAGATTTTGAATAGATTTGAAAAAGACCTTTCAATTTCACTTTGTGAAAACTGCTAGCCTTTATTCACTGATAAATAAGGCTACCGCCTAGATAAAACGCCACAACTGGTAATACCACTAAAGGTATAAAACACTGCACGTATAAACCCCTTGAGTATAAATAGCTTCAGTTAATGCCTTTAAACAATGCCTTTAAATAATGGCATTAATCAACTTCCGCCATCCATGCTAGCTGAATGGCTTCAAGTACCCGCTCGCCACAATGATTTGGATCATCTTCAAAGCGTTCTAAATCTAGCACCCACTGCCTTAAATCGGTGAAGTGCAGTTTAAACGGATCAACATCGCCATGCAGCTCAATTAAGTCTAAAGCAATCTCTTGAGAGTCGCTCCATAGTAGTCCCATTGCCATAATAGCCCGCCTATTATTAACCGTGTTATTTCAGCAGCCTAACTAAAACCTGCGAGCTAAAACCTGAGTACTAAAGCTAACCACTAAAATAACAATTGAAAGAAAAATAAATCTACCACTAACATTAGTATAAGCCAAACGAATAGCAACCTAACTTTTCGACAAAATGAGCAATCAGAATGCCACCAACCTTTTAATTTTTTCATCATTTATTCACTCGTCAAACACCATGATATTTCGGCTATCACAGCAGTATATCAGTAGCGGCTGATCTCTAATATCATATTAACGCGACTTCAATATTTAGATGAGGTGAGTAAAGCAAAAATTCGAATTTGTTTGTTAGAGTGAGTTATATGTTGACTAATTAACGCTAGTAACGACTGTACTGTTTTTACTTTCAATCGCGACTAAGTAAGAACATAATACTAAGATATACATTTAAGTTGGTTTTTAATTCTAGCTATAAGCGGGTTGAGCAATATGGATTCTTTTGATAAACACATTCTTAGTATTTTACAAAAAGATTGTACCCTTTCCACCAGTGCTATTGCTGAACGAGTCGGCCTATCAACCACCCCGTGTTGGCGTCGAATTCAAGCGATGGAAAAAGCAGGCATTATTAGAGGCCGTGTGGCTTTGGCTGATCCGGAGAAGTTAAACGTTGGCCTATCCATCTTTGTTATGGTGAAAACTAACCAGCACAACCCCGACTGGTTAGCGACCTTCGCCAAAGTAGCCGATGACTTCCCCGAAATTGTCGAATTCTATCGTATGAGTGGCGATGTTGATTATTTACTGCGTGTGGTAGTGCCTGATATGAAGGCTTACGATCGTTTTTATAAAGAGTTGATCAAGAAAGTAGACTTCTCAGATATCAGCTCGAGTTTCGCCATGGAGGAAATCAAATACACCACCGCCTTGCCAGTTGATTATATTTAACGAGATGCGCCACTACATCACTAGAATATAATGGTGGCGCTATTTTTCAATGGATGGATATTTATTAGAACTGTGCAGAAAAGCCAACAAAGTAACCATCAGCTTTATCTATCACCTTGTTATCGGTAATTGAATTGTAGCCCGCTGAAAGCGAGTAGTTTTCATTGACAAAATAATTAGTACTGACGCTATAGTTGCCTTCTTCGCCATAAGACGCTGAGATAGAAGCACTATCATTATAATAATAACTCGAATTAACACTCCAAGTATCTTCAGTGCCAAAGTATTCAAAATCCCAAAGCGTATAATCGACGCCAAGCACTAAATAACTTTGCGTAGAAATACCGAAAAAGTAACGAGTAGAGAGTTGATGATAATCAAAGTCTTCATTTACATCATAACTAAAGCCAATATAGTCAGTGCCCGATAATTGCCAATTATAGCTCGCATTAAAGGTGACTAAGTTACCGCCATCGTCATCATCAAACGCCTCTGCACTGATAACAAAGTTATCAGTGAACAAGTAGCCGAATTTTAGTGAAAAATAACTACTGCTGTTTTCATAAGAGTAACTACCACTATCACTATTCAGCTGAAAATCACCGTCATGACTTGCTTTTCTATAACTATAACTGCCGCCAAAAATAAAACTATTGGTTATCCACTCGCCGCCAATACTGACACTATAATGCTCAGAATTCCAGCTCGACTCTTGATTATAGTCTTGAGATTTATCAGCGCTAAAACTATCACTACCACCATGACCGGCTGATAGATAAACATTGCTAAGGGTATTGATATAATCAAATTCGTTCAGTGGTCCTAGCGTTAACCTTTCATCAAAGTAATACTGGCTAGACAAGGTAATATTATCCGAATCACTTTTATAAGTACGATTGAATGTAGAATTATTAGAAGTGAAGTTTCGTTGTGAATAATTTAAGTTAGAAAATGACTGGTAACTTTGTGCAAGTACCGTATTTGATAGCAGTAAAGTCGCTAGTGCTGATAACTTTGAAAGCTTTGATAGCTTCATAGTAATATATCCTTATTATTATATTGTCCATTTTAACAACAAGGGGGAATATGTCAGATAAGGCATAACATGTATATTAATCCATTAATAAACTTACACTTTTTATACAAAACACCTACAGATACAAACAATAGTAGTTGGTCAAGTAGCTATTAACGTAAAAGTGAACATCAAAAAAAACACTAACCATTTAGCCAAGTCACTCGATATACTAGGCAGATATAACTCTTTAAACTTTCTTCTATTAAGAGCAAACAGCTATGAGCAGCATTAAATTTTCCAGCACCGAAACAGAGCAACTCGTTAACAAGATTCAAGGTTATTTTGCCCAAGAACTTGACCAAGACTTAGGTCAGTTTGATGCAGAATTTTTATTAGATTTTTTCTCAAAAGAAATTGGCGCTTATTTTTATAATCGCGGCTTGTTTGATGCGCAAGCGGTTATTGCCGCTAAACTTGAACATGTCAGTGAAATGGTCGAAGAAGGCATTAATGAAATTGAAAAGCCGGTTAGTTAATCAGCTTTTTGGTCGCTCAAACTAGGTCACAAAAAAGCCGCCGTTAAGTTATTAGCTTAACGGCGGCTTTGTTTAATTTTGTTTAGCTGAGTCTACAACTAGCTCTCACTAGGTTCGATAAACTCAATTTCTTCAGCAATGAGCTTACCATTACTATCTATTCTGCCTTCAACTTCAATCAATACCCCGTTTGCTAAATCACTGGCACTGCCATTGTCAAATTCAGTCTGGATATTGGTCATAACTTGATGACCATTTACAGTGAAGTTAAATCGACTAATATAGTTCTCAACTGTACCTAACAATTCAACATCGTTATCTTTTTCGGCACTGTCAATTTCAACTTCAAGTGCAAACCAGTCTCCACCTATCTCGATGATTTCTACTTCAACTTCATCGTTAAGCTTTAAAGTATTGAAAAAGGTAGCTTGATCAACATCGCTGCCAACAGCATTCTCAAATTCAGTTTGCTCATTGGTCAACACGTTAATACCTTTCACTGAAAAACGTGCCAAAGTACTATCAATACTATCAACCACGCCTTCAATATCATGTGAGTCGCCTTCAATAGCCCCCGTTTCTTGACGCTCAATATTACGACTAATTAACAGCCCGTCAACTTCATAAGCATCAACTGCTAACCTGTCACCAATGGCGATATTTGCGAAGTTAAAGTAACGAAGATCTTGCTCAGAATCATCTTCATATTGGGTATAATTATCAACGCTAAACGCTTGGCCGAAAAGAGTAAAACTCTCATCAGCTATAACTTCAACAATGCCTTCAAGACTAATTTCATTGGCTAATTCAACTCGAATATTCTTAATTGGGTAATAAGGGGATTGTAGCTCTGAATCAATGACCGTGGCCACTAAGCTGACTTGATCGCCAACACGTAAGTTTTCTTCATCGCCTTGGCTAAAATCAGACTCATAGGTTAATAGGAAGTTTCGACCATCTAATTCAATAACAGTGCCAGCCTCGACTTTATTAATGTCTTCAACAAAACCGGCAACGGTGAGTGTGCCACCCACCACTAACAGCATGCCTTGCACAGTCACTTCATCGGCAATAAATTCATTACTAACCAGGCCAATATCGCTTTTTAGCGAAACTGTCGAGCCATCATACAAGGTCCCTTGCACCTCAGCATCACCGTAATTAACCACTAAGCTACCAATAAAAAAGCTTTTCTCTCGAGTTTTAAGCTTTGATACCGTACCTGATAATTGATGCTCACTGAAATCGTCTTTTGTTGTTAAGTAGGTAACAGTAAAGCTACCGTTAGCATTTTCAAAAGCACTCAATTCAATCGCCATGCCTTCGCGCAGTTCATTAAAAATCACTTCATCAAATTGTGTAACTGAAGTGATAAAATAAGTTTGTCCTAATATGCTTAATGAAGTCGCGGCTAGATCAATAGCGTCGATTCTGCCAATAGCATCGGCAAGGTATTTCACTTCAAGGGCGGTAGGGTCATTATCTGCAGACTGATTGGCTTTAATCACCACTTTCATGCCGACTTTAAGCGCTTCTTCACTGCTTTCTGAGCCATTGCCTATGATACTACTGTCTTTGGTAACGTAACGTAGGCCGTTTACATACACACTACCAAAGCCACTGACAATACCTGAACTGGTGGCATTAGGGGTTAAAACTACTTCTTCATCGTCATCTGAACAAGCTGACAAAAGTAAACTCAAACTGGCTACTGCGGCAATAGCCGTAAATCTATGTTGCATCAATACAATTCCACTAAATAGCTTAGGGTTTTTCCCTAAATCAACTAAAACAGCGCAGCTTAACTTGAGCGAATAGAGTGCAGTGAATTGAAACAACGACACTATATAACCATAAAGCTGCAAATAGGGGAGCGAGTCTACCTTCGTCTCTTTAGCTAATATATTGTAACTTTGATCCATTATGTTACTCACCAGATGACTCAGCAGAAACCTAGCTAAGTATTTGATAAAGAATAATAGTAAGACCACACCTTGGGCTTATTTTCCTCTTACAAATTCACCTTATTTTGTGTATAAAAAAACTCGCCGAAGCGAGTTTTAATTAACAATCATATATAGCGAAGCGCTATAACTGATCAGTTGAGTTCGTTATTACTTAGTTTTCACGGGAAAACCACGATCACGCATTAAGGCTTCAACTTTAGCATCACGTCCTCTAAAGGCGCGGTAAGCTTCACTTGGGTCAACAGCGTTACGGACACTAAATAAATGCTCCACTAATTTATTAGCCACTTCTTTATCGTAAAAACCACCTGGCGCCTCGGCAAAAGCTTCAGCTGCATCAGAAGTTAATACTTCAGCCCACATGTAACCATAATAACTTGAAGCATAACCTTCACTGCTAAAGATATGACCAAACTGCGGGCTACGATGACGCATTACAATTTGCTTAGGCATTTTCAATGCGCCTAAAGTTTCACGCTCAAACTTATCGGCATCAATACCGGTAGGATCAACCGTATGAAATTTCATATCAACAAGGGCTGATGCTAGATACTCAGTTGTTTTGAAACCTTGATTAAAGGTGGCCGCTGCTTTAATTTTAGCAATCAGTGATTTTGGCATTGCTTCGCCAGTTTTGTAATGCACTAGGTAGTTATTAATCACTTCATCCGTTGTTAACCAACGCTCTAACAGTTGAGATTGGAATTCAGTGTAATCACGTACGCCAGAGTTCAGTGTTGGGTATTCAACTTTCGAGGCTAAAAAATGTAATGCATGACCAAATTCATGGAAGTAGGTTTCCGCATCTGACCAAGAGATTAATGTTGGTTGACCGGCAACGCCTTTGGAGAAGTTTGAATTGTTAGACGATAACACGTTTTTCTTACCTTGGAAGGTAGTGTGGGAACGGTATGTTGTTGCCCAAGCACCTGAACGTTTACCTTTACGAGCGAATGGGTCTAAATACCACAAGCCAATGTGTTCACCAGAAGTTTTATCCTTTACTTCCCAAACACGAACGTCTTGATGAAACACAGGGACAGAGCCATCAGTAATTTCGGTAAAGTTAAAATTAAATAAACGCCCTGCTACATAGAACATAGCTTCACGAAGATTATTTAACTGAAGGTATTGTTTTACTTCATCTGAGTCTAAGTTGTATTTATCTTTACGCACTTTTTCCGCATAAAAACGGTAATCCCACGCTTGTACTTGCTCAATACCATCTTCTCTCTTGCCGATGGCTAACATGTCAGCAACTTCTTCATCAACACGGGCAATAGCGGCAGGCCAAACTGACTCCATCAAAGCAATGGCATTTTCCGGCGATTTAGCCATACGATCTTCTAAGCGCCATGAGGCATAGTTTTTATAACCTAATAAGCCAACACGTTCATGGCGTAACTGTAAAATTTCAGCAATGATGGCATTGTTATCATACTGATCGCCATTATCGCCTCGGCTATAGTAAGTATTCCACACTGTTTTGCGTAATTCACGCTCTGTTGAGTAGGTTAAGAAAGGGTCCATTGAAGAGCGCGTATTAGTAATCGCATACTCACCTTCATGGCCACGCTCGTCCGCTGCCGCTGCCGCTACGTTAACAATAGATTCAGGTAAACCACTCAATTGTGATTTATCTAAATACAGTACATAACCTTCTTCATCCGCTAAAATATTATTACCAAACCTTGTTTGTAGCTGGGATAAACGTAAATTAATGTCTGCATAACGTTTTTTATCGGCCGCATTTAAGGTCGCACCATTACGAGAAAAGCTGTTATAAGTTAATAACACTAAACGCTGATTGGCAGGGGTCATCGCCTTCACGGCATCGCTTTGATAAACCGCTGAAATACGTTTAAATAATTGTTCATTTTGGTTTATTTTTGAGTAAAACGCTGACAGTTTTGGTGCTATCTCGCTTTGTAATGCTCTAAATTCTGGCGTTGATTTATTTGCACGCCAAATCCCGTAATACGTGAACAGTCGACTTAACTCTGCACCCGTTTTTTCCATAGCGACTATGGTATTTTCAAAAGTAGCCGCCTCATTGTTATTAGCAATAAGCTCAACTTCAGCCAATTTATCAGCCATAGCTTGTTCCATTGCCGGCACTAGCCCAGCTAAGGTGACTTGGTCAAAAGCAGGTACGCCCTCAAACGGTCCTTGCCACTTAGCAAGCAAAAGTGCTTGTGATTCTTGTACTGCTTGTACGCTAGGAGATTTACTTACCATGTTAGCAGCAGATTGACCCTCAATGGTATCCGTTGCTGTTGAGCAACCCATTAAGATACTAGAAGCTAACAATGCTTTGATAAACTGGGATTTCATTGAGTATTCTCTTTTTATAGTAATTGCTCTTAGTGTATCAAGCATTTTTCGGCCGGGATATATCGACAACTACCGTCTATCCCGAGATCAGTGCAACTAAACTTATTTTTACCTTAAGTTATAAAATCCAGCGATAAAAAAGGCCGGCTACCAATGTAGCCAGCCCAAAGGGGAGTGGATTATAACAAGACGATGAATACCAAACGGATTAATTAATTGACCAACTTAGAGCTTCAGTAGCGAGCTTAGAACAAACAAAATGCGTTAAACATAGTTATTCTATATTTCATGCATTTTGTGATGTTATCAGTTTGCTACTGAACTCCCAAAGGGCGAGTACCTAATAAAAAGTAAAGGTTTATATGCCGCGTTATTGATTTTGACAAGGACGCTACATGGATGTAGCTTCTTAGATAATGCAGGAACTTATTCTCCTGAATAACCATTCTCTTCAATCAATGCCTTGCCTCTAAACCTTTTAACTCTCGCTAAGTGATCAATAAATTAGTCCGATTGGTATAAGCCCTCTTTGTCCTTAAGAATGGCAAATAAATGTAATGATACGAGTTGGGAGCTCCCCTAAAACTGGTCAGCTGGATGATTACTCAATAGCGGTCGTTAACTCGCTGCAGCTGTTTTTGACACAAAATCAACAATTTCTTGTTCTGTTAATAATTCATCCAAGTTGCTATCAATTTGTTTGAATGAGTTAACTAACCAGGTATTTTTGCCGGCAAGCACTTCTTGTTGGCTTAACTTACCATCTTTATTGATATCTAAAGAAGTGAAAGTAAAGCTTTCAGTACTCAGCACTACATTTTCGCTGACTGCGCTAACCGTTGAATGTTCACTATGGTTAGCATCATTTCCTTCTGCACTATGAGCTAATGCTTTATCAGCATTAACTAAAAAAGAAGCCATAGTCACGGCGACTACAAAGGCGGTTACTTGCGTTAAGCTGATACTTTTCATTAGATTCCTCTCTTAAAATCTTGAGCGTTAAATTTCGCTGGTTAAATTCATTATCGATAAAGGAATAGCACACAACGTGCCACAAACAATAACACCTTGATTTTAAGGAATTTAAAATAAAATAATACCAATCACTCGCTCAAAATAACCCTTTAACTGTCGCCATATAACAACAGATTAATATATTAATCTGCTTTTCACTGATAAAAAACTAACGATAATAAAGAATAAACAATAAATACAAAAACTTACACACAAGCCACAACAAAGTCACAACAGAGAAATAGGTGTCTCATATTAAAGACAGTCTTGTTTTTACTTTATTTTTATCATACAAAGGACACCTACATTCATTTAACCCGATAGAGTTCAGGCCAAAGATTCATGACTTTCCTTCGTAAATTAAACAAAAGTAAAGCCAAACTGCGCCGGCTAACGCTGGCACTTTTTAGTCAGTCATTTATTAATAAGATCTCCCTGAGTAAACTCACCTTAATAGGCTTTATCTTGGTCGCCCTGCCTTTAGTCACTGCTTTACTTTTCAGTGCTAATAAGGTCAGTCAATTAGCCAAACAGAGTACTAGCGCTATTTATCATGTGGCCCAACTCACCCAACTCAACAATAAGCTTGATGACACTATTGCGAGAATGGAACGTTCTGCGAGCCAATATATAGTGCTTAAGGATGAGGAGTTACTTAGTGGCTTTAGTCGCCAGCAAGAGGTGTTATCTGGTCTCATTAGCGATACCGCAGAGAAACAAAAAGATGCAGTACTGATAAAGTTATTAACGTCATTGCAACTTGATAGCGAAAGAATAAAAACCTTAATGTTGAGCGACGTAATCGACAGCCTCTCACTGAAAGACATCCAAGGTGACTTTAAGCACTTACATGAAATCAATGACAGTATTGAAGTACGCAGCAATTTTGTTGTTAATCAGCACGTATTGAATATTCACCATACCACTGAAAATATTAGTAACAACATTCTTGCACGTTTGTATATCATTCCTATCACTTTGCTAATAGCTGCTATATTTATTATTTTAATCACCAAGCCGCTAAGAAGACTCACCGATAAAATTAAAGTGCTAGAGCAAGGGGATTTTGAACAAGAAATCAATTTACATGGTCCGGTCGAAGTAAGAGAGATTGCTGATGCATTAGAGAATATGCGCCTGCGCTTACATACCCTAGAGTTACAAAAATCGAGTTTTATTCGGCATATCTCCCATGAATTAAAAACGCCACTGGCAGCCATAAGAGAAGGCACTGAGCTTATTTATGATAATAGCGTTGGTTCACTTAATGAAGAACAACAAGAAATTTGCGATATCATTCGTTTAAGCGTCAATCGATTACAACGTTTAATTGAAGATTTACTCGATTTTAATATTGTGCTCGACTCAACTAGCTTACATGGCTTAGAAAAAGTTAATTTAGCGGCGCTTATCGATGACGCCTGTAGTGTTCGAAAACTCGATATAAAGTCAAAAGGTATAATATTAAAATGCGATCAAAGCCATTGTTATATCTACAGTAATAGTAAGCAACTCAGTGTTATTTTAGATAATGTACTGTCGAATGCGATTAAATATTCACCCATTAATGGCACTATCGAGATAACGTATCAAAAAGATAAAGAGTGCTTAACCATTACTATCATTGACCAAGGGCCAGGAATCGATTCCGCGCTTAGTGAGAAAGTCTTTGATGCTTTTTATCAGGGTCAACCTCCCCAGAATAGCCAGATAAAAGGTAGCGGCTTAGGACTGACCATAGTTAAAGAGCTATTACTGCGTCTCAATGGCAGCATCCGTATTACTCAGGCAAAAGAGCCACACGAAAGCCATAGACAAGGTGCCCGCGTCACCATCACTTTACCAAATTCGCAAGTAGAAGATGAAGTATGAAAAATAATAGTCTGACTTTATATGCTGCCATGAACTGGCTCACTCCTCCCCCCGTAGCCCGAGTACAAAAAAAGCTATCAATGCTCTTTATTGCCTGCCTCATTAGCTTAACGAGTGCCTGTCAAATGCCTCCCCCTGCGACTAATGATTCAGAGAATTATAGCCAGTATTACTTAGGGTTAAAAAACTTAACGGATAAGGGGCTATTGGCAGAAGAAAAACATCTGAAAATCCTTATCAATAATAAATATCGTGAAGATATAGTGCTTAACCAAGGCAAGCTCATTTTAATTTACAGTTTACCTAACTCCAACCTACACCATCCATACAAAGCCAAGCGATTGCTTAATGAGTACTTACTCTCTGGCGATAGCATAGCTAAAGAAAATTTTGCTTTTATCATGGTGCTAAGAGACCAGTTAAATAGCCAACTACATTTACTTGCAAGCCATAAAGCTCACCGCGAAACATGTAAAAAAGAGTCGGATGAACACCACCTGCTCATCGAGCAGTTACAACAGCAATTAAAGTTATTAAAGCAAATTGATCAAAATATTAATGAGCGTGGCTAATACCACAAGCCCTAAAAGAGATAATGTTATGAGTCAAAAAACGCCAGCAGCGGCAATACGCCCTGCTAAAATTCTGATAGTAGATGACGATCCTAGTTTGTTACGTTTACTCAGTATTAGACTTTCAGCAGCAGGTTATGAGGTTGAATCAGCCGCCAATGCTAAAATTGCCCTAGGGACATTACAGCACTTCATCCCGCAGGTTGTGATTAGCGACTTACGGATGGAAGGTATGGATGGCATGGCTTTATTTGAACAAATTAGAGTGCAGCATCCAAATATTCCTGTGGTAATCATGACGGCTCATGGCACCATCCCAGATGCAATTAACGCCACTAAACAAGGTGTATTTAGCTTTTTAACTAAGCCGTTTGAAAGCCAAGAGCTACTCGACACCGTTGAACTAGCGATACGATTACAACCATCCAGTGGTGACCAAACGTGTGAAACTGAGCGGTGGCGTAGTCATATTATTAGTCGCAGCACTGTGATGACATCGCTATTACAGCAAGCCAAACAAGTGGCCAATAGTGATTTTAGTGTGCTTATTCACAGCCAGAGCGGCACCGGTAAAGAGTTATTAGCAAAAGCAATTCATCAAGCCAGTAACAGGAAAGATAAAGTTTTTACCGCAATTAACTGTGCCGCAATCCCTGAGCAGTTACTTGAATCCGAACTATTCGGCCACACCAAAGGCGCATTTACTGGGGCAGAGCGCAATCATCAAGGCTTATTCCAAGCGACCGATGGTGGCACTTTATTTTTAGATGAAATTGGCGATATGCCCCTTAGTTTTCAAGTGAAATTATTACGGGTACTACAAGAGCGAGAAGTTAGGCCGGTAGGCAGTACTCAAGCGATTAAAATTGACGTTCGTATCATTTCAGCAACGCACGTTAATTTAACCAAAGCGATTAAAGCCAGCACCTTTAGAGAAGATTTATATTACCGACTCAATGTGGTTGAGCTAGAACTGCCCCCCCTAATACAACGACGTGAAGATATTCCATTATTAGTGCAGTACTTTTTGAACCAAGCGGTTGCGCGCTCAAATATGCCGATAAAAAGCATTAACCAAGAGGCGATGGAATTACTGATTAGTGCGCCTTGGCCCGGCAATATTAGGCAATTGCAAAATGTAATTGAACAAAGCGTGGCGCTCTCAAGTGAAAATGTCATCAGTGCAACGTTAGTGAAAAATGCCCTACGTGATGATTCAACGAAATTTCCGTCTTTTCAACAAGCAAGAGACCATTTTGAGCGAGATTATTTAGCAAAATTATTAAAAATTACTGCTGGTAATGTCTCACAAGCAGCGCGAATTGCGCAACGTAACCGTACTGAGTTTTATAAGCTGTTAAATCGTCATCATTTAGTGCCTGGATCCTATAGAGAAGACTAGTTAATACCAAGTTGATTAAGTTATTTCCCACTCAGCGAGAATTAAAAGGCTTAAAGGCAAGGCATTGATTGAAGAGAATGGTTATTCCCTTGTCAAAATCAATAACGCAGCATGTAAGCCTTTTAAGCTCGCCCTCTGGGAGCTTGCTCGATGCCCACTAACATCGTTAAATTTATTTGATTTAGAATGACTAAACCGAAACAAATCCCCCTTGTTATTGAACATTGAGCAGAGCTCTGAGTTGGGAAGAAATTTAATCAAATTGGTATAACGTTACCTATAACTTCATCTACAGTGTGACTCGTTTTTTGAACAGTCATAACGTGAGTCACATTCAATTGGTGTGACTCACCACTTTTTTCACTTGGCTAACTAGGGTCAGTGGATAACGGCTAATTAAGCTTAAAATCTAATACTTGCACTTTAATATTAACGCCAGCCTCGGTTAGCTCTTGGTAAAAATCGCCTTCTTGACAATACATCATCTGCCGACAGACGATGACATACTTTAAGACACCGGCTTTGTTACTTTACAGTGCCACTTTGTCCTTTAACCTCATCCATAACTTACCTTAACCCTACTCAGTGATAGCGGTTAATTATGCAAGTAGTCTAGCTTGTAGCCAAGCTGAAATATCGGTAAGTTGTTCAGGCAATACGGAATGCTCCATCGGGTATGTCTTCCAAGTCACCTTATAGTTTGCTGCTGATAATAATGTATTTGCCATTTTACCGGCACTCAATGGCACCACACCATCTCGGTCGCCATGGTTTTGCAAAATAGGGGTTTGTGCATTGGCACTATGGCATTGCTCAGGTAATTTATCTGCAGTCGGTAAATAACAAGACAATGCCAAGATACCCGCTAAACTTTGCGAAAATCGTAAGCCGGTGAATAAACTCAAGACACCGCCTTGGCTAAAACCTGCTAAAACAATGTTCTTTGCCGCTATGCCTGAGTCAATCTGTTCTTGTATTAGTGCTTGTACACGCTGTTCAGACTCTAACACCCCGGCCATATCGGCACGGTTATGTAGATCCATGCTTTTGATGTCATACCAAGATCGCATCACATAACCTTGGTTAATAGTGACTGCTTGCTCAGGCGCATGCGGGAAAATAAAGCGGATGCCGTGATTTTTTGGCAAGTCCAACACCGGCACAATAGGTGAAAATCCTGCACCTGAGTCTCCTAAACCATGTAACCAGATGACACAGGAAGTTGCCGGAGATTTAGGCTCGATAGTAATTCGTTCAAGTGAGGTTGCTGACATAAAATTCAATGATTTATTCGTTAATAAAAAGATGCCACATCATAACAAGGTTAATGCCTGTAGCAAAACGGCATATAGGAACAATTTTACCGAATACTTAGCCGGCTAATGACTTTTAGAGTAACTGTCCGACGTTACTCTGAAAGTAATCTAAAAAGGTTCGAGTTTTACTGGCAATATTACGACTTTGATAGAGCACACTTAACCGTTGAGCTATGCTCTGGTGGTTTAAACACAAACGTTGTAATGATTGGCTTGGTACACTATTTTTTATCATGTAATCCGGTAATTTACACAAGCCTAGACCCTGCTCTGCCGCCTGAAGACGCATCTCTGGGCTAGTCAGTATCAGCTTGCCAGAAACCATCACTTGCTCAATTTTTTCATTATTACGAAAGTGCCAAGGTTGGTTTTCTTCTGCCAATATACAGTCATATTGGCTAAGTTGTTCTGGCTTAATGGCTTTATTAGCAAGTAGTTTCCGTTGTGCCTTGGATGCCATCACCGGTGATAGATAAATAGATTGGGGAAAGCTTAGTAACTCTTTAGCAATCCAGTTGGTTGTCGGCAACGCTTGCTCATGTAAAACGAAACAGAGATCAAACTTAGGATCAAATTCAGGCACCGAGCCTGAGTAGTGCTGACAATGCAGCTGAATTTTAGGATAGCGCCTTAAAAAGTCAGTAATTAGGGTACTTATTATTTTATTAAAAAACTCTAACGGTAATAATATTTTCAGCTGACCTTGTGGTTGATGCAACGAAGCGGATAGTTCCTCTTCAACTTTGGTTAAGGCATCAATATGCTCTTTACACGAACAATAAAGTAAGCGACCACTATCAGTAAGTTCCTGCTTTCTCGTGGTACGTAAAAGCAGATCGCAGCCTAATTTTTTTTCTAACTGAACCAAGCGCCGACTGACTTTAGATTTTGCCATGCCTAATTCTTTGGCTGCTAGGGTAAATGATCCGGTTTCGACTAAGGTTACAAATAAATGTAAATCATCTAAATTACTCAACTTCATACTTATACCAATCTCATTAAATTATTGCTCACTTGTGCTGGTTAAAATACGCCATGTCAGCGCGATACCAAGTACATTAATTAATTGACCACTGAGCGAGAATTAAAAGGCATAGAGGCAAGGCATTGATTGAAGATAATGGTTATTCAGGAGAATAAGCTCCTGCATTCTCTAATAAGCTACATCCATGTAGCGTCCTTGTCGAAATCAATAACGACTCATGTAAGCTTTTTAAACTCGCCCTATGGGAGTTTATTAGCAAACTGATAACGGCACAAAATTAAAAAAATATAGAATAACTATGTTTAAGTAATTTTTCTTGTTCTAAGCTCCATAATATAACTCTCAGTTGATCAATATATTAGTGTAATTGGTATTACTCTCAATCCCAATAGCCAGCTATTACTCAGTCTAGCGCCTTGCTCTGGTGTATTTTTCCTATGCACAACAAGATCACCAACTTAATGAAACTGGTATTACCTACCCCATTGTTTCATATATAGAACAATGAATCCTATTAAATACATCTAATCTATCAATTCCAAGTTAAGTACACTGTTTAGACTAATTAAAGGGAGAGTTAACAATGACTATCACCCAAGATAACTACCTAATAAAATGGAGTACAACATGAGTACAGCAACACCGATTAAGGTCGAAGAAATTTTAGCAGAGCAATTTACTCAAGAAGTCGAGCAAGCTAAAGGTAAAGTCTTAATAGATTTTTATGCACCCTGGTGCGCTCCCTGTAAAATGCTTGCGCCGGTAGTTGAGCAAATAGCACAAGATTTTGATGATATTAAAGTCATTAAAATTAACTCGGATAACAGCCAAGCGCTAATGGCCAAATTTGGTATTCGTGGCATACCCACCTTACTATTAATGAACGATGGAAAGTTAGTCGCAACTCAAGTAGGCGCAGCTTCAGTTAACCAAGTTAAGAAATTTATTCAACAACAGTAAAAATATGTGATTTTAAAGTATGCGGTACGGACTCGGCTATGCATCATCGATAGCCAGTCCAACGCGGTATCTCAAGCTTATTAACAATTCTTTGATCTATTTCGGATATCGATGCCTGTAATTCATTACAATTGTTGATTACTATTATTACTAACAATACCGACGCAATTACTTAGATAGGTATAAGGTAGACCTTATGATGCAAATTACCGACTTAGCAACAGAACAAAAAATTCCGCCACTATTACGTTTAGGCTTTAGACCATTCTTCCTTAGCGGTGCTATTTTTAGCATTTTCGCTATTATTCTATGGTTATTAATGTATCGGGGAACAATCAGTTTATCGCCCTTAGGTGGTGGTTATTGGTGGCATATTCATGAAATGATTTTCGGTTTTGGCGGCGCCATTATTGCCGGTTTTTTATTAACCGCTGTACAAAATTGGACAGGGGTTAAGGGGGCTCAAGGTAAGACTTTACTCGCTTTATTCTTACTCTGGTTAGCAGGACGCGTTTTTCTAGTTATGCCTGACTTATTTGGTTCAACGCTAACTAGCCTGATTGACTTAAGCTTTCTTCCTGTCGTTGCATTGGTATTAGCCAAGCCAATTATTGCTATCAAACAATATCGTAATTTATTCTTTGTACCACTACTCGCTTTATTCACCCTCGCTAATGCAGAGATGCACTTAGCGATACATTACCCTGAAACATTCAATAGCATCTATTCGGGTTATGCCGGCGTGATGTTAGTGACCTTTTTAATGTCCGTCATGGCTGGGCGTGTTGCGCCTATGTTTACTGCAAATGGCACAAAAACTGCTAAAGCTGAGCCATTACCTTGGTTAGATAAAGCCGCTAACGGTAGCTTAGCGATTGCCATGTTAAGTTTACTTTTACAGCCGGTCGTTGGCTTTTCAGCACTATTCTTTGGGGTATTACTGATCATTGCTAGCGTATTTCAAACCATACGTTGGTTACGATGGCGGCCTTGGATCACGTTAAGCATACCGCTGTTATGGTCTATACATGGCGCGATGAAGTTTATTTGTTTTGGCTTATTTGTACTTGGTGCTAGTTATTTAATCCCCGAGGTACCGAGTAACCACGTATGGCACTTACTGACAATTGGCGGTATGGGCGGTTTAATATTAGCGATGATTTCACGGGTATCTTTAGGTCATACTGGCCGCCCACTCACACCACCGAAATCAATGACTATTGCCTATGTATTAATAAGTTTAGCGGCATTGCTACGAACTTTCGGACCCTGGGCAGTCCCCGAAAAAACGTTATTATTTATTGATATCAGTGGCGGATTTTGGATTATTGCTTTTGCACTATTTATCATCGGCTATGGACCCATGTTAATTACCGCAAGAAAAGATGGTCGACCTGGATAGAGTGATTTACACTATCGAGTTACCAAGACAGCTGTCTTTTGGGATAAAAGTAAAAAGCTAGCAAACGCTTTAGAGCTAGCTTCTTTCATTAGGTTACTAAAATAATTTAGTTAAACCATATAAGTCATATAAATTAATTAAGTTAAATAAAAATGAGCAAATAACATGCGCGCAGTATTTTTAGATAAACAAACCTTTAGCCCTAACATCGACTTATCCGCGATTGAAAAACAAGTAAGCCAATTAACTTGTTATGCCAACACGTCACCAAATGAGATAATAGCTCGCTGTCTTGAGGCCGAGGTAATTATCACCAATAAGGTTCTGTTAAGCGGCGATATATTATCGGCATTACCTAAGGTAAAACTAATTTGTATTAGTGCCACCGGTTATAACAATGTCGATATAGCAGCAGCCCAGAAATTAAACATTGCGCTAACAAATGTCAGTGGTTACGCCGGGCAAGCTGTTGGCCAATATATTTTTGCTCAGTTACTCGAATATTTTCAACAAACCAATCACCATAATAACAACACCGAGCAAGGTTTATGGTCAAGCAGCGATGCCTTTTGTTATCACGGTAATGGTATCGCTGAACTAGCAGGAAAAACCCTAGGTATTGTTGGTTATGGCAGTTTAGGTAAAGCGGTAGCAAGCATTGCCCATGCTTTTAACATGAAAGTACTCATTAGTGAACGACCCAAAGCAAGTTCAATTCGAGCTGAACGAATTAGTTTTGATAACCTTATTGAGCAAGCAGACATTATTAGTTTACATTGTCCGCAAACCCCTGAAACAGAAAAACTTATTAATGCTAATGTCTTATCTCGCATGAAAAATAGCGCGGTATTAATCAACACAGCGCGTGGCGCATTAGTTGATGAAGAAGCTTTATTAAGTGCTTTAATAAACAAAGATATTGCCTATGCAATTTTAGATGTTTTAACAAAAGAGCCACCTCCTGTAGATCATTTACTCGTTAATGCTAAGTTAAAAAATCTGAAAATCACTGCCCATATTGCCTGGGCAAGTATTGAAGCGCAAATGCGACTCATTAATTTACTGAGCGAGAATATCTTTGCCTTTAAACAAGGTAAACGCTTAAACCGCTTAGACTAAGTTAAGCCTAAATTAAGCCCGAGTAAAACCAGAGTTAAGCCTGCTAAGGACAAAGTGATTTCCACTGCAATTAATCTAATAGCCGTTTCATTAAGTTTGTGATCTTGTTGTGCGAAGAAAAAACAACTCAAGGTAAGGCGCTCGATTGTGCAATAGCCGGCTATTGGGATTGAGAATAGCGCAGCCTTGGAGTATTTTAACCCGTACAAGTGGGCAATAATTTAATGAAATTGGTATAAAGCTTTGCTATCTTAGCGATGAGATTCTCATTAAATTACCTTCGCATACCATGACAATTAAAAAAGCAGCAATAAAGTATTTACCGTTAACGACTGAATATTTTTCACAAGTTATTCCCCTAGCCAACCGGGTTCATGGTGAAGGTTATTTAACTAATGAGACACTGGCACAATGGACACAAAAAGGCATAGTAAATACCATCAACTGTAGTTTTGTCGCCCTGTTGGATAACAAGGTTATTGGCTTTCGCAGCACGTACTCAGCCGAACAATGGCCGATTGATCAATGGTGTAGTCCTGAGTTATGGCAAGTAGACCGTCTAAAGTGTTGTTACTTTAAGTGCAATACTGTCGATGAAAAGTATCGCGGTTTAGGTATTGGTAAAAAATTGCTCACACTGGCCATTGAAGCCGCAAAACGACAAGGAGCTCAAGCCGGTATTAGTCACTTATGGAAACAAAGCCCTAATAACAGTGCCGTATCCTATTTCAGTAAATGTGGTGGCGAGCTAGTAAAGTCTCATCCAGGTAAGTGGAATGAAGAAAGTAAACAAGGTTATAACTGTATTTTATGTGGTCACGACTGCCAATGCGAAGCTGCTGAGATGATAATTCGATTTGATGATTAACCCTTGAGGTTTAACCTTTTTAAAAATATAAATTAACTAGATCTACACACTATCAGCATCGCTAATTAGCTCATCTTTTATGTGTTTATAGACATCCTTATCAAATAACGCTAAACCTTTTCGGGTAAGAATGAATGAAGACGCACTTCCTATGTCATGAGCGATAAGATCTTCGTGGCGTAAAAAAGCAATAGTGCCTATATGCACGGCACGTTTACTGGCATCCTTTTCACCTTCTGGAAAAACATCATTAAAGCCAATTTCTGTTGGCATAGGAAAATGCCGTGCCAATGCCTTTAAAATTACCACTGCCGACTCATCAAATTGAGTAAAACTGACACTCATTTTATTTCCTTTAGCTTTCAATATACCCTATATACCTAAAATATAGCAGAGTTACAAAAATTAGAACATTACCCGCCACTTTCAATCACTAACATTATTACCCGCTTGAATTATACTTATAGCACTTGCTAGGCCTTTATCGGCCGGCCTGAAGTTTTCAGGAGGATAAGATGTTATTGCTATTACGCTTTTGCTTACTAGCCACTATTACTTTATTTCCCTCGCTTACAACGTCGAATGAAGTATCGCCCTTAGCAACATCGCCACATACCAAAACCATCACTTGGATAATTGAAGACACCTTTGAATGGCAAGACTTTGTCAGCAAGATATCTAAAACCACCTCACAAGATACCGCGATGATAATAATGCACGGGTTAGAATCTCTTGGATATCAATTAACCGTTGTTAAAGCGACTAGCGATAGAGCCGAGAAAATTCTACAAAGTGAAGTTAACGCCTGTATGTCAAACAGGATGAAAAACCCTCAAAGAGAAATATTTTCCTTTTTTAGCTTACCCCACGACCTCTACCTAGGTTTGCAATTGTATCGTGTTACTCAATCAACGCCTCTGCACGAGAAAGTGCTAAATAGCCAAGGTGAAATTATTAATTTGGCGCGATTATTTCAATATTACCCAGAACAAATTTTAGCCATTGCCAGCGGCGTTTCTTATGGAGCAGAGATAGACAAGCAAATAAAGGAGCTGAGTATTGATAATGTTTTTGTACGTGCGGGTGCTAGCAGGATAACATCAGTAGCGAATATGTTATTGAAAAATAGGATTGAGTACATTATCTACTATCCCCAAGATATCAATGCCCTAAATCTAGACCATATCACTTTAGAAAGTTATACCATTGCCGGTAGTCCACCTTATTTTCTAGGCCACGTTTCTTGCTCTAAAACGGCAGTAGGCGAGCAGATCATCAGTCAGATTAATGACATACTTCAACAAGCGTATCTAAGTACTGAGTTTTATTATGCCCATGAAAAGTGGCTGCTCAGTGGAGACTTACCCAAGCTCCGCCAGTATTATCTTGAAGTATTCCAATTTTTGCCTGGCGTTGATGAAAATAGCTATTAACGAGTTTAAGTAGCAAGTGCCCTAGGCAGGTGCCAGTCTATGGGCTTCATCTCCTGCTTGGCTAACCAAACATTGGCTTGAGAAAAGTGTTGGCTGCCAAAGAAACCTCGATAAGCGGACAGTGGTGATGGATGTGGGCCAGCTAAGACTAAATGCTTATCTTGATTGATATTTTTACCTTTTTTATGAGCATGTGCGCCCCATAAAATAAAAACACAACCGGGGTTATGTTCATTCAATTCACTGATGACTTGTTCTGTAAACGTTTCCCAACCCAGTTTGGCATGTGAATGTGCATTGGCTTGCTGCACGGTTAATACTGTATTTAACAATAAAACCCCCTGCTCAGCCCAAGTCGTTAAGCAACCATGCGTTGGCGTTTTAAAACCGCTAATATCTGTTGTCAGCTCTTTATATATATTCACCAGTGATGGTGGCACCTTGACGCCATGTTGTACTGAAAAGGCTAAACCGTGGGCTTGATCTTTACCGTGATAAGGATCCTGCCCTAAGATGACAACTTTAACGTCAGCTAGATCAACATGGTTAAAGGCATTGAAAATATCCTTTTCGGCAGGATAAATAGCAAGTTCTGACGATCTTTGCTTTGCTATTTCACTCGTTAAACGTTGATAATATTCCTTTTTAGCTTCGCTATTAAGTAACTGCTGCCATTGTGGTTTAATCATATAATTTCCTAAAATTATGCGTTATAAATACAAAAATCAGTATAAATAAAAAAGCCATCACCTAGGTGATAGCTTTATATTTTACGATAACGGCTCGGGTTAAGCATACTCAAATATATTATTGAGCAGTTTCAACGATAAGCTAAGCTAACAGATAGCTCCGTAGGTCACTAAAATCAGCACTAAGATCTTTCGATAAAATAGGCTCGCCAATACAATCGGCTAGTTCTTTCGGTAAACCAATAGGTTGACCCAGAATACTTTCAACCACGTCTTTAAACTTACCGGGATGAGCGGTACCTAAAAACACACCAAACTCCCCCTCAACAGCGCTATATTGTAATGCTTTATATGCTACCGCAGCATGAGGCTCACTAATATAACCTAATTTACTCAGCTGAATAACGGTTGATTGAGTTTGCTCTTCATCGATAGAGACCGAACTGACACAACCTTGCTCAACAATACCGCTTTTCAACATGTGCTCGACACGTGGCCAGTTGTTAGGGTTACTCACATCCATAGCATTCGAAATAGTTGCGACCGTAGCATGGGGTGTCCACTCACCTGTTTCAAGATAACGTGGCACCGTATCATTGGCATTAGTTGCCGCAATAAAGCGCTTAATAGGTAAACCCATCGCTTTAGCAAATAAACCCGCCGTTAAGTTACCAAAGTTACCGCTTGGGATTGAAAACACGATATTAGTTAAGTCACTTTTGGTGCGAGAAATTTGCGCTACCGCTTCAAAGTAATAACATACTTGCGCTAGTAATCTACTGATATTAATTGAGTTTGCTGAATTCAAACCAATAGTAGTAGCCAAGTATTTATCATCAAAAGACTGTTTAACTAATGACTGACAAGCATCAAAATCACCATCGACGGCTAAGGTTTCAATATTTCCACCAAGGGTAGTAAACATTTTCTCTTGCAGTAAGCTAATTTTGCCTTTCGGGTACATGATAACAACACGAATATTTTCAATACCATGAAATGCATGGGCAACCGCAGCACCGGTATCACCCGAAGTTGCCGTTAAAATGGTTAATGGTTTCGTTTCACCGCTAGCTTTAGCATCTTTGGCAACAAATACCTGCAAACATTTCGCCATAAAACGAGCGCCAAAATCTTTAAAGGCTAAGGTAGGACCGTGAAATAATTCTAAAATTGCACGATCAGGGCTAATGGGTTGTAATAAAGCGGGGAAGTTAAACGCATCGGTAACAATATCAGTCAATTCCGCTTTGGTTAAATCACCTTCAACAAATGGCTGTAAAATTTTGACGCTACGCTCTACTAAAGGTAATGCGAGAAGATCGTCTATATTATTGAACTTTGGCATGGCGCTAGGAAAGAATAAGCCCTGGTTTTTACCTAAACCCTGCTTAACCGCTTGTGAGAAAGTTACCTGTTCATCATTTTCTTTTAAATTATAATATTTCACTCTATATCCCAATAATAGGTTCACTAAGATTCTTAGCTACCGTGCTTATGTTAGTTCAGCCAGTAGCCATTAAGTTATTTATTAAAGCGCTATTGCACCCACATCATCGACTTTACATATATGGACAAAACCTAAGTCTGTTTGCAAATAATTGTCTTCTAACCAAAGAGAAAATTGCTGTGCTTGTTGCTTACTATCGCAGACACAGAAAAGTGTTGGTCCTGAGCCTGAAATCCCCACCGCTAAAGCGCCTTTTCCGGTCAAATAATCACGTGCTACTTGATACCTTGGTAACAAATCAGTGCGATAAGGCTCCGCAATAACATCGGTTAATACTGAAAATGCTTGGCTCTTATCTTGACGATGACAAGCATCGACAAACGTCGCTAAGTTTTGACCATAATGGATAACATCACTACGACTGTAACTTGTGGGTAAAACGTCTCGTGCTGCCTTTGTCGAGACTTCTATACCTGGATAAGCCATAACATAGTAACAATCATCAAAACTAGGTAAAGTGCGTGATATCACATTTTCATCAGGAACCATGAGTTGCAAGCCACCTAAAAGGCATGGCGCGACATTATCATAATGTATGCTGCCACTAATCTTCGCTTCCATTTGTCCGGTCATTCTTAATATCAAATTTTCAGAAAAACTAAAATTATGATATTTAGCGTAAAACTCATTTAAGGCCACCAACGCGGCAACAACAGAGCAAGCACTAGAGCCTAAGCCACTACCCACTGGCATTTTTTTATCTAAGGTCAGTGCTACCGCTACCGATGGTTGTTGTACTTTTATTAATTGTTCATTAAAAAGTAACAAGCAAGACCAAACAATATTATCTTCTTTATTGGGCGGAAGTTTGCCGGCAAAGTTACCAATAACCAAAAGACTACTGTCACTGTCTGTTGTCGCACTAACGGTGACCACATCACCTAATAAAGTACCATCAATTGGCTTTACCGCGAGTCCTAAAACATCAAAACCGACACTAACATTGCCTATAGAGGCGGGGGCAAATACTGAAACACTTGAGTTATTAATCGACATTAGTGTTGTTGCTCCCATGCTAAAGTTCTTAATAAATCACCAAAGACACCGGCGGCTGTCACTGCTGCACCCGCGCCGTAACCCCGTAAGACAAAAGGTAACGGCTGATAATAACGACTATGAATAGCCAAAGCATTTTCTCCCTCTTTAATACTAAATAATGGGTGGTCAACGCCCACCTCTTCAATGGCAACTTGGCATTTCCCGTCAACAATATTACCAATATAACGCAGTACTTTACCTGTCGACTTAGCACTTGCTACTCGATCAGCAAAAACACTATCAAGTTGGGTTAAGTTATTCATAAACTGGCTGACATCACCGCTATCATCGAAGTCGCTTGGCAATACTGACTCGATAGTGATATCTGATAACTCTAATTTCATACCGGCTTCACGCGCCATAATCAATAATTTACGCGCCACATCCATACCGCTTAAGTCATCTCGGGGATCTGGCTCGGTAAAACCATTTGCCTTGGCAATAGCCGTCGCCTCTGATAAAGGCATACCCTCGTCTAATTTACCAAAGATATACGATAATGAGCCCGATAATACGCCTTCAAAGCGTTGTAGCTCATCACCCGCTTTTATTAAACTTTGTAACGTATCAATAACCGGTAAGCCTGCACCTACCGTTGTCTCATATAAGAAGCGGCGGTTAGTTTTTTGTGCCGTACTACGTAGCTGTTGGTAATACTCCCAAGAAGCGGTATTGGCCTTTTTATTCGGGGTAACAACATGGAAGCCTTCAGCTAAGTAATCTACATAGCTCATAGCTAAGGCTTCATTTGATGTTGAGTCAACAAAAACCGGATTGATTAAATGATTATCACGCACAAAGCCTTTAAGGCTATCAATATTAACGGGTAGCCTATTATTGCCCTGCGCAACAACGTCTTGCCAGTTATTTAAATCAATGCCTTCTTTATCAAACACCATGCCTTTAGAATTGGCAATACCGTATACTTTCAAAACGATATTTTGCGCTTTTAAACTTGTTTGTTGACGATAAATTTGCGCAATAAGTTCGCTACCGACAACACCACAGCCAACTAAAAACACATCGATAGTTGGTTTGTGTGAAAAGAAATTTTGATGGCTGACTTTCATCGCATCCATACATTTTCTTTGCTCAACAACAACCGAGATACTACGCTCTGAAGAATCTTGTGCAATAGCAACCACATTTACGCGTGCTTGCGCGAGTGAACTAAAAAACTTTGCCGCGACGCCGCGTTGATGATGCATACCATCACCCACTAAGGAAACAATAGACAACTCGCCCTTTAACGCTAAAGGTTCAAGTAAGCCATTTAACAGCTCTAACTCAAACTCATCTTGTAAGCTTTTCTTAGCACGCTCGCTATCGTTGGAGTAAATGCAAAAACTAATACAATACTCACTTGATGATTGGCTAATCAGCACTAAAGAAATATTTTCTCGACTCATGGTGGCAAAAACACGACTCGCCATGCCAACCATGCCTTTCATGCCAGGACCTGAAACATTGACCATGGTTAGGTCATCAAGATTAGAAATGGCTTTTACCCGTTTTTGTTGATCGTTTTCATGTGAGATCAAGGTGCCTGCAGCGCTTGGGTTGTTCGTGTTCTTAATTAAGCAAGGGATATGATATTGCGCAATGGGGGCAATTGTTTTTGGATGTAAAACACTGGCGCCAAAATAAGAAAGCTCCATCGCTTCTTGATAGGATAAATAATCAAGTAACTTAGCTTCTTTTATATAGCGAGGGTCCGCATTATAAATACCATCAACATCAGTCCATATTTCACAACACTCAGCTTGTGCACAAACAGCTAAAACTGCCGCTGAGTAGTCTGAGCCATTTCTCCCTAACGTGGTGACTTGTGGCATGTCACTATTGACATCGGCATTGACGCCAATAAAGCCTGGCATAAGTGATATCTTGCTTAAGTTACTATATTCAATTGCATATTTTTCTTTCGATAGTTCCAAGTCAGCAACGGCATTGAGTGATGAATTATTAGTATATAAGAACTTCTCTGGTGCTAATAATGAAACGGCTAAGCCATCCGCTTGTAATACGGCATCGAGTATTGCCACACTTAAACGTTCACCCGTGCTAATGATCCTCGCTCTAATATGATCTGGGCAATAAGTGAGTAATGTCGCCCCCTGCATATAACGAGTAAGTTGCTGCTCATAATTTGTTAAGGCTTGTTCACAATGCTGACGATTAAAGTTACTAATACTTGCCGATAAGTCATCAATAATGGTGGTGATTGCGCGATTAAAATGACCTAGGTCAGTTACCAACTTTGCTTCATCACTTATATTTTCTGCCATGGCAACTAAATGATTGGTAATGCCTTGTGGCGCAGACACTACTACGGCTAGATTTGATGATTCACTTTTATCTTTGATGATATCGGCAACTTGACGAAAACGCTCTGCAGACGCTAATGAAGAGCCACCAAATTTAAGTACACGCATGTTTTCTTCCTTTGTATAAAACAATGAATAAAGCCGCTCCTTTTTTTTCTAGGGCGATGTGCCGTCAAGAAATATTAGAGTGAATGCTCTTCATTGTAAGCATAAAAAAACCCGTAACCTTTTCAGGTCACGGGCTTCGATAAAATTGTTATTTTTTACACGTTAGCCAGCGACCGCCATCCAAATTCGGGTGGTGGTGGTAATAATAATAATCATGAGGCTGTTGTTTAATATCATACCGTTAAAATGCCTTAACTGATGAGGGCTGTCAATCTTTTATGACAAAAACTCATTAAATAAAAAGTTATAAATTATGCATAAAAATTTATATTCAAGCAAAAATCTGCTATAGGGAAAACACTTTGTGGGTGAGAGTTGATCACTTACCGAAAATCGAGCGATAATTAAGCAGAATTAGCAAAAAAAATACGGTAGCTAAACTTGTAGCCAGCAACGAATTGATGAATTACTTTTGATAACTTAACTGGGTTTTTGCCAGTGTAGTTTTACTTGGTGGTCACTTAGCCACTGCTTAGCTATTTTATAATTTGGTGAGTGTTGTGCTACTAATTGCCAAAAGCATTTAGAATGATTTAAGTGCACTAAATGACAAAGTTCATGGACAATAACGTAATCAATGACAAATAAGGGTGTCATCATTAACAAGTAATTAAAGCTGACTTCACCCCGGTTATTACAACTTCCCCAACGTGAACGGTACTGACGAATTTTTATTTTAGTCGGTGTGAGTGAAGTTTGCTGACAAATAACCTCAAGGCGCTCAAATATCAATTCTTGTGCTTGCTGCTTAAAATACCGCTCTAACTGCTTTTTTATTTGCTCGGCTTTTGCTGTGGGATCTTTCAGTCGAGTATTCACCCTTTCACTTAGGGCAATATTAAGCTGACGGACGACGCCATTGTCAGCCGATAACTCATCACTAACAGTAACTGATGCTTGCTTGGCTATGCTGATGTTAAGCGTAGCAGGCTCACCTAACAAGAGTATTCCAGCGTCTTGCCTATAGTTAAGCGGAGCTGATAGACATTGCTGCTCGGCAATCTTAGCACGCAGCCAAGCCGATTTTTCGTTAATAAAAGTATCAATAAAGGCTGATGTCACATAATACGGTGCACGTACAGTCACTTGACCATATTTAACTTGCAAGCTGAGTGTTTTTCTACGCTTACTGCGGATAAGTTGATATTCAAACATAAAATACTAACAACAAGAGCTAAATATTAGCCATTTGTTAGCTTGCTGCACTTAACTTTACTGCCGTTGCCTTAGTTTTGCTTTTTTTTGCTTTTACTGGCGATTTTTCATCCTTGTTTGAGGCTTGCTCTACAACCTTAACAATTGGCTCATCATTCGTGTTAATGGCTGTTTTTTTAGTCGCTGGCTTGGTCGTTTCTTTCGCTGGTTTCTTAGCTAACAAGGCGACAAGTACCGCTTCTCTGTTTTGCGCTAGATAAATGCTTAGCTCTTCATTAACACTGTCGCTTAACTCAACTGAAGATTGAGAGAAAACCTGACTCAAGTTATCGGCCATATCCAACATTTTGTCATATTCATCTGCTGATTTTTTATCCATAAATGTTTTTGCCTCTATTCCGTTTCTAATTACTACAAACCGACTTTCAACTGCCATTAGTTATCCCTATTTCTACCGATGAGCTCAATACGCGCTCTTAATATTGTCAACATTAATGCCTAACGCATTAAATTCACTTTAACCCAAATAATACCAGAACAATAACATACCTAAACCAAGAACTGTATATAAAAACAGTTACCTGTGATATTAAACCGCATAGCAAACAGTTAAACAGGCTAAAAATCCGCCAATGGTCGTAAGACAAATGGCAAGTACACCAAGTTTCGTATGTCAAAGTATCACTAAATGTAAACATTAATTTCAGTAATATACAAGGTTACTTTTCGAACAGACAAACAATCAATGACTTAGCAGTTTAATGACATTTTCGCCTTGATTTTTGCTTACATCCTCCTCGAAGATTGTTACAACTTTTAACTAAAAAGAGTCCACTATTATGTTGTGCCTTGCATAACTAGGCATATTAAAACACTAACGAATCACAATAACATTTTGGAGAATATTCATGACTACTTTTAAAAAAACCTTAATTGCACTTGCGGCCTCTTTACCAGTGTTAGCTATTAGTTTACCTAGCCAAGCAACAATGAGCCCCTATATGGAAAAAGCATTAATTGATGTCTGTAAAGCAGCAAAAAGCAACAGCCTGATCAAACTTAATGGCACCACCAAGGGCTATCGCCTAAGCACAAAAACCGTAGCGTTAAAATTAATGTGTAACGGTGAAGATGTTATTAGTTTTGCCGAAAGTTATGGTGCAGATAAAACTGCTGCAAGATTACAAAGAAGTATCGGTAATGTGAGCATCACTGATGTTGCCGCGTTATCAAAAGTTAAAGTAACTTTTTAACATGACCGCTAAATAAGAACGCTCAACCTGCGAGCTTTGAGCGTTCGTATTTTAGCCTATCCTACGAGTACTACCGCTAGTCACCAAACACTTTTTCAAACCAAGATCGCCTATCTACTTTTTCTTGCAGACAATGCTTTGAAGTTCTAATACCGGCTCTAATTGCTGGGTAAATGACGGTATTAGCACATTCTTCAGTGACTGCATTACCTGTTTGTTGTTCGAATAATGTGACCACTATCCCCGGTGGTTGCTCTTCAATTTTATTAACCACACCTTGTCTTTTCATAAAATTGGCAAATAACGGCAGCGCACCACTGCTACCCGTTAGCCCGGTTGGCTTATTATTATCCTTACCCAACCAGGTGGTCACTAAGTGCTTATTGTCATAACCAATAAACCAACTATCACGTAAAGCATTGCTAGTACCTGTTTTACCTGCAATTTCCTTGTTATTTAAACGCCAAGTTAGTGATTTAGCGGTCCCTATTTTCGTCACTTGTGTTAAGGCGTAATCAAGTAGGTAGGCGGCTTCGCCTGATAAACGCTGTTCACCTGTTTGTTTTTTTTGCCATAATATTTCATTTTTTGACGATATTATTTTGGTGATTGTATGACTTTTTCGATAATAACCTTTACTAGCAATAGCCAAATATAATTGATTAACTTCCAGGGGTGACATATTAATAGCCCCCAATAAAACCGAGGGGCGCATTTGCAGTTTATGCTGATAACCAAGCGCTTTAATCGCATCAGCTACGTTGTTTAAACCTAAACTCATACCAAGATTGATAGTCGGTATATTGAGGGAATAAACTAAGCCCTCGATTAAGGAAACTTGGCCACGATACTTACCATCATAATTTTTGGGTTGCCATTTTTTACCGGAGCCATTTTTTAAGGTAATAGCTTTGTCATCAAGAATGCTAGCGAGGTTATATTGTTGATAGCGCTCTAATGCCGCTACATAGATGATAGGTTTGATTAATGAGCCAATATGCCGCTTAGCATTTAGTGCTCGGTTAAAGCCGGCATAGCCACTTTCTCGACCACCTACTAGAGCACGGATCTCACCCGTTGCAATATCGGTAACTATCATCGAAGTTTCTAAGCCTTTTTGTTTATATTGTTTTTCTAACAAGGGTAATTGCTGATTAACGCTTTGCTCTAATAACTGTTGGCTGCGATGTGAAAAACCAGTAAAAACTTTAATGCCCGATTTTTGCGTAAAACTGGATAGATATTGGTTGAGTTCGCGGTTGACCAATTGCAAATAGGCTGGGTACTTCTTTTTAGCTAAACGTCTATGCGCGCGCACGGATAACGGTGACTCTGCTGCGTATTCAAAATCTACCAGTGATAATAAATGTTGTTCGAACATCAGTCTGAGCACAAGATCGCGTCGCTCTACCGCACGTTTTGGGTGTCGCCAAGGATCATAATAACTAGGCCCTTTCACCTGGGCAATCAACAATGCCATTTGCGCTGGGCTTAGTTCATTAAGGCTTTTACCGAAATAAAACTGCGCACCTAGACCAAAACCATAAACACCGTTGGCATAATTTTGTCCTAGGTAGACTTCATTAATATACGCTTCTAAAATCTGATCTTTGCTGTACCTAAACTCTAAAATTAACGCCATAAGCGCTTCTTGAACTTTACGCGTAAGGGTACGCTCGCGACTTAAAAACATATTTTTAACAAGTTGTTGAGTTAAGGTACTACCGCCTTGAACGGTACGACCCGCTCTGATATTTTTGAATAAGGCTCTAACAATGCCCATCGGGGACACGCCATAATGATGATAAAAATCACGATCTTCAATGAGTAGTAAGGTATCGATCAACTGACTTGGCAACTCTTCTAAAGAGACCAGCACGCGATCTTCCTTATTATCAGGAACTAAGCGTGCTAATAATTGTGGCTCTAAGGAAAGTTGGCTAACCGCTGCTTTATCAATTTGAAGCGCGACAACAATATCATTGACTATCTCAATATTTAACTGCTGCGCGTGACTAGCGCCATCATCAAAGTCGAAAGGACGTTGAAAAATAGTTAATAGATCTGCCACCTGTGAAAACTGGCCCACTCGAGTGACATAATTCACGTTCTCATAACCATTGATAATCAGTGATTCGGTTATTGCAGTTAAGTTTTCCTGTCCACCTATTTGTAGCTTTTGCTGCTGACCATAGACTTGTACGGGCACATGCCAGCGTTGACCTTCAAAGGTTTGTCGCACCTTCGCATCGAGGTAAATTAAAAAAATACCGAGGGTAAAAAGTGACGCTATAGTCAATTTTGCTAAAAATATTATTATTCTAGCTGTTACCGATTTTTGCTTATCAGCTGTCTTCGTTGGCTTATTCGATTTTGTTGCTTTACTTTTGATGTTTTTATTCGACATGCTAGCTATTCTATTCTTTTATATGACGTTTAGTTTTATTGGTTGCTTTTGCATTAAGGGGATCATCTGGCCAATAATGTTTAGGGTAGCGACTTTTCATCTCTTTTTGTACTGCTTGATAACTACCAGACCAAAAGGTCACTAGGTCTTGGGTCAGTTGAATTGGCCGTTGTGCCGGGGATAGTAATTCTAATAATAATGGCACCCCTTTCTTATGCTCATTTATGCCTACTATAACACCTACGCAAGGGGTTTGTGTTAAACCATACAATTCCTGCATGGGCATGGACACCTTAGGAGACGGCTCTTGAGTGTAGCTAATAGGGCAATGTCGCCCCGTTGGTCCGATATAGACAGTGGGTGCTGCTTGTTTCAGTAATTTTTGTTCTTGGTAATTAAGCAAAGATAACAACATTGCTGATAAATCTAGCTTAGCAAGCTGCGCCTTAGTGGTTATCTCACCAACAAAAGGCGCCAACCACGTACTTAAGTTGTTCAATAAGTTCTGATCATCAATTTCGGCTAAATTATATTCTGGAAAGTATTGATTTAGCCATTGCCAACGAGCCTTAAGTGCTAAGTCTTTTGTCTGCCAAGGTAAAAAACCAAGACCTTTTTTTATCACCATTTCACACCACATACGACTAATTTCGTCAGCCGTAACACCATTTTTCAGTGGCCGTTCCGATAGCACTATTGCGCCTAATGAAGTTTGCTTTTGTGCAATAATTCTTCCGCTTCGGTTATCAAACTGAGCAATATCTTGCCGCTTGATTTGTTCGGTGAAAACCTGGTTGATTTCATCTAATGTTATTGCACAGGCTAAGTTGACGTTTAATTGGTTATCACGCTGATGAACTTGGGCAATAACTATATAGCCCTCACTGGCTAACGCATCTTGTTGATTGATGGATGCGCCTTTACCATTGACGCAAATATAATCCCCATGGCTAGAGCGCGCTTTAGCGACACGTTCTGGATAAGCATAAGCAAGTAAGCATCCGGTTTTTGCTAAATCGAGTGACTGGGTACTAAAGCGTAATTTCACCTGATGAGCGAGTCGCTCTGCTTGCTTTAAGATCCGTGTTAATACCGGGATTTTATTATGATTGTTTTTATTATTTTGTTGCATCAGTAGTTGCAATCGATGATTTAGATCACAATCAAAACGTGCTTGTTCACCTTTAAAAATATCTCTTTCTTCGAGTAAGGCTGCCATTAAACAAGCTAATGATGCGGCCTGTTTATCTTGAGTTTGTGCCATTAAGATCATATGTGCGAAGCGCGGATGGCAAGGTAAACTTGCGACTTTATCGCCATGTTTACTGAGGATATTGTTATCATCAACAATGGCTAAACTTTGCAACTCTTGCCAAGCTTGTTGCTCTTTAATGTCACTCGGTAATTCCAATAAGGGTAAGTCTGCTAGCGCAGTGACACCCCAACGAGCGGCCTCAATAAGTGTAGGCAATAAGTCAGCTTGTTGAATAGCATTAACGCTGTGCAGAGGCCTACGTTCAAAATCGTCTTTAGCGTATAAACGAATACATTGACCAGGCATTAATCGGCCAGCACGTCCTGCTCGTTGTACCGCTGAAGCTTTGGCAATTTGTTGTTGTATCAATTTATTCATCAAACTAGCGCTATCAAATAGTGCCACCTTTTCAAGACCGCAATCTATGACCAGATCAATGCCCTCAATAGTCAGTGATGTTTCCGCAATATTGGTCGCTAAGACCACCTTACGATTACCATTCGCACAAGGCGCAATAGCTTGTTGCTGCTCTTTTAACGTTAATTCACCAAATAAAGGACAAACTTGCACGCCTTGAACGGGTAGATTACTTAAACGTTCAACTAAAAAACGAATATCAGCACTACCTGGCAAAAAAACTAATATAGACCCCTGATGATTAAACATCTTATCTTTAATTACCGCTAAAGCATGCTCACGCCATAATTTCTGGCTCTTAGGTGCATGATAATTCACTGCAACGGGAAAGCTTCGTCCTTCGCTATTTAGCAACAAAGCATCAGGGAGGGCTTTCGCTAAATACTCAGTGTCTAATGTTGCCGACATCAGCAGTATTTTTAAATCCTCACGCAATTCTGTTTGTACTTCACGGGTCAAGGCAAACGCTAAATCGCCCTGTAAGCTGCGCTCATGAAATTCATCAAAAACCACTAACGCGGTATCAGATAATTCAGCATCATTTTGAATTATCTGCGTTAAAATACCTTCAGTAATCACTTCAAGACGAGTATTGACCGAGGTTTTATTTTCATTTCGTAACCGATAGCCAACGGTCTGCCCAACATTTTCACCTAATTGTTTAGCTAAAAAGGTAGCGATGTTTTTAACCGCTAAGCGTCTAGGTTGGAGCAAATATATTTTTTTATTAGCCAAGCTTGGTAAGGTCAATAACCACAAAGGTAAACACGTTGATTTACCGGCCCCTGGTGGCGCCGATAATATAAGCATATTTTGCTCATTCAGGCTTTGGCAAAATTGTTGTTTAATTGCTTCTATGGGTAAAGAAGTAGACACAGCCATCGATAAAATTCAGTGAGACAAAGGATGACCTTTATCATATCAATTATTACTTGCTGAGCATAACTCGATAAGCACTTGAATTTGTCTATAATTAATTCAATGTGTAAGAAACCGGACAAGGTAATCTCTACCATGAAAAAAAATCTCGATAACACCGTTGAATTTTGCTTTTTAGCAGAGCCTACTGACGTGAATTTCGGCGGTAAAGTTCACGGTGGTATGGTGATGAAATGGATTGATCAAGCTTCTTATGCGTGTGCAGCAAAATGGAGTAAACGCTACAGTGTCACTGTATCAGCAAATGGCATTCGCTTTATCCGGCCCATTTTAGTCGGACAAATGATCACGATTACCGCACAAATAGTACATACGGGTAGCAGCAGTATGCATATTTATGTGGTAGTCAGAGCTTGTGATCCTAAGGAGCATAGCTATGTGATAACCAACCGATGTTTCATTACGTTTATGGCAACCGATGAGAGTGGCTACCCCGTTAAAGTGCCAAAGTTTTCACCCCAAAATGAAGAAGAAAATAAGTTAGAGCTAGTAGCTATCCACGCAAAAGAGTTTGCCATAAAGCTCGATCAAGATTTCGAGAAAAACCTTGGTTGGAAATAAGACCTCCCTTTTCGCAGTATCTCCTTTAAGTTATCTACAGTGGATAACTTAAACGGTACTTTATATCAAATTAAAACTTGCAAAATAAAATATCTCTGCTTACTTGGCAAGTTTAAAAAAGCTTGTTATTACTATGCGTCCTTTAATTAAACTGAAATGAGTTAACATGCCATATTCCGCACATGGACGTTATGTTATTGAACAGAAAAACAATATTTTATTCGTAGATGCACAAGGACCCTTTACTGAGTTGACTATTGAAAAATATCACCAAGAAATAAAGTTGCTCACTGAAAAAATGACCGGTGAGCCCTGGGCTTCATTAATCACCTTTCGTGGTAATAGTGTTTTTACCCCTGAAGCTGAGTTGCAATTAAAAGAAACCACCATCTACCGACAAGAAAAAGGCATGATTGCCATTGCGGTGGTCATTAGAGATAGTGCTTATGCCGATATACAGCAATTGCAACTACAACGCATTTATCATGACTGCCAAATGGCATTTCATGTTTTTAGTGATAGCGAAAGCGCCGCAGACTGGCTTAATGATTTTCTACAACAATCAAACTTAATGAAGAATAACCAACGAAAAATCGCACTGACTAATTAAAAGAAACACTTAACTTGCCTAGAGCAGCAGTAAATTAGGTTATGATGCGCTAAACCATTTTTAACACACTTTTTTATGATACTGCAATTACAACCCGCCACACTGATTAAGCGTTATAAACGCTTCTTAGCTGATATTGAATTTAGCGATGGCCAACAGACAACCATACATTGTGCGAACACAGGTGCAATGAAGGGTTGTGCAGAGCCCAACGATACGGTTTGGTATAGCACGTCAACTAACAGTAAACGTAAATACCCCTTCAGTTGGGAAATCACCCAAAGCCAAGCCGAACATTTTATTTGCGTAAACACCTTACGTGCAAACCAATTGGTCGAAGAAGCATTACACAATGGGGTAATTAGTGAGTTAACGCCCTTTAAAACGTTACATCGTGAAGTTAAATACGGTAATGAAAATAGCCGGGTAGATTTTCTAGCCACTTATGATGGCTCACCTGACACTTATATTGAAGTCAAATCAGTCACCTTACTAGAGCAAGGGCATGGCTATTTCCCCGATGCTGTAACTACACGCGGCCAAAAACATTTACGAGAATTGATGGATATGGTGACACAAGGGCACAAAGCTGTTTTACTGTTTGCTGTATTGCACAGTGGTATTAATGATATTAGTGTCGCCAGTCATATTGATGCCACTTATGCAAAGCTTCTTAAGCAAGCAAGCCAAGCAGGTGTTGAAATATTAGCCTATAAAGCCGATTTTTCCCTAAATTTAGGAGAGCTAAAAATAACTTTATCTGAAAAAATTCCTTTTATTGAACGATAATATTTGACTAGCCCTACTAAAGTTTGCTAAAAAAGCTTGCTCAAAAATTTTTAACGCAGTAAACAGCATTGTTCACTGCGCTGAACTAGCTAATAGAGTAAAATAAAATATTTATTTTACTCTAACAGTTGATTTTTATGATGAGCAACACAATATAGTCCTGATTCATCGGGTCATATATAAAATATTGGCACTTACAACGAAGGCATTTTACCGCGATAAAACGTGGTATATTAGTAAATTGCCTTGGTATATGTTGCATTAGGAGAATAAGCATGCCAACAAACAAACAAAAGTCACTAGGTATTCTTGCATTAGCGGGCGTTCAGCCTTATCAAGAAAAATCTGGCGAAGAGTACATGGAAGAGCCTCAAAAGGTGCATTTTAAAAAAATCTTAGATGCTTGGCGCTCACAGTTGCGTGAAGAAGTTGATCGCACCGTAGCACACATGCAAGACGAAGCAGCAAACTTCCCAGATCCTGTGGATAGAGCAGCTCAAGAAGAAGAATTCAGTCTTGAATTACGTACACGAGACCGTGAGCGTAAACTTATCAAGAAGATTGAAAAAACCTTACAGTTAATTGAAGATGACGATTTTGGTTTTTGCAACTCTTGTGGCATAGAAATAGGTATTCGTCGTTTAGAAGCGCGACCTACAGCTGACCTTTGTATTGAATGCAAAACGTTATCTGAAATTAAAGAACGCCAAATGGCTGGCTAACTCTTAGCTAAGAGTCAGTTAAACCTAGTTCTCATGCAACGTTTGCATAATAAGCGACCACTTAAACCTAATCAGGTTGTTCAATATCGTGGTCGCTTTGCTCCATCCCCTTCCGGTTTACTTCATTTTGGTTCTCTAATCGCTGCACTAGCGAGTTTTCTAGATGCCAAAGCATTCATTAATGATCGCGGCGAACAAGGCAAATGGCTTATTCGCATTGAAGATATCGATCCCCCTCGTGAACAACCAGGTGCTAGCGCTGAAATATTAACAACGCTAGAAGCTTTTGGTTTATATTGGGATGAAACTGAGCTTTATCAAAGCAAGCAAAGTAACTATTATCGTCAGGTATTGTCAGAGATGGCACAACAAAAACTAAGTTATTCCTGTCGTTGTACCCGTGCACAAATCAAAGCCATTGGCGGTATCTATCAAGGACATTGCCGTAGCGAAAATCATCCAGCACAAGACAGTGCCTTAAGGCTTGTTAACCACTACGGTTTATATCAATTTAACGATATATTTCAAGGTGATGTGATTTGCGATAAAAAATTAGCTAATGAAGATTTTATAATCCACCGTAAAGATAACTTATTTGCCTATCAGCTTGCCGTAGTCGCCGATGATATAGCGCAAGGGATCACGCATGTTGTTCGCGGCTGTGACTTACTCGAGCCTACCGCCAGGCAATTAACACTTTATCAAACCTTAAACGATAGTTTCATGCCATGTAACACACCACAATACGGTCATGTCCCTTTAGCCATAACCGGTGAAGGTTATAAGCTGAGTAAACAAAATAAAGCACCGGTAATTGATAATGCCAACCCACAGCCAGCGCTTATTGCTGCCTTAACTTTTTTAGGGCAATCACCCTTGCCAGAGTTAGTTGACTCAAGCATTGGCGAGATTATAAACTGGGCAATAAAACATTGGCAACGCAGTCTTGTTCCTAAAGTGGTTGAGATAAACATTGATTAGCGTTGAGCATTGTTAAAATTAAGCTGATATAAAGCGTAAAATACAATCATTTAAAGGAAGCACTATGTCTACTATTACACCGAGTACTATTGTTATTACTGGCGCCAATCGTGGTATTGGTTTTGCCATGGCTAAACTCTGCCAACAGCGTGGCGATACCGTGTATGCACTTTGTCGTCAAAGCTCTATAGCGCTAGATGCCCTCGGCGTCAACGTAGTCGAGCATATTGATGTCGCTACCCAAGTTGGCGTTAATAAAGCGGTTTCAGCGCTAAAAGGAGTAGCCATTGATTTATTGATCAACAATGCCGGTATTTTACGTGACGAGCAACTCAGTGATTTAAACCAAGACACTATTTTAGAACAATTTAATGTTAATGCCCTAGCGCCGCTTTGCTTTAGTCACGCTTTACTCAAGAATTTATCTGCCGGTAGTAAGATTGCTTTTATTACCTCGAGAATGGGCTCTATTACCGATAACACTTCCGGCGGACGTTATGGTTACCGCATGTCAAAAGCAGCACTTAACATTGCTGCGGTATCATTGGCCAGAGATCTCCATGACGAAAGTATTGCCGTTGGCATTTATCACCCGGGATATGTACAAACTGAGATGGTAAATAACGACGGCGTATTAAGTAACGGTGACATCAGTGCCGATACAGCTGCAGAGCGATTAATCACCTTAATGGACCAGTTAACAATGGCTGAAACTGGGGTCTTTAAGCATTCAAACGGTGAAACATTACCTTGGTAGGTTATAGCAACCAACCTGGTAATTGACTGCCTAACCTCAACTCTGGATAATGAATGTTAATTTTTTTAAGTACTTATTTATTATCAATCACATAGCATAAACACCTATGCTATAAGTTTATTTATTCGTCTCAATATTGATAGTTTTGGTGAAAACAAGGCGGTATTACGTACCCAATAACTGGTTATTGGTAGGAATACCAACGCTGATATCACCTAAAATAGCTTTTTGAGTAACTTTGCTTATCTAGAGTTGAGGTTACCTAAGTAACTCAATAAATATACCGCTGGGTATAGGTTTATAGTCAGAAAGGCGCGCTTTGCTTCGACCTTTCTTTCTTAGGCCTTTTTTTGCTGCTTTTTCACGCTATTTACCCCAACGGTTATTCTCTTTTGCCCTACACTGTTATATCATTGCGCCACTATTTTATGTCTGTCTTAAAGGCCTGTGACTATCAAAAGCGTTATTAATTTATGCAAAAAAGTTTTCTCCAAAAAAATGAGAAAAACTATCGCCAAAGCGATCCCTAAAAAGGACACAATAAAAAATACCCGTAACAAAACTACTGTTGCCACGGCATCTTTTGACAAGCCATTGATTTTCTCAAGAGATCAGCATCCAGTTTCACGTAAATTGATGAGCCCAAATGCGCTTAAAGTATTGTACCGCTTAAATAAAGGCGGCTTTGATGCCTATCTTGTTGGTGGTGGTGTTCGTGACATTTTGCTTGGTTTAAAACCTAAAGACTTTGATATTGCTACCAATGCGACACCTGATGAGATAAAAGCCTTGTTTAGGAATTGTCGTTTAATAGGTCGACGTTTTCGTTTAGCGCATATTGTTTTTGGTCGAGAAATTATTGAGGTTGCCACTTTCAGAGGCCATCATGAGAATGCTTCAAAGGAAGAAAGGAACTGCACAAAAACGTCGAAACAAAGTGATGCCGGCATGTTATTGCGTGACAATATTTACGGCAGTATAAACGAAGATGCTGAGCGTAGAGATTTCACTATCAATGCGCTTTATTACTCAGCAAAAGACTTTAAAGTATATGATTTTGCCAATGGCGTTCAAGATGTAAAAGATAAAGTTATCCGCTTAATTGGTGATCCTGAAACACGCTACCGTGAAGACCCAGTACGTATGTTACGTGCAATTCGCTTTGCCACTAAGCTTGATATGCAAATAAGTGACTCCACCAAAGCGCCCATTAAAGAACTTTCATCGTTAATGGCTAATATCCCTGCAGCTCGCTTGTTTGAAGAATTTTTGAAAATGTTTATTTCAGGAAAAGCTGTCGCGAATTTCGAGCAACTGCGTAGTTATAACCTCTTCGGTTATTTCTTCCCTGCGGTTGACCAAGCCCTTAATCAGGACACACAAGAACAAGACTTTTTACTCGATTTTATTATGTTGGCTATGGAAAACACCGACAAACGCATTATTAACGAGCAACGAGTAACGCCGGCCTTTTTATTCGCTGCCATGCTTTGGTATCCATTACAAAAGCATATTCAGCAAATTAAAGTCACCACCCAATTGACTCCTCAAGACGTATTTTTTGCCGCTTTAAATGAAATAATGCCAGAGCAGCAGCGCAGTATTGCCATACCTAAGCGCTTCCAAGCGGTTATTAAAGATATATGGATATTGCAAGAGAAGTTAGGTCGCCGCGATGGTAAACGCGCCTTTAAAACGTTTGAGCATGCTAAGTTTAGAGCCGGCTATGACTTCTTGTTATTACGCGCTCAAATTGAAGCGACCCCTGAGCTTATTGAATTAGCGCAGTGGTGGACAGACTTTCAAGAAGTATCGGATGAAGCCCGTTTACAAATGATCAAAGGTGTCAGGTCGCCACAAGGTTCAAAACGACGTAGCCCAAAGAAACGCCGTAAACCTAGTGCAAAAACCACTGAATCATAACGGTAAACTGATGAAAGAAAAAGTGATCGCTTACATTGGGTTAGGTAGCAACCTGTCTAACCCGAGAGTACAGGTGAGTACCGCCGCTAAAGAAATAGCAAAATTATCAGTAAGTAACGCTATTACACTATCGTCACTATATTTGAGCAAACCTATGGGTCCTCAAGATCAAGATGATTATATCAACGCAGTTATTGCTGTAGAAACCAGTTTATCCGCCCTTGAACTATTAGACGCCTTACAAGCAATAGAAAATGCAGCCGGTCGTGTTCGAAAAGAAAACCGTTGGGGCGCGCGCATTCTTGATTGTGATATTTTATTGTATAGCGATGATACCATAGAGAATGAACGCTTAACTGTGCCTCATTACGGTATGAAGCTACGCGAATTTGTCTTACTGCCACTGGCAGAGATTGCACCTAATTTACACTTACCAGATGGTACCTCAATCAATTCACTTGCGAGTGAAATTAATGGTAATGGCATAGTAAAACTATAATATTTAACTCATTAGTACTGAAATACTTAGTATTGAAATAATAAATATTGCAAGCATCAATATTAACAATACAATCCTTAGTGTTATAGCCGTTATCAATCAAGATGCAGGTTTCAGAGTGCACTTTGAATGGTAACGGGTATATAATATATTGACACTGACAGCTTACCCCAAGCGGGTTAATAAGCTCATTAAACTATTCGGAAAATTCATGGCTAAAATAACCACAGCAAGCTTACTGAAGATGAAGCAGCAAGGCGAAAAAATATCAACGATCACCGCCTATGACGCCAGCTTCGCCAAGCTATTCGACCAAGCAGGAATACATGCCATCTTGATTGGTGATTCACTGGGTATGGTATTACAAGGGCAAGACAGTACACTGCCGGTATCCATTGAAGATATGGCTTACCATACTCGCTGTGTAAAACGTGGTGTAGAACAAACCTTAGTGATCGCTGATATGCCTTTTATGAGCTACGCAACACCAGAACAAGCCATGAGTAATGCTGCTTTGTTAATGCAAGCTGGTGCAAGCATGGTAAAGATGGAAGGTGGTGCTTGGCTTAATGATACTATTTCAGCATTAGTTGAGCGTGGTATTCCAGTCTGTGCGCATTTAGGGTTAACGCCGCAGTCAGTTAATATTTTTGGTGGCTTTAAAGTACAAGGCCGTGAAGATGACAAAGCCGAGCAAATGATCGCCGACGCTAAGGCTCTTGAGGCCGCTGGCGCGCAATTATTGGTGCTTGAATGTATTCCTGCCCGTTTAGGTGCAGCCATTACCAAAGCTTTAACTATCCCAACCATTGGTATCGGTGCAGGTAAAGATACTGATGGACAAATTTTGGTGATGCACGATGCGCTAGGCATTGCTTGTAATTATATGCCAAAATTCTCACGTAATTTTTTACAAGACACCGGTGATATTAAAAAGGCCATTGAGCTTTATATCAGCGAAGTAAGCCAAGGTAACTTCCCCGGTGACGAACATATTTTCAAATAATCACTATAAATATTCGATTCAATAAATTATCAGTTATAGTTAATATTGAGTCTTAGCAATAAATAATAAGTAATAATAATAAAAGCGGTAAGAATAATTTATGAAAACAGTCAGTCTAATTAGTGAATTACGCGCACAAGTTAAAGCGTGGCGTGAACAAGGTTTAACCGTGGCTTTCGTACCTACCATGGGTAATTTACATGCGGGACATATTTCGTTAGTCGATGTAGCTCATAAACATGCAGATAAAGTTGTTGCCAGTATTTTTGTTAACCCTATGCAGTTTGGTATCCATGAAGATATTGATAATTATCCACGCACCATGGCAGATGATCAGCAAAAATTAACCGCTGCCGGTACTGACTTATTATTCACACCCACACCCGAAATTATTTATCCTAAAGGTCTCAACAAACAAAGTTTTGTTGAAGTTCCTAATGTTTCTGAGGGTTACTGCGGCGAAAGTCGCCCTGGTCATTTCCGCGGCGTTGCTACGGTAGTTTGTAAATTATTTAACCTAGTACAACCCGATGTCGCTTGTTTTGGTTTAAAAGATTACCAACAAGTGCAAGTGATCCAAACCATGGTTGAAGACTTATCAATGCCTATTACCATAGTACCTGTGGCGACGATTCGCGAAAAAAGTGGTTTAGCACTAAGTTCACGTAATGGTTATTTAACTGCTGAAGAAAAAGCCAGCGCGCCAGTATTGCAGCAAAGTTTACAATGGCTAGCAGAGCAAGTTAAATCGGGTTTTGAGCAAAATGATAGTATCGATTTTATTGGCTTAGCCAAGCAAGCCGCATACACCATCAATAAAGCGGGCTTACATACCGATTACCTTCATATTTGTCAGGCACAAACATTGCAACCTGCCAGTGAAGATGACACCCAACTCGTTATTTTAGCGGCGGCACACTGTGGTAACGCACGCTTAATAGATAATGTGCAAGTGAACCTTATTTAGCACCGGTCAACCTCAGCATACTCAAGCTAAAAGGCTAAGGGTTTGCAACTAGGCTTAAACCGCTCAGTTCAAGCTTATACGGCCTTTTTCTTCGTCACTGTAATAATGGCAATGGCCAACCAAGTTGATAATACAAAGGGCGCGGTTAATGCTGATAGGTCTAGTTGTTTAAAAGCCCAGGTAATAAAAACACTAAGACTGATAGTTAAGATAATCCAGCCAAGCTTTCTAGGATAAAGAATACTCATAGCAATACCGACCAGACAGGCGTTAAAGCTATAAAGTCCGCTGATAATCATTTCTGTTGAGAAGCTAAAGCTCAGTGCGACTAACACTGCCAGTGTTGAACCCATTAGCGCCCAAACGGCGACTTTAGCTGATTGACAAAATAATGCCCCAAGGAAGATCAAACCTGTTAAGGCGTTTTCTTGTAACATCACAACGGCAACACCACGCAGACTTGCTTGGATATAATCGATTATCGTAGTGGCATTATCTGCGGTCATTAGCGCCCTATCTAGCAACGCCAAATCGGCATATTCAATGAAAATGAGTAAAAGCCAAGTTGATAAAATAAACGGTGCGGTAAAAGTCGGAATTTTCGGTAGCTTGCTCAACATTAAGTGCATCAGGAGCGTGGAGAGTGCACCGCCAAAAATAACCAATAACAAAGACGTTAAGTTAACAGGTAATAAAAACCATACCGCAATACCAACCAAAGCCGCATTATAGCCATACAATCCCTGCTGTATATTTTCCGCATCAAATTTACCAAGCTGAGCTACCGCTAAGGCACAGAGTACCGCTAAAATACTGCCCACTAGCATAACGGCTGAATTTAAGCCTATACCCAATAAAAATAAAAACCCGGTAGCCGCATTTGCTTGCAGCATGATTTGCCCAAAGCTACGCAGAAAGCTTTGGCTAAAATGATCAAAAGGAAGTTTCATTAAGGTTATCGCGGAAAATAGTTTACTTTAAGCCAGTAACGAGCAACGTCAAGGCTACAACATGGCTATCTCATTCAAGTGCAGGTTATTGGCTAATCATACCATTCCGCATAAAGAAGTGCTCTCTTAGAACTGCATGGGCGACATTAGAACAATCAAAATATGCGTAGTTATAGTTATTCTACATCGAGCATATTATGTGAAGTTATCATGGTGATCCATGTGTTCCCAAAGGGCGAGTTTTAAAGGCTTATATACTGCGTTATTGATTTTAATAAGGGAATAACCATTATCTGCAATCAATGCCTTGCCTATAAGCCTTTAAATTCTCGCTAAGCGAGCACTTTCTTATGCGGATTGGTATTACTACTAGCCATACGCTGTTGACACTCTACCGACAGTGTTAAGACTTACCGGCAATATTTTTTAACGTGGTGATGACTTGCTCAACATTGGTCGTCCAAGCTTGAGCAGAAGCATCCACTTCTTTAAGGGGGTGAATAATATCTTCACTGTGCAGGGTAATATAAGGCTTATCTAAGGCGGCACAATAACCGGCATCAAATGCAGCGTTCCATTGCTTATACTTTTCACCAAAGCGAATAACCGCAATATCACAACGCTGAATAAGGGTTTTAATTCTCATTGCATTCACTTTGGCTGATTTATGGTCGCGCCAAAACTGCTCAGATTCAGCGCCCAAATGATCGCCAGCACAATCACTACTTTCATGATCCGTATTAGCCGAGGTAAAGCTGATATCTAAATCACTTTCTTGACAACCTTGTATAATTTTCTCTCGCCAATCGGAATGAATTTCACCCGATAAATAAACATTTAATTTCATAACAGCACCCTCATTTTATAATTCATTCATAATACATGAATTATTCATAACATCCTGTATGAATTAAGCTTGAGTCAATTTCACTATGTGGAATAAGTGACTAAAATGAAATTCTCTACTAAAGACAAAACTCAGTCAAATTAGCTGACCGCCTTTATACACTCCTAAGTAACTTACTTTGGCGATGCCTTGTAGTCAACAGCATCGAGCTCAGTAGTAATAACCAGATTATGACTCCGCCACTGCTTTGCTGCTCTACCGTTTCAGCGGTGTTTTCAGCAACGGGAACGGGTGTTGGCACAGGTGTTGTTATTGCCACCGTTATCGGCGTAGTTACCGGAACGGGTATCGTCAGTGGCTCTGGCGCAGTTACTGTCTCTGGTATAGTTACTGGCTCTGATAAAGCTACTGGCTCTGGTGCGACAACTGGCTCAACGATGGTTGTGCTATTAAAATTAAAGCTTTGCTCAGCGAGTATCAGTACCGTTGTGACTTGCTCTTGGTAGTTTACGCTACTGGTATGACGCAAACATAAAGTATCGCCATCACTGAGCTTTAATGTTTCAGTGGTATAGGCATCTGCTTGGCAGTTAATTGCGTATTCGCCATTGTTGATACTCACGGCTATTTCACTATCGACAGTGGCTGAAATAAGTAGCGCTTCAAAATAAACACTCACATCTAATTCAACAGCTAACTGCTCTTTAATGGTTATATCAATCACTTGCTCTTGTACCGGTAATTGGCTCGCCGTAACACTTATGTTATCAAGTGAAATATCACCTTTATCACCACCAATCACCTGCCCTGAAAATCGTAATTGAAATGGCGCGGTAATATATTCATCAAGTGTTATTGTGACTAATGACCAAGAAGAGCCGCTGGTATGCTGTTGACCGGACTTGTGCCAAAGACTCTGCCAACTAACACCATTATCTAAGGTTACTTCCATCGTTAATGAGCCGATATCAGCGCCATACATAGAATAGTAAAATGTTAGCTGAGCAGACGATGCTGCTGTAAAAGTAAAACAAGGGCTGATGAGGTTAATATTATCGTTGGCTGATAATAACTCATGGGATGCATCAATATGTAAGAAGGTATGGCCTTCTTGGGGACTACTGGCTCCGGTACTTGAGCTATTAGTGTAGTTATAATATTTCCAGTTGAAATCATCTTGATAGCTATCTTGACGCCAGCTATTAAGTTGAGCAACTTCGTTATAGTTAAAACCTTCAGTTAAATTTTGATCGGTATGAATAGCGGTATTTATGCAGGTTGGATTATTTAGGCTGTTAAAAGTATTCAGTAAATGGAATTTATCAGTTAACAGGATTCGTTGCATGCGTTTAACTTGCTCAGCAGTAAAGCTATTTCGACAAGTATTCTGCCCTTTACCCATAATATTAAAACCGTCTGGATGATAAGTATTACCTGAGTTATCAACAGCGCTAGCCGTATAGTTGCAGTGGTTATAATAACTTCGCTTACCCGGGTCAACGGCGGTATCAATGACCTTATCGCCATATTGCCAACCATTAACACCTTCGAGTAGCGTAATTGAACCATCATCAATACTTTGGTAAGTATGCAATAATCCTAAGTTATGACCGAACTCATGAGAGATAGTTGATGTGCCTAGATCTTCAGGTTCAACTTCAATGGTATCGGTTGCTTCATAATTCCAGTAAGCATGGCCATTTTTACCATCAAGATCTGCCACCACTATATTTAAGGCGCCATAACGAAAAAATGGCCGTACTTGCTCTTCGTTATCATCATCCCAACTGCCATCATTTATACCGGCAACATCATCATTGGTTAAGTAGATTTTATCGAGTAAAACAAAGCTGATATTTAAAATAGAGAAATCTTTATTTAACTGTTCTATCCCCGCTTGTAATTGTTCGTTGGTCGCACTTGCTGCTTGACCATTACGGTCATCTGCAGAGATCAGGTAATAAACACCGATTTCATTATCAACGCCTTGGGAGAAAGTCATTGGACTTGCTAATAAAGCCAAACAAACAAAAAGTGCTTTAGTAACATATAAAAGAGGGTCTTTGGTAATCACAACATCAACCGATAAAAAGAGACTGTGTAAACCATACGGAATCAGATTATCGTTTTAAAGAGCCGGTAAGCCAGTTTTATATCTTTTTTCGCTCTATTTTACCTTAGCAAAGTAAAATAGCGTGCCGTTACTAGCGCTAACTAATAACGGGGACTAATGAGAACTAGTCACCGCTAAACTAGCCGATTTATTTTGTGCCAAATATTTTATCACCGGCATCACCAAGTCCAGGAATGATATAACCATTGTCATTCAAGTGATCATCAATCGATGCCGTATAGATATCGACATCTGGGTGGGCATTTTGTACCTTAACAATACCCTCTGGCGCAGCAACCAAGACCAAAGCACGAATGTCAGTGCAGCCGGCTTTTTTTAGTATGTCGATAGTTGCATTCATTGAACCGCCAGTCGCTAACATAGGGTCAATGATTAACGCCATCCGTTGGTCTATATCACCGGCTAATTTTTCAAAATAAGTGACCGGCTCTAACGTTTTTTCATCACGGTAAAGACCAACAACACTGACTTTAGCACTAGGCATCAACTCTAAGACTCCATCTAACATACCAATGCCGGCACGTAGAATGGGTACTACCGTTGCTTTTTTACCCACTAAACGCTGACCCGTTAACTCACCATCCCAACCTTGCATTTGGAAGTCTTCTAACTCAAGGTCTTTAGTCGCTTCATAAGTTAATAAACAACCGACTTCAGCAGAGAGTTGCCTAAAGTCCCGAGTGCTCATTTCTTTAGCACGCATTAGGCTAATTTTATGTTGTACTAGTGGGTGTTTTATTTCAAATACTGACATGCAGATAATCCTTTGATGAGAGTTCTCACATAGATTAGCAGGAAGTTAGCGTTTTTTGATGATGTTCAGCGAACTTTATAATTAAAATTCAAAAAACTAGTCGTTTTAAATCTGAAAGAGTTGATTTAGGCCGAAGGGTCGTTACATCAATTTGAATGGCGCTACATGGATGTAGCTTATAAGAGAATGCAGACGGTACAGGACGTACCTTATTAGATAATGCAGGAGCACATTATCCTGAGCATATTCTCCTGACTAACCATGGCTACATTGATATGCCTTGAATTGAAATTTCTCAAGCACTCCGAAACATGCATCTTGAATGGTAACGGGTATAGGTTGAAGTTGGTAATGCATATAACCGGCAATGAAAATGATGCGCCTTCGTTGACTTGAGATAACAATTAACAGTGAGTGTGCTTGTTAATTAGTTGACTGACTTGAGACAACTAATTAGGAAGAGAGAGTTCATCCAAACTCCCTAAAGCTATTTTAGTGATGAACTTTAGTGCGTAACCAAACGATTAAGCCGACAATAACAAAGAAAAATGGCAATAAAAACAGTATCACAATCACTTGTCGTTTTTGTTTACTGGTTAAGTCTAAACGCTCGACCTTGATTTCTTTAGGGCTAAGAAAAACCTTATACTCTAGCTCAGCCAACCAGTTAACAATATTAAGCCCCATTTGTGCATTACTGTATTGATTAATATAAATATTAGTCAAAAAATCAGCGTCGGTAAAAACAATCAGCCGAGTATTTGATGTCATATTTTCTTGCTTTTGTTTTGCTGTTTTTTCTTCAGCTGCTCTCTCTTCAAGAACGACATAAGCAAAAGGTACCGGACCTGCTGTATCAACTGCGGGATCAAACTTTATGTTTAAGGTTCTATCCGTTTCGGCCCAGCTATTCTCTTTTGATGCAGTAGAGGCTATCGGTGCAACCTTTATCGTCGGTCGTCGTTGTGCTAAAACGCGAATAGAGCGCGGCCTAACATAAAAGGTATAATCTAAACCTTCGGTTATCGCTTTGTGGCGTGGATAATTTTTGGTGGCGGGGCTGCCCACATCATCACCAACATGATTAGTTAAATCAACAACAATGTCCGACTGAACATTTAGGCCCCAGTGATTGAGGATATTATTTAACGCTGGATTTTTATCTTGTTGGCTTGCCGTTAACGGTTTATCTGCTGTGGTTACCAAGGTGTTTTCGATAAGAAATAAAGCATCTCCACCTTTTGTTAAATACTCAATGATCAGCTTTTCTTCTTTTGGGGTTAACTCATTTTGAGGACCTGCAATGATCAAAACATCACAATCGTCAGGAATAGATTGAGTTATGCCCAACATTAACGTTTTACTTTCGATGTTATTATCGGCTAATAATTTTTTGAAGGTACTCAAACCAACATTATCTTTATTCAATATTGAATATTCGTTATGTCCTGTTAAGAAATAAACTTGTCTTGGAGCTCTAATCGCACGGGCTATTGCATGAGTTAATTTTTCCTCTGAAAGGTACTCATCAGTAAAATCAACTTCTTTACTGCTACCGTTTGTTTGCACGATAACCTTGCGCTCTTTACCACTAACCACATTGCCAAACTTTGCTGCATAAGCTATTTGTTCAATAGGATCGATAATTTCACTGCTAATGAGACCCGCAGATACTCGTTGATATTCGTTGAATAAGTCTTGTAAATATTTGGGCGGCATACCGACATAAAAGGCGGTTAATTTAATATCACTTTTTAAAGAGCGAATAAATTCAATGGTATTATTAGATAAGGTATGTTGTTTAGCTTGGGTGACATCCCATCTCATATCCGAGTTATGGGCTAAATAATTACTGCCGCCAATAAAGGTAATACTTACCATAAAAATGGTTAAAACTCGCATAAACATCCGCACTTGCGCCACCCTTAAAGACTGGATATTATTTCGGTTTTTTAAATCATTAATATTGAGATTAAAAGATATATAAACGAAAACAACAAATAACAGACTTGTCAAAATAATAAGACTAGCGACTAGATGAGTAAGCTGTTGTTCGATATAAAAAAATGACAAGCTCAAGGCTAAGCTTAATAACATAAGACCAGATAAAAAAGGTAAGCGCTTTTTAATAAAAAATTTCATTTTCTGGAAGATAAACTTCATTTATTGCCACAACCTATTGTCTATGCTTAAACGAGTTAAAACTAAACAAAGTAATATCCCTGATAAATAGTAGGTAATATCGCCGGGGGTAATCATGCCGGTGGCGAAATTCTCTAAATGGGTACGTGTACTAAGCTGTATCAGAAAACTCTCCACAGTCCCGGTAAAATATTGGGTAAAACTAGTGGCAAAATAGAGTAAAAATAAGATGAGATATGACATCATTGCGGCAATAATTTGATTGCCCGTCCAAGAAGATGTCAGTAAACCGATAGCAATAAAAAAAGCACCTTCGAGCCAAATGCCAACATAACCCGATAAAATACTTATCGGATCAGGACTACCAAAATACTCCACGATGACATAATAAATAATCGTCATGGCAATTAAAATAGAGAAAAAAGTCATCATGCCTAAATATTTACCTAACACTAACATGCTAGGTGTTAACGGTGCAGTCAGCAAAAACTCCATCGTGCCCGTTGATTTTTCTTCAGAAAATAACTTCATGGTTAATAAGGGGATCAGAAAGACAAACATAAACTCCATGATCTGAAAAACATCTCGCAATGACACCTCTTTATTTTGAGCAATGATCATATAAAAGAAAATATTGAACAAAGACAACATAGCAATCAACATAAGGTAAGCGATTGGCGTGCTAAAATAACCGTGTAATTCTTTTCTTGCCAAAGCAATTATTATACCCATTTATCACCTGTTGTGTTGTCCGGTGTTGTTTCTTGACTTGAATTTAGCTGATGAAGGTTAATAAAAATCTGTTCTAATGAGGCTGGCTGTAAATGAGGTTCAGCTTGAAATAGAGTGTGTTGGTCATTTTTAGCTTTCAATAACCCCTTTAATGATTGGTCGATAATTATTTTGCCACTTTTAATGATTAACACCCGATGGGCAATTTGCTCAATTTCAGTTAAATTATGCGTACTTAGTATGACTGTTCTTTGTTCTCGTTGATTTTTGATCAAGGCCAATACTTGTTGAACTTGAATAGGATCAAGGCCGCTGGTGGGTTCGTCTAAAATGAGTACTTTTGGCTCATGAATGATAGCTTGAGCAATACCGACCCTTTGTTTATAGCCTTTAGATAAGGTTGCTATAGTTTTGTGTTTAACTTGCGCTAGATTGCATTCTTCGATTACCTTAGCTAACTGAATTCGTTGTTTTTTTGCCCTAACACCTTTGATTTGTGCTGCAAATTTTAAATAACTTTCCACTGCCATACTATTATATAAAGGTGGTGTTTCAGGAAGGTAGCCAATTTGTTGCCTAATGGTTAAAGAGTTTTTAGCCATATCACTGCCATCAATAATCACTTTGCCGGATGACGGGGCCAAAAAGGAGGTCAAAATACGCATTAAAGTGGTTTTTCCTGCGCCATTTTTACCTAGGAAGCCGACAATGTCACCTTTGCCGATTTCAAAGGAAACATGGTCTAATGCTTGGAACGAGCCAAAATTCTTGACGACATTATCAACAATAATCATCTGTTATACTTTCCTGAAAGGTCCACAAACCAAAACGCGTTTAACGCCATATTTTAATTGCCCTAGTCCATCAATAAGCTTTTCTTCTCCAATTAACACTTCAACAATTTTCCCTGAATAACCAATAGCAGTTTCATGCATCATACCCATCATTGCTCAGCCGTTTGCACAGAGGCAGTTTTTTTTAAGTATTCATCATCACGGGGGAGCAGAGCAACACGTTTTTCTATGCCTATGGGGCATTCAGCTGACTCTATTTCGTTGACAAGGGCAATGGCAGAATAACGAGAAAAGGTCGGTGGCATAAAGAGTCTCTTTAACAATCATTGGGTGATAATATTGCGACAGCATAACACGAAATTTTGATAAGAAATTTTATCTTTATTGAAATAAATCGTTTAATAATGAGAGGTTAAAAATTAAAAGTAATAAGCCAACTGACCGTTTTAAACTGGTCTCAAAGTACATTTTTTCAAACTCGTGAGGACTTACGCTATTCTTATGAAAATGATATTCCCTGACTCACCTTGAAAGCATAACACTTCGATATAAAACAACTTAAATAACGCCACCTGCCCTCAGTGTTACCTTGAGTATTACTCTAAGTAAAAGCCAATTTAAATAACTGGCAATTAGGTATTAAAGTAGCGCTATTTTTCAAAAAATAATGTTCTAACATACAGTTGAAATTAATATTTACCTGCTTGGTTATGTGATTACTTATACCTTTCGACATTATGGATAAGCAGTTTGAATATCTCAATTTTGGGCTATACTTCCAAAGAGTTAACGTTAACTATAGGGACCATTTATGTATGAAATTAGACTGAATCACCTGAACAAATACATTGCTGCCAAGTGGCAAGAAAAAGATTGTTATCAGCTACGAATAGAGCCCGGCATGAAACATCTAGATAATACGCAATACCTAATTTCGGCCGTCATCATTCAATGAAATCGTTTAAAGAGCGTGTTTTTAAATATACCTACAACCATACTTGGCTCTTGTTAATTTTACTTTTTATCAGTACTGGTACCATGATTGTCTGGTATATGGAAAAGCAACAAAGTGTCTTAGTAGAATCCATTAGCATTAAAAATGCCGAGTTATACCTTGGCGCTGTTAGTGAGTTTCGTACCCTCTATACCTCTGAAGTAGTTAATAAACTTAAAAATAGTAATATTTCTATTGTTCATGATTATCACGAACGCGCTGACGCGATCCCATTACCGGCAACGTTAAGCATGTTGCTCGCGAAACGCATTGGTCAGCGTAGCTCGGGTACGAAAGTCAGACTATATAGCCCTTTTCCTTTTCCTTGGCGGAAAGAAGATCGGGGCTTACAAGATAGTTTTGGTCAGTCGGCCTGGGATTTTTTTCAAAAATCACCTCAGTTGGCCTATTTTTCCTTTGAAGTTATCGGTGGAAATCGAGTACTACGTTATGCGGTTGCAGACCAAATGCGAGCAGATTGCGTTGAATGTCATAATAATCATAAAGATACGCCAAAGTCTGATTGGAAAACGGGTGATGTGCGCGGTATTTTAGAAGTGACACTGCCGATAGGGAATTTTCAGCAACAAGCAAAGACTAACCTAGGAGGCTTTATTTGGTTGATCCTAGGCGTTTCCCTCGTTGGCTTATTTACGATGATGCTGCTAATTGGTCGGCTTAAATTTAACTATCAGCAATCTCAAAAAAAATTAAATATCGAAATAGAACAAGGTAAACGCGCACAAATTAAGGTCTTAGAATCTAATGAAGATTTACAGCAAACGCTCATAAAACTTAGGCAGACACAAGAATCATTAGTAGAGAAAGAAACGATGGCTGCACTCGGTGGCATGGTTGCTAGCATTGCCCATGAAATTAATACGCCTATTGGCATCTGCGTAACTGCCGCATCGATATTAGAAGAAGAAACTCAAGCCATTATCTCTCATACTGAAAAAGGCAAACTAACTCGTTCAGTACTTGAATCCTATACCAAGACATCCTTGGAAAGTGGTAAAATAATAACCCATAACCTGCAAAGGGCCTGTGAGTTAGTGGAGAGCTTCAAGCAAGTTGCCGTGGATCAAACCAGTCATGAGCGCCGTATTTTTAATGTGAATACTTACTTAAAAGCCATTGTAAACTCCCTTAAACCGCAAACAAAACGTCACGTCAAACAAGTACTTATCGATTGTCCTGAGACCTTAGCGATAGATAGCTTTCCAGGTGCTCTATCGCAAGTGATAACTAATTTAGTTACTAATTCAGTTAAATATGGTTTTGATTATATTACCGATGGCACTATCTCTATTAAGGTGACAGTGGAAGCAAATAGTATAACTATTCTTTATCAAGATGATGGCAAAGGCATTACTGAAGAATTACACCAAAAGATATTTGAACCCTTCTATACCACAGGGAGAGATACTGGCGGCAGTGGTTTGGGCTTACACATTATTTATAATATTATTGTGCAACTGTTTAAAGGCACCATTGTTTGCCGTGGAGGTAAGGACGAAGGGGTGATATTTGAAATCATCTTGCCCTTTAATGAATCATTGAAGCTTGAAACTAATGAATAGAACCACTGAAATGGATAATCGAGGGACCCAACAATGCTTAGCTAAATATTGCACCTAGTCGAGTTGTAAATTTGCATTAATAATCGTTATATCCCCTTATAAAGCGCACTAAACAATAATTAACAGTGAGTGTCCTTGTTAATTTTATTGTTAATCACACGAGCACACAAGCAAGTAAAAAAACTAACGAGTAAACGTCACCTTTCGTACCTATATGATCATTTGATGGGCTTATTTGAGCTCAAAAAAAAGACAAAGTATTCATACTCTGCCTTTTTTGATTTACTGATTTCAAAGTCAAGCCAGCATTTTATAATACAGTACCATTTTCAGTCGTTTTTACCTGATGGTCTTTTAATCCATTATTGCTTTGCTGACTACGCATATGCTCTGTAGCTTGTCTACGCTGAGCATACATTTGCTCTTGACTCTGTTTCTTCCGTTTAGCTTTATGTAATGAGTTACTCGTTAAATTTTTAGTTGATCGTTTCACTACCTGACGCTGAGCTATATGTGGTGATGGCCTATTTTGCTTTTGTAAAATCAGTAACTGCTCAGTTAATTTGACCATCTGCAGCTTTGCATTATTATTTTCCACCTGTAACTGAGATATCTCCGAGTTTTCAAAAACGCTAGTCACACCATAGCCAACAACTAAGCCGATAGTTAAAGATAATATTATTTGTTTCATTTTTTTTCCTATAAACAAGGGATATTGCTATCCCTTTTTTATTTACTACTCAATAAAATTTATTGAGGCGTTCCGTAAATTTTCACATCTATACCTTGTAAGGTGCTGATTTTAGGTTCATCAGCGTAAATCATCTTATTGCAGGGTATAAACGGTTGACCATATCTCGCCATCACTATTGGCAGCACGATCATCATCTGCATAATTAGACTGTTCACTGTAATGTGTTACATGATAAGTGGTGCCTGAAGCACCAGGTGTGCCATTAATAGTGGTAATAGCTCTGGTTTCTCTAAACCAAAAGCCTGCTGGTAAATCTGAATCCAAAGAGTCATCAGATTCAAGGACCAGATAAGTGATGCTGTCAACCGTCTCGATGTACCAAATAAAATCAATGGTATCTTCACCTAAGAACTGCCCTGTGCTTGGGTCACCTTGGGTGGCTGAACCATCATTATTAAAACTGCTCATCTCGCCATCATCATCGAAAGTTAGACCCGCTATATAGCTATTGGATATGCTTGCAGGGGTTCCACAATCAGTAACAACACTGACAAAATCAGCGAAAGAGTTAGGTGAAATTGGACCACCTAATCCGTCATTTAGATCATCATTCCAGCCAGATTCATAACCACAAACTAAGCTTGAAGGCTCTGCATCAGAATCTGAATCTAAACCAATATCCATAGCTTCGTAGAATTGAATTCGAGGTTGAATATACATATACCAGTTTGGCTCTGCACCAAAATTCCAAGCTTCACTATTTCGCTCTTCATACTCGATGACATAAACACGATTACCCACTTGTTGAATAGGGATCCAAACACGCTTGCGGTGTTCACTACAATCCCAATCATTAGGATTACAATCAGCATGCCATGTAGGATAACCTGCACTATCTAAGTTCGCACCATCTAAATAAGACGTCATGATGGCTTCGCCTAAACTGCCCCATTGCATATCCCAAGTATCCCAACCAGCACCGTAGTTATTAAAGTCTACGTCACTACTCCATACGCGAGTGGCTACGCCATTGTCTTGTAAGCGGTAACCAAACACATGGTCTAGGTCAAAATTACCTTCACTGTCATACGCATTAGGATTGGTTAATGAGAAACCATTTTGTGCATAGTTATTAATTAGCGGGTCAAGGTTAGTATTGCCCCATGGAGCAATGATTTGGTACTCACTTGAGACAAAACCATTACCATCGATAGTAATTAACACTTCATCAATTTGTGCAAAGTCTTGGTAACGTGTAAATGTAACAGTGCTGCCCGCAGGATACGTTAATACCAATGCACCATCAGTAATCATCCAATCAAACGTTGCTCCACTGATAAGTGCAGTACCTGTGTTGTCAACATTAAAGGTCGCTACATCTGCCGCTAAACGACTCTGACCATCATCGCTATATTCATCAAGGTGAACTTGCATCGCCCATTGACCGGTCGTTAACTCACCTTCGGTAAAATCAACTGACGCTAATGACGTTGCATCAATCAATACAACACTTGAGTCGCTGCCTACTGTGACAAAATCGTTTTCTAAACCAATTAACGCTTCTTGTTGCCATTGCTCAGCAAAGCGATATTCTGTGACATCAACGATAAAGAACGTTTGCTCATTGCCATCAACCGCCACTAGCTGCCAATTACTTGCTGTAGTGGTGGTACGAATTTCCAATTGGTATTCGCCATTATCGTTAACAAAATCATCCGCAGATTGTTGACTAACCACACCATAATCCGCCAACTCATAGGGGGTTAAGTAAGTCGTTGATTCAACTGCACCATTTAACACCATGGCAAGTTCATCATTCGCTATGCTGTAGGTATAAGTCTGGTTACCTGCTGAAGTTATTACCTCACCAGTACTGCCATCGAAACTGTACTGACTACCTGAAGCAACACCTAATCTAAACGTCGGCTCAGCTTGATATCCTGTTGAAATCTGTACATAACTTGATTTCAGTTCAGCAGCAGTCAATGTAATAGCACTCGCAATGTCTGCATCATCTGGGGCGATATCTAAATCGTTATCAACACCGTCACCATCACGGTCTGTATCCGCATTGTCGCCTGTGCCATCACCATCTAAATCTGACCATTCAGAGCCATCCAATGGGAATACATCGTTGTCGTTATCAACACCGTCGTTATCCAAATCCCAATCAGAGTTATCACCGATACCATCCATATCACCATCGGCCCATTCA
>NZ_KB905166.1 GCF_000378625.1 Colwellia piezophila ATCC BAA-637 | reverse complement strand
GGGCGTTATATGGCATAAGGATCAGTATGAGCAATCTGAAGTTTTTCAGTATTATTATTGTAGTTGCTGTAATCGCCTCAGCAACAACTGGATATTTTGTTCACACCAAGGAAGCTAAAAATAGTAAAAGAAAAGCTAACTTGGAACTCGCTAGGATAATCAATTCATATAGTTTAGAAAACTGTGGTAATCAATACGGGTTAGGTAATTATAAAACGCCTCAGTTTAAAAAGTGTTATAACGACTCTACTAAATGGTTTCAATCCAAAGTAATGGGTTATACAGTTGTACATTTAGCAGATGGCAGTTAAGCCATATAACAAGCTAATAAATAAGGACAAAAAACAGTTGGCTGTTTTCGTTCCTCAACATTTTAGCCAACAATTTTTTGCCCATTATTAGGGCGTTAGGCGAACCTCAATTTAGGAGTATTTTGAAATGGATGTGAAAGAATTTGTAGCTGAAACGCTTAAGCAAGTGACTGAGGCAGTCAAAGAGAACTCATCAACACTGCGCAATGGTCATGGTTATATTGATGAACTAAAAAAACTCAATATGTTTTCCCATGGCAATGGTTTTGTTACTTACGTCGACTTTGATATTGCTGTAACAGAATCCAGCTCTAAAGAGGGTGGTGCTAAATTAAGTATTGCTGGGGTTGGTGGTATAGGAGGCGATTTAACAGAAGGAACCGAAGTTGCAAGTAAGGTTAAGTTTCGAGTTCCAATTCAAATAGACGGCTTATAATTCGCCTAACAAGAACATTAAACGGAAAAATTACAGTTGGCTGTTTTTCGTTCCTCAAACATTTTAGCCAACTATATTTTTCCGCTTATGTAAGCGTTAGGCTACTGTTGATTTCAATTAAACTCGGAGTATAAGTTTGAGCTCGCAAACAATTATCTTGTTAATATCGCAAGTATTCTGCTCCGTTTTTGTGGTGTACTTTTTATTGAAAATTGTTCCCTCTAGAGAAAGCGAACTGAAGAAATCAAATGTTGACTTAAAGGCTGAAAACTCAAAACTTATAAATCAAACTAATGAGCTGAGTGAACGTATTTCAATTTTATCTACTGAGTTTGCTATAACAAGTGACTTGAAGGAAAATCAAGATACTGAGATTAGCTCTTTCAAAAATCAAATGCAAAGCAGACGAACTCAGATAATTTCACTTCAAAATGAGTTAAAAGAAAAGCAAAGGTATTTAAAGAATTGCTGGGATAAAATTAAACTACTTGAAAAAACTTTAGGAGTAGATAGCGCAACTAAACAACCGTCAGCTCCTAAAAATAGTGATTATAATAACTGCAAAGCATGCGGCAGAGGCATTGAATACTGTATCTGTGCGGGATAAAGTAGCCTAACAAGAAATTAAACAAGGACAAAAAACAGTTGGCTTTTTGTTCACTCCGTTCACCTATTTTAGCCAACTACTTTTTGCCTGTTAATTAGGCGTTATAAAGCTAGGGGAGGTTTGGAGCATGAGAAAACTATCAGTATTACTTTTTGTTAGCTTCATTTTATTCCAATGGGCAAGCTTTGCTGAAGCTTCGTCTATTCAAAACGCATACGAGAATCAAACAAGTGATGTTCAGGTTCAAGGTGTTGGTACTGTTGTCCGTATATTAAATGACGACAATAAAGGCTCTCGCCATCAAAAATTCATCCTCAAACTTTCGTCTGGTAAAACTATCTTAATCGCTCATAACATAGATCTAGCGCCAAGAATTAATCAAATCTCCAATGGTGATCAAGTCCAATTTTATGGTGAATATGAGTGGAACAAAAAAGGTGGTGTAGTTCACTGGACTCATAAAGATCCAAACGGGTATCATGTTGGTGGTTGGTTAAAGCACAAAGGTAAAACGTACCAATAGCTTTATAACAAGTAAATCAACAAGGACACGTAACAGTTGGCTACGTTTCGCTTCGCTACACAATTTTAGCCAACCATTACTTAGCCTGTTATTTGGGCGTTAGCTTTCAAGGGGAAGTCGTGAGTATTGAATTACCTATCCACACCAAAATTTATCCACAAAACTCAAGCGGAGGAGTTTTACTTTGTGGGATAAATCATGGGTACACTGAAAATGATAAAAATCTAGATGAGTCTGGAATTAATCGAGAAGATCCATATAAATCATTCTTTTCTGACAAAGAGGTCAATGATTACCCTTTTCGTAACAATATCGTTAAGTGGTTTTCTCTTTGGGGATTTAAACTAGGTGATACTATCGAAGATATTGGCGATTTTGAGAAATCTATCATACAGACCAATTGGTTGCAGACATGTTCAAACAACATGAACGGTACTAATACTCATCAAGCATGTGTTCAAGATAGCGACTCTTTTTTAGAAACATGTGAACTATTGAAACCTAAGATACTTATCCTGTTCAGTAAGGAATTGCTTTGGGCATTCAATTCTCATGAATTGAATGTAAAGGTGGCCTCAATATTTGGAAAAAAAATAAACGGCACCAATTGGATACAGAAAGATATTGTTGCCAACGGGAAAAAATGCACAAGATTTAAAGTGGGTTTTCAGCAGTATGAAAGGTTAAATGTAATATCATTGCCTCACGCAACAAGCGCGCGTGGGTTATCTGATGATTATATTGCTTCTTTTAAGCCTGAGATATCAAATATAATAAGTGACTGGTGGTGCCAGCATCAGAAAGCTAACAAGTCATTTCAGCAGGACAAATAATTGTTGGCTTTGCTCCTGCGTCGCTATTTTAGCCAACAATTATCAGCCGCTTAATGTGGCGTTAGCTGTCATCAAGCATTTATCATTATCGGAGGCATCATGAAAGGAAGTTGTGTTTGTGGGAAAGTTACATACGAAATAACCCCACCATTTAAAACGTTTCAATATTGCCACTGCTCCCGTTGTAGAAAATTTACTGGTGGCGCACAGGCTCCAAATCTTTTTGTTCCTCCTCTACAGTTTCAATGGTTGCAAGGCCAAGAGTATCTGGGGCGTTTCGAGCATCCTGATGCAAAATACTTTGCTACATGTTTTTGTATGAATTGTGGTTCGTCCTTGCCTTGGGCAGTTCAAGGCGGAAAAAACATTGTCGTCCCCGCGGGCACCCTCGATGAAGATCCTGGCATTCAACCGCAACAAAATATATTCTGGGGTTCAAAAGCACCGTGGTTCAATTCGCCGTGCGATCTACCAAAACACGAAGAGTTTCCCACAAAATGACAGCTAAGCTAATTAACAGGACAAATGACAGTTGGTTTTTGCTCCTGCGTCGCTTATTTTAACCAACTATAATTTGCCCATTATTAGGGCGTTATATTTATCTCGAAATATGAGTCTTATCCCAACTATTACAAATAAGGAGTTAGCAACTCCGATAAAAACAAAAGACGCTGAAGTGTGGGTGCAGTCTTTACTTAAAAGATATCATGTGACGAGAGAATCAAGAGACTTTTTGATTCAGAGAAAAGGTGTCACTAACGAAATCATTAAAGAGCTTATCCCTCTATCAAAATATTGTTCAAGAAAATATTCTTGTGAAGGTTACCTTTTAAAGTTTTACCCTGGAAGTGAACAGTCTTTTGATGCGGAGATAATCAAGGATAACGGTGATTTAGTTGAGAGAATTGAGGTAACGCTCGCAATTGACGGTTATCAAAATTCAATTCAGGCTGAAGCATTAGTTGAATTCGGAACTGCACCTATGTTCCGAACTCCATTATATGAGGGAGTTGGACGAAAACGAAGACTTTTAGAAAACTCAGAATATGATTTTATCGATAATGATGAATGGATAAACAAACTAGCGGTACTCATCCAGAAATCTTATAACAAGAAACACGGTAATATTCACAAGTACCCAGAAACCACACTATTAATTGGTGTTGATATAGCCTTGGCTTCAAATGGTGAAGCTAGCCAAGTATTATCTTGTTTTACCTTATCACCCAATACTTTTGAAAAAGTTTATTGTGTAAATATATCAGGTTTGCAATTATGGGAGCTTAAATAAATATAACAAGTAAATCAACAAGGACACGTAACAGTTGGCTACGTTTCGCTTCGCTACACAATTTTAGCCAACCATTACTTAGCCCGTTATTTAGGCGTTATGTGTTTACCTAAGGAGATTTTATGAATGCTCATGGTGATCTTTCTCTTTTGTGGGACGGAGACTTATTAATCGTTAAAACATTTGGTCCATTTAATGAAATAGGATTGAAGATTCTTATTTCAAAAATTAGAGAGTCAATATTAAGTAAAGGCTTAGAATCGTGGCGTAAAATAGAAATTTGGGATGAGGAGACTCTAGGTTCACCTGATGTAGTTTCAAAGGGTGAAGCCGTAGCTAAATGGTACAAAGACAATGGATGTTACGCTTCTGCAATAATTGTCTGTAATAGCTTACAGGAGCAACTAGCTGATAATATAACTAGTAATAATACTAAGTCATTCCGTAACCAAGAAGCAGCCATGAATTGGCTAAATCTGCAAAACACATAACAAGCTGTTCAAGTGGGACAAATTACAGTTGGCTACGTTTCTCTTCGCTACACAATTTTAGCCAACCATTACTTAGCCTGTTATTTAGGCGTCAGTTGCACGCACTAAATTAGCTGAATTTATTTGCTAGTTCAGTGCTTACCTTAATATTTTGTGTTTGGGTCAATCTTTGGTTTGGCAATGACAGTGCCTTCAAATACTCACTTCTTCTTCTTTGCCCAACCCAGTTTTCGCCTTTCAATGTTTTAAGATCAGATTAGCTTTAGTTTTTAAGGCTCAAAATCAGGTTTATGTGTGTAGTGCGGGTAGTGTTTTTTGTATCTTCCGTCTATCCCGTAGACGTGATAACTTATTGTAAAGTTAGTGCTTTTAATAACCAGAAACTAACAAGGCAATCAAACGGACACGTAACAGTTGGCTCGGTTCCGCTTCGCTACACATTTTAGCCAACTATTATTTGCCTCTTAATGGGGCGTTATGTATTTAGGCATGTCTGGGAGATCGTAAAAGTTGAATCAATTAACTGAGAAATCTATAGGATGCCCTTATTGTGGTGAAACAATTAAAATTCTAATTGATTCATCCGATATGGAACAACAGTATATTGAAGATTGCCAAGTATGTTGTAAACCGATAAATTTCTTGGTTTTTGAAAGTGTAAATGGTGAGCTTGAAGTTAGTGTCTATAGCGAAGATGATGTGTTTTAATAAATACATAACAAGCGTTTTAACAGGACAAATAACAGTTGGTTTTTGCTCCTTCGTCGCTTATTTTAACCAACTATCATTTGCCTCTTAGTGAGGCGTTAGCTTTCGGAATAAGTATGAATACCAATCACAAGCCTTTCGTTACTTTTATAATATGCTTCATGACAGTATGTGTATCTTTTTATGTCGCTTACCAAATTAGTGGCTCGATACTAGGCAAGTCTAAAATAACTGAACTCGCTAACTTTGGTGGTTTAACTATCGAAGGTATTAAAAACTTTGAAGTATGGCGGTTATTATCTTCTCAATTGATACATGTCCATCAAAAGCATATGATTTACAATGTATTATCTATCCTCTTTTTGGGTATTATCATAGAGCGTAAGGTTGGTTCTAAATACATGTTAGCTATTTGGCTACTCGCAGGAGCTATTGGGACGTTATTTAGTACCCAATTTACTCCACCGCCTTGGAATACAGGAACAGGAGCTTCACAAGCTGCTTTTGGTTTAGCTGGATTTGGTTTGATTCTAGTTATCAGCAAAATTAAACATGGATATTTAATTCTAAGTGCTCTCGCATTTGCACTTATACCAGCGCTATATTTAGATTTTAAATCGGTCGGTTATCCCAAAGCAGGACACTCTCTAAGTTTTGTTATTGGTTGTAGTTTGGCTATTTACTATTTATATCGTATCAAACCGCAATATGTTCATTTGGCACAAAAAAGCTAACAAGGCGTTAAAGAACGGACTGCTAACCGTTGGCAGTTGTTCGTTCCTCAACATTTTAGCCAACAATTTTTTTTCCCAATATTAGGGCGTTAGGCTACTTTCATATACGGAGTTCAAATGTCAGAGTATTTTGCCAAAATCAATTGGGTTAGAGGTAACAATGAAAGTTACGTTGATAACAAATATAGCCGAGGGCATGAATGGACTTTTGATGGAGGTGTAACCGTTCAGGCTTCATCTTCACCTCATGTAGTTCCTTTACCATATTCAGTTGAAGCAAATGTCGATCCCGAAGAAGCATTTGTTGCGTCTCTTTCTAGTTGCCACATGTTATTCTTTTTATCTATCGCAGCAAAAAGAAGGTATGTGGTTGATTCATATGTAGATGATGCTGTAGGTATTATGGAAAAAGACAGTGATGGTAAAATATCAATGACCAAAGTAACACTTAAACCACATGTTCAGTTTTCGGGGGATAAAAAACCGACAATGGAGCAACTTGAGAAAATGCACCATCAATCTCATGAGCAGTGTTTTATTGCTAACTCCGTGAAGACTGAAATCGTTACGGAAATCGTAGCCTAAGCAAATCAATCAGGTCTGTAAACAGTTGGTTTTGCTCCTGCGTCGCTAATTTTAACCAACTATTTTTAGCCCATTATTTGGGCGTTAGGGCTTACGGCGTTTCAGCTACCTATTGAGATTAAAAAAATGAATCCACATATCAGTATTATCACATTAGGTGTGAAAAACTTGAAAAAATCCTTTGAGTTTTATACCGCTCTTGGGTTTCCATCATCAAAAAAACCTGAAGATGGAATTATTTTTTTTAAGACAAGTGGTGTCTGTTTAGCTTTGTATCCTTTAGATGAACTAGCAAAAGACGTATCTCCAAACTTAAACTCACACCGCTCAGGGTTTTCAGGTATTACATTAGCTCATAATACTCGTTCTAAGGCAGAGGTAGATACTGTATTGGCGTTAGCTAGAAGCTCTGGTGGTAATATTGAAAAAACAGCTCAAGATGTTTCTTGGGGTGGATACAGTGGTTACTTTTCAGATCCTGATGGGCATTTATGGGAAGTGGCATTTGGTGACTGTTGGGAGTTCAATGAAGATGGAAGTCTCATCATAGAATAAGCCCTAACAAGAACTTCAAACGGAAAAAATACAGTTGGCTGTTTTCACTGCGTTCAACATTTTAGCCAACTATAAATTTCCTCTTAATGAGGCGTTAGCTTTCAATCGGGTTCAAATTTTTATATTCGTATAATAACAAGGAAGAAAAATGAAAAAAGTAGTATTAGCTATTACCGTATTAGCGTTAAGTGCCTGTTCAACAATGCAACCTCCACGCTATGCAGTTTCTGTAGACAACATCCAAGTATTGAAAAAATTACCTGAAATAAATGGAGAATTTGCATCATTAAATCAGCCTGTAAAGTTTAGCTCTGGTTGTCGTCTGATGGGGCCAATTGAGCCAGCAGATGGGCTAACTATCCCACAGTTTATTACAAAAGCTTTTAATGATGAGTTAAAAATGGCAGACAAATACTCAACGGATGCTGTAAAAATTACTGGTGATGTCACCAAAGTAGAATTCTCTTCAATTACGGGTTTAACCAATGGCTATTGGGATTTAGGTCTTAGTTTGAATTCAACTAATGGAACTAGTTTAACGGTTAATAATAAATATTCTTTCAAAAGTGGCTTTGATGCAATTACTGCATGTAATGCAACTGCGGACGCTTTATCTCCTGCTGTTCAGGATTTAATTAAGGCTACAGTTAACCACCCTGAATTTGCAAATTTAATGAAAAAAAGCTAACAAGTTGCTTAAACGGAAAATTAACAGTTGGCCATCGCTTCGCGATTATAGCCAACTGTGAATTTCCGCTTAGCAAGTCGTTATATACAAGGAGCATTTATCATGAAAAGGTTATTAATTCTCATACCGTTCATCTTTCAAATTCAAGGTTGTTATGATGCAAATGCAACATCACCACCACCTCCTCCTCAGCCTGTAGAATATGAAATAATGCATGAATCGCAATACAATGAATATGCAGATTCAACAAGCAAAAGTGTAATTGTTATAAGAAACCAAACAGATTATGAAAATGAGCTACTAAAAAGAACCAGTGAATCGATAAAAGCCGTTAACTTTGAAAAAGAAACTATTCTTTTGATCGATATGGGTACTAGAAATACCGGCGGATATAGTATTGCTATTCCATCTGTTACTGTAGAAAACGATCACGTTAGAGCCCAAGTTCTTCTAGGTTTGCCTGGAAATAATTGTGTTACAACTGAAGCTCTCACAAATCCTTTTAAGCTAATTAAGTTAAATACAACAAATGAGATATTGGTAACCGAAGAAATCACGGTGTCTAGTTGCTAGTATATATAACAAGCTGTTAAACAAGGACAAAATACAGTTGGCTTTTGCGCCTTCGCTGCTAATTTTAGCCAACTGTAATTTGCCGCTTAAAACGGCGTTAGGGCTACTCAGGGTTATGTGCAAAATTCTAGCAATACTATTCTTATGCTCTTCTTTCGCTTATGCCCAAGATGAGCTAATAGTATCGTTTAATGATAATCAGGTTTGCGTCCCTGAAACAGATGATTGCCTATCGACTTTGACGGTTATTACAAGTAAGAATACATATACCTTGGAAAATCTCTTAGGCAGTTTTTATCACTCTAAGAGAAACAACCAAATACTTGATTGTGGTGGTAATACTTTAAGCTCTGGCCTAAATGCCAACCTAATAAACTCAAACGGTATCAAATTACCGATTCAACATAAGAGTGGCGTTGCAGACTGCGGTTTGACGGGTGATCAAAAGTATTATTTTATCGTTGATGAGTCACCAAGCTTAAGGGTATACGATAGCAAAGCTAACTTACTCTTAACTAAGTCAGTAGAATTTCAGTCGCTAATTAAATACAAAATAAATGGTGTGGCGTATGAGTTGTGGGTTCCAGGTATCCCGTAGCCCTAACAAGTCAATAAAGCAGCCTCTTATTGGGGCGTTATAAGGTCATCTTAGTTTGAATATCGATACAATTAAAATATTATCTACAAATCGTTTGATTTTAAGGCAATGGAAAAGCGAAGATTATGCTCCTTTTGCAGAGCTGAATGCATGTACGAAAGTTATGGAACATTTCCCAAGTACTTTAAATGAAGTTGAAAGTACTAACTTAGCTTTAAAACTTGCGAAGCTTATATCTGATCGTGGATGGGGTATTTGGGCTGTTGAAGAAAAATTATCTAATAAATTTATTGGGTTTGTTGGTCTACACAATTCACCACCTGATCTTGATGTAAGTCCTGCAACCGAAATTGGTTGGCGTTTAATGAATCAGTTCTGGGGTAAAGGTTATGCAACAGAAGCCGCAGAAAAAGTTTTAGAATTTGCATTTGATGACTTAAATTTGACTAGTGTTATCTCAGTTACATCTGTTGTGAATAAAGCTTCACAGAAGGTTATGGAACGTATAAAAATGATTAATACAGAGAAAAACTTTAATGACCCATTAGTTCATAACGAGCAATTAAAAGAACAAGTTTTATATCAAATAACTAAAGAGCAGTGGGTAGCTAAAACCTTATAACAAGGCGTTCAAACGGACAAATAACAGCTGGCTGTTGTTCGTGCCTCACACATTTTAGCCAGCTATTATTTGCCGCTTAACTTGGCCTTATATTTTTCTAGAGTGCGGAGTTAACATCCATACTTTTATGCAATATACGCACGATTAAAATTTGATTAACTTTGTTCTCTTTATAGTAAATAACATGGCTAGATTGGGGATATTTACTATAACCTTCTCTTATGTAATCACAGTTAAGTCCTAACTCTGGTTCATCAGCTAACAATTGAAATGTATTGTCTAATATCTTTAGATAAACATTTCTCTGTTCTTTTCCCCAAGTTAATTGAGTGTAGCGAGCTATTTTAATTAAATCTGACTTTGCTTTCCCTGATAATAAGAATTTACGCATCAGTGATTATCTTTATCCAACTCAGTTAGCAAACTTTCATAATTGTAATCAGCAATACCGCTTTGTTCACCTTGGATTAGCATATTGCGTAAATTTAATATCTTGGCTTCTTGATCTTCTAAAGCTCTTAATCCAGCTCTAATAATTTCACTTGCTGAGCCATAACGACCAGTGTTAAGTTGTTGGTTTATAAATTGATCAAAATGATCGCCCAATGTTACGCTTGTGTTTTTAGCCATAATGTAAAACCTCGAAAGTACCAATATATATTAGATTATGGTATAAAAAATATAACAAGGCAATTAAAGGGACAAAAAACAGTTGGTTTTTGCTCCATCGTCGCTTATTTTAACCAACTATTTTTTGCCTCTTAATGAGGCGTTATGTTTTCATCGACAAGTGATGCGCATCACGCTACATTTGTAGCATGATTAAATTTTTCAAGCACAAAGGTCTTAAGAAATACTTCCAGACGGGTAGTATTTCAGGTATTCAGGCAAAACATCACCGACGTAAGTTACGTATGCAACTTGCTGCAATCGATACCGCACAAGAAATTGATGATATCAATTTACCCGGCTTTAAATTACATCCATTAAAAGGGAATCGTGACGGGGTTTGGTCTATTACTGTAAATGGTAATTGGCGCATTACTTTCGAGTTTATCGATGGTAATGCTTATATTCTCAACTATGAGGACTATCACTAATGAGTATGCATCATAATCCGCCACACCCTGGGGCGTTTATCTATGACGTTTATTTGGAACCATCTGGTATAAGCTGTCGTTATTTAGCTAAACAGCTAGATGTTGCATCGTCTACTTTAAATAGAGTGCTAAAAGGTCAAAGTGCTATCTCACCAGAAATGGCACTTCGCTTATCAAAAGCAATTGGCAGGACTCCTGAGAGTTGGCTATCAATGCAAGACAACTACGATCTCTGGCATGCTAAACAGCAAATCAATTTAACCAATGTCCACTTTGTAAATTTTGTAGTGACATAAAAAATATAAGACAATTAAACGGACAAATAACAGTTGGTTTGCGCTTCGCGCAGTATAGCCAACCATTATTTCCCGCCTAACAAGGCGTTAGCTCTCTACAAGGAATTATGATGCAATTCGAAACTTGGTTAGCATTTTGTTCAATTGCTTTTATCGCAGCAGCAATTCCAGGTCCTGCAATATTGTTAATATCAACGCACAGTCTACAATTTGGTATTTTACGTTCTCTTATTACAGTGGCTGGAAATGTCACAGGTCTATTTACCATGTCCGCATGTTCCATATTGGGGTTGAGCGCATTGGTAATGGTTTCTTCTACAGCTTTTACCGTAATTAAAATAATTGGGGCACTCTATCTTTTGTATATGGGAGTTAAAATTTGGCGCAGTGGTGTACAGTTAAATGATATGAATGATGAGAAAGAATCATCATTCAGCGCTTGGAGCCTTTATACGCAAGGATTAATGATATCTTTAACTAATCCTAAAGCAATAATATTTACTTCTGCACTTTTTCCGCAATTTATTGTTGTTTCTGAGCCATTACTACCTCAGTTTCTAATTTTGGTTTTAACTCTTATGACGTGCTCCTTTTTATGTTTACTTTCATATTCTCTTTTGAGCCAAAATTTAAAAGCAGGTAGTGAAAAATATGTATCAGGTCGTATTCTTGGAAAAGTGTTTGGTTCTGCATTTATCAGTGCGGGTGGTGTTTTAGCAATTTCAACTCAGAGGTAATCGAGAGCTAACAAGAATTTCAAGCAGGACAAAATACAGTTGGCTTTTGTTCACTCCGTTCACCTATTTTAGCCAACTATATTTTTCGTCTTAAATGGGCGTTAGGTGATTTATGTTTACTGAGAATCCTGAAGAATTCCTAAATAACTCATCAATAGGTATTCACGCTGTGTCACCTGAAGGTATTATTATTTATGCCAATATGCATGAACTTGAATCCTTAGGCTATACGAAATCGCAGTATGTTGGCCATCACGTTTCAGAATTTCAAATGGATAAAAATTGCCTAACTGACATGATGAAGCGACTAGGTGATTTCGAAAAGTTAAAAAATTACCCAGCAAAAGTTCAAGGCAAGGATGGTATTAAATATATCATCTATAACTCAAGCGTGTATGAGGAAAATGGTGAGTTTTTGCATACACGCTGCTATGGACTTGAGGTTGACGAAGTGATTTTTGATGTGTTTTTAGACCATTTTAATTTCTCTAAATAGAGCTCACCTAACAAGGTTTTCAAGTCGGACAAATTACAGTTGGCTTTTTGTTCGTGCCTCACTTATTTTAGCCAACTGCAATTTGCCGCTTAAAACGGCGTTAAATGCCTATGCTGATCAAATTAAACTTTTTATCAATTTGGCACATCTAAACTAATAAAATATTTTTTAATTAAGGATAATAATGAAGTATCTCATCTCTATTTTTTTCACAATAATATTATGCATTTCGGTTAGTTCGAATGCAGCTCCTGCTAAAAAGGTATTGATAATTACTTCAAATATGATTGATATGGGGGATCCTGAAAAGCATGATGCTAGAAATAATTTATGGGAGGTAGCACCGCCATATCATATATTTGTAAGTCACGGATTCGAAGTTGATTTTGCATCACCTGAAGGTGGAAAAGTTGAATTCATGATGGATCCTTTGGGTATCAGCAGTTATACCATTAAATATGAAGGTTTCATGGATAAAGCAAACAACTCATTCAACCCAAAACAGATTGAACCCAGTAATTATTGGGGAGTTTATATTGGTGGTGGTTACGGCCCATTATTTGATGTTGCTAATAATAAAGAATTACAATCAATTATTGCAAAAATATATGAATCTGGCGGTATTATTGGTGGGGGTGGACATGGCGCAGGTGCTTTTTCTAATGTTGTTTTATCTACGGGGGAGTTTCTCGTCAAGGGTAAAAAAGTTGCTGGTTTTCCAGACTCAACAGAAAACTCTAAATCATGGGCAAAACAAGGCACTTTGTTACCATTTCTTGTTGAAAGTCAGTTAAATAAAAATGGTGCCATCGCACAAAATAAACAAACCTTAAAAGATAAACACGAAGTTGTCATCGACCAGCGAATTGTTTCAACAATGTTTTTACCCTCGGCAGCTCTTGTTGCAAAAGAAATGATAATATTAAACAAACAGTAGCGGCACTTAACAAGTTGCTCAAACGGACAAAAAACAGTTGTTTTTTGCTCCTGCGTCGCTTATTTTAACCGACTGATATTTGCCCATTATTTGGGCGTTAAGTTACTAGGGAAATATGTGCGTAATTTTATAAATTTAAGTAAAAATAAGCAAATAGAGCTAAATGCTAAATTTCCTGATCTATTCAAAATTTATTGTTTAGATGAGACTCCTCACTATAAGAAAGTGGAAATAACTGTTTTTGACCACTGGTTAACTCTTGAAGAGTTTCAAAATGATCGCCCTGATAAAAATGAGCAGTTGCGCCGAAACAGGTTATTGCATGATTTTGCAAAGATTATGTCTAAAAATACTGAAATCTTGAATTTTAAGTTTAAAGGTAAATGGGATCGTTGTTGCCCGTCTTTTAGAAAGTTCAGCTCTCAAGAATCTATGGATAACTATTTACATCCTGCCGGTGATAATGACTCCTCAGATAAATTTTGCAGGTTAGTTTTACCCGAATTTTATGCTGTATATTTTGAAAGCTGGGATTATACGAATATATTTTACATTCAAGATGATAAAATCATACCGAAAATCAAACAATGGGCTAGTGAATCAGGTGTTTATTGTTTGGAGTATTAGTAACTTAACAAGCCATTAAAGCAGCACAAAAAATAGTTGGCTTTTGCTCCTTTGTCACTTATTTTAGCCAACTGCAATTTGCCGCTTAAAACGGCGTTAGCTGACAGTGTTACCCGCAATTAGTGGACACCTTCTATAATTAAATGATGTCTAACATTGAGGTGATATATGAATAAACATGGTGAAATTTCATTTTCATGGGTGAATGATGTTTTTACTCTAGAAATTAAGGGACCTTTTAACGAAGAAGGCCTTGAATATTATATCCCTTTAATTCAAAAATCCGTTTCAAAAAGGTCGGTTAAAGACTGGAAGCGAGTTGAAGTATGGGATGACGAGGTTCTAGGCTCTCCGACTACTGCCGCTTTAACTAAATCATTGTGGGAATGGTACGACAAAAATGGATGTGTTTTAACTGCTATTGTTGTTTCTAATAGTGTTCAAACCCAAGGCATTCAAATTCTGCTTAAAAGTCAGGCTAAGGTGTTTATTAATATTGGTAAAGCACAGGAATGGCTGGAAACACATAACAAGAAAATAAACAAGGACACGTAACAGTTGGCTACGTTTCGCTTCGCTACACAATTTTAGCCAACAATTTTTTGCCCATTATTAGGGCGTTAGCTCTTTGAAGTTGTACTTCAGCAGCACTGAGAAATGAAATTAGGTAATAGATGAATAAACTTGCCCAACCACTAAAAGGAAAAATTGTTCTCGTGACGGGAGCAAGTCGTGGTGTTGGCAAAGGAATAGCGCTTAGCTTGGGTTTAGCTGGTGCGATTGTCTACATTACTGGAAGAACTGTAGAAGAAGGGAAAGCTGACTCTGAGTTATCTGGTTCGATAACAAGAACAGCCAATGAAATTAATTCTTTCGGTGGAAAGTGTATTGCTATCCAATGCGATCACTGTGTAGATCAGGAAGTAGCTGCAGTGTTCCAGCGGATTCAAGAAAAACATAGCCAGCTTGACCTATTAGTCAATAATGTTTGGGGTGGCTACGAGCACTTTACTAATGGCACAGAATTTTGGAAGGAAAGCGGTTTCTGGACAGCGCCTATATCGCGTTGGGATTCAATGTTTCATGCGGGAGTCCGTGCCCATTATGTATCTAGCGTGTATGCAGTGCGCTTGATGCTTACTCAAAATAATGGACTAATTGTTAATCTCTCATTTTTTTCATCTCAACGAAATGATAAGGGTGTCGCATATGGAGTCTCAAAATCTGCGACAGACCGCATGACAGCTTGCATGGCAGAAGAGCTTCGCTCACATGATATTGCAGTAGTATCACTTTACCCTGGTATAGTACGTACTGAGGCTGTTATGAAAGGTGCAGAACATTTGGATTTATCTAATTCAGAATCTCCAGAATTTATAGGGCGTGCTGTAGCAGCACTAGCTTCAGATTCAAGCATAATGCAGAAGTCTGGAAAAATTCTAGTTGCGGCCAAACTTGCTCTAGAATATGGTTTTACTGATATTGACGGCAAGCAACCTATTCCTCTAAAAGCTGAGGATATCTAAATAGCTAGCAACCAGAGCTAAGTTGCTTAAACGGACAAAAAACAGTTGGCTTTTGCTCGTTCCTCGCTAATTATAGCCAACAAATTTTTGCCGCTTAGCAAGGCGTTATGTTTTTATTGGTAGCGGAGTTGAACTTAAATAAAGCTTATTCGTCTTATCTGGGTGATTTAAATTTTGAGGTAACATCATGAGCAAACTTTTATTTATTGTTTTCTTTTCGTTTATTTTAGCTGGTTGTAGTAATAAACAATTGTATCAAGCAGGCCAAGACTATCAAAAGAGTAAATGTATTGAAGACGCAGCGTTAGAGCAACAACATAACGACTGTTTAAACACGGATAATAAAACCTACAAGGAATATGATAAAGAACGTAAGGATACAATTAATAAGTAGCGTTTAAAAAACATAACAAGAAAATAAACAAGGACACGTAACAGTTGGCTAGGTTCCGCTTCGCTTCAAATTTCAGCAAACTATTAAAAGCCCCTTATTTGGGCGTTATATTTCTGTGGATAGGAGAGTCGAATGAGTATATTTCTTGAGTTCATACCGAGTCTATTTGTAGCTTTGGCTTTTGATTTTATTCTGTATATAACCGGAGCAGGTGTATTACGGGTAATTTCATTCGGTTTATCTAAATATCAATTACATAGTTATAGTGAATATAAACAGTTAAAAGGTAAATCTAACAATGGATACCTTGTGCCTTACGTAATAGGTATTTTGTTTTATGCTCTAATCATTGTTTCAATTGCTTGGCTCAATTAAACGAAATATAACAAGGGTTTTCAAGTCGGACTCGAAACAGCTTGCTCGGTTCCACTTCGTTTCACATTTTAGCCAACATTTACTTAGCCTGTTATTTGGGCGTTAGCTATACCTTAAGGATTTAGTATGAATCTAAGAAAGTCGTCATGGAAAATAGCTGGTTTTTTATTAGTTACATTTTTATTGTTAAAGCCAGAACTTATACCTTTAGCTTTGTTTATCGATGGTATCGGTTTGGAATTGTTTGTACTTTTATTAGAGGTTCAGGCTTTAGCTGTATTCGGGTATTACTTTCATAATTGGTTTAAACCTGTGGCTAAACCAATTTATAAATTCATTCAAAAGTTCGACCCTCATTTTTTTGTTCCTACTAAATCAGTTATAGCTCAATATCCAATTGTTTTGGTTCATGCTATTCCTGGGTTTATTATGTTTTCAATTGGTTTGTTGTTTGTTAAATTTAATTCTATATCAGCGTAGGGTATAGCTAACAAGAAAATTAAGCAGGACCTTTAACAGCTGGCTGCGTTCACTTCGTTCACAATTTTAGCCAGCTATTACTTAGCCGCTTATGGTGGCGTTATCTTATTAGGATGGAACTATGGTAACTCCAATAATAATTCTTCTAATTCTATCTTCTCCGCTGGTGATAGCTCTTGCATCGGCAAAATTCAGGAAGAAGCCTGTTAATATTAATAAATATGCTTGTTGGGGTTTAGGTCTCGCATTTATATTTTTCTTTATTGGTCACATTGTAAAAACCGATGGAATGGTTGAAATGCTACCTGCTTGGGTACCTTTTAAAGTTACATTAATATATGTTACTGGAGCTCTCGAATTATTAGTTGGCATCGCACTTTTCATACCTAAGCTTCAAACTATCGCGGCAAAATTGGGGATTCTTATTTTTGTAATTTTCTTTCCTGCTAATATCTACGCTGCTTTAAATAGTGTTGGGCTTGGAGGGCATCAATGGGGAGCGGTATATTTATTAATACGTACACCATTGCAAATCATATTGATCGCTTGGGCGTACTTTCTATGCGTAAAAGAACATAACAAAAAAATTAACAAGGACACCTAACAGTTGGCTACGTTCGACTTCGTTTCACATTATAGCCAACAATAATTTTCCGCTTATTGCGGCGTTATAAGCCATTCATGTTTGGACATCAATAATTAAGTAAGGGTACTAAATTGCAAAGAATAGTCGAATTTAAAAAGAAAAGCTTTTGGTCCAGTCAAGTGGATCTAAATGCTTTGAATGAAAAAATATCGCAATTAAATAAAGACGATTGGGCTATAAAATCAATAACTCCTAACACGTCTTTGTTTGGTTTTATTTTGTCCTACACACTATTAATTGAGCTAACTGATTAGTGTAATTGGCATATAACAAATCAATTCAGAAATGGGACTGTTAACAGCTTGCTCGGTTTAGCTTCGCTGCACATTTTAGCAAGCTATTATCAGCCCCTGATTGGGGTGGTAGGGTTACTATGGGTGGTTATTTCGAGATTATCGATAAATGGATACGTAACTTTGCGCTCTTTTGTCTTTTTTTATATACGTTGGTGTATATCTTTAGTATCTTTTTAATGGTGTTGGTTAATGTCCCCAAAATAGGACAATTACAGGTAGCCTTAAGCTTCTTTGGAGTTATGACTATTATATAGAAAGAAAAAAATCGAGCTTCAACTCTGGGCTTTCTGTGTTGCTCGGAATGCTAACTAGTTATGTTATTTCTCTTTTTTATTTTCATCCCCGTCCATTTGTAGATAATCTAGGGACACAGTTAATCGGACATGCTCCTGATTCTTCATTTCCATCTGATCATACGACTTTTATTTTTTCTATATCTGTAATGTTGTTATTTAATAAAACAACTAGAGCCTTAGTCATAGTTTTATGCGGGTGTAGCTTCATTAGCGGGTTATCTAGAGTCTTTGGTGGTGTCCATTTCCCTCTAGATATATTAGGTGCTATTTTGGTTTCAATATTTTCCTACGTGATCGTGTTTCAATTTCAGAACAAAACAGGTATCTTATTGAATCAGTTGGTGAAAAAAAATGCCTAACAAGGTAATCAAGCAGGACTAAAAACAGTTGAGTATGCTCGTGCCTCGCTAATTTTAGTCAACAATTTTTAGCCTCTTAGTGAGGCGTTATATTTTACAAGGAGTGTTTATGAAACTTTTGAGTGTTTTATCCCTAGGTCTTTTAATGTTGAGTGGTTGTAAGTCAACACCTGAGCAGTACTTGACTGAATCACCTATAACGATTGAGCAATCTAATTTAGAAAACTATTGGGTCCAAGAAGCTAAAGAGTTTAGTTTTAAATTTAAAAACATGAAGGTGCCAGAAACTGGTGGCTTTGTTAATATTAAGTATTTAGTCGATTCTAACGGAGAAATATTTAGCCCAACAGTTATTGAGTCGTCGCCCAAAGGGGCTTGGGATAAGTTTGCATTAAGAGCTTTGAGCAATATCAAATATGTGCCATCTAAAGCTAATCCATCTAATACACCTGTTTATGTGATAACTGAATTTACTTTTGGACAGAAATAAAATATCACAAGAAAATTAAGCAGGACTTTTAATAGTTTGCTCGGTTCCGCTTCGCTACACAATTTAGCAAACTAATAAAAAGCCCCTTAACGGGGGCGTTATATTGCTTAGGTACATATGGATAATATTGAAAAAATCAGGAAGATTATACCTCTTTGGTACGCTCAAAGAAAATGGGCAGAAGAACTTCTAATTCAATCTTTCCAACTTGAAAAGGTTGAAGATATACTTCATGAGGAACATCGAGGACGTAAACCAATACCAGGAACCAATTGGATGTATTCCACTAATGGTATTGGGGTAGATATCTATCGAACTGCTAATGTAGGTGGTATAGATTTCAACTTTGATAAAGTTGAGCCTGATGAGTGGCGTTTAAGGTTGTTCTTCGAGAAACAATACAATGAAGGTAATCTTCCCTTTGCTGAGTACCGTAAATTATATGAGAATGAAGATTTGTTACAGTGTTTTATAACCGAAGCGTTGAAGTGAAAATGCAATATAACACGCTAATTAATAAGGATAAAAAACAGCTGGCCCGGTTCCGCTTCGCTTAACATTTTAGCCAACTATATTATTTCCCCTTAACAGGCCGTTATATTCACAAGGAAGTTCAATGAAATATTTAAGCATTTTCGCCTTATTAGCATTTTCTTCATTTGTACATGCAAACAACAGTTTGCCCAACAACCGTCATATTTCAATTGTAGGAACAGCACAACTCAAAGCTGAACCCGATATTGCAGTTATTAAACTAGAAGTAGAGAGTTTAAAGACAAAAAGCATAGACGCTAAAAGGGATGTTGATGATAGGGTTAACAACTTCCTTGAAGGTTTAGCTAAATTTAATATTGATGAAGACAACGTTTCAGCTTCAAGTATTACTACACGACCTATTTATTCTTATTCAAATAATGATAAACAAGAGCTAGATGGTTACATGGCAAATAGAAATATAAAAGTAACGCTAAACGACATTAAACGTTTAAATGCCTTTATGGATTTTGCTTTAAGCGTAAAAATTGATGAAATCAGAAGTATTGAATTGAAGTCATCAAAAGCTGATTCTTTAAAAGATGAAGTTAATGCTATGGCTGTAAAGAATGCTAAAGAAAAAGGTAATTCATTGGCTAGTGCTTTTGATGCTAAATTAGGTAAAATTTATAGCATAAACTCAACGTCTAATAATAGCCGTTATCGATATGGTGCAAACAGCGATATTGAACGAATTGAGGTTACGGGCTCACGCATCAGCAAAGCTAGTCGACCAGGTAAATACCTACAAGAGAATATTGTTTTTTCAGCATCAATTAGTGTTGTATTTGACCTAGAAGTAAAGTGAATATAACAAGTCTCTCAAAAAGACAAGTAACAGTTGGCTTTTTGCGGCGTTAGTTTCAAGGAAGTTATGCGTATAATACAAACTATCGGAGCTGCATTAGCGTTCATTGCTGTAATTCTTCTATATCTTTGCGTTTCTCCAATCTCTCCAAATTCCCCAGACAATAAAATAGTTGAGGCTGGTTGGTTATTTACTTATGTAGTGACTCCCATGTTTTATGTCTCTGCTTTGCTAGTCATTCCTTCAACAATTGCACTTTTTAACTCTAATTTGAGAAGTAATTACAATATTACAGGAATGTATTGTCAAACTCTGTTGGGACTTAACATTTTAATTTCTTTGATTTATATTGTATTGTTTAGTACTGCTTATTTATTAATGTGAGCTGCGCAACTAACAAGGCAATTAAACGGAAAATTTACAGTTGGCTATTTTTAGTTCCTCAAACATTTTAGCCAAGTATTATTTTCCCGTTATTAGGGCGTTATGTTTTTCATTCGTTTGCAGGAGAAAAATTTGAAGATTTCTAGAGATACAGCTTTAACTTTGTTTACATTTTTTTCATTCGTAGTTGCGTTCTATATATTAGGATATTGGTTAATTTTTCGAATGGGGCAAGCAACTCCTTTAATGCTGAGTGTTGGACTCGCTACTATAGTCACTTGTGTTATCCGAAAAAGAAGTTTAGCTAGTCTAGGTTGGCAGTGGGGAGAGTGGAAATTTCAATGGATGAGCTACCTAATTCCCTTCTCAATCGCATTCTCGGCATATCTGATAGTTTGGTTTGTAGGTTTTGGTGATTTCTATAACGCTGAGTTCTTATTAAAGCAAAAAGAGAATTACAACTTAACTCATTGGAGTGACACGAGTATACTTTTGTTTCACATCGTTTTAGTCGCTACCATCAGTTTTGTAGTTTCATTACCTTCTGTTTTGGGGGAGGAACTTGGTTGGCGTGGCTTACTTGTTCCTGAGTTGTCCAAATTCATGTCATTTACTGGTGTTGCTCTTGTCAGTGGATTAGTTTGGTCTGTTTGGCATTGGCCACTAATGATTAAAGGATTATATGGTAATGATGTGACGCCATTGTATTATCAACTATTTTTCTTCACCTTGTTTATAACTTCAACCGGCGTCATTATGGCGTACCTACGTTTGAAAACAGGTAGTTTGTGGACTGCAGTGATTTACCACGCGAGCTCTAATGTTTTTATACAAAAAATATTTACCCCCATTACAGTGCAGAATACGGAGTCGAGTTGGTATATTGATGAGTTCGGAGCAATTATTGCCCTTACAGCTTGTTGTGTAGCTATATATTTTTGGAAAAAAGGTGTCGCAGAGTTTGCTGTCGCCAAAACATAACAAGGCGTTACGCGTCAAAATAACCTAGGAAGTGTTATGAGAAAATTGTTAGTAAGATGGATTACCGTATATTGTTTGATTTTTTCTTTTCCAGTGATGAGTGACGATATAATAGGTGAAGAAAAAATAGCTTTACTAGCATCCTTAGAGAAGAATATTAAGGAAAAATATGTATTAATAGACAATATCGCGAAGATAGAACATACCCTGAGAAAGATCAGCACCAATTCAAATTTCTTAAAAGCTGAAAGCAAAAAAGAGTTAGCAAGTATAATGTCCGCTGAGTTACGTAAACACGATAAACATTTTACAGTTCAATGGAGGGATTTGACTAAAGAGCCTGAAAAGCAAGAAATTAATGAAGGCTGGTTTGCTAAATTAAAAAGAAAGAATTCAGGGTTCAACAAGGTTGAAATTTTGGATGGCAACATAGGCTACATAGATTTCTGGGGGTTAGATGAATTGAATGAGGTTTCCAGAGCAAGGGCTGAAAATACTTTGGCTCTTGTGTCTGAAGTAGATGCATTGATTTTCGATTTAAGAAATAACGGAGGTGGAAGTGCTGAAATGGTACAGCTTATTAGCAGTTATTTTTTTGATTCTAAAACTCACCTCAACAGTTTTTATTCGAGAATGACAGGCACTACTTCAGAGTTTTGGACATTTGACAAGATTAATGGAGTCAAAAAACCTAACCTTCCGCTATACATTCTCACTAGTAAGCATACATTTTCTGCAGCTGAGGAATTTGCCTATAATTTTAAACACCTGAAAAGAGCAACAATAGTTGGAGAACAAACTAAGGGAGGGGCAAATCCATGGCAATACTTCGAACTAGGTGATGGTTTTAGGGCTGCTATTCCAATTGCAAAAGCGGTTAACCCTATAACAAAATCAAATTGGGAGGCAGTTGGAGTTAAGCCTCACGTCGATACAGTGAGCCATAAAGCACTCGAAGTAGCATATAAAATGGCTCTTATTGAAATTAAAAAATCAGCTGACAATAAATACCAGATCAAAGACATCGACGCCAAGTTAGCTGAGTTAGCTGAGTTGTCGCGTAACAAATCCCGTAAGTCAGACTCGTAAACTCACCGCTTCTGGCGGCGTTATGCATCAAGTAGAGTTCTCCATGAAATATATAATATCTGTGTTAGCTTTGTCTGCGTCTTCATTTTGTTTTGCTGCGGATGATTCAAATTTTTCTTTAGGTTTAGGGAACGATCATGGTGGTATAGGCGCGAAATATTCCATTAATACCAACGATTCAAAATATTATGCCTCTTTAGGTATTCGCGTACATTCAAGTGAGGATGGCACAGGGATTGGCTATGGCGTAGGTTGGGATCGTAAAATAGGAGGTGACAACCACTCCCTAGGTATATTCGGAGGAGCTGTATCCGCACACATTGCCAATGGAGAAGTAGCTATATATCACGGTTTGTCAGGTACTTATAATTATTATTTTTCAGGATTTAATAACAGTTCATTTGTTCTCGGTGGTTCTATTTACAGTGGTGTAACTTCAAAAAATGAAAATATATTTGAAGAAAGTTCAAGTGGTGTATCTATAAAGGTTGCTTATCAGTGGTAATACATAACAAGTCGTTAAAGCAGGACAAATTACAGTTGGTTTTTGCTCCTGCGTCGCTTATTTTAGCCAACTTTTACTTTGCCTGTTATTTGGGCGTTAGGCAGACAGACAGCGAATATTAAGCAATGTCTGCATTTATAATAATTTTAATATAAAGGGGTAATTTAATGAACTTACTTTCAAAGCACACAGATTCTATTTATGCATTATTAAGAATAGTTTCAGGTGTTTTATTTACATTTCATGGTACACAGAAAATATTCGGTTTGCTTGCTAGTCACGAAACCGCTTTCGGATCTCAAATGTGGTTTGGAGGATTAATAGAATTAGTATGTGGCTTATGTTTAATCCTTGGGTTTCAAACTCGTATTGCCGCTTTCTTATCTAGCGGTACAATGGCTATAGCTTATATACAATTTCATTGGGCTTTCCGGTTTGATGAAAACTTTTTCCCTATTATTAATCATGGTGATGCAGCAATACTTTATTGTTTCCTATTTTTATTTATTGCGAGTAAAGGTGCGTGTAAGTGGTGTTTAGACAAAACCGAAAGCGTTGATACAACTTCCTAACAAGTCAAAGAAGAGGGCAAACGCAACAGTTAGCCGCGTTTCGCTCTGATCTTGTAGCACTTCGCTACACACTATAGCCAAGTATTATTTAGCCCGTTTGAAGTGGCATAGTTAATGGGCCGATACACCCTAAACGGAGTTTGAGTGAAATTTACACCTTATATATTCATATTTCTTTTCATTAATTCGACTCAATTAGTAAAAGCTCAAGATACCAATGTTTTTTGAAATTCCTCGAAGCAATGTCATCGAAATTAAAGACCCAGATTCAGAAAGGATTTACCCTCTTTTTATAAAATTACCACGTTCATATGACAATAAAAAAGATAAGTCATATCCTGTTATCTACTTAACAGACGCATGGTATAGCTTCTAAGTTGTATCTGGCGCTACTCGATTTTCGATGAATACTGGAAAAATGCAAGAGGCTATAATTGTCGGGATTTCATACTCAAAAGCATCTAGAGGACCTTCTAGTAGGATTCGTGATTACACTCATATTGAAGATTCAAGCTGGAAGTATCAAACAGGAAAAGCGAAAGAACATATTTACTTTATTGAAAAATCAGTTTTCTCTTTCATCGGAAAACACTACAGAGTGAATGAGTCTAGGACTTTTGTTGGTAATTCACTTGGTGGACTACTTGGCGTATACATATTGTTTACTAAACCTGATATGTTTAATAATTATGTCTTCGGTAGCCCATCGGTGTGGTTTAAAGATAATGACATTCTTAAAATTGAAACAGAGCTTAATTTAAATACACATAAGGTGTTTATTGGTGTTGGGGCTAATGAAACTATTGAACTGGATTCACCACAACACGATATGGTTAAAGGTGCAAAGCAACTTGAGTTAAAGCTATCAGGTAAGTTATTCCCTAATACAAAAGTAAAATTATTAACTATTCAAGGCGCAAACCATGAAACGGCGTTTCCAACAACTGCAATTCAGGGATTGTATTGGCTGTTTAAAGAATCGTGATAATTGCGTATAACATGCAATTCAACAAGGGAAAAAAGTTGGCTTTAACATATTCGTCGCTATTTTTACTTACAATTTATTGCCTGTTAAGTGGGCGTTATATGTCAGTATGAGGGGGTCCATTCAGTGGAGTTTGATACACCGGATATTTCTCGTCCAAAGCAAAAAAGGTGTGAAGATTGTGGCTTATTTATTGATGAAGATGATTTTAACTGTCTTCATTGTAGCGAGTTGACTCAAAGGCAGCTGTCCATCTTGAAATACAAATTGAGAGTAAACAACCGTGAACACAAAGGAGTAGGTCGAATGTTCTTCTTTATTACAATGCTTATTTTGATTGTGTTTTTGTGCGTTTAGCTTGCATCATACATAACAATGCTCTCAGAACTGAAAAAAATAGTTGGCCTTTGACGCCAATTCAATACAAAGGAATTATTAAAAAATGGCAACCGATTTTCAATTTATTGCTCTTGATAAAAAAGAATTTACTTCATTTATGGATTTGAATGATGAAGAGCTTGCATCACATCAAGCAAAATGGATGATTGTAGATGAAGAACCCGGATATCCTTGTCGTGTATCGTTGGAAGATGCAAAACTAGGAGAAAGAGTTCTATTTTTACCTTATTGGCACCATGACGTAGAATCAGCCTATAAAGCCATAGGAACCGTTCTTGTACGAGAGTTTTCTCAAACGATGAAGTTTGGTGTAAATCAGGTGCCCATAATGCTTAATAATCGGCTGCTTTCGGTAAAGGCCTATGATTCAAGTAATATGATGGTAGCCCATGACATTGCTAAAGGTACGGAATTGGAGTTGAAATTGAAAAAGCAATTCCAAAATTCTAAAGTTGAGTATATTCATCTTCACTATGCAGGCCCTGGTTGTTTTTGTAGTGCGGTGCACCGTGCCTAACAAGGGTTTTCAAGTCGGACTGGTAACAGCTTGCTCGGCTCCACTTTGTTTAACATTTTAGCCAACTATTAATTTCCGCCAATTGCGGCGTTAGAAGCGCATTTATAATTTGGTGTATTACAAAAGGATTTACAATGATTAAAATACTTATAGCTAGTTTGATTTTTATGTCTTCCTTGCTTCCTGTATCTGCAAAATCTACAGATATCATGGAGCTCAATCCCATAGAATCATTGAAAGTAAAATCTAAATTTTTTAAAGAACCTATTGAATATAACGTTACATTGCCAAAAAGTTATAGTGAGACTAAAGGAAAGGATAAGAAGTATTTCGTAGTTTTTGATTTGCATCCACGTAGTCAACCTTATCTTAGCGGTTTACATGATTGGTTGAGCCACAACGGAGAATGGCCTTGGCTTGAATCAATTGTAATTACTCCTGCAAATTACAATCCTGAATTTGCAAAGTTATTCGAGCAAATTGTGAGTGAACCAACCAATCAAACAATGCTCGATTATTTTGAGTATGACCTACTAAACGCTATAGATGAAAAATATAGAACAAATGGGTTTAAAGTTTATAGCGGTTTTATGGGAAATGGAGCATTAGGGTTATTTGCTTTACTCAATCGACCTAAATTATTTAACGCATATATTATTTCTAGCCCATCACTGGCTAATGATTTTGGTTTAATAACGTCAGAAGCAAAAGTGAAACTAGCCTTAAAAGATGATCAAATGAGATTTTTATACCTTGCCACAGGTAACCATCAATATGAACAAGGTAATCTACCGTCTTTTGATTTATTTGAAAAAGCACTAAAAGCATCTTCACCAAGTACTCTTGATTGGCAAGTTCATCGTAATAATAAGAGTAATTATATGTCACAACCAATAATTTCTATTGTAAACGGCATTGAAGCTCTTTTTAATGATATTCATACTGATCTTAAAGCTGACTCTGAAATCTCTAAAAATGGGGCTCAAGCAATAATTGATTATTACGCTCTAATTTCTGACAAAAAATATGGTTTCGATATTTCTGCAGAGGGTTCTTTAAAGGCGCTAGCAAAATCCTTAATGGCAAGTGATTCCCAAAAAGGATTGTCTATATATCAAAAAACAGTCGCCCTCTATCCCGAGTCAGCATATGCATTATCATCCTTAGCAAAGGCATATGCAGATCTTGGAAATGTTAACAAGGCGGTTAAATACCAAACACAAGCGGTAGAAAAATCTAAATCAATGATTGATTGGCACCAAAATAAGCACAAACAATATTTAGATGAATATAGAGAAAAACTAGATAGTGTTGGCGAATAAGCGCTTCTAACGACGGTTTTCAAATCGGACAAATTAAAGTTGGCTTTTTGTTTGTGCCTCACTTATTTTAGCCAGCTATTATTTGCCATTTAGTGAGGCGTTATGCTTATAAAAGGAGTTGGTGTTGATTTCAGGTTATAAAACTAGTTCAGATATAAAAGATATGGATTTAACTGTAATACATACTTTTATATCTAGCTCTTATTGGGCTAAAGACATTCCAATCAACACCATGAAAAAAGCGATAAATAATTCGTTATGTTTTGGTGTTTTTACTGATTCAGGTCACCAAGTAGCTTTTGCGCGTATGGTTACGGACTCTGCAATATTTGCATATTTAGCTGATGTTTTCGTTTCAAATGAGCATAGAGGTAAAGGTTTAAGTAAGTTGCTTATGCAAGTTATTCTTGGACATCCTAATTTGCAAGGTCTTCGACGTATGGCACTTGCTACAAGTGATGCACATAGCCTTTACGAGCAGTTTGGTTTTAAATCTTTAAATTCACCTGAATCATTTATGGAATTACATCAGCCAGATGTGTACATAAGTGGCATAGTTAATTTGGCCCCTTAAGTGGGCGTGATGTTTTTCTGATAAGTATGGAGTAGCTTTAAGCAATGGAAATAAAAATATATCAGATTGATGCCTTTGCAGATCATACATTTGAAGGCAACCCTGCCGCAGTATGTCCACTTAATGAATGGGTTTCTGACGAACTTCTTCAAAAAATAGCAGAAGAAAATAATCTATCTGAAACTGCATTTTTTGTAGCTGAAGATAATGGTTATTCTTTACGTTGGTTTACCCCAGAAGATGAAGTTGATCTTTGTGGTCACGCGACTTTGGCCGCCGCTCATGTTCTATTTCAGCACCTTGGTTATGTTAAAGAATCTATATTATTTTATACAAAAAGTGGAACATTGCAGGTTGGGAGATCCGGCTCAGGATATAGTATGAGCTTTCCTGCTAGTGACATTAAACCTATTGACACTCCTACGGAGTTAAAGGAGGCCTTAGGAGTTATCCCAACTAAAACACTTGTAGCTTTTGATTATATAGTGGTTCTTGATAGTGAATCTCAAGTTAAGGCTCTCACCCCTGATTTCGTAAAACTTCAAGCCTTAGATTTAAGAGGAGTTGTTGTGACAGCACCTGGTGAGGAAGTCGATTTTGTTAGCCGTTGCTTCTTTCCAAAATTAAGAGTTAATGAAGACCCTGTAACTGGCTCTGCTCATTGCGAAATAGCACCATACTGGGCTAGAAAACTAAGCCGAAATAAGCTTGTTGGTAAACAATTATCTCAAAGGACTGGAATTGTTCAATGCGAAGTTATTGGAGATAGAGTCATGCTTTTGGGTAATGCTGTAGATTACATGTCAGGGATAATTACTATCAAAACATAACAAGAAATTCAACAAGGAAAAAAAATAATTGGCAGTGATCGTTCATCGTGATTTTAGCCAACTATTTTGCGCCGCATAGTAAGGCGTTAGGTCTCAAGGCTGCAGGGTGTTTTTTTCCTTAGCATTTCTAAAAATGGCCTAATCAAAATTATTTTAGAGGAATACTTATGAAAGCCGTTGTATACAGAAAGTATGGGCCACCGGATGTACTTCAGCTCAAAGAAATAGAGAAACCCACTCCCAAGGACGATGAGATTTTGATAAAAGTTCATGCGGCTGAGGTAACGAAGTCTGACTGTGAAATGCGAAGTTTCAAATTTGCAGTAAAGTGGTTTTGGCTACCCTTACGTATTGCCCTAGGGCTAACAAAACCAAGGCGACAGGTATTAGGTGGATATTTCGCAGGGGAAGTCGAATCAGTAGGGAAAAACGTTTCAAAGTTTAATAAGGGTGATCAGGTTTTCGGGTGCGCGGGGCTTCGGATGGGCTGTTATAGTGAATACATGACCCTACCTGATAGCTACACGATTGTACCGAAACCGTCCAATATAAACTTTGAAGCAGCAGCAGCGGTACCTCTAGGAGGTCTGAATGCGCTTCACTTTTTGAAAAAAGCGAATATCCGAAATGGGGAAAAGGTTTTGATCAATGGTGCCGGCGGAAGTATCGGTACTTTTGGAGTGATGATTGCCAAAGAAATGGGAGCCGAAGTAACGGCAGTTGATTGTACCATCAAGGAAGAAATGCTTCGTCGTATTGGCGCGGATCATTTCTTCGACTATACCAAAGAAGATTTTACAAAAAGTGGCAAAACCTATGACGTAATTTTTGACATGGTTGCTGGAAGTTCTTATTCCGAATGTGTTAAAACACTCGAACCCAAGGGCCGTTATCTTATGGCAAATCCTCGACTATCAGACATGCTGAGATCATTTCTGTCTTCTAAATTTACTGATAAGACCGTGACTTTTGCTTTCGCAGGTGAAAAGGAGGAAGAGCTACTTGCACTCAAAGAAATGATTGAGGATGGAAAAATAGAAGCAATCGTCGATAAAATTTATCCGATTGAGCAAGCTGCTGAATCCCATAGAAGAGTAGAGACAGAACAAAGGTTGGGGCCAGTTGTACTTTCTTTGGGAAAATTTTGAAACCTAACAAGTATTTTTAAGTCGGACTCATAACGATTGGTTGAGTCCACTTCGTTGAACATTATAGCCAACCATTTTAAGCAAAGGAATCTGCATTGCTCACTTATCTCAGACTGTCTAAGTTATTTTGGTTGTTAATGTTATTTAACTGGCCAATTTCATTGATTATGAGCCTATTTACAAATGACAATATTGCTTCCAATTTTTGGGATGCATTACTTTTTAAGTATATTACTTGGTCATCCATTTTATTTCCCTTATATTATTTTTTAATGCTGTTTATCGGTTATAAATTTAACAACTCAACAACACCGCCTGTGGTTAAGGTTTTAATTACCTTTATTCCATTTTTAAGTGCCGCACCTTACGCCACATTATTTTTTGTTGTATTTTCAATAATAGCTGCATTTCATTCGATGTAAATACAAGCAAATCAACCGGGACAAATAACAGCTGGCTTTTGCTCGTTCCTCGCTAATTTTAGCCAGCTATTTTATTATCGCTTAGCAAAGCGTTATATGTCGCCAGTTAGTGAAATGATTAGTCTTTGTGGCTTGGGCATTTAATTTTTAGTTTAGTACTTGTTTCTGTTCTCTTTTGTGGTAACTTTAGCGGCATAAAATATTTTGAATTTTTGGTTACACAGTTTTCGCCTAAATGGATTTAGTGCACATAGCTCAACTTCCCCTAGGTTTTATAAATTCTGCTTATGTTTACGCTTAATCAGTCTTATATAAACGGCTCAAATTCATGGTTAGCAGTAAAGTGGCGTTCGGGTTTTAAATCTACTCATTCCACGCTACAAGCTTTAATGTTCTTGGCCATTTCAGTGTTTTTCAAACACACACATATAACAAGTAAATCAACGAGATACGTAACAGTTGGCTACGTTTTCCTACACATTTTGCTAACTATTACTTAGCCGCTTATTGTGGCGTTAGCTGTATTTCAATTATGGAGTTTTTATGACGGATTATGAATTAGCCCAAATAGCTTTATCAATAAGCGAACAAATTGATTTTCTTTGGAACTTCTATGTAGCTGCTTGCGGTATCCTTTTGGGTTGGTTGTTTTCATCAAAAATAGAATGGAATCACGACAAACAAAGGGCTGTCACAATTCTTTTTTTAATGTTCGCTGTTGTTAACCTTTCTGCAATATATAACGCATATAGCTTGCTTGAAGCCGCAATGGATAGCATACAATCCAACTTGGAACATAACGGCGATAGCTTTATTAAAAAGTTTTCTGATTTTAGGGGCATTGGCTCCATCGGAGCTGCTGTAGTACATTTGGCCGCTGACTTTTTTATATATAGTTTAATCAGAAAGTCGTTTATACGTTAGTACAGCTAACAAGCCAATAAAGCCGGGACTGCTAACCGTTTGCTCGGTTCCGCTTCGCTGCACATTTAGCAAGCTATTATCAGCCCCTTATTGGGGCGTTATGAGTATTCAATTATGAAGCTGGTATATTCCAACGAGAATCATTTTCTTGTGAACAATGCAAAGAACCTCATTGATGCACAAGGAATAAGTACATTTATCAAAAATGAATTTGCACAAGGGGCTGTAGGTGAAATATCGGCCTTCGATGCTTGGCCAGAACTTTGGGTTACTAATGACGAAGACTTTGAGCAAGCTATAGAAATATTAAAATCATCACAAAACAGTGATAAAGGTGAAGATTGGATTTGTCAAAGCTGTTCAGAGGAAAATGACCCCTCTTTTGAAGTATGCTGGAATTGTCAGAGTGGAAACACATAACAAGAAAATCAACAAGGACACGTAACAGTTGGCTACGTTTCGCTACATAATCTTAGCCTGTTATTTGGGCGTTATACGAAAATCAAACTCTGTATTACCTGATAAAGGATTACTCATGAAAACGATATTGCTACTTCTATTAATAATTTCAATTTCTTCTTTTGCTTCGGTAATCCCGAATGAACCTCATATCTATGTTGAAGGGTACGCAGAAAAAGAGATTATTCCTGATCAAATTAAGATATCAGTATCTATTGTTTCAACTAACTTAGATGCAGAAGTTGCAAAGTTAGAAATAGACCAAAAATCATTGAAAATTTTCGAATCAACTAAAAAGTTGGGAATCAAAGCAAATCAAATTACCGCAACACCTATCCAGATTTATCCCGCAATAGAAAGGGATAACGGGAAAAGAATTGATAATGGTACGAGAGTTAGTCGTAATATAGATATAGTTTTAAAAGATCTAACTAAATATCCATTATTAAATGATGCATTAATCTCAGCAGGAATAACGTCAAAAATATCATCGACTGTAGAGTTAGCTGATGAACGTGCCGTTAAAAAAAATGTATTAATGTTAGCAATTAAAGATGCAAAATTAAAAGCTCAGGAAATTGCTGAAATTCAGGGTAAAACACTCAAAGATGTTTATTCTGTTTCCGAATTCCAAACTCGACAACAAGAAACTTATAATTTACATCCAAATCAGGATGTTTACGGACAATCATACGGTGCTGGTCAATTAAGGTATAGAGTGCCGCCAAAGGCTGGTGTATTTAAAATTGGAAAAATGAGAGCTACAGCAACCGTTTATGTTGTTTACACAATGGAATAAATTGCTCATTCGTCGTTTATTTTAATCCACAATTTTGTGCCTCTTAATGAGGCGTTATCAATAATCAAGAGTATGTATGCATATCAACTTTAGAGAAGCCACACTTAAAGATTCTGAACTAATAGGCTCCTTTGTTGTAGAACTTACAACTGAAATTTGTGCGCTAACAAAAGCTCAGCATTTTGATATTGATCTCAATGGTACAATTCAACGTTGTCATGAACTCATTAGGGATGGCCACTATTCGGCAATTATTGGAATGTTTGAAAACAAGCCGATTTCTGTAGTTACCATGACAGAAACATACGCATTATATGCGGGTGGTAAAATCGGTGTAATCCAAGAGTTTTATGTTTCTCCTGAGTTCAGAGCTTCCGGTGTAGGTTCAATGTTAATTGAGCAAGTTCAAGATTATGGTAAAAAGCATAATTGGTCATGCATTGAGTTATGTACTCCACCTTTACCCGAGTTTGAGCGCACATTAAACTTTTACCAAAAAAATGGTTTAATTCCAGTAGGTGGTCGTAAAATGAGACAGGCATTAGCGTAAATTATTGCTAACAAGAACTTTAAAGGGGGAAAATACAGTTGGCTGTTTTCACTCTGATCAACATTTTAGCCAACTATATTTTCCCCCTTAACAGGGCGTTTTATCTCTAGGAGTTTGTGTTGACTATTGTTGAAACTGAAAGGTTAAGTATTCGTCAAATTACGAAGGAGGATGCTATAAACCTATTAAAAGTGCTAGCTGATCCTATTGTAATGCAATATTCGACAGTAGGTGTTCACACAGAAGAACAGATTTATGATTATATAGCTAATTGCAAAAATCAATATGACTTAAATGGTTATGGGCATTGGGCAATTTATAACTCGATAACTAATGAGTTTGTTGGAGTGTGTGGTCTTAATAAACATAAAGTAGACACTGATGATGTTATACATATCAATTATCGTCTTGCCACTGACCAACAAGGCAAAGGTTATGCTGTTGAGTCTACATTTGGTTTATTAGATTTTGCTAAAAAATCCTTAAAGCTTAAAGTGGTACACGCACTAATAGAGTCAGCGAATATCAGCTCTGTTAAAGTGGTAAATAGAACAGGTTTTCAATTTATTAAATCTTCTGTATTTCGTGGCTTTAAAGTCGACATCTATCAAGTGGCTCTATAAAACGAGATATAAGAAAATAAACAAGGAGACGTAACAGTTAGCAGGGGCTCGTACCTCGCGCATTATAGCCAACTCTACTTTTCCGCTTAAGCAGGCATTATAAGCACACAAGATTACGGCGAGTATTCCTAACATGGAGAGTAAAGTGAAAAAGCTGATATTATTGGTATTCTTAACTTTTGGATGTATTGCAAGCGATGACATGCAATTTCACTCATCTACTTTAGATGAGACGAAATTAATTTTTTGGCTTGACCACAAAACAAAATCGGCGGTGCTTTATGGTAGATGGGAAAACTTTCACAAATTGAAAGATTTAGTTTCAACAACCATTCTTACCGCTAATGCCAATATTCAAACATCTGAAAATTTTTGCTCATACGATAAGCTAGTATTCGTAGATAGTAATAAAGATATTATTTCTATATTTCCTATAAAAAACAACAGTATTATATATAACAATCATGATTTTATTGTTCCGGAAAAACAATTAAGTCACTTTTTTAACTTAAACCAAAAGCGTATTGATAGAGGTGACGGCCTACATAGTAAAGCGGTAAAGTTAAATATTAATAACTACAGTGTAAAGTGCTTATAAGTTACTCAAACGGACGCTAAACAGTTGGCTAGCATTCGTTCCTCGTACATTTTCGCCAACTATTACTTAGCCTGTTATTTGGGCGTTGGTACAAGGAAAGTTTGAGTTTGAATCGACTTTTAATCATTATACTATCTGTGTTAATTACGTCATGTACCACGGGTCAACTTTATTACGTTGATGAAACGGGGACGCGTAAACTTGCCTGTGATGTAGAGTTTATTGGTATGCCAAGTGTTGACATATATGCTGTTGAATACGCATTAAGCCTATGTGCTAAAAGTGCGGTAAAAAAAGGTTTTGCGATCGAAGATGTGCAACTTTTAAAAGTTGATACAACAATAGTGGACGCACCTTGTGGTAATGTGTGGACCCATGAACTTGCAAAAAAACAATTTGAAAAAGCTGCACTCTCAAAAAAAGAATATGGTTATATAGTCGCTCATATAGACTTAGGTTTAGCTACTTTGAATGAGTGTTCACATAACAATAAAATCAACAGGGATACGTAACAGTTGGCAGGGCTTCGTTCCGCGCATATTTTAACCCACTATTATTTGCCTCTTGGTGAGGCGTTATATACCTATGATTATTCTCAGTAAACTCACGGATTAGGAGTCCACAATGAGATTTAACAATAAACTTAATCGAGCGCAACTTTGTGCTTTAACCTTATGTTTAGGTACTTCACTTGGTATGTCTTTTCTCGTTGGGAGTTCAGCGCCTCTCATAGGAGTAATGTTAGGTACTATTACTATCGGTGCTTATGTCATGATTGTCTCTGGAAAGTGGAGTGCCAAAAACACATAACAAGCAAATAAACTAGGACACGCAACAGTTGGCAGGGCTTCGTTCCTCGCATATTTTAACCCACTATTATTTGCCTCTTGGTGAGGCGTTATATACCTATATCAAATTACGGAGATAGTATGATTACCGAAAAGGATATCAAAGCCTCAATTAGTAAGCATTTTGTAAAACCTATAATAATTATTGCTTTATTAACACTTCTAGTGCAATTTTCAAATGATTATTTCTTTGATGGTGCTCAGTTTTCACCAATTTTAATTATCATATTCTCAATTAGTGGTTGTTTGCACATATTTCAAAAAGTACTAGTGGATTTACTTATTATTAAACAAACTGTGGATAAGTAGGCCTATAGCAAGAAAATAAACAAGGACACGTAACTGTTTGCTACGTTTCGCTTTGTTGCACAATTTTAGCCAACCTTTAGAGGCCCTTAGTGGGGCGTAAAACAAAGCAAGGAAGCGTATGTATCATAGAATTTTCATAATAATAATTAGTTTATTCGTTCTCACTTCATGTAACTCGACTAGGGCTAAAATAGATCTAAATTGTATGACGAAAAACTCATCTCGATTTATTGAACCTGAAAACTCATTATATAAGTTACCTTTTGGTCTTAGTGAAAGTTATGAGTTAAGGCAGGGTAACTGCACGTTTCATACCCATTCCATTGAATATAAAAATGAATTTGCTTTTGATTTTGTAATGGATGTTGGCACTCCTATTCATGCTGCTCGCACTGGCAAAGTAGCTGCAATTGAGGACAGTTTTTTTGATGGTAACAATAAAGAACGTGATTTTAATTATATTGCCGTCGCCCATGAAGATGGTAGCTTTGCTTTTTATATGCATATTACAAATATTGGTGCAACGGTTGAGCTAGGAGAAGAGGTAAAGCAAGGTGATGTTATTGCCTATAGTGGTGATACTGGCATGGAGTCAATCCCGCACTTACACTTTCATGTCATTGAGCTAGATGATTCTTGTGTGAAAAATAATGTTGTTGGCAACTGTTCTACGATTCCAATCTCTTTTAAAAACGCTAGCCCTAATGACAAAATACTTGTACAGGGTGTAATTTATACCGCGATGTAGTTTGCCTATTAAGGCTCTGTTACGGCAAAATTACAGTTGGCTCGCGCTGCGCACATTTTAGCCAAACTGTATTTTTCCGCTTCATGAGGCGTTATATGAAATGGAGTTTGGATTAAAATTTTAGGTTTATCCCTCGTTTTACTTATATCAGCATGTACCTATTCGACTGGCAGCAGTGGCGTTAATAGTCAAGATTGCTCTAAGGTTCAAAGAGAGTGTATTTGTGGGTATATAGTCAATGGATTCAAGGGTATGGTGACTTAGCCTGTACTTGTTCTAGACCATAAATTTCATATAATAAACTGTTTAAGCGGGACAAAATACAGTGAGCAGTTTTGTTCCTCAACAATTTAGCTAACTAATTGTTTCTCCTTAACGAGGCGTTATATGCCTAATAAGCAAGAATGCATCTGAAACTTACTATTTAATAAGTCACTCAAGGCACAACCTCACTCAAGAATAAGAATAAGAATAAAATGAACTTGGATTACATTTAAGGGAAATGATTAATATGAATGGCATAAAACGTTTTATTTTTTGGTCGCTTGCAATAATCACTCTGGTTGCGATATCAGCTATAGTGGCTGGATTTTCACTGCGTGCAGGACTTGGTGCACCAATAGAAAACTATCAAGAAAGCGCTGTATATGCACCAAATGGTGTGGTGGCTACTAGTCAGCCTTTGGCTAGTCAGGCAGGTCTTACCGTATTAAAAAATGGTGGCAATGCAGTAGATGCCGCCGTAACTGCTGCCGCCGTTTTAAGTGTAGTTGAACCTTATATGACCGGCATTGGTGGTGACATGTTTGCTATATATTGGTCTGAAGAACAGCAGCGATTAATTGGCATTGATGGCAGTGGTCATGCTGGTGCGTTAATGACGTTAGAAAAAATTGGCGATCGCAGCAGTGTTCCAGATGATGGCCCTCAATCTATTACTCTACCCGGGGCATTATCTGGTTGGGCAAAATTATTAGAAGCACACGGGACTATAAGCTTAGCTCAGGCATTAGCACCAGCCATTGAGTTAGCTGAAAAGGGGTTTCTTGTCTCTAAAGTTACCGCAGCTGAATGGGCGCTTTTTGAAAGTAAGCTTAATTGGGATTTAGGTTCAAGGGCAACATTTTTAATTGATGGCGTTAGAACACCTAAAGTTGGCGAATGGTTTTCTAACCCCGATTACGCAAATACATTGAAGCTTATCGCGAAGCGCGGCCCTGAAGTGATGTACGGTGGTGAACTTGGGCAAAAAATTGCTATAAGGGTTCAAGAATTAGGCGGATTTTTAACGGAAACCGATTTTTCCCAATATAGTGCAAATTGGGTTGAGCCTATTTCGGTTCCGTTCAAAGAATATAGACTCTGGGAATTGCCACCAAATGGACAAGGAATTGCCGCTTTAGAAATGCTTAAGATATTGGAACCTTATGATTTAACCGCCATGAAACACAATTCTGTCGAATATCTTCATCACCTAATTGAAGCTAAAAAGCTTGCTTATGCTGATTTAGAATACTTTGTTGGCGATCCCAAGTTTATGCAGGTGACCCCTGAACAATTGCTATCAGATGAAATTATTACTAAGCGCCGTGCGCAAATTAATGCCCATCATGCGATGAAAAGAGCCGATCCTGAGAGCTCATTAACGACAAGCGAAACCACCTATTTAAGTGTTGGTGATAGTAAAGGGAATATGGTGTCTTTTATTAACAGCTTGGCGGGTTCATTTGGCTCAGGAATTGTCGTTCCAGGTACCGGTTTTGCGCTACAAAACCGAGGTGTTGGCTTGTCTATGCAAAAAAATAGAGCCAATACAGTAGCGCCTGGAAGACGCCCATGTCACACTATTATTCCTGGTTTTGTCACAAAGATGGATGAGCAAGGACAGCAAAAGCCTTGGTTAAGCTATGGTATTGTTGGCGGAGCACAACAGCCTCAAGCACATGTTCAAGTCTTACTTAATATGGTGCTCTTTGATATGGACGTACAAGAAGCCATCGATGCGCCTCGATTTAGACATTGGGAAGAAAACAACGTTAGTTTCGAAAAAGCAATTCCACAAAGCACGGTAGATGAATTAATATCGATGGGCCATGCACCACAAAATCCAATTATGTCGACCGCTCAACGTGTTTTTCTTGGTAATAATCGAGGTTTAATATTCGGTGGTGGTCAGGCAGTGATGAAATTGGAAAAAGGCTATATTGCCGGTTCTGATTCCAGAAGAGACGGATTAGCAGCAGCTCACTAAGTTAATTTTTTAAATTAAATTTGAAAAAAGCGGTTTAACTTCAACGTCAAACGTAGTGAAGTGTATATTAATTTATCAGGATCAAATGGTTATAGTGGCTTGGTCGAACTATAAGTCACTTCAAAGAACAAAATATAGTTGGCTTTTATTCGTTATTCAAAATTTTAGCCGAGTAAAACTTTCTTTTTAGGTAAGCGTTATGTACTTCAAAAGGACTGGTATTTTATGATTCGTATTGCTGAACAATCAGATTACATCGATATGGATTCTGTTTTTAGAGCTTCTGCAAAAGCTCTATGCGTAAGAGATTATGATCTTAAGACTATTTTGGCTTGGGTAGGGGAAGCTCGCCCTGAGCGGTTTATACGCAGCGTGAATGATGGCTGTACACTGTATGTTAAGGTGTTGGAAGATAAAATAGCCTGTTTTGGTGAGCTAAATATAGAAAGACAGCTTTTACTTTCGTTGTTTGTATCGCCTGACTATGCTGGCCAGGGAATTGGCAAAGAAATGATTGAATTTCTATTTACAAAAGCCCGTGACGCTGGCATTAAAGTTCTTAAAGTAGATTCATCACTTAATGCCGCTAATTTTTATTTACGAAATGGATTCGTGGAACAAAGCAAAAGTGACTTCACTACTCAAAATGGTGTGGTATTAAAATCCATTAAAATGGAATGTGTTCTAACCACATAACAAGGCCATTAAGAACGGACACATAAAAGCTTGCTGTGCTCGTGCCTCGAAAATTATAGCAAGCTTTCATTTAGCCGCTTATTGTAGCGTTATACGTTATCGAGAATATGGAGTTTTGAATGAGTTCAGTTAAAAGTAGTACAGCAGTTTTTGAAGATTTTCAAATTAATGTAAAACTAAAGATTTCTGCGCTTTGGGTCGCGGTTATGTTTTGCTATGTCTACGGTGACTATATACAAATATATGTCCCAGGAATATTAGCGAAGGCAATGGAGGTAAAAACAACTGCAGCTGATCTTAATACTCAATTAGAATTTGTTTTTGTTGCAATATTAATGGCAATACCCAGTATTATGATTTTTATTTCCTTAGTGCTAAAACCGAAAATCAATCGCTGGCTTAACATCGGTGTGGGTATGTTTTTTATACTTACCAATATTTTGTTCAATTTGACAGAGACTTGGGCGTTTTATCTACTGCTGACAGCGATAGAAATTGCGATCACCATCGCAATCGTATGGTATGCGTGGCAATGGCCTAAAACGGATGAATTAGTATAAGAATGTATAAGTCATTCAAAAGGATACAAAAATTATTGGCTTTTGCTCCGGTATCGCTTATTTTAACCACCTACTATTTTCCTCTTACTGGGGCGTTAGGCATGCACTACTCAAGAAGCTTATGGAGAACTCATGAAAAAGTATAAGTATAAAATAGTAGATACTATAGATGTCGAAACGGCAGGGCTGTTTAAAGGTAGAAAACGAGAAGATGTTGAAAGCTATCTCAATTCACTTGGGGCTTTGGGGTTATGAAAAAAGAAGTTTAGATTATGCCATTAGGATTTAATGCTAAGCGGCGTTATAGCCCTTAGTGTTCGCGAACTATTTATTTTTAACGAGGAGAATTAAAATGTTCAGTCATGTAATGATTGGTGCAAATGATGTACAAGAATCGAAGGTTTTCTATGATGCAATTTTAGGCGCTATGGGTTACGAACCCGGTGTAATCGACGAAAAAGGACGTTGCTTTTATTTTACTAAAAGTGGTGTTTTGGCGCTCACTAAGCCTATAAATGGCAAGCCTGCTTGCCATGGAAATGGTTCTACTATTGGTTTTTCAGCAAAGACCTCAGATATAGCGGATGCTTGGTACGCAGCGGGCATTGCGAATGGCGGCACTTCTTGTGAAGATCTTCCTGGAGTACGAGAGGGAGCTATTGGAAAAATATATTTAGCTTATTTACGAGATCCTTCAAATAATAAAATTTGTGCACTTCATCGGGTAGATTGATCTTAAGATTATAGTAAAAGGGTCAAAACAAGCTACTCAAAAGTGAAATTTTCCCATTGGTTTTTATCACTTCGTTCAACAGGTTAGCCAAGGTTAAATTTTCCCTTAGTGGGGCGTTATATTTTTCTATAGTGCGGAGTTTACATCCATAGTTTTATGCAGTGTACGCACTATTAAAATTTGATTAACTTGAAGCTCTTTGTAATAAACTACCTGGCTAGCTTGAGGATACTTGTGGTAGCCTTCACTAATATAATCGCAATTAATACCTAATTTTGCTTCATCAGCTAAAAATTGAAAGGTATTATCAAGTATTGTTAAATAATCATTTCTTTGCGATTTACCCCAAGTCAATTGGGTATATTTAGCTCTTTTAATTAAAGGTGACTTTGCTTTCGAAGATAATAAAAAATTATTCATTAATATTTTTATTTATCTAGCTCGGTCAATAAACTTTTATAACTGTAATCAGCAATGCCGCATTTTTCACCTTGGATGAGCATATTGCGTAAATTTAGTAGCTTAGCTTCTTGATCTTCTAAAGCTCTTAATCCAGCTCTAACAATTTCACTTGCGGAGCCATAACGACCAGTGTTAAGTTGTTGTTTTATGAATTGATCAAAATGATCGCCCAATGTTACGCTGGTATTTTTAGCCATAATGTAAAACCTCACAAGTACCAATATATATTAGATTATGGCATGAAAATATTACTAGGCAATTAAATCGACATAATACAATTGGCTGTTTTGTCCACTCATTCACCTATTTTATCCAAGTATACTTTGCCCCTTAGTGGGTGTTATTTAAGGAGAGTTTTGTGTTTATTCAAGGATTGATGTCATTTGTTATCGTTTTTGTAATTTTACTTTTTTCATATGGTTTTCAAGGTGAGCACTTTAATTTAAAACAAGTCGCGAAAGCCTCTGCAGTATTCACAGTTTTATCCCTCCTACCTCTACCTTTACCTTTTTTTATTTCGATCTTTATTGCGCCAATCGGCTTATATATGGTTTTAATCGGAGATGACTATTTATCTCATGGTAAAGTTAAAAGGATTGTGTTGACTTCATTTGTTGTCTATTTTATTGCCGTTACTATGTTACTCAAGTTGATATAAATAACTAACATGCACATTAAGTAATGGGACAGGTAAAGCTTGCTCGGTTCCGTTACGCTGCACAATTTTAGCAAGCATTACTTAGCCTGTTATTGGGCCGATATACGCAAAATTAATTTACGGAGAGTGTTATGGATAAATTATTCTTAGGTATTAGTAATCACGTTGTCTGTTTGAGTAAGAGAACAGGCGAGCCGCTTTGGAAAACCAAGCTTAAAAGCTCAACTATCACTAATGTCTATTATGAAACTGATAATGTATTTGCATACTCAGGGGGACACTTGTTTTGTTTATCAGCTTCTGATGGGGCTATTATTTGGGAAAACCCTTTAAAAGGTCTAGGTTATGGTACGTGTATTATTGCTAGTGAACATCAAAATACATCAGTAATATCAAGTCAAATAGCCACACAGCAAGCCGTTGCTGCAACTACTGTAGCCGCAACAAGTGCAGCTTCATCAAGTAGTTAATTGCGTATACTCAAACGGACGCGAAACAGTTGGTTAACACTCGTTTCTCGTTCATTTTAACCAACTATTTCGGGCCGCTTATTGAGGTGTTATGTGTTTTTCTATGGAGTGGAAATATGAGTAATAATCAAAATAAAGCCTTTTGGATTATATTCATTATGTTTAGTGTTTTAGCTACTGTAGGTATCTATCCTCAAGGGGCTTTCGATAACATAACTTTAGGAGGCTCCGTTATATTGACTATATTTTATTTGTTCGTTGCTTTTTTAATACGTTTATATGTGAAATCCAATCCTGAAACGTTTGACTAATCATCAATTAATCAAACACATAACTATAAGCCATTTAAAAGGACACAAATAGTTGGTTTTTGATCCTTCGTCGTTATTTTTAGCCAACTATTTTATTGCCTCTTAATGAGGCGTTATTTATTCAAGGAAGTATTATGATTTATTCAACCACCGAGTCCATTCCAGGCAAGGAAATCGAAGAAATAGTAGGTGTAGTTACCGGTAATGTAGTTCAAGCAAAGCATATTGGACGTGACATCATGGCAGGTTTAAAAAGTCTCGTCGGTGGTGAAATTCGCGGCTATACGGAAATGTTAACAGAAGCGAGAGATATAGCTGTTCAACGTCTAGTTGAGAACGCTGATGAAAAGGGAGCTGATGCTGTTGTCGGCATCCGTTTTACTACAAGTGCAATTATGGATGGCTCATGTGAAATAATGGTTTTTGGAACAGCGGTTAAATTAAAAACATAACAAGATCTTCAAACGTAAAAAATACACTTGGCTGTTTTTCGTTGCTCAAACATTTTAGCCAATCATCACTTACCTTGTTAGTTGGGCGTTAGGCGAATCATGAATCCGAGTAAAGTTGTCCGTGAAAATATAAGTAAGCTTACAGACCTTCCAAATATAGGTAAGGCAGGCGCTGCTGACCTTGAGTTGCTTGGTATAGAGAAACCCGATGATCTCGTGGGGCAGGACCCGTATGAAATGTACGACAGGCTCTGCATTATAACAGGCAGCAGGCATGACCCGTGTGTTATTGATGTGTTTATTTCAGTTACCTGTTTTATCAATGGTGATGAACCAAAGGCTTGGTGGGATTACACGGCAGAGCGTAAGAGTGTCAAAGCTGCGAAGCAGGATATAGGCTAACTAGTCACTCAAGCCGGACAAAGCAGTAGATAACGATAAGTCGACCTGGGCGAAGTTTACATTTTCTAAATAAAAGCTAGAAATATCCATGGTTTTCACACAAAATGTGGCCATTACTTCTTTCAATAAATATAGTCATATCATTAGGGGACGTTGGTATTATTCTCTTTTATTTAGCGCTATATAAAAGTTAAATTTAGGGTAATGTAAATTAACAAGGACACGGAGCAGTTGGCTAAGTATTGCTCGACGATTTTAGCCAGTTATTACTTAGCCTGTAATTTGGGCGTTATAGCGCTGAATTACATCAGCATAGCATTCAAGGATAGATAAATTGAAACAATCAATAGTACACATTGCGATAGTCGTTAAAGACTATGATGAGGCAATTGACTTTTATGTAAATAAACTCAAATTTGAACTTGTGGAAGATACTTACCAACCAGAACAAGATAAACGTTGGGTTGTGGTTTCTCCACCGGGTTCTAATGGTGTAACACTATTATTAGCTCGTGCATCTAAGCCCGAGCAAAATGATTTTGTCGGAAATCAAACCGGTGGCCGAGTATTCCTTTTCTTAAATACCGATGATTTTTGGCGTGATTATAATCGTATGATATCAGATGGTATAAAATTTATTAGAGCACCAAAAGAACGGGATTACGGTACCGTAGCAGTATTTGAAGATCTATACGGTAACTTATGGGATTTACTTCAATTAGATCCAAATCACCCAATGGCATCAAGAGCGCTATAACAAGGCCATTAAATAGCGGGCAGGCAACAGTTGGCTCGGTTCTGCCTCACATTTTAGCCAACAATTTTTTGCCCCGTATTAGGGCGTTACAAGGAATGCTATGTACAATCCGCGCAGTATAGAAGGCCATGTTGATTGGCTAGATGAAACAGGTGTTAAAATTTATACGGTGTCGGCGACTAATGCTGCTGTTGAACAATCAAAATATTTTCAACGGCTTAAAAAAGTTAAATCTGCTCGTGACATCGATTGGTTAAATACTCCTGCTTTTGTTATTTTTCATGATGGTGCTAGCTGTGATTACTTGGTTTTGGTTTGGTGGGAAAACGATAACGAGTTATTCACTTCGGTATCAGTGAAAACTAAAGGTGTATGGGAAGAAGATCCGACAAAATACTCATTTTGCTTATACGATTTAGAAATTATGTGGATTGAGCGGAATATTTATATCAAAACAATAGACTGCGATCTTCCATCATTGCAAAGTTATCAAGTTTCGCGCTAATGTCTCCATTGATTTATCGTTAGAGCCGCTATAAATTTTATTGCCAATGATAGCTTTAAGGCTAATTCATCAGCATTGTCACTGGTAGGAAAGTTCGTTCAAAGGAAGATAAAAAATATGAAAAAGGTTTTCTTAATTTTGTGCTGTCTTGGCTTAGTGGCTTGTGATGAGAAGAATTCGAATAGCAATAGCATAGATTACAGTAATCTTCAGCCTGCTACCGGTACAGAACCCTATACTGGCAATATTATCAGATGTGTGGCAATTAAAGACGCCAGTGATTCATGTACGTTAAATGAACTACCAATAATTGGCCTAAATAACACCAAGCCAAGCATTGATGAAATCATGAATCGCGTTGTGGTATCACATTCATGGATGAGGCAGCGAATGCGTGAATTGCTGGTCATCATGCCTGCAGAGATGCTCTTGTTATTTAGGGCAACAACGGCAATTGTTATCCACCAAGACATTCGACCAGCCCACTATCGTCTAGAAACCGGTGCTATCTATATTGATCCGGCTTATCTTTGGTTGACTAATGAAGAAAAATCGACCATTAACCAACAAGCAGATTATCGTTCGGAATATGGCAGCGACCTGCAGTTCAGAGAAATTGGGCGTTTAGTGATTAATAACCAGTATGCTGGAAAAAATTAACCTCTGACGGGAACCGAAGAACGGAGTTTAGATGATATTTTGGTCTTGACCTCAGCGCTTTTTTATCACGAACTAGCCCATGCAAATGACTGTATGCCATTAAGCGAACATGCTCATTTGGTACTGACAAATAGCTTCCAGCAAAATTTAGCTGACATCATGAATAGAGGTCAATGTGTTCATCAGCGTCTAGTTGAACAATTCCCTTTAACATCAACTGTGTGGCAAGGATTGGCTAAAGTGCTCTACCAAGGTGAGACGTCATCAGCAGAGCAGCGAAATTACACTCCAACTGAGGTGGGTATGGAGTTTGGAGCCGACATCGCACAGGCTACTTACAGTTTCACTAACGGATGGGAGGATACTGCGATGGCATTTGACTCGGTGATGTTAAAATATAGTTTTGATGCCGACGGGGACGTGCTCATCTTTTCGAACTTCGATCTTTCATCTGATGATATTACCTGCGAGCAAGTGCAGATAAAATGGGGGCAGCGTGGTCGATTAGGCGACCCTAATGTTATGGCTAGATCACAACTTGTTATTACAGCAATGCTACCAGAGCTTGACTTGGATGATTTCTATGCAGCCCAACCAGAGCCAATACAAATAGTCCCTGGCACCTCTTTTTGCACGCTAGATTATTCATCGACATCAACGGATACTTTCGTGCCTATTAAAGAAACCAAGCAACGCATGATAGAAAAATTGATGACTCGAGAACACCAATTTTAACCCCAGCAACAGTGAATCGGATAGCTCTGCCGTGTAGAGTCTAAATTTCGGTTTCGTTATAATTTTTTGTATTTAGTCACCCCAAGGAATCAAACAAATGCCGTCAAAATTAGATGAAAAAGAACAATCGGGTACTTGGTTCTCGGTTTGGGTGTAGCGCTTGGTTCATCAATGGGAGTCTCATTTGGGGCCGTATTTGGTAATATATCAATGGGTATCATTGTTGGAATATGTATTGGGGTAACAATTGGCGCAGCCTTTAAAGTAAGCCAAAAATATTTAGCTAAATTGCTTTAAAATTTATCAATACTTTTTTTAATACGTTATTATCTCTTTTTTACTAACGCCTAGGCAATTGATGATCAAAGCGCCTCATTTTAATAAGGGGTATTTATGAGCATATGCACAGGAGAATATGCACAGGAGAATGTGCACAGGAGAATGTGCATCCTGCATTCTCTAATAAGTGGCATCCATGCCACGTCTGCATTCTCTAATAAGGAGCATCCATGTAGCATCCTTAAAAAAGGAACTAATGAAGAACATGGTTTGCTCAGACATCCCCGTAGGGCTGGTTTAAAAACGCTTTATGCTACCTTAGACTTCAGTAAACACATCAAAAAACACTTAATCCTCTAGAGCTAAAAACCGATATCATGACAAGAAAAATATTAACGTTGAATGTGAAAAGAAAAAAAACCACCATAAAAGTCGAGCAAGTCGAACAAGTGGCCAAGGTTGTACCTCACGTTGACCCCCTAAAGCGTTTTATAAATGGCGTTGCCATCAATCCTCATCAGTGTATTCGCCTAGAATTAGGCTCTGAGCAACTGTCCACCCGAGCGATGGATTTGTTTACGCCGATAGGTATGGGGCAGCGAGGGTTAATTGTTGCTCCGCCAGGCTCAGGAAAAACCACCTTGTTAAAACATATTTGTCAGTCGGTGGGTAAGGCTTACCCAGAGATAAAGCTTTATGCGTTACTTATTGATGAGCGTCCCGAAGAGGTAACGGATTTTAAGCGCAGCGTTCCGGCACAAGTATACGCCTCATCTACGGATGAAAACTATGACCAACACGTTCGTGTCGCCAATGACCTGCTCAAAATTGCTCGCCGGCAAGCAGGTGAAGGGCACGATGTAATGATTGTCATTGATTCTCTGACAAGGCTGACACGAGTACATAATGCCAGTCAAAGGAGCAGCGGCCGTACCATGTCGGGCGGCCTTGACGCTAGAGCGATGGAAATACCACGAAAACTGTTTGGCGCAGCGAGAAAAATTGAAAATGGTGGCTCGCTTACCATTCTCGCGACCATACTGGTTGATACTGGCAGTAGAATGGATCAGGTGATATTTGAGGAGTTTAAGGGTACGGGTAATATGGAAGTCGTTTTATCGCGTGAGGCGGCAAATCAACGAATTTTTCCCGCGTTAGATATTGCAAAAAGCAGCACGCGCCGTGAAGAGCTGCTGCTCAATTCGAAAGAACTCGACAAGGTAACCGTGTTGCGCAGGGCGCTTACCGGTCTTAAACCTGTAGAGGGTGCTAGGAAACTTGTTGAGTTACTTGAGAAATACCCAACAAATGCCGAACTTTTGAATCGTGAGTAGCAAATTTTATTAAGCACTCAAGGTCCATTTAGCATGTATATAGTATATAAAGCGCGTGCGTCTTTATTCTGCGGAACAAAGTATAAACGCTCTTTTTATTAATTTTGGCTTTAATGCACTTGGTATTATATGAATTGGTGCTCTATAAAATAGAGTAGCTATTTAATTCATACGTTTAAAATAAAACAAGGGGAAAGTTATGTCCAACTGTTTGCATCTGGCCATTCCTGCAGGCGATTTAAATTTAGCTAAAAGGTTTTATTGCGATGTACTTGGCTGTAAAAGTGGCAATAGCGAGGAGGGACATTGGGTAGATATTGATTTTTGGGGCAACGAATTGACTTTACACCAAAGCGAAGAACGTTTGCCAACAGTACGCCATGAAGTAGACATGGGTAGCGTCCTCGTTCCCCACTTTGGTATACATTTGTCTGATAGGGCGTTTAAAGCCTTAAAAGAGCGTATTGAAACGGCTGGTATAGCCTATTTAGACCAACCTTATCGTCGTTTTATCGGCAGTGAATATGAACAGGAAACCTTTTTTATTGAAGACCCGAACGGTAATGTTCTTGAAATGAAAACCATGGTTAATCCTAAAGTATTGTTCAAAGTCGAATGAGCAAAATATTCTTAATTGGCACTCATATTGGCTAGTGTTATGTTTCTTTGCTCTTTGGTTGGTCTAAGTTGCTGATTAACCAATGGTCAGCTAAGGTTAATCATTAAAGTCAACATAGCCATCGACTATACAGACGACGGTTCAGGGATAGATTATGTCTAACCGACCCCCGCAGCAAATCAATATTCTCGTATCCATGTATCTTGGTTATGCCGCCATGATGATTTGTCGCCAAATGGTCACTATTCTCAGTCCGGCCTTACTTGCCGATGAAACCTTAGCATTAACAAAAACAAACTTGGGTGATTTTGCTGCATATGGCACCTTAGGTGCGCTGGTTGGTAAACTGATTTGGGGACCCCTTGCCGATAAGTTTGGCGGGCGTGTTACTTTTTTAATTGGCATTTTCTTGACTGCGCTGTTTATCATCGCCTTTGGACTTTCGCCTAATGTTATGGCCTTTACTGGTTTTTCATTTCTGCTTTATTGCACCAAATCTTCGGGCTGGCCCGGTATGACAAAATTGATCGGACAGTGGTATCACCCGCAACGTTATGGACAAGTGTGGAGTATTGTCGCTACTAGCTCGAGATTTAGTGTGGTGTTGGCTACGTTGTTCTTCGGTTGGTTGTTAAGTTTTATGCATTGGCGCACGGTGGCGTTTATCGCGGCTGCTTTTGCCTTCATCATTTTTATAGGCTGTTATTTTTACTTGAAAGAAAAACCTGAAGATGCTTATTTTTTCAAAGAAGATGAAAACAATATCGATGTTAATACCGATGGTAATGCCGATATCAATACCGATGTTAATACCCATAATAAGAGCAAGAATCTTGAGTTGGCCATCGCATCAAAACAGGCGCTAGAAAATAAATATAATCATCCGCTGCAAGGCACAAGCACGATTGCTGGACTGGTAGCTTTTGCAAAAAGCCCTAGAGTTTGGCTCGTGGTGATCATGTTGATGGTACTTACTTGCATGATGGCCTTTTTGGACTTTGTTGCGGTTTATCTTATGGAAAGTTACCAACTTAACCCATCACAGGCCGCAATGGCCTCGACCGTTTTTCCCGTTGGCTCTTTGACTGGTCTTTTGGCATCTATGGCTTTTTACGATCGCTTTTCAAAGCGAGGTATCAGGACCGTATTAACCCTCGCTTTAATACTGAGTTTATTGAGCGTACTGACCTTGAAATATTTACCCTGGTTTAATTTAAGCGCTCAGTTGAACTACCTAGTGGCGTTGGGGGCCATTTTTCTTTTCGCTTTTTCAATTTCTCCCGCCTATTACTTACCCATGTCGATATTTTCCATTGAATATGGCGGCCCCCATAGTGCGACTTTGGTGTGTTTAATAGATGCCTTCGGTTTTGCCGCTAGTGCAACCTTTGCTTTCATTGGCGGAAGACTGGCAGATAGCGCAGGTGGTTGGTCTAGTTTTATGAATATGCTCATCTTGATTTCTGCCTTTGGCATCATCTCCGTTTGGGCATTTATGCAGGCGGAATATATCGCGGCAAAAAAGCCACTTGAGTGATGCACCTTGTTGACGGTTGTGTGGTTACTTGGAGATACCCCTAGGTAAATTTTAGCTTATCGACTCGCTAAAATCATACCTAAAGGTGTCATTTTATTATGACGCTTCGAGGTACTAGCGGCTTAAAAACCACCCTTTATTTAACGCTAAATGAGTAGCCATATTTACTGAGTAACAACACTATGCAATTGCATTACGACTTCAATATTAATGAGTAAACAGGCGAATGCCTGCAATGTTATTATGATGATCTGAGACTCAAGGTGGAAGGGTTATGGTTCGTTGGTAAAGCTGTTGTAACTCGTCATTAGCAATGGAAAAGAGAAAAAGCATAAAACGTCTAAGGCTAAAGCCCAAAGTAGCCCTAAATTAGGCTTTAGCCTCATTGAGTCAACTGCCAGAATGGCAAAGATGTTTTTACCTGGTGCTCTGTAAATAACGGGACAAATCAGTAATATTGTAAAGGCAACAAAGTGCGCTAAGAAGAAGTAAGGTTTTGAAATTTTGAGTGTTCGTTGAGGTTAACTGAACACCAGTTAGTTGACCTAAGCAAGTCGACAGCTGAAATCAAAATTATTGGCATAGCGGACGTTAATAAAATCGGTTTTGAGACTGATTTAATGTTCAAAAAATAAAATTACAGTTATAGAACGAGAACAATATCTATGAACGCTGCAAGCTCATTGCTGCCGTTGACCTTCCATTTGTTAACCTTAATTATGCGCCTTATATAGATATTGTCATTGGAGTTTAAAATTGTTTTATGCCTTAAAAGGTTCTTTAGTTGGAAATATGAAAAGACAGCAGGTACCACTTTTTCGATGTCTAATGAACCTCTCCATCTGGTTCGATATTGTGTTAATTACTATCATCTTTGGCTATGAATCCTTCCTTAATTTTTTGTCTTGCCATTGATTCGGCCAATTTGAATTTAAAGTCTTCCCACTTTTCTCCAAAGCATTCAATAAAACCGTCAACAAATAACTTGAAATATTTGGCAGTATATGGCGTCTTACGGTCACCCAAATAAGTAATCCCATTAAAAGTAAACTCTAACGCCTAATTGAAAATTAACACCTTCTTCTCCATGTGCTACAAGGTCACTATTTTGAGTTGAAATGTCGGGGTTTAAAATCTCTGCGTCCAAAAGATTGCGAACAACAATAAATAAATCAAAATCAGATAATCTCGCAGTATAGTTAATATTAACGATACTATAACCGTCTAAATTATGACGCGCTCCTATATATGTGATGTTGCCACCTATACTGTGCATGTCCCAAAGGTCAGTACTTGCACCAATACTTAAAGTTAGTCTAGGTGTGTTAAAAGCCGTCGGGTCTTCAGCAATAACCTTATTACCTTCTTTTTGATAGGCTAAATTTATAAATAATTTACTATCAGAGGTGGCCATTTGAAAATCGATTTCTGCGCCTTGACGCTTAAAATTTCCTTCATTAAAAAATGAAACCGCACCGTCAGCCTCACTAAACCTCCTTTCTATGAAGTCCTCTGCTTCTAAAGCATAAATATTGGCGACAAATAATACGTTTGATTTTGAATAGGAGTAGGCGAAATCAAACGTTTTTACTATTTCAGCTGTTAACGATTCGTTTCCTATTACATTTCCAGGCGCGTAAACGCTTGTTTGTGTTGGGTTTGGGGAGTTAAAGCCAGTTGAATAGAGTGTTTTCAATGATTGATACTCGTCAATTTTATACACTATAGCCGCTCTCGGTGTTGTTTTTTTACCACTTAATTCATTATCAGTAAACCGACCGCCGATAAGAAAACGCCAGTTTTCAAGGGTGTAGTCTACTTGAGCGTATGCCGAAAACTCATCTAGTTTACTTTTCTCAAGGGATGTAGCTAGCGGTGTGCTCGGATCATCTAACAAATAGATTCGATAATCCCCGACCGAACGAGTTTCATGTTCAACGCCGACAGCGAGTTCGAGAGATTGATTCATATTATAAACAAAACTACCACCAACTCTGAATCGATAGTCGTCTTTGCCGTTATTATCTTTTGTACCTAATATGCCAACACCTGGAGCGATTGCATTTTCTATTTTTATGTCAAAGGTGTAGTGGTTATAGTCGGAGAAAATAATGGTTCTGCTATTATCTGTGCTCCAGTTATTATCTATATGAATTAATTGGCCTTTGGTTTCTAAAGTTAAGGGCTGTAAGGTGTTTTCGCCTGTGACACCATCGTTAATACCAACAGTGGTGTCAGAAAAAGCCTGAAAAAGAAGGCTAAATTCGTTGTTGGTATAGCGTAATAATCCCGATTGCCTTTCTAAATAACGATCAACCTCGCCTGTTACCAATCCTACATTGGGGAATACTTCATTATATGTGGCAGTGTAACCATCTTCTGTTCTGTATTCTGCCGCAAAATAAATTGCGGAATCATCCGAGAACTCTCGATTGAAATAACCACTACCTTCTTTAAGGCCATTTGATCCTATTTTAACTGACGCAGAACTCTTACCAATATCTTTTCTGGTTATCACATTGAATACACCACCCGATGCTTGTGTTCCATAAAAAACGGCGCCAGGTCCTCGTATAACTTCTACATGAGAAATTGACTCCCATGGAATACCTTCCATTGGAATGAGAGAGTGAGATGGTTGGTGATAAGGAATACCATCAAGTAAAAAAAGTACTTTCTGATTAAATGCCTCATCTATACCCCTAATTTGCACTGAGGCCCAGCCAGCTATAGAATCCTGAACAATAACACCTGGGATGAAGTTGAACATTTCTCTTAACGTAGTTATGCCCATTTTCTCTAGATCGGTACGATTGTACCGCGAAACTATGGCTGGTGTTTCAACTACCGTTTCTGGTTTTGTCGAGGCGACAGAAACTCTTACTTCAAGTAACTCTTCCAAAGATAAGTTAAACAGATTCTCTAGTACCTCACTCTGTGCAGGACTGCAAAATAGTGAACATGAAATTATCAGAGAAGCTGTTAGGCGAATAATATTTTCCATAATTCCTTAGACTAATACTGAGTACTAAAATTGATTAAGCTATTTTATTTCCAGAGAAAAAATTAAATATTTAGCAAAATAGTGAACTTATTAACCTAGTATAGGTATTATTATATTAGTTGCATAACGAGTCATTCTACAAGAAGTCTATGGAGAAAAAAATCATGAATGTTAAGTTAGCTAACTCTATTTTTAAGCGGGAATTACTACTATCAAGTCCGTAGGATAAGATGAACCTAATAAATTAATTTACTATAGAAACATAAACAAAGTGTGCATAGCGGTTCAAATATGTGAATTTGATTATACCTTTTCAGTTAACATGAATTTAAGCCCTCACTACTAATGAATATAGACAGTTTTGTGGTACATTTTGTCGAAAACCTAGTGTTTAAAATTTTTGCTGAATATTTCTGCTTCACACACTTTGATGTCACGCCAATACAAATACAGGAATGACCGCATTGGTGGCTGAGTTGCCAGTCAGGTTTAACGACTCATTGACAAAAGTCATCATCTAAAGGCTCATATTTTTATCTATGGGGTAAGACAACAAAGCCGCCTGTGAAGATTCGTCTTGTAAAGCTCACGGTTTACTATTTCAATGTCAACATTTACGAGTGAAAATCATCCCACCTAACGTTCACTTAGATACAGAGAAGACATTAAATTTCACTAGTTTTACAGGTGTTTTTATTAGTTTTTGTATCGATAACGTCCGTACATGCCACAAAAGAAAACATTAACTCTGACCATGTTTTTCATTGCTCAGTGATTACGAGCTAAGGTTCACTGTTGCCACCAAGAAGACCTCTCAATATATTTAGCTGAATTTAAAACACTAGGGTTAACTTAAATTCAATAGTTCGGGTTTCTTGTGGCACTCCCTCAGTAGCACCATGCGCAGAAAAATGTTTTTTATCGAACAAATTGTTTACCCGAAGGCTAGCTGATAAATTTAAAGGCAACTTTTCTACGCCAGCAATTAGATTTACTAGGGTGAGATCATCAATTTCAACTGTGCTACCAGGACCGCCAGAGGTCTCTGAACGATAGATTATTGTTGGCGTTATGTACCAGTTCCCTTTGCTTAAAGTCAGCCCAGATTTAATCATATGGTCAACGGTGAGGGGAAGCCTTTCATCGTTTAGTTCACCATCTACATAGCTATAATAAAGCCAATAGTCTGCCTGCCAATTGCTTATCTGCCGTCTTAATCGGAACCCAGCATCAAAGCCATGATTACTAATTTCGCCGGCATTGACCTTACTCTGGGTGAACGCTATTTCACCGCCAGAAATATATAAAGGCTGTTGAGGATTAGTGGCTCCTGAACTGATGAGGTTTGATACTTCCTGTTTATATATGTTTAAAAATATATTGGTCGATGAATCCAGTTGGTAATTTAGGTTGATTTCATGCGCCGTCATTTCTTCTGGTTTTAAGTCTGGATTAGGTATATTCATAAAAAAGCTTTGATAAACATCATTATCATCTTGGAAAGCAAATGAACCGTAATGCTCATAACTAAAAGCTGGTGAGGCAGCGATGAATGCCGTGGAATAAATATATTTCCAGGTCATTTTTTCGGATGACTGATAAACAATGCCCAATCGTGGGTTGGTGGTATCACCATAAATTGAACTATTGTCGTAGCGCAGCCCCAAGGTGCTGCTTAGAGATGGGAGCCACTGTTGTCGCCATTGCGTAAAAAAACCTAGATTATTGTAATTTAACTCAAATATTTTTATCGGCAGATCAGTTCCTAGGTAAACAAGAGATTGCGTTGATACGGGTCGGTCGGGGTTAAACGGCTGCGCTAGATCGGTGGTTTTAGGTAGCATATAAAAATTTTCGTAGCTAAAACCAAAATCGATCTGGGTTTTTTCTGAAATATCAATATTAAAGTTTTGATTAATTTCGAATTCATTTCCTCTTTCATATTTATAGCGACTGGCAAAATTGACAAAAATGTTGGCATACCCTGAATCTGGGGCTAGCTCATACTGTGCATAAGATATTTGCGTGTTGCTGTGAACATCGCCTATTGCTATATTCGTCTCAATATATACATTTTGATAATCCATTGTCCAAAATGCTTTCTCATCGATATTTTCGTCAGCCACTGGACTGCCAATATGATTTGATTGGCCCTCTGAACGATGGTTAAACCCAATTTTCAGCAAGTCTTTAAAATGAAAATTTACAAATATACTTTCGCTTTCTGTTTTAAAGTAACCCATGCTATTTCGTTCAGAGGCTTGTAAAACTGTGGTGCCAGAAAAGGTAGTAAGGTCAACGGGAGTGTAATAGTTGTGGTATTCTTTAGTCAGATCCTGATGATCGTTTTTGTTGCTGTGTCCTCCTATAAAAATTGCTGAGTCATCACCTAGAGCCTTAGATACGAAAAATTCAGCACTGCTATTATTATTTTCACCAACCGTTATGGAAATGAAATCCGCCGATTCTTCAGGGTCGTCATAAGTCACTAGATTTACTATGGCGGTCATTGCATCAGCACCATAAAGAGCTGACGTTGGCCCCATCATAATTTCAACTTGCTTAATAGCATACAAGGAAAAGCCTGAGTCGATGGCTTGATTTCGGCCGGTTGGCGAATGAACTCGAATACCATTTTGCAGTATGACAAACTTATTTTGACCGGTGATCCCTCTAACGGTGTAGTAGTTGAGCCATTCTTGAGTCACCTGCGGTAGAACACTAAACCCTGGGATATCCGCTAAAATATCTCGTAAGTGACGATATCCTCTAAGTTTAATGTCTTCATCAGTAATAACAATAATTGAACCTGGTGCCGTTTTTGCTGATTCCTCCCGTTTGGACACAGTTGTAACCTTTACTTCCAGTAATTCACTAAGGGACAGTGAAAATAGACCTTGTGTAGAATCGTCAGCGTTTACCGTAAATGTAGACAGTAAAGTAAGCCCAAGCGTTATTGTAGGGATTGCATTTCTATGTGCGCTTCTAAACATGACCACCTCTAGTTGTTGTGAATTTCAACTAAGAAATCCAAATGTTGCTTTGCTCTGATCCTTTGAGTATAGTCATAAAGTTAAAGGCCTGCTGCTTAATAGCCTGAAATAACAAGGGGTCATAACAATTTATTTAAGATTGTATATCCTTTGATTGATAGGTAATAAAGAATGTATAAGGTATTACATCATGTAAAAAAAACACAAAAACAAATAGGAGCAGATATTCTTTAACTGTATTATATTCACTTAGGGATGGTTTCAATACTGAACTCATATACATTGGTACGGTGCTCATAATTGCTTTCTGAACTAGAAACTGTCTAGTGAAACCTGGGAAGTCCACAACTCAAACTTATACTCATGTTATAGGTCAGCATTCTTCTGGTATTTTAAGTCCTATTGATAAAAACGATCATTAGAAAAATATATGGAAAAAAATTAAAAGCTAATGACTATAAAGTGCAAAGTGATCATTAATAATTATATGATGAACGACCGTGGTGTTGGCTCAGTTGTCTGTCTAACTATTGTCCAAAACATTAACAAGGTAACACTGTAAAAACCGACACAAACCAGCTATAAGCCAATTGATTTAAATACGTTTTAGCCTCAAAAACAATTAAGTTATTGGATTTTACTTAGAACTATAGATAAATTATTGACATTATTTGCTTTAAAAAATACTACTCCATCTTTGTGTTTTTCAAGAGCACTATATTTTCGTAAGCTATAGAAATGTTTCTCAAAAACAACTCAACCAAAGAGATGTCAATATTATCCTGAGAGATATAGCCTTCTAAGATCATCACTGCTTTTCTCCCTCCACCTATATTGACACATGCAAATAACCTATTATCATCAATTACGTGAATACTTTCTCCTTCGGAAAACATAGCATCTAAATTGATATTTAAATCTACTTCTAGTGAGGTACCTACTTTCTGTACATAATGTTCAGTACCAGCCAAAATAATCCATTTATCTTTCTCTTTATGAGCCGCTAAGCCTTGCTTTAATAAATATGCACTACCACTTTGGAGATTCAACAAAGCCGATAATTGACCTAATGTCCCTTCAGCAAACTTTTCAAATGAGTGCATTCTAAAAATATCAGCGGAAGATTCAATAATCATCCTTAAACATGCTCTATTTTTATTCAAAGCCACAATATCCTGATAAGATCGACATGAAGCACACATAACGGTATAAAGTTTTTGCGAGGTTAATTCAGATTTCTCTTTATAATCGTTAATATCATAATCGGTAATAATAGCTCTTTCTGGTGCTTCGCCCGGTTGACCTGTCCGTAAGACAATGCGGACTTCACGGTTACCTAACTCTTCTCTTATCCATTTAGCAACATCTAAACCTTCATGTTTACTTTCCATCACCACATCAAGAAATACCAAGGCAATATCCTTTTCTTTTGATAATATTTCTCTCGCTTCTGCGCCCGAGTAGGCGCTTAAAAATTCAACCGGTCTATTTTTAAATTCAAAGTTGTTTAACGCTAATTTAGTAACCGTATGAATATCTTCATCATCATCTACGATCAACAAACGCCATGGATAAACTGATTTATCATGTGTTATATCTACTTCTTCTTCACTAAAGAGCATCTCATCATCAATATCAGCCATTTTTGTCCTACTTATTTTTTTAGATTTTTTAAGGTTAGTTCAAACCATGTCCCATCACCAATAATAGAGCCGTAATTCACTTCACTATCTAATTTATTACGAATTAAATTATAAACGATATTTAAACCTAACCCTGAGCCCCCATATTCTCGATTAGTCGTGAAGAAAGGCTCTAGGATTTTAGGTAGGATTTCTGGAGAAATTCCTTTACCATTATCTTGAAAGCGTAATAAATAATTATTTTCTTTTGGTGTCACGGTAATATTGATAACACCACCACTTACGTTTTCATCAAAGCCATGCTCAAAACTGTTATTAATAAAATTAGCAATAATTTGTGCCAGTATGCCAGGGTAACTTTTAAGTACAATGTCATCTGGACAATTGATAATGATTTCTACATCATAATGTTTGAATTTAGGTTTAGAACTAGTCACAATATCAAGTAAGGTTTCTTTAACTCTTAAATTATGTAATTGCTCAGAGCTTTGTTCAACAGACACTCGTTTAAAACTTAAAATTAATTCAGCCGCTCTGTTAAGGTTCTTATTAATGAGAATCGACAATTGACTGGACTCGTCAATGAATTTTCGCAAAGTATTTTTAGTCATCTTATTTTCTTGAAATTTTTGATCCAAAAATGAAACAGAATCATGGAGATGGGAAGAGGCAGTAACGCATATACCAATAGGCGTATTAATTTCATGGGCAACACCTGCGACTAAACTACCTAACGCTGCCATTTTTTCAGATTCAACTAATTGATTCTGACTGATCTCTAGATTTTTTAATGCATGGGATAATTTTCTAGTAGTATTTTTATTTTTAACAAAAAGAATGATAACTAATATAGTAACCGAAACGGCAATAATGATTAATATGGAAACAATAGTGATGGTTCTTTTTTGAGTATCAATCGTTTGACTGTGTTTAATTAAGGCTAAATTCTTTTGATTAAGCTGCTCTGTTTGTTCTGCTAAATTTAATTGTTGCTCTTTTAAAATAACTTTATTGCTTTCGATACGTTTTATTACCGCTTGATGAGCTGATTTTTCTATTTCAACTGCTTGTTTTTCCAACTTTAAATTTTTCTCTACTGTAATTAATTGCTTAGCGGCCGCTAATGATTTTTGTTGATTATTGGTTATTATCTTTCTTTGATTTCCTAATTTATTATTAACTAGATCAAGTTCTCGTCTATTGGTTAATAACTGTCGAGATTTTGTTTTTAAATCCTGATTCATTTGTTGTATTTTTTGCATCGTCCCGGCTAAACGCTGTTCTTGCCGGTATAACTTTTGATTTAATGCCACTTCTCTTTGTTTTGTTTTCAACATTGCAGCTTCGGTTTCGCGATAAATTGTTGCTACGTCTAACTCAGTACCGCCAAGCAAAAGCATATCTTTTGACATGGCTAGTTTTTCATAAATGATATTAGATTTGTTGACCTCAAAAGAAAAAGTGGAGCTTTGCGCATCCTTAGTAAGGTTGATCATTATATCTTGGCGCTCGGTGCTTTCTTCACTGATCACTAAAGTTGCTGAACTTCGTATATTGTTAGCTAAAGTTGAGAATTCTTGATTGTATTTCTTAGAGAAGTAAATAACATCAGTCGCTTTAGCCTCATCGATTGAATGAACATTAATTATTTGGATCTTTTTATCTTTGCGTGTTCTATTTTCCAAAGCAAGATAAAACACCTTAAATAATGAAGGGTCATTATAAATGCCGATGGTAAAAGTATTTTTTAGGTTTTCTTTTGGCCAAGTAATATGATTAATGAAATTATAAACCAAAGCGACTTTCACCTGTTCATCCTTAAACTTTTCAGCGGCAGAGAGCTGTGAAAAATTTAACAACAGAAATAGTATGATTAATATTTTAATACATAAAGAAGAATGTATTTTATTGAGAATCATTTAGTAACTAAGTCCCTGTGAATTTAATACGCTTTAAATAACAATAACAATAACAATAACAATAACAATAATAATAGCTTATTTTAAATTTTTTGAATTATTAGTAAACTAATAGCACTAACCTGAACCAATTAAGTATGGTCTGAATCAGGAGTAAAAGACTATAAAGTGGTATTAGTTAGCATTTCACCAGTGATCATTGGGTCACTGGTATTTGTAAAGCAACAATGACTTCTCTGTGCGCTAAGCAGAATAAGCCCCGTAAAAATATTAAACGACAACTTTCCGATCTTACAGCGGATATAAATTTAATCATTCCATGGCGGTTTGAGGCACGAAGCGCTGTAGAACTAATGATCGTTTTGCGCTGTGAATTCAAATGGTCAACGCAACATATTCAAGGTAATAATAACCGAAATATATTGCCGCTTGAGGGGTGGGTTTAAGATCATTATGCCAGTGATAGGTCATCTTGAAACGCTAACTATTGCCACATCGCTGACCTAAGGTTTTAGTACCATAACAACAACTATGGGGCAGTAATCGGTCATAAATAGAGAGCCGAAATCACTATGTCTAGCCGTCACAATGAGCACACTGCGGTTATTGTGACGGTATATTGTGACTGTGTAATCACGCGATTATAACGGTAACTTTGATAAACTTATTTCGACTCAACAATTTGTGTAAGCCTTTATCTAGGCTAAATGTTATGTAGACGTTGCTAGATTAAAAGATATTTTCCATCACGACATCAAATACGATACCTAGTACAGAAAAATATATTATAAAAATTGCAGATACTTTTCCTATTGTTTTCCACCTACTCTGTTGATGTACGGTTTTAAAAGCCGTATATATATACCAACCTAAATATAAGGTAGGAGGGATTTGAAGTAGTAGAAATACCAGATGATATTGCTCCAAAGCCTCTAGAGGCGCGATAATCATTAACATTAAATAGATGATGCTATGCAGATGCATGGAAAATACTAAATTTCCGATGAAGAAACTCTGCCGGAAAAAGAGTTGTACAATCAACGCAAATATAGGAAATAAGACAAACATTGCTTTGGAATAATAACTACTCATAGAGTCAGTTAACGTAAGGGTCGGCTCGTAAACTTGATATATGCTAGAAAAAATGATGAAAAATAGAATACTGATCACAAGATATAAACGAAAGGGGGGAGTATATTTTACTCGTTTTCCTTGATTAAATTCCTGTGTCAATTGTCCTGGTTTACTTAACATGATGCGCAGAGTAAGCCACAGTCGGCCATCAATATCTAATAACTCATGAAGCATGTCTTTGCTCACAGCAACAAACGGTCGGTTTAGACTGGCTGTGCTTTGCCCACATTGTAAGCAAAAGTGAGCATCTTCCTGAAGTTCTGTTTGGCAATTTTTACAATTAATCTGCATATCATAAATCCATTGTGGGATGTTAGGCAACCTAGATCGCTCAGAACAGTCATAGTTTAATAATTGAAGATACCAATTACACTAATAAATTGGTCAACTTAGGGTTGTATTAGCGAGCTTATAACAAGCAAAATTACTTAAACATAGTTATTCTATATTTCTTTAATTCTGAGCCGTTATTGGTTCGCTAATAAACTCCCAAAGGGCGAGTTTAAAAGGCTTACATGCGTCGTTATTGATTTCGACAAGGACGCTACATGGATGTAGCTTTTTAGAGAATGCAGGAGCATATTCTCCTGAATAACCATTCTCTTCAATCAAGGCCTTGCCTCTAAGCCTTTTAATTCTCGCTAAGTGGTCAATTAATTAATGTACTTGGTATTATATAGGGGCACAATGCATGGTCCCCTCGATATTGCATATTTAACGCTACATGAGTGGCTATATTCACTGAACCAAAACAAGCTTCTTATGATCGCTCTTATGCATTTACAACAACAAATAAAAAAGTCATCCATGACTTTTTTATTTGGCGGTTAACAAGTGACTGTTTTATATTATTACAGCTTAATAAGGTTATCAGCACTATCTCGGTCTATTAATGTCACAAAAGGGTCAATGCCAGCAAACATTGGACGTTTATCAACAATTAAGGTGATAATATTTTTGCCACTGGTGATTAAGTGCTTTTTCAAATATAAAGGTGGATTATTAACTGAAAGATCATCGGGATCATCGAGAAACAAACCAATATTAATCATTTGCGATAAATCCATTGCTGTTTCCACGCCTTGCCCATCAGCATTGGCTAGGTGAGCCTCAACAGTTAAGGTCACCTCAAACTGTTCATTATCAAGTGCTTTGATATCAACAGATTTAGCTTTTAAGTCATATATGTTAATTTCTTCAAAAACACCTTTAATGAAACTTAATTCGTCTTTATTCGCACCTTGGCTGATAAATGCTTGTAGATCTAATGTGGTGGGGTGAACGCCTTCACTAAATTTAAATTGTTTTATAAAACGGCTAAGTGCGTTGTTCATACGTTCTTCACCCAACAAATCAACTAATGACATCATGACCACAGCGCCTTTGCGATAGTGAATATATTGTTGGTTTTCAACTCTCATTAGCGGTAGCTCTTCAATACCTTCACTGCTTCTGCCACTAAAATATTTATCCATTTCAGTAATTAAAATACTTCGCACTTTCTTTTTGCCATATTTTTTAGCCGTTAACATCAGGGCACTGTACTGAGCTAATGTTTCTGTAATCATGGTATTTCCTTGAACATTGGCACCATCAACTTGACCTCCCCACCACTGATGTGCCATTTCATGGGCAGTGACATAATAGATTTGGTCAACTTCATTTTCATTTCGCATATCAGTGATAAACCCTATACGCTCTGAAAATGCTATGGTATTTGGAAAACTTTGAGCAAAAGCATAATATCTCGGAATTTCAATAATACGTGCTTGCTTGTGCTGATAAGCGCCAAAATTTTCGCTGAAATAATCGATGGAGTCTTTAATACCTTCAACCATCCGCTCTACATTAATATCATGATTTTTATGATAATAAATCTCTATATCAACGCCGTTATAGTTACTTTTTAAGCGCTCGAATCGTCCCGATGTATAAGAGAAAAAATTCTCTATTGGTGCGTCCATTTTGTAATGGAAATAACGACGGTCACCCTCTGTCCATTCTTTTTGCAAGTAGCCAGGCGCAATAGCGGTTTGGTCGATTGATGTAGAAACGGTTGTTTCAAATGCTAAATACCCAGCTGATGGCCCCATAATAGTTTCATTGTAGAATTGGGATTGCTCTAACTTATGCGCTCGCTTTGCTGGTGGTAAATTGTATTTTTTTCTTAAGTTACTACTTTTTAGTTCTGCAAACCTCTGATAACCAAACACTGGAAACATCTCGGTATTATTAAAAAACGTACCATTTTCAACAATATTGGTCGTCATGCGTTTATCAGAGAATCCTTTGATTTGCTTAACAAGTTCAAAGCGACCCTGACGTTTTTCGCCGGGCATCAAAGGTTTGTCAAACTCGAACCAACCATTATTTAGCATAGGATCTAAAGGTCCCAATTTACCGCCTTCAATAGCCAAATTAAATTTGTCTAAAACTATGGTTGAAACTAAGAATCGATTTATGGGTTGCTCTGACTTATTGAATATTTCTATCTCAACGGAGGCTTCAACTTTCAGCTCTTTTGGATAAATATCAACCGCCGCAGTTAACTTTGTGATAACTGGAACGGCTAATTCAGCATATTGGGAAAATTGTTTCTCATAATCAGCATATATTTCATTTTGCTTTTCAATACTCGTATATTGATTAACAATTTGTGTGTTGTAATAAATATTAGTGCCACTTAAAATAAAGACCAAACAACTCGTTGCTAACGCTATTTTTCCCTTATTCCCGATTTGATAACCAATATTTTTGAAACGCTTCTTTAAGCTCACTGCATTACCACGTTGCCATAAAGCAAAGCCAATAATACTCATTACCACAGTCAAAGCACCCCAATAAAGCATATACCAGTTTTGAGTGACTATAGACCAGCCATATCCATTAAGATCAGAGTAATTCATTAAAGGCGATTTACTGAAATTGAACATGTTATGGCCTAGACCTAAAGGTTCCATTACAAAGCTGGAAATATAAAACAAGATAAAAAGAAACATGCCCATATATTTATTAGGGCTAATAATTTGTAATAGAAAAGCCAGCACGGTAAGCATCATCATCGGGAGTGCCGTAAAATAAAACAGACTGATTAAATACTGACTAAGTTGCAGCTGTTCAAAAGATTGAATAAAGCCATTAGTTAGTTGGTAGGTAATCGCGACGGCCATACCAACAACAAGCAATAAAATTAAAACAAGCCATACAGCGACCAATTTAGACAGCCAAAAAGTAATATTAGATACTGGCATGCTGTCGATGATGTCACCCATGGTTGATGAACGTTCACGCCATACGACCTCGGCGGAGTAATAAGTGATAATAATAATACTTAATACCTTCATTGAGCCGATAATCACCTGCACCATAAATTGAGTAAAGGGGAGGTCGGTACTTCCGAACATTCCTTTAGGTTGTAGTAAAACAGCGATCATCACAAACAACATAAAGCTGCATAAGATCAAGAATGATGGCGTAGTGATGACTTGTTTAATTTCAAATCTGACTCGCACTACAAACTGTTGAAGTGTCGCTTTAGCATAACCTTTATAATGTATGTGGTACTCTTGCAAATTTATAGCTGACACTTCATTGTTACTTGTCTTTTGACCTTTCTTTTTTAATGATTTAGTTGGAGTTAACACCATTTTTTTTGTTAACTGACCAAAGAATACTAATACCATGCCGCCAATTATTAGCCATAGTATTCGATTTAATAGCAGAGCACCGGTTAAGGTGATGACTTCATTGTTTTTTTCGAACACAGTCCAATATCTTGAAATTTCGAGAAAAGTTCTATTTCCAAAGGGATCTAATAAGGCTGCAATTTCTCGCACATCTTGCTGCATAAATTGGCCTTCACTGATAGTGTTTAAAATGAATACTGCCACCACCGTAAGATAAACAGCCATCATTGATTTCGTGCGAACGGCTATTGTGTAAAACAAGCAAGAAAAAACCAACAACGTTGGCACTGAAATATAGACAAAGGCACTAAAGTAATAGTTAAAATTAATTGGCCCTAATCTAGTTTCTGTAACCCATGGCATAACGCTACCTAAAAACATGCCGATAGGTATTACCGCTGAAACGGTTAGCACAACAGCGAAAGAACCCAAAAACCGACCAAGCTGATAGGGTAGTGGCTTGATAGGTTTACAATAGAGTATTTCGTCCATCTCTGTTAGCTTGTCACGCATAGCGGTATTTGCGACAAAAGTAATCACTAAGAACAAGGAGAAAAAAGTCAATATCCCCATGGCTTGAGCAATGAAAAAGGGGCCATTAATAAATATGTTACTGCCAAAGACATTTTCGAGCGTATTAGATCCACTGGTAAAAAATGCCATACTAAAAAATATAATTGCAGAGACATAAAACGATGGTTGACGAGTAAAATATCGCCATTCAAACAAGAACATATTGGCTATCATTTTTCTCTCCTTAACTTGCGATGCGTTGTTGTTTGTTTTGATGCAGCGATGAGAAATAAACATCTTCCAAATCAGCTGGTGTTGTTTCAAAACCTTGTGGTGCTGAATCAGCTAATACATGAATGATGATTTGTCCTGCGAATAATCGTTTTGAAATAACCGGTAATTCTTTTTCAATGCTTTCAACTTCCGTAATACTGACTGTTTTACGCCAAATTTGTCCTTTGAGATCATCAATTAGCTCAAAAGGGTTTCCTTGACGCAAAACTTCACCTGCGGCTAATATGGCCATTTGAGGACAAAGTTCGGAAACATCATCAACGATGTGAGTGGATAAAATAATAACTCTCTGCTCTCCAAGAGAAACTAATAAGTTATGGAAACGATTTCTTTCTTCAGGGTCTAAACCGCCGGTAGGTTCATCTACAATGAGTAAATCTGGATCACCTAATAATGCTTGGGCAATACCAAAACGTTGACGCATACCACCAGAATAACCACTCACTGCATTTTTTCTATGTTGATACAAGTTGGTTTGAGCGAGTAATCCATCAACAACCTCTTTACGTTCTTTTTTATTAATCAGTCCTTTTAACATCGCTAGATGATCTAATAATTCATAAGCTGGAACGCCTTGGTATACACCAAAGCTTTGTGGTAAATATCCCAAACGTCGACGAATTTCTATTGGATTTTTTAGAATATCAACACCATCAAAAATGATTGAGCCAGAATCAGCATCTTGCAAAGTGGCAATGGTTCGCATGAGTGATGACTTACCTGCACCATTAGGACCTAACAATCCAAACATACCTTTTGGAATGCATAAATTGACATTATTAAGCGCTTTAACGCCATTGTCATAAGTCTTATTCAAGTTTTTGATTTCTAACATGGTTTACCTTTGTATATAGACCAGACAGCAAAAGTGGCTGTTGGATAACCGTTAATTATGGACGAATTCTACAATTGATAAAAATATGGGTATAGAACGATTGTGCAGGTTGTTGCTTTTGCCTTAGCACAATCGTTCTATAAAGTAGTTTGAATGAATAATAAACTGCTCGCTAAATAACCTTAACTCTGGATAAGCAGCACTTGCTCAATATTCCCCTTTATCCGATTCTCAGCGTTAAAACGTCGATAAATAACCCGTTATTCATTAACGTTTTGCCTTGATAATCGAATAAATTGAAACATTGAAACATTGATAGAGTATATAGCTATTTAGTCTTAAGACTTTGGTTCTTAACAACAGTAAGTCGTTGTTTTTACTTAAACATCAAGTACTCATTATCCAGAGTTCAGGTTAAATAACTATTTTTAATCTGAGTATTTTGAGAAACACTATGAAACGTAAAACGATAAAATTTATATCTAGTATGTTGTGCATTGTCCCTTTGTTAACCTTTGCCCAAACACCTGAACATAAAAAATTAACCAGTTATATAGACCTTATTAAAGCAAGCCTTGAATCTGCGGAACAAACTCAAAATGGTAGGTGGTCATATCGCCTGACCAAAGATCTAAATATTGATGGCGAGAAAACAATCAGCGTTGAAAAGTATTCCCCCTCGAACGACAGCAATGAGCAATGGATTCTTGAAGAGCTTAATCATCAAAAACCAAGTAGTGATGATATATCACAGTATTGGGATGATAAAGCTGATGATGCAGAAGAGGCCCTGATGAGAAACAAGTTTATAAATTTTGTCGATATAGACTCTATTAAAATCAAAGAAGAACATGATGATTATGTACTGTTTTCTTTTAAAGGCTGTTACCCAAAATTTGGCGATGCAGCTAAAGGAAAAATTGATGGTACGTTAACGTTTGATAAAAACAAAGCATATGTCACTCATCTTGAACTAATAAATAATGATGAATTTACCGCGAAGGTGATTCTTGGCATAGAAAAATGGCACTTAAAAATATCATTCGATAAGACGAAAAATGTCATTTTACAAAGAAGTAGAACCTCATCATTACAAGGCACTGCAATGATGTTTGCAAATATCAATGTGACTGTTGATGTTGCTTTCACTGATTACATTTTTGTTGAGACTAGCCATTGATTTACTAAAACTTAATTATCTAACACTTTTTATTCACAACCATTTATAGAGGTTAATATGAACAACAATAGCGCTGATAAAATAATACAATCGACACAGTCAATATCATTATTTCAAAAAATTCGAGAAAATTTAACACGAAAAAAAATCATTTTATTATTGATTGTTTTCGCAGTAATTTTTTCTTTCTTCCAGCCTGAAATAGCTAAAAGCATGTTAGAAAAAATTTGGTGGTTGATCTATTAATATAAACTGCTTAACCATTTTTTAGGACTAATACCATAGGTCTTTTTAAAATGTCGATTCATATGACTTTGATCGGAAAAATCACATAAACTAGCAACTTCAGCGAGTTGAACCCCTTTAGTCATCATGGCTCTTGCTTGCTGAAGCCTACGCATGATCAAATAACGGTACGGGCTAGTGCCAAAAAGTGCTCTAAAGTCTCGTGATAACTGCCAGCGATCGCGCCCGGTGATGGTTTCGAGTGTGTCTAATGAAATTGACTGTTTTAAGTTGTCGGCGATATATTGCCTAGCCATTTCAGCTGCTTGGTAATCAAATGTTGGTTTGGTTTTTTGTTTGTCATCCGAGACCATTTCCATTGTAGTCGCCAAATCAAACAAAGCGTCTTGATACTTTAAGCCGCTAAGGTCATCATCCATTTCTCCTAACAGTCCTAATACTGCTTGGTAAAGTCTAGGATCATCTGAAATACCATTTTCGATAAATGGCAGCGCTTTACCGCCAAGTACTTGCTGAATTTGAGCGGGATCAATATAACCCACACGATAACGCATTCCTATATCGGTACCTGCTTGGCCATCATGTAGCTCATCGGGATGAATAATTAAGCATTGACCCGATTCGTTTTGTCTTAATTCACCACGATAATTGAACCGTTGTTTACCTGATAAGGTGATTCCTATCGCGTAGGTGTCATGGCGATGCGGCGCATAAGCTGAACCATTAAAGAAAGCTTCAGCTCGTTCCAACTCACCGGGAGCACGAACAATCCAATTCGAGCCAATATTCTTTGCTGTAGCGCTTTGAATTACTTGCTTAGACAAATTTACGTCTCCAGATATAGGATTGCTTGGCAATTAAATTTGTAAGTATACCATAGGCTAATTATCAGTCTGTCTATAAAAGTAAAACATCATGTCAAATGACGCATGGCTTGAATTTTGCCTCGATGGACTAAGACCTATGTGCAGCGGAACGAAAATGTTGGTGTGAACTTTGGTTATTTCATTTACTGCTAATACAACTTAATCCTATATCGACAACAGGATTGTGATTCCGGTTGTCATAGAAGGTTATATATAAATTTATTGGTCAGCTTACGAAGGTAGAACAAACTTTTGTATTCTAAATACCCTCTTTTTATTAAAAAATAAGGTAGCATCAGTTTACATTACGTATGCAGCCTCAAATGACTGTTTCAAAGGTTGGTTTTGACAAGTGATTCTTGACTATGTTGTGCTAAAAGTTGCCCTTAGGATGTTAAAACTTGATGGTAGCTCTATGGCAATTGTTAGGGTTTTAAAATATTACCAGATTTCAATTTTTAGTGAGCAGTTTACCTAAAGAACAGCCAATATCTAAAGATTATATTACGGACTTTGAATACATTGATTTGGATAAGTATTTAAATACGTTATAATTAAATAACCTATAAAAACATAGTGTTAAAGCTATTAGTAAAGCTGACTTATAGTGCCGGGTTCTGTTTTCATATAAACCTATTAATTAACAACTAGTTAATGGTTCTACTAAAATACATATCTTTAGTTGAACATCGATTATTTATGTAACATACCGATAATTATTCTACAGCACTTTGGGGGCGAAAGCGCCATAGAAAAATTCTTATAAGGTCAGCTATCCCTGAAGATAGCTGACATAAAAATAGAGTTGATTGCTCTAATAATTAGGACCGCTTAGTGGCTTGAGTTCAATTGGTGAATGCAACGCTATCCTTAATACAAAGGAGCGTAGCTATGAAAAGAAAACCTCGTGAAAATTATACTGCTCAGCAAAGAGCATTAATGTGGGAGTCCATCTCAAAACGCTAACTGTGCCACATTATAGTCTTTTAGTCCTCTTCTCAATATTGATAGTAATTTTTGTAGCCGCTTTATACTGCTTGGAACGGCCATAAAAATAGCGAGTCAACTCAGACTTTCCATCATTCAAAATGAAACGTCATCATCAAACCAAGCTTACGTTTAGCTTTTGGAGCTGGAGCAGCTACAGGAGACGACTCAATTTAATCGTTAGTAGATCCGCTATCTAACTCAGGGAACGCCTTAGCAACAGCTAAATAACATTTATTTTCAGTGAATCATGATGCTCTTTTTATAACACCATCAGCAGTCCACCGCTGATTTTGAATATTGCTGTAAATATTATCATAGATATGTGAGCAGCTATTTGTTGTGGAATACTGAAGTATTAGCTAAACGGATAGCTAATCATAATGGTGCTTATAAATATCATAAAGCTCACTACAGTCACCGACTTATTGATAATTTTCCATTTGCCGAAGTTCATAAATCACTCGCTATGATCTTTATCAGGGGAATTCATCACTTTGCTGATGAAGAACCAGGTATAATAGCCCATAATACAAAGAAGGACGAAGCTACCACCGAATGTCCATTGGGTCATTGGGTCGTTTAGAATTAGATTCATAATGCCATTCATACGTTTCTCACTTTTTAACTTAGGGAGGAACATCCCTCCACTCAAACAAAATTACGGGTCATTGAGACGCGTAATACAAACACTTAGGGCAATGCATCTATAGCAGCATTGATTAAAACCATGGTGCGCTTAACACCTGATGCCATTGAGGCAAACTTCTTAGGAGGTTTCTTGCTAAGCTTGTTATAATTCACACTAATTCTGAACAAATACTAGTCATTACCATTGATAACTTTAATTTTGTGCGGTTTAACTTAGACATAACATTCTCACTTATCTGATTAGGAAGTCAGGAATCTGCCCAACTCAATGAAACGAATTTTTCCTCATGCCATATGAGCAGACAACAGTTATCTGTAATTTATTTCATCTTTATTTTCATGCAGTATGATAGCTATCAAAGGTAGGTATTGATGTGTGGTAAACGTAATTGAATGTGTTATTTGTCACTAATCTACCTTGCTTCTCTACGTAGCCATGGCTTCGCCAGTTCTACCGTATGAATGTATTGGGTGCGGATCTAACGCAGGGAACAGTATATCGCGTCGCTCGCTTGGCTTCGTCAGTTATACTACAAGTCATAGGGTTTCAAGGGTGCGAAGCAGTTCTTGCGTTGACACTCGAAGTGAGAATAGGGGGTGCCTGTAAAATATAAGAGAAAGATTTCGGAAGAGTTGTCGCTTTAATTGTAATGTCTATATGGTCGCTTTGTTGGCTAAGTTCACATTCAGGTTGAATGACTCATTGGCAAAAATCTATAATCAAAACCCTCATCTTTTTATCTATGGGGTACGTCCGCTCTAGATCAAAACATACAAAAATTTTCAGTCTAAATTGTCAAATGCTTACTTCCGCAAAGTGGTAAAAGTGAGCTTTAGTTTTTAACCAATGAATAGCTAAATTTTACTAGTTGTCCACCTCAGGACATGTTGTTATTGCACGAAAGGTGGCTAGTATGAAAAATAAAAATGGTAAGCATCGCTAATCAGGAATATAATTTGAAACTTAAGGTAACTTAATTGAATTAAAAATCTGATTTTGTAATGGTGATAGCAAATCAGAATAATATTTTTCACCAAAAATAAAGAGAACGTTATGAGTAAAGGTATAGTTAAGTGGTTTAATGCAGATAAAGGTTTCGGTTTTATTACTCCAGAAGACGGAAGTAAAGATTTATTTGTTCATCATTCAGAAATTCAATCTGGCGGTGAATATGCAACATTGGCTGATGGTCAAGCTGTTGAGTATGAAGTGGGTCAAGGACAGAAAGGTCCATGTGCAAATAAAGTTGTTGCTGTTTAAGCTTTAGCACATAACAAGTAAGTAAGTGGATGCGTTACACGCACTCACTTACTTATGCGTTTTCAATTGAAAAACCAATCCAAATTAGCTTCACCTCCTAAATGCCTAATGTCATCCTTATGGTATTAGTGAACATTGAAAAAATGGGGCTAGAGCCCATTTAAAATCATTTGTCGCGGTGGCGACGGCACCCAGAAGAGAAGGGGGCTAAACGCACTGCACCTCAGTTAAAGCCATTGGAATCCCCCGGCGCTGCTAACAACCGTATTCTTCAATTCATTCAAGTGTTATCGACATTTTTTTCATGTCAAGGCGCTGAAGTTACATCATGATAATGTGCCGACAGGACTTTATTCATCATCAGGAGCTACATAGAGTCTGGAAAATTGAAGCAAGCATTAAAGATACAACGCGTAATATTTATTCAAAGTGGGTCTTCTATATTGATGAAGATAGCTGGAAAATAAGCATTGTTGATTTATATGACGATAAGAATTTATTATGGCGAGTCAGCGAAGCGCACCAATTACAATATGCAGTAGGTGATACCAATTTTGTCTCAGCTGAAATTTATCATGATTTAATGGCAGAACGTTATTTAGCACTATTAAGTAATGAAATAAAAGAGCCCATTGTTTTTGAACAACAATCTTCTCGAAAAGACTTCAGCCTAGGTGTTTATGCTATGTGGTTGATAATAAATAAGTACTTATAAAAAATAACATTCATTATCCAGAGTTGAGGTTAACTAATAAAATTTTAAATTAATAAAACGAAAGCATCCTTAAAATTAGGCTGCTTTCTTATTTAAGCTGTGGTGTTAGTTTGCCTTAGTATCGTAACTAAAAATGTCAGCTGTTGTAGTCTTACCCCAACAACCTATTTAGTCTTTAACGCGATCCCTTATTTATTTAGTTGATTAGCTTCAGCACTCAAGATATATGCAATAAGAAAATGAGCAACGTACTTGTTACTTTACTTAAAGTGAGCACGTTATAAATGACACCGACCTTGATTGGGTTAAACTAGAATTTCATTGATATAATTTATTGTTCACATCGTTGCCAAATTTATTGTTAATAGAAAGAACTAAAGACTTATATCACCTGCACCGATAATAAACATACTCTAAAAATGACTATAAGATTTTAACGTTAAGCTTAAATAATAATTATCTTGAATCATAGTTCCCACCGAGTTTAAACAAAGCCTGCAAGCCCACGACAATAAAATAAATCTGGTGCTATTACATTGTTAACCTTTTTAATTATCAATCTATTTGTATAAAAAAAATAAGTAAAATCTTCCATATTACTCATACCCCTTATTGATAACACCCTACTAAAGTCTATATTGATACGTATTGACTCATTATGGTTGTCAGTGTAATTTCATTAAATCGATACGTTTAGTCTCATTTTAATTAAACGTGAAATTTAATAAACTAGCGGATTAGCATTGATGAATCAAATAAGTGAAACAGAAGAAAAGCCAGGCCCTTTAGATGGAATTACCGTATTGGATTTCTCTCGCGTACTAGCTGGGCCTTATTGCACAATGGTTTTGGCGGATCTAGGTGCACGAGTAATTAAAGTTGAACGCTTTGGTACAGGTGATGATACTCGTGCATTTGGGCCTTTCGTCGGCGTAGATTCAGCCTACTTCATGTGTTTTAACCGCGGTAAAGAGAGTATTTCTCTTGATATAAAATCACCACGTGACCGAGAGCTATTAGAGCGGTTGTTGGACAGTTGTGATGTAGTAGTGGAGAATTTCCGCCCAGGGGTGATGGAACGTCTTGGTTACGGGCCAGAGCGTCTTGCTAAAACCCATCCTCATATTATTTATTCGTCTATTTCAGGTTTTGGACACAGCGGCCCATTTAGTGACTTACCCGGTTACGATATGGTTGTACAAGCGATGGGCGGTGTCATGAGCTTAACAGGCTGGCCAGGTGCAGAGCCAGCTCGCGTTGGCACAAGCTTTGGCGACTTAGGTGCAGCACTCTTTGCTGCTATTGGTATCTTGTCAGCACTCTATAGCCGAACCCGTGATGCGCAAGGCACACGAATAGATATTGGCATGCTCGACTGTCAGGCAGCACTGATGGAAACCGCACTAGCACGCTATGACGTAGAAGGCATTGTACCAACACGAACCGGTGACAATCATCCCTCGCTGGCCCCCTTTGAAACCTTTGCCGCTAGTGATGGCAAGTTCGTCATGTGTGCCGGCAATGATACGTTGTTCATGTTAATGATGGATGCCTTGGGTTTCCCGCAATTGGCTTTAGACGAAAAATTTCTGACCAACGATTTACGCGTACAAAATCGTAAACAACTGGTTAAAGATGTCGAGGCGATAACACTCACCGAGCCGATGCAACATTGGATTGATGCGCTCAATGAAGCGGGAGTACCTTGTTCGCCGATAAATACCATTGATAAATTATTCACTCATCCACAATTGTTGGCTCGCAACATGATCGTTAAAGTCAAAGGCGAAGCTGACAGAGCAATACGTACCGCAGGTAATCCAATAAAGATGAGTTCACTAACAGAAATTGATCCTGAAGTACCACTCAAGTCACCAGCGCTAAACGAACATCGCGAGGCCATTTTAGCAGAATTGATGGCTAAAAATGGTGCTTATGCCCCGACACCTCAACCTCAATTTCAACCTCAACAGAATTCGGAGGATAGTGAATTATACCAATCTGTATAAGAAAGTGGTCACTTCTTTATGCGGAATGGTATTAAAGACTTATGCCAAAGTCACTTCTGCCACTTAATCCTTACTATGCCAAAAAAGAGAATCAAATGATGAACAGCAAAAATAGCGTTAAATCTAAGCCCAATAGCACAGAGCAGCAAAGTAAAGCAGCTAAAGAGAGTACTGAATCGGCAACTACCACACAATCAACAGTCACAGCGCTAGAAACTATACTGGTCGAACGCCGTGAACGGGTAGGTATGATCACCCTACATCGACCTAAAAGCTTAAATGCCTTGAACAGGCAGCTTGCCCGAGAAGTGGTTGATACCTTAAAGGCCTTTGATGCTGACGATAATATTGGTGCAATTATTATAACCGGAAGCGCCCGAGCCTTTGCTGCCGGTGCTGATATTGAAGAAATGGCAAACCTGACTTACGCTGAATTTTATTGTGACGATATTTTTGCTCCTTGGGATGAATTACGTTCTATTAGCAAACCTATCATTGCCGCCGTCAGTGGTTATGCGCTAGGCGGCGGCTGCGAGTTAGCGTTAATGTGTGATTTTATTATTGCCTCTGAAGATGCTCAATTTGGACAACCGGAAATCAAGCTTGGTATTTTGCCGGGCATCGGCGGCTCACAACGTTTGGCCAATGCGGTCGGCAAGTCACTGGCGATGGATCTGGTGTTAACCGGAAGAACAATTGATGTTCAAGAAGCAAAAGCGGCTGGCTTAGTGGCGAGAGTTGTACCAGCTAAAGACCTGTTACAAATCACACTGGAAGCGGCACATACCATTGCCGCCTATAACAGCCCAGCAGTACGTATGGCGAAGGAAGCGGTCAATGTTGCCTTTGAGACAAGCCTGACTGAGGGCATGCGTCATGAGCGTCGTTTATTCCAAGCAGCTTTCGCTACCGAGGGGCAGAAAGAAGGTATGCATGCATTTATTGCCAAACGCGCACCTGTTTTTCGCCATCGCTAGTAAAATATAATGATGACTAGTGTTGAGGCCTTCGTTATTAAGGCTGCCACTAAGCCAAATACTTAAAAATATAAATAGGAGTTGAAATGTCCACTCAAGTTATTCTGCCGCGCATTATGCAGGTAGGTGAAAACGCTAGCTTAGAAATAGCCAGCGTATTAGTTAGCTTAGGCTGCAACCGTCCGCTTATCATAACCGACAAGATGATGGTGCAACTTGGTTATGCCCGTCGTATTCAAGAGAGTTTAGGCGCCCACAACATTTCCGCCCATGTCTTTGACGATACCGTGCCGGAGCCTACCGTTAAATCTATTCAAGCGGGTGTAGAGAAGGCTAGAGAGGGTAACTATGATTGTATTATAGCTCTTGGTGGTGGCAGCCCAATTGATAGTGCCAAGGCCATCGCTATTTTGGCCAAGCATGGTGGCGTGATGCAAGATTATCGCTTCCCACGAATGGTTATAGAGCAAGGCTTGCCAGTTATTGCCGTACCCACTACAGCTGGCACAGGTTCTGAAGTTACTCGATTTACCATCATCACGGACGAAACTACCGACGAGAAAATGCTCTGTGTTGGCATTGGCTTTATGCCCGTTGCCGCGTTGGTCGATTTTAAGTTAACCATAAGCTTGCCGCCCCGGATCACCGCCGATACTGGCATTGATGCTTTAACCCATGCCATTGAAGCCTATGTCAGTAAAAAAGCCAATGCCTACAGTGATAGTCAGGCGATTGCTGCCATTAAATTACTTGGGCCAAATTTACGTAAAGCTTATCATGATGGTGGTGACCAGCAGGCTCGTGAGGCAATGATGCTTGGCTCAACTTTAGCAGGTATCGCATTTTCTAACGCCTCGGTAGCCTTGGTGCATGGTATGAGTCGCCCTATCGGTGCCTTTTTTCATGTGCCTCATGGCCTTTCCAATGCGATGTTATTACCAAGCGTTACCGCTTATTCAATTCCCGCCGCGCCAGCACGCTATGCCGATTGTGCACGAGCGATGGGTATTGCCACAGAACAAGATAGCAATGAGCTTGCTAACCAGAAATTATTAACCGAGCTTAGTGCCATAAATGATGAATTAGCGGTGCCAACACCAGAGAAATTTGGTATTAAGCGTGATGAATTCTTTGAGGCCTGTCAAACCATGGCAGAGCAAGCATTGGCATCTGGTTCACCGGGCAATAACCCTATAGAGCCGTCTATCAGTGACATTATCCAAATCTATCAAGGGCTGTGGCATTAACCTACGCCATTGCCAATATCACTATTTTTAATACTTTAGGAATTATTTATGAATATTATCGGACATTTAATTAACGGTGAAATATGCACCGAGACGGCTCGTACCCAAGATATATTTAACCCAGCAACGGGCCAGGTTACTCGAAAAGTAGCCCTTGCCTCTGTTGAAACAGTAGAGCAAGCCATTAGTTGTGCTCAGGCAGCATTTCCAGCATGGCGCAATACCCCAGCGATAAAACGCGCACGGGTAATGTTTCGTTTTAAAGAGTTACTTGAAGCCAATGCCGATAAAATTGGCCAAATGATTGGTGAAGAGCATGGCAAAATATCACATGATGCGGCGGGTGAATTACAACGCGGTATCGAGAATGTTGAATACGCTTGCGGTGCTCCAGAGTTATTAAAAGGTGAGCACAGCAAAAATGTTGGACCTAACATTGATTCATGGAGCGAGTTTCAACCCTTAGGTGTTGTGGCCGGAATTACCCCCTTTAACTTCCCTGCCATGGTGCCGTTATGGATGTTTCCGATGGCGATTGTTTGCGGTAACTGTTTTATCTTAAAACCATCAGAGCGCGATCCGAGTGCAACGCTATTTATTGCCCAGTTATTAAAAGAAGCTGGACTACCTGATGGTGTAATGAATGTAGTCAATGGCGATAAAGTCGCGGTTGATGTGTTGTTGTCTGACGTACGCATTAAGGCCGTTAGTTTTGTTGGCTCAACACCAATCGCTGAATATATTTATGCCACAGCCAATGCTAATGGTAAAAGGTGCCAAGCATTAGGCGGCGCAAAAAACCATGCTATCGTCATGCCAGATGCCGATATGGATAATGCAGTTAATCAGTTGTTGGGCGCGGCATTTGGTTCTTCGGGTGAACGTTGTATGGCGCTATCAGTGGCCGTTGCTGTTGGTGACGTTGCTGCAGATGCGCTGGTAGCGAAGATGACCGTTGCCATGGCTGGCTTAAAAGTCGGCGCATATACGGACAGTAGTAACGATTTTGGTCCGGTTATTACCAGCCAGCACCGCGATAAAGTGATTGGCTATATTAATCATGCAGAGGAACAAGGTGCTACCATAGTGGTTGATGGTCGTCAGATGAAAGTTGACGGTTACCCAGGTGGTTTCTTTGTTGGTGGTACATTAATTGATAACGTTACTGCAGATATGGTCAGCTATAAAGAAGAAATTTTTGGTCCGGTATTACAAGTTGTTCGTGTGCAAACAATGCAACAGGCGATGGACTTGATAGACGCGCACGAATACGGCAACGGTACCTGTATATTTACTCGAGATGGTGAAGCGGCACGCTATTTTTCGGATAACATTCAGGTGGGCATGGTTGGTATTAATGTGCCATTGCCTGTACCCGTTGCTTATCATAGTTTTGGTGGTTGGAAGCGTTCATTGTTTGGCGACTTACATGCTTACGGACCTGATGCGGTACGCTTTTACACCAAACGTAAGACTATCACCCAGCGTTGGCCTTCAGCTGGCGTTCGTGAAGGGGCTGAGTTCTCAATGCCAACCTTGAGCTAACTCAAGTACTATTAAGCTTGTTGTCATTGTTTGAGTGGCAATGTTGGCGAGTGTACTAATCAATGGGCTAGTCTTGCTAATCGATGGGCTAGCCATGGTTTTTTAGCTCATTTGTTTAGCCCTCAACTGCCTTTGAGACTAGCTGTTGCTTGCCTAAATGCGTCAGATTTGCCTATAATGAGCGCGAAATTTATCACAGGATATAACATGACAGTTCAGCGCAGAGAGAAAGGTTCATCTATTACCCGGGTACTTGAAATCATAGAGGCTATTTCTCGTGCCGAACGACCTATGTCCCCCGCTGAACTAGGCTTTCTGCTCGATATTCCTAAACCCAGTATTCATCGCTTGTTACAGCAACTGGAAGCTGATAATTATGTGCAAATTAATATGCGTGGCTTGTTAGTTCCCGGTGACCGCATGCACAGTATCGCCTTAGGTGTGCTACATAGCAGTCGTTTTAAAGCTTTACGTCAGGCCATTCTAAAAAATCTGGCGGAGACCATTGGCGAAACCTGTGGTATCGCCATCCCCGATGGTATCGAGATGATCTATTACGATCGTGTGCAAACCAATTGGCCGTTGCGCATCCATTTACCGGTCGGCAGTCACACGCCCGCATGGTGTACTGCTAGCGGTAAACTTTATTTGAGTTCCCTACCTAAAGAGCGTCGTCAGCGAATTATAAGTAAACTGTCACTGGACAAATTGGCACGTAATACCTTGACTGAGCCTGAGTCCTTAGAAAGCGAGCTGCTAACAATTCAGAAAAATGAGCTAGGCACTGATAACGAAGAATTTGTCGATGGCATGGTTGCCTGCTCGGTGCCCATTAAAGATCAGGATGGAAAGTTGTTTGCCTGTCTGTTCACCCATGCTCCAGTGATCCGTAAAAGCTTAGAAGCATTACTCGATTTTGAACCCGTATTGCGCCAAGCCGCCATCGAGTTAGGTGACCTGCTCAAAGAGCCATAATCGGCCAGTAATTCACAACATAGCACTACTGACTAAAAACCTTACAGTGATGCAAAGATTATTGGTTAACTATTTTGGCTTGCTCACGTTAGAACGAAGTATTCCATGCTATCACACCACAACACACTTCTTGTCAGTCATATAGTGGCAGTAAATAACTTTTATAAATCACCCATTTATAAAGGTTATTTCATATCAATATGCTTGTCAAAACCCCTAGTCTGTGGCGCATTGAAAAGTCATTATATTGAAAACTTGAAAGGTCAGCTTTCGTAGCCAAAGTGATCGTTAGATTGGATGGTTTTTACTTTTACATTTAGACCGCTTTGCGGTAAAAGTGATGCTTAGCCTTTAACCAATCAATAGTTAAAATAGTTAACCACGAATGACATCTTGGTGCGCTTAGTTAACGTAATGCATGGCATATTAATGTCTCCTCAGAGAGAACTGCGGAAGTAGTAACGATAAAATGAAATGTGCTCAGGTTATAGAAAGTGGATTAAAGATGGAGAGATAGCTTGTTCATGTGTAGTTGATTAAACTTATAAATAGCTGTTTAACAGTGGATAAAGTACAGTTGGCTGCGTTTAGCTACGCTTCACATTTTAGCCAGCCGCATTATCCGCTTAGCTTAGCGTTATGCCTTTTTAGTAAATATCATACCTATGGATGATTATAATGATAAAAAAAATATCTTTCGTTTTAACGATAATCTTTTTGATTGCCTCGAAATTTGTATTTTCTGCCGAGTTTAACACCGGAAAACGACTTCATATCACCTCAACTTATTTAAATGAAGAACGTGAAATTCATATCTTACTGCCAGAATCTTACCGTAGTAATACCAAAGCAACTTACCCTGTTCTTTACCTTTTAGATGGTGATTATACTCTCCAGGGAATATCAGGGATGTTGGACTTTATGGCAAATAAAGGGCAATTGATTCCAGATGTCATTTTGGTGGGGATAGCAGATAAAGGAACGGATAAGTATCGCCAATATATGACGCCAACGGAATTAACCGCACCTTTTAAACAAGGGGACTCTGGTAAATCAAAGCAATTCTTAAATTTTTTAGTTAAAGAGCTTAAGCCTTTTATAAATAGCAATTACCGAGTCGCAAATAACTCCATACTCGTCGGTCATTCTATCGGTGGATTGTTTGTATTAAATGCATTATTTGAATCGCCGAATTCTTTTGAGCACTTTGTCTCCATGAGCCCATCTGTTTGGTTGAATGATCATGCCATTATGACAAAAGCTAAAGATTTTATTGGGGAGAGTAAACATGAACCAGTCGCTTTGCATTTATCATTAGGCGATGAAACTAGACAAGGGGTCTATGGGGTTTTGCAAATATTAGATGAAATTCAACCTAAGAATATTCAATGGCAATTTTCGCATTATCCAAATGAAAATCACAATTCGGTTGTACTGGTTGCATTACGTAGTGATTTGAGAGCTATATTTGATGGGTGGTATATAACGGATAAAAAACTATCGTCTTCTATGTCCGCAGATAGCTTGCTTGAACATTACAAGGCGCTATCTCTGTCATTAACTATCAACCAGCCAATACCGAAACCAAGTATTCAATCTGCAATTCGATATTTTTACAGGCACAAAAAAACAGATGAAATACCTGCGTTTATGGCGAGGGTAAAAGATGAGCTCCCTGCATCCCAGCAAAGCTTTATTATTATGCAAGCTAGTTATGTTGGACATTACGAGTCCCCCGAGGCAGCATTAAAAATATTGCTACAATCGGAAGCTAACTTCAATTTCTCTATAGAGTATCTAAAAAGTATAGCCTCAACTTACGAGCAGCTAGGCAACAAAAAACTTGCCTTTAACTACTATGAAAAAGCATTTGAATTAGCCAAATCATATAACAGCAATCAGTGGAATATAAATATTATAAAAGCTAAGCTACTGGATAATCAGGGTTAGTATTAAGTTTGAAGTGCAACAATAACATTCAACGGAAAGTTTAACGTTGGCTGTTTTTCATTACTCAACCATTTTAGCCAACAATAATTTTCCGCTTATTGCGGGGTTATCTTTAAGGGAATCATTTCGTGCATAAAATTATCATTTCAGCATTGTTACTGTTATCTTTTTCAAGCGGAGCAAATGAAACAGAAGTTTTAACGGTGGATCGTGTTATTCCAAACAATCTAGAACTGGCTTTTCCTAACGATAGGCGTATTAAGCCTAAATCTAGCGATTTTAAACTGGTAAATTATGTGGTTATGAGCAATGAAATAGGGGAACGCTGGGCTGTTGTAACGGTAACAAACGCTTCAACAGGAAGTAGAACGCTTGAAAATGGACATTTAATGGCCTTATTTGCAAATGGGAAACGTAAAAGTCCTTTGGCGTTTAAAGTAAGTTTTGAGGGGAGCGAAACGCTATCAATTACGGTTTCATTTGGTGAAAATAAATTCCCTATATTAACTATAAATACCGAAACTGGAATATAATAAGCGGTTAAATAAGGACAAAATATAGTTGGTCTATGCTGCTTTATCGTTTATCTTTCGTCTTTCGCCACTTAGTCAGGCGTTATAATAGGTCATTACGAAAATGTCATTTATAAAGCTATCAATAGTTTATTTGGTTATGGGTTTAAGTGGTTGTAGTTCAAATCCTAACTACCATAAACCCGGTTGCCGTTCAGCAGATCCTATTTGCTTGGCGCTATCTATTGCTAAAACAGTTGATGGCCATGAGTCTTCTCAAAAGTGTTCAGAGATGACCGGGCAAGAAAGAAAACAATGTACGGCACAAGTAGATTCATTGAAAAAACATATTAATGAGGCCAGCAGTAGATCATTATAATCGGCCCAAACAGCTGACTGTGCTCTGTTCTCAATATTTTAGTCAACTATTACTTTGTCCATTAATTGGGCGCTATCAAAACCTAAAGGATTCAATGTGGATGTAACATTCTTCGCAGCAAAAAATGATTGCGATTTTAGTAGTATTGAAGAAGTTCCGGAATCTTCAATACTGGGTGGGGGTAACTTCACCAAAGAGCAAATTGGCGATTTACTCAGTTGTTTTAAAAGTGCCAGTTCGGCTTTAACCGACAAACTCTGGTTGCTACCATTAAACTTCTCAGAGGAGTTAGCAATTATTGATGATGAGCAATTGAAAAATATCGCGGTTCATTGGTCTGACGAAGGTTCATGGGGAAATATAAATATTAATACTATGGATTTAGCGGGTCGATTATTAGAAATAAAATACAACTACTTACAACATTCAGATGAAAGGATTTTTGTTTTGTTTGAGTAAGTATATATTTCAAGTGCTTTTAATCGATGGCTGTGTGTGAGCTTATTAGCATTAGAGCCAAATTATTAGCCGCTTAGCTAAGCGTTAAATTACCATCATTACCGGGAGTATTATGCGAATTCAAGCCGATGTAGCCACTTTAGATATCTTAGGCCATTTAATTATCTGGTTCATGCTTAGCATCATAACTGTGGGGATTGCTTTATTTTTCTTCCCTTATTCATTTTCCAAATTTATTATCAACCGTTCCGTTGTCATAGATGATCAAGGTGTATCAAGGCAAATGTCCTGTAATACAGATATCTTTGGCAGTATTGGTCATGTAATTCTATGGATAATTATCTCCATCATTACTTTCGGATTAGGTTATGTTTTTTACTTTTATAAAGTATGGAATTATTCGCTAAACCATACCACTATCGGCTAACTAACAAGTTAATTAACAACTTAATTAAAAAAGACAGGCAGTAATTGGCGGTATAAATCTGTCTTGAACTACTTTGGTAGTCGTTTTGTTTGAAATGAGCAGCTATGAGCAATAAATATTTGATAAAAACAAGCTTACTGACCGCCTTGGCATTAATTGCCTTTGCTGCCAACTCAGTACTCTGTCGTTTAGCGTTGGGTAATGGTGCTATTGATGCATCTAGCTTTACTGGGATCAGGCTGTTATCAGGTGCTATCGCTCTTTTCATCATTTTAAGCCTCAAAGCAAGCATCAAAGGAAGTAACAAAGCGGTATCCTCTAAAGGCAGTTGGACCGCAGGTTTTTCGTTGTTTCTTTATGCCATAACATTTTCATATGCTTATCTTTCAGTCGATACCGGTACTGGTGCACTTATTCTCTTTGGCACCGTGCAAATTACCATCATATTACTGTCTGTTATGTCTGGTACGCGCTTACATATTAGTGAGTGGTCTGGTGTTATCATCGCTTTCATAGGGTTTGTTTATCTCATTTTACCCAATATAACCGCGCCTTCCATTGACGGTTTCATGCTGATGACAGTCGCTGGTATTTCATGGGGTATCTATACCTTAAAAGGGCGTAGCTCCGAAAATCCATTGATGGATACCACTTATAACTTTCTAAGGACTATACCTTTTGTGGCGTTATTAACGGTTTTTACCCTGCAAAGTATGCATTACTCATTAGAAGGCATAGTATTGGCTTTGTTATCAGGTGTTATAACCTCTGGATTAGGATATACAATATGGTATATCGCACTTGGGGGGCTCTCTTCAACACAAGCAGCCGTTATGCAACTGTCTGTACCAATTATTGCAGCGATAGGAGGGGTGATGTTTGTGTCAGAGGTAATTACCGTGCGCCTTATTATTTCAGCGACTATAGTACTTGGTGGTATATTAATTGTGGTATTAGGTAAATATTTTTCACAACAAAAAATCGCTAATAAAACATAACCAGTAAGTTAAGACGACAAATAACACTGTCACGGATTTTTATTATTTTATTAAGGAAATATATGAATAACGATATTAAAGGAATGTGCTTATTTTTAGGCTTAATCGGTATTGGCTATGCGGCTTTACTCATACTTTTTGCCTTATTTACCGGGGCTAAAATTATCAAGAGTATTATAGTCATTGCAGTGTTTTCATCAAGCCTGTTAAGTTTAGGTTTAAGCCCGCAAGTAAAAGATCGGCTGTTTGGTTACGCTAAGTCTCTTATCTCTAAATAGTTAGTACAAGTTATGCAATCTAGGTCTTATGGCAAAAGACCTAATCAGTAAATTAACATCGACAGGTAAGCGTGGGCTTGAACAATTAACACCGCCATTAATAATTGAAGCTATTGTAGTGTTTTCAAATAATTTTAAGGTGAATGTTCTGGTTACCGCTGGTTAATTCTTACCATAGAGCTGTTCAGCTTTGTTATACATTAGCCAAGAAGTAACAACATATTTTTCATCTGATATTGGAATATGTCCTTTATGAGTGTGGGTAAATCCGGCAGGAAAAATAACCAGTGAGCCTTTTTTTGGTTTAACTTTTATACCCTGATAATGAAACTCAGTTTCGCCACCTTCCTCAACATCATTTAGATAATATAAAAAAGCTAATACTCTATGTAATGGCTTATTGTGAGGCAACTGCGGAAAAATTTCTGAATGCCAATAATGATAACCACCAACCCCTTGTTCGTAGCGCTGTACGGTAAAATTATCGTAACAAAAAACATATTGGATCAATTGATCTAAATAGGGTTTACCTAAACGGTCAAAATTTTCTTTATTTACTGAGGTAGGCAACCCGGTTTCGGGATCTTTAACCGTTGGGTTCAACGCTGAAATTAATGCCATATAATGCTCAGTTAAATAAGCTTTTACATGAGGATAACTCGCATTGATCAGCTCAAGTTGTAACGATTGCCACTCTTTTTCAGCCATTGTCACATCATGGCTATCTTTAAGGTTGGTCATCACACCGCTGCCGACACGACCTTTGACAACTCTATCACTTGTTTGATGACCTTTAATAAGTTTGTCACACAGCTCGTCGGAAAAAGCGTTTTCAAACACGCCGATAAATTGGCTCATTAGTTATCCTTATTATTATTTTTATTCATATTATTAATTTTTCAAATACGTTACTCATCATTATTCAAAAGTCGTTACGTAAATTGTCTGCTTTCAATATTAACTTAATTTTAAATATTTAGTTACAAAAATGTAACAAGTGAGGCGTTAATGCTGGTAAATATTATTCAGGTTTCACCTTTATTTCACACCGAGAAGCTTAGACTTTCATTTTATTATTTGAAAAGGAACAAAGATGAAGAAAAATTATTGCTTGTTACTGCTCTGCTTTACTGCCGCCTTTAACGTCCTGGCAACACAAAATACGCCAACTGAACTAGCGTTATGCAAGGAACAAGTGAATAACGCTATTATTAAATTTGAAAATACCAAGAAAGAACGGTGGTCCTATAAAATATCTCGCTACGAAAACGAGGAGGGTGATATTTCAAGTAGTATTGAACACCATTTACCCCTGGCAGGTGAACCATGGCTGCTTAGCCAAATTAATGGCCAGCTACCGACAAAAAAACAAATTAAGAAATTTACTAAAAACAAACAAGCGCAAAGCAAGACAAAGAACAAAGGCGGCAATACACAACTGCCGTTAAGGCAGTTAATTAACCAAGAAAGTTTGTCTTTAGTCTCTAATGATGAACATCATATAGTAATGGCGTTTAATGTTCATATCAAAAAACTAGGAAAAGATGCTATTGGTAAGCTGCAAGGCAAGTTGGTCTATCAAAAAGATAAACAATTCATTGAAAAAATAACGATTTGGAATAATGCTGATTTTTCGCCGATGTTCACCGCCAACATTACCGATTTAGCGCTCACCTTTACTTTTTTACATATTGACGGCGCAATACTCGCCAAGGAAAATGAAATGAAGATGAAGGGGAGTTTTGCTTACTTTACCGATATCAACGAAACATCAATCGATAGCTTTTCAGATTATTTATATCAAGGTAAGCCAATACAATAAAAAACAGCTAACAGCACGATTATTGTTTTTGAGAAAGTAACGGTACAAGAGTAAGGGCAGTCAATATTTTTTGAGCGTGTAATTTGCTAACTCAATCATGTCGGTTTACGTTAATTGGCTGTCCGGGTAAATTTTTTTAATTGTGCATGGTCAGGGTGGTTATGGCCAAAATAGCTTGCTTATGACTACTTTTGTAGGGAATTTGGGTTTTGACGCAGTAATCTGCTAATGCATTGTGCGTTTTTGTTTGTCCCATAGACTACCTTGCCAATTTGAGATAGTGCCCGCTGCTGCACAGGTATCGCATTGCCACGTTATGGTGTTAACTGAGCCGATGGTGTTACAGCCAGCTTCAATGTGGCCACAACAACACAGCTCATCACCTCGGGTGTTGCATTTTAAATCAACATCAATGAGCGGTTGCTCAATATTATCGGAAAACCCCGTATGGGAAAATATTTCTTGTGCAAGCGATTGCTGTGAAACTGACAAGACAATTTTAGTGACAAAGTTGAAAACCTTTTTTGCTTGCTCAGTTAGCGCTAGTTCGTTGCCTTTGTCGTCAAGAAATTGTCTTAAATCTACTTTTAATGCCATACATCTTTTCGGTCAGGGTGTTAGTGGCGCTATTGTACTTAAAATTTTCTATAAGTTTAACCAGAAATAAATTCAGGGCGCTTATCTGTTTAAGTTATTTAATCGGAAAATAAATTTAACATCTTATTTCGATTGGATATTTTTGTTAGAAAAAGCAACTATAATATAAAAACCGACTGTGAAATAAGGGCTTCACTATGAAAAGAGTGTTATTGGTTATGTTGTTTTTTGTGTTCTTTTTAGGCTTAGCTCTATTGTCACCAGTGAGTATTGCGGAGGATGAAGTCAAAGAACTCCCCCCTTTAGACCCTTCATATATGGGGGTTCATGGCATGGTTTTAGTCGTTCAGGGTTCCAGTATTTATGCCTCTCATTTACCGCTGTATAAAAAGCCTCATAATGTGCAGTTACTCTATCAATTAGATAATAAGGATTTGGCGGTATTACAAACGGTCAGAGATAGTCAATTTATTACCATTAAACCCAAGCCATTTAATCTACAACGTCTAATGCGTGGCGAGAAAATAGTGATACAGGCTGATTTATACGCCGGACATTTTGAGCGAGGCGGCATGTTAATTTACCAAAATATTTCACTGACTTTTGATAAGCAACTGTATGTACGTACTTTTGATGACATTAAGCCTTCCAGTAGACAACAAGAATATGATGTCGTGACCTTAAAACAAAATTATAGAATTTACATTCATAGAATTCAGCAAGCACCTAGCTTCGACCATATATTAAGCGTTGATTTAGCCGCGGGTTGTTTAAACCGTTTTATCACTTCATCGCCAGTACCCAAAGAAACGGAACTTCAATATAAGTTTCTACATTGCGGCACGATAAAGCCTTTATATTTTGAAACTGAAGACTTTAAGTAGTCTTATACCTTACTTTATTAATAATATATTTTGTTATTTGATTCTTAGTATTGGGGGAAATTCACCCTAGATATATAGGAAAATGAAACAGAATTGTTTGATGTATAAGCTAGACGTTTAATTAAAATACATTTAACAAAAATAAAAAGTTATTTTGTTTATAGCTAATTGAAAATATGAGATATTAATGTGGAGTAAGCTAAAACAATGGACTGTTATTACAAATTCCTCTCAATATTAAGCTGTTATAGCTTTAGGTTTTTTGCATGATTAGATATTTTAAATTAGTCTTATTTTTACTTGTCTTAGTCTCAGTTGAAACTTATGCGAAATCCTTAGACTTTTCGCAATTAAATGCATTTAGTGATTTAATGTTAAAAGAAAGAAAAGACTCACCAGATAATATATTTAAATATCTTTCAAATAAAATAAAAATAGAACAAAATTTTGGTTCAAGTGCGCAAGGGGTTACGCTTTATTTCAATAAAACAGAGTATATTAATTTAATTAATAGGTCGATTGAAGAAATAAGGGAATCTCAACAAAAAGAAAACATCATTGTTTTTGATTTTAAACTTTTACCGGCAAACCAAGGTGAATTTACCGTGAGAATATATTCATTAACTAAAAGACGTTCGATTTGGTCAACATTTACCATTGAGTTAGTCGAAAATAAAATTAAAATAATTAAAATAATCGAATTTTCATAGTCTTATATCAAGTATTTCAATAGGTTCAATCTAGCTCCTAGTTCCTTGCAAAGCTGCTCAGCTATCTGCACAGCCCTCAATTCATTTGCAGGTGAAAAGCCAGCCAAAGGCCACTTAACTAAATACGTAGCTGTTAGCGCTTAGAAAACACCAATAAACGGTTATTAGCTGGCATGCCATGGTCAGCAATAAAATCAAGCCCGGCAGCATCTGCCAATGCTAAGATCGCTTCTATATCACGAATACCACTTTGACTGTCTCGGTCTTTAAGCCAGAGATCAAAATTTGCATTACTTGGACTGGTAAATTCCCCTTGGTAATTAAATGGGCCGTAGATACAAATACGTGCTTGAGAGCCCATAATTTCGGCAATGCCTTCAAAAAACTTGATCACTAAAGGCCAACTTATTATGTGTAGGGTATTGGCGGTATATAAACCATCAAAGGGTAGTAGTTGTTGTTGTTGGCTCTTATGGCTTTGGCTCTGACTCTTAGCATTACTTTTACTTAGGGTTGATATTGGCCAAGTATCATTTAAATCAACGGCAATAGGTGGTAGCACATTCGTTAAAGTGCTTTCGTTTAACCAAGCATTAATCCCCTGATGATTTATCGCTAAATCACTGGTTTGCCAAGTTAAGTGGGGCAGGTGCTTAGCGAAGAACACCGCATGTTGCCCGGTTCCAGAGCCAATTTCCAACACATGTTGGCTATTATTGAACACGGTAGTCAAAACATTCAAAATCGGTTGTTTATTATTTTCACAAGCTTGGGAGAAAGGTTTGTTCATTATGTTTTCTTATTTTTAGGTGTTTTAGTATGTTTCTTATACGAGCTAAGCGACTTACTTAAGGAGGCGAAGCTTTAACCGGTGTCGCTGTTAAAGTTACCTGTTTGAAAGGTAACATTTGCCGGCATTGTTGCTGATACGTGAGCATTTGCTGTTGCTCTTGTTGACAAAAATCTTGCACGGCTGTTCTAAAAGCAGGATGCTTAATCCAGTGATAAGAATGCGTTAATACCGGCTCAAAGCCTCGTTGAATCTTGTGTTCACCTTGAGTGCCGGGGTTAAAGACTTGTAGTTGGTTTTTAATACAAAACTCGATGCCTCGATAATAACAAAGCTCAAAATGTAAGTTGTTCACCTGTTTAGTACAGCCCCAATACCGACCATATAATTGCGTGTCATCAAAAAAGAATAGTGCACAAGCGATATCTTCTTGCTCATTACTGGCAATAATCAACAGAATATTGTCTGTTTTGCTAGCAATTAATAGCTCAAAGAATTTAATACTTAAATGAGGTTGATGACCGCGTTTTAAATAAGTCAGTTGATAAGTTAAATAGAAAAATTTGAGGTCTTGTTGGCTAATTTCTCTATTTTTTAATTGCCGGATTTTAATACCTTGTTCAGTAATAGATAACCGTTCTTTACGGGTGTTTTTTCTCTTGCGTGCAGTGAAGGTACTGAGAAAGTCAGCAAATGTTTTATAACTACGATTGAACCAATGAAATTGCACGGTGTTACGTTGATATACATGCTCGGGTAACGCAGTTAAAACTTCATCACAGTACAAAATATGCCAACTGTTAATATTTTTCTGCTGACAATGCTCGATGAGTGGCGCGAAGACGTCATTTATTTTCAGATGCGCGGAGAGTAACTTATCACTACTCACTGGCGTAAAAGGAATGGTGGCGACTAGTTTAGGGTAATAATCTATGCCATTACGCTCAAAGGCTTCAGCCCAGTCCCAGTCAAAAACATACTCGCCCCAAGAATGACTTTTCAAATACATCGGCATAACAGCGGTCACTTCATTATCTGTTGTCGCCACGAGATGATGAGGTTGCCAACCTTGCTCAGCAGTAACTGATTGGCTTTGCTCAAGGGCATTTAAAAAATCATATTGAAGGAAAGGGCAAGGTGAGTTGGTTAAATTTTGCCAATGCTTGGCAGTAACTTGGCCAATAGTGTTAATGAAATTAATGTTTAGGTGGGTATTCAATCGGTAATTTCTCATTAGCGTTGGTATTTATATATTACCTTTAATTATCAGCAGGGAACTACTCTTTTTCGCCGTTGGCTTTAAGGCGCTTTAGCTTTTCATCATTAACCTTGATACTGAGTGGATTTGAGCTCAGCAATGAATGAGTATTTTTAACTGAACTGAACTTATCGGTACTGGACTTCAGCTAACCTTGTCAAAGCTAAGCTTGTTAATGCATTGGAAACATTGAGCGGCTACAATTCAACCAAATTAAACAATAAATCAGCTTATAACAATAATTTATCCCTCCCAATTAAGCATTATCGATAAATCAGTGTAGATTGCTAAAGTTACATAATTTAGAATAAGTGTATAAGAATGTTGGGCATTTAGGAAAAGGGTTCTAGTATGGACTTCTGCGTAAATATAAAAAATATAATCATAATTGAAGCTCAAAGCAGTGTCGTTAACGTTGAAGGTTTTCAGGAAAAGTCTTTTATTAAAGCTGATTTGCCAAAACTAGCCGTGTTAAAACCTATGCAAAGGCGACGTCTTAGTCCCTTTGCAAAATTGGCGATGCACTGTGCTTTAGACGTTATTAAAGATGAGACTCAAGCGTTAGTTAGTGTGTTTTCATCACGACATGGCGATCTGCATAAAACGTCAACAATGTTACATGATTTAGCCTTGGGTGAAGATATTTCACCAACCGCTTTTAGTTTGTCCGTTCACAATGCTATTGCCGGGCTGTTTACTATTTTCACCCAAAACAGACAAGCATCAACAACCGTGTCAGCTGGGCAAGATACCTTTATGATGGCGCTTGTTGAAGCGTATATTCGTTTAAAAACAGGTCAGCACGAGCAAGTATTGTTAGTGCATTGTGATCAAGCTCTGCCTAGTCCCTATGCTCACTATGCAGATGAACTGCAAATAGATCATGGCGTAGCCTTGATTTTAACGAAAGATGATTTCACTGGTCAGAGGCTTTCAATCAAGAGAGTAAACAGTGGCAGTTTGACTGGTAGTCCTGCAGATGACAACGTAATGGAACTACCGCAGGCGATTTCATTTTGTCGGTGGCTGAATGAACCTTCAAAACCTAAAACCTTAATGATGCCCGGTCATCAATGGAAAATAGATCGGTTATGTGATGAATAAGTTATGGCGGATATTTGCAACCGGCTTATGCTTTAGTCTCTTTGCGCTGGGTGGGCTAATACTAACGGTGTTAGTTTTACCGGTACAAAGGTTGTTTTGCCAAGATCTTCTGATTGCGCAACAGCGTTCAAGAAAGACAGTACAATACGCAATTAAGTTCTTTATTGGTGTTATGCAAATCACACAAATATCGAAATTTAGGGTGGAAAATCGTCGAAAATTCAGTAATATTCGCGGCAGTTTGGTTATTTGTAATCACCCCTCTTTAATAGATGTGGTATTATTGATTTCAGTCATTCCTGATGCTGTGTGTATTGTCAAAGCCAGTTTGTTTAAAAACCCTTTTATTAGAGGCGTTCTTAGTAATACCGGTTATATTAGCAATGATAATGCCGAACAATTGATTGAAGATTGTCGTGATTCATTGGCAAAAGGAAATAACTTAATTATGTTTCCTGAAGGAACAAGAACAACGCCCAATAAACCGGTCAAATTTAAGCGCGGTGTTGCAAACATTGCTATTAGGTGTGGTTCTCCTATCCAATGTTTTAAGTTAACGATCAATCCGACCACATTAACAAAAAATGAAAAATGGTATCGAGTACCAGTGCGCAAGTTTCAGGTTGAATTGACCTTGCTGTCCGCTGCACCTCAGCCTAACAAGCATGATGAAATCCCGGTAACTCTCCTGTCGAGGGTATACACGCGTGAACTTGAGCAATTTTATAATAAGGAATTAGAAAAGCATGTCGGACTTAAAGGCTAAGATAAAAACGTTAATTATTGAAACACTTGATTTAGAAGATGTGAGTGTAGAAGACATACAAGATGATGAGGCGTTGTTTGTCGATGGTCTTGGCTTAGACAGTATTGATGCACTTGAATTGGGCTTAGCCATCAAGAAAACCTTCAATATAAAAATCGATGCTAATTCAGAAGAAACAAAAAAACATTTCAACTCAATCAATAGTTTGTCTGAGTTTATTGAACAAAACCAGTAGTAATGGATCTAAAAATGCAATCTAGAGAAGAAATATACAACGTTTTATCAACAATATTTATCGATGATTTTGAGATTGAACCTGAAGATATATCGCTGACGGCAAACTTATATGAAGATTTAGACTTAGACAGTATTGATGCCATAGATCTTGTTGTTAAACTTAAAGTATTCACCGGTAAGAAAATCGAGCCTGATGCCTTTAAAAGGGTTAGAACGGTAAATGATATCATTGATGAATTATCAAAATTACTGAACGAATAACCTGTAATAGCAATAAACTAAAATAAAAATAAAAATAAAAATAAAAAAGTGAAAAAAATTACTACAGCGCTGCTCGCGCTACTACTAATCTTATATCCAATCATTGTCTATACGGGGCTTACTTATTTTGAGCCGCGTTATGTTGCCATTGTGCTTATGGGTATTTTTGCATTGCGATTGGCATCGTCCAACAAAAACAAACACCCTTGGTTGAAATTAACGTCTATTTTAGCTATATCAGTACTTCTTTTTACCGTGGTATTTGATCAAGTTATTGGTGTTTTACTTTACCCTGTAGCGATGAATATTGGCCTGTTGGCTATATTTTCCTACTCTTTGTACCGTAAACCTAGTGTCATTGAAACCTTAGCCAGACTGCAAGAGCCTGACCTTGTTGACTTTGCCGTTAAATATACTGAAAAAGTTACCCTGGTATGGTGTTTATTTTTCTGTATCAATGGCAGTATCGCCCTTTACACGGCACTGTTTTTGTCGATAGAGCAGTGGACTTTATACAACGGCCTTATTTCTTATATCTTGATGGCCATATTAATGTCAGTAGAGTGGCTAGTTCGCTTGAAGGTCAAAGCGGGACACAAGAAAAGTGTTTAATTTAACAAAACTTGCCAATTCGCAACGACTATTTTTGTTTAACAATATCGACCGCTCCTTTAACGATTTTGTCATTGATATTAATCATTATCGGGCCAGGATTCGCCGCTATAAACAAACAGCAGCTGCATATAATCTATCAAAAAAGCCACTCAAAATTGTCTTGTTTCATGCGGATACTTACCAATTTTCAGTCCGCTTATTTGCGTTAAGTGCAGAGTCTTTTGATATTTATTTCCCTAATAATGGCCAAGTTGAAACCCTTAATTCCCTTGCGGAAATCGCCGTTGCATTTTCAGGTTATGTTGATCATGCGCTGCAAATTCCCAGTATAGAATCGACTGAATTTAACATTGATGGTGATTGTTACGTTGATGCTAACCTTGATTCGAATTCTAACAGTATCGTTAAGGAGAATAGCGAGTTACGCCCGCTAAATATCAATAGTATCTTTACCTGGCCTGAAGCCGGAAACCTTTATTTCTCTACCTCGGGCTCAACAGGAGAGCCCAAATTTGTCAATAAAACATGGCCACAACTTAATGCCGAATTAGTGCAATTACAAAACACCTTTAGCATAACGCGTTACCACAAAGTCATTGCTACTGTCTCTCATCAGCATATTTACGGCTTACTTTTTCGTTTGCTGTGGCCTTTATCTATCGGCGCTACCATTGCTGATTCTTTTGACTATCCTGAGCATATTAACGCCTCACTAAACAGTGAACAACCGGTGGTTTTAATCTCTAGTCCGGCCTTCTTGAAACGATTGGTCAGTGACAATGTCCTGGTAGAACAGTCAAGGTGTTTCAGTCATATTGTTTCATCGGGCGGCGCGCTGGTCGATGATGTTGCCATTACTCTTAAGCAACAGTTAAACATTGCTATCACGCAAGTCTATGGCAGCACTGAAACCGGCGGCATTGCCTATCGACAAGTTGACTCTTTGCCTGCTGCCAAGTGGCAAACATTCACCGGCATTACGCTAAGCCAAGCGCAAGACAGTAAAAGACTGATATTACAATCCCCTTGGGTGCAAGAGTCGTCAATGTTACTCGATGATACCGGCGAATTAACGTCTCCAACACAGTTTATCTTGTACGGGCGTATAGACCGCAATGTTAAATTAGAAGAGAAGCGGGTTAATTTATCGGCTATGGAGCATCTAATGAACGAGCATGCTTGGGTTAATGAATCACGTATTATCCTAAAATTGGGTAAACGCGATGTTTTGTTTGCCATCGTAAGTCTAACCGCACTAGGTTCAGTAAAACAACATCAGTTATCGGCAATGTTATTTACCCGAGCGCTTAAAAACCATTTACTGGGAAAATTTGAATTGGTCTGTTTACCAAAAAAATGGCGTTACGTCAGTGAATTACCTTATAATTCGCAAGGGAAATTAGTACAAAGTGAATTGGAGCAGATGTTTGAATAAATTACTGAAAACCGAGCCGTTATTTATTGCCAAAGAAATCATTGAAAATGGAGTGATATTGACGTTTAAAGTACAGGCTAGCTTAGATTACTTTAAGGGGCATTTTCCTAATATAGCTATCCTTGCAGGCGTAGTGCAGCTGGATTGGGCGGTGAATTTTGCTATACAATACTTAAACTTAGCTTCTAGCGTGGTTAAACAGGTTGAAATACTTAAGTTTCAAGAAATAATCTATGCTGATCAAATAGTTTCATTATCGTTAACGCGTAAATCTGATCACAAATTCTTATTCAAATACCATTCAGCCAAAGGTGTACACTCAAGTGGCCGTGTTCTTTTAGAAGAAAGCTTACTACAAGAAACTTTGTTAGATGAAGCTTTTTCAGGTGACACTTTGGTAGGGGAAACGTCGTGAAGTATTGCTTTATCATCCCCAATTACAATCATACTCATCAACTTGAAGACGTACTTTTAAGGTTATCGGCGTATGAATTACCCATTATTATGATTAATGATGGTAGCGAAGCCTCAGCTAAACAACTTTTTGAAACACTCGTTGATAAAGTCCCGTTACTGACCCTTATTCACCTTAGTGAGAATCAAGGTAAAGGCGGGGCTGTGCAAAGGGGTTTAAGACATGCCTTTCAACTTGGCTTTGAATATGGCATTCAAGTTGACGCCGACGGTCAACATAATCTTGCTGATGTGCCGTTATTAATCGATTTATCTGAAAAACACCCTGGAGCCCTCATTTCAGGTAAGCCTGTGTACGATGACTCCATTCCTAAAATTCGTTATTTTGCGCGTTTTATTACCCACTTTTGGGTTTATATTGAAACATTATCATGGCAATTAAAAGACAGTATGTGTGGCTTTAGAGTCTACCCGCTAGCGCCAAGCATAACTTTAATGGACAATGTTAACATCGGCAAGCGTATGGACTTTGATACGGAAATTATGGTGCGATTATATTGGCAAGGGCTCGATGTTAAGTTCTTGCCAACAAGGGTGATTTATCCTGAATTTGGCGTATCGCATTTTAGAGCTATTGAAGATAATGTCCGAATAAGCTGGATGCATACCCGCTTGTTTTTTGGTATGTTATTAAGATCTCCTAAACTTATTTTACGCCACTTCAGTTAATGGCTAACTCTTCAGTCAAGCAAGCTAAAAAGAGTCATTGGTCGAACCTAGAAGAACGTGGCTCTGTTGTGGGTATGCGAGTTTTATTTAGCTTTTATCGTCTGGTTGGCAGACGTATCTTATGGTTGGTGTTATTTCCGGTGGTTTGTTATTTATATCTGGTTAATAAAGTCGCCCGTCAGGCTTCACTTGATTTCTTAAATAAAGCGGCAAATTATCAACAAGGTAACCAAGAAAAAGTGAGTTTTTGGCACGGTTTAAAGTTACATTGCAGCTTTGCAGATTCCGCTTTTGATAAGCTTGATGCTTGGCTTGGTAAAATCACCAAGCATGATATTGATTACATCGACCGAGATGGCATTAAAGAGCTAACAGAAAAAAAGCAGGGCGGGATTTTTATTGGCTCTCATTTAGGTAACTTAGAAGTATGTCGTGCGTTAAATACCCTAAATAACGAAACAGTTATTAATGTGTTAGTTTTTACCGAAAATGCGGTGAAATTTAATCAATTATTAGAACGGGTAAACAATAAAGTCACGGTAAATCTGATCGAAGTGAGCGACATGGGCCCAGGTCTTGCGGTTGCACTGAAAGAGAAAGTCGAGCAGGGCGAGGCCATTGTTATTGTTGGCGACAGAACCAGTATCAGCATAGGTGGCAGAGTAATCTATGCACCCTTTTTAGGTGAACAAGCACCGTTCGCCCAAGGACCATTTATATTGGCCGCTTTGTTAGAATGCCCAATCTATTGGATTTTTTGTATTAAATCAAAAGGACGCTTTAAGCTGATTTTTGAACATGTAACCGATAAATTAGCGCTACCGAGAAAACATCGTCAGCAAGTTTTACAAGGTATCGTAGAGAAATATGCACAACGGCTAAGTTTTTACGCGGTAAAGTACCCGTACCAATGGTTTAATTTTTATGACTTTTGGCAAAAAGATGAACAGGTTAGCCGTACAGAAATTAATGGAGAGAGTAAGTGAGTCAGCAAGTAGCCATTTTTGGCTTAGATAGGTTATCAATAGAAGATATTGTTAAAATCTCAAAACAAGATGTTCCAGTAGAATTAAGTAATGATGCACATTTTGGCAAGAAAATTAACTCGGCAATTGAGTTTTTAGATACGCTACTTAAAGAAGATGGCGTTATTTATGGTGTTACTACTGGCTATGGTGATTCGGTAACAGTGAATATTCCATTAGATCTTGTTAAAGAGCTGCCCTTACATTTAACCCGCTTTCATGGCTGTGGCTTAGGCCTACCCTTTAACCGCACTGAAGGGCGAGCGATACTTGCTACGCGTCTTGCTTCGTTAAGCCAAGGATATTCCGGTGTTAGCTGGGAATTACTTAATCTATTAGTTGAATTTATCAACCGAGATATTATTCCCGTTATTCCACAAGAAGGCTCAGTAGGCGCCAGTGGCGACTTAACGCCACTATCTTATGTCGCAGGCGCTTTAATTGGCGAACGCGATGTGATGTTTAAAGGCGAAATTAAATCCAGTGCTCTAGTTATGCTAGAGCAAGGCCTAACACCTATTACGTTAAGACCTAAAGAAGGCTTAGCGATAATGAATGGCACGGCGGTGATGACCGCACTTTCTTGCTTAGCGTTTGACCGCGCCGAGTATTTAGCCAAATTGGCCAGCCGTATTACCGCTCTCTCTAGCCTAGCGTTACAAGGTAATAGTCATCATTTCGACGATATTTTGTTTTCGGTAAAACCGCATCCAGGGCAAGGGCAAATTGCCGCTTGGATCCGCCAAGATTTAAACCATTATGAACATCCTAGAAACTCGGATAGATTGCAAGACCGCTACTCTATTCGTTGTGCTCCGCATATTATTGGCGTATTGCAAGACAGCCTGCCGTTCTTTAGAAGCATGATTGAAAACGAGCTCAATTCTGCCAATGATAATCCGATAATTGATGGTATTGGTGAGCATGTGTTACATGGTGGCCATTTTTATGGTGGTCATATTGCCATGGTTATGGATAGCATGAAAACGGTTGTTGCTAACTTAGCTGATTTAGCGGATAGGCAAATTGCCTCTTTAGTTGATACTCGTTATAACAATGGCTTACCGTCAAACTTATCGGCAAGCTGTGATGAACGTAGATACATAAACCATGGTTTTAAAGCGGTACAAATTGGTGCCTCAGCTTATACCGCGGAAGCTTTAAAATTAACCATGCCAGCCAGTGTATTTTCTCGCTCAACCGAGTGTCACAATCAAGATAAAGTGAGTATGGGCACCATAGCCGCTAGAGATGCTTTACGGGTGATGCAATTAACCGAGCAAGTACTAGCGAGCACCTTATTGGCTGCGGTACAAGCGGTTAGGATTCGCATTACCAGTGGTGAGCTGAACCACGATACCTTATCGCCGAATTTAATGGCGATGTATGACGATGTTGCCAAAAACTTTGAAACCTTGGTGGAAGATAGACCATTAGAAGCCGATTTACGTTATACCATTGACGCCATTCAAACACAGCGTTGGAAACTTTATGAATAGCAAAAATGCCTTGTTAAGCGCAGAAGTAGACATTGAAATACCATTTCATGATTGCGATCCAATGCAAATTGTTTGGCATGGTAATTATGCCCGCTATATCGAAGTGGCGCGATGTGAATTGTTAAGAAAATTTGATTACGATTACCTTGCCATGGACGAGTCAGGTTATTTATGGCCCATAGTTGATATGCGTATTAAGTACATTGGCTCGGCCGCATTTACCCAGGTGGTGAAGGTGGTTGCTTATTTGAAAGAATATGAAACGCGTTTGAAGATAGATTATGTCATTACTGATGCCAAAACCGGTGAGAAATTGACCAAAGCAACCACGGTACAAGTCGCTGTTGAGAAAAGTAGTCAGGAAATGCAATATACCAGTCCTAAAGTCTTATTAGATAAACTGGCGAAGGTGCTCTAATGAGTACTTTTATGACGAAAGTAATGTTTAAACTAAGCCAACCTTTAAGCGCTAAAGGCATAAAGGGAAGTTGGCTTAGGGTGGTGGGACTTAGTTTATTTATGCTGCCAATTAATTCGGTTTTAGCCGATAGTGCCAAAGCAAAAACCGAGCAAAATGAACTGTCAGCGTTATCCATTGAACAAGTAGAACAACGCTTAAATATTCAAGGCGGCGGTATTGATAATCACCAGGGTGACTTCATACAAAAGAAATACTTTACCGTGTTAAAAAATCCTTTTTTATCTACCGGTAGCTTCGAAATATCAGCAGAGCAATTTATTTGGCAAACACTCAAGCCAATAGATAGCGCGATTATATTTAAAAACGATCAGCTTTACTTTAAAGACAGCTCAGGTATTAAAAAGGCGCCAGCCCAAGCCGCGAGTATTGCCATATTATTACGTGACCTGATAGGCGGTGACTTTGCCGGCTTAACCAGTAAGTTTACTTTCTATGGCGATCAAACGTCAGCGCACTGTGTGACGTTAAAACCAATACAAGCGTCAATGAGAACATTCATTGAACAAATCATCTTATGTGGTGAAAGCAACGTGGATTCGTTGGTATTATATGATACCAATATGAATAGAACCGAAATATCAATGTCGTATACCCAGTCTTATAACGACAAATAAGGAAGAGTATGAAACATCAACTTGGACTTATTCAAGGGTTAGTGGCGATAACATTACTTATCTTGTTGTTGGTTACTGGCAAAGTAAAGTTTCAAGCTGATATTTTGACACTATTGCCGCAAAATGCGCAAACGGTGTTACAAGATGCGGAAACACACTTCTTTGACAACAATAAAACTCATGTCTTTATTTCATTTTCAGGCAAACAAGCTCAATTAGCTCATGATGAATTCCTCTCCTTAGCAAAAGTAGAACCTTGGTTTAATCAAAAGTCGACCGACGTCGATTTAGCGAAGGCTGTGCAATTCTATCTGCCATACCAAGGCTACCTGCTGACGGATAACTTATCGAAGGCATTAACGAGTCAACAAGGCTATAGCTTATTCGCTAGCAAGAAGCTTGCTGAAGTAGTAAACCCTTTTGTTAATGCATCAATCGGCCAAGATCCCAGTTTAGCGACCGCGGCATTTGTTGAACAAGCATTTAGTCAAAATGATGCACTGATACTTGATGAGGGTCGATTAGTCGCGAAGACGCGACTAAATAGTGAGAAAACCTTCTTTATCATTTTTAATATTGAGAGTGATGCACTCAATGTAAACAAGGCAATAACACTAGCAAGTGAAATAAAATCGGTTATTCATCAGGTGGAGTCAAACTTTATCGAGACGAATGTGAAGTACTCAGGAGTGCTATTTCATACCGCGGAGAACTCAAGCCAAGCACAGTTTGAAATGACGTTTTTTGGTGGTCTGAGCCTACTTGCCATGTTAATGATGGTTTATTTGGTCTTTAGAACGAAAAAAGCGCTGTTAGCGGTATCGCTTACCATTGCGAATGCGGTGTTGTATGGCTTTATTGCCCTGGCTTTGTTATTCGACAGTGTTCATATCATTAGCTTAGTGTTTGGTGTCACACTTATCGGCATATCTATTGATTATTGTTTTCATGTTTTAACCGAACTGACCAATAAAAAAGCGTCGTTGGCGACAGTAAAGAAATCTATTATGCTCGGTTTTATTTCTACCGCATTAGGTTATTTGTTACTGACCCTCGCGCCGGTAAGCTTTTTGAGTCAAGTGGCTACTTTTATTATTGCCGGCTTAGTCGGCGCAATGTTTTGTGTCTTTACCTTAGTGCCAGCTATCGCACTTTCAAATGAAAGATTTAATCATTCAAAAGTAGACCGACAATTAGACCAGCGATTAAGGCAATTAATTAATCTTATTCATCGGATGCAACGTCGCAGAGTTGGCTTGTTGATTACCATCAGCACTGTCGTGTTGACGGCCTGTTTATTATTTCCGATAAAATTTAATGACAGTATTGCCGATCTTAACGGCAGTAGCGCCAGGCTTATCGCTAATGAAGCCTTTCACCAAAAAGCCTTATCTCAGCAAGGGACAAAGCGATTTTTCATATTAGCATCGAGTCTCGAACACGTTTTACAGACCGAGGAAGCCGTTCGCCGACGAGTGTTTGAGTTAAATAGCGATACTAATACCCATACCAAAGTCGTTGCTATCAGTGATTGGCTACCATCTAAGCTGCAACAACATGAAAATAGTAAACGTTTTGACCTTGCTAAAAGTCATGCCATATTTACCTTATGGGAGCAAGCAACGGGTTTAACTGTTACCTTTAACCCTTCGACAATACTTACTTATCAAGCCATTAAACATTCAGTGTTGGCGCCCTACGTATTGCCGTTTTTATATGTTGGCTTAAGCCTGGAGGGTGATAATGAGCAGTTTGTCTCCTTGTTACAGTTATCAAATATTTCGGCTGCGCATCTGACGGACATTACCGAAAACTTCAACGGGCAATTGATAGCCTTTGATAAAGCAGAAAACATCTCACAGATAATGTCACAGTCAAGGCAGAGCTTATTGGCTTGGTTCATGTTCGCATTAATCATTTTCTCATTGGTGATATTGGCTAAATTTGGCTTTAAGGCCGCATTTAATCAAAGCCTAGCACTGGTTTTATCCGTCTCAATTGCATTAGTGCTAAGCTATGCCATTCAAGGGCCGCTGAATTTATTCAATGTACTTGCCATGATGTTGATTTTAGCTTTAGCCATTGATTATTTGATCTTTTATCAATACCGAGGTACTAATAAATCCAATGTACTGGCAATAACCTTGTCTGCACTTTCGTCATTATTTGTTTTTGGTGTTTTGGTCTTTAGTAAAACTCCTGCGGTGTATAGTTTTGGATTGACAGTAATGTTAGGCATAGTGAGTATTTTTATACTGGCTCCATTGTCTGTGGTAAATAAGGAAAATTTGTGAAAAAAGAAAACTTTGATGTGGTTATTATTGGTGCAGGTCCCTCTGGCGCTGTAGCTTCAGCGATGCTTGCTCGTGCCGGGCGTAGTGTACTGGTACTTGAAAAACAGTATTTTCCTCGATTTTCAATTGGCGAAAGTTTGTTACCACAGTGTATGGAATTTCTAGCCCAAGCGGGCTTAGAGCAGACGGTGCACGATCACGCGGCGGCTAATGGTTTTCAGTTCAAAAATGGCGCGGCTTTTCATAAACAAGGGCAATATACTGAGTTTGACTTTACCGAAAAATTCTCCAAAGGGCCGGGTACCACCTACCAAGTGAAACGCGCAAGTTTTGATAAAATATTAGCGGATGGCGCTGCCCAGGCGGGAGCTGAAATTAGGTTTGGTCATGAAGTTAAAACGGTTGCTGTTGATTGTTTATGCCCGTTATTAGAAGTATTAGATGAACAAGGGAATTTATACCAAGTAGAAGCTAGGTTTTTGCTTGATGCCAGCGGCTTTGCGCGTGTTTTACCGCGAATGTTAGGTTTAGAAAAACCATCACATCTACCAACACGTCAGTCCTATTTCACCCATGTGAAAGACAACATTGCTTGTGAAACTGACAGCAGTAGTGACGCGGTTAAGTTTGATCGCGATAAAATTTTGATCACGGTTAATCCTAATAATTCAGATATCTGGTATTGGTTAATCCCTTTTTCAGACGGCACCTCCAGTATTGGCGTGGTCGGTAAACCTGAACAGTTTTCTGGTTACGAAAGTCCTGAAGTGATTTTAAAACACTTTGTCCATGCGGCGCCTAATTTACGTGATATCTTAAAAAATGCAGAATGGCCGAATGAGGTTAATACACTCGGCGGTTACTCGGCAGACGTCACCCACTTAGCGGCAAAGAATTATGCTTTACTAGGCAATGCTGGAGAGTTTCTTGATCCGGTATTTTCTTCTGGTGTCACCATCGCACTTTGCTCTGCGGTATTAATCGCGCCACAGGTATTGCGATATCTTGACGGAGAAGCCGTTGATTTTGAAGAAAGCTTTGCTGTGCCACTTAAAAAGGGCGTTGATTGTTTTAAAACCTTTGTAAACTCATGGTATGAGTCTGGTTTTCAAGACGTTATTTTTTACCAAGAGCAAGAGACAACAGTCAAAAGTATGATTAGTTCAATTTTAGCGGGTTACGCTTGGGATCAAAAAAATCCGTACGTCGCGCAAAGTGAAAGACGCTTTAAAACATTGGTAGAGTTATGTCAGTAAAATTATTTATCGCGGTATGGGTGTTGATACTTTCGGGTTGTAGTGCCACTTCAAATGTGAGCCTTAACCAGATTGATATTGCACAAGGTGTGACACTACAATTAACCGCTCCAGATAGCACACTAGTCAATCATTCAAAACAGCAACTGTTAACGATTACTCATAACGGTAACGTTAATCAGCTACTTACACGGTTAGAGTTAACAGAAAAAGGCCTTAACTTAGTGGCTGTATCACCGCAAGGTTTACCTTTGTTTTCCTTGGTTTTTGTTGAAGGGCAAGCGCTGCAACAAAAAAAGTATGTTGAAGTTGATATGTTACCGCTTGCTTATATCATTTCAGATATTCAATTAGTGTATTGGCCAGTAAAGCAGTTAAATGAAGCAATCATTGGCGCCAAGATAGTTGAGCACCATGAGGGCAAAGAACGCGTTATAGAATCAAAAGGCAAGGTCGTGATTCGTATAAACAAAGGCAGCGATAACATTAGTTTTCGACACCTTCAACGTGGTTACCAGTTAACCATTTCACCGGTAGAGTAAAAGTAATGTTGACCTCAAGCCTCCATGATTTAGGTATTATCTGCTCGCTGGGTAAAGATAAACTCAGTGTACTGACAAATTTAATAGCGTCAACGAATGCTGAACAAAGCAATGCAGAGTTTTTAAGCTTGAACAGCAATCTGCTTGTCGATGGGCAAGCTTTGTATGTCGGCCAAGTCAACGCTGAATTACCTTGTTTAGCGAACGAAAAAGAACACTTTGATAGCAGAAATAATCAATTAGCACTAGCCGCTTTAACGCAAATCATGCCAACAATAACGGCTTTAAAAACTCAAATAAAATCTGCTCGTATCGCTGTGGTGATAGGTACCAGTACTTCAGGCATATTAGAGGGGGAACAAGCGCGAAAATCGCATTTAGCGTCAGGGGTTATGCCGATAGATTTTCATTATTCGAGCCAAGAAATGATTGCACCCGCAGATTTTATCGCCAGTAAACTTGATGCTCAAGGGCCGGTATATAGCATTTCTACGGCGTGTAGCTCTAGCGCTAAAGCTTTATCTAGCGCGAAAATGATCCTCGAATGTGACTTGGCAGATATTGTTATTTGTGGCGGTGTCGATACCTTAAGCCAACTACCATGTAATGGTTTTAAGTCGCTTGAGTCGACTGCACAAACTTATTGTAATCCCTTTGGCAGTGAACGTGACGGTATTAATCTGGGTGAAGGTGCTGCGCTATTTGTTATGAGCCAAAAGCCCGCTGATATCGAACTGTTATCTGTGGGGGAGTCATCGGATGCTTATCATGTCTCAGCGCCTGAGCCCAATGGCGTTGGCGCTTTAGCTGCGATGAAAAAAGCGCTAAACTCTGCAAATATTGATGTCCAACAATTAGATTATCTCAATTTACATGGCACGGGTACACCCAAAAATGATGATATGGAAGCTAAGGCGGTGGCCGCGTTTTGTCAGCAATCGGTTTCGGCGGGTTCAACCAAGCGGTTTACCGGCCATACTTTAGGGGCAGCAGGGGCAATCGAGGCGGGCTTAACTTGGTTACTGTTGAGCGATCTCAATACTAACCTTCTCATTCCTGCTAATAAAAACAATGGCGATATTGACCCTACACTGAGTAAATTTAAAGTAAGCTCGGGTGAAAAGCTTGATAATTTATCACTATGCTTATCTAATTCATTCGCCTTTGGTGGCAGTAATATAAGCCTTATTCTAGGAAAAAGAGTAGGAAAAGTTTTAGGAAAAAATTGTGAATAAATATCCCATTAGCGCGCTTATTTCACATCGAGAGCCGATGATTTTAATTGGCGGCTTAGATGAGTTTAACCAAGAGTCAGCCACCTGTTGGCTTGATATAAATGAAAACTCAGCCTTTTATCAAGCTGAAAATTCGGGTGTGCCCGCTTATATTGGTATTGAATATATGGCGCAATCCATTGCCGCTTTTGCCGGCGCTAAAGCACTTGAGCAAGGGGAACCGGTGCAAATAGGTTTTCTTTTAGGCACTAGGAAATATATACAAAAACAAAATTACTTCGACAAAGGTTGTCATTTAAAGGTCAAAATAGTCGAATTACACAAAGAAACATCAGGATTGGGCGTTTATAGTTGTGAAATTTCAAACCATCAAGGCGTTATTAGCAGTGCGCAAGTCAATGTCTTTTTACCCCCTGATCCAGACGCTTATGTAGCAGGTAAGTTGGTGTAAGTTTAGGCTTAGCTAAAGTTGAGTAAAGGTTTCACTAAGACCTAGCTAGAACCTAGCGAAGAAATAAGTAAGGAATAAAATAAGATGAGTAAAAGAGTATTAGTGACCGGCTCTAGTCGGGGCATTGGCAAGTCAATAGCGTTACGGTTAGCAAAAGATGGCTTTGATATCGTTGTGCATTGTCTTAGTAGTATTGACCGAGCACAAGAAACGGCTAAGCAAATAGCAGCGCTAGGTCGCACGGCAACCATTTTACAATTTGATGTCTGTGATAGAGCACAAGTTAAAGCGATCATTGAAGATGATATCGCTGAAAATGGCGCTTATTATGGCGTGGTATGTAATGCAGGCCTAACCAAAGATATGGCTTTCCCAGCAATGACCGGTGATGATTGGGATAGTGTCATTAGAACTAGCTTAGATGGTTTTTACAATGTAGTCCATCCCACAGTGATGCCGATGATTCAAACGCGAAAAGGCGGTCGAATAGTCACAATTTCATCCGTTTCGGGTCTTATAGGCAACCGCGGCCAAGTTAATTATAGCGCGGCAAAAGCCGGCTTAATTGGCGCGACTAAAGCCTTATCATTAGAGCTAGCAAAACGAAAAATTACCGTGAACTGTGTAGCACCGGGTTTGATTGATACCGACATGACTGAAGAAGTACCGGTTACTGAAATATTGAAAATGATCCCATTAAAACGTATGGGTAAACCCGAAGAAGTTGCTGGCACCGTGTCGTTTTTGATGTCAGAGGATGCCGCGTATATTACCCGTCAAACCATCTCTGTTAATGGTGGGTTAGCGTAATGAAAAGAGTTGTCATTACCGGTATTTCAGCCATTACCGCTTTAGGTAATAATTGGCAAAGTTTTAAAACAGCCCTTGATAAAGGTGAGAATGCTGTCGTTAATATGCCTGATTGGCGTCAAGTTTCAGGATTAAATACTAACCTAGCGGCTCCAGTCCCTCATTACCAAACGCCTAGTCATTACAAACGTAAACAAATACGCTCTATGGGCAAGGTGTCGATCATGGCGACGCAAGTGACTGAAGAGGCGTTAAGTCAAGCGGGATTAATTGGCAGCGACCTCTTAACAAGCGGCGATATGGGTATTTCGTATGGCTCTTGTATGGGCTCACCTGAGCCTATTCCAGCGTTTGGCGACTTACTAAAAGATAACAATATGGATGGTATAACAGCGACCAGTTATATTAAAATGATGGCGCATACCACACCGGTTAATGTCGGGGTGTTTTTTGGCTTAACCGGCAGAACGATTACCACAAGCTCCGCCTGTACCTCGTCATCACAAGGTATTGGCTATGCCTATGAAGCGATAAAATTTGGTAAGCAAAAAGCCATGGTAGCTGGCGGTGCAGAAGAATTATGTTTATCTAGTGTCGCGGTGTTCGATACGTTATTTGCCACTAGTTTAAAAAATGACGCGCCGAAAACGAGTCCGCGTCCTTTTGAAAAAGACCGTGATGGTTTAGTTATAGGTGAGGGTGCTTGTACTTTTATCCTGGAAGAGCTTGAGTTTGCACAGGCAAGAGGCGCCACGATTTTAGCTGAGTTAGTCGGCTTTGGTACCAATGCAGATGGCAAACATGTAACGCAACCTACGGCTAAAACCATGGAAAAGGCCATGCGTTTGGCCTTAGAAGATGCGCAATTATCACCACAAGATATTGGTTACGTTAATGCCCATGGCACGTCAACTGAAAAAGGTGATATTGCCGAGTCTATCGCAACTCACAATACCTTTGGCGAGATCCCGATTAGCTCACTTAAAAGTTACTTAGGGCATACCTTGGGAGCTTGCGGTGCTATTGAAGCGTGGGCGAGTATTAATATGATGAATGATAACTGGTTTGCGCCAACGTTGAATCTTGATAATGTTGATGGTAACTGTGCACCACTGGATTATATTAAAGGGCAGGCAAGAGAGTTAAATACCAACTATGTTATGAGCAACAATTTTGCTTTTGGTGGTATCAATACTTCACTGATCTTTAAGCGTTGGCAGGATAGTTAACTTTATTGGCTAAATGATGCTGTTGTTGTTTTTGTATTTAGTGCTAAATAAATGCAAAAACAACTAAGCACCTAAACAGGCGGTGCACCTAAACAGGCGGTGCACCTAAACAGGCGGTGCACCTAAACAGGCGGTGCACCTAAACAGGCGGTGCGCCTTAATAATAAAGCTTGGTTTACTTAGTCGGTTAATCGCATATTCTTACGACATTTGAACAAGGTATGGCCCAAGCCAATATCGTCAATATCCTTTTCTACATACAAACCTGCTTTTTGAATCAACTTGATGAAATCACCCGAGTGATACATACGGCTATTGCCATTGGCTAACGCGGTAAAGTAAAGTGAGGTTGCGTTAATACAATAAGTAGCGGCTTCAAATCGTTGTCTATCGCAATAAGTCTCCATAATAAATAAGCTAGACTCTTGGCTCATGACTTTCACTGCGCCCTTTAAAATTTCAAGGATTTGGTCTTCTGAAAAGCAGTCTAAGAACTGGCTCATCCAGATAACATCAGCGCCTTGATAAAATGGCGCATCTTTAGCCAGTAAATCCGTTGGGTGTACTTCAATGCGATCAAGCATACCTTGATCGGCAATGTTCTTCTGAAGTACCGTTAATTGCTGTGGTAAGTCCATAATAGCCATACGAACATCTTTATTATGATGTAAACATGCCAAGGTCCACTTACCGGTATTGCCACCGACATCTAAGATACATTTTGGCTTATCTTCAAAAATAATCGGCAGTACTTCGGGAAATGAATGGTCTGAGTAAAAATGATCAAACTCAAACCAACTTTTTTTAACTTTTTCTGGTAATGAGGTTAATGCCGGATATATTGTCGGCCAATCACCGAATACTTTTAAGCCTGAGGGTGTGCCTGTTCGAATGGCTTGTTCTAAGTGGAACATGCCTTCATAACAAACATCTTGAGTGAAGTTGATGTTGGCTTGGGTCATTTTATCGTTAATAATAAAGTGCCCCGTTTTATCGAGTCTATAGTGATCAATATTTTCAATCCAGACAATGCCCATAGAAGCGGCCATATCGAGTAATACCTTGACACCGTATGTTGAAATTTCTGATTTATCAGCTAATTCTTTAGCGGTTGCACCTTGTTCACCCGCATCGCAAATGTACTTGAGAATATCGGTTCTGAGAAGAGTCATTACAGCTTGAAAAGCAATCGGGGAAAAGGCTATCTTTTGTGCCTCTAATTTTGCGTCTAAAGCTGAAATATCCTTGGGATGAGAATAATAATCCATTGAAAACTACCAGAAAATAAGTGAACTTTCATTTTGTCATTAAACAGTAAAAAAACATAGCGTTTGAATAGTATTAAATAGAAAAATCAGTTGAATTGTAAAATATTTCGATTGATTGACCCTAGTGAAATAGTCGAATTTAAGCCTCATTAAAAGCTTATTTACACACCAGTTAAACTAAATTTAAATGACCTGGGCGCTAGCTTTTAAGGTAAAATATCAACCATGTAAGTATTCACCCTTCAAACCGCTTTAATTACCTGGAACAAAATCTATCATGCGTGTTGCTGTTACTCAATTTGCCACCTCCTCTAATCCACAAGAAAACTTAGTAACTTGCCTTCGACTGATAGATAAAGCAGCTACATGCCAACCAAAATTAATCGTGCTGCCCGAATTTTCTAATAGCCTTTTTAGCAACACCCTAGCTAACGAATCTCAGGGTAATGACCTTCAGTCTGGTTACATTGATCATAATCAGGCGTGGTATGAAGCGTTACCGTTAGAAGGTGAATTTATAAAAGCGATTGCAGCACAGGCAAAAAAGCATCATTGCTACCTTGTTATCAACGTCACTTTAAGACGGGACAAAGTACGTGAACATCAAGACGCCTTGGTTAAATCAAATATTAGTGTTTGTACTTGTTTATTCTCACCATTAGGGGAGCTTATTCACCAACAAGATAAACAAGCGTTAACAGAGTTAGAAAACGAATTTTTCATCAGTAGTAGCCTAACTACAGGAGTGATTACCACGGATGAAGCAAAAATTGGACTGTTATCAGGGAACGATAGTCTTACTTTTAATGCTGCGCGAGATTTGGCCTTAAGTGGAGCTACTTTACTTTGTAATTCCATCAGCACCTGTGCATTAGATCAAACTAGCTTTCATGATCCCGCTCGAGCCTTTGAAAATAACGCCTTTGTTATCACCGCAAACAAGATTGGTTCATTAGTTGCTCAAGGTAAACCCCAAGCAACCGCTCAAGTAACTTTTGAGCCAGAGCAGGTCAGTATTCATCTTGGCGCAGGTCAAAGCCAAATAGTTTCTCCTTGTGGCAAAGTACAGGCCAAGCTAATGAGTAATGAAGAAGGTTTTGCTTTTGCCGAACTTAACCTTACCGGGGCGGGGCTAGACCATAAGATTCGCCCTGACGGTACGATTTTTATTAAACAGCGGCGCGAAAAACTTTATCAAAAGCTGATGTGTGAGACGGCTGATGATAAGCAAAGTAACGTGCCGATAACGGCTAATGTGGCAATATTTGCCACCTACAAGTCGAATGAGCAAGCCATTGAAGATGTTTGTCATTATATTGAAAATAACCTCAGTGACATTATTCAATTACCAGAGTTATTCTTTATCGCTGATAAAACCATGACTAATGATGTTGATAAAAGAGCTGAGATTGCTGGCTTATGTGAACAACTTATTGAACAAGTAAGCTCGGTACTCAGGCCTTTTCAATACCTATGTACTAGTTTAATCCTCAATGGCAACCATCAAGCGGTGTTAATAAGTGAACAGGGCTTGATCGCAAAACAGTCACAATTACATTTGTGTCAAAGATATCAATGGACGACTTTAGGTGATGAATTAAATATTATTGAATTGCCGTTAGAGCAAGGTAATATCCGCCTTGCTATGTTAACCGGTGATGACGCGACTATTCCCGAAATCGTAGACTTGGCGGCCCGTCAAGGTATACAGGTATTACTGATAGCTTTTGATATTCAAGAACGAAGTGAGGTTGAGTACAACCTGTTGTCTCTCGCCGCTGAAAATAGAATTTGTATCGTTGCTGCAAGTCGTGAGAAAAGCTTTGCTAATGATAGGCCTACCAATAACACTAGCGACAACATCTATAGTAAAAACAAAGTCAAAGCGCAAAAATCTACTGGCCTTATTGCTAATTTAACCATTAATTCTGCCACTAAGTCAGCCTTATTACCTCAGTGGCAGGCACCTAAATTCCGCGGTTATAGCAATCAACCACTGGTCAAACTTCAATACGGTAAAATTACCAAAGCGGTAATTCATCCCATTGCTGCTTGTGATAAGTGATTATAAACAATTAAAACTTGCTAGATTAAGCCATTAAAGGAGTCTATTATCCGTTCAGGTATTTTTTAATAATTGTTATATGGAATCATAATGAAAAAAATAATAACGTCTTCATTACTTGGCTTATCACTTTTTGTTTCGGCTAGTGCCCTTGCCGATGTGCTGGTATTAAAAGATGGTCAAACGTTAACGGGAACCTTGGTTTCACGTAATGCAGATAAACTGGTCTTTGAAATAGCCGGCCAGCAGCTCTCTTTTGATACCAATAAGGTACAAAGTATTAGTTTTGGTGATGCAGTGCCTGCTGCCAGTGAACAAACCCCAGCGAAGAGTAGTGCTAAGGATGTGCCACCGGCTGTTCAAGATAATGCGGTTGCTGCTACAGGTACACGTGTCGTCGTAAGAACCAATACAGCAATTAACTCTAAACAGCATAAAGGTGGCCATAAATTTACCGTAAGCCTTGAAGCTGATTTAGTGAGTAATGATGTGGTGATTGCCCCACGAGGTAGCACATTGTATGGGGTTATTACCCAAGTCAAACAATCAGGTCGATTAAGAGGTAAAACAAGTTTGCAGTTAACCATGACTGATATAATGCTTAATAATCAAATGAAGCCGATCCATACTACAGAGATGAAAGCGCTAACTGAAAGTACAGGTAAGACTACAGTTGGTAGAACGGCACGCTTAGCGGCTATTGGTGGCTTAGCTAATGGCTCTGATGGAGCAAAAAATATGGCTAAAGTCGGCTTAGGCGTATCATTACTTACCAGTGGCAATTCAATTAATATCCCCGCAGGTACTTTATTAGAGTTTCAACTGACACAACCATTAGCTGCAGTAAATAAATAAAGGCTTAGAACGGTTGAGTAAAGTTGCAGAAAGGTGTTTTAAATGATATTTAATTTCTAATTGTTCTTTTTTCGAGCATGCTTAACTTTATTTAACAAATTATGCATTTAACGCTTTACAAAAGGGGCGTCAGTATTTAGAATTCGCCCACTTTTGAGGAATAGCAATAAGTTGTTCTTTTCAAAGTAACTTGGTGAGATGGCTGAGTGGTCGAAAGCACCGGTCTTGAAAACCGGCAAGGGTTTGTAGCCCTTCTAGAGTTCAAATCTCTATCTCACCGCCACATTAGAAAAAGCCGCTAACTGAAAAGTTAGCGGCTTTTTTGCTTTTTTAAAGCGAGTGATTACTGTTGCTATAGTAATTTCGTATTGTTAATAATTAAGGAACTGAGTGTGACCGTTATGGACATGAATATAGATTCAAGTAATGCAAAAACCAATAATATTAAGCGTATTACTTTAGCCGTATCACTCGCCACCGCAATTATATTTCCTAGCCTTGTGTTTGCTCAGGCTGAAACAAAGCCAAATAATACTCCCACCGCTGCTTTGAACCAGCCATCGACTGAAATCAAACTTAGCCCGGCAATTACCGAAGAAAACCTTGAAGATATTTACCGAGAAATGGCGACAAATTCTCTATGGGAAAATACTCCTCAGGCTGCTGATTTTTACGATTCACCTTTTCAAGTGTCTATATTTACTGATAAAAATGGTGAGGATAGTGATCGACTTTGGTCACAAACCAATTCAATATTTGCCTATGGCTTTGGTGTTATTGGTATCATCGCTTTATTACCAGAAGATATTTCTAACTGGGATAAAGAAGAAGGTATTTTCAGTAAATGGTCTGACAATGTAAAAGCCGGACCTGTGTGGGACAGAGACACAGCAGCGCTCAACTTTATTGGCCACCCTTACTTTGGTGGTGTTTACTACCAAGTAGCGCGTAAATCAGGTTACCGTCAATGGGACGCCTTTATGTACGCGACTATTATGTCGACTTTCTATTGGGAATACGGTATTGAGGCCTTTGCTGAAGTGCCATCTATCCAAGATTTAGTGATTACGCCGGTACTTGGTTGGGCTTACGGAGAATGGGCCTATAATGCTGAAATGGATCTTCGTGAAGGTGGCAGTACGATCTGGGGCTCTGATACATTGGGTAGCACCGCATTGTTCTTTCTCGATCCGGTTGATTATATGAGTGTTGGTCTTAATAACTTATTTGGTAAAGAAATTATTAAAGCCGGTACGGGGTTTGTTAGTTTTAATGAAAGACCTTTCGGTGATGCAGGCCAAACAGAAACCCAAATAAACTTTAATGTTTCATTACAAATCGGTGATGGTAGTAGTTATACAGAAAAAGCCTATAAAAGGTCATCTCATAAAAGAGACCCTATTGATACCGGCATTATTGGTGTCACCTATGGCGTTGGCCATACTGAGCTTGATGATTTATGGGATGTTGAAGGTGGTACAACAACGGAATACAGTTTAGGTTTATATTTTACTCGTCAATTCTCGAGTCGAGTAACGTATTCGAAAGCAAAGTTAACCAATAATGCAACTTCAGTAGATGATAACTATGAGAATTATAGTTTAGACAGCCAGTTCTACTTTAATACCCAAAGCGACTTTAGGCCTTACTTGACCGCGGGTTTCGGTGAAACTTTATGGAAAAGAGATATCGAGACTAAAAAGTTTCAAGTAAATGGTGGCGTAGGCGTGCACTACAAGCTAAATAATAACTTTGCCTTGCAACTAGACTGGCGCTTTTATCATAGTACCAATGCTAATACCTCAGATCATAATACTAGCTTACGTTTAGTCTATCTTTTAGGTGAAGGTGAACGTTAATAGCGGGCAAACTTGCATAATAACTGAATAAATTGTAATCAAATATGAATAATTAGTTAGCTTCATAGCAACTTTTTATTCTATGTCATAGACTAAGAACATTCCTAGCATTACTTATGTAGTGGAGTGTTCATGAACTATCGATTTTTTATATCACTGCTATTTCTATCCTGTTTGGTTGCTTGTCAAAGCAACCAAAACCATCAAGCCCAACCTGCTGTTGCGCAACACAACTTATACTTAGACCAACAATTCCTCTCTTCAAGCGATATTCCCATTGAAACAGAACAAGAAATCTTTGCTCTTGATGATGAAATGCGCGCGATGGTGCAAGCCAAATTAGTCAATAGCCGCTCCGCACAACAAAAAACCATCATTTTGCTTGAACACTTATTTAATGAAGAAAATATCGCCTTAAGTTATAAAGGTGATGCGAATGTCACGGCTTCACAGGCTTATCACAGTAAGGTAGCTAACTGTATGTCTCTGACCATTATGGCTTATGCCCTGGCTGAGGAAGCAGGCATGAATATCAGTTTTCAAAACGTTGAAGTTCCCGAATACTGGGTGCGTAATGGCAAATATAGTTTATTAACGGGTCATGTAAATTTACTGGTAAAGGACAGTAGCGATGTCAGTAGGCGAGTGCTGTGGGGCGGTAAAGCAACCAGGATAGACTTTGACCCATTCATAGCTAAAAAAAACTTCCCGTCAAAAGTGATTGAAAAACATACTGTATTAGCGATGTTTTATAACAATAAAGGCGCTGAAGAACTGGTTAATAAAAATTATACTCTGGCTTATCATTACCTTAAAAAAGCGACATTAACGGATAATAAATTTGCGTCTGCTTGGGGTAATTTAGGTATTTTATATAAATTAACTGATCATGAAACCATGGCAGAAAGCGCGTATCGGCATGCAATTAGCCTAAAAGGTAATAATCTAACGTCATTAGGTAACTTGGCTTTGTTATTGAATAAACAAGGCCGGACCAGTGAAGCACAACCGATTCAGGCCTATATACATAAGTCTCGTATTAATAATCCTTATTATCATGCTTTATTAGCTAATGAGGCTTATTTTATTAAGTCTTACCAAAAAGCGATAAAACATTATAAAAAAGCCATTACCCTGGATGATGAGCAACATGAATTTTATTTTGGTTTAGCAAAAACCTACTATCAACAAAACAGACTAAGCTTAGCAAAAAGGTCAATGAAAAAAGCAGTTGCGCTAACTAGGACAACAGATACGCAAAGGCAATATATTGCTAAGTTGAATTTCCTTAAACACCAAGAGACAAGGTAGTCTTGAGTTTAAGCGCTTATAAGTTATTGATTGTACTGCTTAGCTTGTGTTCTATAGCCCCTGTATGGGGCACACAAGATGAGATAAAACTGCTCCAACATTTGAATGTTTTATCTTCTGATCAATTCTCTGGCCGTAAGTTTTCAAGTCAAGGCAGTTTACAGGCTCAATCTTACCTGGTATCAGTGCTTGAAAACTTAAACGTGCCCCCCTTTAATAATCAATACCTCCATGCCTTTACCAAGTCAGGTTTCTTTCAATCAAAACAGGGTGCAAATGTCATTGCCACTATCCCAGGTAGCCATTTTCAGGACCGCTATATTCTGCTGAGCGCACACTATGATCACTTAGGCACAAAAGGGGGGAAAGTTTTTAATGGTGCTGATGATAATGCCTCAGGTATCGCGGCATTATTATATTACGCGAAACTATTAAAGCAGGCACCGTTAAAGCACAGTATTATTTTACTCTTTAGTGATGGCGAGGAAGTTAATTTATTAGGCGCGAAAGCTTTTATCGAACAACAAAAAAACTTACTTAATAACATTCGATTAAACATTAACTTAGATATGATTGCCGGCAGTAAACATACAAAGAAATTGCGTTTTATCAGTAAAGATCTTAATAAAATACTCAATCCGGAAGACTTAGCTAAATTTGATAAATTTCAAGCAAGTTTAAAAAAAAGACCTAACGTACATTTAACCTATGGATTTAGAGGACGTAAGCGTATTGGCACCAGTGTCAATCACATAAACTGGCTAATGGCGAGTGACCACGGTGTCTTTAGTAAAGCAGGTATTCCCTTTATATATTTTGGCGTTGGTCCTCATAAAAATTACCATAGCGAATTTGATGTTTACGCCAATATAAATCATCAATTCTTTTTATCTGCGACTGATATTATTTTCCAACAACTTATCTACTTAGACAACGCGATGGTTACCCAAGCGAGTTTGACCATTGAAGCAGAAAAAACAACTAACAGTCACCATACACTTATGCATGATTAATTGTTTTATACGATTACTTAGTTCTAAAATTATACTATTTGAATTTATTAAGCTGAGCTAAAACTGGGCTAATACAAAATTAATACAAGGTTAAGGAAAATAGCTTATTTAACAGTATCAATGATACTGAAAATCCCCGTAATAATTGTTATCATTTACCTCGCTAAAATAGCTCGAAAGTAACCCTGCAATACAGTTTCCCATTATTGGAAAAAACACCCTATGAACAATAAAAAATCAAATATCCCTGTTGATAACAACCCTTGGAATTATCTGTTTATCGCCTGGGTAGTTGCCACAAGTGGCACCTTAATCAGTTTGTTTTTTAGTGAAGTAGTACAATTGCCGGTTTGCGTGTTGTGTTGGTATCAACGTATTGCCCTTTATCCTTTGGTGATCATACTGCCTTTGGCACTATTCCCTTTTGATATAAAAGTGACTCGATATGCGATGCCGTTAGTTATTATGGGTTGGTTCACCGCTCTGTTTCATGTGTTGGTGGTGTCGGGCATCATTCCAGAAGCGGCACAGCCGTGTGTACAAGGCGTGCCTTGCTCACAAATTCACTTTAGCTTACTTGGCTTTATCAATATTCCGGTCATGTCATTGCTGACCTTTACTTTTATTGGGCTGCTATTGATGCTCGCAAAAAAATCATTTGATCAAACTTCTACTAGGACTAACCATGAATAATAAAACCCTCTTTATCGGCGTTGCTGCGTTTATTGGCATTATGTTTGTTGCCGCAGTTGCAGTCTACAACAGTAATCAGCCAACAAGCATTGCGCATGAGTTATTACCGGCCTTAGAGCGGGTGAATGTGCCTTCAAAAGGTGGAAAACAAGCAAAAGTGACAATCGTCGAGTTTTTTGATCCTGCCTGTGGTACTTGCCGTCAATTTTATCCACTACTTAATAATTTAGTTAAAAAATATCAAGGAAAAGTGAAAGTGGAAATGCGTTATGCGCCACTACACCAAGGCTCTGAAGATGTGGTGAAAATGCTTGAAGCCGCTCACCTACAAGGACAATTTTGGCCAGCGGTTGCGCTTTTATTCGCTAATCAAGATCGTTGGGTTGAACACCACGTTTCGAATCCGACAAAAGCCTTAGCCGGCATTAAAACATTACCCCTTGATCACGAAAAACTTGATAGGGATTGGCAAAGTAATAAAGTCGCTAAGATCATCGCTCAAGATATCCAAGACGGACATACCTTACAAGTACGTGCTACACCGCAATTTTTTGTTAATGGCAAACCTTTGGTTGTCTTTGGCTATGACCAACTGGTTGATTTAGTCGCAACAGCGGTTGAAGAGGCTTATTAATTCAATGGCTTCGACGAATATTTTCTACCGGTAACCTTTGCTTAGTCATTAATGCCCGCCTAGAACTCAGCGATTAAAAAAGGTAGAAACTCTTCGCACACTTTAGACAAGCTTTTGGTTTCAAGGTACAAAGCGTTGACTGAGAAGGTTAAGGGTGGGTTAAATGACGCGATGCCAGTATTATCTGATAAATTCCCTTGAGCGGTAAATCGGTCTACCACACAAATTCCGGTACCTTGAGCGACTAATCTAGCGCCAATAAAATAGGTTTGCACCTTTATTAACGCCTCCAGAGTGACGTTATCTTTCATCATTCTGGTCCATAATAAATCAGCTAATGGGCCGCTATCACTGATATCAATATATTCGAATTCTTTTATCTGGCTTAAGGTTAACTCTTTGGGGCTATCTGGAAAGCTTGCTTTTGGATAAACAATGACTAATTCAGATTCGGCCAACTCAATAGAGGTAATGCCAGGCATAATATTTGGCGCAAACAAGATCGCTAAATCACATTTATGCTCTAGCAAGGTTTGCATGACTGCATCGTTATGTACCGTTTGTACGTTAAAGTTTACTTGATGATGTTTCTGGTGATATTTTGCGATAGCACCGGGAATGACATCAAAGCCTAACGCGGGACTACAGGCTATGCTTATTTGGCCGTATTCTGATTTTTTTATATTCTCGGCAGTATTTTTTATCGACCGCATCTGTTGGTATATTTTATCAACCTCATCGAACAGCATTTCTGCCTCATCGGTTGGGATCAAACGGCCTTTAACCCGTTTGAACAAATCAAAGCCAAGCTGCATTTCTGCATGCGATAACACCTTACTGACTGATGGCTGTGAAACATGCAATATTTTTGCAGCGTTGGTTATTGAGCCCGTGGTGTAAATGGCGTGGAAAATCTCAATATGTCTTAAGCGCATGGTCTCTCCTAAGTGTGGTGTTGTACCAATCGGACTAATTAATCGATCACTTAGCGAGAATTAAAAGGCTTAGAGGCAAGGCATTGATTACAGAGAATGGTTGTTCAGGAGAATAAGCTCCTGCATTCTCTAAGAACACCATCCCTGTAGGGTCCTTGTCAAAATCAATAACGCTGCATATATGCCTTTAAAACTCGCCCTTCGGGAGCTCCGTAGCAAACTGATAACTTCACAAAATGAATGAAATATAGAATAACTATGTTTAACTCATTTTGTTTGTTCTAAGCTCGCTATTGAAGCTCTAAGTTGGTCGATTTATTAATCCGTTTGGTATTAAGCAAAAAAGTAAACGGTGAATGTCCATAAACACCCGGCTAGGGTTGCCGCAAATGTTGCCGGTACTAGCTGTGATTTAACATGGTCCATTAAATCGCAACCCGTGGTCATAGCGCTGAGTATCGTAGTATCAGATATGGGCGAGCATTGATCGCCAAATACACTGCCATTAAGTACTGTAGCAAAACAAACCATCATAAAAAGTTCTGGGTTAGCAAGACCTTGAGATTGGCAAATAGCCCAAGCTAAAGGCATGGCTAAGGGAAATGCAATCGCATAAGTACCCCAACTGGTACCGGTAGAAAAGGCGATAACCATAGTGATTAACTGCAATATCAGCGGTAAAAGCCAAAAGGGTAGGTGTTCACCTAACAGCGACACTAAATACAAGCCGCCACCAATTTCCTTACTGATACTGCCGATAATAACCGCTAACATTAATATCACTGAGGCTAGCACTACGCCTTTTAAGCCATTGCCAAAACCATCGACAACATTGGTTAACGACATGCCTTTTATTAACGCTATGCTTGCCGATAACAGCAAAGCTGCGCCAAAAGCCCAATTGATTTGAGGTGAGCCTAAGTAAATAAAGGTGCTAACGGCAATAACAATCAAGGTGAATAAAGGGAAAATAAACTCTAGTACGTGGGGTTTATATCCAGGGGGAACATCACAGCTTTGCAACTCTTTAGCGCTTAAGGGTCTTGCGCCTTTCGCATCTAACTGGCCAGTTGTGCTGGCTCTTTGCTGAGCATTACGAATCCTTTTGCCCGAAAATTTGGTGATGTTTAAACATAATAATAACGTGCCAGTTACGGCAAGAATGCTGTAAAAGCTAAAAGGAATACTGCTAAAAAAAAAGTTTAGTCGGTCTGCTTCGGTTGCCAAAAATGACACCCCTGGCACAAAAATTAAGGCTTGGACATAGGCGGGCCAAGCATTAAAAGCGATAACTAAGGCAATGGGTGAGGCCGTTGAATCAACGATATAACTCATTTCTTCGTGACTGACGTTAGCTTTGTCAGCTAACGGTCTGACGGTGGTGCCTACTAACACCGTACTCATAGTGCCACCTTGGAAAAACAAAATACCCAATAACCATGAAATAGTTTTGGCTGACCGAGGGCCTTTAACATAGTGTTCACTCATGTAATTGGCAAAAGCCTGGGCTGCACCCGTTTTCGACCAGACTCCTAATAAACCGCCTAGTAACCACAAATACAACAGTAAAAGGCCGGCAGTGCCCTCTTTGGCAAGATTAGGAATGATAACGGCATCGGTTAAATTATATTGGCCAAGCATAATTGAGCCAACGACAATGCCCGCTAACAGCGAAGTTAAGGGCTCTCGGGTAAGCAAACATAAAGCGATAGTAATAAAAGCGGGTAATAATGACCATAGACCAAAATGAAATGCGGGTTTGAGCAGTTTTAATTGCTGCTTATCATTTTCGACCCATTGTTGAGCTAATTGTGGATCTTGGCTTAGTTGATTTAAATGTGCTTGTCGCAGTGGAGATTTTTGGTAGGCAACCACCTCGGTAATAATGACTTGCTTACCTTTATATTTATAGGCAGTATGACCAGAATCGGTTTGGTAAGTATCATAGGTATAGGATTGCTCTAGCCACGTTTTATCAACAGAGCTATCAATATAGACAGCGAAAAATAATCCTAAACTAAGAATGATGAGTGCAAAGCTATTATTTTTACTCATAGCGGACACGTTAAGCTCAAATTTCGAAAGGATAGGCACTGTTCTTGTTTAGCCATTAGCAAAGCCCTAGGTAAAGCGAGTCAAAATAAATAAAGAAAAAAGCGTATGAAGTTGTTAATACGGCAATAAATGCTTAGTTCTAAGGTATAACCTAAGGTTATAGGATAAACTTAAGCAGATAAAGCCGATAAGAATAATATTTTATACTTTTATTCGACCAAGACTCATCAGCTGTAAAGTTAAGGGGTCACAAAAGGCAGACTTAAATACAGTTGGATAACGAGGGCATTGGTTATATCGATAAAGAAAGCGCCCACCAAAGGTACCACTAAGAAAGCTTGCGGCGAAGGGCCATACCTTGCCACTAATGATTCCATATTAGCGACCGCCGTTGGCGTTGCTCCCAAACCGAAACCACAATGACCACCCGCAATAATGGCGGCATTATAGTTACTACCCATGACTCTAAAGGTAATAAAGTAAGCAAACATCATTAACATAATGGTTTGCACTAAAATAATAAGGATCATAGGCAGGGCTAAGCTGGCGAGTTCCCATACCTTTAACGACATCAAGGCTAAGGCTAAAAAGATTGACAGGGCCATAGTGCCCCATAAATCAATGCAAGCTCGACTAATGGTGTAGCGTTTAGATAGCTCAGTTAAGTTGGTTGCCAAGACGCCAAATAATAATGGCATCAAAAATGCCGGTAAAATAACATCATTACTTTTTAACTCTAGGTAAACCACATGGCCAACAGTCATGCATAATAAAATAATGAACAGGGTTTCCATCATTTTTTTGGGGGTAACCAGATCATGGTCGTCAGGGTTAAAGGTTATCGTATCATCAAGCTCTTCATGATAACTATCGGCTTTAAGGTTATGACGTTTAATCAATTGTTTACTCACAGGACCGCCAACCAAGCCGCCCAATACTAAACCCATGGTCGCTGCTGCCATAGCAAGTTCGAAAACGCTAGCAGGCATATTGTATTCGCTAATGAATAAATCGGCATACGTTGCGCCATTACCATGACCACCTGAGAGGGTAACTGAGCCGCCAATTAAGCCCATTAATGGGTCCATACCGGCACTGATGGCTAAGGTGACACCCACCGCGTTTTGTATCAATAAATATAAGGTGGCCACGCCTAAAAACAAAATAACTTTTGGGCCGCCTTTAAGCAATAATGAGTAGCTCGCTCCTAGACCAACCGTGGTAAAAAACACCGTCATTAACGGGTTTTTAAAATTCATGGCAAAATTAAAGTGAATATCAAAAAAACTATGTGCGATGGCCGCTATTATTGAAAAGAGTATACCGCCGACAACGGGCTCTGGAATGTTATTGTCACGTAAAAAGGCTACTTTGCTATTACAAAAATAACCTGAAAAAAGAATGATTAGCGCAACGACTAACGTTTCTAAGATGCCTATGTTTATGTCCATGATTAAACTCACTTTATAGTTATGTGCCTTCGCTAAGCCCACTCAGTAAATAATCTTTACAGAGTGGCTGGCATGAGGCTGTTTTAGTATGAGGATTTTTATTGACGATGTGTTTTAACTGGTATTATTAGCGTTTACATCTTGCTTAAAACATCGGCGAGGGATTCTTGTGCACGGATACATTGCATTGTCAGCTCATCGTCTGGGCCGTTGACAGTATAAACAGCCACGCGAGGCAGGCTGTTGTAATCAAAATGATTGGTAAAATAATAACCGCCAGTATCGTGCACCATGACATAGTCATTACGCTCTAACTTAGGTAATTGTTGATTGCTGCAAATCAAATCGCCGGCAAAACAACAGGGGCCCGCCACATCTGTGGTCACGACTGCTGAGTTTTGTGGCGTTTTCTCTATGCCTTCAGCGGTATAACCCGTGGTTCTAATTGGCCATGACTTAGGTAAGAAAGCCGTACGAGTGAGGATCTGGGCACCAGCATGAGTCGTGGCGATATGTCGACCACCAGAGTTCTTGGTATATTCTACACGGGTGATAATAACGCCGTTTTTCGCGACAATCGCACGACCAAATTCCGTTTTTACTTGGTACTTGCCAGTAAATAGTAATGGCACTTCAGCTTTTAATAAGTCGGCATAATCTTTAAAACTCGGCTTGATGACTTCTGAGCTAAAGTTAACCGGTAAACCGCCGCCAATATCTATGCGGGTTATTTGTTGGCTACCAATTTCGGCATTTATTTCTTCGGCAAGTTCGGTGATAATATTGATGCCGTGTGCCATTAAGGTTAATTCACAACCTTGAGAGCCCGTGTGCGTATGAATACTCTTTAACCAAGGACGTTTTTTATAAATGGCAATAAGGTCATTTCGATTATTATTATCATTTAAAGCATAGCCAAACTTTGAGGTTGCCGTCGCTGTACTTGTTGAGCCTATTTTACCCGCGCCAATTTGTGGGTTAACGCGAAAACCAATAACAGATTTGCTATCAGGAAACTCTAGCATCAGGGCATCGATACGCTCTAGTTCTTGTAAGTTATCAATGTTAAGAGCGATACCATTTTTTATACAGGTTGTTAAGTCTTGTATGGTTTTTGCTGGCGAATCAAAGATGATGTTTTGTGAGCTAAAACCAGCAGTCAGTGCTATTAAGAGCTCGCCAGGACTGGCAACTTCCGCGCCCATGCCATACTCACGAAGAGGTGTTAATACCTTGACTAAAGCATTAGCTTTTACCGCAAAGGTATGGAAAAAATTTGCCGGAAAAGCGTCATAAGCATCGCTAACGGTTTTTTTCAAACCGTCTAAGTCCATCACCCCAATAGCGGTTAAATCATTATTGATAGCTTGTATGTTGATAGCCGTTTTTATTATGTTTTGCTTTCTGTTCATGTGGGTATCTTTTTGAATTAAGGAAACATGGCACTGTTGGTATAACAGATGATTGTTTGTCGATACCTTTAAGATAATGTAACAAAATGAAAAGGGGTAATAGTTAAACTTTGCTAGGTAATAACTTAGGGTTATGTGTTGGTGTTTATTTTACCCTTAACGTGGTTAAGGGATTGTTTATTGGCTATTTTTATAGGAAGTAGCGGGCTCTATATTTACTACAACGTTTGGTTATACCTTTGCTAAATAAATGAATTTGCCAGTAAAAGCTCCACTGACTAGTCTTTTATTTGAACCAAGTGTGTTTTTGTGTAAATGACTTGGCTAGCACCTTTTTCCATAAGGGAAGGGCTTTTATAATACCAATTAAGGCAATTTATTGTGACTGTTGTTACTGATCTAGAATTATGTCGTTATATAAATGAAAACTATCCGGAAGCAGATATCACTGCTTTTACTGCTTTTTCTCAACAAATGTTTAACAACGCACTCAGTGTTGATTTACATCGGCTATCAACCTTGCAGCGTTATCAAATTGCTTTATCACTATGGCAATCTTTTTCATCTGCTAACAGACAAAAAAATACTGTAGTCATTGAGAATAGCAGCCAAGAAGCGGGGTTGGTTGAGGGTTCAGTAATACATATTATTACTGATGATAAAGCATTTATTGTTGATTCTATTTCAGCGTTACTGATGGAGCAAGATTATAAAATCAATGTCTTTTTACATCCGGTAATGAATCGAGAGCAACTTCTTAATGGCTGCGAATCGAAGAAAGATTCCCATCCAGAACAGTCAATTCTATACATAGCGCTTGCTAACCAATTAACAGCTAAAGTGATTGAGCAACTGCTCGAAACAATCCAGAACTTGTTAGCTGATATCGATAGAGTGACGCAAGATTGGCCGTTAATGATGGCTAAAACTGAAGGGATAAAGCATCAAACGTCTACAGCTAACGGAAATGAGGCGAAAAGTTTTTTATCATGGCTTTGTCAGGAACACTTTGTTTTTCTTGGTTATAACTCACTAAAAATAAAAAACAAAGGTAACGCGATACCTATAGATGACTGTTTAGGGATGTTCAACGAAGACGTAAATGTAGCTAATGAAGTATTAACCCTTAACAGTGCCGAATTTAACCAATTTATTATCTCGGACAACGCACTTAAGGTGAGCAAGTCATTAGTAAAGTCCACTATTCATCGTCATGATTACCTTGATTTAGTCAGTGTCAAAGCGTTTTCCGCACAAGGTAACCTTATTGCAGTGCATCAGTTTGTCGGTTTATTCACGCAAGTTGCGACTAATCTGCACCCGAACAAAAACCCTTTTTTAAAAGATAAATTAGCTAAAATAATACGACAACTTTCGCTGAAGTTAGACAGCCATGATTACCGTAATTTTATCCATATTCTCGCGGCTTTGCCGAAAAGGGAATTATATGAAAGTAGTAATGAGCAGCTATTAGACTTAGCAAAGAATATTCATAATCTTAATGTGAGAAGTAAATCCGGCGTGTTTATCAGAGAAAATGATTTTAACGAACAAGTATCTATATTGGTGTTTGTTTCTAAGGATGCTTTTTGTACTGATTTGCGTGACGAAATAGAGACTGAGCTATCGCAGGTTTATCAAGGGGAGATATTATCACGTCGCTCTATGCTCAATGATAATTACCTAGCGCAATGGCATTTTATTGTTAAAAAAGATGACTCCCTTAAAAATGAGGTCGACATCAGTGCATTGATCGCAAGTATCGAAGCTAAAACACAAAGTTGGAACGAAAATTTGACCTCGCTGATATCGCAAGTATGGCAAGGTCAACAAGCAAGTATTTTAGTGAAAAAATATAAAAATGCATTTTCAAAAAGCTATCGAGAACACTTTTCTGCCCAACAGGCCATCAGTGCAATAAATAACATTGAATGTTTAACCACTGACAATGATTACCAGTTTCAAATAGTTCGTTCACCACAAAGTAAAACTCAGCTGACCTTAAATATATTTACTTTAGCGCAAACCATTGCCTTAAGTGATTCAATCCCGATTCTAGAGCAGTTTGGTTTTAGACCGGTAGATGAATTTAGTTTTAAAGTCAGCTGTTCAAACAACGGTACTCGTAGCAAAGCTTATAGTTATACCCTTGAGTGTCCCGGTGAATATATCGATATTGAGGCGGTAAAAGTTGACCTTGAACAGGCATTAGCACAAGTTTGGGCGGGTCACATTGAAAGTGATGGTTATAACAAGTTGTTGCTCGGTGCCCAACTCAATATTCGACAAATTATTATTATTCGCGCTTATGGTAAATATTTACGTCAATTAGGCCTGGGCTACTCTGAAGAATACTTCCAACAAGCCTTGATTAATTACCCAGATATTGTTCATAGCTTAATCAACTTATTCGAAACCCGCTTTGCTTTAAGTAATAAAAGTATTAAAGAGCGAACAGTGGAGGCTGAGGTCATCAAAACCGAGTTGTTACAAAGTCTCAGTACGGTGACAAAAATTGACCATGATAGAATTCTTCGTAATTTTATTGCTGCTATTTCTGCAACACTAAGAACTAACTTTTATCAAACATCCCCAACGGGCGAGCCGAAATCTTATTGCGCCTTTAAAATACGTAGTGGCGAAATAGATGATGCGCCACAGCCTAGACCCTATGTGGAAACCTTTGTGTATTCACCGCAAGTTGAAGGGGTTCATTTAAGGTTCGGACCTGTTTCCCGGGGTGGTTTACGTTGGTCTGACCGACAGGAAGATTTCAGAACTGAAGTATTAGGCTTAGTTAAAGCTCAGCAAGTAAAAAATGTGGTGATCGTGCCACAGGGTGCAAAAGGCGGTTTTGTACCTAAGCAACTACCGGTTAATGGCTCTCGTGAACAAATTACGCTCGAAGCCATTAGTTGTTATAAGGTTTTTATCTCAGCGTTATTAGATATAACAGACAACAATACCGCCAGTGGTATTGTTAAACCCAAAGACGTTGTCTGCTTTGATGGCGATGATAGCTACTTAGTGGTTGCGGCAGATAAAGGTACCGCTACCTTTTCTGATATTGCTAACGAAATAGCCCAAGACTATGGTTTTTGGCTTGGTGATGCCTTTGCCTCGGGTGGTAGTGTTGGTTACGACCATAAAAAAATGGGTATTACCGCAAAAGGTGCCTGGGTGTCAGTACAGCGTCATTTCAGTGAAATGGATATTGATGTTCAACAAGATGAAATCAGTGTTATTGGTATTGGTGATATGTCCGGGGACGTCTTTGGTAATGGCATGTTATCTTCAAAAACCATAAAACTGGTGGCTGCTTTTGATCACCGCGATATATTTATCGACCCAAACCCTGATAGTACTTTGAGTTATGTTGAACGTAGTCGACTATACCAACTTGATCGTTCTTCATGGCAAGATTACGACAAAACGTTGATTTCAGCGGGTGGCGGTGTCTTTAGTCGCACGGTTAAGCACATTGAATTGAGCACACCAATAAAACAGTTACTTAATATTGATAGTAGCGTGAAGCGGCTGTCGCCAAATGACTTAATTCGCCATATTTTACTCTGTCAGGCTGATTTACTCTGGTTTGGGGGTATAGGCACTTATGTAAAATCCAGTGATGAAATTAATACCGAAGTAGGGGATAAAGCCAACGATTTATTACGGGTTAATGGCAATGAATTACAGTGTAAAGTCATAGGCGAAGGCGGTAATTTAGGTTGTAGTCAACTCGCCCGAATAGAGTTTGCTAAAGCCGGCGGTAAAATTAATACCGATGCCGTAGATAATTCCGCCGGGGTTAATTGCTCTGATGCAGAAGTGAATATAAAAATATTGCTTAATGGCATTGTTGCTAAAGAAATCATCACCAAATTACAGCGTGATACTTTATTAGCGTCCATGACTGACGAAGTTGGCCTTATGGTACTGCGCAATAATTATTATCAAGCGCAAGCGTTAAGTATTGATGAGGCGAATAGCCAATCTCACTTTGACAGTTTCACTCGTTTAAGCCAATACCTAGTCAATAGCGCTGGCCTCAATAGGGAACTAGAATTTTTACCTGATGATGAAGAGTTACAAGCGAGGAGCGTTGCCCAACAAGGGTTAACTCGACCGGAATTGGCTGTGTTAATGGCCTATTCAAAAATGGATGTTCATGATGCGTTATTAAAAGAAAAACTTTTAATAACAGACAAGTATTTCGAAAAACACTTACTGTCGGCATTTCCTGCTATCTTGGCGAAAGATTATAATCAAGCCATTATTGACCATCCATTAGCGAAACAAATTATAGCCACCAGTGTTGCCAATGAAATCTTTAACCGTGGCGGCATCCATGCGTTAAGGGAGCAAACAGGGGCAACTATTGCCGAGATTGTGAAGGCCTTTATTATTGCCAAAGAAGTTTTTGCTTTGGATGATATCTGGCGAGATATTGAGGCACTACAGGGCCGTGTTTCAGCCCTAATTCAAATTAAGATGATGATAGAGGTACAGCGTTTTTATCGTTTGATGGCCATTTGGTTTATAAACCACGCTAATGCTAATGAGAGCATTGCCACCATAGTGCAACGTTATAAACCAGGGCTGAGTAGCCTGAAACAGCTTAATAGCGACGACATTAGTTTACCCTTTACACCGGTAGATGAATCGCTATATCAACTTGAGGATGAACCCCTGGCACAGGCATTGGTCGATAAGATTCATCAATTAAAAGTCTCTAGTGTGGTTTTCTGTGACATTGTAAAAACAGCCAGTGAGCTTAATTTACCTGTGACTGAAATATTGCCTTGTTATAGTCAAATGAGCCAATTACTTGGCCTGCCTTGGTTAATAGAGCAGACGGAAAAAGTGTCAGCCACAGACCATTGGTCTAGGTTAGCCCGGTTTAGCTTATTACTTGACCTACTCGAGATTAGAGAAAAATTGGTGGTAAATGTCATTAATGGTAACCGAGATGTGACCGCTAGTACTGCTGTTGATCTGTGGTCAGCGGATAAAGTTGCTGAGTTAAAGAGACTAAACAGCATATTAGATGACTTAAAAAGTACCGGCAGCGTAGTTATCGATAAACTCTATTTTGCTAATCGTCAACTAAGGACATTAATGGCTTAAGTGACGCTTAACTGAGCGGTTTCCGCTGTTATCTATCACTTGTTATCGTTAATGAGTGATAGATATACGCTAGTCTGCTATGGTTTCTTCAACACAATTTCATCAATATATTTCAACTGCTAACAAAACTCATTCTGCAATTAACTAAATCCTCAAAAAGTTTATCTAACCAGGCTATTTTTGTCATTAAAAATAGCCGTTAAGCTCTAGTAAAAACAGAGACTATAACCCAAGGTTATAGGTATGCAACAAAGGGGTAATTGTTAAGTCTGTGATTTAAGTTCAAGGTGATTGTGAACAAAATGAAACAGAATGAAATCAAATGATCAGGCAACTAATAAGCCTGACTAATTATAAAACATAAAAATTGCAACGGTGAATGTCATGAAAGATAAAACAATGTTTAAGTCTAAATTGTCACATTTAAGTCTATGTGTACTAACTGCCCTTACTTCTCAAGTTGCCTTTGCAGCAGAGAAAGCCGAAGTTAAAGAGGAAGAAATCGAAAGGATTTCTGTTGTCGGTTCAAATATTAAACGTGCAACGGATGTGAGTACTTTACCCATAACTGTAATGTCAGCATCTGATATTGAAAATTCCGCGGCAGTGTCAGGTGATGAATTACTTCGCTCTATCCCGCAAATGGGTTCAGTTAACTTTGGTGAAACCACTGGCTCTTCAAATGTCAATGATGCCCGAGGTGATGTAGGCTCATTTAACCTTCGAGGTTTAGGCGCTGGTAATACCTTGGTATTGCTTAATGGCCGCCGAATGGTTAACCACCCAGGTACTCAATCTAAGTCTGGCGCTAATAAAGTACCAGTCAATACGGTTAACTCAAATACTTTACCTGTTTCAGGCTTACGTTCATTAGAAGTTTTACGTGATGGCGCTGCTGCAATTTATGGCTCTGACGCTATTGCGGGTGTGGTTAACTATGCACTTGATAGTGAGTATGTTGGTAGTAAGGTAAGTCTTAGATACGGTGAATCACAAGGTACACCATTAAATGAAACAACCTTTAGCTATTTAGGTGGTTTAGAGCTTAACGAAGGCCGTTCAAATTTAGTTGGCTCAGTTACTATCTATAACCGCAATGGCATGATGGCAACAGAACGTCCTTATTCAGCAAGTCATGATAGACGTGATTACCCTGGTTTACCTGAAGAATTTGTTGGTGATAGTCAATTAGATAACCGCAGCAGTGATACCCCCTGGGGCGAGTTTAGTAGTTCTTCTTACGGAACATTTCATCTTCAACCAGAAAGTATGGGCGATTGTGATGCGGGTGGTGCAGATGGTGCATCTGCGGTTCTTGGTTTAGATGGTGTTTGTGTTGTTGGAGAAACAGTTTCCGGTTCAGCTGGCTCTAAACCAGGTGGTGATGTGAAATTTGATCGTGGTACTACACGTCCATTATCTTCAGATGCACAAAGACTTAACTTTTACACACACTTCACCCATCAAGTTAATGATGATGTCGAATTTTTTGCTGAAGGTATTTATTACCAAGCGGAACTTACTAACCAGTCAGAGCAAAATCACAACGGTAGTAAACATCGATTTAATATAGCTGCAGATGCCTTTTATAATCCATTTGGCGAACAAGTCACTTTAAAAAAATATCGTCCTACTGATATTGGACTAAGAACCGTTACCGTTGATGATACCAGTTATCGAGTACTAGCCGGTTTTAAAGGTTATATGGGCAGCTGGGATTGGGAAAGTGCAGCATTTTATAGTGCAGCTGAAACCAACGATGTCAGTACACGTATTGATATAAATGCTTTTGAAAAAGCGGTTAACAGTACCAATGAAAGTACCGCATACAATGTCTTTGGTGGTGGTGATATCAACAATCCAAATACGATTGGAACTAGACCCTTAGTTTCGACATCAATTACTGACCAGTTTCTAATTCAAGCTCACACTGATTCAACAACGAGTTTAGCGTCAATCGATTTCAAGGCTTCGAATAGCGAGATCTTCGAAATGCCTGCAGGCGATGCTGGCCTTGCTCTAGGTGTTGAATACCGTTATGAAGACTATACCAGTGACCGTTCTAAGTATGTAGATGGTAGTTTACCTTTTACGGACTATAAAGGTGTGGTTAATGAAAGTTCATTATATGGTAGTAGTGCAACGACGGACGCCAGCGCTAGCCGTAGTGTTACTTCCGCTTTTGCGGAGCTTATCTTGCCATTAATCGACAGTGGTGATCAGTATGCAGAAGTGCAACTTGCTGCACGTTATGAAAATTTTTCTGACGGTGGTGATGCATTAAAACCTAAAGTCGCATTATTCTACAAACCGACAAATTGGCTAAGCATGAGAGCATCTTATGCGGGTGGTTTTAAAGTACCTGGCCTACAACAAAGTTCTGAAGAAGCGAGTATGCCGCGTCGTAGCTCTAAGTATGATCCGGTACTTGATGAGACTTATGCTGTTATTGATAATCGCCAAGGTAACTCTAACCTTAAACCAGAAGACAGTGTTAGCACCTCTTTTGGTATCATTTTGGAGCCGCTTGAAAATTTAACGCTTACTGTGGATTATTGGAAAATTGAACAAGAAAATCTGGTTTTCCTTGCTCCTTATGAAACCGTTTTAGCACACGATTATATTTTACGTGTAGATGGTGGTGCTGGTAACCCTAACGTTATTCGTGATGAGGATTTAGTTGCTAGCCAAGTAAATAATCGATATATCAATGCCTCAAGCCAAGAGTTGTCTGGTCTTGATTTCGGTATAGTGTATGACCTTGAAACGTCATTTGGCGACTTTGAATTTAACGTAAATGCCGCCTATTTAACTAAATATGAAACATCAGTTGATAGTCTTTCTGCCACCGTACTTGAAGCGCAAAAAGATTTAGTTAAATATCCAAACCTTGAAGAAGTAGAAGTTGCCGGTGTAGGCGATCTAATCAAACAAGATGGTAATCCTGAATGGCGCGCTAAAAGTTCACTTAACTGGAGATTCAATGGTTGGGGCGCTGGTGTTAGCTTAAATTATGTTAGTGAGTTTGTTGATACCAGTACAAACGCGACAGTTGACGGTGAAAAAGTATTCTTACCGATAGATAGTTTTACTACTGTTGATGTGTATGGTTCATACAAGGTGTCAAATGATTCTATGTTAGATGGTTCTTATATCCGAATTGGTATTCGAAATATCGGTGATGAAGAGCCACCAGTAGCCGATAATTACTGGCATGGTTACTCAGGTGATTATCATTCAAACCGTGGTCGTTACTTATACATGAACTTGAGCAAAACTTTTTAGGTAATACCTTTGAAGTAATACCTTTTGGTATAAAGCTTAATTCAGATATAAGTAAGCGATAGACGTTATGGCTCGGTTAGCAAATGTAGGGGCTGTAAAACATTCACGATTAAATTTTGTTCGGCTCTTTTAAAGAGAATAAAACGTTTTAGTCACGGCGAGTAGTGTGTAGCCTAGTTACTCAACGCAAATACTGCTCAACAATGAGTAAAATGTTTTTAGCCGAATCCTTCGGACAGCGTTTGTTGGACCTTTTTACGGCGTTATCGCCTTTTTATGTGGAGTGACCACATTACAAAGGCTCTGCCTTGTATAAACACCCAACAATTCGCTGCAAAAATAATCTTGAAAGCTTAACAGCCCCTCGCCGAGCCATATTATTTTTAACCAACTAATAGTTTGAAAATTATGATGAAATTATTGAAAACTTCTCCGTTATTATTACCATTATTCTTGTTTGCATGTTCATCTCCTCATGTTATTGAAAAAGAAAGCCCGACGGTTGCTTCTACAACAGAGCAATCTGTAGAGAAACCGGTAGAATCTGCTGATAAGACGCCACTTGAAAGTGTCATCAAACAAGTTAAGCGCGAAAACAAATCTGATCAATCTTGCGATATCGGTCCGGTAACCTTAACCGCTAAATTTTCTGCCGGCCGCATGGACGAATGTAAGCAAGTGGCAGAAAATGAATTTGAAATTATTTTGGTTCCAGAAAATACGCCAATAAATTCAAGTCCTTGGTATGCCTTTAAAATACAGGCTGATACAAATACTGATATTCAAATCACCATGAGAGTTCGTGGTGATGAGCACAGGTACCCACCAAAAATTAGTCGTGATGGAAAAACTTGGCAACTACAAACATATAAGTTACGTGGTAAGCGCTTAATCATGAAGATGACGGCAACACCTAAGCCAATAACGATTGCTGCCCAAGAAATAATCAATAATGAATACTACGTCGATTGGGCTCAGCAACTCACTGAGAAAAACGCTTTTAGTCACAGTATTTTAGGGCTATCAACACAAGGTCGTCCCATCTACAAAATTGAAAGTCGAAATGAAAATACCAATGAATGGGTAATTATTCTTGGTAGGCAGCACCCGCCGGAAGTTACCGGTGCATTGGCCTTGTTTCCTTTTGTGGAAACCTTGTTATCAAGCAGTGAACTCAGTAATTATTTTCTGAGAAAGTATAATGTTCTCGTTATCCCCAATATTAATCCCGATGGTGTCCAGGCCGGCAATTGGCGCAGTAATGCTAATGGCTTAGATTTAAACCGCGACTGGGTGAAATTTTCACAAGTTGAAACGCGCCTGATAAACGATTATTTGCAGGAATTGGTTAGCCAGGGACAGAAAATCCGTTTTGCCGTAGATTTCCACTCAACTAAAAACGATATTTTTTATACCATGCCAGTTGATTATGGTGTTGAGAAAGCTTATTTTGTTAGGAATTGGCTCGCTGAGCTAGATCGTCAAATGCCTAACTTCAATGTAATACAAAGACCTGGCAACAACCCTAATAATGGCGTTTCCAAACAGTATTTCTCTGATAAATTTGGTGTGCATGCCATTACCTACGAAGTGGGTGACAACACTGATCGTACTAAGATAAAGCGCATTGCTTTTAAGTCAGCTAACATACTGATGATTAATATGTTATCAAACGTTGATCACGATAAACAATAGGACCTTTTATGAGTATATTTGATAAAAAATTTCCCGATACAAAACTGCTAAATAAAAAAGTAGTCTCCATGGCGGTGGTTTTAGCCTTATTATCTGCTTGCTCTGATGAAAGTGCTGTTCAAAATAAAGAGCAAAGTAAAGTTGACCTGCTAATTACGAATGGCTCCGTTTACACCGGTGAAAGCAGTGAAGCTCAACAATTAGATGTCGCTATTTGTCAGCAGATTATTTGTGGTTTATACCCTAGTGGTGAGCATACTATTAAAGCGCTCAAAACAATTGATGCTCAAGGTAAAATTGTTAGCCCGGGATTTATTGACCCACATACTCATTCTTTAGCTGAGCTGTTAAGTAAAGATAAAAACCATAACTTAAATTACTTAACCCAAGGTGTTACTACCGTTATTAATGGTAATGATGGCGGCGGACCGGTAGATATTACCGCAATGTCTGAAAAGCTAACTACTAATGGCATAGGCACAAATACCGCGTTATTAGTGGGCCACGGTAGCTTAAGAGAACAAGTTATGGGTCGTGCTGAGCGTTATTCAACGCCAGAAGAACTCGCAGAAATGTCGGCTCTATTAACCAAAGCAATGAAAGCAGGCGCTATTGGTTTATCAACCGGCTTATATTATGTACCGGGTAGTTATGCTGATACTAACGAAGTGATTAGTTTGGCGAAAATAGCCAGTCAATACCACGGGATTTATGACACCCATTTACGTGATGAAAGTACTTTTGATATTGGTTTTATGGCGGCCCTAGATGAAGCCATTAATATTGCCGATAAAGCTAATATCCACCTACATTTAGCCCATATCAAGGCCCTAGGGATTGATGTCTGGGGACAAAGTGAACAGGCCATTGCTAAAATTGAACAAGCGCAACAGAAGGGCACGTCAATATCAGCAGATCAATACCCATGGCTAGCATCTGGAACCAAACTTCGTAGTGCGGTGATGCCAAAATGGGTAATGGCCGATTCTACAGAGGCTTTTCATCAACGTTTAAAAAAAGCGGATCTAGCTGAACAACTCGCTAAAGAAGTGACTGAGAACATTCGTCGAAGAGGTGGACCAGACTCGCTTTATATTACTGAATTTACTGATACAACTTTAGTCAGTTTGAATTTGCTTCAAATCGCTGAGCTAAAAGACTTGTCAGTTGTTGATACCGCCATTTCGCTAATACTTGAGGGGGAGGTGAGAGTCGCGTCTTTTAATATGTCACCAAAAGATGTTGAACGTTTTATGGTACAACCTTGGGTGGTTACTTCATCTGATGGTACTAATGGTCATCCGAGAAAATACGCTAGCTTTCCAAGAAAGTATCAGACTTATGTGGTTGAGAAAAAACTGCTCACCCTTGCCGAATTTATTAATAGGAGCTCTGCAAAGACCGCTAAAATACTAGGTTTGAGTAATCGAGGCCTATTAAAAACGGGTTATAAAGCCGATATTATCGTTTTTGATCAACAAACCTTTGCCCCTAAGGCAAACTTTAGTCAGTGGAATAAATATTCTGTGGGTGTAGAGCAAGTGATTGTTAACGGTATTTTGGTAATAGAAAATGAAAAATTTAACAATACTTTAGCCGGAGAGTTTATCCAGTAAGTGCAATTTAGCTAAATATAAGCTTAGCTAAGTAAAACAGGTCAATACGGATACCGCTTGAGATTGTGCTAACCGTCGGTCATTTTTCAAAAGGCGACCGTTAAGTTAACTTTCATTACCGCTGACGAAAAGCCTAAATAACTTACCTGGTTATTTAGGCTTTGCTATTTTATGGCTTTGTCAGTGGCAATTAATAGCTGATAACGGCACAAAATTAAAGACATATAGAATAACTATGTTTAAGTGATTTTGCTTGTTCTAAGCTCTCTAATATAACCCTAAGTTGATCAATATATTAGTGTGATTGGTATTAATTAAACTGATTGTTCATATGCCATGGTCAACCATTTGATAACTTCAGCATCAATATCTGCAACATTGTGTAGTTGTATTCTATGAGTGCACATAGTCCCAAATGGGCCTGAATTTTCTAGTCGACCTTGTACCGCTACATCTTTTAGTTTTAACCCCAAATCTATTCTGATTTTGGTTGCCGGTTTGATTAAAGCGAATTGTCTTTTTCTAATTAAACTGACACTTGCCTTTTTGGGGGTTATGACAATATCACTGCCAAACGTATCAACGGTAGAGATCAGTAGCTGATAAAGAGGGTTAAGTGCCTCTTTACCCGTATATTGACTGCTAACCAAATCTTCAGCGCAGACATTATTGTCTTTCGATAAAGTGACTATTGTATTGGCAAACCCATGGGTCATTGCGTATTCAGTTTTTAAAAACTTTACCGCCATTGCGTGTTTTTCGAAGTTTGCCTCATTTAATATTTTAAGCCACTCTGCTAACTGCTTACCTGTTTTATCAGGGATGTTATTAATCATGGTCTGAAGTGCTTTATCCATATTATTCACATGTTACTTCACAATATTGATGACTAAAATGCTATTAACGAAGCGATCTTCTGGTGATTTTATTGAGCTTTTTGTGGTGCCAAACCAAACAAATCAATAGTGCAAATAAGCCACTTAGATAGGTTGCGGCTAACGGAATGATTGTCAGTTGGTATGCCTGTTCAGAATCTTCTGGATAAAATGAATCACCCGCTAAAAACCAAGCTGAAATAGCGCCTACAATTAACCAAATTACAGCCGCTGATCGTTTATGGCTAGGGGAGGTTAAGTAGGCGGATATAACCACACAAAAAGCGGCCATAGCGCCAATGACAGGTTTTTTCCAAATACCAACATAGTCGGCTAGAAATGCTGCTGATATTGCGGAAACTAAAAATATAATAATCACTATTACGAATGAAGCGATAAAGCCTTTGGTTTGATTCATACTACGTCCTATTTTAATACTATTCTAGATGCTGATTTCTCTTTTCTTGGGCCTAAGCTTTAACCCGTTTCTAATGTAATCAGTTGTCTGTAAACTGAAATGTTACTGAGATACAAACTATAAAAAACTCAGTAGTAATAGTAAACCTATAACTACCGCTCCAAATAGCAGGTATTTACCAAAGGTAGAATTATCTTGAAGCGTTGCTTGGTGTTGCGCTTTAAGCTCAACCAACTGAGCATCATTAAGTTGAGAACAATGATCACAGGCATCTAATGACTCAGGGTAATATAAGTCACATCTATGGCAGCGTTTTTGTTTTGGCTGCTTTGCTTTCATTGCTAGGCTCATTCCTACCGACATGGAGAACTCCTTTTACACAAATGCATATATAAGAAAAGATCCGAACAAAATCGCGAGCCCGCCCCCGATACGAGCAAATGGTTTCATCAAGGAGAATGCCCATGATACTAAGTTTATAAAATTATTGCGTCCTATCATCATAAAAACTATTGCGGCGACAATTGCTATCCAGCCAAAGACTGTCAGTGTTATAGGAAACTTTGAAACACTCGCCTGATAAACAAGTAATACCCCGAGCATTAGTCGCACTAGAACGGCACCGATATGTAACCAAAGCTTATCAGAATTTCTTTTCAGTAGACCAACTATAACCTCAGGATTGGTCATGAGCGACATGCCAGCCAGAAACATTAATAGTCCAAAAATAATTATCAATATACTCATAACCTGAACCCTATTTTTGAAAATAAGACCAGGTTAAGTAGGTGTAATACTCGGGCATGGCCAACTGTGTTTTGTCTTAATTTAACCGTTTGTAAGCTATCAACTTTCTAGTTTACTTATCATCTGAGCAAAAAAACAAATCAAACAATATGGCTTGGAAATTCAATGGATTATCATTGTTTTCAGCGCGTTGATTTAACTGTTAACTTGAAGCACAACAATTGAATATTAAGGCTGATAAAATAACAATAATAATGTTTTATTTTCATTCCATGTTCCATTTAAAAAACACGCGGTGTTGAAAGAGTCCTGATAGCTAACGCTTTGTTAATTCCCTTGTTCATGTAACCACACATTGGGAGATTTCTCCGTAATGTCAGCCTCATAGCTTTAATTTAATTCTCATTAATATCACACATTTTCCTGGCCTTATGCAATAAATAAATTTGATTACCTAAGCTATTTGTATATTACTGAAAAGCCTCAGTTAGGATTTTTTTAAGTCGGTATTACCGTTTTAGTCTAGTGACCGTATTACCGGGTATGGTAGCAGGTAAGTCGAACAATCTGCTAACAGGGGAAAATAGAAGTTTTTTTGAAATAGGGGGTGACTAAAGGCGTTGTCATTTTGTTTTATTTAGTCGTGAAGTTTAGTCTTAGGCTTGGTTTGAATTGAAGAGTATTGATAACGACATGATGCGCGCAGTTTGGTGATGTTTTCTAAACCGCGTGTCAGGGACAAATATAACCATCATGCACTAGGATCTAACAACGTAACAAGTACTGTAACGCTAATTCAAAAATCGGCAACAGCAAACCACCGTTTTTTTTAAATGATGAAACAGCAATAGGTTATTTTAATGCGGGTACATCCCCGCGAAACAAAAGTTCATAGCCTGCATTATCTAGCGGTAATCAACTGTCTATAATTATCTATCTCTGTAGTTATCTACCACGGTAATTATCACTTAGCATAATTACTAGGTTCAACAATCAGTACATGTCATCTGGCTATACCACTGACAGAGTGTTATTTTCCGGTTTAGTGTAAGGATTAGTTATAACCTAACACATAGCTACAATTAGATTCTTCCGCTAAATCAAAATAGCGCATTAATGGCGTACCTACCAGTGAGTCTTTACCCTTGGTGGAGTCACTATTATTAGCCATTTTACGGGTAACTTTAACCCCAACGTTACCTTTAGGATTTTTGTTACTGGTCAAATTATTTTGAGTATCATCTGTGTTAGCCATTTCATCACCTTGTTAAAATCGTTGTAATCACCTTGGATTACCATCATGTAATTTTATGTGTGAAAATGATAAGACTTAATTTTGGGCTACCCATAAATAAAGGTTATAGCTTGAACAATGGAAATTTTTGAAGGGGCTGGGTTTTACCTGCCTCAGTTCACCTAAAAACCGACAACAGTCAGTCTTTACTAGCGATAACTTATTTAGCTTAAGTTAAGGGAAATAAATCAAGCTATCTGACCTGAAAAAATATTTTGAAAAGGTAGCAAAGTAAATTTACTTTCAATAATTACTCTTTGCCATCACTTACATAAAGAGAAAATTTACCGCTGTTGTTGTCAACGTGGTGAAAAATCACAGTATTATTGAGGGTTTATTAAAGATAATTAAATTAAATCATTGAGTCATTAAGTGTAGTTAGCTAATTTTCAAGCCATACCCGCAGGTTATGTATCATCTATAGAAAAGCATGCATATTTTACTTATCGACCGGCTTTGATTGTTTATACTCGTTAATACTTGAGAGAAACTTGCTTAATTGCCCCTCTTTTAGCAAAAAACATGGAATAACTATGCGACAGTTTATAACAATAATAATTATCTTAGCTGCTTTGGGTTTTCAGTCTACGGTCACTGCAAAACAAACGGTTAATATTACCGGCCGATTGCTAGATGAATCACATAACCCGCTAAGTAATGTAAACATTACCTTAAACAATAAAACAGTGACTAGTGATGATTTGGGGCGCTTTGAAGTGCCGATAGAGCGTTCAATGACAAAACAAGCTATTTACCAACTTAGCTTTGTAAAAAAAGATTACTTTCAAATTATCCAAACGTTCAGTCATTATGAACTTTTTTCTTTGCAAACTAAAAAACGTCACGGCGTTATTGCTGATATCACCCTAGTCGCTAAAAAAGCTAAACGCGTGATGTTAGCTTTTGGTGGTGATGTGATGATGGACCGCCGTTATTATAAGCCCTATTTTGGTGATGCTATTTTGATTCACCCTGAAACTCGGCTTAAAGATAGCAAAAAAATTGTCGAAAATATTAAACCTTATATGAGTATTGCTGATTACGCCGCGGTTAACTTAGAAACGCAAATAGCCGATAAGAAGCCAGGAGAGCGCGCGCCTAAGTCAGTTACCTTTTATTCTCGCCCTGAAATTCTTGAGGCTTTATCGTGGGCAGGCGTTGATTACGTCAGTTTGGGGAATAACCACACCTATGATTATTTAGAGCCGGGCATGGAGTCAACTTTAGCATTTCTACAGCAAAGCCAACTGGGCTTTTCTGGTGCCGGTATGAATGAAAAGCAAGCATTAAAGGCGCATCGCGATACCATCAAAAATACCGAGTTTTCTATGTTAGGTTATGTCGGCTGGGAAGGCCGCTCTGAGCCAACGCAAACTGCTAATCATCAACATGGCGGTGCTGCTTATGGTTCAATGACTAATATTATTAGCTCTGTGCAACAAGAAGTTGCAAAAAATAGAGTCACCATAGTGCAATATCATGGCAGTCAAGAATATGCCAATAGTCCAACTGGCGTTACCGAGCAAAGATTAAAATCAGCATTAGATAATGGCGCAGCGTTGGCCATTGCTCATCATCCGCATGTTACTCAAGGTTTAGAGTTATATAACAATAAGTTAATTGCTTACTCAATGGGGAATTTCATCTTTGATCAAAATTTTAGTGCCACCCAACACAGTTTTATCTTGTATGTTTGGTTAGATGAAGGCAAATTCCATCGTGCGGAAATAGTGCCTTTATATGTTAAAGGTTATAAACCAACCCCAGCAACGGGCATCAATCGTTATACCGTGATGAAACGTTTAACAGTGCTTTCTAAGGTACGAAATACCCATATTAGCCAATCAGGTGGTCACGGTGTTATCACGCCAATAACAGCGTCAGTAACCGTTAAGTCAGTTAACATTAACGTAGTTGCACAGACACTAGATAAAAAGACCGCAATGCAACATAAGCTGACTTTTGCTCCGGGAAGTAAAATAGCAAGCTTATATCACTTGCCATGGCATCAACAATTAAACGAAATTTTACTCGACAACGAACAGGTAAACTACCGTTTAGGGAAAAACTTAGTCAATGGCAGTGACTTTGAAGGCTTTTCAACTTTTGATAGCCCAGAACGTGGTTTGTTTTTTGATCGAAGTATCATGAGTTTAAATAATTATGGTGCTAGCGGTAATACCAGTATGTCTTTAGCCCTGAACAAGCAACAACCAACGACCTTTGGTGTGAAGAGTTTTTGGCGGGTTTATTCAGCCAGTAGACCTATGACCATTAAAGCGAACTATCTGAGCAAAAATGCGGTTAAATTGCATTATTACTGGCAGGGTAGAAAAAGCAGACAAAAATTATTTGATGCTTTTAAAAATAGTCCGAAAAACCTAATAAAAACCCTAGTTCTAGCAGGGAGCGATAAGTGGCAAAGTGTGGAAATCGATTTTAATTCGCCTAGAATTGGCTATAAAAGTTACCGCATTATGGTTGAAGCTGAGCTCATTGATGGTAGCACAGCAGAATTAGCAATAGATGATTTTGCCGTTATTGAATGGCACACTGCTTTTACTAATAAAGCAGCACCGCAGTTCTTTTCCCTTGATAGTCGTCAACCGGCTTATTTGGGTCTATCTCATATCAGTAAAATGATTAAAGCCAACGCCCAAGGAGTTGTTGTTACCACAGAGTAAGTTCGCAAGTTCAATAGCCCGGCACATCGTCGGGCTTTTTAATGAATGTATTAAATTAAAGGTGTAGAGTACTCAATAATCCACTCAGCAAACCAATGGCAGTAACATTTTTTGTACTTGCATCAAGAAATAATTGTCAATATCACAACTTTCCACTAAAGGCGTTGATTCAAGTTACATTTTAGTACGTTAAATGTTGATCTATATCAAAAAAAAGTGCCTAATGCGGTCTCTCCAACTATTTTAATTTGATTATCTTAAAGTGACTGACTAATGTCATGCTAGCTTTCAAATTACGTTACCGACTCACCTTTTTGGATATATTTTAATGCATAATACTTCAGCCAATGAAATAACCTTTTCTGATGCCGAACAACTTGTTTCAATTACCGACCTCCAAGGCCGGATTACCTACGCCAATGATGAATTTTGTCGTGTCTCAGGTTACTCCCTGACTGAGTTAGTTGGCCAACATCATAATATTGTTCGCCATGCCAACATGCCTAAGGAGGCATTTGCCGATTTATGGCAAAAGCTAAAACGAGGTGACTCATGGCGTGGCATGGTTAAAAATCGCTGCAAAACCGGTGGTTATTATTGGGTTGACGCTTATGTAACGCCGCTATATGAAAACAATAGCGTTGTTGGTTACCAGTCAGTAAGAACTAAGCCAACCGATAGTCAAAAGCAAAAAGCTCAACACTTGTATGACGAGTTAAATAATGGCAAGTCAGCCCGAGACTTTAATGCCAACACGGCGCTAAAACGTATCCTTGTTGCAACTGTCATCCTGCTTGCTTGTCTAGCCAATTGGCTGTATTCAGCACCGTTAATGTCTACGGCTATTTTATTGACCACGATAGGGCTCATTTTTATCATTTTTACTGAGGAGTTGTTTGTTTTTCCCAAGTTAGCGGCACAGACCAAAACAGCGCTTGATAGCCCATCACGCCTAATATTTTCAGGTAAAGGGCTAACAAGCATAATGAATTACCCTGCGGAGTTATACAAAGCAAGAATAAACACTATCTTAGGGCGCAGTAAAGATTCAGGCCGAAGCCTAGTCAAGGTAGCAGCTGACCTTGAACAAGCGGCCAACAATATGATTGAAGGTATACATGAAGAAAACGCTCACCTTGCACAGTTTGCTACGGCAATCACTGAAATGAGCGCGACTATAGATGAGGTGAGTACCAATACTACAAACACTCATGACAAAATGGTTCATATTCAAGATGAATGTCAGAAAAATATTGAAATCACTAAAGTAACCCAGACTAAAATTGTTACCTTAGCAGACGAAGTCGGAGTAGCGGCAGAAAGTGCGCTTGATTTAGTAAAAGATGTCGATAAAATTTCCACCATCATGGCTGAAATACAAGGCATTGCCGATCAAACTAATCTATTGGCTTTAAATGCGGCTATTGAGGCGGCAAGGGCAGGTGAACAAGGCCGTGGTTTTGCCGTGGTAGCCGATGAAGTAAGAACCTTAGCAAGTAGAACCCAAGGTGCTACTGTGCAAATTGAAACGTCGGTACAAGCGTTACAAAAAACGTTAAAGCAATGGAGTAAGATAATGCTGGCAAGTAAAGCTAATGCCGAAGAATGCTCACAAGATACCATGAACATAACGGCAGCAATGGAAAACGTTATTACTAATGTAAATATGGTAAGTGATATGACTGCGCAAATAGCAACAGCAACCGAAGAACAAAGTGTGGTGGCAAATCAAATCAATCAGAGCATTGTAACCATAGACGGTATCTCGAAAAATAATGCAGATTTAGCTGAACAGGTCAATAACTGTGGTATTGAAGTCAATAAAAGTGCTGAGTTAATAGAGGGTTTAAGTACTACATTTAAATAAAAAATTGACTCGATAGATAATTCTGATTTTGAGATATATACCCGTTACCACTCAAGATGCATGTTTCAGAGTACTTGAGCAATTTCAATTCAAGGCGCTGTGATGAAATAATGGTTGTTCAGGAGAATATGCTCCTGGATAATCATTATAAGGTACTTCCTGTACCGTCTGCATTCTCTTATAACACCATCCATATAACGCCATTATGAGTTACAGCAACGATGAAGTGATGTTGTTCAAACGCTTCTTCGATGGGTTTAAAATGATTTTATACCGCGTTAAATAATTAAACCATAGAGTGACTATGCTTAAATTATGTCTCTTGCTAAAGCCCTTTTTAATTCCCACTGAAATCCAGCACTTTGAATGGTAACGGGTATACCAACCCAAACCAGTACTTTATCTTAACCCTTGTTAATTTATAATTCTTGGTAAATTAACAAGGTTACGTTCAACTAGTGGCACTTGCACTCATTTTTAAAAACTATCATCTCTTGAAATTTCACCCACTCATACCAAGGTATTAAGTAAGCTCACCCTATAAGGATGTTTATGTTACCTATTTTGTTACCTTTGTTTATTGCTGTCGCCATCATTGGTTCTTTAATGGCAAAACCTTATTTACGTGAATTTAAACGCGATAAAGTGAGACGTTTGCCTTTTAAGAAAGAGTGGCGAAAAATAATTCAGCGAAGGATGCCTTACTTTAGACAGATGCCTACAGATTTACAGTTGCAGTTAAAACAGCATATCCAAGTTTTTATAGCAGAAAAAAACTTCATCGGTTGTAATGGCGTTAAAATTACCGATGAAATAAAAGTTACTATTGCAGCGCAAGCTTGTTTATTGCTGCTTAATAGGAAAACAGATTATTACCCAAAATTAAAAACAATCTTAGTGTACCCAAGCGCGTTTATTAAAGAGCAGAGCCAGTTGAACCCTGATGGCACTCAATATACCAAAAGAATAGCCTTATCAGGTGAGTCTTGGGATTTTGGTAAAATCGTCTTATCTTGGCAAGACAGTGTCCATGGCGCTGAATTACCAAACGATGGCCATAATGTTGTCATCCATGAGTTTGCTCATCAACTTGATCAAGAAAATGGTAAAGCAAACGGCTCGCCTATTCTGGGTAAAGGACAAAGTTACCAATGCTGGTCACAGGTGTTTTCTCAGCAGTTTGAATTATTAAGACAACAGGCAACGGCGGGGTTGCCCTCTATATTTGATTATTATGGCGCCACTGAGCCAGCAGAATTTTTTGCCGTGGTCAGTGAAGTGTTTTTTGAAAAAGCTCAACAGTTTTCCCAAGAGCACCCAGCACTGTATAACCAAATGACAAATTACTACAAAGTGGATCCTATTCATTGGTAGTGTTAAGGATAAATTTTATACTATTATTTAAGTTAACACTTGTGGGTGTTAACTTAAAAATATAAAATATATCCAATAGTACTATACAAATAGATTACTGAAATACTTAGCTATAGCTAAACGTTGGCTTGTTGGAGGCTAGCAAGTCACATCATCAGGGATAGAGTTCAATTTTATATGGAAATACATCAAATATCATTTGCACAGATTCGTGTTCTACGCCGTGATCTCGCCGAAATAACGGTAGACAGTGGGGTGGATATTGACCTCAACATGGTTGACGAAATCCACCGCTATTTATTGTCGCTTTTCAATCAGTCATTTTCATTGCTGATTAACAAAACTAATTCCTACTCAACACAACTCGATGCGCTTATTCAATTTGGTAACTTAGCCACCCTAGATAGAATAGCGGTATTTGCCCCAAATAAGTTGGCAAAAATGAGTGCTGATTTTTCCGCGACCATTCCAAGCTCAGCCGCTTTAACTATTGATGTTTTTACCGATAGAGAAGAAGCACTCGCCTGGCTAAATTAACAAGAGTTAGTCTATTCTATCTACTAACGCTGACTTGAAATATCTATGCTTGTCACGAATGATTTTTTTGAGCTAATGCTTTTGAGAATAACGCCAACAAGGCTATACGCTAGTATTGTCCTGTTATGCTTTAGCGCGAGAGTAGTAATCACCAAGCCACAAACAATAAGTTTCGATATAAATATAATAAGAACTTGATGTTTATGAACATTAGGGTAGATTATTTAGTATTTAATACCAAGTCCATTAAGTTTAATAAGCAAAACGTCTACAAAATAACGACTTTATTTTTAAGGATGATGATGAACAACTCAGAAATTACTCGTTCAGCAGATATACTCCTGCAAGTAACCAAAATTGTTGAAACTGAATGTGCACAAGATGCCAGTAAATTGTTAGTTGATGGCTTTGTCCTACTTGGGGTAGGCAATAGTGTTTTTGAAGATAGCGAATATCGCTTTGTGTATACGTTAGGTTTCCCTAAACCCATTGAAGAGTTAAGTAAGTGGGCTAGCGCTAACTTTTAGTACTAACCTTAGGTGCTGCTAGCTAAGGGTGATGTTTCAACATCAATCAGCATAGCCCAGCATAATTGAATATAACGTTATTAAGTTAATCAAATGTGTAAATAAAATAAGCAGGAAGCCAAACGTGGAACAAAATTTTAAAGCGATTATTGAACAAGTAGGTGAAGACCCAGAACGTGAAGGTTTATTAGATACGCCCAAACGGGCCGCAAAAGCGTTGCGGTTTCTAACCCAAGGTTACCAACAAGATTTAGACTCGGTTATTAACGGCGCCTTATTCAACTCAGATTGTGATTCGATGATCGTGGTTAACAACATTGAAATGTATTCGTTATGTGAACACCACATGCTGCCTTTTACTGGCCTGTGCCATATTGGCTACATTCCTAATGGTAAAGTCATCGGCTTATCTAAATTAGCGCGTATTGTTGATATGTTTGCTCGACGTTTACAAATTCAGGAAAACCTAACCCAAGAAATAGCCAATGCCATAATGGCCGTTACTGATGCCAAAGGTGTCGGTGTGGTCATGTCCGCATCACATTTATGTATGCGTATGCGTGGTGTTGAAAAACAAAACTCTGAAATGAAAACCTCGTGTATGCTCGGTTCTTTCTTAAAATGTAAAGACACCCGCGCTGAATTCTTAACGTTGATAAGAGATTGATGAGCAATAAAGGCTGGGTATTAGTCACTGGTGGGGCCAAGCGCATCGGCGCGTTTCTCAATCAAGAATTTGCTAAAAGTGGTAAGAATATTGTTCTGCATTACCATCAATCTGAGGTCGAAGCATTCGCTTTGAAAACGCAGTTAGAAGCACACAATAGTAAGGTGGTCTTGTGGCAAGCAAACTTAGCCGATCCTGGCAGTATTGAACAGCGCTTTGCTGAACTGCAGCAGCAAGTTCCTCATATTGAATTGTTGATAAATAATGCTTCTGTTTTTGAAGAGGGGGCATTATTAGAATCGTCATTAGAACAAATTCAACGTAACATCAATATTCATCTTACTAGCCCGTGGTTATTAATTCAGGCTTTAGCAAAACAGAATATAAAACAAAATAAACCGTGCCAAATCATCAATATTTCAGACGCTAACCTATCGCACCTATACACCAGTAAATCTGCCTATTTCATTTCAAAAAAAGCCCAAGAAAGCTTAACTGAATTGGCGGCAATAGAATGTGCGCCCAGTGTACGGGTGAATGCCATAGCACCGGGTTTTGTCTTAGAGGCAACTGTTGGGGCGAGTGCTGAGCCGGGTAATCAATTAGCTAAATCTGATGCAGAGATCAAGAATACAGACATTAATATTTTGCAACGCCAGGTCCCGTTAGCTGATTTATTTTCAGCCATTGAATTTTTATCAAATAATCATTCTATTACGGGACAAACATTACAAATAGACGGAGGGAGTCACTTACAATGTCCACCATATATGTTGAAAAACTAGAAATTTATACCATTCTCGGTATTACCGAAGAAGAGCGTGAAAACAAACAAAAACTCATCATTGATTACTGGATTGATGCGGATATATCTAAAGCGATGATGTCGGATGATATAGCCGACTGCGTTAATTATCGTACCGTCAATAAAGAAATTTTAGCGATAGTACAAAGTTCTAGTTATAACACCATAGAGCGTCTGTTGGGCATACTATTAGAGTTGATTCTCTCGTTCGATGGCGTGTTGCATGCCAAATTAAAAGTTGCCAAGCCAGGGGCGTTACGTTACGCGAAAAGTGTCTCGGTCACGGCAGAACGTTCAGCTTAATGGCGTTTTATATCATTGCGGTTGGCTCGAACATTGAAGCAGAAAAACATATTCAGCAGGCGTTTGAGCAACTGCAGCAAGTTGATCCCCAGACCAATATAGCAACATTACTCTGCACTAAACCGGTGGGCTTCACTGAACAGGCCGACTTCATCAATACCGCATTTTCATTTAACTGCAACCTTAATGCGGCTGATTTGAAAACTTATTTGAAAAATATAGAAACAAAGTTGGGGCGAGTTAGAACCGATAATAAAAATGGTCCGCGCACCATCGATTTAGACATAGTCAAAATAAACCAAAACATTGTTGATGACGATTATTACCGTTATGATTTTGTTAAGAATTCAGTTGATGAACTGGTTGTTATAAACGCCAATAAAAGTAACAGCTAAGTAGAACTAAGTGACTGTTGGCTATCATTGAGGGTTATTACCTAACCCTATTATCAATAGTGATTACCTTGGTAAATTAACCATGGGGATACGCTAATTCGCTCACTTATGCGTTGTAACAGTACGGATTTAACAGACAATTGTAGTTTTTAAGGTGAAGGGATTTTATTAAATACAAAAATATAGTCACTTTTAACCACCAAATAAGGGACTTAACGATATAATTAAAGCAATGAGGGCTAACAAGGCTTAGAAATGCATAATACTTATATCGCTAGGCAAGCCATTTTTAATGCAAAACTTGAGACTATTGGCTATGAGTTGTTTTTTAGGGATAGCATAGAAAACAAATTCCCCGAAGTTGACCAAGATATTGCTAGCTCTAAGCTTATCATTCAAAATCATATTCAAGGTGATATCCATACCTTGTGTATGGGTAAACTGGCCTTCATTAATTTCACTGAAAGTAATCTAAGACATAAATTCCCCTTAATGTTTGATAAAGATTTAATTGTTATAGAGCTACAGGGTCATAATAAACCATCGGAAAACCTCGTTAAAATTGTTCGATATTATCACCAAAATGGCTATAAAATAGCGCTAAAGGACTATGATTTAGCACTACATTGGGAAGTGTTATTTCCCTATATCAATATTGTAAAAGTGAATATTGAAAAAATTAATACCAAACGCTTACATCCCGCCGTTGCCAAAATGAAAACCTTCAATATCCGCATATTGGCGGAACACGTGGAAACTAAAAATCAACAGCAAACACTGGCTGAGGTTGGCTTTAATTATTTTCAGGGCTATTTTTATCACCAACCTGAAATGATTACCGGACAAACTTTAACAACGTTAAAAACGATGATGATAAGGTTACTAAGCGAAACGTCTCATACTAGCCTCAATTTTGAGAAAATATCACAAATCATTAGTCATGACGTTAACTTAACCATAGGGTTATTAAAAATGGTTAACAACGTTTCCACCGGCGTTAGTGTGGAAATAAAGTCATTAAAGCAAGCGGCAACTTATTTGGGCGAAGGAAAATTAAGGCAATTTATCGCTATTTTAGCCTTATCAAACTTAACATCAGACCAAGCGGATGAAGTATGTAAACAGTCTTTGATTACGGGCAGGATGATGCAAACCCTTAGCACTAAAAACAATTTCACTTCAGTACAAGAATTGGCTTTTATTACCGGCTTACTCAGTTCTATCGACGTTATATTATCCATGCCCGTTGCTGAAATTCTTAAAACCATGCCTTTGGCTAAACCCATTGAAAAGGCATTAATAGCCAATGATGGTGTATTGGGCGAATTATTAAATTTAACAACAAGCTTTATTGCCGATAATAATGAAGATATTCAAGCGTTGATTGCGACGCACGGCCTAAGTAATGAGATAATCCAACAAGAATTTCTTAGTGCCTGTAAATGGTGCCAAGCACTTGAGTTAAGCAGTTAAGCAGTTAAGCAGTTAAGCACCATATAGTAACGTCTACCGAGCGACAGGATTTAAGATTAACATGTATAGCAAAAAGAAAAGTACCAAACCCCAAGTCATCTCTTACGACCGGGTAAAATCGTATATGCAGTGGCTGATCCAACGATATGGAGAATACTCAGCTAAAGTATTGCTGCAAAAGGCCAATTTATTATTTAAAGACGACAGACAATATAATGAGCCTGCACTCGATTATTTAATAGAGCGAGGCATTGTCAATGATAGCCGTTATGCGCAGCGCTTAACACAAAGCTTTGCAGAGAAAAACATCGGCCCTAACAAAATAAAAGAGAAGCTTTATGCTAAAGGCTTTTCATCACAAACAATCAATGAGTGCGTTAGTGCCATTGAAACATCCGATGATGATTATTTTGAAAAGGCGCTACTCCTAAAAAGAAGAAAATTTGGTCAAGATCCCATCGAAGATATCAAGTTAAAGCAAAAAGCGATGCGGCATATAATCGCGAAAGGTTTTTCATATGCCATTGCTAATAAAGTAGTCAGTCATGCAAGTGTTGAAGACTATTAGTTTACTTATATAAAAGACCGGTGAATCAATAAAGTAACTTGTATATGCACATGGTTCAATCCCCGTAGTCGGGAATTTATTCGCGCTTGTGCCTTATGCCATGGATGGCACTTATTAGACAATGCAGACGTCACATAGATGTGACTTATTAGATAATGCAGGACGCACATTCTCCTGAATCTAGCAATGTTCGCGGCTAAAGCCAGCTCCTACAGGCAGACACTGTAGGAGGGTGTTTACGCCCGAACGTTTACCCCCGAACGTTTGCTCCCGTCATTCCCGAGTTCACGTGTCGGACGTAGCATGGATGTTACTTAGAAGCATATCAGCGGCTGCGCCCCAACCATCTACGAGTAACATTTTTATCCACAAGTACACCAAACCTATTAACTGTCACTCCCGTAGGCGGGAATTTATTCGCGCTTGTGCCTTATGCCATGAATGGCACTTATTAGCAAATCAGCGGCTGCGCCTCAACCATCTACCAATAACATTTTTATCCGCAAGTACAGCAAACCTTTGTTCGTCATCCCCGTGGTGTATTAGTCGGGGATCCAGTTTCTAAAATACAATGGATCTTCGATCAGAGACTTCGAAGATGACGATTTATATACTTTTGTTCTTTGCTTAAAAATCAACAACTTAATTTTATGTTACTTAGAAGGTCACAGCATTGAACCGCAATATATCCCCACACTGTTCGTTAGAGAGCCTCCTGGGAAATAAATTTTGAGTAGGCTAATAACCCGATGTAGTTAATGATTACCCCAGTACTCACCTATAGTTAATCTAATCGAGAGAGAGAATTATAGTAGGGATAGTTATGAGTAAAGTAGCGATCATTCAACAGGCGCCTTATGTACTTGATAAAGTACGCACCATAAATAAAGCAGCACAACTGATTAACGTAGTCGCCGAGCAAGGCGCTAAACTTATCGTTTTTCCTGAAGCGTTCATTCCAGGATATCCCGCGTGGATATGGCGGCTAAGGCCTGGTGGTGATTGGGGTCCCAGTGAAGAGATCCATGGCAGGTTACTTAAAAATTCGGTTGACCTTTCATCTGATGATCTAAAACCTATGCTGACCGCAGCCAAAAAAAATAATGTTACCGTTGTTTGTGGAATTAACGAACGCGATCATAAGAATAGCCAATCAACAATTTACAACGCGGTAATAACCATTAATAACCAGGGTCGGGTTATTAATAATCATCGTAAACTTATGCCAACAAACCCTGAACGCATGGTCTGGGGTTTCGGAGATGGCCACGGCTTAAATGTTATTGATACCGAGGTTGGAAAAATAGGTAGCCTGATATGTTGGGAAAATTACATGCCTCTGGCAAGGTATTCGCTATATTCTCAAGGCATAGAAATATATATCGCGCCGACTTATGACAGTGGTGAAGCTTGGGTTGGCACTATGCAGCATATTGCTAGGGAAGGTAAGTGTTGGGTTTTATCTTGTGGCGTAGCGTTAGAAAGAAAAGACTTTCCGAAGGATTTTCCAATGCTTGATGAGCTTTATCCCAAAGATGAACAATGGATTAACCCTGGAGGTTCAGTGATTGTATCGCCTAGTGGAGAAATTATCTCGGGGCCATTATCTAAAGAAAAAGGTAATATCATCATAGATATTGATGTTGATCTAGCGGCGAGTTCAAAACGTGCTTTAGATGTTGCTGGTCACTATTCAAGACCCGATGTTTTTAACCTACAAGTAGATAAAACGAGGCAATCAGCAACGCACTTTACAAATAATAGTTAATTAGTCGGTTTTTAATGTGATTAACTGTTGAAATAAGTATGAGTTATCTGTAATTTATTTAGCTGTTAGCAATCAGAAACTAAGGAAATGTATGATCGACTATTATAAAAAGAAGAGTTCGGAATACCATGATAAAGCCCGTGTTGCCCTGGAAAATAACGAAGAATTTGAACATTATAGAAGTGAAGCAGAGACTTACGATAAGCGAATTGAAGAACTAGAGTCATTATAATGGCAAAAAAGAGCGCTTTCTGCGCTCTTTCAATTCACTAAATACTAGCTAACCGGTAAATTCTTTAGCCGGCGCTCAAATCATGAGCCAGTCTCTACTCCTTATGAAAACTCACTGAAAATCTTACCAGCAATAATTTAACTGCTTAGGCATTTAATTTAATTGCCTTTATCACGGTAAACTGGTTTTTTATACAGTCCATCAGGTATAATATAACAATAGCGTTTATCAGCCGATATACTTCCATAAGCAAACCGCTGAACTTCATTTGTTAGTTAAGCAGAGTTAATTTTAATGACACAAACACTTTATCGTAATTTTATTGCCCGATGGTTTGGCAATATTAATCGAATAGTTATATCCGATGTTGGGTTAACGCTAATTGATGTTAACCAAAACGCCAAAGTTATTAACATCGATCAATTTACCGATTTCCCTCAGATTAAAGCCTCGTTATTTAGTAAAAACTTAATCATTAACACCAAAGCCGGCGAGTCTCGAATATGGGGCATTAACGCTCGTTGTGCCAAAAGATATCAGAATGACGTTCAGCTTAACCTTCATAAAAATATTGCTGACAAAATAACGTCTCAGATTGATTATTTTCATCAAGAAGCCATTAGCCAATACCTAAGAGACTCATCGGTTAAAGAGCTCAATAAATCAGTAACCCCGATTATTCAAAACTATCGTGCTGAAACAGAGCGCTGGCAAAAAATTCTGACAAAACAGCAATGTTCAAAAATTGATATTATCTCTAGAATGCCAGACATTAAAGATGCTCAGAGCTTTAGGCAATATTACGAAGGTAAAAGGCTTGCTCAGCAAGCAGAATTTTTTGATGGTATTGAAGCAAACCCGTTAACAACAGAGCAACGATTAGCGGTGATTAGAAATAATGATAAGAACCTGATTTTAGCGGCAGCAGGTACAGGAAAAACCTCGGTGATGGTTGCTAAGGCGCTGAGTTTAATTAGCTTTGATAACGTGCCAGCAGAAAATGTATTGGTGCTAGCTTATAATAATGCGGCCGCCAAAGAGCTTAAAGAAAGATTAGTTGTCAGAAAAAATGCCTATGGCTTAACTTGCCAATTACCCACAATCATGACATTTCATGCCCTGGGTCTATATATTCTCAAAGCCGTCAAAGCAAATACCCGGTTATCTGAATTTACTGAAAACCAAAAAAAACTTGAGACCTGGTTTACTGACTGGCTGATTACGTATATCAGCCAAAGCCCGAAAACATTAAAGCGCTTTATAGACCTTGCTTATCAGCCCCTTGATGCGGTTGATCTTAGCGCTGCAAGTAAAGGTGCCACACGTGTAAGAGATAATGCCGCCAAAACATTACCAGCTGATGTCAAAGCCAGTATAGAACAGCTGCTCACAGAGCTTGTGACAATAGATAATACCGAGTTAATCCGCAAAAGAACTGCAGAGATTGTAGAAATACTGAAATCTTCAGGTTTACTGGCTGAAAATAGCAAACGTTATATTAAGTGTTTACAGGCCATTAGAGTGGCGCAACTCGATAGTAAACAAGTTGAAACAAGGCTAAATAATGCAAAGGTCATTAATGCTAAACAATACGCGCAGCTGCTTGACGATATTAGCCAAGCCTATAGCGCAGAGCTGAAAAATCAAAAAGCTATTGATTTTGATGACATGATTAATAACGCTTTTGTTCAAGTTAGCAGTGGCATTTTCAAGCCAAAATGGACGGATATATTGGTTGATGAATTTCAGGATATATCAGTAGCTCGAATGGATTTATTAAATGCGCTCATCGATAAAGGTCCAAGACCAAAGCTTACCGTGGTTGGTGATGATTGGCAGTCTATCTACCGTTTTTCCGGCGGCACGTTAGCGTTAATCACCCAGTTTGAAAAACACCACGGCAGTCACTCACTGACAACACTGCAAAAAACCTTTCGTTATAACAATAGTATTGCTAAAACAGCAGGACAATTTGTTATGCAAAACCCCGAGCAATATAACAAACAAATTCAAACACACCATCAAGTAGCCGAATCACAGGTTTACCTACTCGACAGTGATAAAAAGGCAATTGATGAGCGTATCGCCCAGGTTGTTAACTCGATTAGATTAAACGATGCTACCGGTAGTATTGCTATTTTAGCCCGTTACCGATATTTACTGGATAACGCCAAAACAAATATAGCGGCTGTTGCTATTACTAAGAAAGAGGCTAAGGATAAGAATATCCACTATTGGACCTTTCATGGCGCTAAAGGCTTAGAAGCAGACTACGGTATTATTGTTGGCTTCTTTCAGGGCAAAACAGGCTTTCCTAATGAAAGTAAAGCAGATGCCCTGGTAGAAGCCTTGCTACCTTTAGATGATGGTTATAAACATTCAGAAGAGCGCCGCTTGCTCTATGTGGCGATCACTAGAGCGAAAAGGAAAGTCTATCTCATCGCGGATGCGAAAGCGCCCTCAAGCTTCATTGAAGAGCTGTTAGCAGCCAGTTATGATTTAAAGGTAATGTCGAAACAATTCAATAAGCGTGATGACGATAAGGTCAAGCAGCAAACCCCAGTAAAAGAATGCCGTAAATGTGGCAGAGCCATGAAACAGAAAAAAGGCCAGTATGGTGATTTTTGGGGCTGTAGTGGTTTTGCAGAACAAAATAATCAATGTAGTCATACCGAGAAGGCTGACATGGCAATTTAGTCAATTAATGCCATTTAAACAATAATGATGTTATTAACAGCCGACAAGTTGGCTAAGTAAGGAATAATAGTTGATTTCAAAAAAAGTAAGAGAGTTATTTGTTTCATTAATGGAAGCCGCTGATGGCGGGCCCGTTTCATATGAGTTTGAAACTGATCAATACACCGGTTATTTCAACAGAGTCGTGGTTGATAAATATATTAACTTAGGCGCGTTAGAACTCGTTGAGGCTGTTGGCGACTTTATAAGCCTGTTACTCAATAATAGAGATGATTTTTTAAGCTCATTCGCTGCCGGTATCAGAGAAGCAAGTCTAGGTAACGATCAGGCATATGCCGATTACAATGCCCACCCCTTTGCCTTTTCAGTGGGTTACGAACACTTCCATCAAATGGCTAAGAAAAAACGTGCAAACCAAGACTATCTTTGTCATGGTTTTGAAAATGCTGAAACAGGCTTAATACACCAACAATAGCTGTGGGATTTTAGTCTATTGGCGATTAAAAGCTTATATATTGGGGGATAGTGCGCGGTAAGCATCAATGATGTGTTGCACATTATTTGCTTTTCCTGGTGAAGAGCCTTGCTGCATACGTTGATAATGATTAAGGGTTTTCTTTAAATAGTTATCAGCTATCCCGGCTTGTTTTTTTGAGGTTTGCTCTGAATTTTTACTGGTCAGCGACTGCCAAATTTGATTACCCACAGGGCTAACTTTCCTATCAGCTTCGCTCGATGTTGACACCAACAATATTTCATAGAAACGTCGATTCTCTTGCACTAACACTTCATTTTTTAAAGAAAAATCTAGCTCAATTAACTTAGTGCGTAAGGGGTATTGGTGATGAACCGGGCACAATAAAAAGTCGACAGCCAAGTTGCTATGATTTTGATAAATGGCTTCAATGAATTTGATCATTAAATCGCCACCGACACCGGCAATGATAACAAGATGTTTTCCCGCGTATTGATCTAGCGGCAATTTGGCAACATCAAGGCAGTGGGTTTGCCAACGTGAAGATGAACTTGTGTTTGAATTCGAACAGAAACGTCGCAGTTTATTTTCTACTTCAGCCATTAGTTCTGGCACAATATCAACAAAATGAATATTCGCGGCAGCTTGGCGTGACAATAAAGCGTAACCAAGCAAGCCATGATCACAGCAACAATCCCAAATATGGTCGTATTGTGATGTCACCATTTTTTCAATTTTCTGTAATCGATTACTTATTTTTAGGCTGTGTTTCAAGAGTAATGCTTTTCGACGGTTAAAAACGTCGTTATTGTATAGCTAACTCCATTAACCAACAAGCATTTCAAGAGAGACTAAAAGTCGTGAGCAGAAGTAGGGCAGAAAACTCTGCTTTGTATTTCGAGGCAGCACTTTCATCTTAAAAAGTCACTCTTTCATCTCAAAAGCATTATTTAAAAACGAATGTTTTGTTATAAATAAAGCATTATCATTAATGCGCTATGAGTTGATGGTTTAACAATAAAAGTAATAAAAGTGAGGAACATAATGTTAAAAGCCTGCAAACAAATCCTAATTCCCCTCAGCCTTATGGCTTTAATGTTTAACAACAGCGTATGGGCAACGAATACAGACTTTGATTTTTCGGTGACCCCCGTTGCCGACAATGTCTATAGCATAATCGCACCAGCCTATGGTTTACCAAGTCCTGAGAACAAGGGCTGGAATTCTAACAGTCACTTTGTTGTTACCGAAGAAGGGGTGCTGGTATTTGATACCGGATCTTCAGAATTAGTTGCTCAAGGCATTAGACGCGCCATTAAATCGGTCACCAACAAACCGGTTCGCTGGGTAGTTAATTCCCATAGTCATGCCGATCACTGGTTTGGTAATGCCGAATTTGCCGATACCGGCGCTGAGATTATTGCCACAGCTGCCGCGTTAACAATAATGAAACAGGATGGCCCAGGAGCGGTAGAGTTTTTTTCGCGCGTAACTGAAGGGGCAACTGGAACTACCCGCCTTATACACCCGACTACGTTATTAACGCAAAGAGAAAAGCGTAATATCGGCGGAGTGGAGGTTGAATTCATTTTTTCTAATGATGGACATTCACCAGGAGATGTTTTGATGTGGTTGCCAAAACAGAAGATCATCTTTGGCGGTGATGTTTTGAATTCTGATTGGATGCCGATGATTATTTATCATGGCAACGTAGATAACTTAATTAACACCATTAATGTGGTAGCTAAATTGAATCCCACTATTGTCTTACCCGGACATGGTAAACCAACCACGGGCAAGTCGGTAATACGAGATGCTGATTTGTTAGCAGCTGTTTGGTCAATGGTCAAAGCGGGTTATAAAGCTGGTAATCCTCAGGACGAAATCCAAAAACAAATTAGCACTAAGCTAGGGCCGATATATAGGCCTTTATATAAAAACTTCGATTCAGCTATCAAACAGCAAGTCGAAGCAATGTATAAAAAACAGCAATAGTGTTTTTAAAATCATGTTATTAGCTAATTGCCAAGCATGGCTAATATAAGATCTGCTCAATATTTAAGAATCTCAGCAGGGCACTTAGAACAAGATTTTAAGTTCCTGTTTTATATTTTGCAACCATAAGTCTTTTTGCACCAATATATATGAAGCAAGCAACCCTTTAAGGTGCTTTATTGCACTAACTAGGTGTTAATCATACTTTAAAGGGGTGTTAGCTCTAGTCATTGATTATTTGTTGGTACCGTGCAATACTCCTTTTAAGGGTTTTACTTGTGTATATGCTACATAAAACATCTTTTAGGGTACATTATGGAACTTAACCAATTAACAGCGCATGCCATTGCGGGTGAGCTGGGCGAACGAATTAAAACCGCTCGACTCAATGCCAACCTCACTCAGAAAGCATTAGCTAAAAAAGCAGGCTTATCTCTCAAAGCCGTGACTAATGGCGAAAAAGGGAAATCAACGCTTGAATCTATGATAGCCATTCTCATCGCGCTTGAAATAACAGAGCAACTCAATTTCTTTATTCCACAACAAGAACTATCTCCTGTTCAACTCATGGAACTACAGGGGAAAGAACGTAAAAGGGCAACTAGTCCTAGCAAAACCAGCAACAATAGTAGCAGCAAGAGTAATAGTAGCAGCCAAAGTAAGGACTCTGCCACATGGTAACTGAGGTAATAAAAGTTAAATACCAAGAGTACGATGTAGGAGCCGTAAGCTACAACACCGAGACCCAAATAGCAGCGTTTGAATATTACCCTAGTTTTATTAAAACCGGCATCGAACTATCGCCTATTAAAATGCCGCTAGCGAAAAAGATTTACTCATTTCCGCAAATAGACCATGCTACTTTTAAAGGGCTACCAGGACTTATCGCTGACTCACTACCCGATGACTTTGGTAATGCTGTAATGAATGCATGGATAGCCAGCCAAGGTAAATCAACAAGTGATATCACGCCTTTACAACGACTACAGTACACTGGCACGCGGGGCATGGGTGCCTTAACTTATTCACCAGCGACCAAAAGAAAAAACCTTAATGCTTCTCAGCCAATACACATTGAATCTCTCGTTGCTATCGCGCAAGAGGTATTAGATAAACGTGAAAAATTTAACCTCAACCTGACCAATAATGGCCAAGAAAATAAAGAAGCAATGATGTCTCTCATGTCAGTCGGCATGAGCGCAGGAGGTGCAAGACCAAAAGCAGTACTTGCCTTCAATAAAGATTTCAGCCAAGTGCGTTCAGGTCAAACGGATGCGCCAAAGGGGTTTAGCCACTACCTGATGAAGTTTGACGGCGTTAGCGAGCACAACAAAAATCAAGAAACCTTTGGCGATCCTATGGGTTATGGCGCGATGGAGTATACCTACCATTTATTAGCTAAAGAATGTGGTATCGATATGATGCCATGTCATTTACTTAACGAAGGTAAACGCAGACATTTTATAACCGCAAGGTTTGATCGCAACGGTAATAACAAAATACACGTACAAACACTGAACGGACTTGAGCATGTAAGTTATAAACAAGTAGGCTCATACTCTTATGCGGAACTATTTAATACAGCAAGAAAATTAAAACTGAGTCCAGACGATGCCATGCAGTTATTTAAACGCATGGTCTTTAACGTAATCGCCCGAAATCACGATGATCACGCAAAGAACTTTGGTTTTATATTAGATAAAGAGCATAAATGGCAATTAGCCCCAGCTTACGATTTAGCCTATAGCTACAAACCTGATAGTCATTGGGTAAGCAAACATTGGATGACACTAAACGGCAAACAAGATAACTTCACTAGAGATGACTTCTACAGTTTTGAAAAGCTGAGCCCCATTTTTAGTAAACGTAAGATAGATGATGTCTTGAACCAGACCATCGAAGCGGTATCACATTGGGATAAATACGCTTTAGAACAAGACGTACCCAAGTCATTGATAAAAGAAGTAAGCCAAAACCTAAGGATTTTTTTGTAGGAATTATTATTGTGTCAGATTTATTTTCGTCTCAAGTGCAGTCAAATGAAACTGTGATACTTCTACATGGCTTAGCAAGAAGTGATCGATCGTTTAGCAAACTTGCCTCTGTTTTAAATAAAGAGGGTTATCACACCATCAATTGTAACTATCCATCGAGAAAGTACAGTGTTGATAAGTTAGCAGAACAGGCAATTAGCACTGCCTTATCCCAATGCCCAGCAGCAAGTAAAGTTCACTTTGTCACTCACTCAATGGGTGGCATTCTAGTTCGCCAATACTTAAGTACAAAAGTAATCAAGAACTTGGGCCGTGTGGTAATGCTTGGGCCGCCCAATAAAGGCAGTCAGGTTGTTGATTCGCTGAAAAATTTACCAGGATTTAAACTGGTCAATGGTCCAGCCGGTGTGCAACTTGGCACTGAAGCGAGCAGCGTACCAAACAAACTAGGCTCAGCGAATTTTGATCTGGGTATTATTGCGGGAACTCGCAGCGTAAATTTGATTCTTTCTACTATGTTGCCAAAACCCGATGACGGCAAGGTATCGGTCGAAAATACCAAGCTTGGCGGCATGAGAGATCATATTTCTTTACCAGTGACACATCCGTTTATGATGAAAAACAATAAGGTTATCAAACAAGTGCTTTATTATCTTAATCATGGTCAATTTAATCGCTAGGATATTTCGTGCCAACGTAATTGATGCAGGAGAGTGCTTACAAAGTTATTATGATGCTGAACGGCTACTCAAAGTGAAAGGTTTATGGGTCAAGCTATCGTCACTCGCCATTACCATTGGAAAATAGAAAAAGCATAAACAACTCAAATACACCTCAAAAAAAGCTTTAGCTAGAAATTAGGCTTTAGATCAAAGTAAAACAATCACATTACCGTATTATTATCTTTAGTTAGTCGCCTGTCAGAATGGCAAAGATACTTTTTACTTGGAGTTCTGTAAATAACTGTAATAACAATCAATCTTGTCATGACAACAAGGTGCGCTAAGCGGAATAAGCCCCGTCAAAATGTTAAACGACAACTTTCTGATCATACAGCGGACATAAATTTAATCATTCCATGGCGTTTTTGGGCACAAAGCTCCCTAGAATATTCACTCTATTTATCTATGGAATAATCGACTTCAGCCTACAGCTTATCGGCAATGCCAGTTGGGAGAATTTCTTTCAGGGGGATTTGATTAAATATTTGCATGGTATTTCCTTTACTAAAAGACAACTCCAATAAAAAATGGCTATTACCAGTGAAGAGAATGGCCTTACAAAACGATTAAAGCCAAACTTATTTAAACCTAAAATATCTATGTTCATGTTTCAATGGAAATTTCAACCAAACACTACATTTTAGTAACACCATAGTCATAACTCCTTCATTCTAAAACGAGAGGCTAAACGCATAAAACCCTACAAATATGTAACAATTTGTGACTTGAGGCTTTATGTTATCTGTATTATATTTGCCAAGCTATGACCCCCACACACTCTCTTGCTGCGGTTTATGTAAATCGTAGAAAAATAACTATTCATATTAAGGATTATTATGAAGTATTCACTGGCAAACCTTAAACCAAGAAATCTGCACGCTTTATTAATTCCTTTAGCTGTAGCACTTTCTGCTTGTGGTGGTAGCTCAGAAGAAGCCACGCCAACTCAAGATGATGATAATACGAGTTCCTTAAGTATTTCTTTCGACGGCAATGACGCAGTATTTACATCGAATGACACGGTTACTATTTCTGCCGTAACACCTGCAGGAACGAGTTTCGCTTGGTCAATAAGCGATGAAAGTATTGCACTAACAGGTAGTAACTCAAGTTCGGTTAGCTTTACTGCGCCTACTGTGAATGAAAACACTACGCTAACACTTACCCTTACAGCAACCAATGGCGATAATTCAGTTACCAAAGACTTTGCAATAAGTATCTATCGCAAAATATCAACCATCACCATCAGCGGATTAGTGACGGATAAAGTAATTGCCAATGCAACATTGGTCATTGATGTTGCAGGTGTTAAAACTGAAACAACCGCTAATGCCCAAGGCGAGTACACTGTAGAAATTGACCTTGTTGGCGCTGACACAGAAAGTACAATTAAAGTTACTGCCTTAGGTGCTGTAGGTGTTGATGACGCGGTAGAATTTGTTTCCATACTTCCTTCTCTTTCAACATTACAAGACCAAGCAGGTAGCGATAATGTACTTGACGAGTCAGAAAACTTTGGCGTAAACATTACCAATGTCACAACAGCCGAATTTGTTTTAGTTAAAGAAGAAAATAACGGGACTGTTCCTACCTCTGATGCTGAACTTTCAACTGCCGTTGCAAAGATAGATGAAAATGAAAAATTAGTGCTGGCAGCGGTAATTAAAGTGATTGTTGATAACGACGATTACTCTTTAGCTGACGGAGTTACTACACTTGACTTGGTAAGCAGTACAACCGATACCGCTGCTTACATCAATAACATTAATACTCAAGACGCTGACTTACTTGCCAATACAATCAACGATATAACTAATGATAAAGACTTATACCAACAATCTTCAATCGTAGGAACATGGGCTTTTACAATGGATGAGGCTGAAGTCGCTATAACCTTTACACAAGACGGCCACTATATTCATATGGAGTATGATCCAACACTAACAGATGATCCTGGTTGTAACTCCGGCTATGAGCTTGGAACATATACTTGGTCTGAGAGTACTGGTGACTTTGCACTCACCGACATAGAAAATATTGAAGATATGAACGGTTGTATCGGTTTACATGATGAAGGTAATGCAACCGGCATTAATTCACTAACAGTAAATGGTGATACTTTAGTTATTGAGGGGACGGAAGATAATGATGGTGTTGAAGAAACGTTCACTGTAACTTTTGCCCGTGTTATCAGCGCAAGCAATCCATTAATTGGTGGCTTTTATGAAGGTGATTTTGACGGTGATTTTTGGTTAAATGTTTTCATCTCGGACACTAAAGTAATGGAATTAGGCCATAACGATGAAGATCAAGGTTTCAGCTACGGCCTATATAGCTACGACTCATTAACTAATCTACTCGTTCGTGACCTTGCTCTTTTTGATAGTATGAACACGACGTTTGATGTATTAGGTGATGTTGCTAAAGTAGAAGGAGATATTCTAATTTGGAAAGATGCTGAATATGCTGGCGTTATGGGCCGTACCCAAACAGCAACCCTTGACCAACCAACCCTTACCCGGGAAGATATCGTTGGACAATATTTTGATGTAGGTGACTACATTGATGATAACGGCTCAACAATGGTATTTAATGCTGACGGTACAGCAACAATAAGCAGTGACCCGACCAAAGCAGCAACATGGGAACTTGCTTTTGGTCAATTGTTAATAAGTTATCCTGCGGATCCTGCTGGTGATGCTGGTGATGTTAATGAACTAGATATATTAACGGCTACGTCTATTACCGCAGAGTCAATTGTATTTCATACAAGTTACTTTGCCCTTGTAAGCAGTAATGATGATTCTGAAGAAGGCCTTTATGAGTTTGGCACTATGACTTGGGAGCATATCGTTAATAGTAGTGATCCTGCTGGAACTGAATTTACAGCTAACTTAAGAGACTTTAGTGAACCTGCAATAGAAGAAACAGTAACGCTAACGCGTGGTGTTAGCTTTACACAAGAGAACATTGTTGGTACTTATGAGTCAATTATAGATAGTGATGGTGCCTTCCTGGTAACGTTTGTAGCTGATGGAACCGGTACCATAGATTTTGGATTAGATGACCAAAATGAACCTGACATCAATACAACAACTTGGGCCATTCAAGCCGATGGTTCAGTTAAATTTACTGAAACAGGGGGAGATGGAGAGCAATGGTTTTGGCAAGTGAGTAACCTTGAGGCAAATGCAGCATCAAATAACCAGAATGCTCTACAGATTATAACTACACCTGAAGGGCAAGCTGACAGTGCCAATTATACTGTTTTAGGCAGTTTTATTAAACAGTAAGTTTATTAATTAGTACCGACAATATTCGAAGGCTGAACCATTCAAAGGTTCAGCCTTTTTTGTAAATATAGGAATGAAACATGAAAATAATAATTATAACGTCTCCTTTATTTTGTAGTCCGCTAGTAAACGCAAATGCTGAAAACACGAGTACTCAAAGCCCCTATCAATCTTACAGTGATGTTGAAGTTGGGGTTGAAATGATCGACTACCAAGAATCATTACCTGATTTAGCCGGCATTATCTCAGTCTGACAGTGTCGATAATCCAACGGTTAGAAACCTGTCTTACTCTCCAATAAGTAACTCATGGGGCAGGAATCGCCATAGAGTATATATTCTAATGTCAGCTATCCTTGCAGGTAGCTGACATAAAAATAGAGTTTGTTGCTCTAATAATTAGGTCGGCTTTGTGGCTTGAGTTCAACCGATGGACGCAACACACAGGTTAAAAAATTAGTAATGTGTCTACGAAAGTGGTGTAAGATCATTCCTCAAATATTTTAGCCAATAATTTTTTTCCCTTTTTTAGGCCGTTATTTTTCGAGGGAGAATTATGCATTGTAATATGTGTAGAAAAGGTCTTTTAGAAGCAGCGAAAGTTTGTGCTGCTTGTGGACATTACACACAATAGTGGAAAAACGATACTTTAAATTCCAAAGCAGCTGAATAACCAAGAATAGTAGTAGGGCACTTCAAACAAAATTTTACTCGCTATTTTCTAGTCATTGAAGTGTTGATGTAATCCACTGTATCTCATGGTTATAAAGGCTTGTACGTCAGTTTGTTTAAATATCAAACTGACGCTACGTGCATTCTAATAAACATCAGCTGTCATTACTGGTAAATAATCACGTAGCACGCTGTTTTATAGGGTGATTTTTAATCAAACATTAATCTACCTTTCTGCGTTTTCCACTTTCAGCACGTTTTTTATGCTCACTTTGTACATAAACAGTATCGGTAGTTGCCATACTGGCATGACCAAGATCTTCTGAAATATCTTTAAGAGGGCGCCCACGTTCGATTTCCATACTGGCACCGGTGTGTCTAAGCCAATGGGCAGAAGCTTCTTTTAATTTTAGTGCTCTGTTTTCGCCTTCAGATCTGCGCATATTCTCATGGGCTAGATCAAAAACACTTTGCACTAAACGGCGTAAGTGCCTGGATGTCATACCGCCTTGACCACGTATTTTTTCAACCAGAACCGAATTTTCATTACTTGATGGCAAACCTAACAAATCACGAGAAGCACGATAACGTTCCAAGAAATGCAAAAAATCAACGGGCACGGTAATATCACGTATTTTTCGGCTTTTACCAAATATTTTAAGCCACCAGTTTTCATCATCATCTTGCCAAAAGTGACCCATGGTTGGGGACCAATTGGGCCGTTCAGATAATTCTGAAATCCTTAAAAAGAGGGTTTTTAAGGATGCAATTACGAATAAGTTTCGTTCAAATATAGGATCTTCATCAGCCATTTCAACTGCAGTATCTAAAACATATTGCCATTGGCTGGCCGTTAAACGTTTGATTTCTTTAACTTGTGAGTCAATGATAAAGTGACGGCAATCTTTTTTAGCGATTTGTGCAGGGTTACCAATACAAAAATCTTCAGCCATTAGATAGTTATAAAAAACGATAAGTGCGGTAAACATTGATGAAAGTGTTTGTTGTGATGGACGGTATTTTTTCTTATCAATAACGAATTGTGATTTTAGACTTTTAGGTGCTTGAATCTTAAATGGAAACCAAAGTTCATTCGCAGCGGAATAACCATTGGTGATTTTAAAACGTTCTTGATTAGATGTGCCAATCCAAGTAACTGGTGGTTGCCAACAAAAGTCGGCATATTCAAGTAAGTCAGATTTACGTAATTGGTAAATGGGTTTTTTATTTACAATAAAGGACCATAAAAGAAAACGTTCAACGTCATTTCTAAATCTGTCATAAGTGTGGGTAGATTTATTTCTACCTATATAGGTTAGGAATATTTTTCCCCAGTTAAATTGCTCAAGCCACCAAGGTTCGTTAGATGAAAATATTTTATCTAACTGCGGATAATCTTCGAGATCGAAATCACACAAGTCTATGTATGGTGGATATAAAGGAACAGGCTTAGATAAGGTTGAGGCTTTAGATGATGACATTAATTGAATACCAAATTTTAAATCTAACGGGGAAATATAGGTTAACGCTAGTTTAAATCAATACACTCACTATGTCCAATACTGAAGAGTATCGGACATAGTGGATGTATATATCTGTAAGGGCGGCTATCCCTGTCGTTAATCAGATTAACAAAAGTTTATAATGACGTCCGATCACCATTTAATTATACCATTAATTACTTCTCTCTAAGAAACACATAAACCTTACAGCTAAGAGTTCTTAGTGAATCCCCTTATTCCTAAATACCAGTATTTCAATATCCTTATTGTTAGAACTTCCTATAGAACTAACAGCCAAAATTAAGGAATTTCACATGTGCCTAACTTGCTAAGGTATCTAACCACCCTTTTGATATTTTCAATGAGGGGAATGACAATGCTTCATTATTTTTATCAATGTATGAAAGCGGTAAAATTAAGTTTGATACCAAAGAAGAAGAAGAAGATTTTTTAAGTACTGTTTTTAAGAAGAAATAATCCGGATGTCCGGACTTAGTTCGGGTGTCACTAGTACCCGAACTAAAAAATCTCCTTAGCTATAGTTTGAAAACACTGGGTCAGCATATTTATTTTTCCCAATTTTAGGATAAAGTTCATCTAAAACTTCAGATAATTCAGCAGAGCAATGTTGTAATTTATATGTTGAATATGTTGCTTGGCACCTACGTTCTGCCTTTAAATACATATGAACCATAATTATGATAGCGCCGTATTTAATCTTTGTTTCATTCAAATAATTATTTATCCAATCAACAAGTTCACTTTCTTGTTTATTAGTATCATTAAAAAAACGATTGAAAATATTTGTTATGTCTATGCACAAAGCTGTATTGTTGTTGGCATATATCTTTTTGTTTTTCTTATTAATTGCAGCACCTATTTTATAAAGTACTTCTACTTTCTGTGAGTTCGTATGTGCCATTGTTGATTCAATAAAGACAGGTATTGTTGATTCATTTAATACAAAATCAGGGCTTTCTCTTTTTCTAGTTGTGCCTTTAAAGTTCTCTAAGCAATTAAAGGCAATACCCAACTCAGCTCGAATACCATACCAATTATCTTGGTGACTTTGCTTTAATATCTCACGTTTAAAGTGGGCGAACATTTCTACATCATTGTTTTTTACTGAAATTAACTGTTTTGTGAATAGACGCATGTGAGTATATTCTTGCATAAATCCATTAGCATCTTTATTGTTTATAAACTTAACCAGATTTTTTAAACGGTTAATAATTAGGTTCTTTGATTTTTTTAAAAGTAAATTTATGCCAAGAGCGCCATTTAATTCATCAATCAATTCATCTAATGATTGTTTGATGCCCTGAGCCTTATCATAAGATTCAGGAGTCACAGGTTTCAAGTAGTTAATCTTAAAACCTATAGGTACAGTGTTTTTGTCTTGCAATTAAATTCCCCATAAAACCAAGTGATTAGACATGTTATTATGTGGTTTATGCTATATTTAATCTACTAAAACGAGTTAGTATTCCCTATACCTTCTTTGTCCTTCTCATTGCTCAGGCTTCTCCTTCGTCGTCGTCGAAGGTATTATCCAATTTAAAATAACCTACCAATATTAAATTTTTAAAAGCATAATCCTCAAATGCTAATTAAATTCAATTCCCCAGACCCATTATTTGAACAGAAAGTAGAATTGCTTAAACTACAGTTCAGAACTGGAGCAGCATCAAAAGCAGTTCGTAAAGCGGTAGAGAATTATTATAATCTCGATAGAAAAGTTGAATTATACGAAGGACAAATTGATTCAATGCAAGCTGAAATAGATAGGTTGAGGTTCCTTATCGAAATCAATAAAGAGTCATCTATCAGCACTAAAATAGCCCATCTACGCAGTTTAAGAGCGTAAAATAGCCCATTTGTCTATTCTGAAGAGTATTGGACATAGTGAGAGTATATATCTGTGCTCTGCTGATATTTACTCTATTAGTTAGTTTGTTCTAGCCTTTGTATTCTAGGCTTGTCACTGGATTACTTCAGTTATGATTTTAGTTATGTTGGTAATCTAGTTACTGATTTTGTAGCTGTTCGTTTTCACACTCTACATTATCATTTACTGTTTTAAATCTTACTTGCAACAATATGCTTTGCGCCTGTCGCTTTACAGCTAACACCTTCAACAAACACTTTAAATATAAAACTCTAGCCCGACTTATATCTAACACTTTGTTTTTATCCGCTAGGGAAAATGTTACGTTGTGACAATGGCCATGGTGATAACCGTGCACAGATGGAAGAAATTATTTTTAGTTAACTTAGCCTGGTTTATTTTTTCTCGCTTCAGCTTCTATTTATTTTACTTAATGCACCTTGTCATTTATTTTTAATAACGCTAACTCAAGTTTATGTTTGAGCATGTGTTCTTGCTTAAGCGTCTTTCTATGATGCTGTAGTATTTCAAAGCTAAACTGCCATGGCTGTTTTTCTTCATTGGCCTTTGCTTGTTTTAGTAAAAAAGAAATTGAAGTTTTTTGTTTATACCATTCTTGTTCACTACCTAGTAATGGCATATCAACTTCATTGGCATTTTTAAGAGTTAACCAATAATCAGCATGGCTAGTTAACGCAATTTCAATACCTTTCGGGTCGAGATCACTAAAGCAAATTAATGGAATTTCGCCCTTAAAACGTCTAAAAAATTGGTAACTGCTATTCGTAGTTTGTTGCGGTTTTACATCACCGCGGTAAAGCCAAAGCGCTTTACTTAGGTTAATCGGTAAATCAATTTCAGTATATAACTTGGTTAAGTTAATTAACTTTAGGTTTGCCATAACAGCCAGATTTTCAACTAATACAATGGCACTATGTTCAACTGATTGAATTTCATCTGCTTTAATATAGTTACCTAATGCAGTAAATGGCGACGGTGTAAAAGTTGTTTTATTAAGTTTCAGCTCAGCTAGACTATTAATCAGGATGAAATCTTTGCTAACCGCATAGCTATTTTGTTTTTCACCTCGGTTAACTCCAGCATTAGTTACTCTGCTGGTTTTACTAGGATATGGATCATTTCTAATTTCAACACTCAGCGTTGTTTTTATTGCTTGGCTCAGTGCCAAAATATCGGTGAGGCTAAAGCTTAGGACTTTTTTACTGAAATCCAATTTGCCAAAATTATATTCTTCATACAGCTTTGTTGCTAACGCGGTATTTTTTATCTGACCGCCCTGCCGGTTTTTTTTAAGTTTATCTTGTGCAAAATTATAAAGTTGTTTGTTCATGATTGTTTTTTACTTTGCATTGCTTTGCGACTAAACTTTGACTTTTTACGCACTAGCTTTCATTTTAGGTTTTAGTTCGGTTCTTAATTCGATAACTACATCACTATAACTGTAGTTATCGGTAGTGCCTGGCACAGCCACACCTTTCATTTTTATATTCAGTGCTTTTTGTTGGCCACTGGTTAATTTGCAGTAACAACTAAATACTAATTCTATCCATTCTTTTGGTGCGATAACTTGAGATGATTCTAGCCAAACATTTTGAAACTCTTGATAAAAGCTTAACGCTGAAACCGCACAGTTATTTATAATAACGCGTTCAAACAACAACTCAGTTTGCTCTTCGAAAAAATCTTCATCGGCGGCAATTTTTTCAATCGGCTCGAAACTCACCTCATTGGTGGTTCTTGCTTTGATTGGTGTAACTACTGCTTGTTTGCGTAATGACTGTATCAACTCGAGTAAAGGTTGTTCAATGTCGGTTTGCTTGGTATCAACATAACTGCGCAGTGGCATTTGCGGCGAATATTTTAGCTGTTCAGGTAAATTGGCTAACTCAAAAAGTCTGTCATCAAGATCAAATTCCGGATGTTTACGTAAAAAACGCGCCATATTGCGTAATTGACTGGCTTGTTTTTCATCTCGACGTAAGCGAAACAAACTAATACGCATGTTATCAATAATCAAACGCAGCTTCGGCAAAATTTGGTTATACCAGTAAACAAAGTTTGATATTTTACGAGCAAACTCATTAGGACAAAGCCAATCTAACCAGTCGTAACAATCTTGCGGGTCAATTTGTTGTAACTCATTCAGGAGCTTTTGCGCGTGAGATAAGTAACGTTCGTTTTGGCGAATTTTGTTAGACAAGCTACTGACAAAACCAAATTGGCTCACAATAGCAAAATGCATGTTCTCTAAGTTATTGTTTAAACTGTCTTTAGTTTCGTAAAGTAAATCATCGAGCTGATCTAAATAATACTCGGCATCTTCTTGCTCTTTGGCTATAGTCGCCAGTTGATAATCTTTTACTACTTCTTCAATCGCTTCAATGACTTTACCCATGTCGGTAAGTTGTCGATAACTGGTTTGCTTGCGCATTAACCGGTTTAACATGCGCTTAAGATCTGTGGTTACTCGATACTCACCTGGAGAATCGTCAGGTCTGATCAAGCCAGATTTGTGTAACAAATTAATGGTGTTAACATCTTGTTCGTCACTCGCGATCGAGCCATAAACATAGGCACTGGCGAGTAACTCATTGTAGGCACCAATTTGTCTTAGTAAACTTGCTACTTGAGAAGAATCAAAACCAGCCATTAGGATTCTCCACTAGAGATAGCCATTAAACTTTCCGATAGAACTTCCATTAAACTTTCCATTAGAAAAGTAGCTCATCTTGTTGGCTTTTTTCTTGCTCAGGTAAAGTTACTAGCTCGGCATCGTTTAAAAACTCTATCAATAAATAAATTAAATCAAAACGCGCGGTAGCATAATAGCGACTGCTACCAGTATTTTTACGAACAAAATACTGCATTTCTTCAAGCTTTTGAAAGACCATAACTAATTGCTCTCGCGTTTCAGTTTTATTGGTTTTAAAAGGCTTGATTGAAGTTAAGCGTCTTAATTGCTCGCTCAAGGTTTGATCATGTTCAAAGGGTTCGAATAACTCATTGATATTCAAAACCGATTTAGCGCGAATAGGTAAATCTGCTTGCGTTGCCGTTAGCAGTAAATCTAAAAACTCGACAAGTGGTCTAAAGGTACTGCGCATTTCACTAAATAAAATACTGAGTTCATGTTCGTTGCTTTCATCTACCTGGTTAAATGTACAGTAGTAGGCGTCAGCACTGTCAAGATAGGTAAGTTTTCTATCTAAGTTAGCTAAAAAATCATTGACCTTATCGCTATGACTTTCTGCTTTGAGGTATAAATATTCAGCTTCATAAGCCGTTTGACAAATAACCGTACCACAAAGCAGCTTTTGAATACTTTCTTTAAACATTGTTTATTTCCTCTTTACTGCTTTGTTGTTCACTTTCCCCTGCAGTTACTGCTGTACTTTCATCCGTGCTAATTTCTGTTTTATCCTCATCGCTTACCTTGGTACTTTCATCAGTAATATCCGGTACTTTATTACGTTGCGCGAGTAATTCATCTAAGCGTGATTGCGGAATTTCGGCATGATAAATCTTATTATCTTTTAATTTATAATGACGGTTATACAAGGATAAAATATGGCGGTCTGTTGAAGGAGATGCAGATAACATACTGATATGATTGTCATTAAACATTTGTAATAACAGGTCAATATTCTCTGCTGCAAGTTCACCGAGTTCATCTACCGGTAAAATTATTTGGCTAGCATGTTTGCTATCACCACGCAGCATGGCTAAAAGGCCGGCAAATAAAGACAACATGGCTAAATAAGATAAGCCGGTTGAACTCACTTTTTTCAGCTGCTTGGCATTACGAGCGTATTTTATTTGGCCTTTTTCGACAATGGTAAATTCTAAATCGAATAAATTATTGTGTGCTAAAACAAAACCCTCATTAGGTAAATAATTGGCCAACTTTTGCATGGCGTATACTAAATCATCGGGTACATCACCAAGGCCATCACGCAATTGGTCTTTATGTAGTTCAAAAACCTCAGCAAAACTTTTTAACGGCCCCCAGTACTCTAGCTCTTCTTGCTTCATTACCGTGGTAACATTGATATCGGCTAAGGCTTCGAAATGTGCTAAAGCAGTTACCTTAGTTGATAGCAGTTTACCTATGCGTTTTATATTACGGCCAAAGTTTTCGATGTGCTGATAAAACTCGTTGATCATGGTGGCGTTAACGGTAACCAGTTGGTAAGTGCTTTGCTGCTTTTGCTCGGCACTATTTAATAACGCGCTAATAGGTTCACGATATTTAAACAAAGCTTGAGCACCGGTGTAGTTATCATTTTCAGCTAATAATTTTTGCCAGTTATCGAAAAGCTCACTGCCAGAGTGATCTTTTCTAAAGCGTTCACTAAAGGTATTTAGTTGACTAGCCAAACGTTTTTCAATGACCTTAAATTGCTGATGAAAATCATGACAAAAGCTAACGGTTAAATCAGCTTGGTTAGCTGGCTCATCTGTCGATAGCTTAATTTCAATGGCTGACATTTCACACAAACGTTTATTATCATTCAGCTGTACTAATAAATCATCGGTAGCTTGTTTTTCTAGATTGGTTTTCTTAATCAGCTGTCTTAATTCACTAATTTCAGAGGATAGCGCAATGCTAGTATCTTCATGACTAGAATCGAGATTACGCTTAGTAATTTTTCTGTTTTGATTTTCTTCTGCCAAGGCATCACGATGACAATAACGTTCATTGATAAAACTTTGATAGTCGCGCGCCTTTTGCGCAAACAGTGAACATTGCTGTAAATCTTGCTCTAACGTCACTCGCTTAACAATACGTTTGTCTACCTCACCTTCGGGATCAAGGTGTTTAATATCACTGGCTTGTTGTTTTTTAAGGTCGGCTAGGCGCTGCTTGGCATTGGTTTTTAAGGTGATAAGTTGCTCGGCTAAAAGCGTTAACTGATTATCTCTATCACTTTCAACCACCATACATTTTTCTAATTTATCATTAGTGAGTTCATGCAATTGCTCTGCTTTATCTTCTTTAAAGCTATGCTGCTTTTTCTCAAGCGCTTTTATTTGCTGATTGAAACTTTGTAATTGTGCTTCGATCGTTTGACGGTGTGCCTTAATGGCCAATTGTTTTTTAACCACTAGGCTTTCTTGCTGTGTTTGCAATTGCCCTAAGGTTAATTTTTGTTGGTTTAAGTTTTGTGACTGTTCAGTGATATTAACTTTTAGCTGATTAAGCGCTTTAACAAGTCCTTTTAAATGTTCATCAAGTTGGACGATTTTATCTGTTTGAGCTTGTAACTTAGTTTCGATAACTTGACGCTTTTCTCGTAGTTGCGTTTCGTCTAAAAATAATGAATCGTCACAAGGAAGTTGTTGTAAATCTATGGATAAACCATAAAGACTGGTCGTTGAACTATCGTTGGCTAACCACTGTGGATTTAAATCAGTTCGCGATAATTGCTCGGTGTTGAGTAAACGGCCAATATCATTTTGCCAATTAGCCGCTTTAGGCTCGTTAATTAGGTAATGGTGTAAAGAGCCTGCTTCTGGTAACAGTTGCAATTCAACTTGATGATAATCTTGGCGTAACTGTTCTAAGTAACGGTTTGCTTCACTGCGTTGCGTTAATTGTTGGTCTTGCTGTTTCTCTAGTTGATATTGTTGTTTTTGTAGCACTGACTCTTGTTGCAGCAGTTGATTATAACTTTGCTGTGCCTGGGTTAACGCGGCAATGTTATCGTCAATATTGGCGGTTAATTCTGGCGGTATTATTGGCTGCGTTAACTGTTGCTGAGCACTGTTTAATTGATATTGTATTTGTTGCTGATCTTTTTGCAGTTTTAGCTCTTCTTTATGCAATTGGGCATTAAGAGAGTGTTCTTGTTGATGAAAAACCTCATGAATATGGCTTAATTGCTCATTTGACGTATGGGTAATAAGCGCTGATTTTTCATTATTACTACTGACTGCTTTAAGTTTTTCTACTTCAATTTTTTGGATTAGCTTATCAAACTTCTGCCCTATTTTAGTGATGTTACCTTCAAAGGCATCAATAACGGCAATGACTTCATCGAGCTCGGCTTGAATTTGTGGTGCTTGCTCGGCCTTTATTTGATAACTACTGGCATCATCGTCTTCATAGTTAAGCTTATCTTCATCAAGTAGCTCTATTTTACTTAAATCGGCATCAATCTTAGCGTTTAAAGTAAATAAGGTTTTTTGATATTCTTCAATGGTATTGGCTAAGTCAGTTTCAAGTTTATTGCGTGTGACTATGCTGGTTTTCTTAAGCTCGTCCCGCCCTTGTTGTTTTAATTCAAGGCGCTGTTGATGTGCGATTGCTTCTGCGTGCAGATGTTGTAACTTGTTTAATAAACTAGTGAAGGCACTAAAGTCATTTTGCCAAACAGAAATTTTGTCGGCAACTTTTTTAATAGCGCGACTGGCCTGAATATCGGCCAACCAGCTGGTGATATCGGCTTTGTTTAAACTTAACTGTTCTTTCTCATCATTGGTATTACGGGCAAGGTGATCACTGGCAATTGCCACTAACATGCGCTTAACCGCTTCAAAATCTAGGTTTTTTTCTATGGTGCCGTTAATCACTTTATCAATATGTGGACATGGTTGCTCACTGAACGAGAAGCGATTTTGCAGTATTCTTATTTCTTTGTGTTTACGACCACTGCGCAAATTTTGAATAACTTGGCGGTATTTATCAATGCCGAGGAACTTTGAACATTCTGCATTGATATTACGGTAGTTTTTTTCTATTTCGTTGATGGTAAAAGACTTCGCCTTGCCATCATGCTTAGTGGCTCTAAAGTACTGCGGATCATAAGGTGCATCAATAAATTTAAAGTGCACACCTCGACCATCACTGGTGGCTAATACCTGGCACTTTTGGCCAAAGGGCCGTTGGTATTCATACACTAAAATACTGGATTCACGGGGTAAGTAAAAGTCGGCAAAGTTTTTTGCTTGATCAACCTTACTGACAATGTCACTCGGTCGCATGCCATAAAAAAGTGGCAACAATCGCATTAATGAGGTTTTGCCTGCACCGTTGGTACCTTCAAGTTGAGTGTGGCCAGTTAGATCGAGTTCGTTAACTTGACCCTGCCAAAAACTGTCGATAATAATAATGCGGAGCAGCGAATAGCCGTGTTCTGCCATAGTGTGACCTTAGGAGACTTTAATAAGTTTAATTAATGAAGAGGTTGTATTTTTAGCACTAGCGCGGGATCAATTTTTACCTTGAACCAGTTTATACGCCAGTCTAAATGCGGGCCGGTTGCTCTGCCGCTTTTACCTACCGCCGCAACTACCTGCCCTTGTTTTACTTTATCACCTTGTTTTACATATGAATTACTTAAATGTAAAAAGGTAGAGCTAACACCTTGGCCATGATCAATAATCATGGTGCCACCAGAGTAAAACATATCGGGTACCCAAAGTAATACCGTACCTGAAGCGGGAGCTTTTACCGGATCGCCCGTTTTACCTGCGTAATCTAAGCCATAATGTGGATTTTTAGGTACGCCATTATAAACACGCTGACTACCATAAACGCCAGTAATGGTGCCTTTGATTGGTGCAATAAAACCTTGAGCAAAATAACTTAGCTCGCTAGAAATCTTACGAGCCGCTTTTACTTGTTTGCTATCTTGTTGTGCTCGCGCAACCGATTTAGGATTTGGCTGCATGATGCTTTTTTTAATGCCTTCAATACGTTGAATATTATACTCACGTTTTTCGGGTGTTAAGGTTTTTGTTACCCGATCACCATTAACCGAAGTTATCACTAATTGATAGCTTTGTTTATCATCACGAGAGAAACCAAAAGCGTAATCACCGCTACTTGTAACGGCAATGCTTTTACCGTTTAAGGTAACGGTGTTTTGCGGTGAGGTTTTACCCACCATCAATCCGCCCTGCTTAACTTCACCAGATAAAGCGATGTCACTACTTTGGCTAACCAGTTTTTGTTGCGTGTTACTCGCAAAACTTGTGGTAAAACTCGATAGCAAAGCCGCGGCAAGTAATAATTTCGTTAAAGGATTTAGGGTACTAACCATGAACAATTGCCCCTTTAGCGACACCTTCGTAAGCCACAACTTGCACTGTATTATTAGCCAGTTCAGGATGACCCGCTTTTATTTGTCTTAAAATAAAGTCGGCTAGCAGCTCCACGGTTGAATCACAATCAACCACATCAAGTACCTTACTATCTACGGCGATATCGAATCGACCTTGTGGTGCATGGTAACTAAAGTATTGATGATCGGGCGTCAAATTACTTATTGCATAAGCAGATAACTCAATATCATCACGTGAAATTCTATCGGCTTCACTGGCAATGTAGATATCTTTCCAGCGCTGACACCACTCAGCCTCTAACTGATTATCTCTTTTATCATCAACATAAACTTTAATTTTAGAGCGGTGACCATGAGCAATACGCTGACAATTGCCATCGTGTAACTTCAAGCCATGAGTATAATGATAATAATCTGTTGAAATAACTTCAGGGCGCAGTACTAGTGACAATCCTTGCACATTATCTGGCAATTGCGCCAAAATAATAGCCGTTAGATGTGTCGTTACCGCAGCTACTGTAATACTTAAACAGTCTATAGAGGCAAAAGCACAGGCTGGAGATTGTAAATAGTAATTTGCCACATCGCTAATAAAGTCGATGGTTTGATGACCTTCGTTATGCGTTGACTCTGCCAAGGTTATTGCTTGCTCTTGCGCAGGTAATAACAGTTTATGGTCAACGGCATCATCAATAATAGCCTTGATTTGCTTTTTTACTACGGCAAAATCAAGCACCATGCTCTGGTCGTTTAACGATCCATCGAGCAATACGTCAACAATCCAACTCTCACCTACGATTCCGCGTTGTTTACACAGGTATGAAAAATCAATAACGGTAAGATCATCTACAAATAATTGCATTTTTTTCCTTAATTAAACTTTACTTTTAGCTCTCTACTTTTATACAGGTTAACTCTTGTATTGAACTTCACTTAGCTTAAATAAATTTAAGCTAAGGCTCACAATGACGAAGAGTTAGTCTTCTACTGTCCACAAAATATCTTCATTAGCCCGTACTGGTACTACAACATCTTCTCCAAAAGTCATTGTTGCGGGTACTTGCCATGATTTTTTAACCAGGGTGATTTTATCAGTGTTGATAGGTAATTGATAAAAGTTTGCGCCATTAAAGCTGGCAAAGGCTTCTAATTTGTCCAGTGCATTTTCTTGTTCAAAAACTTCTGCATATAACTCAATGGCAGCAAAAGAAGAGTAAACACCGGCACAACCACAAGCTGACTCTTTAGCATGTTGTGCATGTGGCGCTGAATCAGTACCTAGGAAGAACTTTTTATTGCCGCTAGTTGCTGCAGCTCTTAATGCTTGTTGGTGAATATTACGTTTTAAAATAGGTAAACAATAATAATGTGGTTTGATACCGCCCACTAACATGTGGTTACGGTTATACAATAAATGATGCGCGGTAATAGTCGCGGCAACGTTGTCACCGGCAGCACTAACAAAATCTACCGCATTTTTAGTAGTGATATGCTCTAACACTATTTTAAGCTTAGGGTAGTTAGCCACTAATGGCTGTAAAATAGTATCAATGAAAACTTGCTCTCTATCGAAAATATCAATATCAGCGTTTGTGACTTCGCCGTGCACTAATAGCGGCATTGCCACCGATTGCATGGCAGCAAATACTTCTGTTAAGTTGGCAACATCAGTTACACCAGATGAAGAGTTGGTTGTTGCACCTGCAGGATACAATTTTGCTGCATAAACCACACCAGACTCTTTCGCATCAATAATATCTTGAGCTGTGGTTTTATCTGTTAAATATAAAGTCATGAGTGGTTTGAAGTGTGCGTTTGGCACCTCCGCCAAAATGCGCTGATGATAACTTTTTGCTAACTCAGCACTCGTAATAGGAGGTACTAAATTGGGCATTACGATCGCGCGGCCAATGTAACGACTAATGTCCGCTACCGTGTTTTTTAATACCACACCATCACGTAAATGAACGTGCCAATCATCAGGTCGAGCGATGGTTAAGGTGTTACTTAAGCTATCATTTGATGCTTTGTCTTCATTTATCATGTTCATTTTCCAATTTTTTGATGATGACAGCCATTTTACTAGAACTTATTTCAAGTGACTGTTTTATAAATATTTAAAGTTAGTTAAATCTTTTACTTAAATGGTAACGCGATACCATTACGGTCACGCGTTACCAAGAGTTAACTGTATTTTACTCTTCTGGGATTGATCCGCCCTCGACCTTTTCACCTTCAAGCAGCGCCAGTAATTGTTCTTTCAAATTAGGTGGTACTTTAAAGATGGTCAATGAGTCATTATGAGGATTATACACCACGTCTTGACCAAAATGACTACGCTCAAAACTCAAGCTTATACCATTACCATAACCCGAATATTTAGTGATTTTGTTAACCACGGCTTGCTCATGTGGAAACGAATCTTCAATTGGATACGATTGCGTTTGGCAGAACTGATAAAAGTCTTGCTCTGCACCCGCACTTTCAATAACTTTACCCACTTCCTGAAGTGATACATCTTGAGAGCTCGCTTTTTGCTCTTTACAGTAACTGAGTAAATCTTTACGTGTTTTTTGCTTTTCAGCCGGATCTAGTTGATTAACCGTAACGTAGTCTTCTACCGCTTGTACCAGTGTTTGGGTCTGTTCTTTGGCGTTTAAACCTTCTTCACAACCTAAGAAGTCTAAAAAGAAGTCTGATACCTTACGACCCGCTCTACCTTTTATAAATGAGATATAGCGATTGCCTTGCCCATTTTCTTTATAGTCGAATAAATCAATACGTGCCGCGAGTTGTATTTTATTGGTATCAAGGTGCTGTGCCGCGGAAATATTTAACTCACCGTCAACACTGTAATGCTCTGAAACTGGTATAACCGCTACGAATAAGTACCTACCACCCATGTATTCATAATGGCAAATAACAAAATAGCCGGTCTCTTCTATGTCATATTTTTCGATTTCATTTTTTAATACATTGCCAGCTTGGGTACTAAAATCATAAAAATTTTGTTGTTCCGTTAAATAGCTTTCCATTAAATCTACAAAGCGCGCGGAATCACCTTCACTCGGCATGGATGAAAAACTACCGTAGGCTTTATTGCCTTTGGCATTATAAATGGCGTGTAAACCATCAACAAAGTTGGTTGTTTTGGTGTTTTCTTGGCTGAAATCTATATTTTCTGGCCCTAGGCGCAAGACTACCTCACCGGTATCTTCTTTCTTAGACAAAAAATGTAGTGCAATGTTCTGAATTATTAAGCTCATAGGATTTTATGTTCGGTGACTGATGTTAATTAATGTTGATGTATTGTGCTGTAACGACGGTTTCTTTTACTGTTATATATTAAATGGTGCAGGCATTTGATAAACTAAAGAAATTAAATTTACCCTTAACGAAAACACTTATTATGCCTATTGTATCTAAATATTCGAACGAACGTGTAGAAAAAATTATCCAAGATTTATTAGATGTCCTTATTAAAGAAGAAGCAACCCCAGATTTAGGCCTAATGTGTCTAGGTAATGCGGTAACTCACGTGCTTAGCCAAGTACCTGAAAGTAAACGTAGTGCTGTGGTCGACAACTTTACTCGCGCATTAAAAAAATCGGTATAAACTCTTTTAATTAATTTCACCTGCAAAAGAAGAATTATTATCAATGGTTTCATTTGATACAAAAAGCTACAGCAAAAAACTATTACATTTGATCAGTTGGAGCCATTGGTTCACATTTTTCAATATTTTAGCAGCAATCGCCCTTTCCTCTTACTATTTATTTAGTGATGCTGCGCCAACAACATTATTAGGTCAGGTTTATTTAGTCACAACTTGGGTGAGTCATATTGCCTTCCTAACTTTTATGAGTTTTGTTTTAGTGTTATTTCCTTTAACACTGATACTACCGCACACCAAGTTTATTAGAACCAGTGGCTCTATCATCTTTACCGCGGGTTTATTGTTGTTGGTGTTAGATGCCTTTATCTATAGTCGCTTGGGTTATCACCTAAACGCCTCATCAAGTACACAAATTATAAGTTTGCTACAAGATATAGCCAAAGATAATAGCCTGTTTTTTACTATCAGTGGTGCGATAGCTATTGTTATTTTAGCGTTTGAGTTTACGGTAAGTAATTACGCTTGGAAGCACCTAAAGCAATTACAGAAAACAGTCTTTGCCCGCTTTGTTATTTTTACTTTGGTTTTATCATTCTTCTTTAGTCATGTTACTCATATTTGGGCGGATGCAAATCTTGACTATGATATTTTACGCCAAGACACCGTATTACCTTTGTCTTATCCAGCCACGGCAAAAACGCTGTTAACCAAATATGGCTTATTCAATATTGAAGATTATATTGAACGTAAAAATAGCCCATTATCGTTTAGTCAGGCTATTCCTAATTACCCTACTTTTGATGCTAACCTCTGTGCTAATGCATCAGCAAGTACAAGTAAACCACCCACTAATTCAACCTTTGTAATTCTAACTGAGAAACAAGTTTCTATTACTCAATTGAAACAGTTCATCGGTCGTGCAAGTGCTAACAGCTTACTTTTAACCAATAATATTGATACTGGCCTTAAAGATAATGCCTGGTTTAATATGCTTTATTCACTGCCGAGTATTTATCAACAAGATATTTTAAAGCAAGGTGTAAAGCCGCTCTTGTTCCAACGCATTGACCAACAAGCCCTGACAACGAGCTTAACGGTTATTTCTGATGAGTTTTCTAAACCAGCTAAGGCTAATAATGTCGAAGAAGAAAACGATGTTTTAGTTGAGCCACGTTGGTTTGAATCGCTATTCATGACTAAAACAGAATTGATGGACGTTTCCAGTCTCTTATTTGCCGAAAAGTTAAATAATAAAAGCCCTGGTTTGCATATTATTTACTTTAAAAATAGCGCTGCTATCAATGCAAAACAAGCGGTGAAAAATAATAATCAATATCAATTTGAATTGTTTATTGATGCTTTACTACTCGCGCAAAAACAAAAACCTGAAAAAGATATTATTTGGATTAGCTCTATCGGTAACCAAAATGATGAAACGCGTTTAAACACTAAACCGGCCCTGTTTATATACCCTGACACCACTAAGGCAAGCGATAAGGATATTACCTTTAACACCAGTAATATGGACTTACAGCCAACCCTCATGAGTCAATGGTTAGCTTGTAATGTGACTGACCCTGGTAATGGCAGTAACTTAGTTACCTTAAATAAAGACAGAGTCATTGCTAATACAACTGATAAAGGCATTATTGTCTTCAATAAAGATAAATCTGTATTTATTGATCAAAACGGCAACTTTCAAAGTTACTCTCGTCAATTTGCATCACCAATAACAGTCAATGCTGACTTCCCACTAATGATTGATGGTGTGCAGTTTATTAAGAAGTTTACCCAGCAGGATAAACAGTAAAGGCCTTTACATCAGTAAAGCTGAGTGAAGTTGCGCAATAGTTAGCCGATTAAACACAATCAAGCAACTATTACGCTAATTGTCATTGCAATACGTTGATAAATCATTAAAATACAGTAGGTAAACTCGTGAAGCCCAAGAGTTTACCTTGTCGGGGTATAGCGCAGCTTGGTAGCGCGCGCGTCTGGGGGACGTGAGGTCGCAAGTTCGAATCTTGCTACTCCGACCATATTAAGTAAATCAAAAAAGCCACTTAGCGAAAGTTATCATAACTATCCAAGTGGCTTTTTTGTATCTGGGTAACTCATAGGTAACTAAAGAATTGTTATCAAAATAACCTTAGACAGATCTGTTATATATCTCTAACTTCTTATTCCATATATAAAACACTTGTCACTCTACAAAGATAATTTATGTCCTTCTAAATTCGAAGCTTCAACATTGTTATAGTTAAGAGTTACAAGTCATCTAAGCGTCTTCAGTCATTAGACCATTACAGACTGACGGGTGCTGTGAACTTAACTCATGAAAGTAGGTAATGCGGAAATGAACACTTAGAAACTTACTAGTTACCATCATATATTATTAGTTATGCCGTCGGGCTCTATGATTTTAATCTGACCCTATATATTTAAGCTATTGAGTTTTTAGCCTTACGACGTAAAACCATCAAACCTAATAGGGCTGGTACAAATAGAAGTTCCGTTGCTGGATCGGGAACTGCGATTACTTCATTTGTTCGAATATTATCTAAATATATATGGTCTGATTGGGAATCAACACCAGCTCCTATTGCCTCAACGCGAAACTCGAGCACTTGTAAGCCAGAGAATAAAGTGGTGTCAATTCCTATGTTTAGATATTGACCTAGACTGGTCTCACTCCATACGAGCGTGCTTCCAATATAAGCAGCCGCCCTAATAAAGCTTTGGTATGATGATTGCCCACTGCCTGTAAGAGTGCCGTCAAACAGGATTTCAGTAATGCCAGTAAAGTCCAATGACTGCGATAAACCGATATAATCTCCACTGCTGAATGAGAACCCCCCGCAACCCTTATTAGCGCAGCTAGTGACTGAATACATTCTCATAGATTTACTACCGTCAGTGGCAAGTGCCGATTGTGGTCCATACCCAAAGGATGTTCCAATACTATTTACATTCCAACCAGTTAATCCATCTTCAAAAGATGGATTTATAAGACCGGAATTAGCAAAACTACTAACAGATAACATTAGTCCTACTACCGAAAATTTCAAAAAATTAATTTTCATTAGATGTTCCTTATTAATTATTTCAGTCAAAGAATGAAGTTGATTTTAAGAACAATTTAGATCGAATAAACTTACGCATATAGCATACCAATTAGGCAAAATGCCACCATTTCAATGTGATGCTAATTCGTACAAATTACAGTTAGTTAAAACTGTAAAATAACCTGTCACTAAAAAATCATAAAAGTTGGTTTAACAAATCACCGTACACGACCAATCAAACATCTATATATAAATGCCCCCGCCTTGCCTATGCTCATAGTCTCTAGGGGGCTAGTAACGTCACCAAAAATATGTCACACGCACTAAAAAGATAGAATGGGAACATGTTGAGTGCGCTGAGAAAGTAAATACTGAGTACCGTTACATGCAAGCCGACATGTTTAACCCTTACCCTGCCATTGGCGCTGTAAACGCCCTAAGAAGTAACTACAACTTCACTATGTTACCTTCCGTGAAAAGTGACTTTGGTAGTTGCGCCATGAAAATAGACAATCGTAAAGCAGAGCCGCCTGAAATTGCTAGGGGTAAAACAGCTCGAACTTACCTGTACATGGAAGGCGCTTACAAGCGATATAGCATGAGTAAATACAGCGCCAACTAATGAGTGCTTGGGATAAGATGTACCCCGTAGATGCCTGGGAGTGTACGAGAGCGAAGAAGATTACTAGTTATCAGCAAAGCTAACACAAACCTATTATTACACCACTACAGCTTTAATAATGCCTTTACTTTAACCCAGGTTTTTATGATTGGTTTCAATTACCCGTAGCTTGTTTTAACGCAACGTACATGCTGGATGTCCGGTTCGTCTGCTAGACAAGGTGCAGCCGAGTATTCAAATTATCTATTGGCTCAACCTGGATCTGGCGGTAATTTCCCTCATCACACTCGGAAACGACCAAGCCGAAGCCATTACCATAATCAGCAACTCCGACCATATTTTTTAGTATTAAAACTCTGTTTTACCGGGATTTTTTGTATCTGGTGATTGATGGATATATGAAGATATTACTGATTGTTGGCTGTGTCTAATACATGTATAACAGTCGGCGAATTATTTTTGACTGATTGATTTATGCACAGGTTGCACATTTTACAGTTTGTGTGAGTGGATAACTTGACTGGTCAACTCACTTCACCACTGCTGTTTACAAGATCAACATCAACACAAGATTAGCTAAAGCATTGCTAACCTAACAAAGTATTAAGTTAAAAGAACCGGCAAACACTCTTCATGCCTATGCTAAATACTTGATAAATTTTTAGCTATGACTTGATTACCAGTTAAAATAGCCGCCATCATAAACAAGCTGCTCAAATGAAGCATCAACACATAGTTCTTTTAGTTGCTTTTTAATAGCGCTATTGATCTCAGATTTGGTAAATAACTCACAGCTAATAGAACGCCGTCTTTTGTTAATAAACAGTGTTAATGGCCGCTCTAATTGCGTTAGATCACGTTGCTATAGAGCATTTTAGCCATAAAAAAAGGCAGGATAAACAGCCTTATTTTGCCGTTTGTCCCGCCCTTTGGTGTACTTTTACTATTTTTGTGACACTTATTTTGTGACACTTATTTTGTGACACTTGTCACGCCTGAACTAGTTAATATCTTTAAATACACGGTCAAGTATACGGCCTATTTTATTCTTGTGACCTCAATCCTCAGCCTCACTCAACATGACAACACCCTGCTCGGCAAATTTACAATCAAGCGTATAATTAGTGTTTCTATCAAGTTCAGGATGCACTTCATGTACTTTATCCCACAGTGCTTTATGGGATGCGTTAACCTCTATGTCGTGTTGCTTTTTGATCTCGGTATCCACTAAGGCCAATGCGACAATCTCATCGTTCATCTGCATTGGTAATGCTGCTACGGCTTCTGCTACGTCTTCTACTACTTTAACTGCTTTTGTTTCTAACATAGTGTACTCCTAATTTTATTATTTTTTTAGTTGGTTAGCCTACTTTTACACTGCCTTTTTCCCGCTGCTTCACGGACATATAAATACCAAGGTTGGTTTTTACCGTATATTGTTTGGTAATTTTAACTCTACCATAATCGATTTTTTATTGAAATTAATAAAATTACTACGGCTAGAAGGCGTATCCAGTTCAGGCTCCCTACGTAGTAGCTGGGTCTCTGGGTGGCTGGATAAGGTTACTTGCAGCCCTTTAAAAATGTTTACTTACTGTGGAACTACTTCGTTCAATCTGTTTTTCATAAATAGGGCTTAGCTTTGGCCCTTCCACTACTCCGCCTTCAATGCCACATTGGCTATAATGGCATAACCAATGTCATGAAGGACTTTCTTACTTTTATCACCCGCAGAAGCTTCCTCAGTTTGTTCTATAGCAGTCATGCTGCTTTTTTCCCTAAACAGTCTGAAATAGCAAATATTACCATTAATTACTTGATCGCGGTGGGAGCTACGAGTTGTTCTTGTAAATCATTATTCCATTTGCCACTAACTTGTATATGAGCAATACTTCCCATTAAGATCGCTTCAATTAAGTTATGGCTAACATAGGCATATATGCCTGGTTGTACAAAAGTGTATATTGCTGCGCCCGCCGCACCAGCGGCAATGGACCATGTTTCTTGGTTCGTTGCTGGAGCATCATTAAAAGAACCGGTTTCCCAAACATAGTTGCCATGCCCACCAATTAAATGAGGATAGGCTTGGCGATTAGCTTGTGAATGTACAATCATTATTGTTTCACCAACTTTAGCTTTGAGAGCATTGGGCCCAGTCATTGCGCCAACAACGCCATTAAAAGGTAAGTGGCTAGGTGTTAGTGTTTTCATTGTTGCTAACATATCTGCCATACCCATAACTGGTGATGAATAACGTTTATAATTTCCTTTATCATCTTTTGGCAAATAGAAGTCTTGACCGCCAATATAGTAGGCTTTGTCATAGGTGATTTGATTTCCGTCTTTATCTTTTAATCCATCTTTGGGGAGAATAGTGATAGCACCATTCATTCCGGATACTACATGCCAAGGTATCATTACCCCTCCTGGTGCGCAGTGATAAACGAACGTTCCGGCTTTAGTCGCTTTAAAACGAACTGTTACCTCTTGACCTGGAGACACTTCAGTCAGCAGTCCCCCACCCATAGCCCCCGAAAATGCATGTAAATCAATATTATGTAATAACATATTTGAAGCAGGGTTAACTAATGTTAATTCAATGTAATCGCCTTCATGTGCAACAATCATAGGACCTGGCGCTGTGCCATTAAAGGTCATTTGCCACATGAACTCGCCAGGACTCACTTCCACTTCTTTTTCTTCAATCACAAGGCGAACTTTAACAATTTTATTCTCGGTAACTACCTGTGTATGGAGCGGAAAATTTGGCGGAGCAACCATTTCTTGCACAATACTTTTAAGTTTTTCTCCTTGGAATTGAGTTTTAACTTCAAATCCTGCTAAGCCACCAGAGCCAGATTCAGTGGCTGTTGCATAACCAGCTATAGCAAAATAAATAGCTATTGAGGCATTTATCGTCATTATGATGATATTTTTCATAAGTAAGTCCTTTTTTTAGATTCAATGATTGGATATTTATTCTCTGTTTTGATTAAATATTAACCCATCAGAAATTGCAACGTAAATAACGAATAAAAATTCGTACTATTCAATTAGTTAGTACTAGTTACTAAAATTAGATCACTAATAATAAAATGGTAAATTAATTTACCTGATTAATAATAAGTAAATTTGGAATTTATTATATGTCCGCTCTCAGCCAAAAAAGACTATAATTATTTCGAATATCAAGGGTAAATAAAGTCACTTATGTGTTATCAATTAGCGTTCTGAGATAGAATCCCACTAGTACTCGTTACAATTTGGCTTAATGTAATACACAACAAAAACATGCCTAAAGATATTATTAACCAGCGTACGCAGATACTTTGTTATTATTTCAGATTTCTTGAGTTAGCTTAGGTGTACATTGAGCAGAACCAGGGTCAGCAGCTAAAGGTATCATGAGGAAATTTTCTTGAAGTTATCAGCAAAGCTAACACTAACCTCTTATTACGCCACTACAGCGTTAATAATGCCTTTATTGTTAACGCAGGCCTTATGGTTACGACTAACTACATTACAACTACCAGAGCCACTTGGTAATCGTTCAGGGTGCTGTGGCAAAGGTAATGAACTTAAGTTATTAATTATTGGTGATTCCGCTGCTGCAGGTGTTGGTGTAAATAGCCAGAGTGATGGTTTAGCCGGTCAGTTAGCGGCAAAACTTGCCAGACAGCATCGTGTTAATTGGCGCTTGATTGCTAACACTGGCAATACTTCGGTAGATCTTATAAACGAGCTTAGGTTGCTACCAGCACAGCGACTTGATTATGTTTTAGTTTCTGTTGGCGTTAATGATGTTATTCACTTAACACGATCAAATCATTGGGTCACTAATTTAAGCACCATAGTAGAACTATTAAACACTAAGTTTGGTGCACCTGAAATATTATTGGCTAGTGTGCCGCCAATGCATCTATTCACTGCAATACCTAACCCTCTTAGGTGGTGGTTAGGTTTACGTGCTAAAAGGCTTAATGAGTTAATGGCAAGAGTTGTAAAAGGTAATAGTCATTGTTCGGTACTATCATTTAACTCATCTTTTAAGCCAGAGTTGTTAGCCAAAGATGGCATTCACCCATCGAAGCTAGCGTATAGTGTTTGGGCAAACCAAGCAGCTGAAGAAATAGGCAAACTTAACTAACGAGTTATCTATATGGCATAGCTCATATTTGAGAGTCTAATTGCTTTAAAGCGGCTTGGCATATTATCAATCGTGAACTAAGGTTGAGTAGCAACTAATGACTTTCAAGGATTGAAGCAAATGGATATGTTATCACAGCTTTCCTCTTATCTAAGTAACCCAAACACTTCTTTAAATGATAAGTTTTTAAACATTTGTCTTACTGTTAAGTCTGCAATTCCAACATGTGACCGAGTGGGTATTTGGTTGTTTAGTCCTGACCATTCCGAGATGGTTTCATTAATGTGTGTTGATGAATTGGGTAAAGGATCATTGGGCGAGCAATTATCAGCCAATACTTATGCTGATTACTTTTCACATATAATAAAAAATGAACTTCTAGTTGCTTCAGATGCTAAAAATAATGAAATATCTAAATGTTTTAATGTTGGGTATTTTGATGTACATGATATCCATTCTTTATTAGACGTTACTTTTATGAAAGATTATTCTCCCTTAGGAATCATTTGTTGTGAGCGCACCGGGGATAAAACAGAGTGGCAATTATCAGATATAGAAATATTAAAAGGTATTTCAACAAAAGCATCTTTACTAATTAGTAATAATGTATCAAATGTATACTTTAGCTAATCTAAAGATAATTAAATAATTAATTTAATCTTATATTTTTAGCCTTTTTTGTTTCAATCACAGAAGGCAGAAAATATATTATTTTCCAGGTGATTATGTCAACGGCTGGAGCCAAAACAGTCCTATAGAGACTGTTTTTTTATTTAAAAAAAAGATCAATAATGTGGTAAGTGTTAGCCAATACAATGTAGTCAGGAAGGATTCCTTTTAACTAGCTGTTGACCTTAAGAACAACCGATAGCTAACTTCTCCTTTGCACACCAAAAAGTCCTTAACAAAAGAGATACTTTATTTGGAGTTCACTAATTTTTTAAAATGAGATATTAAGCGCGGAAAGTACCACAAAGAAGACTATATTTATGAGCCAAAAAAACGCTAAATGAGTACACTATCGAAGCATAAGCAGACATAATGGTTTTGCTGGTTTAATCTTACTTTTCGTTCCAAATAAATGAGTAAATTAATATAGGTAATATCAGCTTTCGCCTTGTTATCATAAGGGTTTTTATATTCCACCAGATGATGATAGCTATGGGCAAGTTGCACAACACCATTTGAGTGCATCATGATAGTTCATGAGTAATGCTTCTTCTGATATATCATGCCTAGCCATGATGGGACAGGTTTCGTCATTGTTTTCTGAAAATTCATAATGTTTTGCTATTTCAAGTGCATCAGATAATAATCCTCTATTGCTCACCAAGGCCGTTTTTATTTCTTCTGCTAATGGTAAAGCCATAATTATTTTTTCAATTGGGCAATTGAGAATTGCCCCTATGTGGCTCATAACACCAGTAAGAAAGGCTAATCCTCTTATTTTTATAAAGGCTGGAGAAAAAGATACGTATTCCATCATTTTACCACGTACTAATGACTCTCTTAGCAGTTCACTGTTGCAATCAGATGATAAATTTGACATAGCAACAATAGCTATAAATTGTTTTATTTTATCAGATCCCAAGTAAGTAACGGCTTGCTTTATAGAAGTTATTTCTACTCGATTTATTTCTGTTTCCAAATTGACTAATTTTAGAATCCCATTCACCAAACTTACATCCTGAGAAATGACTCTAGCTAAAGTATCAAAGTTCATATCTATCTGAAAAGCTTCGGCAAATAGCAGGAGTAAATTAAACTTAATAGGCTTAATGAAATGGCCGATATTCATTTCTGGTTTGTGAAAAAAATAACCTTGAAAATAATCAATACCTATTTTGATTAGCTCATTATACTGTTCATGAGTTTCAATTCGTTCGACAACAATTTTTATGTTTTTATCTTCGATAAATTGGCTGTTTTTTAAGGCTACTATTTGCTCAAATGAAATGTCTTCTCTATCAACCTTAATAATGGAAATATATGGGAAAAGCTGCTCCCACTTCGGGGAGAAATCATAATCATCTAATGCTAATGTATAGCCTTTTTTATATAAAGAAGACACTATTTTAATGACATCAGGCGTAACATTAATTGTTTCCAATAATTCCAAAACTACTACGTTTCTATCTAATACTAATGGTAGCTCTGCTAATAAAGATTTTTCATCAAAATTGATAAATGCCTTTTTTTGTGAGCAAAGACTATTTAGGTCACCATAGATGTGATTATGTAAAATAAGTTGAGAAGTGGCCTGTTCTGGTTGTGAGCAACTATAAAAATTTTCTAAACTATCACGATATAAAAGTTCATAAGCATAAGTGCTCTTGCTTTGGTCAAAAATAGCTTGGCGAGCAACAAATTTATTATTAACCTCTCCCATGACAATTCTCCAGTTTTTAACTATCACTTTAGTGTAGTCGCTATTGCGTTGATAACAATGTGAATATTTACAACATGCTCCTGAAACAACCACCTAAGAAAAGTTGCGTGAATTTCAATTTTTCATAGTTAATCACGGTGGTTCTGGTATCACCGTCAATGATAAGCTCACTACATTACAACTACCAGAGCCACCTGGTATTCGTTCAGGGTGCTGTGGCAAAGGTAATGAACTTAAGTTATTAATCATTGGTGATTCAGCAAGATGCTGGTGCGGGCGTCAATAGCCAGAGTGATGGTTTAGCCGGTCAGTTAGCTGCAAACCTGCCAGACAGCATTATGTGGTCTAGATTTCGGGAAGTATTCGTCCTTAAAAAATTATGCTTTAAGGTCCTTAGTTATCATGCATAATATTTGTCGCCGACAAACGAGGACTACCATGACCTTTGTCTTGTGCTTTTTTAACTAATTCAATCAGTCGTTCATTTAAACTTGTGCTGATGTTAAATTTTTTGCCCAACTTTACGATTTCGCCATTTATATAGTCCACCTCTACAGGACGATTATTTTGTAAATCTTCCCACATGCTAGAGCGGGCTTTGGGGTCCATGGCCAGCATTTTTTGGGCGACACGTTTAAACATAAAATCAGGCAATGACAGCACAAAGGGAATTAAATATATCGGCACAGCAGCCACCTTGCCGGGTGTGATGTTGGCCGCTTTCAAAACAGCTAAACCTTCTTGCAAACTTTTTTTATAGATGCGACGAAATCCGGTGGTTTCCAACTGTTGTTTGAGAGGTAAGTCAGATAAAGCATTGATAGGATTGTTGAGATTTAACAATAGCTTTCCCCACAAAATACTGGTCATGTTGTCTTTCAATTCGAAATTAAGTTGTGCATTTTTCGCCAGTTTTTGTAGAGCAAGCGCAGCTGGATCTTGCTGGCAATATAGGCTGCCTTCGGTGCCACAGTGAAAATGCCCGCCACTTTGATAGACCACATTAAAAGGTACCATCACCGGCAGAACAGTTTGTGTATTTAGAATTTGTTTAATCTTTTGGCTGTTGCCCACACCGTTTTGAAAACTAAAGATGACCGCCTTGTCATTACCACTGTCTTTAATGATGTGTGTCATATGATGGGTATCTTTGCTTTTAACACAAATCAGAATAAGGTCAGCACCGTTAAAAACATCAGCACTTAAACTGCTATTAAATTGCGACACATCTACCCTGAAGTTACCCCCAGTCCAGTCAGTCAAGTGTAATCCGTTTTTGCTAATATCATCGTGGATACGTCGACGTGCAAAAAAGTGCACATCCGCACCGCCCTTGGCGAGCATGCCACCCACGTAACAACCAATACTGCCAGCGCCTGCTATGACCACTTTTAATTTCGGGCCTTGCATCATAATTATTTTCCTGCCATTTAAATATTGAAAGCTATTAACTCTGCCCTGCTCTTTAGTTTGGCTAGCATAACATTGAGCCGTTGGATATTCGCTACCCGTAAGTAACGATCACAACCGGATACGAGTCCGACGTAGTCGCCTTAAAGCGAAAATCATCCAACATTTTGAATTAGTAACTTACCAACTAGAAGATTAGAGTTGGTGAAAAGCAGCTTACAACGCTAATTTCTACCATAATATGGTCTTAATTTTGGTATGAATTTATCACAGCCAATAGTCCGCATTGCCATTATTGCGGTTATAGAGACATGAGAACAAAGTGGTCAATAACATCATTAGCTAATCTCGCTATTTGAGCGAGATACTGTCGTTGCTATCTTGGCTCAATGCTTTTGGAATAAACGTTATTCCATAAAACGTTTCCAGTTTAGGCATGATATAGCTATTAAATGAGCTGACGGAGAATTTTCAATTCGCCTTCACAAGAATTATAACCTGACATCTAATTAGCAAAATCATTGTGAACAAAATAATTAAAAAATTAATAACTAGTGTTTTACTAACAACAGTCCTCTCTTTCAATGTATTAGCCAACGAAAGCTGTGACAATGAAGCATCGAAAATAATAGCAATGCAAGAAAAAAGTTTATACTACGGCGGTGAAAGAACCAATGATGTCTTGGCTTATACTAGGGTAACCCTAGGCTCTGCAGGTATGATCTATGGGGTTATTTCTTCCGCGACAGGTATCGGTTTTTTTGGTTTCGTGGTGTTTTTAGGTGGTGCTCTAGATATTTACCTCAATGGTGAGAATGATGAAATCATTGAAAAATTGACTAAAAATCTATGTAGTTGATGATTTACCTCTGTCTAGCAGGTAATAACCAAAGGGGGAGATTTACTGGCTGAATTTAATATGCAGCCTCTATATTAGCTGACTTGGCTGTTATTTTGACTTTACTATTTTGACTTTACTATTGTGACTTTACTATTGTGACCTAATTATAGGCGTACATAACTCCATGAGCCACTGTATCTTAGGTGAGTTTCTTCGGGCTGCTTTGCTTATTATCGCTATATCCGTCGGTGTATTCTTCTTCTCCTGTTCATTGACAAGAGCATAGGTGAAGTGTTCATCCATTAATTGGCTCGACAAATATTGATTATCGATGATGATACCTGGTTTAAGTTCGGCCTCTATCTGCAAGTACAAACCACGATGTTCATTGTAATTATCGAATATAGTTTTGACAAATTCACCTTGTCTATTACCAATGAATTGTCCACTTACAGACATTATCTTCTTTTGGTATAGGCTTTGAGGCCGATCTTTAAGGGCGTGCACACCTATATCAACCTGTTCTTCAATAATTAAAGCTTCAGTTTGCAAATTCCATTGTCGCAATTCAATAACCGCAGGAGTTTGCTGCCTGATAGTAGTGATCAATTTTTTACCAATGGGAATAATAAATGGTGCCGCTAGATGAATGATTACTTTATCAAGAGCTAAAGGGTTAAAAACCTCGGGATCAAAGGCGGTATGCATCAGAGCAAGGGCTTCTTTTACCTTCGGAGCAATGTTACTTGCATAACTGGTTGGCACAAATCCTGTGGCTGTGCGTATAAAGAGCGGATCGCCAAGATCATCTCGTAATTTTGACAACACTTTAGAGACATAAGATTGTGAACGATTAAGCTTTAAGGCGGCTTTTTTAGTTGATCCCGCTTGAAACAGTACTATAAACACAGTTAAAGAATTAAGGTCGAGTTGTTTCATTATTTAATAAAATTTAGATAGTTTGTCGTCAATATTATTTAAATAATACGAGGAAGGTAGTTACTGTGAATTTAGTTGTTATAAGACTGATTATTTATTATTACCATCAAATAAGAATACTATCACAGGTAACGCGTAACCCGTGGTAGTGTTATATTTAAAGGGCTTGCTATCATGGCAGGCCTATCGGGCTTAATTTGAATCCTTCAACACAGAACATACAAATATAGCGCTTTAGTATGCTTAAATTGACTTTACCTGGTACAAAAAGACGAGAATAGTGAGTCTATATCACTGATAAAAAAGCCCAACGTTTATACAAATGATGGGCTTTACCTGATTCACTTAGCGATTTTTTTTACTGAAGCTAGTCATCATTAACCAAAGTAATTTTACTCGAATACATTTGCATAAAGTAATGGATACGATTAGAACGCCTTTTAGATAACATCACTCTAATTTGACCGGCAAGCAATGCTTCACTGCGTTTTACTTTAATTAATGGCACAAAAGGTTTGTTATCAATGCTGATAGTAGTCATATGATTACAGATCGCTTTAACTCTTGCTTGTTCGATATCCAATGGTCAAATCCTAATATAAATTATTTGAGGGTATGATAACGAGCAATAAGCTTATAACTGCTATAAGTTGTTGTATAAATGTGTTTAATTGTTTTTAGTTACTAATTAAACACATCTATAAACATATAGTTAACAAGTTATTTACACCACACTTTGCCACCGATCATTTTAAAAGCGGGAGTGCCACGAATTAGGCAGTCGCGAGCAAATACCCTATTGCATTGAGGACATGTACATGGCGTTTCGGTAAAGTCTTGATTGATACGCTCTTTAAAGCACTTTATTAAAGCGCCCTTACCTGCTTTTCGATACTTAAACAGCAAGAAATTACAGCTCTTGCAAAATATATCGACCGTTTTACTGGGCCCTTTTTTATTCGGTTTTGCCATTATTTTTTCGCAATACCTAATACAGATAAATTATTAGCAATATCTTGTGCGGCACTTTTAGGGGTAACATCGTCATCTATTTTCAGTATCTTGCCTTCTTTTGATATATAGAAAGTGACACGACTAGCCACATTAAACATATTCAGTACTTGATAAGCTTTAGCCGCTTGCTTAGTAGGATCGCTCAACATGGGGAAATCGGCGCCTGTTTTCTTGGCAAATGCACGATTATCATCAAGTGGGTCAACACTGGCCATAACATAGCTAACATCATACTCACGAATAAGGTGGCCTTGCTCTGTTAACGACTTACATTCAATAGTACAGCCTCGAGTGTTTGCCATTGGGTACCAAGCTAAAACCACAGCCTGCTTACCTTGATAGTCACTTAACTGGTAAAAATCACCGGTGGTGGCTTGTAGGCTGAAGTTTGGCGCGTTATCACCCACTTTTAAGTCACTCGCAAAAGCTGAAGCGCTAACCAAGACAACTAAGCTACAAAGGGTTCTAATAGATTTTTTCATGTGTTTTTTCATATTAAGGTTCATGTTAACTCTCAGGTAGGTACTGTAATTAAAAGAGATTATATAAGAATTAATGACCGGATATGACTTTATTTAATTACCGACACATCATTAACTTACGTGCTTGAAGCAGTCTCGATAATGAAAGCATTGTACAAAATCACAATGTAGTTGTTGAGCTAGACGTAAATCTTCAGCTGTTTCTACCCCTTCTAATATCACTTTCTTATTGGTATTGTGCGCGTAATCGATTATTGAGTTAACCAACAACATAAAATTACGATTGTTTTTATTTTTAAGCACAAACTTATCAAGCTTTATATAATCCACTAGCTGAATGACTGACGTGGATATCATAGATTGTGGGTTACATACATCGTCTATAGCGGTAGGAATATTGCTTTTAGCTAGGTTGTCGATCATAGCTAAACTCATGATTGCATCATTAATCTCCGAATTTTCAATCAATTCAACCACTACTTTAGCTTTGTGAAACTCTTTAAACAACTTTAAGAAAGGATTGCTTTGATCAATGATACCGCTTGAAAAATAAGAGTCTTGATCTAAATTTACAAAAATATCATGGCCATTAACCGCATAGGATAATTGCAGTTTTTTCTGTTGATATTCAACTTGAAACAAGCTCAATGGGCTATTATGCAGTGACTCATAAACAAGGTCTGGCTTTATGGGGTGGTTATCTTTTGTATAAAATCTTGACAGCGATTCATAAGCATAAGTCTCGTTGCTATTACAACTAATGATGGGTTGGTATTCAACGCCAAAGCGTTTATTTTCGATGAGATCAATTAAGGTCTCTGCACTGAGTAAATTTTTATCTTTCATTCATTACCGCTGATAATTTCTTAGTCAGCCGTCCTACAACATATCTGGACCGCTAACTGTAAATAACCTCAACTCTGGATAAGCAAAGTTACTCAAAAAGCTATTTTACGGCGATATCAGCGTTGGTATTCCTACCAATAACCAGTTATTGGGTACGTAATACCGCCTTGTTTTCACCAAAACTATCAATATTGAGACGAATAAATAAACTTATAGTATAGGTGTTTATGCTATGTGATTGATAATAAATAAGTACTTAAAAAAGTTAACATTCATTATCCAGAGTTGAGGTTAAATAAGTACCATTATCATGTAAAGCAATGTTTCGTTAATCTCGATTGATTGCCATTAATTTGCGCGTTATTGCCGGTATATCGGTCAAACTTTCACCTTGATTAATAAAGCTGAGCTCATCATCGATATATTCTGGCTCTGTTGGCATTGATTTTTGTCGGGATAATTCTTGCCCCGCTACTTCAATTGCATCGTTTTGATGAATTGGCGGTGAACTTTTACTACTGATTCCTGAGCCAATGATAAGTATCTCAATTTCACAAGACAAATTACTATCAAGGGTCACGCCAGGTACGATAAGCACAGATTTATTTTTCACTTTGGCTCGAATGTGTTCAATTAAACCATTGTAAGTTGATAATTTTGGCTCTGATTTACAAAACAACTGAAAAATAATACCTTGTGCGCTATCAATATTAGCGATAGAAACCAGAGGATTATTCAACGCTTGGTCGAGGGCATCAAAAGCTTGCTCTTCTGAATTAGCTTTGCCAACCCCTAAGATCGACTCCCCTTCAAAAGAGAGTATCGTTGAGAAGTCATTCTTGTCGACATTGACATAACCCGTTTCATTCAACATCTGTACTAAAGCAATCAATAGGTTTTTCAGTACTTCATTACTTTGATTAAAGGCAGAGAATAAACCGACACTTTCACCAAGACCTGCCAGTAGAAGATCATTTGATAGGGTGATGTAAGCGTGAATTGGCTCTTTGATATCAGCAATGCCTTGTAAGGCATAATCCATACGCAATTGCCCTTCTGATTCAAAGGGTAATGTAACAATGGCTAAACAGTTAATATTCAGCTCACGGGCTATTTTAGCAAGTAGAGGACTTGCGCCTGTACCTGTACCACCGCCAAATCCTGCGGTAATAATAACAATATCACTGTCTATTATCGCGCTTCGAAGCATGGCTTCACTTTCAAGCGCGGCTTGATAGCCGACCACAGGATCAGAGCCAGCACCATAGCCCTTTGTTAAATTTTCACCGATCAAAATTTTATTTTCGACGTTAATACTATTTAGTGCTGCAAGGTCGGTATTCACCGCAACAAGGTTAACTTGCCCAGATAAATTATTTTCATGGAGCATATTAACGGTATTACAACCGCAGCCGCCTATACCGACAACGGTGATTAATAATTCTGGATTGCCGTTAAGAAGTTCTTTCATATCATTCCCTAATCTATAAACAAAAACTCACTTAACCTTGTCTTATGACTATCGAAGGCAAGGGATTTAACTAAACGTTGATTAGCCAACTTTAGCTCTTATTTCTGTCAAAATTAACTGTATTTGACTTTCATTATAGAGATCAAATTCTTGATGATCCATAACAAAATATAACTCTAGCCACATAGTTAAATAGGTTTTATATAACGGTGTTATTTTAAAATAATACTTGGCTTAACTAACTGACAATTACCTTGATTTGTTAATTACAAAATACTGTTCAGCCAATCCAAAAGCCTCCAGTTATAGTAAACAGTCACATACAAAAGGATTTTAGAGTTGTCGGAGTTATAATTATCAAGGGTATAAGGAGTTACTGGGGTTGTAATGGTGTTTATTCAAGGGTTGTCAGGGTTACCATAAATTTGCCACGGTGAGTTATTGGAGTTATAGTTGTTATAATCCCGTTTTAGTGATGTTAGGAGTTAAAAATGAAGTACGCTGTGGTATTTACTCAAGATGATAAAACAATGGATTTTAAGGTGTCGGTGCCTGATCTTCCTGGCTGTGCTATTGCAGCAAAAACCATAGATTTAGGGATGGACGATATAACAAAATCGATAAAATCCCATCTCGCTATTTTGGCTGAGTATGGTGAAAAGGTTCCCAATGCTAAGGGTTTAGACAGCCATCGTAAAAGTTATATGTTGGAAAATCCACATACCTTTAGTCAGGCATTTTGGGCAATAATAAATATTGATATAACGCCCTACCTTGGTAAAAGTCATAAAATAAATGTCACCCTACCTGAATTATTGATTGCTCAAATTGATAATAAGGTCAGTCAGTCTTCAGATTACAAAACACGTTCGGGTTTTATTGCCAGTGCATGTTTTGCGGAATTAGAAAAATAGTTTTGGTTTTGGTTTTGGTTTTGGTTTTGGTTTTGGTTTTGGTTTTGCAGAATAAGTTCACACTGCACCTTGCTTGTTAAACAAGTATTTCTAAAGAGAATAGTTTTTTGTTTTATTAAATTACTTACTGAGCTAAAGCAAAGTAATTTACCTTGGCCGTAACTATGAGTTTAAGTTTTACTTTTTATTTAAACTGAATTTACAGCCAACCAACGGCTAAATTTTAAATGAGATAGGAATTTAAATTGTTGGTTTATTTAAAACAGTGACAATGTTAATCGAGTAATGGTGCTAAATCTATTTTCTGTGCAGCTAAGTTAATCTTTTCATCGAAAGTAATTTCTTTACCCTCTTCGTCTATACTTGCAAAAAAATCAAACTGGGCAATCTTTGCTATAGGTAAAATTTGCTCTAACTCAGCAATATTTTCGGCTAAGTTATTCATCTGCTCGCTTGATGCCGAATTTGCAATCCAAGCAACGCAATTTACGCCGTCGGCTATAATGGCTTCATACGTTAATAACGCGTGATTCAAACAACCCAACTTCATGTTAACAATTAAAATAACCGTTAGGTCTGCGAGTTTTACAAAATCTGATAAAAAATGATAACTTGGTTTTTGGCTAACAGCTTTGCTGTTACCGGTAAAACTAGCTTTCATTTCTGCAGGTAAAAGTGATGTATGACCCAGGGGTAAGCGCCATCCTCCAGCACCTTCAACTAAAGTAAAGTCGGCATTAAGTGATTTCACTTGTTGGTAATGATCACTAACTTCAGTAAGGGTAATGTGTTTATTTTGTTTTTTAGCCGCGATGTGCGGAGCAATTGGCTCGGCAAAAGCAATGGGATTGATATCAGTTATACTTTGGCCACAATTAGCAAAATCACTTAGTAATTTTGCATCTTCATTGATAAGTTGTCCATTTACTAATTCACAACCGGCAGCAATAGGTTTAAACGCCGCAACTTTTTGTACTGGAGCTTTCTCTTCCGTTAACCCTTCACATATATCTTTAGTGAAACCTTTAGTGAAGTTTTGAGTTAACGCTTTAATTAATGCGCAACTGACAAAAGTTTTACCGGCATCTGTATCTGTTGCGGTGATAAAAAATTCTTTCATAAATATTTCTTACATGGATTTTGAATTGAGTTTCGTTAAACCCTAGCGGTTGTTAACTGGCACTGAGTTTCGCTTATTCTGCTACCGATAATTATTATCAGCCCCTAGACGTTCACTTTCACAAAAATTTTAATTAAAGTCGAACTAAAATAAACTCATTTAAAAATTAGTTAAAGTTAAGTTACAGCTAGGTCTAAGTAGGGCTAAGGCGGTTATAAAATATGGTGTTAGTTATTCAACTTAACCACTAAACCAGAAAACAAACGGTACGTTGCCGGATAAATACCACTTGGCTCAAGAAAGTCTTGATAATGTTCGGTCATTTTAAACCACTTATCCTTACCGGACAGGCCTCTGTTTTTTTTCTGTGCTAAGTGATTTGCACCTAAGCCTTTTAATTCCCGCGCTAAATGAATCACGTTCTGATATTCCAGAATGATATCTTGGCACTTTTGCTCTAGCAATTTCCCGTTCTCATTATCAAATAGGGTATTTAATTCGCTAACGGTTTTAAAGTCGATGACATGTTGATCATCATCAACTTGTTTCCAGGATGATTTCAGTTCATGCAAGGTGCCATCTACTAAGGTGGTAAAAATAAGTAAACCACCAGGTTTTAACACTCTTAACATTTCACTAATGGCTTGCTCTAGGGGATCAAACCATTGAATGACTAAATTTGAATAAATGAAATCTATACTGTTATCTTTAAGCGGTATTTTATGTGCATCGGCTTCTAGCCACAAAATATCCTTATTACGGTGTTCTTTAGCAAAGTTAAGCATCTCAGTTGAAATATCTAAACCTATAACTTGCTGGTAAGAGCTTGCTAATAAGTCAGTGAAAAATCCCGTGCCTGAGCCTAAATCTAACACAGTCAGATCATTACGATTAGGTAACCAAGGCATTAAATGTTTACCTGAATAGCGCTGTAATCTTGCTGAAACATCGTAAGATTTGCTCGCAGAGCCAAAACTTTTAGCAATGTTTACGCGGTTTGCATTTTCTTGTTCTGTTTGAGCCATTAAGCTATAGCCTTATTAATGCTTTCTGCCAAATATTTGATATCATTGGTATTATGATGTGCACAGATAGTAACACGTAACCTTGAGCTATTAACAGCTACGGTTGGTGGTCTAATTGCGGTTAGCCAAATACCTTGTTCTTTAAGTTTGTCACTGACCAACAGTGCCTTTTTCTCATCGCCAATTATTATGGCATGAATTGAAGAGGTAGTAGCAACTAATTCGACTTCAGGGTCGAGTAACTCACTAAACAAAGCGCTTAATTCTGTAACTTTTTCTCGGCGCCAATGCTCCCGTTTTACCAGCTCAATGCTCTTTCTTGTTGCCCAAGCTATCGCCGGAGAAATTGCGGTCGAGTAAATGTAATGACGAGAAAAATTGACTAAATATTCATGTAGCTCTTCACTACAGGTTAAAAATGCACCACTGGTGGCCATCGCTTTACCCAAAGTTGCCATGGTAATATCGATGTCGGCAAAGGTATTACTGCCCTGACCTTCATCACCAATAACACCAATGCTGTGGGCATCATCCAAATAAAGCCAGGCCTGTTCAGATTTCGCTAATTGCGCCAGCTCAGAAACTTTAGCCTGGCAACCATCCATACTAAATACCCCTTCCGAGGCAATCAGTTTGTTAGGAGAATATGTCGCGTTTTCCCCCGAGTTGCTAAGTAATTTAGTGAGGTGTTCAATATTATTATGATTAAAGCGCTTAACTTTGGCTTTACTATGATACGCACCATCAATCATAGAGGCATGACTGAGTTTATCTAAATAAAAATGACTTTGTTCATTTTTACCTAACGCCTGAAACAATGCTAAGTTCGCGGCAAAACCACTAGAAAATAACAGACATTTCGGCTTATTTAACCACTGACAAATATCATCTTCTAATGCTTGGTGTGCATAATGATAACCGGTAACTAAGCTAGAGCTACTGGCGCAAACACCAAATTTATCAACCCCTTCTTGCATCGCTTTATTTATCTCAAAATGATTATTTAAGCCTAAATAATCATTAGAAGAGAAATTGAGGTACGACTTGCCGTTGATAACGATTTGTTTACCTTGGCTTGCAACACTATTACAAACCAATTGACGATATCGAGATTTAGCTTTCTGCTCATTAACATCGTGGCGTATAAAATCAAAAGTCATAAATGAATAATTACCTAGCCGCTCAAATCTTAGCCATGAACAGACGGCCAAGCGCTAAAGATTTACCCGTTAGCGCTGCAACCTTTTGTTCGTTAACTTTCTATAAAATTAAGCTGATGCGTTGTAAAATAAATCACTGTGTTGTTGATCAATAATCGCTGTTTTAACTATGTTGTCAGCGTGTTCTGTATCACCAGAAACCGTTTCAGTGTTAATGCCAAGTTTTTCGAATAAGGCAATATCTTGGTTAGTTTCAGGGTTTTCTGCAGTCAATAACTTACAACCATAAAATATTGAGTTAGCGCCGGCGAGGAAACACATCGCTTGCATTTGCTCATTCATCGCCGTACGCCCTGCAGATAATCTCACGTGACTTTTTGGCATCATGATACGCGCTACCGCAATACAACGGATAAAATCAAAACTATCTAAATCATCAATATCAGCTAAAGGGGTACCTTCAACTTTCACTAACATGTTAATTGGGACACTTTCTGGTTGTGGGCTTAGGTTTGCTAGTTGTATTAATAGTGAGGAGCGATCAACCGCTTTTTCACCTAAACCAACAATACCACCACTACAAACTTTCATACCGGCGCTGCGAACATTACTTAAAGTATCAAGTCTATCTTGAAACGTTCGGGTGGTAATAATTTGATTATAATGTTCAGGAGACGTATCAAGGTTATGGTTGTAGTAATCTAAACCGGCATCATTAAGTCTGTCTGCTTGCTCAACAGATAACATTCCTAAAGTCATACAGGTTTCCATACCTAATTCTTTAACACTTTTGACCATCTCAAGTACGTAAGGCATGTCGCGTTCTTTCGGATTACGCCATGCAGCGCCCATACAAAAACGTGTTGAACCCATATCTTTGGCCCGTTGTGCCGCTTCTAATACTTTTTCAACGGCTAATAAGCTCTCTTTTTCTAAGTTAGTTTTATTACGTGCACTTTGTGAACAGTATTTACAATCTTCTGGACAAGCACCAGTTTTAATCGATAACAAGGTACTCACTTGTACTTCATTCGGATTAAAGTTTTCTCTATGCACGGTTTGTGCTTTAAACATTAAGTCACTAAAAGGCATAGCGAATAATTTATTCACTTCTTTTAAATTCCAGTTATGACGAATAATAGAATTTAACGACTGTGTTTGAGGTGGTAATTGTGGTGCTGCTTGTGGTGTTACCTTTAATGTGGATACTGCTTCGGACATATTTAAACTCAATTGCATCTGGTTAACTTAACGGGTAGTCTAGCCACCCTATGCATGATGTCAACGATTAATAAGACCTTTAGTTAACAAATGAACAAAAAACAAACAAACATCACCCCATCTGAACAAAACTCACTGCTGCGCTTTGATAAAGAGCACGTTTGGCACCCATATACGTCTATGTCTGAGCCATTACCTAGCTATTTAGTTGAGAGTGCACAAGGCGTGCATATCAATTTAGCCAGTGGCGAACAACTCATCGATGGTATGTCATCATGGTGGTCGGTGTTACATGGTTATAATCATCCTAAACTAAACGCCGCGCTTCAAGAGCAAGCCAGTAAAATGTCTCATGTGATGTTTGGCGGGTTAACACATCAAAGTGCGATTAACTTATGTGAAAAACTAATTGCCTTAACGCCCGACGGATTAGACAAGGTGTTTCTGTCTGACTCAGGCTCGGTCAGTGTTGAAGTAGCAATTAAAATGGCACTGCAATATCAACATGCTGTTGCTGAAAAAAAGCAGACTAGGTTAACAAAAACTAAATTGCTCACCGTTAAGAATGGTTATCACGGTGATACTTTCGCCGCGATGTCAGTTTGTGATCCCGTTACCGGCATGCATCAAATATTCGAGCAAGTATTAATGCAGCATTACTTTGCCCCAGCCCCTACCATAAAATTTGGTGAGCAATGGTCTGCTGATGATGTAACTGAACTCAGCGCTTTATTTGCTAATCATCATACAGAAATTGCCGCCTTTATTATCGAGCCTATCGTGCAAGGCACCGGTGGAATGCGTTTTTACCACCCGGAATACTTAAAAGCGTGCCGGGTATTGTGTAATGAGTATGATGTTTTACTTATTGTTGATGAAATAGCGACAGGTTTTGGTAGAACAGGGAAACTATTTGCTTGTGAATGGGCCGATATCAGTCCAGATATTATCTGTTTAGGTAAAACCCTTACGGGGGGCTATATCACCCTAGCTGCAACCTTATGTACCACGCATATTGCTGAAACTATTAGTGAGGGCGTCGCAAGTTGCTTTATGCATGGCCCTACTTTTATGGGCAATGCCCTAGCCTGCGCTGTTGCTAATGCTAGTATTGAATTGTTATTAGAAAATGACTGGCAAGCACAAGTACAAGGAATTGAAGCAACCCTTAATAAACTGTTAACCCCCTTGAAAAACCACTCAAGAGTTGTCGATGCCCGTGTTTTAGGCAGTATTGGCGCAATCGAGTGCAAACAAAACGTTAACGTTGCTCAGATACAAAAGCGTTTTGTTGAATTAGGGGTTTGGATCAGACCCTTTGGCACATTAATATATATCATCCCACCACTTATCATTACCACCGAGCAACTAGTGGCTTTAGTTAATGCGATAGCAACGGTATTAGATGAAGATAACTGTTTTTCTAAATAATTTTAATGCATAGCTTTAATGTACAACAATGATGAATAGTATCGCTTTAAGCAACTATTCATCTAATATAAGTAATTAAGAATACTCACTGGTTTTTGTCTAACCTAGTATTGAGCAAATAATACCTTCAGTGATACCGGGCGCGCAAGAACCTTAGGTCATCATTCTTGAGGTGTCCGGTCGGTAATCAATGTGCAATTTGAAGGATCGTCGATAAAACCCTTCGAAGATGACGGCTGTAAGAGAAGATGACGAGTATTATCGAAGGTGGCCGTTATCACCCTTGTCTATTTTGCTTTAATGCTCATTACACTGCCTTAACTAATATATAAACTAACCAAGTCAGGTTAATGATGAGTAAAAAAATCAAAGTGAAATTTGAATTATCACTACGGCGGCGACTACGGTACTTTTCTATCATCAACGCTAAATAGCTGCCCAGTGAGCTGAGCCATAACAATATATAGAGATAACCGGTTAACGGAGTCAGCCAGAATTGGCGAATTTCAATATCATAATAACGTAAAACCCCATAATCTTTATCGGGCGCCGCATAATACGACATCACTAAAGCAACCAAAAATACTAACCAACTTAACAACGCTAATATCACCTGGGTGTAATTCCAAAAGTCAGTCGTTTTTCTGCGGTCCATTATTCGATCACCTTTACTTTGTTGATCATTTTCTACATTCTTTGGCTTGTGTATGGTGTTGTTTTCATCCATTTATTCAACTTTTCGTAGTAACTAGCATTATTTGTTATTATTCAGTGCAATTAAGCATTGCATTTATACCTTGTCACGGTAACATATCACCCCATTTTTAGCATAATAGCAATGCGATTAAAATTCTCCGCCACTTTATGTGGATTATGAGAAACTAATCACTCGCTATTAATGCAATTTTCAATCAATTTCATAAGAATAAGAGGTCATTAAATGTCGGTTATAGCAATTACTGATGTATTAGCAGGAAACTTCCCTGTTAATGAAAGCATTACCGTCCACGGCTGGATTCGAACACGTCGTGATTCGAAAGCTGGTATTTCATTTTTAGCAATACATGACGGTTCATGTTTTGATGCTATTCAAGCCATAGTGCCTAATAAACTCGACAATTATGACAGCGAAGTTCTTAAATTGACCACTGGCTGCTCTGTTAAAGTAACGGGTATTTTGGTTGAATCTCCTGGTAAAGGACAAGCATTCGAAATTCAAGCAACTGAAGTAGAAGTATTAGGCTTTGTTGAAGACCCTGATACTTACCCAATGGCAGCTAAGCGTCACAGCATTGAGTTTCTACGTGAACAAGCACATTTACGTCCCCGTACTAATATAGGCGGAGCGGTAACTCGTGTACGTAACTGTTTAGCTCAAGCTATCCATAGATTTTTGCACAACAAAGGTTACTTCTGGATCAGTACACCACTTATCACCGGAAGTGATTGTGAAGGTGCGGGTGAGATGTTCCGTGTAAGTACGTTAGATATGGAAAACTTACCACGTAACGATGAAGGCAAAGTTGATTACAACCAAGACTTCTTTGGTAAAGAGACCTTCCTAACGGTATCTGGGCAGTTAAACGTAGAAACTTATTGTAACGCGTTATCAAAAGTCTATACTTTTGGACCTACGTTTAGAGCAGAAAACTCTAACACTACCCGTCACTTAGCTGAGTTTTGGATGATTGAGCCTGAAATTGCTTTTGCCAATTTGTCTGATGCAGCTGACTTAGCCGAAGAAATGCTTAAGTATGTCTTAAAAGCGGTATTAGACGAACGTGCCGATGACATGGCCTTCTTTCAACAGCGTGTCGATAAGACAGTTCTTGATCGTTTAAATTCTGTTATTAATACTGACTTTGTTCGTCTTGATTACACTGACGCTATCACTATTTTAGAAAACTGCGGTAAGAAATTTGAAAACCCAGTCGCTTGGGGCGTAGATTTAAACTCTGAACATGAGCGTTACCTCGCTGAAGAACATTTTAACGGCCCGGTAATTTTGCAAAACTACCCGAAAGATATTAAGTCTTTCTACATGCGTTTAAATGACGATGGCAAAACGGTTGCTGCAATGGATATCCTAGCACCGGGCATTGGCGAAATCATTGGTGGTAGCCAACGTGAAGAACGTCTTGACGTATTAGATAGCCGTTTAGAAGAGATGGGCTTAGATATTGCTGATTACGGTTGGTATCGCGATTTACGTCGTTATGGTACTGTGCCTCACGCAGGTTTTGGTTTAGGTTTTGAGCGTTTAGTTGCTTATGCGACAGGTATGCAAAACGTTCGTGACGTAATTCCATTCCCAAGAACACCTAATAACGCTGCATTCTAACGATTCATTTAAAACGTAAATGTTACTAAAAAAAGTGTGTTAGATACAAAAAAAGCGACCTAAGGTCGCTTTTTTTATGTCTGATCATAAGTTAAATCTATCATTACTAACACCTAGTTACAAACAAGTAGTTACTGCCAATAGGTAACCTTGTCTTGATTGTCTTTTGCGGGTTTTACATTGAGTTCTTTTTTCGGGGTACCTATATATAAAAATCCGGCGATTTCATTACCCTCAGTGATATCTAAGCCTTGCTTTACCGTTTCATTATAAGCTAAATTACCAGTACGCCACATAGCACCATAGCCCAATGAAAATGCTGCCATTTGCATTGCTTGAGCAGCACAACCTGCTGCAATTAGTTGCTCTTGCTCAGGTACCTTATTATGTTCAACATAGTGAGTAGAAATAACAATAATCATCGGTGCTCTAAATGGCATTTTAGCGACTTTGGCCATTTTTTCATTTGAGGCGTGTTCATCAATGCTAGTACCTTCAATTAGGCCAGCGTTAATAGCCATCTCTATGGTAGTCGCTTCAACGTAAAGTTCACTTAATCGTTGCAAACCATTACCGGTAATAACATGAAAATGCCATGGTTTTAAACCACCATGATCAGGTACTCGCATACCTGCAGCAAGTAACGTGGTTAAATCTGCCTCGCTCGGCGCGGGCTCAGTCAATAATGGCGTAGATTGACGTTGTAATAATAATTCAATGGCGTTCATAAGATTCTTCTAACAAGGTGTATCATTAAAGTTTATCGATAATTTTATCGTTGTGCACGCTTATCTTAACTAAATAAGGCCATAATGAGCGAAATAAATTAAATATAGCAATTGACCGTATTTCTTGTTGACTTAGTTTTGCGCTAAAGCCACAATCGTTAAGTAATTACACTAACGGTAAATTCAGCACAAGATAACTTGTCCCGATTAACGATAGTACTAACGATTAGATTCACTATAAGACTCTTTATAAGAAATAGTATGCAAAACAATTTACTGACCATGACCAATATTCGAAACCTAAAAGCTCTGGCTATTTTCAGCCTGCTTGTGGTCAATCGACTTTGGCAAGTAAAGCGCCTGTTAAATTGGCCCCCCACTGCGGAGCATTTAAAAAATAATAGTTAATCAGTAATTATTCATTCATCTTTAAGCCGCAGAAATCATCTCTTGCGGCTTTTTTGTTTATATCCCCCCTACTCTTAAAATCCGCAACTGTCTGCCTTAGCTTAATAAACATGTGAGTTATTCAACAATATTTGAGTTATTAATCAAATGAAGGAAAAGTAAAATGTCAGTGTCAATTGCCTATTTGGCGGTACTTTTAATATGGTCAACCACCCCATTAGGTATCGTATGGAGTGCGGAGTCCATTAATCCAAGTTTAGCGGTATTGCTAAGAATGCTTATCGCTTTAGTGCTTGGAGCCCTTGTGATTAAAATTCGAAAAATTAGTATTCCTTGGCACAAACAGGCATTGAAATTATACAGCTACTCGGCATCTGGTATTTTTGGCGGTATGTTATGTACATACCTTGCTGCGCCCTATTTAACCTCAGGTATAATTTCCTTAGTATTTGGCTTATCCCCAGTAATTTCAGCGCTATTAGCCAAGCACATTTTAGCCGAGCCAAATATCAGCGGCATACGTAAATTTTCTATGTTGATTTCACTTATCGGCTTGGCTGTCGTTTGCTCTGATAAGATCAGTTTTACTGATGACAGTATGTATGGCGGCATCTATATTTTATTGGCGGTGTTTTTCTTTAGTTTAAGTGGCGTATTGGTAAAGAGTGTGACATTAGCAATACACCCGTTAGCCACTACGGTAGGTGCGTTAACCTTTGCCACACCGATGTTTTTAGTGAGTTGGTTAGTGTTGGACGGCACTCTACCGATTGATCTGTGGCAAGCCAGATCTATTTGGGCAACACTTTATCTAGGTGTCTTTGGTTCATTGATTGGTTTCTATGCTTACTTTACTGTGTTGCAAAAGCTATCAGCTAGCACAGTAACCTTGATCACCTTAGTCACCCCAGTAATCGCCTTGAGTTTAGGCGCACTGTTAAATGGCGAGCTGATCAATGATAAACTGATTGCGGGCGCATTTATGGTGTTGTTTGGTTTGGCTATTTATCACTTTGGTGATTCATTAGCGCTGTTCAAGAATAAAAAGACCAAAAGCAACGAGTAGTTGTGATAAACAATCAATAAAAAAAAGCTGAACAACTTAAACGCTGTTCAGCTTTTTTATGTCTTCACCGGAAAAACACTTTTTAGTTGAAATGCTTTTTCTCTATCAGAAAACGTTGTGCGACAAAGTGGTCAACGCTGGTATAACGCCCTGCACCGATAAAGAATAACGCGAGTAACATGATAAAGTACGTTGTCGAAAATTCGATACCGTTATTTAATACCACGATATTACCCTTTTCATATAACCAATCAGTATTACCATTCTCATTTAACAGCTCTTTCATTTTTTCTAGTCGTATTGCTGTTTGTTCACTGTTCTCTAAACTCGCCTTAGCACTTTCAACACCTAACCAAGTGGCAACTCTTGCCGGGCTAATATCACTGTTTGTGGGTGTGATAGCAAACCAGCCATTGTCCGCATGAACCGAAGTAGCCGCTACTATCATAGTAAACATCAATGGAATGCTGATTAACCGTGTTAACGCGCCCACTAATAATAACCAACCACCAAAAAACTCAACTAAAATAACCAAATTGGCAAGTAAAGCCGGAAACGGAAAACCTAAGCCCCAGTCACTGTTGCCAAACCAGGCAATAATATTGGGATCAGCCATAATGGCACTAAATCCGCTGACATCTTCATTGAGTAATTGAGTTTTGCTAAATCCCGCCATGATAAATACCGGTGCAAGGTACAGCCTTAAGAGTAAAGCCGGAATACCATCGAAATTTTTAAGTTGAGCTAAAAAGCATTGGTAGTAATGTGGTAAATGTCGCATGAAGGCGGTCTTTTTAAATAAAGGGTTAATTATAAGAACGTTATACCGACTAAACACTTTCATTTTAATCAATATTGTTTGATAAATATGCTGTCGATTCAACACTGGCATAAAAAGTTACAAAGTAGCGAGGGCAATTGTTAAGTTTTGGTAAACATTAAGGTAGTATAACCTTAAGATTTTTAATTAAAGCAAGCTAAGATAATCATATGAACAATAATCCAGGCATTATAAAAAGGTTCTTTTCTTCACTTTGGCGGATATTAACAGCTACACGCTCAATAGTGGTCAACCTAGTATTTTTTATGCTGTTATTCGCCTTCGTTGGTGTGTTATTAAGTGGTGAGGAACAAATTCACGTACCAGATAAAACAGCGCTAGTACTAAACCTAGTCGGTGAAGTGGTCGAGCAAAAGCGTGAAGTAGACCCGGTGGAAGCTTTTTTAAGTGAAGCCATGGAGCAAAGTGATGATAAGCCAGAAGTATTACTGAGCGATATCATTGATGTTATTGGTAAAGCAAAAAAAGATGATCGGGTAGAAATATTAGTTTTACAACTGCAAGGCTTACAACGCGCCGGTTTAACTAAACTACAAGATATTGCCGCAGCACTGGAAGACTTTAAAAGCTCAGGCAAGCAAATTATTGCCCTTGGTGATCAATTTTCACAAACCCAGTACTACCTAGCAAGCACCGCTGACAACATTTGGTTAAACCCACAAGGTTTTATGTTACTTGAAGGTTATGGCCGTTATAAAATGTACTTTAAGTCTGCCTTGGATAAGTTAGCCATTAATCAACATATTTTTCGCGTAGGAACGTTTAAATCTGCGGTTGAACCGTTTATTCGTGATGACATGTCTGACGCAGCAAAAGAAGCCAACAAACTTTGGTTAAATGACTTATGGATGCAATATAAAGAAGATGTTGCTGCCCGTCGTGGTTTTGGCATAGATAACTTTGATGAAAACATCGATACGCTAGTCAGTAAGTTCAGTGCATCTGGCAGTAGTTTTGCCAAATATGCTCTAAACAACAACTGGGTTGATCAATTAAAGTCTCGCCAAGAAATGCGTTCTGAGCTCATTGATTTAGTGGGTAAGAACAAAAAAGGTGATAGCTATAGCCATATTGGTTACCAAGCCTATATGACAGCAACCAGTTCCACTTTAGATGCCAGCGCAGAATTGACTGAGTCGGCTAGCGATAAAGTGGCTATCATTGTCGCTAAAGGAACTATTTTAGACGGCACACAAAAACCTGGAACTATTGGCGGCGACAGCACAGCTAAATTATTGCGTAAAGCGCGTTTCAATGATGATGTTAAAGCCGTTGTACTTCGTGTAGATAGCCCAGGTGGTAGTGCTTATGCTTCGGAAATCATTCGTCAAGAAGTAGAATTATTGAAAAAAGCCGGTAAGCCGGTTGTCGCTTCAATGGGCACGTATGCCGCTTCAGGTGGTTACTGGATTTCAGCTCCCGCCGATAAAATTTACGCTTCACCTGCCACTATCACTGGCTCAATTGGTATCTTTGGTATGATGATGACCTTTGAAGATTCATTAAGTAAGATGGGTATTCATACTGACGGCGTTGGTACAACCGACATCGCAGGTTTCGGCCCTACCCAAGCGCTAACGCCTGGTATGGCTAAATTATTCCAGTTATCAATTAACAAAGGTTACCAAGAGTTTATTCAGTTGGTTGCTGACAATCGTGGTATGACCGTTGAGGAAGTAGATGCTATCGCCCAAGGCCGTGTTTGGTCAGGTAAAAAAGCTAAAGAGCTTGGTTTAGTTGATGAACTTGGTAATTTAACTGACGCTGTAGTAGCCGCGGCAAGCCTGGCAAAACTTGAACAATATGACACTTTATTGATTGAAAAAGAGCAATCTTCACGCAATAAAATCATGCAGCAACTATTGGGTAATTCAGCCAGTCTGATTGGCTTATTTACTTCAATGGACGAGAAAATAGCCATTGATGTAACAACCAATGCAGTAAACAATGCACCGTTATCCACCTTAATGACGATGCTAAAAGCTGAGTTAAGCCAAATGAATCAGTTCAACGACCCACAAGGTCGTTACACTTTATGTGTTGCTTGTAGCGGGAACTAAGCGAGTAAATTATTAAAGTAAAAACCCATGCGAAAGCATGAATCTAAAGAGGTCGTTATGCAAATAACGGCCTCTTTTTTTGTCTGTGCCTTGTCTGTGCCTTTTCTGTTCTAGGTCTGTTTTTAACCTAGGCTTTTGTTAGCCACACCGACAAAAGCACCGTTAACTTGCCACGGTTCTATGTTGAAACAAGGAGCTATTATACCAATTTGATTAAATTTCTTCCCAGCTCAGAGCTGTACTTAATGTTCAATAACCAGGCAAATTTGTTTAGGTCTAGTCATTCTAAACCACATAAATTTAACGATGTTAGTGGTCATTGAGTAAGCTCCCACAGGGCGAGTTTAAAGGGTTCATATGCGGCGTTATTGATTTTGACAAGGGAATAACCATTCTCTTCAATCAATGCCTGGCCTCTAAACCCTTTAACTCTCGCTGAGTGGGAAAGAACTTAATCAACTTGGTATTAGTCACTAAGCAATTTTTTTCATCAATTTACACCATCAACGACTAAGTCCGCTAGTAATTTTACCGTTTGCTAAGATATAATATCGCTCGAATAACTAATCACTTAAAGCATTTACAATCATGACGAAAAAAAGAATTTACGTCGCCTATACCGGTGGCACTATAGGTATGATGCAAAGCACTCAAGGCTTTATTCCTGCAAAAGGTCATTTGACTGAATCTATCAATGCCCTGCCTGAATTTCATCGTAGTGAAATGCCTGAATTTACCATCAGTGAATATCAGCCTTTAATTGATTCATCAAACATGACTCCCCGTGATTGGCAACGGATCGCTGATGATATTAAAGCAAATTATGATGACTATGATGGGTTTGTTGTTTTACACGGCACTGATACCATGGCCTATACCAGCTCTGCATTATCTTTTATGTTCGAGAATTTGAGCAAACCTGTTATTGTTACTGGCTCGCAAATTCCTTTAAGTCAACTTCGCTCTGACGGACAAGTGAATGTACTTAACGCTTTATACATTGCCGCTAATTACCCTATCAGTGAAGTAAGTTTATTTTTTAATAACAAACTTTTTCGTGGTAACCGTTGTATCAAAGCCTATGCCGATGGTTTTAATGCCTTCGATTCGCCTAACATGCCGGTATTGTTAGAAGCAGGCATTAATATACAGTTAGGTGCCGGTAAGTTAGCTGATGCTGAGCAAGAGATTGCGCCGCTACAATTATCAACCATCACGCCGCAACCTATTGGCGTAGTACACTTATACCCAGGCATTAGTAGTGACGTCATCGAAAATGTGATTAAACAACCGGTAAAAGCGCTAATTTTACGTAGTTATGGTGTTGGTAACGCGCCGCAAGATAAAGCCCTACTCGCTTGTTTAACACAAGCAAGAGCAGACGGAATAGTGGTTGTTAACTGTAGCCAATGTATTAGAGGCACCGTTAATATGTCGGGTTATGCTACCGGCAATGCCTTAAGTGAAGCCGGCGTTATTAGTGGTCATGATATGACCCTAGAGGCTACGTTAACTAAGCTGCATTATCTATTAAGTAAAGGCTTAAGCTACGATGAGATGTGCAAACAAATGCAAGTGAGTTTACGGGGCGAATTAACCTAGCCCCAGCTTACTTGTTTCAAAACACGAAAACCCCAAACTCAAGCCTTTAAAGCTAGTGAGTTTGGGGCTCTCATCTTCATAATAGAGCAACGGACTAAGTCATTGAATTAAATTACCTCAATAACTTATCGCCTTCATTCATTCTAATAAAGCTTAGCCTTTACCTTGCTCATCATGTAATTCAATATTGAGTTCTAAGACGTTCAAATTACCGTCTTTATTATCAAGGTTTATTGAAAAACTCTCATCAGACACTTTAATGTACTTGCGTAAAACCGCAAGAATATCTTCAGTTAATTGCGGCAGATAATCAGGCTGTTTATTGCGACTATTACGTTCATGAGCCACGATAATTTGCAGGCGTTCTTTCGCTTTTGAAGCCGTCGTTGCCGGCTTGTCTTTCTTCCGTAAAAAATAATCCAGTAATGCCATGTTACCCTCCAAATATTCGACTAAAAATACTTTTCTTTTCGGTTTGTAAGAATCTAAAATCAACAGTATCGCCCAATAGACGGTCAATTACATCTTGGTAAGCCTGTCCAGCATCGCTTTCGGTATCTAAAATTACCGGCTCACCGGCATTAGAGGCTTTTAGTACCGCTTGTGATTCTGGAATAACGCCCAACAGAGGTATAGAAAGTATATCTTCCACGTCCTCAACACTGAGCATTTCACCATCTGCCACGCGCTTAGGAGAATAACGGGTTAATAATAAGTGTTCTTTGATTGGCTCTAAGCCAAGCTCTGCTCTGCGAGAGCGACTAGCTAACATGCCTAGAATTCGATCAGAATCACGTACCGAAGAAACTTCAGGATTTGTGGTTACTATCGCTTCATCAGCATAATACAATGCCATCATCGCACCAGCTTCAATACCTGCAGGTGAGTCACAAATAATAAAGTCAAAGGTTTTACCAAGCTCTTCTAGCACTTTACCGACATTTTCTTTAGTTAGCGCATCTTTGTCGCGAGTCTGCGACGCAGGTAATACCGATAAGCTACTAACGCGTTTATCTTTGATCAATGCCTGATTTAACGTCGCCTCACCATTAATTACATTAACAAAATCATAAACGACGCGTCGTTCACAACCCATGATCAAATCAAGGTTTCGTAAGCCGATATCAAAATCGATTAACACAACTTTATTACCTTTCAACGCTAAACCAAGACCAATGGCAGCGCTTGAGGTCGTTTTGCCAACTCCGCCCTTACCTGATGTTACAACTATTATCCGTGCCATAGACCGAATATCCTTAATAAGTTAAAAATTAAATAAGTTTTGACGACGTCAACTCGCTGTCTGTCAAATTAATATAGGCGGGAGAGTCCCAGTGTTCTTCCATTGACTCACTCAGCCAATAGTTACCATTAATTGAGACCAATTCAGCCTGAAGATTTTGGCAATATATTTTTGCTTGATGATGACCTTGGGCACCAGCAATAGCGCGGCCGCGTAATGAGCCGTATACATGGATATTACCATCGGCAATAACTTCAGCACCGGCAGAAACAGAGCCAATAACCACTAGATTTTGACCCTTAGCGTAAACTTGCTGACCTGAACGAATAGGACCTCGGTGTATTTTGTCGGTAAATAAAGCGACTTGCGGCGTGCTAACTTTTTGTGCACCGCTATCTGGCGCTGCTATTGGCGTTTGTGTTGCCACAGTCGCTTTATCAGTGAACATGCTTTTTTCACCCGTATTTTTGGCGACATTAGCTTTTGAAGTTAAAGCTTTTCCAGTTAAAGCTTTTCCAGTTAAAGCTTTTGCAGTATTAATAAATGAAAAGCCTAACTCACGAATAAGCTGACGTTGTGCTTTATCAACGGTGCCGGTAAATCCAACGAAGGTAAAATTGAGTTCTTCAACTAACAATTTAACCGCCTGATAATCAAGAGAATCGTTAATTTTTTCGATACTCACCACCAGTGGTACCAGGTGAAAGAAATCAGGTGCTTGGGCGATCTTTTTTGTTAAATCAGCACGAACATCGGCTAACTTAACTGATTTTAACTGTAAAACAGACAGGGTAAAGCTTGTCCCTTTAAATTCAATGCTAGTAAAAGCCATAAAGAGGGTTTCCCTAAAATTGTCAGCGCCATCCATCAATTAAAGTAACTCTATATAGGGTCTATATAAAGTACCCAAACATAAAGGCACTAGTATCGTCGCTTTCTATAAGTGTTGGCCTATAAAAAGCACGATATTGAAATAATGAAGTATTTATAAAGCGCTTTTTAATGTGGAAATTAAAGCATCTTGCCCTAGGTGATAACGATCAATTTTATTATTCGCCATTAACAACGAATAACTTAAGTTAATTGAGGCTACCAACAAAGCACGTTCGCTATTAGCGTTACCGGCACTGTGTTTAATTTTTTCACACATATCCGCGAGGTTACTAGCGGCTTGATTTAAATCCTCTGCCTGTTCAGCTGAGCAAGTAAACTGATGTTGCCTGCCCATAATTACCACGCTGATGCCTTTAGAGTCTTCTGTAATCATTAATCAACCTCTTATGCGCTTTGTAACTTACCTAAAAGGTTTGTTAAAACATCGTTGGTCTGCTTTTGTTTTTCTTCACCGTCAAGCGCTTCAAGTTGCAAAGTTTCATTTTCATCAATAAGTACTGATTTTTGCTGCTCTAGTTCGGCTACTTGGCTTTTAAGTTGGTTATTTTTTTCAATAATATCTGAAACCAGTTGTTCGAGTTGAGGGAGAGTATTTTCTAACATAAGGCGCTCTTGTTAACTGTAGTAAATTTAGGGAAGCAAATTTAATCTAAAGTGAGGCAGAATGCTACCTTTAAGCGTGATTAATGACTTAATTAATGTAACAAATTTAAACATCAAGGCAGATTTGACAATAACGTTTAAAAAACACGCTTTTATGATAAAAATTAATCAATTAGAAATAAAAGTGTCAACGATGCTTTTCGATACATTGGGATAACAATACTACTGACCCTCACTGCTCACAGCCAAAAAACAAACCCATGGTATTGGTCGATTAGTAGACAGACTTTACTCACTGTTGCTTGTTTTAGCACCGCATGGCCCACCTAAAAAATAAGCGAGCAACTAAAGTTGACTAAACCGTACTTAAACGAAGGCAGGTTTTGTTAGATTAAGTGCCGTCAGGTATACGCAAATATGCGCTTCAATTGTCAATTGCGTTTCGGTTATTAATTTTTTAGCGGCGCTACAACGTAGCTCTTTCACTATGCTGGTAAAACTTGTGCCCTGCTCAGATAGCTTTCTGCGCAACGTTCTTGGGGTTAGTTTCTAGCACAGAGTTCATTGTGCATATTAGCGGCTATCCATTGATTGATGGTAATGAGAAATTCACTATGGAGATTGCCGTCACTTATTGGGCAGCGGAAAACAAAATGTTGATGTTAACTTAAATCCGCTTTATGAAATTGACGCTTATAACAAGGTCGATATGCGTATTGCACTTGAGGGTGAAAATTGGAATATTACGCTGTTTGGTAAAAACATCACCAATGCAGAAGTATTAACCTATGTGGGCAATAATCCATTATCAGGCAGTTCCTTTGGCACCGATACTTTTTTATGGGTTTGTCGACCGACCCGCTGTATATGGCAAACAGTTAGATTAAAGCTTTTAGTTAATGCGAAGTTTACTTCTCATTACTTTAAAAATTAACGAATACTGCTGACAAATCGTGAGCAGTATTCGTTTAGATAGCGCGGATAAAACGTTGCTATCCACAACACTTTTTATATTTTTTACCACTACCACATGAACAAGGATCATTACGGTTTGGCGTTTTATCAAAACGAGTGGTGGTTGGCTTGTTTAAAAAACCATCAAGTTCAAGAATATTTTCTTCAACTGCACTATCAACGGTGATTTCAGCAAATAAATCATTTTCGCTTACTATCAAAGCGACAGCTACTTTTCTTTCTTCACTATTAACAACTAACGTTAATGGATGTTTTTCACTACCAAGCTTAACGGCACGCTTATTATTATAACCTGTGGTTACATGGTTATGTCTGGTGTGGATACGTCCTTTGTAATAAAGATCGTGCATAATGTTCTCCGCTAAAATGAAATACTTGGTTTAAGCGCGGCAGTATAACGTAACGTGATAAATAGTCGACTGTTGAATGGGCTGTCTGTGAGATATTTTATAAATACTCAATAAAAAGTCACTTTATTGCAAAATAAGTCCCATTCACCAGTCTCACTCTCATCAGTGATACAATAGGTTTGCTTAGACCTTAATAATTAGCGAGCTATGCCAATACTATGAAAGACTGTAATCAATGTGGGAAATGTTGTATTAAATACGGCGGTGGCGATCTTGCAGCAACACAAGATGAAATAGACCTTTGGGAGATATTTAATCCGGAGATCTTCGACTATGTGAAAAATAACCAGATATGGTTCGACCCTAAGTCAGGTTTACCCCTTGAACGTTGTCCGTTTCTTGAAATCGCGCCCAAGAAGACCCCACTCGCGCCTAACCTATATACCTGTAGCATTTATCAAGACAGACCGGAAGATTGCCGTCATTATCCGAGTCTCATTGCTGAAATGATTAGAGATGAGTGTGAAATGATTGAAGTAATTGATATTGAACACCAAAAACAAGCGCAGGTAAAACTAGATATCCTAATGCAAGATAGTCGCCCGGCCTGTTGTAGTTAAAAAATAAACTTTTAGTCGCGGACCACAAGGTTACGGGGTTATATACCCAAACAACCTCAAGATGCAGGATTCAGCTGGAATTAAAAACGTCTTTAGGCTAGGCATTGATTGAAGAGAATGGTTATTCCCTTGTCGAAATCAATCACGAAGGATAAAACGTTTCTAAACCAGCCCTACGGGGACGGATGAGAAAATCATATTCATCGTTGCGTATGAAATTAAGGGAATAACCATTAATAGAATACCCGCCTTGATTATGAATCGCTCAGTCGTCCTGAAACGAGTATCTTGAAGTAGCTTGGGTATATTATGGATGAACGCCTTCATAAGCTTGTGATGAAAGTATTAATCATGGTGTTATGTGTTTACTCTCTGCGCATTACTTCTGCTCATATTGCCTAATGACTACCTGATGAGCGCTAAAATATCTTTAAACGCTGGCTCTCGACAATCTTTTACTAGCTCGTACAAACACATTTCTAAACCGGTAAGTTCAGCGCCACTTTGAGAGAGTTTGTTTATTGCTAGGGTTTTGTTGGCAAGGGTGCGCGAGGAAATACAATCTTGTACTAACTGAACATTAAAGCCAGATTGTTGTAAATGCTGTGCTGTTTGATAGACACAAATATGCGCTTCGATATCACACATAAGCCAGTTATCTATCTTGGAATCGATGTTTGCCGTTCCTTTAGCAGCAACACTATTTTCATTAGTGTTAGCATGAGTAACTGCCTGATTAATTGCGGAGATGAATTTCGGCTCTGCGCCAGCGTTAAAGCTAAATTTTATGATTGGCGATTGTGCACTGAGCAAGGTCGATAATTCACTCACCGTTGCCCCAAGTTTCTCGGGGTTCTGTTCTAACCAAATAATAGGTAAGCCCAGTGCTTGCGCGCCTTTAATTAACGTTGCGCAATTGGCAATCAAACTGGCACTGTCATGTACCCTATGGGCAAGATTTCCTTGCACATCAACGACAATCAGACCAGTATTTTCGTTCGTCAATGGTCTTAACTGCCTTCGCTGATTTAACTGATTTTGCTGAGAACTCATACAATACCACTTTCTATTAAAGCTATAGTTAAAGCTAAAGTGAAAAGCTTATATTAGCAACCAACACTCACTGGTTGATAAACCAATTTCAGCTTCTCTGCCATCTTCATGTTTTTTCCTGTGTCACGGTATGCACCATAAAGCATAATATCGGGTTAGTTGAAGTGTTAATACAAACTTTTTAATTGCTGTACTAAAAGTTCTACCACACGTTCATCATCACTGGTTAGTTCAGTGACCGCTTTGATTGATGACCAAATAACTTCTTCTTGCCGTGCCCAAGAATAACGAGGATGTGACTTAGCACTTTTTTTCTTATTCGCTCTAAACAGCATGAGGTTCAGGTTATCTGGTTCAATTGCGGCAATGCCATTTTCTTTGATGCTTTTTGCATGATCAACATCAAACAAGTTACTAAAACCTACCGCTGTAGAAAGTGCACTGGAAATTCGCCAAAACTCATCGTAACGAAATTTACCATAAGCAGATAATGCAGCTTCGCCCCTTTCTTCTATTGCCGCTCTGTTATAGTCTTCCGCGTTATCATAGAAAACCTCCTGGGTTAGCCGTATAACTGGAAAGTGTTGACTTATCCATGCGGTCATACGACGTACTTCATGCCCATCGCCAACAAGTTTTATATCAGATATAAGCGGGTAATGCCGCTTACGGCTGCTTTGATACAGCGAATACGACATTTCGATAGTGCCATCAAAGTCAACGGAATTTATGATTTGAGAAAGTGTCTGCACGGTAATCCTATGAGCATTTAGATGCCCCATCTTTTTAAATTGTTAAGGTAGATAATTTTACTACTCAGCCATTACCATGGTTTTAATTTTAACTGCTTTTTCAAAGTGATCTAGTTTATGGGTCATGATCCACCACGTTGCCGCTTCCATTAATAACTCCGGATCATCATTTTTGTTGGCAAAAAAGGCATAAAATGATAAACCGACAGTAGTGCCCTTCTGGGCAATCTTTTTATCACACACGGCAATTATCTTTGCTTGTAAGCTCTTTCGCATTCGTTAATTTCCTTTTAAAGTTTTCTTACTTGATGTTTGCTCTTTGTTAGTGTGTGATCTTGCCATAACTAGACAAAAAACGGTATCTACTAAAGATAAAAAGCCAGTAAGGTTTACTTACTGGCTTTGGTTTTACTCTATCGGTTAGGTGGAAGTATTAACGGTACTCTCTACATAACTAAACTAAACCTAATTAAACTACTTCTCTTCAAAGTAGAATTTTTCACGTTTGTTATCGTAGTTACCAATCTCATTCATGGTTTCAGCGTTGTATAAACGGCCATTTATCATGGTATGAGTTACTTTATCACTTAAACGAATATCTTTAGTAACGTCACCATCAACAACGATGATATCCGCTAACTTACCAACGGTTAATGAGCCAATATCTTTGTCTAAACCTAAAGTACGTGCTGGTGAAATAGTGGCGGTACGAATAGCTTGTAGCGGTGTCATACCGCCTTGCGCCATCATCCACATTTCCCAGTGCATTGCTAAACCCTCACGTTGACCATGACCACCGGCGTTAACTTCAACACCTAAGTCTTGCATTTCCTTGGCTACTTTCGCGACATTAAAATGGTTGTAATGATGTAATGGCGCTTTTGTACGGCGCATTGAGCGCGGGTCTAAAAACTCACTTGGTACATATTTACTTAAACGCGGGTGTTCCCAAACATTAGTGGTATCGTACCAATAGTGTTCACCGGAGATACCGCCATACGAAACGCCCATCGTTGGTGTGTAGGCCATATCAGATTGTGACCATAATTGTTTGATATCATCATAAATTTTAGCAGTTGCGATTGAATGCTCTAACGTTGTATGACCATCAACTACCATAGTTAGGTTATGTTGCAGTAACGAGCCACCTTCAGGCACAACCATCATTTCTAATTCACGTGCGGCTTGAATAAACTGTTGGCGTTGATTACGACGTGGTTGGTTGTAACTTTTAACACTAAAAGCCCCTGCTGCTTTTAAACGTTCAACGTGGAACTTAGCATCGTCAAGGCTATCAACGTGTGAGGTATAACCTGGGATAGTGGCGCCATATAAAATAGCACCGGTGGAGAATAAACGTGCCGCGACTATTTTACCGGCTTTTTGCATTTCGCTAGCGGCAAAAAATTCAGTGGTATCGTTAGATGGATCATGAATGGTGGTAACACCTAATGATAATCCCGCGTAGTTTTTCCAGTTTTGCTGTGGAATTATTTCACTAGTGCCTTGTGAGCCATGAGCATGGGCATCGATTAAACCTGGCATAACTGTTTTCCCGGTAATATCAATAATGAAAGTATCACTTGGAATTTTTACTTGTCCATTAACGCCAACTGCCTTGATTTTATTGCCTTCTACTAACACCACACCATTTTCAATGACTAGCTCGCCTTCCATGGTGATAACTGTACCACCAACAAAGGCAACACGACCTGATGGGATGTCAACTTTTTGCTGGTAACTTAAATTTGTAACTTTTGCTTTAGATTTTACTTCGGCTTTTCCTTCTTCTTCAATTACGGCATTGTCATCTGACTTTTCTGCTGCTTTACCTGTAATTTCAAACAGTCCTTTTACAGATGCTTGGTATAAGTTTGGACCAAGGCTCCAGTAGATCTCGTTTGATTTACCATTCCAGTTTATACCTTCACCGGCACGTACTGATAATTGCTCTACCGGTAAGTTTTTCGATTTAGGGCCAATATCAATGACCTCACCTCGTTCTACAAAGGGCGTAACGAAAACTTTAAAACGTTCGGCAAAGGCGAGTGATTTACCATCAGGTGAGACGCGGTATTCTGAAGCGAATTTACCTTGGTATAATTTGGTATCGTGCTGACCATCAAGATCAATGCGAGATAAGTTTGGTGTTTTACCGTCACGGGTCACATAAACACGATCGTTACGGGCACCAAAATGTGGCTGCACCCCACTTTCAGTGACAAGTTTAGCCTTACCACCTTTTGCTGATACCTTGTAAATGCCTGGGTTTAAGCCCCAAATCGGATCGGTAATATAACCACCACTGATTTTACGAAAAACTACGGTTTTACCATCAGGTGAGAAGCTAGGTTCAACGTATTTACCCGGCTCACGGGTAATAACTTTACCTTTACCACCTCGACTAGAGACAACACGTACTTGGCCTAAGTTTTTATCATCCCAGCTTACGTAGACAATTTTTTTACCGTCACGTGAAAAGCTTGGGTTTAATTCAAATTGACTTTTTTGTTTGGTGATACGCTTAGGTTTACCATTGGGTAAACTTTTGCGGTAGATGTGCCCCATTGATTCAAACACAGCTACTTTGCCGTTTGGTGATACTTTAACGTCACGTAACATTTTGGTGTCAAACGACTTTAAATCTAAGTCTTGTGAGAAGCGCAACGCAGTTTGAATTTTCTTTTCCGTTTTTACATGGAAATCAATGACGGTGGTTTTTTTTGAGTCTAGCGATAACTTATTAATTTTACCCCCGGCCCAGAAAACTAAACCGTCACTGTCAGGTGTCCATGCCATTGTTGGGTATACGCCATGTATCGCCCAAGTCTCTTGCATGTCGCGCTCTAAACCATCATAAATTTTGGTTTGTTCACCACTTTTAAGGTTGTACAAATATAAATTTGATTGAAAGTCATCACGGCTGATAAAGGCTAAGAACTTACCGTCAGGTGAAAGCGTTGGTCTGATCGCGCCACCCTTACCTGAAACAACCACTTTGATTTCGCCGGTTTCAAGTTCAAGACGTTTAATTTTATAAATGCCTTTTTCAGAGTCTTTTGAATAATGAAAGGTTTTGCCTGGCGTTGCATCTTGTGAGAAATAGACATACTTACCGTCATGTGAGAATGCGGGCTCGCCTAAATCTTTTTGTTCATTAGGTCGTTTGGTTAGCATTACGCCATTACCGCCCGACTTATGATACATCCATACTTCTCCCGCGCCTAAAGAACGAGAACCAGTGTAGTGTTTACGGCCAACAAGGTAGTTACCATCTGGCGACCATGCAGGGCTATTTAATAAACGAAAAGTTTCAGTGGTTACCGCTTTAGCATCAGTGCCGTCTGCTTTCATGATCCATAAGTTATCGCCACCGTCTTCATCAGAGGTAAAGGCAATGTATTTACCATCAGGGCTAAAGCGTGGTTGCATTTGCCAAGCGATGTCAGTCATTAACGCCTTAGCTTCACCGCCAGAGGCCGGCATAGTGTAAATATCACCTAATAAGTCAAAGACGATAGTTTTACCATCAGGGCTTAAATCAACATTCATCCATGTACCAGAACGAACATCTATTTTTGCTGTGGTGAATTCACCTTGAGGAGCATTTACCGACCATTTGGCTGGCGCTACGACGGCGGTTTCTAGTGTTGTGCTATTGGCTTCAGCTGCTTGGCTATAGCTACTTGGCAGTGCGAGTAAAACACTGAGAGCTACCGTTGAAAGTAGCAATTTGCTTGATAACATGGTTTTCGACATGATGAGAAAGGCCTTAAAGTACTTATTATAGTTACCTGTACTAAATCACAAACACCTAAAAAATGTAAGTGAATTACGTTGATTTCCCGCTATTGGCAGGTACATAACATCAACAAAAAAGTGCCGTACTGTATGGCTTTGCTGACAGTGAGGCTACTAACCTGTTACCTCTGTAAATAAATTGTTAACTGATTGCGGTTAAAGCCAAGAAATTCCTATATAGGTTTTATTAACTAACCTCAGCTCTGCAGAATGAATGTTAACTTTAGTTTTTGCGCGATTAAAATCCCGCCTACGGTTATTGCCAGTAGGCGGGAACTTGTTCGCGCTCTTTACTTTGGCGATAGATGTGGTGATAACAAGGCGGTAATACCTACCCAATAACGGGTTATTGGTAGGAAGACCAACGCTGATATCGCCTAAAATAGCTTTGTGGGTAACTTTGCTTATCCACAGTTGAGGTTAACTAAAGGGTAACTTGCCAGTAACCCACGTCTAACCAACGGTTAAACTTCAAACCAACGTCTTTAAAGTGAGCGACCTTTTCCATATTGAATTTTTCATGCAAGGCAACACTGGCAGCATTAGGTAAGGTAATACCCCCAATAGCGCTATGCATGCCTTGAGCTTTTAAGATAATGAATAATTGTTGATAAAGCTGAGTACCAAGGCCTTTACCGCCACGCTCAGGCGATAAATACGCGGTAACCTCTACAGAGAATCGATAAGAAAAACGTTCTCGCCATTTAGCGGCATAAGCGTAGCCAACCACTTGCCCTGTTTCATCCTCAACCACAAGCCAAGGTAAATCAGCATCAAGTACGCTAGTGATCCTTTGATGCATCTCGATTACGGTTAAAACTTCCTCTTCAAAAGTAATAACGGTATCAGTAATGTAATAATTATAAATAGCACAGATGGCTTCGGCATCCGTTGTTTGAACTGCTCTGATCATCTTCGTTGCTCTCTCGATAAAGCGGGTTTAGTTAATGTAATGGCGAATGACTGATATTTTACCGTTTTCTATTTCCAATACTTCAAAGACGGTGTTATCGATAACAATTTCTTGGCCGTTATCAGGGTGAATACCTTTTGCCTGGGTGTGAAATTCTATGGTTATAACATTTTGAGCAAAAGAGCTATTAATCAACTTGGCTTGGTATTCTGTGTGAATACCTAAATAATAACTCATGCCTTTGCGCATCATTGCCTTGCCATCAGGGGTTCGGCTATCATCATTGGCATAAGGTAAATGTTGGTAGCCAATATCATCGGTTAAAAACGACAGATAATGGTCTAAGTCTTGCTGTGTGGCTTTAGGTTTTTGTACATTGGTCCATGCGGCAAAGTAATCTTGGGTAAATTGTTGATAATTAAATTTATCTCCTTGCGCGTTAACCATAGTGGGTAGTGCTAATAAACATGCCAGTAACGCTGAAAAACAAAATTTCATAAAATGTCCTATCTATTGGTGTCAGTGATGAGTGGTGTTAAACACTGGGCTAATTCATTGAGCCTGTGTAGATTTCTTTATTGAGCGCCTTTATCTGCGCCTTACACTTTGCATTTTCTTTGGATGAGCCCTTAGTACAAGGCGCAGATGGGTCACCACCAAAATCGCGTTGTACGCTATAATAAACACATGATGACAGTAAAAAGCTACACGCTAATGCCGTGATAATTTTCATGTTATTTCCCCTGGGTAAATTTTAGCGTTAAGTACCGACTTTACTAAGGTGGTCAATAACTTAATATAGGGCTAGATGTCATCGCTAAAAATATTATTATTTTATAAATGATTGCTTAGAATAAGCGCTAACCGCGTAGAAAGGAAGTACTTAAATAGATTTTAGCTGGTGATTCTTACCGGTATTAAAGAGGAGTAGAAGCAAGTGATAATGTGAGTAAAAGGTAAGTATTATCTATGAAAAATAGATGATTAACGCAATAGCAGATATGGCTGTTGCTTAACGTATCATCGTTTTAGCAAACAGCGGTAAGCACTGTGATGGTTGGTTTTTGAGGAGTTTTCGTTACAGGGTTTATGTAACGAACTAAGCATTTCAAACGGACGCTTTTTCGGTCGTAATCTTCGGTATAGAAAATATAGATTTGATTTAGCGTACTTGCTTTATCTGAAAAAAATTCCGCCGCATCGCGATTTTCATTAGCGGTATTTCGATCAACGATATCCAACTCTAACCAAGCTTTGAGTTGGGCATTAGTCTCAGGAAAACTGTCCGTACCATCTACTGCCGGATAGCCATTATATAACGGAATATCAACGCCATTTATTTGAATAACGCCGGTGCCAATATGTTCATCTTCAATAATCGCGCGAGCATGAATTAGCTGTAAGCCACTTGCCATCGAGCCACCGATAGTTTCGAGTGTAGCCGCCTTCGCGTCGCTAGTTAAGTCAATAAATTTAGGCGCAGCCGTTACCGCGAGTATACCTAAGATGACAATAACAACAACAAGCTCTATCAGGGTAAAGCCCTTCTTACTTTTCAAATCACGTCTCATGATAAACAGCTTATTTATTGGCAGTATTTAGCCATAAATAAATTAACGAATTACTTGTTCGCATAATAACACGTAAAAATATGAAAAATTACTGCCAGCGATAGACAGTTTGTTACCTTATTGTAAATAAAAAATCAGTCTACTTCACTCGCTAAAGATAAACTGATTTCTTATTTTGCTACGATGATTCAGAAAAACTAATAACAATAAATTACTTTTAAACGTTCAATTAGCGGTAAGTCACCTTCGCTCAGCGACCCTAACATCAACCAATCAACCAATAGCTTACTGAGATCTATCTCACTGCCCGATTGCATGTGTTGTTGCATCAACTGTACTTGAACCTTCATGCGTTGGGCTGCTAACTCTACTGGCGAATCACTTTTGGCCACTATTTCAATTTCTAAGGTCTTATCAAAACGGCTAGACTCTTCAGCTTGCTTCGTTAACTTCACATGCTCTTGGAAACGCTTTTGCCAAAAACTGCTTAGGTCACTAAAATCAGCAGAGGTTTTTAAGACTTCAACATCATGGCTATGAGTGGCTTGACGTGACATTAATACAAATAACTTTGACCAAGCTTGTTGTTCTTTCACTTGCAGGTTACTTTGCATTAACAGCTGAACTTGTTTAATTATTTGTTCAACACCTACCACCAAGGCTCTAATTACAGGTTTACAGGCAATCACATCGTTATGTAACACTTCTGCTTGTTGTAAAATTTCTTGCAGTGCTTGGTTATCATTTTGCTCACTTATTACGCTAAATGATTCAGTGATTACCGTCAGTTGTTGTTCGAAGGCCTGTTGCTGATTTGATAATGCCGCTTGTTGCTCTGATTTTAATGCTTTTCTTTTAGCAAATAACTCATCGTTTACTTGACGGAATTGTTGCCACAGTTGACTTTCTTGATGATTGCCAGCAAAGCCAACACAACGCCACGTTTGTTGTAGTTTTTTAGCTGATTCAATGGCAACAAGCACATCTTCACTAACAAGTAGCGTTTGCGCTGTAACTATCAGTGCTTTTTTCTCTGTAGCGTTAGCGGCATGAAAGTCACTTATCGCCAATTTTATCGGTGATATCGCATCTTTAAATTGCTGTTGTAATTTTTTATACTGGTTACGGTCAACATCACCCGCGTTATTCCATAACTGTTGTAAGGTATTCAACTTACCGTCTACTTTCTTAAAATCGACAGTTTGGCTCGCCTGTGTCTCACTTAATTCAACGACAAGAAGTTCTGCTTTTTTCAATATTTGTTGGCGTTGCGCTAAATGTTGTTCACGTATTTTATCTTGCTCAGCGTAGAATAAACGACATGGCGCAAAAGCTTGCTCACAAAGCTGATTAAACTCTTCGTTTAACTGTTTATCAATATCTTCATCCGCATGACCTAAAGAGTTCCACGTACTGCGGTACTCTTTAACTTTTCCCGCTTGCTCATTAGGGTTATCAAGTGGAGTATTGACCAACGCTTGCACGGCTTTTAATAAATTTTGTTTACGTGGCGTGGCTATATAATGTTCCCAGTCACTAAGCTCAATCATTTTTTCGCTAATTTGTTCAAAGTCTCGCTGCAATTGTTGCTGTTGATGTGGCGATAACTGCTCAATACTGTCTTTAACACCTTTGAATAAACCAAAACAAACTTTGTATTTACCATGGTTTAGAAGGCGCTTTATATCTTGTATTTTTTTCTTATGTTGAAAAAACAAATCTTTTTGCTGACTTTGTAATGACTTTAAACCAACTTGCCAAGTACTGACAATTTGTTTTTGCGCCTGTACAATTGATTCAGGAAGAATACCGGAAGTTTTTTGTTCAATAACACGCCATGCTTTTAACCAATCATTATAGGTTTGTTGGCGGGTATTTAGCTCTACTAATGATTTAGGCAAGGTAAGTTGTGAAATTTTTGAGATTAAATTCGTTGCCTGGCTCACCGATTCCGCTATCACTGGGATTTGAGTTAGACGCTGAGCTAATTGCTGAACTTGGTTGATAAAGGCCTGTTGCTCATTAGCGTTCAATACTGACGCGTTAATGTCTTTGGTCAGCTGATCTAACAGCCCTTTAAAGTGTGCTTCATCAACAATATCACTTGAAAATACTGCCGTTGTTAATGCTTGGGTGATTAAGTTTAATTGCCCGGTAAATTCTTTTTTATCTTGTTGTTTATCATGCGCTAACTTGTCGGCAATTATTTGCTGTTGATAGTTTTCAGCCTTGGCAATAAATAACTTGTCCAAATGAGTCATTATACTCTGGTACTTATCATTTAAAGCCGTTAGTTCATCAGCGTTAAACACCTCGAATTCCGCTTCAAGTGATTGCCATTGTTGAATCAATATCGCTTTACGCTTTTTATAGTCGCCATAATCTGAAACGTCTTTTAGCGCTTGTAATTTCGCTAAAATAAGTTGCAGCTGTTTGCTTAATTTTTGCGGTTTTTCAATCGCTGCTTGCATAGCGACAAGTTTCTCTTGAATGTGCTGAGCAATGCTTTCATTACACGCTTTTTTGCTCAGCTTTTCTAAAACTTTGGCATCAACAACTTGGTCAAGTAAGTAACGTTGAAAATCAGGCTGCTGCTTTTGGCTAAAACTATGTGCTAACAAATGCGTTGAGGTTTTACGGGCACTAATTTGTTGATACAGCGCTATCATCATATCGCTGTCTTGCTCATGTGCTAGCCAAGCTTCTAATAAGGCGGTGCCGAATATCGAGTTTTGCGCGTTTCTAGCAAGTAAACCTTGTTTGAGTTCAACCGATAAGACTAGTTTGTGATCCGTAGCTAGTATGTCATGGACTTGTTTGGCGGCAAATTGCTTTACTTTATTTTGTGAGTTTTCATGACTGGCTGCTAGATAACAGTCAAAAGAGGCGACTCTAATTAAGGCTGCACGACGGACTAAATCACTGACATCATCTTTGATAATATCCGTTAAAATGACTCGTTGTTCAGTGTTATCGGGTGATAATTCGGTATTAATAGCCGTGATGCGTAAGGTAACGTCTTTATTTTTCCAGTTTACTTTTTTTTTAAATAGGGTTGAGAAAATCATAATGTCGTTGGCTTCAATTTGATTATATTCAATTGGGGGTATTACACGTGACTAATAACGTTTATTTATAGTTCGTTGTTACTGAAATATGCGATATCCGCTTGGGTCGGTTTAGTGCAACTTTTTATTACGTCTTCCGGCTTAGCACCAGAAAATTCCGCCTTGAGTTGGCGTTTGTTTTTTTCGACTATATGGCCATCTGCACCAATGGTCAGCATTTGATCATTATCAAAATGCCTTGCTTGATAAGCCATACTTAATTGTAAGGCAGTAGCGCGTTGTGCTTTGTCCACAACCGTACCTTCAGGCCACTTGCCTGTTTCGGCGGCACAGTTCAGGCGAAGATACATGTCGTTTGACATGGCGTCTATGGTGTTAAGTAAATCCATCAGAATTCCGAGATATAAGTAGTTTTAATAGTAATTGATTAAGTAGTTTTGTCGTAATAGACTAGCTAGCTTTGCGCTTGGTAAAGAGCAACATACCGCGAATGATAATATACATAACAAAGCCGATAAAGGTGCTGACCATGGCTAGAGTATGCTGCCAACCGCCTGGCTGAACATCATCCCAAAACATAAAGAGAAAACCGCCACAAAATAACAACATGGCGATAAAAGAGTAATTCATTAGACGTTGGGTTTTATTAATTAAATTAACGTGGTTAATACCTGCAATCTTCTCAGAGTCCAGTTCAGATAAATCAAGGTTACAATGATTACAGGTTTTTGCTTTATCAGATATTTTTTTCGAACAACCCGGACAATTAATAACGGCCATTTAATTACTCATGCAATGATATAAAACGATAACTGGAAATGCCTACCGCTTGAATCTTCAATTATGAGGATAAGCTGAGGACATTCACCAGAACTCTACTTAGTATACCTGACCTATTTTGCGATTTCACTACACAGAGTATGTTTATAACGCACTCTAGGTGTGAGTAAATCACTCACAAATAACAGTGTTATACCAATCCGTATAAGAAAGTGATCACTTAGCGAGAATTTAAAGGCTTAGAGGCAAGGCATTGATTGCAGAGAATGGTTATTCCCTTATCAAAATCAATAATGTAGCATGTAAGCCTTTAAAACTCGCCCTTCGGGAATGCATGGACACCATGATAACTTCACAAAATTTGTTTAATGTAGAATAACTATATCTTCACATATTTTATTTGTTCTAATGTCGCCCATGTCATTCTAAGTGGGCACTTCTTTATGCGGAATGGTATTAACTATGAATCGGCTTTGACGGCGTTTTAATTGAAAACAATACTGCATAAACCACCGGGATAAAGCCTAAAGTAAACACGGTGGAGAACAATAAACCGCCAATAATCGCAATAGCCATTGGCTCCCAGAATGCACCACCGCCAAGGTATAACGGAATTAAACCAAAGATAGTGGTTGTTGTCGTTAACACTATGGGTCTTAGCCTTTGTTGCGCGGCATGTATAATTGCTTGACCGGGCTCATCGGGTGTCGCATCAAGTTCTATTTGAATGCGCTCTAACAAGACAATTGCGTTGTTAATAACGATACCGGCTAGCGAAATAATACCCAGTAAGGTCATAAAACCGAAGAACGATTGACCCACTAACAAACCACTGGTAACACCGATAAGGCCAAGAGGTATGGTCAACAAGATGATAAAAGCTTTTCTAACTGAGTTAAACTGCGCAATAAGCAATAACAAAATGATAAAACCAGCAATGGGTAACTTATCACCAATTGACTTATTCGCTTTGCCAGACGTTTCAAATTCACCACCAAATTCGTAGCTATACGTTAACGGCCAGTTTTTTTGCTGTGCTTCAAGCCATGGCTGTAATTCAGTAAAAGCTTGGTTAGCGGTAATGCTGTTATCTATTTGCCCACCGATAGTGACCGTTTTTAAACGATCACGTCGAAGAATCTTTGCCGACTGCCATACCACGTTAATATCGGCAACTTGTGTCAGGGGCACTGATGCCCCTGTTGCCTGAGAATATACTGCCAGTGCCTGTAATTTCTGCAAATCTTGGCGATCGCCTGCTTTTGAGCGCATAGTAATTGGGATAACAATATCCCCTTCCCTATATTGGCTTAACTCTAAACCCGACAGACCTGTTTGTAGTGACATAGCAATATCTTTACTCGATACACCGGCACGACGGGCACGGGTTTGGTCAATATTAACTTGCAGCTTTTTAATCGGCATACCCCAATTATCACTAATTGATTTTACACCTTTCACTTGGGCCATACGCTGCTTAACTTGATCAACAATCTTGAATAATTCTACTGAATCACTGCCGTTGATTCTGATTTCCACTGGGTTTTCGATGGGTGCGCCATTTTCAATTTTACGCAGCTTAACCAATAAATCGGGGAAATTATCAAAACTATAACGTTCAAGCTTGCCCATGACTTCATCCAGTAGTTCATTACTGGTTAAATTAATCACCATCAAGGCATAATTACTGCTAGTCGGTTTAGGGTTATGGGTTAGTAAGAATCTTGGCCCGCCATTACCAATATAAGTAACCCAGTTAGTTACCCCGGTGTCTTTATCTTGGTTAATTTGCAGCTCATCACGAATAAATCCTTCGACCTGCTTAGTTACCCGCTCTGTCGCGAGCAAAGAAGTACCAATAGGCATCTCCAGTTCCATTTTGAAAAAAGCACGGTCTGAGGGTGGGAAAAATAACTTAGGAATAAATGACAATCCCCATACAGCCGTAATGAAAAGGCCTAAGGTCACTAATAAGGTTAACCAACGAAAACGTAGTAAGTTATGTAAAATAGCGCGATAGCCAACAAAAAAAGCACTATCAAACAGGTTGGTGGTCTTTTTCACCTTCATAAATTGAACACACAGCATAGGTATTAAGGTCATGGATAAAACCCACGAGCACATTAAGGTAATGCTGACCACTTTAAAGAGTGATGCAGTGTACTCACCGGTCGCAGACTCCGCCAAAAATATCGGTAAGAAAGCAGCCGCGGTGGTTAAAGAAGATGTCAATAAAGGGACTTTCAATTCATTGGCCGAAACAACCGCAGCATCAATGGCCTTTTTGCCTTTTTCCATCGACACCATAATGCTTTCAGACATAACGATACCGTTATCTACCAGCATACCTAAGGCAATGATCAATGCGGCTAATGATATTTGATCAATACCTATGTTAAAGAATGACATGATTAAAATGCCAAAGACCATACTGACTGGTATTAACACGGCAACGATTAACCCCGTTCTAAATCCTAAGCTAAATAACATCACTAACGTTACGATAATGACTGCTTGGATTAAGTTATTAGAGAAATCATCGACTTTCTTTTCTACATCAATAGGTAAAAAAGACACCGCCTCAAAATTAACGTCGATAGGATAGGTTTTATTAAGAGTAGCGATAAGTTCATTCACTTGCTGGCCAAGTAAGATGTTGTTACCACCTTGGCGCATAGCAATGGCTAGCGATAAGCCTTCATGGCCAGAAAGACTGACTTTACTTTTCATCGGGTCAACATAACTGCGCTTAACGGTGACCAAATCGCTTAAATATAATAACCGTTCGCTACCAGGGATCTGAATAATCGCTCTTTTAATTTCTTCGATATTTTCAAAGTTACCACTGGGCTCTAACGATATTGTTTGATCCGCTAAGATGATACTACCACCCGAAATTACAATATTTCGGTTCGATAATTGTTCACTTAATTGACTGGGTGAAATACCTAAATGTGCAAGGTGGGCGTTATCGTACTCAAGAAAAACATGTTCTTGCTGCTCACCAAATACATCAACTTTCGCCGATTCTGACAGCCTTAGCATGGCATCTTTAGCTTGATCAGCGATTTCTTTCATCTCGCGGTAGCTATAGCCTTCAGCCGTCAGGCCGATCACGATACCATAAACATCACCGAATTCATCATTAACAATAGAAGGAAAACTTTCTGGGGGCAGTTCACTTTGCGCGGCATTAATTTTACGGCGCAAATTGTCCCAAATCGGGCGTAAATCACGATAACTTTCTTTGATCATGACACTAATGATGGAAATACCGGTGCGCGATTCGCTTTTAACGTAGTCTAATTCAGGTATTTCTTGAATGACACGTTCTAATTTGTCGGTAATTAATAACTCTATACGCTCAGGGCTAGCACCGGGAAACTGGGTAATAACTTGTGCGGTACGAATGATAAAACCAGGATCGTAATCTTTTGGCATGCTTTTATAAGCATTCACGCCAAAAAACATAATAACTAACAGTAGCATGAAGGTTGTGCGGTTATTGGTAATCGCTAATCGAGTGATATTCATTTTAAAATCCTTAAAAGCTACCTTAGTATTTAACTAACATGCCGTCAGTTATCTTACTCATGCCTGCGTTAACTAAGACATCGCCCTTTTTTAAGCCACTATAAACTTCGATACCTTTATGGGTAAAATCTCCGATAATGATGGTTTTCTTTTGCACTTTACCTACACCGGGTTTAACGGCAATAATAGTAAAGACATAATGATTATTTCTATCACTTAATACGGTATTGCTTGGCAAGTAAAAATCAACGGCTTTATCAGGTTCAACGGGGGAATTGATTTTTATGTCCGCTTTTACCTTGGCAGTCATGCCGGGCAAAATGACAAATTCTTTCGGTGCTGGCATGGTGAAAAGCACTTCATAGGTTTTGGTATATTCATCAGCAATGGTGGAAACTTCCGAAAATTCAAGTGGAAATTCATAACCTTGTAAAGCACTAAACGTTGCAGTCACTTTACCTAATACAGCATCTTTTCTTAAATGCATCATGATACTTTCAGGAATATTTACTTTAAGTACCACTTTACTAAGATCATGCAAGCGAAGGATTGGCTCTTTCGCAGTAATTTCTTGATAAAGATCTTTGTAGACTTTAGCGATCATGCCATTAAATGAAGCCTTAATTTCGGTATATGCCAGATTGTTTTTAGCCGTTTGTAATTGCGCACTAGTGGCAGAGGCATTAGCTTTTAGCTGATCAAATTCGGACTGAGAAATAAACTTAGTTTTAATTAATTTCTTTGCTCTGTTAAAGTCTGCTTCAGCTTTGTCAAAATTAGCTTGCGTGGTAATTAAACTCAGTTTTAGGTCGGTATCATCAAGTTTCACTAAGACATCGCCTTTTGATACTTTATCACCTTGCTTTACATAAAATTTAGCTAACTCCCCAGATAATTTAAAGGATAAGTCGGCTTTACTCACGACATCAACAACCGCAGGGAATTCCAATGAACGGGCAACATTCGCTGAAGTTATTATGGTGGTGCGAACGGGGCGTAATAAGGGTTCTTCATCGACAATCACTTGCTCTTGCTGACACGCAGACAGGTTAACTAACACAATGATGACACTGCAAAACATCAAGCGAGTTGAGGGGGAGGTTTTCATATCGCATACTTCCTTGGCCTATGGGCTTATATTTTTTAAGTAAGTGAACTGATACTGACTTTTTGAAAATGAATTAACATGAAGCTTTAGTGGTTTTAATTTTTTTCATATTTATCGGCGCGTATCTCTACTAAACGGTCAACAAATTTTTCTGCCCACATATCCAATAGCTCTTTAACGACTTTCATGTTATCTGCACCTGAATTAGCAATGGTTGTATCAACATACTTGGTACTGATTGCGGCAAGAATTCTTTCTCGACGTATACCTTTTAAAAATTCGATTTCAACGGAAACCTTAGTGGTAACATCACTTTTATCGGTTATTTGTAAATAGGCAAAGTTACCTGCGTTAATGACCAAACGAAATGGAATAAAATCTAGTGGCATTAATTCAGGGTCATCAAATTTAACGCCAGAAAAGGCACCTTGAATGGTGATAGTGCGCGGGCCAATGAGCTTGACTATTTTGTAGTTGTTGGCAATTAACCTATCGCTCATTTGTTGATGAAAGTACTGAGAAAGTTCGGCTAAATCTTCAGGGGTAAAATTGGCTTCAGGTCCTGGAGTTACCCACATTTCAAAAGGGACTAGGTTAATTCTCTCCATATCTGCCAACATGTCGATAGTGAAATTTTCACTACGATATACCTTGGTGTAGTCTGGATCGTAAACATCTTCAAAATCTTCATAGTTTTTTAAAAAACCAGACTGTTGTTGATCGGTAATATTCATACAACCACTTAGCAATAAAGTCGCCACTAAAGCGCTCATAAACGCGGGAATATTTTTGTATACTTTAAATAACATAACTAACCTAGATAAATGAATTATTTGCGGCACTATAATGATAGAATTCAGCGACTCTAGCTATACATATTGTGCCAATTACTGTGCCAAATAGGACATTCTAGTCATATAGCCTGTGAATAAAGAAAATACGATAAAAAATAAGCAACAAACGCCAACCATCAAATCAATACTGAGTACCGCATAGAGAATTTATGAGTCAAACAACCCTTGCCACTATTCCTCGACTAATCGGCCAAGTACTGGCTATTTATGATGTAAATGCCGAAGCTGTTTTTAGCAAAGCAGACATTGATATCACTCTTGATGGTCAAAACCGTGTTGCTATGGAGAAAATGGCCGTTTTATGGAAATTGGCGGTAGAAGAGACAAAGAATAATGAATTGGGTTTGGTGGCTGCATCCCTATTTCAGCCAGCCTATTTAAAAAGTATAGGGTTGGCTTGGCTTGCCAGTGCAAATTTAGAACAGGGTTTAAGACGCTTTATTGCCAGCAGTCAACTAATCAGTACCGCCATGCAAATTGAGTTAATTGAACGTGATGGTGAAAACGGCAAGGAATTGTTAATACAATACCAAAAACGTCTGTCAGCTGATGATAAAATAAAAACCCATCATTGTGCTATTGAACTAGGCATTGGTTTTTTCCTAAAAATGTTTCGTTTGGCGGCGGGGAAAAACATTCCTGCTACGGGCGTTTATTTTACTTTTGCTATTGATGACCATAACCAAGCCTATGAAGAGTATTTTCAATGCCCCGTTTTTGGCAGCCAAGCAGTTAATGGTATTTCCTTCTCTAAGGAACTGCTAATCGAGACGCTGCCTACGCACGATGCTGAATTGGTTGAAATGAATGAAATGGTTATTAACAAGCATCTAGCCTCATTGGAAAACGGTGGCACTAGCGCACAAGTCATCAAAATAATTAATGAACTACTGCCTTTAGGTTGCCCAACCGAAGAAACTTTAGCTTTTAAGCTTCACATGAGTAAACGCACCTTACAGCGCAAGTTGAGTGTTGAGAAGCAATCATTCTTAACGCTGCTTACCTCAGTACGCCTAATGTTAGCAAAACAAAAACTGGCGATAAAAACCACTTCAATTACCGAAATCACCTACCAATTGGGTTACAGTTCACCAAGCACTTTTGCCCGTGCCTTTAAAAAACACACCGGCGTTTCTCCAGTCGAATATCGCTCTCAACTCGGGCAAGATTACTAATTAACCTCAACTCTGGATAAGCAAAGTTACTCAAAAAGCTATTTTAGGCGATATCAGCGTTGGTATTCCTACCAATAACCAGTTATTGGTACGTAATACCGCCTTGTTTTCACCAAAACTATCAATATTGAGACGAATAAATAAACTTATAGCAAAGGTGTTTATGCTATGTGATTGATAATAAATAAGTACTTAATAAAATTAACATTCATTATCCAGAGTTGAGGTTAATTAAAAGTTACCCCTACGTTATTCATAAAAATCTAATTGCCTAAAGTCATCGGCCCGGCTCAGTTAAACCGAACAACCTTAAGCTGACAGTATTGAATGCGAATACCAACGTCATCATTCAATAAACATAAAAAAGCCGCTCAATAAAATGAGCGGCTTTTTAGTATGACGTTTTAGACAAACGACTTACATTAACACTATGATTTAACCGGTAGTATCTTTGTTAGTTCCGTTGTTGTCGGTAGTAGCATCTTCGTTAACCGCTTTACTCACTTGCGGATTCTCTTTAGCAAAGCGTTCTTCCCAGAAATCAGCATTAGTAATGCCTAATTTTTTAGGGTCAAAAGTAAACTTGGTCACACCGGCTTTTTGTTGTTCTTCATAATCTTTCAGTGCTTTTATCGCAGGTTTTGCCATAAAGAAGATAATAAGAATACCAATGATATTAAGCCATGCCATCAAACCAACACCAATATCACCCATGCCCCAAGCAGCACTTGGTTGTGCGACTGTGCCATAGAATACCGCTGACATAAGAATGACCTTTAACACAAATCTTAATGCTGGGATTTTAATGGTTCTGTTGATGTACGAAACATTGTTTTCGGCAATAAAGTAATAAGCCAGTATGGTAGTAAAAGCAAAGAAAAATAACGCTATGGCGATAAAAGGTTTACCGAAACCGGTTAACACGCTATCAACAGCAATTTGAGTGAATGCCGGGCCGCTAATTACTACATCGGCCGCGAGGTGTTGCACGATAAAAGTACTGCTGCCTTCAGGTATAACATTGTAAGACTGAGTAATTAAAATCATCAAAGCGGTCGCGGTACAAACAAATAAGGTATCAATATAAACCGAGAAGGCTTGTACTAAACCTTGCTGTGCTGGATGCTCAACTTCTGCAGCTGCAGCAGCATGAGGTCCTGTACCTTGACCAGCTTCATTTGAATAAACACCACGTTTAACGCCCCAACCAATAGCAGCACCAAACCCCGCCATAGGCGTGAAGGCATCGGTGATTATTGACATGAAAACACTCGGTAAAATATCAATGTGCATACCAATAATCACACAAGCAATAATGATATATGCTAACGCCATAAAGGGCACAACAACTTGAGTAAAGTTGGCGATACGTTTAACACCACCAAAAATAATAAAACCTAGGATTAAAACAATAAAGGTCGCCGCATACACTTTAGTTAAGGCTATCTCACCCATAAATGAAGTGACTGTACCGCCGTTGCCAAAGACATTAACTAATGCATCACCAATACCATTGGACTGAACAACAGGTAATAACACACCACAGGCGACGATAGTTGAAATGGCAAATATCCACGCATACCATTTTTGCCCCATGGCTTTTTCAATATAATACGCTGGACCACCACGGTAGACACCGTCTTCTTCTTCTTTATAAATTTGCGCGTTAGTTGATTCAATGTAAGCGGTAGCTGCACCAAAAAAGGCCACAACCCACATCCAAAAAACCGCACCGGGACCACCAAAACCAATGGCAGCGGCAACACCAGCAATATTACCGGTACCAACACGACCCGATAAAGACACGGCTAGTGCTTGAAAGGATGAAATGCCCTTCTCTGAGCTTTTACCCGAAAGCAACAAACGAATCATTTCTTTAAATTGACGTACTTGGACAAAGCGGGTGATTATTGAGAAAAATAAACCGGTACCTAAGCACAAGTATATAAGCGCGGGGCTCCAAATGATGGCATTGATACTATTGACAAGTTCTTGCACAGTTAACTCCTACTGTTTTTATTTTTGTTATCGTTATTGTTTTTATAGTAAACATTTTAAATAGCGTTTAGCTTAAAGCTGTAAAGTTCAATTAACAGGAAATGCACGGAGTTGACGCATGTCAATGAGTACATTAAACGCATTAATTGGGCTATACAGCAATAAGATAAATGTTTATGACTAACGTAAGTCGTCTACCATGTGGTACACGCCTGTTAAGAAATCGCGACCTAACAAACTACTGCGTTCATCCGACCAACCTACGCTGTAATCAGGTAACAGATCATTATCTTTAAATGGCATTTCAATGGTATAAGCTAAACACTTAAATTGATTACCAACCCAGTTAGTGCCTACCGTTGGCAATGCTTTACCTGGTTCATCTTTATCATAACCGCGCTCATCTTGAAACTCTGGCGTGAGAGCTACCATGAATGCTTTAAATTTATCTTCAAGTGCTTTATGGCGGGCATCGTAATTAACAACACCTTCACAGCCAGCGACAAAGTTTACTGGTAAGGCTTCGTCGCCATGCACGTCTAGGAACATATCAACACCGACTTCCAGCATTTTTTCACGCACAAGGAAAACTTCTGGGCTACGTTCCATCGTTGGCTCTAACCATTCACGGTTAAGGTTGGCGCCAACAGCATTGGTACGTAAATTACCACGGGCACTGCCATCTGGATTCATATTAGGCACAATATAGAACACCGCTTTGTTTAATAAAGCACGGGCAACGCCGTCATCTTCATCAAGTAAACGGTCTAACATGCCTTCGACAAACCATTCAGCCATGGTTTCGCCTGGGTGTTGACGAGCAGTGATCCAAATATTACGTTTGCCCTCACCTTCTTCACCGATTTTTAGTAACGTCATGTCACGACCATCAACGGTTTGACCTAATACTTGTAACTGACAATCAAGGTGCATTTGCGCGTTATGGATTAAGTCTTGATGACGTTCATAACTATATGGCGCAAAATAAGCGAAATATACGGAGTCATATTCAGGCGTTAAAGTAATAGTAAGCTTTTCACCATCATATTGCGTTGGTACGCGGAACCAATGTTCACGATCATAAGAAGCAACCGCTTGGTAATCTTCCCAGCCTTCGGTATAAGCAGATTTACCAGCATTGTTTAAATGCATAACGTGCTCTATACGATCGCCATTAGCGCTTAAGTCGGTTTGCAATTTAAAGTGAAACCATTGGTAAAAATCAGACTGGTTGTCTTTTTTGATTTCTAATTGAATATTGCTTGCATCAGATGCATCGATAACGCGGATGTTACCGCTGTCAAAATTGTCAGTAATTTGCATAATAATTATTTCTTAGCTTGTTTGACTTATATACTTGGCATAACACCAATGAATAATTGAGTAATACAGTGTACACAAACAACTGGCAGATCACTATATAGATGCGCTAAAAGATTATTATAATGAGCGTAAATAAAGCCCTAGCTCTGAAGAATATCCCATAGATTTACCAATAATCACATTTTCTTCATTTAAAACGTAATAACTGGGATAACCACTGATTTCAAAAAATTGTTTTATTGCTTCATTTCCTAAGGCAATGGGAAAAGTTAATTGGTGTTGACGGGTAAAAGCCGTGACTTCGTTGTTACTGGTATAGTCCATCGCAATGGCGATAACCTCAAGCTGTTCATTTTTTTGATACAAGGCTTGTAAGTTAGCTATGCTCGCATGACAAACCTGACACCATGGTGCGAAGAAATACAAAATCGTCGTTTTACCTTGTGCATTTAACGAGACTGTCTCGCCCATTAAGGTAGGCACGTTATTTAAATCAACGCCTTGATTAACTTTAGCAATTTCTGCCAACGGCGTATCCGTTGATAACATGCTCGTTTCACGTAAAAAAGAGATGAGTTGAAAGGCAATTAAAAAAATAAAGGCTTGAATGACAAAACTGCGTAACAAAATAAATTCCTAAAAATAATTGGCTCTAGTTTAATAGACCCGAGATCTATTCATTATATTTTGTAAAAATTGTCTGCTTTGGTAATCAAAGGAACTGCGGAGTACTCACAGGCTAGCTTTAGGGCTATTAATACCTATAGTGACCTCAATATGCAGGATTCAGCTGGAATTAGAAACGTCTGTAGGCAAGACATTGATTGAAGAGAATGGTTATTCAGGAGAATATGCTCCTGCATTCTCTAATAAGCTGCATCCATGCAGCGACCTTGTCGAAATCAATAACGATAGCTATAACGTTTCTAAACCCGCCCTTCGGGGACGTTTGAGAAAATTATGTTCATCTTTGCGTAGGTAATTAAGGGATTAGCCATTAATAAAATACGCGCTTTGATTATGAATTGCTCTGCTGTCCTGAAACGAGCATCTTAAAGTAGCTTGGGTATAGATGAGTGCTGAGTGCCTTTTTCACCCTAGTTGGCTCCGAATCTGAGACGATAATATGTCCCTGTAAGGTAACTTTAGCCATATTTTATTTTGTAAACTTACTAACGCTGCTTTAATGCTGCAACCGCTAAACCCGAGGTTATAAAGGTTAAACCCGCACCAAGATTTAAACCATTGATGACTTTAGGTTTATTTTGTAAGTAAGCGGTAAGTTTAGATGAAAAAATGCCCATTAAAGAAAAACCTATACCTGTTAACAGGGCAAACCAAAACCCATAAGCAATCATTTGTGTGGATACCGAGCCTAATTCTGGATTAACAAACTGAGGAATAAAAGCCAGCACAAACATACCTGGCTTAGGGTTTAACGCCGCGGATAAAAAACCGGTGCAGAAGATTGTTTTGAGCGGCTGTTTACTGGTTGGAGTTAGATTTATTAAACTACGTGACCTGAGCACTTTCATGCCTAACCAAATGAGGTAAGCGGCGCCTATTAGTTTAACCACCATAAAAGCCATTGCTGAGGTTTGAATTAACACGGTTAGTCCAAAAGTTGCGGTCAATACGTGAAATAAAATTCCCACCCCAGATGCACTTCCAGAGATGCAAGCCGCTAACTTCCCCTGGCTAAGCCCTCTTCCTATCGCCAGTATATTATCGGGCCCTGGTGATATCACTAAAAGTAAACATGCCAGTGTATAAGTCAGGAAAACCTCAATAGGGAACATTTAATCTCCTAAGATATAAGATTATGAAAATACGCTTTTACTTAGCGACTTTATTTAGCAACAAAGGTTTTGTTGATAATACGCCAGTTATTATCACGCTTATACATAACCAAATAGTCAATGTAATGTGATTTAGAGGTTTTAAAATCTAACTTTACCATAGCCATTTTATCATCGACTATATCTACTGATAGAATATTGCCATGCCAGGTGTCTTCTGTGGCTTTTTTAAAGAACCCCGCAAACTCTTGTAACGTAAGGGTTCTAATACTTTCTTCGCCAGTGTCTTTGTTCGTTGTAATCATTTTTACATGACCAAATTCCAAGTCAAATGCTTTAGCTAATAGCTGCTGGTCGCCATTAGCCGCGGCATTAAAGTAATTATAGGCGGTATCAACAACGGCTTGATATTCGTTATTTGTCACCGACTTAGCGTAGTTGGGTAGTGAAATAAAGGCCAATAAAAGTAGTGGTACTATGGCCGTTAATGTGACTTTTGACATTTACTGAGTCCTTTAATTATTATAGCGTTTGAGCTGTGCTCAAAACCTTACGTTAGGGACTCTATTTGATAGGTAAACAGTAATAAAATATAGTACTGAAATTGTAATAATTTATGTCTGTTGATTGATTAAAATGAATTTCTATTAAGTAAACATTAAAGCCCTGAAATATGTCATGTTGCCTTTGACTATGACTATGACTTAGCTTTTATTTTAAAAACTTTTCTTATCAAGTTTGAAACGATAAATGAAACAACAAAGCCAACAACAAAATAAAGTACAACTGCTATTGTGGCGAGGTTTGAATCATATACTTGACCGCTTTCAAGTAAGCACTTAGCACTAGCGTAGTCAAATGAGCCACCATTATCTAAACAATCGTCAACGATTAAAAAAGTATGTAACGCCCAAATGGCAAATAAACTGGTGAAAACCCCGACAAGTGTCGGCAGAAGTGTTCGATTCATATATATAGAAAGACCTAAGCAATGGATTAAAAGATAATAGTTATTAACAACAATATAGAATAACAGATAAAACAAAGCAGAGCCGCACTAGGTTGACAAGTTCTGCCATTTATTGATTAAAGCTGGCTAGTGTTGACGAGAGCAAGCTGATTGACTGAGTTACCCTCGCCTACTTAGACCCAAGCATCTTGAGGTTGCTTGGGTATAGGTTTATTCTTTCATATCGCAAGTGGCTAATTTAATACTTAATGGCCTAAAGACACCTTCACTTAATACTGCCGCGTAAAATAACACCACTAAATTAACTGCAAAAGCGGTTTGATAGGTAACGTTATCATAAGTATCAATGTTACCAAGAATTGCAATTGTACCTATCATTAAAGCGATTAAAGCTCCGCCATACAAAAATTTAACCTGACTAGCATACAGGGTAGCTAAGTATTGTGCTTGCGCGCCGCCGACCATTTCTTCAGTAAATAAGTACTTAAGCCCAGTTAATGACTTAAACATGCCATGGGTACCAAAAGTAATAATGGTTGCCGCGTATAAAAAGAGCACTAAATAGATAGCAGAAGCTACATCTAAATAGAATTTTGCACTTGCCCCCAGTATTATTAACATGGCAATAGCACCAGATATAACTAACAAAGCAAATATATTTTTCATGATCATTTTCCTCGTCCAATTAACTTCTATTTCATCAGAAGTTGCTTGCAGTGCTTGAGGAGATAAATCAAAAACAGACGCGATCGCTAAAGTTGATTCAGCCGACGCTTTACCATTGGCCTCAATCCGTTGAATAGTTCTGACTGACAAGCCAGAAGCTTTAGCCAATACTTCTTGCGACCAGCCCTTTTCTCTACGTACTGTTTTAAGTTTATTGGTTGAAATAAACAAATTGATTCCCTCTAGAGCCTTACAAACAACGAAATTATTATGGAACAGTAAGCGACAAACTTACTAGATATTTACCACGACAAATGAACGACACCAGCCGTCATCGTCTAATAATCAATAACTTACAATACAGCGACAAGTTGATAAAATCCTATATATTTTCATGCCCAAACAACCAAAGTAACGATGACTCAAGTAATTGAATGGGGGGATTGAGTAAGTGCTGCTTATCCAGATTTCAGGTTATTAAGCACTATTTTTCATAACTAGAGATTATAGTTGCGCTACCTACGGACTTAACAAAGAACTTTTCTTTAACGAGTAGATAATGAGGGTCAGAGAAAAAGCACAGAACTATTGCCCTGTGCTTTTCAATAATATAAGAACTCTTCGTGGCATACTTTTAGATTAAGCTTAACTACTTACCAAGAATTCGTGTTTTAGCATTAGCGGCCATATAAGCAAATACCGCATAGCTAGCTACGTTTTGACGTAATTTTTTCGGGTCAATTTTATCTAAGGTATCATCAGCAGTATGATGGTAATCAAAGTAGTCTGTGCCATCTTGGGATAAACCAAAGGCCGGAATATTAAACTGACGAAATGGAATTAAATCTGGACCGCCACGCGCGTTATTTTTAGCTAAATGCTCGACACCTAGAGATGCCATCATTGCCGCAATCTCACTGACCAATGGTAAAGCACTCGCGTGTACATTGGAGTCGAATGCCCAAATTTTATCGGCACCAAAGTCTGACTCTGCTGCGGCAACTATGTTTGAGATAGTTTGTTGGTTGGCTTTAACATAAGCTTTTGAACCCCATAAACCAAACTCTTCAGCAGCAAATAATACCACACGGATACTACGTTTTGGTTTACCTTTTGATGTTGCTATTTTAGCTGCGGCCATGGTTATAGCCACACCTGCGCCATCATCTAAAGCGCCAGTCCCTAGATCCCAAGAGTCTAAATGTCCACCAATAAGTACATACTGGTCCGGAAATTCTGTGCCGGTCATTTCACCAATGACATTATAAGAAGTACCCTCACCCATTGATTTGGCTTGGACATTGATATTGATAGTAACTGGTTTTCCTAACGCCACTAAGCGATGTAACTGATCAGCATCCGCATTGGAAATAGCTGACGAAACAATTTTAGTCACCCCTTCTTTATAATGACTACCGCCAGTATGAGCAAAACGATGATAAGCCGTACTCACGGAACGCATCACATAACCAACAGCACCTTTTTGTGCAGCAACAACAGCGCCACTTCTACGCGCCTGAACTGCTGGGCCATAACCATTACCATCGCGATGACGGTCCATTTTATAGTTAATAAAGACGATTTTACCTTGTGCAGCATTGTTAGGAGCATTTTCTAGCTCAGCTAGCGAATCAAATTCAATCACTTGTGCTTCAATACCATTTTTTGGTGTACTGATGCTATTACCTAATGCCGTAATGTGCATAGGTTGTGGCGCGGGACTAATAATCGCCGCTGATTCAGAGTAGCGTATCCATTTGGGGAAAGTGGCTGGCTCAGTCCACACCTTGTCAAAACCCAAGTGTTTAAATTTTGCTACTGCCCAAGCGACCGCGGCTTTATCGCCTGGAGTGCCTGGCATTCTTGGGCCAACTTCGGTTGTTAACGATTCAACTAAATCCCAAGCAAGATCGCTATCAAGGGCTTGCTGCTTTATTTCACTTACTTGCGTTAATTGTTGAGCTGAAAAATTATCTGATTGCGCGTGTGCGGTATTTACACTTAACGCAGCAAAAATCAGACCTGATAATAAGGAGGTGATTTTTTTGTTCATTGAGTTAAACCTATCGGTAGCTGAATTGTTAAACACGGTGGCATTGTAATCTTGGTAATAATGACCAAGCGTTAATTCCTACCTTTGTGACATTGATATGACTACGTGAAAATGACTAAACAGTGCTTATTTTAACGTTTGTTTTTTTTCATTCGGACGACATCACGGGCTATTTCAAGTAATGCTGGTGAAATATCGTCAGCGCCACTTTTAATGAGTTTACTGACATCACCAGAAGAAAATAATGAGCCTCGCTCTGACTTAACCCCTAACGAACGAACAAAATCTTTGGTTTTTCCCGTGCTCGCGGTATCAATATACTTAAAAATAACTTGCTCGTTGAAGCTTTGTGGCTCTAGCTGTAATGTAGCAATCGTATCGCTAAGTGATTTTATTTCTGACTCTAGCGATGCAATTAATTCAGCGGTATTAATATAAGGTTTCATGTCGTTATTTAGCTCTTATTTGATTAGCTTTCGATGCCAAAGGCACCATATCTGCTGTTGAAGTAAGCGCATAGCGCTCACTTACTTAAAGCAACATTATACAATGAATGATAGTGAGTACCTAGTTTACCTTGCTCCAAAATGTACTTTTATTGAAGAGTTAGAATCAACACAATAGGAAAGGAATGTGAACAAGCTGAAGTAAATAAAATAAAGAAAAATGTTTGATTGTTTAGATTTTGCTGATTATTTATCACCTCTTTCGATACCATTTAAAGGTAGTCAAAAGTAAATGCCCAAGTGCGGCAATAAGCGCAACATAAATAAAAGTGGGTATAAACCAGCTTATTGCCGTGTCATAAATAAAGTGCCAGTTTGTACCATCGACACCATGAAATATGCCACTAGGGTTTTCCATCCACTCCCATATGACGATAATGGAAGTCAAAAACATGCCGACTATCACCCCAATGAGTAGACCAAAAGACCAGAAGTGACTCTTTATACTAGCTAACCTCAAATTTAACCACCTCACTATCCATATCAACAATTATATAGGTAGATTTGTTAATTTTATTTACGTATCGTCACGCCTTCAATTGCTACCACGGTTTTGGCGTCTGCTCGCTCAATAACCTTCAACAATGTGGTTTGAATAGTTTCATCTGTTCTGGCATCACTCTTACTGGTAAATGTTTGTTCTTGCACTGCTGCGCCTTCTTCTTCAATATAACCAACCACAACTTCATTGGCACAATTAGCAGATTCACCAAAATACGTCAGTGAAATTTGTGGGTAACCTTGAAAGCCTTTTTTAACGCGCTTGGCGATACGTTTTGTTGATTTGTCTAAATTCATAAATAACTTCCGAAAAATAACGCCATGTCAGGCTTTGATTTGATTTACAAAATAAATAGTGTCTCTAATACTAACGAGCTTTCCATGCCAAGCATACCTTAATAATTGAGCGCCGTTCATTGAGAGGTGTTTTTGCGGTGCTAACCTAGTGATACTAGGTCATTTTACGCCCTACCTAACTTAAGGTTAACTTGGCTTTACCTTGCTTAATTTAGCGCTGCTCAACAATTTAACTTGCTCTAGCGATGATACGTGTATGTGAGTTTGATAATAATACTTTCTAGTGCGTTTATTGTTGATATATAGATATTTTCTTACTCGCACAACCTTGCCTGTGACTTGGATGGTTTTATCAATAAAAAATGCATCTGCAGGTGAATGATAAGCTTTAGCAAATGATTCAACGGTCGAAGGCAATAATACTACGGTAATGTTTTTAGGATCACGATAGTCAACATCTGAATTTAAATAGACCACACCGTTTATAAAACCTGACGCCTTGATAGGGATTTGAAAAGTGCCCCTAACCGGCTCTGGATAACGCCTTTTTGTTTTTTCAATCAGTTGCACTATATCAGTAGGCTTTGCTTGGCTGTTTGGGTTTGGGTTTGGTGTAGCGTTGCAGCCCGATAATATAAAAGCGGCGACAAAAATTAAATATTTCACAACGTATACTTCCTTGTAGGTAAATTAAATTGTCAAAAAGTTGGCTTTGCTTTAATTATCTTAGATTTGAAACAGAGCCTAACCAGAGTAGTAGCGTGTCAGCTATTAGCTGCTCTTATCGAGCAAAATCTGTTACTACACCATGATTTTTAAGGCTATGTAAGGTACAAAATTAAAAAGCAGTATGCCTAGTTTATAGTTTGCCATAAACGAGAAATACAGTGTTGGTAATTCCGTAATACTGACACCGGTTAACTTACTATGAATATCAATTACAAGACCTTTAAACAAGTACAGAAACGTTGCGGCAACAGCTAACACCCCCATATTTAATACAGTGCACCAGCCTAATAATGTTGTTATTTCATTCACATCCATAATGGATAACTCCTTTAAATTATACCCGTTAAAGTGGAAAATCACTTTGCTTAAACTAAGTAATTAACACATGCCAAAACCATTGGCAGCCTTACTTATATTTATTGTATAAGATTGATTATAATATATAAAATCATTTTAACCTTGTGATACCTATCAAAACAGAAATGACACCACCTACCATTCCAAGCCACGCATTAATAGGCGTATCACCACTTAAGGTACGACTTAATTGAGAGCCTGCTGAATCATAAATATTATAACCCCACATAGCTAAAGCAACACCGACAATGATAAGTACTATACCAATAATTTTATTATTCATGATGACTCCTGATATTTATAAGCTTCCAGTAGGAATATACTGATATTTTCGAGAATACAGAACCCTTTTATAAGCGACAAATATAATTAGGATAAATGGTACTAAACAATAACCAATTGTATTTAATGTCGATTTAACACTCTTTTATACCCAACCTTTACAGAAAATACCATGGTTAAGGGTAAAAAATAAAAACATCACCGCATTTATGATGCCTTGATCCTTACCATGAAAGTTTGAAAGGCCTATTTGTTGTGGACCCTAGCGTCAAAAAACCAGAGGTGAGGTAAAAGCGCCGTAATTTCTGTTTGAAGTGTTTATTATTACTTTTAACAAAAACTATTTTTTACTTACCGTTGCGACGGAATCGAAATCATTTAAATCGACTTCAACCGCGATAGATCTGAAGAAATTGACAAATTTGCTGGGATAAAGAAAATAGCCTTTATAACGACAGATTTTGGTACGTAATAGGTTAAAGGTTAACAAATTTATATAACATAAATAAAAAACCGGCAAAGCTCCTACAAAGCTTACGCTTAGTACTTTGATGCTTAAATAGAATAAAAACAGCCCAAAGAGTAAAGCTATAATTTTGTGTTTCTTATACTTGGGGTATTCATGAAACTGAAAATATTCAAATCGGTTGAGGTACCAGTTACCCGTTTTGGAGCCTGATTCATTTAAATATCTATTTTCTCGAAAATTTTTAGTCATGAGCTACCTTAGTGTTAAATTAGGCTGAGCCATAAGATCAAAAGCCAACGGCGATAACAGGTACACAAGCCTTTTATACGGCGGTTCGATAAATTACAGCGCCTTTATTGAGGAGCCTTCACAAGAAAGAATGCCTTACAAAACGCTAAGCACTAACCTCGGCTAGTCGACTTGGCCTTGAATTCTTTTAGCCAATAAGAGTCAGCACAATGTTCGTTGTCACCACCCTCTTCAGGCTATTATTTTTGCGCCTTGACGCCCATCAGATGCTCAACCTTTTGCACATTTTTGAAACCGGCTGCTTTAAGGCGGCGGATAACACCATCGACGAAGCTACTGCCCTTCTTTACCACATGTGGATTGCCGGTGTAATGAAAAAGGCGTCCGTCTCGGCGCAGTACTCGGAAGATCTGTCGGTAAAATTCTTCGCTATAGAGCTCACCGGCGAGGGAAAACCGTGGTGGATCGTGAATGACAGAATCGAAGGAAGTCACCGGCATTGTCTTTATCAACTCAAAGCTACTGCCCTGACGTTGCACAATGCCCTCTTTTCCTAAATCATTTGACCAAGGGTTCTGCGCACGCAGCCCCATTACCTCTCGGCTCAGTTCGATGGTAAGCACCTCGCTAGCGCCTAGTCGGTGGGCAGCAATAGCCGCATAGCCCAGCCCGCTGCAACAGTCCAGTACATTATCCCCCTTGCGCACTGCTTGTAAAGCCATATCAGAGGCACTAACAAAGGGGTCGGTTCCCTTAGAGATATGCATTTTGACGCCGCTAATTTCTAGCAGCGGTGCACCCGCAGTGGGAACAAGCTTATAGTAGCCTGAGCTGCGGTCTTCAAGCGGAACCATATCCCCATCGCTACACAGGTAAATTCTCTGGGTCTTCTTAACGATTTTCTTGAGTTCGGCAAGAGAAAGTTGATTGTCTTCGTCTAGCACTAGACCTTGGTCACTTAAGGAAAAATCCTGCTCTGAAATATTCAGATCAGTGGAAAGGCGGACGCAGGACAGTCCTTTGGCGATGGCATCTAGCGCCTGTCGGGCATTTATTGTATGAAGGTAGTAGCTGACCATATCATTTGTCTATCTAGTTATAAATATTGACAGCACTATACACGTTTAAGGGCTGCGAGGCTTAGTTAAATAAGCCATTTCGCGAGTTCTCAAAGCCATTGGTCGATGCGATTAAGTGGCGGGAGTCACCATTGGTTCATTATAATTTAAAGCACTGTTGCATATTTGAGCACATCTGCTTTTAACTCTGCATTACCATAGTCGGCCCTTTGCAAATTATCTAAGTAATCCTGTGCACAAACAAACTACCAAGCTGTTGGTTTGGTTTTTTAAGACCAACGTAACATTTGCAAATTCATTTTAGTGTTAGCATATTCCGAAAAGGATATAAGGGTTAAAAGCACAATATTCAAAAATTTAATCCATACTACCTTTGCCAAATAACAACCACACTATGGGGGATTTTTTAGTTTGCTAAAATGTTGAGCGACAAAAGCTTCTTTTGTCCTAGCTTTTTAGGTGAAAGTTCACTAATTGAACGACTAAAACGAATAAGCCACTAGCTTAAATAGCCTTGAGGGTAACGATGAAAGGTTTACCACCAAACCCATGTTTATTACATTTGGCCCTCACTATTACCTTAGAAATATCTAATGGTATTTCTATTTTACACCGACTGCGGATAAATGGTTGCTCATTATCGTGAGGGTGACCAAGCGAACGGTATCCGAGTAGATTACCCTCTAAATCTAGAACCTCCCACCTATCTGCGTAATGCTGCCAACCTTGATCATTGTGTCGAACGGAAGTAGCAAAACACCAATTACCCGTTGATTCCTGAGTAGCCAGAACATGGGTAACTTGAGCAAAATCTATCGAGGTAGAATAAGTATCGATGTCAAATTTTGATGCGAAAACTGATGAGGCAAACATCGATAATATGAGTAGTTGTTTCATGTAAACTCCATTTTACCTAACGCCCCAATTAAGCGGGCTATATTGTTGGTTATATTGTCAGCGTAGCGAAACGAGCCAACGGATAGCAGTGTAACTACTTTAAACTATTTATAAAACCTATTATACCCAGTACTCCCGCACAGCTAAGAATGATTACATCCAAGCTATAATCAGGCTCTCGAATAACAAGGACTATAGCTAATAAAGCCGTTAACACACTCGCATTTGTATACTGATTTTGGCAACTTCGTTTTACTAAATTATTTATTAAATCATCCATTTTAATGTTCTCCTAAGGTAAATAACTAAAACTATAATTTTGCCATTTGATGTTCTTGTTATAACTCTTTTACTAAACAATATGTTGTATGACCTTTTGGGTAATCAGCTAAAACTCCAAAGACTGTGTAACCTAGCTTTTCATAAAAAGGTTTTGCTTGAAAGCTAAGTGTTTCAGCGCGCATGTAGCCAAAACCTTTATCTCTAGCAAACTTTTCAGCTGCTGCAATTAAATTGCTACCGAGCCCTAAACCTCTAGTTTCTTTAGCTAACCAGAGCAACTCAATAGTGCAGTAGTTCCAGAATGCAGTTGCTCTAATGCCTCCTAGGACGTTTCCATTGTCGTCTTTAGCAATGACGGCAAATTTGGTATCTTTTTCAAAGCCAACGTCATCCGGTAGATAATCTTTATTAAAAGAGCCAATACCAATACTTAATGCGTTAAGATCTTCCTTACTAGGTGAAGTAGTTACGACGAGATTCATATATTCCGATATCCAAAAGAGTGATAACACTTATATAAGCCTCAAAATATAGTGGGCTAAAATGTTGAATCGAGTTAAAACAGCCTAGTGTATTTTTGCGTTTAATGTGTTTTTATGAGTTTTACGACAGCAAGTCTACCGATGATTTTTGATAGAATTTAAACTCTATTATGTTACTTGCAGGATCCTTAATAATGAATTTACCTGATTCACTATTATCATCATTGATTTTTTCATTAGGCGAAAGAATAAAAGGATAATTCACAACTTCAATTTTTTTTGCGAGAGATAACCACTCTGTTTTAACTAAAATAACACCAAAATGGTCGATGGATTGCGCTTTAATCTTTTCTGTTTCTTGATGAAGCGTTAGTTGATGACCAAAAAAGATAATATCTATCCATTTACCTGTATCCCTACCTTTTTTGCAACCAAGAAAGTTGACATAAAACGCTTCGGCTAAACGTAATTGAGGAACTACAATTGATAAATGAAATGCATTATTCAAGTTAACACCACTATATAAAGCATCGATTATTCGTGCAGTAAAAAATACCATTATTCCTAATGAAATAGCAAATTGAGCATATATTTTGTTGTTCTTACTTTGTATAGACTCAGTTTGTTTTTCTAATTCCACTTGTACCGGATCACTTAGCTTTTTATTATATTCACTTTTTGCTTGTTGGTATCTTTTAGAATAAGCACGTTTATCGATATTAATTAATATGTCTTCAAGTTCAAGAATCGTATATTTTGAGTAATCTGGATTCATATCATCAGTGTCCTTTAAGTGGCTTGTTAGCGCTACATTAACCACAGAACAAAACTTACTACCCACCCTAGCAGCAAAAGAGACAAGCCAGTGTTATTTATATAAAATCGAGTTTTAAGGGTAAATAATATAGGGGAAAGCTGATCGAGTTCTTTAAACGCTTCAGATATAGGTTTAGAAAAAAATTGAGGAGTTAAGCCAACGCCAAATAACAACAAGGCAAGTCCGATAGTTCTTATTACTTCTCCAGAGGAAAAGGATGTAAGCAATAAGTCATAAATGGAGGTTGATAACATAAACAGAGCCATGCCCCAAACAAATATAACAATGACGCTATCTTTACGAGATAATTTAAACACTTAACATTCCTTGTAGCTCTAACGCCCTAATAATGGGACGAATTGTTTTCTAAAATTAGCGACGCAGGATAAAAACAAAACGTTTTTTGTCCATTGAATGACTGGTTATATTTTCATTACCAAGGACATTTAGCCAGCTGCATTTCATTATCGATATATTCTTTATAAGAGTTAAAACCTCCTAATTTTAATGGCTTGTTAGTAACTACCACGTTAATTCATAGGTTTATTGCGAATATACCTACCATTTTCTAAGGTTGAAAAAAACTGCTTTAGCTGTGGGTTGCTGATAGGTTCCAAGATATCATCAGGCATTAAATTTTGTTCTGCCACGTAAGTTGAATGTATACTTCCATGAACTAGCACATTATACCAAGGCTTATTTTTTGGAGGTCGAGACTTCGCAACTTGCTCATACCAATCGTCCGTCAGTTGAAAGTTCCGATCTACATCGGTAATAACGCCACGATATCCAAAAAGTCGATGATGAATCAAATCACCAACGGAAAACTTTGCCTTGGTAATATTTGTTACAGTTCCCATACGCTATTCTCCCTCTTGAACGGTTTGTTATATACATTTTACTCTGAAGTAGTAAAAACAAGTTGCTTACCACGTACACTTTCCAGCAAAAGTTTATCGTTTGAAATTTTATATATGCTTAAATTGCTTAAAGCAGAGAGTATAAAGATTATTTGTTGGTTATATTCTAAACTAGATAAACCACAAGCCATTTCAGTAATAGGAAATTCTTCAATAAATATCTTATTATTGCTTATAGTAAAATGTGAACTGAATGAATTACAGTCAATCCTGCCTGAAACTTGCAAAGTATTATAATCAAATTGCAGTGTGTATCTTGTACCTCTGATCAGCTCCGATTTATTCTCGGATTGGTATCCATATTGTATTAAACTCCATTCATGATCTTCTATAGATAAGCTCAATTCATAATTATTTGATTTAGCATCAGACCGAAAAATAAAAAGTAATAATATAACTACAAGTGAATACTTCATCACACTCTCCATGTGTATAACGGCTCATTAGGAGGCAAATAATAGTTGGCTGAAATGTTGATCAAAATGAAAACTGCCAACGGTGTTTTTCCCGTTTAAAGTTATTATTAGGCTTTGTTAGCAACAACCTTTTTTAAAACAAAGAATATAATTAACAAGTACACAATAGTGGCAATATGCTTAGCAACAACCTTAAAAGGTGCTTGAGCTTCATATGCAAGTAGCCCATCTGTAATGGGCATAACAATCCCAAATAATGCGCCCCACATTAAAACAATATAATTTCGAGTATATAAAAGATAGCCAAAAATCAAGGTAATGAAAATAGTTCGTGAACCATATATTTTCACCCAATCAGCATCCATACCCGAAAAAAGTTCAGTGCCTCTTACGGTAGAAAACATAGCGGGTTCAATGAAAGCAAAAGTTCCATAAAAACCCTGTAACAAAACCATAACTAAAACTAATACAAACCCTACTTTTTCTAATTTAGTATTTTTATTCGTCATAATATCCATTTATACCTGAATGAAAGAAAAGCCTAACGCCGTTATAACCGGAAAATAACAGTTAGTTAAAATAAGTGACGCAGAAGCAAAAACCAACGGTTAGTTGTCCAGATTAATTTGCATGTTATAGGCGATTTACTCACCAGAGCATTAGACCATGGTCATTAAAATTTAATTCTGCCAATTATCATGTCTTTAAACATTACCCAATCACCTATCAAACTGTAAATAGGATAAATAAAAGTGGCAGGTCTATTCTTTTCAAATATAAAATGACCAACCCAAGCGAAACCATAGCCAATAACAGGTACAAACCAAAGCAATGAATAACTACCATATACTGCAACATAAATAATGAGTGAAATAATAAAGCAAGAGCCGACAAAATGAAGTCTTCTACACGTTTTATTTGTGTGTTGGCTTAAATAAAAAGGATAAAAATCTGCAAAATTACCATATTTTTCTGACATGAAATCATCCTCGAATAGGTCTACAATTTTCCACTAATTGTGGCTAACATTGGCATATAACGCCCACGTTAAAGCGGGGTAAGATCAGTGTCCGTTTGATTGCCTTGTTAGGTACTGGTTGTTAAAAACACCAACTTTACAATAAGTTATCATGTTTAATGGATAGTAGGAAGAAGCAATAAGCGCTTGAGCAAAAGACACCATACGATGAGTCAAAATATTTAGAGGCCCTAAAGCGAAGAGGTTCGCCACGGTTAAAATTTGCAATAAGTGGCTAAATTAAACTTGTTGTCCACCTCAGGGCGTGTTGTTAGGTGAACTATTATCACAAGTGTTGGTTAAGGTAATTTAAAATAAATAATTCAGAGCCTTCCCATGCTTGACCATAGGCACCATGATGTCCTTTTTTTATTCTATGCAATTGCGCTTTTTTATTAAACTTTAATAATGCAGTTAACATTATTTCACTGTGCTCAATAGGCACTCTTTGATCATCTTCACCGTGCATCAATAATACATTTGCATTGATTCTTTCTGCTTTAAAAACGGGGGAACGATCTTCTTGGCTTGCTTTATATGCGCAAACACCATTTATATAGCTATCAACAGCCTCTTTAGGTAAGTCTGTTTTTTTTGACCATAACGATATATCTGTCACTGGATAATACGCAACAACACTCTTTATGGATTTATTTAAAGCTGACGTTAATAGGGCTACTTGCCCTCCCTGTGAATGCCCTACAATTCCAATTCTGTTAGGATCAACATTAGCTTGTTTTTTAAGCCAATCGACGACCAAAGATATATCCTGAGGTTGCTTCCAACCACATAAATCATCCCCCCCGGTATCAGGCCAACCTCTCATTGTAACCGCTAAGGTTACATAACCCGACTTAGAAAACTTTTTAGCTGTATATGTACCTCTTTCACCCGCTCTAACGTTTTGTGGTGCCCAACCGTGTAAGAATATTAATGCTGGTCTTTTCTTTACCTCATTGGTGCTTTCGTCATACAAAACGCCGAAGACATTTAAATCATTTGATTTAATTAAAACTTCTTTTCCACCTGGAGCATCACCATTTGAAGCATGAATTGTTCCTGATAAAAATGTTACTAATATTACGCTCAATAATTTATTCATATTATCCCTAACTTGAATGTACGCCTAACGCAAAGCTAAACGGCTAAGCTAATTGGCTAAAATAGTTGGCTAAAATGTCAGGCGAAGCGGAACCGAGCCCACGGTTAAAAGTTTTGCTTAAATGGCTTGTTAGCCTGACTTACTGTAAACAGTGAACATTTCCTTACCTATATCAGCAATTGCTTTATTACGTAGAGCAAACGATGCATCGGTCTGAGTTAAGTAAATACTTATAATTAGAGGTGAACGTTTATCCGACCAAATCACTGCTGTTATAGCTCTTGAACCATTACCTCCAGCCCCAGAACGATCGGCAATAGACCAATTTTCAGGAAGTACTGAACGAAGTAAACTCCCAGTCACTTTATTATCTATCATCCATTGTTTTAGTTGAGCTTTTGAAGCTTGAGATAATGCGTCCCCAAATAATAAAGTATGTAAACTTTTCACCATTGCATTTGGCGTGGTTGTATCTCTTTTATCACCATCAAGTGCTTCATTTAAATAAGGTTCAATTCTATCCAATCGAGTGACATCATCACCAATAGAACGCATAAAATGAGTTAGTGCCTTTGGCCCTTTAATGCCCGTTAGCACTATATTGGTAGCGGTATTATCACTCATAATCATAGCTGCGGAACATGCCTGTTTTAAGGAGAACTTTTCACCAACATGATTTTTAGTTACCGGTGACCATTTAACAAGCGAACTTGTAGTAATAACACTTGATGTTTCAAATGATTGCAGTCCTTTTTCTACATCAGCAAGCAACTTTGCACAGGCTAAGGTTTTAAAAGTGCTCAGTAAAGGAAAACGAGTATCCCCCTTATAACTCCAAAACTTATTGTCTGTGACATCATAAATAGATGCACCAATACGGGCACCAAGCTTGTTTTCTATTTCTTCAATCTTTTTAGTTATAATGTCCGCATATACGCTAGAAACTGAAGACAAGTTAATCACTATAACTAATATCAGTGAGCTGTACTTAAAAAGGTAAGTTTTAAAATTAACTTTCATATCAAATATCATTTCCATTTTTTTAATTAGATTAACGCCATCATAGTTAACCGTGTAAGGATAACTCCCTAATAATGGGCAAAAAGGTTGACTAGAATTTGTAGCGAAGCGGAACAAACTGTTACGAGTTCGCCTTGATTACCTTGTATGGATAATACATCCAATATTATGAATTAGAAAAGCAAATAGAAATACACTAAACGCACAAACTAACCTTACAGTCCAAACAGGTAAAATATCAGTTATATATTTGATTATGAATTCCACTTTACTTGTACTCAAAACCGTTATCGCTAATGCTGCTACCATTGAAAGGTAACCCAAAATAGTAAATATTAATGGAAATATTGCAGTCTCTGCTGACAATACTAATGAAATCCCCAAAAACATCCTAATTGTAATATCACTATATTTTACCAGTTTTGAGTTTACGAGGTGCGGCATTCCAAGGATTAGCTTCTGCGGAAAAATGACACAAAAAACACTTAATAATACCATTGCAAATGAGATCACAACGATAATCAACTGCCAAACTGTATAGTCCACTCCGTTTATCTCGTTTTAGTGTAATACTCTCTTATATGACTGTTACCACTTCTACCTGCAACACCCATGTATTCCCAAAAAGTGTCATCGTTTTCAAAATGAAATTGTGAAATTTTCACTTTGCCATTTCTTTCATACTTCAAAACAATACTCTTATCCGTACATCCCAAAACATCGATATTTATACGTTCTTCTTTAGAGGGGCGCTTTATCTTTCTATCACCCATCTTGAGTTCTAATGCAGGAGTAGCAATAATCATTTGTTCGTTACTCTTAAACGTAATAACTTCTTGCCCTTGGGTTTGAACCATAAATGACCAAGCTTTGTTATCTATGTTTGCCCATCGTTTATTAAAGGTCTCAAATTTTTCTATAGAGGATGACCAGGTTCCTTCTAATGATGGGCAACAAAACCCAACACTTGGAATCATGAAAGATAAACATATTAATATTTTTTTCATATCTAAAACCAAACACCTTAATTGGAAGTAATGTGGGGTAGCAAACGCCGTTTTAAGCGTTGAGTAATAGCTTGCTAAAATGTGAAACGAAATGGAACCGAGCAAGCTGTAACGAGTCCGATTTGAAAACCCTTATTAGGTGTTTTTATCACTTTTGTCTGGAATATCATTGCACAAAGCACATTCTACGCCTTTACGTGATTGATATAGCCTTGAACATATAAATATTGCTGTTGTGATTAGAGACCAAGTACAAGCAAAAATTAATGCCTCTTGGACTGAATGCTGTTTAAGTAACTCCACTATAAAGAGTAAGGTAGCTACACCAATAAATACTTTTAACGCTCTAACGAACCAAAATTTAAATCCCATTTGAACTCCAAACTAGAGAAACACCTAACGCCCCAATAAGGGGCTAAAAATTGTTTGCTAAAATGTTGAGGAACGAAACACAGCCAACTGTATTTTTATCCTGATTTAACAGCTTGTTATGTGCTTATTGGCTACAGACTACCAGCTTACTTTTACTTACTGTAATTACAAACCGTTTATTAAGCTCATTGCTAGTTATATAACCACAAGAGCCGCTTATTATTTTGCTGTTTATGTTGAATGAGTAATTATAACTACCATCACTTTGAGATAGTGAGTAGTAGATAGTATTTTCTTGCCTAAGATCAATAGAGCCAAAATTCAAATTACTTTTGGGCAAGCTAACACTTGCCGCTGTTATAACATTCTCAGATTCATTTATTACTGTAACACTAGGAGTAATATAGAAATATAAATAGTAAGAGCCGACCACGAAAAACAAAGCAGCAACAGCTATTTTAACAAGCAGGTTCATCAATTATCTCATTGGCACTGGCACATAACGCCCTCGTTAAGGGGCAAAATTTAGTTGGCTAAAATGTGTAGCGAAGCGGAAACGGCCAACTGTTGCGTGTCCTTGTTTATTTTCTTGTTATATTGCCTCACGCGTATTTTGATGTAAAGAAAGCATTAGTATTGCAGCAAGTAACGTTGCGGTAATGTCACCTAGGTCAAAATGCATTGAAGTCCAATATTGCTCCATTTCATATGTTAATGCGCCGGCAGTAAGGATTAAAACTGACTTATTGAATGTTTTAATATTAATCTTTGGCTGGACTACAGGAATGATAGACATGATCCCGAATAAATAGAAAAAACTCGGAGAAGAAGCTAGAAATGTATCCAAAACATTATTGATACCAAATACGTCAGTTCTCGTTACCTTCACAATAATTGCGAAAACTACACAGATAATGAAACTAGCTATATAAAAGCTTTTACCTCGAAACGACAAACCAACTCCTTGGTAATATAACGCCCTAATAATGGGCAAGAAATAGTTGGCTAAAATGTTGAGGAATGAAAACAGCCAACTGTTTTTTGTCCTTATTAATTAGCTCGTTATGTGTTTTATTCACCAAGCCATTTTAGCTTGGCATTTTTGTCGATTTCATTAAATTCAGCCTCGGTTATCTTTCCATTAGCTAAGTCAGCTTCAGCAGCCCATATAACTCTGATATATTGAAATTCTGTTGCTGCAAGAATATAACCTAATTTTCTTTCCGTAATTTTACCGCTATGAAATTGACTCATCGCTAATTTTTTATTCCACGACTGACCTTTTGGAGGATCTGGTAGTGTAAAATCAATAGTGAGCAATCTTTTATCTGATATTGTGTAACCTTTAGCAATTGAATCTTTAGCGCATTCATATAACACATAATCAATAGAATCTTGTAGGCCGTAGAAATGCCAATCAAAACCAGCATTACAACCACCCACAATTTTTCCTTCTTTATCACTAATATCGATTACTCTTTCAGCGCAACCTGGAATAAAGAATAAGAGAACTATTGTTTTTAATAAATTTCGATACATCGTCAAACTCATCTAAACCAACGCCCATTTAAGGGACTGATAATAGTTTTCTAAAATGTTGAGGGACGAAAACAGCAAACTGTTTTTAGTCCTGCTTGATTGGCTTATAGTTAGGTGAAAGTACTATAAATAAAATTGATATTATTATTACTTACTTTCCGTATCATCTTTTTTTTTGGAAAGAGTTACCAAACCTAGAATAATGAACATAAGTGCAACGCCATAAAAAGAGATTTGGTCATCTAATACACCCCCAATTAAAAATAGCACACCACTAAGTATGAATAGATAACCACTTTTTAATTTTTTAGTCATGTACAAATCCTTTTAAGAACCTAACGCCCATTTAAGGGGCTGATAATAGTTTTCTAAAATTGTTAATCAAAGCGGAACCGAGCAAACGGTTAGCAGTCCTGCTTAAAATGCTTGTTAAAGCTGCGCTTGCAAGCATATATTATGCTTTCTTCTTATTGAGCCACAAAGCAAACGTTGAGCAACAAAAAAACAATAGTAATATTAAGTTTAAGTAACCACCACCAACAATTGCTTTTACTTCCCCTTCTAAATTGCTAACAATTATATCATTTAACAAAAATGGAATGACAGGGCTAAATAGAATAAGCCATCGCGGATAATAAGTGTTTTTCGCCCAGACGGTAGTAGCAAATAATATGCTGAAGATACCAAAAGGTATATAAGCCAGAAAGCGAAGAGCACCATTGGCAGAAACTGCCAACCCGGTAAGCGAGTATGGTGTAACACCTAATTCAGCAGCATTTCTTGCCGATGTAGCAATTGCGATATAAGCAGCGTGGACTACACCAAAAGAGATCATCACAGCTAAAAAAGAAAGAAATACCGTTAACCTGATCCATTTTTTCGCTGGTTGAAAAGCAAAGTATATTTGACCTGAAGCTAATGTATACAGCCATGCCGAAATAAGTGCACAGATCCCGCTTATTATAATTCGCTCTGATGAAACAATAGACATATTGGAAATAATATTAGTTTGCGCTCCGTTATAATAGAAGAGCATGTCTCCTGAGAATAAAACCAAGCTTCCTAAAATCCCTGAAAAACCCAGCCAAATAGCGGTTAACGGAGAGATTAAATTGTTTGAATGATGTTCCATACTCTACCCAGTAGCCCTAACGCCGTTTTAAGCGGTAAATTATAGTTGGTTAAAATGTGTGAGGTACGTACAACAGCCAACTGTAATTTGTCCTGATTAATTTTCTTGTTAGGCATACTTTTAATCAACTGCCTGTGTTTGTTTTTTAAATAGCTCTATTGCTACTTTGGTAACAGCCGTGCAAGACGACTTCTGATCGAAGGTGCACACTCATATAAACATAACGCCAATATATCAAAAGAAATGCAACTAAGGCAGGAGGGCTTTAGCTGATAGGTTACTTTACTGATGAACTAGTTTGCGCAATTTAATATAAATATCATTGCTGTTAATAACCGCGTTAGTTGCATTTAACATAACGACATAAATATTTTTTTCTTTTACATCGTACATCATTAATACATCGATACCCGTAGTGCCACCCATCCATCCATACGTTTTATATTGTGCTATCTTTTCTGGGTTATTTACGGTTTGATATCTGCCATCTAAATACATTTCTAGAAACTTGGCCAAATCCGTTGCACTACTGCTTAACGCTCCAGCCGACCAGGCCCAAGCGTTAAAGAATTTCCGTTCGTTGCTGACATTGTAAAGGTTCGCTTCGTTTAAAGAGTCTCTGTCCTTCAAAATACCATTGCCAATCCCAACTTGGCTTTGAGTTAGTCTTTCCCAGGCATTCGCGTAAGTATAATTAGCAGCCAATGTTGATGTAGTTAATCTCCCCTCTAAACTCGAATTAGCCATACCCGATGGAATGAGTATGTATTTTGACAAGGCTTGTGCATACGATAACCCAGTGATCTCTTCGATTAGAATTCCTAAAAGAATGTATCCTGTATTTGAATACTCTGTACTTTCGCCGGGTAAGAAGCTTGGGCTATTTTTGCCATTAATCACATATAATAATAGATCGTCAGGTGAGAGAATTTCGCTATTCAAATCCATATGGGTAAATAGCTGCAGTTCAAAGTCATCAGTATTTGTGAAGTTAAATATGCCACTTTGATGCCGTATAAGGTCAATAATTTTAACTTGTTCGATGTGAGGTATATTTTTAGTTATGTCGGTTTGAACGTAATCAGTAAAGCGCTTGGTTATATCTAGCAATTCCAGTTCGACAAGTTTAAATAATAAAGCCTGAGTAAATGTTTTGGTGATACTTGCCGTTCTAAATTGAGTTGTGCTAGTTACTTTTGTTTTTGACTCCAATTCCATCATGCCTTTTTGTAGGCATTGATAGTTATCAACAGAACCATAGCAAACTGAAATACCAGGGATACCTAATTGAACGGCATCGTCCAATAATTGCTCCGCTGAATCGTAATGTGACTTCAAAATTTGTTGTGAAGAACATCCTTGAAATAACATCAGAATAACAACAAAAAATAGTCTACAGTATGTCTTCATTAGTAATACCTATATAGTTAAAATAAGCGGCTAAGTAATAGTTGGCTATTATGTGAACGGAGAAAAACAGCCAAGCGTTTTTGTCCGTTTAATTGTCTTGTTTTATTTTTAAAATCCAACACTGTTCAACCAATTATGTGCCTCAACTAAATCAACGCAATATTTTTTTTCTGTATTAGTAAGTAATCTATAGGTTATTTCAAGTACATCTTTTTGAATCGAAAGACCAAAAACAACCGCTAAATATTTTAAATTCTGATGGTTTAACCATAAATATAATTCAGATAAATAACTTCTTGTGTCAGGTGTAGCTAACTCCCAATCAGTTAGATCAACTAAGCATGCCCAAGGTTCATTTCTCATTTGAATTACAATATTTTTAAATTCATTCCCCCATTCTACAACTGCTTCATAATTCCAAGAATCATAAGCTTTAAAAGTGACGGTGTTTTTATTAGTTTCTAATTTATAAGAACCATGCTCTTTCATTAAAACCTCGAAAAAATATAACGCCCGCTTAAACGGGGAAAAATTGTGGTGACCTTTTTGCGTGTCTTTGCAAAAATGCGTCATTGTTTTGAATGATCTCCCCCCATTTGAAGCGCTTGTTAGGTGCAAAGCTCGAATAGCTCATGAACAATACCTGATGGATCTTTAAAGGCTGAATAACGCCCCCACCGGTTTTGGTTTGGTGTTTCATGAACAAAAATTACACCTTGCGATTTTAGTTGATTAATTTTGCTATCTAAATCATCAACCGTGAACAATAACGTAGAATTAGCATTATAACCATGTGAATATTGAATTGAATCCATTGTCCCTTGAAACATAATTACTTCATGGTCGCCAGCTTTTAGCTTTATGCAATCAGAATGCTCTTCGACTAAATCTAGGCCTAAAGCATTTGTATAAAACTGAAGTGATTCTTGAAGGTTGTTAACAACTAATAAAGTTGATGGGTTTCTCATGCGTGACTTCCTTTTGCACCTAACGCCCATTTAAGGGGCTGTTAATAGTTTGTTAAAATTGTGAAGCGAAGCGGAACAGAGCAAACTGTTAGTAGTCTCGCTTTAAATTCTTGTTATATTTTTTTGTATCGTAAAATCTCATCACCATTGTCATCAAATGTTCCTGTTGGTGACCAGCCAACATGCCTATAGAACCCGTAAGCTCTAATAGTTGAGTTTGCCCCCGCGGCTAGCCAAAGTTCAGTTAAGCTTTGAGATAAAAGGCACTTAACAACCATAAAGAGTAATTTTTTTCCAACTCCGTGTCCTTCATATTCGGGCAATACTGCTAAAACGAGAACTTCGCCAGTTTGAGTATTCCCATAACAATAAGCAATGACTTCACCCTTATCTTCTGCCACCACCCCAATATAAGTACCATTTTCCATCTTGGGAGACCATATCTCAGTAGTTACACCGAACTTGATTAATGTAGCCTTATCTATTGGATTGTCTCGTGTAGCACCTCGGATATCTGCGCATATATCTAAATCAGAATCCGATGCTTTTCGGTAGTCTAATATCATTACCCACCTCTCAAGTTATTAAGTGCAAAAATATAACGCCGCAATAAGCGGAAAATTGCTGCTGACTATAATGTTTGAGGAACGAAAAACAGCCAACTGTAAATTTTTCGTTTAATTACCTTGTTATATACTATTGCTTTGCATGCTCTCGTAGGCTTTTATTAAGTTGACTTGACACTTCATAGCACTCAACTTGTTTGTTACCTTTTAACGATTTACAACCAGTTAATATCTTAGGTTCATTTCCCGGTAGAGGTTGATCATATATAACTGACTTTGCTAGCTCAATATCAGCTTTAAAACCCATTTCAGAGAAACTTTCACTTTTATCATTATTATCTTTAGACGGAAATTGACTATCTATAACCATTCCAAGAACTGTACAGCCTTGGATCAAGCAAAGTAATGTTAGTAATAATATTTTATTTCTCATAGGTAGAATCCATAAACATGTATATAACGCCCTAATGATGGGCAAAAAATTGTTGGCTAAAATGTTGAGGAACTAAAACAGTCAACTATTTTTTGTCCATATTAATTAGCTTGTTATGTGTAAAATTACACTACACTTTGAAGAAAACCTAGTTGAATTAAACAAAAGCTAAACATACCAAAATAAAACAAAGTGATCGTGAAATTAACAATAGTTAAGCGGATGAAACTCACTTTATTGCTCGCCCAATACACAGCAGTAGAATTTGAAGATAGTTGTATTTTACCTTTCTTAATTTGCATAATTAATTTTATCAAAACGAATAAACCTAAAAATAAACTAATTATTCCGGCTACTACTGTTAAAATTTGACTCATAATCCTGACTTACACATAACGCCCAAATAACAGGCTAAGTAAATATTGGCTAAAATGTTGAGGAACGAAAACAGCCAACTGTATTTTGTCCCGCTTGAACAATTAAGCATTTATCTCTTGTCGAAGCATGAGAGATAAATGTCCTGTTGGACTGAGCCGTCAGGCACAGTCTATATGTTTTTTGTTTTTTGAGTCATTACAGCAGTAGGAAGGTGATTATCCATAAATTGAATTTTCAATAGCTTCCTTACTCTATTTTGCTCAACGTTATCAATCCAGTTTACCTTATCTTGTCTGAGTGGTGTCATAACTTGCCTCCAAAAAGGATTGATGTAGCAAGTTAAGTTTGGCTGAAATGCAGAGATAATTCAGGAGCTGGCATTCCCCGCGAAGCGGTTTAGTTCAACAGTTTATTAGGAGGACAAATCCCTTGTTTCTACAAGCAACGAATCATCGTCCATATTTTTATAGTATTAAGAGACTACTTTATTGTTATCGGTAGATCAATGAGTTGGAAATCAACCGCCTACTGGTTGACGTGTGAAAGGCGGATTTACTCCTGCTTTATTGTAGAAAGAAGGAATCAAAGGGTGACTGTATATAAATATAGTAGTCATTTGATTGTTTTGTTCTAAATATAATCTTCTTTATAACCAGTAAATATAAATTTTTACAATGGGTCATGGTTAAAAGCACCTAATCAGCAACGATAACCCTACCCTAACCGTTATGTCTTAATCTTTTTTATACATTTAACTAACTTAATTGTTCAAACCTCGATAAACTTGGCCATCGAGATTTTTCTCCCGTTATCAGTATCAAATATTACCTAGGAGCACTTAGTGCCAATATCTTTACCTACGCCTTCACTGAAGTCTGAAAAAATCATTGCCGCGCCAATCGCTAAAAAAATCCCTCATAATATGGAAATGCATGATCATCACCGTGTTGATAATTATTATTGGATGCGTGATGACCAACGTAGCGATAAAGAGATATTGGCACACCTTAATGATGAAAATAACTATGCTGATGCTAAGTTGGCAGGTCAAAAACCGCTACAGGAATTACTGTTTGAAGAGCTTAAAGCACGTATCGTAAAAGACGATAATACCGTACCTGCAAAAGATGGTAAATATTGGTACCACAGCGAAATCACTGGCGAACAAGAGTATTCAAACTATTATCGAGCCACCAGTTTTACGGGTGACCATAAAACGCTGTTGTTGGATGTAAATGACCGAGCAAAAGACCACGATTTTTATGACTTAGGGGATTTGTCGATAAGTTCAAACGATGAGTTAATGTCAATCTCTGAAGACACTGACAGTCGCCGTATTTATACCATTAATTTTAAAGATTTAAGTCAATTAAACAGTCAGTTAAGCACAGGTCCTGAACCAAAAGACGCTTATTTATCAGATGTTCTGCTTGAAACTGAAGGACAGATTGTTTGGGCTAATGATAATAAAACGGTATTTTATGTAAAAAAAGATCTAGAGACCCTGCTAGGTACACAAGTATATCGTCACAAATTAGGCACGCCACAAGCTGATGATGTCCTTGTTTATGAAGAAGATGATCACAGTTTTTACATGAGTTTAGACAAGAGCAGAGATGAATCGCAAATTTATATTTGTTTACACGCCACTGAATCAACCCATTACTTAGCGCTCAGTGCCGAAAAGCCAGACGGCGAATTTGTTGAGCTACTGCCTTATCAAGAAGAACACGAATATCACGCTGATAAAATGGGTGAATACTTTTATATTGTCACTAACTATCAAGCTAAAAACTTTCGACTAATGAAAGTCGCTGTTGATAAAATTGATGATATAAGTAACTGGCAAGAAGTGATCCCACATAGAAAAGCTGTGCTACTAGAAGGTATTGAGTTATTTCATAACTTTATCGTGGTTACCGAACGAGAACATGGCCAAATTCGTTTTATTGTTCATACTACCCAAGGAGAAAATGCAGGTCATCAATATCCATTATCTTTTGATGATCCCTGCTACTTTGCTTGTCTTGGTGATAACCCAGAGCCAAAAAGCACCACCGCAAGATTATATTATTCAAGCTTAACTACACCCGGAACGTTATTTGAATTTGACTTAGCGACCGGTGAGCGCAAGTTACTTAAACAGCAAAAAGTATTAGGTGACTTTAACAAAGAGGATTATCAATCAGAGCGGTTATTTATTACCGCGCGTGATGGCGTTGAAGTGCCCGTATCCATTGTTTATCGCAACGATACCTTTAAAAAAGATGGCACTAACCCACTATTACAATACGGTTATGGCGCGTATGGTATCACCATAGATCCAGATTTTTCCAGTCAAACGTTAAGCTTACTTGACCGAGGTTTTGTTTACGTTATCGCCCATATTCGTGGTTCAGAAATGTTAGGTCGGGAGTGGTATGAAACCGGTAAAAAAGCGCATAAACAAAATACTTTTAATGACTTTATTGATGTAACAAAAGCATTAGTTACGCTGGGTTATGGCGCTAAAGATAAAATATTCGCCTCAGGTGGCAGTGCTGGTGGTTTGTTAATGGGCGCTGTAGTTAACCAAGCACCCGAGTTGTATTTAGGTATTGGCGCACATGTGCCCTTCTTAGATGTGTTAACCACTATGCTCGATGAAACAATACCACTAACCACAAATGAATATGACGAATGGGGCAATCCGAACGAAGCAGAAGCTTACAAGGATATTTTAGCTTATTCGCCTATTGATAATATCAGCGCTCAGCAATACCCTAATATTCTTGTAACTACAGGATTACATGATTCTCAAGTGCAGTACTTTGAACCAATGAAGTGGGTAGCAAAAATACGAGAATTTAAAACTGATGATAACTTACTGTTATTTAAAACGGATATGGACGCAGGTCATGGCGGCGCATCTGGTCGTTTCAAAAGCTTAAGAGAAAAAGCCTTGGAGATGAGCTTTTTTATCTCTTTGCTAGCTGATTAGAGATACTTTATTAAAGATACCTGAACAAAAGTAGCAAAGTAATCTGCTACTTTTGTTATTCACAAGCTTGGTATCTATCACTTGTGATGAATGTTTTAGATTAACACTTGCCAATAACAATGCCTTTATTCCAATATAAAACAAAGAAACTAACCCGAAAATAACCTCTTTATTATTAACATAAGTTATTAACATAAGTTATTAGCTTTATATTTTGGTGTGGCTTGATGTTTTTGTAATTGACCGCCTTGCTCGAATCCTGTTTCAGCATATTTAAATACCTCCTGCGCAGCTATTTCTCCAACGATTTTGATGCGTTTACTATAATATTGTCCACTTGGGGTTTTACCTGTACCCTGCACCACTTCCTATATACAGTAGCACTTACAGAAATAATCTAGGTAACGCGATACCATAATTAACTTCCCTTTTAATATCGTTCCGTAATTGTTCCTTTGTTCAGTCCTCGCATGGAGGAAAACATATAAGAAATGCTAGGTTGGCAGAAACCTTTAGAAATTTAGGTACATAAATAAATGTTCGATTATCCATAAATTCGTGATATTTAAGCGATTGAGCAATTGGCTCTTGTACGCGTATGCCTAGAATTACACTGAGCAGTATAACGAAAATTCCGATAACTTTTTACGGTTATAAGTCATTATCAAGATGTACGTGATGAATTTAATGAAGTCAGCTTTGTATTAGATACTGAGGCTAATTTTCTTAAAAGTGCTAATAACGATTACAGTAAAATGGTATTTGAGCCATCGGTGAGAGGAAAAACTGACCGTTTTGTTTTACGATTTAAAGTATAAGAAGTCATTTGGCTAGTGTACGGCAAAGCTTTTTACCTGGTTAAATTAAAGCTCCAGAACATAAAAAACCGCTAATCTTTCGATTAGCGGCTTGAGGTCTAATTTCTAAACACTAGTGTCTTTAAGAAATTTATAGTGACCTCGGATATCTTCTCGAAATTCCTGACAATACTCACCTAATGGTGCTTCTATTTTAAGAGCACCATACATTTTGTTAGCTTTACGTTTGGTTTTCTCCCAGCTAATACCTTCGATGGACATATGACCTTCACTAAAGGCCTTAATTTTTGCCAGTTCTTTAAATTTCTGCGGATCTATAGGCTTATTACAATCATTATTAAGGTAAATTAATTTACTCGCAGCTTCGGACAATAATAATTCGATTTCACCGGATTGATTATCGGTTGATGACTGTGTGGCAAATACTGAGCTGCTCAATAAAACTAAAGGTAAAATTATTTTTTTCATCATGCTTCCTAGTTGTATATAAGGTAATAAATAAGTTATTTAATTGTCTGTTGTTAACTTATCGTTTTATATTTTCATTTTCTTGAACATTTCGTTGACGGCAAAATGCAATCTTTCTTTCGCTACTTGGCTTCCGACATCTTGTTGTAAATCTGCTTCGGCCATACCAATCCAGATAGACTGACCAGTGCTGGCATCAAAAATGGCGACAACTAAGGCTCCTTTAGGGATGTTTTCTAACGTTTCGAGCTGAGTTTCCTCGTTTATAATCAATTCAATATTGTCCATATCAACGCCGGCGATAAAAGTGATTAGCATATCGGGACTGTCTGATTTTTCTGTAAAACCCTTAGCTCTTAATTCTTGATCTATGTTGAATTTGGCTTCGCTATCGGCATCAAAGCCTGGGCTTTCCCAGCGACCTATTTCATCATAGATAATGGTGGCATCACCCAACCAGGCAAAAGTCTTGTAGCCGCTAAGGTTAACCTTTGGGTCCGTTTCTGCTGCGATATTCATATCTTTAGGTACGGCAGAACATGCCAAGAGAGTAAAAGAACTTAATAGTACTAAAATTAATTTTTTCATTGCTTTTCCATTGAATTAATCATTATTGATAGCCTGCCAGCTACTTTAAGAAAACAGGCTGAATTACCAATGAGCATATTACTCATTGGAGAATTGCATGCGTTAAATTAGCTCGCTAAAGGCGCTGCTAATTGAAATTCTAATAAAGTACCTGCGGGTATATTGATAGAGTTTCCGCTGGTAAGTAAAGAAACGCCAAGGCCAACTTTAGCTGCATTTTTAGCGCCCTTAGAACCATTAGCTAAACCACCGACAGCGGCAAGCCTTGCTGTTCTGCCCACGGTCGCTTTACCTGTGCTCTCGGTAACTGCTTTCACAGCAGAAGTTAGAATAGGTTTCATCTGGTTATTGATCATGATATCGGTAAAGGTCAGCTCTAAGCTTGAATTGCCTCTAGCTCGTCCTGACTGCTTAGCTGCGGCGACTACGCCATAGATGGTACTACCACGAGGCGCTACCACAATATTATTGGCCATTAAATCGGCTTCCAAACGAGCTGTAAATCTGTGACCTGTGCCGTGTTTTTTACTGTCAATCGAGCTTGATATTTGTACCATGACTCGAGTACCTGCGGGCACTGTGACCTGCCCTGCTATTACTTCTTCACTGACTTGCTCCTGACTAGCCTTCGCACTGGCATTGGCCGTTGGCACAGTGACCTCATCGCCAAAACTGATACTTTTAACTTGGGCTGATGGAAAACTTAACTGTTGGCCGGCAATATCAAATACTACATTATTAGCATCGCGAGAAACTAAAGTGCCTTTTAAGGTTTGACCATCTTTTAGTACTAAAACGTCAGCTAAGACATTAGCTGAAACAAGTAGCGTTACAGCCAATACCGAACTCTTCATTAAGTTTTTCATCGTTATCTCCATATATACCGAAGGTATAATTAAATTCAATTATTTTTTGTTTGTTGCGTTTAGTTTTATTAAACACCTTAGTGTTAACTTACGGACTAGTTTAGCGAACACTGTATTTATTGATGTGTACAAAAGTGTTACCAATGTGTGTTGTAATTAAAATGAAGCGATAAATAATGGTTATAATGAGTCGTTTTGCTGATTAGCTTGTTCAAGGCATATAATAATAAGAGGCGACAACTTATCACCTCTTTAATTACATTCTCGTATTATTTAGAATTCAGCGTTTCAATAAATGAAAAAATGCGAGTTATTCAACTCGCCTTTCATTCCCGTTTTAATCAATAGCGCTATTCTACTTTAGCAAATGATTTTCTCACTGTTTCTTGAAAAACCTTACTTTCAGGTCTTAAGTTGGTAATACCTTCAAAAGGAATACCGTGACGAGTCGGAGTGAATGGATATTTCGCATTCATATTCTCATGACGATGTTTCATCATATCAAAAGGTCCCCAAGCCCAAAGAAATTGCGCCATCATGCCACGCATTTCACGAGGGTCTTGATACAAGTCGAAGAAATTATTTTTAACTAATCCTGGACGGTCACCAACCCATACACGCTTGTATTGTTGCTTGATCGTGGCAGCATGTGTTGTGCCTGTATAAACATGATAATAATCACGACGACTGTTACCATCACCTGCTAGAAATACCGCAGTTTGGTCAATACCATCAATTACTCTGTCTGTTGGGATATACTCCATCGCATCACCTATGCGGGCGAATGTCGTAAATAAATCATGAACAGTAATCATGTCACCAACATATTGACCTTTTTCAATCATGCCTGGCCATTGAGCAAAAGCTGTAACACGGATACCACCTTCTTTATAACTACCTTTACCACCATTAAAAACGTTCTGGTACATTGCGCCAGCTAACTCTTCCATCGGGCCATTATCAGCCATAGCAACTACAATGGTGTTTTCAGAGATACCTTGTTTTTTCAACTCGGCTAATATTTCACCAACATGGCGATCTAAGCGCTCCATATTTTGTGCAAACGGGGTACTGTTGCTTGTGGTTATTTCTTGCCCATCTCTCATTAGGTCATAAACATTGGGCCAGTAAGCCAGATAAAATGGTTTGTCATCTTTAGCTTTGCGCTTAATAAAACCTAAAGCATTTTCTTGATGCATTTCAATTAGCTTACGATAATTCCCTAAAGCCACGTCATAACCCGCTGATAAAGTTTCGCGAGCTAGGCCACCCTTTTTACCTTGGATATCCATAATGTAACCATCTGGACGCCAAGTAGCATCGACCAAATATTTTTTCTCATGCATATCAGGCAACAAACCTATTGTTGCGTTAGCCGCTTGACCTGTCGCATGCCACATCGCGGGCGGGAACTGGTTATACATAGAAAACTGTGCTTCATCAAAGCCTTGGTTGTGCAGATAACTTTCTTCGATGTCGCCCATATGACCTTTACCGACAAATGAGGTGCTATAACCTGCTTCAGATAGCACCTCAGCAATGGTCACTTCTTCCGCTGGCAAACCACCACCTTCTGGCGGGAAAGACACTGTATGCATACCACTTCGCACGGCTAATCGACCCGTTAAGGCTGCTGCTCGTGTTGGCGTACATGAAGGTTCACTATACATGCGAGTAAAAACAATACCTTCTTCACCCATCTTATTTATATTGGGGGTATCAAAACCACGAATTTTATTGAACGCTTTAATACCGACTTCGCCAAAGCTAGTATCGTCCCACATGATATGGATAATATTGGGTCGTTTACCGTGTTTCTTATACAGCGCATCGAGTTTCTTTTGCAAACCTACATCTTGTTTGGCCCATTTTTCTCCGAACTGTTCCTGCAAAATATTTTGCTCAGCATCATGAATCAAATTAGCTTTAGTTGCTGCTGTCGCGCTCAGGCTTGGCAATAGGGTCATAGCCGCAACAGATATGCTTGCTAATAGCGTTGGTTTGAATCGTTTGTTAAAAAGTGTTTTTTCGGTGTTGATTTTCATGGAAGTTCCTTCTTTTTTTTAGTTTAGTTGTTGGGTTATCAAGTTTTCTGAAATATTTAGCTTTAACTTGCTAACAAGTTTACGAGAACTAAAGACTTTTGAATGTGTACAAAGAGCAAGGAAAAGTGTGTAAACAGAGTACTTGGCATTTACCAAGGGGCAATTTTAGCGGCACAATAAAAAAAGCCGAGTCCCCTAAGGGTACTCGGCAAAATGTGTTATCAAAAAAACACTAAGGGAGAGTTAACAAATCAATTCGCGAGCAATTCGTTTACTTGATATCGCTATCATAGCCAGTAAACGGGTTAAGGTATGTGTGTTTTAAGCTGACGAATGTGTACTTTCAACTTCGTTGCTCAGTTTTGTTGCTAAATGATTATGCTATTGCCAATAATAATTGTAACTGCTCTGGAGACACTGACTTATCGACACCAGTATCTAAGGATGGCGTGCATGCTTGTTCTACAATAGCCACCAGAGGAATATTTAAAGATATCGACAGCTGTATAATCTGACGACATAAAACCAATGATTGGGGATCTTGTTGCTTGGAAAAAGACTCGCTTAGTAATATTGCCGTTGGCAATGGTGACTTTTGCGCGATAACTAGCGCTTTTTCTATACTCGTGGTCGCGAGAATACTGTAGTGACTTTTTAAATTTGCCGACATCAAGCGTAAATTATCCGCTAGTTTATCCACTAAAATAATGCGTTCTTTAACCACTGGTAGCTTATGTTGATGAGATTGCTCAGCTCGAGCTAACCAATGGCTTACTCGCTGAGTTAGGACGATGGGATCAATAGGTTTAGCTAAATATTCATTAAAACCTAAGTCGATAAAGCGCCGTTGATCGTCAATTAAAGCATGCGCCGTCATCGCAATGACAGGCAAGTTAACCAAATTTTCATAGACTTCTGGCGCTTTACTGGCAAATTTACGTATTTGTTTAATCGCGGTGATGCCATCCATAATTGGCATTTCTATGTCCATTAACACCAAATCAAAACGTTGCTCAGTCAGCACTTTAAGCGCTTGTTGACCGTTAACGGCAATCTCTACTAATAAAGCTAACGGCCTAAGTAACTCCTGCATAATTTGCTGATTAATATCATCATCTTCAACGACTAAAATGCGTTTGTTAGCACACTGCGCACCGACGACAGTATCTATAACTTGAGCTGATAATGGCTCACTGTTGGGCATTTTCTCAATACATTGTTTGGCATCAGCCGCCAAAGTAAAGCGGCAGGTAAAGCTAAATTGACAACCTGTTGTTGGGCTGCTGTTTACCTTGAGGCCCGCACTGCTGTCGGCTTCATCAGCCATTAACTCTGCCAGTTGACAACACAGGCTTAAGCCTAAGCCGACCGGTATAACACTATCAGCATGCTGTGATACCTGCCCCGCTACGGCTTTGTTGGATATGCCATTACCGGTATCGTTGACCACAAAAGTTAAACTAAGCTGCTCTTTATCTGAATTGCTGGCATTAACCGCAATAGTAATAGTGCCTTGCTCGGTATGTTTAATCGCATTGGTAATTAAGTTTACTAATAATTGCTGTAATCTCATGGCATCGCCCATAAGCATAGGAAAATGCGTTTGAGCAATGTTGCTGCGCAAGTGTAAATTTTTATCCCGTAATCTAGTACCAAGCAAGTCGTTAATATTATCAAAGACATCCGTGAGTAAAAAGGCTTGCTGATTAAGTACCAGCTCATTACGCTCTAGTTTGCCAATATCGACAATATCGTTAACCACAGCCAACATATAAGTACTGGCATGGTGAATTTTGCTCAAATAATCTTGCTGTTGCTTGGCGTTATCTGGCTGTAGAGCCAAATAACTGAGACCAAGAATGTTATTGATCGGTGTTCTTACTTCATGACTTACCCGGGCGAGAAAGTCAGTTTTAGCCAAGTTTGCTTGCTCTGCTTTGGCCTTTGCTTGTTCAAGCAGCACTAAAGTTTGCTTTAATTTATCTTCAACCTGTTGCCGTTGTTGAATTTCAGCTTGTAACTTTTGATTCCAAGCCTGTACTTGTTGGTTTTCCTGACTTTGACTAGCGGCAATAAAACTATGGTCAAGTTCAGGTAAGTGTTTACCTTTTGCCCAGTGATTCGCGCTATTGAGTTCGTCACCGGCCAATAACCAACGGCTATCTTCCCCAAGTTGCCACAAGGTTAATTTCTCGCCGTAGGGACGGCGATTGGCGATAGCCTGTTCTAACCAACGGATATTAAATACTTGCCGATAGACTTTAGCGCGAACAGTAATTTTCCCTTGTTCTATATTAATTAAGCCCGTTAATAACAAACGGCTGTAGTCGATATTTTCATCTACCATCAGCGACTCATCAGCACTGGACAATAATTGCTGATAAATATCTAGATTAAATGTCGCTTGATTATCATCTAACAACAAACGATCACGGATGGTGCGTAAATGCTCGGGATTATCTTTGCGCACCCAATCATCGATAATTTTTTCCGCCAATAACTCAGCCAGCCAGTCTTGCTCATTAAGCCTTAACCTATTGTCTTTATTGTCGGCAATCAGCTGGCATATTTTCTGTGTTAAAAACGGCTGACCAAAGCTCCACGCTAAAACTTGTGCTAACAGTTTCTTATTATCAAGATGGTCAACATTTAACCCTGTAGCGAGCGCTAGCGACTTTTCAAATTTAAATCCTTGTAAGGCAATGGCCCGGCCAATATTAAAGGGTGAACGCTGTGGGTCAGACATTAAATCTGAGGGTAAAGCCACGCCAAAAAGCGCAAACTGCAAGCGCTTCATTTTGGCTTGGTTGGCGCGCTGATTATAACAAGCACGAATCACCGAGAAAAAATCATCGGCAGAAAAAGGTAAACTTAACACGCTGTCAACTTCATCAAAAAAGATGACAAACTCTTGCCCTACTTCACTATCGTCAATGATTTTATCGAGCAACGCCGCCAGTTTTTGCGCCGCTGAAATATCGCCTAATGTGCTCCACCATTGAAAAACAGCATTACCTGGGGCATAAGAAAAACCACGCCAGATCTCAGCTACTATACCGCCATACCATTGCTCTAGCGTGATATGAACACTACCGATACGACTCATATCGACAAAACAGCAGCGATAATTTTCTTGCTGAAGTTGTGATTTTATTTTCAGCAACAATGATGATTTACCCATTTGTCGAGAATTAAAGACATAACATAATTCTCTGTTTTTCAGGGCAGACAACAAGGCTATATCCGCTTCTCGTTGAATATAGCGGGTAGAATCGGCCGCTATACTGCCACCTACTTGATAATTGCTTGTTACTGTCATGGGGTAAAGATAGCCTAAAGTTGCTTCAGTAAAAATTTCGCCGCCAGTTGATTGCAAGCTAAGGTTTTACCATTAACTATGGTGGCTAAACCTAAGCGCTCTAATTGATAACTTTCAATACTGCTTAAGACATCACCCTTACTGCCATGCAATTTTCTAAAGCCACTTACCGCGGTCAAATTAGCCGTTAAGTCAGCCAATAGTTGATGTAGAAATTCATTATAAATGCCTTTTGGCTCGGCAGCGGTCTTAATAATATCTTTCAGAGAATTCATCGGACTCTCCATAAAGCCCTGACTGCTGGCCAGTGTATATAAGGCGAGTTGTGTTAAATAGGGGTGACCCGCAACTGTGCTACGCAAATAGGTGACCGGATTTGCAGCCATACCATCGGCCTGCCAGTTAAAACCATAACTTTTTGCCAATTGGGCGATTTGTTGATCTTCAAAGGCCTGTAACTCTATGGCTAAGCCAACATTAAAAGGTGATAAGTTTAAGTCAAGTTGCACGTACACTTCGGTGGAATACACTAATACCTGCCGCAATTTTTGCATCAATACGTTGTGTTTCGCTTCCTCAAACCAAGAACGTAATAAAGGCAGGAAATCTTGACTCACTTCTTGATGATCAAAAAGCAAATTTAACTCATTAATAACTAATACTAATGGCCGGTCCAGTTGCGCTAAAATATGCTGTTGTAAATAATTACTACAACTGAGTTTACTGCCCATCAATGGGTTCCAATAATCGTCCATAGCGGGGGCAATATTAAGCTGCGTACTCATTTGCAAACACAACCATTGCAGTAATAAGTCTAAGTCAGACAATATTTTCCTGTCAGCTTGTAATAAATCAATTTTAACTACCTGGTAATCTTCGCTTTCGGCTTGATCTAATACCCTAAGCATTAATGAACTTTTACCCATTTTACGGGGGCCTTTAATGCGTAACACACTGCCTGGTTGTTTAATTTCATTATAAGCCCGCGCTTCTTCGCCGCTACGCTCGAGATAAAATGGTGAGCTAAAAGCTAAAGCACCACCGGGGTATTCTAGCGCATACGGTCGTTGCAAAGAACTTTCCGTTAACCGTGTTTCTAATAAGGGTCTGAAATTACGCTTTGTCACATTGGTCGCTAAAGTATCACTTAATGCTTTCCACAAACTAGAACCAGATTTTCTAACATAATCATGATCATAACCACTTTCTTCAGCAATTATGTTGTAGCCCTTACCCTGCCAAGAAAGCCGAAACACTTCAATTTTAATCAAGTTTAATTGTTCTTCGGGCAAGAGGGTTAACAATAAATCTTTCGCTTCTTGATGGTTCATAACTATTTCCTTGTTTGCGTTACAGAGTTTCAAGTCAATACGCGGGCTAATTTTTACTGTGCTGTTGGCTTATACTGGCTTAGCCAATAATATTTGCGCTTGCTCAAAATCAAATTCATCTACGTAGCTAGCAACCCCTAACAAGACCTTGACTAAGTCTTCAGGCAAGTCATATTGCTGCAACTCGGTTACTAAGTCTAAAGCTTCGGTATCGCAATCCATTAATAGACTATTTAATTGCTTAATTTTGACAGCAATATCGGCTGACGATAATTTAATTTTCGCGGGTGTCTTAGCATGATTTTCCGCAGTAACTTCAGTAACAGTGTCATTTTCAAGCAGAGTAACAATGCTTGTTAACACCTGAGATAACGCTTGAGCAACGTGCTCAACCTCTACATTCACATCCGTCATTTCATTAGATGTTTGACAGGCGATTTCTAAAGTTGCTGCCGCAGACTGCACTTGACCCGCACCTAAACTACCAGCGACACCTTTTAAGGTGTGGGCATAACGAGAAGCGGCCTTGTTATCATCACTGACTAAGGCTTGCTGAAAATTTTCAACAAAATGCTGTTCTCGTTGATAAAATTTAATCAATAATTTTTTAAAGAGCGACCTATTGCCCTGACAGGTACGCAAGCCAGCCTCAACATTTATACCGATTAACTCAGGATGTTTTACTGCTTGATGTTGAGTAGTGGCTGCAATTTGACTGTCAACTAACTGGGCCGGAGTTATCCAACGTGCCATGGTGCTAAAGAGTTTATGCACCTCTATCGGCTTAGCAATATGATCATTCATGCCCGCGGCCAGAACTTTATCTCTATCGCCGGCCATGGCATTGGCGGTCATGGCTAGAATAGGTAAGTTTTGCCATTTTTCCATAGCCCGTATTTTTATTGTCGCCTGATAACCATCCATAACTGGCATTTGGCAGTCCATTAATACGCCATCAAAGTGCTCTTGTTCCAGCCACAGTAGAGCTTCGGCACCATTGTTGGCTACTCGCGTGGCAATACCATTGCTATTTAATAATTCACTAGCCAATTCTTGGTTAATTTCATTATCTTCTACTAACAATATTTTTGCACCTTGCAGTGTCTTGATAGCGGCTTCAATACTTTCACTTTTACTTGCTAGCCGTGATTCTATTGCTAACTCTTGCCCCGTCGCCTTCAAAATAGCATTAAATAAATTTGAAGGTGTGACAGGTTTAGTTAAATAACTACTGATGTTAATGTTTTTGGCCGCTTGGCTCAGTTGCTCTTTACCAAACGCAGTGACCATAATCACGGTAGGTAAATGTTGTAAACTGGTGTTTTCTTGCATTTGGCTAATAGTAGCAACTCCATCTAAGGTCGGCATTTTCCAGTCCATAAAGACTAAGTCAAATGGCCGAGTATTATCCGCTTGTTGCAACATAGTTAAAGCATCTACGCCATTATCAGTTTGCTCCACTTGCAAGCCAAACCCTGTGATAATGTTAGACAATATTTCCCGGGCGCTGGCATTATCATCCACTAACAAAGCGCGCATAGTTTTTAATTTGTCAGTATTTTTTGCTAAGGCACTAAAATATGGGCTACTTTGTTCCCGTTCGGCTGACTGTATACCTAACTTAATGGTAAAATGAAACTCGCTGCCAACACCTTCGGTACTGTTAAACCATATTTCTCCACCCATCAGCTCAGACAATTTCTTGCTGATGGCTAAACCTAAACCAGAGCCGCCATATCTCCTTGAAGTTGAAGAATCCGCCTGGCTAAAAGATTTAAATAAACTGGCTTGATGTTCAGTGGCTATACCGATACCCGTATCTCGGACGGTAAATTGTAACGTTAACATCTTGTCATCTTGCTGTAGTACTTTTACCGCAATAACTACTTCGCCTTTTTCGGTAAATTTAACTGCATTATTACCCAGATTAATCAATATTTGCCCTAAACGTAAAGGGTCGCCAACCAAAGCTCGTGGTAAATTTAGCGGTAGGTCATACATTAATTCCAAGCCTTTTTCTTCTGCCTTTAAGCCGACTAAATTAGCCAAATCATCAAAAACATCTTCTAAACGAAAGTCTATATTTTCAGTGGTTAATTCGCCCGCCTCTATTTTTGAAAAATCTAAAATGTCATTTATTATGCCTAATAAAGACGCCGCCGAGCGATGCACCTTGTCAATGTAGTTGCGTTGCTTGTTATTTAAACCCGTTTGCATCGCCAAATGGGACATACCAATAATGGCATTCATCGGTGTGCGTATTTCATGAGACATATTAGCTAAAAAGTCAGACTTCGCCTGGGTGGCCTGCTCTGCCGTATCTTTAGCCAAAGCTAAAGCCTTCGACGCTGTTTTACGTTCACTTTCACGTTTACTGGCATGGCGCAAAATAATGGCTAAGCTAAGCGCAACAATCATAATGGTAAAAGGCGGAATGGAAGACGCTAACGAGCTATTAGGGTATCGTTTACTGTCGGCAGCGGTAATGTTAATTTGCCAGTCACGATCAGCAAATGACAAAGTATATGACTGAGTTAAAGCTTGTTGCTGTTGTTCTGGCGTTAAATCAACTTCGTTATATTGATATAAAAATCGCTCGTTTACCGGCGCTGAGTTATCCTGTACAGAAAAATTCAAACCGACATGCCCTTGATAAAATTTAATTAAATCCTCCATCATGGGGGCAATATTAAGCACCAGCAGGATAAAACCACGCACCTGAGTTATATCATGATTTTGTCCCGGTTTAGTACCTGACAACAGAATAGGCACGGCTAATATAGTGCCAAAACCACCATCTTGATTTTGTACTAAATCAAGACGTTTGGTCGCACTCACATTGCCAGTTTGTACTGCGCGTATTAAAGCTGACCGTTCGCTCATGCTGCTGGCAACATCCAAAGCCAACGCTGCTTGATTAAGGCTATAGGGTTGTAAATAGTAAACAGGAAAGTAGTAATCTTGCTCGCTAGAGCGTTGTTGTTGCCCTTGTTTATCTAACGACTTAATGAAGACTTCATGCTGATATAAAACACTGGCTTGTCGTTCAAATTCAGTTCGGGCGTTTCGATCAATATAGGGTAACCATTGCATCGATAGTATGCCGGGTGATTTTTCTAAATAATGCTCGGCAATAACATTAAATTCATCATAATTAATAACATCAGACGCCCGGTAAATGATGCGCATATTGGTTAAGGTATCTTCATATAACGCTAAGCCTTGGCTAATGGTTTGACTAAACTGTTGCGCACTGGCATCAAATTTTAACCGGGTATTTATCTTAAAATTATTTTGTAATAGTTGATGCACTGAACTGGCCAATATTATGCCTAAAACAATCACAGTCCAAGGTGCCAAATGCGGCGAAAATTGTTCTTGCTCATTCAGTTCGGAATAGTTATTCAAAATGCTGGTACGTAAGGCCAATACCCCCGCTAAAGTTGAAAAAATTCCAAATACCAATAAACTATCAGCAACTGAGCGGCCATGTGAATCACCTAAAGTTGCTAATTGCTGTGCTTCGAAACTAGACATAGCTTGCCAAATCATCAGTGACAAGGTTAAACCAAAAATGGCTAAGGTCCAAGATAACCAGTTAGGTGGGATTTTTTTCTGAAAATAAATTAAATGCTGTGCCAAGGAATAACAAAAAAAGCATAAGCCTATCACTATAAAACCCAGGGCAGTATGTACGGCCATTTTGGTCAGCTCGCCCCAACCGTATGCCGTGTCAATGCCAATTAAATAACCGCCAAAGGCTACCACCCCTAGAGAGCTAATAACTGCGCCCAAGGTACCGACTAAAGCAACATATCTTCTATCTTGCCAACCAAAACATGACATTAATAGAGTGAAGCCCGTTAGCGCAAAGCAAATTGCGGTATTCGGTGCCATTCTACCGGGCTGTGAGGTATTCAGGTCAATATAATGCGCCATAAACACTTGGTCAATGCCTATATCAAGCTTGAAAACATATTCAATTAAGGTAAAAAATCCGATACATAGAACTGCTAATCCTATGCCCTGTTGCCAAGCTTTCTTTTGCTGACACAAAGCAATTAACGCCAGTCCTGAGAGAAAAAAACCTAACGCGGTATTGTATTGCATTGGCACAAAAGCAGGGCTTATTTGAATTAAATTCGCATTGTGAGTATACCAACCGACTAAAACTACGGCACCTAAAACTAGGATAAGATATGCCAACAAATAAGTACTGTAATGGAAGATTTTTTTAAGATTCATGTCAAGCCTTGGTGGGAAATGATCATTGCTGCCAATGCGTAATTTAACATAGCTGAATGGTTATTGTTATATTTCGTAAAGGCTTAGTCGAAAATAGAATCATTATTTTTTCACTTAACCATCAATTCTACGAGTTGTTAGGCCGTAAGGCACTTAGCTACTATTGTTAAAATAGTACACATTCAGTTGGCCATTTAACACATATTAACTCGCTTATCACTAATACAATTACTCCATAATAACGAACAACCAATATGGAATGAAATTATGCATACTATTAAAAAAAATATAAATACTATTTATTTGTGGGTCTGGGGACTGCTATTGCTCATTGCAGGTTCTGAAAGCAACTTCTTGAACATGTTTTAATTACTGGATATGCTGGTATTCAAGAGACCTTTTAAATAAGTGATAGCTTCTCATATATCACTTATTTACAAGCGTCACTCACATAAAAGATACTTTTCATCTGCTAAATTTGAGTTACTGTATTCACTGGATTACAAACTGTCAGTGAAGGTAGTCAAGTCCATATTTCACCAGCCGTTATTGGCAAGTTTCTTCCTGATACCCGAATGGAAAATTGCTCCTCTCACGCCGACAATCTATAGCAGGTCAATTATTAAAAGTAATAATGATTTTCCTTTTCTATATTGATACCCTCCGATTTCTGAAATTACCGCTAATGAGCTTTGATCATAAGTTTTTATCGACAAATTGATCTATATTTTAATTGGTTATTCTTTCAAAGGTCTATATACCCGTTGCCATTCAAAGTGCTAGATTTCAGTAGGAATTAAAAGGACTTTAGGCAAGGAAAATAATTCAAGCATAGTTATTCTATACTTTGATTATTAAACGCCGCTTAAAGTCATTTTAAACCCATCACAGCGCCTTGAATTGAAATCGTTCAAGCACTCTGGAACCTGCATCTTGAATGATAACGGATATACATCATAGCGAATAAATCATCACTAAAATGGAGCATCATTGGCAATGCCAAAATTGACCAACAAACAAGGTTATCTACTCTGGTTTAGCTTTGTTATTTTCGTTTTTATCTATTTCTCTGCAAATTTTGTGGATGAATACAGAAACGAAATAAATAAACAGGTAAATGTATTAGATAATATTGCCAGTAAGGCTGCCATTAAAATAACCAAAAGTGCTACTTTCGAGGCAAATCGGATTAAACAACTTTCGAATTTATTAAGCCATTACGTACCTAGTTTCAGCAATAGGGAAGAAGCCAAAATAATAACATCGCCTTGGCTCATTAACTTAAATCAGGGCCAATTCAAACAGTATGGAGTAGAAATTGTTTTGGTCACCGACCAAAATGGTATAGTGCTAAACGGCAAAGGGAAATTCATTTCATCACCATCAACTGGTATAGAAAAGCATTTTTACGATTGGTTAGCTGAGCTTGGTGACTCTAACTATAAACGAGAATTGATAATCAATTCGAATAATAATGACATTGATTTTTATACAATAAATCGTGTTAATAGTGATAGTTTACAAAATATTGTCGTTATTATTAAATTTAAAATAAGAATTGAAGCTCATCAACTTGATAAATTAGCAGATAAATTGTTTATTGTTGGCGAACACAACATTGCCTTTACCTTACATGATGATAAACCTACGCCAATAATCATAGAATTTGATGCCTTCCCTGACCTAATTACCGATACAAATTACATAGAAAATAAAGTCGGTATGAAACCTATCAACACTGTCAAAGTAAGCCAAGTGAAAATCAATGATGTCGACTTAACAGTCCTAAGTACCATACCTAACAAGTATTTCTTTTATAGTGTTCATGCCATTGAAGGTACCGGTTTAAAGCTGCTGTTATTTTATGATGCAAAAAATATTAAGGAAGGAATTGATGAAGAAGTACAAGAATTTGCTCTAACAATATTAGTGCTCATGGGGTTGATGATAATTCTAACTAAACTGCTCCAATATCATTATAAAATACAAGCACTCGTTCATCATGACCCTCTCACTAACTTACTAAATAGAGCGCACTTTAAACAAACCATCAGTGCTTTAGTTCATTTGCATGACCGACAAAAAATAACCCATTTAGGGGTTTTATCCTTGGATATCGATAAGTTTAAATTAATTAATGATAACTATGGCCATGGCGTTGGTGATGAGATATTGATAACACTGGCTAAACTGATGATGGAAACCAGTCGTGTTACTGATTTAGTGTACCGTTTTGGTGGTGAAGAATTCATCATTCTAACTGCAGGAGAGACCCTTCAATCTTTACATATATTTGCTGAACGCATTCGCCATGCGGTTGAAATTCAGACAGAAACTATCGATATACTACCTAATGGCTACACCTTATCTATTGGTGTCGCGGAGCGAAAGCTTAACGAGTCCATTGATGATGCGATAAAACGCTCAGATGAAATGCTTTATAAAGCTAAAAATAGTGGCCGAAATAAAGTGGTCTCTCAATAACTAACAAATAGGCTTATAACCACATGCTTTTGCTTTAGTATATAAGTGTTGGTACTGATTAACATGAATGCACTCTCGGCTTGTTTTTAAAATATTCAATTGCTTATAGCTTTGTATTATTTCAGATACTCTAGATCTTGAAACACCGCTAATTTCACCAATTTGATACTGAGTGGCTCTAATACAAGGATCCTCCTTATCAACCAACAGCGAATAAGAAGCTAGCTCTGTTAAGGTGTAAAGAACCTTTAGAGAACGATTACAACTTTGATAAGAGAAATGGTTGGCCCATTTTTTACTAAATGCCTTAGCAATAGCAAATAGCCATTTATAGATTTCGTTATTATCAAGTGCGAGTCTCTCAACTTTTTGCCGATCAAAATAGATAAGTTGGATGGGCTCAATTTCTTCAGCTTTTATCATAGACGTATCAAAATCACCAACACTTACCGCCCCTAACCAATCACCTTGGCCAACAATGATCCCTTGCGAGCTTTTAAAATCATGGCTCAACATGGTTAAATAACCGACACCTTTAATAATAAAAGCTACCCCTTCAAACTGTGAAGAAACAGGAGGCACACCAAGCTTATGAATATTGTTGGACATTGTTGCTATAGATAACAACTGCTGTTTAGTTTGTGTAGATAGCTCACAAGGCCACTGTATTAATTCTGTTATTAACAATTTTATCCCCTCCAAATAGCAACAATGTCAAAAGACTATAAGACGATTATAGGTAATATTTTGCTTTAATTATGTGTGATTATTTACCCCAATGTGTGCTTATTCTCGTTGACACAGTTTAACAGCCAAGATTTTTAAGAAACTTGCACTGCGATAATTAAAGCTATGTTCTTAAGGCGACACTTACCAACTCGCTATCGTTGTATGCTGTAAATACAAGCTTCGATGATAAGCGTTAAATCAGTTATGCAGAACGCTAGCTAATATTGAAGTAGGATGAAATTTACCCTTTTAAATACCTTGTTTTACCAAGAGAGTTTATATGCAAGCAACACAGTTACTATCCCCTCTGGTTGATGACTACCAGAAGGTTAGCCCTTTTCATGATATAGCTAATCCACAAAAGCTTGCCGCATATGGCCAAGCACTTGATGCCAGTGCAATTGTATCCATTGCTGACCTCAATGGTGATATAACCTATGTTAATGATAATTTTTGTCGTATTTCTGGGTATAGAAAAGAAGAATTATTAGGAAAAAATCATGCTTTTATCAAGCATCCGCAAACCCCAATAGCTATTCATGAAGAGTTATGGAAAACCGTAAGTTCAGGTCAGATATGGCAAGGGGTGCTAAAAAACATCACTAAATGTCAAAAAGAATTTATCACACGTTGTTCGATAGTGCCGGTGTTAAATCAAGGAGGAGACATTACTGAATATATCTGTATTCGATTCGACATTACTCAGGTTTATGAACAGCAAAGTACCATCACAAATCAATTTACCGATAAAGTAACTCAACTACCCAATAGCATAAAACTGCTTGATGACAGTGAAAGATTAACAAACAGCCACGTTGCCATTTTAACAATTCCTGAATTGGACAAAATTCAAAGCGCCTACACCATTGAGTTTTATCATAACCTGCTCAAAGCTGTTGCTGACTTTATTAGAACTCAAGTACACCAACAATATGAGTTTTATCGATTGGCAGAGAATATGTTCGCTATCGTTAGCCCAAGTAATAGCTCTTTTGATGATTTAAAAAGTTGTTGCTACTTACTGCAATTTTTATTTGAAGAGCAAAAGATCACCATAGACTCAACAAGCTTTAAATTCTCGATTGTTATTGGTTTAGCCAAAGCAACTCCTGAAGATAATACACTAATCAATGCAAAGATGGCTTTGTCTTATAGTTTAGAGCAAGGTAAAAGCTTATCTACATACAAAAAAGAAAATCTTGTTTATGAAAAAATACTCAATGCAATTGAGTGGGGGCGAAAAATAAAAATGGCGCTCAATACCAACAATGTTTGTATTTTTGGCCAAGATATCGTTGATGAAACCGGAAGAATCAAATATACCGAAGTTTTAATGCGAATTTTTGATGCTGAAAAACAAGAATATATCTCGCCTTATCATTTTCTGGACATAGCAAAGCAAGCAAACTTGTACCACCAACTATCACAGCAGGTCATTATAAAATCGATCCGACATTTCAGTGCCAACAAAAAGTATTTTAGTATCAATCTATCTGCTGACGATATTAATAATAGCCAAACTCGACGGCTACTAGTACAACTCATTAATGAATATCAAGTGGGTCATTTAATGACTATTGAACTGGTAGAGTCTGAATTATGCAATATTAACAATAACCGCTTCCTTACCTTTATTCATCAATTAAAGGAATTAGGCTGTAAAATAGCAATTGATGATTTTGGCAGCGGTTATTCAAATTTTGATTATTTGTTAGCACTACCGATAGACATTTTAAAAATAGATGGCTCTTTGATAAAAAGCATAAGTAAAAACAAAAAACACTGCATACTCGTGGAATCAATTATTAACCTATGCCATCGCTTGAAAATACAAGTTGTCGCTGAGTACATTTGTGATGAAGAAGTATTTAAGCAGGTCAAAACGTTAAACCCTCAATATTATCAGGGTTACTATTTTAGCCAACCCAAGAATTTGAATGAACTATTCCTTGTTGAGTGATTTTTCTAATGCCGATTGGAAGTTAACTATGTTTCTCGTGGTCTAAAATTTTTCAGTGTTCTTAATAGCACACTGAAAAAAATAAACCCGCGTATGCTCTTTTATCATTCTGCCATCAAAATACACAGTAAATATAAAGTTCTAAATATGAAATCTACAATATCAATGGTACTACTTTTCTTGCTAATAGGTTCACTGTCAGGAGCTATGAGTGTAACCATGTTTATGATCACCTCAATTATCTGCTTCGTGTTTATCTATATTGCTTGGTTAGAAGATAAAAAATCCAAACATGAAATGATAATAAATAAGCAAAGACAACTAAAAACTCAAAAAATATTAAATAGTTATAAAAGGTGAGACTCTTGGTAACGGTCTTTAACAATTAAGATTTTAGCTAATGACCGAATAAAGGCATCAACAACGTTCGGATCAAAATGCTTACCACTTTCTCGTTTAATAAATTCAACAGCATCATCAATGAGCCAAGCTTTTTTATAAGGTCTAATTGACGTTAGAGCATCGAAAACATCGGCAATAGCGACAATTCTGCCAATCAAGGGAATAGCTTCACCTTTAAGGCTTTGTGGGTAACCACTGCCATCCCATTTTTCATGGTGATTTTGTGCAATAATACAGGCCCAATCTAATAATAAAGACTTACCACTTTTTAAAATCTGTACGCCTATATCAACATGTGTTTTCATTATTTCCCATTCGTCAGCTTCAAACTTACCCGGTTTTAATAAAATATGATCTGGAATGCCAATTTTACCAATATCATGCATTGGTGAAGCTTGCTCTATCAGTGTTGCGTCACTTTCATTCAGCCCCATTTCAAGGGCAATAATTGCTGAATACTTGCTCATCCTTTTGACATGCATACCCGTTTCATTATCTTTAAATTCCGCGGCCCGCCCTAACCGATTAACCAAATCTAATTGAGACGTTTCCAACTCCACTGTCCGTAGTTTAACTTCACTTTGTAAATGCCGTGTTTGGTTATACAAATTTATATGAGCTCGAACCCTTTTACGCACTAAGGAACCATTGACAGGTTTAGTTATATAATCAACCGCACCACACTCAAAACCTATCGTTTCATCTTCGACTTCACTTCTAGCCGAAACAAAGATTATCGGAATATTATGAGTTAAAGGATCGGCTTTTAAAGCTTTGCACACTTGATATCCATCCATACGCGGCATCATAATATCGAGTAAAATCAGATCAGGGGGATCCTTTTTCGCTATTTTAATGGCTGACTCACCATCGATGGCAGCCTTTATTCGATAATCGGCTTTAAGTATATTAGTTAAAATATTTACATTTTCAGGTAGGTCATCGACGACAAGTACCGTTTCAGTATTACTCTGTTTCAAAACATTTCTCCCTAGTTGCTCTGAATTTTACTCAATACTTCAGCTGCTTTTTCAAACTGGTATACAGAGGCAAAGTCATAACACTTTCGTATGATTTTATGTTGATGATTATCTTTACCTAAAAGTTTCTCCAATTCATCAACAGCTTGAGTATCTCTTTCATTTAATAATGCTTGAATCACAAGCAGTGAATGCTCTAACTCTTTATCCGTTACAGTCTCTGGTAATACAGGTGACTGCCATGTTATCAAGGCTAACTGCTTTATTAGTTGCTCAAAATCGTTATGTAATAACTCAATAACTTCAGGTTCGTAACAGCCAAATTTTTTGAAATTAGCTTCTAATTGAAGACAAAGTTCCGCAGCACTATCGAAACCAATACTTTGATTAATACTTTTAAAAGTATGTAATTCGATTTGAGCTTGCTCTTCGCAATTTTTCAGTGCGCTAATTAGGCGTTTTTCTTGTTGTGGTTGTTGGGTAAAATAACGATAGAGCATTTTAATAATTATAGCTTTATCATCATCAAGCCTAAGCAATACTTTCGCTAACTTTAACATTGGGATTTTGCTTAACTGTGGCCACTCGTTAGGTGCTATTCCGCTAGATATTTTACTAACATCTTCAGTTTTATTTTCTTTTGGCTGCAAGTTTAACCAACTGATTATCTTTTGGTAGACTTCTTTTGTGTGAATGGGCTTAGTAATGTGGTCGTTCATACCAGCCGCTAATGATTTTTCTCTATCACCTTTTAACGCATGTGCTGTCATAGCTATTATTGGCAGTTGATCGTATATCGAAAACTTTCTAATTAATTGTGTCGCCTTTAAGCCATCAACGACGGGCATTTGGATATCCATAAAAACAATATCAAAATGGCCACCACTTTGGGTTATATAGCTAACCGCTTCTTTACCATTTTTAGCTAAAGTCACGTGCACACCAATCTTTTCAAATACCGCAATCGCTAACTCTTGGTTAAGCTCATTGTCTTCAACCAATAATAAAGAAACACCGCTAAAATCGAATTGGCTGCTATCAAGTAATACGTCAGTGGTAATGACAATTTCATCAAGTGTTAATAGCCCTTGGCATGCAGAAGCTATACGATGAGGTGTTATTGGCTTTTCGATGGTGCTGTATAAAAACTCACTACATTCTTCGCGTGCTATGCCTTTAAATTGTGAGTGATTCAGCATAGCTACTACCTTCATATCACCATTTTGTTTTAGCCAAGATAATAAATTTATCAATTCAAAGTCTTGATAATTGTTTGAATCACCATCTAAAATAATTAGATCAAAACGTTTCTGATCTTGAAAAATTAACTGCTTGGCATATTTTACTGTCGTTGTTGATACCACCTCATTAACCGAAAATGCCCGGATATAACGTGAAACTAACGACATATTTGCCGATGATGCATCTAGAATCAACACTGATTTTTTACTATTATCGAGTAGTTTAAAATGTTCCGACGGCTCATTTTCACTTAAAGGGAAGATCAGCTGAAACCAAAATGTGCTGCCTTGTCCCTCCATTGATGAAACACCAATATCCCCGCCCATTAAATCTACTAGCTGTTTACAAATCGCAAGTCCAAGCCCAGCACCACCGAACTCACGTGTAGCAGAAGTATCAACTTGTTCAAACGCCTGGAATAATTTCTTAGTATCTTTATCAGATATACCGATGCCGGTATCAGAAACCTCAAACAACACAGAGACACTTTTTTCATCTTGTGTAGTGATAGAAACGCCTACAATAATATTACCTGCTTCGGTAAACTTGATAGCATTCGAAATTAAATTATAAAGCACCTGATTTATCCGGCAGGCATCACCCAATAGCATAGTAGGTAAATTAACATCGCAATCACACAAAAATTCAAGTTGTTTATCTTCTGCCTTGGTGATATTTTCCCGCAATGCTTTTTCTAAAACTTCAGTTGCTAAATTAAAGGGCAAAATATCTATGCTAAGATTTCTTGCATCAATTTTGGAAAGATCCAAAATATCATTAATGATTTTTAACAACGACTTTGCTGATGTATCTATTTTATTCAGATAATTAGTTAATGTACCTTCGGTTGATAATTCATTAGCCAAACTAGAAAATCCAAGGATTGCATTCATCGGCGTTCTAATCTCATGACTCATATTTGCTAAAAAATTACTTTTACTTTGTTGAGCGAAATTTACTTGCAACTTTGCCTTTAGCAAAGCGGATTCATTGGCTAACCTTTGAGTGATATCCCTTATTGATAGCAGGTAAATGTCCTTACCTTGATAATTAATTAGACTAAGATTAATTTCAATCGGTATATCTTGTCCAAGCTTTGTTTGAAAAAATTGTTGTTCAGCCTCAGACTCCTGATGGTTACAATTTTCATTATCAAAAATGACGAGTGAGTTAACACCAATGATACCGTCAATCTTCGGAATGAATGTGGTAATTAAATGTCCTAGCAACTCATGTTCTTGATACCCTGAGACTTGCATAGCTAACTTGTTAACCCTCAATATTTTCAATTTATTATCGACAATAATCAAAATATCGGGCGCATAATCGATTAATTTTTGAAACTCTAACAAAGTACTTTCAAGGTTCATTTCTTTATCTTTCAATAAAGAAATATCATTAAATACACCAATAAGTTGAGGTTCATTCTCATCTAACAGCACAAAGCGTTTATATATGCCGGTATAATACTTATCATCAGTCCCTTTAATAAAAATAATACTTTCTAACTTCCCGCCACTTTTCAGTAAGGCTTTATCTGCAATTGTTATTTCATCGAGTTCTTTTGAGTCAATGAACACGCCAAAATGCTCATGCATTACGTTACCGTTATTGCTTGTCGAAATATTGGTAATATCAGTGAATAATTGATTACAAAAAATCAGTTCCGTATTTTTATTCAAAACAAAAATGGGAAAAGGAAGTGCTGAAAAAATTTGTTTAAAGTGTGCTGTTGACTGTCGAGATTTACGCCGTAAATACAAGAAAACAATGATGATAAGTACCATCAATGTTATAAACACTTGAATATTTAATAAGAAAAAATCAGTCAAAACAAAGCCCTTTATTTAGCTTATTGAACCGCTTTATGGCGACTAGCACTAGTTAACTTAATGTGTAGACGAGTTTCTTTATCATTGGTCTCAAGCTCCACAGTCCCCCCTAATGCTTCAGTAATCAGTTTAGCCGAATAAGCTCCAAGACCGGTACCGTTCACTTTTCCTTTTGTTATGTATTTATCGAAAAAGCGCGCGACAATACTTTTATCAACCCCACCTAAGTTATATAAGGTGATGACTTCCTGACTTTCTTCTGTTTTGTGAAAGATGATTATTTGACTTCCTCTTGGTGCCGCTTCAATTGCATTGAGAAATAAACTACTCAACATAGTGTAAAGTAATATTTCATCAGCTTGTACATAGGTATGGGCAGGTAAAAAAGAGTCAAAGGAAAGGCTCTTTTCATTCATTTCGCGAGAAAGATTATCTGTCATTCTATTAACAACCTTGCTTAAATTAACACTCAATAAAGTAGGACTGAAATCCTTATCTTCTACTTTTACCATGCTATTTAACGACTCAATTAAACGCTCTATTGTCGTTCTGACTTTTTCTAGCACTATGCCCTCTTTTACGGCCTGGCTATTAGAAATACTCTTTTGCATCAGACGATGAGAAACATCATGGAGGTTATTTAGTGGTATTTTTAAGTGATTAAACAAAATAAGTTCCAAATCAGCTTTTAGTGAAAAATTATCAATAAAACCATCAATTTGATTTTGTAATGACTTTTGCAGTTCGATGTGTTTCTTTTGATTATAAACACGGGAATAAAGAATTTTGTTATTAATCGGTTTGGTAACATAATCAACTGCTCCCAAAGCTAACCCCTTAGCAATATCTTCCTCATCGGCTTTCGCAGTTAGAAAAACCACCGGTATAGTTGCCGTAAGGGCATTACCTTTAAGTTGTTGTAACACTTCATAGCCATTCATAATTGGCATCATGATATCTAATAAAATTAAATCTGGTGGAAATTCCTTACACATTTGCAGCGCCATTTCGCCATCTGTGGCAAACTTCACTCTGCCTAGAGACTTTATTACTTTAGCGGCGAGTTCAATATTATTGGGACTATCATCAACCACTAGGATGGTAAAAACTGACTGTGCTATTTCTGGCGCCCTTTGTGAGTAATTAACAATACTCAGGTGTTGATGATTATTTTCTACGTTATGACTAAATTGTTCTTCAAAACGTGAATTTAATGGGGTTTTGAAAGCTTTATCTACATGTTTTTGAAATGAAAGAAAACTGAATGGTTTAGCAATATATTCCGAAACTCCCGCTTTTAAGGCTTTCAGTACACTCATCTGTTCAACGATAGAGGTACAGAAAATAAATGGCGTGTTTTTGGTTTCTTGCCTATCTCGGCACCATTTTAGTAATGCGAGACCATCGACGCCGTCAATATCTCTTTCTGAAATAATAATGTCTGGCGTTGTTTTAGCTAAAATCCGCTGAGCATCGGCTAATTTTAACGATTGATGAATCGGGTGTACCCCCATTTCTCTTAACATCTTAACTAATGCAGATCTCATGTTATCTGTGGGCTCTACAATTAAAGCCGACTTATCTAGATATCTCCCCTGATAACTCTCATCTATAAGCATGATATTTTCTCTACATTTATTGGCAAAGCGTACAAGTCACCCCAAGCTCCAAACCTTGGCAACTTTAATACTCGATATTAAAACAGCGAATGATCAATCTAGTTTTTCTAGTATTGACAAAGCACTTTCAAAATCAAACATTTCAATGGCTGACTTAAGTTTATCTAATTGTTCTTGTTGTGATAAATATAGGTCAGATGAAAGAAGTTTGAGAACTATTTCGAAAGATTCAGCATCAGATGCTAACAACATGTGTTTTAACTGCCCAAGTAATTCTTGAGAATCTACTTTATTTTGTATTTTACCCTTGGTTTTAACATTAAAGGAAATCCCAGTTATTTCAGGTAATATCACGTCAAGTTTACGTGCGACTTCATTAATTTTTAGTTTTATATCAACCTGCTTTTCATTGCTTTGTAACATCTGCTCTATGTTCGAAAACAATGAGCTAATACTATGCAAACCAACCGTGGCAGATGTGCCTTTTAAGCTATGGGCTAAGCGGATTGCCAACGTAGGTTCATTACTATTAATAGCCTGTTCAAATTTCAATCTCACATCACAAGTTTCATAGCAGTATCTGTGCAACAGTTTATCTAACAGAGATATATTATGCTGACAATGTGATATTGCGCTATTTACATCAATGGCTTCTACTTGACGTAATTTTTGTATGTATTCAGCCTCTGTTCCCTCTAAAACATCAAGTTTATACTCAACTCGTTGGTTAGATTTGTCATTTACCTGCTCGATTGTCTCAGCTAATTCATTAATTTGTTCTACAGCTGTGTGACTGTTATTTTTTTTAAACCACTTGGCGATACACGAATACATTTTATTGGGGTTGATAGGTTTGGCTATATGATCATTCATACCGCATGCTAAGACTTTTTCTTTATCTCCAACCATCGCATTAGCTGTCATAGCTACAATGGGTAAATGTTCGTATTTTTCAATCGCTCTTATTTTCTTGGTCGCTGTGTAGCCATCCATAATGGGCATTTGACAGTCCATCAATACACCGTGGTAATCTTTTTTTGCTAACATCTCTATCGCTTCTTGCCCATTGACAGCCAAATCAATAGTCATGCCCTTCATCGACAGTAATTCAATAGCTAATTCTTGATTAAATTCATTATCTTCGACTAACAGAATATTCAGACCCGCCAATTCTTCGAAAGATGGAGAATTGACTTTATCACGCTGCAAAAACACCTGTTTTTGATTTTTTGCGCTAAAAGCAAACATAATTGAGTCTAATAATATTGATGGTGTTATTGGTTTAGTAATAAAGGATCTTATATCAACACCTACGGTTTCTTTAACGGCATCTTCCCTATTATAGGCCGTTACCATGATACAAAAGGGTAATTCATTTTCATTCGAATTTTGTTTTATTTCTCGGATAGTTTCAATGCCATCCATACCAGGAATTTTCCAATCCATCACCACCAACTTAAATGGTTTTTGTTGTTGTACGGCCTTCGCCACTAGCTTAATGGCTTGAAAACCATTTTCTGCTGAGCTGACCTGAAAGTTAAAACTTTCCAGAATCGAAATTAGAATTTCTCTTGAAGTAGCATTATCATCAACCACTAACACATGACAGTCTTTAAATGGGCTAATCATATTTTCTATTAGCGCTACTTCATCTTGTGCAGAAGGAGATATACCCAGTTTTATTTCAAAACTAAACGTTGAGCCCTGTTGGTATGTTGACTCAACCTCAATGGTGCCCCCCATTAATGACACTAAATTTCTTGATATAATTAAACCTAGGCCACTACCACCATATTTTCGAGTGACAGAGCTGTCTGCTTGCGAGAAAGACTTAAATAATTTTCTCTGATGTTCCGATTTCATGCCTATGCCAGTATCTTCAATAGCGAATAACAAGGTAGCACTATCACCCTCTGATTTAGCCAAGACTACTTTGATCACCACCTCACCCTGATCGGTAAATTTAATGGCATTATTGGATAAATTAATCAGCACTTGACTTAACCTGAGCGGATCGCCCATAAGACGTAATGGAATGTTATAGGGTATTTTAAAGAACAGACCAATGCCTTTGTCTTCCGCTTTCAAACTAATAACATTGCTCAGGTCCTCTAAAGTTTCATGAAGATTAAATTCAATACTTTCAATTTCAAGTTTACCTGCCTCAATTTTAGAAAAATCCAAAATATCGTTAATAATACCTAAAAGTGCTTCCGATGCACGGTACGCTTTGTCAATGAAATTACGCTGTTTTTCTGACAAATCAGTTTGTAATGCTAAATGGGTCATGCCCATAATGGCATTCATCGGCGTGCGAATTTCATGGCTCATGTTTGCCAAGAAATCGCTTTTGGCCTTGGTTGATGCCTCGGCGATCTCCTTAGCGACAATTAGCTGCTGTGCAGTTTGCTTTAACTCTTCGGTGCGCTCGGTGACACGAACTTCTAATTCATCGCGATACTTTTCTAGTTTGACTTCGGTCTCTTTTTGTTTGCTAATATCGGTCGAAACCACACCAATCGCATAGACGTTACCTACTGCATTGACTAACGGGAATTTGACTGAGATATAAGTGTGCAAAACATTATCATGAAGAATGCTTTCTTCGATCTCTAGGGGCTTACCTTTGGTAATAACTTCCTGGTCATTTTTTCTGAAATTTTTTGCGATATCCAGGGGGAAAATATCAAGATCAGTTTTACCTGAAATAGCTTCTTTTGAGAAATGAAACAGCTCTTCAAATCGTTGATTGATGTGTATATAGCGCCCTTCCAAATCCTTTATGTAAATAAGTGACAAAGTATTGTTTGATAAAGTATCGAGTAGTCCCTGATTTTCCCGATAGTTGTTTTCTGCTTCTACAATTCGAGCTAACATTATAGCGAGAGCGACGAGGTAGGCGATTATACGTAGCAAGTGCCACCACCACCATGCCGCATCCCAGAGAATAGAAAACTCAAACAAAATACCAGCTACGCCAAAAAGCATGCAAAGAAACGCAAACAATCGGTAATTAGGTTCGCCTTTTTCCATATAAAGTCGATTCAGTTGCACTGAAGCGATAATAAACAAAGCTCCACCCACCACATTTAGGAATTGGGCAGTGAATGTGAACTTGCCATCTGGTTGTAACATTTGAGGGATTGAACCTGGAAAGATCAGTGACAAACAACCAATCATTAAAGTCAGTGCGGAGATTATCAAAGTCCATGATCTGTGTTGTGCAGCAGGTAAACGACCTGCGGGCAGAGTCACTGTGGCAAACAACACCCCCCCACATAATGTGGCGAAACTGTGCAACCAGACAAATGTGATACCGGGTGCAACAGCAGCATGGAATCCATCCAAAATCCCCATTGCCAGCAACCCCATGGGTATTGCAACCGGCAACGTCGAGGAGTTTCGATTACTGCCAAATACAATCACCAAAACACTTACCACAATTGCAATGGCGGCTCCCAATGTTTCGACCAATGCATGAAACGGGATATGAGTCCAGAACCACTGAGTAGGTAATAAAAAACCAACAGATGCGAGCAGTACAGGAAAAAGTATCAGAGAAATCCACAAAGCAGGATGCAGATTGTCTAATTTTTTCATAAATGTAGCCATCTCGGATTTGCACATGCAAGTTTGATATCTCTTTCGGAGATAATGATATCTGGCGTTGTTTTAGCTAAAATCCGCTGAGCATCGGCTAATTTTAACGATTGATGAATCGGGTGTTCCCCCATTTCTATTAACATCTTAACTAATGCAGATCCCATGTTATCTGTGGGCTCTACAATTAAAGCCGACTTATCTAGATATCTCCCCTGATAACTCTCATCTATAAGCATGATATTTTCTCTACATTTATTGGCAAAGCGTACAAGTCACCCCAAGCTCCAAACCTTGGCAACTTTAATACTCGATATTAAAACAGCGAATGATCAATCTAGTTTTTCTAGTATTGACAAAGCACTTTCAAAATCAAACATTTCAATGGCTGACTTAAGTTTATCTAATTGTTCTTGTTGTGATAAATATAGGTCAGATGAAAGAAGTTTGAGAACTATTGCTAAAGACGCTGCATCTGATGCTGACAACATGATTTTTAACTGGCCTACTAACCCTTGACATCGTCTTGCCTTACCTTTTGTTCGTTGATTTTAATATCAAAAGAGATAGCAGTGATTTTAGGTAATACCACATCAAGCTTACGAGCAACTTCATTAATTCTCAGTTTGATATCAACCGGCTTTTCTTTGTTTAGAAACATCTGCTCTATGTTCGCGAACAAGAGACTAATACTTTGCAGGCCAACCGTTGCTGAGGTGCCTTTAAAGTTATGAGCTAAGCGAGTGGACAATGAATGATCTTTACACTTCATCGCCTGTTCAAATTTCAGCCTAACATCGATACTTTCATGGCTGTATATTTGCAGTAGCTTAGCTAACAGTTGGATATTATTCTGACAATGTGAAATTGCGCTATTCACCTCTATGCTCTCTATTTGACGCAATTGTTGGATATATTCAACTTCTTGAGAATCAACTGAACCCAATAAGTTCTCACATAAATTATGCGAACTATCATCAATTTGTTCAACTGTCTCAGCTAAGTCATTAATTTGTTCTACAGCTGTGTGACTGTTATTTTTTTTAAACCACTTGGCGATACACGAATACATTTTATTGGGATTAATAGGTTTGGCGATATGATCATTCATACCACATGCTAATACTTTTTCTTTGTCTCCGACCATCGCGTTAGCAGTCATGGCTATAATGGGTAAATTTTGATATTTTTCGATGGCTCTTATTTTCTTGGTCGCTGTGTAGCCATCCATAACGGGCATTTGACAGTCCATCAATACACCGTGGTAATCTTTTTTTGCTAACATCTCTATCGCTTGTTGCCCATTGACAGCCACATCAATAGTCATGCCCTTCATCGACAGTAACTCAACGGCTAACTCTTGATTAAATTCATTATCTTCAACTAGTAGGACATTAAGACCAGCCAATTCTTCAAAAGATGGCGAGTTGACTTTGTCACGCGCTATAAAAATCTGTTTCTCATTTTTGACGCTAAAACTAAACATAATCGAGTCTAATAAAACTGATGGTGTTATTGGTTTAGTAATAAAGGCTCTTATATCAACACCTACTGCTTCTTTAACAGCATCTTCCCTATTATAAGCCGTTACCATAATACAAAAGGGTAATTCATTTTTATTCGAACTTTGCTTTATTTCTCTGATAGTTTCAATGCCATCCATACCAGGCATTTTCCAATCCATCACCACCAACTTAAACGGTTTCTGCTGTTGCTCGGCCTTCGCCACTAAATCAATTGCTTGAAAACCATCTTTTGCTGAGCTGACCTGAAAGTTAAAGCTTTTCAAAATCGAGATGAGAATTTCTCTTGATGTAGCATTATCATCAACTACTAACACATGATAGTCTTTAAAAGGGCTAATCATATTTTCTCTTACCGCGATTTCATCTTTAGCAGAAGGTGATATGCCAAGCTTAATTTCAAAACTAAAAGTGGATCCCTGTTGGTATGTTGACTCAACCTCAATGGTGCCCCCCATTAAGGACACTAAATTTCTTGATATAATTAAACCTAAGCCACTACCACCATATTTTCGAGTGACAGAGCTGTCTGCTTGTGAGAAAGACTTAAATAATTTTGTCAGGTGTTCCGATTTCATGCCAATGCCAGTATCTTCAATAGCAAATAACAAGATAGCACTATCATCCTCTGATTTAACCAAGACTACTTTAATCACCACCTCGCCCTGCTCGGTAAATTTAATGGCATTATTGGCTAAATTGATCAGCACTTGACTTAACCTGAGCGGATCGCCCATAAGACGTAATGGAATGTTATAGGGTATTTTAAAGAACAGACCGATGCCTTTGTCTTCCGCTTTCAAGCTAATAACATTGCTCAGGCTCTCTAGGGTTTCATGAAGATTAAATTCGACATGTTCAATTTCAAGTTTTCCCGCTTCAATTTTAGAAAAATCCAAAATATCATTAATAATGCCCAAAAGTGCTTCCGATGCACGGTATGCTTTGTCAATGAAATTACGCTGTTTTTCTGTCAAGTCAGTCTGTAATGCTAGATGGGTCATACCCATAATGGAATTCATCGGCGTGCGGATTTCATGAGACATATTGGCGAGAAAATTACTTTTCGCTTGAGTCGCCTCCTCGGCTTTATCTTTAGCTTGAATAAGATCTTTTTCTAATAATTTTCTGCTGCTAATATCTCGAATAGCTGCGGATATTAATCTGCCTCCTTCAAGATCAATTGGACTCAAACTAATTTCTACAGGAACTAAAATTCCAGTTTTAGTGCAAGCGCTAAGATCAAAACCTGCGCCCATCGCACGAGTTTTCGGTGACTGTATATATTTATCTCTAAGGTCAATATGCTTTTTTCTAATTTGTGACGGAAGTAACATTTCTATCGATTGCCCAATCAATTCACTTCGATCATAGCCAAATAAGTTTTCCGTTTGTTTATTTACTAAAACTATTACCCCCTTGTCATTAGTGATAATAATACTGTCTGGCGCCGACTCTAGCATACCTCTAAATTGCTTTTCTTTATCACCAAGCTCTTTGAGCAACCACTCTTGCTGTTGACCATGCTTAAAAACAACACTTAAGAATTTCAATATCAATAACATAAAGAGCAATAACACTGCCGGAATTAACAGCGCAAACCATGATGATTCTGGATAACGAATATGACTTTTAGAGCTAGCAGTAACATATAATTTACGACCAAAAAAATCCACAGTTACCGTTTTATTGAATAACTTACTCGCCTGTCTGTTATCAGCACGTCGAGAATAATGAATATGAACTACTTCGTTTTGATAACTATCGGAGAAAGTGAATTCAATTGCCGCAGGTTCGGTGTAACGCACAAATATTGACTCTAACATTTTACTAATATCCAGTACTCCAACTACTAGCCCGACTAAATTACTAATAGCAGTATTCTTTTTTATATTCCCTGGATCTTTATAAACGGGAATTAATAATATGACCCCCTTGGTAGAATTCGTTTTTTGTATTAAATTAACGATATGTGAAGACGCAAATTGATTATTTTGGATAGCCCTGAAAATGGCTCCTTGAGGCATTGGGTTAGACGCAACATCAAATCCAAAAGCGTTAATATTCGCTAGCTTTGGCTCGGCATAAATTACCGGAAAATAAAAGTCTTTATCATCTACAGCCACTATTTTATTATTTTCATTCAGCATTTTAATAAAAAACTGCTTACCATGTTTTACTTGTTGCTTGGCAATAAACTGTTCTAAATCAACACTTTTTACTAAAGGACTCCATTGCAGTGACACTAGACCAGGCAATTCCCTTAAATCAGCGGAAGATAGTAATTTAAATTCATGCTCAGTAATTTTTTCAGAAAAGTAAAATGCCTCACGAACATCCTGCAAAGCATCAACATAGTGTTCCAAACCTTGTTTGATACTATTAAGGTGACTCGATACTGCGGCATCAAACTGGGTATTAACTTTTATTTGATGATTGACACTCAAATATTGAAATAAGGTAAAACTAAGTACCGTACCGATAGTAGTTACCGTACCGTATATCAACAGTTTATCCTGTTGCAGTCGACGTTTACCTTTGTTGAGTGAGAGAAAATGGCCATAATATACAAAGAGTAAAATAACTAAAGAACCAATTAACAACACACCTTCATCAATAAATAATTGGTTTTCGTTTAATAAAGTTAACGCTATATTATCTTCGTACGTTGCCAAAGCCTGCCATAAGCCAACAGTAACAATCGTTGAGTAGCAGGCCAAACCATAAGCTTTAAATGATTTTATACTTCCTTGAGGTTTTATCAGGCTAAGTTCTGTTTCGATATAGAGTGTGAGACTGAAACCAAATAAAATAAAACCAAAGGCTGTATGCACTGCCATTCGGGTTAACTGTCCCCAGCCATAAGCCGTTTCTACCCCAACTACATATCCCAAAAGAGCCACGGTTCCTAAACTAGAAATTATATAACCAACAATATGTGCTGCCCGTATAGAAAGTGCAGAATCATTTTTGACATTGATAAAGAGCAAGGCAATACCCGCCCACAAAAAACATAAGGCGGTGTTTGGTGCCATTCTGCCTGGATGAGATGATTTGACCTCAATATAATGTTTCATCAATACTTGATCTATGCCAATTGAAACACTAAAAATATACTGGCAAAGGGTTAAGAAACCTAAAAAACAAAGCATGACTGCGAAAATATTGGATAGTTTTTTGTACTGATACAAATGACAAAGTAACCCCAAGCCACAACAAAAAAAACCAAGGGCTGTATTAAACTGCATAGGGACAAATGAGCTATTGATTTGTATTAAATCTACATTTTGACTCAACCAGCCCCATATGACAGAGGCTCCTAAAAGAATAACAACAGAAGCCAATATCTTCGGCATATTAATACTAAAGTTACTTTGAAAAACAGTTTTTTTATTAAACGGGTTTACTATTGCCATAAGTTATCGAGTCCTAGTCATCCTGATGTACTAAGCTTTAATTAAAAGTAGTTGTAAACCATGGATATTGCGACTAAATAACAAGAGTTTAGCTATAATTTTCCCTAGTGTTTTTATAAAAAACATAAACTAATTAAAGCTATCCGCTGTGGAGCATCGATATTAGGGACCTGTGAGTTAAAGGTGTATTGCCTCCTAGCGAAAATAAGGTATATAAACTGGCTACTGGAGTAGAAATGCACTTAATAGGCGAGTAGATGAGAATCAAACATTAACACCAAAAGCCAGTGTTATACGATGAGATGTTTACCTGCCCGTACTTGATGGTTTTACACTTGACCAAAAGCTCTAGTCTCTGCCAGAAACAGAAGACACCCCGGTGTTTTTTAATACCCGTTCAATAACTGCACTATTATTAATTTTATTGTCGGCTACAACAAAGCATTAAAACATGACCCCTCCCGATGTCGCCTGTGCTATTAAAATTAGTCACAATAATCGAATAGTGAAATTATTAAATTCGACTAAACTTCAATAAAGACAATAAACAAGGAATAGTCATGAGTAATCAAATAGAAAAACTACAAATGTTGATCACATTAGAAAAAAGCCTGTTATTCGTGCAATACAATCAGCAAAAAAAACAAGCCATTCTGCTGAGCATAGTTATTGTATTCTTTTTATTAACCGTACTTTCGGTCAATGCTGCTCTTTTCTTTCACCTAAGCGATTTTAGTGAACATGCCGTGAGTGCTTGGAAAATGGTTGCTTTAAATACCTTGCTGGCATTAATTCCCCTTGGTTTACTTTTTTCAAATCGGCAAAAATCTGCTCCAGAAAATGCAGTAAAGGATATTCGAGATGCACTGTTAAGTGACTTAAAAGAACAAGCAGAATCGAACATTATCAACGTACAAGAAAGTATTGAAAAAATACAAAATTTTAGTCGTGATATCAAAACATTTAGCGATGGCGGTTTAAAAGCGCTTATCCCTATAATTAAACTCGCTTCTGAAGTTATAGACAAAAAAAAAGATTGAATCAACAAGGTTAACTCATGACTATTGAAAAGCTTACTATTCGTTTAATATTGTTTTTAGTAATTATTACCCTACTAATACTTGGCAAGCCACTCATAGTACCCATTGTTGTCGCATTGTTAGTTTGGATGCTCATTGATGCGTTAGCGACGAAGTTAAAATCAATAAAAATATTTGAAATACCTTTACCCAAGTGGCTTATATCGCTAGGCGTTATCCTTGTCTTTTCGTTTCTGTTGTTGTTTTTTTACCAGGTAATGATTATACAAACTGATAAATTAGTTGCAGCTGCACCTTTTTATCAAGAAAAGTTTGCCCACTTAATTGTGCAACTATCTCAACTAACCGGGCTGAAACTTGATGTTCTAGTTAGTGAGTTATTTTCCAATATAAACATCACTGAACTTTTAGCTTATGTTGCTGACTCAACCCAAAGCATGCTTTCCAGTGTTTTCTTAGTCACTATTTATCTTGCTTTTTTGTTTATTGAGCAAAGTCATGCCAAGGCAAAAATCATCGCTTTAAAAAATCTTTCTGACCGATTTACCTTAATTCAATCCATTTTCAAAAGTAGTACTTTGCTAATCAAACGCTACATAAGGCTAAAAAGTGCCATCAGTGCGCTAACATCTCTGCTATGTTATTTAGTATTCGTCATGTTTGACGTTGATTTCGCCGAGTTATGGGCCATTAGCACCTTTTTATTAAATTTCATCCCTAATATTGGCTCTGCCCTCGCAGTATTTTTTCCGAGCATACTAATTAGTTTACAATTTGATAGCTTGTCACACATCGCATTGATTATAACCTGTTTGGTCATTATTCAATTTGTTATTGGCAATATTATAGAGCCGGCAATAATGGGCAAGAGTCTGAATTTAAGTGCTTTTATGATACTTATTTCTTTAAGTTTTTGGGGCTTTATTTGGGGTATTGCCGGTATGTTTTTAGCCATCCCATTAATGGTCGCAACAGCCATTCTATTTTCTCATATAGATGAAACCAAGTGGATTGCAATATTAATGTCCGCTGACGGGCAATTGTTAATTGAACAAGACAATAGAAACTCGAAAACATAAGTGATATTTTTTATCACTTATGTTTCAAGAATTCATGAATAAGAACTACAGTTGGCAGCATCATAAAATAATAATACTTAGCTAATCAGTAAAATTCTCTATCTTTGCTTCAATGCTGGCTTTTAAGCTTGATACTTTTGTCATGTAGTTTGAAACCTTGTCCTTAACTTGCTCTACTTTTTCAGCCTGGATAGACTTGGTTTTTTCTAGGGATTTTTCAAACTGTTCTGTCGACTTAATCAGCTCAGCTTTAGCTTCTATGATAACGTCTTTACTGTCCATTTTTCCTAAAGCGACTTGTAGTTTTAAGTTATCTACATTAGCCGAGATGTTATCTTTGACATCGCCGAAAGAAGCTCCAATATCGGTTAAATAGTCACTTAATTCCGTTGCTGCTACCGCCGCCTCTTTACGCTTAGCGATTATGCTATCATTTAGTTCAGCTTCGCCCAGCGCAACTTGCAGCTTTATTTCATCTGTTTTCATTTGAACGTGGTTCATTTGTTCATTAATCTCAGCTTTTATGGTTTCGATAGTAGTCATAATCCTCACCTTTAATTTATTATAGAGTTGTTTAGTTTAGTTTGATTTAGTAAATAAGTAGCTTTAATTTAGTTGCTGCTTACTTGAACGAGATTAATGATATCTAAAAAAAACAAGGTTGGATGTGTACAATAACTGAACGTTTGTGTGAATTAACACAGCCCATGTGTAAACTGACAATAAATGAGTATCTTAGTTAACAAAGCTGCTGTTTCCTCATCAATAAAACTTGTTAACTTATAATATGTATAAAGCATTTCCCCCTCTACAAATTACACCAGTATATTAATAGCTAACCAAGGGAAAAAGCTGCTCCGTCATTCAAAAGCAACTGATGGCGAAATGTTATTGCTCAACCTAATACACTTTTTATGCACACAAACATTCAGTAAAAGTACACAGACCTAGTCTTCATCATAATCAATAATAGATTGGTCAGCTCAACGGCTAATCTATATAACTACTTTAAAAGGTGAATATCATGGATACATTATTAAAATTGCTAAAAAATAACGCAAAACTACATGTGGCAGGCGGTATCACATTATCTCTAATTGGTTTACTTTGCATTAGCTTGCCCTTTTTATCCGGCTTAGCCATTGCGAACTTTGTGAGTTTAACTATGGTTGCTACTGGTATAACCATGAGTATATTTGCCTTTAGCAAAGAGAAAATCCTTCACAAGGTACTGAGTTTTATATCCGGTATCCTGGTAATGCTATTTGGTGTATTTATGTTCATTCACCCTGTAGGAAACTTATATACTTTAGCTATGATGGCGGTAAGTTACTTTGTTATTGATGGTATATTAGGACTTGTTGCCACTTATGAAGGGCGTAAAAATAAAGCCTGGGGCTGGATGTTATTCAGTGCCATTATCAGTTTAGTGTTAGCTGGTTTATTAATTGCTCAGTGGCCTTTATCTAGCTTTTATATTGTCGGTACTTTAGTTGGTGTACGGTTTATTTTTACTGGCTTTAACTTGGTTTTACTGGCGGCAACAGGTTTTGGCTTTATCAATTCGATAGACGATGTAAGCGAATTTAATGAGACTTCTTTAACGAGCTCTCAAACCCAAAGCGACACAAAGACTGAGGACACACTAACATCAACTCAAACAGTATAATTCTATTGAATAGTAACAATACTTCGGCCTACAGGGCAAAACCCCCGTAGGCCTTTTGTTTTCCATTAAAATCAAATTATTAATACCGGAAAATGTTCTGGTAAAACCAAATTAATTGCTTGTGGCATTACCTGATAAAAAATGTCATTTTCCTTAATAGGCTCACCATCTAAGTTTGTTTGTATCTCAATTTTTGCCTGCCACTTAGCCCACAGCACACGAAACCTTTTGACATAATCACCCTTTATTTCAGGATTAAGTAACTCATCAACGACTTGTAAGATATCTTCTTTAGGAGAACTGAGTAGAGCTACAATATCAAGTAAACCATCATCAATAAGTTCATTGGGGCTAACTTCTGCCCTCCTCCGGCTTATTTTGAGTTACATACCGCGCCCACAATTACATTACCCGGTAGTGATATATCGGGTAAAATAAGTTCTCCTGGCTAAGGAGAGAAATTTAGCGCTTGTACTAAGCCATTAAGGGTATAAGCACCACCACCAAGAAATTTTTTGAGTGCAACAGGCCTACTTGTCGTCACATGTTCACCAAAACCGCCACTAGCAACATTAATAAAAAATGCTCATTCGCTTTGACACAATTAACCAGAGAGGGTTTTCCCTGTTGAGCAAGTCTTAGAGCAGAAAAGAAATCACTAGGAATGGTGCAAGCGGTGGCAAAATCATTGGCGGTGCCAAGGGGTAATATAGCGAGTTCGAGCCTACCCCTGAAAGATTGGTGCATCAAGGCTTCAACGATTTCTTTTACGGTACCATCGCCACCACCAACAATAAGCCGCTGACAACCTTCATCACGGGCTTCTTTAACCAATCGAGCAACATCACCTTTACCCAAGTGGTTTATATCGCAAGGCGTTATCATAACCCTGTAGATTATGATGTTATTTTTTACCAAACAATGGTTACACAAACGGATAATTTAGTAGAAGCAGCAGCTTTTAATCAACAAAAATTGGAACATTTAATCGTTCAACTCTCTCAATTAACGGGATTGAAACTTGATGTTCTAGTTAGTGAGTTATTTTCCAATATAAATATAAATATAAATATGACTAACCTTTTAGCGTATATTGCTGACTCAACACAAAGCATGATATCGAGTATTTTCTTAGTTGCTATTGACCTTTTTTTGTTTATTGAGTGAAGTGGCCAAGTAAAATTAGCCACTTCATACTCATGTAGAAACATTTGGGGTTTATCACAATGTGGTACACACATTGATGTTAAACAAGCACACATCACAACTCTCACATTATTGATACTGTTTCTCTCGTTATCTTAACCACTCAAAAGCGAGAGTCATTATGGGATCAATTATTAGAAAGTCTGATTATGAACAGTCACTTGAAGAATTGCAGTCAAAATTAATAGCTCTGCAGGAGTGGGTAAAACGCACTGGTCAAAAAGTTGTTATCGTATTTGAGGGTAGAGACGCTGCCGGCAAGGGAGGTGTAATCAAAGCGATGATGGAAAGAGTCAGCCCCAGAGTATTTCGGGTAGAGGCACTACCTGCTCCCAGTGATAGAGAAAAAACCCAGATGTATGCTCAACGTTATATAGAGTGTTTTCCATCTGCAGGTGAGATCGTAATATTTGATCGCTCTTGGTATAACCGGGCAGGTGTTGAGTCTGTTATGGGTTTTTGTTCTGAGCTTGAAACGGAGCAATTTTTGTTAAACACACCTCTATTAGAAGAAGAAATGGTGAGAGAAGGTATTATATTATTAAAGTATTGGCTAGATGTTAGTAGTGAAGAGCAAGAAAAACGTATTCGTTCACGAATTGACACACCCACAAAACACTGGAAATTAAGTGCTTTGGATTTAGATTCACGACGGTATTGGTATCAATACTCTAAAGCCAGAGACAGGATGCTTGAGGCTACTGATACGCAACATGCCCCCTGGTTTATTGTCGATGCTGATGACAAACGCAAGGCAAGATTAAATTGTATCTCGCATATTCTAGAAACAATTCCCTATGAAGAGTTACCAGAGAAAGAAATTTATTTACCCGTACCAGAGTTACATCATGCCTATAATGATAAACTTTGCAGGGGTGAGCACAATTTTGTTGCTCAAGTGTATTGAGGCTTGGTGTTGGTAATATTAATCATTTCGCCATCAGAAAATCTGCTTTTCTTATCAAATGTTAAACCTTGCAATTTGGGCAACCATATATGGCAGTATAGGGCAAAACTTTAACATCTCATTGAATGAGATTATTTATACCTTGATAGGAGATTTTTCTGTTCATTTGTCTGTTCTGATGACGCCAATAATTTCTGCCCCTAATAGCACAACGCGAGCAGAAAAATAAACCCAAATCAACAGTACTATAATAGAGGACAGCGACCCGTACACGGCACTATAGTTTGCCGCCGTTTCCACATACCAGATAAAGAGCATTTTTCCAGTTTCAATCAATGCTATGGCAACCAAAAGCCCCGGTAGCAAATCACGCCACGGCAAACGTCGGTAGGGTAATAATATATACAAGGCACTAACCAGTATACCCGTAGTCATATAACCCACTCCGCGGTTAGTAATGATGTCCAATGCCATATTCCACTTAGAACCGAGCACATCCAGCTTGAGTTCGGACAATAATTCCGCCGTTGGTGATATTGCCAAGGTCACTAAGGCTAATAATGCAATGATCAATGTTAACCCGAAATAACGAAATGGTGACAAGTAAACTGCGAAGTTTCGCTTCATTCCTAGGGAGCAATTGATTGCCCGGCTCAGTGCGCCAATCACCTTACTGGCAGACCACATCAATACAACTACGCTGGTTATACCAGCGGCGCCACGAATTCGTACTAAAGAGTCAATATTCTGCGTAACAAACTCCGCACTAACCGGAAGTAGCTTGACGATCAGATCGTTCATCCACAACTGAATCTCAGATGACGTTAAGAAATAGCCACCAATAGAGATAAGGCCGAGAATTAGTGGAAAAAGTGATAAAAGAGTGTAATAAGCAATAGCAGCGGCACTGTCCTTACTCTGATGCTCTAGTCCGCTGTCGGTGGCACGAACCAGGACTCCGAGATAAGGTCTTTCAATCGCCCAGTCGTGAAGCCTGTTCAACCTGGTGACAATTGATGTCAACATCTTCATAGAATACAAAACTTAGAATGCTACTTTCAGATGTCGCGGTCGAATACTAAAACGCAATATCTTTTTGTGCATTGGCTCGCCGTCGAGGTTGCAATGCAGTTTAATGTCCGACTCGATTGTAAACTCAGCAAGCTGTCGATATACGATATGTATATTGTCCGGATTCATTGGATCTTCAAGTTCTTTGATGATGTGTTTCAATTGCAAACCACGATCTGCTCTGATTGCTACAAGATCGAGCAATCCGTCGTCAATTTTCGACAAGGGTGCAATGTCGAAACCTCCACCAGCATAGTGATTGTTAGCAACAGCAGCGAAATACATGCTGCCCTCGATGGCCGCCTCTCCCGGGATTTTAACACGGCATTCGTAGGAAGACAGATCCATCACCTTGACCATGCCTACCAAAGTGTAGGCCGCACCTCCCAGTGCCTTCTTCAGCTTGATGGGTGTCGTTGCCGTTATTTCTGCGCCAAAGCCCAAACTTGCGACATTTATGAAATTGCGACCGTTCAGCACACCAATATCGATTTCACGACCCTCGCGTTCGCAGCCGATACGCAGGCACTCAGCCAAATCGTCAACCGGCAGTTTGCAGCCGCGCGCAAAATCATTTGCGGTTCCTAATGGCAAAATGCCAAGTGTCAGATCGGGCTTAATCTTGCCATCACCAACAATCGCGTTAACGACCGCATTAATGGTGCCATCTCCACCACCTGCAATAATCCTAGTAGCACCGCTGTTTATTGCTTCCTGTACGATACGTGGTTTTTCGGACTTATTAAACGGCACCAACACACGTAAATCGTAGCCCTCTTTTTTTACCTTCTTTATCGCTTCTTTAACATAAGGCTCATTCACCGATTTACGATGCAATACTAATATGGTGGATTCAGCCATTATATTTCCTCAGCTAACAAATCGTTCGATCAACAGTCGAGCCGTATGCAAAATAATTAAGGTGTAAAGACCCGCAATGACATCGTCCGTCATGATGCCAGAGCCAAGACCCAATTTATCTTCAACCCAGTGGATCGGAAATGGCTTCCAGATATCGAATATGCGAAAAACAACAAAACCGCTCACGATCCAGCGCCCTTCGGCTGGCAGCATGAACATCGCGACTAGAAACCCAACAACCTCATCATAGACAATAAAACCGGGATCAATCGCGCCTACATCTCGTGCTGTCTGTCCACAGATAAATATTCCAACAAAAAACATTATAGCGACGACAATGGCATAAGGAATCGCCGCCATCGATGCCATAAACCAGAATAAGACGACGCCAACCAGAGTGCCGAAAGTCCCTGGTGCAAATGGCATGAGGCCGGTGCCGAATCCATAGGCCAACCAATGAACCGGGTACTTCCAGAGTAAGTATTTTATTGGGCTACAGATTTGGCAACAGAGCTGATTCCGACCATTGTTATACCATCCAATATGAGTTTGATACCGATGAGTACAATCCCTAACTGATATACTATTTTGTCAGCTTTAGCGAACGGTTCTAGTAGTTCATCAACTTTTATATCCACAACTTCTTCCTATTATTTAGGTCTGTTATCACGGTTAGCCGGTAATTTGCACCTACATTTTAAGATCGCTATAAAGCCAATATTTCCTTTTTTTCCTGCAGATTAAGCCCGAGAAGGGTATAAATCGCCTTCTTGGCATAGCTACCATTTTCTTTTACTTTAAAGTGAATCGCACCAAGCCAGAAAATTGGGTAGTTGCCATGTGTTTAGCTCAGTATAAGTTTGTCATTAACGCTACTAATTGTGCCTGTTAAGACGTTTATGCCATACATGTCTTCGACATCGGGGTAATGTCGCGGGAACTTATGCCAAGACTGAACATAGAAAGGATTTTACTTTCCATCTTATCAGTCATACGAGTATAAGTAATATAGACACCATATCCGATATAATCAACGCAGAGTATTAACGTCATTTAGAAATGGATTGCTCAACCTAATACACTTTTTATGCACACAAACATTCAGTAAAAGTACACAGACCTAGTCTCCATCATAATCAATAATAGATTGGTCAGCTCAACGGCTAATCTATATAACTACTTTAAAAGGTGAATATCATGGATACATTATTAAAATTGCTAAAAAACAACGCAAAACTACATGTGGCAGGCGGTATCACATTATCTTTGATCGGCGTACTTTGCATCAGTTTGCCCTTTCTATCAGGCTTAACCATTGCGAACTTTATTAGTTTAACTATGGTTGCTGCTGGACTTACCATAAGTATCTTTGCCTTTAGTAAAGAGAAAACTCATCACAAGGTTTTGAGTTTTATATCAGGTATCTTTGTAACGCTATTAGGCGTATTTATGTTCATTAACCCGGTAGCAAACTTGTATGCTTTAGCAATGATAGCGGTTAGTTACTTCATTGTTGATGGCATATCAGGGCTGATTTCGACTTATGAAGGGCGTAAGAATAAAGGATGGGGTTGGATGTTATTTAGTGCGATTATCAGTTTAGTGTTAGCTGGCTTACTAATATCTCAATGGCCTTTATCTAGCTTTTATATTGTCGGTACTTTAGTTGGAGTACGGTTCATTTTCACTGGCTTTAACTTAGTTTTACTGGCGGCAACGGGTTTTGGTTTTGTTAATGCGATAACTGACATTAACGAAGAAAATGAAATAACGTTAAAGAACTCGCAATCAAATAACACAGTAAAAGTTGACAACACATCAACATCAGCTCAAACAGTATAATCCTAGCTGGTGTAATGGCTAAATCGACACTACAAACACCTAAAATCAGGCTAAATTATTCGCCTAACCTTTGGCTTACTGGACAGCATATCCAGTAAGCCATTTTCCTTTCTAATAAAGAAAAATAAAGCAAAATTAAGCCATTAATACCGGACAATGTTCTGGTAAAACCAAATTAATTGCTTTTGGCATTACCTGATAAAAAATTTCATTTGCCTTAATAGGCTCACCATCTAAGTTAGTCGGTAGCTCAACATCAGACTTCCACTTAGCCCATGGCGCTCTAAATCTTTTAACATAATCACCATTTATTTGAGCATTAAGCAACTCATCAATGACTTGCAAGATATGCTCTTTTGGAAAACTAAGTAAAGCAACAATATCAAGTAAACCATCATCAATGAGGGCACTGGGTGCTAACTGCTGCCCTCCACCTGCTTGTTTTGAGTTACAAATAGCACCAACAATAACATCACTAGTTAATGAAATATCAGGTAATATAAATTCCCCATGGTAAGGCGTAAAACTTAATGCTTGCACCAAACCGTTTAGGGTATAAGCGCCACCGCCGAGGAAATTTTTCAATTCAACCGGTGTACTTGTGGTCACTATGGCACCAAAGCCACCGCTAGCAACATTAATAAAGTACTGTTCATTCGCTTTAACACAATCAACCAAATGAGCTTTTCCCTGTTGAGCTAATCTTAAAGCCGAAAAATAATCAGCGGGAATGGTGCAAGCAGTGGCAAAATCATTTGCGGTGCCAAGAGGTAAAATAGCGAGTTCAGGTCTGTCATCGAAAGAGATGTGCATAAAGGCGTCAACGATTTCTTTTACTGTACCATCACCACCACCAACAATAAGCCGCTTACAACCGTCTTCGCAAGCTTCCTTAACCAATCTAGCAACATCACCCGATTCCCAAGTAACCCTAACGTCAATAGCACTATATGTTCTTGCTTGAAAAATAGCAGCACGAACAGGCTCAAGTCCAGATTTTTTCCCATTGATAATTAAACGAATATTTTCCATTTATTAGCCCCAAAACCATGATTAATAAACCTTAGCATAGCAGTAATTAGTTAGTGTCGAGTAAACCATAACAATTCAAGTATTGAGCAGTTCACAATGCAGATTTCTCGTATTCAGCAACTTAATACATGCAAAATTAACCGGCGAACCTGCCTTCTTAGCGCACCAGACAAAGTTAATAGACTGCCATGGCTAACTTCATTTCTAAGACACATCACCCTAAGAAAAGTACACATTCATAATAACAAAGTACACAGCCTGGACTGCAGGTTGACGATAAGCTTCATCTCACAACTACGCACATAGATGGAAATGATGATGAACTTTCGCAAAAACCTTATCGCCCTTGGTTTCACACTAGCTGCGATTAATGGCAGTGCTCAAGCCGAAGAAAAAGAATATCAAGATATGTCCGACCCTATGGCGGTTTATACCCAAGCAGGAGCTGGCATCACAGACAAAGGCATTAACTTCAAAATAGGACAAACCTATGATACTGGCAGTGCCACTACGATGGGAATGAATTTATTTGAATTTAAGGGGTTATCGGGAGAATCACTTGGTATCCGAGACAATGATGAAGCATTGTACGAAACGGTAGACAATTCATTGGATTCAATTCGCTTTCGGAACTTTGAAGTTGATATGACTAATGGTCGTGGCAGCCAAATCGATGCTATTTTTAATATAGACAAAAAAACGGTCGATTTATCCTATAGCCTAATTCAGGCTTTACCCAAATGGGGCTTTGTCCAGATTTACCCACTTGCTGGTGTCGGCTTAACTGCTGCCAACGATAGCGAAGACGGCCTCAAATTACCTGGCACCTTTGCTGTTGTTGGTTTTTATGGCAAATTTACCTTAACCGACAAACTCTGGGTCAACTATAACCCGTTATGGTTAACTACCTTGACCGGTAGCGATAAATATCAAAATGAAAATTATGCTGGTGACAGTCAACTATTAACCCATGAAGTTGCAGTATCTTATCAGTTCACACCGCGTTTTAATCTACGCTACTTTTCAAATTGGAATGAACACGTTAGCTTTAGCGATGGTGATCACCGCATTGAATTCAACTACCAATTCTAAATTATGAAGCTTATCACTACAGATAACAGGAAAGATTATTATAATCTTTCCTGTTATCTGTTGTTTCTTCCTCACCGTATAATGAATTGCCGCTATGGTCAGTTGATTTTACCTCTAGAGCACACTAGTTTTAGGTAAGTACTATCGAATCATCAATGGGTTAAACTAATGACATTTAAAACAGTGACATTTAAAACAGTGAACACTTCATTATATCTCTCACCTTTCTTAAAATTATACTTGGTAATTTTAATTTTACTTTTCTTGTCATCTTGTAGCTCTAGCCTTCCTGATAATACAACGTCGGTCGCCACTTTTCATTTATCCAATAAAGAGCCATCAACCTTATATAGCCTTTATCAACGTTTGCAGCCTGAAAACATCACTGAAAAAACTGGTTTTTCGTTACTTAATAATAGCAAAGATGCTTTTTTAGTGCGTACTGCAGCCATTGAACTTGCTGATCACACCCTTGATTTACAATATTACCATTGGAAAAATGATGAAGTCGGTCAGTTATTAATGGCTGGTGTACTGAGGGCCGCAGATAGAGGAGTACAAATTAGGTTGTTAATAGATGATAGTAATTCTTGGGAGTCTCATCAAAATCAAATTGGATTAGCTCATATAAATCACCATCCCAATATTTCCATTAAAATATATAACCCTCTGGGTGGCTCGTATTCAGGTTCCTTTATGCGCAGTTTGGCTTTGTTAGGAAATTTTGAGCGAATTAATCATCGCATGCACAATAAACTATTTATTGCTGATAATCAGTTGGCTATTTTTGGCGGTAGGAATATCGGTAATATGTATTTTGGTGTTGATAAGCGTAAAAATTTTCGAGATATGGATATCTTAGCATTAGGGCAACAAGTTGAAAATATTTCGGTAGCGTTTGATGATTATTGGAATAGCACTTGGGCTTACAATGTTAAGTTAATTGAAAAAAGTATTTATTCGGTAGCTGAACTAGCTGTCGCAAGACAAGATTTTAGCAAGCGCATAAACAATTTAAAAGATTTCCCTTATCAAATTCCGGCTAGAGAAGAACTGTTAACTTTACTAAATAACTTCGAACATCAGCTAGATTGGGCAACCCTCAGCGTTTATGCTGATCCGCCGCGCAAAGATCTACAAGATCAATCGACTCATGCTTATAACCGATTACGGCGTGCCAATTTGACTGAGCAAAAAAGCTCGATAACTAGCTCTCCTTATTTTATACCTACTGAACAAATGATTGCACAGGCTAAAAAGCTCGTTGATAACGGCGTTAAAATTACAGTATTGACCAACTCACTTTCTTCCAATGATGTCACCATGGCACAATATGGTTATGCCGATCGACGTAAGTCACTGCTAGAAGCTGGAGTAGAACTCTATGAAATGCGCGAAGATGCCCTTGATCGTAATGATTATACCGCTGAAAAATATCGAGATACGGCTATTGGTTTACATGCTAAAGTTTCGGTTATTGATGATAAACGCGTGTTAATTGGCAGTTTTAATATTGATCCCCGATCAACATTAATAAATACTGAAGTTGTTATCGTAATCGAAAATATAGCCTTAGCAAAAAAAGTTAAACAGGCATTATTAACAGATATTAACCCTCGAAATAGCTACCAAGTATTCTTGGAAACGAATGACAAAGGCCATAGTCACTTGCGTTGGCGGGGAGAAGAAAATGGAAAAATGGTTATTCATAAACATGAACCAAATGCTAACTTTTTGAAAGTATTTGGCGAGTTACTATTTGGTTTGCTTCCTATAGATGACCAATTGTGATTTTGATTTTGATTTTGAGCTATCAGTACTGACTACTTAACAATGTGACATGCTCAAATCCAGACAAGATGAACGCTCGATACTTAGAAGCCAATGCCATCAAACAGCTAGGTTACCCGGCTGAATCTGGACTTTGGGGGAACTATTACTTGGTCGTGCAAAGGAGCTTCGCCAGGGTTATAAACCCACTCCAGCTGGGGATACCATGGCAGTTGCCAGCAATTAAGTGACTGGCATAATATTTAGTTTTTGTTTAGCTCTGCACTTGTTGGCCTCTCTATTTGTTGGGCTCTTTATTTTTAGGAAGTTAAACCACTAACAATTTAGTTTGCTCAGCACTTCTTTCGCTGTATCTGTCGAGTAAAAATTCACTTTGATCTCGGGTTAAATAAGTGAAACGCATCAACTCTTCCATCACATCAACAAGTCGGTTTCTGTAGGGCGAAGCTTTCATAATGCCCGCCTCGGTAAACTCGTTATAAGCTTTTGCAACAGACGATTGATTTGGGATTGTTAACATTCTCATCCAACGCCCTAATAACCTCATGTTGTTGACTGCGTTAAAGCTTTGTGAGCCACCGGTTACTTGCATTACCGCTAAGGTTTTACCTTGTGTTGGCCTTACTGCGCCCATTGATAAAGGGATCCAATCTATTTGAGTTTTCATTACCCCTGACATGTTGCCGTGAATCTCTGGTGATGACCATACTTGTGCTTCAGACCATTGCACTAATTCTCGTAATTCGATTACTTTAGGGTGCTCAGCTGAATCACTATTATCAAAGAGTGGCAATCCTTTAGGATTAAAGAACTTCACTTCAGCGCCCATACTTTCTAATATTCGCCCTGCTTCTTCAGCGGTTAACCGACTAAATGATCTTTCACGTAATGAGCCATATAACATCAATACTCTAGGCTTATGAATGCTAACGGTGTTAACTGTTGGTTTTAGGTTAAATTGTTCGTTTTGTAAGAAGTTCATAAATATCTCTCATTAGTTCATTTACCCATAAGACGACTGACCTTGGGAAAAGACGAAAAAAAAGATAAAAAACATAATAAATGATGGCCAAAGTGTAAATAAGTAGCTTAATTCAACTAACTTTTTAGTCTTTTGTGCTTGTTGTTGGTTTACTATAGAGGCAGAGATAGCAGCTGAGATTGTCAGTAAATGAAAGTTGAAGATATATGGTTAGAATACCGAGCGGCGTTGAAGCGATTTTTACACGCTAAGGTTGCCAATGAAGCGGATGTAGACGATTTATTGCAAGATATTTTAATAAAAACCTATAACAATCTCGATGCGGTAAAAACACAAAAAAGTGTTAATTCGTGGTTATTTCAAATCGCTAATAATACCATCATTGATTATTACCGCCAGAAAAGCCGAAAAAATGCCCGTGCGCAAGTGGCAAGTGATGAGGAGATTTTTGCCCTTGAAGAATCACCACAGAGCTCAGTTGATTTATCAAACTGCATATCTCCTTTTATAAACGCACTGCCTGATAAAGACGCGAGTTTGTTAACCGCGATAGATTTACATAATCAATCACAAAAGCAATATGCACAGCAGATGGGTATAAGCTATTCGACCTTAAAATCCCGTGTGCAAAAAAGTAGAGGTTTACTTAAGCAGGTATTTGACGATTGTTGTCATTTTAAAATTGATAAAATCGGCAATGTTTATGATTATGATGTCAAAAACAAAAAAGATAAAAACTGTCAGTAATCGGTTTTACTTGTGCCTGTGATGGCGTGTACGGTGAAAGGTGATGTGTGAAATGGGATGTCATTTTAGTTATTTACATCCTATGATCATTGCTTGCAGATCCTCCGCTTTAGTCACACGAAAGTTAATCCGCGTAACCACTGCCAATGGCACTAAAAGGTAACTCTAAACCAAGCTCTGGTACTTGAAGACCAATCCAAGCGACAAAGGTATTGCTATTAGGACCTGGGAAAACACTATACTCATTTGCCCAAGGATAAAGGGCGATAGCCTGCAAAACCTTAGGAATGAGCATTGCGGCTTTTTCACCTTTAATAGAAAGTAATAACTCAGGTTTTGAGCCATACCAATATCTATCAGGTGTTAAGGTTTGATATTGTCTAATGGCAGGTAATCCTTGTTTTACTTGCCAACCAATCACCTCATAAACCCTATATTCCATGGCTTTTTCTTCTTTGATGACGATCCAAGGATGAACAGCAAACCAGCCACGCCAACTAAAAGCATCCGCCGCATAGAATTCAATGATTGCTCTGTTATCTTCACTTGGCGCAGAGGCAATACCTGCAGGCTGTCTACTCGCTGTACGCCAATCGTTATTCGAACAAGCACTGATAAGTAATACAATGCAGAGCATACTCAAAACTCTAATATCTCTCATATAACATTCCATACACCGGTTGACTGATGACTTTCCATTACCCTAGCTCGCACGGTTAAAGCAAGATTGGGCTTTATTGAATTTAAGTTAAGTTAACTTATTTAATAAAAGATAGTCGTTATTTAATGAACGGCAAATCAAATTAGCTGATCTCTTTTATCGCTCGTCCTATGCCATCAACGGTTAACGGAAACATTTTATGGTTTATCAACTCATTGATCAGCGCTATAGAGTGATAATATGACCACTCTGGCTCTGGCTGCGGATTTAACCAAGCTACTTTGCTAAAGTGGCTGGTTAGTCTATTCATATAATCAGCCCCTGGTTTTTCATTCCAGTGTTCAACACTACCGCCAGGATAGGTGATTTCGTAAGGCCCCATGGTCGCATCACCAACAAAAATCACCTTATAGTCAGCGCCAAAGGTTCTGATGATTTCTTCTATCTCAATGGTTTCGGTGTAACGTCTTTGGTTGTCGCGCCAAACCTTTTCGTACACACAGTTATGAAAATAGAAGAACTCTAAATGTTTAAATTCACTGTGCGCTGCAGAAAATAATTCTTCGCAGGTCTGAATGTATTCATCCATAGAGCCGCCAATATCGAAGAACATTAACACTTTTACCGCGTTATGACGTTCTGGCTCCATGTGTACGTCTAAATAGCCGCCATTTTTCGCCGTTGCCGTTATCGTGGTATTGATATCCAATTTTTCACTGGCACCAGTTCGGGCAAATTTACGTAATTTTTTCAGCGCCAACTTGATATTTCTTGAGCCTAATTCACGGTCTTGGTCGAAGTTTTTAAACTCACGTTTGTCCCAAACCTTTACCGCACTGTTGTTACGGTTTTTATCCTGCCCTACTCTAATACCTTCTGGGTTATAACCATACGCGCCAAAGGGCGATGTACCACCAGTACCAACCCATTTACTACCGCCAGCATGGCGTTTTTTCTGTTCTTCAAGTCGCTCCTTTAGCGCCTTCATTAATTCATCAAGGCCGCCTAACGACTTAAGTTTTTCTTTTTCTTCGATGCTGAGCTGTTTTTCAAACTCTTTTCTTAACCAATCTTCCGGTAACAAACGGTCAAAAATATCAATTTGTTCAATGCCTTTGAAATATTCAGCAAAGGCGCGATCATACTTATCAAAGTGAATTTCATCTTTAACCATCACTATTTTGGCAAGATTATAAAATGCATCCACATCCGCGAAAATAACACCCTTTTTTAACAGGGCAATTAAATCTAACAGCTCGCGTAAACTACAGGGTATTTTGTGTTTTTTTAGGGTTAGGAAAAAATCAATGAACACGGCGCTACTACCTGTTTCTACGACTCATAAAGGCGAGTTTCTCCATTAAAGAAACGTCTTGTTCATTCTTTAATAGAGCGCCAAATAGCGGAATAACGCCTGATTTATTATCCATTAATACCTCTTGAGATATATCATCAGCCATCAGTAGTTTTAACCAATCGATTAATTCTGACGTGGAAGGCTTTTTCTTAATGCCCTTTAATTCTCTTAGCTCAAAAAACACTTCGAGTGTTTGGGCGAGTAAATCTTGTTTAACGTGGGGGTGATGAACATCAATAATTTGTTGCATTTCAACTTTTGTTGGGAACTTGATGTAATGGAAAAAGCAGCGTCTTAAAAAGGCATCTGGTAATTCTTTTTCATTATTTGAGGTAATAATGATGATCGGTCTTTGTTTTGCTTTGATAACCTGCTGGGTTTCATAAACAAAGAACTCCATTTTATCAAGTTCTTGTAATAAATCGTTCGGAAATTCAATATCCGCTTTATCTATTTCATCAATGAGCAATATACAGCGTTGTTCTTCTTCGAACGCCTGCCATAATTTGCCTTTAATAATATAGTTACCGATATCATTTACCCGTTCATCTCCGAGTTGACTGTCACGTAAGCGCGATACCGCGTCATATTCGTACAAACCTTGCTGCGCTTTGGTGGTTGATTTGATGTGCCATTGGTACAATTTACAATTGAGTGACTTAGCCAACTCTTCCGCTAATTGTGTCTTACCTGTGCCGGGCTCGCCTTTAATCAATAACGGTTTTTCTAACGTGATAGCAGCATTAACGGCTAAGCGGAGATCGTCAGACGCAATATAATTTTCGGTACTGTTAAACATGTTGTATTACCTAATGAGAGTCTATTAAGCTGACAACTTATCCAATGGATTTTTTCAAAAAAGTAAGTCATTGGAGTAAGTTATCAAGATAAGTCATTGAAATAAGTTCACCGAAAAAGTGACTTAACATTTATCAGATGATTTATTATGGCTTTGAAAATAACACATCATACCAGTTTAAATAATTAGGTAAACTATTACGCTCTATAAGCTCAACATGCGCTTTTTGAGTCTTGCTAAGTCAATTGCGTTTGACCTTACAGTGACCTTAATATGGTCAAACTCGTAATCTTCCTTAGTAACACTCATGCTTGAGCGAATTTCACCTATGATGCCTTTAGCGGTATAAGGAACAATAATCTCTTCTTCGATCATCTCGTCCTGGGCAATACCAACAATATATTTATGTAATTTACTGACATCAGCCTTATTACGAGCAGATGTCATCATGGCTTCAGGAAATTCTTCCATCAGCGCTTGTTGTTGTTCAGCACTAAGTAGATCTGATTTGTTTAATATCAGTAATTTTCTACTGTCCTCAACACCTACTTCTTCCAGCACGCCATGCACCACATCAAGTTGCGCACGAAAAGAAGGATCTGAAGCATCTACCACATAGAGTAATAATGAAGCATCCTGCGCTTCTGCTAAGGTTGAGTGAAATGAAGCGACTAAATCGTGTGGTAGTTTTTTAATAAAACCAACAGTGTCTGACACTAATATTCGAGGCTGAGTGATGGGGAATAAGGCACGAACTGTGGTATCAAGGGTGGCAAACAGTTTGTTTTCACCTTCAACATCACTACCGGTAATCGCTCGCATCAATGATGACTTTCCTGCATTGGTATAACCAACTAAAGCGACACAAAATAGTTCCGCGCGTTGAGTACGTCGGCCCTTCATTTCATTTTGAACACTGACCAACTCGCGCTTGAGATCAGCTAACTGGTCACGCACTTTACGGCGGTTTAGCTCTAGCGTTGTTTCGCCAGCGCCTTTACCCATTTGACGTTCTTTATCGCCACATGAGGTCTCACGTAGGCGCGGCGCTACATAATTAAGACGGGCAATTTCAACTTGTAATTTTGCTGTTTTGGTACGAGCATGACGACTAAATATTTCAATAATCACGCCGGTACGGTCAAACACCTCTACACCTAATTGATTCTCGACATTACGCAGTTGAGACGGAGTTAAATCGCAATCAAATACCACAACATCAGCACAAGCAAACGGTAAGTTGTCTGACGGAATATCAGTAAATGGCGTATCATCTACTTGTTCTGCAGATACATCCAAGCTTTCATCTATTGCGACGCTTACTTCACCTTTATTACCGGTAAGGTGTGCTATTTCAGCTAGCTTGCCTAACCCCAGTACATTAACTTTTTTAGTCGAACTTTGCTTCTGTGATTGAGTGCCCACGACTTTAAAGCCGAGTGTCGTCACTAAACGCGCCAGCTCTGCTAGTGATTCGGTTGCCTCATCACCTTTAAAGTCAGGGGTGCAAATAGAAATAAGTAAAGCGTGATTAAGTGATGTTTTTGCGGTTGGTTGCATATATTTGATATTAGTACACCTACTACCCCATTGGGATAGGTGCAAACCTATTTTTAGCTAAAGTAGCTAGATCCTACGCTGATATAGCTAAGCTTGACAGCGGAATAACACACTATTATCGATATAATTAAACTTAGTAGCCATAAGACTGAACTTTAAGACTTAACATAAGTTAGATTCAATGGTTTTGTGCGAAGTAATACAAGCAGGATTTCGGCCGAAAATAGCCGTCTAATGACTTAAGGTAGTATATTGGTTAGTAGGTGAAAGCTTTTAACTAGAGACAAAAAAAGTTTCTGATTTATGGTCAGAAACTTTTCAGGAGTGTGGCGCATTGGATAACTTATTGGAAAATACTATAACAATAAACTGGATGTTATTTTTGCTAATTAAGCCGTTGCCATCGCTTTTTTCATATTCGCTTTAATTTCTTTGATATCACAATTATCAAGTAACAATAAGACATCAGCTAAAGCACTACGCAGTTCGGTACTTTCTTTGAGCGTTTTTTTATTTTGTATATGTGATATTGATTCTCTATTCATCACGGTATTGAGCATTTTTTTCAATACCTCGGCATCATCAATTTCTAATTCTGCTAGAGGACTAACTGTGACCTTATTATAAGCGTTATAAATAAGAGTCAACGTTTCTTGAGATTCTTTTAATCTTTGCATTTTTTATTCTTATTTAATTTAGTTGAAATTTTAGACTACATCAATTAAACACTTTGTCTATAAGAGATTGATTATATTTATCAAGTTGATTAGGACATCAAACTCAAACACCCTGGCGCGAATAGCATTAATCAGACAAGCTCTTTACCTCAACAATCCATGGCTCTAGACGATTGCCCCAGTTGATGTCTACGGCATAACGAGGCAGGTTAATCTTTCGTCTATCTCGTTTATTAAAATTAGCCAGTATTTGGGTATATTCCAGTGGAATCATAATATTACGCACCGATAAATGCCTTAACATCAAGCTATAATCTTTATCATTACTATGGTAGTAAGGTTTAGCTACCCCTTTAACAATGACTATATTTTGCTGACCAGAGAACTGGACCGCCAAGGTTTCATAATCAGCTGATGCTTCGATAAAAAATAAACGACTGTTGGTGGTTTTTTCTCTTTCTAGATTGTCGTTGTATTCCGTTTTCATACGACTGGTAGTATCGTTGGGGTTTTCTTGAAAAGTTGTTAAAGCGCTTTGGTATTTCATTGCTGCTTTTTCAATTTCTGCTTTATGAAGCGCACCATCAAATTCAAATGCCCAATACAGCTCTCTAGACTCAAGCCAGTAATTATCTTTAACGTCCCTTTGATCAAAGCCAAGCGCTAAGAGTTCATCTTGGTATATCTTTATATCTTTTGAATTATACCGGCTATAGTTTTCGCTATCACCCGTGGGTGTACGCCAAATAATGGCAAGGGATAGACCCGAATTTTCTTTTTTAGAACGGCTAATGTAAGGAAGAGATAGCTCCCTTTCACTAAGCATTAATTGTGCGGTAACTCCACCCATACGATTATAGGCAGTACCGCTCAATGCCACTATATTAGTGCCAATTAATATTGTCAGCCCAATTAACAGGTACTTTTTCATTGTGAGACTCCTTCGCTGATATTGCTTAAACGGATCCGCTTAAACACCATTAAGGCAAGTAAAGCCGTTAGGCCTAAAACGAAGAAGAAGATATATTTAGGTATCGAATCCCACCACCAATCAAAAAGTTTGGTATAAAGAAATAAGATAAAAAAGACATTACCGGTATTGGTTACTTCACCCCAATGACGCTTAACCCCTAGCCAAATCGCCGCTGCCGACAAGACAAAACCGATCAGTTGGTAAAAACCTTCAATGGTATCGGAAGACCAGCTTAAATAACTTATTTCCCCCCAATTAGAGAGTATTAATACTGGCAGGAATAACATTATCATCGCCATTACTCGGTAGATGGAGTCAAAACCGGTGAAGTGTTTGTGATTAGCAAAATGCGGTAATATAAAGATGACCAAACTCGGTATGATAAAATTTTCCGGCCTTTCGCCAAAACTTATCCAATACATGCCACTCCAACTGCCCATTTTCATGGCAATAAAGCTACTGACACAGACAATACCAAAGAATAATAACAAGCGTGCATTACAAGCATAAGCGAGGGTAAAACTAAAAGCGGCCCATATGACAAAGGCATTTGGTGAGGGAGTAATATTAAATATTTGCCCCAACATTGAAAGATTTAAGACAAAACAGGACAAACTTACCAAGGCGGCAATTTTTGAAAAGTAGCTGTTTTTTTCTTGTTGAGCGAGATGTAACGCTAACAAGAATAGTACAACGGGTGCGATAATTAATATGGCCACTTGAATAGTCGTACTAAGGTAGCCCCAAAATTGATAAAACAGAAAGAATAGACTGATCGCCATGGCTAATGCGCCAAACAGTGACGCTATTTTCATGCCTAGGGTCAATTGTTTGGCTTGAATACTGGTATCCACGTCATACATTGAAGATAGCTTTAGCAATAACTGACGATGGTGATCCTCAACCTTGCTCACATGCTCAGCAGGTATCATTAATACATCGTCATTTTCTAATTCAAGCATTTCCTGTTGAAAGGCATAAATTTGATCAACGCGCTGTTGTGCCTCTTTTTGAGAAAACTGCTTATCTTCCATGTGTGGATTCTCCTTAGTAGTCTTTTATTCTGCCCTATTTATTAAAGGGGCGCTAGCAGCGTGAATGTTACCCCGCATCAGGGTTGAAATAACAACACTATTAGCGAAGCTATAATGGTATTGACTTGTAACATCTGTGGTCGCTTTTATCTTAGTATTCATGCGATAATAACTAAAAAATACAGTTCCTTAATCACCTATATAGTTGGTAGCGACCCTAGAATTATGATATCTACTTGTTATTGGTTTACCACGTAATGTACGCTTTTAGGCTATTAGCCACAGGCTTTGTTCTTTTCATAATAAGTCACTCATTGTACGCAAGTAATTTAGTTGTCACACTCGAGGGTAAACTTCCCAAAGCTGTAAAACACAACATACACTCCCATTTAGGTAAATTGCCCGATAGTGACATAGCCCGCTCTGCTTTTATTTATAGCGCCAAAGATAACACTTACCAAGCACTGCAAGCACTTGGCTATTATCGAGCCGAAGTTATTTCATCCGTCATTTCAGCAAAAGTTAATGGCGAAGAAGCTGATAACGACTCATCGCAGCTTATTATTAACATCACCTTAAACTCGCCTACTTTACTCGATAAAGTGGTTATTAGCCTTGATGGTGAGGCGAGTAAGGACCCTGTTTTTCAAGCGTTACTTAACAATCATAATATGAAAAAAGGGGATATTCTTCATCATGGCAAGTACGAAGATTTAAAGTCTGATCTGCTTTCTTTAGGATTACAACGGGGTTATTTCAACGGCGAATTAATTGAAAGTAAAATAGCGATAAAAGCGCAATATCAATACGCTGATATTACCTTGCACTATAACAGTGGCCCACGTTTTCAATTTGGCGACGTTACCTTTAATGATTTTGATTTAGAGCCTGAGTTGTTATCAAGCTTAATCCCTTTTCACAAAAATGAATATTACAGTACCAGTTCTTTTCATGAGCTACAAAATCAACTGCAATCAACGCAATACTTTGGCAGTATTATCGCTGTAGCCAGTGACAAGATTGAAGATAATGTTAATCATCAATACATTGTTCCCATTGATGTCACGCTAACCCCCGCTAAAAGTCATCAATTCGATTTTGGTATTGGTTATGCAACCGATACCGAATTTCGTATTTCTGCCGCCTGGCGTACACCTTTAATCAACAAATATGGCCACTTTCAAGAAACTAAATTGGAATATTCTGAAAAAAATCCGTTAGGTAGGTTTATTTACAGTGTGCCTTTGAGCCACCCCAGAAATGACTTACTTCAATTTCAAGTTAGCATGGAAGAAGAAGACTATGCAGATCTGAGAACTAAATACTTCTCAACGAAAATTGGTAGGTTAGTCAGCAGCAATTTATGGCAAAGACAAATTTATACCCGTTTTCATAAAGAGGCATGGAAGTATGAACTTGATGTCAATGCACCGAATCCTGATTGGTCTGAGTTAGATGCAGCAAATTACCTTATCCCTGGCATCACTTGGTCAAGAACAAAACGTTCAGGATCGCCATTAGACCCAAGCGGAGGTTTTCGACAAACCTACAATATTGAAGGGGCCCATTTAAAAGCCGGGTCTGATAATAGCTTCTTCAGGATTCATGCAAGGTGGAATTACATTACCACCTTGAAGCCTAAACACCGTTTAGTCACCCGTGCAGAGCTAGGGGCCATTTATGTTGACCGAGATGCACAATTAGCCCCTTCTTTACGTTTTTATGCCGGTGGCGACCAAAGTATAAGGGGGTTTGAATACCAATCAATTGGTTCAACCATTCCCTCTTCATCCGATCCTGAACAAGCAGAGCCCATTGTTGTTGGTAGTACCAGGCTGATGGTGGCAAGCATAGAATATCAATATTATCTTAACGACAAATGGCGTATTGCCCTATTCTCCGACGGTGGTAGTGCTGCTAACAAAGGTGAATTTGAGCCGGTCTACTCTTTTGGCTCAGGTTTACATTATATTTCACCGGTGGGCGCGATAAAGTTTGATGCTGCCTATGGTATTAATGATTATGATGATGAAAAAAATAGTTGGCGACTGCATGTTAGCTTAGGCGCTGAACTATGATTTGGCGAAAAATGACATATAACATGGCTTATAAATTTACTTATAAAGTGATGAAGTGGTTAATCCTACTTTTTTGTTTAGGTACCGTTTTACTGACCACACCCATAGGTAGCCAATTAACGGTTAGCTTACTGAATAACATCGATGGCTTTAATGCGGATTACAAGGCTGGCTCATTAATAAGAGATATTGAGCTCAACTCTTTTCACCTGGAGTTAGCAACGATAGATATTAAAGTGACGGATTTAGCGGCTGTAATTGATTTCTCTTGCTCTTGGCGCAAAACACTCTGTATTGAGACATTAAAAGTCGCTAATTTTTCATTAACTTATGCCAATGAAACCGAAGGTAACCATGATATCAAGCCAACAATTGCAACTTCTATTGATAAGACAAAATTGGATGCTGCTACGGTAAATATTGATAGTTTGTTTGTCATGCCTTTTGCCATTGAAGCGAAAGCTGTTGAATTGTCCAACAGCTATCTAGCAATTAACCAAACTGTGATAGCTATTGAGCAATTCACCACGCAAGTAGACATTAAGGCGAGCCAATTTACCTTCAACAAGCCTACTGCCAATAAATTAACCATAACATTAGAAAAAAGTGAAACTGGATCAACATCATCAACAACTCAAAAACTCGAAGCTGAACCTGAACCTGAAAACAAAGTCTATGCTGCTTTTAGTACCTTGCCTGAAGTTAATTTACCTATCTCGTTAGCCGTGCAACAATTATTCGTTGAACAACTCCGTATTATCGAATTAAAGGCAAACAGACCGGTTAACATATCGGTTAACAATGATGAACCCTGGCCGTATCTACGTAACCATCTGACGGCGACTTGGTCAAACAATGACGTTAACATCACTGATTTTAAAACTTCAACAGCAGACTATGAAATTAAGCAGTCTGCGCTCAAGACGGTACTTATACCACCTTATCAAATCAATGCGCAGGTAATCGCCCAACTAGATAATGTGCCCCATTGGCCACAAGCGTCTAACTCAACAGTAGAACTCAACCTGCAAGGCTCCTTTGCTGAGTTAAGCGCGAATATTACCAGTAACGGTAGCGTATCGCTGAGCAGCCAGGGGAAAATTAACTTAACGCACCCGCAACTTCCTTTTGAACTACAATTATCGGCTGATAAATTACCCCTACCCTTGTCTTTAGCGCAATACGGCAAACCATCGTCTTTGTCATTCGACGTTACTGGTGATTTAGTTGAGCAAACACTTCATTTAACTAGCCAACTTAATAGCTACGGTTATAAGAATGCTCAATTGAAAGTATCGGCGAGACATCAACAAGGCTTAATCACCCTGAATGAATTGGCGTTCAACGAAAAAAACTCTAACAGTCAGTTAGGACTACACGGCCATATTGACCTGCAGTCAACGGCGACAAGTTGGCAATTGTTTGCTGATTCCTCTGGTTTTTCTTTACCGAAAATCGACCTCAAGGCGTTAGTTTTTCCAAGCGATATTAACAGTACTCATGCCTCCACTAACGTAAACGCCAACACGAACGTTAACGCCGAATCCCAAGACAACTTTATTGAAGACTTATTGCCTGATGTTATCAAGGGGCGAATTTCAGGAAAGATCGGCAGCTCTGGTTCTTGGTCATCATCAAAATGGGCAATCTCGGTGAACGATACCGATGTATCTGGTTTTATTAATGATTCTGAGTTCCTCATTAAAGGTGATATCGCCTTGAATCAATCCGGTTACTTCTCTTCCGGTGACCTAGCACAAGGAGAGCTGTTGGTTGTCTTTGATAAGGACCAGTTAACATTACAAACGGTTGACGATAATAACTGGCACGTTAACGGTCAATTAACCATTGCAGAGATTAATCGTTGGTATCCATTCGCAAACGGAACTGTCACCAGTGATTTCAGCATTAAGGGCAGTAAAAATGACCCCGTTATTACCCTTAATACTCAGTTGAATAATCTCCATTGGCAGCAGTTTTATAGCCCAATGTTAAACATAACCGCCAGTTATCAGCCATTTAACAATCATAAAACGCAGTTGACAGTAAAAAATGATTGGTTGGATATCACCGATAAAAGCAGTACTACCAGTATCCCCAATATTTTCCTTAATATTGCCGGTGATCTTGCTGAGCACCAGTTACAACTTAATTGGCAAGGCGAACTTGCCGGGAATTTAACGTTATCAGGCCAGTGGCATGAAGCACAAAACAATTGGCAAGGCGCTATTGAAGAAGCAGCATTAACTTATCAGCAAGAAACGTTGCGCAATAACCACGTTTTCTCATTGAATTTTAATTTAAACGATCAGCAGCTACGCATAGAGAAACATTGCTGGCAAGGTAGCGGCATTGAAGTGTGTTTACCTTTTGATGCCATTGTTGGTGAATCAGGAGAGTTAACACTCGCCTTAAACTTAGATTTATCGTTAATAGATAAGATGTTTTTGCCCAACGAGGTGCAACTACAAAGTAAGATTTCAGGTGATATAACTGCACAATGGTCACCTACTCAAGCCCTGTCAGCACAAGCTGATTTTGCTTTGTCATCTGGCAACATAAAAATCACTGATCAGTACAATGATAAACAAGTGAGTCAATGGCGCTTTGGTGAGCTTTCGTTCAAGGTAAACGAAACGAAGATGACCAGTAAATTCCAATTACAAGACGGACAAGAAAAACCGCTGATAAACATCACCTCAAGCATTCACTTTACTGATGAATTACCTATTGATGAGCTACCTCTTGAAGCTCAAATAGAACTTAATCAGTTTAACTTGCAACCCTTTCAAGCCCTAATTCACAACGTAATTGATTTACAAGGCTACGTAACTGCCGAGCTAGCAGTGCATGGTACGATAAAGGCGCCGCTTATAAACGGAAAAATAGCACTCGATGGCGGCGAGTTACTGTTAAGTCAAAACCCCAATAAACTAGAAAAAGTTAGCGCTGAACTTCAAATAAACAATAATCAGGCAGAAATACTGGCGGGTTTTTTCATACAAGAGGACAAAGCAACCCTCAATGGCCATCTTGCTTGGCAAGACGGTTTTACTGTCGATATAGATCTGCACGCCAAACAACTTCCCATAGTATTTCCCCCGCAATTAATAGCGAAGATATCACCCACCTTAAACTTTTCATTAAAAGAAAAAGTACTCACCATTAGTGGCATGCTCAATGTGCTTGAGGGAAGTTATAACATTGAAAAGCTACCACAAGGCAGTATTAAACTAAGTGACGACGTCATTTTTATTGATGATCAAGGTAAAGAGCTATTTAAACAAAGATCCGGAATAGTGCTCAAAACCGATGTCAGTCTCAATATCGCCAAAGCATTTACCGTTTCAGGACAAGGTCTAGAAAGTAATTTGTTTGGCCAATTACAGATAACACAACAGCCAAGCAAACCGCTACAGCTTTTTGGTAACATTCAATCTGAAAATGGTACCTACCAAGCTTATGGACAAAAGCTAACTATCGAGAAAGGGGAAATAAGCTTTAATGGCCCACTCACTAACCCCTATTTTAATTTGCGCGCCAGTAGACATATTAAATCGGAAGATATTGAAGTTGGCCTAAAAATCACCGGTTTAGCTGACGCCTTAGATATACAATTATTCTCGACGCCAACCATGGAAGCCCCTGAAATGTTATCTTACTTAGCTCGAGGGCGAGGTTTGGATTCTGGTGGCGGCAGTAGCACCGCAGCAGCAAGTATGCTGATTGGTTTTGGCGTAACAAATAGTGTCGGCATCATTGACCAATTAGAGAAAGTCCCCCTCATCAGTAATATAGCAGTAGATACTGAGGGCGAAGGCGATACTACCCAAGCAACCATCAGTGGTTATATCGGCGAACGGGTTTATCTAAAATATGGTATTGGCGTCTATGAGCCGATTAATGAATTGACGGTAAGATTATATTTACTGAATCGATTATGGTTAGAAGTCGTTAGTGGCATCGAAAAATCGAGTGATCTTTATTATTCATTTGATATTGATTAGTAGCTTGGGATTATATTTTGTATTTTAACGACTGTCAGATTGTTTACTTGACAAATCTATCAATAATCGCTGCAATTTCACCACTTTTCTTCATTTTATAAATTTCAATATCGAAATTGATTGAAAAGTCCTTTTTAAATGGATAATTTTTATCGGAATTTATGTCAGAATACCCTAAATAGCCATCATTACTGGAAATGATAAGTACCTCTTTCAGAGTGATACCCATGGTATTGTATTTTTGATATTCTCCAAGTTCTTTCATTTTTTTCACATACCAAGCAAAGGGAATTTTCGATGTAACTGTACAATCAGCTCTGCCCTTCAGCAAAAAACGAATGGTGCTTTGTACATTTTTAAGAAAATGAACTGTAATTTTTTTATCTTCAGTCATATTGCTAAATTCCTCACCTGCGCGACCATCGCCCCGCCACATTGCGAATACCAGCCCTTGATAATCATCCGGATATTTGCTTCTGGGTCTCGTTAATATTTTTTCATTGCATATCACCACATCACGTTGCGTCAACAGCGATATTGAGTAAGGCCAGATATAAGGGCGTTTGGGTTCGGTCTCTGTCAGCCAGTCATGGGCGTGAAAATAAGGCGGGAGAATTGCGAATACTTCACCTTTTTTAGCTTGATCCTTTGCCCGAGCCCAAGGCACAACATTGAAAGAAACACTGTAATTCGGCATCCTCGATACAGCTATTTTTACAATCTCTATATAAACCCCTGTTAGTTTACCTTGCGCATCTTGGAAGGCAAACGGTGGTAATGAGTCATAAGTGGAGATAATCACTTCCTGTGCAGGAAAAGCGGCAGTATTTAAGATGAAATACGTGCAATAAAAAAAAACTATTTTTTTCATATAAAAACTAACCTCCTTGATGAAACTCCACTAATCATAAATAAACTGCATTTCTCATCAGGAAAATAATGAAAAAATATAACTGTATATTAACTATACCACTACATTCAAACGTTGCAGGTAAAAGGTTACATGTTAAAGATTGCCATTTCTTATCTGACTACACCATGTCTAAAAGATTCCTGGCTTGACGCTGATATTTTTGAAGATAATGGCTTGAAACTATATCGAACTGAAAAATTTACCACCATATTCAATATGATTGATAATGGAAAACAAGTGTTGTCTCCGTTCCATAAAGAGCAACTAAAATCATAAGTAAACATCTACGAACATTGTCGTATCTTTCTATATCCATTTGATTTATATTATATTTGACTTTTATCATTTCAAACGTTGGCAAGGGCTTAATTTAGTCAGTTGTTAAATATAACTCAGGTTATCGTTAGGTATACAAATAAACATGTCAAAACATAGGAAATTAGCATGGAATATGGATATAGGATTTTAGCCGGAGGAGAAACAAACGAGCTGAGTTGTTGCCATTGCCAAAATGAACAGTTTACGGTTAAAGGAAAGATAAAATATGCCTTCTTTATTTTACAATATTTACCTTTTGTTCCGTTAAAACGTGAAGTTATTCTAACCTGTAATCAATGCCAAAATGTGCACAATAACGCGCTCGAATCAAATATTGTTAATGATATAAAAAAACGCCTTTTTAAGTTTTATATCATTTTACCCATGTTTACCGGCTTGATTTTGTCACTATTGGCCATTGCTTATTGGCAATATGGCCAATACCAAGAACGTGTACTTACACAAGAATATTTATCAACTCCTTATGTAAATGACTTCTATTTTATAAATAATCAAAAGTTACTGGAAAATCAACGGCCAAATCAAAATTATCGATTAGCTAAGATTGTCAGTATTGGTAACAATGTCGTGTCATTGGTTTATGCTCGGTTTACTTTTCAACACAAAAATATGATTAAGCAGGATATTCAAAGTGGCATGGTTATCGATTCTAGGTACTTTGCTAAAAAACAATATCTTTTTACTTTCGATAAGTTACAGCAATTATTGAATGAAGAGGCAATTTTGTTGGTGAAGCGTCCTCAGTACAATAGACTCTACGGTAACTTAGTAATAGATAATACCGTTAAAGTAAGTAAAGGTGATTCCCTAGGTCAATTCTTTAATAATAAAGGCGAGGCTTTTATGCGTATTTCTCATCTGCAAGAAAATATAAACAATGCTCGCAAGTACTTCTTAAAATCAGCAGAAATTGGCTATACGCCAGGACAAATAAACTTATCACGTTGGTATATTAATGATGCAAAAATCGACCAAGCACTATACTGGTTGAAACTAGCATCCTATAAAGGCGACAAAACAGCCATTAACTTGTATTTAGTAAACTGCCCTAAAGTAGAAGAATGTGATGGCATAAAGTTTTCCGCAGATGTGACAGCACTTGGTTTTAGTCTCATGGCTCGTTAAGTGTACTTCGGTAATCCCGCCATTATTAATGGAGCTCAAAACCATAATTTAGAAAGCTGCAATTAAAAGCTAGGCAGTTTTATCTTTATGGTATTTTATACGCTCCCTCCCTGCCTTACTTTTAAAAAGAAACAAAGCATAAAGCCCGTTAATTTCTTGATTAACGGGCTTTTCTAAATGTGGTGGTGAGCTAGAGACTTGAACTCTACGGCGAAGGATTAACAAAACCGCCCTTGCTAATAGCAAAAATGACTGTTAAATAGTTTATTGTTTAGGTCTGAGATTATCAATAACCTGAACATCCACCCAATAAGTTTTTCCTATCCAATTACTACTTCCGTCTTTTTTAACCACCCAGTCTCCGCTCGAATAGAAGAAATATTTTCCATCGTGCGTCACTCTTGGGCTACTTTCATTTGATGATGTGTTTATCTTATCTCCCATGTTAATGGCAGGTCCCCATGAACCCTCTTTCTGTCTAAAACTAATATAATTGTCGCTATCACCATATCCCCCTTCTCTCTCACCATCCCACATTAAATAGGATTAATCTGGCGCAATGTAGGGATGGGCAATCCATCTTCCTGTGTTAATCGCTTTGCTCATTTTTACTGGATTTTCACGTTTGCCATCTATGAGGCGTGAATAACGGATAGAGCCATACCCCGGATGTTCACTTGAGAGTATAAAGTCTAATTCCCTAACCTTATATTCACTAAAATTAAACAAAACTATTGAAACTACAATAAAGAACCATATATCATTGGATATCTTAGAGGAGTATTAGTTTTCATGTGGCGTAAATTAACCGTAATGTTATTTTTATTAGTATTAGCTCAAACAGCTAATGCTTTGCCGATCTCTGAAACTTTTAATTGTGAATCTTCAAAGCATATCTCAATCTGTCAAATTGAACAGAAAACAGCTTCGGTTTTTGACAATAATGAGTCGGAAGATTCATTTAATTTACCAAGATTAAATAGACTTAGTCCTTCACTGTTTACTGCTGAAATACAAACAACACCAAACTATGTATTAGTGATAGAGTTTTTTAAAATTAAACTTACTGCTGGATTGTTTAAACACCTGGCAAATCCTCCATTAGTTACACCTTGGTTTGAACAATTAAGTCATAAAACTAATTCATCTCGACTTTCCGGCTGGAAAGATGGGAACTTCTTGTATTCATCTCGCACTACTTACCACAGTTAATTCATCAAAACACAGTTCAACGTAATTATAATGTTGGGCTATAAAAATCAACAATTTAGCTTTTTCCAATACCGGTATTAAACCATCGGTTACTTGCCGTATTTGCTATATACCAATTGAGACGTAGCAATATTCGTTAAGTCTTTAATTAGAGATTTCATGATGAATTCACGTACAACTAAGCATGTAAGACATGCTAAATGGCAAAACATTGTCATTTTTTTCATATTACTATTTATGCTAGTTAGCGCATTACCAAACTTATATTCTGACAAGGTGGATATTCACCTTATAAACAACAGTGCTCAAAACAAACCAGTATCTCCTCAAGATATTAATAATTTGTTAGCGGCCCACAATCTTGCTGTAGATGAAATTAAATCAACTACAGCAAACACCTCTATTACCTTAAAAAATAAAACAGACCAACATTCTATTGAGCGTCTTTTAATGCAAAAGTTTGGAGAGAATTATTCTATTGAAAGTTCAATTGAAAATAATGCTCCGGCCTGGTTAAAGTCATTAGGGGGAAAACCGATAAAATTAGGCTTAGACCTCAGTGGTGGCGTGTTATTTGTACTTGAAGTCGATACCGAACGAGCATTATCAGACAGGATGAAAAGCATTGCCTTGGAAGTGAGGTCTTTGGCGGTAGAGAATCGTACTCGCTTAAGCAAAGTATCACAGCTGAATAATCATTCAATTAGAATCAGTTTTTCTAAGTTAAATGACAAAGATAAGTTATTAAAAACAATCAAGAAAAATTACCCTGAGTTAACTCATAAACAACTAGATGAAAACCAAGTCATTTTGACTTATTCATCACAAGAGCAAGTTAAATTTCGTCAAGAAACCATGAAACACACGCTTAAAACAATGAGAGGACGAATAGAAGAGCTAGGTATTACAGAAGCGGTGACCCAAAAACAAGGGAAAAATAGAATTCGAATTGAATTACCTGGTGTGCATGATCCTGAAGAAGCCAAAAGGATTATTGGCGCTACAGCTTCTCTAGACTTCTATCAAATGGCCGAACACTCAAAAGCAATAGGCATTCTTCAAATGACAGATGACAATGGTCGAAAGTTGAGGATGAATAGTCAGGTAGTATTCTCGGGAAGTAGTATTAAAAATGCTCGTTCAGGTCTAGATGAAATGGGTATGCCATTAGTAAGCCTAACGTTAGATAGCGTAGGTGGTAAGAAAATGTCTGCGTTTTCGAAGAAAAATATTGGTAAACCTATGGTGACAGTATTTTCTGAGTTTTATCGTAATGCTGATAATAAAACGGTTAAGAAAAGTAAAGTAAAGTAATTAATGTTGCCACTATTCAGCAACACTTAGGCTCACAGTTTAGTATTACCAATATGTCCAGTCCACAAGCGGCACAAGAATTAGCGTTATTGTTACGCGCAGGCTCATTAACCGCACCCGTAACCATTGTAAAACAACGCAGTATCGAAGCGACACTTGGCGTTGATAATATTGATAATGGTATCAAAGCGTTAACTATAGGCATTTCATTTACTTTATTGTTCGTGGCCTTTTGGTATCGCACTTTAGGGATTATCGCAAATGTAGCATTGGCATTAAATTTAGTCAGTCTACTTGGTTTAATGTCATTACTGCCAGGAGCTGTACTGACACTGCCAGGCATAGCGGGCTTAGTGTTAACGGTAGGTATGGCGGTTGATACTAATGTACTTATTTTTGAAAGGATAAAAGAAGAGTTAAAGCGAGGACACAAAGTACTCTCGGCCATTGAAAACGGTTACAAAAACGCATTTTCAACCATTCTAGATGCAAATATTACCACCATGATCACCGGCATTATTTTATATTCAATAGGCTATGGTCCAGTGAAAGGCTTTGCCATCATTTTATGCTTAGGAATATTAACCAGTATGTTTACTGGTGTATTCGTCTCAAAAGCATTAACAAACTTAGTCATTCGTGAAAATAAGACTCAACTACTTGGAGTTAAATTATGAACGATTTAAACTTAAAAAAAACCGATTATTTGAGTAAGTTTCGTATCATCAGTTTCTATTGCGCTGCTGCATTTATGCTATTTGCTTTATTGGGTTTATTTAGTAACGGGCTTAAGCTTGGTTTAGATTTCACTGGTGGATACCTAACAGAGTTCTCTACGCAACAATCGATAACTCAGAGTAAAATGGCTGGGTTATTAACGTCATATTTACCCGATACCTTTCAGTTGTCTTCAGCCGAAAACGGGACGTATTGGAGCGTACAACAAGCTGATAATGATATAAGTTTGAAAGGGAAAGCATGGTTAAGCGATTTTTCGCAACAAAGTGGCTTAACAATTACGCCACAAGATGCCATTTATATTGGTAGCCAAGTAGGTGAAGAGTTAATTAATCAAGGAGGCTTGGCGTTATTAACCTCAGTGATAGTGATATTGCTCTACTTATCTTTACGGTTTGAATGGCGCTTGGCGGCTGGCGCTGTTATTGCGCTTTGTCATGACGTAATTATCGTACTTGGACTATTTGCATGGTTTGATATTTCTTTTGATTTAACCATTCTAGCAAGCTTACTCGCCATTATTGGTTATTCGCTAAATGATTCAATTATTGTCGGTGACAGAGTTCGAGAAATAATGAAAAGAAATACTGAAAAAAATATAGATACCATTATAAATCTCGCTATAAAATCAACCATCGTTCGAACATTAATAACGTCAGGGACGACACTCGCAACGATATTAGCGATCTGGTTCTTTGCTGGGGAATCATTAGAAGGTTTTTCCATCGCTCTCTTTTCAGGGATTTTAGTCGGTACTTTTTCATCTATCGCAATTTCGGTTACTGTACCGCAGTTGCTTGGATTAACAGCTGATTATTATCACAAAAAAGAACAAGATATTTGTCAATTACCGTAGTTACGATTTAGGGGTTATGTCTTATTATTTGAGTGTATCTACTCTTAGTAGTAGATACACTTACTGTCGTTTCTTCATTCAAAAGAAGACGATGAGTTGATTGATTCATTACTGCTTAGTTTGCATTTAACATCGTTTTTTTAATTTTCATTATTATATTTACTGGTACTTTTTCGATACTAATAAATTCGTTAAAAATATCTTTTAAAGTATGATAACTACTGGCAACTTTTTGCATTAATACTTAATAATTACCTGTTTGTTGCTTTGCAGCTTGTTCAAGTTGATTGGCACTTTCTTGTAAAAGTATGCCACCTAAATTACCTGCCACCCCTTTAATAGTGTGGGTAATCAACTGAATATTTTGATGACGTTCAGTATTATCTTTATCACTACTTGCATCATTAAAGCTTGCCACGAGCTCTTTCAGCAATTTCTTTTTTCCCATCAATCGCTTCAATAACACGGTTTTATCCCAATGTGCGTTTATAGTATTAAAAATCGGACCAGGAACATCAGTTGAGACACTATCAACATTTTTTTAATTGGATCAATGATGTTAATTACTGATCTTTAATCCTGTTACTTGGCAACCATTGATTCAGTTTATTGAGTAATGCATTAGGTTCAATGGGTTTTGTTAAATAATCATTCATCCCCGCCTCAATACATTTTTCGCGATCACCTTCCATTGCATTGGCCGTCATCGCAACAATAGAGACTTCGGCGTTTTTAGCACCCGCTTTACCTGCTCTTATTTGTTTGGTTGCTTCGTAGCCATCCATTTCAGGCATTTGACAATCCATTAACACTAAATCATAAAGCCTATCATGAGGTGAACTTGATAAAGAGTGAATTGCTTCTATACCATTTGCTGCAATATCAGTGTGAAAGCCAAGCTTTTCAAGTATGCCTTGAGCCACCATTTGGTTAACTCTATTATCTTCAACCAATAATAAACGGAAATGTGAAAATCCAAAATTTTCAGTATTATTTGATTTTAATGTTGATAAGTAATCGTGGGTTATAATAGAACCCTCTTCGTTAAAACAGGAATCATCAGACATCACCACATTGAGAGCATTACATAAATCGGAGGTAGTGGTTGGTTTAGTAAAAAAACCATGAAAACCTAATTTAGCAAAATGATTGGCACCATGAATACTTGAGATGGAAGTCATCATAATTAATTTGATAGTCTTGAACATCGAGTGTGCCTGTAATTTTCTACCTAGTTCCTCACCGTCTATTTCAGGCATTTGCATATCTAAAAATGCTACGTCAAATAAGGGTTGTTCGCTATCTATCAACTTTTGGCATAATTGTAATGCATCTGCACCACTAGAAGAATCGCTAACATTTATACCCCAATGTTCTAACTGGCTACGAAGTACCTCTCGATTGATGGCATTATCATCAACAATAAGCAGAGATAGATTACTAATATCAACTTGCGGTAATACTTTTTGTGAGCTTTGACTAATATCGACAAGGATATTAAAACTAAAACAGCTACCTTGACCCTGTTCACTGGTAACACTAATATCTCCGCCCATTAGTTGGCATAATTTTCTACAAATAGAGAGACCAAGCCCTGTGCCCCCAAATTTCCTGGTGGTTGAGCTGTCAACTTGGCTAAACAAATCAAATAAAAAAGGGAGCTTTTCTTGCGGAATACCCATACCAGAATCTTGAATACGGCAACAAAATTGGTAAAAACCCTGCTCATTTTTTTGTATTCTCCCGTAAATAACAACTTCTCCGTGTTCAGTAAATTTTATCGCATTACCAACTATATTTGTTAAAATTTGTCTGATCCTACCGGGATCGCCTTTAATCATAGAATATTCTATTTCAGTGACATCTAGCACAATCTCTAGACCTTTTGCTTGTGCTTGTAATGCCATTGATTCTGAAAAATCACCCAGCATTTCTCGTAAATTAAAATCAAGAATTTCTAATTCCAACTTACCAGCTTCTATTTTTGAAAAGTCTAAAATATCATTTATTAAGGTTAATAGAGATTCCCCACTCGATTGTGCTATAAAAACTTTATGTTGCTGTTCTGCAGTCAACTCACTTTGCTGTAATAATCCCAACATACCTAAAACACCATTCATCGGCGTTCTTATTTCATGACTCATATTAGCCAAAAAGTCACTTTTTGTTTGAGATGAATGTTGTAAATCATTTACTAAAGTCTTTACCTTAAAAGCCATATTTTTTTGAGATTTTGATACCTCTAAAAATTCATCTGCAGATGAGGTAAGTATTAATTCATCATAATGACCTTTGCTAACCATATTTGTGTTGTTTATTAAAACCCGAAGGTTATAATTAATATTGTTTGCTATTTTGCGCATAAATAGAAAAGAAATGATTAAAGCAAATGAACTAGCAATGATAATAATCAGTTTAGTCCTAGCACTATCATAGTTTGCTTCCTTGGTTCGTTGCAGCATCAACTTTTCTTCAGTTTTAATAAACTGGGTATTTAAAACGCGGATACTATCTATAATGTCTTTACCCGTTTGACTTTTGATCAGATCAATAACATCAGACATACTGGCTTCTAATTCATTAACCTTTCTGCGAGTTGAAATTTCAGGTTCACCCGCTTCTTGAAGCCATTTATCCTTCAACTTTTTAATATTTTCTATAATGCTAACTTGTTTAGGGTTATCGTTAACTAAATCTATCAATATTTCAGTTTTATTATCCAATAGTTTTATTGCTTGATAGTAAGGTTCTAAGAAAATTTCATCTCCTGTTATTAAGAAACCGCGCTCTCCAGTTTCCATATCAAGAATTAGTTTTTCCAGCGAATTTGAACTAGAAATCACTTCTTCAGTATGTCTCACCCAGTTGGCAGTAGATTGCATTTTATTGATGTTCAAGATAATTATTATGGCAATAACAACCATACTTATTAATGGAATGCTAATCCCAATGTATAACTTTTTTCTCGTAGTTAATCGTTCAAACCAACTAATTTTCAAAACGTTACAATCCTTATGTTTTTTATTTTATATCACTACTATAGGACATCAAAAAAGATATTGTTAGCTGAGATCGTAGAGTATGTAATAGCACCATCATTCAAGCCAGTGGATCAAGTTAAGTATTAAAGTACAATTTTATTAAGGTCAGCTTTCCTATCTAAGTGATAGCTAGCAAAGTACAAATTTTGGACTTTTCTAGGTATCTTTAGTGGTAAAAGACAGAGTTCTGATATGAAACTCCACTGTCACCTTGATTATATGTTCAAGGGGGAACATATAATCAAGGGGTCAGAACTTTTGATTACTACGCAGAGTAGTAAAGTAAACATCACAGAGTTTTCTTATCAGAATAATTTACCCTGAAGTTGAATATTCCTCTACAAGCGCTCTTTGTTTCACCATTTCAGTCTCTAATCGTTTTATTAAAGTAATGAATCTTGGATGCTGATGTAGAAATAAAAAATAGGGTGACTGTAAAATATTTGAACGCCAATCATGTATAAAGCCATTATCAATAGAGGCTTCAAGGTAATCTAAAGCCTTATTGTCATTATTTTTAATTGCATTGAGTATAGCAAGCACCCACTGTTCATTGCCCATCAAGTTAATCTGTCCTTTAGTAAAAAAGGTTTCATCCAATGAATTCAGTTCATCTAACATTTTTTCTGCTTTGGCTGCTTTTTCCAAGGCTTTTGAAACAATAATCTGTAGCGCTAATGCATGAATATCTGTATCAACATATCTATTCCTGGTTGATGGTATTGAGCTAAGATTAATCACTTTTGAAAAATGTTTATCGAGCAGTGTTTCAGCTGCATCTAAATCATTTCTTTTTAGCAATAGATAGATAGCTTTACTAACCAGTATACCTTTAGTGACTCTCCGGTAGACAGTATCGGGATTATCAAGCGTATCATTGATGAGTTTTAAAGCTTTGACATTATCTTTCAAAAAGATTAGCGCATTGACTTTAGCGTCAATAGCATCAGCATTATCGGGATTTATCTTAACTGCCTCTTCTGCAAGTTTTATAGCGCTTTCACCATCGGCAAGGGATAAGTAATGACCTGATAAAAATCGAGCACTATCAGGGTCTAGCAGATCAGATTTATAAGGTATTTCCATCTGAAATATAGCGTCCGCAATATTTCCCTTAAAATAACTGTAATACATACTCAGAACAAAGGGATAATCCAAAAATTGAGGGGTCATTTTAATGGCTTGTTTCACGGCTAAAACTGCTGCTGTATATTTTTGAACGATGTAGGCTAAATACATCGAATATTGATAGGGTATATTCGCATTGAGTGGATCAATCCGTTGTGCTTTATTATATAATTTCCTTGTTTCATGCTCGCCTAGTTCATGACCAAAGGCCATAATATAATCCATAATTATGTAGGTATTATTTGCGTTTAAACGGTAAGCATTTTTAATGAATTTTTGACTCAATTCAACATCAGCAGGAAGTAATGACAATACATAGTAGGTATCAGCAGAGTCAGGCTCCTTTTCCAGTACAGCTTTTAACATTGACTCAGCAGTAACAAGAATGTCGTTATCAAATCGACTCCCCGTTCCTATCTGATTAATAAATGTTTCTGCTAATTTTACTTTGGCAATATTAAAGTTAGGTTCTATTTTTATGGCGGATTCAAATTTTGAAACCGCTCGTTCAAGACTCTTAAAATTTCGGGAATATAGCCCCTTCAAACCTTGCAGATATAAATCATATGCTATTGGGTTAATTATTTTTCCTGTGCTAGTGGCCTTTTCTAACTTAATACCTAATACCTCCTTTAGTGACTCAACAATAGCCGCTGATATTTCATCCTGAACTTTGAATATATCGTCCAACTCTCTATCATACGTTTCTGACCAAATATGAAACCCATCATCAGCTTTAATTAACTGAGCAGTAATACGGACTTTTGTTCCTGATTTACGAACACTACCTTCCAAAATTGTTTTTACACCCAATTTTTTGGCAATACTTTGAATGTCCAGATTCTTGCCTTTAAATTGAAAAGAAGAAGTGCGGGCCACCACTTGAATATTTGGTATTTTAGCCAATAAGTTTAATAATTCCTCGGAAATTCCATCGGAGAAATATTCATGATCGTTATTTGGACTCATATCAGCAAATGGCAATACGGCTATAGATATTTTGATTGGTTCAGCTGATTCAGTTTTCAGTTCAGATGAAGTGTCAGTAACAACAGCTTGTTCTGTTTTAGTGGGAAACCTGCTTTCATAGATAAAATAGCTCAGTGCAATAGCCATCAGTCCGATAATAATGAAATCAATCTTTCTGCCCGTATGAGCAGCAATAGATTCTTCTGGCGTTATTTCAGATTCTTTTTTTATACCTTCAGGAGTGATTTCAAATGCCCAGGCAAAGAATATGGCAAAAGGAAAACCGATAGCACCAAAGAAGAATACGGCTGTTATTATCCATTCAGGCAAATGTAATGCCGGTACAGCTGTATCAGATATTTGAACAACAACCCAAGCTAGAACAAGATAAGCAACGCCTACTTTGAAAACATTACGCCTTTTGAGTTCTGATATGAAAGATCCAACCATATTTAATCCATAAATATGTTTATTAATTATCCATAAATATGTTCATTAATTATCCATTAATAAACAATGTAGTGCTATTGAGGGTATATATCAAATATGGTGCTAACCTAATGTCTTATATTAGAATAAATCCAGCTCTTTAAGGGCGATTGTATAGGATAAATTTCGTATCAAACTCGTCTCTTTTTATTAAACGTTTTGGCAAGAAAATATGGTCAACTCTGTATGAATATTTAGTATTTATGAAGTTCAAGGGGTCAGAACTCTTGATTATAATTCTGCTCACTAATTAAAAGTGAAATTGGTCATTTTTTCTTTGCCGCTAAGTGCCACTAACCGTCATTCGATTATGTATATGAAACGATCAGTTTGTGCCACTTTAGAGACATTAAGTGATTGAGTTGAAACTGATACTAGGATTATATTTTATATAAATAACGTTTGTAGTTTACGAATTTTAATTTGTTACGACTAAGGAACAATTATTAATATTCCCAAAGGAGAATTTACTGCTATATTTTTAGTTAAGTTGATAATATTAATTTACGCAAGGAATGGCAAAATACTAAAGTCAGAGGTGATAATGTCTTCAAACCAAGAACAAATCCTAATCATAGATGACTGTGAAAGTAGTTTGAATTCAATAGGTAAATACTTAGCTGAGCATTATAAAGTTTATTCGTCAACTTCAGGAAATGAAGGTATTGATTTATTCAAGAAACACACATTTCCAGTTGTAATTTTAGATACTGAAATGTCAGGTATGAATGGATTTGAGATATGTAAGCTATTAAAGTCGATATCACCTGAAGTCCAAGTTATCTTTAGAACAGCAAAAGATGATGAAGAAATTATTCTCAAATGCTTTGAGGCTGGCGCAAATGATTTTATACCGAAACATAAATCACTATCGGTTGTCTTGCAGGTAGTCAGAAATTTAAATTTATTAAGCCAAGATACACAAAGACAGAAGAAGAATATAAAGAAACTAACTCAAACCGTTGAGATAAGCATGATTCAAGCATCTTTGTATGGGGATTGTTTGAATTTCATGTCAGATATCCAAACAATAAACTCTTTTGAAGATCTTGGGAAAGCGGTTTTAAAGTTTTTCTTAAATCATGATTTTAATTCAGCTATAGAATTTCATCATGCTGATGATATCTCGGGTTTTTCCCAAGAAACTATTAGGTGCAGTCCTTTAGAAAAAAAAGTGTTTTCCTTATTAAAGGATAGAGGACGTATCTATGAGTTCGGTTCACGAGCCATATTCAACGATACTAATGTCTCTATTCTCATTAAAAACATGCCTGACAAACACTCCACTAAATATGGTTTATGGATTGATATTTTTGCTAAGTTAATTCCTGCAATAGAAATGCGTTATCGGGCGCTATTTAACTATATCCAACTAAATAAAATGAAAGTGAAGTTAGAGAAAACTGTAATAGATATTAATGAAGACATTAATCATTTAAAAGACATTAAGGAGAAGATGATAGATGATGTCATTCTTGAAATCACATTAAATTTTCATAATTTAGATTTATCTGACAATGATGAGAAATTCTTGGAAAATGCGATTGAAAAAACTAGCAACATAGATGCCTTATCAAATATTAGTCAGGTACTTATAACAACAATTGATGAACTAGAAATTGAGGAATTGAAAACAGAAGGAGAATACAAATCAACTGAAGATATTGAACTGTTTTAATTCAAGAGCTTGAAAAACATATTAAACTGTAATATTAATGAACCGTATTTCCTGTGAACCGAACAGCATATATTAATAACAACACAACATTCATTAGAAAATATAGGGCTATTATTTTGAGGTTAATGTCCGGTTATCGTACCTAAGTGAGCCTTATTTATTAACGTTTGAACGGCTGTTGATCGCTCTTTACAGTCGGTCATAACTGCTAAAACTTGTATTATTAACAATAACATCATGTATTGTAGTTTTACAAATAATTGAGGTAGCCCAGCGTCCGCTTTCAGATCATATACCTAACTTTACCTAGGTTTTTGCTTTAGTCCGCTCTGTGGTAGCTAGTGACCTTAGAACGATGAGTTCTTGTAAGTTTGTCCTCACCAAAAACTAACGTTAAAAAAGTGCGCTTAGCTGTCGGTAGCGTTTACTTTCCTAACGGCATCTCCAAGACTTAAAACCGTCGTTAGCACCAATGATGACCTTATGACTTTTGCTCGCTAAAGAAGAAATTTCTGGCTTAGTTGAGAGAGTGTATTGAAGGTTCAAATTTTCTGTTAACAATCGTTTTTCGTATATGTCACAGTTGGTAATAGCCCAACTGTAGTTGGCGGCGTGTAAGTCAAATAGCAATTAGTTTGTGTGATAGGGATATTATTATTGGTAATGCCACTGAATCCAGCAAGGGACGAAGGAGTTACGATGAAGGCTCCATGATTGAACCTATCGCCATAAGCCCAATCGTCTCCTAATTCTACTGCATTGGCTATTCCATTTGTTCTGTCGCCACTGGGGTAACCATATTTAATTTCAACATCATTATTCCCATCACCATCTATATCTATGTTTGCTAACTCTTGGTTTTGCACCCCCTGAATTATTGATTTTGCATACACTAGTTTAGATCCTGATAAAATAGCTCCTCCCATAGACTCTAGTACAGACTTGTTAGCATCTGAAGTAATATCTATGAATTTTGGTGCGGCGGTAGCGGCCAAAATCCCCAAAATAACAATTACCACGACCAACTCAATTAAGGTGAAACCCTGCTGTTTTGTACTACTATACATCTGTATTCATCTCTATATATTTGCTTAAGAAGTTATTTTTCGAAGGGCTAAATACGATTGCCCATTTTATTTAAAAATAATGAAGTAATAAGTGAAATTATAATACCTTTGGCAATAGAGAAATCAAGCTTTTGTTGATTTGTTCGTATATAAAATTTATGTCAGCAACAACAGGTTAAGCATTAAAATAATGTTTTCATCTAGGTCAGCTATCGTATAAAAATAACGACTTCATAGGTTTGTTTTAACAAGCGTTTTTTGACCGTTTTATGCTCATTGTGACTGCTAGGTATAGTGATTTTGGATCGTGATTTATGACCGATTACTGCCCCACAGCTGTCGTTATGGTACTAAAAACTTAGGTCTTCAAAGTGGTAATGGTGACGGTTAGCACTATCTCATTAGCGTCTTAGATTTAATACTCTACTTTATGTAGACCTTAGATGATTCTAATGTCCGCTTTAGAGATTGTGGCTAAAAGTGGACGTTAGATTTAGTCCTTATCATGGTAACTTAGAGCTGATCTTGCACCATTAATATGGACACCAATTAATAATCATCGTTTATTTTAATTTAATCGTACAGGTAGATACTAAGATAACTACAAAATTAAAATTGGATAATGTACCATCGAATTTAATGAAAAAATTGTGACTTTAGTGAATACTTACTATATAAGGTATCTCTAATACACTGGTTTATAGCTGATTAATTTATTCAAAGTAACTATTTGGTAAAAAAAACAATGAAAAATATACTATTCCCTACTATGTCAATAATTCTGTTTATCTCTAGTTGTCAAAACAATGACGTTACTAAAACAGTTAAACAGCAACATAATGTCATTATTTATGATGCCAATGTTATCAATGTTGAAACAGGTCATATTAAAAAGCATGCTGTTATAGTGCTTGATGAAAATAAAATAACTCTAGTTGGTGATCTGTCACTGTTAGCTAACCATCAAGCTCCAAAGATGTTAAACGCAAAAAATAAATATGTTATTCCTGGGTTATGGGATATGCATGTTCACTTTGAAGGAAAGAGCTTAATCCAAGACAATGAGGCTTTATTCCCTGTATATATTGCCCTAGGCATTACAACTGTACGAGATTCAGCTAGTGATTTAGGTGAGGAAGTACTTGAATGGCGTTCGCAGATTGCTCAAGGGAAATTGTTGGGTCCACAGATTTACACCGCTGGCCGTAAATTAGAAGGAATTGACTCTATTTGGAAAGGTGATCTAGAAATAGGTACAACAGCAGAGCTTAATAAAGCGTTAGATTTACTCGATAGTAAAAATGTTGATTTTGTAAAAATGACAGCCAATACATTGAAAACCGATTTGTTTATTGAAGGTATCAAAGCGGCAAAGGAACGAGGATATAAAGTTTCAGCGCATATTCCACAAAAAGCAACTGTATACGATATTGTTGATGCTGGAGTAAGCAGTATTGAGCATGCAAGTTATTTACTGAGATTAGGCATTCCTAATGAAGCTGAATTAATTGCTCAAGTTAATAATGGTGAAATAAAATCATCGCAAGCTCGTAAGCAGTATGTAAATAACTTTGATCAGGCTCTTGCTAATAAACGTTATCAATATTTAGCTAAAAAAGGGGTTGCCATTACACCAACTCTTATTGGCGGTAAACAACTTGCCTATTTAGATGAAGATGATCACAGTGAAGATGACTTTAAAAAATACTTAACATCTGAATTTATGAGCCATTATGAATGGCGTATTAAACGAATGGGAAATTTGACTGCTGAACAATGGAAAGAAAAAAAATATAAATATCAACTTATTGCAAGTCAAATTCCGTATTTGCAAGAAGCTGGGGTGCTAGTGATGGCAGGAAGTGATTCTGCGGCTTTGAATACATTAGTATATCCTGCAATGGCATTACATGAAGAGTTAATACTTTTTCAAGATGCTGGGATGCAACCTTTAAATATACTACAGACGGCAACAATTAATGGTGCAAAATTTATGGGGGTTAAAGAGCACACAGCATCTATAAGTGTAAATAAGGAGGCTGATCTTGTGATCTTGAATTCCAATCCATTGGAAAACATTAAAGCAACTCAAGATATTTTTGCGGTTGTAAATAATGGTGAACTATATGAACGTAAAGATCTTGATCGTATGCTAATGACTGCACAGCAGAAAAAACAAGAATTAGATTTGCGCGTTGTAAATAATGGTGAACTATATGAACGTAAAGATCTTGATCGTATGCTAATGACTGCACAGCAGAAAAAACAAGAATTAGATTTGCGCGTGGTAAATAAATAGAACTATTTGATTTGCAATCATAGAGAAGGAAAATACTTAATTTTCCTTCTCTGCTCAAACAAACTCATGCACTAATAACGGAATTTAATATCGACTAATAGCGACTAATAGCGATCATAAGTCATAAAGTAATCAGTGATGCTTACGGCTACTCTGTCGGATCAGTTACCATTAGATAAACAATGGCTAACGTCAGCTTTCTTATCTAAACAACCCCTTAGCTGAGATGAATTTGGTTCATAAAGAACGTCATCAATGTGGTAATAGTGACGGTTAGCACTATCTCATTAGCGTCTTAGATTTAATACTCTACTTTATGTAGACCTTAGATGATTCAAATGTCCGCTTTAGAGATTGTGTATATAATCGTATGCTAAATATTAAGTAATATTTTGGGTACAAATAAATAAAAGCATTTAAATTAGAATGACCGCAATAGGCTCTGAGCTGCTGTTAATAGCTTAAAAGCTAATGTCAGCTATTGGCTATCAGTTGACCTAAAGAATAACCAGTAGCTAACGTATAAAGCGCACAATTCTGAACATTAGCCACAGCCATACTTATAGTCCCTTAAACGTAGGAGCGCTATTATGTATGACATGATTCCATACACCCCAAAAGCTAGCTGGAATAAAGGAAAACTGGTTGGTCAAAAACTTCCTCTAAAACTTGAGGAAGTTTGGTCTATTAGAACAAGGCTTGATTTAGTAAATAATCTACGTGAATTAACGATGTTTAATTTGGCTCTAGATTGTAAATTAAGAGCATGTGATTTCATCAAGCTTAAAGTGATGGATATTGCTCATGGCAAAAATATCCAATCACGAGCAATGTTAATTCAACAAAAAACAGGAACTCCTGTTCAATTTGAAATAACAAAAAAAACTCGAACAGCTTTACAAAAATGGATCTCATTTCAATCACTTCGTTCTAGTGATTATTTATTTGGAAGTAGAGTAAAAGATAATTTCCATTTATCGACTCGGCAATATACCAGAATAGTAAAAAAGTGGATTGCTAGTATTGGCTTGGATGTAACATCCTATGCCACTCATTCAATGAGGCGCACTAAGGCTACTTTGATTTATAAAAAAACGAAGAACCTGAGAGCTGTTCAAATTTTTCTTGGTCATACAAAACTAGAGAGTACGGTTCGTTATCTTGGTATAGAAGTCGATGACGTACTTGAGCTATCTGAAAATATAGATATTTAAATCGCAAATGATTCAGGAAGTATGGACGCTTCCTACCACATTACGGACATTAGCCGTTTCATCAAAGTTAGGTTTCGGATTAGATTTTGGGCTCTTCTCCGGTTATGTGAGGTTGATTTTTGGATAAAAGATAGAATGCGTTGCTGGAACTGATGTTTGCCTTATTTTTAATTTGAAGTATTCGGTATCCCTTACTCCTCTGGCTCGCCTCCTAATCATCCCAATAGAAACATTTCCTGCCTCAATACGGGCACTGGTCAACTTATATTTGGCATAGTTACAAATGCCTACCTTGTGCATTCTTAGTCCGACTGCAAAATTATGTAAGGCCAATATATTAGTTGATTCTGCTAGACGGCACCAAGCTTCAAGT
>NZ_KB905165.1 GCF_000378625.1 Colwellia piezophila ATCC BAA-637 | reverse complement strand
ATTGGTTTTAAATCGACCTACTATTTTAACCTGCTTTAAATCACTGTCAGCGATTTCTATAGCGACACCAGTATAGCGAGTTATTTCAGCAACCATATCTTCAAGCGGCATACCGGTAAAAACTAAATATCTACTTTGCCATGCTAGAGTTTGGTTTACGTCAGATGTCAGGCTAGCATTGTTAATCAGATCGGGGGTGATAACAGTTTTACCATCAATAGCGATTTGTCTGCCAGCTTCAACCTTGATGCTAACAGGTTCGCTATCAATTTCACTTGTTTGTAGTTGATCAAACACCTTCACAGTACCATCAGTGACTATCAGCTCGATCAATTCATCTCTGGCATACTCTATATTAAAGGCAGTGCCCACCGCTTCAATGGTTTTCCCCCCAACATCAACACTTAAAGGGCGCAGTTTGTTATGAGCAACCGTGATATGTATTTCACCTTGGGTAAGTATTAATTCACGACGTTCTTTGGTGTAATTAATATTGACATGTGTATTTGTATTCATCAGAAGTGCTGAGCCGTCACTAAGCATGACCGTACGAATTTCGCCTACTTCAGTTGAATAGTATTGTTGCTCTTTAACTTCTTGTTGCTCAATAACTGGCAGACTTACAAGTTCTTTGGAGACATCCTGTGAAGTAAACCAAGTGAAAGTGAATGCAAAACCAATAACTAAAGAGGCGGCTAGCCCCATATATCTATGGCTAAATGGTTTCGTTTTTTTATTAGGTTCATGAGGGAAAACTTCAGCTAAAGGTGCTAATTGTTCCATCTGATCTAAACTATGTGCCATACTGACAAATAACTTACGATGAGTAGATGACTTAGCCAACCAAGTTTGTAGTTTAGCTTCTTCCTCTAGCGTTAAATCATCCATCAGTTTTACGCACCATTGTGCGGCTTCCTCTTCAACTCGGTCATCTTTAGGAAATTCAATTACTGTATCTTTGGTAGTATTCATCATCTTTGCCTTTGCTTCTCAGTTCCATATGCTTCTTGAAGCGTCGTTCTTGATTCAAGAGTTTTCATGTAGAAGTTAAAACGTTTTATCCCCGTTGTCATGTGTGCTTCGACCGTTTTAATGGTCACATCTAGCTCTGTCGCTATTTCTTTATTTTTGTAACCGTAAACTTTTTTAAGAATTAATACCCGCCGACATTTCTCTGGAATTAATCGCATGGCTTCGCTCACTCTTTCTAAACTTTGTTCAACGCATACTTTCTTGTGGGTATCATCTTGCCGCCCTATTAACTGTAATTCTGATAATTCATTCTCGTCATCAAAAATACTTACTGTTAAATGAGCTCTTTTTAATAGATCAAAAGCCAAATTTTTTGCGATTGTGCATAAGTACGTCTTTGGGTAATCAATTGTTTTTCGTTTCATCATTTGAAAAGCTTTGATATACGCTTCTTGCACAACATCTTCTACGTCGGATGGAGGTAACAATCTAGAGACGATTTTCATTGCATAATCTCGATGAGAAACCAAGCTAGTTATATTATTTGAATCGTTATCTGTCATATTTCATCTTTCAAAAAGTGTTAAGGGCGTGATATTGACGTTTTCATATTCTATTACTATAGAGTCTGTAATAACAAATAAACCCTAAGTTTATTTGTTATTACACGATATATCGAAATATAACGCTTTTAGCTAGCGAATTACAGTTGCTCTTCGTAAACTAAAAACAATACGTCATTAGGTTTTACTTGTACCGTAATAGTCTGGTTGTCTATTAGGTAAGTTTTCTCACCCCAAACATCCTTAACATTAAAGGCGTTTTTATATACGCGGTTATACTTGCTCTTACCTTTACGTGTTAAAGAATAGTCATTTTGGTAGAACTCTCTAAAATCTAACCATTCTTTACTGAGACTTATCGTTTTAACTTCGTTGCTACGGTTGAATATCCCCATGCAACCTTGGATCTGCACTGCTGGTGTAGTACTACCCCATACTTCAATGCCGTCTTCTTCTTTTACTAAAGTAGCGCTAATACCTGTTTGGTTACAGGCCAACATGTCTTTATTGGTAATTATCTCTAAAGAATAAGCATCCAATGTTGGTAAGTCGCCCCCCATCATTATCGGCGAAGCAAATAGTGAGCGCTGCGTCATAAAGGTGCGCATTTGCTCTTGGTTAAATTCACTCATGCGAGTGTGACCTTTACCCGCTAAAGCAACGGTACCTTCATCTTTAGCGCTGTCACCTGCTGGGTTCATCAACTGCAGAGGACCAAAAGGTAGCATATCTAAGTCAGGCCAAAATCCTGGACGAGCCATGCCTTGCCAGTCACGCCATACTTCGAAAGAACGTTCGATAGACGCCTGTTCATCCCAGATATCGTGGGTAACGCGTAGCATATTTGCGTTTAGGTAGTGGGAGAAATCTTTAGTATTGGTAGAGCCACCCGGCGATAAACTATAAACAATAGGGCGACCGGTTTTAGCAATGGCATTTTTAATGGCTGCAATTTCTTTCGGGTAGTGAGTTAAGTCATCCACTTTAAGTAAATCTACGCCCCAATCGGCAAGTTTTTGATAAACGCTGTCATAATATTCTTGAGCGCCAGGCTTGGTCATATCAACGCCATAGTTTTGATTGTTCCAACCACAAGTACTTGAGGTATCAGCAATATCACGGGCACGATATTTAGTGCCTTTAATAGGCAGGTTCAGTTCAACAGCTTTACGTGGAATACCGCGCATCATGTGAAGTCCAAACTTAACACCCAACTCATGGGCACGGTCAATAATCGGTGTCATACCGCCAGGAAAATACGTTTGGCTTGGCTCTAATAAACCGTATTCATCAAGATTAACCTCTTCGGCATGTTTTTCTGCCGGAAACAGTGTGCCTGGTCTAAGTTCAAACTCGCCGTACCAGCCAGCGTCAATAACAAAATATTCATAACCGTGCGGTTGTAATTTTTCAGCAAACGCTTCTAAGTTTTCTAAAGCGGCTTTTTCGTGTAAATAAACACCATAGCTGTTAAAACTATTCCAACCCAGTGGCGGCGTTTGGGCTAATTGTGCCATTGGCGCTGCTGACACTAAACTTTGGCCTGATGTTTCAGGCGATGTCGAATTACAGCCCGTTATGGCTAGCGACAAAGCTAACGCTATGCCTGTTAGAGAATTATTCATTAGTACCCTTAATTCAAATTTTTGCGGAAATTTTGATTTCACATTAACAATATATAGATAGAGCTAAAAGTGATGAAAAACCCTAGACTTATTTCAATTTAAATATGAAATTTTAATTTAAAGCTACAGTTTGAAGCTTTATTAAGGGCTGTTTATCGCTGTAAATACATAGCTATACTTGTGTTGTTTAGCGCTAACTTCCTATAAATTCTTTAATACCGCTTGCTTTCGCTTATCAGCTTTGCGACCTCGCAAGGCACTAAACACGCCCGATGATTAATGGGCGTGTTTAGTGCGTATTACAACGGGTATAATAGCTATCCCGTTGATTGTTTCTGCTACACCAAGTTATTTAGTTTTAATAAGATAAACAACTTCACCGGTAACCTGGTCGATGGCGTAAACTGAACTTTCCTTATCGGTCGCGACCAAATAGGGCAATCCACCTTCCATTATAAGTGACGTTATTGCACCGTCAGGCGTTGACATCAGTGATAATTGTTTAGCCACTAATTTCACCGGGTCGGAACTCGCCTGCGGAATAGCGTTTTCAAACAGTCCTGCAAGAGCAGATAAGTCAATGGCATATAACGTATTATCACCATTAACTACATACGCTGTTTGTCGATTATCATCAACGGCTACGCTTGTTGCTTTATCGAGCTGCAGTGCTTCTTCAGTATCACCATTCATTACAACCAGCGTAATAGGTGTCGCTGATGAATCGGCAATGTAAGTCGGTTTTTTCGGGATAAACCACAGTGTATTGTCACCATCATTTTTCCAACGGACTTTAGACAGTGCAATGATTATTTGCTGACCGCTGAACTCTCCACTGTTAAGGGTAAAAATATCAACAGACTGTGAATCAAATTGCGAAGAAACCACGACACCTTGCACATTGTAAAAACCTTCGGTGGATATAAATGGAATTTGCACGCCGCCATCGTTAACGTCATATAAGTCACTGTAGTTTGGTGTTACCTGAGATAACTTAGCCTTTCCGGTAACGTAAATTACCTTGCCCTCATCATCAAACACCGCGTGTGATGTTTCGTCAGGTATTCCCTTAGTGACATCCAGATAGTTATTTGAACTTATTTTTTCGGTTAATATGCCTGGCTCTAGTAAGCTAGTTGATAATTTATTTCTACCACTTTTGAAAATATAACGACGGTCAATGGGGTCATTATTGTTGATCTGCACCATGTAATTGTCACTATAACTTTTCGACTTATCATGCTTGTTTTCTATGGTTAACAATTCTCTGCCGGTTTCGTCGCCTGGTTCAGTCAACGTTGATACCAGTGGAAATTTAACCAATTGAGAAGAACCTACAGATGTTGCATAAAATACATTGTTGCGCTGATCAAAGCTGATGTCATCAAAACCTTTGTAGTCGGTAGTCATATCACTCGGCATTGTGGCGTCACTGGCTAACTTACGTATAGATACCGTATCGGTAATAGTATCAGCACTGGTAAGCGTAAAGTTGTAATCACCCGCTTCAACAAGCGAAAGGGTTCTTGTCCAAATACCGGTTTGGGCGTCAAAGGTATAATCAATACCTTCCGTTAAGCCTTCAGCATTTAATGCTGTACCCTCTATTAAAATATCACTTGCTGTAATTGTGATATTTTCTTCAAGATCTACAGAGGTTGTAGAGGTAACCATTTTGCCGTCAACTTCTTTGGCAAAATAAGCATGCCCTCTAAGTGTCACACTGTCCGATAAAGTAGCAGAAACGGCTGGCGGGTAATTAATAGCCGCAGTAAAGGCTTCAACACTAGCACCGGCTGCTACTATTGTGTCCCATTGGTAGTCTACTCCCGCAATTCTAACGGTGTGTGACTTTGACCCCGTATTGGCGGCCTGAACACGAATAATCAAACTCTGACCGGGTGCTATTGAAGCTACACCTGATGTATACGGCGCTCCATCAATAGAATATTCAGTATTTTCAACATTAAAAACAGCCAATGCATTATTAAAGTCTTTTAAGTCTATTTCGTAATAAACAAACCCATCGGCAGGCACGTTAGTACTACGCTTGGTAAAGACAGTATCGGTGTCGAGTTTGGTCGGCTCACTATCTTCGACTGCCGTTTGGACATTAAAGGTAATTTCCTCTTGCTTTAGCTGAGATACCATCACTGGGTTTAACTCATCGTCTAGCTCGACATCACCGTTATCATCTAATTTTTGTACAAGTTCATAGCTAGGCCAAGTCAGTGTTGCTGAAAACGTTTTATCATATGAATCGGCAGGCAAATGAAAACTAACCGCAATAACATCTCCCTGAGCAGCACAGCCGCCAGAGTATGTTTGCGTAATTTTATCAGTACTAATTGAGCGAACCTGAACCACACTTTGCTCTATTGAGTATTCTTCAAAAATTTGTTCACTTGGTTTACCTTCATTGATAACGCGATAACCCGTTTCAACGTAGGTTCGGTCATGATCTTCAACGGTGAAGTTAAATGAGTTACGAGAAAAAGCGCTCATGCCCGTGACTGGCGCTGACGTTAAAAAGGTATAAACTTTGCCCGCTTTTACTGGAATAATATTGCCATCGGTATCAGCAACCGGTGTGGTTAACATTTGGTGTTCTACGTTACCGCCAGTGAAGTTAAAAAGCGATTCGGTAAAGTCCAGCCCTTTTACCACGTCTGTTGAAAACCTGTCTTGCACGCGAGCCAACAACTGACCGTCACCATTGCTGATAAATTCGAGGTCATTGGGCAGTTTTACTTCTTCTGGTGTTGATACTGAAAAATCATATTGCTTATCACCATAATTAAGCGTGGCGGCATAAGTAATGCCATAACGATAAGCTGGAATATTAAAGCGCATATCAACTTCATCGCCTAAAACAACTGTGTCTACGTCGGCTCCATAACTATAAAATTGCGTGATAGGCGCCGTTTGACCGTCGGGTTTAGCCGTTGTCGGGTCTTCTGGCACTAAAAAGTCAGCATCACCAGGACATCTGTCAGGGTGAGGCACATTAGGCGCAGCACCATTTAAAGCTAGGCTAAATTGGTGGTGAGCCAATGACTCTATACCCGTAACTTTTCTTGTCGCTTCGGTTGGCAATAACTTATAAGTAGTGGCAGTGCCATCGTAAATGGCGCTTGTACGTATCGTTGCCTCAAACTCATTGATAATAGTTTCTAATTCATCAGCACTGAGCTCAGCGTATTCAGGTTTTTCTCTTTCTTCTTGTAATCTAGCCTCTAGGGTTGCTTCATCAATAAGTTCTAACGACAAGCCATTTAATTTGTTACTGCCTGCTGGGGCAGAAATGACGGTTTGATATTCGCCGCTTTTTACGAATGCTAATGGTTCAGGGATGTCGTCACTGATATTTGCCGTTTGGTCTGTTTCTTCGCTACAAGCAGTTGCCAGCAACGACAACAGTGTTGCGGTGACAAGATTTAGCTTAAATTTGTTATTATTCATAATGTTTCCTATAAGAGTTAGAAGGTTTATACCACTAAGGGGTCAACGCCCCTGATGGCTTATGTTCTTTATTGATTACACACCTTCTGGTCTGGATCGGTCTTAGTTAATAAACCCCTTAATAAAATGGAGATGTCGCCGGATATGGGATCGATGATATATACCGTGCCGGTAACACGATCTGTTCCTAATAGGTAATCTGCACCTGGGTCCATTTTTAACGAAGCAAGCATTTCATATTTGGTATCTACTTTGTTTTCACCGTCTGTAACGGCCAAATCAATGAGTACCTTTTCAACTTTCAACGTTTGCTCTGTGCGAAGGTTTGATAGGTCGAACTGATAGATTTTCTGGCTGCCTGGTGTATTGTCAACAATGTAGGCTTTTTGTCGTTTGTCATCAATGGCTATCGAATGGCCTTCGTTGATCACAAGTACATCGTTGTTTTCATCTTTTAAAAACACCTCACTCCAAGAAGTATCTTCGTTGTAAGAGATGTTTTCACTTGGCAATGGCTGTTGCAACTGCATCTTTCTCAAATTCATTGCCCCCATTGGCTTGCTAGGTAGCGTACCAACCCCAGACTTGTTCCAATGAGTGTTATTATTTACCATATCCAAGGATAAAAGCCACTCATCAATGTTGACGTCAACGCCGCCATTTTCGTCTGTCACTTCATCTTTATAGGTGATAATATCTAGCGATATACCATTATTATAAGGGCCTGAATTCGTCGGGGCTTGCTCTTCACGAGCTGCTCTACCAGAAGCGTCACTCGGTGCTGCTCTAACCCTTGAAATGACTTCTTTACCGTCTTGTGAAACTGTTTCATACTGCAAAGTACAAACAAAACATTGGCCCCTGCCAGGCTTCCTACCTTGAGCGGTCATATAGAAAAATCGGCCGGTGTAATCAAATTGGCCGGAGGTTGCAGACCATGGGGTATGACTAGCAGCATCTTCCTTGAAGGCGCTTACTTGTCGGCTGTCTTGGGGGCCGGCATTTAATAGCTCTTCATTCCAATACATTAAGTTGATACCGGCTTTAACGAAAACGCCGCCAAGATCTGCTCGAGCATGATTAAATTGAATAATAGTGGATGGGTGTTTCTTAGTACCCTCTTCATTTTTCTTACTATTGTTATGGGTTGATTTTGGCACGCTGGCACAAACAGGTGGGTTAATGGCATCTAAATTGTATTTCCAAATGATATTATTTATGCCTCCTTTACCCTCAGCATCGGCGTCAGGTGATGTTGAGTCGATCATATATAGCAAGCCATTGTTCGGGTTGATGGAAACGTCTCGAAGATGACTTAACATGGCCGTACTGCCAGTAGGGAATGATACGATGTCTGCCAAGCTGTGTTCAATATTAACCTTTAATGGCTCGCTGACACTGCTTACTTCAACATTGGAGGGTGTTGTATACTTAAGGTTTGCAGTAGCCACAATTTGGAACATATTCACTCTTGGACCATCAATTTCTGTTCCTGGTTCTAACACCACATCATTAAAACTAAAGTCAAAAACGTCACTATTACTGGTGGGCAGAATATTACTACTTAATTCAACATTGTCACCATTTTCGTCAGTAAGTTCAGCAATAACAATATTTGCTAGTGATGTCCAAGTCGTGCCGCCATCGATAGACCTTTGCAATGTTGCGCTTACTGGCTGTAATACATCGGGTTTATCGACAGTACCTTGCCCCTCACCACGGGTAAAATCTTTCATCTCTTGGGTGATGGTAAACTGACCACGAATAACTTTATCACTATCACGAGTGGCACTATTTAAGGTGGGAAATAACAAAGTAGGTTCTACAGCTGGCACATAATCCCAAGCATGGGTAGTGGCACTAAAGTTGGTTTCATACTTAGGTAGCGTTTCGTCTCCCAACCAACCCTCACCGACTTTAACGGTAAAAGCATAAGCAGCATCAAAGGCAGGGTCGCTTGCGTCGATCGCGTTATTTATTAACGTAGGAATACGTACCTTAAGTTGTTCGCCATTACGAAGACAAATAACGCCTGCGCTACCGCAGGAAGCCATAACCGACTCGTTGCCAGATAAAGTGACAAATTCACCGTCATCTATTGCATACGCTAACTCAAATTCAGTGCTTTTGCTGATTTGCACTGGCATTCTGGTATTGTGACCCGTAAATGACAGCATGGTTTCAACAGTTTTACCCGGCGTAACGTTTTTCATATCGTCACCGGCAAATTTATTACGCGGCGTCTCTGGAAGTGGATCTCTGTCAACGGTGGACACGACTATTTCAGTCGGGTCGCCAGCGACGTTTATTATGGCCTGAAAGGCTTTATTCCAATAACCCTCTGTATCACCTAAGTTAAATTGAATGGCTAAAGCAGAAAATTGAGCAATATCTACCCCGTGTTCTTTAGAGTAACCGGCGTATTCGCTTGCTGTTCCCAATTTTTCACCATAGGCATCTGTGGTGTAAATACTTCTCAGCGAAATGATGTCAAGTGGATCAACGTCTGTTGGCTCAATAACAGCAACTTCTTGTAACGTGATGCCATATTTATATTCATAAGAATACGGATCCGGTTGCTCTGCACACGTTTTTTCTGGGTCAACTTTATAAGAGTCATTTTCGTTACATATTGCAATGGCCCCAGAAGCACTACATGCCTCTTTATCCAGCAAATTTACTTTCGAGCTATTTCTCACTTCGCAGCTTGCTCTTTGGTTGGCTAGTTGGGTGAGTAGCGGTACAATTGCCGGGTCCAATTTTGTGCCGGTAATATCGATAACGCTTGTCACTGAAGCATTCACCGTAGCGTTTAAGCCGATGCCGGTAATTGCCTGGGTATTAAATACATGTTGAAAGTCTGCAATCACCCCTGATCTAAGCGCGTAGAGTTCAGTTGTTTCATTACCTTGTTCATCAATCAGTACTCTTACTTGCGTTATTGCGTTAAAATTTTGTAAGGTCACGGGATCTACGGTTGATTCTGAGCCCATTTTAATGCCCGGGTTATCTAAACCACTCTCACTGCCACAAGCGCTAAGTAGAATAATTGAGGTGTACAAGCCGATTTTAACCAGGTTGTTAAATTTATTTTTCATAATATTTCTGTTCCTTTTCAAATAGCTGAGGCTAAAACTGTTGGCTGAAACCAAGTACGTAACTGGCACCCGAGTCGTTATACGAACTGGTGAGCATATGAGTGGTCTCTTTATCGCCAACATACTTTCTGCTAACTTCATCTAACACGTTAGTTGCCTGTAAAAATATGCGTGTTTGCTTATATTTGTAGCTCATCGATAAATCTAAAGTCGCGAATTCGTCATTCCATGTCGGTAAATAAACCCCGACTGGTGAATAATATGCTTCGTTAAAATTGGCGTTTTCCTTAGGTTCAAAATAAATTAAGTCGTCACTGGCTGTTGCCGGACCAGCATAAGATTCATCTCGGTAGTTGTAGGCTGCCCGAAAGTTAAAGCCGGCTTTATCGTAGAAAAGAACAAAATTAAAACTATTGCTAGAAAGGTTAGGCACAGGTAGTTTACTGCCATCTAGGTCACTTAAACCGGATGACTGCGATGAGTCAGTGTAGGTATAATTTGCTGACACACCGAAACCATTTAAAAAACCGGGCAGATAGCTAAAGGTATGATTGCCCCCTATTTCAATACCATTTATGGTGCCATCACCGCCATTAACGGGTTGAGTAATGACAATAACTGGATTTTCTTTGGTACCATCGCCAGGTATAGTGTAAGTGGAATCTTCCAGGAAGTTTGATAACTCTTTTCTGTAAACGGCAACCGATACCATGTTAACGTCATCAATGTACCATTCCCATGAGCTATCATAATTCCAGGCAGTTTGTGCCTCTAAATAGGGATTACCTATCCTGGCACTTGACGCAGTCGGACTGACGAACTGTGACGGTGACATTTTTCTCTGGTTAGCTCGTGACATAGTTTTAGATGCCGCAAACCTAAGGAACATATTGTCTTGCAGCGCAAAATTAATATTGGCTGACGGTAATATATTGGTATAGCTGTTTTTAATTTCAATCGGATTAATTTCATAGATAGTTTCACCCGCCTCATCTTTTGCAACTTCACCATCGTAAAACACTTGGCTTTGTGCCCCCAGTGAAGTTGTCTGGGTTTTAACATAACGTACACCGATGTTACCGGTATAGGGTAGTTCAAAGACGACATTTTCAAAATTGGTTTTCAGGTAGAAAGCGGTGGTTTCTTCTTCAATAAGGTAGGCGTATCTTTCATTAAAATGGTTAAGCTCGCCTGAAGGCAGCGTGTAGGTTATTGCCAGCTCTTCAGTATTATTTGGATTGTTGGGATCAACCAAACGAGGCGCCGAGTTTGTATAACATGCATCTAATCCCTCAATACAGTTTCCTTCTCGCCCAGGGAACAAATCAGTTACCATCTGGCCTAGCTCTTTATGATTCATATCGAAGGTAACCCAGTTTGGTACATTAACATTGGTAGTACTGTTAGGGAAGAAGGGTTCTGTTGTGGTTAGATGCTGGCTTATGTAATTTTCTGGGCCGCCGTTTTCGGCCATAACGGTATCAACCCAGTCAAAATTGGGCCGGTCTTGATTACTACCGCTGTAGAGTGGATTAGCCTGAGTAGAAAAATCTTGATCGGTTTCTCGCCAACGCCAACTCGTAATGGCATGTCTCACAAAGCTCGGCGTAACTTGTGTTTTCCATTCCGCGCGATTTGTTGCGTTTTTTCCTAGGCGTGCGCCAAACTCAATTGAGGTAAAAATGTCATTGTCTAGAGACCAATCAAAATCAACATTGAGTGATTCAACTTTATTCTCACTTTCATTGTAGCTGGGTGACATAGTATTTAGAGAATAAAGTTGGGATGCCATAAACGCATCGGCCACCCTACTTTCATTATCCTCAGCTGACAGCCCATCTTCTAATGCATATAAAGAAAAATCAGGTAACGTTGAGCCTGTAGCAAAATTAACATGGGTAAAAGTTTCATTCGCTAGCTTCTCTAAATTTTCACCATCTTCATCTTCAATATCGGTATTGCTCAGGTTAGAGTAATAGTTAAGCGCAACCTCATCGGTTTTAGTCTTACTGGTCGAGGTAGACCAAGCCATTTCCATGCTAAGATCGTCAGTAATAAAATAATTAAAACCCAAGGTATTGGTAATAACGTCTTGTTCTATTTCACCGGTTTTAAAATCTAATTTAGATTGATCTTTTGCCGCGTCGAAGGTACCGGCTTGCAATATATAACGATCAATGCTGCCACCCGCGGGTACTTGCGTAAAACAGCTGGCGGCTGTATTTCCGTCATCGTTTAGATCTTGACAAGTTCTTTCGTATTCACTACCGGTGGGTGCTCTGGAGAATACTGGTAAAAATACCGGTGCATCATTGTAGGCTGACTCACGCTGATTGTGAGATAAAATGGGGTTTTTATCAAAAACAATTCTCATGCCACGAGACGTTCTATCTTCTACTTTCTTTGAGGCCGTACTTGAAAAGCTAAAATCTAAACTATCATTTACCTGCCACTGCAATTCTAGATTGGCACTGTCTTTTTGTGTATCAAAATAAGATTGTTTTAGTCCTAAGTTTAATGGGCTATATAAATTAAAGCTGCGCTGGGCATCGTCCTGAAAAATACTTTTACCGTCTATTTGGCTCTGTGAAGCTAAGCCCCAATTAGAGCCAAAATTATGACTGGAATTTATGGTGTTGTTGGTACTCAGGTTGACAATCACCCCGAATTGACCGTAATCGTTCAAATCAAATTTTGTTGCACCTAAGATAGATACTTTATGACCATAATCGTCAGCCATAGAGTCTTTAGTACCTCTGACATCAAGGTTAAGCATATTGTCTTTCATGTCTAGAGGCTTACGAGTTTTTAAACGTACCGTGGCACCTAATGCACCTTCAATCATGTCTGCTGTTGGCGATTTAATGACTTCTACACCACTAAATAACGCCGAGTCGAGGCTGCTGAGATCATTACTGCGGCTTTCACCTGAGCCGGCCATAGTCTGACCGTTTATCTCAACTCTGTTATCACTTAAACCACGTACTGCAAAACCCGATCCTGCACCCGTATCGTCTCGGCCAATTTGCACACCAGTAATACGTTGTAATGCTTCTGCCATATTGTTATCAGGCAATTGACCGATATCTTCAGCAGAGATAGCATCTAGAATTTGGTTTGCATACCTTTTAGCAGCTGCAGCTTCGCGTAATGAGTTTAGTGTGCCGGTAACGGAGATGACTTCTACTGCATCTTCGGTTTTGGCTTCGTTAGTTTTTTGTGTTTTTTCTTCTGCTGTTTCTTGTGCTGTTTCTTGTGCTTGAACTGCCATAAATGGCAATGGCATCAAAAGTGCCGCAGTTAACAGCTGTAGCTGTATGCTTTTTGTTATCTTATTTTTTTTATACATTAACTTTCTGCTCCTGTAAAAATGTTTAAACTGTGCGAAATATCTAATACTATTTTTATTGTTAATTAAGTAACTTATTTAATGCTTAAACGGCTTAATTTTATGAGTATTATTTTAGTTCTATGTATACAGAGTGTTTAAGGGGATAATTACCCTTAAATTTATTTATTTAATTAGCTTATTTTTTTGGCAGCGATGAATGATGTACTTTTTTTAGTAACCCTGAACATAGCACGTGAGAAGTTAATTCAAATTCACTCGGGCGTACCACCCTATGTATTTATATTAACCAATAAGGTTTGAACATATTGTTACAACAATGTAAACGCTATTTATTTGGTAATTGAGCAAGCATCTAAAAAATGGACTATGCCATTAAGCAATAGGGATTATACCCATTGGTATTACTGGCAAAAGCAAAGTAAAACAAACAAAAATGCCAGTCAAACTTACTGACTGGCATTTCATTTAGGCTATTTTTATTCAATATTTACCAGTTGAACTATTTAGCTTTTACTTTTCTGCGTAAGCCGATAAAACCAGCTAATAACAACATCATGTTAATACCAAAGCTACCACCGCTCTTGCTGTCAGTTTCAGCTTCTTCACCTGCAACTCCAGTCTCAGTTAAGTCTACTTCCACAGTTTTAGTGAGCACTTTGGTGCCATTTTCATTACTGGTTGTAACTTTAAACATCAAGGTGCCAGCAACATTAACCGCAGTAAAGCTTGCTACCGCTTCTTCAGCTCCACTAAGTATTACAATTTCACCGCTTATTTGTGTCCAACTATATCGAGTAAAATCATCTAAACCCGTTACGCTTGCTGTCAAAGAGACGGTGCCTTCACTTGAGGCGAAAGTTGCGTCCAGTATTGCTATAGCTACTACTTTGACGTTAATCGTTTTCACTGTCGCATTAACACCATCACTAACACTTAAGGTAAAGGTCAGTGTTTCGTCAGCTGCGACTTCAGGCGCGGTAAACGTCAAGGTATCACTATCGACACCCGACATGACAACCGTCTGACCAGCCGTTTGTGTCCAAATATAGGTTTGCACGTCACCATCAATATCCACTGCTCTGGCATTGAGGTTAACCTGAGTGTTTTCGTTGACAGATTTTAGTTCATTTAACGATACATTTGGCGCTGAGTTAACATCAACAATTACCGCTGGGTCAACTATAACACCGTTGGTTTCACCATCATCATCATTGGCACCACCATCTACTATTGCTAATTTGACACAATCGTTACCTTGCACTAATCCTGTTTGCCAAACATCGGATGTTGCTGCCGGACATTCACCCTGCGCATCTTTCATTGCTGACATAATGGCATTACCATTGTTGATATCAAAAGCGATTAACGAGCCATCCTTTTTAAGTTTACGATATTCAGTCTTCGCGGTAAGTGCCATAGGTAGTGGCAATATCATATTCGCCGTCGCTCCTGCTCTCACGCCGGTAATTTTAAAATCAATTAACGGCATCAAGAAGCTTTTCACTTCGGCTAAAGATTGTTCAAGCTGTATTTGCTTCTCATCCGATAAATCCGATATTTCAAGTACACTAATGAAGTTCTCGCGAGTCACCTCAATTGCGATATCATCTGACATACCCGACTCAAGAGATTTGAGCGTGTTACCAATACTAATAGATAAACCATCGTCAACCGAAACTATTAGAGCATTGTCACCACTACCAATTTTTTGCTCATTACTCATTAAGTTTGCATCATCAAGGTAATCGGCAATACCGTCACCATCAACGTCACCAAAGCCTTCATCGGCATCAGAAATTCCATCACCGTCACTGTCAGCAATTGATCCATCGTCGTTAGTATCCGCTAACACGGGTAACGCTTCAGCAATCGTAAAGGCTGATGTTTGTGTAACACTGTATTCTTCTTCAGTGAATAACTCAGTAACAACCACAACAAGCTCATGCTCACCTGCGCCTAATATCGCCGCATCAATATTGATGACTTCCGCTGGGTTGTTCATGTCGTTATGCGTATTTAAGATTTCGACGCCATCTAAATTCACCACTACCGTATGTTCAGTGTTCATATCAACATCGGTAATATTGATAGCAATAGCTGCATCGCTTGTTGTTTGGTCAATTAAAGTAACCTCTTGACCAGCCTTCAATAGCGCGACATCAATCGCCGGCGGGGTATTTTCTTCGGCATAAATCACCGTAGTTGCGTTCGCTAGAATAGCCGCGTTTCTGTCAGTACCTTCGGTAAAGACTATACGGTAATCACCACGCGACTGAGCAGGAAGGACAAGGTTAATCGTTTCGCCTTGCTCAAGGGTCAATAAACCTTCTTTAATATTAACGGGCTGTGCTTCAACCGTTTCCAATAAGTAAGTAAGCGTTACTGGATATGATACCGGCGCACCAGATAGGTCTAGGTTAAAAACTATCTCTTCATTAGCTAAAACAAACACCTTCTCTGGAATAGAAACACTTGGGGTTATATGTATTAAGGCATCAAATGAAACCTCAGAGCCAACCGTATTGATAAGCTGCACAGTTACAGTATGAGCACCTGAGCGTTTACTAGTATCTCCCACAATACTGTCTACCGTCACACCATTAACATTAGCCGCTGATAAAGCATCGTTAACAAAGCTAACAACACTTGGGCCAATATCAGTTTCAATAGCCGAAGCATCAATACTGATGGCACTGTCTATTTGGGCTAACAACGCAGTTTCAATTACTGAAATGGCATCGAGAATATCTACACCATCACTATCAATATCATCGGCAATACCATCTCTATCAAGATCATCTGCTTGTGAAACAGCTGTATAGGGATCAGCATCATTTTCATTTAATACGCCATCACCATCGATATCGGGATCAGCATTATCGCCAATACCGTCACCATCTGTATCTACAGTTTCTAATGGGTCTTGTGGAAAAGCATCGTCCACATCAGGGACGCCGTCACCATCAGTATCCTTTAAAGAAATAATAACGGTTCGTGTCGCTTGTGCTTCATTCCCTGCAGTATCAGTGGCAGTGTAGGTTAATACGTAACTGGCAATGACATTAGTATCAACCGTACCTGTCACGCTAACGACAACAGCACCATCAATAGCATCATTAGCACTGTAACCTGGCTCAGTATAATTTGACCCCTCTTCCAGAAACAGCGGGTTATCACCTGCCAGCATAATTATCGGCGCAACTTCATCACCAGCAGTAACAATGATAGTTCGTGTCACTTGTGCTTCATTCCCAGCAGTATCCGTGGCAGTGTAAGTTAAGACGTAACTGGCAGCAACATTAGTATCAACCGTACCTGTCACGCTAACGGCAACATCTCCATCAACAGTATCAATAGCACTGTAACCTGGGTCAGTATAGGTTTGACCTTTTTGTATCGAAAAGGGGTCTAAGCCAATTAACGAAATGACCGGAGCGTCAACATCTATGAGGGCATTAACCGTCACTTCTCGTGTCACCGTTACCGCTGCGTTATTTGCTGCATCTTTTACGTTATACGTTAAAGTGTAAGTGCCTGCTACTGAAGTATTCACCGAGCCAGTAAGTATAATGTTACCGGTGATCTCACCATCAACATTATCGTTTGCGGTAGCACCTGCGTCGTTGTATAAATCACCAAACGTTAAGGTGATTGCTGCATCGCCTAGTAAACTAATCGTTGGTATTGTGGTATCACCTGCAGCGCCAGTAACGGTTACAGTCGCTGTTGCAGTGACTGAACCAGCAGTAAAGGTTACTGTGGTATCACCTACTGGAAAAGTACCACCAGTAATAGTTGCGCCATTATGCGTTACTGTTTCATCGGTATGACCTGTATAACCAAAGGCTTCGGCATAGAAAGCTGTTAAGCTGGCATCGTCGAATGGGAGGCCACCAGCGGTAGTTGCTGGTAACTCAATATCAGCCGGTGCATAAACCTGAGTGTTGCCACCGAAACGCATATAATCAAAGTAAATCTGACCATGCATCCATATTCCTTTTTCGGCAAATTGTATACTAGTATATACATCGCCGGGTAATGTGCCAGAATCAAGTGTCAATGTCACTTCATTGTAGTCAGCGCTTTTATATACATGGCCATCGCCTTGTTTATTTTGCCAGTCACCGTTAGTTTGAAAAGGGAACCAATCTTGGGTACCGCCCCTTGTTATGTCGGCTCCACCAGCATCTGTACCATTCACGTACCATTGCGCTCTCATTTGATGATCTCTGGAGCTTTGTTCATTATTTTCAGGTTTGTAACGATAGAAAATTTTGTGATCGGTATTAAAACCAGTTTGGTTGCCGTCAAACGCTACTGAAAACTTCCAATTCGTTTTCGCTGCTGGATCACTTGTATTGTTTAATAACAATTCGCCATTGACGACGGTTAGTGATACGTCGGCATGATTTTTATCATCAGTAACACCGTTCATATTATTGAATTCGTCGGCATTTGCCACTGTACTGCATCCGAGCAAAGCAAGTAAAACTGCAGATTTTATTATGTTGTTATTCATGTAATCCCCATTTAAATACATCTGTTTATTGTTTATTTGTTGTGGCCCTATAATATTCAGTTGTTGTGGCCATTGAATATTTATTATGTAGCAGCTAATTACGCTAGCAGAGGTTTAATGCCCCCTAAAACACATCTGGGTATAATGCATACAACCTAGACATGGTGAATTTACACAAGTTAATAAGGTAGACTGACTAACATGTAAAAAACCCTTAAATTAATTTCCACTATTTGCAACTATGCCAAATTAACAAACGTCACAGAGATAAAGTTTTATGCTGGTACTAATACCCATAAAAATGATAAAACTCGTTAAATTGCAACATAAAGGTCAATAATCGAGTAGGTGAATCATGCCGATTGCTCGCTAATATAAACAGTGAAATTATCTCATTATCTTACATTGATAACCCCATGATGAAATTGACCGATAATGTCTTTTGATTTTTTTCAATTGGTGTAACTATATTGTGTCGTTACTGAAATGGTGAAATAACAGAGGATTAATACCAGTTTCACTAAGTTTGCTTGTTGTGTATAGGAAAAACAAATAAGCATCTTGAAGTGTGATGGGTATTGGGATTGAGAGCAACGCGGACATGGCGTATTTAAACCAGCACAAGTGAGCAATAATTTAATGAAATTGGTATAAGTATCCTATGGTGGTGATTTACTAATGGAGAAACATAAATTACCAATCGTAGAAACAAAAAAACATCAATCATTATAATTGATGTTTTCTCACATAAAACAATGTTGAATTATTAAGATTGTTTTTTCAATCGTCGTGATACTAAACCCATAATTCCTAATGCAAAAATAGCAAAGGTAGAAGGCTCTGGTACATCTTGAGGGGTGGTTCGAACGAGTGCGTGGGATAGCGATGTTTCGGAATCATCACTTATCGTATTATGACCATTGTGGTAATCCTCTATAAACATCCCTTTAGCTGAGTTTTTGTTTTCAGCTGACATTTGTCCCAAACACCCTGTATTATCACACTTTTTACCTAAACGTTGTAAATATTTATCGCCTGCTAGCCAGTTAACAATGAAATGCACACGTACACCGTCTTCATATAAATATTGTTTGTGCCTTGGTAACCCCATACCACGGTCGGAAAACCAAAATACCGCAGTATTTTCAAACAGGTCATTTTATTCCAATTGGCCGAGAATTTGTTTTAGCTTTAAGTGCTTCTATCGTTGTGATTTTTTCATATGCACTTGTACATTTTTACCTTTAAACTTTCTATTCTTGGACTTTCTATTCCTGAACATTGCCAAGCCTAAAAGTGATAAGACTGATATAAATTCAAAACTGCCACCGCTTTTAGCTGGTGAAGGTTGGCTAACGTCAGCGTTGTCACCTATACCGTCGCCATCACTGTCTTTTGACTCTGATACATCCGCTGGGAAAGCATCTCCATTATCACCAACACCGTCGCCATCACTGTCTTTTGACTCTGTTGCATCCGCGGGGAATGCATCTCCATTATCACCAACACCGTCACCATCACTGTCTTTTGACTCTGTTGCATCCGCGGGGAATGCATCGGCATTATCACCAACACTATCACCGTCAGTATCTAGCCATTCTGCTTGGTCATTAGGAAATGCATCTTTGCCATTACAATAGGTATCACCATCGGTATCTAATGTTTCATCAGCATCATTGGGACAAGCATCTTCGTTATCGCCAACACTATCACCGTCAGTATCTAACCATTCTGAACTGTCATTAGGAAATGCATCTTTGCCATTACAATAACCATCATTATCGTCATCAAGTGTTTCTGTTGCATCATTGGGACAAGCGTCAGTGTTATCACCTACACCATCTTCATCAGTATCTAGCCATTCTGAACTGTCATTAGGAAATGCATCGTCGTCGTTAGCTACACCATCACCATCAGTGTCATCTGAAGGGCTAAGCTTTCTGGTGATTTTTGCTTCAAACCCGTGAAAAATATCATCTATGTCATCCGTATTTACCAAGATAAAGTCTGCGCCGTTAGGGCCGTTATTGTTCATCACAGCATCAGATAACGTTACTGTGATAGTTTTCCATTTATTGTCACCATCACCTTTAGCTGCATGGGCTGTTTTGATGTTATCTTGACCTGCATCATACCTTAGCTCCCACGTTGAACCGGCGTTTTTATCAAGCCAGATCAATTCCAAGGTGATGACATCGGGTTGACCTACAGTTTCTGAAAAAACGTGCTCATGGAACTTAAAATACATGGTATCTTTGTCATTTGCTGTATCAAAAGAGCGGGCAAACCGGTCGTAGATTGAATTGTTTTCATTAAGTAAGCCCTGAGCATCAGCATTCAATCTGAAAAGCCCTATGGACGTTCCGTCAGGATCGATTTGCTCTATCCAACGCTCAAAATTGCCATCATGAATATCCCAACCCGCATCATTATAGCCGGTTTGATCTTCACGTTGATAAACTTGTCCTTTAGTCGCACCATAAAGGTCATCACACTGAGCACCTCGCGCGGCGTAAACAGAGTCGTTACAAATATCTTGATATCTTTGTTGATCACTTCTTTTCGCTTTACTATTAATGCCATACTCACTAGGAGGAAACTTTACAGCATCTGCTGAATTTAACCCTTCATGAAAAATTGAATATGCGCCTTTTGTCGTTGACGGATAGATTTCAGGAGCATAACGATTAAAGAATTCAAGCGATGGTATAATTTCTGGATAGTCGGTTAATGCATCAATCGCACTCTTTGTGACATCAAAAACAGACAAGCCTGTATTTAAGCCACTTAATACGCCCCAGTAAAACCCTAAGGGCTTATTGATTAAATAAAGAGGTCTGGTGTGACTCTGGTCCATTTCGGAACGAGAAAACAAAGGTAATGTTGTCGGGTTTACTAAATTATCGTACCATTTGTTTTTTAAATATCCTTCTCCTGTAAGATGATGACCACGCACGTAGGCACTGCCTTTTATACCGAAACCGCTTCCTACATTTTTACTGACCCATCTCCATGCTGCACGTTGTTCGTCCTTATCGGCATCGATATTATTGAACAATAGCGGTATCCCGAGACCTGAATCTACGAACTTTTCTTTATGGTGTTGAAAGGCCGCTATTCTGAAACTCTGCCAATCAGTGTCTTTAATAGCTATTTTGTAGGGACTGTTCTGAAGATAAACACCATGCGATGGCGTTTCATCCCCTGTAGCACCTGTCTTAACTTGTAAAAAAGCAATTTTTTCACGAAGTTCCGGCTCTAAAGATGCGATATGAGTAGCCAGATTGGTGATCATATCGTTGTAATGCGTGATGTAATCTTCATGATAGTAGTAAGGAAAATCTCCGTCCCAACCATGACCTCCAAAATCTGTCAGCATTTTAGGCACGGTATTATATACCCAATCAGGGCAATCAGGTCCGGCGTTTACAGACAAATAGGCATATAAACCGTTATCATAAGCAAATTGAATTTCTTGATCCAACTGTGTCCAATCATAAACACCGTTTACAGGCTCTATATCAGACCAGTCATAACCGAGTTGCAAACCTTTGAAAAGGTGTAAATATTTATCATCAGTTAAACTAATAGCGGATCTGTCCCATACACCGTAAGCATCAAGTGGTAATGCTGAAGGCACTTGTTCATTCGCCTCAATAGAGAACGATATTGCTGTTAAGGCGATCATTGTTTTGGCAATCAATTTTACATTCGATGATGCATTCACTAATGCATTGATAAGTCTGCTACCAACTGCCCGTGGCCATCCCATCTTTCCTTTTGAAGTAAATAATTCGATTAAAATCTCGTTACTTTTCATTATAAATTTCCCGTTGAAGGCGTACCGACTTTTATTGTTGTAAGAGTATATTTAGCGTTATGTATTAGACGCTACTAGGGCAAATAAACCCTTAATTCATTTAACAGGGACGGAGTTTAAGGGGTCAAGTTGCTTGACGAATAATACTGTTAATTAAGTCACTCATCTTGTATTTTAAACTCTTGTTTTCGTTCTTTTTCTCTCTTGTTGAGATAATCGGAGACATCCAACCATTACATTTAAAGACGTTTTCAAATTCAATGTCCGAAATGCCGTATACTGGTTCGGATGAACGTCGTTTTCATAGCAGAACTTCATGTCAGTACCATGCTGTTGGATCATATTAATTGCCTGTGGTACAGCCACCACACCATATGTATTTATTGTAAAAAGATTATTGTTAGTGCTGTTAATAAGTAGTGATGCATATCTGCTCACTTCCTTAGCGAATATTCCACTAAATTCGCCTAACTCATTATTTGAGTTGTTTTATCGTCTACTAATCCCCTTGCCTATTGAGCTCAACCAAATGAAATAAGGTATTATGCCCCGATTGATAAACTAACTTAAGATCGGCGCCGGACAAACTTTGATTTAACATCGCCTTGTTTAGCTTAATTTCTTTACTACGCCATTTACCCGTGTCCTGGTTTTGTACGGTAACACTTCGTACAGTTACGGTTTGCAGCTTGTTACCTGCTTGTTGATAATCGAGCGACCATTGGCCTTTACCGCGATCTAAGTACACTATTCTTACGGTGACATCTTTGGGTGTATTAGGCTGGGCGAAAAAATCTTGATGTAGGGCAAAACTCATTTGCCCTTCGCCATTGTTCAACTTAAAGGCGCGGGCAAATCTGCCATATATTTGCTCTGCTGGCCCTTGATGCCAGTAGCCCATTGAGGTTTGTTCTGGGTTTAATTGCGTTAAAAATCGTGCATAGTTACCAGCAGGAATGTTCCAACCAACATCGTTATACCCTTTACGTTTACGGTTAACCATACCTTCGCCCATTGCCGCCTTGATATCTGATTGCACAGCCCCTTGTGCGGCAAATTTTTCGGCTATTTTTTGGTAACGTTCTTTGCGCTTTTTCTTAGCTATACCAAAACGCGACTCGGGAAACGTTTTAGTATCACCAGCATCTAAACCTTGGCGTAAAGCAGCGAATGCATATTGCGCTGTGGCGGGTTGGCGTTGTCCGGCATAACGGTTAAAGAAAATAAACGCTGCTTGGTTTTCTGGTTTGGTTAATTGCTCGCTTGGCACATTCCATAAATCTATACCGGTATGGGTAGCAAAAATAGCAGACCAATAAAGCGCCTCTGGAATATTTTGCTTAGACCAGCCCATCACACTCAGCTCTTTGTCCATTTCTCCGCGAGCAAAAATGTACGTTCCTGCCGCCTGCGCTTTTTCATTAATGCGCTGCCACTCTTTGATACGCGCATTATTTTCACTTACGTGGTAACCATGGGAAAACATGCCTTGTTTTACCCCCATTGGCATTAGGTTGTCGAACAACCACTTTTCATTATTTTTTAAGGTATGGCCATCAATATTGACCACAATAGGTAGGGAGAAATGCTTGTTATAGTGTGCCCAAGTTTCAACGCGAAATTCGTCAAACTCGTCACGGGTCATCAAATATTTTTTCTCGAGTGGCTTGCCTTTATAGCCCCAGCCATCACCGGTTGACCCTTCGGCGCTTTGGATAAAAATGATGCGTTCTTGCAGTTCTTTTGGCAGGCTATTTACATAAGCGCCAAACTCTTTAATTAAGTTAAAAAATAATTTTTTATACACAGGTGAGAAATAATAAGGAGCAGCTGTTTGGTTAGTTTTATGGCCTAAGGCATTAACCTGCCGATCAGTCTCTACCTTAGGCACACCTTCATCATAAATCCACTCGGGCGCCAGAGGACCCACCCAAAGCATGATATGCACATAGAAGTCATTTTTGATTGCGGCTTTGAGCTTTTCACCTAATTGTTCATCCCATTGATACTCGCCTTTACGCGGTTCAACATTTTTCCAATGCATAATAACAGCCGAGCCTTTGATATTAGGCGCGTTGTCTTTATTAATTTTATGAACCTTCCAGTTGGCCCAGCTATATACCCCCCAAACATCAGGTCGCGGTAGATCGGCTACGGGCGCAGCTAAGACTGCTTGGTAACTAAATAAAAATAAAACACCTATTATTATATTTTTCATATTTTTTGAGCTCTGGTTAATTCTGGTTAATAGCAAAGTGCGAGAACTTATCGAACGCTAAAATATTCGCTGCGCCGCGAATATTTCAGCATAAGTTTATTCAAGGGAGATCTTATTGACGATCTACGCGGTGAACAGATTGCAGTTTTTGGTACGCTGGGCCAGTGGGCTCTTTAAGGTAATGCGGCCACTCAACCTTTGGATGCGCTTGTTCAAACGTTAAGCCCAGTTTATCTTTGTTGCGGGCGCGATAGCTTTGACACTCAGGGCTTACACAAAAACGTCCCCACATTTCGATAACTTCACGTACTGCAGCGTCTGATTGTGGGTATGCACCTTTGTCATCAACTTCTGCGATCCAGTCTAATAATGCTTGACGATGCTCTTTTAACTGCGCTTGGTAGGCAGAATTATCGGCTAAATTTACCAGTTGGTCACGGTCGTTAACTAGGTCGTATAGCTCTTCTGCCGGACGGTTAACCGCGCCAAAAAATTTCAAGGCTGGATGAGCGTTTGGATCTTTAGCATGTGCTCGGTATTCAATCATTACCGGGCGAGCATCACGGTAGTTAGCCTGTAAATGGGGGCGCTCTGGGTAAAAATTACGGATGTAGCGGAACTCTTTTGAGCGTACCGAGCGCACTCGGTCAAAGGTAAAGTCCATTTTGTCTTTAGCGGAGATGACATACTTATGACCGCTAAAGTTATCGGCGAATAAGTTTTTACCATCATAATAATCAGGAATAGCGATGCCCGATAGCGCCAGAGAGGTAGCAGGGATGTCTAAACCACTGATCAGTTCATCACGTTTTTTACCTAAACGTTGTAAATATTTCTCACCTGCTGGCCAGTTAACAATGAAAGGCACACGTACGCCGTCTTCATATAAATATTGTTTGTGCCTTGGTAACCCCATACCGTGGTCCGCAAACCAAAATACCGCGGTGTTTTCAAGCAGGCCGTTTTCTTGCAATTTACCGAGAATTTGTTTTAGCTCTATGTCAGAGGCTATTTGAGTTTCGTAATGTAACGCCCAGTCATTACGGTAAGTGTCAGTATCAGGATAATAGGCAGGAAGTTTCATTTTACTGCGGTCGACTTTTTCAAGGCCAAATGTAGGGAGTGCTTTAGCACCCCACTTGCCACCTTTTAGCTGGATTTGGCCAAAAAATGGTTTGTTTTTTAATTCTTTTGCCCAATCGAAGTTTTCACCGTCCATGCCGCCATCCCAACCAACTACCGGTCCCGGGTGCTCGGAATATAAGGTAGAACGATCATATTTAAAGTTATAGTCATCTTTACCAATATTAAAGGTGGCGAAACCTGCCTCTTTAAATAATTCAGGTACGGTTTTATAACCTTCAGGTAAAAATATTGAGGCACGGGTACTGCGTGACGAACGATGTTGATGGGTACCTAATGCCGCTTGATGTTTTCCGGTAATTATCGCCGAGCGAGTTGCTGAACATACTGGCGCAGGCATTATGGTATTATTAAAAAGTACACCGCTTTTAGCAAAACTTGCTATGTTTGGTGTAGCAACAGTAAAATCACCATAAGCATTATTCCAGCCATTTTGATCTTCCATGTAAATCCACAAAATATTGGTGGGTTTAGGTGGCATGTCGAGGGAATTCAATGATGCGTTTTGCTTTTCAGTTGAAGCAAAACTGCCCAGACTTATCAAGCTCGCTAAAAGCGGAATGATGATTTCTTTCATAAAATAAAATCCTTGGTAATAAATATATTTTGCAATTAGGTATTAGACGCTACAGGGGTAAATACCCCCTAAATTATTTCAATTCAATATTGGATAGTCTACGTAAAACCATAGATAACTAGTTATCGTCCTGAAACCACTTCAGTTAATACTAAATGACAGTGTCTTGGCTAAGCTTAATACTTTGGATTGATTTGAAATGTGCGCGGTATAGATTCAACTTCTCTCAAGAAAGATTCATAAAGTGCTGTATGCTTTTCCTGATCACTGCCATATTCACCAACCACCATGCGCATCTGTGTTCTACGTCCACTGCCGGCGGCCATGTCTGCACCGAACAGGGATAAATAGAGGCTGCGATGGGCTGCAATACTGTCGGTTTCTGCATTTCCCTGATAGGTGGCACCCACGGCATATACGTCTTCAGGGCGTCCCATTAGTACAACATCAAGCTCACCTTTACTAAAAAATGCCATCGGCATTGCATAACGTCGTCCAATCGCCATCCTCCAGAAAAAACGGCCTTTTTGATGACGGCCATCAGTGAGTAAATGGGCTCCAGCTTCGTCTCTTGGAAAAACGGCCACACACCATGAATCATAGGTTGATCTACAATACGTATTTGTTCTGGCAGCATAGGTCCGGGTTGCTTTCTAAATTCTTTGTCGGCTACATAGGCACCTGAGATAAATCCGTTAGCAAGGTAAGCAGAAAGCAAAACTTCAAAACCATTGTAATGAGTAAGGGGTTCAACCGCTAAATCCATATCAATAATATTGGGTTGCTTAAAAGTAAAACGAACAGTAACTTTTGCTTGCCGCCTTATTGTCGGCGAATAAGTAAGGGTCACACCGTCTTTCTCTTTCTTTACTGTCGGACTTTCCGCTCGTAGCTCGGTCAAATAGCCGCCACTGATCAATACACGGAAGAAGTTCAGAAAACCGACATGCTTCATCTTCTCGTTATCGGGGCTCACCAGTGTATTTGTCGGAGTATGATACATTTCACTAAAATGATGCCGAGCATATCGTTTTATATCCGAATCAAATTCGACAACGCCAGAGAGTTCTTTAAGCTTGATATCCATCTTTGGCTTAGATTCATCCCATCTCACTGTTGTTGCACCTTCTTCGGCATACGTCTGTGCCGAAAAAAGCAGCATAAGTAAAATACAAATATTTTTAATTGATTGTGTGCTCATATTAATTCTGCTTTCGTTATTTATAAAGACTTTATTAGGAGACTGCCCCCTTAATATATAACTTGAGCCCCCAACAACGACTAAAGCTGAACAATTGGTGCTCCTAAATTAATACCTAAATACATTTCAATACTTTCATCTGTTAATCCACCCTCATATTAACGTTACAAGCAAAAAAACTGGCACTGTAGTCAATCAGCACCCGATTTCAGGCAAAATTTAAATTACATAATCCTTATTTTTTAATGATTTAGGCTAGGAGCCTGTCCGACCAAACAGATTGATTTCAGTAATTTTCCATTCTCGTTTATCTTCTTTATTTGTTATCTTAATAAATTTGGCCTGGTGTCCTAATGCCTGAGTAGAACGAAAGTCTTTTAGATTCTTATCTCTTTTAAGTACGGTCCAATCTTTACCATCCATCGACAAGGAAATTTGATAATTACTTGAGTTACTAAACGCTTTGTTCCACTTAAAAAAATCGATATAAATTTCTGTTAAGAAAACCGCTGCTGGTAGTTCCACGGTAATAGCATCACCTGCCATTCTGTTAACAGACGAAGAGAACATTGCCTTTGTACCATCATGAAGATTTTTCAGCGGTTTACCCTGACTCGCTTTAAAGTTCGAGCTAACTTTCCACAGGTCTTTATTATCAATTTCTTGATTAAAGGCTAATGCTAACTCTTTTTGCGTCCACATAGCTGTCCGTTGTGGCGAAAGTTTATTGATGTTTGCTAGCTCTTCAGCTGTCACCATACTGGCCAAATTACCAAATTTATTGCGAATATAGGTCAACACATTGGCCACATACTCAGCACCGTTAGAAGCAATCGATGGCATCATCACGCCAGCGTATGACTTACCGTCTATTTCACCGGTTAACCCTTTAGTCACAAGATTAGTCAATAAAGTAGTATTACCAGTAACTCTAGGGTTATTGTGAAAAGAGGGGGCAATTAAATCCTTACCCATGGCAGTGCCCTTACCATCGTCTCCATGACAATTAGCACAATTTTCTTTAAAGGCGTGTTCACCTGCTATCATCGCTTTGGCAAATTCCTTATTGCCAGCAGCCAGTTGTTCGAGTCTTAATTTTTTAGCGGCTCTTTGGTTTATTGATGTTTCAATGGCTTTAAAACCCTTTGACTTAGGATGATTTTCTTTAACAGTACTCAATATTTGTTGACGGTTTTGTGTTTTCAGGTAATAGGCTGATAGCAGCGCTTGTTGTGCTACTTCGATATCTTTACTGTTAGCAAGTTTAGCCCAATGCGCTGCAATATCTTTATCTGCAATTAATTGTTCAGATACTCTGATCGCTTGCACTTTAAGTTGATTGTCGTTGTCGTCAAACAGTTTTATCAATAACGATTTATCAACAATACCAAGACCTTCTAAGGTCCAGAGGGCGTGAATTCTGGCATCAGAATTTTGGTTTTCTAAGACAATACTTTTCAACGCTGGCACCACCGATTGATCACCGCTAAGCACAATGAGTTTTTGTGCTTCAAGGCGCCACCAGCGATTTTTGTGGCTTAAATGCTTAACCAGTTGCGCGGGTGTTTCGTTAAACATCTTAGGTAATGAATACAGCGGTACCCCTTCTTTAAATATCCGGTACAGGCGCCCACGACCAATCACTTTATCGAAGCCGTATTGATCGATGACTCCGCGTAAGTAAGAGCCTTTTTGAGTCCAGTTACTCTCTTGGATAATGCCGCGGTACATATCTAAAATCATTAATGAACCGTCCGGTGCAGTATCTGTCCATACCGGTCTGAAATTAGCATCACTTGATACGACAAATTCTTTTCGCTGAGCTTGGTAGGGATTGCTAATAACCGTGTGGCCTTCACTACGGACTACCTTAGATCGGCGGATCAAATTTCCAACAGGCTCAGCGATAATATAGTCACCTTCCATATCATCAAAAAGACCACCAACATAAATTGATTGGCCACCGCCGCCGGTAAAGTGGTTTAAGGTATTATCTGCTCGAAGCATTTTCACCCCACCCTGGACGTCGGGTGTGGTGCTAATGGGGAACACTTCTCTATAACCTTCAGCCTGTTCGCCAGCAATGTTAACTGAGCCATAAACAACGGGCGCTTGAAAACCAAAAACAGGGTTTTGTGCACCTGCAGCGGAAAAATAATGACGTCCTGCCTTGTCGTGAGCCAAGCCCCACTGCCCGCCTGCAGCATGTATATTCTGTGTCTGAACTTTGCCATCAACATACTTGTAACGTTGTTTGCTACGGGCAACATACATCCAGTTATCAAGGGAATAGATAAGTCCACTGGGTTGGTGCTCAAGGTTGCCCCCCTGTTTGCCACCTTGGTATACGGTCTCACGCTTATCGGCAACGCCGTCACCATCGCTGTCGGTCAGTAATAACAGATCTTTGGTATTAGTTTCACGAATTAGAATACGGCCATCGTCGAGGGTGGAAATCATCCGGGGTAATAATAAATTATCGGCAAAGATAGTATAGCTTTCAAATAGTCCATCACCATCCTTGTCTTCTAGCCTTTTAATTCGGCTGATACTTTTAAAAGTACCGGTACCCTCGGCATCTTGCATATAAGTGAGCATTTCGGCGACATAAATGCGGCCATTGCCATCAAACGCCATAGTAACAGGCTCTTCGATTAAAGGCTCGGCTGCGACAATTTCCATACGGTAACCGTCTTGCAATATCATCGTTTTCAGGCTGTCTTCTGCTGACATGGGCAAGATTTTATTGTGTAGCTCTGCATCAAACTCGGGCTGAACCTTTTTAGCTGAGACAGGTAACGTCACTAATACTGAGATGAGCGAAAATGTGGCTAGCTTTTTTGTTAAAGTAATTGGCATTTTTTAACCTTATGTTCTTGAATATAACTAGATTACTATTAATAAATGAGTATATATACCCATGGTATATACTCATGGTATAGAGTAATAAAATAACGTATTAAACGGCATTATCATCAATGATGGTTACCGTTCAACGATCATTTTTTAAACGTTCTTACTGTAGCATTTGTAGCCGTGGGAAAGTCAGTCGGTATCGCCTGGGTTACTTTTCCGGTTGCTGCCCATTGGGCACCGCGTTGCAACGTGGTGATAAAACCAACACTACTCGTTGCCAATTCATCATGACCTAAGGTGGTGTGGAAAATACGGCCTTTACCATAGTTAATCACCATAAGCATGGGTTCTTGTTTGCCTTTTTTACAATTCGCGGTTGCTAGTATCGTCAAGTTTTCTGCAGGGCCACGTAACTTGCCGTAACATTCATCTTTTGTATGCATCCACTTTGCAGGTAAGCCTGACAAAATAGGATGGTCGTTGCGTTTAACCAGCGGTAGCTCAAACGGTTTACCGTGGCCGCCGGCCTTGCCTTTACTTTTATCGCGAATCAATTCGCCTGCATCGTTATAATAAAGATGCGGGCCATTTTTTTCAGTGCGGCCGCCCCAACCTCCAACGCCAATCATCTTGTTATATTCCAGCCAATTAGGAAAAGCATTATTGGCTGCATGCACACTGACAAAACCGCCACCATTTTTCATATACTGTTCAAATGCTTGTTTAGTGGCCGCGGGCCACTCGGCAGTTTTCCAGCCAAAATTAGAAATAACGACATCATAATCTGAAAAATTTGGCGAAAAAGTTTTGTCTTGCTCAGGACTTTTAACATTAAATTGTGCTTTACCACTATGCATAGCATAGTAATCAGGATGTTTGTGGCCTCGCCAGGTTGGCTTAGTGCGGTAAACATCAACCTCAAATAGCTCAGTTTCTTCAAGATAATTTTTCATCATTACTGTCGATTTTGGCCAGATCCTATGATTATTCTGTCCATCGATGATCAAGGCTGACAAAGCCGGTTTAGCGGCTAAACTGTTCCCCGCCATAGACAAGGTACAGAACATTAAGGTTGTTAAAATATTAAGCTTTTTCAAATAAATTATCCTTTTTTCCTAACTGATTTCTCAGTGTAGATTATTAGCAATACTGGTTCAGTCTATTGATTGATCAAATTCTCACGTTGTTCCTGTTTTCCTGAGATTACCTTGGGCTCACCTACTTCTTGAGCGTGCGCAGAAATTTGCAATAATTTATCTGCACAAAAATATTAGCAACAAAGCTAACACCTTAGTTATTGTTTTTTTTAAGAGAGTACCTTTTGGTAATCAATTAGTGCTAACTATTGTTGTTTATTCATTTAATAGAGTGTCTAGGCAAATAAAACCCTAATAAAAATTTAAAACTTCGCCTCAATTAAGCTAAGTATTGATCGCTGCAACTTAAGTTTTACCGACATAAAATGAGCTCAGGTTGGCTGGTAATATTTGTATTAAGTTATTCCTGTTCGCTGGTCACTAACCTAACATAAGCCGCATTCCGATAAGGGGTTACTGTTTTATCGCCCTGTCTAAAATCTAAGGTAATTGCGCCTTCTCCTAAAAAATGATAAAACCCTGTTAGGGTCTGACGGCTTTCAGCTGTCCAATAGTCGCTACGTTGTGTGTACGGGAAAAAGTCAATATCTATGATCGGCTCGCCCACAGGAGGGGTATGGTTGAATAAAGTGCTGAGTTCTTTAGCTGTAGGCAGTCGCCATTGGCTTAGCCCACACGTTTTTTCTAGCCTAGCTCGTCGAATTAAGTCTTGGCTATCACAATGAAAGTTGTTAAAACTGCAAGTGCCCTTATCTTCAACACCTAGGCCTTGTCCGTTAGACCAGGAGTAAGTCCAATTACCATGGTGAATACCTTCGTTGTTATCTTTATTTTCCCAAATCAAGCCGGTATTTTCATCTAAAATACAAGACCAAGGTCCAGCCCAATTAGCAATAGCCACCCCGCTAGCATTAAGCTTTACCCATTGACTCACTGTCGCGTTTGGTTTGATTTGATTTACCTTGTATGCCGCCATGATTATGGCGACGATAAACATCAGTAATATAATCATCCTGAGGAACATGGTCAACTTCCTAGTTAAACTTTAATTGCAAGGGTCTTGCATGGCGAGTATGAGCCGTTTGACTATGATCAAAAGCGGCAAACCAAAGACAAACATTTTCTTGCAGTGGGACGTCGTACTGAGATCCTGTTACTAATTTTCGGCTAAGTTCAAGGGTCCATTGGCCATCGTGCCATCGTGCGAATGCCCTAACATCGGCGCGGTCGCCCTCGAAACTGTTAGTCGCATAAAGCACCGATGGCAAGGTAGCGCCAATAGCAAAAGAGTCGTATTCCGCTTTATAGGGTTTTATGTCATCCCAATCAAGGAAGGGCAATAATTTATCAGCGGGTAAATGATTGCCCGTTGTTTTCAGTACCAAAGTATCTAACGGGATGCGCTTAGGCACAATTCCATTAGGTTTATACCACTGCCAATTCATTAAATAGGCACCCGATAGCTTGGGATCTGTTTGATAACCTGCGGCATAACGACGTTTGCCAGCACGAACCTTGACCGGGGCACCGATAAAATTATCATCCATTATCATCATGTTATTGGTACGAACAGCCTTCCATTGCCATAAATCAACAATGCTTTGGTCAGTGGTATTTTTATCCGAGGTATAGTGATAGCCTTTGCCATGCCAATTTGGCGGTTTGTCGGCTAAAGGTTTAGGGCCTAAGTGCGCAGTACCTGCAGCAGCAAAATCGCAGTTATTTGAAATAATTATAGCAAATTTGTCTTCGTAGTATGTTTTCTCATCAAACTGATAAAAACCATTCTCGAGCACTAGCCAGCCTGCTTTAGTTTTCTGAATGGGCAGGTGGTTAAGGCTCTCACTTGTATCGTCCCAACTGATATTAAAAAAAGCGTCAATGCCATTTTGCAGCACTTTAACCCGTACATCCGTACTGCCATTGTTAAAATTGGCTCCGCCAAAAGTATGTATAACTTGCGGCTTAATAGTTGCCCAAATTTTTTCATTAGCATAGCCGTCAATGTTAATGTATTGCGATAGTTCCACCTGATGCACTATTAATGCTTGCGGTGCTTTTTTAGCGAGCAATAAAAATAACGCGCTACCCAATAGTAAGCTGCCGAAAATAAAGGTGATATTAGCAAAACGTGCTTGCTTCGATGCAATAAAAATTGTAGAAAATATCTCAATACCATATTGCACAAAATAACTGCCAGCGTGCAAAGGTATATAAACTAGCAAAACAAGCGCGGCCACATAATGGCTATTGAGTACAAAACCTGTCGGTATCATTCCCTGATAAAAAAAACTACCCAGATAAAGAAAGCAACCACTCAATAATAATAAGCACAGACATGTATAGCCTAATAAGATGATTAATTTATGATATTTGCTTTGGGTACCAACACGCTTTGAGCTCGTTAAGAAACGCTGGCGATACAAACGGTAAAAACCATATGTCAATGCCAAGGTTAATAAAGTTACCCCCATACTGAAATGCAATGAATGTAAACTTCCTTGCGGGAGAAAGCCAGACCACAACAACACTTCGGGTCGGTGAACCGCAGCAATACGAAAACCGGTCAGTAAATTAATGACGACGAGTAGCATCAATAGGGTATGCATAAATACCCAAGAAAGATTCAGTCTCATTTGTTACCGCTTCTATTGTAGATGGATTTTGAACTAAGCCAACTAATGTGTTGAACCATTTGCTCTGTTGCTGTCTGTTGATTTTCTATCATTATTTTCAGGCATAGGTGCTGGTGTAAATCTCGGTGTTGGTGCATTTTCTAGAATAGAAAGCCCACGCTTACTTCGAGTTAAGTTGACAACTTCGCCAATGCTGTTGGCACTCCACCAGTTTACACCTGTGGGTAACAATGTGGCATTATCCGCTCGCTGCTGCGCAGTAAGGGTACTGGCACCTGCGTCGAATTGTGCCGTGCGCATTTCAACCTTGTCACTACTTACCGTTACAATCTTAAATTGTTGAATGCTCGCAAGATCAATTGTCCATGCTTGGGGCCTATTGGCTGAGCGGGCATCAGCGCCCCAACTGCCTTCACCCGCATAAATGGTGCCGCCTGTTTTACTGACTTGAAACTGATTACTGACAGGAGTTACCGGATGGGTTACTTTGGTTATATGGGTGTCTGACTCAAACGCTATATTCAGGGCATTTTTGTAAAATTCATCAGCCCACCACTTGAATAGTATTAGATTATCTTTTTTGGCTCTTGAATGTGGAAAAAATGGCTTATGGTATTGGGCAAAACGCCAGTTGGTTTTATTTTTGTTAATGGCGAAATCTTTCGCTAACCACTTGTTTTGCTCATTAGCCTGCTTCGACCAGCCACTATTCCTATATTCAGTATTTAGGGTGTATACCCGCAACAAAGGTGATATATCAAAGGCGCCATAGGTATCATCGTCGTTACAAACGCCATCGCCATTGTAATCGACACCAAACACCTGACACAAGGTACTGAAATTTTTGTTTTCATGATTACCGTGAGTAGCTACTACCGGATAGATGCGTTTATAAGCCATACCATCAATATTGTCATGAGAGAAAGTAAGCTTCCAATCTTCAAGGTAATCTTTCATTTGCGAGACATTATTTGAGTTGGTGTAGTCACCACCGTGCATAACGAATAATGGGCGGATTTTGGCAAGTAACTCATTACCTGAACGACGAGTATTAATGCCTGTACGGGTATCACCACCCGCTAACATAACAAAAGCAGAATGGTCAGTGGGCGCGGTTTTAAACCACATGCGATCGCCACAGATACTGCCTTCACAAACTCGATAATATACCGCTGAATTTGCATTTAGGTCAGTAAGTCGAACAAACTTGCTGACTAGACTGTCGTCTTTGCTTGTTAGGCCGTCGTTCTTGATTTTTTTGCTGCAGCCCTTGCTTTTTTTACTGCCGTCCTTGCCTGTTAGGACGTCGTCTTTGATTTTTTTGCTGCAGCCCTTGTTTTTTTTATAGCGGTTAACGCCTTTGAAACTTTGAGTATTAGTAACGGATTTGGTTACCCAGTTACTCTCATTAGTAGAATAACCGTATTTTACGGTTGCTGTGCCAGCTGAGCCGGTTTGGGTAAATCCAATGACGGCTTGATGCGCGGGGTCAGCATCCCAAGTCAGGCGGTGTAAATCAATGGTGGCCGATGCGGTACATGAAGCCAAAGCCAACACTAGCGCAGGTAATTTAGCCGATAAATTTCTTTTTATTATCATTCTTGTGGTCTCAGTGTTTAGTAATTTTTAATCGAATTTATTTATCTCGTGTAGTTCTATTCTCATGAGTGTTGACTCCTAAAGGGATAGAGACTTGTTACCTGTTGCACTCTCCGGCACTAGTGACGGCACTATTATTTTAAAGTGGTCATCTTTGTCATTGACAATAAATGGCGTATTTATGTCATTGGTCACCGTGATAACGATAGGTTTGTCCATTTTTTGTCCTACCATTACACGAAGAATATTTTTCCCATACCACGAATATTCACTTTCAAAAAAATGATAATCTCCATGTATGAACAAAAATGGTTTGCCGGTGGTGGTGGATAAACTCAGGATGTTGTTCATGACAGCCTTCATATATTTTGCGTTTCTATATTTAGGTGTGTTTATATTTCGTATCGGATCTGCATGGGCAAAAATAACAACCGACCTTACGTATTTTTCATTTTTTTCAATCTGCTGAGTAAGCCACGAAATGTTATTATTTATCCTTGCATCCCATTCCTTAACGTCACGAACACGACTACCTACTAGATTAATGCCAATAAATAAAACACCCTGCCTTACAAAGGAGAAATTATCTTGCTGTTCATTTTGTCTATTTACTGGAGTTAGAGCAAATGCCGTTTTTTGTTCTAGTGACCAATTGTCTTCAAGTTTTCCTAGATAAGTATGCCAGAACCCTATGGCTTCAGATCGATTGCCGCAATCATTGTATTCATTGTCGCCGGGGATAATAAAAGCAGGTGTTTTCAGCTTGGCCGTTAACGCATCTTTCATAAAAATATAGCGTTTTTCGTTACAGTGTTTTTTTGATTCACTGCCCTTTATAAAATCACCCACATGAATAGTGAATTCTGGTGCTAAAGGGTGGGTGTCAGTTTGATTTAAATAACCCAAAAAAGCATTCAAAAAAGGCGTTTTGGCAGCACCAATAGGCGCTGTTTCGTAAGGAGTATCGCCAAAAGCAATAAAAGTAATGGCATCGTAAGTTTTTTCCTTTTTCGTTAGACTACATGCCGACATTAAACATACTGCAGTAAGCAGGGAGATGATTTTAATAGAATGTTTCACTTGTTTATTTTCTCCTTCAAAAAACACATATCAAGTCGTTATATCCACAGATAAAATTAGGAAAATATTTCATCCATCGGAAAATGTAGCAAGGGTATCGGTTCTGCGATAGCTACACTTTCAAAGATGGCAATTATAAAAAATACTATGTTGAATTTCAAAGATAAACGTTTCCAAATTATTGTTTACTGACTTATACCCAAGCGACTTCAAGATGCTCGTTTCAGTCTCTTGAGGGGCTTGGGTACAACATCAAACCTGCAATTATATCACTTATAATTAATAATAAGAGCTTTCTATCGTTGCGATTTTTTACTGTTAAACTTGGTACCTTTATACTTTGTATTCCTAAACTTTCTATTCCTAAATATTGCCAAACTTAAAAGTAATAAGACTGATATAAATTCAAAACCACCTCCAGATGAACCTTCTTCGTCAGATCCTGGTGTAGGCTCTGGTGTAGGCTCTGGTGTAGGCTCTGGCGTAGGCTCTGGTGTAGGCTCTGGCGTAGGCTCTGGCGTGGGCTCTGGCGTAGGCTCTGGCGTGGGCTCTGGCGTAGGCTCTGGTGTAGGCTCTGGCGTGGGCTCAGGTGCAGGCTCTGGCGTAGGCTCTGGTGTAGGTGTATTTCCTATCGTTAATGTTACCGTATCTGACCAGGTTTTTGTTAAGTCATCTTCTACCAAATAGGTTTGAAAATTATGGTCGCCATCGCTAAGACCCGTAAATGTATAGGTATATTCATCTAGGGCTGGACCAATATTTTTCTTCCATACACCATCTACATAAAAACCAATATGGGTAATAGTAGTACTGATAGAGCCTGCAACTATGGTAACGCTATTTCCGTCAATTGAAGAGTTTAAAATCTCTATAAGTTTAGTTGGTTCAGGCGTATGGTCTATCGTTAATGTTAACGGTTCAGACCAGCTTATTGTACCGTCATCTTCTACTAACTTGACTTTAAACTCATGAGGGCCATTACTAAGTTCCGTAGATGTATAGGTATAGGGGGCTGATTCAATATTTTCATGTAATTCATCATCAACATAAAAACCCATTAGGCTAATCGTCTCACTCGTCGCAGCTGCCTCTATTGTAACGCTATTTCCATCAATTGAAGATGATGCTATCGATACAAGAGGTGCAAGTTGATAGTTAACAGTAATTGACGAGACTTGATTCCAGTTATTATGGCTATCTTGTACGCTATATTCTTGCAAAAAAATTGATACATCCCCCTCATTTATCGGCGATATGTCTACCGACCAGCGGTTATTACCTGCTGCTAATAAATTCGCTGCCGTCCCATTAACCACTATAAAGTCATCTATTGCTAAACCGGATACGGGCAAATTAAAAGATACGGTTAAGGTAAATGGTTCTTTTGTTGTTGAATAGCCTTCATTGCTGCTTAAGGTGCCTATTAGTATAGAAAAGTCTACCTGCCTATTGAGCTCGACCAAATGGAATTTGGTATTATCCCCCGATTGATAAACTAACTTAATATCAGCACCGGATAAGCTGCGATTTAGCAGCGTTTGATTAAGCACAACTTCTGTACTGATCCATTTACCCGTGTCCTGGTTGTGCACAATGACGCTTTGCACCGTGTTATCCGCTTGTTGATAGTCGAGCGACCATTGGCCTGTACCCTCGTCTAAATAAACAACTCTCACGGTGACGTTTTTAGGGATGTCTGGCTCGGCGAAAAAGTCCTGATGCAAGGCAAAACTCATTTCTCCTTGGCCGTTGGTCAATTTAAAGTCGCGAGAAAATCTGCTGTAAATATTCTCCGCTGGTCCTTGATGCCAGTAACCCTTTGAGGTTTGTTCTGGGTTTAATTGCGTTAAGAATCGAGCATAGTTGCCCGCAACTATATTCCAACCCACGTCGTTATAGCCGTCGCGGTGTCTATTTGTCATACCGCCGCCCGTTGCCGCATCGACATCTAATTGAACAGCCCCTCGTGCAGCAAACTTGTCTTTAATGTTTAGATAACGTTGTTTGTTGCTTTTTTTAGCTTGACCAAATTCAGACTCGGGAAAGGTGTTGGTATCGGCTGCATTTAAACCTTGGCGTAAAGCAGCAAATGCATATTGTGCGGTTGCCGGTTGGCGTTGGCCGGCATAGCGGTTAAAGAAAATAAACGCTTCTTGGTTTTCTGGTGGGATTAAGGAAGCCCATGTCACATTCCATATATCTAAGCCAGCATGGGTCGCAAAAAGTGCCGACCAATAAAGCGCCTCAGGAATATTTTGCTTAGACCAGCCACTGTTAGTTAATTCCCCGTCCATTTCTCCGCGAGAAAAAATGTATTTTCCTGCCGCCTGAGCTCTTTCATTAATGCGCTGATACTCTTCGATACGGTCATTATTATCGCTTACGTGGTAACCATGCGAAAACATGCCTTGTTTTACCCCCATTGGCGTAAAGTTGTCGAATAACCAATCTTCATGGTTTGCCAAGGTATCATTATCAATATTCACCGCAATCGGTATAGAAAAATGCTTTTTATATTCTGCCCAGGTTTCTTGGCGAAAATCGTCAAACTGTTCACGGGTCATCAGGTATGATACTTCATCAAGTGGAGTACCTTTATAACCCCAGCCATCGCCCGTTGAGCCTTCACAGCTTTGCACAAAAACGAGGCGCTCTTGCAGCTTTTCTGGCAAGCTGTCGACATAAGCACCAAAATCTTCGATTAAGTCAAAAAATAAATTTTTATACTCAGTGTTGAAATAATAAGGAAATATGTTTTCACCCACTACCGGTTCGCCTAAACCATTAGTATCACGATCTGTTTCAACTAGTTCCACATTATATGGTGCATCATATATCCACTCCGGTGCGTGAGGACCAACCCAAATCATGGCTTGCACATAGAAATCATTTTCGACCGCTTCTCGGAGTTTTTCACCTAATTGTTCATCCCATTTATAATCATCTTCCGTTGGTTCAACATTTCGCCAATGCATAATAACTGTCGCCCCTTTCATATTAGGGGAGTTCTCTTTATCGGTTTTCCAAGGTTTCCAGCTAGCCCAGTTATATACCCCAAAAAAACCAGGTTGCGGTAAATTGGCTACAGGCCCAGCAAAGGCTGCTTGGCAACTAAATAAAAACAAAATACTTATTATTATATTTTTCATATTTTAATGGTTTCCTTGAGTTGGGCATTGGAAAGGATAATCAGAGCGACGCTGAGATTATGTATTTTCAGCCACGAGTGGGTAATACCCTTTAATAATTAGACTCGACAAGGGAAAATAACCCTTAAAATATTTCAACTGGATAAGCTATTTTAGCTAGCAACAGAGTACGGGTAAGTAAAGTTAATACGCTGTCATTTGTGTGCGCCGTTAATATTCGAGAACGTGGTTGTGTTATTAAAAAACCAGTGCGTTCAATCCCAATGATAAGCTAGCTATTGCATCAGCAACGGCTCCTACTTACATCCCTGTCGGCATCGACGAAACAACTAGCAGGATTGGTCGAGAATATTTATAGGGTTATTTGCTATTACCATGTCTTACTATATGAATAAGTTTTCTGATTCAAAGAAATTCAGCGCCATTCTTTATGACATAATAAATATTAAACAAAAATAAGAGAGTTCTCATAATGCATATCCCCCCATATTCCAGTACAAGGAAAATTTTTTCCACTTTGTTTTTGTTGCTGTTGTTGCCGTTTGTTAGCCTGGCAAAACAACCCTACAACGTGTTGTTCATTTCGGTTGACGATATGAATGACTGGCCATCACCCTTTGGCGGTCACCCTCAGGCAATTACCCCTAATATGGAAAAATTGGCTCAGCAAGGCGTTGTATTTAACCGCGCTTATACCCCTGCTACTGTATGTGGCCCTTCCCGCTCAGCCATTATGACCGGTTTTTTGCCTTCAAAATCTGGCGTATATGGTAATAGTAACAACTTAAAACATTCTGAGGTAACCAAAGACGTTGCCACCATGCCGCAATATTTTTCTCAGCATGGTTACCAAACCATCAGTCGCGGAAAAATATTCCATAAACATGGTAAAGATCATGGCCAATGGGCCTGGGATGTTTGGCAAAAAGCGACTGGTGGTGGCGGACCAAAGGGCGAGAAGCCATTAAATGGCTTGAAAGCAGTTAAGGGGAAAAGTCAAAAACTGCAGAAAGAGTTTGACTGGGGAGCAACGTCGGGACCAGATGAAAAAACCAAAGATATGGCAACAGCGCTCTGGTTTGCTGACCAATTAACACAAGACTTTGATAAACCCTTTTTTATGGGTGTAGGGATTTCAAAACCGCATTTACCTTGGTATGTACCGCAAAAGTATTTCGATATGTATCCGCTTGAAACCATTCAAGTACCAGATTATTTACCCAGCGATTTAAGTGATATTCTAACTACAGATGGCAAAGAAAAACATAAACCTCATCACAATTTTTTACGGGTTAAAGAAGCTGGACTGTTTAAAGAGACAACTCGGGCATACCTAGCAAATATTAGCTATGTTGATGACAGTATAGGCGTTATCTTAGATGCCTTAGCAAAAAGCCCTTACGCAGATAATACCATCGTAGTGGTGTGGGGCGACCATGGCTGGTATCTTGGCGAAAAATTACAGTTTGGTAAAACTAAGTTATGGGAAGAGTCGGCGCGTGTACCGCTACTGATAAAAGTACCTAACGCCATTGCCAAAAATGTAAAAACAGATGCCTTGGTGAGCTTACAAGATTTATATCCAACCTTAGTTGAGCTTGCGGGTTTACCTGAGAAAAAAGATATCGATGGCAAGAGTTTCGCGCCACTGTTCAGTAAACCAGATCAAGAATGGCATGAGCCGATTTTAACTACCATGGGCTATAAAAATCATTCCGTTCGCAGTGACCAATACCGTTATATCCGCTGGGAAGATGGCACCGAAGAGCTTTATGATCATAATAAAGACTCGAAAGAGTGGTCAAATTTAAGTGCTGCTGCTGAATATAAGTCGGTAATTGCACAGCATAAAGCGCTGTTACCTAAAAAGGATCATCTCTTAATATCCGTGCCGGTTACTTTGGGTAAAGCACTCTACTCATTTACCTCGCCAGACTATAAAAAAGTGACTTGTAAAAATTGTGATATTAAAGACAATCAGCAAGCGATACGTGCTTATTTGCCTAACAAAAGCGGTGCAGCTAAATTAACCTTTCCACTGAATTTAGCACAATTTACCCAGTCTGCGTTTACCATGAAAATTAAATTTGACCAAACAAAAGCGTTTCCAGATGGCCCTATACAAATCAATACCTCGATTACTGTTGATGGTTATGAAACACGGGCAGTGAAAGTTTTTGTTGAAGCAACGACCGACTGGCAAGAAGTCAGATTTGATTTTGGTGTACCATTAGAAAAACTACATACAGATTACTTACTCAAATCATTTAAACAGTTACAGGCTATAAGTATTCAACTGGCAGGAAAACACCGCTATATAGATGGCGATATACAAATAAAAGAAGCTGGACTTTACCAGTCACTTTAGCAATTGATGTTAATATATTTTCGCTACTATTTCATGCTAACTATGTTAGTAACCATGGCGACAAAGTTTGGTACATAAATATTAAAATATTACAAAAGGGATAAGGGTGTAAAACTTGGACGAGCTAAAGTATCAAACCACCAATGGGAATGTTTAAAATTGCCAAAACCCTCGGTCTAGGCACTGGCACTGTACAAAGAGTTATCAAAGAAATCACAGATAATGCTAATGAATAGGTCAAAGCATTGACATACTTTTATGTTGTATTAGAATGTAATACAACAAGAGAGGTGATTTATGCAAAGAAATACCAGTGTCACATTAGGAGATCATTTTGGAGGGTTTGTTGAAAATAAAATTCAACAAGGTAGGTTTGAATCAACGAGTGAAGCTGTGAGAGCAGGTCTTCGTCTTCTAGAAGAGCATGAAACAAAATTAGACTTATTAAGACAAAAACTTTCAGTTGGTGAAGCACAGCTTGATCGAGGGGAAGGTGTTGATGGTGACAGGTTTATGCAAGAACTTATCGGATAATGGCACAATTTATTTTATCGCCTGAAGCGCAAAATAGCTTAAGAAGTATTCGGTCGTATTCAATTAAAAACTTTGGTGCCAAAAGAACGAAAGCTTACCTCCAGAGCATTCGTAAACGATTTCATGAACTAGCCGAAACTCCATCTCGCGGAATAATAAGAGAAGACTTGAACGTTGGGTATTACAGCAACTTTGTAGGCTCACACACCATTTACTATCGAGTGCATCATACCCATATAGATATTATTGATGTGTTACACCAATCAATGGAACCATCTAAACACATTACGACTTAATTACTCACATAGAGAGAAAGTAAAGCATCTATACTCGTACCACTTCATGTTAATTACTTAACTTTAAATATTGTTTTTTTAGCCGACAGGTTACCCACTTATAGAAAAGAAACCATCACTCTCATCATAAATTTTGCCATCACTGAAGGTAATTCTAATTTTCACTTGTTTTGATCTTATATTGGGTGTGTGCCACTTAAACGAGCCGTTCTTACCGCCTGGACAGCCGTTAATATGGGTAAAGATGTAAACCATACCAACGAGGCTTGGGCCTTTCTTAATGAAGCTGATTTAAAGCAAGGTAAGAGTAAATCTAAGTCGGTGAAAAACATGGAACGTTGGCTATACCAACGTGATGATGACCAGATAAAAACCCAACCGGCTTTTAAGGTGCAACATCCAATAGCAATGTGGACCATGGCTAAAGATAAACATTTTAGTTATTTAGCAAAAACAGCAGACAAAATAGGTTTTGCTATTGATGATAGGTTTATTGCCCCTGGAAAAACTATCAATCGCGTGATGATAAAAGTATCTTACCTTGATAGTAAAGTTAGCGAACTAGCAATATCTAGTGGCAAAACTAATGGCAATAAAACTTGGCAACATATTAAAACTGTAGGTGATAACAAGATAAAAACTGTTAGCTTTATTTTGGAAAATGTGACTTTCAACGGTAAAAATATGCTTAATGACTTTTACATTGAATCTGATAAGTTGCCCATTTCATTAGTACGTATCATAAATTTAGATAAGTAAAACTAGCCATTTAAACCAGGTTCTTAAAATAGCCATGGACAATTGTTCATTGCCCCCTCTGATCTAAAAAAGTCAGCGCACTGACCAACGTTTTATTACCCGCTAATAATAAATCAATATAAACATAGGGTTTTTAATTTTTCTATCAGTCTATATGATAGGTAAAAAAAATTTATAAGTAGTAAATCACTTATCAATAGCACTTTCTAGTCCTAACTCACTAACGATATTGGTGGGGATCTGGTTGTATATATGCATGAAATATTTTTCCTGCCTTTAACAGTCGATATAACGACTTGATATGTATTTTATGAAATAGAAAAGAAACAAATTAAGGTCAATTTATGAATTTTAGAAATGTATTTTCTTTGTCTGTCATCGCCGCTTCCCTGGCGCTTGGCGGCTGTAATCCTACTTCAAGTACAACTACGCCGGTAACAAAGGCCAGCTCGGTAAACACCGACAAACCCAATGTTATTTATATTCTGGTTGATGATATGGGTTATGGCGATATAGAACCTTTCGGTCAACAAAAAACCCGTACCCCTAACTTACAGATCATGGCTGACGAAGGTATGGTGTTTACTCAACACTACGCGGGTAATACTGTATGCGCACCTTCTCGTGCGGCACTAATGACAGGACAACATTCTGGCCATGGTCAAATCCGTGGTAACTATGAAATGGGCGGCTACTTAGACAGCGAAGAAGGAGGTCAGGAACCATTAGACGGTAGAACAATCTCAATTGCTGATGTGATGAAAGACGCCGGTTACGCCACGGCATTAATCGGTAAATGGGGCTTAGGTGGTCCAGGCTCTATTGGTGTACCAACCAAGCAAGGTTTTGATTATTTTTTTGGTTATTTAGATCAAAAACAAGCACATAACCACTACCCTACCCACCTTTGGCAAAATGAAGAAAAGTTCCCGCTTGATAATGAATGGCTACACCCGCATCCTGGATTTCCAGAAGGTGCAGATAAATATGACGAGTCAGTTTATGAGCAATTTAAACGCACCGATTTTGCCCAAGAACGTTTAACTGAAGAAGCGCTTGATTATGTAGCGAAAAATAAAAACAATCCGTTTTTCTTATATTTAGCCTATGCTGCGCCACATGCAGCTTTACAAGCACCTGATGAAGAAATTGCCAAATATAACTTTGAAGAAGAGCCGTATACCGGTGAGACTTTTTTCAATTATGTGCCGTCATTTAAACCACGTGCTACACGTGCTGCGATGATTTCTCACATTGATGAAGGCGTAGGACGTTTAATTCAGCAATTAAAAGATTTAGGCATTGATGACAATACCCTGATTATTTTCACCAGTGACAACGGTCCTAGCCCTGAAGGTGGTGCTGATCTTGAATTCTTTAACGCTACCGCACATTTACGTGGCATAAAACGTGATTTCTATGACGGTGGTATCCTCATGCCTATGGTTGCTCGCTGGCCGGGTAAGATAAAAGCAGGCACTAAAAACGACCATGTTTCAGCATTTTGGGATGTAATGCCAACGTTAGCAGATATTGCCAACGTTGAAGCACCAAAAACAACTGACGGCATTTCTTTTTTACCGGCATTAACTGGTAATGGCCAACAACAAAAACATAGCAGCTTATATTGGGAATTTCATCGCAGCACCGGTGGTCACACACAAGCAGTACGCATGAACAATGTTAATGGCTCAGACTGGAAAGTGATCCGTTATTATAATGGTACGTCAGAAGATGGCGCTGAAATTGAGTTATTTGACTTAACGAATGATCCAAGTGAAACCACTAACCTAGCCAGCAAAAATCCTGAGTTAGTTAAAAAAGCACTTAAATTAATGGACGAGTCACGTACGGAGTCATATATGAACAGCTGGAACTTCGACTTTAAAGGTCAAAATAGAAAGAAAGCGTATTAGTAAAAAAATAGTGTCCTGCTACTTTAAGTTACATTCAACGCCTTGTTTTGGCAGCCTTAAAGTAGCTAGGCCATATAATGGTTTATGGCAGCTGACAGTTTTCATCTTGTTGTGGCGATTAATTTTTTGGGGATAACCTCGTTCATAGCAACTAAAATTTAGTCCTGATGCCAAGGCTAAATCTGCGACCAGCATCCTGGTAATGTAGAAACTGATTTTCATAGCGGCCTCTAACTTTAACCACTTCACCTGTAAGGTTAATACCATCAATGAACACTTGTGTGTTCTTATTTAGGTAATAACTCATACGAAAATCCAATTGCTTGTATTTTTCAACAAATTCAGGCTCTAAGCTTTCGCTTGTTGAATACTGAGAGAAGTATTCATCTCTACTACTATAAGCCAATCTCGCTTCAAAAACAGAGTCTTCATAGTATAAAATTATATTTTTTGAATCACTTAGCCCGGGTAAGGTTATGGCATTGCTAAAGTTGTCCTGTTGAAATTCATCTTCTATATCTACCCAGGTGCCATTCATTCTTACGCCAAAATTTGCCAATATACTCGGTAAATATCTAAAGCTGTGCTGAAATGAAAGTTCGATACCCTGAACATTTGTTTTGGTAAGATTATTATCTTGATTAACGTTGAAGTAGGCTGTATTACCTTGGATATTCTCGGTGGTAAGATTACTTGAGTTTTCTATAGTTATGCCTTCACGCTCGGTAGACGTAACAATAAAACCGTCAAGGTTTTTACGAAAAAGGCCAATAGATAAATAACCAGCCTTTTCGTCATACCATTCCAAGGCGAAATCATAGTTAGTTGAAATATAAGGCTCTAACTCAGTGTTAGCTTTTCTAACATTCATCGCAGAATGATATATTGTTCCTGTATAACTATAAGCCGGACCAAGACTTGAGAAGTTAGGTCTGGTCAAGGTTTTAGAAACAGCAAAGCGGGTGACCAATGCGTCTGTGATATTTAGTCTAAGGTTAAGGTTTGGTAAAACATAAAAGTAATCTTTTTTACTATTAACTGCGGTGGGTTCATCATAAAAAGCAATCAACCTATTGTTGACATCAGGATGTAAAATGAGATCGCTTAAGTTAGCTTGATGACCATTTAGCTCTATATTAGTTTTTGATAGTCTGACACCGAGGTTGGTGATAAAAGGCATATTAGCGATTTCTGTTTCAAACAACACACTTAAATATCCAGCAAAATTGTGCTCTTTAACGTGGAATGTTTTATCTGGCGATATAACACTATTCATTGCAGAATTTGGAAATTGAGATTTTGAAGTGCCTGGTTCCGCACCTATTGTTTTATCTCTTGCCAACAAGGCTTCATCCGACTCTAAATATTGGATCACTTCTTCAGCATCAAAATCTGCCCAAGTATTAAAAGCTGAGTGGTTTGTGTTTGGGAATAAGTCAGAGACATCCAATAATGATAAAAAATTGCTTGGTATATCAACATAGTTGCCACCGCCATAAAAAAATATATCTTCATTGACTCGATGGATATTATCAAAATTATTTAGGCTGTACGCACTACCCACTTGAACTCGGGTCAACAGCGGCAAGTCTGGATACCAATTTAATTCAAAAGTAAACGCTGTGATATCTTCGATAAGTTGATCGCCACTACGTCCAACAAACCAACTTTTATATTCATCCAACGATGAATACTGAAATGTAGCACCGTCATCTGTTTGACTAGACAATATGCTAGCTACTGGTAACACGGTATTATCGGCATGATCTATACGCATGGTTGATTCAGGCCCCCGAATCACGACTGTACTAGTTTTATCGCTAGGTTTATTTTTAGAACTAGAATAAGAAACATCCCAATGGCTAAACAAGTTATTATTTAATTCCCACTCAATATTTAAGCCATACATTTGCATATTAAGATGACGCTGCGTGGTGTGATTAACCATTTCCGGAAATCTAACATAATCAAGGCTTTCAATAACGTTATTTTCGCCAACTTCAGCATTATGGATAGTAGTAGGATCAAGAAAATAAGCGGCTGAAATTGATTTTGAGTCGGTAGAAAAGTTAGAATGTAAAGTATCAAAGGTAACTTTTATATTGTCGTCAGCGTACTGTAAAGCACTAACAATACCTGTGCTTGAGCGCTGCTGCCAAGACCTGCTATTGTTATTTTTTGATGGCCGCCAATAATTTCCTGCACCATTGCCTTTAGCATCTTTAAAAAAATCACTCGTTTGCTCTTCTGATACGGTTATTGGATGCCAACTGCCAGCCGTAGCAGAGTCAGTATAAAAATCTCGCTCTTGGTGTGAGATGGCAAGTGACATACCGACCTTATCTTGAAGAAAGCTTTCGTTGATACTAATAAAAACGCCAAGTCCTGGTTTTTTGGTAGAATCTTCATAGTTTAAATTTAATTTTACTATGTTTGCAGAGTTGAGTGCTTTTAACGGTTTTTGTGTTTCAAGATTTATAGTGGAACTAATGCCGCCCTCTGGTAAGTTTGCCAGTGAGGTTTTATATATGGTGGCTTCAGACACCAGTTCACTGGGTATCGACTGAAAATCGAAACCTCTAGTGATCGTGCTGCTGGCCAATTTGCGACCATTCATCAAGACTAGATTAAATTGCGAGCCAAAACCTCGTACCGCAATATTTTTAGCTGCCCCATGACTTGTACCTGCTGTGATACCCGAGACTCTTTTAAGCGTACTGGCGAGGTTATCATCTGGAAATTTTCCGGTGTCTTGTGCAACAACACTTTCGGTAATGGTATTAGCACTGTATTTATTGATTTGGCTGGTATCCCAACTGGATCGAATACCAGTTATTTTAACAATTTCAATGTCAGGGGTTTCAAGAGGGGCTGAAGCTCTTTTAACAGCAACTATATCACCATGTTCGTCGATATCGACGGTGATGGTACTATCCTTAAACATCAATTCAAGTGCTTGCGATACAGTATATTGGCCAGATATTTTAGTTGTAGATACCCCTTCGAGCACGTCGTAAGGGATCAGGAATAAATAACCAGATTGAACAGACAATTCAATGAGCGACTTGACAGCCAGCTTGCTCTTAATCGTGAAATGATGGCTCTTATCGAGTTCCTGCGACTGCACATTGGCACTGAGCGACGTTATAAATATAAAAAATATAACTGCACGAACTTTAGTAACTAGACAACAGATAGACTTCAAAAGCACTACCCCTTAACAACTAAAATATAACGAAACAACAGCAAAATAAACTTAAGGGGGGTTTATCATTTCAGAGCCTATTATATAAAGAGACACTTTTACTTTGCTTACATGGAAAAATAAAAACTTAGTTTTTTGTTAATACTGAGTCTTATAGTAATAAATTATGAAAACGTTTATATCACACCCTTAAAGTATATTAAAGATGAAATATGACAGATAACGATTCAAATAATGAAGCGTAAAGAAATTACCTAACCAAAGCTGCTAGTACTCCTAAAGTATTTCAAGTTAATCGTTGGGCTAATATCTGTAATGATGAAGAATACCAAGCAACAGTTTTTGGCATGAGCAGCCTTTTCTAGAACTATTTTCAGTATCTAAAGCCATCGTTTTCATGGCAATAGTTGCGCTTCCAATCTTGTCAAAAAGGTCAAGTTCTAGTGAGAAGCTGCCGTTAGTAGAAACAAACGCTAACGTAAGCAATGTCTATAAATTCCCAAGATAAAAACCGCCTCACCGGTAGCGCTAACAATTAAATTGCATTTGACTCATTCTAATCGTTTTTTAACACCTCTGTAGAGTTATACAAATAGGTACACAATCAGATAAGCTTTATAGATAACCCGCAGTAATTGCAATCTGTCAAGACAGAGCTAAATATGGGAAAGAAGCCAGGAAACATTAGTTAAATACTTTATTTCTAAAAAGAAAATAACCACTCAGGTCAATAAATATTATTCTGCAACCAAATAATAAAAATACAATCACTCAATAGCATTAAGTAAAATTTAGATAAAAACCATTGAACAACCATAAAACCAATGGTAATGTTAGCGCTAACATTACATTAAAAAGACATGATATGTATTTAGGTATTGATTTAGGAACATCCGGTGTAAAAGTAATCATTCTTAATGATAACGATACATTAATAGCTCAGGCATCTGCTGCATTAGAGGTTTCTATTCCTCAACCGCTGTGGTCTGAACAAAATCCTCAGCACTGGTGGCAAGCAACGAATGATGCGATAGCCGAGCTTAAAAGTAAGTATCCTCAAGAATTACTTGCGATTAAAGCAATTGGTTTATCTGGTCAAATGCATGGTGCTACGTTATTAGATGATAACAATGACATTATTCGTCCTGCCATTTTGTGGAACGATGGCCGAAGCCAGCAGCAATGCATCGAAATTGAAAAACGTCAACCCAACTCTCGTAACATAACCGGCAATATTGCTATGCCAGGTTTTACTGCGCCAAAACTGCTGTGGATAGCGCAAAACGAGCCGGAGTTATTCGCTAGAGTTAACAAAGTATTATTGCCAAAAGACTATCTTAGGTTTCTCATGACCGGTGATTTTGCTTCTGATATGTCAGACAGCGCCGGCACACTTTGGTTAGACGTAGAAAACCGCCAATGGTCTAGTGAAATGTTGGCCGTAACGGGCTTAAATGAATCACATATGCCTAAGTTATACGAAGGTACTGAAGTAACGGGAATTTTAACCGCTGATATCGCTGCTAACTGGGGCATGAAGCAAGTGCCTGTTGCTGCAGGTGCTGGCGACAATGCTGCGGGTGCCGCAGGTATTGGTGTTATCAATCCTAACGAGGCCTTTTTATCACTAGGTACTTCAGGTGTCTATTTCGTCGCCAATGAAGCATACAAGCCAAATCCAGACAGTGCTGTTCATACTTTCTGTCATTGTGTACCAAATACCTGGCATCAAATGGCAGTTGTTTTAAGTGCCGCAAGTTGTTTATCTTGGGTAACAAAGTTAACCGACTTTGCCGATGAAAAAACCTTATTAGATGACGTTGAAAAACTCGATTTCTCAACCCCTTCATCAGTGATGTTTTTACCTTATTTATCGGGTGAAAGAACACCGCATAACAACCCACATGCCCAAGGTGTATTTTTTGGTTTAGGCCATAACACCGGCGCTGCAGAGCTATGTCGTGCCGTACTAGAAGGTATTGCATTTGCCTTTGCCGATGGCCAACAAGCGCTTGTTGCAGCCGGTACAAAAATAGATCAAGTTTCCGTTATTGGTGGCGGTTCTCGTAGCAAGCTTTGGGGCAAAATCCTTGCCAGTGTACTCAACAAACCATTGACCTACCGAAAAGGTGGTGAAGTTGGCCCTGCCCTGGGCGCGGCACGTTTAGCTAAAATTGGCGTTAACAAGCTTAATGTCAGTGATGTTTGTATCGCCAGTGAAGTAGACCATGTGATCGAACCCCAGCAACAAATGACAAACTACTACCCTGCGCAACACTTAAAATATCAACAACTTTATCAAAGTTTAAAAGAACATTTTTAACCTTTGCAAGCAACATTCAACTTAAATAAACAGTATTAACTAGGAGAATAACATGAGCCAGTTTTTTGAAAATGTAAAAAAAATCCAATTTAAAGGTCCTGACAGCACTAACCCATTAGCCTTTCGTTACTATGACGAAAACCAAGTAGTACTGGGTAAAACAATGAAGGAGCATTTACGTTTTGCTGCTTGTTACTGGCACAACTTTTGTTGGGCGGGTTCAGACATCTTTGGTGCTGGTACGTTCGATCGTCCTTGGATCAAATCAGGAGCGAACCAACTAGAACTTGCTGAGCAAAAAGCGAAAGTAGCTTTTGAGTTCTTCGAAAAATTAGGTACACCTTATTTTTGCTTCCATGACGCAGATATCGCACCTGAAGGTGATTCATTACAAGAATTCCACGACAATGTAGATCACATTGTTGGTATTTTTGAAAAAGAAATGCAGCGTACTGGTATTAAGCTTTTATGGGGTACTGCTAACTTATTTTCAAATGCCCGTTTTTGTGCGGGTGGTTCAACCAACCCTAACCCTGATTTATATGCTTATGCTGCTGCACAAGTTAAGCACGCAATGGATGTAACTCATCGTTTAGGTGGTGAAAACTACGTACTTTGGGGTGGTCGTGAAGGTTACGATACCTTATTAAACACTGACCTTGCACAAGAAGGCGAGCAATACGCACGCTTCCTTAAAATGGTTATTGAACATAAACACAAAATTGGTTTTAAAGGTAAGTTATTAATTGAGCCCAAGCCGCAAGAGCCTACTAAACACCAATACGATTACGATACAGCGACTGTTGCGGGTTTCTTACACAAACACGGTATCGCTGGTGAAGTACATGTAAACATTGAAGCTAACCATGCAACACTTGCGGGTCATAGCTTCCATCACGAAGTGGCTGTTGCTTGTGCTGAAGGAATTTTGGGTAGTATTGATGCTAACCGTGGCGACATGCAAAACGGTTGGGATACTGACCAATTCCCTAACGATGTAGCTGAATGTACTTTAGTAATGTATGAAATCTTAAAAAATGGTGGCTTAGACACAGGTGGTTTCAACTTCGATACTAAGTTACGTCGTCAATCATGTGAGCGTGATGATTTATTCATCGCTCACATTGGCGGTATGGACACTATGGCTAAAGCGTTATTAAACGCGGCTAAATTAATTGAAGATGCACCATTATCTAACTTCGTTGACGAGCGTTACGCTGGTTGGAAAGGTCAATTAGGCCAAAGCATTATGTCGGGTGATCACAGCTTAGATAGCTTGTCTAAATTAGTATTAGACAATGATATTAATCCTAAGCAAGAGTCTGGTCGCCAAGAGCTACTTGAAAACATCGTTAACCGTTACGTTTAATTTAAGCGTAAAGAGCCAGAGACTTAATATATCTCTGGCTCTAATAAAGGCATTATTATGAATTTATTAGAACAATTAAAAAAAGTGACTGTTGTTGTAGCCGACAGCGGTGACGTTGACTCTATCAAGAGTTTGAACCCAACTGATGCAACGACGAACCCATCGTTAATTTTACAAGCCGCAAAACTGCCGCAATATCAACATTTAATTGAAAATGCTATTGAAAAATCAGGCAACAATGTTGATGATATTTGTGACCAATTAATCGTTAATTTTGGTTGTGAAATACTGAAACACGTACCGGGTCGAATTTCTTCTGAAGTAGATGCCCGTTTATCGTTTGATATTCAAGCCAGTATTGAAAAAGGCCGTAAACTTATTAGCCTTTACCAAGCGGCAGGTATTGACAAAAAGCGTGTATTAATCAAGTTAGCCTCGACGTGGCAAGGCATTAAAGCGGCTGAGCAGCTTGAAAAAGAAGGCATTGCTTGTAACTTAACGCTACTATTTTCTAAAGCGCAAGCCATTGCCTGTGCTGAAGCAAACGTGACTTTAATTTCACCGTTTGTTGGTCGTATCCTTGATTGGTACAAAAAAACAGAAGGCAAAGACTTTGTTGGCAGCGATGATCCCGGTGTTCAATCTGTTACCGCTATTTATAATTATTACAAACAATATGGTTATAACACGGTTGTGATGGGCGCAAGCTTCCGCAATATCGGCGAAATCATTGAATTAGCGGGTTGTGATTTATTGACTATCGCACCTAAGTTATTAAATGAACTACAAGCGACAGAAGCTCCTCTTATCACTAAGTTATCTGCGGATAACGTAGTAAGCAAAAGCCAAGATGAGATTATGCCATTAACTGAATCTACCTTTGCTTGGCAACATAACGAAGATGCTATGGCGAGTGAAAAGCTTGCTGAAGGCATTCGTAATTTCGCCAAAGATCAAGCTATCTTAGATCTCTTGGTTTCTGACTTAGTTAATCAGTCAGCAATAGCGTAATCAGCTTGGAATTAAATAGCCGAAAATAGAGTTTACCAAATGCATGGTATTTTCATTATCGGCTTTTAAGCAACAGCGTTTACATGAAACACATCAAATTTCAGAGCTAGTGTAATAAAATCAACTTCATTTATATCATTTACACAAGCTAATTCTCACGATGTATTTCATTCTTTTTATTTAATTACTTTGCCATAAATATAAAATCTATTAACAAAATTGGCATCATATAAGGTATTGGTATGTCTTCTAGAAAAGACCTCGCAAATGCGATTCGAGCATTAAGCATGGATGCAGTACAAAAAGCACAATCAGGTCACCCTGGTGCACCTATGGGCATGGCAGATATTGCTGAGGTATTATGGAACGACTTTCTTAAACATAACCCAAGCAACCCTAATTGGGCTGACCGCGACCGTTTTGTATTATCGAACGGCCATGGCTCAATGCTTATTTATTCTCTCCTCCATTTATCAGGCTACGATTTACCCATTGATGAACTTAAGCAGTTTAGGCAATTACACTCTAAGACCCCAGGCCATCCAGAATATGGCTATACGCCAGGTATTGAAACAACTACAGGACCATTAGGTGCAGGCGTATCAAACGCTGTCGGTATGGCGATTGCTGAGAAAACCTTAGCGGCTCAATTTAACCGTAAAGGTCATCATATTGTTGATCATTTTACCTATTGTTTCTTAGGTGATGGTTGTTTAATGGAAGGACTTTCACATGAAGTTTGTTCTTTGGCAGGCACTTTAGGATTAGGTAAGTTAATTGCTTTTTGGGATGACAACGGTATTTCAATTGACGGAAATGTTGAAGGTTGGTTTACTGATAATACGCCTGCCCGTTTTGAAGCTTACGGCTGGCATGTCATTAGTAACATAGATGGTCATGACTCACAAGCCATTAGCGATGCAATTGCTCAAGCGAAAGCGATTACCGACAAACCCACCATGATTTGTTGTAAAACAATTATTGGTTTTGGCTCACCAAATAAATCAGGTAGCCACAGTTGCCATGGCGCACCACTTGGCGATGACGAAATTGCTGCAGCCCGTGAATTTTTGAACTGGCCACATGCACCATTTGAAATCCCACTAGAGGTTTATAAGGGCTGGGATGCTAAAGCTAAAGGCTTTGATGCTGAACAAAGCTGGCATGCTAAGTTTGACGCTTATAAAGCAGCCCACCCTGAGCTTGCTGCTGAATACCAACGTCGTGTTATTGATAAAGCGTTGCCTACTGACTTTGAAGCAAAAGCAAATCAATATATCAAGCTTTGTCAGCAGCAAGGTCAACACATTGCCAGTCGAAAAGCGTCCCAGAACGCTATCGAAGTGTTTGGTTCCATGTTACCTGAATTGCTTGGCGGCTCTGCTGACTTAGCCGGCTCTAACCTTACTTTATGGTCTGGTTCAAAAGGTATTAGCGCGGAAGATGCCAGTGGGAACTATTTATTCTACGGTGTGCGTGAATTTGGGATGAGCGGTATCATGAATGGTATCTCATTGCATGACGGTTTCATTAACTACGGCGCAACCTTTTTAATGTTTATGGAATATGCCCGTAATGCGGTACGTATGTCAGCATTGATGGGTATTCAAAATATTTTTGTTTATACCCATGACTCTATTGGTCAAGGTGAAGATGGCCCAACACATCAACCCATTGAGCAAATTGCTAACCTACGTTTAACGCCAAATTTAAATACCTGGCGCCCATGTGATTCAGTTGAGTCGGCTGCTGCATGGAAGTCTGCCATCATTAGAAAAGAGGGTCCTTCTGCACTCATTTTTAGTCGCCAAGGTTTACCACATCAAGCAAGAACTAACGAGCAAGTAGCTGCCATTGAAAAAGGTGGTTATATCCTTAGCGACAATAGCAGTAATAGCCAAGGTTCCCTTGACGTTATCTTAATCGCCACTGGCTCTGAAGTAGGTTTAGCGGCTGATTCTGCCACTAAATTACGTGAATTGGGTCATAAGGTGCGTGTAGTTTCTATGCCTTGTACTAATCTGTTTGATGCACAATCGAGTGATTATCAAAATTCGGTATTACCACTGGATGTTGAAAACGTGATTGCCATTGAAACAGCCCATGTCGATTTCTGGCATAAATATGTTGGCAGAAACGGTAAAATCATTGGCATGAGCACCTTCGGTGAATCTGCTCCAGGTCCGGTATTACTAGAGCACTTTGGTTTTACTGTCGATAAAGTTGTTGATGCTGCGTTAGCTTTATTTAGCAAATAAACTGCACCTTAACAATACCTTAATAAGACCTTAAATTAACGATTGAGATCGTGTGACCTTTTTCAACAGCAATGAAGAGAAAGGTCAACATGCTTTTAATTCTGAAACAGTATTTGGAAGAGATTACCATGCAACCAAGAACCTCCCTACCCAGCTGGAAAAAATTAGTCACTCATGCGCAAGATATGAAAGAGCAGCATATGAGTGAACTCTTTACACAAAATAGTCAACGCTTTGAACAATTTTCCATTAAGTTAGCGCCTTTTTTATTAGATTATTCTAAAAACCTGATAAGTAATGACACCATGTCAATGTTATTCGACTTGGCGAAAGAATGTGATGTTGAACAGTGGCGCGAGAAAATGTTTTCTGGACAGCGTATCAATAGTACCGAAGACCGGGCCGTTTTACATACAGCTTTACGAAGTCGTTCAAGTAAGCCGGTTATGCTTGATGGTAAAAATGTCAAAGAAGACGTGCAGCGCTCGTTAAATCATATGAAAGATTTTTCTGAGAAAGTGCGGCAAGGACATTGGAAAGGCTATTCAGGCAAGCGCATTACTGATGTAGTGAACATTGGTGTTGGCGGCTCTAACCTAGGGCCACAAATGGTCACTGAGGCACTTAAACAATACAGCGATAATAGCGTTAATGTGCATTACGTTTCAAATGTTGATGGTACTCAAATTGCCAATGTATTAAGACCGCTCAATCCAGAGAAAGTACTGTTTATTATTTCGAGCAAGACTTTTACCACCACAGAAACCATGACCAATGCTAAAACCGCCATGAAGTGGTTGGTGTCGTCTTCATTTGATCAATCAGCCATTGCTAAACACTTTATTGCGGTCTCTTCAAATAAGAAAAATGCCACAGAATTTGGTATTGCGCCAGAGAACATTTTTGAACTGTGGGATTGGGTCGGCGGCCGTTTTTCACTTTGGTCGGCGATTGGTTTACCTATTGCTATCGATTTAGGTTTTGAGCGCTTTATAGAGTTACTCGAAGGTGCAGATGAAATTGATCAGCACTTTTGTGAAACACCGTTAGAACAAAATGCTCCGGTCATTTTAGCCTTGTTAAGCCTGTGGAACTGCACTTTCTTAGGGGCACAATCACAAGCAATTTTACCTTATGATCAGCCACTACATATGTTGTCAGCCTATTTACAACAAGCAGAAATGGAAAGTAATGGTAAATCGGTTAACTGGCAAGGAGAGTCCATAGATTATTCAACCGTACCGTCAATTTGGGGTGAGTTGGGTATTAATGGTCAGCATGCTTTTTATCAATACCTGCATCAAAGCAATAACATTGTGCCTGCTGACTTTATTGGCTCGGTAGAAAGTGTTACCCCAGTGCAAGGTCATCACCAAACTTTGATGGCTAACTTTTTCGCGCAAACTCAAGCATTAATGCAAGGTGTGGATGAACAACAAGTACGAGCAGGCTTAAAAGCCAAAGGTCGTACGCCAGAATATATTGATAAAGTTGCCCCACATAAAGTACATAAAGGCAATCGCCCAACCAATACTATTTTGATGAAACGCATTTCGCCGCGATCTATAGGTAGTTTAATTGCTTTGTATGAACACAAAATTTTTACTCAGGGTATTCTTTTGCAAATTTGTTCATTCGACCAATGGGGAGTAGAGCTGGGTAAAGGCTTGGCTAATAATATTGAAGTTGAATTATCTGAAAACAAAATCAGTGATAATCACGACAGTTCAACTAAAGGCTTAATGACTTTTTTTCAAGAAAGTATATTAAAACAAAGTTGATAGTTGATAGTTGATAGTTGATATAATGGTTAAAATTACCCTGCATTACAAGTATATACAGGGTAATATCTACAGACACCTTTTTAACTAATCAAGGTATTTGTTTAGAGCCTCAATTCTGCCCTACAGCCCTAACCAGCAGATTTTTCCATTTAATTTCACCACCAAAAAGAAATCTTTAAATACTAAAATTGTCTATTGCTTAGAAATATAACTATTTAACCATTACATCAGATTATTTAAGAGTATTTGTAGACTCTCGTTCAACAATTTCAAAATCTAGCACATTACGAAACTCTCGAGCATTTGCTTTAGCTAGATCTGAAAACTTACCCGAAGCAATAATATCAATGGCAAGTTCAGCCATTTGCTGAATGGGTTGTCTGACGGTTGTTAAGTTTGGCGAAACAGAAACAGCAAGGTGACCATCATCAAAACCCGCAATGGATAATTCATCAGGTACAGAAATTCTAGCCATATTTGCAGCAGATAAAACTCCCGCCGCCATAGCATCGTTAGCAGCAAATATCGCTGTCGGCCTATCATCTAAAGACAACATCTTTTTAGCTGCTTCCACACCAGAATCAACCGTAAACAAACCTTGCTCGATATACTCGGGTGGTACATTAATTTTATTTGAACGTAGCGCATCTAAAAAGCCTTGATAACGTAAGCGACTCACGCCTTGATTGGGATTACCAATAATATGGCCAATTTTACTATGACCTTGCTTTATCAACATTTCTGTCATTTCAAAGCTTGCCTGATAATCATCCATGCAAATATACGGAGATAAGTTCAGTTGAGTATCTGGAGCAATACGAACAAAAGAAACATTCGCTTGTTGCAGTGTGGTAAGCAATTTTTCATTGTTACAAATGGGTGGCAATAAAATTAAACCATCAACCTGAGTAACTTCAATAAGTTCTTTAACGGAAGCGAGTGCTTTATTTATATCATCATCAATTTCTTCAACAACTAAATGATGGCCCGTTGAACGACAGATTTTTAAACCACGTAAGAGGAATTTACTGAGATAAGAAGTATCTAAATCATCAAAATATAATAAACCTATAAAGAAAGACTTATTACTTGCCAACCTACGTGCCGCGACATTAGGTCGATAATTAAGTTCTTTAACCGCCTTCATCACTAATGCTCGCTTAGCATCACTCACTTTACTATCTTGATTAAGTACACGAGAAACAGTCATAGTAGACACACCAACTCTTTCTGCGATATCTTGAATTCTTATACGTTTAGAAGTTGTCATTCTACCTATCATTCCTTTAACCATTATCAATATGTAATTGTTTGCGCTTTAACAAACACTGTTAGCGATATCATAAAGTTTAACATCTTGTTTTTCCAAATAGAATAGCTTGGTTATTGTTGGAGCTTTACCTCTACAGCTATTTAACTTCAAGATATGATACCAATCGAACTAATTTGTTGACCCGTTAGAGATGATATTCTAAAGTGTTTAAAAGCAAAAAAAGCTTCTAATACCATATATGGTATTAGAAGCCTTTATACAGTAACTCTATGGTCGATTAGGTCACTAGCTTGATGCTTCAGCTGAAACTGGAACTGACATTGCTTGTTTCTTGGTGATTAAATATAAAACAAAAAAGCACCCTACAAGTATGATTGGAAATATTGCAATATTAGCTAACGCTGACTGACCTGCGGCTAATTCAGCCGCTTCGCCAGTTAAACCTGATGAAAGTGCAGTTTCGCGACCTTTATCAATCCAACCACCAATAATTGGACTCCACCAACCCACACCTAACATGCCAAAGCCGCCAATAATAGACATACCTAAAGCACCCGTTTTTTCATGGTATTCACTGACATAACCGATCATCGTTGGCCAAAAATACATTACACCAACAGCAAATAAAATAGCGGAAACATAGACCATGTAACCTGTTGCACTGCTCATTAAATAAAGTGCAAAAGAAGAAACAATGGCTGATGCTAACAATACACCTACCGGGTTAAGTGCATGTATTACAGGCCCGGCGAAGTAACGACCAACGGCCATTAATCCCGTGATCATTGCTAAGATAAGCATAGGATCTGCACCGGCATTACCTAATATACGGTCAACCCAGCCTGAAGTACCTAACTCAGTGGTTGCTGTTAATGTCATACAGAACAACATGAAAATGAATATTGGGTTTAATAATGCTTTAAAGTTAGCAGTGGTAGATGTTTCGGTATTCGCTGTTTCTGGGAATTTTTGACCAAAAATCATAAAACCATAAATAGCCGTCGGCACTAACATTACGCCAATTTGCATTTGCCAGCTCATATTAAAATCTGTCATAAACTTCGATAATAATGCGCCGATAACAATACCGCCAGGAAACCATACATGGAACTTATTCAGCATAGTGGTTTTATTTTTATGGTAAATATCTGCAATTAATGGGTTACAAGCCGCTTCAACACAACCGTTTGCAAAACCAACTAAGAAACTTGAAATAAGTAAGGTGACATAACCATTAGCGGTAATCGTTAGTATTAAACCTAATAGGTGACCAAAAAATGCAATGTATAACATTTTTTTAGCGCCCATTAAGTTATATAAAAAACCACCCAAAATAGTAGCAACAGGAAAACCAAATAAAGCTAATGCATTTATCCAACCCAATTGGGTATCTGTTAAGTTAAATTCAACGCTAAGCTCTGACATAATTCCTGCGCGAATGGCAAAAGTCATTGCCGTAACAATTAACGCAATACATGAAGCGCTAAACAAGCGCGATGTAGATATAGTTGATGTTCCCATAGTTTCCTCTTTATCGTGATTAAATTTATGTATATTTGGTATTGTGAGTTATTTCAAACCTAGAATTTTTTTATTAAACTCTTCATCAACCCCGGCCGCAGCAAAATCATCGAAGGCTTTATCTGTCACTTCAATAATATGTTCAGCAATAAATGGCGCGCCTTCGGTTGCTCCTGCCACTGGATGTTTTATACAACATTCCCACTCTAATACTGCCCAGCCATCAAAGTCGTACTTAGCCAAGCGAGTAAAAATACCTTTAAAATCAACTTGGCCATCGCCTAGTGAACGAAAACGACCAGGACGATCTATCCAGCTTTGATATCCGCCATACACACCGCTGCGACCATTAGGAATAAACTCAGCATCTTTAACATGAATACCTTTAATGCGTTCGTGGTAGATATCAATGAACTCAAGGTAATCGAGTTGTTGTAAAACGAAGTGACTTGGATCGTATAAAATATTTGCTCGAGGATGGTTGTTTACCGCTTTTAAGAAACGCTCAAAGGTCACACCGTCATGTAAATCTTCACCTGGATGCAGCTCATAACAAATATCACAATCGGCGTCATCAAATGCGTCTAAAATAGGTAACCAACGTTTAGCCAATTCTGCAAAACCTTGTTCAACTAGGCCTGCTGGGCGTTGTGGCCAAGGATAAACGGTGTGCCAAAGTAAAGCACCAGAGAAGGATGCGTGAGACTTTAAACCAAGGTTCTTGCTAGCTTTAGCAGCAAACATCATTTGTTCAACAGCCCATTGCGTACGCGCTTTCGGGTCATCATTAAACTGATCAGGTGCAAAGGCATCAAATAGTGTGTCATATGCAGGGTGCGAGGCAACTAATTGGCCTTGTAAGTGCGTAGAAAGCTCAGTGATCGCTAATCCGTGTTCAGCACAAATGGCTTGTACTTCTTTACAGTAGACTAAATCGTTTGCTGCACGTTCTAAATCAAAAAAACGCCCATCCCATGAGGGTATTTGAATACCTTTATAACCTAAACTTGCTACCCACTTACATATATTGGGCAGGGTATTAAATGGTGCTTCGTCAGAAGCAAATTGCGCTAAAAATATCGCGGGGCCTTTTAATGTTTTCATAGTAACTCTCTTTGTTATTTTTTTTGTTATCTTTGCTAGTTTTAAATCAAAGCCATTAATCGGCTAACAATTGGTCTAGGTCATACCATTTAGTGTCTTGGTTTGAGCTATTTACAAATGATTCAACCAGCGCCATACCGCGTATACCGTCATTTATATCAGGGAAGTCATAATCTTTATTGGCGTTGTACTCTGAGCTTTCAACATCTCTGATGGCTTGGGAAAAACTCACGTATATATTGGCAAAAGCTTCTAAATAACCTTCAGGATGTCCCATAGGCGTTCTGGTGTAGCTCGCAGTACGAGCGCTATGCATACCGCCAGTACGTAATACTTGCATTGGTTTATCTAGGTACTTAAGTGTTAAAGTATTTGGCTCTTGCTGTTGCCATTCTAGTCCGCCTTTTTCGCCATACACACGAATAGTCAGGTTATTTTCTTCACCAGCGGCAATTTGACTGGCTTGTAATGTGCCTTTAATGCCATCTTGCATTTTCAGTAAGACAATACCGTCATCATCTAAACGTCGGCCTTCGACAAAAGCGGTTAACTCGGCACAAACATGGGTAATTTCTTTAGAAGTTATGTATTCAACCAAGTTAGCTGCATGGCTACCAATATCCCCCATACAACCAGAAATACCAGAACGAGAAGGGTCGGTACGCCAGTCAGCCTGTTTATTATCGGCATCTTGAGATTCAGATAACCAACCTTGGATATATTCAACAATAACTTTACGTACTTTACCTATTTCGCCATTAGCAACGAGGGTTTGCGCTTCTTTGACCATAGGGTAACCGGTATAGGTATGTGTTAATCCGTATAACAAGCCTGTTTTATCAATGATTTTTTTTAGTGATTTTACTTCATCTAAACTTAAGGTTGCGGGTTTATCAGATAAAACATGAAAGCCATGTTCTAACGCCGCTTTTGCCGCAGGAAAATGCATATGGTTAGGAGTTACTATGGCAACAAATTGCATGCGCAGCTCAGCAGGTAACTTTGCTTCCGCTGCAAACATAGTGTCAAAATCGGCATAACAACGCTCTTCATTGAGCATGAGCATTTTGCCCGAAGCAATAGATTTTTCAGCGGTACTTGAAAAGGCGCCACAGACTAATTCAATATTGTTATCGAGCTGTGCGGCTATACGATGTACCCCACCAATAAAGGCACCTTGGCCACCGCCGACCATACCCATACGTATTTTATTCATCACAAATCCTTACTAATAGTGATTATAATATACTTACTACTATAGAGTTAACTCTCAAAACACTGTATAAACAAATCGGTTGTCCGTATCACTAATTCGGCGCTCATTAATAACAACTATTATTCTTTATCAATATTTGAAGTATCCATGTCCAAGACTAACAACACACAATTCCTAAATAACATGGGCATAAAACAATTAATGTCGATGTTTGATTTATTCCCCAACACTATGTTTTGGATAAAAGATAAAAACCATAAATTCATACATGTTAACCAAGCATTTATTGATAACAGAAAGCTTAAAAAAGCTGAAGAAATTGTAGGAAAAACCGACTTTGACCTTTTTCCAATTCATCTTGCAAGGCAATTTTTTCGTGATGACAACAAGGTATTAGCAGGACAACAAGTTACCGAGCGTTTGGAAATTAACATTAGCCAAACGGGTGATAAAGCATGGTATTCAACATCGAAGCGCCCTATCATCAATGAGTATGATGAAATTATTGGCTCATATGGCATTACACAGCAACTTGAAAAACAAGCAGTAGCATTATCAGGCATTGAAGTTTTAACTGTTCCTGTTGACTATATTCGAGAACATTATCATGAAAACTTTACCATTGATGAACTTGCACAAGTTAGCCATTTATCCGTCAGTGCTTTAGAACGAAGGTTTAAAAACCATCTGAAAAAATCACCTAAACAGTTTATTAACGAAGTTCGTCTTGAAAATGCACAAAAACTTTTAGTAGAGACCAATATGCCTATTGCACAGGTTGGTTATGAATCAGGTTTTCCCAACCCGAGTTATTTCACTCAACAATTTCGCGTTTTTTTCGATGAACTGCCTTCAGATTTTAGAAAAAACTATCAAATATTATAGGGCCTGTCATCACCGAGTGTCAGCTTATGGCCATACACCTTTCGTTACCTAGATTTTGGCTTCAGTCAATGCCTATAGAAGGCGTTAGATGTTGCATCTAATATGTGGTTTTTGATATTTTTAGAAAAAGAAATCTAGGTGGATTGGATCATACTATCGTGCCTGCATATAAATAAGTACGGTTTATGATCCAGCTATACTTTTAATAATTAATCCTTATAAAGTACTACCCAAGCAGCTGATTTATAACCTCAATACTTAAAAACATTTTAGCAACATCATTACTTCCACCATTATCTAAACGCGTAAATCCTAGGCTTAAATAAAAGTTAGTAGCAGCAGGGTCTGCATCTAAATATAACCCATATACTCCAATCTCTTTTGATGCTCTATGTACTCGATGCAGAGCATCAGACATCATTTTACGTCCAATACCGTGACCTTGAAGGGAAAGGTTAACTCCAAGCATGACTAGACGAACACAAGGAATATCTCTAGGTAAACTACCTTTGGATAGTCTTTCTAATTCATTAGCTTGTAGTTTAAATGACGTTAATGTGTAAAAAGCAGAAAACCGTTCATTCTCTTCTAAATCAAGCAATATAAATGCTTGGGAGAAATGTTGGCTTACCTGCTTTTTTAATGAAGAATGTACAAACTTATTGATAATTTTATTGCCACAATCAAATTTCTTTTGTTGAAAATATGAAGTTGTTGGCTCAAATTTTACTATTACAAATTGATTATCGCTCACTAAATGTTCCTGCTGATAGTAGTTCCTTCAGGTCATCAGTAGGTTTAGACGGTTTAGATAAAGCAGCAAATAATGCATGTTGCTCTTGCTGATCAAGTTGCATTTTTTCATTAAGCTCTACAACCTTTCTTGCGGCTCGTAAAGCAGGCATCATGATAAACGTGGTCATATCCACACCACGTAACAAAGCTGCTTGTACAAGTAATTCTTTATTTTGCATAGTTGTTTTTAAATCCAACCGTGCATCTTTTTTCAGTGCTAAAGCTACCATGAAAAACTCCTACCTATACGTTTAATATACGTATAGCATAACATAATTCACACAAACGTCAATGACACGTATAACAGCCGTATAGTTTACCGAATTAAAAAACTCTAGCTGTCCATCAATAAAGTCATTTTACAGTGGACGAGTGGATATTGGCCACGATTTTATGTGTATTCATATTTTTACTTGAGCATGTAAAAAGTAAATAGAAATGGGTAATAGCAAAATTTAGTGTAAAAAATCTAAGACGGTATGTGCCCCATTAGAGATAGAAATAATTTTTTTCCCAACTGCATCTATTGCTCTCAAGAATTATATTTCTTACTATCAAAATAACAATAAAAAATGATAAGGAAAAAATAACAATGAACAAAGGTGAATTAGTAGACAAAATAGCTGAAGGTGCTGACATTACAAAAGCTTCAGCAGGACGCTCATTAGATAGTTTGATTAGTGCTATAACATCAGAGTTAGCTGACGGTGGTGATGTTGCATTAGTAGGATTTGGGACGTTTAAAATTTCAGCTCGTGCGGCGCGTAAAGGACGTAACCCACAAACTGGTGCAGAAATACAAATAGCGGCATCTAATGCTCCAGGATTTAAAGCTGGTAAGGCTTTAAAAGAAGCTTGTAATTAATGCAAATAATAAATAACAAAGTAAAAGTTTATTTAAATTAACTTTTATTTTTACCACCCTACATCCACCGACTTATAGTCGGTGGATGCAACAAAGAATAATTGATTTTACTAACGGTTTTACATGGCTGAAGCGAATACTGTCTTGAGCGAGATAAATAAAAAATATTTTAAGTGTTTTTTTAAGTGACTATTATAAAAACCTAGGCCGCAAGAGATGGATTTTAAAAAAGTTCATCTGATCTGCATGTGTAATAAAAGCTGCATAGAAACTTTATATACGGCCAGAAGGATTTGATCGTTTTATTATTAAATGTACTACTTGCAGCACTTTTGGGCTAGAGGTTACTTCTGTGTAACAGCAGGAGAATTAACGAAAGAAATGATCAAGGAATATTTGGAACATCACTTTGAACGTAAGCCAAATGACAACTTTGAAGTTGGGTAATAGGCATTAGCCGAAGTGTTGGACTTTCAGTCCACTGTTTTTTTTAAACCACCGTCTTTAGACTATCGTTGTTTAGTACATCCAAAAAATCAATATATCTATTTATCGAGAAAGATATTTATCTTCAAAATTTTGACTCAAATTCCTTTGGGTAAATTTATAATCAATACCAGAGTCACTATTTTCAAAAGCTAGATTGACAGCTTTGATGACATCTTCTTTCTTTAAACTGCTAATTTTACCGTCGAACACGGGGTCATAAATCACATGAAAATCATGCGCCAAATAATAAAGCATATCTTTTGATAACGATTTGTTATCCGTCCTGTTTTTCGTAGCTAAGGCATTACTTTCACAAACAGTGTAAGCATGTTGTCCTATAGATTTCAACAAAGGCTCTTCGGAATTATTGTTATATAACAATAGCCAATAATGTACTGGCACTTTATGTAAAGCTGACATGAACAAAGCAGCTAATGCTCGTTTATTATTTATCGAGTCAACATAGATAGTTTCAGGTTTAAGTCTATTGAGTTGCTTTTCAATTGTCTGATATTCACTTTCATCAAACAGGTTTAATACTTCCTGAATATTTTGCATCTTAACGTCAAGAACATGATTTGTATTTTCGAAAGTGACTGTATCTAACGAGCGAACGTCGGGTATATCAAAGAGTTGTCTAATAAAGTCAAGAAACGCTTTAACTAACGCGAGTATGAGTTGAACTAACTCCTCTACTTCTTTATCTGTGAGTTTTTTTTGATAGGATATTACCTCTTTCTCTATCAAGTATTGATATGTTTTAGTCAGGTTTGGTTTAAAAGCATAATAATGACGCTGGCAACGGGTAAACAACAAAAAGTTTGGTTGTCCGTGTTTTGTCTTACGCTGATTAATTGTTTTTTGCCTTAAGTTATTAAATTTATTGTATAAGGTGCTTGATAACTCAGCCACAATAAAGTCTGTTTGCTGTAAGTGCGCTAACGGTGAGTTATCGTCCGCTAATATCGCCTCACTTTCTTCTTCAAGCATCTTTTTTTCTATAGGACTATCTAAGTCAGGGATTAGCACTGTTTGGTCTGTTACATTTTCTTTTGTTATGACAATGTCTTTTTCATTCGCTATAGAGCATTTACTTTTTAAATTAATTGCATGCACAGTAGCTTTGAGTTTATCGCTAGTTTTTATTAAAATTTTCGTTTCATCAGGAAGTAACGAAAAAAGAAAGTTTTCTTTATCTTGCATATTGAGTGGCTCTACCGACCTTTTTACATCATAATTTCTATCACTAATTGAAGTTAATCGTTCGATTTCATCTTGCCTAAAACTTAATTTTTTTTGATACTTTTCATTTTTACTCTCCGTAAATAAAGAGGCGGCGCTAAATGGTTTATTAAATTTTTTATTATTCAATGTTGTACCAAGGTTACTACCTTTGAAAGCGCACCCTTTGAACAAAAAACTAACGCCATTTATGCGCTTAACACTTTTTTCTTTACCCTTTAGTTTTCTAAATTGAATGTGTGGTGATATTTGATGTGAACGCAAGTACAGCAAAAAACGTTCAACGGATTTATCAGTATTGAGCGCAAATGCGTGCGCTTTTTTTATAATTTGAATTAACTCTTTTTCACTACTTTGATAATGAATATCAGATTTAACTGTATTATTGAGCTTATTGATTGTGTTTTGTATAGCGGATACTTCTTTTTGACTCAAAGCAATTTCTCCCTTTTTCGCTTCTTTTATATTCGCCCTTAATTTTATGACTTGTTTACGACAATGCTTGCTTTTCGAGCTAAAGCTTAAATTTGATGATGAGGTTTTATGTGTAGGTGTCGAACTTATTTCCAACCCTCGTTTTTGAAGTGTTCTTTCAATTTTAACTCTTGCGTTTATTGAGCGTTGTCGATTGTTATTACTTTTCACTTGCACATAACGAGACTTTTCATCGTCATATTTAAGATTGTTGAGTACTATATGTGCGTGTTCCTGCTTTGTATCATTATGCTTTGTTGCCAACCAAGTGCAACCCTCGAAGCCCATGTATTCAAGGTAGTCTTCAATGATAATTAGCCAGTTTTCATTTGAAAGCGATTCATTTTTAGCTAGAGAAATCACAAAATGATCAGATGTTTTTTTTGCTCTTTGATTATGTTTATTAGGTAGAGACATTTCCTTTTTTAACTGAGCAAGTTTTGCTTTATCTATGGCTTGCTTTCCGTTAATCATAAAAAGAGGGGATGGCGACAAACAATTACTTCCGATGAACTCTACATCATTAATCTTTCTATCATTGATCTTTGCATCATTGATTTTTGCATCATTAATCTTTACATCATTCGATAAGCCAAAAACATAATTTATTCGAGATGGTTGCACATTTTTATGTGCTCGTTCTAATATTTTTATTATCATAAATTATTTCACTAAATAAAAAGAGCAAACATTTTTTGTAGCTCGGTTAATGTAATTCTCAACTCTTTTAATAAATAATCTGCTTGAATTTTATCTTCATCATTTATATTTTTATTTAGTGTATTCAATGCTCTCACACTTTGATTTAAATTATTCCCTTGGCGTTTTAATTCATGAAGTATTTGAGCTTGCTTGTTAGTAGTAACAATTTGTTGATTCATGTCATGTGTGCATCTTTTTGATGATGTGATTTTTTGAACCAAACTTCTTAAGACTGCTGATGTCGTTGAGTGATTATCTTTAACGTATTGTTTAAGTTTCTGTAGTTCGTCAAGATTCACCCTGAAGGTTAACTTGTTTGCTAAAGCATTTGGTGAGGGCGTTATTGTTACTTCAACTGATAACGTATCATCAGTTTCAATATTTTCATTGCACTTTAACTTTGTAATATTTGTATTGGTTTTTACTACTGAATTATTTTTAACTTTCGGTACACATTTTTTTTTAGCAGGAATACAATTCGTAGTTGAACTAATAACTTTAGCTACAGATTTTTTCTTATCTTTTGAGGCTGAATTGACACCCCGTTCAGATAATTTATTTTTAGCTTTAGGCTTTCTAGAAACTAAAACCTTTTCTTTCTTACTCTCATTGTTTTTTTCTTTTAGAAATATTTTTTGTAAAAAACTTAACATCACAACACCTTAAAATTTGAATATATAAAATCTTTAAGTTGTTGTTTGTTTTTTTAGCCGACAGGCGTTAATCTTTTGTCGCCAGACAAAAATTCGAGCGTATTTGTCTGACAAATACATACCTCGCTGAGCATATCCGACCCATTTATCATTTCATACTAAAACTGTTTTAAACAGGCCCCTTCTTCGCTTTTCTATTTATAAACGTGAAAAAAGTCACATTTTTAAAATATTTATAAAAAGTAAAAAATAAATTTCCGGCGTTACAAGTGGAGATTAATTAGACAATAAAAAATAAGATAGGAGGTAAAAAAGTAAAAACACACAGTTAAACAGTAAGTTATTTCACTGTTAATAACATATTGTTTTTCAAAAACAATATTGAATAGAAGCACATTAAAAAATGTTGTCAAGTAATAAAAATAGTATCGGAAAAAGGGGCTATAAGTCAAGTTAGCAAAACTGTTAGGCTATATAAGTGAGCAAAAAACATAGCTAATTATCAGTACCTCCTCACGTAATTCTTAAGGTACTGATGAGGTGTACTTCATGTACAGAATTAACATTATTTTATTAAAGAGATATAACTCAAACAAAACAAATTTTACGGTATTCACTTTAGGTGGAGGTTATTATGAATTCAAATAATACACTACTTAAAATTGATATTATCGACTTTCCTTTTCTTCAAAAATTAACCGGATTTAATAGTCCGGCTAAACAAGCTGAATGTCTACGGCAGCACAATATTTATTATATTGAAGGCCGTGACGGTAAGGTTGTAACAACGTCAAAATGGCTTGAACAAGCTTCATTTTCCGGAGCTTTTTCTGCTAATGATGAAGTTAACTTAGAATTTTAAAGGGGTATTATTATGGGTAGAAAACGTAAAAACAAAGCTGATAATAAACTTCCAACCCGAGTTTACCGGGGTAAGTGCGCTTTTGAATTTAGAGCTAAATCAGGAAAATGCTACAAACTTTGTAAGCTCGATGTTTCATTATCTGTCGTATATAAAGCATACGAAGAAGCGTTATCGTTAACTAAAAACACGAATACTGTAGCGAACTTAATCAACGAGTATCTTGCATCGTCTGACTTTTGTGAAAAGTCACCAAGAACGCAAAAAGATTATCATCAATATAAAAAAGACTTAATAAAATCTTTTGGTCATATGAATGTTAATCGTGTGACTAGGTCAGATGTTAAGAAATTTTTAGATGCAAAAGCTAAAAAATCCGGTAACGCTCAAGCCAACCGCCATAAATCGGCATTACAAGTAGTTTTTTCATGGGCTTTACTTTATGAGAAAACAAAAGTTAATCCTTGTATTGGCGTGCCAAAACTCAAAGAGATTGTTAGAAGTAAGTACATCAGTGATGAAGAATATTTTGCAATAAAAGAGCATGCCTGCCCAGTTGTATATGCAATGTTAGAAATCATGTGTTTGTGTGCTACAAGGCCGCAAGATGTGTTAAAGATGCAAAAATCTGATTTTACTGAAGAGGGTTTGTATATTAAGCAAAGTAAAACTCAAGTCGCCCAAATAAAAAAATGGGGACCCCGATTAAAAAAGGCAGTGAATTACTTAGCTAAACTATACCCTGCAATTGAATCAAAACACATCATCTTTCAGCCGAAGAATGGTGCTCGATATACAAAGTCAGGATTCGATGAGCGGTTTCGGAATGTAAGGGCAAAGGCGAGAGTTGCTACTGGAGAGAAAATGGACTTCACTATTCACGATTTTAAAGCGAAATCAATTTCTGATTTTGATGGCAGTATGGTTGAAAAGCAGATGGCGGCTGGCCATACCAATATCAAGCAAACAATAGCTTATCAACGTAAAGCTGTCGTTGTTGACACTGTAGAGACTTCAAAAATGAAGAAATCAAGCTAAAGAATGTCTAGCAATATGAAAATTAAGGTTATTAAATCACTTAATTGCTCAATTCATGTTGCTAGACTTATTCGAGTCAAAGTTGATAACAAAAGCTATTTATTCTTACATTGTGAGTATTATTTCAAAGACAAGCTGCTCTGGTTTGTTTCTAGTCGCTTAAAATCAATAAGGATAAACAGTGATAATATTTTAATAAAAACGCTTAATTGTCATTATCGAATAGCAGCTAAAACTATAATCATTCACAAATTATCAGTGAATGAATTCATGCAGTTAAAGTATTCATAAAACTAAAAACATAATAGAGCTAAGTACACTTATTACTTAACTCTTAACTCATTTAAAAATTACGGAGTAAATCATGACACAAGTCATTAAAAAAAAGATACTAGATATTGAAACGCTTTATGAGCAACAAATCAAAAAAGCTCGGCAAGCTTCTCGAAATCTAACAGGTTACGAACGAGCTATAAAAATTTGTGCTTATTTTGAAAGTGTCGGCCACCCCCACCCTGACTACACATTTAATCAATTAGCAATGAATCGATATTCAGATAGACAGTTTGCTATTGATTTAATGAAAAATATGGCCTATCTCGTTGCTGTTAACCTGCAAATTGAATCATTCGCCTAACTCGATATGCGTGAATCTACTATGAAAAACATTAATGCAGCTAAAGCTAATTGCCGTTTATCTGGAATGCCTGTCGACGACGAAGTAGTAAAAATGTTGATAAAAGTTTTAGAGAATAATCCTGAAATAACATCAACAGAGCTAATAGAATTATTCACAAAAATGTTAAATGAATAAGTTTGAATGAAATTAACTGTTATTGATGAAAAAGGTTAAATTGGCGAAACGCCTCATTATAACAATCTAATCTATGCTCTTAATATAAACAGCAACATCTGATACTTGCACATCAAAAAAAACACACAGTTTATCAATAATATCAGTAGAGGCATTATATCCTTTTATGTTAGATAGTTTGGATAATGTAGTTCTATGGATACCTGTTGATTTACTTACTTCTTCAATTGTAATTCTACGTCCTTCTTGGAATGATTTTTCAGCCATCAACTCTTTAAATTTAAATCTAATCATTTTCTTTTTACTCTAATAAAGATGAGTACACACTACATTAGTATAATATAAATATCAATTATATCTTGACATTTTAAATCTCACCTGTATATTCAAATGTAGCGTATACGCATCCACTGAATATTAAAGGTATCAAAATGTGCATTTATAAGTTTGAAAGAGAAAGTTTAATTAAAGAGTTAGTAGCAAAGTTAGACGATGATGTTTTCGCTAAATTCGCATTACAAGCAACATCTGACACTTATGTTGATGATGAAAACCTTATTGCTGAATTCATCGATAACGAACTGATTGAATTTAATGAGCAACTTGAGCGTTTTATAAAAACACATATATCTCAGAAATTTGATCGTGTTTTAAAAAACCTAGTTGCCCAAACTATCACAAAAGTAGGAGTATAATCATGAAAAAAACAATTAGCGCATTTAATACAGAGTATCCAACTTATACAGCTTTAGCTGCTTATTTTGGGCAAGATAGAGAGCTTGTCTACAATAGAATAAAAACTTATGGGTGGTCTCCTGAAAAAGCGGTACTCACTGATAAGCATGGCAGTATAAGAAAGTCATACTCAGATCATGCACTCCTACTTAAGTCACCTTTACTTTTTAAAATCATTAATAAAGCAAGAGAGTCTGTAGAGCGTATAAAGCGCTTTAAAAAAGAAATAGTTAAGCAGTGTTCCAAACGAATAAAAACAGCTAAAAAAGCGTTTATAGCACTTACTATAGATAACGTTGTAACCAAAGGCCATGGCCGATATTCGTTAGGCCGTTTTAAAGCGAAACCAGACTTAGCAAAAAGTATAGGTTGCCTTTATCTTGCTAAAATTCCACTTGGTAATAATTCATTTTATTTAAAGATAGGAATTTCAAAATACCTGAATCCTTCTGAGCGTAAAAAATCATTACCTAAAGGAACAGAAATTCTTGATTCTCAACATGCTGAACTTCATCGCTGCTTTCAAGCTGAGCAGATCATGTTAAAAGAGTTCAAACAAAAAGGCTTAGTTATACCTAAGCATGATCGATTTGAAGGGTATTCCGAGGTGTTAACTTTGATACCAGCTAAATCATCGATAAATAATCAATACGTTCTGGGGTTAAGGTCGTCTTTGAAAGAGACTAAACCTTACAACAAATTTATCAAAGATTGAGCTAAAATAGCGATTATATTCGGAAAAAATATTCGGAAGTGCCTAAAACGAGAAAGGGCTGCACATTGTGCAACCCTTTAAATGTGGCGGTGAGATAGAGATTTGAACTCTAGGAGGGCTACAAACCCTCGCCGGTTTTCAAGACCGGTGCTTTCGACCACTCAGCCATCTCACCTGAAGTTAACAAATAAGCGAGTAAAACAAAGCTTGCTTGAGAACGAGGCGAATACTAAAGTCTCTCTAATAAGTTGTAAAGCACTATTTTAAATATTTATGCTTGTTTTACGTTAGTTTGCTAAAAAACAATCAGCTTGCTTTATTTTCAAGCAATTTACAGTGATTCAAAGGAAGAGTGAGATAATGACAACTGAAAACACCTGCCGCTGCCCGTGGTTAGACACGACAAAATTAGACTATGTGAAATATCATGATGAAGAATGGGGAGTGCCCGTTCTTGAAGATAATAAAATGTTTGAATACTTGGTACTTGAGTCAGCCCAAGCCGGTTTAAGTTGGTATACCATATTGAAACGCCGTGAGGGTTATAGAAAAGCCTTTGCAAGTTTTGATGTAGATAAAGTAGCGCTATTTACCCTAGCTGATGAAGAGCGCTTATTACTGGACGCGAGTATAATTCGCCACAAAGGTAAAATTGCCGCTACCGTTAATAATGCAAAATGTTTTATTGCCATACAAAAAGAGTTTGGTAGCTTTGTTAACTACATATGGGGTTTTGTTGATAACAAGGTGCATGTCAGTAACCTTGCAAAAATAAGTGATTACCCTGCTACCTCCCCTATTTCAGATGCATTAAGTAAAGATCTAAAAAAGCGCGGTTTCAAGTTTATCGGCTCTACTACAATATATGCACATTTACAGGCCTCAGGTTTGATTAACGATCACAGTAATGATTGTAAAAGAAAACAAGAGGTTATCAACAGTTATCAATCGCTTGGGGTAAAGTGGAAGCAATGTTAGGCCAGCTAGTGTTTGATACCTTCCCCCTATAAAGTGATGCCAAGGCTTTGTTTGTTACAAAAGAAAACAAGTTATTGTCAGTTATATACAAAGCTAAGCGTAGTATTTTAAAAAACACCGTGCCATAATATGTCACAAGACGGTAAAATTAGTGTAAGTCAGTTATTTAATTAATAAAAACTTGAACTTATCTAAAATGACCTTATCTATATAACTAGAAATAAATTCTTAAGGAAGTTTTATGCAATCTAATATGAGTTTTCAAACGGCGAGCAAAAGTTCGGCAATAGAAATCAATAAAGTATTGAGAAATACTTACATGTTGTTATCAATGACACTAGGGTTTAGTGCAGTAACAGCAGGTATATCAATGGCAATGAACCTACCACACGGTGCAGCGCTTATCATGACATTAGTCGCCTTTGGTTTAATGTTCGTGGTAAATAAAAAAGCTGACTCAGCCAGTGGTATTTATTGGATATTTGCTTTTACTGGTTTAATGGGCGCTTCGTTGGGGCCAATGTTAAGTGCTTACGCAGCCATGCCTGGTGGCGGCGCGTTAATTATGCAAGCCCTTGGTGGTACCGCATTAATATTTTTCGCACTTTCTGGTTATGCGCTAACAAGTAAAAAAGATTTCTCATTTATGGGCGGCTTTTTAATGGTTGGTATGATTGTGGCTTTAGTCGCAATGGTTGCTAACATCTTCTTCCAAATTCCAGCGTTATCGTTAGCGATTAGTGCAGCAATCATTATGATTATGTCTGGCTTAATCTTATATGATACTAGCCGTATTATTAATGGTGGTGAGCGTAACTACATTCGTGCAACTATCTCTTTATACTTAAGTATCTATAACATTTTTGTACACTTACTAATGTTATTAGGTGTATTAGGCAATGATGATTAGTTAACACTAAAAATTTAGCTGAAAAAGCTTTATAATAAAAGCCTCGCTCTTGCGGGGCTTTTTTTTGCTCTTATTTACCCTAGGTGCCCTTTATTGCCTTTTACTCTCTTTTTATAATTTGGATGTGTTGTGAAAACTCTTGCCGTAGTAATAACTACTCCCCCATATAGCCACTTAACAATTACCGCATTAACTTATGTTGAGGCGGCATTAGAGGCTGGTATTAATGTTATTGGTGTGTTCTTTTACCAAGATGGTGTAATGCATGCTAATGAAGACATCAGCATTGCTAGTGATGAATACCAAGCTATTGAACACTGGCAACGATTACAGCAAAAGTACCAATTACCACTACACATTTGTATTACCGCTGCAGAAAAACGTGGTATTGCTTGCGATGCCATAGACAATGAGACAATAAATAAAGCTTTTACTGTCTCAGGTTTAGGCGAATTAGTTGAGTTAACAACAAAAGCATCACGCTTGGTGCAATTTTAATGACCGTATTAAATACTCAAATTGCGAGTACTGAACTCCCCGCTTCGGGCCTAGCAATAATAAACTCTAAAGCGCCTTTTAGCAGCACTCATGGTAAAGATGCCCTTGATGTCGCATTGATTTTTGGTGCCTTTGAACAAAAGGTTTCGCTATTCTTTCAAGGTGATGGTGTTTATCAATTGTGCGCTAATCAAGATGGCCGTTTAGTGTCGATTAAGGATTATTTAAAAACTTTTTCAGCTTTTGAATTCTATGACATTGAAGACATCTATGTTTGCCAACAGTCATTAGCTAATCGTCAACTTGCTGAAGATTTTCATATTGATGATGTACAAGTATTATCGAGTATTGACTTTGGCACTGCGCTAAATCGTCACCAACATGTGCTAAGGTTTTAAGAATTAACACCTCTTATTTTAGGCCTTTTACTTCAAGAGAGAGAATATGAGTACTTTACATTTTGTACGGCAATCGGCTTTTGCTAGCAATGACTTCGCCCAGTGTTTAAGCGTTTTAGCCCATCAAGACTCAATCGTGTTGATGGATGATGGTTGTTATAATCTGAAGCACTCGTTGATGGATAGTTTAATCAAACGAGTAGATGGCTCGGTTAATATCAATGTTATTGCCAGTCATGCACAGGCGAGAGCCATTGAAATCATAACAGCGGTCAATCCAATTGAAATGACAGACGTTGTTGAACTTACCTTTAATCATAATAAAGTGATCACATGGCAATAGCATTGACGTTCCAAGACAAAATTATTCCCACAGATAAACAAGGCTATTTACTTGATCATTTGTTATGGCAGCGAGAGTTAGCGTTTATTATGGCAAAAAATGATGAATTTGAACTGACAGAAGCCCATTGGGAAGTGATTAATTTTGTCAGAGAGTTTTATCTCACCTATAACACCTCCCCTGCTATTCGGGCACTCACCAAAGCAATGAAAGCAGAGTTCGGCGCAGAGAAAGCGAGTAGCCGTTACTTGTATAAGTTATTTCCAGAAGGACCCGCAAAACAAGCGACAAAATATGCAGGATTACCAAAACCGGCCCGTTGTATTTAACCTGAATTCTGAATGATGAGTGCTTGATGTTTAAGTAAAAACAACAACTTACTGCTATTTAAGCTTTACACCTTAATATTGACTTGAAAGCCACTACTGCCCGTTGGCGCGGGAACATTATTTACATTTACTGATTGAATAAGCTGTAATACCATTTCACCCTCTAATTCTTGCTGGCTTTTAGCGACTGCTGCCGTGAGAAATTCAGCACCAGAGCTAGATTGTGCTGTAACAGAGTTATTTTGTCCTAAGCTGATAGACATAAATCCTACCCTTGTATATTAATTAGCAATAGACCTATATCGGAAGAGCGGTGAAAAACATAAGTGTTTTTCTGGGTTAATAATGCCAGTAGCAGACAGTGAAGTTCCATTAGCATTTGCTCTTGAGGGGTTTTAGCAAAAATTAGAGCACGACTTACCTATTATACCCGTTACCATTCAAGATGCATGTTTCAGAGTGCTTGAGCAATTTCAATTCAAGGCGCTGTGATGAAATAATGGTTGTTCAGGAGAATGTGCTCCTGCATTCTCTAATAGGCTACATCCATGTAGCGTCATTATAAGTACATAGCAACGATGAAGCGATGTTGCTCAAACGCTTCTCCGATGGGTTTAAAATGACTTTATACCGCGTTAAATAATTAAACCATAGAGTGACTATGCTTACATTATTTTCATTGCCTAAAGCCATTTTAATTCCCACTGAAATCCTGCACTCTGATTGGTAGCGGGTATATACCAACTTCATTAAATTCTTGCTCACTTGTGCTGGTTAAAATACGCCATGTCAGCGTTGCTCTCAAACACACACACCAGCTATTGCTCAATCGAGCACCTTGTCATAGAAATATCCTTTTTTTGTCATATTGCCGTCATAAAAAATGCGTATTGTTTTACCCAGTGAGTCAAAGCATTACGGCTTAAAACGAGCCTTATTCTGAGTGTATACCCAGCGACTTCAAGATGCAGGGCTTTACTTTTTACTTAATTATTTTTCACCGCGTCCAGTATTTAAAATTTGTTGTCTGAAATTAAAACAGCAACATGTTTGTTTCAGTCAATAAAATTTAGACGTATCATTTATTTGTTACAGGAAATTATAATGAAAATAGAGATAATCACCACGCCAAATGAAAAACTAAAAGAAACTGGATTTGGCAGTATTAATACTTGCCAGGGCATGTTGTCGGCAATAAGTGAAATGGGTCATGCAGTGCAAGTAACCGTCTGTAAAACAAAGGCTGATTTAGGTAATATCATCGCCAGAAAACCTGATTTAGTCGTTCTGGCTGTTAAATATATCCCTACCGATAATGACGGTGATATTTGGTTATCTGAATATTTCATGAGCTATAAAATGAACTTTACTGGTTCATTCAGGAATATATTAGAATTTGATTCAAATAAAGTACTGGCTAAAACAATCTTACAAAATAAGGGCATTGCTACCGCCAAATATTTCACCACGGTACCGGGTAAGCACCGCAGTGAAAATGAATTGCCTATTAAATTCCCTTTATTCTTGAAACCCATAGATGCAGCAAATGGCAATGGTATAGACGATTCATCATGGGTCAAAAATTTTTCAGAATTTGAAGCAAAAGTTTTATCACTATATGCGTTATTTTCTCAGCCTATACTGGTTGAAGAATATTTGGATGGTCGAGAATTTACAGTGGCTATAATAAATAAATCGGATGGCGAATTCATTGTTTCTGCCATTGAGATCATTCCACCGGAATCAAAAAATGGCCTAAGAATTTTAGGACTAAAGGTAAAACGTGATAATACCGAAGCACTTAAAAAGATTGAAAATATTGAAATATTAAATAAAATAAAGCAACTTGCTCTTAATTCATTTATTAACCTTGGCATAAGAGATTTTGCACGAATAGACATTAAAGCAAACAAAAATGGCGATTGTTTTTTTATGGAGGCTGATCTTGTTCCAGGCTTAACTCCAGATTCTAGTTATTTTCCAAAATCATGTGAAATAGAATTTGGTTTAAGCTACGATGAAGTAATTCAATTAATGTTAGATAATGCGCTTTACCGCGCTCAGTTATTCCCCACGATAAGCCATTTAACAACACCCCCAATAATGGCAGATCAGGTCTCAGGCTTTTAGTTGATAATCTCAGCTAAAGGGGATATTCATTATTGACTACTAAAAATAAAAAAGCGCATATTAATAAATAATATGCGCTTTTTTAATCACTTAGGTTTGCTAACTTATGCTTAGTTAAGTGAATTTATTTATGTGGTAAGCTAGGTACGGTAATACCTGACATTTCAAGCATCACTTGTACAACTTGACAGCTGTAACCAAACTCGTTGTCATACCAAACGTATAATACCGCGCGATCACCCTCAACAATTGTTGCTTGAGAGTCAACAACACCTGCATAACGTGAACCAACTAAATCGCTAGAAACGATTTCGCTAGATGCAGTGTAATCAATTTGATTTTGTAACGGCGAGTTTAATGACATATTACGTAAATAGTCATTTAACGCTGCTTTATCCGTCGATTTTTTCAGGTTCAAGTTCATGATAGCCATTGAAACATTTGGCGTTGGCACACGAATTGCGTTACCTGTTAATAAGCCTTTAAGCTCAGGTAATGCTTTAGCTACTGCTTTTGCTGCACCGGTAGTACTGATAACCATATTTAATGGTGCACTACGACCACGACGAGGCGCTGGATGGTAGTTATCAATCAGGTTTTGATCATTAGTATATGAATGGATAGTTTCAACATGACCATTGCGAATACCGTATTCATCGTTAATCGCTTTTAATACTGGTGTAATAGCATTAGTAGTACAACTTGCTGCTGAGATAATTTTATCTGAAGCTAAAATCATATCGTGGTTAACACCATAAACGATGTTTTTGATATCGCCTTTAGCAGGTGCAGTTAAGAGTACTTTAGCCACGCCTTTAGATTGTAAATGCTGACTTAAACCCTCTTCGTCAGTCCAGATACCTGTGTTATCAACAACTAAAGCGTTATTAATACCATATTCAGTGTAATCAACTTCAGATGGAGATTTTGCATAAATAACTTTGATAAAAGCACCGTTGGCTTTAATTACGTTATTTTCTTTATCGATAGTAATGCTGCCATTAAAAGCACCATGAACTGAATCACGACGTAGTAAACTTGCACGTTTTTCTAAATCGTCACCGCCTTTACTTGGGCGTAAAACAATTGCACGAAGGTTTAATAGTGTATTTGGTCCGGCACGCTCTATTAATAAACGCGCTAAAAGGCGACCAATGCGACCAAAACCGTAAAGAACAACGTCTTGGCTTTTTTGACCTGCGTTTTCGCGGCTTTCTACGGTTAACTCTTTATCTAGGTATTGTTCAATAGACAAGTCATTTGCTTTGCCTAGGTATAAATAGTTATAAGCAAGCTTACCTAAATCGATGCGAGCCGGTGCTAAGTCCATTTTATTAATTGCTTCAATAAAAGGGAAGCTTTCACGTAAACGCAATTTACTCTCTTCATGAAGAGCAACAGATTTATGTGCTTTGATAATATCAATAGGAGAAGCGTTTAAAAGCTGACGGCCATATACCAAAATTTCAATGCCTTTATTACGGTATAGCTGTCCAATAATTGGTTGCATATTTTCAGCGAACGTTTGACGCTCTTGCCAGCTTGCTTGATATTTTTCCTCAAGATGAGAAGTCATTACTTAAACCTTTTATTTCAGTCAATTGAACATTAGGCTATTATCATGCGATACTAAAAACGATAATAGCTAGTTGTGAGTATTTTTACAGGCGTATTGTAATTCAGTATGAAATATTTCTCTAGGGGTTACAAAAATCTTTTTGGTGTTTTAATTATTAATGATCGGAAACTAAACGAGTGAAAATACCTTCTTTGCCAAGATATTGGCTTCTCCCTATCGTACTATTTATCAGCGGCTGCGGTGATAATGTTAACTTAACGCAACTTTGTAAAGACAATCAACAAATATGTAACGAATTCCCTAAGGATAGTTGGTGTAAAAGCCAAAGAGTAGCCGTTATCTTAGGTAGGATTAAAGTAAAAAATGAAGGGCTTGAGATAGAGAAATATAACGTACTTGTGGGTTATGAAAAATACATCAAGTGCATGTCATTGGCTGCGCAAATTCAGCATATTAAGTTAAAAGGTAAAACGACACAGAGAAAAAATAATGTGTTGAAAGCGAAAGCCAATTTATCGTTATTAGTCGAGAAAACTGCAAGTTCAACACACCCTCACCTACTCTATTATCGTTGGTCTAGAGAGTTTGACGATCAGGCCTTAGCAAAACTGCTAGCGCTTGAGGGTAAAGCTATTTTAGATAATTCAACGGCTCAATATCATTTAGCTACTTACTATATAAAGCGTGATACCAAGAAAACGTTAGGCTTGTTATACCGTGCACTTGAGCTGCATCCGCCAGGTACAACGATAAACCCAGAAATATTGCAGTCACTGGTGACGATATACACAAAGAAAAAACAGTATAAACAGTCCTATATTTGGTTACGTACTTATCAGCTTTTATTAGGAGAGGATGATCCGAAAATTGAAACAAGTTTAAGTAACTATCAGCAAGCCAAGTCATTAGATGCTAACTTTCTTGATAAAGTCGCCAGTTCCACTTTAGATAAAATTGAAGCAGGGCAATTCACTAGCCCTACGTATTAATTTTGATTGGGATGTTTACTTCGCCTGAAAACTTAAACTAAGTGAGTTAACACAGAACCGTTTTCCGGTAGGTTTGGGGCCATCATCAAAAACATGGCCAAGATGAGACTGACAATTTTTGCACTGTATCTCTACCCGTTTCATACCATGAGTGTCGTCTGACAGGTAAGCCACGTTACTTGCTATTTCCTCAAAAAAACTGGGCCAACCACAGCCCGCGTCAAATTTACCGTCACTACTAAATAATGGTTGTTCACAGCAGGCACAGTGATATGTGCCTTGCTGCCAATGATCATTATAAATGCCACTAAAGGGTTGTTCCGTAGCGGCTAACCGGCATACTTTATAGGCATCCTCGGTTAATTTATTTTTATAATCATCATTATTGGTCATACTTTACCCTTATTCTTTAACTTTTAGGTATCAACTTGAATAGTTTCTCTAGCTTTTGTTGACCACTGCACGTGATATTTTTTACCCGATGGCTTATCTATGCGTTCAAACGTATGAGCACCAAAGAAGTCACGTTGACCTTGTAAAAGATTAGCAGGTAATGTTTCACTGCGCATTGAATCATAATAGGCAAGTGAGGTAGACAATGCACCTATAGGCACACCTTGCATAGTCGCATGGCAAATAGCTTTACGCCAGTTCAATTGACGGTCGTTTAATTGCTTAGCAAAAAAATCATCAAGCATTAAATTATCTAACGTTTCATCTCGCTGGTAAGCATCGGTAATTGACTGTAAAAATGCAGCTCGAATAATACAACCCGCACGCCAAATTTTAGCAATACTAGCGAAGTCTAACGTCCAACCATGTTCTTTTGCGGCAAGCTTCATTAACTGAAAGCCTTGAGCATAAGCACAAATTTTAGCGCAATACATCGCATCGTGTAATTGCGTAATGACTTGTTGTTTTTCTATTTCAGACAGTGCTGGTTGCTCAGGGCCGTCAAGCACCGTTGATGCTTGAGTTCTTAGTGTTTTAAATGATGAAATAGAGCGAGCATATACCGCTTGAGCAATAGTAGGAGCAGGACAACCTAGTTCTAAACTACTCATTGCGGTCCATAAACCCGTGCCTTTTTGTCCCGCTTTATCTAATATCAATTCAACCAGTGGCGTATTAGTATCGGAAGACTTATGACGTAAAACCTCAACCGATATCTCCATTAAGTAGCTATCTAATGGTCCATCGTTCCATTTTTCAAAAATATCGGCAATTTCATCACAGCTTAGATTTAGGCCTGATTTCAACACATGATAAGCTTCACAGATAATTTGCATATCGGCATACTCAATCCCGTTATGAACCATTTTAACATAGTGGCCAGCTCCTGCTGGACCTATATAAGCCGCACAAGGCTCACCGTCTGTGATGACTTGGCCTGGTTGAGTGCGAACCATTGGTTTACCCGTTTGGGCATCAACTTTAGCCGCTATTGCTTCCCAAATTGGTTTAACACGAGCCCAGGCATAGGGAGAGCCACTTGGCATTAATGACGGTCCAAAACGGGCACCCACTTCCCCACCCGAAACAGCTGAGGAGAAAAGTAAAAAATTACTTTTATATCTTTTTTCTCGCTCGACGGTATCAGTCCACAAACTATTGCCGGTATCGATAATAATATCATCGGGTTGAATGCCCGCACCAATAAGGTTTTCACAGACCTGATCAACCGGCGCACCAGCAGGAACACTGAGTACAATAAGGTGGGGTGCTTTAAGTTGTGATAACAATTCAGTATAAGAAGAGCAACCATATACACGTGGAGTATTTGTAGTATTCTCCGATTCATCCTGAGCAATAACCGCTTGTACTTTGTCATCACTCAAATCAAATGCAGCGATATTAAAGCCATTATCAGCTAAATTAAGTACTAGATTTTTACCCATAACACCTAGGCCAATAAAGCCGATATCACACAATAGCTTTTGTTGTGTCATCAATATTCTTCCTATGTCAAATAAGCGCGTAGTTTACCACTAGCTACTATTCTGCAAAATTTTGCGCATTCTACCATGCTATTTAAAATTGTATTGTACAAAATATACAAATAATTAAGGTAAAGGTAAACAATTTAGTAATTTAAGCAAAAAAATAATTGAAAACATGAAATATTACGACACAAAATCAATCTTTTTCTTGTATTTTCGTCAAAATGGTGTAATTTTACTACATAATGTATTTAAGGGGTTCCCATGAAAATTAAAGTTGGTATTAATGGTTTTGGTCGTATTGGCCGTTTTGTATTTAGAGCAGCAGCAGATCGTGATGATATTGAAGTTGTTGGTATCAATGATTTAATGGATATTGAATACATGGCTTACATGTTAAAATACGATTCCACACATGGTCGATTTAATGGCACTGTTGATGTAGTCGATGGCCAACTCATTGTTAATGGTAAGGCGATACGTGTAACTGCTGAACGTAATCCTGAAAATTTAAAATGGGATGATATTGATGTCGATACTGTTGTGGAATCAACAGGTTTATTTCTTACCGATGAGACGGCTCGTAAACACATCACTGCCGGTGCTAAGCAAGTTGTGCTAAGCGCCCCTTCAAAAGATGATACACCTATGTTTGTTTGTGGTGTTAACTTAGACAAGTATGACGGCGAAGATATTGTTTCAAATGCGTCTTGTACTACTAACTGTCTTGCTCCTATCGCTAAAGTATTAAATGATAACTGGGGTATTGAAAATGGTTTGATGACTACAATCCATGCGACAACAGCAACACAGAAAACGGTTGATAGTCCATCGACTAAAGATTGGCGTGGCGGACGTGGTGCAGGACAAAATATCATTCCTTCCTCTACCGGTGCAGCCAAAGCTGTTGGTAAAGTTATTCCAGAATTGAATGGTAAATTAACAGGTATGGCATTCCGCGTACCAACCCCAGATGTATCAGTGGTTGATTTAACCGTTAACTTGAAAAATCCAGCTACTTACGCTGAAATTTGTCAAGCGATGAGCGCAGCGGCTGAAGGTGAATTAAATGGAATTTTAGATTACACTGAAGATGCTGTTGTTTCAAATGACTTTATCGGCGAAACATGTACTTCTGTGTTTGATGCTACAGCAGGTATCTCACTAACAGATACTTTCGTTAAAGTGGTTTCTTGGTATGATAATGAGATTGGCTATTCGAGTAAGGTGCTAGATCTTGTTGTCTTTATCAACAAGTATGAAAAGTAAGCAACCGCTTTTATAACAACTGGTATATAAGCTAAAAAGCTAGGTCAGCAATGGCCTAGCTTTTTTTGGTCTGCACCTTTTAAAACAAAAGGATTTAATGACTATTTAACGAATCGAGGCATTAATTTGCTGTAATACAAGTTGAGGGTCAGCAGCTTTAGTAATGGGACGGCCAATGACCAAATAATCTACGCCAACATCTATTGCTTGCTTGGGTGTCATAATGCGGTTCTGATCATCTTGTGCTGAGCCCGCAGGTCTTATACCTGGCGTGATCAATTTGAATTCTTTTCCTAAATCTCTCTTCAATTGTTCCGCTTCCCAAGCCGAACAAACTACGCCATCTAAGCCACATCGTTTTGTTAAACTGGCTAAAAAGTCTACTTGCTCGGCAGGTGTTTTATGAATACCTAAGCCACGTAAATCAGCTTCATTCATACTAGTTAGTACGGTAACAGCAATCAACAGTGGTGCCTCTTCACCATATCTATCTATGGCTTCTTTTGCTTTAGACATCATTTGACTGCCACCGCTTGCATGGACATTTACCATCCAAACACCTAAGTCTGCAGCCGCCGTAACGGCTTTTGCTACTGTGTTAGGAATGTCATGAAATTTCAAATCGAGAAAAACGTCAAAACCTTTACCGGTGAGTTGCTTAACAAACTCAGGACCGAAATAGGTAAACATCTCTTTACCTACTTTCAAGCGAGCATCTGTCGGTTGAATCTTATCAACAAAAGATAAGGCATCTTGTTTTTTATCAAAGTCTAAGGCGACAACTACTTTTGGATCGTTCATAGGGTTTCCTATTTTTAAAACAATAGATTCCCGATATCTCTTCACATGGAAAGTTCGGGAATGACAATAAGTTTAGTATTAGTATTTAAATCAAGCTAGTTATTAAAACTAATAATGATTCGTTTCAACGTTGTAAAGTGCAAGAGCAAAGAGAAAGCACGGAGCTGACGATAGTCAGTGAGTACTTTCGATGTAGCTCTAGTGTTTTACAACAAAGAAAGGGATTATTATTCCCCTTCGAGGCCACGAACGGGCTTGAGCTGTTCCCACTCATGACATGACGGACAAGACCAATAATGAATTTGGCTATTAAAACCACAACTACGGCAACTATACCTGTGTTTGATTTTTAAATATTCACCAATTAACTCTTTAATCAAATCTAAACTAGCATTGCTAACATCATCAGCTTGTGTCATTTGCATATTAACAAAATGTTCAAAGCCTCTAATTGTAGGTCTTCTCTTAAGCGCTGACACCATAAACTCAAGCGCTTTTTTCTTACCGTGCTTGTTTTCAACGTGACTCAAATAACAAATTAAAGCGCCTGAGCCAGCCGTTTCATCATAAACCTTTTTAATAAAGCTATAGAATTGGTCAAGTTCATCTAAACGAGTATAACAAGCAAGCATTTGTTCAATAACATCCGGGAAAAACTCATTATCCTGCTTATAGATTGCCTGGTAACATTTTGCCGCTAATTCACACTGCTGATGATTTTCATAAATTTTGGCCATTAACCAATTTGCACGACATGAGTTAGGGTCAAGGATAAGTGCTTGCTCTAATAGTTCAATCACTGCTATAAATTCATCTTGCTCAAAAGCAGTCGTCGCTAGTTCACAGTAGAAATTAGCTAAGGTATGTAATATACGTTTATCGTTATGTTTTACAATAAGCTTTTGGCGATCGATGCCATGCTGCCAATCTTTAGTCGATTGAAATATTTTTAATAGATATGACAAAGATTTCAAGCCATAATCTTTCGATTTTAACAACTTGGTAAACATGGTTTCCGCGCGATCGTATAAACCAGCACTTAAAAAGTCTTTACCTAACTCAAACACAGCTTGTTGTTTATCTTTGGTTGGTAGGTGAGTGAGTCTAACTAGGTGCTCATGCACTTTTAGTGCTCGGTCTAACTCGCCACGTTTGCGAAATAAGTTAGCCATGGCAAAATGGGCTTCGACACTATCGTCTTCAACTTTTAACGCATCAAGCAGGGAATCGATGGCTTTATCTTGCTGATTAGATAATAAGTAATTGAGCCCGGTTGAATACTTTATCGATAAGTCTTGCTTTGCCGTTTGTTGGTTTTGTTTGATGCTGTTACGCCCCATAAACCAACCATAAGCCATGGCAACGGGTAATAATAAAAAGAGTAGTTCAATCATTAGTGCTCTTGGGGAATGTTGTAAAGAGAAGTTAGAAAGCCTAGTGTTACCTTAGATAACACTAGGTTTCTAGTGATTTATTTTTCGCGAGTACTTTCTTACTTTTTCGCACTATACGCCAAGCGATGGTAACCAAGAGTCCTAAAAAAAACCCTAGGGCTGTAAATAAGCTTATAGCGGCTGCAACCGTCATCTCTGTACGCGCAATCAAGTAATTTAAAGTCAGTACCTGCTCGTTCTGACTACCGAATATAAAAGCAACGGCAAGTAAAACTAAGATAAAAAAGGATATTATATATAATCGCACTATCATCAGCCTTATTATATTTGCCAAAAAAAAACGGCATGGGTAACATGCCGTTTATTATCTAATTTTTTAGTTAGCTTTGCAATTTATGCCACAGAAAGATTAACTCTTTCACGTAACTCTTTCCCTGGCTTAAAGTGGGGGACGTATTTGCCACTCAATTCAACTGATTCACCCGTTTTAGGGTTTCTGCCAACTCTTGGAGCACGATAGTGCAGTGAAAAACTTCCAAAACCTCGAATTTCAATACGCTCACCTTTTGATAAGGAGTGCGCCATTAATTCTAAGATTTCTTTTATCGATTTTTCCACTTCTTTCGCGGATAAATGACTTAATTTATCGGATAATTTTTCAATAAGTTCTGACTTAGTCATTCTAGACCTCACAGTATTTACCTAGCACCGCTCAATCTTATTCATTTGAATAAAACTGGCTCCGCCGATGGCGTTAAAAATAAGAAAAGAGTATCACCACTAAAGTGATAAATACTCTTTTCACTTGCTGTTAAAATAACAGCATCATTGCAAAGTAAAACTAGTTCCGGTTAAGGAATATTAGTTTTTAGCGTTTTTAAACGCTGCAGCCATAGCACTTAAACCAGTTTCTTCAACTTGGTTTAGGTTATCCATTGCTTCACGTTCATCAGCTTGGTCTTTCGCTTTGATAGATAAGCTAATAGTACGGTTCTTACGATCCACACCCATAAACTTAGCTTCAACGTCGTCACCAACTTTTAATACTGCAGATGCATCTTCGATACGTTCTACAGAAATGTCGCTAACACGTAAGTAACCGAAAACAGTTTCAGCTAGCTCAATTGTAGCGCCTTTAGCATCAACTTCAGTTACTTTACCAGTAACAATAGCACCTTTTTTCTTATCTGTCAGATACATATTGAACGGGTCGTCTTCAGCTTGCTTAACACCTAACGAGATACGCTCACGTTCTGGGTCAACTTGAAGTACGATTGCGTCGATTTCGTCGCCTTTCTTATAATCACGAACAGCTTCTTCACCGCCAGCCCATGAAATATCAGATAAGTGAACTAAACCGTCGATGCCGCCGTCAAGACCGATGAAGATACCAAAGTCAGTAATAGACTTGATCTTACCTGATACTTTATCGCCTTTGTTGAAGTTCTTAGCGAACTCTTCCCAAGGGTTAGCAATACACTGTTTAAGACCTAAAGAAATACGACGACGTTCTTCGTCAATTTCTAATACTAGAACTTCAACTGTGTCACCTAAGTTAACAACTTTAGATGGGTGGATGTTTTTGTTAGTCCAATCCATTTCAGAAACGTGAACTAAACCTTCAACGCCTTCTTGGATTTCAACGAAACAACCGTAATCAGTTAAGTTAGTTACGCGACCAGAAAGTTTAGAACCTTCTGGGTAACGGTTAGCAATTGCTACCCATGGATCTTCGCCTAACTGCTTCATACCTAGAGATACACGAGTACGCTCACGGTCGAATTTCAATACTTTAACTTGAATTTCATCGCCAACATTTACGATTTCACTTGGGTGCTTAACACGTTTCCAAGCCATATCTGTGATATGTAATAAACCATCAATGCCGCCTAAATCAACGAATGCGCCGTAGTCAGTAAGGTTCTTAACGATACCTTTAACTTCTTGGCCTTCCGCTAATGATTCAAGTAATTCATCACGTTCTGCACTGCCTTCAGCTTCAATTACAGCACGACGTGAAACAACTACGTTATTACGCTTTTGATCAAGCTTAATAACTTTGAATTCTAAATCTTTACCTTCAAGGTGAGCAGTGTCACGTACTGGACGAACATCTACTAATGAACCTGGTAAGAAAGCACGGATATTGCTAACTTCAACAGTGAAACCACCTTTAACTTTACCGTTGATAACACCGATAACAGTTTCTTTTTCTTCGTATGCTTTTTCAAGCACTTGCCATGCTTCGTGACGTTTAGCTTTTTCACGAGAAAGGATAGTTTCACCGAAACCATCATCTGTTGCATCTAAGGCTACGTCAATTTCATCACCAACAACTACTTCGATTTCACCAGCAGCGTTTTTAAATTGATCAATTGAGATAACACTCTCAGACTTAAGGCCAGCATCAACAATTACATTGTCTTTGTTTATGGCTACGATTGTACCCTTGATGATTGAACCAGGGCGTGTTTCGATTTCTTTTAAACTTTCTTCAAAAAGTTCTGCAAAATTTTCCATCATAACTTGTAATAACTCAGCTATTAATCCAGTCAACGTCATTGTTTCATGGGGTGGTTAAGTATGCCCAGTGCATCCATACAGTAGGCTTTCAAATAAAAGTTCTTTAATGCTAGCAGGTATTAGTGATTTAGCTACCATAAAGCTGTGTATTGCGTTTACATTACGTTAATTTGCCATTGGCAAACATAAGGATTTCATTGACCACTTCCGTAATAGAAATGTCCGTAGAATCAATAGTTAACGCACCCTCTGCTGGGATAAGTGGAGCAACCTTACGGTTTTGATCTCGCTCATCTCGCTGACGTATGTCATCCAAAAGGCGCACGATATTAACATCAATTCCCTTTTCTTTCAACTGATTAAAACGTCTTTGTGCACGTTCTTCTGCGCTTGCAGTTAAAAATATTTTAACTTTGGCTTGTGGGAAAACAACTGTGCCCATGTCTCGTCCATCAGCGATTAAGCCAGGGTTAACACTAAAAGCGCGCTGTCTACGTAACAATGCTTCTCTAACGCGCGGGAAAGCAGCTACTTTTGAGGCTAATTCACCAATTTCTTCCGTGCGGATAATATCGGTAACATTCTCACCTTCTAAAATAACGCTTGCTTCACCTTGGCTATTGATTTCAAATTGCACATCTAAATGAGCGGCTATAGGTACAAGCGCCTCTTCATCATCTAAGGCAAGTTGATGGTGTTGAATTGCCACCGCTAATACGCGATATATGGCGCCACTATCAAGTAGGTGCCATCCTAATTGATCCGCAACTATCCTAGCAACGGTTCCTTTACCTGCGCCACTTGGGCCATCAATGGTAATAACTGGTGTGCTTTCCTGCATAATTTTTTTCCTAACATCGAAAATCGGCGGAATTATACGGGATTAGCAGCAGAAAATCCCGTAAAAGAATTATTCTGTAACAGAATTAACAAGATACTTGCGCTAACTTATCAAAATAATCAGGAAATGTTTTAGCCGTACACTTAGGATCATTAATAGTCACTGGTGTATCGCCCAAAGCAACAAGAGAAAAACACATCGCTATTCTATGGTCGTTGTAGGTATCAATTTCTGCATGTTTTAGTGATTTTGGTGGTGTAATTGAAATGAAATCTTCACCTTCAATCACCTCGGCACCCACTTTTCTTAACTCTGTTGCCATGGCGTATAAACGATCGGTTTCTTTTACGCGCCAGTTATAAATATTTCTAATGGTTGTGGTACCTGTAGCAAATAGTGCAGTGGTTGCTATGGTCATTGCGGCATCAGGGATATGATTCATGTCCATATCAACCGCTGTTAACGGCTTACCCACGACCGTAATTGACTCATCCTGCCAATGCACTTCTGCGCCCATTTTTTCAAGCACATCAGCAAAGTGTTTATCTCCTTGCACACTCAACTTACCAACGCCATGCACGGTAATTTCGCCACCTTTAATAGCACCTGCGGCTAAGAAGTATGAGGCAGACGATGCATCGCCTTCAACCATATACTTATCGAGTGCTTGATATGACTGGTTTGCTTTAATACAGAAAGATTTGTAGTCATTATTTTCTACATCAACACCAAACTTACGCATAATATCAAGCGTTATATCAATATAAGGTTTGGAAACTAACTCACCTTCAATCTCTATATTGGTATCTGTTGCTAACATTGGCGCAATCATTAATATTGCCGTTAAAAATTGACTCGATATAGAGCCATCAATGGTCACTGTATTACCAGTTAACGCTTTTCCTTTAATTCTTACTGGTGGGTAATCTTTGTTTTCTAAGTATTCTATATCAGCGTTTAGTTGTATTAAGGCATCAACTAAATGACCAATCGGTCGCTCTTTCATTCTTGGTTCGCCAGTTAAGATGTATTCACCTTCACTCGCTGCAAGTGCGGCACACAAAGGTCGCATCGCCGTACCCGCATTACCTAGATATAACTCCAATGGCTCTTGGTTTTTAAAAAAACCATTATTGCCAACCACAGTACATTCTCTTCCACAGTCACTTAACGTATATTCAATACCAAGGCTTTTTAATGCCTTTAGCATATAGTTAATGTCATCACTCACTAATAAATTAGTGATTTTAGTTGTACCTTTAGCTAACGCCGCGATTAGCAATGCGCGATTAGATAAACTTTTAGAGCCGGGTAAAAAAATCTCGCCATTAATTTTATTTATTGGCTTTATTGTTAATTGCTCCACGCTAACGATTCCTCTTTTCAAATTGTTGCATAAACTCAATGAGTGCCTGTACACCTTCAAGCGGCATGGCGTTATAAATGCTTGCACGCATACCACCAACAATTCGATGTCCCTCCAAGGCTGTTAACCCTGTTTTTTCAGCTTCTTCTAAAAACTTTTCATTTAAGCTCTCATCTTTTAGCCAAAAGGGAATATTCATTTTACTGCGGTATTGGCTTTGAATGTGATTAGAGTAGAGTTCGCTGTTATCAATCGCTTGATAGAGTATTTCTGCTTTAGCTTGGTTCACCTTAGCAATGGCTTTAACCCCACCTAATTCTTTAAGCCATTCAAAGACTAGACCAGCAAGGTACCAAGCATACGTTGGCGGGGTGTTATACATAGAGTCATTATCTGCAGCCGTTTTATAATTCATAATACACGGCGTTGCAATTTGAGCTTGACCTAATAAGTCTTCTCTAACAATAACGATAGTTAACCCTGACGGGCCGATATTTTTTTGGGCTCCAGCATAGATTAAACCAAATTTACTAACATCTATTTCATGGGATAAAATAGTTGAAGACATATCAGCAACTATAGGCACCCCATTGGTTTCTGGAATCGTATTTATTTCGAGACCATTGACAGTTTCGTTAGGGCAATAGTGAACGTAAGCAGCTTCTGGATTAAGCGGCCAATCAGAGCTGTCTAACAGGCTTGAGCTATTATCAGTGTCTTGATTAATTTCAATGACATTAATTTCACCAAAATTCTTTGCTTCTGCAACCGCAGCTTTAGACCATGAACCTGAAACGATATAATCAGCAGACTTACCTTGAGGTAATAAATTGAGCGGCACTGCAGAGAATTGACCTCGTCCACCACCATGGCAAAACAACACTTTATAATTGTCGGGAATTGACATTAATTCACGTAAATCTACTTCAGCCTTTTTAGCCATAGCCTTGTAAATTCCACTACGATGACTTAGTTCCATTACAGAGCTACCTGTGCCCTGCCAATTGATAAACTCTTGCTGTGCTTTAGCCATGACAGGTTTCGGTAACATGGCAGGGCCGGCACAAAAATTAAAAACTTCTGACATAATCTTTCCTACATTCTTGCTGCTATTTGAAATAGTATTTCACTAATGCTGCTTACTAATAAAATCTCATTAAAAAAGGCGGTTATTAGCCGCCCTTTCAAATGTTCCTATAACGACTACGCTTGGTTGTCGTCTTCTGTGCTATCTGCACTATCCTGCTGAGCGCTATGCTCTGGATTGTGTTCAGAATTGGGTTCCGCACTCGTTTCGACTATCTCATCACCCTCAGCAACTTCTTCAAGTTGCTCTGGCTCTTCAATTTCATCAATACGTTGTAGTGCTACCACATGTTCATCTTCAGCCGTACGAATCAATCGTACGCCTTGAGTATTACGACCAATAACACTCACTTCATTAACGCGGGTACGAACTAACGTGCCGTTATCGGTGATTAGCATGATTTCATCAAGTTCTTCAACTTGAACAGCGCCAACTACTTTACCATTACGCTCACTGACTTTTATAGAAACAACACCTTTAGTTGCTCTACTCTTAGCTGGATATTCAGCTAAATCAGTACGTTTACCAAAACCATTTTCAGTGATGGTTAAGATAGGCCCGTCATTTTTAGGTATGATAAGTGAAACAACTTTCTGATCGCCATCAAGTTTCATACCACGAACACCCGTACCAGTACGACCGATAGGTTTTAATGCCCATCGCTGTTCACCCGTTTCAGGATCAAGCTTAATTTCGCCTGTTTCACTGTCGCGAACTTTTTCATTGAAGCGTACAACTTTACCCGCATCTGAGAACAACATAATGTCGTTATTACCATCAGTAATATCAACACCAATTAAGGTATCATCATCACGAAGGTTCAAGGCAATAATACCGTTAGCACGTTGATTAGAGTATGCATCTAAACGCGTTTTCTTCACCGTACCAGAGGCTGTTGCCATAACGATATACTTATCATCTGCATATTCACGTACCGGTAATATTGCCGTAATACGCTCATCGCTTTCTAATGGTAAAATATTTACGATAGGACGACCACGGGCAGTTCGACTCGCTAATGGTAATTGGTACACTTTCAACCAATACAATTTACCGCGATCTGAGAAACATAAAATGGTGTCATGGGTATTCGCTACTAATAAACGCTCAATGAAATCTTCTTCTTTCATCTTAGTCGCAGCTTTACCTTTACCACCACGACGCTGTGCTTCGTAATCACTTAATATTTGATATTTAACATAACCTTCATGCGACAAGGTTACGACAACATCTTCTTCAGTGATTAAATCTTCTAAAGATAAATCATGTGAAGCATTGGTAATTTCAGTGCGACGTTCATCACCAAATTCATCACGAATAGCAATAAGCTCTTCACAAATAACTTCCATTAAACGCGCTGGTGTAGCAAGAATATGCATCAATTCGGCAATTAGGTCTAATAATCCTTTATACTCGCTTAGAATCTTATCGTGTTCCATGCCAGATAGTTTATATAACTGCAAATCGACTATGGCTTTTGCTTGTTCTGCGGTTAAATAATATAAACCATCACGAATACCATATTCAGGCTCTAACCACTCAGGGCGAGCTGCATCGTTACCAGCAGCGCCGAGCATATCGGCAACATTACCTAATGTCCAACCTTGAAGAATAAGTTTTTCTTCAGATTCTTTTCTGTTGTTTGAACTTTTAATCAATTCGATGATCGGGTCTATATTTGCTAAAGCAATCGATAAACCTTCTAAGAGGTGAGCACGGTCGCGCGCTTTTCTTAATTCGAAAATTGTACGGCGAGTCACTACTTCACGGCGATGAAGCACAAAACATTCTAACATTTCTTTCAGGTTAAATATTTTAGGTTGGCCATTGGTTAGGGCAACCATATTAAAACCAAAAGAAATCTGCATTTGTGTCAGTTTATATAAGTTATTTAATACAACTTCACCGACTTCACCACGCTTGATTTCAATCACCATGCGCATGCCATCTTTATCTGACTCATCGCGTAAAGCAGAAATACCTTCAAGACGTTTATCTTTTACAAGCTCAGCCATTTTTTCAATTAAGCGTGCTTTGTTCACTTGATAAGGCAGCTCATGAACAATAATGGTTTCTTTGCCCGTAGTATCATGAACTTCAATACTAGCGCGCGCACGAATCTTTATTTTTCCACGACCAGTGCGGTAGGCTTCTTCAATACCTGCACGACCACTAATGATACCGGCTGTTGGAAAGTCAGGGCCAGGAATATATTCTAATAACTCTTCGAAAGATAAATCACTGTTATCAATAAGTGCTAAACAAGCATTAATGACTTCAGTTAAATTATGCGGAGGAATATTGGTTGCCATACCAACCGCGATACCCGAACTACCATTGACTAATAAATTGGGTACACGCGTAGGCATAACCACCGGAATTTGTTCAGTGCCATCATAGTTAGGCACAAAATCCACAGTTTCTTTATCTAAATCGGCAAGAATAGAATGCGCTATTTTAGACATTCTAATTTCGGTATAACGCATTGCTGCTGCACTATCACCATCAACTGAGCCGAAGTTACCCTGCCCGTCTATTAGCATATAGCGTAATGAGAAGGGTTGAGCCATACGTACAATAGTATCGTAAACAGCAGTATCACCATGCGGGTGATACTTACCAATAACATCACCAACCACACGGGCTGATTTTTTGTAGGCTTTGTTCCAGTCATTGCCAAGGACATCCATGGCAAATAACACCCTGCGATGTACAGGTTTTAAGCCATCACGAACATCAGGCAAAGCTCGCCCAACTATTACGCTCATAGCATAATCTAAATAGGAGGTTTTTAGTTCATCTTCAATATTAACTGGAACTATTTGTTTGGCCAGATCGGACATAAATCGATGGTATCCCTTAACTAATTCTTTTGCTTATCAATACCCGTCAGATAGCTCAGCTATTTTTCGGTGTTGTATAAACGATATTTTAAAGATTTTTATTGTTATGTAAGTGTTATGTATCAGACACTAATAATAGTAATCAACGCAGCATACTAGCATAAAAAAGTTTGATGCAATACCGCTTTATGTAAAGGTTTTTTAAGGGATTTAGAACAGCTTAAAAAAGCGACTAAAAAGCCAAGATTGGATCAATCCCCTTTGTTTAAAAATCACTTTCGTTTAGACTCTCAACATCAAAAGTTAATTTATAGTAGTGAATTTATGTCAAGCAAACCGCTTAACGTCAATGAAGATGAAATTGCCAAGTTTGAACGAATCGCCAGTCAATGGTGGGATTTAACCGGTGATTTTAAGCCTCTGCATCAAATCAATCCATTAAGAGTGCAATTTATAAGTCAGCATCTTGCCCAACACTATGATGGTATTAATAGTGGCTTTTCTGGCAAGAAAATAATAGACGTCGGTTGTGGCGGCGGTATTTTATCTGAGTCACTCGCAAAGTTAGGGGCGAAGGTTACGGGTATTGATATGGGCACTGAACCACTCAATGTGGCTAAATTACATGCCCTCGAGTCGGCCGTATCCGTTACTTATCAAAAAATTACTGCCGAAGAAAAAGCACAAGAATGTGCTGAAGAATTTGATATGGTGACTTGTATGGAAATGCTAGAACATGTTCCTGATCCGGCATCAGTTATTCAAGCTTGCTCTGCATTAGTTAAACCTGGCGGGTTAGTTTTCTTTTCAACGCTTAATAAAAATATTAAATCCTATTTACTGGCTATTATAGCCGCTGAAAAACTCTTCAAAATAGTACCTCAGGGAACACATGACCATGATAAATTCATTCGCCCCTCGCAGCTCATCTCTTGGGCTGAGGAAAACAACTTAAAATGTATTGATGCCAGTGGCATTCATTACAACCCAATCACAGGAAATCACAAGTTGAATGATTCGCTTGATGTCAATTATATACTGTGTTTTCGTAAACTCTAAGAGTGACGATTATTGGGTGACGCTCTTAATACTCCTTAATTGAAATTTAACGGGTCAGTCAGTGCAAGTTAATTGTTTTATAAACAAGCAAGTTGTATAAACATTAAACTGCATTCGGCCGACCAACTTAAGCTTTTGAATTTTAACGGATTATCATTTTTCGTTGATTTTAGCTCGCTGGTAATAAAAATTTAACAAAAAAAAACATCAAACTGATCACGCTTTAAAAAAGATAAAATAATCGTTGCTTTTAGTAAATTCCAAAATGAAAAAGTCTTGCTAGGTTAGTCGTTACTAACCCTGAAAACACGACTTGAAAAATCGTAAAGATCAACCTATTTTATCACTTGCAAAAAAGGTCAAACCTCACTATCTTGTGTCTAGAATTATAAAAAACCCTAGATATTGTGCATTTGATGCTCAGTTGTTATTTTTTAATACTACGTATTAAGTACCTTATTCTTAATACGAGTGTGGGATTTTTTATTAGGGACGTTTTAGATCCTTTTATTAGGAACAATAAACAATAACAATAATCGCTTTGCAGGTATTTCATGAATAACAACCTTTCTGTAACTAAACGAAATGGTAAAAAAGAAGCCATTGATTTAGAAAAAATTCACCGTGTCATTGCCTGGGCTGCTGATGGCTTAGAAAAAGTCTCCGTGTCTCAAGTTGAATTGAAGTCTCATATTCAGTTTTATGATGGTATTAAAACTGAAGATATTCATGAAACTATCATTAAATCTGCTGCTGACTTGATCTCAGAAGAGACGCCTGATTACCAATACTTAGCGGCACGCTTAGCTGTTTTTCATTTACGAAAAAAAGCCTATGGCAAATTTGAGCCACCAGCACTGTATGACCATGTGGTAAAATTAGTTGAAGCTGGAAAATATGATCAACACTTATTAGCTGATTATACTAAAGATGACTTTGAACACATGGCGCGCTTTATGGACCATAGCCGAGATCTTAACTTTAGCTATGCCGCCATGAAGCAACTCGAAGGTAAATACCTGGTACAAAACAGAGTTAGCGGTGAAATTTACGAAAGTGCTCAATTTCTTTATGTTTTAGTCGCGGCCTGTTTATTTGCTAAATATCCCGCTGAATCTCGCTTAACCTACGTTGAAGATTTTTATCACGCGATTTCTCTTTTTAAAATATCTTTGCCAACACCGATTATGGCAGGGGTTCGTACACCAACACGTCAATTTTCATCTTGTGTATTGATTGAATGTGGCGATAGTTTAGATTCTATTAATGCTACCTCAAGCGCTATCGTTAAGTATGTATCTCAACGTGCTGGTATTGGTGTAAATGCCGGACGCATTCGTGCTTTAGGTAGTTCGATTAGAAATGGTGAAGCCTTTCATACTGGCTGTATTCCATTTTTCAAACACTTTCAAACAGCCGTTAAAAGTTGTTCTCAGGGTGGTGTACGTGGCGGCGCGGCAACATTGTTTTATCCTTTGTGGCATCTTGAAGTCGAAAGCTTATTGGTACTAAAAAATAACCGTGGCGTAGAAGAAAACCGTGTCCGTCATTTAGATTATGGTGTGCAATTTAATAAGCTGATGTACCAGCGTTTAATTAAAGGCGGCTCTATTACCTTATTTAGTCCAAGCGATGTACCTGGGCTGTATGACGCTTTCTTTGAAGACCAAGATAAATTTGAACGTTTATACGAACAATATGAAAACGACGACTCTATCCGCAAAAAGCGTATAAAGGCGATTGAATTATTTACCCTGTTCGCTCAAGAACGCGCAAGTACTGGTCGTATATATTTACAAAATGTCGACCACTGTAATACGCATAGTCCGTTTGAACCAAGTAAAGCCCCGATTCGTCAAAGTAATTTGTGTTTAGAAATTGCCCTACCCACTAAACCGATGAACGATATTAATGATGAGAATGGTGAAATTGCCCTTTGTACACTTTCTGCCTTTAATTTAGGTGCTATCGATTCATTAGATGAATTAGAAGGCTTGGCTGACCTAGCAGTCCGGGCTTTAGATAGTTTATTAGATTACCAAGATTATCCAATTGCAGCAGCGCAAAGTGCCAGTATGGCGCGTAGAACACTAGGAATAGGCGTGATTAACTATGCCTATTACCTTGCTAAAAATGGTCTTTACTACTCAAACGGTAGTGCAAATAACTTAACGCATCGAACCTTTGAAGCTATTCAATTTTATTTACTTAAAGCGACCAATGAATTGGCCAAAGAGAAAGGTGCCTGTCCTAAGTTTGATGAGACACGTTTATCTCAAGGTATTTTACCGATTGATACTTATAAAAAATCGATTGATGACATTACGGGTGAACCCCTGCACCTTGACTGGGAAAGCTTGCGTAAAAGTATTAAAAAGTACGGAGTAAGAAACTCAACAGTATCGGCATTAATGCCTTCAGAAACATCGTCACAAATATCCAACGCAACCAATGGTATTGAACCACCTCGTGGTTTAATCAGTATTAAAGCCAGTAAAGATGGTGTATTGAAGCAAGTGGTTCCTGAATATGAAAAACTTAAAGGCAACTATGAATTACTGTGGAATATTCCTGATAACCAGGGCTATTTAGAATTAGTTGGTATTATGCAGAAATTTGTCGACCAAGCGATATCGGCCAACACTAATTATGATCCGAATAAGTTTGAAGGCGGTAAAGTACCCATTAAACAAATATTAAAAGATATTTTAACGGCTTATAAACTCGGTATTAAAACGCTTTATTATCATAACACCCGCGATGGTGCTAGTGATAACATTGAGCTCGAAGATGACAGTTGCGCTGGCGGTGCTTGTAAAATCTAAATAGCGTATTACTCAATCTTAAAATACTCTCATATTTACTATATACAGAGTCTAGCGAAATTCTAGACTCTGGTTACTACAAATACGTAGTCCCCTAAAGGAATAAATTCATGACGTACACTACGTTTAATCAAACTCCTAATGACGCACTATTAGAGCCTATGTTTTTAGGCAATAGTGTTAATATATCGCGCTACGATCAACAGCGTTTTATTGCCTTTGAAAAATTAATTGAAAAGCAACTTTCGTTCTTTTGGCGTCCCGAAGAAGTCGATGTATCAAAGGATAGAGCCGACTGGCAGAGCCTTACTGACTCTGAAAAACATATATTTATATCGAATTTAAAGTACCAAACTCTTTTAGACTCTATCGCTGCACGTTCGGTTAATGCGGTATTATTACCTTTAGTCTCGTTACCAGAAGTTGAAACATGGGTAGAGACATGGGCTTTTAGTGAAACTATTCACTCTCGCTCTTATACCCATATTTTACGTAATTTATTTACCAATCCCGGTGAAATATTCGATGACATCCTTGTTAATCCTGCGATTTTAAAACGTGCCTCCAGTATCGCCAAGTTCTTTGATGATGTGATACTCACCACCCAATTATTACAATCTCAGGGTGAAGGGTCTTATGAAGTAGAAGGTAAGACCATCGAAGTTAGCACGAGAAAACTTAAAGAGCGTTTATACCTGGCCATTTGCTCGGTGAATGCATTAGAAGCGATTCGCTTTTATGTTAGTTTTGCCTGTTCGTTTGCTTTCGCTGAACGTGAATTACTAGAAGGTAATGCCAAAATAATTAAACTGATCGCTCGTGATGAAGCACTGCACTTAACCGGCACACAGCATATCCTCAATAATTGGAAGTCTGGTAACGATGATCCTGAGATGAAAATTATCAGTGAAGAAATGCGTGATCAAGGCTTACAAATATTCTTAGATGTTGTTGAACAAGAAAAAGAATGGGCACAGTATTTATTTAAAGATGGTTCAATGATTGGTCTTAATGCCGAAATATTAAATCAATATATTGAATACATATCAAACCAACGTTTGTCTGCTATTGGTTTTGATGCACCTTTCGATATTAAAAGTAACCCGTTGCCTTGGATGAATGCTTACTTGGTTAGCGATAATGTCCAAGTTGCTCCACAAGAAACGGAAATATCTAGCTATTTGGTAGGACAAGTTGATTCAGCTGTCAGTGCTGACGATTTTGATGATTTCGATTTATAGCCAGTACAGGCACTCAGTTTTGACCTCTTTACCGGCGTTTTGAATGAGTATAAAAGTAAGTAACTCAACTCAAAATATGAAAGATTCTCTCTCTTTGCAGCCAAAAATAAACGTACACGGCAAAATTGTTCATTATAAGAATAATGAACAAACTTTGCTGGAATGTTTAGAGTCTGCCGATATCGAGGTACATTATCATTGTCGTGATGGTTTTTGCGGCGCATGTCGAGTGACTCTGGTCAACGGAGAAATTAACTACCCTTTAGGGGAGCCATTAGCCTTCGTCGGTCAAGGTGAGATCCTACCTTGCTGTTGTATCCCAGTTACCGACATAACCTTATTCATTGATGAGTAACTTTCTTTAGCTAACATCCAAATGTAATGCTATTCCTTTCATTACTCGGTTAAGTTCTGAGAACAACAGAGACAATAAGCTATCAAGATCTTCCTGCTGCTTATCATTAATCGCTAAGTCGAGCGCTTTAGTTACTTTAAACAAATCCATAGCTCCAACCGAGCATGCAACCCCTTTTAGCGTATGAGAAATATGCTTGGTTGTTACTATATCTTGCTGCTTTATTGCACTTTGTAACTTTTGTCCATCAAGATGATGATCTTGATAAAACATCACCAAAATCTCTTTAAATAAGGCTTCATCTCCTAATATATTATTTAGGCCGACATCAAAGTCAATGCCATCATATTTAATGATATCGAATTGGTTATTTTCAGACTTCTTTTTATCCATAGCGGTGAGCCTCGCTTCGATTGACCCTGTTTCTAACAGGGTTAATAAGTGTCCTTGCCTCAACTACTTGGCTTCGGCCATGTACTTTAGTAAAATAAACGCACTATCCGCTTGTTTAAGTAACTCATCAATCGTCTGAGAATCATCCTGAGCTAAAACTAAACCAACGCTAACGGTTATATTAATCTCTGACTCTGACCTATCATCATTGACAATTGTAATGCAAAGTTACTCAATTTGTTTGCGTAATCGTTCACTTGCAATATAGGTATTATATAGCGAGAAATTCAGCAAGCTCTTTTGAATTAAATGGCTTCCTAAGTACAGGGTAATCCCAACTTGTATCTTCAATAGCAACATAACCACTTATCGAAAACACATTAATATCAGGATACTTTGCCTTTACCATATTAACCGCGTCTTTACCCGAGAGATCAGGTAGAATCATATCCGTGATAAATATTTCAAAATTGACGCCAGCGTTAATTCTTTCTATTAGCTGCTCTTTGTTATTAGCGATAATAACATTTGCGCCTTTAGTCTCCAAAAATAAAGCAACAAATTCAGCAATACTGACTTCATCATCCAGTACCAAAATATTAGTGTTTTTATACTGTATCGTATTTAATTGAGCATGCTTTGGTAAATATTTTTCTTTTAATATCTTACATTTAAATACCAGGGTAAAATGCGCGCCACCCAAATCGCTGTGACCTTCAACTTGTATCAGCCCATTATGCTTATACATAGTACTATAGACATTTGCTAAACCTATACCATTACCTTTATTAACAGATTTAGAGCTATAAAATGGATCAAATATCTTAGTCAAGTTATCCTTAGCAATACCAATACCACTATCTTTAACGTGAATCTCTAATCGGTTATTATCAAGTAAGTTTGCCGAAATTTCGATTTGACCACTAAGGCCCTTTTCTTGAATAGCATCTTGAGCATTCAGAACCAAATTTAACAGGATATTTATAAACTCACCTTTGGGGAAGTTTATTAAGCAATTTATCGGCTTAAAATTAAAGTTGATATTTATTGTACTTAACAATAGTTGTTTAAAAAGGTACTGATTATCAAAAATATCTTGAATGGGGTCAAAACTAACTACTTTTACTGTAGGTCTACGCGTAAAGGCCAATAAACGCTCTGTAACATCTTTGCCTTTATCAATGGCATTTTTCACTCTATCGATATATGACGAAATATCTTTCTCGCCACGAGAAAACTTGATTTCTAACATCTCAATAGCGCCAAGAGCTACGCCTAGTACATTATTAATATCATGAGAGACATTACCAAAAGTATTACCTAACAAAGCCAACCGATTGGAAATGACTTGTTGCTGCTCTTTACGAAACTTATCAGTCACATTTTCAACTATCCAGATATAAATGCCTTCATCCGCTTCATACGTTATAGATAAATCAAATACCGTATTATATTTATCAAAGCTAACGTTGTTTTCTTTAATTTGTCCCTGCTCTTTCGCCAGCTTTTTATACTCCATATATTCAATAATACTAAAATTTATATAATTAAAAAGTACAGCACTGACACCGTCATGGTGTGGAGAAATGTCTTGATAAACCACATTATCATTATCATCAATAAAAAAAACCGGCACTTTTATGGTATAATTGACCATTGCTAAAAGTTTTAGTTTTTCAAGCAAATCTTCACTACGGGTGATGTCTTTGTACACACCAAAAATAGCCATTGCAATACCATTACAATCACGCTCTACTTCGGCAATCACCTCGACTTTAACCTTACTGCCAGATGGTTGAGTGATCGCCGTTTTAAGGTAAAAGGGTTGCTGTTGGTGTATGGCACTATGAAAACTTGTACGAAATTTTGGTTGGTCTTTGGCTAAAATTGGTTCAATAGCTTGTTCAAAGCTTGGTATTATTGATTTATTAGCTAGCCCATGAATACGAAATACTTCTGCTGACCAATCAAGGGTTTCTGATTTGATATCATAGCGCCAATGGCCTGAATTGCTAATACGTTCAGCTAACATTAGCCAATTATTCTGTTTTTTTAATTGCACAATCAAGTTTTTGGTTTCAGTAACATCTTTTACTGTGCCAAACATTAAACTAGCCCTACCATCGATACGCTCAACTACTTTACCGACAGCATGTAACCATAACTTATCTCCCTGATTGTTCGTTATTGGCAGAGTAACATCAATGCGCTCAATGACCCCCTTTAAATGTTGTTGTATTTGAGCATGAATTTCCTCGAGGCTATCACTCTCAAAGTGTTTCTCCCATATGATACTTGCCCCTATTGTATCTTCTCCTGCATACCCCAATAGTTTCATCAATTGAGCGGAGTAAAAAACGCTTTCTTTAATCAGATCCCATTGCCAGTAGGCCTCTTCAATACCCGTTAATACCTTGTGGGTAAAATCATGTGATTTTGATTTCAAAATAATTCATCCTCATCATCAATATCATAAGACTTATCAATTTGATCATTTTCGGTGTTTAATTGCTGGAGTTGATCGACACTATTTAAAGCTTGATCAAGTAACTGAGTAACTTCTATAAAGTTAATATCATCTTGACTGTGTTTTTTAAGTGCTCCATGTACCAAATCAGTAAGGAAATCTTCTTGGTCTTGTGTCATATCTAGAATATGAAAGCTAGTACCCATTTTTTGCACTATCTCATTCATCACTTCTTGTTGATGATGCTTGGATATTTCTACCATTTTTTTAGTGGTAGTCACCGCTTTTTTTATTTGCTCTTGCACACTCACCAAAGAGTTTTTATAGGTTATAAACGCGATTCTAGCGCCAATACATTCAATAACTGAAGCTAAAGCATCAATATATATATCGGTATCAACAGTGCCCTCTTCAAGGTTAAGAATAAACAGTGAGACTAGACTATGGTTAAAAATGGTTCTTGAACCAAAACGGTAAAGGCGAGGTTTTATCTTTAATAACTCCATAACTTCAATTTCTACGGGGGAGCAAAACCCTTTTTGAGCACTATGAAATCGGGGTTTGTCATTGATAGGGTAAAAGGCAATACAACCGTGTAAATCCATGGCATGCAAGTAGGAAAACACTTCATCACGAATTTGCTCAAAGGAAAAACAATGATTCAGTTTAGAAGTCAATTGCATACAGCTGCCATATTTTGAAGCCTGTGCCATTGATATATTTATCACGTTATTTTTGGATTTTATTTCATCTTCAAAGTTATGAATTTTATCCTGATAAACAATCAGTTTATCGAGCTTTGAATGCAGCGCTAATAAAGAAAAGGGTTTTGCTAAAAAATCATCGGCTCCACATTCTAAGCCTTTAAGTATCGCTTCTTCGGTGGCTAACCCTGAATACAAAATAAAAGAAGTTGGAGAGGATTCATGACTTTGCTGCTCTTTTATCCAATCAGAGCCTTTTTCATTACCAATATGTTCATCAACTAAGGCGATATCGAATTGGATATTTTCGTTAAGTAGATTTTGTGCCATTGACAGGTTACTTGCACATTTCACCTTAAAGGTATCACTTAAACTTTCAGCCAATAGGTTTAAGTAATCAATGTCATCATCAATAATTAGTAGGTTATGTTTTATCATCTTACAATTCCTTTTTGTTCTACTTTGCCGCTAATTTCTCTCTACTTAGTTTTTCCAGATATAACTTGCTGTCACTAAGGTCCCGTGCTCTTGATATTCCAAGGTATCACAAAGTTGATTAACCAGTTCTACCCCTCGACCACTCAACTTTAAGCCATCATGCCTCGCAATGCTGTTATTTTTCATAACTTCCAATATATCAAAACCCTGACCACTATCTTTGATATTTATCACCATCTTTCCACCGTGCAATAAAGGGAAATATTTCAAAGCTATACGGATGTGATCTTCCTTCTCGTTCAAGGTATTTTCAGCGAGCTGGCTTAGCCTATTTGCTCGTTCATTAAAGTATTGACTAAAACCTTCAGCTGAATCTTTTAATGAAGAGTCGAGTTTTAATACCCCATGATCTAATCCATTAATGAAAAGTTCTGTTAATATCGTATATAGGCTTTGCCAGTGTTCTCCTGCGCCTTCTAAATCATTAATTTGGTTCATAATTAATGGAATTGGGTTTATTGTTTTCAGTAACGGACCGGTTAAATATAAATGATAAGACCAAGACGGTGATGAGTTTGTTGTTGTACCTAAATAATAATCATCCTCGATAAACCCTTCTGGAATAGTAACGTTCTTGCTTAATTTGATTTCTTGCCAGCCACTACAAGGTACCTCTACCAATGAAATGTCGTCCTCTTGCTCACTGTTTTGGCAAAAATCATCCAGACTTTTTAAAACACTATTTACTAGATTTTTTTGAGTAATGCCATCTTTCGCTGATTTCTCAAATCGAGCAAAGCCAAATAGATCACCCGCTTGATTCCTAGCTTCAACGATTCCATCAGTAATAAAAACTAACCGATCTTTTTCCTTCACTTGTACAACGTCAAGCTGAGCATCGGGTAATAATTTCGGTAGAATCCCTAAAGGAGGGTGTGTTGAAGTAAACCGCTTTTTAATATTTGCACTGTCATTAAATAGATAACCATCGGGCAAGCCTGCATTAAATATATAGGCAGATTTGTCATGCTCTGAAATACAAGCAAAACTTGCGGCAAAGAATAAATCACCTGGCAGTAAAGTAAACATTTGCCGGTTTAATTCCACAACAATTTCTAATATTGAAAAGCCCTTTTTGGTCATTGCTCTAAACGTTTCAGTCACAGGAATTGCACCAATTGAAGCTCGCAAGCCATGACCAGTAAAGTCGCCCAGTAAAACATGAATATCCCCATTTGGGCACAAAGCTGTCAACTGGATATCACCACTAAAGATAGTCGCCGCTTTTTTAATAACGCCAATTTTATCTAAAGCAAAATTTCTTGCCTCAATAACACCAGACATCATTTTTTCGGCCAATTCGGCATCATTTTGTTGTTGTTGCTGAAGGTTTTTTACTTGATCGACTAAGTCGCTTATTCTTTGCATCGCCTTTATTTTTGCTTTAAAGACCTTAGGTGTAAAAGGCCGAACTAAAATACTATCACCTCCCGCTTCAACACTTTTGATAAATGCCTCTTCGCTATCCATGCTAGTAATAAATATTAATGGCGCTAGGGTGTTCACGCCCGACAGTTTTTTAATCCGCCTTGTCGCTTCAAAACCATTCATAACCGGCATATTGATATCCATTAACACCAGATCTGGCTGGTGTTTTATATACATTTCTACGCCACTTTCGCCATCGTTTGCAACCACAACTCGATAATTTTCTTCTTGCAGCAAAACTGATAACAATTTACATTGCAATTTTGAGTCGTCGACAACAAGAGCAAGCTTTTGGATTTTTGGCATACCATATCCTTATAACCGATTGTTTAGACATTATTTTACAATTACGGAATAAGATTCTATTCAATCGTCATTAAGCGTTGAAATTGAGCTATCTCTAATATTTTTCTTACTGTCTCACTCGGCCTAGAAATAATGAGCTTGCCTGCATAAAGTTCCACATGATCTTTTAACAACAAAATCATTCCAAGTGCCGAGCTATCCATGTATTCTGTTTGGCTTAAATCTAAAGTATAAGTTAAGTCTCGAATGGTTATACTGTTATAAGTGTCACGAAACTGTTGATGTAATGAAAAATCAAAACGTTCATCAATTCTAATAACAAGTTCTTTATCATCTCCAGAAAGTCTACTGCTAACTGCCATAAGTCTTTTCCCTATTGTTGTTAAAATTAAAATAAATCAATCTCACCCTCATCCATATTTAGCTGCTTAACACTGCGAGAATCTTCTGCCTGTTGAGTTTCGCGATACACTTGCTGACAAGTCTCTTTAAGCTTAATCAATTGTTGATGTATAGCAATATTTGGCTGTTTATCAAAGGTAGCCAAGACATCACTTATTTCATGCAGGCTGCTAACATTTACTTGTAATGACTCTAATGATTGCCTGGTTAAATCTTCAAATTGTAACGAACGCACGCCAAGACTTACCGCGTTGGTAATCTGAGGTGCAATAATAGCCAGCTCTTCCACACTCGTTGTCGTCTGAATATTTACCTGTTCAACATGGCTCATCATTACCGACATTTTGTCTTTTGCCTCTAATGTTGAAGTCATATCTGCAGAGGCCATTATTTCAACTGAATTACGTAACTTAGCAATAATTTCTTTGGCTTTATTTATTTCAGTACGAATATCTTCATTAAGCTCTGTTGAACCTACAGATAAATTACGCACTTCATTAGCAACAACGGCAAATCCACGGCCCGCCTCTCCCGCACGAGCAGCTTCTATAGCAGCGTTAAGTGCGAGTAAATTTGTTTGACTCGCCAAACCTTCAACTTGTGACAAAAGTTTAAAAATACTGTCAAATTGTATTACCATCTCATCGGTATAAATCATGGTTTCAAGACTTTGTTTACTGGTATTTATTATAACCCCGACAAAGTCATCAAGGGTTTTGTTGGAGTCGGTAACAAAACTATCTAATGATGAGTTGTTATCATCTCCCATGCTAGAGGAATGAGAAATCAACAATTTAATCATTTGTTGCTGATCTTCACTTAAACTCTGCAAATGCTTAAAGCTATCGGAGATGCCCGTAACCGCATCAGAAACTATGACCTTGGTTCTTTGAAGCTCATTTTCTACAATAGTTACTTCTTGGTGGATAAACTGCTGTAACTCGAAAATAACACTATGTATTAATTCATTATCGACTACCGACATAGTATCCCCGTTTTTAGGCTCAATACTGGATGAAATAAATTTACTTATTTGACTTGTTAAGACGACTAATAAAATAAATAGCACAGAGAATAAGAGTACAAAAATAATTTCTTGGTGAATAAAAAAATAGTTAACCCATATCAATAAGCTTAAAACACAGGATAAGTACATAGTATTTTTCATATGACTCATAACGTGCCTCCAATGCAATCTTTAGTTAGGAACTGTTGCATTTCTGCTCGACTTAAAAAGGCATAATCAAGAAGTTGTCTAGCGATATCAGTTAAAGGATCTTGATTGGTGTGCGCTGAAATATCATGAGCCCTGCTGGGTATTCCCCAACTAAGACTAGAGTTTTTATCTTTAATAATTGTACTTGAGTCCAGCTCTTTTATACCTAACATTCCTTGGCCGTCATCAACGATAAATACATTAAGTATATCCATACAATTTAATTCCTATGCTGTAACCACTAAAAAAGTTCAATATCTCCACTAATCTCTTTTTGATTAATTTGATTGCGATAATCACTTTCTCGGCGAATAATAGTATCATTGTGCAAGTTATCCAGTCGTTTGATAAAGACTCGGCCACTACAAGGTTCAAAGATAACTTTTCGGGGGTAAATATCACCAAGATCACTACTTTCAATGACAATTTCTTCTTGATCTAAATAAGCTAAGGCAAAATTAATGTTCTTTTGTCCAACATCGGACAATTGATCAAGCACTTTTGCACCACCAAATAGTTTTGCTCTTAAATTTAATTTTCGGCCCCCCGATCTTAAAATAGTATTAATAAGATGTTCCATAGCAAAATTTCCATAACGGGTCGCATCTGAAGTCTTATCTTTTTTCCCCCAATTTACTTCATGAGCTTCTTTATTGGTGACCGGTAACATAAAATGATTCATGCCACCTATACGACTGCGATCATCCCAAATACAAGCAGAAATACATGAACCCAGTGTTGTTGCTATCGCTACATTCTCAGTGGTCATATAAAACTCACCTGGTAGAATTTTAGCAACTACCATATTCCTTTGTTTATCCCAATAATGATTAATCTGCATAAATTCTGGCAGGCACTGCGCCATATATTCAGATACTTGTGGATGATTATTTTTTAGCACAAAACGTCCTTATTAAAGTTGGCTTTAGGCAACGAATTAAGGTTTTCTAAAAATAGTTATACCAACATGACTAAAATACTGTTGATAATTTACTAGATTTTCACTATGTCCTTGTCAAAATCTAGTAAATTATCACGACAGAACACTTAGATATTAAGCACCAAAGATAACTACGTTACTGAACTAAACGATTAAATAAAATTTCATGCTTACAAAATTACTTAACCACTCGTTTAATGGTGGCTAATAACTTTTCCGGGTTAAACGGTTTTACCAACCAACCTGTGGCCCCAGCCGATTTCCCGCGCATTTTCATATCAGTGGAACTTTCAGTGGTAAGCATCAAAATAGGAGTAAATTTAAAATCAGGGAGCTTGCGCAGTTCTGTACATAAACTTATACCATCCATATTGGGCATATTTACATCTGAAATCACCAAGTCAAAATTACTGGCTTGCGCTTTACTTAAACCATCTTGACCATCTTTAGCCTCAACCGTTTCGTATCCGGCACTTTTTAAGGTAAAACTGACCATGTCTCTTATTGAGTTTGAGTCATCAACAACTAACACTTTAGTCATACTAATTTCCTCATCGTTTAATGCATCGTAGTTCGGTATTTTTTGATATGTTTTTTATTGGAATGATTTGGGCTTGATACTCGTTAACCTGAGCAATCGTTAATTCACTGGAGAATTTGAACATTTATTTGAGATATCCGTATTGTTATTATTTTAGTTTGTGCCTTAAAGCATATGACAGATTTAAAGGATTGCAAGAAAGAGGATTCGAAAACATGAAAATACTATAACCCACTGTAAATAATGTTTTATTTATACTATTAAAAAGCGAACAACTAGGTTTTTATACTGATATTATTGTTAGCATAAAAAAATTAATGCGCAAGTAATATTACTTTTGCTTACACTTTAAACATGAGTATTTATAAGGACTTACCCTATTTAGCAATAGAAATTGTGAATTAATCCTGTAGATATCACGCCATTAATAGAAAAAGAAATGGCGTAGATTACATGCCATGGGCGATTTTTTACTAATACCCGGCGAAACGATTCATCTAAATTCAACCATTTATCAATTAACCCTGGGTGAGTACTCGTCGCATTAAACGCATCTAAAAGTAGCTTTTGGCGAGCCTCGAAGAGCTCATCGGGAATAAACATAAGGCTATGTGCAATAAGTGGAGCTTTAACATAATGATTTTCTGCACCCAAAACTTTCTGCCTAAAGTCTACTTGTTGATCTTCAATATTTTGCTGTGGAATATTTTGCAAATACTGTTTTAACCAAGGGGCAAGTAAACCTTGTCATAAAATGACTTATTAATAGCAACTTAACTATCTCGACCTCCTGCTCAGTTAAACTCTTGTATTTTTGATATTACCTGTTTTACTCCGTCACATATGAAAAAAATAAATAGCTAAATCAACTATAGAGTAAAGAAAATAGAAGGATTAAAAAATTGGTCGTTTTATTACCATTTCAACTGATAAGTTTACCCTATCAAGAATTATCCTTGGGTTGCTCGTTGATAGGAAAAAGTGGCATGGTTAAAATTATCTTTTTAATGTGTGATGATAAATGAATATAAGCTTGGCTATTAAACCCACATTCGTTAAAATTGTGTACTGAGTAGTTTGGTGATGTTAGTTACATCTTAATGTCATCTTTAAATCCCTTTCAATATTGGTTTTATATGCAGTTATTTCTTGAATACTTCCCACTTGTTATTTTTTTCATTGTTAATTCATTAGCCGGTATTTATTGGGCCACTGGTAGTTTGATAATTGCCGCCTTTTTGCAAATCATTTATTACAAAATTAAGAAAAAGAAAATCCCGGCCAAGCAATGGATATTCTTCGGGCTAATCGTCGTTTTTGGCGGCCTGACTATTTACCTACAAAATGATGCCTTTCTTAAATGGAAAGTCACCATTATTAATACTTTTTTTGCAGGTGCATTAATAGTAAGTAATAGTTTTTTCAACAAGAACATCATTAAAGAGTTTCTAGGTGAGTCGTTAAAGTTGCCTGAAAATATTTGGTCTAGATTAAATTTTGCCTGGGCTATGTTCTTCTTATTTTGCGCCGGATTAAATTATTACGTGGCGTTTAATTTCGACCTTGATACCTGGGTAAACTTTAAGGTTTTTGGTTTAACCGGTTTAATGTTTGTCTTTTCTATCGGCTCTATTTTGGCATTATATAAACATTTGCCTCTTGAAGATGATGATAGCGATAAAGTCAGTGATGAAAAAAATGCCCCGTAAGATTAACAATCTTTATTTAAGACCCTTCTGTTTGATCTATTATTAAAAAGGAACCCTGACATGTTTTATGTTATTTACAGTGAAGATGTGGACAATTCACTTAGCTTGCGCCTATCGGTTAGAGATAAACATATTGAACGATTAAAAGTTCTTCAAGCGCAAGATCGATTATTATTAGCTGGCCCTTGTCCTGCTATCGACAGTGAAGATCCCGGTGAAGCCGGATTTACTGGGTCATTAATTGTTGCCGAGTTTAACAACTTAATGGCTGCACAGCGCTGGGCTGATCAAGACCCTTATGTTGATGCCGGCGTTTATAAAAAAGTCACGGTGAAACCTTATAAGAAGGTATTACCGGCATAGTAGGGTAACTTGTCAGCTAAAATTAATCCTAACTAAACTTATTCCTAATAAACTTAAGGCTGATAAGTTTAGTTACTTAACGAATACTAATACACACTGTATAGTACCTAATACCTAAACTACTGAGTTGTTAACCCTAAAATGATCCGTAATCATATACTTTTAGCTTTTGCACTATTATGCCCTTTACTGATGAGTAATCCGGCAAATGCGGCGAAGGATATTGAAACATGTAAAAATAAAACTGCCGATCAAATGTCAACTGCAGCAATGTCTCGATGTTTAGATGGCGTTATTTCGCATGTTGATAGAGAGTTACAAACGTGGGTAAACCTACATACTTTTAACTTGGAAGAAAAGGCCTTAGTCAATGGTCGCTATTCGGCATTAAAAATGTTTAAACGCTCGCAAAGTAATTTTATTACTTATCGGGAGAATGATTGTCGTTGGCAATACTTAGCCATATCACCTGAAACAGGTGCTGACTTAGCCTATAAGACTTGTTATATCATGCTCAGTCTAAGCCGTATAGATGGTCTCAGTAACATACAAACCAACTATAGTGCGCTATAGGATTCAAATTTTGTCTAATATTTTGCTGAGCTTGTGTATTACTTATTAGGAGAACGACTCAATATTAATCAACTAGCACTTGCTCCTCTTTTTCGACTAGCTCATTTTCATCACTTAGCATAACCGCTAACCAACGACCTTCTGGCGAATTTTCTAAGCCTATTTTTAAAATCATGGTCAGTGGCACACTTAATAACATGCCTACGGTGCCCAGTAACCAGCCCCAAAATATTAAAGATAAGAATACCACTAACGTTGATAGACCTAGGCCTTTCCCCAGATATCTCGGCTCAATAAAATTACCCATTACCATGTTAATTAAAACAAAACCTAATCCTATTGCGCCGGCATCGCCAATACCTAATTGTAAAATAGCTAACGTCACTGGTGGCACCGCCGCAATGATAGAGCCAATATTAGGGATATAGTTAAGTAAAAAGGCTAACACCCCCCAAAGTAAAAAGAACTCTAAGCCAAAGGCCCACAGCATCAGCGAAACAATACAACCCGTGGCAATACTCACTAAGGTTTTAATCGCTATATAATGGTTTACTGAAGACACGAAACGCTCAATTTGTTTCATACGCATTTGTGGATCATCTAACGCTAAATGTAATTTATGCGGAAATGAAGATGATTCAAATAACATAAAGACCACGGTTAAGATAATCAAAAACAAGTTTGTCATCACCGAGCCAAAGCTTGATAGCATATCGGCTGCTAAGCCCATTGCTGCGGCCGGATCAAAATATTCAGTCACTATTGTGGAGGAAAGTTCGATATCGTGACCGCTAAGAAAATCGGTTAACCAAACAAATTGTATATTGAGTTGTAACCGGTATTGAGGTATATGTTGTGAAAGTTCGTTTAGTGAGCTGCCCACTAACCCCGTTAAAAATACCGCCATCGTGACAAAGGCTGCGATAACAAAGATAATCGAAATGGCCTTCGGAATTTTAAATTCACTGGCTTTATTGATTAGGGGGTTACAGATGATGGCAATAAATACCGACAGTAAAAATGGCACAAGTATATTAGCCGCTGTTTTAATACCGGCAAAAATGATAAAGATTGCGGCAACGGTGACAAACGCTTTAACGATAGAACTATGATTTGAACTTGAAACCATGAAAATCATTCCTTAAATTTTTATGGTTTCAATATACCTTAAATACAGGAGCTACACTAGTTAACTTATGCTTAAGCTCAGGTAATCAATTAGTTATATTCAAGTACTTTAAATATTCCACTGCCAACAAGTTAGCTGTGCTCCCCGTCAGAAACAAGGAGCCCCTACCTAGCATCAACCCAGTTTTCTTAATAGGCCTTGGGTGTTTTGTCGCATGGTATTTGCCACCATAAAGTAACCAATGAAGGAGACAAAAAACGCACCACTTACCGGGCCTAAAATCCAGATATACAAATGCAGACGACCTTCAATATCAAAGAGTTGCTGCTGAATAACTAATAAAGCTATATCACTGACTATTGCCGCAACTAAACCGGCAATTCCACCGAGTAACATAAATTCATAAAGCGTTGCTAGTTTAATTAATCGACCTTTTGCGCCTAACGTTCGTAATATCACTACTTCTTGCATACGCTCTGCCAAACTTGCTTGTACCTGAGAAATTAACACTAAAGCGCCACTGATTAAGACAATAGATAAAACAAAACCTATCGCGATTGAAACTTGTGCAATGATTGATTGCGCTTGTTCAATTTGAGCCTTGATATCTATCATGCTTACCGTGGGGTAACGCTGTAATAACTTGCTAATCTCTTTGGTATGCTTGTCTTGCAACTGTGCGGCACTAAAATAGGTTACCGGTACCTTGCCTGCCATATTGGGGCTCAAAATCATGACAAAATTAGGTTTTAACGAACCCCAGTCTACTTTCCTAAAACTCGTTACTTTGGCATCTATTGGCTGTTCATTCACTAATAGGGTAATGGTATCACCTAGCTCGAGATCAAGAACTTCCTGCCAGCCCTCAAAAACAGAGACTTCAATATCGTCACCATCACTAGCTCCGTCAGCAAACCATTGCCCTTCTGTTATCTCATTACCTTCTGGTAAAGACGCTAACCAGGTTAAATTTGGCTCTCTGCGCACCCCTTCTCTTGCGCCTTCCTCTTTTTCTTCACCTTCTTGTTTTGAAACTCGACGAGCAAACGGCTCACCATTTACCGCATCAACACGGCCACTAAAAACAGGATAAAAATCTTCATGAGGTATGTTATGGCGACTAAAAAATTGCTTGATGGGCTCGACTTCTTGCTCAGCTATATTAATGATAAACATATTTGGCGCATCGGGTGGCACTTGCATCTGCCAATCGGCAATAATGTCGGTTTTTAGCACCACCAAAAAGAGCATCAGCTTAATAGCTAAGGCGAAACTGATCAGTTGAACGGCATTAGCATTTTTTCTTTTTTGTAAGGTAGCTATCGCTAAAGACCAACTAGAGCCAGGCCTAAGACCTAGTCGACGACCTGCAGAAAATACTAACCGAGAAATAACAAATAAAATGACAATGACAAGTAAGGTGGAAGCAAACAAAATTAAGGTAGTAATAATCTCGCCACTAAATATCCACATTAAAACAAAAATAGTCATGAATGAAAGCGCAATATGAATTCGACTGACGGCTAAGGTATCACCTAAATTACGACGTAAAACTCTAAGTGGCGGAATATCGAATAAATCCAGCAACGGTTTTAATGAAAACATCAGTGCACAAATAAGACCAATAAAGCCCGACAATAACCAAGGACGGACTCCCGCTTGTGGTAATTGTGTGCCCATAAAGGTCGATAAATACTCTGCGCCTATATACTGCAAGACAAAACCTATTGCTAAACCAGCGATAATAGAAAAACCTGTCACTAAACTTAGGTGTAATAGGAAAATATTTCGGATGATTTTACGACTACCCCCCAGAGTTTTCATCATTGCAACCGGGTCATATTGGCGTTCACAATATCGTTTTGCCGAAACAGCCATGGCCACTGCGGCTAACATTATGCCAAATAAACCGGCTAATAAGAGAAATCGTTCTGCTCGCTCTAAATTATTACCTAAAGGTGATTGTCTATCCTTGATGCCTTCCCAGGTTTGGTTACTTTTCAGCTCAGGTTTTAGCCAAGCATAATAATCACTAAGTTGTTTTTCACTGCCGGCAAAAAGCAACCGATGAAATACTCGACTGCCCGCTTGCACAGCTTGTGTGGTAGGAATGTCGGCATAATTTAACAGTACGCGTTTATTTCCCGATAATGAGAAAAATGGTGCATCAGGCTCTTTTACTAACACCTTGCTTATCTTAAAAATACCGGCCCCCAATTCAACCGTATCGCCAACGTTTACATTGAGGGTATAGAACAAGCCTTCGCTGAGCCAAACAAAACCAACTTTAGGACCAGAACCAACCTCATAAGCCTGGCTAATAAGGCTATCCTTAATGGTGATTTTCCCTCTTAGTGGATAAGTATTTGTCGTCGCTTTTACCGAGCCTAACACCAACTCATCATTAGCGAACAACATAGAATCAAAATAAAGCATTTTGGCGGTTTTAAGTCCAAACTGATTTGCTTTGATGAGTATTTGGCCATCAAAGGCATGATTGCTTGATAAACGGCGATCCGCGGCAATAAAGTCACTACTTTTTTGCGCTATATTTAAACTAATCCGCTCGGTAATTGAAGACAAACTGAAAATAGTAAGTACGGCTAGGGCAATGGCAGCAAAAATAATAGTTAATTCGCCCCGTCGAAACTCTCGTGAAAATAACTTGAACGCCAGTTTAACCCACATTAGCAGCTACTCCTTCGATGATTTTTTCAAGTTTGCCACCTTCAATATGTATAATCCGCTGACATTTTTTTGCTAATTGCTCATCATGGGTAACTAATACCAGTGTTGTACCGTTTTGCCTATTTAAATCAAAAAGGAGTGTTTCAATAAGATGGCCATTTTTACTATCAAGGTTTGCTGAAGGTTCATCGGCAAACAGTATCTTCGGTGAGCCAATAAATGCGCGTGCAATTGCTACTCTTTGCTGCTCGCCACCGGAGAGTTGTGAAGGGTAATGTTCGAGTCTATGCGAGAGGCCTACTTTGTCTAACAATGCTAAAGCTTGGGTTTTAGCATCATGATCGCCGGCAAGCTCTGCCGGTAACATCACATTTTCAAGGGCGGTTAAACTTTGCACCAACATGAAAGATTGAAAGACAAAACCAACCTTTTCAGCTCTCACCCGTGCACGAGCTTCTTCATCGAGCGTACTCAACGCGTCACCATCAAGGCAGACATCTCCTTGACTGGCGGTATCTAAACCGGCCAACAAACTCAACAAGGTTGATTTTCCTGAGCCAGAAGCACCAACGATGGCAACTGATTCTCCTGACTTGACAGAAAAGTTTATATCGCTAAGGATAGTAAGGCTACCATCAAGCGTATTAACACGCTTAGTAAGCCCTGACACTTGAATTACATTTAACTGAGAAAGTACTGACATGACACGTTGTATCCTAAAATTTATTATTATCTTAATGCTGACAAACCTGTCATTTACAAGTTATGCAAAGGACAAGATTTTACTTATTGGTGATAGCTTAAGCGCTGGCTATGGCGTTGAGCAAGCCCAAGCCTGGGTTCATTTGTTACAAAATAAATATATCGAAGATAACACGCCTATCACTATCATTAATACCGCTATCAGTGGCCAAACTACAGATAATGCCATATTAAAAATAGAAGCATGGTTAACCACGCACAAACCCAGCCATGTACTGATTGAACTGGGTGGTAATGATGGTATTAGGGGCTTCCCTATTAAATTACTCCAAAAACATTTAACCCAACTGGTCACTATCAGCCAACAACATGGTGCGAAAGTCGCTTTAATGGAAATTCAAATACCACCAAATCTAGGGCCAAGGTATCGGAAAATGTTTACGGACACTTATACTAAGGTATCAAAACAAACCAATGCGTATCTTATGCCCTACTTTATGACAGACATAGCGATAAAACCTTCCTTAATGCTAAACGATAACTTACACCCCAATGCTAAAGCACAGCCAATTATTCGTGACTTTATGCATAAAGAAATTGATAGCTGGCTACAAGATAGAAGACTAAATAAAACCCGAGTCTGACTAAAACTTACTGGTGTAAGAGGCTGTTTTTAAGGTAAACTTCTTTTTAGACTGTGGATATAACTTTAAGTATTCATTGATATAAATTAACAACTACTAGACATTTAGTTGTCATAATATACTGGCATAATCGCATAAGACAGCCAAAACGTAATCTGCTTAGTAAAACAACTTAACTTAGAGCTAAATAATGGACTTTATCTGGATTCTTTTCGCTTTTATCTGCGGTTTAGCGGCAAAAACCATCGCACTGCCCCCTTCAATTGGTTTCCTAGCTGCAGGCTTTATTTTAAATATCGCTGGTTATCAAGCAGATGAAAGCTTGAGCTTATTGAGCGACTTAGGCATTACCATCATGCTGTTTACCATAGGTTTAAAGCTCAACGTAAGAAACCTATTTAAGACTGAGGTTTGGCTAGGCTCTTCTTTACATACCCTACTTTGGATTGTTGTCACTATAACGTTCATTAAATTACTCGCTTTAATGTCGATTAGTTACTTCAGTGACTTAGATTTGATGACCGCGATATTGATCGCCTTTGCATTAAGCTTTAGCAGTACCGTTTGTGTGATAAAGTTATTAGAAGAAAATGGCGAAATGCGAACACGCCATGGCAAACTCGCGGTAAGTATTCTAGTCATTCAAGATATTATTGCGGTTACTTTTTTAGTTTTCGCTACCGGTAAAACCCCATCAATTTGGGCATTTGCCTTACTGGGTTTATTTTTAATAAAACCGCTGATCAATAAATTAATTAGTCATGTCGGCCATGGGGAACTCCTGCCTTTAATGGGATTCTTCCTCGCTTTAGGCAGCTATGAATTATTCGAGTTGGTTAATATTAAAGGTGATTTAGGAGCGTTACTTGTCGGTATGTTCTTAGCATCTCATGGAAAAGCCAGTGAGATCAATAAAGCATTAATGAGCTTTAAAGATATCTTTTTAATCGGTTTCTTCTTATCAATTGGTTTTACCGCAATACCCACGTTAGAAATGCTAGGGCTAGCCGCTTTATTAGTGCTACTCATTCCAGTTAAATTTGTCATGTTTTACGGTATTTTTAGTCTGTTAAAAATGCGTTGTCGAAGTGCCTTTCTCGCTGCCCTTTCATTAAGTAACTTTAGTGAATTCGGTTTAATTGTTGGTGCCCTAAGTGTTACCGCCGGTTGGCTAAGTAATGACTGGTTAGTCATCTTGGCATTAAGCGTCTCTATCTCATTTATTTTAACCAATATCCTTTATCGATTTGCCCATACGCTCTTTGCCAAACATAGAGGCTTTCTCTCTCGTTTTGAGCGTAAAACAAAACTTGAAGAGGACAGTTTTTGTCAACCTTGTCAGCGCCCTATTGTAATTATCGGCATGGGTCGGGTTGGTATGGGTGCTTATCAAGCGATTAATAGCCATAGTACGAAACCGGCATGGGGCTTAGATGCGGATAAAGACAAAATAACCTGGTTAATAAATAAGGGTGTTGAAGCCTATTACGGTGATGCTGAAGATATTCACTTTTGGGAAAGTATCGATCTTTCCCGTCTTGAACTCGTGTTACTGGCATTACCGTCTGTACAAGATGCAATTAGCATTACTACACAATTAAAAGCAGCACACTATCAAGGAAAAATTGCAGCTGTCGCTCGTTATGATGATGAACGTCTAGAATTAGAAGCCTTTGGTATTGATAAAGTATTTAACTTTTATACCGAGGCTGGGGTTGGTTTTGCTGAAGAAAGCTTAGCCTTATTACCTAAATCAGTCTAAAAACCACAATTCCCCCTGCAGGATTCTAACCACGGGTTGATATGATTTATGTGGTCGTACGGGCCTTTTAAATGACTTTTTAGCCTTTACCCCCCCCCTCTTTAACTCGTATAATAACCTGTGGAAAACTTGTGATAAAGCTGTGATTTAGACGTAATTTAGTTGGGAGGATTTAGTAATAAAAACAGTCATAAAAACAGATAACAGCTTGTAAAACAAGAAGAAAACAAATAAGACAAAAAACATTAGCTATTTAAAAAACTTACACTACACTTAGTTACACAAGCTTAGCAAGAAGTAACTTTTCACTCGCTAAGGTGTTAGTAAATAGGACGATATACCCTAGTTTATTTTTGTTTTTGTTTTTATCTTAATTAGCAGATAATGGTTAATTAGCGCACGGCTCAACCCCTTGAGCCATCCTTGAGCCCAAACGATTGTTTGGGCTTTTTTTTAACTTTATTTCTGCCAAGCTTACCTTAAATCTATTGCGCTATTCGCCAGTCAGAGAAATCAAAGTTTAAAAAGACGGTTAAAGTTATCACTCGAAAGCTGCGCTATTTTCTCAACTGACTGACCTCTAATACTTGCTAGGTGCTTAGCCACTTCGACTACGTAGGCGGGCTGATTTTCCTTACCACGATGTGGAACTGGTGCCAGATATGGCGCGTCAGTTTCAATTAAAAATTTGTCATCGGGTACTTTAGCCGCAACTTCTCTTAATGCTGTCGCATTTTTAAAAGTGACGATACCGGAAAAAGAAATATAAAAACCTAACGCTATCGCTTGCTCGGCCATTTCCCAGCTTTCAGTAAAACAGTGTAAGATACCACCGACCTGCTCTGCACCTTCACTACGCAGTAGCGCTAAAGTATCTTCTTGCGCTGCTCGGGTATGGATAATCAGAGGCTTATTCAACTGTTTAGCAACATCAATATGCTTTTTGAATGAATCAAGCTGCAGCGCCTTCGTCTCAGGTGCGTAATGATAATCTAACCCGGTTTCCCCGATCGCAATAACACGCTCATTACGACTTAAGGCAAGTAAATGCTCAGGCATGATTTCATCTGCTTGGTTTAACGGGTGGGCGCCACAAGTAAGTAAGACATTATCGTAATGTGCCGTTTTTTCGGCCATTTCTGGAAAGTCTTCTAAGGTAACACTGACACAAAGTAATTTATCAACGTTAGCATCTTTGGCAGCCTGTATTACATTATCAAGGTTATTATCATAGAGGGATAAATTAAGCCTATCTAAATGGCAATGAGAGTCTATAAACAACGAGGTTCTCCTGTGTTTCAAAAGGTATTAAAGGGGGGGTGTTCCACTGAGTAAACATGTGGCAACAGAGAAAACTACATCGTTAGCGTTGGCTCTGATGAATTTAAGTGTCGTGCAATTATCTGTTCAATTTGATGACGAATTTTTTCAGGGTCTTTAACAAAAATAACTCCGACACCCGGAGGGGTGCCATTTTGCGCGCCAATGGGGGTTAACCAACAGACCTCACCCTGAACGATTGACTCTTCAAGTGCATCTGGCAATAAAATATGTATTTCAATTTCATCACCTAATTCATATTGGCGCGGTGTTCTAATAAATATCCCGCCCTCATTTAAAAAAGGCATATAACCCAGATATAAATCACGCTCTGAATGAAACTCTACATTTAATGGTACCAAGTTTCTCTCCTAGGTCGACGGTCTAACGATAGTATTTATCGTCATAAGTAGCTGTTCAGCGACGAATTGCCGATTTGCTTGCGTAAAAGACTTTATCAGTTTATTACTACTGATGATAGCTTGATAAATTTGATTAAGCACCTCTGGGGAAATAACCAATTCACTGATTTCATTTTTACCTAGCCCATCCTGGTGAGTAGCCAAAGAGTTAGATGAGTCAGGGCCATTTGTCAGGTAATGCTGCCTTACTAGGTTACAGGTTATTTTTTCTAACCATCGTAAACCATGTTTATTTTCAATAAGTTGGATAAGTAACTGAGGCTCACTTTGTCCGGTAGTTAGGTAGTCAAGATAACGTTGATTAAACTCTTCAAATGCTTGGAACGTTGCTGCATCGGTTAATTCGGCCAATTGACTTAAATTAACAAAAGATGAATCAAGCTTTCTTGGCATCGCGGCCCTGTTTTGGGGTAAGGAGTGCTCACTAAAGCCTGACGACTTAAGCTTAAGTAATAAGGCTTCTCCAACCACAGGTCTAATAGTATAAATGGCACATCGACTCACAATAGTCGGTAATAAACTATCAAGATCCTCTGATAACAATACGATGAAACTGTTCTGACTTGGTTCTTCTAATGTTTTTAATAAAGCATTGGCTGCCGCAACAGTCATGGTCTGTGCTTGGGGAATTAATATGGTTTTTATTTGCCCTAGATGCGCAGTTTTTTCGAGAAAACTATTACCTCGACGAATGTCATCAACCCCGAGCGTTTTATTGTCACTCGATAATAACAAATGATCAGGATAACTCCCGCTTTTCCTTAGTAGACAACTCTTACATTGATTACACGCTTGGCTTATTTCTGCATGATCAGGTAAGTCACTGATGAACGATATAGGATATTTACATATTAATAATTCAATTAGCCATTTTGCCAAGGCAGGTTTCCCCGTACCTTCAATACCTTGCAATAAAATAGCATGGGCTAGGGTTTTCTGTTGAAACTGTCTACTTAACAGCACTTGCGTTTCTTGGCAAATATTTAACATAAGTTCAAATTAATCCAAGGCCGTTTTAGCGATAAACTCAAGTACTGACTTTTCAATATCTAGATGGACATCTGCCATGCTTTGCGCGGCATCTACTGTGACAATAGTGCTATCTTGTGAAGCAATCTCTTGATACTTATTATGAACACGGATAAAAAAGTCCATTTGCTCGAGTTCTATACGGTCTAAATCACCACGCGCTTTAGCACGGGATAAACCAATATGGGGGTCAATATCTAAATAAAGTGTGATATCTGGGCGGAAGCCTTTTAGCGTAATATCACTAATGGTATTCATAATAGTTTCATCAAAACCTCGGCCACCACCTTGATAAGCGCGAGAACTTAAATCGTGTCTATCGCCAATTACCCATTTACCTGCAGCTAAAGCCGGCAGTATTTTGTTGGCGAGTAATTGGCTACGACTGGCATACATTAGAAACAACTCTGTTTCCACGGTCAATATTTCTTGATGGTCGACTGATTTTACTATTGTTCGTAACGATTCCGCGAGTGGCGTTCCACCAGGCTCTCGAGTATTAATATACTCAATATCGTGCTGCTTTAGGATACGTTCAATAACAGCGATAGCAGAGGATTTACCCGCGCCTTCCATGCCTTCAATGACAATAAATTTTCCAGTAGACATATTTAAACTTGTACCTTAGTTCAGTTATATTGCTAAATTAAATAATGATGAAATTTATAGTAGTAATACTTGCTTGTTTTTATACTACTTTGCCTTTCTTTGTTTTCTCAAGTAATCCCTAACAGCGCGGTTGTGCTCTGCTAACGTTTTACTGAAAACATGTTGACCATTACCACCGCTAACAAAATAAAAATAATCAGTGGTCTCTGGATTTAAGGTTGCTTTTAGTGCTGATAAGCCCGCCATTGCAATAGGTGTTGGCGGTAAGCCATTTATTCTGTAAGTATTATAAAGCGTTTTTTCACGTAAATGCGCACGGGTAATATCCCCTTGATAACGATCCCCTAAGCCATAAATAACCGTTGGATCCGTTTGTAAGCGCATTCCCTTTCGTAATCTATTCACAAAAACGGAAGATATCACTGGCTGCTCGGCGATATAACTGGTTTCTTTCTCAATGATAGAAGCCATAATCAAGGCTTGATAAGGTGTTTTATAAGGTAGGTTTTTAGCTCTATTTTCCCATAAAGTATTTAACTGTGTCTGCATATTTCGATAAGCACGCTGCAATAATGTAATATCTAACGTACCTGCCGTAAACGCATAAGTATCAGGAAATAACCACCCCTCAGGGTTGGCTGATTTTATCCCTAAGGTCTTCGCCATTTCACTGATTTTTTTACCGCTAATACTTTGCGTGATATTCGGGTGCTTAGCTAAAATAGCTAAGGCATCTTTAAAGCGAGTACCTTCAATAAAAGTCACTGAAAATTGGTGTTCTTTACCCATATCAAGCTGAGCTAACAATTCTTGTAGCGTAGTCCCTTTAGTGACTAAATAAGTTCCGGCTTTAATATTAGTCTTTTGTGGAAATAAACGGCCATAATTTCTCAACCAAAAACGTGTAGGCAGCCAACCTTTTCGCTCGAGTTTTTTAGCGAAAGCGCTAATAGAACTACCCGGGCTCACGGTTAAAAAATGATCTTGTTGGATGGTTAGTGGCGCGTTTAATACTTTATCAAATTTATAAACTAAAACTCCTGCTCCAGCCAATGAGATAATTACCATAAAAGTAATAAAAACAATAAGTTTTCTAAACACAAATCTTCCTTAATAGGCAATCATTCAACCACGATACTAATACGGTTTAAATGATCGCTTTCATTTGATTTTGTAAATCTTGAACTGCATCAATAGTAAGTATTCGATTATTGTACGTTTTTACCGGCATAATGCCCATCAAAGAATTACAGATAAACATTGCTTTAGTATGTTTAAGATCCGAAAACTTAGTTTTGCGTACTTTTATTTGTGGGTACTTTTCTAATAGCAGTTGTCTAATAATGCCATTAACACCAGACATTGATAAGTCAGGGCTACATAATTGCCCATCTAACCAATAAAACAAATTAGAACTGGTTACTTCAATGACATCCCCGGCACTATTAGCGACAATAAGATCATCTTCCAAACGGTCATCAAGCTCAGCTCGAAGTAATACTTGCTCAAGTCTATTAAGGTGCTTTATTCCGGCAAGCATAGGGCTAGTCGAAATTTGTTGCTTACTATCGCCAAGGTTAATGCCTTGCTTAACTAAACTTGCGTAATGGCTGGGGAAATCAGACACCATGATAATAACATTGGTAGCGTTATCATTGAGTCCGACTCTTGAATAACCACGTCCACCACTGCCTGCCGTAATGATCACTTTTAATACCGCTAGCGGATAAAGTTTGGCAACGACTGCTATTTGTTGGGTTAACAGCGCCATTAAAGGGGCTTTTATTGCTAATGCCTGACAACCTAAATTTAATCTGGCTAAATGTTTATCCAGTAATAATACCTTACCATTAACGATCTTTGCCGTGGTAAAAATACCATCACCATAGGCCAAACCCCGATCGGTAATATCGATGTTTTTTTGTTCTATACCATTGACCGAGCAATATTTCATATCATTTCTTAGCCGATTTATTAAAAGCAACAAAAAAGCCTGAAGACTTCCTCAACATTGGGAGGCTAGTATTCAGGCTTATTCATGCTTTTGTGCCGATTAAATTTTCTTAAAGATTAGCGAGCCGTTAGTACCGCCAAAACCAAAAGAGTTACACAATACATATTCAAGTTCAACATCACGCGCAGCACCAGCAATATAATCAAGATCACAACCAACATCGGGGTTATCTAAGTTTATTGTTGGTGGCACTTGGTTGTTCATGAGTGCTTGAATACTAAAAATAGCTTCAACAGCGCCAGCGGCTCCTAATAGGTGACCAGTCATTGACTTGGTCGAGCCCATCATGACTTTGTGCGCACTGTTACCAAAGACGGTTTTAACAGCATTTGTCTCAGCTATATCACCCGCTAGAGTAGAAGTACCATGGGCATTGATATAACCAATTTTGCTAATATCAATTTTTGCGTCATTGATTGCATTTTGCATTGCACGCGCTGCGCCAGCACCGTTTTCAGGTGGTGACGTCATATGATAAGCATCACCACTCATACCAAAGCCAACAAGCTCAGCATAAATTTTAGCGCCACGGGCTTTAGCGTGCTCGTATTCTTCAACAACGATCACACCGGCACCATCACCAAGAACAAAACCATCACGGTCTTTATCCCAAGGACGAGAAGCAGCCTCTGGGTCATCATTACGACGAGATAATGCCCGAGCTGCACCAAAGCCACCCATACCAAGGGTAGTAGATGCTTTTTCAGCGCCACCGGCAACCATAGCGTCGGCATCACCATAAGCGATCATACGCGCAGCATGACCGATATTATGAACACCACTAGTACACGCTGTGGTAATAGCAATGTTCGGCCCCTGCAGGCCAAACATTATTGATAAGTGACCCGCTATCATGTTTATGATGGTTGATGGTACAAAAAATGGTGATAACTTACGTGGGTTACCTGAGGCTTTTAAAAGCTTGAGATGGTTTTGTTCGATTAAACCTAAACCACCAATACCTGAGCCAATAGCAACACCAATACGTGGAGCATTTTGCTCTGTTATGTCAAGACCCGAATCGTTAAAAGCCTGGACGCCAGCGGCAACACCATATTGAATAAAAAGATCCATTTTTTTGGCTTCTTTTCGTTCCATATAGTTTTGGGCATCGAAATCTTTGATTAAACCCGCAAACTTTGTCGGGTAATCTGTGGTATCAAAATGGTCCATATTAACTATACCACTTTTTCCAAGTAGCAAGTTTTGCCAGGTTTCTTCTGCGGTGTTGGCTAAAGGGCTAAGCATGCCCATACCAGTAACTACTACACGTCTCATAACAGAGCGGCCTCCGAAAAATTAATATTATACCAAACCCACTAACTATGTGAACATTTCTACTTGCTAAAACAACCAACTACTTCGTTATTTATTTAATAATTAGAACAACTAGTTATTAAAATAAATGCCTTGTAGTTGGCAATTTTTTCTACGCATAAAATAGATCACGTAATAAATGGAAGTGGTATTATTATTCAATATAATGGTTAAGTTGGATAAAACCATCATAATAAAGATAAAAAAAAAGCGGTCACTTACAATTAAGTATACCGCTTTTTATATTTTAATAAGTCCGATTAAATCGAACTTATTAACAATTACTGGTTAGCAGTAACGTAATCAATTGCTGCTTGAACTGTAGTGATTTTCTCAGCTTCTTCGTCAGGAATTTCAGTATCAAATTCTTCTTCTAACGCCATAACTAATTCTACAGTGTCTAATGAGTCAGCACCTAAATCATCAACGAATGATGAATCAATTTTTACTTCTGCTTCACTAACACCTAGCTGTTCAACTGTGATTTTTTTTACGCGTTCTTCGATATTACTCATTTTTTTTCCTTGACTGAAAGTGCATTTTTTCAAATTGTGTGTAGTGTATTCGTCAACAGCTTACCATGCAAGCTTCTAATTCATTTTTTTAAACTGGTCTAACCTGTTGAAGTATTGAAAAATATTATTAAAAACAAAATAAGCCTTAACAAATAAGGCTTATACCATATACATACCGCCATTCACGTGGATTGTTTCACCCGTTACATAAGCGGCGGCATCAGAAGCTAAAAAGGCTACTGTGCTAGCAATTTCTTCAGGCTTACCTAAACGTTTTGCCGGTACTTGAGCGAAAATGCCCTCTTTTTGTTCGTCCGTCAGTGTTTTTGTCATATCCGTATCAATAAATCCAGGTGAAACTGTATTGACGGTAATGCCACGAGAAGCCACTTCTCGTGCCAAAGCTTTAGTAAAGCCTAATAAACCAGCTTTGGCTGCTGCATAGTTGACTTGACCTGCGTTACCCATTGTACCAACAACAGAGCCAATATTTATGATACGGCCCGTGCGTTTTTTCATCATAGGACGAATCGCGGCTTTACTTACTTTAAATACCGAGGTTAAGTTAGTATCAATGATATCTTGCCACTCGTCATTTTTCATACGCATAAACAAGTTATCACGGGTAATGCCGGCATTATTCACTAAAATATCAATTGAGCCATGCGCTTCCTTAATAGCAGCAAACATTTCGCTGATTGATTCATCACTGGTTACATTGAGCACTAAGCCCATACCACTACCATTATTGGCTGTTAAGTACTCAGCAATGTTAGTGGCGCCATTTTCTGATGTCGCTGTGCCAATTACCGTTGCACCAAGTGCTTGTAATTGAGTAGCGATAGCTTTACCAATACCGCGGCTTGCACCTGTTACTAAAGCGACCTTACCTTCTAATGAAAACATATTATTACCTACTATTTTTTATTTTATTTCGTTAGCTTGAAAAATAAGATAACGAGTTATATACATTAATTATTTTGTTGACCTAGTGCCATTGTGCTCATAATTACCCTAGGCTAATTATTTAACATTAACTATTAATAAGTTCTTTTGCTTGTTGTAAAGTGTCGATTGTGTTGAAACTGACACTTTTTATTGACTTGTTAATGCGCTTGTTTAAGCCTTGTAAAACTTTACCTGGGCCCACTTCTACCACTTTTTCTATACCATCACTGGCCAGTTGGCTGATAGTTTCACTCCAACGTACCGGTGAATATAACTGCTTAATTAAAGCCAGTTTTATTGCTTCGCTTGTTGTTTCGGCTGCGACATCAACATTATTAACTACCTTTATGACAGGGATGTTAAACGTTACTTTATCTAATTCACGAGCCAACTCAGTTGCCGCATCCCTCATTAAAGCACAGTGTGATGGTACACTTACCGGTAATGGCAAGACGCGTTTTGCGCCTGCTGCTTTACACAATTCACTGGCACGAGCTACGGCCTCTTTATGGCCGGCGATAACCACTTGCCCTGGCGAATTAAAATTCACCGCTGACACAACTTGTGTACCTTCAGCTTTGACACAAGCAGCAATAATTTCTTCATTGCCTAAACCAATAACCGCAGCCATAGCGCCAACGCCTGCAGGAACACAGGCTTGCATGAATTCACCACGTTTTTCAACAAGTACTACCGCTTCACTAAGTGAAAAAACACCGGCGCATACTAATGCAGAATATTCACCTAAACTGTGACCCGCCATGACATCAGGAGTGACTGTCGACTCATCTTGCCAAACGCGCCATAAAGCAACACTGGCAGTTAATAATGCCGGTTGAGTAAAATTGGTTTGATTAAGTTTTTCTGCTGGACCTATGGCAACTAGTTGCCATAGGTCATAACCTAAGGCTTTAGACGCTTCGGCAAAGGTTGCTTGTACGATACTATTCTCTGCAAAGTCACTGAGCATGGCAACAGTTTGTGAGCCCTGCCCTGGAAAAACGAATGCTAATTTATTTTGCATATTGATACTCTAATTATGTTCTATTCGGTGAATAAGATGATGTATTGTGCTTTATGTAAAGTGTAGGTGCGGCTGTCGATTGTGCTTCGTAGATGATTGTAAATCGCTATCGAACAGAAAAGCCGTGTTCCAAAGAGTTTTTGATCTTTTCGGGTACTTGCCGCTCCACTTCTTTAACCGCTTCCATAATTGCAGCAAAAAAAGCACCTGAATTAGCATTACCATGACTTTTAACCACAATACCGCGTAATCCTATCAAACTTGCGCCGTTATACTGGTCGGGGTTCATGGTTTTAAATAGTTTTTTAAAGCTAGGTCTAAGTAATGAGCCAAATATTTTGCCTAACAAACTCGCATTAAAAGCCGCTTTAGACTTTTGGTAAACCAAGCGAGCTACCCCTTCACACGTTTTTAGGGTGACATTACCGACAAAACCGTCGCAAACAATAACATCCGCTTTATTGGAGAAAATATCACTGCCTTCAATAAAACCAACATAGTTGATATCTTTATTATTACTTAACTCCAACGCAGCCAGTTTTATATGATCGCTACCCTTTATCGCTTCTTCGCCCATATTGAGTAAAGCAATACGAGGTTTAATAATACCATCGACTTGTTCTGCCATGACTGAGCCCATAACACCAAATTGATATAAGACATGTGAGTCACAAAAAACATTGGCGCCCAAATCAAGCATAAAAACATGTTTATCTTTATCATGGGTCGGTAGAGATGAAATAAGGGCTGGCCGTTCGACTCCGGGTAAGTTTTTTAAAACGAAGTGTGCCATAGAAAAGAGTGCACCAGTATTACCAGCACTAACGCAAGCCTGTGCTTGTCCTTCTCGAACAAGATCAAGTGCTTTACGCATCGACGAATCTTTTTTTGTTCTTAAGGCAACGAGAGGATTATCGTCCATTGAAACGACTTGTGACGTTGCAAAAAGGCTTAATTGCCTATGATTAGCGAATTGCTTTTTAGAAATATTTAATTGGGCAAGGGTTTCTGTAATGATGGTTTCATCACCACAAAGAATGAGGTGCAAGTCAGGCTGATGTTTTATCGCCATTATTGCTGAGGGAATTGTTATAGAGGGGCCTTTATCGCCCCCCATAACATCTAACGCTATGGTTAGATCAGTATTAAAGCTCAAGCGAGAAGCCTAAACTATTTTACTATAACGTAGTAATCGCTTAGATAGCGATTACTTTAACGCCTTTGTAAAAGCCATCAGCTGTTACATGGTGACGACGATGCGTTTCACCTGATACTGGGTCTACTGATAAGTTTTCTGGTGTAACTGCATCATGTGAACGGCGCATGCCACGTCTTGAACGAGACTTTTTGCTTTTTTGAACTGCCATGAGTTTCTCCTAAATCGGTTATTAGTTAAAGGGCTGTATGCTTATTAACTACTTGAATTGTTTTAATACATCAAATGGATTTGGCTTCTCAAGCTCTTCTGGCAATTCACCCCAAACTGAATCAGCATCTGCTGAACAGTCTCGAATTTTATGCCGTGGAATTAATGGAAGAATGAGCATGAACTCTTCTTCTATTAATTCGCGTAAGTTTACTTCACCATTTTCATCTAATTCTACTACGTCATAATATGACGGAATTTTTTCAGCGGCTTCCTCATTTTTGGCCGGACTAAAAGTAAACTCTACTTTAAGTGCATGGTCAAAATTTTCGTTACACCGCTGACAAGTTAATGCAACTAATGTCGAGCCAGTACCTGTCATTACTGTCAGGCCCCGTTCATCGACATCAAACTTAACACTAACTTTGACTTCATCGCTTCGGCTTTCGCATTCAGCAAGTAATCGAGTCATATCTGACAATTTAAACGCACCTTCACACACAAGTCTTCGCTGTGCGCTACGGGATGGGCTAATTGTTATTGGAAGTTTAAGATTCTGCATAAGGCGCGCATATTATAGCCCCTATAGGCAAGTGTCAAAAGAAAATTGCACTATTTTGTTTAAAAGCTCAAGATAGCCCCAATAACAGCAATAATCACATAACAATTGTTTATTTAGACAGCGTTTGCTCCTTAAATGAACAACATTGATAATTTTACCAACTTTACTAGAAATTACAATTTTAAAGGCAAATTATGAAAACCTTAGTTCTCGGTTCCACGTCTCCGTTTCGTAAAACAATTTTAGAAAAGCTGCAATTACCTTTCAGCTGCGCCAGGCCTAATATCGATGAAACTGCACTACAAGGTGAATCTCCACAAGTGCTAGTACAGCGACTGGCTATTGAAAAAGCAAAAGCGGTGAGCCCGCTACACCCAAAGGCACTTATAATAGGTTCAGATCAAGTCGCGGTATGTGAAGGCGAAATATTAGGAAAACCGCATAACTTTAACAATGCTGTTATTCAGTTAAGTAAGTTTAGTGGTAAAAGCATAACCTTTTATACTGGCCTTTGTGTTTATGATAGTGAACACGATAATATAGCGGCCTTAGTTGAGCCTTTTACCGTTCACTTTAATCAACTGAGTTTAGAGGAGATCACAAATTATCTTCATGCCGAACAGCCCTATAACTGCGCAGGCAGTTTCAAAAGTGAAGGTTTGGGTATTTGTTTATTTAGTAAACTTGAAGGTGATGACCCAAATACCTTGATAGGGTTACCTTTAATAAAGCTAGTAACACTATTAAAACAACAAGGTATCGATGTATTAGCTGAACAAGCTAAAATAACTACCTAATGTCATTAGAACAGAGGCAACACTTTTGATTGAGTGCTCGCCTCTTCTACTGTTACTTCAATACTGACAGGCGTTAGATGCGCCCTGTTGAAGGTAATACCAATTTGATTAAATTTCTTCCAAGCTCAGAGCTGTACTTAATGTTCAATTACAAGGCAAATTTGTTTAGGTCTAGTCATTCTAAACCAAATAAATTTAACGATGTTAGTGGGCATTGAGTAAGCTCCCAAAAGGCGAGTTTAAAGGGTTCATATGCGGCGTTATTGATTTTGACAAGGACGCTGCATGGATGCAGCTTAATAGAGAATGCAGGAGCATATTCTCCTGAATAACCATTCTCTTCAATCAATGTCTTGCCTCTAAACCCTTTAATTCTCGCTGAGTGGGAAAGAACTTAATCAACTTGGTATAATAATATTTGTTGTAGCTCGGCGAGTGAATCAACAATAGCTATCGGCTGATAGTTCTGTAAAACGTCTCGGCTATGAACACCTAGAGTAATACCTATACTATCAATCCCTGCGGCTTGAGCCATTTTCATATCATGATGACTATCACCCACCATAACCGCTTGTTCTGGAGAAACATTAAGTTCGGTCAATAAACTCAGTAACATTTGCGGATGAGGCTTAGAGTTCGTTTCATCAGCGCAGCGTGAAGCATGGAAAAAATGCTCGGTTTGAGTTGCATAAAAAACACGTTGTAAGCCTTTCCTGCCTTTACCTGTCGCTACAGCAAGTAATTTATCACTTGCTTTAAGTGCCATTAATAATTGCTCAGCACCCTCGAATAAGGGTGTCGGCGTATTGTCCCCTTCGACATATTGATATTTATATTGCTCAACCATAGCCTTTATTTTGTCTTCTGCACTATTGGGAAATAAAAGCCCAAGTGCTTTGGGCAAACTTAAACCGATGATATCTTTAACTGCCCTTACGGTTGGAATAGTTAACTGACAATGACCAGCAGCAGCTTGTATAGACGAAACTATCCTACCAATAGAGTCCATTAAGGTGCCATCCCAGTCAAAAACAACTAATTTATAATCAGGTAGCGGCACTATTCTTTTACCAGTTTAGATAACAATCGCTCTAAACTTACCTCTAATGGCGCTTCAATTTTCATGCGTTGCTCCGTTACAGGGTGAGTAAATTCAATACTAGCCGCATGTAAGAATAATCGCTTTAAGCCTTTACTCTTCATTTGTTCATCAAACTCTTCGTGGCCATATTTTGCATCCATAGCAATTGAGTGGCCACTCGTTTGACAGTGAACACGTATTTGATGTGTCCTGCCTGTTACTGGGAAAGCCCTTACTAGGGTTGCGCCGCGATAACGCTCTAACACCCTAAAGCGTGTTTCAGACTCTTTACCATTTTGGTTGTCGACAACGACAACACGTTCACCCGATTTCAAGTCATTTTTCTTCAACGCTTCGGTAACACGCGTCAACTTAGTTGGCCAGTGACCTTTAACTAAGGCGTGATAAAATTTCTGTACATTTTTATCACGAAACTGTTCATGTAAACTGCGCAAAGCCGAACGTTTTTTAGCGACAAGTAAACAGCCCGAGGTATCTCGGTCTAATCTGTGTACCAATTCTAACATGCGCGCTTCAGGTCTGAGCGCACGGAGTGCTTCAATCAAACCAAAACTTAAACCGCTACCGCCATGCACAGCCATACCAGACGGCTTATTGATAACAATTAATCTATCATCTTCGAACAGTATTTGTTTCTCTAAATTGGCAACAATACTTAACCCCGTAGAAACAGCATCTTTTTGCTCGGACACTCGAATAGGGGCAATACGTACCACATCATCTATCAATAATTTGTAAACAGGCTTGATACGTTTTTTATTAACCCTTATTTCGCCTTTACGCATAAGACGATAAAGATGACTTTTAGGAACACCTTTAAGGGTTCTTAATAGAAAATTGTCGATACGTTGCCCTGCATCTTCACTATCTATAGTGATATAGCGTACTTTCGGTCTTTCTTCTTCTACACTTTTAACTTGCGCAGTGTTTTCAACAGCTTTATTTTCATGCTGAGTCTTTTTTACCACAGGTTTATTTGCTTGCTGCGTCTTTTTTACAGCAGACTTATTTGAATGTTTTATCTTGTTTACAACAGGTTTGTTGGCATGCTGTGTCTTTTTTACAACAGGACGTTGTTGATGGTTTGATTTATTTTTATGCACGTGATTGGCTTTTTGACTGTTAAATTCTTTCATATGGGCAGTTTAACACATTTTATTTAGTGAAAAATGCAATTAGCAGCCTTTTTTATTGGCTAAAAAACGAAGATAGTGGGATAATAAAAAGGTTATTAGTTGATATTTAACGCTAACACCGTATTAAGTAGCCTTACGAGAAGATTCGCAACTGGCTAATCGACGTAACAATGTAACCTTAGAAGCTTTAAAGAGAGACGTAAGAGGCAAACTGCGGCCACATCGCTATGCGAAATTAAATTTAGTTAATTGCAACAACTTAGCGTTAACAAAATAAAAATACGACATATTGATAGTACGGCCTATTGCATTAATTGACACAGTAAATTACCAAGTTGGTAACTTACCCGTTGTAGATTGTCATAAAAGCATAAACAGTTTTAACATTTTTAACATTTGTTATCAGCCCAGCACCATAAAGCAATTATAATAAAATAATACCGGAGTGAATAATCTGGTATTTTGCACAGCACACAGGCTGAGCACATAAAGAAATACATTAGCATTGCCTACTTAAGTCAAGGCAGTGATATTAGAAACAATCAGAATTTATAACAGCTTAACTTGGTTTTATGACAGGTTAACCCTGACAACCGTGAGGTTGACAAACTGCTGTTAGCAGAAAAACAGATTGCTTTGTGTCCTAAGCAAATGGTGTGTTGTGACTAAAAAATGAGTCCGACAAACTATGAAACGTATGTTAATTAACGCTACCCAGTCAGAAGAATTGCGCGTAGCACTAGTAGATGGTCAAAAGCTTTACGATTTAGATATTGAGAGCCCAGGTCACGAACAGAAAAAATCTAATATTTACAAAGCAAAAATCACCCGCATCGAGCCTTCTTTAGAAGCTGCTTTCGTTGATTATGGTGCAGATCGCCACGGTTTCTTGCCCATGAAAGAAATTGCTCGTGAGTACTTCCCTAAAGGCTATACATTCCAAGGCCGTCCCAACATTAAAGAAGTACTTCGTGAAGGCCAAGAAGTTATCGTGCAAATAGATAAAGAAGAACGAGGCCAAAAAGGTGCCGCTCTTACCACTTTTATTAGTCTTGCCGGTAGTTACTTAGTATTAATGCCTAATAACCCTCGTGCCGGTGGTATTTCACGTCGCATCGAAGGTGATGAACGTACCGAGTTAAAAGCCTCTTTAAGTAAGTTAGAATTACCTAAAGGCATGGGTCTAATAGTTAGAACTGCAGGCGTTGGTAAAGATTACGACGAGCTACAATGGGATTTGAGTGTACTTTTACAGCACTGGCAAGCCATTAGCGATGCAGGAAAAACCCGCCCTGCTCCTTTCTTAATTCATCAAGAAACAAACCTTATTTTGCGCGCTATTCGTGACTATTTACGTCGTGATATTGGTGAAGTATTAATTGATCGCCCTAAAACTTTCGAAAGTGTTAAAAAACACATCGAAGTAGTGCGCCCTGACTTCTTAAACAAGATAAAACTTTACAGCAGTGATGTGCCTTTATTCACCCACTACCAAATTGAAACCCAAATTGAAACAGCATTTCAACGTGAAGTTCGCCTACCTTCTGGTGGTTCAATAGTTATTGACCCTACCGAAGCGATGACTTCGATTGATATCAACTCAGCCCGTGCTACCAAAGGTAGTGACATTGAAGAAACCGCTTTTAATACCAACTTAGAAGCAGCTGAAGAAATTGCTCGTCAATTACGTTTACGTGATTTGGGTGGTTTAATCGTTATTGATTTCATTGATATGACCCCTGTTCGTCACCAACGTGAAGTTGAAAATAGAATGCGTGATTCAGTTCACCAAGATAGAGCCCGTATTCAACTGGGTAAAATCTCTCGTTTTGGCTTACTAGAAATGTCTCGCCAACGCTTGCGTCCTTCTATCGGTGAAACAAGCCAAGGTGTATGCCCTCGTTGTAGTGGTACTGGTCATGTACGTGGTGTTGAATCTTTAGCTTTATCTATCTTACGTTTAATGGAAGAAGAAGCCATTAAAGACAATACCCTACAGGTACAAGCACAAGTTCCTGTACCCGTTGCCACTTACTTATTAAATGAAAAACGTCGCTCTGTTATGCATGTTGAAAAACATCATAATGTCAGAGTTTTAATCATTCCTAATCCGCATATGGATACACCACAATACGAAGTACTGCGTGTTAAAAATGATGAAACTGTCGAAGAAGCAAGTTATGAATTACCGGTAAAAAAAGCTGAACTTGAAGAAGCTAGAATGCCTAAATTTGATAAAACTACAGTGAAGCCTGATCAGCCTTTAATCCAAGGAATGACTGCACCTACTCGTGCTCCTAAGCCTAAAACTGTAAACGCAGAAGCTAAAGTTAGTGTCAAAGAAACTAAGCCTGCCGGCTTCTTTTCTTGGTTGAAAAGCCTTTTTGTTACTGAAGAAGTAAAGGAAGAAGTTAAGGAAACCGAGACAACTCAAAAACCTAGACGCCCACAAAGTAGACGCGATAGCCAACAAGGTAAACGTCGTAATAACCGTAGTGGTAATCGCAACCGCCCTGAACGTAATGAACGAAACGGTGAACGAAGCGGTGAAAACACCACCAGTCATCCTGAAAATAAAGCGACTCAATCAAGAAGTCCTCGCCCTAATCGTGATGAAGAACAGAGTAAGCCGAAGAGACCAGCTCGTAAAAATGACAACATTGATAGAGAGAACGTTGTCAAAGAAGAGAAAGTTACTGAGCGTCGCCAACGTAGAACAAGCCGTAAGAAAATACGTCTTCAATCAGATAAGCCTGTAGAAACCACTGAAGCGATAACTGCAGTTAACACCAGTGACGTCGAGCAGATAGCTAACCCTGTGGTAGAAAATGCTACAACTAACGAAGAGCGCCCACGTAATAGACGTTCTCCTAGACATCTTAGAGGCAATGGTCAGCGTCGTCGTCGTAATAACAACGAAACTGATAGTGCAGCGTTAACTGGTGATAATGTTACTACCGATGAATCAGTAACAGCACGTTACCCATCTTCAGCTGAAGTTAATAGCCAAACGACTGAACAACAAACGATTACAGCTGTTGTAAGTGAAGTGGCTACAGTAGAGACTCCTGTTGTTGAAGTCGAGCAAGTTGCGGTTCAAGCCACTGAAACAACTACAGTAATTGAAGAACCTGTTGTTGTAGAGACTAAAATTGAACAACCTGTTGTTGTAGAAACTAAAGTTGAAGAACCTGTTGTTGTAGTTGACGAGCCTGTTGTAGAGACTAAAGTTGAAGAAGTAACTGCAGTAGCAGACGTTGTTCAACCTACCACTGAAGTTCAACAAGAATTACCTTTAGAGCAAAAAGAAGCAATGGTAGCGCCTACTGAGACTTTACCTAAGGTTGAAGCTGAAGTTAACACTGAAGTCAAAGCTGATGCTGTAGCAGCAACAGTAGAGCCTATTGTTGAAGTTCAAGCAACTGAACCTGTGGTAAGCGAAGTTGTAGAGTCAGAGGTTAAAGTGGTTAAGGCTAAGAAAGTAGCTCCAGCAACTAAAAAGTCTGCACCTAAAGACAAAAAGTTAGCAAGACAGGTGAAAAAGGCAAACCGTCTATCGGGCCGTGCAACAGCCCCTATGACCAAAACAGAGACTATCACCACCATTAAAGAGATCCCAACAAACTCTATGGCAGATAGCGAACGTTTAGCCCATCAGTCATCAGGTAGAACCGCTATAGTCGCAGATATAGTAAACCGCAGTACCGCGCAGGCTACCAAGCCATAACAAAACGCGTTTCGTAAATTTAAAAGCCAGTTATATAAATTATAACTGGTTTTTTTTTGTCTTTCCCTGCCCCGTGATTATGGTAAATGAATTTAGTCAATGGCGGTAAAACACTGTATCTTAGGTGACTTATACCCGTTACCATTCAAAGTGCTCGATTTCAGTGGGAGTTAAAAACGATTTAGGCAAGGCGTTAATTTTAGAGAATGGTTGTTCCATTGTTCAAATTAATAACGCGGATTAAATCGTTTTTAAACCCATCAAAGAAGCGCTTGAGCAACCTCACTTCATCGTTGCTATGACTTATAATGGAACAACCATTATTTCATAACAGCGCCTTGAATTGAAATAGCTCAAGCACTCTGAAAAAAGCATCTTGAATGGTAATGGGTATATATTAGTTCGCTTAGGCTCAAAACATTACATCGGCATTACGCAGTGTTTACAAGGGGGCTTGGAAAGGTTATATAAGACTATAGCTTAGCTTTATAACAAAGCACTTGACTGTTAGCTTTGCCTAACGTTAAATGGTTTTAGCTAAAAGGCCCGCTATTAAAAATAACAAAGGTCATTATTGTTACCCCGTTTAATCAGGGGCAAAAATATAAAAGAGAGTAATAATTATTATGAAAAAATGGTTTTTTTCTGACAATGGTGAAGTTACCGGTCCTTTTGGGCTTACAGAGTCAAATGCGTTAATTGCAAAAAAATCTGACTTATATGCTTGGCACCCATCTTACACCCATTGGGTTCCTGTGAACTGTATCGATGAATTCGAAGCAATTATGACCCCTCCTCCGCCACCGATAAAAATACCGAATGACCTTATTGATGATTTTATTGGCGAAGAAAAAGAATTAATCACCACATTAGATCGCATTGATAAAACGATAAAAATCACCGCAGATTCTTTATATGAAATAGATGCTGAGTTAGATAATTATGGACAAATCACTCATAAGTTAACAGAAGAAGTGAGCGTGGTCGTTAAACAAATTGAAGAGCAATACGCCGCTCTTCAGAAGAATTTAGCGAATGTAATTAAAACGGACTATTAATAGTTTTCGCTGTATCAATTGCAATTTGACAGTAGTTCACCTTAATTACAAAAATAAAAGTTAACCGATAAGAGTAATTACAATGACAAAATGGTTTTTTTCAAATAATGGTCAAGTAACGGCGCCATTAGATTTAGTCGAAGCAATAGATTATTTAACCAGTAATCCTAATGTGTATGGCTGGCACCCTTCATTTACTCAGTGGAAGCCAGTCAATTGTATTAGTGAGTTTGTTGATATAATCCCCCCTACAGAACAAGTACCACTCATTCCAAAAGAAATATCTGATAAATTTTTAGCAAAGAAATCGCGATTGGATGCAAAGTTAGTCTCAATTGACGACAGTATTAATCATAGCCTGTCATCACTTGGTAAACTTGAACGACAAATAAAAGGTTATAAAGACTTAACCAAGAACTTAAATGATGATGTTAAAGGTGCTATTGATAACATAGAGAAAAAATATAACAACATCAATCGTAAGTTATCTCAAATTAAAGGCGCTGTTCATATCGCAGAAAAGGAAATGACTGAGGTAGTGGTCGAATTCGAGCAAAAGATGAACTCAAATGACATTTTTATGCCCTCTTGTAATCAAAGTAAAACATTGGCGGCAGCTATTGAAAATAAGTTACTTGCTGACAATGCGCAAGGAAGTAAAGCCAAGCTTGCTCAAGAAAAGTTAGCGACACCTCATAGGCGTGCTGAACCTGTTGATAAAACACCTATACAAGCCGATAAAGCAACAAAAACACCTGAAGTTAGCCCTAGCACTGTAACTAAAAAAGCAGAAAAAACAGCGTCTCAATCCACTTCATATGAAACATATGAAGCTAACCATAGTGCCAAAGACGGTTTTAATGGTATGAAAAACATGATGAAGTCTGTGTTTAAAGGTGACAGTAAAGTAGAAAAAGTAAATAAGGTAGAGAAGGTAGAAGTTAAAAAAGCTAAAGATAAACCTCTATCAATGGCAGAACGTTTGAAGATGGCACAAGAAAATCTATAATAGCTACCGACTAAAGCTATGTAGTAGATAAAAAAGCCAGCCCTTATTTATAAGGACTGGCTTTTTTAGTTTTATCAATTGTTGGTACGATATTTATTTAGCTACTATTTTACCTGTGCTAGTACTTGCTTAGCTAATCGAGTGATCTCAGACCAGTTTTTATTCTCGACGATGTCACTGGTAACCAACCATGAGCCACCACAACAAACCACATTGGGTAAGGCTAAGTAATTAGCTATATTATTGATATTTATGCCTCCTGTTGGGCAGAAACGAATATTAGGGAACGGACCGCCAATGGCTTTTATCGCATTTACACCACCCGATGCTTCCGCGGGGAAGAACTTCAAATGGTCATAGCCGTGGTCTGCGCCATCCATAAGATCAGAAATAGAAGAGATGCCGGGTATTAAAGCGATTTTACCGTCGTTACCTGCTTGTAATAAATCTTTGGTTAGCCCTGGGCTAATAGCAAATTTAGCTCCTGCATCATAAGACTGTTGTAACTGCTGACGATTTGTCACCGTACCTGAGCCAATGATCGCTTCTGGCAACTCTTTGGCAATGATACTAATCACATCAAGTGCGGCTGGTGTACGTAAAGTAACTTCTAAGACTCTTACACCTGCTGCCAATAATGCTTCTGCAATAGGCAACGCTTCTTCAACTTTATTAATTACTAGTACAGGAACAATTGGCCCCATGTTGAAAAGGTCCTTTGGCATGATTTGCCAATTTTTTGATACTGTCATAATTCCTCTTTATTTTCTTAGCTTGTTTAACCTAGGATTAAATAAGCGCTGAATGCTATATATAATTAATTTTGATTAGGAGTCAGTGTATGACTCCTTAATCGTGATTTGTTCTTACAAGTTATGAATCGAATAACGAACATGCACCTGTTTCAGCAGAGCTCAAGTTACGGCGCATAAAGCCAAATAACTCACGCCCCATACCTTCATGGTGGCCATTAACTTGAAATAGTGCCGTCTTGCGATTAGCTAATTCCTGCTCATCAACGAGCAATGTTAACTCACCTGTTTCACCATTTAAGTTAATCATGTCGCCTGTCTGCACCTTAGCAATCAAACCGCCATCAAGTGCCTCTGGGCATAAATGAATGGCTGCAGGTACCTTACCTGAAGCGCCAGACATACGTCCGTCAGTAAGAAGGGCAACTTTAAAACCTTTGTCTTGCAGTACGCCTAACAATGGCGTTAATTTGTGTAATTCAGGCATACCACGCGCTTTAGGCCCTTGGAATCTTACTACGGCAACAAAATCTTTTTCGAGTTCACCAGCGTCAAATGCCGCCTGTAATTCATGTTGATCCTCAAAAACAATCGCTGGAGCTTTAATGACAAAGCTGCCTTCTCTAAGTGATGACGTTTTAATAACAGAAACACCTAAATTACCTTTCATCACGCGTAAACCACCATGTGAACTGAATGGCTTAGCAACGGTTGCTATAATTTCATCATCAAGTGATTTTTCAACACAATCAACCCACTTAAGCTCACCATTCTCTAAAACAGGCTTTTTAGTGTATCGAGTTAAACCGCGACCACAGATGGTTTCGACATCTTCGTATACCAGTCCGCCTTCAATGAGTTCACGGAACAGTAACGCCATACCACCAGCTTCTTGGAATTGATTGATGTCAGCATGACCATTAGGATAAATGCGTGTTAATAAAGGCACGCTTTCAGAAAGGTCATTAAAATCTTGGAAGTTAATAATGATGCCAGCCGCTTTAGCAAATGCAATGATGTGCATGACCAAGTTCGTTGAGCCACCTGTTGCCAGTAACGCAACAATTGCGTTAACAACTGAACGTTCATCGACCATTTTACCAATCGGCATATAGTTACCCGATTGCTGGGTTAAACGTGTCGCCTGACGAGCAGCAGCTTTTGTTAATTCTTCACGAAGCTGGGTATTAGGGGCAATAAAAGAGGCACCTGGTAAATGTAAGCCCATCACTTCAACCACTAGCTGATTAGAGTTTGCGGTGCCGAAGAAAGTACAAGTACCGGCAGAATGATATGATGCAGATTCAGCTTCAAGTAACGCTACCTCATCTACTTCACCCTTAGCATGCTGCTGACGCACACGGGCTTTTTCTTTGTTTGGAAGACCTGAAGGCATTGGCCCCGCAGGAACAAATACAATAGGTAAATGCCCAAATGTCATACTTGCTATCAACAAACCAGGGACGATTTTGTCACAGATGCCTAACATTACTGCGCCATCAAACATGTTGTGAGATAAACCTACAGCCGCTGACATGGCAATGACATCACGACTCATCAAGCTAAGATCCATCCCTGGTTGACCTTGCGTAACACCATCACACATGGCAGGTACGCCAGCAGCGACTTGGGCAACACCACCTGCATCTTTTACTGCACCTTTAATGATATCAGGATAAGTTTGATACGGTTGATGTGCACTAAGCATATCATTGTAAGAGGTAACAATAGCGATATCTGAGTGTTGTATGCCGCGTAATGATTGCTTGTCATCTTTACCACAGGCAGCAAAGCCGTGGGCTAAGTTACCGCATGATAAACCAGCACGATGTACTGTGTCTGATTTTGCCGCATCAATTTTCGCTAAATATTGAGCACGTGTTTTAGCACTACGTTTTATGATTCTGTCGGTAATATCTACTATTTGCTGTTTCATTTACTCTCTCAACTTATATACTTTTAATTTTATTTAATACTTAAACTTATACTTATTTAACAAGTGAGTTATGGAGCCCAAAATATTTGAGTGTTTAAGCTAGGGTGGTGTAAAAAGGCTCTAATCGGCATTTCAAACGGATCTTCACCCTTTAACGCTTGTGTTAATACCGTCTTCTTTGCTTCACCACATGAATGAAGGAAAATATTTTTGCTGGTGATTAAGCTAGCAAAAGTAAAACTGATACGTTGATGCGGCGCTGTTTTAGGTTGAACTTTAAGCAGAGCAGCATCGTTTTTTTCATCAAGGCCAACATTGATTTCGTCGCTACACGGGAATAATGAAGCAGTATGACCATCTTCACCCATACCTAAAATCAACACATCAAGTGGTAATAAGCTAGTTTTGGCGGCTATGTTTAAATCATTGAGCGTTTCATCGCTAAATTCTTCTCCTTGCTTTAAGTGAAAGAATTTAGCTGCTGTGGCATTATTTTGTAGTAAATTTTCATGCACTAAGCGGGTATTGCTGTCTTGACTGTCGATAGCCACCCAACGCTCATCGGCTAAAGTAATGGTAACTTTTGACCAATCAAGATCACGTTCTGATAACACCTTAAAAAAACCTTTTGGTGTTGAACCACCCGAAACAGCAATACTGGCTTTGCCTTTAAGTTTTATCGCTTCGCTAAGCAGTTGGCTTACCTTTTTTGCCAAAGCGACATCTAAATCATTACGTGTAAGAAATTCTGTTAACTGGTGCATTATTCAACCCATTGGCGATCATCACGCGCGATTAAAGAAATAGAAGATACTGGCCCCCAAGAGCCGGCAGCATAAGGTTTAGGTGCTTCATTGGTAGTTTTCCATGCTTCAATGATGCTATCAGCCCAAATCCACGCAGCTTCAACTTCATCACGACTGACAAATAATGATTGATTACCATTTAGCACTTCTAACATCAAACGTTCATAAGCATCAACAACGCGCTCATCGTTATAGGTATCTGAAAAACTTAAATCTAATTTATTTTCTTGGATACGCATTTGGGAAGCAATGCCAGGAATTTTATTCATCATTTGTAACTCAACCCCTTCATCGGGTTGCAAACGAATGGTTAATTTATTGGCCGGTAAATCGCTATGACTGTCTTTAAATATATTATGTGGTTGTTGCTTAAAATGAACCACTATTTCACTGTGCTTTTTCGGCATACGTTTACCCGTGCGCAGATAGAAAGGTACGCCCTTCCAGCGCCAGTTATCTATTTCTGCTTTTATCGCGACGAAGGTTTCGGTGCTGCTGTTAGCATTAGCCCCTTCTTCATTTAAATAACCAGGCACAGGTACTCCCTCTAAATAGCCATCGCTATATTGACCCCGAACCGTTTTTTCTTTTATATTTTCTCGGTTGATAGGTTTTAAGGCTTTAACGACTTTAAGCTTTTCAGCACGAACACTGTCGGCGCTTAAATCGGCTGGTGGTTCCATGGCTAACAGGGATAATATTTGTAATAAGTGGTTTTGAACCATGTCGCGCATTTGGCCGGCTTCATCGTAAAAGCCCCAACGTCCTTCAATACCCACGCTTTCAGCGACAGTAATTTGCACGTGGTCAATACTGTTACGATCCCAGTTATTGGTAAACAGTGAGTTAGCAAAACGTAATACCAATAGGTTCAGTACCGTTTCTTTCCCTAGATAGTGATCAATTCGGTAAGTTTGCTGTTCTTTGAAGTATTGTGAAACTTGGTTGTTAATTTCAATAGAAGACTCAAGGGAGTGGCCAATGGGCTTTTCCATGACTACACGATCAGCATCGGTAATTAAATTCGCCTGGGCTAAACCCTGACAAATATCCCCATAAATTGCTGGCGGGGTAGAAAAGTAATAAACACGAGTACTATTGCCATTTGCAAGCGCTTCACCTAAGTGAGTAAATGAACCACTGTCTTTAAAATCGAGTTGTTGGTAAACCAAACGATTGATAAAGCGTGACAGCACTTTTTCATCTATGGCTTCTTTAACAAATTCATTTAAATTCTCGACCACAAAGCTTTTGAATTCATCGAGACTGTGTGCTTGTCTTGCTGCACCGACGATACGACTATCATTGTGGATTAAACCACACACCTCTAATTGATACAGTGCCGGTAAGAGTTTACGACGTGATAAGTCGCCTAAAGCTCCAAAAATGACGATTTCACTCGCGGGTTGACCATTTAAATTACTCATAGAATTTCTCTTATATAAAATTTTATTGCTTTAATTTTACTTATTTCTTTACTTAAGCTGTAATTCTAATGAACTCACAGTGAAAAAAATAGTTGTAACTAAACTACATATAATCCTAATTTAGCGCTTGTTTAGCCGACAGTAAAGAACTTTTTGTAATTTAATTACATTAATTGTATATTGCTAAAACAAATGGCTGTTGACGAGTCGAATAGTGGTCAAGGTCAATATATCTAAGCTTGTGCAATGATAATCACTGTATTATTTAAACGGTCACTGTGGGTGAAACCGATAAGATTTTCATCACATCAAGGGTTCATTATGAAATAAAATTTCATTTTTTCTGTTCCTCAAACAGAAAATAAATTACAGTATAGGCACATTAGCCTATTTTCTAGCGCGGCTAACATTGAAATATTGATGAATACTACCTAAAACTATGAAGACAAGCTCTAGGATCAAAAGTAATGAATATATTAGAAAAGATCTCTAACGAACTGGACATGCTCAGTAAGTCTGAACGTAAAGTAGCAGAAGTAATTTTAGCGTCACCAAGTACCGTAATTCACTCAAGTATTGCCGCTCTTGCTAAGCAAGCCAATATCAGTGAGCCAACAGTAAACCGCTTTTGTCGCCGATTAGACACTAAGGGCTATCCTGATTTTAAATTACATCTAGCACAAAGCTTAGCCAATGGTACGCCGTATGTTAACCGTCACGTTGATGAAAATGATACTGCAGAGGAATATACCTCTAAGATATTTGAATCAACAATGGCCAATCTTGAGTCAGCCCGTAAAAGTTTAGACACAAATGATATCAATCGCTCTGTTGATGTATTAACACAAGCCAATAAAATATCATTCTTTGGCTTGGGCGCCTCAGCAATTGTTGCCCATGATGCTCAAAATAAATTTTTCCGGTTTGATGTGCCTGTGGTTTATTTCGATGACATATTAATGCAACGTATGAGTGCTATAAATAGTCGTCAAGGTGACGTTGTTATTGTTATCTCCCACACAGGCCGTACTAAATCATTGGTTGAAGTTGCCAGTTTAGCGAAAGAAAATGATGCCACTGTTATTGGTATTACAACGAAAGGAACTCCGTTAGCGAAAGAGTGCAGTATCGTATTAACGGTTGATGTCGCTGAAGATACCGATCTTTATATGCCGATGTCATCGCGTATTGCTCAATTAGCTTTGATTGATGTGTTAGCTACAGGCTTTACTTTACGTCGCGGCAGTAAATTTAGAGATAATCTAAAAAAAGTAAAAGACAGTTTAAGAAGCTCACGCTTTGAAAGAAAAGATTAATTTTTTAGAGATTAATGCTTGGCTGATTAACTTAGCTTAACAAGTGGCTTTATTCACTTAATGCATTAATAAATAATAGATGAATTAAATCATACTTATTAACGTAATCGACAACGTAAGAGGATTAACATGCCTAGAAGAACGAAAATTGTTGCTACCTTAGGTCCGGCAACTGACGATATAGAAATTTTAAGAAATGTATTAGCTGCTGGTGTCAACGTAGTTAGACTAAACTTTTCTCATGGTATCCCACAAGATCACATTGACAGAGCAAACAATGTTAGAGCTATAGCCAAAGAGCTAGGTATTTATGTAGGTATCTTAGGCGATTTACAAGGCCCTAAAATCCGTGTATCTACCTTTAAAAATGGCCCGATTAAATTAGCTATTGGTGATAAATTCGAATTAGATGCCACCTTAGAAAAAGGCCAAGGCTGTCAAGAAAAAGTCGGTATCGATTACAAAAAATTAGTACAAGATGTTAGCACTGGCGATGTTTTATTACTGGATGACGGCCGTGTGCAATTAAAAGTATTATCTACTTCGGATTCTTCGGTATTTACAGAAGTAACCGTTGGCGGTCCTTTATCAAACAATAAAGGTATTAACCGTCAAGGTGGTGGTTTAACAGCCCCAGCTTTAACGCTAAAAGATAAAGAAGATATTAAACTTGCCGCTAAAATTGATGTAGATTTTCTTGCCGTATCTTTCCCACGTAATGCTGCCGATATGCGTGAAGCGCGTTTACTCGCCCAAGAAGCCGGTTGCGATGCGCGTTTAGTCTCTAAAATTGAACGTGCAGAAGCCGTTAATGATGATAAAATTCTTGATGGTATAATCTTAGCTTCAGATGTTGTTATGGTTGCTCGTGGTGATTTAGGTGTTGAAATTGGTGATGCAGCACTAGTGGGTATGCAAAAGCATATTATTGCCCGTTCTCGCCAACTGAACCGAGTAGTGATCACGGCCACACAGATGATGGAAACCATGATTGAGCAGCCTATGCCAACACGCGCAGAGGTTATGGATGTAGCCAATGCAGTATTAGATGGCACTGATGCGGTAATGTTATCAGCCGAAACTGCAGCAGGAAAATACCCTGTTGAAACAGTGAAAGCGATGGCAAATGTTTGTCTAGGCGCTGAAAAACATCGCTCGGTAAACATTTCTAGTCACAGAATTGAACTTACTTTCACGGAAGTTTCAGAAACAATTGCTTTATCCGCTATGTATGCCGCCAATCATTTAGACGGTGTTAAAGCGATTATAGCGTTAACCGAGTCCGGTCAAACCAGTAAAATAATGTCCCGCATTACCTCTGGCTTACCTATTTTCTCTTTGTCTCGTCATAGAAAGACATTGAATAAAACAGCAATTTACCGTGGTGTTTATCCCATTGAATTTGATTCTACCGATGTTAACCATGACGATTTATCTAATGAGATATTAAAAGCGGTCAGTGGTCACATTGACTTAGTCGTAGGCGATAAGTTAATTTTAACGCACGGTGATACCATGGAAACCGTTGGTGCTTCAAATACGTTGAAAGTGTTAACTGTTACTAAAAGACATCTTCGCTAATAGCGAAAAATGCTAAAACTAATTAGTAAGTAACAAAAAAGGCCAGATGTTGATAACATCTGGCCTTTTTTTACTGTTGTTTTTTGTGCCATTAAGTTATACCAATCCGTATAAGAAAGTGATCACTTAGCGAGAATTTAAAGGCTTAGAGGCAAGGCATTGATTGCAGAGAATGGTTATTCCCTTATCAAAATCAATAACGTAGCATGTAAGCCTTTAAAACTCGCCCTTCGGGAATGCATGGACACCATGATAACTTCACAAAATTTGTTTAATGTAGAATAACTATATCTTCACATATTTTATTTGTTCTAATGTCGCCCATGTCATTCTAAGTGGGCACTTCTTTATGCGGAATGGTATTAAGTAGTCGACTAACGGGCTAACTATTAACGGCCTGTTTTACTTTATCTTTATAACTGCGACTTACCTTTAATTCTTTGCCATTTTTCAATACTAGAAAATACTCACCATTGACTTGACTGCAGAATTTAGCAATAAAATTCTTGTTAACGATTGTCGATCTGTGATTACGGATAAATTGCTTAGGATCTAAACACGTTTCGAGTTCTTTCATGGTTTTTCTAAGAATATAAGTATTTTCTTTTAAAGTGCTTTGCTTATTTTCTAAGGTGTGGACACACATGTAATCACCGGCAGCATCAATCCAAAGAATATCTTTAACGGGTACCCGACTCACTTCGCCAGCATCCTTAATAGCCAAGACATCAGAATAGCTAGATAAGCTTAATTCTTGATTATTCTCTAATTCCGCTAAGATCTTCTGATAATCGTTACCGGTAACGTCGCTCACTAAACGTACTAATTTCGATTTATGTGCCGTATCAACAGCGCCTTTAAAGTAATATTTAATTTTATCAATAGTTTGCGCTAATCTTTCTTCATCCGCTGGTTTTAATAGATAGTCCAAGGCATGAACTTCAAAGGCTTTTAGTGCATATTGATCAAAAGCGGTCACAAAGACAACAACCGGCATGGAGAGGCCTTGCTCAATAATACTTTCAATGACCTGAAAGCCATTAAGGCCTGGCATTTGAATATCAAGAAACATTAAGTCAACGGGGTATGCCCTAATAGCCTCGAGTGCCTCTCTGCCGTTAGAGCATTGTTCAATAACATTTATATCGCCATGCGCTTGTAAACGTATTGCCAAGCCTTTTCGGGCGAGTGGTTCATCATCAACAATGATGGTTGATAGTGACATACAAAATTCCTAAGTAATTTGATCCGATAAACATTAGCGAAGCATTGCAGCCTATGAGGCTAAAATATACTATTTAGGCTTCGCTAGCTTAACTGAAAAGGTAAACGCAGGTTTACTTTAACACCTGAAGGTTGATTATGGGAAACAACTAACGAATATTTTTCATGATATAACGCTTGTAAACGTTCACGAGTATTGACTAAACCAACGCCACTTTCGCGATGTAAGTTGCCGTTGACAATATCGGCCCCGGGTCCGTCATCCGCAATTTCTATCAATAAGTCATCGGCAAAGCGGCTGACTGAAATAGTAAGACTGCCGCCCTGCTCTTGCACTGCGATGGCATGTTTTATCGCATTTTCAGCTAAAGGCTGCAAAATCATACTCGGTACTAACGCTTGCTGAGCATCTTCTTTTATCTGAAAATCGAGACGTAACCTATCTTCAAAGCGTACTTTTTCGATATCTAGATACAATTTCAGTGCTTGTATTTCTGTTTCTAAGGTTACTTTTTTCATCGGGTCTTTATCTAATGAGTAGCGTAAAAACGCACTGAGTTTAGTAACCATGTTATTAGCTGTTTTATTTTCTTCTACCAAAATAAGCGTAGAAATAGCATTGAGGGTATTAAATAGAAAATGGGGATTAAGCTGATAGCGCAACATTTTTAATTGTGCTTGATGGGCAACACTATTCGCTTTTAAGACATTTTGCTTTTCAATCTGTAGCATTTGATAGTATTTACTACCAAAATAAAGACCACTCCAACTCAAGATAATATAAAAGGCGCTTAAGCTTGATCGGGTATACATATACCAAAACTCAGGTTCATAACCGTGTTTATAAATTTCCCAATAGTTAATATTTTTAACTATTTGCCATAATACCCCGGTGAAATAGGAGGAAAGTATCACCACCAGGGCGATTTTAATGGGCGGGAAGTTCCATGCTTTACGGTAAATATAACGCAGGGGCACCGTGAATAACCAACCGGCATAAGCGTTTAAAAAAATGATTACCACAAAAATATCACGTAGGTCATGCTGCAACGAGCCGAGGTAATGCACAAATGCAAAACCAAACCAGCCAGCTGTATGCACAAGCCAAAATAAGCGATTTCTATTTTCGAGTAAGTCTTTCCAGTTCACAAAATTAACCATATAAAAGGTACTAAGGAAAGTATGCGCTAATAATTAAATGATTTCATTGCTTTTGACCTTAGTATTCCGGCAACTTGTCGCATATTGAACAGGATGTTGATACCTGGCTTAACTTGAATGATAAGCAAGCCATTAGTTCAAATTAAATAGACAACATCGCGCCTAGTGGTTGTCCACCCAATAAATGCATATGAATATGGTATACCTCTTGACCTCCATCATTATTACAATTGATGATTAGCCGATAACCCTTTTCATCAATACCTTCTTCTTTGGCAAGTTTCTTGGCAACCGTAATCATACGCCCTAATGTTAATTCATCTTCGCTGGTGACATCATTAACCGTGGCTATAAGTTTGTTGGGCACGATTAAAATATGAGTATCAACTCTGGGCGAAATATCGCGAAAAGCAGTCACTAATTCATCTTGATATAATAATGGTGTTGGGATTTCTTGACGAATGATTTTAGAAAAGATAGTTTCTTCACTCATAACGGGGCCTCTATATAAGTTCTTGCAAATGTAGTGATAGTTTACCGCCAAATAAATATAAATCACCTATTTAATACAGTTTATTGACCTGAATCAACATGCGAGTAGCAGTATCTGTGACATGCTAATCGTCAAGAAAGCGCTATGCACATCAAACAAACAATTACTTAGGCGATACTATGGATATAGATTTTAGTGAAATAAACTATATAAAAGATCCTACTTGGCAAGATATACATGCAGACTACGAACAATTTCTGCTATCCATGACTGGTCCAACCGTTATTGATGTCTCAGGAAAGAATCAGGAAAAGTATCGTGTTTTTACCACACTACTGCACGGTAATGAACCTTCTGGCTTAATCGCCTTACATCGTTATTTAACAGAAGTGGTAACGCAAGAAAAACCAATAACCAATTTACGTTTTATTATTTGCTCGGTGGAAGCGGCGAGTACGCGTCCGCTTTTCACTCAACGGTTTATACCTGGTGGTATGGATATCAATCGTTGCTTTGGCAAACAATGCTCTTTTCAATGTAATGAGGGACATAGAGGTTATTGTCAACGTGCTTCATTAATTGAGCAGGCAATAAGAGAGGTCAACCCGGAAATGGTGATCGACCTTCATAATTCGTCAAGCCCAGGACCGACTTTTGCAATAAGCGCTTTCGTGACCACACAAAGCTTGTCATTGGCTTCACTTTTTTGCCAAACGTTAATTTTATCTGACTTGACTATGGGCTCAATGATAGAGCAAGACTTTAATTGCCCATTTATCACTATTGAATGTGGTGGTTGCCAAGATGAACAAGCCCATGAAGTTGCCTTTTCAGGGATTAGCCAAGTAGCTCACTGTGAGAGTATTGGTTATATCCACCAAGAAAAGCCCGTAGAAGTTATCTATCGCCCGTTAAGATTACAGCTAAAAAATGAGGCTAAACTTTCATACGCCAAGCATGATGAAGGTCACAGTGGTGTAACGCTTAAAGATAATATTGAATGTTTTAATTTTGGTAGCGCCCATCAAGATGAAATGCTTGGTTGGATCGACGGTAACGGCCTAGATAACTTGCAGCTTATTGATAAGCGCGGCGATAACGTCTTAGATGAGTATTTTTATACCCGTGAAAATCAACTTGTTTGCCGACATAATTTACGTCTATTTAAAGCAACAACAAATAAAAGTACCGCAATAAATGACTGTCTGTTTTATGTGGTCAAGCTAAGTCAGCCCGAAAGCTAACACTGTAGTTAACTATGATACTTCACACTGATACTTAACTCTGCAACGTAGCAGCGATAGAATCCCCCTGCTAACCTAGCAACAGACTCTTTGCTCGCGAGCTTATAAGATTGACTCGAAGCTAAAGCAAATGCCATATAAGGTAACCGTTTACCTTATATGGTATAAAACTCTCGCTAAACTTATTGAAATTGGCGGGAAGATGCCAAGTTCAGCTCGAGTAAAGAGGCGTTAGATTACACTAAACCTTCACTGCCCCGTATCTGAGCCTTACTTGGGCCTAAACTGAGCCTCAATAAGTTTCAGAGATAAACTTAGCTGCTTGCCATCACTTGATTAAATCGAGTAAAGCCTTGCTCTAGGTCGCTAATTAGATCATCAACATCCTCTAAACCTATATGCAAGCGAATCAATGGAAATTCACAATCAAATGTGGTTGCACTACGAATCGAATTTACATTGCTAATACCCAGAATTAAGCTTTCAAACCCGCCCCATGAATAGCCCATTTTAAAATGCTGTAAACCATCTAGAAAAGCGGTCAAAGCGGCTTTATTACCGCAATTTAGTACAAATGAAAATAAGCCATTGGAGCCTTTAAAGTCACGCTCAAAAAATTCATGGCCAGGGCAAGACTCAAACGCAGGGTGTAATATTTTAGCCACTTCTGGACGTTTCTGTAGCCACCGAGCCACTTTCATCGCACTTTTTTGGTGTTGCTTTAATCTAACACCAAGAGTACGCATACCACGCAAGGCAAGATATAAATCATCAGGAGACGTACACTGCCCCATCAGGTAACTGTAATCACGAAGTTGTGGCCAATGCTTTTCAACTGCGGTTGCTGTACCCAACATTACATCAGAGTGACCAACAATATATTTAGTCGCTGCTTGGACACTAACATCAACACCATAGTCGAATGGCTGAAAATTAATGCCTGCCGCCCAGGTATTATCTAGCATCACTATACAATCATGCTTATGGGCAACCGCACTTATCGCCGGTACATCTTGTACTTCCATGGTGATAGAGCCGGGTGATTCCAAGAAAATTAAACGGGTATTATCTTGAATCAAAGCTTCAATCTCAGCGCCCACCATAGGATCATAATAGGTAGTACTTACGCCCATTTTAGCTAATATTTTATCGCAATAATCACGAGTAGGCTCATAGGCACTATCGACCATCAAGATATGATCACCTTGTTTAACAAAAGCCAGAATAGCATTGGTGATTGCTGCAGTGCCCGATGGATATAAAGCACAACCCGCGCCGCCTTCTAACTCAGTCATGGCATCACTAAAAGCAAAAGAGGTGTTCGTTCCGCGGCGACCATAGACCATGGTTTGGTTATGTCGGTTGGCCACGGCACTATTCATTTCAGCGACGGTATTAAAAACTACCGTTGATGCACGAGTTACTGGCGGATTGACCACGCCATTAGTCCATTTATCACTACGGCCAGCTTTAATTATTTTGGTATCTTGTTTCATATTTTTTTCTCATCACTTACAGCTATCTAGCCATCCAAAACTCATTAAAGTATTTATAACCTGATTAAGGGAGACTAGCTAGACATTGTTAAGAAAAATTAGAAATAAGTTATACCAAGTCCTTTGAGTTAGTTCTCATTCAAAGCTTGGCAACGGTTTGAGAATAATACCAATTTAATTAATTTTTTTCCCAGCACATAGCTTTATTCAAGGTTCAATGAAAGGTTCAATGAAAGGTTCAATAACAAGGAAAATTTGTTTCGGTCTAGTCATTCTAAACCCAAAAAGTTTAACTATGTTAGTGGCTATTGAGTAGGCTCCGCCAAGGCGAATACCGAATAAAAGGGAAAGGCTTACCTGCTGCGTTATTGATTGTGATAAGCACGTTACTTGGATGTAGCTTAATTGAGAATGCAGACGATACATGGATATGACTTATTAGATAATGCAGGAGCACATTATCCTGAGCATATTCTCCTGAATAGCCATTATCTGCAGTCAATTCCTTGCCGCTAAGACTTTTAACGCTCACTGAGTGAGAAGAAACTTATTGAAAGTGCTATTAGTTACTAATCGTTGTTGATATCAGCATTTGAATACTATGTTAGAAAAGTCCCAGTTGATCACTGGTAATCGCGTCAAAATCTCGGTTAATAAAAGGTAGAATGTCATCGGCTATGGGTTTAAGCTGCCTTTCTACATAAAAATCATAGTCAAGTTTACTCTCGTGAAATTCTAAAGGCTGAACACCATCTAAAGTAATCACATACTTGATAGAACTTCTATGTTTATATTTTGCCTTAACACCTTGCTCAACTAGCCTTTTATTAGCCATTAATGCCGCTTTGATATGGGGTGGCGTATTGACATAGTCGTTTAACTGACGTCGAATCTTTTTCTGATAAACTAATTTATCATCATAAAGACCCGCTTTTAAGCCATCTACCATGGTAGTAATATACTCATCAATAGGCTCATTATTAAAAACTAATCGATATAATTCCTGTTGAAATTCTTTACTCAGCTCAGTCCAGTCACTTCTCACTGTTTCTAAGCCTTTAAAAATCATCACGTCATTAGAGATACCCGCATAGCGCTTTTTGGTACCAATAACTTTTTGATCTTTTGAGTGATTCAGACCACGAATTTTAGGCATTAGAAATTTGGTAAAATGGGTTTCAAATTCAATGTCTAATTGACTAGTAATTTTAAAGTCTTGTTGTAAAGTAACTTGCCATTTTTCATTGATAAAACCTTGTAATTCAAGACCTAACTGCTTTGCCTGTTGCTTAGTCTTATCTTTACCGATAAAAACAAATATAGAGTCTGTATCTCCATAAATGACCTTATGACCTTTTTGGGTTATCCAATGACTAGTTTTCTTTAATATTTCATGACTTCTTTTGGTAATCGAGCCAGAGAGTCTTGGATCAAAAAAGCGACAACCTGTTGAGCCGAGTACCCCATAAAAACTGTTCATAATGATTTTGATTGCTTGTGACAAAGCGGCATTTTTTTGTTGTTTTGCTTTATCACGTTCTAACCAAAGTGTCTCAATAATATCAGGAAGGAAGTGTGCTGTTCTTGAAAAGTAAGCGCCATCAAAACCTTTTATCACCTGCAGACGATTATCTTCATCAATTCGCTCATTGACAACTTTTAATCCTTCAATTAAACCCATAGGGTCAATTTTAAAAGTTCGGATAATACTGGGGTACAAGGATTTAAAATCAAGCACCAATACATTTTCATAAAGCCCGGGAATTGAGTCCATCACATACCCACCCGGTGACACTAATCCTGACTCACCATCGCCCATATTAGGCGCAATATAACCACTACGGTGTAATTTGGGTAAATATAGGTTGGTAAATGCAGCAACTGAGCCACCTACCCTATCAATAGCTAAGCCCGTAAGTTGGGCCCTGAGTTGCGCAAACGCCAATAATTGAGTTTTTTCAAAGATAAGCCAAACTAAGCGACAATCTTCTAGATTATAGGCGGCCAGTGCCGTTTTGTTATGATGAAAGTTATCAGTGATTTCTTGCACTCTATTTTCAACATCAGTTACTTTTTTACCTATCCCAAGTAAGGTCTGGGCTACATTATCGAGAGAAAAACTAGGGAAGTTATACGTGGCCGTTTTTAACAAATCTATGCCATCAAGCACGACACGCCCGGCTATTTCAATGAAATTTTGTTCGCTGTTATTGGCATTTTTACGCCAGTAAGGCTTACTACCATCACGGCCAATGGCAAACTTAATACCATGTAGATCACACCTTTTTTGCAGTAAAACAAAATCAAAATTAATGACATTCCATCCGATAAAAATATCAGCATCGAATAAGTTAACTTCAACGATAAACTGCTGTAATAGTTCTTTTTCATCGGTTAGCCACGTGATATAACTTTCACAATCTACTTGCGCTTTACCAATCATCAAGACTCGATTAAATACTTCCTTAGTGCCTGAAGCATTACCATTAAAAGCATACAAGCCGATGGAATAGAGCTCGCCACTCATCGAGCACTCAATATCGATAGATAACATGCTCAGCTTAGCTTTGTCTTTTACTAAGGCACGTTTGCACTTGGCTTGCTTGATTAATTGATAACCCTGGCAGGGTTTATCTTTTAAATGATTTTTCTTAGCATCGATTGAATGACCTCGATAAGTAATATCCGCGGTTATATGGCGCTCCATTAAAAAACGGTCGTCGGGGCGAATGTCATCTTCATAACATTTGATATGTTGGGCTTTTAAAGATTCTCTAGCCCGGTAAAAACTGCGCATCGAGTTAAAGTACAGGCCAGCAACCTTTTGTTGAGCAAATGTTTTTAACGATAATTGATGGGATTTTTCCAGAGGAATTCTTTGCTTAGCAAGCGTGTTTAAGGCAAGTTCTAACTGATGATGCTCAATAAAAAAAACAGCTAGCTCATTCTCTATAACAAGTTTAGTTGGCCCTAGGTCACTTTTTAGCCACAAGGTTATTTGCAAACCGTGTTCGGTATCTTGCACTTGTCGGGTCAGTAAAAAACCTTGATTGATATCCGTTGTCTTAAAGTTTGTCATTTTATAGTGATATATTTCGTGCGATACGGGCAAACCTGTTAATATATACAGCAGTGTAACCGATATCCTGATTTTTGGAAACTAGTAACCATGTTATCTGATAAGTTAAAACAAGCTATTCGCGCGGCTTATAAAGCCATAGGCGAGAACCTGACAAACTTTAATCCCCGTAAACAGCAAACTTTACTTATTGCCGAAATAGCAAAGACTCTCGCTGGTGAGTACAGTAAAGATAGAAAAATAATCACTATTGAAGCGGGTACAGGCACAGGTAAATCACTGGCCTATTGTTTAGGGGCAATTCCGTTAGCACTGGCTAAAAACAAAAAAGTCTGTATTTCTACCGCCACTGTTGCACTGCAAGAGCAACTTGTTGATAAAGATTTACCCTTTTTAAAAAAGTTTTCCGGACTAAATTTTGACTTTACCCTCGTTAAGGGCAGGCAGCGTTATGTCTGCCGTCAAAAATTAACATCGGCCGTGACAACCGGTAGCGAACCGGCACAAGTGGGCTTTACCTTTGCAGAAAAACCCGATGCTAAAGATATCAGAACGTTAAATGCTATGCATAAAGCCTTACTTGATGGCACTTGGCTTGGCGATATTGATTCATGGAAAACCAACCTACCCCAACATATTTGGCAACAAGTACAAAGTGATAAACACAGTTGTTTAAAGAATTTATCTGAGCATAACCATTGCCCTTTTCACAAAGCCCGTGAAACCATGGATCAAGCGCATGTGCTGGTAATCAACCACAGTTTGTTACTCGCAGACCTTGAGCTTGGTGGCGGCAGAATATTGTCTTCTCCCGAGGATACCTTTTATATTATCGATGAAGCACACCACCTTCCCAAAGTAACCCGTGATTTTTCCAGTGCAAGTATTACCCTAAAGGGATCAATTGAATGGCTTACTAAGCTTCGTGAAACGGGCGATAAGATGGCTAAGCTAATTAAATCACAAAGTGCCATTTCACCTGCGTTAAAGTTGAGTGATGACTGCCAAGATCTGCTGATGGAAATGCAAAAGGTGCTAAATTTTATTGAAGCAAATGCCAATGTATATTTTCAAGAAAGTAATGACCCATCCCAGAGCAATAAATTCACTAAGAAGTCTTCACATGATGAACAAGTGTACCGCTTTGAAAATGGCATCATTCCACAAACCTTAAAGAATTGGGCTGAAGATTTACAAAGTTTAAGTAAAAAATCATTGGCTCAACTAAATAAACTCTATAACGGCCTTATAGAGTCAGTAAAAGATGGCGATACCCAAATGTATTTAGCTGAGCCACTACTTGCCGAGGCAGGCTTTATGCTACAACGCCTTGAAAACCTACAGTCTCTTTGGTATATGTATGCAAAAACAGACAGTGAAAAGGGTGCGCCAATGGCCCGTTGGTTAGAGAGACTTACGGCTAAGCGACAAGACTATCTTTTAAGCGCCTCACCTATTGAGGTCGGCTTTACCTTAGAAGACAAATTATGGAGCAAATGCGAAGGCGCGGTATTATGCTCGGCAACCCTAAAAGCATTAAACTCCTTTGACCATTTTTGTTTTCAAGCCGGTTTAAAAAATAATGATGGCAGTCAGTACCAACAAGTTGACTCCCCTTTTGATTATCAAAACAATGCCCAACTCATTATCGCCAACATGAAAAATGAAGCCAGCGCCCCTGGCTTCACCGATGAAGTCATTGAGAAGTTACCAAAGTATCTTGAACAAGGTAACGCCAGCTTGGTGCTATTCTCGTCCTATTGGCAAATGAATAAAGTTGCACAAGCACTTAGAGATGAGCATAAACTCGAAATTATGGTTCAAGGTGAGATGTCACGTCAACAAATCATAGAGCAACATAAAAAACGATGTGATAACAACAAAACGAGTATTATCTTTGGAACACAGAGTTTTTCGGAGGGATTAGATTTACCCGGTAACTATCTTAATAATCTCATCATCACCAAACTACCCTTTTCTGTACCTACCTCTCCTGTCGAACAGGCACAAGCCGAATGGATTACCGCTAAAGGCGGTAACCCCTTCATGACCTTATCGGTGCCCGACACCTCCAAAAAGTTAGTACAAGCCTGTGGTAGGCTACTACGTAATGAAAGGGATGAAGGTGTTATCACCTTATTAGATAAGCGAGTTGTCACTAAGCGTTATGGTAAACAGATACTTGACTCACTACCGCCTTTTAGCCGTGTTTTTGAAAAGCAAACAGATTAATTTAACGTAATAGTATTACGGTTGCGTTAACAAAAAGCACTTTTATAACGCACATAAAAAAGGCTTAAAATGAACTTTAAGCCTTTGAGCAATTATTAGGAGCAACGTGTTGTTATCTCTTAGTATCTTCTAATGCCTTTTCAAAAGCTTTCGTCGTTGCTCTTACATTAACTTGCTTAGTAAATTCGATATTTACCCCTGCCTTAACTAACTCTTGGTAAAAATCGGTCACGACACAGCTTTCGACTAGCTGACATACGATGGCGTATTTTAATATTGCTGGCTCGTAAGATTGTAAAGCGCCTTGCTTGAATAAAGAAAGTGCTACAGATAAATCTTTTTCAACCCCAGTACCATTAAGGTACATTTGAGCAAGGTTAACTTGTCCTTTGGCAAAACCTAAATCGGCAGACTGTTGAAATTTAGTGAAGGCCTGTTCAGCTTTATTATTGGTGTTAGCAAAATTTAAATACTCTAAACCGGTAAAGTTTTCTTTCTTACCGGGAATAAAAACTGAGCTCGATTCAAAGTGCGAATCGGGAACCACTACATTACCATCAAGCATATTACCTTCAGGTCTTCGCGCTAGCACAATAGCACCTGATTCAATCATGGTTAATAATTCAGAAATTTTATAGTTATGGCGTTTTTCTTGGAAGAATTTTTCGTACCTAAGTTGTGCATACCGAATTGCTTCATTCAATTCATGCTCTTGCAAATAAAAATAGCTACTAAAGTTAATGGTCACCACATCGCCGGTAATATCTTGAACTTTTGCCATGCGAAACTTTTCCGCAGGACGAAGATTATCTTTAATGACTCGAAAATCGATATAGTAGAGATCATTGATTGCAGGTTGTTCAACAATGGCTAGCGTTTGCTGAGCCTGTTCTATATTTTTTTTATAGATTGAGCCCGCGACCACTGCAGCAATAATAAGCACTACAACAATAATTTTAACTTTATGCAAAATCAACCAAGGATCGGGATCCTTAGTATCTACGGTATAATGATAATAGGGTTCGTTCTGTTTATCTGCAGCGCTGGTGGAATCGACGACGACTTCATTAGCTTGTGCTTGAGATATTACCTGCTGCTCAACCGCGGCCTCAGGCAAGAGTTCATCCTCTTCATACTGGCGAATTGCTTCTTGTGGCATGATCGCTCCTTATTTTTATTTTTATTTTTATTTTTATTTTGTATTGTGTTTTTTATTTTATTAATTAGTAACTTGTATCATTAGTACATAAATTAAACAAGCGTTAATTTAATGTTACTTAAAGTCAATATTATGTAACATCACTTAAAATCTGAGGTCTACTACCCTATAAGCCTATTAATAAAGCCTTTCCTTAACGTTACGTTGCAACTATCTGAGTTTATTATAATAAAAAATGTAACAGGATTTTTTTATTAAATTCAGTCTACACTTTTATCTGAATTAAAACAATTGTTTGAAAATTGCACTTAAATCGTATTGAAAGCCGCATACTGTAAAGCTAAATCCTTAATGTTGCTGAATTTTTGACATAGCCTAGTTCGCCTTAACGAGATAAGATACCACTTATATCATCCACCTTTACGGTACTTTTTATGAAAAAAACAACCCAAGTCACCTTATTATCCTTGCTGGTATTCCCTGGAACTGGCCATTTACTGTTGAAAAAATATTTTATCGCCTTGGCGTTTATGGGTAGTTTTGCTTATTTATTACTCGGTATTGTTAATGAAATTATGACCAAAAGCCAAGAGGTGGTTGATAGGGTTATTCGCGGCGACTTGCCATTAGACCTCACCGCGATTAGCCAAGCACTTGCCGAACAAGACGTTTTAGGGGGGCAACAAGCGTTTGTTGGCTATGTACTCTTGTTTATCTGGGTATTCTCAGCTGTGGACGCCTTTAGAATTGCTAAAAAGGCTGAAGGAATTAATGCACAATGAATAAAGGCTGAATGAAGCAAACAGTATTTAGCTGACTAATGAAGCAACATTGTCTCTTTTTCTACAAAAAGGACCGGTTGCAATGCCAACCGGCCCTTTTATCACTATCTAACTAACTAACTAACTAACTAAAGCGATGTATTTTTCTCGTACGCTCAGTTAACTGCAATCAAGACCTATACATTATGACTGAGTCAGTTACTTATCCGTATGATGAGTTAATAACCAGTGACTAAGTAAACGAACACCATGCCCTGTACCCCCTGCAGGTGTTACGCCTTTACCCTTCGACATTAATGCATTTCCCGCGATATCAAGGTGGGCCCATTGAGTGTCTCCGGAAAAGTGCTGTAAAAAAGCAGCCGCTGTACTTGCGCCAGGGCCTCCTGAACCGGTATTTCTCAAATCAGCAATAGGTGTTTTTAACATATCTTTATAAGCCAGTGGTAAGCGCCAAACTTTTTCATCAACACGTTCACCTGAAGCCGTTAACTCATCAAGTAAACTTGCATCATCGGTAAATATTGCCGAATAGCGATTGCCAACCGCGCGTATTTTTGAACCGGTCAGTGTGGCAATATCAATCATAGTATTTACCTCAAACTTTTCCCGGGCATACCACATGCCATCAGCGAGAATTAAACGCCCTTCTGCATCGGTATTCAATACTTCGATACTCAGCCCTTCTGCTGACATTAATACATCACCTGGCGCAAATGAAGTAGCAGACACCATATTAGCCGCCATCGGCATAACAGCAACGACATTCACTTTCGCTTTTTGTAATGCCATGGCTTTGACCGTGCCTAATACCGCAGCCGCTCCTGCCATATCCGATTTCATACGAGCCATCGAACTACCCGTTTTAATATTATAACCACCTGAGTCAAATGTTATGCCCTTACCAACTAAGGCGATAGGTGTTTCATTACTACCTTGCCAATGAGCTACAACTAACCGAGCTCCATCATCAGAGCCACGACCAACGGCATGCAATACTCCCATACCAAGCGCTTTAATTTCATCGGGCCCAAGAATAGTCACTTTAACGCCAAGCTTTTGTAATTCAAGCGCGGCATTAGCAAAATCAACTGGCGTCATTTCACTGGGTACTTCTGAGGTAAGATCTCGAGCTAAAAAAACGCCTTGCTCGATAGCGGCTAACTGTGAATATTGCTGCTTTGTTTTGGCCGCATTTTTGACCGCTATTTGATAATGAAGTTCCGGTTTTTTTTCTGTTGATAAGTACTTATCAAATTTATAATCACGTAAATTAATCCCGTGACTAAATTGAGCGGCAAAACTTGCATTGCCTTTGCTATCGACAATGCCACGGGTAAATATCTTAACTTGTTTAACATTAAGTTTTTGCATTCGGGCACTGAGCTCTGCGCCCAATTTATTAATTTCACCTTCAGTAAGTGTCGTTATATCACCTAAACCCATAACCACTAGTCGTTGTGCCTTTATTCCCCAAGGAGCAATCACCTCAACCACTTGTTGTGCTTTACCGCTAAATTTTGCTATCGCTAACGCGCGACTTACCTGCTTATTTGATTGTTTAATAAAGTGAGTCAAATCAGGTGATACTTCATCCCCAGCTTGAAACACGACAATGGTATCATTAGCCATTGGTTTGGATTTTTCAGTGAAATCAAAAAGTGCTGCGTTGATATTAGCGCTGAATGCTAATGTTAATGCTAAAGATGTAAGGGGTAAAAACCTTCTAGCGATTTTCTTTGTAAACATTTAATTTAACCTTGTGATAAAAATGACTGATAATTTAGTTAGATAATTTACCGTATATCTTGAATTTAATTGTCTCATAGCGATAAGTAGCGCTTTGTAACTTTATGTAGCGCTTTTTTATTTGACTATTGGTGGGTATAATTAGCTTGTTCCCCTTTTTGAGAATTTAAATGAATTATCAACCACTAGAGAGTTTAAAAAATGCTTGGATTTTCAAGCATAAAAGTTTACCCATTGCCGAGGCCGACTTAGCTAAAATAAAACCCATGAGTATCGAACGCGCCAACACTTTATGGGATACCTTTATATCCAAGCAAGTAGATCACCCTGATTTTTTCAAAAAAGGTGATTGGCCTTTTGATAAAAGTAGCTGGGTAGAGCAAGGAAAATGGGAGGGGCTTTGGGATAGTAATGAAACCGCACTACCGGAGCTAATTGAGTCGCATTTGAACTGGGACCAAAATACTATTGTTTACTACTGTAGCTCTCGGGATAACGTTATAGAAACAAATTGGCTGATTTTCAAACGCTGCTGGAAGAATTTTTTATTTATGGATGACGGTCCTATTTTACTCGGTAAAAAACGCCAACAAGCAGTACAATTTAATAGCAATGGTTGTTTTAAGACTGGCAATAAACCCCAGCAATAATTAATCGGCACGACCTTCAAATCACCTTATTATTAAAGCGATTTTACTTTGCATAAAAATAATCAACACAAACAAGGTTATAGCTTTAGTGCTTTAGTTAGAGCGTACCCTACTCTATCGAAGTTTATTATAAAAAATAAATATAATAATCAAGATACAATAGACTTTGCTAATGCTGTAGCAGTTAAAGCCCTCAATTGTGCTTTATTGAAAAACCACTACCACATTAATTTTTGGGACATACCTGAAGGGTATTTATGTCCACCGATACCAGGACGCGTAGATTATATTCATCACCTACATGATTTGTTAACATCAAGCAAACACATCAAACCCACCGGTAAATCGCCGATAAATGTTCTTGATATCGGCACTGGCGCAAGTTGTATATACCCTATATTAGGGCAAAGAGAATATGCATGGAACTTTGTCGCCTCTGATATCGACCCTACTTCTATCAAGGTAGCGGAGCAAATAATCGCTGCAGATAAAAGTCTGAGCAAAAATATCCGTTGTCGTTTGCAACCTAACAGTGAGCACATCTTTAAGGACATTATAAAAGCAGGTGAATTTTTCCATCTTACCTTGTGTAACCCTCCGTTTCATCGCTCCTTAGCTGAAGCGAGTAAAGGTACGATGCGAAAATGGAAAAATCTTAATAAAGGCAAGCCTGTCAACAAAGTGTCATCCAAAGCACTTAATTTTGGCGGACAAAAAGCTGAACTTTGGTGCCCTGGTGGTGAATTAGCTTTTATTAGCAAGATGATAAAAGAGAGTAAGATTTATGACAAACAAGTACTTTGGTTTACCTGCTTAGTATCGAAAAAAGAACACCTGGCTAAGTTAAAGTTCACCTTAAAAAAATCCCATGCAAAACAAATTAAAGTCATTGATATGGCGCAAGGACAAAAGATAAGCCGCTTTATCGCCTGGAGTTTTTATGAAGTGAATGAAGCTAAAGTTAAGTCAAATTAAGCAATACTTCAGCTCTAGCATAGGGTTTATACCGGGTAGACGGTATTGCTATCAAAAGCTAACAATTGATAGCAATACCACTAGGCAAGTGAAGGTGATCTTTGATTGAGTTGCCTAAGTCCTGCCAAGCGGTCATTTAAATTATTTTACCATTGACCCCTTTGCCATGAGCTGCTCTGAGACAACAAGTTCGCCTAAACGAAATAACTGCCATTGCCCAGGTTTCATTTTATGCCAGGTTTCATCATCAGTTAAGGGTTTAGTTGCTATCACAGTGACTACATCGTTACTGGTGGTTTCTTTTTTGAAATCTACCGCCATTTCAGCATCAATAAGACTGGCTTGACCAAAAGGTGCTCGGCGAGTAAGCCAGTGTAAATTATTAGAGCAATAGGCAAACAAGTATTCCCCATCGGTGATAATGATATTGGCAACACCCAATTTATCCATCGTTACCGCGAGTGAGGCAATAAAAGCAAACAGAATTTCAGCTTCAACCTGTGTGCTACCAAACTTTAGATGTAACTGATCAAGTATCCAACAAAAAGCATGTTCACTGTCCGTAGTACCTATCGGTAAATGAAACTTAACTGCTAATTCAGTGGCAAAGTCTTTTAACTGACCATTATGTGCGTAAGTCCAATTTCTGCCCCACATTTGCCTGACAAACGGATGGGTATTTTCAAGACAAACTTTCCCTGAATTAGCTTGACGTATATGGCAAACCACCGCTTCACTTTTCATCGGGTACTTGGTAACGAGCTCTGCAATAGGTGATTGAGCGCTGGGCATAGGGTCTTTAAAGCTTCGACAGCCTTTACCTTCATAAAAGGTCACTCCCCAACCATCACTATGTGGTCCGGTATTACCGCCACGTTGCATTAAACCACTAAAACTAAAACAGATATCGGTTGGTACATTGGCACTCATCGCTAACAATTCACACATTTTTAACCCCTAAAAACAACCAAACACTTATTAGTAAAATATGCTTGGCTAAATCAACAATTTACTCTATAAGTAGAGTATATCATTGACTAAAAATTATTTTAAATTCAAATACTTTTTCTCTCATCATCCATCACATCAATAAAACTAAAAGGCAATATTTGTGGATATTACGATTTGGTTATTTATCGCACTTTCGTTAACTTGGTTTATGAGTTATTCAAGGGCTTCCTTATCAACTTATACCATCACTTTGTCAGGGTTGATGGTCATAGGCTCGTTATTTAACATTATCGGTATCGTCTCTTGGCTGCTTTTTGCGGTGATAGCATTGCCACTAAATATCGATACTATTCGCCAACAGTTTATTAGTATGCCGTTATTGTCATTGTTTAAAAAGATAATGCCACGAATGTCCTCAACCGAGCAAGAAGCGATAGATGCCGGCACGACATGGTTTGATGCCGATTTATTTCGCGGCGACCCTGATTGGAAAAAATTACATAACTACCCTCGACCTAGACTAAGCACCGCTGAACAAGTATTCCTAGATGGTCCGGTTGAGCAAGTGTGTGCCATGGTGAACGATTGGCATATCACTCATGAAATTGCAGATTTACCCGCCGAAATTTGGCAATTTTTAAAAGATAATAAATTCTTTGCCATGATCATAAAAAAACAATATGGCGGCCTAGAATTCTCTGCGTATGCGCAATCGAGAGTGTTACAAAAACTGACCGGTGTCAGCTCAGTTCTTGCCAGTACAGTAGGTGTACCTAACTCTTTGGGGCCAGGAGAGCTATTACAAGCCTATGGTACCAAAGAACAACAAGACCATTACTTACCTCGTTTGGCTACGGGTAAGGAAATTCCGTGTTTTGCTCTCACCAGCCCTGAGGCGGGCTCTGACGCTGGAGCTATTCCTGATTTTGGTATTATTTGTCATGGGCAATTTGAAGGCAAAGATGTTTTAGGCATGAAACTAACGTGGGATAAACGCTATATCACCTTAGCGCCTATCGCTACCGTGTTAGGGTTAGCCTTTAAATTACTAGATCCCGACAAGCTACTTTCTGATAAAGAAGAGTTGGGTATCACCTGTGCACTTATCCCGACAAATTTAGCGGGGATAACGATTGGTCGTCGCCATTTTCCGTTAAATATCCCCTTTCAAAATGGTCCAACACAAGGTGATGAAGTATTTGTACCATTAGATTTTATTATTGGCGGCGCTGAAATGGCCGGACAAGGTTGGCGTATGTTAGTGGAGTGTCTTGCTATCGGCCGAGCGATCACTTTGCCGTCAAATAGTGCCGGTGGTATTAAGACCGTGGCCTTAGCTACTGGTGCATATAGTCGAATAAGACGTCAATTTAAAATGCCCATTGGTAAAATGGAAGGTATTGAAGAGCCTCTTGCTCGCATAGGTGCCAACGCTTATCTCATGGACGCGGTGACGACGATGTCAACGGGGGCAATCGATTTGGGTGAAAAGCCGTCAGTGATTTCAGCTATCGCTAAATATCATCTCACTGAAAAAATGCGCTCATCTATCATCGATGCCATGGATATTCATGGCGGTAAAGGTATTTGTATGGGCCCTAATAATTACCTTGCCCGAGGTTACCAAGGTGCACCAATCGCCGTCACGGTGGAAGGGGCAAACATTCTTACCCGAAGTTTGATCATCTATGGTCAAGGTGCAATTCGTTGTCACCCCTATGTATTGGCTGAGTTAGAGGCGGCTAACAACAGTGATAGTGAACAGGCTCTAAATGATTTTGACCACGCGCTCTTTGGTCATATTGGTTTTTGCATCAGCAATATTAGCCGTAGTTTATGGTGTTCTCTCACCGGATCACGTCTATTGAATAGCCCGTTCGATGATGAAACCCGCCGTTATTATCAATTACTTACTCGCTTTAGCGCTAACTTAGCCATGCTTTCTGATATTGCTATGTTGTCATTAGGGGCTGATTTAAAACGTAAAGAGCGAATATCAGCAAGACTCGGCGATATATTGAGTCACTTGTACTTAGCAAGTGCAACTTTGAAGCGCTTTAATGATGAAGGCAGAAAACATGATGACCTGCCCTTTGTACAGTATGCGGTTGAAGATAGCCTTTATGAAATACAACATGCCATTGACGAGCTTATCAATAACTTTCCCAATAGAATAATAGCCAAGCTATTGCGTATGATCATACTTCCTTTAGGTACATGGCTTCACAAGCCTAGTGATGAGATTGCACATAAAGTAGCCCAATTATTACAAAGCCCTAATGCCAGCCGTACTCGTTTGGGCCAAGGTCAATACTTAACTCGCGATGGTAATAATATTTTTGGCAAATTAGAGCAAGCACTTGAAGATATCATTAACTGTGAACCAATTTTTGATAAAGTTTGTCAGGCCCTTGATAAAAAGCTGCCTTTTTATCAGTTAAATAAAGTAGCTGATCTTGGGCTAGCAGAAAGTATTATTTCAAAAGATGAAGCGGAACTATTAATTGCCGCCGAGATTTCAAGACAGTGGGTAATAGCTGTTGATGATTTTGATCATAATGAATTAACAGCAAACACGCACAATTAACGAATAATTGCACCATCATAGCGCTGTGGAACATCGAAAATAGCCAAGACAAAACTACTGCGACTTGTAATCAGCTTTAACATGTCGCGTTAACTACGCCTGGCTTTAAATCTAGCCGTAAAGATTGTTAACTTGATGAACTTGTATCGGGGTAAATAAATAAAGGCGTTACTAGCGCTCAAGATAGACCTAACAGTTATTGCTATATAGCCAATGTATTCATTACCGGTGATCCGTTAATTGACCAACCAACCAACACAACGAATAGTTGGTTCACATCAAACATAACATTAACAAAAACACCTAAACATAAAAAAGCACGGTATATATAATATATACCGTGCTTTTTTAGTATTGATAAAGTTAACCGTGACTAGCCCATATCAATCAAGTTTCGCATTAAGATAACGTATTATGCCTTAAAGGAAAGACATTAATTCTGGATCAAGCTGCATTAAGGTTTTTGGATCAGCCATCATAGTTTTTGATAATGACTTCGTTCTAGGTAACATACGCTCAAAATAAAACTCTGCACTTTTTATTTTTGCACGATAGAAATCACGATTCTCCACATCTCCGGCCAGCTTTTCATAAGCTGTTTGCGCCATTTGCGCCCAGAAATAAGCCATTACGATATAGCCAGAATACATCAAGAAGTCGACTGATGCCGAGCCAACAACGTCTCTATTCGACTTAGCTTTAAGTCCTAAACGTACTGAATACTGTTGCCAGTTAGCAATAGCTTTGCCTAATGGCCAGATAAAGCGATTCATTTGACGTTTATGAGGATTACCTGAAATTAAACTGTTGTCTTTACAGAAGATAAGTACTTCTTTGGTGAAATCATTTAACGACTTACCACGCGTCATTAGTATTTTACGACCTAATAAATCTAAAGCCTGTATGCCCGTGGTACCTTCATAAAGCGTCGCGATTCTTGCATCCCTGACTATTTGCTCCATGCCCCACTCTTTTATATAACCGTGACCACCAAATATTTGCAAACCATGATTTGCACTTTCAGAGCCAAGTTCAGTTAAAAAAGCTTTTAAGATAGGCGTTATAAAACCTAAGCGATCATCTGCGGCTAAACGCTGTTCTTCTGTTTTTGCCATAGAAATATCGTCAAGAATTTTGGCGGTATAATAAATCATTGCCCTGCCGCCTTCTGAGATCACTTTTTGTGTCATCAGCATTTTACGTACATCGGGATGAACTATAATTGGATCGGCGACTTGATCTGGGAATTTTTTACCGGTAAGAGAGCGCATAGATAGACGTTCTTTAGCATAAATCAAAGAGTTTTGGAAAGCTAACTCTGATGAACAAACCCCTTGTAACGCCGTACCGATACGTGCTGTATTCATAAAGGTGAACATACATTCTAAGCCTTTATTTTCTGGGCCTATTAGCGTACCAACGGCATTGTCAAAATTAAGTACCGCTGTTGCAGAGGCCTTAATGCCCATTTTGTCTTCTATTGAGCCACAAGTAACATTGTTTGCATCACCTAGCGTACCCTCTGCATCCGCTTTGATTTTTGGTACAATAAATAATGAAATACCACGAGTACCTTTTGGCGCGTCAGGTAATCTTGCTAGTACAATATGAATAATGTTATCAGTTAAGTCATGATCACCCGCAGAAATAAATATTTTCGTACCGGTGATATTGTATGTACCATCGCCATTTGGCTCTGCTTTCGTTTTAACTTGCCCTAAATCGGTACCACATTGTGGTTCAGTTAAACACATAGTACCTGTCCAAGTACCCTGAATTAAACGCGTTAAATACAGCTCTTTTTGTTTATCATTACCATGGGTGTTGATAGTATTCATTGCCCCATGGCTGAGCCCAGGATACATAGCCCAAGACCAGTTAGCCGTGCCTGTCATTTCTGATTGCACCAGACCTAATGAAGGTGGTAAACCTTGTCCGCCATGTTCTATTGAATGGGGTAACGAAGACCAGCCACCATCAATATACTGTTGGTAAGCTTCTTTGAAACCTTTTGGTGTGGTTACCTTACCGTTATCAAACGTACAACCTTCTTTATCACCACTTTGATATAAAGGTAATAATACATTTTCACTAAACTTTGCACATTCTTGAAGAATAGCATCGACTAGGTCAGGACTAGCTTCTTCAAATTCTTCATATTTTTTATAATGATCATAATACTTGAACACATCTTCAATCAAAAATTTAATATCTGCTATTGGTGCTTTATAACTTAGCATTAACCTTCTCCCATCATTTTAGCGATGTAATTATTAACTTATGCCTAGATTAAAGCACTGGTCGTACCACTAATTCAAGCTGTTTTTTTATTTTTTAGAAAAAATCATCAAAAAAATTACTGTTTAATTGTATTTACTCTGCTAATTCAGCAGCGAATCAGCGGTTGAAATGACTTAAGATCTGACAAGAGTAAGGAACTGCAGGTTAACTTCGCTAATAAAGCGCATCAAGTTCTAAAGTCTAAAGTCTAAATGAACATTGGCGAATTAAAAATGAATCGAGTAAGAAATTTTGGCGGATTAATTAGTCCGATTGGTATTACAGATAATTGGCCATTTATTGGCTTTAAATTAACACTGGAAGTGGTCTGAATGAATTTGATTGATGTTAGCCAAATTTAACAGTCATGATTGGACTGAGAAGCTAAGAGAAAGGCTGATTAATGGTTATGCTTTATTTTTGAATTAACATTGGTTTTGATTGGTTATGATTGGTTATGATTGGTTATGATTGGTTTGCAATCAATTTTCTAGACAGAATGCTAGAAAATTTAATACTTAATTATAAACAAAATTGGCGGAGTGGACGGGACTCGAACCCGCGACCCCCGGCGTGACAGGCCGGTATTCTAACCAACTGAACTACCACTCCGCATATTTTGTTACTTCGAGTTTATCACTAGGTAAGTGAACGGGACTCGAACCCGCTAAAAGCCATCCGGTGTGACAGGCCGATTATCTTATAAAAAGCTAACCAACTGAACTACCACTCCGCGATCTTTGCATTAAGACTTTAACGAATCTTACTTCGCATCAACTATGATGATTTTTAACAAAATTGGCGGAGTGGACGGGACTCGAACCCGCGACCCCCGGCGTGACAGGCCGGTATTCTAACCAACTGAACTACCACTCCGCTACATTTCGCTTGCAGATTTTAACGAATCTTACTTCGCATCAACTATGATGATTTTAAACAAAATTGGCGGAGTGGACGGGACTCGAACCCGCGACCCCCGGCGTGACAGGCCGGTATTCTAACCAACTGAACTACCACTCCGCTATATTCTGTTATAAGCTAGTTTAATTGACCTAAACCAATCACTCCGACTTATCTTCTGCTTCAACAACATGTCGTTGAATGCGGCGAGATAATACGGTTATGACGCGACGCAGTCAACCACTTTTTTAATAAAACTTACTGCCTGAGCGTTTGACGAGCAATCTGATGAAAATCAAAGCATATTTCACCCCATTTCGCTCACTTTAGTACAATAGCATTCAACTTACTTGGTTTTTACTTTCTTTCTACGTAAAGTAAAAAACAAAACAACCGCAATCAGTACTATGGCACTGTTACCAGCGATGATGAGTAAAATCGTTTCTTGTTCTTGCTCTGCTTGTGCTTTTTTCTGTTCTAATAAAGCCAACGCAGTACTTTCTGCTGATTGAGCAAGTAGTTCATCTGTACCTTGACGTTGAGTCGTAGAGGTAACGGCAGTGACTTCATCGCCATTGGTAATGTTATCGAGGTTATCAGCAACTTCAACATTAAAGCTAAATTCTGGTACCACTAAGCGAAACTCTCGCCCTGTTATTGTTTTGCCAAAAGCACTGACATTGATACGATATATACCGGGCTCGGTATTAGTCATCGTTATCGCCCTACTATCACCTTCGCCTTCCATAATAGAAAAGGGTTCGATTTGCTTATCCGGGAAGGTAAATTTCCCTTGAAAAACAAAACTATTAGGATCAGTAAAACTTGGGTCTATCGAGAACAGTACTTGATGGGGTTTATCTGAATCTTGTGATTGCACAATGCTAATTTTCACCGGTGTATTTTGCAATAAGATCGGGGTTTGCCTTAACTCTCGCGTCGCCATGGGTAATTTTACTAGGTAAACGGGTTGCCATTCCCCTGGAGCAAAATCTAAAACAAATTCGCCGGTAAAGATATTATCATTAGCATATTCATCTAGACCATAACCATCATCCCGAAAAGAGCTGACTTTAATCGCATCAGCACCAAAGTTTTCATACTTTGAATTATTGGTACTATAAAAATTAACATCTAGTTTCACTACACGCTTGAAGTGTGGGCTATTTATCGGATCGTCACCATTAAAGAGTTTCCCCTCAACTTTCAGTGTTTCCCCCGAAAAAACAATTTCCGGTAAAGGCTCAACGGAAATTTTAATATCTGAGACCACTAGTATTTGGCTATTGGGTAGAATATTACCTACTGCTTGCCAAGGCCCAGGCATAGGCTGCTTTATCTTAATCATGTCAAAAGTGGTGTCATCAAACCACTCAACTTTATCAAGGTCAAATTCATTGACTCTTATTTTACTACCGTCCGGCCTAATGAGAATAATAGGCTTACTGCCTTGCTTACGATAAAAAATTAACGTTATTTCATCTATATCAGCATCTAGGCGAAAGCGGTTATCGAAATAGGGAATTTGATTAGTGGCATTATCACTCTGGTAATATTCAACGGTTTTTTTAGTCAGTTTAGGTTTATTGTCGCTATTAGCTATATCGCCAGCAAAAAATGCCGCTGCGTTAAATGATACAAAAAACAAAACCATAGCAACACTCAAACTCACTACGTTAGCGGGTTGACTGTAATTTTGGTGATGTAAATTTATTTCCAAAGTGGTTCCCCTCCTTTTTTGGCGATTACCGCAATGCGATCGGCATGTGCTTTTAATTCATCGGCCGAAGCCGTAATAATCTTTAATTTATTACGATTCGAGGATATTCGTCTTATGGCATTAGCATCAGCTCCGCTACCATCACCCACTGAAAAATCTAATGTTGACTGCTGACGCGTCATTTCAATGTAAACATAGGCCAGTAGTTGCGCATCAATTAGGGCCCCGTGATAAGTACGGTCTACTAGTTTGTCTACTCGGTAAAATCTCGCTAAATAATCTAATGTTTTTGGTGAGCCCAATTTATCTTTTGACACTTTTAACGTATCGGTAATGGTACAGATATCTTCAGTCATCGGCACTTTATCTTGACTGCGCGCCATGGAATTAAAGATTGAGAATTCATGATCCATAAAGCCAACATCAAACTTGGAGTTATGTATGACCAATTCTGCACCGCGAATAAACTCGATAAACTCATGAACTACTTGTGAAAAGATAGGTTTATCATTAAGGAATTCATTGGTTAAACCATGAATATTAATAACCTCTTGTTCCATTTCGAACACGTTGCCACGTTGGTCAAGCGGTTTTATATAGGCGTGATAGGTACGACCTGTTAATTGGCGGTTTATCATTTCCACACAACCAATCTCTACAATTCGGTGCCCTTCTCTAGGGTTAATACCGGTTGTTTCTGTATCTAAAATTATTAATCGCTGTTCTTTCTCTGGAATCTCGGTATCGGTCATATTATTCACTAGCGAGCCTTTTAGGTAATATTTATCATAATAAGTCATTCTCAACACTAAATGTATTGATGACTATTTTTCAGGTAACGTTTGAGGAAATTCACTCAAATTAATTTGCATACGTTTACTGGTAAAGCACATAATAATTAACGCAAATACAATGCCCCCTTGGCAAATTAACCAAGGGATTGATGCCAGTTGCCAGTAAAAAAATCCAACGAGGTTAATGCTAAGATCAAAAATGAGGGCCACCACTAAAAACATTCGGCTATAAGGCCAAATGATTTTTACCCAGTTGCTCGCTTTAGGACGACGAAAACTGATCATAACAACAACAAGTAAACCAAGTGCGCCTGAGATTAAGCTTAAAAAGAATAAACTTGTTTCTGGGTAAATCCACTCCATGGTTGCGACTCTATCCTTCATATTAGTGACCGACATCAGCCAAACTAGATAGCCACGTAAAATAAAGAGCAATACCAAATAAAACCGCTTTGATAATTTTAAACAATCGTACTTGTCAAAGTCTTCTATCGAATATTCTTGATAAGTCTTAGGCACGAGGACGTTGCTCATTTTTTATCTCGCGCTCTAGTTGTAGCAGATGCTGAGCTGTGGTGATTGCTTTAACTGCCTTGGAATTAAACTCGCGGGTGTATAGCGTATAAACAACCCACAAACTCATAAAAACAAATAATAAAGGATGAAAAAACCAACACATTGCCGCTAAAGCGAAATAATAGCTTCTCAAACCATAATTGTAAGAATGCGCAGCTTGGTCTTGCACTATCGCCATTTGTTTTGCATAAGCGGTTAAGTTTTCGTTGCCTCCTGATAAATCTAGCGGTGTAGCTCCTATCATGACATTCAAAAACCCATATTGACGCATTGACCAAGTGAATTGAAAAAATGATATAACGAAGATAAAAACTAATAAACTCAGCTTAAGTTGGATAGCTAAATGATTAACTTCTGTGGCAAAAGGTAATGAAGCAATAACCACTTCCAATGTAGCGACTTTCGCGAATAAGGTAAAAACACCGGCTAAAATTAATAAGGTACTCGAGGCAAAAAAAGCAATATTACGCTCCAAATTAGCCAAAAGAGCAGCCTCTGATACCCTCACTTCACGGCTAATAACTTCATACATCCAATGAATTCTATGTTGATGCAAACATCGCGCAATACAGTCTGTTGTCTTGGCTTTCTTTCGTGCGAATAAAGTATAGCCATACCAAGAAGCAATAAATATAAACAAAGCTAAAATATCAACGAGAGTAAAGGGCAAAATGAAATCCTTAATACGAAATAAAATATAAAAAATAAAAGATTATACGCCAACAATTTTTTTAGACCAACAACTTCATTTGACCAATAACGTCAATTGACCAATAAAGAGTTGGCTTGCTTTCATGTAAATACCTTAGCAACCATGACTTAACTGTAAACTGTCATAATTAACGGCAAAATTAAGCCTAAAAAAAGCGAAGAAATAAGGTGTAGGAAATAACTTACCTATAAATAGTGTCCCTAGCAAACTGGATCATGGTGTAAAACTGAGTAATTGACGATAAAACTAAGCACTTGAGTTTTATCGTCAATTACATAACACTGACACTATTCCTCATTATTGAGTGAAGGCCGCTTATTTTCTAGCAGCAACCAAGGAATTAAAATAGAAATGATAAAGAATAAAAATATTTCGTTAGTCGTTGCGCTAGCAACTACCCTAATGGCCTGTAATAGTACTACTGACCTACCAACTACAGAAAAATTACCTGGCAAATTCTATGTAGTGTCAATACAAGGTAAACGGGTAATTGATAACAGCCATGCTCAACTATCCTTTAATGCTGATAATAAGTTAACCGGCTCGGCTTCATGTAATAACATCTCATCTAGCTATAACTCAAAGAATCACTCGTTAAGTATCGGTGCCATCGCAACAACGCGTAAAATGTGTAAACCCGCTCTGATGGACCAAGAAACATTGTTACTGCAAGCTATTAGTAAAGTTAAACGCTTTCAATTAATTAGTGGCCAGCTTTCAATGTACGACCAGCAAGGCCAGTTACAAATAACAGCAAAGAGAATAAAAAAAACACAACCATAGTTACCCGAAGCGATAGCCAAGTACTCAGTTAATACTAAAAATAGAGCTTCCTATACTTTTATGCTATATAGAAATATAAGTTATAACAAAATATCACTTCTGTTTTTATTACAACTAGCTACTCTTAGGCTATTAATATCACTAATTCACAGGATCCAATATGTCTAAAATTTTTGAAGACAACACCACGACTATAGGTAATACGCCACTAGTTAAACTTAATCGCGTAATTAATGCAGACAATGGTGCTAATGTATACGCTAAAATAGAAGCAAGAAATCCGAGTTTCAGCGTTAAGTGTCGTATCGGCGCTAGCATGGTTTGGGATGCTGAAGAAAAAGGCTTATTAAAGCCCGGAAAGGAAATTGTTGAACCAACAAGTGGCAATACGGGTATCGCCTTAGCTTTTGTTGCTGCTGCCCGTGGTTATGCCATAACGTTGACCATGCCGAGTACCATGAGTCTCGAGCGTCGTAAGTTGTTAATCGCTTTAGGTGCGAAAGTTGAATTAACAGATGGTGCAAAAGGTATGGGTGGCGCAATTGCTAAAGCCCAAGAATTGAAAGATTCTGACCCTGAAAGATATGTACTATTAGGCCAATTTGACAACCCAGCAAACCCTAAAATTCATGAAGAAACTACGGGCCCTGAAATTTGGAATGATACCGACGGCAATATCGATATCTTTGTTTCTGGCGTGGGTACCGGTGGTACGCTCACGGGAACAAGTCGTTATATAAAATTAACCAAAGGTAAGGCTATCACTACAGTAGCAGTTGAACCTTCAGACTCTCCGGTGATCAGTCAAGCGCTTGCTGGCGAAGAATTAACCCCGGGACCTCATAAAATTCAAGGTATTGGTGCTGGTTTTATTCCGGGTAACTTAGATCTTGAAATGGTTGATGCTGTTGAACTTGTTTCAAATGAAGATGCCTTTGCTATGACGCACCGTTTAATGAAAGAAGAAGGCATCCTTGCTGGTATTTCATCGGGTGCTGCTGTTGTTGCGGCTAAACGAATTGCTGAACGTCCTGAAAACAAAGGCAAGAATATCGTAGTAATTTTGCCAAGTTCAGCTGAGCGTTATTTATCAAGTGCATTATTTAGCGAGAGCTTTAGCGATAAAGAACTCGTTCAATAGCGTTCATCAATAGCGTAGTTAAGTAATAGCTTCGAAAAACTAATTAAAGGCACTGTTTAAATAAAGCAGTGCCTTTTTCTTTTTCCCAACGCCACGGATATTTCGCTTCACTTTAATAAACTAATTACGCTATTATTAAAGCTAATACTTAATTTTTTGATTGAATTTCAATGCGCTATTTTAAAGTTTTAATTTCTTTACTGTTTTTATGCTCTTTCACGTTATTGACTGCGTGTAGTGGAGATGACTCACAAACAATCACCAAAGTGGATGATCCCGAAATAGTCGCCATGGCTTTTTTCGATGCACTTTATAATGAAAAAAATGTTAAGAAAGCCGCTTCTGTTTGTAGCCCCAAATTAGCACGGCTGATCATGCATTATCGTTCACCCTCGGCCGTTGGCCGTCATTTATTTAATATGTCTTACGACCGTGTTGAAATGAAACCCGATAGTGGTGGTGTTCAAGTGCGTCAACAATTTAAAGGCAGTGCTAACATCACCATATATTTTGACGGCTACTTTCAAGACAACCGTATTAAAGACGTTAAGCGCCTCGCGTTTATTCAGGTAGATGGTAAATGGTTTATGGATAAAATATTGAAAGACCCGTTCTAAATCGGCCCCGTAAGAAACAATAACAAAGGTAAAGAAATGTTAAAAATAGGTACCTACCAACACTTTAAAGGCAATTATTATCAAGTACTTTATATTGCCAGACATAGTGAAACTGAAGAATATATGGTGGTTTACCACCCCAAGGATAATACTGAAGATATTTGGCTACGCCCTTTAGCTATGTTTGATGAAACAATAGAGCGAGAAGGGAAACAACTAAAGCGCTTCAGCTTCATTAAGCCATAACGCTTTAGTTGAATATATCAATTAGTTAGCTTGCGCCTTAGCCGATAGAAAAGAAGTTATGTTCCTGCCAAGGAACTTTTTTATGCTGGATATCATCGACTTGTGCTTGTTCAGGGCCATGAGAAAGCCAAGCTAACATTTTGTCAATATTAACTTGCTCACCACAAAGTAAAACTTCCACATCACCATCGGCTAGGTTTCGTGCATAGCCACTTAAACTGTATTCGATGGCTTGTTGCTGGGATGATGCTCGAAAATAAACCCCTTGTACCCTACCTGAAATATGTGCAATATAGCTAACATTCATACCTGCTTCTCTTCTTAAATCACTATTATTATCAGTAAAGTTTGCACCTAAGTCTGTCATTGTCTAAAATCGGCGCAAACTTCCCTTTCACAGAATAAAATCCGCTTATTTATTTAAGTATTTTATTCATTAAAAATAAGTATAGACCTATGTCAGCAAGAATTTATTTAAATGTTGGTCGTGAAAAATCATTATTACGTAAACACCCATGGATTTTCTCGAAAGCTATTAACAAGATCAAAGGTAAACCTATGCTTGGGGATACCGTAGATGTCTTCGATAGCAAAGGAACGTGGTTAGCTAGAGGTGCTTATTCACCTGAGTCGCAAATAAGAATTCGCATATGGAGCTTCGATGAAAATCAGGAAATTGATCGAGACTTTTTCTTAAATAAACTGTCCAACGCCCAAGTGAGACGTGACTGGTATATCGCGCAAGGTAATTTAACCGGCTATCGCTTAATCGCTGGTGAGTCCGATGGACTTCCCGGTGTAACTATTGATAGATATGACAATTTTATAGTTTGTCAGTTACTTAGTGCTGGTGCAGATTTCCACCGTTATACCCTAGTTAGCTGTTTAACCGAGCTTTACCCTGATTGTCATATATATGAACGGTCTGATGTTGATGTCCGCAAAAAGGAAGGTTTAGAGCCAGTAACGGGTTGGTTAACCGAGCCGCAAGAGTCGACTGAATGTATTATTGAAGAGCACGGTATCAAAATTCATGTTGATATAGCTACCGGTCACAAAACAGGTTTTTATCTTGATCAACGAGACTCTCGCTTAACGGCCGGAAAATTCGCCAAAGATAAAACTATCTTAAATTGTTTTTCTTATACCAGTACGTTTGCACTACATTGCGCGGCGAATAATGCCAAAGAAGTTATTAATGTCGATGTATCACAAGCAGCGCTTGATTTGGGTGAACGTAACCTCGCCTTAAATGGTTTAGCTGATGCCAACGTTTCTTTTATTAAAGAAGATGTTTTTAAGTTATTACGCAGATACCGTGAAGAAAAACGCCGCTTTGATATGATTATCCTTGATCCGCCTAAATTTGTAGAATCAAAGGCACAGTTAACGGGCGCTTGTCGTGGTTATAAAGATATCAACATGATTGCCATGCAATTATTAAACCCTGGTGGTTTATTGTTAACATTCTCTTGCTCAGGTCTGATGGAAGCTAGTTTGTTCCAAAAAGTAGTCGCTGATGCCGCATTAGATGCCAAGCGTAATGTTTACTTTGTTGAGCGCTTACAACAAGCTGCAGATCACCCAATTTCATCTAATTACCCTGAGGGCTATTATTTAAAAGGGCTAGTTTGCCAAGTAGAATAATCTATATTTGAGTCGATTTATCCAGCCTTTAAAGACTAGCTCGCGTAAAAACAGAAGCGGGAAAGCAAATAAAAAAGCCAGAAAGTTAGTCTGGCTTTTTTATTTTGACATTGAGTAATGATTAGGGTGACTCGCCACCCTACCTCAGTAACTCGCTTGGTTAATCTATTTCTTCGATCGCAACACCTATGAGATAGCAATTGTTACTCTCTTCTTCAATACGTACCACTCGACCACTAATATCAAGTGTTTGTACTTGGGGACTGGCTGAATCAACTTTTATTCTTACCTGGGTAGAAATAGCTAATGGATGCCCAATTTCAAACGCCATGCCTGTTGCACTTAAATCCCGACAAGTCGCGGTAAGTTGACTGTTTACTTCATCATCTATAACGGTAACCGTAACTTCACTGTTTAACATCATGCGGTAAAAATCGCGTTTATCATCAAATCCGTTCATTCTCTCTCCCAAGTAGACTAGTTATCACGCTATTATTTATACTGAGCAAAAGGGGTAGTGTCAACTATTGCCGACAAAAAAGTAAAGCTTAAATTGCCAGCTATTAAGCAAATAGAAACATAACGTTGCTAGCGCCTAGTTTAAGAGAAACTTTTTAAATGGTTTAGTATTCGCTTTACCGATATAGGTGCCGAGGTACCCAAGTTTTGTGCAAATAAGGAAATACGTAACTCTTCAATTAACCAGCGCGTAGTAAGAAGCGCCTGCTCAATAGGTTTATCCTTTCTCTGCTTACTTATAATAGCTTGATAAGCATCTTTGACTTTATTCACCTCAATAAGTTTCAACCTATCTTGGTTCGGATCAATCGGCAGTTTTTCTAAACGGCGTAACATACCTTGTAAATAGCGACTAATATCATCAAGTTTACTCAAACCTGAATGGCTAACAAAACCTTTGAAAACAAGTTGTTCACATTGCTGCTTAATATCGCCATGAGCTTGGATAACATTAAGTGGCACACTACCTTTCATTTTCTTGGTCACTTCATGGCGTAAACTTAACGCCCGCTCAACTTTAATGGTGGCCGCTAAGACACAATCCGCTATTTCAGCCCGAACATACTCATTGCACTGGGAAAATTGTGCTTGTGTTCGAGGCAGTTGACCCGCATTTTTTTGCTCAGAAAACTGCTGTACCAAAGATAAACACGCGCCTTGAATACAATCTTGCAGTAAATCATTAATTGAGCCAAAAGGGTTAAAGTACAAACCTAGCTTAGCCTTATTGGGTAACTTTTCTTGTAAATATTTCAAAGGTGTCGGGATATTTAATAAAATAAGGCGACTGACACCTTTAAGCATAGCCTCTTGAGCATGTTGCTCTTGCTCAAATAACTCAATGGCAACACTGCTTTTATGGTCAACTAACGCAGGAAAGGCCTTAATGGTGATATTTGCCACTTTCTTTTCATAGCCAGTAGGTAATTTACCAAAGTCCCATTGCGTTAAATCAGCTTTCTCTATACCTTTTTCGGCGACTTGCTTTATTGAGGCTTTAACTTTACCTTGCAGCTCAGCTTTTAACTCATTAAGGTCTCGGCCCTGCTTTAGTAGTTTACCCTTATCATCAACGACCTGGAAATTCATAGTTAAATGTACAGGAAGAGAGATTTCCTGCCAGGCATCTTCAGGTAAGCGTACACCCGTCATGCGTAATAACTGTTTAGCCAAGGCTGGTTGCAAATAACCTTCATCACTTGGTATCGCCGCTAAACAAGCTTGAGCATAATTTGGCGCAGGAACAAAGTTACGCCTTAATGATTTCGGTAACGCTTTAATTAAAGCAATGGCTAGCTCTTCGCGTAATGCCGGAATCAACCAATCAAAGCCAATATCTTGTATTTGATTTAATAAAGCTATCGGTACAATGACGCTAATACCATCATCGATATCGCCCGGACTAAAATGATAATTAAGCGGCAAGGTTATACTGCCCTGCTGCCAAAAATCTGGATATTGTGTAGTACTTAATTTATCACTAGATTCATTCAATAAAAAAGCTTCACTAAAGTCTAATAACTGGGTGTTATTTTGCTTAGCTTTTTTCCACCAAGCGAGGAAACTACGTTGACAAATTATCGATTCTGGTAGTTTATCACTATAAAAATCAACAAGGTGCTGCTCATCAATCAAAAAGTCTTTACGGCGGGCTTTCTGCTCTAGTGCTTCAATGCTCTCTACCAGCTGTTGATTTTGTTTTAGGAATTTTTCTTTAATAACACAGTCACCATTAACCAGTGCTTCGCGAATAAATATCTCACGGCAAATGGCTGGTTCAATAGTATTAAAATTAATTTTACGTTTATTGACAATACTTAAGCCATAGAGCGTCACTTGCTCAAAGGCCATCACCGCACCTTGCTTTTTCTCCCAGTGCGGCTCGCTGTAATTTCGTTTAACCAAATGCTGTGCTAGCGGCTCTAACCATAAAGGGTCAATCTTGGCATTCATACGAGCGAATAGTCGACTTGTTTCCACTAACTCAGCTGACATTAGCCACTTAGGTGATTTTTTTGTTAACGCCGAGCCAGGGAAGATAAAAAACTTCATGCCGCGTGCACCTTTGTACTCGCGATTTTCATCTTGTTGGCCGATATGACTAAGTAAACCCGATAATAATGCTTGATGCACGGGTGTTAATACCGACTCCTGCTCACTGTCTTTTTCCTTATCTCCTGATGCCCCACCTGCTTGGCCCTGTTGACCACTTGGCATTGAAAATTGGTAATCAATCGAGGTTAAGGTTATGTTTTGTTCTTTTAAGGTCATCTTTAATTGACTGAAGAGATCTTGCCATTCACGTAAACGCACATAAGAGAGAAACTCGCGCTGACATAATTTCCTAAAGTGATTTTGTGTTAAATCTTTTTTCTGCTCGTTAATATACTGCCAAAGATTAAGTAAACTTATAAAGTCAGAAGATTTGTTTTTAAATCGGCTATGTTTTTCATCACTAAGCTGTTGTTTTTCGTGTGGCCTTTCTCTTGGATCTTGGATACTTAAGGCACTAACAATAATAAGTATTTGCTCAATACAACCAAACTCAATAGCGGAGATAACCATTTTGGCTAGACGCGGGTCTATCGGAAATTTTGCTAATAAACGCCCTGACTTGGTTAACTGTGTTGAGGTAGCCGCCACTTTACCTTTAGGGGTTTTGTTATTGGCAGGCTTATCGGAGCTTTCAATCGCGGCAATTTCTTCTAATAAACGTACACCATCACTAATATTACGATTATCTGGTGCTTCAACAAACGGAAAATCAGCAATATCGCCCAAGTCCAAGGCATGCATTTGCAAGATAACGGTTGCCAAGTTGGTACGTAAAATTTCGGGATCAGTAAATGCAGGGCGATTGTTGTAATCATCTTCTGAATATAAACGGATACAAATACCGTCAGAAACACGGCCACAACGACCAGAACGTTGATTAGCACTTGCCTGTGAAATAGCTTCAATGGGTAAACGTTGGACTTTGGTACGATAACTGTAACGTGAAATTCGCGCCGTACCTGGATCGATAACATACTTAATGCCCGGTACCGTTAAAGAAGTTTCAGCAACATTGGTCGCTAAGACAATATTTCGACCGCTATGGGGTTTAAATATTTGATTTTGTTCGCTTACGGTCAAACGGGCATAAAGTGGCAATATATGGGTTTGACGTAAATTGGCTTTAATTAGCGCCGCAGCGGTATCGCGTATTTCTCTTTCACCATTGAGAAACACCAAGATATCGCCTTGACCGTAGTCACTGAGCTCGTCAACAGCCGCTAAGATACCATCGATAACATCAACATCTTGGGGTGATTGCTGGTCATCATCGCCAATGACCCGATCATTTAAGGGTCTATAGTGCATCTCAACCGGGAATGTTCTACCGGTAACTTCAATAATAGGCGCTAAAACTCCGGTTTTACTGGCAAAATGTTTAGCAAAACGTTGCGGGTCAATTGTCGCTGAAGTAATGATTAACTTAAGATCAGGACGTTTAGCTAGGACTTGTTTTAAATACCCTAAAATAAAATCGATATTTAAACTACGTTCATGAGCTTCATCGATAATGATAGTGTCGTATTGACGTAATAATCTATCTCTTTGCATTTCCGCCAACAAAATACCGTCGGTCATCAACTTGATATAACTGCGCTCACTGACTTGATCATTAAACCTAACCTTATAACCAACCTGATCACCCAGTTTTGTCCCTAATTCTTCGGCAATACGATTAGCAACCGTTCTGGCTGCAATACGTCTAGGTTGGGTATGGCCGATAAGGCCATCCACACCACGACCAAGCGCAAGACAAATTTTAGGGATCTGGGTAGTTTTACCTGAGCCCGTTTCACCGGCAATAATAACCACTTGGTTATCTTGAATCGCCTTAGATATTTGCTCGGCGTTTTGCGAAATAGGTAAACCTTCGGGATAGGTTATTTTTGGTAGATTACTTATTTTTTGTTTTTTATCTGCAATTGATTTTAAAATACCTTGTTGCAGTTGCTCAACAAGCTTTATCTGTTTTACCGATAAGGCCAGTTGCGATAACTCAGCTTGAGTCTTTAGACCCGACTCTTTGGCCAGGTTTTTTTTAAGGCTGATTAACCTAGCTTTAAAGCGACCAACATCGCTCTTTTTTGCTTGGGGCAATAATTCAAAAAGGTTTTGTAGATGAAAAAAGGAAGTGATAGCAGACTCAATCGAAACAGACAAAACAAACTCGGATAAAAAATTAAAAGATTATTTTAACAGTAAAACTTTGTAATTACAGCGAGTAAAGTATTAAAAATAACAAAGGTATTCAGTAAAGGAACTTTTCAGCTCCTTTATTTACCTGATGTGCTAAATAAGGTGCAGAGTTGCTATTAAACGGCGGCTTGTTCTTTTTCAATCGATAACCGAGCTTTACCATGTTGATAACAAGCTTGTAGCACTTCATTACGCGAAATAGTGCCCAGTAAATTATCATCGTCATCAACCACTGGATATACTTTAGGCTTATCCTTTAACATTTTTTGACCTAGTTCAATAATACTGTCATAAGGTTTTACTGAAAGCACATCTTTGTTCATAATATCCTTAATAACGGCTACATGTTCATTGAAGTAAATGCTTTCTAACATTTTACCCAAAATATCACCTTCGGAGATAAAACCCAATAATTTATAATTAATATCTATCACAGGTCCACCAATTTGCTTGGTTTTGAGAAAGCGTAAGGAGGCTTCTTCAACTGACATATTTTCAGTAAAGGTGACTGGATAGTGATTCATATATTCTTTTATTTTTAATGATTCCATTTTAACCCCTAACTAAATCGTTATTTAGTTTATTATCTGAAATAAAACATTGTTATTAAGTGGTGTGTTACTTTACTAATAACTGTAGATAAGCCTTTGCAAAAAAACCACTTTTCCCTTAGCTTTATTAAATTAATATCAGCAGACTTGGTTATTATATCGCACAATAAAAGTTCAACTATTAATAGTTATTTCAAGGAATTAAATATGTCAGCAAAGTTACTGGGTATTTTTACTTTAGCCATAGTCATTAACAGTATAGCCTCTGTCGCTTTTGCTCATCAAAAGCAGCAAGAAAAATTAGATAAAATGTGTGAAGAGGCACGACAAGTTGCTCTTAAACCACGAAAGAAAGAAATATATCAAGAGTGCCTAAATAAATTTAAGAAGAGTGAGTCGGTCTGCAAGGATGAAGCGAACGCATACAATGGTAATAGAATTAATGGCGCGCCGATGTTTTATGAATTACCGGCGTGTGAGCAAGCTTTTGCTTTTAGAAAAAAGCACAGCGACTAATATAACTATTACTCACTAAATACTCGCAACCAAAATATCAGCTTAGACAGATATATCCACTGAGCGGCCTATTCGACTATCGGGATCGTTGTTAGTTTGCGCCGCTTGTGCCCTTTCTTGTGTTTGCCGATTTATTTCTTGTTGGTTATCTTTGTCTCGCTGAAGCGCTTGTTGTTCAGCAACTTGCTGATGTTGCTGTTGTAAAACTTGACTTACCGAGCTATTACCATCAATGGGTGAAACCATGTTAGCCTCCTTAACTTATTCAGAGCATCAACATATTCAAAGCGCCAGTAAACAAACATCGAACAACTGTTCAATAACTATGGTTAATTATAGTCGTGGACTTGAACAAAGAAACATCATTCCTTCATTTAGCTCAATTAACTCTGCCACTACACTTTCACGTTTACTCCTCCCCTCAAAAAAATCATAGTGACTGTCTTTATGCTTTTTTCCTGCTTAGCTTTAAGTCTCGAACGCCAATTAGGTTAGCAATTATCATTAAGGCGCCACCAACAAGTAAAGGGAGCTCAACCGCTTCACCATAAAAGCTCACCCCGACCAGAGCGATTAAAGGTAATCTCAAAAAGTCCAAAGTAATAATGGTAGTCACTTCAGTGAACTGCATAGCTTTAGCTAAACAATAATGAGCTGACAATGCACTAAGTCCAATAACCACTAACCAAAACCACTGCAGCCCTTCTGGCCACACCCAAGTTGATAATGACAGCACTAAGCCAAGGGGTAATTGAATAATGCACATGAACAATAAAATGGTTAACGGTGATTGCGACGTTGATAAGGCTTTTGTCGCGGTATGCGAGATAGCAAAACAAATGGCCGAACCGAGTACAGCAATGGAAGCAGAATCAATCAAGGCATAACCTGGTTGCACAATCACTAGCACCCCTAATGTTCCTAGAAATATCGCTATCACTTTATTAGTGGTAACCTTTTCATTAAGGAAAAAACTGGCAATTAATAAGGTCCAAATGGGTACGGTAAATTCGAGCGCAAACACCTCCGCCAACGGCAGTAAGCCAATGCCAAAGAACCAGCCGTATTGCGCTATAAAATGGAATACATTACGAAATAGATGTAATTTAATGACCTTAACTTGTTGGGGAGGGGATAATAGTTTTTGCCTGCTTTTATTCAGGTACCGAAACCTGAAAAAGTAAATACCCGATAAGAATATTAAGCCAATGGCGCTGCGAATACACAGTGATTGAGCCACACTTAGCTGACCACTTAACTCACGAGCACCTATAGCAAGAATACAAAAGGAGGCCAATGCGCCTGACATCCAAAGAAAAAGTGGCATAATATTTAATCTCTATAACCTTACAGTGAAGAATGATTGCTGTGACTGTTTTATTAAGCTTATATACGTTTATACAAAATTTAATGACCAATCGTTCATGAAGAAGCTTTAATGGCCTTACTCGAGTGATGAAGCCTTAACCCATTTAGCTATATTGCACTTATCTTGCAAACAATCCAACAAAAGTGTTATTTTTAGTCTGGGTATACAACGCCCTATAAATATCATTTAACAGGGACGAAATTAACAATGATTAAATACCTACTTTGCTTTTGCATAGGCGCCGGCTCAGGTTACTTTATTTCAACACTTAACTCTTCAACAGCAATATCGGCCGAACAAGAAACAGCAGTTTCACCAACAGCTTTAGCATCCTCTTTGATATTTGAAAGTTCGAATAAAATTTCAGATAAAGATAGTCTGACCTTAGCTAAAGTGGCTAATAATGCCGATATAACAGTGAAACAATCACCTCGAAGTAACTTATCAAGGTCAGAGGTTAAGCAAATTCCATCACCAGACAGCAACAATTTTCGAGAACAAATTAAAGAACTCACCCTAAAGAATAAGGCATTAGAAGATAAATACCGCCGCACCAACAACCGCGTAACACAATTAACCTTAGAGATTGAATCTTTAGATGAAAGTGATATTACCGATCAGCAAATGATGGCATTGATAACTGATGACTTTGCCAAATATAGACGAGGTTTTCGTGGAAATCAGCGCGATGAAATATACCAATTACATCAAGAAGAGGAAGATCTCGATTGGGGTTATAAAATAGCGACTCAACTTACCGATTTTATCCAAACCCACTATCATGCTAATTCATTAATACTACAAGGTGTTACCTGCAAAATTGATCGTTGCGAGTTGTTGATAAGCGAAACTGAAGCGGGTGTTTGGTCCCTCGTTGTTAAAGAGATGGCTCAACAAACTTGGTGGCAGTTCACTTCTATACATTCTTCGAGTAGCTCAGCCGACGATGAACAAAAGTCATTTTATTTACTTATGTCTAGTTAGCTTAACTTTTTCTTCGACGGTTATTCTCCGCTGATAATCCTCAGTGCTCCCCCTCAGTGTTAGGCTAGCTTCTTAGCCTAACACTGAGGCCATAACTATTTAGTTTGATTAGCGATTTTTTCTTGTGTCGCTTTTAACGCATTTTCATGCCAATACTGCCAATGCATATGTAGCTTGTCTTCAATTAAATGAGAGGGTTGCAGGTAGTCCTTATAAGTATAACGATAGAACTGACGCGGTTTATGCGGGTTGTTATTTACTGATTCGGCAATAAAATTGTTGTTATGCTCAACAAGCCACTGCTTAAATTCTTCATTATATTTTTCACCTGAATCATCTAGTAAATTTTTATAACCTGCGAAGAAATCAGTTTTTAAAAAATGCGCCATTTTTCTATAATCGCCTTGATGTCGTTCATTCATAAAGCGTACCGCTAAATAACCCCAACGGTATACTCTGTCAGTGCCGTCTTTGTATTCGGTATTGAATACATCACTTAAACTTGGCCAGTCTTTAACTACCGTATCATTCACCAAGGTAAAGGCTTTGGGGTTGTTATCCTCTTTAGCCACATATTCTGCTAGGCCTTCAGACCACCATACCATGTGACTAGGAAAGTGATTAAAGGTGTCATATTTGACAAAGCGGCCATCTAGGTAATGAACAAATTCATGGTTTAAATTCCACACAGCGAAGTCTGGTCTAACCCAAAAATGTTCGAAAGAATAAAAAGTAGCAATATTATCAGGGTCTTGAGTTGTACCCTCAATATACATACCGCCATTATCAGTATTAATATCAAAGACTAATTGACCGTATTTATTGTATTCCGCATGATTATCAAAAATAACAACCCGTAACTTGTCATTAAAATCATTAGCGACTGGTTGGTTATTGGTTGCTAAAATGTTATGAAAATTACTTTCTTGTGAAATTAACTGCTGACAAGAGTCATTTAATTGCGCTTGTGTCATCGCCTGCGTCAAAATGTATATTTTATCTGAGCAGTCATGGTTAATCGGCAAGGCTTGCTCAATAGTTGGCGTGATACAGCGCCCCGCAAGCGTTCCTTCTTCGCATTCTGATTTACCTCGAAAGGTATTAACCACATAAGGGATACTGAACAGCGTTTTACTCTGCTCAATATCTATGTCCTTATCAACAGTTAATGCTTGCCAAATGTTATTATCAAGATCATCCATTGACTGCTCTACGGCGAGCGACAACTTATCATCGTCTAAGCGTTTTTGATCGTCTTCTGAACGCTGATAATATTCATTCCAGTATTCTTTAGTATATAAATTGTAATATTGTGCCAGTGCCCAAAGAGCATGTTGTTTAGGCCAATCATCACCGGCAAGCTTATTATTCTTTGCTGTAATAAATTGCGTTAAGGCTTGTTGAAGTTCACCTTCGCCGTGGACCGCTTTAGTAAATTCTGTGTTATTTTTTCTGCGCGCTTCGTACGGTAAAATTGCGCCGGCACGTAATACTTCCCACAGGGCATAATCAACGGTTGTATCTTTTGTGATAGTGGATAAATCAGCGCTAGCATAAAGCTTAATTAACCGGCTCAGCGGCTCAACTTGCTCTGCAGTAAAGGGCTGTAATGGTGCTAAGAAATACAAACGATATAAAGCCACCGCATAGTTTTCATGTAACCGCGCCGTTGTTTTGTTTACCGCTAAGAAGCCCGGCATATTAAATAAATTAACTAGCGCGTTATTCACGGAGTCAGCGGTCTGCTCGGGCCAATTTTCATCGCTACCAAAACTGCTATATATCCGTAAATAGAAGGTCAGTTTTTCTAACTTCTCACTGCTTAAGTCACCTTTTAATGCTTCAACGGAAATTTCATCAGCCACAGCTTTAAGCAAACCTGCTTGATAGTGATCAAAGTCTTGGCTCCAAAGTTGGTCAACATCTGTCGCTAAGACTTGTGCAACCATAGGGTTAACTTGAGTGACAGTACTTACGGTATTTGACTGCTGACTCCCATCGTTAACAGCGTTGTAGCTGCAACCACAAACTACCGAGGCGATAGCAATCGCTGCCAGTGACTTTGAAAATTTATTCATAGAGGTCTCTTAATTATTGTTGTTGTTTTGATGATAAATGTTACTGCATACAATATACCGTTAATGTATACAATATACCAATAGTCCGATGGGTATTTACTGAAAATGTAACTTAGTGTGAATCTGTCAATGGTAAATTTCGCTGACGTCCCCTTGTACAGGCCTCACTCTCTTTATGGTTATTAACTGTTAGGGATTAACTGTTAGGGAATAGTTTGGTAAAATCAGCAAACTTAACTTTTTAACAAATTAAATAAAAAATTATGAATATAGTATGTGGCAACTGTTTTGCGACTAATCGCATTCCTGATGAGAAAGACTACACCAAGGGTAAGTGCGGAAAATGTCAGCAAGGTGTTTACTCCCCTAAACCGGTTGCATTAACGGCCAATACTTTTTACCCCTTTATTGAACGTAATCACTTACCCGTTATTGTCGATTTTTGGGCTAGTTGGTGCGGCCCATGTCAAAACATGGCCCCTGTTTTTAGTAAAGTTGCCCTATCGTCGCCTGATCTATTATTTGCCAAAGTTAATACTGAACAAGTACAACAAATCTCCACAGAGGCGAATATTCGTAGCTTACCTACCTTGGTGTTATTTCATCAGGGTAAAGAAGTGGATCGTATTTCTGGTGGGCTTAATGAAATTCAAATGAAGCAGTGGCTGGTAAATTGTGTTCAAAAAATAGCTTAACTTATTTAGCACTTGTTACATCGCTGCAATAAGCGTTAAACAGTTACCGTTTGAAATAACGCTAGCAACAAGGTGCAAAGGTAGCTCTGCCCTTAATTTCGCCAACACCTAAACAAAACAGCAACACAAAAAGCGAAGACTTAACGGTAACTAGTTTACCCTTAATGCCACTGTTCATTAATAACTAACAACCGGCTAGTTATAGCCCAGCAAGTAACTTTCATTTCCGTCCATATAAAGTTGCTGATTATCTTCGTGCTTAAGCTCATCGTAAACAAGCTGATTAGCTTTTCTCTGGTTTTCCTGTTTATAGTTTTGCTGTGTCTGTAACTGCTGTGCAGTAAGAATTATTCGTCTAGTTACGCCTTGGTTACCATGAGACATATTATTCTCCTCAACTTATTAAAATGGCTCCACCCAGCTTAATGTAGCAGTAACAATGCCAACTTTATTAGAACATTGCTTCCTTGATATAACACGAAATTTATCAATAACCTTTACCTATAACAATCGCATTTAGCAAATTGCAACGCAGTTATGAAATTTAAAAATGTGGTGACCTTAAATTGAGCGCCTAGCTAAAAATAAAGCAAGTAGTTCAGCTAATAACAATAAATAGGTTCCTGTTGTCGATACTCGCTTTAGGGAAATGATGCAAAATATTATTCATAGCTAAGTGGTTTTTCTGATGCCTGTAATAGACATCACGAGGGCGTCAGCAGCCGATGATCGCAACCCCCTTTACCCAACAAATCAACTATCCTGACCCCTTGATATCTTGTGATACCTTTGGGTTAACTTCAAACGACTGGAGATTGATTCCCTGTTTGGCGTCGCGGTGGCGACAACACCCAAGGAGCGACGCGCCGCCAATGTTAAATTAATTTATTCAAGGAAACACGTTTAATGCAGCAGCGAGAGATGAGATCAAAGAGGGCTCGCCGTTTAAACACCTAGAACGTTGTCAGCATAACGGCAACGATAGAAAATAAAAATAGTAAACCTAGCAACTGATATAACTTTTTTATTTCCAAATTAACAACAACCTTTTACTTTTTCTTACGTATTAACAATTATAAATATTTATTAAATAGAAAGGAAAGTGTATGCCAATATTAACCAAGGTATATTTTGTACCATTAATGTTGTTAACAGCCTATAGCTTAACCAGCCAAGCAAATGAAAATAAAAAGCAGGAAATCTGGCAAAAACAACTCAGTGCTGCTGCCATAGTCGAACTTAAACAATCAGGAACAGCCTCTCTTCAAATAGCGGTAGGATATAAAAATAAAATTATTTTCTCTGATGCTTATGGCTTAGCCGATATAGAAAATAATATCTTAGCAACACCACAAACAAAATATCGTATCGCTTCAATTTCAAAATGGTTCACGTCTAGCGCTACCATGTCACTCATTGAAACAGGCGCTCTTGATCTTAACGCCCCTATTCAAAAATATTGTCCTAAATATCCCCTTAAATTAAATGTAATAACAACAAAGCAGTTATTAACCCACACCTCTGGCATAAGGCATTATGCTGATTATAATGCGCTACTTTCCCGTGCAAGCTCTGATGACGAACGTACTAAAATAGAAAGAAAACGCTTTATTGATCAACTTGGCCGTTATACTCGATATACAGAGGTGATCACTCCCCTGAATAATTTTAAAGAAGACCCGTTATTATTTAAGCCCGGTACAAATTGGAAATACACTTCTTATGGATTTCGTACTCTAGCTTGTGTATTACAAGGAGCAGCAAAAAAACCTTATCGAGAAATTATGGAAGATTTAATATTTACTCCTCTTGCTATGAATAATACGGTTGATGACGATGCTTGGGCAATTATTCCTCATAGAGCATCTGGTTACCGGTTAAATAAAAATAAGAAATTGCGCCGTGCTAATATGCGGGATGTCAGTGAAAACCTACCTGCAGGTGGACATTTGTCGACGGCAACCGATCTTATTTTATTCGCTCAAGCATTCAATAATAATCAGTTAATCTCAGAAAAAACAAAGTCTTTGATGATATCTCCTTATAGCAAAAATGAAATGAATTCAGCACATATCCCCTCATGGCGTGACGCTATTCCATCAAAGTATAATTATGGAATGGGCGTCATGTTATTTCCTAATGATGAACAAAGTTGGTTTGGGCATACAGGACAACAAGCAGGTAGTTCATCAATTGTCTTTGTGATCCCAGAGCATGATATTTCAATTGCAGTATTAACCAATATTAAAGGATGGCGTGGTTATATGAGTTTCACTCGTGAAATTGCCAGTATTCTAGTGAATGCATCAGCGGAGGGTGATTTGTAGCTAGCACTTTAAAATTTACAAAATGGCGATTCATTCACTGAGATGGGCATTGGCGTGTTTGGTACGGGTAGCTCACATAACAGCTGTCATCTTCGTGGTGGCTTTTTCGAAGATCCAGAACTTAGTTCACTGGATTCCCGACAAGATAATTCGGGAATGACGGCTTTAAGTGCAGGACAAATAACAACACAATCACCACCCTCTCAACACGCACCAAGTCTGCGTGTACAAACGCTGGAATGAATAAAAGTGGTCACGTATGTTCGTCAGTGGTTAACTGATCAGCTTTGAGTTTGGTTTCCTGTTTGGCGTCGCGGTGGCGACAGCACCCAAAGGGACACTGCCTCCGGCATCCCCTTGGAACCCCACGGAGTCCCTACTCAGTGAAAACATGAATAACCATTTTGAGTTTACAGCCAATGCCTGCCGATATTCGTCCATGAAAAGCGGCAGTCTTCGCCATCATTACTGTTACGTCGAAGATATTGCCTTAAATGAAGGATAACACTTAATTAGTAGTTGGAGCTTACTCCCCTGCTTGGCGTCGCGGTGGCGACAGCACCCAAAGGGACACTGCCTCCGGCATCCCCTTGGAACCCCACGGAGTCCCTACTCAGTGAAAACATGAATAACCATTTTGAGTTTACAGCCAATGCCTGCCGATATTCGTCCATGAAAAGCGGCAGTCTTCGCCATCAGGACAATCTGCTCCTGCATTGTCTAATAAGTTACATCCCTGTAACGTCATGGCTCAGCTTGACTGACACTTTACAAAATGGCGATTCATTCACTGAGATGGGAGTTGCCGTGTCTGGCACAGTAATGCAACTAACTTTAATAATTTAGTTTGTTGAACGGTCAAAATAATCAAAACGTGGAATTACTGCCCTAACCTATCAACGCGCACCAAGTCTGCTTGAATCAAGTGCCGAAATGAAAGGCAATATTCACGTATGTTCATCAGGGATGATAAACAAAGCGATGTCGGCACATGGATGTGCCATCAACGCTGTTACGTCGAAGATATGGCATTGAATGGAGGATGACACTTGATTAGCAGCGTCGGGGGATTCCAAAGGGGTCTCGGCGTTAAGCCCCCTTTGGGTGTCGTCGCCACCGCGACAAATAAACTAATTACAATGAACTTTATTAATTGATTTTATTACAATTTCGCTATGTTAGAATCAAAATACAATAACTAATAAATCAGGTACATCAGTGTGAATAAAGATGCCCTTCATAAACAAGGCCTTTTTTGGATCGTTATATCTATACCGATTATTATTGGTCTGGTTTTATTTATACCTGCAATTTGTACATATAATTTTTCGTGGTCTGTTTCTGGCTTAGTTACATTTTATGAAATAAGTAAATTGCAGTTTTCAGTAATGCTTCTTTCCATTCCTATTGGTGCACTTACAGCTAGAATACATGCAACGATACAAAGAGAAGAGGATCTTGCCTATAAAGAAAATGACAAACAGAACGAAGATGACGAGAGGGTTATTGAACAAATAGTAAATTATATAAACTTCATTAAAAATGAATTAACCACTAAAGAAATATACAGTAATAACATAGAAAACTGGCGAGCTTTAAATGATGATATTGGCTGGATTAGAGCAGCAAAAGAGCTTATTAGAATCATTAACTTCAGAGAAGAAATACAACACTCTAAAAACAGACAAAAATGTGATGACCATATAGAAAGGTTACATTTACATTTATATCGCTATTTAAATAACGAAAACGAATACCTCCCCTTACATTTTTTTACTGGCTCCAAAAATTGGAAATCTGATAATAAAGATTACATTAAAAACAAAACTAATGATGATAAAAATAATGCAAGATTATTAAAGTCATATATTCGGGATAGAAAAGGGAAAACCTCAATATCCTATAGATCAGATCCGAATCAATTAGCTCCAAGAATGTTAAATAAAACAATAAACTCCGTAGCAATAGTTTGTATTTTTGATTTTATCAACCTGTATGTTGATTCATTTATTGAAGACGAAAACCCAAAAGAAAAATATATTCTTATGGCTAAACAGCACGCTAAATTAATTGGTTGGCCGTTATGGGATAATACAATGGATGGTTGGCACTCACATGAAGCAAGAGCTAGTGAGGGAGCCGCAAAATTCTTGTTTTATTATGACAAAATTACAAAAGAAATCTCAGATGATGTTTATTAACACACAAAAAACCCGCTAGATAGCGGGTTTTTATTAAGAATTACAAGCTGTAAGCGTTAGCTTACCATCCTGTTTTCTCTTTAAGTGCTTTGCCGATGTCAGCTAAAGAACGAACAGTTTTAACACCCGCCGCTTCTAATGCTTTAAATTTCTCTTCAGCAGTACCTTTACCACCAGCGATAATCGCGCCAGCGTGACCCATACGCTTACCTTCTGGTGCAGTAACACCAGCAATGTAAGATACAACAGGTTTAGTAACGTGAGCTTTGATATATTCAGCAGCTTCTTCTTCAGCAGTTCCGCCAATTTCACCAATCATTACGATTGCTTCAGTTTGAGGATCATTTTCGAACATTTCTAAAACGTCGATGAAGTTAGTACCTGGAATCGGATCACCACCAATACCTACACAAGTAGATTGGCCGAAACCGAAATCAGTTGTTTGTTTAACGGCTTCGTACGTTAACGTACCAGAACGTGAAACAATACCAACTTTACCTGGTAAATGGATGTGACCTGGCATGATACCAATCTTAGTTTCGCCTGGCGTGATAACACCTGGACAGTTAGGACCGATCATGCGAACGCCAGTTTGATTAAGCTTAGCTTTAACATCAACCATATCTAAAGTTGGAATACCTTCAGTAATAGTGATGATAATTTCAATGCCAGCATCAATAGCTTCTAAAATTGCATCTTTACAGAACGGAGCTGGAACGTAGATAACTGTTGCTGTTGCGCCAGTTGCTGCTACTGCTTCACGTACTGTATTAAATACTGGTAGGCCTAAATGCGTTTGACCGCCTTTACCTGGGCTTACGCCACCAACCATTTGTGTACCGTAATCAATAGCTTGCTCTGAGTGGAAAGTACCTTGACCACCAGTGAAACCTTGACAGATAACTTTAGTATCTTTATTAATTAAGATAGACATTATGCATTGCCCTCCGCAGCTTTAACAACTTGAATAGCAGCATCTGTTAATGATGTTGCTGCAATGATGTCTAGACCTGATTTTTTCAATACTTCACGACCTAGTTCAGCATTAGTACCTTCTAAACGTACAACAACTGGTACTTTAACACCTACTTCTTTAACCGCACCAATAATACCTTCAGCGATCATGTCACAACGAACAATGCCACCAAAGATGTTAACTAAAACAGCTTTAACGTTTTCGTCAGATAAAATGATTTTGAATGCTTCAGTAACACGTTCTTTGTTTGCACCGCCGCCAACATCCAAGAAGTTAGCTGGCTGGCCGCCATGTAAGTTAACAATATCCATAGTACCCATTGCTAGGCCTGCACCGTTAACCATACAACCAACAGTACCATCAAGAGCTACATAGTTAAGCTCCCATTGTGCTGCATGTGCTTCACGTTCATCTTCTTGAGATGGATCGTGGAAAGCACGCATTTTAGGTTGACGGTAGATAGCATTACCATCAATACCAATTTTTCCGTCTAAACAGTGAAGATTACCTTCGTCAGTAATAACTAACGGGTTGATTTCTAATAACGCGAAATCACAATCTTCAAACATTTTTGCAAGACCTAAAAAGATCTTAACAAATTGCTTCATTTGAGTAGGGTTTAAACCTAATTTAAAACCTAATTCACGTGCTTGATAAGGTTGAGCGCCAACAAGAGGATCAATTTCAGCTTTGTGAATTAATTCAGGAGTCTCTTCAGCAATCTTCTCAATGTCAACACCGCCTTCAGTAGAAGCCATGAAAACAACTCTTTGTGAAGCTCTGTCAACTACAGCGCCAAGATATAACTCGTTAGCAATTTCAGTACAGCTTTCAACTAAGATTTTAGCAACCGGTTGGCCGTTTGCATCTGTTTGATAAGTAACTAAGTTCTTACCTAACCAATGTTGAGCGAATTCTCTGATTTCTTCTTTGGTTGTAACTAGCTTAACACCGCCAGCTTTACCACGTCCGCCTGCGTGTACTTGAGTTTTAACAACCCACTTATCGCCGCCAATTTTGTCGGCAGCTTCGGCAGCTTCTTGAGGTGTATCGCAAGCGAAACCTTCAGAAACTGGTAAACCATATTCAGCGAATAATTGTTTCGCTTGATACTCATGCAAATTCATGGTGTTTTATCCATTTATCTGTAAATGAAAGCTACCGTTTTATTCTTTTAATAAAAATCTAACGGTAGCCAATGAAAAGTCGACAGATTATAGTACAAAGGCTCTAATAACGGTAGTCATAAGAGCTAAATGTAGGCTGGAATTTATTCCCGCTTAGCGCGAACAAGTTCCCGACTACAATCTATCTGAAACTATATATCTGAAAACTATATATTTGAAAACTATATATCTAAAAGAAGACGTGTAGGGTCTTCTAACAAATCTTTGATTGTGACTAAGAAACCAACAGACTCTTTACCATCAACTAAACGGTGATCGTAAGATAATGCTAGATACATCATAGGTAAAATTTCTACTTTACCATCAACGGCCATAGGGCGGTCTTGTATCTTATGCATACCTAAAATTGCCGCTTGCGGTAAGTTAAGGATTGGTGTTGAAAGCAATGAACCAAAAACACCACCGTTGGTGATAGTGAAGTTACCGCCAGTCATTTCAGCCATTGAAAGCTTACCATCGCGTCCTTTAAGCGCTAAGGCACGAATACCATTTTCAATACCGGCCATGCTTAATTGATCTGTATCACGTAATACTGGTGTAACTAGACCACGAGGCGTAGATACCGCAATAGAGATATCGAAGAAATTATGATAAACAATATCATCACCGTCAATTGAAGCATTGATTGCCGGGTAGCGTTTAAGCGCTTCAGTCACCGCTTTCACGTAAAATGACATAAAACCTAAACGGGTATCATGAGTTTTTTCGAATAAGTCTTTATATTGCTTACGAAGATCCATAATTGGCTTCATGTTAACTTCGTTGAACGTAGTTAACATAGCCGTTTCATTTTTCGCTGCCAATAAACGTGTCGCGATTGTTTTACGTAAACGTGTCATAGGGACACGTTTCTGTGTACGCTCGCCTAACTCTTCAACAGCTGGAACTGCGGCTTTTGCTACCGGAGCTGCCGCTGGTTTTCCTTTTGGAGAATTGGCCGCTGCAGCTACGTCTTCTTTCGAAATACGACCACCTTTGCCAGTACCAACAACATCAGCTGCGGTTAAACCTTTTTCTGTCATTAAACGACGAACAGATGGGCTAGCAAGCTCATCGCTGCTTACTGCTTCTTCAGACGTTGCTGTAGCCGTAGTATTCGCTGTAGCACCGGCGTTAAGCTCACCAATTTTTTGCGCGCCTAAAACGGTATCGCCTTCAACATGGATAATTTTACCAATAACGCCATTATCTTGAGCAACAACTTCTAATACTACTTTATCAGTTTCAATATCAACTAAATTTTGATCAACTGATACCGTATCACCTTCGGCAACATGCCATGTGGCAACAGTCGCATCAGCAACTGATTCAGGTAATACCGGTACTACGATATCAATAACGTTAACAGCACTTGTTGCTGCTACCGCCGCTACGGGGGCTGCTGCAGGAGCTGCAACAGCAGCTGAACCTTCTGAGTAAGTACCAATTACTTGGTCGCCTAATACAGTCGCGCCGTCAACTTGGCTAATATCGGTCATAACGCCATCGCAGGTCGCTGGCACTTCTAATACTACTTTGTCTGTCTCAATATCTACTAGGACTTGGTCGCGAGTAAATTTTTCACCAACTTGTACATGCCAAGTTGCTACTGTTGCATCAGCAACGGATTCTGGTAATACCGGCACTTTAATTTCGGTTGTCATTTTTTTTATTCCTTACAAACTTGTAGCACTTCATCTCATTACTGTAATGAGATGAAGTGCACTCAATAGTTAATCTAACGTTAACGCTTGAGTGACAAGCGCTTGTTGTTCTTTCACATGAACTGACATATAACCAACAGCAGGAGCTGCTGAGGCTTTACGGCCAGCATAAGTCAAATACGTACCTTCAGGGATTGCCGCTCTAAAATGATGCTGAGAACAATACCAAGCACCTTGATTTTGCGGTTCTTCCTGACACCAAACAAATTGCTTCACATGTTGATACTGTTTAATAGCATCTTGAAGTTCTTTCTCTGGGAAAGGGTATAACTGCTCAATACGAATAATGGCAACATTATTAAGCTCGTTTTTACGACGTTGCTCAACTAATTCGTAGTAAACTTTACCACTACAAAATACTACCCGTTCAACCGCACTATGATCTAATTCATCAGTTTCACCGATAACATTATGAAAAACACCAGTGGCCATTTCTTCTAAAGAAGAAACCGCTAGCGGGTGACGTAATAATGATTTAGGTGACATCACAATTAATGGCCGACGCATTGGTCGAATCACTTGGCGACGTAACATGTTGAATACTTGCGCTGGTGTTGATGGCACACACACTTGCATATTGTGATCGGCACAAAGTTGTAAGAATCGTTCTAAGCGACCAGATGAATGCTCTGGTCCTTGCCCTTCATAACCATGTGGCAATAACATAGTTAGGCCACATAAACGGCCCCATTTTTGTTCGCCTGAGCTAATGAACTGATCAAATACTACTTGGGCACAGTTAGCAAAATCGCCAAATTGTGCTTCCCACAGAGTTAAACCCGATGGCTCAGCCGTGGTATAGCCATATTCAAATGCGACAACAGAAACTTCAGACAATACTGAATCATGAACATCAAAAGGACCTTGACCTTCACGTATATTTTGTAAAGGCGTATAAGTGCTACCATCATCTTGGTTATGTAAAACCGCATGACGATGGAAGAAGGTGCCACGAGCTGAATCTTGCCCGGTAAGACGAACACGTTTGCCTATGTCAACAATAGTCGCATAAGCTAAGTTTTCCGCCATGCCCCAATCCAGTAATTTTTCACCTTTGGCCATTCTCATGCGATCATCATAGATCTTCTTAACGCGAGAATGTACTGGGTTGCTATCCGGAATAGTGGCAATTTTAACTGCTAAGCCTTTTAGCTTATCAAAGGCAATTTCTTTGTCGTAGTCATCATCCCATTCATGACCAAGATAAGGAGTCCAGTCAACAGAATGTTCTGTCATTGGACGCCATTGCTCAACCGTACATTGCCCTTCATCAAGCAATTTACGGTAATAAGCCGTTAGCTCATCAACTTTTGCTTGGGTCAAGCTGCCTTCTGCGGCCAATTTCTCTGCGTATAATTGACGTGGCGTAGGATGCTTTTTAATGATTTTATACATCAATGGCTGAGTGGCACTAGGCTCATCAGCTTCATTATGGCCATGTCGACGGTAACAAACTAAGTCGATAACCACATCACGTTTAAATTCATTACGGTAATCAATGGCAATTTGTGTTACTAAAATCACCGCTTCAGGATCATCACCATTAACATGTAAAATAGGCGCCTGTACCATTTTCGCAATTTCAGTACAGTACTCTCCAGAGCGTGTATCTTCTGCGACAGAGGTAGTAAAACCAACTTGATTATTAATGACAATACGTACTGTGCCGCCTACTTTAAATGCACGTGCTTGTGACATATTAAAAGTTTCTTGCACTACGCCTTGACCGGCAATAGCCGAATCACCATGAATGGTAATAGGTAATACTAAATTACCTTGGTCACCTTCAATACCGCCGCGTCTATCTTGTCTCGCTCTTACAGAGCCAATAACAACAGGGTTAACGATTTCAAGATGCGAAGGGTTAAACGCAAGCGCTAAATGAACATTACCGCCAGGCGTAACAAAATCTGAAGAATAACCTTGATGGTATTTTACATCACCCGAGCTTGAAATTTCATCATGTTTACCGGCAAATTCATCAAATAATTTTGATGGATTTTTACCCATAACATTGACCAGTACATTTAAACGACCGCGATGAGCCATGCCCATAACCACTTCTTTAGTGCCAGCGGCACCAGCACGAGTGATTAATTCTTTAAGCATAGGAACTAAGGCGTCACCACCTTCTAATGAAAAGCGTTTTGCACCTGGAAATTTCGCCCCTAGATACTTCTCTAAACCATCCGCGGCAATTAAACCTTTAAAAATTTCGGTCTTTTCATCAACGCTAAGTGTTGCTTGTGACTGCACCGATTCAAGACGTTGTTGTATCCAACGTTTCTCATCAGTTGAGGTCATGTGCATATATTCAGCGCCAATAGAACCACAATAAGTAGCTTTTAAGGTTTTAAATAACTCACCTAACTTCATGGTATCTTTGCCAACAGCAAATGAACCTAAGTTAAATTCTTTATCAAAGTCGTTTTCTGATAAGTCATGATGTGACAATTGTAAATCACGCACCTTATCACGCTGCCATAAACCCAAAGGGTCTAAATTAGCATTTTGATGACCGCGGAATCTAAAAGCATTAATAAGCTGTAATACTTTGACCTGTTTAGCATCACCACCGGAAACAACAACTTGTTTGTGGGTTTGTTTTGCTAAGGTTTTAAATTCATCACGGATGACACTGTGGCGGTATTCCACCTCACTGCCTTCGACTTTAGGGAGTTGACCGAAGATTTCTTGCCATTCTGTTGATACAGAGGCGGAGTTATCTAGGTATGATTCGTACAATTCTTCGATATAAACGATGTTGCCACCGTTTAAGTGGGAAGACTCTAGCCAAGCCTTCATTACACCTTCTGGCATTGCCTTGTTCCTTTGCTGGGGGGAAAGCAATTAAAATTTATAACCATTGTAAGTTCAAAATAAACCTAAACGATTACGCTAAAAAACATAGTAAATTTAACAGGGTATTTCATTCAAAAGCTAAACCAACAGTTTAACTGAAAAGTATAATACCCTGTTTATTCTTGCATATAAATCAATAAAATAAACTTAGACGAAAGCAGTAGTTAAACTTGCTTTCGTTAAGGTTAAATTTCATTAAACCGCGCGGTTTAATAACATTGATTTAATATGGCCTATCGCTTTGGTTGGGTTTAATCCTTTTGGACAAACATCAACACAATTCATTATACCGTGACAACGGAATACGCTATAAGCATCTTGTAAATCATCTAAACGCTCTTCGGTTGCCGTATCACGACTATCAATTAAGAAGCGATAAGCATGCAACAAACCGGCTGGACCGATAAATTTATCCGGGTTCCACCAAAAAGAAGGACATGAAGTTGAACAACATGCACATAAAATACACTCATAAAGACCGTCTAATTTCTCACGTTCTTCAATTGACTGAATATTTTCACGCGCAGCGGGTTGAGCATCGTTGATCAAGTATGGTTTAATTTTTTCATATTGCTGATAAAATTGTGTCATATCAATAATCAAGTCACGTACTACCGGTAAACCAGGCAACGGACGTAAGACGATAGTTTTCGTTTTTAACTCTGATAATGGTGTGATACAAGCCAAACCATTTTTACCATTCATGTTTAAACCGTCAGAGCCACATACTCCCTCACGACATGAACGACGGAATGATAACGTTGCGTCTTCTTCTTTCAAAAGAATAAGCGCATCAAGAATCATCATATCAGTACCTTCAGGTACTTCTAACTGATAATCTTTCATGTAAGGTTTAGCATCTACATCAGGGTTGTAGCGGTAAATCGAAAAATTTTGTTTCATCATTTAATTCCTACAATTATGTCCTTAGTAAACACGTGCTTTCGGTGGGAAAGCTTCGCGGTGAACAGGCTTCATATTAACATCACGCTTAGACATTGCTTCGGTCTCAGGCGTGTAGATTGAATGACATAACCAGTTAACATCATCGCGTTCAGTGAAATCTTGACGAGCATGTGCGCCACGAGATTCTGTACGGAAGTTTGCTGCTTTTGCTGAACAGAAGGCAGTTTCCATTAAGTTATCTAACTCTAAACACTCAATACGTTGAGTATTAAACTCAGAAGACTTGTCATCTAACCTTGCTACTTTAAGACGTTCACGAAGCTCGGTTAATTCGGTCATGCCTTTAGCCATGGTTTCACCTTCTCGGAAAACCCCAAAGTTCATTTGCATACACTGTTGTAAGTCTTTACGAATTTGTACTGGGTCTTCACCTTTAGTCGATGACTCCCAACGATTCGTACGGGCAAGTGACGCATCTAAATCAGACTCAGAGGCATCAGTACCTGATTGTGTTTCGTTTAAGTAAGTCCCTAAGAAATTACCTGTAGCGCGGCCAAATACTACTAAATCAAGTAATGAGTTACCACCTAAACGGTTAGCACCATGTACAGAAACACACGCAATTTCACCAACGGCAAATAAACCTTCAACAATAGTTTCTTTACCATCAACACCAATGTTAAGTGCTTGACCGTTAACGTTAGTCGGTACACCACCCATTTGGTAGTGACAAGTAGGAATAACAGGAATCGGCTCTTCCGCTGGATCAACATGAGCAAAAGTCTTAGATAACTCACAAACACCGGGTAGACGTTTGTATAAGGTTTCACGACCTAAGTGATCCAATTTCAACTTGATATGAGGACCGTATTGTGGATGATCATAACCACGACCTTCACGGATCTCTGTCATCATTGAACGAGCAACAACATCACGACCGGCTAAATCTTTCGCATTTGGCGCGTAACGTTCCATGAAACGTTCGCCATTTTTGTTAAGCAGATAACCACCTTCACCACGACAACCTTCAGTAACCAATACACCCGCACCAGCAATACCGGTTGGGTGGAACTGCCACATTTCCATGTCTTGCATTTGAATGCCGGCACGAAGTGACATACCAACACCGTCACCAGTATTGATATGAGCATTGGTAGTCGAGGCGAAAATACGACCTGCGCCACCAGTAGCTAATACCGTTGCACGGGCTTTAAAGTAAACAATTTCACCGGTTTCAATGCAAATAGCGGTGGTACCAACAACGGCACCGTCACTATTTTTAACTAAATCTAAGGCATACCATTCAGAGTAAACGTTAGTTTTGTTTTTAACATTTTGTTGGTACAAACAATGTAACAAGGCATGACCGGTACGATCAGCCGCGGCTGCGGTACGAGCCGCTTGTTCACCACCAAAGTTTTTAGATTGACCACCAAAAGGTCGTTGATAAATTTTACCATCTTCGGTACGAGAAAAAGGTAAACCCATTTTCTCTAATTCAATCACGGCTTCAGGACCCACTTTACACATGTACTCGATGGCGTCTTGGTCACCGATATAATCAGAGCCTTTAACCGTATCGTACATATGTTGTTCCCAATGATCTTCATGGGCATTACCTAAAGCAACAGTAATACCACCCTGAGCAGATACAGTATGAGAACGAGTTGGAAATACTTTCGAGATCAAGGCACAAGATTTGCCTGACTCAGTAATTGCTAATGCAGCGCGCATACCTGCGCCGCCTGCGCCAATAACTATGGCGTCAAATTCACGAATTGGAACGCTCACTTATACACCCCACACGATTAAAAAGCCAAACACTAGGTAGGCTAATAAAGTAACAGAAAAGAAAAATTGCAAAGCACCGCGTAAAAACGCAGGTTTAATATAATCTGACAATACTTGCCATACGCCAATTTTCGCGTGTGTTAATAATGCCAACAGTGCTAACACTGTTGCCACTTTAACGCTGGTACAAGCAAAGAACCCTTGCCATAGTTCAAAAGTAACGGTTGGAGTTACTACAAAGAAACCAGCAAGAAGTAAGGTGTAAAGAGCAAGTATGATGGCACTTGCTCGTAAAAGAATAAAATCATGTACGCCATTACGGCCTACTGATGCGACGACGTTTACCATAACCAAACTCCTATTACTGCTGATACAGCTATCCAAACCACCATGATGAATTTGGCAGTGGCATTACCTGAAGCTAACTCTTCAAAATGACCCATATCCATAAACAAGTGACGAACACCTGCCAACAAATGATAAGTCAATGCTGAAAGACAGCCAAAGATAATAAAACTAAAGAATAAGCCATCAAGGTAACCTTGAATTTGACTAAATCCTTGTGCAGAAGAAAGAGAGATGGAAAGGGTCCACAATAGAATGCCAATAGCAAATACCATAATTACACCGGAAATACGGTGAAGAATTGAAGCATGTGCTGCTGGGTGCATTTTTATTGTAGATAGATCTAGGTTTACAGGACGTTGTTTTTTCACAATTGTTGCCTAAAGAGCTCGAAAGCCTTCAACTTTTATTATTGTTACTCATGAACTACCTTTATTTACTGAATTTAAACTTAATTAAAACTCAAAAATCAATATAAATAAAAGCAATTCCCGAAAGTGAACGGTAACTTTTTACAAGTTCTTAATTTAGTGTACCAATTCGTACACAAGTTTAACCAACTTCATAAAGCGATTCTAGTTAGATTTTGTAATAAAACTCAAAAACATTATAGGTTGTTGAATCTATAATCATATAGAAAAGGCTACCAGACGAACAGATTATATAATCGATAACATGGAATTACAATTTTACCTACCGCTAAATTAAGGGTGTGTAATTTTTAAGCGATTTATTGCGCGGTATTAAACTTTAGTATAATTACTCTTACATTTTAAATTCATTTCGGGGTAGAATGTCGCCAGTTTGAAAAACCCAAGAAAAACCACAAAAACTGACTAATTATTCAGTTAGGTTAGTATAGGAATTAAGCAACCTAGTCGAATGTCAGTAAATGTAAATAAATTATAATTGATAGGGGAAAAACATTATGGCTGAATTAAAAGCCACTCTGAGTATTGATGGCAAAGAAATTGGACAGTTTCCAATTTTAAAAGGTACTGCTGGTACTGACGTAATTGATATTAGAACTCTAGGTAGCCATGGCTATTTCACCTATGACCCAGGCTTTTTAGCTACGGCGTCTTGTGAATCATCTATTACCTTCATCGATGGTGATAAAGGTATATTACAACATCGCGGTTACCCAATAGATAGCCTTGCTAAACAAGCTGATTACTTAGAAGTTTGTTATATCTTATTAAATGGCGATGCACCAACTCAAGCTGAATATGATAAGTTTAAAAACATTATCACTACGCATACCATGGTACATGAAAAATTAGCTCATTTCTTCCAAGGCTTCTTACCTGATGCGCATCCAATGGCAATGGTTTGTGGTGTTGTTGGCGCTATGTCTTCTTTTTATCACAGTGACTTAGACATCACCGATCCTGCACAGCGTAAACGTAGTGCTCATAGATTGATCGCTAAGATGCCAACGATTGCAGCTATGGCGTATAAATACAGCGTTGGGCAACCATTTGTTTACCCTCGCAATGATCTTTCTTTTGCTGAAAACTTCCTTCATATGATGTTCTCAGTTCCTGCTGAAGAATATATTGTTAGCCCTACCATCGCCAATGCTATGGATAGAATTTTCACCTTACATGCTGATCATGAACAAAACGCTTCAACGTCTACTGTACGTTTAGCCGGTTCATCAGGCGCTAATCCTTATGCATGTATTGCCGCGGGTGTTGCCTCTTTATGGGGACCTGCACATGGCGGTGCTAATGAAGCATGTTTAACTATGCTAGAAGAAATTGGCAGCTTAGATCGCGTTGATGAATTTGTTGCTAAAGCGAAAGATAAAAGCGACCCATTCCGTTTAATGGGCTTTGGTCATCGTGTTTATAAAAACTTCGATCCACGTGCAACCGTAATGCGTGAAACATGTCACGAAGTATTGACAGAGCTAGGTATCAGCGATCCATTGCTTGATGTTGCTATGGCTTTAGAGAAAGTAGCCCTTGAAGACCCATACTTTATTGAAAAGAAACTGTACCCTAACGTAGATTTCTACTCAGGTATTATTCTTAAAGCTATTGGTATTCCTACCAGCATGTTCACCGTTATATTTGCCATGTCTAGAACCGTTGGTTGGATTGCTCACTGGGATGAAATGTTATCTCAACCGGGTCAAAAAATCGGTCGTCCTCGCCAAAAGTACACCGGTGAAATTAACCGTGAATTCGTACCATTAAGTAAAAGATAATAACTTAATTACCTAAGATTAAGTTCAAAAGGCAGCAATCGCTGCCTTTTTCATGCCTGTTTTTTGATAACTCCCACACAAAACACCATAAATATAGGTGATATCTACTATTCACATAAAGAATGTCAAATGGCGTTTTTTCCCTGTTCAGATGCTAATTAAAGGTAATTAAAGGGGTTTAAAGTCACGTAATTTTGATTTAACTCAAACCAACAAATCGTTATAATAGTTTCCTGTAACTTACTCTTTCACATGAAGTCTCAATAAATTAATTATGTCTGATTATTCTTTACGATTTGGTGGTATTAGCCGTCTATATGGCGTCCATGGCGCAAGCATTTTAAAGCAAGCACATTTTTGTGTTATTGGCATAGGTGGTGTTGGCTCCTGGGTAGCTGAAGCATTAGCACGTAATGGCATAGGAAAAATAACGTTAATCGACTTAGATGACATCTGTACCACCAATATAAACCGTCAAATTCACGCATTAACGGATACGGTTGGTCAAAGTAAAGTTGATGTGATGAGTGCACGCATTAAGCAAATTAATCCAGAGTGTGAAGTGCACGTTATTGAAGACTTCGTTACCACCGATAATTTAGCAACATTACTTAGTCAGCCATTTGATTATGTTGTTGATGCTATTGATTCGGTTGATATTAAGACCCGTATCATTGCCTATTGTAAACGTAATAAATTACCGATAATCACTATTGGTGGTGCTGGTGGACAAGTTGATCCAAGCCGAATTGCTATCGATGATTTAAGTAAAACTTATCAAGACCCTTTATTGGCAAAAGTAAAAAATCAATTACGTCGTGAGTTTAATTTTCCTCGGGCAGATCTTGCTAAAGCCAGCAAAAGAAAGTTCTCAATTGATGCGGTATATTCAACAGAGCAACTGCGCTACCCTGCGGCTAATGAGACCGGTGAAGTCTGCCTAGCAAAACCTGATACAAGTAAAGGCGAGCAAGGGTCCACGCGATTAGATTGTCGTACTGGCTTTGGCGCAACCACCCATGTTACGGCAACGTTCGCATTCTTTGCCGTGGGTAGAGCTATTGATAAGCTATTAAAGAAACGCCAAAAATAATGGCAGTACCGTAAACTAATCCCCTCAGTTTTATAAAAAGGGTCACACAGGGGTTGCAAATAACCTTATTTTATCAACTATCGCCAATAAGCCGTTACCACGTGACGGACTTAGGTGCTGCATTAAACCTAACTGTTTAAAGTAACTATTAATATCAAAGTCTGCTATTTGCTTTGCGGTCTTATTATTATAAGCAGCAAGGACAATCACTAATAAACCTCGAATAATCTTAGCATCGCTGTCCGCTGTAAATAAATACAACCCTTGACTGGTTAGTTCTACTTTAAGCCAAGCAAGGCTTTCACAGCCGGTTATGATAGTGGTTTCATTGCGTAGTGCTTTATCCATACGAGTTAGCTTTTTACCTAACAGCATAATTTCTCTATGTCTGCTATCCCAGCCTTTGGTTTTTGTAAACAGAGCGATTATACCAGCCATCTCTGTTGCCAAGACTTTTGTTAAATCCCCTGCTTTAGTTTTATCTTGCTCTTTGCCGGCAACTACTCGTAAGTCGTCATGTGGTGATAAATCGCTTTGTAAAATTTTTCTTAAAGTAGCAATAAAGTAATCTATTTCAGCCGTGGTATTGTAGGCGGCTAACGAAACTCTTAAGCAACCATCTAACTTTAGCTGTGCCATCAAGGGCATAGCGCAATGATGGCCAGCGCGAATTGCAACACCATAAGTATCAAGCGTGGTAGCTACATCATGATTATGGTGGTCGGTTAACGTAAAAGCGATTACAGCGATATCTGGGCAGCCTTCGCGAATAAATTGTACTTCTTCAATACTGCTTAGGGCTTGATAGCAGTATGCAACGAGTTTTTGTTCATAGTCTTGGTAATCTTTAGCAACATCATTGAGCAATGGTGTTAAAAAAGTAATACTCTCGCCAAGGCCGATAACTCCAGCAATATTAGGCGTCCCAGCTTCAAACTTAAAGGGTAATGAATTATAGCGACTACCTTGAGTAAAACTAACCGTTTTGATCATTTCACCGCCGCCCTGATAAGGAGGCATGGATTCAAGTAAAGATTTTTTACCGTAAAGCACTCCGATTCCCGTTGGTCCATACATTTTGTGTGCTGAAAATACATAAAAATCGCAATCGAGTGCCTGAACATCAATGGGTAAATGGGCAACGGCTTGAGCGCCATCAATTAAACTGATAGCCCCCACAGATTTTGCTTTTGCAATTATTTGTTTTATTGGGTTTATACGACCTAATACATTAGAAATATGAGCGCAGGAAACAAACTTGGTTTTATCACTAATGATGGTATCAATTTTAGTGATATCAATATAACCCTGACGATTTAAAGGCATTATTTTTATCACTGCGCCCGTTTGCTCAGCAACCATTTGCCAAGGCACGATATTGGCATGATGTTCACTGGCACAAAGCACAATTTCATCCCCAGCTTTTAAGGTATTTCTAGCCAAACTTTGCACAACTATATTAATACTTTCCGTTGCGCCTTTAGTCCAAATAATTTCTTTAACACTTTGGGCACCGATGAAGACCTGTACTAAAGAGCGGGACTTTTCAAAAGCATAAGTCGCTTTGTTACTTAAGTGATGAGAAGCTCTATGTACATTAGCATTGTAACCTTGGTAGTACTCTTGCTGGCTATCAATGACTTGCTGTGGTTTTTGTGTGGTTGCTGCATTATCAAAGTAAATGAGTCCTATTTTTGAGTCCGATTGTACACTCAAGGTTTGATCATAACTTGCTATCAGTGGGAATTTTTGGCGAAATTGCTCAGGGTCAAAAAGTTTCATTAAAGGCTCATGCTGGCGAGAAAACAATATAAAAGTAGCTGAAGATTACTTCTTTATTATAACTTACTTTTCCTCTGCAATTTAAGTACTTACTTAACCCTAGCTAATTAAATTTTGGTTTCCCTACCAAATTAAAGTGCTTAAACACTGGGAAAAAGCATAGGATTTGAACTATAACTAGTAAGGTGTCCTCTTAAATAGGTATAAATATGAGCCTTTTTGCCTATATATATCATCTTAAAACCAAGCTATATAGATTTTTACAATTAAATAATAATACTCTTAATAAACCAGACCAGACTAAATACGCCTTAGAAGCAAGCGCTGAAGATAAGTATAAATTGAAGATAAAATGCAACAAAGCGGCAGAGGAATTACAATACCTCAAAAGCTTTAGCCATTGGCCGATGGCGAAAGCTAAAGTCAAATTCGAGCAAAGCTCATTAATCTACTTAGATGCTAACCGCATTAAACGGTCTTCGTTAGAGCATTCATTAGATCAAAAGATCAGACAAAAAATCTCGGAGGCAAAAAATGACGCTACCACTCTGGATAAAGCGGCACTAAATAAGAAGGTCGTGGTAATAAATAAGCTGCCGTGATCAGAGCTGATGGTTATTATACCAATCCGCATAAGAAAGTGATCGCTTAGCGAGAATTTAAAGGCTTATAGGCAAGGCATTGATTGCAGATAATGGTTATTCAGGAGAATATGCTCAGGATAATATGCTCCTGCATTATCTAATAAGTCACATATATGTGACGTCTGCATTCTCTATTAAGCTGCATCCATGCAGCGTCCTTAGCAAAACCAATAACACAGTATATAAGCCTTTAAAACTCGCCCTTTGGGAACTCATGGATCACCATGATAACTTCACAAAATATGCTCGATGTAGAATAACTATAACTACGCATATTTTGATTATTCTAATGTCGCCCATGCAGTTCTATGTGATCACTTCTTTATGCGGAATGGTATTAGTACACACCATTTTAAATTCCCCCCTGCAACACTCTTAACTTCCTTAGCGGCTCATCTTCCCAACGAGCTGCTTGCTTTAACCAGTGTTTTGCTTGATTAATGTCACCTTGTTGATATAAAGCTAAGGCTATATTGTAATGAAAACTGGGCATTAAATACGCTGTAGGTTTATTTTCTAATATCGTAAGGTACTCTTGAGGAAATTTTTCAGTAAAATATTTTAATTGGGTCCGCCGACTTATCGGTTTAAAAGCCGAATAGCCTAGTGCTAAGTCACTTGATTGCGAAGTTTTTGTTGGTATAGAATTTTGACATGTTTCTGCGAGGTGTAGTCCCACTTGCTCAATATAGTCGATGGGGGTACCTAGAAGCCATTTATTATTTGCACGGTTACCCTTATCAGCTTCCTGCAAAATTGGCGTACTAGTATTGATACTAGCGGCCCAAGGTACATTGTTTAATATGCTTGCTCTTACCGATGGTCTATTGCCCACATAATATCTATTTAACACCGCTATATTATGTGAGAACGGTTTTTTCTGTGCAGCCTTGCATGTCTCATGACTTTTTCTCAAAGGGTATTCGTCAACAAATCCTAATAAATGGCTTATTTCATGGCTAAAAACATCCGCATTATCATTTATATCAAAGTAGAGTATGCCTAAGTGAACATTAGCCCCCCCTTTCTCAAGCATTAGACCTATATGTCGAGTTTTCACTTTTTCAGCAATGCTTTGCCACGTCGTTTCATCACAAGTGATCGCAAGTTCATCATCGGTAATACAATCTAGCTGTTTCACGCTAATATAAAGTGGCGTTGGCAAGCAGATATAATGAGCGATTGATGGTTGCTGCGCTTTGAACGTACTAATAAGCCGCTCGATATGCTGTAGATGAGTAAGATTGGTAGCAAATAATTGTAGGCTAGTGATGCAACTCGATGGACTTGCAAACGAAGCATGGTTGCTAAAATCTACGTTGATATTAACTTGATTTCTCTTATTGTTTTGCCGAGATTTATCGCTTGCTATTACCCCATATTTCATTACTTCGGCTCTTAATTTTTCCACCTTAAGTCGACCATATAACTTGAAGGTATCCGAATTTAATAGCTGTTTGACTAAAACCAGTTCCCCTTGATATATAGCTATTTTCACCCGCAAGATTAGCGCGGACTCAGCCAGTCTGTTATCAAGTATCGGATAAGATAATTGCGCTAATGATAGCTGTGCTTGACGTAGTTCACCTTGATTAAAGTATAACTGAGCAAGCGCAATAACCGCTTGTTGTGATGTTAGGCGAATAGCTTGTCCAAACCACATAATAGCCGAGTTAGTTAATGCTTCACGCACTTGCTGAGGTGAGTTTTGTTGATGTAGAGCCTGTTGCCAATACCATTGACCTAGTGTAAAGGCTGCATCTTTATCGCTACTCCCTAGCTCGCGGCTCAAAACAAGCCAGTCATTACTGCCTTTTTCCACAGCGCTGAGGGCTATTGTCAGTGCAGTGACGTGATGATACTTAAGTGCATAAGTAAACTGACCTTCGCGGTAGCTCTGATCGCTCAATTGTTTAGTTAAGTACTCAGATATAAAAAACGAGCTTGATGATAAAAAAATCATCAAGCTCGACAGTAATATCAACCGGTAAATTTGATTTAAACCCATTTAACTAGCTTAAAAATTAAAGGTGATTATCAGGCGTTTTTTTCGTGCGCATTAAGTCTAATTCAAGCTTCGCGTACCGGTGTTCAACAAACTCATAGACATTAGTACTTAAAGCAAGTTTAAAGAAATTGGCAGCACTACCATGATATCCAAGCGCTTGGTTATATTTACCAAGATAAAAATAAGCTTCACATAAACGTTCGGTTAGCGCTTTATTAGATTGCACATTCTGGGCTAGATTTTTAATAAATTGCCCTTGGGAAATCTCACCAAGATAGAGGTATATCACCTGCTTGGCCCAGGTACGGTCATCCACTAACGCTGCTCGTTCTTTCAGTGACTTTTTAGCCGCTACAGGATCAATTTCATATTCAGTCAAATACAACCATAAAAGGCGGTAAGGATCATCTTGCTGTTTTTGATGAAAAGTTTGAAAGTCTATACTTGCCAATTCAGGTCTTGAGCCATAATAAAGCGCAATACCACGATTTAAAAAAGCGTATTCATGCTCTGGCGATAAGTCTAAAGCCGAGTCAAATTTTTCATAGGCTTGAGAAAATTCTTGAAGCTGGGTGTAATGAATACCTAAAAAGTTATAAGCATCAACGAAGTCAGGTTTTAACTGTAATGCATGTGAAAAGTCAAACCGGGCCAGCGATCGTAAACCAACACTATCGTATAAAACACCACGGTCGTAAAATAATTGTGCTCTTTTTTCATCTGATAATTTTGCCCTATTTATCACTTCAGATAAACGTGCTATGGCTAGCTCACTTTTAAAGGTAATCGGCAGTGGCTCAGCAATAACTAGGTTATTCATTATCGCAGCAGAGCTATTGTTTTGCGCTCCTTCACTTGAGGCACAACCTTGCGTCAGCAGCGTACTACTTAACAGTAAAATCAGCAGCGTTATTTTGGTAAGAGAATGCACAAAAATGCCTTATAAATGATTAACTAAGATATGAATTAATTCATTATAAACAAAAAAGGAGCCCTATGGCTCCTTTTTAACTAATGAAATGTAAAAGTTTTTGTCTACCAAGTTAATTAAGTTATTTACCGCTCAGTAGGAGTAAATGTAATGGCCTTGGTATTAAAAAACTATTCAGCAGCTGCTGTTTCTGTTGCTGCAGGTTTTTCTATAGCTTCTTTGATACTTAAACGTACACGACCTTGGCGATCAACTTCTAGTACTTTAACTTTCACTTCTTGACCTTCTGTTAATACATCGCTAACGTTATTAACGCGCTCTTCAGAGATTTGAGAAATGTGTACTAAACCATCTTTACCTGGTAATACATTAACAAAGGCACCGAAATCAACAATACGTACCACTTTACCGGTGTAAAGAGTACCAACTTCAATTTCAGCCGTTAATGCTTTAATGCGGTTAATTGCATCTTGTGCTTGCTCATTTGAAGTTGCTGCAATTTTAACAGTACCGTCATCTTCAATTTCAATCGTAGTACCGGTTTCTTCAGTCAATTGACGAATAGTCGCGCCACCTTTACCAATGATGTCACGAATCTTATCTTGGCTAACTTTCATAGTATGAATGCGTGGAGCAAACTCAGAGATATCATCTCTGTGGCCTGCAAGCGCTTCATCCATTACAGATAAAATGTGAGTACGAGCAGCTTTTGCTTGGTTTAAAGCAATTTGCATGATTTCTTGAGTGATGCCTTCAATTTTAATATCCATTTGAAGTGCAGTAATACCACCCGTAGTACCCGCTACTTTAAAGTCCATATCACCTAAGTGATCTTCATCACCTAAAATGTCAGAAAGAACAACGAACTTTTCGCCTTCTTTAACTAGACCCATTGCGATACCAGCAACAGACGCTTTAATTGGAACACCAGCATCCATCAATGCTAATGAAGCACCACAAACAGAAGCCATTGAAGATGAACCATTTGATTCTGTGATTTCAGAAACAACACGTACAGCGTACGGGAACTCTTCAAGTGAAGGCATTACCGCTAACATACCACGTTTCGCTAAACGGCCATGGCCAATTTCACGACGTTTAGGGCTACCAACAAATCCAGTTTCACCTACACAATATGGAGGGAAGTTGTAATGAAGCATGAATGGGTCAGTTTTATCACCCATTAAGGTATCAAGACGTTGCGCATCACGTTGAGTTCCAAGCGTTGCAGTAACTAATGCTTGAGTTTCACCACGAGTAAATACTGCAGAGCCGTGAGTTCTTGGTAAAACACCAGTCATTACGTCTAAAGCACGAATTGATTCAGGATCGCGACCATCAATACGAGGGTGACCATCAGTGATTCGGCCACGTACAACCGTTTTCTCTAAATCATGGAATAAATCTTTAGTTTCTTGCACGTCTAAATCAGCATCTTGTGCTAATAACGTTTCAACTACAGAGTTACGAATGTCTTTAATTTTTTCATAACGAACAGCTTTTTCAGTAATTTGGTAAGCTTCGTTTACTTGCGCTTCACTTAACTCAGCAATTTTTGCTAATAATTCAGCATTTTTAACTGGTGCAGTCCATTCCCAAACAGGAGTGTTTACTTCAGCTTTAAATTCTTTAATTGCCGTAACAGCTGTTTGCATTTGCTCATGGCCGTACATTACTGCGCCAAGCATTACTTCTTCAGATAAAATATCGGCTTCAGACTCAACCATTAATACCGCGGTATCAGTACCTGATACCACTAGGTCTAATTTACTTTCTGGTAATTCAGATTGAAGCGGGTTAAGGATATATTGACCATCGACATAACCAACACGTGCTGCGCCAACAGGACCATTAAATGGTGCGCCTGAAATAGCAAGTGCTGCAGAAGCACCAATTAATGAAATAATGTCTGGGGCAATTTCAGGGTTAACTGAAATAACAGTGATAATGACTTGTACTTCGTTAATAAACCCTTCTGGGAATAACGGACGAAGTGGACGATCAATTAAACGTGCAATCAATGTTTCTTCTTCTGAAGGGCGACCTTCACGTTTGAAGAAACTTCCTGGTATTTTACCCGCAGCGTAAGCGCGTTCTTGATAGTTAATTGTTAATGGGAAGAAGTCTTGCCCTGCTTTAGCTTCTTTTTTAGCAACAACAGTGACTAATACACAAGTATCATCCATGCTTGCCATTACAGCACCAGAAGCTTGACGAGCAATAGCGCCCGTTTCAAGTGTTACGGTATGTTTACCGTATTGAAATTTTTTAGTAATTGGATTTAACATCTAATTAATTTCCTTAATTTTGTCTGTATTAATAATATTTACCAATCTGTACAATTATTTATTCACTGGATATTTTATGCCAAAACATGGCTACCAAGTCGAACAAAAAATTATACAGTTTGGATTGGTTTATGTTTAAAAAATAACTATGCCGCTTTCAAATTTATACAAAGAACAACACAGGTAAATTTTCATCGACATTATACTAAGTAAGCAGGTGAATACTAGCGTCAAAGCGTAATTAGTCCCTTAAAGCATGCATTAATAGCAAACAGCTAAGTTAACTGGTCAACTGAGCACTCTATTTGTGAGCTAAGATCTAAATATTTAATAAAATGGTTAACGACAGAACACAAAAAAGGAGCCATTGGCTCCTTTTTTTAAATCTTATAAGTTACGTTCGTTAGCAAATTGCTATTAACGACGTAGACCTAATTTAGCGATTGCTGTTGTATAACGTTCAACGTTCTTACGCTTAAGGTAATCAAGTAATTTACGACGTTGTGCAACCATGCGTAATAAACCACGACGTGAATGATGATCATGGATGTGTGCTTTAAAGTGACCTTGTAAGTGGTTGATTTGTGCAGTTAACAAAGCAACTTGAACTTCTGGAGAACCAGTATCACCTTCTGATTGAGCATATTCTGCAACGATTGCAGCTTTTTCTGTAGCATTTAAAGACATTATAAATCCTTAGTGTGTTAAATCCCGCCCTCATTTTATTGAGTTAAGAATGTTAGGAATACGCATCAAGCCAAACACTAATTCAGCATTGATGACGAAAGAGCGCGTATTTTAGCAGCCAATAACTAAAAAGCAAGTGAATAGTGCCTTGTAGCAGGTAATAATTCACTTAGCTTCTTTTAGCAAATTAGCCTATATCAATTACACTAATAAATGATCCAACTTAGAGTTATATTAGCGAGCTTAGAACAAACAAAATTACTTAAACATAGTTACTCTATATTTCTTTAATTTTGAGCAGTTATTAGTTTGCTAATAGACTCCCAAAGGGCGAGTTTAAAAGGCTTACATCCGTCGTTATTCATTTCGAGAAGGGAATAACCATTCTCTTCAATCAATGCCTTGCCTCTAAGCCTTTTTAATTCTCGCTAAGTGGTCAATTAATTAATGTACTTGATATTTTTAGTACTGTTCAACAACAACGATACGTTTAGGTGCGAGTAAACCATCATCATCGATAAAACCAACACCGATAAATTCAGCATTAACATCGTTTTCATCTTCACCTATATAAACCTGAACACTGCCTTCACTTGGCGCATTAAAAGCTTGTACGGGGTTACCATGGCGTAAGAAGTTTGCTGACATATCATCAACATAAACACAATGCATGCCATCTACTGCGCTATTCATTGGTAACAATAATGGGTCAAGCAATTCTGATGGTGATATTTCTTGTTCGTTAGCTTGTTCAAGTAATGCTTCTAACTGGGGTAATGTTACCATTTTCTCTATTGGATAATTCCCCACAGCAGAACGCCTGAGATCGGCTACATGAGCACCACAACCTAATAGTTCACCTAAATCGTCGACAATAGTGCGTATATAGGTCCCTTTAGATACATGGATGCTTAATTCAACTTCATCATCTTCAAAGCGTAATAATTCAAGATTAAAAACGGTAATATCACGTGCTTCCCGAGGTATTTCTATACCTTCTCTGGCATACTTATACAAAGGCTGACCTTTGTGTTTTAGCGCAGAATACATAGACGGCACTTGTTTGGTGGTACCGCGAAAACTGTCTAAAGCTACCGCTAACTGTTCGCTTGAAACATCAACCGCTTTTTCACTAACAACTTCACCACCGGCATCACTGGTTGTAGTACGAATACCTAGCTTGGCGGTGACTTGATAGGTTTTATCGGTATCAAGCAAATATTGTGAAAACTTAGTGCCCTCACCTAAACAAATTGGCAACATACCTGTAGCCAAAGGGTCTAGTGCACCGGTATGCCCTGCTTTTTGAGCGAAATAGATACGCTTAACCGTTTGCAAGGCATGGTTTGATGACAAGCCATGAGGTTTGTCTAATAACAAAACCCCATTAATTGGGCGGCCTTTTCTACGTTTTGCCATGACTTATTCGCCTTGCTCACTATCATTATCTTGTTCATCATCTACTGATGAGTTACCCGTCTTTTTATCACTGGCAACTGCTTTGTCAACCAAGGCGCTCATACGAACACCTTCACTCATTGAGCTATCATAGACAAAACGTAAATGTGGCATTATACGTGCGCGTAAACGTTTGCCTAATAATGAACGGATATAACCTTCTGCTTCCGCTAGAACGTCAAGCGATGCTTTGATTTCATCAGGATTATCGTTAAAAAACGTCACAAAAATCTTAGCGTAAGCTAAGTCGCGTGTTAATTCGACCGCAGAAACTGTGGTCATACTTAAACGTGGATCTTTAATTTCGCGCATTAAAATAACGGCGATTTCTTTTTGGATTTGCTGACCGACTCGGTCAGTACGGGCATATTCTCTAGCCATCGTATACTCCTATGAAGCTGTGACTAATAAATCACAGTCTGCTTTGTTTATTAATTAGTTAGTTAGTTAGTTAGTTAGTTAGTTAGTTATAAGTAATTAACACAAAAGGGGCATAAGCCCCTTTTAATATTTAACTATCTGTTGCTTTAGATTGAAGCTAATTACGTGGAGAGCAAAAAGGATGCACTGAATTGACGCATGTCAATAAGTACTTCCGATGATGTTATCGGTGTAATTAGCAATAATTTAAAGTTACAGCGTTCGTTCAATTTCAATCGTTTCGAAAACTTCGATTTGGTCGCCAACACGTACATCATTGTAGTTCTTAACACCGATACCACACTCAGTACCGTTACGAACTTCTTGTACGTCGTCTTTAAAGCGGCGTAAAGATTCAAGTTCACCTTCGTAAATAACTACGTTTTCACGTAATACACGAATCGGCGCTGAACGTTTGATAATACCTTCAGTTACCATACAACCGGCGATAGAGCCAATTTTAGGTGATTTGAATACGTCACGAACTTGAGCAAGACCAATAATAACTTGCTTGAATTCTGGCGCTAACATACCACTCATGGCTTGTTTAACTTCATCAATTAATGCGTAGATAACACTGTAATAACGTAAATCTATATTTTCTAACTCAATAACTTTACGGGCAGAAACATCGGCACGTACGTTAAAACCAATCACTATGGCGTTCGATGCCGCAGCAAGGGTTGCATCAGTTTCAGTAATAGCACCAACACCTGAGCCAATAATTTTAACTTTCACTTCATCGGTAGAAAGTTTAAGTAATGAATCAGTAATCGCTTCAAGTGAACCTTGAACATCAGACTTCAATACCACATTCACTTCTGAAATTTCACCCGATGCCATGCTAGCAAACATATTTTCAAGTTTAGCTTTCTGTTGACGAGCAAGTTTCACATCACGGAATTTACCTTGACGGAACAAAGCAACTTCACGCGCTTTTTTCTCATCTTTAACAACAGTCGCTTCATCACCTGAAATTGGAACACCACTAAGGCCGATAATTTCCACTGGAATAGATGGGCCAGCTGATTGAATTGTTTTGCCGTTTTCATCGCGCATAGCACGAACACGACCATATTCTAAACCACAAAGTACGATATCGCCTTGCTTTATAGTTCCTTCTTGAATAAGGACCGTTGCTACCGGGCCGCGACCTTTATCTAATTTAGATTCAATCACCACACCACTTGCCATAGTATCAACAACAGCAGTAAGCTCTAATACTTCTGATTGCAATAAAATTGCATCAAGTAAGTCGTCAATACCTAAACCCGTTTTGGCTGATACATGACAGAATTGAACGTCTCCGCCCCACTCTTCTGAAAGCACATCGTGTTGTGATAGCTCACTCTTCACGCGGTCTGGATCGGCTGACTCTTTATCCATTTTGTTAACAGCGATAATAATAGGTGCATCAGAGGCTTTAGCATGTTGAATTGCTTCAATGGTTTGTGGCATAACACCATCATCTGCAGCAACTACAATAATAACAATATCAGTCGCCTTAGCACCACGAGAACGCATTGCAGTAAAAGCTGCATGGCCTGGGGTATCTAAGAAAGTGATCATACCCTTACCAGTTTCTACATGATAAGCACCAATATGCTGCGTAATGCCGCCGGCTTCACTGTCAGCAACTTTCGCTTCACGAATGTAATCAAGCAGTGATGTTTTACCGTGATCTACGTGACCCATGATAGTTACTACTGGCGCGCGAGTTACCGCTTCACCGTTATTATCACGATCGGCCAATACCGCTTCTTCTAAAGCATTTTCTTTAACAAGTACCACGTTAAAACCCATTTCTTCAGAGACAAGTGCCGCTGTTTCTTGGTCAATAACTTGGTTAATGGTTGCCATAGCGCCCATTTTAAACATGGCTTTAACAACTTCAGCACCTTTTTTCGACATTTTGTTAGCAAGTTCAGCAACAGAAATCGTTTCACCAATGCGAATGTCTTGTAGTTTAGTTTCAACTGGCTTAGTGAAACCATGTTTTAAACTTTCTGGCGATGATAAACTTTGCTTACGTCCGCCACGGGCATTGCGACCACGAGCATTACGATCAGCTGGTTTTTTCTTCTTACGACGACGACCGGCAGTTTCATCGGCAGCATCAACTTTATCTTCAGCTTCTTGTGCGTACTTAGAAGAGGTTACATGAACGATTTCCTTTTCTTTCGCTTTACGTTCAACTTCTTGTTCTTTCCAGCGACCTTCATTTTCTTCTGCTAATTTTTTAGCAGCTTCACTCGCTTCTTTCGCTTCAGTTGCAATTTTAGCAGCCACTTCTTTTTCTTGTACTAAACGAAGTTTTTTAGCTTCTTCAGTTTCTGCAATTTTTACCGGCGCTTTTTCAATATTTTTTGCTTTTTCTACCGCTGCATGCTTAGCTTTTTCTGCTGCATCTACTTTCGCTGATGCTTTACGCTCAACTTCAGCTTCAGCTTTAACTGCTGCTACCGCTTTTACATTTTCAGCTTCTTTCGCTGCTGCTTCGGCTTTATTCTTAGCGTCTGCTTCTGCTAAAACAGCTGCTTCAGCTTCTACTTTTGCAGTTTCTTCTGCTAATTTCTCATCTTCTAATTCACTACGTTTTACGTAAGTGCGTTTTTTACGAACTTCAACATTAACTGATTTGGCTTTACTGCCATGTCCCATAGTCAAAGTAGACTTGGTTTTTCGGTTTAAAGTAAGTTTGCTCGGTTTTGAAGCCGAATCATCGCCATGTTGTTTTTTAAGGTGACCTAACAAGGCTTCTTTTTCATCTTGCGAAATAGCATCGGTCGCCGATTTTTTCACGCCTGAGTCAGCTAACTGACTTACTAGACGATCCACCGGTGTTCCGATTTCTTTGGCAAGTTCTGCTACAGTTATATCTGCCATCTATTATATTCTCCGGTGTTATTATTCTTCGTTAAACCAACAAATATTACGCGCAGCCATGATTAGCTCACCCGCTTTGGTTTCAGTTAATTCTTCAATATCGCTGATTTCATCGATACCTTGTTCAGCTAAGTCTTCAAGGGTACGAACACCTCGGCTTGCTAAAACAAATGCTAAATGACGTTCTAAACCTTCAAGGTCAAGTAAGTCTTGTGCAGGCTCTGCATTTTCTAAAGTTTCTTCACTCGCAAGGGCTTGCGTAGTTAACGCTTCTTTAGCTCGTTCACGAAGCTGCTCAACGATGTCTTCATTCATACCCTCAATTTCAAGCATCTCAGCAGCCGGTACGTAAGCAATCTCTTCTAATGAAGTGAAGCCTTCTTCGACGAGTAAAGTAGCAAAGTCTTCATCAAGGTCTAACTTATCAATAAATAAGTTTAGTACTTTATCATTCTCTGCTTGATGTTTTTCTTTCATGTCAGCAACAGTCATTACGTTTAATTCCCAGCCAGTTAACTGACTCGCTAAACGAATATTTTGACCACTACGACCAATAGCCATCGCTAAATTGCCTTCTTCTACAGCAATATCCATAGTGCCTTTGTCTTCATCAACAATAATTGATGCTACTTCAGCAGGAGCCATGGCGTTGATTACGTATTGAGCGGCGTTGTCATCGTATAATACGATATCAACACGTTCGCCACCTAACTCACCAGATACGGCTTGGACACGTGAACCACGCATACCAACACAAGCACCAACAGGGTCAATACGTTTGTCATTACTTTTAACAGCAATTTTAGCACGAGAACCAGGATCGCGAGCGGCCCCTTTAATCTCTAACATTTCTTCGCCAATTTCAGGTACTTCAACGCGGAAAAGTTCAATTAACATTTCAGGTTTTGTACGGCTGACAAATAATTGTGCACCGCGTGCTTCTGGCTTAATTTCATATAACAAACCACGAACACGATCACCTGGACGAAATGTTTCGCGTGGTAACATATCATCACGATATATAATTGCTTCGGCATTGTTGCCTAAGTCAATAATCACACTATCGCGACTGGCTTTTTTAACAACACCGGTAACGATTTCACCCAATTGGTCTTGGTAAGCTTCGACAATTAGTGCACGTTCTGCTTCGCGAATTTTTTGTACGATAACTTGCTTGGCTGTTTGTGTGGTTACACGGTCAAATTTCACTGAGTCTATTTGATCTTCAACATAATCACCCAGATTTAATTCTGGCTCATCATATTGTGCTGCAGACAAGGTAATTTCTGCAAACGGGTTTTCCATGCATTCGCTTTCATCGCCAACAATTAACCAACGACGAAAAGTATCAAATTCACCCGTAATACGGTCAATAGCAACACGGACTTCAATGTCGCCTTCATATTTTTTCTTGGTAGCTGTTTCTAAAGCAGTTTCCATCGCTTTAAAAATGCTTTCTCGTGGTAATGCTTTTTCATTAGAAACCGCATCAACAACCAGTAATATTTCCTTACTCATGCTACTTAGCCTTTAATTTATGTTAATTTATTTAACGCTTAAAACTTTGCGACAAGATTCGCTTTATCTACATTGCTGATAGCTAACTCGTAATCAATGCTATCAACTTCGACTATTAAGCTATCGTTTTCTATGGCAACTAGTGGGCCTTTAAACTTGCGACGACCATTCAATGGCATCGACAATCTTACATTAACCGTTTCGCCGATAACTTCTTGAAAATGTGCTAATTCAAATAATGGACGATCAACACCTGGCGATGAGACTTCTAAACTATATTCACTACTTATTGGATCTTCTACATCTAATATTGCACCGACCTGACGACTTACTTCCGCACAATCATCAACATTGATGCCATTTTCGTGATCAATATATAAACGTAAAATAGAGTTATTACCCGCACTGATAAATTCAACGCCCCATAATGTTTTGCCGGTTTCGTCAACCGCAGGTTTTAATAATTCAGTTAGTTTATGCTCAAATTTAGCCAAGCGTTTTCTCCTATTACGTTACTGCTTGATATTTTCAAACGGCAGTACAGTAAAAATTCAGATATAAAAAAAGGGCTTATAGCCCAACGAAAGTTTGCTGTTTCCATTTTTAATACGAAAATGCCACCAGCTAAAAAACAAAAAAACCCCAAATTAGGGGCTTATTTCACCGTTTCCCCCAAGATAAAACAATAAACATTGCCTTATCTGGTTATCAATGGATAAACCATCAATAATACTAGTAAGAATATAAACAACACAGTGACTGTGCGATTATCCAGTGACATCTTACTAAGTTCTATTAGCCAAATTATATAATGACACGCTAACAAGCGCAAGTGACATTAACTAATATAGCCAATAAAAGTAGCATCTTGGTTATATTAGTAGTTCTGGTAGTTCAAACTAAAACCGGGGTGAATTTGCTAAAATTAATATATATTTTACAATATCTTACTATTGACCCTATACTGTAGCTAACATTTCATGCAAAAGATTCGCATGATTCTAATTAGCATGCCTTTGCATCTTGATCGGATTTAAACGGAGCATTTAATTTCATCATGTATAAGTTTTCTAAGTTATTAATCAAAAATATTTTGTTTGCTTTAGTATTTATTATTGCCTTAGCGGCAATCAGCTATTCATTACTAACCGGTTATATTAACCAGCAAACGCAACATCACACAAAAACCATTCAAGCCGTTAGCCAACAAATTATAGGCAGCGATGCGTCACTTCAGGATACTGTCAATAAGCTTGCTGCCGCCTTAAATGCGAGTACGGTTTACCGCGTTTTAATCATTAAAAAAAATTCAGAGATATTATATAGTCATCAAGAAGAACAAACTCAATCGCTCGGTTTTAGCTTAGCAAAACGGAAAACCGTTTCAACGGGAGCACTTAACCTACAAGTTCAATACCAGCTAAATTTCAGCGATATATTTAATTTACTAAGCCAATTATTTATCGCTATTCTTGCCTTGTCTATTATCTTTATTTTTATTTCGGCGAGGCTTAATTACAAATTACAATCAGTTATCTTTAGAATAATCAGCAAGCAAATCAGTAATGAATTAGCGCAAATTAATGATCCAAACTTTATTACCAAAGAAAGCGATAGCGAGCGATTATTAGAAATCCCTGCTTTGCAGGAAGGTATTGCTGAAATCAAGCTGATGATGACTGAACAATTTAAAAACACCACAAATTTACAAAGGCAAGCTCATATAGATAGCTTAACGGGAATTGAAAACCGTAATCGTTTTGTACAATATTATGAAAATCAAATTGCCCAAGAAAGTCCAATAAAATTTGGTGTCCTGCTCATTACTCGCTGTTCCGAATTACAAACAATTAACCAAATTCATGGCTATAATTCCGGTGATAACTACATTGTAAAAGTTGCTGACATTATCAAAGAGGCCTTATTAACCAGACCCACAGGTAAAATGTTCCGCTTAAACAGTTCTGACTTCGCTACTATTTTACCTAACGAACAATTAAAAGTTGCTGAAGATTATGCCAGTGAATTGATGCTTAAATTTAATGACTACCAGCAAATCAATGAATTAGATTCTGTCGCTTTCACCGGTTTAGTTTACTTTGATAAATCTAAGCCACTCGGGGAACTCCTCGCGTTAGCAGATACAGGGGTCAGTGTTGCTCAAACACAAAAAACGAACTCATGGTACTCGCAAACTGACGTCAATATATTAACCGATAATAGTGCCAATTATGGTAGCCAAAATTGGCGACAAGAAATTGATAGCGTGTTAGATGGCGGTCGTATTAGCTTATTATTGCAACCTATCCAACCTAGCGGTCGTAATAGCCGTGTTTATGGTGAGATATTAGCGCGTTTTCTAAATGCTAATGGTGACATGTTACCCACGGCGACTTTTATCGCTATGGCTGAAAAACTAGACAAAATAATCGAAGTAGATCGCTTAATCATTGACACTGTCATTAAAGAAATCACCAGTAAAAACATGCTCGATAGTAGTTATGGCATCAACATTAGCGCACGCAGTGTTAATGATGAACACTTTATGATTTGGTTAGAGCGTAAATTACTGCGCGAGCCGGCGGCAGCTCCTCGTTTAGTCTTTGAGGTAGCAGAGCTGGGTTTACAAAAAAATATAAAAACAGCGAAACGCTTAGTTGATATGTTACACCGTGTTGGTTCACGCGTTACGGTGGAACGATTTGGGGTTGGATTAACCTCGTTTAAGTTTTTTAGAGACTTAACACCTGACTATATTAAAATGGATAGCTCTTATACCCGCGATATTGATGATGATAAAAACAATCAATATTTCTTGCGTTTGATGGTTGATTTGGCTCATAGACTCGGCATTAATGTCCTCGCTGAAAGTGTTGAAAGCCAAGAAGAAAAACACACCTTAGAAAAACTATTTATCGATGGTTGTCAGGGCTATTATGTTGGTAAACCCGCAAAATTATAAGACAATAAAAGCGCAATAATATGTAAAGCCGAATGATTCACTCACATTCGGCTTTTTTGTAGAATCGCTCTTTATTATGTTAAGACAAAGAAAATTAACTAATACCCTTACAGCTGGTGTGTTGTTATATTTTATAAAAACAAGGATAATGACGCCAATATTCCAATTCATAACTTAATGACCTTTAAAGTAAATGACTGATTATCTGTTACTACTCGTTGGCACTGTACTCGTAAATAATTTTGTTTTAGTGCAATTTCTTGGCCTATGCCCTTTTATGGGTGTCTCTTCGCGGACTGAAACAGCTATAGGCATGTCCTTCGCCACTATTTTCGTTATGACTTTAGCGTCATTGCTGAGCTATTTAGTAACCACCTATCTGCTGGTTCCTCTTGACCTTGAATACCTGACCACCATGAGTTTTATTTTAGTGATTGCCGTCGTTGTGCAATTTACTGAAATGGTTGTGCACAAAACAAGTGCCAGCTTGTACCGATTATTGGGTATTTTCTTACCACTGATAACCACAAACTGTGCCGTATTAGGTGTCGCCTTGTTAAATTTAAGATTGAGCCATGGTTTTTTCGAATCTATTATTTATGGTTTTGGTGCTGCACTAGGCTTTTCTTTAGTATTAGTGATGTTTTCAGCCATGCGCGAAAAATTAGCTAATGCCGATGTTCCTGGCCCATTTAAAGGCACTGCGATTGCGATGATTACCGCGGGCTTAATGTCCTTAGCTTTTTTAGGTTTTACCGGTTTGGTGAAGATCTAAGATGAACATCCTACTTGCCATCCTCGTTTTAGGTAGTCTTGCTGCTGTATTTGGTGCTTTACTGGGCTTTGCTTCGGTACGTTTTAAGGTCGATGCTGATCCTATTGTCGAACAACTTGATGCCATACTCCCGCAAACCCAATGTGGTCAATGTGGTTACCCTGGCTGTAAACCCTATGCTCAAGCAGTAGCTGACGGTGAAGCCATTAATAAATGTGCGCCCGGCGGTGAAGATACCATCAAGAAAATAGCCGATTTAATGGGGGTTGAGGTACTACCTATTGATGAAAGCCATGTTCAAGGTGATGCGCCAAAAAGTAATCGCCCTAAAGTGGCTTTTGTTATTGAAGAAGATTGTATCGGTTGTACTAAATGCATTCAGGCTTGTCCTGTTGATGCCATTATAGGTGCGGCTAAACAAATGCATACCATTATCATAGATGAGTGCACAGGTTGTGATTTATGTGTTGCTCCGTGCCCAGTAGATTGTATTGAAATGCGTGAATTGCCAGATACTATTCACAATTGGCAATGGGATTTAACCAGTATTCCAGTAAAGCAACTGGATTAGGAGAGTATGGTGGAATCAGTTATAGAGCGCATCACTCGTGGTCATTTTTGGGATTTTCATGGCGGTATTCATCCTCCTGAGCAAAAAGTAATCACCGCAAGTAAACCTATCAAACAACTTGCCTTACCAAAACAGTTAATTATACCGCTGCAACAGCATATCGGCCGTGAAGGTGATTTACTGGTAAAGATTGGCGATCAAGTGTTAAAAGGCCAAGCCTTAACATTAAGCACTAACCCGATGACAGTGCCTATTCATGCGCCTACTAGTGGCATAATTAGTGCGATTAAAATGTCGGTTATTGCCCACCCTTCGGGTCTTAGTCAGTTATGTATTTTTCTAGATGTCGATGGTGAAGATACCTGGCGCGATCGCGTGGTGTGTACCGATCTTGAAACGTTATCAAATAACGATATTATTGAAAAAATTGCGGATGCCGGTATCGCGGGTATGGGTGGTGCTGGTTTCCCAACCCACATCAAAGCAAATAGTAAATCTGATATTAATATCCTCATTATTAACGGCGCAGAATGTGAACCTTATATCACTGCCGATGATTTGATAATGATGGAGCAAAGCAACGCAATAGTCGATGGCATAAAAATTCTCGATAAATTATTAAGCCCTGCCTTTATTCTCATTGCGATTGAAGACAACAAACCAAAAGCGATTAAAGCGTTGCAACAAGCAACACAAGACATTGAAAAGATGAAAGTTTGCGTGGTACCAACTAAATACCCGGCAGGCGGTGAAAAGCAATTAATTCAAATATTAACCGGTCAAGAGGTCACCTCAGGTCAATTACCTATTGATGCTGGCATCATAATGCAAAACGTTGCCACGTGTTTTGCCATTAATGAAGCGGTAAGACATGATACCCCGCTTATCCGTCGTGTGGTTACCGTTACAGGCCAAGCGTTAAGCAAACCACAAAATGTTTGGGCCTTATTGGGCACTCCTGTTAACTTCCTGCTTGAGCAATGTGGCGTACAAGCCGTTGAAAATGAGAAACAACCGGTGATCATGGGTGGACCTATGATGGGCTTTAGTGTCGCTAGCGAGCTAGTACCCATCGTCAAAACCAGTAATTGCATTCTAGTGCCTAGCAGAAAAGAAATGCCCAGTGCGTTCGAAAAAGAAAGTAACGAAGTAGAATGTATCCGTTGCGGCCAATGTAGTGATGTTTGCCCTAGTCAGTTGTTACCACAAGAGCTGCAGTGGAGTGCCAAAGCCAAAGATTATCCACAGTTAGAGAAGCTTAACTTAAGTGATTGTATTGATTGCGGTGCCTGTGCTTATGTTTGCCCTAGCCAAATTCCTCTGGTGCATTACTATCGTGTTGCTAAAGCGGAAATACGCCAGCTGCAACAATTAGATTTAAAAGCAGAAAAAGCTAAAATACGATTTGAAGCCCGTAAATTACGCTTAGAAAAAGAAAAAATTGCCCGTCAAGCAAAACAAAAAAAAGCGGCTGCGGCGCGAAAAGCGGCAATGAATAAAGCAACGCCCGAAGCTACTGGCGCTAAATCTGCGGTAGCTGCAGCGCTTGCTCGAGTCAAAGCGAGAAAGGCAGCTAGCCAAGCAGGTGGTGTCGACAGTAAAAACAACGCCACTGGCAGCATAAGTTCGGTTGATGAACCTATAGATGCGCCCGTTGACGAGCAGTTGTCTCCAGTAGCTGCGGCTATCGCCAGAGCCAAAGCGAAGAAAAAGCTTAAGCAAGAAGCCGCCCTTTTGACACCTCAAAGTGATGTATTAGCGAAGGAAACGCTTGCTGGAGAACCTGAAAAAAAACCGGCTAAGGCTGAAAAACAGATTAACGCTGATGATAAAAAAGCTAAAATTGCTGCCGCTATTGCCAAGGCAAAAGCCAAAAATCTTAACGCGGCAAGTAAACCCTCAGCTTCAGTAGCCCCACCCAGAGCCTCCGCTGCAGAAAAAACAGAGTCTGTACAAACTTCTGTTGAAAAACCGACTAACGCTGATGATAAAAAGGCTAAAATAGCCGCTGCCATTGCTAAAGCAAAAAGTAAGGCCTTAGCGAAAAAAGCGGCACAAGTCAGCGCTGAAACTGCAGAGCTTGAAAAAACAAGTGCTGTAGGTGATAAAGTGCCTGCTCAAGTGGTACAAGATAATATTGTTGATAGTAAAAATGAAAGAACCCCTGCTCCTACTGCAGATAAAAAAGCGCAAATTGCTGCAGTAATTGCGAAGGCAAAAGCAAAAAAGAAAAACAAAGAATCTAGCAAGATTGACAGCAACGTTAGCCATAATGACCAAGACAGCGTGTAACCTATGATCAACGAAAGACAATACTCGAATAAAAATTCTCAACGCAATAACCCGACGAGTCGACTTAAATAATGGCATTTTGGATAGCAAGTTCACCTCACAACCATAATCAAACAAAAACACCTAACTTAATGCGTTTAGTGATTTACGCGGCCCTGCCCGGTGTTTTGGCGCAATGGTATTTTTTTGGATGGGGAAATTTAATTCATATTGCCCTTGCCATGGCAACCGCACTCGCTTGTGAATTCACTGTCTTGTCTTTGCGTAAAAAACCTATTTCACATGAATTATTCGATGGCAGCGCCCTATTGACCGCGTTATTAATTGGTATCTGCTTACCCGCCTTAGCGCCTTGGTGGATATCGGTAATAGGTACAATGTTTGCCATTGTTATCGTTAAACAATTATACGGTGGTCTAGGTCATAACCCGTTTAACCCTGCCATGGCCGGATATGTAATGCTATTAGTATCATTTCCTTTGCAAATGACCCTATGGCAGCCACCACTGTCACTTATTGCCGTTGACCTTACTTTTACCAATACCTTAACCACTATATTAACGGGCTTTACCGTTGAAGGTTATTCGGTTGAACAAATAAGAACCAGTATCGATGGCATCACGATGGCAACACCATTGGACATGCTAAAGACAAATACCGGTTTAGGTTTAACCGTACTAGAGAGTATTGAAAATCCTATTTTCGGTGACAACTTTGCCCTCGGTTGGGAATGGATCAATGCCGGATTTTTAGTGGGTGGACTTTTTCTAATCTTTAAAAAAGCCATCGCTTGGCAAACACCCGTCAGCTTTTTAATCAGTTTATTTATCTGCTCATTTATCGGTTATAGCATAAGTCCAGATAGTAGTGCTTCAACTATGTTCCACTGGTTTTCTGGTGCAACCATGCTAGGCGCATTTTTCATATTAACAGACCCGGTTACCGGTGCGACCAGCACTAAAGGTCGTATCATCGTTGGTTTACTTGCTGGGCTATTAGTCTATCTAATTCGCACTGCCGGTGGTTATCCTGATGGCGTTGCTTTTGCTATTTTACTTTGTAACATGTCTGCGCCGTTAATCGACCAATATACTCGCCCTCGTACCTATGGTCACGTAAAGGGAGATAAGTGATGTCTAAAAATGACCATTCCACCAGCGAAAGCAAAACTCAGTCTGATAACGATATCGCAGAAAAATCATCGCTAACGATTGCCATTTCTAAAAATACAAAAATACTGGCACTCTTTGCTATAGCCTGTACTTTCGCAGTCGGTTTAGTCAATGAACTGACTAAAGATCGCATCAAGCAACAAGAGCAACAACATTTATTAAAAACCTTACATAGTATTATTGAGCCAAGTCGTTATGACAATGACATTGCCAATGACTGTATTATGATTAGTGCTCCTGAACTGGGCACTGATAAAGTCCACACGGCCTATATCGCTAGAAAATCAGGTCAAGTTATCGCTGTTGCTCTGACCAGTACAGCCCCTCGGGGTTATAACGGTAATATCGACTTTATTATGGCGATCAATAATGATGGCAGTGTCAGTGGTGTCCGTGTGCTGAAACATCAAGAAACCCCTGGGCTTGGTGATAAAATAGAACTGAGAAAAAGTGACTGGGTGACTAGCTTTGCCGGTAAAAAACTCCTGTCAGTAGACGATAGTCGCTGGGCTGTCACTAAAGATAATGGCATGTTTGACCAATTTACGGGCGCGACGATTACTCCGCGAGCGGTAGTAAACGGCGTTAAAGACACGCTAAGTTACTTTACTAAAAACAAAACCCGTTTATTAAAAAAACCTAATGCCTGTGGAGACGTTTTACTTACTGCTACTTCAACGGCACCTGTTTTAGCACCACAAAAGAGTGAGGCGGCTAATGAGTAATAACATAACACCACAAAATAGTAACGAGGCTGACATGGCTATTAGCGCGGCAGAACAAGAGATCGCCGAAGCTGCTGCGGTTGAAGCTGAACTTAAGGCCGAACAAAAAGTAGCGCTTAAAGCTGAGTATAAAGAACTAGCCATTCAAGGTTTATGGAAAAACAACCCGGGCTTAGTACAGCTGTTGGGGTTATGCCCATTACTTGCGGTAACGTCCACGGTAACGAATGCCTTAGGCCTTGGCTTAGCGACATTACTGGTACTTATTTGTTCTAATGTTACCGTTTCAGCAATCCGTCATTGGGTGCCCAAAGAAATTCGTATACCCATTTTTGTCCTGATAATCGCCGCTTTTGTCACCTGCGTACAATTGCTTATGAACGCTTATACCTTCGGTATTTATCAATCGTTAGGCATATTCCTCCCTTTGATTGTTACTAACTGCGCCATTATTGGTCGAGCTGAAGCCTATGCCTCTAAAAACCCCGTTAAACAAGCCGCTTTTGATGGTCTGATGATGGGACTAGGTTTTGCTATGATCTTAATAATATTAGGAGTAGTAAGGGAGGTTCTTGGACAAGGAACACTCTTTGATGGCGCTAACTTATTACTGGGTGATTGGGCAAGCGTACTTCGTATTGAAGTGATGCAATTAGATAGCCAATTCTTGTTAGCTATTCTGCCCCCTGGTGCTTTCATCGCTATGGGTTTTTTAATCGCCCTTAAAAATGCCATTGATAGCCATATAAAAGCTAAAAAAGTTGTCGATAAAGACTTAGTGATTGAACGAGTGCGGGTTAATTTCGACTCTTAAAAACGGGTGTTAGGGTATGTTAGGGTAAACATTTTGGCCTAACCTGCTTAGCATTAACACCTAAAGGCTTAACGACGTAGGTGCGATAGCCTCCACGCAAAAGAAAGAGAAGAGCTATATCATGAATAAAGCATCACGTTTAGAAATGTTAACTAGGCTACGCGATGAGAATCCTGAGCCAACCACAGAGTTAAACTTTTCTACACCCTTTGAATTACTTATTGCGGTATTACTTTCGGCGCAATCGACCGATGTAGGCGTTAACAAGGCAACGGATAAACTCTACCCTGTTGCCAATACTCCCCAAGCCATCCTTGACCTTGGCCTTGATGGCTTAAAAAGTTACATAAAGACCATCGGCCTGTTTAATACTAAAGCCGCTAACACCATTAAAACCTGTCAAATGCTAGTAGATCTTCATGGCGGTGAAGTGCCCGAAAGCAGAGCTGCACTCGAAGCATTACCAGGCGTTGGCCGCAAAACTGCCAACGTAGTTTTAAATACTGCGTTTGGCCAATTGAAAGATAATGAAGGTAAATACTTTCTTGCCGTGGATACCCATATTCAACGTTTAGCAAACCGTACCGGTTATGCCAAAGGTAAAACCGTTGAACAAACCGAACAAAATATCATTAAAAACACCCCGAGAAAAACCGAATTCTTTTTCAATTTACACCACTGGTTTATTCTCCATGGACGATATACTTGTGTTGCACGTAAACCTAAGTGTGGTGCTTGCATCATTGAAGATTTATGTGATTTTAAAGACAAAACCAGCTAAAGCCGGTTTAACTTAACTTAACTTAACAACGCCTAAATTTAGCCTAGTTCAACGTTACCCTGAGAAGAGAGCTTTATGAAATTTTTACATACTATGGTACGAGTCAGTGACTTAGACCAGTCACTTGATTTTTACATCAAGAACCTGGGTTTAATTGAGACAAAACGCAAAGAAGTACCGCAAGGAAAATTCACCTTAATATTTTTAGCGACACAGCTTGGTGGCCCTGAAATAGAGCTAACCTACAACTGGGGCTCTGTGGAAGAATATTCTGCGGGTCGTAATTTTGGTCACCTTGCCTTTGAAGTTGATGATATTTACCAAACCTGTCAAAAGTTGCAAGACGCGGGTATCACCATTAACAGACCGCCTCGTTGTGGTTACATGGCCTTTGTGAAATCACCTGACGGTGTCTCAATAGAATTATTACAAAAAAATGGTGCTTTAACACCACAAGAGCCTTGGCTAAGTATGGAAAATACCGGAACTTGGTAATAAAACCCAGTGACTTGCTAATATAACTCAGTGATTTTTGGCAAGTTAACACCTTACTGTTATGATAGCGCCATTCTTATTTATCTCAGATAACACATGGCCCTTAAAGCAACTATATACAAAGCCAATATCGAACTTGCCGATATGGATCGCAATTACTACGACAGCTTGCAATTAACGATTGCCCAACACCCCTCTGAAACACCACAACGTTTAATGGTGCGCTTAATTGCCTATATCCTTAATGCTCATCAAGACTTACAGTTTGGTAAAGGTCTTAGTGATGAAACCGAAGCCGCCCTTTGGCAAATCAATTACAGTGATGAAATAAGCCTGTGGATTGAACTAGGTCAGTTAGATGAAAAACGTCTGAAAAAAGCCTGTAATCGCGCGAAAGCCGTTAAACTTTATTGCTACGGCAGTAGTGTAAATACTTGGTGGTCACAAGCTGAGCAAAATTTAAGTAAATTAACACGCCTAACCATAGAACAATTTGAGCCGAGTACCTGTGAAGCATTGGTAAAACTGCTTAGCCGTAATATGGAATTTCAATGTAGTATTCAAGATGGTCAATTATGGTTAACTTCCGGTGAAGAAACCTTATTAATCGAAACGATAAAAATACAGTAATGAGGTCGATTTTCATGACAAAAAGAACAATAAAAATAAGCACGAACGAAAGAAAAAGTAAACGCTTGAAGCCAGTTGTTTTAGCAACTTCCCTAACTCTCATGGCACTCGCTAGTTTGTCGTTAACGGGCTGTAGCAATATGGACTTAGGGCTTGACAGTGAAGAGACCAAGCAAAGTGTTAAGCCAAGTATACATAACACTATTACCTTGGAGCAAGTGACAAAAGATGTGACTTACTTAGCGAGTGATGAGCTTAAAGGCAGAAATAACTTCACGGTAGAAATACGCCAGGCCGCCGATTTTATTGCCAGACGCTTTAACGAAGTAGGACTAGTACCCGCGCCAAGCGCGCCAGATTTTATGCAACAATATTCGGTGCAACGAATCACACCTGATACCCTTAGCGTTGAGATTAATGGCCAAACAATAACTAGCGATGCACTAGCAATGGCAACAACAAAAACGGCTATCAACTGGGCTAGTCATTCTCAAAGCCAATCCCAAAACAACAACCAAGCTATCAATACCGTGATAGTGGGCGCAGATGATAACTTACGTAAGTCACTGCGCAAGTTAAATAACCTGGGCGGTCAACATTTAGTGTTACTGCACCCCTCCCATGAAAAAAGCTTTAAACGTTATCAGAGTTACTTTGCCCGCGGCTTAACGAAACTAGTTAACCAAGCAGGTAATGAAAAAGTAAGTAATCAAGGTGGCGTTATCGTTGTCGCATTAACTGATATTAATGAAGTGACAAGCTTTAACGTACAAGGTAGCGCAAAGGTAATTGATACTCACTTAAGTAATGTTGTCGGCATCTTACCGGGTAAAAGCAAAGCTAACGAAATTGTACTCTACTCTGCCCACTATGATCATTTAGGCGTTAAAGGCAATGATGACGGCGAAGCTGCGCAAGGTAATCAAATATTTAATGGCGCGGATGATGACGCTTCCGGTGTTTCAGCTATTATCAATTTAGCCAATCACTTTGCAAAAATGGGTAACAACGAGAGAACGTTAATGTTTGCCGCGTTCAGCGCTGAAGAAATTGGCGGTTTTGGCTCACGTCATTTCTCTACTCATGTTGATCCAAAGCAGATTACTGCCATGATAAACATTGAAATGATTGGTAAACCTGCTGTTTTTGGGGAAGGTACGGTATGGATGACTGGCATGGACCGCTCCACCTTAGGCGAGCAGTTAAATCACGCCTTAGTACCATTAAACTTAAAAGTTTATGCTGACCCTTATCCTAAACAAAACTTATTTTATCGTTCAGACAATGCCACGTTAGCGAGACTAGGAGTACCTGCTCATAGTTTCAGTAGTACGCAGTTAGATAAAGATCAGCACTATCATCAAGTCAGCGATGATATTAATAGCTTAAACTTACCGTCAATGTTGAAAGTAATTAAAATGCTAGCAACCGCGACAACCCCCCTTGTTGATGGCTCAATTACCCCTTCACGTATTGACCCGAATAAAGTAAAACGTAACGGACTTATCTATTAATACCAAATTGATTAAGTTCTTTTACTCAGCATAATGACTCGTTATGCTTATAAGCTAGGTAAATCAACAAGATTTACCTAGCTTAATTACACTATTTTCCCTGCCAAACCCCACCTTAGTTCAACTGCAGTTAACGCCTATTCAGGAAAAATTAAAGCTAATTTTACAAAGCTCAAACAAAGCTCAAGCCAAAGAATTAAGCAGCAATCACTGTTAACGGACAACGTAGCTGAAACTCCAAGCGAGTTTTCTTCTCAACTTGAAAACCATGACGCAGGTACAAGCCCCTAGCAGGATTTTTCAATAAAACATTTAAGGTGATCGGTAAGCATAACTGCAAAGCCCGTTTTTTTACTACCATAATAACTTTGCTGCCCACCCCTTTGCCTTGGAATTTAGGCATAATTTGTAACTGCCTAATGTGTAGGCTTTTATGGGTATCATTAAGGGCGACAATACCCATTTTAATTAAACCAATGGGTTTACGATCAGCTAAAACAATGTGACTTTCATAAAAATGTTCTTTAATACGAACTAAGTGCTCTTCATCAGTCATACGAATACCTGCTGCAAGTAAATGCTGGGTCATGGTTTTCCTGCGTAATTCCAACAAAAAGTCGAGATCTTCGTGTTTAACTTTTCGAAAGCCAAGAGTAAATTTCATTTGTGGGGGGCCATTTACGCTTATGAAGGTATGTTATGACTCAGTTTACTTGCTTTATAGGGCGTACGTCACCTGTTGGTCGCAATTTTATATCATTCTATCGCGCTTTGGTTGGATTAGTCATACACCTTAAGGCACACTACAACCAGTTAAAATAATATAAGTTAGATGAGAATCATATGACCTTTAAGAAATCACTCTTAGTTGTTGCAGTAGCAACAGCATTATTGAGCGCTTGTTCAGAAGACAAAATAGCCCAACAAGATACTACACAACCTGCTGCTACTGAAAATGCAGTAACAATAACAAAAACCGCCTCAGAGCAGGCGAATGAAATATTCGATACTATTTTCAAGGCCGGTGTTGATCGTAATCCCGTGAGACAAACTTACTTAGGCATTAAAAAAGATTACGACAAATGGAATGATTTTTCAGAAGAAAATTCTGCTAAAGAGCTCGCTATTGCTAAAGAAAACTTAGCACTTATCAAAGCCATTGACGTTACGGCGCTTGATGCACAAACAAAAATCAGTCATAGCTTGTACATGCAAAACTTTGAAAACCATATTGCCGATTACAAATGGCGTTTTCATAACTACCCAGTAAATCAAATGTTTGGTACGCATTCGCAAATACCGGCATTTTTAATTAATCAACATTCAATCAGTAATGTAAAAGAAGCTCAAGATTACATTGCCCGTGTACATGGCGCGAAAAAGCTTTTAACACAACTTGTTGAGCAACTTAAACTACGTGAAGAAAGAGGCATTATCGCGCCTAAATTCGTTTTTCCTCACGTTATTAGAGACTCAAAAAACATTCTAGTTGGCGCACCGTTTGATGAAGCAGAAAACAGCACCATTTTTGCTGACTTCACCCGTAAAGTGAACAAATTAAGCATTAGCGATGAAGAAAAAACCGTCTTAATTGCGGATGTAAAAACGGCGCTAATTGACAGCTTAAAACCAGGCTACGAACAATTAGTTACCTACTTAATAGCACTTGAGCAAAAAGCTGATAACCGTGATGGCGCATGGAAATTTCCTGACGGCGAAGCTTTTTACAATAATGCTTTAAAACGCACCACCACAACTGATTTAACTTCAGAGCAAATTCATGACATTGGTTTAAGTGAAGTTGCCCGCATTCATGATGAAATGCGCGTAATCATGAAAAAAGTTAACTTTGACGGTGACTTGAACGAATTCTTCGAGTTTATGCGTAACGATAAACAGTTTTACTACCCTGCCACTGCAGAAGGAAAACAACGTTATATCGATGAAGCCGTTGCGCTTATCGATGACATGGAAGGCCGTTTAGATACTTTATTTTTAACTAAGCCGAAAGCCGCACTAAAAGTGAAAGCGGTTGAAGCCTTTAGAGAAGAGTCTGCCGGTAAAGCCTTTTATCAACGCCCTGCTCCAGATGGCTCTCGCCCAGGCATTTACTACGCCAATTTATATGACATGGAAGCTATGCCGACTTATCAAATGGCGGCGTTAGCGTACCACGAAGGTATTCCTGGACATCACATGCAATTAGCTATCAAGCAAGAATTAACGGGCATTCCAATGTTCCGTAAATTTGGTGGCTATACCGCGCATACTGAAGGTTGGGGATTATATTCAGAGAAAATTCCAAAGGAAATTGGTTTATACCAAGACCCTTATTCTGATTTTGGTCGCCTAGCGATGGAATTGTGGCGCGCTTGTCGTTTAGTGGTTGATACGGGGATGCACACGCAAAAGTGGACCCTAAAGCAAGGTATTGAGTACTACACTAGCAACACACCAAATGCTGTATCTGATGCAGTAAAAATGGTTGAACGCCATGTAGTTATGCCATCACAAGCGACTGCTTATAAAATTGGTATGAACAAAATTATTGAACTACGTGAACACGCTAAAGTTCAATTAGGTGATAAGTTTGATATTCGTGAATTTCATGACGTAGTATTAAAAAATGGCCCTGTCCCCCTTAACGTTTTAGCCGATTTAATTGAAAGTTACATCAACGCTAAAAAAGCTTAATTTGTAGCGAGTATGTTGGTTCTACCTATACCTAAATTAAGCCTGAATTAAAGCTTAGTTAGCGTTGAGTTAGGGCTAAGTTACTCATTATACGTTCACTAAAATCCGCACCGCTAACGTGCGGATTTTTATGCCCTAAACAAAATAACTTCTCTCTTTGGCTAAATCAAATTAGCCAATTTAAAGTATATCTGATAACGGACTACGAACGCCATTTGCGCCATGTTCAAGCACATGGGTAAAATTTGTGTTGTTCGTAAGTCACTATGACCTAATTGATCTTGAACAGTTCTAATATCAGTTCTTCGCTGTAATAAATGGGTAGCAAAGGAGTGGCGTAAAGTATGGCATGTGACTTTTTTTTCGATATCGGCTTCTTTTGCGGCTTGCTTAACTGATTTTCTCAATACTGTCTCATTGATGTGATGCCGACGTAGATTGCTTGATTCGGGGTCTAAGCTTAATCGAGCTGAAGGAAATAAATAATGCCACCCGAGTGTGTTTGGAACACTTGGGTATTTTCTCGCGAGGGCAAAAGGAAGCCACACCCCTGCATAATCCGGATGTTTTATATCTTGCTGAGAGCGTGTAATTGCATGGTTAATTTGTACTTTCAAGGCAGGAACTAATTCTTTTGCAAGAGTAACACTGCAATGTTTTCCTCCTTTACCATTCCATATGTTGATTGATAAATAACTGAAATCAATATCATGTATTCTTAACCTTGTAACTTCCATTAATCGTAAGCCACTCCCGTACATTAATTGGCACTGTAATAAATGGTTAGCATTAACCAGTGCCAGCAGCGCTTTAATTTCTGTTGTGGTAAGCACTGTGGGTAATTTAGTTTGAATATTGCTACGGTTAAAATTTAGCTCAAGCGTTAATGGTTGTTCTAAAATATCTTTATATAAAAATGAGAGTGCATTCAATGCTAATGCTTGTGTTTTTGGGGCAACGTTTCGGTTATTACTGAGGTAGGACAAAAGTTTTTCTACTTCTTTGTTATGACATTTATTGGGATGTTTTTTGTTGTTGAAAACTATATAAGCTTTTATCCAATAGAGGTAAGACTCTATTGTGCGTTTAGCATAATGTCTGATCCACATCTGTTCATGAACATATATTAGGAATTCTGATCTTATTTTAAATTCTTTAAATTAAAGCTGTACATACGTACAGTATAGGCATGTATGTACACAATTTCATCAAAGAAGGCAAAATATAACCTTTCTGTTTTATAGATGTTTTTTAATTTATTGATTAATAGACTAATTACATATAGTGTAAAATTAATAAAATCATAAAATAAGGCAAAACAGGCTGTTTAAACACGGTGTTTTGCCTGACAATAAGCTGTTAGGGTTACAAGGATCGTATGTACAAATCTGGTCAACATGTTCTCAACAAAGGCCTAAGTCCTTTCTCAAGAATCTTGCTTGGTTCTATCACAGGGCTTTTTGGTGTTGTTATGATTCTCATTGCTCCTGAAATGAGCAAACCAATTGGCATTTATATGTTTGGTGCATTTTGTTTAACCATCTTTGTCATGTGCATCACGACGGGTAAAATTCGTAACTATTTAGGACGTGTCATTGGCCTCATTGCTTTTGGTTTATCTGTTTGGTATTTCATAGGCCAATTGGGGCATGGTGATTTACTCTCCAATAAAAGATCTGAGCCTTCTATTTTTAACGCAATACTTTTCTTTTTCGCCTTTGGCTTTCCTGGTATTTGGTTTGCAATAAAAGGGAAATTTCCAATTAAGAACAAAAGCCAAGGTGTAGAGTAGTTGCAACCCTAACAAGGCACTCAAAAGGACAAAAAACAGTTGGCTTTTGCTCCTTCGTCGCTTATTTTAGCCAACTATTATTTGCCTCTTAGTGAGGCGTTAGTCGGCACCACTAGTTCAAGTACATTTTTTATTGTAAAAGCGGTGTTTTCTAAATTAGTTTGGTGGGTTACGCCTCCGTTTTCGCCATTTACTTTTAGGTGGTAATCAGCGAAATTCACCCTCATTTTGCACTTTAGGTCTGTAGCGTTCGCTTCAATAATGTTTTGTTGGGTGGCTCAAAGTTCAAGCTTTAGTGTGTAGTGGTGCTGGGCGTTTATTGCTTCTTCCGAATAACCCACAAACATGGTAACGTATTGTAAAGTTGGTGCTTTTAACAACATATCAACTAACAAGGCAATTAAACGGAAAATTTGCAGTTGGCTGTTTTTCGTGCCTCAAACATTTTAGCCAACAGTAATTTTCCGCTTATCGCGGCGTTATGCAACAAGGAAGGTTTCGTGAAATATATTGTTTTTGCTTTATTCTTTATATTACTATTTGGGAATAACGTGGCTTCCGGCAATGATGATATCTTGGAATCAATCTCTTACGAAAATATTAAATCCCACATAAAAAATGGCGATCTAATTAGAGTCATAAAAAATGACGGTGTATCGTTGGAATTCACAGTTGGTTTTATTACGCCATCAGGTATTTCAGGTCCTGGAAAGCCTTATAAAAAAGGTGGATATACAGTAATCCCATCAGTTTCGGTTTCTATTTCGGAAATAAAAATAATTCATGTATTAGATAGACGAAGTTGGATTGTAAATAATATAGTAACACCCGTTGCCCAAGGGCTTTGGTTTTTACTTATGATCCCTCTTAGGGTTATAAGTGCGATACTTAAATAGTTTAAGGTGGTTAAGTTGTTGCATAACAAGCTGTTAAACAAGGACAAAATACAGTTGGCTTTTGCTCCTTCGTCGCTTATTCTAGCCAACTATATTATTGCCTGTTAACAGGGCGTTATATGCTATGAAACTATTTGCGTTAATTTTAACTTTATTATCATTCTCTAGCTTGGCAGGAGTAGACCTTGTTAAGGTTGATAAGTCAGAAAATAAAATGTACTTACTAGATAATGGTAAAGTCATAAAAGAATATCATGTTGCTTTTGGTGATAATCCAAAAGGGCATAAAGAACAAGAAGGTGATGAGAAAACGCCAGAAGGTACGTATACATTAGATTATAAAAAAGAAGATTCATCTTTTTATAGAGCGATGCATATTAGTTACCCTAACCAAATAGATTTAGATAACGCTAAAAAGAAAGGTGTTTCTGCTGGTGGTTTTATTATGGTACACGGCCAACGTAATCGTTTGGGGTGGCTTTCAAGTATTACTCAAAACTTTAATTGGACTAATGGCTGTATTGCTTTAACTAATACCGAGATGGATGAATTTATGTCTTTAGTAAATACTGGGACAAAAATCAAAATTCAGTGGTAAATAGCATATAACAAGCCACTCAAGCAGGACAAATAACAGTTGGCTTTTGCTCCTGCGTCGCTTATTTTAGCCAACAGTAATTTGCCCCTTAGTGGGGCGTTAGAGGTAAAGGGAAGTATCGTGTCAACCAACTATTCAAATTGCACATTGGATGAATTATTTGATGTTAATGAAAATATCGATAAGGATAAGTACCCTGAGCGATATAAACAATTATGTGATGAAATTCAACGCAGAAAAGATAGCGGTGAATTTGAACGAAAAGTACAAGAAATTGAAGAACAGGAAAATGACGATGATGAAAATGAATTTATCATTGAATTTTCATCTGAAGGGAAAGGAACAAACCGTAAGTTGTTTATTTTAGGGGTTATCTTAATCAATGTGGTTGTACTCGCCCTTGTTTTACCCAAATATATTGTTTCTGATTTAGCCAACATACATGAATATTCAACAGAAATAGATTTCATCGAGTGTCATAAAGAAGAAGTAATCGATGATGAAACGGATAAGGTATATACATACTTTGATCTTAATATTGGCTCATACCAAGATACTTTTTCTGCGATTGGTATTGGTGAAGGAAAATGCAAGAACTTAGCTCGTGATTTGAAAATTGGAACAAATGTTTCTATTTGGCACGAAGGTGGATTAATCCACCAATTGAAATCGGAAAATAGTGTGCTACTTCCGTATATTTATATGAAGCCTAAAATCCGAGAACTTAGAACAGATGATGTAAATTTTTATTGGTTTGGCTTAGTGGCTTTGTGGTTTATGTTATTCAAATCAGTAGCTAATGCTGTTGTACCGGGGACGTTTACCTCTAACAAGAAAATCAACAAGGACACGTAACAGTTGGCTACGTTTCGCTTCGCTACACAATTTTAGCCAACCATTACTTAGCCTGTTATTTAGGCGTTATATTTACAAAGAGGTTTTATGCAGATTTTCAACATTAGTCGCATAAATACAGATTTTGGTATCTTCCGCGTATCAGGTGATTGGTACTTTAAAAAACCTGAAGTTGAAAACATTAATATTAAATCAATCGAAGTCATGGGCACTGATGGTTGGGTTTTATTAAATAAAACTAGCGGAAGCAATTCTCAATTAATTATTAATTTACTGCCTCTATTGTTGTCTCATTTATTGTTAAAACATTGCACAGTGTTAGCGTAAATATAACAAGAAAATCAACAAGGACACGCAACAGTTGGCTGCGTTTCGCTTCGCTACACATTTTAGCCAACCATTACTTAGCCTGTTATTTAGGCGTTATAAGCATTAAGGGTCGCGTGTGTCGATATCGTATAAAATAGCACTTATTCACTGGATAATAATTGTTATCTCGATGTTGATGTTTGTCTCGCCTCTAGGTCAAAAATCTGGTGCAATACATCCACTATTAATAGTTCCTTTTTTCTATTCTGTATTGTCTTTATTACCTCCGTTAGTTGGTTTGGTATTTGGTGTTGTGGAAAAGTATAAAAAATCAGAAAGACGGCGAATTAACTTTGGTATTTTTCTAAATACTTTATACGTCATATTATTTATGTTGTTTGTGTCAGAAATGTGGGAAGGCTGGATGGGCATCTAATCATGCTTATAACAAGAATTTTCAAGACGGACAAATTACAGTTGGCTTTTTGTTCGTGCCTCACTTATTTTAGCCAACTGTAATTTGCCGCTTAAAATGGCGTTAGGTAACTAGGTGTTATGTCGAACTCTGCTGCTAAATCAATTAAGAAGGCTGAAGTATGAAGTACTATTTGTTAACAATATTGCTGTTATTTTCATTTCCGAGCGCTTCAACTGACACATCTATTACTCCTCAGCTAGAAGGTATTACTTATAGAGGAGAATTTATAAAGTATATCGATGTCGCATTTGATGACTACTTAAATCAAATATCTGATACAAAGTATAAATTTAGGCTTCTAAAAGAAAATTATATTTTTAACCTGACGATAAATGGCAATGCAGTGGTTGTAAAAATATTTTTTAACTCCAAAGAGTTTCGAGAAAAAACAGGAAAAGATGTGTTTGGTGGTGGCGGTGAGTTTGTTATAGCTAAAGATTTAGGCACAATTAGATCAAGTAAACTTTATAGGTGATAAAGTTACCTAACAAGCTATTAAACAAGGACAAAAAACAGTTTGCTGTTTTCGTTCCTCAACATTTTAGCAAACTATTTTTTGCCTGTTAATAGGGCGTTAGTTGCTTTTAAAAACTAGATCTAAGGGCAGAACAAATAAGTTTCGCCAGTTCAAGTTTTAATGTTTACCGCGAATAGGTTTATTCACTGATTGGAAAACTACTCAGGCTAGGATTAGCAAAACCATTCGCTCTAAAAGGGTTAGTGTTGTGGCTCAAGTTCAAAGTTTGGCGTTTTACTAACGGTGTGTTTAAATACGTTAAGCATTTGATTCAACTAAAGTTGCATCTAACAAGCAATTCAACGTGACACGCAACAGTTGGCCGCGCTCACTCCGTTCACAATTTTGGCCAACTATTACTTAGCCCGTTAATATGGGCGTTAGCTAGCCTTCGATTACTGGGCGTATATGCATTATTTCTTGAACTTATTATTATATCGTCATCGCCGATTTAAAGGAGAAACGTACTTTAAAAGCCGATTTCCTTTGATGCTTGTTATCAGTAGTATTTTTGCTGTTTTCATCGCAGATACTTTTAATTTAATTTTAATAACAGTTGTTATATTTTTGTTGATCGATTTGCTTCTATCATTTTTTGCATGGCTTTATTATAGAACTGATTTATAGCACTATTTAGTAACAGCATAGCTAACAAGCAAATTAATCAGGACAAATAACAGTTGGTTTTTGCTCCTGCGTCGCCTATTTTAACCAACTATCATTTGCCCATTATTTGGGCGTTATGTAGCAAGGAAGCATATTGAACTGGTCGAGTATAATAAAGTTTTCAGCTTTCCATTTTGTTGTGCTCACTTTATTGAGTACGTTAACAACTTTGTTAATTGGAGCTGATAATTTAGATAAGCAAACAGGACGTGACTTGTTAATTTATTTCAAATTACCTTCATTCATTGTCGGTTCAATTATCCTAACTCTATTTGCTAAAACACAAGCAGCCAAGGTTTCATTGCATCTTATAATAATAGTAGTAATAAGCTCCGTGGTGGCTATTGCTATCGTTTCTGCACTTATGGGGGCTGTATATATTTCCCCAACATGGTTTGTTGATTTGCCTATTTCTGCAATATCTATTTTAGTAGCAATATTCATTGGCGGTTATTTTCGTGGTATAAATGTAAATGCTACATAACAAGCTAATTAATAAGGACAAAAAACAGTTGGCTGTTTTCGTTCCTCAACATTTTAGCCAACAATTTTTTGCCTATTATTAGGGCGTTAGTTGGCACCGCTAAATAGAGTAAGTTTTATTGTAAAAGCGGTGTTTTATAAATTAGCTTGGCATGTGTATCAGTGAGTTTTCGCCATTAGCTTTCAAATGTTAACCAGCGAAATTCAACATTATTTGTCAATTTAAGGTTTAGTGAGTTCGCTTCAATAAGGTAAGTTGAGTGGCTCAAAGTTCCACCTTTTTCGTGTAGCGGTACTGGGTGTGTTTTGACTCTTCCGTATAACTCACAAACATGGTAACTTATTGCTTCTGTTGTGCTTTTAACAAAAAACAACTAACAAGGCGTTCAAACGGACAAAAAACAGTTGGTTGTTTTCACTCCGTTCAATATTTTAACCAACAATTTTTTTCCGCTTAACGTGGCGTTAGCTATACAAGGATGTTTCGTAGCACATGAACGATAATGAAGTTAGACCAATCTTTAGAGTTTTAACCTTGGGGCTTTCTGTTGCTGCTTGGTATGCAGTCCTAATTGTCATTCGATCTGTGCTTGAATCACTCAACTCTAATGTTATACCATTTAATTTGTTAACCTTTTTAAGCCTTTTGCCTGTCGGTGTTTCAATTTTAGTTGGTGCTATAGCATTTACATACACAACCTTGTTTGGTTATATGCCTAAAAAATTAGTCGCAATATTATTTGGCAAAAGGCCTAAAAATTAGTAAGTTGCAAAGTATAGCTAACAAGCCAATTAAGCAGGACTAAAAACAGTTTGCTGTTTTCGTCCCTCAACATTTTAGCAAACAATTTTTAGCCCCTTATTGGGGCGTTATGTATATAGGGTTCACTGTTATGTTACGAGTTTTAATTTTTACATCACTACTGTTTTCTCATACAGCCTATAGTTGCGCTGTGGGAAAGTACAATGAACTTCGACTTGAGTTTCATGAAATTTCTAGAAGCACTTTGATTAACAACGGCCACTGTACAGATTCTAGAGAGTGCCGAAAAAAAGAGTTGTTGTTTTCTCGCTGTACAAGAGAGGGGATTCAGATTTTATCTTATGGTATTAAAGATGAAATTAGCATATCACAACTTACAGATAAGCTTTTTGAACACTATTCAAACAATAATAAGAAAGCCAAAATGTCTTATACAGCATATTCTGAGGAACATAAAGACCTGATAAATAAGCTTTTCGCAAAGAAAACTACAGTGTTTTCTATTGAGTTACCTGCAATAAATATACATAACAAGCAAATTAACAAGGACTAAAAACAGTTTGCTGTTTTCGTTCCTCAACATTTTAGCAAACAATTTTTAGCCTGTTATTTGGGCGTTAGTTGCGCGCACTAAATCAGCTGAATTTATTTGCTAGTTGAGTGCTTATCTTAATGTTTTGTGTTTGGTTCAATCTTTGGTTTGGCAATGGAAGTGCCTTCAAATACTCACTTCTTCTTTGCCCAACCCTGTTTTCGCCTTTCACGGTTTTAAGATCAAATACGCTTTAGTTTTTAAGGCTCAAAATCAGGTTTAGGTGTCTAGTGCGGGTGGTGTTTTTTGTATCTTCCGTCTATCTCGTAAACGTGATAACTTATTGTAAAGTTAGTGCTTTTAACAATCAGCAACTAACAAGCATTTAAAGCAGGACTGCTAACAGTTTGCTCGGTTCCGCTGCGCTACACATTTTAGCAAACAATTTTCAGCCCCTTAAATGGGCGTTAGCAGTACAAGGTATTTATGAGTCAAATTGGAAGGACGGCGGTTAATAAATTAGGCTGGCTATGCGGTTGTGCTCTAGCAGGGTTTGGTTTTGTTGATCTTAATAAAGATACTGTTACGGGCTTATTAATTATTGGTTCAATCTCAATCTTTGTATCTATAGCAGCAAAGATACTTGGAAAGCCTTTACGAGCAGAAGTTGAATCTGGTAATTTTACAACTGAAGATGCTAAAAAACTCTTATTTAAACACCCAGGCGTTTGGCTTGGGGTTTTGGCAAGTATCATTATAACTTTTACCGTGTAATGTACTGCTAACAAGCCATTAAAGCAGGACTTTTAACAGTTGGCTAGGTTCCGCTTCGCTTCACATTTTAGCCAACAATTAAAAGCCTCTTAATGGGGCGTTAGCCGGCAACACTTATTCTAGTTAATTTGTGGTTGGCCTGGCATTTTACATCAAAGGATTGGTGTTCGTTTCCTTCCTTTATTGTGAAAAACCTATTAGTTTTATAAATCGGTAAACATTCTATGTTATTGTTTATCAATCAAGTTTAGTGGTTAAGTGTCGCAATATTTATTGCTTCTCACTCCCACTAATTTAATTTTAACGTTAGTGGTAGGTTTAGTGTTTTTAACTACCAGCTGCTAACAAGGCAATCAAACGGACACGTACAGTTTGCTCGCGCTTCGCGCATTTTAGCAAAAGGTACTTAGCCGCTTATTGTGGCGTTAGGTGCAAAGCAAACTCATGCATTCGAGGCAATAATGGATACATATAATCCCAACAAACCAGTGGACTCCGAAAACTGGTTAGCATTAGATGAAGCTTTACGAATTGAATTGGTTCATGATTTCCACTCAGGATTAGATCTTGAAATGGCCGTTGATGCTTTGAGACTACATTCATCAATCCATGTGATTGTTGAGAACCAATTAGCCATGGGCGTCGATATAATACCTGAAACTATTGCTAAACTCACAAGACAAGGATTAAATCGGCATGAAGCCATTCACGCTATTGGGGCAATAATATCAGCAGATATTTTTGATGTTATGAAAGGGATTGCAGAGGAGTTTTCGCCAAAAAAATACAGAAGAAAGCTTGAAAAACTCACAGCAAAAAGGTGGCTAAAGGGGCAATATTAAAATTTGCACCTAACAAGGGTTTTCAAGTCGGACTCGTAACAGTTTGCTCGGTTCCACTTCGTTTCACATTTTAGCAAGCTATTACTCGCCGCTTAAAACGGCGTTAGTTGTCCGCACAAGATCGAGTGATTTATTTTCGCGTTTAGTGCTCAACACAAGCTTTTGTGCTTGGTTCAATTCTTTGGTTTGGCAATGGAAGTGCCGTTCAATTTACTCTTCCTTTTTGCCCAACCCAGTTTTCGCCTGGCACAATAAAATGTTTTAAATGGCTTTAGTTTTTTAAGGCTCAAAGTTCATGTTTAGGTGTTCATTGCGGAAGCGCTTATTGGTTCTTCCTACCATCCCTTAGACATGGTAACTTATTGTAAAACTGGTGTTTTTAACAACCAGCAACTAACAAGCAATTAAACAAGGACAAAAAACAGTTGGCTTTTGTTCCTTCGTCACTAATTTTAGCCAACAATTTTATTGCCTGTTAATGTGGGCGTTATACGGCAAGGATACTATGAAGCACGGAGTTAAATTTATAGTTATGGGGATACTTTCAATATTTGCTTCAAAAGCAAATGCATCAGTTGAAGCTGATTTTTGGAAATGGTTTCAAAAGAATGGAGATATGATTTTCAACTTTGAACAAGATACTGAAAACACTTTTGATAAATTATCTTTAGCGCTTTCTAAAGTAGATCCTGAACTTACGTTTGAATTTAGTCCTATTCGCGAAAATGGCAAAAGAGAATTTGTTATAAGTGCGGGTGGTATAAAGAAATCCTTCCCTTCTGTAGAGTTACTATTCAAATCAGCACCGGAATTAAAACAATGGACAATTGTAAAATTTCGCCCTAGAAGAACACCACTTAACGATCTTACTTTTGGCGGTGTTTCAATAAAATCTGATGATGTTTATTACAATATATATAAAGACGAAGATAAATTGGGTGTTGTTTTATTTTTTGACAATTACAGCGAGAAAGAGCACACAACTTATGGAAACATTGGCTATCTATTTCTAGATGAGACCCTTGGAGAATACGACGTTGAAACTAAACTGGGTTTTATTGAGTTTCATAATAAAAGTTCAGAGTACTTTGACGGAGCTAAACCAATTAAAGAGTTGGCAGATCAAGTCGATGAATTTTACGGCCATTAGTGTTAATGCCGTATAACAAGGGTTTTCAAGTCGGACAAATTACAGTTGGCTTTTTGTTCGTGCCTCACTTATTTTAGCCAACAGCAATTTGCCGCTTAAAACGGCGTTAGCTATTCATCAGTATTTGGAGTTGTTACTTGAATATATGGAAATTAAAAAAGCAATGTCAATCTGACTTTGACAATGGTATGTCTAGATCTACTATCTTCGAGAAATATTCGGAAAACGAAATTCCTGAAAAAAAACTAGCCTCAGCTGTTTCAGCTATCAAAGATGCAACTTTGATTCGAAAATATAGATTCCTTAACTATGCGATAGTTGGGATTATGTTACTTCTTGCGGTATTAATAACATTTTCATTTTATGAAATATTAATATCGGGTGAGTCTGTGGCTATTGCCTTAGTTGCTACAATCATGATTCTTTTTACTAGTTTAATTTACGGCATTGTAAAAAATTACCATCAGGCATATTTGATTTACGCATTTCTTACAACAATGAAGCTTCCAACTCACATTGATGGGTTCGGAAGTGATTTAACTGTAAATATTATTGAATTAGGCTTGGCGATCTTTTTAGTTAGTAGCTTATGGTTCCTTAAAATAAAACTATTTCCATATATGGGTATTTCGGGTTTTCCGAAAAAAGATACAGATGGTAAATATCTGGTAGCAGTGAATAGCTAACAAGCCACTCAAGCAGGACAAAAAACAGTTGGTTTTGCTCCTGCGTCGCTAATTTTAACCAACTATTTTTTGCCTCTTAGGGGGGCGTTATAAGGCAAGAGGGTAGTCTGATTAAACTTTTACTTATTCCTGGAATGGATGGAACAGGAAAATTGTTTGATCCATTACTAGAAGAGCTACCTGAACATATTGGGACTCAGGTGATTTGTCTAAACTCTTTATGTTCACAGGAACCTAAGGAGCAGGCTTTAGAAATTGCATCGCTATTAGATAATGATGAATTAATCATTCTTGCTGAATCTTATTCTGGCTATATTGCATATCATTTATCTTTACTGCCAAAGTTAAATATTAAGCATATTATTTTTGCGGCTAGTTTCTTAGAAAACCCATCAAAACTTACCCGCTTTAATAAACTGTTACCATTAAACTTTGTACGTTCTGGCTTTATTCCTCACTTCATTTTAAGTCCTGTTTTATTTGCTCAACTTGGTAGTAAAAAACTAGTTGAGTTATTTCTTTCATCTCTAAAGCTAATAAATAATTCAGTGTTAAGGCAAAGGCTTAATGTAATAGCAAACTTAGTCCGTCCCAAAGAGCCAATCTCAATTCCATGCACTTATGTCAAAGCAAGTAATGATTATCTAGTTAGTAAAAAATCAGTGGATGTATTCACAGAATTATGTATAAATATCAATATTGTTAAGGCTAGTGGTGGTCACTTTATTGTGCAAAGTAACCCAAGTTATTTTGCTAAACTAGTGCAAGGTGTAATCGCCTTATAACAAGCCAATCAAGCAGGACTAAAAAAAGTTGGCTGCCGTTCGTGCCTCACTATTTTAGCCAACCATTTTTAGCCTCTTATTGGGGCGTTATACGTAATAGAGTATTTCAATATTATCGTGCCAGAAAAATATTAATTACATTTATCTAACTAGGTGAAGCGTTGTAAATAAACTATGAAACTAGATAATTATTCTCGTAAAGATATATTAATAATTGGCTTCTTTTTGGGTGTTTCATTCTGTGGTTTAGTTTTCAAATTTGTGCTTGATTCATCTCAGGCTAAGTTTCAAGTAATCATCGACGATGTATATGAAAATAAAGATATGGGAGTTGCATTGGAAGCCCAGCTTCTGTTGTATCTCGCGGAAATATTACGAGACAAAAAACATGATGAAGCACTTAATGTTATAGAAGAAGTCGTACAAATAAAGGTAGAGTCATTTACTGATAAAGGTCGAAAACTTAAACGAATGACCAAAAAAGAGGCTGAAGTACTGAATCTTGTTAAGAAATATAGAGAAACTTATTGCTCCGCAGAGTGTTTTGAAGAGATTCTCTATATACTAGAACGGTGATAATTACGTATAACAAGCTGTTCAAAAGGACAAAATTCAGTTGGCTGTTTTCGTTCCTCAACATTTTAGCCAACTAAATTTTGCCTCTTAACAGGGCGTTAGAGCGAATGGGGAGTTTAGAGTGTTTTTGAGTGATTTAACGGACATTTTATATATACTAATTTATATAGCCATTTGTTCAGGAGCTTCATTAGCTTTTTGGTTTAATAACCAGTCAGTAAAAGTGACTGAAAGGGTTTTAATTAGCGCGCATGGAGTAATGATGCTTACTCTATTCGGCACTGCGCTTCTGATAAGTCACTTTAAGTTAAGTAGTTTTGATTATATGGGAGTTTATAGTGCTTTTTGTGTTTTACCTTTAGTTTCCATGTTGTTTAGCTGTTTTAAACACCGAGGTAACAAGTACCTTCATTTACTACATATTATTATGATTCCTGTTCTTATGTGGACTTGGGTTATAGGTGGTATGTATGTTACGGGTGATTCGCTCTAACAAGGCGTTCAAACGGACAAAAAACAGTTGGCTGTTTCACTCCGTTCACAATTTTAGCCAACAATTTTTTGCCGCTTAACGTGGCGTTAGTTGGCACCACTAGTTCAAGTACATTTTTTATTGTAAAAGCGGTGTTTTCTAAATTGGTTTGGTGGGTTACGCCTCCGTTTTCGCCATTCACTTTTAGGTGATATCCAGCAAAATTCTAGCCTCATTTGTCACTTTAGGTTTGTAGCGTTCGCTTCAATATTATTTCGTGAGTGGCTCAAAGTTCAAGCTTTTGTGTGTAGTGGTGCTGGGCGTTTATTGCTTCTTCCGAATAACTCACAAACATGGTAACGTATTGTAAAATTGGTGCTTTTAACGAAACATCAACTAACAAGGCAATCAAACGGACACGCAACAGTTGGCTCGTTTCCGCTTCGCTTCACATTTTAGCCAACTGTTACTTAGCCGCTTATTGTGGCGTTATGTGTAAAAGGAGTTCACCATGTCGGTAGGGATGAGTCTAGCAATGAAAGCTAAGCAGCCGAAACAAAAACGATGTGATAGATGTGACTTATATTACCCTGTGACATTAGATGAATGTGATCATTGTTCTCAACTAAATGATTCTCAGTTGGCTGAGTTTAAAGCACAACATCAAGAAACTCTTCAAGGAAATTCCACGTTTGGTAAATACCTTTTATTTGGTTCAGTAATTATAGGTTTACTATTGCTGCTTAGTTTTTTATAGTGGTATATCAGCATATTACACATAACAAGAACTTCAAACGGAAAAAATACAGTTGGCTGTTTTCACTCCGTTCAACATTTTAGCCAACTATATTTTTCCGCTTAAGTAGGCGTTATGCTACTAAGGAAAGTTTAGTGTTTAAAATTATAGTATTAGTATCAAGTATATTTCTTGCTTCGTGCGCAACTGTTGCACCAATTGTAAATTCAAATAGCCCTATTAACATTTATGGTGTTAATACACTCCCTCCACAAAATGGAGATTGGGTGGTTATAGCTGCTTCAGGCTATCAATCATCTCTTGGGAGTAAAGGACTTAATAAAAATGAATCGCATGTTGTAAACGTTTCTATATTTAAATTGCCAAGTTTAGATTCAGATAAAAAACTCTTAGAATATATTGTTAGTTCAAGAGCATCCACTCCAGATACTGGACGATTTGAGAACCGAGAAAACACTGAAAACCTTTCTTCACTTAATGGTGCTGTTTGTGTGAAATATCACTCAATATCAACAGATACGAATGCTAAAATTCAAGGAGGCAATGCTTCAATGGTATATGAAAGCATTGGATATAATTGCCAACACCCTAAAAAGAACACCGTAGGTGTAAATATTGAGTACTCTAGTCGTTACTTTGAAGATACTGGATATTCAACATTACAAAATGATAGCGATGCGTTTTTTAATGGCATTAAGTTTACGGAGTTCTAGTAGCATAAGCCAATCAAGCAGGACTAAAAACAGTTTGCTCGGTTTCGCTGCGCTACACATTTTAGCAAACAATTTTTAGCCCCTTATTGGGGCGTTAGGTTTCATGGAGGAGCATATGAAAACAGCAAGTATTTCTATAATCAGTTTTATTCTTGGTGCTACTTTAAGTGGTGTAATTGGATTCAAATTGGTTATGTCTGTTGGTTACCAAGCTGTCATGGGGAAACTGACAGACAATGTCATATTTTACCGCCAAATTGAGGAAGGAAATCCCGAACATACACAAGCTGCAATAGCATCGTCACTTGATTGGTTTATAGGTTTAGCCAATGATGGTGCAGACTCTATCTGGGTTTCTCCAACGGAACATGACAAACAAAATTTAATTAAAGCAAGGGAATTGCAATTACAACTGTCGCAAAATAAAGCTGTAGCAAATAAAACCTATAAGAAAATTAATCAGGACAAATAACAGTTGGTTTTTGCTCCTGCGTCGCTTATTTTAACCAACTGATATTTGCCCATTATTTGGGCGTTATGTTTTTATATAATGATGAGTATATTTTTCATTTTTGGGCTAGTAAAAAGTAGGTGGATTTATGTTAATTAAAACTTACTTAAGTAATATAGCCAGCATTAGTCCTAGAGCTATTGGCTTTTTGATAATTATTGGTGGGTGGGAACCTATCTACCAAATACTTAAATTATTTCACCTTGTTGGTGACGACTTTAATGGTTTTTTCATAATCTTGGCAGTTGTATTGTCTGTAGCTGTATTTTTGTTTGATTATGTGAAATTAAGGTTTAAAGCTAGAAGAAACTTGAAATAAGATATGCGCGTCAAAACATAAGTCACTCAAAAGGACAAATAATAGTTGGTTTTTGCTCCTTCGTCGCTTATTTTAACCAACTATTATTTGCCTCTTAGTGAGGCGTTATGTGCCTATTTACGGAGAACCTATGAACGCACATGGTGATATTTCCCTTATGTGGGAAGGTGATTTACTAAAGATTAAAGTATTTGGCCCATTTAATGAAATAGGATTGAAGGATATTCTTTCAAGAATTCAGGAGTCAATATTAAATAAAAATCTAAAGTCATGGCGGAAAATGGAGTTTTGGGATGAGGATACTCTAGGTTCACCTGATGTTGTTTCATCGGCTAAAGCAGTAGCTAAATGGTATAAAGATAATGGATGTTACGCATCTGCAATAATTGTTTGTAACAATATACAGCACCAAATAATCGATAGTGTAACTAGTAATAATACTAAGTCATTTCGTGACCAAGAAGCCGCAATGAATTGGCTAAACCTGCAAAGTACATAACAAGTAGTTAAAGCAGGACTTTTTACAGTTTGCTCGGTTCCGCTTCGCTTCACAATTTTAGCAAACTATTAAAAAGCGCCTTAACGTGGGCGTTAGCCGTATAGTTGTAACCTCGAATTTATGTGATACTATTGTGATACATTATTTATCTTCTAAATAGGAGTTATCATGAGAGTCGAACTTGTTACAACGCTAAAACGTCAAGCCACCAAAATTTTAGCTGAACTCCACACTTCCAAAGAGCCAGTGTTAATTACTGAGCACGGCCGGCCATCTGCTTATTTAGTTGATGTTGATGATTATGAGTTCATGCAACAACGAATGGCAATTCTTGAAGGTGTTGCACGCGGTGAGCAAGCTATTAAAAATGGTAATATATTCTCGAATCAAGAAGCAAAAGAGAAAATGAGCAAATGGCTGAAGTAATATGGACATCTCCAGCACTTGATGATTTAAATAGGATAGCTGAATATATTGCTCTAAGTAATATCAAAGCGGCTAAAAATTTAACCCGAAAAGTATTTGATAAAATATCAAGATTAGAGAGTCATCCAGAATCAGGTAAAAGACCTCTAGAATTAAGTAACTTAAATTACCGTGAAGTTACTGTTAATCCGTGTCGTATCTTCTATAAGGTTGATAGCGACAAGGTATATATTTTACATGTCATGCGCCAAGAGCAAGATCTACGAAGATTTCTTTTACAGAGCTAAATACGGCTAACAAGCCACTCAAGAAGGACAAATTACAGTTGGCTTTTTGTTCGTGCCTCACTTATTTTAGCCAACAGCAATTTGCCGCTTAAACGGCGTTAGCTACCTAGGAATGACGAGAGTTGAGCAAATTACTAAAGTTTTTTTGGAATGCCGGAGCAGTGATGTTTTGGGGATTCATAATTATTTCCACTCCCTTTTGGTTATTAGCAGCTCTTATGGCCGGTGGCTGTTCCTTTGATGAATATGAAGAGTTATATTCCCCAGACAAAAGTATGAGAGCCGTAGTTGTAAATGCAGACTGTGGCGCTACTTCAAATTGGCAGACTCAAATATTTGTTGAGAAAGTTGATGGTACGAGAACTACAGGTTATCTCATTCGGTTAAATGGTCACCCTGAAGATATGAGTTATCAAATGTCCTGGGGAAAAGACAACGAATTTCTTATCTCAGAGTTTGATTTTGATAAATTGCTTGGTTTTAAAAATCAGAGTTGGGGCCCTGGTTTCGTCAGGGTACACTTTAAAGTTAAAGGTAGCTAACAAGGCAATAAACAGGGACACGCAACAGATAATTGGACTCCCTCACTCCCTAAAGAGTGAGGTAATATAAAAGTTACCACACAAATATATTATAAAGAGTCCTGATATGTATCGTACCAAAGTTGGCGTTGATTTAGCAAAAGAAGTTATTCAAGTTTGTTGGCTGCGTTTCGCTCCGCTACACATTTTAGCAAACAATTCTTAGCCCCTTATTGGGGCGTTATATGCCCAAACGGAGTTCGTAGCATACTATGGAGTTAACTAAACCTTTACCGCCGCAAGATGATGATATCGAAGCTTTAAGGACAGGCCTTACAAAATTTAATGAATCTTTTACTGGAGCCGTATTCAGGGAGAAAATTTCGTCCTTTGTAAAAGATGACTCAGGTAAAATTGTTGGTGGTATTCTAGGAGAAATAAATTGGAACTGGATGTATATTCAAGGCCTCTGGATTGATGAAAGCGTCCGTAATGATGGTTGGGGACTTAAACTCCTATCTCAAATGGAAGAATATGCTTTATCCAAAACAACCACTAATATTCGATTAGAAACGACGACGTTTCAGGCGTTAGGCTTTTATGTAAAAGCAGGTTATTCAGTTTTTGGTGAATTGGCTAATATGCCAGATGGACACACCTGTTACTTTCTACAGAAGCAACTGGGCATATAACAAGCGTTTCAATCAGGACAAATAACAGTTGGTTTTTGCTCCTTCGTCGCTTATTTTAACCAACTATTATTTGCCTCTTAGTGAGGCGTTAGAAAACATAAATAGGAGAAACTGTGAAAATCTTAGCTCTTGGTACTTGCTGTGTGGATGTGTATCCACAGAAGAATGTTGTAACTCCAGGAGGAGAGGCGCTAAATATAGCAGTTCAATTGTCTTCAAGGACGGATGTTGAGATTTATCTGATGGGTATGATTGGAAATGACTCGTATGCACAGAACATACTAGAAAGTATAAATACTCTTAATATTCATACCAAGTATTTGTATCAGGTAAAAGGTGAAACGGCCAATCATGTAATTAAAATTGATAACGATGGCGACCGTTATTTTGAAAATGGCGCATGGAATGGTGGAGTGAGCGTTAATTTTTCTTTAAGCGTTGATGATAAATCTATTATTTCAAACATGGACGCAATTATTGCAACTCTATGGGAGCCAAACCTAAAAGAGCTGCTTGAATTTAAAAAACAAAATGACTATCTCGTTGCCGTAGATTTCAATGACCAGAGAGATTTCACTGAGTGGGAAAACCTAATTGACGGCATTGATATATTTTTTTCTAGCGCTGAAGAGTCTATGAAGAACATATTTTTAGAGCGGTCAAAAATATCAAATACTATATTTATACTAACTTTCGGTGAAAATGGAAGTGTTGCCTACCATAAAGGCCATGTTTTTGAGTGTGCAGCCGTCAATGTCGAAAACGTAATTGATACAACGGGATGTGGTGATTGTTATCAGGGTCATTTTGTTGCCGAGTACCTAAAGACTGATGATATAAAGTTATCGATGCAAAGGGCTACACTAGAAGCTGCTAAGGTAACAACGCATTTAGGTGGCTTTCAGGTTGACTAAATATTTTCTTGTGTGTGCCAATAAAATTTCTAACAAAGCCATCAAATTTGACCACCGGAGCTTCGCAATTTATGGCGGCGTTAAGTTTCTCTAATTGATGCGATCCATTGCAGCTCTGTATACTTTTCCTTTATCACGCTTCCCAACAGAGATTACAGTAACAGTGATAACATCATCATTTACCTCGTACACTAGTCGGTAACCTACTTGCCTAAGCTTTATTTTGTATAAATCATTACCGCCAGATAGTTTAGCGCTTTCGATATGAGGATTATTTAAAATCTCGGTTAGTTTTTTTTTAAACTGTGATTGAATCGTAGCACCTAATTTTTTCCATTCTTTAAGTGCTGACTTTTTAAATTCTAACTCATAGGTCATTTAAACTAACCTTTACACTTGCTTCATTTTTACGTTGTTGAACAATAGCAAGTAGCTCAAGGTCTTCAATATGATCCATCATAAATTCATAAGTCTCTGCTGGTACACAATAAAATGCAGGCTCGTTTCTATTTAACACCGCAATTGCTTCACCGTGAGCACTAAGAGCTACTTTCATTGGGTTTGCTTTAAGTTCACTAATACTTGCCGCAGCTTCAGTTAATATTCTAGTTGTCATGCTTTCACCAGTACGTTAAAGTGGTCTCTAATTAAGGCTAAGTATAAACGACGAAACTTAACAAGGCAATTAAACGGACAAATTACAGCTGGCTTCCGTTCGTTCCTCACTATTTTAGCCAACTACAATTTCCCGCTTATTGTGGCGTTAGTTGCCCGCACTAAATCAGCTGAATTTATTTGCTAGCTCAGTGCTTACTTTAATGTTTTGTGTTTGGTTCAATCTTTGGTTTGGCAATGGAAGTGCCATCAAATATTCACTTCTTCCTTGCCCAACCCAGTTTTCGCCTTTCACGGTTTTAAGATCAAATAAGCTATAGTTTTCAAGGCTCAAAATTCAGGTTTAAGTGTGTAGTGCGGGAGTATTTTTTGTTTCTTCCGCTTATCCCGTAAATATGGTAACTTATTGCTTCTGTTATGCTTTTAATAACCAGCAACTAACAAGGCAATCAAACTAACACGCAACAGTTAGCTCATTTCCGCTTCGCTTCACATTATAGCCAACTATTATTCGCCTCTTAGTGAGGCGTTAGCAGGCTTAAAGCGTTAGAGTTTTATTAACCTATAGTGGAAGTATTGATAAAAGGGTTTTTTATGTTCGCTCAAATTTTCTTAGCTCTTGTAGCTGCGTTTCTTCTTTATCTCGGTATCGTTGAGAAGTCTATTTTCAATATTATTGTTGCTTGTATTTTACTAACGGTTTCAGCTGGTAGGTTTTATGCCGCAAAATCAGGTTCATCCTTCCAAGAGGAATTTGATAAATGGCGTATCAAGCGCAATAGAAAAACAAATGATGAGTAGCAAGTATCGCTGCTAACAAGCTGTTTAATCGGGCGTTAGCCAATCATTCAATTAGGGTCATAGTTCTACATGGAAAATTTAATTCGTTTTATGCAGAAGCATTCAACAGGAAAGTTAGTTTTTGTTTTGTTTTTGTTGACGATGGCTGTGTATTCAACAATGTTGTTGTATTCTATTCCAGCTGTTACTGCATTTACTCCAGAATTACCGATATTCGATTTATCTCCCTTAGGATATTCATTTAACTATGCCAATGAACTACTTAATACATTAGGCACAGAAGGCCGAAATCTATACTTAACAACCCAATTACCATTAGACTTTATTTATCCCGGTTTGTTTTCTCTTACTTACTCACTAATGTTAGTTTGGCTTTTTGGTAAAACATTTAATGGAAACTCTAAAGTTTACTATTTTTCATTTGTTCCTTTTTTAGCTGGGATTTTTGATTATGCTGAAAATGTATTTATCATCAAAATGATTAACTCATTTCCAGATTTACAAGTAACGACTGTTAAAGTAGCGAGCATATTTACTCTCCTTAAAAGCAGCTTTACTATGCTTTTCTTTATCTTGTTAATTGTAGGTTTTGCACTGTTACTTAAACAGAATTTGTCGAACATTCGCAGGTAAATTGGCTAACAAGTCACTTGAAAGGACAAATAAGAGTTGGTTTTTGCTCCTTCGTCGCTTATTTTAACCAACTCTTATTTGCCTCTTAGTGAGGCGTTATATTTTATATTTTGGTGTGTTATGAAATCTCATGGTGATTACAAAATAGAGCTTCTTAATGATGTTGTGCATATTTTTCCTTCGGGTGGTTTTAACGAAGAAGGGATACGAGAAGTTCGTGATAAAGTTTTATTAATCGCCCCTACAATTAAACCTTGGGGGTTATTTGAACACCCTAAAGATCTTGCTGGTTTAACACCTGAGGCAGCCGAAGAGTTATTAAAGTCTTATCAAATGTTTAGTAATCGTAATTGTATAGTTGTAGCTTTAGAGGTTTGTTCAACTTGGCAAGGTGTCATTGATAAAGTTATAAACGGAAATATTGATATCCCTTTTTATCAAAGTAGTAATTTATGGGAATTGGAAGGTTTAATAAATCAACATTTGAGTTGTGCATAAACGTATAAGTCACTCAAGCAGGACAAATAACAGTTGGCTTATGCTCCTGCGTCGCTTATTTTAGCCAACTATAAATTTCCTCTTATTGAGGCGTTAGTTACAAGGAGTGTAAAATGTCGTTTCCGGATAAATTAGAAGCTGCACAAAAAGAACTGAGTGAAACCAAAATATGGAAATCCAATCATAATCCACCTATTTCAGTATTATTAAGAAAGCTTGGTTTCAAAATACGTCCCTTTCATTATTGTTCTTTCATGTTTAATTTTCTTACTTCCTCATTATGGTTTGGTGGAGCATGGGGACTTATTATGTGGTTTACCACTTGGCAGCCTAACGATATGCCTATTCAAATAGCTTTATTAACTAGTTTGTTTGCGGGTTTGTTGTTTGGTTTATTTATGGCACTGTATTTCAAACGTAGTGCTAAGAAAAATAACTTAAGTGATTGGCAAAAATTGTAACTAACAACACGCCCTGAGGTGGACAACAAGTTTAATTTAGCCACTCAAGCAGGACAAAAAACAGTTGGTTGTTTTCACTCCGTTTAACATTATAGCCAACTATTACTTAGCCGCTTAAAACAGCGTTAGCTTTCAAATGGAGATTAATGTGCACAAAGAAGTAACTTTCATGTCAAGTAAAACACCCCTTTCAGGTACATTTAGTGTCCCTAAAAGTGACTCACCATTACCGTGCGTAATCATGGTTCATGGAAGTGGCGCACAAGATAGAGACGGTAACATTTCAGGTTTTAACACCAAAATTTTTAAATACATTGCTGACTATTTAACACAACGAGGAATCGCTTCTTTTCGTTACGACAAAAGAGGTTGTGGTAAAAGCAAAGGGAATTTTAAGATTGCTGGCTTATCTGAAATGGTTGAAGATGCTTGTGCAGCAATTGATTTCATTAGCCAGCAATCAAGTGAGGTTGATCCAAAGAAAATCTACCTTCTTGGACATAGTGAAGGAGCGGTATTAGCACCAGAGATAGCGTCGAAGAGAGAGAATCTTGCGGGTATATTGATGTTATGCGCTAGTTTAAGAAGTTTTGAAGAGGATGGAGTCAAAAACGCTGAAGTACTTAATCGAGACTTAAAAAAAATGACGGGCATAAAAGGAAAATTAGCTCGCTTGTTCCTCTATTCTAAAGCACCGTTAAAAACCATGACAAAGCTTAGGCGCAAAGTTGAAAATACTAAAGCTAAGAGAATGTGGCTCTATTTTTCTCTAGTGAGCACGAAATTTTATCGAGAGACGTTTAACTATGACGTTAAATCTTTTTTGAAAAACACTGAACATCCAATATTAGCTATTGGAGGCAGTAAAGATTTTCAGTGTCATCCTGATGATACGCTTTTAATACCAAATATTTCTCCAAATAAGACCGATGTTCACATAATTGAAAACATGGATCATATGCTAAGGCATCAAACAGAAGAGCCATCAATATTGAGCTATGCCAAATCATGTAATTATCCAATAGTTCCAGAGGTTAATGAGATAATCTATTCATGGATTATTAATCAGAATACTTACAAGTCACTCAAGCAGGACCAGTAACCGTTGGTTTTTTCTGCTTCGTCGCTTATTTTAGCCAACTATAATTTTCCGCTTATTGCGGCGTTAGGTTTCTTATGGAAATAATTCTAATTAGGCATGGAAAGCCAGCTTCGGCAAATAATCCTGTCTTAAATGCTTCCGAATATACAAAATGGATTCGTCGTTATAACTTTTCAGATGTTTCTAAACATAGTAGACCTGAGGTAATAAATACTGAGTTAAAATCGTTCTACCTAATTTCTAGTCATCTTAATCGCGCGATACATTCAACTGAAATATATACCGGCAGAAAGCCTGATCAAATCTCTTCTTTATTTAAAGAAATGGATATACCAAGATACAAATTGCCATTCAAACTTAAAGCTATGACTTGGGTTTATCTTTGTCGAGCACTTTGGATGCTGGGTTTAAAAGGCTCTTTTGAATCATATCGCTCCGCAAAAATTCGTTCGGAACTCGCGGCAGAAGCATTAGTTCAGTTGGCTAACGAAAAAGGTAACGTAGTATTGTTCGGGCATGGGTATATGAATTTACATATACGCAAAGTACTCATCCAAAAAGGTTGGTCTTTAAATTGTAAAAGTAATTCATTTTGGGGGCTTTCAAGCCTCGAAACCTAACAATGAAATAAACAGGAACAGATAACGTTTGCTCGGTTCCGCTTTGCTTCACATTTTGCAAACGACTATCAGCCGCTTATTGTGGCGTTAGTTGCCCGCACTAAATAGACTGTTTTATTTTTCTAATAAAGTGCATAACTTAGTTTTTTGCGTTTGGTTTATGTTTTGGTGTGTAGTGCAGAGAGGTTTTTTGAGTCTTTCGCTTACCAATTAAACATGGTAACTTATTGCTTCTGTTATGCTTTTAAGTTCCAGAAACTAACAAAAAAACAAACTAAGACACGCAACAATTGGCTATCGGTTAGCAAGGCGTTAGGTTTCAAAAGATTTTATCAACAACAAGGAGAATTCCAAATGGATTATTTTATTGGCGCACTGAAAAAATATGCTGACTTCACCGGTCGAGCACGTAGACAAGAGTATTGGATGTTCATACTAATTTATATGATTATCAATATTGTTTTAGCTGTACTTGGTTTGGATGTTATTTCAATGTTAATAGGTCTTGGATTGCTCATTCCAACTCTTAGCATTGGCGCTAGAAGATTACATGATACAGGACGCTCTGGATGGTGGCAGTTAATTTATTTCGTCCCACTTATCGGTTTCATCGTCATGATTGTCTTCTTAGCTCAAGATAGCCATGATGAAAATGAATATGGTGTTAACCCTAAGTCTGGTGTTCCAGCATAAAAGCTAACCAGTTACTTAAACAGAAAAATAGCAGTGGCTATCGCTTCGTGATTGTAGCCAACCGTTACTCAGCCTGTTATTTAGGCGTTATACAAAAAGAGAGATACCAATGAAAATTTACGCTATGTTAGCGTTATGCTTGTTTGCATTTAATGCTGTTGCAAGTAAAAAAGCGATCACGGATGAAGGTGATGTTGTCGTTTTACATAACGATGGAACTTGGGTATATGAAAATGGAAAAGCTGAAAGTGTAATTCAATTAGAGTTGAATCCATTAACTTTCTCTAAGCATTCTGATTCTAAATTTATGCTGAAAAGCGCAAAAACTAACGCCGCTTTTTGGATAAATCCCAAAAAATGGACATTCAAGAAAAATAAGAATGGCCATGACTCCGCAGAATATACGTTAAATGTTAAAGGAAGTGATCTCTATGGAATGGTTATTTCTGAACAGTTAGAAATTAAACTAGAAGACTTAGTAGATCTTGCCTTCAGTAATGCAAAAGGTGCAGCACCGGATATTAAAATTGTAAAAAAAGAATATCGTATGGTTAATGATCAGAAGGTTATTTATATGGAGATGGAAGGAACAATTCAAAGTATAAAATTCACCTATTTAGGTTACTACTTTTCTGACTCATCAGGTTCCACGCAATACTTAACTTATACAGGCACTAATTTAGTTAAAAAGTATAGAAACGATATAGATAATTTTTTAAATGGTTTAGTCAGTCAATTGTGATTTTTGTATAACAAGGCGCTCAAACGTAAAAATCACCGTGGTTTTTACTCCTTAATCGCTTATTTTAGCCAACCATTATTCGCCGCTTAACGAGGCGTTAGAGCACTCTCTAGTTATGTATCTGTATCCACCTAATGATCAATGGACAGCAGAGTTTCAAAATGAAAAACACTCTATTATCTCTAGTTATAAAGGGATAATTGAAATTTATCATATTGGCTCTACGGCAATAAATGGATTGTATGCGAAAGATTGCATTGATCTTTTGGGCGTTGTAAAAGATATCTCCGAGGTTTCAAGCTTAAGGCAAAGCCTTACTAATATTGGTTATGTTCATAAAGGCGAATATGGCATTCCTGGGAGAGAGTATTTTTCTAAAAAACAAAGAAAAGTTCATTTCCATATTTTTCAATCGGGTGATGTAAATGTACAAAAACACTTAAATTTTGTTAAGGTGATGCAAGGTAATATTGAGCTGATTTCTGAATTAAATAAGATTAAACAAGAGTTACATACAAAGTATCCCAGTGATAAAGATTCTTACCAAAATGAAAAAGCGTTTTTTTATAGCCGTATAAATAAAGGAGAATAATATGAAAGGAATCAAACTAGGTTTATCAATTATAGTAGCCAGCACAATTTTACTTGGCTGCCAATCGACAGCAAGTAATATTATTGATGAGCAAGGTAAACTGGTAAAATACCAGTCTCGTTGTAATGGCTTAAAACAAGCGGAAGAAAAAGCGGTAGAGTTACAACCCATTGTTAGAGTGGCGCCAGAAGTGCCATATAAAGCGGCAATATCTAAAATACCAGGATATGTAAAAATGGAATTTGATATAGCCGAGAATGGTAAGCCAGTAAATATAAATGTTATAGAATCGTTTCCTAATGACTTATTCCATAATGTTGCCATCAACGCCCTTAAAAAGTGGCAATACAAGCCGGTGGCTGCACAGTGTAAATCAGTACAGTTAGACTTTGAGTTTGTATAGTATTGTATTGTACTCACAAGAACATCAAACGGACGCGCAACCGTTGGCTCGGTTCCGCATCGCTTTACATTTTAACCAACTATTACTTAGCCGCTTATGTCGGCGTTAGTAGTCATTAAGGATATCTCAAATTATGGAAACTATTTCAAGTTCAGGTTCGTATTTCGTTGGCTGGGGAACCTTGGCATTAATAAACGCTGGCTTGGCTCAAGGAAAAGGTCGTAAAGGGTTAAATTGGTTCCTGATCTCGTTATTACTTGGACCTATTGCCACACTTCTTCTGGTAGTAATGGAAGACGTACGTTCGTCGCAATACTACTAACAATAACATCAAACGGACAAAATACCGTTCGCTGGTACTGGTAAACTTAACAAGGATGGTGTTCAATTGAAAAATTTAATTATTCTCATCGTTATTTGTGCTGCGGCTTGGCAGTTCTACTTTAAAGACAGTACTCTGGTCGAATCAAGTCATACAAAAGCAGTTGCAGAATTCTCAAACAGTGCTGCTATGAAAACATTAGCTCAAGCTAAAGAGATAGCTAATCCTAAGATCACCTATAAATGTGATGGCAGACAACATTGCTCTCAAATGACATCCTATGAAGAAGCGAAATACTTTATCCGTTATTGCCCCAATACGAAAATGGATGGCGACGGTGATGGTATTCCGTGCAAAAGTCAGTTTAATAAGTAGAGGGGCTTTCAAACCTCAAACAAGGACATAACACGGAGAGTTAAACACATGGATTCTAGTCCTAATTATAATAACTACACACTAGAAGAACTGTTAGACGTTAGCAATAACATCGATAAAGAAAAATATCCTCAAAGGACTCAAGAACTTGAGTTAGCCATTTCAAACAAAATGGATAATCCTGAAACAACGTTAGCGGTAGAAAAGCAGCAAGAGTTAGATAAATATTCAACATTCTGGCCTCGTTTTTGGGCTGCGACTATTGATGGCCTGGTATTTTTAATTATATTGTACGTCGAATGCTTGGTCTTTGGGGTTGAATACAGTACTACAGATACCTTTCTTCAAGCCTTAAACGGTGTTCAATTCGCAATCTACGCTATTTTCATGCACGGATACTTTGGTCAAACCCTTGGAAAAATGGTTATGGATGTTAAAGTTCTGACTCATGATACAGAAACTGAAATCGATATTAAACAAGCATTACGTAGAGAGTCTGTTAATTTGGCGTTAAACATTGCTTGGGTCTTAATCATTCTGGTAGTGGCAACATCATTAGAAATGTCCGGTGCTATCTCCGAGGGCTTGTCTTATGCGGTTATCGGCTTTGGTATTCTTGGTTTTATTTGGGGAGTATCTGAGTTTGTTACTATGCTATTTAACGATAAACGAAGAGCTATTCATGACTATATCGGTAGAACAGTCGTAGTACGTACATAACAAGAAAATAAGTAAAGACACGCAACAGTTGGTTGTTATTGATACCTCACACATTTTAGCCAACTATTTCGCGCCGCTTAGTCAGGGAGTAGCAGCCGATGAATTTTCGTCTGTGTAATTATATTGTCGTCCACTTAAACCATTTTGGAAAAAACTTCGTTTAATCTGTATAATTTTATCAATAAAAATAGAGGTTAAAAATTTATTAATGAAAACCATGTTACTTTCTAGTTTCAAACATCTCAATTCCGCGGCTCTTTCATTAAGAATACTCGTATTGTTGATTCTATTACTTATACATTCAAGTTATAGCATGGCAATGGGAAGGCGAAAAATCTGAGCTTTGGCCCATGTTATATGCCACAACGGCCTATCAAGTACGCGTTTCTAATTACATAAAATGGATCGATATTGTTTTAAACGGCAACTAACAAGGCCATTAAGAACGGACACATAAAAGCTTGCTGTGCTCATTCCTCATAAATTATAGCAAGCTTTCATTTAGCCGCTTATTGCGGCGTTATATGCAAAAAGGACTTCTGTACATGGATATCAATGTAACACTGTTCGGTAAGATAGTTTTGTACTCTATGTTTATCGTTGGCGGCTTAAGCTATTACTTAGGTAAACGCAAAACGTCAACACCTAAAGTGGTAACACTAATTGGGGTCTTATTATGTATTGCCCCTCCACTAAATATTGTCTACCTAATTGTTTTAATGCTTAAAAATGACACTATTGTCAAACAAAGCATTGAAACTTCGGGGTGATTTTTATATAAAAAATCACCCAAACGAACGCATATCAGTTGGCTGCGCTTCGTTCCTCGCACATTTTAGCCAACTATTACTTAGCCCCTTATTGGGTTGTTATATGCCAAGGAAAAATTATGCACGCTCGAAAATCTCGTCGATTAAGAAAAAAGCTTTATTTAGCTGAATTTGCTGTAATGGGAGTTGAATTAGATTGTAATTTAACTTGTAAGGATGAGTCTGAATTAGCAACAATAATGGATGACTTTTTTGTTTATGTTGACTCTCTCAGCTTGTGTATTGGCGGTGGTGGGGATCTGACTTCCTTTGCAGGATTTATTTCTTCTCATGAACGTTATGGTTCAGTTACTGAATCGGACATATCAAGCATCTCTACTTGGTTAAAAGGCCAAAATAGCGTTTCAACGTTCAATATTGGTGAACTTGTAGATGCTAACTATGGCATATAACAAGCCAATAAAACGGAACTAAGAAACAGTTTACTGGTTTGTGTTCCTCAACATGTTAACAAAGGTTTTTTAGCCCCTTAGTACGGCGTTAGCCGTACATAAATGTATGGAGTTCAAATGAAGTTTGAAGCTATCAACTTTAAAGATAAGTTCACGAAATTTACTGAGCATTAGTCTCCGCGTGTTGTTGCAGAAATGAATGATTATCAATTTAAGTTAGTAAAAGTTGAGGGTGAATTTGTTTGGCACGAACACCCTGATACAGATGAAGTATTTATTGTTATTGAAGGCATGCTTACTATTGAATTCCGTGACGGTAAAGTTACTCTAAACTCTGGCGAAATGTTTGTAATTCCTAAAGGGCTAGAACACAAACCTGTTGCTAACAGTGAATGTAAAATTATGATTGTTGAGCCAAAAGGTGTTGTTAATACTGGTGATTCTGGCAGTGAACTTACTGCCAAAAATGACGTTTGGGTGTAAAGTACAGCGAATAAAAAAATTAAGCGGGGCAAGAACAATTGCTTGTTTTCACTCCGCTTAACATTTTAACCAATAATATTTAACCGCTTCACGCGGCGTTATACCGAAGAGGATCTAATGTGATGCCTGAACCTGATCCATTGAGAATAATGACCTTTGTAACACCGAACGATCTCGGCCAATGGCTCAAGGTGAATCACGCCTCTGAAAGTGAATTATGGGTAAAGATATACAAGAAAAATACGGGAATTGAGAGCGTGACTTGGAATGATGTCGTGATCGAGGCTCTATGTTGGGGTTGGATCGACGGTGTTAGGAAGTCACTCGATGACCAAGCCTATCTTCAGCGCATTACGCCCAGAAAAACGCGCAGCAACTGGTCTAAAAGGAATACAGAGCATGCGGAACGTTTGATAAGTGATAGCCGAATGATGAAATCAGGGCTAGTGCATATTCATGCTGCAAAAGCGGACGGTCGTTGGGAAAATGCCTATGTGGTAAGTGAAATGGCAGTGCCCGCTGATTTCCTCGCTGTACTGGAGAGCAAGCCAAACGTTAATGCGTTTTTTAAAACGCTCAATAAATCGAGTCGATATGTTATCGCGTATGGTTTGATAAGTGCGAAGAAACCCGAAACCAGACTAAGGCGCTTTGCAAAATTCATCAACATGCTTGTTAACGAAGAAATACCTAAATAAGTGGCTTGGTCGAACTATAAGTCGTTTAAAAGGATAAAAAGCAGTTGGCTTTTTGTCCCCGTTTATTTAAGCCAACCATTTGTGTCCGATTAAGTGGTATTAAGGTTCTATACATTAGAGAAAAATATCCGTATAGAGTATCCTATCGTTCATTGAGTTTATTGTTGTTGTTTATGATTATTAATGTAAAAAATTTACTAGTTTCCGAAATCAAATGTTCAAACTGCCAAGCATGCTGTTGTAGTTCAGAAGTCAGGATTATTTCCGAGACAGGGGTTCCTGATCAACATATCTATGTTGATCAATATGGGAATGAATCTATGTTGCGATTAGATGATGGCTGGTGTTCTGCTTTAGATCGAAATACATTGCTGTGTTCTATCTATGAAAATCGACCATGGATTTGTCGAGATTTTGAAATGGGATCAAATGAATGTATAGATGAACGAATAGAGAAAATGTAGTGTTCGACTACTTGTAGGACAGTTAATCTATTATCCACAACTTGCTCAGACGGGCAAAAGACAGCAGCGCGCGGGCAGTCATTGTAGCTAAATCCCCCTCAACTTTAGAGTTCAAAAAATGATTTTAAATTTTAAATTAATCTTAATTGTAGCTATATCGATATTATTGTCTGCTAATTCTACCGCGCAAACCGTAGAGAGAAAAAATTATTATTCGTGGGAAAATGATTATGGTTATTCCCAAGTAGTTAGAGCTGGAAATACACTTTATATATCAGGGATAGCCAGTGACAAAGCTACTTTTCCTGAACAAATGAAAGAAATTTATAAGGTTATCAATAAAATATTAGCAGATTATGGTGTAAACAGTGATGCGATTGTAAAACAGGTTATTTATACAACCGATATTGAGAAAATGAAAGCTTATACTGAATTGAGAAAAACATTCTTTAATAAAGATAAATACCCTAGTTCATCAATTGTTCAAGTAAGTCGATTATACGAGAAAGGACACTTGCTCGAGGTTGAAATAGTTGCGGTAATACCAAAAATATAACCGGATTTTCAAGTCGGAAAATTACAGTTTTCTTTTTTTCGTGCCTCAGTTACTTTAACCAACAGAAGCATGTTCCACTTATATAATAGGCAATGCCTTATTAAATTAGTGGCTTGGAGTAACTATAAGTACTTTAAACGAACAAAACACCCTTTACTGCTTTAGTTCGTTTACTTTATAGCCAACAATTTTTTGCCTCTTAACGAGGCGTATTAGTTTTTTAAAATGGAGTTTTAACATGAGAAAAGAGTTTCAATTTAGAGTTAAAAATCACACCATAAAAATTGTTAATACTTGGATACGCGGGGTAAAACTATATGTTGATGGTGATTTACGTGATCATGACACAAGTTTTTGGGCTAATGGAAAAGTAGCGCTGCTTTGTGCAAACCTTGGAGAATATGGCATTTTGGAAATATACCCAAGGTCAGGCTTAGTCTCTGTAGAAATGGATGCTTACCTCATTTTAAATAATTCAAAGCAGTATGTTTTTAGTTCGCATCAACGTCTGAGTTTAACCGAACAAAGAATGGCGCAATAAACTTAAAACAAGCACATCAAACGGACAAAAACAGTTGGCTTTTTGCTCGGACCTTGCTAATTTTAGCCAACTATTTTATTGCCTCTGAATGAGGTGTTATATGCACAAGGAGTGTCAAGCATTGAACATCAAACTACTTTCTCTTTCGCTGATCGTTTTATTATCAGCATGTGGCGCAAGTCAACCCCCACCGTATCAACAAGACCGAACCCCTGAAGATAGAGATCAATATAATGGCGTTGAGGGATTAACTCAGCAGCAAAAAGATCAAACTTATCTTATGAACAAAGAGTTATCTGATAAATGTACAACCGCTAAAATAGATTTGGCTATTGCAGAAACAGATAAGAACGCGAGTGAAATGAAAAAGCAAAAGGCACTAATGAGCGATACGTGCATATAACGACATGCCCTGAGGTGGACAACACCTTAAAATTAGCGAGTAAATGCAAATTTAATTAGTGGCGAGCCTCTTCGTTTCAGTGCTGCTAAATACTTTGATTCGTCCTAGGGCGTATTTTTTTCTAGCACCTAAATAAAACGCCCCCATTAACAGGGGCGTTTTTTTATCAGGGAGATTGATATCATATCTTGGCCATGTATCTTAAAACTTGATGGTGATGATGAGCTTATTTATTTAGACTCGGATAGGGAGCTGCAATCAGAGTGTAGTGAATTACTTTTTAGTGATGATGATTACGTCATCGACTCCGCTGGTTTTAGCTATTTAATATCAGAGCAACTGACGCTAATTAGAACTGACAGGATATTCGTTGTCGATGAGTTAATTCATTTGATTCGTGCTAACGAGTTTAAAAAGGCAGAACTTTGTCTGACTAAAATTAATTTTTTAAGCGTAGCAGATGCCATCAAAGCCTTACTTTAATCAACATAACCCGCAATTTAGGGTGACGTGTAACTGTTGAGTGTGTACGTGACTCATTTATTCGTGCTTGGCAATGCGAGAGTTTTGTTACATATTGAAGTCGTTAACGGTCATCATTTTATGCTAACGTAACTTTTTGTTATTAAAGGATTGAGTGGTGATTAATTTTCAAAAAATAGGTGGCATAGCAGCACTTTTTGAGGCGGTTATTTACCTATCTGCTTTTGTATTTTTTGGTGTGTTTTGGGACTTTCCTTTCGCTGCGGATGATAGACAAAAACTTACTTTTCTGACGGATCATCAAACCATACTATCCATCGTTAATTTAACCATGTATGTCTTCTTTGGCATTTTCTTGGCAATATTAGTGTTAGCCGTTCACCAACGCCTTAAGACCAAAGCGCCAATGCTTTCTCAAACGGCTTCTGCCTTTGGTTTTGTCTGGGTTGGTTTTATCATTGCTAGCGGCATGATTGCCAATGTAGGTTTAGCCGCGGTAATCACCCTCTCGACCACAAACCCTGAGCAAGCAATGACGGTATTGATAGTGATTAATACTATCGTTGATGGCTTAGGGGGCAGTAACGAAGTGGTAGGTGGCTTGTGGGTGCTTTTATTAAGTATTGCCGGCTTAAAAAGCAATGAATTTCCCAAAGGCTTAAATTATCTGGGTTTATTTATTGGTTTTGTCGGTATTCTGACTATCTACCCTGCAGAAATATTGAAAGAAATCTTTGGCTTAGGTCAGATTATATGGTTTTCTTGGCTCGGTGTGACTATGTTAATGAGTCGCCATCGTTAATAAGAACGCTAACCAGAACACTATACATTTGGCTGTGTTCCATTTTGTTGCGCAGCTTTAGCCAACCATTATTTAGCCTGTTATTTGGGCGTTAGCGCTTTAAGGATTTATATGAATGAAAAACAATTTAACACCATAAAATACGCCCTGATTTCTCTAGTGATAATTTTAGAGCTTGGCCATTTATCCTGGGAATATTTTAATGGTGGCGTATTAAGTCACCACCTATTAAATCGTGCTGATTTACCCTCAATATCTAATTGGTGGGGGTTAATCATTATTCCTTTGTTAGCCTGGTTTACCACAACACGCGTTAAAAAAAGAATAATATTGCCACACCATGACTTAGCTATTTCTGCCAAAATTAAAAATGGCATTTTAATCGGTTTTACCGGCATGCTAATCATCAGCATTATACAATCGTTAGCGTTCACCTTTGGCTACCAACATATCACTATGTATCTGGCTTTAGGGCTATTAATAACGGGGTTATTTATACCCATTTATCGAGCCGAGTGTATTCTTGGGAATGTACTAGGTGCTGTTTTTATTTTTGGTCCGGTGATCCCCTTTATCGGTATATTAGTGATGGCGCCGGTTTCGGCATTTTCCCATTTATGTCTAAAGCCGTTGATTTTACGTCTTGTGAAAGGTAAGGCTTCATCAACGTAAGTGTGTATGAGTTAGTCGATTAATAAGATGAAAATTTAGCATAATGCATTTTTTTTGGTCTTGTCTGGTACTAACGAAGCTTTAAAGTTAAACAAATAATACTTGGTTTTACTGATACTTACTCTATCATGGCCAACTATCAGCCACTTAACGTGGCATTATATTATAGGGAAAATTAGCGATGAGTGTTGTTAAACATGGTCTATCTATTGGCATTGAACGAATAGAGAATAACTTTTTTCTGTCATTAAAAGCCGTTGGCAAATTGACTCACGCTGACTATGAAATAATTACCCCTTTGATTGATTCAGCATTAGCGTCAATAAAAGAGCCTAAAGTTGATGTATTAATTGATGGGACTGAATTAGAAGGATGGGAATTAAGGGCCGCATGGGATGACTTTAAACTGGGCCTTAAACATAACAATGAATTCAATAAAGTGGCTATCTATGGCAATAAGAATTGGCAAGAAATAGCGGCTAAGGTTGGCTCTTGGTTTATTTCGGGTGAAATAAAGTATTTTGACAATTTAACCGATGCGACTAACTGGTTGAAAAAATAATATAACAAACGGGTTATGCATTAACCATAACCCACTACTATCTCCATAGTGAACAGTTCTAATTTAGCCCGTTAATGTCGGCTTTAGCAGGTAATCTAGGTTTATGAGTATCATTCTAATTTCAGATATTTTTGGTCTGACCCCTGCTTTGTTGAAACTGAAAGATGAGCTAGCAGCTACGACTATTGTTGACCCCTATCAGGGTGAGTACATGGACTTTGACACTGAAGCAGAGGCATATGCATGTTTCACTAGTACTGTCGGGCTTGATAGTTACGTTACAGCAATAGGAAAGGTATTAGCATCTCTTGACAGTAAAGTTACCTTGATTGGCTTTAGTGTCGGTGCTGCTGCAATTTGGCGGCTCTCTGTAAACAATGAGAATAATAATATTAAACAAGCCTTCTGCTTTTATGGTTCACAAATTAGAAATTTTAGCAAAATAGAGCCATGTTTTGAAATACATTTAGTGTTCCCTAAAACTGAGTCACATTTCGATGTTTGGGCATTAAACAACACACTTGCTAAAAAACCCAATGTTTTTACATCACAAGTTGAATATTTACATGGCTTTATGAATTATTATTCCGATAATTTTAATCAGGTTGGCTACAACAAGTACCTAGCTAAACTACGGTCATTTACCGTCGAATAAGGCTTAAAGTGAACTAACAATAACCGCCAACACTGTCTATCTCACTAATTTCTCTGTCTGCTCGGTACTGAATTTATTAATGTTTTTATGCATTAATGTTCTTATGCATTAATGTACCTATGGTTTAATGACCCTATGTATTAGGGATTTAACGGTATCAAAGGAATTTTATGCTATTTCTATTTTTAGGTTATGAGGTCATTCACTTATTTATCCTGCTCACCGCCTTAAGCCACGGTGATTTTACTTTATTTCAAACCCTATTCGCGGTTGTTTTTTCAGCCTTTATCGATATCTTGCCCGTTATAGGTTACTTTATCGGTAAAAAAGTTGGTGGAGTTGGTATTTCAAAACCAATTTTTCTTATATGTTTTGGTATTGTTATTGCTCTAATTGAAAGTGCGCTGCTTGAGGTTGGCCTAATACCTGCGGAACAAACTGCTTTATCAATGTTAATTACCACGCTATTATTTTTTACTGTGGCATTTATACCCGCTAAGAAAAATAAACTTGAAGATCAGCTTTAAAGCGTCACAATTAATCGAAACAACTAACACTCTGTTCAGTTTGACGTTGTCAGTGTATAACCCTACAACACAATTAGCCCATTACATTAAGGAACATCATGGAAGTTAAAATATTCACCAAAATTTTACGCCCCAAAATTGGTTTTCTCCCTAAATCTGATACCGCAACCGATCACGGTTTAGAGGGAGAAATTAATCTTTGGTTAGCCACACAACCTAATATCAAAATAGAGAACATCAGCCAATCTCAAAGTGGCGGTTCTTTTCAGCCATCAACCATAGTGGTTAGTGTTTGGTATCACTAAGCCTGAAGGTCGTCATGGTTTCGGATTATAAGTTTTCCACCGTTTGCGGTGTTATCGGTATGCTCATTGGGTTTGCGGCCTTTTTATTTAATTACCACATGATAGACACTAGTTTGCCCGGCTATGAGTTATTAGTAGCCCCGGCCATGTTGCTGTTAAGTTTTTTCAGTGAAGAAACATACTTCACCCCTAAGATGATTCTTTTTCTGTTAGGGCAATTTTGTGGTTACTTCCTGCTTGCTTATATTTTAAGAAAACTGATTAAGAAAACATAAAAAGCTACGGCTGAAAACCCCATGTCGTAATAGCAAACCAGGTTAGTGTTCACTATGTCAGATTAAACTTTTAGGATTGAGAAATGATAGTTTGTGAAACTGAACGATTAACTCTCCGCCGGCTTAATTTTGCTGATGCAGCGTTTATTGTACAACTGCTTAACGAAGAAGTTTTATCCGTTACATTGCCGATAAAAATGTCAGAAACAATACCCAAGCCAAGCCAAGCAATATTTACTCGATTGGCCAATGGCAAGCTACGAAAAACATGCTTTCGGGCTCTATTTAGTTGAATTAAAACCGACAAAATCTGCTATAGGTATTTGCGGTTTACTAAAACGTGATGAGTTCACCCTCCCCGATTTAGGCTTCGCATTTTTAGCTCAATATTGCGGACAATGCTATGCATTAGAAGCCGTTAATTTATTACTAAGCGTTAAATGTCGAAACATTCTTTAGCGAAAGTAATCGCTATCACCATGCCAGAAAACGTTAACTCTAAGCGTTTACTGCAAAAAGCAGGTTTTAGCCAAACAGGTATGGTTGAACTCTATAATTGTCAAAACAACCTTTATCAATACCTAGCTCCTTAGATCCTTGGCGCCAAAGTAATGCTAGCTAGGTAATTATAAACCCCACTTTTACATTAAAACCAGTAAGAACCAAAATGATTAAGCTACGGCCCTTTACCTTAGCTGAGGCAGATTTATTAATCTCCTATCTAAATGATCCACATTACTGGCGCCATAAAGCAGCCTTACAGCACTGAAGATGCCAACTGGCGGATCAATATTGGCAGTCAATCGGAACATATTAAATCGATTAAGCTAGGGGCTTTTGATCTTTAAAATTAGTCTCAGCTATGGGATAATTTTTAAGGTAACAATACGAATAGAGTGAAATGTAGTCATTCAGGACAATGTGCCTCCTGCATTGTCTTATAAGCTACATCCATGTAGCGTTACTTAAACGATTTTCAACGATGTTAAGTTGAAAATTAGCCATAGCCCTTCCGGTTGCCTCGAAAAATCAACAGCCCCTAAATGGCACTTTTGTTGGCTGTATTTCAGCCACCTTGGGTAACTTTGAATATAGCCGTAGTGCTGAATTAGGTTATTGGTTAGGGCGAGAGCATTGGCAGCAACGTGCTAGAAAAGAATGGCTTTAATCATGAGGCGTTATTAAAAAAGCCTCTTTTAAAAATGGTAAGTTTTTTGTTGAGTGTTTATTGTCAAAAGTTAAGTAGTCGATGGTGTTGCCAATACGGTAAAGCTGTCATTTATCCCAGTGTATTTAAGTGATTTTTATTTAAGGTTTTTTTCATGATTGAAGTATTTATTTTAGCAATCGCATTAAGTATGGATGCTTTTGCGGTATCCATAGGGTTAGGCGCAAGTAAGCAACACAGCAAAATAGCCCCGTTAGGCATAATAGTTGCCTTATATTTTGGTCTATTTCAGGGCGTGATGCCGATTATGGGTTACCTTGGCGGTAAAGGGTTATTAAGCTGGGTCGACTCGTATACACCTTGGGTAGCCTTTTTATTGCTTTTCCTTATCGGTGCAAAAATGATTTACGAATCTTTTTCAGAAGGCATAGAAGAAGATATCAGCAAAATTACCCATCGCGTGCTCTTAATTCTAGCGATTGCTACTAGCATAGATGCGATGGCTGCTGGTTTTAGTTTAACGCTATTACCCGTAAACCCTTTCCTCGCTTGCTTTATTATCAGTGTAACGACTTTTTGCTTTAGCTGGTTAGGGGTTTTGGTCGGCGCTAAAGGCGGTACCTGGCTAGAAAGTAAAGCTGAACTATTTGGTGGTACCATCTTGATATTGATGGCAATAAATATTTTAATAACGACATAGACTAGCTAGGCGAGGCTGCAATACTGTAACTTACTTTGGCTTGCTTTGAGTTATCGGTAAGTTATTACTGCTCCAAGCATTAAAATCGCCGGTTAAATGATCGAGCTGATTAAAGCCATGTTGTTTTAACAGCTTGGTAGCTATTTCAACCCGTCTGCCTGAGCGACAATACAACACTATCTGAGTGTTCTTTGCCCCAGACAATTCAGCTAAGCGTGATTCAAGTTCCTTATGAGGGATGTTTACTGCATTAGGAATATGGCCATCGGTAAACTCTTCAACGGTCCTAACATCAAGTAATATGACTTGCTTGTTGCTTTGCATAACTTGTTGTAATTGTGCTTGGCTAATATCTTCAGCCGATACTTGTGCAGAGGCTATTAATGCCAACGCCAGTAGCACCATAGGGGCAATTTTAACTACAAATATAGTTTTCATGTGATTACCTTTTTACTTCGAATTTTTTATTGAGACCAATACTATACCGTAAAAATTAAATTTAAGACCTATAGCCCGACTATTTTTTGCTAAAAATCATTATGATAGCGCCAAGTAAAGCACTCAACCCTGCCATCATAAACGTATCACTAGCGCCTAAGCCATCTAACCATAATATGCCGGTAACATAAGCACCAATTGCGCCACCAATGCCATAAACACCGCCCAAGTACATGCCCTGCCCTCGACTTTGTTGTGTTTTGGTAAAGTGCGAAGAGATAAATTGCATACTAGCGCTGTGATAAATAGCAAAGCTGGCAGCGTGACTTAATTGAATGAGACAAAGCCACAATACAGAGTCGGCTACCTCGGGTATTAACAACCAGCGTAAACCCGTTATCGCTAAACTAAAAACCAATAAGCTGCTTAAAGAAAAGCGTTTAAATAACGTTCCCATGTAAATAAAGGCAACAACTTCAGCGACTACGCCCAAAGAAATAAACAAACCAATCGCTAACCCTGAGTAATGTAGGTCCCTGAGGAATAAAGCGAAGAAACCATAATAAGGGGCAAAACTTACTTGCAGTAATAAACCCGCGATGAAAAAGCTGATAAAACGTCCATCAAGTAACCTTGGTAATATGGCTTCTTGCTCAGTTTTATTCTTAGTTAAACGTGCCTTTCCACTCGGCGTTAACATCATGGTAGTGGCAAGTAAGCCTAGTAAAATAATGACGCCAATATGGGTAAAGGTTTGATAACCAAACGCCTCCATCACCTCGCCAGCAATAACCGCTAAAGCAATAAAACCTAGGCTGCCCCATAAGCGTATGCGGGCATATATTTTATTACTGTGGCGTACCGATGTCAGCGTGTGTACTTCTAACTGCGGTAAAATGGCCGTCCAAAATAAAGTAAACAAGGCTAAAGAAAAAGTAATGGGCCAATAATCATTAAGCCAAAAAAGCACACTGAAACTCAGCAGCGCTAATAAAGCACCTAAGCGAATAATAAGTAAGGGCTTACCGGTTTTATCTGCCAGTATTGCCCATAAACTTGGCGCAACAATTTTAGTTGCGGTAATAATGGCAAGAATTTCACCGACTTGGCGAGAATTAAAACCTTTGCCGTCGAGATATAACGCTAAAAACGGTGAGATTAACCCAAGTAGGGCAAAATAGAAAAAATAATTTGATGATAATCGTATAAACACCCGATTAATAATTGCCAAAGGAAAGAGCCTTATGATGAGTGATTATAAATAAAAATAGTGACGGGGTTATACCCGTTACCATCCAAAGTGCTCGATTTCAGTGGGAATTAAAATGCCTTTAGGCAAGGAGAATAATTCCAACATAGTCACTCTATGTTTTGATTATTTACCGCAGCATAAAGTCATTTTAAACCCATCATAGAAGCGTTTGAGCAATATCACTTCTTCGTTGCAGTGACTTAGAATGACGCTGAGCACATTCTCCGGAATAACCATTCCTTCATCACTGCGCCTTGAATTGAAATCGCTCAACAGCTCTGAAACAAGCATCTTCAATGGTGACGGGTATATACCAAGGTCATTAAATTAATGACCTTAAAAATGCGTACAGCGTTAGCCCTAAAAAATGGCTAACGCTGTACGGGTATAACTCTGTAAAGGTTGGCCCTGTAAAGGTAAGTCTTTACAGGTAGAACCAAAGACGCTTTATGCTTCGATATCTGGAGTGCTACATTGTACGTCAGCATTTTGGCCACGATGACGCAGGAAATGATCCATCAAGGTTAAGGCTAACATCGCTTCAGCAATCGGTACTGCGCGAATACCGACACAAGGATCGTGACGACCTTTAGTGATGATATCTGTCGCCTTACCGGTTAAATCAACCGTTTTACCACTTACGCCAATACTTGAGGTCGGTTTAAGGGCTAAATGGGCAATAATTTGTTGCCCTGATGATATGCCCCCTAAAATTCCGCCCGAATGATTGCTTGAAAAACCTTCTGGGGTTAGTTCATCTCTGTGCTCTGAGCCTTTTTGATTGACCACCGCAAAGCCATCGCCTACTTCCACACCTTTTACCGCGTTAATGCTCATTAAACCATGGGCAATATCAGCATCTAAGCGATCAAAAATGGGCTCGCCTAAGCCGACAGGTACATTGGTGGCCACAACAGTCACTTTAGCGCCAATCGAGTCTTTCGCTTTAATGATTGCTCGAAGGTGTTCATCAAGTTGTTCTAGTTTAGTATTATCAGGGAAGAAGAATGGGTTTTCTTCCACGCTTTGCCAATCAACTGAATTAACATCAAACGGCGCGCCGTTAGGACCACCAGCAACAATATCGCCAATTTGGGTAACACACGCTTGGATGGTCATACCAAACTTCTCTGCTAAATATTTCTTTGCTACCGCACCAGCGGCAACGCGCATTGCCGTTTCACGAGCAGAAGAGCGACCACCACCACGGTAATCACGTAGTCCGTATTTTTGCCAATACGTATAATCGGCATGACCTGGGCGGAAGCTTTGGGCAATATTGCCGTAATCTTTAGAGCGTTGGTCGGTGTTTTCAATCATCAAACCAATTGGCGTGCCTGTGGTTTTACCTTCAAATACGCCTGAAAGAATTTTTACTTTATCGGCTTCTCTACGCGCAGTGGTATAACGAGAGGTACCTGGACGTCGTCTATCTAAATCAATTTGTAAATCGGCTTCTGATAACGCAAGGCCTGGTGGGCAACCATCGATAATAGCACCGATACCTAGACCATGACTTTCACCAAAGGAGGTGACTGTGAATAATTTTCCGAAAGTATTACCTGACATTTAACATTACCGCCTATTAATTTGGTTTTAACGCTAGCACTACACTGAGTTGTTGTACTGTTAGCCGACTTAGATTCTTTTATCTTTTCGTTTAGGCTGTTTTCACTGCCGCTAAAAACGTTTGTTTATGCTGCTCTAACTGTGCTTTGCTTAACATAAATACGCCATGCCCACCGCGCTCAAAGCTTAACCAAGTAAAGTCTACTTGTGGATATAGGGCTTCAACATGGTATTGTGAATTACCTACTTCGCAAATAAGTACGCCGTCTTCATTAAGGTGTATTGCAGACTCAGCCAATATAACTCGGACAATATCTAATCCGTCTTCGCCACAGCCAAGGCCCATTTCGGGTTCATGGGTAAATTCTGCAGGCAAGCTATCAATATCTTCTTGATCAACATATGGTGGGTTAGTGACGATTAAATCATATTTTTGTCCGCTAACCCCAGAAAAAACATCAGATTGAATTGGAATAACTTGTGCACTTAAACCATGATTTTCTATATTAATGTGGGCAACGTCTAGCGCATCAATGGATAAATCTACCGCATCAATTTCAGCTTCATGGAAATAACTAGCACAAGCAATGGCAATACAACCGCTGCCGGTACACAAATCTAATATTCTTTGTGGTGGTTTTTCTTCACTAAAATAAGGTGCAAAGTGATTTTCAATCAACTCACCAATGGGTGAACGGGGTACTAAGACCCGCTCATCTACATAAAATGGCAATTGGGCAAAATAAGCAAGGTTGGTGATATAAGCAACAGGTCGCTGAGTTTCAATACGTTGGGTAAAGAGTTCAAGGATATTTTCTTTCTCATGGGTGAGTAGGCGGCAATTCATCACCTGTTCACTCATCTCTTCTGGTAAAGACAACGCAAACATAACTAAAGTATGTGCTTCACTTAAGGCATTATCATTGCCATGGCCATAAAAAAGTTCAGCTTGATTAAACGCACTAGCCCCGTAACGGCAGTAATCTGCAATAGTGTGTAGTTGCTCGGTGATATCGTTGAAATTGCTACCGCTCACATTTATTTCCTCATCTGTTATTCAAGCCGAAGTTTCTTATCGGCATTCTATATGGTGCATTATTTACATCATTGGGTATTGTTTTTGGCGCTGTCAGTTGCTGCCGTACTGTTTTGTTTGTGCGTATTGTTAACCGCACTGTTGCTAGCCGCACCGAAGTTAACACCATATCAGCTTAAGATTAATTGATATGTATTGTCGTCAAAATGTTTTACACTTCGCCTATGAAAAAAAAAGCCTTAAAATCTGAACTTTCTGCTCTCAAAGCAAAGCTGCGCGCTACGAGTAAACTGCTTGCTCTGAATAATGAGCAAAGCGATAATCAACAAAAAACAACAGGAAAATCGTTAAATAATTCGGTTGCTCAGGTTAAGGAAGTGCCAAATAACAAAAAACTTTTTTCCGATGCTATCGGGCAAGTAAAACCGTTAATCAACGACAAGGTTCGGTTAACAAAAAGTGGCGCTAAGTCTAACACTTCCCTAAAAAATGACCAAGGGGATTACAAGGCTAATCAAGCGATTGCGCAATTTCATTTCTCTGATGAATTTGAACCCGACTTAAATAAACAAGGGCCAATGAAATATGTCCGTGAGGGGGTCGATAGCTTTGAAGTTAAAAACCTGCGCCGTGGTCATTATCAACCTGATTTAATTCTTGATTTGCACGGTTTAGATCAACACCAAGCGAAAAAAGAACTGGCTGCCCTACTCTTTGCTTGTCAAAAAGAACATGCACAATGTATCTGCGTGGTGCATGGCATTGGCTCACATATTTTAAAAAATAAAGTGCCACATTGGTTGGTACAGCACCCTGACGTGATGGCTTTTCATCAAGCGCCGCTAGAATGGGGCGGTAATGGCGCTATATTGGCGTTAATTGAACTTAAAGATAAATTTAATCGTGACTGATACCTAAGCTAAAAATGGGTAACTAGCAATGCTCTATTACCTGTTCCCTACTAGCATAAGTCCAGTGGTGACACTAAGCCCTTTAACTCTGACGAATCCCCACAATTTTTTACAAAGTACGTGCTTATAATTTTAGCTTCTGTTTTTTGTTTCTTCAGCGTCGCGGTGGCGACAACACCCAAAGAGGGCTATCGCCGAGCCCTCTCTGGACTCTCCCGGCGCTACGAATAAAACCTAATATTGCATTCAATCAAGTGCTTCAAGGAGCCGCGTTGATGTACGTCCGTGTACACGCCGCTTTTTCATCATCAGGACAATATGCGTCCTGCATTGTCTTATAAGCTGCATCCTTGCAGCGTCCTGATGAAAACACCTGCGCACTTTCAATCATTTCAGGGTTTTATCACGCAGATTTGGTGCTTTTGTCTTCTGGTTCTCACTCAGCCATGCAAGCAATTTTAGGTTATTGGCAATCCCTGAACGTTGGTAGGTAATGCGTTGCTGAAGTAATAAAAGTGAGTATCACAAGCATGGATGCTTGTGTAAGCCCCATGGATGGGTTTACGCGTCTCGCTTGTATACTCAGTAATGCGGAACAATAACTGGTCATTGCTTACATTAATATTTGTGGGGATCCCTCAGCCTTTAACTGCCCTTGCATGACGTCAAAATCATAGCCAATATGCCTAATACCTGCGATAGCGAAAATTGGCGCGTGCTCAGATAGACGTTAATTGAGCCAAAAGATAAGTTTAATCGCGAGTAATCACCTATTAAGCAATGACCTTACTAGCATAAGTCCAATGGTGATACTAAGCCCTTTAACTGGCCTTGCATGGTGTCAATATCATAAGCGATATGCGCAATCCCTGCGGTAGCAAAAATGGGCGCCTGTTCAAATTGGGTTAGTTCAGCAACTAAGTAACTCACTAACGGCATATGCGAAACAATTAATAAACTTTGCTCTTGCTGAACGGGTGATTGCTCACCTGAGCTTTGCTGCTCAATACACCAACCATCAATAAAGTCATGAACCTGTTTGGCATCACCCGACGGGGTAATAAAATCTAACGTAGTTATAACTGTTTGCATCCTTGATGTGACAATTTCACAAGTTTGCTGCGCTCTAAGATAAGGGCTAACAAAAACCTGACTCGGGTTTGTTTTCATTTTTTGAAGCCAGGTTGCCATTAATTTTGCTTCTTGGTGACCTTGATTGGTGAGTGCCCTTTGACTGTCATCACGACTGCCTTGGGCACTAAAGTTTTGAGCTTCACCATGACGCATTATAAAAATTTTCATTAATTCTCTCGCCGAACACTGAACCATCATTTAAGAGTGAGTTCTCGGATTTGTTCAATTTTTAGCTTTTTTACAATTTTTTCAGCTAAAGTATTGAGTCTTAGTTATTTTTGCGGCTATAGTAATAGAAATTAACTCGCTTTAGTAACAACTGTTAAGAATAAATAGGCTTTTTTTATTCCTTTAAGTAATTAAGGAATTGCGTTATCTCCCTGTTAATTACATAAACCATCCATATTTTCGCCATACGCTTTGCAGTTTAAAGTGTTCTTAGGAGCCTTAGTATTGAAGCAAAGTCCCAATGATTTAAAGCAATATCAAGCAATTACTCTAGCCAATGGTTTACGAGTACTACTTATCCACAATGATGAAACCGCTAAATCTGCCGCAGCCTTAGCAGTGAATGTGGGTCACTTTAATGATCCTAAAGATCGGCAAGGTTTAGCACATTTTTTAGAACACATGCTTTTTTTAGGCACAAAAAACTTTCCTGATGGCAGTGAATATCAAAAATTTATCAGTCAACATGGCGGAAATCACAATGCCTGGACCGGTACTGAGCATACCTGCTTTTTCTTTGATATTAGCACCACGAAATTTTCCTCGGCATTGGAGCGCTTTAGTGAATTTTTCATTGCGCCGTTACTCGCTGATGATTTTGTTGTTAAAGAGCGTGAAAATATTGAGGCTGAATTCACCTTAAAATTAAAAGATGACATCAGGCGTTTATACGATGTCCATAAAGAGACCGTTAATCCGGAACATCCATTTTCGCAATTTTCAGTGGGTAACCTCGACACCTTAGCAGATAGAGATGAACAGCATATTAGCGAAGAGCTACAAGACTTTTTTCAGCGCTATTATCGTGCCCAGTACATGACCTTAGCTCTTGAAGGGCCGCAAAGTTTGCATGAACTGAAAATTCTAGCCGAGCAACTCTTTACTCAAATAAAATCAACGGATACCGCACTACCTATCATTGAGCAGCCATTATATTTACCCGAACATCAAAAAATTAAAATTGATGTCTGCCCGGTTAAAAATGACCATCAACTCATCATCAGCTTCGCCATGGCAAGTATTGATAAGTATTATCAAGACAAACCCGAGTCGATACTGGCCTATTTATTAGGCCATGAAGGTGAAGGCAGTATTTTATCCTTGCTTAAAAAACATCAATGGGCGCTAGCCCTAACCGCAGGCTCTGGTATAAACGGCTCCAATTTTAAAGATTTTAATATCAGTATTGCCTTAACTGAACTAGGCGAAGGCCACCTTAATGAAATAGTCGATATTATTTTTGCTTATATTGCGTTATTAAAAAACAATAAAATTGCTGAGCACTATTATCAAGAAAAACAAAAAATAACCAACTTAGCATTTATCTATCACGAAAAAATGCGGCCTTTAGATAGTGTTAGCCAACTTGTCATCAATATGCAGCATTACCCCGAAGAAGATTATATCTTTGGTGATTATGCGATGTCAGGGATGTTACAAGACAACATTACTAAGCTACTCAATTATTTACACCCAGACAATATGCGTCTTTTGCATATTAGTCAGAAAAATCAGTTTTCAAAAAGTAGTTTTTGGTACCAAGTGCCCTACCATGTCTCGCCCTTATCAACAGTGCAACTAGCCGGTTGGCGCAATAGTAGTGTAAGAAACCTTGTGCACACCCAAGGTTTATTTTTACCGGCAGAAAATGCCTATATTATTGCCACACCGATTATTTATCCAAGTACTCAACCGGCGACACCCTTGACAGAAAAAGCCAAGTTGCCCGATAAAATCCTCAATAAAAGTGGTCTCGTAGCTTGGTATAAACAAGACCACACTTTCAAAGTACCCAAAGGGTATTTATATATAGGTATCGACTCACCTTTTGTGGTTGCCAGTATTGAAAATATTGCCATGACCCGCTTATTTGCCGATTTATATACCGATACCGTCATTGAAGAAAATTATGATGCAGAACTCGCCGGTATTCATTATCACTTATATGCCCATCAAGGTGGTGTTACGGTGCAGTTATCAGGCTACAGTGAAAACCAGCATTTGCTGTTAACTAAACTGTTAAAACGACTAAAGAGTCATCAAATAACCGAAGCGCACTTTAGTTTATTTAAACAACAGTTGGTAAAACATTGGCAAAACAGTGATAAAAGTAAGTCAATATCACAGCTATTTGCCACGTTAAGCTCCGTAATGCAGCCCAACAATCCTAGCAGTAAATCTTTAGCACTGGCTTTGAGTCAAGTTAGCTTTAGCCAATATCAGCACTTTAGCCAACACTTGTTTGAGCAAGTAACATTAGAAGTGCTTATTCATGGCAATTGGTTAATGGAGCATGCTTTGCAATTATGCGAAACCATTGAGCAAGCATTTGCAGACAATGTTAATGCTAAATATGCCATACAATGCCCGGTAACGGACCTTAAGGCTAAAGGAACTTTACTGTTACCACTTTCCTTGCCTGAGCACGATCACGCTAGTGTGGTTTATACAGCCTTTGAACACAAAGACGATGCTGTGGTAGCACTTACCATGATCACTAGCCATATATTATCGCCCTTATTCTTTCAAAAAATGCGTACTGAAAAACAATATGGTTATTTAGTGGGGGTCGGATATGTACCCATTAATCGCTATCCTGGCATCGCTTTTTATATCCAGTCACCGCATTGTGATGCCTTTACTTTGGCACAAGCCATGGATAAATTTATCACCGATAGTATTAAAGTACTCGATGAGATTGACGACGAAAAATGGCAAAACTTACTCCAGGGCTTAGCGAGCCAGTTACAAGAAAAAGATCATAATTTAAGGATAAAGAGTCAGCGATTCTGGGCGGCCATTTGTAATAAAGATGAAAATTTCTCACAAAAAGAAGACTTACTCCAAGCGGTACTAAGTTTAACCTTAGCGCGGGTAAAAGCCTTTATTGAAACCAGTTTAGTCAGTGCTTGTCAGCCAGATAGGCTTATTCTCTATTCACAAAGTGACGAGCTAGGGCAAAAGCCGGTTGGTGAAACAATTACCGATATTGAAAGCTTTATTAAGACGTGTGCTATTAAGTACTAAAAGGCAGCTAAAAAAATTGCCATTAACAAATTTCCATTTACAACGTTCCAATAAAAAAGGCTGATGAGACTCATTGAACGCTTAGGTTCAAAAAGTCTCATCAGCCTTTATTGTTATGTAGCTAATAAGCTTTATTTAGCGATTAGCCTTGTTAAGCTTACAACGCTTAAGCAAGGTTAAAGTTAAGCTTAACCGTAATAACTTTGGTCGTTCTCAGCCATAGTGACTAAGGCATCACATGGTGCATAACGCTCTCCATGTTGCTCTGACCATTGACTTAATTGCGCAACCACTGACTTAGCACCAATTTTATCTATATAACGTAGCGGGCCACCTAAAAATGGTGGAAAACCAATACCGAAGATGGCGCCAATATCACCGTCTCTGGCATTACGAACTATGCCTTCATCAACACAACGAGCGGCTTCATTTAGCATCATATAAGTACAACGTTTGCTAATTTCTGTTGCCGACAGGCTGCCCGCAGGTTTAATGCCTAATAAGCTATAAATAGTGCTATCGACCTGCTTTTGTCCTGGCTTAATACCTTTAAGACGATTTTGTAGGTTTTTGATAAAGCTATTCTTTTGATATTGATAAAAACCCTTGTTGGCTTTTTTACCTAAACGGCCATCGTTAAGTAATTTATCAAAAGCGGCTGGTGCGGCAAAACGATCACCTAAGTCAGCTTGTAAAATTGGCCCTATCTTTGCGCCAACATCAATACCAACTTCATCAAGTAATTGCATTGGGCCGACAGGGAAGCCAAACTTCACTAGCGCCTTATCTATTTTATCTACTGGCTCACCAGCAAGCAGTAAAATAGCGGCTTCGTTCATGTAAGGCGCTAAAATACGGTTAACATAAAAACCGGCTTTGTCTTTTACAACAATCGGGGTTTTACCTTGTTTCTTGGCAAAAGCGACCGTGTTGGAAATGGTTTGATCCGAGGTTTTTTCATGGGGTATTATTTCTACTAACGGCATTTTATCCACCGGTGAGAAATAATGCAGGCCAATAACATTTTCAGGACGCTTCGCCTTAGCAGCAATTTTCCCTATCGGTAAACTTGAGGTATTACTGGCAAAAATAGTTTTATCATGGCCGTGTTCTTCAATTTCTGCCACCATATTTTGTTTCAACGTCAAGTCTTCAAAAACTGCTTCAACAACAATATCAATTGATTTAAAGCCAGTATATTCAATACTACCGGTGATCATCGCCAATTGTTTTTGCATTTCACTTTTAAGCATAAAGCGACGTTTTACTTTTTTGTTCAGTAATTGATAACCATACTTTAATGCTTGGCTAATGCCCTGGTGATTAATATCTTTCACGCGCACTGGCACATTGGCTTTTGTTGCCGTAACAAAAGCAATGCCGCCGCCCATTAAACCACCACCTAAAACGCCGGCTTTGCTCATTTTTTCTGGCATCACATCAGCAACGCCCTGCTCTTTTTTCATCGCGGTGGTAGCAAAAAACAACTGACGTAGCTGCGCTGATTCATCACTCATCACCAAGTCGGCAAAATGTTCGGCCTCTAACTGGTAACCTTGGTCTGCTGAAGATTCTAAACCTTTACGTACACAATCGATGATCTTAGCTGGTGCAGGGTAATTACCCTGGGTTTTAGCAAGTACCGACTTTTGCGCTTGTTGATAAACAATATTGCGACCAACTGGATTATTTTCCAATAATTTATCCATCAACACTTGTTTACGTTTAACACTATTTTTACCGTGTTTATGTAAGCTAATGGCTTTTTGCTCAGCAACATCAAGTAAAACACTACTCGGTACAACATCATCGACTAAACCTGCTTTTAACGCTTGTTTCGCACGTAATTGTTTACCGGTAAGCATCATGTCTAACGCTTTTTGTAAACCCACTAACTGAGGCAAACGCTGTGTACCGCCACTACCCGGTAGTAAACCTAACTGTACTTCAGGTAAGCCTAAAGAGGTTTTGAGGCTATCACTACAAATTCGGGCGTGACATGCCATAGCAAGCTCTAAACCACCGCCTAAACAAGCGCCATCTATAGCGGCGACAATAGGAATAGTTAATTGCTCAATTTGTGAGAATATACGCTGTCCTTGACGAGATAGAGCGACAACTTCCTCACGGCTTTGACACGCATCAAGCATGTTAATATCTGCGCCAGCGACAAATGTGCCTTTTTTGCCACTACACAGCACAATACCTGTGATAGTTTTATCCGCTTTGATCTCAGCAAGTATTTCATTAATTTGCTCTGAAAATTCTGCTTTAAGGGTATTAACACTTTCACCAATAACATCAATAACCAAGTGGGCAATGCCGTTATCATGACGTATTAGCGTAAAAGCACTTGTTACTGAATCGGTACTCTTTTCTGTCTCAGTCGTCTCAATATTGCTCTCGATATCCACTGCTTGGTTTGTTTCTTTATTATCTATTGCTGCACTCATTAATCTGTCTCCACAATCATAGCTGCACCTAAACCACCCGCAGCACAAGCGGTTGTTAAACCAACACCACCGCCACGACGATTTAACTCATTAAGGGTTTGAGTGATAAGTCTAGCGCCTGTTGCTGCAAACGGATGGCCATAGGCAAGTGAGCCGCCCATAACGTTAAACTTATCCATATCTATATCACCAATGGCTTTATCACGGCCAAGGTGTTCTTTAGCAAATTTAGTACTACCAAACATTTTCATGTTAGCTAATGCCTGAGCGGCAAAGGCTTCGTGCATTTCAATTAAATCTAAGTCTGCTAAATTCATTCCCGCGCGCTGTAATGCAATTGGCGTCGCGTAACTTGGGCCCATTAACATGTCTTGCCAAACATCAATGGCGGCAAAACCAAAACTGCGAATATAACCTAATGGCTTATAACCTAACTCTTTTGCTCTACCTTCACGCATCAATAAAATGGCAGCGCCACCATCAGTTAACGGGGTACTTGTCGCGGCCGTAACGGTGCCATGTTTGCGATCAAAAATTGGCTTTAATCTCGCATAACTTTCTAAAACCGAGTTTTCTCGAATACAGTTATCTTTATCAATAAAGGTTTTATAGGGTTCTGTATGGGCCGTCATTACTTCGCCGGCTAATTTACCCTCTTGCCAACTTTTGGTCGCTAAGGTATGCGATCTATGGGCTAAGGCATCTTGATCTTCACGAGATATTTGATAGGTTTTCGCCATTTGTTCAGCGGTTTCTCCCATCGAAATACCAGTAGAGTACTCTGCCACGGCAGGAGAAACGGGAAATAAATCTTTCAAGCCAAGACGAGAAAGTAAAGACAAGCGCTGCCCAAAGCTTTTTGCTTTAGTTAAATCTACTAAGGTACGGGCAAGTTTTTTCGACACACCGATAGGCGCTACCGATGATGAATCAGCGCCACCAGCAATACCCACGTCAACATGGCCAGCCATAATAGACTCAACAACATTCACCGTCGATTGAAAGCTCGTCGCACAGGCGCGAGATACACTGTAAGCATCAGTACTGACATTCATGCCGGTACCTAAAACAATTTCACGAGCAATGTTTGGCGCTTCTGGCATTTGCACCACTTGACCAAAAACAAGTTGATCAATAATTCCTGGGGCAACATCGTGTTTTTGCAGTAATTCATTAACAACTAATTTCCCTAAATCAACTGCTGGTACGCCGTGAAAAGCAGTTGCCTGTTTAGCAAACGGAGTACGCAAGCCGGCAACGACGGCTATACGCTCACCCGTTGATGTTGTTAGTTTTCTTATTGTCATTTATTACTCCACACACTCAGTTGTAATGTTATTTATAATTCGAAACTCAAGAGGTCTGACCTCATGAAGCTAACTTGATTCTAACTAAATCGTGAAAAAATTCAATCTTTACCTGAGTTCAAAAAAGATAAATATCAGTTTTTATCTTTTGCCAATATAAATAATCATAAGATTTTTGTTACTTATCACTTGTTTTCTTTCACAAAAACCTTATATAAAATACTATATTAATTTTCTATTAGTATAACTACTAGTTAAAAAATGTACTCAGAGCGAGTCAAAACTAAGTTAACACTAATATCCTTATGGCAATGAGCATTATTAAAAGAACCTATTTGTATGGCAATTGAACATTTTTCTACCTTAAAACAACATTTATCTTCACAAATCATTGGTCAAGAAGCGTTAGTTGAAAGTTTGCTAATTGCGCTACTTGCCGATGGTCACTTAATTGTTGAGGGTCCGCCGGGGCTGGCAAAGACTCGTGCGGTTAATGCGCTAGCCCAAGGATTAGAAGCGGATTTTCATCGCATTCAATTTACCCCTGATTTATTACCCGCAGATTTAACCGGTACTGATATTTATCGACCTGAAGATGGCACTTTTGTTTTTCAACCGGGTCCTTTGTTTCAAAACTTAGTTTTAGCCGATGAAATTAACCGAGCGCCGGCGAAAGTACAATCCGCATTATTAGAGGCGATGGGCGAGGGACAAATAACGGTTGGTCGTAAAACTTATAACTTACCCGATTTATTTCTGGTGATGGCCACGCAAAACCCTATTGAGCAAGAAGGAACTTACCCGCTACCTGAAGCACAATTAGATCGTTTTTTGATGCATATTGAAATTGGTTATCCTGACGCAGCAGCAGAGCTTGAGATTCTTAAACTCAACCGTGGTGAAGCATTAAGTTCAAATGCTAAACATGGCAGTGAAGACTCAGCTAAAAAAATTAATCGCCCAGAGAAAGATAAACTACGGGTGTTAAGCCAAAGCGAGATATTCTCAGCGCGTGAGCAGGTGCTTAATATTCATATGGCACCATCGCTCGAGAGCTACATGGTCGATTTAATTATCGCCACTCGCCAACCTAAAAAATATGATGATAAATTAAGTTCATGGCTTGCCTACGGTGCTAGTCCTCGTGCAACCATCGCCCTAGATCGCTGTTCTCGTGCACGTGCATGGTTACATAATCGTGATTTTGTTAGTCCTGAAGATATTCAAGCGGTTTTCCATAATGTCCTTAGACATAGAATATTACTCAGCTATCAGGCCGAAGCGGAAGGTATTACCTCGAACCAAGTACTTGATCATATTTTAACCTTGGTCGCGGTTGCCTAGCAGCAATACCGGGGATTGGTGAGTATGTTGATGAGCGTCGCTGTTCGTCACTGCACTCACCGTTAGCATATTGAGTTGGCTTATCAAAGTCGAATTATCAAATAGAGTTGTAGTATGTGGTTTAATCGTCAAAAACAAACTTCTGCAGAGAAGGTAAGCCAAGATTCTTGTCAATCTTTACTCGCTAGTTTGTACAGCAATGGTATCGATTTATCTATGCAGGAGCTTTTACAATACCAAAGTAAGAGCCGCTTAATTGACTTGGCAGGTAAAAAGAATATCCAAGGTAAACAATCCGGTAATTATTTGTCTCGTAGTAAAGGGCGCGGCATGGAATTTGACGAAGTGCGTCATTACCAAACTGGCGATGATGTTCGTTCTATTGATTGGCGTGTCACGGCGCGCACAGGTAAAACTCATACTAAACTTTTTCGTGAAGAGATTGAAAGGCCAGTACTGGTTGCTACGGACTTAAGCCAAAGCATGCATTTTGGTAGCAAACTTTTGTTTAAATCGGTGCAAGCCGCTCATTTAGCATCGCTGGTAGCTTGGCACACAAAAAGTAGAGGCGACCGTTTAGGTGGCTTAGTTTTTTGTGATGAACAACACATCGAATTAAAACCCCGTAGTCGTAAAGCAGGGGTATTACATTATTTACATGCCTTAACCACGTTGAATAATCAAAAAAAACAAGTAGCCAAACCCAAACAAGTAACTAATCCCAACGATGAAGTAACAGCAGCAACAACCGAGCTGAAATATCAACAAGCAGAAAAAGCACGCCAGCAAAGTCATAACTTTGAACAACATTGCGCTCGTTTACGCCACCTTGCTAAGCCAGGCTCATTGGTGTATTTAATTACCGATGGACATGCCTTTAGAGATGAGCAACACTGCCAACATGCCTTAAGGCACCTCAGTCAGGTTAGCCAACATTGTGAATTAGTGGTGTGCTTAATAAGTGATCCCCTTGAGTTGACACTACCTGAAAGTTCTTTGAAGTTAGCGGTCACCCTGACCGATGGCATTAATCGCCAACAATTAACCTTGGGCGACAAAAATACAGCCATGCAGTACCAGCAACAAGCCTTAGCACAGGGTGAAAAAATGCAGTTATTGTTGCAATCAGCCGGCGCCCGCGTCGTACACCTTAGCGCAGGAAAAACCCTTGAGCAGCAATTGAAATATGGGATATCGTTATAATGTTTACAGCCAATCCCTCATCACCTATGCCCTCCTCGGGTCAAGCAGCACAACTGCAATTGCATGATATCCATGTGCCTGAGCAGGTCAGTAACTTGCCCGTTGCACCAGGTTGGTGGCTATTGCTAGCGCTTATAATCATCACGGCTGTTTGGTCTTACAAAAAAATAAAACAAAGACAACGCTTAAGCGCCAGTAAAAATAAAGCACTGGCAATACTGGCTAACAACCAAGCCATGAGCGCAAAAGAATGCATAACCTTATTAAAATGGACTGCGATGCAATATTTTAGTCGTCAACAACTCGCTAAAATATATGGTGAAAATTTCCAACATTTTTTAACTCAGCAATTACCGCTGAAACACCAAGCGCATTTTACCACCTTAATCACACCCGCTGTTCAAGGGCAATATCAACAAACCCTTAGCAGCTCTGGCGAGATTGATGGTCACTGTCAACAAGCCACTAAATTATGGTTAACCCATGCGCTGCCTATCAAAAGCGCGTCAACTCGCCACAATGTTAAGCCGGTTGAGATGGATAGTGCCTCGGATGAAGCCGTTAATGTTGGCAAAGAAAAGGAGTTAAGCGCATGATAAGTTTTGCTTGGCCTTGGCTCTTCGCCCTATTACCGCTACCTCTGATTATCTATTTGTTACCGGCTAAAAAAAATGCCAGTCAACAAAGTGCCTTGATAATGCCGACACTGCTTAATGTTGCAACGACCTCATTAAGCCAACAACAAAAACGAAAAGCGCCGCTCATAGTATTATCAATTTGCTGGCTATTATTGGTTATCGCCATTAGCAGACCGCAATGGTTAGGTGAAGCCATTGATATACCCAGTGAAGGCCGAGAAATGATGATTGCCGTTGACCTCTCCGGCAGTATGGAAATAGAAGACATGAGTCTTAATGGCCGTAATGTAAACCGCTTACAAATGCTTAAAGTAGTCTTAGGTGACTTTATTGAGCGAAGAGTAAGTGATCGCCTGGGTTTAATATTATTTGCTGATGATGCTTACATGCAAACACCCATGACCTTTGACAGAAAAACCGTTAAGCAAATGTTAGACGAAAGTGAGCTCAATCTCGTTGGCCGCAAAACGGCTATTGGCGATGCCATTGCGCTCGCGGTTAAGCGTTTTGACGCCAAGCAAGAGTCCAACAAAGTTTTATTATTGCTAACGGATGGTCAAAATACCGCTGGTAAGATCACGCCAGAGCAAGCGTTAGAGCTAGCTATTGCCAAAGGTATTACTATTTATACCGTAGGTATTGGCGCCGATGTCATGATGCAACACTCTCTTTGGGGTACGCAACGTATTAACCCCTCAAGTGATTTAGACGAACAAAGCTTAGCCAACATCGCCGAGCAAACAGGTGGTCAATACTTCCGCGCCCGCGATAGCCAAGGCATGAATGAAATCTATAGTTTGTTAGATAAACTGGAGCCGGTAAAGCAAGACCAGCAACAAATGCGGCCACTCAGTGCTTTATATTATTGGCCATTGTCATTGGCTGCATTACTTTGTTTTCTCTATTTACTTGTCTTACATTTAGACTTTTTATTACCCGCTAAAAACATAAAAAATGATGATAAACGCGCTAATTCCCACAGTGGGAGTGGTAACTAATATGTCAGCCCAACAAACCAACTTAACAACTGAACTTTCACAATCTGCTAGCAACTTCGCCTTCAACGGCTTTAGTCTCGACGGGATAGTCGATAACTTTCACTTTATCCGCCCCGCGTGGTTATTAGCGTTTTTTGCGTTATTTATTGTTTTATATCTACTGAAGAAGATTCGCTATTACCAATCACCTTGGCAACATTTTTTACCGGCTCATTTAGCGAATGCTTTATTAGAGAACTCACATAGCCAAGCAACTACTGTCGCTTCATCACAAGGCCGCTATTGGTTGAAACCCTTAGTTATTGGCTGTTGTATTATTGTTGCCCTCGCCGGCCCTGCTTGGCAGAAATTGCCACAACCAGTTTATCAGTTAGAGCGCGGCGCAGTACTTATCATGGACATGTCTTACTCCATGTATGCTACGGACGTGAAACCCAATAGACTAACCCGTGCTCGCTATAAAGCCTTCGATTTACTGAAAAAAGTGCATGAGGGTGATGTTGGCTTAGTCGCCTATGCAGGTGATGCCTTTATTATTAGCCCCTTAACGCAAGATGTGAGAAATATCGAGTTATTATTACCTGCTCTCTCCCCTGACATTATGCCAGTTCATGGTTCAAATGCGCTAGCAGCACTAATACTAGCGGATCAAACACTGAAAAATGCTGGCCATATTAGCGGTGATATTTATTGGTTTACCGATGATATTGATAATGAAGATTTGTCAGACATTTATACCTGGGCAAACAATAACGACCATAAACTGAATATTTTGGGCGTGGGCACTAGGTATGGCGCACCGATCAAATTAACCAGTGGCAAGTTACTTAAAGATTACCAAGGCGCTATTGTTATTCCCAAGTTACCTAGCGATAGGCTTGCTGGAATCACCAAGCGTAGCCGAGGGGTGTATCACACAATAACCAATGATGACGCCGATATTAACGCGCTAACAGCTCACTTAAGCGCTAGTCTTGATGACCAAATTAATGGCCAACAAAACGAAAATCCAAGTAAACAAGTAATACAAGGTGATCAATACCAAGAACAAGGGCCGTGGTTACTCATCATTATATTGCCACTGTTATTAAGTTATTTTCGCCGCGGTAGTAGTATATTAGCGGTAACATCACTTATGCCGCTAACACTAATATTCGCCTTAACGAGCGTCAGTACGAACAGTTATGCCTTCGAAGCAAAGCCAACGCCGACAACCGCAATTGCTGAAACTAAGACTGAAGCAATGACGGATAGCACAACACCCCCCAGTGGTGCTAAGCAATTTTGGCAAGACTTATGGCAAACCTCGGATCAACAAGCACAAAAACATTATCAACAAAAAGATTTTAAACAAGCCGCCGAGCAATTTGAAGATAGCCAATGGCAAGGTAGTGCCCACTATAAAGCCGGAGACTATGAACAAGCATTACAAGCCTTTAAACAAAGCGATAGTGCTCAAGCACTTTATAATCAGGGCAATTCGTTAGCACAGCTACAACAAGTTGATGAAGCGATTGATGCTTATAAAGACGCGCTGAAAAAAGATGCTAACTTAAGCGATGCCAAAGACAATTTAGCAAAACTTGAAGCACTTAAAAAACAGCAAGAAGAGCAGAAAAAGCAAGACTCTCAAGAAAATTCTGACAGCGACAAACAGGACGAACAAAAGCAATCCCCGCAAGAAAAGTCTGAAGGGGAGCAACAGCAAGGTGACCAACAAGGAGACCAATCTCCTTCCGATGAAAACTCACCAGAGCCAGACCAACAGCAAGAAGGTCAAAACGAGCAGCAAGATAAGCAGTCTCAAGAGGCTAAACAAAAAGCACAGCAAGAAGAAAAAGATAAACAAGCTAAGGCTGATGATGCAAAAGAAGACAAGCAGCCAAAGTCCGACGATGAAAAATCTGCTGCGCAACAAGCCATTGATAACAAAGCACAAGAGACACAACAAAAACATCAACAATTATTAAATAAGGTAACAGACGACCCTTATTTACTTTTACGAAATAAAATGCGCCTCGAATATCAAAAACGCCGACATGACGGTGCGCCTCAAGGAGTAACTAAAAAGTGGTAAGATATTTTTCACAGCATTTAGCAGCTAAGCAGCCGTTTTTTTCGCTACCGAATACAGTATTAATTTTGCTAATGATGGCCTTATGCTTATTAAGCAATAATGTTTATGCGCTATCAAAAGTTACGGCGACGGTTGATAAAAACCCAGCCATGATTCACGAGTCAATATTATTAACGGTCACGGCTGATGACGATGTTAACCGAAATGCACTCGATACTAGCCCACTACTCGATGATTTTATTGTTGGACAAACCTCAGTCAACTCACAAACCAGTATGGTTAATTTTAAAACTAGCCGTACCACTCAATGGAAAATCGTCTTAATTGCCCGTAATGCCGGTCGATTTATTATCCCTGCCCTGAGTATTAAAAATAAAAAAACTGAACCTATTGAGTTAACTGTACTGGCCTCAAACGAGAACAGTGATGATAAACAAACTGATATTTTTGTTACCAGTGCGTTATCCCATGATCAGGTTTATGTCCAACAGTTATTGACCCTAACAATAAAGCTACATTTTGCTGTTGAACTTAAAAGTGGTAGTTTAACTGAGCCTAATTTAATCGGTGCAACGATTGAGAAAATTGGTCAAGACAAGCAGTCTGATAGCATCATCAATGGTAAGCGTTACCGGGTAATTGAACAAATTTATGCGGTTACTCCCCAGCAGAGCGGTGAATTTACCTTACAAGCGCCAGTGTTTTCCGGTGAAATACTACAAGCATCTAAACGCCGTTCGAGCTTTTTAAGCTTTGCCCAGACTAAACCGGTTAGCATTTTAGGAGATGAACTCAATCTCAAGGTTTTACCTGTACCTGACAACTACCCTAGCAACGCGCAATGGTTACCTACTGACATACTGACTTTACACCAAGAGTGGCAAGCCCCTAGTGAGCAATTCACTGTAGGCGAGCCGATAACCCGAACGATAACGTTAACTGCTGCCGGCCTTTCAAAAGCACAATTGCCTAAGCTTGATATGCAAAGTAGTCCAGGTTTGAAAATTTACCCAGACCAAGCTGAGCTGCATGCCAATATTCGCAACGGCCGATTGATCAGCCAAAAAGTACAAAACTTTGCTTTAGTGCCAAGCACAGCTGGAGATTTTGTCTTACCACAGATGAGCATTACTTGGTTTAATACCATTACCAATAGAATTGAACAAGCGACTTTACCATCGAAATCCATTTCAGTTAAAGCGGCTGAAGGTGCGATATCCCAAAGTTCAACCAATGAATTTAACCTTGCAAGTAAGCTAAATAAAACGACTGACAACAGCGATATTCGCGCTAAAAGTCTTGCCCCGCAAAGTGCTACTACTGGCCCTATAATTACCAATCAAGATAAAACGCTACAATGGCTCTTTCTTGGTTTATGGTTATTAACGACTTTGGCATGGCTAGTACAGCATTTTTATTTATCGCAAAAAAAACCCGTCAAGATGCGCATTAATCACACAAAAAATGCCGGTAATCATTATCTGGCCCTACTCGCGGCTTGTAAGAAAAACAACGCCGAGCAAGCGCTGAGCCTAGTCTTACCTTGGCTAAAAGAAATACTCTCCCGTGACAAACCCGAGATAAAAATCAGTAATATTGCTCAAGCCCAAGTTTTTGTACAAGAGCAAAGTTTTGCCACTGCCTTAAATGATTTACAGCAGCACCTGTATGGAAAAAGCGCTATAAACGGTGCCGGGTCATGGCAAGGAATGGCGCTACTTACCGCCATTCAAACGGTGGATAAGCAGCAAGGCGCTAATACTAAGATTAGTGGGTTGTTACCGCTTAACCCATGATCCATAATCCATAATCCATAATCAATCATCCTGAAGCTAGGCCAAAACTTGTCTACAATAAAGTACGTTACTTGATCTCTTGGCCATTGAGTAACTTACTTTATTGAATCACTTAATAGCTCGTGTGGTTGGTTTTTCTTAAATAATCGCTCCTCGTTGAAATTAACTTCCCCCTGCTAGGGTCTATAACCATATGATGACAAAACAAGTTAGATATGAAGCGCTAGTTAAGGCGCTACACGGTGATTTATATCGCTATGCCTATTGGCTCTGCCATGAAAAACAAGTGGCTGAAGACTTAGTGCAAGAAACCTTTTTACGAGCCTGGCGAGCCTTGGATTCGTTAAAGGATGAAAAAGCGGCTAAGTCATGGTTAATCACTATATTACGGCGTGAGAATGCCAGACGTTTCGAGAGAAAGCGCTTTGAGATGAGCGAGTATGAAGAGGCAAACATAACCGATACCCAATCAGTAACCACTGAGCAGCAGCTTGAAAATCACTGGTTAAGAGAAAAAATAGCGAAATTGCCGCCAGAATATTCCGAGCCGTTAATTTTGCAAGTATTGGGCGGTTTTAGCGGCGAAGATATAGCTGCAATGTTAGACCTAAATAAAAACACCGTGATGACACGGTTATTTAGAGCAAGAAACCAACTTAAAGAAGCTTTAGAAGCAGAGCCGGTAAAACGAGGTATGTACAATGGATGATTTGCAATTTAGGCGTGCTATATATGCTGATCCCAATAATCAAGATGCTGACTGCATCGCGGCTCAGCAAGCCGACCCTAGCAAAAAACAATTTGCTCAAGATATTTGTCAGTTAGACGAAAAAATAATGCGGGCTTTGCAAGTACCCGTACCTGAGGGTTTATCTGAAAAACTGATCTTGCGCCAAACGTTAGCAAGTCACCAAATACATAAACGCAAAAAAAGAGTACACCTAGCACTTGCCGCCTCCGTTGCTATTATCGGTGGCTTAATGCTTAATTTTATGCAGTTTTCCAGTGCTTATACTAATTTAGGTGATTATGCCCTCGCCCATGTTTATCATGAGCAAGGTGATTTTGCTAACAATACCAGTGGCCAAGTAACACTCGCGTCACTCAACCAAAAAATGGCTGCCTTTGATGGTAACTTTAGTAAAGCCTTCGGTAAGTTAATCTCTGCAGATTACTGTCGATTTGATGGCATGAAGAGTTTACATCTGGTGTTTCAAGGTAAAACTAGCCCAGTAACAGTGTTTGTGGTGCCTAAGGATGAGCAATTACGCTTTAGCCCTACCTTTAATGATAAACAGCTGTTTGGTAGCTCTATTGAGTTTAAACACAGTAATATCATTGTAGTCGCCGATAAGAATGAATCGTTACAGCAATGGCAACAAAATATCAGTGAAACGGTTACTTGGTCGATATAAATTTTGATAACAAAGTAAACGAAGTTAACTACCGTAAAACAAAAAAGCCCAGATAGTCACTATCAGGGCTTTTTTAAAATCATTTTTTCACTGGTGTTGTTCATTAACAATGAAATTAAATGAACATCACCAATGACATAATCAATAACGGTTTATAAGGTATTTTCAAACAACTTATAGATACGACGATATTCATCTAACCAAGAGCTTGGTTGCACAAAACCATGTGGCTCTACCGGGTAGATAGCCGTTTCAAAGTTTTCTTTCTCAAGCTCAATTAGTCGTTGTACTAAACGTACCGTATCTTCAAAAAAGACATTATCATCAACCATAGGTGCATTAATTAATAATGGTTTATTAAGCCCCTCGACAAAATAAATCGGCGAACTACGCTCATAAGCAATGGCATCATCTTCAGGGGTATTTAAAATGTTAGAGGTGTAGCCATGATTATAATAAGCCCAATCTGACACTAAACGTATTGCTGCACCAGAAGCGAATAAATCAGGGTCAGTGAACATTGACATTAAGGTTAAGAAACCACCGTAAGAGCCACCATAAGTACCAACACGATTGACATCAACATTAGCGTTTGCAACTAACCATTCAACACCATCACGCATATCTTCTACTTCAGGTTTACCCATGTGGCGATAAATAGCCGTACGCCAATCTCGTCCGTAACCTGCTGATGCACGGTAATCCATGTCAATAACCACATAACCTTGCTGGACTAACATAGAGTTGAACATAAATTCACGGAAATACCCTGACCAACCTAAATGAGAGTTTTGTAAGTAACCGGCACCATGAGTGAACATTACCGCACGATTTTTAGTGGATGTTTTATCGAAGTTTTTTGGTAAATATACTTTCGAGTAAATCGGTTCTTGCTGATTACTTGAAGCAATAGCCACCACGGTTGGCGCAACCCAAGGCATCGCTAAAAACTGCTCTGATACGGTATGAGTGATTCTTTTCGCAGTATCTGAAGTCGTCAAACTTTGCACATAAAGCTCAGGCGGCATAGTAACGGTAGAGTGTTCAATTAATAATTTTGATTCATCAGGGCTGATTGCATAGTCATTTTTACCACCTAAGTCAGTCAATGCAATTATATTTTTAGCCATATCCACTTGGTAAATTTCATAAATACCAGGGTGTTTTTTATTGGCTTTGAAAATAAAACGTTGATTATCCTGGGTTGGCGTAACCTTGCTTACTTCAAATTTACCTGACGTTAACTTAACGGCTTTAGCGTTTAAAGGCTTGTGATATAAATGTGAGTAACCCGACTCTTCTGATAAGTAATATAAACTCGCGACTTTACTGGTAGTGGCATTAGCCGCTAACCAACCAAAGTCATTAAAACTCCAGTTAATCCACGCATCATCATGTAGTTTGTGTTGGCTCACAAGTTGTTTTTTAGCAAAGTCTACGGTAGTTAACCAACGCGTTTTGTTATCCCAGGCTTCCAACATAATCGCCAAGTGTTGGCCATCAACACTCCACTTAATGGGATTGTACATTTGCAGTACGTGAATATTACGCGCTTTTTTCTGGGATGTGTATTTTTTCCCTTCACGCGCGTAGTTTTCAGCTTTAACGCTCGCTAACACATCTGCATCAAAGCTGGGTAGGGTCTCGTAGCTTAATGCTTTTTTTGTACCCGTAACTAAATCGAGAATAAAGAGTTGCTCTTGATAGGGTCTGTTATTGGCAACACGAGCACGTACTTTCTCAGCGGCGATAATGCCATCTTTAGTAATATAATTAGGCATGATATCTGTTTTATCACGGCTAGATTTAGCAGAAGTGATGCTCACTAATAACTTATCACCTGCTGGTGAAAGACTAGTATGGGCGATTTTATACCCTTTACCAAAATAAAAATTACTGTCATTTACCGCAGAGTTTTGTGCAGCTAAACGCTCTTTCTCTGCTTGCTTTAGCTTCTTATTACGCTGTTGCAAAGCAATATAGTTAATTAGCTTATGTTGCTCTTTTGCCAGATAGCTTTTAGGCTCAGTAACGCCCACAGGTTTATCTGCCATTTTCAGGCTTGCTAATTCTTTAATTTGACCGGTTTGCACATTGTGGGCATAAAAAACATTGCCCACTTGGTAAGCAATATCGTCATTGGTCAAAAAGAGTGCTTTACGCTCATTGTTTGAAGTAAAAGTAAGTTGTTTTACTTCATTAGTGGCGAGTGTTTTAACAAAAACATCACCATTAAAGGTATAAACTTTATGGCTACGAGCTTGATTTAACACACCATTGGTATCAGCAACTTTATGTTTATTTGCTAGTGCTACTGGTACCGTATCATTGCTATTAGCTAAATCAAGGGCAAACAAATCGCGTAGCGGGTTACCTAGTTGCTTTTGCTTAAAATAAACCGTGTTACTATCATCGCCCCAGTACCATGATTCAGGTGCACGACCAAACCAATCTGGATCTGCCATAGCTTGCTGTATGGTAATAATATCGGTTGATTGTGCGTTGACGGCAACAGCACCTTGAACTTTCTCTGGCGCACTGTTGGTAACTTGCTCATTAAGCTGAGTATTACTACAAGCAGCCAATGAAAAGCTAAGCGCCGCGGCGATGAGTTGTATTTTCATAAAATAAATTCTTTTGTTAAGTTTTTTGTTAAAGAATGAAAGTTGAGGGTCAAATGAACACTCACACTGTCTGATGTTATTGTATCTTGAATTTAGCTAAATTAATTTTGCTATAACCCGGTATCCTAATCGAAAAAATAAACTAGCGGTTAAAGAAAACGACCAATACCGCTTTATCTGCGTTAAAAACACGGTAAAATAAAACAGTTTACACATAATACCATTATTGGACATATTGTTATGCTTTGCCCTTGCGGATCAACCGTACTATTTAATGCTTGTTGCCAACTTTTTATTACACAAAAAAACTACCCCACTACGCCTGAGCAGTTAATGCGCTCACGCTTTAGCGCCTATGCAATCAAAGACGCTCGATATATTTTTGATACTTACGGCGCAACTCAGCGCTTAAGCCAGTCGGTTAGCGATATTCAATCCTGGGCAGATGAATGTCTATGGCTAGCCTTGGTGATACATGAAAGTAGTTCAACCACAGTAGAGTTTTCAGCCTATTACGTTGTTGACAATACCGTGTGTGAATTAAGAGAGAAATCTAACTTTGCCCTTGAAGAAGGTCGATGGCGTTATATTGATGGCAACATTAGCAAGCATAATGAAATAGCGAAAATAAAGCGCAATGATATATGTCCATGTAACAATTATCCAACGGCTTGGTCGGCAAAGAAAGGTAAAAAGTTTAAACATTGCTGTGCTAAGTAGTTATTGAGGTATTTAGATATTTATACGCTTATTTAGTTAAGTAGCGGCGCTTTCACCAAGGATTGTTCAATACCATCTAACCAGGCTTTGGCATTGAATTTAAGTGGTTGATTAAGGGACTGACTCAAGGGTTCATCAACATTGGGTGCTGACTGTTCGGATAGTTGCTTGTTAAGATTTTGATTAGCTTTATCGGTTAATTTTCGATGCTTGAGCTGAGCCAATAAACTAGTATTCGTTATAACTTGCGTTTCAATATGATGTTTATCATCACGAAATGCCAACGCCTTTGGCTGTAAAACGTTGCTTAAGCGTAAATCTGCTAGGTTGTTATCAACAATGCTTTGTACTTGATTAAATTGTGTAAGCTCATCTAGGTCTGTTAAGGCTAAGGGCGCTTTTTTTGGCAGGTTAAATTCTTTTCTTAATACGGAGTCTGTTGGTATTATTGGTAAAGTCTCTTCTGCCTTTGGCATTAAGAATTGACTCTGTTCACGTACATCTTGGGCTAACATTGCCAACATCAAGGTAAAGTCGGCACGGCGAGCTTCTAGCACACTATTATTTAACTGCTTGCCAAGTTGTAGCTCATGCAGCAAAGCATTTGAACAGTGTATTCCAGGTGTTAAATCACCATGCTTACGCTGTTCAAATGCTTTTATATTTTGTGTAATTGGTTGAGCCAACTCGACAGCCAATGCGCTAATCTCTTAAGTATCAATGTTTGATAAATAAGTTATCGGCTAAAAGTAAAAAACATTTAGCCGATTAAGTCATTATTATAAAGATTTTATAAATATCTTATAAAATTAGCTAACCTCTTCAATTAAGTGCACTGGCTTTAACGGCCAAGTTAGCTTAAACGATGCGCCACCAAGTTCACTATCACCGATAGAAGCTTGTCCTTGATGCCACTCCATAATACGAGCCACAATCGCTAACCCTAAACCAAAACCACCCGTTTCTCTGTTTCGAGATTGATCGCCCCGAGAAAAAGCATCAAAGATGACTTTTTTAAACTCATCTGATACGCCATCACCGTTATCTTCCACGCAAATTTGGCATTGGTCATTTTCAATAGACAGTGTCACTCTGACTTTATCATTACCGTATTTAATGGCGTTGCTGATAAAATTGTTAACAGCCCGGTCCATAAAGTGGCTATCAAAACAAACAAAATCATCTGGCAAGTGATTAATAAACTCAATGGTGTTTACAAATTGATCATGACTGGCGATTTGTGTTTGTACTAATTGACTAAGGTTGTTTTTAGAGAAATTAAGCTGGGGCTTGTCATTATCAAAAGCGGCATAAATAAGCATTTCATTAATCAACTCTTCTAACTCACAAACATCGTTACTGATCTGTTGCAGATACTTAGCTCTTTTTTCATCATCTTTAATAGTGCCAAGCATTTGCAAGGCAAACTTGGTGCGCGCTAATGGCGTTCTTAATTCATGGGAAACCGCATTAGTTAATTCTTTATGGGCCTCAATTAAACGCCGAATTCGTGCTGCCATCATATTAAATGAGCCTATCATTGGCGCTATCATAGTGGATTTTGCCGCAGGTGCTTTACTGTCGAAGTTTCCTTGACCAAAGGATCGCGTCGCCTTTTTAAGCTGCTCCAAATCCCGGGACATTGGCCATAACCAAATGAATATAATGATACCAAAGGTAGCAAGAATCATAACCCTGTAGGTTGCTTTTACTCTTGGCCTAGTAGGCATTTTTACCGGCCCTAGGGTAATAACTGAGTCCGAGTTTTCAAGTAAATAATGAATGACTACCTTATCATCGAAATGATAAATATGGGCACTTGAATGTGATAAAACATGATGATCGGTGTGATCAATGTCTTCGACTCCCGCTAGAGATTCTAACTTTAACGGTAATCCCCAGCGTTTTCCTGCGCCGGCAATTATCTCCTCCCACTCTTCTTCAGGGTGTTTTTGCACATAATCCCCAGTAGCCATCATCAGGGTTTTATAACCTGTATAAGACTCAATATCTTGCTCGAGATAAGATGTCCATACTTCATCGAGTGCCCAAGAAAAAACGATAAAGGTGGAGATAATAAAGAAGTAAAGATTGAAAAATGAACGACCGAGTTTCATCAAAGTTCCTTTTAACAGAGTGTAATACCAATCCGCATAAGAAAGTGGTCGCTTAGCGAGAATTTATAGGCTTATAAGCAAGGCATTGATTGTAGGTAATGGTTATTCCCTTATCAAAATCAATAACGCAGTATATAAGCCTTTAAAACTCGCCCTCCGGGAGCACATGTGCATCATGATAACTTCGCAAAATATACTCGATATAGAATAACTATAACGACGCATATTTTACTTGTTCTAATATCGCGCATGCTGCTCTAAGTAAGCACTTCTTTATACGGAATGGTAAAATAAAATGAGCTTAATAAAAAGGCCTTGTAACTACGAAGAAGTAACAAAGCCTTGATAATTTTAGTTACTAGATACCCAGTGACATAATTGCCAAGGGCTAGCTCCAAGCATCTGGCACAAATAAGTAACCTTGTCCCCAAATTGTTTTGATTCTAAATGGTGTATCTGTGCTGTCATGTAATTTTTTACGTAAACGAGAGATGCGAACATCAACACTTCTGTCTAAGCCATCATATTCACGGCCAATCACTGCTTTATAAATATAATCACGGTTTTGTACTTCACCGGCCTTACTTGACAATAACCAGAGTAAATCAAATTCTTGACTGGTTAAGTCAACATTTTCATCATGTAAGGTAACCTTACGTGAGGCTTTATTGATATAAAGGCCACCACAATTAATTTCACCTTTCTCGTCACTTTGGTTAGGTAAATCGCCGCGACGTAATAAAGCAGTAATACGTGCGAGTAATACACGAGGCTCTACTGGCTTGATAACATAATCATCAGCACCAATTTCTAGGCCAAGTACTTGGTCAAAGTCAGTACTTTTTGCGGTAAGCATTAACACTGGGCCAGTAAACTCAGGACGTAAATCACGACAAACAGCAAAGCCATCTTTACCGGGTAACATTACATCTAAAATAATAAGGTCAGGAGAAAAAAGTTTTACCCGTTTAGCGACAGTATCACCACGAAATTCTTGTTTAACATGAAAACCTTCACTGGTTAAAAAATCAGTGACTAGGTCAGACAATTGGCGGTCATCTTCAACCAATAAGATTTTTTTTACGTCTGGGTTACTATCTAGCATGTTCATTTCCTTATTTATTACACGTTATATCTTTGTAAAGATAATAAAACTGTACTCACAGTTTTCTATATTGTTTGACTCATTTAGGGGTAGCTTAAACAACTTATTACGGTTAAACAATAGCTTCTACCAGTTGTTACGGTTAAATTACATTTTATAACATCAAGCGAGAAATAAAACTTGCGAGAAGAGTGATAAACCCGCAAGATCATCAGCTAAAATCACCAAGCAATACAAGTCGATATTATTCGCTTAAAGTCATTAGGAATTCTATGAAAATCATCAGTTTTAATATTAACGGCCTTCGTGCTCGCCTTCACCAATTGCAAGCGATTATCGATAAACATCAGCCCGACATTATCGGCTTACAAGAGATTAAAGTTCATGATGAAGTTTTCCCTTTAGAAGCGGTTGAAGCCATGGGTTACCACGTATATTTTCATGGCCAAAAAGCCCATTACGGCGTTGCCATGTTATGTAAAAAAGAAGCTGACTCTGTTCAGCGTGGCTTCCCTACTGATGATGACGAAGCACAACGTCGAATGATTATGGTCTCAACCACCAATGATAAAGGTGAGAAAGTAACGGTATTAAATGGCTATTTCCCACAAGGTGAGAATATCAGCCATGAAACAAAGTACCCATACAAACGTAAGTTCTATCAAGATTTAATGACTTATTTGAATGACAATCATACCAAAGACGAAAATGTCGTTGTTATGGGTGATATTAATATTTCACCGCTTGATTTAGATATAGGTATTGGTGAAATAAACCGTAAACGTTGGTTGAAATCAGGTAAATGTTCATTCCAATTAGAAGAACGTCAATGGTTAAGCACTTTAATGGATTGGGGGTTTATCGATACTTTCCGACAATTGCATCCGGATACTACCGAGCGTTATTCATGGTTTGATTACCGCTCACGCGGATTTGATGATAATCGCGGTCTTCGTATTGATGTGGTATTGGCAACAAAGGCTATGGCTAAACAATGTGTAGAAGCCGATATTGATTATGAATTACGTGGCATAGAAAAACCCTCTGATCATGCGCCAATTTGGTCAACATTTTCTTAAGGCTTAGCTTAAATGAGTACTGAAACGTTTGACCGAGAGTTAGACTTAGACCTAGCGAAATACCGCTGCCCGCTTTGTCAGCAAGCTTTATCGCTTGTTGATAAAAGCTACCGTTGTGAGAATAAGCATAGCTTTGATCAAGCCAAACAAGGTTATGTTAATTTATTACCCGTTCAGTTTAAGCACTCTAAAGAGCCTGGCGATAACAAAGCCATGGTACAAGCAAGGCGTGCATTTTTAGATAAAGGTTATTACCAACCTCTACTTAACAGCATGCTAGCCTTGTATAATAAGTATGGCGATAAAAGCGCTGCCGTTTTTGATGCCGGCTGTGGTGAAGGTTTTTATACTCATCAACATAAAACCGAGCACAATAGTGTTTACGGTGTCGATATAGCCAAAGAAACCATTAAGATTGCGGCAAAACGTCATCAAGATTGTTTTTTTAGTGTTGCGACGTTATCTGACTTGCCTTTTAGTGATGGGGGCTTTGGTTGGCTTTATAGTGTTTATGCCCCGATTTTAGAAAATGAATTTAGTCGTATTTTACAAGACCAAGGATATTTATTGACGGTTACACCTGCCGATAATCATTTATTTGAACTTAAATCATTGATATATCGTCAAGCGACTAAACATGACACATCGAAACAAGCTATTGAGCAACTTACTTTAGTGGAAGAACAACGCTTAAACTACCCAATGAATTTTGAAAACAGTGAAGATGTGCTGAATTTATTAGCTATGACACCCTTTGCGTTTAAAGCAAGCGATGAGGTACTAGAACAACTAAGACAGTTAAAGCTGTTTAGTTGCCAAGCTGATTTTGTACTGCGCCTATATCAAAAGACTGAGTAATGAATACCTAGGGAAATTAAACCTTGAGTAGTAAAAAGAGTAGGTACTTAAAAGACTGAGTGTTGAAAAGGTGGTCTAATCAATAAATAGCTCATCGTGAATAAGCCACGAAAAATGAAATAATCTTTACCAACATGATATTTTATCACCCTAAAGTAACCGCTATTACTTTATGGTGGTAAACGTTAATTGTAAAAGTTTCGCAAGATCGATATAACGTGGTTTATAAGTCGCTAGATCCGCGATAGCATTGTCATTTTTAGAACCAAGGCCTTTTTTTTCAGTAACTTGCTGTTTTACCTTCGCCAAACCACTGTGATACCAAGACGCCAGTGCCGGCGGTAAAAACTTATCAGCCTTGACGCCTGAAAAGACTAAAGCCTGTACCGGCATACTGATTAAAAACAAACCATAAACCAATGCTTGAGGTAGTGCCTGCATCGCATTATTAATCGAACCTTGTCCCATCGGATACCCTGAAGCAACATAGAGCTGCATAATAAAAGTAAACATGGCTAACGCCGGAAAATAGCGACAAATAAAGCGCGCACTTTGCACACCTCGATAGTCTTGGAAATATTGCGTTAATTCCGGCTTATCAGGCCAAAGAGATAAATATTTTTGACCCAATTTAATGAGCTGTACTACGGATATATTCATTAGTCTACTATAGCAGCTACTCTTTATAAGCAACAGTTACAAATGTAACGACGAGTTAACTGCATAAAACGATGGCAATCACAATTAAACAAAGCATTTATTACATAACATCAAGTTTTTTAGCCAGCGCCAACGTTATAATGATTCAATAGCGTTTACTTTTACCAAAAGACATCAGACATGACTCAACAAAAATCACAGAGCGCCGTTCCGGCAAACTCCAATGCAATTTTAGTGATCAACTGCGGCAGCTCTTCAGTGAAGTTCTCCTTGATCAAGCCACAAAGTGGCGAGACACTATTATCTGGTTTAGCCGAGTGCCTACTCAGCAACGATGCAATAATTACCATCAAGCAAGGTGGGAATAAAAAGTCCTATAAACTTGCTGCGCCCTTTGATCACCAATCTGCACTTGCGGTCCTGGTCGCACAATTACAACAGTTACATTTAGTTAAAGATATTTGTGCAATAGGTCATAGAGTGGTTCACGGTGGTGAAACGTACTCTCAGCCCACATTAATAACCGAACAAGTGGCTCAGACGATTGCTCAGTTAGCAAAACTAGCGCCATTACATAACCCTGCGAACCTTATCGGCATAAAAGCTTGCCAACAAGCTTTTAAAAAACTACCGCAAGTAGCCGTTTTTGATACGGCTTTTCATCAAAGCATGCCAGAAAAAGCGTTTATTTATGGCCTGCCCTATTCACTTTATCAAGAGCATGATATAAGGCGATATGGTTTTCATGGTACCAGTCATTACTTTGTTGCTAAGCAGGCAGCGAAGCTGTTAAACAAGCCCCTCGCGCAATGCAACTTGATCAGCGCGCATTTAGGCAATGGCTGTAGTGTTACCGTAATCAAGCATGGTAAAAGTGTTGATACGAGTATGGGCATGACGCCTGGCGAAGGGGTCATGATGGGGACTCGCTGTGGCGATCTCGATGCCGGTATTATCTTCCACCTGGTCGAAAACTTAGGCTACTCAATTAATGATGTTGATAAGTTAGTTAACAAAGAAAGTGGTTTATTAGGGGTTTCAGGTTTGAGCAATGACTGTAGGACATTAGAAAATGCCATGCTCTATGAAAATAATAGCCAAGCTAAATTAGCGCTGACCGTTTTTTGTTACCGCATTGCTAAAAGCATTGCTTCTTATAGCGCCAGTTTAACGCAACTAGATGGCCTTATTTTTACTGGCGGTATCGGAGAAAATTCAACTTGGGTACGTGCTGAAATAGTTAAGCAACTTGGCTTATTAAATTTTTATCTTGATGCAGACAAAAACCAAACCACACGATTTGGTGCCTCAGGCAATATTGCCACTAAAGACTCTCGACCTTGTTGGGTTATTGCCACCAATGAAGAATGGGTAATTGCCGAGCAATCAGCTCAATTACTAACAAATTTAGCTCAGTAACCACTTCAAATGCAGAATAAATAGGATTAAATTTATGCCACATAGAATTATGTTAATCCCTGTTGGCTCAGGTGTAGGCTTAACCAGTGTAGCGTTAGGTTTATTGCACGCTTGTCAGCAAAAAGGGATCAAAGTAGGACACTTTAAACCCATTAGCCAACCTTCTCGTAATAGCCTAGCTAAAAAAAATAAAACCATTGATGCCATTAGCTTATCGCAAAATAGCACCAGCATATCCCTTAGTTATGTAGAAGCTAAAATGGGCGATGGCCAACACGGAGTGGTATTAGAAGAAATTGTTGCCAATTTTGACGCCTTTAAAGAAGATCATGACGTGGTCATTATAGAAGGTTTAGTGCCAACACCACGACAACCCTACGCTGGGCGTATCAACCGTGATGTTGCCCAAGCACTTGGGGCTAATATAGTCTTAGTGGCCAGCCCAGGAAATGACAGTGCTGATGAATTTGAAAACCGACTTGAAGTCAGCGCTGAAACCTATGGTGGCATAAAAAACAAACATCTCATTGGTTGTGTTATCAATAAACTAAACTGCCCAGATCAAGAACAATATGGCTTACTGCCAAAAGAAGAAGAAATTGAAAGTGACTTTAATTTAAACCACTGGTTAGATTTAGACATTTTTAAAAACAGACACTTTGATTTACTCGGCACCATAATGTGGGACATCGATCTCATCGCTCCGCGCATCTGTGACATTAGTAACTATCTTGATGCCAAAGTCCTTAATGAAGGTGATATGGCACATCGCCGTTTTCGTAGTGTCGCCTTTTGTGCTCGTACTGTCTCAAACCTAGTCAGTTACCTAGTCCCCGGTCGCCTTATTGTTACTCCAGGCGATCGCACTGACATCATCATTGCCACCTGTTTATCTGCATTAAATGGTACTAAATTAGGCGGCATGATATTAACAAATGGCTTTGAACCATCAAAACAAGTTTGGGAGTTATGTAAGCAAGCCTTGGAAGCAGGTTTACCGGTATTGTCTGTACCATGGGATACCTGGCAAACATCACGTCATATCATGAGTTTTAATCCTGAAATACCCCAAGATGATATTCAACGTCAGGACAAAGTAAAACAGCACGTGGCCGATAATTTAAATAGCCGTTGGCTAGAAAGTCTCACCTCTAAAAACAATAGTTATAACTTACTCTCACCACCGGCTTTTAGACATAAATTAACGGAGCTTGCTCGCCAAGCGAATAAACTTGTGGTCTTACCTGAAGGTACTGATATCCGTACCATCAAAGCGGCAGCAATTTGCTGTGAACGAAAAATTGCTCGCTGTCAGCTTATTGGCAATAGAGATGAGATATTACAAATTGCCGAACATCAAGGTATTAACTTACCTGATAATTTACTCATAACAGATCCCGAAACCATCAGAGCTAACTATGTTGGCCCTATGGTTGAACTTAGAAAAAATAAAGGCCTTACGGATGTTGTTGCCCTAGAAAACTTAAAAGACAATGTTGTATTAGCTACCATGATGTTACAACTAGGACAAGTAGATGGTCTAGTTTCTGGCGCAGTTAATACCACAGCAAACACCATAAGACCCGCTTTACAATTAATAAAAACCGCACCTAATAGTTCTTTGGTTTCGTCAGTTTTCTTTATGTTGCTGCCTGATCAAGTACTGGTTTATGGTGATTGTGCTATCAACCCTGAGCCTAACGCAGAGCAATTAGCTGACATCGCCATCCAATCAGCTGACTCTGCAAAAGCATTTGGTATTGAGCCAAGAGTCGCCATGATAAGTTACAGTACTGGCAGTTCAGGTCATGGAGCCAATGTAGAAAAAGTGGCCAAAGCAACTGAAATTGCCAAAGCCAAGCGACCCGATCTAATTATTGATGGACCGTTGCAATACGACGCCGCTATTATGGAAAATGTCGCTAAGAAAAAAGCACCAAACAGCCCGGTAGCAGGTAGAGCGACTGTCTTTATTTTCCCTGATTTAAATACCGGTAACACTACCTATAAGGCAGTACAGCGTTCGGCGAATTTGCTAAGCATTGGCCCTATGCTACAAGGCATGAATAAACCTGTTAACGATTTATCACGTGGCGCATTAGTCGATGATATTGTTTTTACCATCGCCCTAACAGCAATTCAGGCGACACAATAAAACGATAAGCAACCCTATAAGGTTGTTGATAAGCGCTTGTTTTATCAACAACCAACGAGGACTAAGCTTATTTGAGGGTGTTTAACCAGTTTAAACTATTAATTTAATAGCAATAAGGATCTAACAGATAGTTTTGATCACTTATCTTATTTCATAGGATTTAAAACTCAGTTAGACAAAAAACAACCTACTCACTTTCCCTTTACTTAACAATGACAAACATCGCTTACAACAAGTTATCCACAACAATACCCACAGCTTCTGTGGATATTAATTTTTACGATACCTCTTCATTTACCGCCTAATCATCCTAGTAAAACCTTCGTAAACAGTCGTTTTACTCATTTTACAGCTTAAACCTAGTATTTTCAGTACTCGTTGAAACTTATACGATCTCAGTTTTGAAACATTAGACATTACAGCAGGTAAGAAATACTATAGTTACACTATTGCAATTAACGTTAGGATCTAAATGACACAGCTAACACTTAGACTTATCAACGAACACTTCGCCATACACAGCTTATCTCAAAGCTCCACCATCCCCGGTGAAGTATTTAGTGCCCGTATTTTCTTTATCGCTAAAACTTTCGATGAGATATCTATTGTTCTACCGCAAAGTATTGCTCTGGTGAGCGACGAAGTAGAGCTAAATTGGCGTGCACTTGAAGTTGTAGGTCCATTAGCTTTAACGATGACGGGTATTTTATCGAATATATCGACAGTATTAGCTAATGAGAAAATAAGTATTTTCGCTATCTCGACTTTCGATACCGACTATATTCTTGTAAAAGATGCATTCATCAATCAAGCAATTGCCGCGCTTCGTGCTAATCTATACACTATAATATAGCGATAAATCAGGCATATAAGCAGTAAATTCACGGGGACACTCAATGCTTGTTCGGTTTCACTTTGATATTACGCCGCTGGGTAGACACAATTATTTTCCGCTTATGATAAGCGTTATAACTTTCGGGTGACATTATGAGTAGACCTCATGGAGAATGCTTCATTACTGTTGATGATGACATCATTTATATAAAATCTGTTGGTGCTTTTAACCTAGAGGGCATAATTCAAGCATACCAAGATATAGAGTCCATCATTATCAGTCTTGGGGAGAACAGATTTAAAGTATTAGTAGACTACACCGAAATAGAAGGGGCTACACCAGAGGCTTTTGACAAACTTAATGAGTGTAATGAATGGTTAAATAGTCAAAACTTGATCGCTAAAGCAGTCGTTATTCATTCGCCGGTCAACTTAACATTATTAGAAAGTAGAGTTCCTGCCAGAAGTTTACAAAATGATAAGAATTTTGATAACCAAAGTGCTGCAAAAGAGTGGCTTAAACAACAGCAATAACATACTGTGAAAGCAGTAAAAAAACACCGTTGGTTGTGTTTCGTTAATCTACATTTTAACCAACATTTATTTGCCCCTTATTGGCGGCATTATAAAACCTAAGGAGTTAGTGATGCCAACAAATAAACATAAACGAAAAGCTTCAGCTCATCCCAAGTCTAGAGCCAGAGCAAAAAGAATTCTACAATTAACTTCACACCCCAAAATTTTTGCTTTAGTTGGTTGGTCCTTTGTTACGGTAGGTATATACCTATTGGCTTTTGAATCCCAAAGTAATGCCATGTTTGGTTTAGCTATGCTTGCGCTTGTTGTCGGTGTGGTGACAACAATTTATGCGAACTTTGCTGCACCTAAGAAAAAAACAGATTAGATTAGTACTTCGCGGTCAAATAACAAGCAATTAAAGCCGTTTATTAGGTCATGCTTCGCGACATACGTTAAGAAAAACAATATAGAAAGCCCCTTAAAGTGTTCGTTATACGACTGTGAATAGTATAATTTCAAACTATTGAGACATTTGATGAACAATATAATCCTAGAATCAATTATCACCTGCCCAACGTGCGGAGCTAAGAAAGAAGAAGTTATGCCTACGGATGCTTGCCAATATTTTTATGAGTGCACATCGTGTCATGAACTATTAAAACCGCTAGCGGGCGATTGCTGCGTTTATTGCTCTTTTGGTACCGTTAAGTGTCCTCCGATACAAGAAAACGGAACTTGTTGTCCTTAATTCAAAAAATAGTTGTTTACTATAAAACATTTAGGCAAAAACTTTAGTCCGCTTAATACGGCGGTAAGTACTAGGAGTACAAATGGATATTGTCGATACACTGCCTGCAGAAGAAAAAAAAGAGCCATGGGGATTTAATGGTTGGTTGCTCTTACTTGGTTTGGGGATTCTGCTCTCTCCAATACGGTTGATTAACAATTTTTGGACTTCCTATGCGCCAATAATTGCTGATGGCACAATGGAAGATATATTATTTAATGCTTCTTTAGGTTTTAAATCCATCGTTATTATTGAAATAATAGCGAATATTGGCTTTTTAATTTTATCAGTGTATTTAATTAAATTATTTTTCAAAAAGAACGTTATATTCCCTAAATGGTATTTGATTTTCGCCGCCTGTACCATGATTTTCCTTTTGGCAGATACCCTTATCCTTAGCCTGATGTTTCCTAATATTGAGTTCCTAACAACTGATGTTCAAACAGCTTTAGCAAGCTGTGCTGTTGCACTTTGCCTTTGGTCGCCATATTTATATCAATCAACAAGATCAAAAAATACATTTATTCACTAATATATTGAATACATTTATTCACTAATATATTGAATACATGTATTCAATATATTAGTGAATATCGGGAGTATAATTCATGGAAGATGTTGTAGCAGAAGCGGGTCGGCCTTTATTTCGGTTATGTTATTATTTATTTCGCGGCCTGCTTTGGCTAGCTTGGGATTTATCAATTAAAATAATAGCGTGGAGCATTGGATGGGGAATGTTGCGGTTTATCACCGTGGGGAGATATCCAAAACATAAATTTTCAGAGCAAAATAAAGCCTCATTTTGGCAAGCAGTTTTTATTGAATTTATTGGTCTTGGTTTATTAGGATTAGTTGTGCTTAGTTTTTCAAATTTAGCTTTTCACTAAATTCAGCTAATAAGGCCACAACGGGTCTAATTTTCATTTAAATATAATGTACCGTTGGCTTTAATTATTTCTAACCATTGTTCAGACATGGCGAATGCCGTATCAATTTCCTTTGCCGTTAACTGCGAATGCAGCTTTTGTTGATAGCGCGAATACCTGTTATATGTTTCGTTGTTCTGAGTCAGCTCGAGAATTAATTGATTAAATCCAAAGGACTTAACATAACCATCTCCTCCCAATTGTTGTGCTCGGTTCATACGAGAAAGCCTGGTTAATGCTCTGATACTTCCATTTTGTGCTGCTCGCTGCAAAAATCCTATTTTCTGCTCAATAAAATTGTCACGTATTATTATAAATTCTTCTCGCTCGAGTCCTTGGTAACCCTGAGATTCCATGAAGAACTCAGGAGTGATGTTACCAATAACTTCCTGTGCGGCTACGTAGCCATCGTTTGCTGCGGCTTGAGAGTAATGATAAAACTGCTTGCGTTGGTTTTTTTCAATGCCAGAGCAATACTCATACTTTTGTGTAATCTTAGCCACCGCGACTTCACTATCGCTAAATTCGTAGGCTTGCGCTAAGCTCTTTTCAAGTGCCAGGTCATCGATGGGACTGTTGTAACAATACCTAAGATTCATAGCTAGAATATAACTTGCCTCACTATCTCCGTTTGCTGCCGCGCTGCTAAGTCTTTCGAGCTGAACAATTAACTTGCTTTCGAATATCCACTGGGGTCTGTGCATAACGACCATTTGATCATTTTTCTTGGCCGCTCTAGCTAGATTGGCCTTAGTCTTTAGAATAGCAGTAGCAGTGATTTCTTCAGCTTTGACTATCGTGCTTAAGTTTGGCGTCTTTGAGGAAATAAGTTCTAGATTCGAAGAATCAATTACTGGTGTGACACCAGTAATTTTTAAGAGAATTGTAGTTAAAAAAACTATCAAAATGATGAATAATAGCGATAACTTAATCCTGGTTTGAGTCATGAAGCACTTGTGTCCTTACCTAAGTTCTGTGTTTAAGTTGCTATAAAACGTTAATTGAGTTTTTTGTCTGTAGACAATTTTAGAACAAAAGGTGAGTACATTCAACCGTCTACATCAGTACAAACAGACCTAATTGTGGCTCTTTTAGTCAAGGTATGTTACTCCTCTGCATCATTTCACTTGTTAAGCTAATTTTCCTAAAGACCATTTTCGGAAGAGCTGTCGTTAGTCCATGCCGCCAAGTCATAGTGAATTTATAGTAAATAATTTTTTATTATTACCACAGCCTTATTAATTAAGACTCAACTCGGCTAACTGCAGTAACTCACAACATAAATATCAGTAAAATAAGCAAAGTTAATAGATACATTTAAGTCATTAAATTTTAACAACATACCTACCGATTTGGTATTGAGCTAACTTAAGAAAAGCGGATATAGCCCACTGTTTCTGATATCATCTTTAGCATAAATTATTAACTATTGGCTACTGCTCAAATATGATTACACTTTACGGGATTAAAAATTGCGACACGGTAAGAAAAGCGACTAAATGGCTTGAAGCCAACAGTATTGACCATCAACTTTATGATTTTAAAAAACAGCCGTTAACGGCTGAATTGTTAACTGACTTCGTCAAACAAAGTGATTGGTCATTGCTGTTAAATAAACGCAGTACCACTTTTCGTAACCTGCCTGACGAGATTAAAAACAATCTAACCGATGAGGTTATGTTCGCGGCAGTACTTGAACAACCAACCTTACTTAAAAGACCACTTCTGCCGTTAAATGGTGAACTTAATCTCGGTTTTAAAGCCGATCACTACCAGGCACTTTTCCACGTCAAATAATGATACTCCACCTTGAGCCTAGTTATTTAAAGCAAGTCATCTAAACGAATCTAAGAGTAGTTATTGTGAGTCAAACAGAACAAAAAAATGAAAGTGCGGTTATTGAATTAGCAAAAGAACTTATTAGTAGAGCATCAGTAACTCCTGAAGATGTTGGCTGTCAAAAACTCATGGCAGAGCGACTAGCCAAGCTCGGTTTTATTAATGAAGAGATGATCTTTGCTGATACCACAAACCTTTGGTCACGCCGTGATAGCACCCTAAACAAACAGGGTAATACTCAAACAACAGCTACTGAAAACAGTAATGACTTAGTCTTTTGTTTTGCCGGCCACACTGATGTAGTGCCTGCAGGTAACCTTGATTTATGGAACACACCTCCTTTTGAGCCAACTATTATCGATGGTATGCTCTATGGCCGTGGTGCAGCAGACATGAAAGGTAGCTTGGCGGCAATGATAGTGGCGACAGAGCGTTTTGTTAAAGACCACCCAGATCATCAAGGTGCAATCACTTACTTAATAACCAGTGATGAAGAAGGTCCCTTTATTAATGGCACCACGCGGGTTATTGATACCCTAGAAGCACGCAATGAAAAAATAACTTACTGTATTGTTGGTGAGCCTTCGAGTACTGATGCGGTTGGCGATATTGTTAAAAATGGTCGCCGTGGTTCAATTACTGCAGAGGTCGACATTAAGGGCAAACAAGGTCACGTTGCCTATCCTGAGCATGTCAGAAACCCGATACATTTAGCCATGCCAGCCTTAACTGAGCTCAGTCAGGTGGAATGGGATCAAGGCAATGAATATTTCCCGGCGACTAGCTTTCAATTATCAAATATTAATGCCGGTACCGGCGCGACCAATGTTGTACCGGGTCATCTCACGGCATTATTTAATTTACGTTATAGCACTGAATTAAATGACCAAATTATTGTTGAGCGGGTTGAGTCAATCCTTAACAAGCATCAACTTGATTATGATATTAAGTGGACTTTTAATGGTAAGCCATTTATTACCAAGCATGAAGACTCTGAGCACGGATTTCTCAATGCCGTAAGCCAAGCCATATACACTGTTACCGGTAAAAAAACCCAACTTTCAACCGCTGGTGGTACTTCAGATGGACGTTTTATCGCGCCAACGGGTGCACAAGTCATTGAACTAGGTCCTTGTAATGCCACCATTCATCAAGTGAATGAATCGGTTGCTTGTGAAGATTTAGAAAAGCTAGTAGATATTTATTATCATTGTTTGGTTAATGTTTTATGTACTCATAAAAATTAATACCAATTCCAATAATTTAATGAGATTGGTATAAGTTAATTCTATCGCTGTTGATAAGGTTCATTCTAAAATGCAGACTAACAACTGCCCCAATGCCGCTCAGGTATTGGGGAAAACCGAAGAACACCTTTATTATCTAAGTGAACGAGTGGCCATTCATCACAACATGAAAAGTGCCTTTACTGCAGTCGTCGCTGCAGCTCAATCAGAGGGTATTGAATTAAAGATAGCCAGTGGCTTTCGCTCATTTTCCCGGCAGTTAACGCTTTGGAATAATAAATTCTCCGGAAAAACCCCCATTAAGGATATTGCTGGCAATGTGGTTGATATTGATAAACTATCACCGCTTGAGTTAGTTCACAGCATATTGCTTTATTCTGCGCTGCCAGGGGCTAGCCGTCACCATTGGGGCTGTGACATAGATGTTTACGCACCGAATTTATTAGCTGATGGCTATCAACTTCAACTTGAACCTTGGGAGTACAGTGAGCAAGGACCCCTAGCAAAATTGTCTGCTTGGTTGGTGCAACACGCCCATCAATTTGGTTTTTACTTCCCTTACAAAAACTACCAAGGCGGAGTTGCCGAAGAGCCTTGGCATTTGTCTTATCTGCCGTTAGCACAGCAATACCAGCAAAACATTGACCTTAAAGAACTGGCAAAAACACTACAAAATAGCAGCATATTAGGTAAAGCGGTTATTATTGAGAATCTAGATGAGATAGCAAAGCGTTATATTAATAATGTCTGTGCTGCGCCATCAAATGTTATACTCAGGTAATGTTACGCCCGAAGTGGCATCAGGGTTAACTTAACTGAGAAAAATTAATTTAATCGACTTATACCAAGTTGATTAAATTGGTATTACACTTAACAAACTTGCAAGAGGCATTCCAATGGATAATTGGTTAGCTATTTTTATGATAGTGATAACATTTGTTATCATCCTAGGTAACTTGAGCACTTTTCAAAAAAACTCAAAGCAAAAAATGCGTAAAAAAGGTCTCAATGATTTAAAAGAAACGCTACCAAGAACAAATAAAAGCGTGCATAAAATGGCGCCGGTTGAGAAAAACAAACTTTAATCAATCGCTATCATTACAGAAAAGTTCTCCGGGTAAAATACCAATTCCATTAAATTATTGCCCACTTGTACTGGTTAAAATAATCCAAGCCTGCGTTGCTCTCAATCCCAATAGCCAGCTATTGGTCAATCGAGCGCCTTACCTTGAGTTATTTTTCTTTCGCACAACAAGATTCACAAACTTAATGGAACTGGTATAAGTTTACCGTCTTAACTTGAGTACGAAAACTAAATCTAGCCCATAAAAAAACTCCAACTAGTGGAGTTTTTTTATGCCGACAAATCAGCGGACAGCCTATTTTGTCGGTTTAATCGTTAAGGCAATAACTAAAAAACATCTCTAAATGATAAACCTTTTTCAATCACTGGGAAGATTCGCTCTAGCGACTCTATTGGCAACGGCTCACCAGCGGCATTATAGATAGTTACCGTTGTTTTCTGGTTAAGCTCATCAGCTGCTGATAAGACAAACTGGTAATGAGCATCACTGACATCAAGAGTCGGTACATCATCTCCCCAGATCATGTCCCAAACGCTACTTTCAGGTTTAACAAAGTCTACATAATAAATCTTTTTATCTTCATTAAGATCGGTAATGGTAAAACCATGTTTTTCAAAGAAAAGTGGCATATTGCCCCATAAATCGGCTAAGCCCATCTCAACCACATAAGCGTCTTCTTCTTCAACATTTTTACCGATAACCACAAGTTTTTCGTTTGCGCGCGTTAAGCGATCTGCACGTTGTTGAACACGATAGTTATAATCAACCGCGGCAATCAATTGATTAAGCATAGCTTTTTCAGCTCTTTGCTTATCAATTGGTCCCATTGTTTGACTACCACCACGTTCATCGGTTTGCAGAAAATCGACTAATGAAACCCGTAAAGAAACACTACGGCCATGTGACTTAGCTAATAATTGGTAACGAAAACGTAAACTTTTAGCGGATTGGATATCTTCGAAAATCCAACCAACATCAACTTCGCTGTGATACCACTCAGATTCAATAATGGCGGTTTTAATACCTTCACGCTTAATACTTGTTTCTTTTAAGCTTGTTGCGCCTTCAATCACCTTACCTAAGGTAACTTCAGTATCTTCTTCTATGTAGTGATAACCGACGTTATCTTCAACAAGCTCATCGATAACAACCTTTTCGATAAACGCCAATAAATCTTTATCTTCTAAAACTTTATCGAACCAGATAATCGCAATACCTGATTCATCAACCACGCGTGAAGAAGCAGCTACCGGCATGACCAAAGAAGGCGCTCTAATATCCATATCTTTACCAATAGGGCCTTCATGATTGATTTCATTCGTGACAAAAAACTTTTTGGCTTGCTTGGGTTTATCCAAATTAGCAGGAATCACGAGATTATTGGATTCAGGTGTGTCCTGATAATCAAAACTACCTTGGGCTTGTTTATTATTACCAGAACTACAGGCGGTCAGCGATATGGCTAACAATGATAAATAAAATACTCTACAACTCATTAAAACTCCTGTGGCTTAGGTTATTGATATTAAAAACCTACTAAGCTCACTAAAAAATATTCGATATAAGACAGGTTAATACCAATCGGACTAATTTATTCATCACTTAGCGAGAATTAAAAGGCTTAGAGGCAAGGCATTGGTTGAAGATAATAGTTATTCTATTGTCGAAACCAATAACGCCGCATGTCAACCTTTACCTTTTATTAGGTACTCGCCCATTGGGAGCTCGTCAGCAAACTGATAACATCACGAAATAAATGAAATATAGAATAATTATGTTTAACTCATTTCGCTTGTTTTAAGCTCGCTGATGTAGCTCTAAGCTAATCAATACATTAATCCGTTTGGTATATTATTGCGCCCCATGGTACTGTGCTGATTTTGCAAACACAAGTTATATGACCACAAAAATGTAAGATGATTCCAACTTTAATCGCGATCAGTTACAATGCGCCTTTCTTGTCAACTCAGGCGTAATTAATGTCACACTATTTAGTACTAACAGCAATGGGAGCAGACCGAACCGGTTGTGTTAGTGAATTAACTAAATTAGCAAGTGAATGCGAATGTAATATATTAGACAGCCGCATGGCTCTTTTTGGCTCAGAATTTACTTTTATTATGTTACTTAATGGTGATGCTAGAGCGATTAATAGAATTGAAGCCCGGATCCCTAAAGTTGCCCACACTTTAGATTTAGTCACTATGATGAAGCGCACTACAGGGCACAGAACCTTTGATTTGGTCAAACACTATCAAGTGCAATATTCAGGCATTGACCAACCAGGTATATTAAAGGTCATGACCGCTTTTTTTGCCACCCGAAAAATTGATATCTCTTCGTTAAAGTCTGAAATAGATCCCAAAACCAATAATATGAGCGCTAGCATATTGTTTGCTTTAACGGAAAAGATTAGCATTGATGAACTAGAACGTGATTTCCTTGAGCTCTGCCAACAAACCGATGTTCAAGGCTTTATCAAAAAAGCGACCAACAATTTATTGTAATGGTTTAAATTGTTTAAAAAATATTGGCCCCATAACTTTCACCCGTAATTAACAGTGAGCTTATAATGAATACTTTAAATGTTGGTGATAAAGCACCACTTTTCACACTAGCCAACGAAAATGATGAATCGGTATCTTTGGCTGATTATATTGGTAAAAAACAGGTACTAGTTTACTTTTATCCAAAAGCGATGACACCTGGCTGTACCGTTCAGGCACAAGGCTTACGTGATATTAAAGCGGAATTGAATGCATTAAATACAGTGGTTTTTGGTATCAGTCCTGATGAAGTTAAACGTTTAACTAAATTCTGCCAACGTGATGAATTAAACTTCTCACTTTTATCTGATGTTGATCATCAAGTGGCGGATGAGTTTGGTGTTTGGGGTTTGAAGAAGTTTATGGGCAGAGAGTACGATGGTATTCACCGTTTAAGCTTTTTAATTGGCCTTGATGGCACCATTACTCATGTTTTTAATAAGTTTAAAACCAAAGAGCACCATGATGTTGTTTTAGCGGTTTTGAATGAATTGAAATAATAGTTTCCAACACATTCATTGAAAACTAAAAGCCCTAAGCTAAGTGAAATTAGCTTAGGGCTTTTTTGTTGTTCTTGCGGTTTACACTTGATTGAATGGCGTTACTTTGTGCGTGATGCTAGGTAATCCGCGTAGTCTGGAATTTCAATGGCACTCTCTTGCGTCATCAGCTCAGAATCCATTAAAAAATTAGCGGTAGATTTATTGGTAGCGATCGGGATATTCCATACGGCAGCTAACCTTAATAGGGCTTTAACATCGGGATCATGAGGTACAGCATCTAACGGATCCCAAAAGAAAATCATTACATCAATTTTCCCCTCTGCGATTAACGCGCCGAGTTGTTGATCGCCGCCCATAGGACCAGAAAGTAAGCACTTCACCGAGAGTCCAAGCGTTGAGCTTAATAAAGTGCCGGTTGTGCCGGTAGCAAATAACTGATGAAAAGATAAATCCTCACGGCGATTTTTAGCCCAGTTAAGCAAATCAGCTTTTTTATTATCATGGGCTACCAGTGCCATACGTTTGTGCGCCGGCATGACTCTTTGGGTGTAAGCTAACTGCATTTTATGCCCTATAGTTAGGTGTGTTACTTAGTTAAAACTCTTAAGCTTCAGCCTCAGTATCGGCTTCAGGGCTTGATGACCAGGCATTGATAACGGCTTTAACTAATGTTGCTAAGGGAATGGCGAAAAATATGCCCCAAAACCCCCATAAACCACCAAAGAATATCACGGCAATAATAATAACCACGGGATGTAGGTCAACCGCTTCAGAGAAGAGTAAAGGCACTATAACATTGCCATCAATTGCTTGAATTATGCCATAAGCTAACATAACGTAACCAAACTCACTGCTAAGGCCAAACTGGAACAACGCCACTAGCATAACGGGAAAAGTAACCACGGTTGCACCGACATAAGGAACTAAAACAGATAAGCCGACCAGAAACCCCAGTAATAAAGCATATTGCAGATCAAGAAACATAAAGGCAATAGTGGTCGCCGTACCAACAATTATAATTTCAATAACTTTACCGCGGATATAATTTAAAATTTGTTGGTTCATTTCTTTACTTACTTTAATTGCCATTCGGCGCTCTTTAGGTAAGAAATAAGCAATACTTGTCATTAATTCATTCTTATCTTTCAAAAAGAAAAACATCATCAACGGTACAAGAATCAAATAAACCATTAAGGCGACAATATCAGAAATTGAGCTTAATGAGGCTTTAAGTGCCACCTGCCCCCACTCAAGTAAATTGTCATTAACCATGACGATAAAGCTCTCTACTTGAGCCGCATCTACCAGGTCGGGATATTTTTCTGGCAAGGTTAATAAGAAGCCTTGCCCTTGCGTTATCATATTGGGAACTTCTTGCAGTAAGTTACTGCTTTGTTTCCAAATAATGGGCATAAGTCCTAAGACAGCCAAAAGCGAAAAACTCAGAAAGGTAACAATGACTACAATCGTTGCATTAGAGCGTGACATAGAGCTTTTCATCAGCTTATTCACCGGAAGGTCGAGTAAAAAAGCCAACGCTATAGCCACAAAAACGGGCATCAACAGACTGCTAAATAAAGCAATAAATAGTGCGATACATATTAAAAGCACGACTAAGGTGACTGCATGTGGGTCTGAAAACTTACGCGTATACCAATCACTAAATAACTTAAACATAACTACCTATTTCTTATTTCTTACTTCATTGAGCATTTATTTATGCGCTAACACAAATTTCAACAATGCCTTTCTCGATGTGTGTCTTTTGATAATGATACCCCTGTTTAGTCAATAGCTTAGGGATATCATTAATGGAGCCAGTATCATTAATGGTGATAATGCATGTATCGCCTTGTTGCATTTTTTTTAATCGTAAACGTAATTGTATTAAAGGCACAGGACATTTTTCGCCTATACCGTCATATTTATAAACCATATATTTTAAAACAGCGCTTTAGTTTAATTCACTAATTTGCGACAATTAATCCACTGTGCTAATTCAAGTCATCATAGCCTACCTATAAGGGTAAGTCTTATGAAAAACAGCTTATTATCAGGAATAGTATCTAAATGCATTCATTAAGCCCAAAAGCTAACTTAAAAGAAATTAATGCTTATAAGAAGCATATAAATTGGGGTGAGGTCCCTGCTTTGTATCGTATGCTGTCATCATCAATTGGTGATTTAGATGGTATACTTACCCATGGATTTGATAGTGCTTATAAACAGATTTTAAACCCTAAAGTATGGAATTTGGCCTTTTTAGGCGCAACTAAAGCGATTGATGGTAGCGTGCAAGTTGAACGCAAACCGCAGATAAGTTTACGTCATGAGTTTAATGATATGGGCTATGAATTACATTGTTATCCTGTGGTCGATGGAGAGAGCATCACGCAAAGCATGATAAAAAAGCCCAACTGCCCTTTTGATGTTTGGTACCCTGAGCGGATGCAGATGCTTTTTCGGGTCAATAGTTTAGTGGCCTTTGGCGTTTACTGTTTTCAAAACGGTGATGAGGCTGATATCGCCTTATTAAAATACGCACATTACAAAGTTGAAGCATTAATATCAACATTAGGCGAATCTTTTCAAATTGTCATGGTCAAAGGCTATAGTATTGCCGAGTTTTACCAAGAAATAGCTAAAAAGAATGGTAATATCCTTACCCAAGAAAGTTAATGAATGTATTTAGCTTTTAATCACTCATGAATATTTCGATATTGAAGATAGGATGTAATATTGTTTAACCTAAAACCCATGCTAAATGCCTTATTACTAACATTAGGTGTTGCTGTGGCAACTAGCTTTAATGCTAGTGCTATTAATCAGAACAATAAAAATGAATTACCTGACATTGGTATCTCAGGCTACAGCGTTTTATCGCTAGATAAAGAGTTGAAAATTGGTCAAGCAATGATGCGTCAAATACGCGCCTCCCAACCAATTATTCAAGATCCCGTATTAATTGAGTACATCAATGACTTAGGCAACACTTTAGTAAAAAATGCCCAAGGGGTTAATTATGCCTTTGAGTTTTTCTTGGTTAATAATAATGAATTAAACGCTTTTGCTTTTTTCGGTGGTCATGTAGGTATTCATAGTGGCTTGATTACCACAGCAGATACCGAGAGTGAGTTGGCATCAGTTATTGCCCATGAGATATCTCACGTTACCCAAAGGCATTTGGCGCGTCGACTAGAGTCCCAAGGCCAAACCCAAAGTCTAACCATGGCAGCAATGCTTTCGAGCGTATTGATCACCTTAATAAACCCAGCCGTTGGTATGGCTGCACTAACTGCCAGTATGGCAGTATCACAACAGGCAAGTATTAACTATACACGCGGCAATGAAAAAGAAGCCGATAGAGTTGGTATCGCTTTATTAGCCAACAGTGGTTTTGATCCCCAAGGCGCGGCAAGTTTCTTTAATAAAATGTCGATAAAATATCGCTATGCAAGTAAGCCGCCAGCCATGTTGCTAACCCATCCCATGCCTCAATCTCGGATCACTGATGCTCGACAACGGGCATTAAACTACCCGGCAAGGCCTATGCCGCCTAGTTTGGATTTTGAGCTGACTAAAGCTAGATTAAAGGCTAGATACCAAAGTGATGCTGTATCAAACATCATTTATTTTAATCAACAATTGACCAAGAAACGTTATGCGTTAAAAGCAGCTGCACAATATGGTTTGGCTTTATCTTATTTTGAAAACAAGCAAATAGATCAAGCACAGCTGTTGCTCGAAGAATTAAGACAAACAGATAAAAATAATTTATTTTATGTCGATGCCTTAACGGATGTTTATTTAGCCAATAAGCAAGCGCCTGCGGCATTAAAAATGCTAGAACGATTAAATATGTTTATGCCTAATAATCAAATAGTCAGCTTAAACTACGCCAACGCACTGATGTCGGTTAAAGATTACGATCTTGGCGCTCAAATATTACAAGACTTCTTATTAGTCAACCCAGGTAACTTTATTGCCTATGATATTTTAACGTCCCTATACCGTGCAGAAGGAGAGGTAGGCTTAATGCATATGAATAGAGCTGAGGTTTATGCCTTATTAGGCGGTTATTCAAAAGCGGTAGATGAGTTACAAACCAGCTATACCTTCCTTGAAGAGAAGCCATTAATGCAAAAAAGAATAAAAGCCCGTATCCTGCAATTTCAAGAGCAAGAAAATCGCCTAAAACGTTTATAAATTGAACTTCACTGTGCCTTTAACCTAGCTAAAGTGTGCAGTGAGCTTATAATAGCTAAGCCTGCTTATATTTTTGGTGGGTTAATTATCAAAGGAAATCCATGTTTACTATTTACCATAATCCAAGATGTTCTAAAAGTCGTCAAACACTGGCATTACTTGAAGAGCAAGCGCAAAAATCACAACAAGAATTCACTATCGTTGAGTATTTAAAAGCGCCGCTGACCGTTGAACAAATAAAGTCATTACTAATACAACTTAATTGTACTGCTCTTGAGATGATGCGCCCAAAAGAAGCCGAGTTTACCGAACAAAACTTAAAGGGTGCTAGCGAAGAGACGCTTATTCATGCGATGTCGAATACGGCCAAGCTAATTGAGCGCCCTATTGTCACCAATGGCAGTAAAGCCATTATTGGTCGTCCTCCAGAAAATGTTTTAGCGTTTTTTTAACGCTAAATTAAAATATTACCTTCATCTAAATAAGCAGCCCAATGAATAAACAACGTCTTTCAACAAGCAATTATAAAAAAATAGCCTTAACTGGCTACTTTTCTTTACTTTTCTTTATGCCGTTATGGCTAATCGTACTCAGCCCAAGTGAGAGTTTAAGCATTCCAACATCCTTATTTATGTTTGTTTTACCGCTATTGTTCCCTTTAAAAGGTATGTTACAAGGGAACCCTTTCACTTATGCTTGGTCTAACTTTATTGTCTTAATCTACTTTTTACACAGCTTAACTACCCTTTGGGTCTTGCCAGCGGACAGAATATGGGCAATATTAGAGTTAGTTTTTGCTAGCACTATGTTTTTTGGTGCTAGCTATTACGCTAAATTCCGTGGTCAAGAGCTTGGGCTAAGCATAAGAAAAAAGAAAGATAATAAATAGCTGCCAAGGTTTTGTCCTTTTAAATTAAGAAGGAAGAAGTGAATGCGCTTGAATGTAGTTAGTAGTAAGCTGTTGTTATCGATGTCATTAGCCGTGTTTTTATCGGCTTGTGACAGTAACTCGAGTCAACCGGTAACAAATTACCCACTTGAAAGCATCATTCAACTTGATGAAACGCAAAGTGTCAATCAAAGCATAGATCTTCTTCTTCACTATCCTAATGACACTGTCAGTGATATTAGTTGGCAACAGACCGGCGGCGAAGCAGTTACCCTCTTAGCTAAAAACAGCAAGGTCATTTCTTTTACGCCAACCGTTGCCGGTGATTATAGTTTCAACGTCAGTTTCATCCTCAATAATGGCGCTAGCCAGACGTTAACAAAAAACATAACGGTTAACGAAACGCAGCATAAAGTTACCGCACGTTTTTCTCATGCGGTGTTAGCAGACAACAAGGTTTCGTTTCGCAGTACCCTTCAATCCTCTGTAGAGGTTAGTACTTTACGTTGGCAACAAATTGAAGGCCCAAATGTTAGCCTAACCACCGATAACAGCAATGGTGAATTAGCCATATTTTTTAATGCACCGCAAGTGACAGTTGATACTATTATTAGTTTTAACGTTTCCGCTACAGATAGTAATAATACTAGCTTTAACGATCAAGTGGCCGTGTTGGTAGAGCCAGTAGCCCCCATTAGCGATAATGCTTACTTTAGCGATCGAACTGCCAAAGTATTCCCTTATAATCCCAACAGTGCTTATGCCGAAAATTTAGTGAATTGTGTTTATTCGAATAGTCTAACCAGTTCATGTACGTTAACTCAAACACCATTACTCGCTGAAGAAGTAAAAAGCAGCTCTGCTTCACCTTCTGTGGCAACCATTATGGACAGAGTGGTAGTCTCACATCAATGGATGGGCGATAGATTTAAAGACTTCTTAACGCATAATGATGCGAATAATGATATTAAGAACTTGCTAAGAGCTACCACCGCCATTGTTATATCTTATGATGTCCGCCCTTCTTTTTACTGGGCAGCTACAGGCGCGATTTACCTAGATGCTGAAAACTTTTGGCTAACACCACAAGAACGAGATACCATTAATGAGGCGCCCGATTTTAGGGCCGACTTTGGTAATGACTTGCAATTTGTCATGCCTTGGCGTTACGTCAAAGACAATGACTATGCGAGCCAAAGCTTTAGTAGAACCGAACGTGTGACCCGCACAGCAGCAGATGCTTTATATCGCTTAACATCATTAATGTATCATGAGCTTGCCCATGCTAATGACTTTTTCCCAAGTAATGAATGGTATGTACACAGCAGTAATCAACGTGTACTCGATGCAGCATTGAGCTCTGACTTTGAATCAGACCAACTTGCTATTAGTTTACCTTTAGCGAGTCAGGAAATGCGTGACCTAGGACAAGTAAGTTTTGCCGGTGAAACCGCTAATCAAACACAGAAGAATTATTTACCTAGCGACATCGAAGGCTTCTTTAGCCCAGATAGAGCTAGCGACTTCTACGCTTATTCAAGTTTACGTGAAGATTACGCCATGTTGTTTGAAGAGTTGATGATGCAAAACCGCTTTGGTATTATTCGAGATGTTGCCATTACCAATCAACCTAGTGGTGAAAATGTCTACGCTAGTGATTACATAGTCACTTGGGGACAACGTGGCAGAATTGGCGATGATAAATTAGAGCAGAGAGTACTCTTTAGTGCCAGTCGAGTATTACCTGAATTTGACTCTCAAGCAGCTATGGCTGAAGTACCTACGCCGATAGCAATGGTAGAGGGAGATAACTGGATAGAGAACTTAACCATCAGCCCAACTAACGCATTAGAACAACTTAAAGGTTATGCCATTCCTAGTGGTTTCACCCGCTCTGGCTCCCCTTCCCTTGAGAAACAACACGAAATTTACTTTAATCGCTATTATGAAAAACCATTACCTAAACATTAAACAATACCCTATTAGGTAAATTGAACGCAAAAAAGCACGATTCATTGAATCGTGCTTTTTTTGTTTATTTGGGGGGGCGCTACGGCACTAACTTCTGCTGTTTTTTTATTCTGCAATAAAAGCTAATAATTATTTTAAACTATCCATTAACTCTTTAGGCTAAGCACTTGCTTGATAAATGGAATGGTAATTTTTCTTTGCTCTTGAATAGAAGCTTTATCTAATACATCGAGTGATTCGATTAGGCTGCCCATATCTCGACTCAAACGATTAATCAAAAATTTAACCACCTCGTCTGATAAGAACAAACCACGCTGCGTGGCACGGTGTTGTATGGCAACAATCTTTTCATCATCATCAAGTGACTTAACTTGTTCAGTTAAGCCCCAAGAAAGTCTTGATACTAGATCAGGTAAGCCAATACCAAGCTGGTGAGCACTTTCGTTTCCTGAGATTAATAAATAATTATTTTGTTCAAGTACACGGTTGTAGAGATCAAATATCGCCTGTTCCCACTGTTTATCACCGGCAATCAAATGAATATCATCTAAACAAATTAAATCAATTTGCTCTAACCCATCAAGTACTTCTACGGGCAATTGTTTCAATTCTGCACATGATAAACACACAGATGACTTACCCACTTGGGCTGCATAAGTACTACTTGCATGTAACAAATGTGATTTACCCGCACTGGATAAACCAAATAAATAAAAACCGTGTGGCGTCTCTTGTTCTTGTACTTGTTCAATATAAGATTTTAGCTGACTGACTACCGCAACATTAAGCTCACTTTTAAAACTTTGGAAAGTTTCGTCATCGGGTAATTGCACCATTAAGGCTAGTTGAGCAACTTTTTTCATCCTAGCTCCCAATAAAAAACGGGGGTTTTGGGGGCTAATATTAGCGTTGGTATCACAGATTCCCCGGCTAGATCTTGCTCATTTATTTTAGTATCAACTTCAGGAATAACCTCTACCGTGGTGACGTCTGCTAAAGAAGTACTTTTATCAGCAACTCGATCAACAGGGCCTTGTGTGCTGATATTAGTTTCACCGAGCACAATAACCTTCATTGGCTTATCCCTAAAATTGGCTTCTCCACTGCTGTCATCGAGTTGTGGTTCTAGGTTTTGAGTTAATTTATTATTCAGTTTTAATGAGGCAAGAAATGAAGATTTAGAACCAAGTAGCTCTAATTTAAAGCGACGAACATCACCTTGGGCACTCATTAAGGTAACGGCTTTAACTGCCGACAAATCCACTAAAAAGTCAAATAATTGGATATCACTTTTTAACGAAGTAACATTTTCAACTTCAATAACAAAATCATTTTCAGCCGAGTCCAATAAAGCATAAGACTGGTAAATCAATGCAGTAATATCAGATAAACCCTGATTAATTAAACTAAGTTTATCAACACCTTGATATTTTTGGGTATACAGAGCACCTTGCGTATACACCCGCCAGTCTAGTAGTACCTTAGTTGTGGCCACATCTTGTTGTTCGCATAATAAACCACAAGCAACATTATCTGTAGGAGTTAAAGTACTACCTTCCATTTCATCGGTGAGCAAACTGGAGTCTGAAACTCTCATCACAATAATAGTGTCAGCAAAATAGCGTCGTGAGGCTCGCTCTATTTTCTCGTGAGAATACAGCCAAAAATCACTAACGACCACTTGTTGGCGATCCGTGATGTCCATTAAAGGCATAACAATAGGTAAACCACGTTTTATAGAAAACTCATTGACACTGACAGAGATAATGGCATCTAGATTAATCGCATCGGAGTCAGTTGCATCCGAATTGATTGAGTCAGGATTAATTGAGTCAGGATTAATTGAGTCAGGATTAATTGAGTCAGGATTCGCTGCAATGATTCGGCGACTTTTACCCTGCTCATCTATTAACCATAATAGCACTTGTGGACGTAGGCTACCCCACAACGCTAAGTTGGCTTTTTCAAATAATTGATTTACTTTATCTTCGTTGAAGCTGACAACGAGGCTAAGTTGCCCATCTTTACGTTGATAGCGGTACTGACTTACATAGCGGTTAGCTTTTTTTTGCGCCTGCTGTAGCACTTTATCTGCTAGCACACTCGGCTTGCCACCCACTTTTAAAAACACACGTTGCAGTGCGAGTTTAATTGCCTGTTCACGCTGTGAACGCGCTTGTGAATCAACAACGACTTTGGCTTGGTATAAATCATTTACTTCAAGGGCTGGTAAATTAGTGCTCAGCAGCGTAAATATTAGTGTAATTAAAACAAAAGGAAATCTAAACATATCAACTAAAAATTTGAAAAAACTCTGTGATTTTATAATTGTTATCTTATCACACCGCTAACAATTAATATCTGAAATTATTAATAAATTCCCTATAAATGCACAGTTGCAATAAAACAAGCTGAAGATACCGTAATCGTCTTGAGTATGAGACTTAGCACTGGTAGAATACGCCCCATAAAATACTGTCGGTAATTTCTGAGGTTTCCCGTGAGCGAACAAAAACAGTCGTTAAGCTATAAAGATGCTGGTGTTGATATTGATGCTGGTAATGCCCTAGTTGAGAAAATTAAAGGTGCAGTAAAACGCACAAAGCGTCCCGAGGTTATGGGTGGTTTAGGTGGTTTCGGTTCGGTATTTCAATTACCTACCGGCTATAAAGAGCCTGTATTAGTAGCAGGTACCGACGGTGTCGGCACTAAATTACGTTTAGCTATCGATTTAGCTAGACACGATACCGTTGGTATCGATTTAGTTGCTATGTGTGTAAATGACCTTATCGTGCAAGGCGCTGAGCCATTATTCTTCCTTGATTATTATGCTACGGCTAAACTTGATGTTGACGTTGCTGTATCAGTGGTAGAAGGTATCGCTGAAGGCTGTATACAGGCTGGTTGTTCTCTTGTTGGTGGTGAAACGGCTGAAATGCCAGGCATGTATCACAAGGGCGATTACGATATTGCTGGTTTTTGTGTTGGTATTGCAGAAAAATCTCGTTTAATTGATGGTACTAATGTTGCCGCTGGCGATCAATTGATTGCACTAGGTGCTTCTGGTCCTCACTCAAATGGTTTCTCTTTAATTCGTAAAGTATTAGAAGTAAACAATACCGATACTGATGAATTGCTTGATGGTAAGAAGATCGCTGATCACTTACTTGAGCCTACTAAGATTTATGTAAAATCTGTGCTTGAGTTACTTAAAAATGTCGATGTTCATGCACTTTCTCATATCACAGGTGGTGGTTTCTGGGAAAATATTCCACGTGTACTTCCTGAAACGGCACAAGCCGTTATTAAAGGTGATAGCTGGCAATGGCCGAGCATCTTTACTTGGTTAAAAGAAAAAGGCAATATCACGGAACATGAAATGTACCGTACTTTTAACTGTGGCGTTGGCATGATAATCGTAGTACCTGCTGACAAAGTTGCGCAGAGTATTGAAGTGTTAACTGCACACGGTGAAAACGCTTGGCATATTGGCGCAATAGCTGATAAAGCCGACGGCGAAGAGCAAGTTGTTATTTCATAATAAACAGCTGATGTGCTAAGCAAGCAGAAGTATATTTTAAAAGGGGCTATTTATTAGCCCCTTTTATGTATCACCGCTTTATCACAGTTTTTGCAAAAATTAATAAGGAAAAGACATGTCGAGTCGAATAGTCGTTTTGATTTCTGGCGGTGGCACTAATTTACAAGCCATTATAGATGCTTGTACGGACAGTGCTTACCCTGGGGAAGTGGTTGGCGTAATATCAAATAGAGCCGATGCTTATGGCCTTACTCGCGCTAAAAATGCAGACATTGCCAACGTAGCACTTTCCCATAAAGACTTTGCTAGCCGTGCAGATTACGATCAAGCACTGATCAAAGTTATTGATGGTTTCGATGCTGATTTAATTGTACTAGCCGGTTTTATGCGTATTCTTACGCCAAGTTTCGTGCAACATTTTCAGGGCAAGTTACTCAACATTCACCCTTCCCTTTTACCTAAATACCAAGGTTTAAACACCCACCAACGTGCTATTGATGCCGGTGATGATGTTCACGGAGTTAGTGTGCATTTTGTTACTGAAGAATTGGATGGCGGACCAGTGATCCTGCAAGCTAAAGTCCCTGTATTTGAAGGTGACAACAGCGATGACCTAGCGGCTCGAGTACATGAGCAAGAACACCGTATCTACCCACTTGTGGTAAAATGGTTTGCAAAGCAAAGACTTAGTATGCAAGGCGATCATGCTGTACTTGATAATAACATCCTGCCTGCTTCTGGTTACGCTAACGATTAGTAAAGTAATACCCGAACAACCATGCGACAAATTCTTAGTAAATACTTAGTAAATTGTTGCTAATAAAGCGAAAGAAGCTGTTAGTATCAATACATACTAAAGCTTCTGGACACTTTGTTTCTTATGCGAATAATCTCCCCGCTACTCTTTTTAGCAATACCTTTTATTTCTTTAGCCAACACAGCGAAGATTGCAACGCCGCCAATAGAAGCAGTCCAAGTACAACAATCTTCCTTTTCAAAAATCATTCCTGCCTATCGGGCAACTTATACTTTATTGCATAAATCTGATCCTGTTGGCACCGCAATTAGGGAGCTGAGCTATCTTGAAGATGATAAGATAAAATACCATTATGAAACAGATATCAGTTGGTTAATTTTTTCTGACAAACGTAGCGAAACGTCGATAGTTACTATTAAAAACAGCCAAGTGATACCGTTAAGTTATGATTATCAACGAGAGGGAACTGGCCGTGATAAGTACTATCAATGGCAATATGACTTGAACGCAAAAACGGCGACAGACTTAAAAAATGATAAAACAATAACCCTAGATTTTAGCGATGGTCTACTTGATAAACTCAGTTACCACTTACAAAACCGTATCGACTTAATTAACAACCCCGAGCAAAAGCGTTTTATTTACCCGGTGATTAGCAGCAAAGGCTCCGTTAAAAGTTATGAGTACCTCTATGATGGCAAAGAAGAATTAATGCTTCCTTATGGCTTAATTAAAACTATCCGTTTAAAGCGTGAAATTATTGAGAAAAAACGCATTACTTACGCTTGGTTTGCACCCGAGTTAAATTTCTTACTGGTTAAACTTTACCAAGTTAAAGCGGGCTCTGAACAATTTGAAGCTCAGTTAACCACACTAGAGCTTAAATAACCTCAACTCTGGCTAAGCAAAGTGACTCAAAAAGTTATTTCAGGTTAAATAATCCTCCATTACTGCCATGAGTCTCAGACGAGTACTTCGTCTATATAGCAACAAGTGAGCATTATTCATGCTTACTTGTGTTTACCTTCTATTTTCAATGGATGCATTTAAAGCATTATTGAAACAATAATTTGAACGCTTATTTAAACAATCATTTACATCACCCATGCTGATGGCTTATTGATGTCACTGGCCAAGTTCATCCCCGTATTCTTTATTTGTTCACTTTTCTCATTCAAATAATACTAATACCAATTTGATTAAGTTCTTTCCCACTCAGCGAGAATTAAAAGGCTTAGAGGCAAGGCATTGATTGATGAGAATGGTTATTCCCTTGTCAAAATTAATAACGCCGCATTTAAGCCTTTTAAACTCGCCCTTGGGAGCTCATTGATAAACTGATAACGTCACAAAATTAATGAAATATAGAATAACTATGTTTAACAAATTTTGTTTGTTCTAAGCTCACCAATGTAGCTCTGAGTAGGGAAGAAATTTAATCAAAATGGTATTAAACGTTCCCGCGGCTTGCTGGTATTCTTAGTTCGTTAAGCGCCTTAATAATTTTCGAAATAAACCCTGCCCGCAATAGACTATGCAAACACTACACTCGTAATCCAGCCGATATATTAAGGTCGCAGCTTAAAGCAAGTGATGCACAACTGTGCAAAAAATAACAAATAGTGCTTGAATAGTCACCACAAACCATATACTGTACAAACATACAGTATAGTTATATATCACTATTTAGTGCGAGGAAAAACGATGAACCCGACCGATACACTTAACACCAACACTATAAATAATGCCCGCAACACTCCCCTTGCAGAGCAGGTTTGGTTAAAGTTAGCTAATGTTGATAACCATCAAGAGTTATCGTCGCACTATGTAGATATTTGCCAACAATATAAGCAAGAAAAAAAGTGGCTGTTGTTTATTAACCCTGAAGAGTCATCTTTAGAACAATTAGCCCAAACACATGGCATTGATGTTTCACAAGTACTTCGTGTGAGCTTTAAAGGGAAAAATAAAGTGAATAATTTGCTGAATGAAAGGTCTGCTCATCTAGATATAGAGCAAATAAAAAGTGTTTTATGTCGGGGTAACTGCTCTGCTGTTATTCTTTCAAATGCTTATTTTTCTGCAGATGAAATTTCTGCACTCGGTAGCAGTGCTCGTTTAGGAGAAACACACTGTGTACTACTTAAAAATCATCGCAGAAACGAAATGACTGAACAGAGTCAGCCGATTCACTAATTTAAAGTATTCAATTTAAGTACTCAACTAAAGTAGGTACTAAAGTCGCCTCACTAAAGCGGCTAAATCGCTTTGAGTAAAAAGCCGTATTGTTAATAACATCGCTAATATCAATACGGCTTTATATTACTTACTATCTAAACTGTTGCAACGGACTTTGCTCGGTTTGATAAATTCATTGATTACTTACTACCTATTCCTTATCACTTACTATCTAACCAATAGTTTACGTTACGTGATAATACCGCCATAGGTACTGCACCATTTAACAGCACAACATCATGAAACTCAGCTAAATCAAAGTTATCGCCTAAACGCTGCTGAGCTTGCGCACGTAAGCTTAATATTTTTAACATACCTAATTTGTAACCTAACGCCTGACCAGGCCATGCCATGTAACGTTCAATCTCAGCAATAACATCGGACTCAGCCGTGCCCGTTTGCTCTGCCATATAACTAATGGCTTGCTCGCGTGTCCAGCGTTTGTCATGCAGTCCCGTATCAACAACCAAACGTACCGCTCTAAAGAGTTCTGCTTGTAAGCGACCCAAGTTGCCAAAGGGATCATTTTCATACATGCCTAACTCATAAGCAACTTGTTCACTGTATAAGGCCCAACCTTCGGTATAAGCATTGTAAGGGGCTATTCTACGTAAGAAAGGTAACTCAGCTTGATCTAAGTTTAAGGCGATCTGCCAATGGTGACCTGGGTTAGCTTCGTGATAGGTTAGCGTTTTCAAGCCAAACTTAGGGTTAGCTTTCATATCACGTAAATTAATCCAATAAATACCGGGTTTACTGCCATCAACCGCTGGAGAAGTATATTGGCCACCTGGCGCACCCTCTTGAACTTCAACAGGGAATGCTTTGACTTCAACTTGATAGCTTGGCGTGGTTTTAAATACCGGCGCCATTTTTATTGTCATATCAGTAATATAACCATTTATATCACTCAACAACTCCTCACGTCCGGCTTTAGAATCTTCATATAAAAAACGTGGTTCTTCGTTTAACGCTACCATGCGCTCACCAACAGTACCGTCTTTGTATCCTTGCTCTTGCAGTATCTTATTCATCACCAGGCTAATACGCGCCACTTCATCTAAACCAATTTGGTGAATTTGACTCGGAGTTAATTCACTATCACCCAGTTGCTTGATAGCATCTTTATAATAAGCGCTACCTTTTGGCTGTGCCCATATACCAGATTCACTTCGAGATTTAGGTAATAATCTTTCGCTAGCCTTGGCTACCGATTTAAACGCGGGGTAAACCACCTCACTCACCTGGGTAATGACTTGCTCTACTAATATTTGCTTTTGTTTGGCATCAAGGGCAGCTATCTTGGCAATTTTATCACTAAAAACTTTTACAAAACTATGCTGTTCTGCAGCTACTTGGGTAAACCCTTTAAGGTATTTAATTGCCCCTTGCAGAGTCACTGTTGGTGGTAACCAATTTTGTGCGGCATCAAAGGCTTGTTTTTCAATAATGCTGGCAGCAAGTTTATCAAATTGTCCCAAGCGCGCTATATAGGCTAATGCTTCTTGCTCGTTTGTTATGGGTTGGTCGTTTTGCATTATGCGTGGAATATCAATTAAAGGACCATTGATTTGATTGACCATAAAAGGGGATAGTCCCATCCAAGTATCAATATAGCCAATGTTAAAGTTTGGCTCTCCGGCAAAATATCGCGTTAACCCAGCCATCACTTGCTGATTATTTTTAGTGGTGATATCGGCACCATCTAGTTTGATATTTGCAATTTTATTGGATATTGATAATAACTCTGCTCTGAGCTGCTTTTCATTAGCAGGGCTGAACAGCTCCATCTTGTCACTAACAACGTGACCTACATCTTGCTCTGTTAAACCATACATGGTTGCTGATAAAGCTCGTTGCTTAAAAAGACTTTGCTTAGCTTGTAAGTAGAGCGCGATTAATTCTTGCTCTGCATCGTGAATTGACGTTCTTTCGGTTGATTTTTGTGTTGGCGAGGTGTCATTAACCGCTACAGTATTACCCTTATTATCACAGGCACTCAAGCCAAGAGCTGCGACAATAGCGCTAGCCAACAGGCTGTTTTTTAAATTCTTATTCATAGCTTCCTCTAAAATGGAATAACATTGTTTATTATTTTTTGTTTTTTGAATTACTTTGTTGATAGCTTTGTTTTTTTTCATACTACCCGGTTTGCTCGCATCACGTTAATATCGTGATGCGAGCAAACGATTAGAGCAAATGTGACCAATATTGTAAACATTATACAATCTTGTTTTTCTAAATATTTATCGCGCCCGCTGTACGAAAAACATACAGATATATTTGGGATTATTTTAAAATTTCTGCTATAATCCGGCGCCCGCTATTTTCGCGGTACAGGTCGCAGTACAGAGTGCGGCACAGTCATTTAGTGACATAGTAATTTATAATCGGTTAACCCCAATGGGAATGGTGATATGGCTTCAGTTAAAAAACAAATAATTTCGAAACCACAGCAAGGATTATTTGATTATCCAAAGTACTGGGCTGAGTGCTACGGCACCGCACCATTTTTACCTATGACACGCAAAGAAATGGACGTGTTAGGCTGGGACAGTTGCGACATAATAATTGTCACCGGTGACGCTTATGTTGATCATCCAAGCTTTGGTATGGCTATTATTGGTCGTATGCTTGAAGCCCAAGGTTTTAGAGTTGGCATAATCGCGCAGCCTGCATGGCATTCAAAAGATGCCTTTATGGAATTAGGCAAGCCTAATTTATTTTTTGGCGTGACTGCCGGTAATATGGATTCCATGATTAACCGATATACCGCAGAGCGTAGAATGCGTCATGATGATGCCTATACGCCGAATGATGAAGGCGGTAAACGTCCTGATCGCGCAGTAACAGCTTATACTCAACGTTGTAAAGAAGCGTTTAAAGGTGTGCCGGTAATTATTGGCGGTATTGAAGCCAGTTTACGCCGAGTAGCCCACTATGACTATTGGTCAGATAAAGTGCGTCGCTCGGTATTGTTTGACTCAAAAGCAGATTTATTAGTCTTTGGTAATGCAGAGCGGCCATTAGTTGAAATTGCTCACCGTATTGCCCGTGGTGAAGATGTTAAAAACATCACCGATGTACGCGGTAGTGCTTTCTTAACCAATCAGCCATTACCAGGTTGGAAAGGCATAGACTCCCGTGATATTGACCGACCGGGTAAAATTGACGCCATCCTTAGCCCTTACACTGAAATTACCCCAGAAAGCTGTAGTGATAACGAAGCACAGTCGGCTGCGGAAAATTTAGCTAAAGACGTTACCAAAACGGCTCAGCCAATTGTAATGGCTGACTACCGTAATAAAACCTGGGAAAAGAAAGCTAAACCTTGGGAAACCACTTATATTAATTTACCGACCTTTGAGCAGGTAAAAGAGAATAAGGTTTTGTATGCGCATGCTTCACGTATTTTTCATCAAGAAGTTAACCCTACTTCCGCTAAGCCGTTAGTACAGAGCCATGGCACACGACTTATTTGGTTAAACCCACCGGCGAAACCGCTTTCAACAGCGGAAATGGATGGCGTATTTGATCTTGAATATAAGCGAGTACCCCACCCAAGTTATGGTAAAGCCAAGATCCCAGCATACGACATGATAAAAACATCGGTTAATATCATGCGCGGTTGTTTTGGTGGTTGTACTTTCTGCTCAATTACCGAGCATGAAGGCCGTATTATTCAAAGTCGCTCCCATGAATCTATTATTAAAGAAATAGAAGATATCAGAGAAAAGGTCCCAGGCTTTACTGGCGTGATATCCGATCTTGGTGGCCCAACGGCTAATATGTATCAGCTCAATTGTAAAAGTGAAAAAGCCGAAGCCACTTGTCGTAAACCGTCTTGTGTTTGGCCGACTATTTGTGGCCACTTAGATACCGATCATACACCCACCATCGAACTTTACCGTAAAGCGCGTAAAGTTAAAGGCATTAAAAAAGTATTAATCGCTTCGGGTGTTCGTTACGATTTAGCCATAGAGCACCCTGAATATATTCAAGAATTAGCAACCCATCATGTTGGCGGTTATTTAAAAATTGCTCCTGAGCATACCGAGCAAGGACCGCTTGATAAGATGATGAAACCAGGCATGGGTAGCTATGATAAATTTAAAGAATTGTTCGATCATTACTCTAAACTTGCCGGTAAAAAGCAATATTTGATCCCTTACTTTATTTCTGCTCATCCAGGCACCACGGATAGAGATATGGTTAATTTAGCCTTGTGGCTGAAAGAAAATGATTTTAAATTAGATCAGGTGCAAAATTTTTATCCATCACCATTAGCCAACGCCACCACCTTATACCATACCGAGTTGAACTCTTTACGTAACGTGACGACCAAAAACTTAGCGAAGGAAGATGGCCGAATAACCGTACCCAAAGGCACCATTCAACGACGCTTACACAAAGCTATACTGCGTTATCATGATCCCCTAAACTGGCCACAAATTCGTCAAGCACTAACTAAGCTGGGTTTAACCAAGCTTATTGGCTCTGCGCCAACCTGTTTAGTCCCTAGAGAAACCCGTAACGAGCAGAATTTAGCCAATAGAAACAGACAAGGTAAGAATAACTCGCAAGGCTTTAAAAGTAGCCCGGGTCAAAACCGTTCTAAACCGGGACAAAGTAATGGAAAAGGTAAGAGAACGCCAACGCACAAAAAAGGTTTAACCCGCTTTTCAGATAATCAGTTTAGCGATAGAAAAAACCCTAAATAAGTTTAAATAAGCGATTGAGGCGTAGATAATCACAAATATACCCGTGACCATTCAAGAGGCATGTTTCAGAGTGCTTGAGCAATTTCAATTCAAGGCGCTGTGATGAAATAATGGTTGTTCAGGAGAATATGCTCCTGCATTCTCTAATAAGCTGCATCCGTGCAGCGTCATTATGAGTTACAGCAACGATGAAGTGATGTTGATCAAACGCTTCTTCGATGGGTTTAAAATGACTTTATACCGCGTTAAATGATCAAACCATAGTAATGACTATGCTTAAATGATTCTCCTTGCCTAAAGCCATTTTAATTCCCACTGAAACCCTGCACTTTGATTGGTAACGGGTATATAGGTTATCTACGCCTTAGCTAGCCAAAATGCTACTTTTTCTGCCAGTAATTGCGGGTTAATTGGTTTAGCTAAATAATCATTCATTCCTGCATCTAAGCATTTTTGCTGATCTCCGCTCATGGTATTAGCTGTCATGGCTATGATACCCACCTGATTGACTCGCTGATATCTATCATCAGTGCGAATGGCTTGTGTTGCTTGATATCCGTCCATTCCAGGCATTTGGCAATCCATTAAAACCAACTGATAGGGCTCCGAAAATTGTCGCTGTAATATCAGCTTTAACGCATGTACGCCATTAATTGCGACATCAGCACTGTGACCCATCCGACGTAATAAACCTAAGGCAACTTCTTGATTAATTCTATTGTCTTCAACCAATAGAATTCTTGCTTGTTTATCGATGTTATTCGTTATTAGATATTTTTCAGGTGTTCGATGTGACAAGCTCTGCTCTGGTTCGGTACTCTCAGTAGAGAAAGCGCTTGTTAGAACTTGATAAAGCTTTGCAGCGCTAATAGGTTTAGCTAGCTGATAAATATTGCCATCATTGCTCAATGCCAAAAGCTCGCTGTTTTTTTCAGTACTGCGATCATCCATCGGTGTCATAAAAATGATAGGTACGATTTCGGATTTTAGTTTATTATTTATCAGCAATAAATTAGCAATATTATCAAGTACTGCTTTATCTAATTTGCTATCAAGGATAATGACAGAAAAATCATTACTCTCAATTTCATCACCTACGGCGATTACGCCATCGGCTGTTATTTTCATAACAACATTAAGCCCCCATAACTGTAATTGTCTACTAATGCTTCTACTACTAGTTGCATTGCTTTCAATTAATAAGATTGATTTTTCGGTAAAACGTTTAAAAGGTGTTATTGCTTTTTCACTCTTAGCCAAGTTTAAATGAAAGGTAAATTGGCTACCCTGCCCCAGTTGACTGTTAACGCTTATATTCCCGCCCATCAATTGACATAATTGCTTAACGATAGTCAGTCCCAAGCCAGTTCCACCGTATTCTCTCGTGGTAGAAGCGTCAGCTTGGGTAAAAGCATTAAAAAGAGAATCGCATTTTGTCGCGGCAATACCTATGCCCGTATCGGCAATAACGACCACTAGCTTAATTACTGCTGAACTTTGCTCCTGCGTGGTAACCGTGATAATGATTTCACCTTGGTTGGTGAATTTGATGGCATTACTGAGTAAATTAGTCATTATTTGTTTTAATCGGCTAGGGTCACCAACAACAAAACCTGCGAGTAAAGCTGAGGTATCAATAACAACTTCTATACCTTTGTGCTGTGCTTTAATTGACATAGCTTGCACTGTTTCAACTATGCAGTCAGGTAGGTTAAAGACTACTTTTTCAATTTCAAGTTTTCCCGCTTCTATTTTGGAAAAGTCTAATATATCGTTAATAAGATGTAATAAGGTTTCAGCGCTAACCTTAGCAAGTTTTGAAAAGTGTTGTTGCGTTCTACTTAACTGAGTATCCGCTAACAAAGTTAGCATGCCTAACACACCATTAATGGGCGTTCTAATTTCGTGGCTCATATTGGCAAGAAACTGAGATTTTGAGCGGTTTGCTACTTCAGCCTTTTGTTGTTGAACTTTATTTTCATCCGCTAGGTTTTTTAACGTCTGCTCCTTTTTAACCATATTGGTGACATTATCAATGACTATTTGGCAAAGAGGACTTAACGACTCAACAGCAATCCTTTTGACACTAATTTGTTGTTGAATTAAGTATTTTTCATCGCCAAAGAAGTTTTTTTGATAAAGGGGTAAAGGGGTAGGATTAAAGGTATGTGATAATAGTGCTGGTAAACCCAAGGTCAATGCAGATTCACAGGCATCCCTCAACCGAGAGTCTTGATATTGTTTGAATACTGCCCCTATATATTTACCTTCATGATCACCTAATGCCTTACCTGAATAATCACTTAACCATTGGTTAAAGAAGACTACCCTTTGCTCTTTATCAATAATAATAATACCGACAGAAAGTTGATTTAAAGAAGCATAAAGAATGTCATTGGTTAAATTTTCCATACCATCACCTTAACTCGGAGTAGGATTGGTGATTCCAAAAACAAATTTCCGCACTGATTCTTGAAAAACTTCTAGTGAAGTAATATCCATGATGAAGGATATATGACCCTCAATATTTTCACTGGGTAAAGAAAATTTCACCCTAATATACAGTGACCAATCATACTCACTACTATAAGTAAAAATCTCATTTAGGTTACCTTGAATAAACTCTGGCATTTCAATTGAAATGGACGCTTGCAAAAAATTGATCACGGTACCAAAACAAGCATTTAAAATAACATTACCGATTTCAACTAATGAGTCTTGTTCTAATTCAGATAGGTCTTCAATGGGTATTTTATTACCAAGTAACAATTTAACAAGTTGCAAGCCATTCTCTTTACTAAACATTAATAAAGCTTGCCCCTTAAAGTCCCCGGAAAATCGTTGAGTAACAGCACTGATCTCCATAGCAATATCGAAATCAAGTTTCTGTTTAGCCTGTTTATTAGGCAATATGTCAATTTCAGGAATGGTTAAGTCAACCGTTTGTGAAACCATTTTATTCAAAGAATTAGCAGCTCGGCCAATACCAATATTAAAAATTTCCGTTAGGGCATCTATTTCAAGTGGGGTCAATTTATCTGGCATATAATAGTTACTCGTTAATGACTCGAACGGCTAGTTATGTAAAAAATTTGCGATGGCCTCTTCATCAAAGGGCTTATTCATAAATGTCACCCCCGCAGCTAATGCCTGAGCTTTGATCTCATCTTGAATATTTGCTGTCAATAAGGCTACTTTTGGAATGGTCAGCTTGGCAGCCAATGCACTGATTAACTCAAGTCCGGTCATGCCAGGCATATTGTAATCAATAAAAGCTACATCAATAACCTTACCTTGAGCTACTTTATCGAGTGCTTGCTCACCATTGCCTGCTTCTATAATATCAGCCCCCTGTGCATGGATTTCTAAAATATTTTTTATCATCATCCGTGAAACTAAACTGTCATCAACCACTAAGATTGTTACGCTCATTACGCCACCTAAAAGTTAAATCATGATATATCATAACGTTGCTTGCAAGTTTATGCAGGGACTTGGTTTTTATCCAGTTAATCAACAAAAATAGCAATAGTAGTCATAAAATTAAAAAGTCTTTGTTCAACGCCATTGAAAAATGACTTATAACATTGAGAATAAAAAATGAGTTTTATTCTAGGCATTATTTTAGGTAAACCTGACAAAACACCGATACATATAGCTACTTTTTTTCAACAACTAGTGCATCAACAAGTTCATTAACTGCATCTGTTAATAACTCAGGTGTTTCGTTTATAGGGTTAGTATTTTCTTGGCTGTTCATAACGGCTTTGATGTAATAGCAAAGAATACAAATAAACTTAAATATAAAAACTTCATCGGTACTTTCATAAGACTACCTCCTATTCAACATCGAAGTGGAGAACCCTCATTGAAAGTATTTTATCCATCTATTTAGTATATGTGAAAATGGTTAATTGGCGCCTGGCTTAGTTATAAATTATCGTATGCGACCAGTAAACACTAGTGTATAATCGCGCGCATCACTTGTCCGGTAACTACATATTTTTCGGTATCTATCGGTATATTTACTGACACATTTGACTCAGTAAATCTCAACATTCGACGGAAGACATCATGCTATCAGCAAATAATATCACTCAGCAATTTGGCGCTAAGCCATTGTTTGAAAACATCTCACAAAAATTTGGTGGCGGTAACCGTTACGGTTTAATTGGCGCAAACGGTTGTGGTAAATCTACCTTTATGAAAATTTTAGGTGGTGATTTAGAGCAGACTGGTGGCAACGTTACCCTTGATACTGGTGAACGTTTAGGTAAATTACGTCAAGACCAATTCGCTTTTGAAGATAACAGTGTAATTGACACTGTTATCATGGGTCATACCGAACTTTGGGCGGTAAAAGAAGAACGTGACCGTATTTACGCTTTGCCTGAAATGAGTGAAGCTGATGGTATGAAAGTCGGCGATTTAGAGTCTGAATATGCCGAAATGGATGGTTACAGCGCAGAAGCTCGTGCAGGTGAGCTATTAATTGGTGTTGGTATTCCGGTTGAGCAACATTACGGTTTGATGAGTGAAATAGCGCCTGGTTTTAAGTTACGTATATTACTAGCACAAGCACTGTTTTCAGATCCTGATATTTTATTACTGGATGAGCCAACCAACAACTTGGATATTCACACTATCCAATGGTTAGAAGAAACGTTAAATGAACGTAATTCAACCATGATCATTATTTCTCATGATAGACATTTCTTGAACAGTGTTTGTACCCACATGGCCGATTTAGATTACGGTGAGCTACGTGTTTTCCCAGGTAACTATGACGAATACATGTTGGCAGCAATACAAGCAAGAGCACGTTTATTATCAGATAACGCGAAGAAAAAAGCACAAATTGGCGAACTGCAAGCCTTCGTGGCGCGTTTCTCGGCTAATGCTTCGAAAGCAAAACAAGCCACTTCTCGTGCTAAGCGCATTGATAAAATTCAGTTAGAAGAAGTAAAAGCATCAAGTCGTAGTAACCCGTTTATTCGCTTTGACCAAGAAAAGAAATTATTCCGTAATGCGTTAGTCGTTGAGAAACTAAATAAGAGCTTTGATGGTAATCATATCCTTAAAGATCTGTCCGCCTTAATTGAAGTTGGTGAACGCATCGCTATTATTGGTGAAAATGGTATTGGTAAAACGACCTTTTTACGCACCTTAATGAACGAAGTCGCTTATAAGCAAGATTCAGGTGAGTTTACTTGGTCTGAAAATGTCAATATTGGTTATTACGCGCAAGATCATGAATTTGAGTTTGAAAATGACATGACCTTATTTGACTGGATGAGCCAGTGGCGCCAACCAACCGATGACGAGCAAGCGATTCGCGGTTATTTAGGACGTTTACTTTTCTCATCTGATGATATTAAAAAGTCAATTAAAGTATTGTCCGGTGGTGAAAAAGGTCGGATGTTATTTGGTAAGTTAATGATGCAACAGCCTAATATTTTACTGCTTGATGAACCAACCAACCACATGGATATGGAATCAATTGAATCCCTAAATATGGCGTTAGAGCAATACGAGGGTACGCTTTTATTCGTTAGCCATGACCGAGAGTTTGTTTCAACTATCGCCACTCGTATTATTGAGTTAACCAAAGACGGTTATATCGATTTTGCCGGAACTTATGACGAGTACTTAGCTAGCCAAGCATAAGCTATAAACTAAATATTGCTAACGGCTATCAAAAATACTGTTTGATAGCCGTTTTTTTTCTTGTGTACCATGATATCCATTACCCCCCTACTTTAAGGAATTACCTTGCTTAGTTATCGTCACGCTTTTCATGCTGGCAATTTTGCCGATGTACTCAAACACAGTGTTTTATCACTGATACTTGATTATATGACTCGTAAAGAAAAAGGCTTTTGTTATATCGATAGCCACTCTGGCGCTGGTATGTATCAATTGGCCGATGCATATGCACAAAAAACCGGTGAATATAAAGACGGTATTGCCAAAATCATTAATGATGAAAACGCACCGGAAGCACTTGAACCCTATTTATCGCTAATCAACAGCCTTAACCTCAGCAGTAATGCAAGTGAACCAAGTACTGACACAAGTGACGAACTTGAGGTTTACCCAGGCTCTCCTGGCATCGCTAAAGCCTTTGTTCGTCGACAAGACTCTAGTCATTTATTTGAGTTACACCCGACTGATTTTCAACATTTAGAAGATTTTTGTCAGCGCTGGCGTAAAGTGTTCGTTAAGCAGTCTGATGGTTATAAAGGTGTACTCGGCTTATTACCACCACCAAGTCGTCGCGGTGTGGTGTTAATCGATCCACCTTATGAGCTAAAAGAAGATTATCAAAAAGCGGTAAAAACCATTATTAAGGCCTATACAAAATTTTCAACAGGCACTTATATTCTTTGGTATCCGGTGGTTAAGCGTGAGTTAGTTGAACAAATGGAGAGAGACTTTACTGACAGTGACGTCAAAAACCTATTAAAAGTAGAGTTTTGCATGGCCGCGGATACTGACGAATACGGCATGACCGGCACTGGTTTGTTTATCGTTAACCCGCCATGGCAATTAACAGCACAACTTGAAGAGATATTACCGTATATGAAGGCTAAACTTGGCACTGATGCGACAAGTTATACGCTGAAGCAGCTCATTGCCGAGTAACTTCGTTTTAGTGAGGTATACGTAGAACTGTAATTTAGCTTTACGTATATCTAGCTCACCATTAGCTAAAGGGACTTTCCTAAAAAACAATCGAAAGTGCTAAGCAGTTTTCACTTTTGCTTGATGAAACTCAGGCGCTTTCAGTATAAAGAAATCATCAACATAAAACTGCTCGGCACTACTGCTTTTCCACCAGTGCTGCCACGATTCATCAAGTTCATTCTCGCCTGCTGAAGGGTCTATTAAAGCATTGGCAGATAGTGGCGCAACAAGACTGCCCATCGACATTTGCATGCCATAAGGTGAGCGCCTTTTGACCATTTGTGGCACTAACTTGGCAGGATCATCAAGCCCCATACTACCGACTAATTCATAAAAGCTTGCCAGGGTATTGTAGTGAAAATTTTTCACTCGCTCACTTTTCGACTCAACATCAATGGCTTTTGCCCGTGCAGGGTCTTGAGTTGCCACACCTGTCGGGCAATCATTGGTATTACAATGTCTTGATTGAATACAACCAATGGCCATCATCATAGTTCTTGCGGCATTAACCACATCAGCGCCAGCAGCGATTTTTGCCAGTAAATCAAAACTTGAGGCGGTTTTACCTGAAGCTATAATTTTTATTTTATTGCGTAAACCGACACCAACCAAAGCGCTATTTACTATGCTTATGCCCTCTAAACAAATTAAACCTAGGCGGTTGGTAAATTCAACCGGCGCAGCGCCCGTTCCGCCTTCCGCGCCATCTACGGTAATAAAGTCAGGAGTAATGCCCGTTTCTAACATGGCCTTACAAATACTTAAAAACTCGGCCGGATTACCAATACATAATTTAAAACCAACAGGCTTGCCACCACTTAAGCGGCGTAATTGTTCGATAAAGGCCAGTAAGTCTTTTGGTGATGTACATTCTGGATTTACTGCGGGCGAAATACAATCATGATCTTTTGAGATATGTCTAATACGTGCTATTTCATCGGTAATTTTGGCTTTCGGCAGTACACCGCCATGACCAGGTTTTGCCCCCTGGCTTAACTTTATTTCGATCATTTTAACTTGCGGTAGTTTAGCCGTTTTCTCAAAACTAGCAGGATTAAAGCGCCCCTGCTCATCACGGCAACCAAAGAGCCCAGTGCCCAGCTGCCAAACAATATCACCGCCATGTTTTAAATGATAAGGACTCGCCGCGCCCTCACCGGTATTGTGATAACAACCGGCTTTTTTAGCGCCTAAATTAAGCGCTTCAATAGCATTGCTACTTAACGAGCCAAAGCTCATCGCTGAAATATTCAAATACGATGCTGAATAAGGTTGCTTGCAACTATCACCACCAATGATTATGCGTTTAGCACTTTCTTTTATATGAGTTGGCGATAATGAATGCCATAAACTTAAGTAGTTATCTTCAACGAGATTACGCTGGGTACCAAAAGCAATGGTATCACGAACATTTTTAGCGCGTTGGTAGACCAAGGTACGTTGCTCGCGGTTAAAAGGCCGCTCTTCGGTATCATTGGCAATAAAGTATTGTTGAATTTCAACACGGTAAGATTCAAGGAAATAGCGCAGATAAGCCACTACCGGATAAAGACGATTTAAACTGTGGCGGCTATAAAAGACATCGTATATACCGATGAGGCTATAGAGTAATGTTGTTACTAACAAAGCAATACTCAATGCGCTTTGACTCTGTATAAAGAAGTACCCTGCCGAAAAATTACCTAGGCTGGCAATTAACCAGAGAGTTTTTTGCATTATGGTCATGAAATGTCCTTATCTAACGTCTGTATTGGTATTTAAAATACACCCTATATCATTAATAATTTAGCATCTTTGCAAGCTATTGAATACATGGATATAGTCTTAAATAAACCTGTTATTACTATTTGCTTTGATAAATAAAAAAGAGCGGACTAATTGGTGAGTTTCTAGGGTAAATAAGTAAGCTAAAGCGCACTACTTTTATATCCATCAAACTAGTGCGCTCATCCAAAAATACTGCGGTGAAGCTTAAAGTATCTCTTCGGCTTATCGCACTTCAGAGCACATTGTGAGAGAGGATTTATGGCAACTTAGTGCGCTTTATAGTCCTTTCTGTCTGAAAACCACCATAATTAACGTGTTCACATCAGCCTTTAGTTTGGCATAAATTCCGGCCTAATAACTTCTAGTGACTCAATCTCTCAGTGTAGAGCGGAGTAAAATGTCAGCCCTTTTTACAGTCGACAATAAAAAGCATTGCATATTCTATGCTTTGGCTCTTAATTGTGCTATTTCCACATTTAACACGAAATTTATATTTAGTTTTCGGATTTTTTTATGAGTAAGTGTCTAATTTTTTTACACTTAATATATCAAAATCAATATTACTTTTAGTTACACATTTTAATCTCTTTTTATTCCTACCTTTAGGTTTTACGAATTCAGAATGGCGCGATAAATGCCTATAATGATATAGAAGAGGATGTGTTTAATAGCTTCCTATTCGAGAGTTTTACTCAAAGAGTATCTGAAACTTGCAACTTAAAGGAGTCTGTTATGAAAATACTAAATTTAATATCAGTAGTCGTGATCTTATTATTATCTTTTAATGTTAATGCCACCAAGTATAAATTTATCGCAGCAGATAATAGTATTGAGACTAAAATCTGTGTGTTTGCCGGTAATAATAATAAACTTGGATTAAAAAATGCCTTGCGACTAAATTCGTGGGGTGCCGCGTTTGTTAACAAACGATTTTCTGTTAATAATATTACTTGTAATGATATGGTGATGGCACATTTTGCCCATAAATATGATGCGTTAGATACTTTTGCATATTTAAATCGTTTGACCACAAAAAAAGATAAAATTCATGCCACAAGTGTTGAAATAAAAGATATCGCAGCCGTTTTAAATCGCAGAAATGAAGAAATTAAAATCATTTATGTCGGCTCTGCTAAATAAATTGCATATCAAGAATTCAGAGCCAAATTTCTATAATTTACTAGATAAGTTTGGCTCTCCTTTAATAAATTAATGTTACTTTCCGTAGGTGTAAAATAGACTACTACAAGCCTTGAAGCATCCTATAATCTGGTTGGATGCGCTTAGGACATAGTTAGCTTTATTAGTGTTAATGTCTACTTTTACCCTTTACTATAAAATCCTAAAATTGCTATTACTGTCAACTTTCTGATCCCAAAGCAGACAGTAATTTTGCATGTATTTAATAATCTCGAATGACCGCTGTTGTGGTAAAAGTGATCGTTAAATAAATATGGTCAGCGTAAATTAAAATGATTTGTCGCGGTAGCAACTCCACCCAGAAGAAAGAGACTACCGCCACTCTTTTTATCCCTTTGGAATCCCTCACAGCTGCTAACGTATTCTTCAATTCACTCAAGTATTATCGACGTAACAGCGCTGATGGCACATCAGGACAATATGCTCCTGACGTCGAGGGCTGCCGTTGTTCCGGCAAGATAAATCAGCAGGAATAGTGGTTTACGCTAGTTGGTGATTGAATGCTCTGCTGATTAGGGCTAGCGAGTTGGTAATATTAAGCACAAAGGGTTTAATACTTGAGGCTTTAGCGATTAAGTGCGGCGTCAAAATTAGGAAGCGTAACAACGTCACCGGCAATCAAGCTATCGATATGGATATCGCCAATCCGCACTCTTACCAGCCTTAATGTGGCAAAGCCCACCGCAGCCGTCATTTTTCTTATCTGACGATTTTTCCCTTCACACAGAGTGATAGAGATCCAACTAGTAGGCCCATGTCGCAGATCACGAATTTTACGACCACGAGTGGGGAGTTGAGGCTCACCGTCTAGCTTGTACGCTTTACAAGGCAGGGTTAGATACTTAGTGCCATTGATACCAATCTCAACACCATTTTGCAGCTGTGACATGACTTCAACCGTGATCACGCCATCAACTTGCACGTAGTACTCTTTTTCTATAGCTTTGTCTCTGACCTTGTAGCTCATCATACCGTCGGTTGTGAGTAACAATAAGCCTTCGGAGTCGTGATCTAATCGCCCAATCGCCATCGTTTTATTGGGGAAGTTAAATAGCTCGCCTAGTAGACGTTTCTTCTTGCGTTGTTCGGGTAAGAACTGACTTAAAAAACCATATGGCTTAAATATTTTGAAGTGCTGGTGAACGTGGCTTGGCTCAGCGAGCTCTGCTAAAGGGGGTTGGTTAGTGGTTGGCATTAAACATCGCTTTGAAGGTAAAGTCTGAGTGGTCTTACATTATACAATTAGTCAGGGTTAGATGCACTGCGCCTGCTCAGTGTTATGGTTGAGTGAAATTGAGACGCGTTTTATAACTTCCAACTTACTCAAGACAAGTTACTCTTGGCATAAAAAAAGGCAACCGAAGTTGCCCTGTTTAAATGCATTGGTAACAGAAGTTAATCCTGTTCCTTTTTAGTCGCATCTTCAATTTGCTCTGGTGTTAACACTTTCTTACGCTTAATAATTTTCATTGCGCCGAAATCTTCTATATCAAGGAAAGTTTTCTTAATGACTTTTCTTGGCTTATTCGATACCGTTTTTTTATCTTTAGCAATATTAACTATAGCTTTCACCACTTTTTCTTTTTTCGGTTTTAAGCCTTTAAACCTAACCTTAAACCCGTCAACTTTGGTAAAGCTTATCTTTTGCTGTAAGAAAGCTTCCACGTTTTTAAAGCTTAACCAGTCATTAGGGCCAACCAATGAAATAGCATCACCTTTAGTGCCAGCACGACCCGTACGACCAATACGATGGACAAACTCTTCCGCATGTTTTGGCATATCAAAGTTAATCACATGCGAAACATTGATTAAATCAAGGCCACGTGAAGCTAAATCTGTGGTAACCAATATCTTGTGTTTACCTTTAGCAAAACTGTCCATAATTTGATTACGTTGGCCTTGGTTTAAGTCACCACTTAAGGCTACCGCATTAAGATCTTGCTTGGTTAACATGGTAGCTAAACGTTCAGTATCACTTCGTGTTGCCGTGAAGATAATGATTTGCTGCGAAATTTCTGTCGTTAAGAAATGCTGCAAAAGTACTTCTTTTTGGCTGAGATTGTCAGCTAAAAAGAAACGCTTGGTAATATCTTCATGTTCGGTATGGGCCGATGCAATGGCAATACGTTTCGGCTTTTTTAATAATTCTTTGGCAAAGTCATTCACTTGCGCATGGTCTAAGGTTGCTGAAAACAATAAGGTTTGGCGTTTACGATGATCGGCAGCATTATTTATTTGCGTGAGCTGTTTACTAAAACCTAAATCAAGCATGCGATCTGCTTCATCTAAAATAAGCAGCTCTAAGCCATTTAAATAAAAATGACCTTGCTTTAAATGATCCGCTAATCGACCTGGTGTTGCGACAATAAAATGCGGGTCTTTTTCTAACACTTTCACTTGATCGTTAAAGTTTTCGCCACCTAAAATCAGCACCGCTTTAAACTGAGTATTAGCCGTAAATAAACGTAATTGACTAAAGACCTGCTTAGCTAACTCACGTGTTGGCGTTAAAATAACTACCCGTGGATCACGTTTAGATAAAGCACGGTTTTTCGTCAACCTTTGTATCGCAGGAAGAATAAAGGCTAAGGTTTTACCTGAGCCAGTTTTCGACGAGGCGATCAAATCATGCCCCGCCATTGCCGCAGGAATAGCCTGTTGCTGAATTTGTGTTGGCTCGCTAAAACCAAGATGATTAACGGTATCTATTAAACATCTGTCTAAACCAAAATCACTAAATTGCACTAGGTACTCTCCTACATTTATTTAACGTGTTTAAAATGCTCATTAACTCGCAGCAATTCTTGCTTCAACGACCACTAGGGCTTGATCAATTCTCTCTAATACTTTCTTTTGATCTAACAAAGCTAAAGTAATATCAAGTGATGGTGAGTTACCGGCGCCTGTTGCCGCAACACGTAGTGGCATACCGACTTTACCCATACCAAGTTCTAATTCAACCGCTGTATCATTAATTGCCGCGTGAATAGGCTCAGGTGACCAATCAGTTAATGCAGCTAGTTTTTGTTTAACTAACATCATTGGCTCTTTAACCACTGGGCGTAAATGTTTTTTAACGGCTTTTGCATCAAGCTCGGTAAAATCTTCATAGAAATAACGTGATATTTGTGCCATTTCTTTCAAGGTTTTAACGCGGTCAGCTTGAATTTTAACTACTTCGCTAAGCGCTGGTCCATTAGTAGTATCTATACCTTGGTCTTTCATGTGCCAGGCAAGGTGCTCAGCAACATATTCAGGGTCCATGGTTTTCATGTAATGCTGATTAACCCAAATAAGTTTATCGGTATTAAAACCAGACGCTGCGCGGTTACAGTCTTTTAAGTCAAATAACTCAATCATCTCTTCACGAGAAAAGATTTCTTTATCACCATGTGACCAGCCTAAACGTACTAGATAGTTTAAAAGTGCTTCTGGTAAAAAACCATCATCACGATATTGCATAACACCTACTGCGCCATGACGTTTAGATAAACGTTTACCATCATCACCTAAAATCATCGGGATATGGGCATATTGTGGGATATCGGCACCTAAAGCATTAAGGATGTTAATTTGCTTAGGAGTATTACTAATATGATCATCACCACGGACAACATGAGAAACTTTCATATCCCAGTCATCAACCACAACCGTTAAGTTATAAGTAGGGGTGCCGTCAGAGCGCGCGATGATTAAATCATCTAACTGCTCATTGCTAATGGTAATATCGCCTTTAACCATATCTTTGATAACAACATCGCCATCTAATGGGTTTTTAAAACGAATAACAAAAGGTTTATCTGCAGGGTGATCAGTACGGTCACGCCATAAACCATTGTATTTTTCAATACCGCCTTTTGCTTTGGCTTCTTCACGCATAACATCAACTTCTTCCGCTGTGCTGTAACAGCGATACGCATTACCCGATGCCAATAGTTGTTCGATGACTTCTTTATAACGATCAAAACACTTTGTTTGAAAGTAAGGACCGTGAGTCCAGTCAAGGTTTAACCAATTCATACCATCCATAATGGCATCAACTGATGCTTGGGTAGAACGTTCTAAATCGGTATCTTCGATACGAAGAATAAAGTTACCGCCATTTTTCTTGGCATATAACCAGCTATACAAGGCAGTACGGGCACCACCAACATGTAAATAACCTGTTGGGCTTGGAGCAAAACGTGTCGTTAAAGTCATAAGAGTCTCTACAAGGTGTCACTAATAACGCCTATTTGGCGGCGTTAGCAGTATAAATCAATAAATTGAGCGCATTTTAACATTGAGGTGAATACCAAGTCCATTAAGTTATTGACTACTCAGCGAGAATTTAAAGGTTTCGAGGCAAGGCATTGATTGCCGAGAATGATTACTTCCTTGTCAAAATCAATAACGCTGCATATAAGCCTTTTAAACTCGCCCTTTGGGAGCTCGCTAGGAAAGTGATAACTGCATAAATTCGTTTGATTTAGAATAACTAGAGCTACACAAATTTTATTTGCTCTAATTTTCCTAGCGCAGCTCTGAGTTGGTAATAAATTTAATGGAATTGGTATAGGTTAATTCATCACTTTGATGTAATTAAATGAACTATAAACAGAATGGCAACGTAGAAAGAATAAAAATAGACAGTGAAAAGTATTATTAGCTTGGATTTTTAGAGTTTTGGAGTTTTTAAAAAGTGGTGGACGGTCTTTGATAGCTACGGGCTTGAACCAGTGACATGGCGCGGGGTGTAAAAGGTAGAAGGT
>NZ_KB905164.1 GCF_000378625.1 Colwellia piezophila ATCC BAA-637 | reverse complement strand
CACTCTTCGACGGACATAACGGTTGATCGTTCCTGATTGATTTGTTCTTGGATCGATAGGCTTTCTACGTTTATCCCGTCGACACTGAATGACAACAGTATGCTCATTATCAAGTGTTATTGATTCAATACACTGTCCTGGAAGTTGAAAAAGTGTTGAAGAGATAGTTGGCATGACTTGATCATTATTCAATTGGGTGAAAAAATAATATTAAATCAATATGATAGATTAGCCAGAAGATACAATTATTTGCATCAAAGCGGAGAAGAGCCTATTTTCTAATGAGTCATTCCTCTGATGTTACTGAGACGTCTTAGTAACACACCTCAACCAGTATGGTGTTTATATAACTACTTGAAATTATTTTAATTATTATATTTTTACGTTAGCTTATTACTGCGACGTCTTAGTAACATCCAGCTACTTATAAAAAAGTTACTGTTTACGGTTTCTAATATATTGATATTATGGGATATTAATATAAATTATTTAATCTTTATGGTGCGGACATTACTGAGACGTATCCATAATAAACTGTTAGGCTTTAATTGGAGAATGCATGTTTTCATTAATTGATTGGTTTCCTTCCATCGCAATAACTTCAGTAGTTGGAGTACTGGGATATTTATGCAGGAATTTGATCTCGACTAGACTCACAAATGCAGTAAGACATGAATAGGATCAAAAATTAGAAAAAATTAAGGCTGATATTCAAATAAAGCAACAAGAGTTTGATGCTTTAAAAAGCTCTGGTATTAATGGTTTAAACCATCGCCAAAGCATATTGTTTGAAAAACGAATTATAGCTTCAGAAATGCTTTGGAAAGCTACGATACTAGTTTCTGGTGGAAGACGTGTATCAGAAATGATGTTTCGAGTAAAAGCAGAGATCGTAGATAAAAATGTAGATAAAGATGAAAAACTGCAATTATTTTTTAAGTTTATTGCAGGGCAAGCAGACACTGAAAAAATGTCAGAAGTAAATGCTGAGTTAATTAGGCCTTTCGTAACTAAATCTGCTTGGTCTTATTATGAGGCATATCAAACAATCATTTGGCACTTCATAGCCCAAGCAACTTTATATGAGAAAGGCTTAGGTAATAAATTTTTGAATACCGAACAAATGATTCAGGTTGTAAAAAACAGTACTCCCGCATCAGGCAGATTATATTAACGAATACGGTGCTAGTGTAGCTGCACTATTGCTAGATGAATTAAAAGATAAAATATTAGTTGAGATAGACAATATGTTGTCAGGTGTAACTGAAGACTCTGAGTCCGTTATTAAGGCTGCTAAAATATTGGAAAATGTTCACAAACTTAAAGCCTAACAAGGCACTTAAACGGAACTAAAATAGTTGGTTAGGTTCCGCTTCGCTCCACAATATAGCCAACAATCTTTGTCCGCTTAATGTGGGCGTTATATTTTAAGGAGGTTACCTTGAACCTTGTCTTTAGATTAAGTCCCAAAGGAGGTTTTTCTTCTTTTAACGATGTGACTAAATATTTTTCAGATACACTCATAAATGAAAATGAATTTTGCTTTTTTGATACCGGCGAAAGAAGAGAATTAAATGCAGGGGATAGCATTTACTATTTATTTAAAAGCGTTCTAATTGCTAAAGCTATATTTAATGGAGACATTAAACATGACAAGAAAAGGAATAAAAAATTTACTGTAGGTCATAAGTTAAGTGAAATTAAAACTTACCAGTCATCAGAAAAAATAGATCATTTTATCTTCAGTAATAGAACTTGCTATGTTAGAACCCAAAAAATGCAAAGCGAGATTGATCGCCTATTAAATCTTTCAAAGTTAAAAGGCAATGTTAGTGATAAAAAGGATGGGGATTTATACCCTGAAGGTAAAGAAAAATATAAAATACATAAAAGTAAAGAGCGTAATGGTTCTGCTCCTATAGATGCAAAAAAAGAACGACTAGCTAAAACAGGTAAATTAGAGTGTGAAGTATGCTCTACTGATTTTAAGGCGGTTTACGGCGATTTGGGTTTTGGTTTTATCGAGGCTCACCATACGATACCTGTTTCTAAAATGCCGCCTAACCATAAAACAAAGATTTCTGAACTTGCTCTTGTTTGTTCAAATTGCCACAAAATGTTGCATCGAGGAGAAAGTCTGCTGTCTATAGATGCACTTAAAGATATCATAAAAATATAAGTCGTTTAAAAGGACAAAATACAGTTGGCTTTTGCTCATTCGTCGCTTATTTTAGCCAACTTTATTTTGCCGCTTAAGGTGGCGTTGACAGACTCGGAGAATAGATGAATAAGTCGGTGGCAAAAATAATTGGTGTAATAGCCTCTTTAAGTTGTTTTATCGTGATTCCTGAGATTGTAAGTGCAAGAGCTAATGCGGATGGCGATACTCAGCTTTTTATTTCTATGTTAATCACTTCATTAATAGCAATGTGTTTAGGTCTTTATATAGAGTCTAAAAGAGAAAAACCTAACATTCAGGTTATCGGGATTTTAGCTTTTCTAAGTTTTATTGGTGTCGGAATGGCAGTTTATAGTCTGTTGATAGATGACCCCGAATAGAGTCCGCTGTATAACAAGAAAATAAACAGGGACACGTAACGCTTGCTCGGTTCCACTCCGTTTCACATTTTAGCAACCATTACTTAGCCTATTATTTAGGCGTTAGCTCTCAAGATGGATCGATGATGACTACAATATTTTTTCCTGAACGATTTGATAGAGATACTCTTGCACCATTTTTTGATCAATTAGAACTTCACCAAGATACACCAGATGTCTGTATTGATTGCTCGACATTAAGGTACTCATTTCCTACGGCTATGCTTGTTGCTGGTTCTAAACTAAGGAAGTGGATAATTAATCGTCAAAAAAAAAGACTAAATACAACAAAGTCAGGTCACAATAGCTCGAATAATGTGCATTCGTATCTTATGCATTTAGGCTTTTTTGATTTCATAATGATGGGTGGAGGAAATCAAGTAGGTCAAGCTAGAGGTTCCTCTGCTTATTTACCTATCACTAGAATCGTAAAGCCAGCGTATGATGCTAATTCACAAGAACTCCAAATTTGGTACGACAAAATAATGTCTAGTGTAAGAGGTCTCGCTAGAGTTGTTTCAGGTACAGTGGAAGATACTGAAGAAAATAGACTTTATAATTATGCACTTCGTGAAATTATTCGTAATGTATTTGAACACTCTGAAGCAACAGAATGTTATGTCTGTGGTCAACGTTGGTGGAATGGTAAAGTTGAAATTGCAGTTATAGATGAAGGTGTCGGTATAGCTAATTCTTTAAAAAGATCTCACCGTATACCTAGCGATAATGAAGCACTATCTATGGCTATAAAACAGGGTGTTTCAAGTACGAGTAATATAGATCAGGCTCAAAACATTTACGATAATTCAGGATTTGGGTTATATGTATTAAGTCAACTAGCTTCTAGCTTTGGCTGGTATGTTTTAGGAAGTGGCACCGCTAGATTAGTCGGACATGGTAAGAATGTTAGTCAAGCAACTCTAAATTTTAGTGGTACTTATTTTGGAATGCAATTACAGCGACCACCTCAACAGTTTAGCCAGCTTCTAGATGACATTATAAGTTCAGGTGAGGAAGAAGCAGAAGCAAGTGGAATTTCTAAAAAAGCCTCAGGTATGTCAAAGTTGTACTAAATTAGAGCTAACAATGCAATAAAGCAGGACAAAATCTAATCCGAAGCATTGATTAGCGCTTATTAGCTAATGTCTTCAATGTGGTATTAAGTGACAGCTAATCATTCTTGAAATGATATTTTTAACCGTTTAATTTTCAAAGGTCTATTCTGTTATGTAGTGCGGGGGGGGAATCTACTTATGCCTTGTGTGACATATCGGCACTGTTTACTACATTGGTTACTACATAACACCTGAGCTAGAGAAATATCTAATCGTCATTAAGTGGTATGTATAGCGGGTGACCATCAGTGTATTAACGTGAGTTATTCGTCAGTTGATATGATTTACTGCTGATACTAATCACCGAGGGTATTCGCGGTTTAATTACAGTTACGACCGTCTCTTTAAGTCATAAAGTACAACCACCTAATTTCCTTTAGGTAATAAAAAACCCACTGATTAAGTGGGCTTAATATGTTAAAGGTTTGCTGTGCTTAGTGAATGAAGGTTAATTCATTACTTGTAAAACTGAATGTGGTCTTGCATTGCATCTATCGCGTCAACTCTAAGCTGTAACATGTGGTCATTAGCTTCAATGTTACGAGGGTCAGTCATATCAATATCATGATACATAGTAGTTTTGCCGTTTACGTATGCTGCAATATAGCTTGGTGACCCATCCTTGAGAAAGTACCAATTGTAGGTATCCCAACCAATTATGTCAGTACGGTCATTACGCTCTGAATATTTATATATATCACGTGAATCACTGAACGCTGCATAGCTCTGCTTGTTGCCAACAGCCTCTGTATGTACTGATAAAATGATGTTGTTATTAGTGCCAATCTCATCCACTTCATTACAAAGGTTGGTAGCTAGTGTGTGCACCTCTAGGTCAGGGTGAACAGTAACTGTGTAATCCGTGTGGTATGAGCAGTGTAGTTCTGCCTCTTCTGAACTACTGCCACAACCAACTAAACCAAATGCTAATACTAAACTTACTATTACTGCTCTCATAATTATCTCTGCACTATTTGAATATTGTTATCTACTAAGTAATTCATATAACAAATGTCATACTGCTCAGCTGCTACATATTTAGGTTCACGGTCTACATCTATGATACCTTGCGACTTACCATCTTCATCCACAAATAAGTTTGCCCATCCGTCTTTTTCAGTTACCTTGTATGCTTGCCATTCAGTAGAACAAGCATCATGTTTAATTTTATGCTCAAGTACAGATAACTCTTTTGAACCATAGATAATGTATTCTGGCTCACCACATGCTGTTAAAGTTAAAGCTAATAATATTACTGCTAACGCTTTCATTATTTACACCCCATTTGACTTACTTTAAGTTTAACTTCGGCAAGGTGTGCTGCTGCTTTACTACTTTCAGGAATCAACTCTAATAAATCTTTAGCAGTTTTCAGTGTTATTTTTGCACCAATACAGCGTGCTTTGTTAGCATGTTCTGTGTGCATTACTTGGGTCTTCATATCCAAGAGTAGCTGTTTCTTTTGTTGGTAATTAGTGTGTAACTGCATACCACCAAATACACCGACAGCAATAACTAAACCTAATCCTATAACTTTTAATGCTTTCATTACTTTTCCTATAGCCATGTAGGGCTTGGTGTTAAATTAAATTACAGGTACAACTCAGCTTTTATGTATGACCATACAATGAATGCGAAATCGTCTTTTATATTGGCTGGTTCGGGTATTGCATCGAACTGCTCTACTGTTAACCAATGGCGCTGATTACCAACGTCACAATATGCAGAAGTCCTACTTGATAATATACATTCCGTATATGTGGATGTTGTTTGGTATGTCACCATCTTCGCACTACCGTTCTTTATTACATACGCCACGGAGTAGTCATCATTATCAGTCCACAATGTACTCTTAAAAGTATAAAAATTGCTTTGCATTACGTTATTCATACGCTGCTTAAGAGCATAACCATCTACCGCGTCTTCCCCATATATGAACGCATTCATATGAGATTGGGTCGATGATGATAGTTCAGCGTTAAATGCTGTTGCCATAGACCAATCAAATGCAGCTCCTAACTCAAGCGAAACAGGAACCACCCAAAAGTCATTAGTGCATGAGTTGATTAGGTCTACAGCTAAATCATGTGCGACCAGCGTAACTACTTTAGCCACAGGCATACATTCTTCCGGTAGTGGCTCAACTACCACGTCACATATCCCTAAATCATCACAATAGTCTATTGGTGTGCCATCTATAGGCTCTACAATAACTTCAATTGGGTTTACGTACACATCACAATCAGTTGTACAGTCAACAGGTGGCTCCACCATAATAGGTTCAATGATTGGTGCTGACTATTCAGATGAACCACCACATGCAGTTAGAGTCAATGCTATGACTATGGATAACAGATATTTCATTATTTATTCCTTATTTAATTTCACGCTTATCTATGACGGGGATTTTACAGAGAGGTAATAATTAATACTGTGCATATAGCGTCTATTTAGTGTGCAATTTACGCCAAGTTTACTTTTGTTTTTATTTGATTTATGAAAAGGAAATTAGATAGTGAGGTGGTGTAGAAGCCAAGAGCTATATAAAGAAATAAAGACTAAGAAAATCATGACCTACTAGCAAGTGACAGCTCTAAAAGTTACTGGAAAGCTATTCTAGGCACTAAAAAGCGCACTAAAAAGCGCACTAGAATTAGACGATATTTGTTTAGGTGTTTGCCTGACTAACGCATAACTACGGGTAAGGTACACCTACTAGTTGTTGCTTTCTTCTGCTTTAAACCTGTCGTTAATCCAGTACGCTATTGGTTCAAATAGCCTCACATCTGTAGTGTTAGTTTCTCCAATGAACTCGAAAAAGTAATCCTTACCTGCTTGTGTGTTTGATACAAGTTACTATGCCAAGCTTTTGTATTTTAGTTATATTTATTCTTCACTGTATTATGGGGTCGATTTGACGATGTTTTTCTGTGTTGTTTTCTTGTGATTTCAATTTGCTCGAAAAGTTTTCAAAGTGACTCTAGTGCAGGCGAAAGTGATATTTTAAGAGGGCTGTCGAGAGGAGACTATTACTTGCTGTTGGACAAATCGTAGATATCTATCTATTACAAGGTTTTTTAAAGTATATGTTGATTTTTTACGATAATTTGTTGGCAAAGCAAGTGGTCAAATAATTTTTAAACAGACTTACCCATAGCGACACTATTTGACGATTAAGGTGCTATAGTGATTTTTTGTTAGGTGAAGGAACATCATGAATAAGAGTACTATTTTAAGACAAATCACCATGCTTAAAATTATCCCTAAGCATCCCGCTTTTGTTCTGACTAAGGATTTATATCAGCGGTTAATAGATGATGGTTTTAAAACATCTACTCGCACTGTCGAGCGAGATTTACATAAGCTTGCTGATGTTATGGGGTTAATTAATTATGATAGTCCTGAGGGGTATAAGTGGTCTTATATAAACCATGCCCGCGAGTTGTTGCCTGCACTTTCCCCAAGCGAATCTTTATTACTACTGCAAGCTAAAGAGCATTTGAAAAATATTATGCCATTTAAAGCCTTGCAGTCCTTAGAGCCACGATTTGATAAAGCTGAGGCTACTTTGTCACAGAATACGGTTATGGCAAACTGGCAAGATAAAATAAAGGTTGTTCAAGGTATGGTGCCCTTGATTGTTGCTGAGGTTAATGAACAGATTAGGGAAGATGTTTATGAGGCAGTTGCACAAGCTCAGCAAATAAAGATCAATTACCGAAAAAACAATGGCGATGTTGCCGATTATGCATTAAGTGCTCATGGTTTGATTATAAAAGACTATGTTCAGTATTTAGTGGCGAGCAAGCTTAGCTCACCAGATACCTTTCAATTATTCAAATTATCACAAATACAATCAGTAGAGCGCCAATTTTTAGATAATTTGCCGAGTGCTGATGATGTTTCAGTATTTATACGCTCGGATGTAACTGGCTTCATGATAAGTGAAGAACCAATATTGCTAAAAATGAACATTTCTGGCCCAGCCTTAAATCTACTAGAAAATTCAAAACTTAGTGATGATCAACATCTTAAATTTTTTACGGGCAGTACTGGACGACAGTGCGCGTTGTTAACAGCGACGGTAGATTTTACCTATACTCTTGTTCACTTTTTATTAGGTTACGGTAAATTGGTGCAGGTATTGGAGCCAGAAAATTTAGTTGATGCTCTAGAAGAGCGTAAAACAGGTGAAGTGTTTTGAATAATTGAATGTTTATGGGAATAAAATGGAAAGTAAAGTTAGAGCTATTAGCAAAGTTATAGTTGAATCAATAAAAAACACTCTGATTATGCAGAACAAGAACAGTTAAGAGCCTAAATGTTTAACCTGAATTTTTTGTCAGTATTAACGCCTAAACGCTAAGGGAAATATTGATGATAATAAATCAAAGCCCCTTAGGTGTAAATCAATAAAATTAGCCAGTAGGATAGAGCATGAATCCAAAAGAAATGAATAAAAAAATGTACGGAGAACTTGGCGATTTATTTGAATCCTATTGGGACCCGGGACATCAACTTTATAAAAAACACTTTAAATTACGAAGTACAGTTTTAACTAAAATTTACCAAGATCATCTTGACGATAATACAGTTGAAGTTAAATTTTGGATCAACACTGATAGCAAACCAGACAAGTTAGATTTCGAGCTAAGAAGCAAGTCTTCTCAAAAATAATTATTCTAAAAATAAAATTGTTAAATTTCTTCGTAAACATTTTGTAGGTGGAGAGCAACCTCGTTTAGAAGTCTCATCTGGTGAAAACTCAAAAATCGTTCATATGATTTTACCACCTGATTTTACTGATAGAGTGGATACTTTTAGGTCTTTGCTCAAATATTTCAATCGGAAAATTAACGAAATTAGTAAAGACTTCCAAGATGGAAGTTTCCCTGACGCTTATGTGGGTCCTACAGATGAAAGTGATAGTGATGATTCGGGCAACTCAAATAAAGAAGAGGTATCAGGGGATGGGTTAGGCCTTGAAGAACGAATTATGAAGGGAGGGAAGATCTATGCAAATAAGAATGAAAAAAAATTGACTCAAAACTTTGTTAAGTGGATTAAAACCAAATCTGAATATTCACTTGAAAGTCTTGAGCAAAGAGCTAATGCTCGTGATCGTATAGATGTTGTTTTGTCAAAAAACAAAGAATTGTTAAAAGAGAAAGAAACGATTTACGCTGAACTAAAAAGTGTTTCAAGCTACTCAGGGATGTCTAAAAGAGCTATAAGGGCAGCTTTTAGATTATCAATATTATGATGGAGACCCTAAAGCAAAAGAGCTTTGGATTGTCTTGGATTCTTGCGAAATAATAGATTCAGAAATGTTATTTATTAATACACTTAATGAAGTTCTTCCCAAGATCAACCTAAAACTTGTTGTTGAAGATGAAAAATTAGGTTTTGAAATCCTTGACTCTAGGAGGTAAATAACCACAGACGCCGACACCAGCTGTCGGTGGCACAAATACAATAGTCATAGTTCCTTTATTTAAGTACTAAAAGAGACAACTATGGCTATTAGAAAAAAAACTCCCGCATTAGAAATAGAAGCTAAACCTTATGCATTAACTATTCATGAGCAACCACTAGTGCTTTGTTGCATTTATAAATTACTTCAGCAAATTCAAACTCATTGTTTAACCTTAGATGATTTGATTGATGAGTCTCTCATAGTTCGTAGCTTGGCAGCGTTAGGTATGCCAAGACGTTTTGTAAGTGGCCTACAAAAAATTGATATCCCAAAATTCTTACGTAAAACAAAAAATACTAAACAAGATCATCAACTGAAATGGCTGAGCAATATCATTGATGAAACGTCATTGTCCACATTGAAAGCTGCAAAGTTTTACCAAAACATTCGCACATTAACGAAAAAGACAAAACATCCTCGCTTATATTTCAGGTTGTATCTATTTTGTTACCTTAAACAGGTTTCAGATCCTTTTCGTCAATTGGTTGATGAGCTTAATTCTGACTACGGTAATAATGAAGATTCTAAATTTCTACTGTTAAATATTATTGGTATCAGTGAAAGTGATATTAATAAGGCACTTATAGGGCATGAACTACTCGAACAAGGCTGTGATAGTTTATTAGTGAATCAAGATGAAGAAAGTATTCACCTTCAAAGCTATTCATGTATTGATATAAGGATAATGCTGGCGAATATCGAGCTTCCTCAGAAGTTTATTCCTGTTATCAGTAGCCATCCAGAACTGACTTCTGTAGAGCACTTAATTAGACAGTGTTATCAATTAAACTATAAAGCCTCATTGACACCATTAGACTTTTCCTCCGATCAGTTTATACCCATGTACCAATATTTAGAGACCGCAATAGCACTTAAACAAAGAGGAGTGAATATTTTATTGCATGGTGAGCCAGGTGTGGGTAAAACCGAATTAGTTAAAACGATTGCCAATGCTCTTGGCTGTGATTTATTTGATATTAGTAAAAACTCAAATAATGATGGGCGCGGTAATCTTTCCGAAAATATGGCAAGTGAGTTATTACGGACTCAAGTACTATGTGAACAGCTAGGCAATATTATTTTGTTAGTCGATGAATGTGATGATTTCTTTTATGAGAGTACTTCAAGTGGTAGGAATATAAGAAAACATCAGGTAAACAAAATTTTAGAATGTTCTATTAAGCCAACAATTTGGATAACTAATACCCCATCAAGCCTTGATGATGCTTATGTACGTCGTTTTGATATGGTGATGGAGATCACATCACCAGAGCCAGAAAATTATGAAAATAAAATTAGGAAATTAAGTAAGGGATTACGCTTATCAAGCGATTTCATTGAACATATTTGCCATCACAAAAACCTTTCAATTGCGCATATAGAAAAAACGATTAACGTAACAAAAACGTTTGGCCTGACGGCAACTAAAGCAGAAGAGCAAATGACTATGTTGTTAAATGGGTATCTCGTTGCAGGTAGTTACCCAAAATTAAAAGATATACAAAAGTCTTCACATTTAGACTATGACTTATCACTGACCAATTGTATTGGGCATGACTTGAAAGTTGTGCAAAAAGGTATCAGCCGTTTAGGTGAGTCTCGCATACTTCTTTATGGGCCTCCAGGGACAGGGAAATCGGCTTATGCTAAGTATTTAGCAGAAGAGGTTGATATGCCATTAATCACTAAAAGCGCTTCTGATCTACTAGGTGCATATGTTGGGGAAACTGAAAAAAATATAGCTGCAGCCTTCGATGAGGCAAAAGAAAGAGGGGCGATATTATTGTTGGATGAAGTCGACAGTTTCTTAAACTCTCGTGAGGGTAGCAGTCAGAACTGGGAATCAACTATGGTGAATGAAATGCTGACTCAAATGGAAAACTTTGATGGTGTCTTTATAGCAACAACAAACTTTAATAAAAAGCTAGATCATGCTGTTGCTAGGCGTTTTGATTTTAAAATAAAGTTGGATTATTTAAAACATGAGCAATCGATAAAAATGTTTAAACAATTAACGCCTCAAATAACCCAAAAAACGAAAGGTAAACTTGAAAAACTAGTTAATTTAACTCCAGGTGATTTCTTAGTAGTAGCCAGAAAATGTACATTACTAGGTAAGTTAGATGAACACTTCGTTTTGAATTACTTACAGCAAGAGTCTACTTATAAAAGTCCTAATACAAGCTCTATTGGTTTCTTATGATATTTAAAAAAAAACACTGGTTTAGAACAATAAATAAGCTTTATTCAACGATTTATATAAATTAAAAAACTATATACGTTTAAAACATGTACATTATAACTACATCAAATAAAGGGAATTATATGAGATTTGTACTAGTTACCGACTCACTATCTGCATCAGTAGTGAGAAAAAAGTTGGCTTCGACAGGCGCTGTTAATACAAAAGTAGGAACGTTTACTTCTCTAATTGAGCTTTTGTCTGAACTTTGGTTAATTCCCAATATTGAAGATGACTTTAAGCAAAACCTATCAGATAAAGCATTAGAAGCAAATGATGCTTTCTGGTCTGAAAGTATCATGGTTGATCGAATTGCTAGCTTGGCTTCTGTCGAGTCAAGTCTGAGATTAATCCTATCTGCATTACCTCTCAATGAACCTCTAGAGTTATTGAAAGATAGCTCAACTAGAATGGCTCGATATTATAATGATTTAGTCATACTCTTTGATTCTTTGGAACATTGCAGGCCGCGTATTCAATTGTTATCAGCAGCTTGGTTAAAGGTGGCAGATTTACAGTCAATCGAGTCATTAGAATTAATATGTTCCCCTGAGCTTCTAGATTTAGAACTCTGGCAAACACAGGTAGTTGATAAACTCTTGAGTTTAAGAACAGAGCAAGAAGACTCTGCTTTGATTACTTCTGCATTAACTGAAGTATATCAAGCACACCCTGATATAAGTGGGGAACTTTGCTTCTTAAGTAAACAACTTTTTAATGCATCTGATTTACATCACTCATCAGCACCTAACAATATTCATTGGTTATCCTGTCGAGACAGCTTACAAGAGTCGGAAGTAACTGTTGGTATGTTAAAAAGTGCAATAGATTCAGGTACAAATCCAAATGAGATTGCAGTAATTGTCCCTAGTCATTCAGAAATGGAGTCAACACTACCAGATTTGATGAATTATGCTGGTATTTTAAGCTCCAATAAACAAGCCGTTAGCAGTGCTTATCAATGGGAGTTACAGTTAATAAAGGATTGTTTGATATATTTCCAAGAGCTGACAGATTATAGGGATGCATATGCACCAATGAGTTTGGCTGCAATTATAACTAATCCATTAATGCCTTGGTCAAAGTATACTAGTCAAAAGTACGCTGATCTGTGTTTTAAGGGCAGCTTCAGAAACACTCGAGCTAACATAGAGTTTCCTGAACCAGATAACGCTCTATTAGAGGTACTATGTTGTGACTCTGTTTCTAATTGGGCTGTTTGGTTAGAGCAAATAATAGAGCATTTGAGATTTCCTAAAGACGCTAGATATGCTTCTAAAAAAGTGTGTTTGGAGGTTATTGATGAATTAAAAATTTATCAAACACAGATGCAGCAAGTCGATCTGAAGCAACAGCTAAACCTGCTAATTAATCAAATTCAACCCAAAAATTTCTCTAATGATAATACTTCTCCTGGTGAGCTTCAAAATGGGATCTTGGTTCTGGAGGAGTCAGAAGTTTTATTATCGCATGTAAAACACCTTTTTATTCTTGGTTTTAACCAAGGCTCTTATGAGGCTACACCGGCGATTAAAGGTGTTTTTACTAAAAATAATTTGAAATATTTATCCATGCAGACGGGGCTAGAATTTGATCGTACATCAGCTAAACAGAATTACCTTCAAGCACTTTTAAGAAATAACCTATCTAAAGCTAGTCATTCGATTACATTACTCTTGTCAGAGCAAAGCTATGATGGCTCTACAATTCAACCCAGCGCAACATTACTAGATATGGCTCTTTGCTTTCAACCTATGGAAGGAGTTAAGCCTGAGTTATTAATCGAAAGAGTTCATAGCAGTGAGATTAAATTACCATTTATTTCGCATGAAATGGAAACAGCCAAAGTTAAGCCTAAAACTGTTATCGAGTTGAGTGATATTGAGCTGGGAATAGATTTGATTGAAATTAATCAGGATATAAATGGAAACCAACGAACGGAATCACCAAGTAGCCTTAATGATATGTTGGTTTCACCTTTAGCATGGTTTCTGAACCGCCAAGGCTTGACCAGTAAAGGTTGGGATGTTCAAGAGCTTAGTATATCCCTACAAGGAACTATTGCTCATAAAGTGTTTGAATTGCAATTTGATACGGAAAGTAAGTTAAGTATTGAAGAGTATGTCACTTTATTTAATGAAGCTATTTCCATAGAAGCTCCATTCTTACTTACCCCTTTTTGGCGTATAGAGCGCTTACAATTACAAAACGAAATTCAGAAGTCGCTTATCCCCTTTGTTGAGTGGTGCCAAAAGCAAAAGTGGAACATTAAGGAAACTGAACTAGAAATGTTTGGCTCTTTATGGGGGCTCCCACTACGGGGTTTTGCTGATTCAATTTTTGAACAGGATAATGAAACATTAATTCTCGACTATAAGAAATCTAAGTCAGATAAACGATTAAAGATGTTAAATGAAGGTTTCGATCTTCAGACATATATTTACAGAGAGTTATATCAACAAATGACAAAAGTTAGTGTGAGTAATGTTAATAGTGGCTATTACACACTGAATGATAAAAAACTGTTAGTTGATGGAATTCCACATTCGAATAATGCTGATATTGAACAGGTAAGGCCCAGAGTAAGTCTAGAGGAACAATCATCATTAGCTATTGAAAAAGTAGAAGAAAGAATTAGTGAGTTACGAAAAGGACAGATTAAATTAAATAGCGATGAGGACAATCAAAAATGGAACGAGCTTGGCATAGCTGCTGAATATATATTTGAAAGACACCCATTAGTTAAACTATTTATGAAACCTGAAGGAGAACAATAACATGGCATTAAATGAACTTATAACTCCTTATCAGCCTTTAAATTTAATTAAAGCAGGAGCTGGAGCCGGTAAAACATATCATATTCAAAAAACGTTAACTGACTGGATTTGTCAGGGCAATGTTAAAGCGGATCGTATATTGGCAGTTACCTTCACAAATGCAGCAGCAAATGAAATGCAAGAACGTATTAGGTTAGCTTTAATACAAAAAGGCTTGCACGAGGAATCTAAATTACTTCAACAGTCATCTATATCAACAATTCATGGTTTTGGATTGTCTTTAATTGAGCGTTTTGCATTTGAAAAAGGAAGCTCTCCTGAGCCTAAACAACTAACAGAAGCAGAGCAACGCATTCTAATTAGTCGAGCACTGAGCGATGTTGAAGATATTGACCCTATCCTCAGTCGATTGCCTTACTGGGATTATAAGCTGAAAAAAGGTAAGGACTTTATAAGTGCCTCTGAACAACTTAAAAATGATTTACTAGCTACAATATCGTCGTTATTAAATTTGGGAGGGAAAATTCATAGTAATAACTTTAACGGCTTAGTTGAACAGGCTTTAGAGTCTGTTCGTATTACTTATGGTAAGGGCTTATCAAAAGAAAGCACACTAAATGACTCCTTAATGAAAGCAGTACAAGTTATCCAGAACAAATACACCTTCGAAGAGCTTATTGATGAGTGGGGAAGTAATACCGCTACACGAAGTTTCGTTACAACAATTTTTGATGTTACTCCGGATAACATAAAAGATGACTGGAAGTTATGGACAAAATTACAAAGTATAGAAACAGCCCCCAAAATTTTTAATAAAAAAACAGGTGATTCAAAACATGAAGATTCATCACTAGCATTTGCTTTATGGGCAGCAGCCGATAAGTTAAAAGTTCACCCTGGGCCATTGAACAAATCTTTAGCTAAAATAGCTATGCTTTTAAATAGTGCCAAACTTGCTCTTGGAGAATATCAAGCAGGTAAAAACTCATCAGGTTTAATAGATTTCAACGACATGGTTACTCTTTCAGAGAAGTTAATGAAAGAAGAGCAATACTTGTCTGAAATGAAATATCAGTATGACTGTTTAATCATTGATGAATTTCAAGATACTAACCCGTTACAATTTGCTTTACTTTGGGCTTTTCAAAAAGTAGGGATTCCTACATTGATTGTGGGAGATGTTAAGCAGTCAATTATGGGTTTTCAAGGAGCTGATAAGCGTTTGTTTGAAAGCTTGCTTAAGCAAAACCCAGACTGCTCTCGTGAGTTAACTAGTAACTGGCGTAGTACAAATGAAGTTATGGAATTTGTAAATAAGCTAGGCCCAAAACTATTTAAGGAGCAATATCAGAAGTTAACACCACGAGCACAGATTGCTAGTGAGCTAGATCCTGTTGTAGTTATTAATTTTTCCCCTGAGCTATGGGGAAGTAAAGCAAGTAAAAACAAGCGAGGTTACAGCAGCGAAGGAGCTTTTGCTATTGTGCCTGAAATAAAAGTATTGCTTGATTCAGATAAGGAAATAACGGATAAAGTAACTGGTTTAAAAAGAAAAATCAGACCGAATGATATTGCTGTTTTAGGAAAAACTCATAACGATTTAAATCGTTTTGCCTTTGCATTACGTCAGGCAGGTATTCAACCACAAATTAAAAGAAGCGGGTGGTTTGAGTCAGACTCAATAAAGGAATTGTTTTATGCATTAAGCTACATTGCTGACCCAAGAGATCAACATGCATTACTTTATTTGAAAGTGCTCCGTGACCCGAGTGTTCATCTGCAAGATGTTTTTAGTGAGTATTTAAAACAAGATAAACCTAGAAGGTTTGAATTCATAGAGGTTGAAGTTCTAAATGAATTATCAAGACAATCAAAATTCAGCTCTATAAAACACTTAGTGCAGCGGTGTATTGATGATTTAGGTTTGTGGGATAAATTTGCAGCTATAAACGAATCTCAGAGTAATCAACAACAACGTACTAACTTACTAAAACTAATTCACCTCGTAGGTGTATTTGAAAAGTCAGAATATTCTTCACTTAAAGCCCAAGGTATTTACGGAAAAGGTTTATCAAGTTTTTTGATATGGCTAAAGGTGAATCGAGATGATTTTGGTAAACAACCTGATGTAAATGGTGACAATCAAAATGCCGTAGTGCTAAGTACTTGGTATGCTTCTAAAGGACTAGAATGGCCGATTGTTATTGTCTTAGGGTTAGAGAAGGAAGTTAATGTAAGACTTCCGCATATTTCTGTTCAGTACAATTCAGATAATGATGTTGATGAAATGTTAGAGAATGCATTTACTCAAATCGTTACTAGTTTTGATGACTCTGAAACAAAACAAAAGTTTATTGATATGTTGATGCCATTTGAGCAAGAGACATTGAAAAATTTAACATATGTTGTCATGACAAGAGCAAGAGAGCAGTTAATACTTCCTTGGTTTGAAACCGATAAGCCAAATACAATGCAGAGTTATGTCAATCGTATAAACCTTGATAAATACTCCCACAAAGCAGCACACTATTCAGATGAATTAAATAAAAAAATTGCCAATAAAGAGCCAACTAAGCAATTAGGTAGAATAAATTTAACTGCACAAAAAACACCTGAGTGTGTTCAGGCTAATATTTCCCCTACAAGTTTAGCAAATAATATTATTCAAAATGGTTTAGTAGATAATATTAGTGAATTGGTCTCATTAGAGTATGGATTACCAGTTAACTTAGGATGTCTTGATAATTATCAAGCTAATGACGTTGGCACCTGGATACATCAATGCTACCAAGTACTCATAACCAGACCCGAAATTAGAGAACGCTTATTTGTTAAGTTACCTGTGATCAACGGAAATCAAGAGCTTAAAGAGCAGCTTATTGTGCAAGTTGATAACCTTAAAACTTGGCTCAATAAAAACTGGAGCGCATCTTCGTATAGAACAGAGTTACCAATGTTATCGATAGTAGAAAATGGAGCAACGCTGAGCGGAATACTTGATTTACTGGTTGAAACAAATGATGGCTATTGGATAGTTGATCACAAAACGGACTGTAAAACCGATGACAAACAGTTTAAACATCATCTACCCCAATTGCTTACTTATGCAAAACATATAACGTTGAACAAGCCGATTATTGGGGTTGCCATAAACTGGGTGAGAGAGGGACGGTTAACAACAGCAAGAGTGGTATAGCAATGTGATGGATAATAGCATTAAAGTTTTGGGTTAACAGGAAGTATTACTAACAGGAAAATCTAAGTTAATAGCACTATTAAACAACTATGGGCCTGCTTTTTTATTTGGTCTTTTAAGCATACATTTAGAGGTTAAGTTATGAATGAAAACCCTTTTTTCAGTGATAAAGATAGTGATCTGCTAAAGCAGGGAAGTGTGCGAGACTATTTAGGGCTTGTGCCTGTTTGGAGTAAAATAGCCAGGAAACTGGAACCTAATCTATCTGGTGCCATCCAGTCTTACCTAGGATTAGAGGCCGTCCTATTTATATATTACCTTGAACAGGAACATGTACCGGAGTCATTGAAACAGAACAATAATTTCAGAGAGCTCTTTCGATATATGGAAGGGCTTATTGAGTATCATTTATATCATAACCTAAATGTAGAACCATGCTATGGCTCACGTCTATTAAAAGGGAATGGTCCTGATGTCGAGGTTAAGTTTTCAAGTGTAACGGCAGTTAACGGGCTCTATCAGTTTTATCGAGGTACTTGTCGTCGAGCTGGAATGTTATCTAAAAATTGGGTGTTAGATGAAAAAGCATTATCAACGATTAAAACATTATGTGCACCTCACTCAGGGGCTGTTAACAAGCTAATACAATTGATTGAAAAAATGACATTAAGCGGGGTGAAGGTAATTAAACCGTCAGAAGTCTTCGCAAATGAGCAGATAGTTGTTTTATTTAATGTCCTGTTTAAATCAAAAAAGTTGAAGGAATATATAAGAAACTGTCTCTATATTGATAAGGAACTTGAATATTATGCAAGTGCCTGTTCCTCTGTTAAATCGCAACCAAAAGTGCTGGGGGTCGGTTCTGAACTAAACCCAGTACAACACTTGAAAGCATATATTGATTCTAATAATAAGCAATGGAGTCACTTTTCTGAGCTCGAGCTCATACAAGATTGTGAACCATTTTTGGCGTTATTAGATGATTGCTTTCAATTTTTACATCTACATGACGGTCGAAAATTATCTGTTCTGGAATCATTGTTGACTGAGCCTGATGTGAAACAGGCAATGAGAGATAAATCTGTTTCTTTCATACGATCATTATCAATTAACAGTGGTATTGAATCTGATCGAATTAAATTGCTACTAGAGATCGCTGGTTTGCTAGTTAAAGAGGATGTGAAAGCGTTTTTATTGGGCTTATTAGAATACCATCGAAAAATAATGAAGTCGCGAGGAGCTGGCAGCATGATTCATCTTGATGGTTGTGAACTACGTGTATCCTCTGAAATACATAATGCTGACCAAAATCAATTACTAAAATCAATTTGCAATGAAAGCCCTTGGAAAAATGGATATTACATAAATACCACAGCTCGTATTTACAACCAACTACATGGTGAAAGATGAAAAATAACTCATTAATACGCAATACTTATCAACAGCTATTAGACACTTTTGATGGGGGAAAGATAGAATCTCTTTTGTTTACTAGTTTCAATTTCTCAGCCTGTTTCTTTGAAAATAATATCCTTCCATTAACTGCTGGTTGTTCTATAAAAGAAGTCGGAAGTCTACAAGCCGCGCAAGTTAATAAGGTATTAGCAAAGACGAAAATAACAGTTGTATGTGATCGCTCAACTTCACCTGAACCAAAAAACAATTACCGTTATGGTCAGTTGGCTGTTGGTTTAAAGGATGCCTTTTTTCATCCCAAAATTATATTAGCAACAGGAACTTTGGAAAATGGGATGCCAGTAGCTGAGTTAATAGTGGGTAGTTGTAATTTGACACTCAGTGGATGGGGCTTGAACCGTGAGGTTGCTGGGATCTGTAAGGTGGGTAAACAGCAAGCTGATAATCTATTGCCTCTGATTCACTGGATATCAAATATTGCAAAAAAGCAGATAGATAGTATTAAAAAAGATGATGGTGAGGTTGAAGAGGAAGGTAACGTTAGGAAAAACCTCGTGGCAATAGAAAGTTTTTTAACCAATAATTGCAAAGAGGAAATTAGTGCAAGCCCCAATTTTATACTGCGCTTACCTAATAAAAATAGGGATGAAAACTACCTGGATTTATTAACATCCGGTATAAGCCAGCCTATTAATAGCTGTAGAATAGTTTCCCCTTTCTGGTCAAATAGCGAACACCTCAGTCCTTTACTTGAGCAACTAAACAGTAAACATATAGATTTTGTACCCTCAATTAATCATGCGGGAATGCATTGTTTCCCATCAACTATGCGTGATTATGTTAAAGACTCCAGCTTTTCTGCTGCTTATCAGGGATTTAAGAATAACGATCGTTATACTCATGCCAAATCTGTCAGTTTGAATACTAAAGATGCTACACACTGGTTTATTGGATCTGCAAATTTTACTAAAGCGGCAATGGGAAATATGAAGAGGGGGAATATTGAAGCGATGCTACATTACTCTCTTGAAAATAAAGCGACGCTTAATGCCGACTTTGAAGACCTCGATGAACTAAAAATCAATTGGGCTGAAGACTCAGAAGTTGAAGATGGAGCACCAGAAGTCTCTTCTTACATAACCCATGCGGCATATAATTGGAAAACACAATCTTTTGTCTGTGTCCTTGAGTGTAGTGACGTAGCATTTAAAAAAATTAACAACTCTCATTTTAATCAACAGTCTTTAACCTTTAACAAGCAGGATGATGGGACTTATTTAGCTAAGTTAAACTATGGTGTTAAAAAGCCCATTTACACCATTGAACTATTATACTTAGATAATGATGAAACCATGGTTTATCAAGGGTTGGTTTCACAGTGGAATGCTCAAGATGATGAGCTCACTTACAATCCTAAACCTAAATTATCAAATATAATGAATGACCTAAGGGCCCTAGATCCTGTAAAGGGACCAAAAGGTGGCGGTGGCAGCAAAGGTTCGTCTACTGAAACAGGTGAAGAGGAAGATGAAGAAAATAGGGTGTTCGATTTCTTCTCTATATATCAGGCTTTTTATAAACAGCGGAAGTATTTTTCTGAACATCAGGACAAAGACCCATTTAATAGCGGTGAAGTATTTTCCCTGTCACTGATGTTTCGGGCTATCAGTCTTGAAGTTGACGATAGAAAGTCTAGTTCTGGTGATATGAATAAAGAAGACGTGATTTATTATTTTATTTTCCTTAGTGAATTTGCCTCGACAGCTAAAATATTGGCGGCTAATTTTACTCCTGAGAAGAGTAATGATTTGATCGACAAAATTGACATAGCTTTAGCGGAGTTAGAGACTCCATTTAAAAAATTGGTTGGTGAATCCCAAGTATTGAAACAGTTCCTACATACGGACTCTGTTGATCAAAAAACTGTTGAGTCAATGTTGGGATGGTTTAAGGAACAAGTGGATTTCACACATGAATAATATTATTAAAGACAAGTTAGAATCTGAAGCATCCTATATTCGCCAAGATATAATAGCATTCGATGGGAAAGGTGGAAACGACCAAAGTGATCAAGCTAAACTACAAAGTTTGGGTGTAGCAGCGTTGTGGCACCGGATTCAGGAAGATAATTTTGCATACTTAGCTGATGAAGTCGGTATGGGGAAAACTCGTCAAGCAATGGGGGTTATTGCCACCCAATTTTTAAAAAAACCGGATTCACGTATTGTCATTATTTGTCCTGGTAGACCTTTACAAGAGCAATGGAAATCAGAATGGGATACATTTGTATCGGGTTGTTTATTGATTAATGACGGTATATTGAAATCTGCTTTAGATAATAGCGTTAATCAGCCATTAGCTTTACATAACCGGTTATCAGAGTTTGCTAGTTCCCTTTTGTTGGATGAAGACCGTCTACACCTTTTACGTTATTCTTCGTTTAGTCGCCCGATTGGTTTCAATGGAAAGGACACAAAAGAAGAAATCAAGACACTGTACAAGAGTAAACTTAAGGATATTGGCATTGCAGCTCTCAATAAAGAAGAGGAAGACAAGATTGAATCCTGTACTGCTACAGATGATAACTGGAAAAAGGAATTAACGCGTTATTTAAATACCCAATATGCAGAACGAATTAAGATCTTATTTCATGAAGATAGACGACCGATTGATCTTATTATTTGTGATGAGGCGCAATATCTACGTCATACAGGTAATTCTAGAAATGAACATATTAATTTATCATTAGCATCTAGACCAAATAAATGGTTATTTTTAAGTGCTACCCCATTACATAGCGGACAGAGTGATATTAAATGTCTTGACCATTATATTTGTACTCATCTTCGAGATGAAGAAACTGACGAGTGTGCAAACGAATCATGCGTTAATATTAGTGCGAAGATGAAAGGACTCTTCAAAGGTGAAAAGAAGGCAGATGTTATTGATATTTTGGATGACTTCTTAGTCAGGCGACCTAGGCACTATAGCGATGCTAACAAAGAAGATTATAACAAGGTCAGTTATCGTAATTATACAACGGATGCAGCGGTTGCAACCAATGACGCATTTTCAAGCATGGTTACAGCATTGGTTCAAAAACGCTTGGTGAAGTCTTTAAGTGGTAATAATAACAGATTCAGGCAGGGGGAGTGTTCGTCTTTTGAGTCTCTGGCTAGTTCAGTAAAGAGTATTGTTCGTAAAAATGTTGATGGAATCCCGTATACAAAACCTGAAATTGAGCCTTCAGGAGGTAATCCTGAATCAGACGTACCGCCTGACCGTGGTGATATAGATCAGTTGAATAAATCACTAAGGCAAGTACTGGTTGATAACAAACTTACTACTGAATCTGATGCAGAGTTAAAGAATATTCCACATCCAAAACTGTACCATGTTGTAGATCAGTTGGTGGAAAACTGTCTTAAAAATGCACCAAACCATAAAACTCTTGTGTTTGTAAGGCGTCTGGCAACAGTGGAAGAGTTAATTGATTTATTGAAAAAACGCTTCCAAAAGTTAATTGATAAGCGAATAGATGATTGGCCAGCCAGTATTGATAAAATGCAGATAATTGGTGGCAATAAGCAGACCTTTTCAGGATTTAGTGATTTCTGGAACATTAACGATTCGGATGAGGATACTGATTATAACCAAGTAGGTCTGGAAGACGATGACTCTAATTTTACAGAGCCAGATCTGTCCTACTATAAAGCAATAAGCCAGAAAAGTGATAAGCAAGAACGGAATGGTATGCTGTTTTCATTTTTAACGCGTTTATTACAGCCGACAAGTAGTGATGGTAAAGGAAAAAGTCCTTTAGCATTTCTGGTTCCCAACGAGGGAGAACAAGTTAATCACTGGCAATCACCTCTATGGAACAACCTATTGGATGTCATCTTTGATGAAGGTGAAAAACAGCCTGCTTGGCTGACTCAACAAAAATATACTGAGGATATATTGAAGCTTAAGCGCTGTATTTTGCAGACTATGCGTCGTTCTGACTTCCTCGTAGATTTATATATTATTAATAAGTTCACCAAAATTAAAGGAGCTGACAATTTAAGTGAAAAACTTATCTGGATTCTGAGAAAGAGCAAAGAAGGCCAACTTAAATCTATATCCATTGATCTAAATGAATATTTAAATAATTGGCGAAAGCGACTTAAAAATTGGTGTATGCATTTTAATCTAATCAAAGAAAAATGCTTCAATCGTGATGATCATGATATTAATGCTGAATTTAGTCGAATGGGACCTGTTGTAGGCCGATCTGGAAACATTCAAAATAAGTATGCTGTAACTCAGTTCAAAATGCCTTGTTATCCAAATATCCTGATATGTACTGATGTGCTTAAAGAAGGCGTGGATATGCACCTTTTTTGCGATGAGGTTATTCATTACGGTGTAGCTTGGACATCTGGTGATCTAGAACAGCGTATCGGTCGTGTAGACAGAGTTAATAGCTTAATAAATCGTCGAATTAACAAGCATGCAGACGGCAGAGATTCTGCTCCCAAACTAAAGGTTGGCTTTCCTTACCTAGCAGGAACCTTGGATCAATATCAGGTGACACGGGTTGTGAATGAAAAAATGTTAAGTGATCTTCGTATGGATTTTGGTAAACGCGAAGATGAGATTAAAGATATATCAGTTGATGATGTTTTTAATAACACGGGCTCAAAAGAAGTGTTACCACTAGCACTTAAAACACGAACATTTATCCCCAAGTCACTATTACTAGAAAACGGGTTGCTTAAAGATAATGATTTTCCTTATAGTGATTGCAATGTACATGAGCAGATGAGGCAGCATGTACCTAAACAACAAACCAATATCAATATAAAAGATATTTATCCGCTGCCAGTATTGGTTGTTGAGCATGAATGCTCAAAAATCCAATCCTCATACAGTAAGACTCTGGGTGACAACCTCAAAACAAAATGGGAATACACGAAAATAAATAGAAAGATGCAGTGGACAGAAAACTATGAGGTAATTGTCCCTCTATCTGTGTCCGAGCAAGAAATGGAAGCTGTAATCTTAGGTCTTAGAAGTTCAAACAAAATGTTGGAACCTACACCAGTATTTTCATTACCTGAGGCAAAAAACTTTGAATTTGATAAAGCGTTAAATACTCTTGCTATGACTGTTACGCATGAAGCGCCTTATAAGCAGACAACAGATAGAAAGCAAATGGTTATGCTTGAGCGCATCGGAAGCTTGTTGTTAGTCCGTTCACCTATTGTGTCTATTGAAGATCTGGATCTTGATGGTAAAGATTTAGCTATATGGATAGGTAAGCAAAATAATAAACGTAAGTGGGGTTATATAAATGACCATGAAAATGTTATTTGGTATTGCTGTTTAATCGCTTATCCAGAAAAGTTGGGTGCTACTTTTGATAAGTTGACACATCGTATTTCTGAAACAGCTGATCGCCTTCAGCAACTGTATACCGCACAAGATAAAGAAAGTTGGACCTATAAGGCAAAAAGTTCCTTTAATGTTATAACTGGGGCTGCTGTTACTAATGACAAAATCATTCAGAAAGTCAGAGAGGATAATAGCTTCCGTTCAGGTATTAGTCGCTGGCATAAAGGGGTTTTTGAACAGGTTGTTACCCGGCTTGCTGATGAAAAACCTGTTTATGAAGTCCTGAATAATACTCTCAAAAGTGAGAAGTTATTACGGGAAAGAACAATTAATTTATCCATGCCAACAAAATCATCACTGCGATTCCGTTTACAGTCGTTTCTTGATATGAGTGAAAAGCCTGTAAATGGAATCAACTCAGCTGAACCAATAATGATTTGGGAGTTGGGCATTAGTACTGCAACAAAAGGAAGGCCCTCAAAATTAATTATGGATGATTACCAAGAACTTCCCCATTTGAAAGAAGATAGTTATTGGTCAGAGGTTGAAACTTTTAACAGTGTTAAAGTCTACACTTGTCAGAATGATGAAAAGCAGATGCGTTGGTTTGTCATATACCACCCAGCGTCAATGTTGGATGGAAGGAATGAGACGTTTCTAAATTCTTGGGCTAATGTTATTAACCGTATGAGGAACAATACTTCTAAGTTCATGAAGCAAGCCTGTGCTAATGATTTTAAAAGTTTTTCAATAACGAATTGATTATTTTTAAATGAATACGCATTAATGAATATTGAAATATATTATAAATCAGTTGGTTAATCGGTCTAGGTGTTACGCAATAGCTGCTTAATATCTAGTCCAACTCAGTTTTTGAAAATGATAAAACAAAGTGGCGTCTTATTTACCCATAATCGTACCATTACATAGGGTGTTTTATACCCTATCACTGCCCATTATGACATTAAAAAGACACCTAATCATTAGAATGAATCATGCAAAAATCCACTGGTCTGACTTGCACGCGTGTTGCACGCGGAAAACAAGAAGTTAGCTATAATAGGGGTTGTAGGGTAAAAGAATGAGAGTTCGAATCTCTCGCTCACCGCCATATAAAGCAAAACGGGTGCCCATCAGAGGTGCCCGTTTTCGTATCTGCAGTAAAATTTTGTTAAAGCAAGCGGTTGACGTTATTACTATCGATTACTTCCCTTCTACTAGCCCTTGTTTTCCAAGTTATAGCTCAACTTTTTCCTTATTAAATATCGACCCGCAGCCTTCTTTTCGTGTTTCCTTTACTCCTAAATGTTCACTTTCAGCAAGAGCTAATATTCTTATAGAAGATTAGCTCTTGCTGTTTTCATTTTATCCTTCTACTGAGGGGAATACCCTTGCTTTTTTGTCTCGCTATCACCGAATACTATTGCTATAAGCTTTTACAGTTTAATATTACTTATAATACAGGTGAGACAGCGTTGTTACGTGGTGAAAAAGACGGTGAAATGGTTAGCTTTTATATGAACGATGAATTCGTCACTAAAGTATCTATGGCTGACTTAAATGCTTACGTAGAAAATAAGGCTTAATTAGTTTTAACTATTTAAGACCAATAAAAAGCCGCTAACGTTTGTTAGCGGCTTTTTTGTTTAATCAAAGCGTGTTGTAGGTACACAACAAAGAGTCAAAGGCGTTACTTTATCTCGTTGGGGATCTGATGAACATGAACATCGCGCTGTGGAAATGGAATTGATACGCCTTGCTTATCAAACGCTTCTTTAACTTGGCGAGTAATATCCCAATAAACATCTAAATAATTTTCTGTTTTCACCCAAGGGCGACAAACAAAGTTAACTGAAGAGTCCGCTAATTCATTCACTTTAATAACCGGGGCAGGATTCTTTAACACCAACTCATGGTTGCTGACCACCTCATGCATTATTTGTTCTGCTTTAGCCATATCATCGCCATAACCGATACCAAAGACAAGATCGACTCGGCGAGTTTTACTGCCAGTTACGTTAACAATAGTGGTACCCCAAATATTATTATTAGGCACAACTAAGTGTTGATTATCGAATGTTTTAATCGATGTCGATAATAAGGTCATTGAATGAACTGTGCCGGTGACGCCGTCTATTTTAATAATATCGCCGACATCAAAAGGGCGGTAAATTAAAATCAACATGCCACTAGCAAAGTTACTTAAGGTACTTTGCAGCGCTAAACCAACCACTAAACCAGCAGCACCAATGAGCGCTAATACGGGGCCGACATTTATTTCTATGAGGGTAAGTGAAACAATAAAGCCGATGACTAAAATTACGCGACGCACCGATACTTGAATGAAAAGTTTTAATAGGGTCGATAAGTTACGGTTGCGGCTAAGTGCTGCATCGGTGATCTTGCCCGCGGTTCTAGAGACCAGATAAACAAACATTAATGCCACAAAAAACTTAATAATATTAGCTAACCAGCGTAAGCCACCATCTTGTGATAATAACCAACCTTTAATCGTTAACCAAGCTGCGTTACTGTCAGTTAGATCTACGGTTGTTCCCGATAACGCATTGGCATAAAGGTGTAGTTCAGCACCGTCACCGCCTTTACTTTCCCAGTTACTAAGCACTAGACGAAAACGCGCTAAAGCGTCGTTTTTATCGGCACGTAATTCGGTTAGACTGTTGATTAAATGCTCACGCCGTTCTTGTAACTTATCACTGTATTGCTCTGCTTTTACTGAGAGTTCGTTCAGGGACTCAGCTGTTTTACTCATTGTCTTTAATGCTGTCTCGGCCTTTTTATACTGCAAGTCTTTTGCAAGCAGGTTAATCTCATCAAGTTCTTCTTTTAACTCAGTGGCGGCAACTTTATCCTCTTTTCCCTTGCTTACTAACTCTGCACTGTCAGCACTAAGGCTAGATATTTCTTGAGCAGCTAATATTTTTTTTTGCTTTTGGCTAACAAGTATTTCGGCTTCACTGACTATGGTGGCTCTTTCTTTAAGAACAACTAACCAGGCATCAACCTCTACCGTTAATTCGTTTTTTGTTAACGGAGTCAGGGCGAACTCTAACTCGCCAAGATCAATGTTGATATTTTCAGCGGTGGTGGCTTGATAGGGTTTTTCACTGTTACTCGCCAAGGCACTAGATACATTGACGCTAAATGAAAAAAGGATAATGCTAGATAAGACAAAAACAACCGAGCTTAATGTTTTTGAGTAGGTGAGTAATGTCATGATATAAACCTGATTATATTCTTAAGTGTTAAGCGGTGAGGCTAATTTACTGTGAGTGCAATAAGAAGCTGAATATAACAATAAATAACAGTTTTGTTAAGGTTAGTTGCTGTGCTTCTTCTCAAAGGGGTTGTTTTGCTTGTCTAGTCGATTGCTTAGTTGATTACTTAGCCCATTATTTAGTCAATTGATGATTGAGTAAGTTCTTAATGACTTTCCGGCAAAACTCGCCTTGTTTGCCAGTAATGTTTACGCCAATAAATATTGTTAAGTTCAGATATGATCACGCCTTTACTGGTTGATGCATGCAAAAACTGATTATTGTTTATATATATGCCGACATGACGAGTTCTGGCGTTTGTTCTAAAAAAGATTAAGTCGCCAATAACGCCATGCTGTTTAACCGCTTGGCCGAATGAAGATTGAGATTTTGTCGTTCTTGGTAGCTTTATGTCAAAACCCGCTAGATAGACTTGTTGAACGAACGCCGAGCAATCAATGCCTTTAGTTGAGTTGCCCCCTAAGCGATATGGCGTGCCTTGCCACTGCTTGTACAATACCAATAACTTAGCATTCCTAGCTTGCAGGTTAGAGTTTAATACGGGTTGTGGGTGGTTAGTGACTGGCTTATGTGTCACTTTTGGGGTGGCACAGCCCTGAAGAAGACTTAAAACAATAAGCACTAACAGGGAAGGTACTATGGTGATAATTCTAAAATTATACCATTGATATTTCGGTAAAAGCTGGGTGTGGCAGCTGTGCATGTGTCTGTTTAACCCGGTAATAAATAGACTGTAGAGATTATCATTAGTTTTTTATTGCTGTCACTTGGTTTTTAGCTTAGCGAAAATAAAATGGAATTTATTATCATAATCAACGTTCTCTACAGCCTAATTTTAGTCCTTCAATTCATTATCAAACCAAGCGACTATAGTTTGGGTTAATTGTTTATCACTATCCAATAATGGGTAGCCATGCATATCACCTTTATAAGAGAGCATCTTACTCTTTGGGTGCTTGGTGGTGCTAAATAGCTGTTGAGCACTAGTAAACGTTCTGCCATCATCTTCTGATGCAATGATTAAGCTCGGCTTATCTGCTAATACTTTTTCGTAGCGGCTAATATTTTTATCAGACTGTGATGAAGAGAAAAAGCTGATAGCGCTAATGCTTTCTTTCTCAGCTAAGGTGATGGCTTGGCTGCCACCACAACTTGCCCCAATGATACCTATATTACTTTTTTTACCCGCTTTTTCTTTTAAATAATCAAATGCTAACTGAACATCAGTTGGCCAATGGGCTGACATTTTAGTCCATGCTTTTCTTCGTTCTGCTTGTGGTAGTTTACCAAAAGTTTCGACATTAAATTTGTTACTAATACTTTCACCAAAACCTCTAAAATCTAGACTTAAAGCATGGATGCCGTGTTCGGCTAATTGCTCACCAATATTGTTATACATGCTGCGGTTGTAATTACACTGATGTAACATCAACACCGCTCGGTTGTTTGAGTTTTCTATTGTTGTTTTCGCGGGGTAATAATCAGCTTTTAAAGCGAATTTATCTGAAGAAGTTAAGGTTAATTCTGTGGCAAGGCTGCTAAGAGAAATGAACAAGCTGCCTAGTGAGAGTGTCGTTAATATCAGGGGTAGTATACGTGGCATAATAATTCCTATTGTTTTTTTATATTTTAGTTCTTCAACCTAGCTAGATTATGTTGATTTTAGCTAGGTTGAATGTGCGTCATTGTTAGGCGAGTTAATGATAAGCTTAATCAGACTCAGAATCAGACTTTAGGGCAGGGCTTGGCTCTGTTGCTAAATTACTGTAGAAATTCATCACCTGTATGCCTTGCTCATTTTTATCAATGGTAAAATATGACAAGCTGCCTTCGTAGTAGAAGCTGTTATCAGACATAGGTCTAATTACCCATTTACGTCCATCGTCACGTTGTGAGTAAACTTCACCATTTTCAAAACTTAAGGTACGTTGTGAATCAGGGGTTACTTGATAAATACCCATCATAGCGTTGATTTTTTTATCGGTCAGCGCTACTTCGGTAAACTCTGGCACATCGATATTTAATGCTCTTGCGGTAAGCAGCAGGGCAATATCTCGTGGCGAGCTTTCAGAGTCACTGTTTATTAATACGGCAACATATAAGTCTTCTTCTGGTAGATAAAAGGCTTGCGTAGAAAAACCATTAATGCCACCGCCGTGACCAATAGCATCATACTTACTCACTTCGAATGTGCCTAAGCCATAACCATAATCAGAAGTGCTGTTGTCATTTAATGTAAAGGGTGAAATCATCTTTTTGTAGCTAGCTTTTGAGATCAAGCCACCATCACGAAGTGCTTGGTACCAAATGTTTAAATCATCAACGGTGGATAACAAAGAGCCTGCGGCATGTGGCCACATCATATTAATAGGGTCTGCATTAACAACGCCTTGCTCGGTTCTAGAATATCCATAAGCTCGATTAGCAATAAGTTGAGTACCGCCAAAGTAACTATGGTTCATGGCTAATTTTGCAAAAATATCCTGCTCAATAAAGTCCGCGTAAGACTTCTTACTGGCCACTTCAATAATTTTTCCCAATAAGACATAACCGGTATTAGAGTAACGCATTGCTTCACCGGTTTTTAATGGCATGGGGTGCTTAGCAAACTCGCTTAACATGTCATCTAACGTTGTTTGTGTTGGGGTAAGCTTCTCCATAACAACTTTATCTTCGGTATAGTTTGCTATGCCTGAGGTATGACTTAATAGGTTTGCAATAGTGACTACTTGGCCTTCGGTAGGGAAATCAGGCACATATTTATGAATATCATCATCAACGGATAATTTACCTTGCTCTGCAAGCATCATAATGGCGGCGGCAGTAAATTGCTTAGTTATTGATCCTAGGCGAAAGACACTCTCTGTATTTAAGGGGACTTTCAGTTCGATATTTGCCATACCCAAAGCACCTTTATACAGGACTTTGCCATGCTGACTAATAATAGCCGTTGCGCCAGGGCCATTGGCATCAACAAATAAAGCTAAAACTTTGTCATAGTCTGCTTTATTAATCGATCTTTCCTGCTGAGTTGCAGAGGCGGTATTTATACAGAGTAGGAGTACAGTACACAGTGTTATTATTTTTTTCATATAGCCTGCCATGTTGTCATATTGAAGTTATTTCAAAACGATCTAATACCAATCGGACTAATTTATTGATCACTTAGCGAGAATTAAAAGGCTTAGAGGCAAGGCAATGATTGCAGAGAATGGTTATTCCCTTGTCAAAATCAATAACGCTGCATATAAGCCTTTTAAACTCGCCCTTTGGGAGCTCAATATCAATCTAATAACGGCGCAAAATGTACCAAATATAGAATAACTATGTTTACTACATTTTGCTTGTTCTAAGCTCGTTATTGAAACTCTAAGTTGGTCAATACAATAATCCGTTTGGTATAACATGTCACAACTTGATACATTTGTTCAATATGAGTTTTGTCGCTAAATGTTTCAGGCAGTTGCTGTTTTAACTTATCAGAGGCACCCCTCAATAAGCCGGCTGAGTTATTTTCAGCAAGTCATCATTGACTAGGATGAAACTGCTTAGGGGCAACTGAGTTAAATGGGTAATGTTATGGTGACAATTAAACCACTAGGATTTCTGTTTTGTGCTGTGATTTCACCCTGGTGTAAATGAACGGCCTGTTGAGCAATAGCTAATCCTAAGCCAGTACCACCACTGCTTCTTTCTCGACCATCGGCAACACGAAAAAAAGGCGTAAATAGTTTTTCTGTCATTTCATCGGGTACCCCAGGGCCTCTATCAATTACGTTTAGCACAATTTTATGATCTAACTCGCTTAACTCGACGCTAACTTCTTGATTGTTTGGCGAGTACTTGACCGCATTATTAATAACGTTACTAAAAGCACTGGTAAGCATTTTAGTATCGGCAAAAATAGTTTGCTTAATCTCACCCTGTAAGACGATGGCAACATTTTTACTATTGGCAAAATATTGACAGTCATTTATAACTTGTAAAACCAAATGGTCTAATTTTACCTCAACACTCGCGAGCGAGTTTTGGCTATGCTCTAGTCTTGAAAGAGTCAGTACATCGGCAATCATTTCATCTAAGCGGTCTACTTCTGTTTCACAGCGGGTCAAATGCTTTTGTTGTTCAGCGTCATTGCCAATATTCTTTTCTGCTAAGGCGACAGCGAGCTGTAGACGGGTTAGTGGTGATCTTAATTCATGGGATACATCACCGAGTAAGCGTTGATGCGCGCTAATGTTGTTTTCTAACTCACTTGCCATTTGGTTAAAGCTACGCGCTAGATCGCCAAACTCATCGGAGCGTTGGTCAAATATTGTTATACGGGTTGCCAACTTACCTTCACCTAACTCTTTACTGGCTTTTTGAATCGCTATTAAAGGCTTAGTAAAGCTTTTAGCCAAAAACCAGCAACATAAAACGCTGATGGTGAGCAGCATTAAAATACGTAAGGCTAAAGGCCATTGATTTACCAAGCCGACCAAGTGCTTATGCTCAATTTTACTAGCGATAAATAATTGCAATTGCTCGCCATTTATTATTATTGGTTGAGACGTTGTGACTTGGGTAAAGGCAAAATCAATGGTAACCGGATTATTTAATGGATGTCTTCTTAAATAGTATTTTATTTCCCCCCAAATGCGCTTTCTTGGCGCATAAACTTGCTTCGTGGTGAGATTCTTTATTAATAAATGTTGGTGATGTTTTTGGTAAAATTGTTGCTGAATAGCCTTAAGCTTTACTTTTTTTTTATCTGCAAGCCTTTGTATGTACTTACTTAATAGTTCTAACTGTTGTGGATCAACTTGTTCCTGACTTGGCGTATGTCTAAATTGCATAGTAACTAGGTAGCTGATCAGCACGGAGGTGAGAATCACTAACCAAAAAGCCAGAAACAGCTTTAAGCTAATGCCTAAAGAGAATTTTTTTAGCCCCGCAGGACCTTGCTTAGCCATAATTACTGCTCACCTTGTAAAAAGACATAACCCGCACCACGTACTGTTTTAAATTTATCTATAGGGTCAATGGCAAGCAGCTTTCGGCGAACATTTCCGATATGGACATCCACGGTTCTATCAAAAGGGCTTAGTTTTCTTTGTAATACTTGCTCAGATATTTCAGCTTTGCTGATGATTTTACTGTGATGCTCTAGCATGTAAGCCAATACTAAATATTCAGTGCCGGTTAATATCAGTAAGGTATTTTGACAATAAATTTCACGGGTAGCCTGGTTAATTCTTACTTGATTAATAACAAGTTGTTCAGTAGCTTCATTTGCAACAACAGGATTTTGACTTTTTACAATGGCTATCCGTCTAAAGATGGCATTAATGCGGGCTAACAACTCGCGATGTTTAAATGGTTTAGCCAAGTAGTCATCAGCGCCTAATTCAAGGCCCAAAATCCTATCATTATCATCACCCCTTGCTGTTAGCATTAATATGGGGGTTTTATGATTGCCGCCTAATGCTTTAAGTACTTCAAAACCATTAAGTACAGGCATCATGACATCCAGTAAAATTAAATCAAAAGTATCATCAAACGCCCTCGCCAAGCCACTGGCACCATCTAAACACGAAGTTACCTTAATATTTTCACTGGCGAGGTACTCGGTCAGTAATTCGGCAAATTCATCATCATCGTCAATTAATAAAATATGTTTCTGATTTAGGGGCATTTTTTTGGCTGCTTAATTAAAGGTTGTGGGCGAGTTGCCGACGCTAAAAATTGTATTTTGGAGCTATCTACTCTTAGTTTACGTGATCTAAGTCAAGCAGAAAATAACTTTACATAGCTTTACACTGCCTTGCACTGCTTTGCAATTAAGCTAGATATACTGAGGTTGGATTTAATTAACGCACTTAACGCACTTATCGCTTTATCAATAGACAAGAGCAGCGACATTAGCTAACAGGGAATATTTATATGAATAATACACTTAAACAAATTGCACTGGCGACATCACTTTGTTCGGTACTGGTTTTATCAACAACTAGCTTTGCTAGTGAAGATAACAATAAACACCACGCTAGCCATGAAATAAACCACCAACACATGAGTGAGAAAAAATTTGCCAAGCTAAGCCGTAAATTAGGTTTGTCTGAAAGCCAACAAGCAGATATAAAAGCACTAAAGAGTGAAGCTAAGCTGGAGATGGCAGCATTTATGCCGGCGATGGAAGCATTTCGACAACAAGTAAAAGTCTTAATGTCGGCAGAGAGTTTCGACGAACAAGCCTTTAATGCCTTATATCAGAGTAATCAAGATGTTTTCACGGCAATGGCGCTAGTTAAAGCTAAAAGTAAGTTTGCCATGAAGAGTGTGTTAACCGAAGAGCAGCAAGAAAAATTCAGTACCATGAAGCATAAACGTTCACATCGTTAAGGTTATATAGCCATTATCAATCAAGATGCAGTTTTGCTTATAAAAATCCGGCCTGAGGTCGGATTTTTATTAAACACTTTTTATTTAATATGTTTTATTAAATATATTGGTAATTTTTATTTATTCAGTTGGAATAACTTTACCAATATAAGGTAGGTGACGATATTTTTGTGCGTAATCAATGCCGACACCAACAACAAACTCATCAGGAATTTCGAAACCTATCCATTTTACTTCGACATTTTTTTCGCGGCGACTTGGTTTGTCTAATAAAGTACAAATTTCAATTGAATTAGGCGCACGTAAACTTAAAATCTCGACAACTTTACTTAAAGTATTACCGGTATCAATAATATCTTCTACCAGCAAAACATCTTTGCCTTCAATATTATCATCAAGATCTTTCAGTATATGAACATCACGAGAGCTTTCCATGCTATTGCCATAACTTGATGCAGTCATAAAATCAACGCTATGATTAACGGTGATTTTTCTTGCTAAATCGGCCATAAAAACAAAAGAGCCACGAAGTAAACCGACCATGACCAAGTTATCACTGTCTTGATAATGCTCACTGATTTTCTGTCCCAGTATGGCAACACGTTTTCTGATTTCTTCTTCTGAGATCATAACCTCAATAGTATGTTTCATCATATTTTATTTCTTGTTAATTAATACGTACAGTGGTTAGCTGTTTTGTCGGCTATCGAATATATTTGAATAAAAGGCAATAGGTGTCGATTTTATTTAACTATAGTTCATGCAATAAAAAGCCTTTACGAACAAAGGCTTTTTTATGTTAGGGAAATACTGGCTTTAGTTTAAGAAGATAAACTTAGCAATAAATAAAACAGTTAACGCCCAAACACCGTTAGATACTTGGTCTGATTTACCCGTACCTACTTTTAATACTGTGTAGGTGATAAAACCAAAAGCGATACCATTAGCAATTGAGAAGGTAAACGCCATCATAATCGTAGTACACACAGCTGGTGCGTATTCCGTTAAGTCATCCCAATCTAAACCTTTTAGTGAACTCATCATCAGCATAGCTACATAGATAAGCGCGCCATCTACGGCAAAGGCAGGTAGCATTTTTGCCAGTGGCAAGAAGAACATACCAACAGCAAATAATAAGCCGATAGTTACCGCGGTGAGACCAGTACGGCCACCAGCAGCAACACCTGCAGCAGATTCAACATAAGAAGTTACCGGAGGACAACCAAAACCTGTACCGATAACAGAAGCGATTGAGTCAGCTTTTAAAGACTTGCTTAAGCCTTCAATCTTGCCATTTTTGTCTTGCAAACCAGCACGCTCAGCAACCCCCATTAAGGTGCCTGCGGTATCGAAAATGTTAACGAATAAGAAAGTTACAATAACAGGAATTAACGCGACTTGAAAAGCGCCAGCAATATCGGCTTTCCATAAAATAGGTTCAAGAGCAGAAAACTCAGGAATAGCGAGTATGCCACTATAAGAAACAAAACCAGATGCAGGAGCAAAAGATTTAGCGGCTTCAGAAATAACGAAGAAATCAGCAGGTAACACCCAAGTCATAACAAAAGCAAGTAAGGTTACTGTGGCAATACCAATGATTACCGCACCAAATACTTTACGATAGCTAAGCACAGCAATAAGTAAGAAACTTAAGAAACCTAGTGCCGGTGCTTCTGGACCAAATTGACCAAAGCCAAAGTGAGTCATGTCGCCAAGAGCAACTACGTTATCAGGACTAGCAACAATAATGCCGGTGAAGCGTAAGCCGATGAAACCTAAGAAAAGGCCAACACCTGCGGTCATGGCAAGTCGTAAGCTCATCGGAATACTATCAAGCATCCATTCCCTTAGTCGGGTAACACTCATGATTACAAAGAGAACACCAGAAAGGAATACCGCACCTAGGGCTATTTCCCAACTGTAACCCATGCCGCCGACGACGGAGAAGGTGAAAAAGGCATTTAAGCCCATGCCTGGGGCAAGACCAACAGGCCAGTTAGCGTACATACCCATTATGATAGTGGCAATAGCAGCACCTAAACAGGTGGCTAAGAATAAGCCATCAAATGGCATGCCGGTATTTGACATAATAACCGGGTTTAAAAACATAATATATGACATGGTCACGAAGGTGGTAAGACCGGCCATGAGCTCAGTTTTTATCGAAGTATTATGCTTTGATAGTTTAAAAAAACGTTCTAACAGACTGACGTCATTAGTTTTATCTTTTTTATCTTCTTGGTTTTCGTAAGATTTACTAACCTGTTCCATAACTACAGTTCTCTCATTGGTTGAAATTTAAGGTCGTTTATTTGTATTTTTTATTTTGACCTGCTGGTAATAATTTTTAAAATTTGACCTTTTTGTCGCGGTGCTACCGGTAAAGCAAGTAATGCCAGCGTTTGCTATTATACCAATTCCAATAAGTTTCTTCCCACTCAGCGAGAGTTAAAAGCCTTAGAGGCAAGGCATTGATTGTAGATAATGGTTATTCAGGAGAATAAGCTCCTGCATTCTCAAATAAGCTACATCCATGTAGCGTCCTTCTCAAAATCAATAACGCTGCTTGTAAGCCTTTTAAATTCGCCCTACGGGAGCTTTCCAGTGATTCGATAACCGCACAGAATTTCTTTCATATAGAGTGACTATATGCAAAAAAATTCTATTTGTTCTCAAACCACTGGCAAGCTCTGAGTGGGAACTAACTTAATGGACTTGGTATTATTAGAAAGAGGCTGTGTTGGACCCGATTTCCGTTTAGCTGTCTCATTAGTACACAAATAAAAGTTAAAGTTAATAAGTATAACAGTTTGTTAATTCCATATGGTGAAACCCATCAAAACTACAGGGTGTTCGCTATAATTTATAAAATTAAAGCGGACTAGAGCGTACAATAGAAGTTAAAGCTTAAAATTTCACCTAGTAAAATCGAGTCGAATTTAATTCTATAGTTTCAAGGTTTCAGCATAGCTCCCAGAATTTTATTATTGCTAATATCGTTATTAGACTTTGACTTTTTATCTGATAATGAACACTTCATCCTATCCTTAATATAGAAAACTTGTCAATAGTGTCAAGAAATGCTTTTTTAGTGTACAATTTGCCTTAGGGTCTAATTCGGTCTATAGCAATAATGTTGTAGATCATTTAGTAACCGTGTTTTTTATGGCATTACGCAAGAAAAAAGTACGTGATATCAGATTTGTGATAATACGTTCAAGATAAATAAATGCCACTAACCAAAAAATTAAATTAGGTAGCCATGCTTTCTCTAGCACATTTTAATCGACGAACCATTAAAGGTGATATTTTTGGTGCATTAACATCAACTATCGTCGCTTTGCCTTTTGCTTTAGCTTTCGGCGTTACCTCGGGGGCGGGTGCTAGTGCCGGTATTTATTGTGCGATTATAACCGGTTTATTTGCCTCTTTATTTGGTGGCACCAATCAACAGATCTCTGGTCCCAATACGGGTTTAACTGTGGCTATGGTTGCCATATTAACTAGCTTTGTCGCGCAATCACCCGAGAATGGTATTGCCGCTGCATTTACTGTGGTAACACTGGCAGGCTTGTTTCAAATGTTATTTGGTTTTTTTAAGCTAGGTAAGTACTTTATTTTAGTTTCATATCCGGTTATTTCAGGTTTTACCTCGGGTATTGGCGTATTGATCATACTCTCGCAAATTGAGCCCTTGTTTGGCCACTCATTACCGGAATTAGAGCTGTCGTTAACTACTTTAACTAGCACTAATACCTTATTAGGACTAGCTTTTTTATCAATACTCTTTATCTGGCCGCAAAAATTTAGCCGGGTAGTACCTGCCAGTATTATCGCGGTCGCGGGTGCAACATGTTTTTATATTTTTTCTGGCGCTGAAATGCCCGTTGTTGGCGCTATTGCTAGCGAATTACCAGATTTTAATATGCCAGTGTGGGAGAGCTCTTTAGCCAGTGAAATGATTAAATCGGCACTATTAATTGCCACCTTAAGTACTTTAGACTCGTTAATGACTTCATTAACAGTGGATAGTATTACCAACGAATTACATGACTCGGACCAAGAGCTGGTCGGCCAAGGCATAGGTAATATGGTTGCCGGATTATTTGGCGCATTACCGGGTGGTGGCGCAACTATGCGTACCGTAACCAATTTAAGGGCTGGTGGTACCACACCTTTGTCGGGCATTCTTCATGCGCTGTTTATTTTAGCCATAGTTTTATGGGCAGGGGAATACACAGCCTATATTCCAGTGGCAGTGTTAGCCGCAATTTTAACCCACGTTGGCATTAGCATCATTGATTGGAACTTCCTTAAACGTATCCATCAAGTACCTTTATTCAGTGTTGCTTTAATGATCTCTACCATGGTGATGTCGGTAGCCTTTGATTTAGTCACTGCGGTACTAGTGGGTGTATTTATAGCAAATCTAGTGACCATTCGCCGCTTATCAGTAATCCAACTTGATAATATAAAGCTATGTACTGCCAAAGAGGCCGAGCATCTATCAAACCCAGAGAGACAATTATTAGAATCTATGGACGATAGCGTGTTATTACTTAATATTTCAGGGCCAATTGGCTTTGGCGTGGCGCGCGGCTTAAAGCAAAGTGTTTCAGAGACAGATCAAAATAAAACCTTATTAATTGATTTAACTGATGCCCGCTTTGTTGGCATTACCAGTACTATTGCCATTGAGGAGATTATTGTCAGTTATCGAAATCAAGGCAGAGATATTTTACTATCCAATGTCTGTGAGCGAGTACGAGAAGATTTTAATAAATTAAAGTTACTTGAAAAAATACCCGCAGAGCATGTTTTTGCCACACGATTAGATGCACTGACATACCTTAAGGAAAGAGCTTAAAGAAAGGACTTAAAGAAAAGGATTAAGCATAGAGCTTAAATAAGGAACCTAAAGAAAACGTTTCGTTACCATAAGTTGTTTAGTAAAGTCTGGTAATGAAACGCTAGTTACGTTTACTGAGAGAGTTTTGACTGAGTGAATTTTAAACAAGTGGGTGTTACCTGCGAACACTTGCTATTAAAGCCCTTTGGTAAAAGAGCACAGTGCCCCGCTTCAAGGTGATTCAGAGACGAAAATCTTACCGGCCATTTTTGTCGCTGCTGCTTTCGTTATAGATTGTTAAGTAAGCTTCTGTAGTTGATGGAGTGCTTTGATTGTCTAGATTTACTTGGCTGCGTCGTAATAGCGCTTCTGTTCTGACAACGAGCACATGCGGGCGTAAAGGTATTACCAAATAATCATCGGCGCCCATTTTTAGTAAATTGACTTCACTAATGTCGTCATCACAGGCAGTGAGAATTAAAATAGGCTGTTGGTAAAATTCTCTGGCAAGTTTGCATCTTTCAATGCCGCTCATGCTGGGTAACATCAAATCAAGAATAATCATCTCGGGCTGGGCATCCTTTATCGCCTCTAAGGCCAGTGCGCCATCGTCAATAACGGTAACTTGTTAACCTTCAACTTCTAAATACATGGCGGTTAAGCGTGATGTTTCAGCGTCATCTTCAATAAGTAATATTCTAGTTTTACTCATTAATTTTCTCGGTATTATTCAGTCACCATGAAAATTTAACGTAAAAACCCCGGTTATAAAAGTCTTGCTTACATACATTAGTTATTACTTACACCGGCTTACTTTGTAAGGGGGAAGAACAACCGTGCTGCTCAGCCATAGTGCCCAAGAATTTATTTAGCCTTAAGCCTTACCTTTTAGCTAGGCGGGTAACTAAAAACTCTTTCTATCTGCTGACTTAGCAATCCTTTCTTATGCTAACATTACTACCATTAATTGATGCATGGCCTTATGGAGAAGATTCTTTGCATAATCAAATTTATCAGCAACTAATTGATAGCTGGAATAAAACCCTTGCGGTAGTCGCTAAACTTGCCGAGGTACCCGTTGCCTTAGTGATGCGAGTTGAACAGGATAAAATTAGCGTTTTTAGCAAAAATGACCATAGTGAAAATCCCTATAATATTGGCGATTCTGACATCCTCAATAGCTCAGGGCTTTATTGTGAACACGTTATTAAGTCTCAGCAGCAACTCCATATTCCAAATGCCCTCATTGATGAAAAGTGGCAGAATAATCCGGATATAAAACTTAACATGGTGGCCTATTTAGGCTTACCCATAGTTGATGGTGACGGTTGTCCCTTTGGTACTATCTGTATTTTAGATAACAAAGAGCATGTTTTTTCAGAAACAATCATGGAGTTATTGGCAGCTATCAAGCACAGTTTTGAGCTGCAATTACGGCAATTACATTTTCAACGTATTGAAGATGAAAAGCAGCAGCTTGAAGATCTTGCTATGTTGATCCGAGGCATTTCTCATGAAATTAATACGCCATTAGGAGTCGGAATTACTACCACGAGTGTTATCGAGTCAAACATAGAAAAAATTCAGCAAAAATTAAAGGAAAAATCACTCAGTCAAAAAAACTTAACTAACTGTCTCAATACCATGCAAGAAGGTGTCAAAATCCTCAGTAAGAGTCTAGAAACTTCTGCCGAGAAAGTGACTATCTTACGGGAGTTATTAGCCAATGATTTTGAAACTACTAGTCAGTCAATAGCCTTATATCCGTTAGTAATAGCGGCGCAGGATAAATATAAAAAGGAGCTGAATAGTCTTCAGGTAAAGTATAACATTGAGCATAATGAACACCTTGATACCCAGGCATTTATTTCAGCTGAATTATTCCTGCAAGTTTTACTGATTCTCTGTAAAAACTCCCTTGAACATGGTTTAGTTGGTATTGATAACCCGGAAATAGAAGTTAAATTTAAAAATTACCCTAATGTTATCAAGCTACATTATTTAGATAATGGCAAAGGTATTGATAAGTCAGACCATAAGAAGATTTTTTCCCCCTTCTATAGCACAAATCGAATTTCAGGCTGTAGTGGTCTAGGGCTTAGTATTGCCAAAAGCATCATCACACAGCAGTTACATGGCGAAATATCAATAGAGGAGTCAGCTATAGGGGTACACTTTGTTATTAGCCTACCCAAAGCGGCTGCTCCAACAGCAAGTTAACCATGTTACGACAGTTGTTATCAGCAAAGTAGCCATAGAAAAGCATCATGCCAAGGCGGGTATCAACTGTGATTGTATCGATGAAGTAATATCAATGAGTTTGGTATTAAAGCAATTTCATTAAATAATTGCTCACTTGTGCTGGTTAAAATACGCCATCTCAGCGTTGCTCTCAAACACGCACAATACCTTAAAGATGACACTTTGACAGGTAACAAAGATAGCAATGTGGTGGCGAACCAGTTTGATAACAATATTAACGGCAATACAGGTTTTAATACGGTGATCTTTGCTGGTCAAGCTGCGCAATATCAAATTACCAATGAAAATGGTGCAGTTAAGGTGCAAGACTTACAAGATGATCGCGATGGCATGAATACCTTAGTAGATATTGAAAAGCTACAGTTTTCAGATAGTACTATTGAGGTAGCTTCTCTTTAGTAAAGGTCTCTTTAAAAACTTAGCCTAAATAAGTCTGAGGAAGTAAGCGCTATTTCATCGAGAAATAGCGCTTTATGCATTTTATTTCATTATTGCTTAATTAATCCAAGACTAATGGCGCAAAAAATCCGATAATTAGCGCCATTAGAACCAATCTATTGATTGGCTGCATACAACTTCGGAAATATATCAATGGAAATCAAAGTTAACTTTCTCGACAACCTTAGACTTGAAGCCAAGTTTGACGATTTTAGTGTCATCGCTGATCAACCTATTCGTTATAAAGGTGACGGCTCAGCACCAGGTCCTTTTGATTATTTCTTAGCATCTTCGGCTATGTGTGCAGCGTACTTTGTTAAGGTCTATTGTAATTCTCGTGATATTCCAACGGATAATATTCGTTTATCACAAAATAATATTGTTGACCCGGAAGACAGATATAACCAAATTTTTCAAATTCAGGTCGAACTACCTGACAGTATTTCTGAAAAAGACAAAAAAGGTATTTTAAGGTCAATAGACCGCTGTACCGTGAAAAAAGTCGTGCAGAAAGGGCCAGAATTTAAAGTTGAAGCCGTTACTAGCCTTGAAGAAGATGCTCAAGCTATGTTGATGTTACAACCTGAAGATGGCGCTAGCACTTTTATTTTAGGTAAAGATTTACCTTTAGAAGAAACCATTGCCAATATGTCAGGCCTGTTAGCCGACCTTGGCATGAAAATCGAAATCTCTTCGTGGCGCAATATAGTACCTAATGTATGGTCACTGCATATTCGTGATGCCGCATCTCCTATGTGTTTCACTAACGGTAAAGGCGCAACAAAAGAAAGTGCACTTGCCTCTGCCTTAGGTGAGTTTATTGAACGCCTTAACTGTAATTTCTTTTATAACGATCAATTTTTCGGTACTGATATTGCCACCAGTGATTTTGTTCATTATCCCAATGAAAAGTGGTTTAAACCAGGCGTAGATGATGCACTGCCAAGCGATATTTTAGATGACTATTGTTTAGCTATATACAACCCTGAAGACGAGTTGCGTGGTTCAAACCTGATTGATACTAACTCAGGTATGGCGGAACGTGGTATTTGTTCAATTCCTTATGTACGCCAGTCTGATGGTGAAACGGTTTATTTTCCATCAAACTTAATTGAAAATTTATTTTTAAGTAATGGTATGAGTGCAGGTAACAACTTAGCTGAAGCGAAAGTACAATGCTTGTCTGAGATTTTTGAACGCGCGGTTAAAAAGCAAATTATTGCCGAAGAAATTGTTTTACCTGATGTACCTAAAGACGTTATTGCTAAATACCCCGCTATATTAGCGGGCATTGAAGGCTTAGAAAAACAGGGTTTTCCTGTGGTAGTAAAAGATGCCTCATTAGGCGGTAAGTTCCCCGTAATGTGTGTCACTTTGATGAACCCTAAAAATGGTGGTGTATTTGCCTCATTTGGTGCTCATCCAAGCTTTGAAGTGGCGTTAGAGCGTAGCTTAACTGAATTATTACAAGGTCGTAGTTTTGAAGGTTTAAATGACGTACCTAAGCCTACTTTTAATAGCATGGCGGTGACTGAGCCGGAAAACTTTGTTGATCACTTTATTGATTCAACCGGTGTTATCTCATGGCGCTTCTTTAGTGCCAAGCACGATTATGATTTTGTTGAATGGGATTTCTCTGGCAGCAATGAAGAAGAAAATACCGGCTTAATGGACATTTTAAAAGACCTAGGTAAAGAAGTGTATATTGCTGAGTTTAATCAACTTGGTGCTACGGCTTGTCGTATTCTAGTACCTGATTATTCAGAAATTTATCCAGTAGAAGACTTGATTTGGGATAATACTAATAAGTCACTTGCTTATCGCGAAGATATCTTAAATCTGCATAGTTTAGATGAAGAGCAATTAACCAGTTTGTTTGACCGTTTAGAAGAAAGCCAACAAGATAATTACATTGATATCAAAACCTTAATTGGTATTGAGTTTGATGAAAATACCGTTTGGGGCCAATTAACTATCCTTGAGTTGAAAATTCTTATCTGTCTAGCGTTAGGTGCGCTTGAAGATGCCATTGAGTTAGTGGGAGAATTTTTACAATACAATGATAATACCGTAGAGCGCGGTTTATTCTATCAAGCCGTTCATGCTGTGCTTGAAGTTACTATCGATGAAGAAATGGAACTGGAAGACTTTATCGGTAACTTCAATAGAATGTTCGGCGAAGAAAACATGACCAATGTTGTTGGTTCAGTGTTTGGCGAAGTAAGGTTCTTTGGTTTAACGCCAACCAGTATGAAGCTTGAAGGATTAGATAAACATCAACGATTGATTGAAAGCTACAAGAAATTGCATCAAGCGCGCAAGCTAGCTGCAGCAAAATAGCAAAAATTAGCTAGTTGTTGAAATGATATATAAAAGACAGTGTTTGCTGACAAACACTGTCTTTTTTTTGATTTATCAAAGTGTTATGCCGATCAAAGATACACGATTTTTCCTAAATATTGATTTCACTTTTCTGTGATTGCAATTATGCCATGCGCAAGCACACCCCTCGAACCTTCTATCAAGGTAAAACTCGCTAATATTCCTTGTTGATATGCTCGGTAGATTTTCTCGGTAGATTTTCTCGGTAGATAATACGGGCGGATATGGATCTAGCTAAGCACTTGTTATTGTTTCATCAATAATATCGCTGCTTACATTTAAAGACGAATAAACGACCAATAATACAATTTACCCCCTATTTGTTTACAATTTAACGCAAAGATTTCATTGGATATTTTTTATACTCCGCGCATATGAATTTTAGGGTTTTGATGTGGAAAATAATATTAGAAAGTTATTCGGTTTGAATGTTCTAGTTGTTGAGGATGATAGTTTTCAACGACATGCTTTAACTCAAATTTTAAAGCGTGTTGGCGTGATAACTATTATGTCAGCAACAGACGGTGAAGAAGCACTTGAATTAATAAAAAGTCATGCTTTTGATGTCGTAATTTGTGATCTTTCTATGCCAAATATGGATGGCCTCGCTTTAATTAGACGCCTCAGCGAGTGTGACTATAAGGGCAGTATTTTGTTGTTAAGCGCGATGGAAGAAAGCTTACTGCGTAGCGCAGCCAAAATGGTAGACATTTTTAACCTTAATATGTTGGCCGCACTATCAAAGCCAGTAAAACCTGCAGAGTTAACCAAGGCCTTATTAAAGCACTTTGAGCAAAGCCAACATAGTCAAAATACCAAACCTACTATTGAATTAAGTGCACAAGAGCTGGATATCGCTTTGGCTCAACAGAAAATCATGCCTTATTTTCAACCGCAAGTAAGTCTTCACGATGGTACTTTACTGGGCTTTGAATCGTTGGCTCGTTGGCAACACCCAAGTTACGGACTTGTTGCACCTGATTATTTTATTGAGTTAGCGGAAAAAACAGATCAAATACACCAATTAACCGAATTAATGTTCAGAGAAAGTATTTGTCAATTAAATACCCTCTCAGATATGCCTTCGCCAGTAAAGCTAGCCATTAATGTCTCCCACAAAAATTTAGAAAGTAATGCGATTCAAACCTTGTTAATTAACTTGGATAAAAACCTCAATAATAAAAATCATAAGATAACAATCGAAATAACAGAGCAAACTACCACTAAAAATCCTGCTATGGCTTTAGAAGTGATCTCACGTTTTAGAATGCATGGCTTTAACATGTCTATTGATGATTTTGGTACCGGTTATTCAAGTATGGAGCAATTGAGCGAGCTGCCTTTTAACGAACTGAAAATTGATAGGCAATTTGTTGGTAAAATGGACACAGATAAGAATGCCTTGATCATTGTTGAGTCATGTATCAGGTTAGCGAAAAGGCTGAAACTTAAAACTATTGCTGAAGGTGTCGAAAATGCTACGCAGTGGCGACTATTAAAGCGTTTAGGCTGTGACTATTGTCAAGGCTATCTTATAAGTAAGCCAGTACCGGTAGAGCAAATATCTGAAAAAATGAATGCTTGGTATAAAACATATACAACTATTACGGATGAAGCCTTTGCTAAAGCTCAATTGTAGCTATAACAATCCTCGGTAAAAACCCGCGTTTAAACGATAAAGATAGTAATTTCAGCACAACAGTTTTGAGTATCTCAGCATGACCACAATAAGTAAGATGAACTTTTTCAAAGCCAAAACGGTGTTACTCATCGATGATTGTCAGATGATCCTCAATGCCACGCGTTCTATGCTGATAACAAATGGCTGTGCTAACGACAATATTTACTTGGCCAAGGATGCAAAAATAGCCCTGTCTGCTTGTGCAACCAGGGCATACGACTTCATTATTTGTGATTATAACTTAGGTCACGGCAGTGATGGTTTGCAGTTAATCGAGCAAATGCATAGCAAGCATCTTATCCCCGAACAAACGGTGATTTTTGTCGTCACAGGAGAGATGAGTAAAAGCGTATTTTATGGCTTTGCAGAGTATGAGCCCGATGGTTACTTAATTAAACCTATTAATATTGGCGCTATAACCAGCCGTTTGATCAGCTGCTATAGACAAAAAAGCATCATCCACAACATCAAAAAATCCTACCGTGTTAGCGGTGCAAAAGCGGCTTTAGATCTATGTGATAAATATGATGAGGTAACCACTATTTCCTTTGCAAGAGCTGATATTTATCTTAGTGAGGACCGGAGTGACTTAGCCCAAAAAATATATGTAAAGCTTATAAAAAACCAAGTGAATAAAGCAAGGATTAAACTTGGTCACTTACTTATCGAGCAGAAAAAATTTGAACTGGCTGCCAAGTTAGTTAATGCGGTCATTAATGATAAAAAATTAAGATTTAATGCCTTACAGATTCAAGCGTTATGTTATCTGCAACAAGGTCAGGTGAGAAAAGCGGTAGAGTCTTTTAAAGAAATTTCAGCAATATCTCCTAATAACGTCGGTCGCTTACTGACCCAATATAATTTAAGTTTACATCTTAATGACATCGACGCTTCATTGAGTTTTGCCAATAAAATAAAGGCCAGAATTAAAAACTCTATTTGGCATAGTGTTGATCACTGTTTGATTAGCGCACGTTGCCTATTATTAAAAGCGGAAAGAGAACGGGAAATACCCAATAAAAGCTCTATATTAATTGAGTTTAAAAATCAGTTAAAAACCATTGAAAAGAAGTTTCGCCTACCACAATATCAGTGGCACAGAGAACTTATTATTTGCCGTTACTTATTGTTAACTGGAGATATAAAGGCAGCAAAAACAATATGGCTAGCTTATAAAACAGCGGAGCCGATAGCAGACTTTTATCTGCAACTAGATGCGCTATTTATCGCTTCTTTATTAGGTGAAAACCATGCTGTTAATACGCTAGCACTTGCTCAAACTCCGTTGCAATTATCGCAACAGTTGCTAATTAGCACTCTCCAAAAAAATGATATGAAAAAGAAAGCTAACATAGCGGACCTTAAAAAATTAGCCTTGCAATCAAGTTTACAAAAGGATCCTATGCAGAGTATCAATCAGTGGCTTGACGTTTGGCAGGCACAACCGTTTGAGTTTGACACTGCTTTAGCGGTAATTAAAGGTTTCTCTGTAGCGATACCAATGAATATCTCAATGAGTCAGTTAAAAATCACTTACCAGCAAGCTGTTGAGACTATTGATGATAATGAACTAAATAGCCAAGTTCCCTCATGGTTTAAAGCAAAAAACACCGAAGTGAAAGTCGCTTTTCAAGCGCTGGAGCAACACGCATGATGACACCTTTTAAAACGGCTATTTTTATCACGCTTATCTTGGTAAATATTATGGCAAGTCAGTTCGTTTTTGCGAACACTGCAACGGCCAAAAAGCTAACTGATAATGAGAAACAATGGCTAGCTGACAAAGTCACCTTAAATATAGGTACGCCAAGTTTTGAGTTTCCACCCTATATCATTCATACCAACGACGGAAAAGTACTGGGTATTTATAACGATTATATTGAATTAGTCGCAGCTGAGCTTGGTTTAAAGATCAATGTTAATGTGTTTAAAGATATTGCTGAATTAGAAGCTGCCTTTAAACGCGGTGAAATAGATCTTATCGTTGGCTTTATGGCAACATCTAAGCGTAAAAAATTTATGGCATTTAGTGATATTTTTATGACAGTGCCACGTTCTATTCTGGTTAAAAAATCCAATGAATGGCAAGAACAACATAATATCAATGATTTTGAAGGTTTAACTTTTGCCATTGAAAAAGGTTTTGCTAGCCGAAACGAGCTAAGTTCATATTTACCCGAGGTTAAGTTTTTCGATGTTGATGGCACCAATGAAGCCATTTCGGCGATAAAATTTAACCTAGCGCAAGCTTATTATGGCGACTGGATTACCAATAATTATATACTCGATAAAAATACCAATAAACAATTACAAATCATTGCGTTATCCGATGTGAAAGCTGATAGCTCTAGAATAGGTTTACAACCGACTGATCCTTTATTGTTATCAGCGATTAATAAAACACTCGCTACCATTGATAATGCAACACACGCTTATATAGCGGCAAGATGGAATAGTTCAAATCTGAGCGAACAACGGGGGAGAACGCCTTTTGTTTTATCTACCGCTGAACACGAGTGGCTTGCATTGCATCCAGAGATTAAGTTTGCTAGTAGTAAATATTGGTACCCTTATTCATTTGTTAATAGTGAGGGGGTAACGCAAGGCTTATCAGCAGAGGTTCTTTTTTTGATTGCTCAAAGGTTAGGCATCAAAGCAACAGCTGTTATTGTTGATACCTTGTCTGAGTCACTTAATAAATTAGCCAACAATGAAATAGATCTGCTACCTTGGATATCTACCTTGCGTAGTGATTCAGCGGAGTTAAATTACTCTAGTCATTATCATTCCTCGCCTTGGGTAGCCATAATCAAGTCGAATAGACAGTTGACTATGTCTCAGATTCGTACGGAACACATTAAAGTGACTAACGCCAAGGGCGCGGGCTCTGGGTCATTTGTAAGTAAGTTCTTACCTAACGCTACTGTTATCCAAACACAAAACCTTAAGCAAAGCTTTGATTTAATAGCAGAAGGAAAAGCAGATGTTGTTTTTTGTTTGTTATCTTCAGCGACACCTTGGCTACAAGGTAATATGTTAGGGAAATATAAAATAGTCAGTGATATCAGTGCTGAAAAAAACGTTAATCTCCACTTTGCTGCCAGTAAAGATGAGGTGATGCTAATCACCCTCATTAATAAAGCACTCAACGATATTGGTGATCAAAAATTACAACAGCTGGGTACTAAATGGTCCCGAATTGATATTAAGCAAGGTATTGATACCAAAGAATTACTGATCACGGTACTGATAGTTACGGCTATTGTCTTATTAATTTTGAGTGCTATTTTACGTTGGAATCGAAAACTCAAAAGAGAAGTCCAGTACCGAACTGATGCAGAAAAACGAGCCAAAGACGCTGAATTTGAGCTAAATTCACTCGCTGATGCCATTCCCGGCGCAGTAATACAGTTTCATATTAATGAGCATGGGAAATTTGTCTTCAGTTATATCAGTCAAGGCATTGAAGGATTAGCCCCTTATAAACAAAGTGAAATTATCGCAGAGCCTGAATTGTTTTTTGGCGCCATTCCACAAGGTGATTTAAAACAGCTTATAACCGCTAAAAAGCAATCAGCTAAAAATAGTCGTGCCTTTGAGGCTGAATTTCGCATTAGTTTTGAGCAGGACAAGTTTACCTGGTTGCAGATTACCGCTTTTCCACAGCAAATGCTGAAGCAAAAAGTGTGGAATGGTGTTTTACTGGATATCAATGAGCGCAAAGAGCAGGAATTTGCACTTTCTGCGGCTAAGTTAGCAGCAGAGCAGGCGGCTAAAAGTAAGTCACAATTTTTAGCGATGATGAGTCATGAGATTCGAACGCCCATTAGCGGCATTATTGGTTTGCTTGAACTGCACAGCCACACTTCTTTGAATAAATCTCAATTGACTGATGTTAAAACCATAGGCAATTCGGCGAATAATTTATTGCATATACTCAATGATGTACTCGACCATTCAAAAATGGAAGCTGGACAGTTATCGGTTGAAAATATTGAAACAGATCTACTGCAGTTAGTTGAAGCGGCAATGCAAAACCATGCTAATGTGGCGCAAAATAAAATGATTACCCTAAATCTTGATTTTGATTGTAATTTACGCCATCAAGTCACTACTGATCCGGTGCGTTTACAGCAAGTATTATCAAACTTGATCAGTAATGCCATTAAGTTTACCTCAAAAGGTGAAGTTTTGGTCAAGGTTAGTCAAGAAAAATCCTATAAAGATCAGCAGGAAATCAAGTTTTTGGTCAAAGATACCGGTATCGGTATATCACCAAGTAACCAGTCCAAATTATTCACGCCTTTTACCCAAGCCGAAAGCTCCACATCACGTAAATATGGCGGTACAGGTTTAGGTTTAACCATTTGTAAAATGCTGGTTGAAAGGTTAGGAGGCGAGATAGAGCTAAGCAGTGAAGTGGGTGAAGGCACTAGCTTTAGTTTTGTTTTAACGCTTGATTCAGACAGAACACTATTCAGTCCTGATTTAATCAACACTAAACCGGTAATTTTAATTGATGACGGCGAGTTTTATTGTAAAAAGATTAAAGAGTATTTGCTGCATTGGCACTACCCGTTAATCGTTTTACCTTGTCTCCACAAAAAAATTGAAAAAATTATGGCCTCTCTTCCTCGGGGCGAGTGTGTGTTTATTTGTCATGAGCAGTTGATTAGTAAATATAAGTTGAGTGAGGAGTTTCCAAGCTCAATCTGGATTGAGTTAAGTGAACGTAACTTTTCTCCAGCGCCTCAACACCTGTTCCTTTCAAGTGCGCCATTATTAATCACCCAATTACTGGAAGTAGTCGTGCAGACTCAAACGCCAGAAGACAGCGACTTACTTGATATTATTGCTAATGATAGCTTGCAGGATACTTTCGTTACTAAAGAGCAAGCCGCTGAAAATGGTCAACTGATCCTGGTGGCAGAAGATCACCCTACCAATCAGATGGTGATTAAACGACAATTAGAACGGTTGCACTTTCATGCCGATTTTGTTGATGATGGAGAACAAGCATTATCAGCGATTATGCAGCAAAACTATGGTTTACTGTTAACAGATTGCCATATGCCAAACATGGATGGTTATCAATTAACGCGAACGCTGCGTGAGCAAGGTAATATTATCCCGATTATTGCGTTGACCGCGAATGCTTTAACGGGTGAGGCTGAGCGTTGTCATAACTTAGGTATGAATGATTATTTAACCAAACCTATTTCTCTGGACATGTTAAAGCAAACCATTGATAAACATTTACAACCCGACCATGACCATTCTTTATCAAGTATCGAGTATCAACAAGCTCAACAAGCTCAACAAAGTCAGCAAGTCAACTTGCTTGAGCAGTTACTTGATGACACAGAGGAAAGTGTTCAAAACGAGCTAGTTACCGAAATGGCTACTCTACAAGAAGGGGCATCCGCGACACCAACGGATTCTTTGTTAAATAATGATTTCTTAGATTTTGAACAGTTGATTGATATGTTCGGTGATATGGCAATAGTTAAAGAGTTATTAGCAGAATTCATTAGCACCACTGACAGCACTATTGAACAATTACGACTTTGTGTATTGAGTGATGACTTTGCTGAGGTTGGTTTACTGACTCACAAGATTAAAGGCTCTGCTGCCATGATTTCAGCAGAATCACTGAAAAATACCTGCATCAAGTTAGAAGAAAGTGCCAAAGAGTTACAGCGCGATGAAACCCAACAGAAATTCGAGCAATTAACCGTTGAATTTAGTTTGTTTCGTCAATTCAGTGATGAAAATGTTTTCATTGAAGCCATGTGATTTTAGTGAATGCGCTTTCTGCAAACTAATGTATTTATCTATTAAAAATAAAGAAATGTCAGCTGATTTTTTACTGTTCAGCTGAATGAATTATAATGTTCTCATCAGATATAAAATTGAATTTATCAACATGTTCTGCCGCTTTTATTGCCGTATTGATAGCGGTTATGTGCTTGAACTAAAACTCGGTTAATTATCAGTAACTTTACATTTATAGTTTTTTTTTTATTAATTCTAAGCTAAGTATTGAATATATAGTCATATAAAACAGGTGACTATAGGATTTTAAAGTGATAGATATTTATAGGTCTAGCTGATAACCTAGCACTAATCATTTTAAATATTTTACGCTATGTCTAATACTCAACTAACTTTTCGAGCTATTGCCCCTATATATTCTCCGTTAAGTTTACGCCTTGGCGTAGACCAATTTAATTCACCCTTTATAAAATCACTCAAAGCGGTAAACCTGCAATTCTCTACCGATCAAGATGGTAAGCAAAGCAAATTTCATTGGCTAGGTAAACTTATTCACTTGGGTGGGCAACAAGATGAAAATCGCCAATATCAATCTACTGAATCAAACTCAAAAGATATTCGCTTAATGTGTTGGACACCCGCAGCTAATGACAGTAGCAAGGTGATGTTTCATGTATTTACTAATCATATTGCCATTGCTGAGGTTGAATTAACGATAGACATTACCGAGTTGGCTGCAACAACCGACTCAACAGATGGGTTGGTTAAATTACTTGAGGAAAAAGTTCAGAGCTTAGCGCAGCAGCAAGTTAATCTTCACTTTAACGACTTCTGTCAAGATATGAATCAGCTCAAAGTAAATCTCTCATCAGACTTTGTTTTTTCTGCCACCAGCTCAGTGCCAAGTGGTACTTGGGTATCTCGAACCTTGCTCACTAACAGCGAGCAACTAGCTCAAAATGACTGCCAGCGTATATTGACCTGCTGGTTGAAAAGTACAAGTAGACCTGAAGATGCGGCAGACATTATTGCCGGTCTAAAAAACTATTCCATGACCTGGCTAAATTATGTGGTTAAAGACGCTAGAGCTGTAGGTGAAGACCCTTACATACAGATCATGGTGTTAGCACAGTACTATTACCGCTCCCAAGAAAACTATAATAGTGCTTTACGTGGTGCTATTGAAGTAGCCTATGCAGGTAATAAAAAGCAACGCATAGATAAAGTGCTTGCAAATACTCGAACGGGTTGCCGCCTTAATCAAATCGCATTTTTTGAAAATATTAAGTTTTTAAATCGGCCTAATCGCGCTTTATTAGAAAACATTCTTAATGGCTGGAACTTTGATCAGCTTGTTGAAAACTCAGAGCGAATGATTGAAATATGTAATGCTCGGCTGCAAGAAGAAGATAATAAGAAACGTGAACGCAGTACGGTAATGACAGATTTTCTACTGGTAACCTTGAGTTTCTTTGCTGTTTTCGAATTATCCCTCTACTTAACAGAATTCAGTCGAGAGATGATGAGTCGGCCAGCACTCGATTATAACGATAACAAGAGATCATTTTTCTTAAGTATAATCGCTGAAATTGATGCAGATATTATGTTTTCTTTTGGTTTTGGCTTAACCCTGTTACTCGTTATTGTCTACCGTTACCTAAAACGAAATTAATCATGAAAAATATAATAGCTTTATCTTTACTCTTAACGTCAGTGCTTATGCCGGTAGTTTCTTGGGCTAAACAACTTTCAGTGGCAACCAATCAATGGTCGCCGTATATCAATACTGAGCAGCAAGCCTTAGGCACCGCTGCCGATCTACTCAGGCAAGTATTGGCGCAAGAGCAACAAACTATAGCGTGGCGTTATCAAAATTATGACTTAGCGTTTGAGTTGGTCGCTAAAGCCAAGCAACAAGCGGCGTTCCCATACTTTAAAACCGCCGAGCGGGAAAAGAGAGTATTGTATTCTAAAGCAGTTTTTAGTGTCACTAGTCGTCTTTATTACAACCGACAGCGCGAGACTACACTCGAATTTTCGCAACTCAATAGCCATAAATTTGGCCGAGTTGCGGGCTATAGTTATGGTCAAGTTATTGATAGTTATCTTAGCAATGCCGTGATCTACTCAACAGAAAAATCTGCTTTGGAAAGCTTGTTTAACAATGACATTGATTTTCTACCGATGACAGAAAGTGTGATGAATTATATGTTAAATAAAATCTACCAGGATCAAGCTTTACTGATTAAGCAAATTGATAAGATAGTGGGTCATGATTCTCTTCACCTCATCGCGCCCAACACCGATGAAGGTAAGGTGTTAATTGCTAAAGTTAATCAATTGCTACAACAAGTTAAGGGCATTGAAAGCTTGCAGCTAAAGCCTGTAGAGCGCTTCAAGCCGAAAGATATTGCCAAGTTAATAACCGCGGAAGGTTATCCTGCCATTGTGGGCCAAGTAGCCATTGATAAGGTGACCGATTACTACACGCTTCCTCAAGGCACCCGGGTACTTATCTTAAACTGGAGCAATAAAATCATTAAAGCTTCGAGCACAGATCGCATTTACAAAAGCATGATCGACCTTAGTCATGTGGTAGTCCTAAACGGTCCTCATGTAGGTAAAGAGCTTTATATTAAAAACATGCATTTAGAGATTCAATGATGACGGTCATTTTAGGTTGGCTTGGCTCTGTTTTATATCTGATGAATCATGGTTATATTTCAGTAGTTAAAAACTGGCGCCCTAAAGTTTACTATGGTGTTAATCTCCTTGCCGCATTGTCTTTGGTGGCAAGCTCACTGATGATTTATTCATATCAGGCTGTTGTTATTAACAGCTTTTGGGCAATTATTTCTATATTGCTGCTGATAAAGTTTGATGTGGCAAAGGTCCCTTTATCGAGAAGATTTTTTTATCTCGGTTTTGTACTAATCATTGCTTGGTTAATTTTTTCTGGTCTTAAATACAGTTGGAATTCTTCGACTTTTCACGGCTACTTAGGTTGGTCGTCAAGTTACGTGTTTTGCTTATCTTACTTGCTGTTTTGCAGTAAAAAACTCAGCCATATAAATTATTTGGTGTTCAACATCTATGCTGGCAGTGCGCTGTTACCGATATTATGGGCTCAACAGAATTGGCCTGTATTTACCCTGCAAATTTGCTGGGCTTTAATTTCGGCTTATGGCGTATATACACGGTCTGAACAGGCTCATTTAATTGATTAAGCCATTCAAATTAATTGAGCATTATTACTAGCGAGATTACCTCTTAAGCCACAACTGTCATTTTATTCAGGGGTTTTATACAGTAAAGCTGTTCCTGCTGAGGAAATAGTGCCGAATATTGAATTGCAAGCCATTGAAATAATATCGCATAGTGAAACTATACCTCTGCATGAACGTCAAATTCTATAGCCATAGTTCTAGGTGAAATTTTAGTGCTGACGGTTATTATAAATCATTTCTTCTATAACTTTACATAAATAGCCATACTGTATACTTGTGGCTATATTAGCGTTAATTATGGATCGTGTAAAATAGTCTATAATACTTTCACCTTAGGCCATTAAATATTCGATATGAAGCTCAACCTGTTTACCCATCTAATCCGTGAAGTCCCTAAATTAACCAACAATCAGAAGCATTTACTTCAGCATCGCTTAAATGATGAGATCAATCGTGGCGGAACTAGCCTTCAGATAGATAAATGTAAAGGCGATGACATCCAGTGCCCTCATTGTGATTGCGACCAAGTACAACGATATGGCAGCGCTTCTGGGCTACAGCGATACAAGTGTAAGGCGTGTAGTAAAACATTCAATGCTCTCACCAAAACCCCACTAGCAAGATTAAGAAAGAGAAGCCTATGGGAAAAAAACCTAGAATGCATGTTCGATGCACTACCATTGTGGCGAGTAGCTGAAAGGCTTAATGTGGCTGTTAGTACCGCATTTAGGTGGCGGCATCGATTTTTAGCAGGGCCAACACACGACAAAACAAGCGAAGTGGCGGGGATCGTTGAGTGTGATGAGACTTTTTTCCTTGAATCGTTCAAGGGTAATCAAACAATTAATGACAGGCCAGCCAGAAAGCGTGGAGGTATTGGGAATAAAAAACTTAAGGGCGATCAAGTCCCTGTTTTAATTGTGCGTGATAGAAACGGAGGGCTTACTGACTTTGTACTTGATGCTCCAAACAATAAAGAAATTCACGGGGCTTTAGAGCCGATTATCACTGACCAATCCATATTATGCACAGACGGCAGCCAGGTATATAAATCATTCGCTAAAGGCCATGGGATCAAGCATTACCGTAATATAACCTCACAAGGAACTCGCGTCATTAAGCGGGTTTACCACATTCAAAATGTGAACAACTATATGAGTCGATTAAAGACATGGATGGCAAGATTTCATGGAGTAGGCACTGCTTACCTGCACCAATATTTAGGATGGATGCGAGCACTTGAACATGCTCCAGCATGCAGTGATTTCACACTTGAAATGCTATTCAATTCCGCATTCAAGCATGAGTACGTGCCAATAAACAATAAGAAGAGCGCGGATGATGTTGACTTAGAAATGCCATTCTAAAGGGGTCTATGTCTCTTTTGTGCCAACTGCGGTCATTCGCGGATAAATTATTTAGTGCTTGGTGAGACAATATATTTCATCACAAAGTGAGGATTTAGCACTATTCATCTTATCGGTGTATTCATTAAGTTTATCTCTATCATTCAAATATGAACGATTATACAAATATCGTATTTCTCGATAGACATCAGTAAAATCTTTCGATGCTGCTTTTCTAAAATACTGAAGCGATAAGTCATATTGCTTTTCTTCTTTGTAATTTATAGCCAATAACAAACAAGGCTCAACATATTCGTGACACATTAAGCTTAATGTCTTTATTGAATTCTCTGTTTCTTTAGGCAAGTTATCGCCTTTCAAACTTTCTGAGGCTTTAGCAAATAGGGCTTCATTGCTTCCATCATCAATCAAACTATTCATTAATTTAACTGCTTCATCAGGCTTTCCCCTTTTGAAGTTATATAGAATTGCCGACACAGATGTAGGTGATTCAGCAATCAAGCCATCATAAAATTTGTTCCTTGAAATTTCAGATGCTAGAACAGATTCAGAATGTTCATCAATACTATTATACGAATAAAGCATGTAGTAGCCAGTCATAGTAGAGCTAATTAAAAAAAAGATGCTACCAATAACCGTTAATAATGCTGGTGCTATCGCTTTATTTCCATAATTAACTTCAGTATCAAAACAGGATTTATACCCTTCTGGTGGGTAACTCTTTTCAATGAATGCTTGCTTGCTTGTAATTAATGCACAGTAAGTAAAATATACTGCGACCAAAAAGATCAAAGCGCAAAAGAGCATAGAGTAAATGAGTCCTTGTTTAATGGCTTCATTAGACTGAATTATATCCATACCTGTAGTATCGATACTAAATAAGCTAGAGACATAATCTGTTTGAAAAAGTATAGCTAGTACAGCCATTACAAAAAAAAGTATATAGGCGTTTTTACGCTTTTTAGGGTCGGCTTTTATTACTTTCGTCATGAATAATCTTATATCAAGGGGTCAAGGTTTAACTTATATTAAGTGGCTGCTTATCGCTCTTTGCCGCCAGTGAGTATTCTCACCTAGCAACAACCTTACTTAGATAATAATGATTGACATCTAAATGTCAAACGTCAATATAGATATATTTGCATTTATTTATCAGATACTTAAGTCGGTGGGGTTTTTACTGTGGCGAATGCCACTAATTAACGCTAATATAGCCATACTTGTACAGTACCTCTTGGTGTTTTATGAAAGTGCTACCCATTTATGTTGAAGCAGGGATATCAGGGTTTGAATCGCCTGCTGCTGAATATAAAGAACTAAACTTATCTTTAGAAGAGTTATTACTTCAACATCCTAATGCCACGTTTTTTGGTTTAGCGAATGGACGCTCAATGTAAGGGCGAGGAATATTTAATGGTGATGTTCTGGTTGTTGATAGAGTTGAAAAGGTTATTAATGGCTCGATAATTGTTGCCAATTTTAACGGCTGTTTTGTCTGTAAGATTATTGATACTGACAAGGCGATATTGTTATCTGCTTCTGATAAACATAAAGCTATCCCTATAACCGAAGCCGACAGCTTTCAAATTGAAGGGGTAGTAAACGTGTCTTTTAGATTACATAAAAACCTACCAAAATTATTATCATGTTTGGTTTAATTGATGCTGTTGAAGGGGTGGTCAATGTCTCCTTTAGATTACATAAAAACCTATCAATATTATTATTGTCATGTTTGCTTTAATTGATGCGGTTTCTTTTTATGCACGTGTTGAAAAGGTTTTTGACCCCTCGATACGAAATAAACCAGTGGTTGTTTTAACCAACAATGACGGTTGTATCTGTGCGGTATGCCCCATGGCTCGTGAACTGGGTGTACCTAAGTTCATTCCTTATTTTAAGATAAAATCTTTTCTAGCAAAGCACAATGTCGTTGTTCGCTCTTCTAATTATGAATTGTACGCTGACCTAAGTGAAAGAATGATGAATGTTATCACGCGGTATTCAGATAGGCATTACGTTTACTCTATAGATGAATCCTTTTTACATTTTAGAAACTTTGCTTGTATTGATGATTGGCATGAATATGGCCATGTCATAAGAAAAGCGGTTTGACGTGAAACACGGTTACCGGTGGGAGTTGGCTTTGGTGCTACCTTAACGCTAGCAAAAGCGGCTAATCACGCTGCTAAAAAGTTATCTGGCTTTGATGGGGTTGCCGTAATCAGTGACAACAATTCTCGTCAAGAAATACTGTCTCGCATGTTACTTACCGATGTCTGGGGAATTGGCACTAAGCTTGGTAAACGCTTAAGTATACTCGGTCTTAAAAACGCTTGGGATTTAGCCAATCAGTCACCTAAATCGATGAAAAGTCAGTTTTGGGTTGTTGTTGAGCGTACGGTTAACGAACTTAATGGCATACCGTGTTTAAACTGGGATGATATAGGGCAAGATAAAAAAGAGCTATTTTCTACACGTAGTTTTGGACAACGTGTAACAGATAAACATAGCCTCCAAGCTGCCTTATCAAGTCATGCCAGTATTGTTGCTAAAAATGCCAGACGACAAGGCTCTTTAATTAAACGTTTAGTTATTTTTGCATCAAGCTCTCCCCATGATGACAATTATTATAAACAATCGCTTATCTATGAATTCCCCGTCGCAACAGATAACACCTTAAAGGTCGTTGCCGCGGTTAGTTATGTTTTTGAAAAAATTTACACTGCTGGCGTTATGTTCTATCGTTGTGGCGTTGGTGCGGTTGAATTAAAAAACAGTACTTTTGTACAACAAGAACTGTTTAATGTCAGTGTAAACAACCCACAACTAATGCAATGTTATGATTATGTAAATCATCGCTATGGCTCCGGCACTATTGAAGTGGCGGCTGCTGAAAAAAATGAAAAGTGGGCAATGAAACGGAATTTCTTATCACCAAGTTATACCAGTAAATGGTCAGAGATCCCTAAGATTCTTTGTTAAAGGAATTTTTTAAAGGAATAGTTGAGGTAAATATGTGCGGTCGATTTAGTATCAATAAAGCCATTACACCGATAGTAAGTGAGTTATTTAATACCCATTTTAGCGTGGATAGCAATAATAACCTAAGCCCTAGCCAATCAGTTGCTACCTTAGTTAAAGGCAACTCAAGCTACTCTCAAGTTAATGCATTGTGGGGGATAAAACCGAATTGGTCTAAGAAACTGATTATTAACGCGCAAGCTGAAACGGTAGCGATGAAGCCGACCTTTAGACAAGCGTTCCAAAGCCAAAGGTGCTTAGTGCCATGTAATGGCTGGTTTGAATGGAGAACTGAAGACGGTAAAAAAGTTAAGTATTTATTTGAACATGCCAATAAAATGCCTTTGTATATGGCGGGCATATTATTTCAACATGAACATACCGAGCTGGTAACCTTAACCACCCAACCTAATAACAAGTGCGGTCAATACCATAAACGCATGCCCGCTTTAGTCTTAGCAAAAGATAAGGACTATTGGTTTGACTCTTCACCTCAAGCGCTTGAGCCATTACTGCAAGCTGTGGAAGATAGAGTTATTCATGTAAAGCGTGCCGATTGAGTTGTGAGTTAACAACTGGTGGGGCAGGCCTATTAAATGCAGCAAAGGGAATGATTTTTCAATATCACCGGGGCCTTAAATGATTTATTTAGTCTGAGCCCTTTAGTTTATCCTTTCAAGTTTAGCGGAATAAGTGTAAAGTTTTTATGAGTCTCTTAGACTGTCGATGACCTTTTGTGATTCCAAGGAACGGGTATGTCAAATACGATACAAGTTAAAAACAATTATTTGAAAATTAATTTAGCAGGAAGTATTCAGTTAGCGGAGCGATTATCTCAATTAAGTAAAATAATTTCTGTGGTTTCAAAAACAAGAAGTAAATATTTGTTGATAAAAATATTGCCCGAATCCAGTTTAAATTCGAAGGAAGACATCGATAAACTGCTCAGTAAAGTGCATCAAGAAGACTGGGCGCTTAGAAATAAAAACATATTCATTAAGATAGCCATATACTCTCCCACGCTTGATAATTTTAATCTACATAAGAAAATTCTGCAGGCGAAAGACCTCACCAATATACAGTTTTTTGATGATTTAAAGGCTGCTATTACTTGGCTTGATGTGCAAAGTTCTCTTGAAGATATTACCGCTTATTTCCAACCTATTATTCGTCTTAATGATAGTAAAGTAATAGGATATGAAGCACTGGCCAGAAAAGTATTAAAAAATAAAATTATCCCCATTCCTCAATGGTTACCTCAGTTATTCAATGAAAGGCAGGGAAGTTATCGTCTTGCCGAAAAAATGCTCTTATTGGCAGAGAAAAAATCAAAGCAACTTTCAGAGAAGCAATATATCTCAGTAAACTTTGAAGTAGATGAAATTAACTCTAATAAAATAGAGCAACTTTTAGCACCATTTAAGAAAACAAAATTCCTTGAAAAGCTTGTGATCGAAGTGTGCGAACGTGGTGATGTTAACATTAATCACATTGAACTGATTGAAAATATTAAAAAACTGAATACCCGTATTGCACTAGATGATATTGGTTCCGGTAATGATAGGCTTCTACAGCTACTTGATTTTTCACCTGAAATTTTAAAATTAGATAAAAAAGTCACCGATAGAATGCTTGAAATTAAGGTAGCTTCATTTATTTCCTTTTTTAGTTCTTGGTGCGAGAGTAATAAAATATCTTTACTCGCCGAGGGGATAGAAACACGGGAGATTGCCATAGCTTGTAAACGAGCGGGCATTAAATTTGGCCAAGGTTATTTATTTGGTAAACCACAAGCAGAACTGTTGACTATAAATACCAAGACAGTAACTGAAACGGCCTGACAAATGAAACGACAACCTCGACTATTACAAAAAGGGGAGGTTTAATTGAAGGGTTTCGACTTTTCTATAGAGAGAAAATCATAAACGATGAGTAAAACCCTGCTAGTAAAAATAAATAAAAAGTAAACAGCTCTTAAAACCGAAGAGAAAAATAAACCCTCTATTTCTCGCTCTTAGCGAGCAGTTTTGATAATACTGAAAAGTCTATTACCACATTACGGAAGCTAGAATAAGCAAATATTTTGGATGATTACTGTTCGTTTTTTAGCAACCAAAGACATAAATAATAATATTTCATCTAAATACCTGCAAAATTAATTGTTTAGTGAGCAGGGGTATTAAGGTTGATATTAAGGGTGATTAGCTGCAAAAATTTTTAAAAGATACCGTTATGCATAGAGATAATATTTAAACTACACTCATGGAGAATTGGTTTTTAGAACATGAAGGTAATGATATATTTTCTCCATGAGTATAAAAATTTAAAAATAAATGGAATTTATGAATGGTAAAAAATATAACTATCGATGATATTGCTTGGCCGTGTGAACTAAGTTTAACGTTAAAAAAAAGCTTACTTTCTATAGCCAGTTTTAAAGATGGAATTACATCTTTAGGCGGGTCACCTAAACACCCCTTTAGTAGCGGTATTTGTTATCTTTTTGAGGGCATTGTAATACTTAGTACCTCTACACTTGATACTTCGGCGACTGTAGGTGGTGTTATAGGACCTCAAGACTGGATTGGTGCTGGTGTAATGGATGAATCATATCGTCCCATTTATACTTCCGAGGAGGTTGTTCCTGTCGTGTTAATGGCATTCCCTAAAAAATTATTATTAAAGCTAGCTGAACAAGACAGTGAAGTGTTTAAGTTTTTATTTTACATTGCTCAAAAATCATTAAAAAAATGGACGCAAGCAGCAGCAACAGTGATACACGATAAAGAAATGCGTATTGTTTTTTCTCTACTGGAACTGCTTGTGCTACACCCTAAAAAAGATGATGAAATACCCCCCATCAAAATTTCTCAACAACAACTAGCTTTCTTGTCAGGCATTTCTCGACCTCGGGTTAATGAAGTACTAAAAGCGTTGGAAATTGCCGAAGAAATTGAAATAACGCGTGGGAGCTTACGCATTATTAACTTGCCTAAGCTAGCTGCTCGCTTAAACAATCTCAATGTTAGTTTACGGGATCCTCGACAATTCATTAGTGAATATCAATCATGCTAATATTTTTAATATCAATTTATTCAAAGGCTTCAACTATTTTTTGCTCTAATTGATTGATGGTGAATGGCTTTCTTAAATAATTTACAAAACCTACTTCTAGACATTTTTCTTTTATGCCACTTACTGAATCAGCGGTAATTGCAATAATTAATGGTTTTTCTTTCATGTTACTATTCATTATTTTTGTAACAAATTCAAAGCCATCCATGTTAGGCATATGACAATCCGACAGGACAATATCATAGCTTTTTTGCTGACATTTTTCATAAGCAATCAGTCCGTCACTGGCCACATCGGCGGTAATACCTAGTTGTTTCAATTGTCCAACAATAACTTTTTGGTTTACCGGGTGATCTTCTGCTACTAATACTTTTAAGGCTAAGCCATTAAGTGAAGTCAATTTCTTTTCTTTTAGTTCACTACTTTTTAAGGGGTCAGAAAAAACAGTGCTGGTCGGCTTTGTTAAGGGTAAAGTTAACGTCATAACAAATGTTGAACCTAAGCCTAACTCTGACTGCACTGATATTTTTCCTGACATCAAATTTACTAATTCGTAACAAATACTCAATCCTAAGCCTGAACCATCGTATGACCTTGTACTGTTATTTTCTGCTTGAATGAAAGGTTGAAATAACCCTGCCTTTTTCTCTTTGCTAATACCGAGTCCGGTATCACTTACACGAATTTCAATTTTTTGGACATTGTTTTGAACATTGTTTTTAGTACTAGTATGACTATCGTTTGAAATTTCATTATGCTGATTAATAAGTGCTTTTATTGTGAAGGTAATTTTCCCTTGTGAGGTGAATTTTACCGCATTTGTCATTAAATTCCCTATTGCTTGAGTTAACCTTGAAGAGTCTGCCAACACATAAGGGGCAATAGACTTGTCGTAGTAAGTAGAAAAAAAGATGTTTTTGTCTGTTATTTGTTGTTGATATTCTTTGACTATATCGTCAAAAATATCGTGCAGTTGTGTTGGCGTTTCTTTTAGCGTTAACTGTTGTTTGTCTAGTTGAGAAAAATCAAGTAGGTCATTAAATAACCTCAATAAGTGTTTGGAAGATGAATTGAGTGTTGCTAATAAATCTTTTTGTTCTTCACTTGTTTGGGTAAATCCTAACGCTTCTATCATACCTAATATACCATTGAACGGTGTTCGGATTTCATGACTCATTTTTGCAAGGAAATCGCCTTTAGCTATTACGGCCACTTTTGCTGCTTTGGTACGCTCGACGACTTTATCTTCTAAATTAACATTAGAATCTTTAAGTTTATCATTCAACGCATTTACTTTGCGCTTATGATTAATTAAGCGATTACCATACACGGCGATTAAACTATAAATGTAGATGAGTAGGCAGATAAAAACAGCCGAAAATAGTCGGATAAAATTGACTCCATCTTCACTACTCGATATTGCCTCACTTAAATCAATTTCGGTTACTAAACCAAACTCTAGTTCGGATAACCAAAGCCAACTCCCGATAACCTCTATGCCACGATAATCTAGATAAGCCTCTAACTGTTGCCCTAAATTGTTCGCATTCAGCTGTGAAGCGATCAAAGCGTAATTATTATTTGACGAGGCGCCCTTGTCGAATTTACTACTTATAAAACGACTTGGATTGAGCATCTCACCCGATTTGTTAATAAGGTAAGTTTCACCTGAAGTCCCTGTTTGTGCTTGCTTTAGCAAAGGCATCAAGGTAGATGAAGGATCGTAAGTTAACACCATAGCGGCAACAATATTATTATCGTCATCATAAATAGGGGAGCTTACTAACAAAGTGGTGTTTTTTGTAACTTGGTCGTTTTGGTTTATAAGGCCGTTATATTTGTAGGGAGGAAAGTGAAACTGCGGTTGACCTTTAAAGGTCAAAGAAAGCAGGTTTACTTTTTTTTCTAGGTCAATAGTCCAATGGTTTTTCTTGTTATAGTTTGATGATAATATTTTCATTTGAGGTGAAATAATAGAAAACCCGACGTATTCTCTATGTGCTATGGCATTAGAAAACAGTTCTTTTAAATTGTTTTGCGCAGTTAAAAACTGTTGTTGCTCTTTATCTTTATCGGCTTTAATTAATTGTAGTGTTTGCTGACGAACGCTCGTATCATTTGCAGCAAGAAATACATCAGTTTTTACCATTTTACTCCAGGAAATAAGTGCTTGCTCTGTTGTTTTTAATAAAGAGTATATGTCTCGACCTGTGGATATTTTTGCCTGAAGTTCCATTTTATATTGAAAATAAAATTGCAGCGCAATAATGAGCACCAGTGGTATAGCCATCATCAATGCTACTTTAGGTTTAAATATCGAAGCCATTACTTTATTGCCTCTTTGTGTCTTATTTCATCACACCAATGATTTACTTCTTCCGTTAAGCGTTCTAATCCTTTTCCTAACGTCTCAATGAGTTCATTTAACTGATTGGACTTTTCATTCGCTGAATATTCTTCAATTGTTTCAGCTATATTGGCTAATTCATTAGCGCCAAGGTATCTAATAGCACTTTTTATTTTATGGCCGATATCTTTAACCTTGGATAATTGAGATTGCTGATGTGCATCAATTAAGTCATTGAAATCATCGTTGTTAGTTAAATAGGCCTCTAGAATGTCTAGCGTTAATTCAATATCTTCACCAGTAAGCTCTAAAGTAGTTTCACGGTTAAGGTGTTGTGTGGTCGGTATAGCGGTGTTTGTTTTTGTTGAGTTAGCTTTTAGTATTACTGAAGCACTCGTTAAATCGTTTTCTTGCAGGATAGTCTCTTCCTTAAAGCCTTTTGGTTGCTCTAATAACAATGCCGAAGTTGCTATTTCAAGTTTTGCTTTTAAACTACTTATCGGGCAAGGTTTAGCTAAATAATCATCAAAGCCTGAATCCATACAACTTTGTACTGCGCCTTCAAGGGCATCAGCGGTAATGGCAATTAACCAGGGTTTATTGTTTTTACGCTCTGTTGATACCATGCTTGCTAAGGTAAAACCATCCATTTCAGGCATATGACAGTCAGACAAAATAATATCGTAGTCACTCTTCTGATACATTTGGTAAGCGATTAAGCCGTTTTCGGCAATATCACACTGAATATCTAACTGCTTTAACTGGCCGGCTATAACTTTACGGTTAACCGGGTTGTCTTCCGCTAACAAAACCTTTAATGGCGGTAATGTATTGTTTCTAATTTCACTTAATGATGCAGGTCTGAACATATTAAGCGCCGTTTTTGGTTGCTCTAGGCAAGGAGCTAATGGCACATTTATGGTAAATAAACTACCCACATTGATAATTGACGAGACAGATATAGTGCCTGCCATTGTGTCAATTATCTCTTTGCAAATACTCAAACCTAGGCCAGTGCCGCCGAACTTGCGGGTAGTATCTTGTTCTGCTTGTACAAAAGGGGTAAATAAAGAGCCGGTTTTTTCTTGGGCAATACCTATGCCGCTGTCTTTTATTTCAAAAACAATATCGTGCCATTTATCATTATTTGGCAACGATTGAGGTAATTGTCGTATAGAAAGTTGTATGAAGCCATGCTCAGTGAACTTGATTGAATTGGAAATTAAATTATTCAGCACTTGCAATAGCCGAGTAGGATCACTTAAATAATTGTATTTAATGGTATCGTCAATGTTGATGTTAAGCTGTAAACCACGAGATTCAGCTTTATATCGGAAATTGTTCATTGCTGCATTTGCTAGCTCTTCTAGATTTATTGGTGTCGACTCTAAGGTTAGTTTACCGGCATCCATTTTTGAGAAATCAAGGATGTCGTTGAGTAAAGTCATTAGACTTTTTGCAGAACTATTTAAGGTGTCAAGTAATTCACTTTGATCCGGCTTGAGTCGCGTAAAGCTCATTGCTTCAGCCATACCAAGTACGCCATTCATCGGGGTGCGGATTTCATGGCTCATACGCGCTAAAAAATCTGTTTTAGCGCTCGCCGACTGTTCCGCTTCATCTCTCGCCTTTCTTGCTTCTTCTAATGCTCGCTCGATATGTTGCTTGTATTTAACATCAATTAATTTCTGTCGGTAGCGATAGAGCATATAAAGTACCAGGGTAATGATAATTAATGCTGTAATCATTAGTATTATATCAATCAGCTCTTGATAACGATGATCATCAGCTTGTACCACTAGCGTAGTATTTATCCATTTATTCTTGATTTCTCTAGCCTCTACATCATTGATTAAACTCAAACCTAAATTCAAAATATCTTTTAAAATGGCATTTGAATGTGTGGTTGCCATTCTAAAAAAGGAAATTGTATTGAAGTCTTCACTCATGTGAAAATATAAAGCATTTAGTTTTAGGTTGTTAGCTAAATATATAGCGTTCGATAGCTCACCAATATACGCATCTGCTTGATTATTATTGATTGCTAATAAAGCGTCTTCTGGTCTATCAAAATAAATAAACTGGCCGCTAGGTACTTTATTCTCCATTATTTTTGAGTGTAAATGGCCTTTTATTACCGCTATTCTTGTATTAGCGAGTGCGTTCAATGAATTTATTTTGTCATCATGCCTGCTTATTATCGCTAGCTGTGATTCGCCAATGGCCGTGGTAAAGGAGTAATATTTTCTGCGCTGCTCAGTTTTATAAACAAGGGGTAAAAAATCAATTTTTTGCTCTTTAATAGCTGTTTGGGCTTGGTCAAATGAAGTGAAAAATACTGGCTCAAAAGTGATGCCAATTCGTTTACTAATCAATACTTGTTTATCCCCTGTTAATCCAGTTAATACGCCATCTTCAAAAACTTGATAAGGTGGATAACCAATGCCAACAATACCGTAAGTAACTACCGGGTTATCAATAAGGAATTCTTGTTGTTCAATCGATATCTGAGATAAATAGTGACCTAATAGCATTTCAAAAGAGGCTTCTTTCCCTTCGCTATATAAATTTAATCTTCCCTGTGCAAAGGAACGATCAAATTTCCTGATGCCTTCATTATAAGCGAGGGCTTGTTGGCGTTTATTCTTAGCAAACACGGCTCGTATCAATGTAGGATTAAAATGTTTTTTAACACGTTGGTAGTCTTGATATCTTTTGGTTTTTTCGAATTCATTAGGGTGAGTAGAATAAATATAATCATAGGTTGTTTGTTGAGCAAGAATGTAACTAAGGTCAGTATTAAAGGTTACTTGCATACTTTTTTGGTCAGTAAAAATATCATTTATATAAAAAGGACCATGTATGGCTAAAGAGGTAGGTTGTGTGGCTTTTACTTTACTTTGAGTGCTCTTAAGCTGATAGAGAACCCCTTGTTCCTTAATTAGGGGTAAAGAAAAGTAGTATTTGTTTTTATATTGTTTTTCATACTGACCGATAGCTATGACATCTATATCGCCATTATCTAATGCTAAAAGTGCTTCTTCATAGTTAAGTTCAATAAAGTGTGGCTGAATGTTGAGTTGCATTGCCCATTCTTGCCATAACTTAACCAAAGCACTGTGAATGCGTTTGTTTTTTGTTGATAACATTTTTGGCAGAGCAATATTTAATGACTCTAACTCATGTGTTATAGCTGGCTTTATATCTGCTTTTATTTCGTTCGCGATAATTTGAGCTGAAAAGCTCAATACGCTAACCAAAAAAAATATAAAGGTAGCACTTGTTTTGATTTTAAATTTACCCTTTTTTAAACACTTAATTAAATTCAATTATTTTAACCCCGCTTTGAAATTGGAAATATATTACGGTTAAAAAATAATCACGTCTGTTCTTTAGGGAACAGACAGTTTTAGAGTAACTGGTTAAAATACACGCTATTAAATCTATAACACTTTATTTAGATGGTAAAAATAGGAGGTGTTGTTTGTGATGGAGGATAAATAGTATGAATGACGTTTCTAGTATGTTTGACCGCTCAAGGCCTATTTTAATTATTGATGATTGTACAATGTACCGTACTGCGACGAGAGGTATGTTATTAAAGTTAGGTTTTAGTCCAGAGCAAATTTTATTAGCGAAAGATGCGGTTGCTGCGCTAGAAATTGTAAAGCATAAAGCAGTGCAGTTAATTTTGTGTGATTACAATTTAGGTGAGAGAAAAAATGGTCATCAGCTTTTAGATGAAATGGTCAATTGCCAAATGTTATCAGCAGACTGCGTAATTATCATTATTACCGGTGATTCATCAGCAAGCGTAGTACGTGGGTTTTATGAACTAAGGTCAGATGGATATCTTGTTAAACCACTTAATTATGTGACCTTTAAAGAGCGTTTGCCTAAGTTTTCTAGAAAAAAACGTGTCTTAGCAGATATGCTAACAACTTTCTCCAATGGAGATTTTACTGACACGATAGCAAAAGCTGAAGAGAGTATTTTTAATGCTGAACAGCATTCATATGGTGCTCAATTTTTAAAAGCTAAGGCGTTAATACAGCTCAATAAATGTGATGAAGCAAAAAACATTTTAATTCATCTTCAAGGAAAACCAATACGTGCTGAGGTACAAATTGAATTTGCTCGTTTAGAATTGAAACAAAAGCAATATAAATCATGCTTGGCGACATTGTCACCCTTTGAAAAAGATCCTATTCATTGCACTAAAGTATTGTTGCTTTCTGCCCAGTGTTACTTAGCACAGCAGCAGCTTTCCTTAGCGCTCGAGAAAATGACTGAAAGTGTGAAACATTCTCCCAGAAATATAGAAAACACTATATTTTGTTCACATATTGCGATGGCGATGTTTGATGTTAAGCCTGCTTATGACACCTTAGATATGGCATTAAGTCAATCTCGTCACTCTTATCGAGAAACCTTGCTGTTACACCAAATGGTTGCTCAATTAAATTTAAATGTCATTCAATTTACTCAGGATGTAAATAAAGGTGAATTGTTTGCACGATTTATTGAGCGATATAAACATTGGCGCAGTTATTATTCCAGAAAAGATTACAAACCATTCGAACTACTACTTAAAGCGAGAGCGCATGGTTTACAAGGTAACATTAGCCAATGTAAAACGTTGTTGAATGAATACTTGCAATGGCAAGACGATGAATATATTTCTTCTGTATATGAATTGATAGAACTTGCTAACGTTTATTCGATACTGCATGACACGGAAAAATACCAAGAAAGTATCAGTAGAGTAAAGGTTTGTTTAGCGCAAGTAGATATATACAAACAACAAACATTAACGCTCTATTTAAACCGTTGGCAAAGTAAGTTAGCGCAGGTAAAGGCTGAAGTGAGCCGAGCAAAGAAACGTTGTCTTTCATATATTAAAATTAAAGAATTTGAAAAAGCGGTTAAATTAATTATTACTGCTTTAGACCTTGATAGCACAGACACAGACCTAGGCCAATTGACTATTATTTGCTTGTCTAGAGCATGGCCTATGGGCTGGAGTAAAAAATCGGTCATTAAGTTGGTGATGCGTTGCCGTGAGTTATTGAAAAACACGCCGGTCGTGTTAACACCTGAATATCGGGTTGCTAGCAAGTTACTTGCCAAGCAATTACAAGTAAAAGAAGTCTCTTACGAATTAGATAATGTGATTTAGCAATGATCTATTTGTTATGCACTGCAAATTTAAAAGATACTAAGGACAGTTTACATGCTGAATAATATACTTATTGTTGAAGATGATCTTTTTCAACAGAAACTGATTGCAAAAATGTTGTCAACATTAACATTAGCCAAAATCACGACAGCCTCTAATGGTCAAGAAGCCCTGAGTAAACTAGATAAAATAGATGAACCTGAGCTTATTTTATGCGATTTAAATATGCCCGGTATGGACGGTATTGAGTTTTTGAGAATTATTGCCAAGCGTAATTTAGATGCTAATGTAGTACTGACAAGTTCTGTGTCTAAGGATGTGATTTCATCGGTTAAAGAAATGGTACTAGCTTGTGGTATGCCGGACATTTTAAGCCTAACTAAGCCAATTAGTAAAAAGCAACTAGAACTGGTTTTATTGCAGTTAATTGAAAAAAAACAGGTAAGAAAACCAACAGAAAACTCTCAATCTCAACTTGTAGATGATGAAATCATTACTGGATTTAACCTGGAACAGTTCAATGTGCTTTTTCAGCCACATATTGACGTGGAAACGGACACTGTTTCCGGCGCTGAAGCGCTTGTTCGATGGAATCATCCGACAAGAGGCGTGTTAACACCTTATTTCTTTTTAGAACAAATATATAAACTAGGTTTGTCTCATTTATTAACCTTACAAGTCTTAGACTATTCAATTGCTGCGTGCTCTCGTTGGCATCAACAAGGCATGAACTTTAATATTTCTGTGAATATTTCGCCTTTAGATCTAGTCGAATCAGACTTTTTAGAGAGTGTTATGGATATATTAGCGCAACATCAATTACCAGCGAAATTCTTAACACTTGAAATAACAGAAAGTGCTATAAGTCCCAATATGGCCAAAGAACTTGAAGTTATGTGTAGATTACGTCTTCATGGTATTAATCTTTCTATTGATGATTTTGGCACCGGTTTTTCTTCGTTGTCACAACTTATTTCTAGCCCTTTTACCGAGCTAAAAGTTGACATGTCATTTGTTCAAAAAATGCTGACAGACAGTAAAAACTATGCGGCGGTTAAAGCATCACTGCAACTAGCTAGAGATTTAAAATTAAAAACTGTTGTTGAAGGTGTTGAAACTCAGGCAGAAGCAAATGCAATAAAAGCGCTAGGTTGTGATGTTTTTCAAGGTTGGCTTTATGCTCCTGCTTTAGTGGAAAGTGAATTTTTAAGTTGGAGTCAAAACCATAATAAAAAATCTATTGATGAAATAGCAAAACGATGTTCATAAGTTAATATCGGCAATCATTGGTAGTGCCATGGTTAATTTTCCACTTAATTAGAAATGTAAGCATACATCTCTTCAAAAACCGGTTGAGTGGTCGGTTTGAGCAATCTACAAATACTGTTACAAATTGATAACAGACTTCTTGGTTACACTTGATTACAATGCGCGGCGTGTTTTTGATGGTAAGTATTAACGAAAATTAATAAGCGAAAAACGACCAGCCCCAAATACTTGAGTAGGTCAAATGCTAGTGCTTTAACTGTGACAGTAGCAACGGCCTCATACGGCATTATCTACTGTTGCTTATTAAACATGGTAATAAACAAATAAGGTTAAAAGTAAATGTTAAAACGTAAATGCAGCATTAATGGACCCGTATTTAAGCGGCTCTTGAGAGTAAACCATATTCAACCATCAGTTTTTGCATTTCAAACTAAAATCGAACTTACCAAAGTTCAACAAACATTTGAGTCAAAAAATCCAGTTCCTAAAGTTTACATTGATAAACTAGAAGTAATTTTTAATGTCACCGCACTTAAAAAAGGCCCTAAAAACTAACTATTCAACACTCTTAACATTAGCTATATAATGCTGGCCATAAATGCTCGGTAAAATGACTAAGATTCTTAAAAAATACACTATGTCCGCAGAACAATAGGGCCTGTTGGATTAACAAATCATATTCCGGCCACTCTCTTTAGCTTTATACAGAGCTGTATCGGCACGACTAATCCATGACTCTGGTGTGTCATGTGCTTTGTATTCAGCAACGCCTATTGAGAGTGTTAGTTTGATGTTATTCGTGAACTCGTGTAGCTCAATGATGCTTCGTATCTTTTCAGCAAGTATTTTAGCGGTTTTAATATTCATGTTTAATGGCATAATGATAAATTCATCGCCTCCGTATCTATAAAGCGAATCTAAAACGCGGGTATGTTTAGTTATCAACTCACATATCCTCACCAGTATTTGGTCACCAACAGCATGGCCATGGTCATCATTCACTTCTTTAAAATAATCTAAGTCAACGAGTATCAGACACATGGAGTATTCTTCTCTGTGCTGGCTTGCTATGACCTCTGCGAGCTTTAAGTCTAGAGCTCTTCGGTTGCCTGAGGATGTTAGCGAGTCAATTAACGCGAGTAATGATAATTCATTTTGTTTATCGGTATATGAGCGGAATATTACAAATGACAAGGATGCAGTTAAACCTGTGGTTGCGATAAAGGTAAACAAATACGTTAAATCAACCCGCGGGTATATAATCATTAGTATTGCTAACGCGAGTGTTACACTTGTTATTCTGGCGAGATTTAACGGCATCAAATAATGAATAGCAATGATAGTTGGTGCAAGCCATAAAATCTGAGGTTCACCTTTGATGAATACAGTAACCAGTACAGCAAACGCTAAGAATATTGCCAATAATGTATTTGCGGCACTAATTTTTCGCGTGATAAATATAAACAAAAAAAACATAAATGCAGTGAGTGATATTATTGCATCAATGATAGCTAAAGTGGTTTCTCCATCAAACCATCGAAGAAACGCAAAGGGGGATATTGTGATTGTAGCTAGCAAACTAAGTGAGAGTAATACCTTTTCTGATGTCGTTCTATTTGTCATGTCGTTTTATTTGTCATGTAGGCTTTGCACTTATGTGCTCTAAGATAATTAATATGACAATTTTTCAAAGATGAATCAAGTAGTCGTTCTAATTACTTTGATTCATTTTATGCTAGTGCTCAAAGCAACAAATAAATTCAAGCCGACCATGCCTTTAAAGAACAAATAAAATCTATTTATTTTTATTATCTCGCCACAATACTTCCTAAATTACATAGTAAACACCAGTCTAAGCAACGACCCTATCAAGGGTTCTGCCCCCTTGATTCTAGGGGGCGATGTGATGAGTTTAGCTAAAAAAAACTAGCGTATACCCCCTTTATCTCTGGGTCTATTACTAAAATATGATGAAGCAATACTCGGGTCTGTTGAACTTTCGAGATTACTTTTACAGCAACATGTTTGATATTTAGGCAAGGCAGAGCATGTGAAGTGGTGTGGCTACATGAACTTGCGATAACGCCGTATAAATTTCAAACAAGTGCTGCCCTTTGGGTTCATTTAAAACGAACTTACTCCTTGTTGCTCGCTTATTTAATAGAATAACTATGATACAAAGCTCGCGCCGCGATTAAGCCCGTTTTAAATTGAATGAATTTTAACCCTGAAAGATCAACAGACCCTAGTTAACCGCTTGTAATAAAACCAGTTGTGATGTTTTTGATTCTAGGTGGTCATAAATAACGAAATCACTTTCATGTCTTCCTAAGTCAGTGACATAATCATTGGCTGATAGGCTAAAGAGCTCTTTGGGACTCTCGTTGACCGCATTGCTAAGTAGGGTGGACATCACTTTTATACGGGGTGCATCTTGTTGAACATAATAAAGAACATCGTTGTTATTATTTAGCTTAATACTGTGAGGTCTAAATAGTAAAGCAAGCCCTTTGAAGTTTTTGATAATGGTTGTAGCACCATCCACTTTTTTTAGCATTAATTGTTGGCTGTTAATATCACCGAAAATAAAACTACCATCCGCTTTCTCCTTTAAGATGAGCCCCGCAGCAAGTAATACTATTTTGGATTGTTGACTAATCATATCAAACTGCCAAATATCGTAGATATTATCACTGGCAATACTCATATAAATAGAATCACCTCCACTTGACCAAGATAATAAGTGCGCTTCTTTCGCTAAATTTTGACTTACAATGAGCTGTTGTTTCTTTATGTCATATACCATTAGTTTGAGTTGATTATTTTGAGAAGCAACAAAAGCAATCTGGCTTTGCTTTTCGTTTAAAATAGGTCGCCTGATGTTATCCGCTTGAATATTGGTAAGCTTATTATTCTTATTGTCTTTGTGATTCCAAACTTCATAACTACCGGTGCGTTGTGATACAAAATAGAGTGTTTTTGTTGGCACTGACCACGTGCCATAAAAGTCATTTGCATGGCTATTGACTTGATTTAGATTGATATACTTAGTTAAACCTTGTGCGGAAATATCATAGTTTGAACTTGTTTTAAGATAAAATAATTGTTTTTCCGCTTTGTTCGACACTAATTCATAGGCATAACTTCCTGCTGAGATAGGCAGGGCTTGTGAGATTTCTTTGCTTTTAATATTGAAGCGCCAAACTGAATACAGGCTGTTAACTTGACCGGCAATAAGTAAATTCCCGTCATCTTCTAACTGTAAGCTAGTGACTTTTGAAAATTTAGTCGAGATCTCTTTACTGACTTTATTGGCAAAGTTGTAGTCATTAATAGTTGCTTGCGAGCTACTTTGTTGAACATAAAAGATACCTGAACCACTGTTCTTGAATGTTGCAGCATAGTTGCTTGTTTTTTTGTTAATGCTTAAGGGGGATTCTTGTTGAGATTCTAGCGATAAAAGTGAAATGGAAAGTCGGCCATTATTCATCGTTGTTAAGGCTAATTGTTTGCCATTTGGAGAAAGCTTGATGCTTTTTAATTTTGACTTTGTGCTATATATCTCTTGTATGGTGCCATTATCAGTAAAAAGCTTATTTACTTTGCATTCTGTACTCTCGCATTGAATAAAGAAGCTGGCATTATTGTGCTTAGCCCAAATAACAGAGCGGAGTAAATCACTACTTCTTAGTAAGATTGAATATTGGTGGCTGGTGACATCTTTTAATATCAATACCGACTCTTTAGCATTGGCATCAGTTTGTATATACAGTATTTTTGACCAATCAGAAGAAGGCGAAGCCGACTGGATTTCACCTATACCATCAGATAAAATAGTCGATTGGTAATTCGAGGGCTTTACCGTGCTCTCTGGTGAATCTTTAACAGATCTGATGGGAGCATTGACTAGAAATAAAATAATAATAGAAATCAGCAAAGCAGTAATAATTACAGCTTTATAGCTGACTTTGGCCAGAAAAGAATCAGGTAATAAGCGTTGACTCTTAATCTCTTCAATGGGCTCTATCTTGCCAATAAAGCAGTAACCTTTTCGAGCGATGGTCTCTATATATTTCGGTTGCTTTGCATCATCCTTTAGCACCTTTCTTAATTCGAAAATTGCCCGTGTTATCACTTCTAAACCGACAATACTACCAGGCCAAAGGTTATCTGCAATTTGTTGTCTACTGAGCACTTCACCTTGGTGCTCAACCATAAAACAAAGTACTTGCATGATTTTCGGTTCAAGAATTATCGCCTTATTTCCAGTGGTAATTTTATTATGCTTGGGGTAAACCGTATTGTGTTCTAGGTAAAAGTTAACATCCATGAAGTTATAAGCTTTTGATTTTATGGGTGAATAAAAAAATAATAACAACATTATAACACCCTAATTTCACTTGTTTATAAAATAGATTAGAAATTAACTTCCTTATTTAAAAGACACTGAAAATATGAAAATAATAAGAGTAAAAGTGATAACTTTAATTTGCCTTGCCACTACTCATTTCACCGCTCTGGCGTTTAACATAGATTTAACCATTGAAGGTCAAGGCCAAGTTGAAGCAACGAGTAAAACTTGTACCAGTAGCTGTGATATTGCAACGGCTGAATCATCTCAAACCTTAGTGACTAAGGCATCTCCTGGTTGGTACTTTACCGGTTGGCAAGGTCAGAAATGTGATATGGGTAATGGCGTGATAATCCCAACAGAAAATCAGGATGTTCGCGAGATTGGCAGCGCAGCAGGAGGGGCTAAATCATTAGAGACAATAGACATTAATAATGATGGTATCGATGATTTGATTGGCATCAGCTTATTTAATGGCAAAGTGAACAGTTATGAAAATTTAGGAGACGGCACTTTTATTAGTAAGACCATTATATCTGATCTCGCTTACCCATCCTCCTTAGATAGTTATGATTGGAATAATGACGGTTATAAAGACTTGTTTGTTACTCAATTTAATTCAGATGGTCGAGGCATTAAAATGTACTTAAACGATGGTAATGGTGGTTTTGTTTATGAAAAAACCTTCACCTTTGAAAATACCCGTCCTTACTCTTTTTCTGTTATTGATTATGATTTAGATAGTCGTCCTGACTTTGTTATTTCTTCATTTGATGCAAATACTAATGGTGATCTCTTTACACTAGTGGAGAGTATTGAAAATGAAAAAATCTCTTGGTTTAAAAATACTGACCAAGGGTTTAAAGAGCAGCAAATTATTGCTGAAAAAGCAGCTATAACACTCGATACTTATCAAGCGCATGAAAATGCTATACCACAGATTTTAACCGCAGAAATACAATTAGGAGAGATTGCTGTTTACTCAAATGAAAATGGTAAGGACCGAAAGCTTGTTTCATCTAAGTGGGCAAGTTACGGCGCCGCCTTTGGAGATATTGATGAAAATGGCCATGTTGATATTTTAACGGCTCATTATAAACCCTCAATACTGAGTTTGTTTTATGGGCTAGGAGAGGGAGAATATTCCAAATCTGTCAATGTGGCTAGACCGGAAGAAGGAGTAACTGCCACCGCTTTTGGTGATTTTAATAATGATTCTTATATTGATGTCGCAACAGGGGAATTTAATAACAAGAAATTCTACTATTATGCAACTGCAGGTTTCGACCAGTGCATTGTAATAAAATCATCTAGTTTAGCGCTAACTGCTATTTTCAAAAAAGATGAAAGTGCATCGAGTGATAGTGAAAAAAAATCGGGCGGCAGTCTAACCTGGCTTTTATTTGTCTTAGTTCCTTTGCTGTTTAGACAAGGCTTGGGTAAGGGGGCCCTCTCTAAAAAAAATAACTAAGAAAATGTCGCTACAGCAAAAGATACTGTGCTGTAGCGAGCAAGAAACCAAGGGGGCAGTTCACTTGATTTAAACTTATTTATCCACCCCTTGATAAAAGTCACTTGATAAAAATAATTACATAATGCCAAGAGCAGCAAGGTTGAATATTCCCCATATACCCCAACATGTCATTCAATGAGGTAACAACAGGCAAGCCTGTTTGCTCGGGAAAAAGACCGTTATTGCTATTTGGATAAACTAAAAAAATACAGTAATAAATATTTAGCCCGTATTCATTGGTATGCTTTGATGACTAATCATGTTCCTTTATTAGTTTGTTCTGAATGACCGAATAGGATAAGTTTGATGTTAAAATGACAGTTTATAGGCGTGTTAATAATAATTAAATACAACAAGTTGAGAGCAGTATGAAATCAAAAGTAGCCTTGTTAGCAGGTGCTAGTGGCTTAATAGGGCAGGAGTTGCTGACCTTATTACTTGCATCACCTATTTATTCTAAGGTTGTAGTGCTTGTTAGGCGACCTCTTGATATAAACCATGAAAAATTAGAGCAAAAAGTCGTTGATTTTGAAAAAATCGATCTAGATGACTTATTGATTGACCATGTCTTTTGTACCTTAGGTACCACGATAAAACGTGCGGGTTCCAAAGCAGCCTTTCGTCAAGTAGATCAACAATATGTCATTAATGTCGCTAAAATAGCGAAGCAGAGAGGTGCTGAGCTATTTACTATTGTCACAGCGATGGGGGCAAATAGTGACTCATTATTATTCTATAACCAAGTGAAAGGGGATGTAGAGGCTGAGTTACGACAAATGGCTTATAAATACCTTGGTATTTTTCGGCCATCAATGTTAGTTGGCGATAGAGTGGAAAAACGCTTTGCTGAGCAATTAGGCACATTTTTCATGAAAGCATTCAATTCATTAATCCCACAAAACTATAAAATTATCCAAGTAACAAAAGTGGCTACAGCCATGTTTCATTATGCTACAAATCCTACCAAGGGTGTTTTTGTTTGTTCCTCAGCAGCAATGCTTAAAGATAAAGTCACTTTAAAAAGCTAGGAGCAAACGGGGTCGATGACAAATCAGACTTCTTCTTATTTGAATTTTTAAATTGAAGCTAGAATCAAGGGTTCTGACCTAAAGCCAAAGGTCAAACCAACCGGTAGACTTTACACCGAAGGCACCTCTAAGATTGGAATACTCAATTTATCTTCTAAAATTATCTATAATGCTTTTAACTATAAAGAGCTTTATATCCCAATATCCAACTACTTTCTCAGAATTTAGAGCCTTAGAAAATAACATTCTTGTATTACAACGATTCTTTGCCGATAATTAATATTGACATTTAAAAGTTTTACAGGGGCTGTTAAATAGAATATATACCTGATCAGCACCGTTCATAATATAATTAACAACGGAGATAAAATCTCATTTACTTACCAATAACTAAAAGCAGTTTCTAGATGTATCAACCTAATACTCTTGTCGACCATATAGCAAATTTCACCTCTCAGCGTGATGCTGAATTATTGGCTTTCAGTCTGTTAAAAAGCGTTAATGGGATGATGAGTTGCTCGAAAACAAAAATAATTTCAATTAATAAGACGGGAGATATTATATTTCACATATCTTTTGAAAAAAATCATTGTGTTGTTAATGACAACACTGTTTTGATAGATGATGCATTAAAAAATTCGTTTGAGTACATGAATGAATCTTCTCTGGAAGAGTACAACCTAAAAACTAAATTAGGTTATTCATTAATTCGCTTACTTCATCACGATAGAAAAAGTGAACAGTTCTTAGTGATTAATTTACCAGAAAAAATAGAGAAAGTTCAGTCTTATGTTCTTTCTGGTATTCTTAGTATATATAACAATTTTATTACATTGTTATATGAATCACAAACCGATGAATTAACCGGACTTTCCAACAGAAAAACATTTGATTCTGCTATTTCATCAGTCTTTAACGCTTTTCCTCAGGAGTACGAAAAAGTAGGAAATGAAAGAAGGACAAAGAGTCAACAAATAGCTAAAAGAAAAAAAACTTTTTGGCTAGCGATTATCGATATTGATAACTTTAAACTCGTAAACGATGAGTTTGGACACCTTTATGGAGATGAAATATTAATCCATTTAGCGCAAATTATTCGTTCCAGCTTCAGATCCGAAGATTTGCAATTCCGCTTTGGAGGAGAAGAATTTGTTATTCTATTGAGTGCTGATATCCAAACAGAGTGTATTCAAATACTGGAGCGTTTCAGGCGTAGGGTGGAGGACTATAGTTTTCCAAGCGTAGATAAGGTAACTGTTAGTATTGGCGTAGTTGAATTTAGGCGAGAAACATTCCATATAACTTCTATAGATTATGCAGACCAAGCCTTATATGAAAGTAAAAAGCAGGGTAAAAATAAAATTACTTTTTTTGAAGATATGTTGAGCCAAGGAGTAGCTAAAAAACCTGTGATTAAAGGTGGAGATGTAGATTTGTTTTAACTTAATATTTGAACATGAAGAAAATACGGTTTTAACTTAACCAGATACGCCTCTACAACATACAATACAACCTTAGAAAAGTAGGTTTGTTTAATTATAGAACTCAGTAAGTATTAGTAAAAAACGTAAGAGAATAAAATGGCTTAATTATGAAATGGTAGCAATCTTCTTAATTGGACACCGAGTCTTAAATGTTCATCCCCAATTGAAACATCTTTCCTGTATAATGCTGTCCATTAAACAACAGCCTTAGCAAATACCCTAGGTTTGCAATAAAGACAGTTAAACAACCACTTATGACGCTGTAACCATCCAGTGCAAACACTAAAGACATCTCCGTCAGTTTCCTGTATAATCTGCGCACTAAAATTCACCTGAATCATTTACATTAGTAAAGGCGCCCTATGACAGTTACTCAATTTGACCCGAAACAAACTACCACACTAGAAACACCTAAAAAGGTCATTGAAGAGCAGTCAGTTATTTTCACATCTAAAGCTACACAAGGTGAAAAAAGTCCAGAACGTCCGGCAAAGATAGGTTTCGTCTCTCTCGGCTGTCCAAAGAATTTAGTTGATAGTGAGCGCATCCTTACTCAGTTACGTACTGAAGGTTACGATGTCACTAATTCTTACGATGATGCAGAATTAGTTATTGTAAATACCTGTGGTTTTATTGATTCGGCAGTACAAGAATCCCTTGATACTATCGGTGAAGCATTAGCCGCCAATGGCAAGGTTTTGGTTACCGGTTGTTTAGGTGTTAAGAAAGACGAAATTATCGAACTTCATCCTAATGTTCTAGGTGTTACAGGCCCCCATGCTTATGATGAAGTTTTAAAGCAAGTGCATGAACATGTCGCCAAACCTGAGCATAATCCGTTTATTGATTTGGTGCCAGAGCAGGGCGTTAAGCTTACGCCTAAGCATTATGCTTATTTAAAAATATCTGAAGGTTGTGATCATCGTTGTACTTTCTGCATTATCCCGTCAATGCGTGGTGATTTAGACTCCCGCCCAATTGGTGATGTCTTAGGTGAAGCGCAGCGATTAAAAAATGCTGGCGTGAAAGAGTTATTAGTTATTTCTCAAGATACCTCGGCTTATGGTGTAGATGTTAGGAATAAAACTGATTTCTGGGATGGTATGCCGGTAAAAACAAGCATGCTAGCTTTGTGTGAACAACTGGGTAAACTGGGGATTTGGGTGCGTTTGCATTATGTTTATCCCTACCCAAGTGTTGATAAAGTTATTCCGTTAATGGCTGAGGGTAAAATCCTTCCTTATCTAGATATTCCATTGCAACATGCTAGTAAACGTATTTTGAAGTTGATGAAACGCCCTGGTAGTTCAGATAGAACGTTAGAGCGGATAAAAAAATGGCGTGAAATTTGCCCAGAATTAGTCATTCGTTCTACCTTTATTGTTGGCTTTCCAGGTGAAACTGAAGACGAATTTCAAGAGTTATTAGATTTTCTAGAAGAAGCACAGTTAGACCGCGTTGGTTGTTTTGCTTACTCTGATGTTGACGGCGCTACCGCCAATAATTTACCTGATCATGTAGATGAAGACGTTAAGCAAGAACGTCTACAAAAATTCATGGAAGTTCAGGCTAAAATTAGTGCAGATAAATTACAAGCACGCATTGGCCAAGAGTATTTAATTCTCATTGATGAAGTCAACTCTCTTGGCGCAGTAGGGCGCTCTTATATGGATGCACCGGAAGTTGATGGTAAAGTTTATTTGTCGGATGACTTTGATGCTAAACCCGGCGATATGTTTTGGGTCAAAATTATTCATGCGGATGAGCATGATGTGTGGGGTGTGCGCGTAGAAGATTAATAACCAAGTAGTTAGGCTTAACTATTCAGCTTAAGTCTAACTATTGAACTTATTAAGGCTATAAATTTAATTGTTGTGCCAATGTAATTTACTAACAATTTCATTAAGGAAGATGACGGATGATTAGGGTAAAGTTAAGTTTGTATTTACATAGAGACTCACTTTAATGATTTACTGATGCCTACGTGGCATAGTTAATTAAAAACATTCACAGAAAATAAATTTAAGTAGCAAGGTATTGATAAGGCTAGTATATGAAAGTTATTGCATTTATTAGAGAAAAAAGAAGAAATTTACAACACCAAAATGATCAGTTTATTGCCAAATTAGAGCCTAAGTTTAAAAATTTGTCTGATTTGTTCAATAATAAAATCACCATGCCTTTTAGAAATACGCTAAATAACCCTTGGTTTTCTCAGTTTAGTCCTGTCGATGCAGAAGAGACTAAGACCGAAGAGGTATTGATACAGGTACCTAAGGCCGAAAAAACCTATAAGAGCCTGCTTGAAAAAATAGATACCGTCACCTTTATCGGTGAATGGCACTCGGTAGAGCAAGAGTGTATTGATCAATTTGCAGAGGTCACCGGTGATAAACAGTGGATTCACACAGACCCTGTCCGTGCGGCGAAAGAGTCGCCCTTTAAAGCGACAATAGCACACGGGTTTTTAACCTTATCATTAATCCCCAAATTAACTAATTCAGTTGATTTGGATAATAACCCTTATCCTGAAGCCAAGATGGTTATTAACTTTGGCTTGAACCAAGTACGCTTTCCTTACCCTGTTAAAGCGGGTACTCGTGTTAGGGCCAGCATTAAACTAATCAAATTAGTGCCAATGAAGCGTAGTATCGAAGTGGTTAATGAAGTCAGTATCGAAGTTGAAAACAGTAAACGTTTGGCTTGTGTGGCTGAAACGGTATTACGTATATATTTTTAGTTTTATTCGCTAAATAAAAGTAATAAAGCTGTTAATCGAGTCAGTTAGTTTACATGCCAAGCATATGGCCAAATTTAAAGACAAATTATTTGTGCTGAAAATACGAATTTTTGGGCGTTTGCTATATTGTTTAAATCTTACTTTCACATAATAAGCAATAGTATTTCAGTTACTGTTGAATCATTCAAAGCTTTGTGGTTTTAACTTAACTGGTATTATAAATATTGAAGTAGAGTATTATCTATAAATAGGTAACCACTACAGCAAGGATGAAGATGCTAATTTGTATTTTAAGTTTACGTACTTGAAGTATATAAATGTTACAAGGTAACAAAGGTATTGAATAACATCACATTTCATTACAATTGCTTGATTGTTAATAAAGTGTAGAGTAAGATCATCTCGGAAAGATTAACGTAATACCATTCAATGTACACCAACTTGATGTTGTTCTTAAATCAAGCTGAATGTTTAACGTTATTATTTAACAAAAGATTTATGGATGATCTGATGAACTATAAAAAACAGTGGAAAGTTAACTTTTTTTTCCTATCTGCAACTTTTCTTGTTGCATGTGCTTCCCCAAAATATTTGCCGAAACAAAAGGTAGAAGCAAACTATGAAGTTGGGATTTCTTACATCTACCAGACACTTTCACAGGCTTATCATAGTCGTGGTTTCAAATTCGAAGGGTCGGAGTTGACCTTGATAGAAACAGTGAATCATTCACCGTTGTCCATTGATGAACTTCAAACTTTATTAAAAGATAAAAAACTTTCCACAATTGAACTGATACTGGCTCTTCCTAATAATGCAGACTTTTCTAATTTAACAAAACAAAAAAAACTATGGACGACAGGGTTATATTTAACTGAAAAGGGTAAAAAGCAACAGGTTAAGTTTGATGAGTATAAACAAAAACCATGCAAGTCCTGTCTTAATACCGACCCCGAGGTTAGGACAAAAAAGAAACTGACGATAGAATCAAAAAAAGTAGTTATCAATACCTAAATAAACAAGGAAGTCATACTCAGTGGTTAATCAAAATGAAGAAACAGGAAGTCTTCCTGTTGATCTTCCAATAAAACCTGTGGTGAAGAAAAATAAACTAGCTCTCATCACTTCGTTACTGGTGGCAGTGATTTACCTGATCCTTGAAATAAACCTCAATCTTGCTTTGGTTGAAACTTATAGCCAGTCCTCACAGACTCTGCTAACTAGTAACGAATGGCTTGAGCAGGGCAAACGTCTGGAATTGATTGGGCGGATTATTACCGGGTTTGGTTTAAGTTTTGTATTTTGTGGTTTTGTTTACAATGTACTTTGTCATTTTTTTCACAAATTATTCTTTTTAGAAGTTAAATCACGTTTTCTCAAGGGTTTGCTCAAAGCTGTAGTGTTTTTGTTCTTATGGGCTTTGATCGCAATCTCGTTGCGAGTTTTGGTTGATGTGATTGCCTATTCAGCTGATCCCGAGACTAAATTTAGTTCGGTGCGAGCGATAATGTTTAAAGAATTGTATATCGCTGACATGCTTGAAGTGAGCAATCTAGGAATTCTTAACCAAGCGAAAAAAGATGAGCAACATTTTAAAATCGTATCGGCTTTGATCCCTTCATTGGCACTTGTTTCGAAATCTATCAACCAGAAAATTGCCGAACAGTCCGACACTATCGCTGCAACCTTGATTGATACAAAAGAAAAAAAAGATTATCAGCGTATAACTGAGCCTATGTTTTTAAGCTCGAAGTCATTTGCTGATGGTGAGTTTGATTTTTTTGCCATAGCTCACAAAACTTACCAAGAGAAAAAGCAACAACTTGATGACCCGCTTGCAGTTAAAAAACTGGTTAATGCTGAGATAAGAGAAGTTGAAAATATCACTGAAGATTTATGGACTTCTTATTACAACGATATATCAGGAATTGATGAATACAGTCTGTACTTTTGGAGCAATCAAAAGAAAATCCTTGGTGCACATAAATCTTATTACAGTAAAAAAAAATGTATAAAGCAAAAGGGTTGTAGGGAGAATGTCTACCAACAACTTTTACCTATTCTGGCAAAAAATAAAATGGCCCCGATGGATGAGGATTTCTGGTTAGGTACAAGCTTTTATAAGTTAGCTAAAGCTCTTATATTATTTGGCCCTGCACTTATTGAAGGGCTGGCCTGTGATATTGCAACAGACCAAAATCATGAAGAATGTTCTCGGCTTTATAAGGAAGCATTTTTAATTGATGATGATGATATAAAAGATGCACATGTAGCTTATCTTGAGTCCAAATATCCTTTTAGCTTGGAGCTGACAAGGAAGCAGTTTACCAGATTGGCTAAGGTACAAAAAACAAGGGTGAAGCATCTTAGAAACAAGGGTTTTCAAGTTCCTGATGACTGGACTCTGCATGATCGGACCATCATAGAAAACTACTTTCGCAATAACATTCGTAAGTTGCTGGCAAAGGCTGAAAAATCTTATTTCAATGCCAGTAAAGTTGATGTATCTCTTGCGGATACCCAAGTGACAAATCGTAAAGAATTCTATCAATTATCGAAGATCCAACAATATTTTAAAAAGCGTTTAGGGGAATATTACTATGTTGGTTATATGCCAACAGATAGTGAAGAACATTCTTATTTACAGTGGAAGAATGCCCAACCAAGAGATGGCTTGGACTTTGTTCAAATCTTAAATTCTCGTGCAGAAGAAGGATTTAAAAAAGGTGGGCTTTTTTATGAACTTGGAAATGACGCAATAAAGTTTACCCTTGTACCGACAATTGCTATCGGCCTTAGCGTGCTTTCTGTAATGATGATGCTCGCAAAGATTATTATTATTCCTTTGTATCATCGGTATCATGGCAAGGAACATCAACTTGCAGGCTTCATCCCAATATGGATCGTTGTAATTCCCATTTTTTCCATTCCTATTTTTGCATCACCCTTGTTCAATGGTCTGTTTACAAAGGCCATGCATGACTTTGTCAATCAAACCGAAGCTAAGGAGACTCAGCTAGAGTTAGCTGGCTCGTATTCTTTGGGTTATATACTTGATTCCGAGGTGTTATTAACTTCAATCGCTGGTTCTATCCAAGTTGACATTAACAGGTTGTTGCCGCCTGCCTTGCTTCCTAAACTTACTACTGCGGATGATGAAGTCTATCAATTTGTTAAGTCGATTCCAGGCCTCTACGATAGTAATTTAATGGTAGAGAGCGATGACGTTAATATCGTTTTATATAGAAAACAGTATGATGTACTTTTTGCTATGGGCATTAAGTTTAATGATGGAAAAGTGTCTAAGGTCACTGTTCCTAATATTATGGGACACAAGGACTTTGACCTACTTCTGGATTCAAAAATATTTTTTAATCCTAACTATAAAGAGATGTTTAAAATATCATTGCTCGATGATCTCCGCTCAACAGATTTTCTTGTCGCTCTTCCCACTTCTGACTCTCTTAAGCAGTCCATGAGGCAGCGTCTTGAAGATAAGTTGACCAAAATGTTAAATAACAATATGGGTAATCGTTACGCAGTTACTAACTTATTACCTAAGGGGGTAACTAAGGGCAATGTCATTATGTTTAAGGATAAAAAAGACCGGTATTATACCTGTTACTATCTTGAGGGCTTGGATTTTAAATTTATTCCCAAGATGCTTAGTGGCGATAACAAAGGGGTGCAATCTTATCCATGTCGGTGGGTCATATAATGGCTATAGGAGCATCAGAAGTGTCAACGCCTTCGAACAATAGAATGAGTGGGATAAAAGGCTTCTTTAAAAAAATTATATTCGAAGTCTTTTTAATTACCTGTGTCATTGCAAATATGTTTCTCATCGAACAAAGTTTTGCAGACTCATATACGGACTTGTATAAGTCAATTGATAGAGTTAAAACTAAAATTATATTAATCACAAAATAGCTTAGGTTACCAATATGTCCACTGAAAAAAGTAATAGTTCAATTTTGGAAAAAACGCTGCAAGTCGGAGGGTTTCTTGTCATATTAGGCTCTACTTGGATGTTGCATGCCGATAATAAAAAACAAATCGAAAAGATGTCCACACTTGTTAAAAAATATGAAACCCAACTTGATGTGGCTATTGCTCAAGACCCGGATGTCCATAAACGTTACGCTAAAAACCTACGTAAGGCATTAAATGACCTCACTCCACAAGAACGACAGGTCTTATTGGCTATCTATCAGATTGATAAGGAGTAATGTAAGAATTTGAATTAATGAAGATTAAGTTCAAATGTCAAGTGTAAAACTGTTCTGTTTATTAAGCCTATGTTTTCACTTGTAGGTTAAAATTTCACTAAAATAAAGGAATTATAATATGAAATTTGAAATGTTTGTAGATACAGGAATGCTGTTATCAAACGATAAACACGCCGAAACACATATACACTCGTCAGGCGGAGGAAGTAACAACAGAGGAAGAGTAGAGGCATAGGTAATACATTCTGAAGTCTTGACTAATCAAGAGTTCTGGCTCAAAAAAAACGATAATACTGAAAAGTTAATTTCACTTCGAGAACAGTCAGTTGAGGCTAGGGTCAGCCATAATATATCAATAGTCTCAATATCATTAACAAAGTATTTAAGAGTAAAACGCCTCTGTGGTATTGGTGTAAACATGGACTACCGGGAAAAACAACTCAAATATGAGCGTGTTCTTACGTAATTACTCACTGAAAATTACGATGTAACTAACTCGTATAAAGGTGCAGAAATGGTGATTTAGATTCTCGTCCAATTTGCGATGTTTTAAGTGAAGCACAGTTAGACCGTGTAGGGTGTTTTAAATATTCACTGGTTGGAGATGCTAACAGTGTGAGATGCGCTAACTATGAAGTGAGCATGCTATTTGGCGGTTAAAGTAAAGGCGAGCAGTAGAGTAACTTAACTGCTCGCCTTTATAATCATATCGGTCATCACTAGTTCCCTCTGTATTTATAAGGGACTATGTTTGACTTGATTAGCCGTTATTAACAGCGTCTTTTAATGCTTTACCTGCTTTAAAAGCGGGTACTTTAGCAGCAGCGATTTGAATTTCCGCACCTGTTTGAGGATTACGACCAATACGAGCAGCACGGTCATTGACTTTGTAAGTTCCAAAACCCACTAATGCCACATCACCGCCATTTGCCAGTTCAGTGGTTATCGAGCTAATCAAACTATCCAATGCACGACCTGCAGCCGCTTTTGTGATGTCTGCGCCTTCAGCAATTTTTGCTACCAATTCACTTTTATTCATTATTATTATTCCTTGTTTATTGTTGTCAGTAACATACTAAGAAATAACAGTGAATTGAGCAATAGAAATAATCATCTAAGTGCGAAAAGATGCTATTAAGTCAAGAGAATAAGCTTGCAGACCATTCATTTATCGATTTAGCACCACAGTAGCGGGGTAAATCCCCCTAAACACCAAGCTTATTTGAAAACAACTGAAAGTTTTCAACACCCTGGCACCCTCGGTATTATCCCATCGAAAAGTAAATTAACCCGGCCAACACAGCTCAGCAACACGCAATTATTTTACTGCTGTCTTAAGAAACCTAGCGTTCTTGCATATAATATAACTTGTAGGTTTTAATGCTTATAGGAGTATCCCGACTAAAATAGTCACTTATTAGCTATTTTTTACCTTTTGCTAGCCTTTTTGAAGGAGAGTTAAGTTATGAAAAAATTCATCCAGTCATTACCCAAGGTTGAACTTCACCTACATATTGAAGGTAGCCTTGAACCCGAGCTAATGTTCGAGTTAGCGAAGAGAAATAAAATTGCCATCCCTTTTAATTCTCATGAAGAGGTCCGCGCGGCTTATAATTTCCACAACTTACAATCATTCCTCGATATTTATTATCAAGGCGCGAATGTGCTTATTCATGAACAAGACTTCTTTGATTTAACCTGGGCCTATTTATTACGCTGTAAAGCAGATCATGTCATGCATACTGAAATATTCTTTGACCCGCAAACGCATACCGCGAGAGGAATTGCGTTTGACACGGTCGTCAAGGGTATTGACCGTGCATTAACGAGGGGTCACGAAGAGTTAGCTATCAGCAGTAAACTGATCATGTGCTTTTTACGTCATCTAGATGAGGAGTCGGCATTTATCACCTTAAATCAAGCTCTGGCTCATAAAGATAAAATTATAGCGGTTGGCCTAGATTCTTCGGAGATCGGCAATCCGGTGCAGAAATTTGAGCGAGTTTTTAAAAAAGCCATTGACCATGGTTTTAAATCAGTTGCTCATGCGGGGGAAGAGGGGCCTGCTAGTAATATTCGTGATGCACTTGAGTTATTGAAAGTTGACCGAGTTGACCATGGCGTACGTTGCACAGAGGATCCTGCTTTATTAGCGCAACTGATAGCACAAAAAATACCACTTACCGTTTGTCCATTATCGAATACTAAATTGAAAGTATATAAGAACATGACCGAGCACAATATTGTCGAGTTACTGCGCCATGGTGTGTGTGTGACAATAAACTCAGATGATCCTGCCTATTTTGGTGGTTACATGACTGACAACTTTATCGCTGTAGCAGATGCACACCCCTTGAGCAAAGCGGAATTGGCGCAATTTACCGTTAATGCTATTCATGCCAGTTTTATTAGCGAGCAAGAGAAACAGCCACTTTTACAGCGAACATTGGATTATTTAGAGCAGAACTAGCAAGGTTACCTTTAACTATGACAGCCAGGTATTTGAGTTATATCAAACTCATCAAGCTGACTTTTTTCTAGATATTCTTCAGCAAACTTAAGGTACACCTGCTTTTTGATAAAAACATCAAATAAATCAGGGTCGAGGTGGTCGCCTAACTTCATTCTCCCCATTATGGTCAGCGTTTCAGATAATGTTTTCGGGTCTTTATACGGACGATCATTTGCTGTTAACGCTTCAAATACATCGGCAATTCCCATTATTCGGGCGGGAATTGACATTTCATCGCGTTTTAAGCCTTTAGGATAGCCAGTACCATCCATTTTTTCATGGTGGCCACAGGCATACTCGGGTACACGTTTTAAGTGCTTGGGAAAAGGCATAGACTCAAGCATCTCAACGGTTACATCCATGTGGCCATTAATTATTCGTCTCTCTTCAGGATTTAAAGTGCCACGTTTGGTAATTAAATTGTACACTTCATCTGCAGTTAATATGTCTTGTTTTACTCCTTTTATCGTTACCTGATAATTTTTAGCTATTTTATAAACCCTATCTATTTTAGCGTCATCAAAAAACTCGCCGCCAGTATTAGCAAGACAGATGAAATCACGATCAGACTCAAGGGCTTGTAGTAACAAAGCCTTTTGATTTTGATCATATTTATCAGACGAATAAATGTCTCTAGCCGCTATTTCAAAGCGAGCACTCACTAACTCAATACGATCAAATACTGTTTCAAGCTTTTTTGCTTTGTCCATCACATATTCAGGCGTAGCGACCTTGCCACAATCATGTAGCCAAGCCGCAACACCTAATTCATGAAAGTCTTCCTTACTCATAGAAAAGCTATCGAGAGGGCCATCACTAATTTCGTCACAAGCCTCAGCTAACATCATGGTGATTAACGGTACGCGGCGGCAATGACCACCAGTATAAGGAGATTTTTTATCAATGGCTGAAGCAATAAGCTTAGAGAATGATGAAAACAAATTTTCCATTTCATCAATGAGCTGTTTATTGGTAATAATTACACCGGCTAAAGAGGATAGCGCGAGAGTCATTTTTTCAGCCTCTTTACTAAAAGCAATGATATGCCCTTGCTCATTGCTGGCATTGATGAGTTGAATAACGCCGTTAAGATCACCCTGGTGGTTTTTCATTGGCAAGGTCAAGACAGACTGGGTCCTATAACCTGTCTTTTTATCCATTGCTTGAGCTGCACTTAAGTCGTAATTTTTGCAGTGATAAGCATCCTCAATATTAATTACTTGCCCCGTCCTCGCGGCAATAGCGACAAGTGCAGTGTCATTTACTTCACCATATTTTGATATGGGGATAGCAGGGAAATTGATTTCATTCTCGGTGGTGCCACCTAAATGAAGTGATAAGGTATTATTAATGATGGTTTCAAAAATCAATTCATTGTTGTTAGAAATAGAATATATAGTCCCGCCGTCTGCATTGGCTAGTACCATAGCACTCTTAATTATTTTCTCTAATAGTATCCGATGATCTTTCTCGGACGATAAAGCTATGCCTATTTCAATAAAATGTTCAATGCGGTTCATCTTATCCCCTCTGCAAAATTAACGACAATGAGTTATTTAAAAGTATAGGCTCGCGCGAAAGAAATTGTAAAAGTTATCAATAAAAACATAGCAACACTGAATAATGTGGTTGTTCAGGACAATGTGCTCCTGAATTGTCTAATAGGCAACATCCATGTAGCCTCACAAAAAAAGTTGATACGGCGTAAAAAGCACTAAAAGCAATGGCAGAACAAAAGTTAACCGCGAAAGTTCAACACACCCCAAAATTTGATGGGTGTACTTATGAACAATTTACTTACCGCTGTTTCTACATGCTTACTAATATCAGCGCCAGTTTCTGCTGACACAGGTGAGTAGGTTGAATGGCTAGCGGATGCACAAATAACTTATACCGACATTGAAAACCTTAACCTCTCTGCTTTTGAAGATTCCCATCATGATCAACGCTTAGCCATCGATACAATCTTTGGCCGCTTCTATCAGCTTGATGGTTTTACCCGCATGCATATCGCAGTTGAGTTTGACGCGAAAAAACATCAAGACTTCGACAAAATGGACAATATTTACTTAGGGACAAACCTTGGTGTCCGGCATAAATTTTGTCTAGGTTTTTATCAACCCTGTGTGCGAGTCAATGCCAGTTACGGCCATAAAGAAGTGGACTAAAACATTAATTCAAGGGACATTTTTCACCAGTATTGAGCTAGGGCAACATATAAATAATAAATTTTCCCTAGCGGCAAGTCTCGATTTCACCTCTTATGATGGTGAAGCAGGACCGAATGTGGTGTAGGAATTATCAAGTGATGTCTTTACTCAATCGTTTTTCAAAGCCTCCATTTTTGCTGATTACATAATGGCTCAAGATTGGTTGCTATCGGCGAATTATACCCGCAGGGATGGCGAATTTCATCTTGCTTGTGCTAAGGAAAATGTTGCGAAAGTATTAGCGGTTGAAGAAGTGAAATCCATCACCCAGGACAAAATATTTGTGAATTGTGTCTATAAATTTGACGGTAGCAGTAATATCTATTCAGCAGCTCTAAGCTATAGCCTGACTAAACATTTAGCTATCAATTTATTCATCGAACGTTATCAAGATCAGGTAGATGTATTGGAGTGTCAAAATACATCTTACTCACTAAGTTACAACTATCGTTATTGGGAGGATAAGATGAAATTAGTTCAATGTGCTATTTTTGCTCTTGGTAGTTTTTTACTGCCATGTTGTTGGCAAGGCTATACTCAAAACCTACAAGTGACTGTACTTGATAGCAAGAAAAACCCAATAGAATACGCCGTTGTTTATATTAATGAAGTGTTGTCACAAGTTATTTCAAGAAATAGATACGGAGAGAATCAAAGGAAAGCAGCAGGGCTTAACCATATATCAACAGTTGGGATTATTAAGCGATTTTAGTCAAGCAGAGCTGGCACAAGTTCAACAATTTGAGCAAGTATTACAGCATTATAAGCAGCAAAATTGGTAAACGGCCTTGGCACTGCTAACTTCATTAATGGCGCATTCTCCAGTTACTGTTTATCAACAAATTTATCTTGATCGACTAAGTGCTCAACAAGGGGACGTTTTTGATGAAGACTGGGATGGTATATTTACCCACAGTCAAAAATAAATTAGATAATCTTATTTTATTTTAGCAATTAGCAATGAACGATAAAGCTAGCTGTCCTTAATCTTAAGATTATGACTTTAACTCAGGTACAGAGCTTATGATATTATCCAGGGTAAAAATATCATCATTACTTATCGTTGTTTTCTTAATCATCTCCTACCTTGTTGCTCAGCAAAGTAAGCTTTTTAAAACTGCAGATTTTGCTGTTTTTGATCGCCAATCACGATATTTGGCTGCTCAGTTGGAAGTTGATGACGATATCGTCGTTATTGCTATTGATGATCACAGTTTAAAGCAAATGAATACTGTGGCAGGGCGCTGGGTATGGCCTAGAACAGTACATGGACAAGTTATTGAAGCGCTACAGCCATTTGCTTTATCTGCCATAGTGTTTGATATTTTATTCGCTGAGCAGGATATTTATCGACCTGATGCGGATACCTATTTTAATGAAGTGTTGGCAAACTCAACGGGAATATATTTTGCGACCTTAGAGCAAAATCTTGTTGCTGGCGGTGGTATCTTACTTAAAGATCTGCCCAAGGAATTGGGCTTAATTAAAACACCTTTAGCGAATGAAATAGCGAAAGGAAATTTCATCTTACCCTTGGCTATAAATCGACAATATTGGCAGCTAGGTAGTATAAATTTTAATGCTAGTTTTGACGGCGTTGGCCGCAGCTATGATGTATATAGAAATCTCTCGGGTTGGCATTTACCTTCTTTACCGGCAAAGTTAATTAGTGCACTGGCATTGCCATTGCCAGAGCGTCCGAGAATTTTATTACAATGGCGCGGCGCTGCTGAGCAACCTTACCCGACATTAAGCTATGTTGATGTTTATCGGGCTGTTATTAACAATGAACAAGCCTTTTTACAGCAACTATCAGGCAAGATTGTTTTAATTGGTGCTACCGCATCAGGCTTATATGATGTCAGGTCGACCCCGTTAAGCGACAATCTCCCCGGCGTTTATATATTAGCAACTGCGATAGACAACCTTAAAAATGAACAATATTTAATACCCCTAAGTGATTTAAGCCAAGCCGTTATCGGTGTCATTGTGATTACCCTTACTTGCGCTGTTTTTATTTTAGTCAGTGGCTATGTAAGGCAAGTCGGTTATACCTTGTTATTGATGGCCACAATAAGCTTAATACTCACTAAGATTAGTACTGAGTTATTAATGCAGCAACAACTATTGTTTGTTGGTGCAATCTTGCTGGTTATGCTAATTAGCTTCCTCACTTTTTCTTTTTTTTATGGCTACTTAGAATACCGACGCCGCCAACAAGCGTTAGCCATGTTTGGCCGGTTCTTAGACCCGCAAGTGGTTTATAAACTGCTTGAGGAGGGGGCTTTATCACCTGAAAAGCTAAATAAAAAACAAACACTGACAGTATTGTTTTCTGATATTCGAAATTTCACTCAATTGGCCGAAAATAGTGATGCCGAAGATGTGGTTAAGCTACTCAATCAATATTTTAATCAACAGGTGGCTATTATTTTTCAACATGAAGGCACCCTAGATAAGTTTATTGGTGATTGTGTAATGGCCTTCTGGGGCGCACCTAGGCAAAGTGAAGTTGCACAAGATGCCGTGGCGGCTATTAATGCCGCACTAGCTATGGAACAAGAGTTATTACGCTTTCGCCAAAGCCTACCTGCAGGCTTAAAAAGTTTTGATATTGGTATAGGGATTCATACCGGTGAATGTATTGTTGGCATGATCGGCGCTGACTTAAGGCTCGACTATACTGTTATTGGCGACACGGTAAACTTGGCAAGTCGAATAGAAGGACTGACTAAAAATAACGCCCGAATATTAGTTTCCGAGCAAACTAAAAAGTTAACCAGTCATGCTTTTGATTTTAGTTATCAAGGTGAGCACCAAGTCAAAGGCAGGCAGAGCAAGGTTCAATTGTATCAACCCCGAAGGAGAGATAAATAATGTCCAAATTTTTGTGTGCTTACCTTGCAATAATGGTTACTAGCCTATTCACGCCGACAACTGTATTTTTTGTCCTGACAAGTTTAAATACGAGTTTTGCCCTTGCAGGAAACCTAGCTCCACAACAGCCTAACAATGTTCGTGCTGGCCAGGTAATAAAAAAGGTTAATTTGTTAAAGTTGCCTCATTATTATAGTGATATTACTGGCTCTGTTGCTGCCAAAGAACATATTAATATTCAAACAAGAAAAAGTGCTTGGTACTTTATTTCAACAGCAAGCCTCCCACCAGCCGGTCAGCTTTCTGGCTGGGTCAATATGTTAAATGTCAGGTTTATCTCTGCGGTTAAACGACAAGGAGAATTGGGCGTTAAGTCGCTTTTTTCAAGTGTTAACAATGATAGTTTACCGACAGTCTCAACCGGTGTACGTGGTTTTGATGTTGATGATTTACAAAAAGCAAAAGCAGATTTAAAGCAGGTCGCTTTACTTAATTCTTATACTGTTTCAGCCGGCGCAGCAGCGAGGTTTGCCAAGCAGGGTAAACTTAAAGCAAGTCATATCAAAGTAAAAGAGGACTAGAGAAATGAAATATTTAGCTCATTTAACTTGTTCAAGCCCGACCAGTCACACAACAAGTTATGCCACTTACCTAGCCCTAGTTCTTGTCTTTAGCTGTTCACTCCTTGCTTGTAAAAGTACCGGCTTGAAAATTGGTAACTTTGAACTCGGCCAGTTAATAGACCAAGGCGTAAATGTTTTTAATGCCCATAATATTGATCAAGTTCAAGAAATTCAATTTGGTGAGAATATGTCGGCAGTCTTACTGGGCACTCGACCTTTGTATGAAAATAAAACCATTAATCTTTATGTTAATAAGGTTGGTATGTGGTTAGCCGCTAATAGCTCAAGACCCGAATTACCTTGGCAATTTGGCGTGATTAATAGCACTGCAATTAATGCTTTTGCCGCACCTGGCGGTTTTGTTTTCATTACTTCAGGCATGTTAATGCAGCTGGAAAATGAAGCGCAATTAGCGGCTGTGTTAGCCCATGAAATTGTCCATATAACGCAAAAACATCATTTAAACGCGATTAAAGATGATGCCAATAGAAGTGCCGTTACCGAGACCCTATTTATTTCAGCACAAGCGTATCAAGACAATACCGCAGCAAGTAATGAAGATAACGATTATCGAGTTTGGGCAAAAAAAGTGACGGGTATGGCGCAACACCTATATACCAAGGGGCTTGACCGAGATGATGAGTTTCAGGCTGATCAATATGGTATACGTCTTTTGGCTAAATCTGGCTATGATGCTTTTGCTTATATAGATAATTTACAAGTATTAGCATCATTTTCCGCCGATGATAGTGCTTTAGCCTTGTTATATAAAACCCATCCAACCCCTTCACAACGACTAGAGGCCTTAGCTGATCAGCTAGATAAACTGGCGGTGAATGAAGGGCTGTTACTTACTAAGCGTTTTGCTCAAGCAATGAACTAAGCAATTAAACAGGTAGAAATAGGTGTATTACCTTTGTGCTTTAAAGTCATTAGTTAAAACATTTAGTTAAAGTAAGTTGGTTAACGCAATGCCTATACCAAAGCGATTTTGATTAACATTATAATCAATTAAACTTTCGCCATAACCGCTACTCATTTGCGCATAGCCCTTTAGTTTTCCCCATAAAGGAAAGGTTAGCCCAAACTCAACAAAGCCTTTATGGGTAGCAAAATTATTGCGACCTTTAAAGGATAGCTCATAGTCTGAATCATATTTATATAACAAACCTAATTCAAAGTGACCCATGTAGTCGATAATATCGGGGTTGTCATCACCTTGACTGTCTGATGGTGTTTCTTTTTCACTTTCAGGAATCCGATACCAAGGTCGCAATGATAAGGCAAAGTTACGCTTTTCATAAAGGTAATTGACGTAAATACGATTCCAACTTCTTGATAGTAATTGTGAACGACCGTTCGATTGATGCTCAGCACCAACAACTAGGGCTGAATTTCCGCCAAAAGGGTGAATGTTGATGGGGGTAAAATAGAAAAATTCGGGTTGGTAATTCGTTTCCCTAAAAGGTTTAGATATTTCCTCCGAGTAAATTTGCCACCAAGACTTTAGGGTAAAGCCAAAGAATAGTTGATCGCCCGCCCTAAGTAAGCTGTTGGTGAGTAAGGGTACTTTTAAGCTAATTTGAAATTTGGCCTCGGTATCTTTTAAGTCATCAGCCCAATCTTCGAAACCAGCATAAGCGCCGTGGTTAATTTCATCAACAACCGACAGCGGTAAAATATAATTCATTTTGTGTGGCGTCAGCACATAAGGGTCAGCCGCTGTTCTTTTCTCTCGGATCACTCGGTTAGCTAAAACACCCAATTCAAGGTGTTCACCATTATTTTTGTTGAGAATGCTTCGCGCAATTTGTTGTTCACAAAAGTTTTCTATTTCAGCAAGGGTCGCTTGTTTATCAGCAGCCTTAATCGCTTTAAATAGGCAGGTTTCAAAGGCAGTTTTATAAGGTTTTGCAGGCGTTTGCTTCTTCTCATTGTTCAGGCCATTGTTCTGGGCATCGTCCTGGGTATTGTCCTGAGCATTGGCGGGTAACATTAGTGCAGACCAAAGTACCAGCAGGAAAAGCTGCTTTGAAAGTATTGATATCATAAAGATAAATCTATCTGTTGAAATTTTCCGCGATTATAGCCTATCGCCTTCTTAATCCATAGTCAGATCATGTTTGCGTCAGTGGTTATTTAGCTTTGGATACTTATTACAAAATTATGGCCAGATTGTGACTAAGTTATACCCAAACAACCTCAAGATGCAGGATTCAGCTGGAATTAGAAACGTCTTTAGGCAAGGCATTGATTGAAGAGAATGGTTACTCCCTTGTCGAAATCAATAACGATGGATAAAACGTTTCTAAACCAGCCCTACAGGGACAATGAGCAAATCATATTCATCGTTGCGTAGATAATTAAGGAGGCAGCATGGATGCAGCTTAATAGAGAATGCAGGAGCATATTTTCCTGAATAACCATTAATAAAATACGCGCCTTGATTATGAATCGCTCAGCCGTCCTGAAACGAGCACCTTGAAGTAGCTTGGGTATATAAGTAAATATGTCGAATTATGTCAGGTAATTTCAAAGCATTTCTCAATGGTGATTGGTCGTGTTTTTATCCCGATTAACCGCAAGTTCACTTACTTTATTATTTAAGCCTTGTATCTTAATTGTTAATTAATGTAATCAATGTAATTGATATTTGGAATCGACATGAAACTTACCCAGAGCGCTTTAACTAGTCCCGCAGCTGTCGCTGTCGTTGTTGCCCTAACTTTACTCGTCGGCATGCTCAGCTTATTTAAACTTCCGGTACAACTTTTCCCTGACATAGAACGTCCTCAAATTGGTATACAAACCACTTGGCGAGCAGCATCTCCAAAAGAGGTTGAGTCTGAAATTATCGAACCACAAGAACAAGTATTGCGTGGTATTCCCGGTTTAAAGTCAATGAGGGCCTTTGCCAACCGTGGTGGAGCTTATATTAATTTATCTTTTGGTGTTGGTACTAATATGGACCAAACCTTAATTGAAGTCATTAGCCGCATGACACGAGTCGCTAATTTACCCCAAGATGCACGGCCGCCACGGGTTATGCTTGGTGGTGGTAGAGGCAATACCCCAGCACTGACGTTTTTCTTCTTGCAAGCTTTACCAGGCAATGGCCAAGATATTAGTCAATACATGGACTTTACCAATGATGTTATCAGGCCGCGCCTTGAGGCTATCGAAGGTGTCGCGAGTGTTGAAACTTTTTCGGAGCGTAACCGAGAAGAATTACAGATTCGCTACGATCCCGTTAAAGCGGCTGAGTACGGAATTGAAATACCACGGTTAATCTCTTTAGTTTCGGCCAGTGATGATGTTTCAGGCGGTTTTATCGATGTGGGGAGACGTCAATACACCTTACGTTATAGCGGTAAATACAGTGTTGATGAGCTAGCTGATTTAATGCTGGAATCTCGCGGCGGGCGAAATATTCGTTTAAGTGACATTGCTACAGTGAAAGTGGGCAATACCGATAGACAAGGTATGGCGGTGCAAAATGGTAACCCGGCATTTTCAATGCGTATTAATCGAGCCAATGGCGCCAATGTTTTAGAAACCTTAAACAGGGTAAAAGCCGAAGTCGCCTTACTTAATACTGAGTTACTCGCTGACAAGAAGTTAGTGATGGTGCAATCATTTGATGCTTCGGTCTTTATTTACCGCGCTATCAATCTAGTGACCAGTAACTTATTTGCCGGTATTGTTTTATCACTTTCAGTTTTATGGTTTTTTATACGCCGTGTCCGCGCTACGTTAATTATTGCAACGGCGATTCCGGTCAGTTTGTTAAGTACCTTTATTGTCCTAGAAATAACTGGCCGTTCACTCAATGTTATCTCGCTGGCAGGCTTAGCGTTCGCTGTGGGCATGGTGCTTGATGCCGCTATTGTAGTATTAGAAAATATTTTACGCATGCGTGACAAAGGGCTTAATGAACATGACAGCGCAGAGCAAGGGGCAGACCAAGTGTGGGGCGCTTTACTGGCATCAACAGCAACAACCGTTGCTATCTTTTTACCGGTGTTTTTCTTAAAAGATATTGAAGGACAACTTTTTGGCGATTTAGCCTTAACCATCGCGATTGCGGTGTCGGTATCGCTTATTGTTGCGGTAGCGCTGTTACCTGTTTTAGCGAAATACTTTTTGAAGCAACAAGAAGTTAAAGATCCTAATCAAAAGCTTTGGCTAAAAATTACTGCCTTTGTTATGACCATTACTAATAGCCGTTTAAAGCGCCTTTCTTTAGCAAGCTGTTTATTAATATTACCGGTTATCATAACCATTGTCGCTATGCCTAAGCTTGATTACTTACCGCCAGTGAAGCGTGATGCTATTGATGCCAACTTACAATTCCCACCGGGCTCAAATATTAACACCATCGAAAAAGAAATTTTCCAACCTATTATTGAACGCTTAAAGCCATATATGGACGGCACTAAAGAGCCGGCGTTGAAAAACTATTATATTTTTGGTGGTCCATGGGGTGGCAATTTAGGTGTTCGAGTAAAAGACCAAGACCGAGTTGATGAGTTACTTAAAATTGTGCGCGAGGAAATACTGATAGATTTACCCGATACCCGTGTCTTTGCTAGGCAGGGCAACTTATTTGGTGGCTTTGGTGGCGGTAGACAAGTACAAATACATTTACAATCTAAAGATACTCAAGCATTACAGACCGTAGCACGCCAAGGTATGGATTGGATAAAGGAGGCTATAGAAGGTGCAAACGTTAATGCCAGTCCTGGCCTTTCGATGTCTGAGCCAGAAATTAATCTCACTCCAAATGATCGCAATATTTTAGAGCAAGGCTGGAATCGCCGTGACGTTGGTCGAGTGGTAAGAACCTTAGGCGATGGGCTTTATGTCGGTGAGTATTTTAATGGCAGCAAACGTTTGAATATGATTTTACGTGCTGATGGTTGGGATGATCCGGATAACCTTGGCGATGTGCCAATTGTAACGGGCAATGGCAATGTTACGCAATTATCAAACCTGGTCGATATCAAGCGCACCGTTGGCCCAAGTCGCTTAATCCGTATCGACGGACAGCGTACAATTACTTTAAATATAAACCCACCTAAAGGTTGGTCATTGGAAGAAACTATTGCGGTTTTAAAGGCTCAAGTTGAACCTAAGTTACGCGATATCATGCCTGAAGGCGGTAATATTCAATATGGCGGTAGTGCTGACCAATTAGAAAAAGCCATCGGTGTGATGGCCGAAAACTTTGCTTTTGCTTTAGTGATTTTATTTTTATTAATGGCGGCTTTATTTAAATCGATTAAAGACAGTCTATTAGTGGTTATCACCATACCGTTAGCAACGGTTGGCGGCATCTTGGCATTGCAGTTACTTAACCTCACTGTATTCCAACCACTTGATTTATTGACCATGATTGGTTTTATTATTTTACTGGGCTTAGTGGTTAATAACGCTATTTTACTTGTTCATCAAACTCGATTAGGTCAAGAAGACGGCCTTGAACGTTCACAAGCGATTGAACAAGCACTGAAGTTACGTTTAAGACCAATATTTATGAGTACAGCAACGAGCTTCTTTGGCATGTTACCACTACTCCTTATGCCTGGCGCTGGCAGTGTTATCTACCGCGGCTTAGCCGCAGTTATTGTCGGCGGTTTAGCCTTTAGTACCCTATTCACTATCGTGTTATTACCTTGTTTATTGAGGTTATCTAAAGTCGATTTTCGCGTCGGCAAGAAGAGGCAAGATGCAGTGCCTGAATTACCAATAAAAGAACAATCTATAAAAGAACTACCAAGCGCTTAACTTAAAGTTAACCAGATAAAATTAACTAAATTAAAGCGCCTAAATTTAATAAAAGTGACAAATTTGATTAAGGAAAAAATCATGAATAACTTAATGCTAATAACAGTAACGCCACCCAAAATGACAACTTCAAAGAAGACCTCCGATAATTTAGGGACTTACAGCGCCGCAGTGGTAACTCTTGCTTTTATTTCTGCCATAGGTTTACTGGGTTTTAGCCAAGAGGCCAAGGCGGAAACGCCAGAAAAACCAGCACACCTAGTTAGTGTTGAAATGGTAAAGAAAGAACAAGTTAGCCCAAGTATTTGGCTACCAGGTAATGTGATTAGCTTAAAAAACGCACCAATATCTGCCGAGCAAACCGGGCAGTTATTGTGGATTGAAGAGGTAGGTAGCCAAGTTAACAAAGGCCAGGTTTTAGCTAAAATCGATGACCGTCATCTGAAATTTCAATTAGCTCGTCAACAAAGCCAAGTAAAACAATCTCAAGCCAATGTTGATTACCTCACCGGACAAAAAGCGCGATTTTTAAAGTTACGTGAACAAAATAATTCAGCGCTGAGTGAATTTGATCGGGTCAATAAAGACCTAACCATCGCGATTAATGAAGTGGCGGCTTTGAATATTTCGGTAGAGCAAACACTACTGGCATTAGACAAAACCACGATCATTGCGCCGTTTTCGGGCAATATTAGCAAACGATTTGCCCATGTCGGTGAATTAATCACCATTGGTCGCTCGTTAGTACAGCTAGTTGATACCAAAAATCTTGATATTAAAATCGCTGCGCCTTTATCCATAGCGCCATTTTTAAAGCGTGGCAGTAAAGTGATGGTTAAATGGAATGAAACCTTACTTGAATTACCTATTCGTACCTGGAGTCAGGCGGGCGAACAAGCTTCACGTACCTTTGATGTCAGGATTGCGGCTGATGGCTTAGCTTTGTTCGCTGGGACTGCGGTGACAGTTTCTTTACCAAAACAAGCACCCACAGAAGCTATTTTAGTACCGCGCGATGCCTTAATTCTTAGAGAAAAAGAAACCTATGTACTGACGATTGATGATGAGAACACAGCGAAAAAAGTATCGGTACTTGTTGGTCAAGGTGTTGATAGTTGGATTTCAGTAACCGGCGCTTTATCGGTAAACGATAGTGTTGTTGTTCGTGGTGGTGAGCGCTTACAAAGCGGCGAAAAAGTTCGTTTTATTGATGATACCAAAGAAGCGCTAATTGCCCAGGTAAAATCATTATAAGCTTCTTTTGGAAGCAGCTTAGCAGTTTTGATTATTAGTGACTGTCAACGTTGTTAGTCACTAATAATCTCAGCCGACTCGTGTGGCCACTTGTCGGCTTTTTTATAACTTGATATGCGCTTTGACTGGTAGGTTTAGCTAGTCATTTTCCCTTTGAGTTTATTCTTTACCAAGTAAAGTAAATATCTTTTTAGCAATATCGGTATTATCTATTTTACCGTGAAACATCTCACTACGTTTGCCAAAAGCAAATACCGGCACATCAATGGCAGTATGACCACCTGAGGTCCAACCGCTATTGGTACGTTGATCAATAAGCTTTTTAACCGCAAGGTAAATGATAGTGTCAACGTTAGGTTTAGTTTGCTTTTGTTGCTGTGCTTTTTCTAAATCATTAAATTTAACTAGCGATTTACTGGCATTACTTTTTGCCTGAGTTAATGAATCGACCTCTGCTTGAGTCACTTCAAAGTTAAGTAATTCACTCGCCGTGCTTATGGAGATGTCTTTTTTAGCCAACTGCTTAGCAATGGCTTGTGGTGACTGTTGCATTGTTCTTAGCACTTCAGGGTTCCATTCATATTTACCGTTTGCGGCAATGGTAAAGCCACCGGTACTGTGATCGGCGGTGAGGACAACTAAGGTGTCAGGGTTGTTTTTTACATATTGCTCGAGGTATAACATTGTTTTGGCAAGATCTGTCATCTCTGCCATTGCTGAGGCAATATCGTTACTATGACCAGCCCAATCAACTTGGCTAGCCTCTACCAACAGAAAATAGCCATTACTGTTTTCCAATTGTTTAGTGGCAGCTTTGGTCATGGTTAAAAGACGAAGCTTGTCAGTGTCATCAAGCGCCCAGGGTAGGGCAACATCGCCGAACAAACCTAATACCGGAGTATTAGCGGGGAGTTTGCTTAATCCTTGAAAATCATCAAGGTAATGAAAGCCTGCTGACTTGAACTCATCCACTATGTTTCGATCATCTCGAATATAATATTGCCAACCGCCACCAAAATATAAGTCGGCTTTAATACCATCATCTATGTAGCTATCAGCAATGGCGTTATAGTTTCTTCTACTTTCATTATGTGCAAGGTAAGAAGCAGGTGTTGCATGGTTAATTTGAGAGGTCACTACCACACCGGTTTTCTTTCCTTGCTTCTTAGCCCACTCAAGCACGGTTTCAACGGGGTTTTTATCAACATCTACCCCAATAGCGCCATTATAACTTTTAACGCCTGTAGCTAAGGCTGTTGCTGCGGCTGCCGAGTCCGTGACATAACCTGATACCCTCGCCGGATAGGTACTTGCCATACCAACAAGGTGGCGGTCAAAGACAGTTTCTTCAATGATTTTTGTTTCAGGGTTGTCATTAAAGTAGCGGTAAGCTGTAGTGTAAGCGGGTCCCATACCATCGCCAACAACCATGATAATATTTTTAGGACTGTTACTTGAGGGGGTTGTTAAGGAGGCGTCTGCTGTAATAGCCGCGGTATTTTCATAGCTAGTACAAGCACCTAGCGCTAAACTGATTAAAACGGTAGAAAGTAATTTTTTCATGAGGTAAGCTTTTTTTAAATGTTAAATGTTGGTTTCTTTGGTGCAATTGTTTCGGTAGTTCTTCTTTGGTATCAAGCCATTGACATTAGTACTAATGTCAATGCGACAAGTTACTACTTAGTGGTTAGCTCTAGCCAAACCAAACGGTGATCGGATGAAGCACTTCTATCTTTTATTAACCGGTAGCTTTCATCGTCTTTTAAAGGCCAAAAAATACCTGAATCATTGACCGTAAAGCCAAAAGAAGAGGGGAGTACATAATCAACTCTCATACCCCAATTCGAAGTATGGTGCTTTGCATTGATATTATCAGGCTTATGTAATTTACCCGCTTGACTCTGTGGCATCACATCTTGAATTTTATCATTGTTTAATAGTGAAGCAATGCCAGCTTTAATCGCATTGCCATCAACAGTAGTGGCATTAAAGTCACCTAACATAACAAAAGCTTGTTCGGCTTTAATACCACCTTTCTGGCCATTATCATCATAAATGTAGCCCGCTAACTCAGGGGTAATATAGTCATGCCAAAATCGAATTTCATCGTGATTACGTTTACCGTTTCTATCTTCAGGGCCATCAAAAACCGGTGGAGTTGGGTGGCTTGCTAGTACATGAATAGCTTTACCGTCGACTATAACAGGGATATCCCAATGAGACTTTGATGATAACCTCAACGCTTGCCATGCTTCTTTACTGAACCAAGGTTTGTTTGTCACGGGATCTATTGGCTTAAGTGCATTTGGCATATCTCGCCATTTGAAGTATTGAAAACTGCGAATGTTGTCAAAGTCTATTGGGTATTTCGATAATAACGCCATACCAAAATGACCAGGGAAATGGCCATAACCAAAACCATCGCCAGGCAATTTACCTTTTTCACCATTACCATCAAGATCGAAACCTGAATTGACACCGGTGTTAACAGGCCCTTGGTAAAAATAAGGGTACTCAACCGCCTTTTGATCCTGTTGGCCTTTATTTAGATAGTCAGTAATAAAGCTTTTTAACGCATGATTGTTATCGTTGAGGTAATCAAATTCATTGAGCAGAATAATATCAGGATTCACTCTTTGTATTATTTCGGCAATATTTTTTATCTGTTGATGATCACTCGACAAAGCGTTGGCCAACGTATTGGTCGAAACATTGGCGGTTTCACCCCGTTTATGTTCACTGTAATTTAATGCTTCCATACTAACATTGAAAGTGGCAATTTTTAATGTTGTTGCTTGTACGTTAGTCATACCGAGAAGCCCGTAAAATAGTAAGGCAAAAGTTGAGTGTTTTATCATCATTATTTCTTAAGATTGTTTTTTGAGTTGATTAAATTAAGCCGCAGCCTCGTAGAATAATATCGCTGAGAAAAGCGATAACTTTCTCTACATCTTCCTCTTCGAAGTCGGCACGATTCATTATCGTTAGAATTTGTGTTTCAAAATCAGCATAGTGTTGCGTGGCAGACCAAATAAGAAAAATAAGATGCACAGGGTCAACATTGGCCATTTCACCATTATCTATCCAATGTTGAAATAATTTCGCTTTTTCTCTTACCCATTGACGTTGATAAGTACGCGCATAATCTTTTAAATGTTGTGCGCCTTGGATTATCTCCATAGCGTAAATCTTTGAGGCTTCAGGGTGTCTAAATGACATCCTTACTTTTGCTTCAATAATTTTCTCTATGGCGACCTTTGGCCCTTGATTTGGGTCAATATCACCAATGCCTTCATCCCACATCTCAAGGGTATGCTCAAGCACCGCTTGATAAATGTTATCTTTGTTTTTGAAGTAATAAAGAATATTAGCTTTTGGCAGCTCAGCGCGGTCGGCTATAGATTGCACTGTCGCACCTCTATATCCCTGTAAAACAAACTCGGTTCTAGCGGCTATTAAGATCTTCATTTGGCTTTTAGCTCGAATATTGCCGGTTTTCTTAACTTGATTTGCGCTGGTCATATTCTCTACTCAGTGTTGTTATTGTCTTTATTATTTTTTTTGGTGGCATTTTGCATTGGACGTTTTACCAGTCGAATAAACATATGTCACACATTTTCTCAATTAATTGTTAACCAGTTAGTCAGAAACTTAATAATTAAGCTTCATATATCCGTTAATTATATTGGTTATAAATGTAAGTTATTAAAAAGGAAAAGTACATCATATCCTCGTTTGATTGCATTTTTGTTACGAGCATTCTAAAACCGGTAGTTTCAGCTGAACCAGTAATTATTTTTACCGAAAAATTTAAAATACCATCCTCAGAGTCAAGGTTTTACAGTGATGCATAAGCTTTCATTATCAGCTTTAAAGGTAAATTAGGTTAAATTGTTGACCGTTTGGAAGGTTTCTTATATTAAAAAGTGATTAAAACGATACCTTTCGATAACTATATTTTATATATAAATTTTTACAGTGAAAAATCGTAAGGTAAAAATAAAATATTTTATTTTAAGTGGTTGATATTTAAAGTTAAATACTGACTTTGTTGCTTTTCATTTCAACTGGTCTGATGTTTTTGTTTTTGCTGTTTGTACCAAGTTGTGAATAAATGTAATGAAACTGCAATAAAATTCTGTTTTAATTTCAATCGAAATGTAAAAGGAGCAATCGATTAACTTTTATTTTGCTCATAAATAATAATAAAAATGTCATTTTAAACAAAAAAAACAAATCAAAACATAGGAATAACTGATGAAAACTTATCGTCTATCACAAATAACCAGTGCGTTAGTGCTTGCGCTTGGACTTTCAACTTCAGCTTTGGCAAATACTACTACATCGGCTATTAAAGGTAATATTAGTGGCCCTAATGGTAATGCCGCAGTTGGCACTCAAATTACTATTATTCATGTACCGTCAGGAACAACTAAAACCGCCACAGTGAATGCTTCAGGTCTTTTCACTGCCAAAGGACTTAGGGTAGGCGGTCCTTATAAGATTATTGTTGATTCAGACCGTTTTCAGGACACTGAATTAAATAACGTTTTCCTCACCTTAGGTCAAACATTTCCAATAACGGTAGCACTAGAAAGTAAAGATCATACAGAAGTCATCGAAGTTACTGGCAGTAGGATAAGTAAATTTGCAGCAGGCTCTAGCCCAGGAGCTCACTTTAATGCTGAAGATTTAGCGAATTTACCGGCAATTAATCGTGATCTTAAAGATATTGTTCGTGTTGACCCACGTATCTATATTGATGAAAGTCGCGATGATGCCATTCAATGTGGTGGTGGTAGCCCGCGCTTTAATAGCTTAACGCTAGATGGCGCTCGCATGAATGATAATTTTGGTTTGAATGGCAATGGTTACCCAACGGTACGTGTTCCTTTCTCTTATGATTCAATTGATCAAGTCTCCGTTGAATTAGCACCTTTTGATGTAAAATACGGTAGTTTCTCAGCCTGTAATATCAACGCGGTAACCAAATCAGGTGGCAATGAAGTGCACGGTGGTGTGTTCTTTGATTACACTAATGATTCAATGCAGGGTGATACTATTGATGGTGAGCCAGCACCTTCAGGTGACTTCAGTGAAAAACGTTATGGCTTCAATGTAGGTTTCCCGATTCTTAAAGACAAACTATTTGCTTTTGTTGCTTATGAAAAACTAGATGGTGCAGAGATTTTTGAATACCCGGGTTTTGTTGCGCAACCTGCCGGTGATGATATCGGTAACGTAGTCTCTCAAGCCGATATCGATCGCATTACACAGATTGCTGCAGATAAATATAAATATGATGTTGGCAGTATGCCGGGAAGTATGCCGGTAGAAGATGAAAAATTATTAATAAAGCTTGATTGGAACATCAATGATGATCACCGTGCTAGTTTGGTTTATAACTACAATGATGGTTTTAAATTATCTCAGTCTGATGACTGGGCAGTAACGCTTGATAGCCATTTTTATGAACGAGGAGCTAAACTCCAATCGTTTGTTGGTGCTTTGCATTCTGATTGGTCGGATAATTTTTCAACCAGCATCACGGTTGGTAAAATGGATTTAGATAATCGTGCTAACTCACTCGATGCTGCCAGTAGTTTTGGTGAAGTTCAAATTAGGCATAATGGTAAAACTATTTTCCTAGGTCCAGATGATTCTCGTCAATCAAATGAGATGTACTGGGACAACATGACCTTCAAATTTGGTGCCAACTACTACCTTGATGATCACACGCTTACCTTTGGTTATGAGTATGAATCGCTGACTGCCTTTAACTTATTTATGCAGCACACCGATGGCGAATATCGCTTTGACTCTATTGATGATTTTGAAGCAGGTGATATTTACAAGGCTTATTACAACAACTCAGCCGGTACCAATATCCCCGAGGATGCCAGCCAAGAGTTTACTTATGATGTACATACGTTCTACTTACAGGATGAGTACACTTTCACCGATATTGATGCGAGTTTAACCTTTGGTTTCCGCTACGATATGTATACGAGTTCAGATAAGCCGCGTTATAATGCCCAATTTGAAGAGCGTTATGGCTTTGCTAACAATCACACATTTGATGGCGTAAGCTTATTTCAACCACGAGTTGGCTTCCAATGGACTGTTGATGATAACTTATCTGTTAGAGCCGGTTTTGGCCTTTATTCAGGTGGTAACCCGAACGTATGGTTATCAAACTCATATTCTAATGATGGTTTAGTGCAAATTGCTACTTCACAAAAAGGCGTAAACTTATTTGATGAAGATTTGACCGGTGATGGTCGACCTGGCTATGACAATTTACAAAGTTTGTATGATAAAGTTGGCGGTTACGCACCAGAAGGTGGTGATGGTAAAGTCAATGCGGTAGACCCTGATTTTGAAATGCCGTCTGAGTGGAAATACTCAATTGGTGCTACTTATATGACCGATAATGGCTATAACTTTACGGCTGACTTATTGCTTAATAAGAAGGTTAATTCAGCGACTATTAAAGACGTAGGTATCCAGTACTCTGAGAAAACTGCACCTGATGGTCGCCCAATGTATGAAGAGAAGGATGGTCGCAGTGGCGAGTACTTATTGACCAACAGTGGTAAGGATGGTCAATCAACCGTATTCTCAATTGGTATGAATAAGTCATTTGATTTTGGTTTAGATGTAACCTTTGGTTATGCTTTTACCGCTTCAGAAGATGCTAACGCAATGACTAGTTCAGTGGCGGGCTCAAACTACGGTAACGTAGCAGCAACAGATGCAATTAACCCTGGCATGGCTACTTCTGATTATGAGATCCCACATCGCTTCACTTTAGTACTTAACTATAATATTGAGTTAATTGAAAACTTAAATACTCGTGTAAGCTTATTTGGTCAAGCAAGTACAGGCCGTCCATATTCTTACACCTTCGATAGCTCAGATAGTGTTGCTAACTGGCCTAATTATGAAGAGGAAAGTTTTGGTGATTCAAACTGGAACGGTTCACGTCAATTATTGTACGTACCTGCTGAAAATGATCCAAATGTTATATACGCAGAGGGCTTTGATACAGAAGCATTTAATTCTTTTATCGCTAATGAAGGTTTAACCCGCGGTAAAATTCAAGAGCGTAATGAACACAATGCAGATTGGTGGACTACTTTTGACGTGAAACTTACTCAAGAAATCCCAGGTTTCTCAGCAGATCATAAAGGCAGTGTTTTCCTTGTTATCAAAAACATCGGTAACATGATGAATGATAGCTGGGGTGTCATGAACAAAGGTGGATTCGTTGGTAACCGTATGGTTGAAGCAACCATCAATGATTCAGGTCAATATGTATATCATGAATTTAACCAAGGTAACGAAAAGCAAGAAGTTCAAAATAGAGCGTCGTTATGGCAAGTTCGTGTCGGTGTAAACTACAAGTTCTAAATTGAAAATAAATTAGCTTCTGTATGGAAGTCTAAGGGAAAAAGGCTGCATTTTTGCAGCCTTTTTTATTGGCGAATTTTCATTGATTGTTATTAAAGCTATTTGTTAACGCAACGGTTCAAATAACTTGACCACATGGTCAGCAATGTTATGCTCAAGGTATAAATATAGCTCATCATTTTGGAACATTATGATTGAAATAAAAAAAGAATTACTAGATGAAGTAATCGCAGCGGCTAAGGCCGCTTACCAAGTGGCTTATGCGCCCTATAGTAACTTTCATGTTGGCGCTGCGGCGTTAACCGCCAATGGCAATATAGTCAAAGGTTGTAATGTTGAGAATGCTTCATACGGCTTAACAGTATGTGCTGAGCGTAACTGTATTAGTCAGGCGGTAATTAATGGCGAACAGCAGTTTAAAGTGATTGTTGTTTACACCGAGCAAGATAAATTAACACCACCTTGTGGGGCTTGTAGGCAAGTGATCGCCGAGTTTTTTGAACAATCTGCACCAGTACTTTCCGTTAACCATAAAAATGAACAAAAAATATGGACCGTGCAGGAGTTATTACCCGATGCCTTCACTCCGAAAGATTTATTAGACTTATAAGGATTTAATTGATGTCAGAAACTAATAAGATTATCCCACAAGAAATTATTCGCCTGAAACGAAATGGCCAAGTCTTAAATGAGCAAGCGATAAAAGGCTTCGTTTGTGGCCTTGTTGATGGCACTTTTTCAGATAGCCAAGTCGGCGCGATGGCAATGGCCATTTATCAAAATGGTATGTCGGTCGATGAACGGGTTAACTTTACCAAAGCGATGATGCATTCAGGTGATGTGATTAGTTGGCAAGGCTTTGATGGCCCTATCGTTGATAAACATTCAACCGGCGGTGTCGGTGATAAAGTTAGCTTTATGTTAGCCGCAATTGTTGCAGCTTGTGGCGGTTATGTACCGATGATCTCTGGTCGCGGTTTAGGTCACACCGGTGGCACGGCAGATAAACTAGAAAGCATCGCTGGCTTTAATGTTCAACCCAGTATCAGTGAATTTAAGCGTATCGTTAAAGACGTCGGTGTAGCCATTATTTCTCAAACCGATAACTTAGCCCCTGCGGATAAGCGTTTATATTCAATTAGAGACGTTACCGCAACCGTTGAATCTATCCCTTTGATTACCGCGTCTATTCTATCTAAAAAACTTGCTGCGGGCTTAGATGCCTTAGTGATGGATGTGAAGGTAGGTAATGGCGCAATGATGGATAACTTAACTGACGCTAGGGCTTTAGCTGATAGTATCGTTAATGTTGCCAATGGTGCGGGTGTTAAGACACAGGCTATTATTACCGATATGAATCAAGTGTTAGGTACTAGTGCCGGTAACGCCATTGAAATGGCTGAAACGGTTAAATACTTAACCGGTAAACAACGTGAGCCACGCTTACATAAAGTTGTTCAAGCGCTAGCTACCGCAATGCTTGTTAATACTAATTTGGCTAGCGGTGAAAAAGAAGCCCATGAAAAAATAGATAAAGTGTTAAGGTCGGGCTTAGCGGCCGAAGTCTTTGACCGCATGATTGCGGCATTAGGTGGACCGAAAAACTTTATTGAAAAGCCTTGGGACTCTATGGTCAAAGCGAATGTTATTATGGAGGTAAGAGCATCTCAGCATGGTTATCTCGCGCAAATGGACACTCGCGCTGTTGGTATGTCGGTCGTTGGCTTAGGTGGCGGTAGAACAGCGCCGACACAACAGGTAGACCATACCGTTGGTTTTGACAGAATATTACCATTGGGTGTACAAGTGAATCGTGGTGAAGTGATTGCCCGTGTTCATGCCAGAGATGAAGACTCAGCCAACAGAGCCATTGAGCAATTTAATAATGCCCTTAGTTATTCAGAAGAGTACCCTGAGTTGCCACCAGTGATATATAAATAGTTAAAGCCAATTACACCTCACCATGCCATATCAGTAAGGTGGCTGAGAGGAGAAATGTGTCGAAGGATACGAACGGACCTTAATGGAAATTTTATTTTGGTACTTTATTTTTCTGATGGCATGAATAATTAGATGCAACGAGGAGTGGTTTTCTGATCATAGAGCAGACCTAAATTTTATATTCCTATGGCGCAATGGCGCACAAACCGCCATAGGTTTAATGGCAACTTGGTGTGCTTTGCGGAAGTTAGAGCCTGCCTCACTAACGGCAGGTCCAAGACTTAAAGCGGTCGTTAGCATCAATGATTCTCTTATGACTTCTGATTAGTCTTACCCTCCCGCATGCACGCCTCGACGGACAGCACCATTTCGGTGCAAAGAAGACCCCTTCAACCCAGTAACCGCTATACATTACCAGACAGTGGTTATTCTTTTTTGTTGTATAAAAATATAACTATCTGTAATTAAACAGTTAATTTTAATATGAAATAAATGGCACGGCTGTTGCTTTCTATCATTCGACAACAAATAACAAATAACAAATAACAATCAACAATACCCAAACGAGCGACCCATCGCTTCAGGAGCCTAACATGCAGACCATCACCGCTGAAACCATCATGGACAGTTCACCGTTATCATTTCGCCCCGATAGCGGAGTGATCGTCGCCCTGCGCCAACTGCTAACCGCCAGTATGTCAGGTGCACCTGTGGTTGATGCCGATAACAATCTAATCGGCTTTCTGTCCGAAGCTGACTGTATGCGCGGCGCACTGATGGGAGGCTACTTCTCGACCATCGGCGAGTTAGTTCGCGATCGGATGACAACCGAAGTCGAATCGATCGGTGCCAATACCAACCTGGTCGATGTCGCGGAGAAATTCCTGCACAACAATCGCCGGGTACTGCCGGTGGTTGAGGAAGGCAAAGTGGTCGGGCTGGTGCAGCGCCGATGCGTACTGGAGAAACTACTGGAGCAAATCGACAACAAGTGTAGTGGCTAAGTAATTATAGCCTAAAATTTATAGTTTTTAACTCGCAATGGGGGCGTTAGCGCCATAGAGTATATATGCTAATGTCAGCTATCTTTGCCGATAGCTGACATTAGCAATAGTGTAGTTCTTGCAAGAAAAAGTTAACAATTAAAATCACACATCAATGTGTTCTTTTAGCGAGAATCAGACTTAAAGAGCGAGCAATATATAATATTTTAATGTACTCAGAGCTTGAATTACTAGCAATAATAAATTACAGGAGTAACTACTTTGCCCTATTGCCAGACAAGTTGCTTAAAGTGGGCACGACACAGGGGCTCATAGCGCTCATTACCGCCTACTTCTACTTGCTTACCTGCTTGCACAGCTTTACCGTTTTCGTCATGTCTGATAACAAAGTTAGCTTTTCGACCACAGTGACAGATAGTTTTTAATTCAACTAATTTGTCAGCCCAAGCGAGTAGAGCTGCACTACCAGAGAAGGTCTCTCCTAAAAAGTCAGTGCGTATGCCATAAGCCAAGACAGGAATATGCAGTAAGTCGACAATATCGGTTAGCTGTTTAACTTGCTCGGTAGACAAAAATTGCGCTTCATCTATGAGTACGCAATCAAGCTTTTCAACTTGATTTTTATGCTCGACATCTTTGAATAGGTTGATTTCATCATCAAATAAAAAAGCGTCTGCATCAATGCCAAGTCGTGATGTTACTTTGCCTTTGGCAAATCTATCATCAATTTTTGCGGTATAGATAGCCGTGGCTAAACCACGTTCTTGGTAGTTATAAGAAGACTGTAACAGGTGGGTAGATTTCCCTGCATTCATCGATGAATAATAAAAATAAAGTTGCGCCATTTATCTGATTTCTTTATAAAAGTTTTATTATTGAATGTATTGCTATAGCTTCACTGATCTATCAGCGACTTTCAATTACTAGTCGCTATATTAATAGTGAGTTAATAGCTACTTGAACTATCAGTGTTACTTTGATGACCTAGGGTTTTTAATAAGCTGGTAAGTAAGCTGCTAGCACCAAAGCGAAAGTGATTTTCATCTGCCCATTCACTACCCAAAATACTATCGGCTAAATCAAGATATACCGCGGCATCTTCGGCGTTTCTAACGCCACCTGCAGGTTTAAAACCAACCGCAGTGTTCTTTTGCTTGATTACTTCCAACATTATTTTTGCGGCTGTTGGCGTCGCATTTACCGCTACTTTACCTGTTGATGTCTTAATAAAGTCAGCGCCGGCGCTAATGGCTATTTCACTGGCTTTTTGTATTAATGCTGCGGACTTAAGTTCACCCGTTTCTATAATGACTTTCAGCTTTGCTGAATTTTCGCAGGCCTGCTTACACACTTTAACCATATCAAAGCCAATGGTTTCGTTACCTTGCATTAATGCGCGGTAAGGGAAGACTAAATCCACCTCATCTGCGCCATACGCTACCGCCGCTTTAGTTTCTGCGAGCGCAATGTCTATATCATCATTACCGTGCGGGAAGTTAGTCACCGTAGCTATTTTTACCTGGGGTGTTTGCTGCGCTTTAAGGGCCTTTTTAGCGATGGGTATAAAGCGTGGAAAAATACAAATAGCCGCCGTTTCACCCGCAGGGGATTTTGCTTGTTGGCACAAAGCAATAATTTCCTGCTCAGTTTCCGTGTTGGTAAGGCTAGTTAAGTCCATTAGTGACAGCGCACGTAGGGCAACTTTTTTAATGTCAGGCATGATTTATATTCCTGTTAATTGTGCTTGTTGATTCTTATTTCTATAAAGAAATAAAGATACCGGCAATTGCCGCACTCATTAAGTTTGCTAACGTGGCGGCAAGCATTGCTCGTACACCTAGTTGGGCAATATCATGGCGGCGACCCGGGGCCATAGAGCCAATACCACCTAATAAAATAGCAATGGATGATAAATTGGCAAAGCCACATAAAGCAAAGGTAACAATTGCTTGCGTTGCCGGGCTTAAGGTATCTTTGATTTCCATGAAGTTAACATAAGCAAAGAATTCATTAACGACGATTTTCTGGCCGATAAAACTACCGGCTTGCAACATTTCATTAGCCGGAACGCCGATAATATAAGCGAAAGGGGCAAAGATGTAGCCTAAGAAAAATTCAATGGTGATATCTTCATAACCAAACAAACCAAAGAAGCCACCAACAATAGTATTTAACAATGCTATTAGGGCAATGAACGCAAGTAACATTGCGCCGACGTTAACGGCAAGTTTAAGGCCTGATGCCGCGCCAGAGGCAGCAGCGTCAATAACATTGGTCGGTTTTTCGTTATCATCATCATAACCGATAGGCTCTTTCACTATTTTGTCATGTTCAGTTTCAGGGCAAATGATTTTGGCCATTAAGAGACCACCAGGAGCCGCCATAAAAGAAGCGGCGATAAGGTACTTCAATTCGATACCAAGCCCGGCATAACCTGCAAGAATAGAGCCGGCAACAGAGGCTAAACCACCCACCATGATGGCAAATAGTTCTGATTTCGTCATCTTGGCGATATAAGGCCGTATTATAAGAGGGGCTTCGGTTTGACCAACAAAAATATTAGCCGTTGCTGATAGTGCTTCTGGTTTACTGGTTTGTAACAGTTTTTGTAAGCCACCACCAATGATCTTAATAACCCATTGCATTACGCCAAGGTAATACAGCACGGCTATTAACGATGAAAAGAAAATTATATTCGGTAATACTCGGATTGCGAAGACAAAACCTACCCCATTTTCATACATAGCATCGGTGCCTAAACCACCAAAAAGAAAATTAATACCTACTTTGGCACTGTCTATAACGCTTTGTACACCGTTGGTCATTGACAGTAAAAAATCTTTACCAAAAGGCACATACAGTACAAATGCACCAAGCAGTATTTGCAGGGTAAACGCTAAGCCTACGGTACGTAAGTTAATGGATTTTTTTCCACTTGATAAGGCGTAAGCAATTCCTAGCAATACGACTATGCCTATAACACCTCTTAGTGCACCTAATTCCATGAATACCTCTTTTTATTATTATATTACGATGGTTATTGTGGGGATAATTGTGAAAGTTGACGAATTTTTGCTTTGAGTACTTCAATGGCCATTCTGTTTTTACCACCTCGGGTGATAACAATATCAGCCCAGGCTTTTGAAGGCTCAATAAACTGGTGATACATAGGTCTAACCGTTGCTAAATATTGGTTAGTAACCGACTCAATGCTGCGACTTCTTTCAACTAAATCTCGTTGTATTCTTCTGATCAAGCAAATATCTAACGGCGTATCCATGTAGACTTTAATATCAAAACGCTCTCTTAGTTCACTATTAGACAGCAGTAATATACCTTCAACGAGAATGATTTTTGTCGGGGAGAAGGTTTTTGTCTCATCGATACGGGTATGGGTTTTGTAACAGTAAACCGGGCTATGGATGGTTTTATTTTCAGTGAGCTCTTTTAAGTGCTGTGACAACAACTCATGTTCAAAGGCATTGGGGTGATCATAATTGGTTTGCTCTCGTTCGGTCATCGATAAATGAGATTGATCACGGTAATAAGCATCTTCATAAATAATTGAAATGCCATTTTCACCAAGCTCTGTGACAAGTTCATCATGAATTGTTTGGGCAAAAAGCGTTTTACCTGACGCGGATGGGCCAGCGATAGCGATAATAGTTGGTTTCAATGTTAAGCCTATTGTCAAAGTATATATTAATAATAAATACGACTATTCTATCTTGAGCTAATGCCTATAACTAGCAGGTATTAGCTATTATTAAGTTGTAGTATCGTAAAGTTAATAAATTATACTTGTGGGCGAATAATTAGCGAGAAGAAAATGCTTTATTTACCCTTATTTAGAAAAGTGATAAATTAACACAACTTGACCAGTTGGTCATATTTTTTATCAGATTTCTTCAGTTTTTGTTATCATTTGTAATTTAAATATTTAAAAAGGAAAGGTTATGGCTCGTGCAATCATTTTAGTTATTGATAGTTTTGGTATTGGTTACTCCCCTGATGCAGTAGATTTTGGCGATGTTGGGGCAAATACCTTTGCCAATTTATCTCGTGCCTATTTTGAAGAAACAGGTAAAAAAATTGCCTTGCCAAATTTATCTGCAATGGGATTAATAAAAGCTTGTCAAGAGGCGTCAGGTCAAGATTTTCCTTATCAAGGGCAAGAGCCAAGTAAAGGCGCTTATGGCTTTGCACAAGAAATTAGTACCGGTAAAGATACCCCCAGTGGTCACTGGGAAATGGCGGGTGTGCCCGTACTTTTTGATTGGGGCTATTTTACCGATAAAGAAAATAGCTTTCCAACTTCATTAACCGACAGTATTAATCAAGCAACGGGTTTTGCCGGCATGTTAGGTAATTGTCATGCCTCGGGCACAGAAATTCTTAAGCGTTTAGGGCAAGAGCATATTAAAACGGGCTTACCTATTTGTTATACCTCTGCAGATAGTGTTTTTCAAATTGCTGCCCATGAAGAGCACTTTGGTCTAGATAACCTTTATCAGTATTGTGAAACGGTACGTGAATTACTCGGTGATTTAAATATTGGTCGCGTTATAGCCAGACCTTTTGTCGGTGATAGTGCAGATAATTTTGCCAGAACCGGCAACCGCAGAGATTATTCAGTATTACCACCAGCACCGACCGTGCTTGATAAAATATCGACAGCAGGTACTCATGTTATCAGTGTTGGTAAAATTGCCGATATTTTTGCCCATCAAGGCATTGATGAAAAAACCAAAGCAACGGGCTTAGATGCGCTTTTTGATGCCACACTTAGCCATATCAAGAGCGCTCAAGACAATTCTCTTATTTTTACTAACTTGGTTAATTTCGACCAAGATTTTGGTCACAGGCGTGATGCGGTCGGTTATGCACGAGAGCTTGAGGCGCTAGATTTACGTATGCCAGAGCTGCTTGAAGCACTGTCAGAAGATGATGTACTTTTCATAACGGCCGATCATGGCTGTGATCCAACTTGGCCAGGAACTGAACATACCCGAGAATATGTTCCTATTTTAGCTTACCATCAGCAGATCGGATCTGTTAATATAGGTAACCGTAAAACCTTTGCTGATTTAGGGCAAACCATCGCTGAACTATTTAAGGTTGAGGCAATGGATTACGGTACTAGCTTTTTATCAGATTTAAATTTTAAATTTTAAATTTAAATCATTAATTTATAAAGGAAATTATTAATTAACAAGGAAGGTTTAAAAATTTAAACTACACTGGAATAGTTCATCAATCGCCATTTAGAGCGAGTTAGAACTAATTTGATTAATATCTGGGGAATAACAACTATGCACACTTTTAAAAAGAAATCGCTATCGCTATGCATTAGCGCAGGAATCCTCGCCACTGGTGGCGGAATGACTTCAATGGCGCAAGCTGAAGAAGCGGGTAAAAATAAACTTGAAGTAATTGAAGTTACTGCACGTAAACGTGTAGAAAATGTTCAGGAAGTACCGGTTGCCGTATCTTCTTTACAAGGCGAGAACCTTGATGCTTATAGTTCTGCGGGTATGGATATTCGTTTTATGAGCGGTCGTATCCCAAGTCTTGCTGTTGAATCTTCATATGGTCGAAGTTTTCCTCGCTTTTATATCCGTGGCTTAGGCAATACCGATTTTGATTTAAATGCCTCGCAACCTGTTTCTTATATTGTTGATGATGTTGTACAAGAAAACCCAATTCTAAAGGGCTTCCCTGTTTTTGATGTTGAACGTGTCGAAGTACTTCGAGGCCCTCAGGGCACCTTGTTTGGTCGTAATACACCGGCGGGTTTAGTGAAATTTGACTCAATGAAACCATCTCAGTCTTTTGATGGTTTTGCGGCAATTTCTTACGGTACACGTGGTGCTATCAATACATCTGCAGCGGTTGGTGGTGGTTTGACTGATAATTTATCGGTTCGTATTTCAGGCCTACATCAATCAAAGGATGACTATATTGATAATAAAGCGGTTGGTTTTGAACAAACTAATCAGTTAGGTGGTTATGAGGATAATGCAGCCCGTATTCAATTTTTATATGAAGGCAATTCTTTTAGTGCCTTATTTAATTATCACTTTAGAGATCTCGATGGCTCACCAATAGTTTTTAATCCAAATATTGCTACGCCAGGCACTAATAATATTCGCCCTGATTTTAAAGCAGATGTCGTTTATCAAGATGCGGGTCAGTTTGCTACTCAACAAGTTAGTACCCAAGGTAGTAGTTTAAAACTTGAATGGGAAGTTGAAGATTACACGCTTACCTCGATAACGGCTTGGGAAAGTGCTGAAATATACTCTAGAGCCGATGTTGATGGCGGTTATAATGGTTTTCCTCCTGCCGGTGATGCTAATGCCGTATGGTGGGGTGCCCAAACAGCGGATGAAATCCCTGATCATCACCAATACACTCAAGAGCTGAGATTAGCTTCAAATTTTGTTGGTCAGTTAAACTATCAAGTGGGTCTTTTCTACTTTTACGAAGACTTAACGATTAATACTTTTGATTTTTATACTCGTGATGCTAACTCAACACCATCGGACCCTGAACATGGTGCGCAGAACGGTGAGTCAACGCAATACCAAGAAACAACCGCATGGGCTGTTTTTGGCTCTGTTGATTATGATTTTACCGATGACTTCTCATTAACGGTAGGTCTTCGCTACTCTGACGATGAAAAAGACTTTACGGCTGAACTATTAGACCATCCATTCATTCCTGGTGCTGATGGTGGTAATTATTCTAAGTCGGTAAACCCAAGTGATAGTCACGTCAGTTGGGATATTAGTGGTACTTATAAAATTAACCCAGACGTTAATTGGTATGCCCGAGTAGCAAATAGTTTTAGAGCACCGAGTATTCAAGGTCGCGTGCTTTACGATCAAAATGTCAGTGTTGCCGATTCAGAAACGATTACCTCGTATGAAACCGGTATAAAATCTGATGTTTTAGACGGGCAAGGTCGAATTAATGTCTCAGTTTATTATTTTGATATGGATAATCAGCAGCTAACTGCAGTGGGTGGTACTTCAAATTCAAATACACTATTAAATGCAGACGGCACTACGGGTTATGGTATCGAGCTTGATTCTGAGTGGATTTTAACTGATAACATTATTGCTACTTTTAATCTCAGTTACAACAAAACTGAAATTGATGATAAAGGTCTTGCTGTTGCAGCTTGTGGCTCTGGTACATGTACAGTAACCGATCCTACCTTCCAAGTTCCAGGCGGTTTTGGCCCGATTACCATGGCGTATATTGATGGTAATAGTTTACCTAACGCGCCAGAGTGGATATCTAACTTAACCTTAAGTTATGTAAAAGAAATTGGTGATGGTGAGTTCTTTGCTCATACTGATTTAACTTACCGTGGTGAAGTTGACTTCTTTTTATATAGAGCAAAAGAATTTAAAGGTGACGCCCTAGTAGAGATAGGCGCTCGTACTGGTTATAACTGGATATCGGGAGATAATGAATATGAAGTTTCAGCTTTTGTTCGTAATCTGACCGATGAGCAAGTAATTATTGGCGGTGTTGATTTTAATAACAACTCTGGCATGGTTAACGAAGAGCGGTTTATTGGCGCAGCGTTTAAAGTGTCTTTCTTTTAAAACAAGTCGTTATCAATAAAATTGATAGATGAACAATAAAAAGGGTTAGCAATATGCTAACCCTTTTCTTTTGCTTTCTATTGCAATATAAGCCGTTAAAAAGCCTTTAAAGTATGCTTTCTAACGTTATCTCCATCATATCTTTGAACGTTGTTTGTCGCTCTTCTGCGGTCGTTTGCTCGCCGGTTTTAATATGATCACTTACCGTTAATACCGTCAGGGCTTTTTTACCATATTCAGCAGCAACACCATAAAGACCAGCGGCTTCCATTTCTACCGCTAAAACACCGTATTTTTCTAGGGTGGCAAATATTTCTGGTTGCGGAGTATAAAATAAGTCAGCAGTAAAGATATTGCCTACATGTACAGCTTTACCCAACCTCTCTGCGGTATCTACGACACTTTTTAATAGCGAAAAATCAGCACAAGCAGCAAAATCTATATTATTGATTCTTTGCCTATTGACGTTTGAGTCTGTGCTAGCGGCCATACCAATAACAATGTCACGAATTTTGATGTCATCACGAATGGCCCCACAAGAGCCAATGCGGATGATTTTTTCAACGCCATATTCTTTATAAAGTTCTGTCGCATAAATAGATATGCTTGGTATACCCATGCCTGAGCCCATAACAGAGATGCGTTTACCTTTATAAGTACCGGTGTAACCAAACATGTTACGTACTTGAGTGACACACTTGGCATTATCGAGAAAATTATCGGCAATAAACTTGGCTCTAAGTGGGTCGCCAGGCATTAATACTGTTTCTGCGAAATCGCCTGGTTGAGCTTCAATATGAGGGGTTGGCATAAGAGTTATCCTTTTAATGTTTAAGTTTAATACCCATTCCAATAAGTTCTTGTTCACTTGTACTGGTTAAAATTTATCAAAGCGGCGTTGCTCTCAATCTCAATAGCCAGCTATTGCTCAATCGAACGCCTTGCCTTGATTTATTTTCCCTTCGTACAACCTGCTCATAAACTAAATGAAATTGGTATAACTCAGTAAGTTTCTAGCCAGAACAGAATCATTCATGCTGCTATCAAGGATTTTTTACTGATAAAGTTGATATTGATTTACTTTTTAAATACTTTGTTAAGTACTTTTTTACTGATTGAACACTAGCTAAAGTGCTTATTTATCAATAAACAAGGTGCCGATTAATAATGCTAAGTTAACAATCGTTCAAGTAGACAATATTATTTTAGTCTGATTTTACTCTGACTTCAGTACTACTTTAGTGAGTTTTGCTTAATATTAAGCAACGTTTTCTTTTCTGCAACAGACAAGAAGCTCATTTGTACTGCATTGCGTTGCAGTTTACTTATTTGTTCGCTATTAAGCCCAAGTACTGTACGGGCTAGGTCAAATTCACCGGCAAGTTCAATATTTTCGACCGCAGGATCATCTGTATTTAAGCAAACCATCAGCTCATTTTCTAAAAAGGTTTTCACTGGGTGTGTCGCTAAGTCTTTGATTGTACCGGTTTGATAATTTGAAGTAAGACAAGACTCAAGGCTAATTTGATGATCGCGCATATAATCCATTAACTTTTGATCGTTAGCACAAGCAACGCCATGGCCAATACGTGTCGCGCCTAATTTTTTAATGGCATGCCATACACTTTCAGGACCGGCTGCTTCACCCGCATGTACACTAACATTCAAGCCGGCATCTCTTACTTGCTTGAAGTGGTTTTCAAAAAGGCTGCCGGGGAAGTTGTACTCATCTCCGGCTAAATCTACTGCAACTAAGCTGTCTTTATAGGTAAGTAGGGCATTAAGTTCATTTTGACAGTGCTCGATACCAAAGGTACGGCTTAAAATGCCTATTAAATTTATTTTAGTAGGGAATTTATCTCTGCCCTGGTTAACCCCTTCAATGATCGCTTCAACCACTCCCTCTATCGGCAGGTTGTGCGTCATGGCAATGTAATAAGGAGAAAATCTTAATTCTGCATAATCAATATTAGCGTTGTAAGCATCTTCGACATTCTCAAAACCAATGCGAACCACATCATCAAGAGAGGTTAACACACCAACGCCCCAATCAAGCTTTTTCAAAAAGGCAAGCAGGTCGGCTTCACTGTCGGTAATTTGTACGTGCGGGATAAACGATGCAAAGTTATCAGTCGGTAATTTTATATTGTTTTTTTGTGCGAGTTGCCAAATGGTTTCTGGGCGAATATTACCATCTAAATGACGATGTAAATCCACGAGGGGAAGTTGCTTATTAAACATGATGAAAAGATCCTAGTAATGAAACGTAGTTAGCCAAATTATTCACCTTACTGATAAGTATTAGTGATAAATATTACCAACTTGTAATGCTTTTTTATTATAGACTCCATTGGAGCAAGATAAAACTTAGTGCTTATCTTTATAAGCTAAGCACTTAGAGCTTAAGCTTTACTGAAATAGGGCAGTGGTCACTTAAGTTTTGAGATAGCTTTTTAGTGTACTTAGGTTTGAAAACCAGTTGTTCGAATGACGATTCAATATATGACTGCTTCGCTTTTGGGCTCATAAGGATATGATCTATATAGTCTTTGTAATAACCACCCCAACAGTCTGAGTTTATAGTCGTGGTTGGTGTCCAAAGCGCAGCTTGGCCTTCATCATCTAATGCTTGCCATAAGCCCTTACTCTCAGAATATTTTAAGGCAATATCTTGGCTGAAACGGCGGTTAAAATCACCTAATACGATATAGGCAGCCCCTTGTTCAGCATGTAAATCAATCCATTGCTCTAACGGTTTTATTTGTTTATTGAGCTTGTCACACGCTTCTTTACGCCTTACTTCTTTATCGGTTGAACTTGGCATGGCAGCAATACTGTTATTATCTAAGGGGTCAGTAAAGCAGCCCGATTTTAAATGTACGGCTAACAAGTGTAAGGTTTTATTGTTTCTTGTTAAGGTGATATCCATACCATGGCGTACTCTGCCAATATCTAAGGCTTTATATTCTTTGGCCTTTACAGTAAAACCTTGAGATTTTTTAACCGCAACACCAACACGTTGTACCCAGTCTTTGGTTGAAAAGTAATAATCATAGTCATCACCAAAAACTTTACGTGCCCAATATTCACTTTCAACTTCTTGCAAAGCGATAACATCAGCATTTAATTGCTTGGCGTACAAGGCTAGTTGTTGATAATCAGCCTCGCTGCGCTGGTTATATTCATGAGAGCCTAACCAGGCGATGTTCCATGAGGCAAGTTTTAGCTCATTGGCTTGAGCCATAAAGCTGCTAAATAGCAATACTGTTAGGGTAAACATTGAATTTTTCATGAAGGTTTTCATTAACATATCTCTTTTTAACTGGATTTTTTTATTTTATTACTTAGCTTGAACATAAACTGGCGGTAACAGAGTGAGTGATAATGCTCTGTTTATTCTTAACCATTCGGTCAGGAACTGTGTTGATTTGCCACATTACACTAGTTTCATGTTAACAACATCTAAATAGCATTGAAATCAGGATTAATTATTACAACCAATGTGAGGTAAGTTAGGGTAGATCAGACCGTTAATAATAAATGGTTTTTCAGCTGAGTCTTTATTGAAGGTGACTTTAGTTGCATCAAGGTAACGAAAATCACCGGCAGCATTTAAATGCCATAGATTTTTGTCTAGTTGCTCAAAACAGAAATCCCCGGTATCGCCATGGCTAACCAGTACAGGCTTATTAATGCGTTTAGCTAAGTCTTGAAATGCTTGTCGATAAGTAGCAAAGGCATCACATGTTTTTAGGGATAAGTCACCACAAGCGCTACTTTGTAATACGCGTTGCTGATAAATATCCGCTTGAAAGCCGATAATTAGGGCATCAAAATGTTGGACATTTTCTTCAATATTTTTTAACCAAGCAATATTTAGTTTATCTCTATTATCAGCCGCCTTGATGGCATCGTCGGTATTAGATTTATCAATGTTTACCCGACCATTACTGGTGCCAACGATGTGTAGCGTACTGATAGCTAATCGTTCATTAATCCATAACTTATTTTCTACTTGGGCTTGCTGTGATCTGATTGAGGCTAGGTCTTTGCTTAATAGCGGTGGTGTTTGGTACATTAATTTAATTAAAAACTCGAGTCGCTCTAATTCATCAAAGCTAGAACTTAGCGAGCTTCTATCACAATCAGTCCAATCGTTGTCTCCAGGGGTGTAGATCATTTTACCCGGATAGATTTGCGCTAGTAATTTTTTGTGCTCATTCAATAAGTCGTTAGTACATGACTTACCGCCACTTTTAAAATCACCAAGGTGCATCACGGCGCTAGGATTCACGGCATTGATTAAGCGATATAAGCTGCCATTAGGTCCCTGCAACATCTTTTTCTCGTTATCACTGTAAGGGGTATCAGCTAAGACAACAACGGTTTGCGCCCAGAGAGTTGAGCTAAAGGCGCTAAGCAATAAAAATACTACTTGCTGGCAAGGCTTTTGCCATGAATTGATGCTGGAAATCATAACGAGTCATTTTATCTATACTAAAGAAAGCTAAATTAACGAATGACATGCCATTATGCAAGTTAGTTCTACCTTGGTTTTAGTTAAATTTGATACTTTTAAAGTGAAACACCATAAAAGTAGACCGTTTGGTCAGGTTATTAATTTGAATTGTTGAACAAAATCGATAAAAGAGTAAAATCTACTCATTGTCGTTAAAGAAAAATTAAAGAGAAATAAATTATGCAAGTACAAGTTGTCGATTACACTGCAGAAGATGCGGCAGAAAAGTTTGTTAACAGTCTACGTGAAACAGGTTTCGGTGTACTGATTAATCATCCAATCCAACAAAGCTTAGTGGAGTCAATTTATAAGAATTGGCAGGAGTTTTTCTTAAACGAAGACAAGCATAATTTTGCTTTTGATGTCGAGAAACAAGATGGCTATTTCTCTGCTGAGATATCTGAAACGGCGAAAGGTCATAGTAAGAAAGATATTAAAGAGTATTATCATGTTTATCCTTGGGGGCGTATACCGGCACAACTGGAAGCTGAAATTCTTGAGTATTATCGCTTAACATCACAACTTGCCGCTGAGTTACTTGACTGGGTAGAAGCCCACAGTCCGAGTGACGTTGCCGAGAAGTATTCTGAAGCACTATCTAATATGATTAAAGACACGCCAAATACCTTATTGCGCATTTTACATTACCCGCCGCTGACCGGTGATGAAGAAGCCGGCGCCGTGAGAGCTGCAGCCCATGAAGATATTAACTTATTGACTATTTTGCCCGCAGCCAATGAGCCCGGTTTACAAGTGCAAGGTCAAGATGGCGAATGGATGGATGTACCGTCTGATTTTGGTAACCTTATTATTAATATCGGTGACATGTTACAAGAAGCGTCAGGTGGTTACTTCCCTTCGACTAGTCATCGAGTTATCAACCCAACAGGTAAGGGCAGTGATAAATCTCGTATATCGCTGCCGTTGTTTTTACATCCTCGTAGTGAAGTAGTGTTATCTGAAAAACATACCCAAGCCAGTTACTTACTCGAACGCCTTCGTGAGTTAGGGGTAAAAGTTTAACCCTATAGTGTTTTGACAGGTATATATATTTAGCCGATAAGTAGAAATACTTATCGGCTTTTTTATTCTTTAATTAATAGCCCAAATAAGTTACTGTTTTAACAACTAACTTTGGGTATATAATCGACCATAGTAACGGGTATAACCATCGTTTTGATTGATTAATCCATGAGTCGAAAGACTCTGTTAGGCGAGAATAAAAATGAAATTAAACTGCGATTTAGGGGAAAGTTTCGGCGCTTGGAACATGGGATGTGATAGTGAAGTTATGCCTCATATTGATCAAGCAAGTATTGCTTGTGGCTTTCATGGCGGTGATCCGCTAGTGATGCAAAAAACACTCGCACTTGCTAAGCAACATCAAGTAGCGGTTGGTGCTCATCCAAGTTATCCTGATCTAGTGGGTTTTGGACGTCGTTCAATGACTTGCTCTGCAGCAGAGATTATCGCGCTTATCCACTATCAAGTGTCAGCGCTAATAGGCATGGCAAGTGTTCAAGGCGTTTCGGTAGGTTATGTTAAACCGCACGGTGCTCTGTATAACGATATGATGTCAAAACCAGAAGTTTATAGCGCTATTTTAACCGCACTTGCTCAATATCCCCAAAAGCTCACCCTGATGATACAAGCAACAGCTGACTTGGTTGGCTTTAAAGAACAAGCTAAAAAAATGGCTGTTTCCCTCTACGCAGAAGCCTTTGCTGATCGCTGCTATGGTGATGATGGTCAGTTATTAGCGCGTAGCCAAGCCGGCGCAGTACTGACTAAAGAGGCTATGTTGGCGCAAGTTAAACAATTAGTTGAGCATGGCACTGTCACCACGATTTCAGGTAAGATACTTAAGCTTGAGGTAGATAGTTTATGCGTGCACGGTGATAATATTGCCAGCGTACAGGCGATTGGTGAAATCAAAGATTTACTGAGCTAATGTCAACGATTATAAATGAGAGTATTCGCCTTGAAATTGCCGGTGAAAATGCTTTAATGCTTTATTTCTCTGATAAAACCCAAGCAAGTATTACCTTAGAATCAGTGATCAGCGCGGAGATTAATAGCAACGTTCACCAAGCCGTTCAACTCATACGTACTCACCTGTCAGTGGAAGTCATCGACCTTATTCCCTCCTATGCGTCTATTTTAGTGGTGTTTAATTTACTTGAAATCGACCATCAGCATTTAAGTAACCGACTAAAATATTTATTAAAAACATGTGGTAGCGGGGGTAACAAACCAGGGAAGTTAATTGAACTGCCGGTTTATTATTCTCTTGCCTCAGGCATTGATTTGACACGTATAGCCAAGCAGGCAAAAATCAGTGTCGAGCAAGTAATTGCTTTGCATCAAAAGCCGGAGTATCGCGTGTATGCGATTGGCTTTGCCCCAGGCTTTGCCTATTTAGGGGAAGTTGATCAGCGAATTGCCATGCCAAGGCTTACCAGCCCAAGATTAAAAGTACCTAAGGGCGCTGTTGCTATTGCCGATAGACAAACTGCGGTTTACCCCGCTGAATCTCCAGGCGGTTGGAATATCATTGGTTTGTGTCCAGTTGATATGTTTAACGCCCAAACAGACCCGGTTATGCGGCTTTCAGTAGGAGATAGGGTGACTTTTGTTGCCATTGAAAAGTCTGAATTCTTAACGTTGGGCGGTGTTTTACCTTGTCTGTAAGGCTAAGAGGAAAAATTTAAAATGGTAAGTAAACAGGTAAATACGATGGTTATATGGAAAAATTAGTCGCCAATAACAGTGCTACTACCCTAGGCCTTGTCGTTAACAGTGCTGGTGTTTTAAGTCTTATTCAAGATGCAGGCCGTTTTGGTGCTTTTAACTTAGGGCTGACCAATGGCGGTCCGGCTGACTCGTTAGCTTTTTATTGGGCGAATAAGTTATGTGGCAATGACTTAAATGCTACAGCCATTGAAATTTGTCTAGGTGGTTTACAGTTAACGGCCCAACTTGATTGCGTTGTTGCGGTGACAGGCGCCCCAATGCCGCTGACCATTAACGGTAAAGCAAAATCGCTTTGGCGCAGTTATCTGCTTAAAGCCGGCGATACTATTAGTTTAGGGTTTGCCCCCGTTGGTGTTAGATGTTATTTAGCTGTGGTCGGTGGCTTTGCCATTAAGCCAAGCTTTGGTAGTACAGCGACAGTCTGTCGAGAATCTATAGGCGGGTTAACGGGTGATAAACTCGTGCTTAATGATGTATTACCCTGCATAGCCATATTAAAGTCAGCGCTGAAGCAAGAGCTGCGCATGCTAGCTACGCATCAACAGCCGCAATATTCGAATGAAGTAGTATTACATACCGTGCTAAGTTATCAGCAACAACATTTTTCAGCGATAGTTAAAAAGTTGTTTTTTTCAAGTGAATACCGGGTGAGTAAACATTGGGATCGAATGGGCTACCGATTACAAGGACCCGCGATACAGTCCGATCTAGGGGGGATTTTATCGGAAGGTATTTGTTATGGCGCGGTGCAATTGCCTGCGGATGGCCAGCCTATTGTATTATTAAATGATAGGCAAACTATCGGTGGTTACTCTAAAATTGGCGCGGTTATTTCTCAAGATTGTGCCAAGCTTGCGCAATTACGCCAAGGCGATAAAGTACGTTTTGAGCCTATTTCGATGTCTCAAGCCGGTAATTTGTTTCACCTTAATTTGAGTCGTTTGCAGCAAACTAAGCTTATTGACTGTGACGGATAAAAGGTAAACTGATGAAGTTACTAGAAGGTGTCGTTAAAAGGTGGTCGCTAAAAGGTGGCGACAAAAAGCAAAACGGCGAGTTTTGCTTTTTATTTTAAGCCAGACTATTAGCGAACTATTCTTGGGCTAATAGCCCTTCAGCCAGTGGTGATATAAATCCATCAGGTTTTAAGGCTAAAACATCACAGTTCAATTGGTCAATAACATGTTCTGCAGTATTGCCAATAAGGGCCGCTGAAATACCCGTTCGACCAACGGTGCCTAAAATCACCAATTCAGCATCAATTTTCAATGCGGTTTGTTCAATCACCGTTTCCGGTAAGCCTTCCTCAACAAAAGTATGACTTAATTCAATGCCAAAATTAGTGGCATGCTTGTTCATCGCTTCTTTGTGATGAGCTTGCATAGCATTATTGTATTCGCTGGCGTCAAACTCTGGGATTTCTATGGCAATATTTACTGGTGTTCCTGGGTAGGAATTCACTAAGTGTAGGTTTGCGGTGATTAATTGCGCGATATTCTTTGCCTGCTTAGTAATGGTGTTGTTCAAGGATAAATGCTCCTCCTCATCACTACCAACATGCAGTGCAGCAAGGATATTACCTTGCTCAGGCCATTCATGATCTTTAACGAGCAATACCGGACAAGGACATTTTCTCAAAATATGCCAATCAGTAGGGGTAAATATTACCGATTTAAATTTATCATGCTGATGAGTGCCTTTGATGACTAAATCATGATTTTTTTCTATAACTTGTCTAATAATGGCTTCAAAAGGACGGTTATGCCAAACCACTTTACTGTGAATATTTACCTGGCTGTTAGTCGCTGAAATAATATCATCTAACCATGATTCATTTTCATTGATGACCATTTTGCGCATGCTGCCACGCTCGCCACTCGATAAAAAAGTGGTCATTTCATAAGAGAAATCAAAAACACTAAAAAAGGCGGTGATATTTACTTGTTGCTCAGGTCGAGCCGTATTAATTTTTTCGGCGAGCTCAATGGCTCGTTTAAGTGCTTTTTGATCTTCTGTGGTGGGGTCAATCACAACGAGGATATTTTGATACATGTCCATGGCAACCTCTAGCAAACTAAAAATAACGATACATTATTTATAGCAAAGTTGATAAATTAAAGCTTGTTTTAAATCAAGATTATTTCGTTATGACTTGATGTTTTTTTTTAATCATGCAATAACGAATTGGGCTATAGTGCGGCCGTATCACAGAGTTTATCGATATCTAAGATAGCAATTAATTTACCCTCAACTTTAATTAAGCCACTCTTGTGGAAGCGATTTAATAATCGACTAATAGTTTCAACGGTTAAGCCAATATAATTACCAATTTCACTTCGCGTCATGGTTAAGCGAAATTCGCTCGATGATAAACCACGGGCATGGTAACGCTCACTTAAGCTGACAATGAAAGTCGCCACACGCTGTTCGGCATTCTTCCTATTAAGTAGCGTTAACATTGCTTGATCGCTTTTAATTTCGTTACTCATTAGCCGTAATATCTGCTTTTTGAGCTTCGGCATAGTATTTGAGAGTTCATCTAAATTTTTATAAGGGATTTCGCAAACCATCGACGTTTCAAGTGCTTGGGCGAAACTAGGATGAGAGTCTTCAGCAATAGCATCAAAACCAAGTAAATCTCCTGCTAAATGAAAGCCGGTAATTTGTTCTTCGCCTTGCTCATTAACGGTAAAGGTTTTAAAGGTACCAGAGCGAATGGCGAATAATGCCTGTAAGTCTTGACCGTCATGGAATATTTTGTCGCCCTTATGGATAGGGCGTTTCCGGTCAATGATTTCATCAAGAGAATCAAGTTCTTTATCATTTAAAGAGAAAGGTAAACATAACTCACTGATACTACAGTTCTGACAATTGATATGTTGCTTCGTAGGACAACTTTTATTTTGCATGATATTACTCTAAGACATAGTGTTACATATAGGAAGGCAAGTACATGTTATTAGAACGTTTGCTGATATGCAACTATAAAGGTATATATGCCATAGCCAATAAGGGAGATAGCCATCGCTTTGCGAAAGACTTGGTTAACGAGTAGCTTTTTTATGCTGCTTATACCCAGTGATAAGGTGATTAATGCCGGTAAAGTACCCAGTCCGAAAAAGAGCATAATAGTGGCTCCCGTTAAGCTACTGCCGCTAGCAAGTGCCCAAGTGAGCGTTGAATACACTAAGCCGCAGGGCAACCAGCCCCATAAACCGCCTAAACCAAGGGCTTTTCTTCGATTATCTACAGGGATGACATGCTTAGCCAGAGGTGATAAATATGCCCATAAGCCTTTCCCTAACGCTTCTATTTTATTTAACCATAACAGCCATTGACCTATATATAAGCCTAATAAAATAAGAAAAATAGCAGCAACTAAACGCAATCCTGTAAGGGGTAAACCAATGTTTCTAGCGGCGATAGAGCCGGTAAAACCGACGATTGCTCCGATTAAGCAATAACTACCAATACGACCTAGATGGTAAAAAAGTACCAAGTTTAAACGTGATGTTTGTGGTGCACAGCGCTGTGGTGATGAGATATCTTTAACCGGTATTTCGCCGAGTGAATTATTGTTATTCTTTGGTAGGTTAGCAGGCTTATCGATGGCTGAAGTGAGCATAGTCGTAATACCTCCGCACATAGCTAAGCAATGACCAGAGCCTAGTAAGCCGATAATAAATGCAGAAAATATATCTAAGCTCATTAGTTTTTAGGCGCTTGCTCGGTGTTCTGTGTTTCGCCTGTTTGTTGAACTGCCTTTGGTGGTGTTACTTGCTCTGATTTATCGGCAGAGTGATTTTGTTCATCATCAAAAAGAATACTCATGCCTTGCTTTTCAAGGTCGTCAAACTGCTCTGTTCTCACGGCCCAAAAGAACAGGTAAATGCCCAGAGAAGTTAACAAAACGGCGACAGGGATTAAAATATAAATGATGCTCATAATTCACCTCTTTGGTTGGCTCTTTGATTTGCTAATTTGCTTACGGCTTAAGTAAACGTAATGAGTTTGTAATAACTAATATCGAGCTGGCCGACATACCAATAACAGCCATGTAAGGTGTTATATAACCAGCCACGGCTAATGGTAATACAATAGCATTATAACCAAAAGCCCATAAGTAATTTTGTAAAATTATTCGGCGGGTTCGATGTGACACTTTTATTAAGGTGTTGATGCTGCTTAATTTATTATTAAGCAAAATAACATCAGCGCCACTTTTGGTAATGTCAGCACCACAACCCATAGCGATAGATATATGCGCAGCGCCAAACACGGGTGAGTCGTTAACGCCGTCGCCGGTCATTGCTACTTTATAACCTTGCGCTTGCAGCTCTTTTATCCGCTGCATTTTGTCTTGGGCACTGAGTCCGCCAAATGCGTTATTCACCGGTAGTATTTGTGTTAGTGTTTCACAAGCTAGTTGACTATCACCGGATAACAATAAGGTTTTGTATTCTTTATTGAGAGTAGCTATCGTCGCAAAGGCCTCATCGCGAATTTTATCTTCCAGGTAAAATGCTGCAATAATTTGTTTATTGGCCATTAACAGGCAGCTTGCACCCTTAAGTAACTGTTGTTGAGCATTATCAAGCTCAGCGTCACTGTCTAGCCAAGAGTACTTACCGATAGCATATTTCATCGAGTTTATTGTGCCAGTAATGCCTTGACCCGAAAATACTTTAACGTGCTCGGCAGTAATGCTGTGATCTCTGTGCTCGGCAAATGGTTTAGCAATCGGGTGTTCAGAGTGCGCTTCTAATGTCGCCGCAATGGCGAGTACCTGTTCTTGGCTGTATTTTTCGGCGCTATTGCTTGTTCCGGTGATATTGGAGTCATTGTTGAAAAGCTCTACCTTGTTAATGGCAAATTCACCGGTGGTTAATGTGCCCGTTTTGTCAAAAGCAAAACAGCTGATTTGTGGCAATGTTTCCATAACATGACCACCTTTGATCATGATACCCGCCTTATTCAATCGGGTGGTTGCACAGGTTAAGCCCGTTGGCGTTGCTAATGAAAGTGCACAAGGGCAGGTCGCGACTAAAACAGAAAGGGTGATCCAAAAAGCTTCTTCTGGCATATGTTGGTGCCAATATATTGCCGTGGCAATGGATGTTAAGAGAATAACCGCAACAAAATACTGAGCTATTTTATCTGATAACTGCGCTATTTTAGGTTTGTGCGCTTGAGATTGCTCGCTTAAGCGAATCAATTGGCTTAAGAACGACTGACTACTGGCTTTTTTTACCTGCACAGTAAGATTGCCATCACCATTAATGGTGCCAGCAAAGACATTGTCATTGACTATTTTATTGATAGGTAATTGTTCACCCGAAAGCATTGCTTCATTTAATTGGCTATTACCGCTGATAATAACACCATCAGCAGGTACAACTTCGCCGGGTTTGATCAGTACGGTATCACCTTTGATGAGTTGTTTAGCCGCAACGAGTATTTCTTTGCTTGAACCGGAGTTGTCACTGCACGAAACTACTTTAGTTGCTGTCATAGGCATCAACTTTAATAAGTTAGCTGAAACCTGAGCAGCACGAGATCGTGCCCTAAACTCTAGAAACTTACCAATAAGCAGTAAAAAGGTGAACATGGAGACTGATTCAAAATAGACCTCTCCTTGCTGGGTAATGGTTGCCCATGCACTCGCGGTAAATGCTAATAATATGGCAATAGACACGGGAACGTCCATGGATAAACGCTTTGCTTTAAGGGCTGTTATCGCTCCGGTATAGAAGGGCAAGGCACCATAACAAATAATAGGGGTGGCCAGAATAAAGCTAACCCAACGCAGGTATACTTTATTGTGCTCAGACATATCAGTAAAGGCGCCAAAATAAAGGCCAACCGCTATCATCATAATTTGCATCATTAAGATACCGCTAATACCAAGGCGTTTGATAAAAGCTTTGCTTTGTTCTTTATTTCTTAATTCAGCTTCATTGGCTTTAAAGGGCAGCGCTTGATAACCAATGTTTTCGATAGCGAGTAAAATATCACTCAACTTTATCGCATCATCTAGCCACTTCACTGTTGCTCGTTGGCTAGTGGCATTTACGTTGATATTAACTAAACCTTCGAGCTTCTCTAATTGCATTTCGATAAGCCAAGCACAAGCTGCGCAACTTATGCCATCAATGGTTAATATCGCCTCTATACAGTGACCGTCTTCACTATCACTTTTAAATACAAATTCGCTTTGTAACACCGCTTCATCAAGCAGTTTGTTTTTTTGTAATTGTTCGGGGACTAGGGCTTGTCCTTTATAAGCGGGCTCAGTTCTTACGGTATAATATTGTGTTAAACCATTATCAACGATGGTTTTCGCGACCGCTTGACAGCCAATACAGCACATAACTTGGCTAGAATTATTGATGGTTACAAAGAGGTTAATACCGACAGGTACAACTTCACTACAATGAAAACAATTACTGGTCATGGCTTACTTGCTAATAAAAGCAGACGTTAGCTTAGCGTCTGCTTATAGGGTTGAGAGGAAAGGGGATATTTGCCTGAGAAGCTTAGGCATCCATGGTCGTTATTGAGCTCTAGTTGGGTCGGGCAAGATATCAATAAAATCAGTTTGCGGTAAGTAAATGGTATTTTGAATCTTCCACTTGCCTTCAAAAGAGCTTATCGTTAGCTTCCATTTACCCGCAACTGAGTGATCGAATTGGTGTCTGAAATGTCCGTTACCATCAGCGGTTAACGCTAATGAAAAATCTCTGCCTTCCAAAGTTGGATGGAAAAAATTCACATTGAGTACCGGGAATATTTTATCAATGCCCGTTGGTTTGATAATCAACTCGTTGCCAGTCATTTTAAGGGCGAACTTCATGCCTAACTTTTGCGCCAATTTAACCTTAGAGACTTCTAAGTTAATATATTTACCCTTTTTGTAGTAATCGCCAATGACGAGGGGATCTGGATTGGTATTGGCAATTATATAATAAGGTATACCGACGACAATCGCCTTTAAAGGTAAAAGGAATACTACCCAAGCCCAAGGTTCACGATACCAATAAGAGATTTGCTCAGGTTCAGATGTTTTCATAAGGTTAGATGAAGCCATAATAAATAATAGTAGGTTTGATGTATGGTAATAAAAGTGATGAGATTATAACTTTATTCTTAGCCAGCAGCTAGTTTTCAGTGCAGTATTAGCCAGAAAAAAAACCCTTGATTACAAAGTGTAACAAGGGCTTTTGTAGGCGGGGTTTCAACCGCGCAGTACTCGTGGTAGAAACAGCCCAGTACTATAAGTTAATCTTGAGAAAGACTATAAACATAAGCACTGATCAAGTGAACTTTCTCTTCACCAAGTATGTCTTTCCATGGCGGCATAACACCAGCACGACCGTAACGAATTGACTCTTCAATTGCACGTTTTGAACCACCATACAACCAGATGTTATCGGTTAAGTTTGGTGCGCCCATTGGTAAACCTAAGGCTAAGCTGCCTTGACCTTCAGAGCCATGACAACCAGCACATAAGGCAAATTTACCTTTACCTGCTTTCGCTAAATCAGGGTCAACAGAGCGACCACTTAGGCTGATAACGTAAGCAGCAACTTCTTTAACACCTTGTTCGCCGCCTAATGCGCCTTCCCAAGCCATCATGCCAGATGCTTTACGACCATTCATAATAGTCTCTTTAATGGTTTCAGGACTGCCGCCATATAACCAGTCTTTATCAGCTAGGTTAGGGAAGCCGGTAGTACCGTGCGCATCAGAGCCATGACATTGAGAACAATTTTGAATAAACAAACGTTGACCAACTTTAAGCGCTTCGCCATCAGTGGCTAAATCTTCAATGCTACGCGCAGCGTAAGCATCGAAAATCGGACCATATTTAGCATCGGCAGCAGCAACTTCTCGGTCATATTGTACCAATACGCCAGAGTCTTTGTTTAAATACTCTAATGTTTTAGCCCTTGATTCGGCGAGATTTAATATGCCTTGGTTTGAGCTTTTCCAGCCTAAAAGACCAGTCCAACTACCTAAACCATAAAGTGCGATATAACCAAATGCCCAAACGATAGTGAGTAAGAAAAACGTACTCCACCATTTAGGTAAGGGGTTGTTTAACTCTTCAATGCCGTCAAACGAATGACCCATTGATTCGCCTTCTTTAACGCCTGCAAAGTTCTTTGAGCACCAACGCAGTAGTAAAAAACAACCTATCAGTGTGCCCAGGGAAAGAACCCAAATCCATATGTTCCAGAAGCTAGACATTATTATTCGTCTCCTGTTTGTTATCTTTATCAGTAGGGCGCTTTTTATTTACAGTATTTACTTCATCATCGTCAAAAATAGAGTTTGCGACATCATCAAATGAGTCTTTACGCTTTTTTGAATATGACCATACAACAATGATAATAAACAACGCCAATATAAGGAGGGCAACAAGCCCTCTAAGTGTTCCGTAATCCATGATTACTCCAAAGTGTGGCTACTTCAACGCATGGCCAAGTGATTGCAAGTAAGCAATCAAGGCACTCATTTCAGTTTTACCTTTAACCGCATCTTTAGCGCCATCAATTTCTGCTTGAGTATAAAGCGGAATTGCCTTGCCATTTTCGTCTTTATGAGTACGGTTACGGGTTAAAAAGTTAAATGTATCAAGCTTTTTACCCGTTAACTCACCATCAAGAGTATTGGTGTTTAACCAATTATAAGCGGGCATGTTTGACTCAGGTACCACTGAACGAGGATCCGTTAAATGGGCAATGTGCCAATCATCACTGTAACGTCCGCCAACACGGGCTAAATCAGGGCCAGTACGTTTTGAACCCCATAAAAATGGATGTTCCCAAACGTGCTCACCAGCAACACTATAGTGACCATAACGTTCTGTTTCCGCTCTAAAAGGGCGGATCATTTGGCTATGACAGTTATTACAACCTTCACGGATATAAATATCACGACCTTCCATTTGCAGGGCAGTATAAGGTTTTAAATTATCAACCGGTGTTGACAATTCCTTTTGGAAAAACAGCGGCGTAATCTCTACTAAACCACCGATGCTGATTGCAAAGACTGTAAAGAGAAAGAACAGGCCAACATTTTTTTCGACTATTTCATGTGAATTTTTCATGTCTATTCTCCTTATTCTGCTTCAATAGGCTTAAGACTTCCGTCTTTAGCATAAATAGTTTTAAACATGTTGTAGGCCATTAATAAGAAGCCAGAAACCACTAATATACCGCCGACGAAACGCATAAAATAGAAGGGGTAAGATGCAGTTAAACTTTCAACAAAACTGTACGTTAACGTACCGTCACTGTTTACAGCTCTCCACATTAACCCTTGCATGACACCTGAAATCCACATCGCGACGATATACAGTACTACGCCTGAAGTGTGTAACCAGAAATGTACGTTAATCAGACGAATACTGAACATACGACCCTGATTGAATAATACGGGGATTAAATGGTACATAGCACCAATTGAAATCATCGCAACCCAACCTAGCGCGCCTGAGTGTACGTGACCAATAGTCCAGTCAGTGTAATGAGATAAAGCATTTACCGATTTAATTGCCATCATTGGGCCTTCGAAGGTAGACATACCATAGAAAGATAATGAAACAATTAAGAAGCGTAAAATAGGATCAGTGCGAAGTTTATGCCAGGCACCTGATAAAGTCATAATACCATTGATCATACCACCCCATGAAGGCAGGAATAATACGATAGACATTACCATACCAACAGACTGTGCCCAATCAGGCAGTGCTGTGTAATGTAAGTGATGAGGGCCAGCCCAGATATAAAGAGAAACTAATGCCCAGAAATGAACAATAGATAAACGGTAAGAGTAAACTGGACGTTCCGCTTGTTTAGGTACGAAGTAATACATCATACCTAAGAAACCAGCAGTTAATAAGAAACCAACGGCGTTATGACCATACCACCACTGCATCATGGCATCGATAGCACCAGAGTAAATTGAGTATGACTTCATCGCCGAAATAGGGATTACCATTGAGTTACCAATGTGTAACACCATAACGGTAATAATAAAACCACCAAAGAACCAGTTAGCAACGTAAATATGTGAAGTTTTACGTTTAATTAGGGTACCAAAGAAAACAATGGCGTAGGAAATCCATACCACGGCAATGAGAATGTCAATAGGCCATTCTAGCTCTGCATACTCTTTTGATGAGGTATAACCTAAAGGTAAAGTAATCACCGCGGCTACGATAACTGCTTGCCAACCCCAAAAGGTGAAGGCAGCTAATTTACCGCCAAATAGTCGGGTTTGACAGGTACGTTGCACAACGTAATAAGATGTAGCAAATAAAGCACTTGTACCAAAAGCAAAAATTACAGCATTAGTATGAAGTGGACGAAGACGGGAGTAGGTTAACCAAGGTGTATCAAAGTTTAACGCAGGCCAAATTAATTGTCCCGCGATAAGTACACCTACTAGTGTACCAACGATTCCCCAGATTACAGTCATTACAGTAAACTGACGTACAACATCGAAGTTGTAGTCTACTGCTGACGTATTACTTGTGGTCATGTTAAAAATTCCGCAGTGTTATTATTAATCAGAAAGTATTTCTTGCTGTAATACCTAAACGTGAAAAGCCTTAGATATAGGACACAATTTATACTAATTCTATGTATTTGCTCATTGAGCCATGAGATATGTCACATCGCTGTAAGCAGATATGTCAAAATCCTCGCAATTTTACCCTTTGGGGAGGTTATAAATCAACAACTATGCGCGTTTAAATTTGATGTGGATCAACAAAAGATAATTGCCCTTTAACGCTTATGGATATTAATTGTTCAATAAAAAGACAAAAGTAACTCAATGAGTTAGCAAATATTCCATGCGAATTACTTTTTATCAATTAACAAACATTTCCATGCAAAGCAGTAATCTTATTTATAGACGTATTTTTTAAAAATAAAAAGGCCACAAGTACTATTGATCGTTAAGGGGGTGTCATTCACTCTCGTACAATCGCTAAGGTTAGGTGGGCTATAGTGTAGATAACTAATGGTAGCTAGTTTATTGACCTTGATAGATAATAACGACTTCATATAAGAAACTAGGTAGAACAGTGTTAAAACATCTTTCATGGCTAGCGTTACTCTTCAGTATCAGCGCCTGTACCCCTGCAAACGAGCAGAGCTCTGCAGCTGAGGCCGTAAAGCTAGTTCCGCAATGTATTGGCAGTCAAAGCCAATGTGAAATTAACACGGTACTCGCTAATTTTAGCGTGAAGTTTTCTCAAGTTCAGTTATCAGATAAAATTAAAACAGAGCTACCTTTCGTTATTCAGTTGTCTACCTTGCCTCACCAAGGCGGTAAAAATAAGATAACCAAGATATCGGCTCACTTGGAAGGCAAAGACATGTTTATGGGCAAGGTGCCGGTATTTTTCAATAAAAAAGAGGGCTCGGATGTTTATTCCGCTCAAAGCTTATTAGCAAGCTGTCATGAGGAGTTGATGGATTGGCGTTTATGGGTAACCGCAAATATTGATGGCAAAAGCCAAAGCTTTTTTGTCGACTTTACCAGTCAGCGCTTATAAATCACGGTTTACTTATATTGCTGACATTTCACAGCAATATAAGTAAAAAAGCGAGCCGGTTAGCTTAATGCTAGTCAGCTCGCTTTTTTATATAAATTAATCAGTTCTAAATAAAGTTGAAACTTACGGCTAGATGTTATTAGTTACATCAACAGAAAGCTTTAATCGTTGACCTGGTTGTAAGTATTTCTTCCTATCGAGATTGTTCCACCGCTCAATATCACTTATGCGAACATTAAACTTATCAGCAATACGGGCAAAAGAGTCACCACTGCGAACTTTATAAGTAATATTACGTATTATGGCATTTTCTATATTGTTACCCATGACAGTATTGGCATAACGTGATTTTTTAGCTCTATTGGCATCCTTTTGCCAAACCACTAATTTTTGACCAACTTTTAAGGAGTCTCTCGGGGCAAAGCCATTCCATTTAGCAATACTCTTGCCCGTAACTTTATATTTACGGCCTAGATCCCATAAATTATCGCCTGATTTGACGGTATGAATTAGCTTATGACCATTTTGTTTTCTGTTTTGTTTTTTAGCAATACGTTGCTCTTGTGAAAAAACATAACTGTCGAGCGATTTGGCGGCAACAGGAATGAGTAAATGTTTGCCGGCACGAATTTGATTGCCTTGAATATTGTTCGCTTGCTGTATTAAGTCAACACGGGTATTAAATTTATTGGCGATAACACCCAAATTGTCGCCATCTTTAATTTTATAACGTTGCCAAGCAAGACGATCCTTTTTACTTAACTTGTTCAGTCCTAGCTCAAATTTTTCTACGCTATGAGAGGGTAATAATAAACGATGAGGACCGTCAGGATCGGTGGCCCAACGATTAAAACCGGGATTTAAACGCTGTAATTCAGCTAAAGATAAACCCGCTAATGTCGCCGCTTTTGCTAGGTCAAGCTGAGATTTAATATCAACCTGACTCAAAACACTTTTATTTTCGATAGGATAAAGCGTTAAACCGAAATGTTCAGGACGTTTTATAATATCAGCCAAGGCAAGTAGTTTTGGTACATAAGCACGGGTTTCTTTGGGTAGGTCAAGGGACCAAAAATCGGTAGGTTTACCTAAGCGTTTATTTTTTCGAACCGCTCGTCTAACTCGGCCTTCACCTGAGTTATAAGCCGCTAGCGCTAACATCCAGTCGCCATCGAAAAATCGATGTAAGTACTTAAGGTATTTAATCGCACCTTCAGTGGAGGCGACAATATCTCGTCTGCCGTCATACCACCAGTTTTGCTTCATGCCAAAACGTTCGCCGGTAGCCGGAACAAATTGCCACATACCAGAAGCGCGACCGTGTGAATAGGCAAAAGGGTCAAAGGCACTTTCTACTACCGGTAAAAGGGCTAGTTCAATAGGCATGTCATTTTTTTCTAATTCTTCAACAATATAAAAAAGAAATGGCTCAGCACGTTTGGCAACACGCTTTAGGTAATTTGGATGTTTTACATACCAATTTCGCTGTGAAATCAGACGCTTTTGCTCGGGGATATCAAAGGTTATTTGGCTACGAATACGCGGCCAAATACCATTTTTTTCAACGAGTTTCGGATCTTTTAAAGTATTATTTAATGAAAAGTCAACATCAGCAACCGGGTGGATAACATCGATACTTTCATCGGCTAACAAAGCTTGATTGATTTCAGTTGGCTCGGCAATGTCAGCATTAGGCTTAGCAATGTGGCTATCGGTAATGGCATCACCATCACTGCTTGGGAGGCTTTGACAGCCGGCTAAAAGAACAATAACAGGTAATAATAAATACTTCATGAACAACCAGTAAGCTTAGCGGGAATAAAAATGATTGGGGAGATTAGCATATTAAACCATTACTTTAAAATAAAACCCGCGATAACCCCTTGGTTAACTTAGCCACTAGAAGTTATCTTTCCACGCTCTAATCACGGTAAAAACATCACTATCAGTCTGTTGGTTTTTATTGGTATAAGCTTGCGCTGCTTGCTTAATGCTTGGCTCGTGACAGCGAAGAAAAGGATTTATTTTTAGCTCAAGGGCAATGTTGCTTGGAATGGTGGCTTGGTTTTTTTTGCGCTTTACCTTTACCAGCTCTGAATAATTATTCAGGTCGCAGTTCTCAGGTTCAACCGCTAGGGCAAAGGCTAAATTGGCTTGAGTATATTCATGGGCGCAATACACTAATGTTTGTGCCGGTAAGTTAGCTAACTTTGTTAGGGACTGATGCATCTGCTCAGGAGAACCTTCAAATAAGCGCCCACAGCCTCCGGAAAATAGGGTGTCACCACAGAAAAGCATCACTGCATTATAATAGGCAATATGACCATTGGTGTGCCCTGGAAGATCGACCACACTGAATTGGCAATTGAGTGTGGTTAAGTTGACAGTATCATTCTCAACCAGTGTCACATCGAGCTGAGCAATTCCTTCAGACGCGGGGCCATATACCGTCACTGGCCAATCGTTAGCTTTAGCATACTCAAGTAGCTTATTGATGCCGCCAACATGATCTGGATGATGATGAGTAATTAAAATAGCCGATAAAGTCAACTCATTGGCTTGTAAATATTCGATACACACAGCAGCATCGCCAGGGTCAACGAGCGCTGTGTTCTTGTTGCTTGGATTCGTCAGCGCCCAAATATAATTATCGTTAAAAGCCTTTATAGCGGTCACTTGCGGATGAGAGTTAGACATATAAGATTTTACCTTTAGTTCGTTATATACTTAGTTTTGATATCGTTAATTTACGGGTGGTGAATGAGTTATAAGTCGAATCGTTAGACTATAACCATCTCCCCCATTATACGCCTAAAAGAAGACTCTATGAAACCTGCGTTAGCTTTTCGACAACCACATTATCCAAATTCCTGGCAGGCTTTACCTAATGGTGATGTGATTAAAAAGGCCATCGAAGAGGAACTAGCTCCTTGGTGGCAAAAATTCTTTGGTTATCATCTTATTAAGCTAGGCGCGTTAAGCTGTGAAATAGAAATAACGGGTTGCACAATCAAACATCAAATTAATGTCAGTGGCAAAAATTCTTTAACGGATGTCGTTGGTGATATTGATGATTTACCGATGCAGGAGCACAGTGTTGATGTTTGCTTATTAAGTCATGCCTTAGAATTTTCACTTGACCCTCATCATGTTGTGCGCGAAGCAAATAGAGTATTGATCCCCAATGGCTACCTTGTAATCACCGGGTTTAACCCGTTAAGCCTGGCGGGTTTAAACCGATTATTACCTTACCGGCGTAGTAACCACCCTTGGAGTGAACATTTTTTTTCACCAATGCGTGTTAAAGATTGGCTACATTTAATGGGTTTTGAGATCCTGGCCGATCAGCGTTGTTTACACACCGGTTTAACCGGTAAAATAACGGCTGAAAGCTTGCAGAGCCCATGGCATAACTTTGCTAAAAACTACTTACCGGCATTGGGATCTATTTACGTCATTGTAGCGAAAAAGCGTGTCTTGCCGCTAACGCCTATTAAGCCTAAATGGCACTTAAGACCAGAGTTTCAATCCGTAAAGGTTACTAGCCTACGCTCACATCAACCTAAAGCCAGTAAATAGCGCTTGGCAATAACGGCTATCAGCAATGACAGTAGTGTCAAAAAATCAGTTAATAACGTATGATAATTAAAACTTATTCTTGAGCTAATCCCCTATGCACAGAGCTGATCTAGAACACTATTTAACTGGGCTTTTAAAACCAGAAAAAATCAAAGACTTCACCGTAAATGGCCTACAAGTTCAAGGCAGTGAACAAATTAATAAAGTGATCACAGGGGTCACTGCGTCTAAAGCATTGATTGACCGTGCAATCAGTGAAAAGGCCGATGCCATATTGGTGCACCATGGCTACTTTTGGAAAAATGAATCCTATGCGATTCGAGGCATGAAACACGACCGTATTAAAGCGCTATTGGTTAATGACATTAACTTATTTGCTTATCACCTGCCTTTAGATATCCATCCAAAGCTTGGTAATAACGCCCAACTTGCTAAGTTATTTAACATTGAAAATGTCGAGCCGCTAGAAGTGGGTAATCCATTAAGTGTTGCTATGCAAGGCTGCTTTGCTACGCCTTGGAGCGCTGACGAGTTAGCGAAATTAATTGATAGTACGCTTGAAAGGCAATGTTTGCATATTGCCGCGCCAAGTAATAAACCGATAAAAACCATTGCATGGTGCACTGGTGGCGGTCAAGGGTATATCGAGCTTGCTGCAGAGCAAGGTATTGATGCGTTTTTAACAGGAGAGGTTTCCGAGCAGACCACGCATATTGCCCATGAAATGGATATTCACTTCTTTGCCGCAGGCCATCACGCTACTGAGCGTTACGGTATAAAGGCTTTAGGTGAGCATTTAGCGAAAGAGCATGGACTTGAGGTAGTATTTGTTGATATTGATAACCCGGTGTAGTTACCCTGGTAACTATCCAAAGTAACTATCCAAAGTAACTACATAAAGAAACTACCGAGTTACTCTTAAATATCACCGACGTAAAACACTAACTAACTAACGACTTAAACCATTGCACTATCAGTCCTAAACTTTCATACCAGGCAATAGTGCTTTGTTGTAATTTCTTACTATCGGGCAGATAGTATGCCCAGCTTTTATTACCGGCTAGATCTTTTACCCAATAGCCAGTTGGCGCGGCAATAGGGTAAATTCCTTGGGCTTGGAAATAATTTATAGCCCTACGCATATGATCGGCATTAGTCACCAGTACCATATGGGTACCTTGTACCCTTGGCGCAATAAGCTCAGCTTCCTCTTCGGTATCCTGAGGGAAATTCTCGGTAATGATTTTTTGCGCAGGCACACCCAAAAGTATCAACGATTGTTTGACCGTTTCAGCATTTGATATTGGATTATGGCCGCCATAACCTGAGGTAATTATTCTTGCTTCAGGGTGTAGCTGGTATATACGAAGTGCTTCAATCATGCGTTGTAAAGAGCAGGTTGCTAATTGACTGGTGACGGGCAATGCGTCATTAGTATTATGATCGCAACCTAACACCACAATATAATCAACAGCTTCATCGGTTTGAACATAGGGTGGATAATCATTTTCAATGGCTGTCATCACGGTATCAGAAAAAGGCGGGAAGGCACTAATAAAAAGAATGACGATAGCGGTAACTAAGCATTTAAAACTCTGCTTTGGTTTTTTACTATGCACAATGAGGGCAAAAATAAGCAATAACAGCACTATATTAATAGGCATGATCAATACTGTGATAATTTTCTTAAGGAGGAATAAATCCATAGCTTTTCTTAAGTTACCGATAATATTACGAGTTATCCACTATACCAAGTATTTCTATAAAGTGCTTGCTCGAAATAAAATGTCTATTGACGGCCATAAATGCTATTGCATTACCGGCTGAGATCGGGTCTAATAATTCCGCATTATGGTTTAGGGCGAATACTCTAAATCAAATGTACCAGAAGAGGCGCGAAACTGAGGTATAAAACGAGAGGAACCACATTCCTATAACCGTTTTTGAGGGGAGTTATCGCCGAGAGTATTTAAGAGTGGGCTTAAATACTCGGTTATTAAGGTTGAATCCTTATAGCTGTCACCTGACGTATTTGTGAAAAGGTGCTTACTTTAATAAGCACCTTTAGCATTCAAAAAAAGGTGGAGAGCTTCTGGCTGAAAAAGTTTCGTTTTTTTTGCTCTTCACTTGCGCTTTGCTCTTAAGGGTAAAATACTCCATTCGCTAACTACTCAGTCATGCTCTTCCAATAGCGCAGTTACCTAGTGAACAATAACTCAGTAACTCGCTAGTGTTTTTATGGGAGAAATTTGTGAAATCAGTACAATCTACAGCCTCATTAACCGTAGCTAAATTTGGTGGCACCAGTGTTGCCGACTTTCAAGCCATGTTACGGTGTGCAAATATTATTAAAAGCAATGCTAGCAACCGCTTAATTGTTGTTTCTGCGAGTGCAGGCGTCACTAATTATTTAGTACGATTAAGTCATAAAAATGTTCTCGTTACAGAGCAAAAGCTTATTGTTGATAACATTCGCGCCATTCAGCTCAATATCACTCAGCATTTATCAATAGATGTTGAAGTAGAACTAAATAAAGAAATAAATAGCTTACTTGATGAACTTCTTCAGCATGCGTTAACACAATCACTGCAATATAGTACTAAAACCACGGATGCAATTCTTGCCTTTGGTGAGCAATTAAGTTCACGTATTTTTGCTGAAGTTTTGCAGTCCATTGATGTTGCTGGTGAATACTTTAACGTTAAACAAGTAATGAAAACGAATAGTTTACACGGTAAAGCCGTGGTCGATATTAAACAGCTAAGTAAGCAATGCGAGCACCTGTTAGTGCCTAAGTTAAAAGATAAGGTGATTGTCACTCAAGGGTTTATTGGTCAAGATAGCCTAGGTAACACGACAACGCTTGGACGAGGCGGTTCAGATTATTCAGCAGCGTTGCTTGCTGAAGCGGTACATGGCGATAATTTATCTATTTGGACCGATGTCGTCGGCATTTTTACTACCGATCCAAGAATTACTGAGCAAGCTCGCGCCATTAAAGAAATTAGTTTTGGTGAAGCGGCTGAGATGGCAACGTTTGGCGCCAAAATATTACATCCAGCAACGCTTATTCCGGCAATGCGTTGTAATATTCCCGTGTTTGTTGGCTCAAGTAAAGAGCCTGAGATGGGCGGTACACAAATCAAACAAAAAGTTGCTTCAAATCCAACGTATCGCTCAATCGCTTTAAGACGTGAGCAAACGTTAGTGACGGTAAAAAGCCCAGCGATGCTTCATGCCAGCGGCTTTTTAGCGAAAGTATTTTCAATCCTGGCTAAACATGAACTGAGTGTCGATTTGATCACCACCAGTGAAATAAGTGTCGCGTTAACGTTTGATAACCCAAGCGGCTCCACTCAGTCATTAATTACTAATACGGTGGTCGCTGAACTAGAACAATTATGTGATGTCAGTGTTGAACATGGCTTATCGTTAGTCGCTGTTATTGGTAATGGCTTAACCTGTACGAAGGGCATAGGTCAGAGCATATTTGAAACCATTAATGATGTTAATATCCGCTTGATTTGTCATGGCGCTAGTGCCAATAACATATGTTTTTTAGTTAATGAAAGTGATGCAAATCTTGTTGTTGAAAAGTTACATAATAGCCTTTTTTCATAACTTTTAGATTTCTGATTAATTTTGCATTCACCTCAGAGAACAGATGCTCTCTGAGGTGAATATATCACTTATGTCCAACAAAACTCATAAACCACTTTCGCTGGCCAGAGCGACTAGCCACTCCCGAAATTTCTAGTTGGACGAGGCATGAATGCAACTTATAGACAATACAGACGGTACAGGACGTACCTGATTAGAGAATGCAGGATGCACATTCTCCTGAGCCTATTGTCAGGAAGCCATCCTGTTTAGCTGATTTTTTTTATCTTTCGATCAAAATCATGCCGCTAATCACTAATATTTTCTATAAGTCGGTCAAGCTCAACATTCAAACTTTGTAATTTTTCTGGTGAAAAGCCAGTTACCGCAAACATTTTCGCAGGGATATGCTCAGCAGCTTGCCTTAAATCAATTCCCTTTTGAGTTAACTTAATGATCACCACCCGTTCATCTTTCTTTTGGCGCTCACGTTTGAGTAACTGTTGCGTCTCCATACGCTTTAGTAACGGTGATAATGTGCCTGAGTCTAAATCAAGCTTGATACCTAAGTTTTTCACCGATATTCCGGCTTTATATTGCCATAACACCATCATGACTAAATACTGCGGGTAAGTTAAGGCTAACTCCTTTAATACTGGCGCATAAAGGCGGCACATGAGTTTATTCAAGCTATAAAGGCGAAAGCACAATTGCTTATCAAGTAGTAAATTATCACTCATCAGCTAGACTAATAATTTTTCTATATCAGCCGTTATAGCTTCTGGTTTCGTTGTTGGCGCGTAGCGTTTGATTACTTCACCTTGGCGATTAATTAAAAACTTGGTGAAGTTCCACTTGATCGATTTAGAGCCAAGTATTCCAGGCGCTTGTTGTTTTAAAAAGGAAAACAATGGCTCAGCATTATCGCCGTTGACATCAATTTTATTGAACAAAGGAAATTTTATATTGAATTGTAGATCGCAGAATTGCTGTATCTCTTCATTACTGCCACTTTCTTGCTGCTTGAACTGGTTACATGGAAAAGCTAATACTTCAAAGCCTTTTGCTTGGAAAGTATCATGTAAGGTTTGCAGACCTTGATATTGAGGGGTAAAACCACACTTACTGGCAGTATTAACCACAAGTAATACCTTATCTGAAAACTGAGTTAGCTCAACGCTTTCTTGCTTATTGTTTAAAACGGTAAATTGATAAATATTAGTCATGTAAATTATTCCTCGGGGTTAAATGGTCACCAAATTAAGTGGCAAGGCTTTTTAGTCTAGGCTTTAAAATTACGGACGTTTAGTTACTTAAAGGTAAATAGCTTAAAGTTTGGTTGTGCGCAATCTAATTTACATTGTAGTGCTAATTTAAGTTGTGTGCAACCTAGTTTGTATCATAATCCAAAATTGATACATTACAAAGTTGCTAGAGCAAAATAAAAAACTCAAGTAAACTAAGCGTATTGAATATAAGTTAAAGGGTAAAATATGAAAGTTGCATTTATTGGTCTAGGCGTTATGGGATATCCGATGGCAGGGCACTTGAAAACAGCCGGTCATCAAGTTTGTGTGTATAACCGCAATAACGAAAAGGCCTTAGCTTGGCAAAAAGAATTTAACGGTGATGTTGCTACCACACCAGCCCTTGCTGCATCGGGCTGTGACATTGTTTTTGCTTGTGTGGGTAATGATGATGATGTCCGTCAAATAGCGTTAGGTGATAATGGTATTTTTGCCGGACTTGCTAAAGGCAGTATTTTTGTTGACCACACCACAGCATCGTCGGAACTTGCTATCGAGCTAGGGGCCATTGCCGATAAAAACGGACAATACTTCTTAGATGCACCCGTTTCAGGTGGTCAAGCAGGCGCGGAAAATGGTGTGCTGACGGTTATGGTGGGCGGTGATGAAGCCGTTTTTGAAAAAACTGAACCGGTGATGGCTGCCTTCGCTCGCTTTAGTCAACTCATGGGTAAAGTGGGCTCAGGGCAATTGGCTAAAATGGTTAATCAAATTTGTTTTGTTAATACCGTACAAGGTTTGGCTGAAGGATTAAACTTCGCACAAAAAGCAGGGCTAGATACCGATAAATTATTAGATACCATAGGTAAGGGCGCCGCAGGCTCTTGGCAAATGGACAACCGTGGTAAAACCATGTGTGCTCAAGAGTTTGATTTTGGTTTTGCCGTTGATTGGGTTAGAAAAGATCTTGCTATTGCTTTTGCAGAAGCGGAAAAGTTAGGTGCTGATTTAACGATAACTAAACAGCTTGATGGTTATTATCAAGAGATCCAAGAAAATGGTGGCAGTCGTTGGGATACTTCTAGTTTGATTTCGCGGTTGAAAAAGCAGAGCTAAAATATATTCAAGGTAATACTCCTTCGATAATCTAAAGTTTATGGCAATTAAATCTGTTCTTAAATGTTCATTGTTTACATGGTGTTAACTTGATGTTAAGTTTGTGTGGTTAATTTTAATCTCAGTGAAGAACAGCTTCATTGTGTATAACCAATCAAGGAGTGAGCTATGAAGTTATTACCTATGGTAATGGTATCTACTTGTCTAATGTTATTGTCGGCCTGTTCGACACAGTCAGCATCAGAGGGAAGTAATGTAGCCAGTACAGTTAAAGAAGAAAAAATTTGTACTAAGGAAAAGGTAAGAACAGGTTCAAGTATTCGCCGCAAAACATGTAAACCATCAAAGACTTCAGCTAAAACCGAATAATGATGTAAATAGATATAACTTCAAATATAAGTGTATATCTAGACACTGAAATTATGTTTGATTACAAAAACTTCTTCATCATTGATGAAAAAGTTTTTTTGTTTATTTTATCCTGAAATGTATTTTTATGAATACTCAAGAAGCTGATGACATACATGTAACCATAGTAAAGATGAATTTTAGTTGTGTTGCCTCCGTAGGACTGAGTTGGGCAACAAGCTTCCCAGACTAAAGCGTAAAATATAGCCGTAATTTTGCTCCGGAATTCACGATTATGTTTTACTAAACTGCTCTAACTGTTTACTAATGGCTGCGACACCGTGATTAATCTCTTCAGCCATGGCAAGTAGTTCTTGGCTGCTTTCACTTGCCGTTGCAGAAACGCCTTTTATGGTCTCAATGTTATGATTGATCTCATTGCTTACCGCTGCTTGTTGCTCTGCCGCGGCCGCTAACTGTAAATTTTGTGCTTGGATATTATTAATGATTTCACTCATTTCGTTAATAATATCATTGGTTTCTTTCGCTTTAGCATTGCTTTCAATAATACTGCCATCGCCTTGTTTTATCGTCTCAACTGCTGATTTTGCACCTGTTTGCAGTTGCATGATCATTTTATTAATTTCTTCTGTTGATTGTTGAGTTCTACTCGCTAGTGTCCGCACTTCATCAGCTACTACCGCGAATCCTCGACCTTGTTCACCCGCTCGGGCAGCTTCAATGGCAGCATTAAGCGCTAACAGGTTGGTTTGGTCAGCAATGCCTCGAATAACATCAAGTACACCACCAATATTTTGGCTGTCTGACTCAAGTTGGCCAACAACCTGAGAAGCTTGCTGCATCATAGATGATAGCTCTTCAACAGAGTGCATACTCTGCTTAATGATGGTCTGGCTTTGCTCTGACTGTTGTTGAGCTTGTTGTGAATTTTCCGCAGTGCTGGTCGCTATTTCAGCCATCTCTTGGGTAGAAGCTTTCATATCATTCATGGCACTGGCAACTTGATCGGCGAGGGTTTGCTGGTTTAATGACCCTTGCTGGGTATTATGAGTAATGCTTTGCATTGCTTGGGTATTTTCACTTAACTGATGAATTTGCTTATTAATACCTGTGATGGTCTGCTCTAACTTGTAAATAAAACGATTAAATGCCGAAGCAATAAGACCTATTTCATCTACAGGTGTTTCTTCTAAGCGCTGACTTAAATCACCATCCCCTGTGGCAATATCATCGAGTGCGCTATAAACATCACGTAAACGGTTAGAGATGAGCTGCCTAAACATGAAAAAGAGCAAAGCGACGGTGGCAATTAATGCCACGCAAAAAATGCTGGCGATAATAAAATTAAGCCGGTTCGCATTGGCAAGATCTTTTTCTATCGGCACTTGAACTTCCAGTACGCCACGAACATCATTAAGTAGCCAATCATTTTTAGGGGTATCGGGGTGAGAATTATGGCAATCAACACAGCCTTGCTGACTCATAGTGTCTGCTAGAGCAACACGCACTACCTGGATATTGTTTATCGTTTCGGTGACCGAGAAGCTTTTGTTAGGGTTAGCATTTAAGGCTTGCCAAGCTTTTTTAGCGAAGTCATCTAGTTGACGTGATTGTCGGTTAGGAAAAGGAAATGGACTGTACAGCTTTAACGTCATTATGCCTTTTTTAGTAAATTCTTCACTTAAATCATGGATAAAGGTAGCAGGTAAAGGGATAACACCAGCCTTACCTTTATGTTGGTAGTGGGGTCTAATATTTTCAATAGGAAGAATTTTTTTGATTATATTTTTGGTGTAATAACCGCGAATAGTTTTATACTGTTTTACGGTGGCTTCAGCTGAGTCGATGGCTGATATAATGGCATTGTTTTTGGTGATGTTTGGCACATAAAAAGCGAGCAAGGCAAAGATAATTATAAAAATTATCACCAAGGGTGTAAATAAACGAGTGCTAAGCTTGTTCTTATACGCAATAGCCATGACCCACCTCAAAATGTAGTTAGACTAATTTCAAGTATAGGTCGTCTAGGTTATTCTTTCCTGCTTTTAGACACAGTTAACTTTGTTGATATTAACCTTGAACATATTCATACAAGGCTTTGAGTACCGACATTTTAGCTTTATCTTTTTCATGCTCGTGCGCTAAGTTTTCAATCTTCATCATAAACTCATCTAAAGACAATATTCCCTTACCACCATATTGTAATTTATTTTGACTGTATTGCTGCCACTTCTGCTGTTCTTCGGTTGATAAGGTGTATGGGTAATTCCTGGCACGATAGCGAAATAACAAAACGCTTAAACGCTCATCTTGAAATTGAAAGGGATGATTAGCTAATTGCTCTGGCGATAAGCCGCGTAAAATTTCCATCTGCGCTTTGTCGCTATGACTGAAGAAGTTACCACCATATAACGCTTGTTCAGCATCAACGTTTTCATTATCAAAATCGGAGCTGGCAAAAACATCACTGAGTTTATCTCTAAGCTCGGCATGCTTTTTCAGTAAGGCTAAGTTTTCAAGACAAAAATCACGTGGAATGGCTAAACGTTCAGCGTTTTCAGGTAATAGGGTTTTAGCAGGCGCGATCATCGGACATTTATTGACATGTATAAGCTTGACCGGTATTGGCAACTCATCAGGTGCTAAGTCGTCATGACGGGTATATAAACGTGCTTTAATCTCTTCGCTCGTTAATGTTAATAACGGCGTGATATCACGCGCTAAATCGACACAGATAACCGCGTTTTTATTGACTGGATGATAAATTATCGGTGCAAACCAACTAGTACAGCCATGTGCGGATGATACCTTGCTGGTGGTATGGACAATGGGCGTCATATCAGCAGTATTGATCAACTCTTTAACTTGATTCTTATTCTTTAAATTGAAAATAAAATCATAGAGTTTTGGCTGCTTTTCTTTGATTAACTTAGCCATCGCTATGGTGGCATAAACATCACTCATGGCATCGTGTGCGGCTTCATGCTTGATACCATTGGCAGCGGTTAATAATTCTAATCGAAAACTAACCACCTCTTCGCCATCGCGATCAACGGTTGGCCAATTTATGCCTTCAGGCCGAAGGGCATAAGTGGCACGTACCATATCAATAATATCCCAGCGGCTATTACCATTTTGCCATTCACGTGCATAAGGGTCGTAAAAGTTACGATAAAACAAATAGCGGCTTACTTCGTCATCAAAGCGAATACTGTTATAGCCAGCAACACAGGTATTTGGTACCGAAAATAACGCATGTACGCGCGCGGCAAAATCGGCTTCAGTTAATCCTTCTCTCTGCGCCTTTTGTGGCGTGATACCGGTTACTAAACAAGCTTCTGGATGAGGTAAATAATCAATAGGCGGCTGGCAATAAAACATTTCCGGCTCGCCAATAATATTTAACTCGAGATCGGTTCGTATACCTGCAAATTGAGATGGCTTATCGAATTTTGGGGATATACCCCAAGTTTCATAATCGTGCCAGTAAATTGTTTGTGTGTTTGAATTCAAGTTTTTCCCACTTTATTTTTGGTTTTCTATTTTTATCTTCAATAATTAATACTAACAAATCGAGTTACATAAATCAGTGTTAGCTTCCTGTTAGCACATTTAAGTTTAAACCATTCCTTCACTATTCTTCCTTAAATCATCACCGTGCGAACAACACGCAGACAGTTAATGTCTTGCCGATCCTTATAATTATTTTTATCAGTCAGCTTATAAATGGATTACCCACCTATGGCATATCGGATTATGGAGATGACAGAGTAAGCAGGAGCGTTTACTTCGTTTTATTTTTAAAATTAGTTTATTAAAGAAAGGTGAACAGTATGAAAATTTCACATGATGTAGCCAGAACAGAAATGCTTCAATATTTTAATGTTAGGGCTGAAGATAAAAAAATTAACAATGCCGAAGATTATGAGAAACATTTATACAAAGTCATTGTTCAGCATCTCAATCTATTTACTGGGGGCAACTGGGGCGAATTTGAATACCTTACATGGATGGCAGCAATTGAATACTATGAAATTAAAAATTATTTACCAAGAAAGCTAAGTCAATTGAGATTTGAACTAGGTGGGGAAAAAGATAAAACTGTAAATAGGATTGACTCTAATAAAGACATCATTGTACTTAAATATAAGCTACCGACTGAATATAAAGTCCTTAGCTCTTATTGTGAATATGAGTTTCATTTATATAAAGTTATGTATGAGAGGTTCTCACGTAATAAAGAAGTAGATATAGAATACGATAATCTTTATTGGGGAGGTTTAGTAAAACTGTATGAATTAGAAAATAACTTACCATTAATATTCGCAGAGATAATTGAACTAGAAAGATATAGAGGTATTAGAAGACTAAGGCAAGTAGTGTCTTAGTCTTACGTATAATGATTTTAAATTAATTTAAACATTGAATAAGGTATATATGAACACAGTTATTAATAGCAAATTACCTGAAGATTACATGTTACATCGCATAACGCCTGAATATCAACAAGAAGCTAATGTGTTGCTGGCTACCACTGGTGTGCTTAATAGTGTATCTGGCAAGTACACACTAGTAATTGTCAACTGTACAATTGAGCCTGTAGCACTATCGTCAATGAACACTCAAAAGTGCCATTATCAAGCATCAGTGGTAAATCAAGATGATGTTCTCGTTGAAACTTTTAGGTGTCAAGGTTCGCCAAATCAATGCTTTGAATTCCTAGTGCATTGTTTTAAACAATTGCTAGCCGAGAAGGAAGATCAAATTTACTTAAAACAACATGCAGAATTAACACTGGAAGATATTTTGCATTCTGAAGAGAAAGAGTCGTTAGCTATTTCAAATAGGAAGCAAGATTGTTTAGCACTGATACAACAAGAAGTTGATACATGGATTAATGGGATAGGTGTTCGTTACTTTAGTGAGTTGACTAATTTATCTAACTTAATTGAAGAAGTGGGTGAGGTAGCTCGGTTAATTGGTCGTGAATATGGGGAACAAAGTTTTAAGAAAGGGGAAAAACCAGAGTGTATAAAAACCGCCATTGCTGACGAATTATCGGATGTATTGTTTATTGTTATTTGTTTGGCTAATCAACTTGGCATTAACTTAGATGAAGCCTTTGCTAAAAACATGGATAAAAAGACCAAGCGTGATACTACCCGCCATAAAAACAACAGTAAATTGAACTAGGGGGACGTTTATATGAAAAGTGCTATGACTAATTATATAGGGATTGAAAATGTCATTAACATGTTAAGACTTTGGGTTACTCCTGATATGTGGCAAGACAAAACTCTCTTTGCTGAAATAAAAGCAGTGATTAATAAATTGTCTGAGTCATCCTATCAATTATCTGAGCGTGAACTGTTCCTCACCCAAGAGCTTACTGATGGGCTTTTAGAAGGGACAATATCGTCATTTGATAAAGCAGATGATGCGCTAAAAAAAGAGCTCGCCTTGTCAATAAAAGAGATATTGGAATTTCAATCCTTTCTTCTAACAGGTGCTGAACCTCATTAAATCACCCGTGATACTTGGTGAGACAACTAATGTCTTTGTTGGTGTTTACAATGAACATATAAATCATTATTGTTGAGGTAGAGATGGAATATATTACGGTATTTTTTGGTGCGTTATTAACGGTTTACATGCTTGGTATTAACTCCCAATTGGTTAGAGATAAGAACTGTATTGGGGCATTTTCTTTAGCATGGTTCATTTCTTTGTCTAATATGCTTTATATCAAAGTGTTTGTGATGAGTGATGAATTTTTGCTGACTTACCTGTGTTCAGCATTGGGTAGTTGTATAGGAATTGTTTTATCCATTGTTACTTATTCAAGAGTACATAAATTGCTAAGTAAAAAGACTAATGAAAATCGAGTTATCAGTACTTTGTTTATAAAGGGAAATGAAAATGGCTAGGAAATATTATTGTTATCATGATGCGATAAAAAAAATCATTAAAGTTGGAGCATCTAATAAAGTTGCATTGTCTCATATTATTAAACATCCAGATTTTGGTTTGAAAACTGAGCACATAGCGTTGCCTGAGTTTAATAAATTCATTAGGCGAGAAATTCGGCACTTGATAAAATCGTTAGGTAAAGCTGAAAATTCAGAAGAAAACAAATTAGTTGAAATGAAGTCGAAAGCAGGAATAGAGCATTTTTATTACTGGCTTTCAAATGAAAGTAGAAATGAAGCTATAACGGGTGAAGGTATATCAAACGAACGACTTTTAGCTAGAGCAATTGTTTTTAGTTTCATAGATGAAAAGTTTAGAGACTTCTTTCCACCTGAAATCATGAGTAATTTAAAAAGTGATTTACATGAAGCTGTTACTGAACATGATATAGACGGTGGCATTGCTGGAAAGATGCAATTTATTCCTTCCGGCATAGAGATTTGGCCGTCTTATGATATTACTGAAAGAAATCCGAGTGATTGGAAATTAGCGTATGAAGCTCTCAAAAATGAGTTTGTTATACAAGTTGACTACGATTCATTACATGAACCTGAGATACAACGTGTTCATTTATCACCACAACGTGTTCAATATGCTAACCATAAAGTTGTGCTTCTTTGTTATATCCATGAAACAGCGAAAGTTAAGTCATTTGAAGTTTCCCGATTATTAAATGTTAGTGAAGAAAAAAAACATAAATTCAAGACCGTAAACTTTAATGACTATGAAAAAGAACATGTTTTCGAAGCGTTAGTTAATGTTGGCGTTAAAAAATACTTTGAAAGTGTAGTATTTGGTAAAGAATTCACATCAAAAGAATCAATTAATGGAACATGGATTATAAAAGCAAAGGTGAAAATTCCAAGTCATTTCTCCAAAGATAAAGAAGGGCAAGCAGACCCTTTTGCTATCGCTAATTTCCTTAGTGGCTTTGCTGATTCAATGGAAGTGCTGAAGCCCGACTTTCTTAAAGATGAAATGAAACGACGAGCAGATAACTTGTCAAAACTGTATTCGGACAAGTATGACAGTATCCCTATAATTAACAAAAGCCCTCATGAACAAACAGGTAACGTAGTAAAAATTAAGGAAATAGACAAAGCTTCTAATTAATCCAACAGGGACAATCTGCGTCTGTCCTCATCATTATAATGATGCTTGAACTGTTAACTACAAATGGATGTACAAATGACTAAACCTCGTTACTTAACAAAATCTCGTTTCAAAATGGCAACCGAATGCCCAACCAAGCTTTTTTATACAGGTAAAAAAGAATACCCCAATACCATGCTTGATGACCCATTCTTGGCAGCCCTTGCTGATGGCGGTCATCAAGTGGGTGAATTAGCGAAGCAGTATTACCCCAAGGGTTTTGATGTTACTACGCTTGATTATGATGAAGCGGAAAAACAAACATTAGAGCTTCTAGCACTCGATGAAGTGGTAATATTTGAACCCGCTATTCGTTTTAATAACTTGTTTATTCGTGTTGATGTATTAGTTAAAAAAGGCAATCTCTTTGAGTTAATTGAAGTGAAAGCAAAGTCATACTCAAGCCAAAAAGATAAAGATTTTCTCAATACAAAAGGAAATGTCTCATCTAAATGGCGACCGTATATCTTTGATGTAGCTTTTCAAAAGCATGTGTTAAAAAGTGCTTTTCCACAATCTACTGTTAGCAGTTACCTAATGTTGGTAGATAAGTCAGCAACCTGTGCCACTGATGGCCTTAATCAAAAATTTGTGTTGGCAAAAGATGAGCATAACCGAAAAGGTGTCACAGTATCATCAAGCCTTAATGCTGAAGATTTAACCAATAAATTACTCACTAAAATTAATGTCGATAAGGTTGTTGAACTTGTTTACCGCACAGAATTACAAACGGGAATGCCAGCCTATTCTTTTAAAGACAATATCACAGCGCTTGCCAAGTATTATCAAGACGACCATAAAACAGCTCCCGTTATCGGTAAAAAATGTAAAACCTGTGAGTTTCAATGCTCTACGGGTGATGAGCAAAAGGGTAAGCTAAGTGGCTTTAAGTCTTGTTGGAAAGAACAACTTCATTGGTCTGATGCTGATTTCAACGATAAGACCGTGCTAGATATTTGGAACTTTAGATGTGCAGATAAACTGATTGAACAAGGGATAATCAAGCTTGTTGATGTCGAACCTGAACATATTGGTGAAGTAGAAAATAAAAATACCGCTTTAGCTCCCAAAGAACGTCAGTGGCTACAAGTTGAGAAAGAACAGAACAAAGATACCAGTATCTATTTTGATACCGACAGTATGCGTAACGTGATGGCTAGCTGGATTTATCCATTGCACTTTATTGATTTTGAAACCAGTGCGGTAGCTATACCATTTTACAAAGGTATGAGTCCATACGAGGGCATAGCATTTCAATTTTCGCATCATATAGCTCATGAGGATGGCCGAGTTGAACATGCAGGTGAATTTTTAAATACGGCAAAAGGGGAGTTCCCTAATTTTGAGTTTGTTCGTGCTTTAAGGGCACAGCTTGAAAACGATCAGGGCACTATATTCATGTATTCACCTCATGAGAACTCATACTTGAATATGATTTATAGGCAGTTGAGTAATTCAAATGAGTTAGACAAAAACGAGCTTTGTGAATTTATCAAAACCATTACACGTTCAACAAAGAGTAGTAAAGAAAGCTGGCATGGCGAGCGTTGTATGGTAGATATGCTTGACCTTGTTAAAAAATACTATTACGACCCAGCAACGAATGGCTCAAATTCTATTAAATATGTACTACCTGCCATTTTAAATAGCTCTCAATATTTGCAAGAGAAATACAGCAAGCCAATTTATGGAAGTAAAGATGATGTTGATGGTTGTGCAAATGGCACTGATTCAATTAACAGTTTCAACTTTAAAGAAAAAGTTTGGATTGAATTTGATGAGCAAGGAAAAGTAAAAGACCCATATAAACATTTACCTAAAATGTTTACTGATATTTCAGACCATGATGTTGATTTGTTATCAGAAGGTGATGAATTAAATAACGGTGGTTTGGCGTTAACTGCTTACGCAAGATTACAGTTCACTCACATGAGTGACTATGAACGTGAAGAATTGAAAAAAGCGTTGTTGTGTTATTGCGAAACAGACACGTGGGCAATGGTTGCAATATATGAAGCTTGGAAAGAAATGATTTAAGAAACCTAAATATTTAATATAAGGAATAGATATGATTGACCAAATAATTAATGAAATAATAAAAGAGTATTCAGAATCAAAAAAATCTAAAGCTGATGTAGTCCGTAAATTAGCACAAAATCATCCTGATTTAAGTAGACAAGAATCTCTAAATATATATGCTCAAGCATTGGGCATGAGCCCTGCTCAAGCTAATACATATTATTATAATTATGGCAGAATTATAGATAATACAGTTGTTTTGGGAGATGTGGGTGAAGTTGATGAATTAGAAGGTTTAAATTCCAATTATTTTTCTACGGATATTGTTAGGAATTCACTTAAGATTGCCTCTGATTCAGCAAAGTATTGGTATGAGAATAGAACTTTCGCAATATCAAAGGATACTTTCAAGCAGAGAGGGGGCTTAAGTGATAGCGGCAAAGGATCCGTCTACGTATATTATAAGGGGAAAGAAGCCTTGTATGTTGGACTTACTGCTAGGAATGTTAAATCTAGAATGCATACAAAAACCAGTCCACACAAGGATAAAGAGTGGTGGAGTAAATGGGATTCAATGCGTTTTTTACAACTAGAAGATGAAGTAGATCGCCAATTATTGGAATATCTTTTAATTGTTGCTTACACCCCTGAATGGAATACGAAACCAAGAGGCAAAGATTTATCTTTTTTCTTGCCTGATTGATGTGTTCTTACTACCAAATGAAGACCCATTTGTATAAAAGTATTTCTAGTTGATCACCCATGCCAATCTAGCGACCTGTTCTTGCACAGGTCGTCTTATCACTAGAAGCGTCATACCAACCAAGTAAAACACCTTTGCTATCTCGAATTTTTTCCACCTCTATAAATAGTTTTAATTCAGTAAATTGAGTTATTTAATGATAGACAAACTTTGTCCTACTCGCTTGGTATATTCATTCCTCTTAAATCAACAAGGATAAATTTATGAGTTATATTGATAACCTAATAGCAAACTGTGAAGAAGCTAAAGTTGCAAAACCAATGAGAGAGTTTGTTTTGGATGAGCTTTCACAGTTAGATAAAATAAAAACTGCCATTTATATTATTGAACAAGTATCAGGCGATATTAGTGAAACCTTTAATTTGCTTTCAAAATATAAGGCGACTAAGGAAAGAGCTTGTCCGGCATTAAATTCACCATCAAAAGTTATGTACGTTGGTTCTTCTACCACAGGTGTAAAAAGCCGAATAAAACAGCATATTGGTGATGGTCATAAAGGGACATATTCTTTGCACTTAAAACATTGGTTTAATGGAGATTATAAAATTACTATCATGGAGTTTGCTCAACCAAGGGATGTTCTTCAAATCATTGAAGATGATATTTCTGAACGATTAGCCCCCGCATTTGGAAAGAAAGGCGGTAACAATAGGTGAAATTATTTAAGGCTAATTGTTATGAAAGCGAAATTAACGACTAACCTATAAATTCAGCACCCCCCCCATGATTTACGGAATTAATTATTAAAAATACGAAAAAGGAAAATTTGTATGTTCTCAATTAAAAATAAACTTATTATTTGCGCTGCTATGGTCACTATTCTTGTGGGATGCGGTGGTGGAAGTTCATCATCCGAAAAACCAGAACCGGTAACACCTGCTCCTATAGTAGCCAACACTATATCGCTTACAGGTAAAGTTATTGATGGTTACGTCTCGGGTGCAACTGTCTGGTTAGATTTAGATGGTGATGGTAAATTTGATCAGCAAACTGAGCCATCCGTGGTTTCTACTGAGTCAGGCAACTATAGTTTTGAATTTACTGAAGAACAAGCGTCTTGCGTACCATACTCTACGATGTACGTTGATGTGCCTGTTGGCGCTATTGATGAAGATTCAGGTGATGTAAAAGAGGCATACCAGATGTCTTTCCCGCCTTCGATAGAGCCTTTGTTAGATGATGATATTCGTAATGTATCTCCCTTAACTTCAGTGATATGGGGTCAATTAAGGCGTCAATTACAAAGTAGTGGCAAGGGAAACTTAACTTGTGATGAGCTTAAGGCTGATACTGATTTACGCCTTGAGCTTAAGCATGAAATAGAAGACGTAATGCTAAATCTCGTTGCTCATTATAATTTGTCGGCTGATCAAATCTATTCAGATTTTATTGCTAATAATGACAGTGCTGCTTATGACAAAGCCCAATCTATTGTTACGGGATTAAAAGCGGCTTACAAACATAAGAAAGTGTTGGAAAGTGAATATCCAACCGCGGCTGAAATTCGAGTTGTCATCTATCAAGACAAAGTTAAAGATGAAGAGTACAACTTCACTGATGCTTGGTATCGTGATGAACTTATCTATATGGGCACAGAAGATTTTATTGAGTTTGTGAAACTTAAAGATACAGGCTCATTAAATAAAGTTGATGTTGTTTTAGCTAAGTTTCATGAGTTGGGTGAAGCATGGGGTGAGCAATCACTAAATGGATGGTTAAGCATTCGAGAAGATGTATACATCAATGAAGATCAAACCTATCGCTGCGGCAATATTGAGCGTGTTAGTTTTGAAAAAGACGGTATTCATTATGAGCTTGGCAATACTATACCCACAGTGAACTTTCCAACGCTTAATGAATGTATTAACACAAGTTTAGAGAACCCTTATGAGCGAAATTTCAGCCTTCGTTATTCTGAAACGGACTATGAATATGGTGCTGAGTTTTACTTTAGGGATATGAATGCAGATTTTCAAACGATATCAAATTGGATAAATGTTAAAGATAAAGTTGCAGACTTAGATCCTGAAGAATTATTTACTGCTTTTGAGGTAATGCCTTATCGATTTGATGATGAAGTAGCTCTTGATGTAAGTTACTGGCGTAAAAGCAAAGCGACAGTCAATGTAGTGATTCACAAAAATGATGAAGGTGAATGGCGCAAAGAAACGAAGCAAGATGACGGTACAACTGTTTATGAATGTAGTGTTGATGGCGTTAACTGGGCTGCGTGTCCTTAATCGTTTATTCATTTAAACGGCTTTAATCAAATACCAGCTATATGCTGGTATTTTTAATTTTGGGTAGATGGGTTTCCTAACTAGATTGACGAATAATAAGGTTTTATAAAATGAAAGTTAACAGGAGAAACAGACTAATCGACTATAAGTCCATTGTTTTTATGGACTATCAAAAGATAGCTCATGAATACTTTACAGCAAATGAAATTGCAGAACTAAAATATAAAATGACTCTGATTTTTCGTGACTTCCTAAAATACAAAATGTGGAAGTATGAGCTACATCAAAATTTAGATAATAGCTGTATGGCACTTGGTGAACGGGTTTGTTTAAATCTTTCTTTTGTAATTGCTATACAGAAAATTGAAACTGTTAAGTTATCGCTACCCGAAGAAAATATTTTAGATTATCTTGATGCTGAATTAAGGCAAGGTGTATCTGAATCACTCTTTTACAGAGAGTTAATTTCAGCAACTATTGCCAATAAACAATAGTTGCTAGAACGGGACAATAGTCACTTTATAATAATGAAGTCAGTTGCTCACCCATTCCGATCCATCGACCTGTTCTCGCACAGGTCGTTTTATCACTTGCAGCGTCATACCAACCGAGCAAAGTGCCTCTGCTGTCCCTAATTTGTTTTCTACCTCCATGTACGGTTTCAATCCAGCCAGTTAAGTTGCCTTTGTTGTCACGTAATTGAATTCTATTCATTGCTAAATCCTCACGTTTTAAAGCATGTGTACTTCGTTCTGATGCGGTGTCATATATTCAATTGATGACATCGTCTTAATTATAAAATCTAATATAATGTTGAACTGCATTAAACCAATACATAATAGTAAGTAGTTGCTATCTATTGTTTTTTATCATCAAAGACCGCAGTAAATAGAGCAAAGATGAAAATTGCAAGCGCAACAAAAAGACAAAACCTTATGACTATCCAAATAATATTAGATTTTTTATTGACGATATCTTCGCGGTATCGCGTTTTTAAATTAACCGAAATAGCCTGTTGGTTTATCCACTGCTTTTGTCGCTCTAAATCGTATTTCTCATCTGTTTTATATATAAATATGTGAAGAATTAACATCGTTAAGAAAATTGCGGAACCTAAGATGTCTATTGGCATAGATTGATTAAAAAACATAACACCAATCAATATCATGCCTAGGGTTAAAAGGGCAAAATTTAGTGTATCCAAAAAATCTTCACGTTCGCTACATAGATGTTCAGGTCGTTTGTCTAATAATGAAGTGAGCGAAGGTTTATTTGCTAACATATGTTCAACAGTGGGTAGTTTTGATGGCATAACTGACTCTTTAATTTTAATTTTTTGTCTGCTACTAGGGACTGTTTCAACCCAAGTTAAGTTGCCTTGGTTATCACGTACTTGCATTATATTCATAGCTATATCTCCACGTTTTAAAGCATGAGTTTAGCTGGAGACTAAGACGTATAAGGTCTTAGTCTTTAGGTAAGATAAATTCAAATATTCGGCTAGCGTTAATAAAACAAAGGAAGAAATTATGATGAGGTTTGCTATCACTTTATTCTTAATTATTGGCTCAGGATGTCAGTCAGTACCTAGTTACTGTGGCGTAAGTTTAACTCAAGCTACATCATTGATATCTAATTATCCTAATAGAGGGTCAGTCAACGGAGGATATGATGAAAATGGTGATGGCATAGTTGATAAAATTGAAGCATTTGCTTCTTGGGACTTTTAACAAATTAACCGTGTGCTTCAATCAGGTGATTGATAATCAGCAATATAGATGGGTTAATATTGATACTTGCTATCAGATAACCGCAAGTGACTTCTATGATGATGATGGTATGCCTATTCTGTATCAGATATGTAGAAAATTTAGCGCTTCTGTGATATCACCAGATAATTCAAAGTTGGGAAAAATAGCCGCTAAAACTTGTCATAATTTTGCCAATCAAAAATGGGAAATATTGTAGTTCAGATATTTAATTTACTAATGGTTTTTATGTGTGCTGATACTGGTGGTAATTAGCTTATATCGCGGTATATTATTAGGGAAATAGTAGTAAATTATCAATGTGACTCCATGTGTGAGCCCATGAGCGAAATGGTTGTTCTATCCCTTTAGAAATTAGGGGTGTTCATAATCGTACCAGTAAATTGTTTGTGTGTTTGAATTCAATTAATTCTACTCTATTTTTATTCGATTATATTTTCAGTAATTAATACTAACAAATCGAACCAGATAAATCAGTTTACCTGCGCTAGTTAGGATAAAAGTAGTTTAGTATCAATGTTCATGCATGATTAGTTTTTAAAGGCTGTAATCGATAGGTTAAGAATGGTGGTACCTGACTAGATTTTAATAACTATCACTCAAATGATAACTTATAGGAAGTCTAGTTTGAAACATCGGCTAACGATTTAAAAACAATATTTTTTAATAATTTATGTATACTTCTTCTATAGATTCTTGAATTAAAGCTTTCAAATATTATCCTCATAGCCGTTTTTTAGTCAGTACAAGTGAGCATTAATTTAATTACATTGGTATTATTTCGCATTTAACGAGGTTCTTCTTTTTGAATACTATTCTTAGTGAATTTAGATTAATTCAGACTTTTATCTTTACAGTGATGACCTTTTCGGGTGTTTGCTTGGCAGGGGAGAAAGTGAATAAGTCTTTATCGGTTGAACCTACCGGTAGCGTTTTTGTTGAAATACCTCGCGGACTTGTCAACATACAAGGGTGGGATAAGCCTGAAGTTATGATTCGAGGTGAATTAGACGATACCGCTAAACGGTTAATTTTCGAGACTAATAAAAACAAAACTCTGATTAAAGTTGAAACTCAAGGGCAACAACATTGGGGCGATTCCAGTGTATTAGATATATTTATACCGCAGAAATTACAACTAATTTTCAAAGGTATTGATACTTCCTTTACTGTCACCAAAGTAAATAACCATATTAGTGGCAAGTCTATTAGTGGTGATTTAATCGTGAGTAAATCTCATGGGAAAATTAAGTTATCGGTAGTTAGTGGGGATGTGCAACTGATAGAGTCGTCAGGTTTTACTAAAGTTGAATCGGTTAGCGGTATGATTACTTTTTCAGGGGATTTTCAACAGGCATACCTGAAGTCTATCTCAGGGGACATCAATGCAAATATTGATGGTACAAGTAATTTAACCATTAAAAATGTATCTGGTAATACTCAAATTAGCGGCCAAGTTAAAAGTAAAGCGCAAGTGAAACTTTCTAGTGTTAGTGGTGATATATTGTATAAAGTTGCCGGGACACTAAATGCAGAGTGTAATATCGTAAGCCAATTTGGTGGTGACATTAATAATCTACTAACCGATGATTTACCCACAGGTGGCAATTTAAATAAGAAAACATTGAGTTTTATTTCTGGTGACGGCTCTGGGAAATTAAGTTTAAATACTATTAATGGCACTGTTTCAATCGAGAAAACGTCTGAAGAAAGAATAAGCAATGAATAAATTCATAGTTAACGTGGTCTTGGAGAAATTAATTGGATAGTTTCTTAACGCAATTAAAGCATCGACAGGTTTTTAAGGTTGCGACCATCTATGCGGTATCCGCTTGGCCATTAATTCAAATAGCTGACCTCGCTGTGCCTGCATTAGGGCTACCAGATTCTGTGATGACAACAATATTGCAAGTGTTTTTGGTCGGTTTTCCCGTCTCTTTAATTTTTGCTTGGCTGTATAACTTTACTGCAAAAGGTATTGTAAGAGTAAAAAATGATGGACCGCATGACAGCTCGCTACAAATCAACTTCCAAACAACTTTGGCTGTTGCCGGCTCACTGGCATTGGCAGTAGTTGTTACCTTAGCTGCTCAGTTATGGTTAGAAGGAAAGTCACCTCAAGTATTATCAAAAACAACAGTGCAATCTGGTGAACCACAAACTAAAATAGATAATTTATTATCTTCTGGCAATAAAAAATCAATCGCAATCCTACCTTTTGTTGCGTTTAGCAGTGATGCTGAAGATCAATTTTTTGCTGATGGTATGGTGGAAGAGTTATTAAACCTACTGGCTAAAATTCCAGACTTACAAGTTGCCGCCAGAACGTCTTCTTTTGCTTATAAAGGTGTTTCAAATAAAACTATTGTCGAAATTGGTAGAGAGTTAGGGGTAGAGACTATTCTTGAGGGCAGCATTCGAAAGAACGACACGACCAATAAAATTCGAATAACCGCGCAGTTAATTAAGGTTAGTACGGGTGAACACCTTTGGTCAGAAACCTATGATCGAGAATACCGTGATGTATTTAAAATACAAGACGATATCGCTAGAGCCGTCGTTGATAAAATGAAAGTCACCTTGCTTGGTAAAACAACGCCATTTTCCACTGTTGCAGAAACCCATAATGTTGATGCCATGGTTGCTTTTGGTAAAGGTCAGCAAGAGCTAGCGCATCGTACTGCGCCATCTATTCATAAAGCTTTACAGCATTTTAAAGATGCGGTGAAGTTTGATGCTGAATATGCTAGGGCATTTGTCGGCATTGCTAATGCCAATATTCTACTTGTTCTATATGGTGATTTCCCTGAAAAACAAGCCGGTATTGCAGCACAAGAAGCCCTTGATACTGCTTTTCAATTGTACCCTGATTTAGCAGCTGCACATGCAACTCAAGGGCTCATTTTAACAGAAAATGATGCGGTAAAAGCTGAGCAGTCATTTAAAAAAGCCATAGCGATTAATCCTAACTATGCGATGACATATATGTGGTATGGCTCTTTGTTACAAAGCAATGGTGATGTTGTCGGCGCACATAAGCTGTTTGAACAAGCCTATGTTTTAGACCCCAAGTCGCCAGTAGCAGCGTACAACGTAGCTTGGTGTTATTACCAAGAGGGCGATGAAAAAAAAGCGATGGACATATTTTCTCAAATAATTAGCAACGATCCTTATTATCCTGGAGCCTATAATTTAGTTGGCGATATTTTATCAACACGGGGCAGACTGGATGAGTCAATTAACATGTATAAAAGAGCACTTGATGTTGACCCAATAAATAAGCAAGCAATAAAGGGGTTATTGATTGCTAACATGGATATGGGGAAAGTTGAGAAAACACAACATTGGTTTGATTATGCGAGCAAACAATCGTCACAATTTTCACCCGCGGACCTTAACTTTATGCAAGCGCGATTTTACGCGACACAAGGTAAGGTTAATGAAGCACTTCTCTCCTTAAAAGATATTGACTTTACTGGCAAGAAGTCGGGAATGAATCATTATATTGAAGGTGAAATTGCCTTCTATCAAGGTAAGTACTCTCAGGCTATCACTGCTTTTGAACGCCTTCTAAGTTTAAATTCAATTAACCGTGATTATTTTTATTATTTGTCTGATGGCCAGTCGGCACTTCATTTAGCTTATGCCTATATACAAATAGAAGAACTTGCACAGGCAAAAGTAATTATTGATGGCTTTACCCAATTTTTAGACAAAGGTAAAACCAAAAAGTCTAATGAACCCTCTTATTATTATAATATGGCCTTGATTAGTGCACTCCAAAATAATAAAAGTGGAACTTATCAATACCTTCAAGCGGCTATTGACGCAGGTTGGATAAGAGCATGGCAAGGTGATTTAGAGCCTATTCTCGCGCAAATGAAGACCGAGCAGCAATTCAGTCAAATGATGGGGGGCATAAAAGCTCGACTTGCTACCATGCGAGCGAGATCTGATGGAGAAAACACTTTTCTACTGGCCGATAGTGATACCTTTTAATAGCAACGTATGACTAATATCTGTTTTTCCGCGACAACAACTTTAACTGTGCGGTATATACATAGAAATATTGAGCATACATTCATTATTTCACTTTAAGCATTATTGCTATTTTTATTTTTTCCAATCGATAATAAAAATCAGATTAAAAGTTGAATCTAGGCCGCTTAGCCCTTTTACTTTACGACGATAATTCGTATAATACGGAAAATTTTATTGTTGTTAGTCAAGCCTTAACGAGCAACATATGCCAATCGGATATGGTGAATAGTGTCAAAGTCAGTAGAAAGCTCAAACGAAAGCTCTGTAGTAAATAAGCAAGCATTGCCTAATGATGTTAATACACAATTGTTGCAACAACAGTTACTTCAGCAACAACTACTATTGCAAAATACTCAAAATCAAGATGATGAAATTGAATTAGCTGAGCTTTGGCATGCTATTTGGGCCGGTAAGTTTACCATTATCATTATCAGTATGATTTTTGCTGTAGCTTCTGTTTTCTTTGCACTATCCCAGCCAAATATCTATAAAGCTTCAGCTATATTAGCTCCAGCCTCAAGTGATGGTGGAGCAGGAGGCCTTGCCGCAATGGCAGGCCAACTTGGCGGCTTAGCCAGTATGGCAGGCATTAACCTCGGTGGCGGTGGCGGGGTTGATAAAACAGCACTAGCACTAGAAATTTTAAAATCTCGCTCCTTTATTGAAAAGTTTATTACTAAACATGATTTGTTAGTGCCATTGATGGCAGCCAAAAATTGGGATATGGCAACGAATACTTTAATTTTAGATGAGGATTTATATAATCAAGCTAATAACAAGTGGATACGGGAAGTAAAGGCACCAAAGCGAGCTGAACCTTCTAGTTGGGAAGCTTATCAAGATTTTTCAAAATTAGTTACTGTTAATCAAGACAAAACAACATCAATGGTTAATATTGACATTGCATTTTATTCACCCACGATCGCCAAGCAGTGGTTAACTTGGCTAGTTAAAGATATTAACGAATTTATGCGAGTTCAGGACCAAGAAGAGGCACAAGCTTCAATAGATTATTTAACAAACCAGTTAGCTAATATCAAAATAGCCACTATGGAAACTGTATTTTATCAGCTTATTGAAGAGCAAACGAAGAACATGATGTTAACTATGGTGAAAAAAGAATATGTCCTTAAAACCATAGACCCAGCACAAGTGCCCGATGAAAAATCAGGGCCTAAACGAGCTTTGATTGTGGTGTTAGGAACTATGCTTGGTGGCATACTATCAGTACTAATCGTATTGTTTCGTTACTTTGCTAAGAAGTAATAAGGTACGTTAACTAAAAGTGCTTAATATAATACGGATTTGACACTATAAGTATTGCATTAGTCATTTCTCTATTAATATTTTACTGAAGGTAAATATCAAAAATAACAAACTATTACAGTAGTAAGTATGAATGTTACTGCAATTTAGGGAGAAATCTATTATACTTTCCGCGCTTTAAACTAAGCGATTTATATTGATAATAGGTAAAGGGAATTTACTAAAGAACCTAAAATAATATTTTTTCATTTTTCATTTTTCACTTTTTACTTTTCACATTTCGTTTTTATTTTTTACATTGCCTTTTAGACTATTGAGCATTTTAGGAACCTTATTATGTATATTTTCGCTACAGCCTTTACCGCATTTATATTTGCTTTCCTAGCTATTAAATTTTTTAACCCGGTAGCAATCGAAATCGGCTTAGTTGATAAACCATGTGAGCGTAAGCAGCACGCGGGACATATTCCCCTCATTGGTGGTATTTCAATATTCTTAGCTGTACTTGCTGCCAGCCTAATATGGTTACCTAATACTCTAGAACTTCGTATGTACCTTATTGCTTCAGCAATGATGGTATTTATTGGTGCCCTAGATGACAAATTCGATCTGAGAGTACGAGTACGTATTGTTGGTCAAATTATTATTGCTAGTTTGATGATATACGGAGTAGGTGGCTACATTTCAAACTTAGGTAACTTATTCGGCTTTGGTGATGTAACGTTAGGCCCATTAGGAATTGTATTCACTTATGTAGGTATTATCGTAGTAATAAATGCTTACAACATGATTGACGGTATCGATGGCCTTATTGGTAGCCTAAGTATTAACACTTTCACTTCAATTGCCATTTTATTTATTATCAGTGGTCAGACAGATTACTTAAGTTACCCTCTAATACTAGCGACGGCCACAGTACCTTATTTAATGTATAACCTAGGCTTCTTTGAAAAGTTCTTTAAAAAAGAATCTCAAAAAATATTTATGGGTGATGCGGGTAGTATGTTTGTAGGTTTAAGTGTTATTTGGTTATTAACCATGGGTACCCAAGGCGAACAGGCATCTTTTCGTCCGGTGACAGCACTATGGATTTGCGCTATTCCTCTTATGGACATGCTGGCAATTGTTGTTCGAAGGTATAAGAATGGTAAATCACCATTTAAACCGGACAGAGATCACCTACATCACATATTACAGAGAAAAGGACTGTCTTCAAAACAAACACTTATAGTGATTAGTATCGTTTCGGTTCTAATGTCATCTATTGGAGTGTATGGAGAATATTACCAAATATCTGAAATTGTATTATTTGTTTTATTCATACTCTCTTTTATTTTGTACAACTTTATAGTTAAAAGAATCATAAATTAAAACATCACGATAGTTATTAAATTTTCCACTTGAAGGAATAGTTCATTTATTATTCTTATTTTCAATTTTTAAGTAGCAGTAAATATTTTTTTATCGTGTGATCAGATTCTTTTTTGAATTAAAGGGATTTATCCTTCGTACTATTATATTAAGCTCATGAATATTGCATTAGTTCCAAATACATTTTAAGGCTTCTAAATATAATGAAAAGTAATAGGCTACTTGAAAATAGTGCAGCTTTAGTTTTTTTGCAATTTTTGAATTATTTGTCTCCTTTCATTATATTACCTTACTTAACAAGATCTCTTGGGCTAGAAGGGTTTGGTATACTTTCATTTTCTTTGGCTTTTTGTATGTTGTTATTTATAGTGACAGATTATGGCTTTGGGGTTTCGTCTCCTGAATATATAGCTAAGAATAAGTTAAACTACCAAAAAATATCCTCTTATATAAGTGGGGTTATATTTATAAAGTTTTTATTTATAATAGCTATTGGGGCATTTGGATGTGTGTTTTTTCTTTTAGTTGATTTTCGCTTTTTCGAAGAAAAAGGGATAACAGCTAGTTTGATATTATCAATGTATGCTTTGATTATCACTCAAGGTTTTCAGATTAATTGGTTTTTTCAAGGTATTGAAAAATTCAAACTTATTGTACTGTACTCTGTTCTTTCAAAAATAATATATGTTTTATTGGTTTTGCTTTTTGTTCATAGTATTGCTGATTTAGCTTATGTATTTATTTCTTTAGCTATAGGGAATTGTATTTCCTTAATTTTTTCTTATAAACAAATTAACCGTGAGAAATACAAATTTAAAAAAGTTAGTTTTCTTTATATAAAAAAATTGATTTTAGATAATTTTGGGTACTTTTTATCTCGATTATCAGTAAGTTCATATTCAACATTTAATTCAATTATCTTAGGCAGCATTTCAAATATAAATAATGTTGCACTGTATTCTAGTGCTGAAAAAATTTACCAGGCATGTCAAAACCTAACATATGCAGTGAGCCAGGCTTTTTTTCCCTACCTATCGAGAACCAATAATGTAAAAGTGTTACACCAGTATGTACTTGCTACTTTTATTTTGCTGTTACCTATTGTTTCTGTGATTATTATATATGATTTTACATCATATATAGTTGTGTGGTTTTTTGGGCCGGTATTTGAGAGTTCATCCAATATATTAGATGTTTTTTTAATTTGTGCATTAGTTAATTTCTTATCTGTTAATTACGGATACCCATTGTTTGCATCGATTAATAAAACCAAGTTAGTAAATTATACAGTATATTTAGCATCAACAATTCAAGTTTTGATGTTAATTACCCTCTATTACTTAGAAGGTATTACCCCAATAAACCTCGTCTATTGTGTACTCATTAGTGAATTAGTGGTGCTTTTTTCCAGGTTGAGTTTGTATTTTAGGTTTAAGTGAAATTATAATGATTGAAACAAGTAGTGATGGTTATGTGCAAGGTGGCGAGTTATTGAATTTAGTTGATAACTTCTATATTAAGAAACAGACAAAATTTAGAGTTTTGGAACTAGATGCAACTGATTTAAATTTAGTAAATCGATTAGATATTTTTATAAAATTACAAGCAATACCTAGTGTTCAGGCAGGAATAAAAAATGATTATTCTACCAGCTTGTATGAAAAGCATATAGTCGCCATTACTGACGGTACGTGTAAAGAGAATGGTAATAAAAATAAAGATGGAATTCAATCTTACTTTAAGTATTTTAAAAGCATAATATCTTCTATTCAACTTAGAGGTTTTGATTCTGATGTTAGTTTGATACCTGTTAATAATAGTTTAGAGCCACTCAATGGAGCACATCGTATAGCAGCAGCATTATATTTCAATAAGAAAATAAAATGCATTGTTTGTGACGAGGGAATGGTGGATTATGGATTTAAGTATTTTTCAAAATTAAATTTTGAAAAATACTCCTTATATCAAGCTGTTTCAATAATGCAAAAATATCAAAAAGATGTTTTGACTGGTGTTGTTTGGCCGAGTAGTAAAGTTGATGTAAATAAATTGTTTGATAATGTGGTTTTGGAGCAAGAGCTTAACCTTAATACCTTTGGTATTAAGAACTTTGTGATTAATACTTATTTGAATGAGGGATGGCTAGGAATTCCTGAAGATAACTTTTTAGGAGCAGAAGGGAAATCTAAACCTTGTACGGGGTTAAATCAATTGAAGGTATTTATTTTTAAGGTAAATAATCAAAATAAGGTTATAGATCTTAAAGATAAAGTTAGATCTGGCTTAGGTCTTGGGAAGCACTCTGTGCATATTTGTGATGACCAGAATGACTCTTATGCATTAACAAAATTTGCATTAAACCCTAATATCGAAAATATTTTAAATACAATAGAAAACTACAAGTTTCCCGAATACCTTAAGCAAATTATCTATATCTCTAAAAATAAATTACAAATTAAGTCTAAATTTATTCTGAGTGGAAGTTCATTACTAGGCTTGTTGAGCTTAAGAGAGCCTAACGATATAGATTACTTAGCTGTTAATGATCTCCATTACGATAACATGGATTATCATGGTGATAATAATGGTCACAATTCATTTTCTAATATATACCAAAATCCATATTCACACTTTTATTATTTTGATATTACATTTTACTCAGCTCAAGAGTTAGTTCTATTTAAGAGGCATCGAGGTGAAGTTAAAGACTTTAAAGATATTGATTTAATTGATGGTATAATCGATGATCGCCGGTCAAAAAAGGCAAAGTTAGCTTCAAAAATAAAGATGAACGCGACTCTATTTAAGCTGGTGATCATTAATAAATTAAAATTAATGTTACTAAGGTTTGGCATATTTAACTCTGTTAAAACTGTGTATTATTTTTTTAAAAATAAACTTGGTTAATTGTATAGTTCTCCTGTTTTTATAAATTTATCCGTAATTAAAGTATTTAATTAGAAGTAGAGGTTAAAATTGAATCCATTAGTAAGTGTACTTATGCCCGTCTATAATGGGGAAATGTATCTTAAAGAAGCAATAGATAGTATTTTATCGCAAACATTTAATAATTTTGAATTTATTATTATTAATGATGGGTCTACTGATTCAAGTGAAAAAATGATACTTGAGTATGATGACTCTAGAATTATTTACATTAAGAATGAGAAGAACCTTAAACTTATTCATACATTGAATAAAGGTTTAGAGCATTGTAATGGAAAATATATTGCTAGGATGGATTGTGATGATGTGGCGATAAGTTGTCGTCTTAAAACTCAAGTCGACTTCTTAGAAGGTAATTCTGACTATGTACTTTGTGGATCACAAATCTCTTTTATAAGCTCAGGTAAAAATAGGCTCTTTAATTTTGTTTCAAAAGAAACAGATAAAGAGATTCGCTCTCAGTTTTTAGTAAACTCGCCATTGGCACATCCGACAGTGATGATAAGAAATAAAATTATAGTTGATAATGCTTTACGCTATGATATTAATTATTTACATGTTGAAGATTATAAATTGTGGATTGAGCTGTCAAAATTTGGAAGCGTATATAATATACAGCAAGTATTATTACGTTATCGATTAACAACAACACAAATAACTCAAAAAACTAATTTTGAACAACTGATAAATGCTGAAAAATTAAAATTTGAATATTTTCTTTCTATATTAGGAGAAAATAGCAAGGACTTTGATAAAGAGAGTGAGCTCACTTTAAATATGATAAAAATCTTATTATCTAAAAAAGATTACCCTGAAATATTATTTTATTATAGTCGAATAAATACAGATATTGGCATTTTGAAGATATTATTGATCTTAATTGCAATGACAAAAACCTCAATGGTTAATAGTATGGTTATGTTAAAGTCTTATTTTAGTTTGGTGTTGAAAAAATCAGGGCTAATACCTAAGAATAGCCATTAAATTTTATGTCTCAATATTTTATTTTTACCAATTTTACACCAAAAGTTAAATTATTAGATAAAGTACTAGGAGTAGTAGTTGTATTCTGTTTTATTTTCTCATTTAATATACCTATTATAAAAAATAGCATTGTACTATCCTGTTTACTAAGTTTTTTAGGTCTAGCTTTAAAAAAGCGGGTCTCTATAAAAAATTCTCTTTTTGTATATAAGAACCGTTATACGATATTTTGTTTATCTTATTTATTACTACTTGGTTTTTGCACATACCTAGCAATAATTTTTTCACAAAACCATGCTCAGGCAGGATTTTCTTTGCCTAGGATAGTTCAATGTATCTATTTATTCCTTGTGTTAATTCCGCTAGTTTATTTAAATAACAGTAATATAAGCTTAAAAACATTTTTAGAATTTATATTGTATGCATTTGCTATTCAATCATTAATCCAGTTAATAGCATTTATTTCGCCTTCTTTCTTGAATATTGTACAATTTTTTCAACCTGACAATATCACAGAAAAATCTGAGAACTATGGGGGAATTAGAGGGCTTGCTTTAGCTGGAAATGTCTTTTTTGCTTTAGCTTCGATATATGGTTTAGCAATGATGGTATTTGTTTATTATATTTCTACATTTAAGGGGACGCTGTGGAAGTCAAATGTATTATTTTTCTTACTACTTTGTCTAGGAGGAATGTTTACAGGTAGGACATTTTTTATTGGTTTAGGCTTTGCTTTAATGTTATATTTTCTTTTAAATTATAACAAACCATCCTCTTATTATATTGCTCTGAAATCCTTGATGATTATCATTTTATCTGCCACTTGCTTTGCATTTTTATTCATTCCTATTGAGTTACTTGATAAAATAATAAATGAACTTTTACCTTTTGTATTTGAATTTATTTATAGTTATTTGGAAACTGGCAGTTTTTCAACTCGATCTACTGATCATTTAACATCTATGTTAAGTGTCCCATTGACAATCAATGATTTCGCACACGGACAAGCAAGATATATTAATATAGATGGTTCGTATTTTATGCATACTGATTCTGGTTATTTTCGTCAGATACTATTTTGGGGTTTACCAGGCCTATTGTTAGTTATTATATTTCATCTGGGATTGTTCTTTATACCATTTTTACAAAATAGAAAACCAATTTATCCAAATTACAAAGTATTTATATCAACATTGTTTATTTATACAGTTATTTTGCAAATAAAAGGTGAAGTCTTTGCTCATATGCATTTCATGTCAATTATAATATTCACAATTTCACTTATTTACATTAGAGATAGTAAAAGATTTCATGACCAATATAGAAGCAATTGATATAGTTATTCCTTGGGTTGATGGCAGTGATAAGGCTTGGTATAAAAAATACCAAGAATATAAACCATCAAGCTCAAATTCTGAAGTGGCATCATCTAGGAACCGTTATAATGACTGGGGAACGTTGATGTACTTATTTCGAGGGATTGAAAAGTTTTTACCTTGGATCCGAAAAGTTCATTTCATCACTGAGGGACATTTACCTGATTGGTTAAATGTCGACTGTGAAAGATTAAATATAGTTAAACATTCTGATTATTTTAAAGATGATAACGTTCTTCCAACCTTTAATGCTAATCCTATTTTATTAAATCTGGCATGGTTGGATGATCTATCAGAGAATTTTATTCTATTTAATGATGATACATTTGTACTGGACTTTTGTGAACCTACAAGATTTTTCAATGATAATTTACCAGTAGATTTTTTTTCCCAGTCTATTAGGCGAGATAATTTTATTTATAATACTTTAAGGCCAAAGAATAAATTAAATGCTCAAATGCTACAAAATAATATTGATAACTTAAATTCAATCATTGATAAAAGTAGATTAGATTTTTTTTCAGAAATGTTTATGTCAAAAAATTATAGTATTAAGGCTAGGGGTAAAAATTTATTTTTTAACCTAATCTCTCCTCGCCGTTTTACGTGGATTGATATATACCATCAACCACAAGCCCATTTAAAGTCGACCTATCGTGAGTTGTGGTCTATTTTACCAAAGGTTATGGAAGAAACTGTTTCTTCTAAGTTTAGGTGCAGTACCGATATTACAGAGTACTTATGCAGATTCTATAATTTGGTAAGGAATAAATTCACCCCTAAAATGCATTATGATCACCTATCTATCGCCGTTTTTACATATCAAGATATGCAAAATATTGATTTACACAATATTAAATTTCTATGTGTATCAGATGGAGATGGTATATCCGAATCTGATTTTAATAAATGTAAGTTAGAGATGACTCAAAAGTTAGATGCATTATTACCCGAAATATCTAGTTTTGAAAAAGAGAGATAATATGTTTAAAAATAAAGTACTACTAATTACTGGAGGTACCGGCTCCTTCGGTAATGCAGTATTAAAAAGATTTCTTGATAGTGATATAAAAGAAATTCGTATTTTCTCACGTGATGAGAAAAAACAAGATGATATGCGGAAAGCTTTTAACTCAAACAAATTAAAGTTTTACATTGGTGACGTTCGTGATTACCAGAGTGTTTCAAATTGCATGCGAGGCGTTGATTTTATCTTTCATGCAGCAGCATTAAAGCAAGTACCATCTTGTGAGTTTTATCCCTTAGAAGCGGTTAAAACGAATGTTATAGGCACTGAAAATGTTCTTGAAGCTGCAATAAACCATAATGTTAAAAATGTTGTTTGTTTGAGTACTGATAAAGCTGTTTATCCAATTAATGCGATGGGTATATCTAAAGCGATGATGGAAAAAGTGATTGTTGCTAAGTCGCGTAATGTTCCAAAAGGTATGACAATTTGTACCACTCGTTACGGTAATGTGATGGCATCTCGAGGTAGTGTTATTCCGTTGTTTTGTCGTCAAATTATTGAGGGAACTGCGCTTACTGTAACGGATCCTAATATGACCCGTTTTATGATGACTTTAGATGATGCTGTAGATCTAGTTATTCATGCATTCACCAATGGAGTTAATGGTGATATTTTTGTACAAAAAGCCCCAGGTGCGACAATTGATGTGTTAACTCAAGCAATTTTTAGTTTAATGAAAAAACCTGAACATAAAGTAAACATAATTGGTACACGCCATGGTGAAAAACTTTTTGAAGCTTTATGTAGTAGAGAGGAAATGTTTGTTGCTCAGGACCAAGGTGAATATTACCGTATACCAGCTGATAACCGTGATTTAAATTATTCTAAGTATTTTGAAGAGGGTGAAAAAGATCTCTCTCAAGTAGAAGACTATAATTCACACAACACACAACGTTTAGATGTTGATGGCATGAAAACGCTATTAAGAAAGTTAGATTTTATGCGAGACATTGAAGCTGGTAATTTAATAATACCTGAAGGCGTTTAAATGAAAGTTTTAATAATTGGTGCGACAGGGATGTTAGGCTATAGCTTATTCAGTAATTTAAGTGAGTATTCTGGGTTAGATGTATATGGGACTGTACGTAATATCGATGGAAAAGAACGTTTTTTTATAGACTTTCGGGATCAAATAATTGAAGGTATTGACGTTGATAATATTAATAATATTGAAGCTGTAATTGCCAATTTAAAGCCGGACGTCGTTATCAACTGTATTGGGTTAATTAAACAGCTCGATATTGCTAAACAACATACTGATGCTATTGTAATTAACTCGTTATTGCCTCATCAACTGGCCCGTATTTGTACTCGCCTTGAAGCTAAATTTATACATTTTTCAACTGACTGTATTTTTGCTGGGACAAAAGGAGGATATCTAGAAAATGATATTCCAGATGCTATTGACTTGTATGGTAAAAGTAAAAGTCTAGGAGAAGTTGATTATGCACCGCATTTAACGCTTAGAACGTCAATTATTGGCCATGAGTTATCTTCAAGTTTCAGTTTAATTGATTGGTTCTTATCTCAGGAAAATAAAACGAAAGGTTTTTCAAAGGCAATATTTTCTGGCTTACCTACGTGTGTGATAGCTAAACTACTTGCAGAACATATACTACCTAGGTCTGAGATAATAGGGCTATACCACTTAAGTGTAGATCCTATTGATAAGTTTTCTTTGCTGAAATTAGTTTCCACAATTTATAATAAAGAAATTGAAATTGAAGAATCAACAGAATTAACTATTGATCGTTCTTTAAATTCAAACAGCTTACGGCAATTAATCAGTTTTAAGATTCCTACTTGGGAAGCAATGATCACCGATATGAATACTGATTATAAAAAAAGATATCAAGGAAAATCATGAAAAAATTGAAAGTAGTCACCATTGTTGGTACTCGTCCTGAGATAATACGCTTATCTAGAACTATTGATAAATTAGATAAATATTGTGATCACATTTTAGTTCATACCGGTCAAAATTATGATTATGAACTTAACCAAATTTTCTTTGATGACCTAGGTATTCGTGCACCAGATGTTTTCCTTGAGTGTGCAGGAAAAAGTCCGGCAGACACTATGGCGCAAGTTATAGCTAAATCGGATGAAATGTTTGCAGAAACAGCACCCGATGCTTTATTGATTTTAGGCGATACTAATAGCGCACTTTCCGCCATTTCAGCTAAGCGGAGAAAAATTCCTATTTTTCATATGGAAGCGGGTAATCGTTGTTTTGATATGCGTGTACCTGAAGAGATTAATCGCAAGATTGTAGATCATATCTCCGACATTAATATGCCGTACACCGATATAGCAAGAGAATACCTTTTAAATGAAGGTTTAAAGCCTGAATTTATTATTAAAACAGGTAGCCCAATGGATGAGGTTTTGTCTTATTATAAAAATAAGATTATGGCATCAGATGTAGTTTCTCGTTTAGATCTAAAAGTAAAAGAATACTTTGTTGTTAGTGTTCATAGAGAAGAAAATGTAGATTCAGAGAGTAATATTCATAAATATGTAACCGTTTTAAATACATTGGCGGAAAAGTATCAATACCCAATTATTGTATCTACACACCCTCGAACCCGGAAAAAGATAGATGCTTTAAATTTAAAGTTTCATTCATTAGTAAAATTAATGAAACCACTAGGGTTTTCTGATTATGTTCGTCTTCAATGTGATTCTAAATTGGTATTAAGTGACAGTGGAACAATTACTGAAGAATCTTCAATAATGAATTTTGCTGCATTAAATATTCGTGAAGCTCATGAAAGACCTGAAGGTTTTGAAGAAGGGGCTGTAATGTTCACAGGAATGGAAATGGATCGCATTTTACAAGCAATCGAAATTCTTGAAGATCAAAAAACAGGCTCTGAACGCTCACTAAACCTTGTGAAAGATTACATCGCGCCGAATGTTTCAGATAAAGTCGTAAGAATAATTACAAGTTACACTGATTACGTTAACAAGTTCGTTTGGAAGAAGAGTTAATGCATTTTGCTTTTGTTATTGATGATTACTTGCCAGACAGTACCCGAGTTGGTTCAAAAATGTTACATGAACTTGCCTTGGAGTTTATTAATTTAGGGCATAAAGTTACCGTTATAACTCCAAATGTTAATTCTAAGGCTGCTAAGTTGGAGGTTAGTGAGCTTGATGGCGTTAATATTTGGCGTTTTGCTAATGGACCTGTAAAAGATGTAGCTAAAATTAAACGTGCAATTAACGAAACACTTATGTCATTCAATGCTTGGAGAACTATTTCATCAAAAGTTGAAAAAAATACATTTGATGGTGTTGTATATTATTCTCCTTCTATTTTTTTTGGTTCGTTTGTAAATAAAATTAAAAAAAAGTGCCAATGTAAATCATACTTAATTCTTAGGGATCTTTTTCCTCAATGGGCCATTGATGCAAAAATGATCACTGAAAAGTCGTTAATAACTCGTTACTTTCGTTTCTTTGAGTCATTAAGCTATAACGCTGCTGATAGTATTGGTTTAATGTCTAAAAAGAATCATCAGTTATTTAATACACTACATCCCCAATTAAAAAATACGCATGTACTATTTAATTGGGCCGCTGCGACACCTTTTGGTGATCAATTTGTATATGAGAGTATTCGTGCTCGATTAAACCTAAATGATAAAGTTATTTTCTTCTACGGCGGGAATATTGGACATGCCCAAGACATGAAAAACTTATTGAATTTGGCTAGAGGACTTAAAGGATTTCCTAAAGCTCATTTTCTGTTTATTGGCCAAGGTGATGAAGTTGAGTTGATTGAAAATTTATCAAAGGATTGGTCATTAGAAAATGTAACCATCTTGCCATCTATTTCTCAATCTGAATTTAAACAGGTACTTTCAGAAGTAGATGTGGGTTTGTTTTCACTAGCTAAACACCATACAGCCCATAATTTTCCAGGAAAGATACTTGGGTATATGGTCGAATCTTTACCTATATTAGGTAGTGTAAATCCTAATAATGATTTACAAGAAATTATTAATGCAGCTGAGGCAGGAAGTGTATTTATTAATGGTGAAGATGAAAAGTTACTATGTGAGGCGAAAAAATTATTAGATGATGCGCAACACCGCAAGCAACAGGGGAAGGCTGCTTATAATTTACTAAAAAACGTGTTTTCTGTTGAAGCTGCGACTAAGTTAATTTTGAAAAATTTAACTTGAGGAAGGCTCTAACAATATGGATTTAATTTAAGTAAATCCATATTGTTAAACTATGAAGAAAAAATACAACACCTATTGTTAAATTTAAGATGCAATATTATTCGGACTTTTAGTACTTTTTGAGGATTGCCTTTCTCATGGTCGCAATTGATAAAAGTATCTTTAGCATATGTTCTATACATATATATTAAGGACAAAAATGACAAAAAAAATAACAAAAGCAGTAATCCCTGTAGCAGGCTTAGGCACTCGTATGCTTCCAGCTACAAAAGCTATACCCAAAGAAATGTTACCGATTGTCGATAAGCCTATGATTCAATACATAGTTGATGAATGTGTTGCAGCAGGTATTAAAGAAATAGTATTGGTCACCCATTCTTCAAAAAATGCCATCGAGAACCACTTTGATAAATCATTTGAGCTGGAAACGACATTAGAAAAACGTGTAAAGCGCCAATTATTGGAAGAAATTCAAGCCATTTGCCCTAAAGGCGTGACTATTATGCATGTGCGTCAAGGTGAAGCGAAAGGTTTGGGGCATGCAGTCTTAAAAGCGCGCCCAATTATTGGCGACTCACCTTTTGTAGTAGTTTTGCCTGACGTGATTTTAGATGAAGCCTCTGCAGATTTGAAAACTGAAAATTTAGCGGCAATGTTAGCGCGTTATAACGAAGTAGGGCATAGCCAAATAATGGTTGAGCCTGTTCCTATGGCAATGGTCAGTAATTATGGTGTTGCAGATTGTGCAGGGCACAAACTTGCTGCTGGTGAATCTAAAGCTATGACGGCAGTTGTTGAAAAGCCTCCTATTGATGAAGCGCCTTCGAATTTGGCTGTGGTTGGTCGTTATGTATTATCAGAGAAAATTTGGGACATGCTTGAGTTTACCCCTCCTGGTGCCGGTGATGAAATTCAACTCACTGATGCTATTGCTAGTTTGATGAAGATTGAAACTGTTGAAGCGTTTCATATGACCGGTAAGTCACACGATTGTGGCTCTAAGTTGGGTTATTTGAAAGCTAATGTTGAGTATGGCTTACGTCATAAAGAGTTGGCTGATGACTTTAGAGCATATTTGCAAGATATAATTAAAAGCCCTATCTAAACACGCTCAATAATACAGGTTTTTACTGATCTTCTTTTTGACTTAGTTCATTGCTTGAATATCTTTTTCTAGTGTTTCAGTAGTTTTTATCCAGAGGATACGAAATAAGGTCATTTAGCTAAAGAGAAAAGCCATTAAAAATACTGTTGAATTATCCCTATGAATTTTAGGTTGTTTCCTTTTCTAATCATGATAAGAATACAAGAGTAAAATGATCTTTGAATATAATTATGAACTGCTAAATGAGTTGTTTAATGACTTAAAATTTATTAGCAGTTTAATCAAGTACAATAAGGTCTCTACATAAAACAATAGCAGTCCATTATAGATATAGAATACTAGGTAGCTATCTAGTAGCAACGACCTATAATTTAGATTATATCCAAACAAAAATTTAGTGATATAAATATCGAATATTCAGCCAGTTCCTTCATAAATAGCAAATATGTAATTAAAAAATAACGTGTGCAATATTATTATTAAGAATGGACTTAAAACAGCTCAGAATAGGGTTTTATTACCGTTTCAACAAGATGTCTGAAAGGTTAAGACAACAAATTATAGATAAAAGGTTTCTGCATGTATTTATTATTTGAATTGTTTAAGTTTAAATTTAGGTTTCCTTTCGAAGTCTTGTTAGTAACATTATTAATCGCGTGTGGGAATTCAGAAATCCCTGATACTAGTCCTCCATTAATATCTTTGAATGGGGAAAGTAGCATTACTTTGTTTTTCAATGGTGTATATAAGGAACTAGGGGCAAATGCAATTGATGAAAGAGATGGTATTGTAGAGGTTGTTCTTGAAGGTAATATCGATACCAGTACCGTAGGCAATTACATTATAACTTATTCAGCAATTGACAAGGCTGGAAATCAAGAAAGTCTTACACGAATCGTTGAAGTAGTCCTTCCGGTAAACGCAAAAAATGTTATTTTGTTTATTGGCGATGGGATGGGTGCAGAGCATAGAAAAGCAGCTCGTTGGCTATCGAAGGGGGTAGACGGGAAACTTTCAATGGATGATATGCCTATTAGAGGCACATTAAAAACGTACTCTGCAGATAATGCAATTACAGATTCCGCAGCCGCCGCGACAGCAATGGCAACAGGTATCAAAACAAATAACGGTGTTATTTCATTAGATGAAAATTTAAATCATATATCAACAATACTTGAAGAGGCTAAAAACCATAAAAAAGTTGTTGGGGTCGTTACTACAACACATGTAACCCATGCGACACCCGCTGCATTTACTTCGCACGTTAAGAGTCGGAAATTAATGCTAGATATTGCTCAACAAATTATAGATGATAATATTATCGATGTGTTGCTTGGAGGGGGGGAAGATGAGTTTAAACCTACAAATGATGAAGGCTGTTTCCCTGGGGCTGGAGAGCGAATTGACGGTCGTGATTTAATATACGAGGCAGTTTCTATAGGCTATAAATTTGTATGTGATTCAACTTCATTTGATGTCATAGATACTAGTTCATCTGAAAGAATTTTGGGTCTGTTTGCGGGTGAAGGGATGATTCGTCCTTACTCACCTACTTTAGCGACTATGACCTCAAAGGCTATAGAAATTCTTTCAAAAAACCCCGAAGGTTTTGTTTTAATGATTGAAGGAGGACAAATAGATTGGGCTAGCCATAGTCATGATGCTGAAAATGCGATTACAGACACAATAGCATTAGATGATGCTGTAGATATAGCCAAAGAATTTGCTTTAGTAAAAAGAGATACACTTATTATCGTAACAGCAGACCATGAAACTGGAGGGATGTGGGTTTCAAAAGATCCAAGTGGTCTAGAAAACGAAGATGGTCCATACAATATTAAAGGTGGCGGTTCATTTTATATTAATTGGTCTACAACAGGGCATACGAGTGTAAATGTCCCAGTAACTGCAATGGGACCTCAATCAGAGAAGTTGATTGGCGTTAATGAAAATACAGTTATATATGATATTATATTTAATACTTTTTAAAACTACAGTCGTTAAAAGTAGATCGCTTTTACCATGTCGAATATGGATATAGGGGAAAGTCATTATAAAGTGTAAAAAATAAATTTATAGTCACAGGTTTTCTTTCAGGGTCTAGCCCTATAGCTGTCACTTGAGCTATTTCATACAATAAAAAGAATTAAAAATCATATATGGATATTCAAAAATTAACCTCGCTAGCCCATTGCGCTAAATCACGTTCAATTACTTCATTGTTCTATGAAAATCATAATCAAAAAGATAGAGCAAGCAAGTTTTCTTTATCTACAGCTCATTTATACCTCGATTACTCTAAACAAAATATTAATGAAGCTGAATTTGAACAATTAATTGCCACAGCTCAAGAGGCAAACTTAGCTGAAGAGATAAAAAAGCAATTTAACGGCGATCGAATTAATAATACTGAAAATAGATCGGTATTACACACCGTACTCAGAGCACCTAAAGCGATACAGCATGAAGTACTCGGTGAAGCACTAGCGAATGAAGTTGCAGCTGCGGAGCAGCAGATGCAGAAGATAGTGAGTGATGTTCAAAGTGGTGCTCTAACGAGTGCTACAGGCAAGCGCTTTACCGATGTATTAGCACTTGGTATTGGTGGCTCATATTATGGTGTCAAAGTAAGCTTATCTTCTTTAGAGCATTACCGAGACTTAAGTTTAGCTGTGCATGTTATAGCTAACGTTGATGGCGGGGCACTTGAAGAAAAGCTCAAAAAATTAAACTATGAAACAACGCTTGTAGTGGTTATTTCTAAAACCTTTACTACACAAGAAACCCTGCTCAATGCAAAAGCGGTCAAGCAGTGGATGTTATCTTGTGCGTTAGTAGAGGAGCCAAAGAATAGCAATATCCCCTCTATCATTGAGAAACAGTGGTTTGCAGTCAGCAGTAATATTGACGCGGCACAAGACTTTGGTATTAATGTAAATAATATCCTACCGATGTGGGGTTGGGTAGGTGGCCGTTTTTCTCTTTGGTCAACGGTAGGGCTGCCGCTAGCGCTTGCTATTGGTAATGATAACTTTAGTAAGTTAAAACAAGGTGCCTATGAGATGGATATGCACTTTAAATCAGCCGATTTTAACAATAACATGCCCGTTATTATGGCATTGCTTGGTATTTGGAATCGAAATGCACTGCAATACCCAACGTTAGCCATTTTACCTTATGCTCATTCGTTAAGAGCATTGCCAGGTTATTTACAGCAAACAGATATGGAAAGTAACGGTAAGTCAGTATCAAAGTCAGGTGACAAACTATCTTGGTTAACGGCTCCGGTTGTTTTTGGGCAAGAGGGCACAAACGGACAGCATGCTTTTATGCAGTTAATGCATCAAAGTGATGACATCATCCCAACAGACTTTATTGTTGCCTTAAAAGGTCGTAGCCAATATACAGAGAACCATAAAGTACTCGTTGCTAATTGTTTTGCGCAAAGTGAAGCCTTGATGCAAGGAAAAACATTAGCACAAGTTAAAACTGAACTTGTAGATAGCGGCTGTTCTTTGAATGAAGTTGAGCGACTTGCTCCACATAAAACCATGAAAGGTAATACACCAAGTAATACGGTCGTTATTGATCAGCTGACCCCCGAATCAATGGGCGCTTTGCTCGCCTTATATGAACATAAAATATTTGTTCAAGGCGTGATATGGCAAGTTAACTCTTTTGATCAATGGGGCGTGGAATTAGGCAAGCAATTAGGGAACCGGGTGCTATCGGTTATGGATGGTGCTGAAGATGAAACGTTATCTGCTTCAACTCAGGGTTTAATCGCTCTATTTAAAGCTAGTTTGAAGTCATAACTTTGATTGTTTTTCAGGGGGATTAGCATGCATCAACTTGTGTGCTAACCAGGCAAGCGTTTTCTACAATATCAACGTTATGGTTATTCGCTTGAAAACGCACTATCATCAGCGAGTAAAAACTGTGGATGCCCGAAATAGACTTCGGACATGACGACATTAGGTTAGGGATTTACTTAATTGATAGATATAGGCTGCTCAGCCGTTATTCCCGTGTTGTCTTGGCGGGAATCCAGTGTTCTCACAGAGTAACTGTATTGATAATGAACAATAGTGATGTGGCTGCTCGACAAGTGACTTTGGGCATGACAGCTTGTGATGAGAGCATAAAATATATTAACTCGTCATCTTCGGATTTTCTTGTCGAAGACCCACAGTCAAACACTGGAATTCCGATCAGACATTTCTGAAATGACGACTTTTAGTCTAAGCCAATATAGCTGAGACACTATTGCTAAGGTTGAAACGCTCGTATCTTCGCTATATCTTGCTTAGCGACAAATTCATGAAAGCACTCCGCTAACTTATCGGTTTCCGCTAATACTTTCTGCCAATAGTGAATTCGAGTGGTTGTATCAAGTTTGGTAAAGTCGGTTCTATCGGGGATCTTGTTAAAAGGTAGTGATTGGATAAATCTTTCAGAAGGGGCGAGTAATACCGTATCTTCATAGCTATGGGCTAAAACCTTTCTATTTGAATTCTTATCAAACCAACCCGCTTTAGGGACAGAGCTAAAGTGCGGGTACAGTGTTAAACCCTTACCCTTACCATTTGTGTTACGGTATATTTCGTTGCTATCTGCACGGCTTTGCCTTGAGTCATGCCGCTGATTTTTATAATCATTACTTAATGAAAAATCAAAATGATAATCAATAATTCCGCCATCTCGATAGGTACCGTTTGTACAGCCATTAATGTCTTTAATTCCCGACATAACCATGGGTATTGAACCCGAAGCGAGTAAGGCACTTTTAATATTGTTAGGGGTTAAATCGTGGTAAACATTGTTGAAATTATAGGGGTCGTTAATCACTAGATTACTGCTTGGCTGCTTAAATATATAACGTTGGTATTGTCTGCTAAGCAGCCTTCTACCCAGTTTGTTCAGTAACATGCTATTAATTAAACCGGCACCTTGCATGAATTTATTATCAAAAGCGGTCAAACCCTTACATTTAGCAACCAGAAAGTGTGCTTTAAACACGTGATTATTGATCACCTCATCGGCGCCATTTTCAGCAAATAATTGATCAACAATAGTTACGGCCTGGTCTGATATTTCTTGGGCGGTCGGTTTTGCTGAATAAACGGTATTAGCATAGGTATAAGCCAAGCGATTAATCGCTTCTATTGGATTATTTTGTGCCAACGCTGCGGCGCGAAAGGCACCCGCACTAGAGCCAACTAAATTTAGTTCAGTGTTTCTACCTTTAAAGAAATTGCCAAAAAGGTATTTATCTAAACCAAATAAGATAAACCATTTAGGGCCACCACTGGCGCCAAGAAAGTTAGTGAATAATTCCTGTTTGAAGCCATTTTCTTGAATTATTCTTAAGGCATTTTTTCCGGCATATATCTCTAGCATTAGTGCAATATTCTCATGTTCATAAATTATTTTAGCTTGTATGTTTAACTTAACTTAACTTAACACAGCTGAAATCAAAATTAATTTAGTTGATAATCTGACGCGCCATGGGCATTAAACAGTGATTGATAAAGCCGAGTAGCGTAATCATCGGTCATTCCCGCAATGTAATCGGCTATTATCCGTTGAGGGTTGTGCTTATTCTCTACGGCAACTTGCCAGCGTTTAGCGCTATTAGTTGGTAGTAAACGCATAGGATCTGATGATAGCGCTTCAAAAAGCTCCATGACGATTTGTTGGCCTCGGTATTCAAGGCGCTGCAAGCTCGTTAATTTGATGACGTAATAATAAACGAATTCTTTAAATATCTGCAATGCTTGTGCTGTCGTGGCTGATAATACTGCGTTATAACGCAGTAGCGGCTCAGAAAATTTAATATTTTCTTGTTCGTTTAAATCAGTTAACTTAATTGCCGTGATTAAGTAATTAACCAAACCGCCAATCGCGTCTTTTTGTAAGTGGTGTTGATCACTGAATAATTTTTCAGTGAGGGTCTTACTGTATTCTTGTAACCATGCATCGTCGATTTTCTGGAGTTTTTTAATTACTTCACGTTCAAAATCTTCACGGTTAACCACTTTTGTAACAATGGCATCTTCAAGATCATGAATGCCATAAGCAATATCGTCGGCTAGCTCCATGATAGAGCAATCAAGGGACTTGAAACGGGTTTTATGGTGCTTGTTTATTTCTGGTGACGTTTCGCTTTGTAAGCTGATATTTTGACACACCATGGTTTGAAATAAGTTTCTATCCGCCGTTGAAAGCGGTTCAAGCACCCAATCGATAATATCTTGATCGTCACTATATAACCCTTTGGGCGGGTGCCAGTCATCAGCTTTAAGTTGTCTAAAGTTACTGACACTACCCCTTGTGCTATCTTTAGCAAGCGTCTCTATTAATTGTGGATACTTCATCAAACCAAGCAGTGTACGTCTAGTTAAATTCATACCAAAGTGTTCGCTAAATGTTTCTAAGCGCGCCACTATGCGCAGTGTTTGACCGTTACCTTCAAAACCACCATGGTCACGCATCATATAATTTAGTGCTATTTCACCACCATGACCGAAAGGCGGATGGCCAATATCATGGGCTAAACAAATGGTTTCGATTAAGCTATCGCTTGTCGGGAAGAGTGCTGCGCATAGTTCAGGGGATTTAAAGCGCAGTTGTGTAGTGATGCCTGAGCCTATTTGTGCGGCTTCTAATGAATGCGTTAAACGAGTACGATAAAAATCACTTTGTCCGCTACCCATGACTTGGGTTTTCGACTGCAGACGACGAAACGAGGCGGAATGTAATATTCTTGCCCGGTCTCGTTGAAAAGGGTCGCGATGGTCTTGCTGTCTGTTAGTTACCTTTTTAAGTCGCCTTGCTAACCAAACATCATTCATAGTTGTCCTCAATAGAATATTACCTAACTCGCTGAAGTTACTATAACTTACATCATTTCCTTTGGCATTATCTACTTTGCTAAAGCGCTATTTTAGCTTTTAAGCATTGGCAATAAATATGGCACGTTTAGGGGCAGGGTAGCCTTCAATGGTTTTACTGCTATCATTTGGATCAAGAAAGTCTTGTAGAGACTCAGTATCAATCCACTCGGTTTTTCTTTGTTCATCTAATGCAGTGATATCTGTATTTACCACCCGGACATTACTAAAACCGCAACGCTCTAACCAAGCACACATAGCTTTTTCGCTCGGTAAAAACCACACATTGCGCATTTTTGCATAGCGTTCACCGGGTACCAATACGGTGTTTTCATCACCATCAACAATAAGGGTTTCTAATACTAACTCACCACCTTTAACGAGTTGCGCTTTTAATTGATAAAGGAAATCGATTGGTGAGCGTCGGTGATAAAGCACGCCCATGGCAAAAACGGTATCAAAAGCCTTTAACTCTGGTAGTTGCTCAACGCCTAAGGGCAGTAAATGCACTTGGTTATCTTTAATAAAATGTTTTACCGCATTAAATTGCATTAAAAATAACTGCGTTGGGTCAATACCCACCACAAACTCAGCACCCGCGCCACGCATTCGCCATAAGTGATAACCGCTACCACAACCGATATCAAGCACATACTTGCCTGATAAGTCGCTAATGTGTTCGCAAAGGCGGTCCCATTTAAAATCACTGCGCCACTCCGTATCAATATGCAAGCCATGGATATGATAAGGACCTTTACGCCAAGGCTTAAATTTCTTCATTAAGTTTTCAAGGCGCTTGAATTGGCCCGGATCTAAATCACCTAATTCGCCCACTTTAACCGTATTGGTTATATCCACTGTCGAAGCAGTTTTTACCACAGGTAAGGCTTCGAGCGTCTTTTGCCAATGCTTATATTCACCGTGCAAGTTATTTTCATGCCAGTGGCTTAACTGTGCAGGTAGGGTATTTAACCAATGGCTTAAACGGTTAGTGGCGATTTGTTGGTAAAATTGATTGAACTGGGTCATAAAGTTTATTTAGTCGGTTGAGTAGTTAGATAATTAAGGCTATTTAATAGCGAGAATCGAAGTGAAATTAAAACATTGAAACCACAAGGAGCTGTGGCTAAACCCTGCTTGAGATAAACGTTCTTTATGGAGTTCAAGTGAGTCAGTTAACATCACTTTTTCAAGGGCGGTGCGTTTTTGCGCCACTTCTAGTTCACTATAACCATTATCGCGTTTGAAACTGTGGTGTAAATCAACTAACACTTGATCAATGGTTAGATCATCACTGGTTATTTTTTCTGATAACACCAGTAAACCGCCGGGTTTTAAGCCTTGTGCTATTTTATTTAGCAAAACTTGGCGCTGTGATTTTTCAATAAATTGTAAGGTAAAGTTCAATACCACCATGGAAGCGTTTTCTATGACGATATCCTGAATATTACCTTCAATGATGGTTACCGGGGTATTGCCTTTAAAAGCCTCAATATGCATTTTACAGCGCTTGACCATATCGCTAGAGTTATCAACCCCAATAATTTGGCAGTTTTGAGCGGTTATACCCTTACGCATTGCCAGAGTCGCGGCCCCTAAAGAACAGCCAAGATCATAGATATTGCTATTATCTTGGACAAAATCTTGGCTAAGTCGGCCAATAGTGTCAATAATAGTGTTATAGCCCGGTACAGAGCGAGAGATCATGTCCGGAAAAACTTCAACAACTTGCGCATCAAAGGTAAAGTTTTTCACTTGTTTATGGGCTTGTGAGTATATTAAGTCGGTATCTGAGTTATGCATTATCTTTGCTTTGTATTTATTTATGGTAAATTGGTAACCGTATCCGCTTATTTTAACCGATCTCATTGGCAACGCTATATTTATAAGGTGTTTTTTTGAAAATATTTAACCATCAGGCGCTTTTTATTGCTTTTACCACCTTGTTATTTAATTTCTATTGCACTGATACGTTAGCCGCTCAAACAGTTTTTCAACAAGAAAACCGTCAAGTGGCTAGTACTACCCAGCCTCATCGACTCTTAGCTGATGACATTAATCAACCGTTAACTATCGCCATAAATAAAACGTCCTTTCCCTATCACTCTATTGATAAACAAGGCCGAGCTATAGGGGTAATGCCAGACATGTGGCGTTTATGGGCGAAAAAACAGCAAGTTGAAGTGCAGTTTGTTGCACTTCCTTGGCTAGAGACCTTAAAGCAAGTAGGCAACGGCACTATCGATATTCATGCGGGGTTATCCATTATCGATTCAAGGAAAGCGTTACTTCGCTTTTCGAAACCGCTTTTTCATGTATTTACCCACATTTACGTCCATCAAAAACTTACTCAAGTTAATAACCTTTCGGATCTAAAACCCTATAGTATCGGCGTTGTTAAAGGCTCTGCTCACATTGAAAGAATAAACAATCATTTTCCAGACTTAGCATTGAAAACTTATGATAACCGCCATGATTTATATCGTGCGGCGTTAAATAATGAACTGTTGGTTTTTACCGGTTTAGAGAAGTTAGCCGATGATTTTTCTGACTATGAGCAACTAAGACAACGCTTTCCCGTACACAAGGTACTACGTTTCCAGCAAGGGGCCTATGGTATTGCCGTTGCCAAAAATAATACTGCATTAATGACTTTTATTGAACAAGGTTTAGCTAAAATATCAAGACAAGAGCGGGTCGCAATTGAACGGCAATGGCTAGGTTTAGATAAGCAAAAAGATAGCTTACTTATCGCTTTTTCCTCTCATTACCCCCCTTATATGGGCGTTAGTCCCTCTGGAGAGCCACAAGGGTTACTTATTGATGTCTGGCGTTTATGGTCTAAGCAGGTAGGTATTAATGTTGAGTTCGTGGCTCGCGATATAGAAGAGGGTTTTGACCTTATTGCTGAGCACAAAGCCGATGTGTTACTCGCTTACCCGGACCATGTTAAACCCGTTAAAAACACCTTGTTTGCCCAACCTATTTACCGTGCCAATCTGCAAGTTTATTTGAGTGAAAAAGTTAAAAATAGTGATGGCAATAGGATTAACTCTCTTAAAGAGTTAATGCAGCAGTCGAGTGCTCACATTATTGGCCTTTGGGACAAATCCACTTATAAAGAACAATTGTTACATGAAAATCCACAGTTGAATGTGCGTTACTTCGGTAGTATCGACACGATGTTACAGGCGGCAGAACAAGGGGGTATTTCGGGTGTTTTCGGCTTAGTGGATATAATTAATGCGAAATTGGTACAAAGTAATTTACAAACTCTTTTCTATCGCATAGCCAGTCCTATGATTTCCTTGAAACTGTCACCTGTTGTTCATAAGGATAATAATAAATTAACAGAGATTATCAATAAAGGCTTTAGTGAGCTTGATATTAAAGCTCTGGTTAACATTGAAGAGCGGTGGTTAAACGGTATAACCAGTGAATATTACTTTAAAAAACAATCACAGAAAGTAAAGTTAAATGCAGAAGAAATAATTTTTTTAGCCAATCAGAAACGATTTAGACTTGGTTTTGTTAAGAATATTTCACCGGTTGAATTCACCGATGAACAGGGAAGAGCAGCCGGCATTACTCGTGATATCGGTGATATTGTCAGTACCAGAACAGGTATCGAATTTGACTATGTCGCTTTTGATACTTGGCAACAATTATATGAAGCCTTATTAGCCAATAAAATCGATATTCTGGGTAATATTACGCCAACCCCTGAGCGTAAAAAACATTTTCAATTTAGCCGAAGTTATTGGCAAATGCCCTGGGTAATGGTTCATGCGCAATACATGGGGCGCCAAACAAAGCTAACCGATTTTTATGGTAAACAAGTCGCTATTGTTAAAGGTTATTACATTATTGCTAAATTAAGAAAGCAGCACCCACTGATTACTTTTAAGTTAGTGGATGCCAGGGAGCAAGGTCTAATGGCGATACAGCAAGAGCGTGTTGATGGTTTTATCACTACCATTGCCTCGGCCACTGAATTATTAAACCAAGAGAACCTAGTTACCTTAAGGATCTCTATGATGGAGGATGTTAGTGTCGACCAAAGCCACTTTGCCATCAATAAAGCCTTACCCATTTTAAAAGATATCATCAATAAAGGCTTATCATCGATTACCGAAAAAGAAAAACAACGCATTTATGACAACTGGTTTACCGTATCGATAAAAACCGGCCTTGATAAAAGTGTAGTACTAAAAGTCGGGGTGCAAATTGGTGTCATTATTTTATTGATTCTTGGTGTTATTGTTATGTGGAATAGGCGCTTACAAGTTGAGATCAAACGCCGAGAGCAGCTTGAGAAAATCATGAAACATATGGCAACTCACGATGAGTTAACCGGTCTTGCTAACCGGGTATTATTAAAAGATAGGTTGAATACCGCTATTAGGTTTCATCAACGTCAATCCCTTAAAATGGCAGTGTTATTTATTGATTTAGACGGCTTTAAAAATATTAATGATACTCATGGGCATGATGTTGGCGATGAGTTACTGCAACAAGTTGCTCAACGCTTGCAAGGATGTGTGCGTAGTTCAGATACTGTAGTCCGCTTTGGCGGAGATGAATTTGTGTTATTACTAACAGGTTTACATAACGCTAATGAAGCCGCTTATGTTGCGGAAAAGGTATTAAAGTTGGTGCAAAAAGAATTTGAACTCTCAAAAGGAAAGTCAAAAACCAACGCCTCTATTGGTTGTAGTATTGGTATAGCCATGTACCCAGATGATGGTGATAACGATCTCGACTTACTTAAAATTGCGGATACTATGATGTATGAGGTTAAAGCCGCCGGTAAAAATCACTATTTATTTAATTAGTGCCTGTAGCTTTATCTTATTGGCGTAGCTAGGCTTGGCTATACTTTTTGCTGAATAAATCAAGATAGCCGCAACTGCTGAAGTTTCTGATTGAGAATCCATTTTTTGACGGTAGATCTTCGATAAGACGATTACCAGATGATGAGTTCAGCTTTTAAATAGGCCAAATTCACTATGTTAACCCCCCTTGCTCTCGCTTTAATTACCCCTTCCGTTTGTTCTAGGGTGACATTATTAACCAATGCTTTATAATATGGCCAAAATTATCCTGACAAACGCTATTTCGCGTTTGTTAATAAATTTAATCGAATTGGTATAGGGCAAAATACATGCGCAGTCTTTATTGTGGTGAGGTAAATGAATCTCACATCGGACAAGAAATAACTTTATGTGGTTGGGTTAACAAACGTCGTGATTTAGGCGCTGTGATCTTTTTAGATTTACGTGACCGTGAAGGCCTTGTACAAGTTGTTTATGATCCGGATTTACCCGACGTAATCAAAAAAGCCAATACTTTACGCAATGAGTTTTGTGTACAAATTCGAGGTAAAGTTCGCGCTCGCCCTGAAGGTCAAATTAATAAAGACATGAAAACCGGTGCTATTGAAATACTTGGTTTAGAGCTGACTATCTTGAATAAGTCGGCGCCATTGCCATTAGACTCAAATCAAACTAACTCAGAAGAGTTAAGGTTAAAGTATCGCTACCTTGATTTACGTCGTGTTGAAATGACCGAACGCTTACGTTTTCGCGCGAAAGTTACTTCAGCAGTACGCAGCTCACTAGAAGCTCAAGGCTTTTTAGATATTGAAACGCCTATTTTAACTGCGGCAACACCTGAAGGTGCACGTGATTATTTAGTACCAAGCCGTACTCATAAAGGTCAGTTTTTTGCTTTACCACAATCACCACAGTTATTTAAACAATTGTTGATGATGTCAGGTATGGAACGTTACTATCAAATCGTTAAATGTTTCCGTGATGAAGATTTACGTGCCGATAGACAGCCAGAGTTCACTCAAATAGATATTGAAACCTCGTTTATGAGTAGTGATCAGGTTATGAACATTACTGAAACCATGATCCGTGATTTGTTTAAAACCATGTTAGATGTTGACTTAGGTGACTTTCCACGTATGTCTTACCACGAGGCAATGACTCGCTTTGGTAGTGATAAACCTGATTTACGTAACCCCTTAGAGTTAGTTGATGTTGCTGATATTGTAAAAGATGTAGAATTTAAAGTATTCTCAGGACCGGCTAACGATGAAAAAGGTCGTGTAGCGGTAATTTGTGTACCACAAGGTGCAGCTAAGTTCTCACGTAAAGGTCTTGACGATTTAACTAAGTTTGTTGGCATTTACGGCGCCAAAGGCATGCCTTGGTTAAAAGTGAAAGACATTGATGCCGCATTGGCAACGGGTCTTGACGGTTTACAGTCGCCAATATTAAAATTCTTATCAAGTGACGAAGCGATAGCCTTACTAAAACGTGTTAACGCGAAAACAGGCGATATTATCTTCTTTGGTGCTGACCAATATAATGTTGTTACTGAATCTCTTGGTGCCCTTCGTCTTAAACTGGGTGAAGAACTTGATTTACTGCAAGGTGAGTGGAAACCATTATGGGTTGTTGACTTCCCGATGTTTGAAGAAGTTGATGGCGGAATGCACGCTATTCATCACCCATTTACCGCACCGATGAACTTAACTCCTGAAGAGTTAGCAGCAAATCCTGTTGGCGCATTATCAGATGCCTATGACATGGTATTGAATGGCTGTGAACTTGGTGGTGGCTCGGTACGTATCCACAAGCAAGATATGCAAGCAACGGTCTTTAGAATTTTAGGCATCAGTGATGAAGAAGCACAAGAAAAATTCGGCTTCTTACTCGAAGCGCTACAATATGGTGCGCCGCCACATGCTGGTTTAGCGTTTGGTTTAGACCGTCTTGTGATGTTAATGACAGGTGCAAGTTCAATTCGTGAGGTAATGGCTTTCCCTAAAACCACTACCGCGGCTTGTCCACTAACTAATGCACCGGGTAAAGCTAATCCTGAGCAATTAAAAGAGTTAGGTATAGCAACAATCGTTGAAGAAAAGAAAGAAGAAGCTTCACAAGAGTAATAGTTAACTTTTATGCTTTTGCATTATGACGTCTTTCTAAATGTTTAGAGCTGAGTTCATTGCAACAGGCGTCATTCTCGAGGTTTCTGATCGGACGTGGCATGGATGCTACTTATTAGAGAATGCAGACGGTACAGGAAGTACCTTATTAGATAATGCAGGAGCATATTATCCTGAGCACATTCTCCTGAATCCATTGTATAAAGTATTGTTTCAGAGAAGAACTAAGACATTGTTTAAAAACTGGATCCTCGATTAATACACCACGAGGATGACGATTAAATGGTTAGTAGTTACGAAGAAAAGCGTATTGAGGGTTTTCCATCAATACGCTTTTTTTATACACTCAGTTTGTTTGCACACTTTATTTCCAAACAGAGCAATAAATTAGTCTGTTGGGTATAACTGATTTTAAGGTATTGAATGACAATTATATTAGGTATTGACCCAGGTTCCCGTTTTACTGGCTATGGGGTTATCAAACAAGAAAATAGACAGCTTACGTATCTTGGCAGTGGTTGTATTAAGGCGATGAGCCAGGGCGAGGATTTAGCGTCACGATTACAAACTATCTTTGCCGGTGTTTCTGAGATAATTATTCAATTTAAGCCGGATATGTTTGCCATTGAGCAAGTTTTTATGGGGGTAAATCCTGGCGGCGCGTTGAAACTTGGCCAAGCACGCGGTGCGGCCATCGTGGCGGCCACCAATACCGGTTTAACCATTAGCGAATATTCAGCACGGCAAATAAAACAAGCGGTTGTTGGCACCGGCGCAGCCGATAAAAGCCAGGTACAACACATGGTGAAAACTCTGTTGAAATTGCCAGGTACGCCACAAGCTGATGCAGCTGATGCCTTAGCGGTGGCACTATGTCATGCACATAGTCATACTACTATTGCTAGATTAGCCGGACAAGCCAGTAAGACGGTGCGCGGCCGTTTACGTTAATTCAGCTTTTATCTATCGGTAAAATTTAGTTAGCTCGGTTTCTCGCTTACCCGACACTTTACTGTATAAATATATAGTGGTAGTATCGTGGCATAAATAATAGCGTTTGGAATTTATTGTGATTGGTCGTTTACGTGGCACTCTTGTCGAAAAAAACTCTCCTGAAATATTAATTGAATGTGCTGGCGTTGGCTACGAAGTTACCATGCCAATGACAAGCATTTTTGCCTTACCTGAGCTAGAACAACAAGCCATTATCTACACCCATTTTGTTGTCCGTGAAGATGCCCAATTACTTTACGGTTTTGCCAATAAAGTTGAGCGTAAATTATTCCGTTTATTGATCAAAGTCAATGGCGTTGGCCCTAAGTTGGCACTGGCGGTTTTATCACATATGTCCGCTGATCAATTCGTCAATTGTGTTCGTCACGATGATATTGCCGCCATTGTAAAAATACCCGGTGTTGGTAAAAAAACTGCAGAGCGTTTATTGATTGAAATGCGCGATCGCTTAAAAGATTGGCAAGCGCAACAAGTACACTTAGTCAATCATGATGGTGTCATGCCAGAGCAACTTTCTGCTGATTTGAGTCAAGACACTACTTTTATCAGTGATAATAAATGCGATGCTATTGATGCCTTGCTATCCCTTGGTTATAAACAAGTACAAGCGGATAAAGCCGTTAAATCGGTATATAATCGCGGCATGTCTAGCGAAGATATTATTCGTGATGCGTTGAAGTCAATGGTGTAACATCATTCCCATGACGTCTTAACCACATTTTAGAATTTAGGTAACCTATGATAGAAGCAGATCGCTTAATTGAACCCGTAGCTAGCGTTGAAGATGAAGGGGTAGATCGCGCCATTCGTCCTAAAATGCTACAAGATTATACCGGTCAAGAGCATGTGAAAGCGCAAATGAACATTTTTATTCCTGCCGCTAAAAATCGTGGTGAGCCTTTAGATCACTTACTTATTTTCGGCCCGCCGGGTTTAGGTAAAACCACCTTAGCCAATATCGTTGCTAATGAAATGGGTGTTAATATACGTACCACCTCTGGACCCGTATTAGAAAAAGCCGGTGACTTAGCCGCGCTACTGACCAATTTAGAAGAAAACGACATTCTTTTTATTGATGAAATTCATCGTTTAAGTCCGGTAGTTGAAGAAATTCTTTATCCGGCTATGGAAGATTACCAATTAGATATTATGATTGGTGAAGGGCCAGCTGCCCGCTCGATCAAATTAGACTTGCCAGCCTTTACCCTTATTGGCGCGACTACACGGGCAGGGGCGTTAACATCACCACTGCGTGATCGTTTTGGTATCGTGCAGCGACTTGAGTTCTATAATGTTGCTGACTTATCTACCATTGTGAGTCGCTCGGCACATTTTTTGAATTTAACCATAGATAAAGAGGGCGCCTTTGAAGTTGCACGTCGCTCACGTGGTACGCCACGTATTGCTAACCGGTTATTACGACGAGTACGCGACTATGCCGATGTGAAATCTCATGGCGTAGTTGACCAAGCAACGGCTGCTGCCGCATTAGATATGTTAGAAGTTGATAGTGAAGGCTTCGACCTTATGGATAGAAAACTGTTACACGCAATTATTGATAAGTTTATGGGTGGGCCAGTAGGCTTAGATAATGTTGCCGCGGCTATTGGTGAAGAGCGTGAAACGATTGAAGATGTGTTGGAGCCTTTTTTAATTCAACAAGGTTTTTTACAGCGTACGCCGCGTGGACGTATTGTCACTGATAGAGCCTATCAGCATTTTGGCATAATCAAACCGACAACTGAGTAATCTTGCTCTTTTACCTGACTTATTTAAAAAATTTTTGAAGTAATAGCTTTGAAATAACAGCTTTCACATAGTAATTTGAAATAAAAATGCCAGCAACTTGCTGGCATTTTTATTGGTGTTTTGCTGGTATTGTTAATTCTTCAGCTATTGTTAGCACTATTAAGTTACGCTGACCGCGTAATTAACGATGCGGTCTACTTCTCCATGCCTTAATCGCTTGATAACGCCATAACGCATGTATACCGAAATAACCCAATATAGAAAATGCTAAGGCGAGTACGCCACAGCCGATTAGGAATGCAGGACCTATGGTCGATAAACTGTCCAATACCCATTGCCAGCTTGCCTCAAAAGCAAAGTCCTGTTCGGGGACCGCTAATACCCATGTACCAACCAAATAACAGACATAAAAAATAAATGGCATGGTTAATGGATTCGTAATCCAAACCAATGCGATGGCGAGGGGGAGATTCGCATGTACCATAATGGCGGTACCTGCTGCTAATACCATTTGAAACGGTACCGGAATGAAGGCAAAAAACAACCCGATAGCAAAAGCTTTAGCAACAGAATGTCGGTTCATGTGCCAAAGGTTGGCATTATGTAATAAGTTACCAAATATTTTCAGGTATTTATTCTCTTTTATCGTTTGATGATCTGGCATCATACGCTTAATAATTTTTTTGGGCATATACTTCTAGAGGTCCCTTGATAAAAAGTTAGTTTGATTCATTATTTATGTACGCTCGCTAAAGTGCATACTTACTACACTCAATAACTTGATAGGTATAGCAATCGGTTTTGTCAGTCATGTTTACTTGAGTACTTAACCGCAAAACATAAAAGGATTTATATCACTATGGATTGGTGGTTACTGACATTTTTTCTTGGTGCTATATTGTCCTTGTTTTTGCCGGAAGTACCAGCAATTTTTCAGCTATTTTTACTTCTTTTCCTTGCCACCGGATTTTATTGCCATAAAAATTTACGGCTCAGCTCAGGAATAGGGTTTGGCGCCCTGTGGTTATTAACTCATGCCTACCTTTATCATAACCAATTACCGCATCAATTTGTTGAGCAGATGCAAAATAAACAATCCTTTGTGGTTGAAGGCCAGGTACTTAGTTTACAGGTTAAAGAAAGTGACAGTTTTACTGAAAATCACGCGATAAAATCAGTAACCAAGCGTTTTAACTTGCGGGTGAGTCAAGTTAATAAAGTGCAACTTAGCACACCCATCATTATCAGATTAAGTTGGAAAAACGCTAACCTAGACGTTTCCCAAGGTCAAATACTCGCCCTTAAAGTAAAACTTAAACCCGCCCACGGTTTAGCAAATGTTGGCGGGTTTAATTACTTAACTTGGCTTAAGGCGAATAACATTAGCGCTACCGGTTATGTGATTAATCAGAAAAAAAAGAACAAGCATAAAAATCAAGGCCAGTACTCTTCTGAAGGTGAATTCCTAAATCCGGCTGAGCCGGCGCAAGAAAATAAATTACTTGCCCCTGAACGAACCATCAGGCAGGTGCTATTTAGCCAATATCAACGCTTATTACCTGAGCATCAACTAACGCCAATTTTGTTGGCCTTAGCTTTTGGCGAGCGTAGTTTACTTACCCCGGAACACTGGCAAGTATTACAAGCCACAGGTACTAGCCATCTTATTGCTATTTCGGGTTTACATGTTGGTTTGCTTGCCGGTAGTGCCTTTTTTATTGTGATGTTGATTGTCCAACATTTACCCTTACAAAGTGATCGTTGGCAACCGCTTAATATTCGATATGTTGCTATAGTCGTTAGCTTGTTAATGGCAACACTGTATGCTTATTTGGCCGGGTTTTCTTTACCAACACAGCGCGCGTTAGTGATGTTAAACCTGTATTGGTTTACTCGACTACTGAGCATAAAAATGTCACCTAAAAGGCTAATATTAGTGACACTATTTATTTTGTTATTATTGAGTCCCTTTAGCTTATTCACCGCCAGTTTTTGGTTATCTTTTTATGCGGTGGCGATTATCTTCGTCTCACTGTGGCGCTTTCAATACTGGTTAACGAAAGGGCCTGCATTTTGGCGGTTTATTAAAGGACTTTTTATTATTCAAATAGCCCTAACCGTGATGTTAATGCCCATCAGTGCCATATTTTTTCAGCAAATATCCTTGGTAAGTTTGTTCGCCAATATCATAGCTGTACCTTGGATGAGTATGGTGAGTATACCGAGCGCCTTACTCTCGGTTTTAGTGATGCCACTGAGTGAAACGTTAGCCCATTGGCTTGCTGTGATTTCGCTAACATCGTTAGCTTGGCTCTGGCATTACTTGTTGATACTTGCCGATCTGCCTTTTGCTGTTATGCCACTTTCATGGCGGCAACAACTTATTCTACTCATTGTCGGGGCACTTGCCTTTACGCTGCTTTATCTATCGCCATTTCATTGGGCGAGGCGAGGTAAGCACGTTGCTTTTTTATTGGTGGTTGCAGCGCTAATTTTTTCTGCAGGTGAATGGCCACACTCTAAAGATGATGAGCGTAAAACTAGTGTTATCCAGCATTATGCTACGCCATGGCAAGTGCTATTCTTTGATGTTGGCCAAGGGTTATCTGTGCTTATTAGGCGTAATAACCAAGCCATTCTCTATGATACCGGCGCGGCTTACCCTAGCGGTTTTACCCTAAGTGAAGCGGTTATTCTGCCCTATTTACAATACTCAGCCATTGCAAAACTTGATAAAGTGATATTGAGCCATAGTGATAATGATCATGCGGGCGGCATTGAAAGCTTGTTAAAAAATATAAAGATTGATGAAATTGTCAGTAATGATGGCGCCATTGCGCTTTTAGGGCTAAATAATACGAAAATCACGAGCTGCCAGCCAAGTCAGAGCTTTTCTTGGCAAGGTCTAACGTTTGCTATCTTATGGCCAATAGCTCACAGTCTTTCAGCCGAAAAATATTCAGCCGAAAAATATTTAGCTAAGAAAAATTCAGCTAATAAATATTCCTCAGATAAATATAGCTCAGAGAAACCTAAACGGGGCAAACAAAAAAACGATGATTCTTGTGTTATTTTAATTACCGACGCTATGGGAAAAACGGTGTTACTTACCGGTGATATCTCTTCTAAAGTCGAGCGGCAATTATTAGCACTTTATCCAAACCTTCGCACTGATATATTGCAAGTGCCACACCATGGCTCTAAAACATCATCCAGTCAGATATTTCTCCAGCAATTATCACCTAAGTTAGCGGTAGTCAGTGCCGGTTATTTAAATCGTTGGTATATGCCTGTCGCCAAAGTTAGGCAGCGCTATTTAGATAGTGAGATTATCTTATTAAATAATGCCCAAGTGGGCCAAGTTATCATTACCTTTGATAAAAACGATATCAGTGCACAAACCTATGTTGATGAATTGCGCCCGTTTTGGTTTAGCCACTCGCGCTATTAAACTCGCCCTATGGGAGCTTACTCAATGACCACTAATATCGTTAAATTTATGTGGCTTAGAGTAACTAGACCTAAACAAATTTGCCTTGTTATTGAACATTGAGTACAGCTCTGAGTTGGGAATAAATTTAATCAAATTGGTATAATGTAGTTTTTGTTGGTTGTCGTGCCAATTCACGGTAAAATACTTTATTCATTAATAAAAACATAGTAAAAGTATGTATTGTTAATGTTTTATCCACTTTCCCTTTAGCATGTAAAATACGCGAGTAATCATAACAAATGGCATCATCTTCAGAAAAGTTAGCCGTAACGTCTTTCCCAGATTCAAGTCAAGCAACATCATGGCAAAACTTTAAGCGCCTGGTTAGCTACGCAAAGCCCTATAAGTTAGGTTTTGTTGCCGCGATTATAGGTATGCTTGGTTATGCTGCCATTGATGTGTATTTCTTATCAAAATTACAGCCCCTCGTTGATGAAGGCCTCGCTGGCGCCAATGCTAGCTTTATGAAATGGGCACCATTGTTCATTATTGCTGCCTTTATTATTCGTGGCATAGCGCATTTTATTGCTAATTATTGCCTCGCTTGGGTAGGTAATAATGTTGTTGCCGACTTACGACAGCAGCTTTTTGAGCATATTATGTCGATGCCGGTGGCTTTTCATGATCAGCAATCAACCGGCTCACTGATATCCAAAATTACCTTCGATACCGAACAAGTGTTGAACTCTGTCAGCAAGTCCATTCTTGTGATGGTTCAACAGAGCGCTTTTGTTATTGGCTTATTGGTTTTAATGTTTTATATGAGTTGGCAATTATCAGTGATTTTTCTGCTGATAACCCCGGTAATTGCCGTGATTGTCAGTGTAGTATCAAAACGGTTTCGTAAAGTCAGTAAAAGCATTCAAGGCGCAATGGGGGAAGTGACCACGGCCGCAGAGCAAACCTTTAATGGCCATAAAGTGGTATTAACCTTTGGCGGTCAACCACGAGAATTTTCCCGTTTTGCCAAGATTAACAAACATAATCGTCAGCAAAGGATGAAGATGCAGGCCACACGTTCAGCCAGTGTGCCTATTATCCAAGTGATAGCCTCATTTGCCTTAGCTTTTGTGTTTTATGCCATCAGCTCAGATACCTTAAGTGAAGAAATATCACCAGGTACTTTTGTCAGTGTTATCACCTATATGACGATGCTTCTTAGACCGTTAAAAATGCTGACTAATGTAAATAGCGAATTTCAACAAGGTATGGCCGCTTGTGTCAGTATCTTTTCGATACTCGACCATGAAAAAGAAAAAGATAATGGCGTTAAAACATTAACTAAAGCTTCTGGTGCTTTGTCTTTTAAGCATGTTGATTTTTCTTACGGCACCAACAATAAAGCGACCAATGCCAAGCAAGAAAAAAAATTGGCGTTAAGCGATGTGACATTTGACTTATCGCCGGGTGAAACCTTAGCGTTAGTAGGGCGATCCGGCAGTGGTAAATCAACCGCTAGCTCGCTTTTATTACGTTTCTACGATGCAACGAGCGGCGAGATATTAATTGATGACACTAATATAGAGCAATTTAAATTAAAAGACTTACGCAAGCAATTTTCTTATGTATCTCAACAGGTGGTCTTGTTTAATGATACCTTGGCAAATAACATTGCTTACGGTAAACCTGAAGCCACGGTCGCTGAAATTACCGCGGCAGCAAAAGGTGCCCATGTGATGGAATTTGCTGAGCAGATGGAGCATGGCCTCGACACCAATATCGGTGAAAATGGTGCTCTACTTTCTGGCGGTCAGCGTCAACGTGTCGCTATAGCTCGTGCTTTATTATGCGATGCACCTTTTTTAATTCTAGATGAAGCGACCAGTGCCTTAGATACTGAATCTGAACGCCATATTCAAGATGCTTTGCAAGCATTGCAGAAAAATAGAACCTCAATCGTTATTGCCCATCGTTTATCGACTATCGAAAATGCCGATAAAATTATTGTTATGGACCAAGGCAAGATTGTTGAACAGGGAACTCATCAAAGTTTACTTGCCAAACAAGGTGCCTATGCTCAGTTACATAGCTTCCAGTTTGAATAGGCCATAATAAATATGCGCTTAATTGAAAAGGTTTGGTTTAATAACCACCCGGCAAAGTGGTTGTTAGTACCATTATTATTACCAGTGTCTGCTCTTTTTGGGCTGCTCAGTTCTTTAAGGCGGCTCAGTTTTAAACTAGGCTTAAGCAAGTCAGTGAAGTTAAGTAAACCGGTTATAGTGGTTGGCAATATCGGCGTCGGCGGTAATGGTAAAACGCCTATGGTTATTTACCTGGTTGAGCTGAGCCGTTCATTAGGCTTAACACCTGGAGTGATTTCCCGCGGTTATGGCGGCCAGGCAGAACACTACCCTTATTTGCTTGACTCAAGTTCAACTGCCGCTGAGGCGGGTGATGAGCCAATACTTATTCAACAACGCTGTCAGGTGGCTGTGGCTGTGGGCAGTGATCGCATTGCTAGCGCAGAGTTACTCATTGCCAAAGGCTGTGACATCATAATAAGTGATGATGGCCTACAACACTATCGGTTACAGCGCGATATAGAGCTGATCATCGTCGATGGAAAGCGACTGTTTGGTAATGGACTATTATTACCGGCAGGCCCATTACGAGAAGGCCAGTGGCGTTTGCCTTATAGTGATTTAGTTATTTATAATGGCGAAGTAGCAGCGGATTATCAAAGGAGTAGTCGAGGTAATAATTACCCGTGTGCGCAAATGTCACTGTCTGCAGTAGAGCTGTGTAACATACAAACCGGTGCGTGTATTAGCATTGATGACTTTATTGTCTTACATGGTTCGGTTAATGCTATTGCCGGTATTGGCGCGCCACAACGATTTTTCGATACCTTAAAAGTTAATAAAATTAATATTGTTGAGCAACAAAGCTTTGTTGATCATCACCGCTTTATCCTTAATGATTTTAAGGGATTTGATGGAAATATACCGCTATTAATGACCGAAAAAGATGCAGTTAAATGTCGCGATTTTTGCCAAGGTAATTGGTGGTATTTGCCCGTCAATGCAACCTTTAATGACGCAGAGCTGCAGTTATTACTCGATAAAGTAAAAGCGGTAACGAACATCACTTAAAGAATCAGCTAAAGTACTATTTAAAGCACTATTTAAGCACTAGCTAATGAACGATTTAAAGTACTAAACAAATAATTATTTAAAGAACTAACTAAAGAGAAGTTAACATGGCTTTTGATACAAAATTAATGGAAATCCTTGCCTGTCCAGTATGTAAAGGTAAGTTAGATTATGACAAAGCAGCACAAGAGCTGATTTGTCATTTTGATCGCCTTGCTTATAGCATCGAGAAAGATATTCCCGTTTTACTTGAAGGTGAAGCACGTGAAATTACCTCGAGCCAGTCTACTGAGCAAGGTAGCTAACGATGTCTTTTCGTGAAGGCTCGGTTAGTGATGCCCCATCAGCTTGTGCAGATTTTGTTGTCGTTATTCCTGCTCGATATCAATCATCACGCCTACCCGGTAAAGTATTAGCGGATATCCATGGCAAACCGATGATCCAATGGGTTGTTGAAAAAGCATTGTTAAGTGGTGCCCGCCAAGTGATTGTCGCGACGGATAATGATGAGGTCGCTGCCGTGGTCAGTGGCTTTGGCGCAGAGGTGTGCAAAACGCGTGCTGATCATCAGTCGGGCACTGAACGGCTAGCAGAAGTGATGGCAATATATCAATTTAGTGATGATGAAATCATTGTTAACGTGCAAGGGGATGAGCCATTTATTCCGCCAGAAAATATCGCTCAAGTAGCAAATAATTTAGCTAACCAGCAACAAATCAGCAATAAAGCCCGCATGTCAACATTGGCAATTAAGATTAACAGTGTTGAAGAAGCGTTTAACCCGAATGCCGTTAAAGTGATACTGGATAAAGACGGTTATGCTTTGTATTTTTCTCGCGCAACTATCCCTTATGATAGAGAGCGTTTTTTAACGTCTGATGCTAATACCCAAACAGATATTCGCGCCATAGGTGATTTTTACTTACGACATGTCGGCATTTATGCTTACCGTGCTGGTTTTATTAAAGATTATGTTAATTGGCCAACAAGTGAATTAGAACAAGTCGAAGCCCTTGAGCAGTTAAGAGTTTTATATCAAGGTGAACGAATTCATGTTGCCGTGGCCAATAGCCATGTACCGGTAGAAGGCGTAGATACGCCAGAAGATTTAGCCAAAGCTAGAGCCTATGCTGCCAGCTTAACCTAACTAACCTGCACTCTGGTTAATGAATATTTCTTATCCAGAGCTCAGGTTAACTAACCATAGCCACCGATAATACTCAGGCATGCCACTAGCTTAATGTTCACGAAAACTACAGCAGCCTAAGTCGATAAAGTAATTAAAAGAGACCAATGAGAACACTATGTATACCTTAAACTTAAAAGAAATGACTCAGCAAGAATTCTTAGATGAATATTGGCAAAAAAAACCGGTCGTTATTCGCCAGGGCTTTAAAGAATTTGTTGATCCCATAGCGGCTGATGAGTTGGCCGGCATTGCGATGGAAGAAGAAATAGAGTCGCGCTTGGTCCACAAAAAAGACGGACAATGGCAAGCGTCATTTGGTCCCTTTGAAAGTTATGAGCATTTAGGTAATGAAAACTGGTCTCTAGTGATTCAAGCGCTTGATAACTACTCTGAAGAAGCAGCTGAAATCATCGAAGCATTCCGCTTTCTGCCTCATTGGCGTTTAGATGATCTAATGGCAAGTTTTGCCATGCCTGGAGGCAGTGTTGGGCCACATATGGATAACTATGATACTTTCATATGCCAAGGCTCAGGTAAGCGTCATTGGCGCGTGGGCGACCGCGGCGAGCATGTGGAATTTGCTGCACATGAAGCGTTATTACATGTTGAGCCATTCGACGCTATCATTGATGAAGTATTAGAAGCGGGCGATATCTTATATATTCCGCCAGGTTTCCCCCATGAAGGCATATCACTTGATACATCAATGAGCTTTTCTGTTGGTTTTCGCGCGAATTCAGCGGTAAGTGTGCTGAGTGCATTTGCTGATCATCTCATTGATAGCGAACAAGGCAGTCAGCTACTTGAAGACCCGAATAGGCAAGTTGTCAGTCAAAGTGGAGAAGTGAGCAATAATGATTACGCCAGCATTAAGTCGCAATTGCAAAGCTTACTTGATGATGATAAAAGCTTCAAACGCTTCACCGGTCAGTTTCTAACAACGGCCAAACATGAATTAGATACTTTATTACCAGATGAGCCGTTTGCACTCACCGAAGTCAGTAACTTACTTCACAGCCATGCGATTAAACGCTTAGGCGGCTTACGTGCATTCTACTTTGAAGATACCATTGACCAAGGTCTGTGTTATATCAATGGCAGCGAATTAGAATTTTCAGCTGAGATAGCTAACGGGGTAAAATTACTATGCAATCAGGTCCTGTTATTACCCGATGAACTTAGTGATTGGAGCCATAATGCGGCGTTTATTGAGCTAGTAACCGAGTTACTTAACCAAGGTTATTGGTATTTATCTGAGGCCGAATAGGCAATAAAAATCAGAACACACTTAGTTTTTTACTTAGTTTAATAACTGTTTAAATCCCGCATTTCCTAGCCGTTGAATGGCTCAGGGAGTGCGGGTTTTTTTATAGGGCTAGGTACCATTTTGAACACCTTTTTGATTATTTACGCAGGTATTGACTGATATCCACCTGGTGAATTTGTTCAGTTTTCATATATTTCTTCGCATAAGCTAAATAAGTCCCCGAGGTTAAAAATAGCTCGAATAAGTCGATGTCAATATGCTGGTCTACGGCGAATTTATGTAAAATATTAATCGCGACACTTAATGGTTTAGCCTTTTTATAGGGCCTATCTGCAGCGGTCAGCGCTTCAAAAATATCAGCAATCACTAATACTCTTTCAGGGATGGTTAAGTCGTCAGCCGTTAGTCGCCTAGGGTAACCGGTACCTATCAAGGTTTCATGGTGAGTTGAAGCGTATTTAGGCACATTGGCTAGCTCAGGCGGGAAGGGCAATTGGTCCAACATCTTTATCGTACCGATAATGTGTTCATTAATGATATAGCGGTCTTCTGTCGTTAAGGTGCCCCGTGAGATAGATAAGTTATATAACTCACCTAAATTTGCCTGATGCTCCGGCACGGACACTTTAATGGCGAATTTTTCATCAAAGGCTATTTGTTTAGTTCTCGGTATAATATGTTCTGCTTTATCGGTTAATAATTGCTCGGTTACTGGCAGCGTCGGGGCCGCGATATTACCTTGGCGCTCGTTATGTTGCGCTAAATGTAACTCTTCCACGGGAGATAAGCCTAAGTTATCATCAAAATTTCGTTGCCAAGTTTGCTGCGCGATAAGGTGTAACCGCTCAACCTTCTCTTCAGCCATAAACTCGCCACCAACATTGGTATTGGCAACAAAAGCAAAGTCTGCTGATAATTGTGCTTGTTGCTCAGCTAACTTTTGCTGCAATAATTGTTGTTGCTCTGGGCTGGTAATAAGTGCTTGGTAATAATGAATTTCGGCATCACGCCATAATACTTCAAAACGCATTCTTACTTCGTGGATACGGTTATAAATAGTTTCGAGCTTACTGCCTTTATCCACAATATGTTCGGGGGTAATAATTTTACCGCAATCATGTAGCCAAGCCGAAATTTTAAACTCTCGGTATTCGTCATCTGACTTGAATGAAAAGTGTTTAAAAGTATCAGTATCTTTAACAACTTCATCAATTAGCATTAAGCCAAGCTCAGGCACTCGGTTACAGTGACCACCTGTATAAGCAGACTTATCATCTATGGTCTGGGCAATTAACTGGATAAAAGAGTCCATAAGCTCTTGTTGTTTTAATTCATGATCTTTGATGGCAACGGACATGTCCACTAAGGAAGTGGCTAATTCGTCAATCTCTTTAATATTCGTTGGGATACGTTTCACGGCATCGTATTGACGATTTTTAATTTTATCATTCTCAATCGCCAGTAACTTTATCGGTTTGACTATAGGGCTGGAAAAAAGCCAACTGACCGGAAGAATAAGTAATAAACAAATAGCGGTGATGATGATTGATAATTTAACTTTTGCAGTACTGGTGGCGAAAATAGTATCGCTGGGTACTACAATGGCCAAAAACTCAGTTTCACTTTGATTGGTCGGTGTTAAATAAATGAAGTGTTCAGCATCATTGACCACTAATGGCACAAGTTGCCGGTAAAGGCCGGCATTATTTGTAAGTTCAATTAACGCTTCATAAGGCACAACCCCTTTTTTCACCTCGATTTTTTGCTTATTGCTGGCGGTAAACCATTTCTGTTTTAGCCTGTTTTTTTGTTTGGTTGATATCGTATCAATGGCCAAATTGATAATAGTCATTAAATCGCTTTGTGAGCCATGTAACATAAAATGTAATGAACTAGTCAAGTTCGCGGGTGCAAAGTCAGCAGCCAAATGGTATTGAATAGAGTCAATGAAAAACTGCTTTTGGGTGTAGCGAAAAATCACTTCATTATCAAGGCCTGCAAATACTTCCCCCGAGGATATTGCCAGTAATACCGCCTTACTCGATGGGTATTCAATAATAGTTATACTCGGGAAATTTTGCTTTATGGTATGAATAATTGACCAGCCTTGCGGAATAGCTAAGTTTTTACCCTGCAATTGATTAATATGACTAATTACTGGGGTATTAGGTTGAGTGATAATCGCGAAAGGTAAATCAACAAAGCTTTTAGAGAAAATGCCTCTTTTGTCATTGTCATCCGTTTTAAAAACGGGCTGAAGCATATCTATGTTACCGTTCTCGAAGCCGCTGACTAATTCTGGCCAAGTAAAGCCGTTAGTATATTCAAACGTTAATCCGGTCATTTTTGAGATAAGTGCAAGCACCTCAATGCTATAACCTTTAGGTTGCCCGGATATGGAAAAGTCGATGGGGGCCCAATCAGTTTCATTAGATACTTTTAATATCCCGGTATTTTCTATCAGTTGTCTTTGTGCGTCGTTAAGGGCGAGTTTATCCACTTTAATGGCATTGTTACTGGTCGACTTGGCCTGATTAGTTGAAATTATTTCTCCCGATTTTTGAAACAAATAAATTTCTTTATCTATATGCCCGTCGTTCGCTAACCCTTGTTTAGTAAGATATTGGTCAATAGAAGACAAGGCAATATCTACCGCGAGTACAGCATCAGAGTTGGGTATTTTAGCTGAATAGGTTTGTCCAGGGGCTTGTAAATGCTGGAACATATAAGGCTTGGTTTTATAAACCTCACCAAGTTTAGCGTTTACATACCAGGGCCGAACACTGGCATTATAATTACTGTTTTCTTCACGGCTTAAACGAATGGTCAAGTCATCATTGAGGTAACTAAATACTCGCTTTCGATTAGCATTTTTGCCGCTAATTGCCACGGTAACCCATCTATCAGTAAATGAGGCATCAATTTGTGCGCGAATTTCTGGACTAGCATCCAAATTGATAAGTTCATAAAAATCACCATTGCCAAAACCAATATATACCGCATAAAAGTCGCTATTGTTCTTTAGCATTTCAGCAAATACAGGTCCGACAGTATCATTTACTTCATTGTCTTCAACTAGATCGGCAAATTTAGCAAACATGCCTGTAATATTTTTAGCCCTTTGATCAAGTGCCTGTAAATGCTCTTGGGTTTTTTGACTGGATAATGAGAAGAGTTGGCTGGCCGCTTCGGTCGCCATATTTTTGCTAAAGTGGTATTGCAAACTAATGGCAATAGTGGCGGTTATGACAGTCGCTAAAATGAAAATACTGACCACAGTAAAGCGAATGGTCTTCTGTGATAGCTTTGGCATAAACTTAAACATGTAAAGCCCCTTTTAACAAAGTATGATTGATGATAACAGTTTTTCTTATCACCATGCCTTTGTTTTTTCTGTTATTAATAAGCATTTGGTTTGCCAAAAAGATAAGTTATTACTAATTGCTATTGCTTGTTGATTAACAATGGGGATAATGGCGCTGTATTTCATTGACTGTAAGGCTTTGCTAGCTAATATGCGCCTAGATAAATTCATTTGTAAAAGTACAGAACTGACCCGAACCGAAGCCAAGAAAGTGCTTAAAAACGGAGAGGTCCGGGTTAATGGGGACGTTGCCAAAAATGCTGCTATGCAGGTACATGAAAATAATACCATTACTATTGGCGGCCAAGCGCTAACTGCACGTGGCTCACGCTATTATATTTTGCATAAAGTCGTCGATAGTATCTGCTCAAATGTTGATGAAGTTTATCCCTCAGTGCTTAATTTCCTTGAGGTCGACAAAGCCTTTGACTTACATATAGCGGGGCGTTTAGATGCCGATACCACAGGTTTAGTGTTAATCACTGATGACGGTCGTTGGTCGCATAATGTTATCTCACCGAAAAAACAGTGCCAAAAGACCTACCGGGTATGGTTACGTCATGAGATTCCTGATGAAAATCTAGTGGATTTGATCGCTAAATTTGAGCAAGGTCTACAACTGCAAGGTGAGGACTCTTTAACCCGACCGGCACATTTAAAACGGGTTGCCACAGCTGAATTGGTTGATGACGAGTGTTATAAGAGTGAAGTGTTACTGACCATTACGGAAGGTAAATACCATCAAGTAAAACGTATGTTTGCTGCGGTGGGTAATAGGGTAGTGGGCTTACATAGAGAGCAGATAGGGGAAATCATGTTGGGTGATTTAGCCCCAGGCGAGTGGCGCGAATTAACTGTAGAAGAAATAGCGCTGTTTTTATAACTGTATAATGTTCCAACATACTGGTGAGTTCATCTTATGCCGAGCCTATTTCTATTTGCATTTTCTTCAGCAGATAGGCTGCAGCTTAAGTGAGTCATCATTCTTACTTTTTAGGGTTAAGTTCATTAAACTTAGCCATTTGCTCTTCGGTTGCTGGCAATTGATGTTTCTCTTTCCACTCACGGTAAGGCATACCATAAACTTGTTCGCGGGCGGTATCTATATCCACAGCAACACCTAACTTCTCGGCTTCATTTACCGTCCACTTGCTAAAACAGTTTCGGCAAAAACCGGCTAAGTTCATCAACTCAATGTTTTGTACATCTTTACGTGAGTCTAAGTGTGCTAGTAAACGACGAAATACCGCTGCTTGAATTTCTATTTCTTTATCCATGAACTTTACCTTTTTAAATAATAACTTACTGTTATTTATTGACGGTGAAACGCTATTTTTTAGATTGACTAACCGCTTCATCAGCAGGCTTGGTCGGATCAAAGCGACGTATTTGCACTATCATGCCGATATGCGGGTGATCAAAGTAATGTATTTCACCGGAGATCACACGGCGATCTTGTTTGAAAGATATAACCTTACTTTGTTTAGCAAGCGCGTTTTGTGCGGAACTTGATGTTTTATTTACTGAGGCACTTTCCGGCTCGATCATATTAATTTCACTATCAATATAAAGATAATGCTCTAAGTGTACTTTGAACAAACCATCGATTGACCAGGGTTGTAGCGGCGCTGTGACTGATACATCGGCCGTATTGCCGCCAGTATTGTCTTCTGTAGGGTTGGTAGTTAATTGTTTCATTGGTGCGGAGATATCAGCGGACAGCTCAGCAACAATGCGTTGAACGCTATAGTGCACTTCACTATCACCGCTTTCATTGGTATCGGTAAGGTCACTGTCAGTACTATTAAATAACTGATACTGCGCCAAGATATTATCGAGCTGTTGCTGTTTAGCCTGTAGGCGTAGCTGCTCAGCTATCGATAGTTCAGTATTCGCTTGGCTACTTTCACTCGCTATTCCTACTGGCGCATCCTGAGCAGTGCCTTCGGTACTAATGCCTTCGATATCTGTACCTTCAATACCTTTACCTTCGATACCAGTGCTTTGTGCGGTATCACTGGCTACTGAAGCTAACTGGTTAGCTATCAACGCTTGCGCTTGTTGTCTTTGCTCTAGTATTGCTTGTATCTCAAGTGCCTGCTGCTCAGCATTTTGTTTAGCAAGCGCTTCTTGGTAGCTTAACTCAAGATTATCTCCAGCAAATAACTTTATCGCTTGTGCCTTGCTTTTGATTTCACCAATTTGTCGCCAACCAAGGTGTAGGATAGCTTGATAATTACGGCTGCGTTTAATGCGATTTGCAATCGATTTTAATTGTAAGGAGTTTTGGCTGATCAAATAGGGCTTTTCACTCGCCCACGTAATCTCACCGTTTTCATCATCAGCCCATTGCTCAATACCATCAACGGTTGTTATTAACTTTTCGACAGGAAAGGCATCGATATTAAAATCTGCTAGCTGCTCGGGGCTTAAATGTTGTTGGAAAAATTCAGCGGGGATTACACATACTGGTGTTTGTTTATCACTCGGATATTGGTTGTAAACAGGGACTTCAACGTTAGCATATTGGGCTTGGTAATCGTTTTCACTATCACTATCACTTTCACTATCACTATCACTATCACTTTCACTATTGCTAGAGCTAAATCTAGAGTCAACAGCGTCTTTAGCAAACTCCTTTTGTCCGCTTGATACTTCAGTCACAGACATATTTCCTGAAGAGCTTATAACTTGATTCTTTCCTACTGTAACCGAGGGACTATTTGTTAAATTGGCGTTTGTCTCAGCATCAACAGCAGAGAAAAGGTAATGTGGCTCGATGCTCAGGTTATAGGGTAACGTTACTTCTTGTTGCTGACAGCTTGGCAATAATGCCTTTAATGAGGTTATGTCTGGTTGCAAGTAAGGCGTTAATAAATCAAAGGCACGGCTTTTTTTATAACGTAAATCCCTTGCAGTAAACTGCTCGGCATTTTCTGATTCTTTTGTTAATTGTTTAAAAAGAATCACTTCAATTTCAAACCAACGTGCTTGTTCCTCAACGGCTACGTCAGTGGTGTCAGCAGCAAGGCTGTTGTGACTGGTTAATAGCCATATTGAAGTTAATGCAGAGGTAATAAGAAAAGGGTATTTCATTAAAAGTCCATGTTTTCAAGAAAAGTCATATTTTGCCAATCGGAGTCAATATCTAAAGGTAAGGCGGCAAAGGAAGTTAATGCATTAACTTCCTTTGCCGCAGTTTACCATTATAAGTAATTATTTGGCTAAGTCATTTAAGATATTAGTAATTAAGGTAAAGCGCTGCTGGGTGTCCTCATTGGCTTTGACAAATTTCAGCTTACTGGCACCAACCATACGGAACACATTGGGTTGCTTTTGAATTAAAGCAATAATTAACATAGGATCAACGCTAGTCTTATTACTAAACTCAATCGAGCCGCCAATAGCACTGGCTTCAATACGTGAGATACCAATGGTTTGTGCTTTAAGACGAAGTTTTGCTATCTGAACTAAGTTTTTACTCGGTTGCGGCAGCAAACCAAAGCGGTCGATTAATTCCACTTGAATATCATCAAGTTCACGCTTGCTTTTACAACTAGCAATGCGTTTATACAGGCTTAATCGTAAGCTGACGTCGTAAATGTAATCTTCAGGCAGTAAGGCAGGTATCCTTAGCTCAATTTCGGTTTGTGCTGACATAACTTGATCCAGGGATAATTCTTTCCCTTCTTTTAGCGCGGCAACGGCTTGGTCGAGCATTTCCATATATAAACTGAAACCCACTTGGCTCATTGAGCCACTTTGGTCTTCACCTAATAATTCACCCGCGCCACGAATTTCTAAATCATGGGTTGCCAAGGTGAAACCTGCGCCTAAATCTTCTAATGCGGCAATGGCATCAAGGCGTTTTTTCGCGTCTTTGGTTATCCGCTTTTCAGGAGGCGTTAACAAATAGGCATAGGCTTGGTGATGGGAGCGACCGACACGGCCACGCAATTGATGTAATTGCGCTAACCCAAGGTGATCAGCTCTGTCCATGATAATTGTGTTGGCAGTGGGTACATCAATACCCGTTTCGATAATGGTGGTACAGACCAGTACGTTAAAACGTTGATGGTAAAAGTCACTCATCACGCGCTCTAATTCACGTTCGCGCATTTGTCCATGAGCTGTCACTACACGGGCTTCTGGTACTAATTTTTGAATATCGGCGGCGGTTTTATCTATGCTATCAACATTATTGTGTAAAAAGTATACCTGACCACCACGCAATGTTTCACGTAATATGGCCTCGCGGATAAGCGCTTCATCCCGCTCTCTAACAAAGGTTTTTACCGCTAAACGCTTTGCTGGTGGTGTGGCGATTATTGATAAGTCTCGCATGCCGCCCATGGCCATATTTAAGGTACGTGGGATAGGGGTTGCTGTGAGTGTTAAAATATCAACATTGCTGCGTAATTGTTTGATTTTTTCTTTTTGTTTAACGCCAAATCGATGCTCTTCATCAACCACAAGTAAGCCTAAGTCTTTATATTTTATGCTGTTCTGTAGTAATTTATGGGTACCGATGAGAATGTCAATTTTCCCTGACTCTACCCTTGCGATAACTTCTCTTTGCTCTTTAGGTGTTTTAAAGCGTGATAAAACTTCCGTCACGACCGGCCAGTTGGCAAATCTATCCTTAAAGGTTTCGTAATGTTGTTGCGCTAATAGCGTGGTAGGCACCAAAATAGCCACTTGTTTACCATCGTTTACCGCCACAAAAGCAGCGCGCATCGCCACTTCGGTTTTACCAAAGCCGACATCACCACACACAAGTCTGTCCATGGTTTTGTGCGATAACATATCGCTAATTACCGCGTTGATGGCTTGTTTTTGATCAAAGGTTTCTTCAAAACCAAAACTGTCACTAAAGGCTTGGTAATCTTGTTTATCACGTTTGAAAGTATGACCATGGTTACTGGCGCGTTTGGCATAAATATCCAGTAATTCAACGGCGACATCACGAACTTTCTCTGCGGCTTTTTGTTTGGCTTTACTCCAGGTATCGTTACCTAATTTGTGTAATGGTGCATGGTCGCTGCCTGCGCCAGAATAACGGCCAATGAGATGTAATGAGGCGACTGGCACGTATAATTTGGCTTCAGCGGCATAACTTAAGACTAAAAACTCTGTGGTAATGCCGCCATTTTCTATGGTTTGCAGACCCTGATAACGACCAATGCCATGTTCTATATGTACAACGGCCTGGCCAATACTTAATTCGGCCAGGTTTTTAAAGATGGCATCCGCTTGTAAGTCTTGTGCTTTAGTGCGACGACGCGCTTGCGAGACGTGATCGCCTAGTAATTCGGCTTCAGTAACTAAGGCTATAGCATTTTTTTGGCTTACGCCTTTAGCTTGAAAAGAAAATCCCTGGGATAAACTATTAACGGTAATGCCTATGGTGTCACTGGCATTAATAAAATCATCGATACAGGAAAATTGCGCCGGTTTGATTTTGTCTCTTTCAAGTAACTCGAGCACGCTTTCACGGCGGCCTTGGCTTTGGGCAATAAAAAGCACTTTATTAGGGGTGTCTTTACTGTTTATAAATTGGTTTATTAATTCAAAAGGCTGCTTTAATTTATGATTAATGGTTAAGTCAGGTAAGGGCTGCACATCAAAAATTATTTCACTACTTTTACTCTTAACGGCACTGTTGTCCACAGTCGGCAGCTGGTCAGCGTTTACTTCAGTAGCTAGATTATGCTGTTCCTCTGGCGTCATCACTTGCTTAATTGTTTGTTTGGCAATGGTGATTCGGTCAAAGGGTTTTAGTGCGCTGTACAATTCAGCTAACGTTAAAAAAAGTTGTTCTGGTGGCAATAAAGGACGCGTTGGATCGTAACGTCTATTTTCATAGCGATATTCTATATCTAGCCAATATTGCGTAAGGGAGTGTTCGATATCGCCGCTAATCACTACCAGAGTATTATCGGTCAAATAGTCACAGAGGGTATTGGTTAGCGGTGCAGCGGCTTTGTCACTGTTTTGTTTGTTGTCTTTATTATCAAAGAAAAGTGGTAAATAATATTCAATACCTGGTGGTAAAATACCATTACTGACGTGATGATAGACAGACTCTTTATGAATATTGCCGGTAAATTGTTCACGGAATTGGCTACGAAATAAGTTAATTCCGGCTTCATCAATGGGAAATTCATGGGCAGGTAGCAGGTTTATTTCCTCAATCTTTTCTTTTGAGCGTTGACTTTCGGGGTCGAAAAGTCTGATTTCATCAATTTCATCATCAAAGAAGTCCAAACGAAAAGGTTTTTTACTGCCCATCGGGTAAATGTCTAAAATAGCGCCACGTGCCGAGAATTCGCCATGCTCTAGTACCTGGTCGACATTACGATAACCACTGGCCTCTAATGCTTGTCGCATTTGATGTAAGTCTTTTTTATCACCTGTTTTTATAATTAAGCTATTCGCTTCAATGTACCGTTTTGGCGCTAGCTTTTGTACGAGTGTCGTGACGGGCACAATGATAATGCCTGACTCCATCCTTGATAACTGATACAAGGTAGAAAGACGCTGAGAAATAATATCTTGATGAGGCGAGAAATTATCATAGGGCAGGGTTTCCCAGTCAGGAAATAAACAGATACTGGCCTTGTTTTGGCTATCACTTTTAGCCAAACTGAGTAACTCTTGCTCTATTTTAAGTGCTTGTGGGGTATTGTTAGTGATGAGTAATATCGGCGTTTGTGCTGTTTTCGCTGCTTGGTATAAAGCAAAACTACTGCTGCTGCCGTATAAATTATGCCAGCTTTTCTTATCAGGGTTTTTGCCACGGCGCTTAGCCAATACCGGGGTTAACAGACTGCTTGCTTTACTCATGATTTCCTTACTCAAATTATCAGGCGATATTCATTACCGCAAACTCAATGACCGCTATTCTAATTAAGCTATCGGCAAAGCGCTAGTAGAACGTTATTTTTCGGTTTTTTTTTAACTTTTTTAACTTTTTTTATTTTCTTTTAGTCTAGTTTTAGTGTCGCTTGTTGGCATACAGCCATAATTAAGGTTAAATACTGCATAAATCACAAAAAATAACAATTAACCCTATTTATGGCAGGTAAACGTTTATAGCGGTAATTAATGAGATTAATAAGGAATAACTTGATGAGAAAAAATAGCACTAAGCTCTTAAAGCAAATATTTTTTTCAGTAACACTAGCGTTGACATTATCCGGGTGTCAGGTCTTACCGCTAAATCAAAATGCAGCGGTGGTTCATGATGAATATATTAATACCGGTGATATATTGCCGATTGATAGCATCACCACCATTGATGGGCAAGAGTTAAATCTACATCAATTAGGTCGGCGTAAATTGGTTATTTTATTTGCCACTTGGTGTCACGACTCTAATCGTTTGCTTAAGGCCCTTAATAGCTCAGCTTTGCTTGATAGTGATGATATAGACATCATTGCCATTGCTCGAGAAGAAGACCTTGAAACGGTGACAGCTTGGCGAGATAAGCGTGGCATTAAAGTCGCGATAGCAGTCGATGAGAATCGTGCTATCTATAAACGTTTTGCTTCAGGCGGTATTCCGCGTCTGATTATGGTGGGTGAAAATAATAAAATTATCAAAATGAATTTGGCGGAAGGTGAGCAACAATTAGATCAAATTGTTTGGCAATAAACTAAGCATGTTCGCTTAAAATCTACTCATTTGACCCGAGATAGATTTGTCACAATGTTTTTTGACAAACGTAAGTTCTGTGCCTAAACCTAGTAATGACTGTTGAGTTGTTACTGGGTTTTTTATTAGCAGCTAATCAGTTGACTTTTAAATGGACAATCTTACAAGGAATGGAAGATGATTAATAAATCGAAATACCTCAAGAAAAGCATTTCTACTTTAAGTCTAGGCGTTATTCTACTAGTGAACTCTTCTTTAGCTTTAGCTTTAGCAAATGAGACGAGTGATACAAAGGCAGAGCAAAGCCAGAGTGTACAAGTGACAAAGCAGGCAGTGGTGAACTTAAATAAATCATCCGTTGACCAGTTAGTTACCTTAAAGGGCATAGGAGAAACTAAAGCTCAGGCCATTATTGCTTATCGCCAACAATTCGGTGGTTTCAAGTCAATTAATGAGCTGAGTAAAGTCAGAGGTATTGGTGAAAAAATTATCAAGGAAAACCAGGCAAGGTTAAGTATTTAACACTACAAAGGGAGTGAAATGTAAAAAAGTCAGCGTAAGCTGACTTTTTTGTTTTAGCTTGATTGTGTGGTTACAGAGGCTAAATAGGAAGGTTCCAAGCGTATTAAGTTATAAAAAACCAATCCACTTATTACTTTTGGTTATATCGAATGCGTTTCTTATATGGAAATTTAATCTCGTTATGGCATTATAAGCTTATTAATTTTTCATAAAGTTTGTATTCGCAATGAATTTAACCCATTTAAAAAAGCTTGAAGCTGAGTCTATCCATATTTTTCGTGAGGTAGCGGCTGAATTTGATAATCCGGTAATGTTGTATTCTGTCGGCAAAGACTCGGCAGTGTTATTACATTTGGCGCGCAAAGCCTTTGCCCCAGGTAAAATTCCTTTCCCGTTATTACATGTTGATACCAACTGGAAATTTAAAGAAATGATTGCCTTTCGCGATAAAATAGCGAAAGAGTATGGCTTTGAATTGCTTGTCCATCAAAACCCTGAAGGCATGGCCATGGGCATGGGACCCTTTACTCACGGTAGTGCTACCCATACCGATGTTATGAAAACACAGGGCTTGAAACAAGCACTTAATAAATACGGCTTTGATGCTGCTTTTGGTGGTGCTCGTCGCGATGAAGAAAAATCTCGTGCCAAAGAGCGTGTTTATTCTTTCCGTGATGAAAACCATCGTTGGGATCCAAAAAATCAGCGTCCAGAATTGTGGAATATCTACAATGGTAAAGTGCATAAAGGCGAAAGCATCCGTGTTTTCCCGTTATCTAACTGGACAGAGCTTGATATATGGCAGTACATCTATTTAGAAAGTATCCCTATTGTGCCACTTTACTTAGCGAAAAAACGCCCAGTAGTAGAGCGTGATGGCACCTTGATCATGGTTGATGATGATCGTATGCCTATTGGTGAAGATGAAGAAATTCAAATGAAGAGTGTGCGTTTTAGAACGCTAGGTTGTTACCCGTTAACGGGTGCTGTTGAGTCAACGGCGGATACATTACCGGCAATTATTCAAGAAATGTTATTAACCAAAACCTCAGAACGTCAGGGACGAGTGATAGATCACGATAGCTCTGGCTCGATGGAGAAGAAGAAAATGGAAGGCTACTTCTAAACATTAATAGTTAAAGCCACATTTACTTTATTGCACCATTTTTTGATGCGAATTGATAAAATTTCCCAAGGAAAAAGTTATGAGTCACCAATCAGACTTAATTGAAGAAGATATTCAAGCTTATTTAAAGCAACATGAAAACAAAGAATTAGTACGTTTTTTAACCTGTGGCAGTGTCGATGATGGCAAAAGTACCTTAATTGGTCGTTTATTGCATGATTCAAAGCTGATCTTTGAAGATCAACTTGCTGCCATTGAAAAAGATTCAAAAAAATCAGGCACAACCGGTGATACCATCGATTTAGCGTTATTGGTTGATGGTTTGCAATCTGAGCGTGAGCAGGGCATTACCATTGATGTCGCTTATCGTTACTTTTCAACGGATAAACGCAAATTTATTATTGCCGATACCCCAGGTCATGAGCAATATACCCGTAATATGGCGACTGGTGCCTCAACCTGTGATATTGCCATTATCTTGATTGATGCCCGTTATGGTGTACAGGTACAAACGCGTCGTCATTCGTTTATTTGTTCATTGTTAGGTATTAAGCACATTATTGTTGCCGTCAATAAAATGGATTTGGTTGAATACTCGCAAGAGCGCTACCAAGCAATTAAAAAAGAGTATCGTGAATTTACCGAGTCCCTTGAGTTCACTGATGTACGCTTTATCCCTATGTCAGCGTTAAATGGCGATAATGTTGTTGACGAAAGCAAAAATATGCCTTGGTATCCGGGCGCTACTTTAATGAAGTTGCTTAATACCATCGATGTAAAAACCCAAGAAGAGTTCACTCAATTTCGTTTCCAAGTGCAACTTGTTAGCCGTCCTAATCTTGATTTTCGTGGTTTTGCCGGCACGGTTGCTTCAGGTCATGTACTTGTTGGTGATACCATCGTTGCTTTACCATCAGGTAAAGAAAGTGTGATAAAAGAAATAGTTACTTTTGATGGTAATTTAGAACGTGCGGATAAAGGCATGGCGGTAACGCTAACGCTTGAAGATGAAATTGATATCAGTCGTGGCGAAACCATTGTTAAAAAAGGCTGTTTACCTATTTCAGCAAAAGAGTTTAGTGCCACCGTGGTATGGATGCATGACAATGAACTTGAGCCTGGTCGTGAATACTATATCAAACACGGCAGTAAAATGACTACCGGTCATGCGCAAAGTATTGCTAGTAAATATGACGTTAATACCATGGAAAAGTTGCCTAGTACTCAATTAGCGATTAATGATATCGGCATTGTTAATTTTGTTACCAGCGAAACCTTACATTTTGATGCTTATGAAGACAATCAAAGTACGGGTGCCTTTATCATTATCGACAGATTAAGCAATGTCACCGTTGGCGCGGGTATGATTAATCATGCTATTGATGAGAAAGCCCAAGAGTATTCAGCCTTTGAATTAGAGTTGAATGCACTAGTTCGTAAGCAGTTCCCGCATTGGGGTGCACGCGACATCACTAAATAGCCCAAAGCGCGATTAAAATCCCGCCTACAAGTTAATTGATTCGTAGGCGGGAACTTGTTCGCGCTACTTTGTTATTTTATGAGGTTTAACAATGACAATTGAACAATGGTTGATGATAGGGGTTTTTGTTGCCACCTTTATCAGCTTAGTAAAATACAATAAAGTACCTGAGCGAGTTTTCTCGGTAACGGTATTATTGTGTTTAGCACTGTCTCTTGTCAGCGTAGAGGACATCCTTAGTAATGCGGTAAACCCAGGTTTAGTGACGCTGGTTTTACTGGTGTTATGTTCTTTTGCTTTTGAACGCACAAGTATTCTCAGACGCTTATCTGCCAGTGTATTTAACGGCTCTAAAACGAAATCTACCATTCGTTTATTACTCGGTACCGCTTTGGCGTCTGCCATTATGAGCAACACGGCTGTGGTGGCAACACTTATCAACACCGTGAAAAAAAACAAACTCATTAATGCCGGCAAGTTGTTATTACCGCTTTCTTATGCCGCTATTTTAGGCGGCACGCTGACCTTAGTAGGTACATCGACCAACCTTATTGTTAATAGTTTATTGATTAAACAAGGCCATCAAGGTTTCGGTTTCTTTGATTTTACCTTAATTGGTTTAGCCGCTTTTGTTTTATGTCTGTTTGTTATTTTACTGCGTAGCCGGACATTACCGGACTTAGTTGACGATGATTTAGTGACCAATGACTATCTGCTCGAAGCCGAAGTCGCGCTATCTTCAAGTTTGATTGGTAAAAGCATTGAAGAGAATGGTCTGAGAAATTTGGATGCTTTATTTCTTGTTGAAATCGTACGTCAAGGACGATTAATTTCCCCAGTCTGCCCGGAAGAACGTGTACAAGCGAGCGATAAACTTATTTTTAGTGGTGATATCTCAAAAGTGCTGACTTTACAGCAGTTCAATGGCTTGAATTTATATGCCGAGCAAGGTAATTTACTACGAGATAACTTATTGCGTGACAACTTAACTGAGGTTTTAGTTAAAGCGGATTCTACCATTGCCGGTAAAACCTTAAAGAAAGCCGGCTTTCGAGCCCGGTTTGATGCCGCTGTTGTTGCTGTGCGCCGAGAAGGCAGTGCCTTATCAGGAAAACTAGGCGATATAATACTGCAACCTGGCGATTTTCTGGTGTTAGCCGTAGGGCAAGATTTTGCCACCAGAGCGAATCTATCAAAAAACTTTTATATACTCTCAGGGCATCAGGCAGATAATATGCTCAGCGGTTGGCGTGATTACACCACCGTTTGGGGCTTTATCGCTAGCATATTGGTATCTGTTTTTACCCCTTTACCATTATTGAGTTGCCTATTTATCTATTTAGCTTTTTTAATTTTCAGTGGCTCCTTGTCGGTTAATGAAATCAAACGCCGCTTTCCCTTAGAAATCTGGATGATAGTCTTAGGTGCACTTACCTTAGCGTCAGCATTTGAAAATACCGGTATAGCCGGGATGTTTGCACAAAATATTGAGGGCTTGTTATTTGGTCATAGTATTTACTTAGCCTTTGTTGTTATCTTTTTGTTAACGCTTGTTATGACCGAGCTCATCACAAATAGTGCGGCAGCAGCTTTGGCTTTCCCTATTGCTTATAATATTGCTTTAGGACTTGGCGTCGATCCAACCCCGTTTGTGATGGCGGTTGCTTTTGCTGCTAGTGGTAGCTTTATCAGCCCTTATGGTTATCAAACCAATGTCATGGTGTATAACGCCGGTAACTATCAGTTAAGTGATTTTGTTAAGTTTGGTTTGCCTATTTCAATTATTTATTCAATTACCGTGATCTTTATGATCCCGTTAGTTTTTCCTTTTTAATATCGAATTTACGACCTAGTATGAGTATTACAATGAAATCAGCCACTATGAAAACAGAGAACACCGTTTGGCATAACCAGCTTATCAGCAAAGCGCAACGTGCTAATTTAAAACAGCAAAAGCCTGCGTTACTCTGGTATACCGGTTTAAGCGGCTCAGGTAAATCTACCGTGGCTAATGCGGTTGATGCCTTATTGTATAAACTTGGCTGCCATAGTTATTTACTTGATGGCGATAATGTTCGTCATGGACTTAATGGCGATTTAGGTTTTAGTGATGAAGCACGTATTGAAAATATTCGTCGTATTTCAGAAGTGGCCAAATTATTCCTGGATGCCGGCCTTATTGTTTCTACCGCCTTTATTTCTCCTTTTGCCAGTGACAGAGCTCTTGCTAAAGCTAAACTTGAAGCGGGTGAATTTATTGAGGTATATATTGATACGCCAATAAGCATTTGTGAGCAGCGCGATCCGAAAGGTTTATATAAAAAAGCGCGAGCAGGCGAGATCAAAGACTTTACCGGCATAGATTCAACTTATGATGTACCAGTAACACCGCAAATTCATGTTAAAACGGCAGAGCAGTCGGTTGAGCAATGTGCAGAGAAAATTGTCGGCTATTTACTGGAACATGCTTTTATTAACGTGCATAGTGCGAGCTAAATGTAGCGTTAGTGATAACCAAGCAAACTCTGAAAATAATTACATCAAGGCTAGACTTTCTCTATGCATTATAACGTTTTTAATGGTGATGCCGATGGTATTATCGCGCTATTACAGTTAACACTTGCTCAAATTCACATTCAGACTCAAACAGAGCAAGTACCTTATCAACTAATCACTGGGGTTAAGCGTGATATCAGTTTACTGCAGCAAGTTGATGTGAGTAAGGCCAGCTCGGTAACGGTATTAGATATTTCTTTAGAGAAAAATAATCAGGCTTTAACGGCATTACTTGCGGCACAAGTCCCCGTTTTTTATGTTGACCATCATCGCACTGGCGAAGTACCTCAATCGCCGTTGTTAACTAGTTTACTCGATACCGATGCTAATACTTGTACTAGTTTACTGATAAACGAACACCTTGGTGGCGCTTATGTACACTGGGCCATTGCCGCAGCTTATGGTGATAACATGCTAGCCAGTGCTGATGTTTTAGCCCAGCAAGTAGGTTTATCTCAAGAGCAACGAGAGCAGCTAAACGAATTAGGTACCTACATTAATTATAACGGTTATGGGCAGGCGCTTGCTGATTTACACTTCCATCCGGCAGAGTTATATCAAGTACTGTTAGCATACCCAGATCCCTTTGTATTAATTGGCCAAAAAAACTCGATTTTTAGTCAGTTAAAGTTGGCTTATTTAGCCGATATGAAAAAAGCACAAGCAGCCAAGGTATTAACCGATAATGCGGTAGTCAAAACTATCATACTCGAGGATGGAGCTTGGTCTCGTCGAGTCAGTGGCGTTTTTGGTAATGACTTAGCCAATCAAGCACCCAATAAAGCACATATTGTCGTGACATTAAACCCAGTACAAGCTGATGATAAGGCGACTAACGAGGCAAGTTATACTGTAAGTTTGCGCGCACCGTTAAATAATAAGCAGGGTGCGGGCGATATTTGCGCCCAGTATCCAAGTGGCGGTGGTCGAGCGGCTGCTGCGGGGGTTAACGCTTTACCGTTAAATGCCTTAGACCAATTCATTGCTCATGTGGCCCGTTATTACCAAGGCTAGTTATGGCTAGCAAGGCTATATATTACTATCAAAAATCATGGCGTAAGGGTAAAATAACGGGATAAATTGATATGTTTAATGCCAATAGATGCATTAATTGACAGGATAAGGAAAACCATGAGTTTATTAATCACCGGTGGTACCGGATATATAGGTAGCCATACCGTAGTTGAATTACTGCAAAGCACTAATGAGCAAGAAATTGTTATTGTTGATAATTTATCAAACTCATCAACCAAAGTGTTGGAGCGTATTGAACAAATCACCGATAAAACAGTGACTTTTATTAAAGCTGATATCTGTGATGCGAACGCTCTAGAGCAAGTTTTTAGTGATCACAATATTGAAGCCGTTATCCACTTTGCTGGCTTTAAAGCGGTCGGTGAATCTAATGAAATTCCCTTAGCTTACTATCAAAATAATGTCTCTGGCACGCTAACCTTATTACAAGTGATGGCTCAGCACCAAGTGAAAAACCTTGTTTTTAGTTCATCAGCAACGGTTTATGGTAATAATATTTCACCGTTAAATGAAACCATGGCAACTTCAGCGACTAACCCTTATGGTCAAACTAAGTTAATGGTGGAAAATATCCTCTTTGACTTAGCAAAAAGTGACTCCGCTTGGTCGATTGCTTGTTTACGTTATTTTAATCCTATTGGTGCCCATCAATCGGGCTTGATTGGTGAAAATCCCAATGGCATTCCTAATAATTTATTGCCGTATGTCGCGCAAGTGGCCGTAGGGCGGTTAGCTCAATTGCAAGTTTTTGGTGACGATTATGATACCGAAGATGGTACTGGCGTACGCGACTATATTCATGTGGTTGATTTAGCACAAGGGCATGTAAAAGCCTTGGAAAGTTTAGCGCATGATAAAGGCACGCTTAAGGGGTGTCAGGCAATTAACTTAGGTACCGGTAATGGTACTTCGGTATTACAAATCGTCAACACTTTTAAAGACATTAGCCAACAACCTATTCCCTATCAGGTTGTACCACGTAGAGCTGGTGATTTAGCAACTGTTTATGCTGATGCTTCTTTAGCGCATGAATTGTTAGGTTGGCAAGCTAAGTTAGACTTAACCGCTATGATTACTGATACTTGGCGTTGGCAGTCAGAGAACCCTAACGGTTTTTAAAGATAATCGACCAACGCCTAGGTAGTATTCAAGGCGGTAACAGACATAAATAAGACCAAATGCTTATGCACTTGGTCTTTTTTTTTATCGATTAGTTGAAGCCGTTGGCGATTAATGCGCGTTGGCGCTTGTTTCGGCTTTTTCATCTTTAATCAAAACGATATAACCAACACTAAAAATTAATCCGGCGATCGCGCCCCATAAATGGGCGTCGATGGCGACATTGGCATTAATTAAGGCCGAAAGGTCTTCACTGGGACCATAAAACTGCTCGTGAGCAATTTTTAGCCATACCCCAATAAGTAACAGGTAACCTGTTTTATCATGATGACGGATATCCATGATGGCGCCAAAGATAAAAATACCGTGTAATATACCTGATAAACCAACATATTGATGAATGTCAGGAGAGAAGTAATAGAGGCCAGTACTGCATATTACCGCTGAGGTAATAAATAGCACACTGTAATTTTTAAGGCTATAAAAGTGCCCGTGTAGAGCCCATAAAAACAGCAAAGCTAATAAGTTTAGTAGTAAATGTACCCCATTGGTGTGCAAGAAATGGCCGGTAAAAAAGCGCCATATCTGACCGTGGCTGATTAATTCTCGTTGATAAACTAAACTGTTTGCCACTTGTTCATCGAGCGCATAAGCAAGTAGGGCGAGAACAGCGATAAGACAAACTACCAGGCTGTGTTGTTTAGTTAAGGGGAGACTTTTTAAGGTTGGTATCATGTTATTGTCGGTAGTCGGTAAAAGTTATCATCTATTTTTCAGTTATTTATTAGATAAAGAATCAATAAAGTATACAATGGCAGCTTAACTTTTTTCGCTTTATTTTATTTCTCTATGTCTCGAACACTTTGTCAGGGCTGTCAGCGGCCTGAAATAGCCTGTATTTGCGCCTTTACTACCGAGATAGCTAATGACATTCATGTCGTTGTCTTGCAACATCCCAGTGAAGTATCACAAAGTAAAGGTACGGTTGCTTTACTCGCTAAATCCTTACTATCTTGCCAAGTCATAGTGGCTGAAAATGTCGATGAACAACAAGCTTTTTTAGATATCATTGCCCAACAACAAGCTGTTTTACTTTATCCTGGCGAACGAGCACAAATCCTCACCAGTAATTTATGCGTGCAAGTGGCTAACAGTAAGCAACCTCAACCAGATAACGCGAAGCCGCTATGTTTAGTTATTCTCGATGGTACCTGGAAAAAAGCTTATCGCATGTTTATGTTGTCAAATACATTGCAACAATTACCGCAAGTGTGTTTACCTGATTATTTGGCTGATGCTGGCCAATATCTTATCCGTAAAGTGGCGAGAGAAAAGGCTTTATCAAGTCTAGAAGCGTGCTGTTATGCGTTGGCGATTTTAGAAAACAATGATTTAACTAAAGACGGTGCTGAGCCACGAAAGGTTAGCCCTGAAAACTTGGGGAAATATCAACCACTACTGGAAAAATTTAAAGACTTTAATCAGTTCCAATTATCTTTTAGACCTGAGCATAAAACATCCTAAGGAAACTTGATGACTCATCATTCACTATTATTACGCATTATCTCAGTCACATTGATAGTCGCTCAGCTTTTACTCAGCCAAGCAGCACAAGCGACACGGGAGATTCGAGAGCCAGAAGCGGCTACCGGTTTTAATCAAAAACAAGCGGTTACCGCTAAGCAATATATGGTGGTAGCGGCAAATCCTTATGCAAGTAGGGCCGGATTATTAATGCTTGATAAAGGTGGCAGTGCTGTTGATGCGGCTATCGCTGCTCAACTAGTGCTTAGCTTAGTAGAGCCGCAATCCTCTGGTATTGGTGGCGGTGGTTTTATGCTGCATTGGCATAATAAAACGCAAAAATTAACCACCTTTGATGGCCGAGAAACTGCACCACAAAAAGCAACTAGCGCTTTATTTCTAGATGAACAAGGTCAACCATTAAACTGGGCTGAAGCAGTTGTTGGAGGTAAGTCTGTCGGCGTACCTGGTTTACTTGCCGCGCTCAGTGATGCCCATAAAAAATTTGGTGTACTGCCTTGGCAGGCGTTATTTCAGCCAGCGATTGAATTAGCCCAAAGTGGCTTTATTGTCTCGAACCGTTTAGAAAAATTATTGGCAATGAATTTCAATCCAGGTCTTCATACCTTACCGGAAATAAAAAATTACTTTTCGCCTAATGGCGTGCGCGTTAAAGCAGGAGACACCTTAAAGAATCCAAAACTAGCCAAGGCATTAGTTAGTATCTCGATTGAAGGGGTTGATGTTTTTTATCAGGGTTGGATCGCTAAAAAAATTGTTAATAAAGTACAATACGCTATCCTCTCTCCAGGCTTATTAAGTCTCGAAGATATGAGAGGTTATCAAGCCATAGAACGACCTTCAGTCTGTGGTCCTTATCATCAATATAAAGTCTGTGGTATGGCGCCGCCAAGCTCTGGAGGCATCACCGTTATTCAAATACTGGCACAATTACAAAAATTTGACTTGGCTCAATACCCGCCAAACTCACTGCACGCTATTCATTTATTGACCCAAAGCTCAAGGTTAGCTTTTGCCGATAGAAACAAATATATAGCGGATAGCGATTTTGTTAGCGTACCGGTTGAAGGTTTATTGGCTGCAGATTATTTGGCAAAACGCGCCGCTTTAATTGATGAAGAAAAAGATATGGGGCAAGCAATAGCGGGTCAGCCTGATAACGCTTTGGTACTGGCTAATGATAATGCCATTGAGAGACCATCAACCACTCATTTAGCTATTGTCGATAAACAAGGCAACGCTATTTCTATGACCAGTAGTATTGAAAACGGTTTTGGCTCAGCGCTTATGGTACAAGGCTTTATATTAAATAATCAATTAACTGATTTTTCACTCGCGCCTAAACGCCATGGTGAATTAGTTGCTAACCGTGTTCAGCCATTAAAAAGGCCACGCAGTTCAATGGCACCTATGATGGTTTTTAATGCCGATAATTCATTACGATTAGTTGTCGGCTCACCGGGTGGTAGTCGCATCATTAATTATGTCGCACAAACCATTGTGGCTGTTCTAGATTGGCAACTTAACGTGCAACAGGCGATTAACTTACCGAAAGTAACTAATAGAAATGTGGTTACCACACTGGAGGTTGATACGGATATTGCCAAATTAAAACCGGCTCTTGAAGCCAGAGGGCATAGAGTAAAAGTTAAACCGTTAAACAGTGGTTTACATGCCATAGAACTAACCAGTGATGGTTTAGTGGGCGGAGCCGATCCGCGAAGAGAAGGATTAGCCTTAGGTCGTTAAATGACTTTAACAATGAATGTTAGTGCTCTAGTTGAGTAAAATACTATCTTCGGGCATTCCAACAGTACCAAGTAAGGCCGGATATTAATTCGGAAAATTAATATCCGTAATTAATACCAAAAATCAATACCAAAAGTTAACACCAAAAGTTAACACCGAAAATATTAACGGCAAACTGCAACCCAACACTCCGCGGGCAAACATCAACGGCAAATAAGTGTTCCTAAGGGCAGCTATTTGCCGTTTCGTTCTCTGCGCTTCAGTACATCTCCACTCAATTAAAGTTTATTATTCACTCTATGTGAGTGGATTGTAGCCGCTTGTTATTGATGCCTTTATAAATTCATCAGTAAGTAAGTCTATATCTCTTTGGTGTGATTATTGCTTAACTTTACTCATTGGTAGTTCCCCCTTACGACCGACAATAAAATGACTACCTATCGAAGGCTTGTTGGCAGGAGTAAAAGTAGTGATGGTAAAAAAAATTAATCCTATAGCGCAAATGTTTTGTATTTTTATGGCTATGTTGCATAGCAATGCCGATGCGCTTGAAAGTTCAATACAACTTCATAAAGTGGATCAAGATTCAAGTTTTGGTTATAGCCTTGTTATTGGTGATGAATTTTTTAAGCAAAAAGCCTTTATTTGGCAGGTAAGTTACAACCGTTTAGAAAATGTTGCCATAAGCGACTTGGATAAAACCAGTGACGCTTGGGATAAAGCGGACTTTGATTTTGCTTTGCAAACCGTCGAGCTGTCATTGGGTTATCGTTATTATCCGAAGTCATACGATAAATTTATCAGTAGTTTCATGGTTGAATTTCAAGTGGGCGCGGCGGTTAACTTAAGTGAACACAAACTTGTTTTTAGACCGGACTTTGACCGAGATGATATTTACTTTGCCGAGCAAGGGGATATCAACCCGGTATTATCAGTGATCCTACAAAAAAGCTTCACAAAAAATTCCGCTATGCATATAGGCGTCAAACATTATCCCAATTATTCTGACTTTGGCAGTATCAGTACTTTATTTATTGGTTTTAATTATCGTTTTGGTCGTCAAGTCGGTTACTAGTATTATTGTTTTTACCCGAATATTTAAGTTATCAATAGATTTGCCGATATGAAGGTAGATCTGTAAACGGACTATTGCAGCTACACTTATAACTACCGTCTTTATAAATGACTAAAGTAGTTACCCTGTATATCTGGCGTTAGTCGCAGATTACCCCTCTCTATGGAGAAACGTGTGTTGAAGTATAAAATACGTTGCTTTAAATTTTTAAGCATACTTAGCCTTGTTATCAGTAGTAGTGTTTTTGCTATTGATACCGACGGTGATGGTTATGATGATTCTGTTGATCTATTCCCAAATGATCCTCTCGAATGGATTGATACTGACCTTGATGGTATTGGTAATAATAGCGATCCTGATATTGATGGAGATGGCCTGCTTAATGGTTACAGTTTTCCTTTTGGCAGCGATAATAACGATGATGGCGATCTTGCTATTAATCTTTATGATCCCCTGCCTGGTGACCCGAGTGAATGGCTTGATACCGATAATGACGGTTTAGGTAATAACACCGATACTGATGATGATAATGACGGCGTCCCCGATTTACTGGATGTTTTCCCGCTAAATCCGCAAGAAAGTTTAGATACTGACCTTGATGGTATCGGTAACAATGCCGATAGTGATGATGATGGCGATGGCGTACTTGATGTTTACGACCAATTTCCCCTCGACCCCTTTGAAAGCACAGATACCGATTTTGATGGTATAGGGAATAATGCCGATATAGATGATGATGGTGATGGCGTTAATGATGTCGATGATGCCTTTCCATTAAATTTTAATGTCAATGCTGACCTTGATGGTGATGGCATAGGTAATGCGCAAGATCCGGATATTGATAATGACGGTATTGTAAATACCCTTGATGTATTTCCTTATGATAATACCGAGTGGTATGACACCGATGGTGATGGTGTCGGTAACAATACCGATACTGATGATGATGGTGATGGTGTATTAGATACCCTTGATGATATGCCCCTTGATCCATTAGAAACACTAGATACCGATAATGATGGCATAGGTAATAACGCCGATGATGACGATGATGGCGATGGCGTTTCAGATTTGTTAGATGCATGTCCATTAGACCCATTAGAGCGTTTAGATACAGATAATGATGGTATTTGTGATGGCCCAGATACCGACGCTGATGGTGATGGTACCTTAGATATTAATGACGCTTTTCCATTAGACAGTACCGAGCAAATTGATACAGATAATGACGGTCTAGGCGATAATAGCGATAACGATATTGATGGTGATGGCGTTGATAATGCCGCTGATTTTGCACCGTTTGATGCAACCGAATACATTGATACAGACGGTGATGGCATAGGTGATAATACCGATCTTGATGATGATGGCGATGGTGTTGATGATACAAGTGATATATACCCATTAGATAGCAGTGAAGATACTGATACCGATGGTGATGGTATTGGTAATAATGCTGATCCTGATATTGATGGTGATGGTATTGCTAATACTTCTGATTTTGCGCCATTAGATGCCGGTGAATATATAGATACTGATGGTGATGGCATAGGTAATAATGCCGACAATGATGATGACGGTGATGGTGTTGATGACAGCCTAGATATTTTTCCACTTGATGGTACTGAAAGTGCAGATTTAGATGGCGATGGAATTGGTGATAATGCCGATGCCGATCGTGATGGCGACGGTATTCTTAACGGACAAGATGCGTTACCTGATGACTTCTCTGAGACGATTGATACCGATAATGATGGCATTGGGAATAACTTGGATGATGATGATGATGGTGATGGTGTTTTAGATGGCGCAGATGCATTTCAATTTAATCCTGCCGAATGGTTAGACACAGATGGTGATGGCATAGGCAACAACAGTGATGCTGATGATGACAATGATGGCATTATTGATGACGATGATGCTTTTCCGCTAGATGTTAGTGAATATTTGAATACCGATGCTAATCATCCAACGAATAGTGATCTAATTGGTGATAATGCAGATACAGATGATGATGGTGATGGGGTTTTAGACGTTGATGATGCCTTTAGACTAGATCCTCTAGAATGGCTAGATACCGATGGTGATGGTGTTGGCAATAATACAGACAGTGATGACGACAATGATGGCATTATTGATGACGATGATGCTTTTCCGCTAGATGTAAGTGAATATTTGAATACGGATGCTAATCATCCAACGAATAGTGATCTAATTGGTGATAATGCAGATACAGATGATGATGGAGATGGTGTAGAAGATACTGAAGATGCCTTTAGACTTGATGTGACCGAGTGGCTTGATACCGATGGTGATGGTATCGGCAACAATGCAGACAGTGATGATGATAACGATGGTTTCACCGATATAGTTGATGCTTTTGATAACGACCCACTAGAGTGGTTTGACACGGATAATGACGGCATAGGAAATAATACAGATACCGATGATGATGGTGATGGTCACCTAGATAGCGTCGATTTATTTCCCCTTGATGCGACCGAGTGGCTTGATGCCGATAATGATGGCATAGGTGACAATGCTGATAGTGATGATGATAATGACGGCATTAGAGATGTCGATGATCCATTCCCTAATAATCCGGTTGAAAGTCTTGATACTGATGGTGATGGTCTAGGTAATATTTTTGACAATGATGATGATAATGATGGCTATTTAGATTTTGAAGACCAACTGCCCTTAGATGCTAGTGAACATATTGATACCGATGGTGATTTAATCGGTAATAATGCTGATCTAGATGATGATGGCGATGGTATGAGTGATGCATTTGAAACGCTGCATAACTTTAACCCGCTTGATGCTAATGATGCACTGCTTGATACAGATTTTGACGGTGTTACTAACGTAGCAGAAGCGTTAGCGGGCAGTCATCCATTATTGGATGATTATGCGCCAATTATTACTCCGCCCCAGGCCGTACATATTAATGCTGAGCATACTTTTACCCAGTTAAATTTACAGCGGCTAATCGAGTTGACCCATATCTCGGTGCACGATGGACTCGACGGCAGCAACTGCTGTGGTTTAACGGCGCTAGGGTTTGAAACGGGGGCGAAAAATATTAGCTCAGGTTTACAGGTTATTCTTTGGCGAGCGGTAGATAATGCCGGTAATATTGCTACCGTAGAGCAAGTATTAAATATTCACCCCTTAGTGAACTTTTCATCCGCGCAAGTTGTCGCTGAAGGTGGTGTCGCTCGCGTGGCTGTGATCTTATCGGGTCCAGCTCCCGCTTATCCAGTAACGTTGCCGATAACAATAACCGGCAGTGTCGATAATGCCGATTATAATTTGCCTGATAATAAAATAGTGATAACGCAGGGTACATCAGGATTTATTGATATTCAGCTCAATGATGACTTTCAACTGGAAAGCGATGAAGAGTTAATCGTTAGTTTTGATCAAGGGGTTAATGCTGGCGTGCATGCAAAACATATCATCACCGTGACCGAAGGCAATGTTGCACCTAATATCAATGTCGCTGTCTGGCAAAAAGGTATACCAGTAGCAAGTATTGCTAAAAACGATGGTGACGTTACCGTGGTACTGTCCATTAAAGACTCGAATAGCCAAGATAGCCATCAAATTGATTGGCAAATAGCGGATTATTTAAGTGCAGTGCTGTCAACGGATAAATTACAGCTAGTATTCCCTGCAGGTAGCGTAGTCTTACCAGAGGAGAGTAAAGGTCTGATCACTCTTGGTATCACGGTAACCGATAGTGGTACTGCCACTAACAGTGGCAGTGAGCCGCTTTCGCAAACGAAGCAAATATTTCTGCCTCTTTTAGCGAGTCAACAAACATTGCGTACTCTAGATAGTGATAGAGATGGGCTAAGTGATATTGACGAGGGTTTTAGCGACGATGATGCAGATGGCTTACCGGCCTATATGGATAATTCAACCATACCTTACTTACAGCCTTTACATATTAATGCCGCGATCGTTAAATTGGCGGAAACAGAGCCCGGTTTACAGTTAAGGTTAGGCAAGTTTGCCTTATTGCAAAGCTCTGACGGTATTCAACTCTCTGAACAGGAAATATTAAACACCGGACTGGTAGAGCAAGATAGCTTGGAGCATAGTCAGGGGTATTTTGATTTTGAAATACACAATATTATGCCTTTTGGCCGCTCTGTCGCCATTGTCTTGCCTTTGTCTGATGCCATCAAAGCTTACTCTGTTTATCGTAAAATAAATGGTGAGCACCAGTGGGCCGATTTTGTCGAGGACAGTAACAATGTCCTTGCCACAAGCGCAGCCGTTAACGGTGTTTGTCCACCGCCTCATAGTGAACTTTACCAAGTAGGTTTAAATGTCGGTGATATTTGTTTAAAGCTATTGATTGAAGACGGGGGGGCAAATGATACTGATGGTATTGCCAATGGCGTGATTGATGACCCAGGTGGTATCGCGGTGGTTGATAATAATACTATTTCACTTGACGTTACTCCTGAAAAATCGAGCAGCGGCAGTTTGTCTTTCTTTACCTTGCTCTCGCTAATGTTATTACTTTATTTGCGTACCTTGACCGTTAAAAAAGAAGCGAAAACTTGATCTTTAACAAATGTATAAAGGCTCTTATTACCAGAGCCTTTTTCTTAATAACTAACCTGAACTCTGGTTAATGAATGTTATAACACTATGAAATTTAGATAGTAAATTATACGTTATACACAATGATGTTAGTTTAGTCGTTATCAAGGCATTTTTACGTACCCAATAGCTGGTTATTGGTAGGAGAAATAATGCTGATAGCGGTTAAAATAGCTTTGTTGTGTAATATTTCTTATCCAGAGCTCAGGTTAACTACTAAATGGGTTGACCAGAAGAGCGACTCACACCAGGTAATCATCACGGAAAATTGAGCAAGATGTTGTTTAATTTAGCGTAGATTATCGATAAATCATATTTTTGGTTGAATCCTTGCCATATTCTTGCTCAAATGGCGCCCCATAGACATAAATAATTAACATAGGTTAATTATCTTACATGTGCAGCGCAGTTTAGCGAATAAACTGACAAGAGATGTAAGAATTAACCGAGAAAATAAGCAACAGCCATCTAAATGAAATATTCCCGCGTTTTTATTAATAGCTTAGCGTATGAGCTGGCCCCTGAAGTGGTAACCAGTGCAGAGCTTGAATCTCGTTTGACACCATTATATAAAAAGTTTCATATTCCTATGGGGCAGCTCGCTGCTTTAACGGGCATTGAAGAGCGCCGTTGGTGGCCAAAAAATCATGTACTTTCCGATGGTGCCATTGTTGCCGCGCAAAGAGCAATGAATGAAACCGGCATTGCGGCAGCTGATTTAGGCGCGGTAGTTTATACTGGCGTTTGTCGCGATCAGCATGAGCCAGCCACAGCTTGTCGTATTGCAGCAAAACTTGGCGTATTGAAAAATACGGCAATTTACGATATCAGTAATGCTTGTTTAGGGGTGCTTTCGGGTATTTTAGATATTGCTAACCGTATTGAGCTTGGACAAATTAAAGCAGGTCTTGTCGTTTCATGTGAATCAGCACGTCATATTGTTGATGTGACAATTGAAGACATGCTCGCCGAGCCCACTATGCAAAATTATGCCCGCTCTTTAGCGACCTTAACAGGGGGCTCAGGTGCGGTAGCTGTACTGCTTACCGATGGTAGTTTTAATTTAAATACCGACCGTAATCATCAATTATTAGGGGCGAGTCACTTATCGGCACCCGAGCATAACAATTTATGTCAATGGGGCTTAAAAGAAGTGGGTCCGCAACTATTCCGTGAATTTATGCGTACCGATGCGGTAAGTTTACTTAAAGAAGGCGTCTCTTTAGCAAAAGATACTTGGCTACATTTTTTAGAGCAACGTCATTGGGTTGAAGAGCAAGTAGATAAAGTGATTTGTCACCAAGTTGGCGCAGCCAATCAAAAGAAAGTCTTAACCGCCTTAAACATTCCGGTAGAAAAAGAATTCCCAACCTTTAAGCTTTTAGGCAATATGGGCACTGTTTCATTACCCGTTACCGCTGCTATGGCCCACGACCAAGGTTTCCTACAAAAAGGTGATAATGTTAGCTTTTTAGGTATAGGTAGTGGTTTGAATTGTATGATGTTGGGACTTAAGTGGTAGGTATGTCAGAAAACATGTCAGATAGTATGTTAGAAAATAAGTTAACAAAACTTTTTCCGTTTAAACGTAACTTTATTAATCGTAATGGCCATCAATATCATTATGTTAATGAAGGGCAGGGCTCGCCTGTTGTTATGGTGCATGGTAATCCTAGCTGGTCCTTCTATTACCGTAATCTTGTTAGCGAATTAAGTAAAAATCACCAATGCATAGTACCTGATCACATCGGTTGTGGTTTATCTGATAAGCCAGGCGATGAGGGTTATGATTACACGCTTACTAGCCGCATAGATGACCTTGAAGCATTGCTAGAACATTTAGAAGTAAAAGACAATATTACCCTCGTTGTTCATGATTGGGGCGGTATGATTGGTATGGGCTATGCAGCCCGATACCCCGAACGTATTAAACGTCTGGTTATTCTAAATACCGGTGCTTTTCATTTACCGAAAGCAAAAAAGCTACCTCCTGCTTTATGGTTAGGCCGTAATACTTTTGTCGGTACGCTGCTAGTCCGAGGTTTTAATGCCTTTTCAAGTATCGCTTCCTATGTTGGCGTTAAACGTAAAGCAATGGACAAAGAGATCCGTCAAGCTTACGTGGCACCTTTTAACTCTTGGAATAATCGAATTTCAACGTTACGTTTTATTCAAGATATCCCACTAAAACCAGGTGACAGAAACTATCAACTGGTTACTGATATTAGCGACAGTTTAGCGCAGTTTAAACAGTTACCTATGTTGGTTTGTTGGGGGTTAAAAGACTTTGTTTTTGATAAACACTTTCTAAACGAGTGGCAGAAACGTTTTCCCGATGCCCAAGTACATGCTTTTGATGATTGTGGTCACTATATTTTAGAAGATGCTAGTGATGAGGTTGTACCTTTAATAACTGATTTTTTAAAATCAAGTGAAGCCCACGTTTCTCGATAAGAGCTAACTGAATAAGCGCTAACTCAGTTAATACTCACCAAGTAATAGCTAACTCAATAGGCTGATCCAATAGGAAAAAGAAAATGGCAGAGACATTGGACAAGTCAAAAGAACAGCCCAAACAAGCAAACTTATGTCGCCACCTTGCTCATGCCGCAATAGCAACGCCCAATGCGTTAGCTGTCGCGGTACAAAAAAGCCAGCGTGGCAAGCTTACTTATAGTGAAATAGACTTTGCCGATTTACATCAGCGCAGCGATCAAATCGCCTATGCATTAAATGCCTATGGCTTTAAAAAAGGTATGAAAGCGGTACTGATGGTTACGCCGAGCCTTGATTTTTTCGCCTTAACGTTTGCTTTATTTAAAGCCGGTATTGTTCCTATTCTCGTTGACCCAGGTATGGGGATTAAAAACCTTAAACAGTGTTTTGCGGAAGCAAAGCCGGATGCTTTTATTGGTATTCCTAAAGCCCACATTGCCAGGGCTTTATTTGGTTGGGGAAAATCCAGTGTTAAAAAATTATTAACGGTAACCGAAGCAGGCTCTGGTTTTGGCAGCAACCTTTTTTCTGCGGTTATTGGCGGCGTGAGTTTAACTAAACTGTTAACGCGCTATCCGATACCTAAAGAAAATTTCTCGTTTGAAATGGTAAAACTTAGCGATGATGAGATGTCAGCGATATTATTTACCAGTGGCAGTACCGGTACACCTAAAGGTGTGGTTTACAGCCATAAAATGTTTGAAGCACAAATTACCGCACTAAAAGAAGACTATGCCATTGAGCCAGGTGAGCGTGACTTAGCTACTTTTCCACTATTTTCATTATTTGGCCCTGCCTTAGGCATGGCATCGATTGTCCCTGATATGGACGCAAGTAAGCCTATTACCGCCAATCCTGCGTTCATCTTCGCGGCTATTGAAAAATATCAGTGTACTAACTTATTTGCTAACCCCGCACTTATTGAAGTGTTAGGGCAGGCGGGAGCAGCCGATATTTCAGCTAATAAACCTGCTATCAAACCCCTTATTAAGCTTAATAGTTTAAAGCGGGTCATTTCAGCGGGCGCGCCAGCAACTTTACCGTCAATAGAGCGTTTTACTCAATTACTGAGCGATAATGTGCCGGTGTTAACTTCATATGGTGCCACTGAATCACTACCGCTGACGAAAATTAGCAGTGCCGATTTATTGGCCACTAGCCATATAACCGACAATGGTGGTGGTATTTGTGTCGGTAGTCCTGTTAAGGGCGTTGAACTAAGCATTATCACTATTAGTGAAGAGGTTATTGAAACTTGGTCTGAGGAGCTAGTTTTACCGGCCAACACTATTGGTGAAATCGTGGTGAAAGGCGATATGGTTAGTCAGCAATATTATCATCGAGATTTAGCGACTGCGCAGGCTAAAATTTTTGAAGATCAGGTCATTCGTCACCGCATGGGCGATTTAGGCTACCTTGATGAATCTGGCCGATTATGGATGTGCGGACGAAAAGCCCATCGCGTTGAAACCGAAACGAATGTTCACTTTTCGATTCCTTGTGAGCGAATATTTAATACCCATAGCGCAGTGAAACGTACCGCGTTAGTGGCGGTTACTATTTATCAGAAAAGTGTGCCATTACTTTGTGTTGAATTGACCGATGAAGCCAAAAGATCTGAAGATTTTGATGAGACTATGCTGTTTTCTGCATTAAAAGTACTAGCACTTGCTCATAAACAAACTTCCGCTATTTCACACTTTTTAATCCATGATGACTTTCCGGTAGATATACGCCATAACGCCAAAATATTTAGAGAAAAATTGGCTGTTTGGGCACAAGCGCAACTCGATTAACTTAGTTTTATATGAACTTTACTAGATGGTAAGCATGATTGATAAAAAGCACGATAGGGTTAAAACTACATCATCAATAGAAGCCTTTAACCAAGCTTTACAAGCACCGCTAAGTGATCTTGCCGAGCAAACAAAGCACGTTTTTGTTACCGGTGCCGGCGGCTTTTTAGGTAAAGCCATCTGTCGGTTACTGCGTTTAGCCAATATCAAGGTCACCGGTTTTGCCCGCGGCAGTTATCCAGAGCTGAGCCAAATGGGCGTGACTATGGTTCAAGGTGATATAACTGATTTTTCTCAAGTAAAAGCAGCGATGCAATCATGCGACCTTGTCTTTCATGTTGCCGCAAAAGCGGGGGTTTGGGGAAGTAAAGAAGATTACTTTAAGCCGAATGTGCAAGGTGCGAAAAATATTATTCAAGCCTGTCAAGAGCTTGCCATAACACGATTGGTTTATACTAGTACGCCCAGTGTCACTTTTGACGGTATCGATGAAGCAGGTATTGATGAGTCACAGCCCTATGCGAAAAATTTTTTAAATTATTATGCCGAGTCAAAGGCCTTCGCCGAGCAACTCGTGTTGGCAGCATCGCAAGAAAGCCCATTATTAAAATCAGTGGCGTTACGGCCACATTTAATTTGGGGGCCCAATGATCCACATCTGGTACCGCGGGTAATAGATCGTGCTCGAGCCGGTAAACTAAAGCTTGTTGGCAAAGAAGATAAGCTTGTTGATACTATCTATGTGGATAATGCCGCCTATGCCCATATTTTAGCGGCTGTTGCCTTAGGTAAAGCGAACCCTGCATGTAGCGGTAAGGCTTATTTTATCAGCAATGATCAACCCATAACGATGGCAGCCATGCTCAATCATATTCTTGGCTGTGTCGATTTACCGCCAGTCACTAAAAGGGTGCCAAGCGTTGTTGCCTATGCTGTTGGTGCAACGTTAGAGTGGCTCTATAAGCTGTTGAATAAAAAACAAGAGCCAATCATGACTCGCTTTGTTGCCAAGCAATTATCGACTAGTCATTATTTTGATATTAGCGCGGCTAAAAGAGATTTTGGTTATAGACCGCTGATTTCATTAGAGGCAGGTATGGCACAACTTAAAGCATCATTGAATAGTTAAGTCATCAAGTGAAAAATATTCACAATATAATACAATACAATACATAACATTAAGTTAAAAAAGTCATATTAAGTTAAGTGAGTACAATGAGTAAAATTTATCATCACCCCGTGCAAATATATTATGAAGATACCGATCATTCCGGTGTCGTTTATCACCCAAATTTCCTCAAGTACTTTGAGCGTGCCCGTGAGCATGTCATCGATAGTGATAAGCTTGCCAAGCTGTGGGCAGAGAAGGGCCTAGGTTTTGCCGTTTATAAAGCAAATTTAATTTTTCAAGACGGTGTCGAGTTTGCTGAAGTTTGCGATGTCCGTACTAGTTATCAATTTGATGGCAAATATAAAACCTTATGGCGACAAGAGTTATGGCGTCCGAATGCCAGCAAAGCGGCAGTGATTGCTGATATTGAGATGGTTTGCTTAGATAAACAGAAACGTCTGCAACCAATCCCACAAGAAATACTTACGCCCCTTAGTGCAGGTTAAGAACCCTACTACTTGCTACTTTATGCAAGTTCCATCAATGTTAAAGCTAATTAATGCTAACTCCATTCATGTAGCCAACAATAAACCTTAATAGAGCTTAACCCAGACAACTTGTATTAGTTTAAGCATTAACCCCAAAAAACTTAGTCTTAGTTTAAATAACAATTGAAGTTATATTGGGGCACATAGTGAGATAGGACGTTTTTTTGTTACGGTAAACTTGTAATTGAATTGAGCTGCCTATGTTTTATACAGTATTATAAATTGCCTAATTGGATTAATTATTAGCAAGCAATGTATAACAATGCCATCAAAAGAACCCAGATAATTCGTGAATAGTATACGATAAAAACGTGTTTCTTATGAAGGGCTTTAAACAAGTATGACAATGATTGAAATTAAACGTCCACAAGAATGGGCTCGATTACGCCGCCTTGCTCTAGCTGCACAAGGTTTGCTGCATTCGCAGCCCTATGGGTCTGGTTTGGCAGGGGCACGCAGGGCAATTAACCACATTGGTTATGTGCAGATCGACACCATCTCTGTGGTGGAACGAGCACACCATCATGTTTTTCACTCTAGAGTACCTAAGTTCAAGTCAGACATGACAAATCAAATGTTGCTTGATGGAGATATTTTTGAGTATTGGACACACGCAGCAGCTTTGCTACCCATTGCTGATTTTCGATTCTCCTTACCTTACAAGCATGCCATTAAAAGCGGTCAAACACATTGGTACAAAAACCCTGATACGAAGCTCATGGGGGAGCTCTTGGCACGCATAAGTATCGATGGCCCACTACGTTCTCGAGATATAGAAACGAGCAGTACAAAACGTGCTGGTTGGTGGGACTGGAAGCCAGCCAAAAAAGCACTCGAACAGTTGTATATGCAAGGCGACCTTATGATCTGCGACCGCGCAGGCTTTCAAAAAACATATGATCTAACAGAGCGGGTACTGCCATCTCAGGTAAGCTTAAAAATGCCAAGCATGGAAGAATTTGCGGCGCACATTGTCGATCAACAGCTGCGCTGTCATGGATTTTCTTCACTTAAAGGTCTGACTTACCAACGGAAAAATACGGAACTACGCAAAGCTGTAAAGGCCTTGGTAACCGAAAGGTTGGCGCAGGGTACCTTAGAACAAGTACAAGTGAGCAGTGGCGAAGTCTTTCTATTGGAAACAGGTGCACTCGAACGTTCCCTTCCACGGTTGAATAGTCGTATGTTGATTCTTTCGCCATTCGATAACAGTGTAATTCAGCGTGAGAGGCTCAAAGCACTTTTTCAATACGACTATAAGATAGAATGTTATCTACCAGAAGCAAAGCGTCAATATGGCTACTTTTGCCTACCGCTACTTTTTCGCGATGATTTTATTGGGCGAATGGATTGTAAAGCTCATCGTAAAACCAGCCATTTAGAGATCAAATTACTACATTTCGAACCACATAATTTTGATGAAGACCTAGTCATTACTGCATTTTTAGCTGCAATCACCCAATTTTGTCATTTTCAACAATGTGACTCATTGTCTTTATTCAAAGCTCACCCGCAGCATCTAAAGAAACGATTGTGCAGTGCACTAAATATCTAAAATATAGGCGCTACGAAGTGGTAGTTTGAAGAGGCGCTGTTGACAGTTACCCCCTAACTAGCAATGGGGCACTTAGCGGGATAGGCTATATGGCAACTTGGTGCGCATTGTTGACGTTAGAGTTTGCTTTACTAGCGGCAGCTCCAAGACTTAAAGCGGTCGTTAGCATCAATGATTCTCTTATGACTTCTGATCCGACAAAGCTGCCCTATATTAGATAATTATGTTTTTCTAAATTCCACCTTGAAACTTAAAAAGTCAAAACTTAAATTTGATTGAAAATACCGAAAGCTGACATTCGATTAATTACGTTTTAAATGATTTTTGTGCATTGAAAATTTAATGGTCTATGGCGCAATGGAGCATTTTATTAGATCCAAAATTGAATCCAACCAAGGGGCATTTTTCAGACTTCAACCTGCGGTTATGGTGTATGAAGTTCATCAATAGCATCAAATAATTCATAAAAAAAAACTTTCAAAAACATCTATACAGGGATCGGCTGCTATAATTATTTACTACATTATAGATAATTAGTCGTATATGAAATTTGATTATTTGGAGGTTAAATGCTCTTTCCGAAAACCCAAATGTATGCAGTTCTTTATGTTGCTTTATTTCTAGCTTTTCCTACAGATGCATTTGAAATCAACCTTTACGGCTCACTTCGACTTCAAGCTGAATATGTTGAGCCTGATAACAAGCCTGATAATTTTGATAATTATGCAGCCTTGCGAGATGCCTATTCTCGAGTGGGTTTTAAAGTATCACATTCTTTCACTACTGATTGGTCAGCGTTGTTTCAATTTGAGATTCCGATTGACCTAGTTAATAAGAAGATTCAACATTCATGGGGACAAGATGAAGATATACGAATTTTCAAGCTTGAATTTTCTGGCCCTTTAGGTTCACTGTCATTAGGAAGAGATTGGACGCCTTTTTATAATCAAATTGCTTATCCAGTTGATTACTTCCCTAGCTTTTATACTGGTTTCACCTCTTTCACATCATTTCGTTTAGATGACAGCTTAAATTACACTTCCCCCACATTCAACGGAATAAAATTTTCTGCCTTTACATCAAAAGACAATGGAACACGTGACGGAAATAGAGAACAATATACGGTTTCATACACCAATAATATGCTGACATTGGCGGCCGGTATTGATGACCTTGGCGGTGATGACAATATAACGATACTTGGATTAGCAGCATCATTGGAAAAAGGCCCATGGTATTTAGCTGCGACATACGAACAGTTTGACAGTGATATTTCAGGCCATGGATGGGCTGCTGATGGGACAGATACTTTTAGTACTTTCGCGCAGTATACGTTCGGTGACAATAAGCTAATGATATTATTGGCAAACGTGGATAATTATGGAGAATTTATTTTTCACGCCGGTTGGGAGGTGCTATATGATGACAATATTCATTTATTCTTTGAGTATTACCAAGAACAAGAAACAGCAGTCATTTCAGATGCCAAACAAACAACCTCATCGGCACGAAACTTTGATCCCGCAGATAGTGGCGGTCGAGTTTTATTGGTAGGAATTAGGTATGACTTCTAATGATTCAGAGAGAAAATAATGTACTTACTTTTAGCTTAACTATGATTAATTTTGGTTTTCTTGCTCAATTATAAAAATCAAAATTTTTTGAAAGGCATTTTACATGAAGGTAATAAGTTTTCATTTCATTTTTGGGGGGATATTGTTTCTGCTCGCTAGTAATGCGGTCACGGGGCAACAACGTACCTCTATTGTTTTAGGCACTGAGGACTGGCCTCCTTTCAGTTATGAAGATAAAGAAACTAACTTAATCTCAGGTCTGAGCACTGAAATAATCAATGCTACTTTCAGTCGTATGGGAATTTCCATTGAGGAAAATAATATTTATCCCTGGGCTAGAGCACAGAAAGATATGTATCTGGGTAAATTAGATGCTGTTTATACGGCCTCTATTAATGATGAAAGAAAGAAATACAGCCTATTTCCCTCGGAACCAATTATCACAAGTCAGTGGGTTTTGTTTATTAAAAAGTCTGAAAAAGAGGTCTTGCGTTTTGAAAAATTGAGTGACCTAAAGAATAAAAGTATAGGATTAATCTTCGGGTATAATTATCCCTCTAATTTCAAGAAATATATCGTTGAGAACTCCTTCATCCAAGAGGTATCTTTTGAAACGCAGAACATAGCCAAATTAATCTACGGACGCTATGACTATATGCCTGCGGTAATGGAGACGACCCTCTACTTAGCAAAAAACAGACTTGAGCTAAAAAAGATAGACGCTTATAACAATCTTTATTATTTCCCAATGCCTCTGGCAACTACTGATTTTTATCTTATGTTTTCCAAAAAAACGGTGAAAAAAGAGTTTGTCGAACAATTTTCCAAAGCGCTAATCGAATTCAAGAAAACCGATGAATACAAAAAAATCATCAACAAATATCTATAATCGTAATATTCAAGTTGGACCTAGTATTCTCAAACCTTGCTAAAATTATTCTAATGTCTGCTTTTGAGATTAGTTAAATAATTTCACGCAAAGTATTGAGTAAATTTTCGGGTGTAAATAAGTAAAAACTTTAAATTAGAATGACTATATTAGGCTCATTGTGACTGCTACATATACTGATTCGGCTCTCAATTTATGACCGCTTACTGTCCTAAAGCTGTCGGTATGGTACTAAAACCTTATGTCTTCAAAGTGGTAAAAATGAGCCTTAGAACTCAGCTAACGAACATCAAAAAAAACAGGTCATTATTAAGGACTTCTTGGTGGAAAATAATGTCGTAACATGGTTAATTTTCCCACTAAGTTAGAAGCTTTAAGTGGTAGTGTTAGTAATTAACTATGTTATTAAAAGGATTTTATATTATGCCGCAGACACTAAGAATATGAACATCAGAACCAGAGCTGCTCAAATTCGATCTAGATGCCTAAGAACTGGTTTGCAGTGTGAGTTGTCACTCGATGAGTTAGAGCCATTATTTTCAGTTTATGCTGAGAGTCCAAGAGGTAAGCTTGTGATTATTGATAAAGCGCAGGCAATCACATTGAGTAACCTCCTAAGCTTCTCTGCGAATGAATATAATAAGTATAAAAGAAAGATCCTGACACAGGGGGATTACAGAATATTACGATAATGAGAAATTGGTGATTGGGTAGGGGTAGTTACGTTCGAAATTCATCATAAACAACTGAAAAATACACCATATAATCTGAATCCGATAAGTTGGTAATGCAACCCTAACTGTAAAAGCCGTAATTGTTCTTACCTCGCTTCTTGATAATGTACATAGATTCATCAGCACAGCGTAGCAATTCGTCGGCATTAGTACCATCTGCGGGAGAAATTGCGATACCGATACTCGCACCAATACGTGCTTGAGTATCATCGATTATGAAAGGCTCTGAAATTTTTCCGATGATCTTTTTCGCAACCTTGGCAATACCGTATTTATCTCCAGTCTCCGGTAATACCACAAGAAACTCGTCGCCGCCAATCCTTGCTGCGGTATCTACTTCACGGATTGAAGATTTGAGTCGTTCGGCAACACCCTTGAGGACTTGGTCGCCTGCCTCGTGCCCCATAGAATCGTTCACCGCCTTGAAACCATCCAAATCAATGAACAACACGGCTGTTTGACAATTCTTACGTCGGCCAATTGTTAAGGCGCTTTCTAATCGGTCATTGCACAGGCGTAAACTTGGTAAACCTGTCAAAGCATCATGATTGGCCAAGTGCTCCATTTTTTCTTTGGCCTCTTTCAAACCCTCAGAAAGTGCAGCCATCTCAACCGCCTGCGCCTCTAGTCGATCTTCTCTATCTCGGAGTTCCACGACTTGATACTTAAGGGTTTCCTCGCTTAATAGTAGATTTTTTTCGTCCTGAATACGTTTAACATCATTTTCCTGAAACACCTGCATAGCACTCGCCATATCACCCAACTCATCACGCCAGTGCAATGAGGGAATTTTGACCTTTATCTCCCGTCTTGCCAACTTGACCATGGCCTTGGTCATGTTTACAAGGGGACGTGACAAGGACATAGCCAGGAAATATCCGATTATTGTGATCAAAACAGCGATAACCGCTACACTTATCACCATGGCATCACGCGTCTTAAAAACCGGTGCCAGTATTTCACTCTCATCGACCTCTGCCATTATCGCCCAGCGAACACCCAAGAAATCCTGCGGTGCGTAAGCAGACATAACAGTCACTCCACGGTAGTCCAGTGAAACTTCCACTCCAGTCTCGCCATTGAGTGCTTTGTGCACAGTGACCGTATCTACATGTGTCTTGAGGATCGTGGAGCTCTCTGAGAATCTAGAATCGCTACGCATCAGCAGGTCCTTACCTACCACATAAGTCTCTCCTGTTTCACCCATGCCAGCGGTGACATTCATGATCGCGTTGAGTCGCCCACTAGGCATCTGATAGGCGAGTACGCCAATGAATACACTTTTCTCGTCGAAGACTGGTGTGGAAATAAAACTGGCAGGCTTACCGTAACTTGGCTCATATGATCGAAAATCGAAGAATGCCAGAAAACCTGGTTCAGGATTGTCTCGAGCTGTACGAAATGCTTTAGCAAGATCTGTATCCTTCCACTGACCACTCATCATATTGGTGGCATAGTCTAATTCCTTGGTTACCGTGTAGACAAGGTTACCATCGTTGTCGAACAAAAATATATCATGGTATCCCCGTTCATGGAGAATACGTCTGAAGATAGGGTGGTACTTTTCATGTGTCATGCTGTAGTCAGACCCGTCGTTTGCAGCATCCAGTTTTTCTTTTTTGCCAATGGGGTGGGGATTGTTGGTAATATAGAGGCGTTGGAGGCGGTCCTTCGGTATTTCGCCCTGGTCATTCCAGGTCCCTTTGAACTTACGCAGAGCATCAATGACCAGTGGACTCGAAGCCAGGATCCGGAGATCTTCGCTAATCATAGTGAAGTAAATATCCAACGTGCCCTTGCGGGATTCCAGCAAAGCCAACAGCTTGCTCGCCGCTGCGGCGCGCATTCCTCTATCGGAATGTGTGTTAGCCACTATACCCGTCGTGATAGCAGCAAGAAGCGCAAGCGCAACGATAACAATCGGGTACTTTGTTGGAATTTTTAGGTCTCTAAACAACATGTGCAACATCATCCTCTAAGTTAAAAACTAAAAACTAAGGAATTATCGATAAATCAGACGAGTAGCCTGTGGTTTATCTATCGTATCGAAGAGAAAAACTTTTGCAGCCCTTTTGTTCCATTTCCAATTTTGAATTATTACTCGAGTACAGTGTCATGATATAATTAATTAAGGAATGATACTCTCGAAAGGCTCTTTCCCACCTGAGCTTAATGGCTGCTTGCTGACATTTAGTAATAGAAATTCTGCAAATAAAAAACTAGCTTAGGTTAAAGCACTCTTTTTACCGTGACTTCAAGCTTGGCAGGATCAAAAGGCTTAACTATCCAACCTGTTACTCCTGCTTCTTTCCCTTGCTTCTTCGCTGTAGCGCAACTCTCTATTGAGGTGGCTAATATTGGAATATATTGATGTTTTTTTTCAACTCTAAGACATTTAATCAGTTCATAGCCATTCATGTTTGGCATGTTTATATCAGTAATAATTAAGTCAAATTTATTAATTCTTGCTTTAGATAGCCCATCTAAGCCATCTTCAGCTTCTACAACATTGTATCCAAAGGACTCTAAATTGACCGTTAGTATGTAGCGCATTGCTCTAGAATCGTCGACCACTAGAATCAGTTTACCCATGATACTTAGCCCTTTGTTATTTTCGATAAATGTAATGTGAACTAAGATATCTATATTAAAAAAAATAAAGATCTTCATCTTCTGCCAATCATAGTATATGAAATGAAATGAAAAGGTGTTACCGCTGTTTCATAAATTAGATTTGTTTGAATGATTTAAGCAAATAAATTTAGTCTGTTTTGTGGTGAAAGTGAGCCTTAAAGGGTAACTTTAAACATTTTGCGTAGTCACACTTAACTCTGTAGTAAGCCAGTCAATGGCTTGAGCTCGATCAAATTCTAAACCCGAAAATATTTTCATATTAAGCTTGTCTAACTCTCGTAATCGTTCAATATTTTTCGTATCAGACGCTCCCGCTGTGTAGTAATTTAAAATAGCTATAGCTTGAATTAGTGGTGAGGAGCCAAGCACCAACTTAGCTTCAAAGCTGTATTTATAGTCATTAATTTTATTAATTAATATACCAATACTATGCTGAAAGTTTTGTTCGATATAGTCATCAAATTCTTCCACCATTTCAATGCTAACCAAGATGTTTTTATCAATTATTAATTCTAACATATCCTTTGAAAGAGAATTAATTACAGCAAAACTTAAACGATGAAGCATCATACATTCCTTTGTTTTTAAGTCTATTAAAAGGTGTGGAGCGAAATAGTCACACAAGTTAGTGATGGTAGTGTTAGATAACTTGAAAAGAAATGGTCATTTTGCGCCATCTGGTTAACTCAAATACTAATATCTTTCGATAAGCCTTCGCGATAGTCACAAGGTGTAGTGTTAGTCCAACGACGAAAAGCACGATTAAAATTTGAAACATCGTTGTAACCTAAGAATTCACTAATTTCTTTTATATAAATATTTGGTATTGCTAACATCTCCAAAGACTTTTTTAAACGCCACTTATCGATAATACTCGACATGGATTCCCCCTCTTCGGCTAGGTTTCGCTGTAAAGTGCGTGTGGATAAACTTGTCATGTCCGTAATCAAGCCCGCATTCATATGTAAATAATCATGTTTTGAATCTAACAATCTCTCAATTCTCGATGACAACGAACCTGTTCCGGGGAAATTATTTGACAGATGAGAAGATAGGCCCGCTCCTGACATAGGCTTTGTCAGCAAAGACGTTGGAAATTTTATTGCCGTTGCGGGTTGTCCTAAGACAATTTTTGCATTCCAGCCCGAAGGAAATAACGACTCTATATTAGGCATGGTACTGCTTTGAAAATGTATCTCTAATGGAGCCCAATTACCCCCTGTAGCTAACTGGACACTTCTTATCAACAATGAAAAAGCAAGGTGTTCAGTTTGATCTCTACCAAAGCTTGAGCTATCAGTAAAACGTTGTTGGAAGGTTGTAATGGCTCCATTAATTTCTAAATCCAATTGCTGGTTACTTAAAATTACACCATTATTTTTAACGCCAAATTGAAAAGCAGATAAAAGATCAGGTGCAAGAGCAACTAATTCTCCCCATTGCGATAAGGTAGCTAATTCAATACTTTCTGAAAATTGCACTGCCAATTCATCAATACCTTGTTGACGGTGGACTTGATCAAAGAACTTGTACATAAACTCAACAGGTACATAGAAGTTAGGATCATTTAACTTAAACCTATCTAAGCCAGATGTTATTAACAGACGTTCAACATTTACTCCTGAATCCATCAAATCAGATATTACAGGCATTAAAAACCCAACTTGAGCGATATGTGATTTAGACATTTTTAAATCTTACTTTGTTGTTGATTTATGCTGTTGACAAGTTAACTCCGGAGAATTCAAATGTCCAATCTTTGTGAAGCCTCAAACTGCCACTACACTTTCCCAAGATGTAAAGGCACGATCTCTGAACATTTTATAATTATTGGCAGGCAGAAATGACGTCCAAGATTGACTAAGCTGTTTACCTCAGTATGTGCGCTTAGGAATCGTTGAGCTTCTTAAATTGACTAGAACTTACGCATACCTTTTTCTCTAACTCGCTCGCGTCGGCTGATGAAATAGCTCAGCCTTGTTCGCACAACCATCTCCAACGAGCCAATATGGGTATCTTATATGGAGAACAACATCCATAATCTAAAAGGAATACCCCATGACAAACACAACCAAGTCTAACGACTTCAATTCAAACTCCAAAACAACAAACTCAACCCCAACAATAACCATCCTAAAGAAATCCCTGTGCAGCAAAGTATCTGTGCCAGCCCCACCTGACTTACAACATCGGCCACGATGCTAATGATGATACATGCTAATTCCGCATAACTGACAACGTTCGCCTATGTTTGCTAGCGGATCTAACACCGGACTATGATAAGTGATAGAGTTTTCGATTTATAACTTCTGTTATGTTGCACTTTTAAGTCATTCCAATGCGACTGACTTCTTTGGTGGTGAAGCGGACTATTTACTGTAATAAATACGAGTCTAAATTAGGTCGGCTTTGTGGCTTGAGTTCAATTGGTGAATGCAACGCTATCCTTAATACAAAGGAGCGTAGTTATGAAAAGGCATATTGTAAAATACGTCGAGTCCATACACGCTCTGGAGCATACAGCGACTTAGAATACTTTACTGATATCTCTATAAACATAGCCAGAGTTACTATTCTATTATTGCCATATACAAAAAGGCCACCATTAGGTAGCCTTCAAATAATTCGTTTAACTTGTTTACGTTAAATATATTACTCGTAATCAGAAGCGTAAGTTTCTTCATAAGAGTGCGAGTAAAGCTCAAATAAATTGCCAAACGGGTCTTCTAAGTAAACCATTTTTGCTTGCTTACTGTCGTCTTCTGGGTGGTAGCGCATAATGTCCATACGCACTTTACCACCATATTGTTCAGTACGTGCAATAGCACCTTCGAAGTGAAGTGGTCATCTGTTTGAAGACAGAAGTGGAATATACCAAGGCGTGTGAAATCAACTTCTTGACGTTCTTGACGTTCTTGACGCTCTTTCATTTCAAACATTTCAACACCAATGCCATCAGTCGTTACTAGGTGTGCAATGTTAAAGCCTTTAAAGCCTTCACCAAAAACAGCCACACACATTCTGCCAATGGCAGTCTCACGCTCTTCTTTTACCTTAGTGTTTCCCATTACAACTTTAAGACCAAGTACTGTACAAGCCAGACCTGCAAGAGAGCAAAGGTTGGGAAGAACCTTTACATAAGAGAGTATGGTTGGCTGCTGAGTTTCTGTTGTAATTCTGGTTCCTTGTAATTATTCAGTTATACTTAATTTGAAGTGTGCTATCTTGGCTGCGAAATTATTACTATCATAGGATTATAAGAGAATGGTTGTTTATACAGTCGGTACATTTGATTTATTGCATGTTGGTCACCTTGCCTTGTTGGAATACTGCGCGAGCTTAGGTGATACAGTTGCCGTTGGTGTTGCCTCTGACGAAGTTGTTAAATTGTATAAGCCTAATGTTCCGGTTATTCCTCTTGAGCAACGTATACAAATGCTTCTTGCTCTAGACTGTGTGGATATAGCACTTCCCTACCATGAACTTGATTATATCGCTGTTTGTAAGGAAGTTAAGGCTGATATCTTTGTGATTGGCGAAGACTGGGGGAGAAAACCTCATAATAAGGGTGTAGAAGAATATTTAAAAAATCATGGTAAGAAAATTGTTCAGGTTAACTATCATCCGCATAATTCATCGACTAAAATCAAGGCACAAATTATCGCTCAATATCAAATTGATGCACATACATATAAAAAATGATAAAATACACTTGTGTAATGTCTTATATAAATAACAAAAGCATCCAAGGGACTTTGATCTTACCCCGCCCCCTGATGCAAGGCGTTGGTACAAAATCTAATCCAAACCCTGTTTTTACAGTTTAAGCCTAATGACCGCAGTGTGGTAGCTACTGCCCTTAACAATTCGCTTTAATAAATTAGTGAATTCCAAATGAAGTAGCTATTTTGTTAACGACTTCTTGGTGCGCAAAGGGGAAGTTAGCTATCGGTTGTTCGTTAGGTCAACTGATAGCCATAAGCGGTCATTGAGCTTGTGTGAAACCACGATTATATTTGGGCAATACTTACTGAAATTCCTTGCATATTTATCGGGCAAGTTTTCGCTCAAAGCCGCCTGTAAAGATTCTTCTTGGAAGGCTCACTGTTAACTATTTTCCGATAAAAACTTACGAGTGAAAATCATCCCGCCAAACGTTCACTTAGATACGAATATAGTTTGTGGTAGTCATCTAAGATGTAATGGTTTCAAACATTAGTTTATAAAATATTAAATTATTCCAGTGAGCAACGCTTTTTGATGGCGATGGTCACAGATGTGCCAAGATAAATCTATAAGTAAAATTATTTGACAGGTATACAAGTCCACTTATATGAATAACCTGCTGCCTTAACATTACAAAGATAGACCATGCCCTCTTTTTGAAGCACTATTGTTGGGGTGCCATCCTTCATTGAAAAAGAAGTTTTAACTTCAAAGCCTTCAGAAGTTAATTTTGACATTAGTTCTCAAGCATTAGCGGATAATGTGAATGTTGATGCTGCAAGTAACGTGAAAGGGATTAATTTTTTCATTGTTTTTCATAGATAAAGTTAAAAAATATTTTTTACATGTTTCGTGATTGTTTTTTATAACATATTTCAATAACTAATAGCCTGTTTATGAATTAAAATATAATGTATTGTGATGGTAGTTAGCTTTTGTAATGCATTCAAAACGCCTGCTTTTAGCGATAACCTGACCTAAACAATCGGTTAACGTAATCCAATTTTATGTTCACTTAGATACGAAATCGGACGTTCCACATAGATATAAATATGTATTATTTGACTATAAATATTGCCAATTAATCGGATAGCATGACTGGCAAAAATGCCACCATTGCCGCCAGTCACGAAATCGCATTGAGATGACTTCAAGGTGCATTGAAGACGGTAGCAATCGGTTATTCTTTAGGTCAACTGATCGCTAAATAGTAGACAATCTCAGGTACTGAAAAGTACTATTGAAAGGCTTACCCAGTATCAAAACTGGTTGTTAGTAATTAAGCTTGTGATTATAGTGGTAAGCCATTGATTTTGAAGGTAAATATATTCACCTGATGAATGTAGGATTCCATTCGATACTTTCATATTAGTTAAAACTATGTGATATTAAATTTAAATATTTTAAATACTATCAAGTTAATTATATGTCGAAGTTTAATTTTAAAAATTTGAATTGTCCAAATTGTGGAAAACACGTAGTTTTAAGAAAATTTATGTTTATAACTCCCGATAGAATATTCGATTGTATGCATTGCTCAACGAAAATAACTATTGAATATCAAATTAGTGAGAGGGTCTTAATGTACAGTTCGTTAATTTTTATAGTGCCTACTTTCTTTTATGCAATACTAACTAAAAATCACATTGCTTTCATAATTTTGGTATTTGAATTTATAGCTTTTGGGAGTTATGGTTTCAAAAATCAACATGTTGTTTTAGCTAGCGAAAGTCATATTTCAAAAAAATAAACAAACCTTAGACCTGTAAGCTCTTGATTTTCACTAAAGGGTATAGTGAGTAAAGGTGTGTCTACAAAGAAATAGGTGTAAAACACTTCATGGATAGGTTATTTAAGAACTGCTGAAACTATAAATAGCTTGATTTCGACCATTATCCTTAGCTCGATACAGCATAGTATCTGCTTCACCAATATCCTTTAGATTGTCAACGCCAGCACATTTTGAAACTCCAATGCTTAGAGTTATAGGAATGGATATTTCATCATGAATCAAAGGTGATTTCTCCATTTGATAACGTATACGCTCTACTATTATTTTTACCTCTTCTTCGCTAGTATTTGCAATAGCAATTATGAATTCTTCACCACCATACCTAGCAAAGAGATCACCTTCATGAATATTAACTTGAATAGTTTTAGCGATATGCTTCAGTGCTTCATCACCTACTAAATGCCCATAGTTATCATTGATTTTTTTAAAATAATCTGCATCAATCATAATAAAGTAACACTGCTCTTGATTAGCTATATTAGATACGTTCTCAAAAAATGCTTTACGATTATATATCCCTGTCAAATAATCAGTTTCCCCCACTTTTTTTAACTCAATTTCTTTAAACCTAAAGACAAGGATTAAAAATGTTACGAGGAGAGAAATATGACAAAAAAGAATCCAAAATAAACTTGCTGTTTTAATCTGTTCATTTAATGAGTCGGGTATAAATTGCATTAGAGCGAAAGAATTTGGTATTAATTCCGGCAACATAATTGTGCTTAGATAAATGAAATGGCCAAGTAAAATGAATTGTAGGCTGTTCGATAAAAATGTAAGTTCCTCGGTAATTCCAGAATATCTAACTTTATAGGATATTAGGTAACTCAAGTAGGAAAATGGAATTATTCCTATAAAAAACTCATTGTAAGCTACCAGAATAATTGGTTTTACTTCTAAAGCTGATAATCCAGCATGAGTCAGAATAGTAAAAATAAACCAATATTTTTCAAACTTTATAAAAGAGCGAATATTCAACAATTCAATAAATGACCTACAGATTAAATAATAAGATAAAGCAAAGAAAACGTTATTTAAAATATAGTAAACTGCATTAAATAACACCGAGGAAAATATTAAAATCACGAATGTAAAAAATAGAAACAATGAAGATAATGTAAAAGATTTAATACCTTTGATATGGCGATTTTTTTCATAAAAAAATACGCTGGTAAATAAAAATTGTAATGTTATCAAAATAAAAATTATTTTAACTGTTGTTCCATCAATCATTTTTAACTCTTTGTTAATATTTTATAAGTGCTAGCATTCAAAGCTTAATAATTTTTATAATCAATTGCTTATTATTTATATTAACTCTCAAACCCTTAAACAAGCAAACGAAACGATTGTTTTATAAATCGTCTTCAGAAATACACTCGCTTTCAATACAAATTTATTCGAATCAAAGTCACTTAATTTATGAATGTATTATGATTAGAATTCGCTTATAAAAAAGTAGAACTAAATATCCGTTGAGAGCATAACCTTGGAAGTACCAAGATCAACTAAGCTCACAGGAAAGTCATAAAACTAATTAGTTATATGTCAGCAATAGTATCTAAACTGCCCCTTAGTTGGAGGGAATGGGATAGTAAAAACCGACAGCAATATGGAATCAATTAGCATTTTAAGCTGAAATACCACTGTCTGGTATGAGCTTAAACCAGCCCCACAAGTGAGCAGGTTTTTTTGGCTAATATTGCCCTAAATATGCTCATGAATTTGCAAAGGCTTAATGACCGCTTTTGGCTATCAGTTGTCGTAAGGCTTAACTAATATCCTATGATCGCTTTGGTGGCGAAGCTGACTATTTTTGGTGATAAATTCAAGCCGAAATTTAGACCGCTGTGTGGTAGAAGTGATCATAAACCGAATACCTCAATCGGTTGCACTTTTTTGGCACTAAAATTGGTTAGTGCCAATGTGTTGCTGCGATCCATTGAATTCACCGCTCACTGAGGACATTAGATTTTCCATAAAGTTCTTGGTGCTCTTTTACGTGAGTTAAACGCATAAGTCTGTCAATATTTAGGAAACTTGTTACAATGCTATTTTTTGATTTTAGGTAGACTATGAATAAAAGTAATGATCCGCTACACGGCGTGAAATTGGAACAGATTCTAACCGAACTGGAGAAGAAAATTGGTTGGGAGAAGATGGGGGAGTTACTTAATATTCGTTGTTTCACTAATAAACCGCGTCTTAAATCAAGTTTGAAATTTCTGCGTACAACCCCTTGGGCACGCAGTAGAGTTGAAATTTTATACCTAAAAACATTTTGTAGTAAGCATAAAGAAACGGGAAAATTAATCAGGGGGATACTCGCTCAGAATACAGCAGTAGCAGAAACGACTGCCACCAAGCCCGCTGCCTTTGTTTGGCCAACATCGAAAAAAAAATAGACTTATGCCACTCTGAAGACATTCGTATTTGAAAATTTATACTGAAAATTTTAGTGTTTTTTGATCTACAGCGGACATGGCTTAACAATCAAATTCCTCTAGCAGTTTCCCGATAGCTGACGTTCCCCATAGATAAAAACTTTAAGCTTTTGATGATGACTTTTTGCCAATAAGTCGTTCAGCCTCTATGTGAACTAAGCCACCATTACAGTCAGTCGCGAAGTTGCATTGGGATGACTTCAAAAGTGCGCTTGATAGTCCTTTTAGTCTGAACAAGAGGGGCCAAAATTTGTTACAGGTTCTGTAGTATGATTCTAGTCAAACTTAATTTATGCATATCTAATGTAGCAAATACTAATAAATAAAAAAGCCAACAATTAATTGCTCAATAAGTTTTGATTAAATTTATTCAATCATTAATATACAGGCTAAATATTACCATAAAGAAATAATGATGAAATTAAATGACATATAAGATAAAGCGGAAGTTGTTGCCGAGTTATTGAAAACAACGGTTCATCCAGAAAGATTATTCGTGCTTTGTCAGTAGATGGAAGGAAAAATGGACGCGGGTGCATTACAAGCAACCTCCGCATTTTTACAGCACCTTTCGGTATTAAGAAAAAAGAACCTAGTCTCAATAAAAAGAGTCTCAAGCGTTTTATATACTCTTGCCGATCCACGTATTGCGGCATTAATTACTAGTTTACACACGATTTTTGTTGAAAACTAACCAATAAAATATACATATACAGTAAGTTAAAAGTGAGAATATGATGGGATTTACTATACCTTGGCAATCACTCTTTGGTGGCATGTTGTTAGGGCTATCCGCCGCGTTATTAATGTTATTTAGCGGTAAAGTCGCTGGAATTAGTGGCATTATTGGTGGTTTACTATCACGCCAAAAGCATGAAACAAGCTGGCGAGTGGCTTTTGTTATTGGCATGATATTAAGTGTTTATGTGGTAAGCCCTTTAGGATTTGAATTACCTGAGATCATTAATAATAATATCTTTTTAGTTGCACTAGCTGGCTTATTAGTTGGCTTAGGTACGCGTTTAGGCAACGGTTGTACAAGTGGTCATGGCATTGTTGGTATGGGTAGATTTTCAAAGCGCTCAATCATTGCAACCTGTATTTTCATGACAACCGCTATTATTGTTGTGCTGATCCGTAATTTATTAGGTGGTTTGTAATGATTACAGTTAAATTACTTCGAGTTTTTATCGGCTTGCTTTCAGGTACTTTTTTTGGAGCAGGTATGGTGATCTCTGGCATGGTTGATCCAGTTAAAGTTATTGGCTTTTTAAATATTACTGGCAATTGGGATCCTAGCTTAGCCTTTGTTATGGGTGGTGCTTTAATGGTATTTACACCTTTTTATCATCTTGTCATTAAAAAACGTAATCATGCTATTAGTGGTGATAAGCTTAATTTGACTACCGATACGACGATAGACGGACCATTAATTTCTGGAGCTATACTTTTTGGTATAGGTTGGGGCTTAGCTGGTTTTTGTCCTGGTCCCGTGATTACCAGTGTCGGGGGAGGCAGTTATATAGTATTAACTTTTATTGTATTTATGCTTGTTGGCATAAGTTACGGCACTCAATATTTGGCAGGTCGGTTTCCTCTGCCTATTGTTGGCTACCGTAAAAATGTCGGTTTGGTAACTAAACAGAATAAGTAATAAAGGAAAAATGAAGGTCCTCCACCCTTTAGTGGCCAGCATCCATCGTTTGTTCGAGAAAAATTTATAATTTCCATCTCGGTTTGGGGGCAAAAGCGAGATAGAACTAATGCGTGTTCACAAATAAAGAAAAGTGGCCACTTAATGTTATTCATTATTAACGTTATAGGCATACAGGAAGGTTGGCAGGAAGCCTTAAAGGCCACCAGCCAAGTCTAAGAAGTTACCGGTAGAAAAAGACGACTTATCACTGGCAAGCCAATAAATTGCTTCAGCCACCTCTTCGGGCTGTCCACCTCTTTGCATTGGAATAATATTTTTTAAGCGTTCAATACGCAGGGGCTCACCACCATCGGCGTGCATATCGGTATGAATTAAACCAGGGCGAACACAGTTCACTCGAATACCTTCAGCGGCCACTTCTAACGACAAACCTTTGGTTAACGTATCGATTGCCCCTTTTGAAGCAGCATAATCTATATATTCATTTGGCGATCCTGAGCGTGCGGCGCCAGAGGAAACATTGACGATAACGCCACCTAAACCGCCATGGTTTGTCGACATGCGTTTAACTGCTTCACGACAACACAAAAAATAGCTAGTAACATTATTCACCAAGACCGCATTAATACGCTCAGCGCTCATATCTTCCAAACGCGACTGTTTTTTTAATATGCCGGCATTATTTATCAATACGCTAAGTGAGCCTAATTCTTTATCAACGGTATGAAATAGGCGCATCACATCATCTTCATTGGAAACGTCGGCTCGAACGGTTATGCATTCACCTCCGTTTTCAGTAATTGACAGAGCAACTTTTTTGGCAGATTTCTCGTCTGATTTGTAGTTAATACAAACCGCATAACCTGCTTTGGCAAAAAGTTTTGCTGTTGCCGCGCCTATACCTCGTCCCGCACCGGTGATTATTGCTATTTTTTTTGACACATTATTATTCCTTTAAAGTGGTCTGCACCATTAGAAAAAACGTTAACTTATATTTCCTGATAACCAAGTAAGGGCAGGGTATTGAAGCACCGTATTTGGTAATCAGTTTTCTGGTTTGCTGTTGTTGATCTCAACGATAAAGCAATTCTGTGCTGCTGTTTTTCATCTATTTCAATACTTGGGTACATTAACCAGCTACGCCAAATTTGGGGTTCATCAACTCTGTGCTCAGCAAAACTTAAACTAATATCCTGCTTGATAGTAAATGAATTTTGATGGCGTTGTGTCGTATCGTTAATGTTGAAGCTAAAGTCGGTAAGTGGTATCGCTAACCCTAAACCCCAGGCTTTAATATAAGACTCTTTTAAGGTCCAGTAATCAAAAAAGCGATTACGTTGTTGTACTTCTGGTAGGGCGAAAAGCTCAGTCGTTTCTTTTGGTGAAAAATAACGTTCAGCAATGGCTAATACATCATTACTTCGGCCGGTATTTTCAACATCACAGCCAATATCATCTTCAAGGGTTACTGCGCAAATAATGAGGTTCTTAGTATGGCTGATGTTAAATCGTAGCGGCAGCGGACAATTAACGATTTCTGGTTTATCTTTTTCGCCTTTTTCAAACTGCCAATCCTGCGGCGCTATATCCGCATAATAACTTAACAAATCACGGATAAAAGCGCGAGTAATCAAAGCATCGTGCCTGTCCTTAGCAAACTTATAGCGTTGCTGCTTGGCTGTTTCTTTATGGGTCAGTAATGTTGCGTAAGTTGCTAACAACTCATGCTTACCGAGTAATTGCTCTGGTTTGGTCATCCATAAATGAATTTCATTGTTAGTTAGGGTGAGCTTTTGTTTTGAGCGTGTTGCCAGTTCAGCTTGAGAAAAAGAGGTCATAAAGTATCGGTAGCTTGTGTTGTTTATTTAACGTGTGGTTAATGTTTCCAAAAAGATGATTTTATCATAAAGCGTTCAGAGGTAATTTGTTTTTATCCGTTTATTTAAACTTTCAGAATGTACAGCAAAATGGCTGTCTGTCTATAGTGCTAGCCACTGAAAGAAATTATCCATTAAGAGTAAAGGTATATTGCCGACTAGTCGAACAGAGGGGCTAATACCTTAGTCTATTTTGGTGGTAATATTGTCTCGGGTGATTGTGTTGGGTTTGAAACCTGTGTATATTAGCCGCGTTAAGTTATAAATTTGTCTATTTATCGATGAAAACACCCGATAAAAACACCCGATAAGAGTCTACAGATAAAAATGAGTAAGCAAACTATACCGTCTAACACTGCCGTTGAATATGAGCTGCAACCTTTTAATTATGCAAGTTTTGCCTTAAGCGATATCGGAATAATAAATGACTAAGCAACATGCCAATGCGACAACCACACCAGAGATGAGGGCGTTTATTCATGAGTCAGCATTACCGACTGCGGTGCTTGCCCGTTTACTGAAAATTTCAGAATCAACGGTGCGAAAATGGCGAAAACGAGAATCCCTTGCTGATGCCTCTCATGTGCCTAAGCAGTTAAATACCACATTAAGCGAAGCACAAGAATATGTGGTGGTTGAGCTTCGCACTCGTTTATTACTTTCTCTGGATGAATTATTAGCGGTCTGTAAACAATTTATTAATGTAAATGTTTCCCGGGCTGGTTTGCAGCGTTGCTTGAAGCGCCACGGCGTTTCACGCTTAGCTGATATGGAAGATAGTGGTGAATTTGTCGATGCCGACTCAGATGTCAATAATCCACTTACCGCTCCCGTGCAAGTCACCTTAGAAGATACCCTTGATCATCAAGTATTACTGTCAGATATTTCCCCTAAAGCGATGCGTGAAGTATTAAATCGCACCAATAATTTATCGGTAGAAGAAGTTGTACAAGTGAAAGTAACTCAACTGCCTGACTTTTTTGATAAAGAATCTACTAACGACTCAGGTCAAAAACAACAAAAAAAACGACGTTTGTTAGTGGCCAATGACCCCGCATCAGGTTGGGTCTATGTTGATATTTATGACGGTAATGAAGCCGATGCGGCTAGCCGTTACATGAGTTATGTGCTCACCAAAGCCCCATTCCATATCCGCCGAATTTTGGCGGGTAATTATACTGAATTTTTAAGTCGTTTTCGTTTATTGAACAATGCCACTAACAATACGATTGATGAAGCAAATCATCAAAGTGATGTTGGCCATTGTCATAGCGAAAATGCAAATGAATCCTCAACTGGAGAATAATCTACCATGGCTAAAACAACTAAACTGGCAAAAAAGCAAACGCCAGTAACTAAAGCAGTCAATGCTGAAAAATCACCTAACAAAGAGTCTAATTTAGGACTTAATGACGAACAACAATTTAATTCGCGTTTGCAAGAATGTCCTATTGCTATTGTTGGCATGGCCTCAATTTTTGCTGATGCAAAAAATCTAGAAGATTATTGGGACAATATTTTTGAGTCAGTCGATGGCATTAAAGATGTGCCGAGTGACCGCTGGGCGATTGATGACTATTATAATAGCGACCCAAAAGCGGCAGATAAAACCTATTGTAAACGTGGTGGTTTTTTACCAGAAATTGATTTTGACCCCATGGAGTTTGGTCTACCGCCAAATATCTTAGAATTAACCGATATAGCACAACTCTTATCACTCGTAGTTGCTCGTGATGTTTTAAATGATGCTGGCATTGGTGATGGCTCAGGTTATGACCGCGATAAAATAGGTATTACGCTAGGTGTCGGTGGTGGTCAGAAACAAATTTCACCACTAACGTCTCGTTTGCAAGGGCCAGTATTAGAAAAAGTTTTAAAAGCATCGGGTGTTGACGCCGAAGATCGCGCCATGATTATCGAAAAATTCAAGAAAGCTTATATCGGCTGGGAAGAAAATTCATTCCCAGGCATGTTAGGTAACGTTATTGCCGGTCGTATTGCTAACCGTTTTGACTTTGGTGGTACTAACTGTGTGGTTGATGCGGCGTGTGCTGGTTCATTAGCGGCGATTAAATTAGCGGTTTCTGACTTATTAGAGTACCGCTCTGAAGTGATGATCTCTGGTGGTGTCTGTTGTGATAACTCACCATTTATGTATATGTCGTTCTCAAAAACACCGGCCTTTACTACAGGTGAAGATATACGTCCGTTTGATAATGATTCAAAAGGCATGATGATCGGTGAAGGTATCGGCATGATGGCCTTTAAACGCTTAGAAGATGCTGAGCGTGATGGCGATAAAATTTATGCGGTACTTAAAGGTATTGGTACTTCTTCGGATGGTCGTTTTAAATCTATATACGCACCACGTCCAGACGGACAAGCTAAAGCATTAAAACGTGCCTATGATGATGCAGGTTTTGATCCAAGAAGCTGTGGTTTAATAGAAGCGCACGGTACAGGCACTAAAGCTGGAGATGCCGCTGAATTTGGTGGTTTAATTAAGCATTTCGGTTTAGATAATGAGCAAAAACAGCATATTGCTTTAGGCTCAGTAAAATCACAAATTGGCCATACCAAAGCCGCTGCTGGCTCTGCTGGTATGATTAAAGCCGTGTTAGCACTACATCATAAAGTATTGCCGGCAACCATTCATATCGATCAACCAAATACTTCGCTAGACATAGAAAATAGCCCAATGTATTTGAACAATGAAACCCGTCCGTGGATGGCGCGCGAAGACGGTTTACCACGTCGTGCTGGTGTTAGTTCCTTCGGTTTTGGTGGTACTAACTACCATATGGTATTAGAAGAGCATACACCAATAGCACAAGGGCAATACCGTTTAAATGCCGTAGCACAAACTATTTTAGTGACTGCCAGCAATGAGCAAGCCTTAGTTAGCACCTTAACCGAGTGGAAAAGCAAGTTAACGGTTGCTAGTGATGATCAGTCTTATGTTTTTAATGCTTTAGTAACGACAAATAGCTTATCAACACCGGCAAGTGATTTAGCCCGTTGTGGTTTTGTTGCTAAAAATGCTGATGAAGCTATTAAGATGATTGATGGTGCACTAAAACAGTTTTCGAGCAAAGTTGGCAGTGAAGAATGGTCGGTACCGACCGGAATTTATTTCCGTAAATCAGCGATAACAACTCAAGGCAAAGTGGTTGCACTTTTCTCAGGTCAAGGTTCACAATACGTCAATATGGGTCGCGAGTTAGCCTGTAACTTCCCAAGTGTTATGCAAGCCGCGCAAGATATGGATACTGAATTTGCTAATGCAGGTTTAGGGCAATTAACGCCGACCACTTATCCTATTCCAGTATTTAGTGATGATGCCCGTAAAGCACAAGATGAAGCTTTACGTTTAACGCAACATGCGCAACCAGCCATTGGCACCTTAAGTGTTGGTCTTTATAAAACCTTCACTAATGCTGGTTTTAAAGCTGACTTTACCGCAGGTCATAGTTTTGGTGAACTAACGGCACTTTGGGCCGCTGGTGTATTGAACGATAGTGATTATATGATGCTAGCGCGCAGTCGTGGTCAAGCCATGGCAGCACCAGAAGATAGTAGCGTAGATACCGGCACTATGATTGCCGTTGTCGGTGCACCGGACAAAGTAGCCGCTGACATAAAAGACATTAAAGATATTTCAATTGCTAATTACAATTCGAATAACCAAGTAGTGGTTGCCGGTGTAACTAGTCAAATAGCCATTGCTATTGAAGAGCTAAAAGCTAAAGGTTACAAGGTTGTGCCTTTACCGGTATCGGCAGCTTTCCATACGCCATTGGTTGGTCATGCACAAAAACCCTTTAGCGATGCTATCGATAACGCCAAGTTTAATAAGCCTGTTGTACCTGTCTATTCAAATGGCACGGCAAAAGCCCATTCAAACAAAGCCGCGGATATTAAAAAGAGTCTGAAAAAGCATATTTTAGAATCGGTTCATTTTAATGAAGAAATTGATAATATTTACGCGGATGGCGGTCGAGTATTTGTTGAGTTTGGTCCGAAAAATGTTTTAACCAAATTAGTTGAAAACATCTTAAAAGATAAAGACGATGTCGTTGCTATTGCCGTTAATGCTAATCCTAAAAAATCAGCTGATATGCAAATGCGCTTAGCCGCAGTGCAAATGGCGGTATTAGGTTTAGAGCTTAATGACATTGACCCATACAGCGCGGTAAAACGTCCATTAACTGCAGTTAAAATGTCACCATTGGCAATGAAACTGACAGGGGCATCTTATGTTAGCCCGAAAACCAAAAAAGCGTTTGATGATGCTTTAAATGATGGTTGGACTATTAAACAAGCGCATACTACACCGGTTGCTGTGCCAGAGGCGCAAGTTAAAATCGTAGAAAAAATTGTTGAAGTAGAGCGCATTGTTGAAGTAGAGAAAATTGTTTACGTCACTATGGATGGAAAAGTCGTCGATAGTACTGTTGTTGAAGGCAACGTTGCCGTTGGTACGCAAGTAGCTACACCAGTGCCAAGCCATAATGGCGATTTAGGCGCGAGTATTGAACGCAGTGTTAGCCAGTTTGTTGAACATCAACAGCAGTTGTTAAACGTACATGAACAATACATGCAAGGTCCAAAAGAATACGCTAAAACGTTTGATGCGGTTCTTTCTTCTCAAGAAGCCGGTGAGTTACCTGAAAGTCTCGACCGTACTTTAGGCATGTACCATGAGTTCCAATCAGAAACCTTACGTGTTCATGAGCAATATCTAAATAATCAAACCGATAATATGGCTGCTATGTTGTCTTCTGCTGAAACAAATGCACCAGCAGCACAAACTCCTGTTGCAATTAAAGCCGCTGAAGTTAAAGCGCCAGTATCTGCACCAACAACGCCAAAAGTAGCGCAAGTTACACAACCAGCGCCAGTAACTCCTGTTGCTGCTCCGGTTCAAAGCGTGGCAACCGCTGCTGCTCTTGCACCAGTGGCTGAAATCTCAGTAGCGGTTTCCGCTCCAGCAGCATCAATTGACCTTGAAGCTCTTGATTTACCGGCTATTGATTTACAAAAGATTCAAACAGTGATGCTGGAAGTAGTAGCTGAGAAAACCGGCTACCCAACTGAAATGCTTGAACTTGAAATGGACATGGAAGCAGACTTAGGTATTGACTCAATTAAACGTGTTGAAATCTTAGGCTCAGTACAAGAAATCATTAGCGATTTACCTGAACTTAATCCTGAAGATCTAGCCGAGTTACGTACCTTAGGTGAAATTGTTAACTACATGAAGTCAAAGGCTGAATCAGTTGCGCCAAGCGCGCCAGCACTTCACTTAGTTGAAACAACAGTTGCTGCAAGTGCACCAGCCATTGATTTAAAACACATTCAAAGCGTGATGATGGAAGTGGTTGCTGAAAAAACCGGTTACCCAACGGAAATGCTTGAACTTGAAATGGACATGGAAGCGGATTTAGGTATCGACTCAATCAAACGTGTTGAAATCTTAGGTGCTGTGCAAGAGACTATTCCAGACCTTCCTGAGCTTAATCCTGAAGATTTAGCAGAATTAAGAACGTTAGGTGAAATCGTTTCTTACATGCAAAGTAAAGTATCAGCCGATCCTGTAGCTGTTGTTAGCGCGCCAGCGAATGAAAGTGCAGCTGCACCAGCCATTGATTTAAAACACATCCAAAGCGTGATGATGGAAGTGGTTGCCGAAAAAACCGGTTACCCAACTGAAATGCTTGAGCTTGAAATGGATATGGAAGCAGACTTAGGTATCGACTCAATTAAACGTGTTGAAATCTTAGGTGCTGTGCAAGAGACTATTCCTGATTTGCCAGAGCTTAATCCTGAAGATTTAGCAGAATTAAGAACCTTAGGTGAAATTGTTTCCTACATGCAATCTAAAGTAGCTAGCACAAGTAATGCCCCTGCTTCAACAACAGCGAGTGTGCAAACTAATGAAAGCGCGCCAGCAATCGATTTAGCGCATATCCAAAGCGTGATGATGACAGTAGTAGCCGAAAAAACCGGTTACCCAACTGAAATGTTAGAGCTTGAAATGGATATGGAAGCAGATTTGGGTATTGACTCAATTAAGCGTGTTGAAATCTTAGGTGCTGTACAAGAAACCATCCCAGATTTGCCCGAGCTTAACCCTGAAGATTTAGCTGAGTTACGTACTTTAGGTGAAATCGTAAGTTACATGCAATCTAAAGTAGCAGCGACGCCTGTAGCTAGTTCGCCAGTTAGCGAGAGCAGCGCACCAGTTGCTACTACACCCGCCATTGACCTTGATTACATTCAAAGCGTAATGATGACAGTAGTAGCCGAGAAAACTGGTTACCCAACTGAAATGTTAGAGCTTGAAATGGATATGGAAGCAGACTTAGGTATTGACTCAATTAAACGTGTTGAAATCTTAGGTGCTGTACAAGAGACTATTCCAGATTTACCAGAGCTTAATCCAGAAGATTTAGCAGAGCTACGCACCTTAGGTGAAATTGTAAGTTATATGCAATCTAAAGTAGCTCCTACTGAACAAACTTCCGTTGAAAATAGTGTGGTAGAGAGTACTGAAGACTCAAGCACTCCGGCGATTGATGCTGATTATATTCAAAAAGTAATGATGACAGTAGTAGCCGAGAAAACTGGTTACCCAACTGAAATGTTAGAGCTTGAAATGGATATGGAAGCTGATTTGGGTATCGATTCAATCAAACGTGTTGAGATCTTAGGTGCAGTGCAAGAAACTATCCCAGACCTTCCTGAATTAAACCCAGAAGATTTAGCAGAGCTACGCACGTTAGGCGAAATCGTAAGTTATATGCAATCTAAAGTGTCACCAACAGAGCCAACACCACCTGGAACTAAAGCCGTGGTGCCTGTAGCTGAAAACGTTAGTGAAGTTAGCGCAAGCTTTCAAGGTGCGCCCAGTGCAACAGTGGCATTAACCGCATTATCTTCAATTAATAAAATCGTTCAAACCTTCGCTAGTAAAGAGCAAGGAGCTAATGCGCTAATCGTCGATGACGGTACTGGCGCAGCTGTTGCCTTAAGCGCTAAGCTTATTAAACAAGGTTGGCAGGTCACTGCATTAAAACCTAACTGGGTAGTTAGTAGCTCGAAAAAAGCCTTTAGCAAAGCTGTTAATGTTATTGAAATTGGCACAAGTGATAAAACACTTGATGAAGCACAAATTAAAGACATCATCGAGAGCAACGACCAACTTGATGCGGTTATTTACCTGCAAAGCCCTGGTCTTAAAGGAACTGCCCCTAAAGGTGAAAATTCCATTAATGTTATTGAATATCCTGAAGCGGCAAAACAAGGCTTAATGTTAGCTTTTGTTTTAGCTAAATTGTCTAAAGTAAAAGCAGCAACGAAAGCACGTGCTTCATTTGTTGTAGTAACACGTCAAGGTGGCGCGTTAGGTTTTGCTAATGCCGAGGGTGCGAATCAAGTTAAGGCCGATGTTAAAGCTGATTTAGTACAAGCCGGTTTAGCCGGTTTGGTTAAAACCATCAATCACGAGTGGAACGCAGGAAATGATAGTGTTTTCTGTCGAATCGTTGATTTATCAACTAAGTTAGCCGCAGATAAAGCGGCAACTATCATTAGTGATGAATTACTTGATATTGATACAACAACCATAGAAGTTGCTCACGATACTGACAACCTTAGCAACAACACGGGAACACGTTTAACGCTGACCGGTGTTGCTACCGACAGTTATGCACTTGCAACTGGCTCAAGTATTGATAACAACTCAGTATTTTTAGTTAGCGGCGGCGCAAAAGGCGTAACCGCTCATTGTGTTATCGAAATTGCCAAGCAATATCAGTCTAACTTTATCCTACTAGGTCGTAGTGTCTTTGACGAAAACGAGCCAAGCTGGGCACAAGGTATTACTGAAGAAGTTGCTTTGAAAAAAGCGGCGATGCAAGCCTTAATTGCTGCAGGTGATAAACCTACGCCAGTTAAAGTGACGCAATTTGTTCGTCCAGTATTGGCAAATCGTGAAATTGCCCAAACCTTAAAGGCAATTAAAGCCGCAGGTGGTCAAGCACAATATGCTGCCGCTGATGTCACTAACAGTGACAGTGTTACTGCTGCTGTTACGGAAATTAGCAAAAACTTTGGCGCTGACTATGGAAAAATTACCGGCATCATCCATGGTGCTGGCGTATTAGCTGATAAATTTATCGAGCAAAAAACCTTAGAAGAATTTAATGCGGTGTACAGCACAAAAATTGATGGTTTGTTATCGCTACTAGCGGCTACCGAGAATGAGAATATTAAACACCTAGTTTTATTCTCATCAGCTGCTGGTTTCTATGGCAACCCTGGTCAGTCTGATTACTCTATCGCTAACGATATTTTAAATAAAACCGCTTATCGCTTTAAAGCGTTAAACCCAAGTGCGCAAGTGCTTAGCTTTAACTGGGGGCCTTGGGATGGTGGCATGGTAACACCTGAGCTTAAACGTATGTTTAACGACCGTGGTGTTTACATCATTCCGCTTGATGCCGGCGCAAAATTGTTGGTCAGTGAATTAGCGGCGGACAATAACCGTTGTGCACAAATTCTTGTTGGTAATGACCTTTCTAAAGACCAAGCTAAGGATAAAAGTAAAGATCAAGCAGAAGGTGGCTCTGTAAAAAAGCCACAAGTTAGTCGCTTAACAATAAGTGTTAATAAAACACTTTTAGCGACTAACAATGCCTTTTTAGCTGACCACACTATTGGTGATGACCAAGTATTACCTACCGTGTGTGCTATTGCTTGGATGAGTGAGGCGGCGACAGCTGCCTACACTGGTTTTCATTATCAAGGTTTAGATAATTACAAGTTGTTCAAAGGCATCATCTTTGATGGCAATGAAGCGAGTGATTATCAAATTGATATGAACGCAGAGCTTATTAACGACAGTTTGATTGTTGATAGTAAAATTTCAAGCGTCAACGCTGATGGTAAATTGGTATTTCATTATGGCGCTCAGTTGACGTTAGTAAATGAGCTAGCCGTTAGTCCAACGGTTGAATTAACAATACCAGCTACAGGTGAAACGGCAGCAGAGTTGTACAGTAACGGTACTTTATTCCATGGGCCAAGCTTACAAGGTATTAGTGAAATACTTGAGTGTAACGAGCAAGGTTTATTACTCAGTTGCCAAGTACCTGAAGTTGCCAGTGCTAAGCAAGGTGAATTCGCTGTGCCATGTTTAGGCAATATCATGGGTAAAAACCAAAGTAACATTTTCGCCAATGACATTGCTTACCAAGCAATGTTGGTCTGGGTGAAGAAACAGCTTGGCTTAGGTAGTTTACCGTCAAGTACACAAAGCTGGACGGTATATCGTGAAGTGGCGCTAGGTGAACGTTTTTACCTGCAGTTAAAAGTCGTTAAAAGCTCAGCAAAAGGTAAGCAACGTGGTTCGTTAGTGGCTGATATACAATTTATTGCTGAAAATAAGCAAGTATTGTCTGAGTTAAAATCAGCTAAAGTTACTGCTAGTGCCAACTTAAACGACTTATTTCTTCCTAAAGTAGCGCCTAAAAGTGAGAAAACAAGTTAATGGCAATAAGTAATTATAACAGTGCCATTATTGGTTTAGATGCGCAATTTGGAAATCAATTCGCTGTTCAAGATAATATTGACTGTGTGGAGCGAGCTCTTTACTTGGGTAAAGGGTTAGGTAATAGCTTGGCTAAAGAGCAGGCTATTCCTTTAGAAAACAGCCTTGAACTTAGCTGTTTAGCTGCCGTAGAGCGAATGGCGCTTGCTAACCAAGTTCCTTGCGCTGATATCAAGGTTATCGTGCTTGTTCAAAACGAAGCAAGCCAAAAAGTCGATATTGAGAATGCTGTTGTGGTTAGCTCATTAGCCAAGGCCATGTTACAAATTGAAAAGCTTATTTCGCAAAATGCCTTAGTGGCATTAGTTGGCGTTAACCTAGCCAAAAGTAACCTATCTAAAAGCGTTACTGAAACAGATTTAGCCGCAGAACCATTAGCTACTAACAGTTTTGATGAGACTTTTGCAGGTTATCAGAACTGTCATGGTTTGGCCGCCTTGTTATTTTCATCGGTAAGTTTTGCGCAAAGTAATAACAGTTATGTTTACTCATGGCTAAAAGGCTTTGCCGTTGGTGATGAGGTCACTAATTCTACTGAGGTGAAAAAGGTTACTGCATCAGCACTAGATAATGCTCAAGTTAGCGCTAATGATATTGGTTTATTAGAAGTCTCAGCTTTGGCGGATAGTAAGCTTGCCACAGCAGAGTCTAATGGTTTAATTGCCAGTTATGCTGATGAAGAAAAACTAAGCACTGCAGTTTCTTGTGCTCGTAGCGTTACGGGTGAGGGCGAAGGCTTTTCACAAGTATTTGGTTTACTGCGCAGCGTTATTGCCTTGCAGCAACGTTATATTCCGGCAATAAGTGATTGGCAGCAGCCTATAGCAAGTGAATTACAAAACTGGCAAGACTCAAGTTTTTACCTGGCTACCGAGGCTCGACCTTGGTATCCACATCCAGAGGGTAATGCTCATCTGGCCGCTTATAGTTGTTTAGCTGCTAATAATAATGATTACTGTCATTTAATCCTTGCAGAAAATAAGCTTACTAGTAGCAGTGAAAAGCATCCTAGCGAAGATATTCGCCATAATGGCTTTATTGCTAGCAGTGCTTTGAAAATGGTACTGGTGGCAGCAGATAATCAGCAAAGCTTATTATCAAAGCTCACTGAGCTTGAAAGTTCCCTCCAAAAGCATGCGCAATCAATTCAAGCTATTGCGCTCAGTTATTACCAGCAAGCTAAATCTATAAAAAATACATACAGCATTGTCTTGTTATGTGAATCAAAAATCGAGTTATTAAAAGAAGTAGATTCGGCTAAGTCAGGCATTGTTACTGCATTTGAAACAGATAAAGAATGGCGAACGCCAAAAGGCAGTTATTTTACTCCCAAGCCGGTAAATAGCGATTTAACTGTAAGTGAAGGCTCCAACAATGTTTCGTTTTTATATCCGGGCATTGGCGCAACTTATGTGGGTTTGGGTCGTGATTTGTTTCACTTATTCCCAGAAATCCACCAAGATGTAGCTGATTTAGCCGAAGATATTGGCGCCAGTTTAAAGGATCAATTATTAAACCCACGCACTATTGTTCGTCCTAGCTTTAAAGAATTAAAACAGCTTGATTTAAACTTGCGTGGCAACTTGGCCGATATCGCCGAAGCAGGCGTTGGTTTTGCTTGTGTTTTCACTAAGGTATTTGAGAACGTTTTTAAGGTAAAAGCAGATTATGCGACTGGCTATAGCATGGGTGAAGTTAGCATGTACGCCGCGCTTGGCGCTTGGCAACAACCGGGTTTAATGAGCGCGCGACTGGCTAACTCAAGTACATTTAATGAACGTTTATGTGGTGATTTACTTACCCTACGTGAGCATTGGCACTTGCCTGAGCTGACGGGTGAAGGTTCTTTAAAAGCTAAGGAACTGATTTGGGAAACGTATACCATCAAGGCAACACTTGATGACGTTATAACAGCCAGTGAAGGTGAAGACCGTGTTTATTGCACCATCATTAATACCCCCGACAGTTTATTATTAGCGGGTTATCCCGCAGCCTGTCTTCGCGTCATTAAAAAACTCGGCGTGCGTGCCATGGCATTAAACATGGCCAATGCTATTCATAGTGCACCGGCCAAAAAAGAATACCAAGACATGGTTGAGCTATACACCATGGCGGTAAATCCACGCTTGCCAACCAAGATGTATTCAAGTTCGTGTTATTTACCTGTACCACAGCTTAGTAAGGCTATCGCCCACAGTGTCGCTAAATGTTTGTGTGACCGAGTAGATTTCCCTCGTTTGATCAATACCATGCATGACCAAGGTGCACGGGTATTTATTGAAATGGGACCAGGTCGCTCATTGTGTAGTTGGACCGATAAAATTTTAGACTTTCAAGGTGCTGTTGAAGGTGACACAGAAAGTAAAGTTACCAATAAACCACGCGTTGCTGTGCCGGTAAATGCTAAAGGCACCAGTGATGAGTTAACCTATTTTAGAGCGTTGGCAAAGTTAATCAGCCATGGCGTGACACTTGATATCAACACCTTATTTAAAGGCTCGATAATCGTGCAGAAGAATTAAGAATAAATAAAACTGGATACCCGACAATAGACCTCGGGTATGACGTGAAACGGATAGGCACTAGGTTATGACGTAAACCGGTAGGCACTTGTCTCACAGCCGTCAATAACGAATGTGAAGTATGGTGAGGTGACTTGCCTATCGCCGTCATCCCCGAAGTGTCTAGTCGGGGATCCATGTTTTTGATGTTTAAGTAGTAGAATTGTAAATAAAATTGGATACAGGACAATAGGCTCCATGCATTGTCTATTAATTACGTCCACGCCATGTCCGACAATAAATCTCGGCTATGGCGTAAAAACGTTAAAAAGAATTATACCAGTTTGATTAAGTTTGTGATCTTGTTGTGCATAGGGAAAATAAATCAGGGCAAGGCGCTCGATTGAGCAATAGCTGGCTATTGGGATTGAGAGCAACGCTGACATGGAGTATTTTAACCAGCACAAGTGAGCAATAATTTAATCAAATTGGTATTACAAAAGTTTTCGAGGAAAGTATGGAAAATATTGCTGTAGTAGGTATTGCTAATTTATTCCCCGGCTCAAGTGCGCCGGAAGAATTTTGGCAGCAACTACTTAAAAAACAAGATTGTCGAAGCCAAGCCACTAAAGAGCAAATGGGTGTCGATCCGGCCAAGTACACCGGCAAGAAAGGTGATACAGATAAGTTTTACTGTGTGCAGGGCGGTTATATCCGTGGTTTCGATTTTGATGCCAGTGCTTTCGTTAACACAAATGGTAAAATAGAGGGTAAAGAGAGCGGTAAAAACAATGCTCAAAGCCAAAATGGCTTAACGGCAGATTATCTTAATCAATTAGATGATTTAAATCAGTGGGCCTTATATGTCACCCAACAAGCATTAACCGATGCCGGTTATTGGGGCAGTGATAAACTTGAACACTGTGGCGTGATTTTAGGGAATTTATCCTTTCCAACCAAGTCATCTAATCACTTGTTTATGCCGCTTTATCACCAGGTTGTTGATGGCGCATTAAAGCAGATACTCAATAAAGATTTTCAGCTAAGTCACTTTTCCGATAGCGACATTGCCGATAATAATATTCATGCCGACAATGCTTTAGTTGCCGGCTACCCTTCGGCTTTACTTGCTAAAGCAGCGGGTTTAGGTGGCACACACTTTTCGCTTGATGCCGCTTGTGCATCAAGTTGTTATTCAGTGAAATTAGCCTGTGATTACCTGCATACTGGCAAGGCTGACATGATGTTAGCTGGCGCGGTTTCTGGCGCTGATCCTATGTTTGTCAATATGGGTTTCTCAATTTTCCAAGCCTATCCGGCCAACAATATTCACGCCCCGTTTGATAAAAACTCTCAAGGTTTATTTGCCGGCGAAGGCGCTGGCATGATGGTGCTTAAGCGCCATAGTGATGCGGTACGAGATGGCGATACAATTCACGCTATTATCAAAGGCGGCGCATTATCGAATGATGGTAAAGGCGAGTTCGTCTTAAGCCCAAATACCAAAGGGCAAGTTTTAGTTTACGAACGTGCCTATGATAATGCCGGTGTTGATCCACGTGATGTTGATTACATTGAATGTCATGCAACGGGCACGCCCAAGGGTGATAACGTTGAGCTTGGCTCAATGGATACATTTTTTAGTCGTTTCCCTCGAGAAAATGGCAATAAACCCTTGCTTGGCTCGGTAAAGTCTAACTTAGGTCACTTGCTTACCGCCGCAGGTATGCCGGGCATGACCAAGGCGATTTGGGCGCTTAAAGAAGCTAAAATTCCAGCAACGATCAACCTAAATGAGCCACTAAGCTCGAAAAAAGGTTATTTAAGTGGCGCTCAAATGCCAACAGATACCATCGATTGGCCACGGTCTTCAAGCAGTAAAGCCAACGGTAAAGCAAACAGTAAGCCAAGAACGGCTGGGGTTAGTGTTTTTGGCTTTGGTGGCTCTAATGCTCATTTGGTATTGCAAGAGCCAACACAAACCCTAACACCGGTAACTAGCACAGTGAAAGCCCGTGAGCCGTTAGCGATTATTGGTATGGACGCGCACTTTGGTGGCGCTAAAGATTTGGCCAGTTTTAAAACGCTGATTCAAAGTAATGGTAATACCTTTAGAGAATTACCAACTAAACGTTGGAAAGGCATTGAGAAAAACACTGAAGTGATGAATGCCTTATCTTTAACGAAAGCGCCAGTAGGCGGCTACGTTGAAGATTTCGATATCGACTTCTTACGCTTTAAAGTGCCGCCTAATGAGCAAGACTGTTTAATTCCACAGCAACTTATGATGATGAAAGTTGCTGATAATGCCGCTAAAGATGCTGGCCTTAAAGAAGGCAGCAATGTTGCGGTATTAGTCGCTATGGGCATTGAATTAGAGCTACATCAATACCGTGGTCGCGTTAATTTAAGTACACAAATTGAAGAAAGTTTGCAACAACAAGGTGTTAGTTTAAGTGATGAGCAACGCGAAACTTTAACCAATATCGCCAAAGATGGAGTCGCTTTTGCTGCTCAGCTAAATCAATATACCAGCTTTATTGGTAATATTATGGCGTCACGTATCTCGGCATTATGGGATTTTTCTGGCCCCGCTATTACCTTGTCGGCAGAAGAAAACTCTGTTTATCGTTGTGTTGAATTAGCCGAAAACTTATTCCAAACCTCAGATATTGATGCGGTGATTATTGCCTCAGTTGATTTAGCCGGCTCGATAGAAAATATCACCTTAAGACAGCACTATGGCAAGGTAGCCGTTGACCAACAAAATTCAAACAATGTTCTTAATCAAGAGCAATGGTCAGTAGGCGAGGGCGCGGCTGCTTTTGTAGTTAAACCAGCATCCCAAGTAAATGAAAAGCAAATATACGCCACTATCGACAGCATTAGCTTTGCTAACGGCTGCGATGAACAGGCGATTGTTAAAGCGGCCAATAAGTCGTTAGCCATTGCAGGACTTAGCGCCGCAGACATCAGCAGTGTTGAAGCTCACGCTAGTGGTTTTATTAGCGAGAATGCCGCAGAAAAGCAAGCACTACCAAAACTCTATTCAGGTAAAATTATCAGTTCGGTTAAAAGCAATATTGGCCATACCTTTAATGCCTCAGGTGTTGCAAGTATCGTTAAATCTGCGCTGCTTTTAAATGACAAAGTATTAGATGAGCGTTCAGCTAAAACGAATACAGCGACTCACATTGCCCGTTCCCATATAGCAATTAACGGTTTAGGTAAAGATGAAAGCTGTGCCCACCTTATTTTATCGTCAAGTAAGCATGCCCATCAGTCAGCACCTGCAACGGTAACAGGCAAGATAAGACCTAAGTTAATTAAAACCATTTCCTTAGGCGGTAATTCAATTTTCGATGCTATTGTCGCTAAAGGGCAATTAGCAGAAATGGCGAGTATTAAACAAACGTTTGCAGGCAAAGTTTTAGCACCGGTAAAACACAGCATTAACTTAACTAATTTACCGCCTAAGCTGCTTGTCCAACAACAAAGACAAATACAAAACAAAGCTCAAGCACAAGCACAAGCACAAGCACAAACTCAAACACAAATTCAAGACACTAGTCAAAGTAAAACACGATCAAAAATCGTAACTGGAGCACAAGTGAAAAGTACCTCTCAAGCGACTATTAAAAGCAATGTAAAACATAAGGCCAGTAAAGAAATTTATCAAGAATCTGCCACCCATCAGGCGTTTTTAACCACTCGCCAAGTGGCTGGTCAGCAAATTTCTAAGCTGTTAGCAATGCAAGCCAATGTTAGTTCAGGCTTACCTGCGTATGCTGCCACCCCTCAGTCAGTAACATCTCAGTCAGTAATGCCAACGGCTCATACACCGGAGCTTTCGGTTGTTAGTTCAAATGAACAAACGGTTGATTTAGTTGAGGCAAATAAATACTGGGCTGAACAGTCTGGTTTTAACGGTTCCTTTAAAGTGAAAGGACCTAAAGGGTATAGTTATCCTCCACTGCAACTAGAAGAACGCTTTAACCAACCTGAAAATATTATTTGGGATACCGCAGACTTAGTTGAATTTGCTGAAGGTGATATCGCCAAAGTATTTGGTGATGAATATAAAATCATTGATAGCTACTCACGTCGAGTTCGTTTGCCAACCACGGATTATTTATTGGTATCGCGTGTTACTGAGCTTGAAGCAACGGTAAACGAATATAAAAAATCATACATGTGCACCGAGTATGATATCCCTGTTGATGCGCCATTTTTAATTGACGGTCAAATTCCGTGGTCAGTATCGGTAGAGTCAGGACAATGTGATTTATTGTTGATTTCTTATATTGGCATTGATTTTCAAGCCAAAGGCGAGCGAGTTTATCGACTGCTTGATTGTGAATTAACCTTTTTAGAAGAAATGGCTTTTGGCGGCGAAACGCTGCGTTACGAAATTCACATTGATTCTTATGCGAGAAATGGTGAGCAGTTATTATTCTTCTTCCACTACGACTGTTATGTTGGTGATAAAAAAGTATTAATCATGCGTAAGGGTTGTGCCGGCTTCTTTACTGACGATGAATTAAAAGACGGCAAAGGTGTTATTCATAACGATAAAGACAAAGCAGAGTTCGCTAATGCGGTTAAAACATCATTTACACCATTGTTAACTCGTCCACGTGATCAATATGATTACAATGACATGATGAAGTTAGTCAATGGTGATGTGGCAGGCTGTTTTGGCAGTGATTATGATCAACAAGGTCGTAACCCATCAATCAAGTTTTCATCAGAAAAATTCTTAATGATTGAACGTATTATCAGTGTTGACGCTAGCGGCGGACATTGGGGTTTAGGTGTTGTTGAAGGGCAAAAAGATTTAGCACCGGATCATTGGTACTTCCCATGTCACTTTAAGGGTGATGAAGTAATGGCCGGCTCATTAATGAGTGAAGGTTGTGGTCAAATGGCGATGTTCTTTATGTTGTCACTAGGCATGCACGCCAATATGAACAATGCTCGCTTCCAGCCTATGCCAGGTGAGTCGCAAACGGTTCGTTGTCGTGGTCAAGTTCAGCCGCAGCATAATACGTTGACTTACCGTATGGAAGTCACTGAAATGGGCATGCAGCCATATCCATACCTTAAAGCAAATATAGATATTCTTTTAGATGGCAAAGTGGTGGTTGATTTTAAAAACTTGGCGATGATGATCACCGAGCAAGATGAAAATTCTCCTTACCCAGTCACCTTGCCTGACAATGTAATTTTAGTGAGTAAAAATACTGTTGAAAGCACAGTTGAAAGCAACGTTGCAAGCGCAGTCGAGAATACGATTAATAGTACGGTTGATAGTAGCGAGTTAGATGAACGTGGCATTAACCCATTTAAGCACATTGAACGCCCGTTAATGAAAGTGATGTCTGACTTTGACGCGCCAAAAGAAAAGGGCGTAACCCCGATTCAACATTTTGAAGCGCCTATGCTAGCCGGACAAAATCGCGTGCCTAATACTGCGCCGTTTACCCCGTGGCATATGTTTGAATTTGCTACCGGTAATATCTCAAAATGTTTTGGCCCCGATTTTGACGTTTATAAAGGCCGTATACCGCCGCGCACGCCATGTGGTGATTTACAAGTAGTGACGCAAGTGGTTGAAGTACAAGGCACACGTTTAGATTTGAAAAAACCATCAAGCTGTATCGCCGAATATTTTGTACCGGATGACGCTTGGTATTTTACTAAAAACAGCGTTAATAACTGGATGCCATATTCGTTAATCATGGAAATTGCCTTACAACCGAACGGCTTTATTTCTGGTTACATGGGCACCACCTTAGTTTACCCAGAAAAAGATTTATTCTTCCGTAACCTTGACGGCAGTGGTGATTTGCTTAAACAAGTTGATTTACGCAACAAAACCATTGTTAATAAATCAGCCTTGTTAAGCACTACCATGGCGGGTGGTATGATCATTCAAAGTTTCACCTTTGAGCTTTATGTAAAAGATGACAGTAAAGCGGCACAAGATCTTGCCAGTCATGACTTGTTCTATAAAGGCACGGCAGTATTTGGTTACTTCGGCAGCGATGCCTTAACCAATCAACTGGGCATAGATAACGGTAAAGTCACCTATCCATGGTTTGTTGATAACAATACGCCGAAAAATGATATTGAAGTGTTTGACTTAACCGATAAAGGGTTAGCTTTATATCAAGCACCAGCGAGCAAACCGCATTACAAACTTGCCGGCGGTCAAATGAACTTTATCGATACCGTTTCAATTGTTGAAGGTGGTGGTAAAGCAGGGGTTGCTTATGTTCATGGTGAACGTACCATTGATGCCACTGATTGGTTCTTCCGTTACCACTTCCATCAAGATCCGGTCATGCCAGGCTCATTAGGTGTAGAAGCCATTATTGAATTAATGCAAACCTACGCTTTGAAAAATGATTTAGGTAAAGCTTTTACTAACCCAAGATTTATCGCACCAGCAACCTTAGTGAAATGGAAATACCGCGGTCAGATCACACCACTAAATAAACAAATGTCACTTGATGTGCATATCACCGATATCGTTAAATCGAATGGTGAAGTACGTTTAATCGGTGATGCTAATTTATCGAAAGATGGTTTAAGAATATACGAAGTGAAAGATATTGTGCTGAGTATTGTAGAGGCTTAAGTCAAAGCTCAATAGCGAGAAAAAGGATACAGGATAATATGCTCCATGCATTATCTAATAAGTGGCATCCGTGCCTCGTCCGTCAATAGAACTCGGATAAGACATGAACGAGATTAGTGAGTTAACACATGGATACCCGACAAGATACTTCGGGTATGACGTAATAAGCAGAGAATTTGTTTAATCGCTAGCCTCTCAGCCGTCATTCCCGCGTTGTCTTGGCGGGAATCCATTGTTTTGAATATATAACAGTAAAGAATAATAACTAGCGATATGGATACAGGGCAATATGCTCAATGCATTGCCTAAATAAGTGGTATCCATACCACGTCCGATAAATTAATTCGGGTATGACCGTAATAAAGAACACACAGGAAAGAACATGTCGAACTTAAGTTTTACCAATGCTAATGCCATCGATTGGGCATGGAAAGTTAACGCGAATGACGTTAGCAGTAACAATACGCAGATTAAGTCAGCGTTAATGGATTTATCAAAACCAGTATATGTAGCAAAATCAAGCACTGGTACCGGTAATGATTTTGGTGTCGCTAATGTAACTTCAACATCAGGCGTTAGTGATGTTTTAGCCTTTGCGCAAAAGCTAAACCCTGAAGATTTAGGTGATAATGCTTATAAAAAACAACATGGTGTTAAATACGCCTACCATGGCGGCGCTATGGCCAACGGTATTGCCTCGGTTGAGTTAGTGGTAGCCTTAGGTAAAGCCGGATTTTTATGTTCATTTGGCGCTGCTGGTCTAGTACCTGATGCCGTTGAAGATGCGATTAGACGTATTCAAGCTGAACTGCCTAACGGTCCTTACGCAGTCAACCTTATCCATGCACCAGCGGAAGAAGCATTAGAGCGTGGCGCGGTTGAGCGTTTTTTAAAGCTTGGTGTTACAACCGTTGAAGCCTCAGCATATTTGGGTTTGACCGAGCATATTGTTTGGTATCGCCTTGCGGGTTTAAGTAAAAATGCTGATGGCAGTGTTCATATTGGTAACAAGGTCATTGCTAAAGTATCACGTACCGAAGTAGGGCGCCGCTTTATGGAGCCGGCACCACAAAAGCTAATTGATAAATTATTGGCTCAAGGCAAAGTGACTCCAGAGCAAGCCGAGCTTTCAAAACTTGTGCCTATGGCTGATGATATTACTGCCGAGGCAGACTCTGGCGGTCATACTGATAACCGTCCATTCTTAACCTTATTACCAACCATTATTGCCTTGCGTGATGAAGTGCAAGCGCAATACAACTTCTCACCAGCATTACGCATTGGTGCAGGTGGTGGTATCGGAACGCCTGAAGCCGCATTGGCGGCCTTTAACATGGGCGCAGCTTACATAGTGCTTGGCTCAGTAAACCAAGCCTGTGTTGAAGCTGGCGCGTCAGAATATACCCGTGAATTATTATCAAAAGTAGAAATGGCCGACGTTACTATGGCACCTGCGGCTGATATGTTTGAAATGGGCGTTAAATTACAAGTGGTTAAACGTGGTTCAATGTTTGCCATGCGTGCGAAAAAGTTATACGAGTTATATGTAACTTATGATTCGATTGAAGCGATCCCGGCAACAGAGCGCTTAAAAATTGAGAAACAAATCTTCCGTTCTAACCTTGATGAAGTTTGGGCTGGCACGGAATCATTTTTTCAAGAGCGTGATCCAGATATGTTAGCGCGTGCACAATCTAGTCCTAAACGTAAAATGGCGCTTATTTTTCGTTGGTATTTAGGTTTAAGCTCTCGTTGGTCTAATACCGGCGAAAAAGGCCGTGAAATGGATTATCAAATTTGGGCCGGTCCAAGTTTAGGTGCTTTTAATAGCTGGGTAAAAGGCACTTATTTAGAAGATTATACTCGTCGTGGTGCAGTTGATGTCGCTCTACATATGTTAAAAGGTGCAGCCTACTTACAACGGGTAAACCAGTTAAAGTTACAAGGCGTGACCTTAACGACTGACTTGGCCAGTTATCGTACGGATGATTAATATGCCAACCTGTATTGAAATTGCCGTCTTTGAAGTTGAAAAATCTAACCTTAAGCGTGTGCTCGCGGTAAGTGAAGTCTTATTTTCTGAGATAAATGCAGAGAATAAAAATATTATTGCTCATGAGATATTAGTGAAAACAGCACTTGCAAAAGATAACTTAAAAGATAGCTCAGCAGATAGTTCAGCAGAGGGTCTACAAGAAGTTTGTTGGCACCTCACTTGGGCAAATGCAGAAGCGGTACAGGCAAGTAAGAGTAGGTGGTCAAGCTACCCAAGTTCAGCAGAAATAGAGCGTTTAGTGGGTAGGAAACTCTATTACGGCCACTTTGTTGGGGTTATAGCTAACCAATAATATTGGTGAAAATTACTGCTTCAGCGTCAAACCATAAAACCTCTTAGTTACTTTATTTAGATACAGTAGCTAAGAGGTTTTTTTATATTAAATTTAATCTGCTTAACTTAACCGTTTCTATTTAAGGTATAACTTAAGATCTTTTATTTATGAGACAATCTTCGAGTAACTCGCCCTATCTATATCAACCACTTCAACCGAGGTTGAACAGCTTTTTAAAGCAAGTGTTGCTAGACTTTTCAGTACTAATTTTGACAGCATAAGTTTTTGTTCAGTACTACGCCCTGAAAGTATTTTTAAGGTGACGTGGATAAAATCTACTTGCGTGGCAGCGCTTGACAACATACCCGTTTGATAATGTACGAAAGGCAATACGCGTACTTTAATGTCACTGCCATCTTGCTCAAATAGTGAAGATTCAAGGCTAGCGTTAAAAACTAAAGGGATTAAGGTATTACTATCAATGTTTATAGAATGCTCAATTATACAATGAGGCATGTTTTTCTCCGTTAGCTTATGTTGTGAATTAAGGTCGTTACTTAATATTGTCGTGTAGTGAGCTTTTCGATCTTAAGGTGATTTTATTTAAATAACTGGTCACAAAAGTAAAAAATACAATACCAACAAAGTCCGCTGATAAATCCATTAAATCAAAGCTTCTATTGGCAATGAAGTACTGACTGAACTCTTCAATGATGACAAAAATAGACACCAATATCGTGCCTAAAAATAGTTTCATTGAATATAGTTTAATTGAAAAGATCGTCAATGATTTAAACTTAAAGGCCAGGTTTGTTGCCAGCGTTAAGAGACCAAATAAACAAAAGTGTCCCAACTTATCGCCGTAGGGAATACTGGCGACGAATTGAAAAAAGACACTGTTTTGTCCGGTATTTGCTAAGTAAATAACCCAAAGAATAAAGCAGAAGAAAGCAACTGCGCCAACGGGGATAAGTGTTTTTAAAGCCTGGTTCATATAACTTGTTTCCTAGTTAAAGATGCAGCCAATTACGCTAGCTTTAAGCGTAATTCACACGGTATTTAATTTGAATAAAATCATTAGGGAAGGTAACAGACTCAGCATTTTCTAGTTTAATGTTATGGTCAAGATTTCCAAACAAAGCAATGCCGGCGCCAAGCAGTACTGGCGCTCGGGTAATGGTCATTTCAGTAATAAGTTTTAAATTAATAAAAGAGGTGATAGTTGCGCCGCCATCAATATAGGCATGCTTTAACCCTTGCTCAGACAGTCGCTTTACTAAGGTTTGAATATCACCGGCGTACATTTCAACTTTACCCGCTAAATTAGCCGGTGGCTCGGTCAGTGAATTGCTCAAGGCATAAATCTTAATATCACCATAGGGCCATTCCTCAGTCGGGATATCAAAACTCGAAATGACTTCCATACACTTACGGCCCATAATCATGCAATCCACTGAGTTAATGAACTTCGCAAAGCCCATATCAGGATTTTTACTCATGTCGGCATCAGATTTACCGGCCGTATGTAACCAATCAACACCGCCTGTAGGCGTCGCTATATAACCATCAGCGCTTGTTGCGATATATACAGAACACTTCATAGCTTTGTCTCGTGCGTTAATAATTAAGGGGCAAGGGTTAAGGTAGAAAATTAAGTTAATCCGCTGAACAAAGCCTCCCCCTTATACTTCTATGGCTTGCCTTTGTTCAGATCAGGTTAGTATTAACAAAGGCTTATGGCAAAATTTCTCTTTGCAGTAAAGCGACCATTTTTCCTGTTTTGGCGGACCAAACACCTTGGCCTAAATCAGGGGTAAGAATTTGTACAACAAGCCAACCTTCTTTTCCTTGCTCATTAAAAATACCGGCTAAGTCAGGTAGTTTTTGTTTCTTAATACCCGTTAAAAAGCCTTCTTTGTTTTCAATTTCAACTGTTTTATATTCGTATTGTTTCATGATTATTAATTCCTTAAATTCCAGATCTAAGGTATCTATGTCTAATGCTGAAGCTAAAGCCTTTTTAGACTGCAACGAAGCAGAGGCCTCTTTCTCTATTCGTTGTATAGTCCTGAGGTTAAGACCGGCGGCTATTGCTAACTCGTCTTGAGACCATGACTTTTTCTTTCTTAATTCGAGAATTAATTCTGCATTAACTTTCATAGTAACCTTTGTTTACCCATATTTGGGTTTGTGTGGAGACAACTAGATTCTCCATCATTTAATTGGAATAGTTTACGAATGTATTACGGTGCTAATACGGCTATCTTACGACAGTTATACGACAGTAGCCCATTTTATGGATCTAGCGCCTAGTCTTTGTTACTTATTAGGGCTGATTAGGGCTGATTAGGGTACTAACTTTATTGATGGTATTGAGATTTCGACCTGTTGCCGCTTGACCTAAACAAGTTTCGATATTGGCTACTAGCTTAGAACGACCAATACCATTAGGTGCATGTAAATAAAAAACATTACCTTCTACATGGAATTCTTCAGAGTCAGCAATAAATTTAATTAATTTTTCTTGATTTAAGCTGATGGCATTCTGGCAAAAATAAAAATGGACAAACTTGCCTTCAAATTCAGAGTAGGGGTTATTCGCTTTAGCAAAGCTAAATTCAGTTTCGTTTAAAGTAAATATTTCAGCAGAGAAACCATAATTCTCAGCAACAAGGGCATTAACATGCTCACTAGGGTTACTTTCACTTGTTAACATGATATTGCCAGTTTGAATATATGAAGATACAGCTTGGTAGGCATTATCTTCAAGCAGAGACACAAACGCTTTCATCGGTAATAAGTTTTTACCACCAACATTAACCCCTCTAAATAATAGGATAAATTTTTGCACAATCTTTCCTTAAATATGCAGTGGTTAGTTGTTTTCTAGGGCATTGAATTGCTCGAGCCATTCGCTAAAAGAATCGGCGGCTTTTTCAATGGTGCATAAGCCATGATTATAAAACCATACGGGAACATCTTTTTGTTTATTTTCACAATCGCTAAGCTTGAAACAAAACATATTGCCCTTACAATCAGAGGCAAATAAAATATGGCCCTTGGGCATACCACCCATTTCATAGAGTTTTGACAATGAAAAAACATCTTCGAGACTTAAAAAGTCTTGAACTTCAGAGATATCGACACCCAGATCGCAGATTCGAGTTAATACGTTAGGGGTATGCACCAGACCATAGGTAGTAATTAAATATTTATAGGATTCAGGTAAATCGGTATTTAGTTTTGTTTCAAGTTCGACAATATCTTGGTTATCTATTGGGCTCATAGTATGTTTACTGCCCCAGTTATTTACAAAGAGATCAATACTTTTCATTTAGGAATACTCCACAACAGGGAATGCCTGCATATAGGCTGAATTTATCTGGCTATAATAGCGAAGAATAAACAAAAATCCAGTTGATTTTTATCGCTATTTAAAGGCTCACGAAAACCCGCATTATTTAATTCGCCTGGTTTTAGATATTATTCTCTTCGGTCCAATCTTTAAGTTTCTCTAATATATCGAGTGCAGTTCGTCCAAAAGCGGTGATTTCATAAGTGACCGCAATGGGTCGAGTACAAATCACTTCTCTGTTAACCAGTCCTTGGCTCTCTAATTCTTTAAGGCGTTGGTCGACCATTTTTTTACTGGCACCACCAAGCATGCGCGACAGCTCATTAAAACGCACCGGCCCATCTTTCACGTGCCATAGAATTGAAGCCTTCCACTTGCCTCCTAAAATTCGCATTCCCCGCTCAATTAAACAAGGCTCTTCGCAGCTATTTATATTTATTTTTTTATCTTTACTCTTTGTTTTTAAAGTGTTCTTCATGTTTATTTCAATCAAGTTAACGTGGTTACTAAAAGTATACTGGTTGCTTTAATTCTCCACGCTATCATAATGTAGCACAAGAACCAATGATAACTTGTTATGCATTAACGAAAGCTAATGCAGCTTTAAGGAAAAAATCGATGTCCATGCTCGTCTCTTACGATCCAATTAATCAAGAAGCACTGGGTGAAGTGCCAATAACAACCGCTGAAAAAATGCCCGCCGTTGTTCAACGAGCGAAGAACGCACAAAAGTCTTGGGCTGCGTTGTCCCTTAACGAGCGTCACCAGAAAGTGATATTGGCATATCAACAGCTTGTGAAAGTACAAGAGCCACTGACACTGTTGATTAGTAAAGAAATGGGTAAGGACTATCGCAGAGCCGGTTATGAAGTGGCTGGTACCATACAAAATACTGATTATTTTTGCCAAGAAATTGTCCAGGCTTTTACCCCCGAGTCTCTGGGCCATGGCATTGAACTGCAATATCGTCCCTTAGGCGTAGTAGCCGTTATTTCTCCTTGGAATTATCCTCTGGCCATGGCAAATAATTTGTTGCTGCCGGCATTAATGGCAGGTAATAGCGTGGTATTAAAACCGTCTGAAGAAACACCCTTAGTGGCGGAACTTTTTGTCAATACTCTTAATGAAATATTGCCTGCAGGGGTCTTACAAATTGCTCATGGCGACGCCGAAACGGGAAAGTCACTGGTCAAAGCCGATATCAATATGGTGGCATTTACCGGCTCGTTAGCGGCGGGAAAACACATAATGGCCAGCGCCGCATCATCGCTTAAACGTTTGGTTATGGAGCTAGGTGGCAATGATCCTATGATTGTGATGGCCAGTGCTGATATTGATAAAGCGGTGCAGTTTGCCGTAGCAAGCTCCTTTGAAAATGCTGGGCAAATGTGCACTTCCACGGAGCGAGTCTATGTTGATGAACGTATTGCCGATGAATTTGAACAAAAGGTAGTCGCACTTGCTAGTCGTTACCAAGTAGGCCCCTGGGATCAAAAAAATGTCAATATTGGCCCCATTGTTAATCACAAACAGCATCAAAGTGTTGTTGAACAGCTTAAAGATGCCCAGGAAAAGGGTGCTAGATTTCTGCTAGGTAAAGCACACTATGAGCCGCCTTTTATTCAACCTACAGTCGTTGCCGATATCACGGGTGATATGCGCTTAGAGCATGATGAAACCTTTGGTCCTATCGTTGCTATTAGCCGTTTTAATCATATTAGTGAAGCGGTTGAGCGGGCCAATGCTAGCCCTTATGGCTTAGGTGCCTCGGTATTTGGTGGTGCAGGTGCTGCAGCCGTTGCCGAACAAATGGAAGCCGGCATGGTGGGCGTTAACCAAGGTGCAGGTGGGGCAGGGCCATGGGTAGGAGCTAAGCAAAGTGGCTTTGGCTATCACGGCACTGCGGCTGGTCATCGACAATTTACTCAGGTACGTATTATCAGCAAATAAGGCTGATAAACAATGTAAATGGACTGTCTAGATGAAGTCTGTTGAGCAAAAGAAATAATGATAAGAGATTATTAAAAGAGATAACTAAAAGAGATAACTAAAAGAGATAACTAAAAGAGATAAGTATGAAGCTAGATAAAGACACCAAGGCGAATTTTTTTGTGGTAGCGTTAGAACAGGGCGCTGAAAACCCATCATTACCAGCCTGGGGTAACACCGAGAATAACCCGGCAAAATTGAGTAATAATCACCATAGTGGTCAAGTTGAGCGTCATGAATTAGCGGACGTTCCGGGAGCATTTCAACTGTTTAACGTCTTGTCTAAAGCCGAATGTGACAGTCTTATAGGTATCAGTGAGCAACTTGGCTTCTTGCCCGATGCGCCCGTCTCTTTACCGCGAAGTGTCCGTCATAACGACAGTTTAACGTGGATCGTCGATGAAGAAACTGATGGCACTATTTGGCAGCGTATTGCGCACTTAATGGATGATAGACAGGGAATTTTTGGTGGCGACAAAGCGGTCGGCATTAACGCCCGTTTTCGATTTTATCGTTATGGCCAAGATGATTTTTTTAAACCGCATTCTGATGGGGCTTGGCCGGGTAGCCGCATCATAGATAATGAGCTTATTGCAAATGCTTTTCCTGACCGATATAGTCAAATGACCTTGTTAATCTTTCTCAGTGAAGACTTTCAAGGCGGAGCTACGCGCTTCTTAGTTAACGCTAACGAACCAACTAAGCCAGCAAAAGCGGGTGATGCTGTGGTAAACGTCGATGTTCGAACGCCAGCGGGTAGCGTATTATGTTTTCCTCATGGTATGCATCCATTGCACTGTATACATAGCTCAGTGCCAATTACTCAAGGCGTTAAATATATTATTCGCAGTGATGTATTGTTTAGCTTGTAAGCCTATATAGCTACCAGTAAATAAGAAAAATAAAGTGATTAATCTGATGAGTTAGCTATTGCAGCAAGTGCAAGTTTGCTTGCTGATACGGATGTTGCCGATAAATAGTGTCTACTTTTTATCGGCAACATCAACCAAATTAGAAGGCAGTTTTCCATTGTTCAGTGTCTATGAACCAACGTTCTTCATAGATTTTACTGTCTTCGAACTTAAACAAAACTGATAACTGTGAAGCTACAATCTTGTCTGATTTCCATTCAATAATAGAGACGACTTCATTTTTTCCTTCAAGCTGCCGAAGTTCTGTAATTTCGAAACCTGGAGGAAGAATTGTCCCAAGACCATTTAAGGCGGAACGAAACTCCTGCCGCCCGACTAAAATGTCACTTTGTCCGGGCATGATGAAGGTCATCTCTTCTTTGTAGTCAGTCACTAAGGCATCGAAATCTTGAGCGCCAACGGCATCCCAACCACGCTGTACTATATCTGCTAAGCTCATTGTTTTTCCTCCTATATTATACCAATTTCATTAAATCATTGCTCACTTGTGCTGGTTAAAATAAGCCATGTCAGCGTTGCTCTCAATCCCAATAGGGAGTATTGCTTAATCGAGCGTCTTGCCCTGAATTATTTTTCCTATGCACAACAAGATCACAAACTTAATGAAACGGGTATTATTTTGTAAAAGCTAACTATAGAAGATCTCCACTACTTGTGAGGCAAGCTGAAACTTAACCAACCAAATAACTGGGATTTTGTCGAGTCTAGCCTAACAAAAAACCTAGGTTAGTTTGCATAGTAATTTTAGCGCCTTTTATTAAGCTTTTAATGCCATGGCTGCCATTTTCATCGTGCTTTCAAATGATTCTGCACCAGCAATAAATAAACCATTATGACAAAACATTGCATCATCAATGCCAGTCACTTCTTTAAGTGCTTTATCGGATAAGCCAGCCCAAGGCGCTGGCAGGGGCTTTCTGTCTTCAAATGAGCCTGGTTCAACGGGTACTGTTTGAATGCGCCATGGGCCAGATCCAGAGGGGTACACCATATATAAAGCTTCGGTCGATAAGGCATGAACTGTTCTTTTCCACGGAGTATATTTTTCTAAGACAATCACTCGGGGATCTGCAGCATTTTCAATCGCTTTGGCGACAATAGCTTTTGCACTAATGCCACCGTTAGCAGAGGCAATGAAACGTGTTAATAACCGCGAGGCGAATTCAACCGCTTCATCAAAGCAGGTATCAAAGTGACTATCTTCTTGCCATGTTGGGTTAAACATAGAAATGGTTTGGCTAAGGCTAATACCTTGAACAACACCTTCAACATGACCACAATCGATGGCATCAATGGTTGATACCAAGTCTGCATCAATCGAGTTAGCTAGTTCCTGGTTACCTTGGCATATTTCTACACCATATTTTTGCCAAATTAAACCAAAAGAGGAGAAGGGAATACCATTGTCACGTTTACCCGCACCACCGCGTTGATGATGATCAAAACGACCGGTATCGGCATCGTATACACCACCAACATCAAGCACAATATCGGCTTTAGCGATAATATCTAAATCACGGGTGCGTATGAGGTTAAAAGTAGGAAAGATGCTTTTAAGTGCAGCGATACTGAAAACATCATCTGCATGAAAATTACCGTTGTGCGTTACTATCGTTTTATCAGTCATTATATTTGTGTCATGTTTGAAAAGAAATAAGAAGGTGTTGTTAATTAAACGTTACTGCTTTGGCATTACTTATTTGAGTTTTGCCAGTTCTGTAAAGCCTAATAAATAATTTTATAGTGTGGATTCTACCCGAAGACAGCAAACAAAAATAGCGGATTATTGATAACTTAATTACCCCAAGAGCTTTTAAATGAAGGTAATAACTACGGCGTGAACTAAGGTATGAACTAAGGTATGAACTAAGGCCGGGTACGCCCTAGCGAAAAATGTGCAGAATTGTGCAGAGTTGTGCATAGTAAAGAGGCACACTACCTTGTGTCCCCCTTATATTTGCGTTTCGGGCTAAATATTACTAAGCTCTCATCTAACTGAGCTATGCCTGTTCAATGAATTAAAACGGCTATCTAGCCAAAAGATATATGCCAGCGGCTAAACCGAAATACATCATCAATGAAAACACCGAACCGACAATGTTTAACCGTGTTGAAAGTCCTAAAAACTTAAAACTAAGTACATAAGAAAGTGCTTTAGGTCGTGATTGAAAAGAATGAAAGAATTTACATTCGGTTAGGGTAGAGGCCAATGTTTGATTGGCTTTAATCTCACTATCAATGGTTTTGTCATAGGCAAAAGCAACTAAGTAAAATAACACTAAAAAGCCGAGAATGGGTTCCATAACGATTATTCCTAATACGCCCTTGTCAGAGGGCCAAAAATGACAGACGACTTACGTGTTTAACGGGCAGGTAAGTTATATGAACTAGTTTACTAAAATAGTGGCTTAAAGTGTCTAGTTGCAACAAATCAATTAAAAAAAAATTAAAATAAATTAACCAATGAAATTTTCTTCCATCATCTCAACTATTTGATTAATGCTAAGTTCTTTTAATACCAGCTCAGTTGAAGAATGAATGACGCCAGCTTTATCACCGAAGGCAATGTCGACCAGCTCAGGTTTACTGTCATGCAGTACCAACACTATTTTCTTATTCATGGAAATACAGTCAATGGTTATCGCATCAGCACTCATACCTTGCTTACGTAATGTTTTATCCATAATGCCCATTAGGGTATCGACGTTTTTATTGCGCTCAAAAAATAAATCATTGGCTTTGGCGACTATTTCAGAGAGGTTACTTAAGGATTCTTTCATTTTATGTTTATTGTTTTTTATGGTAAATAATGTGGGTGCTAGCTGAGGCTGGCAGTAATTTGGCTACTGTAAACTAGCAGGCAGATAAAATCTATCTGCAAGTTCATCAATCATTTTTAAGCGAGTGGCAAGTGAGCCTGACACTAGGCTTACTTGCAGTAACCTTGTTTAACAGTGCGGCGCTGGTTAGTTATGATAAGAACATTTATACTGCCGGCATCTTTTTCACAGTCTAAGTATAATTATTATGATAAAAAAAATAGCATTATCACTACTTTCCACCGCCGTATTGGTAGGTTGTATGGCAACAACGTCAGATGACCTTTCACAAGCCTATTCTTCTCAAGGAAATAGCGCTAAAGAGTTTAGCGCCAGTTATGACAGCATCAATACCGCGCAATTAATAGAACATGTAAAAGTGCTATCTTCGGATGAATTTGGTGGTCGTGCTCCTTCAAGTAAGGGTGAAGAGCTTACGCTTGCCTACTTAACTGAGCAGTTTAAAGCCATAGGTTTTAAACCGGGCAATGGCGATAGCTTCTTACAAGAAGTGCCGTTAGTGTCTATTGAAGCATCTTCTGACATGACGTTGTCTATTGGTGGTAAAGATTACCAACATGGTACTGACATGGTGATGGGCAGCGGTCGAATTAGCGAATTAGAGCAACTTAAAAATTCTGAGCTTGTTTTTGTTGGTTACGGTGTTAATGCCCCAGAATATAATTGGAATGATTATAAAGACCTTGATGTTAAGGGTAAAACGGTTGTTATTTTAGTAAATGACCCAGGTTTTGCCACGCAAGATCCGGAATTATTTACCGGTAATGCTATGACTTATTACGGTCGTTGGACTTATAAGTACGAAGAAGCGAGTCGTCAAGGCGCTGAAGGTGCAATTATCATTCATGAAACAGCGCCAGCATCTTACGGTTGGTCGGTGGTGAAAAACTCTTGGACAGGTCCACAGTTTAGCTTCCAACGCGAAGATATGAACAAAGACCGTGTTGCAGTTGAAGGTTGGATTAACAGTGATGTTGCTACGGAAATTTTTGCTAAAGCGGGTCTTGATTTTACCGAAATGAAAGCGCGTGCAGCGCAAGGTAGCTTCAACATTGATATGGGTGACTTAGATGCTTCTATCACGGTTAAAAATACCATCAAAAACTCAATCTCATATAACTTTATCGCGACTTTACCGGGTCAGAAAAATGCCGATGAGCATATCTTGTATTCTGCTCATTGGGATCACTTAGGTACAGATTTAACTAAAAAAGGCGACCAAATTTATAACGGTGCTCGTGATAACGCTACCGGTACTGCAGCCTTAATTGAAGTAGCTGAAGCCTTTGCTAAATTACCCCAACGACTTGACCGCTCTGTTACTTTCTTAGCGGTAACGGCAGAAGAGCAGGGCTTACTTGGCTCTAAGTTCTATGCGGCTAACCCTATAATTCCTGCGGCAAAAACTGTTGCCAACATTAATATGGATGCACTTAACGTCAATGGTAAAAGTGCTGATGTTGCCGTTTATGGTTTAGGTCAATCAGAGCTTGATAACTTTTTAACCACAGCAGCAAAAAAACAAAATCGTGTGATCTCAGGTGACCCTAGACCTGCTGCAGGTATTTATTACCGCTCTGATCACTTTGCTTTTGCTAACGTTGGTATTCCTGCGTTATACGCAAAAGGTGGCGCTGTACCGGCTGACCAAGCAACGGCTGATTTAAGAGCTAAACTAGATCCAATCTTGGCCAAGTGTTATCACGGTCTTTGTGATGAATACAGCGAAGAATGGGACTTAACTGGCGCGGTTGAAGACATGCAGTTGTTCTTTGAAATTGGCTTTGAATTATCTGCTGCAGACGTGTGGCCACAATGGAGTAAAACGTCTGAGTTTAAAAGATAACAGTCTTAATAAAATACAGTTAGAAATAGCTATAAAACGAGTTGAAAAATAGTTGAAAGCCCTGAATACAGGGCTTTTTTTAACCCTAAATTCCCTTCAATAATTGAGTTTGGGGTTAAACAGCAACTGGTTTTAAATCACTCTAAAAAGCCTTTGTTGATCAAAGGCTTTTTTCTATTTTTTTGACTCATAAATTTAATTTAATGAAGATAAGAAAACCCTGTCCCGTTTAGACCTGAAAAACATTAAAATAATCGCCTTGAAAGTTCCACCCACTATCGACTGATTAATTCGCTATGTACTTTTGTGCAGCTCTGCATATCATTTCTCTAAACCATTTATGGCTTGGGTCATTGGTGCGTGATGAATGCCAGTAGATGGCGACCTTTATTGGCTCTTGCAAGAAGTTCACCTCAAGTTGTTTGAGTTTGTGCTCATTAATATATTGGTCAACTAATTTTTTCGGCAACAGTGCCAGGTAATCATTGCGTTCAATGACAGGTAACATCTCCATGATACTACTGGCTTTCCACGCAACGTCCCGTTTAGTCAGTAAACGTTCCTCTTTAAGTCCCCGGCCCTGTAAGAAACCTGCTTTGTTATCAAGTTGTGAGAGGGTCACATGGCGTTCATGTAAAAATTCTTCCGTTGAAAGTGTATCGCCAGTGATCCTTGGATGATCTTTTCGGCACATAACACATAACGTATCTTGCATGATGATTTTGCAATTTAACTGTGGTGTTAGAGCAGAATACACCTCTATAACCAAATCGTAATGCTGAGAACGAAGCATGTTTGTTTGATCTTCATTATTCAGCGGTTCAACTTTAACACTCGCTAACGGGGCTTCACGGCTCATAAAGGCCGACAACTCGGGTAATATTGAGTAGCCAAAGACACTGAGTGTAGAAATAACAAACTCTTTTTTACATCTTAACGGCTCAAATTTTTTAAATTCAGGTAGCATATAAGCGATATTTTCCACCGAATTTGACAAAGTAGGGTAAATATCTAGCGCGAATTGCGTCGGTTCAACCCCGTGACTACCACGAATAAATAACGCATCTTTAAAGATCTCTCTAAGTCTAGTAACCCCTTGGCTCACTGCTGACTGACTGATCCCTAGACGTTTTGCCGCTTTGGTGTAGTTTTTTTCTTCAACTACTGCGACAAAGGTGGGAATTAAACTGTAATCTGAATGCTTCATTACTTCTAACTTTAGGGTTAAGTATCTAGTGATATAACATTACTTATAACAGATATCAGCTAACTTCTGTATTTTTTAATTAACATAGCGCTTTTAAAAATTGAATATACCCGCAGAGGCTATTATAAAAAGATCTAATATAACTTTATCAATATTGATGATTACTCCGCCTATGGACACTACATCGGCAGAGAAAACAACATGAATTTTTTAAAAGGGTTTTTTCGCGTAATTTGGATTATATGTAAAATATTATTGAAATTTATCAGTTTTATGTTGGTGATGTGTGGCGGTGCCTATTTATTTGCCCCAATGGGTGTCATTAACTCTAAAGATATTGACATAAGTGGCTTCAGTAGCCCCCCTAATGACACTCTGATGTTGCTGTTAAATTCAGAATATTTTAGTGGTTATTTATTTTCAGTAACTATCGCACTGGTTCTTTTTATTGCTTATATATTATGGGGCCTACATGAAGTAGCCGTGCATAAAGCGCAAGAGAAAAAGAGCTCTCACATTCAATTAGTCTTTGCATTATCACTTTGTGGTCTGTTTTTACACAAAGCCTGGTGGGTCTTGGCGATAATAATTGCTTTTACTAATTGGGAACAACTCGGTGCCTCATTAAGTAATATCCTCCGTAATAGCCGTTCAAATATAAAGCCAAAAGATACAGCTGACACACAATCAAACCTTGGAATAAATGACGGCAATAGTGCCAGTATCACGGAGGTCAAGTCATGAAAGAAGTGATGATTCCTTATATTCTGTTGATGTGGATTTTAGTATCAACGGGAGCAATCAAATGGTCGATGAAAAGTGCTTTTTGGATGATCTCAACGGGTTTGTTTATTTTACTCTTTTTAGGGGTGTTATCGCGTTTATGGGCTCCGGTTGATTTGACTTACTCATCAACTATTAAAGCACCACACTCGGTATTATCGCCTTTATTTGGTGAAGAAATTGACCAAATATACGTTGAGCATAATCAAATCGTTACTAAAGGTGATGTTATCTATACTTTGGTCGATACCAATTCGATTGCTGATTTAGAAAATATCCGTGCCTCAATTGTCACGCAAGAAGAGTCTATTTCGCAGATGTTACGCGATATTAAACGCGCTGAGATCTCTCCTGATATATTTACCGATCGTGATATCGAAAATTATCATTCCCAACTACGAATTGCACAATCTAACTTAACTTCGCTACATGCTGATTTTAAAAGAGTGGAGTTTGAACAAGAAAGAAAAACAATTCGAGCCCCTTTTAATGGCCAAATATCCGTAGTGAATATTGCAAATGGTAGCCGGATAGGAAACATGCATATTTATGATACCTCGCGAAAATTTTTAGAGATGCGCATTGCCGATCAAACATATCGTTATGTAAAACCAGGTCAATTTGCCGAGTTTTATGTTGATGCTTATCCAGGGGAGATATTTCGCGCTAAAGTACATAGTTTTACCGCCGGTACAGGGGAAGCGTCAATTTCGCCATTGCAAGGGCCGCAAAGTGTTAGACAGCATGTCGGTGCTAATGCCAGTAGCCATGGGCGAACGGTAATACTTGAAATTGTCGAGCCAGAAGGAAAAACTATTCCAATTGGCGCCACAGGCTCAGCGTGGATTTCGGCGAAAAAACCGCACGCATTTTTTGGCTTTATTGATATCATTGGTGCAGCTACCGTACGACTTCATTCATACAAGTCCTATTTAAATGCGCTTTAACAGTACGATAAGTGAAATGTTAGTGTTTGCCTTGGCTAGGGGGTAAACGAGAGCTACTGACAAATGTCAGCTAGCTTGGCTTGAGTGAGTTTCGTTAAATCTTGTGGGCTTAACTCAAGCTCTAATCCTCTTTTTCCAGCACTGACAAAAATCGTTGTAAATTGTTGTGCTGAAGAATCAATAACTGTTTTTAACGGTTTCTTTTGACCGAGAGGACTCACCCCGCCAAGCACATAACCGGTTGAGCGCTCAACAGCAGTTTTGTCGGCCATGGTGGCTTTTTTAGCCGCGAAAACTTTAGCGACTAACTTCATACTTAACATTGCAGATACAGGAATGACAGCTACTACCAGTGCTTTATTATCAATGCTCACCACGAGGGTTTTAAAAACTCGATTGCTTGTTACGTTGAGTTTCTCTGCTGCTTCTTCCCCATAAGACTCGCTTGTTGCATCATGGCTATACTCATGAAGATGATAAGTCACTTTGTTTTGTTTAACTGCATTAATTGCTGGCGTCATTGCTATCTCACATTTATATTCGCACCATGCTATTTTAGCACCATAAGCTAGCGGGAGTAATTGAGGTGGTGGCGTTTAGCATAATAATACTTTTGAAAGAGATTCTCTAATCGTCTGATGTATTTCACTTATTGCTGAGTACTTTCAAACTCAGGTTAAATAATTTGACTTAAAGTTGTTCTATAGGTAAATAATATGTTTTCTTTAGCCTTAGAGTTGCTAGTCTATAATGTAATATTCCCCAAGAATTCCCCAAAGGTATTTCAAGGCGTTCCTTTAACTCCTTGAAAATAAAATTTGACAGTCTTGGTCTGTTTTTATGAAAAAGGTGAGTTAAGTGTCTAATATTTTTGATGTAAAAGGAATTAAATCTATACTCTTCGTCTGTATGGGCAATATTTGCCGCTCGCCTAGTGCTGAGGCGGTGTTTAGACATAAGATGCAAGCAAAAGGTTTAGCACTGAAAATCGACTCGGCTGGTACGCTAGGGGCACATGCTAAAGAAAAACCAGATCATCGCTCACAAAAAGCCGGTATTGCCCGTGGTTATTCGTTTGAAGGTATTAAATCGCGGAAAGTAACCCTGCAAGATTTTACTGATTTTGACCTTATCTTAGCGATGGATCATGACAATATTGAAGAGTTAAAAAAAGTCGCACCGCTTGCTAGCCAAGATAAAATTCATTTAATGTTAGATTTTGCTAGCGGTCATGAAGAAGAGCAGGTGCCAGATCCCTATTATGGTGGTGCTAAAGGCTTTGATTATGTCCTTGATTTGGTTGAAGCGGCGAGTGATGGTTTATTAGCGAAAATATAAACCCGCCGTTTAACCGTGGTATTGATTCGTCCGAGTCATTTATTGTCAACCTTATTCAGCAAGGGTCACCGCAGCAAAAAAAAACCTTAGTTTTTAACCAAGGTTTTTTATTTGCGTAGTTATACCAACTTCATTAAATTATTGCTCACTTGTGCTGGCTAAAATACTCCAAGGTTGCGTTACTCTCAATCCCAATAGCCAGCTATTACTCAATCGAGTGCCTTACCTTTGCTTATTTTTCCTTCGCACAACAAGATCACAAACTTAATGAAATTGGTATTATACGTATTTTCTAAGTGAGTGTTTAAGCGAAACGATGTTTCACTGAATTGGCCAGTATTGTCAAAATATCTTCACTGGCAGGTAAATCAACACAGGCATCGGTAATACTTTGGCCATACGTTAGTGGTCTGTCGGTTTGTACCGCTTGATTACCGGCTACTAAAAAGCTTTCAATCATCACGCCAAAAATACTTTCTTCACCATGGTTTATCTGCTCAGCTACATCGCGGGCAACATCAATTTGTTTCGTGTGATTTTTATAACTATTACCGTGGCTACAATCAATCATAATACTTTGCGCTAACGAAGCTTTTTCAAGTTCAAAGCAGGTTTTTTTAATATCAGCAGAGTGATAGTTAGGGACTTTACCACCACGTAAGATTACGTGAGCAAAAGGGTTACCATGGGTTTGGTAAATACACATCTGGCCACTTTTATCCGGCGAATATAATACATGCGGTACCCTGGATGCTTGAATCGCATCTAAGGCTATTTTAACGTTGCCATCAGTACCATTCTTAAATCCTACCGGGCAGGATAGCGCAGAGGCCAATTCACGGTGAACTTGGCTTTCAGTGGTACGCGCGCCAATAGCGCCCCAACTGATCAAGTCAGAAATATACTGACCGGTAACCATATCTAAAAACTCAGTACCCGCAGGTAAACCTAAATCATTAATTTCCACTAATAACCGGCGAGCTAATTTTAAGCCTTTGGCTACGTGAAATGATTTGTCTAAATCAGGGTCACTAATTAAACCTTTCCAGCCGACAGTAGTACGTGGTTTTTCAAAGTAAACGCGCATAACAATGAGTAATTCATTTTTATGCTTGTCACGCAATACCGTCAGTTTTTTTGCGTAATCAATGGCTGCATCGGTGTCATGAATAGAGCAAGGTCCAATTATTACCAGTAAACGCTTATCTTTACCGGTAATTATCGCTTCAATTTCTTTGCGACTTTGCAAAATGAAGTCGGCTGTGGCAGCACTTAAGGGAATTTGTTCAGCCAGCTGTGCCGGTGAAGTTAAGTTTTCAATCAGTGTGGTGCGTAGTTCATCAGTTTTAATAGTCATGAAAATATAATACTTGTTTTGTGTTAATTGGTTTTTAGCTCTGCTTACTTTATAAGCGAAGAATTCGCTACGCATAAACTAATTTATGCGCGCTAACATAGCTAAATTAGCCGCTAATGTGAACCGTTTACTTATAATAAAATAGGAATAAATCAATAAAACTGAATAAATCCCTTATAAATTGAGATTAGGCGCTTATTGGTCATTTATTTTAATATTTGTACCGTTGTAAGCCTGTTTCAGTGAGTATTTTAGCCGTAATTTCTTCAACCGAAAGCTTAGTAGTATTAATGAATGGGATCTTCTCATTTTTATAAAGCTTTTCTACCTCTCTTACTTCCATTCGACACTGCCTGGCGGATGAATATTTACTATTTGCCATGCGGCCATTTCTGATGTCAATTAATCGTTGGGCATCTATGGTTAAACCAAACAGTTTCTTTTTAAACGGCTGTAAAAACCTGGGGATATTCAACTCTTCCATATCATCGTCAGTAAACGGGTAATTGGCGGCTTTAATACCATATTGCAGTGCTAAATACAGTGCACTAGGGGTTTTACCTGAACGCGATACACCAACAAGAATAACATCAGCTTGTTCATAATTAGTGATATTCGAACCATCATCATTCGCTAAAGCATAGTTCACCGCTTCAATGCGGTAATCGTAAGTTTTCTCATGAATACTATGCGTTCTATGGGTTTTAGGTTTCGCTTTAATGGCTAACTCTTTTTCAAGTGGCGCCACGAAAGGTTCTAAAAAGTTATACATAACCGCGTCGCAACTATCAATGACTTCACGGACGTCATTATTTACAAAGGTATGGAACACTAAAGCTGGCTCGCCGGCGCGGCTGGTCGCTTTGTTAATTCGTGCTTTTGCTTCCTGCGCTTTTTCGATAGTTTCGACAAAGGAGATGGTATGGTGTTCAAATTCGGTTGGGAAAAGTGATAGTAGTGCATGGCCAAAAACTTCTGAAGTAATAGCGGTACCATCAGAGATATAAAAAGCTGAACGCATAATTGAATCTTCTTCTTTTAATAGTGAGTCGAATAGTGAATTGAATAGTTAGTTATTGGTAGTAAATTTATTATGAAAGTTAGTATGAAAACTTTTAAGTTATATTTTATTATGTCTTTAATTTTATATCACTGGCAGTGTAGAATGTATAAATATCAAGTCTATTAAGTTATTTCCCACTCAGCAAGGATTAAAGGACTTAGCAGTAAAGCTTTGTTTGTAGATAATGGCTATTCAGGAGAACATGCTCCTGATTCTTTTATAACACCATCCGTGTAGCGTCTTCATCAAAAAGTAACGCAGGAGAGAGGCCTTTTTTATTGGCCTATGGGATTGTCAGCGCCCTAGTAACTGCACTTACGAAATTTGATTTAGAATGATGAAACTTGAGTGAACTTAGTAGCATTGGTATATAGCTACAACTAAATAGATAAACAAATAAATAAATTTATTTTTTAATTGGAGAAGTGTCGTGCAAGAAAATGTTCTTTGGTATCAAAATTTAGGCATGAATGATGTAGACCGCGTCGGCGGTAAAAATGCATCACTTGGTGAAATGATTTCTAACTTGGCTAATGTTGGTGTGCAAGTCCCTACGGGTTTTGCTACAACGTCATTTGCCTTTAATGAATTTTTAGAGCAAAGCGGTATTAATGAAAAAATTTATCAACTACTTGATGGCTTAGATGTTGACGATGTTAATGCGTTAGCCAAATGTGGTGCAACTATTCGCCAATGGGTTATCGACACGCCATTTCTTCCGCAAATGCAGCAAGATATTGAAGCTGCTTATGCAAAACTTTCCGGTGACTTCTCTGACGATGCTTCTTTTGCTGTTCGTTCTTCTGCAACCGCAGAAGATATGCCAGATGCTTCTTTTGCAGGCCAACAAGAAACCTTCTTAAATGTACGTGGTTTTGATGCGGTAATGATTGCCATCAAACATGTATTTGCTTCGCTTTTTAATGACCGAGCTATTTCCTACCGTGTTCACCAAGGTTATGACCATCGTGGTGTTGCCTTATCTGCTGGTATTCAGCAAATGGTACGTAGTGATATTTCATCTTCGGGTGTTATGTTCTCTATTGATACCGAGTCTGGTTTTGACCAAGTTGTTTTCATCACCTCAAGCTTCGGTTTAGGTGAAATGGTAGTACAAGGCGCGGTAAACCCGGATGAGTTTTATGTTCACAAACCAACACTTGCTAAAGGTAAGCCTGCGGTAATACGTCGTAATATTGGTAGCAAAGCGATTAAAATGGTCTATGCGGACAGCCAAGAACATTCAAAGCAAGTTGAAATTGTTGATATTGATGCTGCTGATTCTAACCGTTTTTCATTAACTGATAGCGAAGTTGAAGAACTGGCTAAACAAGCGGTAATTATTGAAAAACATTATGGCCGTGCCATGGACATTGAATGGGCTAAAGATGGCTTAGACGGTAAGCTTTATATTGTTCAAGCGCGTCCAGAAACGGTTAAGAGCCGTGAAAACGCCAATATTATGGAACAATTTCACTTACAAACTGATGATAACGTAGAAGTAGTTTGTGAAGGGCGCTCTATTGGTCATAAAATTGGTAGTGGTGAAGCGAAAGTATTATCGTCACTGGCTGAAATGGATAAAATCCTACCAGGTGATGTCTTAGTTACTGATATGACCGACCCTGATTGGGAACCTATCATGAAACGCGCCTCAGCGATTGTTACTAATCGCGGCGGCCGAACATGTCATGCCGCTATTATTGCCCGTGAAATGGGTATCCCTGCTGTTGTCGGTTGTGGTAATGCCACTGAGTTGATTAAAACGGGTGATAAATTAACAGTATCGTGCGCCGAAGGTGATACTGGTTTTATTTATCGTGGCGAATTAGATTATCAGGTGAAGACTTCTGAAATTAATGATATGCCAGAATTACCTCTTAAGATAATGATGAATGTCGGCAACCCTGATCGAGCGTTTTCTTTTGCTCGTTTACCCCATGCAGGTATAGGTTTAGCGCGTTTAGAATTTATCATCAATAAAATGATTGGTATTCATCCTAAAGCCTTACTTAATTTCGATAAGCAGCCAGCTGAGTTACAAGATGAAATTAATGACATTATCGCCGGTTACGATAGTCCGATAGAGTTTTATATTGCAAAACTCACTGAAGGTATTTCAACGTTAGCGGCGGCATTCTCACCTGAAAAAGTGATTGTGCGCATGTCTGATTTCAAATCAAACGAATATGCCAACCTTGTTGGCGGTGCAGCGTATGAGCCGCACGAAGAAAATCCTATGATTGGCTATCGTGGCGCAGCGCGTTATATCTCTAAAGATTTTAGAGATTGTTTTGCCCTTGAATGTGAAGCAATAAAACGTGTGCGTAACGACATGGATTTAACCAATGTTGAAGTAATGATTCCGTTTGTGCGTACTGTAGAAGAAGCGGCAGCCGTTATTGATATTTTAGCTGAACATGGCTTAAAACGTGGCGAAAATGGTTTACGTATTATTATGATGTGTGAATTACCATCCAATGCTTTGTTAGCGGATCAATTCCTTGATTATTTTGATGGATTTTCTATCGGTTCAAATGATTTAACTCAGTTAACTCTTGGTCTTGATAGAGACTCAGGTTTAATCGCACATTTATTTGATGAGCGTGATCCAGCAATAAAAATGTTATTGTCTATGGCAATTAAAGCCTGTAAAAAGCGCGGTAAATATGTCGGTATTTGTGGTCAAGGACCTTCAGATCATGAAGACTTTGCTGCTTGGTTAGTAGAGCAGGGCATTGATAGTGTTTCACTCAACCCTGATACTGTCTTACCAACTTGGTTATACCTTGCTGAGCATTTAAAATCTAAAAAGTAGTAATAGCTTAGTTAAATAAGCGTCAACTAAGCGGCTTACTCGGTGTACTGGGTAAGCCGCTTTTTTATATCTCTAAAATTGGCTAACATTCGTTTCGCCATGCAAAGGACATCAAGGTTCTTTAAACAAACGCTTAAACTAATCTCTTAAACTAAACGCTTTGAACTAAGCTATTTAATTAAAGCCTTCGCATAAGGTATACCAAAAGTATTCAGTTAATTGCCATAATATTGAATATAGGACCATTGTTTGCGTAAAAATGCATTTCTTCCATGATATACTCGAGCCACTGTCCTGTTTAAAATAATAAATAAGTTAAGCCGTTATGCTTCCTCATATTAGTCATCAAAATCACCTTCCTCCTTTATATGACGATTTTATTTTTTCGTTAAAAAACAAAAACTTTACTGGTGATATTAATGCCAGTTATAGCGCTAGATTAGCTGTAGCTACCGATAACAGTATTTATCAGCAGCTACCGCAATTAGTCATTCACCCGCGTACTAAAGCCGATATTGTTCTCTTAGCCAAAACGGCGAGTGATGAACAATACCAGAGTATTAAATTTAGCGCACGTGGCGGTGGTACGGGTACTAACGGACAAAGTTTAACGCCGGGTGTGGTGGTTGATTTATCTAAATACATGAATAATATATTAGAGATCAATGTCGCGGAAAAATGGGTACGTGTTGAAGCGGGTGTGATTAAAGACCAGCTAAATGATTATTTACGACCGCACGGTTTCTTTTTTGCCCCTGATTTATCGACCTCAAATCGCGCCACTGTTGGCGGTATGATCAGCACTGATGCGTCAGGACAAGGTTCATTAGTTTATGGCAAAACATCTAACCATGTCTTAGCACTTGAGTCGGTATTGGCTAATGGCGAGGTATTTGATACTGAGCCGATGGCTTTAGCGCAAGCACAGGACTTGGCTAAGCAGGAAAATACTTATGGCCGGATCATGGCACAAGTGCTTGATTCTTGTATTAACAATCGCGCTTTGGTTTTAAAGAAGTTTCCCCGCTTAAATCGATTTTTAACCGGTTATGATTTAGAGAATGTGTTAACGGCAAACGAAAATGGCGATATCATTGGCGTTGATTTATCACGTTTGATCACCGGCTCTGAAGGCTCATTGGCTTTTGTTTGTGAAGCCAAATTAAATATTAATGCTATCCGTGTTGCTAAAACAGTCATTAATATCAAATACGATAGTTTTGACTCTGCGCTGCGTCACTCACCTGCTTTAGTTGCAGCAAAGGCTACCTCAGTAGAAACCATTGATTCACGGGTATTGAACTTAGCCAAACAAGATATTGTTTGGCATAGCGTCAGTGATTTAATTACTGATGTGCCAGGAAAAGTCATGGATGGCATTAACATTGTTGAATATAACGGTGATAGCATTGCCGATTTAGCCGATCAGGTTAGCGAGCTTACCTCGGTACTTGAGGACTTGATTTCTAAAGGTGAAGGGGCTGACAGCTCTGTATTAGGAAGTTGTGGCGTCATTGGTTATCAAGTGACTTCTGATCTTGGCAGTATTAATAAAATTTATGCTATGCGTAAAAAAGCGGTTGGCTTGTTGGGGAAAACCGCAGGCAGCCAGAAACCCTTAGCGTTTGCCGAAGATACCGCGGTGCCACCAGAAAACCTTGCCGATTATATTGTTGAATTTCGCGCGTTACTTGATGGTTATCAATTAAATTATGGTATGTTTGGCCATGTTGATGCTGGGGTATTACATGTACGTCCGGCACTTGATATGTGTGATCCTGAGCAAGAAAAATTATTGCGCATCTTATCTGATGAGGTGGTCAAACTCACCGCCAAATACGGTGGTTTGATGTGGGGCGAACATGGTAAAGGTTATCGTTCTGAATATAGTCCAGCTTTTTTCGGTGAACAATTATTTAACGAGCTAAGAAAAATTAAAGCCGTTTTTGATCCGCTTAATAAAATGAATCCCGGTAAAATTTGTACGCCATTTGAATCAGATGAGCAATTGGTAAGTGTTGATGATACCAAACGTGGTTTCTATGATAGACAAATACCGATCACGGTGAAAGAGTCGTTTACCGCTGCCATGGACTGTAACGGCAATGGTTTATGTTTTAACTACGATGCTGATAGCACAATGTGTCCGTCGAGTAAAATTACTGGCGACAGACGCCACTCTCCTAAGGGGCGTGCGGGTTTAATGCGTGAATGGCTACGCTTATTAGAAAAACAGGGTGTAGATATCCTTGCTCTAGAAGGTAAGATTAATTCCTCTAAAAGTATTTGGTCAATAAAAGAAATCCTCAGCAACGCCGCTGAAAAATTACGACTTAATTTTATTAGCAAACCACAGCAAGATGACAATGGTAATGGCGATTTTTCCCATGAAGTAATGGACGCGATGCAAGGCTGTTTAGCCTGTAAAGCCTGTGCCAGTCAATGTCCGGTAAAAGTTGATGTACCTGACTTTAGGTCGCGTTTTATCAATATATATTATTCACGTTACGCCAGACCATTAAAAGACCACTTGGTTGCTAACGTGGAAATACTTGCGCCGCTAATGGCGAAAGCACCAAAAATTGTTAATGCGGTACTTAATACTAAGCTCTATGACAAGCTTTCAGCCAAAACCATCGGTTATGTCAATACACCCTTGTTGTCGGTACCCACTTTGAAAAATCAAGTGCATAAAGCGGGTTTTTCAGGTTTTGATTTAAGTAAATTACAGGCGTTAACTGTTGAGCAACGTAAGGGGTATGTGCTGATAGTACAAGACCCATTTACCTCATTTTATGACGCCAATACCGTACAAAGCATGATGGAGCTGATTAAAAAACTCGGTTTAGAGCCTATTTTATTGCCCTTTAAGCCCAATGGTAAAGCGCAACATGTTAAAGGTTTTTTAGCGAGGTTTGCTAAAACGGCTAAATCAAGCAGTGAGTTTTTAAATCAACTTAGCAAGCTTGATATGCCTATGCTGGGCATGGATGCGTCTATGGTGTTATGTTATCGTGATGAATACGCTAAAACCCTACTGGAAAAACGTGGCGACTTTTCGGTATTGCTTGCTCATGAATGGTTATTAAGCTTTATTAAAGCAGACGCTGAGCAGGGTAACGCTTTTAAAGTAAAGGCTGTTGCAGCAGAGCTCTCAAAAGGTAAACCCTTCAAACTTTTTTCCCATTGCACTGAGAAAACGGCGTTGGTCAACAGTGAAAATGAATGGCAAACCATATTCGAACACTTTGGCTTAGCCTTAGAAAAGGTCAGTGTCGGTTGCTGTGGCATGGCAGGCACCTATGGTCATGAAAAAGTGAACTTAGCTAACTCTAAAGGTTTGTTTGAGTTAAGTTGGCAGCCTAAAGTAGCCGCTTTAGCAAGTGAACAAATATTAGTGACCGGTTTTTCTTGTCGCTCGCAAGTCAAACGTTTTAGCGATTTAAAAGCTAGACACCCAGTAGCAGCGCTATTGGAGTCGTTAAACTAGTATCGTTGCGCTAATCATTTTCTAGGCTAAGCTAAAGATAATAAAATCATGTAGCTATGTTATATGCAATAAAGAACTGAGTAACTAAAAAAACAAAAACAACTAAAATGAGCTAATGAAATTAGCCCATTGAATAAATAAAACTACGCATGAAGGGAAATCACGATGAAAAAATTGCTATCAATTAGCACCGCGGGGTTATTAAGCTGTTACTTACCCGTAGTACAAGGCGTCGAAATTTATAATAAAGACGCAACCAGCTTTGATTTTAACGGCAACTTGTCCGTTTATTATCTAAAGAGTGGTGACACCGCGGAAATAAATGATGGCTTTTCTCGTTATACATTCGATGTAAAACATCAAATGAAAGATGATTGGCAAGCACTCGCGTTATTAGAGTGGGGCATACAAATATCTAAAACGGGCGACCAACTTTATATTGGTAATAACAACTTAACCAGTACCGGACCATCGGAAGATACCACTTGGTTGAGGTTAGGTTATGTTGGCGTGACCCATGAAACTTACGGCCGCTTTACCATGGGTAAGCAGTGGGGCGTAAGTTATGATGTTGCCGGTGTTACTGATTATTTTGAAGTGTTTGGCGCTGAGGCTCAAGGGACTTATAACTACGGTACCGATGGTGGTTTTTCAGGAACCGGTCGAGCAGAGCAAGCGTTACAGTATAAGGTTAATTACCAAAACTTTAGTTTTGGCGCGCAATACTTGGTATCTGATGATCTCATTCACACCGATATAGCACCAGAAAACCCAGATAAAAAAGCAAATTTTGGTGTTAAATTTAATGATTCATTTGGAATGTCTTTTATCTATCAAGCACCTTATGATATTGGCCTAGGTATCGCTTATAACAAAGCTAAAATTAGCTTAGTTGTAGATATTGATGATGCAAAAGATGCTATCCAATCGCCTAAAATAGACGATGAAATTATTACCGCCCATATAACGTATCGTCCATACGGTAGTTTAGGCTTACATGCGGCACTCGTTGTTACCGATATGAGTAATCATGAAATAAATGATTCCGGTAAAGTGATGAAAGAAGCACGCGGTATCGAGCTCTTTAGTGCTTATCGTTTTGATAATGATATTTCTTTGATCCTCGGTTATAACTCGCTAAAAGATAATTCAACTACCTTAGTCGCTTCAGCAAGTAATTATCACTTAAAATATTTTATTTTAAGCGCTAAATATCATTGGGATGATGACTTCTATGTTTATATTGAAAGCAAGATAGATGACTCAACCCTGGTTGCTCAAGGAAGCACCGTAGCAGAAAATGCCACGGGTATTGGCATGATGTTTGTTTTTTAAATACTTGTCAGCTAATTTTTGATCACTGTTGACTAAAAGATAATCACTTTGTCTGATCGGCACTTAATGTTATTACTAAAAATCTCTATCGGTATTGGGCTTTGCCTATTACTGCTAGGGATTTATTTACATTTGTTCAGTGACTATATGGCATCACTGGGTATCACCGGTATTATCATTAGCGCTATGTGTTTCGCCTTTGGTATGATTTTTTCATTACCGACAAAAATGTATTTAACTTTTGTATTAATGCAACGAGAAGCGGACAAAAGAGCTAATAAAACTAAGCCTCAATAGGCAGCTTGATAAATCCTAGCCATTTAGGACTAATTTAGTCTCAGAATCCTGAATTTTAATGATTTATTTCGCCAATAGAGCAGAAAAAAACCTTATATAAACAATTTCATTAAAAAGCCACTATTACTGCTACCTAAAGCTTATTTTTCGTGTAAAATCATTCCCATTTTTATTATTTGACTTAGTCTATTCATAAACGACGCATTACGCTGAACTTATTTCGATAGCTAACGCTAATTAAAGTCGTTTATTTACCCCGTTTTAGAGGAAATCATGAGCTTAGACACCACCACTATAGATAGCATTGTAGCGCAGGCTGAAATTGCTATTGCTGCAGCATCAGACCCAACAGCACTTGATCAAGTGCGTGTTAACTTTTTAGGGAAAAAAGGTTTATTCACTGAACAGATGAAAGGTTTGAGTAAATTACCGAAAGAAGAAAAACCTAAAATGGGACAAGTAATTAATATTGCGAAACAAGCAGTACAAAAATTACTGAACGATCGTGGTGAATTATTACGTGCCCAAGAGATTAAAGAAAAGTTAGCGGCAGAGTCTATAGACGTTACTTTACCAGGCCGCGGCACTAAAATTGGTGGTTTGCATCCGGTAACTCGCACTATTGCCCGCATTGAAAGTTTTTTTGGTGATTTAGGCTTTGAAGTTAAAGTCGGTCCAGAAGTTGAAGATGATTATCACAACTTCGATGCCTTAAATATTCCAGAGCATCATCCAGCACGTCAAGATCACGATACTTTCTATTTCAATCCGAAATTAGTATTACGTACGCAAACCTCTGGTGTGCAAATTCGTACTATGGAAGTTGAAAAACCGCCACTACGTATTATCTCTCCAGGTAAAGTGTACCGCAATGATTATGATCAAACGCATACGCCAATGTTTCACCAAGTTGAAGGTTTGATGGTCGATAAGGACGTTAGCTTTACTCACCTTAAAGGTATTTTGCATGACTTCTTGCATCATTTCTTTGAAGAAGAGGTAGAAATTCGTTTCCGCCCTTCATATTTCCCATTTACTGAACCTTCGGCTGAAGTAGATATCATGGGTAAAAATGGTAAATGGTTAGAAGTATTAGGTTGTGGCATGGTGCATCCAAATGTTTTACGTAGTGTCGGTATTGACCCAGAAGTTTATACCGGTTTTGCTTTTGGTATGGGCGTTGAACGCTTAACTATGCTTCGCTATGGCGTAAATGATTTACGTGCATTCTTTGAAAACGATCTTCGCTTCTTAAAACAGTTCAAGTAGGAAAACTCATAATGAAATTTAGTGAATCTTGGTTACGTGAGTGGGTTAATCCTGCACTTTCTTCTGATGAATTAGCACATCAAATTACTATGGCCGGTCTAGAGGTTGACAGTGTTGACCCAGTAGCTGGCGAGTTTAGTGGTGTTGTTATTGGTGAAGTGGTTGAATGTGGCCCGCACCCAGATGCGGATAAGTTACAAATAACAAAAATTAGTTTAGGCGATTATAGCTCTGCTACCGTAGAAAAAGGCGAGTTGGTTGATATCGTTTGTGGCGCAAAAAACTGTCGCAAGGGCCTAAAAGTTGCAGTAGCAACTGTCGGTGCAGTATTACCCGGCGATTTTAAAATTAAAAAAGCAAAATTACGTGGTATTGCCTCTTTTGGTATGTTGTGTAGTGAGTCTGAAATTGGTTTAGCCGATGACTCTGCTGGCATTATGGAATTAGCCAACGATGCACCGGTAGGCAAATGTGTTCGTGAATATCTCGATTTAAATGACGTTACCATTGATGTTGATTTAACCGCTAACCGTGGTGATTGTCTAGGTATCAAAGGTTTAGCTCGTGAAGTAGGCGTGTTGAATTCTTTAGCCGTTACCGAACCGACCATTACTGCGATAGCGCCAACGATTGATGATGTGCTTACTATCAATATTGAAGCGAATGAAGCATGTCCTCGTTACTTAGGTCGTGTGATTAAAGGCATTAATCCAAGTGCAACTACGCCACTTTGGATGGTGGAAAAACTTCGCCGTTGTGGTACTCGGTCAATCGACCCTGTTGTTGATGTCACCAACTATATATTGCTTGAATTGGGTCATCCAATGCATGCTTTTGATTTAGCTAAACTAGACGGCGGCGTTAACGCAAAAATTACCGTACGTTTCGCTAATAAAGAAGAAAAGTTAACTTTATTAGATGAAAAGGAAGTAACCCTAAAAGAAGGCACTTTGGTTATTGCTGATGAGAAAAAAGCATTAGCTATGGCCGGTATCTTTGGCGGTCTTGAGTCAGGGGTTACTCGTAACACCACAGATATCTTTTTAGAAAGTGCTTTTTTTGCACCGCTAGCTATCTTAGGTAAAGCTCGCCAGTACGGTTTGCATACCGATTCATCACACCGTTATGAACGTGGTATCGACCCAACGTTACAGTTTGACGCCATTGAGCGTGCAACTGAACTTCTTTTAACTATTGTTGGTGGTCAAGCAGGCCCAGTTGTTGAAGCTAAATCTGATGCTGATATCCCACAAACAAAAGAAGTAAGCTTACGACGTAAAATGTTAGATAGCCGTATTGGTCATCACATTGGCGATGAACAAGTAAGTGAAATTCTTACTCGTCTTGGTTTTACCGTGACTAGTACAGGTGAAGACGTAGCGAAAGTTTGGCAGGTTATTGTGCCAGCTTACCGTTTTGATATTAAAATCGAAGTCGATTTAATTGAAGAAGTTGCCCGTATTTTTGGTTATAACAATATTCCAAATATTGCGCCAAAAGCCGCCTTGAAAATGTGTGAGAAAAAAGAAGCTAAGCTTTCTTTGATAAACTTAAAACAAGTTTTAGTAAATCGTGACTATCAAGAAGCGATTACCTATAGTTTTGTTGACCCGAAAGTACAAAGCTTATTGCATCCAGATAAAGCAGTGATGACCCTTCCGCACCCCATTTCTTCTGAAATGTCGGTAATGCGCTTAAGTTTATGGACGGGTTTGTTACAGTCGATGGTTTATAATCAAAACCGTCAGCAAGGTCGAATTCGTTTATTTGAAGCAGGTTTACGTTTTGTGCCTGATGAAAATGCTGAAAACGGTGTGCGTCAACAAAACATGCTGGCTGGTGTTATCGGTGGTCAACGTGTTGATGAGCATTGGAGCATGGAAAAAGCAGCGACAGACTTTTATGACATTAAAGGTGATGTTGAAGCAATATTAGCACTGACTTGTGATGCCAATGGTTATGAGTTTTCAAAAGCCGAAGTCGATGCTTTACATCCAGGCCAAACGGCACAAATTACTAAAGATGGTGTTTATGTCGGTTGTGTTGGAACCTTACACCCTGAATTAGAAAGGAAATTAGGCTTAAATGGCCGAACATTAATTTTCGAACTATTATTGTCTGAAGTGTTAGTGCAAAAAATCCCTGAAGCCTGTGATATCTCTCGCTTCCCGGCCAATCGCCGCGACATAGCAATCGTAGTAAAAGAAGAAGTTGATGCAAAAAAAGTGTTACAACTTATTGAAAAGGTTGGCGGAAATTATTTAATTGATCTAAACTTATTCGATGTATACCAAGGTCAAGGCATAAATGACGGTTTTAAAAGTCTAGCCATCGCCTTAGTATTACAAGATAACAGTAAAACTCTAGAAGAAAAAGACATCACTGATGTTATCGATAGAGTTGTTGAAACCTTAAAAACAGAGTTAAATGCATCACTGAGGGACTAAGCCATGGCGCTTACCAAAGCAGAAGTAGCAGAACATTTATTTGAAAAAGTTGGGCTGAGCAAGCGCGACGCAAAAGACATGGTTGAAATCTTTTTTGAAGAGATTCGCGAGACCTTAGAAAGTGGCGATCAAGTTAAACTTTCAGGTTTTGGTAATTTCGACCTGCGTCAAAAAAGCGAACGTCCTGGCCGTAATCCTAAAACTGGTGAAGATATTCCAATTTCTGCCCGTAAGGTTGTTACCTTTAGACCAGGACAGAAACTGAAGAGCCGAGTAGAAGCCGGAAATAGCGACTAATATAGAATCTATATTAAATTTGCTAGGTTAAGCTGAACAACTTTTGTTGTTCTGTTTATCGTGCTATTAAATAATAAAACCCGCATTAGTCAAAGCTGATGCGGGTTTTTTATGTCAAAAAATACCTTAATTGACTTAATATATATTCTTTACTTTATTCATTGTTAAGCTTAATGCGCTCATTAGGCATGAAATTAGCTGATTTTTCATTTTTACCTGCTCTGGTATCAATTTTCTTTATTAATGCTTTAGCTTGATTTACAGAGAAGGTCAGCCCTGCTTTTTTAGCAATACTGTCATTGAACGCTAATTGATTCAATGTGACAGTAAGTGAGCAGTCATCTGTGATGGTTCGATTATTTGATAGTAAGGTATATTGATAGAGGTAATGCGTGGCACCGAGATAGTTTTGCTTCGCGATAGCGTTTACAAAATTATTACGTAGCATTCTCTGCTCTCGTTTGGTGACTTTATTATAGTAGCTAGATAATTGATGACGCTTGATAAAGCCAAAATAGCCCAGCATCACGAGTAATAAAACCATTAATAGAGTGATGATTGTTTCAATATTTAAGCTGTAATTGTTGAAAAGGTAGTGTTGACCTTGTTGACTTAAGCCGCCGCCTGATACAGTCCAAACGGAGGATGGAATTAATAAAGACTCAAGGGTATTTGATTGGCTATTCCACCAGTAAATCACTTGTTCATCGATTTTATAACGGCCCGGTTTTTCAAAAATGTAGGTAAAGGACTCTACGCGCGTGCCTATTAACGAGCCCCTATTTGATTTATCAAAGATTTGTGCGGGTTTGTGATAAATACTCAAGCCTGATATGCCCGCTAAATTGGGCTTACCCTCAGGAGAATGAACTTCAGGAACATTGCCTTCAGGTAAACTACCTTCAGTAAATTTACCGGCAACTCGGTTAATGGGCATAATCATCATGGCCGGTGTGTCGATCGCGGTAATGGTAATAGTTTGCGTGATAGCTTCACCGACGGCATAGTCTTTTTCTTCATCAAATTGACCCTCAATTTCGAGCGTTACCTCGGGGGAGACAATGAAATTTTCAATACCTGAAAGTGCTGAAGGTAAATCAATGGTAAAACTACTTTCCTGGGTACTGGCTACGCCCGTTATTATGCCATCATTTTCAGTATTGACCGATATATCTACCTTGATTGATGGCACTTGGTAAATCCCTGAACCAGTTGGGTATAAGGTAATCTCATGAGTTTGTGTAGCCCATGTTTGGCCAGAAATCCGCTTAGTGCCATTAATCGTATTGATGTTATTAGCCTGCATGACACTCTTTGGTAGTGTAAAAGCTTGAATTTGGCTACCGGTGGCAAACCATCTATCCGTGGCAACTTCGACAGTGAGTATGAGTGCCTGACCGACTATTTGTTGTTCTTTTTGATTGATCTGCAAGCTAACTGATAATTTATCTTTTTTGATTAAATCGTCGATGGTTTGTGCTGCAGATGCCTTTTGTATTGAGGTTAACTGACAAAAAAGAACGATAAATATAAATAAGGAGATTAGCTTTTTATTCATCATCAACTCCTTCAGTACCTGTGGTGGTTTTCTCAACGTCATTTTCGCTACTTTCATTTTTTATTTGTCTATTGATAGCGATTTGTTGCATATAAAACTTTTGCGATAAAAAATGCGCAGGGTTTTTCTGTACTTGTCTTAGCCACATTTCATTTAAGTTTGGGTCGAGCAGTAGTTGCTCAGCGGTAAGTTGTGCTATTTCTTGCTGCTTTGGTGCTTCTTCACGTTCAGCGCCATCGCCGGTTTGTGGCTCGTCGCCTAACTCTTTTATCGACTCTCCTTCTTCCGGTTTTTGACTGGCAGATAAACGGTTTACTTCATCAATAATCGCTTGCACGATTTTGATATTGGTCTGAGCGGCAAGGTTCTCTGGCGCTGTCGTTAATATCTGTTGGTATAAATTACGGGCATTGATATATTCACGGCCGTGGGCGAGGGCATTTGCCTTAGCCATTTGACTATCAACATCATTAAATTGGCTATAAAGGGTGACGGCATTTTTATATTGTTCGGCGCCATAACTGCTATAAGCCTGCCACTGTGTACTTTTAAAGGTATTGCTAGCTTGTTGATAATGATCCAAATTAAACAGGATTTGACCTTGTTGATCACGCGTTAGCCATAAGTCGGTAAACTGCTGTGGTTTACTAAAGGCAAAGAGGCAACTTGCTAATAGTAAGGAGATAAGTAAATTTTTTTTATTGAAGTACTTTGATGGTATATTTTTTGTAGCGAAGCTAAACCAAGGTGTTGACTTTAATTTTACCATTGCAGTGTCCACCCTTTTCTAAACCAAAACAAAAATATACCAGCGACCACAAACAACAGCGGGTAACCAGAGTCATGCCATGGTCTAGAGTTATCATCAACTATCACTAGGTTATGCTTTATATAGTTATTAACGCGCTTAACATCACTATTGTCATCACTCATTAAGATAAGCCGGCCATTACTGTGTTCACTTAATGCTTTTAATTGTTCTAGTTGTAAAGGAATGATGAGATTATTAAGCTCAGTATTTAACTGTTCGTTTTTATCTTTAGACAAGCCTGACTTACCTATGCCCCAAATAATGAGCTGGGCGGATTTTGTTGCAAAATAATTTTTAAAGGCACTTACCGTATTACTGGTTGCGCCATCACCGACTAAAAGCACCGTACCCGGTACGTTAGTTATCGACAGTAAATTATCAAGCAAAGGAATAATGGTTTCAGGTAATTTACCGGATACCGGCATAACCTTGGCGTCTAACGCATCAAGAAAATGGCGAATCATTTCTCTGTCATTGGTAATGGGCATCACCACATGGGCACTACCAGAAAAAGCAATCAGCGCCGTTTTACTGTCGCCCCTGAGTTCAAGTAATTCGATGATTTTTTGTTTAGCGCGCAATAACCGTGATGGTTGCACATCTGCTTGCTCCATGGTTTTAGATACATCGAGTGCAATGATAAGCGGGGCATTATTCTCACTAAACGGTGATTCTTGTTGCTGCCAAGTAGGCCCCATTAAAACGATACACAGTGGCACCGCTAAAATTAGCGACATTTTTTGTGGTGATAACCAGTGATTATTATTACCAGACACAGTTAAATGCGCTAACACCTCTGGGGACATTAATGAGCGCCATTGCGCTAAACTATCATCGCGTAATGAGAAGGCTCGAATGATGTAAAAAATCATCAGGAACGCCAGCAACCAATAAGGACGCAAAAAATGAAAGTGTTGCATGCTAGTAAAAAATAGCGTGAACTCATCAATCATGACTAACCCCTTCACTTGCTGGTTTTTGTTGTGCCTTTTGTTGAGCCTTTTGTTCGGTAAGTTGCATGCGGATGCGAATATTAACGATAAACAAGGCCAGTAGGTAAATACTGACAAAGAGCATAATAGGGTAGTGATGAATACTCACCCTTGGCCTAAAAGAAAGTGAGTCAAACTGTTGGGGTTCTAGTTTATCAATTTCAGCGTAAACGGTTAATAACTCATCACTGTTAAGTGCTTGAAAGCTTTTACCCTTGGTGACCACGGCAATTTCATTTAATACCTCAAAATCTACTTTTTCTTCGCCTACCGCGCTGGGATCGCCAATCGCTATGGTATATATTTTAATATCATGGGCGGCAGCGACTTTGGCCGCTTCGACCGGTGGCACTTTTGAAGCAGTATCATTGCCATCAGTTAATACTATTAATACCCGATTTTGGGTGTCGGATTGCTCAAAAACACTGATTGCTAAACCAATAGCATCACCAAAGGCAGTACTTTGACCCGCCATACCAATAGCACTTTCATTAAGCAGCGCTTGCCATGTGGTTATGTCATCGGTGAAAGGTGCTTGTAAATAAGGGGCATCACCAAACAGAATAAGACCTAATCTGTCGTGTTCGCGACCTTTAACAAAATCATTAAGTACATGTTTAACCGCGACCAAGCGATTAACTCGTTCACCTTCATCTGTTGAGCTATTTTTAATAACGTTAGGTAAGGTAAAGTCTTCAACTGACATTGAACCTGATAAATCTACCGCTATCATTAAATCTCGCGCGGATTTTTCTTGGTTAATCGGTGCGCCAATCATTTCAGGTTTAGCGATAGCAGTGACAATACACAGCCAGGAAAAAGCAATAAGCAGCCGTTGCAGATTATTACGGTTAAGTAATACCGCGCCACTTTGTGGTTTTTCACCGGTGACATCAACAAGACGGGCAAAGTAGGGCACTTTAATGGATGATTTCCGCTCTTTGTAAGCCGGAGCAAAGAGCGTTACAGCAAAGGGAACTACAATGAGCATAAATGCCCAGGGATAAACAAATTCGATCATGCGCTTACTCCCAATGACTCACTCTGGGCTGAAATAGTCAGATGATGATGTTTAATCCAACATTCAATTTGTTGGTGCAATTGTATTAAGCTTTTATTAACATGAGCATCGTTTAGATCTATCGTGGCCATATAGGAAAGTTGAGACAATAGCTTTTCACTGCAGTGGGTAGTTGATGAAGGCTCAACTGTTTTTTCATGGAAATGACATTTACTGCAATTCTGATCTAGCCACTTTGCCCAAGCTTGCCCCCTTAATTCGATAACTTCTTGTTGGACTTTTAGCGCTAAAGTCTTGCTCTTAACACTATCACTCTCTTTTATATGCCTATTACTGGCAAGAATAGCCGTTTTTCTCAGTAATGCCGGTAGTTGTCTAATATCCTCTTCTTTAGAGAGAGAGCATTGAGAAAGCCAAAAGAGGGCTTCACGACGATAAGCATTAGCCTGATAATTTTGCCATTTTTGATGACACTTTCTGAGAATAATAATTATTAGTACGGTAAAAATCAGCTGCCAAGCAATGGTTTGTGGCAAAAAGCTAATGGTCTCAGGCGCTTTGGTTTCGACAATGGCTTCGAGTAAATAATTACCCCAAGGTTTTTCAAAACTCATCTGTTTTCTCCAGATACAGGTCCTAGTTTAGTCTCGCTTTTAGTTGCGCTTTTACTACTGGTTTTATGCCCAAGGGCTTTGCGCAATTGCTGCTCAACCGGAGTTATAGTATCGATTTCAATTAATGGGATACGGTATTTTTTGGCTGCTTTGACATAGCTGTCTAACTGTTTAGCTATCTCTACTTGATAGTTTTTTTGAAATGTTTTGTTATTTGAGGAGAATTGAATTTGTTGTACGCCGTCACTGACAATCATTTGAGACATTTTAGGTAACGTCTGCTCTAAGGGATCAAAGATATGGCAAGCAATAACTTCATTATGTTGTCTTAATTGTTTAATGAAATCAGTACTCTTATCGTTAAAGCCATGACCATCGCCAATTAAAATGATCAAGCCGTTATGACTGGACACTTTGTTTAATGTTGCCAACATCTTGTTAAATGACTCACTATCATTGGCATTTACCTGAGCGCTTTTATCAATTGATAATTCATGGTTTTTCTTTAATACTTCACTGAGCAAATTAACGACATGCTGCCTACCGCGTTTGGCTGGAATTATCTTTGTTTGCTGATCATTATAAATAACCGCACCAATGCGATCGCCACTATCACTTATTTGCCAGGCAATTAAGGCGGCAAGTTCCGCGGCAATAACTGATTTCATTTTATTTGAGCTACCAAAGAACATGGTCATTCGTTGATCAATAGCTAGATAAACATTACGCTCTCGTTCTTCGGTAAACACCTTGATATGAGGCTTGCCGGTTCTTTGCGTTACTTTCCAATCCATTGCACGAATATCATCACCAGGGCGATAATGCCTCAGCTCTTCAAAATTGAGTCCGCGACCACGAAGTTTCGAGACATTTTTGCCACTCAATGCACTATTGGCTGGCTGATTAGGGGTAAAGGAAAATCCTTTGGCCGCATATTTTAACCGACGTAATTCATTTAAATTAGCGTAAATCGCTGATTCATTTTTACTGTTAACCTTGGCCTTGTCGCTCGCATTGCCTTTTTTTGCCGCAGTATTGGTATTCACGAGATACCTCCTAGGCTACAGCCACCTGTTTAAGTATTTCATCGATGACAGCATCAGCGGTAATGCCGTCAGCTAAAGCGTCATAACTCAGTACTAAACGATGGCGCAGTACAGAATGGGCAACAGAGCGGACATCATCCGGGTCAACGAAGTCTTTACCCTTGAGCCAAGCTTGTGCACGGGCACATTTATCAATGGCGATACTTGCTCTTGGACTAGAACCAACCGTTAACCATTGCTGTAAAGGTGAGTCGGGATAACGTTCGGGCTTTCTTGTTGCCATAACAATAGCAACAATGTAATCAATGATGGCTTGGCTACAGTGGATATTATGGATTTCATCACGAGCGGTAAAGATATGCTCAGGACTGATATTTTCAACTTCTTGTATGTGCTTTTCTTCGCTACGCACTAACTTGATAATTTCAGCTTCAGCGGCATCATCAGGGTATTCAAGATTGATTTTCATGATAAATCGATCCATTTGCGCTTCTGGTAACGGGTAGGTACCTTCTTGCTCGATAGGGTTCTGCGTCGCTAATACCATAAACAGTTCAGGTAATTTGTAGGTTTTCCCGGCAACGGTGATTTGCCTCTCTTCCATGGCTTCTAATAGCGCTGCTTGTACTTTAGCAGGCGAGCGGTTTATTTCATCGGCCAGTAACAGGTTATTAAAAATAGGGCCTTTTTGGAAAGTGAGTACCGGTTTGCCATTCACTTCTTGGTAAACTTCTGTACCCGTGACATCAGAGGGTAGTAAATCAGGGGTGAATTGCACGCGACCTAAGTCAACGTTAAGTGAGCGCGCTAAGGTTTTAATTGAACGGGTTTTTGCTGTGCCGGGCAAGCCTTCGAGTAAAATATTACCATTAGTCAATAAGGCAATAAGCAAGGAATCAACCACATGAGACTGACCAATAACCGATTGTTCGATTTGTGCTTTTAATAACTGTAACTGCGCTAGGGCAGTAGACTTACCATTCGATAAGCTACTTACTTGGTCATTAACTTGGTCATTAACTTGGTCATTAATATGCTCATTCATAAAATAATCCTTTAATTTTTAATTTTATATTCTTTTGTTAACTCATCTTGGTCGTTAATTACTTAGCTGTTGCCTAAGTCCTTGAATCACATTGCTCGGCACTAACGGAGCAAGTTTATCTAAACATTGTTTTGCTACCGCACTTTTATGACGTACTTGCATGTCACACAAGGCAAATAAATGTTGTGGATTATTACTCAGTAAAAATGCCTGATACAAGGCCTTATAGGCTGCGCTTTGTTGCTCTTGCTCTAAACTTAATCCGTAAACATAAAAGTAATGACTATTTTGTGGTGCAAGTTTGGTGGCTATTGCTAACGCCTTCGCTGCTTTCACTTTATCTTTAATCCTAATATAAGCTAGGCCCAAATTATAGGGTAGGCTAGCATCATCAGGATTGGCGTTTGTACCTTGTTGTAAGCTGGCAATACTTTGCAGGTTCTCACCGCGTTGGTAATATACTTGGCTTAAGTTCAAGTATGTTTGCGCAAAGTTTGCTTCTATGGCGATGCCTTGCTTGAACGCTTTAATGGCTTGCTCATAATCCCCTTGATAGGCGGAAATAATACCTATATTTGAATGAGCAAAACTGCGGTCATTATTAAAGCGCTGGCTTGCTAAATATTCATCAAGCGCAGGGGTAAGTTGCTCATGTTGAGCGAGTGATAAATTTTGCCATAAACTGGTTAAAGCAAAAGCGGCACCAGTTCTTACCGTTAGCACTTTATCTGTTAATAATGGTGATAATATTCGCCATTTTTCATCACTGGCCATACTCTGTGCACCTTCAATTGCCCCTAAACGAATATTTTCATCAGCATTTTTTACCGCTCTGGCGATGGCGATAATAGTATTGGTGTTGGAAACGCTCGCCATTTTCGTTAGTGCTGAAGCGCGAATAATACCCGCATAAGAAATTGTTTGAGATATACGAGATAACTCAGCGGCTACACCTTGCAGTTGTTGTTCATTAAGTGCCAAGTTAATAGCAGAAAATACCGCGACAAAATCTTTTTCTTCTTTGATGGTCGAGTCAGGATACCAAGCAGCAACTTTACTGGCGCTCCATTGACTATTTTTGTCTTTATGACAACTTAAGCAAGTATCGGGAGTGCCCAACTGCTTGGCTAAGTTAGGTGTCGGGATATGAAAACCATGATCGCGCCGGGCATCAATTTCCATATAGGTTGTTTCGGGCATATGACAATTAACACATAACGCGCCTGTTGAGTTTGTTTCATGTTTATGGTGCTTGGTTGAAGCATAGTTTTCGCTCTGATGGCATTGCAAACAAAGTGTTTCTACCGGTAGTTTTAACTCCGCAGTATGTGGGTTATGACAATCACTGCACACCACACCATTTTTGTACATTTTCGATTGTAAAAATGAGCCGTAAACAAAGTTCTCATTATACACTTGGCCATCGGGGTGATAATTGCTGCTGGAAATTAAATCCAGTAAGTAGCGCTCGCCAAAGGCATTCCCGTCAACATGACTGTTATTACTTATTTGCGTACGTCTGCTATGACATTGGGCACACACTAATACTTGTTGACTGTGTTCAAGTGTTTTTGGCGTTAAGGTGTTGCTTGCTGGAATTGATTGCCATTGTTTGACCGATTTTGATAAATCACGCTGAAAACCAAAACGTTTACTTGCTAATTTGTCTGTACTGGTTGTCGGGGATTTCCCTACTTGTTTGGCCCAGGTTAAATGTTCACTTGCTGCGCCATGACAGCTTTCACAAGCGACATTAATTTCACTAAAAGTAGTGTTATAGCTATTAGTTTTTAAATCAAAGTTCTTCTCTACATTGGTTGAGTGACAATCAGCGCACATGTAGTTCCAGTTTTGGCCAGTATTGGTCCAAAAAAACTCTTGATGATTTTTATTCATCTCAGGATAAAGGGTATACCAACGTTGGCCGCCGTTTGCTTTAGTACGAGAGTCCCAAGCAAAAGGAATTAGTTGCACTCTACCATCGTCAAATTCAACCATGTACTGCTGCAGCGGTGTATAACCAAAGGTATATTTAATTTGATAATCATGGAACTTACCGTCAGGGCCTTTGATATTAACCCAGAATTGCTTCCCCTTTTTGAAGAAGGTACTTAATACTTCAGGCTTTGTACTTGGGGAAGTTAACGTTTTTTGGTTAAAGTCACCCAAAACACTTTTACTGTCGGCATGTTTCATTGACATATCATGATGTGAACCTTGCCAATCTTGATAGGCTTTTTCATGGCAGCCAATACAGGCTTTTGAGCCAACAAATTCAACGGCATTACTTTGCGCTGAGCTTATAAAGTTAACAGCAAAAAATAGCAGTAGGAAACAAGTATATTTTTGTGATTTTATCATCAGGCGATAACACTCCCGGACAAGAATGTGTGGCATTTAATTTTTGCTCATTATTAATCTAAAACCGATATCAGCCATACGGACATTATTGGTGGCGCCGTCACGCATAAAAACCAAGTTTTCAGTGGCTGAAAACTCATAACCGCCACCGCGAATTACCTTCATCGCTTTGCGTGTAAGGTTGTCTTTATCACCCCAAAAAGGGTTGTGGTTTTCTGCTAGGCTATAGGCTTTTCGACTCATATCATCAAGACAAAACTCCCACAAGTTGCCCGTCATATCGAATAAGCCCAGTTCGTTAGGTTTCTTTAGTCCTACTGGGTGGCTTTTGTTCTTGGCATTGCCGGCAAACCAAGCCACCTCATTGATGTCATTTGAGCCACTGTATTGATAACCTTTAGATTTATTACCACCTTTGGCGGCATAAGCCCATTGTGCTTCAGTTGGAAGGCTGAATGTTTTACCGGTGGCAGTATTTAAGCGCTTAATAAATAGTTGCATGTTAAACCAACTAACATTATTAACGGCACATTTATCACAAGTAAAATAGCTATAGTTCCAGCCCATAATTTGTTCAAAAATATCTTGGGTTAACTCATATTTACCAATGTAAAAACTATCAAGGGTGACTTGGTGAGCAGGTTGTTCACGCTTTCTTGCTAAAGGGGAGTCAGAGCCCATGGTAAAACTGCCCGCTTCGACCAAGACCATGTTTGCCATTAAGTCACTTAACATCGGTTTTGTCAGTAAAAACTGTCTTTGTTGTTTTGTTGTAGCTTCAACTTTACCTGCTGGTGATTTTGTTAATGCTTTTATGTTCTCTGCCTTAGCACTAATGCTTATTGATAAAAAACTAGTGACTAAAGATAATGTAAATATTGAGCGTAGTAAAAATACTGAAGAGAGAGACGATTGATAAGGTTTATACATAAATTGTCGATTCTTAATTATAGCGTTCATGAAAAGGTAGAGATAATTTGATTACCTTATGACTATTACAAAATAGCGATAAGGTAATCAGAAATAGTGTGAGTACTCACGAGTTAAAGTATAAATGAGCGCTATAAAAAATCTGATAGCGCTCATACATCGTTAAGGGTTTCTATTTTACTTAGAAAACTCTTAGCTTAAAGACCGTTAACTTATGGAACGAAGCTACCTGGTTTTTGACGTTGTGGGAACTCTTTAAAGGTTTGTTTAAACACGCCAACTTTATACATTGAAGGTGCAATCAAAAATGCATGTTCAAAATACCATTTATAGTAGTTCTCTGCTTCATGATCCATACGCTCAAATGGGTCCATTCTTAAGTTAAACATTCTTGGTGCTCGCAACTCTTGCCATGGGCATATCCAAGTTTCCATTCCATGACATTTTTGTTCTCTAAAGACGAACTTATAATCACCATCACGAATAGCGACAACATCGCCGGTATCTGAAGCATAAATAAATTCTTTACGTGGTCCAGCTTTGGAGGTATTTAAAAAGTGTGGTAAGAAATTAAAACCATCTAAGTGTACTTTAAATTTAGTACCTGCAACCATTTTACCTTTTTTAAGATCTGCTTTGATATTTTTATCACCAGCAATGGCTAACATGGTAGGCATCCAATCTTGTAATGAAATTATTTCATTCGATACTTGGTTAGGCTTAATTTTACCCGGCCATTTCACCATCATAGGTATACGGTAACCGCCTTCCCAGTTTGAGTTTTTCTCGCCTCTAAATTGGGTATAACCACCATCGGGCCACATCGCAAGTTCGGCACCGTTATCAGTGGTGTACATCACAATAGTATTTTCAGCGATACCTAAATCATCAATTTTATCAAGTAATTGGCCTACATGGCCATCATGTTCAACCATGCCGTCGGCATATAAACCTTGACCGGTAACTCCTTGAGATGCAGGTTTTAACCGTGTCCAAACATGCATACGGGTAGTATTAAACCAGACAAAAAACGGTTTTTTAGCGGCATGAGCTTTGTCGATAAATTTTAATGTTTTTGCTAATACTTCTTCATCAATGGTTTCCATGCGTTTTTTCGTTAATGGACCGGTATCTTGAATTTTTCCATCGGCAAAAGAGTGGATAACACCACGAGGGCCAAAACGTTTTTTAAAGGCAGCATCTTTAGGGTAATCTGGATGCTCAGGCTCATCTTCAGCGTTTAAGTGATAAAGGTTACCAAAAAACTCATCAAAACCATGATTGGTTGGTAAGTGTTCGTCTTGGTCGCCTAAATGGTTTTTACCAAATTGCCCTGTGGCATAACCTCTAGCTTTCAATAATTCAGCAATGGTCGGGTCTTTTTTACTTAAACCTTCTTTAGCGCCGGGCAAACCTACTTTGGTTAAACCCGTACGTATAGGATGTTGACCAGTAATAAAACTTGAACGACCTGCGGTACAACTTTGATCACCATAAGAGTCGGTAAATAAAATACCGTCATTGGCTATGCGGTCAATATTAGGGGTTTTATAACCCATAATACCGCGGTTATAAGCGCTAATATTAAATGGACCAATATCATCGCCCCAGATGGCGAGAATATTAGGTTTTGAGGTGTCGGTTGTTGCCATTACAGCAGCTGATGCTGCGATTAATCCCAAACCTAAAACCAGTTTCTTCAACTTGTTTTTAGTAACCATGTTCTTTCCTTATCACGGTGGAGGTACATATTGTTCCTTATATGCATGGTAACAATATGAGAATTATTATCATTAATGATATTACACCATTCAATTGATAAATCTAGCTTTCTACATAGTTTAGAATGCATAAACAAAATGATTTTTTTACGATTTAAATAAATATGCTGCGAGGATATACGTTTATACTAATAGCTATTAGTCGTTGCTAGGATTTGATTCTTATACTCGATAATACTTTTAATGGCTTGAAAGTATTGCAATTTGAAGGTACATTTTTTTGCTTAGAAAAAGGAACAGAATTATTATGTCAGTGCAAAATAGAACAAAGTTATGCTTATTAAGTAGTGCGGTTGCTTTATTGCTTCCATCAGTAACTGTACAAGCAGCAGATAAACCTAAACTCATTTTGCAAATTACCGTCGATCAATTACGTGGCGATATGCCTGCCGTTTATTTAGATAAAATGGGTGAGGGCGGCTTTAAATATCTACTCAATGAAGGTGTGATCTATAAAGACGCTCATCATAATCACGCGAATACCGAAACCATTGTGGGCCATGCAACATTAGCTACAGGTGCGTTGCCGGCTGTGCACGGTATGATAGGTAATGTTTGGTTTGACGATAAACTACAGCGCCTTGTTTATAACGTTGAAGACTCAAGCTATCCATTATTATCAGCTAATGCTGGTGTTGATCAAAAAACAGAACTTGATCCCACGCAACGTACAGCAAAATCTTCAGGTCGTTCACCAAGCAACATGTTAGTTTCAACCTTTAGTGATGAATTAATGATTGCCTCGAATGGTAAAGCAAAAGTATTCGGTGTATCAGTTAAAGACCGTGGCGCTATTTCTATGGCGGGGCACATGGGCAAAGCTTTTTGGTTTTCAAAAAAGTCAGGTGAATTTGTTACCAGTAGTTATTATTATGATAAATACCCACAGTGGGTTTCTCAGTGGAATGCTGCACAGCCGACTAAAAAATACCATCAAGCAAGTTGGCAGTTAAGTCAGCCGCAAAAGAACTATGTCTTTGCCGCACAAGATGAGCAAGCCTGGGAAACTAATTTCCCAGGCTTTGGCCGTACTTTTCCACACCAATATGGTGATATAAATCATGACTATTTCAATACATTTTTAACCTTGAGCCCTGCAGGGGATGAGTTAACCCTCGACTTTGCCAAAGCGGTAGTAAATAACGAACAACTTGGCCAAGACGATATCACTGACTATTTATCGGTAAGTTTTTCCTCAACCGATTATGTCGGTCATATGTTTGGCCCCTCAAGTTTAGAAGCAGAAGATAATATGCTTCGCTTAGACCGAACGATAGCTAATTTACTGACATTTATTGATAAAAAAGTCGGCTTGAATAATACCCTGATCGTGTTATCTGCGGATCATGGTGCAGCGGAGGCACCCGCTTATTTATCAACACTGGGGATGAAAACTCAGGTGGTGGCTCCTAAAACCTGGGACAAAAAACCGGCTATGCAAGCACTGAAAAGACAATTTGGTTTTGATAGCGCACTAATCAAAAGCTATTTTCATCCCTATATTTATCTTGATAGGGATTTAATCGCCAGACGTAAGTTATCACTAGCACAAGTGCAAAAGGCTGTCGCCAATGAGGTCGCTAAATTTGATGGTGTTGCGATTGCAGTCACCAGTACTGATTTAGAGTCGGGTCAAATTCCACAAGATTATTTGCATACCTTAGTGGCAAATAACCACAATAGTATTCGCTCTGGCGATATCTATATTGTGCTTGAAGCCCATCGTTTTGTCGCTGATATGGAAGGACTTACCGTCGCGGCAACTCATGGCTCTCCCTGGGGTTATGATACTTTTGTACCATTAATATTTGCCGGTTTTAATATAGTCAACGATACGGTTTATGACCGAGTCAGTACCACCGATATTGCCGTCACGTTATCGGCAACCTTAGGTATCAAAGCACCATCAGGTGCGCAGGGAAAAATACTTAACAAAGTGCTCAATCAGACCATGTAGTTCCGCCATTTTAGTAGACACCTCGTTATCACCTTGATGAGGGGTCTATTAAAATTAGGCACTTTTTGTAATTCGTTAGCTGAAAGCTGACTTCACTTACTTAGACGAGAATAATTTAAGAAAAAATATATGGGGGAGGGCTTGTGTTCTCTGCCGTTTAACCGCTTTACCACACTGCGTACAACTGCAAATCATTCTATTGGTTTTGAAATCTCTCATCCAATCGTTATCAGGAATATGTTGACCAAAAAAACATTTAATCGTGTTCATTATTTACTGTATTTCTCTTGTGGTATTTTGGCGGGATTATGCAATATTCAACAAGGGATAGCTGTTGTTTTCATGTAATAAATTGTCAATTTTTGAGGTTAAAAGTTACCTTTAACTCAAAGCCGGAGACGTTAATTTAAAAGGCAAAGTAAATTTAACCAAACTTAACTAAACTTAACCAAAGCAATGTTGATTAACTCTTAACCTTCAAGGTTGAAACGAGCTTTATTGGTAGATAGCCAATACCGTATAAACACAATAAATAAGCAGTAATAACGAAGCCGTAATCCTGCTTATTTTCTCTTTTGGTACTAACCAAAATGTTATGGCGAGTAAAGCCGCAGCCAAGACATTAAATAACACCGCTTGGTTAAGGGACGCATCTAATGGTAACGGCTGAATGGTTGCTGTGATACCTAAAGTAAAGAAGACATTAAATATGTTTGAACCAATGATGTTCCCTAAAATAAGTGCCGTACTTCTTGAGCGTAGCGCGACTAAACTGGCAATGAGTTCTGGCATTGAAGTACCGGGTCCAACAATCAATAAGCCAATTAAGCGGTTAGATAAGCCTAGGGTCAGAGCAATATTTTCCGCTGAGCTGACAATGAGTTCTCCCCCTAATACCAGTCCAACTAATCCAGCTATGACTAAGCCGAACGATTTTAACGTGGTCGAGTCTATATCGGCGTGCATCGCTTGATGATGATGTTTATGCAGTGGTTGTTTGTGCGGAGCACCTTGTTTAACTTCGAGTAGGGTGTAATAAACATAAATAATAAAAAAGCATAAGAAAATTAATGCATGGCTCATCATAATTTGATGATAGTTGATATGGTCTAAATAGAGTTGGTTTCCACATACCGCTATCATTAGCGCAGCAATTAAATTATACGGTGCATCTTTAATTCTGACATCGCTATTAATGACTAACTGGCCAGATAACCCAAGTAAGCCTAAAGTTATACAAGTATTAAATAAATTACTGCCTAAAATGTTAGCGATAGCTAGCTCGGTATTCCCCTCAAGGGCCGCTTGAATATTAACGGCAAACTCTGGCAGGGAGGTACCAAAGCCAATAATAAAAGCACCGATGATAAATTCAGGAATAGCAAAACGTTTGGCAATACTAATTGCACCGGTGACAAGAATTTTTGCGGAGAAAACAGCTAATAAAATGGCTACAATTAATATGCCTGCTTGCAATAACATTTCTATTCCTTAGAAAATTAGGATGGGAGTTTTTCACCTTAGCGGCAACTTATTGGTCGTTTATAGGTAAGGTATTCTTAATAGTTTGAATTCTAAGGAAGAAAGACCTTGGAATGCAATATATATTACGCAATTGTTAGATTATATTGCCTTAGTATTTTATCATAGTCTTTTCTTTTATAAGCTTTCTTTCATAAGGTAGTCTATGCGCCCCTCTAGTTATCCCGACCAAGAAGTTAACTCTATCAACTGGCAAGCTTTTAAACTTATTCTGCCCTATTTATTTGAGTATAAAAAACGTATCGCGCTCGCTATGTTGTGTTTAATACTCACTAAAATTGCCAGTGTCTATTTACCCTTTATCCTCAAAGACATCGTTGATACTTTAGATAGTAATAGCACAGATAAACAAAGTACGGCGCTAATCATTGTTCCATTGGGCTTGGTCGCTGCTTATGGCTTAGCACGCTTCTCTATCGTGGTTTTTGCTGAAATTAGAGATACCCTTTTTGGCCGTGTTACTGAGCGAGCTATTCGCCGCATAGGTCTGAAAGTTTTTCGTCACCTACATTCATTGGATTTAGATTTTCATCTCAATAGGCAAACGGGTGGTTTATCTCGTGATATTGACCGAGGTACATCAGGCATTAATTTTTTAATGCGCTTTATGGTCTTTAATATTGTGCCGACCTTACTTGAAATAGTAATGGTAGTGACCATTTTATTTGTAAATTACGGTATCTGGTTTGCAGTAATAACACTGACATCAATTGTGACTTATATTGCCTATTCTATCTTTGCTACTGAGTTACGTACCCGTCATGTCCGCGCAGCTAATCAAGCAGATTCATCGAGTAATACCCGCGCTATTGATAGCTTATTAAACTATGAAACAGTGAAGTACTTCACCAATGAAGAATTTGAGGCACAGGCTTATGACAAGCAGCTCAGTATTTGGGAACAAGCGAAAATTAAAAACCGCTTATCATTATTTGCTTTAAACGGCGGGCAAGCACTTATTATTGCTATAGCGATGACCGCGATGCTCGCACTTGCAGCGACAGAAGTGGCCAAAGGTAATTTGACCTTGGGTGATTTTGTACTGATAAATGCTTTTATGATGCAATTGTTTATGCCACTTAATTTTTTAGGCTTTATTTATCGAGAGATTAAGGGCTCGTTAGCAAATATTGAGAATTTATTTGGCTTGTTAGCTAAGGCACCTAAGGTACAAGATGTACCCAATGCCGCTATATTAGACTTGGCTGAGCCGGGTGCTCATGCCAACAGCCACACAAAGAATCAAGCGAGTATTACTTTTAATAACATTACTTTTGCCTACAACAAGAAGCGGCCAATAATCAAAGGCATTTCTTTTCAGATCAAAGCGGGTGAGAAAGTTGCCGTAGTTGGCCAAAGCGGCTCAGGTAAATCAACTTTAGTTAAATTATTATTTCGTTTTTATGATGTCGACTCAGGTGATATCAAAATTAACGGACAAAATATTAGCCAAGTGAGTCAACTATCTCTACGTACTCATATTGGTATTGTGCCGCAAGATACCGTGCTTTTTAATGATACGTTATTTAATAATGTACAATATGGTTGTCCAATGGCTACTAAAGTGGAAGTATTAAAAGCGATTGAATTGGCCCATTTAGCGGAGTTTATTGCCAGTTTACCTGATGGTTTAGAGACGGTAGTTGGTGAGCGAGGCTTAAAATTATCGGGCGGGGAAAAGCAGCGAGTTGCCATTGCTCGTACTATTTTAAAAAACCCTCAAATATTGATTTTTGATGAGGCGACATCCTCTCTAGATAGCGAATCCGAACAAGCTATTTTAACTGCCATCAATGAAGTCGCTAAAAATAGGACCAGCTTGGTGATTGCCCACCGCCTATCTACCATTGTGGATAGCGATAATATTATTGTTATGAGTCATGGTGAAATAGTGGAGCAGGGTAACCATCAACAATTACTCGCACTGCAAGGCCAATACAGTAAAATGTGGCAGTTACAGCAGCACTAAAAACAGCACTAAAAATACAGCTAAAATCTAGAGTTCCCATTATGACTAAAGAAGTTAAACAAAGCGCAGCACAGCAAAAAACAGCGCCAAAAACACTAGCTGAGCAAGACTCAGCAGAAGTATGTGCCACAAAACAGTGGTTAGATGAAATAATTATAGGTTTAAATTTTTGTCCCTTTGCGAAAAAAGAGTTTGTTAATAATACCATTCGCTACCATCAGTCAGTACTTGAGCAAGTTAAGCCTGCGCTGAAAGAGTTACTAGAGCAATGTCATTACCTACAACAACATGATGAAATTGAAACGACCTTAATCATCTTTAGCGACGGCTTCCGCAGTTTTTCACGTTACCTGGATCTTGTCGATTATGCCAATGAACTACTGATTGACCAAGGTTTTGAAGGCGTATTTCAACTAGCGACTATGCACCCTGAATATTGTTTTGCCGATGATGATTTCGATGATGCGAGTAACTTTACTAACCGCTCTCCTTATCCGATGCTTCATATTATTAGAGAGGCGAGTATGGCCAGAGTACTTAAGGTATATAAGGAGCCTGAAAAAATCCCTGAAAATAATATTTCCGTGGCTGAGCAAAAGGGCAGTAATTATTTTAAAAGTGTCTTGACTCGTATTCATAATAATCATCCGCAAGGGTAATTATTCTCAGTATTTAATGACAGTACGAGCATATTGTGGATAAGGTACTACTGTATAAATAACTAATCAATACGCAAAATTACATTTTGTTAACGCTAATTATTGTGTAAAGTTCATACAATGCTTGTTCGTTATTATACAAGTATTAGGTGGGCACATGAGAACCAGTTATCATGGTAAAGAATACAACTTTAAGTGTTTTGAAGAGCTTTGGGCCTTTTATCGAACTATTTTAATACAAGAGTCTAAACGTTAAATAAACATGACTGTCGTTATTTTCTTACACCTAAGATTGAATATTTAGCATCGGTTAGGTCGCTTTATTTTATTTCTTAGGTAAAATAACGCACTTTTCATTAATGACCGTGCTTTTTATGCCTGCATTAGAACAATTTTTACTTATCGCTATGGTACACTTTTTTGCCGTAGCCAGTCCCGGCCCAGATTTCGCTCTTATTTTAAAGCAAAGCATTCGCTATAATCGACGTATTGCCATCTATACAAGCTTTGGTATTGCTACTGGCATCATTGTCCATGTTACCTACTCTTTAGTTGGTATAGGTGTTCTAATCGCGAGTGATGAGCGTTTATTTACCGCATTAAAATACATTGCAGCAAGTTACTTTTGTTATATTGCATGGCATTGCCTGAGAGCGAAAAAGCCAGAGCCTGCCGCGACTACACCAGTACAAATCAGTGCAAATGAAAATACAATAGCCAATGAAACTGTGGACAAACCTGATACCGCTCCGTCTTTACCCTCGGCTAAAAAAGCTTTTCTTAATGGTTTTCTAATTAATGCTTTAAATGTTAAAGCGACATTATTCTTTGTTAGCTTATTTTCGGTTGTTATTGCCCCAGAAACACTGTTAAGCATTAAGATTGCTTATGGCGCCTATCTTGTTGCCGCTACAGCCGCATGGTTTTGTTTTTTATCTTGTATGCTGACCCAAGAAAGAGTCCGCTTCGTTTTACAGCGCAAAGGCTATATTTTGGATCGGGTCATGGGAGTGATTTTGCTATTATTAGCCATTCAATTAGTACTGAGTGATCTTAACTAAAATCACTTTAAGTTACGGGACTTTAATTTCCCCCTCTAGTTGCCGTTAAATTGAGCGGTGAGCAATCTGTTTTAATTTCCAGTATAATATGTGGAAAATATAGTATTCATTTATGAAAAAGGGTTAACTTTGCCAGAAGAAAAAAGAACTGTCTCCATTGGTGGAAGTGTTGAACAAGCGGTAAAAGGCGAATATTCAATTGATGTTAAAGCTGTCTTATCCGAAGCGTGGCAACACACACTTAAGTCGAGAATGTCGATTAACTTAGCGATATTATTTGTCTTGTTTTTTGGCATGATAGTGTCATTTATTGCCAGTAGCTTTTTTGGTGGTATCGAAGAAGTTATCAACGATGCTCAAACAAATAGCTCACACGCACTGCAAATGATTAATGTTATTGTCACTATTGCGGTATGGCCATTTATTGCTGGCATTGAAATGATGGGTGTTTATCACGCGATTAACAAGCCGACGCAAAGTAAAATGATGTTTTCTTTTTTACATCGCGGTAGTTGGGTCGCCCTATGTGCGCTGTTAACTTCATTGCTGATTAATATTGGCTTTCAGTTATTGATTATTCCAGGCATGTTTTTAGCTGTTTTATTATCACTTACTATTCCTTTAGTGGTTGAGAAGAAGCTAACTCCTGTACAAGCGATTATCCTGTCTGTAAAAGCATTACGATTCAAAATCATGTCCTTGATGGCTATTTATGCAGTACTGTTGATAGCATTGATATCATTGTTGCTTCCTATTGCTTTATTAATGACATCTAGCCTAGCTCCAATTGCCATTATGGTGTTTTTGTTTGGTTTAACATATTTAGCGCCATGGTATTACAATGTAAAAGGTGTGTTGTATCGAGAAATATTTGGTATTTATACGGAAGAACAAAGCAATGATGTTGGCGTAAATAGCCCAACGAACAAAGATTCTGACCATAATGGTTCAGATGATACTTTTTCCGCTTAATTTTCATCATAAATAAGGAGTTTTTATGAAGATCATACTTTTAGTTCGCGTAGTGCTTTTCTTGGCGCTCGTTACTGGCATAGTAGCGCCGTTCACCTTTTTAGTGCCTAAATCTGGATTGGCAGTAAATTCGGGTGAGTCATTAGCTTCTAACTCGGCTGTTGGCGATCAGAAAACGGCTGAACCCGTTGAAAACATTGCACCAGTTCAAATTATTGAAGATCCGCTTCATCAAGTAGAACTACCTGATTTTGCTGCTATTTATGATATACCAACTAAAAAACGACAATTCTTTGCCTTCATTCGACCCGCTATTGAAGCTAAAAATGATGAGTTAGCACAAGATAGAACAAAACTTGAATATTGGCATGAGCAAATATCACTTGGCTTAGGGTTAACAGATGAAGAGCAAGCTTCATTACAAACCCTTATCAAGGCTTACCGTGTTAATAAGGAAGCTTCGACTTTACAGCAAATCAATGACTTGTTGTTACGTGTTGATATTATTCCTACTTCACTTGTCTTGGTACAAGCGGCCAATGAATCCGCGTGGGGAACTTCTCGTTTTGCGCGTATTGGTTTAAATTTCTTTGGCATTTGGTGTTATAGAACAGGATGCGGCATGGTACCAGGAGGTCGCAATACCGGCGCTAAACATGAGGTGGCGGCATTTCAAAGTGTTGATGCAGCGGTTTCAGGGTACTTTAATAATATAAACAAGCATAATGCTTATCATCTTTTTAGAACAATTCGTGCTGAATTACGGGCAAAAGATCAGCCGCTAGATGCTGAAATTTTGGCAGCGGGTTTACTTCCCTATTCGGAGCGAGGCGCTGCTTATGTGTTAGACATTACCGATATGTTACGTCAGAACCAACGGTATTTTGTTAAACCTAATGATCAACAAACCGCTTCAGCGGACTAACGTTACTTATTAAAGTGATTGTTTAACACGCTTTGCTAAACCAATGCGTAAAAAAAACGGCCAATGTTATCAACATTGGCCGTTTTTTTATTGCACTCTTTTACTTATACCAAGTTGATTAAGTTCTTTCCCACTAGCGTAGTTCTAAGTTGGTCAGTTATTTAATCCGTTTGGTATTACTTAACCTCAACGACGTTAAGTTGTTGCGCGTTGTTAAGGTAGTCTTTCTTTTCTTTTTCTGAGTCTTCACCGGTTGGCGCTACTATAGCGACTTCATCAAAAGCAGTATCACCACCATTGATAATACCGGAGTCACTATCGATGTTGGCAAAGTCAAACAAGTTACTGTCACATAGGTGAGAAGGCACTACGTTTTGCATTGCAGTAAACATAGATTCGATTCTGCCCGGGAACTGTTCATGCCAGTCATTTAACATACGCTTAATGTTTTGTCTTTGCATATTGGGCTGAGAGCCACATAAATTACACGGGATAATGGGGAATTGTTTTAATTCACTGTATTGAATAAGCTCACTTTCTTTACAAAAAGCCAAGGGGCGAATAACCACATGCTCACCATTGTCAGAGACAAGCTTGGCCGGCATTGCTTTCATTTTACCGCCATAAAACATATTCAACATCAATGTTTCAATCATGTCGTCTCGATGGTGACCTAGTGCTATTTTAGTTGCGCCAAGGGCTTTAGCTGTTTTATATAAAATAGCGCGACGTAATCGAGAGCATAAGCTACACGTCGTTTTACCCTCAGGTACCTTATCCATAACAATACTGTAGGTGTTTTCTTCAACAATATGATACTCAATACCAAGTTCATCTAAGTACTGCGGCAAAATATGTTCAGGAAATCCCGGTTGTTTTTGGTCTAGGTTAACGGCAATGATGTCAAAGTGAATGGGCGCTGACTTTTTTAATAACATCAAAATACTCAACATCGCATAACTGTCTTTGCCGCCAGATAAGCAGACCATCACCTTGTCGCCATCTTCAATCATATTGTATTGGGCAATAGCTTTACCGACATTATGCCTGAGTTTTTTCTCTAACTTTATGAATTGAGTTTTTTGGCTTGGCGTGAGTTTATGTGCGGGTAAGGTTAGGGATGCTACAGTCATGTGTCTTACTTTATTGATGAAAATTAACGGCGCGAATTATAGCAGTTTGAATAAGAATACCCAATGCATTAGTTATTTAAGCGTGTTCAGACCCAAAAAAAGCCGCTTTACTAAAAAAGTAAAACGGCTTTTTTATATGCCCATAATCTTCGCTCTTTATTGGCCTGCAAGCAAAAGTTGCATGTCACTCAATATACACATTACCGGATGTAAACTAGTTATCCCTAGAAACTATGGTGAATAAAAAATAACTTGTGATTTAAATGACCCTATTGTACCATCAGTGCAAGTGGTTCAACTGGGTCAACCCAAAAAATCACCACAACCTAACCTAAAGTAGGAGGCAGTAGTGGAAATTGTTATCGATATTGAGGGGGCGACCCCGCTATTTACGCAATTGATGGAACAAATTAAACAGGCTGTGCTCAGTGAGCAAATTGCACCGGGTGCACCTTTACCGTCTATTCGGCAGCTGGCTAATGATCTGGATTTGAACAACAAAACCGTGGCCAAGGCCTACCGGTTGCTCGAACGGGATTCGGTCATTCAAACCAAGGGATATAGGGGCACTTTTGTTCATCCGGACGCTAAGGCGAATTGTTCATTTGATTTGAACGAATGGGTATTGACCAAACTGAGCAAATTGATTACTGAATTTAAAACATCGGGTGTGACCGATTCAGAAATTCGAATTGGTTTTACTCGTGTGATGAATAACAAAAACCTTTAAGGAGATAGACATGCAGGACAACATTTTATTTTACCTGGTGTTTTTAAGCCAACTGATTTTGATTTCGTACTATTTGCCCAGCAAGGTTTTGGCTCGAATGCGTCATGTGATCAGCCGCTATCCGCCATCGGAGTATCCAAAATTGTATCCCCAAGACGTTGGCTGTTATAAAAAGAGCCATCGACGATTTCAACTGTTCAATCACTTTTGGTTGCTGATTGGTGTGCTCATTATTGCTGCTGATGCCTGGTGGAGTCATACTTATGGCGGTGGGGTGGGTAAGGCTTTTCCGGTGTTCTTTGGCATGTTTCAGTTTATGCCAATGTTGTGGCTGGAGTTATCTGAATTCGGGCAGTTTAAATTGATGCGCAAGAGCAATACTAACACTAAGCGTACCGCCGAATTGAGCCGCAGACGCTTGTTTGACCATGTATCGCCCGCCCTTGTTTTTTCGGTTGTTGGTTTGTTTTTTGCGACTATTGTATTAGATCTTTACTGGCATGATTTCACATGGGGTGGCGATACCTTGGTCAGGGCCGTTACGCTGAGCTTGGTCAACATGTTATACATGTTGATTGTCAGGTTTAACCTGCACGGCAAAAAACTCAACCCGCATCAGTCTTATGAAGACCGTTCACGACAAGTTGAGACAGTCAGTCGCACGCTAGCTTATCTGAGTATCGTCATAAGTCTGTTTTTTATCTATACGGCGGCAGGTGATGCGTATGATTTGAAAGCATATGAGCATGTGATTTTCAGTGCTTATTTTCAACTTATTGCATTGATATCGATTGGCAATATCATTTGGGGTCAACCCCTAGAAAGTCTGAATTTTGATGTTTACAAAGCCGATGCCTCGGCGAACTAATTATTAGTGAACAAGCATAGGAGAAACAAGATGGAAGCAATGGGAATATTTGGACTTTTTGCATTTGTTCTGGTCCTTAAATTAAAGAAAGATGTTGATGATTTGAAGAAACAACTGTTAGAGGCGGGGGTTGTGAAAGAATAAGCGAAGGCGGTTAATTTGGGGTGAAAAAATTAACAAGGACAGTCGCTCAACGTTTTAATTTATACCGACACATCAAGCCTGATGTGTCGGTTAGTCTAAAAAACACTAATCCTGGTATTTGTTAAGAACTTTAGTACAGGTGAATATTCATTAGGAAAGTTTGAGGGAATTTTGAGTGAGATAGATAGCAGGTGTTATTGTTTTCTTTTGGGTTGTTTTATAAGCGAGTGTCCTAGATGCTTTCGTTATCATGGGTGGCATAGTTAAAATCTTTAGGTATTCCTGCATCACGTATTTACCGTATATGCTAGCTCAGCATTATAAAGTATCCTTAATATTAGTTTTATTCAATAACCGTTATATATGTTAGAATTCAACAATATTATTATTTAGAATCATTAGGCGTATTTCATGTCTGAACACTCAATTATCGACATTTGTGTTGAACCGATAGAACTTTATAAATTACTTAAAATATCCAATATGGTTGGCGGTGGCGGCGAAGCTAAAATCATGATCAGTGAAGGTAAAGTTTTAGTGAATAATGAAGTTGCCGTTCAAAAGCGTAAAAAAATTCGTAACGGCGATATTATCGGCTATAACGGTGAAACTTTTAAGGTTGCTTATAATCCCAGCAAAAAATCAGCAGAGTTTATTAGTACAGTAGTTTCAGCGACTAAAAAATCAAAAAAGAAAAAAAGGGTTAAAAGTAAAGCACCAGTGATTTCATCAAAAGCGGTTACTGAACCATCGAACGAAAAACCGAACGAAAATTCGAAAAGTAAGCCAGCTTCACTTTAATTAATCGTTAAATTTTCCAATAATTTAACCAGGACAGTCACTCAAAGTTTTAATTTATACAAACACATCAAGCTTGATGTGTTTGTCATGTCTAAAAAACACTAATCCTGGTATTTGTTCAGACGTTTAGTACTGATTAATATTCATTAGAAAAGTTTGAGGCTATTCTGAGTGAATAGTTAGCATTGCTTTATAAGCGAGTGTCCTAGTTTTTTACTTGTTGTTTAAGATAAAATGTAGTCGTATTGTTATAGATATACTTGTCGTCTACCTCAGTTATTCTTAGAGTATATACATAAACAATGCGTAAAGTAGACTGGGAATAATGAAAAAGCTTCGATTAAATTTACTGACACATATCATCGTTATCAAAACTCCAAATGGCAATAAAGTTATTATTATCAAAGAGAAATTTAAGCAATAATACATGGCTACACTAGATAATAATGCTATAAACATTGCGGGTAGAATATCCAAGCAATACCGTGTTCTAAATTGGTTTAGTAAACCGCTTAAGTAATGGGGGTAATGTTGATAAAACTCTTCATTATCAAATTGATAAGAGCCTATAATTATGGCCAAAACCCAGCAACTTAATATTTGTACATAGCCATTAGCAACCTGCCCAATTTTATATTGTACATAGGCAACCAAGCCAATAAACAAACCACAACAAAAAATACGTATAAGTGCATTTGCAGGGTCTTTCTTTATTGCAATCCAGCGTATTTGAAAGTAGTACGTAACTCGCAAAACTTTATTAGAAATAAACAAGACTGGCTCATAGTAAGCTTCTACCACCAATAACAACAGCAATGAAGTATTAAAGCCAACCGCACTCAGTGAATTTCCTTTAAAACCTAATAAAAATACTAATGGAGCAAACAGGAGGCTTAACCAGGGCAATGATTGATTTTTTAGGCACAGCCAAGCAACTATCAACGTAGATAAAGCAAATATCGGAAAATGTATTTGGCTAATGAAAGTAGCCCAGTCAGGTATAAACGTTAATAAAAATAAAGGAGCTAATAACAATAAATTACCTGCAACGATTGTTAACAGTACTGTATTTATATGTTTTAGTTTTACAGGGATAGGTAAAGTCGCTAAATAATGTTGATAATTTAGACCTAAAATGGCATTTTTTTGTATACGAATTAAAAAATATAACAGGAATAAATAAACCGATTGGTAAATAATTCTTTGCTCTATAGGGGTGTTTATATCTGCAATAACACTTAATGAAATTAATGCGGTAAGTATTGATGCCGAAATAGCCAAGTATAGTATTGACAGTAAAAATGCAATCAATTGTCCAACCGCAGGCAACATTTGCCTTAACTCATGATAATAAATTTTTACTCTAAGTTGCAAATATCCCTTCATAAAATGAAAGTACTGCATTGATTCATTTCCGCCAGTACAATTTGTTGAAAATTCGGGTTTTCAGTGAAACATTTTTCATGGCTAGTAACCAATATTTGCCCTGGATAGTTTTGGATATAATCAAGCAACCATACGCGGCTATTATGATCTAACCCTGTGGTTGGTTCATCGAGCATCAAACATTTTGGTTGGTGGGCTAATGCCAATAGTAATGATATTTTCTTCAAACTACCTAACGATAGCGCAGATACTTGTGTTGTTAACTGAACAGTGAACTCTAGGTGTTCAATTAAAGTAGTAGGGTATGAGCATTTATGTTGCGAACAATGATATTCCAATAATTGCTGTGCGGTTAAAAAATCGGGTAACACTATTTTGTCAGACGAAATGCCCAAGTGTCGTTTAGTATTGGCTAAATGAACAAGTTGCCCATCAAAAGTTATCTCTCCGGCACTAACTGTTTCTAATCCAGCAGTTAACATTAAAAGGGTTGTTTTACCACAGCCATTAGGGCCAACAATACAATATTTTTGACCATCAAATTGGTAAGTTAGATCTTGAAGTACTGCATTTTTTTGATAGAATTTTGATACATTACTTAATATAAGCAAATGATTTCCTAACGATAAAATATAATAGAAGCACTATGCAAAATATAGCTAGGGTTTGCAACTTTTAAGTGTGAGATTAAAAGTTGCAAACAAATTGAATACAAAGGGATGTGATATCAAAGTCAGCTGCCATACTTCAAAGTGATCATAATTTTTGTTGGTTCGAATATAGCTTAGGTCTTCAATGTGGTAACAGTGAGCCTTAGGTTGTAATAAAATGACCAAGTAAAAACAGGTCACCACTCAGGGCTTTTTGGTGCGTAAGCGGAAGTTAAACCACCGTGATTCATAACGTCCGCTTGAAGCTCAAAGCCGCCTATTAAGGTTCGAATAAAAATACAGCGTCGCATTGGTTTTTGTATCGAACTTCAAAACCTTATATGTTTTTTATTACTCTAACTTATTAAAAAACCTACAAAAAAGGCTGCATAAGATTAGCCAAATGACCATGATCGCCTGTTAAGTCGCCACCGTTTCCAAGAATGATCAGTCTAAGGTTTTTATCTCTATTAATTAATAGCCAAGTTCTAAAACCATCATGACCACCAGTATGAGAAAACGCATCACTACCCTCAGGCGCAAGTATCCAACCATAGCCATAATCTGCTTCACCTAATAAAGAAGAGGTATGATGTTTTAACATCAATTCTAGCGTTTCAGGTTTAACTATTTGGTCATTAAGTAGCGAAGAGATAAAAAGATTTAAATCATTTATTGAACTCACAATACCATTAGCTCCGTTGGTAAAATTATTCTTACCATTGAACCTAGTGTATTGTGCAAAATTTAAAGCATCATTAGCTTTAGGGGAAGTTGTTTCATCAGTGACATAGCTATTTGTCATAATTAATGGCTTAAAGAAATACTCATCCATATAATCCTCATAATAAATGCCAGTAGCTCTGAAAATAATTTCCGCGAGTAAGTGATAACCCGAGTTACTGTACTCACCTGTTGAGCCTGGTTCAAAAGACAGTTCTGGGTGAGAAACATAGAAATTTAAAACGTCATCATTTGTCTGCCCATCAGCCCATATTGCAGCATCCGGATGAACTTCATATTGAGGAATACCCGATTGATGTGATAACAAGTGATGAATAGTAATATGCTGCCATGAAGAAGGAAGTTCAGGAAGGTAAATCAAAATAGAATCGTTAAGTTGAATTTGCTCTTGCTCATAAAGCTTCATAATAGCTAACGCGGTAAAGACTTTGCTTATAGAGGCGATTCGAAACCCTGTATCAGCATCTATGGAGGTATTCGTCAGCTTATTTGCTAATCCTTTAAACCCTCTATATTGAACCGTATCATTTTTATGAACGAAAATTGCAATGCCTGCACCTGAATCGGGGATAGTTGTTTCCAGATAATTGTCTAATGTCTCAGTAAGTGTGGATTTAATCTGTGGAATAGTTTGTTTATCCTCTGTTCCACTACTGCCGCAACCGCTAATAAATAACAAGCTCAGTACACAACCTATATTCAAAATATTCACCAACGAAATTCCTTTTATACGGTTAAAAACAATTGAGTATAATAAGACCTTAACAACTGATTAATCTTTCAATATATTTACACTATAAAGGTGTAAATATATTATGAATATGTCTGAGAAGCGTCCACAAGCCTAACAAAATAAAGGGTGTCATAATTTTAATTAGTAACATGGCAACATATAGAAAATATATGGAAAATCGTTTTTGGCTAATGTCTCCAATGTATACTTTGAATTACCACGCCAATGCTACTTATTAACTGGCGGCTGTGGTGTCATCAATGAACTTAAAATCGAGTGCGTTATTAAAATCAATTAAAACATCGTATTATTGTTTTTTGATTTCTCTGGGACAGCTTGTCCAAGGTTCCAATGTTCTGCAAATTTTCCGTCTTTCATTCGAAAAATGTTAATAACCGAACGACCAAGATCTTCTGGCGTTCGTTTGACATGTTGGTGAATCCAAACTAGATCACCTTCTGAGGCTGTTCGCTTAACAGAAGTTGTAATGTTCGGACTATTTTTAAACCTTTTTGCAAACAAGCTTAATACCGCATCTCGCCCATCCGCTACATGGGGTGAATGCTGAATATAGGTTTCAGAAAAGCATTCATTGCGCAAAATATCTATCCGGTGCGATGGTTCAAGATCTGGTCGGTTTTCTAGAATATCCATACAATACAGTGCTTTCTTCAAGTTTGATTGCTCAAGCGTATTTTGCGGGTGCTCACTCGCTTGGCACAACCCAGCAGCTAATATTGCCAAAAATCCAGCTAAACTGTATTTTAAAGTTTTGTATCGAACATTCATGTATTTTCACCTGTTTGAGAATATTGCTGTATGCAAGGAATAATCACTCAATAACAAAATATTTGAAACCGTAAAAGGTTAACTATTTTGTAAATAGTTGTGTTTTATCGATAAGTATCAGTAAACTGAAATGAATGATTCATTAGAAAAAATAGGCAAATATTTTGTGGCTAATGTCTCGAATGCGCACTTTGAAATCACGCCAATGCGACTTCATGACTGGCGGTTATAGTGGCGAAGCGGACTATTTATTGTGATAAATACGAGTATAAATTAGGTCGGCTTTGAATTTTAACCAGGACAGTCACTCAAAGTTTTAATTTAGACAAACACATTAAGCCTGATTTGTTTGTAATGTCTAAAAAACACTAATCCTAGTATTTGTTCAGACGTTTAGTACTGATTAATATTCATTAGAAAAGTTTGAGGCTATTCTGAGTGAATAGTTAGCATGTATTAATGTTTTCTTTAGCATTGCTTTATAAGCGAGTGCCCTAGATGTTTACCATTTTAGTACCGCTTGAATTTACACGCGGTTGCTAAAATACTTTCTTATCAAAGCTGGCGTAAAATGCAAGATATTTAAAGTGTACCTGACCCCATTTATATAAGATTACCTTTAGTTGAATTAGTTGAATTAGTTAATTGAAAGGTTACTCCCAACAACTATCAGAGGTGATTGTCCCATAATAGCTTTATCCTGAATGAATATTTATCCATGAAGAACAACATCGTCTAGTTTTTTAAATTCCACTTTTTTTTAAGCTTTTCAATCTGGCCATTATTAATAAGTAGCGTCATTCGTTGATCAAATTGCTCAGCTAATTTTCTTCCTTTATCAGTATTTGAAAAGCCCATGAATAACTTTTTAGAATAAAGGTGCTCAACACGATAAAGAGTCATATCAACCCGTAACTCTTGCTGGAGTAGAGTCATTTCTTCAAGATTAGTAATAAAATAAGAAGCGCGACCTCGCATTAGCATTAAAATACCTGTCTTACTGTCGGACACTTCTATATGGGTAAAACTAATTGGAATTTCAGGTATGAAATTGTAACCTTGTGGGTAAAGAATATCCTTTTGATATAAAGAAGAGATTCCTTTCCATTCTAAATCTCGGCTAAACATGATTACAACTTCACCAGAAGTCAACGAATGCTTTGGTGTGATATATTTTTCATTTGAGCTACTCATATATAAACTGAATGCTGCATCCGCCTCTTTTAGTTCAACCATTTTTTTAGCTCGAGAGAAATGAGCAATATCGAAAAGTATTTTATACCCTAAAGGTTTATAGATAAGTTTAACAAGATCGAAATAATATCCAGTACCATCAGAATTTGTCCAATTTTTCCAGGCGGGCGTAACAATATATAGCGTTTTATCGTCCGCTTTTAGTGGCGCAAGGAAAAGCAATAAACCAATAAGGATGAAAATATTAAAAGCATATTGATACTTTCTATTTAAGAGATAAGTTGTCTGAAACATAATTTACCTCTTTTAATTGAATACGCTTAATTTCCTCATCAATAAAAATATAGCATTTTATAACTAAATAACATATTCCCTATATGTTCAGTTTAGTTAATCGGGACAGTAATAGTTAGTCGGGACAGTCACTCATAGTTTTAATTTATACCGATACATCAAGGCCGATTTTTTTGTCATGTCTAAAAAACACTAATCCTCGTATTTGTTTAGACGTTTAGTACATATTAATATTCATTCGAAAAGCTGGAAGCTATTTGGAGTGAATAGTTAGCATGTGTTATTGGTTTCTTTTGAGTTGCTTTATAAGCGAGTGTCCTAGTTGTTTAATGGACCTGTTTTCTTCAAGTCAAATGAGTTAAATACATAAACGGTATCGGTATTTGCTGTTAAGAACAATGGATTAGAGTCCATTAATTTATCCGTTACGATGATGTGATTAGCTTCAGTTGCGCCAATGCTGGCAAACCCTTTAGTTAAGCCATGTATTGATGCCATTGGCACACCATTTAGAAAAGCTTCTACACCACGAAGAAAGTTTAAATTTTCTAATAAGGTTGCAGAAGTTTCTTTTGTTGGCACACCATCGAAAAAGTTGAGTGTACCAAGACGTGACTCAACCTTATCTGGAGTCGTAATATAGCCAGGAATAGGTGTGTTGTAACCTTCAGGTATCTCAGTCGCATTTACTGCTGATAGAGAAAAAACAGTTGTCGCGGCAATCGCGATTTGACTTAAGCACTTTTTAGTTAGGTGCATTAGGTTTTCCTTTTCAATTGTTGATAGATAGCTGTTTAGTTAGTTAGTTAGCTAAAGCTGATATGAGTTTATATTAACTAAATGAAAATCAATGTGTTCAAACTACCAAGAGAAGTGTTATTAATATATAAAATCAAAGGTATCCGAGTGACATGGTTTTAGCTAAGGATATTCGATTACCGATATGTTTTTAGTACTTTAAAGTCATGCCAATAAAATTGTGTGAACGAGCGTTTAGGTGGTAAAGCGGACTATTCATTGTGATAAATTCGAGTCTAAATTAGGTCGGCTTTGTGGCTTGAGTTCAATTGGTGAATGCTTGACCTTTTTCTACGGTGTTTTTCTTTGGAAGGCCAATAGGAATGCGCATTCAGTTTTTTGCTAAAATTAGCAAGCTTGCGACACCCACTAATATATAATTTTCAATTAATACTTCATAAATAAAACGTCCGTAGTAAATTGGAGTTTCTTTGAGAGAATTTTCTTAAGTATTCAGTTATAGGTCATTAGCTGTTTAACTATTTGAGAACAGGGGATTAGTAAATAACACCTTGATTTTTAGACACAAAAAAGCCGCTTAAATAAAGCGGCAGCTACGGGACTCGACTCTATGATTTATCTATTTGTTAATTAATGGTTTTATTGTATGGTGGTTTTGTCAGTACTACTTCTGGTACTACTAAAAAGTAAAGTTACCTTGTTTTTTGATGAGTTTAAGCTGTTTTGTAATGTTTACAAAATAAAGTTTTAGGCTGAAAAGTGAACATAAATATTAATGCTTTTCTCATCACTATAATATAACAGTCTATTCTGATGTCATTTTTGGATTTAGGAAATAGTCTTCAAAGTGCGCATTGAGGACATTAGTATTTAATGCTTTGCCATAGCTTTCTAATGATTATCATTGCTGATTTAAACCATCGGACTTTTATCAATTATCTATATTGTCTCGCTTAATATTGGATGATTTTATTAAACAAAGGTTTAACAATATAGCTATAGTTAAACAATTTCTAATTGGCTACACTGTTTGTTATTCGTTTCAGAGGAGGAGGGAAATGACAATGGAAAAGTTTCGCTGGGGGCTTATCGGACCTGGGCGTATCGCCGAAAATTTTGCTCAGGCATTGACAGTAATTGACGATGCGGAACTCTATGCAGTTGTTAGCCGAAATAAACAAAGAGCAATAAGCTTTGCCGATAAATATAGCGCCAAAACAACTTACCAGCAATATTCTGAGTTAGTGGTCGATGATAAAATAGATGCAGTCTATATTGCCACACCACATCGCTTTCATTATGAACAAATTAAATTGTGTTTAGAAGCGGGCAAAGCTGTTCTTTGTGAAAAGCCGTTAACGGTAAACGCTGCGCAGTCACAAGAATTAATGAATTTGGCAAAAGCGCAGGGCGTTTTTTTAATGGAGGCGGTCTGGACACGATTTTTACCCATTTATGGTCGTGTTAAAACGTGGTTAGATTCAGGTATTATTGGTGAAGTAAAGTCGCTTGATTCTAATTTTGGTTTTTGTGTGCCACGTGACTTAGATGATCGCATGTATAATCACGATTTAGCTGGTGGCGTTTTGCTCGATATGGGTATTTACAATGTTACTATTTCACAATGGGTTTATGGCGAAAATCCACAGTCTATTCAAGCAAGTGCTTTGTTAACTGAAACAGACGTTGATGAACATACCGCGGTAAACATGAGTTACAGTAATGGGCGACACTCTCAGTTTACTTGTAGTTTTTTAGTTAAACACAGAAACGATTTTTGTATATATGGCACTAAGGGTCATATTAAAATTCATGATATGTTTTGGTGCACTAGTGACGCTACCTTAGTTACCGAAACTGAAAAATTAACTATCAGCGAACCATTTCGTGCCACAGGGTTTGAGTATGAAATTGAAGAGGCGATGTCTTGTATTCGTGCGGGATTACTAGAAAGTTCAATCATTTCACATGCGGATACGTTAGCAACCATGACGGTAATGGATACTATTCGAAGTCAAATTGGGCAAAAATATAGTTTTGAATGATATTGTTAGCGAACAAGAGACTATGGTGACTTTTTAATACAAATTCTAATCCACTCACACCATTTAATAATCTGGTCTAATGCCTCTTTTATGGTATGAGTTAACCTAATTAATCGACCCCAACCGGTTCAATTTTTGGTTTCTAAATTAATAAAATGCTAACGACTTCTTGGTGCGCACAGCGGAAGCTAGCAACTCGTTAACCCTAATGTCCGCTATCAAGCTCATTGCTGCCTGTGGGACTTCATACTAAGCGGCAACTTGGAACGTTCTTTGGATGGTCATAAAGGCTATCCTCAAAACTTAATTCACAATGCTAGGAACAAATCCCTTATCCGTTATAAAGGTATTCCTGCCAGAAGCTTTTGCGGTATATAAATGTACGTCAGCTCTTTTTAGAGCTGCTTTAAAGTTTTCATCATTACTGATTTTGGTATAACCAATACTTACGGTGATATTTTTGTCTTCTGGTAGAAATGGAAAATTAAGTAACGCGATAGACTGTTGTAATCGTGAAGCTAGTTTATGCATTCCCCCCTTATCAGCACCGGGCGTAATAATGGCAAACTCTTCACCACCTATTCGGCCTAAGGTGTCTTCTTTTCGTAAGCAATTACTCATTGCTTTGGATACTTGTTTAAGCACTTCATCTCCAGCATCATGGCCATAGGTATCGTTGATTGCTTTAAAATGGTCTAAATCTAACATCATCACGCCAATATCATATGATAACCGTCGTGAACGGCTTAATTCTTCATTTGATGCTTGGAGAAAAGCGCCTCTATTAGCAACACCCGTTAGGCTGTCAGTATATGCGAGTTTTTCTAATTCAGCAGTGCGCTCAGCTACAGCTTTCTCTAACCCTATAGTATGCTTATGCACCTGCTGTCCCATTTCACTAATGGCTGATTTGAGTTTAACCATCTCGCTATCACTGCCTTTATCAGTCTCCAATGCAAGCGGACTGAATGATGATTCTGGCTTAAAGTTATTTAGCCAGTTAGATATTTCATCCAAATGACGGATTACCAAGTTATGAATAATAAAGAGGATAAAAATGGAAACAAAAAAGGTCTTAATAAACTGAGAAATAAGAATGATGATGAACTCATCCATGATTTTTTGTTTTATTGGGTCGATATCAATTTGAAATTCAATAGCTCCTACTTTTGAAAAACGTCCTTTATATTCAAATATTAGTGGGTGCCGCCACCCTTGAGTTTGAATGTTTTTTTCACCTAAAGAAATTATTGTAGACTCAGGTATACCTTTGTAAGTACCTTTGACAATTAGAGATTTAAAAAGGCCTGATCTAAACAAACCTTCAGTAATAAGAATGACTTGTCTATCATTGAGTTCAAAGGTTGCTAAAACCAAAGGACCTTCGCTTGAGTGAACCAGTTGTTTAGATTTTTTTTGTAATTCTTCTATCTCATTTTGATAATTTAATGACAATTGGACAGCGGTAATTATTACGGTAAATAACCCGCTAAATAACAATATTCGAATCAATAAGACTCTTGATAATCGACTGGTATTTATTAACTTTGAGAGAAATGCCACACTACGTCCCTATAATTGCAAGCGGTACAAATTGGTAACATTCTAATAGAATGCAGATAATGTCAATTAGCTGTACAAACAATTAAATTTTGATGGTTAGTTTACTGTCTACAGGGTAGTGCGATAAAAGACAGCTCATGGCATAAAGTTAACGTTCAATTAATTAAGTACCAATGACCGCGATGGTGGCGAAGCGGACTATTATAGATGATAAATTCAAGCCAAAATTTAGACCGCTTTGTGGTACTTACCGCCCTTAACATCTAAATATAAAAAATTAGTGAATTCCAAATGCAGTAGCTCTTTTGTTAAGGGCTTCTTGGTGCGCAAAGCGGAATAAGACCAATCAAAATATCAAACGTCAACTTTTCGATCATATAGCAGACCAATATTTTATATTCTTATGTCGCAATGGGACACAAAGAGGTAATTTGAATGATGGTCATTTAGACTGTGCTTAAAATATACATTAGTTCATTGCAATGTTTCGAGTATGCACATTGTTAACATAACGAGTTGAAAAATCGATTCCTTATTAGAGCGAACTAAGGGCATACTCAAAGTCATTAATCTTTTACGAGTTAACGTAGATATTCTAAATTAGTGACTTAATTTATTATTCCACAATAAGGTCTATTATCTCCTTAATCATGATTAACCTGTAGTTTACCTTTACTATTAAACCAAGGGTCATCCCAAAATCTACCATTAAGAGTTACTCCACCCATTTTTTATGTGGTACATTGATATATATATCAAAATCATATCTTTGATTTATGTCAAAAAGTAACCTTTATAAAAAGGTGTTTCTCACCAAGTCGGGTGCACGCTTCTTTGGAAATGGAAATGGAAATGGAAATGGAAATGGAAATCCAGCCCAGAACACATCAAGCCCCTAATATTAGTAAAACAATATTGGAGGGTTTTGTATGATTCTTCTTTTTCAAAAGAACAGATTTTCTCTATTTTATAAAAGCCTATGTTGCAGTGTGATTATCTTTTGTACTTTCTATGTCACGGCAACATTGGCGGATGAATACCGTCCAGCTTACCTTGAACTTAAGCAAAAATCAGCCGAAAAATATACAGTTTTGTGGAAAGTGCCAATCAAAGGCAATGGTCGAAAATCCAATGTGCATGTTGAGCTTTCCAAAGATGTAAAACAAATAAGTAAAACCCGAAAGTCCGTTATAGCAGGGGCCGTTATCAAGCGTTGGTCAATTCAAAGAACAGGCGGTTTAACCGGCAGCAACATTCATATTCAAGGGTTAGATAAGACGTCAACCGATGTATTAGTGCGCATTGAACGTTTAGATGGAACCACCGAGACCGCAAGACTCAATGCATCACACACCTCTTTCACAATTAAAGGCACACCGCAGTTTTGGCAGGTAGCCAAAACCTATCTGGTGTTTGGCGTTGAACATATTTTGGAAGGGTTTGATCATCTCTTATTTGTTGCTTGCTTGATTTTTATCGCTGGGTCCTGGCGACGTATTTTGATAACCATCACCGGTTTCACTGTAGCCCATTCAATCACTTTAACCCTCGCCGCATTAGAGTTTATCCAAATAGCCATACCACCTATCGAAGCGGTGATCGCTTTATCGATTGTTTTTCTCGCCAGAGAAATCGCCCTTGACCGCAGAGACACATTAACTTGGAAGTATCCCATTGCGATATCCGCAAGTTTTGGTTTATTACACGGCTTTGGTTTTGCTTCTGCTTTAAGTGAGATAGGTTTACCGCAAACTGAAATACCAGCTGCGTTACTCGCATTTAACATAGGTGTAGAAATAGGCCAGTTACTCTTTGTGGCAACCGTGATGATTTTTGCGCGTTTTATTATGTTGGTTTTCAAAAATAACAAAAGCGATTTATTGGTTCGAGTGCAAACGCCTGCCGCCTATTTTGTTGGATGTATCACCATGTATTGGACCATACAAAGAGTTACCGGGTTTTGGATTTAGCGACCTTAATATTCGATTTGCTTCGACGGCCTTGGTTATCCCTCCGTCTCCATTTTTTGTTTAACAATACATTTTATTTACACACGAGGAAAACATGAAAACTACAATCAAACCAAAATTATCAAACAAAGCGTTAGCATCCACTTTGTTGCTGACTACTATGCTAAGTGCCTGTGTTACCACGCAGTCTCCCGACCCTCAAGAACCTTCAGGTGGTTTTGAAATACTCAATACTCGAATTGGCGATCTTACATTTGAAAATAGTTTCGAGCACGGCATTCCCACCGCTGAGACGTCCAAGCTGCTGTTCAATGAAATTGATTTCCAGCGTGCCTCTCAAGCCTATATCTGGGCCATCCCGTTAATGGGTTTTTATGCCTGGCTTGAGGTCATGGACGCGCAAGGGGTAGAGCGAGGACAAATAGCTTTCTATGAGACCTACGATTCTAAACAAGGTGGCTTGACCTTTAATACCTCAACACCCTATGTACTGTCATTCAACGACCTGCGTGATGGCCCTGTGATAATTGAAATACCCGCCGCTCCGGTTCGAGGCGCAATGCACACCATGTGGCAGGTCGGCATCACACAGCTAACAGAGCCTGGCAAATATCTGTTTGTAGGACCTGGCCAGAAGACCCCTGCCAACCTGGCCCAGGATGTAAAAGTCTTTCATTCTGACACCAATCACATCCTGTTCGGTATTCGTTTGATGAACGACACCCGGGACAAACGCATGGCGGATATGGCGAGCATCAAGATCACCGATATTAACGGCAAATTGATTTCTGACAAACCACCACTACACATAGAGCATGGCATGGACACTAAACAACCGCGCGGTATGGCCTATTGGGAAATACTGCATCGGGCGATAACTATAGAGCCGGTACAGGAACGTGATCGCATGATGATGGATATGCTCGCTCCGTTGGGTATCGAAAAAGGCAAGCCCTTTAATCCTACCGCGGCACAACAAGCAATACTTGAAGAGGCTGTTATCGTCGGTGAAGCGATGACCAAGAACATTGACTTCAACAAAACTGGGCGACTTGAGCAGTCTGAATATGGGCCAGAAGGGAACTTCTGGGAAATAGCCACCGCGTCTACACCTGATCAAGACCGTGGTTACGGCATCGATCTCGATGGCAGAGCCGCCTGGTTCTATGAGGCTGTTTCCAACGATATAGCCATGCACGGTATGAAAAATGGTGGTTGGGGACAGGTTTACCTTGATAACTACCGCTCAGCTAACGGCAACGGACTAGACGGCGGTAAACACTACACCCTAAACATTCCCGCTGGCGCTGACTACGCGAAGACATTCTGGACGGTTACGGTGTATAACGTTGAAGACCGTGGCCCCATCACCAACACACAGGGACGTGCTGATGTTGGTTCAAACATCAAAGGAACGGTGACAAATGGTGAAGGCGGTTATACTTTCCACTTCTCTCCGGAAAAACCAAAGGACGTCGCAGATGCCAATTGGGTGCAAACCAATACTGGCGAAAACTGGTTTGTCTACTTCCGAGCATACTCTCCATCGAAGGCCTTTGTTGCTGAAGAGGAAAACTCGATCGTCCCTAACTTCGAGTTGGTGAAATAGTCGTGTAACCCAATAAAAGTGGGGTTCAATAGCAGAGTTTCTCAAGTTGTAAGAGAAACTGGATACCCCGCTACTATCCAAGAGCGCGCTTATACTTTACCAATTTGGTATACACCTAATAAATAAAAAAAGGACTATTATGATGAATAAATTATTGTTATCGGCTGTTTGCTTAGCGATAAGTACTGGTTATGTAAATGCATCAGAAACCAACTTATATTGGGGTGATACGCATTTGCATACTAAGCTTTCAGCTGATGCTTTTCTGATGCAAGAGCGTACCCTTGGACCCGACGATGCCTATCGTTATGCTAAAGGTTTACCCGTTGTGAATGCTCTAAGCAAACATAGAATTAAAATAGGTACACCATTAGATTTTTTGATGGTTACCGACCATGCAGAATATGTAGGTGTAGTTGAACAACTTTTTGATAGTAAATCTCAAATTAGCCAAACACCGTTTGGTAAAAAGTTAAGCGGCTTAATTGAACAAGGCAAAGAAAGAGCCGCATTTTTTGAGCTATTAGCAACCGTTAATAGTAATTCTCCGAATAAAGATTTTATTACCGAAGCGATACGAAAACCTATTTGGCACGACATTGTAGATGCGGCTGAACGTCATAATGACCCCGGTAAATTCACTAGCTTTATCGGTTGGGAGTGGTCGTCATTACCTAACGGCTCAAACCTGCATCGCATCATCTTTATGAAAGAAGGCGGCGAAATAGGCAAGAAATTTTTGCCTTACTCATCTTTTGAAAGTAACAAACCTGAAGATCTTTGGAAGTTCTTGGATAAAACCGAAAAAGAAACAGGTGCTAGTTTTGTCGCTATTCCTCATAACGGTAATATTAGTAAAGGTAAAATGTTTGCTGAAATTGATAGTGAAGGTCGACCATTGTCCGTGCAATATGCAAAAACTCGTATGCGTTGGGAGCCTATCTATGAGGTAACCCAAATAAAAGGAGATAGTGAAACATTAAGTGCATTGTCACCCAATGATGAGTTTGCCGAATTTGAAACCTATAACCATGCACTCGATGGAAAAGCTGGCGGTAACTCACATGGGCTTCCAGCGGATAAAGGCGATTATGCGAGAACGGCGCTTATGCGCGGTCTGGAGTTTGATAAAAAGCTAGGGGTAAACCCGTTTAAAATTGGCCTAATAGGCGCATCTGATTCTCACTCAGGGGTTCCTGCTGTTGAGGAAGATAATTTTGGTGGTAAGTTTCCCATTGATTCACGTCCTATGGGTAAAAAAGCTGATTTAACTCCAGGTACCATAGGTGCAGATATGTCGGCCTCGGGTTTAGCCGGTGTTTGGGCAAAAGAAAATACGCGTGAATCGTTAATGGCTGCTTTTAAACGTCGTGAAGTCTACGGTACGACCGGTCCGCGTATTGCTGTTCGAATGTTTGCTGGTTGGGATTTTAATAACCAAGATTCGTCTGCGAAAGATCTTGCCGCTGTTGGCTACCAAAAAGGTGTGCCAATGGGCGGAGATTTAACCGCAGCACCAAAAGGTAAAGCCATTTCACTCTTAATACGAGCCGTTAAAGATCCCGTTGACGGAAACTTGGATCGCATTCAAGTGGTTAAAGGCTGGTTAGATGATAAAGGGAACTCTCATGAAAAAGTCTTTAATGTGGCGGTTTCTGACGGTCGTAAAATATCCAATAATAAGGTAAAAGCAGTGGGTAATACCGTTGATATTAAAACGGCCAGTTATACCAACTCTATTGGTGATGTAGAGCTTGCAACCACTTGGACTGATCCTGAATTCGACCCAATGGTACGTGCTTTTTATTATGTGCGTGTACTTCAAATTCCAACACCTCGACATACACTTTACGCGTCCGTTGCTTTAAATGAAGCCCCTCAAAAAGGTTACCCAACAAGTATTCAAGAACGCGCTTATAGTTCGCCAATTTGGTATACACCAAAATAGGTAGTTAAAAATAAAACTCAACCACAATCATGAGCCAACTGGAAACAGTTGGCTCAGCGTTTAATTTATCAGGACTTAAGATTTGAAAATAACAGTGAAACGATTTTTAAAAGAGCCACTCATTTATTTTTTGTTAATCGGCGGAGGTTTCTTTATCGCCTTTGATTATTATGGTCCTTCTTTTGTTGATGAGCAGCAAACGATCGTTGTGGATCGAACGTCATTGCTCCGATTTATGCAACAAAAAACTAAGGCGGTTGATCAAGCTAAGTTGATTCGGTCATTCGATGGTTTGTCTATCGACAAACGACAAACATTAATCGATGCTTATGTTCGTGAACAGGCCCTTTATCGTGAGTCAAAAGCCTTGGGCTTGGATAAAGGTGATCCGATCATAAAAGCCCGCGCCATTCAAAATTTAGAATTTATCACTCAGGATTATAGTGAGGCTGTAACAAGGGTCACGGACAAACAACTTGAAAGCTATTTTGCCGAAAATAAAGAAAGTTATTATGTCGAGCCCTTCGTTACTTTTACTCATGTATTTTTTGATAGGGGATCTAACGGAAATGATAGCGCTAAGAATTTAGCGGAAAAAAAACTGACTGAGCTAAATAACAACAAAGTTTCTTTTTCAGAAGGGATCGGTCATGGTAATCGATTTCCTTATCATGTGAACTATGTAGAGCGTACTCCTGACTTTGTCGCTTCGCATTTTGGCAAATCAATGGCGGACAAGGTGTTTGCACTTCCATTTAGCAATACTTCAACGGACACTCAGACATGGCAGGGACCATTTGAATCACCCTATGGTTATCACCTTGTGATGCTAAGTCGGCGTGAAGAAGGACGAACTCCTGCTTTAGTCGATGTTGCGGGACAAGTGTTTCAAGATGCACAGCGCGAACAGATTCGTGAGAATTTAGAAAAAACGTATCAAGGGATTATCGATACTTACTCAGTAATAATAGAGGATATAAACGGGTAATTGGCATTTTATAATGCGTATTTTAATTGCTATAAACAATGATTTTAGTTAATGGTTAGCATTAGATCAGTACTAAAAATACTAACTAAAAAAATCTACTAAGAGTCAATCAATAATGAAGGACAATATAAATGTTTTGTATAAATAAATTTTCAATTAATTTTAGTTTCAAAAAATCCACATTAGTTATTTTGACTACACTCGTGGGAGTTTTTGGCTTAACTGCTTGCGCAACGATACCTGGTGAAACTAAGACGGAGCAAATTCAAACCATTGATCAATTGGTTGAGAATACCCTAGCAGATCTTTATCAGCAAAATCCTGAAGCTCAAGCACAAATAGAAAACTCTATTGGTTATGCAATTATGAATAACAAAATCACCAAGATACCAGTAGTGGGCGCTGGTGCAGGTTACGGTGTTGCTATTCACAATAAAAGCCAAAAAAGACATTATATCCAAATGGTTCGCTTTGACGTCGGTGGAGGTTGGGGCGCAAGAAGCGTGAGACCTGTTATTATTTTTACGGATGAACAAGTATTCAATGATTTCATTGATGGTATGTGGTCAGCAAATGCAGGAGCAGAAGCGGCTGCAAAAGTTGGTGATGTGGGTACTTCAGCAGGTGCAGCTACGGGGAATGAAGGAAATGATAAAGGCTATATCACCCATATGATTACCGACAAAGGGGTTTCAGCAACCGTTACCGTTGGTCTTATTAGAGTAAAACCTATCTCTTTGAAAAAGTAGTTATTAATATATAAATGTTTTTATGGCTCTATGGGAGTAAGCGAGATAGAAAAATACTGCTAATGTCAGCTATCCTTGAAGATAGCGGACATAAATGTGGAGGTGATTATTCTAATAATTTAGTCTTCTTTGTGGTAAAAGTGAGCCTTAGCTTTTAACCAATGAATAGCGAAAATAGTTCACGGCTAATGACTTCTTGGTGCGCAAAGAGGAAGTTAGAGCCTGCCTCACTAACGGCAGCTCCAAGACTTAAAGCGGTCGTTAGCATTAATGATTCTCTTATGACTTCTGATCCGACAAAGCTACCCTACATTAGATTAAAGTTGTTCTGAACTTTATATTGAAACTTAAAGAATCAAAGTTTAAATTTTATTGGAAATACCGAAAGTTGACATTCGATCAACGTGAGTTTATGTGTATTAACAATTTAATTTTCTAAGGCGTTAAGAGGCACAAAGTGAGATAGCTTTTATAGGAACTTGTTCCGCAGAGGGTAAAAATCATCATAGATTTTACTCTAACCCAGGTCGTTTTGTGCTTAAGCGGAGGCTGATTACACACAAATTTTATTTTCTGTTTTAATATCCGCCACTCTAGTGGCTTTCTTGACTCGGCGTCAACTCGTCTGTCAGCCAATTAACTAGATCATTTCCTCTTGAGGGCAGCAATACTAATTCACCTGACTGAATTAGTATTGCTTCCCTATAAATACCTTGAGTCACTATTAAGGGTAACTTAACAAGCTGTTAAATATTAACTACTTACACTATAGCCTTTTGCGTCAAGACAAACACCTAGGGCTTTATTGTAGTTTGCGGTTTGTGCGTTAGATTGTTGTTGTGCTTGCTCAGTCTGTTGCTGTTGAGCTTGCTGCTGTTGTGTCACTTGAGCATTTGCTTGACGATTATGTCTTCTATTTGAAACTATACCAACAGCAGCACCTTTGGCAGCGCCATTACTGACATCATTACCACCTATTTCTGCTATTAACGCGCCAGCTGCGGCACCACCTAATGCGCTACGCATACCGCCACCTCTTCTTGATTTATTTTGCTCTGGTACTGGTGTTGCTGCAGTTGAATTTTGTGTCTGAGTGGCTGTTGGATCAAAGCCTGTTTCACCTACCGCCCAACTATGGCATGTATATTCATCTTGTTGTTGCTGTTCTTTACTTTGTCCATTTTCAGGGAAAATATATTGTTGGGCTTGGGTCGTTGAAATAAGAAGTAATGAAGCTGCAAGTACTAGCGTTTTAACTGTGATGTTTTTAAGTAAAATATGGGTCATATCTGCCTCTTAAATTGTTGTAATTGGGTAATTGCTAGCTAGTATAAGAGAGAAGCATTATGCTTTGTAGTTACATATAGTCATAATGAGTATGATTCTCATACATACCAATGTTTGTTGATGTTATGCGAATTGGTCATAATTAAAATGTAAAAAACTCATTATTGTAAATATCTATTTGGGGTTATATTTACCTCATCTACAGTTTGATTAATGGAAGAAAGAAGAAATATATGATGTTAATCTGTGTGTTGAGAACAAATAGAATTTTTTTGTAATTGATATAAGTTGAGTTGCTCAGTTAGGTGTCTGATCTCATATCAGCACAGCATAGCGATGTAGCACTTACATGGTGGTTAGGCTAATGAACTTTTAGCAATTAACTAATATTTGTAAGTTAAGTCACTGCTTAAGGGTAATAATGACAGTTCCTTCTATCTCGCTAAGGGGCGAAAGCGCCTTAGATTTAATGCTCTACTTTATGTGGACCTTAGATGATTATAATGTCCGATTTTGAGATTGGGCACATAATCGTACGTTCAATATTGAGTAAAGGTTTGGGTAAAAATAAATAAAAGTATTTTAATTAGAAGGGCAGATTTAGGCTCATTGTGACTGCTAGAGATATTGATTCGGCTATTAATTTATGACCGCTTACTGTCCCAAAGCTGTCGGTATGATACTAAAACCTTAGGTCTTCAATGTGGTAAAAGTGAGCCTTAGCTTTTTAACCAGTGAATAGTAAAAAATAGTTCACTGCTAATGACTTCTTGGTGCGCTAAGCTGAAGTTGTATTTCGGATTAGGTTTGGTACCTGTAGCATCCTTTAAGCGGGAAATAATTGCTGGCTTTAATGAGAAATGATATAGAACTCAGCCAACAATTATGAGTTAGACCTTAACTTTGATGTTAGTCCAGTCTTATCGTCTATTTAATCTTTCCATAAATAAGTTCTAAAGTATCTTCGATTGAGGCACTCAGAATATTATTATGGTGAACCATGTACCATTCATGATGGATATTTAAACCGGGGATAGCGAATTGTTCCAAGTTTTCTATAAAATCCATAACCACCAAATGATTGCCTAATGGAAATGCAGAGGCTAAATAAAGGTTAGAGTTAATACGATTCTCTATTTGTAACCGTTTTTCAATTAAGTCTTGCATTAATTTCGGTTTGTCCCAGTATGGAGCATCGTAAGCTATGTAGTTTTTAAATAGTGGCTGTTGATGATCATCTAAGAATAATAAGGCGGTAGCAATAATGCCCGAAAAAGAAACACCGTTAAAGCTTCGATTATTCGCATCAATACGATAAGTCGATTCGATCAATGGCAAAAACTCTTGTCTGAAAAATTCTAAATAATTCATTGCTCCGGGCAAACGATAATCAATGGTTCGGCGGTCACTTCCTTCAGGACCTTCTTCAATTGCAACTACGATAACACCTCTATTTTTACCATCAATATTATTCACAAAGGTTTTAAAATTCCACTGACCATCTAGTACGTAGATAATAGGGTAGTTCTTATCAATATTTAGCTGATAAGAAGCAGGTAGATAAATATGATAAGGATAAGTAATCCCCGTTATTTTAGATTTTAATATGGATTTCCCTACATATTCCCCCTTAAGCGAATTCCCCCATACAGCCTCGTCCACTTCATTTTTATTCTGAAGATGACCACATCCAAGTAGTGAAATCACAAATAACATTAACATAATTACTTTCAATTCATTGCCTTATACTTTATTTGTTAGTGATTCACTCAGACAGAAGATGAGACGAAAAGTTCATGTCACTGTTCAACAAAACGTTTAATAATTATATATCGTTCATTTATCGAAGCAATTAGCACGAAGTTATTTAGTAACATGGCTAAATTATATGGGGCAAGATCAATGGTGGTAATGCGGACTATTTATTAAGGATAAGTTTAGCCATTTGAGCATATCGGATGCTATTGCTTAGCTGATGCAGGCTTACAAGTAAGCTAGGCCATTAACATGAAAAATTTAACCAGGACAGTCACTCAAAGTTTTAATTTATACCGACACAACAAGCCTGATGTGTTTGTCATGTCTAAAAACACTAATCCTTGTATCTGTTTAGAGCAGATTAATATTCATTCGAAAAGTTTGAGGCTATTTTGAGTGAATAGTTAGCATGTGTTATTGGTTTCTTTATGATTGCTTTATAAGCGAGTGTCCTAGATGTTTACTAGATGTTTTTGGTCATTCACTCATGGATATGAAACGATCACAATTCCCACAAATTGGTCGTTTTTTTGTGAACAAAATTCATCCCAACTAAGGGGGAGTTTAAATATGAAAGTTGACGTTTAATAAATCCGTTTTTTAATCGAAGTTCGCTTGTGTCTAACTAAAAAACAGGCAAATAAAACTCCAATTACATGTTTATATAATGTTTGACAACCCAATTGGAAGCGCTTACATTTATCGGTGGTATGATTTCACTTAAATTATTTGATAGTGAATTATCAAAACAAAACATAGTAACGCAAGTCAAATGGTAACGTATATAAAATACTTTATCTCTATCTTCCTTCTCGTTGGTTAAGGATAGAATGCAGCATACGCTTTATCAGCGGTAATAAACGACTTAAAATGGGAAAGGACAATATGAGATTTAAGTACCTTAATTTATGTGCAGTAATACTGTTTTTGTTGACTGCATGTGGTGGGTCTGATCAAAAAGCAGATCCACAAGTAGAATTGATTGGCAGTACGGAATTAACTCAGTTTGCATTTTTAAAATTGAACAACCCTGATTTACACGAGGATGTTATTTTATCCATTAATTCAAGTGTATTTTCGGCGGAGTTAGCATTCGATGTAGCTCTCAATAGTTTAGTCGCAACGTTTGAACATGGAGGTTCTACGGTAAGTGTAAACGGTGTACTGCAAACCAACAATGTTACTACCAACGACTTTCGTCAGATTGTAACTTACCAAGTGGCTACTGATGATGGTCGAATAGCTGAATATCAGATCGATATATCTCAATCAGAACCTGTTGAAAACACAGAATTAACCCTATTTTCATTTTTAAAATCAAACAACCCTGACTTGCACGAGGATGTTATTTTATCATTTAATTCAGGTGTCGCTTCGGCGCGGTTAACGACCAATGCCGCTATCAATAATTTGGTAGCCACCTTTGAACATGGAGGAACTACTGTCACTATAGACGGAGTGACGCAAACCAGCAGTGTTACAACCAACAACTTTAGTCAACTGCAAATATACCAAGTGGCCACTAGTGATGGTCAAATGGCGGAATATCAGATCAACCTCATTCAATTTACTGGATTGCCGATTATTTATATCACTACCGAACAATGGGCGGAAATTGACTCTAAAGATGATTATGTGAATGGTACTGTATCGGTTCAGGGCGGGCGAGAATTCACTGACTTGACAGAAACTTCGATGAAAATTCGTGGACGAGGTAATTCAACTTGGGATCACCCTAAAAAACCTTACCAAATGAAACTAAGCGACAAAGCTGAATTCTTAGGCATGCCAGCGAAAAAAAAATGGTTATTCCTAGCGGAATACTCGGATAAAACGTTACTGAGAAATACCATTACCTTTGAAATGGGCTACATTAGCCAATTGGATTGGACACCCAGAAGCACGTTTGCTGAAGTATATATAAATGATACTTACAACGGTACCTACAACATTACTGAAAAAGTAGAAGAAGGTGATAGCCGTGTAGCGATAGGTGATACAGGCTATTTGTTAGAAATTGACCAAGATTTTCGTTTAGATCCAGATGACATCTTTTTTCATACGGATAATTTTCTGCTAAACATCAAATCCCCTGATGTTGAGCAAGACAGTAGTGAATATAATTATGTTAAAGGTTACGTAAATACATTTGAAGATGTATTAATGGGGCCACAATATACAGACCCTATTAATGGATATCAAAAATATATCAACGTCGACAGTTTTATCGATTGGTATTTGATTAATGAGATCAACAAAAATGTAGATGCTAAAAATTTTTCTAGTATCTATTTAACTCTGATCCCAGGTAATAAAATTAAAATGGGTCCATTGTGGGATTTTGACTTGTCGTTTGGCAATGTTGATTACGCCGACAGTCAATATGCTGAAGGATTCTGGGTTAAAAACCATGCGTGGTATACTAGGTTATTTCAAGATCCGGCTTTTGTCGATAAAGTTAAAGTACGTTTCTCATATTTCAAGCAGAATCAACAGTATATTCTAGATAAGATTGATAGCCACGCTCAAAAGTTACAGTGGGCGCAACAAGAAAACGATAATAAATGGCATACATTAGGCATGTATGTTTGGCCCAATCCAGTAGTTTTTGATACCTATGAAGAAGAAGTTGAACATTTAAAATCTTGGTACATTGAACGGATGAATTGGCTGGACACTGCTTTTAATAAAATGTAGTGCCTTGTTGTAATGCAGACAGGTTAAATTGGTTTTCGCTGTAATTATAATAGCTTCAAACTCTGATATTTCTCCAACATTATTTTTTCTAACCAATAAATTTAAAGGTTAATGTCTTCGGCTGGGCTAAGTCTCCTTACATGTTATTTATTGATGTTCTGCTTTTAGCATCCCGTTTTCGTTAAGAACCGCCACTAGAGCATGTTAACTAAGCGCACTAAGTGAGCCTTATTTATCAACGTTTGAACGGCTGTTGATCGCTCACAACAGCCCGTGAGCTTTTGATTACATTACGTTATATCACTGAGTGGTGCAAATCTGCCAACAGCGGTTATTCAGCTTAGATTTTATATCGAAAATATAGCACTACAGAGTAAAATATTATTATTAATCGTCATCATTTTGTGACTTCCAATTTAAAAGATTGTTCCAATATGGATGATACTTCCGCCCATGAATCATTGAATCGACAACATTTGCGAAATCTTCATCGAAAGAATTCCTCCCAAGGGTATTCCACCAACTTCTAGTACGTTTTGTTCCCAATAGTAAAGCGATTATTTCGGCTTCATGTTTCCAAGTGCTTTCATCTAAAACTCCTGCTTGATATTGGCGAAATGCGAATTCACGTCTTGATAAAGTCAGTATTAAGAGACTGTCTAGTTGAACCTTTTGCTCAAAAGTCATTTCAATCGAATTATCAACAACAAACTATAAGGATATTGCATCCATATAGTTTGTTCAAACAGTCCTCTTTCGGCTAGGCTTTGCCTAGATTGACTGTTAATAGCATCCGTATTTTGTTCTGTTTGAATGGCTATGTATAAGAGAGTCACTAAAATAGCAACTGAACTAATTATCTTTGATATTGAAGCCCATTTTGCCAGTTCATACCTTTCATATCTAATTTTAGTCTCGTCGGTTGCTTATATTCTGAGTTACAAACTATTTGGTGAAACCTAGGAAATACAAAGGCTTTACTATATAGAAACCTTAGTTATTTTTATTTACTTGATTACAATCTAGCCTAAAATAATTAAATTGACATTTTTTATTTTTTACTTTTTACTTTTTACTTTTTCTACTTGTTTCTAGCAACAAGGTGATTATTGAAAGAGGTTCATTAGAAAATTTATAGTGAAATCTTCTAAGTTTTATTCCGCTACGGGACTCTGTTGTAGGTGTTATCTTGTTGTTAAATAAGTTATATTCTTGTTTTTTTTTGTGTACTACTAAAGGTTATAGTCACGATAGTTATTCAAATAAACACCAGCTATGTACTTGAAGGAGGCATCGAGCCCCAATCCTGATAATTACCCCTTCGACTGGCGAGTTAGCCACCACAGCGGTCGTTCACTTTTGAATTATTAACGATCACTTTGCGCTTACGGAAGTAAATATCGTTCAAATCCAAACTTCTACTGTTGAGTACAAAGCAATCATACCAATATAATATGCAAACCTAATTTTTGCCGTATCAATAACATTTCCAAACGGATAATATTCCATTGAAGGGCAAAATTATCAAAGCGAGTGACTTGAATTTTCACCAATCACAACCAATATAAAAACTATAAATAAACAACAAACAGGTGGAAGTATGTTGAAAAGGGTAATGGCAAAACTACAAAGGTCTCCGATTGAACACGACCTTAAACCGTTTAAAAAAACGCTGGCACAAATAGACTCATTTGCCGCGTCATTAAAATCGCTTTGCGACGATGAACTCAGAGCGCAGCTGCAATCTCTATTTTCGGTCATTTCACCGCCAATGAATTCAGACACCAAAGCCAAAATCTTTGCTTTTGTGGCTGAGGCATCAAATAGACTGTTGGGCATGAGACCCTTCGACAGCCAAATGCTGGCAGGTCTGGCATTACATGATGGCTTTATAGTCGATATGCAAACCGGCGAAGGCAAAACCCTCGCCGCGGCTGCACCTGTTATTGCCAATGCGTTGGCCGGTCACAAAGTTCATGTGCTGACCTTTAATGATTACCTGGCTAAACGAGACAGTCACTTTTTACAGCCCCTCTATCAATTTTTTGGTTTGAGCGTTGGTATGATCCAAGCAGGCATGTCGGGTGAACAACGAAAAAAAGCTCATGCCTGCGACATTGTTTATACCACCGCAAGAGAAGTTGGGTTTGATTATTTACGTGACCAGTTGGTGCACTATACACAGCAAAAAGTATTGTCGGGATTGGATGTTGCCATCGTCGATGAAGCCGATTCGATTCTGATTGACGAAGCCCGTATTCCTCTGGTTATTTCAGGTGATATCCACCAAAGCAATGATCAACTGACGCACATTGCAACGGTGATTAAACAACTAGACAAAACAAACGATTATGCGACCGACGAATTAAGCACCTCTGTTCATTTAACGGAAAGCGGCAGTCGTAAAATAGAGCAACAATTTGGCTGTAAAAACCTTTTTGACATCGACAACTTGCCGTTGTTGACCAGCGTCAACCTGGCGCTGCACGTCGAGGTTTTGCTGGTCAAAGACATCGATTACATAGTCAAAGACAACAGCATCAAACTGATTGATGAATTTACCGGCCGAATTGCCGAAAAACGTCGTTGGCCCGACGGTATGCAATCGGCATTGGAATCCAAAGAAGGTCTGCCAGTCAAAAGGGAAGGTCAAACGCTAGGCTCAATCACCTTGCAACATTTGATGTGCCTGTTTAATAAAGTTAGCGGCATGACCGGCACCGCAGTGCTGGCAGCGCAAGAGTTTGACCAGTTATACCAATTGAAAACCTGTATTATTCCACCACGCAAACCCTGCATTCGAATAGACAAGCCAGATCGGGTGTTCAGTACAAAAGCTGAAAAAACCATTGCCATTTGCAATGAAATAGCCTCCATTCAACGTACCGGGCAACCTGTTTTGGTGGGCACGTCCAATGTCCGCGAGTCTGAAAATTTATACGCTTTGTTAGTCGAAAAAGGGATTGAGTGTTGTCTGCTCAATGCCAAAAATGATGAGCAGGAAGCCCAAATAGTTGCTCAGGCAGGTGCTTTGGGGGCCGTAACCATCTGTACCAACCTGGCCGGACGCGGCACAGATATTTTACTGGGGGCAAAAGACACAGCACGCAATTTACAAGTAAAAAAAGCAGGTGGCCTGCATATTATCGGCACCAGCCGATTTGAGTCGAGACGGATTGATGACCAGTTGCGGGGCCGGGCGGCAAGGCAAGGCGACCCAGGGTCGTCGCAATATTTTGTCAGCCTTGAAGACAAATTGTTTAATCACTTGGGGGGTGATGGCTTGTTGTCTGGCAAAAGCGACACCGGGGAGTTGGTATCCAGTGCCCGTATAAGCAAAAAAATTGCCCACGGCCAGCGGGTGCTAGAAGGCGCGAATCTTGATAGACGCAAAGCGTTATACAAATACAGTGATTTGGTTGAACAACAAAGGCAAGTGATCCACCAATTGCGGGATGAAATTTTACTGGGTGATGGGGCTCATCAGTTTAAAAGCAAAGTAACACGGCGTTGGCAAAGTCTCAGTACGGTGGTGAGCGATGACAAGCTCAATGAAGCCCTGAACATTGTAGTTATGCACGCCATCGACAAAATATGGGTCCAGCATTTGTCTGAGATTGACTATATCAAAGAAGGTATTAATCTAGTGGAGGCGGTGGGCACCAGTTTTATGAGGGGTGGTAACGAGCCTTACCATGTGTTTGTCCAGCAGGCACAGCAAGTTTTTGAACAATTATTGGCGGAATTAAAAGCGGCGGTGGTTGATTTGTTCAATAACGTTGCTATAGACGAAAACGGGATTGATCCCAACAGTGAATTATTTGCAATGACAAAATCGACCTCCTCTTATGTGCTCGCCGATAATCCGTTTGACGCTGTAGACAAACGGTTTATAGCCAGTATATGGAAGAAATTGAGGCTAAGGTAGCAGTGCAGACAATTCGCTCGGTGATTCAAAAAAGACCATTTTCCCGCTGGCCTTATATTCACTTTTTGTGGAAATCAATCGTTTGTACAGGGTAAGCTATCTAGAACTGTAGATGGTATCGTAAAACGAACGATTTATTCACCGAAAAGCGTTTCCTTCGATATCACTGCCTTATTATACAAATTCTAACTCGAATCACAGTTTCAACTCAATTAATTAATATTACGAATATGGCACAAGTGAAGATCGAATTAAAAGAGCTTACTGTCCGCTTAGTTGATTGGTTGGTGTTGCTAATGCTGGAGTCATTATGAAGTGGTCAAGTAAAATTTAGGGTAAATATTACAGTAGCACTGTTTGCTATTACTTTATCTATAATGGGGCTAGCTGCATAACAAGCGATTAAATCAGGACAAAACACAGTTGGCTGTTTTTTGTTCTCAAACATTATGCCAACAATAAATTTCCGTTTATGTAAGCGTTAGGCTTATCTATAGGGGAGGTGTCATGTTCAATAATAAATTAAGAAAAGAGCACCTGTTGCTAATTGCCGAATGTAAACAAATGGCAGGACAAGCTTTAAGGTTATCCGCTGGATATGTAGAGGTCTTCGAAGATAAAGAATCAGCTGAAAAAGCTGATTCTTTAAAGGACGTTATTGAAGAGTTAAACGCATATGAAATATATCTTGATCAAAACGATTACCTTCCAACTGATATAGGGGGAAGTTATATCAGGCTTCACGGCGTATTATCTAGCGAAGTATCAGAAATAGACGCTGGTAAGTCAGCATTTAAAAAGCATTTTGATCACAATGAAGCTGCTAGTAATAACTCTCAAGGAGTAAAAGCATACACGGCTAAAGAAAGAAAAGAGTTACTTTTAAAGGTATGTTTCATTGTTGCTTTTGCGCTGTGCATGTACTTCTTTTTCTATAGCAAATTATAAGCCTAACAAGCCGTTTATGAGGGGAGTTATCGATACAAAATCGGCTCTTCTCCGCTTTGATGCAAATAATTGTATCTTCTGGCTAATCTATCATATTGATTTAATATTATTTTTTCACCCAATTGAATAATGATCAAGTCATGCCAACTATCTCTTCAACACTTTTTCAACTTCCAGGACAGTGTATTGAATCAATAACACTTGATAATGAGCATACTGTTGTCATTCAGTGTCGACGGGATAAACGTAGAAAGCCTATCGATCCAAGAACAAATCAATCAGGAACGATCAACCGTTATG
>NZ_KB905163.1 GCF_000378625.1 Colwellia piezophila ATCC BAA-637 | reverse complement strand
TTAATTATTTGAACCACAGACAGTACAGTTGGCTTGTTTCTTCATATTAAACTGTTGCCATTGATTGGCTAAACCATCAAGTAAGTTTAGCTGATTTATTTGTACTTTCTTAGCTGGCTTAGTTGTTAATAATTTGATTGCTTGTAAGCTTTGCATGTCCACTATCACCGCTTCTTTATTACTAGCTGGCAGCTTAATTATTTGAACCACAGACAGTACAGTTGGCTTGTTTCTTCATATTAAACTGTTGCCATTGATTGGCTAAACCATCAAGTAAATTGAGTTGATTTATTTGTACTTTATTACCGGTTAATAATTTGATTGCTTGTAAGCTTTGCATGCCGGCAATCATGGCTAATACCGGGCCAATAATGCCCACCGTTTGACAACTATTAGCAGGCGCTTTCTCACTGGCAGGAAATAGACAATGGTAACACGCACTACTGTCATCACGCGGATCTATAGTCAATTGTTGTCCATCAAAACCTGTCGCAGCACCAACAATAAGTGGCACTTTATGTAACACACAAGCTTGGTTGATTAAATAGCGTGTTTGAATGTTGTCAGAGCAATCGAGTACTAGGTCAACTTGTGGTAAATAATAGTCACACAATTCTTCATCCAGCATCTCGTCTATCGCTTCAATAGTGACATCAGGAAATTGCTGTTGTAATTTTTCCGCCGCGACATCGGCTTTATTGTCATCAATATTACTTTCACTAAAAAGAATTTGTCGAGGTAAATTACTTAGTTCGATAGAGTCACCATCGGCAAGATAAAGCGTACCAACACCGGCCGCGGCTAAATATAAACTGGCCGGATTACCTAGACCGCCAACCCCTAAAATAAGTACTTTAGCGTTGCGCAGTGCCATTTGCCCTGACTCACCAATTTTATCTAAAATTATCTGGCGGGAGTATTTAAGTTGCTCTTGGTTACTTAACACGTGTATTCCTAATTTTTCGCTGAGTTAATGGATAAAAGTACGCACGGCACTGGCTTTAAACTGTAAATATACCTGTTGATTTAGGGTGAGTGATAATTTTTGTTGCGAGAAAGCACTAATGGAGACAAAAAAATCTTGAGAGCCACAATGGACAATGAGCAGTACTTTATTTTTTTGCTGAGTTATTTCTTTGATCGTACCAAATAGATGATTAACTATGCTGCTATTCATTGGCTCAGTTAAGGTAATACTAATATCACTGGCTAAAATAAAACACCGTAACTGACTTTGCTGAGCAAACGATGGCTCACAACTAAGAAAAATATCTTGCTGTGCATTTAAGGCTAATGCCGTTAAACCATGGCCATTATCAAACTCTTTTATCGGTAGTGATAAACTGGTTTGTTGATGGATAATAGCATCGTCGTCGTCATTATTCAGTTGGTGAATCACTTGATGGATATTGCCAAAGTTAACGACTTTACCTTTAGCCATCACCAATAAGTTATCGCAAACTTGCTGCAATTCATCTAAAGAATGGCTGACATATAACATAGGTAAATTGAGCTGCTTTTGAATGTTAAGCATCATGTTAAGTAACTGCGTTTTACTGTGTTGATCAAGGGCACTTAAAGGCTCATCGAGTAACAATAATTTGGGCTCGGCTAAAATAGCTCTCGCTAAAGCAACGCGTTGTTGTTGACCACCCGATAGCTCATCGGGTTTATGCGCAAGTAATGTCGTTAATTCGGTCAGTTCAATAACGTTATTTAGCGATAACTTACTCTGCTTACAGCGCTTTACCGCATACTCTAAATTACCCAGTACGGTTAAATGGTCAAACAAGCGACTATTTTGAAAGACCAAGCCAACTTGGCGTTGCTCAGGTTTGAGGTAAACACCCTGCTTGGTATTGGTTAAGCTTTTATTGGCTAAGCTTATTTCGCCAGAGAGGTTTTTTTCAAGGCCAGCAATAGCGCGCAGCAAGGTTGATTTACCCGAAGCGGAATGGCCAAAAACACCGGTAATACCCTGTAAAGGAATTGCGTGGTCGATGGCTAAATCGAATTGCGGATAGTTAACTGCTATTTTTATAATGAGTTGGCTAAATACATCCGTAGGCGAATTAGGCATTGGTTTTACCCTCGGTAACATTAGCGTTATTAACTAAGGCATTGCGGTTTTTTCTTTTCGGTAAATTTAACCAGTAGATGGCGGCTAATAACACCATAGAACTCATTAATAAGCTGATAGAAAGTAAATGCGCTCTGGCATAATCAAAAGCTTCGACATGATCAAATAGTGCGATAGAGAGTACGCGAGTTTCCCCGGGAATATTACCACCAATCATCAAAATGACACCAAATTCACCGACCGTATGGGCAAAGCCTAAACTGGCGGCTGTGATAAAACTGGCTTTTGTTAACGGCAGGACAATAGTAAAAAATCGGTCAATAGGGCCAGCACCGAGCAAGGCAGCAGCCTCTAGTAGTGAGTCACCTAATTGTTCAAAGGCTTTTTGCAGAGGTTGCACGACAAACGGCAGTGAGTATAAAACCGAGCCAATAACGATGGCTGAAAAACTAAATGCCAGTTGTTGCCCCGTTGCTTGTTGCCAAAGTTGCCCAGGCAAATGCTCGGGTGAAAAAGCGATCAGTAAATAAAAGCCTAATACTGTTGGCGGTAGTACCAGAGGCAAAGCTACTACCGCTTCAATCACCACTTTAAAGCGACTGGTCATTTTGGCAAGATACCAAGCGAGCGGTGTACCGATAATCAGTAATATTATCGTGGTCAGTGCTGCCATTTCTAAGGTGGTTATCAGTGCTTGCCAGTCAGAATTCATCATTTAGTGATTAGCTCGCTGTTATTAGTTAGCGTTATTGGTGCGTAGCCATAACTAACGATTGTTTTTTGGCTCTTGGGTGAGAGTAAAAATTCACTTAGTTTTTTCGCCGCTATCTGCTTTTTACTGGCGCTAACTATGATGAATTGTTGCTCAATCGCTTGATGATAGCTGGTTGGTATAATTACTCCTGATAAATTGTTTAGCACTAACTGGCTATTAGCCACGATCCCCATAGACACTGCTTTACTGCGTATCTGGGCGAAAGTTTGCCCGATATTAATGCCTGTTATTAATCGGGGCTGATAAGCCTGCCACAAACCCATATGGCTTAGTGCTTCTTTGGCAGCTTTACCATAAGGAGCAATATCGGGGTTAGCGATGGCAAAACGTTGCCGTGGGTTTTTTAATAGGATTGTAGGTAACTGCTCAAGTGTTAATGGTGCAAGTGAATTTGCATCAGAGCAATATAGTGCTAGTTGACCAATAGCATAAGTTTTACGACTATTTCTTAGGGAAAAACCGTCTTGCTCAAGTTCTTTTGGTCGGCGACTGTCGGCACTGAGAAAAATATCATAAGGTGCGCCGTGCTTAATTTGCAGAAACATTGCGCCACTTGCGCCGCTAATGATTTGGCTTTTTATGCCGGTTTGTTTGCTGAAGTCTTTAAGCAATATTTTTAATACCGGGGTGAAATTAGCGGCAACGGCAATGCGTAGGGGGGTGTTGTTATCATCAGTATCGCTGTCATCAGCATTATTTTGCTGTGCTTGGCTACTGGTTACACACAGAAAGCTAATGGCGAAGGCGGCGACTAAAAGAAAACGTAACATGCTAGCTCCAAAGATCGGCTTTGTCAGTATCGCTATCTTTGGCGTCCAGCCAGTTTTCTGAGGTTTCACCTGAGTCAGTAATACGTTCTTTTTTCCAAAAAGGCGCTTTAACTTTTAAATAATCCATGATGAATTCATTAGCAGCATAGGCATCCTGTCTATGTTTGCTGGTTACGCCAACAAAGACAATTTGCTCGCCAATGAAGAGCTCACCAATGCGATGAATCACTTTTACTCTACCTATCTGCCATTGCTCTTTAGCTTGCTTGATAATTTTTGCTAAAGATTTTTCTGTCATACCTGGGTAATGCTCTAGCGTTAAGCTCGTCACGCTATGACCATTATTGTTATTTCTAACTCTGCCGGTGAAAGTAACTACAGCACCATCGGTTAGGTTGTCTTTCTCAAGTAAAGCAACTTCATCAGCTAAGCTAAAATCCTCAGCCTGGATGGATATTTCTTGGCAAGCATATTTATTAGCGTTTGACATAAATTATCCGCCGGTCACAGGAGGAAAAAAGGCAACTTCATCACCAGATTTTACTAAATGACTGTCATCAACCATGTCATGATTCACCGCCGATAAAAGTGAGCTTTTGCTAAACATTTGTTGCCACTGGGAATTTTTATCACTTAAGCGCTGTTTAACGTCACCGACAGTTTCCATATCTTCAGCATTTAAAGACAGTTCAGCGCAATCTAGCTGCTCTCTTAACGCTGCAAAAAAAACAATTTTAATCATAACTTTTCTCTAAAATAGTTTAAAAGTATTAGTTTAATAGCTAAGTAGATAGTGTTTGCCAATGTCCAGACTTGCCACCTTCTTTTGTTAATATTTACTAGGGTACAGTGCATTAATTTCCAATGGAAACACGAGTACTTACTTTGGCGTTTGCCAATGACCCGATTTACCACCTTCTTTGGTTAATACTTCTATACCATTAATCTGCATGGCAGGATCAGCGGCTTTACACATATCAAATAAGGTTAAACAGGCAATAGATACCGCGGTTAACGCTTCCATTTCAACACCTGTTTGTCCGGTTAACCGACATAAACTACTCACTTGTACTTGACTGTTTTCATGATCCAGAGTGAAATCTACTTGTACCTTAGTCAACATTAACGGGTGACATAAAGGAATTAAGTCGCTGCACTTTTTCGCTGCTTGAATGCCGGCAATACGAGCGACAGCAAACACGTCACCCTTTTTATGTTTACCGGTAGTGATTAACTCAAAAGTCGCGCGGTTCATTTTGATAAAACCTTGCGCCGTTGCGGTACGTGATGTCATCGCTTTTTCAGTGACATCGACCATATTCGCCTCACCTTGTTGGTTCAGGTGGCTAAGCTCTGGCGTTGACTCAGGCGTGCTATTTTTTGATGTAGAGTTATTCATTAATCACGTGTCTCACATGCTTCTGCTGTAATATTTAAATGCGGGACAAAATTACAAGGGCGATGACTGGCATCTAATTGCTCTTTAATGACTTTATCCCAAGCGGTTTTACAGGCGTTGGTTGAGCCAGGAACACACAAAATTACCGTTTTGTTGGCTATGCCGCCAAAAGCACGAGATTGAATGGTTGAGGTACCAATTTCCATTAACGATACATGGCGAAAAATTTCACCAAAGCCTTCTACGGCCTTATCAAATAATGGCGTTAGTGCTTCAGGAGTATTATCACGCTCGGTAAAGCCGGTACCGCCAGTGGATATAATGGCGTGAATGCTATCATCGGCAATCCATTTGGAAACTTGCGCCCGCAGTTGATAAATATCATCAATGATAATCGCTTTATCAGCTAGCTTGTGGCCCGCCTCGGTTAAACGCTCAACTAGCGCTTGGCCTGAAGTATCATTATCTTCTGTACGTGTATCTGATACCGTTAAAACGGCGATGTTTAAGGGAATGAAAGTATTGCCGCCATGTGCTGACATAGGTTTATCCTTGACTAAATCGGTAGATTAAAATTATTTTTTTACTGCTTTGCTTATAGCGTTCGGGCTAAAACAGTTTTTGAGCTTGTTGCCATTGTTATTATTGGGTATTGGTTTTCGCAATACCCTAACTCAAAACTGTTTTTGAGCTTCTTGCCATTGTGTAGGCGTATTGGTATTAAATAGTAGCTGATTACTTTTACTGGTAATGGTTTGATGAGGTACATGCTCAAGCATGGCTCTAACGGAAGGGCCGTTTTTGCTATTAGCTTTGCTGTTGGTAAGTAAAGTTTCCCGATGGAATGCTTGCATTAAGAACATATTCAAAAAAGCATTGTTGGGTAAATATAACGGGATATGATGCGCTTGTTTTTGGCTATCAGTAAAAAAAGTGGCCTTGTTACTAAGTTCACCTTTTAGACGCAGTTGAGCTAAATCGGCTGCTGTCATAAAAGGTAAATCCACCGGCAATATTAATAATGCCTTGGGTTGCAAGTGCTCAGGACTCTTTGTAAGGAAATGAGCTAAGACACTATAAATACCGCCAACAGGGCCAGCCTGTGGTACGCGATCAGGAATTTGATGGTTATCACCACTGACAACAATATCTTTTATGCCGGCATCAATTAACAATTGTTTAGAAAAATCCAACATAGTTGTTGCCGAACCTTCTAATGACCTGCGTGAAGAATGATTTAGACCTGATTGACGTGTCAGCTGTGCTTTATCTTGCCCCATGCGAGAAGATAAACCGCCGGCGAGTACTACACCCAAACAGTCGATAGCTTGAAAGCTCATCACTAACCCCCAAGCATGGCGAGGTGCTTAGTTGCACCCGTTAGCTTTTCATGTAAAAAATGGGTGGCTTTTTTATCACCAAGCAGTGAAACTATTTTTGCTTGTAATGGGGCGATATCATCACTTTGTAATTGTTCCCGTAATGACAAGCCTTCATCACCAAATAGACACAAATGTAATTTACCGCTTGAGCTAATTCGTAAACGATTACAGCTATTACAGAAATCTTTGGAGTAGGGCATGATCAAACCGACTTTACCTTGGTAATCCGGATGATAAAATTCTTGTGCCGGACCTGCTGATTTATTTTGAATAACCGGCAGCCAACCATCTAGAATTAAATTCTGCTTGATACGTGAACCTTGTACATGTTGGGCATCAAAGAATTCTTTATTGTCACCGGTTTGCATTAACTCAATAAAACGTAAGGTAATAGGGGTATCTTTTATCCAGTCAAGGTAGCTCTGAATATCTTTGCCGCTATACTCGCGCATTAATACCGTATTAACCTTAATTGATGCTCTGCCATCAGCTAAGCCCAGATCAATACCCTTGAGAATGGTCTTGAGTTTATCGTGGCCTGTTATGGCATGAAATTGACGAGGATCTAAGCTATCTATACTGATATTGATGGCATCAATGCCGGCATCTAACCATTGAGGTAAGTGTTCAGGTAGTTTAAAACCATTACTGGTTATCGCAACCTTCTTGATACCTGGAGTTTCTTTACAAATTCGAATGATTTCGGGCAAGTCTTTACGCAGCGCAGGTTCACCGCCGGTAATGCGGATCTTTTCTGTGCCGAGCTCAGCGAATGCTTTAGTAAGACGTTTGATTTCACCTAGTGATAAGAAATCACGCGGCTGATCGCACTGATAACCGTCAGGTAAGCAGTAAGTGCAGCTAAAATTGCAAACGTCAGTAATTGATAAGCGTAGGTAAGAGAACCTACGGCCAAAGTTGTCTGTTAACATGTCACCTTTCCAAATGTAGGGAGGCTAACGCGTTTCCTTGTTAACCCTGGCAACTAAAAATGCAATAAATACATTGGCTTAGTTACGGCATATCACAACATAATAACTTTTATAAGTAGGCTTGATTTAGCCAAAAATTAAAGTAATGTTAGCTGTGATAGCTCGGTGTTATAAATAAAATACTATTCAATAATTAGTATATACCCGCTCTACTGCACGATGCAAGTTCAGGGCGATAGGCAAATATTGTTCTGATGGTAAGATGATAATTTTTTTAGCCGACCTGCTTATTGATCAAAATCAATAAAGTTGTAGTTATTACACTATTATTTTTGTGGCTATTTAAGCGATACTAAACAAATAGTAAATTGCGTGGTATTTTCTGAAGTGGCTTGCAAATTGAGCTAGTTTATCGTGAAATTTACCACATCTTTCCGAGTCTAAATATTTAAGTGAGTTTTTATGTCTGATTGTTGCTCAGCTCCAGGGCTTTTACCTTTTGAACAAGCCCTAGCTAATATGCTAGCGCAAGTGTCACCTGTCACTGAAACATTAACCTTACCCATTAACCAAGCGCTGCATTATGTTTTAGCGCAAGATATTGCTAGCCCATTAAATGTGCCTCCTCACGATAACTCGGCCATGGATGGTTATGCTTTTGCCATTGAAAGCTTGCTAACGAGTAAAACCCTAACACTGGTTGGTCGCTCAATGGCCGGCGCGCCTTTTCAAGGCGAGTGTCAAGCAGGCGAATGTATTCGTATTATGACCGGGGCGAAAATGCCGAGCTGTTGTGATTCAGTTGAGATGCAAGAAAATGTCAGTATTGAGAATGAAAAAATCACTTTTTTACAAGAAAAGCGCTTTGGCTCTCATGTACGTAATGCGGGTGAAGACATCAAAATTGGCCAACAAGTTTTGCACTCTGGTGATAAATTAACGGCGGTTGATATTGGTGTACTTGCTTCTTTAGGCATCGCTGAAGTTAACGTTTATCGTAAATTAAAGGTGGCGTTAATTGCCACCGGTGATGAATTGAAATTACCAGGACAAGCTTTGCGTGTAGGTGATATCTACGAGTCTAACAGTTTTGTTTTAGCAGCCATGTTACAAAAGCTAGATGTTGAGGTTATTGATTTTGGTATTATTGAAGATGACTTTCAGGCAATAAAAGCAGCCTTTATCAGTGCAGATAAACAAGCCGATGCAGTGATTTCTACTGGTGGAGTCTCTGTTGGTGATGCCGATTACACTAAAACGGTTTTAGATGAACTTGGCGAGATTGGCTTTTGGAAAATAGCGATGAAACCAGGGAAACCCTTTGCTTTTGGTAAATTAGCTAATAGTGTCTTTTTTGGTTTGCCGGGTAACCCGGTATCGGCGTTAGTGACTTTTCATCAATTAGCTTTAGTTGCCTTAACTAAGATGCAAAATGCCAAGCCACTAAAGCGTACTCATTTAAGGGTGAAATGCAGTAGTGATTTACGTAAATCGCCTGGCCGACTGGATTTTCAGCGCGGTATTCTGTCTGTTAACTCACAAGGAGAAAATGTGGTGAGTTCTACTGGTGCGCAAGGCTCTGGTATCCTATCTAGCTTAGCTAAAGCTAACTGTTTTATTGTTTTACCTAGTGAGCAAGGTAGAGTGGAGGCAGGAGAAATAGTAACGGTGCAATTATTTGATCAATACCTATAACAGTAGTGTAATAAAGTGTAAATATTCAAACACTTATTTGTTAAATTTAAAATAAAGGTATACAGTTATGGTTCTTTTACACTAAACATATGTGCAGTAAGTTATGAAGAAACATCAACTCAGCTTTGCTAAAATCAATATACTAAATGAGCATATTGCAGAAGTTATTGTCGACCAAGATACGGTCATATCTTTAGAAATGTCTGAAGAATATGATAGGTTTATGTCTGAAATTTTTTCAAATTATTTTGCTATATTGGTTAACAAGATCAACCAGTATGACTTTTCATTTGAAGCTAAACTGAGTATGGCTTCCCATCAGAACTTAACGGCAATTGCTGTAGTAACTTATGATAACGAAGGTAAAGAATCAGTAGAGAAACTTGCTGCTATACGTCAACTTGATGGTTGGAATGTGAAAATATTTGATGGTTTAAATTTAGGGTGGCAAGAAGGTTTAGATTGGCTGAATAATGAGCTAAATAGCAAGGCATTGAAAAGCTAATCTTTTGGTATAACACTGATTCGGATTGCTCTTAGCTAAGAATAGATATAAAAAACGCTGCCAGTATTACTACTGGCAGCGTTTTTTTATAGGTTAATAATACCAATCTCACTAACTATATGATCATTTCTACTTGTTAAAATCACCAACTACTTCGTTATTTATTTAATAATTAGAACAACTAGTTATTAGAATAAATGCCTTTTATTTGGCGGTTTTTTCTGCGTATAAAGTAGATCACCTAATTAATGAAACTGGTATAACTTATCTTTATATAGAAAGTTATTGTTTGATTACAGCTGAGCAAAACACTTATCTACCGCAACGAGTGTTTTTTCAATAATTTCATCAGTGTGTGCAGTAGACAAAAAGCCCGTTTCATAAGCGGATGGTGCTAAGTAAATTCCTTCAGCTAACATTAAGTGGAAGAAACGTTTAAACCTTTCCCCGTCACATTGGGTCGCTTGCTCAAACGTTGTAATGGTTTCTTTATCTTCAGTAAAGAAGAAACCAAACATTGCCCCGACATAGTTAACACTTAAACTTATTCCATTGCGTTCAGCTGCGGCTTTAAAGCCCATCGCTAGCTTTTCCGTAGCAGCAGTTAATTGCTGATGTTTATCACCTTTAGCCAATTCAGTTAGCGATGCTAAGCCTGCGGCCATAGCAATCGGATTACCTGATAACGTACCCGCTTGATATACCGGACCAGCTGGGGCGATATAATCCATAATTTCTTGTTTGCCACCAAAAGCGCCAACTGGCATACCGCCACCAATAACTTTACCTAAAGTGGTTAAGTCAGGTTTGATATTATAAAGTGCTTGAGCGCCACCTAGTGCAACACGAAAGCCGGTCATGACTTCATCAAAAATTAATACACTGCTGTATTGATCACAAACGTCACGTAAACCTTGAAGAAACCCTGCGACCGGAGGGATACAGTTCATGTTACCGGCAACGGGTTCTACGATAATACAGGCTATTTCATCAGCGTATTTAGCAAAAATTTCTTTTACTTGTTCAATATTGTTATAGCTAACCGTCAGGGTGTGTTTAGCGAAATCTGCAGGAATACCCGGTGAATTTGGTACACCCATGGTCAAGGCACCTGAGCCTGCTTTGACTAATAATGAATCAGCATGGCCGTGGTAACAGCCTTCAAACTTTAGGATTTTGTCGCGGTTAGTATAACCACGGGCTAATCGGATAGCGCTCATGGTCGCTTCAGTGCCAGAGCTAACCATACGCAAAGATTGCATTGATGGAACTAACTCACGGACCTTTTCAGCCATGGTAATTTCAAGTTCAGTTGGCGCGCCAAAACTTAAGCCATTTTTGGCGGTAGTAATAACGGCATCAAGAATGGCCGGATGGTTATGACCTAAGATCATTGGCCCCCATGAGCCAACGTAGTCGATGTAAGCTTTATCATCGGCATCATATATATAAGCACCTTGTGCACGTTTTATAAAGCACGGGCTACCGCCTACGCCATTGAAAGCACGTACTGGAGAGTTAACACCTCCGGGGATTACTTTTTGCGCTTGTTCAAATAACTGTTCTGATTTATTCATAATATATTTCTTCTAAAAGTCGTTACTTATAGGGAGTATTGCCACTAGGCATTTTTATTGGTAAACCAGGTTAATGGTTTTTGTAATTTGTCAGTTGCTCTTCAACACCTAGAGTTAAGACCAGGAAATAGCCCATGCGCAGGCTAACTCCATCATGGTAATTAACTATTTTTATTGGTATACCAGTTTACCGGTTTTTCATAATTCGTTATTTGATCTTCAACACCTAAAGTGAGGGCGAATAACGCCATACGCACTAACACGCCATTTTGTGCTTGTCTAAAAATAGCGAGGTTATCTAAATCATTTAGATCGGTATCTAATTCATTGGCTTCTGGGCGAGAATCCCGTGGTAAAGGGTGCATAATCACCGTGTTTTCCAGGCAATATTTCTGGTAAACACTCTTATTCAAACTGAAATGTCCGCGATATAATTCCGCTTCATCTTTACTAGCAAAGCGTTCTTGTTGGATTCTCGTTTGATAAATTACGTCACTGGACAAATTCCCTGCCATGGTTTCGGTTAAAATCACCTCATGGCCAGCATCACTTAACGTTGAAATAATACTGTCAGGCATTTGGAGCGCTTTAGGCGCCACCATAGTCACTTTTACATTGTCATAGAGGCTGAGTAATTTAGATAAAGAATGTACTGTGCGGCCATGTTTTAAGTCACCCATCAAGACAATATTTAAATCATCTAAACCTTTATTAAAGTGCATCATTTCTGACTGAATAGTAAATAGGTCAAGTAAAGCCTGAGTTGGGTGCTCATTGGCACCATCACCACCATTGATAACAGGGACAGAACTACCTTGAGCAAACTGCTCTACCGAGTGCATTTGCGGGTGACGCATAGCAATGATATCAGAGTAGCCGCTGATCACTTGGGCGGTATCAAATAAAGATTCACCTTTACTAAGGGATGAGTTTTCTTGACCAACAGTTTCACGAACAAAACCGCCGAGTAAATTAAAAGCGGTACCAAAACTAACACGGGTACGGGTACTTGGTTCAAAAAACAAGTTACTTAATATTGCGCCTTCGAGCACATGACAACGCTTTTGCCTTGACGCATAAGGCGTCATTTGTGCTGAAATTTGCAAAATTCTTGAGATTGCGTCACGGTCGAATTGCGATACCGAAAGTATATGGTTACCTTGAAATTTCATCATCTTGGTTTGTTACATTGAAAGGGAAAAAATTTGCCAAGAATATAGCATAAAATAGCTATTTTGCGAATGAAAATCCGTGTTTACCCTTATCCCCATAGGCAAAGGCAGAGTTACTGCCTTTGCCTAATGAGTTACCGGCTATTTTTAACCGCTCTATAACGAAAGGGTAGCAAAGCAAAAATAAGTAGTGATAAATAGCCGATACTACCACCCGATTTCTTTGTGGTTGGTGTCGTTGCAGGAGGAGGTGGAATGATAGCTGTTGGGGTGAATACCACATTTCTTAGAGCCCCTTGATCTTTTCCTGCGCTAGTCAAATCGTCTTTTTGATATAACCATAAAATTTGATGATCGCTAGCGGTTAAATCAGCCAAGGTGACTGGAGTATAAGGCACTTCCCCAGAGATAAAATTGACTTGTTTACCATCAACAAATAAAAATAAACCATCATAAGGTTCATCAGGGTTATCGGTATTTTCTTCAGCAGATACTGACCACTCAAATGATAAGCTACCGGCGCCTGAAAATGTCAATAAAACAGCGCTTTGCTGGTTATCGTTAATATCACCACTAATAATGGCCGACTCGGTATTATCAAGTAGCCAAGGTTGATCGCCGCCACTAAACCAGAGTAACTCAGTAGAGCCATTAGATAATTGCGTATTAATGGCGCTATTGGCTGCAATAGCCTCGGCGCTGATAACAGCGTGGCTCGTCGGAATATTTATATCATTACTCTGAATGATTATTTGCGCGTTATGTTGCCCGCTAGTCGCTGCATCAAAATCAACTTGCAGCTGACAGCTTTGTTTTGCTGCTAAGGTCGTGCATTCATCGCTATCTACACTGAAGCCACTGCTGGTGGAATCAGTCAATAAAGTAAAAGTTAAATTAGCGGTGAAGTCACTGTTATTACTCACGGTTAAGCTTGTTGTTTGCGCGGTGTTTTGTGGGGTAATAGCAAAGACATGTATAGGGTCAATCGCTATACCGGTAGTGATATTGTTAATCCACTGAGTAAATTTTCCGACACGGGCATAGACGCCAGGAAAATCAGCACTGGCGCAACCAATACCATAACTAACTATACCTATTTGCTGCCAACCCAGGTTTGTATTCACCAATAATGGACCACCGCTATCACCTTGGCATGAACCTTTGCCGCCACCTAGATAGTTTGCACAAATCATGCTATCAGTTAGGCCAACTTGTTCAGGCAATATATTGGCATTTTGAAAAACGCTATAGGCTTGTGCTAGTTTCTCCTTACATAGCTCATTGCTTAATAAAGTCAGTTCTACTTGATGGAGTTTATCGGGTTGATCATTAGCGGGTGGTTCATCACTTGCACCATAAGCGGTGCGATTGCCCCATCCGATGACTGTCGCAGCGCTATTAACTAAAGCAAGTTGTCTGCTAGTGTCTAAATCAACTAAGGTGACTGCAGGGTGTACAATCGTATCAACTAACTCAATCAGGGCGATGTCGTTATCAAAAGCGATGCCGTCGTTATAGTTAGGGTGAATGTAAATACGTCTTATCGCTTTTGCATTATTGGCACCATTACTTAAGTCATATTCACCAACGTTAACCTTTAAAAAATTAATATTGGCGTCCTCAAGACAATGAGCGGCAGTGATTAGCCATTTTTCACCAATAAAACTCGCGCCACAACTTGAACTTTGTACCAGGGTCGACTGTGCGGCAACGGCTATAGTGGCCATGCTATTTAGCTGATTGAGTAAAGCGGCGCCGTCAAGCTGGCTGATACCAACGACAGGAATATTACCGGTAAAATCTTCGCCTAAAGTACCGTTTAAATGACCGGTGACATTGTTAAATATTATCGCGCCGATACCGCCACCAGCCTGACAATTATTTACCTTAACGGAGAAGTCGACTTCCCCGCGGGCAATTAAACATATTTTATTGGTAGTCTGCTCACATTGGTTATCACCAATGCCACAATCAACTAATAAAGCGCTTACGGTACCAGCAGGTCCATTGGTAAAATAGGTGGTTTTATATTCAATCCCTGAAAGCTCTAAAGAGGTACTTATATCATTGTATGTTGATACCAATGCAGACATCCAGGGCCACTGATCTTGGCTAGCAAGCTCACCGCCGACAATTTTAGGCTTTATTAATTCCAGGCCGGTTTGAGTTGTGGCATTTGAGGTTGTGACGAGTACGCAGCACGCGATGAGAACATATAAAAAGTACTTCATTTAAGATGGCCTTCAATTTAGCAATTATTGTTAACAAAATGTTAATATTGCGACTAGGTTACCTTAATTACAGTATAACGGCAAAGCATGAAAAGTGTAAAATATGCCAAATTCGGGGCAAGCGATTTGTACTTGTGCCCGCTAGGTGCAGGATAAAGGGAGAAGCCCGTTATTAAAAAAAACAGTGGCTGCGCTGAAATTATATTATTTTTCGGTTAAGAATTAACGACAATTCAGCGTAGTTAAATCAAGGCGATGATGACAATAGCGAGAAGAGTATAATGCTAGCGGCAACATGGCCTAGATATAATTACCGCACCAATGATCTTAATCATTAATGATAAAGGGGCAAGCTACATTGGCTTAACGTAAGCTAAAATAATGATGACCAATAATATCAGTACCGGAACCTCATTGAAGATGCGATAGAAGCGGCCTGAGCGGGTATTTTCATCTTGGGCAAAGGTCTTAACTAATTTAAAACAATAACCATGATAAACAAAGAGTAATATCACTAAACTTAATTTGATATGTAACCACTTAGCGGCAACAAACCAGTCAAGTCCATAAGCGTGGATTATTGCTAAGCCGAGCACTAGGGTGAAAAAGGCGAAAGGAGTGATAAAATAAAGTAAGCGTTTTTCCATGCCCTTAAGTTGCTGAGCGACGTCTGTTGACTTGGTTTCTGCATGATTGACAAATAAGCGTGGTAAATAAAAGATGCCGGCAAACCAAGCGATCATAAAAAAAACGTGGAAGGCTTTAAGCCAGAGAATATTGTTGATTAAAAACGAGCTCATTAATTGAGTTTTCCTTCTACTAAATAAATTCTAAGTTGTTCAAAAGTTACTAAACCAATACAGTCATTGATATCTTTATGGTAAATGTATACTGCGCCAGAACGTTGCTCTACTAACGCCAAGTAAGCTTCTGCCAATGTCGCTTGATGACTGAGTGGTATGAGTTTGTGCATGAGCAACTTATTTTCGATATTGTGCTCTACATGCGCAATATTTGCATTGTTTTCATCAGCTACTTCGGTATCTAGCTGTGCCCAGAAGTAATTATTTACCCCTTTGGTTTGGCCCGGCTCGGAGTTAATAACCCATTGTTCTTCCTTATTGTGGAGGAGCTCACCTAAAATCGTACTCGGGCTTGCCTGATCTAAAATTAAGAATTGGTCTTTCATTACGGCCAATACACCAATGTTTTGCAGTGACTCCTCAATAGGAGGCTTGCGATAAAGCAAGTTTTGCGCATCTAACTGCATGGTGAAAATAGACTCGTTTTTACAAAGCTGCCGAGAAACAATACTGGCGATAGTAATCACTATCATGGCGGGAACAACCAACTCAAGTTGGCTAGAAAGCTCAACCACAGTAAGTAAGGCGGCAAGTGGCGCATTCAAGCTGGCAGCCATAAACCCCGCCATACCCATGAGAATAAGATCACTGCCGAGATGTACTCCTGGCAATATTTGTGTAACAACAGCCGCTGCACAAGCGCCAGCAATTGCGCCAATAGCTAAGGTTGGTCCAATAATTCCGCCCGGTATACCTAAACCTAGGGCAAACATTGTCATTAATAATTTAGCCATGAGTAAGCTCAATAAAAAACCTAAGTGCAAATTACTTGATAAAGAAACATCTATTGCACTGGTACCCGTTCCCATAGCACCAGGTACTAAATAACCTAAAGTGCCGGTAATAAGAGCCGCCAGTAATAACCGCGGGACTATATGATATTTAACACTATGTTTGATAATGAGTACTAGATATTTATTAAACCCTGCGGCGAGTAAACCTAAAAATATGGCCAGAATAACGAGTGATAAATAGTGATGGTGTTCAAGGGCAACAGTATGAAAATATTCAAAATTATGACTAGTACCAAGGAGACTTCGAGTAATTAAAGAACCAACAATTGAGGCAAGCATCACAGGTACAAAAATATGAACCTTGTATTCGCGCATGATCACTTCCATAACAAAAAGCACTGCTGCTATCGGTGTATTGAAGGTTGCGGCGATGGCTGCAGCTATACCGCATGCACATAAGGTACGCATACTATTATAAGGTAGCTTTAACGCGCTACCTAAATAACTACTACAAGCAGCACCAAGATGAACGGCAGGTCCTTCACGGCCTACTGAAAATCCAGAGGCTAAGGCGACAGCACTGCCCCAAAACTGGTTAAGGGTATTTTTAAAGGGAATAACACCATGAGCTACTTTTAATCGATGCAACACAAAGGGGATGCCAGTACGTAAATATTTATAACCAGTGAGCCAAGCAATTAACAGGATAATGAGTGCACCTATAATAGGTAAATCAAAACGACTTATCTCGTCTAAACTGCTATAGTTATCGCGCTTAATTAGGTAAAGTTGCTGAATTTCTTCAATAGTCAGAGTAAATAACACCACTAATAAAGCTGAAGCGCAGCCACCAATAATGGCAAGCAAACAAATTTGCCACGATGTTTTTGGCAAAGCCAAATTTTTTCTTATTGCTGCGATTGATATTATCATTACAGGATTATAATACTTTACAAATGAAATGGTTAGCAAAAATAGATCTAAGTGTAGTCATTGAGCGCTTAGGCACTTTTAAATCGGCTTTGTTTTTATTAACCGTGATAGGTCTTTGTCTTTTTACCGGTTATCGTTTAGGAAATTATTATCATCACTTCCAAGTGACTCAGCTTGAGCAGCAGAAGCTTAGGTTAGAGCAGCTCTATCAACAACAAGAAGATAATATCGCCAGAATTCATACGCTAGAAGTTGAATTAACTGTTGAGCAACTAGCCAATAAAAAAACACAAAACTTACTTAAAACTGCTGCCCAAGAGCAATTTGAAATAAAAAAACAACTGGTCTTCTATGAAAAAGTCATGGCTCCAGAGAAGCAATCTACAGGCTTTTTGATTGAAAGCATAAAGCTGCAAGCGACTAGCACTGCTAATTTATATCACTTTCAAGTGACTTTGGTAGAACAACGTTTAAAGCGACGTTATAGTAAAGGCTACATTGATTTAGTTTTTGAAGGGCATATCGGCGATAAATCCGTAACGTTTAAGCTTTCGAAAGTTTCTCAATTGAATAAAAAAGACTTAAAGTTTAGTTTTAAATATTTTCAAATTATCAGTGGCGAATTCATTTTGCCAGACAATTTCAGCCCTGAAAATGTCAAGGTTTCGGCAATATTAACTAAATCTCGTTGGCAAAAGTATGCCAAAAAGGACAAACTCGTACCATGGCAACTAAAGTAGCGAGCTTTAGATTATTGTCGAGAATAATACTTGATTAAATTAGTCAGGTTTAAGATAATTAGCTTTGTAATTATCCATCGCTTTATAGCGTATTTTTTTTCGTACTTTGTTGTACTAAGTAGAGCACCATGTCAAATCCTGAATTACCCATTAAATTTACCGATGCTGCCGCGAATAAAGTCCTGTCGCTAATCACAGAAGAAGAGAACCCGGCCCTTAAGCTACGTGTGTATGTTACTGGTGGTGGTTGCTCAGGTTTTCAATATGGCTTCACCTTTGATGAAAAAGTAAATGAAGGTGATATGACCATTGAAAAACAAGGTGTGGTGATGGTAATCGATCCTATGAGCTTGCAATACCTTGTTGATGGTGAAGTAGATTACTTAGAAAGCTTAGAGGGTAGTCGCTTTGTTGTTAACAACCCGAATGCTACGACTACCTGTGGTTGTGGTTCTTCGTTCTCTATTTAATACTGACTCTATTGATTAGCTTAAATTAGCTTAATTTCTAGCGAATATGCCAGCGAGTGATTGAATATTAACAATGCCGACATCTGTCGGCATTTTTGTTTCTGAAACTCTTGTTAGCTTGTTTCGAGACGTGGGGCATAACCGTTATAAACGCTTTATGCTACGTTATTGATTTCGACAAGGGAACAACCATTCTCTTCAATCAATGCCTTGCCTAAAGGCGTTTATAATTCCAGCTGAATCCTGCATCTTCAGGTGGAACGGGTATATACGTGCTTTAGCACAGTATTATTGTAGGGTTCAGTCAATTATATTTTAGCTTAAGTTACAAAGTTTCACAAAAAACCCAATGATATGTGGCAGTTACTGCTTATCATCCCTAGAAAAAACGTTATGATGTTCGCCATAAAAATGGAGATATTCTAATGACAATTACCCTTGATTCCCGTTGGTTAGCCCAACGCCCTTACCTTATCGCAGCATTCATTACCTTAGTTTTGGTCTTGTGGATGGCTTCAGGCCCAAGTACCGCTGAGCAACAGTCAGTATTGAAAGCTCAACTTCCCAACCATAATAGCAAGCCGATGATAGCTCAAGTTAAAGTGGAAACTCGCTTTGGGCAACAGATTCATAAAACGATTGAACTTTATGGCCGAACTGAACCAGATCGTGTCACCACGTTAAAAGCTGAAGTGCGCGGTAAAATAGTCGAAGTTTTAGCTAAGAGAGGCTCAAGAGTTATCAAAGGGCAAGTTATTGTAAAAATAGCGTTAAATGATTTACCTGCGCAATTAAAACGCAGCCAAGCATTATTGACTCAACGAGACGTTGAATATCAAGGCGCAATGAAACTTAATAAGCAAGGTTATCAAGGGAAAGTACATTTAGCGCAATCGTATGCTGCGCTAGAAGCAGTAAAAGCAGAGATAAATAAATTAGAATTAGATATCGCCAATACCATTATCAGGGCGCCATTCCCTGGTGTGTTAAATACTCGTTATGTCGAAGTAGGTGACTATGTGGCTTCGGGTGATGATATTGCCATGATTGCTGATTTAGACCCGTTAATTGTCCGAGCTCATGTCACCGAGCAGCAAATACAACAGTTATCGGTTGGCCAAATGGCACAAGTGACTTTACTTAATGGCGAAGAAGCACAGGGGCAGTTACGCTATATCGCCAGTGTTGGTAATGATGCAACCAACACCTTTAAAATAGAAGTGGCCATTGATAATAAAGATGGAAAACTGTTAGCGGGTTTAAGTAGTGAATTAACCATTGCGCTAGCGAAAATTTCTGCGATTAAAATTTCTCCAGCACTGCTTGCCTTAGATGAACACGGTAACATTGGTGTTAAATCTGTTAAGGACTCTATGGTGCAATTTACCCCAATTGAGATCATTAAAAGTGACAGTGATGGTATTTGGTTAACAGGTCTAGGCGCGCAAGTTGATATTATTGTGTTAGGGCAAGGTTTTGTTCGTGCAGGGGATAAAGTCGAGGCGATTTTTGATAACCCAGATGATAGCACTCAGCAAGAAACCGCTACTACAGTAACTCAAGAGTAGGAGCCCATTATGTTAACGCTTATTGAAGCTGCCTTAACCCGTACTCGTTCTGTGCTAATGTTGTTCGTCTTACTACTCGTTTCTGGCGCAGTCACTTATAACAATATTGCCAAAGAAGCCAATCCCGATATCACTATTCCCATTATTTATGTTTCTATGATTCATGATGGTATTTCACCAGAGGATGCCGAGCGCATGTTGGTGAGGCCGATGGAAAATGAGTTGAAATCTATTGCTGGCATTAAAGAGATGCGCTCTAGTGCTGGTGAAGGGCATGCCTCGGTAACCTTAGAGTTTATTGCCGGGCTTGACCCCAAAGAAGCGCTTGCTGATGTCCGTGATAAAGTCACATTAGCGAAAGCTAAATTGCCTAATGATACTGAAGAGCCGGTAGTTAACGAAGTTACTATGGCCAACAAAGAAGCCGCACTAACGGTTATATTATCTGGCGCAGTGACTGAGCGAGGTTTGATCACTATAGCCCGGAATATCAGAGATAAAATTGAAGGTATGCAAGAGGTACTGGAAGTTGATATTGGCGGCGATCGTGAAGATATGGTTGAAATTATTGTCGACCCTTTATTGATGGAAAGTTATGGCCTTGATCAAGCGGATATATATAACTTAGTTGAACGTAATAACCGACTTGTTCCCGCAGGCACCATGGACACAGGTAAAGGTCGCTTTGCTATTAAAGTGCCTTCTGTTTTTGAAAATATTCAAGACTTGCTCGAGTTACCGATCAAAGTTGACGGTGATCGAGTTATTACCTTTCAAGATGTTTCAACTGTACGCCGATCTTATAAAGATCCGACGACCTTTGCCCGATTAAACGGTCACCGCTCAGTATCATTAGACGTTAAAAAACGCTCGGGTGAAAACTTGATTGAAACGGTAGATAAGGTCAAAGCAATTATTGAGGAAAGTCGAGTTAAGTGGCCACAGCAAGTGCAAGTTGACTATGTTGGTGACCAATCTATAGAGATAAAACGAACGCTTACCGACTTACAAAATAACGTTTTTTCCGCGGTTTTACTGGTTGTTATTGTTATTATTGCCGCGTTAGGCACTCGAACAGCGTTACTGGTTGGTTTGGCTATACCCGGGGCATTTTTAACCGGCATCTTGGTTATTGCTTTGGCAGGCATGACAGTAAATATCGTGGTGCTTTTTGGCCTGATTATGTCCGTTGGTATGTTGGTCGATGGCGCTATTGTGGTCACCGAATTTGCCGATAGAAAAATGAATGAAGGTCAGAGTAAGACTGTTGCCTACGGCTTGGCTGCACAACGTATGGCATGGCCAATTATTGCCTCAACGGCAACAACATTAGCAGCTTTTGCGCCGTTAATGTTTTGGCCTGGCATTATGGGTGAATTCATGAAATACCTCCCCTTCACCTTAATTGCGGTATTAACCGCTTCTTTAGCGATGGCTTTAATCTTTGTGCCTACTTTAGGTGCTGTATTGGGTAAACCTCGAGTGCTCGGTACTAAAGAAAAACAGCAAATTGAGCAAGCTGAAACTGGTGATTTAAGCAAGTTATCAGGTTTCACCGGCGGTTATATTCGTGTATTAATGACGGCAATTAAGCATCCTTGGAAAATAGTGGCAACCACCTTAGCCGTATCTTTTTTGGTGATGTGGCTTTATGTTACTTCTGGTCTTGGCGTCAGCTTTTTTCCAGAAGTTGAGCCGCAAAGTGCCACTATGGTAGTGCGCTCTCATGGTGATTTATCAGTAAAAGAAAAAGATGTTATTATGCGCTCAATTGAGCAGCGTATCTTACCAATGGAAGAGATTGAAAGCCTCTATACACGTACCGGTGGCAGCAATCAAATAGGTACCTTTAAATTAAACTTTGTTGATTGGCAATTAAGGCGCACGGCCGATGAGATCGTTGCCACTATTCATCAGTTAACTAAGGATTTAGCCGGCGTTGAAATCGAAGTACGTAAAAATAAAAACGGCCCGCAAAGTGGTAAAGATTTAAAACTCGAATTGAGCTCGCGTTTTCCTGAACATTTAGATAAGTCGGTTAAAATTATTCGAGCGGCTTTAGTGGCTTCTGGAAAGTTTACCGATATTGAAGATACTGGCTCTAAACCAGGCATCGAATGGCAATTAATAATTGACCGAAATAAAGCCGCGACTTATGGCGCCGATGCTACGTTAGTGGGCTCAAGTGTGCAAATGGTTACTAATGGCTTAAAGCTTGGTGAGTACAGGCCTGATGATGTTGATGATGAACTAGACATCAGAGTTCGCTTCCCCGAAGAGAAACGTAATATTAGCCGACTAGACTCATTGCGGTTAAAAACTCCGTCGGGTTTAGTGCCTGTAGGCAGCTTTGTTGAGCGAAAAGCGGCGCCAAAAGTTGATACCATTCGTCGTGTTGATGGTAAGCGAGTTGTCACTGTGCAAGCGAACTTGATTGCTGGCGCGCAGCTATTGAATGAGCTACCGCTTTTACAGCAGCAGCTACCCAAACTGGGATTACACCCATCGGTGGACATTAACGTCAAAGGACAGAATGAAGACCAGAAAGAGTCGCAAGCGTTTTTAGTGAATGCTTTTGCCATTGCTCTATTCGTTATGGCAATGATTTTAGTGACGCAATTTAATAGTTTTTATCAGGCACTATTGATTTTAAGTGCGGTAATATTTTCTACTGTTGGTGTTTTCTTGGCATTATTATTGGTGCAAAAACCTTTTGGCATTGTCATGGGCGGTATTGGCGTTATTTCATTAGCGGGTATTGTCGTTAATAACAATATCGTGCTGATTGATACCTATAATGTCTTGCGCAAAGAAGGTTATGCCGTGGTCGATGCGATTTTACGTACCGGTGCACAACGCTTACGTCCGGTGATGTTAACGACAATAACGACCATATTGGGTTTATTACCTATGGTGTTACAAGTTAATTTAGACTTTTTTGAACGGACTATTGTTTTTGGCGCACCTTCTACCCAGTGGTGGAATCAACTAGCAACGGCCATTGCCGGAGGTTTAGCCTTTGCCACTGTGCTGACCTTAGTATTGACGCCATGTTTATTAGTGTTAAGAGATAAGCGTAAAGAAACTAAGCAAGCCGAGTTAATTGTGCACAAAGAAGCTAAACAGATGATTCAAGTCAGTGATGTAAGTAACGCTGCCTAGTTTTTATCGACTGTAGTAATATTTTACCTTTAAATAAGCGATGGCTTAATGTTTACACTCATTAAGCCATCGCTTTAATCTAAAAGCTTTCGGACAAGAAAACGCAGGTGAACCTGAGCGTAAACTCTGCTGCTCTGTCTCCTTTAAATATAGAATAGTCACTGCTCGATCAATCAATGGTTTACTTATTTTTTGCGGTTTCGTATAAGGTGTTAGGGTCAGTTGTTAGTTATCAGTTATTAAATTAGATTGTGGCGCTAAAATTGCTTGTAAAAGAGTTATGTGTTTTAAACTTCATCTTCTCAGCTTTCTTGCCGATAAAGGGAAGCGAGCTATTTATCAAGTTAGGATTGTTATGCGTATTTTACCGCGGTTTTTTATTGTTTTTGTTGCTAGCTTATCTCTAAGCTGTACAGTTATTGCGGCGACAAAAAACATGCAAGCTGTACAAATATATACAGATAATCAGTTGCTTGCCTTAATTAAAGACAACAAGCACTTAGGCCAAGTGGTATTAGATGAATGTCAGTTAGTACAAGATATTGAGGTGCGTGCCAATAAAGCCAATATGCCATCGTATCAATTTTTGTGGGGCGATATGTTGGCTTATGGTATTTGTGTCAAAAAAGACATCCCGCTAGGTTTACATTATATGCATTTAGCGGCGGATCAAGGTTTAGCCGAGGGCTTAGAGCAATTAGGTCGTTATTATCATCTGGGTAAATTTATGCAGGTTGATATTGAAAGGGCTATTGTCTATTTAAAAACCGCCGCCAGTTTAAATAATTTAGCTGCGCAAATGCGTTTGGCTAATTTGTATCAACAAGGCTACGGTAGCCCGTTAGACTATCCAGCGCTCTATTCGCAATTGCATCATTCGGTGACTGACGATAAAGTCACCCATAAAAAAATCAGTCAAATACTGGTAGACCTGGCCAGTAAAATGCCAGGTAAAGTGGTAGCACAAGCGAAAAATACCAGTTATACCAATTAAGTTAATTAGGCCAATTGAAAATGACGATTTAGTGAGTGTCGTTGTTATCATAAAAATTAAGCATTAGTGAGCCATTTCCCTATGATATACTGGCAGGCAGATATCCTTAAATACTGACCCATTATAGTGACCTATAACGATCCACACGCTAAACGCGAAGCCAAAAAATATGAAAAACCAGTCGCCTCACGCGAGCTGCTGTTATCAATCATCGAAAAATGCTCACCGCCACCGAGCTTTAATAGCTTAGTTAAAACGCTAAAGTATGATGAAGAATATCAACTTATTGGTTTGAAACGTCGTTTACGCGCCATGGAAAATAGCGGCCAGTTAATCTTTAATAAATTCAAACAATACGCCGTGCCTCCAAAAAATAGCCTAATAACAGGTAAAGTTATTGGCCACCGTGACGGCTTTGGTTTTTTCTCTCCCGACGACCCGACAAAAGCCGATAAAAAAGGTAAAGACTTTTATATTTCTGCTTATGAAATGCAACGTGTTTTTCATGGTGATATTGTCGAGGTTATTTTGGTTGACCGTACTGATCGTAAGGGTCGTAAAGAAGTAAAAATCATTGATGTCATTGAACCACGAAGAGCGCCGATAGTTGGCCGCATATATGCTGATCATCATATCTGTTCAGTCATTTCTGAAGACACTAAAATAAAGCAAGAAATCTTAATCGATCCACAGCAAAGAATGGGTGCTCGTCATGGCCAAATGGTGGTCGTTGAATTAGTACAAAGACCAACTAAACGCACTCAAACTATTGGTAAAGTCATTGAAGTATTAGGCGATCATTTAGCCCCAGGCATGGAAATAGAAATTGCCTTACGTGCGCATGATTTACCGCATCAGTTTTCTCATGCGGTACAAGCTGAAGTAGCAAGTATTGCGGATGAAGTCGAAGAATCGGCTAAATTACCGCGTAAAGATTTACGTGACTTACCGCTAGTGACTATCGATGGTGAAGATGCCCGCGATTTTGATGATGCGGTCTATTGTGAGCCTAAAAAATCGGGCGGTTGGCGCTTATGGGTAGCTATCGCTGATGTTAGTTATTATGTGCAACATGGTACTGCTTTAGATGATGAGGCTATCTCACGGGGTAATTCGGTTTACTTTCCTAGCCAAGTTATTCCTATGCTGCCTGAGAAGTTGTCGAATGGTCTGTGTTCACTAAATCCGGATGTCGACCGTTTATGTATGGTCTGTGAAATGACGGTAAGTGCTACCGGCAAGCTTTCAGGCAGCAAATTCTACCCAGCAGTAATGCGCTCTAAAGCCCGTTTTACTTACACCAAAGTTGCTGCAATTCTTGACGGCGACGAAGCGCTTTGCCAAGAATACCAAGCTTTAGTACCTGACTTGAAAAATCTCGAGAATATGTATCATGCGCTAACCGATGCTCGCCTTAAACGTGGTGCTATCGCCTTTGAAACGCAAGAGTCTATCTTCCTATTTAATGAAGATAAAAAAATTGACAGTGTCGTGCCGTTAATACGCAACGATGCCCATAAAATCATTGAAGAATGTATGATTTTAGCCAATGTTGCCACCGCTAAATTTATTGAAAAACATGAAAAGCCTGGTTTGTTCCGAGTGCATGAAAAACCTAATGAAGATAAGTATCGTAATTTTATTACTTACTTAAATGAGCTAGGTTTATCACTGCCATCAAAAGCAGAGCCCGAGCCGAGAGATTATGGCGATATATTAGCGAAAGTTGCTGGTCGCCCTGATCAAGAGTTGATTCAAACTATGTTGCTACGCTCTATGCGCCAAGCGGTTTATCAAACTGATAATGAAGGGCATTTTGGTTTAGCGCTACCTTCTTATAGTCATTTTACTTCACCTATTCGCCGTTACCCTGACCTTGTTGTACACCGAGTGATTAAGTCCATTCTTGAAAAAGAAGCGAACAGTGCTGCCAATGAAGGCAGTTATGACTATTCCTTAGCGGAAGTTATTGAGCTAGGTGAGCATTGTTCAATGACCGAGCGGCGTGCAGATGAAGCAACCCGCGACGTAGCCGATTGGCTTAAATGTGAATTTATGCAAGACCATGTTGGTGATAACTTCACCGGTGTCATTTCCACGGTGACTAACTTTGGCATGTTTGTTCGTTTAAAAGACTTACATATTGAAGGCTTAGTGCATATTACTTCTCTGGGCCGTGACTTTTATCATTTTGATGATGTGCGTATGTGCCTTACCGGTGAGCATAGTGGCAACAAATACCGTGTTGGTGATGAAATTCGCGTACAAGTTGCCGCCGTTCATCTTGATGAAAAGAAAATAGATTTACGACTTGAAGGTGTTGAGATTGAAGGCTCACCTAAAGGCAGGTCAAAAGACAAATCTAAAGGTGAGTTTAAAGCTAAGTCAAAGAGCAAAGGTGGTCGACGCTCAGCAAAGAAAACTGAGGCAAGCCCATCAGCTGACAACAGTGCGAATAATACCACCGCTAAAAAAGTTAAGTCTAAAAGCGGCGCTAAAGGCTCCTCTAAAGATAAGCCGAAAGAGAAGAGTAAAGCAAAAAAGCGTAGTGCTCGTAAAAAACGCCCAGGGAAAAATGCCCGTAAAAGCGCAGAGAAATAGCTACAAAGCAGTTTATCACTTAGGTTATTAATTTAAAGACAGAGAAAAATCATGGCGAAAAATGAAGAATTAGTTTTTGGTATTCACGCAGTTAATGCCCTTATTAACGCAGCACCTGAACGGTTTATTGAACTATTCTTACTCAAAGGTCGTGAAGATGACCGTATGATGCCAATCATTAATTTATCACGAAAATACGGCATTGGTACTCAATTGACCAGTCGTAAAGTATTGGATGAAAAAAGTGATGGTGAGCAACACCAAGGCGTAGTTGCCCGAGTAAGACCCGGAAAAGCCTATACCGAAAATGATATAGATGACATTTTACAAGCGGCCGAGAAAAAAGGGATACCACCATTTTTACTTATCTTAGATGGTGTTACTGACCCACATAACCTTGGTGCTTGTTTACGTAATGCTGATGCTGCTGGTGTACAAGCCATAATAGTACCAAAAGACAATGCGGCACAAATTACCCCAACCGTGCGTAAAGTTGCCGTCGGTGCAGTTGAAAGTGTGCCACTTGTGCAAGTAACTAACTTATCAAGAACAATGAAGCAGTTGCAAAAACAAGGTGTTTGGATTGTCGGTACGGCAGGAGAAACAGATACCTGTTTATATGACATTCAACTCTCTGGGCCTATGGCATTAGTGATGGGCGCAGAAGGTAAAGGCATGCGCAGATTAACACGCGAAAATTGCGATCAACTCGTTAAACTGCCTATGGCAGGCACAGTTTCTAGTTTAAATGTATCAGTAGCAACAGGCATTTGCTTGTTTGAAATGGTACGCCAACGCTCAATTTAATGATGGATCATTCTACTTATCCAGAGTTCAGGTTACTTATAGTAAACGTATGATGAGGTTTGTTATACGGTTGTGGCTGAAGTTGGCCGTTAGGTAAGTAGAAATAATACTAAAAGGGAATATTTACCAATGAAAAATTTATCCATTGCTGTGATCTTAATCTTAGCAAGTTTACTTATTTCGCCAAAATTTATTGGCTCTGTCGTTGAAGATGAACGAGAAAAAATGCTCGTTGAACTCAATGCCATTGACGGTATTAGCTTAACGACTCATCAATATGACAGTGGTTGGTTTGGTGCGCAAGTCAGCTCAGAGCTGAGGCTTTCTCTTGAAGATGATGGCTTTGCTGACGTAACCTTTTTATTAGCAGAAGAGCTTTCTTTTGGCCCTATTATTATCACTAAGCAAGGTTGGCACTTAGGTTTAGGTTATTCAGCGGTGAAGTTTAAATTCTCAGCGGCCGAGCTTGATGAGAAAATCATTAAACTTATTAACGAAAATATGCATTTAGGCGCCTTACTTAGTTTTAATAAAGATGTTACCACTTTTATTAATACCGATGAAATGAGCTATGAAGAAGGAGAAAGTGTCATCGTAGCAAAGGCTGTTGCGGCACAATTTACCCTGATTAATAATGAACATATTAGTGGTGATTTCTCTTGGGGTGGTCTGGAAGTTAAAGATGCAACACAACGTTTTGTTATTGGTACTGTTACCATGTCTACCGAGCAAAAGGTTGTTAGTGGCGATTATTTACAAGGCACTGCTATTTTAACCGGCGATGCGACTTTCAAGGTTGAAAATATTGATATATATGAGCAGAGCAGTCATATTTTCTCCTTAAAGCATGCCGGATTAAAGAGTGAAGTTTCACTCGATAAAGATTTATTAGCACTAAGACTGCAATATTACGCAGACGAAATTAGTGCATCAGGTCAGAGCTTTACAGAGCCGAATTTAGAAATAGTACTAGCCAATATAGATATTAATGCTTTACAAGAATTAAACCATACCATAGCGAGCTTATCTACGGGGCTAGTCGGAGATGATAATTCTGAAGAATTGTTAGCTGCCTTGTCAGTCGTTGTCGATAAAGTTTTGGCGAAGAACCCTAGCTTGAAAGTTACTGATTTAAGTGTTGTTACCGAGCAAGGGAAAATTGCTAGCGAGTTTAACTTTAGCATCAATAAAGATTTGTTTGATATTAATAACTTAGACTCTATGGCGTTAATTATGGCTTTAGAAGCTGATGCTAAGGGTAAGGTGCCTTTGGCTTACTTAACTCATTTAGGCATAGCAGCTATGGTAAATAACTTTGTTGAGCAAGGTTATTTAACTCAGCAAGAAAACGATATAAGCTTTGAAGCAAAATATATAGAAAGTCAGCTAACCATTAACGGTAAAGCGTTTGCGCTCTAACACTGCTCAGCCAAGCTGAGGTTAGTTGCTGTCGACGTTAGCTGCTCAAATGCAGCTGAAACAAAAAGGCTTATTGCAGTGATGCAATAAGCCTTTTTTAGTAGCGAGTTTTTAGCCTACATTATTTGTAGTAGCTTAAACATTTTTCTACTTCGTTTTTAGAGCCCATGATCACTTCAACACGTTGATGAATACTATCAGGTTCGATATCCATAATACGACCTTGGCTGGTCATGGCTAAGCCACCCGCTTGCTCAAGTAAAAATGCCATTGGATTGGCTTCATACATTAAACGTAATTTGTATGGTTGCTCAGGTTTTCTGCTATCGGCAGGATAAGTGAAGATACCACCGCGACATAATACTCGATGAATATCACCAACCATGGCAGCAATCCAGCGCATATTGAAATTTTTACCACGTGGGCCAGTATCTCCAGCAAGTAAATCGTTAATATAATTTTGCATGGCGGGCTGCCAAAAACGCTGGTTAGACATGTTTATCGCAAACTCTTGAGTATCGGTTGGTACTTGCACATTACGTTCTACTAACAAGTAACCACCATGGGTTCTGTCTAGTACATAAAAGTGTGTGCCACTACCAGTGGTCATCACTAACATGGTTGACGGGCCATAAAGTACATAACCTGCACATACTTGTTTGTGACCTGCTTGTTTAAACATATTATCATCGCCAGCTTTAATATCTTCAGGCGCTTCATGAATTGAGAAAATAGTACCAATTAATGAGTTGATATCGATGTTCGAGCTACCATCAAGAGGATCGAAAGAAACAATATATTTACCGTTCTCATCACCAGCAACTGAGTGATCTTCTTCTTCTGAAGAAATGGCTTTAACAAAACCAGACTCAAGTAAAATATCTTTGAATAATTCGTTGGCAACGACATCTAGGTGTTTCTGCACTTCACCTTGAATGTTTTCATCAAGGGTTGAGCCCATCACATCACCTAAGTGACCTTGGCTAACACGAAATGAAATCTCTTTGGTGGCAGCTAAAATAGTTTTTATTAATGAAATTAAATCAAGAGGTACATTGTCTTGACGTAAAGCTGGAGCTAGTCGTTGCATTAGGTTACCTAAATTACTTTAAAGTTAATTGTATACTTTATAAAATTTGCCAATGATAATGGCAGACAGGTGTTTATCATCACTTATGAATGTTTTTAGTAAACAATTCTAAATGACATTGCCGATAATTATAGCAAGCTTAAGGCTGATCTTAGTAGCATTTCCTTGTTATTTCGTTGGTGTTTATTGATTAATGTAGTGAGGTTATCATTTATACCCATAGCCAATTAAAGTACCTGATTGGTTATGGGTATATCGCATACTCTGTACTGCTCCCCATTTAAAAGGAAATAATATGAATTTTGTTGGTTGCTTAATATTTTTATGTCTTAGCTTGGCTTTTACCGCCAACGCTGCTGATGTTAATAACGCGAATTTTGCTGATTTTATAAAAGATAAAACCTTACAGCAGGGCTATTTTTCTTTTTATCATGATGAAGACGAAGGCAAAGTTTATTTGCAGATAGAGCAATTCGAGCAAGAGTTCTTATTTCAGTCAAGTTTGCCGCACGGTATTGGCTCTAATGATATTGGTTTAGACCGAGGCCAGCTAGGTGATACCCGTTTGGTACAATTTGAACGAGTAGGTAATAAAGTCTTTTTAAGGCAGTTGAATCCCTATTATCGGGCAAGTTCTAACAACCCATTAGAGCAACAGGCGGTTGATGAGGCCTTTGCTAGCTCTATTATTTGGGGTTTTAAGGTGGTGGCTAGCAGTAAAAATGTCAATAAAAATCCAGCTAAAGGCACCCGTAAAGTATTAATAGATTACACGCCGTTTCTCTTGTCCGATATCCATAATATTAGCCAGAGATTAAAAAAAGCTAAGCAGGGCAGTTTTAAAATAGATGAAAGTCGCAGTGGCTTGTATTATAAACGCACCAAAGCTTTTCCAGATAATACCGAGTTAGAAGCAACGGTGACTTATAAAGGTACCGGAGCGGGTAAGTATTTAAAAGCGGTAACTCCAGACCCTAGTGCCATAACGGTAAACTTACATCATTCATTAATAAAATTACCTGACAACAACTATCAAACCCGTCAGTTCCATCCTTACAGTGGTTATTGGTCAATAGAATATGCCGATTACGCCAGTGCTATCGATGAGCCGTTAATTAAACGTTTGATTCCTCGTCACCGCTTAGCAAAAAAAGATCCTAAAGCCTCTAGTAGTGCAGCGGTTGAACCCATTGTTTATTATCTTGATGCCGGTGTGCCCGAGCCTATTCGCACTGCGCTAATTGAGGGTGCCATGTGGTGGCAGCAAGCCTTTAGTGATATTGGTTACCAAGATGCGTTTCAAGTGAAAATATTACCTGAAGATGCTGATCCCATGGACGTACGTTATAACGTTATTCAATGGGTGCATCGGGCAACCCGAGGTTGGTCTTATGGTAGCTCGGTCATTGATCCTCGCACCGGGGAGATTATCAAAGGTCATGTCACTTTAGGCTCATTACGCGTTAGACAAGATTATTTGATCGCCTTAGGTTTGACTTCACCCTTTACTAATAATGAAGGTAATAATGCAACTGGAGAGCCTACAGATACTAGCGCGATGCAAGCCATGGCATTGGCCCGTATTCGCCAATTATCAGCGCATGAAGTAGGTCATACCTTAGGTATTGCTCATAACTTTGCTGCGAGTGTCAATGATCGTGCCTCGGTAATGGATTATCCTCACCCATTTATTACCTTAGATGAGCAAGGTGAGATTGATTTGTCTCAAGCCTATAAAGAAAATATTGGCCTGTGGGATAAGTATGTTATCGCTTATGGTTATGGTGATTATGCACAACAAGAAAATGTTAGCGAAGCCCAATACCTCGCAAGGCTTATTAAACAAACCCAAGCACAAGGGTTGTTATATGTTTCAGACCCTGATGCTCGTCCAGCATCGGGTGCGCATAATACCGGTCATTTGTGGGATAACGGTAGTAATGCCGCGCAAGAATTAACTCGGGTAATGAAGGTGCGCGCGAAAGCTCTAGAGAACTTTGGCTTAAATTCTATTGCGCCCAATACACCGCTATCAGAATTAGAACAGGCATTAGTGCCTATTTATAACTTTCACCGCTATCAGGTTGAAGCAACGGCAAAACTCATTGCGGGTGTCGATTATGCCTATGAAGTAAAGAGTGCCTATGAAGTAAAGAAATCTTATACCGAAAAAACAAGTAATGCGGTTGATGGTGTTGAAAGTGCTGAAGAGTTCTACGCTGAAGGCGCAAGTGATATTGATGCAGAGCAGCAGCGTGTGCAAGCAGTTTCAGCGGCTATGCAACAGCAAGCCTTAAGCGCGCTTTTAGCAACGTTAGATAGTGACTTTTTAACCTTATCAGAAGATATTATTAGCCTTATTCCACCTAAAGCTTATGGTTATGCGCGCACAAGAGAGAGTTTCGTTTCACAAACCGGCATTACCTTTGATGCCATTAGTGCTGCACAAGCAAGTGCCAAGCATACCTTATCATTATTATTAAATAAGCAACGCTTAGCACGTTTACAACAACAAGCGGCGCGTTACCAGCCAGGTAATGGTCGTGGTCAACAAGTTAATGCCATTTTTTCCGTACAGCAGGTTATTACCCAGCTGCTTAATAGCACCATTAAGCAAGGCCCAGAGAGCGGTTTAGCGTTGTTAGTTCAGCAAAGAGTGAACCAACAAGTTGTTGAGCAACTGTTGACACTATGGCATGAAGATAATGTCGTACCTGAAGTACGTAGTGAGATTTTTGTTAGCTTGGTCGACTTAACCGAGTGGCTTGATGATAATAATGATAGTCGCAGATATTCAGCTTTATCTGCGCAGTTTATTTTACTTGAGCAGCAAATTAAGTTTAGCTTAAAGCAAAACAAACTTGCGCTACCGGCCAGTAAAATAGCTATGCCTCCAGGCTCACCTATCGGTGGCTAATTACTATTGTGCTGATTGATACATGTTGGGCTTAACCCTTAAGTGTTTACTTGGTAATGCTTGGGGTTAAGCTCGTCATACTTTGTCGTCCAAACCCCGCTAGTGCCTCAGGGCAGTTAATCAACTTTTGACAGCTTCGGTCAATGAAGTGGCTTGGTCTGATTTTTTGCTGCTTCTCTTTTTTGGCGACTTTGCCAATACCACTAAGTTACCTGCCAGCATTAAACTTAAGCCAACATAAGTAAAACTATCCCAAGTAAAGCCTTCGACAAAACTTGAAATAACTACTGCTACGGCAGGAAACATAATGGTCGCATAAGACGCTTTATGGGCACCAATTCGCGCCAATAACGTTAAATAACAACCAAAGGCGATAACAGAACCGAAGATTGATAAATATAATAATGAGCTGATGTATTCAAAGGTAAAAGAAAAGTTAAAGCTTTGTCCCTGAACAAGTGCCAGCACCAGCATAAAAAAAGAGCCATACAGCATGCCCCAAGCGGTGGCAGGCAATACCGGCATATTATTATGCTGATTTTTAATGGAAATCATATTGCCGGTCGAAGCGAACAGTACGCCAACCATACATAAACCTAAGCCTAATAAAGTACTATCACCCAATTGCACGTTGCTTATCTGTGGCCAAAATAAAGTGACAATACCCACTAAACCCAAGGCGCCACCTAAATAGACTTGCCTAGAAATATGGGTTTTAAACCAAAGGCGAGCATTGAGTATATTGACAATCATCAAGGTGGAAAAAGCGATGCTGGTTAGGGCAGAGTTAATATGAGCTTGCGCGTTATACAGTAAGTAATAATTACAGCCAAATAAGGTCAATCCAAAAGCAAATAACTGAATATGCTGTTTGGCTGAAAATGACAGCGGTAACTTCTTATAGCGACAGTAAGCAAACATAATTAACGCAGCTAAGCCAAAGCGATAAACAATCGATACGACAGGGGCGACATCACCTAATTGATAATTAATGGCAATCCAGGTTGAACCCCAAATAATTACCGTGATCACATATAAAAGATTATTGCTCATTAAATTTAACACCCCATAACTGAGAACTGACCGGATAAGGGTGACATTGTAATGATAATTTGATTTAATAACATGTACAGAAAACTGAAAATGTAACCTATACAGTTTTAAAGTGATCAAAACACCGGTGATGAGAAAAAACAGATGAAATTATTAGATAAAAGCTCTTCGGCTTATTTGTATCAGCAAGTTATTGATTTTATAGAACACCAACAAAAAATTGGTGCTTTGCAACCCGGTGATAAATTACCGAGTTTACGAAAGTTGAGCCGTCAGTTTGAAATCAGTGTGCCAACGGTCAAGCAAGCTTATATCGAATTAGAGCGACAAGGTCGGGTCAGTGCCAGACCACAATCGGGTTATTATTTGCAAGCGGTACAAGCGCGGACATTACAACCTCGTCCGGCAAAATGGGCGCAATGTAAACCCGCCGAAGTGCAAGGTCGCAGTATGATTGAGCAAGTTCATGCAGCCGTACATCTACCTGATACGGTTGCCTTAGGTATTTCCAACCCCATTCAAGCTCACCCACCCGATAAAGCGCTCGCCAGATTAATGCGCTCTGTGTTAAGCAAAGTCTCTGAAAAAGCAGTGAGTTATGGCCCTGTTACCGGTGATGCCAAATTGCGGATGCAGTTGGCGTTTAGGTACCAAGATCAAGGTGTCGAGGTAAATCCGGCTGATATTGTTATTACTAACGGTGCCCAAGAAGCACTATCCATTGCACTACAATGTGTAGCCAAACGTGGCGATATTATTGCTATTGAATCACCGTGCTTTTTTGGCATTATCGAACTGATTGAAACGCTCGGCATGAAAGCCCTAGAAGTGTATACCTGTACCGAGGATGGCGTTGGTTTAGATGAGCTATCCGTGGCAATTTCACAGCATAATATTACCGCCTGTTTATTTTCAACCGCGATAAATAATCCGCTCGGTTCAATGAAAAGCGATGAGCAACGCCAAGCAATGGTGACGCTATTAGAGCAGCATGATATTCCCTTAATTGAAGATGATGTTTACAGCGAAATATATTTCACCGATAAAAAGCCTAAACCGGCGCAACTTTATTCTGAAAAAGGTCTGGTGATGACCTGTTCATCGTTTTCAAAAACAGCAGCGCCAGGCTATCGTATTGGTTGGTTATTGCCAGGTAAATTTGAAGAGCAGGCCAAGCGTATTAAACGTGCTCAGTCGGCCTCGACACCTATGTTGCAACAGTGGACCTTAAATGAGTACTTACTCAGCGGGGATTATGACCGCCACCTGTGTGTGTTGAGAAAAACCTTAGCTTATAACTGTGAACGCATGCGAGCGCTCATTGCTGAGTATTTCCCTAAAGAAGTGTGTATCTCTAAACCCCAAGGGGGCAGTGTGCTTTGGTTACGTTGCCAATCACACGTCAATACCAGTGCATTTTTTCAACAAGCATTAGCTCAAGGGGTAAGTTTTGCTCCAGGAGCGGTATTCTCGCCCTCAGGAAAATACCAAAATTATATGCGAGTTAGCTATGGGGTGAAGTGGGGGCAAGATGTTGAAAATGCGATTAAAACCTTAGGCGCGTTGGTTTTTGACTACACCAGACAACAAAAAAATGACTAGATAATTAGCAAGCCCATCATTAGCACCTAAATAAACAGAAAGTAAAAAATGAATAATCAAGTAGATAAATTGGTGAAAAGGTCATGACAGCACAACTGCAAGTGTCTTTAAAATTATTGTTGCCGTTACTCGCGGCTATTTTAGCGGTGTCTCCGTTAGCGGTGGATATGTATTTATCGGCGATGCCAACCTTGGCTGAACACTTAAATACGCCAATGAGTATGGTACAAAATAGCTTGAGTGTTTATTTACTTGGCTATGCCTTAGGCTTAATTTTATTTGGCCCTATGGCAGATAAATACTCTCGGCGAAAATTAGTGTTATTAGGCCTTGGCGGCTTTTGTATCGCTAGCTTATTATTGCCGATGGTCAGTAATATTGAACAATTTCTATCGGTAAGGTTTATGCAGGCCTTTATTAGTAGTGCTGCCACTGTGGTGGTACCGGGCGCAGTACGTGAATATTACGGCAAAGATACCGCGAAAGGCCTCTCTTATGTCAGTATGATTATGATGCTAGCACCGATGATAGCGCCGAGTATTGGTAGTGTCTTGCTACTCGCACATAGCTGGCAGCTCATATTTTATGTCTTAGCGGCTTATAGCTTTATCGTGTTTTTGTTAGTGATGAAGTATTTACCTGATGCTTCAGATATCGATATTATAACGGGTGAGAAAAAGCCAGTTAAAGTACAGCTGAGCTTTGTTCAGCGTTATAAAATTGTCTTAGGCAATGGCGAAGCTCGGTTAGATCTTATTAGTTCAATGATGATATCACTGGCCTTTTTTACCTATATCACCGCGATCCCTTTTGTCTATTTAAAGGTGTTTTCTGTCTCTGAATACACCTTTAGTCTGCTCTTTGCTTTGAATGTTTTGGCCTTAATGGCCGCCCACTTTATCAATACACGCTTTGTTGTTGCTAAAGGCTCAAGAACCATGCTGCGCTTCGCTTTGATTCTAGCAACACTTGCGGCAAGCGCTTTAGCCTTGGTGAATCTTTTACAATTACCGCTAATTTATACTGTCGTGTCGATTTTCCCGTTGATGGGCAGTATTTCTATGATCGCGGTAAATAGTGATGCATTAATTCTGACCAAGTTCCCCGAAAATTCGGGCACGGTTACCGCGGTAATAGGTACCTTGCGTTGGGGGCTTGGCGCCTTTGCAGGACCGATACTTGCTTTTTATTATGATGGCAGTGCTAAACCGTTTGCCTTGTTAATGTTCTTCGCTGTGTTGGTAGTGTTATGCTGTCAATTAATAACCTGGTCTAACAGTAAAAATAGTAAGAATATTCTTAAAGGAAAATTTCAGTAATGAAAAATATAGCAGTTATCTTAAGTGGTTGTGGCGTATACGATGGCAGTGAAGTTCATGAGGCGGTATTAACATTGCTAGCCATTGAGCAGCAAGGGGCAAAATATAATTGTTTCGCGCCAAATATTAGTCAGCATCATGTTATTAATCACCTTAATGGTGAGGTAAGTAAAAGCGAAAGCCGTAATGTCTTAGTTGAAGCGGCACGTATTAATCGTGGCGATGTTGAAGATTTAATTGAGTTACGTGAACAAGACTTTGATGCCATTATCTTTGTTGGCGGCTTTGGCGCAGCTAAGAACTTAAGCAGTTTTGCCTTGGATAACGAAAACTATAGTGTTAATGAACAAGTACTTTTGGCCGCTAAGGCGTTTGCTAAAGTAGAGAAACCAGCAGGTTATATGTGTATTGCGCCAGCACTGCTGCCATTAATTTATCCTGCAGGCGTAAAAGGCACAATAGGAAAAGATAATGCTACTGCTGCGCTAATTAGCGCTAAAGGATTAACTCATATTGAATGCGGCGTCGCTGATGTGGTGATTGATGAAGCCCATAAAATAGTGACAACGCCTGCCTATATGTTAGCTGAATCTATTAGTGAAGCCTCGGTAGGCATTAATAAATTAGTCAAATATGTGCTGGCATTGAGTAAATAGGTATTGTTTCTATGAAGAAAGCATACCAGCCATTTTTACAAACAACACCGGTTTACTTAGCACTCGGCGCGCTAAGTATAATAGCTTCAATGGCGCTAAGCGCTTGTCAAAGTCAGGCGATGATAAAAGATATGAGTACTGCACCGAATACTACTTCTGCACTTTCCGAGTTCGAACAACAAATCGCGCAACGCATGTCTCTCGATATTCGTTATTTTTGTGCCGATGTTAATGGCAAGCCCAGTGTGCCTAGCTCGAAACATTGTCGACAAGCGCTAACCGAGCTACCCGAAGAAATATCGCAATTGATTAGCAATACCAGTATCGGTGGTATTGTTTTATTTTCCGAGAATGTACAAGAAATAGCGCAAGTGGTTAAGTTAACCCATGATATTCAACAAGCGGCAGTCAACTCAGGGCAAGGAAAACCGATAATAATCTCAATGGATCAAGAGGGGGGGCGAGTTGCTCGTTTTGCGAAAATGACGGGCTTTGCCGGCAATATGGCTATTGGTGCGAGTTACCCCCAACACGGTACTTATTTTGCTACACAAGTAAATGCGGTTATTGCAAAAGAGCTAAAAGTCTTAGGTATTAATAATAACTATGCGCCAGTGGTTGATGTAAATACCAATGTTGATAATCCTGTGATCAACACCCGTTCTTTTGGTGAGTCACCAAGGCAAGTGGCTGAATTAGGTGCTAGTGCTGTTAATGCCATTCAGGCACAAGGGGTGATGGCAACGCTTAAACATTTCCCAGGTCATGGTGATACCCATGTTGATAGCCATCTTGGTTTACCGCGTGTTGACCATGATAGAGCGACGATAGATCAGGTTGATCTTGCCCCTTTTTCTTGGGCCATTAAACACGCGCAACCTGCCATGATCATGACGGCGCATATTCAGTATCCAGCGCTTGATGACAGTGTTTTTGTCAGTAAAAGTGGCGAGAAACTTATTCGTCCGGCCACTATGTCACGTAAAATTTTAACCGATCTACTCAGGCATGATATGGGATTTGTTGGCATTATAGCCACTGATGCTCTAGATATGGCTGGCGTAAGCCACTTTTTCACCGAAGTTGAAGCGGTAGTAGAAACCTTTGTCGCTGGCGCTGATCTAGCGGTAATGCCTTTTAAAGTCAGAACACCTGCGGATGTTACCGCCTTTCATCACTTTATTAAAGAGGTGGCAATAGCATTATCACAACGCATTGAACAAGAGGATTATACCTTGGTAGAGTTTGAGCAAGCGTTAGCAAGGCTTAATTTTTATAAAAAACAATATGCACAAGTGGATGGTCTGTCATTAACGCAGCAAGTACAAAGGGCAAGCGCTCTTATTGCCAATGACCAGCATATAGATACTGAGCAGGCGCTTGCTGATGCGGCGGTTACTGTATTGAAAGATAATAAGCTGTTACCTATTAACCTTAGCGTCATTAATCACTTGCACTTGGTGGTTGCAAATCAGCAAGAACTAGCCGCACTCACTTATGCAGTTGTTAATGTGTTATCAAAGCAGTTATCCGAGCAGCAGCTTGCTAGGGTGAAAATTAGCCACTTTGTTGCCGGCAGTAGTGAGTATAATGCTCAAGCTGAAAGCTTACTCGTTAAGGCTGATATTTTAATTGCCACTGTTGATATTAAAACCGCCAGTTTAGTTGATTTAGGTGGTATGGATGATTTGACGCCCAGTTATGGTAGCGCAGCACAGCAACAAAAAAAGCACAGCTATGCGACATTATTAAAGCAGCAATTGGCACAAGCCAAGCAGGTAAAGACGCCAACAATACTGATTGCTAAAGGCTCTCCTTTTTTAATAAGTGAATTCAGCGAGCTTGCCGATACGGTATTGTTAAATTTTGATGATAGGGTTTATCAAGATATTAATCAGCAAGAAATCAGCCCAGGATTCAATGCCAGTATGGCGGTTATTGTCAGTGAGGGGAAAGGGCAGGGTGAACTACCGGTCACCTTGAAGTAATAAAAATAAAAGCGAGAAAGTAACTGTACGCTTTAAAGCCTTAAACCAAAAAAACCGCATACCCTGTCAAGGTATGCGGTTTTTTTGTCGTTTATTTTTACCAAAGCTAATTTAAAGGCGTTTTAATAACTTACTATGGGTTTAATCTTCGCTTACTTGAGTCTCACTTTGACTTGTTTGCTCATCGGGTGTTTGGCTAAGCCAATCCATCATTAACTCATAGCCTAGCGCTAAGACAACTGCACCAACAAATAAACCGATAATACCAGACAATAACATACCGCCAATGGCGCCTAGTAAAATAACTATCATCGGGATACTCATGCCACGGCCTAAAAATAATGGTTTTAAGAACGCATCACTGGCACTGACTATGATACTAAAGATTAAGAAAATAATGGCGGGCGTGGTATCTGCTACTGAGAAATAATAAGCGGCAATAGGCCCTAAAATAAGAATAGGTGGTAATTGCGCTATCGCTAAAATTAATACCGCAATGGCCCAAATACCTGCGCCTGGTATATCAGCCATCATAAGACCAATACCCGATATAAGTGATTGAATAACAGCAACGCCTAATACGCCGGTAGCCACACTACGTATGGTCGCTATAGCGGTATTAATGGTTCTATCGCCACGTTCATTCATCAAACGGTACATTAATTTGCTCATACCCTGATGCAGCGGTTGAGATTTCGCCATAAAGACTACCGCGATAATTAATGAAACAATAAATTGTAAAATACCACCACCAATGCCTGCGACACCTGAAAGCAGCGCACTAGAGAATGACTTTATTTGTTCTGGATACTGTCCAGCAACTTTTTGAATATCTTGTGAAGCGGCTTGCCAGAAGGTAAAAAGCTTATCGCCAACTAAGGGTAACTCTTTAATACTGTCATTTGGCGCAGGGATTTTTAAGGTGCCTTCTTCTATGCCAGAATAAAGATGCTGTGCTGAATCAATGGCCGAAGAGGAAAGGTTTATTGAAGGTACGGCAAGAAGTGCGACTCCTACTACGGCAATAATGGTAGACGCTATTTTTTTATTGCCCTTAACCATACTGGTTAATTTAGCGTGTAAAGGAAATAAAGCCACGGCGAGAATAGCTGCCCATACAGTAATTAAGACAAAAGGTTTGATGATGGCAATACACCAAAAAAGAATAATTGCCATGGCGCCAATTTTGATGGTGATATCAATGATTTTGCGGTTAAAGTCTACATCAGGGGTTAACTCAGATGATTTTTTCATTGTGGGTCCTTTACGTTGATTATTTATTATTATGCTTATTAAAGTGTACTTTTTTCAAGGGCATCGTTCTTAGCGGGAATATTGTTAGCCTTATCATTATTCCCGATAATGTTCTTAGCCAAGTTACTGTTATTCCCAAAGTTACTCATATGTGAGCCGACTAAACTCGCGACTAAAATAGCTAAGTAAAATTGGCCAACTATGGCCTCGAAATAGACTAGAAACCTTGAAATTGGTGACAGCGGAGAGATATCACCAAAGCCTAAGGTGGTAATAGTGACAAATGAGAAGTAGATAAAATCAGGAAATAAAGTAAACCAGGCACTATCACTGCTGATATTAGTAAAAGAGCCCGGGAAACTCAGCTGTACTAAAGTGTATAACACTGCCCAAATTAGCCCCATCAATAAATATAAACATATGGCCCCTAAAATCTTATTGCCATCAATATCACCGGTAAACAGCACTTGTTTAGCAGTTCGTAGTGCACTGGAAATAAGAAAGCTCAGTAAAAGCAGTAAATACACTTGATCAAAGCCAGCGTTATCGAGCCAGGCACCAAAAAAAGAAAAGAATAAAATAGCTAAAGGGAAAATATAGGTTTTTCGTAACACAAAATCTTTCGAGTCTACGCCCCATACAGCCACTAACAAGGTGACTATGATGGTGGATTGCACCAAACGCGGTACTGAGTCTTCAAAAAATTGCTGCGCGAGTGACGTACCAAGTAATAATAAAATTAAAGAAAAAGTGAGATAAATAAAGTTATCTTGGCGAGTCATTGTTTTCAAAAGCGTTTCTCAAATATTATTGTAATGTTGATAGGTTATCTTATTATACTGATATTGCAATACGTGGTATTGCGCCTTTATCGCTGTCTATTTGCGGCTTGCACAATAATATGCGCGACGAATCAATATTTCCTTGCTCGACTAAGTATTCTTTTAGTGCTTGTTCTCGAGACTCACCTAACTTGAGTAAGCGCTTAATTTGCCCTTTGTCGGTAATGGTGACACCTGCTTTAACGTCAATATCGGCCGGAGTACTGATAGCACAAAGCGTGACACGGGTATTTTCTTTCGCTTGCATCAAGGCGATAAAATCTTTTAAGTAGGCTGCTTGATGTTCATCGGGTTCTACTTGCTCAACTTGATAGACTAAATCATCAAAGCGTAACTTCAGGGCAAACTCTCCAGCGCTAAGGGCGATGGATACTATGTTGGCATAAGGAACAAAAGTATTAATTAAGTATTCTTGAGTCGCGGTAATAATCGCTTTTTTGGTAATGGTGGTGATAATACTTTGTAAGCCAAAATTTGGATCTGAGATCGAGCCACTTAATGGCACGTCAAGTTCTACATTGCCATCGCTATCTTTTAATATTCCCATGGCCATATTTAAGGGTAATGCCCCTTGGTCAATTAAGCTGCCAGCTTCTTCACTATCAACGAGGCCTGTTGCTAAGGCTTCTAGCAAAATAACAATATTACCCTCAAGTTGTTCGCCTATTAATGTGACTTCTATGTCGGTATTAAGCCGGCCGGTTTTAACTTCTAAACCGGTAGACTCTTTCATATAAGATGAAAGAGCGGGCAGTGAAAACTCTTTAAAGTCACCTTTGACATAATAGCGAGTAACTGTTGAAAATGGCTGTAAATAGCCAGACAATCGAAAGTTAGCATATTTATTACTGCGGCCCACCAAGGTATAGGTTGTTTGCTCTTGTTGTTTGTCAGGATGGTTACTTAAGGCACCAAGTTCGAAGGTGTCGATAAATAGCGTTCGTTGGTAAAGTGGCGCTACGCTGAAGTCAGTAAACTCTAGCGCGCTTTCATTAACAAAACGCAGCTCATCTAAGCTGAAAACAAATCCTGTTTCATTTACTTTGGCTAACTTTTTTTCTTGCGCTGGTTCTATTACTGTTAGCGTTTCTACGGCTGATTTATCAGGTGTTTCTTGTGACTTTGATTGTTCGGAAAAAGAAATAAGGTTAGCAATATCTTTATTTTCTTTAACAATTATCGCAGCCGTTAAAGTGTCAAAAATAATACTTTTAATGGTGATACTTTGTTGATGTATATGAAGGGTATTTAAGGTCAATTGTTTTAATTTTATCACTGGCGGTAGTTTGATAATAGCTTCAGCGGCGATCTCTATTCCATCAACACTGGAGAGTTTATCTATTCTCTTTATGGCTTTTTGAGCCGCAACATCGGTTAATGTGGCTTTATTAGAAAATAAAAAGTTATCTAAAACTATGTCGGTAATATCAATACTTGGTTCATCATCTAGCGTAAAGCGAATGTCGGCGACACTGAGCTGTTCAAAAGCCGCAATAGTTGCTTTACTCTTATTTTGTATTACTTTAGCGCCGGTAAGTTTTATGCTGCTATTACCCGCTAGATGACTAATAATATTGCCTTTTAAGTTAATATCGAGATTACTAATGACATGCTGAAAATGTTTGAGGGTAACGTCTTGCTGTGCCATACCGAGTAGTAGGTCGTTTACATTGACTTCAGCTTGCTGTACTCGAAAATTAAACTCTTGTTTGGAGAATGTTATTTTTTGCTGACTACTAAAGGATAGTGATCCTTTAAGCTGGGTAAGTTGCTCGACAAAATGTGCCAACTTTTCGATAGGGTAATTCTCAATAGTAATCTCACTGTTTATATCCCCTTGGCCAGTTTGCAAAAGTGCACTAGCAGAGAGCTTTAAGCGAGTTTTATCGATCATCGCCCTAAGGTTTAAGCTACCTTGCTGCATAGCTTGTGTAGCCTTGATATCACGTAATGCCAATTGTTCTATTTCTATGTGATGGCTGTTGTTTTTTTGTTGGCCAGCGTTGCTGGCAATTTCTATATTAAATTGGCTGAGCAGTAGTTCGGGTAATATCAGCTGATAAGGGGCATTCGATGCTGTGTCTTTAGCGCTTTCTTCAGTTATGCCTTCAGCGGATTGTTCTGCAGTTTTAGCTTCTTCTTCTTTGGCTACATAAGGGATTTCAATGCCAGCAATAACTAAATAACTATCAAAAAGGGTAATTTGTAGCATACCTTGCTGTAAAGATAATTCAGTTAACACTAATTTTTTATAGGCTAACTGCCATAACTCAACCTGTAGCACTAATTTTTCTAAAGAAAACACTAATTTTTGTGGTGTCGCTTTTGTGCTTGATAGTTTGATATCACTGAGGGTTAGGCGCATTAAAAATGGATTGAAGCGAATGCTGGCATCATCAGATAAATGTAATTGCTGCTCAGCTAGTATAGGGGTAATAAAATGCTTGGTTACAGGTGAAGAAAACCACCAAATAAGTGAGAATAAGCCAAGGTATAAAGCGAGTAATATTCTGAAGAACTTATGAGTAAAAAAAGCTAACAGGCTTGTCATAGTGATATACAGTCCTTGTTGATTCGAATAAGTAATGCTTCGCTGAGCAAGAAAAATAAAGTGGAATATAATTTACACTATTTTCTTAAAAGTTTATAATTGTAAACCAAAGGTTAATAATGTGATTGACTGTTATTTAACATGGTTAGTAGGGTATCATTTTCATGGAAATCAATATAGAAAAAATCGAACACTATGTACAAATCCTGGGCGAAATGGGGCTGCAGTTTGGTGTACAGTTTTTAGTGGCTATCGTCGTTTATGTAGTCGGTAATTTCATTATTAAAAGAGTGCTGAGTTTAGTTGAGTTAGCACTAACCAAGAAAAAAGTAGAAATCACCTTACATCGCTTTTTATTAAGTATTTTAAATACTATATTAAAAGCCATTCAAATTATCGTATTTGCCTCTATGATAGGCATTCAAACTGCGTCTCTTATCGCTGTTTTAGGTGCTGCCGGTCTAGCCATTGGCTTAGCCTTACAAGGTAGCTTGGCTAACTTTGCCGGTGGAGTGTTAATTTTATTATTCCGCCCGTTTAAAAATGGCGATGCCATTAAAGCGCAAAGTTATGTTGGTATTGTTGAAGAAATTCAAATTTTTAATACCATATTAAAAACCTTTGATAACCAACGAATTATTATTCCAAATGGTTTACTGTCTAACGGTTGTGTCACCAATATTAATATTAATGGTACCCGTCGTGTCGATATGGTTTTTGGTATTGGCTATAACGATGATATTAGCAAAGCCAAAGCCTTATTACGTTCAATGCTTGAAGCTGATGAGCGAGTACTAAAAAATCAGCCTATTGATATTTGGGTTGGTGAGCATGGTGAGAGTTCGATTAATTTATTTGTACGACCCTGGACTACCGCCGCTGATTATTGGGGGCTGTACTTCGATATGATGGAAAATGTCAAAATTGAATTTGATAAAGCCGGTATCAGTATTCCATTCCCACAACGCGATGTGCATATGCATCAAGTGCCGAGATAACAACAGTGTTATCAAAAAAGCCTATTTCAGCTTGCTGAGCTAGGCTTTTTTATTGCGCTTTTAATCAGGGCTATTTTTCAATCTCTGTTATATCCGGGGTAACAATGCACTCGATTACTGGCCAAGGGCTTGCACTATTTCTTGCTGATATTTTTTCTGCTTTTTACCATTAAAGCCGGTGTGGGCGCTGATAAGATTACCTTGGCGATCAAATAAGTAACTACTAGGCATGCCTTTTAATTTAAACTTTTTCGCTAATAGACCTTTAGCATCAAAAATAATGGCGAAATTGGCCGGGGTTTGTTGTAAAAATTGCTCGGCTAATATGGGCTGTGCATCAAGATTAACACTTAATACCACCAAGCCTTGCTTTTGATATTGTGTTTGCATGGCATTCATCCAGGGGAATGATTTACGACAAGGTACACACCAAGAAGCCCAAAAATCTAAATAAATGACTTTACCTTTATTTCTAGCCATCGCTTGTTCAAATTCAGCCAAGGAATCATTGGCACTAGCAGGGTTAGTGATAAGTATTAATAAGGTGGCTATCACTACTGTTTTCACCAGTGCTTTTAGGGAGTCAGGCATACAGTTATCTACATTATTCGTACATAAGTTCACTATACTTAGTTTTGTCTGTGATGCACAATATCTAAATTGTCATGAAACTTTTTTATAGTGATTCCAAGAGCCTAATTATATGAAGAACGCGTTAAAATTATTATTATTTGTTTTGGCTTGTTATATTAGTCACAGTCAAGCTTGGCAGCCTAGCTCGCAAAGCACTGTAGCGGATGTTAAACCGGTAACTGATAAGGCGCATAACGAATGGTTAAAGCGACGTTTTAGTAAACAGCATCAACAACTTATCCCGATTGTTGCCGTTGCTGATATGTTTTTTAGCTGCAACCAAGCGCGAAAAGTGGATAGTGGCAATTATAAGTTAAGCTATTTAATCGACGAAATGGATACCAATACCTTGGCAGAAAAATTAGGTCATTGTTTAGGTACTGACACTATGCAGTCTGAAGTCGCGTTAAATTTCGGTCTGTATGGCTGTTTTCATCAGCAACTTGCTCATTTACCATCTGCTGACCGAGAGAAGAAAATGCAATTAGTGAAGCAGGCCATCGCATCACTTTCACACGAAGAGCGTAAAAAAAGCTTCACTCAATGTGTTACTGAGCAAAGTATCCACTACTTGAAATAAAACTTAGCGCGGCACAATTCCCACAATTATGCCCTATACCAAGTTGATTAAGTTCTTTCCCACTCAGCGAGAGTTAAAGGGTTTAGAGGCAAGGCATTGATTGAAGAGAATGGTTATTCAGGAGAATAAGCTCCTGCATTCTCTAAGAAGCTACATCCATGTAGCGTCCTTGTCAAAATCAATAACGCCGCATATGAACCCTTTCCTTTTATTAGATATTCGCCCTATGGGATCTTACTCAATGACCACTAACATCGTTAAATTTATGTGGTTTAGAATGACTAGACCTAAACAAATTCGCCTTGTTATTGAACATTGAGTACAGCTCTGAGTTGGGAAGAAATTTAATCAAATTGGTATTAAACCCTCTAAAAAAGTTTATATCCTCAGTAATTACATAAATTGTAACAAATACTTAGCTTGTTTTACGCTTGCTACTTTCTTATTGTTAGTAATATCCCTTATAGTAACGGGTATATATTTATAATAAAAAGCAAACTGAGCAAGGTGGAATAAAATATGACTCAAGAAACCCCTAAGATTTTAGTGGTAGATGATGATATGCGTCTACGTTCATTATTAGAGCGTTATTTAGTTGAGCAAGGTTTTACTGTACGAACTGCCGCTAATTCAGAACAAATGGATCGCTTACTTGAACGAGAAAATTTCCATATGTTAGTGCTTGATTTAATGTTACCCGGTGAAGATGGTTTATCTATTTGTCGCCGTTTACGTCAAAATTCAAATAATATCCCTATTGTAATGCTAACCGCTAAAGGTGATGAGGTTGACCGGATTATCGGTTTAGAACTTGGCGCTGATGATTATATGCCGAAACCTTTTAATCCAAGAGAGTTACTGGCACGTATTAAAGCCGTTCTACGTCGTAAAACTCAAGAAGCGCCTGGAGCGCCTGCTTTAGAAGAAAATATTATTACCTTTGGTGGCCACGAGTTAAATTTAGCGACCCGTGAAATGAAAAAAGATAACGTCAATATGCCACTCACCAGCGGTGAGTTTGCGGTACTCAAAGCATTGGTTACCCATCCTAGAGTGCCACTATCTCGTGATAAGCTTATGAATCTAGCTCGTGGCAGAGATTACTCAGCATTAGAGCGTAGTATCGATGTACAAGTATCACGCTTACGTAGAATGCTCGAAGAAGACCCGGCTAAACCAAGATACTTGCAAACAGTTTGGGGTTTAGGTTATGTATTTGTTCCTGATGGTACCAATACTTAGCAAAGCACTCACTCTGTGTTTAAGCTAAGTCAACTATATGAAAATATTACCTCGTAGTGCTTTTGGTCAAACGGTTTTATTGATAGGTTTTTTACTTTTTATCAATCAGATCGTTACCTACATTTCTTTTGCTATCTATGTTTTTGATCCCCACCAGCAGCAAATTAATCAGTTGCTGGCTAAGCAAGTGCGGGTCGTATTCATTGATATCGATGATGCTAAGTTAAGTCCTAAAATGGCGAAAGCCTTTCATAATGAAACCGGTATCGGCGTATATCGTGAAGAAGATGCTCTCAATTTTGGTTTAGCAACGGCGGCAGTGTACCCTTATCGATCTGAGCAAATGTCCTTGTTATTGGGCGGGCCTGCTGAAGTGCGAATTTCTGATGGTAATGAATACTTATTTTGGATTCGAGCTCCACAAGCGCCTCATCTTTGGGTGAAAATACCCTTAAGCGGCATGGAAAGAGGAAGCTTTAACCCACTTATCTTCTTTATGGTGGTTATTGGTTTATTGAGTGTTATCGGCGGTTGGATCTTTGTTCGTCAACTTAATAGGCCATTGAAATCATTAGAGATAGCCGCTGAAGATGTCGGTCGAGGGGACTTTCCTGAGCCACTTGTTGAACGTGGTAGCTCTGAGATTATGGCGGTAACCCAAGCCTTTAATCATATGTCAAAGGGCATTAAACAACTGGAAGATGACCGTAATTTATTAATGGCGGGTATTTCCCATGACTTACGCACACCATTAACGCGTATACGTTTAGCCAGTGAAATGATGCAAGAGCAAGATGCTTTTCTTAAAGATGGTATAGAAATCGATATTGATGATATGAATAATATTATTGATCAGTTTATTGATTACCTTCGTCATGACTCAAAAGATAAAGCTGAACCAGGTGACTTGAATGTGTTGGTAGATGAGGTTATCAATGTCGAAAAACCCAGTGATAGAGAGATAATATTTTTCCCAAGTGAATGCCCTAAAATCCCACTACGACATGTTGCTGTTAAGCGCGCCCTAGCCAATTTACTGCAAAATGCTATTCGTTATACCTCAGGTGAAATTGAAGTTTATACTGGCGTAGAAAAAAAGTATGCCTATTTCATGGTCTGTGATAACGGTGCCGGTATTCCTGATGAAGATATTGAACGTTTATTCCAACCTTTTACTCAAGGTGATACTGCCCGGGGCACTGAAGGTAGCGGTTTAGGCTTAGCCATTATTAAACGTATTGTTGATACCCACGGTGGTAAAGTTGAACTTTCAAATAGACCCTCTGGTGGTTTACAAGCCAAGGTGTATTTACCGCTAGTGTTTATTTAGTAGAGAGCTGATAAACCAGTTTATACCATTTTGATTAAATTTCTTCCCTACTCAGAGCTACATTGCTGAGCTTAGAACAAACAAAATTTGTTAAACATAGTTATTCTATATTTCACTAATTTTGTGAAGTTATCAGTTTATCAATGAGCTCCCAAGGGCGAGTTTAAAAGGCTTATAAGCGGCGTTATTAATTTTGACAAGGGAATAACCATTCTCATCAATCAATGCCTTGCCTCTAAGCCTTTTAATTCTCGCTGAGTGGGAAAGAACTTAATCAAATTGGTATTAGCTATCTCAAACGCGCTATAAATGAAGTCCGGACAATAAGAGTTTGTTAGATATCCTAGCAAGCGATTCATTCGTCAATCAATCAAACGCCAACCACAAAAAAGCCAGATGTTATTCAAACATCTGGCTTTCGTTTATCTGCTACTTTAACTTATAGTTTTAGTACAACTATTAAAGTTGAGGGCCAGCAGCAACTAATGCTTTACCGTTGTCAGTATCAGTGAATTTTTCAAAGTTATTAACAAAACGTTTCGCTAAGGCTGCCGCTTTATCATTCCAGATGCTGGCATCTTCGTAAGTGTTACGAGGGTCAAGAATATCACCTTCAACACCGGTAAGCTTGATAGGGACTTCTAAGTTAAACATTGGAATAACCGTTGTTTCAGCATTATCAATAGAACCATCTAAGATAGCATCAATGATTGCACGAGTTGCTTTAATTGAAATACGTTTGCCAGTACCATTCCAGCCAGTATTAACTAGGTAAGCTTCTGCGCCAACAGCTTCCATACGTTTTTGTAAAACTTCAGCATATTGAGTCGGGTGTAAGCTTAAGAAAGCCGCACCAAAACAACTAGAAAAAGTAGGTGTTGGTTCAGTAATACCACGCTCAGTACCTGCTAATTTAGCGGTAAAGCCTGATAGGAAGTAATACTCAGTTTGCTTTGGCGTTAACTTAGCTACCGGTGGTAAAACACCAAAAGCATCAGCCGTTAAGAAGATAACTTTTTTCGCATGACCGGCACGAGAAACAGGCTTAACGATATTATCAATGTGGTGAATTGGGTAAGATACACGCGTGTTCTCAGTTTTTGAGTTATCGTCAAAATCAATTTTACCATTGGCATCAACAGTAACGTTTTCTAATAATGCATCTCGACGAATCGCATTGTAGATATCTGGTTCGTTTTCTTTGCTTAGGTTGATCGTTTTAGCGTAACAGCCACCTTCAAAGTTAAAAATACCATTATCATCCCAACCATGTTCATCATCACCGATAAGTTGACGTTTAGGATCTGTTGATAACGTTGTTTTACCAGTACCAGATAAACCGAAGAAAATTGCAGTGTCGCCATCTTCACCAACGTTAGCACTACAATGCATTGAAGCAATACCTTGCAACGGAAGGTAGTAGTTCATCATAGAGAACATACCTTTTTTCATTTCGCCGCCGTACCAAGTACCACCAATCAATTGAATTTTTTCCGTCAAGTTAAAAGCAACAAAGTTTTCAGAGTTTAAACCTTGCTCTTGCCATTTATCATTAACTGTTTTTGCGCCGTTCATTACCACGAAGTCTGGTTCATAGGTTTCTAGTTCAGCGTCAGTAGGACGGATAAACATGTTCTTAACAAAATGCGCTTGCCAAGCTACTTGAGTAATGAAACGAACTTTTAAACGTGTTGCTTCATCAGCACCACAGTATGTATCAACAACAAATAAACGTTGACCAGAAAGCTGAGTAGTCACTAAGTTTTTTAAGTGGTCCCATGTTTCAGGTGTCATAGGTTTGTTGTCATTTTTTCCTTGATCAGACCACCACACTGTATCGCGAGTTACGTCATCACGAACAATGTATTTATCTTTAGGAGAACGACCAGTAAATATACCAGTATCTACGTTAACTGCACCAAGCTCAGTCACTACGCCTTTATCAAAACCTTCGAGGCTATCTTTAGTTTCTTCACTAAAAAGTAACTCATACGATGGGTTATAAACAACTTCATTAACATCGTTGATGCCGTATTGTGATAAATCAATAGAGTTTTTCGGGGCGGTCATAGCAAATTCACTCCTAAGTATGACAAATTTTATTTAAGTGGTTTGGTGAAAGCAGTGATGAAAGTTTTCATGCTGTCTTCATTTGGCGGTATTTTAAGGTAATAACGAGCAAAACGAAAGTAAAAAATAGTCTAATATGAAAGTTTTCATTATAAATAACATGAATGGGGTTGGTAAATGTTATTAATGTTAAGATGAAATGGCGCTTGAGCTAGGCATATAAGGGGTATGTCAATATTTTAGAGACAGTATTAATTACCACGATGTGAAATAAAGGGTAATTAATACTGTTTTTTATTACGTTGTTCGCTTAAAAAGTGAGCTATTATCTAGTGGTTAACTTTCGAGATGAAACTTTGTAAACTTAGCTCATCAAAGTCATAAGTGGTAATACAATAATCACAGGTCATCGAAATCTTACCTTGCTCGGCTAAAATAGCTTTTATTTCACTGGGTTCAATTTGAGAAATAGCCGCTAAACATTTATCAGCAGAACAACCACATAGGTAGCTAACTGGTTGTGGTTCAAAAAGGTTAACTTGCTCTTGGTGGTATAAACGATAGAGTAAAGCTTCAGCCTCTAATGAAAAAATTTCTTCACTTTTAATGGTATTAGTCAGTTGACATAAATGCTCAAAGTCATTTACCTGTTTTTCTTTATTTTCAAGGCTACCATCACCATCAGGTAATACTTGCACTAACGCACCTGCCGTTAATTGCTGTTCACTATCACAAAATAGCCATATTTTAGTGGCTATTTGCTCTGACACGTCAAAGTAATGCGCTAAGCAATCGGCAAGATTGTCTTCGTCTAAGGCAACGACACCTTGATAAGCCTCACCTACATTAGGGCGTATGGTGATAATCATGGTGCCTTTACCAATTAATTCTTGCAAAGTATTGGCTGAAGTTTCTGTCACTAGTTTGACAATACCGCGCATTTGCTGCTTATTATTACCGCTAACTGACATATAGCCGACTGGGCCATCACCTTGCAATTGTACGGTAATATCACCTTCAAACTTTAACGTTGCTGTTAATAGACAAGTAGCGCTGAGTAACTCACCCAATAATTTTGCGACACCGGCGGGATAGTTATGATTGTTCAGAATGCTTTTAAAACTGCTATTAAGCTGAACAAGTTCACCACGGGCATGGGCACCGGTGAATAAGTAACGATTTAAAACATTGAATTGGCTCATGGCAGTTAGATCCTTTCTTTAAATTCACGCAGTTTTCTACGTTGTTTTTTATCTGGTTTAGTATCACTAGCAGGGCTGAGTAAAATACCTTGTTTACGGGCGAGGTCATTTTTTTCACGCTGAGCAATACTTTGCTTATTTTCTTGATATAAAGTACTGGCGAAATTAGCGTCTTTACGTTTATCGGCTAACGCGATAACAGTCACTTCTTTTTCTTCGAACCCTTGACGAATTTTTATTATATCACCAATTGAGACGGCTTTACCGGACTTAGTGCGCTGACCATTGTAAAAAACTTTACCGCCATCAATCATTTGCTTAGCAATAGCACGGGTGCGATAAAATCGGGCTGACCATAGCCATTTATCCAATCGAGTTGAGTTGTTTTTAGGTGTTGTACTTGGGGTCATAATAATACTAATTTCATTAAGTTATTGCTCACTTGTGCGGGTTAAAATACGCCATATCATCCTAATAGCCAGCTATTACTCAGACGTTCCCGCAAGGCTGGTTTAGAAACGCTTTATGCTACGTTATCGATTTCGACAATAACGCAGCATGGATGCAGCTTATTAGAGAATGCAGGAGCATATTCTCCTGAATAACTATTCTCTTCAATTAATGCCTTGCCTAAAGGCATTTATAATTCCAGCTGAAACCTGCATCTTCAGGTTGTTTGGGTATATAACTAGATCACAAACTTAATGAAACGGCTATAAGGCTAATATTGGGAACTTTACCGAGGTGAGTAGGTCTGAAATTATTATAACAGTAGGTATTTATTAGCGAGTAACTTTTTTATTACTATTTTATTGATTAAAGTCTTTAATAAATCTTGCTACTACTTGTTGCTTGGCTTTGGGTCAAGTATGATTCCTCTTCGCATAACATAACAAAACATAACATCTAGCCCTGAATGAAGATGGTTAAGCTTGTTTTTAAAATAATAATTATATAAGTCGCTATGGCATTTCCCACGAACATGACAGATTTTACTGCATTATTCTCTCAACTAGGTCATCGACGTGTTGCGCAATCAGCAATGGTCTTGTTATTAATATATATTGCTTCTTTAAGCGCTAAAATCACTTGGTCAGTTGTGCCACAGGCGCAATCAACTCAAAGTACTGCTACTGCAAATAGCGGAAATCTTAATAGCAATAACCGCAGTACAGTTGTTGATGTTAGCAAAATACAATCGCTGAACCTTTTTGGCTTGTATGGTGAGACCGCTGTTGATCAGCCTGAAATTGAAATGGCTCATGTGCCAGAAACCACCTTAAATTTAACTTTATCAGGTTTAGTTGCCAGCGATGATCAATCTATAGCCGCGGCGATTATTGAAAACCAAGGTAAGCAAGAAACTTACGGTATTGGCGATATTATCGTCGGTACACGTGCCAACCTTGAGCAAGTGCTGATGGACCGAGTACTCATTAAACACTCAGGGCGGCTCGAAACCTTGATGTTAGATGGTTTTGATTATAGCCAGCCAGCCAGAAAAGTAACCAACACTTCAGCTATTAAGAGCAACAAGTCCAGGGTAGGACCGCAATCATCTCGCTCAAATATTGTCGATCAACGCCATAATAAAGAATTAACCGCTCAGGCTAAAAGTCTACGGAATGAGCTTGCCAACGATCCGGCAAAAATTGGCGATTATTTACGTATCTCGCCGAAAAGAAAAAATGGCAAGATAATCGGTTACTCACTGCGTCCGGGCAAAAAACCTGAGTTTTTCAAACTTGCTGGTTTAAAAGCGGGTGACGTTGTTGTTGAAATGAATGGTTATGATTTGCTGGTAACAACACAAGCAATGCAAGCTATGGCTGAAATGAAGCAAGCACGTGATATATCCTTACTGGTAAATCGGCAAGGTAGTTTAACGACGATACTGATTGGCTTAGATTAAGACTGAAGCGAACAAAATAACAATAAAAACAAGGTGGTTTTTAAGCGATGACTCATTGTTAAAGCTTAGCGATAAAAACACCTAATAAAGATTTTCTATTAAAGTAAAGAAAGCAGAGACACTTATCATGATGAAAAAGTTTTTACTAACCTTAATAACGGCGCTAGCGATTAATGGCTTATGTTTTGTCGGGCAAGCCAGTGCAGCGCAATACTCGCCAAACTTTAAAGGCACTGAAATAACCGAGTTCGTTAATATCGTCGGTAAAAACTTGAAAAAAACCATGATTATCGACCCTAATGTCCGTGGCAAAATTAATGTTCGCAGTTATGATTTATTATCTGAAGAGCAATATTATCAATTTTTTCTTAATGTCCTCGAAGTCTACGGCTATGCGGCTGTAGAAATGAATCACAACATCGTCAAAATCATTCGTAATAAAGATGCTAAAACTGCCGCGATTCCGGTGGTCGGTGATAAAAGTAATCTCATGGGTGATGAGATGGTTACCCGTGTGGTGGAAGTAAAAAATGTTACCGTTCGTGAATTAGTACCCTTATTACGACAATTATCAGATCAAGCCGGTGGTGGTAATGTCGTTAACTACGATCCTGCTAATGTCATTATGCTTACCGGTACCGCTTCTACGGTTAACAGGTTAGTAAAAATTATCGAACGCGTTGATAGAGCAGGCGATCAAGATGTGGAGATTATCAAACTGCAATATGCTTCTGCGGGTGAGATGGTACGCATTATAGAAGCAATGAACAAACCGAGCAGTGGTAAGTCGGGCCAACCAACCTTTCTTATTCCTAAAATTGTTGCCGATGATAGATCAAATAGCGTGATTGTCAGTGGTGAAGTGCAAGCACGTGAACGGGTCACTCGTTTGATTAAACGCTTAGATAGCGAATTAGAAAGTAGTGGTAATACTTATGTTCATTTCCTGAAATACTCAAAAGCAGAGGACTTAGTTAAGGTATTGCAAGGGGTTAGTGATTCAATTTCCTCAGAAAGCACAGGCACAAAAACTAAAAGCCGCACCAGCAGTACAAAACGTAATGTCAGTATTGAAGCTCATGAGTCTACCAATAGTTTGGTAATCACCGCACAGCCTGATATGTTGCGCTCTTTAAAGGAGGTTATTCGTCAACTCGATAAACGTCGTGCGCAAGTATTAATTGAGGCTATTATTGTTGAAGTGTTTGAAAGTGATGGTATTAGTTTAGGTGTGCAATGGTATAACGAGGCAGGTGGTTTTACCCAATTTACTAATGGCCCAGCCAGTATTTCTTCTATTGCTGCAGGGTCAATTGCCGCCGAAGGCGAGAAGGGCACCACTATTATCAAAGAAAATGGCGATACTATAGTAAACCCGGATACTAATGGCGATTACAGCATACTTGCGCAAGTACTGGGTAATGTTAGCGGTATGATGTTTGGTATCGCAAAAAATGACTGGGGCGCTATCGTACAAGCGGTAAGTAGTGATACCAATTCTAATATTCTAGCGACACCGAGTATTACTACCTTAGACAACGAAGAAGCCTATTTTCTTGTTGGTCAGGAAGTTCCTATTATTACCGGTTCACAAACAGGTAGTAATAACTCGAATCCTTTTCAAACGGTTGACCGCCAAGAAGTGGGTATCAAGTTACGGGTAACCCCGCAAATTAATGAAGGCAATGCGGTGCAGCTCATAATTGAACAAGAAGTCTCTTCGGTAAGTGGTACTACCGGGGTTGATATCTCCATCAATAAAAGAGAAATTAAAACCACGGTAATAGCGGATAGTGGCGCAACCATAGTGTTAGGTGGTTTAATTGATGAAGATGTGCAAGAAAGTGTGCAAAAGGTACCAATCTTAGGTGATATTCCCTTTATTGGTCACTTGTTTAAATCCACCTCGAATACCACCCGTAAACGCAATTTAATGGTGTTTTTACGCGCTACCATCATTCGTGATGCCGGCTTAATGAACGAAATCAGTGAATCAAAATATAACTATATTCGCGCCGATCAAATTCGTAAACAGGAAGAAGGTTTGTCGTTAATGAGTAATGAAAATATGCCAATATTGCCGCAGTGGCAAGATAAGTTAGCGTTACCACCCTCATTTGAAGACTATCAGAATAAGCTTAACGGCAAAAGTGTTGAAGACAGCAATATCGACTTGCCTAAACCACCAACAGAAGATAAGCACTAATGGCTGATGATGTAGCTGAAATCGGTATTGAAGCAACAGACCAAGAGGAAACGAACAGCGCTTGGTTGTTGCCGTTCGCTTTTGCTAAACGCCATAGTGTACTCATTTCTACCGACGAAGAAGCCGGTGGTTATATTTTACATTGCTTGGATGATGTTAATTTCGATATCATTTTAGAAATTCGTCGTATACTCAAAGCACCCTTTAACTTTGACTTTTTACAGCTACCAGCATTTGAATTACTGCTGACTCAAGCTTACCAAAGGGATTCTTCTGAAGCCCAGCAAATGATGGAAGATATCGGTAATGAAGTGGATTTATATTCCTTGGCCGATGAGTTTACTGAAAGTGAAGATTTGCTGGAAAATGAAGATGATGCACCAATCATTAAACTGATCAATGCCATGCTCAGCGAAGCCATCAAAGAAAGTGCTTCTGATATCCATATTGAAACCTTTGAAAATAGCTTACAAATTCGCTTTCGCGTCGATGGTATTTTACGGGAAATTTTAAAACCCAATCGAAAACTTGCTTCCTTGTTGGTTTCACGTATTAAGGTTATGGCAAAGCTCGATATTGCCGAAAAACGTATTCCACAAGATGGTCGCATCTCTCTACGTATAGGTGGTCGTGCTGTTGATGTGCGTGTTTCAACTATGCCAACAGGCCATGGCGAACGAGTGGTGTTAAGATTACTCGATAAAAATGCTGCCCGTCTAGATTTGAAAGACTTGGGTATGACCGACACTAACCGAGCTAATTTTTCCAAGCTGATTGAAAAGCCTCATGGCATCATTTTAGTTACCGGTCCTACTGGCTCAGGTAAAAGTACCACACTTTATGCTGGCCTCATGCAAATCGATGCCAAAGAACGCAATATTTTGACCTGCGAAGACCCGATTGAATACTCCATTGAAGGCATAGGGCAAATGCAAGTCAATACTAAAGTGGATATGACCTTTGCTCGTGGCCTGCGCGCCATTTTACGTCAAGATCCTGATGTGGTAATGGTGGGTGAAATTCGCGATTTAGAAACCGCACAAATTGCCGTTCAAGCCAGTTTAACCGGTCATTTGGTTTTATCTACCTTACATACCAATACGGCTGCCGGTGCCATAACCCGTATGGAAGATATGGGCGTAGAGCCATTTTTGCTGTCTTCAAGTTTATTGGGCGTTTTGGCGCAACGTCTGGTGCGCACGCTGTGTATACATTGTAAAGAAAGCCATTTACCTGATGATGAAGAGCGACATTTATTAGCCTTAGCCGACGATAATAAAGTGGTGATATATCGCGCTGTTGGCTGTAAAGAATGTAGTTTTAAAGGTTATCGTGGCCGTATGGGTATTCATGAATTACTGCCTGTTGATGAACAAATACGAGAGATTATTCATAATGGTCATGGTGAACAAGCCATTGAAAAATATGCTCGTAAAGGCAATGCCAGTATACGCCGAGATGGCTTTGATAAAGTAATGCTAGGGCAAACTACCTTAGAGGAAGTTTTACGTGTTACTCGAGAAGATTAACGTGACTTGAGCAATCAACGACGTAATTATGCTCAATGGAACGAGATAGACTCAAAAGTGAATTAATAGAATTCATATAACGAAAATAACTATATAAGTACTCATTATAAGTAATGGCAGCATTTGAATACCAAGCGGTAGATAGTCGCGGTAAAACTAAAAAAGGCGTTATTGAGGGTGATACGCCAAGACAAGTACGCGGCTTGTTACGTGAGCAAGGCTTAATGCCCATCGCCGTTACCGCGACCTTAGCGAAAGGCAAAGCGAAAAATGAGAAAACCGGCTTCGCCGCTATTCTTGGTCAACCTGCGGGTGCCAAAGTATCGGCAGCCGAGTTAGCACTTATTACTCGCCAATTAGCGACCTTAGTTGAGTCAGGGCTACCTTTAGAAGAATCCTTAATAGCGGTTGCGGAACAATGTGAAAAAAATCGCATTAAAAGTATGATCATGGGCGTGCGTACTAAAGTTACCGAAGGTTATGGTTTATCTGAGAGTATGGCTGAATACCCTAAGGTATTTAATCGTTTGTATCGGGCTATGGTTGCCGCGGGTGAAAAGTCAGGACATCTGGATAATGTACTTAATCGCTTAGCAGATTATACTGAACAGCGTCAACAAATGCGCTCGCAACTTATACAAGCGCTGGTTTATCCTATTATTATGACCGTGGTGGCTGTTGGTGTTATCGCCATATTATTAACGGCGGTAGTGCCAAAAATTGTCGGTCAATTTGAGCATATGGGCGAGAACTTACCTGGTACTACACAGTTTTTGATTGCCAGTAGTGATTTTCTACGTGATTATGGTTTAGCTTTGGTTATTTTGGTGGTCGGCCTGGTGTTACTGTTTTCTCAGTTGTTAAAAAAACCAGATTTTGAAATGGCTTTCCACCGGAATTTATTGCGTATACCCGGTATAGGCAAAGTAGCTCGCGGTATCAATACCGCACGTTTCGCTCGTACGTTAAGTATTTTAACCGCCAGTGCTGTGCCTTTGTTAGAAAGTATGCGTATATCCAGTCAAGTACTTGATAATTTATATATCAAGAAACAAGTAAACGCTGCTACCGATAAAGTACGCGAGGGCGCTAGTTTGCGAGTGTCATTAGAGAAAACTAAATTGTTCCCTCCGATGATGTTGCATATGATTGCCAGTGGCGAAAAAAGTGGTAAGTTGGAGCATATGTTAGGTCGTGCTGCGGATAACCAAGATAGAGAGTTTGAAGCCTTAGTGAGTATCTCTTTAAAGGCCTTTGAACCCGCACTAATGGTTGGGATGGCAGGGGTAGTACTCTTTATTGTTATGGCTATATTAGAGCCGATTTTACAACTTAATAGCTTAGTCGGTGGCTAAACATTTTTCGACAACTTATCGGTAACTGTTTGCGCACACAGTTGTCGAATTCTCAATTTATCAGACTTTAGGAAAGTAATATGAATATGAATATGAAAAAAGTACAAGGTTTTACCTTATTAGAAGTGATGGTGGTCATCGTTATTCTCGGTATTCTTGCCAGTATGGTGGTACCTAATTTGATGGGTAGTCAAGAGCGCGCCAACATGCAGAAAGCGATATCGGATGTTACTGCGCTAGAGACGTCTTTAAGTTTATATAAAATGGATAATTATGATTATCCAACCACAGAGCAAGGTTTGGATGCACTAGTTGAACAAACCGATATTGAGCCAGAGCCACGTCGTTTCCCTGAAGATGGCTATATCAAACGTTTACCAAAAGATCCTTGGGGCAATGAATATGTTTTATTGAATCCAGGTGAACAGGGTAGAATGGATGTCTTTTCAGTGGGGCCAGATGGTGAAGCCGGTACAGAAGATGATATAGGCAATTGGAATTTGGGCGACTTCCAATAGGTAATAGCTGATCTTATTGCTGTAAAACTAAATTTAGGCGTCAAAGGTACTCATTGACTAGCGTCAACTCCGTGCAATTTCCTTTAAATTTAATCTTACAGCTTCAAGCTCAACCATTACGGATTTCTTTATGAAAAAACTATCGGCATTAACAATAAAACACCGTGGCTTTACCTTAATTGAGGTGATGGTCGTTATTGTGTTGATTGGTCTTATGGCTAGTTTGGTGCAGTTTAATTTTTCCGGTAATAATCCTGCAGATAAGTTAAAACATGAAAGTGCCCGCTTTGCCGCTATTTTTGAAGTGGCTGCTGATTATGGCATGCTCAATAATATTGAATTGGGTTTGGTTGTTAAAAAAGACAGTTATCAGTTTCTTGGTTATGACGGCACTCAGTGGACAGACATCCCCGATCAAGATTGGCTAGCCAATGTCACCATGCCTGAAGGGATAGAGCTGAGTCTAGAACTTGATGATTTACCTATAGACGAACCTTTGCTTTTTGATGCTGATACGTTTAAAGAAAAAGATGAAGATGATTTCACTTTAATGTCAAGAGAAGAGCAAGAGAAGAAATTAATTCCCCAAGTGTACATTCTTTCCGGCGGTGATCTAACGCCTTTTAGTGTTACTTTTCGCTTAAATGAAGACCTGGCTTTTATTGAAGACGCGGAAGATTTAGCTTATCGCGTGACGGGTATATATAGCATTCCATTAACCATTGAGGGGCCATTACTTGATGATTGATATCACTAACACCGTGGCGTTCACCAATAAAAGTAAGCGCACTAAACAAACGGCTTTTACCTTAATTGAAGTGATGCTCGCTATGGCTGTCTTTGCTATCGCCGGTGTTGCCTTATTGGGTGTTGCCGATAATAACTATCGCCACATTAGTCATTTAGAAGAGCAAATGTTTGCTAATTGGGTCGCCTCGAATCAATTAGTCGAAGTCAGTTTAGATAAAAGCTGGCCACCAAAAAACAATAAAAAAGGTGAAGTAAAAATGGCGGGGCGTACTTGGTATTGGCAACAAAAGGTGATTAAAACTACCAATAAAGAATTACGTTCCGTGGTGATGGAAGTACGTCTAAATGAAGATGATAAACTGGTTACCGCCAGTATGATGACTTACCTTGCACAGAGTAAACCCTGATGATTTCAAGCACTAGAAAGCCGTCGTTTACATATGCTGGTGGGCAACAAGGCTTTACCTTGCTAGAAGTGCTGATCGCCATTGCGATATTTTCTGTGGTCAGTTTAGCAAGTTTTACTATTTTTGATACCGTGTTGCGCGGTGATGAAAATTCAAAAATACGCAGTGACCGGCAAAATGAACTACAACGTGCCTTTATGTTAATGGAAAGAGATTTTACCCAAATTGCTAAACGCAGCATGCGTATTAATGGAGAGGCACCCAGTAAAAACTTTTTACAAACGGCGGATGACAGTTTTTTAGCCGATGAACAAGCCATTGCCTTTGTGCGCAATGGCTGGACCAATCCAGGCTTATTATTGCCTCGTGGTGACATGCAAAATGTGGCCTATCGCCTTGTCGATGAAACGCTAGAACGCTTACACTACAATTTTGTTGATGCTGTGGTGGGTCAAGAGCCAAGAGTTAGGCCGTTAATAACCAATATTACCAGCTTAGCTTTCGAATTTTATGATGGCCAAAAATGGCAAGAGAAATGGTCGGGCAATGCTTTACCGCAAGCCATCGCTATTGAGATTGAAAGTCAAGATTACGGCTTAATTCGTCGTCAGTTTCTTGTGGCCGGTGACCTTGCTGATGCACAGAGTGGGGGGTAGGGTATGGCCATTAAATCTATATCAGCCCCTATCAGTAAGTCCGGTCAACGTGGTGTCGCTCTAATTACTGTAATGCTTATTGTTGCGTTATGCTCCATTATTGCTGCGCAGATGACCACCCGCTTACATACACAAATGCAGCGCAGTACCAATATTAGTTATAATCAGCAAGCTTATTGGTATGCTATGGGGGCCGAGGCTTTTAGCAAAAGGGTGTTAATTAAAGCCTTTAAAGATGAACCCGCCGTCACGCATCTTGAACAAATTTGGGCGGCAGAGGCAACTACTTACCCGGTTGATTTTGGCGAGATAAGTGGTGAAATAACGGATTTACAAAGCTGTTTGAACCTTAACGCTTTACACCCGAAAGCAAAAACAAAAGATGAAGCTGGTGATAGTGATTCGGGAAAATCATCCAGCTCGTCAAAAACTGAGAGTAAAAAGACTACCCCAGCAAGTAGATCCGGCAGTGCAAAACAGTTACCTGCGGCAACAGTATTGGAAGGGCTTATTAGCAACTTGAATATTGAAGGCGTGGGTAATTTTGAAGCCGAAGCCATGGTTAATGCGTTAACCGATTGGCTTGATGGTAATGATATGATCACTGGCTCTGGGGGCGCGGAAGATAATGATTATGCGTCGCGTGAATTCCCTTATCTCGCTGCAAATAGTTATTTAGGCAGCATTAACGAATTAAGATTAATTGAGCACTTTACTCCTGCCGTTATTTTAGCGTTAACGCCGTATGTGTGCGTACTACCACAAAATGCTCAGCACCTAATCAATATCAATACCTTAGATGCAGAAAAACCAGAACTATTACAAGCCTTACTTGATTCAGACCTTGATGATGCCCAACAAATTCTAAGTGCTAGAGACAGTTCTGGCTATGAAAATAAAGCAGATTTCTTTAATCTACCTGAATTAACTAAGGTTAATCTAGAAGAGTGGCAAAAAGCGCAATTTGTTATCGATAGTGAATATTTTAAATTAAAAGCCAGTGCCCGCTTTAATAACAGCTACTTCTCTATGAGCTCAATAATGAAAATTACTAAGACACAACAAATTCAAGTAATTAGTCGTACAATAGGACGCAACTAATGGCAGAGACATTATTTATCCGCTTGGGCAGTCAAGCGCACAATACCATTCATTGGTTGGTGGTCGATCAAACCAACACTAATGAACAAGAAATTATTGCCAGTGGCGAGCTCAAGGGTGTTGAGCAGCTAAGTGAATTGACCAGTAAAGCAGAAAGTCGAACCGTCAAGGTATTAGTACCGGGATGTGATGTGTTGCTGAAGTCTGTGCAAGTACCGGCGAAATCCTCCCGAGCTATACGTTTAGCCGTGCCATACATGTTAGAAGATAGCTTAGCTGAAGACGTAGATAAGCTGTTTTTTGCCTACGCAGACTTAGCCAATGATGAGCAAGATAATAATTGTTTTACCGCAATTGTTGCCCATAAGCAGATGCAGTTGTGGTTGTCATGGTTGGCTGATGCAAATATTGACGCTAAATCTATTTTGCCTGATGTCTTAGTTATGCCGCAGGTTGTTGATGGTTGGAGTGCCATTAGCCTAGGTGATGCTAGCGAGCAACAAGTGATTGTTCGCCAAAATAGTTGGCAAGGTTTTACGGTCGATACCAATACATGGCAGTTGCACTGTCAGGCATTATCCACTCAGCCAGAAAAAGGGGGGGTGGCAGTTGCCGGCAATGAAGCACCAAGCCAGGTTCGCATTGAGGCTTATTCACCTTTGGCTGGTAGTGAACAATTAGCGATAACAGCTATGCCTGAAGAATTACCTTTAGCATTGATGGCTAAGCCAGCTAAGGACAGTAAATTAAATCGTTTTAATTTACTGCAAGGGCAATACAAAGTTAAAGAAACCCGAGGTAATGCCTCACAACAATGGTTATGGGTTGCCGGAGTGGCTTTATTTGCTTTATTACTTAACTTAGGTGATAAGGGGGCCCAGTTATGGCAGCTGAATACTGAGCAAGATAAGGTCCAAGAAAGCATTATTGCCCATTATAAAAAGGCTTTCCCAAAAACAAAAAGAGTACGTGTGGCCACCATTAAATCGCAACTGAATCGAGAGTTAGCATTATTGGGAGGGGTAAATGACCAGCAAGGTTTTTTAGCTATGTTAGCGAAATTACAACCGGTATTTGCCAAAGTGCCGGCACTAAAGCCAGAAACAATAAAGTTTGATGGCAAACGACAAGAATTACGGATTCAAGCCGTAGCAAAAGATTATCAAGCCTTTGAGCAGTTTAGTGTTGCCTTAGCGGCAGCTAACCTAACCGTTAAGCAAGGCTCACAAAGTAATCAAGGTGACCAGGTAACCGGCTCTTTCAGTATTTCTAATAAAGCAATGAATAAAGGGGCTAGTCAAACATCAAGTAAGCGAAAATCTATCGCCAAGCAACGTCGTAATAAAAGTAATAAGGAAACATCATAATGAAAGTATGGTGGCAACAACTCAATAGTCGAGAGCAGCGCCTAGTTGCGACAATGGCAGTGTTTTTTATCATTTTTATTTTTTATAGTGCCATTTGGCAGCCCTTGAATAAAAGTTTGGCTGAAGCCAATAATAAGTTAGCTAGGCAGCAACAATTATTGTCTTGGGTTCAAGAAAATACTGCTTTGTATCAACAGGCTAAACGTGCAAGTGGCAAGAAAAATTTTACTGGTAGCATATCCAGTGCCGCAAATCGCAGTGCAAAAACCTATAAATTAACCATTACCCGCATGCAACCACAGGGAGATGATTTACAAGTTTGGATCGACAGTACCCCTTTCACCCAGTTATTGTTTTGGTTAGAGCATTTAGCCAATGTAGAAGGCTTGAAAGTGAAAGCCATTGATTTAAGCCAAGGTAATATAACCGGCGAAGTAAAAGTACGTCGTTTGCATCTATCTAGGTTGTAAGATACTGAAATTACTGGGTTTTTATAATCGCTGCTAATGCAGAGAACATAATAGAAGATAGAGATATTAGATGAAAAAGTGGTTTGCTTTGATAGCAATTTTTTTGAGTAGTTATGTGGTGTTTTTAGTGGCAAGTATGCCGCTAGCCCTAGTGATAAATAATATTCACCTCCCTAAAAACATTAAAGTTACAGGGGCTTTCGGCTCTGTTTGGCAAGGTGAAATTGCGCAAGTTACAGTGAACAATAATCAAATCCAACAGGTTAAAACCCAGTTGAGCTTTTGGTCTTTGTTAACTTTATCCCCGCAAGTACAGGTGAGCTTTGGTGATGCTATGGCCGCAGGGCTCGAGGGTAAGTTTATTTTAACCGTAACCACTGAACAACTACAACTCAATGATGTAGAGTTGTATGTTGCTGCCAATGATATCGCGAAACAACTTTCTTTACCTATCCCTGTGACAGCGCAAGGCCATGTTGAATTAACGTTTACCGAGCTGAAGTTAAATATTGCCGGCAAGTTAACCTGTGAGCAAGCCCAAGGCCAAGTGACTTGGTTGCGAGCTGGCGTAGTTGCCTTAGATACTAATATCAAGTTAGGTAATATTAAAGCGGATTTTGACTGCGAGCAAGGTGATTTAATCGCCAAGATTGAACCTAAAAATAATTTAGGGTTGAGTTTTAATGCGCGTTTATCCTTAGCCAATCAAAAAGCTTCCGGGCAAGGCCATATCAAACCAGGGGCTAACTTTCCGCAAGAATTAAAGTCAGTATTGTCTCTGCTTGGTCATGCAGATAACCAGGGCCGCTACCCGCTAAGGTTTTAATTCTATACCCAAGCTACTTCAAGATACTCGTTCAGGACGGCTGAGCGACTCATAATCAAGGCGTTTATTTTATTAATGGTTATTCAGGAACTTATTCTCCTGAATAACCATTCTCTTCAATCAACATATCGACTAAAGACGTTTCTAACTCTAGCTGAATCCTGCATCTTGAGGTTGTTTAGGTATTAGGCTGGGGCTTTCGGTGGTATAGGCCAGTCCTTCTCGTTAAGCTTTGCTTGCTCAATCATGCCGCCCAGTCCTTGTAGGCCACCGGTATGCAATAAAACTATGCGTTCATGGGCCTTAAAGTAGCCTTGCTCTAATAAATCAAGCAAAGCTAAGATCATCTTGCCAGAATATACCGGCTCAAAAATTATCCCGGTTTGTTGATTAAAGGCGATAAGTCGCTCAGCATCTGCCTGACTGAACTTTGCATAACCGCCACGATGATATTTTGTTAATAAGTGCCAATCGGCATGTGTTAATCCTTGTGGCGTTAGCAGATTTTTTATTTCATCCATTAAATATTCGGCCTGTTTCAATACGGCAACGCCTAATATTTTATGTTGTTGCTCATTAGCGACACTGTCCCCTGAGATAAGACCGGCTAAAGTCCCCCCACTGCCTACTGGGGTTATCAAGGTATCGAAAACGGTTTGCTTGTTTAACTCTGTTATCACTTCGGCTACGCCAGGTATAGCAAGGGCATTGCTGCCCCCTTCGGGAATAATAAAGTGTTGCGGATATTGGCGACTAAGTTCGCTAAGGAATTCTGTCTCAAACCGGCGACGGTAAGTTTTTCGATCAACAAAATGGCATTGCATACCCCAGTGTCTTGCCCAGGCCAAAGTAAAGTTGCTCGCATAACGTTCTTCACCGCGAATAATGCCAATACAGGGGATGTCTGCTTGTTTACAGGCATAAGCAAAAGCGTGAATGTGGTTTGAGTAACTGCCGCCAAAGGTTATGGCTCCTTGGTACTGCTTAGTTTTTAACTGTTTAAGGTTGTACTTTAACTTGCGCCATTTATTGCCCGAGATAATGCCATGCATTAAATCATCGCGTTTAACTTGTACCTGTACTTTATGTTTTTCAAATAACGGATGATATATATTATCTAGTTTTGACAGTGCTTTAGGCATGACGTCTCGAATGAAAGGGTAGTTTGTTATTGCTTGATAACTATTGTAAACGATAACGTTGATTTACCCAGCTTTGTTATTGTGGTGGATTCCGGTTTTAAATTTAATTTGGATAGAATTCAAAGATTTATCTCATCTGAATTTTTAGCATAAATAACTAATAATATTACTGAATACTTACTAGTAAAGCTTGCTCTACAGGCGTAACAAGGGGTAATATTATAAACAATTTAAGCTATGATGTGATATTGCCGATAAATGACATTTTTAACGAAAATTAGACAATTTTTTTCAAAAAATAATTCAAGTCAGTGTATTGCTATTGCTTTTCAGCAACAAAGTGTCTCCTTATGCTCGATTCCTAAGCAAAGTCGAGCTGGTACTGCGGGTGAAAACCCCAATGCGACAGTCCATTTTCAACATGAAAAAGCCAGTTTTACTAATTTCTTACCGGCAATTAATGCCCTGCATAGCCATTGTAAAATTGAAGGCGATGTTTGTTTGGTGCTAAACGACGCACAGTCGCAGGTGGTACAAGTTGATAAACCCAATTTACCCGCGGGTGAAATAAATGGCGCCTTGAAATGGCAAATCAAGGACTTGGTCACAATTTCACCGGACAATATGGTACTAGATTATTACGATGCGCCGACCCTCGCAGGAGGCCAAGAACGAATTAATGTCGTTTGTGCACCGTTAGACGAACTCAAAAAAATAGTTACCGCAACAGAGCAAGGTAAAGTTAAGGTGGCCTCAATCACCACACAAGAATTTGCTTTTGCTAATTTATTAGCGCCACAACATGATGCCAACCTCTTAGTGTGTCAGCAGCCTAATGAAGAAATCGTATTATTAATTATCAAACAGCAGCAAATTTTCTTCCATCGTCGTTTACGTGGTTTCTCTAAAATTGCCAGTAAAACCGCCGAAGAATTAACATCATCAGTGATTGATAACATCAGTTTAGAGATTCAGCGTTCGACTGATTATTTTGAACGACAACTAAAGCAAGCCCCTATCAAAGCAATCAAAGTACTTATCCCCATCGAGTTAGAGCCACATTTTGTTGAAAAACTGGCTGAAAACACCGCAGTGCCGGTGAGCTTGCTTGAATTGCCTAGCCCTTATCATCAACATCGAGATTTCGCTGCGGTACTAGGTGCTAGTCTGGGAAGTGTGCCTTACAGCAGTGATGCCGGCGCTGTTGGGGGAGAAAATGATGACAGCTAAACACAGCATTAATTTACTACAGGCTGAATTGTTTCCCGAACAACCCTTGTTGACGCTGACCAGAGTAGTAAGTCTTTGGGCGGTACTACTTATCATTATGTTAGTTTGGACGGCGGTTACGGAAGTAAATTACCGTCAGTCAGCAGCTAAATATGATGGTTTACTTAAAAATAAAAAACAAAAAACCAAGTTGGCTCAGAAGTTAGAAACGCAGCTACACAATAGAAAAGCATCCGCAACACTAATACAAAACCTAAACGCAATTAAGTTAGTGCTGCAACATAAAGACGCATTGTTAAGCAAGCTTTCTGACTCAAATGAAACCTTTGCTGGTGGCTTCGTTATGGCAATGAATGACTTGTCAGCTATGCATCATAAAGATATCCGGTTACAAACTATTAGTATAAATGCCAATGATATGAGTTTTACCGGCTTAGCGCGAACCCCTCAAGCGGTACCTGCTTGGTTAGCGGGTTTTAAAAATTCACAGTTATTATCAGGCAAAGCGTTTGTACACTTTAAGTTGGTTAAAAATGAGCAAAATATTACTGAGTTTGTCGTTAGCTCTGTAGCGGTCAAGGGTAACAGCGAATGAAGCAACAATGGTTAGAATATTGTGACAAGTATCTGCAACTGAGCAGTCGTGAGCAATATTTATTATTGCTCACGGGGGTAGTTGCCATATTTTTTATTATCTCTTACCTTTTTATCGATGATAAAAGTGCGAAAACCACTCATTTTGATAAACAAAGTCGGCAGATGACATCAGCGATTAAAACGCTGAGCTTCTCGATTGAACAATATCAAAAAGCACTTAAACAAGACCCTAATAAAAAAATTGTTAAGCAAATAACTCAGCTTGAAACTAAGTTAGCCAAAATCGATAAGCAGTTAGTGCATTTCACTACAGATTTAATTAGTCCGATTGAAATGCGTGAAGCATTACTGAGGTTATTAACGTTAGAGCCTGGGGTATCGCTACTTTCCTTTGAGCTGATGGGGGCGCAACCTTTGTTAGACCTACCAACGAACCAACAGAGTGATGATGCGGAAAAACTTTCTGCTGAGCAACTTGGTTTGAACTTATATAAACACGGCATCAAGATTAGATTATCAGGTCAGTATTTTCAGTTGCGTAATTACTTGCGTCAACTTGAGCAATTAAGTTGGAAGTTTTTTTGGCAGGGCTTCGAGTTCGAAGTCAAAGAATATCCTCGTAGTGAAGTTGAGATAACTATTTACAGTTTAGGCTTAAATAAGGAGTTTATTGGTGTCTAAAGCTAATTTAAACCTTCAGGTTTTTACCAGTGTAATTATGCTTAGTGTGCTAATCTCACCGGTTAGCCTAGCTGTTGATGTTGATCCCACGAGGCCATTTGGTCAGAGTGGTTCAGGCTCTAGTAGCTTGGTAAAGCGGGATGGCGGCTTTGTATTGAGCTCTATTATCCACGGAGAAGGTATTCACACCGCGGTTATTAATGGCGAAATCTATAATATGTTTGACTATGTCGGTGAATATCGCCTCACCGCTATAAACAGTCAAAGCATAATATTACGTAGTAAATCAAAGCGCTTAAAAATTAATATTTTTAAGGCTAAAGGTTTTAAAAGTAATGTAGTGGTAAATACGGTAGCTAACTAATGATAATAACAAGTCCTTATATGAATAAAATAAAATTTAAACTTGCGTGGTCAACGTTATTTTTCTCGCTTGTTGGCTGTCAATCCGTACCCAATGATCCTGTGGAATTAAAGGAAGACCTCGATGCGTCCATCAGAGAAACTAAAGCCTTAAATGCCCCTAAACCTCTTACACAAGTGCCAAGCTCGGTACAACAAGAGCTAATGTTTAATAGCATGAACCAAGCTAAGCAGGGCATGTTAGCTGAAAAACGTTTGGAAATTTCTGCGACCGAGGTTGATGCCAAAAATTTCTTCCAGGCAATCGTTAGAGGATCTCGCTACAACATTGCTATTCATCCTGATGTTAGCGGCAGTATTTCACTGAGCTTAAAAGATGTTACTTTATCCGAAGCATTGGACGTGGTTGAAGATGTTTATGGTTATGAAATTACTCGCCGAGGCAATGTGGTAAAAGTATTCCCTCCAGGAATACGTACAGAAACAATTGCTTTAAATTACTTATTCCTGAAACGTTTTGGTTCATCGAGTACCACCATCAATTCTGGTGGTGTTTCTGAGAATGATCCTAATAGCGGCAACAATGGTAATAATAGCGGTAATAATAACGGCAACAGTAATAATAGCGGTAGTAATAACAGCCAAGGTGGTAATAGTGGCTCGAACAGCCAAGGTAGCGGCATCAATATATATACTGAAAATAAATCCGATTTTTGGAGTGAACTGAAAGAGTCCTTAACCGCTTTTGTTGGTACCGGTGATGGTCGCTCAGTGATAGTTTCGCCACAAGCCGGTTTAGTAACCATTCGTGCCTTCCCTAAAGAAATTACCGCGGTGAAAAAATTTATCGAAGAAACAGAAAGCCACTTACATCGTCAAGTGATTATCGAAGCGAAAATAATGGAAGTAACCCTTAATGATGATTATCAACAAGGTATCAAGTGGGAAAAAGTACTCGACCAAGTAGGCAGTGCTGAAATCGTTTATTCAACCACAGGTAGTATTATTGGCAATGTCATCTCTAGTACTATCGGTGGCATTAATCGCATGGAATTTAGTAAGACAACTAATGGTAGTGAGTTTTCAGGTGTTATCGAATTATTACAAACACAAGGTAATGTGCAGGTACTTTCTAGCCCACGGATCACGGTAACCAATAACCAGAAGGCGGTTATTAAAGTGGGTCAAGATGAGTACTTTGTAACCAATGTTTCAAGTACTACTACCACCGGTACCTCAACCACGACAACGCCTGAAGTTGAATTAACGCCTTTTTTCTCGGGTATAGCACTCGATGTAACGCCGCAAATTAGCAAAGATGGTAGTGTTATATTACATGTTCACCCTTCAGTAACGATTACTGAAGAGCAAAATAAAACCATTCAAATAGGTAGCGAACTGCTGATATTACCGCTAGCCCAAAGTAGTGTACGAGAATCAGATACTATTATTCGCGCTAGATCAGGGGAAGTGGTGATAATTGGTGGTTTAATTGAAACCTATAAAGTGGATATTGAGTCAAAAACACCGATATTAGGCGATATACCTTTCTTAGGTGAACTATTTAAGAACAAGTCTCAAACGTCGCAAAAACGTGAGTTGGTTATTATGCTCAAGCCCATAGTCGTTGGTCAAGATACCTGGAAAAACCAACTTCAAGATGCACGCAGTTTACTGACAAAATGGTTTCCTGACGAACTTGAGGAAGTCGCCGAGTGCGAATTATCCTCAGCAGGTGGGTTAAGCGCTGAGTGTCTAGAACAATGTGCAGATGCCGACTATGCCCAAACACATAATGTTTGCCAAACAGCGGCACAAAATGCACCTAAATCTAAAAATTAAGCTTAGTTGCTTAACGTATTACTCAGTTTGATTAGCAGCACCTTATGTATTTATACCATTTTGGCTTAGCGGAGTTACCTTTTACGTTAACTCCTAACACACGTTTTTATATGCCCTTGGCTCCACATCACGAAGCCTTAGCCGTGCTCTCAACAGCGCTGCAAACGGGAGAAGGTTTTATAAAAGTAATTGGCGAAGTGGGTACCGGCAAAACATTGTTATGCCGAAAACTTTTAAATGAAATACCCGAACACTTTGTGACGGCATATATTCCCAATCCTTATTTAAACCCCGATGAGTTAAGGCGAGCCGTTGCTGTAGAGCTTGGTGTTAAACAAGCACAACGAATGTCACTGCAATTACTGACGCAGCGTATTCAAACTCGCTTGTTAGAGTTACATGCCCAAGGGCACTCGGTGGTATTGATACTTGATGAAGCACAAGCCCTACCTGAAGATAGTTTGGAAGCGCTGAGGCTGTTTACTAATTTAGAAACTGAAACACGAAAACTACTGCAAGTGGTGTTATTTGCTCAACCTGAGCTTGATCACCGTTTAGCCAAAACAGAATTTCGACAGTTAAGGCAGCGTATTACCTTTGGCTATAAATTAAGGGCAATGACAGCACAAGAAGTTCAACAATATATCCATCACAGACTACAAGTTGCCGGCTATAAAGGCACTGAGCTTTTCCCAGTGAGCATATGTAAAAGTATTGCTCGGGTTAGCCAAGGCGTACCACGCTTAGTCAATATTTTATGCCACAAAATGTTAATGCTAGCATACGGCCAAGGGCACTACAAAATGACGCTAAAATTACTTAAAGCAGCAGCAGCTGATACTGAAAGCATCGACAATAGCTTGAATAAACCTCTATTGGCTTTCACCTGCATAGGCCTGTTCGCTAGTATTGCGCTAGCCTGCTATACCTTGGTATTAAAAGCATGAGTGTTATTAATCAAATGTTAAAAGATTTAGAGCAACGCACGCCTGAGTCGGATGCAAATGTTAGCCAAACAAGCAACATAACCGTAAGTCAGTCACCGATGAAAATTGTTGTGTTAACTACAGTGAGTGTCTTACTGGTTTGTTTTGTTTGCTTTTATATTTGGCAGTTAAAAAGTGAAAATAATGCTTTAAAATCCCTTGAAATCAACGAGCAGGCAGCGACCGAAAAGTATAAATCGATTGGGGTTTCTGAGATTAAAGTAAAGGTTAATGGTGGTTATGAACCTGAATCGACTAACCGCGTAAAAGGGTCTAGCCAGCAAAGTGATTCAACAGGCCATTTACCTGGCCATTTACCTAGCCATTTACCTCGAAATGGACAAAACCAGCAAGCTTTACCCATAGTAAACACTAGTGCCAATGTTAAATCGTCGATAATCAATGCGCCAATCATTAAGGAAAAATCGTCTGCAGGTTATGCTGCAAGTCAGGTGACACCAGCGAAGAAAATGGCAGTTATTGCGAATCATGGCAGTAGCCACCAAGGGGATATCAATGAGAAAACGCATGGTCACCCCCATACGCCACCTGAATTTACACAGGTTAAGACTGCCAAGCTTAAGCTAAAACCACTAGAAGCTAAGCTAAAAGCTAAAGTAACAACTAACTCAACACCGAAAGCCAATACCATGTCAGTGTCAAGGCGACAATTATCGGCGGATGAACTGGTTCAGCAAAAATTAGTCCTAGTCGAAAAAGCACTTGCCGCTAAAGAAGTGAGTCAGGCGGAAGCATTACTCGAAGATGTCTTAATAATTAAGCCAAACGATAGCCAAGCACGTAAAAAGTTAGCCGCGTTATGGTTTGGTCGCCAAGCCTACCAAGATGCAACAAATTTACTTTCACAAGGTATTGCCATCAATAGTAAAGATAGTAGTTTACGTGAAATGAAAGCGCGTATTCATTTAAGGCAAGGGCAAGTAATGGCCGCACTTAATACGCTAAAGCCATTAGCGGACCTTAAAAATCAACAGTATCAAATTATGCTAGCGAATACCGCGCAACAAGCACAACAAAATGAAACGGCTGTTAAGGCTTATGAAGTACTTATTGCAATGCAACCTAGTGTCGGGCGTTGGCAGCTAGCGCTGGCTATATTGTACGATAAAAACAGTCAATTTAACTTGGCTAGTAAAGCCTACCAACAAGCCCTGGCAAAAAATGATTTATCAGTTTCTTCAGCGGCGTTCGCACAGCAACGTTTACAGGCAATAGGACAATAGGAAGGATTATGGCAGCACCGAAATTAAAAATGCGTTTAGGTGACTTATTGGTTCATGAACATATCATTACCAATGAGCAACTCCTACAAGCATTGACGAGTCAAAAGCAAACGGGTCGAAAACTCGGTGATACCTTAATAGAGCTGAATCATTTGTCTGAAAGGCAGTTGTTGCAGTTTTTAGCACAGCAACTAGACGTACCTTTTCTCGATATATCTCAACATAAAATATCACCTAATGTTGCTAGCTTGTTGCCTGAAGTTCACGCCAGGCGTTTAAGAGCATTAATTATTGAAGATAGAAGTGACTCGGTCTTGCTGGGTATGAGTGACCCTGCCGATTTAAGTGGCCTGGATCAGCTTGAGCGTATGTTAGCGCCAAAACGTATTGAACTTGCGGTGGTATTAGAGTCACAAATCTTTGATGCCTTCGACAGTTTGTATCGAAGAACAGCTGAAATTGAATCTTTTGCCAGTCAGTTAGAAGAGGAATATGAAGAATCTTCTAGTTTTAATCTAGAAAGTACTTTACTTGATGAAGGTGGCGATGCCACTGTTGGTAAATTATTACAATCTGTTTTTGAAGATGCAGTACAGATGCGTGCGTCTGATATCCATATTGAACCAGAAGAACATCAATTACGTATTCGCCAACGTATTGATGGCGTTTTACAAGAAAAAATCCTTAAAGAAAATAAAATCGCATCAGCGATGGTATTACGGCTAAAATTGATGGCGGGTCTCGATATATCTGAAAAACGTATTCCTCAAGATGGTCGTTTTAACTTAGATATCAGTGGTCATAATATTGATGTGCGTATGTCGACTATGCCGGTACAGTTTGGTGAATCGGTAGTAATGCGTTTATTAGATCAATCTGCGGGTTTGTTATCGCTAGATCAAACCGGTATGCCTGCAGATATGGTGAAGCGTGTTCGTCAACAAATTCACCGCCCACATGGCATGGTATTAGTTACAGGCCCAACGGGTAGTGGTAAAACCACTACTTTATATGCAGCCTTAAGTGAACTGAATGAAGCCAGCAAAAAAATAATTACCGTTGAAGATCCGGTCGAGTATCGCTTACCTAGAATTAACCAAGTACAGGTGAATACCAAAATTGACTTAACCTTCTCCAGAATATTGCGAACCGCATTACGTCAAGATCCTGATATCATGATGGTTGGTGAAATGCGAGATCAAGAAACCGTTGAAATAGGTTTACGAGGCGCGATCACGGGTCATTTAGTGTTATCGACACTACATACCAATGATGCTATCACCAGTGCTTTACGCTTAATAGATATGGGTGCTGCGGGATTCCTAGTCGGTAGTGCCTTACGGGCTGTCGTTGCGCAACGCCTAGTACGAAGAATTTGTGAGTTTTGCCCAATAGAATACCCAGCGGAAGAACAAGAATTGTTTTGGTTAACTAGCTTAGGTGGCGAGCAAGCCCGCAGTGTAAAATTCATGCACGGTAAAGGCTGTCAGTCTTGCCAGTATACCGGTTACAAAGGCCGGGTGGGTGTATTTGAATTACTGGAAATGACTGAAGCGATGATGATGGCTTTAAAGCGTAATGACAGTGAGGCTTTTAGTAAATCCGCTAAAGAAAGCCCTAATTTTATCCCCTTAGCTAAAGCCGCTTTTGATTATGCGGTACAAGGGGTGACTACCGTGGAAGAAGTATTACGCTTAGTTGAGACTATTGATATTATTTAATGAGTAAGTTGCCAATGAAACAGCTAAGAAAGCAGTTAAACACACAATTAAGCAATATACCTGTTAAGGCATAGAGATATTTATGGCGTCATTTAATTATACTGGGCGAAATGCCAACGGTAGCCGAGTAAAAGACAGCATTGAAGCAGCAAACTCTGCTATTGCCGCGGAAAAAATATTCAAAAAAGGCATTACGCCAACGTCGATTGTAAAGGCCAAATCTGGCAGTACGGGTAGTGCTAATCAAGACATAATGGAGCTGTTTAATAATGGCAGGGTCTCTTTAGAAGAGTTAATTATTTTTTGTCGACAAATGTATGCCTTGATGCGCTCCGGCGTGCCAATATTACGATCAATCAATGGCATGGTTGATTCGGCTAACTCGCTGACCTTAAAAAAAGCCTTAACAGACATTGGCAAACAATTAGAAGGCGGTTATAGCTTTTCTTCTGCGCTAAATCAGCATCCTAAAATATTTGATCATCTCTTTGTATCCTTGGTCCATGTTGGCGAGAATACCGGTCAATTAGAGCAATCTTTTTTCAAATTAATTTCTTATTTAGAGCGAGAGTTAGATACTCGAAAACGGATAAAAGCCGCGTTACGTTATCCTACTATGGTATTGATAGCCTTATCGGCAGCGATGGTGATCTTAAATATTTTTGTTATTCCAACGTTTGCCACAATGTTTTCACGCTTAGGAGCCGATTTACCGCCGGCAACAAAATTTATTATGGCTAGCTCTAATTTGTTCACCAATTATTGGCCGTATATGATATTTGCCGCTATAGGCGGGTTTTTTATGGTGAAGCAGTCGCTGAATACTAAGCAAGGGCGTTATCAATGGGATAGACGAAAAATAAAAATCCCCATTATTGGCAGTATCATCGAACGCTCTATCTTGGCGCGCTTTTCCCATAGTTTTGCCATTGTCTTAAAAGCGGGTGTGCCAATGACTACAGGGTTAACCCTAGTGGCCGAAGCTGTTGATAATAGCTATATGCAAGAAAAAATATCTGCCATGAGGAAAGGCATCGAAAGTGGTGAGAGCTTATTACGTTCGGCGATGGCAAGTGGCTTATTTACCCCATTAGTCTTACAAATGGTTGCCGTAGGTGAAGAAACTGGACGGGTTGATGAACTACTTGCTGAAGTGGGTGATTATTACGAACGAGAAGTTGATTATGACTTAGCCACTTTAACCGCAAGAATTGAACCATTATTGTTAATTATCGTTGCGGCCATGGTATTAGTATTAGCGCTAGGCATCTTTACCCCAATGTGGGATATGGCCTCGGCTATGCAAGGTTAGCTGATCAGTATCATGACTAAAACGCCCAGTTATACCGAAAAGAAACAAAGATCCCTGACCGAGTTTATTGTTGTTGTTGTTATTATTGCCATATTGATGAAGTTTTTAATCGATATTTCCTTTAGTCAGCAAGCGAAGATAACCAATGTTGCCTTTGTCGGTTTAGGGCAAAGTTTTACCAGTAAAGTCAATGTGGTACATGGGCAATGGTTGATGGATAAACAACCTGACTTTGTCGTGTTAAATCGCTTAAATAGTAATGAGAAGCAATATGTAGCGGTTAACAAGTTTGGTTGGGTTGATGATGACCATAAAAGCCTCGCTTGTCAGCGGATTTGGTCACAAGTTTTAACAATTCCGTTAAAGGTTGTGAATGAGTCAGTGGTAGCGATAGAAATTCACAAAAAGTCCATTAAAAACGGACGTTTATGTCGTTATAGTATTGCTAATGGCCAATCTTTTGATTATCGTAGTGATACAGGCAAAGTGAAGCCGGTTGAATTATTGTCCACTAGTCACTAATTGTTAGCATGAATGCAGCTTAAATAATGATTTAATGAATAGCAACAATGAATTAGCTTGTTTAGAATTGTAATTTTGTTTACAGTCATTGATAATGTTAAACTAAGCATTAATAGTAATAGTAAATTATATAAATTTGAGGCTCATACTTATCGGGTCTACATTTAAAGTATTAGCGGATAAAAAAGGTTAACTCTATGATGAAACGTATTACTCATAAACAATCGGGCTTTACCCTTATTGAATTGGTTGTTGTAGTTGTTATTTTAGGTTTTTTGGCAGTAACCGCTATTCCCAAATTTATCGATTTAACCGAGCAGGCTAAGCAAGCCAATATTGAAGGTATGGCTGGTGGTTTTGCCACCGGTGTTTCATTAGCACGTTCGCAATGGGAAGCTGAAGCACGTCCAAAAGATACCAACGATGTGCATTTGGTAAATTACGACGGTACTACCGTTTACTTAACTACTGAAGATAGCACAACTAGCCCAACTATTAGCCCAGGTTATATTGTCGGTACCGACGCAACTAAAGGTATTAATACCGGCCTTAGCATGGATACTGATGCTTGTATTTCGGTATGGGATAACTTATTGCAGCAACCACCTTTAATAGCATCGGATGTTGCACAAATTAATGCAGATGATAGTTTTAGATATTTAGCGACCAAAGATCCTGATACTTCTGGCGCTACCACATTATGCCATTATCATTTGAAAGAGACATTAGCACGTAATAGTGCCGGTGCTTACCTTGCACCAACAGTTTTAGCCCAAGAGGGTAATAGTTTTAGTTACCAACCCGCAAACAGCTCGGTAATTATTTATATCAATAACAATTAATTTCGGATAGTTGTTATTGAATCATCAAAAATACATCACGTATTTAATTTTGTAGTATAGAGGAAAAAGCATGAGAAGTAGTATCAATATAAAAGCAAACCAAACAGGCTTCACGCTAATTGAATTAGTTGTGGTAATCGTCATCTTAGGTATTTTAGCCGTTACGGCAGCACCTAAATTTATTGATTTAACTGGTGATGCTAAAGCATCTGTTGTACAAGCAGTCGATGGTTCATTGAACTCAGCTGCAGATTTGGCTCATGCTAAAGCATTAGTTGCAGGAGTTACAACTGGCCCTATGAGTATTGCAGGTCAAAGCATTGTAATTGTTAATAGTTACCCAAATTCAGCGACTATTAATTTATTAATGGATGTTGATGGCTCTGACTTTACCTTTTTGGCATCGGGTGGTGTTGCAACTTACACACATGCTAAAGCTGCGTCAGCAGCTGGATGTGTAGCTTCATATACTAATGCTACCGATGAGTTCTCTAAGCCAGCTATCGCAAGCATCACTGATCTCTGTTAATATTTCGAAAAGCTACTTAATGGTAGTAATTAAATCAAAGCCGGGCTAGCCCGGCTTTTTTGTGCCTGCTAAATAGTCGCATGCATTATCTGAATATAATTTGTATACACGGGGGGCCGTTATATCCTTAACTGAGGTCTTGCTGCTGTATACAGCTATCCACACATAAGTTAAGTGGTATGTATTGATTGTTGGGTAGGCAAGGGCTGGATATATTTTACTTGGTAGAAATCACTGTGTATTTTGTGTTTTCACCAATAGTATTACTACTAACCCAGAGGCTTATTAACTGAGCTGAGAGCATAAATAGCGTTGAATACCCTCAGATTATAAGTGCGCTACTTATCAGACATATCAGGTTCATTAGCCTTAATGATACTTGATCCCCAGTTAATCCTTTCTGGGTAAGTCCGCTTAGCTTCTTCGAGTAGCAATTGATATGCTTCATGTTGTCCTAGTGCTTTTATTACTAATAAGCAATTTATATACAGCCCTTCTCTAGGCTTGTGCTTGATACGTTGTAATGCCCAGTAAAGGTAGGATTTGAGCTTATTACCATCACTTTCCTTTAAACCATCAATTAAAATATGTTCATATACGATGGCATCAAGACGACTTTGCCAAGCCATGGGGTTGATTATATTTTTTAGGTTTTTCTTTGCATCGATACTTGTTGGATTCTTTTCATGTTCAACTATTATATGAGCGGTATGTAAGGTTGTCAGCAGAAACGGGATGAAAATAGCCGGAATCAATAAAGCCAAAAAGCGTAAAAGGAAGGTCTTTTCTATTGAGATATTTTGATGACTTTCATCGTCAGCCAGTGCAAAGCGATCCACCAACCACAGCATAACTAAAAACACTAACCAATGACTAACACTGCTATAAAAAGGGAATTCTAGCTGGCTGTGCAACAGTAAGGGCAATATTAACGCTAATACAACTAAGCCTGTTGTTAATGGTATTTTAGCCCAAGTATAAATATAGCCAATGATAAATAATACAAAAGCAACTAAGGCAATTATGCCGCCTTCGACCACCCAAAAAAGCACCTCATTATGTGGATGAGACAAGTTGGCAATGATATTACCAATTTCAGGATTCTCAAGTGCATATTCATTAAAGTGATCAATAAAACTGCGTTCAAAGCCACCATAACCATAACCGATTAATAGTTTTTCTTTAATCATGTCTGCACTCACTATGAAAATGGCGTCTCGAGCACCGACATTCTCATAAACTTGCTGGCCACGAACGGGAGTGCTTGAGTTTTCGAGGCTGATAGTGGCACTAACTATTGCTAGCGCGATAGTGACCAAGTTAATGAGTAATTTTTTTTTATTTTTTTGATATAAATAGGGTGAAATAAGCAAGAGCACGGCGAGAGCCGCGACAAAGCCGGTACGAGATTGCAGTAAGACTAATAAAAAACTGGTCAAAAAGAGGCTAGATAATATCAATAAGTAAAATAAAATCTTGGTGTTTTTGCTTTGCGTTAATCGCTGGGACTTTATTGACAGGAATAAGGCGATAGCTAAACCGGTAGCCATAAAACTTGCCATTACATTTGGCTGAATGAAAACACCGTGTGGTCGACTGCTACCTACAATATATCCACCCCAATCACCAGCTTCAAAGATAAAAAATTGCACTAAACCAAAACATGCTTCAATAACAACGGCCAGTAAAATTAGGATAAGCAAGTGCAATGCATCGATTTTTGAAAGCTTAAATTGATACAGTGAAAAGAGAAAAAGTAAGCCACCCACTAAGGCTAGGATTCGGGGAATAGCATGGTCGGTAAATTCGAACTGGTAAAACACCGGAACGATTAAACAAGTCACGCCTAAGCTCAGCCATAAAAGCATCTTGCTATAGTAGACTTTCTTATTTAAGGTGATTTGCCACAAGCCAAGTGATATCAGGATTGAAGTGATTAGCCAAGCAATAACATTATAGGAATAGTATAAGCCGACGCCACCGGGGGTATCTAAAACAATATGCATGCCGACAAGGAAATAAAGTATGAGAAAAAACTTATAATAAGGTAATAAAGACAAAATAAACTCGGCCGGAAAATACGAAACCTGAGTATACAATTTAAAGCTAAAGTGTTGTAATATATTCACTATAACTTGTTGGGTATGTTCGAGCGATACTGTCGAGGCTTTGCTGGAAATACTATTGCTGCAACACTATTATTAGAACTAAATGCTGGAAATAATGAAAGTTATGGAAATTGCCATCGGAAGCTGTAATGAATAACCAAGGTTTTACTCTCATTGAGTTAGTCGCGGTGATTTTGCTGATCTCTATTTTAGCGGTGTCAGTTGCCCCCAAGTTTGACGGTACTGCCGGCTACGAAGCGCACGCCCATCGAGTGCAACTTATCGCCTCCCTGCGCTTAACCCAACAACGCGCCATGCAGCAAACGGACTCCACTACTGGCTATTGTCATGAATTAGTCTTTGATAATGTTCAAAGTCGTTACGGTATTCCCAATCGAATTAATTGCACACCAACCAACCCAGTATTTCCCTCTGATTGGCAAGCAGATGCTACCGGCCATACCGTAGATACTAGTTATGACATCAGTTTTAATGTTAACGGTAATAGCAACCCGCAAACAGTTGGTTTTGATTGGCTGGGCCGACCGGTTGGCGCTTGTGCTGGTGGCTGTGAAATTAATGTCGTTAGTGCCGTGCAAACACTTAAAATAACCATAGAATCGGAGGGTTATATTCATGTCTTTGACCTCCCATAGAAAATCATTGAGTTTTCAGCAAGGTTTTACCTTAATCGAGTTAATTATTGGCATTGTGGTACTCTCCATTTCGTTAGCCATAGTCAGTACCTTGATTGGACCAGCAGAAGAAAAAAGTGCCGATAACGTTCTGCAAATAAAAGCTTCTGAGCTTGGCCAAAGTTTGATAAATGATATAACCAGTCGGGCTTTTGATGATAACTCTGATATGTCCGGTGGTTTGGTCAGATGTGGCGAGCCTGATATCGCTAGCAACCCTTGCTCAGTGATACTTGGCCCTGAAACCGGTGAAGTCACGAGAGATCAATTCGATGATGTTGATGACTTTGATGGTTTTACCGCAAAAGTTAATTCAACCAATGACCCTATCGATGGTGGTTATCGCCAATTTACCATTAATGTCAGTGTCGTGTATGCCGGTGCGGATTTAGGATTGGCGCACAGGTTAGCAAAACGTATTACCGTCACGGTAACCACTCCTTTGGGAACCGCGATTGAATTCACTAGCCATAAGGCGAACTTCTGATGGTGGGTAATAAATTAAAACACAGTAGTAGCGATTATTTGACCAAGAGAAAGCTAAGTCACGGTTTTACCTTAATCGAGCTGGTCTTAGTGATTATGATTTTAGGTATCATGGCGGCTGGTATTGGTGGTTTTATCAGCTTATCTACGCAAACTTACTTAAACGCTTCTAGCCGTGATGAGTTAATAGGCAATGCCCGTTTTGTGGTTGAGCGACTCAATCGCGAGTTACGTAATGCACTGCCTAGCAGTATTCGCACCAAAGAATGGGACGGGGACACAGTGCAATGCATTCAGTTTACCCCGATAGTTGCCAGTACCGTTTATACTGATATTCCGGTTTTACCTGAGCCCGCCAGTCAAACACTTTCAGTCATTCCATTTAATGGTTCGGATGGTACCCCTTATCAATGTGCAAGCGGTTGTAGTGATCTTGTCACCGTTTACCCACTCAATAATGATGATGTATATGCTGACTACAGCACGACTGTCGGAAAACTATTTCGTCTTGGAGTCATTGAACCTTTGGTTGACCCTGGGCAATTAAACATACCGCAAGCAGTTTCCTTTGCTGAAGACTCTCCTACCCAGAGGCTTTATATCATCAACGAGCAAGTCAGCTATTGTGCCATTCCGGGATACATAGTTCGTTTTAGTGAGCCAGTTAGCGATGACGAACAAACATATCCCATTGGAATTCCGCGTACTTATATGGCGGGCTATTTAGTTAATGATATCAGTGGCCATTTACCTTTTAGCTATCTACCACCGACACTAAAACGTAATGCGGTGGTACAAATCCATTTGCAATTTACTAATGATGGCGAGGACTATGTTTTTGATCATGAAGTACATATAAGCAACGTACCTTAAACTATATGCCCCTTAAAATGAGTGTGCCTTAAGGTCTTTATTAATAGTTTACGGACTAACTATTTAAAGCCCCGGATTTAGGGGCTTTTTTTATGCTTTATATTGCAAAAATAAGTGCTTAGCGTTACCGTTATAGTAACTTTGCCTATGAATTGTAGCCTTTACGCCAATATGTCTATTCATTATCAGCATTCTCCTGAAAATACAGCGAAATCTAGTTTACCTTACGCGATTAAACAGCAGGGTAGCGCCATCATTCTAGCGCTATTCGTTATCATTATTCTGTCCTTATTAGGTAGTGCTTTAATGCGCATGATTTCTACCAGTAGTGAAACCGTTTCCCAAGAAGTACTAGGCACCCGCGCTTATATGGCAGCAAACTCGGCTATGCAAGCTGAGTTACAGTTGTTATTCCCCCTTAACGGTGTTGCAGGCAGTTGTAATGCAACAAACAGTTATGATTTACAAACCACATCGAATGATGATATTCCCGGACTATACGATTGCTCAGCAACGACAAGTTGTGATAACTACCATACTGATACCCTTAACTTGGTTGAGTACTATCGTATAACAAGTACCGGTGAATGTGGCAGTGGCACTATGGCGGCAGACAGTCTAAATATGGTCAATAGTAGCCGTACCATTCAAGTAGAAGCGAGGAGTTTGTAAATGAACTGGATTTATCTAAGTTTATCAATCCTTACATATGTTGTATCTACTCCAGTATTTTCCGCTGACTGGTGGGATACAAATTGGAGTAAATGCCGTGAAATTACTATTGATAACACAGGGAATACTACTTTAACTAATTTCCCCGCCTATATCAGTCTGGGCTACGACTCAGATATGCAAACAGACTTTGACGATATTCGCTTTATCAACACAACCTGCAACAATAATGGTTCAGAACTAGATTTTGAAATTGAATCACATACCCCCGGAACAAGCGCTAATATCTGGATTAAGATCGACAGCTTACCCGCAGCGGGAACAACTATCTCTGTATATTACGGTAACGCGTCGGCCGCATCTGGCGAAAATGTTAAAAATACCTGGGACAGTAATTACCAAGGTGTGTGGCATCTGGGCGAAGATACTGAGGAAGCCAATCTTGACTCAACCTCCAATTCAAATAATGGCTCCCCGAAAAAGAAGCCGGCAACCAGTGTAGGAAGAATCGGCAAGGCACTTGATTTTGACGTCGATAAAAAAACTTACGTGAAAATCGATAAAGATGATTCTTTAAATCTCACTGAATACGATGATTGGACTATATCGCTGTGGGTGAAACCATCTAGTGATTTTACCGACAATAAGTATCCAGCAATGTATGTATATGGCGATTACCGTGCTTCGGTAAGTCTTGCTGTAGAGGAAGGGCCTGCTGATGGGAGAATAGAAAACTACCTTAATGACAACTCAGGAATTTACAGCAACAACATCCTCAATATTGGAGAATGGAATCACGTTGTCGTCGTTCGAACGCCGGAGAACACTTATTTTTATCTAAATGGCTCACCTGATGGCTCAGTAGTAAGTCCAACTATTGATTCGGATTACAAAGACTCCTATATCGGTGGGTATCCTGGCTATGAAGATGGTGACTTGAAAGGTGTGATCGATGAAGTCCGTGTCTCTAACTTGGCCAGAACTGAAGACTGGATACAACAAAGTTATCAGTTGGTTGAAAATCAAGATACTCATGTTTCGATTGGCGATGAGATTGCTCAAGGTGTTGATTACAACTTAACGGGGCGTTTGAATATTGATAATGCTTTTGAGGCATATATTTCAACAGATGATTCAGTTCAAGGGACTTTACTTACCTCAGGAGATGTTTGGCAAACAACAAACGAACTAGCAAGTTCGTTAGTTGCCGGCCAAGATTATTATTTGCATATCTATGCAACCGATGAAGCCGTACATGCAAATGACGTGGCTGGTTTTTTAGGTGACTTTGAAATAACGGGTACAGAACATACCTTTTCAAATGGCCTGAAAACACTTGATACAAATACCGCTAACTGGTCTGTTAGTAAAACAGGTTGGGAAGATTACCTGCCTGTTTCAGGCTATGGTACAAACGGTGTCGGCCCTTGGGGAACTAGAGTCGACGTTAGTGCCACGGCGCAGTGGATCTGGTCCTCAGATAACAAGGCTGATAACGTCAATTATTTTTCAACTAAGATTACGGCGCCAGATACAACTAATCTTCACCTTGAATATCGTTTTGATGACTGTAGTTACGAAGATGGTGGTGAAGTTCTTGATAGTGCCGGAGAAAATCATGGCACACCAAATGGCACTGTAGGGTTATATGATCCAGGGAAAATAAATACAGGGTTAGACTTATCCAATTCAGATTCGACTAATTGGGTTAGAGTACCCAACGAGAGCGTACACGGTTTAACAGATTTCACTATTACTACGTGGATTAAAATAAGTAAGCAAGATAAGAAAAATGATCAGTATATTTTTTATGCGTTAGGAAAGGATAAACACGACAAACAAATCGATATACACCTACACATAGAAGATAAAAAGAAAAAAGATAAGGTACACCTTAATGTCGCAGGTGAAGAGGAACAGTTCGAAGTTAACTTAGAGTTTGATGATGACGAGTGGCATCATTTAGTTTTAAGGCGCGATGGGGATAAAATCTGTTTTTTTATTGATGGTGCTGAGGCCCATTGTAGTGGAGGGAACGCTGACGATGAAGGCGAGGAGATCGAAATAAAGGATGGAGAGGAAGGCGATGATGCGGTTGTTATAGGTCAAAAACAAAAAGAATTTGGCGATGACTTTGACTCTAAAAAGGCTTTTACAGGTCAATTAGAAGAATTTAAAATATTTAACCAAGCTCTTTCTGAAAATGATATTCAGCAAATGGTTGCTAATGAAAATAATGGAAAAAATTATGATGGTAGCTCTAGGGCACCTTCTTCATGCAGTAGCATCCCTAATCATTTTCAAATAGATACAAAAGATGAAATAGGACTTACCTGTGAGCCGGATGTAATAACTATCAAAGCTTGTGCTGATGACTTATGTGAAGTTCCTTATCTAGCTGGGACTAGCACAACACTAACGGTTAGTGGGGTTGTTGATACTTATTCACCAGTAACCTTTGGTGTTGGTGAAAGTGAAGTTGAGGTTAGCTACAGTTACACCAAAGAAGGAGAAGTATCTTTAAGTTTACTTGATGCTTATAAATGCTCTAATGCTGATCCTATACCTTGTAAAGTCCATTTTCACAATGCTGCTTTTGTCTTCAGTACTATAGAAGATCAAGTCGCAGGTGTAGATTTTATAGGCATTAATATAAAAGCAGTTAAAGATGAAAATGGCGTTTGTACGGATATTTTATCAGGACCTAAAGATGTAGAAATGGCGATGGAGTATATCGCGCCAAATAGAAGCACAGATAATAAATATTACTTATCAGGTAAAGAAATACCGAAAAACCCCTCAAACAATGTAAATGACTATGAGAAAGTTTCGCTTAATTTTGTTACTGACTCTACAGCTGATCTAGGAGTAAATAGGTATGATGATGCAGGACAAGTAAAATTGTATGCCCTTTATGTAGAACCAGCAAGTGGCAATAACGCCGCTTTTACCATTTCAGGTTCATCGGATGCTTTTTGGGTAAGCCCACATCATTTTGCTGTTGCAGCAACCAATGGCAGCGTTGTTTTGGATGGTAATACTCATGATTCGAACAAAAAACAAGTTGCTGGCGATAACTTTACAGTATCAGTCATGGCTCAAAATTTTGATAATAACGCTACCACTAACTATATTGCCCAACAAGCGCAACTACAGTTAGAGCGGACAGGACCGACAAACGGCGGTGCTGAAGGTACATTAACCTATAGCACTAATCAAAGTATTATTAGCCAGCTTACTAATGACCCTTCCTATTACACCGATGCGACAGACCTTGTTTTCGATTTAAGCGGGGAATATCACTTTAATGGCGCCATGTACAGCGAAGTAGGGTTAATTAGACTGTATGTTCGAGACAATAATTATGGCTCCGGAGTCTATAAAGCTGAGGGTAGTGCAAATTTCGGTCGATTTATACCCAGTCACTTTGAAGTGACGAACATTGTTGATGGTATGTCAGTAGGTGCTTGTAGTGCGGGTGGCTTAGACATACCTTTTGTTTATAGTGGGCAAATGTTGTCTGATGAACCAACTACAGGGGCGTTAAGTTATGTACTTAGGCCATCAATCACGGTAACCGCAAAATCCAGTATATGTACTACTAACTCTGATAGTTGTACTACTACAAAGAACTATACTGGGGATTTCAATAAGTTATCAGTGGATAGTTATGATCGAATAATACCCAATACTGATGCGACTCAACCTGGTAAAGATCTACTTACCTTAGTCGCTTTAGTCGCTAATTTTGATGTTGCAAGCCTAGTAGGCGTTGATGGTGAGGTTACTTACACCTATAGCGACAATGATAATTTTGTTTATGTAAAAGAAGCCAATAGTGAAGTGAATGAGTTCACCAGTGATATTGAGTTATCTTTAAGGGCAATTATTGATAGTGACCTTGTGGAAACGCTCGATAATGAAGTAGATAAAGTTGGTATTATTGCCACTTTAAATACTAAAGGTAAACTAATCCGCTTTGGCCGTGCTCAGTTAGAAAATAGCTATGGTCCGGAAACGTCGAATTTACCGCAACCATTGTCCGTGAATTATTTTGAAAACGGGCAATATACAGTTGCAGCAAACGACGAATGTACGCCATATGATGCCGCCAATATGACGGTTACTAATACTGGCGTGTCAGAGCCTTTACCATTGCCCTTACCAGGTATTGATGCTGTAGATGGCGAGTTTATTAATGAAACCCCACCAGGACAAACTCGTGTTATTGAATTAACAGCGCCAGGTGCAGGTAAAACCGGCCAAGTTGCCGTCATTTATGACATAAGTGATTGGTTAAAGTACGACTGGGCTTATGATGATGAAGGGGTAGATGGTCTATACAATGACAACCCTAGAGCGGTGGCTACCTTTGGTATTTACCGCGGCAATGATCGCATTATTTATCAACGCGAGATAGCGAAATAAACTAGCTAAATACTTCTATATTATAAAATGAGACTTGGGTCTCATTTTTTTTAACTTTTCTTTAGTCCATTCTTTTAAAAAAGCAACACATTAGTGACATACTAAGGTATGATTATCTGATCTGTTATACCCATATCAACAGCATCAATTTAATTAGCATTTTACAGGACATTTTGAGCTATGTTTAAAAAAATTCGCGGCATGTTTTCTAACGATCTTTCCATCGATCTAGGTACCGCCAATACACTTATTTATGTAAAAGACCAAGGTATAGTGTTAAACGAGCCTTCTGTAGTTGCCATTCGTCAAGATCGTGCTGGTGGTTCTAAAAGTGTTGCTGCAGTAGGTGCTGCTGCTAAAGCCATGTTAGGTCGAACGCCGGGTAATATTGAAGCGATTCGTCCAATGAAAGATGGTGTCATTGCTAACTTTTTTGTGACTGAAAAAATGCTACAACACTTTATTAAACAAGTGCACAGTAATAATTTTTTACGTCCTAGTCCTAGAGTTTTAGTCTGCGTTCCTTGTGGTTCTACCCAGGTAGAGCGTCGTGCTATTCGCGAATCAGCCATGGGTGCTGGCGCTCGTGAAGTTTACTTAATTGATGAGCCAATGGCCGCTGCTATTGGTGCTGGCATGCCAGTGTCTGAAGCAACGGGCTCTATGGTAGTTGATATTGGTGGTGGTACTACTGAAGTGGGTATTATTTCATTAAACGGCGTGGTTTATTCCTCATCAGTACGTATTGGTGGTGATAAATTTGACGAAGCAATCATCAACTATGTTCGTCGTAACTTTGGTAGCTTAATTGGTGAAGCTACTGCCGAGCGTATTAAGCATGAAATTGGTACCGCTTATCCAGGTGATGAATTGATTGAAATTGAAGTTCGTGGTCGTAACCTTGCTGAAGGTGTACCGCGTAGCTTTACTTTAAACAGCAATGAAATTTTGGAAGCATTACAAGAGCCGTTAAGTGGTATTGTCAGTGCGATTATGGTGGCGTTAGAGCAAGCTCCACCAGAATTGGCTTCTGATATATCAGAACGCGGCATGGTGTTAACCGGCGGTGGTGCTTTATTAAAAGACCTTGACCGTTTATTAATGGAAGAGACCGGTATTCCGGTAGTGGTTGCTGACGATCCATTAACGTGTGTTGCCAGAGGCGGCGGTAAAGCCCTAGAGATGATTGATATGCATGGTGGGGACTTATTCTCCTATGAGTAGAATCAACTTTTCTTCTGCGTCATTTAGCCCAATTACGGCGTTAATAGTACTCATTGACTAACGTCAACTCCGTGCTATTGCCTTGTACTTGAGCTAAATGCCTGTGAATAAATAGTTGATTGAAACTAGATAAATTATTTAAAGGTTGTGGTATTTATCATGAGCTATTACCTTTTAAAAACTAAAGCCTAATACATCTAGCCTGTAACGTTTTATGAACCCAATTTTCAAACATGGCCCATCCCCACAGTACCGAATCATTTTGGTGCTGCTTCTTTCTGCTTCATTGATGTTTTTTGATCATCAAATGGCAAGCTTTGAAACGGCTCGTGGTTATTTACAGTCGTTAGTGAGTCCCTTGCAATACATGGCTAATGCGCCTAAACAAATGATGAATTGGGCCTCGAGAAATATCGTTACCCGTCAACAACTCATGGCGCAAAATGAACATTATCGTGAAAATGAATTGTTCTTTCATGAGCAAGCGATGCAATTGAGCATTGTCACTTTAGAGAACGAACGTTTACGCTCATTACTGTCTTCACCCGTTCGTGCGGGCATTGATAAAATGTTCGCCGAAATACTGTCGGTGGATAGCGACCCTTATTCCCATCAAGTTGTCATCAACCGTGGTGCAAACGATGGTGTTTACGAAGGTCAGCCGGTGTTGGATGAAAAAGGTATCGTTGGGCAAATATTACATGTTGGCGCGAGTAGCTCTAGGGTGATATTAATCAGCGATATCACCCATGCCGTTCCGGTCCGTATTCAACGTAATGGCCTAAGGCTCATTGCTTCTGGTAGCGGTCAGATAGATCGTCTTATTCATAACTTTGTGCCACACAGTGCTGATATAAAAAAAGGCGACTTGTTGGTCACATCAGGGCTTGGCGGGAAATATCCTGAAGGTTACCCCGTTGCCCGCGTTGTACTGGTCCGTACCGATGAGTCACGAGAGTTTGCCATTATCTATAGTAAACCCGTCGCTCAAATAGATAGGTTACGTTATTTGTTATTACTATCGAATACACCGTCTAAAGAGCAGACAACAACACCGCGCGTGGATGGTGCGAGTGCCGTTAAAAAAGATTCCACAGTGGCAGGTAAATCGTAATGTTTGCTAATAATGGTATTATTATTCTATTGACCTTGCTCATTGCTTTAATGGCAAGTATTACGCCTATGCCACTGAGTGTTGATGCCTTTCGTCCCGACTGGGTATTAATTGTGTTAGTTTATTGGTGCTTGGCCTTACCTGACAAAGTTAACATTATTACCGCCTGGGTCATGGGTTTTATCCTCGATGTTTTACTTGGCTCGGTACTTGGGATACATGCTTGCGCCATGGCATTATCGGTTTACATAGTCGTGGTTAACTTTCAAAAAATCCGTAATTTTTCTGTTTGGCAACAAGCACTGATTATTGGTGTGCTTTCGGCTCAATACCATCTTATTGTCTTTTGGTTACAACGCTTATTGACGGAAGTTGTTTTCTTACCTAGTTACTTATACCCAGTGATAACAACTATTGTGCTTTGGCCGTGGGTGTTTCTCTTGTTACGCCGGGTGCGTCGCCATTTCAAAATCAAATAGATTACTGAACATACTAGCTAAATGCATTGAGCATGGTTACATTGGGGCTAGATAAATGCCGACTCAACAATTACTTTTCAAGGGCTGGTCAAATCATCAGCATATAATCTATGGTCAAGGTAAAGGCGAGTTCAATCGCTAGCAGTAAAAAACTCATTTTAGCCTCGCAATCTCCGCGACGTAAAAAGTTGTTAGCGCAATTAGGCTATCAATTTTCTATCCAGGTCAGTGATATTGATGAAACCGTAGCCGTGTCTGAAACGCCCTATGCCTATGTGTTACGTTTAGCTAAACATAAAGCACAACATGTTTGGTCACATTTGCCGACCACAACACAGCAAAATAGCGTTGTTTTAGGCGCAGATACCAGTGTGGTATTTAATGGCCAAATTCTCGGCAAGCCAGAAAATGAAGCAGACAGCATTAAAATCTTATCTTTATTATCTAACAATCAACATCAAGTACTCACTGCTATTGCCCTGGCGAGCAATGAGGGTGTTATCGGACAGGTCATTACCACAGAGGTGTTTTTTAAAAGCTTGAGCAAAAGTGAAATAGCGGCGTACTGGTTAACGGGTGAACCACAAGACAAGGCCGGTAGTTATGGTATTCAAGGGTTAGCCGGACAGTTTGTTAAAGGTATAAATGGTAGTTATTCAGCCGTGGTTGGCTTACCACTTTATGAAACCGCCCAGTTACTTGGTGAAGCTGGCATTTATGGCAGCATCGAAGCAAAATAAATTATTGAGCCGAATGATAGCGCTTAGTCATTGTTCTAAGCTATTGATCTAAATTATTGATCTAAGTAATCGAATGAAGGGATATTTATGAGTGCCGAATTATTAATTAATGTTACGCCTAGCGAAACACGCGTTGCCTTGGTCGAAAATGGTTCATTGCAAGAAGTACATATTGAACGCCAAGGTAAACGTGGCATCGTGGGCAATGTTTACTTAGGTAAAGTTATTCGTGTACTGCCAGGTATGCAGGCCGCTTTTATTGATATCAACCTAGAAAAAGCAGCTTTTCTGCATGCCTCTGATATTAATAGCAAGCTCATTTTAAAAGAAGAAACTGAGCAAGTACCAGATATTCGATCTTTAGTCCATGAAGGGCAACTTATCATGGTGCAAGTGGTAAAAGACCCGCTTGGCTCGAAAGGGGCACGATTAACCACAGATATTACTATTGCTTCTCGGTATTTAGTGTTGATGCCAAATTCACAACATGCGGGTATTTCATTACGCATTGAAGATGAAAGTGAACGAGAAAGGTTAAAAAAGATTGTTAGTCCTTATTGTGATGAGCATCAAGGCTTTATTGTCCGTACTGCGGGTGAAGGTGCCGGTGAAATTGAGTTACAACATGATGCCGAGTTTTTACGACGTGTTTGGCGAAAAGTCCTAGAGCGGAAACAGCGTAAGCAAACCAACTTACCGCTTTATCAAGATTTGTCGTTATCTTTTCGGGTTTTACGAGATTTTGTTGGTATTCAACTCGAACGTATTCGTGTTGACTCTAAGTTAACCTTTGACCAGCTAGCATCGTTTACCCAAGAGTTTGTTCCAGAGCTAACGCCTTTATTAGAATATTACCCGGGCGAGCGACCAATTTTTGATTTATTCTCTGTTGAAAATGAAATTCAGCGAGCATTACATCGTAAAATAGAGCTGAAATCGGGCGGCTACTTAATCATAGATCAAACCGAAGCCATGACCACCATAGATATTAATACCGGCGCTTTTGTGGGACACCGTAATTTAGCTGACACCATTTTCAGTACCAATATTGAGGCAACACAAGTTATTGCCAGGCAATTAAGACTGAGAAACCTGGGGGGCATCATCATTGTCGATTTTATCGATATGCACAATGAAGATCACAAACGCAGAGTATTGCACAGCCTAGACATGGCCATGAGTAAAGACAAGGTAAAGTATAGTCTGCACGGATTTTCAGCCCTTGGCTTAGTCGAAATGACACGTCAACGTACCCGGGAAAGTTTAGAGCACGTTCTGTGTGGAGAGTGTCCACTGTGTACTGGTCGCGGCCACCTTAAAACAGTAGAGACAGTATGTTTTGAGATTCTAAGAGAAATTGTCCGGGTGAACCGCGCCCATGATGCCGAAAAATTCACCGTTTATGCGGCAAGTGCGGTCAGTGAGTATCTCGTCAATGATGAGTACCACATCTTAGCTGAAGTTGAAGTTTTTATTGGTAAGTTGATTAAAGTACAAGCCGAACCCATGTATAATCAGGAACAATTTGACGTTGTGATGATGTAATCGAACGCTATTGAATAAAACCTTGCGGGGTAGGGGGCATTTAGTCGCTTTTTATCGCTACCCCGGTGTAATTACCAAATAAAAAATATAGGACATGCTAAGTTTTAATGAACATTGTAAGTACTTCTAACCGCTGGCTAAACCGCCTTTATAAAACAGTTGCCATTTTGTTGGTGTTGTTAGCGGTACTCATTAGTGCCTTCCGCCTATTTCTCCCTTATGTGCACCATTACAAACTGCCACTACAAAATTACTTGAACGAACAGACTCAAGCAAATATTATTATTGGTACTTTAAATATGACTTGGCAAAAGTCAGGGCCGATCTTAGTTATAGGTGATGTGCAGGTACTAAAAACAAAGCGCGCTGCTATTTTTATTAAGCAAATTGAGTTACAAGTAGACTTTTGGGCAACTATTTCAGCGCAAAGCCTTATCTCGAAAAATTTAATTATTTCCGGTGCGCTCGTCGATATCTCAGAGACGCTTTGGCAAAATAAATCCCATAAAAACACCCCAGCTCCACTGGTAAAAGACGATGAAATAAATGACATTGATGTTATTAGTGATCTGTTTTTAAATCGGATAGAACGTTTTTCTATTCGAGATAGCCAAATAACTGTGCGTAGTAAGGCTAATACCCGAAGTATCAGGCTAAATCAGTTACGTTGGCTAAATACTGGTGAGCGACATCAGGCACAAGGTAGTGTGGTACTCAATGGTTTAAGCTCTAATAACTTGCAGTTAAAGTTAGACTTACAAGGTGAGCAAGCTAGTGCGCTGACTGGGCAGTTGTACTTACAAGCAAACCATATAGATATAACGCCATGGTTAGGTAACGTGTTAGTTATCGATGATGATAAAACTAACACGGATATTAATTTTTCAGCTTGGTTACGTGTGAACGAGAGTCGTATTAATCGTTTACAAATCAATTTTGAAGAAAGTAGCATGAATTGGCGCTTTGAAGACAAGCAACAAAAACTTACTTTAGATCAAGGGCAACTGCTGTTGGTCAAAGGCAAGGCTGCACATAGCTTTAAGCTTTTTAGTACACCACTCTCCTTAAAGATTAACGAACAACCCTCACAAAATTTTACCGCTATGTTGGCTAAAAATTCGGATGATTTCTCCTTACATTTATCTGAAGTAGATGTTGCCATGCTCGCGCAACTAGCACCATTATTAGTCGCTAAGCAAGAAACACGTAATTTACTAGCGCAGATGACATTAACCGGAAAAATTGAAGACCTCTATGTTCGGAACCACAACAACGAACTGCAAATAGTGACAAATTTCTCCAGCTTTAATAACAGTTTTAGTCACGGTATACCCGGTTTAGAAAATGTTTCAGGCAGTCTTAGTTTTATCGATAATTATTTATCGGTAGATTTTGTTGCTGAGCAGGGGCGGTTAGATTTTGACAAGTTATTTGTGCAAGCCTTCCCTTATCAACGTTTAACGGGGCAGTTAAATGCCGTTTTTGATGATGATGGTTGGGCATTGACGGTTGAAGAATTTGATTTCATCTCAAAAAATATTAACTTATCTGCGCAAGTTAAAGTTGAAGCCCCTAATGATGGTGAAGTCAACTTAGCTTTATTAACTCATATATCCAATGGTAATGCTGGCCTGGTCGGGCGTTATCTGCCGCTAGCCATTATGAGTGATAATTTAGTTAACTACTTAAATTCTGCCGTAGTCTCTGGTCGTATTGAAAATGCGCAAGTGCTTATTAATGGCCCAATAAATCGCTTTCCATTCACCGATGGCAGTGGAATTTTTGTGGTTGATGCAGAATTAAGTAAAGCAGAATTTAAGTTTGTAGAAAATTGGCCTGCGATAACTGATTTTGTCGCTAATTTAAACTTCACTAATAATTCTATGATGATTACCGGCCGAAGCGGTAGCCTAACCGGCTTAGATGTAACAGGAGTACGTGCAGGCATTGCCGACTTAGCTAATGGTCAGGTTTTGACCGTAGAGGCGGAAATTAAACCGACCAACCCTCGCTTTATTGGTGACTTGATGAACGAAAGCCCATTTAAAGATAGTGTTGGTAGTGTGTTAGCGCAATTACAAGTTGAGGGGCAAGTGAGCGGAGAGTTTCACTTGAACTTACCGCTAAATAATAATGCACAAGCGCTTGCGAGTGGCATCATTCATTTTGATAATAACGACGTCGCTTTGCAAACCCCTAAGATGAACTTTAGTGGTGTTAAGGGGCAGCTCAGCTTTAGTAACGATCAAATTAATACTAAAGATTTACAGTTAATGTGGCAGGGTTTACCGATTAGCCTCGACATTAAAGGCATGGATAAAACCGATTATTACAATACCGATATCAGCCTTTCTGCACTATGGCAAGAGTCTACATGGCTAGCCCATGTGCCAGAGAAACTGCGTCGCTATACTCAGGGTGAATTAGCTTGGCAGGGAAAGCTATCGTTACATCAACACCATCAAGGTGGTTTTTCTTATAATGCTAATTTTAATTCTGAGTTAGTCAATACTCAGTTATTGTTACCGGCGCCTTATGATCGCACTGATAAGCAAGAAAATCATTTATCAGTACAAATTAATGGTCAAGAAGCACAGTCGAAAATCATTTTGAATTATGGTAATAAACTGCATTTTTCGGGGGTTTTAGACCACGATACTACCGCCTTTACTCGTGCGAATTTAATGCTTGGTGAAGGCATTATGGCTTTGCCAAGTAATGGCTTTCATATTACCACCAAGCTTGAATATGCTGATTTTTCTAAGTGGCAGCCATTGATTAGTGATATTGTCGATAGTACTAATCAACCGAGTGCAAATATAAGTTCGAGTACCGGCGCAGAAAATTCAACACCATTCTTAGCGAAACCTAAACGAATTCGCGGTTCAATAGCTCAATTAGAAATACTTGGCCAACAGCTACACAATGTTTCTTTTAATTTGTTAGATAAACCACAGTGGTGGCTCTTACAACTCAATGCTAAAGAAACCCGTAGTCAAATAAAGCTTTACCCCGATTGGCTAGAGCAAGGTTTGGACATTAATGCTGAGTTCATCAAGTTAACACCGACTAAAGAAGGCGATGAGGACAAATTACCTTTCGTTAGCAAGCAGCCCGATAAAGCTGAAAATGATATTGTTTTTGCTAATATCCCACCGATTAAATTCCATTGTGATCTTTGTACAATTGGTGCGTTATCATTGGGTGAAGTTGATGTAAATGTTAAGCGTGTTGACGATCAAATTATAGCGTTGACAAGCTTCACTGCTAAGCGAGGTAAAACATACTTATCTCTCTCGGGTCAGTGGCTTCATAATGAGCAAGAGTCTACCACCTCTATATCGGCTAAGTTATCCATCGATGATATAGAAGCAGAGTTAAAAGCCGTCGGCTATGAATCTATTATTAAAGATAGCGGCGCTAAAATAGAGGCAGATTTTAGTTGGGAGGGTGGGCTGCATGACTTGTCGATTAGCCAACTAAACGGGTCGGTTAAAGGTCGCTTGGATGATGGTTACTTAGCGGATGTCAGTGATACCGCACGTATCTTTTCAATACTTAGCTTACAATCTTTAGTGCGTAAGTTAACCCTAGATTTTCGTGACATTTTCAGTGATGGTATGTTTTACAGTAATATCAAAGGCGACTATAAAATAGACCAAGGTTTGTTAACTACCCAAAATACCGAAATGAAAGGCACTGCCGGTGATTTGTTTATGACAGGGTATACCAACTTGGTCACGGGTGAGCTTAATTATGATATGTCTTACAAGCCTAACTTAACCTCAAGTTTACCGGTACTCGCGTGGATAGCTACTTCTTTGAACCCCGTGACTTTTCTTGCCGGGGTAGCTATTGATCAAGTCGTTAGATCTCAAGTGGTGTCAGAATTTAAGTTCAAGCTAACGGGCACAGTTGATAACCCTGACTTTAAAGAAGTCGATCGAAAAAGTAAGAATATTAGCATTGAGGACACGGTGCCAGCCCAAGATAATAAGCCAAAAGAGTCAGGTATAGATAAGCCACTAGATGCGAAAAAGGGTGAATTGACTGATGGTTAAACTGAGTGCGATACAATTATCATCGGCGGCAGGTGTAGAAACTAACTTAGCTAAAATTTCGAAAATATTGGCTGAAATTACCACCGCTTCTCAAGCTGAGCTGCGAGATAAGGTTAGCGCACAGGAAACTCAACACCTTATTGTCTTACCTGAATGCTGTTTATATTTTGGTGGTAGTGATAGCGAGCAGTTACGCTTAGCAGAAACGTCGGCAAAAGATAATGATCTTATCTCTGCCCTTGGCGCCCTTGCCAAACGTTTTAAAGTATATCTAGTCGCGGGTACTATCCCTATTTTGACAGCATCGGCTGAAAAATTTACCAATAGCAGCTGTGTTTTTTCCCCCAGTGGTGACATGATAGGAAGATACGATAAAATTCATTTATTTGATGTTAATGTCAGCGATAACACGAAAAGTTACTGTGAGTCACGTTATACCCAGGCAGGTACGGAAATAACGGTGGTTAACACCGAATTTGCTAATATAGGTTTATCGGTGTGCTTTGATTTACGTTTTCCCAATTTGTTTCAACGCTTATGCCAAGCGGGGGCTGAGATCATAACCGTGCCTAGTGCCTTTACTCGAGTGACAGGCAAGGCGCATTGGCAAACTTTATTACAAGCACGAGCAATTGAAAATCAAGCATATATTATTGCTGCAGGCCAAGAAGGTGTGCATGAAAATGGTCGAGAGACGTGGGGCCATTCAATGATCATTAACCCTTGGGGCGAAATTGAACAGAGTATTGCAACGGGTGAGGGCTTCATTACTGTTGACTATAAAAGCGAAGAAGTAACGCGTATACGACGAAGTATCCCCTTACACTCGCCTTTAAGTTTGCCACTGCAATCAATAATGACAAAGTAAGTACTGTAAATTGATTATATAGCCGTTACCATTCAAAGTGCACTCTGAAACCTGTATCTTGATTGATAACGGATATAACTAACGAATATAGAAGTAGAGCTAATACCTAATGAATAGTGTGGAAAAATCCTTATTAAGCGATAGTCATATTGATGGCGAGTTATTATCAAAAACCTTAAAGAGCATGATGAATCGACAAGTCGATTATGCCGATTTGTATTTTCAGGCAAGCCAGCATGAGACTTGGGTGCTTGAAGACGGTATTATCAAAGAAGGATCGTACAACATCGAGCGTGGCGTCGGTGTTAGAGCTATTTCAGGCGAAAAAACCGGTTTTGCCTATTCAGATGAGATTTCTCCCCAAGCACTGCAACAAGCTGCGGATGCAGCAAAGGGAATTGCAGATAGCGGTACTGGTGCGCAAGTTAAAGCATTTTGTCGACAATCGCCTATCAAAGTTTACCAAGCAGTAGAGCCTCTGGGAAGTTTAACTCAAGAACAAAAAATTGACTTACTGCATCAAATGGAAGCACATGCACGTCAAGTAGATAGTCGTGTAAAGCAAGTTATTGCCAGCATTTCAGGTGTTTATGAAACCATATTAATTAGTGCTAGTGATGGTACTTTTGCTACCGATATTCGCCCATTGGTTAGATTAAATTGTTCAGTGTTAGTTGAAGCAAACGGTAAACGTGAACGCGCCAGTGCTGGTGGTGGTGCTCGCACCGATTACAGTTACTTCTTTGAAGTTGAAGCCGGCGATAATAAAGCACGCTATCTTGCTTATGCTGAGGAATCGGTTAGGCAAGCATTAGTTAACTTAGTTGCCATTGAAGCTCCTGCAGGCACATACCCTGTGGTATTAGGTGCAGGTTGGCCGGGTGTATTATTACATGAAGCGGTTGGTCATGGTTTAGAGGGTGACTTTAACCGTAAAGGCTCGTCAGCATTTTCAGGTAAAGTGGGTCAACAGGTCACTTCTGAGCTTTGCACTATTGTAGATGATGGTACCTTGGCCGATCGTCGTGGTTCAATTTCTATTGATGATGAAGGTACGCCGGGTCAATATAACGTCTTGATCGAAAAAGGTATCTTGAAAGGTTATATGCAAGATAAGCATAATGCCCGTTTAATGGGGGTGAAACCTACCGGCAACGGTAGACGTGAATCTTATGCCCATTTACCTATGCCGCGTATGACTAATACTTATATGTTAGCGGGAGAGTCGAGTCCTGAAGATATTATTAAGTCCGTTAAAAAAGGCATTTATGCACCAAACTTTGCCGGTGGCCAAGTAGATATTACCTCTGGAAAGTTCGTTTTTACTAGCTCTGAAGCTTATTTAATTGAAGATGGTAAAATAACATCACCAGTGAAAGGTGCCACTTTAATAGGTAATGGCCCTGAAGCGATGAAACGTATCAGTATGGTTGGCAATGACTTAAAGTTGGATGCCGGCGTCGGCGTTTGTGGTAAAGATGGTCAAAGTATACCTGTTGGTGTTGGTCAACCAACGGTGAAAATTGATGAAATGACCATTGGTGGTACCCAGTAAGTTGTAACCTTAGTTAAAGTAGCAAGCACTGATCACTGATCATTGATAGTGCTTGCTAACGTTAACTAAATCATCTTTGTAGCCGTTACAGCCACCAATTTTAGGCGTTTGCTTTAAGGTAAGTGAACAAGTTTTTATAATGTTTACCTAACTTTTCAGCCTTTTTCTCTTTCGCTGCATTGCGAATCAACTGTTTGATCTTTTGGCGATCTATTTGTGGGAACTCAGCGATCAAGGCTTCAACGGCTTCTTTCCCTTGCTCAATTAACTCATCTCTAATGCCTTCTAAGCGAATAAACTTTGCTGTTTCTTGCTGGTGCTTATTAGCCATCACTTCAATAGCATGATGAATTGGCTCAAGGTCGGTTTCTAATAATACTTTGGCGGTATGACGAATGTGGCGACGTAAAGCTTCATGCTTATTACTAATTTTATCCGCTAATATCATAGCGTATTTTAAGTCTTCACTTAACGGCAAACGGCTACGTTGATGCTTTGACATTTCTATCAAGCTTTGGGCAAAATCTTGTAAATCATGCATTTCACGCTTTATTTCGGTTTTACTTTTTAATTCTTCTTCGATTTCTTCTGATGATTCGTCGATATCTTTAGCTGACTGGGGCATAATAATGTCTAATACCATGTTAAAATAAATAATAATTACACTTATTATATCACTAAAAAAATAATAATCTAAGTCGCTCTTTTATACCTTGGTGAATAATTACCGCTCTCGGTTGATCGATAATTTATCTTAATAGATATTAGACCTGTTACTCCTTAAAAAGAAAAGAGAAAGTAGAAACCAATATGACCATAGCCTCTAAATCGCATGATCCACTGATTAATCAACTCAGCGAGGTAAAAGCACGTGTTGCCACTGTCCTTGAATTAGCTAAATCACTTGGCGCAGATGGTGCTGAAGTAGCGATGAGCCGTCAACAAGGCTTAAGTGTTAGTACACGCATGGGTGAAGTTGAAAATGTTGAATTTACCAATGATGGCGCTTTAGGCATTACGGTTTACCGTGAAGGCCGAAAAGGTAGTGCTTCAACAGCCGACTTATCGGAGCAAGCTTTAACGCAAACGGTTACTGCAGCGATAAATATTGCTAAATATACTTCGGTAGATGATTGCTCTGGTCTTGCAGATAAAGAACATTTAGCAATGACACCATTGGATTTGGACTTATATCATCCACACGAAATAAGTACGGAAGAGGCGATTGAACTAGCAAAGGAATGTGAGCATAGTGCTTTAGCTGTTGACCCACGTATTTCTAATTCAGATGGCGCCAGCTTTGACACTTTTTCAGGCTTTAAAGTTTACGGTAATAGCCATGGTCAGTTAGTCGGTTATCCCAGTACTCGCCATAGTTTAAGTTGCGTGATGATTGCCAGTGAAAACGACCAGATGGAACGAGATTATGCCTACACGGTTAGTCGTGAATTCGCTTTATTAGAAAGCGCTAAAAATATTGGCTTACAAGCCTCACAAGAAGTGCTATCACGTTTAAATCCTCAAACGATTTCAACAGGTAAAGTACCGGTACTTTTTAGGGCGGATATTGCTAATACTATTTGGGGGCACTTTATTGCCGCGATTAGCGGTGGTAATTTATACCGTAAATCTTCGTTCCTACTCGATGCCATTGGTAATGACGTATTCCCTAAATTTTTAAATATCACAGAAAAACCCCATATTGCTCGGGCTTTAGCCAGTAGTGCCTTTGATAGCGAAGGAGTATTAACGCAAAATCGCGATATTATTAGCGAAGGCGTATTGCAAACCTATCTTTTAACTAGTTACTCTGCGCGTAAGTTAGGGCTAACTACCACAGGTCATGCGGGAGGCATTCATAACTGGTTGGTTGATGCCCAAGGTCATGACGGTAGTTTTGATGCTATGTTAAAGACTTTAGGAACGGGTTTACTTGTTACCGAACTCATGGGACAAGGAGTCAATGTAGTTAATGGCGATTATTCTCGCGGAGCGGCAGGGTTTTGGGTCGAAAATGGTGAGATTTCTTATCCAGTGAGTGAAATCACTATTGCAGGTAAGTTAGCTGATATGTTTAAAGGCATTGTCGCTGTAGGCTCTGATGTAGATATGCGCGGTAGTATTCGTACCGGGTCTATTTTGATTGATGAGATGCAAGTCGCAGGACATTAGCCAGTAAAATACCTGTTTAATCTACTTATAAAAACGTTATCGATTTTGTCATTGATAACGTTTTTTTATCAGTGGAATTTGTCAATACTCTGGTCGCTTGTCGATTCGTTAACTAACCTCAACTCTGGATAATGAATGTTAATTTTTTTAAGTACTTATTTATTATCAATCGCATAGCATAAACACCTATGCTATAAGTTTATTTATTCGTCTCAATATTGATAGTTTTGGTGAAAACAAGGCGGTATTACGTACCCAATAACTGGTTATTGGTAGGAATACCAACGCTGATATCGCCTAAAATAGCTTTTTGAGTAACTTTGCTTATCCAGAGTTGAGGTTAACTAACCTGAACTCTGGTTAATTAATGAATAGGGTAATATTAGGTCAGAAATAGTGTCGCTGTGCCTAGGAAAGCAAAAATCCCCAAGACATCGGTCACTGTAGTAATAATTACGCCACCAGCGAGAGCCGGATCAATTTTAAGGCGTTTTAATAAGAGCGGAATACTGACACCGGCTAAACCTGCTGCGGTCATATTCATTAGCATGGCAAACGCGATAACAGCGCCAAGCATTAAATCCTGTTTCCAAACTGCCACCACGGTCGCAATAAGCACCGCCCAAATAATGCCATTTAAAAAACCAATGGCAACTTCTTTGGTTAAGAGTGCGCGAGCATTACTCTCACCCACGTGGCCTAATGCCATACCACGAATAACCAGTGTTAAGGTTTGATTACCCGCAACGCCACCCATACTAGGCACGAGAGAATTCAATACCGCTAAAATAGCTAACTGTTCAAATATACCTTCAAACATACTGGTAACAGCGACTGCCATTAAGGCAGTAATAAGATTGACGCCAAGCCATAATGAGCGTTGCTTAGTACTTTTTATTACCGGGGCAAAGGTATCTGCTTCATCATCTAAACCGGCCATACTCATCATCGAATGCTCAGCATCTTCACGAATGATATCAATGACATCATCAATGGTAATACGACCAAGCAAATGTCCTGAGCCATCGACAACCGGGGCTGAAAACCAATCATGTCGTTCAAAAAGCTGCGCAACATCTTGTTCAGTCATATCTGCAGGCACCGCTTCAATTTCAGCATTAATAAGACTAGAAACGATAACATCAGTTTTAGCGGTTACTATAGAAGCCAGTGAAACCGCACCAATAAAGAGGTTTTTAGGGTCAACGACATAAAAGGAGTCAGTTGCTTCAGGCAGTTCACCTTTTTGTCGTAAATACCTCAAGACCACGTCAACACTTACATCAGGGCGTAAAGTGATGGTGTCGGTATTCATGATAGCGCCAGCAGTATCTTCTTGATAAGCTAAGGCTGCTTCTACTCGACTACGGTCCTGTGAGTCCATTGTGTTAAGGACTTGGTTAAATATACTGTCAGGTAATGTTCGTAATACCTCCGCTAAATCGTCGACATCCATGCCTTCGGCAACAGCAGCGAGCTTTTCAGGCCGCATACTTTTAAGGATACCTTTACGAACTTCTTCGTTAAGTTCTTCTAACACTTCACCGTGAAAGTCAGGATCAATGAGCTGCCAAAGTACCGGTCGGCTTTTTGTGGTCGAAGACTCTAAAATTAGGGCTAGATCATATGCAGGCATGTTCTGGAGTAACTTTCGCACGTAGACGAACATGCCACTACCAAGGGCTTCGTTAACTTGCTGCAACCGTTGTTGGTTAAACTCTTGCTCTGATACTTCTGGCATAGCGAATCTGCTTTTTTAGTGATGAGTGCACAGAAAACCCTCTAAAGAGTGTACCGCTGAAAAACTGGCTAACGGAGGGTTATTTGATGATAGAAAATCGCTTTAGTAGAAACAGCTGAAATTCAACTTAAGTTTATCGTAAGTGAGTGGTTTTATCAGCTTTTTTATCTTTGATGTTAGTCTTTATCGTTAGCTTTTGTCATTCTGCTTCGTCAAATTTATCAGAGATTAATTGGCAAATTTCAGCTAACGCCAATTGTGCATCTTTACCTTGGGCTGTGATTTTAACACTTTTACCTTGACCGCCAGCTAACAGCATTAGTGCCATAATGCTGTTGGCATCAGCTTCTTTACCGGCTAATTCTAGGGTTATTTTAGCGGTAAATCTTTGACTTAGTTGCGCAAGTTTAGTGGCAGCACGCGCGTGTAAACCTAGTTTATTGCAAATGGTAACTTGCTTAGATAGCACACTCACAGCACTGTGGGCTTTTTAGGTTGATTTAACATCAATATCTCGATGGTGAGTTTGGATGTCTTCTCGCTCTTTACGGAAGTTTTTTGCCAACATTTCTGCGATATAAACGGATCTATGCTTACCGCCAGTACAACCGATGGCTATAGTGACATAGCTACGATTATTACGTTCTAAATGTGGTAACCAAGTCATCATGAAGTTGTTTATTTGCAATATGAACTTAGTCACTATGGTTTGACTGGCTAGGAACTCCTTCACCTCGAGGTCAATGCCAGTTTTACCTTTGAGTGATTTCTCCCAAAAAGGATTGGGTAAAAAACGCGCATCAAAGACATAATCTGCATCAACCGGGATACCGTGTTTAAAACCAAAGGATTCAAATACCAGCACCATAGAACCTGTTTTTTTACCTAAAATCCTCTCTCTCACTAAGTCAGCAAGTTGATGAGGAGTGAGTTGGCTAGTATTGATATATAAATCGGCGTTAGTGGAGATCGGCTCTAGTAATGTCTTCTCGAGTGTAATCGCTTGCTCAAGCGGAATATTCTTTTTAATAAGTGGGTGTAAGCGGCGAGTTTCACTAAAGCGTCTAATTAAGTCTTTATCATCCGCATCAAGAAAGAGAGTATTGACATCGACGGCTCTAGGTAAATAGGCAATGATTTCCGGAATATCCTGGGGATCTTCAGGTAAGTTTCGAACATCTAAACTTACTGCGACATTATCATAATCGTTGATTACCGTGTGAGTTAACGCCGGTAAAAGATTAATAGGAATATTATCTACGCAATAATAGCCGAGATCTTCTAATACGCGTAGCGCAACTGATTTACCTGAGCCAGAACGACCACTGACGATGATTAATTTCATTTATTATCTTCCGACTACTGTGTTATATAGCGCTAGCTTGCTTGTTGAATCAAGTTATAGAGTGCTAGGGTATCATGGCATTTTCTTACCTGTTTAAGCATTTTTTTGTCACTGAATAATTTAGCAATATTTTGCAGGGTATTTAAATGCTCTTGACAGCTATGTTCAGGTACAAATAATGCGACAAAAATGTCTACATCTCTGTTATCTATGGCATCAAAATCAATGGCCTTTTCCAGGGTAATTAACACCGCTACCGCCTTACTAGCATTGGGCAGTCGACCGTGAGGAATAGCGATGCCATTGCCAATCCCCGTACTGCCCACTTTTTCTCTAGCCAACAAACTCTCTAAAAGTTGGTATGGCTCAAAATCTGGGAGTTGATTGGCGGCGAGTTGAGATATTGTTTCAAGAACTCTTTTTTTACTGCTTACTGTTTCATCACAGCGAGTACAGCTTGTTGTTAGTATTTCTGATAATTGCATAATAGTGCTATTAGTTTTAGGCGCCCGTGTGTGCTATTCATTTAGCTAAGGGCGCCAGATCTTACTTGCTTTAATTTCTTTAAAGCATTATCTAAGGTGACTCAACTTAATGCTGGGAAACCTTGCCTTTATATTTGAGAACTTGTCGGTCGAGTTTATCAACTAAGGTATCAATTGAGACATACATATCGGCATTTACCGCTGAAGCAAATACTTCACTGCCATTAATATGCACGCGGGCTTCTGCTTTTTGGATCAGCTTTTCAACAGTAAGTACGATGTGAATATTATTGATGTGATCAAAATGTCGCTCAAGCTTTGAAAACTTATTATCAACATATTCGCGTAATGAACTTGTTACTTCTACATGGTGGCCAGAAAGATTAATTTGCATAAGCATGATCCTTTTTTGTAGTCTCTAAAGTAAACTCTTACGTTGGTTTGACGGTGGGATCGCTAACGATTCCCGGTATTTAGCAATTGTGCGTCGCGCCACTTTTATTCCCTGCTCGGCTAATAAATCAGCCATTTTACTATCACTTAACGGCTTCGCAGGATTTTCCGCTAAAATGAATTTTTTAATTAAAGAACGAATTGCTGTCGATGAGCACTCGCCACCATTTTCTGTACTGACATGGCTAGAGAAGAAATATTTTAGCTCAAAGATACCTCTTGGTGTATGCATATATTTTTGAGTGGTGACACGAGATATCGTGGACTCATGCATATCAACAGCCTCAGCTATATCATTTAACACCATAGGGCGCATAGCTTCTGCGCCATGCTCTAAAAAGCCTTGCTGACGTTGTACTATGCAGTTTGAAACTTTAAGTAGGGTGTCATTACGTGACTCTAAACTTTTGATAAACCATTTAGCTTCTTGTAGGTTTGATCTAATAAATTGGCCATCATTGGTTGATGATTTCATTGTTTTCGACATCGCCGCATATTGCTTGTTTATCGAAAGTTTTGGTGCTGTGTCTGAGTTCAGTTCAACTATCCATCGACCATTTTTCTTTTCAACGGTGACATCAGGTATAACGTATTGATCATCCCCTTTAATAACCGCATCACCAGGGCGCGGGTTTAAGCTTTGGATTAAACGCATGACTTCACGCAATTGATCTTCTTTTAGCTTAGTCTTACGCATTAATTGGCGGTAATCTCGATTACCCAGTAAATCAATATGCTCACGGATAATTAATTTACTTTCTTTTAGATAAGGCGTATCAGCGCTAAATTGGTTTAATTGAATAAGTAAACAATCGGGAATTGAGCGGGCGGCGATACCAATAGGGTCGAACATATTAATACGTTTCAGTACGGCTTCTACTTCATCAAGCTCTAGATTGTCAGTACCAACACTTTCAAGGATATCTTCAGGGGATACGGTTAAATAACCCGCAGTATTAACCGCTTCGATAATGGCAATCGCGATGGTTTTATCGGTATCAGTGAAGGGGGTTAATTCCATTTGCCATAATAAATGATCTTGGATTGAATCACGGGTTTCACCTTGATAAGTGAAATCATCAGCGGGGCTGCTTACCGCACCCGTATTGGATACTCCTGCACTGTAACTCTCTTCCCACGTGGTATCGATATTAAGTTCTTCGGGGATCTCACTTTTCGCCATAGCTTCAGCGGTACTGATTTCGTCTATACTTGCCTGTTGCTCTTCACTGCCGTCGGACGTCGGTTGCTCGTCAGTTTTATCATTAGTATTGGTGGAGAAAGCTTCTTCGAGATTATTTTTATCACTATCACTATCACTATCATTTTGAGACTTTTCATCAAGCTCAAGTAATGGGTTGCTCTCTAAAATTTCTTGAATTTCTTGTTGTAACTCTAACGTCGACAATTGCAGTAGCTTAATCGCTTGTTGCAACTGCGGGGTCATGGTTAATTGTTGTCCAATACGGAGCTGTAATGTAGGGCGCATCTAGGTTATATAATTTCCTATTTATTATTCTAAGCAGCTACTTTTAGCATTGAATAGCTACTTTTATCAAATTGGTCTGGTTAATATTTTTAAGTTATCGCTTAACTTATACAGTAACTATAGCGTGAATTGTTCACCTAGGTATACATCTCTGACTTTTTGATTAGCAAGTATTTCCTCAGCAGTACCTTGGGCAATTATTTCACCATGGCTGACAATATAGGCGTGCTCGCAAACGTCTAGTGTTTCTCTGACATTATGATCCGTGATCAATATACCAATGCCTCGTTGTTTTAACTGTAAGATGATTTTTTTGATATCGCCAACTGAAATAGGGTCAACACCAGCAAAAGGTTCATCAAGTAAAATAAACTGCGGATCTGCTGCTAAGGCTCGAGCAATCTCTACCCGCCGTCTCTCACCGCCCGATAAGCTCATGCCGGTATTGTCTTTAATATGACAAATATGAAACTCTTCTAATAAGTGCTCAAGCTTCTCTACGCGTTGTGCTTCAGTTAGCTCTTTTCGTGTTTGTAATATCGCCATGATATTGTCAGAAACAGTAAGTTTCCTAAAGATAGAGGCTTCTTGAGGTAAGTAGCCTATTCCTCTTCGAGCTCTTTCGTGCATAGGAGCAAGGGTTAGGTCTTCCCCGTTTAATTTGATAGAGCCGTTATCATTGGGGACTAAGCCGACGATCATATAAAAAGAGGTGGTTTTACCGGCGCCATTTGGGCCTAATAAACCAACGATTTGGCCCGCATTGACTTGTAAGCTAACATTTTTCACAACCTGTCTGTTTTTATAAGATTTTGACAAACTATCGGCAATAAGGGTATTAACCTTGGCTGCGCTTGGTGTATTAGAGGTCACTGTTGTCACCATCTTTTTTTATTGTTGTTTTGCTATTGGCTTCGGTAGGCTTTTTTTCTTTAGACTTTTCGTGCGTCTCTTTTTGATTTTTTAATATTGTTGGTTGCAGCACGGTAGTAACCGGTCGGTTATCAGCGCTTTGTGCTTCGAGCTGTTCAGTTAAGGTGTTATAAGTAATGATATCACCACTGACTTCACTGCCTGCTTGTTTCACCAATGCGTTACCCGAAATGGTGATATTGTTTGAATTTGGGTTATAGGTTATTTCATCGGCTTGTAAGCTGATAAGGCTGCCATCGTCGAGCATTTGTTGAAAAATAGCCGGTTTACCTTTAGCTAGATAAGTATCGCTTTTGATACCCGTTTTTTTATCAATAAGGCTGAATACTTTAACAATGTCGGCAGTAATAGAGATAGAGCCTTGACGAATACTGACATTACCTAAATAACTAGCGATTTTATTTTTAAGATCGGCAGCTTGTCTTTGTGATTTGATGGTGATTTCTTGTTCTAAATCTTTATTAGCAGCTTGCGCAGGGCTTAAAAGAATAAGGCTACAAGTCAATGCAAGTACTCTAAAAGTACTCTTTGTTATATTAGCTTTCATCTTGGTGTTTATAAATAGTGCGTTCATGCTGGGTTAGGGTCATCTGTTTAGTGTTTAAATCGATTATTAATCCAGAGCCGTACATAGTGAAGTCTTTACCTATCACCACCACGGCTTGCTCGGAACTAATGATATTAGTTTTTAAATCTAGTGCGATCGTTTTGCAATGAATTTCTTTTATTAAACTGTCAATTTCAGTGGCTCTTATACGGACATTATGCTTTAGCTCAACACGATTATCTTTATAAAGTGTTGCTTCTTGAGCACTGATTTCCCAAGGCTTACCTTCTTTTTTCGGATACAAGGTGTAATTGGGTAACTCAAAGAAACTGACTTCTAAATCTGCATAGTGCTCCATGCGCTCGGCTTCAATAGTATGTGATAGTAGCCCTACGTCACTGTAAATTTTACTGCGTAATTGCTCGGCAATAAAGTCAGGTCTCTGCTCATCAACAATCAAGGTGTCTTCTTCAATCGAAGAATTACGCCACTCCATGATGCCATATACTAACGCACTTAACAGCAAGACAAATAGCGCTAGGCTATTTAATCGATTCATACACTTGCACCTGTGGCACTGTCTAAGTTACCTTGGCTTTGCATAATTAAATCACAAGTTTCACGAACCGCACCGAAACCGCCACGAGTGAAAGTGGTATAATTGGCCGCGTTAAGTACCAACGGATGGCCATCGGATACGCTGATGCCAAGGCCGACAGCTTCTATGCAGGGTAAATCGGGTACATCATCACCGATATAAGCGACTTCTTTAAGGTCAATGCTGAGTTGTTGAGTTAATTCAACCAGTGCGGGTAACTTATTTTCTTGCCCTTGGATAATATGCGCTACATTTAACGCTTTCATACGGTTGGCGACAATGGCAGAGTTTCTGCCGGTAATAATAGCGACAGCAACACCGCTAGCCCCGAGTGCTTTTATGCCAAAACCATCTTTAGTATGAAAGGCTTTGAGTTCTTCGCCGTTATTGCCTAAATAAATTCGGCCATCAGAAAAAACACCATCAACATCACATACCAGTAATTTTATTTGCTTAGCTTTAGCTAAAACTTGGTTTTGCACTTCGCCGTATAAAGTATTCATTAAAGTACTCCTGAGCTTAAGAGATCATGCATATTCATCGCCCCTACAGGAACATTGTTGTTATCGACAATAATAAGACCGTTGATCTTTTTATCTTCCATAATTTTTATGGCCTGTGCTGCGAGCATATCACGATGCGCGACGCTTGGATTGTGGGTCATTACGGTACTGATATTATCGCTGTGAATATCAATTCTATTATCTAATACTCTGCGTAGGTCACCATCGGTAAATAAGCCGACAAGTTGCTGTTGTTCGTTAACTACCGCCGTCATGCCTAAGCCTTTTAAGGACATTTCAACTAAGGCATCTTTGATAAGTGCGTGTTCAGTTACTACGGGCAGTCGTTCTCCTTGATGCATAATATCGTTTAGGCGAAGGAATAGGCGCTTTCCTAAACTGCCTCCCGGGTGAGATAAAGCAAAATCGTCAGCAGTAAAACCACGGGCATTTAGCAAAGCGACGGCTAATGCATCCCCCATCACTAAAGCAGCCGTAGTACTTGATGTTGGCGCTAAACCGAGCGGACAAGCTTCAGCCGAAACCTTAATGCATATATGGGTGTCGGCTAATTTAGCTAAGGTTGAATCAGTATTACCTGTCATTGAAATTAATTTAGCGCCAATGCGCTTAATAACCGGGATGATAGCTAGTACTTCGCTAGTTTCACCTGAATTAGAGATGGTTAACACCACATCACTACTGGTGACCATACCTAAATCGCCATGACTGGCCTCGCCTGGGTGAACAAAAAATGACGGTGTACCTGTACTGGCAAGTGTCGCTGCGATTTTACCGCCAATATGGCCAGACTTACCCATACCAATTACGATCACACGACCTTTACAATGAAACATCAGTTGACAGGCTAGTTCAAAGTTATCATCAATAAATTGCTCTAATTCAGCAATGGCTTGTTGCTCAATTTTAATGACATTCTTGGCTAATTGTTTAAAATTTTTCATAATGATTGATTTATATCAGCTTTTATTATGACAATTGACTAAAAAGTAATACTTGATAAGCGATAAAGCTTAACAGTAATAAGGCACCTTTTGCACGAGTAATTCTAAAGGCACCAAAGCGGCGACTAAAACATAAAATGAATAACAGTAAAGTCACCCCTAACATGTAAGGCGCATCTCTACTGGCAGCCGAGGGATCAATATCACCCGGTGTAATTAGACCGGCAATAGGTAATACCGCTAAAATATTAAAGATATTTGAGCCAATGATATTACCTAACGCTAAATCATCTTCTTTTTTAATAATACTCATGATACTTGCGGCGAGCTCTGGCAAGCTAGTACCTATGGCAATAATAGTGAGGCCAATAACTAAGTCACTAATACCGAATTCTTTAGCAATAAATACCGAGGAATCAACCAAAAAGCTCGCACTCAATGGTAATAAAATGATACCAACGCCTAACCAAAGCAAGGATAACTTCATACTTACCGCGGGAGCAACGTCCTGCTCTGCCTCGATAATTAACGGGTCATCACTCGGTTTTCCTTGGGTTTGCTTTAACGTGATAACAAGTAAGGCAATGATATAAATGGCAAAGCCTGACATTAAAATTATGCCGTCAATGAAGCTTAAATTATTATCAATCAGTAGCCAATAACCTAAGGCCGTGACAGCTAAAATAAGTGGGATTTCACGTTTTATTGTTTGTGACGAAACTGTTAACGGTTGGAGCAAAGCCGTAAGACCAAGTACCATAGCAATATTGGTTATATTTGAACCAATAGCATTACCAATGGCGGTATCTGGGTTACCTTGCATTGATGCTGTTGCCGCTACCATCATCTCTGGTGCGGAAGAGCCCATGGCAACAATGGTTAAACCAATAATCATGGGGGAAATGCCTAGATTTCTCGCTAACGATGAAGCGCCAAAGACGAATTTATCAGCACTCCAAACTAAAGCAATCAGGGCAATGAGTAATATAAAAATTTGTTCTAGCATTAATGACTCCAAAGTTAAGAGTAAATTGTCGCTCGTTGTAAGGGAAAAAAGAAGTATTAATGTCAACAATTCGAAAATAATATTGTTTTGCTTTAGTTTTAAGCGGATTCAATCAGTTTCTTACAATTTTTACCTCGAAATTCCTTTATTTCTAATGAAGAATTATTGTTGCTCAGGTAAAATCCATAGTTATTAAAGAATTTACATTGCTAATTAAGCAATTAAAAGAAACAGTGACGTTGAACGATGACAAACTCCACACCGACAGTAAATTTGGTTGAAATTGAAAACCTAACCTTTAAACGAGGTGAACGTGTCATATTTGACGATATCAGCTTGTCTATCCCTCAAGGGAAAGTTACCGCTATTATGGGGCCAAGCGGCATAGGTAAAACAACCTTGCTGCGTTTAATTGGCGGTCAAATAAGACCTGAAAGTGGTAATATATTTTTTGATGGTAAAAATATCCCGAAACTCTCTCGTACTGACTTATATGCTGCTCGTAAGCATATGAGTATGCTTTTTCAAAGTGGCGCGTTATTCACCGATATGAGTGTTTTTGATAATATTGCTTTCCCAATAAGAGAGCACACTCAGCTATCTGAAGCCATCATTGAGAAGATTGTCCTGATGAAACTTGAAGCCGTTGGCCTTCGTGGTGCCAGGCACTTGCAACCGAATGAACTCTCTGGTGGCATGGCGCGCCGCGTCGCATTGGCACGAGCAATCGCTTTAGATCCTGAGTTGATTTTGTATGATGAACCTTTTGCAGGTCAAGATCCTATTTCGATGGGTGTTATTGTTCGCTTAATCCGTTCCTTAAGTGATGCACTTGGTTTAACTTCTGTTGTGGTCTCTCATGATGTCCCTGAAGTAATGAGCATCGCAGATTATATTTATATTGTCGCCGGAAAGAAAGTGATAGGACATGGTACGCCTGAGCAGATTCGCCAAGACACGTCTCCTTTGGTGCAGCAGTTTGTACGAGGCGATGCCGATGGTCCAGTACCTTTCCATTATGATGCACCTGCTTATCGTGATGAACTCGTCAAACAATATTAGGGAAGAGTAAACTAAATGAATTTTTTTCAATGCAATCATTTTCGATGTAATAACTTTCGATATAATAATATACGAGGCATAAAGTAGTGCAGCAGTTACAGTTTTTGGGTAAGCAAACCCTTGATATGATAAGTGGGTTGGGGCGTGCGGTTATATTATTATTATCGGCATTATTGCATGTGCCTAATTTCCGTAAAGGTACACCGCTGTTAATGCAGCAGTTGTATAGTGTCGGTGTACTATCTTTATTAATAACCATAGTGTCAGGCACATTTATTGGCATGGTATTAGCCTTACAAGGTTATACCATTTTGGTAGGCTATGGTGCTGAAGCTAGCTTAGGCCCTATGGTAGCTCTATCTTTATTACGCGAACTTGGCCCTGTCGTTGCTGCTTTGTTATTTGCAGGGCGAGCAGGCTCTGCCTTAACGGCTGAAATAGGCTTGATGAAAGCCACAGAGCAGTTATCAAGTTTAGAGATGATGGCGATTGATCCCTTAAGACGCGTTATAGCGCCACGCTTTTGGGCGGGGTTTATAAGCTTACCGCTATTGGCGGCAATTTTCTCTATGGTTGGCATACTTGGCGCTCATGTTGTCGGTGTTGGTTGGCTTGGCGTTGACGGAGGTACTTTTTGGTCAGTGATGCAAGACCAAGTTGATTTTGAAAAAGATATTTTAAATGGCATTATTAAAAGTATTGTTTTTGCTTTTATCGTTATGTGGATAGCGGTATATAAAGGCTATGATTGTGAGCCAACGTCAGAGGGTATAAGCCGGGCGACGACCTCAACTGTGGTACAATCATCCTTATTAGTTTTATGTTTAGATTTCATTTTAACGGCATTAATGTTCGTAAAGTAATTACGTTAATTATTATTCTCGTTTAATTTTTGTTGAATTTTTTATTACAAGGCGTTGGTGGAAGACATGGTGTCTAAGAAAATAGAGTTATTGGTAGGTTTATTCGTTGCATTAGGTATTGCAGCATTATTAATGTTGTCGCTGAAAGTGGCAAATTCTGGTATCGGCGGTGGTGGAGAGAGTTATCAGCTTTTTGCTAAATTTGATAATATTGGTGGCTTAAAAGTTCGTTCACCGATAAAAATTGGTGGTGTTGTTGTGGGTCGCGTTAGCGATATATCCCTAGATACAGAAGATTACACACCGGTAGTTACCCTGGACATTTATATCCAGTATGACCAGTTTTCTGACGCAACTTCGGTAGCTATTTTAACGGCAGGCTTATTGGGTGAACAATATTTAGGTGTGCAACCAGGTTTTATCGATGAATCGGTTGATATGTTGCAGCCAGGCGATTTTATTGAAGATACTAAACCAGCACTTGTCTTGGAAGAATTAATTGGTCAGTTTTTATTCAGTCAAGGAAGTGATGATGAATAGTAAGATAAGTTTATTTTCACACTTTACCGGAAAACGCCAAGGTACTATTTTAGTTGTCATCATTAGTTGTCTTTTATCGACACTCTCTTTTAGCCAAATGACTGTGGCAAGTAATGTTGTTAACAATACCAGCTCAACAACAGAAGTTAAGCAAAAAACTATAGATCAAAGCAACCCCTATAAAATGGTGAAAAGTGCGGCAGAAAAAACCTTTAAACGATTTTCTAGTGAGCAGCAGGCAATTCAAGAAAACCCTAATTTATTGAAAGATATAGTGCGTGAAGAACTTATGCCTTATATCAATCATAGGTACTCAGCGTTTAAAGTCATTGGCAAACACTTAAAAAACACCACCGCGGAAGAACGTAGTGAGTTTGTGCCTGTTTTTCGTGAGTATTTAATAACTTCTTATGCGCAAGTCTTTACCCTTTATGAAAACCAACCTGTAGAGTTTGCTCCTGAAAAATCCTTTGCCGATAAAAGGATCGTGGCGGTTCGTACTAAAATTATCATGTCTGGCAGAGATGACATTGATGTTTCTTTTAAAGTGAGATTAAATAAAAAAACTCAACAATGGCAAGCATTTGATCTGGTGGCTGAAGGTGTTAGTTTACTTGATGCAAAACAAGCAGAGCTAAGTAGTATTATTAGACAAAAGGGCTTACCTTATGTTACCGAGCTCTTAAAAATAAAGAGCACTAGGGATATCGTCATTAAAAACAGAGCCGTAAAGGGTAAAGGCTCTGTCGTTAAGATTGATAAGGATAAATAGTGAGTAAAGCGAATATAGTCCTAAATCACGGTACTCTTGCCATTTCAGGTGAGTTAAGTCGTCATAGCGTGGCACAAATAAAAAATAATGAATATATTAAGTGGTTCGACCATAGAGCTGTTAATGTTGACTTAAGACATGTAAGTAAGATAGATACCGCTGGTCTAGCTTGGTTGTTCTACCTGTTAGAGCAAGCAATGAAAAGCTCTTGTCAGTTAAGTTTTAGCAATATCCCTGAGAAATTAACTAAACTAATTGCTTTAAGTGGTGTAGATGGCTTATTACCCGTAAACTGTGATTAGTAACCATATATACCCAAACCGCGTGAAACATGCATCTTCAAGTGGCTTGGGTATCAATAACGAACAAAGGAGACTCCCTTGGAAGTTGGTGAGATTGAACAATTAGTAAGTAAATTAATAAACGAGGCCCTTGAACTTGATGAAGTTCATGTAACATTTGATGGCTCTCAATGCCGTATTAATGCAGTTAGCGATATGTTTGATGACTTAAGCCGTGTTAAGCGTCAACAAGCGGTTCTTAAGCCATTAGCTGAAATTATAAAAGACGGTACAATTCACGCAGTGACAGTCAAAACATTTAGTAAAGCACAGTGGAAGCGCGATAAACTGTTTAATTAACAGTAAAGTTGTTACTAAAATGTTTTTTTAATGCCTAGTTTTTTATTGCTAGGCATTTTTGTGTATACTGATTCGATATTTTTTAATCATTTTTAAATAAGTAGTAGTTATTTTGGACGCATTTAAAGTTATTGGTGGTAAACCACTACGCGGCGATGTCGTGATCTCTGGAGCAAAAAACGCTGCTCTTCCTATTTTGATGTCAGCACTATTATCTAAAACAGCTATTGTTTTTAGTAATGTACCGAAACTTAATGATATTTTAACAACAGTTAAATTATTAGGTCAATTAGGCGCTAAAACAGAATGGCTTGGTGAAGACAAATTAATGATCGATGCTAGCCATATTGATACTTGTCGTGCACCTTATGATTTAGTAAAAACTATGCGCGCTTCAATCCTAGTCTTAGGTCCATTATTGGCTCGAATGGGGCATGCTGAAGTATCTTTACCTGGTGGTTGTGCTATCGGCGCAAGACCGGTTAATTTACATATTCAAGGCTTGAAATTGATGGGGGCTGATATTACTGTTGAAGACGGTTATATTGTTGCTAAAAATCAAGGCCGTTTGTCTGGCGCCACTATCTTCATGGATACTGTTAGTGTTACCGGTACTGAAAATCTCATGATGGCTGCGGCATTAGCTGAGGGTATTACGGTTATCGAAAATGCTGCGCGTGAGCCCGAAATTGTTGATCTCGCCAATTGTTTAACTAGTATGGGTGCTAAAATTAGTGGTGCTGGCACTAACACTTTAACCATTGAGGGTGTTAGTGAGCTCCGTGGTAAAGAATATACGGTTATGCCTGATCGCATTGAAACGGGTACTTTCTTAGTGGCAGCTGCAGTAACGCAAGGGCACATTAAGTGTTTAAATACCGATCCAAGTTCGTTGGAAATGGTGATAAGCAAGTTAAAAGAAGCAGGTGCAATTATTACCACAGGTGATGATTGGATTGAGCTTGAAATGACCGGCCCTGCAAAAGCTGTAAATGTAAAAACGGCACCGCACCCAGCCTTCCCAACTGATATGCAAGCCCAGTTTATGACTATGAACGTTTTAGCTGAAGGCACAGCAACGGTTATTGAAACTATTTTCGAAAACCGCTTTATGCATGTGCCTGAATTACAACGTATGGGCGCTGATATCACTTTAGAAGGAAATACTGCGATAGTGAAGGGAGTTGCTAGCCTTAACGGCGCACAAGTGATGGCAACCGATTTACGTGCATCGGCAAGTTTAGTGATTGCCGGTTTAGTGGCGAAAACACCTACGCAAGTTGATCGTATCTATCATATTGACCGTGGCTACTTATGTATTGAAGGTAAGCTGCAAGCTTTAGGCGCTGATATCACCCGTATTAAAGTAGATTAAGTAGATTAAGTATTTGCGATAAGAAGTGAATAAATAATCACTTGTTATCAACGAAGGCTAGTTCCTATTAAGGTGCTAGCCTTTTTTTATGTCTTTTCCTCGTACTGACATGCAGTTAACCTGAACTTTGGATAATGAATACTTGATGTTTAAATAAAAACAACAACTTAGATTATGAATAACGGGTTATTTATCGACGTTTTAACGCTGAGAATAGGATAAAGGGGAATATTGAGTAAGTGTTGCTTATCCAGAGTTCAGGTAGTTACTCATTTTAGGGCGTAGTGGAAAGGAATTATGTGAGAGATAACCTCATCTACGCTTATGTAACCTATATATGATGACGGTCGCATAGCACAAGGATGAGAGCCCGAGCAAGGGTTGTCAAAAAGAGCTTTTTAAGACAATAAAAAAGGACATCCTTTGCAGGTATGTCCTTCTTCAAACATCTATAAGTTAGCTATTAGCTAACCTATACTTTGCTAATTAAAGAGCAACGATGTTTTCAGCTTGAGGGCCTTTCTGACCGTCAGTAACTGTAAATTCAACTTTTTGACCTTCAGCAAGAGTTTTAAAACCGTCACCAACGATAGCGTTGAAGTGAGCAAAAACGTCTGGGCCGTTTTCTTGCTCGATAAAACCAAAACCTTTAGCTTCGTTAAACCATTTTACTGTACCAGTAGTAGTAGACATAAGTGTATCCTATAAATATTTAAGAGTAATTGTGCTGACAATTTTGTATTAAAACATCATTGACAACGGGCTTGCTAAAAAGAGTTGCTATTACTTATAAATCAGGACGTGTTACAGATATCTTATCTAAGGTAAGCATGAGATAACATCGAAATGGTGTACAAAAAAATAAAACTAACTTCAAGCTGGGTGCATTATATAGCGAGTAATATTTATGTCAAGCCTAAGTGTGCATTAAACTGCAAGATTAAATAGAACCTAACGCTTGCAGCCTAATTTATTCGTTATAATTTAAACTCTTGTACTGATTGTTGCAGCTCTTCTGCTAAACGAGCAACTTCACTACTTGAGGCCGCCGTTTGTTTTGAGCCAGCCGTTGTTTGTTCGGCAATGGTTACAATCGATTCAAGATTTTCGCTTATTTCATGCGCAACAACGCTCTGCTCTTCGGCTGCGGTTGCTATCTGTGAACTTCGGTCGAAAGCCTCGTGTACGGCTTGAGTAATAACTTCTAGTGCTTGATCTGCTTCTTCACTTTGTTTAACACACTCACCGGCTTTAGCTTTACCTGCATCCATCACCGTTACGGCTTTGCCTGCACCTGATTGCAATGCTTCTATCATGGTTTGAATTTCTGAAGTAGATTCTTGTGTTCGACTGGCAAGGGTACGAACTTCATCAGCAACAACGGCAAAACCTCGGCCTTGTTCACCTGCGCGTGCTGCTTCAATTGCGGCATTTAGTGCCAGTAGGTTTGTTTGTTCGGCGATACCCCGTATCACATCTAATATGCCGCCAATAGAGGCACTGTCTTGTTGTAGTTGATTAATCACTTGTGAAGCTGAGTCAACTTCTTGGGCAAGTAATTCGATAGTTTGACGGTTCCTAGCTGAGATTACTTTAACCCGTTCCGCTTCCTCATCAGCATGTTTTATTTCGCCTAAAGCATCGTTAGCACTGGCAAGGACGCTTTGTGAAGTACTGCTCATTTCAGTGGTTGCTGAAGCGGCTTGTTCCAATTGATTACGCTGTTCTTCAATGGCCGTGGTGCTTTGTGCAGTCACCGCCGAGGTTTGCTCTGCGGCCGCAGCAAGTTGGGCTGAGCGATTAACAATGCTTTCAATTAAGGTACGTAAGCTATCAATTAATAAATTACAGTTTTTAGAAAGTTCAGCAAATTCATCTTTACCGCTTTCATCAAGCTTCATTGACAGGTCACCAGAGGCAACTATATTGAGCATTTGGTTCACTCGTGCTAGCGGGCGCGTAATACCAACAAGGGTTGCTCTAGCAATAACTAGGGCTACTACAATAGAAATGAGCATAATAATGATGGTCTGGGTGTTTCCTCGGTTTACTGAGTCTGTTACTAATTGACTTGCATCGACGGAGGTTTTATTGGCAAGTTCAATTTGCTTTTCTAACACGCTATTAACTTGTTTAGCTGCTTGCTCTTCTTGTCTTAGCATTGTTGTGGCTTTTTTATTAGCGGCTAATTGAGCTGATTTATGAGCGAAAATACCGTTTCGTTGGGATAGTAGTGTCTGAATTTCATTAAATGCTACAGCAACTTCTTGTGATAAATTGTTTAGCCCATGGATATTTAGTTCTACAATTATATTATCAACAGACTTAGCAGCTTCACTCATGCTACGCGAAATTTCACCCTCAATTAGTTGGGCGGTACTTTTATCGAGGATATCACGATATTCAAATGAAGAAGAGACAACTGAGTTGAACTGATTTTCCAAATACTCACTTAAACTGATCGCTTGTTGCAATTGAGTATCGGCAAGTTCATGGTCAGCCAAGTCTAAAAGAAGCATCACAGTATCATCAGCTTTTTCTTCTAAAATATCTACTTTGTCGGTCAAGAGTCGCTGTTGCTGGATACTCATTTTACGGCTATCAAACAAATCGATGCCTGCTTTGTGGAAACTAGCATAACGTTGGTCTACTTGATTAAGGTTGTTGAATAAGTCAGCTTGCCCAGCAACATTTTGTTTTAATTCTTCTAATTCGCTGCTAAACAGTACATTTATCTTGTTATAGTGACTTAGTTCTTTGGCGAGTTGCGATAGATCAACTTGATAGTAACCTTTTAACGTTAGGTTAGTCATTTGACTTAGCTCTAGCGCAAGCTTATTACTGGCTTTTAACGTAGGAATTGCCAGGGTATTTTGTTGCTGAGTTGACTCGCTAACGGTATTTAAATTAAGTAAAGATATGCCACTAATTATAGTGAGCAAAACAAACATAATGAAGAAACCGCCAATGATCTTTATTTTTACAGTTAAATTCATAGAATCCACCTAATTTAGGCTACTTGCCTAGTTAATACGTTAATTTATTTTGATATTTATCAAGCTTAGCTTGTATCGGCGATATATAGGAAATATTTAATTTTATTTTCGATATATCCTGACAATGACATCTTGGGAGATAGCTAGCTCCCTCTTAGGCTATTTTAGCAAAATTAGGCTCTTTTGGAAAAAAAAGAGCCTACTTTAGGTTATAGCCGCTTGTATGAAGTATTTTTTATCATGCCATCGAAGCATGGTTAACTGATTTCCCCAAACACAACCGGTATCTAGTGGGTATATATTTGCGTGGGAGCATTGCCCCATTAATGAAGCCCAATGACCAAAAATCCAGGGCGTGTGATTAATGGTTTGAGACAATTGATACCAAGGGTAAATGTTGGTGAGTGTATTTTTATCCGGCGCTTCTTTTTGATTAAATTCCAGTGAGCCATCACTAAAACAGTAACGCATGCGAGTGAATGCATTAATACTATAGCGAAACTTATCTACATCACTTTCAGCCTGCTGCCAATTATTAGGCTGCTCACCATACATAAGAGTTAGCCAACGCTTTCGGTCATTACTGGCTAGTTTACTTTGGACAAATTCTGCTTGAGTTTGAGCATCTGTTATCTGCCATTGCGGCGAAATACCAGCATGACTCATATAAACAAACTCATTACTGCCCCTAGCTAAGTGATTTGAGGGCACATCTGAAGGGAGCAGGGGGAATTTTTGCAGTAAGGGCTGCTTTGCTAGCCAATCCATCAATTCGTCAACGTCATGGGCAGCGAGTAATTCAGCTAATTTATCTGAATTTTTTGCTTTTTTTATACCAGCGTGAACCGCTAATAAGTGAAGGTCGTGGTTACCTAAAACAACTTTGGCACTGTCACCAAGCGATTTAACCAATCGCAAGGTGGCAAGTGAGTCAGGCCCTCGGGCGACTAGATCACCGGCAAGGTAGAGCACATCTTTTTTTTTGTCAAAATTAACTTGCTCGAGTAAAGCAATTAATTCGTTAAAGCAACCTTGTACATCGCCGACCAGATAAATCGCCATAAATTTATTTTACCTCGGGTGGCATTTCCTCTGTGGCGCTGTTATTGCCTTTGCTCGCCATGTGTCTTTTGCCTTTAACTGGCGCAACTTCCGGTGGGTTATCGACAATAAAATCGGCAAGTTTTTTGAAGTCATCAAGCGTTAAGTTTTCTGGACGTAAATTAGCATCAATATTTAACTCAGCTAATTGCGCTACGCTAATGAGTTTCTTAAAGCTATTGCGAATAGTTTTTCTACGCTGATTAAAGGCTGCTAAACAAATAGTATTTAAGGCCTTGATATCTTTAACCGGGTTTTCAATATGTGCATGGGGGATTAAACGCACAATGGCAGAGTCAACTTTCGGTGCCGGTTTAAAGGCCTCGGGGCCAATTTCCATCACCGGAAATACTTGGCATTGATACTGAGTCATTATCGATAAACGACCATAAGCTTTACAATCAGGGCTCGCAGCCATACGTTGAACTACTTCTTTTTGAAGCATAAAGTGCATATCTTTCACTTTGTCTTTAAAAGTTAGCAGATGAAAAATCAGCGGGGTAGAGATGTTGTAGGGTAAGTTACCAAAAATACGTAATGGCTTTTCTTCACTCGACAATTGTGCAAAATCAAATTTTAACGCATCGGTTTCATAGATAGTTAAGTCGTCGGCTATAAAAGGATGATGACGAAGTCTATGTGCTAGATCTCTATCTAATTCAACGACTGATATTTTACCTGCGCGTTCGATGACCGGTTCGGTTAATGCACCTAAACCAGGGCCTATTTCTACCAGGTTTTCCCCTGGCTCAGGGTTGATTGCATCGACAATGTCGCTGATGACAGCTTCATTATGGAGAAAGTTTTGTCCAAAGCGCTTCTTGGCTTGGTGACCTAAATGTTTTTTATCGTTCATAACTCTATCTTGGTTAAACTATTTGTTGCTTGCTAAGTGAATGGCGTTGTTCATCGCTTCAATAAAACTACCTGAATCAGCAGTGCCAGTGCCGGCGAGATCTAAAGCGGTTCCATGGTCTACAGAAGTACGGATAAAGGGTAGTCCTAAAGTTATATTTACTGAAGAGCCAAAGCCTTTATATTTTAGCACAGGTAAGCCTTGGTCGTGGTACATGGTTAAAATGGCGTCGGCATCATTAAGATATTTTTCTTGAAAAATAGTATCGGCCGGTAAAGGGCCAATAATGTCTATGCCTTCAGCGCGCAGTGCGGCGAAGGCTGGCTCCATTATTTCAATTTCTTCACGACCTAAATGACCGTCTTCACCCGCATGAGGATTGATACCACAGGCATAAATTCGTGGCGCTTTGATAGCGAATTTATCTTGTAAGTCGCGATTCAATATACGAGTCACTTTTTGCAAACGCTCAAAGGTTATTGCTTTAGATACATAGGCTAAAGGGATGTGAGTGGTTACTAATGCCACCCTTAAGCCTTTAGTTGCAAGCATCATGACTACATCAGTACAATTGGCTTGATTAGCGAAAAATTCAGTATGACCACTAAAAGCAATACCTGCTTTATTTATTAAGCCTTTATGGACAGGGCCAGTAACTATGGCATCAAATTCACCAGAGATATTTCTTTCACTGGCAATTGTTAGGGTTTCTACTACATAGGCACCATTGGCAGTGTTTAATGTACCAGGAATGCAAGGTTGGTTAAGTTCAACATTAAGAATCGTTAATGTACCAGCTTTTTGTGGCTTTGCCGGAGACTGCTCATCATAATCGATTAACGTTAGTGATAAAGAAAGTACTTCAGCACGCTCTAGTAATAGGCTTTTTGAAGCAAGCACTACCATTTCTACCGGCCAATCTTGTTGAGCAATAGTGATAATTAAATCAGGACCAATGCCTGCAGGCTCACCTGGTGTTATGGCAATGCGTTGGATCATTACTTTTCTTCCAGTTCGAAAATTTCGATGTAAGCTTCATCACGGGTTTCTTTTAACCAACGGGTACTTTCCATACCATATTTTCGGTTGAAGAGGATTTGATGAGCGCGATTTGAATTCATCTGTGAGGTTGTATCGACCATACGTCGATCTTCTAGTTGAATAATATGCCAACCAAAAGATGAGCGGAATGGCTTATGGTATTCGCCTTTATCCATCGTTGCTAATGCATTTTGAAAGGCAGGATCAAAGGTAGTCGGGTCAAACCAGCCTAAATCACCACCACGAACCGACGTTGGCCCATCAGAATGCTCTTTCGCTAATTCTTCAAAAGTCGCTTCACCGGCATTAATTTGGTTTAATAAACCTTGTAGTAGGTCTTTTGCTTTGGCATCACTTAAAATAATTGAGGGCTCTATTAAGATGTGGCGTGCTTTTATTTCTTCTACTTCAATGATTTTTCGGCCGCGAATATCTAACACTTTCACAATACTGAACCCTAAGCCGGTTCGGATCGGACCTATAATGGTGTCTTTAGGTTTGTCGTTAATTAACTCAGAGAAAAGCGTTGGCATTTCATTAATGTTCTTCCAACCTAGATCTCCGCCTTTTAACGCATTGGCATCGCCTGATGAAGTAATCGCTATTCTAGTAAAATCAGAACCTTCATTGAGTAACTTAACCACCCTATCGGCGCGAGTTTTTGCTGCCGCTAAATCTTCCTGGCTAGCATTGGCAGGGAACTCAATTAAAATATGACCTAAATGATATTCTACATTGTTAGTCGTTTGCTCTTTCATGACAGTGATTAAGTTACTGATTTCTTGTGGAGATACAAAAATACGGCGCTGAACACTATTACGGCTTACTTCTCCAGTAATCAGTTCTATACGGACATTCTCGCGGTACTTTTCATAACTACTGCCTTCACTAATTACCTTATCTCGAAATTGAGCTAGGGTAAGTTTATCTTGCTGAGCCATGTTATTTATGGTCTGGTCAAGTTGCGCATCACTAATTTGAATACCCATACGTTGACCTATTTGAGTCATGAGGCTGTCATTTATCAGTTTATCCATCACTTGAATGCGTAAGGCCTTATCAGAAGGTAAACTTTGGTCATTGTTTTTCGCTTGCTGTTTAATACTGGCAAGTAAATCAGTCACTTCAGATTCAAGTACTACGCCACCATTAACTATGGCTGCAACTCGGTCGAGCAACACTTCTTCGGCTTGTGTTGGTGTTACGACGGTAAGGATAAGGCTTGACGCTATCAGTATTACTTTAATTGTATTTATCATTATTTATTTCTTGTTTTGTATTTTAAATTTGCAAAGGTAGCGAACTGTTTAAGTTAATTCTATCGCTTAATTTTGTAAGTAATAAGGGCGTTTATAACCAAATATACTCTTATCAAACATTTCTTGGGTGCCTATGGCGGATTGCTTGCCATCTAAGCCTTTAATGATGAATTTGATGCTAATACCAGTGTCAAACTCTTCACGACCTTCTGATCCAAGGTTATCTGTCTCTAAGTTAGAGTTAATATGCCTATGGTAGGCAATACGTACTGCCCAACAGCAGCTCTCATATTGAAAGCCGGCATATGACTCAACACTTCTATTTTGCTTTAAATCTTGCGTTAAACGCCCGACAAAGGCCCAGTTTTTGTTAATAGCAAAACTGGTTAAAAGGGAAGCTTGCTCTAGGCTATCACCTGAGACATTTCGGGTATAGCGATGGTTCAATTGTACTAAATTATATTTATCAATTTGATAATCAAGATTGACTTGGCCTTTATTGGTGAAGTCTTCTAGAGTGTTATATTGAATATCCCCGCTCAGTTGCCATTGGTGATTAATCCGGTAAAACAAGTCGGCGGCAACCGAAGATTGTTTATTGTTGGTATCGTTAGAAATGCCATTATCTGATAACAAGGCATCATTGGCAAGTTCACTATTTTGATCACCTATATACTGAATGCGACCAATACTAGCACGTATTATTTCGAGATTCTCAGCATCTAGTAATCGACTGGTAATACCCCAAGTATATTGGTTGGCTGCTGCTATCCTATCCAAGCCACTATAACTGGTATCACGAAAAATACCGTGAAAATCGTCTTGTAACGTTGTGGTGTCATACAAGCCTATCATGGATTGATCTTTTTCTGGCACATAAAGGTATTGTAATTGCGGCTCTAAGGTATGACGATAGCTCTCTCCGAAAGCGAGTACTTCTCGATCAAAGTTAATACCACCATGAATACGCACCTTAGGTAAGGTTCTTGTCACTGTTTCTTCTAATGGACTGCCCGTGGCAATATTATCTTGTTGGTAATAAGTATGCATTACCTTTACTTCAGAATTCAAGAACCAAGCGGGTCTAACAATAGGGAAAATAAACCCGGCTTCGACATGGTAGCGGTTAGCTTTTACTTGATCTTTTTCGGATGACTGGAAGTTAGTCATTTCAGAATATAATTCAAATTGGCCAGAGATAAAGTTTAAAGGTTGTTGAGCCGATAATTCGAAGTGTGGATAGGTTTTATAGCTAGGCTCATGATTACCCAATACTTCAAAATCTTGTACTTGTACTGTCGCCTGCCATTGCTCTCCAAAATAAGCTACTTCCCCAGTTTGATAAAGGTAAGCATCATTTGAATTATATTGCTTACTACCAATATCGACTAAGTAATTATCATCACTGATGGTGGTATAATCGAGATATACTCGGAAGTCTTCAGAAAACGTACCGACATGTTGAAAACGTGCTAAATATCGAGGGTCATCATTGCTTTTAATTTCGTTGTCATTGTCTAAATATTCAATGTCAATTTGACCTGATTGCATGTCCATCAGGTAACGGAATTCTGTCTGTAATTGTAGACCGCGTTTAGACATATAGCGTGGCGTAATCGTGGCGTCGTAGTTTTCGGCTATATTCCAATAAAAAGGTGCGGAAAATTCTACGCCTGAGTTGCTAGAGCTACTTAACTCAGGATATAAAAAGCCACTTAAGCGTTTTTTCGAAATAGGGAAAGAAAAATAAGGCACATAAAAAACCGGGACATCAAGCACTCGAAATTGAGCGTGATAGGCTTCACCGAAGTCACCACTGGCAGATAAATTAATTTCAGCGGCTTTTATTTGCCAGTCAGGTACTTCTTGTGAACAAGTGGTGAATGTTGAGTTAATTAGGCGAAGTACTCCCTCACCATCAATAGATATGCTACCCGCTATACCGCGTCCAGGGTTTCCATCAAGTTGATATGAAGCCGACGTCATTGTGGTGGAGCGATCAACCTTACTGGCACTTAAGGTCTCGGCGAAAATGTTAATTTGGTTACCTTGGTAGTGAATATTCCCTACTGCCTCTATTTGCATCTTCAAACGGTTGAAAGCAAGTTCATCGGCAAGGATTTTTTGATTTTTATCGACTAAGATGACCGAACCTTTAAATTGAGCCAGCTGGTCTTTTTCGATACGGGCATGTAAAGATGAAATACGGATATTATCATCAAGCACTTCAGCCATACCAATAGCAATATCATCAAATACTGGCAATGGGCACAGCATTACTTTGCTGTCAGGTGCTTGAGTCTTTTTTTCTGTGTTCGCCTGGGCAGCTTTTGGCAAGCAAGCAAACAAGGTAACTAAGGCAACTAAGGTAAAACTCAATGAGCGGGAAAAAAGCATTTATTGTCCGGAAAAAGGTGAAAATTGTTATTAATTGATTTTCTAGCGATGAATCAAGTATTTTAACGGCTAATTGCATTATGATATAGCAATTTTTTCAGTTGGACTCAATTCTTGTGTCATAGTTCAGCTGTTAACGAGTTATTTATTTGAGGAACGCTCAGGAATATGCATATTTGGGGTAAAATTTTAGGTTTTCTGTTTGGCTTTATGCTCAGTAAAACTTTGTTTGGTGCTTTACTTGGCCTTTGGCTAGGTCATTTTTTTGATCGCGGTCGCGGTTTTAATTTTAACGGCTTATCAGGTGGCAAAGAAGACGAAGTATCGAGACAGGCTGCTTTCTTTTATACCACTTTTTCTGTCATGGGCCATGTCGCAAAAGCTAAAGGGCAGGTGACTAGCCACGAAATAGCCTTTACCAATGCATATATGGATAAGTTGGGACTAAGCAATGAATTACGTCAACAAGCGCAAGATGCTTTTCGTGAAGGTAAGTCATCAGGCTTTCCCCTTAAAGAACGCCTAGTAAAATTTAAACGCTTGATGGGCCGCAGACACGATTTATTGTTAATGTTCTTAGAGATTCAAATTCAAGTTGCCTTTAGTGATGGTGAGTTAGATGATGCGGAACGCTCTGTTTTGCATACCATAGCTCAATTTTTAGGGTATTCAGCTCGTGAGCTTGATAACTTATTGGAAATGATTATCGCTGGTGCTAACTTTCAGCAACAAGGTGGAGGATATCGTCAGTCAGGGCAAGCACCAGCGAGTGGTCAACAGTTAGCTAATGCCTATAAAATGTTAGGCATAAATAACCATACTGCCATGCCAGCCATTAAAAAGGCTTATAAAAAGTTAATGTCACAACATCACCCCGATAAATTAATGGCTAAGGGCTTACCACCAGAAATGATGGAAAGCGCTAAGCAAAAAACCCAAGATATTCAAGCGGCTTATGATTTGATCACTAAGCAGAAAAAGTAATGAGGAGACGCCAGTCTAAGGCTGACGAATCCCCACAAATATTAATGTAAGCAATGACCAGTTATTGTTCCGCATTACTGAGTAAACAAGCGAGACGCGTACACGCTCTTTGACATCCTGTCACCGCGATATAACGTTCGTCCTGACGTACATCAACGCGGCTCCTTGAAGTACTTGATTGAATGCAAGATTAGGTTTACTCGTATCATCCATGATACTCACCTGCTTCGCAGGTTAGCTAAAGCTATTCAAAAAGGATCCAGACCTTTTTGTTATTCGTAGCGTGGGGAGTCCAGAGAGCTTAACTTAGGCGTAACGCGGTAGTCCTCATTCTTTTCTGGGTGTTGTCGCCACCGCGACGCTGAAGAAACAAAAAACAGAAGCTAAAATTATAAGCACGTACTTTGTAAAAAGTTGTGGGGATTCGTCAGAGCTTAAGGGCTTAAATCGGGCTTATTTGATTTTGGTGAAAATCACACTGAACCATAGGGTGATTTGAATAAAAGAAAATTTTTATTAAAAAAATTGTTATACCAGTTTCATTAAGTTTGTGATCTTGTTGTGCATAGGGAAAATAAATCAGGGCAAGGCGCTCGATTGAGTAATAGCTGGCTATTGGGATTGAGAGTAACGTAGCCTTGGAGTATTTTAACCAGCACAATAGAGCAATAATTTAATGAGATTGGTATTATAGGTTACCAACCGATAGCTTTAAGCCAGCTGTTGACCTGACTCAATAACTCTTTATTGGGGTAATAACCGGTAAGGCTATTGTTCAGTTGGCGTTGGCGATAATAGACTTTCATTTCTTGTTTAGCGAAGGATTTTCGTTGCGCGGCTTTGGCTAATACCAGCGGGTTATCGTGTTTAAGGAATAGATCAAGCACGGGTAATTCAATAAAAGCTAATTGACGGGCAAAGTCCTCATTGGCACTGTTGATAAGAGCATGATTACTGGATCTATAACTACTTAATAAAATGAGTGCATTTGGCAGTTGGTTACCTTCTTGACTATATAAGTCTACCAAAAAGGCGGCGTTATTTCCTTGAGAAATCACTAACACTATACCTGGGTATTCTTTCGCTGTATTCATCACAGCATTCAACATACTCGCTAGCTTCTCTTTATACGCAGTGAGTATTAATTGGTTCTCTTCCTGCTGCTCTGTAACCGTTATCGCTGTTGAAGGGTAATTTTCTGGTTTATTACTCGGCTGTATCGCTATAGTACTCCAACCTTCTGCCGGTAAAGCATTACGTAAGTAATTCAAGGCTTTGGGGTTGGTTGCGCCTTGTTGCCAATCAGGTAGTAAAATGGCAACACCTTTGCTATTAGCGCTAGTGTATTTTTTTACCAGGGTTAAATAATCATCAGGTCCGGCGAGTAGGGGCTTTACCTCATCAGTCGCTAAATAATGTTTTAGATCGTCTTTATACTGCTTGGTTAGTGCGATTGGCTTTTTTATTGGGGCTTTATGCTCAACTTCGCTTTTTGTGTCTTTGTTATCAGCGTTTTCTTTTACTGCTTCTTTTACTACTGGATTAGTCGCTTGCTCAGCAGAAACGGGGGCTATTAGGCCGATAAGAAGAAGTGAACAGATAAATAAGCTCAGTAATACTTGGTCGATTTTAGTTTGCTTTATCTTAGTCACTGCTTTTCCTTAATGGGGTTGTGCTTTGTATCGACCTGAGCATTAAAAGTGTTAATTAACCTCAACTCTGGATAAGCAGCACTTGCTCAATATTCCCCTTCATCCGACTTTCAGCGTTAAAACGTCGATAAATAACCCGTTATTCATAAACGTTTTGCCTTGATAATCGAATAAATTGAAACATTGATAGAGTCTGTTACTACTTAATTTTGTAAATTTTTGTCTAAAATACTTAAGCTCTTGTTTTTACTTAAACATCAAGCACTCATTATCCAGAGTTCATGTTAACTAAATGGGCACAGTGCATGAAAGCTAATCGGTTGTTCAGTACTTGGATGAAATAAACTTAACTTTAACGCATGGAGCTGCAATCGATTTCTCATGGTGAGTGCCGCTTTAGTTGCATAAAGTCTATCACCTAAAATAGGGTGACCTAAAGCAAGCATATGTACTCTGAGTTGATGAGACCGACCCGTAACCGGGGTCAATTCAAGCAACGTACTGGCTGCTTCATCAGGGATATCATCCTGACTAAGTATACGGTAATGGGTTAATGATTTTTTACCATTCTCAAAATCAACTTTTTGCTTAGGCCTATTGGGCCAGTCACAAATCAGCGGTAAATCAACACTGCCTTCGTTTGCTGCAACGTTGCCAAAAACACGGGCGAGGTAAGTTTTTTTTGTTTTTCTTTGTTCAAATTGGCGGCTGATAGCGACATGTGCGGGTTTGTTTAACGCCATAATCATTATGCCTGAAGTTGCCATATCCAACCTATGTACGATAGTCGCGCTAGGCAATACTCTTTGGACACGGTTTTGTAAACAATCTTGGTGCTCAGGTAGACGGCCTGGCACACTTAAAATGCCACTGGCTTTGTTGATAACGACCATATCATCATCTTGATAAATTATATCTAGGTAAGGTGACATCGGTGGTAGATAGATAAAATCGGGGTTTGCGCTCATTATTTTCTCATGAATTGATGGCAAGGCTAAAGTCAAAGTAACTTAGCCTTGCTTCATTAATCTACTATTATAGCTGTTAGTGTGAAACCACTATCATGCGGATTGCTTCAAAGGTCAATTGTGCTTTATCAATGTAGTGACTTAATTCATCTTGCTGCTGACTAATAAAATCAATTTCTTCTTGACGAACACTTGGGTTAATGGCTTTTAATGCGGTTAACCTCTGCTGCTCAGCAGATAACTTGTTTTGCATAGCCGCTAAAGATTTCTCTTGAATAGCGACAATACTTTTTTCAGCGTGTGCCTCTGCTTTCGTCACTAAAGGAGCAATTTGCGATTTAAGTGCTTTGATAAGTTGTAAGGCCATTTGTTTTTTCACTGGCGATAATTGTTTATCAAGTAGCTTTTCACTGACTTTATCGGCTAAATTATTGCCATTTTTGTCGACTAAAATTCGAATCGGTGTAGTCGGTAAATAACGACCTAGTTGCAAGTGAGCAGGCGCGGTTGCTTCAACAGTAAATAAACATTCAAGGAAAAAAGTGCCAACCGGTAGTGCTTCATTTTTCAATAAACCAATACTGGCATTGCCAATTTCATCACTTAAAACCAAGTCCATCACCCCAAGAACCATGGGATGATCCCAAGTTAACAATTGATAGTTCTCATTAACTAAGGCGGTCTCTCTATCAAAAGTAACTGTGGTGCCGTCTTCAGGAAGGCAAGGGAAGTTACTATTAAGCATGTGCTCACTTTGATTTAAAGCAATGGCATTATCAGCTTTATCATCTTGTTGCACGCCAAAGACATCGAACGCTTGGAACATAAACTGAGGTAGGCCAATCTCATTATCTGCTTGTTGGATTTTCTCAACTAATTCATGGGCGCGTCCTTGACCAGATGAGTTCAATTCTAATAATTTATCGCGGCCAGACTCTAGTTCGGCTTTAATGGTTAAATGTTTTTGCCAACTATCACTGATAAGCGATTCAGCCTCTGCTGATTGCTGCTGACAGCTTAACGCCAATGAAAGTAATTGGCTGCCAAAGGCCTCAAAAACCACTCGGCCGGAGATACAAGTATGCTCAAATGCTTGCATACCTTGTTGATACCAATCAAATAATAACTGTTGTGCGGATCCTTCAAAGTAAGGTACGTGAATACGGATTACTTCGGTTTGGCCAATTCGGTCTAAACGGCCAATGCGCTGCTCTAATAAATCAGGATTACGCGGTAAATCAAAAAGTACTAGGTGATGAGCGAATTGGAAGTTACGTCCTTCACTACCAATTTCCGAGCAGAGTAATAGCTGAGCACTGTCTTCATCTTGGGCGAAATATGCGGCGGCTTTATCTCGTTCAAATATCGATAAACCTTCGTGGAAAACAGCGCTGCGAATACCTTCTTTAATACGCAGTGCGGCCTCTAAATCAATGGCAGTTTGCGCGTGTGCACAAATTACTAATACTTTTTCTTTTTTAAGTGACTGTAACAGTTCAATTAAATAATCAACTCTCGGATCGAAGTCTGTCCAGATTTCATTTTTTTGATCCAAGCCATAGAGCATTTCTGGGGTAAAAATATACTTAGCTTGCTTTGATTTAGCTAATGTCTCTGGGCTGTCGTTGAGCATGAATTCATTAATGGTTTCTTGATATTGCTCAGGCATAGGTAATACTGCAGGTACTACTTTACGCGCAGGGAAACCTTTAATGGTATTGCGAGAGTTTCTAAATAAAATACGACTCGTGCCATGTCTATCGAGTAACTGCTTTAATAAATTTTTACGTACCTCTGCAGAGGCAGTGCTGTCAGCTTGGTTTAACTCATTCAGCTGAGCGCTAATAGTGGTTTCTTTTAATAAATCTGTCAGGGTTTGTTCTTGCTCTGGGCTAAGTTTGTTGCCCTCAACTAAAGCGTTGGCGGCATCAGCAACTTCGCTATAGTGCGACTCTTCTTCGATAAATTTTTGATAGTCATAAAATCTATCGGCATCAAGTAAGCGTAAACGGGCAAAGTGACTTTCATGACCTAATTGATCAGGCGTTGCCGTTAATAACAATACGCCAGGAATAACTTGTGCGAGTTTTTCAATACATTGGTACTCAATACTTGGTTTATCTTGTTGCCAATTCAAGTGATGGGCTTCATCAACCACCATTAAATCCCAATCTTCACTGACAAGCGCGTCATACCATTCAGGATTCTTAGTAATAAAGCCTAAATTAACCAGAACCAGTTGCTCTGAGCTAAAAGGATTCGCTTTTTTGCCATCCACATAGTTATCTTGGCTAGTTTCAACACAGCGTTCATGATCAAAGATACTAAAGTTTAAATTAAAGCGACGTAGCATTTCTACCAACCATTGATGCATTAAAGACTCAGGTACTATGATGAGAATTCTTTTAGCACGACCGGTGACTAATTGCTGATGGATGATTAGACCTGCTTCGATAGTTTTCCCCAATCCGACTTCATCGGCGAGTAATACCCGTGGCGCAAAACGGTTACCGACTTCTTCGGCAATATACAGTTGATGGGGTATCAAGCTCACTCGAGCGCCGGTCAAACCTGTTAAGTCAGATTTTTGCTGTTGGTATTGATGTTCTAAGCAGTCTTTACGTAAGCGAAACCAGTCTAAACGATCAACTTGGCTATTGAGCAACCTGTCATGGGGTTTATTGAATTTAATAAAGTGATCTATCATCACTTCTTTGAGGGTAACTTGCTCGTTGGTGTCTTGTCGTATGCCTTCATAGCTGATTATGCCATGAGCTTCACTGTGTGATGTTACCTTTAACGACCAGCCTTCATGGCTAGGAACAAGGTCACCTTGATTAAAGATAACACGAGTTAAAGGGGCATTCTCTTTAGCATATTGGCGAGACTCGCCCGTCGCAGTATAAATAATATTAACAAAGCGGTGTTCAACCCCGGTTACTGTACCTAATCCTTGATCTGATTCACTATCACTGATCCAACGCTGACCTACCTGAAATGGCATAAACTTATTTCTCCAACGGTGCTTAGTTATTACTTCATATTCGAATAAGAACGAGACTAAGCATTAAAAATTAGGGGGTAAAAAAGGGCGCTATAGTACTCCTAATCATAGACGGAATCATTAAAAAATTATGCTTGTTTGACGATAATTAAGATATTACGGTGGAGGAGCTATACTTTAGTAGGTATAGATTAAAGTATTGCTCTTTTATATTTGTTTTGTCAGTGAATCACGGAGATTGCCCATGACTAAAGAGAATATGAATAATGAGAATATATTAACTGAAGAATCAGGCAATTTATCTCAAAATCAAGAGACTAAAAACCAACCAATCGTCTATATTTTAGATACCAATATCCTTTTGCATGAACCGTTCGCTTTTTTATCGTTTAAAGAGCACGATGTGGTTGTCCCTATGACGGTACTAGAGGAACTCGATTCGATTAAAGACCGGCGTAAAGATGTCAGCCGAGATGCTAGAGTAGCAATTAGAGCACTAGAAGATACTTTGCGAGATGCTAGTCCCGAGCAAGTGCTTGCGGGGGTTAAGTTACCGCAAAACGATGAGCAACACCCCAGTGGCTGTCTGGCCATTATTAATGATTATGCTTTAGAGCAAACCGCGCATACCTTATCTTTTAATGAAAATGATAACCGTATCATTAATGCTGCTTTACATATCCAAAAGAAAATGCCAAACAAGAAAATCGTCTTAGTCACTAAAGATATCAATATGCGCTTGAAAGCCAAAGGAGCAGGATTAGCACATGTTGAAGATTACCGAACTGACCAACTTATTGATGATATTCAATTCCTCACTAAAGGTTACCATCAATTCGATGGCGATTTTTGGGAACAAATTCAGTCGGTTAATAGTGAAACTGAAGGGCGTAACACCACACATTATGTTGCTCGAGATACCGTCCCTTTAGCTTATATCAATGAATACTTATTAGATGATGGCGAGAGCTTTGCTGGCAAAGTTACCGGCTGGGATGACGATAAAATGTCCATATTAGATCTAGGTCGAGAGCGGTTGTTGGCCAAAAATGCTTGGGGTATTCATCCGAAAAACATTTATCAAGGCATGGCGATGGACGCTTTACTCGATCCTAATATTGATTTAGTCATTCTTACTGGCCCTGCAGGTTGTGGTAAAACCTTACTTGCCTTGGCCACTGCTTTAGAGCAAGTGATAGAGCGGGGTTTATATGACAAAATAATTGTCACGCGCAGTACTCCGGAAATAGCTGAGTCTATTGGTTTTTTACCTGGTACGGAGGAGGAGAAAATGGCGCCTTGGCTCGCCGCAATAACCGATTCACTTGAGGTATTGCATAAACAAGATGAAAGTATGCATGGCAGCTTGAATTACATTATGGAAAAAGCCAACATTCAATTTAAGTCGGTAAACTTTATGCGCGGGCGAAGTATTCAAAACGCGCTAGTACTACTTGATGAATGTCAAAATTTAACCGCGGCTCAGCTAAAAACCATTATCACCCGCTGTGGTGAAGGCACTAAATTAGTGTGTTCGGGTAATTTGGCGCAAATTGATAGTAACTATTTAACCGCGGTAACTTCAGGGCTAACTTATATTGTTGAACGTTTTAAGGACTTTCCTGGCTCTGCTACCATTAATCTAAATGGCGTGGTAAGAAGTCGACTAGCCTCTTTTGCCGAGGAGAACTTATAGTCTGCTACGTGTTTGGTAAGATAGCTTGATTGGATCGAGTGAAAAATTCAATTCCTAGTCATCACTGTAATGATTGAAGTTTAATCAAACACCGCTAAATGCTAATTTAGCGGTGTTTTTTTTATTACCATAATGATTAATTACCGGTGAAATTGGTGTTAGTCGGTAAGCTAAATGCTTTAGCAATACCGGCCCAAGAAACATATTTAAAGTTGGTACTTTCTCTTTGGCTGCCTGATACAGCACCTGATATATTAGCCCTTTTATTATCACCATCTGGCATTGTAAAAACCATCACTGAGCTTTATGACGGTAAAGTGCTGCTAACATCGTTATCACTAGGGGTAGCCATTTGCCTTGCGTTGCCTCAGACGTAACGAGTAATAAATAAAATAATATGCGGATTACACTGACTTTCTTTGCAAAAGTAGCACTGCCAAATCAGTTGTTTTTCCTTGTTTAGATCTTGTTTAACGCTTGTTTAGCTCTTGTTTAGCTCTTGTTTAGCTCTTGTTTAAATGACGTGACTGCTTTAACTTATGAGTTACTAGATTATCCAACCAAAAAGTTAAGGCATTTTAGTGTATTACCAAGCGGGCATAAATACAGTCTTTAGGCGTTATAATATCACGGTGGTGGTGGCCTTTATTGTTATTATTCTTGTTGCGCTTTCTGTCGCCTCAATACGATACTTCAATCAAATAGCTAAGCATAAACAGCAAAGTTCACTTGAGCTTAAACAAGAAGCTCAACAGTTAAATATTATGCTTGAGCGCAGTGTTCAAGCGGTAACTGGCATACAAGAGTTAGCTCAATATATTTTAAAACACCCAGATGAAATAAATATTCCGATGCCTTCGTTATCTCAGCAAGGCGAGATGTTTTACCTTAATAAACCTCTGCACGACGTTATTAAGCAAGGTAAGCGTTTGAGTAGTAACATTACCGGAATAGGAGAAGTTAATCAGTTTAGCGAGCTTAAAAAGCAAGAAATTGCGATGGCTAATGCGTTAACGCCGGCATTTATTGCCGCACAAAATATCATCGAAGAAGCGACATGGTTTTATTATATTTCTTTTGATAATTTTGTGAATATTTACCCTTGGGTTGATCGTGAAATATGGCAGTTCAATGAGAAAACGCTGGCTAGCCCACATAACAAGGTTATGAGTGGGTTAACCCAAAAAAACAATCGTGTTGTTTGGTCTTCTCCTTACATTGATGCCGCTGGCGGTGGCATGAATGCTTCAGTGGGAACGGGGGTTTTTCATTATGATAAATTGATCGGCTCAGTGGTAATGGATATTAATTTAACCCGCCTACATGCGAGCTTATCTGAGCTCAAATCAGACGATCAAGGGCTTATCTTATATAACTCAAACCATGAAATTTTACTGGCTAAAAGGTTGGGCAAGCAATCACTGAGCTATCGTGCTTCTTGGCAAGATTTATTGCCGGAATCATTACAAGGTTTAAATGCTGAATTGTTAGCTGGCATATCAACATCCACCCGCTTTGGTGACTGGTTTATTGAGCAGCAATCGTTGGATGTAAATGGTTGGACATTACTGAGGTATCAACACTATGAAAAATTTTCATCACCACAGTACAGTGATTTCATTTTTGTTTTCTCTATTCTTTTCGTCGGTTTGTTGGCTTTTCTGGTACTAGTAAATACCATGACTAAACGTACCTTCATTAAGCCCACTACTGAATTTATTCGTCATATCCAATACTGCGCTGAAGGTGATCCCGGTAAAATTACTCCTAGCCCTGATTGGCTGCATTGGTTTCAAGTGGTGGAGGATATTTTTGTACAAAACCGTAGTCTACTACTACAGCTTACCGAGCAAAATGATGTCTTAGATAGCCGAGTTATCGAGAAAACTAAAGCGCTACAAGAGACTAGTGCAAAACATCAACGCGACTATGCGCTGCTACGATCAGTGATGAATGCTATTCCCGAATTGATTGTTTTTAATGACCCAAATGGCTTACTTATGGGCTGTAACCAAGCGTTTGAACGTTTAACTAATCATTCAGTTAAGCAAATGCTAGGATTTAAGTCGGTGACTTTTATGCCTGAGCCTTTAGCACAAGAAGTTAATCGCTTAAATTTACTGAAGAATAATGTTTATCCTCAGCAAGCACTTATTAGGGCAGGGGACTTTATTTATCAAGGTTTTTGTAATGAGTTTACCGATGAACGAGGTCATATTCTTGGCTCAATTAGTATCTTCCATGACGTGACTTTACAGCAAGCCACCCAATCGGCACTGGAAAAGGCCAAAAACCAAGCGGAATACGCTAACCAAGTAAAAATCCAGTTTCTGGCCAATATGAGCCATGAAGTGAGAACGCCAATTAATGCAATGCAGGGCATGATGGATTTATTGGCGTATACCTCGTTAGATACCCGCCAACAGCATTATTTAGATAATGCGCAAAGTGCCTCGTCAACCCTGCTGCACCTTGTCGATGAGTTATTGGATCTATCCAAAATAGAAGCCGGTAAAATGATTGTCAGTAATAACGCCGTTAATTTGCCTGTCATTATTGATAAAGCGTTAAAGCTTAATATTGCCAATGTCGATCACCAACGAGTTAAGGTGATTGTTGAGATGAATTCAGCAGTACCGAGCAATGTTTTCAGCGATGAGATGCGTTTAGTGCAAGTGCTGGCTAATTTATTAAATAATGCGATCAAATTTACTGAGCAAGGACAAATAAAGTTAACTATCGACCTAGTAAAGGAAAGTGATAGCGAGGTTCAAGTACGCTTTGAGGTGAGCGATACTGGGATAGGCATTGCCAGTGAAAAGCAAAAACACTTGTTTAAGGCCTTTAGTCAAGCGGATGAGTCCATGACACGAAAGTATGGTGGTTCAGGTCTAGGGTTATCTATCTGTCAGCAAATCATTAAATTGATGGGGGGAGAAATCAGTTTGACTAGTCAATTAGGTCAAGGAAGTGAGCTTAGCTTTGTTTTACCATTGCAGCGTGTACCACGGGCAAGCATAAATAGACCAAGTGTTAACGTTGTTAATCACTCAGAGCAACACACTCAAGACGAGTTAATCATTGAATTGCCTGCAGAATTAAGCATTCCGTTAGTAAAGGGGGTAACAATGTATGTGTTGAATCAAAAATTATCAGCGAGCTTCATCGACACTATTACTCAAATGCATTGGTTATTGCAGCAAGTGAACTGTGTTGATGATTTATCTCAATACGAAGTACTCGACAATAGTGTCTTGCTGATAAATGAAATTGACTTCCTTACCCTAAACGATAGCCCCGCTTATATGGCCTTTATAGCAAAAATTGGTTTGTTATGTCTGTGTCAGCCAGCACTAAAACCGTTAAGTCGTCATACCGGATTGTATCTAGAACACTTGTTGGTGCCTTATTTATTAGTGGATATACCGCTGTTTCGTTATTCGCTTGATCAAATATCAAAGGCATTATTTAGTCAGGAAAATCATAGCCACTCGCCAAAGAGTGATAATGGCCCGTTAGTGAGTGAAAGTAGCGCTCGCTCTGACTGTTACTTTGATAGGGAAGTCATTACAGCAGTGCCATCAAAGGCTCATAAACCACGGATGACTAGTGCAGATAAAAACTTACAGGGCTTGTCAATATTATTGGTGGAAGATAACTTGGTGAACCAATTAGTGGCAAAAGAGTTGCTATTAACTATGAATGCTAAGGTAACTATTGCGGATAATGGTCAACGCGCTTTAGATGTTTTAGCTGAGCATAGTTTAAATGGCAGTAGTTTTGATGTGGTGTTGATGGATATTCAAATGCCTATTATGGATGGCCTTACTGCGGCTAAGTTTATTAGAGCACAGGCTAAATATAGAGATTTGCCCATCATCGCTATGACAGCTCACGCAAGAGAAGAAGATAAAGCGCAGAGTCTAGCAGCAGGGATGAATGTGCATATGTCAAAGCCAGTGACCGGGCCGGCGTTGTTTAATTGTATAAAGAAATTATGCAATGTTTCGTTAAGCTAGCGCTTATAAATAAAGGCTTAAGTTGTTCACTTAGATTTTGCTTTAAATGCTAACTTATATAATTAACCTCAACTCTAGATAAGCAAAGTTACTCAATAAGTTATTTTAGCGCCTATCTTCGTTAGTTCTGCTACCAATAGCCAGCTATTGGGTACACAGAACCGCCTTGATATACACCAAACTATCAATATTGAGTGATATAAACAGACCAATGTTTTTTATTGGCATTGCAACCAATTGATATTAATAGTTACTTTGCAAGTATCAAACATTCATTAACCAGAGTTGAGGTTAATTAACCTGAGTTCTGGATAAGCAAAGTTACTCAATAAGTTATTTTAGCGCCTATCTTCGTTAGTTCTGCTACCAATAGCCAGCTATTGGGTACGTAAAAATGCCTTGATAACGACTAAACTAACATCATTGTATATAAAGTGTAATTTACTATCTAAATTTCATAGTGTTATGAAATTCATTAACCGAAGTTCAGCTTAATTAGGCTATTTTCTAGGTTGGGTTTTTAGAGAATAGCTGTTCGAGTTTTTTGATGGTTTCTTCAATTTTACTGACATTTGTCGGAGCAATAAAAATAGTATCATCGCCAGCAATGGTGCCAAGTACGCCATCACTCTTACTTAAGCTATCAAGTAATCGTGCAATTAACTGAGCTGCGCCAGGGCTAGTTTGCAAGATAATCATCACCCCATTATGCTCAATTTCTAATACCAGTTGCTTCAGCGGACTTTGTGCTGTCGGCATGCCTAACTCTGCAGGTAAGCAGTAAACCATTTCTTGGCGAGCATTACGGGTTCGCACAGCACCATACTTACTAAGCATACGAGAAATTTTTGATTGGCTGATATTTTCGAAGCCATTAGCTTTTAATGCCTCAACAATCTCACCTTGAGAGCCAAATTGCTCCTGCTTTAATAAATCCTTGAATGCTTGAACTAATGCTTCTTGTTTTTGTAAACCGCTCATAATGCGTCATCAACCTTGTAGTAGACTAAAGTGGCGTTTTTTATCCGTTTAAACAACGCTAGTATATACCTAAACCATATGAAAATTCAGGTTTCAGCGGGCATTGGCAACATCTTTAGCCAAGGCAGTGATTGAGGAGGAAAGTTGCCTATTCTCGAAATCAATCACACAGGGTAAAGCGTTTCTAAACCGGTACTTGGGGGGAAACTTGGGCAATTTAGGCTCTTCGTTTCCTCCTGTTTTAAGGGAAAAACCCTTAATGTAATGAGGCGTATTGAGCCTTAATCGCTCTGGTATCCTGAAATACCCATCCTCAAACAGCTTGGGTATGCGTTATCGTATCATCATACTGGAAGTTAATGCTGAGTATAAGGTTATAACAATTGTTTTTTATCGGCTTATACTATATCTTCTGGTCAGCAAAAAATTAACGTATTTACTCGAATAATATTTCGATAACTTAATTTATTACAAAAAAACCCACTTAATTTCGGAGAAATCACATGAAAGTAGCTGTTTTAGGCGCCGCAGGCGGTATTGGTCAAGCATTATCATTGTTATTAAAAACTCAATTACCAGCAGGCTCTGAGTTATCTTTATATGATGTAGCGCCAGTTGTTCCGGGTGTTGCCGTAGATTTATCACACATCCCAACTGACGTTAAAGTTGCTGGTTTTGGTCGTGACGACCTTAGCGGTGCGTTAACGGGTGCTGATATTGTTTTAATCCCAGCAGGTATGCCACGTAAGCCAGGTATGGACCGTGCTGATTTATTCAACGTAAATGCTGGCATTATTAAAGTATTGGCTGAAGGCATTGCGGCAAACTGTCCAAAAGCGCTAGTTGGTGTAATTACTAACCCAGTTAACGGCACTGTGCCAATTGTTGCAGAAGTGTTCAAAAAAGCCGGTACTTATGATGCTGCTCGTCTTTTCGGGATAACTACGTTAGATGTTATTCGCTCTGAAGCTTTCGTTGCTGAACTTAAAGGCTTAGATGTAGCTACCGTTAAAGTACCAGTAATCGGTGGTCACTCAGGCACAACTATTTTACCATTACTTTCACAAGTTGAAGGTGCTACTTTCTCAGATGAAGAAGTTGCTACACTTACGTCTCGTATCCAAAATGCAGGTACTGAAGTAGTTGAAGCTAAAGCGGGTGGCGGTTCTGCTACACTTTCTATGGGCGCTGCAGCTGCACGTTTTTGTATGTCTTTAGTTAAAGGCTTACAAGGTGAAGAAGTTGTTGATTACGCTTATGTTGAAGGTAAGGGTGAAGATGCATTGTTTTTCGCACAACAAGTTCGTCTTGGCGTAAACGGTGTTAGCGAAATCTTATCTTACGGCAAGTTAAGCGCTTTTGAGCAAAAAGCAAAAGAAGAGATGCTTGCTACTTTGAAAAAAGACATCAAAGAAGGTGTTGATTTTATGGCTAGCTAAGCTGCCGTAAAATTTATACCCAAACCGCTAAAGCGTCTTGAAAAACGCGCCTTCAAGTGGTTTGGGTATATACCTTATAAAAAACGCTGTTATCGATTGGTTTTTAATTATTGGTAATAGTGTTTTTTTTATGCCTGAATTTTAGGTGTTATACCAAGTTGATTAAGTTCTTTCCCACTCAGCGAGAATTAAAAGGCTTAGAGGCAAGGCATTGATTGAAGAGAATGGTTATTCCCTTGTCAAAATCAATAACGCAGCATGTAAGCCTTTTAAACTCGCCCTCTGGGAGCTTGCTCGATGCCCACTAACATCGTTAAATTTATTTGATTTAGAATGACTAAACCGAAACAAATTTCCCTTGTTATTGAGCATTGAGCAGAGCTCTGAGTTGGGAAGAAATTTAATCAAATTGGTATTGGGTAGTCGCAAGAGGTAATCATGGAAGACGCTGATGAGCGATAATCACAGCAAAATTAACTACTGTGATCTATTTATGGGATTAGAGGGGGGGGCTAATGACTGCGATTAGCCGCGATATGGGCTAAGGCAATCAATGCCTGCTTGTATTCACTATTAGCGATGATGTCGAGTGCCTTAATGGCTTTATCCGCTTCAATTTCAGCTTGTCGCTGGGTATAACGTATTGATCCTGTCTCTTCCATTGCCGCCAGAATCAAAGCGAGATTATCCATGCCATTACCCAGTTCGATAGCTTCTTTAATCAGTTGCTGTTGTGCGCTGTTGCCATGTTCCATGGCATAAATTAGTGGCAGGGTAGGTTTGCCTTCAGCAAGGTCATCACCGACATTCTTGCCCATTTCCTTGGCGTCTGCAGTGTAATCCATAATGTCATCCACTAACTGAAATGCAGTACCTAGGTACTTGCCATAATCAGCCATGGCTTGCTCAATTTTTTCATCTTGTTTGGCAACGACGGCAGCAAGGCGTGTTGCCGCTTCAAATAATTTAGCCGTTTTACAGTAAATTACCTGCATATAACTTGCTTCGGTGGTGCTGGCATCATTACAATTCATCAGCTGTAAAACTTCGCCTTCGGCAACAATATTCGTAGCATCAGATAAAATATTCATAATGCGCATATCGCCCAATTGAGTCATCATCTGAAACGAGCGGGTATAAAGAAAGTCACCAACTAATACGCTGGCGCTATTACCAAACAAAGCATTGGCTGTCTCTCTACCTCGGCGCATATTTGACTCATCGACAACATCATCGTGTAGTAACGTCGCTGTATGGATAAATTCAATAATCGCGGCAATTTCTAAATGTTGCTCGCCTTGGTAAGCTAACGCTCTTGCGGCAAGGACGGTTAACATAGGGCGCATACGTTTACCGCCACCGTTAACAATATACATGCCGAGTTGATTAATAAGTACGACATCAGATTGTAATTGATCATAAATAAGATCGTTTACTGCCGTCATATCGTTTTGTGCTAATGCTTGTATTGCTTTAATATCTACTTTATTGCCCATGCTACTTTTCTTTGCTGTTTTGACTAAATTTCAATCAAAAGTATTCAATTGGTTATGGCGGCAAAGTTTACACTAAATTGTAAGCAAAAGTAGCTTTCTGGCGGCTTTGTTCTATTTCTTAGTGTAAAAGCAATTAAAAAGTATAAAATTGCAATAAAGTTAGTAAATGATCGTATTTATACTTGCCCTTATTATTTTCTTCGCGTAGAATTCGCGCCCTATATTTTTAAAATTAGCGTCACAATATGATGGCGCAGTACGGAGTAGCTATGTACGCGGTATTCCAAAGCGGTGGTAAACAGCATCGTGTAACCGAAGGACAAACAGTTCGTCTAGAAAAGCTTGAGCTTGAAGTAGGCGCAACAGTAGAATTTGATAACGTTTTAATGATCGCAGATGGCGATAACATCAATGTAGGCGCGCCTTACGTTGCTGGTGGTAAAGTTGTAGCTGAGGTTGTTACTCAAGCTCGCGCTGCTAAAGTTACCATTGTTAAATTTAAACGTCGTAAGCATTCACGTAAGCAAGCGGGCCATCGTCAATGGTTCACTGAAGTGAAAATTACTGGTATTAACGGCTAATTAGGAGCATTTAACATGGCACATAAGAAAGCTGCGGGTAGTACACGAAATGGTCGCGATTCAGAAGCAAAACGCCTAGGTGTTAAACGCTTTGGTGGCGAATCTGTTTTAGCTGGTAATATTATTGTTCGTCAACGTGGTACTCGTTTCCATGCTGGTAGCAACATGGGTATCGGCAAAGATCATACTTTATTTGCTTTATCTGACGGTAAAGTACAATTTGAAGTGAAAGGTCCAAAGAGTCGTAAGTTCGTTAGCATTATTGCTGACTAATAATAACTTACCATTCTAAAAACCTCGCTTCATAGCGAGGTTTTTTTTTAGTTTTTTTTTGACTAAATAGGGTATTAATTTTTAGTCAGTCAAAAATAGTTTATACTAGCGGTAATTGTAAAAGCATTATCATATTAGGGTTATTGAGATTCCATGAAATTTGTTGATGAAGTTGAGATCAGAGTTGAAGCGGGTGATGGCGGCAACGGCTGTGTCAGTTTCCGTAAAGAAAAGTTTATTGAGTTTGGCGGCCCTAATGGTGGTGATGGCGGCGATGGCGGCGATATCATATTAGTCGCTGATGAAAGCTTAAATACCTTAATAGATTACCGTTTTGAGCGTTTCCACCGTGCGAAACGTGGTAAAAATGGTCAGCCACAGAACTGTACCGGTAAAGGCTCTGACGATTTAGTGCTTAAAGTACCTGTTGGTACTCGTGTAGTTGATCAAGATACTGGTGAGTTGATTGGTGATTTAACACAAAAAGATCAAAAACTATTAGTCGCTAAAGGCGGTTGGCATGGTTTAGGTAATTTACGCTTTAAAAGTAGTACTAACCGTACCCCTCGCCAAAGAACTGATGGTACGCCGGGTGAAATCCGTAACTTGAAATTAGAGTTGTTATTGCTTGCTGATGTTGGCCTGCTTGGTTTACCTAATGCTGGTAAATCTACACTTATTCGTAGTGTTTCAGCAGCCACACCGAAAGTAGCTGATTATCCATTTACTACCTTAGTGCCTAATTTAGGTGTGGTACGTTTAGATACCCAGCGTAGTTTCGTTATTGCCGATATCCCAGGTATTATTGAAGGTGCTGCTGATGGCGCAGGTTTAGGAACACAGTTCTTAAAGCATCTTGAACGTTGTCGTATATTACTACACGTCATTGATATTATGCCTGTTGATGGCTCAGACCCATTAGAAAACGCTAAAGTGATTATCAGCGAGTTAGAGCAGCATAATGAAAAACTAGCCGGTAAACCGCGCTGGGTTGTTTTCAATAAACTTGATTTAGTGTTAGAAGAAGAAGCAAAAGAAATAACCGATGCTATTTTAGCCGGTCTTGATTGGAAAGGAGAAGTGCATAGTATTTCAGCCTATAATCGTACCGGTACAAAAGAGTTAACACAGAAAGTGATGACCTTTATTGAAGAGCTACCTCCTGAAGAGGAAGAAGTGATTGATGGTAAAACCATTGAGTTTAAATGGGATACCTATCATGAAGAAGCTATCGCTGCTCATAGTAAAGATGACGACTTAGATGATGAGGATTGGGATGAAGATGACTACGATGTTGAAGTAGAATATCGTCAGTAAGCTTTAAATTTCAGTCGTAATTAAGTTGTTAAGCACTGCTTTATTTAATAAAGTCAGTGCTTTTTTTTTGCTAATTATTGGCTAATGCTAAAAAATGTATATTACATATACAGGATAATAAGTAAGATTTTTTAAAATATTTTAGTATTTGTTTTTTTTCATTAAATCATTGATATTAAATTTCTTTGTTCTGCCTCTATTTTTCTAAGAGCCACTTTTTGCTTACTTCAAGTAAAGTGAATTATTGACGAGGTGACTTTTACTGACTAGAGTTTTAGTTACTAAGCTATCAAAGGAATTGATATGTCGTTATTTAGAAAGGAGGCTGTTTCCCATCAAAGTGAGCGCTTAACAGGTGCCATTACCTTAGCTCAACCAATCTCTATCAAATTAACCGTGCTGCTTATAGTCTCAGTTGCCGTTGCCATTGTTGTCTTTCTTTTCAGTGCTGAATATTCTCGTAAAGAAACCGTTCGAGGCTTTTTAATGCCAAATAAAGGCGTTATAAAAAGTTTCGCTAAGCAAGGTGGTACCATAGAAAAACTATGGGTAAAGGAAGGTGATAAGGTTATTAAAGGTCAATTACTTGCGACAGTTATAGTCCAACAGAATAATAGTAATGGAATTGATTTAAGCACTCAGCTTACTGCCTACTTGAATACTCAAACAAATTTATTGATTGATGAAATAACTCAACACCAAGCTTTAAGGGTGCAAGAACTTTCAAATTTACAAACTCAAAACATAGCCTTAGGAAATGAAAAAGTTGCACTGCAAAATCAACTAGCACTAGCCGAAGAAAAGTTAACTTTGTTGAGCGAACAGCAGTTGCATTTCAATCAACTAAATAAAAGTGGCTATTTATCTAATTTAGAAAAAGAACGCCAACAGCAAGCACTTCTTGAAGCAAAACAAGAAAAACAAAATATAGCTCGTCTGCTGCTTCAACATCAAAATCAATTGAATCAAGTTAGCTTCAATATTAAAAATATTCCTCAGCAATATACCCTACGTATTAATAACTTAAAACGCCAACAAGCAGATCTTCAACGTCAATTAGCTCACGTAGCGAGTAATTATAAGTACACCATCACCGCAAGCAATAATGGAGTAGTAACAGGAATTCAAGTCGTTGAAGGTGAAACCTTATCGCAGTCAACGGCACAAACAAAACCGCTATTACATATATTACCTGAGGGCTCAGAGCTTATTGCTGAGCTGTTACTGCCAACACGATCTGCTGGTTTTATTCAGGTTGGTAATAATACCCGTTTACGTTTCGATGCTTTTCCTTATCAGCGTTTTGGTTTTATCAACAGTGAAATTATCCGTATTGACCAAACACTGATCATGCCGAATGAAATACAACTACCCATTGCCTTAAAAGAACCTGTTTATCGTTTACGAGCAAAGTTAAATCAACAACAAATGAAGGCTTTTGGTAAAGCATTTGATTTAAAAAGCGGCATGTTATTTGAAGCGGATATTATGCTAGAACAACGCACATTAATTGAATGGTTACTTGAACCTATTTACAGCTTAAAGGGCCGAGTAAGTTAGTTGTAAGGTAAATAAATAGAAAGGTATTTTCCTGATGAGATTGTTTATTTAATAGCAAACATCTTGTTAGAAGATGGAGTGGCTGACTTTGGTCAAACTTTAGCGAGAACAACTAAAGTCAGCCTATTAACCGCTAATTCAAATAATTGAGTTAGCATTTAACAACCCGACAACTAAGTCGGATATTTGGAGTATAACATTATGCGTGAATTAAACGTAAATGAAATTGAGCAAGTTTTTGGTGGCACAGCCGCTGGTGATATCGCTATGGGGGTAGCTGGTGCATGGGCTTCAACAGTTTCAGGCGCAGCTTTTGGTGCTGTTGTTGGTGGGCCTGTAGGTGCTTTGGGTGGTGCGGCTATTGGTTTTGCATTGGGAGTTCTAACTGTTATCGGCTACTCTCTCAGTAGCAAATAAAATAGTTTAAATTGTAAGAATATAGGGAGTTCCTTATATTCTTAAGGAGTGTAAAATGAAAAACATTTTATATATAAAAACGTATATATTTTTATTTTCGTTAATAGTCCCTTTTTTAGTGACAATAATTTTTCCAATATTATTGATTATAAAATTTGAACTTAATATACCAATATATTACATCATATTTATAGTTCCTTTAACCATCATATTATTTAATTTTTCATATAATAAATTAAATGAGAAGGTAAGAAATAATAATTAAATTTGTTAATCATACTTATTTTGAGATTTTAAATGCTGAACTTTTCACTCCGCAACTCTATTCCATTACTTCTTCAATCTGAAATTGCAGAATGCGGCCTAGCTGCTATGGCTATGATTGCAAGCTATCACGGGCACAAACTTGATATGCCAGCGATGCGCAACCGTTTTTCAGCTAATTTAAAGGGCATGAGTCTTCAGCAACTTATTGAATTGGGTGATAGTTTAGGCTTGGCTAGTCGAGCGCTACAATGTCCTGTTGATGAAGTACATAAACTAGCAATACCTTGTATCTTACATTGGGATTTAAATCATTTTGTGGTTTTGACAAAGGTTTCAGGAAAAGGCGTAAGGTTTTCAATAAACGATCCAGCGGTTGGAAAAAGAACATTATCTAGGGAAGAATTTAGTAAGCACTTTACCGGTATATGTTTAGAGCTAACACCGACCAATAAATTTGAAGTAAAAAAAGAGCAAGCACAGATGAAATTCACCCAACTGTGGAGCTCAATGTCGGGCTTAAAGGCTGGGCTGGTAAAGCTAATATGCTTATCGCTTGTGCTGCAATTATTTGCCTTAATGAGCCCTTATTATATGCAATGGGTGGTTGATGAAGTATTGATTAGTTTTGATAAGCCGCTACTCACGGTCTTAGCATTAGGTTTTTCGTTAATTGTCCTTATTTCTGTAGTGACTAATGCAGTGCGAAGCTGGTTAATATTACGCTTATCGAGCATGCTCAATATGCAAATGGGAGTAAATCTCTTAAGGCACCTTCTTCGCTTGCCAATGAACTATTTTGAGTCACGCCATATTGGCGACATAGTTTCTCGTTTTGGCTCACTTGCGCAAATTCGCGAGCGCATTACTACGGGGTTTGTTGAAACATTAGTTGATGGGGTTATGTCCATTACTGTCTTAATAATGATGGCTCTGTATTCTTTAAAACTTACCGCTGTGGTACTTTGTGCAATAGCCTTGTATACCATTGTGCGGTTGGCCTTATATCGTCCTTTGCACCAAGCAACAGAAGAGATGATTCAAAGCTCTGCCAAAGAGCAGTCGAATTTTTTAGAAAACATTCGTGCTATGCAAACCATCAAGCTCTTTGGCAATGAATCACAACGCCAGGGACTTTGGCAAAATCGTTATGCTGAAGTCATTAATAGTGAAATCCGTTTAGGCCGGTTAAATATTAGTTTTGACTCGTTTAACAAACTGCTATTTGGTTTAGAGAATGTCTTAGTTATTTATTTCGCCGCTATAATGGTGATGGCGAATAGCTTGTCTGTCGGGATGGTTTTAGCCTTTATCGCCTATAAAGGCCAATTAACGAGTCGATTTGCCAACCTTATTGAACAAATAATTCAATTTAAAATGATGCGTTTACATCTTGACCGTATTGCCGATATTGCTTTAACAGAGCAAGAAGCTCACCGTGAAGGTGAAGCTACTTTTCATCATTGTGAGGATGGTGAACCAAAGGGGCAGCTAAGGTTAGAGAATATATGTTTTAGCTATAGTGACGATCAAGCACCGATATTAAATAATATTAACTTGTCGGTGGATGCTAGTGATTCAATTGCCATTACCGGCCCATCAGGCGCAGGTAAAACAACTTTAATGAAAATCATGTTAGGGTTATTGCAACCCACCTCAGGTAAAGTATACCTAGATGGTAAAGATATTAATCATCTAGGCTTAAAAAATTACCGTAAGAAGATAGCGGCAGTTATGCAAGACGATACGCTATTGGCCGGCTCTATTGCGGATAACATTAGTTTTTTTGATCCTCAGCCTAATTATCTAAAAATAGAAAAGTGTGCTCACTTAGCAGCAATTCATGATGATGTTAACAAAATGACCATGGGTTATAACGCATTAGTGGGTGATATGGGCTCTAATTTATCGGGTGGGCAAATTCAGCGTTTATTATTAGCGCGTGCGCTTTATCAGTCTCCTTGTGTTTTATTTATGGATGAAGCGACAAGTCACTTAGACAAAGATAATGAAGCGAAGATTAGTGAGCAGATACAACACTTACCAATGACGAGAATTATGATTGCCCATCGACAAGAAACGGTTAATATGGCCGAAAATGTTTATTTATTAAATGATGGCGTCTTGATCTGCTTAAGTGATAGTGATTCGAAGGCAGCAAGTTAAATTACTATTAAGTATCGTATTTCCGTGACTGTAAAGGTTTGACGGTGAAACAGGAAGACTAAGTTTTTTAAGTGAAATATCAGCCCTAAGCTTTAAGGTTCAGTACTAAGTTAAAATGTTAAGCACTGCTTTATTTAATAAAGTCAGTGCTTTTTTTTATTTTTTTAGCCTTTATAGCGAGAATAGCAATGATTTTAAGTTTGGGATCTTGTTGTGCATAGTCAAAATGAATCAGGGAAAGCTGTTCGATTGGAAAATCTTGGGCTATTGGCATCGAGAGCAACGCTGAGGTGAAATATTTTAACCCGCACAAGAGAGCAATAATTGAATGACATGGGTATAATACCAAGTACATTAATTAATTGACCACTTAGCGAGAATTAAAAGGCATAGAGGCAAGGCATTGATTGAAGAGAATGGTTATTCCCTTGTCGAAATCAATAACGACGCATGTAAGCCTTTTAAACTCGCCCTATGGGAGTTTATTAGCAAACCGATAACCGCACAAAATTAAAGAAATATAGAATAACTATGTTTAAGTAATTTTGCTTGTCCTAAGCTCGCTAATATAACTCTAAGTTGATCAATATATTAGTGTAATTGGTATAATACATAAAAATAATTTTGAGAGTTTTTAATGACCATTTTATCCATGATAGTTGCTACCGCTGATAATAATATTATTGGTAAAGATAATGACATGCCGTGGCACTTGCCGGCTGATTTAGCATATTTTAAAAAGGTCACCTTAGGTAAGCCAATTATTATGGGACGTAAGACTTATGAATCTATTGGTAGGCCATTACCCGGGCGTCGTAATATTGTTATCTCACGTGATGAAGGCTATACACCACAAGGAAAGGGTGCTGAAGGTGTAGATACGGTTACTTCAGTTGAGCAAGCGTTAGCCTTAGTTGATGGTAGCGATGGCAATGAGGCTGTTGCAGAAATTATGGTCATTGGTGGCGGTGCAATTTATGCCCATTGTCTCCCTAAAGCCGATCGTTTATATGTTACCCACATTAAAGCGGAGATTGAAGGCGATACTCAATTCCCCGATTATGATGATGGTAGTTGGCAAAAGGTTGCTAGCGAGCTTAGAGCCAGTGATGAAAAAAATGTCCATCAATTAGATTTCTGTGTCTATGAGCGTGTATAAATACTCTGCTAACGATTTTATCGAGCGAAAAAAAAGCTGCTAGTGATCACTAGCAGCTTTTATGTTTTTCATTAAGTTAACTTAACTTAACTTAACTTAACTCATGACTATTAGTTAGTCATGACAAAGTCTAAAATTCCCATGGCAGCTTTTCGGCCTTGATCGACCGCAGTAACGACTAAGTCAGAGCCTAAAACCATATCACCACCAGCGAAGATGTTTTTCTTAGTGGTTTGCAGGGCAAAGTCTGAATTATCAACGGCAATAACACGGCCACGAGAGTCAAGTTCAACACCTGCATCAACCATCCACTTAGGTGGGCTTGGTAAGAAACCAAAAGCAATAACCACTGCATCGGCTGCCATAACAAACTCACTGCCGGCAATAGGCTCAGGGTTACGTCTACCGTTAGCATCAGGCGCACCTAATTGTGTTTTAACAAACTTAACGCCGATAGTCTTGCCTTGCTCATCAACCGCAATATCAAGTGGCTGAATGTTAAACTCAAAGATCACACCTTCTTCTTTAGCATTTTTCACTTCACGTGGAGAACCCGGCATATTAGTTTCGTCACGGCGATAAGCACAAGTCACTTGAGTTGCACCTTGGCGAATGGAAGTGCGTACGCAATCCATGGCCGTATCACCACCGCCTAAAACAATCACTTTTTGATCGGTAAAACTAACATAAGGCTTAAGGTTCTTCTTATCATCAGCATTGGTTGAATCAGCAATACCCATTATTTTTTGGGTATTGCCAATAAGGAAATCTAATGCGTTGTAGACACCTGGGGCGCTTTCGTTGGCAAAACCACCGGTCATATCGGTATACGTACCTAAGCCTAAGAAAACCGCGTCATATTCATTGCTTAATTCTTCAAAGCTAATATCAACACCTATTTCGACATTTAAGCGAAATTCGATGCCCATACCTTCGAAGATTTCTCGGCGCGTTTGAATAACCTCTTTTTCCAATTTAAATGACGGAATGCCAAAGGTTAATAAACCACCAATTTGTGGGTTACGATCGAATACTACCGCATCAATACCGTTACGGGTTAAAACATCGGCACAGGATAAACCTGCCGGGCCAGCGCCGATAATAGCAACCCGTTTACCTACTTTAGTTACCCCTGATAGGTCTGGTTTCCAGCCTTGCGCAAATGCGGTATCGGTGATGAATGATTCAATATTACCTATGGTTACTGCGCCAAAATCAGCATCTAAGGTACATGAGCCTTCGCATAACTTGTCTTGTGGACAAATACGACCACACATTTCAGGCAAGCTGTTGGTTTCATGACATAAATCCGCGGCTTCAAAAATTCTCCCCTCGGTGACTAATTCTAACCATTGTGGAATATAGTTATGCACGGGGCATTTCCATTCACAATACGGGTTACCACAGTCCAGACAACGATCGGCTTGGCCAGCACTTTGATCTTGTCCAAGAGGTTGATATATTTCGACAAACTCTATTTTACGCTTCTCGATTGCCACTTTAGGGGGATCAATACGTCCAACGTCCATAAATTGATAAACATTCTTACTCATAACTACTTCCTAATTTATCAGAACACGAAGTTCGGCTGTTGAACGACTACGATGACCTAACAGGGTTTTAACATCGGTAGCACTGGGTTTAATTAATTTAAATAAGGGTGAGAATTTATCAAAGTTTTGCAAAATCTCTTGCGCGCGTAAGCTGCCTGTTTCGTTAAAATGTTTATCGATAATGCCACGTAAATGTTCTTGATGAATGGCTAAATCGCCCATCTCTAACATTTCAATAGATTCCTTATTCAGACGAATATCTAAATCTCCGCTTTCATCTAAGACATAAGCAAAACCACCGGTCATACCGGCGCCAAAGTTAACACCGACATCGCCAATAATGGTGACAATACCACCAGTCATGTATTCACAGGCGTGATCTCCGGTGCCTTCAATAACGGCATGACAACCTGAATTTCGCACGGCGAAACGTTCTCCTGCACGCCCTGCAGCGTATAATTTCCCGCCCGTTGCTCCGTATAAACAGGTATTGCCCATAATAGGAGTTTGATGGCTTAAATAATCAACACCGACAGGTGCCTTGATAGTTAATTGACCTCCAGCCATACCTTTACCGACATAATCGTTGGCATCACCGGTTAAGATCATGTTTAAGCCGCCAGCATTCCACACACCAAAGCTTTGTCCGGCAGTGCCAGATAAATGTAGGGTGATAGGCGCAGGCGCCATACCTTGATCGCCATGTTGCCGAGCAATTTCACCTGAAAGCATAGCACCGACCGAACGATCGGTATTTTGAATATTAAACCTATATTCGCCACCTTTGCTATGGGCTACCGAATCAGCTGCGGCGGCCAGAATTTTCTTATTTAACTTACCTTCATCAAAGGCCTTATTTTTTTCTGTTTGATGTAATGCGGTGTTCTCACCGGCAATTACCGGCGCAATAATGGGTGATAAATCAAGCTTTTGTTGCTTAGCACTCACGCCTGGAATTTGTGATAATAAGTCAACACGACCGATAAGAGCCGTTAGGCTTTCTACGCCTAAACGCGCTAATATTTCACGGACATCACGAGCAATAAATTTAAAATAATTCATTACTTGCTCAGGCATACCTTTAAAGAATTCGTCTCGTAGTACTTGGTCTTGGGTTGCAACACCGGTAGCACAGTTATTTAAGTGACAAATTCGCAAGAATTTACACCCTAAAGCCACCATAGGTGCGGTACCAAAACCAAAACTTTCAGCGCCTAAAATAGCAGCTTTAACAATGTCGGTACCGGTTTTTAAACCACCATCAACCTGTAAACGTACTTTATGACGTAAACCATTGGTCACTAGAGCTTGTTGCGCCTCAGCTAGACCTAGCTCCCATGGACAACCGGCATATTTAACTGAGGTCAATGGACTCGCAGCGGTGCCACCGTCATAACCCGAGATGGTAATAAAATCAGCGTAAGCCTTAGCAACACCGGCAGCAATAGTACCAACGCCTGGACCTGATACTAATTTAACCGAAATAACCGCTTTCGGATTGACCTGTTTTAAATCGAAAATGAGTTGAGCTAAATCTTCAATCGAATAAATATCATGATGTGGCGGCGGTGATATTAAAGTCACCCCTGGTACTGAATAGCGTAATTTAGCAATTAACGGTGATACTTTATCGCCAGGTAATTGGCCACCTTCACCGGGTTTTGCACCTTGCGCTACTTTAATTTGCAATACGTCAGCATTCACTAAGTAGTGAGGCGTAACACCAAAACGACCCGAGGCAATTTGTTTGATACGTGAATTCTTCACGGTACCAAAACGGCGCTCATCTTCACCCCCTTCGCCTGAATTTGAACTACCGCCTAAACGATTCATGGCGATGGCAAGCGCTTCATGTGCTTCTGGGCTCAAGGCACCAATTGACATAGCCGCGCTATCGAAGCGTTTAAACATTTCACTTTCGGGTTCGACTTGCTCAAGCGGTATGGGCGTACAATCATCTTTGAGTTTCAGTAAATCACGAAGCGTAGCAATAGGGCGTTGGTCTACTTCATCTGCAAATTTTCGGTAGTCGCTATAATTACCGGTATTTACTGCGCGTTGTAAATAGTTAACGACGTCAGGATTGTATGAATGATACTCACCACCGTGCACATATTTTAATAAACCACCATGTGACATTTTTTTATGAGCTAAAAATGCGTTACGCGCTAAATTAATGCCGTCTTGCTCGATATCGCTAAAGTCAGCACCTTTAAGACGACTCGGTAAGTCGCTAAAACACAATTGCATAATGTTATCGTTAAGGCCGATAATTTCGAATAAACCGGCACAGCGATAACTGGCAATAGTGGAAATACCCATTTTAGAGAGTATTTTCAATAGGCCTTTGTTAATACCTTCTCGGTAGCTAACAATAGCGTCACGGGCAGTCATTTCTATTTGCCCTTGTGTGACTAATTGTTCAATGGTTTCAAAGGCTAAATACGGGTAAATTGCCGTTGCGCCTAAACCTAATAATACCGCATATTGGTGAGAGTCTCGTACTGAACCTGTTTCAACAATAATGTTTGAGTCACAACGTAATTGCTCATCGACTAAACGTTTTTGTACCGCGCCAACAATCATGGCGGCGGGGATCACTAATAAATCAGGGGCAATATTTCTATCTGAGAACACTAAAATAACGGTGTTTTTATTACGTACCAAATCCACGGCGTGATCACAAAGACGAATAATTGCCGCTTCTAAACCTTCATCAGCATCATAATTAAGGTTTAAGGTCTCAGAGCGATAGTGCTCAGGGTCTAACTCTCGTAATTGTTTTAAACCGGTATACATAAGTACCGGCGTTGAGAACAACATACGATCGGCATGACTTGAGGTTTCGTTAAATACGTTATGCTCACGACCAATACAGGTACCTAACGACATAACGTAACGTTCACGTAATGGATCAATTGGCGGGTTAGTTACTTGGGCAAATTGTTGGCGAAAATAGTCATATAAAGTACGTGTTTGACTTGATAATACCGCCATTGGCGTATCATCTCCCATAGAGCCGGTAGCTTCTTGACCGTTCTCCGCTAATGTTCTGATTACTTGCTGAATTTCTTCATAACTGTAATTAAACATTTTGTGATATTGAGCCATTTCTTTATCAGTAAATGCGCGGGTACCAATTAAGTTCGCTTCAAGTTCATCAAATGGCACTAGACGGCGGATATTTTTATCCAACCACTCACGATATGGATGACGCTCTTTTAAGTCATTATCAATGTCTGTGCTGTTAAATATTTTTCCGGTATAAGTATCAATGGCGAGCATTTCACCTGGGCCGACACGACCCTTTTCTACTACTTCGTCTTCGCTGTAATCCCAAATACCGACTTCTGAGGCCAGGGTAATAAAACCATTGCGGGTAATAACATAGCGGGCCGGGCGCAAACCATTTCGGTCTAAGTTGCAGGCAACATGACGACCATTGGTCATCACCACACCTGCAGGGCCGTCCCACGGTTCCATGTGCATGGAATTAAATTCATAGAAAGCGCGTAAGTCATCGTCCATTAATGGACTGTTTTGCCATGCTGGTGGCATTAATAAACGCATAGCACGGTATAAATCCATACCACCGGCTAAGAACAGTTCAAGCATATTATCTAATGACGATGAATCTGAACCCGTCTGGCCAACAAAAGGAGCCGCATCTTGTAAATCTGGTAATAATGGCGATTTAAAACGATAAGTACGCGCACGTGCCCATTGGCGGTTACCGTTAATAGTATTGATTTCACCATTGTGCGCTAAGTAGCGGAACGGCTGCGCTAGGTGCCATTGTGGCGAAGTATTGGTAGAGAAGCGTTGATGGAAAACACAAATAGCACTTTGCATGCGAATATCAGCTAAGTCTAGATAAAAATTTGCCAAATCTTTTGGCATCATTAGACCTTTATAGATGGTTACCAAACAAGACAAACTAGCTACATAAAATATTTTATCAGTAATGCGTTTTTCTGCGCGACGACGGGCCATATATAAGCGACGTTCTAAGTCGCGATTACGCCATCCTGGAGGCGCATCAACAAACACTTGTTCAATGCTAGGCATGTTACCTTGGGCAATTTCACCTAACACCGAGGAATCAACAGGCACGGTCCGCCAACCGATAAGGGTCAAACTTTCATTGGCTAGTTCTTCTTCAAGTACTTTTTTTGATAGAGCAGCTTCAACAGGATCTGGGTTTAAGAAAATCATACCAACGGCATATTTTTTACCAAGCTTCCAACCGTTATCAATAGCTACAGCACGGAAAAAGCTATCAGGTTTTTGCAATAGCAAACCACAACCGTCACCTGTTTTACCATCGCTGGCGATACCACCACGATGTTGCATACGATCCAAAGCGGAAATAGCGGTCTTAATAAGTTTGTGACTGGTTTCACCATGTTGATGGGCAATTAAGCCAAAGCCACAGTTGTCTTTTTGGATGCTATGATCATAAAGCTGCATATTATTCTCCTAATATTAAGTCGACTTACTCACAGGACAGTGAATGAAGAATAAATGCACGGAAAAAATGCATAAATAATCTTTTTCTGAGAAAGTGGAGCTGCAAACATTACCCAGTTATCTGGCGAAGGTCAATGAAAATAGAGCTTTTGCTCGTAATTTATTTACATATTTTTACAGGTTTATTTATTTATTCGAAATGACTGTTTTTTATTATGTTGTTTTTGTTGATTTTATTTCTATGGATAGGCGATTTTTAATTCATATGATGAAATTTTATGAAATAAAATTACATAATGGGTAGTTTTATATGAATTGCTTATATTCATTATTTATTCAGTTTATGAGCTAAAGGTAGGGGCTTTTGGAAAATGAGTAGACATAAAAGCAAAAAAGCCAATAGTGAACACACTATTGGCTTTTATTTTTTAAGGCGATATTTGATGATTGTTAAGGCTGATATCCGCCAACAATACCTTTGGTTGTGATACTAACAGCATCGTGAGCATGTAGTGACTCTAGATGATTTATCCGTAACCAGAAATCATCAAAATGTGAAGCTTGATTCATTGTATGTTGTAATCGACGTGCGGCATCTTCACAAAACATCAGGTTTTGACCATTCAGGCGAGCAAATTCTTGTTCATCTTCACGCTTAACGGCTGCTTGTACGGGGGTTTTCAGTGAATTTTCAATAAGGTCAACTAATTCAGTAATCGGGAAGTCAGTAACATTAGCATTCAGTTTCACTTTCAACTCAGCAACAGAGCGTTGTGAATGAGGTGTAGCAACAATGCCATCAGTAGTGCCAAGCCAATCGTGAACGTCTGCTAATGCTAAGTCACTTTGCTGAGAAAACTTCTCATTTAAGGCTTGTTGTATTAATTGGCGAGCAAGAGCAGCAGAGCAAGGGCAAGTAGATGAATAACGAACATCAATAGCTAACTCAACAGTAAGTTCTCCCTTATTTAAATATCCGGTCAGAGTAACCGGGTAGGCTTTCCAACCTTCATTGCCACTTATTAATGACTTTCTACGCAGATGATATTCAAAGCTAAATTGTACCTTAGCTTGATCACTTAAGTCTTGGTGACTGCTGATAAAACCATCGAGTAAGGTGACTAAACTTTGATAATTAAGTACATTACTGGTTGATAACTCGTCGATAAGTAAATAAAGGCGTGACATATGAATGCCTTTCGCCTGTGCTTCTTTAAGGTTAACAAAAGCATCAACATGGGCCGAAACCATGCGTTCGCTTTCGCCTTTTGAGGCAACCATAATAGGCATTTCAATGTTACTCATGCCGACCCAGTCAAGCGTACCTTCGGTTTGAGCTGTTGTATGGTTGGCAATATCTGGCATTGACGTCGTCATTTCGACTCCACTTTAATCGATAGTTATTAACTAATCTCCGATAATTTTTTCAAAAGCACGAAGAGTAGATATAAGGGCGCACATTCTAGCTTATTTTTTATCGGTAATCATTACTGATATTGCCAATGAGATAAAAAAACGTGCTGTATGGCTTTTTTTTAGCCTGTTATGAATAATACCAATTCCAATAAGTCTATTCTGACTCAGCGAGAGTTAAAAGTCTTAGCGGCAAGGTAGTGATTACAGATAATGGTTATTCAGGAGAATAAGCTCTGGATAATATGCTCAGGATAATATGCTCAGGATAATATGCTCCTGCATTATCTAATAAGTGGCATCTATGCCACGTCTGAATTATCTAATAAGTGGCATCCATGCCACGTCAGCATTATCTAATAAGGTAGTTCGTGTACCGTCTGCATTCTCTAACATGGTACTTCCTCTACGGTATGAATTCTCTAAGGTATGAATTCTCTAAGAACACCATCCATGTAACCTCCTCATAAAAATCAATAACGCAGCATGTAAGCCTTTCCCTTTTATTAGGTACTCGCCCTTGCGGAGCTTTCCAACTATTCGATAACCGCACAAAATTTCTTTGATATAGAGTGACTATATGTAAAAAAAATCTATTTGTTCTCAAAAATCTGGCAAGCTCTGAGTGGCAACTAACTTAATGGGCTTGGTAAAAATTTGTCTAGGCTTTATTACTAAGATAATATGGTGCTATTCTTTTTTATTTATCATTAAGGATGTATCTGTGGCCATTGAACAATCGAGTCCTGAGCTAGATACAGAATTACTGCAAGGTTATTTAGATAGCTTAGGTAAAAATATTGTCGAGCAGATGTTTGCGCTGTATTGCCAACAAGTTGATATTTATCTTAAAGATATTGAAAACGCACAACAGCATAATTCAATAGTAGACTGGCAAGCGCATTGTCATAAAATGAAGGGGGCTGCGGCTAGTGTTGGTATGTGTCAATTATATGAGCAGCTGAAGGTATTAGAGCATACGGATGCTCAGCAACATGAAAAGGTTATTTTATTAACTGAGTTAAAAGTTGCTAACCAACAAGGGATATCAGCTTTTAAACGTTGGCTTGATAGTTGCTGCTAGTGGTATTACTCAATTACTGTGAGCAGTTTAACTCAAATAATGATGGGGCAAATATAGCAGCCCAGCAGGGCTGCAAAAAATTTAGTCAAGTGTACCGACGAAACGATAACCTTCACCATGAATGGTATTTATCATTTCTGGAGTGTTGGGACTAAGTTCAAAATGTTTACGTAGGCGCCTGATGGTAACGTCAACGGTTCTATCATTCGCGCGTAAATCTCTGCCGGTCATCTCTTTTATTAGCTCTTGACGTGAAATTATTTTTCCAGAATTTTTAATCAATAAGCTTAAAGCGCGGTATTCGCCACGAGGAATCGCGATAACTTCTCCTTCAGGGCTAGTCATCTGCCTAGCATTTCCATCTAAGGTCCATTGATTAAAGCTCACTATACTTTGCATTGGCTCGGTACTCGTTTGACCAATACGACTTAATATATTACGCGCTCTAATCGTTAACTCGCGTGGGTTAAAAGGTTTGGTCAAGTAATCATCAGCACCAATCTCTAGACCAAGTATTTTGTCGATATCACTGTCACGGCCGGTAAGGAAAATTAATCCCAAGTCTTTGTTGGCGGTTAATTCTCGCGCTAATAGTAAGCCATTTTTACCGGGTAAATTGATATCCATAATGACCAGGTTAATGGTATTTAGTTTGAGTTGTTCAGCCATACTCTCACCATCAACAGCTTCGAAAACAAGGTAACCTTCTGCTTCAAATAAATTGCGCAAATTAAAGCGAGTGACATCTTCATCTTCAACAACTAAGATTTGATAAGTTTGCATGTTGGACTTTACCTAATATTTTTAATGGCTATAGCTATTATTATCTAGTGAATATACGTTGTTTACATTTATATAACTATTTTAGTCACATGGAAATAAAAAAACAATTTTTAAAAGTAATTATTTCATTAGCTTGCTGCTAGTTCTACTGGAAAGGTGATATCAAAGCTGGCACCAGGCTTGTTTTCATTCTCAAGGGTAATGTAGCCATCTAACGCTTGAGTTACTAGGTTGAAAACCAAGTGCATACCTAGCCCACTACCACCACTACCACGTTTAGTTGTGGTAAAAGGGTCAAATATTTTTGATTTCATGGACTCATCAATGCCAGTACCATTGTCACTGTAATTTATATGTAGTTGATCACTTAAATTCATAATACTTATAGTAATAATCGCATTATCTACGCCATCAAAAGCATGATGAATAGAGTTTAGAATCAGGTTTATTAGTATTTGGTTAATAGGACCAGGCTTGCTATTTATGTATAAATCGTCGGGACATTCAACGCAGACCGTTACATTGTTAGACTTTAGTTTCGCTGATAACGTTAATAAGACTTCGTCTACCAAGCCTCGAACATTGAAGGTACGACTTTCTGCACTTGATTGGTCTACCGCAACTTTTTTAAAGCTGGATATTAATTTAGCTGCCCGCTCTAAATTACGTAATATTATCGCAATGTTTTCATCGCCATCCGTTAAGAATTTTTTTAATTGACTCGATTTTAAGGTCTTCTCCGTAAAGGCTATTTGTATTTCGCTTAGCTTGTCTGCTAATAAACTTGAGGCTGTGACACCTAAACCTATTGGTGTGTTTACTTCGTGCGCAATGCCAGCAACCATATCACCAAGTGATGCCATCTTTTCTGTTTCTACTAGCTGGCCTTGAAACTCATGTAGTTTTTCTAACGTCGATAATAGCTCTTGATTGGACTCTTTTAATGCATTAGTTCTAGCGCTAAGGCGGTTTTCTAATGCTTGGTTTTGGGATTGATCGTGTTGATGTTCTTCAATAAAGTTATTAATGTGCTTTTCAGTGCGAAGTAACAGTACGTTAATACTTTTGCTTAAATGCTCAAGCTCTTTGTAAGGTTGTTTAGCTAATGTTGTTTGGTAGTTTCTACTCTGAGATATTTTATTTATATCTTCAATTAAATTCAGCATAGGATTTGTTGTCGTTTTAAAAAGCCATTGACTAAAAACGAAGGCAATCAGTAATGATGAGATAAGTAGGATGATCATGATAAAGATAAGCTTTTGAATGAAATTTTGTTTGTCTATCAAGCTCGATTGAATGAGTAAATAACCCAGAACTTGTTCAGCTTTTTTAATTTCTACCACGAGCTCTAAATGATTTTCTTGATACTGAATATTATTTAATTGTGATGTTTCAGGGGGCTTATTGCTAGCGGGGGGGAAGTTATAATTTTTCTTATAGCTAGTGAAATACTCAATACTGCCAGTTTTATTTAAACTGTAAACATAAATGCGGTTAATAATCGGCGTAATGATTGCCTGCTTTAGCTCCATATTTAGCAATTTAGTTACTTTAATATGGCTGACATCATCATTTTCCTCTAAGAATGGAGTACTTATTTTCGCCAATATATTGGCCCAAACTCTTGTTTCATTGGCAATGGTTTGATTAGCCTGCTTATCAACCAGGTAAATTATACACAGTGAAGTGATAAATAATATTATAGCCGTTAACGCCATGATGCATTGTATGAAGCGGCTATGAAGTGATACAACTTTATTAGTTTTAGCCATGGTAGTAACTATATTAGCCTTGATTACTTTGATGATAGCTGAGCTTGATAAATAGTAAACCCTTTCGCTTTGGTTATCACATGAGTCTCACCGATATGTGCTTGCATAATTGGCTGATAACGTAAAAAATTGTTGGCAACAATGGTGATTTTCCCTTGTTTGGTTAATCGTTTATTGATACCGGCTAAAAATTCCTCACTCGCTTGATAGTGCGTTTTAACCCCCTGATGAAAAGGAGGGTTAGAGACTACAAATTGATACTTTTCCTTAACGTCAGATAAGCTATTAGACGCAAAGACATGACCGGTCAAGCCGTTTAAGGTGAGTGTTTCTTGTGCCGATGTTAAGGCTAAGGCGCTGACATCTAGTAGTGATAAACGGGTATCGGTAAATTTCTTACCAATAAAGCAGCTAATGATGCCTGCACCACAGCCAAAATCGAGCGTATTTCCCGACATTTTTTCGGGAAGGTTACTGAGTAATAATTCAGTACCCGTATCAAGTTTTTGTTGACTAAAAACACCCGGTAGTGAAGCAATAGTAAGTGTAATACCTTCGACAGTAAGTTGATACTTCTTAAACCAGTCTGCTAAATTGAAGGTTTTAGATAGCTTTTCTGGCTGAAAAAACCCAACGAAAAGTAGGCAGTGCCGCGCTGCATCGACTTTCTGGCAATTTGATAATATTTCTTTGGTTAACTTCGGAGCCGATTGAATGCCGCCTTTTTTCTCGCCTACTAATAATATTTTTGTCTCTGCGGTTACACAGTGGGCAATCATCGCTAAAGTGAAGTTCAGCTCAGCTTTGCTTTTAGGAAAAGCAATGATAACGAGATCATGATGAATATTACTTTGATAAAAACTGGCGAATGTAGTGTTTACTTTGCTGCCATGCTTGTTGAGGAGTGCTTGATAATCAATGAAATTGGTATTGAAACAATGGATGTTAGTTGGCTGGTGTAGCTCAACATAAGCATCAATAAAACCATCTTCGGGTAAGTTAATTAACAATGGCGCTTTAGCAATGAGTAGCTCGCTATTACGCAACAAAACTTGGCTTGGATTCGACAATGACATAGGGCAATAAACAGAATAGGAACAAAGATTATATTCTACGGCAAATCAGTATAAGGAAATAGGGCTATTTGTTGTAAGTTAATTGAACCTCAATAAAAATAATGCTTAAATAGCAGACGTCCCTAATTCCAATTTAGTGGTTAAATAACTAACCATTAAATTTTAATAGGGCCAGAAGAGGAGCGTTAACCAGGTAATTACCGTTGTTTTGTTTGTATGGTGTTTTTAATACAGCCAAAAGCAGAGATCAAACTCTGTTGATAGTAATGAGGGGGATTAACGCCGAGATAAACAGTTATTTGATGGGCTGTTTATCGGTTGTTTACTTTATAACTTTTGTAGCGATGTAAAGTAGTGGGCTGAATCCCAACAACTGTCACTTTGAACAATAACCTTGACGGTTATTTAAGTGGGGAGCTTCTGGCCTTTGCATATTAGCCAAAATTTCAGCCCCGCTGTTGTTATGCTCTTCTTTGTAATTGCCCAGTCCTCCGCACTATGTATTGAGTTTTATTGATCAAGTGTGCTTTCGTATGCCTGTAATAATGCCCTCAGTACTCATTATTTTCTATCAATCTTTTATAGCAGAGAAGCGGAGTAACAAATGAACTGGCAAGATGTAATAGCGCAGTTGGAATCAGGTGTTTTACGAGCGGCAAATCAAGATGATGCCGGTAACTGGCATGTCAACATTGAAGTAAAGCAAGGTATTTTAGCGGCTTTTAAAGCAGGCAAGAATGTTGCTTTCAGTGATAACTATCAAGGTTTTGTTGATAAACATAACCTACCTGCTCGACAGTTTACCCCACAAGATGGTGTGCGTTTAGTGCCTGGAGGTTCATCGGTACGTGCGGGTGCCTATGTTGCTGAAGGCGTGATTATCATGCCGCCAGCGTATATTAATGTTGGCGCCTATGTTGATACTGGTACTATGGTTGATAGCCATGCGTTAATTGGCTCATGTGCACAAATAGGTAAAAATGTTCATGTTTCAGCTGCCGTACAAATAGGCGGTGTCTTAGAGCCGATTGGTGCAAGTCCGGTGATTATTGAAGATAATGCTTTCTTAAGTGCCGGCGTTGTTGTTGTTGAAGGTATTGTCGTTAAAAAAGGCGCGGTACTGGCACCGGGTGTCTCACTTTCTAAATCAGTGCCGGTTTATGACTGTGTAAACCAAGTGATGCGAGAAAAGGGTGCAGAAATTCCAGAGAATGCGGTGGTGGTTCCAGGTACTCGCCCGGTTAAAGGTGAGTGGGCACAAGCGCAAGGGTTAAACATGGCCTGTGCACTGATCGTGAAATATCGTGATGAACAGTCTGATGCCTCCCTTGAACTAGAATCAATTTTAAGATAATAGTTAGGGACAAATAAACTCGTTGCCGTAAAGCTCAACTTATTCGTCAATAGTACTCATTGATAGTCATCAACTCCGTACTTATTCCTTTAATTTGAGCTCCACAGCTTAGCGTTTATTTACCCCTGATCTAAATATATCTCGTTTAAAAATTTAAAAGAAAATATCATGACTACACCGACTTGGTTTGACCCCCGTATTGAAAATGCCCTGATTGAGCATGTATCTCCTGAAGATGAACAGGGTTACTTTGTCTATCAGCTTGATGCACTTAAAGCATATTTAGCGACTTTGCAGCAGCAAGATGTTATTAAATTATGGTTTGCCGTTAAAGCGAACCCGCTATCGAAAGTCATTCAAACCCTAGACCATGCGGGCTTTGATTTTGACGTGGCAAGTGCGGGAGAATTAACGCAAGTGCTGGCACAAGGAGTTGACCCCGGCCGAGTATTAAATACTGGACCGGCTAAATCTAAGCCGCAGTTAGCGGCTTTTGTCAAAAAGGGCGTTAATACCTTTGTGGTTGAGAGCCTAAATCAGCTTAATTGGTTAAATGAAGTGGTGCTTGAGCAGGCAATATCGGTTGATAAAGTTGTTAAGCCAAAAGTCTTGCTCAGAGTACAATTACAATGGCCTGAAGGTGAGAAAAATCCACTGGGTGGTAACAGTTTAACGCCATTTGGCCTATCTGTGTCTGAGTGGCAGAATATCCATGTTGATAGTTATCCCGCTTTAAACCTTTGTGGGTTACATATTTTTCAATGGGGAAATATGCTCAGTAATGAAAAAATGTTCTCACTTTGGTCGCAAATGGTGCCGCCATTATCTGATTTAGCTGACCGTATTGGCATGACTTTAGAGGTACTCGATTTAGGCGGTGGTTTAGGCATTGATTATTTAGCGCAAGGGCAGATGTTGTCGTGGTCTCAAGTTATTGAGGATTTAGCCGTTATCAAAGAAAAAGCGGGTGTTAAAGAGCTATGGCTCGAATTAGGGCGTTTTGCTGTGGCCGAATGTGGCTATTATGTTGTACCCGTTGTCGATAGAAAAATGAATTATGGCCAAGAACAATTAGTATTGGCTGCGGGTATCAATCATTTACTTCGCCCGGCAATTACCGACCAGCCTTTTCCGGTAAAGCTATTGCGAGCAGGTCAAACAGATGATGTTACTTCTACCCAGGCTTTTGATCTTCATGGTCCCTTATGTACCAGTATGGATACATTAGGCCATTTTGACTTACCTAATGACATTGCTGTCGGAGAAAAACTGGTATTTGGTTATTGCGGTGCTTATGGTTTTACTGAAAGTATGCCTTTTTTCCTATGCCATGAATTGGCCGCTGAATATGTTTACCAAGATGACCAACTCACTCAAGTTAGAGCAGCTAAACCTGCTTCATCTTATTTGGCATAGTTAAGAAATAGTTAGGCATAGTGAAAGCGAGTTAAGGAAATAATGATGAATAAATTTACCAAAGAAGTTATGTCCGTTGGTGAAATGGCGAGTGGCGCCAAACTAACGGTACCGGTTTATAGTTTCAAATCTGAAAACAATTCAGCAGCAAGTGTTTATATTCAAGCCAATATGCATGGCGCTGAAGTACAAGGTAATGCAGTTATCTTTCAGTTGCTTGAACTGCTGCAGCATTGTGATTTACGAGGTAATATCACCTTGGTACCTTATGCTAACCCTGTTGCGTGTAACCATAAAAATGGCGAGTACACCTTAGGGCGTTTTGATCCCATTACCGGGGTAAATTGGAATCGGATGTATCACTTTAATCAAAGTATGATTCAGCCCTTTGCGGAACAATATCTTGATGCGAATGAAGCAGACATAAGAGATGATTTTAAACGATTTTTGGTTACCGAGCTAGATCAAAAACTCGCGCACAATATCTGGGGCATAACGACAGGACAACGAATTGCTTACCAATTACAACGCCTTGCCCATCAGGCCGATATCGTTTTAGACTTACATACCGGGCCTATTTCAAGTAAGCACTTATATTGCCCTGAATATGCGCAAGCCAGTGCAGAATATTTCGATATTGAACATACCATCTTGATTGATAATGACTTTGGTGGCGCTATGGACGAAGCGACTTTTTGCCCATGGTGGAGCTTACAGCAGGCTTTTGAAAAGCTAGGGCGGAATTTTACTATGGGCAAGGGAGCATTCAAAAGGGAAAGTTTCACTGTTGAATTAGGCTCACAAGAGCAAATAGACCTAGATGTGGCTAAAGAAGATGCCTCAAGTATTCTGGCTTATTTACATTCCCAAGGTGTCATTGATAATCAACAATATCAGCCTAAAGCAATGACCCGTTATGCTTGTTACCTGAAAGATTATAAAGCCATATATTCGCCTATGGGCGGCATGGTAGATTACCTTGCTGAATTCGGTAAACCTTTAGCCGCAGGTGAACCTTTAGCAAGAATACTCCGTATGGATAACTATGGTGATGGTGAAGCCTTACATAATGTTTCGGTTGATGAGGATGTTATTCCTATTTTACATTTTGCTTCTGCCAGTGTTAATCAAGGCACTGAGCTTTATAAGGTGTTTTGTAATTACTTTAAGCTTTAATTTAGTTTTAATATCAGCACAACAAGCTCTAAAAAGATAAAAGCCGCTTCTGAATATTACTCATTAGCGGCTTTTATTCGCACCGAAGGGAACTCCGGTTTATAGGCTAAAACAAGGTGGCAGTTTATGATGTCACCCCGGTTGGATTACCGTATTATACCAAACGGATTAATTAGTCGGATGGTATTATATTTTCAAACTCAGTTGCAGAGCAGCACCAACGGTATCGTTATCACCCGTAAAGGCGGCAATATCAACGGCGAACACATCCCAAGGTGAAATACCAATACCTGCAGTATAAATATCATCGTCAATATCATTTAAATCAGTGCGATAGCCTAAGCGAAACTGAATGTGCTCATAGAAACGAAACTCAGCCCCGACACTCGCATACTTTGATGGCTCTAAAGAGGCAAAATGCTCCCTATCGGTTAAGTCTACTTCAGCAGCAAGACTAAGCCAGTCAATTTGATAGCTTAAACCGACGCTAGTGCTGCTTTTTAAAGTAAAGGTAATATCCTGTTCAACATGATGGACAGTTTGTTTGATCAAATTATTGGTGACCAGCGCTGCATGCCATTGACGCTCATCACCCCAGGCGATATAAAAACCTAAATCGATATTGGCACCACTTTCATCGGTGATATTTTCGTCGTTAGTTATTTCAAAATCATCATCATCAAACTCACTGATTTTTACGCGATTATAAAAAAGGTCAACACGTTGGTATTTTAACTTAGCACCAACACTTAAATCATAGTTGGCATGTTTTACTGCGGGATAAGCAGCCATAATGCCAGCTTCAGCAATTGAATAACCAACCGCTGTTGTTACCGACTTAAGGTCATCCAAATCTAAGTTACCGGATAAAACGGCGTCATTAAGTATTTTTTCATCGCCTTCGTCGTAATCTACAATGCCGCCCACGCGGCCATATTGATTGGTGAAAAAACCAATGCTTACATACTGGTTAGGTATCAATACTTGGAAGTTCACGCCGTTACGGATTTTAACGACTTTTTCATCGATCTTTTCCAGATCAGCAATGATGACATCAACTTGCTGATTTAAATCATCATAATATGTTTGAACTTGGCCTATTGACTGAAAGTTTTGCAGTTGGGAGCCGTTGATATCGTCGGATAGTTTATCGAGGTTGTTACTAATATCTTCTGCTGTATCGATAACATGGTATTTATCAGAAGCCATGATGCCAAAATTCAAAGAAAAGAAAACATCATCTTCTTGATCAAACCTGGTCAGTAAAGCAGGGTTACTGAGTGAAGAAGTAAAATCTTGAGTTAAACCGGTAAAACCTTGACCAGTACGCTTAGCAGTAAAACTCTCACTATAACTAGGTAGCGCAATGACGACTATGGGTAGTAATAATAATATGGGGTTGATTGAGCGTTTATAGGCTTTACTCCATGGGGTTTTTGCGAAAAGTGTCATAAAGATATCCTTGTATTCATTAGATAACATAACTACTCAATCCGATTGCAGGACAATAGCACTGGACAAAGTATAGCCTAGCTAGACTGTTTAGCATGGGCTCTTAGATGATATTAGCTATTATTACTGGCAGGGTGAGCATTAAGTTATTCAATTGCAGAAGCAATTATTGAGCTTAGCTATAAAGTGTTATATTATAACAACTATGAAATCTGTTTATCTTAAACATCAGCGTCAATTTAATAAGCGACAAATTCGCCAGAGTATTCTGACGCTTTTACTCTTTTGTGCGGCTTTCTTTGCCCACAGTGAGCACTACTCCCAGGCTGAATTGGAAGTTGTATCAACTTTTGAACAACATGATTGTCATTTATGCCAACAGGGTATTGATTCCCCTCCAAGCCCTATTGGGCTGTACTTAGTTTCAACGAGTATCATTCACCTTAAAAAGATCCGCATTATCGATATAGCGATCGCTGCCACAGCCTATGTGTCACCGCTATTAAGAGCACCACCCATTTCTCTGTAAATTTTTAACCTGTGTTTAATCGTCAAGTATGCCTAGTCAAATAAGGCCATGCTTGCTTTAGCTATTTTTTTGCCAATAAAGTGTTGGTAAATAGCCTCTCCAGAAAAATTTTCGGAAACCAATTTATGTCTTTTTTTGTCACTCAAAAGAGTATCACTACTCAAATAAAACGCCCGGTAAAAGAAATTATCAATGCGAGTGTATTTTCAGCTTTAGGCGCTATGTTATGTTTTAGTCAAGTCAGCTTTGCTCAGCAAGTATCGGGCGTGGTGCTAAATAAACAAGGAAAACCTATTCAAAACGCTACCATTGAATTAGGTAGTGAATTACAGAAAACCCGTTCAAATGCTCAAGGCGTTTTCAGCTTCAGTGATGTTAAGCAAGGTGCTTTTGAGCTGCACATCAGTGCTAAAAACTATGGTCACAGTAATCACCAAATAACGGTAGCTGAAAATAATATTTCCAACATCAATATAACGCTATCTGCGTCAGTGATGGAAGTGATTGATGTACACGCAACGCCTTTACATACCTCCTCAATAGAGTCTGCTTTACCTATTAATGTGATCAGTGGCGATGAATTGAAAATGAAACAGTCGTCAACTTTGGGCGAAACTTTGAAAAATGAAGTTGGCGTTCACTCAAGCTATTATGGCCCTGTTGCCAGTAGTCCTATTATTAGAGGCTTGGACGGCCCAAGAGTACTGATTACCCAAAATGGCTTGGATGTTGGTGATGCCTCGCGGGTTGGCCCTGACCATGTGGTCGCCACGGAAACTAGCACGGCAACTCAAATAGAGGTATTACGTGGCCCGGCGACACTGTTCTATGGCAGTGGCGCTATTGGCGGTGTGGTTAATGTTGTTGATAACCGGGTGCCGACGAGCAATGAGAATGAAGTTGATTACTTGTTACAATATAACGATGTTTCCAATGAACAGCAGGCGTCAATAAATATCCAAACGGGAAAGGATGATTTCGCCTTTCATTTTGATGGTTTTCTACGTGATTCTAATGATTACAAACTAGCCGGACCGGCGGATATACATGATGATGGTCATGGAGACGAACATGGAGACGAACATGGCGATGACCATCATGAAGATCACTCCGATGTTCGTCTTGAAAATAGTGCCGCAACTGCCAGTGGCGCGACATTAGGAGCAAGCTATTTATTTGATAATGGTTTTATCGGCTTCTCTTATGGTTTTATCAATAGAGAATACGGTATTCCTGGGCATAGCCACGGTGAAGAACATGAAGGTGAACACTCTCAAAACTTAGCCATCAACGACAATGATGAAGGCGTTTACGCAAAAATGCAGCAAGATAGGTGGCAGGTGCTGGGTGAATATAATTTTGAGCAGCAATTCATCAACAAGGTTGCCACAAAGTTTGCTTATAGTGACTATCAGCACGAAGAAATAGAGTCAGGTTTAGTGGGAACAACCTTCAGTAATAAAAGTACTGAAGCACGTATTGACCTATTCCATCAGAATTTCTTTGGCTGGCAAGGCGCATGGACATTACATTATAAGTCATCGGACTTTAAAGCGTTGGGAGAGGAAGCTTTCGCTCCACCATCAAGATCGGACATGTTCGCAGCAGCTTGGTTAGAGGAAAAGCATTTTGGCCCAGTATTATTGCAATTAGGCGCTAGAATAGAGCAAGTAAATATCGATGCTGATGATAGTCTTATTGGTTTTGAAGGTGAACACGGCTCGCATACTGAGCCTTCAGCGCATGATCATCATGAAACCTTAATTACTTTCGAGCAACAATCATTTACGCCTATTAGTGCTTCAGCGGGTTTAGTCTGGGATTATCAATCAGGTTATAACCTAGGGCTATCATTAGCATTATCACAACGTGCAGCCTCTTCTGGGGAGCTATTCTCTTTCGGTCCACACATTGGTACTAATACCTTTGAAGTGGGTGCTATGTTTGATGTTCATCAAGAGGGTGATGATATTCATGTCGAGTTAGCAGAGCAAGCACCGAGCGTTGAAACGTCACTTAATTTAGACGTCACCTTACGAAAGTTTAACGGTGATTTTGGTTATGTGGTTAGCGCCTTCTATAACCGCATTGATGACTATTATTATCAGCAAGATACCGGTTTGTTTTTTGTTGAAGATCATGGACATGCCAGTGAGAATGAAGCTGAACAAGGGCTACCTATTTTAGTTTATCAACAAGATGATGTGGAAATGTACGGCGCTGAAGCAGAGTTTATCTACCAAGTAACCTCTTCATTGAAAACAAGTTTAATCGCGGACTATATTCGTGCTCGGTTGGTGAATGCAGATGAAAATGATAACTTGCCTCGTATTCCACCTATGCGTATTGGCGCTATTTTTAATTACCAAGCAGATAGCTTTGATAGTGAACTCAGTGTCAGTCATTACTTTGAGCAAGATGATATTGCTGAGTTAGAAACAGCAACGGATAGTTATACTATGGTTGATGCCAACATCAACTATTATATCGCTGGCGTAGGTGATGATTTAACGGTGTACTTGAAGGGACAAAACCTTACTAATGAGCATGCAAGGGTACATTCGTCATTCTTAAAAGAGATCGCACCATTACCGGGACGAAACTTAAGTATTGGGGTTAGAGGTAGCTTTTAACGTTGTTTTGTTCATTATCGCATGGCTAAATTAGCAGACACAAAAAAGGGTGGTAACTTAGTTACCACCCTTTTTTGTTATCTCAATATCGCTTAAACTAACTTGATACCGTCTTTGATGATAGCAATTTTACCATTTTTCAGTAGGTTACCAACGGTTGCTTTAAAGGTTTTTTTGCTCACCCCTAACGTTCTTTGAATCAGTTCTGGCGAACTTTTATCGTGTAGTGAGGTTACGCCGCCTCTATCAGCAATATGCGCGAGTAATTTTTCAGAGAAATCATTGACTTTATTTTTACTGCCACGGGTTAGAAGCAAATCTAAACGGCCATCTTCTCGCACTTGTTTAATATAGCCGGTGATCTGTTTGCCGACTCTAAGGTGCTGGAAAATTTCATTGTCGTAAAGTAATCCCCAATGTAGATCATTGACAATGGCCTTAAAACCTAAGTCTGTTTTACCGCCAATAATAAGGTTAACTTTGTCACCTTGTTGGTATTCTGCTGGCCAAATATCAATAAATTTATCTAACTTACTCGAAGCGGCAATACGGTCCGTTGTTTGGTCGAGGAAGACCCTAACTAAATAGTATTTACCGACTTCCATCGCGGTATGCTGTTGGTTATACGGCACTAATAAATCTTTTGGTAAGCCCCAATCAAGAAAAGCGCCCATTTTATTCACTTGAATAACTTTCAGAGAAACAAACTCACCCACTTGCGCTAATGGCGTGGTAGTCGTAGCAACAAGTCTGTCTGCAGAATCGGCATAAATAAAGACCTTAATACTCAAACCAACTTGGCAATTTTCTGGTAAGTAACGTTTAGGCAGTAATATTTCACCCAAGTCACCCGCATCTACATAAGCGCCTTGGTCCGTCATGGCGACAATATTAAGCTGATTGAATTTACCAATACTTGCTTGGGTTGTTACTTGAGAGTCTGTCATAGGAAGCGCCGTGGGATAAATTAATCCTATTGTAACGCATTCACCAGGGGATACCCAAGGATTTCAATAATCTTGATGACATATTGCTAAGTAGTGAAATAGACAAAGAAATTACAAATGGCAATGAAAGCGGTAAAACCTAAATGATAATTATCTGACTATGAAAATTATAAAAACATTGAGAGCAGCTTTACATGCAGAGGTTTTATATCATGTTGATAATAAAGTGATTTCATAGTATTTATTATGCTTTTTATAGTCAGGTCCTTATTTTGCTACGAAGCTTGTAATACTGAGTTACATCTTTGTTGTTATTTGTAATTGAAAATTGGTTATTCTAGCGGGATAAAATAAACATAAATTTGCCAGCAATAACGCACCAGAGCAAATAAAAAATATAAAAAATATAAAACTTTTAAAAAATAAAGGATTAAAAGTGGCCACTAAAAAACAAATTATTATACCTATTGTCATCTTAGCTACCGGCATCGCCGCTATGGTGGGTTTTTCTAGTATGAAAAAACCGCCAGAAGAAAAGCCGGAAGTAGATAACACGCCAATTGTTGCCGTTAGCGAAATATCTGTGGCGCCAATGACCTTAGAAGTCAGTTCATACGGTATCGTTAAGCCTAAATATGAAACGCAATTAATTGCCCAAGTTAACGGTGAAATCGTTGAGTTAAGTGATACCTTCGTTCGTGGTGGTTTTATAAAAAAAGGTCAATTACTGGCTCGTATTGACCCAAGTGATTACCAGGCCGCACTGATTGATGCCCAAGCTGATATGGCTACCGCCAGAGCCGCTTTAGAAAAGGAGCTTGCCCAGGGTAAAGTGGCAGAGCGTGAATGGAAGCAGATTACCGATACTTCACCCACTGAATTAAGTTTACGAAAGCCGCAACTAGCACAAGAGCTTGCACGAGTGAAATCGGCACAAGCTTCTATTTTACGCGCTGAACGTAACCTTGAGCGTACCGAAATTCGCGCACCTTATAACGCAATGATTGAGAGTAGGGATATAGGCTTAGGATCTTTTGTTAGCATGGGCACTAAAATTGGTCACGTATTAGGTACCTCGATTGCTGAAGTACGTTTACCTGTTGCAGATAATCAACTGCAGTTTTTGATCGACCAAGGGGTGGCCGCAGATGTTAATTTAAATGGCGTTTTTGCTGGGCAATCTACCCAATGGCAAGCAAAAATTAGCCGCAGTGAAGGCGTTATTGATAATACCAGTCGCATGAGTTATTTGGTTGCAGAAATACATGACCCGTACCGATTAAAATCAGCAAATGATTTGATTTCACCTTTACGTTTTGGCAGTTATATCAATGCTGAAATTATTGGTATTAAAATAGCGCAAGCCAGTGTTGTACCAAGGTATTTAGTCGTTAATGGCAAAATTGCTCTTTTAGACAGTGAGTCAAAACTACATTACGTAGTCATTGATATTGTTCGTCAACAAGGCAGCAAAGTGATTATTTCTAATGGTTTAGTTGAGGGAGACCGTATGATCTCTTCTGCATTAAATTACCCTGTTGAGGGCATGAAGTTGGCGTTAGCTACCGATGAAACTACCTTAGAAGAAACAGACCTTGAAGTAGAAGGTGAGACTCAAATGGCAAGTAACCTAGAGTCAGGGGAATAGTAATGAGCTCTCATGACACTTTAACCAACGAAAAAAATGATAATGAGAACTTAAACAGGCCTCATGATGATATTGATACCAATAAAGGTTTAATTGCTTGGTTTGCCCGTAATAGCGTTGCTGCTAACTTACTGATGTTTTTTATCTTAATTGGTGGCAGCCTAACGGCGCTAACCATTAATAAACAAATGTTTCCTCAGCTAGAGATCAACTGGATCTCTTATTCGGCACCTTATCCTGGCGCGGCACCACAAGAAGTTGAAGAAGGCATTACCATTAAAGTTGAGGAGGCACTTAAATCGGTGCAAGGCCTCAAGCGAGTGATCACTTACTCTAACCGAAACTATTCTAATGGTTGGTTTGAGGTTGAGCTTGATTATGATCCGCAAGTTGTACTGGAGGAAGTGAAATCAGCCATTGATGCTATTCCGAGTTTTCCAGATGGCATGGAAAGAATCAAAGTTGAACGAGAGAAGTTCCGTCAAGAAGTCATGTATATTTCACTTTATGGTGATTTAACTAATAGCGAGTTGAAAGAGCTAGGTCGTACAATTCATAATGAAATACAACAACTTCCCGGGATCAGTATTTCTGAGTTATACAGTGGCTTAGGCTATGAAATCTCTATTGAAGTCAGTAAAGACAAATTACGTGAATATAACTTATCTTTTAAAGATGTAGCCAATGCTGTTCGTGGCCATTCTCGTAATATGTCGGCAGGTCAAATTCGCGCAGAAAATGGTTATATTAATTTAAGGGTGGAAAACCAAGCCTATCGTGGCCATGAGTTTGAAGAAATTCCGGTTATCACCCTAGAAGATGGCACGAAAGTACTGTTAGGTGATATTGCCACCATCAATGATGGCTTTGAAGAAGGTTTACAGTATTCTAAGTTTAATGGTCAAAACTCAATCACTATTTTTATTGGTGCTTCAGATAATCAAAGCATCACTAAGATTGCCGATATAATGAATCGTTATGTTGATGATAAATCAGCAGAGTTACCAGAGAGTGTTAAATTAGAAACCTGGGTTGATATGACTTACTACCTCAATGGTCGTTTGAACATGATGCTCGACAACATGCAAAGTGGTGCGGTATTAGTCTTTTTAATGTTGGCGTTATTTTTACGTGTCCGTTTAGCTTTCTGGGTAATGATGGGCCTACCGGTCTGTTTCTTGGGTACCTTATTATTCATGCCGATGGAATTTATCGGTGTCACTATCAATGTTATTAGCTTATTTGCCTTTATTTTGGTGCTGGGTATTGTCGTTGATGATGCCATTGTTATGGGGGAAAGTGCCCATGATGAGATTGAAGAACACGGACATACCACAGACAATGTCATTCGTGGGGTAAAACGTGTCGCTATGCCAGCTACCTTTGGCGTGCTTACCACTATCGCTGTGTTTATGCCTTTCCTGTTTGGTGAAGGACCTTCTGCTGCGTTTGGCAAAGCCATTGGTGGCGTGGTGGTTTTATGTCTTATATTTTCATTGATTGAATCAAAACTCATTTTACCGGCGCATTTGGTTAAAATGAAACCTAAAGTTAAGAATTTAAAACTTAAGAAATTGAAAGAGTATGGTTTCTTTTGGTTCTTTCAATATCCTTTGGATAGAATCACTCAAGCAGTAGACAAGCTTCGAGCAGTCATTGATAAAAACCTGAAGGCCTTTATCTACAATGTTTATCGTCCTGCTTTAATCGTGTTTATTGAATATCGGTATGCAGTGCTGATGTTTTTTATTAGTTTGATGCTACTTAGTGCCGGCTTATTTGGTGGTGGTTTAGTTCGTTATGTTGGTCAACCTAAAATTCCTCATGATTTTCCACGTATTACTGTTGAAATGAATATAGATGCCTCGGAAACCGCGACTTTAAATACCCTACTAAGTATTGAAAGTATTGTTCATAAAATTGATCAAGATATTGAAAAGCAATATGGCAATTCAATGATCGCCGATATGCAAGTCGATTTACGTAGCAGAACTAACGGTCAATTGATGGTCAAGCTTGTTATTCCAAAAGAAAGAGCAATCAACACTTTTGAACTCGCTGAACTATGGCGTAATGCTATACCCGATTACCCTGGTCTTAAATCCTTAACCATTAGCGATAATTTATTTGGCGGTGGCAGAGATGATGGTGATATTGCCTTTAGACTAGAAAGTAAAGATGATGCTCAGCTACTGGCGGCGGCACAAGAATTGAAACTGAAACTTAATTCGCTTAAAGGTGTCGGTGATGTCAATGATTCGCGTCAAACCAGCGCCCAAGAAGTTCAATTTGAATTAAAACCATTAGCTTATTCATTGGGTTTAACACTCGCTGATATTGCCTCGCAAGTGAGTTATAGCTTTTATGGCTTAGAAGCGCAGCGTATTTTGCGTGATAGTGAAGAGGTTAAAGTCATGGTGCGTTATCCTCTTGAGCAACGCAGCAGTGTTGGTCATGTTGATGATGTGATGATCCAAGCGCCTAATGGTGCAGAACTGCCTTTGTCTGAGTTAGCTGAAATTCTTTTGACTGATGGTGTTACGCGTATTCGTCGTGAAAATGGCAATCGTACTATTAATGTTTGGGCCAGTGTTGATGCTGAGCAAGTAGAGCCTTTTGAACTCGCTAAAGATATCCGTGATAATTTTGTCCCTCAGTTATTACGAAAATATCCACTAGTAAAAAGTCAAGTATCTGGACGTATCCAAGAAGAGATGGATGGTGCAGCGGAACAATTCCGTGACTTAATGATCTCATTGATCGTCATATTTTCATTGTTGGCAATACCATTAAAGTCTTACTCACAAGCTGTCATGATCATGGTAGTTATTCCTTTTGGCATTATCGGCTCAGTATTCGGACATTTAATCTTAGGCATGGATTTAAGTGTATTATCCATGTTTGGTATTGCGGCTGCAGCAGGGGTGGCCGTTAATGACTCTTTAGTGATGGTCGATTTTGTTAATAAGGCAAGGCAACGCGGTGAGCGCTTAAAAGATGCGGTTATCCATGCGGGTACTAAGCGTTTTCGTGCCATCATGTTAACGTCGGCCACTACCTTTATTGGCTTAGTACCTATTATTTTCTTTGAAACAAGTGCCCAGGCACAAATAGTGATTCCAATGGCTGTTTCATTATCCTTTGGTGTACTGTTTGCCACAATCGTTACTTTAGTCTTGATACCAAGTTTATATTTGATTATTGAAGACATAAAACAGCTATTTTCTCGTAAGAAAAATAAGCAAATTGCAGCTGATTTAACTGCTGAAAAAGAGCTAGCCTCTAGTTAATAGCTAACTTAGTAGGTTGGTTTCGTTAGCGCTTACAGCTAAATATAAGGCCATGTTAATCATACAAGTTGATTAACATGGCCTTTTTTATAGGTGATATTTTTGTCATTAAATTTAATACCATTTTGATTAAATTTCTTCCCTATTCAGAGCTACATTGGTGAGCTTAGAGCAAACAAAATTTGTTAAACATAGTTATTCTATATTTCATTAATTGTGTGATGTTATCAGTTTATCAATGAGCTCCCAAGGGCGAGTTTAAAAGGCGTAAATGCGGCGTTATTAATTTTGACAAGGGAATAACCATTCTCATCAATCAATGCCTTGCCTCTAAGCCTTTTAATTCTCGCTGAGTGGGAAAGAACTTAATCAAATTGGTATAATATGTTAAAGCAGATTTATAGATATGATGTTTTTGATAACAATTAATGCTATAAATGACCTTTCTTTATTGCTGTTATTAATATCACAGTAATCAAATATTTATGGAATATTGAGTCCCAATTAGCCTTATGATGGAACGATTAAAGCAATCACTACTTGTTATCTCTATTGTCGGATCTATCGGTGTAGGTATATTTCAGCAAGCTTTTGCACAGGACACTAAAGTCGATCAGCTATTAGCCGAAATTAAGCAGCTAGCGAACAAAGAAAGCTCCCTGACAAAGTTATCCTTACTCTTAGCTACGGCTGATTTGAGTGCCTCCGCTAAGGTAGATATTTTATTACAGCAGGCAAAAACTTTTTTCACTTTAGATCAATACTATGATGCTTTGAAATCGGCTAAACAAGCACAGAAAATTGCCCAGCAAGCAATGTTACCAGAAGCCGAAGCTCGGGCTAATAAACTGCAAGGCATTATTTATTATTACCAAGGTGAGTTAAAACCAGCGTTAAAGGCCTATAGACTATCATTAGTTTATTATGAAGCTAACCAAGCTGTCGATACAGCTTTACTCTCAATTAAACGCGCTAACTTACTGAATAACATGGCTTTGGTGTATATTGATCTTGGGCAGCCAAACCTAGCCTTATTAAGTTATCAAGAGGCTGAGCCTTTATATGCTCGTTATGGCGATGAAGAAGATAAAATTGATGTTCGATTTAATATTGCTATTTTGCATATTAGTTTAGGTCACTTTGATAGTGCTATTGATATGTTGACGGTAACGATAGCAAAGCGACTAAAACTTAAAGATGGCCATGGTGTAGCGGCGGCAAGGGCGACGTTGGGCACTGCATATAAACACTCAGGGCAAATTGAGTTAGCTAAAGAAAAATTTTTAGCAGCGCTCAGCTACTTTCAAAAACACGACTATCAGCATGATATTGCTTCTCAGATGCATAATTTAGCTGAAATATATAATGATAGCTTTAATGTCAAACAAGCGGTGTATTATGCTCAAAAAGCACTTTTGTTAAGTGAAAAAGTTGGTCATCAAAAAGCCTACGCGGGCAGTTTACATAGCTTAGCTAAAGCCTCTTTTTACTCGGGTGAACTAGCGCAAGCTAAGCAATATATCGAGCAATCGACCATCGTTGCTACCAAGAAAAACTATCAAAATATACTGGATGATAATTTAGCCATGTCGGCACTGATAAATGCAGGGCAACAAAAATTTGTTGCCGCCCTGACTGAGCAACAAAATTATATAAAAATCACCCGCATTAAATCTAATACTAAGCTTAATGAGCAGTTAGCAAAATTTGAATCAGCACAACTTAACCAGAAAATTGTTCAACTTGAGCAGCAACGAAAGCTACAAGACCTAGAGTCCGTTAAAGTCGAGCAGCAACGCAACCTTATTATTTTAACGTTAGTGTTGGTGTTGGTCGTGGTGTTTTTTATCTATCGTCGTTATCTAGGCAAACGTTTAACCAAAGAGTTAGAGTTGCGCGTTAAACAGCGTACCCGTGAACTTGAAGAGTTAACACAAGAATTAGAAAAAGCTAACGAAGTTAAAAGTCAGTTCCTTGCCAATATGAGCCACGAAATTCGTACGCCACTCACCGCTATCGTTGGTCATGCAGAAGCCATTATTCATGACGATATTGATAAAGACAAAGTACAACAAGATATTGAAGTAATCCATGGCAATAGCCTGCATTTACTCGATCTTATTAATGATATTTTGGATTTAAGCCGTATTGAAGCCAATAAGTTTACTCTAGAAATACAGTCCCTGGATCTAGCCGAGTTAATTCAGGATTTATCGAATACCTTTACCAGCCAAGCGCAGCTGAAAGGTTTAGACTTTATTGTTGAGCACCAGTTATCACTGCCTTTTATTATTCAGGTGGATAGCTTACGTTTAAAACAAATCTTAATTAACCTATGCGCCAATGCGATTAAGTTTACCGAAAAGGGCCAAGTGACACTGACTATTGCTTGGCAAGAGCAGCAGCTAAGCTTTACCGTCGTTGATACCGGTATTGGCTTGAGCAAAGAGAACTTAGCGCAGGTATTTGAAATTTTCACTCAGGCAGATAACAGTATTAGTAGACGATTTGGTGGCTCTGGCCTTGGTCTTACTTTATCTAATCAGCTAGCAAAGCTAATGTTAGGTCGTATCACGGCAACCAGTAAGTTAGGTCAGGGCAGTAGTTTTTGTTTAGCTTTACCTTGTCAGCATTATAGCAATCAGCCGATAAACGCTTCAAACCATGCCGGCGATAAAGCTTTAGCCAATTCGGCTTTAGATGATAATTACGATCACCTCTTCAAGGGAAAAATCCTCTTAGCTGAAGATCATGATGATAACCGCCGGTTAATTACCCGCTTGCTGACCAGTCTTGGTCTTGAAGTTATCGTCGCTAAAAATGGTAAAGAAGCGGTAAAGCTTTGCGTGCAACACCAGCCCCATTTGGTTTTTTTAGATATTCAAATGCCAGAAATGGATGGTGTTGAAGCATTTAAAGCACTGCGTGCTTTAGGCTGTAATCAAGCCATTTATGCTTTAACCGCCAATGCAATGTCACACGAAGTGAGCAATTATCTAGCGCTTGGCTTCACTGGCCATCTAAAAAAACCCATTGAAAGAAAACACTTTATTGCCATTATCGCAAAATATTTTACCGATACCAATAAGAGCGATGCAGCTGATAACCAGCATGGACAATACGCATTGAGCGAAAGTGAGCTTAGCGACAGAGCCGCACAGACTTTAGCGCAAGTTGATTTGAGCGATTTAGTGACTGAGTTTAAGGCTAATTTAAGCCAGGTTAAACGAGAACTGATACTTTATAATGAACAGGTTAATTTAGATAAACTTACTCAAGTTGCTCACAGTTTAGCGGGAGCTGCACAGATGTTTGGTTTTATTGAGCTTAACCAAGCAGCACAAGAATTAGAGCGTATAATTAAGCAAGAGCTTATCGCGGATAATGCCAATCATGTATTAATTAGTGACTTGAATCATTGTTTAGTAGATGAAATTAACTTGATTGAACAGCAGTAAGAAACTTATGATAAAACAATTTTCGTATTCACAGGCTTTATTGGCGGCAGCCATAGCCTTTTTAGCTTGGTCATTATTCAAGTTTACCCTGCAGGTGCCCGCCATTCTCAGTGTCATTGAGAAAACCAGCCAAACAGTCGACTCAGTAAGTCCTAAGATTGATGATATAGTTGCTGAAGTTGCGTTGGTGAGAATAGAGGTTGGTGAAGTAAGGTTACTGCTTTCACAACAAACACCGGCTATTTTATCGCAAGTAGAGGCCTCCCTTCCTGTGATACAGCAAGTGGTCGCTGAAAGTGAATATTATTCAAGACAATTACCAGCACTTTTAGAACAGATTGCTAGCATTGAACAGCAAGTAACAATATTGCAAGAATCGATGCCAGCAATACTTCTACGTGTTGATTCTGTGGTCAAAACTACAAACAATACCACAGCTGAAGCCGCGAATTGGCGACCTCACTCTACTCTATACCTAAACGAAATCGAACTATCTCGAGAATATATTCCGCAGTATCTTACCCGCATAGAAAGAACTATTGTTGATGCTAAAACAATTGGTTCAGAAGCCAGTAGCGGCATTGTTTCAGGATTTTTTAAAGGTGTAATTTCTCTACCATTTGAGATGGTTGCTGGTTTAACAGGTATTGTTGATAAGGATTCTCGTTCGGCTAAGTACTTAACGGCTGAAGATGTTGCTTTGATGCAAGAAAAAGTTATCGCTTTACTGAATGATAACTATCAAAAGAAAACTATTTGGCAAAATGTTAAAAGCGGTAACCGTGGCACCATAATTAAAGGTAAAACCATGACCCGTAATAAACAGCAGTGCCTCAATGTTACTTTTAATAACCATTTCGGTAGCGATAAAGAAACACTGACAGAGATAATGTGTATTGATGAGAAGGGCTTATGGAAAGTGATTTAGGCTTTTACTGCCTTCATCATGGTAAGACATTATTTATTGTGTACAATGCTATACCCAAGCTACATCTTGAAGTTGTTTGGGTATAAAATAATAATTTTGTAACAAAATACGTTAACAGGGAAGGGAAATGGCTAGAGAACAATTTGGTATTTGCGCTGAACCAAACTTGCATGGTAATTATCTATTATTCAATGTACTTGATGATAAAAATGCTTTTATTCGTGCAGCAATCTCTCGTTTACCTAAGTTATTTGACAACTATTCTGAGCAGTTTTCTGAAGCAAACTTAATTGGCGTTGTCGCTATTGGTGAGGCTTATTGGGATGAATTTTACCCTCGAGCACGTCCCGCTTTATTAGCACCATTCCCGGCAATGCATCGTGATGACAGAGTTGCACCAACCAGTAGTTATGATATTTATGTTGAGATACGTAGTGATCGCGCCGATGTTAATCATATTGTTAGCACGAAAGTATTCCAATTATTGGGTGATAGTGTTGAGTTAATTGAACAAGTGCAAGCGTTTAGGTTTTTAGATGGCAGGGATTTAACCGGTTTTGTTGATGGTACCGAAAACCCCCAAGGCCTACACCGCCGAGAAGTAGCGTTAGTTAAAGAACAAGAGGATGCTGATTTTGCTGGCGGCAGTTATTTGCATACTCAGCGATATCAACATAACTTGGCGCTTTGGGAGTCATTGGCTGAACACGAACAAGAAGATGTTTATGGTCGCACTAAAGTCGATAATGTTGAGTATGACAGTGCAGACAAAGCCTTAACCGCACATACTAAGCGTACTAGCCTTAAAGATGAGCAAGGTAATAGTCTTGAAATTGTCAGGCAAAGCATGCCTTATGGTGACATGAAACGTAAGGGACTATTTTTTGTGTCGTATTGCCATTCACCTAAACCATTTGAGATCATGCTTAGCAGTATGATTCATGGCGATGCTCATGGTAATTCTGATCATTTACTTAAATATACCCAAGCTGAAACGGGCAGTGCCTTTTTTGCGCCGAGTTTAACCTTTCTTGCCCACGTCGCTGAAATTGACTCAAGCTTTTAGTGTCTTAACTTAGGAAGGCAAGCTTAGGTAGGCAAGCTTAGGTAGGCAAGCTTAGCCGCAACGTTAGCGGTAAAAAAAACTGCTTTATAAGCTGACCTTTACTTATCTACTCGTCACTCGACTTGCTCTCCTGAGTGCACTCATCATTGCTCCGATATAACTTCGTGGTAATTCTCGGCGATATAATGGCCTTGATTAATTGCTAGCTCAGACTCAGGGGCTAGTTTTCCTAAAGGTAATAATGCTGGGCCGGTCGGCTCAGCTAATAAATAGTTAACCCCTTGATGTTCAATGGTTACTTCTCCAACCTCCCCAGAAATATTAATACCAATAAAAGCATGGCCATCAATATAAACAAATACCATCTTTATACGTGGCATTAACGCCCTCAGTAAGGTGGCAGTTAAGGTCATTTTACTATCACAATCTCCTTGGTTCTCCCACAGTAACTGCAGCGGCGGATTAAAACCCGCACCAGAAGATGTTAGCCTAGATTCTAAGGTGCTGTATGGAATGCTCTGTACAAAACCCAAGACATAATCGCTCGCTTTACGGATATTCTCAATAGAGACTTTATCTAAAATGATAGGTTTTAATGATTTTAAATCAGCGACTGAGTGATTAGCAATGCTGACGTGGTCAACTTTAATACCACTGATTTGTTCATGATTAGTAAAAGCTTGATAGTAATTATCTTTAAGGTATTTACTCGTTACCTGATCTTGAACTTGAGCTAAGGTTTGATAAGCTTTTGCTACTTTTACTTTATCTACACCTCGAACTTCAATAAAAAAATCATCTCGCTTTTGGCGATAAAAAATCTGTACACCTTGAATCGGATTTTTTTTCAGCTGCTTTTTAATGCCGCGAAGAATGGTTTTTTTCGCATATATGCCTTGATAGGTTTTGAAACTTCTAAAACGATCAAAGAGTCCTGCTTGCCCTAAGGTAAAGCTAATCGCTTGTTCAACGTTACTGTGATCAAGCCATTGATAATTAAATTGATAGCCTTGCTTTAGTTGCGTTTTATTAAAGCTCAACTGTTGTGCTGGAGTTTTAATGGGTATCAAGAGCATTAGCACTGCTAGGCTGAATAAGCATAGACGCTTGGTCAGATATGAGCGTGTAAAGGGAGAGATCACGTTATTTTCTACTCTTTAGTGGGGGTCAGTGGCGGTTAGTTAAAGGTTCAGCTGAACCTACAGTCTTTTGCTTGTTAACACAGTCATTAAGTTGTCCGATAAGCTGTGTGCGCTAAGTGGGTTTATTAAGCCTGCTTGTTAAGCGCTTATCCATGAAGTCAGTTTAATTAAAATCTATAACAGTAATAAGAGTATAACCCTTAATAATACCTTAACTTAGTTTTGTCGTTATTAGTACTTTTAGCAAAATACAGACTATAAATTACTCATGTTAGCTTCAGAGGTAAAATAATAAAGTCTGATTGATGAATAGCACTTTACTTTGTCTTGAGTTATATTGTATTCAAACAAGTGTTTTAATTGTGTGTTTGCCACACTATAACCCCAATTCTAGAGAGGAGTCACCATGGCTGAATATAGAGCGCCATTAACGGATATGAACTTTTTATTATATCAAGTCTTTAATGCCGATAAAATGTGGCAACAATCACCGCAACTTAATGAACAGGTAGATAAAGAAACAGCAATAGCAATACTTCAAGAGTGCTCAAAGATTGCGGAAAAAGAAATTGATCCCATTGCTCGCCAAGGTGATGAAATAGGTGTCAGCTTTACCCTGAATGAAGATGGGCCGGGTGGTCAAGTGACCACTGCACCGGGCTATAAAGAGGCTTTTAACACGTTCGCAGAGGGTGGATGGTGTGGACTTGGTGGTGATGTTAATTATGGCGGCATGGGCATGCCAAAAATAATCACTGCCTTTATGGAAGAAATGTTATGCAGTACCGATATTTCTTTCGCTCTGTATCCAATATTAACTGCAGGTGCTGCCTTATCATTGGCCAAACATGGTAGTGAAGAGTTGAAACAACGCTATTTAACTAAGTTATATAGCGGTCAGTGGTCGGCTTCAATGTGTCTCACCGAAGCTCACGCAGGTACGGATTTAGGTATTATCCAAACTAAAGCAGTGCCACAAGAAGATGGTAGCTATAAAGTTAGTGGCAGTAAAATATTTATCACCGGTGGCGATCATGATCTCACCGAGAACATTATCCACTTAGTACTGGCCAAATTACCTGATGCACCAGATGGTCCTCGTGGCATATCTCTGTTTCTAGTCCCTAAGTTTAATATCGATGAAAACGAAAACCTAGGCCAGAGAAATACCGTTAGCTGTGGTTCTATTGAAGAGAAGATGGGTATTCACGCATCGGCCACTTGTGTGATGAATTTTGATGGCGCGCAAGGCTTTTTAATTGGTGAGTTAAATAAGGGCTTAGCCTGCATGTTTACCATGATGAACTTTGAACGTATTGGCGTTGGCATTCAAGGTCTGTCGGCAGGTGAACGTTCTTATCAAAATGCATTGGAATATGCGAAAGACCGTCGACAAGGTAAAGCTTTAGATGCATCAACAAAAGCAATAAAAAAACCTGATTCAATTATGGTGCATGGTGATGTACGCCGCATGTTATTAAATATGAAGGCATTTAATGAAGGCTCTCGTGCGCTTAGTTGTTACATTGCTCAACAACTTGATTATGCAACTTTTGGCTCTGGAGAGGAGCAACAAAAAGGTGAAAAGTTGTCTGCCTTGATGACACCATTAGCGAAAGCGTTTTTTACTGACTTAGGCTTTGAAAGTGCCGTTGCGGGTCAGCAAGTACTTGGTGGTCATGGCTACATTCGTGAATGGGGACAAGAGCAATTAGTCAGAGATGCCCGGATCTCGCAAATTTATGAGGGTACCAATGGCATTCAAGCCATGGACTTACTTATGCGTAAAGTCATTGCCACTAAAGGGGCTTTAATTCAGGTATTTATTAAAGAAGTAACTGATTACATCGCTTTGCAACAAGACAACGAGGCAATGACTGAGTTTCTTATGCCGCTTGAAAGTGCCTTAACAGATCTGAATGGAATATCTGAACTATTATTAACAAAATCCGCTGATGATTTAAATGAAATTGGCGCAGCCGCGAATGATTACCTACATGTTTTTGGTTATACCGCGATGGCCTTTGTTTGGGCTAAAATGGCGCAAGTATCCTTGTTAAAACTCAATAACCTTGAAAGTGATAATGATGGCCAAGGTGAATACGGCGTTGATTTTTACCAAAGTAAATTACATACCGCACGTTATTACTTTGCCCGTTTACTACCGCGACGTTTGTCGTTATTAGCGACAATTAAGTCGGGCTGTCATACTTTGTTTGCGATTAATGATGACTTATTTTAATCCGTTAAAATAGTTCTTTCGGGTGGTTTTTACTTTTGTTAAAAACTAACCCGAATTACTTTTGCCTGCTATACGTTGTTGAAATATTAATGCAGTCTTGCTGTGCAAACTTTCTTAACGATAAGTCACTTTGACTAGGTTTATTTAATATACCTTCTTTAAATTGGCTTGAGTACCTTTGGTAAGCCACTCACTTTAACTTACCGCTGCCTGTTTTTTATAAAAGTAAATGAGGCGACAACAATCCTGACAAAGGGGAAGTGAAGTGATGAAATGGAACAAAGCCGCTTAACTGGAATGTCTAAATCTAGTTTACCACCTCAACACTGACCGATTTATCTTGTTATTCAAAAGATCTTAAAAGACTTTAAGGCGTTATCTATCATTTAGCTGAATCTTCAAATTTAGAAAAATAATCGCCTAAATAACTCATCACCACTATTCGAGCTTCATCTTTATAAGAGGCTGTAATTTCACCATGAAGACTTAAGCTCCTGATATATATAGTTTTGGTAATATCGAGACTTAAAGCCAATTTTTCTGGTAACTCCTCTAAATCAGCCTTTCTATAAAGCAGAGCAAAATAACCCTGACACCAATAACCGAGTCGGGTAAATCGTGAAGCGGTGTATTCACGAACACCAGAAGAGTGATAAACGCTTAAAAATAACATTTCACTGATTTTATTATGCGTATAAAAATCATAAGAACAATCAATTATTACCGAAGCAAGATCTTGCCAAGTACGTACCTCTATCTTATCAATCGCTTCAGGTACCGTATGAAAAATACGTATTAAGTGCTTCTCTGCCATGACAGAAAATAACGCTCCCATACTTGGAAAATATTGATAAACAGATGCAGAAGATATGTTCGCTTTTTCGGCTATTTTATGAGAGCTAATTGAATCTATTCCGATCTCTAAGACAAGTTCTTCTGCGGCTTCTATTATTGCATTGAACTTTACTTTGCCACGTTCCTGAATGGGTATCTTGGCAATATGCGAAGCTTCCATTTCATGAATATAGCTATTTTGTGCAATTGCGGTAGCCGCTTCAACTGCGGTGATTGTTTTTGCAAGTTTACTCAAAATAAATGGCCTCTTATTGCTAGCTAATAGATAAATAATACGGGTGAAAGACGAGGACTAATTATATAACTTGCCTAAAACTATTTACACCAATATATGATATTTACCACATAATACACCCTTTTATGTGACAATAGTTATATAAATTGACTCGTTATGTGACAGGTGTTATGTTTTATCGCAGTATTAATCTATAGATATAAAAAATGATTAAAAATAAACACTGTCTTTTAAAAGGTAAGAAACAATGAAGTCATTTATAAAAACTAAAATAGCCGTAATGATTACCACTGCTTTACAACTATCAAATGCCATGGCTGAAGAAGCGCCAACGTTGGCTCCTGAAAACGTAACAGCAGGTCTTGAAATTATTCAGGTTACCGCACAAAAACGTGCCCAAAGTATCCAAGATGTTTCTTCTGCTGTGACTGCTTTAAGTCCTGAAAGTATTGATAATGCTCAAATATTTCAATCTCAAGACTTAACTAAACTTGTGCCTTCGTTAACCTATACACAGGGCAACAGTTCTCGTTCTTCATCTTTTAATATTCGTGGTATTGGCACGCGTTCATATAGTTCAGCGGTTGAACCAAGTGTTTCAACCATGGTTGATGGTGTTGTTTATGGTCGTTCAGGCATGTCAGCGATGAATTTACTCGACGTTGAGCGCGTTGAGGTTTTACGCGGTCCACAAGGCACTTTATTTGGTAAAAACGCTTCCGCTGGTGTTGTTCATATAATGACTAAAGCACCCACCGAGCATTTTGAAGTCGACTTTATGGCTGGCTTTGATGACAGCCAAGAATATCGATATGGTATGAGTGTTTCCGGGGCATTAACGGATTCAGTTAAAGCCAGACTAACGGCGCAAGCATTAAATCGCGACGGCTATATAGAAAATATCCACCCTGATTATACGGGTGAGGATATGAACAGTGAAGATAGCTGGAGTGCTCGCGGCAAAGTATTGTGGAATATCAATGACGATATTGATGCTACCTGGGCATTTGATGCATCAGAAAGTCGTGGTGACTGCTGTGTTGGTACCGCTCGTGCTGATAACACTGTGCCACAATGGGGCTTTACTGGCGGATTAATTCCAGCTTACGTGAGTGGCTTACTCGGTATCGAACCCTCTGAAACGAATTTAAAAACCAATGACGAGACCGAATACTACTCAAACTTTAAAAGTACGGGTAATGCCCTAACGGTTAATTGGAATGTTGGCGACTATACGTTTACTTCGATTACGGCTGCTCGTGCATGGGATGTTGAAGAAAGCCAAGGTGATGGGGTTCCTGAATTAAACTTAGCATTAGCCGGTTTATGGGATGGTATGCCTTACTTAGATACAAACCGTGGTACATCATCTCAAGAGCAATTTTCACAAGAATTAAGAATTGCTTCACCTGTCGATCAATTTATCAGTTATGTCGCCGGTGTTTATTATTGGGATCAAACCCTTGAGCGTAATTTTGAACGTAAAGAAATAAACCAAGGCATTTTCGGGGGCGTGCCACCAGTATATAACCACGGTGATTTCGCTGCAGAAGTTGATAGTACCAGCTTGTCAGTATTTGGTCAGGCAACCATTAACTTTAGTGATTCATTACGCGGTATTGTCGGCGCACGTTTTGTTGATGAAGAGTTAAGTTATACCTTTAATCGTGATGATTTATCAATGCCAGCCAATGGTTTAGCTGACTCAGGCTCAGATAAAGCAACGGATAGCAATTTCACTGGCAAAATTGGCCTTGAATACAACGTATCAGAAGATATGATGACCTATGCTAGTTTCTCTCAAGGTTATAAAGGCAAGGCTTTCAATGTACTTTACGATATGAAATCAGCAACCACTTTTGAGGTTCAACCCGAAACCAGTGATGCCATTGAGTTAGGCGTAAAAGCCATTTGGTTAGACAATACTTTAGTCACTAATATTGCCCTGTTCAGTACAAAATATAAGAATTACCAAGCACAAGCAGGGATAGTTCCTGAAGGGTCTACCATTGCAGAATCGCATTTAGTCAATGCCGGCGCAGTCAGTACCGAAGGCCTTGAACTTGATTTTCAATGGCTAGCAACCGATAACCTATCCTTTGCTGGTGGTGCTGCGTACACAGATGCTGTGTTAGATGACTTTAAAAATGCGCCATGTGGCAGTGCACAAGACTGTTCGGCAACGGGTGGCTTTCAAGATGTTTCCGGCGGTCAAATGCCTAATGCACCTAAGATCAAATTTAATATCGGTTTAACTTACGATATATATACTGACAGCTTACCGTTTGATATGGCAATTCATGCTAACTATCAATGGCAAGACGATGTGTTATTTTCGATAGACCAAGACGCTAATAAGATTCAGGAAGCGTATGGTACCAGCGATATTTCATTCAACTTACGTGATAAAGACGATGTATGGAGCGCTAAAATCTATGTCAACAATGTAACTGACGAGCAATATGCTAGTTATATTGGTGATACATTAGGTTATGCAACATCGTATTCTCAATTTATTTCTCGCAACGCACAACGCATAATTGGCGTAGAAATAAAACTACATTTCGAATAACTAAAAACGCCTTAACAGGATTAAGCAGCTGAGCTAATGGCTACAAGCAATTGGCTCAGATTATACCAAGTCCATTAAGTTAGCTCTCGCTGAGTAGGAAGAAACTTATTGGCATTGGTATTATTGCTTAATTTTTTAATCTTAGAAAATTAAGCAATAATATTAAACAGATTCACTATTAACATTAAATTTTTGGAAAAACTTATCATGAAAAAATGGCAAATGTTTTTTGGATCATTGGTGTTGTTATTGTCAGTGCTTTTATTCAATACCTTAACTTTTGGTCAGGTTGAAAAAGCGAATGTCGCACAAGTAACCATTAACCTTGATGAACAGGTAGCCGTGGCTCATATGGCCAAGGCGATTACCTTTAAAACTATCTCTTATCGAGATAGAGTGGTCGGTCAGCCATTTATCGACTTTATTGCCTTTCTTGAAGTAAGCTTTCCAAAAACCTTCGACCAACTAGAAGTCACTAAAATCAATGATTATGCCTTAGTATTGAAATGGCAAGGCAGTGATGACAGTTTACTGCCAGCCTTAATGCTGGCGCATAGTGACGTTGTTCCAGTAGAGCCTAGTTCATTAGAACAATGGCGCTTCGAGCCTTTTAGTGGCGAAATAAAAGATGGCTTTATTTGGGGGCGCGGCGCCTTAGACGACAAAGCAAGCCTGATTAGTTCGCTTGAAGCGGTAGAGTTTTTACTCTCTCAAGGCCATCAACCTCTGCGTAGTTTCTATTTTGCTTTCGGCCATGATGAAGAAGTGGGTGGCGAACTTGGCGCGAAAAAAATAGCTAAGCATTTTGATTCACTCGATTTGAAATTTGCCTATATTGTTGATGAAGGAGGCCTTATTGCCAATGGCATGGTGCCTGGCGTTAGTAAACCTGTGGCACTGATAGGACCTGCTGAAAAAGGGTTTGTTACCTTAGATATATCGGTAACGTCTGCGGGTGGACATTCTTCAACGCCACCTAAACATTCTGCTGTTGGGCGTTTAGCAACCGCCATTGCCAAGCTGGAAGCTTTTGATTTTGAGGTGGATTTATCGGGCGTGAAAAACATGGCTTATGAACTCGCCGATGACCTGCCTTTTGCTCATAAACTGGTGTTTGCTAATACCTGGCTATTTGCCCCTGTACTTGAATATGTGCTCACCCAAAAGCCAGAACTTGCCGCAGGTATTCGTACCACTATAGCGCCAACAGTTTTTAACGCCGGCATTCAAGAAAATATATTGCCCACTTCTGCTACCGCCCTGGTTAATTTTAGAATATTACCCGGAAATTCGATTGAGCAAGTTATTGCAACGGTAATCAATGTTATTGACGATGACCAGGTAACTATTAAGCAACGCCAAGGCGGTTTTGGTAGCGAACCCTCGAAAGTGACTAATACCAACTCAGCTCCTTACTTAGCCATGAAAAAATCAATCCAGCAAGTGTTAGGACAAGACAATATCGCCATTGCCCCGCGTATTGTGGTTGGCGCTACCGATACTCGTCATTTCAATCATTTGAGTGATAACAGCTTACATTTTGTCGGTATCGATTTATCAAAAGATCAATTAACCGGTATTCATGGTATCGATGAAAGGCTTTCCATTAAAGGTTATATCAATGCGATTAAAATTTATGTGCAAATGATTAAAAACAGCGATTAGTTTTCCCCTGTTCTACCAAATAAAGTAGCGCAATATAAAGTGATGAGAAATATAGTAATGACAAACCAAGACAGTACACTAAACCACTTATGGCTTGATAAAAGTTACCCTAGCGATGTGCCTCATCAAATAAATCCAGATAAGTACACGTCGTTAGTGGAACTTTTTCAATGTTATACGACCAAATATAGTAATAAAACGGCCTTTATCAATATGGGCGCTGAATTATCTTATCAACAATTGTATGCTAAAAGCAGGGTGTTTTCTGCGTATTTACAAAACGAATTACAGTTAAAAAAAGGCGATAAATTTGCCATTATGATACCCAATACCCTGCAATACCCCATTGCATTGTTTGGCGCGTTAATGGCAGGTTTAACCATAGTTAATGTTAACCCTTTATATACCGCGAGAGAATTACAACATCAGCTCAGTGACTGTGACGCTAAAGCTATTCTTATTATTGAAAACTTTGCCGGGACACTGGCCCAAATAATTGATAAAACAGCGATAGAAAAAGCTATCGTCACTAAGGTGGGAGACTGCTTAGGTAGCGTAAAAGGGCCCTTGGTCAACTTTGTTACGCGTTATATTAAAAAATTGGTTCCTCAATACCAACTAAATAACAGCATTGGTTTTAAAGAAGTGATGCGCTTAGGAGAAAAACTACCATTTTCGCCGATTGAAATAACCGGCGATGATTTAGCTTTTTTACAATATACCGGTGGCACTACTGGTGTGGCAAAAGGCGCGATGCTGACACATCGCAATATGATTGCTAATATCGAGCAAGCAAAAGCTATGCTAATGCCGCTTTTTATTGAAGGAAAAGAAAGGGTTGTTACCGCTTTACCGCTTTATCATATCTTCGCGCTTACCGCTAATTGCCTGTTGTTTTTAACTATCGGCGGAACCAATTTGTTAATAACTAACCCTAGAGATATTAAAGGCTTTATCAAAGAGTTATCTAAATATCCTTTCACTGCACTCAGCGGTGTTAATACTTTGTTTAATGCCTTGCTAAAGAGACCTGAATTCTCAAGACTTGATTTTTCTAATTTAAAGCTATCTTTAGGAGGGGGCATGTCTGTTCATCAAACTGTTGCTGAGCATTGGCAGCAAGTCACCAATAGCTGCCTGCTAGAAGGCTACGGCTTAACCGAAACTTCGCCTATTCTTACGGTGTGTCCTTATAATCAAAAAGCCTACAACGGCTCTATAGGCATTCCCGTACCATCCACTGACATCAAGTTAATTAATGATGCAGGAGAAAGCTGTGCTATTGGCGAATGTGGTGAATTACTTGCTCGTGGCCCGCAAATTATGAAAGGCTACTACAAACTCGAAGCCGCGACTGCAGAAGTGTTAAATGATGGTTGGTTAGCTACGGGCGATATAGCTACTATGGACGAACACGGTGTGTTTAAAATAGTCGATAGAAAAAAAGATATGATCATAGTGTCTGGTTTCAATGTTTACCCTAATGAAATCGAAGATATAATGACGTTACTTGATGGCGTGGATGAAGCGGCGGTTATTGGTAAACCACATCCAATTTCTGGTGAGACAATTAAAGCTTTTGTCGTTATCACTAACAAAACAATAAGCAAACTCGATATTATCAACCACTGCAAAACAAATTTGACCAATTACAAAGTGCCTAAAGAGATAGAATTCGTTGCTGAATTACCTAAATCTACCGTGGGTAAAATTCTAAGAAAAGAACTGAGAGACAAATGAAAATAACCTCAATTAAAAAACAGTTTTCACTGCTAACCTTTTCATTGTTAGTTACAGTCGCTTCGCTTTGTTCAATGTTATTCTCTGTATCGAGTTTAGCAAGTACTCACGCCGCTGACTCAGTTACAGCAAGCCAGCAGCCTGCTTCATTAAAAATATCGACGCATAAAGGGCAGTTTATTGATCAATACCATCGCACCATCATTTATCGTGGTATTAATCTGTCGGGCAGTAGCAAATTACCCTATACAACGGACTGTAAAAATAAAACAAGCTTTTGTAAAAATGTGTCATTTGTTGGACGCCCTTTTCCACTCGATAAAGCCGATCGCCATTTTGAACGCCTTCAATCATGGGGCTTTAACTTTATTCGTTTAATTGTGACCTGGGAAGCGTTAGAGCATGCAGGGCCAAAACAATACGATAACGACTATATCAGTTATATCAGACTGATTATTATGAAGGCCAAAACCTATGGCTTTACGGTATTAATAGACTCTCATCAAGATGTTTGGAGCCGATTCACCGGTGGCGATGGGGCGCCTTTATGGACACTAGAAAAAGTTGGCTTTAACATCGATAACTTTAAAGCGACTAATGCTGCGTTAACTTATAACGATCCAAACGAAAAAATTCCAACCATGATCTGGCCAACTAATTACACCAAATTGGGGGCAGCTACCATGTTCAGTTTGTTTTTTGCCGGTAATGATTTTGCCCCTAAAACAAAAATCGATGGTATTCCTGCCCAAGATTTTCTCCAACAGCACTATATTGGTGCTTTTGTTCATTTAGCAAAAGCCATTAAAGATTTAGACAATGTTGTTGGCTTTGATGTGATGAACGAACCTCACCCTGGTTATATCGGTCAAGCGGACTTAACTACTTACACGCGTTTCCCATTGAAAAATTTAGCAACACCTACGCCAGCTCAATCCTTGGCCTTAGGAGCTGGTTATAGTGTCGAAGTAGCGAATTGGAAGGTTGGCTTGCTAGGTTTAGAGCAAGATGGCACCACAATAGTAAACAAAGACAACCTCAGCGCTTGGACTGAGCCAGCGAAAGATGTTTGGCTTGAAAATGGTCTTTGGCAGAAAGAAGGGGGTAAATTCACCCTTCCCAATGAACACTATTTTAGTCAAATTAATGATCGCAAGGTTAACTTTACTCAAGATTATTATGTACCATTTTTACTTGATTTTACCCAAGCAATACGTGCCGTGATGCCTGAAACGTTAATGTTTTATGAAAACCCCTTTACCAGCGAGATGCCAAAAATAGATCACCTTGAAAATGTCGTCAATGCCACCCATTGGTATGATCAAATAACCTTAATTAAAAAACGTTATTTGTCTTGGGTGACACTTAATTTATCAACAGGAAAACCGGTATTTGGTGAAAAAGACATTGATAGTTATTTATCTGGCAAACTAGAGCGAGTGATTAAACATGCTCACTTTTTAGGTGATGACGCACCAACATTAGTGGGTGAATTGGGTATTCCTTTTGACTTATCAAACGGTGCCGCTTTTGAGAAAAATAGCCAAGGACAATGGGATTTTAGTGAACAAAACTTAGCATTAGACCGAAGTTTAAGAACGATGGAACGTGCATCGGCAAATTACTCGCTGTGGAATTACACGCCAGATAATAGTAATAAACGAGGTGATATATGGAACGGGGAAGATTTATCTATTTTTAGCCCAGATCAAGTAGACCCTACAATCAAAAATGATATCAATAATGGTGGTCGAGCATTACGTGCGGCGGTACGTCCATTTGCCTCAGCAATAAATGGCCATATTGAAAAAACCTCATTCGATATGCAAACAGGGCAATACAAATTACAGTTCAGTTCAACGCCTTTGCACAAAAATAATGTGCCGACAGTCATTCACTTACCCGCTTTATATTATCAAGCAGGTTTTGATAGTGAGCTTTCTGATGGTGAGTTAACAGCAACGGACGATCCGAGTATTTGGCATTATTTCAAATCAAACGAGCAGAGTTTACATGAATTAATGATTGTACCTACCGTCGAAATGGCGCGCGTTTCAGAGGGAATATGGTGGAAAACAATCTTGGTAAGCATACTGTTTATTAGTTTGTTAGTGATATTTTTTAGTAGGAAAAAATTAGCTAATAAGTGATAAGTAATAAAGGTTAATTAGTTTAGCAGTCCTGAAACAGGCATATGTATGGGCACTCTAAAGTAAACTATTACCCAAAATACATTGATATTTTCTAATTAAAGCTCAGGATTTTTGCTTCTGGCCTGATTTTAAAGCGGGAAGTTGGGCGGCTAAAGGGGTTTAAGCTCTCGGCAACCGCAACCCTCGATTTTTTTTTTAATAAACTGGGTTAATAAACGATGCTAATTAACCCTACTTAGGATTTATTTTTAGTCGGTATATCATGACAGCCCAAGTAAAGATGTTGGTGTTTATCCAAATATTTTGTTGTGGAATTATGATCTTGTCTTAGCTCCACGCTTATGGGTTCCACGTTTACTACTAAAAACAGCAAATAATAGACAATTCCTCCCCTAAAATAATTGTTTTAACCCTAATGCAGGGATTGCCTACCACAAAAGTCCACAATTTCATCTACTTCCTCACAAGTCTTAATTTTACTGGTGTTATAGCCAGTATGTCGCTGGTTGTTTTTCCTTTTCCTGACTTGACATAACCTTGCTTTTTTCTCTAAACTGTAGCAATGTGGAAAAAAGTGGATAAATGTGGATCTTGTAATCACACCGCCAACCGATTGATTATTAATTAACCAAAAAGTGAAGTGACAGCAGATATGTTCAGAGGCACTAGCGCAATTACGCTTGACAGCAAAAATAGGATAACGATACCAACAAAGTATCGGGAAGAGCTATTTGCTGATTGCCAAGGAAAGATGGTTTGCACTGTTGATATTCAACAAGCCTGTTTATTGCTTTACCCGCTAGCTGAATGGGAAGAAATAGAATTAACCTTGGCGGGATTATCGAGTATTAATCCGCAAGAGCGGTTATTCAAACAAATTATCTTGGGTAATGCTAGCGATTGTGAAATGGATAAAAATGGCCGGTTACTCCTTAATGGCCCATTAAGACAACATGCTAATTTAGAAAAAAACATCATGTTAGTAGGGCAACTGAATAAATTTGAAATTTGGCATGACACTGCATGGCAAACGCAAATGCAGCAAGGTATTAGCAAAATACAAAGTGGCGAAATTGAACTGACGGAACGTTTGCTCGACTTGTCTCTTTAAGTATCACTGAAATAACTTCATAAACTATTTTATGAAATAGTTTATGAAATAGTTTTATAAAAATAAATGCGTTAACAAAGGTTATAAAAAAAACAACATGGAATTAGACACCACTCACATCGCAGTATTGCTAAAAGAAGCTGTAGATGGCTTAGCGATAACTGGCGACGGTTGTTATATTGACTGTACATTTGGCCGTGGCGGTCACTCGTCAGTCATTCTTTCGCAGTTATCAGCTAAGGGTCGCTTAATTGCTATTGACCGTGATCCTACGGCGATTGTAGCCGCTGAAAAATTTAAAGATGATGAGCGCTTCTTAATTGAACACCAAGGCTTTGCTGACTTAGCTGAAATTGTTGAAAAACATCATTTGACTGGTAAAGTTGATGGCATCTTACTGGACCTAGGTGTTTCATCTCCACAGTTAGATGAAGCTGAACGTGGCTTTAGCTTTATGAAAGATGGCCCACTCGATATGCGTATGGATACCAGTAAAGGCCAAACGGCGGCAGAATGGCTAGCCATTGCCGATGTTGAAGATATCACTTGGGTACTGAGAACGTTTGGCGAAGAGAAGCATGCCTGGCGAATTGCTAATGCCATTGTTGATAGCCGAGAAGAAACACCACTGACCAGAACTAGCCAGTTAGCCAAACTGATTAAAACTACCGCGCCGCAAAGAGAAATTAAAAAACATCCGGCGACAAGAAGTTTTCAAGCTATTCGTATGTATATCAATAGCGAGCTAGAGCAAATTGAAAAAGCCCTTGCTGCCTCACTTGATGTTTTAGCTGAAGGTGGTCGTATAGTGGTTATAAGTTTTCATTCCCTTGAAGACCGTATGGTTAAACAATTTATGAAAAAACACTCGCAAGGCAGAAAAGTTCCACGAGGGTTGCCGATAAGTGAAGTTGAATTGAATAAAAGTAAAAAACTGGCTTTAGTTGGCCGGAGATTAAAACCAAGTAAAACAGAAGTGGAAGAAAATGTTCGCTCGCGTAGTTCGGTGTTACGGGTTGCTGAGCGCTTAGCCAGAAATCCTGATTAAAAATGGCTGCTCGAGCCTTAGTTTTTGATATTTGGCAGGATATTGTTCGTTATAGTGTGACGTATATATTGCTGTTGTTTGTGGTGATATCAGCATTTGCTGTCATTTATTACAGTCACATCAACCGACAGACAACCAGTGAGTTGGAAATATTGTTTTCAAGAAAAGACGAGCTAAACATTGAATGGCGAAATTTAATACTAGAACAAAGTAGCTTAGCCGAACACAGTACTATAGAAAGTAAGGCAAAAAAATTCTTAGGTATGAAGACCCCAGATAGTCGCTCAGAAATAATTGTTAGTTTGGATTAGCGCAATGAATACCAAACAGCCGTTAAGGTAGCCAACAATAAAAATAATAGTCTAGATGAGAACGGTGTGAATAAAAAAACAGCCAATAACAATAAGCCATTAAATACCGCCCCTTGGCGCTATTATTTAGTGCTGTCTGTTGTTGGACTTATTTACCTCAGTTTGATGGCTCGGACAGCTTATATCCAAATAATTGAACCCGATATGCTGAAAAAGCAAGGCGATTTACGCTCTTTACGTGTGGCCGCCAATACCGTGCAGCGTGGTTCAATTGTCGACCGTAACGGCGCTGAACTCGCCATTAGTGTACCGGTTGAAACGGTGTGGGCTGATCCTAAAGTTATCATGGACAATAATGCCCTTGCCATGACTAAACATTGGCAAGCCTTGGCTGATGTCTTAAATCAAGATATTCATAAATTGACCGCCCGTGTGGTTAGAAGTCCTCGTAAACGTTTTATTTATCTCGAGCGTAAAATATCGCCAGCCATGGCAAATTACATCAAAGAATTAAAAATCCCAGGTATTCATCTACGTAAAGAATCAAAACGTTTCTATCCAACTGGTGAGATTAGTGCCCACTTAATTGGCTTCACCAATGTCGACGATAAAGGTATTGAAGGCATCGAGCGTATGTACGATGATTTACTTACCGGTACAGGTGGCGCCAAGCGTTTTAGAAAGGATGCTAAAGGCAGAAAAATTGAAATAATTTCTATTGAAGAAGCCAAACAAGCGAAAAACATCACCTTAAGTATTGATCAGCGTATTCAAGCCCTTGCTTATAAAGAGCTTAAAGGTGCAGTACAAGCATTTAAAGCGACTTCAGGCTCTATTGTCGTGGCAAATGTGCATACTGGTGAGATCTTAGCAATGACTAACTCGCCATCATATAACCCAAATAACCGTCGGAATACCGCCATTCATCGTTTTCGTAATCGCGCTATTACCGATGTCTATGAGCCGGGCTCAACTATGAAGCCATTAACGGCAATGGCTGCCTTAGAATTTGGCTCGGTGAACGTGAACACGGTAATTAATACTAGCCCTGGTTGGATGCGCTTAGGGGGCAGACGTGTTAGCGATCCCATTAACCGTGGTAAATTATCCATTGAAGATATCCTAGTCTACTCCTCTAACATAGGCACTACTAAATTAGCGTTGTCGGTGCCAAAAGACTATTTATTAACTAAATTCTTTGATGCCGGTTTCGCTGAAGATACCGGTACCAATTTAGTGGGTGAAAGTTCAGGTATGATGCACGACCGCAGTCGTTGGTCACAATTTGAGTTAGCAACATTGTCTTGGGGGGCAGGTTTGGCAATTACCCCGGCACAATTAGCACGATTTTATATGGCCTTGGCTAATGGCGGCATAAAACGAAAGTTATCGATAGTTAAAGTAGACGAAAATTCGATTCCGCCAGAAGATGGAGAAAGAATTTTTTCTAAAGAAAACAGCATAGCGATTACCAATATGCTAGAAGCTGTGGTTGATGATCACACCCCTAAAGCGAAAGTGCCAGGTTATCGTGTTGGTGGTAAAACCGGCACGTCAATCAAGGCTGTTGCCGGCGGGTACGGTAACGATTATGTTGCTTTTTTTGCCGGCATGGCACCGATATCTAATCCAAAAATTGTTGTCGTGGTGGTGATTAACGAACCAGGTGGTGACTTATATTATGGTGGCGATATTGCTGCGCCAGTATTCTCTCGTGTGATGAAAGGCGCTTTACAAGTGCTAAATATCGCCCCTGATGCACAAAAATTACAAACAGCGAATAAAGACAGTAAATATTCAGACTCAGAGTCGAGCTCAATAGCAGGAGAACATAATGTCTAAACCTGCTACAGAAAACATCATCGCTTGCTTGAGACATTTTGCTATAACACTACCGCCAAGTATTGATTTATCAAACTTTGTCGGCGATCTTCATAATGATAGCCGATTAATTGTTACCGGTGATATTTTCTGTGCGATTATCGGTCACCAACAAGATGGTCGCCACTATATAGAACGAGCGATTAGCCAAGGGGCTAAATTAATTATTGCTGAGTGTGATAGTGCAACTGAACATGGCGAGATAGAAGCTAATTCAAATTCAGTAGGCATTGTCATTGTTAAGTTTTATCAGCTAAATCAGCAGCTTTTTTCGTTAACAAAAGCATATTATCAAGCGCCAGAAGATAAGATGACCATAGTGGGCATTACCGGCACTAACGGTAAAACTACCACCAGTCAGTTATTAGCTCAAATGCTAACTGAACAGCAAAAGCCTTGCGCTATTATCGGTACCAATGGAGCAGGTGGCATCGGTAATTTACAGCCAATAGAAAATACCACACCAGGGGCTTGTGAGTTACATCAATTATTAAACAGCTTTAATGATGAGCACTCTATCCATGGCAAGTTCAGTCATGTTGCCATGGAAGTTTCTTCTCATGCGCTATCGCAAAGGCGTGTCCATGCTGATTTATTCGATATTGCACTATTTACCAATTTAACTCGTGACCATCTCGATTACCACGGCACTATGGCAAGTTATGGTGCTGCGAAAAAGCAAATTTTTACTGGCGATAATAAGCAAGTAGCGGTAATCAATTTTGATGATGAGCAAGCAAAAACTTGGTTAGAAAATTGGCCTGAGCAACAGGTGCTCTGGCTGTATGGTCGTGAAGATAAAATAACGTCATATCAATATTATGTCACCGCAAAAAATATCCATCGCCATAGTTTTGGGGTCTCATTTCAGCTAAGTAGCCATTTAGGTGACGTTGAAATTACCAGTCCATTATTGGGTGACTTCAATATTGATAACTTATTGGCTGCTATCAGCGCCTTGCTTATTCAAGGCGTGTCATTAGTTGATATCGCCAAATTAGTGAAAAAAGTGAGCGCTATCGCCGGAAGAATGGAGGCAACAAGTGTTAGCGGTTTAGCGACTGCAGTTGTCGATTATGCCCATACCCCTGATGCCTTAGAGAAAGCGCTACAAGCATGTCGTCAACACTGCACCGGTAGCCTTTATGTGGTTTTTGGTTGTGGCGGGGATAGAGATAAAGGCAAAAGACCACTAATGGCACAGGCGGCAGAAAAATATGCTGACTATGTCGTGGTAACTAATGATAACCCGCGTACCGAAGACGCGCAGTCAATAGCGAATGATATTGTTGCTGGTTTTACCTATCCAGATGCCGAAAAAATATCAGTTATTTTAGCAAGAGAGCAAGCCGTAGTGAATACGCTCAAGAAAGCCAAAGCGGGTGATATTGTGTTATTGGCAGGTAAAGGCCATGAAGATTATGTCATTGTGCCTAAACATGATGACCATGGCGCAATCATCGGCACTGAAAAGTTACCCTACAATGAGCGCCTAGTGGTTAGCCATTATTATCAACAACAACTAGCTTCAAGCTCAAAACATAGTGAGAAAAATTTATGATCACTATTTCATTGGCGACTTTAGCCAAAATTACCGATGGCAAACTGATTAGCTCAGCAGAGCAAATGTCACTGTCTATCAATGATTTAGTTATCGATAGTCGCGTGATTGATAAAAATTCTACCCAGGCGTCTGCTTTTCTTGCCCTTAAAGGACCTAATTTTGACGGTCATCGCTTTGCTCAACAGGTTATCGAGCAAGGCTGTAAACTACTGATAGTTGATCATCATTTAAATGCCTTTACCAATACCCCACAATTAATTGTTAGCGATACCCGTTTAGCTCTTGGTAAAATAGCCGCCTTTGTAAAAAAAGAGCTTGGCCCTAAAACCGTAGGCATTACCGGAAGTAGTGGTAAAACCACCGTTAAAGAAATGGTGGCTGCTATTTTATCTCGTTTAGGCAAGGTATTGGCAACCCAAGGTAATTTTAATAACGATATTGGTGTGCCGTTAACTTTACTGCGTTTAGATAGTAGCCATGACTTTGCTGTTATTGAAATGGGAGCTAATCATATTGGCGAGATTGCTTATACCACTGCCTTAGCTCAGCCAGACGTTGCGGTGATTAATAATATTGCTGCAGCACATTTAGAAGGTTTTGGCGATTTATGCGGTGTCGCCCGCGCTAAAGGTGAGATATTCTCAGGCCTTAGCGAATCGGGTGTTGCTTTATATAATCAAGATACCAAATACACCAATAAATGGCAGTGGCGCTTAATAGGTAAAACAGTACGTACCTTCTCTTGTGTTACCTCTTCACCTGAAAATAAAGCCAATTGTTATAGCGAAAATATCAAGTTAGACGAAAATGGCTGTGCAAGTTTTCTCTTGAATACTGAACAGGGTAGTTGCGCAATCAACTTAACCATCCCGGGTAAACATAATGTTTGTAATGCGGTGGCGGCTGCTGCGATCGCAGTGGAGTTTGGCGCTAGCCTTGATGATATTCGCTTGGGTTTAGCGCAAATGCAACCGGTAAAAGGTCGGCTAAATCTACATCAACTAGTGGTAAAAAAAACCGGCTGCAAAATCAAGCTTATTGATGATAGTTATAATGCTAACTTAGAGTCAGCTAAGGCTGCCGTGCAGTTGTTATCTAGCTATCCCGGAAAAAAATGCCTTGTTTTAGGTGATATGGGCGAATTAGGTAGTGAAGCACGTAGTTACCATCAAGAGGTTGGCGAGTTTGCTCAAAGCCTACAGCTAGATACCTTGTTGTCACTTGGGGTACTGAGTCAAAGTGCAAGTGATGCATTTGTACAGGGTAATGAAAACAATGAACAGAGTCAGCATTTTAGTCAAAGGGCTGAACTGATGAGCCATTTATGCAAGATGCTAAACGAGCAATTGTCGGCCGGTCAACAAGATATTGCCATTTTAGTGAAAGGCTCTCGCAGTGCTCATATGGAGTATGTAGTGACAGAGCTGATTGCCTGGTTTGAACAATTGAATGCTCAATCAAGTAGTCAAAAAAGTACAGCGCAAGGCACTGGCGAAGGTAATAGTCCTAGTCAAGCAAATCGTGTTAGTAACGAGAACCGTACTAACAAAAATCAAAGTAAAGAAGGTAAAACTTAATGTTATTGTGGTTAGGTGAGTATTTAACTCAATTTTATACAGCGTTTAATGTTTTTTCATATTTAACATTTCGCGCTATTGTTAGCACGCTAACCGCGTTGTTTATCTCGTTATATTTCGGTCCGAAATTGATTCGTTATTTACAGAAAATGCAAATCGGTCAAACGATAAGAGATGACGGTCCTGAAAGCCATTTGTCTAAGTCAGGCACCCCGACGATGGGGGGATTATTAATCATCGCTTCCATTGTGGTCACTGTTTTACTGTGGGCTGATTTAACCAATATTTATGTTTGGGTGGTACTTTTTGTAGTAGTGAGTTTTGGTGCCATCGGCTTTGTTGATGATTATCGCAAAGTAGTTCGCAAAGACGCAAACGGCCTGATTGCGCGTTGGAAGTATTTTTGGCAAACCGTTATTGGCCTAAGCACCGCTTTATTCTTATATTATATCGCTCAGGGGCCAAATGAAACGGCGTTTTTAGTGCCCTTTATGAAAGACGTTTTACCGCAATTAGGTATTTTTTATGTGGTGATGACCTACTTCGTTATTGTCGGCACATCTAATGCCGTCAACTTAACCGATGGCCTAGATGGCTTGGCGATAGTGCCAACCATTATGGTCGCGGGTGCTTTCGCTTTATTCGCTTATGTTACCGGTCATGTGAATTACTCCAGTTACCTTAATATCCCCTATATTCCGTTAACGAGTGAATTGGTTATTGTTTGTACTGCTATTGTTGGTGCCGGTTTAGGTTTTTTATGGTTTAACACTTACCCTGCGCAAGTTTTTATGGGTGATGTTGGCTCATTATCTCTGGGTGCTGCACTGGGCGTTATTGCGGTGCTGGTTCGTCAAGAGTTGGTGTTATTTATCATGGGCGGTGTTTTCGTCATGGAAACGGTGTCAGTAATTTTACAAGTGGGCTCCTATAAGATGCGCGGCCAACGAATTTTCCGTATGGCACCCATACATCATCATTATGAACTGAAAGGGTGGCCAGAGCCGCGAGTGATCGTTCGTTTTTGGATTATTTCATTGATTTTAGTATTGATTGGTTTATCGACCTTGAAGTTACGTTAGACATCACGTTAGAGAAAGTAGGGTAGATTTTAAAATATTATGACTTGGTTAACGGCATTTAAAGATAAAAACATTGTTGTGCTTGGCGCTGGATTGACAGGTTTGTCATGTCTGCGCTTTTTGCACGCTCAAGGTTTGTCATTTGCTGTGAATGATTCTCGTGCTATGCCTTTTGTTGATGCGGAAGAAAAATCACAATATCAGCATGACTTCCCCAATACTGAATTTGTTTTTGGTCAATGGCATGACAGTTTAATAGCAAGTGCAGATATTATTATCGCCAGCCCTGGTATTGATTTATCGGGTGAAGGTATTACCAGACTTATTGCCAAGCACTGTCGAGTTATTGGCGATATTGAGTTGTTTTGCCTGGTCAATAATAGCCGTGAAAAACCGATGGAACTATTGGCGGTAACCGGCTCTAATGGCAAATCTACCGTAGTATCGTTACTTGCCTATTTAGCACAAATGCTAGGTAAGCATGCGGCACTCGCAGGTAATATCGGTGCGCCAATCCTTGAACTGCTTCAGCATGAACTTGACGACAGCAATCATGAGACTAAACAAGTTGATACGGTTATTGTCGAGCTATCTAGTTTCCAACTAGAAACATTAACCAGCATGAAAGCCATCGCCGCGAGTGTTCTTAATTTAAGTGATGATCACTTAGATAGGCATAAAACCTTAGCGAACTATCAAGCGATCAAACAAAGCATATACCCACAAGCGGCAATCGCTGTGGTTAATAGAGAAGATCAAAAAACCGTCAGTTTAGATAAAAACCAAGCAGTCATCTCTTTCGGTTTAAATAAGCCCGAAGCAGGGCATTTCGGCTTGGCCGTAGTAAGTAACAAGCCTATGCTGATGTTTGGTGAACAAGGCCTGATCTCAATAGATGAGTTACCGTTAGCGGGTATGCATAACGCCTTAAATTATATGGCCGCTTTAGCCCTTGGTTACAGTGCGGGTTGGCCTTTAGCGACTATGACTGAAAATTTAGTGGGTTTCACCGGCTTAGCGCATCGCTGTCAACGTGTAACCAGTACCGATGGTATTCAATGGATTAATGACTCTAAAGCAACCAATGTTGGTGCAACATTAGCCGCAATAAGTGGCTTAGCTCCCACTTTAGCAAAACATAATCAGCTTATTTTGATCGCGGGTGGTGACGGTAAGGGCGCCGACTTTTCAGCACTGAAAGGGGTATTAAACCGTGACGTAAATCTGCTGATTACTTTGGGCAAGGACGGTAACGAAATTGCCGGGTTAGTCACAAACGCTATACAAGTAAAAAATCTCATTGACGCTGTTCATCAGGCAAGAAAAGTGGCAAAAGCAGGTGATATGGTATTACTTTCACCCGCGTGCGCGAGCATTGATATGTTCAAAAACTATATGGTAAGGGGTGAGCAATTTATTGCTGCTGCCCAAGCTGGGGAGGACTCATGTCGATAGAATCCGCCACGCCCTTAGCACAAAAAATGTCTTTAAAAACAACAAAGGTAATGACCAAGAAAATATCAACAGTGTCAGTACCGACATTGCCTGAGTGGATAAGCCGCTTTATGGGCAGCTCAAACCAATATGATGCTAGTGCTTTTGATAGAAGCTTTATTGTTTTGGGGATAATCATGTATATGGTTGGCCTGGTTATGGTGGCATCTTCTTCGATACCGGTAGCCGAACGTTTATTTGACAACCCGTTCCATTTTGTTATTCGCCATGGTATCTATATTGGCTTAAGTCTTGCTATCGCAGGTGTTGCGCTACAAATTCCGATGTCTTGGTGGCATAAAAATAGCAGTTACCTGTTAGGGTTTGCCATAGTGCTACTTGTTACCGTATTGCTTATTGGCCGAACAGTAAATGGTTCTACCCGTTGGATTGTGCTTGGTCCCATTACGGTGCAAGCCGCAGAGCCAGCGAAATTATTCTTCTTTTGTTATTTATCTGCCTATCTGGTACGCCGCCGTGAGCAGGTCATGGAAAACCTCAAAGGCTTCATTAAGCCGTTAATTGTCTTTGGCGTTATGGCGGCACTGTTATTATTACAGCCTGATTTAGGCACTGTTATTGTCATGTTTGTTACTACGTTTGGCTTGTTGTTTTTAGCCGGAGCTAAGTTATGGCAGTTTGTGGCGATGTCATTAGTGGGCGCAACCTCCTTGGGTCTGTTGGCCTATTTAGAACCATATCGTTGGCGACGCGTAACGAGTTTCATGGACCCTTGGGATGATCCCTTTGGCAGTGGCTATCAGTTAACACAATCATTAATGGCCTATGGTCGAGGTGAAGTATTAGGTCAAGGGCTAGGTAACAGTATTCAAAAATTAGAATACTTACCTGAAGCACATACTGACTTTGTTATGGCAGTTTTAGCCGAAGAATTTGGCTTTGTTGGTATCAGTTTTGTGTTGCTGCTTAGCATGACCTTGGTTTACAAAGCGCTACTTTTAGGTCGTCGTGCCCTTGCTAAAGAAAAATACTTTGAAGGTTTTTTAGCCTATTCTATCGGCATTTGGATGTGCTTCCAGGCCGCGGTAAATATCGGCGCTAGTGCAGGCATGATGCCTACCAAAGGATTAACCATGCCATTAATAAGCTACGGTGGTAGCTCGATGATAGTCATGACTATCGCTTTAGTTTTATTGATACGTATCGACCATGAACTTCGCTTGCAGAGTCTTCAAGCAACGAGGTCGAAAAGAACGACTAACAACGAAAGTAAAAATAGTGCTAGCCCAAGTGGTGATAAAGAATGAACGTTAGCCATTCCCATAAGCATAAGCAAAGCGAACCAATTAAAGCCAAAACCTTGCTAGTGATGGCCGGCGGTACGGGTGGTCATATATTTCCAGGGCTTGCAGTCGCGGATGAGCTTAAGGCGCAGGGTTGGAATGTCCATTGGTTAGGTACTGCCGATCGAATGGAAGCACAAATTGTGCCTGAGCATGGTTATGATATTTCATTTATCAATATAACGGGTCTACGTAATAAGCAGTTAACAACAATGCTTGCCATGCCTTTTAAATTATTTAAAGCTATTTTTCAAGCACGTCGAGTGATTAAAGACGTTAAGCCCGATGTCGTGTTAGGCATGGGCGGTTATGCTAGTGCACCAGGCGGTTTGGCGGCATGGTTAAGCAATATACCGCTTATTGTACATGAACAAAATGCTGCTGCGGGCTTAAGTAATCGATTACTCGCACGTATTGCCAATAAAATATGTTGTGCCTTTCCTGGTGCGTTTACTAGCAAGGTGCTTGCCGAGGTTGTTGGTAATCCGTTGCGAGCGTCCATAGGTAAACAGGGGCGTACCGAAAAAAATAATGAAGACAGCGAAACATTCAGTAAAAATATATTAGTGGTCGGTGGCAGCCTTGGCGCTCAAGTATTAAATGAAGTCATGCCGGGTAGCTTTGCACACTTAGAAAAAAACGACGCAAGCTTTGCCATTTGGCACCAAACCGGGGCCGATAAGCAAGCGCAAGTTATCGCATCTTATGCAGATCTAGGACTGGCACCCAAAAAGGTGAAAGTCGCTGAATTTATCAAAGACATAGCAAAAGCCTATCAATGGGCTGACCTGGTTATTTGTCGAGCGGGCGCATTAACAGTATCAGAGCTAGCGATGGCAGCAACACCTGCTATTTTTGTGCCCTTGCCGCACGCAGTCGATGATCATCAAACAAAGAATGCGCTGTATTTAGTTAATTGTGGTGCAGCAATGTTATTGCCACAAACGAAATTGAATGAAGAAAATATTACCGCGTTAATTACTGAGCTATTTGAACAGCCCGAAACCTTAGTGAATATGACTAAAGCTTCTTTAGGGGCAGCAAGTGGTGATGCCAGTAAAAAAGTCGCAACATTGTGTAAGCAGCTTGCAAAAGCAAATGAAATATAACTTAGCAGAATACGAAGAGAACATATGATTAAGCAAACTAACTCAACTAACATCTCACGCAATAGCACGGACTCAAACAGCCGTTCAAACACAGCTCAGATACCTGAGATGCGCAGGGTTAAACGGATCCACTTTGTTGGCATCGGTGGCGCAGGCATGGGCGGAATTGCAGAGGTATTGCTTAATGAAGGCTATCAAATTTCGGGTTCAGATATTGGTGAAAACCAAGTGGTTAAACGCTTAACTGCTTTAGGTGCAACTATTGTCATTGGTCATCAGGCAGATAACGTATCCGGGGCAAGTGTTATTGTTGTTTCTACCGCGATAGATAGTAATAACCCTGAACTTGTTGCGGCAAAAGAATTACGTATTCCAGTGGTTAGACGTGCAGAAATGTTAGCAGAGTTGATGCGTTTTCGTCATGGTATTGCTATCGCCGGAACACACGGAAAAACCACCACCACAAGCCTAATCGCCAGTATTTTTGCTCAAGGACAATTAGACCCAACGTTTGTCATTGGCGGTTTACTCAACAGTGCCGGAACGAATGCAAGATTAGGTAGTAGTCGTTATTTGATTGCTGAAGCCGATGAAAGTGATGCGTCATTTTTACATTTACAACCTATGGTTTCAGTCATCACTAATATCGATGCCGATCATATGGAAACTTATGGCGGTGATTTTGAAAAACTTAAAGATACTTACATCGAGTTTTTACATAATTTACCCTTTTATGGTTTAGCGGTTGTTTGTATTGATAACCCAGTAGTACGTGAATTATTACCGCGAATTAGCCGTCAGGTAATTACCTATGGTTTTTCTGCAGATGCCGATGTCAGAGCGGTAAATTACCGACAAGAAGGTGCCGTTAGTTATTTCACCGTTGAAGTCGCCGGACAGAAACCGTTAGATATGAGCGTAAATTTACCAGGCCAGCACAATGTATTAAATGCTTTGGCGGGGGTTGCGGTTGCCAAAGACGAAGGTGTCAATGATGAAGCTATATGTCAGGCATTAACTGAATTTGCCGGTATAGGTAGACGTTTTGAGCAACTTGGTCACTTAAATACGGCTGCGGGAGATATGGTGTTGATTGATGATTATGGTCATCACCCGAGTGAAGTGAAAGCGACTATTTTAGCCATACGTCAAGGTTGGCCTGATAAACGGTTAGTGATGGTTTTTCAACCGCATCGTTATTCTCGAACCCGTGATTTATATGAAGACTTTGTTGAAGTGCTCTCAGAAGTAGACTGTCTATTTTTACTCGATGTCTATGCAGCAGGAGAAACACCAATTTCGTCAGCAGATAGTAAAAGCTTAGCGCGATCCATTCGTCAACGTGGCCAAATAGAGCCGGTGTATGTCAGTGATGTCGATAAATTAGCGCAATTATTAGCAAATCAGTTACAAGATAATGACATGGTTATTACTCAAGGCGCCGGTAGCATTGGTACGGTAGCAAGAAATTTAGCCGAGCATAGTTTATTGCATGTCAATGCTGTTGAGCAACCCGCAGCGAAAGGCACTAAGTAATGGTCAAGGCAAGCCAAAGTTCATCAGCGAGTTCACTGGCTCAGCTAAAACAAGAAAAAATAGCCGTGCTTTATGGAGGCACCTCTGCAGAGCGTGAAGTTTCTTTAAATTCAGGGCAAGCCATTGCCAAAGGGCTGCAATATGCAGGTTTTGACGTAACCTTAATTGATACTAAATTAGTGCCGTTAACTGACTTGTTAACTCAAAAGATAGACCGTGTATTTATTGCCTTGCATGGCAGGGGTGGTGAAGATGGTTGTTTACAAGGCGCGCTTGAGTATTTAGGCATCCCTTATACCGGCTCAACTGTTTTAGGCTCGTCTTTATCAATGGATAAGATACGCAGTAAGCAAATTTTTAAAGCGTGTGATTTACCCACAGCGCCTTTTGCCGTTGTTGATAAAGCCCATTTTGAAGAGTTATCACTAGAAAGTGTTCTTGCTGACTTAGGCGGTAAGGTGATGGTTAAACCTGCCAATGAAGGTTCGAGCATTGGTATGGCGCAAGCACAAACCGTTGAGCAACTTGGTAATGCCTTAATTGAAGCCTTTGGTTTTGACCACGAAGTTTTACTTGAGGCTTGGATTGATGGCCCAGAATATACCGTGGCCATATTGGGTGATAAGGCGTTACCTGCCATTCGTATGGAAACACCGCGTGAATTTTATGATTACGAAGCCAAATATCAATCCACGAGTACACAGTATCACTGTCCATGTGGTTTAAGTGAAGCGGATGAAAGTGAAATAAAAGCATTATCGATTAAAGCTTTTAATGCCACAGGAGCACAAGGTTGGGGTCGTGTTGATCTTATGCGTAATAGTCTGGGTGTATGGCAGCTATTAGAAGTTAATACGGTACCCGGCATGACAGAAACCTCATTGGTACCCAAAGCAGCCGATGCCTTTGGCTTAAGTTTTAGTGAATTAGTGACACAAATTTTATTACTTAGCGTTAAAGACAAGCGTTAAAGACTAGCGCTGGAGACCAGTGTTTAAGAGTAAGAGATAAATGATGGCGAAAAAACAGCACAATAAAAGTAAAGTAACCGCTCAACTAGGGCAAGGCACTACGCTGTCTTTTGGCTTAGGTTTGTTGTTCTTTATTGTGGTGCTGTTTAGCTTAGTGACCATCAGTTGGTGGTTAACTCAACATTTCATTGGTCAAGAAAGTGCGCCGGTAACATCTATCGTCGTCTCAGGAGAAATGCCTTATAGCCAACGTAGCGATATTCTTAACGCTATTGAACAGGTAGATATGGGGAATTTTTTCCAAGTAGATGTTAATGAAGTGCAAAGTCATGTACTTAAGCTACCTTGGGTTTACTCAGTAGCGGTGCGAAAGCAATGGCCTAATGAGTTGAAAATATATGTGGTAGATCAAACGCCGGTAGCATTATGGAACGGTGGCTTTTTAATTAACCAGTTAGGCCATGTTTTTCAAGCAGATATTGGCCGGATAAAACATCACTTACCGACTTTTTATGGCCCTGAGGGAAGTGAACAGCTAGCATTGGAAAACTATAGGGATTTTAATAGCTTACTTAGCTTTAATGCCTTAGTTGTTGATGAATTAATCTTGAGTGAACGTTTTTCTTGGCTGCTTACTCTAGATGACGGTGTGACCTTAAATTTAGGACGTGAAGAGCGGGTAGAGCGCATTCAACGTTTTATTGATGTTTACCCGATGATTAAAGCGCAGCTAGAAGTAAAAAAAATTACCGATAAACAGCAAAATCAGGCAGTTGATTACATCGATTTGCGGTATGATACGGGATTGGCTGTTGGTTGGAAAACCATAGAGAAAGTTACGGAAAATAAATTACTAAAAAACAATGATACTAATCACCTAAAACAAGTGCCTCAAATAAGCACAATCAGTTAAGAGTTTAAGTTAAATGCCTAAAGCAGCAGAAAGAAAATTAGTGGTTGGCCTTGATATTGGTACTTCGAAAATATCTGTCGCCGTTGGAGAAATAACACCGGATAACCAGTTAAGTATTATTGGTGTCGGTAATCAGCCTGCCCGTGGTATGGATAAGGGTGGAGTTACTGATTTGAATCTAGTTATTCAAGCAATCCAACGTGCCATTAATGAAGCAGAGTTAATGGCCAATTGCCAAATTAGCTCAATCTACCTAGGTATTTCAGGCAAACATGTTAGCTGTCAAAATGAAAATGGCATGGTTCCAATTAATGACCAAGAAGTCATTCAAGAAGATGTCGATAATGTCATTCATACTGCCCGTTCAGTACCGATCTCAGCTGAACGTCGTATGTTACATGTGCTTCCGCAAGAATACAGTATCGATTGTCAAGACGGTATTAAGAGCCCTATAGGCATGTCGGGTGTGCGTATGGAAGCAAAAGTCCATATTGTAACTTGTGCCAATGACATGGCGAAAAATTTAGTTAAATGTGTTGAACGCTGTGATTTAACTGCCGATCAATTAATATTTTCAGCACTTGCGTCAAGTTACGCGGTGTTGACCGATGATGAAAAAGAGTTAGGTGTGTGTGTTGTTGATATGGGCGCAGGCACCATGGATATTGCAATTTTTACCGGTGGTACTTTACGACATACTGCGGTGATACCTGTTGCCGGTAATCAAGTGACTAGTGATATTTCTAAAATATTTAGAACGCCATTAAGTCACGCAGAAGATATTAAGGTGCAATACGCTTGTGCGTTAAAACAACTGGTTAGCATGGAAGAAAATATAGAAGTACCTAGCGTTGGTGGACGTCCAGCCCGCACTATGTCACGCCATACGTTATCTGAAGTGGTTGAGCCAAGGTACCAAGAGTTGTTTGAGTTGATTCAAGATGAAATTCGAGAGTCAGGTTTAGAAGATCAAATTGCCGCCGGTTATGTGTTAACGGGTGGTACGGCAAAAATGGAAGGCGTATTAGAGTTTGCGGAAGAGATTTTTCAAATGCCGGTGCGTATTGCCAATCCTTTGTCAGTACAAGGGTTAAAAGAATATGTTAACGATCCAAGCTACGCCACTGTTGTCGGCTTATTACATTATGGCATGCAGGCAACTAGCGAAGTAGATAACCTAAGCAGGAAGCGCGAAGGTGTCAGTGATTTTTGGTCAAGAATTCATGCTTGGTTTAAAGGCGAGTTTTAAAAGAATTATGTTGTAAGCTGTTAGATGGAAATAACAGTGATTCCGAGTAGTTATTAAAAATAATTTTAATAACTGTTATTATACCAAACGGATTAATTAGTCCAATTGGTATTAAGTATTTAAGTGATTGTAAGTAAAACGGAGAGAGAGAATGTTTGAATTAATGGAAGACCATAACGAAGAAGCGATAATCAAAGTTATCGGTGTTGGTGGCGGTGGTGGCAATGCTGTTGAACACATGGTTTCACAAACGATTGAGGGTGTTGAATTTATAACAGCAAATACTGACTCACAAGCGTTACGCAACTCTTCTGCAGATGTGACACTACAACTTGGTGCAGATGTAACTAAAGGTTTAGGCGCTGGCGCAAACCCTGAAATAGGTCGTTGTGCCGCTGAAGAAGATAGAGAAACAATTAAGCAAGCCCTTCAAGGTGCCGATATGATCTTTATCGCCGCAGGTATGGGCGGCGGTACGGGTACTGGTGCTGCACCTGTTGTTGCTGAAATTGCTAAGGAAATGGGTATTTTAACGGTTGCAGTAGTAACAAAACCGTTCCCATTCGAAGGTAAAAAACGCATGAACTATGCGGATCAAGGCATTGAGTTTTTATCTAAAAACGTTGATTCATTGATTACTATCCCTAACGAAAAATTACTAAAAGTTCTTGGCCCAGGCACAAGTTTGTTAGATGCGTTTAAAGCGGCTAACAATGTTCTACTTGGCGCAGTACAAGGTATTGCTGAATTAATTACTCGTCCTGGTTTAATTAACGTCGATTTTGCCGATGTTCGTACCGTTATGTCAGAAATGGGCACCGCTATGATGGGCTCAGGTACTGCTTCGGGTGATGATAGAGCACAAGAAGCCGCCGACGCAGCTATTTCAAGTCCATTACTAGAAGATGTTGATTTAGCTGGTGCTCGCGGTATCTTAGTAAACATTACTGCCGGTATGGATATTAGTATTGATGAATTCGAAACTGTAGGTAATGCAGTGAAAGCTTTTGCTTCTGAAAATGCGACTGTTGTTGTTGGTGCTGTCATTGATATGGATATGACCGACGAGCTCCGAGTTACTGTTGTTGCTACCGGTATTGGCGCTGAAAGTAAGCCTGATATTACCTTAGTTAATCCTATGCCAGTTGCAGAGCCAAAAGTTGTTGGAGCTGATTATACACCGGCTATTCCACAACCAAGCACAGTCACTGAAACAATCGCAATGACCGATAGCAATGCCCAAAAAGCCGTTGCAGCGGATTTAGATACTTACTTGGATATTCCGGCATTTTTGCGTAAGCAAGCGGATTAAACCTGTGCTATTGAGTGACTCGATAGTTACTAAATAGTTACTCATTGAGTATCAGCGAAGCTCAGTAGTGATGAGTATTATTGATTTTAGTGCTTTTTTTTGATATATTATGCGCCGGTTAAATTGGCTCGACTATTCCACTGCTTTATAAGGTCATGGGCTAGTTAATCCGTCTTAACGTTGGGGTTAAATATTGGTGGTGGTTTTCTTAGCTTACGCTATTTTAATGGCGAGTAAAAAAGAAAGTTCACGGCTAAAAGTAATTGCATTTACTTATAAATTAAAAGCAAGGTAAGCGAGGCTAATATGATTAAGCAACGTACATTAAAAACGAGTGTATCAACAGTAGGTGTTGGTTTACATAAAGGTGAAAAAGTACAGGTTACTCTCCGTCCTGCACCAGCAAACACCGGTATTGTATTCCGCCGCATTGATCTTAACCCTGTGGTTGAGATCAAAGCGACGCCAGAAGCTGTGGGCGAAACAACGTTATGTACTTGTTTAGTTAATGAGCAACAAGTTAAGGTATCAACGGTTGAGCACTTACTCTCAGCAGTAGCGGGTTTAGGCATCGATAATTTAATTGTCGATGTTGATGCCGCTGAAATTCCAATCATGGATGGCAGTGCCTTACCTTTCGTTTACTTAATTCAATCCGTTGGTATCGAAACATTAAATGCGCCTAAGCGTTTTTTGCGTATTAAAAAAGCTATTCGCGTTGAAGAAGGTGACAAGTGGGCTGAGTTACTACCTTATGAAGGTTTTAGAGTTAACTTTGCTATTGAATTTGAGCACCCTGTTATCGAAAAAACGTGTCAAACGATGAGCATGGACTTCTCTAGTTGCTCTTATATTAAAGAGATTAGTCGAGCCAGAACCTTCGGTTTTATGAAGGATATTGAGTTCCTACGCTCTCATAATTTGGCGTTAGGGGGTAGTTTAGAAAATGCCATCGTGCTTGATGACTATCGCATGCTCAATAAAAATGAATTGCGTTACGATGATGAGTTTGTAAAACATAAAATACTTGATGCTATTGGCGATCTTTATATGGGCAGTGCCAGTATTTTAGGTGAGTTAAATGCATTTAAATCAGGGCATGGCTTAAATAACAAGCTACTAAGAGAAGTATTTAAACGAACAGACTCTTGGGAGTGGGTGACATACGAAGACGATACTGCCTCGCCAATTAAGTTCCAGGAAGTTAGTGCCTCGGCATTTTAGTTAATTAACCGGATCACGGCTTAACTAGATGTTTCTCTAGCTGCTATTTATCCTTACTTCGGCGTTAAATTTACTTGCAATAGGCCAACTATTGACGCGAAACTTGCCTTGAATTAAGCAAAACTATCAGGCTAAAGATTTAATGGGGTAATTTATTCTTATATTCAATTCGTTGAACGTCTCTTAAACCGAGTTCAGGTTATTTAGAGCATGCCTTAAAGTGCGGACAACAATCAGAACGTTCGCACTAGTATTTCCCCCCCGCTACCCGCGCTAATTTCTCCAGTTTTTCTTTTAAGCCTTTAGGGGCATTTTTCGCGATATCTAAAAATTGTTTAGCCGTTTTTTCATTAACTACACGGTTACTTTGATGAGTTATATTTGGCGCTGTTTTTAAAAGGTCAGCACGTACTTTTTCAGTGATTTCATGCCGCTGCAGCTTAAATCCTTGCGGATTTACCTTAATTTCTATGCGGTGAAAATTACCATCTGTACTACTTGATAATGCGTTACAGATATTGTTGCGTTCAAATTGTAATCGTTGCCCCCAAGCGGGTGATTTAACTTCTATTATCAGGGTGTCTTGCCGACAATTGGCAATATGCCATGCATCTGCTGGTAAATCGGGACATATTTGCCGTACAATGTCTGTCAAAATAGTCAAAGAGTTGGTTTTTGATTGAATATGTGCCAAAGTGCCTGTCGTCGATTGTAACAGCGCGGACATATTAATAGGGACTTTTGATTTTCTAGCCATTATAACTACCAAATTTTAGTATAAACGTATACTGAATGATTAACCGAAATAGATACCTATGAGTTTAACACTACTATACCGAGGAGAAAACGTCAGATTCTCAATGCGACTGACAAAATTGCATTGGTTATCGGCTTTGTCTGCGTTTGCCTTGATTTCGGGGTTAATTGTTCACCTTATTGCCAGTAATCAATTACAACCTAGTGGCGAGCAATATCAAGTATTAGCTCAAGCTAGTTCAGGACCTTCAGATTTTAAAGACGAAAAAATTACCGCATTAACAATTAAACTTGCTGAGTTACAAAGCCAAGTATTGCGTTTAAATGCGCTTGGTGACCGCTTAGCCGATGATGCAAATATTCCAGAGAACGAATTTAATTTTAGTCAGCTGCCTGCAAGAGGTGGCCCGGTAAATAGTACTTTGGTACTAAACACTAAAACCATCGAAGAGCTTTTTATCGAAATTGAAGATTTTGAAAAAGTGATGAATTACGAAGAAAAACAATTACAAATGCTTGAATCTTTAACATTTGGTCACCATATACAAAACAGTGCTTACTTATCAGGCCGACCAATTGCTAAAGGCTGGTTATCCTCATATTATGGAGTCCGTAAAGACCCATTTAGCGGTAAAGCAACACTTCATAAAGGTATTGATTTTGCTGGCAAGGAAGATAGTCCCGTTATTGCAACAGCTTCTGGTGTTGTTACCTGGGCAGGTAAACGTTATGGTTATGGGCAATTGATTGAAATCAATCATGGTGATAGTTTATCCACCCGTTATGGCCATAATAAAGAGATCTTGGTTAAGGTCGGAGATGTGGTAAATAAAGGGCAAGATATTGCTCGCATGGGCAGTACAGGGCGCTCTACAGGTCCGCATGTTCACTATGAAATATTACGAAATGATAAACAAATTAATCCAATTAAATTTGTTTATCGCAAAGGGAAGTAGCCGGGTAAAGCGTTTAACGGCTATCATAATAAATTCACAAAAGGTGGTAAATATACCCGGTACCCAGGTAACGGTTATAGTCACTGATAATTCTCAATAAATGGTTTAAATAAGATGTTTGGAAGTTTGTTAACAAAAATGTTTGGTAGTCGAAATGATAGATTACTGAAGCAAATGGGCAAAGAAGTAATTAAAATAAATGCACTTGAGCCTGTTTTAGAAGCGTTAAGTGATGAAGAATTAAAAGCTAAAACCATTGAGTTTAAAGACCGTTTTACCGCAGGGGAAAGCATTGAGCAATTATTACCAGAAGCCTTTGCCGTCGTAAGAGAAGCAAGTAAACGTGTCTTTGGTATGCGTCATTTCGACGTGCAAATGATTGGCGGCATGGTACTCAATGACGGAAAAATTGCTGAAATGCGTACCGGTGAAGGTAAAACCCTAACCGCGACATTGCCATCATATTTAAATGCGTTAACCGGTCAAGGTGTGCATGTTATTACGGTCAATGATTACCTGGCCACCCGTGATGCGGATTGGAGTCGTCCTTTATTTGAATTCCTTGGTATGACGGTTGGCTGTAATGTCGCTGGTATGTCAACCACGGAAAAGCAAACCGCTTATCAATCAGATGTCACTTACGGTACCAATAATGAATTTGGTTTCGATTATTTACGTGACAATATGGTGTTTTCGCCGCAAGAGCGTTCTCAAAAGCCATTACATTTTGCCATTATCGATGAAGTCGATTCAATCCTAATTGATGAAGCTCGAACGCCGCTTATTATTTCAGGCCAGGCCGAAGATAGCTCAGCACTGTATAAATCTATTAATATTGTTGTACCTACGCTAGTGCAGCAAGCAGAAGAAGATAAAGAAGGCGAAGAGAGCACGGGTGATTACACCATTGATGAAAAATCCAAGCAAGTTTATTTAACTGAGCGTGGTCAAATTCATATTGAAGAAATCATGGTGGAAAAAGAGCTGTTAGCTGAGGGAGACACTTTATATTCAGCCGCTAATATCACTTTGTTGCATCATATTATGGCAGCGCTTCGAGCACATAAACTCTTTCTAAAAGATGTTGACTATATTGTTAAGGATGGCGAAGTCGTTATCGTTGACGAGCATACCGGTCGTACAATGGAAGGTCGTCGCTGGTCTGAAGGTTTACACCAAGCTGTTGAAGCGAAAGAAGGTGTTAATATTCAAAATGAAAACCAGACACTTGCTTCGATAACGTTTCAGAACTACTTCAGGATTTATGACAAACTGTCAGGTATGACGGGTACTGCCGATACTGAAGCGTTTGAGTTTAATCATATTTATGGTTTAGAAACGGTAATTATTCCAACCAATCAGCCGATGATACGTAAAGATCTGGCTGATTTGATCTACTTAACCGCAGATGAAAAATTTGAAGCGATATTAGCTGATATCCAAGATTGTGTGAAGCGTGGACAGCCTGTGCTTGTTGGTACCATTGCCATTGAGACTTCAGAATTCTTATCTGACTTTTTGAAAAAGCAAAAAATTAAGCACAAAGTTCTTAACGCTAAGTTCCATCAGCAAGAAGCTGAGATTGTTGCTGACGCAGGTAAAGAAGGTGCAGTGACCATTGCTACCAATATGGCGGGTCGTGGTACGGATATCGTTCTAGGTGGTAATTTAGATGCGATTATTGCTAAGTTAACTAACCCTAGCGAAGATGAGATTGCCAAAACTAAAGCACAGTGGAAAATTGATCATGACCGTGTACTTGAGCTAGGTGGCTTACACATAGTGGCTACAGAACGTCATGAATCACGCCGAATTGATAATCAACTTCGTGGTCGTTCGGGTCGTCAAGGTGATGAAGGTTCAACACGTTTCTACCTTTCAATGGAAGATTCATTGATGCGTATTTTCGCTTCAGAGCGTATTTCTAACATGATGCGTAAGTTAGGTATGGAACACGGTGAAGCTATCGAGCACCCTTGGGTAACTCGCAGTATTGAGAATGCTCAACGTAAAGTTGAAGGTCGTAACTTTGATATGCGTAAGCAATTATTAGAATACGATGATGTTGCTAACGATCAACGTGGCGTTATCTATGAGCAACGTAATGAGTTACTGGATAATGAAGAAATTGGTGATGTTGTTGATGCGATACGCAGCGATGTCATTAATGGCGTTATTGATCAACATATTCCGCCGCAATCAATGGATGAAATGTGGGATATCCAAGGACTTGAAGAGCAATTAAAAGGCGATTATTCAACCGACCTGACTATTGCAAAATGGCTTGAAGACGATGAGAAACTCCATGAAGAAAGCTTGCGCGAAAAGATTGTTACTGAATTTGAACAAGCTTATAAAGATAAAGAACAAGCAGTAGGTGTTGATGTTTTACGCCAATTCGAAAAAGCGGTAATGCTACAAAGTTTGGACTCGCATTGGAAAGAACATCTATCAGCCATGGATCACTTACGTCAAGGCATTGGTCTTCGAGCACATGCACAAAAGAACCCCAAGCAAGAGTTTAAGCGTGAATCATTTCAATTGTTTACTGAGATGTTAGATAACTTGAAATATGATGTTGTTGGGATTTTATCGAAAGTTCAAATCCGTGCTGAATCAGATGTTGAAGCGGTTGAAGAACAACATAGAAAGTCAGAAGAAATTCCGATGGACTTTCAACACCAATCTGCCTCGGCCCCTAGGGAACAAGAACAAACTCCTCGCGTAGGTAGAAATGAGCCATGCCCATGTGGCTCAGGTAAAAAGTATAAACAGTGTCATGGTAAGTTAGTTTAATACTTAACCTTATCATTAATAAATGCCAGTCTTATGACTGGCATTTTTGTTTTTAGAAATGTTAGTTTTAGAGGTCAAATATGCAAAAAATTGTTCATGTAGCTGTCGGAGTGATTACCAAGCGTTGCGAAGTTCACGGTACACAATACTTCCTAACTAAACGGCTTGAAAAGGCACATCAAGGAGGGAAGTGGGAGTTTCCAGGTGGTAAGGTGGAAAAAGATGAAACAGTCGCCCAAGCGCTTGCTAGGGAGCTTAAAGAAGAAATTGCCATAGATGTATTATCTTGTCAGCCGCTGATTAAGATTGAGCATACTTACCTTGGGAAAGAGCTAGGGAAAGAGCCAGATAAAGAAGGCAACGAAAAAGCAGATAAAAAAGTTTGTTTAGAGGTTTTTGTCGTGGATAACTATACTGGCGAGCCAAGTGCACAAGAAGGGCAAGGTCAAGGCTGGTTTTCACTCTCTGCCTTGCAACTGCTTGATTTTCCTGCCGCTAACAAAGCCATTATTAGCGAACTTTTAGCCCGGTAGCACTAGCTAAGTTGATTTATTCGGGTTCTACAAAGAATTTATTGTTGAGTAAAAACTCATCTTCCATGGCATCAATCATTTCTTCAGAAATCATAGTATCAGCTTTTATTGGTTGGCTGATTTTATGATTTTCATCAGCCCAGTCACCAAAATCAATGAGTTGGCAGCGTTTACTGCAAAAAGGGCGGAATTCACTACTTGCTTGCCATACGACAGTTGTTTTGCAATGTGGGCAGGGGACTTTTAAGGTCATAGCTTTATAATACTAATAATTTGATGTAACCATAATTATATACCCATTACCAATCAAAGTGCAGGATTTCAGTGGGAATTAAAATCATTTAAGGCAAGGAGAATAATTTCAGCATAGTCACTCTATGGTTTGATTTTTAACGCAGCATAAAGTAATTTTAAACCCATCGTAGAAGCGCTTGAGCAACATCACTTCATCGTTGCTGTGATAGTAACCATTATTTCATCACAGCGCCTTGAATTGAAATTGCTCAAGCACTCTGAAACCTGCATCTTGAATGGTAACGGGTATAAACTAAAGCTTAGGATTTTGAATCTACAACATGGTAATCAATATTACAGCTCTTTTATTTTAAAGAGCGAGCTAGCAACGAGCTAATTGGAATACAGTCGCTTGGTTAGCATACCTGCGCCCCGTATTTTGGCAAGGCAACATAAAGCGAATGGAATAGCGAAACTTGTTACCACTTATTGTCGGGTAATATTTAGCATCGTCCGCTAATTTTATCCGTAATAATAACAGACCTTCGCCATTATCTTGGTAAAAACCACTATCAACCTCAATGGTTTCAAAGTCGTCGCGTAGGCGGATAAATTTCAATATAAGTCCGAGAGCGGAGGAAAAATCGCTGAGTAAGTTTAGCCATTGCGCTATATCTTGCTTAGTCTGTTGTTCGCTTTGATGTAGCCAAAAGTGCAATTGTGGTAAATCAAAGCTTGAACTCCCGCCTTGTATTGCAAAACGTTGCTTTAAGCCTGCCAGTAGCTTGTCTTCTTTTAACTGCCACCATGTCGGGCGGGGAACTCGAAGGTGACGTATTAAGTGGACTGTTTCAGTGAGCTGTTTTTCTAAAATACTGCTATCAACATCCGGTCCTTTTGACCAAATCACTAGGTTTTGCTCAAGCTTTTCTAAATCTTTGACCAAATCACTACGTACGTCATTGCGCTCTAAGGTGTCGATAATGGCAAAAAGTGCATTGAAAAATACTGGGTGGCTAGTGGTGATTTTTAGATCATTATCCAGGCATGTATATGCCTGAGCGAAGAATTGCTCAAGTTTAAGATAATTTCTAATACGCTCATTGAGCGGATGTTCATATAATACCGTTGACATACAATTTTGTTATTAGTTAAGCAAATGTTGAAATTAAAGACCGAATTATTTATTGTTGATTTTTAAAGCATTTTTGTCAAGGCCAAATACTTTTTATCAAGAGAAGTGACCGCTTCTTTAATACAGGCCAGACTAACATCATCATTAGTTATTATATCATCAGCGTGGTTAAGTCTATTAGCACGCGTAGTTTGGCTCGCTAGAATAGCTTTCACTTGCGCTATAGAGTTATTATCACGTTGCATGGTGCGCTTTGTTTGAGTGCTTTCACTCACGTCAATAACAAGTACACGGTTTACCAGGTGCTGTAAGTTATTTTCAATAAGCAAGGGCGCCACTAAAATACAATAGGGACTGGTCGCTTTTTTAGTTTGGCTTAATAATGAGCTTCGAATTAAAGGGTGTAAAAGCTCATTTAACCAAAGCTTATCGGGTTCATTTGCAAAAATACGATTACGTAATAAGCTACGGTTTAGTTGACCATCTTGTTGAATATAATCAGCACCGAAGTGTTGCGATATTGCGGTTAATGCCGGACTACCCAAAGCAACAACTTCTCTGGCAATGATATCAGCATCAATGACTTCAATGCCTAACTCTTGGAAGTAGTCGGTTACTGTGGTTTTACCACTACCAATACCTCCGGTAAGGCCAATAACTAGTTTAGACATGATGAAAACAACTTAGACATAATAAAAACAACTTTGACATGATGAAATAGTTCAGACATATGATATAAACTTAATGGCTAATAAAGTTGCAGTAAATACCATGACCACATGCCATCTCCCCACAATAAAGCAACCCAACCAGCGACAGCCAAGTAAGGGCCAAAGGGGATACCCTGTTGTCTTTGGTGGTTTTTAAATAGGATTAATGAAATACCGACAATAGCACCGACCACAGATGCCATCAAAATAATGAGTGGCAATAGCTGCCAACCTAACCAAGCACCAAACACGGCGAAGAGTTTAAAGTCACCAAAGCCCATGCCTTCCTTGCCGGTAAATAATTTAAACAACCAGAAAACGCTAAAGAGACTCATATAACCAACGGCGGCGCCAATAACAGCGTCGGCTAACGGAGCAAATGTGCCATTGATATTGAGTAATAAGCCAAGCCATAACAATGGCAGTGTGATTTGATCGGGTAATAACATGTGATCAAAATCAATCATGGTTAAGCTAATTAAGCACCAGGTGAAAATTAACGCGAACAAGGTCTCAATAGTTACACCAAAGTGTTGCGCAACTACTAGGCTTAACAACATAGTGGCCAGTTCAACCAAGGGATAACGGGCTGATATTCTATTATTACACTGGCTACATTTACCCTTTAACAGTAACCAACTCAATACTGGAATATTTTCATAAAACTTGATGTTATGGTCACACTTAGGGCAAGTAGAATTTGGTGTTGATAGCGTTATTGGCTTGAGGTCTTTCGGCTTTATATTGGCAACTTCATCGGCTAAGAACTCACGACATTCATGATACCAGGTGTATTCCATTATCTTTGGTGTGCGGTAAATAACTACATTTAAAAAGCTGCCAATGATCAATGAAATTAAAGCGATGCTGAAATAAAATAAAGTGCTAGATTGCTGAAACAGGACAACAAAGTGGTTAAAAAAAGAATCGAACAAGTGAAGACCTACTTTTTATTTTAAGGATTAAGTTTGATTTTAAGAATTAGTTTGATTTTAATAATTAGAGTAACGATAAAGTTAATAATAACAGAACCATAATTAATTAATAATGAATAATGAATAGTTTATAAGCGAAGTAGCCCAAACGCTACTTCGCTGTATTGAAATGGTTAGACTATCTTACCGATTTCAAATATTGGCAAGTACATGGCAATGATTAGACCACCGATGACTACACCAAGCACTGCCATGATCATTGGCTCTAATAAAGCAGTTAAGCCATCAACGGCATCATCAACTTGTTGCTCATACACATTGGCCACTTTTTCGAGCATATCATCAACAGCGCCAGACTCTTCACCAATGGCTACCATTTGAATAACCATATCTGGAAATATCTTACAGTTACGCATCGCTAAATTCATTTGCATGCCTGAGGTAACTTCAGCTCGTACCTCTAAAATTGCATCACGAAAGACAGCATTACCTGAAGCGCCAGCTGCAGATTCTAGGGCATCAACTAATGGCACACCGGCCGCAAAAGTGGTTGATAAGGTACGGGCATATCGAGCTACGGCAGCTTTTTCTAATAAGTCACCAATAACAGGTAGTTTTAATATATTTTTATCAACGCTATCACGTAATTTTTGGCTATTTCTATGAGCACGTTTAAATAAGAACAAAGCAAGCCAAATTCCTGCCAAACCAAAATACCAATAAGCCTGCATAAATTCTGATATTGCAATGACAAATAAAGTAAAACCCGGTAATTCTGCACCGAAACCTTCAAAAATATCTTGAAATACTGGTACAACAAAGATTAATAAAATTGAAGTAACTATTGCGGCAACAACAAGAACAGCAATAGGGTAAACCATGGCTTTCTTAATTTTTGATTTCAGGGCTTCTGCTTTTTCTTTGTAGGTAGCAATACGGCCATAAATAGTCTCTAAGGCACCAGATTGCTCACCAGAGGCAACGAGATCACAATAAAGATCATCGAAATAAAGTGGATGGTCACGTAAACAGTCCGATAAGGGAATGCCCGAAGAAAGTTTAGTTTCTATATCAGCCAAGAGTCGACGCATTTTACCATTATCGTGACCTGAGCCTATCATTTGTATGGTTTGTACTAAGGGCACTCCAGCTCCCAACATAGTAGCAATTTGACGGGTAATAACCGCTATATCACGAGGCTTTATTGGTTTATCACCGCCACCTATTCCAAATAGAGGTTTAGGTTTTTTCTTAACCCGGCTAGGGGTGACACCTTGTTTACGTAATTGAGCTTTCAATTCAATAATATTATTAGCAGGCAGTTCTCCGCTAACATTTTTACCTTTGCGGTTAACGCCGCGCCATACAAAGAGCTCTTGCTCTTTTACCTTAATTTTCTTTTTAGCTAATTTTTTCTTTGCTGTAGTAGCCATAGTTAACCTTAATCGAGAAAGTACTCTACCTTTATTATGTGTATTTTTTAAGTAAAGTCACTTAATTAGTCGTTATCATGAGTAGAATAATTAAGTTAGGCGAAATTTACCTTAAGAACTAGTGACACGATTTATTTCTTCTAAGCTAGTCATGCCACTCATGGCCTTTATTAAGCCGGATTGACGGAGGTTATTATAACCTTCTAGCTGACATTGTTTGGCAATATCAAGAGAGTTGCCCCCTTCCATGATGATAGAAGCAATAGTAGGGCTAATCTTTATCACTTCATAAATACCAACACGGCCTTTGTAGCCACCAGTACAATGTGTACAACCTACCGGTTGAAAAAGTTTTATTTCTGACAGTTTATCCGCAGGGAAACCTTGCTCGGCTAACTGCATTTCAGATAGCGGCTCTTCTATCTTACATTGTGGGCATAAACGCCTTGCTAGCCGCTGGGCAATAATAACAGAAACTGAGCTCGCGACATTATAAGAAGGTACGCCCATATTAAGTAAACGCGTTAAGGTTTCAGCCGCTGAGTTAGTATGCAGGGTCGATAAAACTAAATGGCCTGTTTGTGCAGCTTTGATAGCTATCTCGGCAGTCTCAAGATCTCGAATTTCACCCACCATAACAATATCAGGATCTTGTCGTAAAAATGAACGTAGCGCACTTGGGAAAGTTAATCCGGCACGATTATTAATTTGTACTTGATTGATACCTTCAAGATTAATTTCAACCGGATCTTCGGCGGTGGAAATGTTTCGTTCTTCAGTGTTTAGTATGTTCAGACCAGTATACAGAGATACCGTTTTACCTGAACCGGTTGGCCCCGTAACTAGGATCATACCTTGCGGCTGTTCTAGGGCCTCCATATAAATTTTCTTTTGCTCGGGTTCATAACCTAACATCTCGATTCCTAGCATAGCGCTAGAGGAATCTAAAATACGCATTACTACCTTCTCACCCCACATGGTCGGCAGGGTACTGACACGAAAATCAATGGATTTTTTCTTTGAAAGTGCTAACTTTATTCGGCCATCTTGTGGTACTCGTCGCTCGGCAATATCTAGCTTAGACATAACTTTTAAACGTGCGGCCATTCTTGCAGCAAGTGATACCGGCGGTCTCGCTATTTCAGACAGTATGCCGTCAATACGAAAGCGGATACGGAATGATTTTTCATAAGGTTCAAAATGTAAATCAGAGGCTCCCTTTTTAATGGCATCGAGTAATATTTTATTAATAAAGACCACGATAGGCGCGTCATCTTCACCACTACCATAGTCTTCTTCTTTTCTAGCTTCTTCTACATCGATGCCGGCAAGCTCATCTGCATCGATGTCACTAATATTTAGCGCATCACTTTCATCTTCTAATACTTTCTCGATACAAGTTTGTAAGCAAACTTCATCACATAAGACTAACTCAGTGCTGTAACCGGTATTAAATTGAATCTCTTCTAAGGCATCTAAGTTGGTAGGATCTGACATGGCGACAAAAAGTACTTTACCACGTAAAAACAAAGGCAGAGCATTATGTTTGATGATTAACTTTTCGTTGCGAATTCCGTCAGGGATCAGACTAGTATCATAACTCTTGAGCTGTATTTGTGGATAACCAAAGGTTTTGGAGAGAGTTTTTGCAATTTTTTTACCATCGATATTCTTATTTTCAATTAAATAGCGAATAAAAGGTTTGTCTTTGCCGACATAGTCAGCAGATATCTCGTCTATCGACTCTATTGGAATTAGGCTCTGCTTTGATAGTGCAGATAAAACACTGGCTTGTTGATGGCTGCCTTTCATAACTTTTAGAGATAACCTTTTGGAAATATTGAATTAGTAATATCAATTCAGTGTAACTTATAATTATATAAAAGAACAAAGAGAATTACTGATAGGCAGCCATTTTAAATATTTAGTTAAAATGCTTGGTTAAGGAAATCCGTAAATGGAAAAATTAAAGTCGTTCTGAATCAGTTATTCAATAATTTTAGCGGGGCTTTCGTACGGAGAAAACACAAACAAAGCAACTTACCTTGATTACATTAATTCGCTTAAGTGTGTCCATTCATTTTTATTGAATAGCATATCAGTACATTTTATCTCAGGATTTAAGCTAAAAGCTTTTTACAGACCGATAAGGTTGAACATCGTTTTAGCTTTAAGTGCTGGCAATATTGAGTTAACGCATGCTCACTACCCACTGCGCCATGAAAACACTTAGTAAAGCTACTGGTTAAGGTAAACCAGTTATCGGGAGAAATTTTTAAACGGTTTAGTATGTTGAGTAGGTTATCAATAATATAGCCTGTCTTATCTGCTCGAATACAACGTCCCGTTAAATCTACCAGTAGAATGTAATCACTTAACTCAAAAGGTAAACCTGTCGGCTTATATTTTTTGGGGTTTCCGACAAAATCAGCAAGTTTTTCCGGTTGTTTGCCGTCAATAGCGGCTTTTATACGCTGTTGAATGCTGGTGTAGGCTGATGTTTCAGGTGTATTGGCAATATTGGCTCGCACAGGGTTTAAATCAACATACACCATACAGGCAGCCAGTGCCGCTTCATCCAGTAATGCTTGAGATTTAAAGCGTCCTTCCCAAAAACGACCAGTACAGTTATCTTCAATGTTGGCTCGTCTGGCTATAGTCTCATTGAGTATGCGCATAAACCAGCTGATATCCATTAAACGTGCTCGGTATACTGCCGCCGTTTCTGCCACTATTTGCTGCAAGGGTGTGATAAGTTTATCTCCCCGTAGATACTGGTGAGTCAATAAAGTCCCTTTAAATAGTAGATGCCAACGCTCAAGCGCCTCAATCATTGACCATGATTTCGCTCGCTCGACATCAACAAAGAGCACGATATGAGTATGATTACTCATGACCGCATAGGCACAAACGTCAATAGCAAAAATTTGTGTCAGTGATAGTAATTTATCTTCAACCCAACCTCTGCGGTGCTCATAGCTAATGCCCGAAAACCTGTCTTCGCCACAAAGGTAGGCGCGACGGACACAACGAGACACACAGTGATAATATTGAGTATCAGTTAAACTAATTTGTCTTTTGCGTGGTATAGCCATACAAAGCGCTAATTGAATTTAGGGGTGATTATTTGAGCATAGCTGACGTTTTTGATATATCAATTTGAGTGGGTGTCTAGCTAATTTTTAGCTTGGTTTTGGTGGGCATTTGGGCATTCACAGAATTGAAAATTTTAATGTTAAAATAAAAAAATCTCCCTAGGAGCTTTTTATTTAGTATTTTATACTTTAAATTGTGATTAACATAAACCAGCAGCTTCACACGTACCAGAAGGGGCCCATCTTATACCTGCGCCATCTATTGTACCCGTTAGAATAAAGGTCTTGTCACCTAGATCTGTAGTAGCTGTTGCTGTTACTGTAGGAGCTGCTGAAGTCCCTCCAATTACAACATGTTTTACATATTTACTATTAGACCAACCATTAGTATTTGCAGTTGACCCATCAGTACCGTCATCAATCTGATGACAACCACCTTTTCCTGATGATACACAGATTGTAATAGCGGTTTTGGCTGGCGTTGCAGCTAAAACAATTTCAGAAAACTTAGCACGTTGCGTATAAGTTTGATAAGCCGGTAATGCTACTGCGGCCAAAATACCGATAATCGCAACAACGATCATTAATTCAATTAAAGTAAAACCTTTTTGGACTCTGTTCATTGTGTTTAAGTTTTTAATAGCTTTCATTATTATATTTCCATTTGATTTATGGGAAAATTAAAGTCGCTCTTAACCTATTATTCAAAAAATTTTAGTGGGGCTTTTATGCGGGGGTAAGCATATTTAACCTGAACTCTGGATAAGCAGCACTTGCTCAATATTCCCCTTTATCCGATTCTCAGCGTTAAAACGTCGATAAATAACCCGTTATTCATAAACGTTTTGCCTTGATAATCGAATAAATTGAAACATTGATAGAGTATATCGCTACTTAACCTTGTAAATTTTATTCTTAATAATTGTAAATTGTTGTTTTTACTTAAACATCAAGCACTCATTATCCAGAGTTCAGGTTACTTAACCTTGATTAATTCTGGCTTTAAATGCCCTTGAATTAGTCTTTGCCACAAAGGTACGCGCGACGCACACAGTGATAATATTGAGTATCAGTTAAACTAATTTGTCTTTTGCGTGGTGTAACCATACAAAGTGCCAATGAAATTTAGAGGTGATTATTTGAGCATAGCTGACATTTTTTGTTATATCATTTTGAGTGGGTGTCTTATTAATTTATTGTGTCTTACTAATTTGGTTACTGAAAGTGATTAAAACAAAAAAAGCTCCCGTAGGAGCTTTTTAGTATTAGGTCAGCTATTAAGCTTTAACCTGGTGCTGAGCCTATCTTGTAGTATTTATTAACAAAGGCCAGCGGCAGTACATGAACCTGTGTTATTAGTCCACGTAGTTGCGCCATTGGCATTTCGTGTTCCGATTAAAATATAGGTATATGCATTGCTAGCAAAAGAACTTGCCTCAGCAGTAACGGTAATGGTAACGGTACCGCCATCTACAGCTACCGTTCCTGTTACGTTACCATTAGCATCCACAACGTCTTCCATCTCGATTTCAACAACAACCGTGTCTACATGAGGGCCATTGGCCCAGCCATCGGTGATATCACCTTGCTCTAATAGAGCACAACTAGTACCGGTTTGAATACAAAGGGTGACCGCTGTTTTTGCTGGTGTTGACGCTAGTACTACTTCAGAAAACCTGGCTCTGTCAGTATAAGTTTTGTAAGCAGGTAAGGCTATTGCCGCCAAAATACCGATAATCGCCACAACGATCATTAATTCAATCAGGGTAAAACCCTTTTGTGAGCTTTTTTTCATTTGTTGTAAGTTTTTCATTATTATATTTCCATTTAATTTATGGGGGCTAACTTCATCTTGCGACAAAAAATTACAAATGTAAAACTTTGTTGCGACTTTTTTTTACTTTTTATTACTGGTCAATCACTGAACGATTATTTTATAACCCATTATTAACTAACGGTTAACTTTTGCGCAGTTTTTTTACTTTCTTAAAACTACCTACATTAAGGGAGATTAGGTTCAAGATAACTCAGGAGATGTAAATTTATGTTAACTGAGTGTTTGTTAAAAAATGGACTGTTTTGTAGGTAATAGCAGTATTAAATATAACCAGATAGAACTCCGTTATGACAAATAATAGATTTAATGAGCTGTGACAACTAATAATTTACAGTAATAAAGAAATTCAGGCCATTACAGGCCATTACAAGTAGTCACTGACCTAGACTTGGATATAAGTCCTGCTGCAGTTATTTAGATCCTGTTTGATGTTGTAGTGGAGGTTATGGACAGAAATTGTCACTGATTAACGAACCTACTAAGTTAAGCTTCCCCTGTAATAGCGGCATGGTTTATTTACTCACTTTATTGAACCTATATTCGGGTTAACCTGAGCATAGGTTAATAAATAGTTAACACAATGGCTTTATCGATTAATTTATTCCGATTATTACTAACTTGTAAGTTTTGCTTAGATTAAGGCGTAATTTACGAGCATACAACTAACCTATATATAGGTGAATTCAAGGTAAAATAAGCAAAAGTAGCTATTAAGAGAAGCAGTGGTTAAGTCGAACTCAGCTTATTTAATAAAACAATAGCTAATATAGGTGACCTTTATCACATCTTTCTGTATAATGCGCGCTCCCTACGTTACAAATGCCTGTAGCTTTTTTGGATTCTCCTTAACTTTAGTGAGGAGTATCCTATAAATAGAGGCGCTGGGCTCGATGCTCGAAGGGGCAATGGCGTAGTCCATTTTAACCGATAATTAGCATTTTTTAGGAAATGTTTAAATTATTATTTAAGTAACATTATTAAGATTGGGTTTTTAAATGAAAACTTTTGTAGCTAAACCAGCAAGCGTACAACGCGAATGGTTCTTAGTGGACGCCGAAGATAAAACTTTAGGTCGTATCGCAACTGAAATTGCAAGCCGTTTACGCGGTAAGCATAAAGTAGAATATACTCCTCACGTAGATACTGGCGATTATATCGTTGTTATCAATGCTGAAAAAGTACGTGTAACAGGTAACAAAGCGAAAGGTAAAATTTACTACTCGCATACTGAGTTCCCTGGTGGTCTTAAGCAAATTAGCTTTGAAAAGCTAATTGAAAAAGCACCAACACGCGTTCTTGAATTTGCTGTTAAAGGCATGTTACCTAAAGGTCCTTTAGGTCGTGAAATGTTCCGCAAATTAAAAGTATATGCAGGCCCAGAGCATGCACATACTGCACAACAACCACAACTTTTGGAGCTTTAAGCAATGGCTGATAATCAATATTACGGTACTGGTCGTCGCAAGAGCTCAACTGCTCGTGTGTTCATGAAAGCTGGTAACGGTACTATCACAATTAATAAACGTGATATCGCGGAATACTTTCCACGTGAAACGGCTGTTATGGTTGTTCGTCAACCATTAGAGTTAGTTGAAATGGTAGAAAAGTTTGACTTTAACATCACTGTAGTTGGTGGTGGTATTTCTGGTCAAGCTGGCGCGATTCGTCACGGTATTACTCGTGCATTAATGGTTTTTGATGAAACATTGCGTGGCGCTTTACGCCAAGCTGGTTTTGTTACTCGTGATGCTCGTAAAGTTGAACGTAAGAAAGTTGGTCTTCATAAAGCACGTAAGAAGCCACAATTCTCAAAACGTTAATTTTCGTTATGCTCAGCATTTATGCTGCGTTGTTATCATTATTCGTCCCAGTCATTTAGTTAATCTAAATTCAGGGACTCATAATTCAACGCCTTGCCTAAATGCAGATCATTTAGAAAATATGAGCCACATATGCAATATGTATATCTGGCTTCAAAAACCGACCTTGTGTCGGTTTTTTTATGTCTTGAATTTAGGCACGTAACGCATGTGGACCTATTCAAGCGCGAACAAGTTCCCGCCTACGGTTCCTCTTTTTGTGGTCCCAGTCATTTAGTTAAGCTACGATTTAGCTAAAATAAACAGGGACTCATAATTCTACGCCTTGCTTAAATGCAGATCATTTAGAAAATATGAGCCACATAGGCAAAATGTATATGTCGCTTCAAAAGCCGAACTTGTATCAATTTTGTTATGTGTTTAATTTCCTAGCTAAACAACCTGTCATTACAATTCCACTTGCCTAAATTTGCTTTATTGAATCTATTTCAAAGTATTTCAAAGTATTTCAGCTTTTACAGTGCTTAAGGCCCTTTTTACCTTGTAAAAAACACGCTATTTCTTTATGATCGTAAAAATTTTTTTGTCGATATACCACTTGGTATGAATTTGAGCTAACAAAACAGTGCTACGCTTATGGCGAACAATCAATATAGCGTTTAGTTTGCTATTAAAAAGTAACTGTTTTGTTAGGGTCTTAGTTGGAGAGTATGAATGAGCAATGTGCCTGTAAATAACAGCCGCAGACGCTTCCTAACCGCTGCTACTGCAGTTGTTGGTGGTGCTGGTGTGGTTGGAGCTGCTGTGCCTTTTATTGCTTCCTGGAACCCAAGTGCTCGCGCGAAAGCTGCGGGTGCTCCAGTTGAAGTCAATGTAGGTAAAATACAGCCTGGTCAATTAATCCGTGCAGAATGGCGTGGTAAACCTGTTTACGTTGTCCGTAGAACGGAAAAAACAGTTAGTGATTTAGCTAAACATGATGACCAGTTACGAGATCCAAATTCGGAAAAGGCACAACAACCTGAGTATGCAACTAACCCTTATCGTTCTATTAAGCCAGAATTTTTAGTTGCTCTTGGTGTATGTACCCATTTAGGTTGCGCGCCAACTCATCACGGCGGAGATTTCGAAGAATTCGTTGAAGGCGTGCCAAACGGTTTCTACTGTCCTTGTCATGGAAGTAAGTTTGATATGGCTGGCCGAGTTTTTCAGGGCGTTCCTGCACCATTAAACTTAGTGGTTCCTGAGCATTCATTTACGGGTAATGACACCTTATTAATTGGTGTAAGCCCAGATGTAAATAAGGGAGCTGCATAATGTTAATGAAAGTATTTACCGATTTCATGGGTTGGATAGATCAACGTTTACCCGTGACAGATGCATGGAACAAGCATATAGCACAATATCCAGCACCAAAAAACTTTAACTTTTGGTACATTTTTGGCTCTTTAGCCATGTTAGTACTAGTTAACCAAATCTTTACCGGTATTTGGTTAACGATGAATTACGAGCCATCTGGCGAGGGTGCTTTTGCATCAATTGAATATATCATGCGTGATGTCGACTTTGGTTGGTTACTACGTTATATGCATTCAACGGGGGCATCTGCCTTTTTCATTGTTGTATACTTGCATATGGTGCGCGGCCTAATGTATGGCTCGTATCAAAAACCACGTGAACTACTGTGGATCTTCGGTATGTTGATCTTCTTAGTGTTGATGGCTGAAGCTTTTATGGGCTACTTATTACCTTGGGGCAACATGTCCTATTGGGGTGCACAAGTTATTATCTCTATCTTTGGCTTGGTTCCTATTATTGGAGATGACTTAACGTTATGGATACGAGGGGATTACGTCATATCCGGGGCGACCTTAAACCGTTTCTTCGCGTTACACGTTATTGCTTTGCCGTTAGTGTTAGTTATCTTGGTGTTTTTACATATCCTAGCCTTACATGAAGTGGGTTCTAACAATCCCGAAGGTATCGATATTAAGAAACCTAAAGGCAGTATGAAACCTGAAGAGATAAGTAAATTTACCTTCCATAAGCAATATAGCGATAAATACGATATTGTTGATGCGGTACCCTTCCATCCTTATTACACCGTTAAAGATATTATGTTTGTTGTTGGCTTCTTATTCCTATTCTGTTGGGTAATGTTCTTTGCCCCAGAGGGTGGTGGCTACTTTATGGAAGCGCCAAACTTCACTCCAGCAAACGGTTTGAAAACGCCTGAGCATATTGCGCCAGTATGGTATTTTGGTCCCTTCTATACCATTTTACGTGTTATACCTAATGCAATGTTAGGTGCTATTGGTATGTTCTCCGCTATTATCGTGTTGTTCTTATTACCTTGGTTTGATCGCGGTACGGTTAAGTCTGTACGTTATCGCTCGAAGTGGCACTTAATCAACCTAATTCAATTTTCAATTTGTTTTGTTGTGCTTGGTGCTTTAGGTACTATGCCTGCTACACCAACGGCTAACTTGATTGGTGCTATTGCTAGTTTTGGTTACTTTGGTTTCTTCGTTGCTTTATGGTTCTACAGCAAGAATGAAAATACTAAACCAATGCCTGAGAGGATTGCTGACTAATGAAAAAATTAATTATCGCCGTTACTTTCGGCATGCTTTGCAGTGTAACGGCTCTTGTGCCGTTCTCCGCGATTGCTTCTGGGCCAAGTGTTCATTTAGATAAAGCAAATAATGATTTATCTGATAAAGAATCACTTAAAAAAGGTTTTAAAACCTATATCAACTATTGTTTAGGTTGTCATCAGTTACAGTACCAACGTTACGGTCGTACTTTTGACGATTTAGGTATTGAAGAAGCTGACGGTATTGCTAATTATATGTACACAGGTGATAAAGTTGGTGGCCATATTCTTAACGCTATGCCGAAAAAAGAAGCAGCAAAGTGGTTTGGTAGTGCGCCACCTGATTTAACCTTGGAAGCGCGTTTTCGTAGCCCAGATTGGATCTATACTTATTTACGTTCATTCCATATTGATGAAAATCGTCCGTTTGGCGTAAATAACACGGTATTTAAAGATGTTGGTATGCCACATGTATTGCAAGATTTGCAAGGTGTTAGCACTATTGACGAACATGGTAAGCTATCTCCAGCAATGGGTGGTACTTTAACTGCTGAAGAGTATGATGTAGTTGTTCGTGATTTAACTAACTTTTTAGAATATGTTGGTGAGCCAAATAAACTTGAGCGTAAAGCCCTTGGTTATTGGGTATTAGCTTTCTTGTTCTTCTTCTTTATTCTTACTTACTTCCTTAAGAGAGAATATTGGAAAGACGTACATTAAGTTATTGATGTAAAATATTTCAGGGGAATTTGATGGTAAAATATCAAATTCCCCTTTGTTAGTTTTTAATGTAAATGATTTTAGGAGGCTCTATGGCCGTAGCAGCAAATAAACGCTCTGTGATGACGTTGTTCTCTCATGCCGATGATATGTACAGTCATCAGACACGCATTGTTTTAGCAGAAAAAGGTGTTGGTGTTGACATCAACTTAGTTGATTTAGCTAACTTGCCTGAAGACCTATTGGACTTGAATCCATATGGTACTGTGCCGACTTTAATTGACCGTGAATTAGCGCTATATGAAGCTAAAATCATTGTTGAATATTTAGATGAGCGTTTTCCTCATCCACCATTAATGCCAGTGTATCCAGTATCACGTGGTCGTAGCCGTTTGATGATGCATCGTATCGAGCAAGATTGGTATAGTCTTACTAAAGTGATCATGTCAGGCACGGTTGCTGAAGCAGCTAAAGCTCGTAAAGAGTTAACAGAAAGCTTATTAAGCATTGCACCAATCTTAAACGAAGCACCTTACTTTATGAGTGAAGAGTACAGTTTGGTAGATTGTTATATTGCTCCGTTATTATGGCGTTTACCAGTATTTGGTATTGAGTTGTCTGGGCAAGGTTCGAAAGAACTTAAAACCTATATGTTACGCTTGTTTGAACGTGAATCTTTCCAAGCATCGTTAACTGAAACTGAGCGTGAATTGCGCTTTGGTCACCCTGCCTAATGGAAGACGCTACACCTAGCTCAATGAGCTCAAATAAGCCTTATTTAATTAAGGCTTTCTATGAGTGGATCTCGGATAATGATCTAACCCCGTATATCATGGTAGACGTTAATGTCTACGGTGTATTGGTGCCCATGAGTTATGTTGCTGACGGACAGATTGTTTTAAACATTGCCCGTTCAGCTGTTGGTACTATTGCCTTAGGTGATAAAACCATTGAGTTCAGTGCCCGTTTTGGCGGAATATTAGAGCATCTCACGGTACCTTACGGTGCCATTGGTGCTATCTATGCCAAAGAAAACGGTGCGGGGACTTCATTGCCCATTGAACATCCTACTGAGGGTGAAGATGAGATAGTTGAAGTAGCTGAAAAACCGAAGTCACCGTTAAGTAGCGTTGCTTCGACAGGTAGAGAGACAGGTGAATCGATTAAGCCGAAAGGAAAGAGTAAAGTGAGTTTGAAAATTATCAAATAATTTTTAATACACTTTCAGTTTGAATAAAGCCGGTAACTTTTAATAAGGTTACCGGCTTTATTGTTAGCACTACTGGCTAAGATTAAATATATTCAAAGACTTTAATTACCCGACTAACACCGCTGATGTTACGGGTTATTTCCACCACAATACGCGCCTCTTCTTTGGTCACTAAACCGAGCAGGAATACTTCTGAGTTTTCTGTTACCACTTTAACATCTTTAGCATTAACCTCGCCATTGGCCAGTAACGCCGATTTAACTTTAGACGTTAGCCAAACATCATTACTTTTTGTTGTTACTGCTATGGTAGAACTGATGCGAATCTGATTATGTATGACGACAATATCAGAGACTTCTTGCACTGTTTTTACCGCTAGGTCTCGAAGGTAAGTGTTAGGTGCTTGGCCAATGAGTAAAACAGTGCCATTCATCGAGATTACATGTAAGTTGGTGTTTTTTGATAATGCCTTTTGTTTAGCGAGTTCGTTATAGGCATAAAATTCAATGGTTTGATCGTCAATTTGCTTACTGAAACTGCGCCTATCGGCCACCATAGTCGCACCAGCGGTAACCGCAACAACCGTGGCTAGGGCACAACCTTGCAGCACTGAAACGAGCATTAACATACCGGCAAGTCGAGCTACGTTACTGGTAGCAAAGCTTGTCGTTAGTTTGGGCTTGCTATCGTTATCTCTTAAGGTAAACATTTACGATTCACTTTGAGGAAATAAAGTAGTATCTATAATTTCACAAAGACTATGAATAACAACTAAATGTACTTCTTGAATTCTTGAAGTTCTCGAGGAAGGTACACGTATTTCGACATCATTTTCACCTAATAAACCCGCAATATCACCACCATCACCGCCGGTAAGGGCAATGATAGGAATATCACGCGATACTGCACTCTCAATGGCTTTTACGACATTACGGGAATTACCACTAGTAGAAATAGCTAATAATACGTCGCCATTAAGACCTAGCGCTCGAATTTGCTTAGAGAATACTTCGTCATATTGATAGTCATTGGCGATAGAGGTGATGGTAGATATATCACTGTTAAGTGAAATGGCTGGCAGGCTAGGGCGCTCCGTTTCATATTTATTGAGTAGCTGCGCACAAAAGTGTTGTGCATGGCCGGCTGAGCCACCATTGCCACAAGAGATGATTTTATTGCCACTTAATAGGCATTGCACCATCATCATGCCCGCATGTTCAATAGATGGGGCTAATAGCTCGCTAGCAGCAATTTGTGTTTGTATGCTTTCTTTAAAATTATTTTTAATCTGTTCTAGCATTGAAAGCTAACTCCGTGGCTATATTGTTTATAGTATTAATCTATCTAAAAAGCGTTCTTAAGCCAAGTAACTTGTGGTTGGCTAATCTCACCTTCAAGCGCTATGACATCAATACGACAAGGGGTATTATATTCATTTAACCCGGCTTGATGTAGGTAAAATGTTACGCAATGTTTAATTTTTTTTTGCTTAGCTACTGGAATAGCGGCAATGGCTCCGCCAAATGCGCTGCCTTTACGATACTTTACTTCAATAAAAACATAAGTATCACCATCAAGCATGATCAGGTCGATCTCTCCTCGGCGACTATGATAGTTTTTCTCGACTAAGGTGAGACCTTGCTTAGATAAATATAACTCAGCAAATCGCTCGGTAATGCAGCCTTTATCAGTACTAGTCACATTCTCTTTAAGTGAACCCTTATTCCATAACAATAGTGACAACCTTATTGTGCTTATACGAACCCCAAAGGAAGCTACGCGTTAGCACATTACTCTTATTTAGCTTTAATACGCCGGTTTGCCCCCAATGTTGTAGGTAAGGGGCTTGCTTCATCAAAGGGATTTTATCAATAAGTTGGTAGCTATCAAAACCCATGGCGAATAGGCGAGATAGACCATCACTACGGTTTGGCCAAAGCGCTTGACTGAGGTTGGCTAAATCAGCATTTTGATCGCTAGTTAATAACCAAGGGATCTCGGTAAAGGTTAAGCCTTGTAAATCACTACCACTGCTGTAATCACTTTTTGTACTATGACTGCGGGAGCTAGCATAAACGGGAATAGTATCAGCAAATGGGCTGATGTTCACTTCAATATAAGGCTTAACTAAGCGTGTTTTCTGAGGACTACCAACAAGGTAAATCATATCTATATCGCGACGATTTCTTGTTTGTGACTTGATACTTTGATTGAGTCGGCTTTTAAGTTTACTAATACGCGCCATACTCTTATCTACAGATAAACTTGCCTTAATATTAGCTTGCATTTGCGCGCCAGTATCGTAGTAAACAACCTCAATAGTGTCGCCGGTAATACGGTGCCATTGTTTAACAAAAGCTCTAGCAATACGCTTGCTGACAATGTTTTTTTGACTTAGCACTATGGGGTGTTGATAATTTTGGCGACTTAACGTTGCTGCGGCCTGCTTTGCTTCATCTTCGGGGCGCATTGAAAAAACGGTATGTTGCTCGGCTAATAAGGCTGTGGTTGGCATGTTTAACAATAGTGTTGAGAGGGTTTTGGCATTATCCATTGGTTGTAAGTAGCTTTGAATTGCAGAGTCACTATCTATGGCCGGTAGGTAATCAAAAGAGCCTTCTAGGTTAGGTGTTTCACTATCTACTAAGTTTTTGCTTTGATTAAGGGTAAATGACTGAGCGGTAGTATCAAGCATGAAGTCGTTTTGGGACTGCGCTTGGACACTGGTGTACTTGATGTATCTATCGACATTTGATTTAAGTAATGGCCCAATAACATAATCTATTTCTAAGGTGGAGAGCTCATTGCTCAAGCCATACCAATTAACGGTATTACTATTGATAAAGTGAATTTTTTTACTCTCATCATTGGCAAAACTTGCCAGTATTCCTTGTTGGATAGCAAGTCCTGCAGAATACTGTTTGCCACTTAACGGTAAAATTACCGCGATGTTTTCAATTTTTTTGACTACAAGAACTTGGCTAGCAAGCTGCTTGGCAATGATATTTGCCGGATGGTATTGGTAATTGCTTTGCCATATAGCCAGTTGTGAGTGAATTTTTTCGGGCTTATCGCCATATTTATTAGCAATTGCGGTTAACTTTAGCCAACCCTCACTTAAAGGCGCTTTATCTAAAGCGGCTAAAGCCAGTTGCCATTGTGATAAGCGTTGCAATCCTTGCCAAATATTTTCAACTTGTTGCTGACTTTGCGCCTTTTTATCTGTTATTTGGAATTCATAAAGCTGAGCATTTAATGCTGCTATAGGTTGTTGTTTTTCTTGTAGTGCAATACTTAACAGTCGGTAATATTTGGCCGAGAGTGAAATGGCATTTTCATTAGCGAATTGCTCAAGCTGATTGAGTTGTAGATAGCACTCTTGGAAAAATCCAAGCTGCTGTAAACTATCGGCCTTAATCAAGGTTAATTGCATCTTAACCTGATTGTGATTAGGTGTTGAGACATCGATTAACGGCAAGGTTTTATCGGCAAGCCAGAGGGCTTTAGGGTAATTCTCTTGTTGAAAGAACAAGGTTGTTGCGATAATTAGCTGATCAACAGCCAGGTCTGGCGCTAAATCTTGTATTAGGGCTAAATGTTGCTCTGCCGATAAACCCGAGGCGTCTATGGTGACTTCTTCAAGTCCAGTGTCTACATTTGTATCTGTAGTTGCATCGGGTACTTTTTGGGTACTACAGCTCGCTAAAAGCGTTAATAATAAAGCGGGTAAAAGTCGAGATTTAATTTGTTGAAAATCCATTGGGAAGTAATTTAATCCTGTTGTCGATAACGCTGTTTTTACCACAATCAATAAATCCGTGCATATTGTTATCAGTATGGGGTTATAATAAACGCCAACGAAGTTAGTCACAACTAATATACGCCAATATCCGCCAAATCAAGTGAAGTAAATGACATGAGTGAAACCACCCTAACCCCAGCCACCCTTTATATTGTAGCAACCCCGATTGGGAATTTAGGCGATATCAGCCAGAGGGCTATAGATATATTAACGCAAGTTGATGTTATTGCTTGTGAAGATACTCGCCATACAGGTAAATTACTATCTGCTTTTGCCATTAAAAATAAAACCATGTCATTGCACGACCATAATGAACGACAACGTCAAGATCAAGTCGCTAATATGCTCAAGGAAGGTAAAACCATTGCCTTGGTGTCAGATGCCGGAACACCACTAATCAGTGACCCTGGCTTTCATATTGTCCGTCATTGTCGAAGCTTAGGTTTAAATGTTTCTCCTATCCCTGGCGCATGCGCCGCCATCTCGGCCTTATCTGTTGCCGGTTTACCTACTGACAGATTTACCTTTGAAGGATTTCTACCTTCTAAATCAGGTGCTAGACAAGCAACGTTACTGGCGTTAGTTGATGAACCCCGTACCATGGTTTTCTACGACGCTCCTCGCCGAGCAATTGATACCGTCCGAGATATTGTTACTACTTTAGGTGGCGAACGTTATATTGTTATAGCTCGAGAGCTAACAAAAACCTTTGAAACTATTCATAGCGATAGTGCGGAAAACTTTCTAACTTGGCTTGAGCAAGACGCTAATCAGCTTAAAGGTGAGATGGTGCTGATCATTGAGGGCCATAAGAAAGTTGAAAATGAAATCTCTGCGGAAATCGTTAATACTCTTAAATTACTACTGACTGAAATGAAACCTAAAAAGGCCTGTGCAATTGCCGCGGAAATTTATGGTGTAAAGAAAAATGCATTATATGAAGTCGCTTTAAGCCTTAAAACCTAAACCTTGCGAAATCTTCTAAATTAATACTGATTAACTAAAGTTCATAGACTTTTTGCTGAGATAGGGTAAAATGCGCGCCGAGTTGACCAGACAATCGCTGGCTAGTTTACGTAAGTATTTCTAGCGGGAGGAAAGTCCGGGCTCCAATGAGCAGGGTGCCAGGTAATGCCTGGGCGGCGTGAGCCGACGACAAGTGCAGCAGAGAGAAGACCGCCGATGGCTTCCTTCCTTATTTATAAGTAAAGAAGCACAGGTAAGGCTGAAAGGGTGCGGTAAGAGCGCACCGGATTGCTGGTAACAGTAATTGCAGGGTAAACTCCACCTGGAGCAAGACCAAATAGGGTTTCATGATTATTTAGGCGTAAGCTTTAATAATATAAGCGTGGCTCGCGTGGAAACCGGGTAGGTTGCTTGAGCTATAGAGCGATTTATAGCCTAGACGAATGATTGTCACTTTTACTTATTTTAGGATAAGCAAGAGATACAAAACCCGGCTTATAGTGTCAACTCACTTATTCAAATAAAAAGCCTCTACAGCAATGTAGAGGCTTTTTTGTTGCTATGGTCTTTGCTCAAGCCAAACAGTATCAATGGCTAGTGCTAGAAGATGGCAACATTCACTTGCTCCGTAGTCATTGATGCTAACATTAAGCGCTTAGTATAATATCTTTCAAAGCTTAGAGAAATCACCAACCAAGCGAGAATAAAGCAGTTTATTATCATGGCGGCAGGCGTCAAAATATACTGGTTATATAGCAAGGCATTGGTTGCTAAAACCTTCTTCAAATAAAATCAAATCAAACCAGTAAAATAGTACGACTTTTGGTACACCGCTAAAAGTTACAGTAATTTTACGCTCAATTAATAAACCTACCTTCAAGAAATCCTTTTACTCAGCTGTGAACTTTACAGCTAACTGCCGATAATGATTGTCAGCATTTTTTACACCTTATGTTGGAATTTAAGAGTCCAACAGTAAAAATATTTTAAAATGCCTATAAAATAATGGCTTGTAAAAAGGGTGTGAAAATTGCAATAAAATAACAATATCATAGGCTTTTCACTTTTGGGGTAACGAATGAAAACAATAGCGTTTATTAAAAAGTTTTTTATAGCAACCGCTTTGCTGTCTATTAGCATAGTTGTCAACGCAGGCAATTTTGATGTAGATGGTTGTTTTGGTTGTAATGGTGAAACTTACGATATAGGTTTTTCCGTTAATTATAAAATTAATGGTATTGATGATGCTAATGGTTTTTTATATTTTGGTGAAGGAAGTGGTGGTAAGCAGTACTTATACTTTATGATGTCAGAGGAGTTTATTGATACTACTTATGCCCCAAATAAAAAAAAGGTATCAGAGATAAATACAACTAATACGGATTATTATTTTGAGGGGGACGCCGATAAAGCATTCTCAAGCACATATAAGGCTGATAGCCCTAAGCCTAAGTTTAGGACTTTTGAGGAAATTTTAGGGAGTGATAAATTTGGAAATAGTAAGAATAATGAACCCTTTGTAGTTAAGCATGATAATGTTACTTATAAACTTGAAATTGATTTGCTGTCTTGTATTGGGGAGGATGGAAGTAGTGTTTCTAATGATGCATGTAAAGGAGAAAAGGATAATAGTGAAGTAGTGTACGAAAGCGCTGGTTACGATAAAACAGGTTATAAAAAAGGTGGTGAAGGGTCTTATGATGGTAGTCACCCAAGTGCTATCATAAGTGAAATTGCAACATCAATGGAATACAATGTAGCTAATAACAGAGAGGATGATGGAACTTTTAACACAAAACATTCTTTACAGCATACTAGTGATAATTGGTTAATGTATATTGGTTATGAGTTTGAGTTCAACTCAAATATTTTTGGTGATTTAGATAGCTTAACTAAAGATAACATCAGTAATTATTTAGCGCTTGGTGACTCCCATGCATCTCCCGCTAAGAGGAATTCAGAAGGGACAACCATTATCGAACGTTGTGATCCTGAGTGTTTACCCCCAACGGATATACCAGAGCCCACATCATTTGCTATCTTTGCTTTAGGTATTATCGGCTTATCATTATCTCGTCGCCAAGTTAAGTTAAGTTAAGCATTCATAAAATTAATTTCACCAATTCATTAAAAAGCACTGCAACTAGCGGTGCTTTTTTCTATGCTCTACTATAAAAGATATATTTCTCAAGGAAGGTTTTTCATGAAAATAGGTCGTTCACGTTATTACTCTTTTCTCGCTAGTCTCTTTTTCATGGTTTGCTCTTTGACGGTACAAGCTACAGAGCAAACGGTTGCTAAATCTCAAGCCAACGAGCATTATGAAAAGTCGTTAATTAGTTTTGAAGAGCAAGACTACCGCGCGGCGATGATCCATTTAAAGAATACCTTTCAAAATCAGAAGGAGCATATGGCAGGCCGTATTTTATACGCTAAGGTATTACTTGCCCACGAGAATGGTGTCGCTGCAGAGGTCGAGTTAAATTATGCTAATGAATTGGGCGCTGATCTAGATCTTATTCGACCGCTAAAAGCTAAAGCGCTATTGTTTCAACAAAAATTTAAAGCCGCATTAGAGTTAACAATTCCAGGAGAAAGTCGCACTGAACTTGAAATTGAACTTGCCTATTTACGTGGCCAAGCGTTTATTGGACTAAAAAAGTTTGTTGCTGCAGGAGAGAGCTTTGATTACGCATTAAAGCTAGCCCCCGGTTATAACTTAGCAAACTTAGGTAAGGCGCAAATTTTTCTTGCCCGTAAACAATTTAAAAAGGCAGAGCAATATACTGATAAAGCGCTACAGGGTTATAATATCCCTAGTCGTGCGCGAGTGATCCGTGCCAGGTTATATTTAATTGCCGGTGATTCTGAGGCCGCGCTAAAACAACTTAATCAGGCAATTGAGCTTAATCCGAACTACTTAGCCGCTCGCATGATAAAAGCAGAAGTCTTGCTATCACAAGGTAATATTGAGCTTGCCGAGGAAGATATTGACTATATTCTTGATAGAGCACCAAAAGAACCACAAACTAACTACCTTAGAGTTATCGCAGCATCGAATAAAGGCCAACCTGAATACTTAGAAGAGACCTTATCTAATATTTTAGCTACATTAGCTGCATTACCCGATAACATTAGACAAGAAAATCCACAATACCTCTATTTGGCAGGTTACATATTATATAAGCAAAATAGTTTGGTTGAAGCTAGTGGGTTTTTTAATCAATACCTTGACCTAGTAAATGATTATCGGGCTATTGTGATGTTGGCTGAAATTGAAATAACACGACAAGAATTTAAAAGTGCTAAAAGATTATTAGGAAAAGCAAATCGCCACTTTCCAAAGAATGAAACGATTCTAAACTTGTTGGCAAGTGCTTTTATGGGGTTAAATCAGTATGAAAGTGCACAGCGCTACTTTATTGAATCATTACAAATTAACCCTAGCAACCCAAATGTTGTATTGCATTTAGCAGAGAGCTTTATTGCGCAAGAAAATTACAGTAAGGCCATTGAACTGCTGTTAAAAATAGAACAAGCTTTTCCTAACTATGTGCCGGCTTTATTAGCATTAAATACCAGCTTTAATCATATAAGACAATTTGATCAGGCCATTGCTCGCAGTAAAAACTTAGTGGTTATTGCTCCTGATAACTCATATTTTCACTTCTTACATGGAAGTAACTTAAGAGCTAACAAACAGTTAACCGAGGCTGAATCTTCATTTAATCAAGCAGTATCTTTATCAGCTGATTATGTTGATGCAAAAGTAGCCTTGACAGAGTTATTGGTTATTCAAGGCAATACTAATCAAGCAAAAATCGACTTGAACATACTGCTAAAACAGTACCCTAAGAATATTGTGATTATGAAGTCTCTCGCCTCATTGTATTATTTACTAGCGGAGTATAGTGACAGCGCGTTGTGGTTAGAAAAGATTTTAGCTGAAAATAAAGAAGATGTTGGTGCGTTAATTGCTTTAGAGCAAGTTTATCGAAAAACCAAGCAATTAGATAAAATTCAACTAAAACTAGAAGAAATTCTCGCTAAAAAATCGATTGGCAAATTACATGAATTGCTTGGCGGTATTTATTTAACTCAGCGAAAATATGTACAAGCGATAAAGCAGTATGAAAACTATGTCGATGAGGAAAACAATAGAGCTTACGCTTTATCAATATTAGCTAATGCACAAATAACCGCTAACGATATCAATGGCGCTATTTCTTCGCTAAAAAAATCTTTGTCTTGGGATAATGAAGTTGTTGCTACGCATATATTATTAACTAAATTATTAATGGCTAGTGGCAAGGTAGAAGCAGCAGCTAAACAAATTAAAATTATTCGTTCAAAAGATAAAGAAGGGGCTGTTGCTGATTTATTAGCTGGAGACTTGTTTTTTAAGCAAGGACAATACGCACAAGCTTTGCCATTATATCAAAGAGCGTTAAGTATTAATCCATCAACAGCGAGCATTCTGGCTTTATATCGAACCTATAAGAAATTGAATAAACTCAACAAGGCGGAACGTTTATTAACCAGTCAAATTGATAGTTCAGAGCAGTTAGAGTTGAAGTTTGTTATTGCACTCGCAGATGTTTATCAATTACAAAACAAACATGAAAAAGTAACCAACCTCTACCACAATGCCCTTAAGGTTTACTCTGATTCTCCGGCATTATTGAATAACTTGGCTAACAACTTAATTGAACAAGGTGAAATTGAACAAGCGATTGTTTTTGCTAAAAGAGCTATGGCAATTGCCCCTAATAATGTCACCATATTAGATACTCTTGCTTGGGGAGAAATTAATTTAGCCAATTATGAAGCGGCACTAATTTATTTACGTAAAGCATTAGCAATAGACGCAGACAATAACTCAGTTAAATATCATTTAGCCATTGTATTAGATAAGCAAGGGCGACGAAAAGCAGCGCAACAATATTTGATTCAAGTTGTTGAAAGCACATATCCCTTCAAGAAAAAAGCACAAGCGAATCAATTATTGGATAATTGGTTAGCGAATAACTCAAATTAAGCGGGTTATATGTAGTGCCTTAGATATAGATACTTTACCGATAAATTGTAACTGGACAATCACCTCAAAGGATAATGTTTCCCCCGTCAATTGACTTTTTATGGCTATTGACCAAGTTTTTGACTACATGATCAGTGTACTGAGCTCAATCAATAGCCTTCTAAAATCCCCCTTAAATTCATAAATTCTGCTCTTGGCTACAGAAGACATAAAAATTCAAGGTTAAACCTTGCTTCTACCAATGAATAAACCTAGTGAGATTCTCCGTAATATGCAGAGTCTTAACGTTTATTTACTGGTTAAAGGTTAAGTATTTATTGTTTAGGTTATTGCTTTCAACCCTCGGGGTAGTTGGCTTTACCAATAATGTCAATGTTAAAAACACTTGTTATTAGCTCAAGAATATTAGACACTGCAGTGGTTTAATTACAGCGTTTACTCCCCAAGGGGGATATTAAAGCCGTTTGGATTTTCTGATATTACCCCAAACCAACTGAGATCAAACACAGAGTAATGAGCGATAATTAGTAGAAAATTGTAGAGGTTAGTGGAATTGTAGTCGCTTTAATCCAGTAGGGAAATTGGTTTGTTTTCTTGGTGTTTATGCTCACCCGAGATGTAAGGATTAACAACAATTAAGAAAAGAATACTTACCTATAAAGAGGGGTTATCTACCCTTTATGGTAGATAAATGGAAATATAAAGAATCAAATTTATGCTAAAGACGAAAAGAATTTATTATGTACAAGGCTTTAACTTACTCGAAGTTCTCATCACTATCAGTATCGTCGGCATCCTTGCGAGTGTCGCGTTACCTTCTTTTTTAGAATCAATAAAATCTACCAATATGTCAAACCTAGCCAATGACATGCACCGCTCCATTGTTGTGGCTAGAAGCGAAGCAATCAAACGCGGTGTGAATGTAACTGTTTGCACCAGTAATCCGGATAAAACAGACTGTTCGAATGCGGGGAGTTGGGAGGGTGGTTGGATTGTCCGTGAAGTCACAGCTGTTGCTGATTTTGACCCCGTGATTTCAATATATGCGCCTTTCGATTCAAACTACTCTCTTCATGGAACAACAACTGCTTATAAATCTAATGTGGTTTTTAGCGCCGCCGGAGAAGCCATCGCTTCTGGCGATATGGTGTTATGTTATAAAAATGAAGTCGATGCACAAACACGAACCATCGTTATTAATCGATTTGGCAAGGTGAGTGTTCGAGGCATTGACCGAAAACCGCAGACTAGCTGTTATTAGGTAATGACTACATTATGATAAAAAACTATAGACTGAAAAGTTCACTTGGATTTTCGTTAGTCGAAGTCCTAGTTACCACTGTTATCGTTGCCGTAGGAATACTGGGCATTTTATCGTTACAGTTATCGCAAATGCGCAGCGCGAAGCAAGCATTAGATAATGAACAAGCCTCTATATATTTGACTGACATGATTGAGCGTATAAGAGCAAACTCTATTCAATCGCTGTCCTATGTTGTTGCCCATGCTGTTGTGCCAGGCGAAGTGGACTGTGTCAGTAATTTTTGCACCGCGATACAAATGGCGCAATATGATATTTATACTTGGCAAAAGATGTTGATAGATAATTTACCTGCCGGTGGTGGAGAAATAGAACAAGCCGGTGGACCTATAACAATTACCATTAGATGGGATGCGGATTTAAGTGGTTCGACTGCTAAAAACTGTCCGGTACAAACCAGTGCAGATTTGAACTGTTTACAGGTCATTATATAGGATGGAGATGAACGATATGATAATGAAACAGCCATCTACAAGTAAAAAAAACACCGGCTTTAGTTTAATTGAACTCATGATTGCCATGTTTATTGGTATATTCGTACTCGGTGGTGTTTTAACGTTTTTTGTTAGTAGTCAAACCGCAAATAAAGTGACCGAGCGATTAGCCAACATACAAGAGACTGGGCGCTTTGCTGTCGCTATTATTTCTCGAGATTTAAGGCGAGCAGGATACTTTGGCGGCAATGCTAATATTGATGAGATTTCTGGCACGGTTGGACCATCAGCTTTTAATACTACTTGCCTCACTGCAGGAAATACTTGGGGCACTATGTTAGCCCAGAATATCTATGGTTTAAATGATACTAATGCTGGCTATAACTGTATTAGCGGATCGGATTACCTCAGAGGGGACATAGTGACTGTAAGGTTTGCGAGCCCTTGGTTAACTACTGCCTATGAAGCTAATGAATTGTATCTGCTATCATCATTATTTGAGGGTAGGGTCTTCTTAGGTAGTGATGTGGCCAACGCAAATAATACCAATATTACTAATAACATTCAAACAGCGCATCAATTGATAGCACGCTCATATTACGTAGGAAATTCGAACGAAAGTTGTCAAGGGAGCACAGTTCCGGCACTGTTTTGGAAATCATTGGAGTTAGGGGTTCCTACAAGTGAGCAGTTATTGGTAGGTGTTGAGCATTTACAATTCGAATATGGTGTTGACCAAACTGCAGACAGTGCACCTAATCAGTATGTAAATGCAGCAAGTGTTGTTAATTGGAATAATGTGGTCTCGATAAGGATGTCAATCATCGTTAGAGATGACTGCCCAGACAAATCATTTACCGATAGTAATACCTACACGCTTGGAGATGTTATCTATAAACCCGCGGATAACTTCCACCGATTGGTCTTTCGCTCGACGATTACGTTACGAAACCTATTAAATAATAGTTAATGGTGATTAATATGCTGAAAAAAGACTTTTCTTTTCGTTCTTCAACAGATGGTTTTATATTACCTGTCGCTTTACTGATTTTATTGCTAGTTACATTAATTGGTATAACGGGCTATAAAACGGCTATTTTACAACTGGCTATGTCAGGCAATAGCCAGTTTCAGACGGTTACGCGTAGCAACGCCGATAGCTCTTTAGTAATAGCAGAAAACGCATTAGAAACACAGGTAGCTATAGCGGGCACTTTTGATTTTAGTATCGCTGGAGACGGCTATTATAATAACGATGAGATACTTAATGTTAGAGCGTTGAATTGGGATACTTTTACCGCTGTAGAGGCGGGTAGAACGGCTAATGAAGCCTTTGTTATCCAGTTTGATGGTAGGCAAACCTTGCCAGGGGAAGATGAATCCTCCGAGAGTAGTGGCTTGTCTAAGACCGGTTCATATGTTTATGCCTACAGGGTCACGGCGAGAAGTTTGGGATTAAAAAGATCGGAACGAGTGGTACAGTCTGTCTATGTAACATTAGAACAACCATAACACGGAATATATCAGTTTAAATTGGAGCAATGAAATGAATAGATTATTGATGTGTAGTTTGTATTTTATCTTACCGGCTTTATTTTTCCTAAGTCCTGCCTATGCAGCCGACCCTTTTACTGCAAAAAATCAGCCTCCTGGTTATATCCAACCGATGGCACTAAGTACTTTTGATTTGAAAGGTGGTGCTAAAGGCTATCGTCCTTGGTTTGAAAATGGTGCTTGGCAAGGGGATCTCGTTGAGTACGATATATCCTCTTTAGGGGCAATATCAACAAGTGTTGACTTATCTACTTTAGAGCCGAGAAATACAGGTACCGGCGCTAACTGGTCTGCACGCCTGCGGTTTAATGCAGCAGAAGCTGCGAATCCAAATTATTGGGATGCTCGTAAAATAATCACTTGGGATGGTAACAAACAAGTTGCTTTTAGGTGGAAAAATTTATCAGCTGAAAGGAAGAGAAAACTAGATAAAATTGCCTTTAATAATGATGCTACTACTACAAGCCCGATATTGGATTTTATTCGAGGCGATAGAAGCAACGAAAAGCCTAATGGCACATTACGAACCCGTTATAATTTATTAGGCGATATTATTCATTCAAATCCTGTATATGTCGGGGCACCAGCAGGCAATTATTCAGATTCAAGCTATATAGCCTTTCAAAAGCTTCACGCGTCACGAGCGCCAAGGGTTTATGTAGGCGCAAATGATGGCATGTTACATGTTTTTAATGCCGTAACCGGCGATGAAGTTTATGCCTTTATTCCAATGTCAGTTATTCAAAGGTTAGATAACCTTTCAGCAGATCCTTATAGCCATACATATTATGTAGATGGGGAACTTTCTGTAAACGATGTTTATTTCGATAATGCTTGGCATACTGTTTTAATAGGAAGCTTAGGTGCGGGTGGTAGTGAACGTTTTGCTTTAGATATTACAGATCCTAACTTATCTTCAGAAACAAAAAATACCGGAACTGATAGCAAAGTGATGTGGATAAAAACTAGCTGGGAACAACCTGTATTAGGTGATGCTTACGGCCGAGCAAGCGTAGTTAAGTTAGCAGATGGTAAGTACTACTCTATCGTTGGTAATGGCTATAACAGTGCTAGTGGAGTAGCACAACTGATTCTTAGCGACATTGAAGATGGTACGTTCACAACCATTAGCACTAACTCAGGCACTCCTGAAGCCCCCAATGGTCTATCTACCCCTTCATTAATCGATATCGATGGTGATGGCATTTATGATTACGCCTATGCGGGTGACTTAAATGGTAATTTATGGAAGTTTGATTTAAAAACCAAGTCATTGGCCTATGGTAAAGCTATTTTTTCTGCAGGCGTGACCCGCCCTATCACAACAAAAGTTAGTGTTACCACTCATCCACACGGTGGGAAATTAATATTCTTCGGTACAGGAAAAATACTGTCTGACAGCGACCTTTCGGATATATTTACACAAGCTATCTACGGTATATGGGATAAAGGTACAACCCCAGGTACCCATTCATTGCTAACGCAAACATTATCGGCTGAAAAAACCATTTCAACGCAGACCATTAAAACATTATCGAATGCTGCGATTGATTGGACCAGTCATACCGGTTGGATGGTCGAATTAACGGGTGGCAATCGTGTGGTGACTAATCACCAATTAAGGGATGGACGAATTCAAACGACAGTGACAAATCCCATCAATGAAGAAAACTGGTTAATTGAACCTGCCTATTTAAATGGTGGTCCACCGCCACACGCAATTTTTGACATTGATGGTGATGGTTCGTTAGATCATGACGATAATGTGGGGGGTAGTAAGTTAGTTACTGATGTCGCGGTCGCATGGAAGGTTTCATCAGGCATCATGTCTGGCCCGCTAATAGCTAGAATTGCCAATGGTATAGATACCAAGTTCCTTAACTTTGAACAGTTAGCTGTTGCGCCAATAGCTTGTACCGAGGGCTGTGGGTTTTTAGGGGGTCATATTGATGTTGATACAGATTCACCAAAGGGCCCTAATAATAAGGATAAAAATGCTGGTTATGGCGGAAAAACAACGGCACATACCCATGAATACGATAAAAAAGTAAATCAACCTTATGTTGACTATTTTGAAGTAAACCAAGGGGATGCAAAACAATTACAAGTTGATGAAATTCTCGCTAATGACAAGAACTTCATTGTCATCATTGCAAACGCGGATTTATCTTCAAAAAGTCTACTGCATATCGGCACTAATACTTATAATGTGCTTGAATATCAGACCATGATCCATCGTAGATTAAAAGCTTTGCAAGCATCGGGGACTGCTATAACTACCCTAACAGACGATGACGGTAACTCTCTTCTTGTTTCTATTAACGATATTCAAGCCAATGGCGGCACACTGAGAAATGCCTTCGATAACCACTCAATTTTAGATGGAGGTCTGCACGCAACAAATACAGGTTGTGTTAATAAAAATTCTGCCATCACCCTTGGTCGCTGGAGAAATGGCGCGCTCATTACCCAGTTAATTGATCCAACCGAAATAACGACTTTGTCAGACTTATATCATCAAAATCCAGATGATTTACCTGCATCAATGTTGATCAATGGTAATACCATTGTTTTAAAAGAAGATGTTGATGGTGATGGCACCTTTGAAAATATATATGGCGGACTTAGAGTTAAAGTTGAGGAAGAGGCAGGGCTATTATACGAATCAACGTTATTTTGGCATTACAAAGGACCTGTATGTTATGGCGACGATACTTGGAAAGCGGCCGTTGCCGTTAAGATTAAAGAGGCATTAATTGCGGAGTTTTTGCAGATACTGGAACCTTACGATGACCTTCATAGCATTGAAGATGTTACCGCTGCTTATGACAGAATAATCGCAACGCATTGTGCTGGAAGTTCTGATATAGAACAATGTGCAAATGAAAATAGAGATCAAATAGATGTGGATAACACAGAGATAAGCTTAGGGATTCTGATTAACTTAATTGCCATTTATGATGGTGTGCAGGATGGTCCTGGTTCGGGGGATCCTGCTGTTCCAATTACTCCACTTGTTATTGTTGGTGGCAATGAAAGTACTGGCTTTACCGCAGGCCCTAACTTTATCAAAGGAAGGCGCACTTGGATCGATATTACCGACCAATAAAACTAAAAAAGGAGTGTCATCGGGATGTTAAGTAAAAAATCAAAGGGTAAGTATGCCAGTAAAGCAAAGGGTTTTACCCTCATTGAATTGATGATTACCGTGGCTATTATTGGCATTATTTCATCAATTGCCTATCCAAGTTATATGGATTCGGTGAGAAAAGGCCTCAGGGCTGATGCCACAGAGTCGTTAATGCGCCTTGCTATTTCACAGGAGAAATTTTTTATTCAAAACGGCACTTATACCGCAGATATAACATCATCGAGTGGTTTAAATAATGGTTCTGCAGAAAGCACAAAAAGCTATTACACGCTTTCGTCGAGTGCGGGTTCTAGTGGCTCAATTACCACTAGCTTCTCGTTAAGTGCCACGGCTAAATCGGGATCTTCACAGGCTAAAGACAGCTATTGTAAAACCTTTACCATTGACTCTAAGGGGCAGAGAACGGCAAAAAACACTAGCGGCACTAGTAATCCTTACTGTTGGTAGCATATAACCCCGGGTGCTAATAAGTCACTATTGATAGCAGAAATTTACTCAATAAGAACGGGCCATTAGGCCCGTTTTTGTATGTATTGGTAAGTGTTTATTAAGGTGAAAGCACCGGAGAAGTTATTACTAGCACGGCGGTCTAATTATTCATTTTATTGCCTACAGGCCATGACATAATTATTTTTGCTCCACTATCGATATTTTCTAAGCTGAATTCGCCACCATGATTACGTGTTATTTCGGCGCACAATGATAGCCCTATACCCGAGCCATGACTTTTTGTGGTGTAAAAAGGCGTTAAGGCATTATCAAGGTTGGCAAAACCAGGACCATTATCGATAATTTCAATAACCTGCCTGCCATGTTGATTGCCTTGCAGGCTGTCTTGCTGATAGAAAATACAGACGCTAATTTCACAGCTTTCTTTCTCACAAGCTTCTTGGGCATTTTTGAAAATATTGATTAATATCTGCGCCATTTGTTGTTCGTCAGCATAACATTGGGCGTTACCTTGATAATGGATAGTGCAAGGCTCGGTGATCATGGCTTTGGCTTCATCAAGTAAGGTATTAAAATCAAACCAAGTCGATTTAGGCGCTGGCAGGTGACTTAGTTGACTATATTGATTAATAAAACTAAGTAAGCGTTCACTTCGTATTTTGATTCTACCCAGTACCATGCGGACTTGTTCTTCATTAAAACTATCGTTGCATAATAAGGTGTCTGCCATTGAGGCCATGGGCGTTAATGAATTACGCAGTTCATGGGCCAATACCCGAATAAGGTTCTGTTGGGTAATGCTTTGTTGCTGATGCAGCGGCTGGGAAATATCTAAGGCAGAAAAAATGTGACATTTTTTTTGCTGATAAAGGTAGCTAATACTTTGGCACTGCCACTGTTGATTGAACTGGCTGTGCGTTAATGTATCGTTCTCCATGACAAAACCTAAATCTGCAGCACTAGTACCCATTAACATAGGCTGTTGGATTTTTTCTTTCATGGCTATATTACGATAAGTTAATTGGTTGTTTTCATCGAATAAGCACACCGGAATAGGCCAAGAGTCGAGAATATGGCTAAGCACATTTTCAAGGGTTTGGTTTTGTTTTACTTTTTGTTCGTTGCCTAAGGCTAGGGCAGATATTTCTTGTTGTAAACCCGCGAGTAAATTGTCTGGGTGTTGTGCTTTAAAGCGTAAGTTTGTTTCACCCTCTCGAATAACCTGGGTGTAGGTAGTTAGCTGCATAATGGCTTGCCGCCAAAAATGGTAACACCGCCACGCAAGCCAAATAAGGGGATAACAGAGCAAGAATACTAAGGTAGCAACCGCCAGTTTGCTCCAACCTAAGCTGTACGTTAAGGCCGAAACCAGTATTAAGATTACTATTAGCGTACTTGTTAAACCCAAAGCAAGCCATTGCTCATGGCTAAATTTTAGCGTGAAAGATTTTCCTGTTTTAGGATTACCAGCTTTAATATTATTGGTCATGATGAATAGCAAATTTTTCTAAACGTCGATAAAGCGCGTTTCGTGAAATATCTAATAATTTTGCTGCTTCAATAACTTGCCCGTCAGTCACGCTCATTGCTTTTTCAATTAATTGTCTTTCAGACTGTTCAAGGGGTTGTAATATTACCGAATCGCTAGTGTTATCTGTGCTTTCTAATAACAGTTGCTGCGCGGTTATTTCATCAGTAGAGCTAAGTAATACTGCACGTTCAATAACATGACTAAATTCGCGAATATTGCCTGGCCAACTGTGCTGTTTTAATTTATTGATCGCACAAGCACTCATAGTTAAAGTTTGCTTACGATACTTAGCGCTAAATTGACTGATAAAACTAATGGCTAAGTCTGCAATATCTTCAAGGCGTTCGCGCAGGGGCGGAATGGTAATCACTAAGGTATTTAAGCGATACAATAAGTCTTGGCGAAAAGCTTGCTTGCTCACCAGTTGTTTAAGGTCGGCATTGGTGGCGCTTATCAGCCTAACATCAGCAACTTGCGTTTGGCTTGAACCTAAAATTTCAAATTGTCCGGTTTCTAAAACCCGTAATAATTTAGGTTGCAGAGTGAGTGGCAAGGAACCAATTTCATCAAAAAACAAGGTGCCCTTGTCGGCCAGTTGAAAGCGGCCGATGCGATTTTGTTTGGCATCAGTAAAGGCGCCTTTCTGATGACCAAAGAGTTCACTTTCAAATAAGCTATCAGGAATTGCCGCCATATTTACGGTAATAAGTGGCGCATGCTGGCGTAAAGAGAGTTGATGAATACGCTCGGCCAGCAGTGATTTACCGGTACCATTTTCGCCTAAGATTAGAATGTTGGCATCGGTTGGTGCTATTTGTGCTATCAAGGTTTCAATGGCCTGCATGCTAGGAGATTGACAGACCCAAGCTTTTTTACTCTCTGGGGCGAGTAATTGTCGGTAGCCTTGGTTTTGTTCTTTCACCTGAGAAAAACTTAATTGTTGTTTGATACTGTTTAACAGCTTTAGTTTATTCCATGGCTTTTCGATAAAGTCATTGGCACCTTTTTGTAAACCTTGCACTGCCAACTCGATTGAGCCCCATGCTGTCATTAATATCACCGGGATATTGAGCGGCTGTAACTGCTCTAAAATGGCTAACCCTTCTTGGCCACTGGTAGTATCACGAGAAAAATTCATATCGAGTAGCACTAAATCTGGCTGTTGTCGATTGCTTTGAATGATGATCTCTTTGGCATTTTCGGCTTCAATGATCTGGTAACCCTCAGAGCTAAGTAATAAGTTTAACGCAAAACGAATATCTTCATCATCATCAGCAATTAAAATCGTGGCATTGGTCATATAGGTTTCCATTAAAATAAGTGGTCTTGCTTAGCTAAAATATACAGTGTGGTAAAAGAAAAGGAAACGAGTGAAGTCGCTTCCTTTATTATTTTATTGGCTAGTAGTATGCCAACTAGTTTGGTCGATTGGCTAGTGTTATAGCAATAAAGACTCTATTTATCGGTACATTACCAGAGGTTAGCTGATTACTCTTCACGTAAGGCTTGCATCGGATCGCTACTGATAACTCGCCATGCAGGCATAATGACCGACAAAATAACGATAATAACTAAGGCAGCATCTAAGGCGGCCATCGCTAACCAGTTAAAGTCGGGTAACATCTCTAAGTGTTGTGATATTTGTGCATAGCCAAATACTGAGATAATAAAACCTAAGCCTAAACCTACCACTAACATAACAAGCGCATCTTTTAAGATAAAGTTAACCAATTTAGCTTGTTTCGCTCCTGTAGCCATACGTACGGCAAGCTCATATTTTCTGTGGTTAGTGGTCATTTGTGTTAAGCCAGCAACACCGATGGCAGCAAGGAAAAGGGTTAAGCCGGTCATAGCTAATACTATCCATAAACTAAGGCGCTGGTTTAGTGTTTGTCTCTGCCAAGCATCATTTAATGACTCCACTGTCACGTTAGTTAAACGCGGGAATTGGCGTTTAACTGCACTTGTTAGCATGGCGGCAGTTACGGTTTCACCTTCAGGCAACATCACAGTGAACTGCATGGTCGTGCCGGGTCTTACTCGATGAGAGTAAATTGCCGGTAAACCTAACGGCTCAGCAATACCCGTTTGACCTATGGTATTTCCAACAATGCCAGTAACAATTGAGGGAGGGATTGAGCTATCAGCACTCATTTGAATCGTTTTGCCGATAACCTCTTGGTAAGTTAACTCTGAAAATAATAGTTTTGCCATATTTTCATCTATGACAATTCTATCTTCATCATTATCGATTTGCGCTTGGCTGACATTAGCACCCGCTAACATAGGGATATTAAAGGTAGAGAAATACTTCGCCCCTAAGGTTTTTATTTGGTGAATAACCCGCTGACCTGAGGTTTCATCGCGAAAGGCATTTACCCGTAAAGAATCAGATAAAGGGCCATAGTTAGGTGTTATAACTTGGCTATTGCTAACTTCTTGTTCGATTAAACGAGATAAGTCATCAAGCAACTGTTTAGCTTCGCTCTTGCCGTAATCGTCAAAGGTGTTTAATTGCGTTACGTATTCTTCATCGCTAACGGTTACGCCAATTTCATAACTATTGCCAATATCATAACCAAGATCTTGGTAAACGGCCTGATAGCTTTGCATAGCGATCATCACCGAAGCGGTCAGTAATATCGAAGCAATAGATAATTGCAGCACCATTAATACCCGGCTTAACCATTGATTGCTTTGTGCCTGAATACCTTTACCACTACTGTTTAAGTTGTTACCCAAAGCCTGTTTATCAATATCAACTAGGGCTAGTGCGCTAAATAAAACGCTTAACACTAAGATGATAGCAACTGAAGCAAGCATGGTTGTGCCATCAATGGCAATGGCATCCATCATTGGTAAACTATCACCGGCAATTAACGGTAAACTTCTTATTGCCCAGCCGGTAACTAATAAACCAGTTAATGCCGCTAAAATAAAACTCGGTAGGTTTTCAAGTAATACCAACAAGCGCATTTTTGTTAGACTGGCGCCTAAGCTTATTTGAATAGCAAACTCTTTGGTTCTTCCTTGGTAATGGGCGATAAATAAATTAAGTAGATTAAGCGTCGCCATTAATAACAAACCGATAACCGCGGCAAATAAAGCAATAAGTAAACTTTCGGTTTCCCCTAACATATTGCTGCGATAGCGACTGCCCTTGGCGACTTTATTGGTGTTGTTGATAAAGTCCATAAACATTTGTACTTGCTCACCATCAACATTGCGGGTGACATAATCTTCTAACCAGGCATCAACTTGTGCTTGTGAAGGCACTTTTTCTTGGCCATCAGCTGATTTTAGAATGAGGTTATCAAGTTCATTGCTGATATTACCGACGTTATCCGTTTGAGCTTTTACCTTGGTTAGGTTGGCGATAAACCACACTTGTTGAGGTAAAATGGCTTGGTTACTTTTAATCGCCATAACATCTTCAATGACACCGGCAATGATATAGTTTTTATTGGCAATGGTAACTTGTTTACCGATGACAGATTTAACACCAGCAAAAGCATTTTGCCAAAGGCTGTCTGATATCCATACGTATTTTTCTGGTGACTCAATGGTGACATCATCTCCCAGTAATAGCTGGCTACCTAACACTGAAGTAATGTTACTGGAAGCATCATAACGGGTGGTGGCAAACGTGGTGTTATTGACGACAACATCTTGCTCTGACGGGGCGATACCTGCCCATTCACCTAAATCGCCAAACTGTTCACTAAAATCGACCAAGCGACTCATGTTCCAATAAGACACACTTAAGGTATCCGACATATTAAAGCGATAGTCAAAGGTTTTCAGCGAAGCCTCATTTTTAACACCTTGCAATGGTTGGTATAACAAGGTCGATGCAATTGAGATAACACTTAGTACAGCACCTAAGGTTAATCCTAAGGTTAAAATCAACGGTACGCTTAAGCGCGGTAATGAAAATACCCGAGTTATGCCTTGATATAAGGCTTTTTTCAATAAACTCATGCAACCCCCTGCAATGACTTTTTATTTGTCTCAACAGTACTTAAATCGGCGCTTACATTAGCGCTGATTTCTGAAACAATCTGGCCATCCAATAACTGAATTTGGCGGCTAGCACAACGTGAATAACGGCTATCATGGGTTACCATAACAATCGTTGAGCCGTTTTTGTTTAGTTGCGCTAATAGCGACATAACTTGGTCACCATTTTTGCTGTCTAAGTTACCTGTTGGCTCATCCACTAATATCAAGTCGGGTTTGCCGACAAGGGCACGAGCAATGGCAATTCGTTGTTGCTGACCACCGGAGAGTTGATTCGGTCGATACTGTTGACGGTGTAACATATCAACCTGGTTGAGCACTTCTTCTACTCGCTGTTTTATTTCTGCTTTTTTACAACCTCGGTGTTCAAGCGGCAGCGCCACATTTTCAAATACCGTTAAGTTATCGATTAAATTGAATGATTGAAAAACGTAGCCAATATGTTCATTACGAATTTGCGTGCGTTGATCCACTTTTAAGCCATTGGTGGCAATATTAGCCAGTTGATATTCGCCTTCACTGGCGGAGTCCATTAAGCCCATAATTGATAACAACGTTGACTTGCCACAACCTGAAGGTCCGGTAATAGCAACAAACTCACCTTGGTTTATTTCTAAACTAATACCTTGTAAAGCATGGGTTTCTATTTGTTGGCTGTCGTAACGTTTGTGGATATTTTTCATAGTAACTATATTTTTCATAGGGTATTCCTTAATTTTTATCGTTGTTGCTGCAGAATTAGCCATCTGCTTTCATGTGCGTTATTTTTAATATTGGTTATTTGTGCTGTTCAGTGCCGTTGTTTAGGTTTTTATTCAATGAGTAAAAGTTGCTGATATTTATTGTATTTCTGGGTATCGCTGCTGACTAGCTGCTCGCCAGGTTGTAAGCCTGAGGTGATCACTAATTTATTTTTTGAAAGTTCGCCGAATGTGACCGTTTTTTGCACTAGCAAGTTGTCTTGCGTGCGAACAAAAACGCTTTGCTTACTACGTGGACGAAAGCCTGGTACTTGCTCAATATAGCTAGCCGCTTGTTGATTTTTAACAAATACTTGCGCTGAGATTGATAGTGCTGGGCGAGCATTAGAGGTTAATGGCTCATCAATTACCGCCTCGGCTAATACTGAACCGTTGCTAACGACACTTTCGATACGAGTGATATGGCCTTTGATAATACCTTTTTGCGTGTCAATAAAAACAGGCGCATTGATGTCTATTTGATCGGCTTGATTTTGTGGTAAACGTAAACGCACAATGAGTTCTTCATCACTACCAACTTTTGCTAGCGATTGACCTAATTGTACACTTTGTCCTAATTCAACTTCTAAGGTTTGCAGTGAGCCATTGATGCCGGCTTTCACCTTCATATCATCCAGTTGCTGTTCAAGTAAGCTAACTTGGGCTTGCTGTTGTTTGATGGTGATATCGCGTTGGGTAAGTTGGTAGCCTTGCATTTCAATGAACTGCTTATATTTTTTCTTTTCAAAACCCAATCGTCTACTTTCTTGTTTTACTGCCAACTTGGCACGTTGTAATTCTATTTTTGATGAAACACCTAGATTCATTAAATTATTGTTAACGGATAGTTCTAGCTCAGCTTTTTCAATTTCAGCTTCAATGTCGGCAATTCGGCCCTGATAATTTAAGCGTTCACTTTGTTGTTCGTATTTGTACGCTTCTCTTTGCGCTAATTGCTGAGCAAGTTGGCCATTGGCGGCATTAACTTCTTGCACGAGCCTAGGATTGGTTAAATGGAGAATAACCGTTTCTGGTGTTACTTTCGTACCCGGGCGTACTAAAATTTCAGCAACCTTACCTAATGCGGGCGCCGTTAATAAACGTTCTTTTGCTGAAGCAAACTCCCCATAGGCATTCGCATAAATATCTAAGTCGCCTTGTACTACCGTTTGAAAACTTAACTGACTTAACGACACCGATTTTGTTGCTTTGCCGCTGACACTGTAACCGGCATAGGCCATTAATAAAGTAAAGCTGGCGATGGCGGTCCATTTTTTCCAAGGTTGTTTTTTTGTTAATGCAATCTTCATAAAGTTTCACTGTTATTCTTAACTGATGAGTTAAGTAATGAAATAACCATGCCAATATAAAGAATATAATAAAATCAACTAGTTAGTTGTTTGTTTTTGGTTTTTACTGCCAGTGCTGTTCGCTTTTAAAGCAGGCATGTTCGAAAGTGAACGTGGGGTTAGACCAATGACACTAATAAAATGGTCAATTAATTAATGTACTTGGTATTAGTTAACCTGAAATAAGTCACCAATCGCCACAACAGTAATTTTTGTAATGCGCTGTAATGTAATCATTCAACGCTATAGCGTAAATTAATAAATGGAGTTTGATTATATTGACTGAACAAGCTGGAGTTTAGCGGCAACACGGTTATGATAGGGGTTACAGCACAGAACTGATAAAATGAAGAGCATATGTAATGACCGAAACGCTACCCATATCGATTCAAGTAGCTCAAGACTTACTTGATAAGTTTGTAAAATTAAAAGCCATCGCTAATAAGCTCGAGGCATTGTTTAATTTTCAGACCTTAACCGCTAATTGGTATGGTGATGAAGAGGATATTTTAACTATTCGATTATCTTTGGAGACACCGGCAAGTTTTAAGCAATGCCAAGGTGAATTAGAGACGTTATCAGCCGATAGCCTTGCTATTAGTGAGTTCTCTGATGATGTAATTAGTGGCTTTAACCAAAGCGAACAACAATTACGTTGCCATATCGCCATTACCGAATCAGAGTTGTCGCTACTTACACAGCAGCCGAAAATATTAAAGGGATTTGTACAAGCTAAATTACACAAAGTCCTTAATTTAATTGCTACACAGCAATCATTGGCCAGTATTTAGCAGCTAAAGCTTCTCTTTTTCAAGCGTATCTTTTTAAGGAAATACCATTTTCATTAAGTTTGTGATCTTGTTGTGCTTAGAGAAAATAAATCAGGGCAAGGCGCTTGATTGAGTAATAGCTGGCTATTGGGATTGAGAGCAACGCAGACGTGGAATATTTTAACCAGCACAAGTGAGCAATAATTTAATGGAATTGGTATAAGTAAAGTCTATGGCTATTAGTACCACACGATTAGATCGTTTTATCAGCGAGTCTTGCCTAGTGAATCGAAAATCAGTACGGCTGATTTTGGCACAAAAGCGAGTGTATGTTGATGGCAGAGTAGCAAGCGACATAGCTCAGCTTGTTGATAAATTTTCGCACATCACTTTGGACAATAAAGTATTACAGTCTAATCAAGCCCATTATATCATGCTCAATAAACCTATTGGCGTGGTTTGTGCGACCAAAGATGACAAGCATAAAACGGTTATTGATTTATTAGCGCCACTGTTTGCTCAAAACATTAGAGATAGCTTACACATCGTTGGTCGACTCGATCTAAATACGTCAGGGCTAGTGTTATTAACCAACGATAGTCGTTGGTCTGAGCGGTTAACCTCACCGGAACATAAAATTGCTAAGCATTATCATGTAACACTGGAGCAGCCTTTGACTACTGAATATATCGGTGCTTTTGCCAAGGGTATGTATTTTTCCTATGAAAAAATAACCACCCAACCGGCAGTGTTACACATTCTTTCTACTTATGAAGCCGAGGTTACTTTAACCGAAGGACGTTACCATCAAATAAAGCGTATGTTTGGTCGTTTTGATAATAAAGTACTGGCCTTGCATCGTTTTGCTATTGGTAAATTAGCTTTAGATGGCAACCTCAATACTGGCGAGAGTAGATCGTTAGAGCGTTTCGAAATAATGAATATAAGTGGTTAAAAATAAAGCTAAAAATACAAATGATAAGTTTAAGTAATTGATATCGTTTAGAACAATATAGCTACTCGCATTTTAGCCTTGCTTGGGTATAATAATGCCATTGTAATAAAATGTTTTCAAAAGTTAATGGAATGGTAAAATGAATAAATTATTGTTATTGGTAGTTCCTGTTGTCGTGTTATTAACAAGTTGTTCAAGTGTGGATAGTGCATGTGAAGACATCACTTTAGCCACTGAGCAAATCCAAGAGTGTCAAACGCTGCATAAGCAAATTATTAATGCAAAAAGTATTATTGTGCGCACCGAGTTAGATCGTCGTTATCAGCAAGATTGTATTGAAATACGTTATTATCGCGATGAAAAACAATCGGCAATTTGTGGGAATAAACACAAGATTAAAGATATTAGCAAGTCGGCCCTAGACGAAGCTAAGCAATAAGAAAAACTACGCTTTAAAAGCTATGCTTTAAAATCTATGTGAGCGAATTAACTAAACGGTACGGTAATTTTGAAACCAGAAAGTCAACAAACTACAACTCAAACTAAAAAGCCATTAATGGGTGCTAAAGAGCCCGTTATTGCTGATCTGGCTGAAAAAATTGATTTTTTAGAGAAAAAAAATGCTGATTTAGACGCTCGCTACACCGCATTATTTAAACTTAATCATCTATCACAAGAATGTAATGAACTTGATAGTTTTTATTCTCAAGTCCACAACACTATTGCCTCGTTAATGACCGCAGAAAACTTTTTTATTGTGCTTTATGAACAAACCTTTGAAACCTTAGAATTTGTCTATTTTGTTGATGAGAAAGATGATAAACCGTACGGCATTATTGACTATCTAGACTATGAAGGCTCATTTACTAATTTAGTGATTGAATCAAAGCAACCGCTCTTACTCACACCTGAGTTGGAACAACAGCTTTTTGAACACTATAAAATTAAGCAGTTTGGTGCTCGAGGCACAGATTGGCTAGGGGTACCGCTACTCCACAATGGCTTAGTTATTGGTATCATGACAGTACAAAGTTATGATGAAGTTAATCGTTATAATGAAGCCGATCTAGATTTACTTACCTTTGCCGCTCAACATGTTGTTGGTGCTATGGTGCGTTTACATGATCAACAACGCCTGAAAAATGCGGTTAATGCGCGTACTAAAGAATTAATGGCACAAATTCGAGAGCGTGAAAAATCAGAGTTATTACAAGAGTCACTCTATAGAATATCTGAATTAAGTACGGATATTGAACTGGATATAGATACCTTCTATAGCAAAGTACATAATATTATTGGCCAATTAATTAATGCTAAAAATTTCTTTATCGCCAAATATGAACAAGCCCGTGACACTTTACATTTCTCCTATTATGTTGATGAGAATTACACTGGTTCAGTAGGCGAGGCTCGACCACGAAAACTGACTAACTTCTACTCTGAATTAGTTCTGCGCCGACGTGAAACTGTTTTACTGACTTATCAGGAAATGTTGACTTTACATTTAGCAGGCGAAACGGGAAAACCACAAGCGGATATCCATTCTTGGCTTGGTGTACCGTTAATCTATTCAGGGCAGTTACTTGGTGTAATGGTACTACAAAGCTACCATTATAAGACTACCTACAATCAGCAAGATGCAGAGCTACTTAACTTTGTTTCCAACCATGTCTCTACAGCAATCAAGCGCCGTGAATTAGCAGACTTTGAAAGACGTAGTCATGAGCTACTTGAACAGCAAGTGAAATTGCGTACCTTGGCGTTAGAAGAAGAAATTAACCACCGTAAACAAGCGGAAAAATTATTAAAACATACCGCAGCACATGATAGCTTAACTGGGCTACCTAATAGAATGGTTTTCCTCGATTTACTTAATCACGCTATTGCCTGTGCGAAACGCAAAGATGACTTTTCTTTTGCGGTACTCTTTTTAGATTTAGACCGTTTTAAAATGGTCAATGATAGTTTAGGGCATCATGCCGGTGATCTATTATTGAAAATTATTGCCCGAGAGTTACTTACTATTGTACGTGATAAAGATACCGTCGCTCGGTTAGGTGGAGATGAATTTGTTATTCTCATCGAAGACTTAGCCACTAACGAGGAAGCGTTTGATGTAGCAAAACGCATCACTGACTTTCTTCAAGAACCCTTCACTATTGATAATCAGCTGGTTTACACTGGCACGAGTATTGGTATTTCTTTTAGTAATCAACGTTACGATGATGCCAATACCATGCTGCGCGATGCAGATACGGCGATGTATCATGCTAAAGATAATGGTAGAGGGCGCTTTGAAGTTTTCGATGACAGTATGCATCAAAAGGTACAGAACGCGTTAAGCCTTGAGGCTGATATTCGAGAAGCGATTGCTTGGCAGGAGTTCATTCCCTATTTCCAACCAATACTTAAACTTGATAACCAGGAGCTGAGAGGCTTTGAAGCTTTAGCTCGCTGGAAAAGTACTAAGCGGGGCTTTGTTTATCCTAATGACTTTATTCCGCTAGCAGAAGACACTGATTTAATTCAGGCTATTGATATGCAAATCATTGAAAAATCATGTCAGCAACTTAAAGTTTGGCAAGATGAACTCGGGTGTCACGATCTTTATGTCAGTTGTAATTTATTTGCTAAACAATTCTTTAGTCCCAGCTTACCGCAACGAATAGAAAATGTCTTACAAAGCACGGGTCTTGCTCCACATAACTTACGGGTAGAATTAACCGAGCGCGCTTTATTAGATAACGCTGACATTGTATTAACCAATATGCAGGCGCTAAGGAATATGGGGGTAAAAATATTACTCGATGATTTTGGTACCGGTTACTCCAGTTTAGGTTACCTGCACCGTTTCCCTATTGATGTCTTAAAAATTGACCGCTCTTTTATTAGTAATGTCCATGAACATGATAACCATAGGGCCATTATTCGTACTATTGTCGATTTAGCTAATAATTTAAAAATGGCTACCGTAGGAGAGGGTATTGAAAACTTAGCCGATGCTCAACTGCTACAGCAAATGGATTGCAAATACGGGCAAGGTTATTATTTTGCCAAGCCGATGTCACCAGAAGATGCCGCTGACTATATAATTAAAAAAACCAAAAAGTAAAAGTCAACTCAGCTAATACAACAGACTGCTGAATCGTCGTTTCAGTAGTTAATACTGTAATTCAACGATTTCCCCCCATAAAAACCCTTTTAAAGCGAAAAATAAACAGCACATTCTGTGGTTGCTCTCCTAAAATGCACTTATTAAATATCTCTTGTTAGTCACGGTGAAAACTTTTATTAGCAAGAATAATGACTATAACTAAAGCAGGATTTAACCTGCTTGCATTTGAGGAAAACGTTATGCTTTTTACTGGTTCATTAATCACCGATTGTCCCATTAGACAAAAAATTCGTGAATTTTATCGTATTGACGAAAATGTTGCTGTTGACCATATTTTACCCGCAGCTGAAGTAAACGTTAGTGCACGAAGCCGTGCTTGGGAACGTGCCCGTAAAATGGTCTTACAAATTCGTCAAGACCAAGAAGGTAAAGGTGCTATAGATGCCTTGCTAAATGAATATTCACTTTCTTCAGAAGAAGGGGTGGTGTTAATGTGTTTGGCCGAAGCTTTATTACGGGTGCCAGATAAGCATACTCAAGATGAGTTGATTCGCGATAAAATATCTCAAGGACAGTGGAGCTCTCATTTAGGCGCCAGTGACTCAATATTTGTTAATGCTTCCTCATGGGGACTATTACTGACTGGCTCTATGGTTGATTACGCCGATAAACGTAAAAAAGATCAATTTGGTTTATTGAAAAAAATTGTTGGTCGTTTAGGTGAGCCCGTTATTCGTAAATCAATGAACTTTGCCATGAAAATCATGGGCAAACAGTTCGTTATGGGTGAAACCATTAAAGCCGCTACCGTACGCGCAGCCACTAAAGAGCAGCAAGGTTATGTTTATTCATACGATATGCTGGGTGAAGGTGCGCGCACCATGGCTGATGCAGAAAAATACCTGACAGCCTATCAAGATGCCATCACTGCTATTGGTGAAGTTGCTGTCGCTTCAGGCAAGAATGATCCGCGTAAAGTACCGGGTATTTCAATTAAATTATCTGCTATCCATCCACGTTATGAGTTTTCTCATAAAGGTCGAGTAATGGCTGAATTAGTGCCTAAGTTAAAGGCGCTTTGTTTACAAGCTAAGCAGTACAACATAGGTTTAACGGTTGATGCAGAAGAGTCTGAGCGCTTAGAAATTTCGCTTGATGTTATCGAAGCGGTCTTTTCTGACAACGACTTAGGTGACTGGCAAGGTTTTGGCATAGCGTTACAGGCCTATCAAAAACGTGCTATTTTCGTCGTTGACTGGTTACGTGATTTAACGATTCGCACCAACAGAAAAATGATGGTGCGCTTAGTCAAAGGAGCTTATTGGGATACTGAGATTAAAAACACCCAAAAAGATGGTTTAAGTCATTTTCCTGTTTTTACTCGTAAGTCATCTACCGATGTTTCCTATCATGCTTGTGCAAACAAGTTATTAGCATACCGTGATACCATTTACCCGCAATTTGCAACCCATAACGCTTACACCGCAGCCACCATTGTTGAATTAGCTGGCGATGATAAAGCCGGTTTTGAATTCCAATGTTTACATGGCATGGGGGATTCTTTGTATGATCAAATTGTTAAAGAAGACGGTATTCAATGTCGAATTTATGCACCCGTAGGTCATCATGAAGACTTACTGGCTTACTTAGTACGCCGACTTTTAGAAAACGGAGCTAACTCATCATTCGTTAATGCCATAGTTGATGATTCTCAACCGGTCGAGTCATTATTAGAAGATCCCGTTGAAAAAACCCAGCGTTTGAAAGTTAAATATAACAACCAAATCATCATGCCCATTGCTCTGTATCGTGGTGAAGATAAAGCTGAAGGCGACAAAGGTCGTGATAACTCAAAAGGTTTAGATTTAACCGATATCAATGAACTTACGCCATTAAAAACCTCATTAGATACTTGGTTTGTTGAGCACTCTCTTAACAAAGCCGATGTTCCAGTAGGTGCTAATGCAGTAATGAACCCGGCTAATCGCAGTGAAATTATAGGTTTTCATCAACACGCTACTGCTGATGAGATGTTGGTGATGATTGATAAGGCTGAAACGGCTTTTAGCAGCTGGTCAAAAACACCAGTAACTGAGCGCGCTGCATTACTTTGTCGTATCGCTGATATCATAGAACGCCATATGGATGAGCTTATTGCCCTTTGTATTAAAGAAGCAGGTAAGGTTGCCAAAGATGGTATTGATGAAGTACGCGAAGCCGTTGACTTTTGTCGTTACTACGCAGCACGTGCTATTGAATTAAATGATGATGAGCGATTAGAAGCACGTGGCGTGGTGTTATGTATTAGCCCATGGAATTTCCCACTAGCTATCTTCTTAGGGCAAGTTGCCGCAGCAATAGCTACCGGTAATACTGTTTTAGCAAAACCCGCAGAGCAAACTGGTTTAATTGCTTTGCGCACTATTGAATTGATGAAGTCTGTTGGTTTACCAGAAAATGTAGTACAAGCGGTTATTGCGCGCGGTAGTGCGGTCGGAAGTACCATTATTCCAGATAGCCGTATAAAAACGGTAATGTTTACTGGCTCTACGGAAACAGGCACACTCATTTCTCAAACGCTGGCTGAGCGTGGTGGTGATCAAGTGCCCCTCATTGCTGAAACGGGTGGTCAAAACTGTATGATCGTTGACTCGACTGCTCTACCTGAGCAAGTGGTTGATGATGTTATCTCATCGGGTTTCCAAAGTGCTGGTCAACGTTGTTCGGCACTACGGGTACTGTTTTTACAAGAAGATATTGCGGATCAAGTTATCACTATGCTGCAAGGTGCTTTAGCGGAGTTACATATTGGTAACCCTGAGAAATTAAGCACTGATGTTGGCCCGGTAATCGATCAAAAAGCACTTGATGCGCTTAATGCTCATAGCGATTATATGAAATCGCATGGCAAATTATTATATCAATGTCAGTTTTCTGATGAAGTAGTAGATGAAGATGGCCATTTCTTCTTCGCGCCACGCTTATATGAAATTGATGATATTAGTGTCTTAACTAAAGAAGTGTTTGGTCCTTGTGTACATATTGTGCGCTTCAAAGGGGATGAAATTGAAAATGTAGTTGATAAAATTAATGGTACTGGTTTTGGTTTAACTATGGGCATTCATACTCGTATAGAGCAAAGAGCCATTGAACTGGCAAAACGTTCACGTGCCGGAAATATTTATATTAACCGTAATATGATTGGCGCTGTTGTTGGTGTGCAACCCTTTGGTGGCCGTGGTCTTTCGGGTACCGGTCCTAAAGCCGGAGGTCCAAATTACCTAACGCGTTTAGTGAAAGAAAAAGCAACACCGGACGCTAATACCTTAAACTTACCCGCAGATAAAATTGCTACCTTAAAGGGGGATGCCGCACAAAACCATGAAGCAACACGTTTAATGGATAAAGCAAACTGGGCCGAAAAAGAATGGCGCTCAACTGAGCTTAATACCCGTATTTCATGTGTACGTCAGTTACTCGCTAAAATAGCGCATGTGGAAATTGTTGATGATTTAGCCGATGATTTAAATAAAACCTTAACAGCGGCACGTTCACAGCTTATCAATATTGAAAAACGTTTGAAAAAACCGCAAGAGTTACCAGGGCCAACAGGAGAGTCAAATATTATTTACCTAGAAAACCGCGGTAATATTATTTGTTATGCCGATGAAAAGGTGAGTTTCCACTTTTGGGTGCAATCTATTGTTACTGCATTAGCGACCGGCAATACCGTTATCACTGTTGTTTCTGATCTGTTCTACCAAGAAGCCTTAGCGTTTAGAGATAAATTTATTGCTACGGGTGCCGGAAAAGATGTTTTCCAAGTGGCTAAATTATGTCATTTAGAATCGATGTTAGCTCATCCGGCCTTATCAGGTGTAGTGGTTGATAGTCAGTGTGAAAGCAAACATTATGTTAGTGAAAAATTAGCACAACGTTATGGCGCTATTTTACCGGTAATAAGCTCGGAATATTTTGATAACTTGATTCAGCGTTTAGTCACTGAAAAAACCATTAGTATCGATACCACGGCATCGGGTGGTAATACTTCCTTGATGACTTTGGTTGAAGAAGACTAAGCAGTACGGCTAACCGCTAGATAAAGACTAAGCGCGAAATTTTGCTGTAAGGTAGAGTTCGCGCTTTTTTTAACTATTTTTTTTAATGTTTCTATGGCAGTATTGGAAATATACCCGATTAAATAGTGATCATATGCCCACAAACAAAATAAAACCCATTGATCGTATTGATAGAGTCATTTTATCTACTTTACAAGCGGATGGCAGAATTTCCAATGTCGATTTAGCTAAAAAAGTTAACTTGAGTGCCAGTCCTTGTTTAGATCGAGTCAAGCGTTTAGAAACCGAAGGCTATATAGAGCGCTATGGTGCTTTTTTAAATGCTAGAAAACTTAATTATAGTATGACCGCCTTTGTACAAGTGACCTTAAATAGAACAACGTCGGATACTTTTAAGTTGTTTAAAAAAGAAGTGGTGACCATAAAAGAAATTGTTGAATGTCATCTAGTCGCGGGGGGCTATGATTACCTGTTAAAAATACGTTTTGCTAATATAGAAAGTTATCGCTTGGTATTAGAAAAAATTGGCGGTCTACCTGCAATTGCTCAAACCAGTACTTATATGGTCACTGAAAACATTAAGGAAGATACTGGCGTACCATTAGACTAGTGTTTACTTACGGCTATGGTCGACTAGAGCGCTGCAGTTCAAAAGTAAATGCTAGGTTGTCAACCAGATAAGCTTTTGCTATAAATCTAAGTACTGACTTATTAAGGCTGATATTCTAAGGATAAACTATGCGCGCACATGATTATGCATTACAAGCCAATGGCTCCTTTGCTTTGCCAGATGCCTGTTTTAAAGTTAAAGCATTAATGTCTGATGACAGCGCTGAAATATCTGATTTTGCTGATGTCATTAGTATCGATCCCTCCATGACCTCACGCTTGTTGAAAATAGCTAATAGCGCTATTTATAGTTTCCCGGGGGAAATTAGTACTATTTCGCGTGCCATTACCATCATAGGCACGCAAGCCATTTATAATATGATGTTGGTTGATGTTGCCGCTTCAGCCTTTAAGCACTTTGAAAATCAAGCCATTGACTTGAAACGGTTTTGGCGTATGAGTGTTTATTGTGGTTTAGCCGCAAAAAACATTGCCATAAGTGCCGGCGTTCGTGACATAGAGCGACTATTTATTGCCGGTTTATTGCAAAACTTTGGTGAGTTATTAGTCGCTAAAATAAGCCCAGAACTTGCTCAAAGCTGTGAAAAGTATAATAAAACTCAATTACCTTGGCAGCTGCAAGAACTTACTTTAGGTTACACCTACACCGATATTTCGGCCAACTTATTAAAAATTTGGCAAATTCCTGAAAAAATAATTTTACCTATTCGTCACTTTAATGCGGCACCAAGCATTGAAATTAATAAAGATGTTAAAATCTTAAACCTCGCGTCGAGGTTGGCGTTAATTGATAGTCACCGTGAAGAGTTTTCTATGGATGATGTCATTGACGCGTCCCTTTGTCCGTCTTTGGGCATGTCTTGTGAGGATCTTAAGCAAGCGGCTGATTTTGCTGATAAAGAAGCGACCAATATTTTATTAATGATGAATCCAAAACTGTTTTCCAAGTAAAACGCTATGCCACCAAAGTGACTTTACTTAACCTCAAGCTTTATTGACGGCAGGTGAAAGTAAAACTCAGTTGCAATGGTGTACGAAAGTAACACTAAGAATCTAAATAAAGCATAGTGTTAGCAAGAAAAGCTTGTTAGCATCGAAAGATTAATTTTAGCAAAACTCTCCATAATAATTATAAAAAAGGATAAGTATGACAGCTACAAGAGAGCACTTTAGCTCACGCATGGGCTTTATTTTAGCCGCTGCAGGTTCAGCGGTAGGTATTGGTAATTTAGTCGGTTTTCCCGTTAATGCCGCAAAAAATGGCGGTGGCGCATTTTTATTAATGTATGCCGTGTTTGTTTTTCTTATTTGTTTACCGGTAATGATTGCTGAAATGGCTGTCGGTCGCAATACGGCTAAAGAGCCTGTAGGTGCCTTTAAAACTTTAAGCCAAGGTAATAAATTTTGGGGAGCTGCTGGCTTTTTAGCTGTATTGACGCCCTTTATGATCGCCGTTTTTTATATGGTGATCACCGTGTGGATATTTGGTTATATCGCCTTAACGGTAACCGGACATTTAGATTATTTGGCGAGTAACGCGGGTTTTGGCGAATTCATCAATAGCCCTTACTTGTACCTTGCGTTGGTTGCGGTAGCGGGCATTGTTAGCTTTATACTGGCGGCAGGGGTTAAAGACGGTATTGAAAGGGCCGCTAAAACCTTAATGCCCGCTTTGCTAATAATGCTTATTATTATGGTGGTATTTGTCTTAACGCTTGATAATGCGATGGCAGGGGTAAGATTTTTCTTAGTGCCTGATTTTGATAAACTCAATGCCAGTGTCATTAACGGCGCGTTATCACAAGCCTTCTTCTCCTTATCTTTAGGTATGGGGATTTTATTGACTTACGGTTCGTATATTAATAAACAAACTAATATCCCTAACTCGGCCAAATTAGTCGCAATAACAGATACGGGTGTGGCCTTTATTGCTGGTTTGATGATTTTACCTGCAGTATTTTCATTTAACCCCGAAATCAATCCAAGTGAGTTAAATGACAGTTCAGTCAATTTGATTTTTACTTTTTTACCGAAAATATTTTTAGCAATGCAAACCTCACTAGGTTATGTTGGCGCCAGTGCCGTGGCAGCATTCTTTTTCTTATTGGTGTTTTTTGCTGCGATTACCTCTTTAGTTTCTATCATTGAAGTACCTGTTTCATATTTAGTTACAGAGAAAAAGCAAACCCGTAAAAAGGCGCTAGGTTATTTAACGGTTACTGCAGGTTTATTAACTCTATTTGCCATGGCGTCATTTGGTATGGTGTCATTCTTTACTGAATTTACCTCCTATGCTGGCGGCACTAAATCATTTTTCGACGTTGTCTATGATGTGTTTTATGACACTATTTTACCGCTGAATGGCTTTTTACTCTGTGTGTTTGTAAGCTACCGTTGGAAGAAAAAGCAATTATCAGAAGAACTAAGTATTGGTAATGAAAACTATAAAGGCTCATGGGTAGAGAAGTATATTAATTTCTCATTGGGCACTTTTATTCCGGCGATAGTTTTACTTATTTTTATTAATACCGTAGCCACTAAGTTTTTTGCAGTAAGCCTGTTTGGTTTATAGTTAAAATGATCAGCTGAGGTAAACTTAGCTAACGACTATAAACGTCCAACAATAACTTAATAGCACAATTATTAATGTTATTATTGGGCGTTTTTTATTATTTATTATTTATTAATTATTCGACCCTCAGCCAAGATAGAAGCTATTACCCGCCATGATTGAACATATTAGCAGTACTGATTTCACTGATGCCCAACGACTATTTCATGGTCGAGGCCATGCTTACCCCAATTTAAACCACGTGAATGTTGATTGGTTATCACCGGTCATTCTTATCACCTTATACCAAGCGGTAGATAGCGATTGGTTAATTGAACAAGCGACTGCCTTAAAAGTATTAGTGAGTGATTGCCGCTCTGTGCAAGTACAGCACCGCTATGAGAAATTCTCTCCTACAACCGTATTACTTGGCGAAACAATATCGAACACAGTGGTCAGTGAGCAGGGACTTAATTACTATATCGAATTTGGCAAAGCGCAAAATAGTGGTTTATTTTTGGATATGGCTAATGGCAGGGCGTGGTTAAAACAGCATGCAGCAGGAAAAAATGTGCTAAACCTCTTTGCTTATACCTGCGCCTTTTCTTTAAGTGCTATTGCTGGTGGAGCTAGCAAAGCGGTTAATATCGATTTAAGTAAAGCCTCATTAAGTAAAGGGCGAGAAAATCATCAGCTGAATCAATTAGCAAAGAAACAGGGCAAAAAAATTATTTTTGAAGGTGTCGATATTTTCAAATCTAATAGTCGTATTAAAAAATATGGCCCCTATGATATATTGGTTTGCGATCCGCCATCATTTCAAAAAGGTAGTGTCAATATTGAACGTGATTACGCGAAAATAATTCGTCGAATTCCGCAGTGGATGAATGCAGGGGCGACCTTGATGTTATGTTTAAACTCCCCTGATTTAGATGAAGACTTTTTAAAAGCTGAGGTGGCACGTGAATGCCCTGATTGTTTATTTGAACAGCGACTTGAAAACCCCAGTGTCTTTAAAGAAGCGCATCATGGTAAGGGTCTTAAAGTATTGATTTTCAGTTATCAACCCACACTTATAGCCGATTAGTCTTCAGCTAATATCGTTATTTTTAAGTTACAGCTCAATCGATTTACTGGCTAGCCTTTACTCGCCAAAAACGGGCGAAGCGAGGGATACCTGCTTGTGTTAGTCCATTGTATTTAAAGGTGATGATGGTGCCAATGTCCGGTGGGTTGGCACGCTGATAATCACTAAAACCTGAGCCAATTTTAAAGGTAATACCTTTTGCTGTAGCCACTTCAAGTGCGCCTAGTTTGCCTCGATACTTACCCTTCCCCTCTGTATGACCAATGACAGTCGCTTCAGCGTCTTGGTGTCTCTTTAGCTTCATTAACCCCGAGTTTCGCCCTACTTTATAATGAGCACTGGCAAGGTGTAGCATAAGGCCTTCTCCATAAGCCTTGATGATGAGATTCATCTTATCATCAAGCGCTTTGTTATCTTTAAGCTGGACTTGGTCAATCATGGCAAAATAAGAGGACGGTACCCGCGATAATAAGCTGCGCATTTTAGTCACTCTTTGGGCAAAGTTACCTTGCTCGCTCGGCAGATCAAACATCATGAAGCGTAGGTTTTTCCAACAACTTAAGGGGAGATTTTCTTCAGGTATGTCTTTACTGGTACAAGAGAGTACCGATTGAAATTTACCTCGACCAATCCATAACTCGCCATCAATTGGTAATGGTGGCCAGTGATGGGTGAACCAGGTAGGACTATGAATCACATTGCCTTGTCGAGTTAGTAGCTGCTTACCATCCCAATAACCTCTTATACCATCAAGTTTTTCAGAAACGTAATACTGACTAATATTGGTTACTTCTTGATAGTTAACGCCGTGCTGAATAGCCGGTTTGGTCTTTTGTTCAACGGCCATAGACCACTGCGCAGTTAATGCTAAGGTGAGTAGAATCCAGATAAAATAGTGCTTCATCATTACCTCCATGTAAATCATTTTTTTAGCGTATGTTTTTTGATAACAATGCTAAAAAGTAAAGTCTAGTCTATATTTGAAAAAAGGATGTTTAATTTAGAGCAAGGACTGCTGTTATGAAGAGAGTTATTAATTCCACCATGCTTTACTTAATGGTATTGCTGTTTATTCTGCCATTGAGCCCCGCGACTGAGGCTAAAAAACGTTGCAAGCCACTCCTGAAAAAGTTACATAATATTCAAGCTTTACAACGTAATGGTTACTCATTAAAACGCGGTCAGAGCCTTAGGCGCAAGGAAGATAAAGCGAGAAAGTTGTGGTGGCAATGTGAGCATAGCGCTGTGGTTAAGGTTAAGAAAAAAAAGCGTAGGAAAAAAAGCAATAAACAGAAAAGTAGCTTGGTAAAAAATACTAGCCATAAGGCTACCAAGAAAAATCCGAGCCTTTATCGACCAAAAAAACTGGTTAGTTTCAATCAAAGCAGCGCTATTGTAATTAAATCAAAATACCAAGGGGTAAAGAGACAGGCTTGGTTACTGTTTTATCAGCAACCAAGTAAGTGTCAACGGCCCAAAAACCTGAGCGAGTTTGCTTATTGTCATGAAAAGAAGCGACAGCAACAAAGTGTCTTTGAGCAGGGATATCGTCGCTAAGTAACCTTATGCCCTAGCATAGTAAGTAGCTAAGCTAGGTAACTGGCTTTACTTTCACGGTATTGGCTCACCATAGCATCGATAGTTTCTTGCTCATAGGGACGAAGACCACTTAACAGCATATGTTTCTTACCATGACCAATAACCTTATCGTTTGATAATAAATCAAACTCAAGCCAGGCATCACCACGTTTTCCATTAATGGATAAGCTAGTTTTTGCTAGCTTTAAGGTTATTGAATCAGCGACTAAGGTATGTAAATCGATAGACATTGATTGGTACATTACCATAGGGCGTGAAGGATTGATCATGACATTATTTTCAGACATTAATTTAACCAAAATATCGGGGAAAGTCTGGCCAGAAAAATCTACATAGGCTTTCGTTAACGCATTAATTAGAATGGGGTTGTGAGTCGATTTACCACTGACACTAACGGTTAAACAGGTTTTATCTTTATCATCTTTAATATCGTAATGATTATCAATTTCCTGAGGGAAAGTGAGGTTAACATTGTCGCTAACCATGCCAGAAAAATTGAAGGTCATTTGCTGATGAAGCCCAGATTTGGCGATAATAATTGAAAAAAGTAAATCACCGGGTACACAGAAACGTCTTGCATCAATATTGTGTAAGGGATTAAAATCATCAGCTACTTGCTTGGCAAAATCACTGCCTTGTTGGCGCGTAAAGCTGATTTTATCAGCGCTAAGAGAGCAATAATTTTCAATAAACATTTCTTTTATAGACATGGCTACAACTTAATTTTTAATAATATTTTTATGACCGCTGCATTCTAACAGTACTTTTGCCCTAAATCGAAAAAAAAGTGCATATCGCTAACTGAGCAGACCTGTTAATTTTACAGATAATTGCTGACTAGCAGTTCTTTCTTAACTTTGGCGAGATGGCGTATTTTATACTCTCTTTTACACGCTAAACTTTTATTATCAGCTTCCTCAATATACGCCAGGCTTACAGGTCGTCTTGCACGGGTATATTTTGCGCCAAGTTTACTGTTATTATGTTCATCAATACGGCGGTGTATATCGGTGGTAACACCAGCATATAAGCTATTATCGCTACAACGTAGTAAATAAACCCACCAAGTTGTGGTCTTGTTATGTTCTATCATTTTGAATAACTGGTTCATCATAAATAATGTCAGAGTGTATAAAGGGTAATTAAAAGTGCTTGAAATATCAAACAATGTAATTTTGGCTGGTTGGGAAATAGAGTTGAGTGCTATCCGTGCTACAGGTAATGGCGGCCAACGTGTTAATAAAGTGGCCACAGCTATCCACTTGCGGTTTGATATCAAACGTTCATCTCTACCAGTCATTTATAAAGAACGCTTACTTGCTTCTAAAGATAGCCGTGTCACTAAAGATGGGGTGGTTATTATTAAAGCACAAAGTTTTCGTACGCAAGAAATGAATAAAGACGATGCCCTATCTCGACTAAAGGACTTCATTCATTCAGTGATGGTGGTGCAAAAAAATAGACGAGCGACAAAACCGACCAGGGGCTCAGTACAAAGGCGTCTGACAGGAAAGTCAAACCGAAAAGAGGTTAAACAAACACGAAAAAAAGTTCAATTTTAGCTAGGTGTTCGGCCTTTAATATCACTGAAAAGGGTAGCTGAACATTTAGACAAACTAAAAAAGTTAAGGTACTTTAACGCTACCCTCAAATTTAATATTTAACCTGAACTCTGGATGATGAGTGTTTGATGTTTAAGTAAAAACAACAATTTACGGTTGTTAAGAACAAAGTTTACAAGTTTAAGTAGCGATATACTCTATCGATGTTTCAATTTATTCGATTATCAAGGCAAAACGTTTATGAATAACGGGTTATTTATCGACGTTTTAACGCTGAGAATCGGATAAAGGGGAATATTGAGCAAATGCTGCTTATCCAGAGTTCAGGTTATTTAGTCAAACAGAAATAAAATAGAGAGCAATTATGCCAATTAGTGAAGTCGGTGCGATAGAGAAACTTACCGCACAACTTGATAGTAATAATGTCGTCCAGTATCAATTACCTTTAGCTAGCCTTAGCGCAGATGGCACTAAGCAGAGTATTGAGCTGAACCCTTTAATAGGTAAGCATATCAGTTTACATTTTACCGGTACTATTGCTTGTAAGCATTGTGGTAAACGTACCAAAAAAAGCTACTCTCAAGGGTATTGTTACCCATGCATGAGTAAGCTCGCTCAATGCGATATGTGTATAATGAAACCAGAAACTTGTCACTTTCATCTAGGCACTTGTCGTGAGCCTGAATGGGGAGAAAGTCACTGTATGGTTGACCATTATGTTTACCTAGCCAATAGTTCAGGCTTGAAAGTTGGCATAACTCGTCATACTCAATTACCAACGCGTTGGATTGACCAAGGTGCTTGCCAAGCGCTCCCTATCTTTAAGGTAAGTACTCGCTTACAGTCTGGGCTTGTTGAAATAGCACTGGCGGAATTTATTAGCGATAAAACAAATTGGCGTGCCATGCTAAAAGGTGAACCAGAGCCTTTAGACTTAAAAGCTAAAGCAGAAGAGTTAATCCCAGAGATTAGTTTACGCTTATCGCAACTGAGGCTTAAATTTGGCAGTGACGCAATAAAAGAATTGAATGCAGAAGTACAAGAGATCCATTACCCGGTCAATGAGTACTTAAGTAAGATTAGTTCGTTTAATTTTGATAAGACAGCAACGGTTTCAGGACTGCTTTTAGGGATTAAAGGCCAATATTTAATCTTTGATAAAGGTGTTATTAACATGCGAAAATTTAGTTCATATCAAATAAGTATTGACTATTAATAGTTTGAACTTGAGAATAACTCATTATAGTTAGCTATAATTAGCTAACGGGTAAGTAAGATTACTTAACCACTTAATAGTCAACTTTATAGACTGCTGTAATTAAGGGACCAAGATGACCGCAGATGAATATGTAGAGCAAGCGGGTAAGATTTTTGTTTTATCTGATTCTTTTATAAGGATCAGAGAATTAATTGATGATGAAGCATCAACTATAGATGATATTTCAGAAGTTATTTTACTTGATCCTGCGCTTGCTGGTAGCGTATTAAAGTTGGCTAATAGCCCCTTTTTTAATTACTCAGGTAAAATCGATACCATCTCTAAAGCGGTATTAGTTTTAGGTATTACTGAGGTCTATAACCTTGTGATTGCTTATTTCACCACTGAAGCATTTAAAGGCATTGATGCCAACCAAGATTACCTTGATGATTTTTGGGTAAAAAGTATTGATTGTGCCTTACTGATGAAATTTTTAGGCACCAGCTTAGGTATTGTTCATGCAGAGCGACTGTTTATTTTAGGCTTACTGCATAACTTAGGTGAGTTAGTGGTACATCAAATTACGGCTGACAAGCAGCATGCTTGTGAAAGTCAGGATATCAACCTACTACCTTGGGTGAAACAACAAGATATTTTAGGTTTTACTTTTGGTGAGTGTTCTGCTGAATTACTAAAACAATGGCAGTTACCTTATAGTATTTTTGCTCCTATTCGAGATCAAGATATTGACGACTTAAGTCAGTACAACACCGAAACACAGTTGTTATATGTAGCTAAGCGAGTGATGAGTAATAGCCAAGTATTTAAAGGACAAAACCTAGATTACAGTGAGTTATTAACCGGTTCGCAGCTAAAACAACTGGGTATTGATATGGATATGTTAGCTAATGCTGTTGATTATTGTGATTTAGAACGTTTAGGCTTATTGTGTATTTTGAATCCTAACACTTCGATGCTTTATTAGCCTGTAGATGTAGATGAAGTGAATTTCTTGACACAAACTATTGTATTAAGCCCGCTAAGCGTCATCTTAGCGGGCTTTTTTTATCCGGTTAATCAGTCCAATTGGTATTACCTCGGGTTATATCGTCCTTGGCTTAAAATATTATAGGGGTCTAAGCTCATTTTTAGTTGGTTAACTGTTCGCCAAAAATCACTATCTTTGTTAAGCAACCATTGTTGCTGATCGATATTAAGTCGATAAGGGACAAAGCCTTTTTTAAGGCCTTCTTCAACTAATGCTTTTAAACAATTATGCGCATCATTAACTGCTTTAGGGTTACTCAAGTCAAAGACTATTGGGATAGTGCTATCAACACAGTCATGTTTTAAGTTGGTGAAAGTGATGAAAGGTTCAATGTTAAATCTTGGACAAGTTTCTCTAATAAACTCGACGAACTCCCGCATTTTTTTTGCTTTCATTATTATTAATGGCGCATACCAAAGTAATCCACAACCATCTTTCCCAGGAGATAAGGTGTTTTTATCGAAACTCTCGGCATCTTTATGACGCCAATAAGCGAGTTTTAAGGCGACCTTATTGGGTTTACCAAGCATAATCTCCTTGCCTTTATTAAAGGAATCGAGTTGTTCTGCTATTTTACTTAAGGTGGGAATCCTATTAATCAACGGGGTTGGCAGGTGTTTGATTAATTTATTTGCGATAAAAATTGCCGGGCTATTTGAGTAAACTCGCTTACAAGGCAGTTGTTTGAAAATGTCATTTATTTCTTTTTTTACCGCTTTAACGACTCGGCGACTACCGTAGATACTACCAACGACAGTCCAACAAGGGGCTTTTAAATCTTTAGCTAAAACATTAATGTCTTTATTTAACATTACTTTATGGGCATCGTAACCATTGGGGTTTTTAGCAAACATCGATAACAAGCGGCGTTGATCCATTAAGTTAATGGATCCGACAATACCCTCGTAATCTTGTAAAACCTGTCGAATTAAAGGCACTACTTTTTCAAGTAAGCCATCATCATCCATCTGGATAAAAAAAGAGGTAAAATCAGGCTTTACTTTAGCTAAGCGAATGGTCATTTGGCTGACAATACCAAGGTTTGATTGAGTGAATAGCCCTTCTAAATATGGGCCTAGCCCCCACTTAAAGGTTTTGTCGACGAACTTTTCTTCGCTAGCATCTAGCTCATTGACAGCAGATTGATAAGGGGTGCCATTTCCCCAAAAACCTTGAATGCTAGTCACTGCGCTAAAATGATCGGTATAAGGGGTTATACCATAACCACGTTCTAATGCATTGGATAGGATGGAACAACTAGGGCCTGCGCCCGTCACGGGCACCATGTAGTGATGATTATGTGCAATTAAATAGTCGCTCAATTGCTGCTGGGTAACGCCTGGTTCAATAGTCACTAAGCCCAATTCACTATCAAAATGACTTATGTTAGTTAAGTTACCTAAATCTAAAAGGATTATAGTTTTGCTTAAACCTGCAGGCTGACTTGTGCCATAGCCCCAATTATTACCGGTACTAATGGGGTACAACGAAAAAGCGAGTTCTTCATCTGTTGCACATTGGTTAGCTAAATCGAGCAGTACCTTAATTTCACTTACCTGGCTTAACGTAATAATAGCCAGTAGACTTCTTTGCTTATCGGAAAAGTTATCTAATCCCTCGGTGCCTTGTATGGAATGAGCAAGTAGTGAGGGGTCAATTGACAGGCTTGAGTTTGAACAAAGGCTATCTTCAATAAGTGAGGCAAGTTTCGGTAACATGGGATTGCGCTTAGCGGTTAGCCGCTGTTAAGTTGTATTTTTTTTACTTATTGCTCTTTAGTGAAGCTAGGTCTGCTTGTGCTAATTGCAAGCAAATGTCTTTCTCAATGGTTTTATAAAGACTCTTAAAGCCAGGAGAAAGGTTATTCATAAAAATTGCAGGGTTAATATAGTAAGGGGCACGCAAACCATGGTAGTCAACGGGTTTGCCAAGTTGTTGAAAGTTAATGCCAATAAAATTCATACTACGAGCAAGTCTTGGTTCCATCATCACGTAAACATGACGAATTCCTGTATTCATGCCCATCGTTGCTGCAGCCATATATAGCCCAATAGCAATAAATGGGAAGCAGCGTAATTCAGTTTCTGAATAGTTAACTTCACTGATTACACCCGTGCTAGAGCCTTTAAAGTGATCGGCTTTACGACGACGAAAATCAGACTTTACCGCGAGGCGAGATATTTCGGCAATTTCCTTACGATTAAAGCGTTTAGGGCTTAGATCTTCATTAGTAATGGAGTCCATACAATACTTTTCTATCGGCAATAATTCATCAGGACCGTTTGAGGTAACTAAGCGCACGCAGCTAGTGAATGTTTCGGTCGGTTTATGCTTAATTAAAGAAAATAGCGATTGTTGGTCAAATTCATCAGTCTCTAGGCCGTCTTCTCTGACATCTTCGAAAGCGAGCTCTTCACAATAAACATTATGACGAATCCGGAATACTTCATCTTTTAATTTTTGATCTACCGCAACATAGGGTTGGAGAAATGCAGTGAAATGTTCGGAAATACTATGTGCTTCTCTGCTCGCCTTAGCAGAGACGATCCTTTTGGTGATATTGCCAATAATAGGTGTATTTAATAATCGCTTATTCCAGTTCATTATTAATCCATGATGTGAGTGTCAATTACCCAGTTAATACCAGTATAGTCACTATCCCTGCTTATTTTAAAATTAATACCAATATCAGAACTATAGTAATATTTCGCTTAACTGAGGCTGGCTAAGGAAGTCCTTAGGACTTGCTGACGCGCCATACGCACCAGACTGAAATATTACGACATAATCATCTAAGTCAGCTTTAGGGAGTCTAATTTTGTCAGCTAAGATATCGAGAGGTGTACATAGTGGCCCGACAATATTAACTTGCTCTGTTTCACTAGCGTTGAGTTTATTGCCAATCGTTAAGGGGTAGTTTTTTCTAATAACTTGGCCAAAATTACCTGAATTAGCAAGGTGATGATGTAAACCGCCATCACACACTAAGTAGTTAGTCCCCCTAGACACTTTTTTATCTATTATCTTACAGACGTAAATTCCGGCTTCAGCCACTAAATAACGCCCGAGTTCAATGATGATTTCTACACCATCAACTAAGGTTTTATATTGTTTTAAAAGTGCTTGTAAATTATCAGCGATTGTTGAAATAGTTAATGGCTGCTCATGAGTAAAGTAAGGCACGCCAAAGCCGCCACCGATATTTAAATACTCTATTTTGACCTTAGTCACTTGTGTTGCCAAGGTGACTAAATGCTCAGCCAAAGCAAACGTTTGCTGCTGTGCACAGGTGATAGCATCAGCATTGAGGTTTTGTGAGCCAGTGAATATATGGAAACCCCGCAAGTTAACTTGCGCTAAAGGAAGGGTTTTTAGTATTTTGGGGACTTGCTCCTCATCGATACCAAAAGGTTTCGCGCCGCCAGACATTTTCATACCAGAAGACTTTAGTTCAAATTGAGGATTAACTCTAATGGCAATGTTTGCTTTAACCTTTAGCTGCTTGGCTACACGTTCAATCTTAGATATTTCACCTGCGGATTCAACATGTAAAGTGACTCCCGCAACAATTGCTGCACCGATATCTTCAGTCGTTTTCCCTGGCCCGGTAAAGCTAATTTTATTGACCGGCATACCGGTTTGCATGGCTAAGAGCATTTCTTTTTTTGAAGCAACATCAAAGCCTGATACTTGGTTTGCCATTAATTGCACTAGGCTGGGATAAGGGTTTGCTTTAACGGCATAATGTATCGCTATCTGCTTTGGTAGCGCTTTTGTTAATTGTGCAACTCGGTTAATGATAAGTTGACGATCATAAGCGTAATATGGAGTACTACCAACGAGCTTTTCAATCTGGCTTATGGGCATACCTCCCACCTTAATTTCGTGACAATTAACACCGAAATCTTTGAGTGATGTCGGCAGTATGCTCGGCGCTTGATTCATAGGGTTACCCGTATCGTTAATTGTTATTAATTATCTGAGGTCGATTGTTTTCGCTATATCGTCTTTTTAATTGTGTCGAGTCTATTTTGCCATTGGCATTAATAGGTAGCTCAGTTAAGAAAATTATTTCTTTTGGCACCATGTAGTTAGGCACGTTGAGTTGGCAGTGTTTGAAGACCTCTGCCGTTGAAAGCGGGTGATTATCACTTGCTCTGACAATGAATGCGGTAATCGATTGGCCCAGCTTTACCGAGGGGTAGGGGATAACCGCCGCTTCCTCTATTTGTGGTAGTTGTAAGAGAACTGATTCTAATTCTGTTGGACTAACACGGTAGCCAGATGTTTTTATCATGGCATCTTTTCTTGAGACAAAAAAGAGGAAGCCGTCAGCATCACGTTTAACATAATCACCTGAAAAGACGGCTAGGGCAATATTTTGAGTGTTTTGAGCTTGGGCTGGCGTTTCTTTAAATCGTGCTGCAGTTGCTGGTTCATTTTTCCAGTAGCCTAAAGTGACCAATGGGCCAATATGAACTAATTCACCTACTTCATCATTGTCACATTCACTACCATCTTCACGTAATACCAAAATTTCAGCATGGGGGATTGCTTTACCGATCGAATTTGGTTTGTTGTCTATTTCATCGGGTGATAAAAAACTAGAGCGAAAAGCTTCAGTTAAGCCATACATAAGGTAAGGTTTTGCTTGTGGCATCGTTTTTCTTAATATCGCTAAAGTTGCCAAAGGTAGCTCACCACCAGAATTGGTGAAATATCGCACCGAGCAAGCGGAGTTCCTCGGCCAGGTTGCTTTGGTCAATTGCTGCCAAAGTGTTGGTACAGCGGCTAAGCCAGTTATCTGGTATTTGGATATCGCTTTGACAACATCATTGGCTAAGAGGTAATCAAGTAATACGCAGGTAGCACCGACAAAAAAGCAACTGGTTAATTGATTTAAACCATAGTCAAAACTTAGCGGCAATAGCGCCAGAATATTATCATGCTCCGTAAGCTGTAAATACTCACTAACGGACAGTGCCCCTAAAATAATATTTTGGTGGCTAAGCATAATACCTTTTGGCTGTCCGGTACTACCTGAGGTATATAAAATCCCGGCTAAACTACTTGGATTACTTGAACTTTGACTATATTTTAATGTATGGGGACTATGGCTAATAAACGCTTGCCAACTCAAAATAGTTACCCCTGGAGTACTCGGAGATTGTGCTAATTCATGCTCATTAGCATCAATAACTATAATGGTAAACAATGTGGTAAATTGCTCGATTAAAGGGGCTAGTGCTTTGAACCGTGCATGATTGGTGATGAGTAATTTTATTTGGCAATTATTGGCTATGTACTGTACTTGGCGAGTTTTTAATACTGGGTTTATGGGTACAAAGACAGCACCTACTATGGAGCAAGCGAACAGGCTTTGCACATTTTCAGGGTTTTTAGCTAAGTAAATACCAACCCTATCACCTTGGGTAATTCCTTGGGATAAAAATCCTTGCGCTACCACATTAATCAGATTGTTAAGTTGTGAATAACTGATTTGGCTACTTTGTATTTGCAGGGCTATTTTGTCAGCAGACCTTTGGGCACTATGGCTAATGAGCTCATGAACAAAGGAGATCATTTATCATCCTTTTATTTTATGAATAATCTTATCAACCATTTAATGAGCTATCTCATGAGTGGTCATATTAACTTTCATCGGAATAACTTCCATTGCTGTTTTAAAGCCTATTTTATAAAGCTGGTGCTTTTGCTCTTTGGTCATCTTAAAGTCAATTGCTGAGTACTCGCCAATATTAATTACTATGGTGTTGTGCCAAAAATTTTCGTTAATATATTCACGAGAAATAGTGGTCATAAAAGTACGAATAAGCAAGGTTACATAGTTAAATATAGGGAATAAACCATTAACATCTAGTTGATCATATTCATGTTCACCGCGTAAACGAAAACAGAGTACGGGTGTACCTTTATGATCCCAATCTCTATGCAATGCATCTTCAGATAAAATACTGCCATCGACCATAATTCGTTTACCAAAGGACTTAAAGCTAAAAACCAAGGGGATAGACATGGAAAACCGTACGGCGAGTGATACTTTCATATCAGGGGTTAATTCAGCATCGAAGATGACAGGTTTGCCATTAGTGACATCGGTAGCGACAATATGTAGGTTTTTATCTAACTGAGCGAAAGTTTTACCTTGTAAATGATTGTCCACCCAACGCTCAAAGGCATCACCCGAACTTAATCCTCCCTGCCGAATGAGCTTGAACAGTGAGAAACCACGAAAATCATTGTAATTAGTTTTTAAAGCAATGGTTTTAATTTCACTTAAGGTTAATCCCGCGGCATAGAAACTGGCAATAATACTTCCACCTGATACCCCGACTAAATGGTCAAACTTAATTTCGAGTAATTCAAGTGCTTTTAACACACCTAAGTGAGCCGGTAGTCTAGTACCACCACCGGCAAATATAGGTACAATAGTGTTATTCATTTAACCCCCTTAACGGGAAAATATAGCTCGTCTATGATGATATTGTTTATAAACGTTAGCCCTAATTATGAACAATGTTAGCGATTTTGCGAAAATATTATTCAACCGCTCTAAGTCAGGGTTTTATATGTCGCATTTTTTAAGCTAATCTTTATCAGCAATAGCCAATGCCGCTAAAATTATTTAGGGAAAATTATGGGCCGATATATATACATTTCTTGCTTTGTTTTTGTCTTTTCTATTGGTAACGCTCAGGCTAATTTTGTCGAGGTGGTTGCCAAGGTTAAGTTGTCAGTTGTCGGGATTGGCGTACATACACCGACAAGCAGGCCTCAAAACATCTTACGGGGAACAGGCTTTGTCATTGGTGATGGTCGCTATATAGTCACTAACAATCATGTCTTGCCGACGCTATTAGATGAAAGCCTTTTACAAAAAATGGCAGTATTTATTGGCTCAGGCAGAAATGCAAAAGTAAGGGAAGCGGAAATTATCGCCACTTCGAGTTTATACGACTTAGCGATTTTAAAAATATCGGCGCCTGCGTTACCGGCAATGACATTAGCAGATAATGATTTTTATGCCGACGGCAGTAGTATTGCTTTTACCGGTTTTCCTATTGGTGGCGTTTTAGGCTTATATCCAGTCACTCATCAAGGCATTATTGCCAGTGTTACCCCTACGGTTATCCCTGCCGTGTCAGCCGAGCAAATTAATTTAAAAATGCTCAAACGTATGCGTAATCCTTATTTAGTCTACCAGCTAGATGCTACCGCTTATCCAGGTAATAGTGGCAGTGCTATGTATGATGTGAAAACAGGAAAGGTGGTGGGTATTATCAATAAAGTTTTCGTACAAGCGACGAAAGAGGCTGTTATTAGCAACCCAAGTGGCATTACCTATGCGATTCCGGTGAAATACTTACATCAAGTGCTGCGAGAAAATAACATTAAGTTATAATTATTTCTTCTGATGCTAGGGTCTGTTGATCTTTCGAGATTACTTTTACAGCAACATGTTTGATATTTAGGCAAGGCAGAGCATGTGAAGTGTAGCTGGCTACATGAACATGCGATAACGTCGTATAAATTTCAAACAAGTGCTGCCCTTTGGGTTCATTTAAAACGAACTTACTCCTTGTTGCTCGCTTATTTAATAGAATAACTATGATACAAAGCTCGCGCCGCGATTAAGCCCGTTTTAAATTGAATAAATTTTAACCCTGAAAGATCAACAGACCCTAGTTAGTGACTACCGTCATGACATCGTCGGCACTGGGGTCTTGATATAATTGTGATAAAGGCACCAGTTCAATATCATGTAGTTTTAATGTCGGGATCAGTTTATTTAATATCGATACTGTTTTAGGGTGAGGGTGGGCAATGGCAATGGCTACTTGCTTCTTTTTGGCAATAGCGATCAGCTGCTTAAATTGTTGACTAATATATTCTTCGCTTAATTCATTATCTAAAAAAATATGCCTTGATTTCACCGGCACACCGACATCCATAGCCGCTTGTTTCGCTTTTGACAGTGCACTGGTTTTACTGTCTAAAAAGAGCAACTGATGTTGTTTTAAAAAGGTCATGGTCCAAGTCATTGGCTGATAAAGTTGCGTTAGATAACTACCCATATGATTATTTATGCCAATGGCGAAGGGAATCTCAGCCAAAGAGTTCGCTAAACTTTGATTAAATGCTTGCTCATTCATGTCACTTGTTAATGCACCAGGGCCTAATTTTTTTCTATTTTCAGATTCCATTGGAATATGAATTAGCACATCGTGATTATCACTATTGGCTTGCACAGCAAGTTTTTTACCATAGGTGGTGTGAGGTAAAAAAGCATAGGTGATTTCACCCGGTAAGTTTAAGGCATTTTTATCAGTATAACGGTAACCCATATCATCAATAACGATGGCAACGCGGATGGATTTAGCCTGTGCTTTAAAGCCAAATAGCGTAGGGTTAAGTAATAATGTCGCGAGAAGAGTCACACTTATTTTTAGGAGAATATTTTTCACTGGGGAATATATATCTTTTTAATTATTAGAATCATAAACATTAGCAGCAATCAAATTAAAAAATACAATGTTTTAACTAAATAACACAAATAAATAACACAAATAAATAGCGCAAATAAATAATACTACTCTCACGGTGATTTTCTTTAGGCTCGTTGCCTGTCAATTAGGCTAAGGGGGGTGGTAGCTATACCAAGTTGATCAAGTTCTTTCCCATTCAGCGAGAATTAAAAGGCTTAGAGGCAAGGCATTGATTGAAGAGAATGGTTATTCAGGAGAATATGCTCAGGATAATATGCTCCTGCATTATCTAATAAGGTACTTCCTGTACCGTCTGCATTCTCTATTAAGCTGCATCCATGCAGCGTCCTTGTCAAAATCAATAACGCAGCATGTAAGCCTTTGCCTTTTATTAGGTACTCGCCCTCTGGGAGCTTGCTCGATGCCCACTAACATCGTTAAATTTATTTGATTTAGAATGACTAAACCGAAACAAATTTTCCTTGTTATTGAACATTGAGCAGAGCTCTGAGTTGGGAAGAAATTTAATCAAATTGGTATTGTTATCGACACCAAAGGCTAGGGTTAAGAGCTTTACCTCGATGGCGGATTTCAAAATATACTCCTGATTGCTCTAAACCGCCACTTTGACCGACTAAAGCGATTGGTTCACCTGTTTCTACCCGATCACCTACGGACTTGAGTAAGGTTTGATTGTGAGCATACAGGCTCATATAACCATTGCCATGATCAATCACCGTTAATAAGCCATAGCCTTTTAACCAATCAGAAAATAACACCTTTCCATTATGAATAGTTTGCACTTGTCGGCTAATAGGTGCCGTAATCAAGACACCTTTCCACTTTAAATAACCCTGTTTACGAGTACCAAATTTATGGGCCATACGTCCTTTAACCGGCCAGGATAATTTACGTTTCAACTTACTTAAGCCGGTTAAATCTATTTCTGCTTGCAGGATGGCGGCTAATTTACTTAAGGCTTGGTTTAAGTTGTTTTCTTCGCCTTTAAGCTTGTTCAATTGCTGCTGGCTAGAAAGTAACTTGCGGCTTAATTTAGCTAAGGTTTTACTTCGTTGTGATTTACTCAACCGCAATTGGCTATCTTGTTGTAGTTGATCTTTTTTTAGTTGCTGTAAATGCTCAATTTGTTCTTGATGCTCGGTACTTACTTGTAAAAGTTTAGCAATGGTCGTTTGGAATTTATCTATTTCTTTTGTTCTTGCTTGGTTTAAATATTGATAGTAGCTAATGGTTCGTTGTATTTTTTCACTTTGGTCTTGGTTTAACAGTAATTTTAAAAAATCATGTTGCCCGGTCGTGTAAGCGGATCTGAGTTGCTGCGCTAATAAACGTTCCTGTTTTTGTTTGGCAAGGGTAAGCTGTTTTTTTTCTTTGGTTAATTTGGTGATTTTTTTTTCGGTAAGTGTAAGGTTGCCTTCAATTTTATTGATGGCTTTTGTGACTTTGGCAATGGCCAAGTCATTACTTTTTAATTCTTGCTCTAAATTGCTGCGTTGCTTATTGGTATCAAAAATATTTGACTCTTGCTTGGCAATGGCTTTTTGTACGTCATTGAGTTTGGCACGGTTTTGTTTTTGCGCGCTTTCATTACCCGTTGATTTAGCTGCTTGCAGGGGAGAAGTGAACAACAAGCTTAATAATAAGCTTGTTGTGACAATCTGTTGAATGAGTTTACTTGCTAAATAAGTGTGGATAAACAATCCCATAGTCGATGATGATCTAAATCAAAAGCCAATATATCACCTAACCCTATGCTTTATTGATTTAATATGACTTGGCTTATTTAGTTTAGCTATGTGAGCGCGGCTATTTTAGTTTATTTAGCTAAAGTCATTAAAATTGAGCCAGTCATCTCTTCTGGTTGCTCCATCCCCATTAGATGTAATAGGCTAGGCGAAATATCACTTAGCGTACCAGAGGCTGCTGGCGATGCCTTTCGGCCAACATAAATTAACGGCACTGGCTCACACGTGTGGGCGGTATGTGCCTGACCCGTAACATTATCTTGCATTTGTTCGGCATTGCCATGATCCGCTGTAATGAAACACTCGCCGCCACTTTTTTGCAATGCATCTACAACTCGGCCTACACAAATGTCTACCGCTTCACAGGCTTTCACCGCCGCATCAAAATTACCCGTGTGGCCGACCATATCACCATTTGGGTAATTACAAACGATGAAGTCATATTTACCACTTTCAATGGCGCCAACCAATTTGTCGGTCAGTAGCGTGGAGTTCATTTCTGGCTGTAAGTCGTAGGTTGCCACGTCAGGTGACGGAACTAAAATACGCTCTTCACCAGTAAAGGTATCTTCCTTACCACCGCTAAAGAAAAAGGTGACATGGGCATACTTCTCTGTTTCCGAAATACGTAATTGCGTTTTATTATGTTTTGCTAACCACTCACCCATGACATTATCAAGCGTGGCAGGCGCGAACGCTGATGGCGCGTCAATGCTAGCCGCATATTGGGTTAACATCACAAAGTCGCTGATTGCCGGAATGTATTTTCGTTCAAAGTCGGAAAAATTCCCTTCTGTAAAGCAACGAGTAAATTGGCGCGCTCGGTCAGCTCGAAAGTTCATAAAAATTAACGCATCACCATCAAGGACCTTGATAGATTCGCCTGAGGGAGTTGTGATCGCGCTAGCGCCAACAAACTCATCATTCTCATCTCGTTGGTAAGCAGCAGAAAGAGCATCTAATGCGTTAGAGTATTGATGTAAACCTTTACCACTAACCATCAAGTTGTAAGCGGCTTCGACACGATCCCAGCGCTGATCTCTATCCATCGCATAATAACGGCCAATCACTGACGCTATTTGCCCTTCGCCTGTTGCACTGTCTGAAAACAACTCAGAGAATTTTTGTTGGGCTTTTTCTAAAGACGTTTGAGCACTGCGTGGTGGGGTATCCCTACCATCTAAAAATGCATGTAAATAAACCTTTTTTGCACCACGATTTTTAGCGAGTTCCATCATAGCGAAAATATGATCTTCATGGCTATGAACGCCACCGGGAGACAGCAAACCAAAAATATGTACGGCGTTATTACTGGCGACAGCATTATCAACGGCTTGACATAGTGTCGGGTTATTTACGAAATCACCATCACTGATTGATTTAGTGATGCGGGTGAAATCTTGATAAACTACTCGGCCAGCACCTAAATTGACATGACCTACTTCAGAATTACCCATTTGCCCTTCAGGTAAGCCAACGGCCATGCCAGAAGTATCAATTAGCATATTTGGGTAGTTGGCTTTTAAATCATCTAATACCGGAGTGTTTGCTTGATGAATTGCATTGGAACTAGTCTCTTCTCTATAGCCCCAACCATCTAGAATCATCAGTACCGTTGATTTTTTATTCGCCATTATATTCCTCGTTAAAAATTAGTGTAGCTTGGGTATATAGCCGGTATTGTACACCCTAGGATTGTGTTATTCACTAAGGATTTAGCATTGAAATGTTCCAAGGAGACTTACCGAGTTTTACCTTGTCGGATATGCTCGCAATTCTAAGAGGTTTGCGTATAATATGCCGATTCTAAATTTGATAAAAATGGTCTTTATTTATGGAACAATTGATTACTTTTGCTGGCGATAATGGCATGTTGAGCGCGGTTTGGGTTGCCTTAGTGGTAATGATTATTGTCACGACAATTAAAATGAAAATGTCGCCAATTAAACAAATTAGTACACAAGATTTAACTTTTTTAATGAATAGAGAAGAAGGCGTTGCCCTTGATATTCGTAAGGAAAAAGAGTTTAAAGCAGGTCATATTCTTGATGCTATTAATTTATCCAATGAAAAAATCACTGAAAAGGGTTTCACTAGTCTTGAAAAATACAAAGATAAACCCATCATTGTAGTATGTGCGGCAGGAATGAGTGCTGTACAAGTTGCAAGTAAAATACATAAAGAAGGTTTTACTCGTGTTAGCGTACTTAAAGGTGGTATGAATAGCTGGACTAGCGCAGGCTTACCTGTCGCTAAGTAGTTAATTACCCGTTTAAATCACTAACCGATGTCATTGAGTAATGACAGAGAATTAATGACAGAGAATTAAAATGGCAAAAATTGATATTTATACTAAAGCATACTGCCCTTATTGTACTCATGCGCTTGGCTTACTGAAAAATAAGTCGGTTGCATACAATGAAATTAAGATCGATGGTGATATGGCAATACGTAGCACTATGATCGAACGCAGTAACGGTGGTTATACCGTGCCACAAATCTTTATTAATGATGTTCATGTTGGTGGCTGTGATCAGTTAGTAGCCTTAGAAATGAATAATCAGTTAGATGTGTTATTAGATGCAAGCTAACCTTACCTTCCATTAAATAAAATAATTATAATAACAGGAGCCCCTCATGGCTGAAGAAAATCAAGTAGCAAACAATGAAGCAGCACCACAACAATCGCCGGAATTTGCTATTCAACGTATTTACACCAAAGATGTTTCTTTTGAAACACCTAATTCTCCTGAAGTATTTCAGTTAGATTGGAAACCTGAAATTAAATTAGATCTTGATACTCGTTCAACTAAACTAGCCGATAATACCTATGAAGTTATTTTATCGGTAACGGTTACTGCCACAGTTGAAGGTAAAACCGCCTTTTTAGCTGAAGTACAACAAGCAGGTATCTTCACTATTGGTAACTTACCTGAAGCACAGATAGCACATACTATCGGCGCCTTCTGCCCAACGACATTGTTCCCGTATGCTCGTGAAACAGTAGCAAGTTTAGTAAACCGTGGTTCATTCCCACAATTTAATTTAACGCCGGTTAACTTTGAAGGCTTATATGCCTCTTATGTTCAACAACGTGCAGCGCAAGAAAATGCACCACAGAGCACTGAAACACATTAGTAATTTGCATCCATCAATTAGCTTATAAATAAGGTTATACATGACAGTCGCTGCAAAAATCACGGTACTGGGTGCTGGCTCTTACGGCACGGCCTTAGCAATTTGTTTAGCCAGAAATGGTCATAAAACGTTGCTGTGGGGGCGTGATGCTGTTCAAGTTTCAGCAATGGTGCAAGATAATGAAAATGCTAAATACCTGAGTGGATGTCCTTTTCCTAAAAATCTAGTGCTTGAAGCTGATTTAACAACGGCCGTGCAAGCGAGCGATAACATATTAGTTGTCGTCCCGAGCCATGCCTTTGGGGATATGCTTAAGAAAATTAAGCCAATGTTAACAAAAAAAGCAAAAATTGCTTGGGCAACCAAGGGCTTAGATCCTGATGCGGGCGATCTATTACATACAGTCGCCTCTAAAATACTAGGTGACAAGGTATCTTTAGCCGTTTTATCAGGGCCCACTTTTGCTAAGGAAATGGCTTCAGGCTTACCTACCGCAATCTCATTGTCTTCTGTTGATGATGAGTTTGTCGCTGAACTATCTGACTTACTGCATTGTGAGAAACTATTTAGAGTCTACTCTAATAAAGACTTTATTGGCGTGCAATTGGGTGGCGCGGTGAAAAATGTTATCGCTATTGCTGCAGGTATATCGGATGGTATTGGCTTTGGCGCTAATGCACGTACAGCTTTAATTACCCGTGGTTTAGCTGAAATGACCCGTTTAGGTTTAGCATTGAATGCTGAGCCTGCAACATTTATGGGCATGGCAGGTTTAGGTGATCTGGTGCTAACATGTACTGATAATCAATCTCGTAATCGCCGCTTTGGTTTAGCATTAGGTCAAGGTAGTGAAGTTAAACAAGCGATTACTGATATTGCTCAAGTCGTGGAAGGTTATAGGAACACTAAAGAAGTCTATATGCTTGCTCAGCGCCATGGTGTTGAAATGCCCATTGTCGAACAAGTTTATCAAGTACTTTATCGCGGAAAAGATGCCAGGGCAGCTGCGGCTGATCTGCTCTCTCGTGATAAGAAATTTGAGTAATCACATTTTTTGATTCAGAATAATGTGAGGGAAAAAAAGGGTAAATCAGTCAAACACTGCTTTACCCTTTTTATTGTCTGTATTATCTATATATATACGGATTATACCGCGTTAGGAAAACCTAGTTGACGCCAAGCATCGTAAACGATTACCGCTGCAGCATTTGAGAGATTCATGCTTCTACTTTCTTTTAACATCGGAATTCTGATTTTATTTTCATCTGGAATTTGTGCGCGCACTTCTTCAGGTAAGCCCGAGGTTTCTGAACCAAACAATAAATAATCGCCTTCAGTAAAGCTTATATCACCATAAAAATTATTAGTTTTTGTCGTGATAGCTAACACGCGTTTTGGCTGTTCTTTATCCATGAAAGCAGCAAAGTTACTATGGCGATTTATAGCGGCAAATTCATGGTAATCTAAGCCTGCACGGCGTAGTTTTTTGTCATCTAAATCAAACCCTAACGGTTCAATTAAATGCAAACGAAAGCCTGAGTTTGCGCATAAACGAATTATATTGCCGGTATTTGGCGGGATCTGTGGTTGAAAAAGAACAACATCTAGCATAACGATCATCATGTGATAAAATTTTTGTTATTATAACTAATAATGACTTTCAGTTTTCAGTTTTTAATTTTTCTTTAAGGATTCGTAATGGCGACAAGTTCTACTTCTGCCGATGAATATGCATTCTGGGTGCGGTTAGCCGCTATTTCTTCAACTTCAACGGCATTGGTTTTAGTGGTAATAAAACTCTATGCTTGGCTAGCAACTGACTCTAGTGCCATGTTGGCCTCTACCACAGACTCAATCTTAGATTTATTCGCCTCGATAATGAGTATTGTTATTTTACGCTTTGCCCTAGCACCGGCGGATAAAGAGCATAGTTTTGGTCACGGTAAAGCTGAAAGTTTAGCGGGTTTAGTACAAGCTTCCTTTGTACTGGGCTCAGCAATATTACTTATTTTTAGTGGTGTTTCTCGGCTACTTAATCCACAGCCGATAGTTCAGGGAGAAATTGCTATTTGGGTAACACTCATATCAATAGCGTTAACCCTGGTGCTTGTCGTTTTCCAGCGTTATGTGATAAAGCGCACCGGATCCATTATTATTAGTGGTGATGCATTACATTACCAATCTGATCTCTTTTTGAATTTAGGCGTTTTAGCCGCAATCATTTTGAGCCAAGGTATTTGGCTACACGCGGATGGCGTATTTACTATATTAGTTGCCCTGTACTTAGTTTTCGGTGCCGGTCAAATTATGGTGCAAAGTGTCTCTCAGTTAATGGATAGCGAGTTAAGTGATGATGAATTAGCTAAGATTAAAAATATTGTGCTAACTCATGGCAAAGCAAAAGGTATGCATGAGTTACGCACTCGCCAGTCAGGAGCAAAGCGATTTATACAATTTCATTTAGAATTGAGTGATGATTTATCGCTATTAGAAGCGCATAGCATAGGCGATGAAATTGAGTTTGAGATGTGTCAAGCGCTCGCTCCATGTGAAGTCTTTATTCATCATGATCCTAGTTCAGTGGTGCAAGGTGTGCAGTCTCGATATGAAGCTTAATTATTAGGGCAGTAACGTTAAGGGTTTAGCTATGTTGTTTAAACCAAGCAAGACTTCGTTGTATTGCAATGTCTCTATAGTCATCAATCTCAAAAAATAATTCATGATAGGCATCATCAAACCTTATGGGGACACCATCAGGGCAAGATTGTGGTTGTAGTGCGTGTAATTGCTGACAAAATTTATTTTGTGCCTGTTGGCAAACGACGGTATCTTTTCCTGCTTGGAGTACTAATATAGGTGTCTTTAGCTGGTTTATTTTGGCAAATATTTCTTTTTGTGCACCAATGCTTTGAGCAAGCCAATGACAAGTAACACCGCCGAGTTGTATGCTCTTATTTTGTTGGTATAAGTCGCTAAAATTTTGATAACGCGGTGCTGAGTGAGTTAACTTATTCTTGCTAAAGGAGACGGTAGAGAAACCTTGCTGTCCGATAAAATACCAAGGATGGACACTGAACATTCTGTTTAGTGTTAACTTAATTTTTATTAACCCTGTCGCAATAGGGCTGGGAATACTGCCTGAATTAAAACCTAGCATAGGCGATGCTATTACTGCTGCTCTTACCGAGTCAGGTGAGTCTTGCATAAACCGAGTTGCTATCGCGCCGCCCATAGAGTGGGCTAGTATGTACGGTTTACTGGTGCTATTTTTCGCAACAATATGATCAATGAAATATTTTAAATCATCAATGTAGTGCTGGAATTTAACAACATAACCCTTATGTTTATTTGCAATTAATCGCTCGGATAAACCTTGACCCCGATGATCGATAATAAAAATATTGAAGCCTTTTTGGTATAAATCAAAGGCGAGCTCTTGGTACTTCAAATAACTTTCACTTCGCCCGGGGACAAGCACTAATGAAGGCGTGGTATCATCAGGGTGTATGAATAATGCATAATGAATATTTATTCCTGCAATACCGGTAAACGAAGCAAAAAGACCTTGTTGCCAAAATACCGTCATCGGGGCTGACAAATTATTGGTCGAGTCTTGGTCAAGGGTCGAAATATGAAGTTTACGCACGAGTAAGTCTCTAAAAATAAGCAACCATAATGAATAACTTTCATTATATAAGAAAATATCGAACTAGCATGAGGGTAATTGAAAACTAAAGCTAAACCTTTAAGCGTGTAGGCTAAACGAGAATATCTTACTCATCTTACTTTTAACCTTTTCTCCGCCCTTTGTTGCCGGGCTAAAGCGCCATTTTCGAATAGCTGTTCTTATCGCCGATTTGAAATAGATAAGTTTATTCTTATGGCCAAATTGAATATCTTTCACTCGGCCATTTCGGTCAATGGTAAAGTTTACTTGTACTTCCATCTCAATGCCACGACGCTTCGCTACACTGGGATAAATAGGGCTAATGGAGTTAAGTAATTTCGCTGCGTGCGTCATTACCGGCTTATGAATAGCTTGCTTAGTAAACGTTATTTTACTGGTGTTAGTGGCTTGGGTATTGGTAGGGGGTAATCTATATGATGTTTGATATAAATCATTTTGTATTGCTAATTGGCTGATTTCGTGGCGATATGAAATCGGCGTATAGGCAATGTTTTTCTTATCAAAGCTATCGTTAAAATTGACGGGGATAAACTGGTTTGCTGCTTTTAACGTGTCTAATGCCGTAGGAGATACTCTCAATTGAATAGCTTTCTCGGCTTTAGTCTTTTTAAAGACTTTATTTTCTGCCCGCAACCGATCCGATGCATTAGTTAGTGATGGTATACGGCTAGATTCTTGTTCAATATTATTCAGTGCAATACTCTTAGAGATAAACTCTACTTCGATATTATTTTTAGCCGGGTTAACTTTAAGTTGAGCTTTAGCTGAACTAGCGCTGAGACTTTGCTTAGCCAATGTTTTTTTATAATCTACAAACGTAGCGTTGACCGTGTCGATAGGAGTAATTTTTTCGACTTTTATCTTGGTTGAGGAAAGTGCTAGAGCAGGTTTAGAGGAAGAGTTAGCGTTGTCGATTTGCAATTTATCATTAATGGCGGGGATTATTGATAACTCATTATTTATTGTTGCATTGGTATCGCCATTGATAATCACAACTTCACTCAATGAAGCCTGAGTAGACGTTTTTTTACTCATCAGTAGTTGTTGAGCGATAGAGTCCTTCGATAGACGAGGTTGGATATTATCTCGTTGGCCTAATTTAGGATCGCTTATTGCTAGTCTCGAATGAACGATATTATTGGCAAATGAACTGTTTTGTTGCCACGGGAATTGATTATTCAATTGATGGGCGAAAGGCAAGGTTAGTAATTGATTGATACTGAGTAATGTTAACGCTAGCAGCAGGCTGATAGCCGCTAGCCATTTACTGGTGAGGTTACTTGGTGCGCAATGATGATCAACTAAACGCAGTACTCGTGCTTTTAAATCACCACCAGATGCTGCCATTGCCATGGCTGGTATCGTATGTAGGTGACGCTTCGAACATAACGAAGCGGTATCAGTTAAGGTATGTGCATAAGCAATAGCATCGCCGCATTGCTGTACCGCGATATCATCACTACAATACTCCCGTTCATTACGCATTTGCTTACCAACCCAGTGCACACTCGGATGGAAGAAAAAGAGTAGCTCTATCAGAGTCTGTAAAAAATTAACTAAATAATCGTGACGACGAATATGAGCAAGCTCATGTAAAATTAGCATTTCAAGTTGCGCAGGGGCTAATCCAGTCACCATGCTAGCCGGCAATAAAACTACCGGTTTTAACCAACCAATAGCCATAGGAACTTCGGCTTTTAATGAAATGAGTAATTGGGGTGTTTTCGCTAAGCTAATTTGTTTGGCTAATTCATCAAAGCGAGCTAATAAAGCTGAAGGGGGAGTAATACTTGAATGCACAGGTAAGTTATTAACATTACGTACCTCAATCAAAAGTTTACCGGCGAGCATCGTGATGGTCGCGAGCCAAAGTATGGCAAGATAAGGTAATGAATAAGCTAAAATAGACGGCAGTAATTCTTGATAGCTATACAAGGTGTTTTGCTGAGTAAGCTCATTAACTAAATTCGTTAATGGAATCGGGCTGAGGTTGCTATTAAGACTTGCACTTGTGTCAGGATAAACCATAACGAAGGTAAGTATCGCCAGTACCGCATTAGCAAGCATAGCAATAGTTGCTAATGCGTAACGTAATTTAGGCTTGTTTGTGTCAATAATAAATAAGGCTGACTTTAAGGTAAGCGCAACGAGTAGACCTTGCCACAAAAAGTGCAATAAGGTTAACGATAAGCTATATAATAAAGGGCTATTAAATAATTGTTCAAACATAGTTAAATTTGGGTCTAGCTACTTTTCTAATGAGTTTAATAGTTGACGTATATCACTAATTTCTTGAGCACTGGTTGAATCATCAATAGCGCGCATAACCAATTTTGATGTTGAACCGCCAAATGCTTTACTAATTAAGTCTTTAATAAGTGACGATTGTGTTTGTGTTTGGCTATTAGCCGTAGCATAAACATGAGCTCGATTACTTTCATCGCGAATGACTAACGATTTTTCATGCATGATCTGTAATATTTTTAAAACAGTAGTATAGCCAGTTTTTTGTGTAATGCTAACAACATCATGAACCTGCCTGACCGTAGCGGGTCCCATTTTCCAAAGCACATTAAGCAGTGTTAACTCAGCTTCAGTGGGCTTAACAACGGAATTATCCTGCGCCATTTATATATCCTTTATGTGGTAGTGTTAGTTTTGGCTGATATTTTTTATCATATTAGACAAGATACGAATGTAATCGTATTTTGTCTAAGCATATATTGAGTACACTAAATGAGCAACATTTTTATTCAATGATGGGTTTTTGATGCTTTATCTGAACTACAGTCCACATTTATGACTTTTTAAGGGAAGCATAGATCTCGCCAAGGCGAGTGACAGTACCAGGCCCTGCATCTTGGGCAAATTCACTTAGCATTTTTGGGGCGAAAGCACTGACAACCGTTGAACCTAACTTGAAGCGGCCCATTTCATCCCCTTTCTCAAAGGTAATCGCATCGCTACCTCCTTGTGGGTATTGCCATCTGAAGATAGCTTTACCTGCTGGGGGGGTAATTGTACCTGCCCAGGTTGTTTCAATACTAGCAACAATCGTAGCGCCAACCAATATCATAGCTAGTTCGCCGAATTCGGTATCAAAAATGGCAACGACACGCTCATTTCGAGCAAAAAGATCAGGTACATTTTCAGCGGTAAGGGGGTTAACTGAAAATAGTTCGCCGGGGATGTAAATCATTTCACGTAATGTTGCTGCCATTGGCATATGGATTCGGTGATAATCTTTTGGTGCAAGGTAAATACAAGAAAATTTTCCGCCTTGAAAAGGGGCTGCAGTTTTTTCATCACCACCAAGTAACGTGGTTAGGCTATAATTAAAGCCTTTCGCTTGGATAAGTTGCCCATCAACAATATCACCTTGTTGACTAATAGCACCATCTACTGGGTAGCATATAGTGTTTTCATCATTATTGATTTGGCGAGCACCTTCTTCTAATTCGCGAGTAAAAAAATTATTAAAAGTGTCAAAGTCACTGGCCTTTTTTAGTTTCGCTTCATCCATATTGATGCCATATGCATTAATAAATAGACTAATAAGCTTAGTGGTTAACCAGCCCATTTTTGCAGCGGCTAACTTACCAACTAAACGTGAAATAGCATGTTTAGGCATAATGTATTGCAAGGTGATTTTTATTTTATCGCTAAGATTATTGTTTGAAGACACTCGTTTTCCTTAATTGTTAAAACGTGAGGTTAATGTATTATCATTGAGGCTAGCTAAGATACGCTGAAAGCTAGCTAAGCGGGCAGGATTAATTTTTTTATCCTTTGCGGCGGCTATTAAGGCACAACCAGGGTCTATTTGATGTTTACAATCTCGAAATTTACACAAACCAAGGAAATCTGAGAACTCGGTAAAACCATGGCATACTTGCTCGGGTGTTAAATGCCATAGACCGAATTCACGAATGCCAGGGGAGTCAATTAAGTCACCGCCTTCATCAAAGTGGTATAAACGCGCTACTGTCGTGGTATGTTGCCCTAGGCCGGAGTTTTCAGAGACTTCTTTTGTTAATATTCCTACGCCAGGCATAAGGGCATTAACTAACGTTGACTTTCCAACGCCGGATTGACCGACAAAAATACTGGTATGTTGTGCCAATTGTACTTTAAGTTCATCAATACCATCGCGCGTCGTACTACTAGCATAGAGAACGTGATAACCAATATCGTGATAGATTTTGAGCTGTTTAGCGATCGATGCTTGCTCATTGCTACTGATGGTTGTTAATAAATCCGTCTTATTGAGTACAATGACTGGGGTAATACCGGTCTGCTCAGCGGCGACTAAGTACCGATCAATAATATCGCTATTAAAAACAGGTAAGACCGAAGAAACAATCAAAATTTGACTGATATTTGCTGCGATAGGTTTAACGCCATCATAAACATCGGGACGACTTAATACTGAGTCTCGCTCGTGGACAGCTTCAATAATTCCGGTAATTGAGTGCTGGCTTTCTTTGCCCTGTCGCCATAGTACCTTGTCACCACAGACAAGGGAGGAAATGGAGCGGCGTAAATTACAGCGAAAGACTTTACCCGAACCATCTTCTACATCGGCATGTTGCCCAAAGCGACTAATAATGACCCCTTGCTCGGGAGCACCTAAATCATCATCTTGCCATTGCACTTTATTTTTAGTGTTTTTGCCTGAAAGCTTTTTATCATGATTGGCTTTGATACGCCTTTGTTGACCTTTGGTCAGTTTTTTTACCTTAGACATGTGATTTATTCATCTATTTAATTTGATCCAACTTAGTTCTGACGTATTATACTAACAATTATATGCGAATGCTTGTGCATTTTTTTAAGGGAAGTTTATGGTGGGTAATGACAGTAATTTAATTTGGCTTGATCTGGAAATGACCGGGTTAGAGCCAGCAGATGATGTTATTTTAGAAATAGCTATCATTATCACCGATAGTCATTTAAATATGTTAGCGCAAGGACCAATTTTTGCTATCAATCAAAGTGATGACGTATTAAATAATATGAACCCGTGGTGTATTGAGCATCATGGCAAGTCAGGACTTACCCAGCGGTGTCGTGATAGCAAGGTAAGCTTAACGCAAGCAACCGAACAAAGCTTAGCTTTTATTCAAGCGTGGGTGCCAAAAGGTAAGTCTCCTATGTGTGGTAATAGCATCGGACAAGATAGACGTTTTATTAATAAATATATGCCTGACTTTGAAGAGCATTTTCATTACCGTAACCTCGATGTTAGTACTATTAAAGAATTGGCAAGACGCTGGAAACCCGAAGTACTTGATTCAGTTGTCAAAACGGGTGCACATTTGGCCTTAGACGATATAAAAGAGTCTATTGCTGAGCTCAAAGTTTATAGAGAACTTTTCTTTAAAATGTAGTGTTAACCCAAAAGTTAACAATAAAGACACAAAAAAATTAAGGCAGGATAATTTACTTCACGTTATTATCGTGCCTCCTTCCTTTTTTGAGTTACCCCAATGAAGACCTTAGTTACTTACCTTGTATTTTTGGCTGTTAGTCTTTGCCTCATGAATACCAGCCATGCTGTTAATATTAATAATGATGATCAAAGCGAAGATCAACAATTAGCGACAATCATTCAAGCCCATGAAGATTTTTACTTACAATCAAGCCCCTTCAATCAACCTGAAGTCGGTGGTAATAATGCGATATTACCTGATTTATCAGCCGCTAGCTTATTAAAGAAATACCAGCAAGGCTTAGTCATATATCAGCAATTGATTGCAATAGATGCTGAAATGTTAACGCAAGAAAATCAAATTAATTTATCTGTTCTCACTTATAGCCTCAAAAATCAGTTAGATAACTACACTAATAAAGAGCATTACATGCCATTGACGGCAGAGTCAGGCTTTCATGTTTGGATTGCAGGTATCTCCAGCAAAATTGACTTTAAAACTTTTGCTGATTACCAAGACTATTTAGCCCGCTTAGCTGCGCTACCCAATTACTTTTCACAGCAGACTCACTGGATGAAAGAAGGTCTTAAACACGGCATTAGCCAACCTAAAATCGTGCTTGTAGGGTTTGAGCAGTCTATCGCGGCTTATATTAAAGAAGATGTAACGCAGAGTGGTTACTATAAACCATTTATTAAAATGTCGGCTTTTATCAATCAAAGCCAGCAAAAAGAGTTACAACGACAAGCTAAGCAAATTTTAACGGCTAAAGTGATGCCTGCATATAAAGCTTATTATGATTTTATGGTTAATGAATATCAGCCAAATGCCCGTGATAATATTGCCGCCACTTCTTTGCCTAATGGTAATAAATACTATCAAAATAGGTTAGTGCATTATACCACGCTACCGATGACAGCAGGGCAAGTACATCAGCAAGGCTTAGTGGAGGTCAAGCGGATACGTGCAGAAATGGAAGACATTATTGAACAAGTTAACTTTGACGGCAGCTTCAGCGATTTTGTGCAGTTTTTACGTACAGATCCACAGTTTTATGCCTCAACACCGACTGAGTTGTTAAAAGAAGCGTCATTTATTGCCAAGAAAATGGATGCTAAACTTCCCGCTCTGTTTAAAACACTACCAAGAACACCTTATGGGGTTATGGCTGTGCCAGCTAACATTGCGCCTAAGTACACGACGGGTCGATATGCGGGTTCATCTCGTGATGACCAACCTGGCAATTATTGGGTTAATACCTACAGACTTGATAGAAGACCACTTTATGTATTAACCGCACTAACACTTCATGAAGCTGTGCCAGGGCATCATTTACAAATATCTCTTGCAAAAGAAATGCAAGACGTCGCAAAGTTTAGAAATCGAACTTACATTTCGGCATTTGGTGAAGGTTGGGGTTTATACTCAGAATATTTAGGTATTGAAGCTGGCATGTATGAAGACCCTTATCATGATTTTGGCCGTTTAACTTATGAAATGTGGCGAGCATGCCGACTCGTAGTCGATACTGGCATGCATACTCAAGGATGGAGTCGCGCAAAAGCAATGGCATTTTTAGCGGATAATACTGCTTTATCACTACATAATGTGCAGACAGAAATAGATCGTTATATCTCATGGCCAGGACAAGCATTATCCTACAAAATGGGCGAATTAACGATTAAGCGTTTACGTCAAGAAGCTGAAAAAACGTTAGGAAAAGACTTTGATTTAAGAGACTTTCATGACCAATTACTCAAACACGGCTCTATGCCATTACCTATGATGGAAAAGGTAGTGATGAAATATATCAGTGAACAAACAGTAACGAGTAAGTCACTGCGTTAATTATACCAAACGGATTAATTAGTCCGATTGGTATTACTTTATTTATCTGAGTGAAGGGCCAAATTTTCATCATGAAATATTAGGTTTTTCACTCATACCAGTTCCATTAACTTGGTGATCTTGTTGTGCATAGGAAAAATAACTCAGGGCAAAGCGAACGATTGAGCAATAGCTAGCTATTGGGATTGAGAGTACGCTGACATGGCGTATTTTAACCAGCGTAATTGAGCAATAATTTAATTAAATTGGTATCACTTTTTCTACTATAAATTTAAGGAGATAAAGTGACCTTACAGTTTTCATTAATTGAGTCATCCCGATTAAAGTGTATTTTAGTAAGAAATGTGATCTTTTAAGGAATAAAGGAGAACGGGCACGCAAAGAAAACGGAAGGATAAGATAGCGAATTATCGCATCAAGATAAGCCCCCACTATATCTAAACTTGGCAGTCCCGCTATCATAGGTTTCCCATTAGACCGGTAACTTTGCGTCCCTAACTTTCATTAGGTTTGCCCTTTTCAAGCTTTACAGCTCAAAATCATTATAGGATTAATTAAGTAAATGTAAACAGAAAAAGCTATTTTTGTTCGCCTTTATAGGGTAAAAATAGTTCTCGGTAATATCGAGTTATTCCCCATTCTTTTTTTCAATCACTAACGGTCTATTTATGTTGAGTAAATCCTTACTTTTTTTCATTATTTTTACACTTAACCTTGTTATGTTATTTGGAGCGATTAAAGTTTTAGCGCAGCCGCTATCAGAGTTGGCTATTTTGACTAATCAAGTACAGCAATTACTCAAAGAAAATAATGAAAAGCTCGATGCTCAAAGAGTGAAGCAGATATCAACTAAAATTCTAGAAAATAGACAGCTGTATTCAAATGATATAATCGCTAAAATGTACCTTCTGTCTGCTACTGTCGCGAGCAATAACAGAGATATAAATCAAGTGTTTAAATTTTCGCAAAGTGGTTTGTCGCTGAAAAGTAGGGATAATATAGTTAATTTGTCGCTATTGTTAAAATTGGCCGAAGTGTACTTGGCGAGAAAGCAGTACCAACAGTTAATATCCTTAACTCAATCAGCGTTAAAAAATAGTGAGTTTAGCCTCCCAATTAAGTATGAATTACTTTTGTTAAGTTATCGAAGTGTTGCGTTGGCAGTGATGGGAGAGCATCAGCAGGCTTTAAAAGACTTACAGCAAATTGAGTTAGGTATGAATCAAAGTGAATTGACCGAACATATCAAGTTATTAACCATCATAGCACTATCCTTCCATCATTTAGGTGATTATCAAACAGCGCTGACAATGCAATTAAAGATATTAAAATTAAGGTATAAAATGGATGAAAAGGGCAATTTAGATCAAACCTATTTATATCTGGGTTACGCCTATTTTTACTTACTACAATTTGATGATGCCTATAATGCTTTTTGGGAGTCTAAAAAGCATGCCGAGAATAAAAAGGCACCTATTAGTGCCGCTTATGCAAACAAAGGCACAGGTATTGTGCTTTTGAACCAGCAGCAATATTTTCAGGCCATTGCCCCTCTAGAGCAAGCCGTCACCGTTTTTCAGCAAAACAATATGCAGACTCAAAGTATTGAAAGCATGGTGGCCTTGGCTAAAGCAACGTTAGGCGAACAATTGGTAGCAGAAGGTCATGTCCTATTAAAGCAAGTGTTACAACTTTTGAATGGTCAGGATATAGCTATAGAATTTACTGGCTTCTATAGCATGGTCGCTGAGATGTACCGAGTTAAGAATGACTATCAAAATGCCGATTTTTGGCGTGCAAAACACGTAAAAATCCTACGTGAAAAACTTAAAGCTAAAAAGAAGGCTTCTGCGCTTATACATGGTTTATCCCATTTAAGTTTAGGGAAAAAACAAAGTATTGAATCTATTGCTGCATCACGAAATTTGGCGGTGAAATTAGCAAGCAGCAGCGAGTTATCGAGTAGTTTTATCAAAAAGTATCAAAAACAACGTACCTTCATTATTAGTTTGGCTGCGCTTGTTTGTCTTTTGGTTATCACTTTACTGGCTGTTATCATCAGGTTAAGGGCAAAAAGAATAAGTTCAGCCTACGAAGAGTTGCATAAGCCAAGTCATGTTCTCCTAGGCCCTAGGCAAACTAAATTTGACTATCAAAGAGCTTTTAATAAAGCTCGAAAATTTCAATACCCTTTGAGTGTTGGTTATCTTGTTATTGAAAACTGGCAGGAACTGACTTTTCGTTTCAACAAGAAGACGCTTAGTGAAGTGACTAAAACAATCGCTAGTTTGATTAATGAGCAATTAACCGACTTTGATATTACCGGTCTATTAACTGAAGGTGAGTATCTGGTCATTATTGAACACCAAAGTCCTGAAGAGGTGGCTAATAAAATTGATAAGTTAGTTCAGGATTTGAATAACCGAGCCTTTGCTAATTTAGGTAGCTTTTCAATAATAGTAAAATACTCATTAACTGCGCCAGACTTTAAAGATATTGACCCTTACCTCTTTTTGGCTCGTATGGCTGAATCTGTTAACGTAACCCAAATTAATCAATCTAAGGTCTCTTAATGTTTTTTGTTTTAGTGATAACTGCTGTGTTTGTCGGCATCAGCATTTACTTTTTCTTTCGAACAGAAAAATTACAACGACAGCTAATAATGCAGAGACGTGAAAACTTAAACACACGTAAAGAGAATAAAGCACTGGTCGATTCAATGGCCTTAATTGCAGTTCGGGGTCAAGATTTTTCAAAAACAAGATTAGCGCGATTAAAAAAGCAGGCACAAGCAAATGAAGATGAGCAACTGATTAAATATACGCAGATGATAACCCCACTGATTAATAATTACAGTATGATCTTTAGAGAATGCTTAAGAGGGAAGGGTAGACTCAAGGCAATGAGCCAAAAGTGTTTTAAAAATCAAGATAGCAGTGCTTATAAGAACTTTGTAGCGCTCATTGTGACTAGTGATAAACAATTGCAACGCTATTGGTCAAATGACAATTTAAATGGCTTTCTTTTCCTCGTCGATGCCCTATTAATCATGGATGGTGAAAATACTCCCATACTTTCAAAAAATAAAAAAACTAGTTGTATCTCTTAATATTAGCTCGAAATAAATGAGTATATCTGTACAAAAGTCTATATTTTAATTAGGCTAGGATTTGCTTTAATTAGATAGCCTAGGATGGGGTTTGGTTAAATATGAGTCGTTTTAACGAAAAACATTTCTTTTTATTTATAGTTTTTATTGCTGTAGTTGCCCTTTCAGCACTCTTTGCTCAACTGTATTACGAGCAATTACCTGTAGGTTTAATAGCAATAATAAGCTATGTCACCGCTATAATTATCGCTATTACCTTAGCTTGGTTACTGACTCAGAAAATATTTAGCTCTGAAAACCGTAATACCGGTAGTGAATCTATCAGTGTTGAGGAGCTTTTTAGTTATACCCATGATCCGGTCACAAACTTACCTAGCGCACAACAAGCATTAAAAAAATTCGAATGCGCTTTTAAATCAGGAACTGGACAGTGTTATGCTGCTGTTGTATTTAATCCTATTAATTTTCAACAAGTTAATAGTTTGTTGGGTTATCACAATTCAGATATACTCTTACTTCAACTTGCCTATTGCCTACAACAAAAAATAAAGGGAAATAGCCACTTATTAAGTTTCGGTAATAGCCCTGAGCCGGTGCGTATTGCTCGACTACAAAGTTTACAGTTTTTAGTGGTTTATAATTTAACCGAGAGCCGCTTTGATAGTCAAAGTTTACTTAAGGAGTTATGTCAGCAGTTAAGTGATGCTGTCCCTAATGCGATGAGCTTTAAAAGTTTCTCGTTAAATTTTGAGCTGGCTTTCGGGATTGCTGTATCTGGTGAGCATGGCAACAGTGTTGAGGAACTTGTTTCGCATGCGGGGGATGCATTACTTTATGGTATAAAGTCACAGCAATTGATTAGTTACTTTGATAATAGCAGTATTTTGCATACCCAAAACCAATTAGCTAGGATGGAATCAGTTCGTCAAGCGATACAAGATAAAAAAATATTGTTCTATTTACAGCCTCAAGTTAACGCCAATAACTATAAGATTGTTGGTTTTCAGTTGAAAGCTCACTGGTATGAAGATGACCAGCCTAAGCCCCTAGAACTCACTGACTTTGCCGAGATTGCCGAGCAAAGCGGCGAACTCTACTGTTTAACAAGGCAGATGTTTATCCAAGCATTTACCACTCTTAAAGAATTACAGGGCATTGGTGTTTACCAGAAAATCTCTGTTAGTTTAGCCAGTGAGAGTTTATTTGAAGTCGATTTAGTTGATTTTATTGAGCAACAGTTACAAGAGCATGGCATAGCGGGCAAGTATTTGATGATTGAGTTCAACGAACAAGTTATGCTCAATGCCAGTCAACGGGTTAAAGGCATCATAGACCAACTTAAATCATTAGATATCAATATCTCAATAGCTAATTTCTCTGGTAGTTATGAATCACTACGTTATGTGCGAAAAATGGCTATTCATCAATTAAAAATTAATTGCCAACAACTTACTGATGATAGTAATAACCGAGTTGATAAAGCAATCACCAATGCGTTAGTTACCTTAACACGTAGTATGAAAATTCCACTCGTGGGTACTCATATTGACAGACATGAAGCATCTAAAGCTTATATTGCTATGGGAGGTGAGTTGATTCAAGGTGAGATTATTCACTCTGGCATGGTACCGGAGGAGGTTAGCATTTGGTTAGAAAATTGGTATTTACAACATCCCGAGTCTATCCCGCCGGAGACAAGGCCGTCGATTTACTAGCCTTGTTATTATTCGATATCTAATGCTTCAGCAGACAATATAATGCCGGTGTTATCAGCATATATATGATCATCAGGCAGAATGGTAACACTGGCAAAGTTAATGGCAATATCCGTTTCACCTATACTTTCATCATTTGCGCCAACAGGAATTGCCACTAAAGCTTGAATACCCATATCAACATCCTCTAAGGCATCTACATCACGAACACTACCATAGCAAACAATACCTTCCCAACCATTGCTCGCCGCACATTGAGCAATACTCGCATCAATGAGGGCACGACGAGTCGAGCCGCCACCATCAATAACTAGCACCTTCCCCGTGCCGTTCATCTTGACTAGCTCGGCAATTAAGCCTAAATTTTCAAAACACTTTACGGTAACAACCTGTCCTGCAAATGAGCTTCGACCGCCATAATTACAAAAGATAGGATCAATAACATCAATCAAGTCGGCATAAAAGTCACATAATTCAGAGGTGTTATATTGCATATTCGTGCTCTTTAGTGGAAGGGAATATTGAAGTTAGTATATCGTGTTATCTATAAAATAAAAGCCATTATATAGGTGATAATTATCACTTGAATTTAAGGGCTGAGCTATTTAAATAACACTATTACTGTGGGATTAAACTAGATGAAATCTTAGAAGCTTATTCTCTAAACTACAAGGTTATAGCGAGAGATGGCAAAACAATTTTTATGATTGAAGTGGCGAGTAATGATTTTGATCTTACTATTATTAACGCGATGTTTAACCTTTCACACGGCTTGGGTAAATGCGTTATAGCGGAGGGAAACCGTTGACCAACGTGATGTATTACATCATTTAGGCTGTGGCGCCGTTCAGGCTATTTTACTGACTAGTTATTTGCCGAAGATAGATTGCTTCATTACCTTAAAATAAAATAGTGCTAAAAATATTACCATAATTTTCCAATGATGAAACTCGATAAACGATTAAAACATGTATTAAATGTTAATTCTTCTCGCCAGGAAATTTATTATAAATAATAAACTTACCATTAAATTAAAATAAATTAAAAAAAATCTGGTACTTACCGATACAGGACTATACTAGATATATGGAAAAGCTAGGGTATTATTTATCACTTGTATTTTATTGTCATATGACAAAACGAGAAGTGGATAATAAAGGAACATAAGCTAAGGATAAGCACCGGTTTGTCATCATTTTAATAAAATATTTTGTTTAAACGTTAAGGTTTAATTCTATGCTTATCAAACACAAACTAATCGCTAACACCAGTATCTTAGTGTTAGCTTTGATCCTAATGTTAGTTCTATTGAGTTATCAAAGCTCGTCTTTACAACATGACATCACTATCGCCAAAAACATTGGTAATATTAAAGCTTCGGTACTCGAGCTGAGGCGTGATGAAAAAGACTTTGTCGCCCGGAAAGAAATAAAATACGCAGAAAAATTCAACCTGCAAATGAGGAAAGCTCAACAACAAATCGTTATGTTGACAGAGGATTTTATCCAAGTGGGTTTAACCATGCCTGAGTTAGTGAGTACCGGGAGTATTTTACTTAAATATAAGGCTCAGTTTAATAACGTTGTTGCTCTGCAAAAGAGAATAGGTCTAGATGCTAAAGCCGGCTTATATGGAAAACTTCGTGCATCGGTCCATAATGTAGAAACACTTATTGGCCAAGATCATTACCAGCTGCGTAGTGAAATGTTGCAGCTCAGACGAAATGAAAAAGACTTTATGCTCAGACTCGATGATAAATATGTCGATAAACATAAAGCTAATGTTATTAAGTTACTTTCAAGTACTCAAAATAGTAATTTGTCATCAGCCAAAAAACAAGAGGTTAGCAATCTTATTGAAGGCTATCAAAGCGCGTTCTTAAACTTAGTCAGCGCTCAAAAAGATCTTGGCTACAACGAGTCTATGGGTGTGATGAATGAGATGCGTGATGTTGTTCATCAGGTTGATAATGAATTATCAAAACTATTTATTGCCAGTGAGATTGCGGTACAAGACGATGTCAGCTTTATTAACACCTTAGCATATACTCTTTTTACCGTTGTGCTATTGGTGGCCTTAGTGAGTGCGTGGTTGATAGGTAAAAGTATTCTAGGTCGCATTAATAATTTACAATTTACCATGAACGGTATTGCTCAAAGTAATGACTTAACCATTGAGGTAGATGTGAGCGGGGGTGATGAACTGTCTGAAATGGCGGAAGTTTTTAATCATATGCTGACTAATTTTCGCTCGCTTATCGTTGAGGTTAATCATTCGGTTAATACCCTCAATACTGCTACAGGAAGCTTGGCGGAGAATATCTATAACTCCAATGAAGGCGTAGAAACCCAAATGCAACAAACTGACCTTGTGGCAACTGCGGTCACACAAATGGTTGCAACAATAGACGAAATAGCCACTAATACTCGAGAAGCTGCACATAAGGCAGAATTGACAAATAATAATGCTGACAAAGGTAAGGCAGGAGTAGAGCAGACGATAAATAAAATTAGCGAGTTATCAGCTAAATTGCTTGATTCCGAAAATGTTGTTAAAGAATTAGAAAAAGAAAGTATTACCATCGCCTCCGTTTTAGATGTTATTCGCGGCATTGCCGAACAAACTAATTTACTCGCTTTGAATGCCGCCATTGAGGCTGCTAGAGCGGGAGAGCAAGGCAGAGGTTTTGCTGTGGTTGCCGATGAAGTCAGAACCCTCGCTAGCAGAACTCAAGATTCCACTCAAGAAATAGAAACCATCATTGGCTTATTACAAAAACGTACTCAAGAAATTGTACTGTTAATGGCGCAATGTCGTAATCAAGGCGATGAAAGTGCTGCGCAGGCGAGCTCTGCAGGTGCGATGCTTGATGAAATCACACAAGATGTAGCGTTAATCATGGATATGAACAGCGCAATTGCCACCGCTATTCAAGAACAAAGTACCGTTGCTTCTGAGGTTAATCAGCACGTAGTGATGATAAGAGATGTGACCGAACAATCAGGTGAATCAGCCAAGAAAAATGAGAAAATGAGTGAAGAGCTATCCCAACAAGCGCAAGTACTCAGTACCGAAGTGAGTCGATTTACTGTCTAATACCAAGTTGATTAAGTTCTTTCCCACTCAGCGAGAGTTAAAGGGTTTAGAGGCAAGGCATTGATTGAAGAGAATGGTTATTCAGGAGAATAAGCTCCTGCATTCTCTAAGAAGCTACATCCATGTAGCGTCCTTGTCAAAATCAATAACGCAGCATATGAACCCTTTCCTTTTATTAGATATTCGCCCTATGGGAGCTTACTCAATGACCACTAACATCGTTAAATTTATGTGGTTTAGAATACTAGACCTAAACAAATTTGCCTTGTGATTGAACATTGAGTACAGCTCTGAGTTGGGAAGAAAGTTAATCAAATTGGTATAGGGTAACGAGGTAAAGTTACCGTATGATATGACTTTATTGATTCTATTCCCCCTAAATAAAAGCCCTGACCTTTTAAAGTCAGGGCTTTATCAATTAGTGAAACCGCGAATCTATTACCGACTAACTTAGTAAGCAGTAGACTATAACTGTTTAATCTCAATCATCGCTTCACGCGAATGGCCCGTTGCTTTTAAATCATTTAAATAACTCTGCCAACGCGCTTCATATTCAATGGCTAAGGTGTGGATATACACTTCACTATAAATAGCATTGTGGCCATCACTGAATATTAAGCGATAACCATGTTTAGCAACACTTTCAATACTGATTAAAGTAACATCCTTTTTATGACTCGTGACTTGAACTTGACCCGACTTTAATTTTTTAGTTGAGTTTTCCGGCGAGCAAATACGTAAATATTCAAAGCTAAGTTGAGCATTAGTCACCCCTTTACTAGCGGAAAAATCAATAGTAAGGTTGTGTTGGCTATTATCTATAATAAAATTAATAATTTTCATTGTAGTAATACCAGTTCCATTAATTAGGTGATCTATTTTATACGTAGAAAAAACTGCCAAATACAAGGCATTTACTGTAATAACTAGTTGTTCTAATTATTAAATAAATAACGAAGTAGTTGGTAATTTTTGCAAGTAGAAATGATCGCATAGTTAGTGGGATTGGTATAATCCCCTAATTTTTCTTTAATGAGCCAGAGACTAAAGAATAAAACGACTTAAGTCTTCGTCTTTAACAACGTCACTTAATATTTTATTCACATAAGTTTCATCTATGCTGATTGACTCACCACTGCGTTGGTCGGCATTAAACGATAAATCTTCAACCAAACGTTCCATCATGGTATGTAAACGACGGGCACCAATGTTTTCAGTGGTCTCATTAACCTGCCAAGCTGCATCGGCAATTGCCTTAATACCATCAACAGTAAAGGTTACTTCTAGGCCCTCAGTAGCGAGTAAAGCGCTATATTGCTCTGTTAACGAGGCAAAAGGTTCTGTTAAAATACGCACGAAATCGTCAGCCGTTAGCGCTTGTAACTCAACACGAATAGGCAAACGACCTTGCAACTCAGGGATCAAGTCTGAAGGTTTGCACATTTGAAAGGCACCCGAGGCGATAAATAAGATATGATCAGTTTTGATCATGCCATGCTTAGTACTTACCGTACAACCTTCAACTAAAGGTAATAAGTCGCGCTGCACACCTTCACGAGATACATCGCCGCCGCCAGAATTCTCGGCACGTTTACAAATTTTGTCAATTTCATCAATGAAGACAATACCATTTTGCTCTACCGCATCAATAGCTTTTTGCTTTATGTCATCTTGATTAACGATTTTAGCGGCTTCTTCTTCTTGTAAAGCTTTAAAGGCATCTTTAATTTTAAGTTTACGTTTGGTGGTTTTATCACTCGACATGTTTTGGAACATGCTTTGTAATTGTGAGGTCATGTCTTCCATACCTGGAGGAGCCATGATTTCAACACCCACTTGTGGTGAGGCTAAATCTAGTTCAATTTCTTTATCGTCTAGTTTACCCTCTCGTAATTTCTTACGGAAAATTTGCCGAGTATTGGTGTTTTCACTTGTTTCATCATTACCAAAGCCGTCACGAGCAGGCGGTAAAAGTACATCTAAAATACGTTCTTCAGCGGCTTCTTCAGCAAGATATTTAACTCTTTCCATCTCACTTTCTTTAACCATCTTTATTGCCATATCGGCAAGGTCACGAATAATAGATTCAACCTCTTTACCAACATAACCTACTTCGGTGAACTTAGTCGCTTCTACCTTGATAAATGGAGCGTGGGCAAGCTTTGCTAAACGGCGCGCTATTTCAGTTTTTCCAACACCGGTAGGGCCTATCATTAGAATATTTTTAGGGGTAACTTCGTTACGTAAATCTTTATCCAGTTGCATTCTACGCCAGCGGTTTCTAAGTGCGATGGCAACAGCACGTTTGGCATCACTTTGCCCAACAATATGGCTATCTAATTCATGGACAATTTCGCGTGGGGTCATATTTGACATGTTTATTCCTCGTTGCTGCCTAAGGAGTCTTTGACTCATACTCAGGTTACATTTTAATCAGGCTTCCCTATAGAAAATACTAGGGTTATAGTTCGTCTATGGTATGTTCTTGGTTGGTAAATACACAGATATTGCCAGCAATAGTTAATGATTTCTCTACTATCTCTTTGGCACTTAAGTCAGTATTTTCTAACAGTGCTATGGCAGCCGATTGGGCAAAATTACCGCCACTACCAATGGCGATGAGGTCATTTTCTGGCTGAATAACATCGCCATTACCGGTAATGATTAAGGAGGCTGTTTCATCGGCGACAGCAAGTAATGCTTCAAGTTTTCTTAATGCTCGGTCACTGCGCCAGTCTTTAGCAAGCTCTACTGCCGCTTTGGTTAAATGACCTTGGTGTTGTTCAAGTTTGCTCTCAAAACGCTCAAACAGAGTAAATGCATCGGCGGTGCCACCAGCAAAACCAGCCAGTACTTTGTTATTATATAAACGGCGAACTTTTAGGGCATTGCCTTTCATTACGGTATTGCCAAGTGATACTTGACCATCACCACCAATAGCCACTTTGCCATTACGTCTTACTGAAATAATAGTAGTCACATTAACCTCATTTTAACTCAATTCATTGATGCTAATATAATTGGGGTCTTTGCTGAATTTTCAAGGAAAGTTATTAATTAATTCATTAGCATAATTTGGCAATAGTTAATATTATTGCGCTTAAGCATATGTTTGTCTTTTTCAGCGAGGCGTTTACGGGGGTAGGGGCCTAAAACAACTTTGTACCAAGTACCATTTTTACCCTTAGACTTTATCACTCGTGCTTCTAATCCGGTAAAGGCAATTCGCGCCTTTAAAGTGTCAGCACGTTCAATTGTTTTGAACGAAGCACATTGCATTTTATAAGGGCCTTTTTCTTTTACTTCATACTGGCCCACTTCGATTTCTTTTGTTGCTAAATCCTTTACATAAGTCCATTTCTCTTTTGGTAGCTTAGGTAATTCTTTTGTGTTGTTATTCGTTTTTTTATCCTGCACTGTTTTAACAGGTAAAATTAATGGGGTTTTAGTGCTTGGATCTGTTTTTAACGACCATAAACCATAAGAAAACGCGCTGATTAAAATCACTAAAAGGGCACTAATTAGCTTAGCTTTTAGCGAGATTGTAGTGACGTTTTTTGATGGCTTTTTACCACGACGAGAGTTTTTTTTCTTTTTTGCCGGTGCGCGAGTAACGTAATCTTGATTAGCCATGAAGAGGGGAGGATCGATAACAGGGAAAATTTTAGCTAGTGTAACTGAGCTAACCGAAAAAAAACACGATTAATGAAGTTCCGCACCAAGAAGTATCATTTTTCCTCATAATAGCGATAAATTTCAGTTTTTATTACCAATTGAGATCAATGGGGTCGACATCTAAACTCCAACGCACTTTACCTAGCCATTCATTGTTAGGTATTTGTATCAGTAATTGTAAGATTGCACGATGTAAATCTTTCCGAGACTTTGCTTGAATGATCAAGTGGTACCTAAACTTACCGGCTTTTTTCTCCATTGCCGCAGGCACTGGGCCCGCAAATTCACAACCGTCCAGGCGCTGTTGGGTCAGAACACGTAAAAATTTCTCTGGATACGATGGGTAATTTGAATCGGCGCGTAATAACGCTTGAAAAGTAAAGGGTGGCAGTAATGCTTGCTTTCGCTCTGTCAGTGCTTGGTGGGCAAAATGATGGTAGCCATTGTGCACTAAATCTTGCAGTAGTGGGTGGTCAACATAATTACTTTGTACCAGTACTTTACCCGGTTTACTTGCTCGTCCGGCACGACCTGCTACCTGTATTAGTAGTTGTGCCATTTGTTCACTGGCACGAAAATCAAAGCTAAATAAAGCACCATCAACATCAAGTACCGCAACTAAGGTTACATCCGGGAAATGATGGCCTTTGGCGAGCATTTGGGTACCAACCAGTAGTTGATGTTTTTTGTCGGTAACTTCTTGTAGTAATTTTGCCAACTCGCCTTTTTTGCGAGTGCTATCACGGTCAATACGTACGATAGAGCAGTCAGGAAATAGCTCGGCTAAACGGGACTCTAATTGCTCAGTACCTTGACCTAATGGTGCAATCCGAACACTACCACAACTAGGGCATTGAGGCGGTATACGCTTTTGACTACCACAGTGGTGGCAAATCAGTAGCTGTTGTTTTTGGTGCAAAGTATAAGGCTTATCACAACGCTGACACTCGGCTAACCAATGACATTCTTGACAATTTATCGCGGGTGCATAACCTCGTCGGTTTAAAAATAATAGTACTTGTTCACCACGCGCTAAGGTTTTTTTAATTTCAGCTTTAAGCGTGCCTGATAGGCCAAATTCTACTTGCTGTTGATTCATATCAATCAGAGTGATTTTAGCTTTATTACTTTTGCCAGCGCGCTTGAGCAGCTGATGGTAGCTATATTTTCCGGATAATGCATTTTGCAACGTTTCAAAGCTTGGCGTGGCGGTGCCTAAAACAATGGGGATATTCAATTGACGGGCCCGCAGAATTGCCATATCACGGCCATGGTAACGAAAACTATCTTGTTGTTTTAAGGACGAGTCATGCTCTTCATCGATAATGATTAAACCAAGGCGATGTAAGGGCGTAAATATTGCTGAGCGCGTGCCAATCACAATAGCGGCACTGCCTTGTTGAGCGCTTAACCAAGTCGCTAAACGTTCTTTATCGTTGAGACCTGAATGGTGCAAAGCAATTGGCACGTTAAAACGCTGCTCGAAGCGGTTTAACGTTTGGGGCGTTAAACCTATCTCGGGCACGATCACTAAAACTTGCTTATTTTTGGCAAGTACCCCCTCCATGGCTTGCAAATATACTTCTGTTTTTCCGCTACCGGTAACACCATCAACTAAGTGACAAGTGAAGCTTGCTAATGAGCTATTAATAGCACTAACAATGATAGCTTGCTCACTTGAAAGTAGTAACTTGTCTGCTTGATTTAGTGTGTCTTCTTGCCAGGTAAATTGGCTAGCTACTTGTTCTTGTTCAATGATCAACTCTTTACTTTGCAGAGCATTTAATTGCGCTTTGCTATAACCTAAGGTGCGAAGCTCTACCCAGCTAATACCATGATGACTGTTAATGAGTTGATATAAAGAAAATTGCTTGGCCGCTTTTTTTTCGAGTTTAATCAGTATTTCTTTATGGTTTTTATCATCTGTTTGTGTCTGCCACACCATTGGTGGGCTTAAGGTAATATTTTCTATTTTTCGCAGCAGTATAGGTAGGGCTTGTTGAAATACATCACCCACGGGGTGATGATAATAATGGGCGCAGAGCTGAAGGAAATTAACTAAAGGCTTACTTAGATTGAAGTTATCGTTTAGGCGGCCGGCAATGCTTTTAATTTTACTGGGATCGAAATTACACTCTGCTTGCTCATCAATAACGATACCAATAACTTTTCGTGGCCCAAAAGGAACCACTACGCGTTCACCGGCTTTAATTGCAGGAGAGCACAATGACTTTGGTACTTGATAAGTAAATAACTGCCGCATGGGGACAGGGATAGCAACTTGAATGTAATGTTCAGACACGTTTAGTCAGTAAGTTTTGTTAGCAATAATTAGCACCATTTTGCCCCGTGTAACAGAGACTGCCAAGTAACATTATTACTTTGCTAGTAAATAATCTAAATAAGGCTATTTTTGGCTGTTTTATGATTTTTTATGTTGCAGTTATTAAAGCTATGCTTTATTATTCGCCACCATTAATTTTTAACTACGTATGGTGCTTAGCATTTTGTCTATTATAGTGATAGACGCTAATAAATGGCTAAGTGGCGATGCGCCCAAATTCTCAAAAGAGATAGAGGTCCCCATGAAAAACGGTATTCATCCTAAGTACACTGAATTCAAAGCAAGTTGTTCTTGTGGCAATGTTATAGTAACGCTTTCTACTATAGGTAAAGATATTCACCTAGACGTATGTTCTGAATGTCACCCATTCTACACTGGCAAGCAGAAAGAAGCTGAGACCGGTGGTCGTGTTGATAAATTTAACAAACGTTTTGGTGCACTTAGCAAGAAGTAGATTCTTCTTTACTGCGATAAACGTAAAAAAGCGCCAATTGGCGCTTTTTTTGTGTCTAAAAATTGATGAATATTTACCTCTAAACTGTAGCGGTAAAAGTAAGCTTAAAAATAGACATAAAAAAGCCCGACAAACTCTTTATTTAGTGAATGTTGGGCTTTTGTTTTTTGGTATTGTCAGTAGTGCTAAATCATTAGACCTTAAGTGCTTTGTTTATCATTAAGCTAATATAAGCATCTTGTGCTTTCTCTGTTGAGTTCTTACCAAAGCTCATTGAAGAGCTTTTATCTAATATCTCGGTAAGTTGCCCTACTGCTGCTGCTTTAGCTAGGTTGTCGTAAGATGATGCTTTAGCAACACCGGCAATAGCAATTAAACGTTTTACATACTCTACTTGAATGTTACGACTGGTAGAGCTGGCTTTGTTACTGTCAACAAAAATAGCAGCGGTTAAATCCGACAGCACAGCGGTTAACGAATAGTCGTTACCGTACAAGCTAGTATCAGAAATACGCTGTAATACATTTTTATGCAGTAGCTGGTTTAATACCGACATTTGCATATGTAAAATCATATCATGCGCTTTAGGATCTTCATTTTTACTGTAATGATTAAAACCACGACGTTGATGTTGCATGTAACTGTACAGAGGTTGCATTTCTACTAGGGTATCACCGGCAAAGACATAGCTTGTTAAGGCTTGCATAGCCGCTTTTTGTATTGCCATCGGCACAGGTGTATACGGCAAGCTTTGTGTTTTAGTGCTATCTACTACGTTACGCTCAACATAAACGCCGCCAATTTGGCGAGAAATCACCTCGGCTTGGCGTCTGTATTGACCAAACAGTGAATTGGCTGAAATTAACAGCTGTTGATGTGATTGCCCATCAATAAGCGCTTTACCTTTTAGGTCACCAAGCAAGGATTGAATTAAACTCATACGATCGCTTGCGTAAGCAACAGGGTTAGAGGATAAATCGCTAGTCATAATACGTGGGTCGATATGACGGCCAGGAGCACGCATATCATCGGCATCATTACCAAAGGCTAAACCTTTTTCACCAGAGCGAGCCAGTATTTTTGCTAAACGAGCTTGTTCTTCTTCAGGATCCTCAAGGGCAATTGAATAACCGAAGTTAATAGCCCAATCATCATATAAACCGGGCTCTGTTTGAAAGTAATCGCCTTGGGTAGTGCCTTTAGGGGCAACATTAATTGGCGCATAATCCATCACTGAGCCAGTTAACGCGCCTTGGGTAAGTGATTTATCGTGAATTTCTTTTTCATCCCATAAAATGGATGCTTTCATATTGTGGTTCAAACCCAGGGTATGGCCTACTTCATGTAGCACCAAATGACGTAAGCCTTCTTTTAGCACGGCTTTATTTTCTATGTCGTTACCCTTTGACATCGCTTGGCTAAGTAATAAACCTTGTTGCAACTCATGACCTGCACTGCAGTTTAGTGCATTGTTTGAGTCCGGCCCTTGATTATTTTGCTCCATATCACTAAAACCGACACTAGCAGCACCTTGACTATATAAGCTGTTATATATCCAACGGTTTTTCATAAATATGAATTCGAGCATGATATCTGCGCCAAGCATCTCACCGGTTAACGGGTTGGCTAAAGAAGGGCCATAACCACCAAAGCGTGGTTGTGGCGATGAGGTCCAGCGCAAGACGTTGTAATTTACATCTCCAGCTGACCAAGTCGCGTCATCGGGTTGAATTTTAACTTGTAGGGCATTTTTAAAACCGGCTTTTTCAAAAGATGAATTCCACGCTAATACCGCTTCGCTTATGGTGTCACGCCATTCAAGTGGAGTCGTGTTTTCAATCCACCAAACAATAGGCTCAACGGGCTCAGATATTGCTGCATTTGGATCTTTTTTCACTAAGTTCCAGCGATTAATAACATCTTTATAAGGTGCCCAGCTGCTTGAAGTCATTTGATCATATTCAGTACCAAAGTAACCAATACGGGCATCTTCATAACGCGGAGCAAATTCTTCTTTAGGCAACTCGATAAAAGAATGCTGTAACTTAATGGATACCGAGCGCGGGTCTGAAACCGCTTTAGAGCCATAAACACTTGGGTTAGGATTATTGAACACATAATCAACGACAATATCAACATTATTATCGTAAGCGCGCTTATCTAGAATGCGTGATTTTTTGCTATTTAACTTTCCTAGTTTAAAACGTTTTTTAGCGTTTTTATCATCAACTCGCGCCCACGGCGATACTTTATGTAGTGATTCGCTTAAAAAAAGTTTATCTACTTTTAAAGCGATTTGGCCATCTTCTACTTTTTCTATTTTTAAACTGGCTAAAACCGCTTCACTAATATTGGCGTCTTTAGCACGGCTAAGTGGGTTGTTTTCGTCAAATTGAAAACGAGAAGTTTTAGTTACTATATCTATGCGGTCAAAGTAACGTCTAAACTCAATGATTTTTGCGCCACGGTAACCGCCGCGAAAATGTCCCGCATCAGCAAGACCATCAACCGTTTGGGCGAAATGTAAAAAAGGCGTATCTAATTGACTTTCATCCAATAACATCAGTGTTTCGCCAGTCTTTTTATCTTGATAAAAATCAAACAAGCCTAATGTCGCTGTTTTATCTTTTATCATTTGTTCAATGGTTTGATCTTTTTTCTTGGCTTTGTCTTCCTTGCTCTCTGCTGCAAATGCCGATTGGCTGCTGCCTAAAGCGAGTGTCAGTGCTATGGCTAGACTGGTTAATTTCATGGTAAGTTCCTTTTGGGGCGGTTGTTATTGTTATAGGTATAGTTATAGTTCTTGAAATAGTTATGCTAATTTACACATGATTTTAAATAAAGTAACTAAGCAATATCAGCAAAGCGTAACAAGATGTTACAAGTGATTACCTAGCCAAAAGATTTTTTTTAAATATGCTTTAAACCTTTTTATTCCGTTTGGTATCTTATTACCAAGTACATTAATTAATTGACCAATTCATTAGTGTAATTGGTATTAATTAATATCGAAGCTTATTTTGGCTAGCAACTTTAAATAGTTAAATAGTCAAATTGGAAAGTTATTTTGAACCTTATAGAGGCTTTATCAGTTGGATAGCCAAGAAAAAGCAGATAAACCACAAACAACAGTCATTGATGGGCTAGTGCGATTTAGCGCTAATAAAAGTCATGACTTCGCTGATAGTGATGCAGAGCATACTTGGATAGCACAAGCCAAAAAAGGCTCACAAGATGCTTTTTATCAGCTATATAAAAAACATCACAAACAAATTTATGCTTTGTGCTGGCGAATGCTAGCAGACAAAGATAGTGCGGAAGATGTCTGTCAGGAAGTTTTTGTGGTGTTATGGCAAAAAATAAATAATTTTCGCGGCGAAAGTAAATTCAGTACTTGGCTGCACAGTGTTGCTACTAATGTGGTTTTGGGGCATTTACGTAAACATAAAAATTGGTTGCAGCGTGTTTTTAGTATTGAAGAGCAAGGCGCACACGTGGTCGAGCCAAGTGTTAGTTTAACCGATGATTCAACACTGCGGATGTTAGACCAACACATCTCTCGTCTACCGGAACGAGCACGCTTAGTTTTTGTCTTGTTTGCCATTGAAGGCTATCGCCATGAGGAAATTTCCAACATGTTGAAAATGGCGGTGGGCTCGAGCAAGTCGCAATATCATCGAGCCAGGCAATTATTAAAAGAGTCATTAACCGCGAATGATTTTATATCAGTTGAGGAGGAGTTAAGTCATGAATAAGCACATACCTCAAAAAAAGGTGATATCAGAGCAAGTACTTAATGAACAAGTAGCGGCATTGCCTAATGAAATGACTCCAGCAAGAGATCTATGGCCGGGCATAGAACGTGCCTTAAACCATAAAAGCCAACAAGTCACCACAAGTCAGCACCGGAATGTCTTTGTCCCTAGCGCCTGGGCAGCTTCAATTGCGATGGTTGTGCTGATGTCTTGGTTCACTTTTTCACCAAAAATGCAACAAGACATACCAACATTGGTAGATAGCCAAAAGCATGCTATCCCTACGCAGGGGCAGTTAGTCAGCTTTATGCAACAAAACTTTCAACAACAAAAACAACTATTGCTTGCTAGTTACGGACAACCCTCGGTTGAAAAATTATCCATGGCAATGCAAACAGAATTAAAACAATTAGCGGACGCCAGAGCATCAATAAGAAAAGCGCTGTTAACGGATGAAAATAATGTCGATTTATTGAATTTACTCGACTTTACCCAACAGCAAGAATTGAAGTTATTACAACAATTATATCGCCAATATCAAGTTATTTAGTACCTTGTGAAGTTGATACAAAGCACAGTTATAAAATATCGTTAGCTAAAGTCTAATTGGTTAAGCAAAGCATTAAATACCAGATAAAGAGGTTCTTATGAACAATTTAACAAGAAAGATACAACAAGGCGTAAACATCATTACAGTGACCACTTGCTTACTATTAAGTGGCCAAACAGTGGCTGCCATTGAAGTAGCTGAAAGCATATCTAGTACGAATGTCACTAACGTATCCATTAATAACCACAGTGGCTCTATCATTGTTATTGGTTGGAATAAAGATAAAATATCAGTCACGGGCACGTTAGATGATGATGCGGAAAAACTTACTTTTGAGCAAAAAGGTGCGCAAGTACTGATTCAAGTTGAATACCCAAGGATGAATAATTGGCGTGCAGATGGCTCAAAAATAACCATTTTTATGCCAAAAAATATCCGCATGAAATCTTCAAGTATCTCTAGTGACATTCATTTATCAAATTTACATGGCGGCGTAGAAGTTAAAACCGTTAGTGGTGATATCTTGGCTAAAAATATTAGCCAAAGTGCTGAACTCAGTAGTATTAGTGGCAATATCAATAGTCATAATTTAGCCGGAAAGGTCTCGTTAGCTGCAGTCAGTGGTGATATTAAAGATACCAACTCTACCGGGCGTTTAGAAATTAGATCGGTCAGTGGTGAAGTTGATATCAACAGCCAAGCCAAAGAAGTCTTTTTTAACAACGTTTCCGGCAATAGTGAGCTTGTTTTAGCTGAAGTTGTTGAATTGCGTATCAGAACAGTCAGTGGCGATTTACAGGCAAAGTTAACCTTAGCTGCAAAAGCCTTATTAAAAGCCTCAACGGTAAGTGGTGATTTAGCTTTTACCTTTCAAAAAGGTGTCGATGCTGATTTTTCCCTTAAATCGAGTGTTGGCGGTGACATAGTCAATAATATTACCAAGGCAAAAACCGAGCATGCTGAGTATGGTCCGGGTGCGAAGTTAAATTTTCAAACCCTAAACGGTAGTGCTTTAGTTAGAGTGTCAACCGTTAATGGTAATGTCGAGGTAAGCAGTAAATAATCTATTTCCTTATAAAGCGGCTTTTAGGAAAACTTTTATATTCCCATAAGCCGAATTCTGCTACATTAGCACTCCTTTTTTAGATACTCGCGAGCCTTTTTTTACTTTAATTAAAGTCAGGGTAAAACGAACGCGAGTACAGTAATGTAGCAGAGTAGGGTTCAGGTAATGGCCGAAAAAAAGCCACGTAAATTTGCGAAAGAACAGCAATTTATTAGAGATAAACAAATCGATGAATTAAAAGTACCACCGCATTCGTTAGAAGCGGAACAGTCGGTGCTGGGTGGTTTGTTGCTTGATAATGAAACCTGGGACCGTGTGGCGGAAAAAGCGGTTGCCGATGACTTTTATAGTCGCTCTCATCGCCTTATTTTTGAAACTATCGGCGCCTTAATTGAGTTAGGTGAGCCGGTTGATTTAATAACCCTCTCTGAAGCCTTAGAAAACGATCAAAAACTTGACGATGCCGGCGGTTTTGTTTATCTCGCTGAGATGATGAAAAACACCCCGAGTGCCGCTAACATCACAGCCTATGCCGACATTGTTCGAGAACGAGCAGTAACCCGTGAAATGATCAGTGTAGCCAATGAGATCGCTGAAGCCGGTTATGATACCCAAGGGCGTAGTAGTGCAGAATTACTTGATTTTGCTGAAACCAAAGTTTTTGCTATCGCTGAAAAACGTGCCAGTAAATCACAAGGCCCTGAAAGCCTTAATTCAGTATTAGAAAAAACCGTTGATCGCATTGAAAAACTTTGTTCAACACCATCAGGCGGTGTTACTGGTGTCCCTAGTGGTTATGCGGACTTAGATAAAATGACCGCGGGGCTGCAAAAGTCTGATTTGATTATTATTGCCGCGCGTCCTTCCATGGGTAAAACCACCTTTGCCATGAACTTGGCCGAGCATGCGGCGATGACACAAGAATATCCCGCACTTATTTTCAGTCTAGAAATGCCCGCAGATCAAATCATGATGCGTATGTTGGCCTCTTTAGGTCGTATTGACCAAACTAAAATTCGTACCGGTCAATTAGAAGATGAAGATTGGGCGCGTTTATCTTCAACCATGGGTTTGTTGATGGAAAAAGGTAAAATGTTCATTGATGATGCTTCTGGTTTAACCCCAACAGAGTTACGAGCTAGAGCAAGGCGAATTCACCGTGATCACGGCGGTATCTCTATGATCATGATTGATTACTTGCAACTAATGCGCGCACCGCAATTTTCTGATAATCGTACCTTGGAAATTGCTGAAATATCTCGTTCATTGAAAGCCTTGGCTAAAGAGTTAAAAGTACCTGTAGTTGCGCTTTCACAGTTAAACCGTGGCTTGGAACAACGCTCTGATAAACGCCCAATTAACTCAGATTTACGTGAATCGGGTTCAATTGAGCAAGATGCGGATTTAATCATGTTTATTTACCGTGATGAGGTTTATAACGATGACAGTGAATTTAAAGGCATGGCAGAAATTATTATTGGTAAACAACGTAATGGACCGATTGGTCGTGTAGCACTGACTTTCCAAGGCAAATATTCACGTTTTGATAACTACGCCGGACCGCATGTACTAGAAGAAGACTAAATACATAGTTTTCATCTTGTCATTTTACCGTCCAATTTATGCGTCAGAAGTACTCATTGACTAACGTCAACTCCGTGCTTTTTCCTTTAACTTGAGCAGTACAACTTAAAGCTGAATACTATTATTACCCCCATCCTTATTTTAAAAGGCTAGATTTGCAGCTGTCATCCCCGTGGTGTTTTAGTCGGGGATCCAGATTTTATCTCTTAAATCTCCTAAAGAATGGCCTCCCGATCAGTAACTTCGGGAATGACGGTAATGAAGATTACTCACCATTAATAGTTGCGACAATCGTGCGGCTACCGGCATGGTTTCTATGTTCACCTAAATATACTCCCTGCCAAATCCCTATATTTAATTGCCCATTCGTAATGGGTAAACTCAAACTATTACCTAATAGACTTGCCTTAATGTGCGCGGGCATATCATCATCACCTTCATAGGTGTGCTGATAATAGGGGGCTCTTTCTGGGACAAAGTGGTTAAAATGCGCTTCCATATCTGCGCGCACCGTCGGGTCGGCATTTTCATTGAGGGTAATGGAAGCAGAGCTGTGTTTGATAAATAGGTGCAGAATGCCGCAGCTAATGTTATTCAGTTCCGGTAGCTGGCTAAGAATTTCATCGGTGATTAGGTGAAAACCGCGCTTTCTCGAGTGCAATGTTATTTCAGTTTGATACCACATGGCTTACCTCATTAAATTATAGTAATGATTTTTTAATATTAACTAGCATATAAGTTAGCAAATTCTTTGATCGCTTCAGGCAGGAGCTTTTCTATCATAGCTAATTGTTGACTATTTTTATCATAACGAGCATACAATTTTTTATGAATGCCTTTTTCGCCTAAACGCATACAATGAAATAGTGATCTTTGAGTTACGCTTGTGACTAACCAATCAGGTAAAGTCGCTACGCCCATGTTGGCCGAGACCATTTGCAACATAACATGGCTATTCGTCACTTGTTTTACCTTCTTCGGTTTACATTTTGCTGGTGTTAAGAATAAGTTGAAAATATCAAGTTGCTCAGGCAGTAAAGGGTAAGTTAGCAAGGTAAATTGGCTAAAATGCTCTGGCAATAAATAGGGCGTAACTTCTTGCTCTGGAGAAAAGTTGCCAAGATGCTTTGATATTTTTCCATGAGTTAAGTGCTGATTAGAGCGGTGTTGTTTAGCGAGCACAGCAATCACTTCAAACTGACCAATCTCTTGATAAATGACGTTATTTCCCGTTAACTTCTCATCGGTAAATAAAATATCTACTTTATTCTCACTGAACTTATTTTGTTTATTGATTGCAAAATTTTCATCAATAAATTCAAGGTCAACACTGTTATTTTGTTGGGAAAAGTGACTAGTCACCGGTAACAACCATTGAAAACAAGCATGACAGTCAATGGCAATTTTTAGGGTCGCGGTAGCTAATAAAGGCGACTTTAGCGCGTTATTTGCCTGTTTAATCTTAGGTAATATCTCTTCGCCAAGATTAAGTAACACCTTACCCGCTTCGGTAAATTCAACCGGTGAGGTATTACGAATAAATAACGGTGTATTTAATCTTTGTTCTAAATCTTTTATTTGATGTGACAAAGCTGATTGGCTACTAAACAACTGCTCAGCCGCTTTACGAATATTCCCGGTATCGGCAAGGGTTGTCAGCGTTCTTAAATGTTTTATCTCGAACATAATGAATTTATTTCAACTCCCTGTTGAATTATTTGCGCTTGTCTTAAACGCTTATTTTCTAGAGTATAACCATTTAAACGTCTAGACGTCCATTTGTTTCTAGATATTTATTGGTACTGATAATTTTTGGAGCAGAGATGCAAATTCACAATTTAGGTTTTCCACGTATAGGCGCAAAACGCGAATTAAAATTCTCATTAGAGAAGTACTGGCGTGGTGATTTATCAAAAACTGATTTTTTAACTGAGTGTAAAGACCGCCGTCAGGTTAACTGGCAGATACAGCAGCAGGCAGGTATTGAGTTATTACCTGTGGGTGATTTTGCTCATTATGATCATGTTCTTAATACCACACTATTACTTGGCTTAGCGCCTGAGCGCTTCTCTACCCATACAAGTAATAGCAAGCATACTCATAGTAAAAATGAACAGCGAAATACCCTTGATTTAGAATTTCGTATCGGTCGTGGCCAAGCACCATCAGGTTGTCAATGTGCCGCCAGTGATATGACTAAGTGGTTTAATACCAACTACCATTACATAGTGCCTGAGTTAAGTGCGGCGCTATTATCCCACGATACGCCGGTTAATACTGACAACTTACTTGCACATTTCAATGAAGCACAAACCATCACCGATAATCGTAAAGTCGTTTTACTTGGGCCAATTACTTACCTTTATTTAAGTGTTAGCGGCAATGAAGATAAATTAGCTTTATTACCGGCATTGTTAACACGCTATCAAACGGTGTTAACACAACTATCTGATGCTGGCGTTCAGTGGTTACAACTGGATGAACCCGTACTAGGACTAGAATTAGATCACCAGTGGCAACAAGCTTTTACTCAAGCTTATCAGCAACTCAAAAAAGGCCAACTGAAAGTATTACTAACTAGCTATTTTGCTTCAATTGACCATCATATAGCGTTAATTAAAGATTTAGCTTTTGATGGACTTCATATTGATACCATTGCCGAACAAAGTGATGTCGTCAGTATTATTGAACGCTTACCCAATGATTGGATTATTTCATTAGGTGTTATCAATGGTCGAAATGTTTGGAAAACAGATTTAGTGTCTGTTTATCAAAAGCTACAACCTTTATATAAAACCTTAGGTGCACGTTTATGGCTAGCACCGTCTTGTTCTTTATTACATTCGCCAGTGGATTTAGACCAAGAAAGTAAACTCGATAGTGAATTTAAATCATGGTTAGCCTTTGCTAAGCAAAAGTGTCAAGAATTGAGCTTGCTTAAAAGTGCCCTAGTTAATGATAACAGTGATGAAATTAGCCAATACTCGAATCCTGCTGTAGCGCGTCGCGTATCAAAACGTATTAATAATATAAAGGTACAACAAAGGGTTAGTACATTAACAGCAGTAGACTTCAGCCGAAAAGAAAGCTTTGAAGTACGTAAAGTCGCGCAACAAGCTGAGCTTAATTTACCACTTTTACCAACCACTACTATCGGCTCATTCCCACAAACTGGGGATATTCGTGAAACCCGTGCGAAATGGCGTAGAAGCGAGATCAATGACGAGCAATATACTAAGCTTATCCAAGACGAAATTCGTGACACCATTAAGCGTCAAGAAGAAATAGGCTTAGATGTTTTAGTACATGGGGAAGCTGAACGTAACGACATGGTCGAGTATTTTGGTGAATTACTTGAGGGTGTTGCTTTTACTCAGTTTGCTTGGGTGCAAAGTTATGGTTCACGTTGTGTTAAGCCGCCAATCATCTTTGGTGATATTAGCCGTAAAAAACCAATGACGGTTGAGTGGGCCAGTTTTGCTCAGTCATTAACCGACAAACCAGTAAAAGGCATGTTAACTGGCCCTATCACTATTTTATGTTGGTCGTTTGTTCGTGATGATTTATCACGTGAGCAAGTCGCAAAACAAATAGCCTTAGCAATTAGTGATGAGGTGGTTGATTTAATTGCTAGTGGCATACAAATTATTCAAATAGATGAGCCAGCGATTCGTGAAGGCATGCCTGTAAAACAAAGCCAATGGCAAACATACCTTGATTGGGCGACGGCATCATTTTGCTTATCAGCCGCTAAGGCGCCAGCAGCAACCCAAATTCACAGTCATATGTGTTATTCAGAGTTTAATGATATTTTACCCGCCATCGTTGCGCTTGATGCTGATGTATTAACAGTCGAAACCTCACGCTCGAATATGTCATTACTTGATGCTTTTGATAAGCAAGCCTATCCCAATGATTTAGGCCCAGGTGTGTATGATATTCATACCCCTAATGTACCCGAGGTTGATTGGATGGTGAATTTAATTGGCAAAGCACAAAAGCATATCCCGGTAGAGCGTTTATGGGTAAATCCAGACTGTGGTTTAAAAACACGTGGTTGGACTGAGACCAAATTAGCGTTAGAGAATATGGTCAATGCGGCGAAGCAATTACGTAAAGAATATCAAGCGTAGTGCTGGTATTCGTTAATCTCTTTAGCTAACGAAAAAGCCCCCTAGTGATAACTCGGGGGCTTTTTTAGTTTTAACTATCTGATATTCTGGCGGTAAAAAACAGCGGTGTTTTTAGCCGCTAAAATTAATCTTGTTCGTGTAACCAAGCCGCATGACGTGGTGCGCGTTTAGTCACTGACCATTCTTCAATCATGGCGTAAGCTACTCGGTTGAGTTCTTTAAATTGCTCTGCAGTGCCGGTATCGGTAGCAAGCTCTAGACGATGACCGTTTGGATCAAAGAAATAAATAGACTTAAACACACCATGGTTTACGGGCCCTAAAACGTCAACACCTTTACTTTCTAATTCTTCTTTCGCCATTACTAGCTCGTCATAACTCGCCACTCTTAAGGCAATATGTTGCACCCAAGTCGGAGTATTTTGATCTCTGTCCATGGCTGGTGAATTAGGCAGTTCAAAAAAGGCTAAGACATTTTCATTACCCGCATCAAGAAAAATATGCATATACGGGTCTGGCGCTTTAGTTGATGGCACTTCATTTTCTGCAATAGCCAGTACTAAGCCCATGTTTAGCTTATCTTGGTACCAATCAGTTGTTTCTTTGGCATCTTTGCAGCGATAGGCAACGTGATGAATTTTTTCAACATTAATCATGTATCAGACTTTTTATTAAAAGGGGTTATGAAGTAATTCTAATCTTAAATAGAACAATAAGGCTACTTTTAGCCTTATTTAGTGAAAGGTTGTACGTCAGGGGGAGTTGACGGCTGTAAGAAAATACTTACAGTCTGAGTGGTAATAGACCTTTCGACAACGTTAAAATCCCGTCTATACAGTAAAGTCAAACTCAAGCCAAAATCACTGTTTTATCGCCATTTATACAAACACGTTGTTCTGCATGAACCCTTACTGCGTGACTCAATGCGGTGGCTTCTAAGTCATGACCCATATGTACCATCTGCTCTATGGTGAAAGTGTGATTAATGGGCTTTACTTCCTGCGCTATGATAGGCCCTTCATCAAGATTAGCGGTAACGTAATGCGCGGTAGCACCAATGACTTTAACGCCGCGGGCATGGGCTTGATGATAAGGGCGAGCGCCTTTAAAACTAGGTAAAAAGGAGTGGTGAATATTAATGGCTTTACCTTGCAGTTGCTGACATAAACTATCAGACAGTATTTGCATATAACGCGCTAATACTAATAAATCTACCTTGAGCTCTGTCATTAACTGACTAATTTTCGCTTCTTGTATTGCCTTAGTTTTCTTATTTACCGGTAAATAATAAAAGGGAATATTATGCCACTCACTTAACGACTGGCAATTTTGATGATTCGAAACAACGCCGACGATATTGATCGGTAATACCCCTGACTTCCACTTAGTTAACAAAGAGACTAAGCAGTGATCGTCTTTGGATACGGCAATTAAAACATTAGGCACGTCATCTCGCTTGCGCAATTGATAGCGCATCTCAAGTGGCTTTGCTAATTCATTTAAGGCGTTAATAAACTCACGGCTAGAAACGGTTAAATTACGATCATCAAAAGCAATACGTGAAAAAAAGGTTTCACTATAAGGGTCACTGTATTGTGAAGTTTCGGTAATAAAAGCACCCAGTGAGAACAGGCTTTGCGATACTTTGGCTAAAACACCTGAATTGTCAGGACATTGCCAAGTTAAAATATAATGCGTGGCTAAAGACATAATTACCTAATTTCTGATGAGTATTAGCCCATCATTAGGTATTTATCGGTCTATTGCCAGTGCTTTAATAGCTTGTTTGGCAATATCTTAGAGAGTAAATAGTCAGCTAAGCGAGGGGATTTATCGGACTAGTTCAGATCATCTGCTTCAAATGAATTTTGAATTCTAATTTTATTTTTAAGGTAAAGCTGCTCAACCTTTTCTCTAGCCCAGGGGGTTTTACGCAGAAATTTTAATGTTGATTGAATACTTGGGTTATCAGTGAAACATTTAATTTTGATTGTTTTACCTAAGGTTTCAAAACCAAAGTAGGCTTCTAGTTCAGTAACTATGGTCTTTAGCGTTAGACCATGAAGAGGGTTGTATGGCTGGTTATCCATTTTTAATTCCAATAAGTAACATCTGTACTAGTTGTTGAGCACCAGCAGTCGGATGTAAACAAAAAAACACAATAACGACAGTATATCATTATTGTGTTTTTATTGGGGCTTGCTGGCTTTGAGGTTTAAGCCGTAAAGCAAGCAAAGGGCGACTAGCTAAAGTACTTGGTTAACTCATCATTGCCACCAATGAGTTTACCGTCAATAAATATTTGCGGGGTAGTATCGGCTTTGGTAATAGCGCGCATAGCGGTAATACTAGTATCTTCACCTAAGATCATCTCTTCATACTGTAAGCCTTTTTCAGCTAAAAGTGCTTTTGTTTTGGCGCAATGTGAACAGCCATGTTTAGTAAAAATGGCTATTTCAGTTTTTTGTACCGCCGCTGGGTTAATAAAATTAAGCATGGTATCAGCATCAGATACTTCAAACGGGTCGCCTGGTAAATCAGCTTCAATAAACATTTTTTCAACAATGCCATTTTTAACTAACATGGCATAACGCCAGCTACGCTTGCCAAAGCCAATTTCAGATTTATCAACTAACAAACCCATACCTTGAGTGAAATCACCATTTCCATCGGGAATAAAGCTTATGTTGTCGGCATCTTGGTCTTTTGCCCAAGCATTCATAACAAAGGTGTCGTTTACTGAGATACAAACAATTTCGTCAACGCCGTTGGCAAAAAACTTAGCGGCTAATTCGTTATAGCGTGGTAAATGAGAAGATGAACACGTTGGCGTGAATGCGCCGGGTAATGAAAAAACTACCACCGTTTTGTTGGCAAAAATATCTTCGCTGCTGCGTGCACTCCATGTGTCATTAGCTATGATTGGAAAAGTGACTGCGGGGACTTTTTGACCGGTAATATCGTTAAACATAATGAAATCCTTTATTGGGTGATTGTATTCTTATTTTCGAGTTGCTATATGAGGTAACTCGTTAAGATGCCGCTATTATGATAGCTCAACTTTGTTTAGTAAAACTCATTAAATCTATCATTACAATAGGTAAAACCTATTTAGAAAGGAAGTGAATTGTCAATTACAGACTAGGGTCAAAGTAAGCGAGTCAAAAGAATTCCATCTATCCTTGCTCAGACTCACTAACGCATGATAAATTAGTGGTAATTAAGTTGTATATACAATTACATCGGTAGCCAATTTTTAGGGGATAATATGAATACAAGTTATGATTTGGTCACGGGCAACATTGGTATGTTAATTAGCATGCCACATAATGGTCAATCAATCCCTGATGGTATAATAAATACCATGACCAATACCGGTCATCAGGTTCCAGATACTGACTGGTATATGGATAAGCTCTATGATTTTGCCCAAGATCTTGGTATCTCGGTTATTAAGCCTAAATACAGTCGTTACGTTATCGATTTAAACCGAAATATTGATGGCGTAAATTTGTATCCAGGCGCCAATAGTACCGAGCTTTGTCCGACGACAGCTTTTGATTTGTCGCCTTTATATAAAACTGGCCAAGAGCCTAATGAAGCTGAAATACAACGAAGAATTGAGCTTTACTGGCAACCGTATCACCAAGCATTAAATGATACCTTAGCTAAGATGAAGGCGCAGTACGGCAAGGTTGTTTTATTAGATGCTCACTCTATTTTGTCAAAAGTGCCACGTTTCTTTGAAGGACAACTACCTGACTTTAATTTTGGTAGTGCTAATGGTGAAAGCTGTAGTGCTGAGCTAATTAACAAAATTGAACAGCTTGATTTATCACCTTATTCAACTGTAATTAATGGGCGCTTTAAGGGCGGGTACATCACCCGAGGTTACGGCAATCCTAAAGAAAGCATCCATGCGGTGCAGTTAGAATTATCACAACATACTTATATGGATGAACCTAGCGACCATTACAATGAACAAAAAGCAGCGCTAGTCAAAGAGAAATTACAGCAATTTGTCCAGTGCTTAGCTGATTTCACCCAAGAAAAGTGATGTAAAAGTAATAATAGCTGAGTGAATTTAGCAACAATATTAATAGAGAACTTTATACCAATTTGATTAAATTTCTTCCCAACTCAGAGCTGTACTCAATGTTCAATAACAAGGCGAATTTGTTTAGGTCTAGTCATTCTAAACCACATAAATTTAACGATGTTAGTGGTCATTGAGTAAGCTCCCATAGGGCGAGTTTAAAGGGTTCATATGCGGCGTTATTGATTTTGACAAGGGAATAACCATTCTCTTCAATCAATGCCTTGCCTCTAAACCCTTTAACTCTCGCTGAGTGGGAAAGAACTTAATCAACTTGGTATTAGTGGAGCAATATGAAACTATACGCAGAAAATATTTTATTAAAAGATGGTTGGGCAACTGACCAAACCCTCACTATTGAACAAGGTGTTATTACGGCCATTGAAGCGGGCATGATTGTCGGTGCAGAAGTTGCGAAAGGCGCGGTAATTCCCGGTATGGTTAATTGTCATTCACACGCATTTCAACGGGCTTTTGCCGGTTTTAGTGAACAAGGCAGTGAAGGGCAAGACAGTTTTTGGACATGGCGGAAGATCATGTATCAATTCTTAGCGCAACTAACCGAAGTAGATGCTAAAAACATTGCGAAACAACTCTATATTGAAATGCTAAAAATGGGCTATACCCGAGTAGCTGAATTTCATTATTTACATCATGATATTGATGGCAGTACCTATGGGGCTAACACTTCTGAAGGCTCATTATCAAATGGCAAGTCAGCAAGTTTAGCAACTATGGCACAAGCTATTTTTGATGCAGCCAAAGAATCAGGTATAGGCTTAACCTTATTGCCAGTGCTTTATCAGCACAGTGGCTTTGGTGAGCAGGCGCCGAGTGATGGTCAAAAACGTTTTATTAATTCTACTGAGCAATTTAATCAGTTAGTCAGCGATTGTTTCATTTTGAGTGAGCAATATTCAAATACCAATGTAGGTATTGCGCCGCATTCGTTACGTGCAGTAGATAAAACCTCACTCACCAGTGCCGTAGCGCATGTACGCAGTTTAGATAACCAAGCGCCAATCCATATTCATATTAGTGAGCAGCAAAAAGAAGTTGATGACTGCTTAGCGCATTACGGTAAAAGACCGGTGCAGTGGTTACTAGATAACGCTGAGCTTGATAAACATTGGTGTCTTATTCATGCCACCCATATTGATGAAGCAGAACGAAAAGGCATTATTGCTAAACAAGCTATCGCCGGTATTTGCCCGACGACTGAAGCTAATTTGGGTGATGGTATTTTCCCAACAACAGAGTTTATGGCTGAAAACGGCACTATTGCCATTGGCTCTGATAGCCATATTTCAGTAAACCCCATTGAAGAGTTACGTTGGCTTGAATATGCACAACGTTTAACAAAGCAACAACGCGCAATTCTAGCGACATCAGAGCAAGTGTCAGTTGGTCAAAATTTATGGCAGCAAGCAGCGAGAGGTGGCGCACAAAGTACCAATAGCAATACCGGTTATTTAGCTATTGGTAAACAAGCTGACTTATTAGTACTCGATAGTGATAAAACTAAGTTGTTCGCCAACGATAACCAACACTTACTCGATAGTGTTATTTTTGCCAGTCAGCAAAATCCGATTGCGGATGTGATGGTTAATGGCCAGTGGCAGATAAAAGCTCAACAACATGTAGATCAAGTGCAAGCGAGCGATAATTTCGCGACACTTTTAGCAAGATTGTCTGCTAGCTAGTATTGTCGGGAATAGGTACATTAACCTTACTGTAAGCTTGAAAGTAAGGTTAATGTTAAAGCAGCTAGTGCTAAAGCAGGTTAGCGTAGCGACTGATTACCCCGCAAACCTTTTTTTGGTTGGTGATATGAAAAACTATATCACGCTGTTCAGTTTTGCAAATTGAAAAATAATACTCTTTAACTACGTGTCTTGATGAGGTGATAACTTTTAATCGCTCGATTTCTTTCTCGGAAAAACTTCCTAATTCTGACTCTAAATCAGTGTAAACTTTATCGGCTTTTAAGCGTACTTTGGTATCGCTAAACTCAGAGAATCCCTCAAGTAAAACTTGTTTACCGTCGTTATATAACGCTGTCACTTCTTCATTAGGATAAAAATGTAAGTAGAGTGCAGCTGCAACGATTAAGATCAATAAATGCTTCATAATATGTCATATAATTAGTTTGGTGAGTCGATTTTATCTTAATTCCCTCACTAAGGTAATAAAATATTAGCTATTGTGTGTTTTTGTTAATAAAATTAATGTTCTTTTAAGGCTAACAACAAGTTCGTTAGTCGTATTTACCCGCTTACCAAGGATTTCTCGTGATAGAAAACGACCCTTCTTCCTCTACGCCTAAAAAAAACAAGGCGGTTGAACAATATATCCCTATAAAAAATGTCAAAATTCATGGCAATAAAAATACGGGAAAAGAGCGTTATAAGCCAGGTGATCAAATTTATGTGCGTAAAGTGTCCGGCTTTTTCCAAAAGTTAAGACAACGTATGAATCTAGTTTATTTTGCCTTCTTTTTACTGCTGCCTTGGTTACAGTTTAATGGTCACCAAGCAGTATTGTTTGATATTAGTGAGCAACGCTTTACCCTATGGAGTCTGACGTTATGGCCACAAGATTTAACGCTACTGGCATGGTTTAGTATCTTTGGCGCATTTTTACTGTTCTTTGTTACTACATTTATTGGACGAGTATGGTGTGGCTACATGTGCCCGCAAACCGTGTGGACTTTCATCTTTATTTGGTTTGAAGAGAAAATTGAAGGTACCGCCAATCAGCGGAGAAAGTTGGATGAGCAAGAATTTAATAGTAATAAAATCATCCGGAAAACCTTAAAACACGCGGCTTGGTTATTATTCTCACTCTATACGGCAATGACTTTTGCCGGCTATTTCTCGCCGATGCAAGACTTGTTTGTTGATGTATTTACCATTAATACTAGTATGACAATGGCGGTGATTTTAGCCTTTTTTACTTTCGCTACTTACGGCAATGCTGGTTGGATGCGAGAAACTGTGTGTTTACACATGTGCCCTTATGCACGTTTTCAATCAGCCATGTTTGATAAAGATACCGTAACGGTTACTTATGACAGTAAACGTGGCGAAAGTAGAGGAGCCAGGGGTCGTAAAGACGACCACAAAGCCATGGGGCTTGGCGATTGTATTGACTGTAACCTTTGTGTCGAGGTTTGCCCAACTGGTATCGATATTCGTAATGGCTTACAGTATGAATGTATCAACTGTGGTGCTTGTGTTGATGCTTGTGATGGCGTTATGGACAAGATGAATTATGAACCAGGGCTTATTCGCTATACCACAGAGCATGAATTACAAGGTAAAAAAGTACACTTTGTTCGCTCTAAGCTCATTGGTTATGCGGTATTACTGGTTATTATGAGTACAATGTTAGTGCTTGAAATCGTTAATAGGGTACCGTTATCTTTAGATATCATTCGCGATCGCACTGAATTATCGAAAGAGAACTTTAATGGTGATATTGAGAATGTCTTTACCTTAAAAATCCTTAATATGTCGCAAACGAACAATACCTATAAACTTTCTGTTAAAGGTATTGAAAATACAACATGGCATGGAAAGCAAGAAGTGACGGTAAAGGCGGCGACGGTTTATACCTTACCTATTAGTATTTCTGTGGACCCTTATGAATTGGAAAGCTATATGAATAATATTATTTTTACCGTTGAACAAATTGCACCGGAAGGTGAGGCTAAAATAGAGAAAGAAAGCCGATTTTTTAATAAACGCTAATGGCATCATTTGATTTTAGTGCCTTGTCACCAGATTTAATTATTGACGCCCTAGAAAGTGCCGGTTTTACTGTTGATAGTGGTTTACTAGCGCTTAATAGCTATGAAAATCGTGTCTATCAATTTCATGATGATAACTTAGTAAAATACGTCACTAAGTTTTATCGACCACAGCGTTGGCAGCTAAAGAATATTCACGAAGAGCATGAATTTTCCTTTGAACTGGAAGAGCACGAATTGCCTATTGTTGCGCCGTTGAAGATTAATGGCCGAAGCTTGTTTGAGTACCAAGGTTACCATTTTGCGGTCTTCCCTTGTCGAGGTGGCCGGATCTTTGAAGTGGATAATCTCAATCAATTAGAGTGGATGGGCCGTTTTATTGCTCGTATTCATGCGGTATCGTCACAAAAGGACTTTAAGCACAGGCCAAACTTTAATACCGATGAATTACTGTACCAAGCACGTGAAAGTATCATTGCCTCTAACTATGTGCCGAAAGGCTTAATAACGCCATTTTTTACCATTTTGGATCAAGTGATTGACGTTGCCGCCAAGCAGTATCTACCCGCGAAACATACTAAACAGATTCGCTTACATGGCGATTGTCATGCCGGCAATATTTTATGGCGTGATGAAGGGCCGCACTTTGTTGATCTAGATGATTGTCGCACCGGTCCAGCTATACAAGACCTATGGATGATGCTATCAGGTGACAGGCAACAGCAGTTGTTACAGCTTGATACATTATTAATGGGCTATGAAGAGTTCTTTACGTTTGAAAGTGACCAGCTAATCTTGATAGAATCATTAAGAACTATGCGACTAGTTAATTATATGGCATGGTTATGCAAACGTTGGCAAGATCCTGCTTTTCCGCAAAATTTTCCTTGGTTCAATACTGAGAAATATTGGGAACAGCAAATATTAATGCTTAAAGAGCAAATGTCTGCATTGCAACAGCCGCCGTTAAGTTTACAAAATTTTTAACCCAAGTAGCTAATATAAATAACTAATTTAAGTTATTTATAGTAGTTACTGTAATTGGGCCATTTTACTTTAGGAAATAATAATGAATAAAATACTTAAATCTCTTTTGCTAATGCCTCTGTTAGCTTTATCTGTCGGCGCTTCTGCTGCGCAATACACTGAAGGCGAGCACTATACTAAAGTAAGTGAAAAGGTGAGCAATAAGAAAGAAGTCAGAGAATACTTCTCGGTTTATTGTCCTGCTTGTAAGAATTTTGAACCGGTGATGCATGGCCTGAAAAAATCTTTACCTTCGGGGGTTCCATTTAAACGTAACCATGTTGATTTTCTTCGTGGTGCTAGCCCTAAGATCCAACAAATGCTCACTAAGGCAATCGTTGCTGCTGGTCAACTTGGCAATGAAGATAAGCTAATTGGTGCTCTTTTTAATTATCTTCAAGTACAAAAAGCGGTAATCACCTCAGAAAAAGATATCCGCAATATCTTTGTCTTAAATGGCGCTGATGGTGATAAGTTCGATAAATTAATGAAAAGCTTTGGTGTTATTTCACAAGCAAATTCAATGAAGAAAAGCCAAGAAACGATGAGTGCAAAACGTGCTTTAACGGGTGTGCCATCAGTATTTGTGAATGGTAAATACCGTATTAATGCAAATAAATTAGATCGTAAAAACTTTGATAAAGATTATCAAAACTTAGTAAAGTACTTACTTGAATTAGACTCATAAGCACTTAGCTAAGGGTGTTTTTACTTAGTAAAGGTAATAGTAACGCGTGTTAATGTTTATTTAATATTAGCTAGTATCTAACGAATACCTAACTAATACCTTATATATAAAAGGCAGACGGTAGTTAATACCGTCTGCCTTTTTTGTGTCTTGAGAAAAAAGTTAAAACTTAATTATTTAGCTCTATAATTTTTACTCGCCTTTCAATCGCATTACCTTGTCGATAAATTTTAAAGCTAAGTTCGGTATTTGGCTCTGTTTCAGCAATGATATCCAGGGCGTGAGTTACGCTTTTAATTGACTCGTTATCAATCTGATAAACTATATCACCTATTTGGATACCAGCAGCTTGTGCTGGGCTATTATCCATCACTTCATCAACAACAAAGCCTTTTAATTCTCTATGGTAATTTTTGGTGGAAATACCCAACCAGCCACGTACTACTTTGCCATTTTCAATAATTTGACGCATGACCTTAAAAGCCAATTGATAAGGTACAGCGAAGAAAATACCTTGGATGGTCAATTGCGGATTTGACTGAGTAAATTTTCTTGAATTGATACCGACCAAAATACCGTTACTGTTGATCAGTGCACCGCCTGAATTACCCTCATTGATGGCAGCATCCATTTGTAAAAACTCTAAATAACTGGTGTTACTCAGCCCATTTCGACCCGTGGCACTAATTATGCCTTGAGTAACGGTTTGCCCTAAATTTAATGGGTTACCAATCGCGAGTACAATATCACCGACTAATGAGGTTTGTTGCTCTTTTTGCGGAATGACCGGTAAATTACTGGCATCAACTTTTAAAACGGCCAAATCAGTATAATGATCAAAGCCTATTAATTCAGCCGGATAGACTTGACCACTTTGTAGTAGTACTTGGATAAGATCTGCTTGGCGAATGACGTGCAGATTAGTCAAAATATAGCCATGGCTATCCATTATTACCCCGGAGCCTAAACGGGTGCTTTTACGGGCTTTTCGGCCATATTGAGGGTTAACTTCAATTTGTTCCGAGTAGATGTTAACAACCGCAGGGCTGGAGATACTAACGGCTTTAGCAAATGATAACGGTGCTTGTTGTGCTTGGCTGCCCTTAAATAGACTGCTCACTAAACTGGTTTCATTTAAGCCAGGTACAATACCCGGGATAAGTAGTAATAAAACTAAGGCCAGTAACACGCCGTAACTGATTGCTGTCAGGGTATATTTTATTGAAGAGATGATTTTCAAAGGCTATCTTATGTTGTTTTGCACCAATAATTTCAGTGTAACATAAAAAAAGCTGATGAGACTGAGTTCGACTTTATACTAAGGTCTTATCAATTTAATCAGCTTACAGTTTGCTTGAGTATTTATTATTTAATTGTTACTCATGTTTTATTGAACAGTATTTAACGAATCATGATGTACTGAGCATGATTATCACGCACAATATTTAAGGCTAATACACCGGTCTTACCTTTAAGGTAATCACGTAGTTGCGCGATATCCTCAATACGACTGCGGTTAACGCCGGTGATAATGTCACCTGCTTGTAAACCGGCCATTTGTGCAGGGGAACCCTCGGCAACTTGCTCTATAATTACAGTTTTGTTTTTAGTGTCATTATCCAGCTGAGCGCCATCTAACATACGGTGAATACTGGCAGCGCTAATATCAGCACTTTGATCTTGCTTTAATTTCACCGTGAAGACTTCTTCTTCACCATCTCTTATTATCGTTAAGGTAACTTTTTTATTTGCGCCAATTGAACCAATCTTAGCGCGTAACTCTAAGAAGCTTTTAATCGCTTTACCATTCATAGCGACAATGACATCGCCGGCTTTAATACCTGCTTCATCAGCGGCAGAATCTGGCATTACTTGTTCAATAAAGCCACCTTGACTAACCTCAAGCTCCATCGCTTTGGCTATCTCGCTGTTAACACTGCGACCAGATACGCCAAGAATGCCACGATGTACTTCGCCAAATTCAATAATTTGCTGCACTAGGTTGTGCATCATATTACTGGGGATAGCAAAGCCAATGCCGACATTACCGCCACCTGGGCCAATAATGGCAGTATTGATACCAATTAATTCACCGCGTAAATTAACCAAAGCGCCACCAGAGTTACCACTATTGATGGCCGCATCGGTTTGAATGAAATCTTCATAGTGTTCAATATTTAAATTAGTACGCCCTAACGCACTGACAATGCCTGACGTTACGGTTTGCCCCAAGCCAAATGGACTACCAATAGCCACGGCGAAATCACCAACGCGCAGTTTATCTGAGTCAGCGAGTTTAATGTCTCTTAAGTTGTCTGGCTCAATTTGTAGTAAGGCAATATCACTTTTGGCATCGCTGCCTAATTTCTTTGCTTCTAACTGGCGACCATCCTTTAAGGTGATCATGATCTTGTCAGCATTTTCGATGACATGATTATTGGTAACAATATAACCTTTCTCACTATCAATTATGACACCTGAGCCTAAACCACGAAATGCTCGTTCTTGCGCGGGCCCTTGGCCTTTATTACCGAAGAAAAATTGAAAAGCCTCGGGCACGTTTTGTTGCGCTACTTTATGAGTACCGACGACAGAAATACTGACAACGGCAGGGGTGGCATGCTCCAACATAGGAGCCAAACTTGGCATTAAATGACCATCAACTTGGCTTGGCAAATGTGCTAGTACCGGGGCGCTAGTTAACGCAAGAGTTGATGAGAGTATGGCTGCGCTGATAACAACAGATAATTTAGCGTAGGTAGATGATTTGCTGCGCTGGGATAGTTTAGATGAGTTTTTCATATTTAAGAGTGCTCCGAGATTTATTGTTATATCAATAAAAAATACCAATAAAAAAAGTTAACCCGTATCTGTTAACTTTTATAATTACTCCAAAATAGACTGAATTAAAATACTTTAGTTCAGTGTTTTTTATGTCATTTTACTCTGCAGTTGTAAGTTTTTGTTGCTGACCATCGAATAAGCCACTTTGCTCATTTGAATAGTCAAGCGGGGGCTCGGTTACGTTGGTAGCTGTTTCTACATGACGTTTTTGGTGCCGTAATGTCGCTGTTTGTGCTAGTTGCTGCTGAGTTTCGGCAGAGAAGAATGGCATGCCATCAACTTCAACGGTAGTGGCTCTTTGTAACAATTGAGTACTCTCTTGCATCTGTTTCATTGCTGTTTGGCAAGTACTGTTCATTTGTTCCAGTAAGTTGGCAGAAGTTGATAAATGATCGGCAACATCAAGCTTGTATTGATCCAATGCGGCTTCGCTTTTGGTAACTTGCTCCGCTAATTTACGTTGCTCTTGGCTGCTGCTAGAAAGAAGGCGTGTTGCAAAAAATCCAGCGATACCGCCGATGATAAAAATGACTAGAGCTATTACTACATTCATAGGGTTTACCTTACATTGTATTTAGAAATTAAACTGTTGGGTATATACCCGTTATCAATCAAGATGCAGGTTTCAGAGTGCTTGAGCAATTTCAATTCAAGGCACTTTGAATGGAAACGGGTATTAATATAACGCCGAGATAGATTATACTATCATCAAAACAATTTACTAAGTTAGAATATCGTAGTAAAAAATTATTTTTCAAGTGCATGTTCACCAATAAAGTTACGTTTTAAATAACATAGGCTCTCAATGATAAAACTCTCACCTATTGATAAGTATAAACAAGATTTAACCCGGGATGATTTTTTTTTCGATGCGGCACAAGAAAATGCTGTTATGCATCTGCAACGTTTATATGACGATTTACAAAGTAAACCTTTAGCGGTTTCAGGTTTTAAAAAAGTACTGAATCGCTGGAAAAAAATATATAAGAAGCAAGAAGTAAAACCGGTTAAAGGTTTGTATTTTTGGGGCGGTGTCGGGCGGGGTAAAACCTACTTAGTGGATACTTTTTTTGAAAGTTTACCGTTTGATAATAAAATGCGGGTGCACTTTCATCGCTTTATGCACAGAGTTCATCAAGAGTTAAAAACGCTTACGGGGCAATCTGATCCACTTAAATTGATCGCGAAAAAATTCGCTGACGAAACACAGATAATTTGTTTTGATGAGTTTTTTGTCTCCGACATTACCGATGCTATGATTCTTGGCACTTTATTTGAAGAGTTATTTGCTCACAATGTAACCTTGGTGGCGACCTCTAATATAATTCCAGATGAACTGTATCGAAATGGCTTACAACGAGAGCGATTTTTACCGGCGATAAGGCTGATAAACGAGCATACCCTGATTGTTAATGTTGATAGCGGTGTTGATTATCGGTTAAGAACGTTAGAGCAGGCAGAAATATTTCATTATCCACTGGATGCGCAAGCAGATGAAAATTTAAGCCACTACTTTAAGCAATTATCACCCGATGAAGGTAAAGCTGGGCAATCTATCGAGATTAATCACCGTCAATTAGAAACTGTGTTGGTCAGTGATGGTGTGGTCTATTTTGACTTCTCAGTGCTGTGTGAAAGTGCCCGTAGCCAAGGTGATTACATGGAAATAAGTCAACTGTATAACACCGTATTAATGGCTAATGTTAAAAAGATGGGACCAGACACCGATGATACTACTCGCCGCTTTATTGCTTTGGTGGATGAGTTTTACGAACGTAATGTTAAATTAATTATGTCAGCTGAACTTGCTTTAGAAGACTTGTATAGCGGCGGGCGTTTAGCCTTTGAATTTAAACGTTGTTTGAGCCGTCTACAAGAGATGCAATCACACGACTATTTAGCGAGTGAGCACTTGCCTTAATATTGGATGAAATTTAATTAAAGTTTGCTTTTATTGTTTTTATTGGTTTTATTATGGATTGTTTTCGAGTTAATTCGTGATATATATTATAGTTTCTCATTGTCGGGTTTAGTTATGGAAAGTCATCAAGCGTCAACATGGAAGTTAAATACACTTTTTGTTTCAGTGTTTTTACTCTTAGTTTACTTACTCCTCATTACTTCTATGGCAAAAAATCCCGCTAAGTTATCTGATAATAATGAAATTATTACCGTTAACAAAACGGAACTAGTTAACTTGACTCGTTTTGATAAATTAATGTCAACCGTGCTGCTGATGCCGAAAAGTTACTTATATCAAGGTGAAATATTTATAACCTTAGAAGAAAAAGCAACTGAAATTAGGGTATTACCCTTTGAAAATCTTTTAATCTCCTCGTTTATTGATATAGCCATTCCGGTAACGGCTTTACTTCTGATGGCACTGACTTCAGTTGTGGTTAATGCCCTTTATTACCACAAAAATATGATTAAAAAAATCACCCCGCTTTGTCATAAAGTTGATGGTATTATTTCTACTTATCAATTAGATAGTAGTGTAAATGAAAATTCAGCCAATCTACATTCTCTTACCAATTCATTGAATTATTTGCAAAAGATAAGTGAGGAATACCAACTTAAAGCGGAAGAGTATAATTTCTGTGACAAGCTAACCAAACTTGTCGATCGTTATCATTTTTTAGATCATATTAATAAGCAACTTATCATTTCGAAGAAAAAAGGCATAAAAAGTGCCTTGCTTTTTATTGATCTTGACGGCTTTAAATCGGTTAATGACTCTTATGGGCATTCTTTTGGTGATGAAGTGTTAATTCAGGTTGCCGAGCGATTAAAGTCTATTGTGCGTCGTAAAAAACTTAATTTTAAACAGGATGATAGTGTACTAGAGTACAATTTATCACGCTTAGGTGGTGATGAATTTACTATGTTTATTAGAGAGTTAGAAAGCCCTGAACAATCGATTGGTGTTGCTATTGATGTACTTAAAGAGTTAGAGAGGGATTTTATTTTAGGGACTAAAATAATCAAAATTAGCGCAAGTATTGGCATTGCGATATACCCAGATAGCGCAGCGACGCCTTATGCACTTATACAAATGGCCGATGTTGCTATGTATCGCGCTAAAACGGACGGTCGTGGCGTTTATCGCATTTATTCTCCTGAAATGGGCGCTAGTATGCGTCGTTACCATTACTTACTCGATGAAATGCGTGCGGCCATCGATTCGAAAAACTTCTTTTTAACCTTTCAGCCGGTCATTGATATTGATGATTATGGCATAATTTATTTTGAAGCCTTAGTTCGTTGGCAGCATCCTGTTGAAGGTACCATTACCCCCGATGAGTTCATTCCCATTGCAGAAAGTTCTAATTTAATTCTCGAGTTAGGCGATTGGATTCTTGATGAGGCTTGTCGTCAAATGTCGGCTTGGTATAACGCGGGCATGAGAAATGCACGTATTTCAGTCAATCTTTCAGCAATTCAGCTAAAACATAAACCTTTAGATGATTGGATTTTTGAGAGCCTTGAGAAAGCGGGCTTGCCGCCACGTTCATTGATGTTGGAAATTACGGAAAGTTGTTTTATTGACGCTTCCGATAAATTATTTACTATGTTGGAAAACCTGCGCGCTAAAGGGGTTTTGATAGCCATCGACGATTTTGGTACCGGTTTTAGCTCATTATCAATTTTAGCTAACTTACCTGTAGATGTATTAAAAATCGATAAGATTTTTGTTTCTGAAGCGATGAATAATAGTAAGTACAATAAAATATTGCACTCGATTGTAGATATGGCAAAAAAGCTTGATTTGAATATAGTTGCTGAAGGTATTGAGCAAGTGGAGCAATTAGAAATGCTAAGGTCTTTAGGTGTCCAGCATATTCAAGGCTTCCTAGTTAGCCGGCCTCAGCGCTCTAACTATGTTGGTAAGAAAATATTTGAACAAGGCGTTAATCATATGGCGCATACAGGAACCAGCCAGTGGGCACCACAGGTTAACGATCTTAACTAAATAATCTACTTATGCAGCTAAACTTCTGTGTATGCCCTTGATATTGATTAGTACATTAAGGTATATAGTTTTCTACGAAACTTTGCGGCCAGTGGCTCGCCATCAGGTAGCGCTTTCAATATATCGAGAAATAACTCTTTGCTTTTGTCTTTAGTACTTTCATCGCCAGCTTGAACTAAACGAAATAATATTGTTAGCGCCTCTGCTTGACGGTTAACTTGGCTATACTGTGCGGCAAGTTGCTGACTGAGGTTAATATCATCAGGGGTTGCCGCTAATTGTGCTTCTAAGGCTTTAATTTCAGGAGAATTCTCTGCCTGCTCTGCTAGCTCAGCTTTAGCCACTAACGCTTGATAGTCACTATCTTGATCAACCATCATTATGGTATCTAATAATGCTTTTGCTGCCGTTGTTTTTCCCGTTTGTAAGTAAACATCAATTAAGACTAATTTAATGTCTGCACGACTATTATCAATGTTATAGGCTTTGGTGATAGCAGTTTGTGCCTCGGTTAATTGCTCTTCATCAAGAGCATTTTTCGCTTGCCCTAACAATATATCTTCAGCTTTAGGTAAATGCTTATCTAAAAATTCACCTAGGCTAGCATCATCTTGTGGTCCCGAAATACCATCAAGGGGTTGGGCATCTTTTAGTAAGATAGCCGTTGGCAGTCCTTGAATACCAAATTGCTGAGCGATTTGCTCTTGGCTTTCACAGTCAACCGTTGCCAAGCTGATGTAATCATCTAGTCCTGATAGTCTGGCGGCTAGTTTATCTCTAAGTTCAACACTTTCAGGCACTTTTTGCGCCCAAAAGCTGACAAGTACTAATTTGCTTTTTGACGCTTCTACAACCGCTTGTTGAAAGTTATCTAAGGTAATGGCAATCATATTTATTCTCGAGTGTATTGATAGTGATTTTTTAGCTATCGATTTTTCAATCATTGATTTTAAATGATCGATAGCTAAAAATTTATTGGTTGTTTTTCATTCAGACAAGTTAAAGCCGTTACCCTAATATGAACCATAATAAGCCAACACCTAAAATTAAGCGGTAGATAACAAAGGGCATCATCCCTAACTTGTCTAATAAAATAAGAAAGTAGTGAATACAAGCATAGGCACTGACAAAAGCAATAAGGCTTCCTAACCCCATGGCAAACCAGTCGACGGCTTCAGTGGATAAAACTAACTTTAACGTTAAGTAACTTCCCGCCATTGTTATGGCGGGAATAGAAAGTAAAAAGGAAAAACGAGCGGCGTTATCACGGCTTAAACCCAGCATTAAGCCGATGGTCATGGTAATACCTGAGCGAGATGTTCCCGGAATTAAGGCGATAGCTTGTGCTAAACCAATTAACATTGCGCCTTTAAAACCTAGTTTCTCTAGCGGTTTATGTTCAATACGTTTACCCGCTTTAATATCGGCAAAACCTAACAGAAAGCCAAACAGTATAGTTGTCGCGGCAATCACTAGGGCAGAGCGTAAGTGTGCTTCGATAAAATCTTTACCTAACAAGCCAAATAAACCTGCTGGAATGGTGGCAAATAAAATCCACCAGGCAAGTTTACCATCAAAACTTTGCTTACCTTTTTCAGGACCAATACCGACAGTACCGCACCAAGCGACGGCCATGGCACCAACTTCTTTACGAAAATACAATACTACCGCCAATAAAGTGCCAACATGAACAGCGACATCAAAGGCTAAACCCTGATCTTGCCAACCTAATATTTGCGAGGGCAAAATTAAGTGGGCTGAGCTGGAAATAGGTAAAAATTCGGTTAAGCCCTGTAATAAGGCTAAGATGATAATTTCTAGGGTACTCATATATCGTTAGTTATCCTTTAACTTTAGATGTGAAATTTAAATGCGGGGCAACACTACCAGCAATTAGCGACAATGCTAAGTTGTTGGCTGCTTTTATTATAATCTTGCCATAATGTTTGATAGCTTTTTTTTAAAATAGGGTGCTTCAATTGTGGGGCAATTTGACTTAGCGGCCATAAAACAAAAGCATTCTTGGTTATTTCATCACGTGGCAGCTGCGCAGGCTGGTCAATAATTAAATCCTCGTATAATAGTAGATCTAAGTCTAGGGTACGCGGACTAAATTTTTTGGCGTTATGATCACGGCCATGAGAAAACTCAATGGCGCGCAATATTGTCGTCACTTCCTCAACATTGTGCGAACAATTGAGGGCTATTACCATGTTGTAAAAGGTAGGGCCGTGAAAACCGATCGCTTCACATTCAAATAATGAAGATAAAGCTAATTGTTCAAACGGTAGTGAAAACTCTTTCGCCAGAGACAATAGACCTTGTTTTACATAATGTTCACGTTCAATATTACTACCTAGTGAGATATAGATTTGGGCCATTAAAGTGGCTTCTCTGTGGTTTGACAGCCACGTTCTATTTCTACACCAACGGTTTGCGCATTATGTACCGCGCCCGGTTTACCAATGAACAGCTTTAACCAGGGAATATGGTATTGCGTCATTAAAAAGCTTGCCATACGCTCGGCAAGTGTTTCAATTAAGTCAACGGGGTTATCATTGGCAAAGCGCTCTATCGCCACTGAAATGTCAGCATAATCTAAGGTTTTAGCAAGCTCGTCATTTACTGCTGCATTGGCCGTATTCCAACCCATGGCAACATCAATAACCAAGGTTTGTTTTATCTCTTTCTCCCATTGAAAAAAACCAATGGTGGTTTGAATACTTAAACCTTTTATGAACACCTTATCCATGACTTACCTATTATGCTGTGAGAAGACTGTTAGAGAACTATTGCAGTCGCTATGCAATTGTTACACAATAAACAGCGATTTTACCTGCGAAGTGGTAGAAAAACTAGCAGAGATGAAGATAGAATAATAATTCTTCTTTTGTGCTCAATAATGGATTTTCTCATTTAGATGATATTACTCACCCTTTCCATGACAATTTTTGCTTATTTAATAGGCTCTATTTCTAGTGCAATATTGGTGTGTAAATTTTTAGGGTTGCCAGATCCAAGAACGACAGGCTCGAAAAATCCAGGGGCAACCAACGTCTTACGTATAAGTACTAAGTTCACTGCCGCCACAGTATTATTTTTAGATATTCTTAAGGGCACGATACCTGTATGGGGGGCGTATTTTTTAAAGATTGATTCGCTTTACCTAGGCTTTATTGGTATGGCTGCTTGTTTAGGGCATATGTATCCTATATTTTTCAACTTTAAAGGAGGCAAGGCCGTTGCGACGGCTCTGGGGACATTGCTACCAATGGGATTTACATTGGGAGGACTGTTAATTATTACTTGGGTTTTAGTGGTTAAATTGACTAAATACTCTAGTCTAGCGGCCATTATCACTGTCGCTACTGCGCCACTCTTTGTGTACTTATTAAAACCTTTGTATGTTTATCCAACCTTGATGTTGAGCGCGTTAATAATATTTCGCCACCGAGATAATATTAAACGCTTACTTAAAGGGACAGAAAGTAAAATCACCCATAAAATGTAGTCAGTCGCTGTAGTATTAATAGCGGTACCGTCTATTTTAGTTCTCTATATTGAGTGATGAGCTAACCGGTGCTAGTGAATCTAAAGCCCACCTAGGGTTAGCTTTAAAGGTTAAATCCGCATTTATTGCCGCTTTTAAACGTTGCCTTTGATTTTGATAATTGCATAAGCAATCATAGTGCCGACTGTCCTAATCAGAGCGGAGAAAACTCAGGACCGACGGCTTACTCATCTTTTGTTAACTACTTTAATGGAGGAAGTGAATCCAGTGGCCATCTTGGATTAGCTTTGAACGTTCTGACCTTTAGACAGGGCATCTGTTCCCGCTTTTAAACGTTGCCTTTACTTTTGATAATTGCATAAGCAATCATAGCGCCGTTGTCCTAATCAGAGCGTACATAACTCAGGACTGACGGCTTATTCATCTTTTGTTAATTACTTTAATGGCGGAAGTGAATCCAGTGGCCATCTAGGGTTAGCTTTGAACGTTAAATCCGCATCTGTTCCTGCTTTTAATCGTTGCAAACCAGCATACGCAATCATAGCGCCGTTATCGGTACAATATTCAGGGCGAGGATAGAATACACTGCCACCAAGTTTTTTAGTCGTCAGGGCAAGTTTCTCACGTAAAGCAGTATTAGCACTGACACCACCCGCAATCACTAAACGGCTTAATTTCTCTTGTTGTAAGGCGCGCTTACATTTTATCGCTAAGGTATCTATCACAGCTTGTTGAAAAGCATGAGCAATATCTGCGTGTGTCTGTTTTAGTTGTGTTTCAGATAAAGCCGGCTCGATATTAATGCATTCTTTACGTACTAAAACAGCCGCGGCTGTTTTTAAACCACTAAAACTAAAGTCCAAACCGGGTCTGTCTGTCATAGGGCGAGGTAATTTAAAACGTCCGGCTAGACCGCTTTCAGCCATCTTGGCAAGGGCAGGGCCGCCAGGGTAATCTAAACCAAGCAATTTAGCTGTTTTATCAAACGCTTCACCAGCGGCATCATCAACCGACTCACCGAGTAGCTTGTATTCACCAATAGCGTCGACACGAACTAGCATGGTATGGCCACCAGAGACTAATAAAGCGACAAAAGGGAACTCAGGTACATCATCTTCGAGCATAGGAGCTAATAGATGACCTTCCATATGATGTACTGGCACCGCAGGTAAATCCCAGCCATAAGCTAAACTTCGGCCAATAGAGCAACCTACTAGAAGTGCACCGACTAAACCCGGACCCGCGGTATAAGCAACACCGTCTAAATCTTCGGGGGTAAGATTGGCATCGGCTAAAACTTGTTTTATTAAAGGTATAGTCTTACGAACATGGTCTCGTGAGGCCAACTCTGGTACCACGCCGCCATAATCAGCATGCACAGCAATTTGACTATATAAGCGATGAGCAAGTATACCTTGTGGACGATCGCCTTGACCATCATCATAAATGGCAATGCCAGTTTCATCACAAGAAGTTTCAATACCCAAAATACGCATAAATATAGTCTCAAAAAAAGTAGGAATGTTAACTCGTATTTACCTGCTTTAAGCACCATAAATACAAACACGACAATTTTACCGTGTTTGCCAGTTCTGTACCAGCGGATTTAGTCTATTGTTCTTGATATTAGCTAAATTAATCTTTACATTCCTATCTGCTTAGAAGTAGAATACGTCACCAATTTTTAATAGAGTGGGTGTGGATGAGGCAAACATTGCAAATATTTGTATTGTTCAGTCGAAATCAGTCACCAATTTATATAGCTACCCTAAGGTAATAAAGTACATGCCAGTAATTAAAGTAAGAGAAAACGAACCATTTGACGTTGCATTACGTCGTTTTAAACGTTCATGTGAAAAAGCAGGAATCCTTTCAGAAGTTCGTCGTCGCGAATCTTATGAAAAGCCTACTTGGGAACGTAAACGTAAGAAAGCCGCTGCTGTTAAACGTGCTGCGAAAAAAGTTTCTCGTGAGAACGCTCGTCGCGTTCGCATGTACTAAGAATTATCTTAGTATAACTATTCTAAGAGATTGATAGATGTCACTTCTAATACAACTCAAAGATGAAATGAAAATTGCTATGCGAGCCAAAGACAAGTTACGTCTTGGTGTTATTCGCATGGCGCTTTCTGCAATAAAACTAGCAGAAATTGATCACAAAACCGAACCAACAGATGACAATATTATTGCTGTTTTTACCAAAATGGTTAAACAGCGTAAAGAGTCAATTAAAATGTTCAGTGCAGGTGGTCGTGATGAATTGGCAGAAAAAGAAGCAGCTGAAGTCGTTGCTATCGAATTTTTTATGCCACAACCGCTAAGTGCAGAAGAAATTAGTGAATTAATAAGTAAAGCAATTACTGAGTCTGGAGCAGCCACTATGGCTGACATGGGCAAAGTGATGGCGGTGTTAAAACCTTTAATGCAAGGTAAAGCCGACATGGGCGCAGTAAGCGGTCAAGTTAGAGCGGCACTTAATGCATCATAGTTAACACAATATTTAATACATTAAATAAAACCGTAATGGCTTTGGCTGTTACGGTTTTTTTATGATTTTTTTACGAGTATTGTGTAGAATAGTCATGTGATATTTTCCCTTTGACGATGATTTTTAAACATTATGGCTGGACGCATTTCCCGACAATTTATAGATGATTTATTAAGCCGAGCAGATATTGTTGATCTGGTAGATAGTCGAGTGCCGTTAAAAAAAGCCGGCAAAAATTACCAAGCTTGTTGTCCATTTCATAATGAAAAATCCCCCTCCTTTACCGTCAGTCAAGATAAGCAATTCTATCATTGCTTTGGCTGCGGCGAACACGGTAATGCCATTTCCTTTTTGATGGAATTTGATCGTCTCGATTTTGTTGATGCGGTAGAAGAACTTGCTTCTCATTGTGGTATGGACGTAGTTCGAGAGGAAAATACTGCCAGTCCGGCAGAGCAGCGCCGACAGCAACAAGTTTATCAGCAAAAGCAAGATGATTATGAGTTGATGTCGAAAATAAGCCAGTTTTTTCAGCAACAATTGAAAGTGGCTAGCGATAAAGAAACGGCTATTAATTACTTAAAAGGCCGAGGCCTAAGTGGCGAAGTCGTTAAGCGCTTTGGTATAGGCTACATTAGTGATGCATGGGACGGTATGATGAATTCCTTCTCAAATAATGGTCAAGCCAACCAGCAATTGATTGATTTAGGCATGGCTATTGCGGGCGATAAAAAGCGACCTTATGATCGGTTTCGTGGTCGTATCATGTTTCCTATTAGTGATAAACGTGGCCGAGTGATAGGATTTGGCGGCCGAGTATTAGGTGATGCAAAACCTAAATATTTGAACTCTCCTGAAACGCGTATTTACCATAAAGGCCAAGAGCTTTATGGGTTGCATGAAGCGAAACAAGCCAATAAACAACTTAAGCGACTGGTTGTCGTTGAAGGTTATATGGATGTGGTGGCGTTAGCTCAGCATGGCGTAGACTATGCTGTTGCTTCATTAGGCACGGCAACTACCTTTGAGCAGTTACAAACGCTATTTCGTACTGTACCTAATGTGGTGTGTTGTTACGATGGTGATAGAGCAGGGCGAGATGCCGCATGGCGCGCCATGGAAAATTCATTGCCACTAATTCGTGATGGCTTTTCGTTAAAATTTGTTTTTCTCCCCGATGGTGAAGACCCTGATTCATTGATTAGGGCACAAGGGCAACAAGCTTTTGAAGGTATGCTCGATAGTGCCATGCCGTTATCAAAGTTTTTATTTGAACAATTAATGCAACAAGTTGATATGAGCTCTCTTGAAGGGCGGGCGGCTTTAGTTGAATCATTTCAACCCTTTTTAGCTAAGCTTCCTGATAGCATTTTAAAAGATGCCATGCTTAATGAGATAGCGAATAATTTTGGTACGGGTAGTGAGCAGTTTTTAGCTAAATTCACCAAGAATATAAAAGGTGACGTGGTAAAGCCTAAGAAAAAAATCAGCACAAAAGTTACGCCTGTAAGGTTAGCTCTTGCTTTATTGTTAGAGCACCCCCATATAGCAAATAGCTTAGGTGAGATAAGTGTCTTGCAGCCATTAACAGCACCCGGAATACCGTTATTAATGCAGGTGTTAGCTGTTTGTCAGAAAAACCCTGATATTAAATCGGCGCAATTACTTGAATATTTTCGTGGTACAGAACAAGGAACACAATTAGCTAAGTTGATGTGTTGGCAGCATCATGTCGAAGCGGATGCCGCGACCGATGTTTTTCTTGATAGTATTGAAAAGCTACTAAATAACTTTGTTGAGCAACGCGCTGAAGTGTTATTACAAAAAGCACGCGCTGGACAAATGACTGCTGAAGAAAAACAAGAGTTACAAGCAATACTAAACGCTTAACTCCCAGTTTTGACTATACTTAGCAAGCAATAATGAGATTAGAGCCATAATATTGGTTTGAAATTTCACCAAGCGATTAAGACAGGATATTAGCTGGTAACTGTCATGAAAATTCGCTATAATTTCCGGCTTTATTACGCCATTTATTAGCTTTTGCTAATATTTAAGTGCATATTTTACATCCCATATTTATATAATACAGGTGGACACTCGTCAATGGAACAAGCCCCTAAATCTAGACTTAAAGAGTTGATAACCAAAGGCAAAGAACAAGGTTATTTAACATTTGCTCAAGTTAATGATCATCTTCCACAAGACATTATCGACTCTGATCAAGTTGAAGATATCGTTAGTATGATTAACGATATGGGCATTCAAGTATTTGAAAATGCACCTGATCAAGATACCTTGATGATGAGTGAAGGTAATACTGATGAAGATGCAGCCGAAGCTGCAGCTCAAGCACTGGCTACCGTTGAAAGTGAAATTGGTCGTACTACAGACCCTGTTCGTATGTACATGCGTGAAATGGGTACCGTTGAATTGCTTACGCGTAAAGGCGAAATTGTTATCGCTAAGCGTATAGAAGAAGGCATCAGAGAAGTTCAGCGTAGTGTTTCAGAATATCCACCTGCGATAAACTTCTTATTAGACATGTGGGATAACTTTGAAGCGGAAGAACTTCGCTTAACTGATATCATCACTGGCTTTTTAGACCCCGATGCGGAAGAAGAAGTTGCTCCTGCAGCTACACACGTGGGTAGTGAACTGTCAAAAGCAGATCTTGCTGATGAAGATAAGTCAAAACAGGAAGAAGAGGATGAGGAAGAAGAAGATACTGGTCCTTGCCCTGAATTAGCTCGTGAGAAATTTACCGCTTTACGCGAAGCGTATGAGAAAGCAAATAAGATAATAGAGACCAAAGGTCGTGGTCATAACGATGCTCAAGAAGCTATCGATGCCGTAGCTGAAGTCTTTAAAGAATTCCGTTTGATCCCTAAGTTATTTGATAAGTTAGTTAAAAACATGCGCAGCATGATGGACCGATTACGTGTTCAAGAACGTTTGATCATGAAACACTGTGTTGTTGGTGCAAGCATGCCTAAAACAACCTTTATCAAATTATTCCCAGGTAATGAAACCTCAAAAGAATGGTTTGAAGCAGAAAAAGCAGCGGGTAAGCCATATTCAACTAAATTAGTTGATATTGAACTTGATGTTGAACGCTGTATCTACAAACTAAACCTAATTGAAGAAGAAACGTTCCTAAACATACACGGTATTAAAGACATTAACCGTCGTATGTCAATTGGTGAAGCAAAAGCACGTCGTGCTAAGAAAGAAATGGTTGAGGCAAACTTACGTTTAGTTATCTCCATTGCTAAAAAATACACTAACCGTGGTTTACAGTTCCTTGATTTAATTCAAGAAGGTAACATCGGTTTAATGAAGGCCGTTGATAAGTTTGAATACCGTCGTGGTTATAAGTTCTCAACTTATGCAACGTGGTGGATTCGTCAAGCAATTACCCGTTCTATTGCTGACCAAGCGCGTACCATTCGTATTCCAGTACATATGATTGAAACGATTAACAAGCTAAACCGTGTTTCTCGTCAAATGTTACAAGAAATGGGCCGTGAGCCTACGCCAGAAGAATTAGCTGAACGCATGGTAATGCCGGAAGATAAAATTCGTAAAGTATTGAAAATTGCTAAAGAGCCAATTTCAATGGAAACGCCAATCGGAGATGATGAAGATTCACACTTAGGTGACTTTATTGAAGATGGCAGTGGTGAACTTCCAGTTGATTCAGCGACTTCAGAGAACCTTAAAGGCGCTACTCATGAAGTACTTGCCGGCTTAACGGCTCGTGAAGCTAAAGTACTGAGAATGCGTTTTGGTATTGATATGAATACTGACCATACTTTGGAAGAAGTAGGTAAGCAATTTGATGTTACACGTGAACGTATTCGTCAAATTGAAGCTAAAGCGTTACGTAAATTACGTCACCCATCTCGTTCAGAGCAGCTTAAAAGCTTCTTAGATGGTGAGTAAATAGTAAGAATTTAAAATAGTATTTTAAATTCTGTTTTAAATAGACATTAAAAAGAGTAAGTTAGTTATACCAGTAGGTATAATTAGCTTACTCTTTTTTGCTTTTACCCTAAGGAACTTTTATGCGCGTTATTGTCACTCTCGTTTGTATACTTGCCATCATCTCTACGCCCTCAGTGGCCAAACAAGCACTAAACTTTGAGATTACCCCACTCATCGGCTATCGCTTTGGTGGTGACTTTGATACCACTACAGATAAAGTGTATAACCGCATAGAATTAAGTGATGACACCAGTTACGGCTTATTAACCGCTTGGTCCTTTGATCGTCAGCGACAAGGTGAATTTTTAATAAGTCATTACAATACACGTTTCTCACAAGCTGATGACTTCTCTGCGAGTAATACCGGCCTTGGTATCACCTATGCACACATCGGCGGTAATGTACCTATTACTGAGGGGCCAATACCTATTTATGTCGCAGGTGGTTTTGGTTTAACTCACCTTGACCCGAAAGACAATCAAATGAGTAATGAAACACGTTTCTCTGTGAATATTGGCTTAGCGAGTAAAATAGCACTAAGTGAACGTCTTAGCTTAAGATTAGACAGCCGCTTATATGGCACCTTCTTTAACTCAAACAGTGCCATATTTTGTGAACTTGAAACTTGTGCAATATATATATCAAGTGATATTTGGTTTCAAACTGAAGTGAGTATTGGGCTTACTTACCGATTTTAGTGTTCGGTGAAGCTAAATTGTTTGATAAGTGAGCTGTCAGTGAAAAAAATGCAATTATTTAAAGTTCATTAGGTGACAACAAAATAAAAAATGCTTATACTGCACGCGCTTTATTGGTTTACTCTTTTGATTAGACTGATTAACGCGTAGAACACCCTAGGCCAAATATGTGAAAATGGGCCTTTAGCTCAGTTGGTTAGAGCATCCGACTCATAATCGGCAGGTCCCCAGTTCAAGTCTGGGAAGGCCCACCATTTTCATCATGTAGTACAACCATTTAGGCCGATTTAGACAAAGCTTAATTCCCCTATTTCAAAGTTCCGGTCCATGGCTGATATCAAATTTTCAAGTGTTGCCCAAATCTCGACGACGAGGACAACAACGAACTTGAAAAATAATTTGTTAATTACCTAACATTTAGAAACTCTTTGATTTTGATAAATGATTATCCGTTCGCCTTTTTTTTTGCTGATAACCTGGTATCGTCGAGTGACTTTGCCATTCTTTGAGGTGTTAACCCAAAGACAAGCGCCATGTCTTAAAGCTTCTAATGTCGATTTTCCACTTATATTACCTACCTGTTTCCAGCCACCAAGGGCATATGACTTGATAGGGAAACTTAACAAGAGCAAAAGCATAATCATGCTGGCAATTTTCATAACTCTCTCCATGTGTTATTAATATGGTTATATTTTACGGAATATCACTTTTAACAATATAAGACCTTTTTTACTTGCAAGCAAGTCCAAAACACCCTTTAAATCCAGATAAAATAGTGGTTTCAAGGTGTTTCCATGTCCAAGTAGAACCAAGCAAACTTCACACTATCCAACGTTTAATATACCATCGGTTGTACCAACCACATATTTTATCTTTTCATTGGTACATCATGGCAAAACAAATTACTCCTTTAGCAAATACATAAGTTAAACAAGCTAAGATTAAAGACAAAGAATATACTTTAGCCGATGGTGGGGAAGACACCATTTTCATCTCATTGAGCGTGGGCTGTTTCTCATCAAATTCCATGCTGCTATATATATCTGCTATATTTCATCATTAGATTTAATCACCGTTGTTTGAAATAAACCGACTATCAAAATTAATGTGTCTACGCAATATAGCGAACACTATACAAGAACGAAATAATTAACTAGATTCTAGGCCTATTTAAATACTCGTCAACTCGACAAAATAGCATTTATTATTTCTCATACACCCACTAAATTTTTCATTTATTTCGGGGGGTGGGGCATTCAATATGCCAAAAATCCATAGGTCTCATGCCTTTTTCTATCACTTAATTAATCCGAGAAGACCCATGTTTAGTGAACAACTAATTTTCATCAACCATTAGTGATCGCTCAAATTTTAATGGGAACCTAAATAAACCCCATCTTTTATTCAAGTAATTCTTATATAGGCCTAACCCGCTAGTCACAGTCACTATAAAACGTAAAGTATAAAATAGATTATTGAACACATACTGTTAAATGTAATTAAGTGTAACGTTTATGGTTGATTTTTGATCAGGAAACGCCTACATTATTTTATTATAAAAAAAATGTAAAGATTCGAATGTACCTTGCATTTAAAAAATAAATACAAAAAATAACAAACAAAGGGACTTATCACTATGCTCACCCTGCACAATGCTATCTCTAAATATGTCAAAATTTTATTCCTTATTCTATCAGTAACCTTTATTTATGGTTGTCACAGCGATTTGGAGCCACCACCTGATCCTATTATTATACCCGAACCTGAGCCAGAGCCAGAGCCCGAACCTGAGCCTGAGCCCGACCCTGACACATTAACGATTGTTGGTAGTGGTGTAAAAGGACCTTTGGCTGCCGCTAATGTTACCGTTTATACCATAAACCCTGACAATGAAAACTTCCTTGGTACGATTGTCGGTACCGGTAATACCGATGAGTCAGCTCAAATAGAAAATCTATCTCTGCCTTTTCCTCTCTCTCCTCCTTATATTCTAGAATTCAGTGCTACAGAAGGCACGACAGATATTACCACCGGCCAATATCCGGTTATTGAAGTCATGAAAACTCTATTAACGGATGAGATGTTATCAAATGGTCAGCAAATATTTGCTACTCCATTAACAGATATGACCGTTTCGCTTATTTTTAAAAATGCCGATTCAAATGTCGTACCATATACTGGAAACAATGATGGTACAGTTACGAATACTGAGATTTTAGCGGCAATCCCCATTGCACAAGAGCAAGTAAAATCCACCCTTGGTTTTGGTCTGGGCGACGATGTCGATCTTTTCAATACCCCGCCACTGATTAATGAAAATTCCGAGTCAGCTGAAGAACAAGCTTCAACTACTGCTTATCGAAGTGCGGTAGAAGCGTTAACTGCCGTGGTTTATCAAATTAAACAATTGAGTGGTGATTCAGATATTACCACTGATAGCATTATTGATGATTTAGCCGCCGATTTGTCTGATGGCACAATTGATGGTGCAGTAGATGGTGTCGAAACGCCTAGTTATCCTACAACGGCTTTGGAAATATTTGAGCAAGACCCTGCAACATTACCGATTCCCAATGATCCCGAAGGCAGAACGGTAAGTGATGTAAAAGAACTCATCCTTGAAGAAATGGCACAAACGGGTAATACCGCAACCGACACCACAGCTTTTGAAGCGAGTGAAGAAGTTATTGAGCTTTCACCTGCAGTAACTTCTCCCGATATTGATGGTGATGGTGTTTTAAACTCTCAAGATGCTTATCCGGAAGATGCCGCAGCAGATAGTGACTTTGACCAAGATGGCATGCCCGATGTAGCTTATATTGTTGTCGACGGTGTTCGGACCACAACCATTGATACGGAACGCTCAGATAATGATGATGATAATGATGGTGTCAATGATGACAGCGATGCTTTCCCATTCGATGCTACAGAAACCACAGATACCGATTTAGACGGTATAGGCAATAACGCCGATACCGATGATGATAATGATGGCGTATTAGATGATGCCGATGATTTTCCATTAGATAGCACACGCTCCAATGCAATAGATGAAGACAACGATAATTGGCCTGTTGGCCAAGATCCCAATGACAGTGATGCCAATAATCCAGGTATTGACTTCATTGACACCGATGGCGACGGTCAAGCTGATATCGGTGGCTTAGCCCCCGATAATGATGATGATAATGATGGCGTAGTCGATGTTGATGATGTCTTCCCGTTAGACGCTAGTGAGTCAAAAGATCTGGATATGGATGGTATTGGTGATAATAGCGATACCGATATTGATGGAGATAATGTTGCCAATGCGGATGACTTATTTCCTTTTGACGGTTTAGCCTCAATAGATACCGATAAAGATGGTATTGCCAATTACTACGATATTGATGACGACGGCGATAGTTTAGCCGATGAAACTGAAATGTTATTGGGCACAGACCCATTAAAAAATGATACCGATGGTGATGGTGTATTTGATAATGTTGATGCCTTACCTCTTGACCCATCTGAGCGTTTTGATACCGATAAAGATAGCGTGGGTAATAATACCGATAACTGTCCTTTAATTGCCAATACCTTCCAAGTGAACTCTGATGACGATGCTTTTGGTGATGCTTGTGATACCGACGATGATAACGATGGTGTGCTTGATGCGGACGATGACTTCCCATTAGATGCAACTAAGTTTGATGCAGTTGATGCCGATAACGATGGTTGGCCCACCGAGCAAGACCCTGATGATAATGACCCTGCTGTACCAAGTGAAACATTTGTCGATACCGATGGTGATGGTCTTGCCGATAGCGGCGGTTTAACACCCGACAATGATGATGATAATGATGGTGTTCTTGATGTTGACGATGCCTTTGTACTTGATATCAATGAATGGTTAGATTCCGATTTAGATGGTATAGGTAACAATGCCGATCTTGACGATGATAACGATCAATACTCTGATATTGACGAACTATCGGTAAATTCAGACCCTCTTGATGCAAGTAGTAATCCAGCTGATTTTGATGGTGATTTTATTGCTGATGTTAGTGATGATGACATCGATAATGATGGGGTATTAAATACTAATGATGCCTTTGACTATGACGCTTCTGAAAGTGTAGATACCGACTTAGATGGCGTAGGCGATAACGCTGATGCCTTCCCTAATGATGCCACAGAAACTGTGGATTCTGACGAGGATGGTGTAGGTGATAACGCTGATGTATTCCCGACTGATGCAACTGAAACAGCAGATTCTGACAAAGATGGCGTAGGTGATAACGCTGATGCCTTCCCGAATGATGCCACAGAAACGATAGATTCTGATAAAGATGGTGTCGGTGATAACACTGATGTATTCCCGAATGATGCCACAGAAACTATGGACTCGGACGAAGATGGTGTCGGCGATAACGCTGATGACTTCCCTAATGATGCCACAGAAACGATAGATTCTGATAAAGATGGTGTCGGTGATAACACTGATGTATTCCCGAATGATGCCACAGAAACTATGGACTCGGACAAAGATGGTGTCGGTGATAATGCTGATGTCTTCCCGAATGATGCCACAGAAACGATGGACTCGGACGAAGATGGTGTCGGTGATAATGCTGATGCCTTCCCTCATGATGCCACAGAAACGATGGACTCGGACGAAGATGGCGTAGGTGATAATGCTGATGCATTCCCGAATGATGCGACCGAAACGATGGATTCTGATGAAGATGGTGTGGGCGATAATGCTGATGCCTTCCCTGATGATTCTACAGAAACGATGGATTCTGATGAAGATGGTGTCGGTGATAATGCCGATGCATTCCCTGAAGATGCTACGGAAACTGTAGATACTGATGGCGACACTATAGGTAACAATGCTGATAATTGTCCTGCGATAGCAAATGAAGATCAATTAGATACTGATAATAATGGTGTCGGCGACGCTTGTGATGGCTATAGCTTTGATTTGAATGATCGTTGGTTGATCGAACAACAATACACGCAAACAGGTATTGAAGGTCAATGTCAGCCAGAACCTGTGGAAGCCGATATTGTAGTTATAACTATGAATACTCCAGATCTTCACATTGTCGGCCAAGAAAATGCTGGTATTGAAGGAGAAGGAATCAATGGCACAATCAATTCAGATGGAACATTCTCATTTAACGATGGCTCGTTTGTGTCAACAGATGGCGTTTATGATGCCAACACTGACTCTTTAACATTCTCTTTTAGCGAATTTGATGATGAAGAAAACTGTACCGAAGTTGGCAATATTTACGCGACTCGTATAACCCAAGTAAATGAACAAGCAGCGATGGCTAGTGGCGTTAGCTGGTTCGAAGGTGATATTGAAGAAGAAAACGGTGAAATCAGCGAAGTTTTCTTCGATAAAGGCGATCTAATTGATAGCCAAGAAGAAGTTATTTACTACTATGATTCAGAAAGCTCAGCTTGGGTTGTTGAAAATGAATCTAGTGAAGATATGTTGGTAACTGACCAAGGTATAGTCATAGGCTCAGACCTATTAACTGCCTCAGGTTATGTTGCAGATGGTGAAACCTTAGTCTTATCTGACAATAATGAAACCCTACACTTAGACTTTGAAGAACTCAGCCTTGAAGGTTATTCAATGGTCGGTATTCTTGGCGAAGAGTTTTCGTTAGTAATGGCTGAGTCGGATACATTCTCTGCTAACGCAACAGGATATTTCACTAGTGTCACTGCCGCGAATGATACTTACGAGTTCTGGTGTGATGATAATTGGGCCGAATGGTTTGTTGATAATTTAATTTGTGATAATGCTATACCAATTAGTTGGGACCCTGGGTTTACTCCAGCAGAAACAATGAATGATGTTGTTCTATCAACTGGTACTTCTGCGAATGATTTTTACGCAGGTACTTGGATTGGTGGCGATGAATATGGTTCTATGCAAGCATATTTTTCCTCAGATGATGGCACGATTAACGGTGCTAACTTAAGCGCTGTATTTGTAGAACGTTCGCATGAAGGAAACTCTGAAATAGTTGCTCAAGTTGCGGTAACAACCGCGCAAGTTGGCGCTAATACGGTTTATCGTTTCACTGTACCTGATGCTATCAATGAACAATATGATAGGGAACAAGACGAAGCTCATATGTTCCTAATCGAAGATAGTGAGACCGAAGTGGGTCAATCAATTGTTCGACGTGGTCATTACGTACCCGCAGGCTCGGCATTAGAAACTGTTGTACTATTTGATGCAACGGCTAAGGCTGAAATTGAAGCCGCGTTTAATTATGTTGATACTGACGGTGATTTCATTCCTGATTCGGTAGACCCAGATCAAGATGGCGATGGCGTAGCTAATGATGAAGATGCCTTCCCATTAGATGATAATGAATGGTCAGATTTGGACGGTGATGGTATTGGTGATAATGCCGATACTGATCGAGATGGTGACGGTGTCGATAACGACCTTGATATCGCCCCAGATGATGCCGAGATTAACTCAGTAATGACATTTACTTCGACCGAATTAAAAGCGAATTATATTCACTTAGCAGAGAGTGAAGGAGCTGAGCCAAGTATTAGATTAGGTACAACTTCAGGTGGTCAATATACCTTTAATAATGGTAATGGTGAGCATATATCTTCGGCAGGAACAACATCATTCAGTTATATACAAGCAAACGATGAGCTAGTGATGACCTTGGATGCTCCAATTGAAGCAACCACCTATTTAACTGCGTATGAATTGGCGGATAGTGGCGTTGTTACTCAACAAGTTGCAGATGATTTTGTCAATGCAAATGGTGAGTATCAGCTTGAAATCTTGTACACAGTAACGTCGAGAAAATGGCAGTTGGCAGTCGATGCCGGTACAGAGCAAACCTTGTGGGTGACCTCTACCACAGAGTACCGCTTTACCCAAGAATGGGAACAAGAACAGTTAGTAGGCTTAGATAACCCGGTCACTAGCGTAGATGATTCTGACTCTTTGAAATTAGTAGATTTGTCATCAATGGTCGCAATCGACTTTATTGAAAGTGAAATTGCCGATAGCAGTTGGGCAATGCCTTCAAACTTGGATGAGTTTTTTGATGATGCGCAATGGCGTTTGGCAGCTGATGTTGCTGAATTTGTTGCTGATTACAGTGCCAGTAACTTGATTAGTCAAACCGGCTTTACTTGGTCATTGAACAATGGCTCATTAGAAATGGTGTATCCAAATGGCGGAACAGTCACGCTAACTCGTTATCAAGACTTTGCCCAAATTGATGAAGTATTAGTGGTCACTGAAAACAACGGCATTAAGACCAGCTCCTATCAACTGATTGCGCCAATGAGTGATGCTACGCTTGACCCATTAATGAATAACTTTGCCCAAAACGGTTTCAGCTTAACTAACCCTGATGCGTTTGATGATGAAGGTAACTTCGATCCAAATGAGATATTTGGTTATCGTTTACAAGATGATGGTACCGCGACCCGAGTATGGGGTGCAAATGCTGACTTATCGAATTACGGTGCAAGATGGGATAGATGGCAGTTGAACTGGGGAGACTTGAACTCTGCTGAGATGACCGCGTACATGGATGCTAATGGAAATTGGCATGCCGATTGTAACCCAGATGACTGGGATTGTAGTCCAGTGCGCAAACGAATATGGGTTCCTATTCAACAAGTGGGTAATCGAGTTTATGTCATTGAGTATGAAGAACGAAATAGCGAAGCCTGGAATTATGGTTCCGAGCCTATCTGGTATATGGCTATCACTCCACGTATTCAATTCTATGAAGCTACAGATATTGGCTTAGATTCAGATTCTGATGGCATTATTGATAGCCTTGATGATGATATGGATAACGATGGTTTCACCAATGATATTGATGCGTTTGTGTTTGATGCCAGTGAATGGGCCGATGGTGATATGGATGGTATCGGTGATAACTCTGATTGGGATTTGGATAACGACGGTGTTGATAACGACAACGATGTATTCCCAT
>NZ_KB905162.1 GCF_000378625.1 Colwellia piezophila ATCC BAA-637 | reverse complement strand
AAAAGCGCTATAACCATCGATGTTGAGTAAGTGTTGTTCTATTCTTTAGCCTAAAACGCGGCTGAAATCATTAAACAAGCCTATGGCCATCAACATCAATAGAGCTAAGGCTCCAAACTTAAAACCAACCTCTTGCACTTTCTCAGGAACTTCTTTTCCCGTGAAAAGCTCTATAACATAATAGAGTAAGTGTCCGCCATCAAGTACTGGAAGGGGTAAAAGGTTAATTATCCCTAAATTAATACTAATTAAGGCTAAAAAGCCTAGAAAATAGACAAATCCATGACCCGCACTATTACCCGCACCTTGGGCAATTCCGATAGGACCGCTTAAATTCTTTAATGATACATCACCGGTAATTAGCTTACCTATCATACTGAAGGTCAAACTTGTTAGGTTCCAAGTCCGTTGAGCACTTTCTTTTATTGCTTCAATTGGTCCATATCTTAATTCAATTAACAGTGATTGTGGCCAAGCATCAACTTTTGGTGCCACACCTATATAACCAACTAAAACCCCAGATTGCTCTATCGCATTAGGGAATACCGACAAAGTCATGGTTTCACCTTGGCGATTAATAGTTATCAGTACTTCTTTTTGTGGGAAACGCTTTATTTCTTTAGCAAAGGCTAACCAATCAGTAGTTACTACCTTATTGACGGCTATAAGCTTATCACCGACTAAAAACCCACCTAATGCGGCAGGGCTATCCTCTGCGACAACAGCGAGTTCATTATGGACTTTAGGCCTAAAAGGCGTAATACCTAAACTCGTCAGTGCTGAGGTTTTATCTGGTGAGAATTTCCATTGGCTAGTATCTAAGACAAAAGTAGAGACATATTGACTATCACTTTGCTGGGTTTTAATTTCAATTTGATTGTCTCCAATAGCCGCGATAAGAGCCAGGTTAACTTCTTGCCAATCACGAGTATTGTTGCCACCGACGCTAATAATTTCACTATTCCCTGTCAGCTGAGCTTTAGATGCAATAGAGTTAGATGCGATTTGGCCAATAACAGGTTTAACACTAGGTACGCCAATTAAAAACATTAAATACAAAGCAAATAAGGCAAAAGCAAAATTCGCCAGAGGACCCGCTGCAACTATGGCGATTCGTTGGTAAACTGATTTGCTATTAAAAGTTTTATCTTTATCTTCAGGTTGCACGTCGTCAACGCGCTCATCTAACATTTTGACATAGCCACCTAGGGGTATCAGTGCCAAAACATACTCAGTGCCATCTTTACCCACTTTACGCCAAATAGCGCGTCCAAAGCCGATAGAAAAACGCTCAACTTTGACACCGTTTTTTCTGGCGACCCAAAAGTGACCATATTCATGTACTGTAACTAGAATACCTAAAGCCACGACAAAAGAGGCAAGGTTCCATAAAAAATCAATCATATTACTTATTACCCTGTAGCATTACAGCCTGAACTTTCGTTAAAGTCTACTAACAATGCTTGTGCAAATATCCGCACCTGCTTATCTAGGGCGATAACCTCATTAATATTTCCTACCTGTTGTGAGACAAATTTTTTCACAGAAGTTTCATTTATTTTAAATATATCGGTAAATTTTATTTTTTCGTTCAAAAAGGCATCAACAGCGATCTCGTTGGCGGCATTTAGAGCCGTACAAGCCGCTTGCCCCTGCTTGCAAGCATCAATCGCTAGTTTTAAATTGGGGTATCTGGAAAAATCGACTTCTTGAAAATCAAAAGAAGCAGTTTTGAAGAAATCAAGAGGCGCGACACCTGACTCTATCCGCTCAGGATAACTTAACGCATGAGCAATAGGTGTACGCATATCGGGGTTGCCCATTTGCGCGATAACTGAGCCATCTTTATATTGCACCATGGAATGTATGGTACTTTGTGGATGTAGTACCACCTGGATATCATCGGCTTCAACATTAAAAAGCCATTTAGCTTCAATAAACTCAAGCCCCTTGTTCATCATCGTAGCAGAGTCAACTGAAATTTTTCGCCCCATATCCCAGTTAGGGTGGTTGCAAGCTTCTTGTGGGGTTACCGTCGCAAGAGTTTCGACAGGTCTTGTTCTAAAGGGCCCGCCGGAGCCAGTTAACAGTATTTTACTGATACCGTTCTCACGTAACTTGCACTCACCAATATTATTTTGCTCCAGTGAGGGTAAACATTGAAAAATAGCATTATGTTCACTATCAATTGGCAGTAACTCTGCTCCTGAAGCTTTGACCGCTGCCATAAATATGGCACCAGAGGTTACTAAAGCTTCTTTGTTCGCCAGTAACACCCGTTTACCGGCATTAACTGCGGCAAGCGTTGGCAATAAACCAGAAGCGCCAACAATTGCAGCCATCACAGTATCAACCGTGTCACACTGGGCTATTTCAATAAGGGCTTGTTCACCGGATAAGACAGTAACGTTATTGACACCGGCATCATTCAGTTTTTCAGTTAGCTGTTCGGCGTGCTTAGTTGAAACTAACACTACTTTTTGCGGTTTAAATTCAAGGCACTGCCCAAAAATAATATCAACACTGGCAAATGCAGCTAAACTTGCTACTTGAAATTTATCTGGGTGGAGTCGTATTACATCGAGCGTACTACAACCGATAGATCCCGTAGAACCTAAAATACATAGCTGGCGTTTAGACACGAACTTTCCTCAATTGATTAAACAAATTGCGAGATAGTTAAAAAATTATCAAGCAAGAAATAAGTAACAAAGCGCAAAAACCGGTGCCGTTGCCGTTAAACTATCGATTCTATCTAAGATACCACCGTGACCCGGTAATATAGTGCCACTATCCTTAACACCCGCTTGGCGTTTAAACATACTCTCTGTTAAGTCACCTAAAACAGAGATTGTGGTTATCAACAAGGTTACTAATAAAGCACTAATGAACTCCTCTGTAGACCAATGTAACAATACCCCCACCACAACCGTTAACACCGTTGCGCAAAGTACGCCACCAAGGAAGCCCTCGACAGTTTTACCTGGGCTAACGTTAGGCATAAGCTTATGTTTACCCATTGATTTACCGAAAAAGTAAGCGCCAACATCGGCGCTCCATACCAGCATAAACAAATACATCAAGAGCTGTGCACCTTGAAATTCATCAACAGCATAATTGTTCGTTCTTAACATGACAAAAGCAAGCCACGTAGGGACCAAGGTCAACCAACCAAAGAGTGCAATAATAAATTTATTTTTAGCCCAAAATGCATTTGTCTTGGGATAGGAAACCATTAAAAAAGCAGCAATCAACCACCAAACCACACTCAACCACAATACGGCAGTTATTTCATGGTGTACCCCTGAAGTTAGCAACCAGGTTTTAACTACGGGTAATAGGTACCATAAAAGTCCAACAATCCCTGTGGTCACAGCCGCGTAGGCTGCACGATGGTTGGTTTTCTTCAAGCCCATGAAACGGGCCCACTCCCACGCCCCTATAGCGATAATGGCCATTAAAAGCCCAGCAAAATAGGTTATTGGTAAATAGAAAATAGCTGATATGGCTGCTGGTGCTAATATTAAAGCCGTTATAATACGTTGTTTTAACAAGGGCTACCCTTTTATTATTATCGATAGTAGTAATTGACTTAGTGAAGTCCGGTAAGCTCTACCAAAAGAGCTAGGCTTACTGTTATTATTTATACTTCTTCGTTTCTTGCTTGTTCACCTGTTTTCCCAAAACGACGCTCTCGTTGGTCAAAACAGTTTAGTGCTTGTTCAAATTGCGCTTCTTTAAAGTCTGGCCATAATATATCAGTGAAATAAAGCTCTGCATACGCAGCTTGCCACATGAGAAAGTTGCTAATTCTAAAATCCCCACCCGTGCGGATAAGTAAATCAAGTGTTGGCAGGTCCGCTAAACACGTTTGTTCATTCAGTGTTAACTCATCGATATCATCAAGTTTCATACTGCCTTGCTGAACTTTAAAGGCTAATTTCTTTGCGGCTTGAGCTATATCCCAACGGCCGCCGTAATTTGCCGCTATGGATAAGACTAACCCGGTATTCTCTGCAGTCAGTTGCTCTGATTTAGTAATGTTTTTTTGTAATTTCTCAGAAAAACGACTCAAATCACCAATGACTTGAAAGCGGATATTATGTTTATGTAAGCGTTTAACTTCTTTAGTCAGCACATACATAAACAAATCCATCAGCACGCCAACTTCTTTGACTGGTCGCTGCCAATTTTCACTACTAAAAGCAAACAAAGTCAGCGCTTTCACATTAGACTTACGTGCACTAGCGACCACAGCCCGTACTGACTCGACTCCCGCTTTATGCCCACTAACTCGGCCTTTCCCCTGCAACTGCGCCCAACGTCCGTTGCCATCCATGATGATAGCAACATGTTGAGGGATTTTTTTGTTACCTGCGTGTACAGCTAAGTCTTCGCCATTATCTACCGAACAATTATCCACTGAACAATTTCCCTTAACTATTTAAGCCCATGCTTATTTAAGTCCGTTTACTTATACCAAGTACATTAATTTATTGACCACTTAGCGAGAATTAAAAGGCATAGAGGCAAGGCATTGATTGAAGAGAATGGTTATTCAGGAGAATAAGCTCCTGCATTCTCTAATAAGCTGCATCCCTGCAGCGTCCTTCTCAAAATCAATAACGATGCATGTAAGCCTTTGCCTTTTATTAGGTACTCGCCCTTTGGGAGTTTATTCGCAATCTGATAACAGCACAGAATTAAAGAAATATAGAATAACTATGTTTAAGTAATTTTGCTTGTTCTAAGCTCGCTAATATAACTCTAAGTTGATCAATATATTTGTGTAATTGGCATTACAAGTTACTTTAAAGAAAAAACGCCAGTTGGCTAAGTAGTAGCAACATGGCGTTTATTAATAAACTAATTTATATTTCCATTAATTCCGCTTCTTTTTTCACAAGAACTTCATCTACTTGCTTAACAAAAGTATCGGTAATTTTTTGAACTGAATCTTCAGCTTGATGATGCTCATCTTCACTGATTTCTTTTTCTTTTAGCAAGCTTTTAAAGTCGGAGTTTGCATCACGACGAATATTACGAATGGCAACTTTACCACCTTCAACTTCACCACGAACAACTTTAACGAGGTCTTTACGACGTTCTTCAGTCAGCGGCGGTAAAGGAATGCGTATTAAAGTGCCATTTGATTGTGGGTTTAAACCTAAATCAGATTTCATAATGGCTTTTTCAACAGCACTAATCATACCTTTATCGAAAACGGTAATAGAAAGGTTACGTGCATCGGGTACAGTTATATTACCGACCTGATTCAACGGCGTGTCCATACCATAGTATTCAACGACAATATTATCTAATAAGGAAGCATGCGCACGGCCTGTTCTTATTTTATTTAAACTACTTTTTAAAGCATCAATACTTTTGCCCATACGTTCTTGAGCATCTTCAATTATTTCATCTATCACGATTATTATTCCTAATATTATCAAGTTAACTTAAGGCGACAATTTATTTTAGCTTGCCTTTTTGAACATCTAGTGTTGACTTAAGTCTTAAAAATTTACTTGTGTGTAATTATAGTGCCTTCACTACCGCCCATGATGACAGATTTCAACGCACCCGGTTTATTCATGTTAAATACGCGAATCGGCATATTGTGATCTCGCGCTAAAGTAAAGGCTGCTAAGTCCATTACTTTTAATTCTTTATCCAGTACTTCATCATAACTAAGCTCACTATAAAGTTCAGCATTTGGGTTTGTCACTGGATCGGCAGAATAAATACCATCAACTTTAGTCGCTTTTAATACTACATCCGCTTCAATTTCAATACCACGTAAACAAGCAGCTGAATCTGTGGTGAAGAATGGATTGCCCGTACCAGCAGAAAAGATAACCACACGACCAGACTTCAACAAACTTATGGCATTTGCCCAGTTGTAACGCTCACACACTCCGGCTAAATCTATGGCAGACATTAAACGGGTATTTACAAAGGCACGATGCAGTGCATCACGCATTGCCAAACCATTCATTACCGTAGCAAGCATACCCATTTGGTCACCTACAACGCGGTTCATGCCCGCTTCGGCTAACCCAGCACCACGGAATAAATTACCACCACCAATAACTAGACCTACTTGGATACCCATCTCGACTAATTCTTTGATCTCTAGAGCCATACGGTCAAGTACTTTAGGATCAATACCAAAACCCTCATCCCCCATCAGTGCTTCACCACTGAGTTTTAATAATATTCTTCGATAAGCAGGCTTCGGATTGGTTGTCATAGGGAAAGATTCCTGTAGCAGTTAGGTAATAAAATTTAAGCCGATAAAAGCCGAGGTCAAAAGACCGCGCCTATTTTAATACGTTTAGCGCAGACACGAAAGTCTAAACTGAAAAAACTCTTTTATTTTATGTAAATATGCCTATTTTGGCGTAAATAGTAGTTATCGACTCAAAAAAAAACGCCTACCTAGGTAGACGTTTTTTGATAATTCATTCTATTTGACCCGCTAGCTATAAAGCTAACACTTCAAACAAATGAAATTAAGCTTTAGCAGCAGCAGCAGCTAGTTGTGCTTCAACTTCGGCAGCAAAATCTTCTGATTTTTTCTCAATACCTTCGCCAACTTCCAAACGAACGAATGAAGAAACAGTAATGCCTTTTTCTTTTAACACTTCGCCAACAGTTTTCTTAGGTTCCATGATAAATGCTTGACCTGATAAAGATACTTCACCAGTGAACTTGCGCATACGGCCGGTAACCATTTTTTCAGCGATTTCTTTAGGTTTACCTTCGTTCATCGCAATTTCGATTTGAATCGATTTCTCTTTTGCAACAACATCTGCAGGAACATCATCAGGCGTTAAGAATTCAGGCTTACTTGCCGCAACGTGCATAGCAATATGCTTAAGTGCTTCTGTATCGCCTTCACCCGCAACAACTACACCAATTTTAGCACCGTGAGAATAAGAAGCTAAGTTAACACCTTCTACATATTCAACACGACGTACATTGATGTTTTCACCAATTTTTGTCACTAACGCAACGCGTTTTTCTTCGAATTGTGCTTGTAGCTCTTCAATCGTTACTTTAGCAGCAAGTGCAGCATCAGCAACAGTATTGGCAAAACCTAAAAAGTTATCATCCATTGCAACGAAATCAGTTTGACAGTTAACTTCAACTAATACCGCAGTGTTTCCTGATACTTTAATGATAATTGCGCCTTCAGCAGCAATATTACCGGCTTTTTTAGCGGCTTTTGCTTGACCGTTCTTACGCATATTTTCAATCGCAAGTTCCATGTCGCCTTCAGCTTCTACTAACGCTTTTTTACAATCCATCATGCCCGCAGCTGTGCGTTGACGTAATTCTTTAACCATAGCAGCTGTAACTGTCATAGGTAATTCCTCGATTTTCAGTTATCCCCGTAGCGACGCTAATAATAAGCTAGCCTTGGGAATAAATATTAAATAAGTTGCCACAAAAGCAAGCTTTTGTGGCAATAGCAAAATAAAACGTGTTATTAACTGAAATTATTCAGCTTCAACAAAACCGTCTTTTTCAGCTTGTACAACGATGTTTTGCTCGCGACCGCTTATTACAGCGTCAGCAACAGCGTTACAGTATAAACTTACTGCACGAATAGCATCATCGTTACCCGGTACGATGTAATCAATACCATCTGGGTTAGAGTTAGTATCAACAACAGAAATTATTTTGATACCAAGGTTGTTTGCTTCTTTAATAGCAATGTGCTCGTGATCAGCATCAATGATAAATAAAACGTCAGGTAAACCACCCATGTTTTTAATGCCACCTAAACTTTTATCAAGCTTTTCCATTTCACGGGTACGCATTAACGCTTCTTTTTTAGTTAAAGCTTCAAAAGTACCGTCAGTGCTTTGAGCTTCTAAATCTTTTAAACGTTTGATTGATTGACGAACTGTTTTCCAGTTAGTCAACATACCACCTAACCAACGGTGATTAACGAAGAATTGGTCAGATTTAACTGCTGCATCTCTGATAGCATCACTTGCAGCACGTTTAGTACCAACAAATAATACTTTACCTTTTTTCGATGATACATTGCTGATATAAGCAAGTGCGTCATTGAACATAGGAACAGTTTTTTCAAGGTTGATGATATGAACTTTATCGCGTGAACCGAAAATGAATGGCTTCATTTTTGGATTCCAGTAACGAGTTTTGTGACCGAAGTGAACACCAGCTTTAAGCATATCGCGCATTGAAACGTTTGACATTGTATTTTCCTTTATGGGGTTAAGCGTTCATACACCCAATATACACGACCTCTTCGTTTTGACTTTATAGTCAAAAACTGGGCACCCCGGTATACCTTTAATAGATGTATGTGAGTTTATAATAATGACTTATCGGATAGGCAAGTTAATAATGTTGCTTATGCCAATAGTCGATTTAAATTTTCACTAAACCAAGCTGAACCGCCCTACTTTTCTTAAGCAAAAGAGAACACAGCGCAACTAAAAATTTAGCGGAGCACTTTATATCATATATAGACTTATTTTACCATATTAAAATGAATTAGCCTCAAAAAGTGATTTAAAGTGATTTGTGGTGGGATAATAAGGCAAGGCGAGTTAAAATCCGCGGATACAGGTAACACTCCAACTAATCATGTGTAAATTATTACTTGGAGTTGAAAAGAAACCATTCAATTATAGTAGAGGAAGTTATGGCCGCAGAATTATTTTTTATATATGACAGTCACTGCCCGTGGAGTTACGCAACAACGCCATTAGTTAATGCCGTCAATAAAGCGTTACCTGAAGTAACGCTTAACTTATGGCATTGCGCCTATTTTTCTGATGCCGACGGTGAAAACATTATCAGCAAGCAGCAGATTACTAAAGTCAAAGAGCTTTCAGCTGCTAAATTCTCCCCTGCCTATATGAATAAATTATCGGAAGGTAAAGACTCGACCTTATGCGCTAACCTAATGACTTGGGCCTCTAATAAAACGCCACAACAAGCGCTTACTTTATTAAATGCGCTACAAGTAGAGCATTTCAGTCAAGGAAGTGACTTAAGTGACCAAGACGATTTGAATGATATAGTGGCACAATTCAAATTATCTGTGCCAACAAAAGTTTTTAATAAAGCAAAGTTGACTAATGATGCCGAAGCACAAGTGCATGAAATTTATGCTTTACAAGAAATCATCAAAACCCAAGCAATACCGGCACTGTTACTGGCAATCAATGAAGAATTAATCTTACTTAATCACAATTTATATTTACAAGACCCTGATGCATTTGTTGATGCGGTAAAATTAGAGTTAAAAAAACACAGTTAACTTGCTATCTTATTAGCAAGTTACTCATCATCAAAGATGAAATTACAATTAATTAACAGCATAGTCGCAACGAGTATTGCCACTAGCGTAAACTTAAAGAGATAGCACAAGATGGCCATCACCATAAAAAGCCAAGAAGAAATAGCCAAAATGCGTATTGCCGGTCAATTAGCCGCTGACGTTTTAGAAATGATAGCTGAGCATGTAAAAGCAGGTATTAGTACTGATGAACTTAATACCTTATGTGCCGAGTATACTGACAAAGTTCAAAACGCTATTTCTGCCCCCCTTAATTACCATGATTTTCCTAAATCAATTTGTACTTCAGTAAACCACGTGGTTTGTCACGGTATTCCTGATGGCACAGTATTAAGTGATGGCGATATTATTAATATTGATATCACGGTAATAAAAGATGGTTATCATGGTGATACTAGCAAAATGTTTATTATTGGAGAAGGCAGCCCTGAAGATAATCGTTTATGCCGCATTACCCAAGAATCGCTGTATTTAGCGCTTAAAAGAATCAAACCGGGGGCTACTTTTGGTGAAATTGGCGCAACTATCCAAAAATTCATCAAGAAGTCTGGTCGTTATTCTATTGTTAAAGACTATTGTGGTCATGGTATCGGTAAAGAGTTCCATGAAGAACCGCAAATAGTGCACTATAAAAATAATGATAAAACCAAGATGGAAGTTGGCATGTGTTTCACCATTGAGCCCATGGTAAATTTAGGACGTGCTAACACCTTGCTAGATAAGACTGACAATTGGACTGTTTACACCACTGACGGTAAAAGGTCTGCCCAATGGGAACACACTATTGTGGTTACTCAAACCGGTTGTGAGATTTTAACCCTACGTAAAGAAGAATCAATTCCTCGACTCTTACATAATTAATGCCGAAGGGATTAGTACCTCCGGGTTAATCCCTTGCGGTTACATTCCATAGGGTAATTGCAACAGCTTAATCGCAATAGGTTCCCCACAATAGGTAAAGGTAAGCTCTTGACTAATCAACTAGCATCAATGCATATAGTTCCACCACATTTAATTGAAAGCTTAGCCGTCAGCGCTGACTTTTTATCTACCCGCGAGATCTGCCTATTAAGCCAAGCTTTTAAAGAATGGTTAAAAGACGTTTTTATCGATAACGATGTAAATGACTTATTAACAGCACGTGCTGTTTTTGTTGATGCCATTTTAAAAAAATTATGGTGTCAACATCACCTTGATGAATTTCAAATAAGCTTAGTTGCTGTGGGTGGTTATGGTCGAGCTGAATTACATCCGCAATCTGATGTCGATATTCTTATATTAACCCAAGAAGAAATTGACCTGGACTTGGAGGAAAAAATATCGAGTTTTATTACCCAGTTATGGGATATAAAACTTGATATTGGCCATAGCGTCCGCTCTATTAAGGAATGTTTAAAGCAAGCGGTAAAAGAAGTGACTGTTGCCACCAACTTAATGGAAATGCGACAAATAGCGGGTAATGAAATCCTGACACAACATTTATTACCTTTATTACATGAAGATGTTTTCTGGACGTCTAAAAAGTTCTTTATCGCAAAATGTAAAGAGCAAGCTGATAGACACCAACAATATCGCGGCACAGCTTATACCCTTGAACCCAATTTAAAAGCTAACCCTGGTGGTTTGCGAGATATCCAAACCATTGCTTGGGTCGCTAAGCGGCATTTCTCTGCCGGCTCTTTGGAAGAGCTTGTTGAGCATGGTTACCTCTACCCTAATGAATTATTTGAATTGTTAGAGTCACAAGATTACCTGTGGCGCATGCGTTTTGCGCTACACTTTGTCGCGGGTCGCAGTGAAAACCGACTTTTATTTGACTATCAAGCTGATGTTGCCAAAATGATGGGTTTTGGCGATGAAGGTAAAGCCCCCGTTGAACGAATGATGAAGCGTTTCTTTCGCATTATCTCCCGAGTCACTGAATTAAATACCATGCTGTTACAGCATTTTGAACAAGCGATTATTAAAAAATCTGAGCCGAGTAACATTAGTATTATCAACAAAGACTTTGAATTGGTTGATACCTTAATTAATACCCGCAACGACCGTATATTCATGCGGTCATCAAAGTTAATAGAAATGTTCTTGATTATTGCTCAAGAGCCCGGTATCAAAGGTATTCATTCACATACATTACGATTAATGCGTAATGCGCGTAGGCGCTTGATTTCGGGACTCATTGATTATGCTGAATGTCGTCGTATATTTATGGCGATTATTCGTCATCCACGTGGTTTAGGCTTAGCGTTAACGTTAATGCACAAACACAGTATTCTCAGTTCATATTTACCACTATGGCGCAATATCGCTGGGCAAATGCAATTTGACCTTTTCCATGCTTACTCCGTCGATGAACATACCTACCGAGTGATTAAAAACCTACATCAGTTCAGCCAAAAAGAGCACAATCATAAATTCCCACTTTGTAGTAAAATAGTGCAAAAAATTCGTAAACCAGAAGTGCTTTATTTAGCCGGTTTTTTTCATGATATCGGTAAAGGCCGTGGCGGAGATCATGCTAAACTTGGGGCTGTAGATGCATTAAATTTTTGCTTGTCGCATCAAATGAGTAAACACGATAGTAATATGGTGGCGTGGCTTGTAGAGTACCATTTATTAATGTCAGTTACCGCTCAACGTCGCGATATCAATGACGAAAATGTCATTCGAACTTTTGGTGAAATTGTTCGTGATGAAGCGCACCTAAACTACCTTTATTGCTTAACCGTTGCCGATATGCGAGGTACCAACGAAAGCCTCTGGAATAACTGGAAAGCAAACCTACTTGAAGAGCTTTACTTCAATACGCTCAGTGCTTTTCGTCATGGCTTAGAGAAACCCGTAGAAGTTCGCTCTAAAATTCGTGAAAACCAGCAACAAGCATTAGCACTGTTAAGCGAACAAAATATCGATGAACAAGACGTTAAAGTATTATGGCATGAATTTAAAATTGACTATTTTTTACGTTATTCCCCTGAGCAAATAGCCCGACAATGTAGCCATATTCTCAAGCATGATAGAGAAACGTCTTTGGTGCTAATTAGTCCTATCCCTTATAGAGGCGGCACTGAAGTCTTTATTTTCACCAAAGAAAAAAATAATACCTTCGCTAATACCGTTTCGTTTTTAGACTCTAAAAAACTCTCTATCCATGATGCAAAAATTATTACCACCAAAACAGGCTTTACCGTTAACACCTTTGTCGTACTTGATAGCCGTAATAAACCTTTGCGAGAACGCTTTTACACCAAAGAAATTAGCCAAAGTTTAGTGGACCGGTTGGATCAAGACACGGTCTGTGAACTGCCCGAGCCTAAGTTAGCAAGACACATGAAGAAATTTAAAGTTCCGCTGCGTGTTAACTTTATTAAGATACATTCAAAAAATCGTACCATGATAGAAATAATCGCCTTGGATAGGCCGGGTTTATTATCAAATATTGGTCAGGTCTTTCAACAAGAACAGATCAATATTCATTCCGCTAAAATAACAACTTTTGGTGAAAAAGCTGATGATGTATTTACTATTTCTACCGTGGGAAATCATGCACTAACAAGTCAAGAACAAGAAGCTTTAGCTTCGCGATTAACGCAAGAAATTGATTAACTATACCCGTCACCATTCAAGATGCAGGTTTCAGAGTGTTTGATTGGTGACGGGTATATAACCTTTAAAATATATTTAAATTTTCAAATAGGAAAGCCTAATGACAGAATTAAAACACTTAGCTAGCGTAATTGAACGTGCTTTTGAAGAACGAGCCAACATAACTCCAGCAAACGTTTCCAGTGAAATAAAGACCGCAGTGCTTGATGCTTTAGCGGCATTAAACAACGGCAGTGCCCGCGTTGCAGAAAAAGTAGCGGGTAGCTGGCAGGTAAATCAATGGCTCAAAAAAGCGGTATTACTTTCGTTTCGTATCTGGGATAACAAAGTAATTGATGGTGCAGAAAGTACTTTTTTTGACAAGGTACCGATGAAATATGACGGTTATACTCAAGCGATGTTTGAAGCCGACGGTGTTCGTGTAGTGCCTGGCGCAAGTGTTCGTACCGGTAGCTTTATTGGTAAAAACGTTGTGGTGATGCCGAGCTTTGTCAATATCGGCGCTTTTGTCGATGAAGGTTGTATGATTGACGCTTGGGCTACGGTTGGCTCATGTGCACAAATCGGTAAGAATGTACATTTATCAGGTGGTGTTGGTATTGGTGGTGTATTAGAGCCGTTACAAGCAGGCCCTACTATTATTGAAGATAACTGCTTTATCGGCGCACGTTCTGAAATAGTTGAGGGTGTAATCGTTGAAGAAGGAGCGGTAATTTCAATGGGCGTATATATCGGTCAAAGCACTCGTATTTTCGACCGTGAAACCGGCGAAGTGCACTATGGCCGTGTACCTGCTGGCTCTGTGGTTGTACCGGGTAACTTACCATCAGCTTGTGGTACTTACAGCTTATATGCTGCTATTATAGTGAAAAAAGTAGACGCGAAAACTTTGGCAAAAGTAGGCATTAATGAACTACTTCGCTCGGTGTCAGAAGAGAAGTAATCACTCATAATGGCTACAGTGTTAATAAATTGACACTGATAGCACTTTTTAAGCTTGCTGTGGATTTATTGTTAACAATAAATCCACAGCAAGCTTTTTTTATCGACAATATTAAAGTAATACGAATTAGATTAACGAATATTTTCAGGTAATTAGCGTGATAGTCATTAATCACTGCAGGCAAAAAAACTTTCTGGCATAACACTTGCCCTATTGATAGTAACTCAGTCATTGTTATTAGTTATCGTCAGGTTTGTTATGAAAGTATTTAAAATATGCAGCTATTTTTTACTCTATTTTGCCATTTCGGCTTGTAGTAATACCGCTCAACTAAATTTAAAACCTAAGAGTAATCACTACTATGCTAACAATTTCAGCCACACTCAGTTTACTGCGTATCATCAATACTCAGTAAAAACAGCCGCCTCTTCAGATAGACAGCTTATGCTTTCTTTACTCAACCGACCTATTCCTGAAGATCAACGTATGATGCTGACTTTTGCCAAACGCCAAGAAAATTACTTTCCTGATAGTACAATGGTAGGTATTCAAATAAAAGGTGATAAACGTAGCGATAAATTCCCAAGTCAAAACGCTTCAATGTATGCCGATATGATCAATCAAGATAACAACTCAGTATCCATTAGCGCAATGCCAAAGTGATACGAGTAATAGCTCAGTAGCCCACTACAAGACCTGAGCAACACTATATAGCTAATAAAAATATAGTGCTCCATCCATTAATTAACCTCGTTACTGTCCAAGCCAGTATCTGCCTGTTACTCGATAGTTATTCCCATTCCAATAAGCCTTTTCCCATTCATTTCTTACTCATTCGCTATGATGATTTTAATTGCGCTAATTTTAACAAGATAACTCGTTAAATACCCATTATCATTCAATATGCAGGTTTCAGAGTACTTGAGCGACTTCAATCCAAGGCGCTGTGATGAAATAATGGTTGTTCAGGAGAATGTGCTCAGGATAATGTGCTCCTGCATTATCTAATAAATCACATCCATGTGACGTCTGCATTCTCTAATAGGCTACATCCATGTAGCGTCATTATAAGTTACAGCAACGATGAAGTGATGTTGCTCAAGCACTTCAACGATGGGTTTAAAATGACTTTATACTGCGTTAAATAATCAAACCATAGAGTGACTATGATTAAATTATTTGCCTTGCCTAAAGTTATTATAATTCCCACTGAAATCCCGCACTTTGAATGGTAACGGGTATATGTGCCCACTTACCTAACACCAACAGAATCGTTTAGTGTTATAATCGTCTTTTTACGCCACACATAACTTAGTTATCGCTAGCTAAGTAACACTACAATCTCAAGGCACGTAATATGACTCAAAATGAAATGAAAAAAGCAGCAGCCATCAAGGCATTAGAATTCATTGAAAACGATACTATCGTTGGCGTTGGTACGGGCTCAACGGTTAATTTTTTCATCGATGCGCTTGCCTCAATAAAAAACAAAATTTGCGGTGCAGTTTCAAGCTCAGAAGAGTCGACTAAACGCTTAAAAGCACACGGTATTGAAGTCTTTGATTTAAACAGTGTTGATGTCTTAGATGTATATGTTGATGGCGCTGATGAAATCACTCGTCACATGGCCATGATTAAAGGCGGTGGCGCGGCTTTAACACGTGAAAAGATAGTTGCGGCCGTCGCCAAAAAATTTATTTGTATTGCCGATGACTCAAAACAAGTTGCTGTACTTGGCAGCTTTCCACTTCCTGTTGAAGTTATCCCTATGGCACGTAGTTATGTTGCCCGCGAACTTGTTAAGTTAGGCGGCGACCCCGTTTACCGCCAAGGCGTTACCACGGATAACGGCAATGTTATTCTTGATGTTCATAACCTCCAAATTCTTGATCCAAAAGTACTTGAAGCCCAAATTAATGCCATTGTCGGTGTGGTCACCAATGGTTTATTCGCGCTACGTGGTGCAGACATTTTAGTACTGGGCTGTAGCGATGGTATTAAAGTTATCCAATAACTGACCATCCGGCCTTTAAAGCGGAATATTCAGTTTTAAGCATATTTATTCCAAAATATGCTTAAACCCCTTTAGAGTTTATACACTATATGATATGTTAATCCTCTACTTTAGATATCTAGCCATCTAAACAAAAGTCTATTTACCGTTTAACTTAGGATAAGTGAAGCCAGTTATGACCATTGCCAAGCAGAACTCATTAGCAAAAGACAAAATTAAAATATTATTACTTGAAGGCTTGCATCCAAGCTCTATTGAAGAATTAAAGTTAAAAGGCTATTCAAATATTGAATCGCTAAAAACCTCGCTTTCTGAAAGCGAGTTAATTGAAAAAATTGCTGATGTTCACTTTATTGGCATTCGTTCACGCACACAGTTAACTGAAAAGGTGCTTAGTCACGCTAACAAGTTGGTTGCTATTGGTTGTTTTTGTATTGGCACCAATCAAGTCGATTTAAAAGCGGCACAACAGCGTGGCGTTCCAGTCTTTAACGCCCCTTTTTCGAATACTCGCTCAGTAGCTGAATTAGTCTTAGGTGAAACCTTATTATTATTACGGGGTATCCCGGAGAAAAGTGCTAAAGCACATCGGGGAGAATGGTTTAAGTCAGCGGTCGGCTCAGTCGAAGCACGTGGTAAAGTCTTGGGTATTATTGGTTACGGTCATATAGGTATGCAATTAGGTATTTTAGCCGAAACCTTAGGCATGAGAGTACGCTTTTATGACGTAGAAACTAAATTACCGCTCGGTAATGCCAGTCAAGCACCGACTCTAAACAATTTACTTGCAGAAGCGGACGTTATCAGCTTACATGTCCCTGAAACAGTACAAACTCAAAATATGATAGCGCAAGCACAATTTGAGGCGATGAAAGATGGAGCGATATTTATCAATGCTTCTCGTGGTACTGTGGTTGATATTGATGCCTTGGCACAAGCACTAGAAAGCAAAAAAATAGCGGGTGCTGCGATTGATGTATTCCCTGTTGAGCCCAAGAGTAATAATGATGAGTTTATTTCGCCTTTACGCGGCTTTGACAATGTTATTTTAACACCACACATTGGCGGTAGTACTAAAGAAGCACAAGCAAATATCGGTTTAGAAGTGGCTACTAAGCTTGCGAAGTATTCAGATAATGGCTCAAGTTTGTCGGCGGTTAACTTCCCTGAAGTATCGCTACCTGACCACGCTATTCCTGGTCAAACCGGCACTAGTCGCTTATTGCATATTCACCATAACCAACCCGGTGTGTTAACTAAAATTAACCAAGCATTTGCAGAGCACAATATTAATATTGCCGCGCAATACTTACAAACTGACGACAAAATTGGTTACGTGGTTATCGATATAGACTCTCAAGATAGTGTTTTAGCGCTAAAAGCGTTAAAACTAATTGATGGTACTATTCGTGCCAGAATACTACATTAATAGTACGGTATTAAGAGCACTGCATTAACCTATCACGCTAGCAGATAGGTTAGTAAACGACATTCAATAAAAAAGGGTCACTATATAAATAGTGACCCTTTTTATTTTTACTGATAAAGAAGTTAACTTAAATAGATATAACCACTTCTTACTTCATACTGATTGTTGTATGTACCGTTGAGCCATCTTGATGATCAGGCTCAAACCAACGAGCGGTTATAGATTTAGTAAAGGTCCAAAAACTAACAACCTGTTTACCATTTGGTCCTAAATCACCTAATTTTGAGCCACGAGAGCCAGTAAAGCTAAAGTAAGCAACCGGCACTGGAATAGGTACATTAATACCTACTTGGCCAACATCAACATCGTTTTCAAATTTACGAGCTGCCCAACCAGACGAAGTAAATAACGAAGTACCATTACCATTAGGGTTAGCATTAATTATTTCTATTGCTTCATCAAGACTATCCGCTTCTAATACACACAAAGCAGGACCAAATATCTCTTGAGTATAAATGTCCATATCGGTAGTCACTTTACTGAATAGCGTTGGCCCAACAAAGTTACCATTCGGATAACCTTCTACTTTACAGTCTCTACCATCTACCAGTAATTCAGCGCCTTGAGCTACGCCGGAATCAAGCAGGCTAATTATGCGCGCTTTAGCTTGTGGTGAAACCACTGGACCTAAATCTGCATCTCGTTGCGTACCTGGACCAACTTTCATTAACTTGGCGCGTGCAACAATTTCAGGTAACCAATTACGAGCTTCACCAACAAGAATTGTTACTGGGTTAGCCATACAGCGTTGCCCGGCTGCGCCAAATGCAGAGCCTAATAAATCATTAATCGCTCGGTCTTTGTTAGCATCAGGCATGATCACCATATGGTTTTTAGCGCCCATCATCGCTTGTGCACGTTTACCGTGCTTACTTGCGTGGTTATAAATATGGGTACCTACCGCGGTAGAGCCAATGAAAGATACGGCTTTAACCGCATCGCTCTCAATTAACTGGTTAACCGCATCAGGGCCGCCATGGATAACATTAAGTACGCCTGGTGGTATACCCGCTTCTAACGCAAGTTCGACAAAGCGTATGGTTGATGACGGCGCTTGCTCAGACGGTTTTAATACAAAGGTATTACCGCAAGCAATGGCTGGTGGAAACATAAAAGCTGGCAACATTAACGGGAAGTTAAAGGCGGTAATGCCAACACCAACACCAAGCGGTTTATTTAGGGTATAGGTATCAATACCTGTAGCGGCGTTGTTAGCCATTTCACCCAATTGTAAACGCGTGATAGAGCAAGCATTTTCAATGGCTTCTAGCGCGCGACCTACTTCGCCTTCCGCATCGGGCAAGGTTTTACCATGCTCTAAGGTGACTAATTCCGCTAGTTCTTGGCTATGTTCACGTACCAGGTGCTGAAACTTAAGCATAATACGCATACGATTTGTTAATGAGACTTTTGACCAACTCTTAAATGCTTGCTCGGCGCTGTCAACCGCAGCGGCAACTTCTTCTCTGGTTGCCACTGGCACACGAGCAACTACTTCCTGCGTAGCTGGGTTAAGAACATCTAACCAAGTGTCCGTTTTAGAGCGAATTTTTTCACCATTAATAATGAGGGGGATTTCTTTAATTGTCATAACAAGCCTTTGTAATTATTATTTGCTAACAGTGCGTAGAATAATCTTAACTTAAGACTTTAATTAGCTAAGTACTAGCTTTAAAGAAATGAAAAAATGCAGAGCAAGCAATCACTTGCAAACTAATATTTACAAGGTTCGCCTAAGTATATGTTTACCTTAACGTTAACTGCAACTGGGTTAACGTTAGTTATTTACCATAGATCTTAGCAATAAAGTTTTGATAGTTCTCAATGGCATTTACGTTGCCCTTATTACGCTGACAGACACTTTTTTGATATTGAAAGTTGAACACATCAAACCATAAGTCGAGTACATGGGCATTATTAGCTTCGCCATGCATCGCTAATACTCTTGCCGCTACTTCTGCAGTTGAAAATTGATGTTCAAGTGCAGTTTTTCTGACCGTGTAACGTGAGTCTTGTCCGACAGGAGATAAGTGACTGTTGTTCTCGTTTTGGCAATTGCCGCTGACGGCTTGCAGCGCAGTTTTAGCATCAAACGACACCATGGGAAATCCATCTAAATAGGGACTTTTACGAAACATTTTTTTAGCTTCTCGCCAACTGCCATCGAGCATGATAAAAAGAGGCCTTTTACCTTGTGGACAAATGACCTTATTGGTGAATACTTGACGTTCCTCGCCCGCATACTCTTGTGGAAACACCAGTAGAGGAAACCACTTTTCATCATTAAGCACCGCTAATAACTCAGGGTTTTCTTGGGTTCTTGACCATAAAAAAGCAAAGGTATCGGGAATAAGATCGGCAATGAGTTTACCGGTATTGCTCGGTTTTAACACTTCAGTGTCATACATTAGTAATAAAAAGCCAACTGTGGTCTCTATTTTCTCTTTACTTGGAGATAACTCACATATACAGAACTGTTGGGCTAGCTGGCACAGTTCACAGCGAATAACACGCTGTCCTCTGGCTTTATAGGTGGTAGTACTGATACTTTTACGGTATTGATGTAATTGATGGACAGCGTGCATGTTTCACTAATTGGGACATAAAAAAAGACTTTGCGATTATATCAGCGCAGAGTCTTAGTGTTGAGCAATATTCGTAGGATATTTACTTAAACGGAATATCGTTATTTATCCAATAGGGTTATGGCTACTTCACATTAGGATCTAATTTCTCCGTATTCTCTACAGTAACAGTAAACACATTTGTATGGGCAAGTGGTTCAACTTCAGCTTTAAGTTGTTCTTCTAAGGCATCAAGCTCGGCAATATCGACACATAGTGCCTGTGCTTTCTTTTCAATTTGAGCCGATCGGGTTGTCATTTCTTGCTCCATTGTTTCACCAAAGCTTTCCATACGCTGCTGAAAACTCTGCCCGTCATCATCAGCCATCATTTGTTGGCCCATGGCAATCATAATACTGCCTATAGAGTTGATAACTGCTTTCTCAATGACCGAGTCCATACGTTGCTCGAAATCTTTACCTAATAGCGCTTCGTTTTCTAAACCATCAACGCCGATTGAGATACCATTTTCGATGGTTAGGCTGCTTTCAATTTGTGTTCGAATCAGTTCAAGTTCTTTAGTCAAACTTGCGGCAACACTATTTCCTTCGCCTAACAGGCCATTAAAGGCGAGATTTATACCATCAACGGCTAGGTCAACACCTTCGATAGCAACACTTTTTACTTGCGGTACTAAGTGACGAATTTTTTCATCATATTGCTGTACTAACGCTTGTTGTTGGCTAGATAACTTAATACTTTTATTGTCGATAAAAAGTTTTTTACCCTCAATGATTTTATACAAGCTAACCTGTTGCTCATCATGCTTACTTTTCTCTTGCAAGAACTCAATCGAGTTGGCATCTATGGTAAAGCCTGCTGATAACTCTACATTACAGGACTCAAAAGCAGTTGCCGCTGATGATGCAAGTGATAGCGTAATGGCACTAGCAACTAATGTCGCGTGAAAATAAGTCATGGTGTCTTTCCTTAAGAAGTAGATTTAATGGATCTGATTAGTTTAGCTATCCATTATTATAAAATTAAAATAATTACAGGAATTATGTTACAAGCATAATGCCAAGTTTATTTTTATATAGATATCAAACAGATGGCTAAAAATCAATATTAATTCATTAATAAAAAGTAAGCAAATTAGTCAAATTGACTAGTTATTAGTTTTTTAGTTTTTTAGGGTGATGGTTAATTATTTTGCATTTCAATTAACCGTGATTGACAACGTTCAAATTCAAAAGCCAGTTGTTGGCCCTGATATAGCTCAAATATATCAACTTGAGCACTAACGACTAACTTAATGCTCTGATCGTAAAACTCATCAACAAGGGCAATAAATCGCCTAGCTTCATCATCAAGTTGCTGCAAATCACCCATTAACACACCACTACGTTGATAACTATCTTCAACACCTGAAAAAACTGCCGGGATTAACTTACCTGAGAATTGGGGTACATTAGCAATAAAAACCGTACTAAAGTCTTGGGCGAGTGCCATATAATCTCGTTGACTACGAGGGCCAGAGCAAAGTGCAAAAAAATCAAAAAAAATGACTTTATCAGTTTTCGCTAGATAACTCATTGGTCGGTGATTAATTTCTATAATACCGGCAACTAAAGACTTTTCCTTGGTCTGACTTTTAAAGCGGGTAAATAATTTATCTTGGCCTTGGTCAGCTAATAAAAAATAATTATTATAATTAGCGTTTTTAGACAGCTTACTGCGCCTATGATCGACATCACCATCAATAGAGACAATCTGACAATATTGATTAATCAAAGCAATGGTTGGTAAGAAGCGATCTCGTTGCAAGCCGTTACGATAAAGCTGTTCAGGTTGGCAATTAGAGGTAGCAACAAGGGTTACACCTTGGGCGAATAAAGCTGAAAAAAGACCACTCAATAACATGGCATCGCCAATGTCACTGACAAAAAATTCATCAAAGCATAATAGATCAATATTTTTTGCCCACGCTTTGGCTATATGGGTAAGTGGCTCTGATTTTCCGGTTAGCTTGGCCAGTTGCTGATGCACACTTTCCATAAAGTGGTGGAAATGAATACGTTTCTTATTTTTTATCGGCAAGTGCTGGTAAAATAAATCCATCAGCATGGTTTTACCTCGACCGACTCGGCCATGAAAATATAAACCTGGAACGGTTTTTTTTAGTTTTTTTGGTAAATTTTGCTGCTCAATCAGTTGCTCTGATAATAATACTAAAGCATCAATAGCTTGAGTTTGAGCGGCATCAAAATCGAGCTGCTTGTTAGCAAGCAGCTCTTGGTAGGCTTTTTTCATTGAGTTTTTTAATGTAGACGTTAGCTTATTAAAAAGTTAAGTGACGTGCATTGAAGGTACGCCCTTTCATCTTGCCTTTAGTTATCTTTCGCAACGCTAAATTTAACGCGCCTTTAGTAACAGCTACATAGGCTTTGTTATCAAGTACCGAAATTTTACCAACTTCTGAGCCTTTAATGCCATTATCACCAGTAAGTGCACCTAAAATATCTCCAGCTCTAACTTTTTGCTTTTTACCGCCATCAATTTGAATGGTTGCCATTTTAGCTTGTGGACGTTCATAACTAAGTACAGCTGATGAAGGCAACGGCTCAGGTGTGATAACAGCTTCAAGGTAATCTTCAAGTAAACCAACTTTATAACTTTCTTTATCACTAAATAGTGAATACGCTAAACCTTTGCTACCTGCACGCCCTGTTCGGCCAATTCTATGTATGTGTACTTCACTATCGCGGGCAATATGATAATTAATAACTAAATCTAAACTATCAATATCCAAGCCACGGGCAGCAACATCAGTAGCGACAAGGATGGAAGCACTTTTGTTGGCAAAGCGTAATAAGGTTTGATCCCTATCACGTTGTTCTAAATCGCCATGTAAAGCTAAAACGCTAAAACCATCGTAATGTAAGGCATCGGCCACTTGCTTGGTTTCTTTTTTGGTATTACAAAAAATAGCGGTCGATTCAACTTGCTTGTCCAGTAACAATAAACGTAACGCGTCTAGGCGACTGTCATCGTCACTTACTTTAAAGAATTTTTGACTGATTGTTGATTGGTCTTCACTAGAAGCGATTTTCACCATCACAGGATCGGTCATGATACTTTTGCTAATAGACTTGATTTGGTCTGGAAACGTTGCACTAAAAAGTAACGTTTGACGGTCAAGTGGTGTACGTCCAACAATATTATCAAGTGCCGCTTGAAAGCCCATTTCTAGCATACGGTCAGCTTCATCAAGCACTAATAAGTTTAAGTTATCTAATTGTAATGTGCCTTTTATAACGTGTTCTTCAAGGCGACCTGGGGTACCAACAATAACATGTGCACCATGCTCTAAAGAACCAATTTGTGGACCAAAGGGTGTGCCGCCACAAAGTGTCAATATTTTAATATTATGAATACCACGTGCTAGTTTTCTCAACTCTTTCGCTACTTGGTCAGCCAGTTCACGGGTTGGACAAATCACCATGGATTGAATGCGAAACTTTTTAACTTCTAGTTTGTTAAGTAATGCTAAACCAAAGGCCGCGGTTTTGCCTGAGCCCGTTTTTGCTTCGCCAATAACATCTTTTCCCTTAAGCAATTCAGGTAAGGTTTTCGCTTGAATGGGTGTCATTTTCTCATAGCCAAGGGACGATAAGTTTTTAACTAGATCCTGTTTTAAGCTTAATGAAGAAAAAGCTAACGATGATGTAGTTGAATTAGTACTCAAAATAAACGCCTCTGGTTTATATTGCCTAGCTAAGCGCTAAGCCAAAAGATAAGAAAGCTTTCATTATATAAATAAGAAAACTTTCAAGAGAAAGATAATGCGCGCATAATAACAGTAATTTTTGCTCAACCCCAGTACATTAGAACAATGGTATTCAGCCCTATGACCACAGTTTCAAAACCGTTATGACTCCAGCAATGGCAAACTTTGCATAACAATCATGAAAGTTATGAAAATTATGCCTTAATTATCAAGCTGGTTGCCACCGCTATCACTTTGTTGTGCTTCACTTTTTCATTGACGGTGCTGGTTGCCTTACTACTACTCGCTGTGCTTTGGCTACAAGATGGTATTTGGAAAACCTTTCAGTGTCGAACAGCAAATGCGATAATAGCGATAGAAGATAAATTAGCGCTAAATGAAGCAGAGCAAATAAGTGAGTCGACTAAACCGTATTTGCTGTATAAACACTGGTAAATGAATCGTCCAACGAGCAAGGCACTTATTAGCGAGTATGTGGCTAATTCATTAAAGCCGACGGCGTTGTACCCATACTTGGCATTGATGTTTGTAGTAGTTGTTTTTCTATAAAAAATAGCCAAAATAATTTTAAGTTTATATGTAGAGATTATAAGATGAATAGAAAAAAGAAGATGAACAATATTTTGAAAAAAAAGGTTAAAAAAATGAATTCAAAGTTTCATACTACGAATAAACCTAAGTATGTATCAAAAGCGGATAGAGCTAAACTTGATGAAGCAGAGACTGCGCAAGAGTCAGTTCAAGCGCAAGATTAACGAATAAATAGTAGCGCTAGCTTCGTGGTTAATAACACGCTGGCTAGTTACTTAGCTTTTAGCAAACAAATAAAAAGGGCACATACTATTTATATATAGTATGTGCCCTTTTTTGATGCTAGCCGGTGGTAAAATCGTTAGCTAACATCTGAATGTCCTTTAAATTTTTCTCGCATACGTTGTATCACTAGGTAGAAATAAGGCACAAGTAAGGTACCAAATAGTGTCGCGGCGATCATACCCGAAAGTACCGTGATACCGAGAGAGACCCGACTACCCGCACCGGCACCCGTTGCAAAGACCAACGGTAATACACCGAGAATAAAAGAAAAAGCAGTCATCAATACCGCACGAAAACGCATTCTAGCGGCATTAAGCGCGGCATTCATAATCGTTTCTCCCGCCGCCCTTTGCTCCATGGCAAACTCGACAATCAAAATAGCAGTTTTAGTGGACAGGCCTATCAATAATACCAAGCCAACTTGCGCATAGATATTATTTGCCATGCCAACTGTATAAAGTGCCAACATAGAGCCAAACAACGCTAACGGCACTGCCGCTAACACTGAAAATGGAATAGTCCAACTTTCATATTGTGCTACTAAGAATAGGTAAACAAAGAGAATAGCTAAACCAAATAAGATAGGTGCTAAGTTGCCTGCTTCTAATTCTTGTTTAGACTGTCCAGACCATTCGTAAATATAACCTTGAGGTAATTTACTCGCTAGCTCTTCCATAACATCAATTGACTGTCCTGAAGAAAAGCCCGGAGCGGCATTACCGGTGATACTCGCACTACGATACAAGTTAAAATGACTAATGGTTGTTGGCCCTAAAATAGGCTTCATAGTTGCTAAGGTCGTTAGCGGCACCATTTCATTATCTTTATTACGGACAAAGTAATAACGCAAGTCTGATGGGTCTTTTCGATACTGACTTTCAGCTTGTATAGTGACGCGATAGGTTCGTCCAAATTGACTAAAGTCGTTAATATATAAAGAGCCTAATTGCGCTTGCAAAGTAGAGAATATATCAGACAAAGAGACACCTTGTGCTTTGGCTTTATTCCGATCGACTTCTAAAAAGTATTGCGGCACGTTGGCTCTAAAGGTACTAAATACCCGTGTTAATTCAGGTCGTTGATTCGCCTCATAAATGAGACCGTTCATCACTTGCGCTAACGCGGCGGGATCTCGACCTTCACTGTCTTGCAACTTAAATTCAAAACCTGAGCTATTGCCAAGACCAGGGATAGGCGGCGGGTTAAACACCATGATTTGGGCATCAGGCATAGTCCATAATTGCCCCATTAATCGTGGGATTAACTGCTTTAACCCCAATTCAGGCGCGGTACGCTCTTCCCAATCTTTAAGCAGGATAATCGCCAGACCATTATTTGAGCCGGCACCACCAAGAAGTGAGTAACCTGACACGGTAATAATATCATCAACGGCGGCGTCGTTTAATATCAGTGGTGTGATCTTATCCATTACCGCTTGTGTACGATTACTTGACGCGGCATCGGGTAGCTGAACATCGACAAATAGGTAACCTTGGTCTTCAGCAGGTAAAAATGCTGTTGGTACTGAAGTTGTTAACCAACCGGCACCAATAAACATTAAGCCGACAAAAAGGCCGACCCGAGCAAGTCGTTTAAGCAAGAAGGCAACAGCTTTGGTATAGCTGCCAGTGACCTTAGTAATAAGGCGTTCAAATGGCACTAACCAGGAAATGGGTTTCATTTTTTCAGCGCTTAATAACACAACACAAAGTGCAGGACTTAGGGTTAGAGCATTAAGTGAAGAAATTAGCACAGCAAATGAGATAGTCACTGAGAATTGTTTATATAATTCCCCGGTAATACCTGGCATAAAGGCCACGGGAACAAATACAGCTAACAGTACCAAGGTGGTAGCGATAATAGGTCCAGAGACTTGCTCCATCGCTTTTGTGACCGCTTCTTTAATGGGTAACTGTTCTTCTTTTAAGATACGCTCAACATTTTCTATCACGATAATGGCATCATCAACGACGATACCGATGGCAAGTACTAAACCAAATAAGGTAATGGTGTTGATTGAATAACCCATCAAAATCATAAACGCAAAAGTACCGATGAGTGACACCGGGATAGCTAGGGTTGGGATGATGGTGGCACGCCAATTTTGCAGGAATAAAAACACCACTAATATTACTAAAGCTATCGCTTGAAAAAGGGTAACCATAACTTCTTCAATGGAGCGGTCAATAAATTTAGTGGTATCGTATGGGATAACATACTCTAAACCATCAGGAAAACGCTGAGAAAGTATTTCCATTTCAGCTTTTACTAACGAAGCAACTTCAGTGGCATTAGCATCAGGTAGCTGGTAGATAACAAGAAAGGCAGTTTCTTTACCATTTAACCTTGCTTGGGTTGAATAATCTTCTGCACCTAACTCTATACGAGCAATATCACTTAAGCGGATAAAGTTACCGTTGAGCTGAGCGCGAATTATCGTTTGACCGAATTCTTCCGGTGTTTGTAAGCGCCCTTTGGCTTGAATAGAGTACTCAAATTGTTGGTTAGGTAACGATGGACTAGCGCCAAACTTACCTGCGGCAACAATCATATTCTGTTCTTGTAATGCTTGCTGTACTTCGGTGACGGTAATACTTAAAGATGCCATACGTTCAGGGTTTAACCAAACACGCATACTGTAGGTCATTTCACCCATTATTTCTGCTGAAGCAACACCTTCAATACGCCCTAAAGGCTCAGTTAAATAGTTAGAGGCATAATTACTTAAAAAGAGTTGATCGATACCTTCTTGTTCCGAAAACAAGTTAATACCTAACAACATTGAACTAGACTTTTTCTTAACGTCAACCCCTTGACGAGTTACCTCAGAAGGTAGTGAGCTAGTAGCAAGTGCAACCCTGTTCTGCACATTGACTTGCGCAATATCGCCATCTGTTCCGACTTTAAAAAATACCGTAATAACTGCAGTACCATTATTTGAGGCGGAAGATTCGATATACATCATATCTTCTACGCCATTGACCTGTTCTTCAATAGGCCTGATAACTGACTCTTCAACAATTTGAGCACTTGCTCCTGGATAGACCGCAGAAATTTGCACTTGAGGAGGTGTTATTTCTGGGTACATATTTACCGGTAACACGCTCATGGCAATTAAGCCGGCAAGGGTGATAACAATAGAGATAACAAACGCAAATTTAGGGCGATTGATAAAAGTTTTACTGATCATAAAATCGTCCTTGTTTATTTATCGACGGTAGCACTAGGGCTGATGTTTGGTTCAATAGCTTTTGAAGAATCTGCCGCTTTGTTATCCATATCAGAGATGGTGCCCGTGAGTGCATCGACATATTTTTTAACGCCATTGACTTCAACACCTGAGCGCACTTTTTGTAAACCTTCGACAATCACATGTTCGCCAATAGCAACACCCTTCTCTACTACCCACATAGCATTGATTCGTCTACCGAGTACAACATGGCGTTGTTTTACTTTGTTATCTTGGCCGACAATTAATACAAATTTTCCTTGTTGGTTTTCTTGTACTGCCGCTTGAGGAATTAGCGCCATCTCTTCCTTATCTAACGTTTCAACAATCAAGGTAACAAATAGGCCAGGTAAAATAATATTTCTAGGGTTTGGAAAAACGGTCCTCAGTTCAACAGTGCCCATACCTTGGGCAATTTTAGTATCAGCAAAGTCTAACTTACCTTTTTCTGGATACTCTGAATTGTTTGGCAGCCGTAGAGAAAGCTCAAATTCAGGTTTTTTGGCCGTTCTTGCGCCCTGAAGTTGTTGTAAATAAGAAATGTAGAAACTTTCTTCAACTTGGAAACTTACAAAAATAGGGTCGCTTATAATTAGAGTCGCCAAGGGACTACTTGTTGGACCAACAATATTACCGACATTATAATTTACTTTACCAATTCGACCGCTAAAAGGCGCCGTGATTGTAGTGTAGCTTAAATCAAGTTCCGCTTTTTCAACTGAAGCTTGTGCAGCTTTAACCGCTGATTTAGCTTGCGACTCTTCCGTCGTTAAACGATCATAATCAGATTGAGAAATATAACCGTCATCAATAAGGTCATTAGCACGTTTTAAGTTACGCTTGGCATTTTCTTCTCCTGACACCCTTGAACTTAAGTCAGCTTTGGCTGCTGATAAGGCGGCTTGATATGCTGCGGGGTCTATTTTTAATAAGACTTGACCCTTTTCAACATTACTGCCTTCTTTGAAATGACGTTCAATCAACTCGCCTTCAACACGTGCCCTTAAGTCAGCTTCTTTAAAAGCTTCAGTGCGTGCGACAAACTCACGGTAGCCGCCAATGGCTTGTGCTTTAATGGTGTAGACAGAAACAGCTGGCGCAGGTGGTTTAATTTTCACCTCTTCTTTACTACAAGCCGTAAGGGTTAGCGTCAAAAGTCCAAAAATTGCGAGTTTATTCGTTGAGGTTTGAAAGGTATCAGATTGTCTTAAAAAGCGTTTTAGCATCAAAAAATTCCTTGTGAGGTTAATGCTTTATATATTAATGGTTTTGATTATTACACAGCGAGTCTACAATGCAGTAATTATTTGTACCAATTAGCAAAAACTTAGGAATTTAATAAAAAAAAGCTGCGAACAAGGTTCAACAGCTTTTCTAGTTTGAAGATTATAGAATTATAGGAGAATTATGATAGGTTCATCTCTTGCACCTTTTCATGGGCAATTTCAGGAGTCGTTGCACCTGGTTTGGTGTGTATATTGGCTTTTAATTGCCCTTTTCTATGTTTAAGGGCTGCATCGAGTTTTTTTGCGGCATTGGCAATAGCCGGGTACATAACACCATCTAAACCGGTAGCTGAGATTCGTCCACCTTCATAGTTTGTCGTTAGCTCGACTTGATATTTATGATGCTCTTTAGAAACAATTACGTCTAGAGATATTAATGTTGGAAAGTGGTTGGCAATTTTAGAGAATTTTTCTTCGATATGCTCTTTGATTGAATCATTAACTTCTACGTGATGACCAGAAAGATTTATTTTCATAGGTATTCCTTTTTTACTGTTACTTAAAGACATTTGATCTAATACCAATCAGAGTAATTTCTTACTCACTTAACGAGAATTATTCCCTTTGGTATAATGACTATTTAAATTAAACGACAATTAAATTTAAATGAAAGTGTGTCACTTAATAATAGACCTGAGGGCAAGTTTTGCTAAAAACAAGGAATCGAATTAAATATTTTTAAAATAACCGCTAACTCATAAAAAAACAGCACTTGTCACCTCGTTATAAAAATAGCGTATAAGAGGCGAAAATACTATTTTTCTAAAATAAAGAGCGGATCATAAGATAATGGTTTGGCCGCGGGGATTTCGTCCTGATAGGACAAAGGCACGAGAAACTGCAAGTAAGTATCAGAAAATTAGGTGCATAATAGCAAGGGCAAAAAGACCTGCTAGAACATCGTCAAACATGATACCAAAGCCGCCGGTTAACTTTTTATCCGCAAGTGATATTGGCCAAGGCTTTGCAATATCAAAGAGTCGAAATAAAATGAAGCCAACTAACACACTCTGCCAACTGACGGGTATCATAAACATAGTGATAAAAAATCCGGCGAATTCATCCCAAACAATAGCACCATGATCGTGAACACCGACATCACTTGCTGCTTTTCCACAGATATATATACCCGAGATGCAAACAACTAGCACCAATAATGCGTAGATTAACGGCGTTAAACTGCTCATTAGTAAAAAAAGTGGTACAGCGGCAAGGGTACCAAATGTACCTGGCGCTTTCGGGGCTAAACCACTACCAAAGCCTAATGCTAAGAATTGAATTGGATCAGCAAGATTAAATTTGACCTGGGTATTTTTACTCGACATAAAATTAAACGCTTAATTATTAGTAAACGACTCAAGGAAGCTATTCAGTGAAATGCTCAAAACCTGCGATATTGATTGGCGTAGGTTTATTGTTCAACGTGGTAGAGATGGTCTGTGATGTATTTAATTGTCCTATACAAGTGACCGGAGTACCGACGTGTGACATAGCGGTTTCCATGCCAACTTTGTTATCTTCAGAGACAGTAAATAATAACTCATAGTCATCTCCTCCCGATAAGGCCAGTTTGATTGCATCATCTGCAAGCACGCTATCACGCATTATGGTAGACAGCGGTAATGCATCAAGTACTACGTTAGCCCCCACATTGGATGCTTGACATATATGTCCTAAATCAGCGATTAACCCATCAGAAAGATCTATCGCTGCAGAGGCGTATTCTCGAAGAGTTTGCCCGGCTAATATCCTTGGCTTTGGGTAGTCAAGTTTAGCTTTTATGGTACTGATAAACTGTGGTTCAATATCCACTTTACCGGTAATCTGTTGTAAAGCTAACGCTGCATCACCGAGGTCACCAGTAACATAAAGCCAGTCGCCTGCTTTAGCACCTGCTCGTGTTAAGTAACTTCCCTCTGGTGTTAGCCCTTGTGCGGTAAGAGTGATACTTAAAGGACCTTGGGTGGTATCTCCACCAATAAGCTCGACATTATAAAACTCACACAACTCAAAAACACCTTCACAGAACTCACTTAACCAAGCTTCATCTACTTCCGGTAAAGTTAACGCTAAAGATAACCAACTAGGCTTTGCCCCCATTGCGGCGATATCAGATAAATTAACCGCGACGGCTTTATGACCAATAGCCCTTGGGCTGGTATCAAACGGAAAGTGCACTCCTGCAACCAATGTATCTGTGGTTACCACGATATTTTGATTAACAATAGGCGCTAAAACAGCGCAATCATCACCAATACCAAGTTCAACGTCTTTACGTTTAACTTTTTGTTTGGTGAAAAAATGCTTAATTAACTCGAACTCTTTCATGCTAGGCCTTTAGTTGCTAATAAATTGGTACTAATAAGTTGCTACTAATAGGTTATTCTTCAGGACGAATTAACTTTACGGTTTTATCTAAAACACCGTTAACAAACTTGTGACTGTCATCAGCAGCAAATAATTTTGCTAGTTCTATCGCTTCATTAATGACTACACGATAAGGCACGTCTAAACAATCTTTTAGTTCAAAAACGGCTACACGTAGAATTGCCTTTTCTACATGATCAATATCATTAAGAGGGCGATCGACAAAGGGAGAAATCGCTGCATCAATATCACTGACATTTGCGGTAACACCACGTAATAACAATTGAAAATATTCAATATCAAAGCGACGTTTACTATTTTCTGCAATAAAGTTAACTTCAATATCATTTACAGAGTTTTTGCTGATTTGCCATGAGTAAGTAGCTTGTACGGCTAACTCACGGGCTTTTCTTCTCGGAGAAGGTTTCACAATATATGTCCATTTTTCTTAAGTTTAAAGGTAATGTTTAGGAGTTAATTTATTAAATTAAATCTTAGCTAATACATTAACCATTTCCAAGGCGCCAAGTGCGGCTTCAGCACCTTTATTACCCGCCTTAGTTCCAGCTCGCTCAATTGCTTGTTCGATTGAATCGGTAGTAATAACACCAAAGGAAACCGGAATTCCACTGTCTAAACACACTTGCGCTAAACCTTTGTTGCACTCACCGGCAACAAAATCAAAATGCGGTGTTCCACCACGAATTACAGCGCCAATAGCAATAATGGCATCAGTTTCACCTTTTTCAGCAACTTTTTTAGCCGCTAAAGGTAATTCATAAGCGCCAGGAACACGAACGACGGTAATATCATCATCATTAACATTACCATGACGTTTAAGAGCATCAATTGCTCCTTCTAGTAAGCTATCAACAATAAAGTGATTAAAACGTGAGACAACAATAGCAAATTTCTTGCCCTTTGCTTCAAACGAACCTTCAATAATATTCATTTAATGATTCCAATATGGTGTGTCTAAAAAATTATCGCAATTCTAACAAATTGTTATCCGCATAGGTACTCGTTTATTCTATTTATTACCTAAAAGGTATTGGTTAATCAAAATCATCAAACTCTTCGAGTAAAGCGTCCAATGCATCCTCTTCTGCCTCATTAATTATAATCGGGGGGTTTCCGTCAAAAAGTTTATAGTTCATATTTTGGAAATAGGCATTCTTAATGAACTCATAGGGATCTTCTGACTCGACCACGAGCTGCTCTTGATCTCGAATCGCCGATCTTTTCTCTAAGGCTAAGATACCTAAACGGGCAAGGTTAGGCCAAAAGTCAATAACAACAAGAGGCCAATAGAGTCCATCAACGTAATCCCCCACTTCTTCTCGTACTGAGCTTGGGCCTAAACCTGGAATGACAAGATAGGGCCCGTCGCCAACACCATAACTGCCCAGTACCTCACCAAACTCCTCTTGCTCCCCTGACCAATCAAAATCACTGGCTGGATCATAGAAACCCAAAAGACCAATGGTCGAGTTAAGAACAAAGCGACCGGTATTTTTTGCAGCTGATGTCAATTTTAGTTGAAGAATATTATTTATGATACTTGAAGGCTCATTCAAGTTTAAAGCCATATTGTATAGACCCGTCCGTAAGAAAGGTGGCGTATAAGTGGTATAAACCTCTGATGCGGGTTTAGCTAGATACTTATCAACATAATCCCAAGTGAAAGTCCAAAAGGGCCTATTGATAGCTTCAAAAGGGTCTCTTGGATCACCAACATAAGCAAACTCAGTAGCTTCACTTTGATTTTTATCGTGATTTTCAGGAGTTGTGGAGCAACCCGATAGAAATAGAATTAATGTAAGTATGAATAATCGAATGTATAGTGTTATGGCTGAGCTCACAGGGCCTATTCCTTGCCGTTACATAGAGATGTATTAAAAAACGACAGCAGTCTAACATGAAACTCATAATTTCGTGAATAACGTTTTAACTAACCTTTACTCTATTTTGTTACTAAAGGTAATAGAATAGTGACCTGCCCTATTTTGTTCGAACGCGCTGCCGGTAGACTGAAAGTAACATTTCAACTTCTGCACGAGGTAACTCACATTCTCTAATGATTTCATCAATATCAGCTCCTTTTTCAGCTAATTTAAAGGCTCTATTATAAAATTTATCTTGTCCTTGATTTTCTTGCCATTGTATTACAAGTTGTTGTTGCTCATATGCCTGACTTTGTAAGTTCTTTATTCGTAGCTCTAATTGTTTGGTCACTTGATTGTTTTCCATTGCCGCCCCTTCATGGTTAGCAGCCAAAGACTTCAGTTCCTGCTGTAATTTACTGGTAGAGGACTGTATTTCATCAACCAGTAAAGAAGTGCTTTGCATTTGGATATCAAGTAGAAGTACTTTATTTTTTAGCTTGGTTAAATATATAAAAAAAATTGTACTCGTTAACACGACAAAGAACAGTGCTAATACTGCGATAATAGGGACGGCTAGTAATGACATTAATGACTATTGCCTCAAATAAAAACTCATGATTAATTGCATAATAAAAAAGTCTGTGAATACAGACTTTATTTAGGTAAGTAATTTTAGATAGTGCGAGTTAGAGGTTAAAATTCCTTAAGCTCATCCCACTCATCATCTGATAATAATTTGTCTAAGTCGACCAAGATGAGTAGTTCACCATCACGGTTCGAAACCCCTTGAATAAATTGAGCACTTTCTTCATTACCAACATTGGGTGCTACATCAATTTCTGAAGATTTTAAATAGACAACCTCGGCAACGCTGTCGACTAAAATACCAATGACTTGCTTTTCCGACTCGATAACAACAACACGGGTATTATCAGTAATATCACATGGCTCTAGACCAAACCGAGAACGGGTATCAATAACAGTGACAACATTGCCGCGTAGGTTGATAATACCCAGTACATACAGAGGGGCTCCTGGTACCGGTGCTATTTCACTATAACGTAACACCTCTTGTACCTGCATTACATTGATGCCGTAAGTTTCATTTTCTAATTTAAATGTCACCCATTGCAACACTTCATCATTAGCTTCAACTTTATTATTTGAACTTCGTCTATTATTTGACATATTACTCGCCTCTAAAATTACATACTTTAACTGCCTATCATTAGACAGAAATAACATTATTGCTCTTGATTAAAGTCACTGCCTTTATCAAGTAATTGAATTAAAGCACTTACATCAAGTAAGGCACACATTTTCTCTTTGACTAGCCCTGCTAACCACGGCCTTTTATTGGTGGTGTCTAGCCATTTCACTTCATCTTGACGCAATATTACTGTATCAACTAAATTTTCCGCCATCAGTCCCCAAGGACTATCCTTTAACATGATAATATATTGATAGTTTAGCGAATTCCTCAATTTTTCATCACATTTTTCTGGCATTACCCACAAAGCCGTATCGACAACATTAATTTTTTCATTTCGATAAAGCATTACCCCTTTAAACCAATCAGGTTTACCCATTAAACTAGTCGTTTTATCCATTTTGTGAATTCCCCCAAGCTCTATCAAAGGAACGGCAATGGTTAAGCCGGCAACATTAAAAAACATGGCTTGGAAGTCACCTTGACGATAGCTTTTCGCCTCTAGAGCAACATCGTCAGTTCGGATTTCTTCAACGGATGAGGGTAATACTTTAATCGCTGAAAGAGGCTCTTCCTCTTCACTAACTACTCGGTTTTTTACAAGGGGGACTTTAGCTACACTCACTGTTTCTAATAATTTTTCTAACGATTTATTATCTTTATGCGCTAAAGGTTTACTTGTCGTTTTCTTTTCAGTACGTTGTGGTGATAACTCTTGTTCGAGATCCGACTCTGTCAGCAATTCAGACAGGTAGTTTTTCATTATTTTCTTACTCGCGGTCAACGATTTACTCATTTAAGACTCAACCTCGCTGCTTTTTACATTTTGTTTTACTAAGTAATTCAATAGGCTCTTATACGCTATAGTCCCACGTGAGTTTGCTGCATAATCTGAAGGGACTTTTCGTGCAAGACTAGCATTTCTTAGGTTGGTATCGATGGGCACAACCCCTGGCCACATCTTATTAGTATAGACTTCTTGCAGTTTTTTAAAGGCTAAAATGGAGGCTTTTGTCCGTTTATCAAACATAGTAGGTACTATTGTGTATTTGAAAGGGGCTGTTTGCTCACCTTGCATTATTTCCAGGGTTTTGACCATACGATCTAAGCCTTTAAGTGCTAAAAATTCAGTTTGAACCGGTATCACGATACGATCCGCTGCGGCCAGAGCATTTACCATTAATACACCAAGCACAGGCGGGCAATCCATCAAAACATAATCATAGCTATCCGCAACTTTTTGTACCGCCTTTTTAAGGACTAAACCCATGCCCCCTTTAGCCCCTAATGATCGGTCTAATGTCGCTAAGCTCATTGTTGCCGGCAAAATATCAATATTAGAATAATGTGTTGGACATAAAGTTTGCAGGATTTGTTCTCTTGATGAGACTTGAGTAAATAAGTCATAAACGCTCAGCTCTAAATCTTCTGATTCAATGCCGAAATAATAACTTAATGAAGCATGGGGGTCAGTATCGACTAATAAAACTTTGTGTCCTTGCTCAGCTAAAATACCAGCAAGAGCGATAGTTGTAGTGGTTTTACCAACACCACCTTTCTGATTTGCTACGGTCCACACAATCAAGGGCACTACTCACTTACGTTAATAAATCTATTTTTTGAAAGTTATTATTCTAAACCATCTTTGTTTTTTGTATTTGTTGACTTTTCAGTCTCAGGTAGGGGAGTTTTTTCATTATCATCCCTTGTGGTAATTCTAATACCACCATTTTCTAAGCGAATCACTTTGATTTTAGCTTCTTCATTTAAAGCGCCACTTCGGCTAATATCTTCAACACTTTTTAAGTCAATGGTTGGTGTTTTCAGTAAGTTCTTTTTTTCTAGACCGTACTTAGAGATAGCAACAACCACCTTGCGATTTTGAGCTCTACCTTGTGCGGTTAAATTGTCCGCACTAGGATAGTATTGACCATAACCTTCGATAGCCATTCGGGCAGGGTTTAAACCTAACGTCTCTAACACCCTCAAAATAGCAGTAGCTCTAAAAACAGACAGTTCCCAATTAGATGAGAAAACTTCATTATTTATCGCTTGATTATCGGTATAGCCTCGTACACGAATAAAGTTACTCGCTTGACCAATGACATCATAAATGGCCGATAAAATGGCTTCAGCGGAGAGAGTCGCTGAAGATGAGCCACTGGGGAACAACAAAGCACTGTTTAACTCTATCTCTAACCAGTCACCATCTATTTGTAGTTGTGCAAAACCTGATTCAACTAATTCGTATAATGCTGTATGTAACTCTTCTTCGAGTGAAGTCAGGTTGTTACCGACTTGCGCATCAGAAATATTAGATAACACTTTTTCATTATCAAGTATTTCCGGGCCCGCTATATCTAAGACACCATTACCATAAAGTTTTTTATTAGTCTTGCTAGTATTCACCATCAAAACACCATCACCATGACCTCTATTTTTTGTCTTATCTTCATAAGCTTGAAATACACGGCCAAAAGACTCAGTAATGGTCTCAAAAGGTTTTTCGTTCACCATGGCCATTGCATATAAGACCACAAATAAAGCAAACATTAAGGTCATATAATCAGCGTAAGAGACTAACCAACGGTGAACATTATCATGCTCTATTGTGTGTCTTCTTTTACGCAAACGATTCATTGATCTAGCCTAAATGCAGATAGTTTATTTTCAATCGCATGGGGGTTTTCACCATTGGCAATGGAGACTAACCCTTCACAAACCATTTCTCTATACATGGTTTGTTGATGTACGATAGCGCGAATCTTGTTTGCTACCGGTAAGTAAAATAAATTGGCAAAACCAACACCGTAAATAGTGGCAATAAAGGCTGTAGCAATACCTTGTCCTAGTAATTCAGGCTCGGCTAAATTGCTCATAGCATGAATCAAACCTAGCACAGCACCGAGTATTCCGATGGTAGGACTGTAGCCTCCCATGGCTTCATAAACATTAGCAGAGCGTAGGTTATGTTCACGATAGATATCCAAATCAAGCTCTAAGGCAACCCGAAAGTTGTCTAGCTCTGCGCCATCTACTAATAAATTTAAACCTTTTTGAGTATAGCTGTCCTCAATCTCTAGTGCGGTATCTTCTAATGCAAGGTAACCAGACTCCCTCGCCTTTGTTGCCCAGATCACTATTTCTTCAATACCGCGGTCAATATCATATTTAGGTGGGTAAAAAACCCACTTAAGTAGAGATAGAGCATGAGTAAACTGCTTTAACGAAGACTGAATCATTACAGCCCCTAATGTGCCGCCAAAGACAATAATAAAAGCTGGTAATTCAAATAAGGCGGACACGTGGCCACCATCAAGTGTAAAGCCAATATAGACAGCTAATATTGCAACGATGAGCCCCGCGACACTTAACTTATCCACGAGATACTTCCTTAACAATAGAGCTAGCTATAACATCTAACGGCAAGGAAAGATGAGATAACCCCGCTTTATCAATAGCTTGTGGCATCCCATAAACAACACATGATTGTTCGTCCTGCGACCAAATAGTCGAACCTTTAGCTTTCAACATTCTAGAGCCGTCTTTACCATCAGAGCCCATACCCGTTAATATTACGCCTAACACTTTACCTGAAAAAGTTTTAGCTGCAGAGCCAAAGCTTATATCAACACTTGGTTTAAAGGTTATCTTGGGCGAGTCATCATCAAGTATTTTTATTTTTGCACTACTCTCACTGCCAGCAATAATCATTTGTCGCCCACCTGGAGCTAAATAAGCATGACCTGGCTTTAATACATCGCCATCAGCAGCTTCTTTGACGTTTATTTTACACAGGGTATTTAAGCGACTTGCAAATGCTGCAGTAAATGCCGCAGGCATATGTTGCACAATAATGATGGGTAATGGAAAGTTAGACTCTAATTCCACTAATATTTTTTGTAATGCTACTGGCCCTCCCGTAGAAGTACCAATGGCCAAAAGTTTATATTCTTTACCAGAACTGCGGGTCAGCGTTTTTTTATCTCTGGTTACTGTGGTAGATGGTGTCAGTTGTTTATTAGCACTTGATGGTAGTCTTTCTTTTTGTAGGCGTGGGCTTGAAAGTCCTGTTCGAAGAGCTATTTTTGGTTTAAATGGCGCGGGTTTTCGAGCAATTCCTACAACACGTTGACGCAATAAACTCCCAGCTTCATCACTACTTTTTGCTATTTCACTAAATTTTTTTGGTAAAAAGTCTAAAGCCCCTGCTTCAAGGGCCTCAAGTGTTGCTTTTGCACCTTGATGAGTTAACGATGAAAACATTAATATTGCCGTTGGTGCTTTTGCCATAATTTGTTTAACAGCATCAATACCATTAAGTACCGGCATTTCAATGTCCATGGTGATGACATCAGGTTTCAGCAATATAGCTTTTTCAACCGCATCTCGTCCATTTACTGCCACGTCAATAACGTTTAGTTTTGGATCTTTATTTAAAATGTCTGTGACTCTGCGCCTAAAGAAGCTTGAGTCGTCTACGACAAGTACCTTGTAGGCCATTTAACCTCTCTGATGATGCTCGGTAAAATTAAACTATAAATACCGCTTTGCTAAAAGCTAAGCTGCTTGGTTTAAAACACTAATTACGTAATTTTTTATTAACCGGTAATTTTTTTGCGTAGAATTTTAACAGGTTACCAATATCTAAAATGAGTGCGATACCACCATCACTGGTAATAGTAGCTCCTGCCATTCCTGGTGTACCATGTAATAACCGGTCTAGTGGCTTGATGACTACCTCTTCTTGGCCAATTAAGCTATCAACGACAAAGCCAATCTGTTGATTACCCAGTTGTACGATGACAACATGACCGGTATCGCGAGGTTTCTCGACAAAATTACGTACCAACCACCGATCTAGATAAAATAATGGTATTGCTTTTTCTCGAACAATGATGGTTAATTGTCCATCGACACTATTGGTGTTTGATAAATTAAGATGAAAAATTTCATTTACTGAAGCTAATGGCAAGGCAAATGTTTGTTTCCCGACAATGACCATTAGCGTTGGCAGTATTGCTAACGTTAACGGCACTTTAATTTCAAGTACGGTGCCAACGCCAAGTTCAGAATCGATATTTACCGTACCATTAAGCTGAGTGATCTTAGTTTTAACCACATCCATACCAACACCGCGACCTGATACTTCTGATATCTCAGTTTTAGTGGAAAAACCTGGAGCAAAGATAAGGCTAAATGCTTCTTTATCGGTCATTCTAGCTGCTGATTCAGTATCAAGCACACCACGTTCAATAGCGATGTTCTTTAATTTTTCAGCATCCATTCCTGCACCATCATCTTTAATGGTTAATAAAATATGATCGCCCTCTTGTGAGGCTGAAAGTAATACTGTGCCCTCTCTTGGCTTGCCCATAGCTTCTCGTACATCAGGCGCTTCTATACCATGATCTACTGAGTTTCTAACTAAATGCACCAGTGGATCGGCAAGGGCTTCTACTAAGTTTTTATCTAAATCAGTCTCTTCGCCCTCTAAAATCAACGAAATCTCTTTATTCATACTACGCGCTAAGTCGCGGACAACTCGAGGAAATCTACCAAACACTTTTTTAATAGGCTGCATGCGAGTTTTCATCACCGCACCTTGAAGATCTGTCGTTACCGCATCAAGATTAGTAACGGCTTTATTTAAATCTTCATCATCTGAGAGTAAACCCAAACTTGTTAACCGATTTCTAACTAGCACCAACTCACCAACCATATTCATGATTTGATCAAGTCGCTTAGTATCAACCCGAACTGTTGTCTCTCCTTGAGCAACAGGTGTCGCGGAAGCTTTCTTAGTCTTAGCTTTTGGAGTTACAGCAGTCGATTTTTTAGCCGTCGTTTGTTGAGTAACCGCTTTAGTTGCCACGGTACTAACTGATGGTTTTTTTGCTGTTACTTTAGGCGGGGTATCTACTGCTTTAGGGGCGTTACCTTTACCGTGAAGTTCATCTAATAGTTTTTCAAACTCTATGTCATCAATATCATTACCAGTACTATTTAATACACTGCTTGTTGTATCACCTACATCAGCAGAAAAAGCACCTTGACCATGTAATTCATCTAATAACGATTCAAATTCATCATCTGAAATTTCATCACTCGAACCTGTAGGCATTGGGGATGAGGGCTTAGCGGGTTTATTCTCTGTAGGAGTTGGCGTTGAAGTGACACTACCAGAGCCGTGTAATTCGTCCAGTAAGCGTTCAAATTCATCTTCACTCATCTCATCTGATGAGCTATCAATAACGCCTGTGTCAACCGCACTTGCATCTATAGGTGCACTTGCGATTTCTGGCTTACTTAACCTTTCAAGCTCAGCTAATAGATTGGCATCCGCAGGTACGAGGGGTTCATTGTTTTTTACTAATACAAACATATCGTTGACTGTATCTAAAGCGGCTAAAATGGTGTCCATTAACTCGGCGTTAACAGAGAGTTTTCCGGTGCGTAATAAGTCGAATATATTCTCTGCGCCATGACAGACATCAACTAAGTCACCCAAACTTAGAAAGCCGGCACCACCTTTCACTGTATGAAAACCACGGAAAATAGAATTCAATAAATCAGCATTATCTACATCATTTTCGAGCTCAACTAATTCTTCTGAGAGCGACTCTAAGATTTCACCCGCTTCAACTAAAAAGTCCTGTAAAATTTCTTCATCTGCTTCAAAAGACATGCAGTAACTCCCATTAAAATCCTAAACTTGATAAAAGATCATCAACTTCATCTTGATCTTCTACTACATCATCTCTATTTATTTTATTTACAATTGGCCCTTCAACAAGATTATCACCTAGTTTTGGGGCCGATTTTCCTTGTATAGCTTCTGAAGATAGACCAAAAGCCGTCAGCATATTTATTAAGCTTTCTTCAACTTCTATCACTAATTCAATTACTTTCCTGATTACTTGGCCAGTAAGATCTTGGAAATCTTGTGCCATTAATACGTCAGTCATTAAACTATGGATATGCTGTGTTTCTTTACCAGTATTTTTTAACAAAGTATCTATATCAAGGCAAAGTACTTTAAATTCCTTTACGTCTAAATTGTTGTTCATCAACTTAGTCCATGAAGGGTTCACTGTAGCCACTTGTTCAGCAATTGTACCAACAACGGGGAATATAGCCTCAACCGCATCCATGGTTTTATTAGCCGCTTCTTCTGTCCTGGTAATAACATAATTCAGGCGCTCTTTGGCATCCGGAATTTCTGCCGTTGCAAGATCCGTCAATCTAGAGTCTAGTTGGAAATTTGTCAATGAATCATGAAGTTGGCGTGTTAATTTACCAATTTCAGCAAAAAGCTCTGAGTTGATTGGGTTTTGAATCTCAGCAATAACGGCATCGGCCGCATCTTGTTGACCCGATTCTAAAAGTTCAACCAAAGATTTTGCTTGCTCTAATGAGACCCGCCCTATCATAGCTATACTCATGCAAAGTCCTTAATACAATATTGATTAACACCCAATTTTAGCGAGTATTTATTACTCGCTAAAATCCGCACATTAAGCTAAGCGTTCAAAAATCTTATCTAACTTATTTTTTAATGTCGCGGCAGTAAAAGGTTTAACAATATAGCCATTAACACCCGCTTGTGCTGCCATTACAATTTGTTCTTTTTTAGCTTCGGCGGTAATAAGTAATACCGGTATATGTGATAAACTCGCATCTGCACGAATAGCTTTGAGTAAATCTATTCCCTGCATACCTGGCATGTTCCAATCCGTTACTACAAAATCAAAATCACCACCTTGAAGCATAGGTAAAGCGGTACTACCATCATCTGCTTCTTGAATATTGGTAAACCCTAAATCTCGTAACAAATTCTTCACTATACGTCTCATGGTTGAAAAATCATCAACAACAAGCACTTTCATATTTTTATCCAAGGCACCCTCCGGCGAAACATTCAAAAGTTAATTAGTTATTTTTATCTAACAAGTTATTTATTCATTTTAGCGCAGTTAGCTAGCCTTTATCCAGTCTAGTTAACTTTGCCAAGATTGCATGCGCGCTTTGAGTCGATGCATTGCTTGGCTATGTATTTGGCTCACCCGTGACTCACTTACATCAATCACTTGGCCAATTTCTCGTAAATTTAACTCTTCATCGTAATATAAGGACAATACTAAAGCCTCTCTTTCGGGTAAAGCACTAATACATTGAGTTAAACCTTTTTTAAATGCACTGTGTTCAATACTTTGATATGGATCATCTCCTAGGTAGTCATCTACGAGTTTAATCGCGTCTTCATTAACCCCTAAATCATCAATACCTAGGATTTTACCCGTACTGACTTCACTTAATATATGATGGTAGTCATTTAATGAAATATCAAGTTTTTCAGCGACTTCAATATCCGTTACATCCCGGCCAAATTGCGCCTCAAGTTCTTTAATTGCTTGGCTTACCATTCTACTATTTTTATGCACTGAGCGAGGCGTCCAATCGCCTCGACGTATTTCGTCTAACATAGCTCCACGGATTCTAATCCCGGCAAAAGTTTCGAAACTAGCACCTTTATTATTATCGAAGTTATTAGCGGCTTCAAATAAACCAATCATACCCGATTGGATCAAATCATCGACTAAAACACTCGCGGGTAGCCTTGCTAACAAATGATAAGCAATCCGCTTTACTAAAACTGTGTGCTGCACAAGTAAAGCTGTTTTATCAATTTGTTTATTGTAGCTATTTTCTTTTACCACGTATTATCGCTCTTAGTGAAGATAAACCTAAACTTAGTTATTAATTAGCTAATAACTGCTCAATGAAGAACTCTAGGTGCCCTGAAGCCTGTTTAGGAACGGGCCATTGACTAACTTTATGAGCTAAATCAATATAAGCCAACGAAGCTGGGGATTGCGGATAAGCCTCCACGATAACCTTCTGTTTACGAACAGATTTTCTAACGTTTTCATCAAAGGGGATGACAGCAACCAACTCTATTGCCACATCAAGAAATCTATCGGTTACTTTGGTTAATTTTGCAAAAAGTTGATGTCCTTCTTTAGAACTACGAACCATATTAGCAACGACTTTGAATTTGAATACACCGTGATCACGGCTGAGTAACTTCATTAGAGCATAGCAATCGGTAATTGACGTTGGTTCATCACAAACCACTAACATGACATCCTGCGCAGCCCGCGTAAAACTTAACACCATATCTGAAATGCCTGCTGCAGTATCAACGATCAATACATCAAACTGCGTTTGCATCTCACTAAAAGCTCGAATAAGCCCAGCATGTTCAGATGGAGTTAAGTCCACCATCGACTGTGCTCCTGACGTCGCAGGAATAATCTTAATACCTGCAGGGCCTTCGATAATAATATCATCGAGTTCGCATTCACCCGACAACACATGCGATAAATTACGTTTTACTCTTAAACCTAACATCACATCTACATTGGCAAGGCCTAAATCGGCATCAAGTACCAATACTCTTTTACCTAGCTGTCCTAGGGCAATAGCAGTATTAAGGGAAGTATTGGTTTTTCCAACACCTCCTTTGCCGCCTGAAACTGCTATCACTTTGACTTGCTGTCGGTCTTGCATCTTTCTTAAGCCACTCGCTTGATCTATCATTTAATTATTACTTCTAAGTATATCTATTTTAGCTATTGTTAAAGTCTTATCCGGTTGCAGCAGGCGCAACTGGCATTGGCCGTAATACGCTGACATTATTATTTCTTGATTTAGTCGCCATCTTATCTGCCAGATTAACTAGTTTCTCAGCATTTGCAACTTTAATGTCCTCAGGAACTCTTTGCCCGTCAGTAAGATAACCTATTGGTAAACCATTTTGTATCGAAGTTGTAATTATTTCACCAATACTGATACTTTCATCAAGTTTAGTATAGATACAACCCGATAATGGTACTTTTTTAAAGCGATCTACGTTTTCTTGCATAACCCCTTGTTGAGTATTTGCCGCTAACACCAAATAATTACGAATTCGAACCCGAGCGTTTGACACTAATGCGGTCAATTGTTCAGCAAGACGCAAATCACGTTGCCCCATACCAGCAGTATCAATTAAAATTAATTTCTTCTTAGCGTATTGTTGTAATAAAGCGTCTAACTCTTGACTATCTTTAGCAAGGCTCACCTGGCAACCAATTATCTTGCCGTAGGTTGCTAATTGCTCAAAACCTGCAATACGGAAAGTATCAGTAGAAATAAGTGCAACTTGGTCACTACCATGTACTTGAGAAAAGCCGGCAGCAAGTTTTGCTATGGTTGTGGTTTTACCTACTCCGGTTGGACCAACTAAAGCAACGACACCACCCCGATTAATAATATCATTTTGGGTGGTATTAATTTGTTGGGCTATGAGTTGTTTGGCTTGTTCCCATGCTTGTTTTTCATGGGACTGTTCGGGAACATAACCAGCGATTTGATCGGCAATTTGTTCATTTAAACCTAAAGCTAGTAAACGATTTACTAACACGGCTCGTTGAGGGTCTTTTTGCGCCATATCCTGCCACATTAAACCTGAAACTTGATGTTCAAGTAAAGACCGAATAGAGGCCATTTCTTGTTGCATTTTAGCTAAATCTTGTGAAGGTACGTGAACATCATGATTCACCTCTTCCGCAAAAGGGCTCGCAGCTATATTTGCCGATGTATGAGTGGTGATATCGTCATCATCACTTTCAACGGTAGCTGAATTAGTTAATGGCTGCTGTCTAGGCGATGAGTTATCAACAGTAGGGTGATTGAGCCGATCGGTAAAGCTCTTGAGTTGCTGCTCGATAGATCCCGTATTGACCTCATCAGAAATTTGCGCATCTGCTTGCCCAACTGATTTTTGCACTTTTCGATTAAGCAGTGCAGATAAACTATCCGAGGGTGTATGTGTGCTTATTTTTTCATTAACGTCAACTGAAGAAAGCTGATTTTGTCTTACCACTTGCTGACCTAAACGAACGACATCATTACTGACCTCTCTTGGCTTTAATGGGTTTAGCTCTTCGTTGCTTTCTTGTCTGGTCTTGTCAATAAATTTTGCCGGTGGCACGGCTTGGTTGTAATCAACCGCAGCCATTAATTCCACCCCTTCTGGAATTTTTTTGTTGGACATAATAACCGCATCAACGCCAAGTTCGTCTTTTATCTGTGCTAATGCAGTACGCATATCTTTGGCAACAAAACGTCTAATTTTCATATCCAGCCTCTATTTTCACTCTAAATTACAACAAGACACCACATGCTTATAACTACAATTTATTGCCCAATAGCACTAACAATTTTAATTTGTTTATCATCCGGTATTTCTTGATAAGAAATAACACGTAAACTCGGAATAGAATATTTAACAAACTTAGCTAATACGTGACGTAAAATACCTGAGGTTAATAATATTGGTGTATCCCCAGCCATTTCTTGCTTATTGGCGCCTTCAGTTAATGATTTTTGTAAGCGCTCCGCTAACCCCGGTTCAATACCAGCACCATCATCTCCAGCCATTTGCATTGACTGATGCAACATCTGTTCCAGTTCGGGAGCCAAAGTTATGACGGGGACTTCTTTTGCAGCACCAACAAGATCTTGAATTATAAATTTCCTTATGCTTATTCGCACGGCAGCGGTCAGTACTTCAGCATCTTGGCTTTTCGGCCCATATTCCACCAATGTTTGCACGATAGAGCGCATATCACGTACCGCGACACCTTCGTTCATTAAGCTTTGTAGCACTTTTACCACGGTTCCTAAAGACAACGTATCTGGAATGAAGCCCTCGACTAATTTAGGATAGCTTTTAGCAAGTAAATCTAATAAATTTTGTACTTCTTCATGCCCTAATAGCTGTGCAGCATTATTAGTTAAAATTTGGCTTAAGTGAGTCGCTAACACGGTGGAGGAGTCAACCACGGTATAACCTAAAGTTTGCGCCTGATCTCGTTGGTTCTGATTAATCCAAGTAGCATCAAGACCAAACGCAGGGTCTTTAGTGGCTACGCCTTCAAGGGTGCCAAAAACTTGTCCAGGGTTTATGGCGAGCTCTTGATCATGACGAATTTGCGCAGTACCGACAACAACACCCATTAAAGATATTTGATAACTATTTGGATCTAAATCCAAATTATCGCGAATATGAACCGGTGGAACTAAAAAACCAAACTCCTGTGACAGCTTCTTACGCACACCTTTAATTCTACTAAGTAGCTCGCCGCCTTGCGCTTTATCTACCAATGGAATTAAACGATAGCCAATTTCTAGACCAATAATGTCAACATGATTAACGTCATCCCAACCAAGTTCTTTTACCTCTTCTTCTTGTTGTTGATGTTGTACTTGCTCTTCTTGAGCTGTTTTTTCTTGTTCAATGGCTATGTTTACTTTTTTTCTTGCGCCCATAAAGGCCGTTGCCGCAATAACAAGAGAACATGATATAAACACCAAATGTGGCATGCCTGGGATAACCCCCATAACAAACATCACACCCGCGGCTATATAAAGCGATTTTTCTTGGCCTAATTGACTACTAACTTGCTCACCCATGTCTTGAGCAGTATTTTGACGGGTAACAACAATAGCCGTACCGACGGATAATAATAAACCGGGTATTTGGGCAACAAGACCGTCACCAATAGTAAGTAGGGTATAAATTTCAACTGCACTATTGAATGTTAAGTCATGCTGCACCATACCAATGATTAAGCCGCCAACAATATTAATAAATAAAATAAGAATACCAGCGATGGCATCGCCTTTAACAAATTTACTCGCACCATCCATAGAGCCATAAAAATCAGCTTCATTGGTGACTTCGGTACGGCGTTCTTTCGCTTGCTCTTGGTTAATAAAACCGGCATTTAAATCTGCATCAATGGCCATTTGCTTGCCCGGCATTGCATCTAAGGTAAAACGCGCCGTGACTTCGGCAATTCGCCCGGCACCTTTAGTGACAACGACAAAATTAATGATGATTAGAATAAGAAAAACCACTAAACCTACAGCATAGTTGCCACCAATAACTACAGTTCCAAAAGCCTCAATGACCTTACCTGCTGCCTGAGGTCCTTCATGCCCTTCTAACAGTACTATCCGTGTACTAGCGACATTCAGGGCTAATCGCAAGATAGTTGCCACTAATAAAACCGCAGGGAAAGAACCAAAATCAAGAGGTTTTAGGGTATAGATGGTAATGAGTAAGACAACGAGGGAAAGCGCGATATTAAAAGTAAACAAAATATCCAATAACCAAGTTGGCATAGGCAAAATAATCATACCTAGCGCAGCCATCACCAATAAAGGTGTACCTAAACCGGAGAGGTGGCGTAACTTGGATTTATCGAACTGATTAAAATAAGCGACTAATTGCATTACTACTTCATGATGTTTTTTTGACAGTAACTATGAATTAGCAATTCTTATACCAATATAAGCACTTACCCTATTTAAAAAGCGCTGTAGAGTACTCTGACTATCAATTGGGATTTTTAGTGCTGAGTATTTGGTTATTTAGATCAAACGCTTAAGTGGTTTATTTCAGACATACGAGCGAGTGATTGATGTTATTACCTACGAAATCCCCTTCAAACAAGACGGTACTAATATCTAAACTCATCTGGAATAGGTAACTCTTTGGCAACAGGGATGGGTTTTTTAGCGTTACCTTTTTTATGTTCATTAAGCTGAAAAATAAAGGCTAACACTTGCGCGACAGCAGCAAATAATTCTTCAGGTATATCGTCTCCGACTTCAGCGGTATAATAAAGTGAACGCGCTAAAGCCGGTGACTGAATTATTTCTATGTGATGTTCTTTAGCGATAGTACGGATGTGCAGTGCCATTTCATCCACCCCTTTCGCAGATAAAACCGGAGCACCACCCAACACGGAATCATATTTTAAGGCGATAGAAAAGTGGCTGGGGTTAGTTATCACCACATCAGAGTTTGGAACATCCGCCATCATACGCCGCTGCGACATTTCATATTGTGTGCGTCTGATACGCCCCTTTATCTCGGGGCTACCCTCAGTACTTTTATGCTCATCTTTAATTTCTTGCTTAGTCATTTTTAACTGTCGGTTATGATTCCAAACTTGATACGGCGCATCAATAATGACAATAAGCCCTATAGATAAGGCTAGCACCAAAAACATCCACAAGAGCATTGTGGTAGCATGCTCAAAATTAGCAGGTACTGTTTCTCGGCTTAATCCTAAAATTTCCTCAAACAAGCCGGTTAACAATAAAAAAGCCACAATAAAAACCACGAAAAACTTCAATATAGACTTGACCAACTCAACCGCGGCTTGTACGCCGAACATCCGTTTAAAACCTGCTGCGGGGGATAGTTTACTTGCTTTTGGCATCGTCGCTTCCCATGAAAAACTCATGCCCCCCAGTAAAGTATTGCCAACAAAAGCCGCCAACATTATAATGAAAAATATCCATAAAAGTGGTGCTACAACTTGAGAAACACCATCATTTATCACTTTGAAAAGGGCATTGATATCCATCGCTTCTGCGCGGCTTAAAGAAAATAGCTGGCTCATCATGGCTGCCATTGATGTCGCTAACGACTTGCCCATTAATAACATCGCACAAGCGCTGCCGACTAAGACAAAGAAGGTGCCTAAATCTTTCGAACGTGCGATTTGACCTTTTTTACGGGCATCAGTAAGCTTTTTCGCCGTCGGCTCTTCAGTTTTTTCACCGCTATCAGAATCAGCCATTTAGGCCACCTTACAATCAATAAGGTAGCAGCTGAAATCGAGTGCGCGTTGCCACTGCAGCTCAAAATGGGTAAAGAAATTACCAAAGGTTAACCACATAATAATTAAACCGGCCATCATGGTGATAGGAAAACCAATGGCAAAAATATTTAGCTGAGGCGCAGCCCTTGTCATAATACCAAAAGAAAAATTTATCAATAACATCGCAGTTACCGGAGCTAATGCAAGAGATAACGCGGTGGTAAACATCCAGCTACCCCATTCAGCAATTTCTCGGTATTTAATACTCGATAAGTGTTCGGTGGGAATAGGCAGCGTTTCAAAACTGGCGACGACAAACTGCAAATAAGCTAAATGTCCATCCATCACCCAAAATAGTAGTGATGATAAAATCAGAAAGAATTGTCCAACAGCGGGTACATTCATACCACTGGCGGGATCAACTAACGAAGCGAACCCCAGACCTGATTGCATAGCAATAATTTGTCCGGCCAAGGTAAACGTATTAACGACCATAATGGTAACAAAACCAAGCATGACCCCGATAATCATCTGCTGCCCTAACAATATCGCGGTATTAAGAGACATTAAATCAATCACGGTAACAGGCGGGATCGCAGGCATAATAGCAAAGGTAATGGTGATGGATAAAAACAGCTTCACTCGCCCTGGAATAGTTCTAGCACTAAAGCCTATCATGGTCATCACCAAAGCCGATACTCGACTAAATGGCAACATAAAATCCGCTATAAATTGATTAATAACGGTCTCGGTAAATTCCATTACCTTATACCGATAGCGAGTATATTAACCGCCATGACTAAATAGAGACCAAAAGTCATTTAAAACTAACCATTAGATAATAACACTAGGGATGCTACTAATGAGCCGGATAGTATAGTCCATCAATTTTTGAACTAACCAATGGCCACCTAAAATAAGCGCGAGTAAAGTGACGATTAACCGGGGTAAAAAACTTAAGGTTTGCTCATTTATGGAGGTAGCCGCTTGAAAAACAGCAACCATTAAGCCCACAGCAAGGCTCGGCAAAATAATAGCGCAGACTAATATGATAACGAGTAATAAAGCATCACCTAGCATATCTATATAGATTTCAGGTCCCATAAAACACTCTCTTTTGCCCTATTTATTTAAATACTTTATTTTCAAACAGAAAATAAAAAAAACATGGGTTGCGGAACAAATTAGCACTTTTATTAACTGCCCATACCATAACTGGTAGCAATTGTACCAATCACTAAATTCCAGCCATCGACCAACACAAACAACATCAACTTAAAAGGTAGCGAAACAATCATCGGCGATAGCATCATCATGCCCATGGCCATCAAAATACTAGCAACAACTAAATCAATAATTAAAAAAGGAATAAATAATATAAATCCAATTTGAAAAGCCGTTTTTAGTTCGCTGATGATAAAAGCAGGAATAATGACCGTCATCGGTAAATCTGTCGGCTTATCTACCGCTTCAATACCAGCCATACCCGCTAAAGTATCGAGGTCTTTAATACGAGTTTGCTCTAACATAAATGCGCGCAATGGTACTATGCCAATTTCAATGGCCTCACTCGAGGTTAACTGCTCTGAAATATAGGGCTGAATAGCGCTCTTATCGATTTGATTATAGACTGGCGTCATAATAAACAAGGTCATAAAGAGTGTCAGGCCGATAATAACTTGGTTAGACGGGGTTTGTTGTAGACCAAAGGCTTGTCGTAAAATAGCCAATACCACAACAATACGGGTAAATGAGGTCATCATTATGACAGCGGCAGGAATAAAACTTAGTGCGGTCATAAAAATTAATATTTGTAAATTTACTGAGTATTCCTGCGAGCCATCAGGGTTAGTAGTCAGGGTTAATGCTGTTAATGATAAATCTTTGGCACAGGCGCCAAAACTCGCACCGAGTAAAATTAACGCTAATAAGATGAATAACGAAATTCTTTTCATGATCCCCTGAACTTCCCATGTGTATAGGCCATTTTTATAAGCCTTATGTAAATAATTATGCTGACAGTTAACTCAAGTGATTTAAAATAAAAACCACTACGATTTTTTTGCCGACAGAAAAGATAATATGTTTTTTGGTAACTCTGACGTATTCATACTTTGACTACTTAATGGCTCTGATAGTTTTTCCAATAAGGTGATTTTCTGTGTCGTTACGCCTAGTAATAATTGCTGTTCACCCACTTGTACCACCATTATCCGCTCTTTAGCACCTAATGATAAACTAGTCACCACTTTAAGTTGACTAATACTTTTCTGGGCAAAATTAAACCGTTTGAGTAGCAAGGCACAGATGATGATTAGGGCTAAAACCATTAATAAAGAAAGCAGCATACTGCCTGCATTCATGTTAGCCATCACATGTTTACCCACCTCTGGCGTATTAGTCGAGCTACTCTCACCGGTTATGGTTTGAGGGTTTAAATCGTCCTTGATAGCGTTATTTTTGCTGACCGTTTCCTCAATCACGATGACGCTTTCTTGTATAGCGTCCGTGGCAAGACTGACAGATGCTCCCTCTTGCGCTAGCGCCATTGAAGACAGAAAAAAACAACTCATGGCTAGAAAGATGGGTATAATTTTTATTATCATAACTTAGGTTTTTTCGCTTGTGCTCAAGGGATATTGAATAGCTAAGCTACTTTAATTTTTTAATACGTTCAACTTGGCTGACTACATCAGTTAAACGAATGCCGAATTTGTCATTAACTACCACAACTTCTCCATGGGCAATTAAGGTACCATTAACTAAAACATCAAGAGACTCACCGGCGACTCGGTCTAACTCAACCACTGAACCTTGGTTTAACTGCAGTAAATTTCGAATACTAATATTACTACGGCCGACTTCCATCGAAATAGTGACGGGAATATCTAATATAGCATCCAGTTTGCGTTTTTCATCCCCGGTAATGGGGCTTTCATCTGCAGTTAACTCTTCAAGTTCAACAGTTTCAGCACTGCCGGCAGACTTGGCTTCTGCTTGCTCGTCTAGCGCCTCATCCCACATACTTAAATCTTCATCTTTATCTTTACTCATACCACTGGCCTCAATTTATAATTTTGTTCAAATAGGTAAACTAATATGCTTTATAAGTCATCTTCTAGCAGGTGAAGATCAGCATCATTATCTAAGCGTTTGCCACCTTTAGTTAAAATAGTTAACTCTGACTTAACTGATTCTGGTCGTTTAATTTTCGATTCTATTTTCAAAGCTATATTATCGCGACTGCGCCCTAACTTAGCTCTAAATGTTGGTAAATCTTCAATGAGCACGGTAACGTGCTCAGGCATTTCAATGGGAATAATATCACCGGCCTGTAACTCCATCACTTGACTTAAAGGGATAACAACCTCAATAAACTTAGTGTTAATGGTTACGGGAACGTCCATAATTTCATCACGTAACGCTTTTGACCAACGCATATCCGTGTCTTCTTTATCACTTTGTACACCGGCGTCCAACAGCTCACGAATAGGCTCAAGCATGGAGTAAGGCAAAGCAATATGGAAGTCGCCACCGCCACCATCTAATTCTATATGGAAAGAGCTGATAACCACTACTTCGGTGGGGCTAACAATATTAGCCATTGAAGGATTAACTTCAGAGTCCAAATATTCAAAAGAAACATCCATCACCGGTGACCATGCTTCTTTATAATCCTCAAAAATCAGCTTTAACAACATTTGAATGATGCGGCGCTCAGTCGGGGTGAATTCACGACCTTCAATTTTTGCATGATATCGACCATCGCCGCCAAAAAAATTATCAACTAGGATAAAAACTAGGCGAGCTTCCATAGTGATTAATGCGGTGCCTTTTAACGGGCGAAAACGCACCATATTCAAGCTGGTAGGTACAAATAGAGTATGTATGTACTCACCGAACTTAATCATCTGAATGCCATTAATAGACACTTCAGCAGTACGGCGCATCATATTAAATAGGCTGATACGCATATGACGAGCAAAACGTTCGTTGACCATTTCCAACGTTGGCATACGGCCACGGACAATACGATCTTGCGAAGAGAAGTCATATTCAGAGGTGCCGTCTCGGGATTGAACGACATCCTCAACTTCGTCTTCGTCTTCAACATCATCAACACCATGTAAAAGCGCATCAATCTCGTCTTGGGATAATAAATCACTCACTCGATAGTCTCTTCTTTTTTATCTATTTAATTAGAACTTTTGTTAGAACTTTTGTTAGAACTTTTGTTAGAACTTTAGTGAGATATTTAAATCTCTAATTAACCGTTACAGTAAATCTTCTCTTATGACCAAAAAACCCAACTCGCTATTGCATAACAAAACCAGTGAAAAGTACTTTCTCAACGGTTTTATTACCTTCTACTTCTGTCATGATTTTTTGTACCGCCGCTAGTGATTTCTGTTTCAAAGAGGTTTTTCCGGCACTGGTGGCCAAATCGTCAGCATTAGCTCGTGAGAATACCCCTAATAAAGTACTTTCTATTAAAGGTATATGCATTTTGGCATTTTCTTCATTATCGCTACCACGAACCAGTAATTGCACACGTATTTCAACAAAACGATCACGAGCAGCACCAGGTACATTGAAACGAAAGGGTCTAGGCATTGGCACATATAAAGCACTTCCGACTTGAGCGCCTGAGTCAGCTTCTACCACGTGTGCTTCACCTGAGCCACTATCTAAGGCGGCATCAAGTTCCGCTTGACTAGCACCACTGCCACCCATAAAGAATAAATATGCTCCAACGCCACCGCCGAGTAATACGACCACGGCAATGATAATAATTATAATTTTTTTCTTTTTACCTGAGTTATCTAGCTCTAACTCATCTTCCTTACCATTTTCTTTTTCGTCTGCCATGGGAATCCTTTAAATTTAACACAAATAATAATCAAAATAATGGTGACTAATGAATGACATAGTCTTTATTGGTAATATAATATCCTTGAAAAGTCTTTGAGCCAATATGTTTTCATTAACTTAACGTCATTTTAGCTAATTAAGCATAATAATCTACGCCTGTGGCAGAAGAGTCGAACACGGTAGCCGAGAAGACTTGCTCCCCACTCTGCTCATCTTTACCTTGACTCGTTACTAATGCGCTGCTGTTAGCGCCTTGTTTTAGTTCACTTTCATCATGTTTTTGTTGTTGGTTTTGCTGCTCAACACTCGCCCCGCCAACATCTACGCCTTGTTCCGCAAGCATATCTCTTAATTTATGCATATTTTGCTCTAATACTTCTTTGGCTTGTTGATTTTGGACAACAAAACTAACAGTCGCTTGATCGCCTTGTAAGTTAACGCGCACCTGCATATTACCAAACTCAGGCGGGTCTAAAGTGATATCAAAGCGTTGAAGCTTTTGATTGATGCTAATCATCACTTTATCTTTAACCGCATCGGCAAAGTCTTTTCTATAGATGGCAATGCTTTCTTGCTGAAGCTGGACATTATTTTTTTGTATTTGTGCCATATCGCTAGCAACACTATGATTGATCACCTCAGTAGCTTGATGTTCATTGTAGGCATCATTAGTTTGTTTAACTTGCGTTGATTGCATGGTTTGTATCTGTAACTCAGAGAGTGATCGCGCAGCAACATTATCATTAAGCTTACTGGTGGCTTTTATGTTCTGATCTGATGATTTCCCCTCGGCTAAGAGCATTGCATCAACGTACTCATCACTACTCGGTACCATAACGTCTACTTCACCACTTGATGATTGACTATTTTGCGCGGCCAGTGCTGGTGGCAATAGTTGCGATTCACTTATGGTTTTCCCTGACGGCTTTATTTGAGTAACGGTGGCTTGCTCTTTGATGATATTTTCATTTATTGATGTCACGGTAGGGCTTAGCTCGGTGTTTAGCTGAGCTTTGCTCACCTGATCAAAGTTGGTCTTATCTAGATTGATATTTTCTAGGTATGCCTTCTGTGAGCTCAAGTTAGCAAACTGCGCAGCAAGCTTATTGTCTGGCAATACCGTTGTATGATCATTTCTACTCGAGTTATTATTTTTACTCGTTGGTGTCTCTATCGCTATTTTAGCGCGAGTGTCGGTTAACTTTTCAGTTGGCTCACTAACCTCAACGGCCAATTGCTCTTTGACTGTTGCCAATGACCGAACTGATTGCTTTACATTATTTTCATTAACTGATTGCTTTACATTATTTTCATTAACTGCTTGCTTTACGTTATTTTCATTAACTGCTTGCTTTACGTTATTTTCATTAACTGCTTTAGATTCTTCATCAAGTGGCTGCTTAGCTAATAGCGTTTTATCTTCAATGACCGGTCTATTTTTCCCTACCGACTCAGCGGGTAATTGAGAAATACTCAAATCTTTTTGCTCACTGAGCGTGCTTTTATTAACTAACGCAACGCTAGCAGTCAAATCGGTTATTTGATTGTTTTTCAGCTGCTCATTTGCTAGTTGAGTATTCAATAACGGCTCACTGGTGATACTCTGGCTTTTAATTACCTCTTTTTTTGCTTGCAACGGTTGTTCGTCCCCCTTTAGTACTTGCTCGCTAAACTGTTGCGATAAGGCAGGCACTTTTAACTCTGTCCTAGCGAGTAACGTCCCTGTTGAAAAGTCTTTGAGCTGCGGTTCAACCTTGAGTACTTCAGTGTTTTCTTCACTTGAGGTGCTATTTTCATTAACCGCTGTCACTTTTTGATGTGAAAGGTCACTTTTGACTTCGTTATAGGTAACAGGCTTTATTTGTTGGTTATTCACTTGCTCAGCCCGCGTTGATTGCCCTGTTAGGCTAGATTTTTCTTCGGAAAAGGTTAAGGTTTTATCACTATTATAAAGTAAAGCAATAAACTGCTCAGACTCATCTAATGCCTTGGTATTATTTGAATTATTTGAATTACTTGCATTTTCTTTACTTGCGTCACTGGCTTTGATCAAGTCGTTATCGGCAGATAAAAACTCACCACTTTCTTGAAGCGGATAGTCACTTTTTTGGCTACCACTAACTTCAGCATTGTCATGCTTTTCGTTTTTGGTCATGGTATGACTATTTCTTGCCGTATTTTCTGTTACCGTGTCTGCAGCTTGTTGTTGGGACTCTTTGTCCGTTGTCGCTATAACTTCATCACTGGCGTATTGGTCAACTAAGCTAGAAAAATTATTAGCTTTATTTCTTGCCTCGGCTGGTGACGATGGTTCTTTGGGCTTTAAATCAGCCTCTTGCGACAAAAAGCTAGGTAATACATTTACTGGTTGCATAGTTATCCCAATCATTTAAATTAGCTAAAATCATAAATAGACACCGAGAAATATTGATATATTTTTGTCTGAGTATCTTTCGTTAAGCTATATTTAGCGCTTTTCTTGCTATTTATTAACGCTCAATAAAGTATACACAGCAATAATCATTCCAATTAACAAGTCCCCCCGCTCTTTGACCTAAATACCTAGCGCGCTTGTCGACGAAGATATTGTTGAGTCGCTATTTCATCAAACATCTTTTGCTCAACCCTGTCTGCTGCTATGGCCATTTTTTGTAAGCGCTTATCTCGTAATAGCTCTACCGCTTTTACTTTTTGCCTTTGCTTTAGCCAAATACTTTTACTTTGTTCTACTAATGCTTTCGCTTGTCGCATCGCGATTTCAACTTGTTTTGAAGCGCCATCAAGCTTGGCAATAAAGGCATGATAATGACTGTAAGTAGAACTATCAATGCCGACCTCTGCTCGTTGAGTTAATCGCTTCATATATTCTAAGCGGTAATCTGCCACGCCTTGTAAGCGACTAATATTTTGTTGATATTCATTTTCAGCAATTTTTAATTGAGTGGCACAGCGCTGCTCGTTGTCTTTTTCATATTTTAGTAGGGTATCAAGTTGCTTTGTTGCCATATGAGTTCTCGTTAGGACATGCGGTGCATTTAAATAGGTTTAAACCACTAGCCTTGTACTTGCTGCTGGTTATTCGCGTGAGCGGCGGCAATTATTTCTTTTAACTGAGAGATACTTTGCTCATAAGGGATCACTTCATTAATTTTTTGCTGTAAAAAAAAGTTAATGACCGGCAATACATTGATTGCCTGATCAATACGAGGATCATTACCTTTGGTATATGCGCCAATGGCAATAAGATCTTTGTTTTGTTGATACAGTGAGTACATTTGTTTTAACTGCTTGGCCAATTCTTGATGTTCTTCACTCGTTATCATCGGCATAACTCTTGAGATAGAGCCTTCAATATTAACCGCGGGGTAATGTCCTGCATCAGCTAACTCTCGAGATAACACCACATGACCATCTAAAATAGCGCGCGCAGCATCAGCAATAGGATCCTGTAAATCATCGCCTTCCGTTAATACCGTATAGAATGCGGTAATTGAACCTTGCCCTTCCCCCCCATTACCGGCACGTTCAACTAATTGCGGTAATTTAGAAAAAACCGATGGCGGGTAACCTTTGGTAGCAGGTGGCTCACCCACGGCTAGGGCAATCTCACGCTGTGCTTGTGCATAACGTGTTAACGAGTCAAGTAAAAGCAAAACATCTAATCCTTGATCACGAAAATATTCGCTAATTTGTACCGCTGTCTCACAGCCTTTAAGGCGCATTAATGGTGAGTTATCTGCAGGCGCTGCAACAACAACGGCGCGCTTACGCCCTTCGTCACCTAAAATTTCTTCAATAAATTCTTTGACCTCTCGGCCACGCTCGCCCACTAAGCCAACAACGATTACATCAGCGCTTGTACCGCGAGTCATCATGCCCATCAGTACACTTTTACCCACACCAGAGCCTGCAAAAAGCCCCATACGTTGACCTTTGCCGACACTAATAAAACTATTAATAGAGCGAACGCCAACATCGAGTACTTCAGTAATAGCTCGTCGTGACAAGGGGTTAATCGGTTTACTATCATGGTGATAATCATCATCAGATTTTATAGGCCCTTTGCCATCAATGGGCTTACCAACGCCATTTATTACCCGGCCAAGTAACTCCATCGATAAAGGTATTTTAGCTTTACTGGAAATGGGTAGTACCCGTGCGCCTGGCATAACACCACGTAAGCTTTCTTCCGGCATTAAATAGGTAATATCTTGAGCAAAGCCAACAATTTCAGCGAGTAAATCACCATGGGCAGTCTCAACGAGGCATTGGCTACCGACAGGTGCTTTTACGCCAACGGCTTCAAGCGTTAAACCTACAACGCGAACTAAGCGACCAGCAACAGGCGCTTTAAAATCATGTATGAATGCTTGGCTTTTTTGTAAGCGCTCAGTTAAGCGTATGCTGTCTACCATCGAATTTGTAACCCTTAAGATAAAAATATCAGCCTAAAAATAATGAATTAACCCACTCGAATCTAGCAAGTTAATCATCTCTACCTAATCGTTTCGCAGTTAATCATTGCTAAGTTAACTGTTTCGAAATCATTGCTCTGGGAATTAGTATCCTGAGATTAATTTTTTTGATGTAGCGCATCTAGCATGAAAGGCTCTAGCACTTGTTTTAATCGTGTTTTCATTTGCAGGTCAATATTAGAAGTACTGTTTTCTATTTGACAACTTCCTTGGGTTAACTGGGGTGCAGGCACTAAACGCCAACCTTGGTTAGTGATGTGCTCCGCGCCAAACATTTCTTCCACCAATTGAATATCACTTGGGTGTAAACATATTTGTGTTTGTGTTTCACTACTTGGTAAATTTTTCATACCGGTTGCAATAGCCGTCATTAAAATGTCAGGGTTGGTTTTAGCTTCATGTAAAACAACGGCTTCAGTGAGCTGTAAAACTAAATTAAGTAATTGCTCTTCAACATTTTTTTCAACACTTGCTAATGGCTTATGCAATTGTTCAATTAATACTTGCCAGTGTTTTGCTTGTTGCTCAATTTGATCTTTGCCCTGGGCTAACCCTTGTTCAGTACCTTCTTCAATACCTTGCTGCTTTCCTTCTTCTAGCCCTTTATCTTTACCTTCTTGGTAACCTTGTGAGTAGCCGTCTTCTTTACCTTGATTAAAGCCCTCTTCACTGGCGGCTAATCGAATGTCTTCTATTTCTTGGGCCGTTAGTGGTTGCGGCTCGGCAATTTCACTTTCAGGTGGTTCATAAACCCAATGACTTTTTTGACCGAAGGCATTGGTTTTATTTTGATCTTGTACGTTAGCTTGTCCTTGCACATTAGGTAAACCCCAAACCTCAGGCTTAACTTCCTGTGAGGCAACTTGTGCGGCTTTTATAATACGAATGGGTGATTTTGACATTGCAGTACCTTCTTACTTTTATGCTGTTTGATATTATACCAATTCCAATAACTTTCTTCTCACTCAGCGAGAGTTAAAAGTCTTAGAGGCAAGGCATTGATTGCAGGTAATGGTTATTCAGGAGAATATTCTCAGGATAATATGCTCTGGATAATATGCTCTGGATAATATGCTCCTGCATTATCTAATAAGGTACTTCCTGTACCGTCTGCATTCTCAAATTTCTGCATCTATGCAGCATCCTTATCAAAAGAAATAACGCAGCATGAAAGCCTTTAGCTTTTATTAGGTACAGGCCCTTGCGGAGCTTTCCAGTGATTGGATAACCGTACAAAATTTCTTTCATATAGAGTGACTATAGGCAAAAAATTATATTTGTTCTCAAAATGCTAGCAAGCTCTGAGTGGCAACTAACTTAATCAACTTGGTATTATAAGAACTCATCGCCACCGCCACCGCCGCCAAGCATAATTTCGCCTGCGTCAGATAAACGTCGAGCAACTGACAGAATTTCTTTTTGCGCCGCTTCCACTTCACTTATGCGTACCGGACCCATAGCTTCCAAATCATCGGCCATCATTTCCGCAGCACGTTTAGACATATTACTCATTATCTTATCTTTTAACGCTTCATCGGTACCTTTAATCGCTTTCATTAAGGCTTCTTGCTGTACTTCACGTAAGATAGCCTGCATACCGCGGTCATCAACATCCGCCAAGTTTTCAAAGACAAACATTAAGTCCTGAATTTGCTGGCTCATTTCTTCATCGTTATCACGGATTGAGTCCATCAACATCCCTTCAACATTAGTATCTAGGTAGTTCATGATATCGGCTGCCACTTTTAGACCGCCCATTTTCGCGGCTTGTGCTCCCGCTTGACCAGCAAACTGTTTCTCCATAATCTCATTTAATTCTTGCAAGGCTGCCGGCTGAACTTCTTCTAAATTAGCAATACGCATCATTAAGTCTAAACGAACTTTATCAGTGAATTGACTCATGATCTCAGCTGACTGCTCGGGTTCCAAATAGGATAAAACAATGGTTTGAATTTGAGGATGTTCATTACGAATGATATTGGCTACTTGTTTAGAGTCCATCCATTTCAATGAATCTAAGCCTTTAGCACCGCCACCCATGACAATTTGATCAATTAAATTACCGGCCTTATCTTCACCCAATGCTGCGGTTAACGCTTTACGAACAAACTCTTCACTTTGGAAACCAATCGTTGAGAAGTTCTGTATCTCATGAATAAAAAGTTTATGCACCGCGGTAATTTTTTCTTGGGTAAAATCTTCCATTGCCGCCATCACAGTACCCACCTGCTGTACTTGCTTTGGTTCAAGGTGTTTTAAAATTTGCGCCGCATCTTCCTCGGACAAACTAAGTAATAATATTGCCGCTTTTTCAGCGCCTTCTAATTTTTCTACATCAAACCCTGGTGAGGGTGCGGCTAACTCGCCGATTTCTTGTGTTTCATCACTCATCTTCGTTCAACCAACTTTTGACTACTTGCGACGATAATTCCGGTTCATTGGCAACTAGTGCACGAACCGCTTTTAAAATATCTTCATCTCGATGAAGATCCGGTAACTGTAAACTCCCATCTGCGGCAAAACCAACTGCGCCCGCATCAAACTCTGAGGTCAGCATATCCATAGTCTCATCGCCTAAATCTATGTGACTATCTAGTGACTTATCACCATAATCGTCTGGTGTTTGGTCTGGGTAGATTAAGCGTTTCAACATAGGTCGAACTACCGCTAAGATTAAGACGATAATAACTAAAGCCCCTAAGACTAATTTCAGTACTTTTAGAAACCAAGGCTGTTGCCACATAGGTATTTCGGCCACTACGCCAAAGTCGGGACGATTAAATGGAATAGTCACCACTTCCAAAACACCACCACGTTGTAAATCAAAGCCAATACTACCTTGTAGTAGCCGGCGAATACTAGCGACCTCAGCAGCAGAACGGGGTGCTATTACAGGGTTAGGTGTATCCACAGCTCCTTCAGTTGGAGGGGGCATCGCACCAGTAACATAATCAAGTGCGACAGAAACACTGACACGCCTGATAATACCTGTTTGCTTTTTAGTGTAGCTAATCGCTTCATCTAGCTCATAGTTTTTAGTCCATTCTGAGTGCTTACGACTGGGCATACTTTTCTTTTGTCCACCAACCGCATTTTCAGGGATAACTGACTCAATGGGGGGTTGGTTAGTCAACGCCCCGGGGATCCCCCCGAGTAAGCCACCTATATTACTGGTTTCAACGCTCATTTCACTACGCAATGCGGGTAAATCAGCATTATAACGACGCTGGGTCTCTTCTACATTAGTGAAATCCATTGTAACATCAACTTGGGCGGTATAATTACCCAGACCCACAACAGGGATAAGAATACTATCAATTTTCGCCAAGTACTCTTGCTCACGCTTTTGTTCAATTTCAAATTCTTTACGGGCTCGCGAAGAAATAGAATCTTGTGAGCCTGAGTTAAGTAGGCGACCATTTTGATCGGTAACCGTAACACGATTTGGGCTCAACCCTTGTACCGCTGAAGCAATGATATCGACAACAGCATCAACTTCTTCAGCGGATAAAATTTTGCCGCGACGCATGGTTAATACCGCAGTAGCGGATGGATTTTTTTCACGGCGAGCAAAAACATTTTCACGTGGAATAGCGAGCAATATATGTGCGCGGCTGATACTTTTAAGTTGCTCTACCGTTCTAGAAATTCGTTGCTCACGACCATATTTTAACCTTTCCCGCTCTAGCCTTTGACTAACACCAAAGCCCATGTCCTGCATTAATATATCTTCACCATGTGAAGACTCATCAGTTAAACCTTCGCGGGCAAGTAATAACTTGATATTTTGATATTCATCGGTAGGTACTGAGATGGTGTTGTTTTCTTGACGATAGTCCACTTGATTGGCATCAAGAAAGTCCATAGTGGTGATTAGCTGTTTGGTGGGTAATTTCGATAAAAACCGATACTCCGGCTCGTTTGCTAACATAATAACAAACACTGCAATAGCCAAACAAATGGCTAACGCCACCACTATGGTGATTTGTCTTAAAATATCGACATTACCTAATGAGGCAGAGAAGCCTGATTTTTGCTCTTCCATACCCGCACTATCAGCATCACTAGCAATCATATCACCACCGCCATCAGCTGCTACCATTGCGTTTGTATCTGCCACTTCACTTCTCCGTTGTACTGTTTTTTACGATAAAATTTATTAAATAACTTAGCTGAAACTTAATTTAGACACTCAGCTTTAACTGAGAACAAATCATTTATAACAAGGCGTTTGATTGATGAATAGCTAGTCTATTCGGAATGAAGACAACGACGTTATAACAGATTTAAGCCAGTTAAATTATACTGGCATGCTCATTATCTCTTTATAGGCTTCAACAAATTTATTTCGTATTTGTACGGTGGCATCCAAGGCGATACCTGATTTAGATGAAGCAATCATAACCTCAGCAAGTGTGACGTTTGAATCGCCCATCTCAAAGGCTCTTTTTTTATCACCTGCTTCTGTTTGTAATTCGTTAACACTGTTTAAAGCGTTGGTGAGCATGCTACCAAAACTACTGCTTGAGTCGTTTATCTTGCCGACGCTGTTACCTGCAATACCATTAATACCCATGGCATCACCGTTAACTGGGGGTAATTTATTACCCATAGCTTGTAGCGACATCTGTTGCATTTGGCTATATAGAGAGTTACTTTTGATATCCATGGTGCGCTCACTTTTGTCAATTTTTTTACGTTATACAAGGATTATCAGTGAGGTTGCAAGCATAGTGCCAAAACGTTGCTTATGATCATAATGGGGCGTAACTAAAAAAAAGCTATCGTAATTAGCAATAGCTTTTGCGTTAGTTAATAGGACAATGAACAAGGTATGCATGCCCGAGGAGTGTTACTTATAATGATCGAAATAGGTAATACCAATTTGATTAAATTTCTTCCCAACTCAGAGCTGTACTCAATGTTCAATAACAAGGCGAATTTGTTTAGGTCTAGTCATTCTAAACCACATAAATTTAACGATGTTAGTGGTCATTGAGTAAGCTCCCATAGGGCGAGTTTAAAGGGTTCATATGCGGCGTTATTGATTTTGACAAGGGAATAACCATTCTCTTCAATCAATGCCTTGCCTCTAAACCCTTTAACTCTCGCTGAGTGGGAAAGAACTTAATCAACTTGGTATAAGCTATGCTGGGATCTCTATGCCAGAGTCACGCATTTTGGCAATTTTATAGCGTAAAGTTCGAGGGCTTATTCCTAAGCGCTCGGCCACGGCTTTACGACTGCCATGACATGCGTGTAAAGTGTCGAGAATAATTTGATGCTCTTGCAGCTTCAATTCACTGCCGAGCTTGTCTTCGCTACAGCTAACTTCTTTTGGCTCGGGTACCAAGACAGTATCAAAATTTTCAATCAATAAATCACTAGCATCAATTAGGTTGTCGTTATGTAATATTAGTGCTCTTTGAATAACATTATCTAATTCACGCACATTTCCTGGCCAATGATAGGCATTAAGCTTACTGCGCGCCGAGCCGGTGAATTCAGGAATGGGGTCGCCACTTTTTTGACAGTGGCCGGAGACTAAGTGTTGGGCGAGTACAAATATATCGTCAACACGCTCAGCCAAAGGTAGCCAAGAAAGTGGAAAGACATTAAGTCGATAATAAAGATCTTCTCGAAATATACCGCTATTTACCGCGGCTTTTAAATCTCGATTACTGGTGGCAATAACTCGAACATCAAGTTTTATCATTTTCCTACTGCCTAAACGTTCGACTTCACGTTCTTGTAATACCCGCAATATTTTCGCTTGCAGCGCTAAGTCCATTTCAGTAATTTCATCAAGTAAAATAGTACCGCCTTGGGCTTGTTCAAATTTTCCTGGGCATGCTTGAATGGCGCCAGTAAAAGCGCCTTTTTCATAGCCAAATAACGTTGCTTCTAACATGTTTTCTGGAATTGCCGCACAATTTATCGCGATAAAGGCTTTGGTACTACGTTTAGAATGGTTGTGCACATATTGTGCTAATACTTCTTTACCTGAGCCACTGGGGCCAAGAATCATCACCGAGGCGTCAGTACTAGCGACCTTTTTAGCTAAAGTCAGCAGTTCTAACGAACGCTTATCGGCGACAATGGGATCTTTTTGATTCACTCTTATTGGGGCAATATATTGACTGACCATATTAAGTAAAACCTCTGGCGCAAATGGCTTAGCAATATAGTTACAAGCGCCATCTCGCATGGCTTGCACGGCATCATCTATAGTGCCATAAGCGGTCATCAGCAGGACAGGTAAGTTGGTATGTTGGTTTTTAATGCTTTTCAATAAGGATAGACCTGACATGCCACCCATTTGGACATCGCTGACCACAATATCTACGCGATTATTTTTCAGCTGTAATAAGGCTGTTTCACCAGAGTCCGCTTCAATACAGCGATAACCTGCTAATGACAACGTATCTACCAGAGCTTCACGTAAACCGGCATCGTCTTCAACAACAAGTATTTTATGTTCAGTCATTAGCACTCTCCCATCGATTTACTGTTCATCACCTTACCTTGCTCGAGCAAAGGTAATTTAATAACAAAATGTGCTCCTGTGCCGGTTTGGTTAAGTAGGCTCACTTCACCTTGATGAGCGTTTACCACCGACTTAACAACCGCTAAACCTAGCCCTGTGCCTTTACAACTTGAGGTATAAAATGGCTTAAATATTTTATCGCTAATTTTATCATCGATACCAGGACCATTGTCTTTGAAACTCAAATAAAGGTCATTAGCTTGGCTGTACACTTGAATATTTATCACCGGTACTGCTGTCTGTTCGCCACTAATCGCTTGTAATGAGTTATGTAACAAATTTTGAATCGCCCCTGTTAGGGCATTTTTATTGGCGAGGATAAAAAGATCGTTATCTGGTGATTGGATTTTAACTTCGGCCTTCGCTTTACTTAACAGTGCATCCATCGAAGCAACTGCATCATCAATCAATTCATTGACTGATAGTCGGGTGACGACTTGCTCTTTACCACTTTTAGAGAACAGCAGCATGTCATTAACCTGCTGCTCTAAATCATGTAAGCGGGCATTCAATTTATTTTGAAACTTAATACGCGCACTTTCAGCAAGTTTATTGCTTGATAAGTTTTCACCGTAAAGAATGGCTGCAGATAAAGGTGTGCGAATTTGATGGGCAAGTGTTGACACCATTTTACCTAAAGAAGAAAGACGTTGCATTTGCGCCAACTTGTCTTGCAATAAGCGGTTTTCGGTTAGGTCTGTGATCATGATCAACTGACCCGGTTGTGAGCCTAAACTAGTAATTTCTAATTTAACGCGACGACCATCTTTCAGTGATATTTCATGCCAATCATCTTCACGAGGATTAAACGATCGTGCAATAACATTAAACCAAGGTTGGCCAAGTATTGGCTCATCAAGTAAGTTTCTCGCAACTTTGTTTATTTTAACAACAATGCCATTGCCATCAAGCATAACTAAGCCCGTTGGCATTACGTCAATTAATTGATCCGCTAATTGGTTATAACGAGATGAAAAGTTAGGTTGGGTACTTTGAGTTGCTTGTGCTCTCAATGCCGCTAGCTCACCAGGAAAGGCTTCTTGCTCAAGCAGCGAAGATTGATTTTCTTTGGCTAAACCTGCATCAATGAATTTTAGCGAAGCAAATGCGGTGTTGCCGGTTGCCTCCCTTGTTAAAGGTGTTGCTAAAGGCATAACTGAAGGTATTGTTGACTGTGTTGCTTGTGCCATAACTTGTGCCATACATAAGTACTCTAAAAAAACTATCTAGTACTTACATAGCATTTACTATGCCATTATTTTTTCCTTTATATTCAACAGAGTAGAAACATAACAAGCTAATTATTGCTAAAGAACACTGTCAATCAATTGACTAAGCTATTAACCCAAGCTCGCTTTATCACTTGGCTTTTGTAAATCATATTTACGCATTTTTTCAACCAGAGTTGTTCTACGCATACCTAAGGTTTCAGCAGCTCTAGCGACAACATAGTCATGCTTACTTAAAGATTGTATGATGAGAGAAACTTCAAGGTCAGCTAAATGCTCTTTTAAATTTAGGCCATCGTTGGGTAATAAACCTGAGTTAGTGCTGCTTCCCGGCTCACTCTTGCTATCATTGTCGACTAAATTTTCTTCGCTACTTTCCTCATCATCGTATTCAAAGCCAGAGAAAAGCGCATTGATAACATCTTGCTCTTGTAATTCTTCTGGGTATTCCGGATTATAAACTTCGACATCAATATGTTGGTATTTATAAGGCAGTTCGGCAACATCAACAATTTGCTCTGCATACATAATCAACATACGCTCTATTAGGTTTGATAGCTCTCGCACATTACCATGCCACGGATGCTCCATTAATGACTCAATAGCTTTTTCGGTAAAGCGTACGGTTTTACCTTGATCATGCTCAAAGCGAGTCAGTAACTCTTTCATTAGTAGTGGGATATCTTCTTTACGTTCACGCAATGAAGGCGTATCTATCGGAAATACATTCAAACGATAATATAAATCCTCTCTAAAACTGCCTGCTTTGATCATTTCCTCTAGATCTTGATGAGTGGCCGCAATAATACGGACATTGGCTTTGATACTTTTGCTGCCACCGACACGCTCAAAAGTACGCTCTTGTAAAACACGTAATAGCTTTACCTGCATCGGCTGTGGCATATCACCAATTTCATCTAAAAACAGCGTGCCGCCTTCGGCTAATTCAAAGCGGCCTTTACGTGTTGAAATTGCGCCAGTAAAAGCCCCCTTTTCATGGCCAAACAGTTCACTTTCAAGCAATTCTGCCGGAATAGCCCCGCAGTTAATCGGCACAAAAGCCTCTTTGCCACGGTCAGATAAGTTATGAATATTACGGGCAACAACTTCTTTACCGGTACCCGATTCACCTAACACGAGTACACTAGCAGGCGATTTGGCAACTTGCTCGATTAAAAATCGTACTTGCGCCATCACTTCACTCGTACCAACGAGTGAACGAAACAAAGCACTCGAGCCCAATTTCCGGCCAGTACGGGGTAGTTTATTGTGATATTGATGACAATGGTGAATAAGCTCTGTCAGCTGGGCATAATTAAGCGGTGCACAAAGCGTCCCGATAACATTGACATTAATGGCTAAGGCATTGCTATCAAGTACATCATGAAGAATAAAAGGCACACTGGGATTAGTTTTAATTAAGCTAGCACAATCACTGCTGACATTGCCGGTTAGTATAACCGTGAGAATATGGCTGTTATCAGCCAATTTTGCAATCGCTTACTCTTGTGAACAATGCATAAAGTGCTCACCGACAAAAGCGAGCACCGTACTTAAATGGTGACTTCTAGCCTCGTCGTTATCGACAACCAAAATTTGTTTTTGACCTATTAATGTTTCCGTTACATTCATAACTAATCTTCACTACCGATGCTAACTTGTTATTTTAATGTCACTTTGTCGTGACAAATGTAATTTTAGCCATTATTTTTTTTAAAGCAACAAAAAGTTGACGCATAGTAGTCATTTTTTTGTCATAACGAGCAGTGTCAAAACATAATAATTATACAAATTTCCTTCAAGAAATAATAACTACTGCCGATAAACAGCTATGACACTAACTATTAAGACCATATTTGCGTGATTAGTATTAGAACCAACATGACAAGCATGTTTCTACAGCGCCAACTCGCAGCTAATTCAAATAACTTAGCGGTGACTTTTGCTCGCTTGTCATCAGGTATGCGCATTAACTCAGCCGCAGATGATGCCGCAGGTTTACAAATATCTACCAGACTAACCTCTCAAATCAATGGTTTAGCCATTGCCCAACGTAACGCCAATGATGGTATTTCCTTTGCTCAAATCACTGAAGGTGCTTTAAACGAATCCACTAGTATTTTGTTTAGAATGCGTGATTTATCACTACAAGCCAGTAATGGCGCTCTTTCTAAAGCGGATCGCGAAGCACTGAATAAAGAGTCGGTGCAATTGATGCTTGAAATAGACACCATCAATAGCTCGACATCCTTTGGCGGCAAAAAAGTTTTTCAACAAACCGATAATGTGGCGACGTCTGCTGGCACGGAAGCAGAACGAAATATAATGCAAATATTGCAAAGTGGCGTATTAGCTGAGTCAGAAGATATTATTAAAGATGTTTTAGGACTCACTGGTGACGGTGCTAAATTCAAAATTGATTTAGAATATGACGCGGTAGGAGGAGTCCTGGCTTCGGTATCTTATCTTGCACCCGCAGGAACAGAGCTAACCATGACTATTGATTTAGCCGATTTTTCAACACTAGACGCCAGTAATATTGACTTATTAAAGTCTACCCTACTGCATGAAATGACCCATGCGGTAATGGCGAACCAAATGGACTTAGCATCCACACCAACTTGGTTTGCTGAGGGTACCGCTGAGGCGGTCAGTGGCGCTGATGATAGAGTAGCGGCAGATATAACAAGCTTTGGTGTTGCGGCAATTAAATCAGAATTAAACGGGATTTTTGGTAATAACAGCGCTCCTACCGGAACAGGAATTAAAATTGCAGGTGTCTATTCGGGCGGTTACATAGCCATGCGCTACTTAGAAAATCAAATAGGCGGTGCTGGTATACAGTCCTTTATGGGGGCACTTGCCGGAGGTCAATCTTTCGATGCCGCTTTAAATTCAACAACGGGTTATGCCAATGAAGCCGCATTGCAAACAGAGATGATGGCAGGCACAGTTTTTGAGGATTTTATTACCAACAATATAATTACCAGCAATACTGATAATGGAGCTTTCGGTGGCTTTGATGCTTCGGGAGGCATCATTAGAGAAGAAACGATTGTTGGTGCTAATGGTGCGCTTACTACCGCAAATTTTGACGCTTTTTTTGTTAGCGGTGATGATGATAATAATTCTGGGGATTTTGGTGCAGGTACCGCATGGGATACACATGCTTTTAACGAAATTGAACTGGATAAATACGATACTTCCTTTACCTTGGCCGGACCAAAAACAAAATTTCAAATAGGTGCGGATGCCAACCAAACAATTGCTTTACAGGTTGCAGCCTTTTCTAGCGTAAACATTGGCCTTGGTAATGTGGATTTAATTGACAATTCACAGCTAGCGACGGTAATGATTGATGATGCTTTGAAATATATTGATAATCAACGCACCAGTTTAGGTGCCTTTATGAATAGATTAGAACACTCTATTACCAATTTAAGTAATATTAGTGAAAACGTTTCTGCGAGTCGATCACGTATACAAGATACTGATTTTGCTGTAGAAACAGCTAAATCAACCTTTTTGCAAATTAAACAGCAGGCCACAACAGCTTTACTTGCTCAGAGTAACATCGCCGCAGAATCTATCTTAAAGCTTTTAGGCTAATCTCTCTCTAGTCAAAAAATCATCACCTGCATTCCACACACATACATATGCTGACAAACAAAAATAAAAAACACTACTATTTTCAACTAACTAAATCACTAACGCGGTCAATTTTATAACGCCAAGACAAGGTGGCATAAAAAAAGCATAGCTAATAATATTATGCGAACATCATTATGATTAAATAATAACAGGAAGAGTAGATGCTAATAATAAATGGTACCGCTGAATTAATGAATGACAGCGAAGAGTTAACCAAAGGAACTCGACATGAATTTAATATGTTCTCCCTTCATATGCCTTTTGAAGACCAAGTTAAACAAATTGAAAATTACTTGGTAAAACGAGGATGGGATAATATCGAAGTTTTGACTAATGGTGTTATTGAAGACTCAGAGGGTATTAGCCACAGTGTTTTGCTGCAAGCCTATGAAAAAGCTAAATCCGAAGGCTTTGCGGTAACTATTAATAACCTAGCTTTAACCTAACCATTACTTTAATTTTTTAATTTGATTATACTCATATTAAAAAGTAAGCGACTTGGAGGTGTCTATGACACATGCATCACTAAAAAAATATCAACAGACCCATAAAAGCTCTGCACAAGAAGCATCACCTTATAGACTTGTTGCTATGCTCTTTCAAAAATTACTCGACAATATCGCCACCGCTAAAGGTGCTATTGTTCAAGAGAATTTTGCAAAAAAAGGCTCAGAGTTATCTAATGCTATAGCCATTATAGGGGTACTAGAAGGTTCTCTTGATTTTAAGCAAGGCGGTGAAGTTTCTGAAAACCTAGCCTTACTTTATAAATATTGCAGTGAACAAATACTTGTAGCAAGCTCAAGCAATGACATTGAAAAATTAGAAGAAGTCATTCAAGTGCTGTTGCCAATTAAGTCAGGCTGGGATTCCATCCCCTTAGAAACTCAAAGCCAGGTTAGTTTCTAATGGCCGGCTCTGTAGAGCTTGCGCTTAATGAAATAATCGTCAAGTCAAAACAATTACTGTCGAAACTTGACGAGTTTTCTACTGATGAAGAGGCAAACGCGGAAGGTTTAGCAAGTCTACAATCCGAGCGAGAACAGTTATTAAGGGAATGTTTTAAACGCTATCCTATTGAACAAATCCAAGCTTATATTGAGCTAGTCAACCAAGTAGTGCAATTAGATGTCGCCCTCATTGATAAAAGCCAACAATTTAAGCAAGCTTTTGCTAGCCAACTAATCAAATTGAAACAAGGGAAAAAATCAGCAAAAGCCTACCAGCGGTTTTAACGTCCCATGTCATACTGGCTGCACCAGCTTGCAAATATAAAAGTCCTCTGCCAGTTCAAGACCCCAGCCTTTATTTTCCCTAAGACTAACCTCATTCACTTTATGCCTAAGTGCTGAACTTTATAAAGGTGCTGACCCTTATAAAGATGCTAGACCTTATAAAAATAATTAGGCATGGCTCAGCAAAGGTGCACTTTTTTATAAAATTACTATAATCAAGGTAAGTGTACATCTGCAGTGGGAGCGCAGTATGATCAGATCAAATCCGCTAACTGCAGCGAGTGATATCCAACGGGCGATTAAATACAGCCCTAGGCAAGATAATACTAAGCTGATATCTGTCTTCGGGCCCTATTTGGGCGAGTTTGCCGATGATGTACTTAAAATTTCAGACTTGGGACGAGAAAAGCTGCAAACAGAAGCACAACTGGAGCAAAGTAAAGAAATACAGCAAATCGCTAATGATGTTGTCAGAGTAAACTCTTCCATTGGCAAAGCACGCTCGTCAGGTAATTTAACTTCAAGCCAAGCAACGTCACTTTACAATAAAATAGCAGCTTTGCTTTAGCCTGTTATCGCTAGTTCTTTAAGCTTATTCTATTATCCGTTAAACTTATTTTTTATACTGTCTAACCACACCTGGCATATTATCTAACTGAGCCATTAAATAGCTGCTAGTGGCGTTTAAGCCTGCGACAATTAAATCCATGGCATTGTATTGAGCAAATAAACGCGCCTCTAAAGAGTCCATTTTACGGGCAAAAGCCAAGCTATCATCATCTAACCGGTCTAATCGATTCTTGCCACTGTCAATACGATTTTGAATAATACCCTCTTTGTCAGTATAAAACTCAGTCAAGCTTTTAAGCGAATTGGCAAAACCATTGGTTGAGTCCGTACCGACAAAAAACAACTGCACACCGTCAATATCACTATCAATAAAATCATTTAAATCGTCAGTATCTAAAGTAAGTACACCGTAGCGATCACTATGTACTCCTAATTCAGATAAAGATAAGGTTTTGCCATTACCTATATCAAAACCTTTACTCAGTTCTTGACGTAATTTCCCCATCACCCCTCGTAGCAAGGAATCTCCCGCTAAAGGCCCCGCACCAGACTCTCCGGCTTGACCTAAGATATTACTGAGTTTTAGAAGTTCGTTATAACTTTCGATAAATTTTTCTATACCCGATCTGATGTTGGAATTATTTTCAGTAAAACTAATTTGACTAATATCGTCATCAACGTCATGAATTTTTTTGACGGTTATATCTACACCATCAATAACATTTTTAAATTCGTTGGTGCTACTAGAGACAACAAGGGTACCATCAATAGTGATCTGTGCATCAAGCGCCGCGGTAACTTCAGATAAATTGGTAATATGCAGCAGAGGATCAGGGTCTGAGACATCATAGGCAAGACGTGACAAGCCTAAATTATCACTATTGTTACCATCACTATCCGTTACCGTGGTGGTAATAGTATTAGCAACACCAGTTTCCCTACTTGTCATAATAAGATGCTGGCCGTCGTTATCGGTGATTATAGTGGCTATAATCGAATCATTATCTGTACTGTCATTAATAGCGTCGCGAATATCGCTTAAGGTATCGGTGGCAGAAACAACAATATCAAAATTCCCACTCGCTACGGCAATATTTAAGGTGCCTTCACCTACGGCTTCTTCACCATCAATAGCACTAGACATCAGTTTATGACTTTGTGCTAAAGCATCAACTTCAACCGAATAATGACCAATTTGAGTATCTTTACTGGCGGAAAGGGTTATAAAGCTGTCGGTACCTTTCGCGGACCGTAATTGATATTTATCGGTATCAGCTAGTGCTTCTATGGAATCAGTAACACTTTCTAGTGCCGATTTTAATGCGCCGATGGCTGATATATCGGTGGTAATTTTACCTTGCTGTGCGTTGGTACGAGAAACAAAAGGAGCTTTTTCAGCGCCAACAATAGCGTTAACAATATCGCTAACCTGTAAACCTGAGCCTATCCCCGTAAACGTTAAATTAGGCATAAGTCCCCCTTTCAAATATTAATTTCACACTAAATAGAGTCGAAGTTATTTGCTAAATTACCCTGCAAACAATTATCGCCGACTATCAACGCCGCTATACCTTAGCGTCAATAAAGCCACCTACCATTTCTGATAATTTAGCCACTAAAGTTAACACTTCTTCTGAAGGAAATTGCTTAATCAGTTCACCACTGTTTTTATCAATAACCTTAATCACATCTCGTCCTGAATCTTTATCGACAGAAAACACTAAACCGCGATTCATGTCACCAACAAAGTCCTGCAATTGTTGTGCCACTTTCTCAAGTTGCTGTACTGTTAAGGGTTGTTGGTTAACCTCTTCAGCTGTTTTAGTGGTAATAGCTACTTGCTCTTTATCACTTGCAACAAGTTCATTTTCCTTAATATTACTTACTGAATCATTTCCTTCAGTTAGCTTTTTAAACTCAGAAGTTAAGTTAGCCAAACCAATGTCTGTACCGCCTTGTACTACACTCATTATAGACTCCTTACCTTATTTAAAACATTATTATAAAAATTTGACTACAAACGTGTCTTGGTAAAAATACACATCAAAGAGCCTATTTAATCAAAAACCTAAAAGCAGAAAAGGAAGAGTATATTAGCCCCTTCCTTTTTATCTACTTTTATGGGCTAGGTCATAACCATAGCACTCTAGGTACCGTGGTTAAATCCCTTTCAATTAACCAATCAAGCTAAGTGCTGCTTGTGGTAATTGGTTAGCCTGCGCTAATATTGACGTACCCGCTTGTTGTAAGATTTGGTTTTTAGTCATTTGCGCAGTTTCTACGGCAAAATCAGTATCTTGAATACGGCTACGTGAAGCTGATACATTCTCTTGGATGTTCGCTAAGTTACTGATGGTATGACTGAAACGATTTTGCACCGCACCTAAATCTGCTCGTTGGCTATCAATTGAAGCTAATGCAGCATCAATAGTAGCGATTGCCGTTTGAGAATCAAAAGCACTGGTGATATCCAAATTAGAGATAGATTGTAAAGCGCCCGTTCCATTGCCTAAAGCGGTTGTACCACCTGCTACAGAAAAGGTATCATCTGAAGTCAGAGTCACGACAGCACCAAAACTCGAAGTTGCACCGGTACTGGTAACCATAGTACCACCTACCGGCCCCATCGCTACACCATTGGCAATATTTGTCATATCTATGCCATCAACGCCGGTTGCTCTGATTGATAACTTACCACCAGCAACACTAGCTTCATGGCCATTGGTTGAAATTTCTGCGGCCACTCGGTCAAGATCACCATCAGTTAAGTCGTAAGTAACACCGTCCATATCAAAGGTGTGCGCTCCGGCTACTAATATCTGAATATCAACTTCCAATACGGCTTCAGCTGTAACACCCAGTTTAAGGTTTGAAATACCAGCAGCAATCTCAACAGCAGTATCTGTACCCAGGGTAACATAAGTACCAGCATCACCATTAGCATTGGTTACCAGAAGGTTTTCAGCTGCCGTAGCCGTACCTAAGGCTGCTGTTGCTGATGCAAGACCAATCACGCTACCTGCAGTATCTTCCTTGTAATTACCAATATCAGCTGCGGAAACACTCGCCAAAGTCACCTGGATGGTTTGATTAGCATCAGAGCCGACTTGGAATTGTTTACCACCAAAATTGCCATCAAGTAAATTAACTCCACCAAAACTGGTAGTTTCGGCAATACGGGTTAATTCACTTTGTAAAGCGGTGACTTCTTTTTGTAAGGCGTCACGGTCTGAAGATGAGTTAGAGCCGTTAGCCGATTGTAATGCTAATTCACGCATACGTTGTAAAATACTGGTTGACTCTTGCATCGCGCCTTCAGCGGTTTGCGCCATTGAAATACCGTCATTAGCATTACGTTGTGCAACGCCTAAACCATTAATTTGTGAGGTCAATCGATTTGAAATTTGTAGACCAGCCGCATCATCTTTAGCACTGTTAATACGCATACCTGATGATAAACGTTGCATAGAGGTCGCTAAGTCACTACCTGATTTAGATAAGTTACGTTGAGCATTTAGTGATGATACATTGGTGATTACTGAAATAGCCATGTTAAAACTCCTGATTACATAAAGCGTAATGCGTTAATTAGTTTTTAAAATGAGAACTATCAGTAATACTTCAAATTCTCTTTCTACTCACCTTAACGGCAGCTTAAAAAATAACTTTAATCTTTTTAAGTTATTTAACCGTTTTTTTAATTTATTATTTAATAGAAACCGAGAAATACTGTAAGCATAAATTACTGTAGCCATGGTAGACATATCCGTGGTTATGTTAGCTTGTTATTTATTGCTACGAAGCACAAAAAACATACTTTAAACACTAACAATTCGCTAACCGGTAGATCCAAACCAAGCCAATGTCAGTAAATCTTAAATAAAACATAATTTCTCTTTTGAATAACTAGCGTTACAGAGGGTAGAGGTAGATCTTATATTCATTTAACCTTTTAGCGACAAAGAAATATCACTAGACTTTCACATCAATAAAGCCGCCAACCACTTCTGACAATATAGCGACTAAGGTAAGTAATTCTTCAGAAGGAAACTTTTTCACCCGTTTATCGCTATTTTTATCTATAACCTTAATGACACCTTGTGCAGAATTTTTATCGACAAAACTCTAAACCGCGATTCATTTCACCGACAAAATCCTGTAATTGTTGTGCCAATTTCTCGAACTGCTTTAGCGTTAGGGGAGCTTGAACAACTTCTTTAGCTTATTCATTAGCCCTGGTAATGACACTAACGGCTTGCTCTTTCTTGCATCGAGTTCGTTACCTTAAGATGACCTACCGCACTGGTTGGTTCAGTAGGTTGTTTGAGCTCAGGAGTTAAGCTAGCCAAAACTAAGTCTGTACCACTTTGCACTACACTCTTTATAGACTGCTTAGCTTTTTAAAATGCTCTTTTAAAAGTGTCACTTCAAAAAGCACACGTCAAAAACTAAACTTCAAAGGCGCATTTCAATAGACACTTAAAAGCAAAAAAGGAAGGAGCATGTTGGCCCCTTCCTTTTTACTTTATCGCTTAGGCCTTAGCCACGGTACTTTAGATACTGTGGCTTAAAGCCTTTTTTCAATTAACCAATTAAGCTAAGTGCTGCTTGTGGCAATTGGTTAGCCTGCGCTAATATTGACGTACCTGCTTGTTGCAAGATTTGGTTTTTAGTCATTTGCGCGGTTTCTACGGCAAAGTCAGTATCTTGAATACGGCTACGTGATGCAGACACATTCTCTTGGATGTTTGCCAAGTTACTGATGGTATGGCTAAAGCGATTTTGCACCGCACCTAAATCTGCTCGTTGGCTATCAATTGAGGCTAATGCAGCATCGATAGTCGCTATTGCTGTTTGAGAATCAAAGGCACTAGTGATATCCAAGTTACTTATTGATTGTAAAGCACCCGCTGCACCGCCGATAGCTTCTGCACCACCTGTGGCAGTAAATGCATCATCTGCGGTCATCTTCACGACAGCGCCAAAACTAGATGATGCATTGGTACTTGTAACCATAGTACCACCTACAGGCCCCATAGATGTTGCACCTAAAGTACCATCGGTCATATCTATACCGGTAACACCCGTTGCTCTGATTGATAACTTACCACCTGCAACACTAGCCTCATGGCCATTGGTTGAAATTTCTGCCGCCACACGGTCAAGATCGCCATCGGCTAAATCATAAGTGACGCCATCCAGATCGAACGTGCCTACGTTAGCGAGTGTATTTATTTGAATATCTACTTCTAATACGGCTTCAGCTTCAACACCCAGTTTAAGGTTTGAAATACCCGCAGCAACATCAACCGCGGTATCACCAACAACTGTTTGATAAATGCCAGCATCGCCATCTGAATTAGTTACCGTGATATCTTGCGTCGTAGCTACTGCAAGAAGTACTGCACCAGCATCAGCTATACCAATTCTAGAGCCAGCACCATTAGCACTGTAATTACCAATATCAGCCGCTGAGACACTCGCCAAAGTCACCTGGATGGTTTGATTTGCATCTGAGCCAACTTGGAATTGTTTACCGCCGAAGTTACCGTCCAACAAATTCACACCACCAAAACTGGTAGTTTCGGCAATACGGGTTAATTCACTCTGTAAAGCGGTGACTTCTTTTTGTAAGGCTCCACGGTCTGAAGATGAGTTAGAGCCGTTAGCCGATTGCAATGCTAACTCACGCATACGTTGTAAAATACTGGTTGATTCTTGCATCGCGCCTTCAGCGGTTTGCGCCATTGAAATACCGTCGTTAGCATTACGTTGTGCTACACCCAAGCCATTAATTTGTGAGGTCAAGCGATTTGAAATTTGTAGACCAGCCGCATCATCTTTAGCGCTGTTAATACGCATACCTGATGATAAACGTTGCATTGAAGTTGCTAAGTCACTACCGGACTTAGATAAGTTACGTTGTGCGTTTAATGATGATACATTGGTAATTACTGAGATAGCCATGATAAAACTCCTGCTTACAAAAGGTAATGCGTAAAATAGTTTTTAAAATTAGAACTATCAGTAATGCTTCAAGTCCCCGTCTACACACCTTAACGGCAGCGATAAAAATAACTTTAATTGATTTATAAATTAATTCTTCAATTAATTACTTTCGGGGTTAATAGTTCAAATAACCTAGGCACTGCGCCTGGATTAACATGAGTACTATCGATATGGTATTCAAGGTTACTCAGACCATCTAGGTTGGTCAATTGGTAAACATCTAGAAACTCTATATTCTCTTTGTCACTGTAATCGGCCAGTTGCTGGTTTAAATAGGCTATCATTTGCTTAAATGTATTTTGCTGATCTTTAGTAAGCAACTCTACCAACATAGCATGCGGCGCTGGCACACCATAAAGTATGATATTAAGATTATTACTCTTTGCCTGTACTATTATCTTGTTAAAGTATTTTTCTACCATGCCATCCACTACTGCATGAAAATCAAGCCCTTGTTCATTACAGTATTTGAAAATCCCTTCATTGGTTCGACAATCAATTTCCCCAAAGGCTAATACCACGTTACTACCAGTCGGCAGGCCCTTTAGCAATATTGTTAAACTGGCTTGGTATTGGTTCATATCTTCCTGAATAAGGTGAACTATTTTCGTCCCCCATATAAATAACGATTTTACCAGATGGTTTTGTTGCTGATAAGTCACCGTCATGCCGTTCGTAGAAAAACCATGACTTTCAGATATAAAATAAATAAGCGGCAAATCGCTCTGCTGTACATCTTGATATGCGGAGCTATTGTTTTGACGATATAACAACAAACTTTTGATATAAGTATGAAAAACCCTTCTGTTATTTAAATTGATATTATTATCTTCAATGGCATGAATAGCGTCACTCAACACAATAGCTTGCACAGCTTCATCGACATTATCAAACAGCCAAAACAAAATAGCCTTACCAATTAATAATTCGTATAATTGAAAATCAGTTAAATTCTGGCAAAGCAAGCCGATATCAGCTATTTCTAGTGCATCTTGATATCTATGCATGTGCATAAAGTGTTTAAAAATATGCAGATATACTTCAGACTGGCTATTATCTATTTCTAATACTTGTAAATGAGCAGCCAACGCCTGTTCGAATTTACCTTGTTCACCTAGGAATAGTCCATAATCAAAAAAAAACCCAGCCCTTGAGTTGTCAATTGCAATCGCGCGTTGATAGTTTTTTTCAGCCTCGACTGGCTTCCTCAGCCTTTTTTGTAGACTCGCTAACTGATGAAAAGTATCAGCAGCAGAGTCATCAATCGCTAATGCTGTTATAAAAGTAGACTCTGCTAGGGGTAATTGCCCTTTCGCTTGTAAAATGAACGCCAATAAATTGTGCGCAGCAAAGCAATTAGGTATATTTTCTACTATTTTTTTAACTATTTTAATTGCGGCATCATAATCTTGTAATTGGTATAGAACTTTAGCTTGATGAAGGTTTTTTTTAACATTCATAATAATACTCACTATCACTTTCTTTATAAAAAAAAAGAAGACCAGATGATTAATCTGTCTTCTTATTTTATAACCTATTGTCGTTTTTTAATCTAACCGCCAAGTAAACTTATTGCCGCTTGAGGTATTTGGTTTGCTTGCGCTAAGATCGAGGTACCTGCTTGTTGCAGTATTTGATTCTTAGTCATCTGTGCAGTTTCTACCGCAAAATCAGTATCTTGAATTCGGCTACGTGATGCCGAAACATTCTCTTGAATGTTGGCTAAATTAGCAATGGTATGGCTAAATCGATTTTGCACCGCACCTAAGTCAGCTCTTGAGCCATCAATGGTCGCTAACGCTGCATCAATAGTCGCTATAGCATTTTGTGCATTAGAGGCAAGGCCTGATACATCGATACTAGACACCGCAGATAATGAACTAGCCGCAGTACCAAGGTTAGTAATTGTTGCTGTAGTACCCGCAATAGAAAATGACTCCTTAGATTCCATTACCAGTGCGGAAGAAAAACTAGAGGTAGCTCCGCCACTAGGCACTAAAGTTCCGCCAGCAGGGCCTAGAGACGTATCAGCAGCTGTTGCACCGGTAATTTCAACGCCAGCAACACCTTCTGCTCGAATAGAAATAACACCACCGGTCACGCTAGCTTCATAGCCATCGGTACTTAGTTCTGATACTAGCTTTTCAAGGTCACCAGCAAAAGCACTTAAATCATAGGTATTACCACCAATAGCCATAACACCAGCGGTCGCTGGAGCATTAATTGTTAACTCAATATCCAAGACTGCTTTAGCGTCAACACCAATTTTTAATGCATTAAAACCAATAGCGGTATCAACTGCACTATCTGTTGCGACAGAAGTATAAACACCCGTATCTCCGTCAGCATTGGTGATGGTAAAATCGTTAGTGGTACCTTCTTGTAAAGTACTCAATGCTGCGTTTGCAGCGCCAACACCGTATTCAGTGCCCGACGACTTAACGACATAATTACCAATATCTTCTGCAGCGACACTCGTTAAGCTCACTGAGATAGTTTGATTCGCATCAGAGCCTACTTGAAATTGTTTGCCACCAAAGTTACCGTTTAATAAGTTTACCCCACCAAAGCTGGTGGTATCCGCTATACGTGTTAACTCCTCTTGTAAAGCCGCCACTTCTTTTTGTAGTGCATCGCGATCAGATACTGAGTTAGAGCCGTTAGCCGCTTGCAATGCTAATTCACGCATTCGCTGTAAAATATTGGTTGACTCTTGCATCGCGCCTTCAGCAGTTTGCGCCATAGAAATACCGTCATTGGCATTTCGTTGCGCTACCGCCAAACCATTTATTTGCGAAGTTAAACGGTTAGATATTTGAAGTCCTGCGGCATCATCTTTAGCGCTATTTATGCGCATACCCGATGACAAACGTTGCATAGAGGTGGCTAAATCACTGCCTGATTTAGTTAAATTACGTTGAGCATTCAACGATGATATATTGGTATTGACTGATAAGGCCATAAGTTAGCTCCTAATGTGTACATTTACTTGTGTTATTAGAAGCTTGTATAGCAAGCCTCTGCTCTTTTTCTTTTCTTCTCTTTTCTTAATAAAAAACCGTTGGCTGTTTTTATATTTACCGCCAGTTATTTGTTATTTTGGGTTACTTTTTTCTCTTGTGTATTAAACAGGCATAAACAATGCCACTTTGGTTAACCGCTCTAAAAAATTAAATATAATTAAATAAACTCAAGCCCTGTACCTTACTAAACGTTTGCTGAGAAGCTTGCAGTGCTAATTTAGCTTGTTCAAATTCTGAAATAGCTTTAGCAAAGTCTAAATCTTCAATATTAGCTCTACCCGAAGTAAGGTTTATCTCAGCATCCAGATGCCGATTCTCTTGACTATCAAGAACTTGCAAACGAATACCTGAATCTACCCGCCTTGACGTTATATGACTCATGGACGAGTTCAGTTGACTGAGCAGCGCATTGTAATCGACTTGACTTTGCTCTTGATTACTTGAAACCGAGCCTTGCTCCATCCAAGAAATAGCCTCATTAATAGTGGCAAAGAGGCTTATCTCCTCTTGCTCATTGATAGTAAAACTTTCACCCGGCAATGGATTGCCGCTTAGGGTAACGTCAATGCCGTCGAAGGTAATTGTTTGCCCAGCAACATAAGGCACAGGAATTGCCGGAAATATTGGAAAGACAACCGCAGGAATGGGAAGAGTGCTATCGGTAACTGTTAAATCGTTAGTTATTGGATCTGTAGCAAATGTATAAGGCCCTGTACCAAGGTTGTAGGCGTTTCTATCGGTTACATTGGCACTTTCAACAGCAACACCCGAGGTATTAACTGGGGTAGTGGGATAATTGGCAGTAAAATCACCGATAGCGTTGGCTACTGTCATAAAAACAGCATCGCCGGTTTGATTGGTTGGGATGTTTATATTTTTAGCAATTTGTAATTCTCGAACACCTGAGTCGCCATTGTAGGTAACAGTGCCGTCAACTTGTTGACTAAATGGTTGCTGCTCAGTTTGATAACCTGAGAAAATATAAGCGCCGTTTTCGTTTTTACTGTTGGCAAGATCAAACAATTGTTCAAAACTATTACGGGCCTGTTTAGCTAAGGTTTGTCGGTCTTCATCAGACATAGCACCATTATTTGCTTGTAACATGACCTCTTTAATAGTATTTAAAATAAGCTCTGCATCCGCAAAAACAACTTCTTGTAAACTATTATGACTTTCGGCCTGATTAATATTACGTTTATACTTTTCAATGTTAGCCAAGTCATTTTTATAGCCTGCTAACGTACCATAAGAGATGGCATCGTCTTTAGCTGTCAATACCCTTTTACCGCTGGACAAGTAGGCCATTTGTTCATTAACTTCAGAGCTCTTTTGACTCATTAATTGAGAACTTTGTAAGTAAAATTGAGCAGTAGAAACTCGCATAGAAACTCCTTACCTTACCGCGGCTAGAATAGTGTCAAAAAGTGTATTTGCCGTAGCAATAATTTGCGATGCTGCTTGGTAGGCTTGCTGATACTTCATCAGGTTGGCGGCTTCCTCATCAAGATTAACTCCTGAGGTTGCTTGATTACGATTGTAAGCTTGGGTGTATAACGCCAGAGCCGTATCGGCAGATAAATTAGCATTACTGGCTTTTGCACCAACAACAGAAGTCGTCACTGCTAGGCTTTGATTAAAAGTCTCTTTACCGCCGTTAGTAACACCTACCTCTTGGGTTTTCGCCATTACAACGGCATTATTACCGTTACCGACACCAAAGGCGTCACCTAAGGTAAAGGTTTCACGGGCATTCACACCTGAGCCAACAAGGTCACCACTAATTTCAAGTTGAAAGTCAGGCGTACCTGCGGGGATATCAACTAAAACACTGCCTCCTGGGGCATAGGTGCCGGCGGCAAGGGTTGGTGCTGGTGGCGGTGTTGCCGTGTTATAAACACGGTAACTAAAGGTACCTGGCGCACTTTCATAGACATCAACAGTAATATCATAACCACGAGCGGCTACCGGATTGCTCACATTGATAATTTCCACCTTACCATCACTAACATTATGACTGGATGGCGTTACCGCAATAGCCGTACTTGCAGCAATTGCATTGCCATTGGTTATCGTGGTTTGCATTAACGCGGCGCTATTTCTACTCGGAATAATGGTAAAAGTATCACCGGAAATAGGCACCCCGGTTTCAACAAATGAAAAACCATAATCAGGTAATATTGGCGTGTGAGTACCCGCTGGCACACCGGATCCTGGCGCGCCTAAGTTTTCACTGCCGCCAGTCGTTAAGTTATAAAGCGTAAAGTTAGCACCATCAAAACGGACTTCAAATTCATAGGTAGGTAACTTGGAAACATCATTAATGGTAATTTGTGCTTGCGTTGTCCCCGTATTGCTTGAAGGTACTAATACTCGACCTTGTTGTAATTGCGTCGAGTTTATATCAGTGAAGATATTAGCGCCTTGGACGCCATTTAAATCTAAACCACTTGCTTGGCTATCATTTAAGGTTGCCGATATTGCCATCGCTAAGCGGTCTATTTCAGTACGAGTTTTCGCGAGGTGTTCATCTCTAAATTCAAAACTAGCCGCTAATGAGCCACCTAATCTCGTACCGTTTATAGCAACACTACTGCTACCACTGACTAACGTTAATTCTGTTTTTTGTGCATCAGGATCACCCGCCTTTACTCGCAGGGTCATCGGCGTAATGCCGGCAACTAAAGTGGTTCCCTGGCCGATCATTACCGTCAGTACGCCATTGCCATCTTCGACCGTGGTAACTCGGGTAAACTCACTTAATTGACCAATCAGTTGATCGCGTTTATCAAGTAAGTCATTAGGTTGACCACCTTGCGTTAAATTTTGCGAATGCAAAATGGTTTCATTTATCTTGGCTATCTCTACTGATATTTCGGAAATTCTATTGGCAACTTGCTCTATTTCACCATTCACCGCCGTGCTCATTCTATCGAAATTGTTCGTTAGTTCATTGAGGTCATTACTTAAATTTCCGGCTTGATTGAGCACTATGCTACGTAAGCCTGAATCGTTAGGATTATCGGCGATACCGTTAAGTGCTTGATAAAAGTTATCTAAGGAAACAACAACCGCATTACCTGAAGAAGCCATGACTTGGTCGAGTTGTGTCAACCTCGCATGCAGTGAATCAGCGTTGCCTAAGCTACTTTGTGTTAATAGCTGTTCTTTATGAGAGAATTGATCATAAAGACGGGTGATATCTTGGATATAGGTGCCTGAGCCAATGTAGTTACTGCCATTATTAAGGCCTAGGGAAGAATTTTGTTCGGCTCGTTGCCGAGTATAGCCCTCAGTATTTACGTTGGCTATGTTATGACCTGTTGTTGCCAGTTGCTGTTGGGCTGCCAATAAGCCACTGACACCAGTTTGGTACAAACTTACTGTCATAATTTATTCTCCTAGGTAATACCTTGCCGCTATTGCTATTAACATACAGTCGCTGTTTACCAGCTCAATGACTGTTTGGCATTATCGTGATAATTTAATTAACGATTTTATCGTAGGATATTTATCTAGCGCGCTATGAAATTTCACGCAACAAATAGGATAAGTCATTCCTACAACACAGTTTATTTAGCTAAAAGGTTGGTAACAGTTTTCAAGGTGCCAAGTATTTTATCGGCATATTGGGGATCTGTTGCATAACCGGCTTTCTGTAAACCTTGCAGGAAGTGTTCCACATTGTTTGGCTGTTGCAATGCGTCTTGATAACGATCGCTAGAAGAAAGGAAGTTTATATAATCATCGACACTATCACTGATAGATTCGTACATTCTAAACGGTGCTGATTTTTTCACCATAGCGCCTTGTTCAAACTCTAAGGTATCTTTAGTAACCTTATCGCCAGCCCAACGAGAATCGGCTTTAATATTAAATAAATTATTAGAGCTGCCGCCATCTTGGCCTTTAATAATTTTTTGTCCCCAACCCGTTTCGAGTGCCGCTTGGGCGATAACTACCGCGAAAGGCACACCTAACTGCTGCTCAACTCTTTGTGCCGGCTCAAGTAAGGCGCTGACAAAGTCTTTTGGTTCATTAAAGCTAGGTGGTGAAACTTGCGCTGAAATATTGACGCTTTCTGTTTTAATACTTTCTTTACTGTTGCTTTTATTTGCAGCATTAGTCGCTGTTATATTCGAAAATTGATTCAACGCATTATTCATTTGGCTGTTAACATGGCTAGCGGTTTGATAACTCCCCGCAAACGGGATATCAACATCCGGCTTAATCTGACGTTGACTACCTAACATCTTCTCGACTAAAGAATTATGCTGTTTGTCTTTACTGGTGTTCTCAGCAGAGTTTACCTTGTTATTTATCGGTAAATTGCCATCATTACGTAACACAGAGCTAGGCTTAAAGTTGCCACTGTCACCGCCAAGTTGCCGAACAATTAAGTCAGTTAACCCTAAAGAACCATTGGAAGAAAGTTCAATTGCCATTTGTTGATCATGCATGTCGCGATAGAACTTACTTGACTCAGAATTAAACGGGCTGTCTGATTCAAGTACGTCTTGTGCTTTACGCATACTTGAGAGCAGCATTCTCATAAAGATGGCTTCAAACTGTTGTGCCGCTTCTGTTAGCGCCGCTTTTTTTGATTCATCATCCGTTGAGCGCGATTGTTCACGGATAGCATTTAAGCCATTGATTTCAAGCGCATTACGCGCTTGATCAAAGTTGTGGACTTGGCTTAAGTTGATATCCATAATTTACTTACCTAAAAATATAATTAATTGTTGTTTATTAAAACGTAGTGTTTAACTATTAACTAAACGTTATTTTTTTCTCAGTTATTAGCGTGTTAACTTTAAGCTGTATGGTTCAAGTTAAAGCATAAAGCACGGAGCTGACGAATGTCAGTGAGTACTTTTGACGCCTAAATTGAGCCCTACAGCGACAAGTTCAGCTATATAATGATCAGCTCGCCTCGAATCGCTCCCGCTTGATCAAGTGCTTCTAAAATTGCCATAACATCACCTGGTCCTGCGCCAACTTCGTTGATAGCACGAACGAGTGTTTCTAAAGAAACACCTGGTTTAAAAACAAACATACGGGCATCAGAGTTACTGACATTAATTGCAGATTGATTGGTTACTACGGTTTCTCCCTCAGCAAAAGCGTTAGGCTGAGAAACATCTTGAACTTCATTGATGGTGACCGTAATGCCGCCATGCGTTATAGCAGCGGCAAGTAACGTCACTTGCGAGCCAATAACAATGGTACCGGTACGCGAGTTAACAATAATTTTGGCCGCCGGTGATGCTGGTTCAAATTCGAGGTTTTCCAGTACCGACAAAAAACTTACTCTGGCACTAATATCCCGCGGCGCTCTAACTTGCACTGAAGTAGCGTCAAGCGCTTTCGCTGAGCCCTCAATCAAGGCATTAATTGTGTCCGATAAGCGTTTAGCAGTAGTGAAATCTGAATGACGTAAATTAAAGGTAATGTGATCACCGGAGGAAAAAGGGGACTTTACTTCTCGTTCAACAATAGCGCCATTGGCGATACGGCCAACCGTTGGAATATTGACTAATACCTGAGAGCCATCTAGACCTTGCGCGCCTAAACCACTCACGATTAACGAGCCTTGTGCTACCGCATATGCATTGCCATCTAGGCCCATTAAAATGGTTTGCAATAAGGTACCACCACGTAAGCTGCTAGCACTGCCCATACTAGAAACCGTTACATCAATGGTTTGCCCTGCTTTGGTAAAAGCTCTTAATTCAGCATGTACCGCAACAGCGGCAACATTTTTAATTTTAGGCTTTAAATTGTCCGGCATATTAATGCCAAAATTACTTAGCATGGTTTTAAAACTTTGCTCGGTGAACGGACTTTGCTCACCGGTGCCGGGTAAACCAACCACTAAACCATAGCCAATCAACTGGTTTGAGCGCACACCAGCAACATCGGCTAAGTCTTTAATACGCTGTGCATTTACTGACAAGGATGCCAGTAATGTAAGAATGACAATGGTATTTATTACTACTTTCATTAGATTTGTACCTTAAATTAACACCTTAAACTAATACCTTGGGCTAGACCTTTAGCTAAGACTCTGAATTCGATGTAATGTCTGAAATTACCTTTACAGAATACTAAAATGGCCACCAAGAACTGTTAAAAAACTTAACCATCCAACCTTGCTCATTGGTATCAGCAAAACTACCTGTCCCAGCATATTGAATACGCGCATTAGCGACTTTAGTTGATAAAATAGTATTATTGGAGCTAATATCTTTCGAGCGAATAACACCCGTTAAACGAATATACTCATCGCCATTATTTAAGGTTAACCACTTTTCACCTCTAATCATTAAATTGCCATTGGCTAGCACCCTAAGCACATGCACTGAAATATTGCCGGTTAAGCTATTACCTTGGTCGGCTTTGGAATCACCTTTAAATGAAGAGTTCTGATTAATACCAAACTGTAATGATTCACCATTAACTGTCACGGGGAAACCACCTAAACCCGTAACGGCATCTAGCGTACTTTCATTTTCTTTTTTCAACTCCGTTTTAGCATTTTTCTTCGCTTGAGTTTTTTCACTTAAGATCACGGATATAATATCGCCAACTCGGTGCGCTTTAGAGTCTGAATAAATATTATTCACGTAATAGGGCTTAAATAATGACCCCGTCGGTATAATATGCTCTGCTTCTTCTTCTGGCATGATGGGCGCAAAATTAGGATCATTTGGCAGTGCTTTACTTAATTCGACGGTATTACTACAAGCGCTAGTAACAGTAATTAATAAGCTTGCTAAAATGAGCTTAACCATGGCTAAATACTCTTTGTTTAAAGTAATTTTTCTTAATAGGGTTTTACTTTTCATCACTGCCTCTTGTTCAATCACTAAATTCAATTCAAATATTGGACTAAAGCTGCTGATTGATATAACTCAGCATCTGATCAACGGCTGAAATTACTTTTGAATTCATTTCATATATCCGCTGACTTTCAATTAAGTTCACTAATTCTTCCGTGGTATTTACGTTTGAAGTTTCTAACGCGCCTTGTACTAACATGCCGTAGCCTTCAAGGCCTGGAACGCCTTCTTGCGGCGCACCACTAACCGCAGTTTCTATATATAAATTCTGTCCTACTGGCTGAAGGCCGGTAGGATTAACAAAGTTGATTAAGTTGATTTGACCAACTACGGCAGGTTCAGCCTGCCCTTGTAGGGTTACTGAAACTTCGCCATCTTGAGAAATAATAATACTTAAGGCATCTTCAGGAATAGTCACTTGTGGTTGCAGAAGGTAACCCGCGCCAGGGGTAACCATATTACCTTCATCATCCATGGTGAATTGACCATTTCGACCGTAAGCTGAACTACCATCAGGCATTAATATTTCAAAAAAACCTTCACCTTGAATCATCAAGTCAAGGGCGTTATCTGTGGTAATCATGTCACCTTGAGTATGAATTTTTTGCGTAGCTACCACTTTGGTTCCCGCACCTATCATCAAGCCTGACGGCGCCTCAGTATCTTGTGCCGTTCGTCCGCCCGGCTGATTGATGTTTTGATAAAGTAAGTCTTCAAAAACCGCACGGCTTTTTTTAAAACCTATGGTGCTGGCATTGGCAAGGTTATTAGAAATTACCGCAATATCTTTATTTTGCGCATCTAAGCCGGTTTTACTTATCCATAATGCTGGGTTCATACATCACCTCTAATTGTCTAGTAGCTACTGATTAAAAAATCAGTTATTGCTTAAATTTGACTGTGCTTAGAAAGCACGTAATAACGATGAAGCGCTGGCATCTATTTCTTCTGCGGTTTTCATCATTTTTAATTGCATTTCAAATTGACGCTGTAAAGCAATCATATCGGTCATCTCACTAATGGGGTTAACATTGCTTGACTCGAGTGCGCCGCCAAGAACATTGACATTAATGTCGGCAATTAATTGCCCACCATTTTTAGCGCGAAATAAGCCATCATTGCCTTTTTCAATAAGCCGGGTATCTGGATTGACCATTTTGAGACGGCCAACTTCTTCTTGGACCGTACTAGGCGCACCTGCTGGCTGTACCATAATGGTACCGTCACGTGAAATTTGAATATTATTTACCGGTAACGGTAGCGTAATAGGACCGTCTTCACCGATAACCAATTCACCATCGCTAGTTTCTAAGGCTCCGGTCTCAGTTAAACGAAAATGACCTCCGCGGGTGTAGGCTTCTTGACCATCTTCGGCTTGCACAGTAAAAAAACCAGCGCCTTCAATGGCAATATCTAATGAACGCCCCGTGTGTAACACCGAGCCTGAGTCAAAATTTTGGCTAGATCGTTCTGTCATGGAAAAAACACGTGAGGCATGGCCTTCGCCGTAAACTTGCATGCTACGCGCTTGTGCTAAATCAGCCTTAAAGCCGGTGGTTTTAGCATTTGCCAAGTTGTTGGCATTTATTGATAAGGCTTGCATGTTTTGTTTAGCACCGCTCATGGCGATATAAAGCAACTTATCCATAATGATATTCCAATAAACAAAGGTTATATAACTTAAATGCAAGGAGGGTGCCATCTATAAGAAAGTACTAATTAAATGGAGTGGAGTATGAGTTTAGGTTTAGGTACGAGCTAAAAACAAAAAAGCTTTATAGTGAGATATAGCAAAAGAAAAGCCACAAGTACTTTTCGTATTTGTGGCTTTATTGTAGGCGGGAATTTATTTACGCCTAGCTTAATGAACAAAAAAATTAAAAAGCGCGATTAAAATCCCGCCTACGGGTTATCTAATTTGTAAGATGGTTTGATTCAGCTGATTATCAACCTCTAATGCTCTAGAGTTTGCTTGGAAGTTACGCTGCGCTGAAATTAAATCAATTAACTCAGTAGTTAAGTTAACATTTGATTGCTCTAAAGCTGAAGAGTTAATCGTACCAAAAGTACCTGAACCTGCTTCACCGGCAAGTGCCTCACCTGAAACAATACTCTCTTTCCAATTAGTACTACCTGTTTGCGTCAGGCCTTGTTCATTGGCAAAATTCACCATCGCTATACGTGATAATGGTTGTGAAGTGCCGTTACTGTATGTCGCACGAACTAGACCATCAACACCGATATCAATACCAGTTAACCGCCCTACGGCTAAACCATCTTGGTTTAACGCGGTAACTTCAAAATTTGAAGCAAACTGGGTAGGCTCATTAGGGTTTGGTCCGGTTGGGTCTAAATTAAAATCAATTAGCACCGTTTGTGTACTATCAGCACCATTGGGTAAATGATTAGTAAATGGCACAGTAACTATACCGCCACTGGGTAAAGGAGGAAACTGTGCAATAAAATCACCAGAAGCATTAAATTCTAATCTTGCCCCGACCACACCACCAGTAGGTTGTAGAGGTCCTGAAACGCCACCACCAACTCGCCCATCAGCTACTGCGGTACCGAGAGGATCTTCTAAGTCAATGACTTTACCATCCACTGCTGCAAACATCATCCACTGATTTGGATTTGCTATAGGGTCATCTTTAACAAAAAAGTAAGTCATCACATGACTATCACCCAGTGAGTCAAAAATGGTCACCGAAGTTGAGTTATTAAAGGTTAGTGGATCATCTGGGTCAAAATTTCCTGGTGCGCCAGCAATGTAGCTGTCACCTGCGGGTAAATTCATGCGGATATCAACTGAACTTGTTTTTGTCGGTGCACCCGATGCCGTTGGTATACGAATGGGCTCTGCGGTACTTAAACTGACCGAGGCCGATGAACCGTCAGTGTTAACAGGGAAACCCAATAAATGCCCCCCTTGTGAGTTAACGACAAAGTTATCTGAATTGAGCTTAAATTGCCCTGCGCGGGTATAAGAGGTTTCCAATGAACCTAATTCAGGCACAGTGGCAAAGAAACCATTACCCGTAATCGCTAAATCAAGAGCGTTATTGGTAAATTGAATACTACCTTGAGAAAACTGCTGAGCAACATCTGCGGTTAAAACACCATCACCCACTTTAGTTTTACCTGAAGCCAGTAAAGATGCCGCATAAACATCGACAAACTCAGCTCGAGATTCTTTAAAGCCAACCGTGTTTACATTGGCAATGTTGTTTGATGAAACATCTAAATCTTTTTGTGCCGCGTTCAACCCGCTTAATGCAATATTAAATGACATAATTTAACCCTCTTAATAATTCGCTACTTTGCTTAATACCTGTACTGCTTAATGCTTATGTTCGCTCTTCAGGTAAAGCCTATATTTTCTATTTAATGATTATGATAAAACGTTAGGTATCGCCACTAGATATTTCAACCACATCGGCCAATGCCATGGAGCTACCACCGTTAAGGTTAAGCAATATATTGCCGCCAGCGCCTGCTAAAGTAACACTGTCAACTTTGCGGTAGGTCATTGCCTCTAATTCAGAGGCTTGACCGTCAACTAAGCCAACAATACGGAAACGATAAGCACCTTCGGGAGCCGGTTCACCTTTCGCTGTTTGACCATCCCAAGTAAAGGTAATTCCGCCGGCAGCAACATTACCTACCGGCACAGTTTGAATAATTTCACCGGCAATATTTTCAACATAAATATTAACGTTACTGGCTGCTTGCTCTGAAACTAACTTACCTTTAACCGCTTCACCTTCTTCCATGCCAAAGACATTGTCTTCAACTAAGACACTTCGACCTACAAGTGATGAAGCTTGCAGTGCTTGGCTAGATGTCATAGAACGGGCAAAAATATCAAATGATTTATTTAATTGATTCACGCCATCAGTCGTTGAAAAGGCAGTCATTTGAGAAATCATTTCATTATTATCAACCGGCTTGGTTGGATCCTGATTCGATAACTCTTTAGTCAATAAGGCGAAAAAGTCAGCTTGAGTAAGCATACCTTTACTTTGGTCTGCTTCTTTATATTCTTCTCTTTGCCACCGGATCGCATCTAACGGGCTACTACCCTTAACTGTTTCCATTATCCACTCCTACTATATGTAGTAAATTAAGTGACCTATCCAAAATTCTCATTACCTTTGCCCTAGCATCAATGTTTTATTCAGCATGTTTTTGGCTGATTCAGCTAATTGGACATTGGTTTGATACGACCGTGAAGCTGAGATCATATTCGTCATTTCTTCGATGATATTGACATTAGGCTTATAAATAAAACCATCTTTGTCTGCCATAGGATGACTGGGTGAATACTCAACATTCAAAGGCTTATCACTTTCAACAATGCCTAATACTTTAACGCCAACACCACTACCGTCCATAGCGCCTTGACCTGCGGCAGCTTCTTGCATGGCTGCGGCAAAAACTGGGTGCCTTGCCCGGTAGGTTTTATCGGCGCTGCTACTGACACTATCTGCATTGGCGATATTACTTGCGGTAGTATTTAAGCGCACAGACTGCGCGCTCATGCCACTACCAGTGATATCAAATACGTTAAAAAGACTCATAATTATTGACCTCCGCTGATCACTTTCTTCATCGCTTTAATTTTGCCATTTAGAAATTGAACACTTGCTTGATACTCTAATGAGTTTTTTAGATACAAGTTTCGTTCCACTTGTACATCTACGGTATTGCCGTCTCCGGTATCAGGTTGATTAGGCACACGATAATCGACTGAATTATTTAATTCGGTGCGAATATCAAAGTGTTTCTCATGAGTGCGAGACATGCCCATATGCTGTTTGGTTGCCGCTTGCGCTAGTGCTTGTTTGAAATCCATTCCTCTGGCTTTGTAGCCTGGAGTATCTGCATTGGCAATATTGCTGGCAATGACTTCTGCACGTTTAGAGCGAAGAAGCATGCCCTGTGTGTGAAGTTGAAAACCTTGATCAAATCCGATAGCCATAATAGCCTCACGATTGTTACGTTATGACTAAATGATATTCAATATTTGTGCCAGTTGATTTAACGGAGGTAAGAATGAAGGGAGGGATAAAACAATAAAGGTTAATAACAGCCAGTAGCAATAGCTGTTATTGGCTATTAATTTGGTTGTTTTTTCTGATAAACAATACCAGGATTGCAACGCAACATAGAGAAATCTTGATTTATACCCGACAATGATTCAGAGGCGCCTAGGAATAAATAGCCTTGCTTGTTCAATACGCCATGAATTTGACTAATAATTTTGGCCTTTATTTCAGGAGAGAAGTAAATTAAAACATTACGACAGAAAACAATGTCGAACTTACCCATCAAACTATAACTGTTCAGTAAATTTAGCGGCCGGAAACTGACCATTTTTTTGACCTGATCTTTTATCTTTAACATACCGTTATCCCCCGTTTCAAAAAATCGTTGTTTACGTTCGGCAGATAATCCACGCGCAAGGGCTAGGCTGTCATAATGACCGTATTTACAATGCTCTAACATCGTGGTTGAAATATCAGTACCAATAACTTGAACACCACGTGGAAATGACCCTGGGTTCTTCTGTTGATATTCAAGTACTGACATGGCAATAGAATAAGGCTCTTGCCCCGAAGAACTAGCCGCTGACCATATTTTTATCGGGGTTTTTTGAGCTTTAAATTCTGGTAATAACTTATTTTGCAGTAATTTATAGGGGTAATCATCACGAAACCATAAGGTTTCATTAGTAGTCATTGCATCAATGACTGCGGCACGTAATTGCCGCTCAACGGGAGCGAGTGTACGGGTAACGAGTTCACTCAATGAATCAAGATCAAATTTGGCCATTAATGGCGCGAGACGACTTTTAACTAAATACTGCTTACTTTCTCCAAGCACAATGCCGCATTGTTGCTCTAAAAATATTCTAAATTGATTATAGCTTTTCTCATCTAGATGTCTTGCTGACACATTACCGTCCTGTTTATTTTAAGTATTGATTTGGCCGCCAATAAAATAAAGGCAGCCACTGTCTCACGATAACGACTGTTTCGTTGGGCGAAAAGCTAATTGTCTAATTTTAACCACTTTTTGACCGCTGTTGCTAATTCGTCAGGATGAAATTTAGGAATGAAATCTTCAGCACCCACTTTTTCTACCATAGCATTATTAAACACTCCGCTTAATGATGTATGCAAAATAATGGGCATTTTGGCCATTCTTTCATTGCCTTTAACTTCTGCGGTTAAGGTATAACCATCCATTTCTGGCATTTCAATATCAGAGATCATTAAAGCAACTTTTTCCGTGATACTATGCTCGCAGGTAGCATCTATTGCTTTCAATTGATCAAGAGCATCACGACCATTTTTAGCTAAAATCATATTGATACCCAAAGGCTCTAATGCTCTTTTCACTTGATTTCGTGCCACAGTTGAGTCGTCTGCAATCATCACCAATTTATCACCTAGACTTATGCCAACGCTAGGATCAATAACATCTTCACTGAGATCGGTTGAAACAGGACTAATTTCATTTAGGATTTTTTCAACATCTAAAATAGAAACCATATCGCCATCAATTTCAGTGACTGCGGTTAAGTAACTTGACTTGCCTGTTCCTTCTGGTGGCGGCATAACATCGGTCCAACTTAAAGTTACTATCCTTTCAACACCCGCAACAAGGAAACCTTGAACAGTACGATTATATTCGGCAATAATAATAAAGCTTTCCGCCGTTTGTTCTATTGGTCGGCCACCCGTTGCTTTACTCAAATCAATAACAGAGATTGTTTGACCTCGGATATGAGCCACACCTTTTATGTAGGAGTCTTGTTTGGGTAATATGGTTAATCTAGGACATGGCATTACCTCACGCACTTTAAAAACATTAATACCAAATCGTTGTCGGCCAATCAGTTTAAAAAGTAACAGCTCTAACCTGTTCTCACCAACAAGTTGTGTGCGCTGATTTACTGAATCTAGTATGCCTGCCATATAAACCTCTTGTAATACCGTACCTTTGATAATGTTCAAATAAATAACACATGAGGCACAATTCTTGAATTGTTTTAAAGTATAGGGATGATCACCACACTAAGCGTCTGATAGTTGACGCATGATTTACCTTATTTTAACTGCTAACTTAGATTAAGCATAGACGACTATTTGAATTAACTTAAAGATAGATATCAAAATATATGCGCTATACCAAACTTTTATTATTTTTTATATTCTTGTTGTTTATTAAGCAGCAAACTGTACTTGCATCAGAGCTAGACAGTGCTTTTATTGAACACTTTGCAAAAGATTACTTAACCCGACAGTTCCCTTCTACTGGCGACGAAAAAATTCGTATTTCTGTAGCCCGATTAGACCCTAGAATTGTTATTAAACCCTGTAATACGCCCTTAATAGCAAAAACACCAAAAAAAAATAACGCGCGCACTATAAATGTAAAAATTAGTTGTAGCGACTCAGTACCCTGGAAAATATATTTATCGGCCAAAATTGAAATAACTAAAGCGGTTTTAATCGCAAAAAGGACAATTAGTCAAGGAGATAGGCTTGATGAAAGTAATATTGAGCTAGCATATATCCCCATTAACCATATTCGTGGCGATAAACTAACCGATACAAAATTTGTTTTTGGCGCGAAAGCAAAAAGACGAATTGGCCAAGGTAAAACCATCCGTAAAAACCTAATATGCTTAATATGTAAGGGAGATATAGTGACTATTATTGCATCATCAAAAAACTTCAGCATCAAAACCCGAGGTATTGCTTTAAGTTCTGGTAACATCAATGAGCAAATCAGAGTAAAAAACTCCCGCTCTAATAAAATAATTACCCCTCGAGTCAAAGCTATTAACCAAGTAATTATTCATCTATAATCAAAATATAAACAATTAAGGTTAACTAATAATTTTACGGTTAACCTAACTGCAATATTATTTATGTTTTAAAGCATTTTTTTGTTAAAGTTATTTAGATAATGGCCGATAACAAGTTAATATACTCATTTTAAAATATCATTTCATTGCTAAAGGATGAAATTATGGCCATAAATATCAATAACTTGAATAATAACAATCAAGTTCAGCAACTTCAGCAAAAGCAAGTACAGCAGCAATCGGCTCAAACAGCGTCGACTAATAGCCAAGTAAAAAATACCGGGCAAGATTCAGTGTCCATTACCCCACAAGCAAAAGAACTCAATGAACTACAAAAAAAAGCGATGGATGCTCCTGTAGTTAATCAAAAGAAGATTGATGAATTAAAAAAAGCGATTAGCGCTGGTGATTATAAGATTAACCCAGAAAAATTAGCGGCTAATATTGCTAACTTTGAATTTAAGCTTGTTTAGCGATAAACTGTAAGTACATCAATTATAGTAAAATCAAAGGCAAACCTTATGTTATCAGGCTCAACTTCTCAGGGATTAACCTCTACAGAATTGTTAGCAAAGCAACATCAACAGTTAACGTCCCTTGCCCAAATCATTGCTAATGAAAAGCAAATATTACAGCAACACAATCCTCAGGCCTTGCTTGATATAAGCCAAGAGAAAAACACCTTATTATTAGCGATTCAACAGCTTGACCAAGAAATCAGTCAAAACCAAGCTTTTGCTCAAGATAAGGCGGCAGGAAAGTTAACGGTTCAGCTTAAAGAAATCACGCTTTTACTCAGTAACTGCCAACAGAAAAATCTAGTGAATGGTCAAATAATTCAGCAGTCTCAGTTAGCAGTAGAGCGTATGAAAACCAGTCTATTAGAGCAGCATAATAAAAATGCCATTACTTATAATAGCAAAGGCAAGAAAAGCGCAGGACTCTCAAGTTTAGGCCTAAAGGCCTAGGAAACTGCCACATAAGCCCCTTACACAAATTAAAAAGGCGTTAATCTTTAAGATTAACGCCTTTTTAATGACTACTATTGCAATTATTTCAATTGGTATAACTCATGTTATACCACTACTTTTTTAAAAGTGTGTCACGCTTTTAATTTCTTTTCGGTTCTGGTTTGCTTGGTAAATATGATAAACATCTTCAAAGTTAAGCTGTAATTCCGTGGTATAAACATCACCAACAGGGTAACTCTTTATCACTTTAGCACCACGGATCACACCTTGAATTGAAGCACTTAGTTGTTGATCTTCAATAAGCAAATCTGCCATGGTCACCTTGCCAGTCACTTGTTGGCCATAAACTTGCTCGGCAAGTTCAGCATAAGCGGCAATTTTGGACGCTTTAATGGCCATTAGCATCCGCTGCGTTTCATGGGCTGATTTTTGCAAACTAATAGGCGCAAAACCAGTTGCATATAGTACCGGGAAAGTTTCTGGCTTCACCGTTTGCCATTGCACATGTTTATCGTAAATAAGGGAGCAGGCACTGGTAAAAAACAATGCTGTCGATATTAGAATGACTCGAGTCAATGAATTACTCATAGATACCCCTTTGGTAAGGTGTCGAATAAAAAGGTTAACATTAATTTTGTATAACCACTGCGCGATCATCATTATATAACATGGCATTATCTCGAATAATCATACCGTCTCTCATTTTCACATTTTCACTATGACTCATTACATCCCCTAAGACCCACCGAGGAATAAATGATTGTGCTGTTGCTACCACCACTTTAGATTGAATACCGATCATCCGGGCGTTAACTAAAATGCCATTCTCTTGCTCAACCATTGTTCCAGAAACAATGTAGTCAATTATCTGACGTTCTGGAAGCTCTTGCCAGTCTCTACTGAAAACAAAATCGCCCTCTTTTGTCACTCGGATGTGACCCGTTGTTTTATAATCTATCACCACTAAGCCGTGTCTTTGCAGTTCATGAATAAAGCTTTCAGCTAGCTGATTACCCAACCAATTGGTTTTTTCCAGATTATTCAAATCAACAAAAGAAGCGACTGCCACAGGGGTTTTTGCATTAACAAAGCTACTATTGGTTAGCATTTGATAAGCCAAGCCTTTAACCACATCATTTATCGCGTGACGAGGTAATTCATAGCTGTCAATTTCACCCTTTTCAATGTGAGTAGCTTGATAAAAGCCATCATTATTTGTTACTTCACAGGACAGTAAAGCCGGTAAAACTAATGGTAAAAGCCATTTTCTCATGTTATTCCCCTTCAAAACTAAGCACTATTGTTATGGCAACTAGTACTTCAGCATTAACTTTTATGTTGATAACAATGCACATTTTAAGCCAACAATAGTTTTCTAATAGAATGACCATAAAAATGACAGGCATGGAATATGCATATCCACTAGTAATCGATAAATCACTCCTAAATCCGCCATTTAACGGATAGCACTAAAGCTAAATTATGACTATGAAAACAACTATGCACACACCAATCAAACTGTTAGTGATCATCAGCTTTTTATGCAGTTTCTCTGCCAATAGCCAATGGTATGAAACCCAAGGTCATGCCAGAACTAACGGTATTAGTGTCGAGGTTGCCCGCAGCCAAGCGATGGAGAATGCGCTAAAAAAAGCATTGTTAGTTTCTGGCGCGAGTGTTTCAAGTGTTCAGCAAGTCGTTAATGGCTTACTAACCCAGGACGAAATCAGCATTAGGGCCAGTGGAAGTGTCAACTCTATTGAATTAGTCGATGAAGTGCACAGTAATAACCTGATAACTGTCACCATTCGGGTAGACATATTTCCGCAAGAAGAAAAATGCTTTGCGGTTAACTTTAAAAAGTCTTTAGTGCTTACCCGCAGTCACCTTATTCATAGAGAGCAAGCAAACATTGGTGAAATTTACGGTATTGATAAGGCCATAATGAGTAAGTTGAGTGAGCAACTTACTCAGCACAGTACTTTTACTAAGACCACAAGTATACTGAATAATAAAACTGAATTTTCACGGCTGAACAATAGCTTAGCTAGCGACGAAATAGCCCAGTTAACTCAGTCTTTAAGTGAACGTACCGATAGCCAATATGTAATGTTCAGTGAAATCACCAACACTTCTTTTGATACCCAAGCCACTAATAGTTGGCTGTTTTGGCAACAAGGTATTTACCCTCGAAATTTTGCCATGAGTTTCTATTTATATAATGGTTTAAATGGCGAGTTAGTTTGGCAAGAAAATTATCAAGATTCGGCCCCTTGGACCTTCAACAAGCGGAAAAAGGTTGATGTCGATGGTAGTGCTTTTTGGCAAAGTGATTATGGCGTAATGCTTAATGATATGATTGATAGAGTCACTAAAGATATTGATGAAAATATCATGTGTGAACTCAGTCGAGGTAAAATTATTCAAGTACAAGGTAACCAAGTGACTATCAACCTGGGTAGAGATCATGGCTTAAAAATTGGCGATGCCTTTAGTTTATTACACCTTACTAATTTTACTAACAACTCAGGAAAATCATACACAGGTTTTAATCTGAGCCCTTATAAAGTAAAGATCACTAAATTAACCAGACAAACAGCCATAGCAGTAACGCCTGACGGACGTTTATTTGGCAATATTCAAATAGATGACTTAGCAGTTCGCTATGAAAATTAATGATTGATGCTTCGTGAGGTTTATACCAATTTGATTAAGTTCTTTCCCACTCAGCGAGAATTAAAAGGCTTAGAGGCAAGGCATTGATTGATGAGAATGGTTATTCAGGAGAATAAGCTCCTGCATTCTCTAAGAAGCTACATCCATGTAGCGTCCTTGTCAAAATTAATAACGCCGCATTTAAGCCTTTTAAACTCGCCCTTGGGAGCTCATTGATAAACTGATAACGTCACAAAATTAATGAAATATAGAATAACTATGTTTAACAAATTTTGTTTGTTCTAAGCTCACCAATGTAGCTCTGAGTAGGGAAGAAATTTAATCAAAATGGTATTAGCCACAAAAAAGGTCTACTTCAATTTATTGAGTAGACCTTTTTTAGCGATGAAGCGCTGTTTAGATAAAGGCAATAGCAGCAGAAATTGCCGCTACTTGTGCTTTGATACAATTTTCAGCATCGACTAATGGGCTATCAGGATAAACTTCGGTGGTAGTGACATATGGCGCTTCAGTGAGGCCCATACATAAACCGAGCTCTCGCCCGGCATAGTTAATGACGCCAAGCTGCTCAATATCAACACCTATCAATTTACCACTATCATCAGCAGGGGCAATATGAGTAATCTTTGCTACCGCTTGATTGATGGCCCCTTGAAAGTCGGCTACTGGCTTAGTTGAATCAGCAACCAAGTAAAAACCATCGGGAATATTCCAACTTTTCTGTTCGATAGCATCACGTGCAGCAAGAGCTGGTCTGAACTCACTATTATCGGTATCAGTGGTTTCATGTAAATCAATGTGCATGGCAATGTCAACATCAAGCTCATTGATAAAAGTCATCAATGCGGCAGACTCTTCAGCAGGGCTATCAGCATAAAAAGAACGGTTAGGGTCAATGGCGTTATTATTCCAGCGATTAATGGTTTCATAACCCCAAGGACTAACACAAGGCACCACAATAATATTGAACTGCTCGCTAAAATCCTTAGCACTCGTTGCGAGGAAACGAATAGCCCCTTGTACGCCACTGGTTTCATAGCCATGTACGCCACCAGTCACTAACACGGTTTTATTATTCATTTGCCAATCTTTACTTTGCAGCGCATATAAAGGATAGCGGCTTGCATCGACAGATAAGCTGCCGTATTGAACCATTTCAAATGAAGCGCTTAACAACTCAAGCTTCGCCAATACTTCATCTTGATAAGAGCGTTTAATGTCTTGTTTAGCAAACCATAAACCTTTGTCTTTTTCTGTCCATGGTTGGCCTTGCTTACCGATAGAATAGACTGAATCACTCATACTTTACCCTTATTACTCAATTAGCTAACAAATCACCCTTAGTGTTAGTGTTAGTGTTAACTTTACTTATCGCCATAAAAATGCCCGAATATTCGGGCACTTTTTTATTGCTATCGACTTACTGATAACGAGTTTCTAAATATAGACTCAGCGAAGCTATTATTTCGAGTCTGCTCGACCCATAAACTTACGCTCTTCGGTATTTACTTTAACTTTATCACCCGTTGAAATATGCTCAGGTACTTGAATAGTTAACCCTGTAGAAAGGATCGCCGGCTTAGTACGAGCACTTGCCGAGGCACCTTTAATAGACGGGTCAGTTTCAGTAATCGTTAATTCAACACTGGTAGGAAGGGCAATGCCCACCGGTGAATCGTCCACTATGATGACCGATATCCCCTGAGTCTCTTCATCAATAAAAAGTACTTCATCAGCGATAGAGTCTTTATTTAAGTTATAGGGTGTGTAATCTTCATTGTCCATAAAGACATACTCATCGCCATCAATATAAGAGAACATCGATGGGCGACGGCTTAAGTCAGCAAAATTCAACATATCATCTGCTTTAAAGGTTTCATCTACCTTACCGCCAGTGACTACATCGTATAAGCGCATTCTATATAAACTGCCGCCGGCTCTACCTTGGGGTACTGAACGGGTAATATCTCTAACAATTAACACTTTACCGTTGTGCTCTATGGCAGCATTTTTCTTTATATCACTTGCCTTTGGCATAAGATGACTTCCTTTGAATTTTATTGATTAAACACAATGCAGGGAAAATAGCATGAACCCATAGATATGAAAATAACAAATGAGATGAAAATCGATATTTTTCATTTAAAACGAGGTGGTTTGAACAGTATCATGATTACTTTCATGAAAAAAACCAGATAAAACAAAAAAGACAAATATATAAACTATATTTGTCTTTTAAATTTTCAGGCGGTATTGATTAGTATTACGGGTACATTTCCTAGCTAAATCTCCGAAATAACAGCGACACAACTAACAAAGTAACCACTAAAAAATTACTCGTAAGAGCGCTCAAGCCAAGCGATTTGTAACTTTAACTCTTCAATTTCATGGTTTGCATCGACTAATTGCTCAGTTGCTGATTTTTGTTCGCCACTACAGCTGTCTACACTAGCATCATTATTTTTTGACATATTACGTCTTTCCTCATGGGCCATGATAGCCTCCAAAAAATTGTTACCACACTTGTATTATTACACACTAACTTTCTTTAGTGATCATTTTCACTAAAGAAAGTTCAATAAACTAGCGCGCGAGTGTAAAGATAAGCGTTATCCCCCCCCTTCATGGCAAGTTGTTTTTTTCACACTATAGTTTTTTCCGCACTATAGTTAGTAGTGTTATAGCTGCAGGACCAAATATGTTGAAAGCGCTTAATAAAAACAAAACAATTGTCTTCATTCTCTTTTCTTCCTGGCTAGCAATCTTGCCACCAAGCCACGCTGGTCAGTTAACTATTCTGTTTGAAAATGACGGCATATTAGCCAACGACGGTAATTACACTAATGGCTTTGCCCTCGCTTGGGAAAGTAAGCCGCTCATCAGCCTCAAGCACTATCTACCTGCGAGCATACCGTTGTTCTTCCAACTACAACATCATATTAGATTGCCGATAGCGCAAACACATAGTGCTTGGGGAGTGAAGTTATCTCAACGTATGTGGACGCCCAATACGATAACCTTGGATGTACCACAACCTTATGACAGACCTTATGCAGGGTTGCTTGAAATAGAAACTCACACCGCGGACTACAGTCCTAATTTTGCTCAAAAAAGCTGGCTAACGTTAGGTATTATTGGTCCGAAATCAAAAGCAGAGCAAGTGCAGAAAAAAGTCCATGAATTTACCGACTCTACGCCACCTCAGGGTTGGCAACACCAAATAGAAGAGCAAGTCACTTTCCAACTCGCCTATGAGCTTGATGCTCTACTATTTAGAACACAAAAATTTCGCGGTAATTTATTTACCGATAGCCAATTTGAGTTAAGTAGTTATAGTCATATCGCCTTAGGTAATTTGAATAGCCAGGCTTCATTGGGACTATTAGTTAAATGGGGTACGCAACTTAATAAAACCTTCGGCCGTTTAAGTAGCCACTTTGGCCATACGGGTAATACCACCGATATTATTCACACCAATAACTTCAGTCTTTACGCACGTGTACAGTTGGGTTATCGATTTAATGACTTAACTATTGAAGGTAACCTACCCTATGACTCAGCCGTTAATATTCAACACGAACAAGCCAAAGCAGCGATAGGTATTAATTGGACCATAAATAACTACGCAATTAGCTGGAGTTTAAATCGTTATACTCGCACTTATAGTAGCGACAATAACGCTTGGCACAGCTATGGCTCATTGACCTTAAGTTGCGCCATCTAAGCCCTATTGCCAAAAGAGCAATGAAATTCCCCCTTCACAGCGCTAAACAACCTACTTATACCAATTTAATTAAATTTCTTCCCAGCTCAGAGCTGTACTTAATGTTCAATAACAAGGCGTTTTTTTTAGGTCTAGTTAGTCTAAACCAAATAAATTTAACGATGTTAGTGGGCATTGAGTAAGCTCCCATAGGGCGAGTTTAAAGGGGTAATATACGGCGTTATTGATTTTAACAAGGACGCTACACGGATGTAGCCTCTTAGAGAATGCAGGAGCATATTCTCCTGAATAACCATTCTCTTCAATCAATGCCTTGCCTATAACCCCTTTAACTCTCGCTGAGTGGGAAAGAACTTAATCAACTTGGTATTATACAACTTTATGCTGATTTAAAGCCTCGGGTTGTTTAAAGTATAAGGCTCACCCATTTATTAGCTTCGAAAGGAAAATATGTACGATCCTCTTATCGATAGAACACTTGGCGCGAATGCGCCCTACCCTAGTAGCTATTGGGCTGCTGTCTCGGGCGCTCATACTACTGGGGCTAACACTCCTGGAAAAGCACCTGTAGATGATGGCCAACTCAATAAAGATATCAGTGTCGATGTCGCGATTATCGGCGCAGGTTATACCGGCTTATCGACCGCGCTGCATTTAGCCCGCGAGCATGGTATCAAAGCGACCGTACTCGAAGCTAACCGCACCGCTTGGGGAGCAAGCGGTAGAAACGCGGGTTTTATTCTAAAATCATCAGGTCGAAAGTCTTACGCCAGCATGCAATCTCAATGGGGAGAAGAAGTTATGCGCGGCATTTACCAAGAGATGTGCGCCGGTGTCGACACGGTCAAAAGTTTGATTAGCGAAGGCATTGATTGTGATCCACAAGACAATGGCTATATTCGTGTGGCCCATAAACCAAGCATGTTAAAAAGCTTACTCAAGGCTGCAGCCCTGCAAAAAGAAATGTTTGGTTATGACGTTCAAGAGTTATCACGTGAACAATTACACCAAGATTATATGGCAGATCAAAATGCTTATGGCGCGATACGCTATCAAGATGGTTTTGGTATTAATCCACTAAAACTTGCTTGGGGATATCAAGAAATCGCTAGAAAAGCCGGTGTCACCATTCATTGTGATAGTCCTGTGGATAAATTCGAGCAGCAGTTAGTTCAAAAATCTGGCCAACAAAGCCAAACCATACATAAATTGCACACGCCCAATGGTATTGTCAGCGCTAAAAAGGTAGTTATCGCCACTAATGGCTATACCGCTAAAAACTTCCACCCCTTAATTAAGAGTAAAACCTTACCCGTTCTATCACAAATTATTGTTACCGAGCCGCTAACACCAGAGCAATTAGCCGCGTGTAATTTTTTAACCAGCAATGTCATCATGGATACGCGTGCCTTAAAATATTACTACCGAAAATTACCGGACAATCGCATTTTATTTGGTGGTCGAGGGGCAATAACTGGAAAAAATGCCACCGACCCTTATTATGCCAATCGATTACTCTGTGTATTAAAATCTAACTTTCCTGCCCTCTTTTCACTGAAGTATGATTATGCGTGGTCTGGTTGGTTATGTATGTCATTAGATGACATGCCGCATATTTATCAAAATGAACAACAAAGTGTTTTTTATGCCATGGGTTATTGTGGCAGTGGCGTGTCTTTTTCTGTACAAGCAGGCAAACGATTAGCACAAAAGGTTGCCGGTGTCGCTGTGCCCAACTTGCCCATTTATCAAACGCCCTTAACAACGTTTCCTTTTGCGCCATTAAGACGAGTAGGTCAATGGGGCTATTTTCAATACGGGAAAGTCAAAGATCGTTGGTTTTAGTGCGGGCTGTGAGCCCTAGTGTTTCACACAGTAACCGTTAGTAGAGACGACTCGGGTATTAATACTTGTTTCACCCGTTAAATTGTATACAATATACCCTTAAATTTTACTGACTGTCTTGATAATTTTAAACATTCAGTAAATATAAAGCCCACATCAAGTAAAGTGTTTTCAAGGAAACTTAATATGTCCATTGGTATTGGCGGCTCAACAGCCGAAATAGAATTAAATAAATTAACCGATATGACCACTGATATCGCCCCTATTGCCTTAGCTGAATACCAACAACGTATTGCTAAAGCACAACAATTAATGCGCGAACAAAACATTAGCGCGTTATACCTGAATGCGGGCACTAATTTAACCTATTTCACGGGTACTGCTTGGTATGCCTCAGAACGATTAGTTGGCGCAATATTACCCGCAGAAGGTGATTTAGTTTATATCGCACCTTGGTTCGAAGTAAGTACGCTATCTGGCTTTATGCAAATTAAAGCTGAAGTGGCTAGCTGGCATGAACATGAATCACCTTATGAGTTGGTAATTGATACCCTTCAAAAAATGAATATCGAGCAAGGCACTATTGCAGTAGATGAATCTACCGCCTTTTTCGCTGTTGACGGTATGATGAATGCGGCCAAGTCACAAAACCTTTCGTTAAATTTCACCAGTAGCAAGGGCATTACCGCTGGTTGTAGAATGCTCAAAACAGCAAGTGAAATTGCTTTATTACAACGAGCCAAAGACATGACTATGGTCGTGCATCGCGCCGTTGCTAAAATATTAATGGTAGGCATCACCACCTCACAAGTGACTGATTTTATCAATAAAGCTCATATCAAGCTTGGCGCACCGAAAGGCTCTTCATTTTGTATTGTTTTATTTGGTCAAGATACCGCTTATCCACATGGTGTAAAAGAGCCCAAAACTCTCGAAACAAACGACATGGTGTTAATTGATACCGGTTGTTTAGTGCAAGGATATAATTCAGATATTACTCGCAGTTATGTGTTTGGTGAAGCGAGTGAGAAACAACGCGCCGTTTGGTTACATGAAAAAACAGCACAAAGACAAGGCTTCGAGGCAGCTAAAATTTCTTCGCCTTGTGAAGCGGTAGATATTGCGGTTCGTCACTACTTAGAAACTCAAGGCTACGGCCCTGATTATCAAGTACCTGGACTACCACATCGTACCGGTCATGGCGTTGGCTTAGACATTCATGAGTGGCCATATTTAGTCAGAGGCGATAAAACGCCATTAGCTGCGGGTATGTGTTTCTCCAACGAGCCAATGCTGTGCCTTTACGGTGAATTTGGCGTGCGTTTAGAAGATCATTTCTATATGACGGCAGCAGGTCCAAAATGGTTTAGTGAGCCAGCTCACACTATTGATGACCCATTTGGCTATGAAGCATAACGGTTTTAGCTGTAGAATAGCGACAAGGCTGATAATACCAAGTCGATTAAGCTACGCCCTCTAAGCAGGAAGTCACTTAATAAGCTTGGTATAACAATGAATAACAGCACAATAATAACAATAATAGAAGAAAATAATTAGCGATGAAAAATACTAAGAAACCTTTAGTCACTGCCCTAAGTTTCGCCTTTGCCCTAGTTGCTTACCTTATTGCCGATTCGGCGATTGCCGGTCAGGTACCCGACGCAGTGCCCCCAAAAGCGACTGATAACGCCGAGCTTGCCAACATAGAGCAAATTCTGAGCCAAGTTCATCATTGCAATAAGTCTATAACCCTCCGTTCACAAGGGCTAACACCTGAGAAAGTGGCGAGTGCTTGTCAGGAACTTATTGCCCAAGAAGATAAATTTCATCAAACCTTTAATACCCTAAACAAGCCAGTTGCTGATGATAATAACCACAGCCTGCGCGCCAACTTTTACAGCTCAAGAGCCGAGTACGTGAAATATGCCACTGCGCACTTTAATATGCCAACCGATAATGGTGGTATGTACCTTGAAGGTTATCCAGAAAGAAAAGGTAACCATGCCGAATTTGTTGCTTATGAGCGCGATGGCGGTTTATGGAACTTATCTCATGAATACATCCATTACCTTGATGGGCGCTTTAACCGTTATGGCGATTACTGCAATGGCTTACATGATGACCATGCCGGCCCAGAGTTTTGTCCGTCACCTAACTTATCCTACCCACACGGTGTTTGGTGGTCAGAAGGCGTTGCTGAGTATATTGCTTGGGGTAAAAACAATCCTAAAGCAGCAGAAATAGCGGCGAGTAAATCATACCCGTTGAGTGAGTTATTTAATACTAGCGCTAACACCAATGGTGGTAGCGACAGGGTTTATCGTTGGGGTTATTTAGCGGTACGTTTTATGATGGAAAACCACCGAGATGAAGTAGAAAAGAGCTTAGTATTATCTCGTCAAGGTGACTGGTTGGGGTATCAAGACTTAATGCGTACTTGGTCTACATCAATGGATAAAGAATGGTTTACTTGGTTAGAAAGTATTGCAGTACAGGCTGAAAAGTCAGTTAAAACAGCGCCATAATACTTTACTTTTTTCATATCTGAAACCGCTAGGCTTGGAGTTTGTTTTTCCTGCTTGGCGTCGGGGTGGCGACCACACACATACACCCAGTGACGACGTACCGCCGAGCCTCCCCTTGGAACCCCTGCGACGCCCTACTCAGCACAACATTTAACTTTCAATTTCAACTAGCGTAAACCGCAACTGCTGCCACTAAGTTCGTGGTATAAGTCATCCCTGAACAACGGCAGTCCTCGCCATCAATACAATAAGCTCCTGAGCATAGTGTCCTAATGTGTCTTCATTGCTGTTACGTCGAAAGTATTATGCTGAATGTAGGATTACGTTTTATGTAGCAGCGCCAGGGATTCCAAAGGGCTTAACTTAGGTGCAGTGCGTTTAGCCCCTTCTCTTGTTTGTGTGTCGTCGCCACCGCGACAAATCATTTTAAATAGGCCCTAGCCCCGTTTATTCAATGCTCACTAATACCACAAAGCCAACTAAAAATATTAGCTAAAATTAGACAAAATTAAGGACACTGTGGAAACCTAAGCAGAGATAAATATTTGAGAGAGTGACGTTTTTTTATAAGAAAAATCTGAGCTTATTTTAACACCAAATAGTGATTTTATATTTAATAGCAGGGGCCACCTTAGCTAAATTCAGGCTGCGACTGGCTCAGCTATAACACAACGATTACGGCCAGAATTTTTTGCTTGATATAATGCTTTATCGGCTCGTTCAAATAATGATGGCCAATCGTCACTTTCTTCCAGTTCAGCAATGCCTATTGAAACTGACATAGGTGGTAAATGGGTATTAGATTGTCGTTGAATGAGTTTTAGTTCTTCTACAGAAGTGCGAATTTTTTCTGCAATAAAATGTGCATTTTCCTGTGATTTGTTCTTGATCACTACGACAAACTCTTCACCGCCATACCTTACCGGGATATCTTCTAATCCAATATGCTTTTTAATAATAGACGCAATTTTTTGAATGACTTTATCACCAATCGAATGACCAAAATTATCATTAACTGCTTTAAAGTGATCAATATCAATAATGATTGAAGAGTGTAACTGTGTGGTATCGAAATCTTTTAACATGTTTTCACACCCCCTTCGATTGAATAAACCTGTTAAAGCATCAATTATGGCTTCTTGTTTTGATGTTGCTAATTGCGTTCTAAGCAAACTCACTTCTTCTGAGGTTTTTGTTAACTCATCTGTTAACGATTTACGTTGACTCTTAGATGTATGGATTGAGCTCAACAAAAAGTTAACGACTTTATGAAGTGACTTATGGTCGTCCATTTTTGCTAATGCTTTATCAGCTAAGTCTAAATTTTTAGCGGTTTCTTTTTCGTTAACCACTTGAGCATTAATCTGATAAAGCGTTTTTTTCAAAGTACTTTCAAAAGGAATGAGTATGGCTTGCTCAACCTTTTCGTTATTTGAAATATAGCGATTAAATAAGTGTTCAAGAAAAACGCCATCAACCGACTTTTTATCACTCATTTGCTTAGCGATTTCTGCCTTTAACGCTTTATTTTGATTGCTATAATAGATATATATAACAGAATAATTTATTGGTGATGGTGCAATATTATGGTTGGTAAGAAAAGCTAAAACGCGCTCACTTAATTCAGTCGCATATTGTACGTCATGTTGATTAACCATATATACTTCTCATCCTTTGGAAACAATTAAAACAGCGCAGGGGATCAATTTATTGTTTTTATAAGATTCTATTCTAACAACAAGCTTACTCAATCATCAATGTAAAATTATTGTTAATATTATGTTTTAATTACATTGTTTGATAATTATAATCAAATACTATGAATGCTACAATTGCCTGCATGGTAACTATAATAAATACACAAAGTATTGGATGAAAGCAGCATAAATCACTGATGAAAAAAAGGCGCTACCTCGAATCAAGGTAGCGCCTTTTTCATAATGAAATAGTTGATTTATTCAGTTACTTTTTGCACTACTTGATAAGCAGCTACTAAGTCACTTATCGCGGTGCCTACCGATTTAAATAATGTTATTTCATCAGCTGATTGACGTAGCAATGCTGGTCTTTTACACATATCCGCTAACTCGCCGATAATATCTTCTTTACTAAAAGCGCCTTCGGCTATAGGTATCAATAACTCACCCGCTTCGTTTAAGGTATTGGTTAAGCTATCAACAAATACGCGTGCACGGGTTACGGTAGTCGTGTCGCACTCCCTGGCATCTTTCATGTGATTACCTAAACAATCAATATGCGTGCCGGCACTAACAATGTTACCGTCAAATAATGGTATTTTAGCGCCTGTTGCACAGCAAATAATATCGGCATTAGCAACTTCAGCATTAACATCAACACTGGCGTTAAAAGTAACGTTGGGATAGAGCGAACTAAATTCGCCAAGTAAGTCATTCACTTTGGCACTATTGCGTCCCCATAAGGTTACCTTTTTAAGTTCACGAACACTCAAATGCGCTTTGATTAAATAACTCGCTAAATTGCCAGTACCAAATAACATTAAATGACGACTGTTCTCTCTTGAGAGCAATTGACTTGCTAAGGCAGAAATTGCCGCGGTGCGCCAATAAGTCACACTCGTGCCATCAACAAGCGCTAGCGGCTCACCTGTTTGGCGTTTGAATAACATGATTTTAGAAAACAAACCGGGTAATTCATATTGCTCAGCATTATTTGGAAAATAGGTGAACATTTTATTACCAATCACGTCTTCATTCCATGAGGGTAATAAAGCAAAGGCATCATGATTATCCCTTTGCTCTGGCGCAAGTGCAAGCACTTGGCGCTGTGGCATACTAAAGGCACGACTAAAACTCTGCTTTAGTAACGGGATTAACGCTTCAAAATTAAGGTGTTGATGAACTTGCTCTGCACTAATAATCTTCATGTTATTCTCTTATTTATAACGGGTTCACTTGGCTATTTAACTTAGCGCTGTAACATAACTCTATAACTTAGCGAGGTAAGTTCGGAATAAGGCTAGGTATATGACTTAGCCGCTGACAGTTCAATTAAACCTTTGGGTGATTTAGTGAGGATTTTTAAACCGTCATCCGTTAGTACCACATCATCTTCAATGCGCACGCCACCCCAACCTGGAATGTAAATACCTGGCTCGATAGTGAAAACACACCCCTTTTCAAGGCGGATATGGCAATCTGGTCCAATAAACGGTTGTTCATGTAAAACTAGCCCAACACCATGACCTAAGCCCTCACCGGCATATTTTTTATACTCGCTGTTAAGTAATATATTGGCAGATTGTTGATATAAATGACTCGCTAACACCCCTTCTTTAACTTCATCAATGGCCGCTTGTTGAGCGGATTGCACCAGTTGATAAACATGTTTTTGTTCAGCACTTGCTTGACCAAATACAAAAGTACGCGTCATATCCGAGTGGTAGCCATTAACCACGGCGCCAAAATCAATTAAGATAATATCGCCCAGTGTTAATTGCCGGTCTCCTGGAATACCATGGGGTAAAGCACTACGTTCACCAAACAATAAAATAGTGGCAAAAGACACTTCTTCTGAGCCCAGTAGCGCCATTTGGTAATCGAGTTCAATCGCTAACTCTCGTTCAGTAACGCCCGCTTTAACAGAGTTAAGCATGGTCGCTAACGCCGTATCCGCAATTTTGGCGGCTTGTTCCATGAAAGCAATTTCAGTAGTTGACTTAATAAAACGCAGTGCTTCAACCGCACCACTTACCGGCTCTATTTTTCTCAGCTTAGTTAGTTGGCTAACCTGCTGATGAATTTGTTGCCATAACATTACGCTAATATGTTCACTCTCAAAAAAGAGCTCCTGACAATCATCTTGGAATAACAGATCTTCAATGAGCGAAGCTAAACTTTGATTGGCTCTATCTCGACAAATTACCGTAAAATGACTTGCTTGTACTTTAGCTTGCTCGAAATAACGGTAATCTGTTAAGAGATAATTCGCTTTACTGGTTAATATTATTGTTGCTGCATGACCGGTAAAAGTGGATAGGTAGCTAATGTTAATATCACTGAAGATCAGCATGGCACTGAAAGGTTTGTTCAGTACTTTATCGCGTAATTTTCCTAATGATGTACCTATTGACGTACCTATTGACGTACCTATTGACTTAGTTAAATTCATAATACTCCTCAAAAATTTAGAATATAAATTTTATTATTTATGCTCAGTTGAATAATCGCTTGTTAACGTGCTGTTATCTTAATAAAAAACCATACTTTAATGGGTCATCGCTGTTAATCAGCCACTCACCTTTACCGCAAATATAAGCATCGCCAGTAACTTGTGGAATAACCGCATCAAAGCCGAAAAAATTGAGCGTATCTACGGCGCTAACACTAAATGGACTGGCTAAAATACTCTCAATAGTGATCGCTTCATTCAAGGCTATTTGCCCTTTTGCATGATGTAAGGCAATACGGCCACTAACACCACTTCCCGTAGGGCTTCGGTCTAGTTCGCCATCAGCAAAGATACAAACATTACGCGAATGAACCGCTTTATTGGGCGAATCATCAATAAAAACCACCCCATATAAAAAGCTCAAATCTGAGGTGGTGGGATGGGTAATAGTCAGCTCTGGCCTGGTCGAATCGATGATGGCTTGTTTAATTTTACGGCCATAATCAATCAATTTGTCGTGCTGCTCGGGCACTAATGACAAACCCAGCGATGATGCTTGTACGTAAGCATAAAAAGCGCCTCCATAAGCGATATCAAACTCAACAGTGCCTATACCATCCACTTGAATTTGTTGCTCTTTAGCATAAACAAATGAAGGCACACATTTAAAGCTAACCTGCTTTACTACATCGGCTTCGCTGTATGCCAACGCGTGAATTTGGCCACACGGCACATCTATCACAACTTTAGTTAGATCACCTGTTCGGGCAACCACACCTGACTCAACCGCACATTTTGTTAAGGCAATAACCGCATGACCACACATGGTGCTATACCCTTCGTTATGAATAAATATTGCGCCAAAATGGCTGTCTGTACGTTCAGCGTCAGTAATAATTGCACCATACATATCGGCATGACCACGTGGTTCAAACATTAATGCGCGGCGAAGGTCATCATGATTTTTTTTGCACTCGGCTACTTTAGCTAAAATTGTTTCGCCTTTAAGGGCGGGAAAACCACTGGTGATAATGCGTAGCGGCTCACCGCCGGTATGGCACTCAATAGTGTTAATGGTTAAAAAGCTTTCTTGCGCTTCTTTAGGTTGCCACTGCTCAAATTTTTCAGCGGCTTTATCTATATTCATCGTCATTTTATTTCTCTTTTACTTACTACTGAACAATTAACAGTTAACAATAACTACCCTACTTTTACTGGCAGCTGTTAACCTATCGAAATTCACAGCGCCTTGTCGCTAATACCCTAACCTGCCGTTATTGGTGGCTCTGCTGATTGCGCTGCTGAGGCTTGCTTTAGTGCTAACTGCTGTTTCTTAATATCGCCGATAAAGTGTTTATTAAATAAATAAAAGCCGATACAGGTTGCGAAACCTAAACCCGCAATAATCGCCCACATGATTTCAGGGCGTGCAAGGTGTGTGGCAAAGTAGCCATATAACCAACCCGACAGTAAACCGGCAAATAAATTGCCTAACGCCATAGAAACAAAGTAATAACCCATAAACATGGCGGCTTTATCTTTCGGAGCAAAACTTGCCACATATTCTTGGCTTTTCGGTGCTGAAATCATTTCACCCACAGCGAAAACCACCACAGCGCAACTTACAAACAAACCGCCAAAAATCACGCCATGAGCGAAGCCTTGCATTAGCATAGATAGCGATAAAATAGCGGTACCGACAATCAAGGCAGGTAAGGCTTTAAACTTATCGACCAGGTGGCTGATACTAATTTGAAAGATAATGATCATTAAAAAATCAATACTTAAAATAGTTGCCGGATTCATTTGACGATATTGAGCCGACCATTGCTCAGCAATGTCTTTAGTCAATACTTGTGCACTGGTGCCTGTTAGCTGATTTAGCTGAGAGAAACTATGGATAATATCTTGTGCAGGAATACGTACATCAAGTGCCGATAAGGTGCGCATTACTTCTTTTAATGCCGCAGGTGCTTGACCAATATCGACATCTCGATAAAGATCAGCTAATCGTAATATTTCACCTGAAAGGGTATCAATATTAACTGAGGTTAAAATATCATGTAACCAAGGACTTACCGTATGTAGTAGTGAAACTAGATCTGAACTATCAACAAAATCTCTAATGTATACCGGTAAGGTAACGAAAATTTGCATATAAACGGTCCAGAAACCTGTCAATATCAGTAAATAAATCATGAAAGGTTTATTACCAATACGCATTTTTTGTAAATACCATGGCAAGGTAATTGGTGTCGATAGTCCTGGTGCTAGCACGTCATTACCAGGAGTACCGCTGCTTATTCTACCGCTGTGTTTCGCCACAGCAATATCCCAAATAACAGCACTACTCACCAGTACCCCAAGACTTATCAAGGTACTTTGCGCACCAATAAAACCGGCATAGAAAGCGACGAGTAAAACTAACAAGGGTACAACTAATAAGGCCAGGCGAAAATTACCCAACACTTGCTGCATTTCGTGGAAGACTTGTCTGAGGGTTTTATTTTCCCCATGGCGCTCGGGCTCTTTATAAAAAAACAACGCTGGAATAAAATTCACCGATATCCAAAGAGCTGCAAAAATGAAAACCCACTCCCAGCCATAATGCTTTTGGATAATAGGTGCTAATAGCGGACCTAAAAAGCCGCCTATATTGACCATCATATAAAAGATGCCAAAACCTAAACCACGGTTAGTATCATCGGTTGTTCGGCTAATGGTTGCCGTGACTACCGGTTTAAATATGCCAGCACCTAGCGCTATCAGCATAAATATACTCATAAAGCTGCCTAAGTCTTTGGCATAGCCTAAAAAGTAATAACTGGGCGCCATCAAAGTAAAAGACAGTAGAAACATTTTTCGATAACCAAACCGGTCGGCCAGTGCGCCAGAAACAACAGGGAAAAGATAAAGGAAAAACGGTACCACCCCCATAATTAAACCACGTTCCGTATTACCTAAACCTAAACCACCTTGTGTGGTAGGCGTCATAATATAACTGGCAAGCAAGGTGTACATGCCATACCAAGCAAGTCGCTCAAAAATTTCCATGGTATTGGCAACATAAAAGGCTTGTTGAAAAGGACTTCGTTTGGTTAGGCTCATGATCTTATCCACCGGTGGTTTTATTATTATTTTTAGGCTGTATTTTTTAGAAAATATCTTTCGCTTAATGTCATCAATCTATGCGTAAAAAAAAAGCCAAATACACGACGTGCATTTGGCTTCATTTAATTTTCCTAGCTTTTTAACAAGCTTGGTAATAACTCTGTCGGCATATTTTGATAACAGATAGGTCGTCTAAAGCGAGTAATAGCTTCACTGCCCACTGACGTTGTTCTGATGTTAGTGGAAGCTGGAAATGGTCCACCGTGGTTCATTGAGGTGCACACTTCAACACCGGTAGGCATTTGATTATAAATCAAACGACCCACTTTATGGGCAAGGCTAAGACTTAACGTTTTTGATGCGCTTAAGTCATTTTCTAAGCCATGAATGCTTGCGGTTAAATTACCTTTAAGTAAGCTCACCAACTGCATCATTTCAGTTAAGTCTGCACAGCGAACAACTAAAGCACTAAAACCAAATACTTCTTCTTGTAGCAATGGCGTAGTAGCAAAGGTAGCTAAGTCGGTAACAAATAACGTGGCTGAACACTCTTGCTCATTTCCCATTTGACCTGTTGCTAATAAGCTCACACAGTTAAGTGTCTTGCGCTCTTCGACAGCCTTATTGTAGCCAGCACACATTGCCGGCGTTAACATAACGCCTGCAGCTTGCTGCGCTAAGGCTTCGCTTGCCGAACTAATAAATGTTTGATAATCAGCACTGTCTTCACTGCCAACGACTACCCAAACGCCAGGGCTGGTACAAAATTGGCCTTGGCCCATCATTAATGAAGCCACTAAGCCTTGTGCTATTTCAGCACCGTCTCGAGCTAATTTTTCAGGCATAATAAATTGTGGATTAATGCTACCAAGCTCACCATAAAAAGGAATCGGCTCTGCACGTTGATGTATTTGCGCTTGTAAAATCATACCAACACGTTCAGAGCCGGTAAAACCAACCGCTTTAACAGCAGGATGAGTGACAATTTGCGTGGCTATGGCGTAGTTTTTACCTTGGATAAGTGAAAAAACACCGCGATCTAAGTCACAACTTTCAATGGCTTTTAGTATTGCTCTGGCAACTAATTCAGCAGTGGCAGGATGTGCCGCGTGTGCTTTCATTACTACCGGGCAACCTGCCGCTAAAGCAGAGGCGGTGTCGCCACCGGCAGTAGAGAATGCTAGTGGGAAGTTACTTGCTGCAAATACACCAACAACACCTAGAGGTAAGTAACCTAAACGGGTATCTGGTTTTGGTAATGGTTGGCGATCATTATTAGCTTGCTCTATAACACCTTGATATTCACCTGACTCTAATAAGTCAGCAAATAAACCAAGTTGGCCTATTGTTCTGCCGCGCTCGCCTTGAATACGCATAGCGGGTAAACCGGTTTCACCACACGCTGTTTCAACAAGTTCATCACCTAAAGCAAGGATTTCAGCGCCAATAGCGCGAAGGAAAGCAGCACGTTTTGTCGCACTTAACTGGCTATAAGAAGTGAAAGCATCATTAGCACGTGCAATGGCCGTGTTTACTTCAAGCTCTGTTGCATCAGCAAACTCAATATCAATAGCACGATGTGTTTGCGCATTAAAGGCTTTAAAACCACCTTGAGTATTGCCTGACCATTCGCCGGCAATTAAATTTTGTCCTGTTATTGTCATTTTTTACTCACTTATGTTGCATATGTTGCTCAGCGCCTTCATCAAATAAAGACACTGGATATAATCTGTATTTAAACAAAGCAGATAAGAATAAACCCTCTTATTTGTTTGTTATCTAGTTGTTATTTCTATCTTATTTATTTTTTAGTTATTCTACTTAACACTAAAACCATAAGCATAGGGATCGTCGTCATCAATAGTGATGCTATTTTTGGCAAATACTTTCGCCCACCCTTGGATGCTTGGCAGAATAGCGGTGATATTTTTACCCTTGGCATCAATCTGCACTACACCTTCGATCTTGCCGGTAAATTGACTACCGATATAACTTTCATGGACAAAGGTATCGCCGAGCGCTAATTCACCCTTGGCAAATAGTTGCGCCATTCTCGCGCTAGTACCCGTTCCACATGGCGATCTGTCGATGGCTTTATCACCGTAAAACACGGCATTGGCCGCATCAGAGCCTTGTGTCTGGGTTTTCCCTGTCCATAAAACATGGCTAATGCCCTTAACACTGGCATCTTCTGGATGAACACAATCGAGATTTTCATTGGCAATTTCCCGTACGATAGGGCTCCATTGGAGAATTTCTGCAGCGCTCCATTGGTCGATACCGGGGAAGTTGGCTTGCGGTTCAACGATGACATAGAAATTACCGCCGTAAGAAACATCGACGGTTAATTCACCTAAGCCAGGGATATTTAAAGTTACATTTTGATGTACTAGGTAAGCGGCAACATTAAATATTTTAACGCTGGCAACCTTGCCATCCTTTTCTTGATACTCAATAGTTACCTGACCGGCAGGTACATCAATAATCAGGCTACCTGGTGTTCTTGGGGTAATGAGGCCACTTTCAAGACCAGCGGTAATCGTGCCGATAGTACCGTGACCACACATAGGCAAGCAGCCGGATGTTTCAATAAATAAAATGGAAGCATCCGCATTATCACTACACGGTGGGTAAAGGAACGCACCCGACATCATGTCGTGGCCACGAGGTTCAAACATTAATCCTTGACGAATCCAATCAAAACGCTCAAGAAAATCTAAACGTTTTTCACTCATGGTTTCACCCACTAAGTTTGGATGACCACTTGTAACCAACCTTACAGGGTTTCCGCAAGTGTGTGCGTCGATACAAAAAAATGTTCCTTTTATCATAAAATCCCCAATATTGATCTTCGTTACTTGACGTAATCTTATTTAGTAAATCTATTCTGTTAAAACTATTTAATAGCTGATACACAAGTACTCAAACGAACCCTAAGCACCTGTTTATTCTGGTAAACTTAACGATTAATCAAATTAATCTAAGTTGAATTTACTTAAGTCGATGCGGGTAGCAACGGCTTCGTTGTAGATGCGTAGTTACCGCTGGGTAAACACCTTGCCAGTTTACATTCATAATATTCTCTTATGTTTTTCGTGATTAAATACCAATTGTTGTCTATCCGTTGGTATTTATCAGTTGGTTACAATTCCCGCAACCTTTAATATCACAATTGATCTTGTGAAAACTATTGCTAGTCAAATTTAGGTATATTGTATACAATCCAATTACAATGGCAAGTGAAAATTATTTTTACCTAAAAGCCAATACCTATTCTGGAAATATTTAGATCCAATTTTTAGTCCATCCTCATAAGGTGTTAGTTAATGAATAATGCTCCAAACGAAAAAACAGGTAATAAACAACAAACAGTTGCGGTCATTGGCGCAGGAATTATAGGTATAAACTGTGCGCTCGAATTACAGAGTTTGGGCTACCAAGTGACGTTAATTGACAAAGAAGGTATTGGTTTAGGTTGTTCTAAAGGTAATGCCGGTCACTTTGCTACCGAACAAGTTTTCCCGCTGGCAGAGTCGTCATTATTATGGCAAATGCCTAAGCTTTTACTCGACCCGCTTGGCCCTGTTTCTTTGTCAGCAAAACACTTTGTCAAAGCTATCCCATGGTTTATGCAATTTTTCAATAATATGCGCCCGAGTTTACGTAACAAGAATACCATCGCGATCAAGGCATTAAATGAAAATGCTATCAGTCATTATACGGCGCTACTAAAAGAAGCAAATATGGAGCACCTCATCACCTTGCAAGGTTCATTGCTAGTTTTTGAGACAACCAATTACAATAAAGTTGATGCCATGTATCAGCATTATAAAAATGAAGGTGTGGCGGTAAAACTATTAGATAGAGCTGAAACGATTAAGCTTGAGCCAAACTTACACGACAATATTAATTACTCGTTATTCTTTACCGATGTAGCCCACACTATTGACCCGCTAGCATTGAGTGTTGCCCTAAGCGAATTTGCCAAAAGTAAAGGCATGACTTTCCAGCAAAGTGCCGTTACTGAAATAACTCAAGCAGAGACTGGAGTTACCGTGCTGACAGATCTGGGTAGGTTAACCGTTGATCATTGTGTAGTTGCTTGTGGTGCTTGGTCAAAAGAATTGTTAAAAGGCTTAAGCTATCATTTACCTATTGAAGCCGAACGCGGTTATAGCTTGAGTTTACCTATAAATGAACAAGAGTCTGCCCTATTATCTCGCCCTGTAGCTTCTGCTGAACGTCGCTTTATCATTACCCCAATGGCTAACACCTTAAGACTTGCGGGCACAGTGGAGTATGCTGGTCTTAAAGCACGACCCAATTATAAGCGCGCAGAAATGTTAAAAGCTAATGCCGCTTTTATTCTAAAAACGCTTCCTGAACAGGAAGCCGAACAAAAATCTGAGCAAGAAGCTTGGATGGGTTGTCGCCCGTCATTACCTGACTCTTTACCTGTTATTTGCCAAGCGCCAAATCACGATAAAATATTTTTTGCTCTTGGCCATCAGCACTTAGGTCTAACCCAAGGAGCGATTACCGGCAAATTAATTGGTCAATTAGTCACGAAGAAAACGACAGAAATTGACGTTAGTCCTTTTTGTATTAGTCGCTTTAACTAGCATTAACTCAGGCAACTGCGACAGTAAAAATTGAACAGCAAAAATTGATTTATGGTGCGATAAGAAAAAATTTAGGTGAAACTTTTCATGAATTAGCTAAACGTAAAGGTGTCATTATCGAAGAGGGGTATCAACTGAAATTTGGCATGTAATACGCTTTGAGCGTTAACTTAAGCCCTTTGAGGGCGTAACCCAATAAGCCTCCGGCTTTGCCGAAGGTAATTTAACTGATATAATTTACCTGATCCGTATTGTATATTGTATACCATATGTAGTGTGTGATACAATTATTTGGTGTAATTTTTGAACAACAGGAAATATGATGGAAACAAATAGTACAGATTGGCGATATACAGTTATGCCGGCCGTGTTTACATGGCTAAAAGAGTCAGAATCCGGTGCCCTTGAAATTGACTTTGAAGCAACACAAAAACAGGCCGCATCTGTTTTAAAAGCTCAGGGAAAGGGCGGAAGCAGAATGGGCGGACTTGTCGCTTCTGGTACTCTGGGTGAGAATAGCTACCTGAGCACCGAACAGCGTCTTTCTTTACTTAAATGCCTTTCTGAGGTTGCTAAAGAATACAATGTCCCGTTGATCAGTGGAGCTGCGGCAGAAACTAAGGAAGAGCTTGCCAAAATCATTGAAGGACTCGCAACGGTTGGAGTGGATACCGTTATGGTCATGCCGCCAAAAACTAAGGCGGTTCCCTCTGATGAAGAAATGTATGCGTACTATGAGCTTGCTGTAGCAACAGCAAAAGAGGCAGGCGTAACAATTATGCCTTATAACAACCCTGATGCAGCTGGCTATCATGCGCTCTCAACTGATATTCTTAGAAGACTTGCTGCTCTACCTGAAGTAACTGCTCTTAAAATATCGACTACAGATGTTTCAACTATTGAAACGTTGATGTTAGAGAACAAAGATTTAAAAATTTTGGCAGGTGTTGACACTGTAACTGTACATGCAGGACTTGCTGGAGCATGCGGTGGGATTACCGGTGTAGGTACTATCTTCCCAAAAGCTAGTGTTACTATGCAGGAGTATGTTTTAAAAGGAGAATGGGCTGAGGCAAACAAAATCTCTCAGGCTATGAATTCCATATCATATCTTGATGCTCAGCCGCTGCTTATGGAATATCTTAAGTTTGCTATGGGAATTCATCATAATGATGCTGCTGGAGGGCTTCGTACCTTTGGTAAGAAATTAACTCAACAGCAAATTGATGATGTCCGCGCAAGATATAGTCTAGCAAAAGAAAGACTTGAACTTCTGGATTTAATAGACTGATCCTTTCAAATATTCAAAAAGAGAAAGCTCCGTTTTTACGGAGCTTTTTGTGTCCGTCTTCGGATTGGCACCGAGTTTTTAGATCCCAAGGTAGCAATGGTTCTATCTCAGGCTCGGGTTGACTGAGTTCTTCTAAACATTTGACCAGGTAGCGTTATACCCGTTCCACTTGAAGATGCAGGATTCAGCTGGAATTATAAACGCCTTTAGGGAAGCCTAAGCAAAAGTATGACTTTCCAGCAAAGCGCAGTCACACAAGTAGCTCAGAGTGATTCTGGCGTTTCTGTGAAAACGCAGCAAGAAAACTTAACTTTTGATCATTGTGTTATTGCTTGTGGTGCTTGGTCAAAAGAACTACTGAAAGACTTAAATTAACAGCCAAAAAATTAGAAAAAAAACAAGATAATAACTATAAACACATTGCTCGGCTGGTTAAACGAGCGCCAACTGGTTTTAGAAATTAAATCTTTAGTTAGTTAACCTCAGCTCAGGGTAAGAAAATTACTCAACAAGCTATTATCTCGCCTATCTGCATTGGCTCTGCTACCAATTGCCAGCTACCAGTACACGGCTCTGCTTTAAAATACACCGAACTATCAATGTTGAGTACTATAAATAGACTATGATTATGGGTTAGAAATTCAATCTATTAATATTAAATGTTACTTTGAAAATATTAAACCTTCTTATTCTCTAACGCCTCAATTTGTTTGTTCACTATTTCCAAGGTTGCTTTTTGGGTTACCATGGCTGAATCGAAGGCTGCTTGTGGTTCACTATTTTTAATGTGCTCAAATATATCAACGTGAGCTTGATACTCAGCTAAGGTCACTGGAATCATGCGATTAGTAAAACGAATATTCACTTTTAATGCCGTAGTGATAAAGTTTGTTAACTGAATAAAGAAAGGATTATTACTCGCTGACAAGATACTTTGATGAAATTCAATATCAGCTTCATGAGTATCATCCTGACCATTAGTTGCATCTTTCATCCGCACTAAAGCATTCTCAATAGCCACTAAATCACTATCCTGCTTATATTGTGCCGCTAAAAATGCAGCTTCAGGCTCAATGGCCAAACGCAGTTGTAAAAAATGTCTTAATAGATATAAGTCAGGCTTTCCTATAAGGATCCAGTTAAGTACATCGACATCAAATAAGTTCCAATGTTTTGACTCAACGACTTTGATGCCCTGTCTTGGTCTAGAGCTAATCAAACCTTTTGCCGATAACATTTTAACCGCTTCTCTGGTTGCCGTTCGACTAATGTTAAATTCAGTACATAAATCAGCCTCAGAAGGCAGGCTATCACCAACTTTATACGTTCCTTGCAGGATTTTTTTGCCCAGCTCATGTACTACCTGATGGGCCAAATTACGATGTGATGATTCCATATGACTGTTTTACCCTGTTTTTTTTAACGCTAATAACCGATTATAATTCATTTACATTTGTATGACAAATGACTTGAATTTACTATGATAAGTTAATTTTAATGAGCACATAACATTGCCATTATTCATATACTTTTTTCTAGTACTTAATAGTTAAAAATCTAAACTTTGCGCGTTTAAGTAAAAAAAACTTGCTTCTGCCAACTTTATTTGTATTATAAATACTATTGTATCCACGATTTAGATATTTGCTTTATGATAAAGTTATTACTGCCACTTAATATTGCCATAGCGCTACTGTTATCTCCTTATACCGATGCCAAAACGCAAAAAAGGGCGCCTTGGGAAGACAATCAAGTATTTGCCATTAATAAAGAAGCGCCACATGCGACGCTTTTTCCATTTCTATCTCGTGATGCAGCACTTATTAATGACAAAGAACAAAATGATAACTTTTTGCTACTTAATGGTTTGTGGAAATTTGACTGGCAACGTTCGCCTAAAAACAAACCAAAAGATTTTCAAACAGTAAATTTCGATGATGAAAAATGGTCACAAATCCCCGTTCCCGGTAACTGGGAAATAGAAGGTTTTGGTTACCCTATTTATTTAGATGAGCGTTTCCCTTTTACCACCACATGGCCTGATGTCCCAAAAGATTACAATCCGATAGGATCTTACCGAAAACCCTTTAGCCTGCCTAAATCATGGCAAGACAAACAAGTTTTCCTGCATGTCGGCGCCGCTAAATCATCGTTAGATGTTTGGTTAAATGGCGAAAAAGTAGGCTTTAGCCAAGGTTCTAAAACGCCGGCAGAGTTTGATATAAGCAAATATCTACAAGATGATGAAAATTTACTGGCCTTTCAAATTCGTCGCTGGACTGATGCCAGTTATCTAGAAAGCCAAGATATGTTGCGTATATCAGGGATCGAGCGTGATGTTTACCTTTATGCTACCCCTAAACAACATATTTTCGATTTTCATGCTAAGCCAACGTTAAATAAAAACTTTACTCAAGGGACCTTAACCGTTGATATTAGCTTGAAGAACTATGATCACAAAAATGCTAATCAACAAATAGAAGTACAATTGTTAGACCCTCGTAGCAATATGAAGGTGCTACTAAGCAAGCACAGTAATATTAAGCTATCAGCCAAAGGTACCGTTGAAATATCACTCGGTGGTAACATCAACCAACCGGCGTTATGGTCTGCCGAAACTCCCAACTTATACACCTTACTGGTTAATTTAAAAGATGCCAAAGGTAAGATCATTGAATCAGTGCGTGATGATATTGGTTTTAGACATTTAGCCGTAGTGAACAGTCAACTGACTATTAACGGCAAAACAATTACTATTCGCGGTGTCGACCGCCACGAAACAGACCCACAGCACGGTCATGTGGTCAGCAAAGCGTCGATGGAAAAAGATATTAAATTGATGAAAGAATTTAATATCAACGCGGTACGTTCTAGCCATTATCCTAATGATCCTTACTGGTATGAGTTAACTGATAAATACGGTTTATATGTCATCGATGAAGCAAATATTGAGTCTCACCCGTTAGCCATTGATAAAAAAACGCAATTAGGTAATGAAATGAGCTGGTTAGCTGCTCATTTAGATCGTACCCAACGTATGTTTGAGCGAGATAAAAATCATCCTTCTATTATTATCTGGTCATTAGGTAATGAAGCTGGCGAGGGTAAAATTTTTGAAGCCACATATAAGTGGTTAAAAGAAAATGATAACAGTCGACTAGTGCAGTATGAGCCTGCAGGAGAAGAGCATTATACCGATGTGTTTGCTCCTATGTATCCGTCAATTGAGCGTTTGATCAAATATGCCGAGTCTGATCCTAGCCGCCCAGCAATCATGATTGAATACGCCCACGCCATGGGTAACTCTGTTGGTAATTTAAAAGATTATTGGCAAGTAATTGAAAAGTACGATGTACTGCAAGGTGGCTTTATTTGGGATTGGGTTGATCAATCACTGGAATACACCAATGAAAACGGTGTTAAGTACTGGGCCTATGGTAAAGATTTTCATCCAAATTTAGCCAGCGATGGTAACTTTTTAAACAACGGTTTAATGAGCCCTGATCGCAAACCAAATCCGCATGCTTTTGAAGTAAAAAAAGTGTATCAAGCCATTCGTTTTGCTGCGTTAGATATTAATAAAGGCAGCTACAGTATTGAAAACCGCTATGATTTTATCGATTTAGCGCAATACGATTTACAGTGGAAAGTGGAAGCTGATGGCGAGTTATTCGCGCAAGGTCATCAATCTATGCCGCCAGTAAAACCTGGTAAAAAAGCGGCCATTAACGTATCAATACCCACATTACCAAGCAGTGATAATAAAGAATATTTTATTACCTTAACTGCGGTAGTACGTGAGCCTCAAGCACTATTAGCAACTGGACACGAATTAGCCTTTGAGCAGTTTAAATTACCGGTAAAACTTGTTAGTAAAAAAGCAGTAGCAAATGACGCTAAGATGATTGTTAAGCAAGATAATAACAGCAGCTTGAAAATTAACAGTGAGAACACCCAGGTCACCTTCGATAAAAATACCGGTTGGTTAACTCAATACAGCCATAATGGTAATCACTTACTTAACGCACCATTAAAAGCTAACTTCTGGCGAGCGCCAACGGATAATGATTTAGGTAATGGCATGCAAAACTGGGCGGCGATTTGGCAGAACGCCAGTGACAATCTGGTGTTAACTTCTTTCAAAAGTAAAAAAGTAGTAAGTGGTTTTGAAGTCATCACTCACTATACCAGTGCCGATTTTAAAGGTAATTATCACGTTGAATATATCATTAATGATAATGGTCAAATTCATGTGCAAAGTAATTTAACCATTGATTCGGGTCAGACTTTGCCTAACTTGCCACGCTTAGGCATGCAATTAACCATGCCCGGTGAATTCCAACAAATGTCTTGGTTTGGTCGAGGACCACACGAAAACTATGCGGATAGAAAGACTTCGGCCCAAATATCTTTATACAAAAGTTTAGTTAAAGATCAAATTCACCATTATGTGCGTCCACAAGAAAATGCCAACAAAACCGATGTGCGTTGGCTTGCCTTGAAAAATAGCCAAGGCGCCGGATTATTAGCGGTAGGTGACCAAGTACTTAATGCTAGCGCTTGGCCTTACAAGCAAAGCGATATAGATTTTATCGTCGGTAAAGATGGCTCAGCCTCAGCGTCAGGCCTAGTTCCTGTTACCACTAAACGTGGTGCGGAAGTGCCAATGAGAGATTTAGTGACCGTTAATATCGATCACAAACAAATGGGTGTTGGTGGCGATACATCATGGGGTCGTTTAGTACATGCCCAATATACTATCCCAGCAAAAAGTTACCAGTACGGTTTTACCTTAGTGCCTTTTAGTGCTGTTCCTTCTAGCGATAAAGCTTCGAGTAAAGCAGTAAGTACCGCTGAACTGGCGCGCAGTGTAAAAGCCAAGTAAGCATTGATTAAATAGCAAAGTAAGCATTAATTAATTAGCAAAGTAAATTAGGCATAACCTGTGGGAACAGCACAGGTTAAACTTTAAAGAGGCAACAATGACTAAAGATGTAACACCTAAGTTTTCTGATATTGAAATTATTCAATTACTCACTCAGCAATACCAGCTGTCAGGGCAGTTAAAAAGTCTTCCTGGTTATTGCGATCAAAATTTATTACTGACTACGGCTGATGATGAGCAATACATTGTAAAAATTGCTAATTCAGCGGAGTCAAAACTTGAACTGGCAATGCAAAATTCCGCCATGAGACATTTAACGGAGAAAGAGTGTGCGGTGCCTCATGCAGTTAGTAATCAACAGGGCGAAGCTATCACCACGATTACTAATGCACAGCAAGAAGCTTTTTGTTTACGTGTTTTAACCTTCCTGCCAGGACCGTTTTATGCCGATGCAGATAGTCTGAGTCATAACCCTGCCCTTTGGTCTGACTTAGGGCAATTTATTGGCAATCTCGATCTTGCCTTAGCTGATTTTAAACACCCCGGCGCCTATCGTTATCTTGATTGGGATTTAGCCCAAGGTTATCGTAATTGTATGAGTAAAAAGCATTTACTCAACAAACAACAGGTCAGTATTGTTGATAATTTCTTGTCGATTTATCAGACTCAAACCATGCCAGTTTTGTCCCAATTACCACAAGGCATTATTCACAACGATGCCAATGATTATAATTTGTTAGTCGATAATATCAGTGCACCGCAAAAAATAACCGGGCTGATTGATTTTGGCGATATGGTACATAGTCATATCATTAACGAACTGGCCATTGCTTGTGCTTATGCCTTGATGGGCGAAAAAAGTGTTCAACAAAATACGCTTAGCGCATTCACCGCCATAGTTGCGGGTTACCACCAGGTTAAGCCATTACAAGATATTGAATTAGAAGTACTCTATTCTTTAGTTGCCTTACGTTTGTGTACCACTGTTTGTAATTCGGCTTTAGCAATAAAACAACAACCCGATAATGATTATTTATTGGTATCAGTAAAACCTGCTTGGCAATTACTGGAGCAGTTCAGCGCGTTAAATCCTTATGCGGTATTGTGTCAATTACGACAAGCGTGTCAACTGCCTATTGATAGCGGAAAACTACCTGCAGACATTATCAATTATCGTAAGAAACACTTAGGTAAAACATTAAGTTTAAGCTACCAAGAGCCCTTAAAGATGGTCCGTGGCCAAGGTGCCTATTTGTTCAACGAGCAAGGCACACCGTATCTAGATATGGTTAACAATGTTTGTCATGTTGGCCATTGTCATCCTAAAGTTGTTGCTGCCGCTCAAGCGCAAATGGCTAAGCTCAATACCAACACTCGTTATTTGCATGACAACATCATTAATTATGCCGATAAACTGCTTGCTACCATGCCCGAAGAATTATCAGTATGTATGCTGGTAAATTCAGGCAGTGAAGCCAATGAATTAGCTTTTCGCTTAGCGCGTTGTTACACCAAAGGCACCGAATTATTAGTCGTTGATGGTGCTTATCACGGCAATACCAATGCCTGCATAGAAGCCAGCCCTTATAAATTTGATGGCCCTGGTGGTGAAGGTGCACAACCTTATGTGCATAAGGTAACGCTACCTGATCCTTATCGCGGTGAGTTCTTAGGTAATAGCCCTGAAACGGCTAATGCGTATGCCAATAGTGTTAAAGAAACCCTGGCACAGCTAGACAGTATTGGTAAAAAACCCAGTGCCTTTATTTGTGAATCGCTCCAAGGCGTTGCTGGCCAGATCATCATGCCCGATGGTTACTTAACCAACGTTTATCAGCACGTGCGCGCTGCTGGCGGTGTCTGTATTGCCGATGAAGTACAAGTCGGCTTTGGTCGTGTTGGCTCTCATATGTGGGCCTTTGAAACTCAAGGCGTGGTGCCTGATATTGTCACCTTAGGCAAACCTATTGGTAATGGTCACCCCATGGCCGCCGTGATTACCACCCAAGCGATTGCCGATGCCTTTGTTACTGGCATGGAATACTTCAATACCTTTGGTGGTAACCCGGTTTCTTGTGCCATTGGTATGGCAGTACTCGATGTTATTGAAGAAGAACAATTACAAAAACATGCCTTAACCACAGGGCAATACTTCCAAGAAAAATTAACAGAGCTGCAACAACAATTTACTCTTATTGGTGATGTACGCGGCAAAGGTTTATTTATTGGCGTTGAGTTGGTAGAAGACCGACAAACAAAACAACCAGCCACGGATAAAACCGCTTGGTTAGTAGAGTTTTTCAAACAACATCATATCTTGCTTAGTACCGAAGGCGCTTTTTACAACATCTTAAAAATCAAACCGCCATTGGCCTTTAGCCAAGCCGACGCTGATACCTTTATTAAGGTGCTTGCTTTAGGATTAACTGAGCTAGCGCAGAGCTAGTACAGAAGCAGAATAAAAATCAAACTAACAAATGGCTAGCTGAACATGCGCTAGCCATTAAATATTAATAATGAACATATCAGATATCACAAGGTTACTATGAATTTTTTAAAAACATTAGGCATTAATGCCCAAAACTACGGCGCATCAACAGGCCTAAAATGGATGAATACTGACAACAACGGTCAGTTTGATATCTACTCCCCTGCCGATGGCAAAGCTATCGCTAGCGTATATCAGTGTTCAAATGAAGATTATGAACACGTTATTACTACGGCACAAACCGCCTTTAAATCCTGGCGTACCGTCCCTGCGCCTAACCGTGGCGATATTGTCCGTCAAATAGGTAATAAATTACGCGACTTTAAACAACCACTAGGTGAGTTGGTTGCTTATGAAATGGGGAAGTCATTGCAAGAAGGTTTGGGTGAAGTACAAGAGATGATCGACATCTGTGACTTTGCTGTGGGCTTATCTCGTCAATTAGATGGCTCAACGCTGCATTCTGAGCGCCCTTTACACAGAATGTACGACCAATATCATCCATTAGGTATCGTCGGTGTTATTTCAGCTTTTAACTTCCCTGTTGCTGTTTGGGCTTGGAATGCCATGATTGCTGCAATTTGTGGCAATGTTACGGTTTGGAAACCCTCAGAAAAAACCCCCTTAACCGCTATCGCCTGTCAAAATATTATCAAAGACGTGTTAGCAGAAAATGACTTACCTGAAGGTATTTTCTCTTTAGTGATTGGTGAAGGCAATGTGCTAGGTGAAGGCATGTTGCATGATAAACGCATTCCATTAATGTCGGTTACCGGTTCAACGCGTGTTGGCCGTCATGCCGGTACGAGTGTGGCAGCAAGATTTGGTAAATCAATTCTTGAATTAGGTGGCAACAATGCCATCATCTTAACGCCACAAGCTGACTTTAAAATTGCCATTCCTGGTACCGTTTTTGGCGCCGTTGGTACCGCCGGTCAGCGTTGTACTTCAACTCGCCGCGTTATAATTCATGAAAGTATTTATGAGCAAGTCAAAGACATTTTGGTAAAAGCTTATCAAGGTTTGAAAATTGGTACTCCAATGGATGAGAATAACCATGTAGGACCGTTAATTGATAAACAAGCGGTAGAAATGTTTAGTGAAGCCTTAACTAAAGTACAAGCTGAAGGGGGTAACTTGCTTTGTGGTGGTGAGGTCTTATCAGGCGAAGGTTATGAGTCGGGTTGTTATGTGTCACCGGCCATTGTTGAAGCGGAAAATGATTTCGATATGGTACAACACGAAACATTTGCGCCAATTTTATATTTAATCAAGTACTCTGGTGATGTCCATGACGCTATTGCGGTGCAAAATGAGGTAGTGCAAGGTTTATCCTCAGCTATCTTTACCGACAGCTTACGTGAAGCTGAAAACTTCTTATCTCACTGGGGCTCAGATTGTGGCATTGCCAACGTCAACATTGGTACTTCAGGCGCTGAAATCGGTGGCGCATTTGGTGGCGAGAAAGAAACAGGTGGCGGACGTGAATCAGGCTCAGACGCATGGAAATCTTATATGCGCCGTCAAACCAATACCATCAACTACTCTACTGAGTTACCGTTAGCTCAAGGTATCAAATTCGATATTTAAATTACACTGTCTTTATTAAGAGGTTAAAAGCTCAGCGGAGTATTATTATATTTTAATATTACTCCCATAGTTAAGCCGCATAAATAATGGTTTGAGCTATACCAAGTTGTTACCTTGTAATTACTTGGTAGTCATTTCGACTCCGGCAGTCGTTGCCATTCCTTCGTTGAAAGACAATAAGCCTCAGCAGAAATGTAGAGGCTTTTTTATTTGACTCTAAAACCTGCAGAACTAATTGGTAATGGCCACACTAGCATCAACATTGGCAAGCTCAAGTTAGCGCTCGTTGAAGGATTTATGCAATAGAGCATCTGATTTATAATCAGTAGAGCCTGTTCTTGTACCTTGAATGTAGATTTTCTGTCAACGTTCGATGTCAATGTGTACTGCTGAAATTCCGAAAAGCTGAATCCTGAAACCCTGAAATTTTAATCGATGTTTTTTTTTGAATGTAAGGTGCTCTCCGCTAGGCAGGAACGACTAGTGACTTAAGTGATATATCAGCTAATCAGCACGTGTGACCCTATTTCTGCCATTTGATTTACCAAGATATAATGCCTTATCTGCACTCAATACAATTGAATCAACGGATGCTTTTTGCCCTGGTGGAATAGTCACAACCCCTAGAGTCAAGGTTACAAATGCGCTAGTCACCGATTTTTCATGAGGGATTTTTAAATTTTCGATGGCCAAACATAAGCGCTCAGCAACAAGAGTCGATTGTTCTATTGTTGTATTTGGTAAGATAATAGCGAACTCCTCGCCACCATAACGACAGTTTGCATCGGTAATTCTACCGGCACTGGTACACAGACATTGAGCGACTCGCTTAAGACATTTATCACCTGGCTGATGACCATAAAAATCGTTAAATAATTTAAAGTGGTCAATATCACTGAGAATTAGCGACAATGGTTGCTTGTGACGATAGTGTCTGTCGAGTTCTATTGATAGGTTTTTATCAAAATAACGACGGTTATATAACCCCGTCAATCCATCTTGATAGGTAAGCACTTCCAATTGCTTATTTGCATCAAGTAAGTCCCTCGCTTGGGTATTTAATGAAGCTGTTTTTTCCGCAACTTGTTCTTCAAGTGTCAAAACAAATTGTTTTTGCCTAACTATTTCTGTTTGTTGTAAACGTGTTCTAAATAGAATAAAGGCGAATATGATAACTGCCGTTACGAGCATATATAGGCTATATGCCCACCATGTTTGCCACGGTGGCGGTGATACAGTCAAATTAATTGACAGTAATTGCTTTCCCCACTCTCCATTACTGTTAGTCGCCTTCACCAAGAATTTATATGAGCCACCATCGAGGTTAGTAAAAGAAACTATATTTTGATTACCGATATAAATCCAATTATCATCATACCCTTCTAACTTATAAGCATATTGATTCTTACGAGGAGAAATAAAATCTAAGGCAGAGAATTCAAAAGAAAAAAAGTAGTCGAGATAAGATAACTGGATATCCGTTACATAAGAATAAGGCTTTTCAAGCTTTACTGGCTGCCCCATCTTATTAAATCCCGATAAAATCACATTGAACACGCTATTATTTGTTTCTATATTTGAGGTATTAAAATACTCAACGCCTCTTTGACTACTGGTGAAGATAGTTTCATTGCCAGCTCTTACCAGGGCATTGCTATAATAATTTAAGCCTAACAAGCCATCATAGCTGTCAAAATTAGTAACCTCTCCTGATAATGGGTTTAATTTTGAAATACCCTTATTTGTCGTCAGCCATAAATTACCCAACTTATCGTCTTCAATCCCACGTATCAAAGAAGTAGGTAAGCCATTTTTTCTGCCAAAATGTTTAAAACTTTTAGTTTCTGGAAGATATAAATTGAGTCCTTTTTGAGTGGCAACCCAAATCTTTCCATCTCGAGATTGATGCACATCCTGAATTATTTTTCCCAATAAGCGATCAGCTTTATTATCGCTTTTAAATGAAATAAATCGTTGATTGATATCATCCCAAAGATTCAAACCATTTCCGGTACCAACCCAAATGTTTTGCTGACTATCTTTAAATATTTCCATGACTTCTGGGTGAGATAAACCCAAAGAATCATCTAAGTGACTAAAAGTTTTAACCAAAGGGTCATAACGGTATATTCCATTCTTATAAGTACCAATCCAAAGGTTTCCATATTGATCAATATTAAGCGCTCGTAATTCTCTAAACTCACGATGATTTGGATCTGATTTAGGATATTTAAAAAAATCAATTTGCTTAGATTTCAAGTTAAATTGGGCTAAGCCATCATCTTGTGCAATCCATAAACTATCATTTCCATCAAGAAATATAATAGGCCTTTCGATAAAACGATTTCCCTCATAACCATTTTCTTTGCTAAAAATGGGGCCAGATAATGTTTCTAGCTGGTGTGATGATACGTGCCACTTATACAATTTCGACGATGCAGATATAATTAACAAATCACCATTAGCATCAGCTGTTATAGCATTTGGAGCCATCAATTCAGCACTATTAATAGACTTAAATTTACGATTCGGCACTATCTTATATATACCGTGAGTTTCACTGGTAACCCATATTGTTCTTGAGCTATCTTCAAAAATTATTCTCAAGCCGTGGTTATGCTCAAGTATAAACTTTTCAATGTGATCATCTGAGTTGGATTGTCTAAACAAACCTTTGCTGGAGACAAACCAAACGTAGCCTTCTTGATCCTCAATCATAGAGTTCACTTGGCCTAAAAATTCATCATCAAGGGTTTTCAATGGTGTAAAAAGACCATTTTCCTTATTAAAACTAAATGGACCTTTTTGTGTACCGACATAAAGTTTATCTTTGGAAGTTTTTAAAATACTTCTGATTTCGTTTGCTCCCGTAGGAGTGGGATTGCTTGGATCAGGAAAAAAATGAGTAAAGCTTTGTTTATTCTTATCATATAAATTTAAACCAAAGCTAGTTGCAAGCCAAAGACTATCGCCATCGTTGTCTTCAATGTCCCATATTCTATTATGAGATAAACTAGGTTCACCATCATCAGTTTTCTTGATACGCTCAAAGCTATTATTGCCAAGATACCGGCTTAAACCCTGGTCATATGAGCCTAACCAAATAGAGCCTTCTTGGTCATGAAATAAAGATTGTATTCGGTTAGAGGCGATAGAATCACTGCGCAGAGGCTCATTAATGAAATGTTGAAAGTTCCCTGTTTTTGGCTGATAAAGATTAACACCTCCGCCCCAAGTGCCAATCCAAATCCTTCCATTACGATCTAACATGAGGTTTCCGGCATCGTTATGTGATAAACCCTTTGGACTGCTACTATCAAATTCAAAGAGAGTTACTTTTCGGCCATCATAACGCATAAGGCCATTTTCACCGGTGCCAAACCAAAGTAAGCCTTGATTATCCTGAATAATTGAATAAATCTCAGATGAAACAAAACCATCTTCCGCTGTTAGCAACTCTACAGAGTATTCATTAATAAGTTCTGAAGGGCGTTCATTACTTTCAGCGGGAATGATCATTCCAACAAACAAAAGAACAAAATACATAAAACGATTAAAAAACAATGAACTATATCTCATAAATATTAAAGCGGTTGCAACTGTGGGAGTGTCATAAATAAAGGTAAAACATTAATAACAATAGTTTATTTAACAGGTTATCTCTATGCTAATTAACTTCAATTCGTAATCAAAATAACCATCTTTCATATCATATACATTATCAGAGGTGAGAAATATAGGTTGATGGTTCTTTTATCAGCGGTGTAACCAATAAGTAAACCACAAAGAAAATCTACAATAATTATTTTTACGCTACTCAGTCACTTAAATATCAATATATTGATTTGATAAGGTAAAAGGTAGTATACCAAGCGACTTAAGCCAACTAATACCCTCATAAATTTAAGATTACATTATGTAGGCTTTAATCTGTTTTGCTGCAAAGCCGTCAGTAGTATTTATAATTCAAAGTGCTCATTACTTTATTTTTTATGCTGGTATTTCAATCTCGCTTGTCTTTTCTAGTTCTTTATCAGAAAATTCACATGTGTGAGATCCTATTTATTTCGACATTTTTTCTAGAATGATTAGGCTTTGCAAATGGCTGATTTTTAATTAAAAATAAAGATAATTCAAGAATATAAAGTTAATCTAAAAAGCTGAGTAATCACATATAAATAGGCTTAGATGTGAAAATCACCTCTATCCTTACCATAAGATATATTAACTTTTGTGTTACTAACGGCAATTTTTTTCGGATCAGTTGCCGTTAGAAAAGCAAACTGACCCAGCTCTAGCAGTCTGAAAGTCAATAACCTGAGATGTCAGCTACCCTTGCCGCCCATCAGGAGCTTACATTGGGATGACTTCAAAGTGCGTTAAGGGGAAATAAGTGACTTACTTTTTATAAGGTCAGCTTTAGCCCTGATTACCATCAGTGGTTGAATCGTTGTTTTACAGTTTAATCGCTTGCGGCATCAACGCCTTTTTCATTTGATATTTAAACAGTAAAGTACTAGGTTGGTTATATAGGATAAATAACAACCAACAAGAAGGATTATTCTTGTCTAGCTCGCTATTCAAAGAACTCAAACGGCGTAACGTCTACAAAGTGGGAGTTGCATACCTTGTGCTAGCTTGGGTGGTAATACAAGTTTCATCTGTAGCAGTTCCTGCACTTCATTTACCTGAATGGATTAATACCGCAGTATTTTTATTTGGTGCTTTTGGTTTTCCGTTCGCATTATTTTTTTCTTGGCAATTTGAATTGACTCCCAATGGTGTTAAACGAGAGTCTGAAATTCTCCCTGAAGATTCGGTAACTGCTCATACCGGTCGTAAACTGGATTTCATTATCATAGGCTTACTTGTACTTGTTGCTGGTTATTTTATCTATGAAAGTCGCTTTACCTCATCTTCAGAAAATGTAGTTATCACTGATATCCCTCAAAGTATCACTAATAAACCCCAAGGTTCATCTATTGCCGTATTACCTTTTGTGAATATGTCCTCCGACAAAGAACAGGAATACTTCTCAGATGGTATATCTGAAGAAATACTCAATGTTTTGGCAAAGGTACCTAACCTACATGTTACTTCACGTTCATCAGCCTTTTTCTATAAGAATACTAAGATAAATATTGCTGAAGTTGCTGCTAAATTGGGTGTGAAAAACATTCTTGAAGGTAGTGTTAGAAAATCTGGAAACCGAATACGTATCACGGCACAATTAATTGAAGCAAGCAGTGACAAACACCTATGGTCTGAAACGTATGATAGAGAGTTAACCGACATTTTTGCCATTCAAGATGAAATATCGGCTGCCATTGTCACTGCCCTAAAAGCTAAACTGGGCCTAGATACAAAAGTCGCCGTAAGAGACATGAGTAATATTAATCTTAACGCTCATAATGAATATTTAAAAGGCCGGTTTTATATCGAAAATCGCAATAAGGCTGACATTGAAAAAGCGCTTGCACACTTTGAGAAATCGGTAGAGCTTGCTCCTGAATACGCACAAGGTTGGATGGGAAAAGCTTGGGCTATTCATTTTCTCGGTGAAGATACTTACGGAAATCTTCCAAGGCAAGAATCCGCAAATAGAGCAAGGTCTGCTATTGAAATGGCTTTACAGCTTAACGCTAAGTTACCTGAAGTACATGCCATCATGGGGTTGATTGAAACTGGTAGCTTTAATTGGGATAAGGCTATTATTCATTACAAGAAAGCCATCGAATTAAATCCCAATTATGCAGATGTTTATACTTGGTATGGGCAACTATTAGAGGACCAACCCATACGGCGGTTGGCATTATACAAAAAAGCGGTGCAGCTCAGTCCTATGTCTATGGTTGTCAATAAAACCTATGCCGAAGAGCTTATGTTTTACGGACGAATTGATGAAGCTAAAGCTATTTACCAATACATGTTAACCGTCAACGATTCTCATAGTTTTCCTTACTCTGTATTAGGAATGTTCAGGCTTATCGAAGGTAAATATGCAGAAGCAATTATTGCCTTTGAAAGACAAATAAAAAATTCAACGGGTAACATTTCCGCAAGGTTTAATGCGGTAAATTCTTTAGCAACAATTGGGCTAGGTGAGCAAGCGGCAAGTTATATTGATGGCACAATCGCCGACCCAATTAAATACTGGTATAGAGGTAATGATGAGCTATATATACAAGAGGTTAGAGCAGTATTTCCTCTTAGTGGCGATGACGCTAGAGGAAATTGGGTTAGGGCTAGGGCAGAAGTTAATGCTGAAAACTATAGGGCAGCGAACAAGTATTTTGAATTATCCGATATGAGTAACACCAGTAACTTACGAATATATAGCTACCAACAAACCGGCGATACAAAGAAGGCTAAAGCGTTATTGGAGCAAGTTAAAGCAAACTTGAAATTATCGATTGAGGCAGATGCAAAATATTATAACAACAAAAATCTTATCCAACCTATAGGATTAAGAGTAATGGAAATTGCGGTTCTCGAAGGAGATATTGACTTAGCTATCTCTGAACTAATGAAAGCAATGAAAAAAAATTATATTGTTCATTATGATTATCAAAAAAGAATAATATACCAAAAACTTAGAGAACATCCTGATTGGCCAACCATCATTACAGAATCGAATAGACGAGCGTCAGTACAACGAGAAATTTATTTAAAACTAGTTGCTGAAGAAAATAAAACTGCCCACTAAATATGTAATTTAACGGTGTTAATGTGATTTTATTTATGTCTGGAGTTACTCAAAAATAGCACCGTAACCATCCAAAATATTTGATGATGTTAGCTTCGGCAATGGAGGTAAAAGTTAGCGTACTGAGATAGGCTGCCAATGGCAGCAATGTTGTCTTACCCCTGCCACACAAACGAGAAAAATATTAAGGTAATATGCCTTAAATATTATAATGGTTTAATACGGCTTTCTTTTTAACTAAGAATAGAGCGTGTTGCACTGACCATTTGAAATCACCGCGCATTGCTGATATTAGCCTTAGTCTCACTAACAGCAACTCATCCGACAAAGCAATCGTTAGGTTTTAGTGAACTGTAATGACAACTTCTCGCTAACCGCTGAAATAGAAGGTTTTGTCCTAAAGTGAACAGACCATTAATATGGTTTAAGATAATCACTGAGCATTTATAAAAATCAAAGGGCATTCTGGTAACCTCTGCTTAACATGATTTTATGAGGAATTCACAGGTGCTTATTATGATTACTTTGCTCTTATGAATACTTTCATGGAAATTAGCCTCTAGCTAATTAATAACTTCTGATTATAATAAAAAATATACTTTTTATTTTTAAACTTGCTTATTAATGTCTTTCTCAATTAAATTTCTTCTTATTATCTATTATATTTTATATTCTTTTCAATCTAGTGCAGAGAAAATATTAGCCGTAGATTATTTAGTTTACCCCCCTTATCAAATAGAAACAGGAGGGTTAACCAAAGACTTCATTGAGTTATTGGTAAAAGCTGATCTAGACATAGATATTGAGTATATAAAGGTAACAAAAGCGCGCCTTAAAATATTAATTGCTCAAGGAGTACCAATAATTATTCCATTCGCTAATCCTTATTGGTTTGATAAAAATTCAAAATTAATTAGCTCAAAAAAATTGTTACAAGAGAAAGCCTACATTATTTCGCATCAAAAAATAAAACTTGATGCGGAAGATCTTCGACCGGAGTTGCTAGATGGGAAATTAACCTTCTTAGGTAAAATAGGTTACAAGTATTTTGTAATCGATAAATTAGTTAAAGAAAATAAAATATTAAGATATTCCTGCGATAATAAAAATCTTTGCTTGCAGATGCTTGAAGCTCATAGAGGCGATTTCACCGTGATGGCTAAGCCTATTTATGAGAATTATATAACGTCGTTAGCACTGGATACTAATAAGTTTTATACGAGTAAAAACTCTTTGTACACACAAGATAGATTTGTTTTGATGGGGAATATTTCACAGCATTCAGAACATAAAATAAATAAATTCATTAGTTCTTTAAAAGTAAATTCTAATTGGCAGAATTTACTTGTTCAGTATCATGTAGATTAAACTATGTTTTCATTTTGACTAAATTGTATACCGGTAAAACGGTACGGTTTTTTTTCCTATTGTGCATGAACCATCAATATGATCGTAGATAACCATCTAACAATATTAGTACTATCAATATAAAATAATAAGTGTATTAATATTAATACGTTATTACATTTTTTTAATTAACATTGTGTTTAATTGATGCTTTATCGTTTAGTTAAGTTCTGGTAACTTTTCCACGAAAATTAGCAATATCTTTGAGATATTTCACCTCCATATTTAGCTGTAAACTATCAAGTTTTATTTAGTTTTTAAGTGGGGAAACAGAGTCTTAGATGCTTTATGTCCGCTCTAAGCCGCCGTTAGTAACTTAAAGCGAATGTCCGTAATGTGGTGACAGTGAGTCTTAGCTAGTAATCAAATGACCAATGAAATACAGGTCACCGTTAGGATTTCTCTGTGCCAAAGGAAACATTAACCATAAATTATTTTCTATAAATTTTCTCATGAATAAGTCATGTCATGTTACTGATAAGTTCTAACAATCCGACCCCCATCTACTGTACTTATAATTCATTGATATTATGAGTAATTATATTAAATTCTCTGTTGGATATTACTGCGACTTATCAGTAATATCCAAGTTATAACAAAAACAACTGTTTTTAGTTTATAAAGCGTTGAAACTATGGGATATTAATGTGAATTAAATATGTATTATGGGGCGGATTGTACTGAGAATCCTCCATAATAAGGATTAGGCATCAATGGAGTCACTCGTGCAGTATCGTAAAATTCACATCATTGGTGGCCCAGGTAGTGGTAAAACTTTTAGTGCTACCAAACTTCAAACATTAACAACTTTGAATGCTTATGATCTTGATAAAGTATTTTGGGAACAAAATGAAAATGCTTATGTTCGATCTAGTGAGGAATCTAGAACTGAAAAGTTAAATCAAGTTCTGTCTCAAGAAAACTGGATCATTGAGGGGGTTTATTACAAATGGTTGGCAGATTCTTTTCGTGATGCTGACCTTATCGTTATTCTTAATCCACCTGTTTTACTTAGGCAATGGCGAATATTTAAACGTTTCCTTAAGCGAAAATTCATTTTAGGTCAATTCCGTAAAGAGTCACTAAGCTCTTTTATGGAAATGTATTGGTGGAATCAAAAATTCGATAACGATAATATGGTTCGTATATTAGATTTTTTAACCGAATACAATAACAAAATTATTTTTTGCAAAAATCACAATGAACTATGGCATAAAATCAATGCCTAATTACACGCCCTGAGGTGGACAAATAACAGTTGGCTAGTTCCGCTTCGCTTCACATTTTAGCCAACTACAATTTGCCGCTTAACGTGACGTTATGAGTACTAAATTTGACTATTAATCTCCGTCCGCTAAATAAAAATGACGATAACTACTCGAAGGTTATTGATCTGTATCAGAAAGCGTTTACCACCGTTCAACGTATTCCCACGTGGGTCCTTAGATTTAAACTAAGAAAAGGTAAGGTAGGCTTTAACGTTCTTTATGCAGATGATACTTGGATTGGCCTTATTTATACCACTGAGTTTAAAGACATAGTATTGGTGCACTTTTTAGCTATATCGGAATCTATACGATCAGGTGGATATGGAAGTAAAGTAATGGATTCAATGAAAGTTACGCACTCCGGAAAAAGAATTGTACTGAATATTGAAAAACTTGATGAGCAAGAAAAAAACTACCCGCAAAGGGTCAAGCGTAAAGCTTTTTATGTGAAAAATGGTTTTATTCCATCAGGTTATATGGTGAAAGAACCTGGAGAAAAACTTGAGATGCTTATATTTGGCGGCAGTATCAGTAAAGAAGAGATTGAAGCAATGTACAAGAATCTCTTTGGTAGCATTATTGGCTTCTTACTAAGGCCTAAAGTCATAAAAATATGAAGTGACACCTCTGCTACGTACTTCATAACAAGCAGTTAAATAAGGATAAAACACAATCGACTGTGTTTCGTTCCTCAGAAATTTTAGCCAACAATTTCGTGCCGCTTTGGAAGGGCTTATGTGGTTTCAAGGAGATAAAGTTGAAGACGTTAATATTTATTTTAGTGCTACTACTATCTAGTTGTGATAATGATTCTAAATCTGTGCCCACCGAACAGGATTTAATTATCTCGACCGTCGACATTAATGGCGATGCTTACCCTATTTTAGAAGTTGTTTGGTGGTATGAATCAACCCCTGATGTACTGTATAACTTGGTGTGCGATACGGACTTATGTCATACGTGGCAATTCCCCCAAGACATTGAAGGTGCTATATTTATTTCAGGAAGTAACTCAGTTATATTTGAAAATGATGAATTTTGTTTCGAGGTATTTAGTGGACAAAGCGAATTTTATATTGCTGCCAACATGCAACAAGAATTAACCATAGAAATACTTTATATTGGTGCTGTTTGTAGTTAACCAACTATAAGGTTTTTCAACTCGGACAAAAAACAGCGTTATAGCTAAGGAGTAAATATGGCAATTACAGGTGAATGTTTCTGTGGAGAAGTAAAATACCGGATTGACGGTAAACTTCATGATGCTAGGTCATGCCATTGTTCTCGTTGTCGCAAAGCATTTAGCTCACAAGCATCGGCTTACGCCGTAGTTGAGGCTAAAGATTTTCACTGGGTATCAGGAGAAAACTTACTTACATCGTATGTAGGTGATCATGGATTCGGTCTCCAATTTTGTAACAAGTGCGGTTCAACTCTCAGTGGTGTTTATAAAGGGGTAGTTCACGGAATTACTCTTGGATGCGTTAATGGAGATCCAGATATTAAACTTGGTCGACATATATATGTTGGTTCAAAAGCATCTTGGGAAGTAATAGCTGAAGGTGTTCCGCAATATGATAAAGCTCCTCCAGAAAAGGCCTAACAACACGCTCTGAGATGGACAACAAGTAAAAACTAGCGATTTAATGCCAATTGCATTAGTGGCGATCCTCTTCGTTTCAGTGCACCTAAATACTTTGATTGGTCATATGGCGTATGGTTTTTCCGGCAGCTAAATACAATTCGAAGCCACTTGAAAGCTAGTGTGCTAATGATGCTATTATGCGGTTTTCCTTTGCTTTTCTGCTACTCATAATAAGCTTTTTCCCAACATGAATGACCTCTCGAAAAACCAACCCATTCAACAAAGGTTTGCCTCAAAAACTTTTGACAACTGTACCGGCTAATGTGGCCACATTTTCTTGCCACTACGTTCCATCACGGGTGCAATAGCAGCGTGTTTTTTCAGTTAAGAGGCATCATTATAACCTTATCTATTACTGTCAAAGGCCTCCAATAAACGGAGTGAAAGTTGTGGCCCACTCCAATGACATTGACATCAGGAGATTCAATTAAGGTGACTTTGATGCCATTTTCCGATTGACTATTATGCCTCGCAGCAAAACTACTAGCCGTTATCCACCCTGCACTACCACCACCGACAATAACGAGCTATTTTAATGTTCTTGTCATAAACTATTATGACATTGCAAGGTGTTGACTAGCTGACTTGTTTTACCGAAGCGGGTAAATCTACCAAGTTATCTTTAGTTTTTACCAACAATAATTTCACTTTAAAGCCCGCAAAAGCACAAATAATACCGATAATAGGCGACAACCAGTTAAAGAAACAAAACACCGCATATTCTAACGGGTTGATCAGTAATACTGAATGCATATAGGCACCACAAGTATTCCAAGGGATCAGTGGCGAGGTCACGGTACCACCATCTTCTAAAGCACGAGATAAATTTTCTGGCGCTAAATTTCGACGTTTGTACTCATCTTTAAACATTCTGCCTGGCATAACAATCGCAATATATTGGTCTGCGGCAATGCAGTTGGTGCCAAACGCGGTAACAATAGTGGTAGTTATCAGTGAACCAACACTTTTAGTGACCCCCATTAAACTTTCAACCACACGCTTTAATAGACCTACTCTTTCCATGATAGAGCCAAAGGTCATGGCAGAAATGATTAACCAAATAGTATTAAGCATTGAGCCCATACCGCCACCACTTAATAAATCATCTATCACTTTATTGCCGGTATTAAGTGAAACGCCAGCGTACATCACTTGCCAAACCACCATGATGTTTGCTTCAATTGCCGACAACCCTTCATTAGCGTATGAGAGAATCAAATCTTGTTGAAATAGCACGGCCATAATAGCGCCGGCAATAGCACCAATACCAATCGCAGGAAAAGCAGGGATTTTTTTAACCGCTAAAAATAAGGTAATGGCCAGTGGCAAAAGCAAATACCAAGCAATAAAAAACTCGGCTTCTAAACTCAGCAACAGTTGCTCAACTTGGCTGTTAGTGGTTTGTTCAGTCGGATTAAGGCCTAAGAAAAAGAATAAGATTAAAGCAATAACAAAACTGGGTACTGTACTCCACAACATGTTTTTAATATGAACAAACAATTCCGTGCCAGCAATGGCGGGAGCAAGGTTGGTGGTATCAGAGAGCGGCGATAACTTATCACCAAAGTAGGCGCCACTAATAATCGCTCCCGCGGTAATAGCACCCGAGGCACCTATGCCGGAAGAAATCCCCATTAAGGCCACGCCTATGGTAGCTGCCACTGTCCAACTGCTACCAATGCAAAGCGCGACTACTGCACAAATCACACAACAACTGACATAAAAATACTGTGGGTCTAAAATCTGCAAACCGAAATAAATCATGGTTGGCACAGTTCCCGCTAATAACCAGGTACCGATAAGTGAGCCCACGGCCAATAAAATTAATATGGCTCCTAGGGTTAAACTGATACCTTTGATGATGCCTTCTTCTATCTCTTGACGTTTATAACCATTTTTCAAACCTATAAGGCTTGCCACACCAGCGCACAACAGTAGTGCTATTTGGTTAGGTCCAGATGATGAGTCATCGCCAAAAAAGTAAACGGCAAGGAATAGTAAAAAAAGTAATAGTATAATAGGGAGCAAGGCATCAAATAACGTTGGTTTTTGTTTTTTTTCTATCATGTTTATCCTTGGTTTATTTTGAGTCGCTGGAAATAAAAACGGCGATTAAATAAAATTTAATCGCCGTTTTTGTTTATTTCTCTAAATGATTATGATGCCCTATCGAATCGCCATTAGCCCTTAGCGCTGAAAGCCATTGGTTAATGCGTTCAGGCTCTTCTGGCGCGGCACTTACACCAGTAGGTATTTCATTATTGAGCACTGACTCAATAGCTAAACTCACTGGCAACGACACTAAACGAGCCATTGCTTGTCCTTGCGCGTTTCCTTGGCTATCAAGATGATAACTTTGATGCCAAACCACTTTGCCTGCTTGGCGAACTTCTAGCTCGACACACATCACTACACGATCGACTTCACCTTTGTCATAAAGGTATTTTTTCTCAAGCTCGCGACTAATTTCTACTAAACGCTCTTCGCCACTACTGCCTTCTAAGGTGGCTATTTCGTCAAATAATGGTTGCCATGCTGTCGACCAACCATTGAGGCGTAACGTGCCACGGACAAACTCTTGCACATCCCAATCATCTTGAAAATTATATTGTTTAATAAAAGGCAATGAGTCTCTGTTGGGATATGCTTGAAACGTTTCACAATGATTCGATAACTGTGCTTTATACTCGCTTAATGCTTCCCATGGCGCACTTGACGTTTTAACCATACCATCTGCTTGCCATTTAGCTTTTGAACGCAATGCTTTCAAAACACCTAAAGGTGACCAGCTAAATTTATATTTAAAATCATTGGCTACCTTAGGGAAACCACCACAGTAAGAGCGGAAGTAATGTTGGTTTTTAGGTGAAAATTGCGCACTATTTTGGTAACTATCAACCAGTAAATGCGCTAATAAATGATCAATGCCTGGATCTAACCCCACTTCATTGACGAAACATAGGTTCAAGTCTTTTGCTGGTGAATTTAATTCAGCCATTTCTGCTGCTATATAGCTGCTAGAAACAAAGTGAGCTTTATGTTTCAAGCAAAACTGCGCCACGGTTAAATGCAGAGTGGCTGGCAACATAGAAACCAGTACATCACCGGGTTTTACGATTTCAGTTAATACCTCCCAATCTAGTTCACGTACATCAATCTGAACCTTATCATTTTTCAATGCTTGTTCAGCTTTCGACAAGCTACGATTCCAGACAATAAGTGGTGTTGTTTTGTTTGCTAATGCGATAATACCAGGTGCAGACGATAGCCCTGCTCCTAGCCAATGTATTGTATTTGTCATGTTCTTCCTTTATAGATTCATATACCAATTAAACTAAGTAAGCGATCATTTTTAAATGGTCTAAATACCCAATAACTTCGTTGCTTTCAATCCCAATAGCCAGCTATTGGGATTGAAAGCGCCTTGTTCTTGAACATTTATTCTCATTGCTTATTTCAAAATGACAGCTGTAACCTTAATTAATTCAAATGGTATTAGTTTTGCTTTTAAATAGAGCGAGTGCTGTAGGCCAAACGCCTTGAGATTTATCATCAAGGGTTAATAAATGTGTTAATAACTGTTCGCCATAGTCTTCACTGCTTTCTTTAGGTAAAAGTGAAGGCAGGTGATCAATAGCGATGAGATCGAGCACCTTAGTATGCTCAATACGTAAACAAGGTGCTTTAAAGGTAGTACATTGCTGATAAATGGGTAATGGATTGTAACTACCGTAAGGATCACAACTTACATCAACTATAACCGATAATTCGCGCTCTTTTTTGCTCAGCAGTTTTTTGGTAATAAAAGGCGGTAGGTCTTTATTAATTAACACACAATTAATAAAGATATCTGCGTGGATAACTTCCTCAAAAGGACCACCTTTTTTAGTTTCCTCTAAGTCCCATTCCAGTACTGCCAGTGAAAGTGCTTTAGCTAAATCAACCGCACCTTTACCACTACGTCCTTTAGCACCAATCACTAATAATTGCGGCTTACTGGCTAATTGATTAAGCGCTTGTTCAATATCATCAAGCAGTTGCTGTTTATCTTTATAAGATGAAATATCGGCTAATGGAGGCGTGATTTTTTGTTGCTGATTGACCCACGCCAACACCGATAATGCTGCGCCAGCAAAACCGGCCCAATAACCAAAGGCAGCAACTCTTCGTTGCTGTGCATCAACTAAGTATTCTAAATCAAATAGTTCTCCGCCTCCGGTTTTAAACCGTGACAATAGAGCCTGCCATCCAGCTTGCTCTTTATAGGCATGAGCGAAGTAAATATGTTGATGGATTAGTGGGAAATTATCTTCAGGTAATTCTTTTAATCCCAAAATAATTGCGTCTGTCGGCGCATCAACCCAACTACCTTGGGCAACTAATTCAGCATTAACTGCTTGGTATAAATCTTGATGAAAGATATTTTGAGTTGAACACTCAACCGTCACTTTAAAGCCAGCATCAATTAATGCTTTAGCGCCTTGGGGAGAAAGTGCTGTACGTTGCTCGTGGGGTTTTGTTTCAGCTCTAAGCCAAATATGTACCTTGCTCATAATATAAATTTTCTGTTCGTCATAATGAAAAAAGGAGCGCTAATCGGTAACGGCCGAATTAACGCTCAATATTTTGGTGAAATTAATTTTATCTGTTAGTTAGAATGAACCTCGAATACCAACCGAGTAACGAGGACCTGTCTCAGTTATGTCTAAATACTGATTATCATATTTTGCAGTAGTGATATAAAGTTCATTGGTAATATTTATGCCTTCAAAGAAAACCGTTAAGTGTTCGTTTACGTCATAACTACCACTAATATCCACTTGAGCATAATCCTCAACATAGTGACCATCGCGCCAAGATTGCGGTTTAGATTGCATAAAGCGATCACGTTGGTTCCACGCTACACGTAGTTGCACCGCATCTTTTTCATAGAACAATATCAAGTTAGCTGAATCGCTTAAACCAATTAATGGTAAAGATGTTTCACCATCATCAGCCGTTGATTTACTATCGACAAAGGTTTTATTGGCGATAATACCTAGACCATCAAAAGGTGCAGGTAAGCTTGTGAACATATGCTGAACTGCAATTTCATAACCTTCAATATCTGCTTGATTTGAATTGACCGGACGAGAGATTTTATAGTCATAAGTGCCGCTTGGCACAACAACAACTTCATCAACTTCATCGTAATCTAAGTAACCATCAACGTCTTTAGTGAACATAGCAATGGCGGCATAACTTCCTTCGCCATAGTACCACTCTAGACCTAAATCTAAATTGTTCGATTCAAATGGCATTAATTTAGGGTTAGAACCCCAGCCAGTTAAATGGTTAACATCACCACCGTTGTAACCTGATTCAGGTGACATCGCATCAAGTTCTGGACGAGTGATACTTTTCGAATAGGCAAAACGTGCAATTAAATCATCAACAATCTCAATTTTAGCATTAACGCTAGGTAACCAATTGTCATACTTATGTTTAATGGTGATAGGCGTATAATCATCACCTTCAATAGCATTAACAAAACCCGGTTTCCCGACAGACGGCTCTAAATCTAATAACGGAATAGCAAAACCATTTGAGGTACTGCTCGTTTCAACATAACGCATACCTGCGGTAATTGACCAGGGCATATTTGCGATGTCACCATCAAAATAGGCATCAGTATAAAAAGCCAATAACGCTTCATTAACTTCATAAGTCCATGGTACTTGATGCATGGTAAAACCATCATTTTCATCAATTAATTCTTGAGTATAAGCCGGGTCATCCATTTGTGCGACAACACCCGCTGACGTTAGATAATCAAAGAAGTCTTCTGAATCAAATGAAAGCCAAGATTGCTCGGGGTTACCACTACCGCCAGATAAAAAGCCATCGGCATCATAAGTTGTAAACATGTCTTCTGGTAAAATTATTGCGGTACTGTTATCGCCCCATAACCATGGCATTGGACGAGTAGTACGCTCTGATTTATTTGATAATGTTCGGTCTGATGACATAATGCCGAAGCCAATTTTTGATAACGGCCCTGCATCTATAATCCATTCAGCATCAATTTTAATTTCTAGTACTTCATCTTTTCGAACCGAACCAAAACGCTCTCCCCAACCAGCTTTTAAACCACTTGCTGAGCTATCACGATCAAAAGTTAATTCCGGTAACTGGTCACCTGAACTACGATCATAGGTATAATCACCTGGTCTTGAGGCAACCGTATCTGTTGAACCTGCTTTAGGATCAGACTCGGCTTCAGAATAGCTGACATCAAAATTTAAATTTAAAACATCAGTTGCATTCCAGTCAGCATTGAAGCCAAGCGCAATTAATTCGTTACTAGTTTGAGATTGGCGTACCATAACATCACTGTTACTGCCTTTGCCCATAGAGAGTTTTACCAAAGTGCCATTTTCGTCTAATTGGACATCAGTTAACTGACCTTTAGAGAACCAATGGGCTAAAATATCTTGGCGATAATCAACCTCATACTTCGAATAAAGTGCATCAACCGTAAACGCGAGATTGTCTGTCGGTTTATACTGCAACACCACGTTAGCATTATCACGTGTTCTTTCTTCCGTTTGAGCTATTTGATCGTAGTTTTGTGGGAAATAGATATCATCATAATAAGTACCGTCATCCATTGTTAAGTCGGTATGCCAATAATAGGCAGTATTGGCACTATCATAACGGCTTTTACGCTCATTATGAGCAAAAGAAAACAACACGCCAAACTTATCGTCATCAAAGGTATTACTAATTAACCCTGAAAATTGCGGTGCTGTTTCACCTGTCATTTCATCATACTGTGCTTTTACTGTGCCTGTAGCTTTAAAGCCAGGAATATCAAAAGGTCTAAAGGTTGTTATATTAACGGTTGCGCCAATAGCTCCCTCTTGTAGATTGGATGATTGGGTTTTATATACTTCGGCACCGCTGATAAGTTCTGATGCTAGGATATCAAAACTGAATGCTCGGCCGCCACTGGTTGTTGCTAACGTACGACGATTTAGCAATACCGAGGTAAACTCAGGTCCCATGCCACGTACGGTAATAAGTTGACCTTCACCACCTTTACGATCTATTGAAACACCCGTAATTCGCTGTAGAGATTCTGCCACGTTCTGATCGGGAAATTTACCAATATCTTCTGAAGTAATCACATCAACTATGGTGTTGGCATCCATTTTTATATCTTTGGATTTGATCAAGCTGCCACGTATACCGCTAATAGTGATCACTTCAACCGCATCTTCCTGTACATCTTTCTTTACCACTTCCTCCGCACTAACGGCTGAGCTTACTCCTAGGTTTAGCATAACAAGCATTGACAAATAACTAAGCTTTGGCTTTTTATTCTGCATTTCAGACTCTCCCATGACGATGTTACCTGCTGCTAACTCGTCAATATATGTTTTATGTTTTATGTTTTTTGGCCGTTTTTTTAAACAGCTCCATTCACACTATAATCATAAAAATATTAATTACAACATTTATCATACAAATAATAACAAATTATTTGTATTATAAATAATATTAGTGTGAAATATCAAAAAAGTGCCCTACTATTAGCAGTTAAAGCGTACTTCTTAGTTAAAAAGCACCAAATTATGATGAAATATTATTGGCCATTAACAGCTATGATTAACGCAAGGTGCAATAACAGGCACGCTTATCGGCCAGTTAGGAGTCAGCAAAGCACCGCAATAGACGTCAGCGATTTTTTCGTTTCAATTGATAGCTTTGATTACCCTGCTTTAATAACCTATCTAAAGTCTGTAGCCTTTCTATAAACTGTAGCGCTACAGCCAACACTTACGTGCAAGCAACTTTACACAAAACGATTACCAAGCTATTCTAAATAGTTGCTTCCTTCTATAAATTGTTATTATTAAGATACTTACAAGGAATTGTTATGCTAAAAAATAAGCTAGTTACCGCTATTAGCCTCGCTTGCGTGCTTGCCTCTTCGCAAATTGCGTTAGCTTCACCAACAGCAACTAAGGCGGATATGAAATACTCGCCTCACGCTAATAATACCCAACCGAATAATGTTTATTGGGGTGACTCTCATCTTCATACTGGCTTATCACTTGATGCCGGCTTATTTGGCAATACCGTCAGTATTGATGATGCCTATCGATTAGCACGCGGTGAGCAAATTAATTCAGCTAAAGGCATTCCGGTAAAATTAGCCCGACCTTTAGATTGGCTCATTGTTACTGACCATACCGATTTAATGGGTATAGCTACCGATATACAATCAGGTACTGATAATATTTTAGCCATTCCTAAAGGTAAAGAGTGGCATGAAGGGTTTAAAAAAGGTGGTAAAGCCGCAGGAGAAGCCGCCTTTGATTTAATCACTAATTTTGCACAAATGACCCTACCTAAACAACTCGTTAAAGATTACAGTCCTGGTTCAGAAGTATTTAACCGTGTTTGGAAAAAAATCGTCAATGCAGCTGAAGAGCATAATGAGCCGGGTTTATTTACCGCCTTTATCGGTTTTGAATGGACCTCAGTGCCAAAAGGGTTCAACTTACACCGTAATGTTATCTTGCGTGACAATGCCGATATTGCCTTGAAAATTGAACCATTAACTACACAACCGCCCTTAGGCAGTACCGACCCGCTAGCGCTTTATCAATGGCTAGAAGATTATGAAAAAAACACTGGCGGTCAAGCCTTTGCTTTCGCTCATAATGGCAACTTATCAAATGGTTGGATGTTCCCTACCGAAGGCACTTACGCTGGTGGCACGGTTGATAAAAACTACGTAAAACTTCGCGCCAAGTGGGAACCGCATTACGAAATAACCCAGATAAAAGGTGACGGTGAAGCCCACCCTTATTTATCTCCTGAGGATGAGTTTTCTGATTTTGAAAACTGGGATGTCGGTAACTTAGATATCACTGAATTGAAAAGACCTGAAATGTTAAAAGGTGAATATGCTCGTGAAGCCCTTAAACAAGGTTTGCTATTAGAGAAAAAACTCGGTTATAACCCGTACAAGTTCGGTTTTGGTGGCGCTACGGATAGCCATACTTCACTAGCAACTGCTGATGAAGATAATTTTTTTGGTAAATCAACTAGCGTTGAACCTTCTCAAGACCGTATTAATCACCCCTTTATTGCCTCTAAATTAGGTAGAATCGAAGGCTATAACTTAGTCGCTTCTGGTTATACCGGTATTTGGGCCCATGAAAATACCCGTGGCGCCTTATTTGATGCCATGCAGCGTAAGGAAACTTACGGTACTACTGGCCCGCGCATGACAGTGCGATTCTTTGGTGGTTGGAATTATCAGCAAAAAGATTTATTAGCCAACGATCCTGCTAAAGTGGGTTATGCCAAAGGTGTACCTATGGGTGGCGACCTGGTTAAGCAAAAATCAAACAAAGCTCCATCATTTATGATTTATGCGATGCGCGATCCAAAAAGTGCTTACCTTGACCGCATACAAGTGATCAAAGGCTGGTTAGATAAGTCGGGTAAATTACATGAACGCGTTTATGATGTTGCCGTTTCTGATGGCCGTAAAATTGATAAGTCTGGTCGTGCTAGGCAGCCTGTAGGTAATACCGTTGACCTTAATACGGCTACATGGAGTAACAGTATTGGTGATGCACAACTATCTACGGTTTGGACAGATCCTGATTTTGATAAGAATGAGTCATCGTTTTATTACACCCGTGTTATTGAAATCCCAACACCGCGTTGGGTATTGTACGATAAAGTAAGATTGGGTGCTGTATTGCCAAAAGAAGCCAGGCTTGTTGGTCAAGAGCGTGCTTATTCTTCACCGATTTGGTATTCAGCTAAATAATCGCAGTGAAAATTTATCAGCCTTACTCATATACACGGGTAAGGCTGAGTTATTTTAGTCGTTAGCCCCGCCGCTTCACCTCTTAACACTTAACTCTTAACACTTAACTCTTAACACTTAACTCTCATTTATAAGTCGTTGTATTTATCATGCTTAAAAAAATTATTACCGAGCCTTTGCTTCACTTTCTCGTCGTTGCTATTTTATTATTTATACTCTTTGAGCAATTGAATGCCCAAGAGTCTAATCCCAACACTATTACGGTCAGTCAAGGGCGTGTAGAACAAATTAAACAAAGCTTTTTAACACGCTGGAATCGAGCGCCTTTAGCTAAAGAGTTAGAAAACGCCACCCGCCATTACGCTATCAATGAAATGTACCTACGTGAAGCGCGCGCCTTGAATATGGATAAGGGCGATACCGTCATTGATAGACGCTTACGTCAAAAAATTGAGTTTTTGATTGAAGATCTTGTTACTACCAAAGAGCCTACTACCACAGAACTAAGGGGATTTTATCAGCAGCATATTGATAAATATCAAACCCAACCATTACTAAGTTTTACCCAGGTTCAATTGTCTGTTGATGTGACTAAAGCAGCGTTACAACAGAAAATAGTCCAGCAGCGACAGTTAATAACTCAAGGTAAAACACCACAAGGCGAATTGAAATTATTGCCTTATCAAGTTACCGGGCAAAACTCAGTGCAAATCGATAGAGTATTTGGCACTGGTTTTAGCGAAAAATTACTAGCCGCTCCACTTTATTCATGGTTTGGCCCGGTTGAGTCTTCCCACGGTATTCACTTTGTTTTAGTTGAACAACAAATACCTGCGGGTAATAAAGACTTTGATTCAGTGAGAAGGAAAGTATTAGTCGATTGGCAATATCAAAATTTACAAGTTGCTAAAGCAAGCTTTGAAGAGCAATTACTACAACGTTATACCATTGAAAAAACGCCAACGGTAGAAAGTGAGTAAGCCAATGATAGTTAATATAAATAGCAAGATAAGGCATAAGATCAACCTGTTATGTCGACTGGTACTGCTTTTCCCACTCTTTGCTTTGTTTGCTAGCCAGGCACTTGCTGATGATATGCGCCCTGCCTCACTAACCATTACCGCAACGAGTAACACAAATTTCGATGTCGTTTGGAAAGTGCCGCTACGCAACGGTAAAAAAGAGCCGATACAGTTTGCTTTACCTGATAAAAGCCAACAAGTGGGTTTAACCAGAAAGCACATTTTTAATAATGCTTATATCGAATATTCAAGTTTTCAGCGTGAGGATGGCTTAACTGGCGTTATGATCACCATTGATGGCATTGAACGCTCAACGGGTGATGTACTGGTTCGTATTATTGGGACAAATCAAGAAACATTCACCACGGTGCTTAATGTTGAAAAACCCAACTACTTAATTAAAAAGATGGTTTCTTTAAGTACTTTTGATACCGCAATCACCTATACAGAAATAGGCATTAAACACATCCTTATCGGGTTAGACCATTTATTATTTGTCGCTTGCCTAGTGTATATATCTGGTAGTCGAAAGAAGTTATTCTATACCATCACCGGCTTTACCCTCGCCCACTCAGTAACCCTCTTTCTTGCTGCCACGAATGTTATGGTTATCCCGATTGAACCGGTAGAAGCGGTTATCGCCTTGAGTATTATTTTTCTTGCTTGGGAGATAGCGAAAAACCGACAACACAGTTTAAGCTTGCGCTACCCGGTATTGGTGTCATCAAGTTTTGGCTTACTACATGGCTTTGGTTTTGCGGCCGTACTCAGTGATATTGGTTTGCCTGAAAGTGAAAAATCATTAGCACTATTAAGTTTTAATATTGGCGTAGAAATAGGTCAATTGTTGTTTGTTATAGCGCTATTTTTATTAGTTAAATTGGCATCGAGCCTTTATCAGTGGCGACGAAAAAAACCATTAACCTTAACCATGCTGCGCTTACCCATTAGTTACTTCTGTGGTATCACAGCAACATTATGGTTTATTGAGCGCTTAACTGCATTTTGATAATTAACAGCCTAAGAGCGGAGGTAAGTAGAAATAATACCCCTGCGCTTATCGCAAAAAATGACATAAATGCACTAATTTTAACGGCTAAATTTTTCTTTCAAGAGCGAGCCTAATACCCCTCACTCTTATATTTTCTCACGTCAAAGTAGCTAATCTTAGCATGATACTCTAAGTTGATAATGCCTCCACAGCGCCATAAAAATAATTTTTAGCACATATATTCTAAAGCGAAATAGCCCCCCATTGTGAGATACAACTACACGTTCACTAATACCGCAGAGCAATCTATAGAATAAAAATATGAAGCATCAGCGTTCTTATCGAACTATCTTTTGTACTGGCTCGGCCAAAGTGTAATTTAATGCTAAGATAGGATATAATTTTACAGAAATCTGATTGAAATCAGTCAGAACATTGTTTGCACTCATTTGTACCGAGAAAATGGTATAGTCAGTTCAATTATTCAACATAGATAGAGAAAAGTAGTAATGCGGATTAAATTAACCCAAGACCTCAAATGTGGCAATGACACTTTTTTAACTGGTGAAGAGTACGAGGCTGTATTGATATTACCTCGCTCAACAACGGTAGAGTTTGTTGCCGATTCAGGTAAAAAAGTCAGAGCATTTAGTTATGAATATGTGACAGTAGCACCTGCAACAGACATCTAGCCAAATTAATAAGTACTTGCGCTATAAAGTGGACAAAAAGTACTTCAGCTCTCTGCTCCAGTCAATTATGACCTAGTTTGATTATTATTTTTATAAGGATATCTGCTATGTCTAAATTTCTAAAGCATCTTATTATTTTAATGACGCTAAACTGTATACATGCTTGGAACGAGATAAAAACTAAACAAGCAATAACAGATAAGAGATAAGAGATAAGAGATAAGAGATAAGCTAAATCGAAAGCATCTCATATCTCTTCACAACAGCTAGCAGAATATCTCTTAGTCAATGACGATTTTATCTTGCTGGATATTCGTACCGAAGCAGAATATCTAGCGGATCACATTCAAGGAACTAAATGCTTTGCAACGTCTTAAATATATGCTGGTACGGGCATTTATTGTGTCCACAAAACAACCACAATTAAAGTAACTTCTTATGAGTATGCGTTTAAAGTTAAAATTGCTAATTTCTTTTTTGTTTATAACAGCCATTGGCAATTCACTTTTCTTTTTTCAGTTAACATCTTTTGAAGAAGGTAAGTTATTTTGGGTTAATCATACTCATAACGTTCTTCATCACAGTGATCGCTTCCTAAGTAGCCTCAAAGACACTGAAACTGGACAAAGAGGTTATTTACTGACAAATGATGCTAGTTATTTGCAACCCTACTATGCAGGGATTACTGATTCTATAACGCATTTCAAAAAATTAAAACTTCTTACTAAAGACAACCCTCAACAGCAAGAACGACTAGACCTTATCCATAAAATGGCAGAAAGTAAATTCTCTGAATTACGTCAAACAATTGAATTTGTTAAAGTAAATAATAACATTGAAGCCCTAGCCTTGGTAAAAGCTAACAAGGGTAAACAGTATATGGACAGTCTAAGAAGACTCTTGACTAACTTTAATAATGAAGAGCGGCTTTTGTTAGAACAAAGAAAGGGAGACTATAAAGCAAGTCGAGCGAAGATAGAAACCTTGATACTAGTTCAGTTGCTCTTCTTTTGTTTTTTGGCAGTTTTCGTGCTGCTCTTTTTAAATAAAAACTTGTTTCAGCCACTAAAAATCCTGCTTGACAGCACAAAGAAAACAGAAGAAGGAAAAGCGCTGAGTATTGTTGATGTAGTTCCAAATGATGAAATGGGATATTTACTCTCCAGTTTTTATACAATGAGTGAAAAAGTATATGAAAGAACAAAAGTATTAGGCCATAAAGCCTTTCACGATGACTTAACTGGATTGAAAAATCGCTCAAAAATGAATGAAGAAATTGAACATGCGATTAATCACTCAAAAGAATCAAATACAAAATTAGCGATATTTTTCATTGACTTGAATGACTTTAAAGTTCTAAATGATACCTTTGGCCATGAATCAGGAGATATGATATTAAAAGAAGTTGCCGTTCGTCTTAAAGCCGCTTTGCGTTCTGATGATAGTATATTTCGTGTTGGTGGAGATGAGTTTGTTGTACTGATAAAAGACGTTAAAGCTATCACAGAAATTCAATATATTGTCGCCAAAGTGTTAAAAACTACCGAATCACCGGTGATGATTCAGGGACAACAAATGAAAATCAGTCTTAGTCTTGGGGTAGCTGTTTCACCTGATGATTCAATAAACAGTTTTGATATTGTTAAGTTCGCAGACATTGCAATGTACGAGGCTAAAAGGAATAAAGATACTCATTTTAAATTCTATGATAGCAGTATGCTGAAACGCCTTTCCGATCCAAAACAATGAGCTATGTCTTAATTCTGATAGTATAGCTATAGCCCTTCACCTCACATATTTTTTTGCTGATTAAACTTATTATTGGTTATAAGAATCTTGTTGTTTAGTTGCCGCCACAGTCATCGCTTGGCTCTATCTTCGTTACCCTTCTTCATAAATTATTTACCCCTTGTTTGGGTATTATCAATATAAAAGTAAAGCCGAATTATAATGACCGCTTTTGAGCGCTTGGTACTTCAATCCAGGCTCAAAGTTAAGTAAAGCTTCCAATTTAAAAATAAAAAACTTAATTGTCCCTCATCCTGACTGGCTCATGCGCCACCACAGCGGTCACTAATATCTATTGGTATTTCGCTGCTTAGAGCGATTTTCGGTCGCTCAGCTCTTTGAATTTAATCGACGATATTCGGCTTTAGGACTAATGCGAACCCAACGGAATAGATACATAATAACGAGTTTAGTCATGCCACTAACGAAGGCAAGAACGATCAGAGGCCAACCGTCTCTAACTCCCATAGAAATAGCAAAAGCGATGGTGGAAATATCCATCATAAGAATAAACTGACTCATCCTTATATCTATAGCACCAGTCTTTCCCGATTCAATAATTAACTTTATTTGATGTGCGTACCCTTGAGCTAATAAAGCAGAGACCGTCACAATTAAAATTGTCTGAAAATCCTGACTTTGACCTGACAAGGTATCATTAAAAACAAGTCCGACAACGCCGACAACAAAGCTCAAGCCAACAAATAAAATACAAAACAATGAGGGTTTTGACTTTCTATCTTGCCACATTTCGAACAATATTAGCGTAACCAATACTGAAGCAAAAAGCCTTGGCCAAACCATATAATGATTAAAAGGGTCAATGCTATATCCATATATAAAGAAAGAAAAATAAGCGAGAAAGCTCATTGTGAACTGGTTTTGTGACAACATTTGAGTAACTTTAGTTTCACGGTTCCTCTTTCTCAACCAGACTTTATTAAGCTGTAAAAATACGCCATATAAACTGACAAAAATAAATATTGTATTTATCGTACCAAATAAGTCATACCACATTCCGACAATCTCTCCCTTACCATTATTGTCGACAATAATAAGATAAACAACACCAAAAAACAAGTACCGTTGACTTACATCGACACATTGTCGACAATATAAGGGGAGGATAATACTTTTAGATAAATGTAAAAATGAGCTGAAGTTGTGGTTATACTGGAGAATAAGTAATTTTCAGATATAACGAATGCTTGATATTGGCAAAGAAATTTTAAAGTCAAACTCAGTTAATTACCACTTTAGGTCAAAAGTTAACGTTATATATTGGAATACCAACGGCAGTAATGAGCTTGCAGGTGGCATAGATGTATCAACCCTAATGTTCCTCATCCTGACTGGCAACAACGCCACCATAGCGGACATTGACCTTCTTAAAAGTTAAGATGAATTAGAGTATTACCTCTAAGGGGGGTTCGCCCCCAAAGTGCCATTGCCTCTCAAAGTTCGACTACACAACAAACAGGTCCTAAATCACACTAAAGAATTGAATACTGAAACGACTGTGTCAATCGACAAAAAGAATGTATATCTCATCCGATGAACAGAAATGAAACACGCTTAGCCCAAATAGTTAAAATACCTACAGATAAGCAAGCGGGTATTAAAACCGCCTTAATAAACGACGAGTCACACCGACAGCAAACATCACAAGTATCCCTTCGAGACAAGACCAAACGGCTAATGCTTCATGAGGTAAAAACTACAAAATCACATTAACAAATTGAAATAACTTATAAAAGTACATTTTTTTAATTATTTTGTCCTAGTGAAAATTTCTTGTGCTATTTTTTCAAGAGGTAATACTTTATTGACACCACCTGTTTTTATCGCCTCATTCGACATGCCAAAAACCACGCAACTGGCTTCATCTTGCGCAATAGTATAGGCGCCAGCATCGCTCATTTCTTTCATGCCTTTAGCACCGTCATCCCCCATGCCTGTCATGATAATACCCACAGCATTTTTACCAATATAATTGGCGGCAGATCTAAATAAAACATCCACAGAAGGACGGTGTCTTGAGACTAACGGCCCGGATTGCACTTCGACATAATATCGAGAGCCGCTTCTTTTACAGATGATATGCTTATTACCAGGTGCAAGTAATACGTGTCCTCGTAAGATAGAATCACCATTGCACGCTTCTTTAACAGTAACAGCACTAAGGCCATTAAGTCGTTCGGCAAAGGTTTTAGTAAAACCCTCAGGCATATGTTGCACTATGACCATACCAGGAGAATTGATCGGTAAGGCTGATAAAAATACCGCCAAAGCTTCAGTGCCACCCGTTGATGCACCCACCACCACAATTGTTTCAGTGGTTTTAGCCATCGCATAAGAACTGTTTTTCTTCAGCATAGCATCGGCGTTTAATTTAGGCCGTATTTGGTTAGATTTCCTCAGTTTTACCGGTTTAGCTAAAAATGCCGCTTTGATAGCATCACAGAGAATAATGCGAGCTTCTTGTAAAAACACGGCTGTGCCTTGTTGAGGTTTAGCGACAATTTCAATGGCTCCGTATTCAATCGCTTTGGCTAAGGTTTCAGTGCCATTACCCACTAAACTTGAACAAATCACCACAGGTAATGGATGTTGATGCATAATTTTTCGTAAAAAAGTCAGACCGTCCATACGGGGCATTTCAATATCTAAGGTGATAACATCGGGCGCTTGCACACTCATTTTTTGTGCAGCGACAATAGGATCTTGAGCCGTGCCAATGACCTCAATATCTTTATCGCTGGAAAATATTTCACTCAGTGTTTGCCTGACTACTGCTGAATCATCAACAATCAAAACTTTAATTTTTTTATTTTTTATCATCATAATATTTTTTGCTTAAAAATTATTTATCGGTAATCAATATGAGTTAAATTTGAACTCTATCGTGCTTCTGATAGATGGTTTGACCAATTAAATCTAACGGCAATTTTAGACCGTGAATCGATTCTGAGTGCCCTAAAAATAAATTACCCTGCGGTACCAATAACTGACAAAACTTGTTAATAATATCTTGTTGGTTTGTTTTATCAAAATAAATCAACACATTGCGACAAAAAATAATATCCATCTTATCGGGTAATCGATAAATTTTATTTTTAAAGTTCAATATTCCAAAAGAAACTTGGTTTTTTACTACACCAGAAACTTGCAAAACATTTGGATCTTGAATACTACGCCTGAAGTATTTCCTGCGCATATCAATCGGCACTGGTTCAATATCTTTTTCAGTATAAAGTGCTTGTTTAGCTTTTTTTAATACTGAAATTGAAATATCAGTAGCAATAATTTCAAAGTCGAGAGGGGCATGTGTTTCATTCCACTCGCTAAGCAACATAGCAAGGGTATAAGGTTCTTCGCCACTAGAGCAACCAGCACTCCATATCCGCAGTGGTCGAGTTCGACCTATGCCTTGGCTCACTAACTTAGGCAGCAGAGTTTTGACAATATAATCAAAGTGATCTTTTTCACGAAAAAAATTGGTTTTATTAGTGGTTAAAGCATCAATTAGATGAATCACTTCGTCTTTACCACTAGCACTTAAAACAAACTGAGTATATACTTTAAAGTTTGCCATATTTAAATGCCGTAGTCTTTTTCTTAATCGTCCTTCCACCATGCTTTGTTTTTTGTCAGACAACTGAATGCCAGAATAATCATCGACAAAACGGACAATTTTACTAAGATCTGTCGATGATATTTTTTGTTCAGCGATTGTTAACATAAAGGTTAGATCACCTTATGGATTGTAGGAAATTAATTGCCAGCTTATTTGAAAAAATTGACATCAAATTTTGCCACAATGCCTAACGAAATAGCACTGGGATCATTACCCAACATTGGTATTACTTTATCTCCGTGTCCTTTACCATTGACACTAAAGTTAACCATATCATCGTTTTCCATTCGCGCATAAGCGAGATATATTGTGGCGTTATCATTAAGTGCATAATCATAACCGACAGCGATTTGCGTGGCTTCACTCTGACTAAATTCGCCATCACTAACAGCAAACTGTGCTTTAAGTGTACCTTTGTCAGATAATTTCATACTGCCACCGAGGGAGAAACTGCCCCTATCATTACCTGCCAAACCGGCAATATCGAATTCCATTTGATAACCACCACCAATACTGTAACGCTCAAAGTTATATCCTAAGGTGAATGCAGCCACTGTTTGATCTTTATTAGCATCAGGTTGACCAATGCTGCCATAAGCAAAACCGAGTTTTAAATCACCACGAGCATAATTGGCTTTTAAAATAACATTAGCTGATCCTTTTTGACCTTCTTCGGGTGTATAGGTTACCGCAAAATCAAAACCCTTCATATCAGGTGTTGCGTAGTACACGACATTGTCCATACGTCCCGGTATTCCTGAACCTTCCCATAAGTTGCCCAAGTCACCGACTTGATCAGCAAATAAATTATAATCGTTGGCCCATTGATCTAAAGCGGGCATATGACCAATCAATGTTGTACCGAAACTACCACTAAGACCGACAAAGCTAGGCCGTGTTTTGGTAAAAAATTGCCCTTCATAGTCCGCGCCGCCATTGCCATCGTTACCGCCCTGTCCAGTGAGATCAATACCACTTTCATATTGAAAAATAACTTTGAGTTCATTCATCAATTGATAGTTGCCGCTAATGCCAAAACGTGAAGAATTACTGGCAACATACATACTCGAATCAATACCATCATCAACATTATCCAGCGATAAATGGCCAACACCATACATATTTAATGCAAAGGATTCTTCTGCATAACTCATTGTCGGTAAAAAAGTTAATAGCAAGATAACAAGAATTTTCTGTTTGTTCATGTGTTAGTCCTATTTTTACTCTGATGGTATTAAAGCAACTAATAACCGTATATCTAAAGGTGTAGCTATCGATTCACTTAGTGGCAGCTTATTCAATTGTTGATTGCTCTATTGGCAGTTGTTCACCGACCAGTTCACTTTCGGCTATGTCATGAATGACATCCATTTCTTCATAAGTGCATAGTTTTAAGGCATCTAAAATAACGACAAAATTATCTTCAAATTTACCGACACCATAAATAAAAGCAGTATCGACATTACTGCCAATTTTAGGTGGTGGCGCTATGCTATCTTCGTCAAGATCAATAACCTCTCTAACAGAATCCGCTAAAGCACCAAATAAACAGAGTTCCTCTGCAATTTTAAGCTCTAAAATAATGATGCAAGTATCAACAGTAAAATCAGTTTTCTCTAAACCAAACTTTAATTTTAAGTCGATAACGGGCACCACTTGACCACGTAAATTAATCACCCCACGCATAAACTCACTGCTACGCGGTATGGAAGTGATTTCTCTGATCTCTAAAACCTCTTTTATATAGCGTATATCAATGCCAAAGACTTCTTTGTTTTGTTGAAAAGTTAAATATTGACAAATATTTTTACTCTCTTCAGACATGAGCAGCACTCCTCGAATTAATATTCAACAAAACCATCATCAGATTCTAAATCGATCTTCACTCCTGCTGATTTTTTAGTAATCGGTTTAACATTTTTATGTTCGCGTGGGCTAGCCGTTGGGCCGCTGTTACCACGACTCACCGTTTTCTGCATACTTGTGCTCAGGGTAAAGAAGCCAATGGCACTTTGCGATGTTTCAGCTTGAATCGTTAGATCCTGCGCGGTTGAAGCAATTTCTTCTGAGACAGCAGCGCCTTGCTGAACAACTTGATCTAGTTGCTGTATAGCTTGATTGATTTGATTGGCACCAATATCTTGCTCTTGTGCAGAAACACTAATTTCTTTGACCAACTCAGCGGTTTTATTGATATCAGGCACGATAGAATCCAGCAAGGAGCCAGCTTTTTCGGCTACTTTCATCGACGTTTCCGATAATTGGCTAATTTCACCCGCCGCTGTTTTACTTTCTTGCGCCAGTTGTCGTACTTCAGAAGCAACTACCGCAAAACCTTTACCATGCTCACCGGCACGCGCGGCTTCAATAGCGGCATTAAGTGCTAATAAGTTGGTTTGACGAGCGATTTCTTCAATCACTGAAATGGTATTGGCTATTTCTTTCATCGCGGCAACGGCATCATTTACGGCCTTGCCACCTTCAGCAGCATCTTTGGCAACTTGCTGAGCTATTGTTTCGGTTTGCTTGGCATTATCGGCGCTTTGGCGAATGTTGGCTGCCATTTCTTCCATAGACGCCGAAACTTCTTCCAGTGAAGCCGCTTGCTCAGAGGCATTATTTGACAACGTCATCGAGGTATCACTCATGGCAGCAGCGCCGGAATTCACCGTCATAGCGGAGGATTGCACATCGGAGACCACATCTATCAGTTTCGAACTCATCAGCGCCATAGAAGCAAATAAACTACCACTATCATTGTCTTTCACTGTCAGCGTATTGGTTAAATCACCTTTGGAAATATCGCTAGCAACTTTATTCAAATACGCTGGCTCACCACCTAACAGTTTCATTATATGGTTAGCTAAAAAGGTAACTATAAATATACCAATGATAATCGCTATTAAGGTACCAAATATAGAGGTATTGGTAGCAAAACTTGATGTGCCTTCCAAGCTATTAAAACGCTCTATCATCAAGCTACTTTCTCTTTCTTTAAAGGTGTTTATCTGCTCACGAAATTTATCAAAATAGACTTTGCCTTTTGCCTGACCTACTTCATCAGCCATATCGTCCATGGTTTTTGCATTACCTATTTCTCGACGCAAAGTAATTTGCACTTCCACTACTTTCTCGCGCCAATTTTTGATAGTAGTTTTCATTTCTCTGAGTAAGCGTACCTGAGCGGGGTTATCGTTAACTGTTAGTGATAACGACTCAATCTGTTCTTCGAAGTTAGTTTTACCATTGTTATAGGGCTCTAAAAATTGATCTTGCCCTGCTAATAAAAAGCCACGCATACCGGTTTCCATATCGGCTGCTGATGCCAGTATCGACTTAGCGACATCAATGACTTTATAGGTATGAATAACCCTCTCGGTTAATTCTTTCATTCGAGTTAATGAACTGGTTCTTTCCGCTTCTGCTTCCCTTTTCTTTAACAAAACTTCTTCACGATCAATAAAGGTTTGGACCTGAGTGCGAAACTTATCAAAATATTGCTTACCTTTGGCTTGTTGTACCAAAGCAGCCATATCATTCATGGTTTTAGAATTACCTATTTCTTTGCGTAGAGCGATAACAGGTTCAGTAACCATAGTTTTCCAATCACTAATTGTTTTTTCTGTTTCAGATAATAATTTTACTTGTGCGGGATTATCATTCACTGTGATGGCCAATGCATCGATTAAGTTACGAAAACGCTCATCTCCTCCCTTGTATGGGTCGAGAAACTGCTCCTGACCGGCTAATAAAAAGCCACGCATGCCGGTTTCCATATCAACCGCAGCAGCTTCTATTTCAGACGCTCTTGCCAACACCTTATAGGTATGATCGACTCGTTCAAAAGTAGCTAAGAGGGAATTAATACTTGTATATACTACAATTGCTATTAATACCATCAAGCTAAGAATCAAGCCGTTGCCTACAAACAATTTTCCTTTAAAAGTTAAATTATCAAACACTATAGTTCTCCAGTTTAAATCTACAAGTAAGCTCAGCACCATAAGTCTCTGCCTGATGGTTCTGTCAGCTAGCCGTTATAAAACTCTTTTATTTTTTTAAATGCTTACCTAGTTTCTCAGTTACAATATCGAAGCTGATACAACATTGGTATCAGCGCCGACCAGTAATTCCTCAATCGAAAAAAGTACCGATATATCCAAAATAGTAAAAAATTCATCTTCATTTTTTTGCATACCTAAGATGAATTTTGAGTCCATCGCCGCACCCATTTTAGGTGCGGGATCGACATTTAGACCTTGGGATGTCACAACATCGCGCACTGAATCAGCTAAAGCGCCAATAAGTATCGCTTGCTCATTAATATGTACTTCAATAATGATGATACAGCTATCAACTGTGAACTCACATTTCCCCATGCCGAATTTCAATTTCAAATCGATTAAAGGAATAATTTGACCACGAAGATTAATAACACCGCGCACAAATTCTGGTGTCCTTGGCAGTAAAGTAATAGCTTTTATCCCCATCACTTCTTTGACCGCTGTTAAAGGCACTCCAACAACATGTGTGTGTAAACAAAAGGTCAGATACTGAGTAACAATCTCCTCGACTGCTGTCACCCTTTCCTCAACTTCGTCAATATCACTCATGCAAAAACTCCTACCAAATTAGCTTAAATATTATGATTAAATCCTTTCTGCCACTTCAAACAATTGTACTATTTGCGGTAAATCTAAAATAAGGGCGACTGAGCCATCTCCCAAAATAGTGGCACCACTAACACCGGCAATGGTTTTATATATATCACCGAGACTTTTAATAACAATTTGTTGTTGGCCAATGACATCATTAATAATTAAGCCATAACGTTCATCATCGATATTAACAATAATCACTTGAATGTCTTCTGGCATAGTCGATTGCTCACCAACCCAATTTTGTAGGGGTAAACAGGGGATCAATGTGTCTCTGACGCGAATAAGTTGACCTCGTTTTGAGGACTGTAGTTTTGATTTTTTCGTTTCCACACATTCAACCACCATAGATAGCGGAATAACCAAAGATTCACTACCTACACTTACCAATAAACCTTCTATTATGGCTAACGTTAGCGGTAATTGTAGTGTTATGGTGGTACCTTTACCTAAGATGCTCTCCATTAAGATTGAGCCTCTTAAACTTTCAATGCTTCTTTTGACAACATCCATACCAACACCTCGGCCGGAAATATTGCTGACAGTATCAGCGGTGGAAAAACCGGGCTCGAAAATATATTGCAGGATTTCTCGGTCACTGGGTTTTTCACCGGCTTTAGCAAAGTTTTTTTCCAGGGCTTTATTCCAGATAATTTCTGGGTCAATGCCTTTACCATCATCTTTAATTTCGATTAAAACATGGCCATGGGCATGTTTAGCCGTCAAGGTGATGGTACCCGATTCGTCTTTACCACTAGCTTGCCGAACTGCGGGTAATTCAATGCCATGATCTAAACTATTTCTGATCAAATGCACCAAGGGATCACTAAGCTGATCAATAACCATTTTATCTAACTCGGTATCAGCACCAAAGGTGAGCATTTCAATTTTTTTACCTTGCTCTGAAGAAAGATCTCGAACTAAACGACGGAACTTACTAAAGGTGCTACCAATAGGCAACATTCGAATACCGAGCACATTATCGCGAATGTTCGTGACTAAGCTGTCGAGTTCTTCAGAAATAGCATTTAATTTACTGTCATTTTGTTCTAATGCTAATTGATTAAGACTGGCTAATGAAATCACTAATTCGCCAATTAAATCCATTTGCATATCAAGCCGAGCTGAAGAAACACGAATATTATCACTGGCAACGGCTTGTTTTTTCTGATCACGTTCACTGCGGACTACTTCTTGCTCAAGTAGCGCTGAATCAATTTTTTCTTGTGGCACTAAACCACTTTCTTTAATAAGCTCCCCCGCTAATGGTTTCTCTTCAAACAAGGCGGCTAGTTGTTCTTCGGTGAGGTCTCCACGTTCAATTAAAATATCACCCAAACGTTTATAATCATTTTCAAAGTCACTTTCTTGATTAATGACATCAACCTTAAGCTCACAATCATCTTCAATAAATTCAAAAATTTCAATAATATCGTCTTTTCCCTGCTGTGTAGAAATAATTATTTCCCAACTGAGATAACAAGCGGTTTCATCTATTTCATCTAGATCTGGAATCTCATTCACATAAGCAACACTGCGCACTTCACCTAGATCCATTAAACAGTCAATCAGTGCCAAGGGGTTCATCGCCATAGTTAGAACATTTTTGTCAGGAATAAAACGAATGCGATAGTGTGCCCAATCAAGAGCAACATCTTCATCGGGCGTGCTTAAATCTATGTTTATGCCTTGAGGTATATCCTCTTCCTTTTGAGGAGAATATTTATGCAACATTTGCAGTATTTCTTTGCTCTCTTCCCTAAGAGTAGGGTTAATATGATCAAGAGATTTAATCACTTTCTCAATAAAGCTATGAGAATCTAAACCTATTTCGATCAACTCTTTAGTGACAATGATCTCACCATTTCTGACCCGATCAAAAGCGGTTTCAAATTCATGGGTAAATTTAGATAAATTAGTAAAACCGCACATACTGCCCGAGCCTTTGATGGTATGCATAGCTCTAAAAATGCGATTGATAATATCCATATTTTTGGTGTCATTTTCTAACTCTAGAAAAGCTTCCTCCAACTCTTCCAATAAATCAGTTGCTTCCTCGATAAAGATAGTTTGCATATTTTGATACACTTTCAGCCACCTTACTTTAAGTTTGATTGTGTACTGGTTGAACTAAACATTTCATGAAAAACACCTGAAGAACGCAAAATTTCTTTTACCGATTCTGAGATGGGAAAAATATCAATACCAACATTATTTGCTAAGGCCTCATTTTTTGCGGCAAATAACAGTTGAATGGTGGTCACATCTAATTTATTTAATGCGGACATATCAATACGAATATTTTTTTTTTCATTGATTGCTTCAATCAATATAGTTTTGAATTCTGTTGCGTGTTGAATTATTACTGAATTTGTTAATGTTATAAGCGACAGGTCTTTACACTTCTTTAAATGGCAGGGGCTATCTGATTTAGACATGTAACAATCCTAAGTTATTATTATTAAATTTACTGAATTTATTGCGATTAACTAACTAATAAACACTTCATATCATCACTGCTCAACATTTCATTAGATAACAACATCAGCCTAGTAAATAATAGATAAAATTCAACATGATCAAGAAATTATTTTCAATTATGGTTAAATTATTTGACTGATGTCGCATTTTGCTTGGTTGGTTGGTTGGTTGGACTAATCAAAAATATCAAAGATGCATAGCAGAAATCATCAAACTAAGGTAATAAATTTAATATTCAGATACTTATTATAATTTATTGATATAACTAGCCCGACCCTTTCAGTAAATTAACGATCACCAATTTAACTTGTTAATATTTCAGTAGTCATAGTAATTCCATTAATTAAGAATACTGAATTGATGAGTGTAAATTTTGAATATCAGGAGTTTTATTGAGAAAAATAGGGAGATTTGGATTGAAAATAACGCTATTATTGGATAGTTAAAAATGCTCACTGAGTTATCATCATTGCTCAAACCTTCAATATTACCGACATTAAAATAACCTAGGTCCACACAAAATTAGAACATATACCCTATAGCACTAATATTCACTACGCTCTTTAGCGGTCATAATTTTAACGTCATAACTTAAAAATCGAATAGTGCATTATCTAATTGAACTCAAGCTACAAAACGATAAGTAACAGTAGTTATGGTTATGAACGCAACATTCAACTATTTGAGAATGATCAACAAGATCACAATAGACTTATTCCTCAGCATTAAAACAACTATCAGTACGAACAGCTGTTTTAGTGCTGAGGAATATAAGTTTGAAAGGTTTTTTATGCACTTTTTTTGTCTAATAACTTCGCCGGTTTTAGTATAAAAATAGCGGAAAGAATTAAACCAAACACCGCAACATTGATAACGGTATTATATTGCTCGTTGGTCAAAACAAGTGCGCCAACCATAGGTCCAGAGGCAAGTCCTAGTTTAGAAGCAAAACCACCTAAAGCGGCAAATTGCCCTGCTTTATCTAATTCTGAACAGATACCAAACATGTAAGGTAAAGAAAATGCCCATGTGACACCAATAATTATATTGGCCACTAAGTACACTTGTTCACTGTCGCTAAAATGTAATAACCAACTGCATAATGCAGTAATCAATATTGAGGAAACTAAGGGTATAGTTCGTCCATATTTGGTGCCAATAATAATCACTAGAAAAGCGCCTATTAAGGCAATCCAGCTTGCATAGGCCAGTGCCGGGCTCATAAAATCAATGGTTAAACCTCTAGCCTTGCCAAGTCCTATCATATAAGCGAATAAGCCCATATTGGCTGCCTGGAATAAGAAGATGGCTATCAAGTTAAAGTATAATGGCTTTTTTTGTATTGCCGGGGCGGGGTCTTTATCAGATGAGCTCTTTGCTATTTTATACTGTGGTATAAACGGCATCATCACTAAGGTGACCGCGGTAAAAGTGATTAAGGCAATAAAAAGTGCCTTGGTACCATAAACAGGCACAAGCTCAGGTAAATACATTAAGCCTAAACCACCTAATCCCCATTGTATAAAGAGTAAATAACCAAAGGTTTTATCTGCTTCACTGGTTCTTGAAATAATACCAAAGCCAATACCCACTAATAACCCGCCAGTTAAGCCATGGATAAAACGAATAGCAATCATCATGCTTGGACTTTCAATAAAAATACAAGCGCTGTCTATAAGAATTAAGGTAACTAGTAAAACATAAGACCAAGTGCGCCAGTTAATGCGTTTAATTAAAAAGACCGCAGTTAATGCCCCCAGCGCCGCACCATACAAATTTGCCGAGCTTACAAAGCCAGCTTGTTGAGTAGTGAAGGCTAAGCCCTCTTTTAAGCCACTCACAACTGCTGGCATGATGTTGATATAAAATATGCCAGCTGTCGTTAAAAACGCCAACATAATGCGGGCAAAAATCCCGTTCGGGTCGACTTTATTAAGCGAATTTAATTCACTGTTTATTGTTATTTCTGTCATTATATTTCTCATCTAAGTGGTTTGCTGTTTGTTTCAGCACGGCTTAATTAATCGCAGCAAATCCCTGCCTGTTCTAATTGGCGTTTTAATGGCGCAAGTTGTGCAGAAAAATGCTGCCATTTACCTTGTGAACTTTTATAAAGACCTTGGCGTACTTGCGTGGCACTTGCTGTTGTTGACGGTGATTGGTTTTTTTGAAAATCAAAACACGCCCGCTGCCAGCTAAGATCACAGTGTTGAATTAAAGCTTTGGCTTGCTCTTCGATATTATTGACTACCTCTTCATAGGCAATGTGATAAATAACACCGGGCATTACTTCTTGCCAATGCAACATCATCTTATGATGAGCAATATAATATTGCCCTAACTCCTGTAAATCATAAGAAAACGGATAACCTTGAGTAAACAATTGTTTATAAATTGCATAACAAGTATCTAAAGGGTGACGTGTGACATGGATGATTTTAGCTTGGGGTAAAGCTAAATGTATCAGCCCGACATATAAAGAGTTTAACGGTGATTTATCAATGAAATGTTTTGTTTTTCCCGTACTAATACGGGTACTTTCAATATACGAACGCCCTAACGTTGCAAAATTAATGTCTGTGGTTATCGACACTAAGTCAGCTTTACTTTTAGGTGCATTTCTAATTTTTTCAAAACAATATTTTTTTACTTGTGCCATCATTTGCAGGGCAAAATCATTTAATTCACCGGCACTAAACACATCACTATGGTTACTAAGAATTCTGTCAACTAAAGTAGAGCCGGTTCGCGGTAAACCTAACACGAATATTGCTTCATCATTATTAAAAACAGGAGCCTTTTTATCTGCTTGTTGCTCAAAGAATGAGGCGGTAAAAGTTCTGATAATTTCATCCATGGTTTCAATATCATGGGCGACATGGTAACGAATATTACTGCGCCTGCTCTGTGCGCCTTTGGTTAAATAGTCAAAACTTTTTTGATAGTGGCTAATACTCTTTTGGCTTAGTTCTTTATCGCCAAGATCTTCATGCTCTTTTGCCAAGGCATAATAAACTTGTGCTTTCGCCATAGGATGTTTTATTGGTTTAGTTAATAACGTTTCAAGCTCGGTAATGTGATTAGCTTGAGTGGTTTGATTTTTTAAACTTGAACGTAATAAATACGCTTCATAATCATCAGGGTTAAGTGTTATCGCCGCCGTTAAACTAGCTTCTGCTTCATCAATTTGTCCTAAATAGCGTTGCATAGCGGCAAGGTTAAAATAGAGTTGCGCTTTACGCTGTTTGCTTGTATCGGCTATTAAATCAATGGCTTTTTGATAGTAAAAAGCGGCCATTGCGAAGTTTTCTAACTTATTAAGAATAAGGGCTAATTCGGCAAAGTTATCAATGTTCTGATCATCAGTGCTTTGCTCATCAAAGCTAAGACTGTTATTAAATTGTTGATTGTTGATCAGCTGCTCAGTAATGACTTGCGCCGGCTTTACCTTGCCAGCAATTAAAAAGCATTGTGCTTTATGCAGTTGCCATTGGGCATTTTGTGCCGCTAACGTTATTGCATTGTCGATAAGCACTATTGCCTGGCTAAAGTTTTTTAGTTGCAAAGCAAGAAAACTTGAAGCGTACCAAGCATCGGCGCTGTCGGGAAATGATCGATTGAGCTGGGCACAAGCGGTATTTGCCTGTGATATTGCTTGTTTATTGATTAATGACCAAACGTGATCGAGTGCTTGTTCAATAGCTGATGAAGAAATATCTAATGAGGACATACCTAGTGAAGACTTATCGAGTGAAGAAGAGGTTATCGTCGACAAATTTAATGATGCGGTTTTGTCTTTACTTTGCGGGGTATTGGAAAAGTTACTGCTCATAAAAAAAACCGTTAACAATATGGATTTTTTCACCATAACGTTTTATGTGGCGACGAACAATATTTGTTGCCCGTAGCATGTTATTGATTAAATAAAAGAGGCCGTTAACTAACCGACTAGTGGGAGTTGCTACTAGGTTAGTTAACGGCCAACAAGAAATGAACATCGAGCTTAGAATCTATACGCTGCTGATAAACCGATGGTTCTTGGTAAACTTATATAGTCTTTCGATGAATTTCCATAAAAGTTCTCTGCCGGATTAGTGCCCATATGTTCTTCTTTAATGCGACCCGTTATGCCCTCTTCATTAGTAATGTTTTTAATGTAGAGGGTGATATCCCAATTTTCAGCACTAAAACGTGTGCTGGCATTTAAGATAGCAAAACCATCAATATCGGCACTGTACGTTGGGTTATCACCAAGATAATTCTGTGATTCAGATTGATAATAGGCATTTACCTCTGTTATCCAGTACATCTCATTTTCCATGGAATGGGTATAATCTAGTGCCACACTTAAGGTATGTTCAGGAGCTAAAGGCAAGGCATCTCCTTTGCTTGCTTGCAGCTTATAGGGTTCTTCTGACCATACTGCATCAGGGGTGTAAAAATTTTCGGTTATCTCGCCCTGAATGTAGGCATAACCTACGGAGTAATGTAAATCATCCGTTAAGTAACCTTGTAGCTCTAATTCAAGGCCCTTAGTTTCGGCAGCTTCGCCATTGGCGGCCACGAAAAACCCCCAATAGGTGGTGGTGTTCAACTGTGGATTTGACCAATCGATATAAAATACCGATGCCGTATAACTATGGCTGCCACCATCTAAATAACCTTTTAAACCTAACTCATAGTTAATGACACTATCAGAGTCATATTTATTCCATTCAGGTCGTTCAGCTAAATAGCCCTCACTTGGCACCGCATTAGCGCCTCCACGGCGATATCCCTCAGAAACAGTACCATATACCATAGTCTCTTCGTCTAAGTCATAGGATAGATTGACTTTAAATAAGGTGTCGTCTTCTTTGGTATCAAAACTAGAATTAGGTTGTGAAGTTGGCCATATAGGAAAATCTAATTCGGTGTTATTAGTAAATTCATTTTTGAAAGTTCGCATGCCGACAGTTGCTCTAAATCGGTCAGAAAAATGATAGGTAAGCTCGCCAAATAACGCCATATCAGTAAAGTTTTGTTTTCTTAAATAATGAAAGTCATTATCTACCATATTAGCGCCCCAACTTTCCCACAATGGCAAACTTCCCTCCGCTTCAACCTGCTCTACCCAACCTGGCATATAACTTTCTTGAAAGGCAGTCATATCCTGGTCCATATAATAAAGGCCAACCACCCAATCGATATTATTTTTTGTTTCATTTGATACTAAACGAAGTTCTTGTGCTATTGCTTCATCATCGTAACCACGAACCGCTTTTGCCAATGGACGCGGGGTGCCGTTATATAATCCTGTAAACCACTCTTGTTGCGCATAGAAACCAGAATTATCACTGATTGCCATACCTTCATTGTTAGACATTGATGTGCTTGATGTTAACGTGGCAAAACCTAAATCCCATTCAATTTCTAACGCAGTTAACGAGACATCACGTTCAGACGGCTCTAATATTACCGCGCCGTTTTGATACTCGTCATAACTTTCTTCGGTGCCCGTTGTCCAATGGGTTCCGCGAGTAACTTGGCGTCGACCACCGGTTTCATCTGACTGAGATTGATAAGAAACTAAAAAAGTTAAATTATCAGAAGCTTGCCAAAACGCAGAAATTCTTCCGTAGGTAATATCAACGGTATCGGCATCTTCAACTGATTCAAATGAAGGTCCACCTGTGGCTAAATCGCCACCGTTTGCTGCTGGTGCATAATTATTACTATCTAAAACATAAACATTGCTGTAATCAACTAAACCATCATTATCAATTTTGCCAACATTTGCTCTGATGGCAAAATTATCAGACAAGGGTAAATTAAGCATGACATCGCTATTTAGATTAAATCCTTCAGAGCCATCCGTTTGACTGAAATTAACCGAGACGCTGCCATAAAAGTCATCGGTATCTGGTTTGTTCATTCTATAACGAACCGCACCTGCCAATGAGCCCGAGCCATATAAAGTACCTTGCGGGCCTCGTAAAACTTCGACCATCTCAATATCTTTCAAGATAAAGTTGGCATAAAGCGGCGTATCATTGATATAAGTCGCCACGGTGGGAACCGCTGACAATGCTACGTCGCCATTAGTGCCATTATCTACGTTTACACCGCGAATAATAACGCCATTAACATTACCCGAGTTACGATAGCCTCGATCAACAACAGTAATACCGGCAATACCGCGCATCATATCTGAAGAATCAATAATATTAGCACTTGTTAATTCATCGCCAGATACGGCAGAGATATTATAAGGAACTTCCTGAATGCTTTGACTACGGCGAGTTGCCGTAACTTGAATATGTTCGACTTTACCTTTATCAACGGTTACCGCGTCAGCAGCATTGGCAGAAAAAGTGCTTAATGACATCATTAAGGCGGTACTCACTGCCGTCGATATTATTGATTTGTTAAAGATGACCTGCTTCATGTTATGGCTCCAAGTTTTATTGTTGTTTTATTGAACTGCTTTCAGGATAGACCCGTCATTTTTATTATCCTAGTACCAGTTTCAATGATACTGTTGGTCCAGTTTCTTATTGTTTTTACCGTGCTTTATTCTGGTATCACTAATGGACCTAGTTTTTTTAACTCATTACTTTTATTTGATATTCTGTGCTTTTCTGCTTGGTAACAAGGGAAGTTAACCGGGGTATTTGCAAAACTTTTTAACGGTTGCCCTAAACCATGTAGACCACGTTCTCGATTTCGTTGTACTAAAGCAAAGTCCACTTCTACTGGAATGATTTCAGCACCACTACCCGCTTGGTAGATAATATTTCCCGCGGGCCCCACGACAACCGATTGACCATAACCTAAGTCGCCGGCGGCATTAACGGTGAGTACATAACTTTGATTGGTAATGGCGGTTGATTGCGCAAGAATTATTTCTAACGAACGATCAATAGTGCCAGTTAATGTCGGGTAAATAAGTACTTCGGCGCCCATACTAACCATTTGTCTGGCCACTTCGGGAAACCAAAGGTCATAACAAATAGCGACACCAATACGCCCCTGCGGAACATCAAAGACAACAAAGTCTTTACCGGCGCTTACCCCTTGTTCATAAGGGGTGAATGCATATATTTTACGGTAGCGATCAACGACTTGCCCTTGGTTATTAATGACAGTTGTGGTATTAAAAATGTCATCGCCCACTTGTTCATAAAGCGAACCTGGGATTAACCAAACATTATGTTCTTTGGCTAATTGGCAATAAAATTTTTCGGCGTCGTTGGGCAATGCACTGGCATATTTTTTTTCTGGACCATAAGTTGCGAGTTCACTAAGCACGATCATATTTAACCAAGGAAAGCGTTTTTTTGTCTTGGCAATCTCAAGTCCAATTGTCGCTAAGTTATCACCGCAAGGTAAAGCAAGCTGTAGACCCGCAATTGAAAAATGGCTCATATGATTCCCTCAAGAACACTTTATTAATGTGATTATTTTTTTATAACGCTTAGGTGTAATTTAATGTAACTAGGATAGGCTGGCATGGTTAGTACCAGTTTAGGTAGGTCTGTGGTGCCAGTTTGTTTGCTACCGGTAAATTAAAACTTAACTTTGGTCTTTATATCCTTTCAATTCCAGCTGTCTAACAAAGCAATAATTTTGATCAAACCACTTCATTTCGTCACCGTCCATAATGACATAAAAACCTTTCACTTCGCCATATGCCCATAACTTCCATTGACGATAATACATACCACCTTCTATCCACCATCGACCCATATCAACTTCGCTATCCGTTCCGCCAGTTCTTCCTTTCATTCGTCCATCTGCTAATAATTCAATAGAGCAAGGCACGCCATAAACCATTTGGCATTCCAACAGTGCGCCCGGAAGCGCCTGCTTTAAAGCGGCTTCACTAAGTAACTTACCTTTAGCGTTCGTTAACTTTTCTTCATAATCTGCGGTCAGTTGGTGCACTAATGCCGCAAGTTTTTGCACACCTGGTCTAATTTTCTCATTAGGAATACTGGTTACCCCCATACGAAAGCAGTTTTCCGGATGGGCAGTGCTCGCAAAATAGCGTTTAACCGGTTCAATTAAGATACCGACTTTGGCGGCTTCTTCTCGTAAATGCTCGCCGTCTAATTGTTTAGGGCCAGTGATCCAATAAGCCGTGCCTCCCTGAATGGGTCCAGTATCAATACAATTAGGTAAATAGGTATTTAATGCCTCTCTTAGGGTTAACCAACGTTCAAAAAACACTTTATGTAAATGCATCATAAAAGCATCGTAATAGCCAAGCGATAGAAAATAAGCTACAGCACGTTGGTTATTGAGCGGCGGATTACGCATCACCATTTTTCTGAGTTTTTTAAGTTCGGCAATAACGCCTGAATCGGCAACTATAAAGCCAATTTGAATGCCTGAGGCCAATACTTTTGATAAACAAGAGATATACACCACACGATTATCTCTATCTAAGCTGCGTAAGGCCGGATGGGGTTGACCAAGAAAATTACTCTCAAATTCAAAGTCATCTTCGATGATCAATAGATCTTGCTCGTGGGCTTTTTTCAATACTTCATCACGTCTGTCCATAGACATAGTGATACTGGTTGGGGTTTGATGACTGGGGGTAGTATAAATAATATCGCAGTGGTTGAGCTGTTCATCGACCACTAAGCCTTTATCATCAATGGGCTGATAGTGTAACTTAGCCCCTTGATTGACTAATAATTCCCGCATTTCTGGATAACCCGGCTCTTCAACACCAACCGTAACCGTACTATCAACAAATAACTGACAAATTAAATATAATGCTTGTTGGCTACCCACAGTGATCAGAATTTCATCTCTGTTGGCTTGTATACCTCGTCTCGGTAAAATTTTAGTACGGATCTCATCAAGTAACATCGGATCATCTTCTGCACCTTGCAATTCTGACCATTGATAAATTTCTCGGGGAGTATTGGCTTTAGTGTTCGCTTCTCGCCATTCTTTTACTGGATAAAGGGAAGAATCAAATTTTCCATCGATAAAAGGGAAGTTATATTTATGCCAATTTTGCGGGCATGAAGTCGCCGTAGTGGTGGCGAGTGCACCTTTAAAGCGATGATGATTATTGGTTGAAGAGTCATCAAAGCTGGGTTGTAGTGGCGAGTTTTGTACAAGCTCAACTTTACCTTGTGAAACTTTCTCACTTACATAAATTCCGCTTCGTTCACGACTTTCAATATAACCCTCATCAAGTAATGATTGATACACTAATACCACGGTGTTTCGAGATACACCTAACTGTGTTGCCAGTTTTCGTGAAGAGGGTAACTTAGAGCCGGCCGCAAAAGAACCAACAAGAATGCCTTCTACCAGTTTATGGCGTATCTGACTTTGTAAACTGTCATCTGAGTTTGCATCAATATGTATTAAGCGACTGATCATATTATTATCTTTATTGTTAGCTTAATTTTTGGCTAAGTTATTTTTATCAAAGATTACCCCTGATAACAATCGATAAGCCTTTATTTAATTGTTCATTTAACACTTCTTCTACTTTTTATTTTTGTTTTAACACGGTAGTGACTCATTTATCACCTAGGGTAAGTGTTCGTTATAATTTGCTCAGGGGCATAAATAACACTAAACCATATTAATGGGCATTGGCAATAACGCTTTACTTTAATTATCTACATTAACAAAGCTACCATTCTAGAATGACGAGGGATGTCTCGTCCTGAAATGTGTTTACACATTGAGGACTTATTATGAACATAGGCACCATTTCCCCTTTCAATTCTCAGTCTTTCTGCATGTGCTAAGTTTGTCGTAGGATAGATAATGTGTAGAAGAAAAACCGGTAATAACGGCATGTATTTATTGTTAAAGCGCAAAACATTACCGGTTTAAGCTCATTTTTACTGGGCTAAGTCATTAAACAGTTCAGTGAATTTAGCTAAACCTTCTTCGATAATGTCATTACTGGCGGTTAACGCCGGTAAAAATCGAATTACATTGCCATAAAAACCACATGCTAATAGAATTAAGCCATATTTAGCGGCGTTAGCAATAATGGCTTGCGTTAACGCGGTGTTCGGCTGCTCAGCATCGCCCTGTTGAATGAGCTCCATTGCGATCATTGCACCTGAATTCCTGACCTCTAAAATCAAATCAGGGTGTTGAACTTTAAGCGCTGATAATCGCTTATTAAATAGAGTCCCAATTTCATTTGAACGCTGGATAAGGTGCTCTTCTTCGATAATATCTAAAACAGCGAGTGCTGCAGCACAAGCAACGGGAGAGCCACCGTAGGTTCCACCTAATCCACCGGGTAACGGTGCATCCATAATTTCACTTTTCCCAACAACCGCAGCAATAGGGAATCCGCCAGCGATACCTTTAGCCATAGTAATTAAGTCTGGTTCAACCCCTGAATATTCAAAGTTGAACATTTTACCGGTACGGCCAAAACCCGTTTGAATTTCATCAGCAATTAAAACAATGCCATGCTGATCACAAATTTTGCGTAATGCTTGTAAAAATTCAGCCGGTGCTTGATAAAAGCCACCTTCCCCTTGAACAGGCTCAACAATGATTGCCGCAACATCAGTAGGCGCAATATCGACTTTAAATAAGTTTTCTACCGCTTTGATAGATTCTTTAATGGTAATATCGTGACATTCGATAGGGAAAGGGGCATGGAAAATATCACCTGGGAAAGGACCAAATAAGTTTTTATACGGGGTGATTTTACCGGTTAAAGCCATGGTTAAATTAGTGCGTCCGTGAAAACCACCGTTAAAGGCAATAACGCCACGACGCCCAGTGTGCGCACGGGCAATTTTAACGCAATTTTCTACGGCTTCAGCACCGGTAGAGACAAAAATAGCTTTTTTTGCTGAATCACCAGGCGCAATGGCGGTTAACTTTTCAGCCAGTTCTACCGCGACTTCATAAGGGTTAACCATCACACAGGTATGGCTAAACTTATCAATTTGTGCTTTTGCTGCCTCAACCACTTTAGGGTGACAATGGCCGGTATTACACACGGCGATACCGGTACCAAAATCTATATAACGTCTACCCTCAACATCCCAAACTTCAGAATTTTTAGCATGGTCAACATAAACGGGGTATACGTTACCTTGTCCACGAGCAATAACTTGGTTTTTTCTGGCCTGCAATTGTTGGTTATTCATAATTTTTTCCTAATTCTTTATAATGCTATAACGTTCAAAAAAGCGCTAAATAGTTAAAATATCTTAACGATTTAGATTAAAGCTGTTTCAGTTAAATTTGAGCAAAAAACACATTGTTCATCTGCATCAATGAGTACTGGTGACCAAAAACTTGGCTGAAACAGAAAAAATATTAACGGTTAACTACTTATCAACTACTTAGTTAAACCGCCCATGCATAAGTACTTAATTTCCAAGTAATCATCTAAGCCGTATTTAGAACCTTCACGACCATTACCTGATTGCTTAACGCCACCAAAAGGTGCTGCCGTATTAGAAATTATGCCTTCGTTAATACCCACCATACCAAACTCTAAACCTTCGGCTACGCGCCAAACAGTGCCGATATCACGAGAGTAAAAGTAGGCGGCCAAACCGTATTCAGTATTATTAGCCATGTCGATCACTTCTTCTTCGCTATCAAAAGCAATAATCGGTGCAACGGGTCCAAAAATTTCATTAACCGCAATAGGCATATCATTGGTGACATTGGTTAAAATAGTCGGTTGGTAGAAACTCCCCCCTGCGCTGTGTTTGTCACCTCCAAGATGAACAATTGCGCCAGCGGCGACTGAATCAGCCACTAATTTTTCAACATCCTTGACGGCTGCTGCAGAAATCATAGGGCCAAGTACGACGCCATCAGTTAAACCATTGCCCACTGATAAGGCGTTCACTGCGGCAGAAAACTTTTCAGTAAATTCAGCTAACACGCCTTTTTGAACAAAAATACGGTTAGTACAGACACAGGTTTGACCGGCATTTCGGTATTTCGATACCATAGCGCCTTGTACTGCGGCATCAATATCAGCATCGTCAAAGACGATAAAGGGTGCATTACCGCCTAATTCCATCGACACCTTTTTCACCGTGGTTGCACATTGTTGGATTAAGGTTTTACCCACGGCAGTTGAGCCGGTAAAGGTAAATTTTGCTACGTCAGGATGTTGGGTTAATACTTGTCCCATGCCCCTTGCATCGTTGCCAACAACGACATTAAAAACACCAGCAGGAATGCCGGCACGCTCTGCCAATTCAGCCATTGCTAACGCTGACAAGGGTGTTTGTGTTGCCGGGCGAACCACAAAGGTACAACCTGCCGCTAATGCCGCCGCCGCTTTACGCGCGATCATCGCATTAGGAAAGTTCCATGGCGTTATCGAAGCAACCACGCCAACAGGTTGTTTAACAACAATAATCCTTTTATCACTAGAGGGACCAGGTATCACATCACCGTAAACGCGCTTGCCTTCTTCGGCAAACCATTCAATGAAAGAGGCGCCATAAGCAATTTCACCTTTGGCTTCTGCTAAGGGCTTACCTTGCTCAAGTGTTAATATGCGACCTAGATCTTCTTGGTTTTCCATCATCAAGTTAAACCAATTACGCAAAAGAGTGGCACGTTCATTGGCTGATTTTGCTGACCACATTTTTAACGCAGCTTTTGCCGATTTCACCGCAAGCTCTGTTTCCGCAATACCCGCGTTGCTCACAGTTACTACAAGCTCCCCCGTTGCCGGGTTAGTAACATCAAAGGTGGTTTCACTGGTATGCCAACTGCCATTGATATAAGAAAATTTCTTCAGTAATTGAATGTCTTTAATACCTTGCATGTTTATCTCCGATGTTAATTCTATTGATAATTCTATTGATAATTCTATTGAAACTTAAAATCAGCTCTGGTTAAATACAAAACATTAAACCTTTAGTTTTATGTAGGCCAAACATTGAGTAAAACATCAATCATTCCAAAACCTATTACTGAGTATGATCTACGCTTATTGAAAATTTTTATCTCTGTGGTTGAACATGGCGGTTTTGCTGCAGCTGAAAAGGGCTTAGGCATCACTCGCTCAACCATCAGTGTGCATATGTCTAATTTAGAAACAAGAATGCAGCTAAAGCTTTGTTTGCGTGGCCGAGGGGGGTTTTCTCTTACTGAAGACGGCCAATCTGTCTATCGAGCCGTTCTCGATTTATTTGATTCGCTCAATGATTTTTCTTTACTCGTTGGTACACTAGGTAAAGAGCTTAGTGGCGAATTGGTTATACTGTGTGCTGATCAATTAGACACTAACAAACAGCAAAAACTTGCCCAGGTTATTGAAATAGTACATGACACTGCGCCAAATCTACATATTGTTTTAGATGGAGATTCAATATCAAATATTGAAAAATCATTGCTCAAAGACAAGGCGCATATGGGAATATTCCCGGGTTATCAACAAATTGAAGGTTTACATTATCTGCCATTATCAAGCCAACCTATCTACTTGTGTTGTGGTAAAAAACACCCTTTCTTCAATATAGTCGATGCTAAAATCACTAGCGATGATTTTTCTGGTGTTGCCGCTATTCACCCGGGTATTGATATTGATTTTGCTGGCCGAGAACAGCTGCAAAAACTCAATTTAAGTGCCAAAGCCTATCAATTCGATACACGTAAGGCGATGATATTGTCTGGGAAATATATTGGTTATATGCCTCAAAGCTACATTCAACAAGAATTAAATGCCGGCGAAATTCGTATTATTCAGCCAAGCGTCCTTACTTATCAATTTAATTTATCCTTGGTAAACAAAAAATCACCAAGAGAAGCCAGTAAAGTGAACTTACTGCGTAATGCCTTTATTAGTGCATTTAACTTGCTAGATAAATGATCTTATAACAACTAAAACCTATGCAAGGGTAGAGTTGAAGCCACTACTATTGTTAACATTATTTCTCCTCCCCCACTCCCAAACCCTCTAATTTCATCAGTTTTTAATTGATCATCTCTTTATTGTCATTCAGTTAAATTTACTTCTGGCACCATAAATGCCCGATAACTGGCGCTATGGTTAAAAATAAAACAGCTTACTATCAGTTTAGCCTTGTTTTTTTAGTCCCTATAAGGACAACGAGCACTTCTTTGCGTATGTCGAGGTAAGCGCTTTAATCATATTGGCCAAGATAACTTTTTCATTAGCCTGATGAACGTTATTGATTTAATAATAAAAAAACTAAATAACCTGAACTCTTGATAATGAGCCTTGATGTATAAGTAAAAACAACAGCTTAAGTATTTAAGACGAAAATTTACAAGATTATCAGGTTACATAAGGATCACATATGATTAATGCAAAAATTAATTCATTAGCTTTGGTTTTCTCATTGTCGTTATTCATGCTATCTGACAGTGCCGTGGCTGATGCCATCGAAGATTTCGAAGATGGCGATATATCCGGTTGGACAACTTCGGGCACTGTAGCGATTAATACCAATAAAACAATTGGCGCTTATTCCATGCGCCTTAAAGGCGGCGCATCGGCTGAACGCAGTTTTGCTGCAGACGGAAATGTAACCGTGGCTTTAGCGGCAACCAGTTTAGAAAGCAATAATTTCTGTGATGTATTCGTTTCAGAAGATGGTGTTAACTGGGGCAACTCGTTAATTAATTTAAACAAAAACCAGGATGATGGCTCGTTTACCTCCGCTACGACTACGACTAATGGTGGCACCACCTATATTCGCTATCAGCAAACTGGCTCGGCAGCAGATTACTGTTACGCCGATGGTATTAGTATTATTGGTACTGGTGTACCAACCCCGAGTATCAATGTTTCAGGCAGTGGCCTATTTAGTAATGTATTAATCGGTGATAGTGCCAGTAAAACCATCACCATAACTAACAGTGGCAATGCCAATTTAGAGGTAACAACTATTAGCGGTGTTAGCGCCCCCTTCATGCTTGCCAATGATTACTGTAGTAATACCGCCGTTGTTGGTGACAGTGACTGTTCATTTGATGTGGTATTCACCCCCACCACAGAGCTGAGTTCGACTGCTACTTTGACTATAACTAACAATGATACCAATCAATCAGTTTCGCTAAGTGGCAGCGGCACGGTTACTGCCCCTGAGCCGCCTACGCCACCAGGTGATCTTCATGTATTTACTGGTGACGGTAATGTAACTCGTAGCTCATTAACCCTTAGCGAGTTAAATGGAACGAGCTTAAACGTGATGGATTTTTCACATTTCAGTCATGGTGTTGCAGAAATTGATGCCGATAACTCCAAAGCATCCGAGCCGACTAACACCTTTGAAGGGCGTTTAGTACTCAATGGCGGTAGCCCTACCGCAATGAATTTCAATGAAGTGACATCTGGCAGAGGACAAGCGGGCAATTATAATAGCCCAGGTACTTTACCGGTCTTTGATTTTGAGTTTATCCAAGTGGGCTCACATATTATTCCTAAAATTCGTGGTTTAATCGTCAGCGGTAATATTGGCGCGCCAGACTACCAAGATTGGAATTACATTATCGAGCCAGGCCGAGTATGGAATGAAAATAATGACAATGGTTATAGCCGTGTGGCCATTCCTTTTTCGTTACAAGAAAACCAAGCCAACTGTACTCATAACGGCGTGTTAACGTTTGCCTTTAAAGACGACGGCTCTATTACCAATGTGGCGGTTCAAATAGGCGGTGAAACTTGCTTATATTTCCAATATGATTTGACCGGCTTAGTGCCCGCACAATATATTGCGACGAATATATCGGGCGCAGCAACATTGATTACAGATTATCAAGCAGAAGTGCTTAACCGTTTACCGATAAAAGCGATTGCTGAATTAGCAATTGATTACCCGGCAAGTGGTATTAATGTTGCCAATATTGCCACAGAGCAAGCTTCAGCCCCGACCACGCATGGTGTATTGTACCAAGGGGTTCATTATGCTGCTACTTGTAGTACCCGTCACGGCGATTACCCTTTTTGTGAAGTGATGAGTTTACCTTCTTATTCGACCGCAAAAACAGCCGTCGCAAATATGGCCTTTGCTTTGTTAGTTGAACAAAACAGTCTGACTCGCAATACTATGATCTCAACCAATGTAGGTGAGTGCCAAGATGGTATTAATGGTACGGCTGCTGTCTGGAGTGATGTTTCAATAGAAAATGCCTTAGACATGGCAACCGGTAATTATCGTTTATCTTCTTATGAGGGTGATGAAGGCGGTACGGCAACGGTTAATGAATTTTTCTTAACCTTTAGCCATGATGAGAAAATCGCCCATTCATGTCAGCGTTATATCCGCAAAGCAACGCCGAATTCACATTTTTCTTACCATTCTTCAGATACTTACATAGCAGGGGTGGCAATGGATAACTTCAGCAGTGGTGATCTATTCGATAAGTTAGTAAATGAAGTATACAAACCACTTACCCTTAGCCCTGCGACTTACACAACGGTGCGCACTGAAGACTCCCTTGCAGATCCATATTGGAGCCACGGCATGACTTGGCATACCGATGATATGATTAAGTTAGCTCAATTAATTATTGACCGTGGTGTTATTAATGGACAGCAAGTGCTTAATGGCGAAATCATGGACGACATGCTTGTTAAAGGCGGTGATATCGGTTTAGAAACTTACGGTGCACAATCGCGTTATTTAAACGGTGTCTGGACTTATGATATGGGACAGCGTGCTAGCCCACTATGTCCAACCGGCTCATGGGTTAGTTACATGTCCGGATACGGTGGTATTGGTGTGGTGATGTTCCCTAACGATGCGGTGTATTACTTCGTCAGCGATAGTGCTAGTTACGCTTTTGGTGGTGCTGAAGCCGAATTACATAAAATTAGTAATGTTTGCGGTAATTAATCACTGCTAATGTTTCAGCTAATATTTCATTAAGCCTCGTTGAACCATACCCTTCGAGGCATTATTACTAACCTATTTGCCAAGTAGCTGGTAGCCAACAAAACCAAGCCAACTTAGCCCTAATAACAGCCAGGGTAAATATGGAGTGCTTTTAGTTTCGCTTAATTCATCCAAACCGGCTTGTTCTTCAGTGGTGCGTTGCTTTTGCTTTACTTGCTGTTTACGGTCTTTATCACGCTCACGTGACTTTTTAGCCTGTTGTTTTTTATATTCGCTAATGCCTTTTTCTATGCCTTGAGCAATGAGCTTAGTTTGTTCTTTACTCTGGCCTTTTTTTTGAATGCCTTTGGCGACTTTCAACGCTTGCTCTTGAGTTTCTTTTGATGCTTTAATTGTCATTGTTTGCTGTCCTTTAATGTCCGTTTTTTCTACTCAAATACTTAACTATTTAACTCTTTAAAAAATTAGCGCTTTAACACTTTAGCTAAACCTAACATTCGCTAAAAAACACCACTAAAACTCAAGCCATAATGGCCACCACCCGCTGATGGTGTAATTGTTATGCCTGAATAGGGATCGGTAAAGTATAAAGCTGAAATAATGCCAATAGCAGCGCCTGCTAATACGTCTTCAATATAATGTTTATCACTTTCAACGCGGCTATAAGCGACAAAAGTAGCCCCTATATAGGCTGGAATCCCCCACTGCCATCCGTAACGCTGTTGCATAAAAGTTGCGGCGGCAAAACTATCTGCAGTATGGCCTGACGGAAAGGAGTCATCACCCGAGCCATCAGGTCTATCTTTCTCTATGCCATACTTTAGCGCTTCAACGGCGACACGAGAAACGACGCCCGTCTTAACTAATTGCCAACCCCCTTGAAAGTCATCTTCAATAATTAAGGTTGCAGCCAAAGCGGTTGCCGGTAAGAGTAAATGGATAATATCGCCAGACTTTTCGAGAGTAGACTTGGCTAATACAGGCCCGGTAAGCACTAATAAAAATAGCAGTAAAAATGTATTCACTTAACTCACTCATAAAAAAACAATCAAGGCCGCCTTTATACCTAGCACAGCCCCAAATTGCAAAGGTGATTTGGCTAAAGTTGAATTTTATCGGTTATGCTAACGCGAGTATCATTGCATTTGATTTAGCGCAGCGAGTTCACTCAAATTGGCAAAAATAGATATTGCCATGCTTAAACCGCCGTTCATATGACCCTGTAAAGTAGAAGTGACATTTCACCTGTCGAATAAATACACCCTTTAATCGTTTCCTGGTTGACATTTTTTTTACATATTAGAGAATGTCAGGGTTCAAAGTGATAATTAATCGATAGATATCGATTAATACCAAACGGATTAATTAATTAATTGCTCCTATTGGTATAACAGGTAACAAAGCAGCCCCTAAAAGATAAGTAAGGCTGCTTTATCAAAAAACCCAATCACTTGCCATAACTCATTTATTAAAAAAGAGAATTATTTCATGAAAAAATCTTTAATAGCCATTGCCTTGGCAGCTACCTTTTTGGGTGGTTGTGGCATGTTTGACGCTAGTAATGACAATAACAATCAAAGTGTTGTTGCCACACAAGCAGAATTAGGTAGCTTTGGTGTTGACTTAAGCGCTCGTAATGAATCGGTAAAACCGGGTGATGACTTCTTTATGTATGCCAGTGGTACTTGGTATGACAACTATGTTATGCCTGCGGATAAAACCCGCTTTGGCGCCTTTACCGGTTTAGCTGAACGCAGTGAAACACAAGTAAAAGAAATAATTGATGATATTACTAGCCGCACTGACTTAAATGCTGAGGAACAATTAATCGCTGATTTTTACCAAGCCTATATGGACACTGAAACAGTTAATAAGCTTGGCATCAGCCCTATTCAGTCGACTTTAGATCAAATTAATAAGGTCAAGAATACTACAGACTTAACTAAAATCTTTGGTAATGCTTGGTTAACGGGCACTGAGTCTCCTATCGGTGGCTATATGTGGTTTAACCGTTTAGATCCAAACCAATATGAAATGTCTATTGGTGCTGGAGGTTTAGGTCTTCCTGATCGTTCTTATTACCTAGAAGAAAGTGAACGTTTTGAGAAAATCCGTAATGCTTATGCCGCACATATCGCGACTATGCTTACCTTTGCCGGTATTGAAGACGGCCAAAAACGTGCTGAAGCTATTTTGGCACTAGAGACAAAAATTGCCGAAGGTCAGTGGCCACGTGAAAAACGTCGTAACCGTGATTTAACCTTGAATCAAGTTAAGCATGCTGATTTAGCTAAGCAATACCCTGACTTTGATTGGGATACTTACTTTGCCCCGTCTGGCTTTAAAGTACCACAGCTTAATATTTCTCAACCTGAGCCAGTCAAAGCAATGATCGCGTTGATCAATTCAGAGTCTTTAAACGTTTGGCAAGATTATTTAACTTTCCATACTATTAGTGGTAATGCTGGACTATTGTCCGAAGAAGTATATGCGGCTAACTTTGCATTTTACGGTAAAGAATTAAACGGTCAACAAGAGCCTCGTCCACGTTGGAAGCGCGCTATTGGTGAAATGTCAAATACCGAATCGTTAGGCTTTGCTATTGGTAAAGTGTATGTAGCTCGATACTTCCCAGAAAGCTCTAAAACACAAATGGCGCTATTAGTGGAAAATTTACGTACCGCACTTGGTCAACGTATCGACGGCCTTGATTGGATGGGCGCTGAAACGAAAGTTAACGCCCACGCTAAACTTGCTGCATTTACCCCTAAAATTGGCTACCCGGATGTATGGCAGGAATTTGATGGCGTAACTATTTCTAAAACTGATTTAGTGGGTAATATTAAAAACCTTCGTCAATTTTTCCAAGCCGATAGCGTTGCGAATGAATTGAAGAAAACCGATCGTAATCGCTGGGGTATGACGCCACAACGTGTGAATGCTTACTACAACAGTTCATTCAATGAAATTGTTTTCCCTGCAGCTATTCTCCAACCACCATTTTTCGATCCAAATGCCGATGCCGCCGTAAACTACGGTGCTATTGGTGCGGTAATTGGTCATGAGATGGGCCATGGCTTTGATGATCAAGGTTCAAAGTCAGATGCTAATGGTATTCAACGTAATTGGTGGACTGATGAAGACAGAGATGCATTTGATGCGAAAGCGGATCAGCTAGTCGCGCAATACAATAAGTATGAACCGATCCCTGATAACTTTGTTAACGGCCGTAACAGTTTAGGCGAAAACATTGGTGATGTTGGTGGTTTAGCTATGGCATATCATGCTTATCAACTGAGCTTAAACGGCAAAGAAGCGCCGGTTATAAACGGTGTTACCGGTGACCAACGCTTCTTCTTAGCGTGGGCACAAGTATGGAAAGAGAAGCGCACTGAAAAAAGTATGTTAAACCAACTGCGTGGCGGTACACATGCACCAGGACGCTTCCGTGCTCAAGCACCACGTAATCATGATGCTTGGTATAAAGCGTTTGACGTAAAACCAGGTGATGCACTTTATTTACCTGAAGATGAACGTGTTCGTATCTGGTAATACCGAGAACATGAATTAAGTTGAATTAGCATTATTAATTGAACTTAACTTTTATCAAAAAAGTAGATACAAAAAATGCCACTCGGTTAACCCGAGTGGCATTTTTATTACTTCAATTTATAACAGGCTTAGTATTACTACCAAGCGGGACTAGTTAAACTTAAAGCGCGACACCAATTCATTCAAGTGGTTAGCTTTATTTCGAAGCTCACTACAGGCGATAGAGGTTTGTTGCACAATATCGCTATTGGCACGCGAGATATCGGCAACAGCAGTAACATGCGGGTTAATTTCACCGACTACATTAGATTGTTCCCCGGTCGCCGTGGCAATTTGCAAGTTCATATCATTCATAATACTGATGCTTTCAGAAATACTTTCTAAATGTTTGCCCGAAAGAGTCGCCTCTGTTTCACTATTGATACTTAACTGTGTACTTTTTGAAATAGCGGCAACCACTTCTTCGGTTTTACTTTGCAGTTTTTCTATAATATTTTTAATTTCTTCTGTCGAGTCATGACTACGTGATGCCAAAGTTCTGACTTCATCGGCTACCACAGCAAAACCTCGGCCTTGCTCTCCCGCTCGGGCAGCTTCAATTGCGGCGTTAAGTGCCAATAAATTGGTTTGTTCAGAGACACTACGAATAACTTCTACTACGGTATCAATAGAACGGGCATCTTCAGCCAATTGCTTGATCATAATACTGGTCGAGCTTAATTGTTCACTCATATCAGAAACACTGGTTATGGTTTGTACTACCGAATTGTTACCCTGTTGCACCGTTGAATCTGCGGCCTGTGCACTTTCTGCCGCATTATTGGCGCTGCTGGCTATTTCTTCTGCTGTCATGCCCATTTCATGCATAGCCGTGGCTATTTGCTCAACCCGACTGACTTGCTCGGTAATTTCGGCTTCCATTATTTTTGCTTGAGAATCTATTTCGTCAATCGCCACAGAAAGTTCATTACCGGTATTAGAGACTTCTTGCATGATTTCACTTAAGTGGCTAACAAATTGATTATATCCCCTGGCCATCGTACCCGCTTCGTCTTGACGTGAGTCATCTAAACGTCGGGTTAAATCACCGCCACCTTTACCGATTTCGGCCAACATATCAGCTAACTGACTAAAAGGTGCAATCAGACGTGATATTAACCAAGTGCTAACCAAAGCAGAAATAATGGCAATAATAATTCCCATCATCACTAATTCCCAGGTTGCTCTTGTCAGCCCGCCAAGCACTTCGCTTTTAGGCACTTCAGCAACGACATACCAGCCAATATTGTCTAAATAGCGACTAGCAATAAGCGTATTTGTGCCATCTCGGCTAAACTCCATTGAGGTAAACTGTGCTTTTGACAACAAGCTTTGACTACCTTGAACACCTAAACCTGTTAGGCTCTTACCAATAAGTTGCGTATTCGGGTGAAGTTTAATAATACCCTGTTGATCAACTAAAAATACTTTCCCTGTTTTTGCAATTCTATACTGGCTAACAGTTTCAGCCATATTTTCGAGTGATAAGCCAACACCAACCACCGCGCTAGGCTCTCCATCAATGCGCATTAAATAGTTAATAAATAGCGTCGGCACATTAGTTTCTTCATCAACATCTAAAGTTAACTCATACTCTTTACCGCTATTAATAAAATTATAAAACCACTGATCTTTACTATCTTGTGGCGACAAGGTCTTAAAAAGACCGCTTGGGGTGAAATAATGACCGGAATTGGCAGAAACTAAAAAGGCACTGATAGTATTAAACTCACTTTGAATTTGTTTAAGGTAACTAATTAATTGTTGCTGTTCGTTAGCCGGCTCACCACCCCTAAGAAACTCTTGGCTATAAAGGTTACTCGACATGGTTCGCGATACCGTAATGGGTAACAACAAATGTGCATCTAGGTTGTTGGCCACTTCGCCCAGTGCTGCTGGTAGTTCTCTTTCAATAGCGGCCTCCAAGATAATGGCTCGACTAGAGTTCAAGGCAAAAGCACTGACTATCACTATAGATAACACTACTGCAGATAAGGTAGTCAGTACAACTTTACGGCGAATGGTTAAATTCAACATAGATAAATATTTTCCTTTGAGATAAATAACGAACGATAAGCGGCTGAAATAGGAACTTAAGTTTCACCATAAATTAAAAGTATCAGACTAAATATAGGACTATTGATAAGTTCAGCTTACCTAATTAAATCACCAAGTCACTCTAACTAACCTGAACTCTGCTTAATGAATGTTATAACACTATGAAATTTATATAGTAAATCACATGTTATACACAATGATGTTAGTTTAGTCGTTATCAAGGCATTTTTACGTAGCCAATAGCTGGCTATTGGTAGGAGAAACAACGCTGATAGCGGTTAAAATAGCTTTATTGTGTCATATTGCTTATCCAGAGCTCAGGTTAACTATAGACCACTTAGAATCATTCTTTAATAATGATCACTCTAAATAGGGCGTTGCTTTCATAATGTGAAAAACCAACGCTTATATATAGTTATAAAGAGTTATCGGCCATTAATTTCTTTTCTAAAGTAAAATATGATAAAAAAAAACCAAGCCGATAAGGCTTGGTTTTTAGATTATCTATCATTTCGTCATCCTAATAATTGATGGCGAAATCGAGCCGCTAACGTTAGGTTATTTTTCTGTGGTGCTAGTATATTTTTCAAACCAAGCAAGGCTATGCTCAATTTTCGTTATCATTCTTGAGGGCTTACCGGCAATACCGTGCGGTGCGCCTGGTACTTTAATCAACACGGTATCAATTTTTCTTAACTTAAGTGCTTGGTAAAATTGTTCCGTTTGCGCCATTGGTGTACGTAAATCGTTTTCACCGGTAATTAGCATGGTCGGAGTCGTCACATTACCGACTAAAGACATCGGTGAACGTTTCCAATAGTGTTCAACGTGTTCCCATGGCATGCCAGGGAATTGAGTAGGTATCTGCCCTAAACCACTATCTGCCGTTAGTACTTTACTTAACCAGTTAATTACCGGTTTAACCACAACTGCCGCAGCAAAACGGTCGGTTAAACCTATGGCGTAAGCCGTAGCAATACCACCGGCTGAACCACCGGCAATAAATAAGTTCTGCGCATCGATAAAGCCCATCTCTACCATGGCATCTACACCTGAATTGTGATCGGCAAAGTCTTCTTTAGAGCTGTATTTATATTTTAATAACATGGCAAAACGTTCGCCGTATGAGCTACTACCACGATGATTATCATAAAAAACCACATAACCTTGTGCAGCAAAACGTTGTAATTCAGCAGAGAAATGCGGGCCGTATGCTAAGTGTGGGCCACCATGAATTTCTAAAATAAGTGGGTACTTCTTTTTAGGATCAAAGTTTGGTGGGGTAATATACCAACCTTGAATAGGCTCACCGTCAAATGAAGACTTGTAATTTACTTCATGTACTTTACCTAAGGTTTTATGACCAAATAAATCTTCATTTAACTGGGTTAACCTTGAGTGTTTTTTACGGGTATTAATAACAGCAACATCTGCCGGGCGTGTTGAGCTACCTTGAGTGAACGCCATATAACCTTCAGGAGAAGCCGTAAAGCTACCACTAATATAAGGACGGCCAATACTAGTGCCGGCAAGTGTATCGGTTAGGTCTTTTATTTTGCCACTGGTAGTAATGGTAGCGAGTTTACGTTTACCAAAATCATCATAACTCATTGCTAACATTGAACGTGATAACCACTGTGGATCACTGATAGAACGATCGAAGTCACTGGCAACCTTAGTCACTTTCTTAGTTTTCCAATCCATAATGTATAACTTGCTATTACGGTAGGGGTCTAAGGCATTTGATCGAGATAAAAAGGCAAGTTTCTTACCATTTTCAGAAAACACCGGGTTAAACTCTTTACCTGGCTTTGACGTTAATTGCTTAAGTTCACCGCCATTAAGGCTGACTAGAAACAAGTTTCCTTCAAGAGATTTATATTCCCAATCTTTTATGCGATTAGCCGAGAACACAATAGCATTACTATTGTTACTCCAAGCCAATTTTCCTTTGTGATGGAAATCACCACGGGTCAGTTGGCGAGGTGTTCCACCCTCACTAGGTAAAACAAATATATGTTTGTAGCCTGGTTTCACTAAACCAAGACCATCCGCTTGATAATAAGCTTGATCTATTACCACTACGGGTTTAGACCATATAGCCCCTTTCGGTTTTTTAGGCATTTTAGCAATGACGGTAACCTTGTCAGCAACAAGTTGAGAAAATGCTAACCATTTACCATCAGGCGACCAAGTTAAACTACCAATACCCCCTTGTAATTGGCTTACTAGTGCGGTGCGATTTTGCTTTACATAATGTACATGTACTTGGTAGCTACCGGTGAGGTTACTAATAAAGGCAATCTTTTCACCATCAGCTGACCAACGCGGCGATGAGTACTGTTTATTATCAGAGAACAGTGGTATTTGTTTTTTAGATTTAACATCAATCAACCACAAGTTTTTATTCTTATTATCAGTCATGATGTCATTTGAATTTCTGATATAAACAATTTGACTACCATCTGGCGATATTTGTGGATCACTGGCATATTCCAGTGAAAAAATATCTTTAGCTTCGAAAAGACTATTGTCCTCCGTACTATTCGCTACAGAATTATTAGCTATAGCAATAAAGGGTGTACTTAGCATACTAACAGCCAAAAATAACCGACTAGAAAAGCGTGATAAAAAACGCATTGGTTTACTCCAAAATAAAAAGTGAGTCTGACATTAACTCACAACAATAATAATTAATAACGAGTAATTGTATACAAAATATTAGTCGTTGGCATGGTTAAAAACGGGGCTTTATCCTATATCTCAGTGCGTTTATCGCAATGGGGCTCTGTTAAGCTACAGAGCCGATTTTCTGGCGAGCAATACTTTAACATTAGACATTTATAAACTAATCTTAAGCAGTAATAATCACTGATGCTTGGATGCTATGACCTTTTTTAAAGAACTTCACCGACGTAATGTCTTTAAAGTCGCCAGTGTTTATCTCGTTACGTCTTGGTTAGTTTTACAAATTTTCTCTGTTATTGCCCCCTACCTTAATTTACCAAACGCTTTAGGCACCGGAGTCACGGTACTTTTATTAGTGTTTTTTCCATTTGCCTGTATTTTAGCGTGGGCATTTGAATTAACCCCTGATGGGCTCAAACGTACCCATGAAGTTGATGAAGAAGACTCAATACGACACATCACCGGCAAGAAAATCAATAATTCTTTGGTATTCGCCTTAATAGTCTCCTTAGCTTTTATTAGCTATCAACAATGGAGCATGAATCACACCACGCAAACCAATATCACCATTGCAGTTTTACCTTTTGAAGATATGAGCCCTGATCACAGCCAAGAATACTTTGGTGATGGTATGGCTGAAGAATTACTTAACAGTTTAGCTAAAATCAAAGCACTGCAAGTTACCGCCAGAACCTCATCGTTTAGCTTTAAAAATAAAGATATCAGCATAAAAGATATCGGTAGATCACTCGGGGTGAATTATATCCTTGAAGGCAGTATTAGAAAATCAGCGGATAAATTGCGCATCACCGCTCAGCTCATTAATACCGAGACTGACTTTCATTTATGGTCAGCTACCTATGATAGGAAGCTTGACGATGTTTTTGCCATTCAAGATGAACTGACCATTGCAATAACCCAGGCTTTAAAACTTACGCTATTACCACAAGAAAAAAGTTTATTGGCGCATAAACCTACCAATAATATCCAAGCCTACGAGCTGCTATTAAAAGCACAAAGTTTATTAGTGGTACAAAATGCCGAGTCCGTACAACAAGCAATTAAAGCTTTACAGCAAGCAATAGCGCTTGATGCTAATTTTGATCGGGCAAAAGCACTTCTGTATGCTAGCTACTACAGCGCATACAGCTTTTTAGGTATGAGCCTTGAAGAAGTAAAAACAAAGCAAACGCTACTGTTTAGTGAGTTGGTTGCTAGCCAAGACATATCGGCTGAAAAATATATCGCTATCAGTGATTACTTGGTTGTTTACTTAAAAAATTACAGTGCCGCTGAGCAAGCTATTCTTAACGCTATAAAATTAAACCCCTCAAATATTACCGCACTAAAAGATTTGACCATATTTCAATCCTACCCCGATGCGATTAAAACCATCAAAGAAGCGATAAAAATAGCGCCTTTAGATATTAGTGTTAAATATTATGCGCTGCGTTATTACCAATTACAGGGCGACAGTAAAAAAGCAAGTGAGATTTATCAACAAATTGAACAATCAAGCCAGGAGTCACACTTCCGCCACTATGCCGCCAAACATATTTATTTTACTCAAGAAAAAAACCTCAATAAAGCCAAAGCTTATTTAACTAGCACCAACATAAAACATAATCGTTACTCTGAATATATGCTCATTGACTTATATCTTTATCAGCAACAACTTGAATTAGCACTATCATTATTAGAAGAAAATGTTCATAGCAACTCATATGATGACCAATTCGCTAGGCAACTACTGCACTTAAATCTATATGGTAAAGATAATATTATTACTAATAAACAAAGGCAGCGTATTGAGCAACTTGCCTTATTTTTACCGAGTAAGTTACAAAAAGATCTTGCCGTGACATTCAATATTATTATAGGAGATTTATCACCTATTTTAGCTGATAAGGATTATTACCAAGACTTATTAACCAGAGCAGAAACCCTCTCTGCCAATGTCGGTTTTTCAGATGAGTTATTAATCGATATTGCTTGGATTTATGCTCAGCAAGGAGACAAAAGATTATTGGATAAAGTGCTTAAAAGCATTGAGCACCTTATACCTTGGTGTCAACTAAGGCCTGTTGGCAGACAAGGTTGTGATACCCTCCTCTATCACACGCAAATCATCACCGATAAAGAAGAACTTTTAAATATGGTTCAAAAATCATTCTATACCGGCCTAGATTATCGCGATAAACACCTAAAAACTGACGCACGATATATGATGTTGCATGACTCCCCTGCTTTTCACGTGTTTGCCGATAGCTATGTGGCAAACCTACCTCACTAGTGCTAACTAACAAGTTCCAACAAACCAGTGGTTTTTTATATTGTCTCGCAAAAGATAGTATACTGACGGCAAACATCAGTGATGATGATAAAATAACACTTCAATGGAAATAACATGTTAAAAAAGATAAAAATTTACGGCTCAATCTTCATCTTATTAGTGATCACTTTCTTCATAATTAATAGCCTATCAAAGGATGAAGTCGGTGATGTTTCGTTAGGGTTCTTTACTTTAAAGGATATAAAAGTGTCCTCTTTATATGATGATAAAGTTTCAGGTGTAACTTGTCACATAGCATCCATTGAAGCTAACTTAAGTCTGTCTGATCCCAGTGATAGTTCTATATCTTGCCGTCAAACAGGTGATATAACCGCTGCCATGATAGCAACAATCGATAAGAGTAAATCTGGTGAAGTAGTGTTTAAACAGTCAAAAAGTATCTTCTTCAAGACCATGAAAGTTAGACGTATTTATGATGCTGAAAATCAAACCCTGCTTTACCTTTCTTATACAACTAAAGAAACAGATGGTAGTTACAAACACAGCCTGTCAACTGTGCCATTGTGGGGCACACAAGCTTTTGTTGAAAGTACCATCAAACTAGCCAATTAGTTTAACAAAGCAAAGCGGTGACTTTACCTAAGCCCTACCTAAGCCTTAGGTAAGGTCACTGTAAATTGTGCACCGGTTAAAGAGGCAGAGGCATCAATGGTGATATTACCATGGTGCCACTCGACAATACGTTTAACGATGGCAAGTCCCATGCCGTATCCTTTTACCTTTTTATCATTATCTTGTCCGCGAATAAAAGGCTTCATAATTTGTTCTCTTTGTTCGCGGGGAATACCTTGGCCGTCATCGGCAACCGTAACAATGATATGACTGCCCTGCTCTACTATGGTTATCTCAATTTTACTGTGGCAATATTGGTAAGCATTTTGTAATAAGTTACTCATCAGTACCGCTAAATAAGACAAATCACCATCAACCATTACCTGTTTAGGGGCATGTAAAGTCAACTCAATATCATCTTGGCTTTTATTATTAATACAGGTACTCACTAGAGCGACAAAATCAACCGGCGCTTTATTTAAGGTGATGAGCGTTTGATCTAAACGCGCGTAACTGAGTAAACTTTCGACCAAATCGACCATTTCATCAACGTTATCACTAATACGTCGCTCAAACTTTTTACGTAATACTGGATCGTCTTCTTCAGCAATGGTATCTATGCCAAAACGAATGCGGGCCAGTGGCGTGCGTAAGTCGTGGGATACCGCACTACTTAGTAACTTAATATCGGTGACTAAATCATCGATACGCTGCGCCATACGATTAAATTCTAACTCTAAATCTCGAATATAAGAAATAGAGCCAACGTTTATACGCTGATTTAAATTACCTTCGCCAAAGGCTTTAGCGGTTTGACGTAGTGTCATTAGCCTTTTTATTAGCGGATAAAGCCACAGTAGCATTAGGAATAATACCGCCAGATAAAATAAACTGGTCAGAAAAATTGGTAATAAAGAAGTACTTTGGTTAGGGGGTGTTGGCGGCGTGGTTAACACCAGTAATTCATCGCTAGCCTTGAGGTAAAAGTGCATGGCTATACTGTCATCCGTTTCAAGCAATAAGGGCTGGCCAGCCGTTAAATCGTTCAGTAAGGCTTGTGGTAGAGGAAAGCCTGTTAATGGCCGTAAGTGTAATGACAATGCCCCTTCACTGGGCCACTTATCAATAAATTCTTGACGATTATCAATAGCCGAAAGTGCCACAGCTAAGTGAGTACCTACTTGCTCCAACGTGGTGATTGAATCTTGTTGCTGAGTAGATAATGCTTGCTCTTGGTCATTATATTGATTGAGATATTGATTATAAATACCGTCAAACATCCAGCCTAAGCCAATAGTGGCGATAAGTACTACCGCAAGTAGTGAAAACGTTAAATTACGCATAACCAAGTAACCTTAAAATTGTTTATAACATTGCAGACACAATTCTGACTTACCAAACATCCTTGGCAAATAGGTAGCCCTTACCCCAGATGGTTTTGATGCGAAAAGGCTCTGACGGATCATCTTTTAGTTTTTTACGTAACCTTGATATGCGTAAATCAATGGAACGGTCAAAACCATCATAATCAAAACCACGAAAATGACTGACGAGTTCTTTTCTTGATACTACCTGCCCGGCTTTACTGGCAAGAAACCATAAAACATCAAACTCATTGGAAGAGACTTTCACCAACTCGCCATCGAGTATGACACTTCGGGCCTGTTCACTAATCACTAAACCACTAAATTTCAACACGCCCTGAGAGGCAAGTTCACTATCAGTTAACTGATTCGAGCTGCTTTTATCTTCTGTACGATATTTATCTTCACGACGAAGTAAACCGCGAATACGAGCCAGTAACACTCTTGCGCGCACCGGTTTGGTAATATAATCATCCGCCCCCATCTCGAGACCTAACACTTCGTCGATTTCTTCATCACGTGCGGTGATCATAATGATGGGGTTAGTAAAACTTACTCGTACTGCTTTGCAGACATCAAGTCCATCTAAACCAGGTAACATGCCATCGAGTAAAACAATATCAGGGTTAAGCGAGCCAATAAGCTCAACCGCCTCATCTCCTCGGTGACAGGTGGTAACCTTAAAGTCCCGCGCGGTTAAATAGTCCGCTATCCATTCAGCAAGATCGATATCATCTTCCACTAATAAAATATGCGAGCCGTTTTGCGATACCATTTGTTTATACCCTTTATTTGTCTGGGTTTAAGCCCTTATTCCTGGAATTTATTTTGCCGTTATTTCTCAATAATTCAAGCGATTAAAAGATACGCCATGACTTTCTTGCTTTACCTTTTTTCTTATGGACCCAAGCCATTTTTACCACGGCTGTGGCCACAGATAAACTTTCATTTTGGCGCCTTAATGAAAAGGTTAAATTAACTTTACTATCAAATGATTCGTTAAATTCGCCCGTTGTGGTATTTTCCCAACAATTGAGTGCTGTAGCGCGACCCTCGGTATATAAACAATAATTACCCAGGTTAGGAACTTGCCAACTTAACTGTACGGACACATAACAAGCCTGACCTTGGCGCATCGCGACACATTGCTTAGGACTTACCTGCATACTCGCTTGAATTTCAGTGGCATTGGCTACCGAGCTAATGACAAGTAATAACAATAATAAACTGCTGGTTTTTATTTGTAATAACAGACGTCGCAATTGTTTGGTTACTTTTTGAGAGAACATGTTTATCTCCCTAAAAAACAAATGTTAGTAGTAGACCCGCACGATAACCGTCTTCGACCGTATCTTGTCGAGCCGCAATACTGCGATCAGACAGCGCATTATAACCAACATAACTGCCAATCACCCAATCGGTGGTTAACGGATATTCTACGCCAACTTCAGCCGAGTAACTGATACCCGCGTTGGTCGATAAATCATCCTCAAGCCAGGTTGTCACGCCATAAGGGGTTACTTCTTTCGAACGATATTGCAAACCAAGGTTGGTGTAGAAATTGATATTTCTAAACTGTAAGTTATAACTATAGGATATTGAAGCTTCGATACCATCACTGCCTTCACCATTGCGACTAACCGGTGAGTAAATCATTTGCAGTTGACTATTTTCATAAAAACCCGTCATTCTAAGACCGGCACGCTCATCTTCGTTACGCGTTTGAATACCTTCTAAGCCTTCAATGCCGCGAGTACTGTATTGGTAAAATAAATCAAACGAGTAATCATCACTATTATAAAAATTAACGCCCCACGCTGGCATTGAATACATGCCTTGAATACGACGAGTGCTTATACCGGGTGATTCCATAAACAGCCCCAATAACTGTACTCGGTAACTAATGGCAACATCAAACTCTGACTCAGTATCTACATGCTCGGCAAAAGCATAATCATCACCGACACTGCTTACAGCACTGACATCAACATAAAAACCATCACGACGGTTATGGAAGAAGCGATGAACTTGCTCACAATCCCCATCATCGTCGTCACAACTATGCGATTGATGTTTTTCGCCATCACAGTTACCAATACAAATTGAGATCTCATCATCATCTTCATGAGTCTTTTTAACGGTCGCGTCCTTAGCTTCAAGGTCTTTTTCTACTGCTTTATCTTTTTCAGCAGTCACTTCTTGAGCACCAGGTTTTGTTGTTTCTACTGTCGTTTCACTCGTTGTTTTTTCCGTCACTTGCTCTGTAGGCGTTAACACTTTACTTTCAGACTCTTCAATGGCACTAGCGGCAAAGGAGGTTAAAATAACACTGGTGGCGACTATGCTTACTACGGTTTTTTTTATTAAATGTTTCATATATTCCCTGTGAACGTCTTTATTTGTTAACCATAAGATTAACTAAGCCTTGGCAAAATAGACGTAACACAAATTAAGCTGATGTATCAATTTGTATCAAATTTTAACGCAATGATACCATTGCGATACATTTAGAGGAATCAAGATAAGGCTAATTTAACCAGTCTGTTCACTTAATTGAAATAGTGAATAAGCTTAATATTGATATTGATGTGATATTAGCAAAAGTATCTATCGGCTATTTTCAGTAAAAGCCAGAGCCTCTTCAAAAAGAGGCTCTGGCTTTTAACCGAAGAATAAAGGGGTGTTAACGGGTAACTCTGAGGGTGGTAGAAGCTTTACTCGCCGTAAAGCCGCTATAAGTTAAGTACTTATCTTCAACCTAAAACGACGCTTAACCTATTCTCAAGTAGAGTTTATAACGAATAAGCATACGGTTCAAAATCAGCCATATTTCTGCGTAAACGGCGTTGATCTTTAATTGTCTCAATTTCACGCCATTTTCGTCGGCGCACTTTACCTGTTGCTCTGCTATTTTTTTCCGCGCTTTCTTGCGCTTCGATATCGTCTAATAATTCAATGTCATGCCAATAGTTATTATTCATGCTAATTCCCATGTTATTGCCAATTGTTAGCGCTCATTGGCAATGTAAGGGAATTTGATGAAAGTAATGTGAAACAAAGATGACATTTTAAAGACGAGTAAACAGAGTAAGTCCGATAAAAAAAATTATTGAGCTTTCATCCTTAAGCCTTTTAGGAATGTCGATAACACATCATCAGAACAGTCTTTATAGTGTTTATTATTTGCATTTCTGAAAAAACCGCTTAATTCATACTTACCCAAAACCAGACCGGCTCGTTCAAGCGAAGCAATCACGTCTTCAGCTTTCAAAGACAAAGCAATTTTTACTTTATTAAAGATCATATTATTGGTTAGTACTTGTTCATTTTCACGCGCAGGGCCATCACTTGGACCTCTTTTGCTAATAATTAAACCATTAAGGAAACTGGAAAATTGAGCATCCTCTACCTCTTGATAAGCAGAATCATCTTTCTCTTTGAAGAAATTTGCTAACTGCTCTGCGCTGATTTCACATTGGCATAAAGAAAAAACAGTGCGGATTTCATCATCAGATAATTCAAAAATATTGCTGATGCGGCGAAGGAGGTCGTTATTAATCATTTAAAAGCCTAAGAGTTGTTTTGCTTGGGCAGCTATAGAATAACTGCTTAGAAGATTTTATTAAATATGTGCACAGTATAACTGACTCTAGTGTTATAAGCGTGTTTTGATTAGATAAATCCAACCTTAGCTGTTTAAAGCTTTAGTTATGCCGGAAACTTTTATAAATCTATTTTAAAATCAGAGGTAATTAAAAGCATAAATTGTAATTTTAATTAATAAGTATAAAATATTGCCAACTTCAACATTTGTTAAAAAGGTAATTAAATGAATGCACTAGATACATCCCTCACCCAAATAGAAACTCTCACCATGAAAGCTTATGAACTTGGTTTAGCTTATGCGCCTAAATTAGCGTTATCAGTGCTAACTTTATTGCTCGGCTTATGGATCATCAGCGGTATTAGTAAGCTTGTTAAACTCTCTATGGAACGTTCAAAAGTTGACCCAACCTTGATCCCTTTTATGGGCAGTTTGGTTTCTTGGATCCTAAAAGTACTACTGTTTATCTCTGTTGCCTCAATGATTGGCATCGCCACGACCTCATTTATCGCGGTACTTGGTGCAGCCGGTTTAGCTATTGGTTTAGCGCTACAAGGCAGCTTGGCTAACTTTGCTGGCGGCGTATTAATTATGATATTCAAGCCTTACAAAGTAGGTGATTTGATTGAGTCTCAAGGTCACTTAGGTGTGGTTAAAGAAGTACAAATTTTCAATACAATATTACTATCGCCACAATCTAAACGCATTATTATCCCAAATGGCGCGACCTCAAATGGCTCAGTGATTAACTACACGGTTGAAGGAAAAATTCGTGTAGATTTAACTATTGGTGTTTCGTATAGCGCAGATATTGATCAAACCAAAGCGGTATTAATGGAAGTACTGGTTAGCAATGACAAAGTGTTGCAAGAGCCAGCGCCATTTATTGGTTTATATGAAATGGCTGATAGTTCAGTGAACTTTGTTGTTAGACCACATTGTTTACCTCAGCATTATTGGGCAGTTTACTTTGAAGTTAATGAAGGCATTAAAAAAGCCCTTGATAAGAATTCTATTACTATTCCGTTCCCACAACGCGATGTACATTTGATTCAGTCGTAACGAGTCGGTCTAGTAGTTACAACGGCTCACGCCTCTTGCTTATAGCGAGGTTTAACTACCAAAACAAAAAACCGCCTAAATGCTAGCATTTAGGCGGTTTTTATTTAGCGACTACAAACTTTTATCGGTTAATACTTATTTAGCTGGCCAAGGGCTTCTAACGTTAGTCTTTTTGGTTTGGTTTGTTCTACGCTCATTGCCTTGGGGCTTCGAGCTTCTCGACTGATGGTTTCGCTCTGAACTACTCTTAGCTTGACTGCTTTTAACTTTAGCGTTTTTAGGCACGAAATTTAAAATAGATACCGGCACGGTCTTTTTCACCGGAAAATCAACAAATTCCTTACGTTCGATAACATGGCCTAAGCGACTTTCAATCGCGCATAGCTCTCTGAAATTATCTTTAGAAACGAGCGATACCGCTTCACCTGAAGCGCCGGCTCGACCTGTACGTCCAATACGATGAATATATTCATCAACTTGCCCTGGAAGGTCATAGTTTACCACTAAGTTAAGTTCGCCAATATCAAGGCCGCGTGCGGCAATACCGGTTGCCACTAAATACTTAATTTTTCCTAACTTAAAGTCGTTAAGTAGCTGCTCCCTTATCTCTTGAGTTCTACCACTGTGAATACTTTCAGCCGCGATGCCACGTTTTTCTAATTGGCTTACTAACTTAGCAGCCCCGTGCTTAGTCTCAATAAAAATAAGCGCTTTTTGCCAGCTTTGCGTGCTAATTAAATGACTCAACAAGGCCGACTTATTGCCTTTATCTGTGGTCACTAACCATTGCTGTATTTTAGGCTTAGAGCTTTCATCTCGAGCGACGCTAATTTCAACAGGCTTATGGATAGTTCGCTTGGCGAGACCTCGGACATTTTCTGACATGGTGGCAGAAAACAATAGATTTTGCCGTTGTTCAGGTAAACGCTCAATAATTTTATTAATATCATCAATAAAGCCCATATCTAACATTCTATCGGCTTCGTCAAGTACCAACATATCAAGTTCATCAAAGTACAATGCTCTTTGATGTGCCATATCTAATAAGCGCCCCGGCGTAGCAACAAGAATATCTATCCCCCAAATCAAACGTTGTTTTTGCTCTTCAGCATCAACACCACCGTACATTGCCATCGAGCTAATATCTAAATGCTTAGCATACTGAACGATACTGGCTTCTACCTGTACCGCCAATTCTCGAGTAGGTACTAAGATAAGCGCACGAATACGTTTACCGCGAAGTTTTTGGTTAGCTTTTTTATATCGACTATTAAGTTGCTCTAATAAAGGTAAAACAAAACTAGCAGTTTTACCTGTGCCGGTTTGCGCAGCAGCAATAATATCTCTACCCGATAAAACATGTGGTATCGCTTTCTTTTGGATCGCGGTAGGTTTTTCATAACCTAAATCCGCTAAAGCGGTTAATATTGGTGCGGATAATTTAAGGGTAGAGAAGGACATAAGGTGTCTCGAGAGCAAAAGAAAATGTTTGCTTCAGCATACTTTAAAGAACTAACTAACTAATAGATAAAGGCTGACAGCATAAGAATTGCTGCAGTATAACAGCAATCGACAAAGTCTAGAAGTTAACGTGATGGCTAGACCCAGTATATAAATTGTAACCTTCGCCTTTACATTTATTCCTGGAGAAGTGCCCCAGGAGCAAGTACTCCGGAAAAGTGTACGCCACTGAGTAACGCCATTTCACGATGCCAGGTCGATAAATCATCTAGGGTAAATTGATTCAAATCATGATGACCACAGGCACGGGCCATAACCTGCATCAGCTGAGTAGAGGCGTCAAAGAAATTACTCAATTGTTTAGATGACTTTTCAATATTTAAGCGTTGTCGTAAATCGGCTTTTTGCGTGGCAATACCCGCGGGACAATTATTGGTATGACACATTCTTGCCGCTACACAGCCAATTGATTGCATCGCACTATTGGCAATGGCTATCCCATCAGCCCCGAGAGCCAAGGCTTTAATAAAATCCATTGGTACCCGTAAACCACCGGTGATAATAAGCGTTACCCGGCCACTGGCGCCAACTTTGTCAAGATAACGCCTCGCTCGAGCCAAGGCAGGAATAGTCGGTACACTGATATGATCGCGAAACATCTCAGGAGCAGAGCCGGTACCACCACCGCGACCATCTAAAATAAGGTAATCGGCGCTGGCATCTAAGGCAAATTGAATATCTTGTTCGATATGGTTGGCACTTAATTTAAAGCCGATAGGAATGCCGCCAGTAATTTCTCTGACATGATCGGCAAAGTCTTTGAAGTCGCTGACACTAACTAAGTCTTTAAACGTTGGTGGTGACACCGCCGCTTTTCCTGGTGTTAGTCCTCTCACTTGTGAAATTTTACCGACATTTTTACTGGCGGGTAAATGCCCACCGGTTCCTGTTTTCGCCGCTTGACCGCCCTTAAAATGAAAGGCTTGTACCTTTTTTAATAACTTTTCATCATAGCCAAACTTGGCACTGGCGAGTTCGTAGAAATAGCGCGAATTAGCCGCCTGCTCTTCTGGCAACATGCCCCCTTCTCCGGAGCAAATTCCGGTTCCTGAAAGCTGTGCGCCTTTGGCTAAAGATATTTTAGCTTCTTCAGATAAAGCGCCAAAGCTCATATCTGAAACAAATAAAGGTATTTTCAATTTTAAGGGTTTTTTAGCCTGCGGACCAATAATCAACTCAGTCGCTACAGCCACATCTTCCATTAATGGTTTTCGCGCCATCTGCGCGACCATAATTTGTAAATCATCCCAGTGTGGTAGTTGATCTCTCGGTACGCCCATTGATGTCATCGGCCCATGTTGTCCAATAGCAGATAAACCTTCTTTCGCCAATTGATGAATAAATTCAACCGTAGGCTCTTCTTTGGTCGCACTCGCAATAGGCATATTAGTCACCGCTATTTGAGCAGTATCCCCTTCACGGCCAATTTGCTCTGAGGTTAATTTTTTATGGCTACCATCACAAAAAGGGGCATTGCTCGTTTGCTTACATTGACACAAATAAGCGTCACCACTTTCTTGACCAATAAATCGCTGTGACTTCAAACCACTACCTTTATGGGAGCCATCACAAAATGGCTGGTTTTTTGAGCGACCACAGCTACAAAAGTAATATTCTTGGTCTTTCTCTAAACTCACCTTAATCGGTTTAATATCAGCAATTATTGCTTTTGCCATGGGTTGCCCTTATTTAATTGGTTATTGATGCTCAAAAACGGTCAATACACTTTAATTTATAATTAATCATAGACACAAATAAGGCTTCGCATTGATTTAATTACTATATTAACCTTAATTCTGGATAAACAAGGTTACTCAATAAGCTCTTTTAGCTAAGCTTGTGTTTTAGATGGGGGGATAGAGAGGAAGGGGGATTGCGATAACTAACTAATACTGTTTTATATGTCTAGCGTTGAGGTTGAAAAGGTGGAGCATAAAACTAAACACACTATAATCATGCTAAAAAGTAGATAGGGCTCTAAGGAAAATAGACTAATAAAGCCTTAATATAATAGGTTAACCTAACGTTGCTTTACCTACGGTAACTTTGCCCGTGCCCGGATAATAACGCATTTGCCAATTTTCTTGGCCTTTGGCAGGGTTATCGGATATATAATTATAATAACAATGTGTATCAGGTAAATTTACAGCATAAGCAGTAAACCAATAGACGATATCATTTTCCGCAGTAAAGGCCGCATCACTATGAATGGCGAGTTGAAATTCGTCGTCAAGTAAACCATGCCAAAGCTCTTCACAATTAGCGCCATTTAATACCTTACCATCCATATCACTATCTGAAGTTGCGGTATCCTGCCCCAATGGATAACCGGTTGGCGTTGAATCAATATCCCCGCTACCAAAACAAGCGAGATCTTTAACATGACCTGGCGCTGACTTTGCTATCCAGCAATTATGATACAGAGCAACTGCACTTTCAAAGGAGGAAAAAGTAGCATGGGCGACACTATCATGGGCGTCTTGAGTTAAGTTAATAAAGCGCGGTAAAGCGGTAACTGACAAGATACCAAGAATGACTATAACGATGACTAATTCAATTAAGGTGAAACCTTTAGCGCTCATATTTTTATACTACAACATTACAAATACCGAGATTGTATATTATATACAGCCATATTTAAAGTTGTTACTCTAAATAGTCATCTCTACGGTAACCACCCAACCAAAGCGGTTACCTGTGACTGGTCATAACTCGTGAGATTTTTCCATCAATAGAGCTTTTACAGCTCTAACTTGTAGAGTTACTGATATCTAAATATTTTGAAATTTCAGTCACATTATCTAGGATTCAATCTGCAATCTTAATGATCACTTATAGCCATAAGCGGACATTGTTGCCTGAATTTTAAAGGCTAACTACTACCACCAAAGAAGACATAATTTAGCCGTGAGTTTATCTTAATGAATAGTCCGCTTAGCCACCCAAAGCGGTCGTTGATCATCTAATTATTAATGATCACTAAGTGATAAGCGGAAGCTAGGAGTGGCTAAATCAAAATGTCTGCTTCTCGCCTTGAGTTCAAATGTTCTCCAGCTAAAAAGATAAATTAGTATACTCCAAAATATCACTGCTTCGGTTATGTGCAAATCCATTACCTAATACCACACAACCTATTTCACACATTCCGTGATTTAACCCGTAATACCTAGAACTATACTTGTATTCGCTAGGTCCATATTTTGAATTCATAAAATTAGTACCATAAAAAGAATATTCGACTACAATTTACTTGCTCTGTAACAAGTTAACACTCTTATTTTTGGCCACAGGGATATTGATAAAAAGTCATATCTCAAGTTAACTAAATAACATTTATACTATTTAAAACCTATTGTAAAAGGACATTTTGATGGTGAAATTTAACCTTACCGACGAAGTAGAAGATTTGTGGAGCTTCTTAGACCAAGCAGCTGTATCGATTCACTTGGTAGGATCAGATGGTACGGTGCATTTTGCTAATAAAATGGAACTCGATGCTCTGGGTTACACCGCAGATGAATATATAGGGCACAATATTGCCGAATTTCATATTGACCAAAACATCATTCAAGATATTTTAACTCGTCTAACCAATGGTGAAACATTACTCAGTTATGTAGCTAGGTTAAAGAAAAAAGACGGTTCAATTCTTTATGTCAGTATAAACTCTAATGTTTATAAAAAAGACGAAACTTTTGTTCATACTCGTTGCTTCACCTCAGAGATAAACGAGTTTGCTTGGGACAGTTTAAAGAATATTCAAGAACTTAGTTAATGCAACTCACCGATACACTAATAGTATTAATAACTGGGTTAATCTTGATGATTACCTTGGTAATTTTTCTTTTGTATCACCTATTCAAGAAGTCCCAAGAAAATACTAGGAATAATAAAACATTAGAAATTTACCAAGATAAACTACGCGTTAAAGATAATGAAATAATACTCGCCTATGAATCTTTTGCCTTATCGACAAAAAAATTAACCGAAGCTAGGCTAACAGCTGTCAAGTTAGTTAAGGTTAAATCAGATTTTTTAGCCAATATGAGTCATGAAATCCGAACGCCTATGGCAGGGGTTTTGGGTATGGCTGAATTATTACAACAAAGTGAAATAGGCCCGCAACAAAAAGAGTGGACAGACAACATCATCTCATCGGCTAGAGCCTTATTGAAGATCCTAAACGAAATACTAGATCAATCTAAACTCGACGAGGGTATGTTAGAACTTAATTTTAAAGACTTTCATTTACAATCTTTTGTAGAAAAAACTGTGGATTTATTCTTACCTCAAATCAACTCAAAAAAATTACAGCTAGAGCTTAACTTAGCACCAAATCTTCCCTATGGTATACATGCTGACTCTCTGCGGATAGGACAAGTCCTTACTAACCTGCTTAGTAATGCAGTCAAGTTCACCTCAACGGGTTACATCAACATTACCGTTAGCCAAACACAGAAAAGCAATAACGATATTCTATTAAAATTTTCAGTCATTGACAGTGGTATTGGATTAACTCAGGAGGAGCAAAAAAAACTATTTAAGCCATTCACTCAAGCAGATCGTTCAACCTATAGAAGCTTTGGTGGCACTGGCTTAGGCTTGTCTATTTCAAAAAAACTGGTTGAATTAATGGGTGGAAAAATAGGCACTGAGAGTGTTAAAGGTGAAGGTAGTCACTTTTGGTTTACCATTTTATGTCAACAGACAAGTAATGTTTTAGTGTTAAAAGAAAGAGATGAATTCGATAATGAATGGCTAGCTAATCGAAGTTTGAAACTACTGTTAGTTGAAGATTCTCGAATATTGCAAAAGCTAATGTTGGCGGTATTAGGGAAGCTTACTCATGAAGTTAAAGTGGCAAATAATGGTGAAGAAGCACTTAGACTACTAAAACAGAATGATTTCGATCTGATATTGATGGACATTAGAATGCCTATTATGAACGGCATTGAAACGACAAGAATAATTAGATCATGGGACTGTAGTAGGTCAACAATACCAATTATCGCTCTAACAGCCGATATAGATGTTGAAAATATTAAACAATACATAGCAAACGGTATGGACGCGGTCTGCGAAAAACCTCTGGAACTCCCCGTACTACTTACCTATATCAACAAACTTTTGAAAGAAGAGGTTCATAGTCAAAAATCCTTCGTGAGGCAACATTAAAATCATAAAAATAGTAGGTTTAAATTACATAAAACAACCAATTCACTGGTGTAGTTGATTAAAACCCACTGGAGCTAATCTTTATAATTAATCACACAAACACCACTGCCTAGCAACTGACTTGTAATTAGTAGGTAGAGCTTACACATCATCTGCTATCGGCTCACAAGCAGACATTCTAGAAAAGCACCAATCTCCTTCTGCTTAGCGCACCAAGAAGTCATAAAAACGAAATAGTGAAACGTCAGCTATCGTATCTAAGTGATCATTAAGATCTTATCTTGTGATTAATAATCTCATCCACTGACTGAAGATTTCAAGCATTATGACCAGTCACATACCTATGATTGGTTGCGAACAACCGTAACTAACTGTAACTAACTGTAACTAACTTGATCGATGTTGTTCTATCGCAAGGTTTGCAATAATAAGAAGTGGTAAAATGGAATATTACTATAAAAAACAGCTTAGAATTTAAAAAAGAGTTTTCAATAAGCTCAACTTAAGGATATTGGGACTACTACTGATGAGCAACATTAGCAATTCAACAGGAGCGATGACCATTAACAATATTGCTTCAGGCCATGTTTATGTGATGACACATTCTCTTTTCTCTGATGTAATCAAAATTGGTTGTACCCCTGAGAATCCTCAAACATATGCAAGCTTATTATCAGCAAAGACTATTGGCGAATACCGCGTTGCTTTCTCATTGTTATGCAGTAACCCGTGTAAGGTAAAAAAACAGCTAAAAAAATACTTAAAAGCACAAGAGTACGTCAATGAATTTTATCAAGTACCCGCAGAAGTGGCGGTAAAGTTACTTAAAAGGGAAATACTGAAAATACCAAATTTAACCAGTATTTAGCTATTTATATACTCTAATTATCAAGGTTATAGTCAGCTTGAAAAAAACTGACTATAAATAAAACTTTATTTTAACGATTCTACTTTAGCCAATGCTTGGGTAAATTCGCTTAGTTCCATCTCTAAACACTCATCATCACCTTGCCAATTAATACCAACAATAACATTGTCTTCGTTTAAGTCTTCAAGCCAAAACTCAAACCAATCCGCAAGGGTAATTTCACAAGGCACATAGTCTTGCCATTCATCAATACAATGCTGTTGAGCTAGCTTTGCACTTGACCAAAGCGGCATAACATCGGTGTTTTCAAAACCAGGAGAGTCAAGGACGACCCAGTCTTCACTCGCTTTATCTTGTAATGCCCAGATAATTTGTGTTGGTTTAGTTTCTGCCAAAAAGGTTTGCATGACGTTGTTGCTATCGCTCATAAGATTATTCGTTCTAATTAATTGAATAGGCTAATTATAACGAAGTTACTCGCAGAGATCATGTTATTGTCTATAAGCATGATAAATAACCCCAAAAATTAAAGGCTTTTTATTTAGCGATTAAATCTATAGAATTAGCGCCCATTTCATCCAAAGAGATTGCTATGTTAGTTCGAGTAAGCTGCATTTTATTGTCACTTTTTTTCTGCCCGCTGACTATTGCCAATAAAGTTAGTCAGTTTAACGAGACGTTTTCAACGCAAGTAGCACAGCAACTCAATCAATATAGTATTCCCGGCGGCGCTTATGCCATTGTGCAAAACAATCGTATCGTTGCCATAGAAAGCTTTGGTCATACCGACAAAGCTAAATCTAATCGAGTAGATAACAACACGGTGTTTCGCTTAGCGTCAGTATCTAAAACCTTTGCCGCCACTATCACCACCATGTTAGCGCAAGAAAAACAGTTAAACCTCTCAGATCCCATCACCAAATATGTGCCTAATTTTACCTTAGCGACAGAGGGGGCAGCACAAAAAATTCAATTAAAACACTTGTTAAGCCATTCTAGCGGCTTAATGCCAAATGCCTTTGATAACCTGCTACATGAAAACTGGAGTATGGACAAGATTATCAGCCGATTTGATCGTATTGAGCCCGTTTGTCAGCCGCAAAAATGTTATGGCTATCAAAATATAGCTTACGCTATGCTACAACCCGCCATAGAAGCTAGCCAAGGAAAAAGCTATGCAGCCCTATTGCAAGAAAGGATCTTTACCCCGCTTAATATGACTAACGCTTCTGTTGGTATCGATGTCTATAAAGAACAAAAAAACACCGCCAAACCCCATATCCTGATAAAACGGGTGAAAACAGGAAAAAAAGACTCCCAAGGCCGTGATATCAAAAGGCATATTTGGCGTACGGTAAAAGTTGAACCTGATTATTATAAAGTGGCTCCTGCAGCTGGCGTTAATGCCAGTATTACCGACTTAGCAAAATGGTTAATCGCCAATATGGGGCATAAGCCCGAGATTTTATCACCCGCGTTATTAACAGAAATAACGACGCCGAGGATAAAAACAGCAAAGGATTTACGGCGCCGCTATTGGCGCGAATATTTAACCGATGCCCATTATGGTTATGGTTGGCGAATTTACCAATTCAACAACCGGAAAATTATTTATCATTCTGGTTGGGTTGCCGGCTTTCGGGCTGAAATAGGTTACTCACCCGATTTAGACCTAGGATTCGCCATGCTCATTAACGCGGAATCTAACGCTATCAGTAAAATATCTAGCCAGTTTTGGTCACAGGTAGAGCTTTTATTTAGCCGACCTTTAACCAAACGCACTAAAAATCAGCGTTAACTATTTGAGTGCGCTAAGTTATTACACTTAATAACTTAGTCCGCTATAAACATTTACCTTAATAAAATTGAAATCCCTTCGCTATAAACAGCTTTATTTTGAAAAAAATTGTCGATGACGAAAATAAATCATGCCAAACAACTACGACACGAGTCGTAGCCCTGCTGCATATCCGCATGAAATTTCAGCAACAAAGCCGCCACGGTTACCTTTTGTTACATCTGACAGTAAACTTTTGCTAAGTTTCGCGCGACAATTACCTTAATAAAAACAAATGAAATTATAAATAACTCCCTATGTCTTTGCTCAAAAACTGTCAAAAAATCACTAAAACCCTGCTGGCTTTTACTGTCCTAACATGCACTTTTACCATTGCTGCCGAACAGGCGGACAGAAAGCGCTTTCAATTAACTCATAATAAAGCCGTCATCAAGGTTGATGGCCGTATGGATGAAGCCGTCTGGAAAACCGCGACCAAGATGGAATTAAAATACGAGAAAAGTCCAGGTGATGGCACCCCCTCACCGGTAAAAACTGAAGTTTACTTTTATGAAAATGGCAGTTCTTTTAATGTCGCTTTTATTGCCTATGATCCTAACCCTGAAAAAATCAGAGCATCACTGCGAGACAGAGATAACCTGTGGGCCGATGATAACGTCGCCATTATCATCGATACTTTTAACGATGAACGCAGTGGTTATGAGTTTTTTGTCAATCCGTTAGGCGCACAAGCAGATGTGCGTATGGATGATACTGATGGCTGGGACGAAGACAGCTCTTGGGATGCTATTTGGGACAGTGCTGGTCAAATAACTGACTTTGGTTACGTTGTTGAAATGAGCATTCCATTTAGTGCCTTGCGATTTCCTGACTCCGATGAAAAACTGGTGTGGAATATTGCCGGTTGGCGAAATTACCCTCGCGATGTAAAGATACAAATGGCCACTAATAAATTTGATCGCGATATAAAATGTAACCTTTGCCAGTTCCATCAACTAGTCGGTTTTGAAGAAATTAAATCAGGGAAAAACTTTCAATTAACGCCAACATTGACACTATCACGAGCCGATGAAAAACCTGACGTACCGGGAAAGTGGCAAGATGGTGATATTGAGATAGAGCCTGGCTTAGATATTCGTTGGGGCTTAACGCAAGATATCGTGCTAAACGCTACCTTAAACCCAGATTTCTCTCAGGTTGAAGCAGATGCTGGACAACTCGATGTTAACAATACTTACTCTTTATTCTATCCTGAAAAAAGGCCATTTTTCCTTGATGGCGCTTCCTATTTTGATACCACTAACTTTAATTTTGTCCATACGCGTAATATTGCCGATCCAGATACCGGTTTGAAATTGACCGGTAAAACCAACGAGCACAGTTATGGTTTGATGGTAGCTGATGACAGTAATACTTCCTTTTTAATGCCTGGTAACCAAGGCTCAGACATTGCCACCTTGGATGAGAAGTCGAACGTCGCGATAGCACGTTATAAAATAGATGTGGGTGAGCGTAATAATGTTGGTGTATTAATGACTCACCGACAATCTGATAATTACCACAATACCCTGGCATCATTCGATGGCACTTACTGGTTAGGTCAAAACGACAGCATTCAATACCAAGTAGCCCAATCTGATACCAAAAATACCGCTGATGTGATGGCTGAATTTGATGTTAGTGAAGAGCAAAGAGGCACGGCTTTAAAGGTAAATTATGCGCGTAGTACCCGAGATTACCGTCTAAATGCTGGCTACACTAATATTAGTGAAGATTTCAGAGCCGATTTAGGCTTTCAATCGAGAAGTAATATCGAGCGAGTAGTCTTAGGTGGTCGCCGAATTTATTACGGTGACAGTGATAATACCTTAACCCAATGGGGCTACTTTGGTGACTGGGATAAAACCTATGACCAAGACGGTAATGTGCTTGAAGAAGAATATGAGATTCATGGCAACATGCAAGGACAGAAGCAGTTTTATACTAACTTTGGCCTAGTTCACCGTGAAAGACTGTATGAAGAAAAGTATTTTAAAGAAACGCAATTTAAAACCTTTGTTGAAATGAGGCCGGTAGCGAATACTCTTATTGGCACCTTTTTCAAGTTTGGTACACAAATTGATTTTGCCAATGCGCAATTAGGCGATGTGGTTTACATCGAAGCTTTTACTGAATGGGATGTAAATCGACATATTAATGCCAGCATTAACTATAACTACTCTCACCTAGATGTTGATGATGGCCGATTATTTACGGCTCATCAATCAGATATTCGACTGAGCTATCAGTTTAGTATGCGCAGTAAACTAAAACTTGTGCTGCAATACACAGATATTGCCCGAGATGTTGATTTATATACCGAAGAAGATGCTGATGATCTCCCTGATGCAAAAAGTAGATTTTTCTCAACTCAACTGATTTATTCTTATAAAATTAATCCGCAAACATTATTCTTTCTTGGCTACTCGGATAGTGGTTTCCAAAATGATGGTTTGGCAGAGCTAACCAGAGATGAACGCTCAGTGTTTACTAAGTTTAGTTACGCTTGGCAGATGTAACAAATTTTTAATAGCACGTAAAAAATGAAAAAAAGCGATGTTTAACATCGCTTTTTTATTGCTTTAAGTTTATTGCTTTAAGTAAAGTCAGCTAACTGAATATTTAACTAACTCACTAACTAAGCCGTCAATCCATGCGCTGCAAAATATCTGCGAGGGTTTGTTGATAGTCACTGTAATCAATAGCTATTTGATGCCTTATGCCGTTTACCTCAAGTACTAATGATGGGAAGCCTTGTTGGCTCAGCGCTCTTGCTAAACTGACCTGCCTTGCTAGCTCTTTTTCAGTGTCAGTGCTACTCAGATCTTTAACAAATTTAGCAATATCGAAATCAATAGTATCGCGCTGGCTTAACGCTGTTGCTAAAGTAATTAACACCTCAATATCTGACGGATTTAAAGCCTCCAAATAATAGGCTCGTTGAATAGCATCTATCATGGTTTTTTGACAATCTTGTTTATGCGCGGCAATTGCTGCTCGACAGGCATTATAAGTGGCACGCCTTGGCACGTTATGGGTCCAAAAATCATAATTAAAGTGGGTGCCTAGTTTCTTCTCGATAGTTCGCCAGTGATTTTGAATCACCTGCTGTTGAGCCAGTGGCATTGGGCTATTGGAATCAGGGGCTAAACCACCGGCAACATATTCCACCGATATTGAAGTCGGTAAATATTGCTGCAAAACATCCCATATTGGACGATAGCCCCAACACCAACTGCACATAGGATCATGCAGGTAATATAACGTGGTCGTCATAGGATTCCTTAATAATGAAGTTTTATACCGCTCATAATTTCATTCTTTGCTCATTAGCCACTTTACCCAACACACCTCTAAACTGGTGAAAGGAGCCGATGAATAAAAACACATAACCAAATAACTCTAGGCCTTCTTGAATAATTGTTTTGTAGATCAGATGGTAATCATCGTTCATTACCTCTTTCCACAGCGTGCCTGAGCCGAATAAGCGACTAAAGACCATGATAATAACTAAGCCTACTAAGATATTGAAATAGGCATTCGTTTGACTAAATAAGCGAGCAGAGTTTATCAAGTTACTATTATGCTTAACGCTATAAATAATCACTGAACTCGCTAATAATAGCGTTGGATAGAACCAAAAACCGTGTACTATCATGTCAAAATAGTAATCGAGTTCGCGTAAAAACATACAGCCGAAAAAACCTGCAACCAAGATAAACAAGGTGCGTGACTCTTCAACTTTATAAGCTGACCAGATGAAAATACCCACACTCGCTAACAGTAGCAATTGCTGAAAAATCTCAGTGAGTGAAACCTCAGCCAAGTTATTTTCTAAGAAAAAATAATCTATCTTAATGGTGGCAATGACACCCGCCGATAGCAATGAAATTAAGATAAAAGGTAATACCAATACTTTAAATAACTGTAACAAAACAAATTCCTTGTTGGTTAACTTTACATTGAAAAACTTACTTAGCTAGAGCCGCTAACTCTAGGGTGACGTAATCTATGCCTTGTTTAGCGATTTTTCTATTCAGCTCAGCTTGTTTAGTGCTTAATAAAGAAATGCCTTCTATAGTGATATCAAACGCCTTCCATTGCTTGGTTTTTTTATTTTTTCGCATCTGAAAGACTATATTAATGGTCGGTGCGCCTTGTTCAACAATTTGAGTTTTAATGCCAATAATTCTTTTGCCTTGAGTCGGCTTTTCCGGCTCAAAAATAACTTGTTGGTTTTTATATTTAGATAAAGCAATGGAGTAGGTTCTTACCAAATAATGACGCATGGCTACAACAAAGTCTGCGCGCTGCTGTTTAGATATATTTTTTAAATGTTTACCTAAGATACGATACGATGCATAACGATAATCTATTGCTGGCATTAACTCTTCTTCGACAATATCGCGCATTAAATGTGGAAATTTAGCAATGGCTTGCTGATTGGCCGATATACGTGAGAACAAGTTAGTACCCGCTGTTTTTAAGACCACATAAGGTGATGCGCTCGCTAAATAAGAGGCTGACTTAGTTGTCGAAGAAGCTGTTGATGATGCTGCCATAACCTCAATTACAATAGTCGAAGATAAAACCAAAGCAAAAATGCTTTTTATTATGAATGCTCGCATGGTAACACGATCCTTTAATATAAAATATGTACTGCGAAATAGGAAATAAAGCATACCGACCGAGCGGTATGCTTTATTTATAACAAGAGAATAGCACCGACCGAGCGGTTTGTTAAATAGAATATAAAGAACAAAAAAGTTTACGAAAGTGTAAATGGGAATAAGCGAGCAATGAATTAGCGAGTTAAGTTCCTGGCTAAAACGTTAAAATAAAAAGCGTTCATCCGTGGGGGAAATAAAGCATCAAGCCGTCAGTGGTGTTATTTTTTCAAGGCTCTAATATAAAAACATAACTCAGCAATAACTTGTTGGAACAATTCTTTATTACGTGAACTTTTACTTAAGGTGGTCGCCCCATTGAGGGTAGCGACGATAAAATACCCTACTTGGCTAAACGCTAGACCTTCGCGTAAATCATCACTGATTTTCATCAGGGCATCGACAATTAACTGATTCAACTGCTCTTGCATAGACAAAATACGCAAACGAAAGCCTTCATCAACATTAGCCATTTCTTCACAGAGGTTATTGAGTGGACAACCACAAACAACTTCACTACAAGACATTTGCTCTGTCATTGAGGTAAAAAAATCACATAAGCCTTCAACAGGATCCTCAACAGTCAAAGCTGACTGCCAGAGTTCTAGAAACTCCGGCGTATAAATTTCTTCGAATACCGCATAACCCAACGCCATTTTACTGGTGAAGTGGTGGTACAGTGCGCCTTTTGATATTTCACAGCGATTGAGAATAACCGACAAGCTAGTTGCGTTAAAACCGTGCTGATGAATTTCATCAGCTGCCACGGTTAATATGTTTTGGCGGGTTTGCTCGGCATCACTCATGGTTACTTCTCTAATATTAACTTTCACTTAAAGAATAACCGACCGCTTGGTATGTTGCAAGGAGTGCTTATTAACCTTCTTTATCAGTTGCGTGATCATTCCAATATAGAGCTAGATGGTTTCTAATGAAGCTGGATAAATTTTAGGGATAGCTATAGAGCTGAGAGTCAAACCGAGTGCTTGATGGACGGATATTTTCTTTGTTATTGTCAAAAAGAGTATCTGTATTTATTTAGCGCGAGTACTATTTTGAGTTGTTCATCTAACGAAGTCAGTAAGTAAAGTGCATACGCTAAAAATAATCATTATTATTTTTTTATTTATTATTGCTTATGTGTGGAGGTGTCATAAAAAATGAGAATCGCGTCACCGGATGAGAAGACTTAACATATTAGTTACGTTTTATGACTGTTCCTAATTTTTGAAATAAGCCTCCCGTATGATCACTTCTACCACAAAGCGGTCTCTTTTCATGAACTCAATTCACCTCAGCTAAAGGGCAGATTAGATACGACCTTAATAAAATCCCTTTAATGCTTCTATGGCACAAAGCGGCATATGTATATCTATTGATACCACGACATGTTATTCGTTTGATCATAATTTTTATAATTGTAGTTAGTACTTTGTAAACTTATCCTTTTAAATTTTTAGAGTTGAAAAATAAACCTTCGTTAAATAGTTCATCTATAGTAATTGCTAATAAAAAAATCTCTGCTAATTTTATGTTATCTATGATGATATCGAATTTGTTGATTTTTATTAATATTTGAAGGGGACGAATGCTCAATAAGAACAAATATAAAGTTTCAATAGGCTTTACCTTATGGCTTCTGTTGATTATTTTCATCTTCAGCATTCCTTTTATACCCTTGACGCTAGATAAAAAACTAGATGCTTCATTTTTGGATCAAGAAGGTAATGAGAACGCATTGATTTTTTTTGGTTTTCGCGGTTGTAGTGACGTCTGCCCAATGACACTATCGAAACTTAGACAGTTATTTGATTCACAGAAAAATCCCTCCCTATGGCCTCAAGTAGTTTTTGTTGATATTGATGCCAACAGTACCTCTGCCCAGGCATCAAGCTTTGCGAAACAGTTCCACGCTTCATTTATCGGTTTACATATTCCAACTGAAGAATTGACTGAAGTTTCTAACAAGTTTGGTTTAAACATAAAGCAGGAAGGAAATCAGATATCACACTTAGGTAAAACCTATTTATTACGGCGAAAAGTAAATGATTGGAGATTGGTAAAAATTTATAATCCCAATAGCTTTTCAGTTGAAACGCTGCAAAGAGAATTATTCGCTTTAAATCATTAAACCCCATCCTTTTAAACGCTGTGTAGGTTTAAACAGCTAACTATAATTTAGTCGGAGAGTAAAATGTTCAAAACATTATTTGCATATTATGACGATAAGATGTCTAAAGAGTTAAAAGAAAAATTTGAGGCTGACTTTAAAATCACCGACAAAATATTGTTATTATCAGTGATTGTTTTTTCTATTAGCGTTGCATTTATTACCTCTTTCCAATACGGCTACTTTAAGTTGGGCATCACCGGTGGCTTGATAATATCAATGGTCTGCATTATTGCCTACAAAACCATGCCCGGTACCACAATGTGCCGAATAATAATGGCAACAGCGCTTACGGGTTTACTTGCTATAACCGTGCAACAATCTAATGGTTTGGGTGAGGGGCACTTTTTGTTTTTCGTCGGTTTTACTCTTTTAATACGATACCGCGATATTCTTCCTTTGTTAGTTTTTGTCGGCACCGTAGTCGTACATCATATACTTTTTACTTATTGTCAAAGTATCGGTTTAGTATTGTGGGGGCAACCTATCAACATGTTTTCTTGGGGAGAACAGACAGAATGGGGATTATTAGCACCGTTTGTTTACCATGTGTTTTTTGCTGTTTTAGCGCTTATTGTGTCTACTTATTACATTTATGAGGGTAACAAACAATTTGTTGAGTCTAACCTAGTCATAGGTGCTGTTGAAAAGGCTGCTAAAGGTGATCTATCTAGTCAAATAGATAATTCAGGGAATGACTCCTTACTTGTGGAACAAGTTAATAATTTTTTAAAACGTCTACACGAAACATTCTCCCAAATAAACCAGGTAACAATTACTTTAGCAACGCAGTCAACTGATGCTAGCAATTCAGCTAAAACACGTACCAACCAAGCGCACGAGCAGCAAAATGAAGTAGGACAAGTTGCTACCGCGGTTACTCAAATGGCAGCTGCAACTCAAGAGATCGCTAACAATGCGGAGCAAACGGCGGTTGCATCTAACGAGACTGTCCAAGCAAGTGAAGAAGGGGGCGAGATCGCCAATACTTGTCAGCAGTCGATTACCGAACTTGCGCAACAGGTATCAAATGCATCAGCAATAATTTCAGAATTAGACCGTAATAGCCAACAAATCAGTGGCATTGTACAAACTATCAGTAGTATTGCAGAACAAACCAATCTACTGGCCTTAAATGCGGCTATAGAAGCTGCTAGAGCTGGCGAACAAGGCAGAGGTTTTGCGGTAGTTGCTGATGAAGTTAGAGTTCTATCACAACGCACTCATACTTCTACGCAAGAAATAACATCAATGATTTCTATATTGCAATCAAGTACACAGTCAGCAGTAAAAACTATGGGTGGTTGCCATGACTTAGCAACTACCAGCGTATCAGATGCAGAAAGGGCAACACAGAGTTTTGCTAACATAACCAATGCTATAAAGAACATATCTGATATGGCAACCCAGATAGCTACGGCAGCAGAAGAACAAACAGCGGTAACAGAAGAAATAAACCGCAATACTAACTCCATAAATGAAGTGTCAGCACTCTTTCTTATCGAGGCAGAAAAGGGGCTTGATGATGCATCTAAATTACAGGATCAAGCTCAACAAATGGGGACATTGGTTAAACATTATCAGTTAGACTAATTTTTTTAACTAACTAATGTCAGCTATTCTCGAAGATAGTGAACATAAAATAGGCAACGTTATATCCATGAAAAGTTTGCCCTTTAATTAACGCTTCAATGTCCACTTTTAGGCGTTCAGTTGACCTAAAGAACAAACGATAGCTAACCTTCTGCTTTGTTGTCTTACCCCGTTTTGTGCACCAAGAAGTCATTAGCGGTGAACTAATTTAAACTATCCATTGGCTAAAAGCTAAGGCTCACTTTTACCACTTAGTTACCATTATTTTATTGCGACTTTTGAAATTTTTTGTAATTTTCTCACGACTTTTGATTCAAGAACTTTAATTATTTGTCCCAATTTAGCTACGGCCCAGAAAATACGATTCAAGAATTCTCATAATTTGTGAAGAGCCACGTATGTGGAGGTGTCATAAAAAGAAGAATCGCGTCAATCAATGAGATTGACCTCTTATGTTCACTGTTAGCACACAGCGTTCCTAATGATTTGAACAATATACTTCACTTTTATGTTCACTATCGCCACGATAGCTGACATTGGCTGCCGTTTTTTGTTTGTTTTATCATTGCTCACTGGGCAAAGATAGATAAATCTTAATCCGTTTAGCATGGTTTAGTGATTCAATATCACTACCCCAGTACTTTCTAATTAGTCGATCAATTAATCCACTTTCTTTGGCTTTTTTTAAGGCTAAAGAGATAACATTTTTGTATTTTTCACCTGCATTCGTTCCAGTTTTGCTCAGATAGAAACGAAAATCTCGGTCGTAAATAAATAGCAAATTTTGCTCTATCTGCAACTCTGGATATCGACTGACTTCTAAGGTAATCTCGTTAATTCCTCTGGCAAAATAATCTATGCCTCTGCCTCTAACGAGCATTTTGAAAATCGCTTCCCAGTTACCTTCATGTTCATGATACGGTAAACCATTAATTTGCCAAACTTTTGCATCAAACCAACGTACCCCCATGCCACCCACTAAACCTAGATCTCTAAAATCGGCAAGATTTTTTACTTTATCATAAAGCGGTTGTTCCCCTTTTTTAATCAACAAAATACGATTGCCAATTAAGCCATTAGTAAGGTCTACTTCAATAGGGATGTAATGCTGATTACGTTCTGTTGTTTCTAACATCCAATAGATGGATATTGTGCCCAAATCTAGGTATCGCTTTATCCTCAATTGCGGGATATCGTGCACTTTTAGTATAGGTGTATGACCAATTTCTTTAATCGCTTGGGTGAGGAGTTCGTGATAAAAAAGGTGTTGTTTGGGACTATCACTCACTTTAGGAATATTTAACCTAATCTCAGCTGAGTAAACAGGTGAAACGCAAAATGTGAGCGAGAATATGACGTAAAAATATAAAGGCCACTTCAATGTACTTAAGCTCCTGTCTATTAGCGGTTAAATATAATAACGCAAAACTATCGTTTAAATTTCTTTATTGATTACATAGCGCTATGTAGCTCATCCCTAAAAGTGTAGAAAATAAAGCCATGAGCAAAAATCAATAACTTGAGTATAGCTTAGTCTTAACATACTAAGTAAAAAGGGTAAATCCTCCAACGTGGCTGTATGGGTAAATTGACTATTCAGTTTTCATAATCTTTAAATATAGATGTCAAATTTATAGTTATGGTCAATACTATTATTTTATGACTTATTCTTTAGTGGAACGATGATGCAAAGCCCAAGCAAGTTGTTAGTTGCGGCAGTGTCGACATTTGCACTGATTAGCTTAGCTGCACAACCGCAAGAATTACAGCAAAAAAATAGTATCGAAACCATAACGGTCACCTCTCAAAAACGTGTTGAACGCTTAGCAGATGTACCTCTAGCCGTTTCTGTGCTTAATAGTGAAAAAATTGATGTTTCGTTTTCTAATCGCTTTGAAGATTTACAACAATTGGTTCCTTCAGTAAGTTTCAAAAAAGGCACCACAAGTCGAAATTCAGCAATCACTATAAGAGGAATAGGCACGATATCGTTTAGTATTGCCGCCGAGCCAAGTGTATCTACTGTCGTTGACGGCGTAGTTTTGGGTCGTTCAGGACAAGCATTCATCGACCTATATGACTTAGAGCGAATTGAAATTCTTAGGGGGCCTCAAGGTACTCTGTTTGGTAAAAATGCATCCGCTGGCGTTGTCAACATTACAACAAAGCGCCCTACTAGTGAAACAGAAAGCATGGTTGAATTCTCGATGTTTCAGGGTAATGAATACCGGATAAAAGCAAAAGTACAAGGGGGAATTAATGACCAACTCTCTGCTAGCTTTGTGGCATTCAAATCTAGCTACGATGGTAATTTATCCAACGTTTACAATAATCAAAAAGTAAATGGCTATGACAAGCAAGGCTTTCGATTAATGTTAGATGCCAATACTTCAGATGACGGAAATTTTTTGTTTATTTTCGAAAATACCGCCGCTGATGACAATTGTTGTGCTGACATTGAAGCATTGCCCAGTGGCCGAAATCCAGACTCTTCAGCAGCACCAAAGAGTAACGGCATTGTTAACGGTATCGCCGACTTTGATTTAAATCAGCGGAAAGTTGACCATGACTTTGAAACTCAAACCATAGACAAAACAATGTCATTTTCAGTTCAGTATGATAAACAGTGGCAAGATTATTCAATAACGTCCATCACCGCTTATCGAGAATGGGAAAATACCGAGTACCGCGAGGGGGACTTTACCTCCATTGCGGGTGATTCTACTGAAGCTGTTTTTGATGTTCCGTTCCAGTTACATGACATTGGGCCACAAACTTGGCATCAATTTTCACAGGAGTTGAGGCTTGCCTCGCCTCTGGGTGCCCGCTTTGACTGGTTAGTCGGCGCGTTCTTCTGGAAAGTAGATTCCGAGCGCAGCTTTACCCGTGAGGCAAGCTGTCAAAATAACAACGGTCAGTTTAACCAAGCGATATCACATTATTTGGAGACAGAATTAGGATTAACTGACCCTGATGAGCAAGAAATAGCAAACTTTATTGCCAGTGAAAATTTAAGCTGCAATGCTAACAATATTGTCAGCGCTACGGCAAATATGAACACTGAGTTCAATAATTGGGCACTGTTTGCTGATGCAAAATACCAAGTTTCAGAGTACTTCAAACTGCTTTTTGGTGTTAGATATACCGATGATGAAATAATTTTTTCACATTACCGTATCAGTAATGATACCTATGGTCGTCGAGGGGTAGGCGTGAGGCCTGCGACTGAAAACACCAATTTCTCTGGTGAAACTAGCAATACCAACACCTCGGTAAAGCTGGGTGGGCAAGTTGAATTAGATGATATGGGCATGATATACGCAACATGGTCACAAGGTTATAAGGGACCTGGCTATAACGTATTTTATAATATGGCAGAAAAGGATACTTTGCCCATAGCAGAAGAAACCTCTAATGCTTACGAACTCGGCTACAAGTTTTTATCTCCTGATTTCATGTTTAATGCGGCATTGTTCCGAACTGAAATTAAAGGATTTCAAGCCAACAACTTTGACAATTCTAGTGGCGTAACCATTACTCGTTTAACCAATGCTGGCAACGTTTCAACACAAGGAATTGAAATAGATATAATATTTCAACCAACAGACAACCTAACGTTAACTGCAGGTTTTGCCCATATAGAAGCGGTAATTGATGAGTTTTTCTGTCCTGAAGCAGAACAATGCACCGACCGCTCGGGTTTAGATGTGCCCTTTTCGCCTGATCTTAAATACTTGCTTGCATTAAATTACGTTACTGAATTGGAATATATGAATATTAAGTGGGATATTGCTTACGTATTTACTGATGAGCAAAAGGCAACTTTACCGAGTAACAGCGGGGAATTTAGTCCGGAAGTAATATTGCCAGAGTACGCATTGGTAAATGCTAGTGTAATATTTTCATTCGATGATGATAGCTACCAGCTAGCACTAATCGGAAAAAACCTAACGGATGAACAGTATTTTACCAGCTATAGCGGTGATGGCTTTCGTTATCAAGTAGCGCGAGATGCCGATAGGTATTTTGGTATTCAATTAAGAATGCATTTTCGATAATAATTGAGCTGAGAAATATATCAAGCAATAGTTCTAGCACAAAATCATCTTAATACGATATTACTTGAACGTCCGTTTATTAGCGCCAAGTAGCCATTACAGGCATTAAACTTATACAAATTACTTAACACTACCCTGTGACTCCAATAGTAAGAACTTGTTTATTTTGATACTTGTATAACGCTAGGGTATTTCGGTAACCCGGTTAAAAAACGGTCAAATTAAGTAAAATTAAAAAATCGACCGAAAGGATTGGCTTTGCACAATATTGTTCAATCTTGTTGTCATCTCATTTTGCAATGAATCAAAGATAAAATTGCCCATACTGATACGCTTAACACCAAAAGACTTCAACTCAGCAAAGTCGGCTAAGTCCGGCATACACATTACATTAACGGGTAGTGTGGTGCTGTTGACTACGGCTTTGGTCGCTTCTGCTTCGACAATACAAGGCACAAATAGTCCATCAGCGCCGGCATCTTGGTATAACTTAGCGCGCTTTTGGGTTGCTTGAGTCGCCCCTTCTACACCCAGTAAAAAGGTATCTGTTCTGACATTGATAAATAACGAAATTTTATCTTTCGCTAATTGAGTTGTTATCGCCAAAAGGTAATTAGCAAAGTGATTTTCGTTAACTAAAGACCGCTCGCCATTGATTTTATTCACTTTGCTGTCTTCGATATTGATACCAACAACACCGATTTCTGCTAGTGCTTTAATATAACCGACCGTTACTGCTGGCTCATCACAAAAGCCCGCTTCCATATCGACACTCAACGGCAGTTTACAACTCAAGGCAATACGCTTAACGATAAAAAGTAACTCGTTAAATGGCATAAATTCACCGTCTGCATAACCAAGCATGCTAGCAATAGCGGCACTTGAGGTGCCTATCGCTTTAAAGCCGTTTTTTTCTGCGATTTGTGCACTAGCAACATCCCAAACATTGCAAATAAGTAGTGGTTCAAGTTGTTGGTGTAACGATTTAAAGTCTGCTGCATTCATCATTTGGTCTCTATTAATAGCGCTCTGCTTAGCAGAGCCGGTGTTTGATGAATGAATTGTGCCGCTTGGCTGACATAAAAACCAACGATAAAAATCGACTAGTATTATAAGCTATGCTTATAATACTGTATTGAGTAACCTGACTTGTCTCCCCTTAAATGATGATTAAAAAAGCATTAAAAAATTTGAATTTATTACATAGCTTTGAAGCTGCCGCAAGGCATCAAAGTTATAGTAAAGCGGCAACCCAATTGTGTATCTCCCAAGCGGCTGTAAGTCAACAAATGCGTAAATTGGAAGAAAATTTAGCAACACAGTTATTTTTGCGTAAAGGTAAAACGATGCTGTTAACTCAGCAAGGTAAAACATTGTTATTAGCGACTCAACAAGCTTTTCAAATAATAGAAAAAAATATCAACGAGATTACTAAAGAAGAAATATCAGGTAGTTTAACTATTAGTTCGACCCAAGCTTTTACTACCTTATGGTTGATGCCAAGATTAAGTCAGTTTTCCGCACTACACCCCAATATAAACATTAAAGTGATGTCGTCTGCTCATTTCGAAAACCTTAAAGAGCAACATATCGATTTGGCCATTCGCTTCGGCCCACAGGTCACTGAGAATACCGACTCAACACTTACTTGTCAGTATTTTGGTGAAGACCCAGTTTATCCAGTCTGCTCGGCACAGCTTGCTAAAGAAATGAGTTTTACTACACCGGATGATCTGCTCAAAACCTGGCTAGTTAGTTTAGACAAGCCCGGCCGTTACGATTGGCCAACTTGGTTTGAGCACACCAATACCCAAGGATACCAAGAGCACCAACAATGGACCGAAGTTCACAGCACTGACATGGCTTTGAATGCAGTACTTAACGGTCACGGTTTTACTTTAGCTGCCCGGTATTTATGCATTGCTCAACTCAACTCAGGGCAACTTGTTATGCCCGTGAACATCCCTCACCCAAATGTTGTACAGCGCTATTTTGTTTATGATGAAAAGTCAGCAAAAATAGCGCGTTTAAACGTGTTTATTCGCTGGTTAAAACAAGAAATGGATAAAGAGACTGTTACGGGATGAATAGGTAAATATCAACTCAGTGAAAATAACTTTTTATCTAGTGTGGCACTAGCGCTGCTATTTTAGCTAGCATCGCTAGAAAACTGCTGCATTTATCATTAATACTCACTTAACAACATGAGCCAAGGTCATCTACTGATGAGTAAACTCCCAATACGCTCACTAGATTTTAACCGTTATAAGGTTTATATTACACTTAATCAACTGGTACGATGAGTTAGCTACTCTCAGTTAATTTAATGTCATTAAACCTTATTAGGTAAGTATAAATGAATATAATGTTTAAAAAACCTTGGCTATTCCGCCTAATTCTTAATGCGTGGCCACCCTTGTTTTTTGCCGGTATTCGCATAAAGCATTTATCAACAGATTTTAAAACGGCCCGGGTAGAATTAACCTTACGGCCGTGGAACAAAAATGCTGTTGGTAGCCATTTTGGCGGCTCTTTATTTGCAATGACAGATCCTTTTTATATGTTGATGCTGCTCGCGCAATTAGGCGATCAATATGTGGTCTGGGATAAGTCTGCTGATATTGATTTTATCAAGCCAGGTAAAGGTAAGGTCATTGCAGACTTTGCCATTAACCAACAGCTCATTGACGATATTATTACGCATACCGCCAACGGTGAAAAATATTTACCGCAAATCCCCGTCTATGTAAAAGACGAACAAGGCGATGTTGTTGCTAAGCTCAATCGCACGCTATATATTCGTCGTAAAAAGCCCAAGGCTAGTGGCAAGTAAGCTTAAACTTCCCTAGTGGATTCTTTGTTTATGCTGACTTGCTGTTCGTACTGAGCTTTTCTTTACTGATTGTCTTGGCCTTGAATTATGTTGCTTACTTGGTACTCTAGTCGCTTTAGGGCGCACCATTTCTGACCTCGTGGCATTAACCTTATAAACATTACCTGCGCGATTATGGCTGCTCTTGTGGCTGCTCTTATTATAATGTTTTTTGTTATTAAAATGACTATTGTCAGCATAATAGTTATTTTTTGACTTGCTAACTTTATGGCCACTGGGCTTATTATGTTGCTTACTTTGCGGATGCGACTTAACCTTTAATTTTTCATTAAAGTTTTTGTGTCGATTAACCGAGGTAATATTATTATATGATCTCACTTGGTGGCTGCTGCCAGCCATACGTTGATTATTATGGTGAATTTTGGGGTCACTGTGAATAATAGCCCGATAATATTTTTGTTTTAATCGACCACTACTGTAAGCAACACCACGCCTATGTTTAGGCTGATGATGCCAACGTTTTGCATGATGACTGACCACTATTTTCTTTCTTGGATGGTATCCATGCATATTGTAGTGATTCACCACGACATGGCGGTTGTGCCAATGAAATGCACTGAAGTAAAAATAACTACTAATATGCACGCCATGACCCCAATAAAAATGGCCATAATGTGCGGCATAATAATAGGGATTATGCCAATAAATGGGTGGGTAGTGTGACCAATGCCAATTACCATAGACCACGCGACTATCATAATAAGGCACATAAATAATTTCAGGCTGCGCGGGTTCAATAATAATGACTTGCTGCTCTTTTATGATGTTAACATTGTCGATATTTGCCAAGCTACCGGCTTGTTCAGCTTGTTGTCTTAAGGTTTGAATACTCGCTAACACCCTGGCCTCATCCTGTAGAAACGCATCACCAAGCTTTTGCATCCATGTGAGATCGTCACTCAACTTAGCCATAACTCTGGGAAAAGCTAACAGTGCTTTAATACTGGCATCCCAACGTTGTTGTTGTGCCTTTTTATCGAGTTGCGCCGCGGTTAATTGTGAATTTTTCTTCAGCCAACGTTCCGCTTCAATCACCTCAATGGGATAGGTAGCGGCGATTAAAATATGGGTTAGTAGCGTATCTGGATAAAGTGCTATTGGTGCTAGCATCTGCGCAAGTTCAGCCTCAGAGGTTTCAACTGCAGTGGCTTCTTGTTGTTCTTGTGCAGTTAATGTCGTTGAAAAAACAGCCAAAATTAAACAGAGTACGTAGAGTAGTTTGCTGTGCTTTAATGAGTTTTTGCTAAGAAGGTTCATAAGCTGACCTATATTTATTACTTATCATAGCCACTAGCATACCCGTGTTTAACTGAACCAAGACTGAACAAAAAACCGCTATGACTAACCTAACCTAACAGCGAGACTAAGCTAAGCCCGACTAAGAACCCCCCAACGTTGTCATCCTTCATTGTTTTGCTAAACTCAATGACGTTAAAATAAATTAGGGATAAATAAATGTTTAACTATAAAAAAATTAAAAAAAGCTCTCTTGGCATTTGCCTAATATTCATGCAGGTGATTTTGTCGCCATTAGCATTGGCTGAGACAGAAGAGCATCGCCTACCTAGCGCTACAGTTCCTACCGCTCAATCTATTGAAATGCACTTAGATCCCACTAAAGATGGCTACTCAGGCATTACTACCATTGATATCAACGTGACTAAGGCAACAAAACGTATTGGCATTCATTGGCTCGATTTAACGGTAAAATCAATTACTTTAAAAAATAACAACTCCGAGCGAGTGCTTACCGCCAGCAAGGGAAAGTATGATATTCAATGGTTAAGTGATGGCAAAGATATTGCCTCGGGATCCTATCAATTAGTGCTTGAATACGCCGGTAAGTTTTCCAAAGATGCTTTAGGGTTATACCGAACAAAATATCAAGGTAGACACTATATTTTTACGCAATTTCAAATGTTATTTGCTCGCCGTGCTTTTCCTATTTTTGATGAGCCCAATGTAAAAATACCTTACCAACTTACCCTCACCGTCCCTAAAAACCTTAAGGTTGCCACCAATACCCCGGTATTTAAAGAAATTAGCCAAGGAGATAATAAAACCGTTCATTTCCAAGCAACGCCGCCAATGCCGAGTTACTTAATCGCCATTACCGTGGGTGACTTAGATAAAACCCCAATTAAAGGCCTCTCAGTGCCAGGATTCATTTATTCTCCCAAAGGCACAGGCAACCAAACTGGCTTTACCATTAAACACACCCCTAAAATATTAGCTGCTTTAGAAGATTATTTTGGCATGAAATATCCTTATAAGAAGCTAGATTTTATCGCCGTACCTGATTATGCCTTCGGCGCGATGGAGAACCCGGGTTTAGTCACCTACCGGACTGAATTATTATTACGTGGCGATACGGCCAGTGCTAGAGATGCCGAATCGAGTTTAAATGTTATTGCTCATGAGCTAGCTCATATGTGGTATGGCGACCTAGTTACCATGAAATGGTGGAACGACTTATGGTTAAACGAAGCCTTTGCTACCTGGATGGCGCAAAAAATAATGGCTCAGCACTATCCTCAATACCAAAGTAATCTATCTCTGCCCCAAGAAGATGCTTTTTATGAAGATGCTTTATCAACCACGAAAGCCATTAGAAAAGAAATAATCACTGCTGATGATGCCGAAGATGGCATGGGTTTAAATTACAGTAAAGGCCATGCTATTTTAAATATGCTTGAACAAACTATCGGTGAGGACGACTTTCAGATAGCCATTCAAAACTACATGCAAAAGCATCAATGGAAAAATACCACAGCCCAAGATTTATGGAATGCCCTTGAAAAACAATCAAACTATCAGATTAGCGAAATTGCCAATACCTTCTTAAACCAACCAGGTTTTGCACTAATATCCTTTAATGATAAAGGTCAGGTAACACAACAGCGCTTTAAAAACTATGGTTCAAAGGTGCCTGAGCAGACATGGCAAGTCCCCTTAACCATTAAATATAAACAAAACAATAAAATAGCATTCAAGCAGGTTTTATTAACTGATAAACCACTACAAATTCAAAGTTTAATTGAAGCTGATTGGTATTTCCCCGTCGCGAACGGTAATGGTTATTTTCGTTGGGAAATTCCTCAAGACAAATATAAAGCCTTGGTCAATGACGTTAGCGCTTTAAGTAACCCTGAAAAAGTAGCCCTATTGTCAAATAGTAGCGGGTTATTAAATGCCGGTAAAATTTCGGTCGCTGATCACTTAACCTTACTTACCCAACTAAGCCATGAAGATAACGCCATCGTATTTCTTAAAGTAATTGAAGAAATAAAAGTGATTGGTGAGCAACATATTAATGCCGCTAATCAATACGCCTTTAGCGACTATATTACCGAAATATTAACGCCTTGGTATAAGCGCATAGGCAGTAAAACCCGAGCAGGTGATGATGACGCCATATTAGCCCTACGACCAAGACTGCTAAGAACCTTAGGACAACTAGGTAATAACCCTAAACTTAATAAAGAGTTAATTACTTTAGCGCACAAGTACCTAAAGGGGGATGAAAGCATTGATGATAACTTGGGTAGGGAAGCCCTTCGAATTGCCGCGATGTTAGATAACGGCGATTTAGTTAAAACCTACTTTGATACCTACTTGGCAAGCTCTGATGCTTCATTAAAATCTAATATCATGTCTTCGATGTATTTTACTAAAGAAAAATCAGTACAGTACTTACTAGAACAAATACTTAATGAGGATATTCCTGCCGGAGATAAAGCCTCCCCCTTAAGTGGTACCTTCTACATCAACAAAGATCAAAGCCATATTTATCAATGGTTAGATAAAAACTTTGACCAAATGGTGAAAGCTTTACCTCAAATATATCAAGGTTACTTACCTTTTATTATGTCGCCATCATGCCAAGCTGATAACGTCGAAAAAATGAAGTCATTTTATCATGCCAAAGGCGAGGTATATCAAGCGAGTTTAAGTAAATCATTAGAGGCTGAGAATAATTGCTTAGTGATGAAAAAACGAGAAGCGCAGTCATTCTCTCAATTTTTAGCTCGCTACCAGAATGGTATAAATAGCCAAAGTTTATAAATGAATTATTAAGGTTGGAGGCACGTACGTGAAGTAGGTGCCTTTTTTATTGAAAAAACTTATGCCAATGTACTGCTAGCTTTTATTACCCGCCAAGGTAATTTTAAATTGAGCGCCGCCGAGTGTGTCAGAGCGACTGATATGTAACTCGCCTTGATAACTTGCCACCAAATCTCGAACGATAGCTAAGCCGACCCCATGCCCTTGAACATAGGTGTCAGCGCGCACACCACGTTCCAATATTTGTGAGATTTGAAGCTCATTGAGTCCGACACCATCATCTTCAACCTTCATGATCAAGGTATCAGTTTGCTGACTTACGGTGAGGACAATAGTGCTTTTCGCGGCTTTAAAAGCGTTATCTAGCAGGTTACCTAATAACTCTAACAAATCGGCTTCATCACCTTGAAATACCACTTTACCGGTAATATTTAAGCTAACTTTTTTCGGTTTTTCATGATGGATTTTAGCTAAGGTCTTAAGCAGTTTTTCAACAATAGGTTGAATCTCAATGCCAAGTAACCAAGAAGAATGACCGGCGCTTTGTGCGCGCTTTAATTGATGCTCAATAGTCAAATTAATCCGGGTTATTTGCTCCTGATTTACCGGTGAAATATCGCTTTGCGCTTGTAAAACAGCCAATGGCGTTTTCAAACTATGGGCAAGATCTGACAAGGCGTTGCGGTAACGTTGCCTTTGTTTTTGTTCAGTCGCTAATAATTTATTTAATTGGCTGGTGAGCTTAGCTAACTCTTTAGGGTATGAACTGGTCAGTTTTTCAGCTCTGCCCTGCTCAACCGCTTTTATTTCATGCTCTAAAGTAGATAAAGGTTTCAACGTCCACATCAACCAGACTAGTTGCAATATAAATATAATCACCATTAATATCGCTAAACCAAGCCACAGTTGCTGTTTAAAATCGCTTATGAGCAGTAAAAAAGCTTGTTTGTCTCTAAGAATATGAACTGTCATAGGAAAACTTTGTTCCCCTTCACTAAAGCTTACCGCAAAGCTATAAATAAAATGCGGACTGTTACTTAGCTCAATGGTGGAAAAATGTGTCTCTCCTGTGGCCAGTCTTGCGATAGATTCAGGTAATTGATTAGGTAAGTTAAGGGTGAGCAAAGATTGAGAACGCCATAATTTCGGTTTTACTGAGACAAGTGTTTTGTTAGCATTGGCAGCTAACGAATTTTTGAGTGTTTTTTTCTCCCTGGCCTCACCTGAGATGAATGCATACAAGCCAGAGGCACTGACATTAAACTGATTTTCTATCAGTATTTCAGGCATAACTAACACTGATTGCTCGACTTCTGCTACCGCCAAAATAGCATAGCTATAGGCGCTTAGCTCTTTTTCGATGCTGCGCATCATATGCTTTTCAAACGAGTTCATGATGATAAAGGCAATGCTTGGTAATATGATGATCACCATTGCTAATATGCTTACCATCAAGCGGACTTTCAGCGAGTTAAAAAAAACCTTGAAAATGCTATTAAAGTAACGGTTCAAAAGCGATCCTAGTCGGTAAAGTTGATCAAACGATAACCTTGACCACGCTTGGTCTCAATAAAGTTATGTTTGCCCTCAGGATCAAGTTTCTTTCGTAAACGCCTGATAAAAACTTCAATGACATTAGAGTCTAAATCAAAATCTTGATCATAAATATGCTCAGTTAACGTGGTTTTAGAAACAACCTCACCAACGTGTAACATAAGATATTTAAATACTTTAAATTCATGGGCACTTAAGTTAACACTGACTTGCTCGGCTAAGACTTGTGAAGTTACGGTGTCTAAACTATAGGGGCCATTAGTAATAGTCGAACTCGCTTTACCAGCACTACGTCTGATTAACGCATTTAAACGAGAGCTAAGCTCCTCAACATGAAAAGGCTTAGTCAGATAATCATCAGCGCCAGCGTCGAGACCCGCTACTTTATCTTGCCAACGATCGCGAGCGGTCAGAATTAAAATAGGAAAGTCTCTACCTTTTTCTCTTAACGTTTTAACGAGCGTAATACCATCAATCTTAGGTAAGCCTAGGTCAATAACGGCAATATCATAGTCATATTCAATGCCTTGAAATAAGCCCACTTCGCCATCAGAGGCGACATCAACCGAATAGTTTTGTACAACTAACTGTTGTTGAAGCTCTTGTCGTAAAGCTTGATCGTCTTCCACTAAAAGTAAACGCATAACAGCTTCCTTTGGTATCCCTAGTTAATAGCTAGTGATTAGCTAATGTTTTTCTATTTTACCGGTTTTTGCATTCACCTTTTTAGAGATCACTTGCCCATTAGGTCTTACAATTTTGACTTTATAGCTGGCATTATTTTTTTGTTTATTTACTTTTAATACTTTGCCGCCATATTGCCTTTGCACAAGTTTTGCCGCTTGCTTTGAGCTGATGTGTTTTTTCACCTCTTGCTGGCTTTTTTGTTTCTGAGCCTGCTTATTTACTGCCAGCGTTTCAGTTGCTAGCAAAGCGGTAGTACTCAGAATTAGCGCTAAAAAAAGAACTCGTAACATCATCTCGATACCTAATAGAGAAAAACCTTTATAACACCAGTGTAAAAGAATGCTTGGCGCAAATAAACCAAGTATACCGTTATGATAGAAAATACTAGCTGAACGCATGCTGAATATTAATTTTGGCACGGAGGATCATAACGCGACTCATCGCTTAACAGTGCGCGATAAAGCTGTTCAGCTTGAGTTCACTTTACTTACGCTTTAATAGGTTTAAATCAGCGTAACGAGAGCTTTATGATGAAACAATTTATCAAGTACCTACCCTTCATCTCAGTATTGAGAAATACCGACTTATTATCAGCCAAAATACTGACGAGTTTACCGCTGATTTTGCTATTTTTATTGATGACAATGGCATTACCAAGCGTCGCTGAGCAAGTTGATAGCGCTAAAGCAGATAGTACTGAATTAGAGACCAAGCAAAACTATTCTAGTGGCCAATCGGTTAATGACATTAACAAGACATCAGCCAATACCCTGCTGCAAAAGATCAGACAGAGAATAGCGCTAGGTGATAGTGACCAAGCTTTGAATAAAGCTTCAAAGCTATCTCGACAAGCGTTCATTGCCCAAAAACATCAACAAGCACGCGATAAAACAGCCGCTAACTTATATAAAAACAGGGCTAAAATGGCAAGTATGAACAGTACCAGTAGAAGTTTTAGTGACGGTAGTTTTATCATTTATGAGGGCTATTCACAGCTAATCGAAGATTACGATGGTGACGGTTATTATCAAACCTTTAGCGTTACCTTTGATGCCGATCTAATCACCTACAGTGCTTTTGATGAAGCGATTGTTTATGCAGAATTATATTTAAGTGAAAATGGCGGCCCTTGGCAGCACTACTACAGCACTGACAGTTTTATAATTCAGGGTGAGAGTTCAGATGATAGCTTTGAGGTGTATAGCACCTTAATGCAAGGTTTTAATCCTAATCATTACGATGTACTTATTGATCTTTATGAAGAGGGCTATCCGAATATTATTGCCTCTTATAGTAGTGATGATAGTAATAGCTTGTACGCCCTGCCCTTAGAGAGCAGTGATTATGATACCGAATATGTTGAATATTACGATGAAACTCATGTTCACGCCGGCAATTATTCCTTAGCGCTTTTATTATTAATGATACTGACTTTACTTATTGGTCGGGGCAACCCTAAGGCTTCGACATTTAATTAACCTGGTGGACTTTATAACTTTACCGTTGTTATACCAATCCGTATAAGAAAGTGCTCACTTCTTTATGCGGAATGGTATTTTGCCGTTACTCGTTTTGGCAACGTAACTACTAAGCTATTTTTTTTCAACATTCTCGTGATAGCAATGAATTCTTTCATCAAATAACTTGTTAACAGCAACTAATAATTCATCGAGTTTTAACGGTTTAGCACAAACGTCATTTATACCGCTTTCTATATAGTCATCGATGTTGCCGGCAGCAATATCCGCAGTAAGGGCAATAATAGGTATTTTTGATTTTTCTGATGACAAAGCTCTTATAACACGTGCCGCCTCCATGCCATCCATAATCGGCATACGAATGTCCATCAATATTAAATCAATATTTTCCGATTTAAGTTTTGCCACCGCTATCTCACCATTTTCAGCCAAAATAACCGTATGGTTAAGATTGGTTAATACCTTGGTAATTATTTTTTGTAAAACCGGGGTATCTTCTGCGACCAAGATATTCAGTGAACGCATAGCGATCCAGCTACCGGTTGATTTATTTGTATCATGCTGAATTATCGGGTTTTTATTTTCTATAAAAGGTAGGGTAAAGTAGAATTTACTACCAAGCCCTGCAACACTTTCCACTCCTATATTACCGCCCATCAATTCCACTAACTGTTTTGATATAGATAGCCCTAGACCAGTACCTCCATAAGTACGAGAAATAGAGTCATCTGTCTGAGAAAAAGGCTTAAACAATTTTTCTATTTCTTGTTTATTCAGTCCTATGCCTGTATCTGTCACTATGATAGAAAGCATTTTTGGGGGGGAAATTAAAACAAGGTCATTTTCAGAATCACTGATGTCCTTACCTGTATTAGTATTATCACTGAGCTTATGGCTGTTATCTTTAATGCATACCTTGACACTAATATTGCCATTTTCGGTAAATTTAATGGCGTTAGATAATAAGTTAGTAAGTATTTGGCCAATACGCGTTTGATCGCCATGCATACCAGCAGGCACATTATCCGCAATGCTCACTTCACATTCAAGGCCTTTGCCAGCCATTTGAGCGATATAGACTTCCAGTCTTTCTGTTATTAAAGTGGTTAAACAAAAATCTCGTTGTTCGATTAACATTTTTCCCGCATCAAGTTTGGATTGATCAAGAATTTCACTGAGAATATGCAATAAGTTATCAGCCGATTTATTAATATTTCGGCTCCAACTTAACTGTTCAACCGTTAACTTACTTGCAGTAAGTAAGTCAGCCATACCGATAATGCCCGCTAATGGCGTGCGTATTTCATGGCTCATGACAGCGAGAAACCTGGCTTTAGTTTTAGTGGCTATTATCTCTTTTTCTTGTGCACTAATAAGATAATCTAAGGTGCTATTTATGGTTTTAGCCAAATAGCCAAGTTCATCATCTCGGTTATCCTTAACACGGAAATGAAAATCTCCACCGGCAACCTTGCGAGCACCATCAACAAGAGCCAGCACCGCTAGTAAGATATTACGGCTTAGAAAATGCATTGATGCTACCGCGAGCAAAAATGCAATGAGGGTGATCAGTTGTAGAGTATACTTATAACTATTAAGTGGCTCGATAATATCCTTTAAAGGTGCCACCGCGATAATGCTCCAATCCATGGCTTTGTTAACACCAAACTCCGCCATATCGGCATAACCGGCCATCACTTCTTCTCCAAGGTGATCGGTATAGATAATACTGCCAACCTCCCCCTGAGAGGAGAATTTAGTCAGTAAATTTTTTTCAACAAAAAGATCAGGGAAAAAATCGAGCAATTTAACTTTAGGATCGGCAGTGACAATAACACGGCCATCATTATCAACCAGATAAACATACTTATTGCCAATAACACGTTCATCAAAATCCGACACTATCTTTTTTATGGTATCTAGATTAATTTCAACCAATAAGGTTTTGATAACGACTTCATTACTGTCATCGGTAATCGGTGTGATAAAAGCAAGACCTGGTCCATTATCTAGTTGCAATATATTAGAGACAAAGATGTCACCTTGCTTTGCCGCTTGGCTATCAGAAAATAAACTTTTCAACTCTGGGTATAGTTCTAATACATGTTTACCTTTTTCATTTTGTGCACCAGAGCTGGCTATAACAATGCCTTGAGGGTTGATAATATCGATATCATCTAGGTAGGGTGTTTCTTGGATAACTTCAGTAAGGTATTGAATTATGCTTTCAATATCATTACCTTCAAGTACGTCAGCTTGTGATAATACCCGCACATCATGTTCTCGCTGGGTAAAGTAACGGTCGATATCAGCGCCCACCAAAAAAGCCTTTTCCTTAAGATTGCTCTGTAAGGTGTTAATTAACATGTCGGTAGCACTATTGGTTGAATAATAATAAAGGAAAATAAGAGGTAATAATGACAGCACGAACGCTATAGCCATAAACTTGCTTGTTAAACGTTTATGAAAAGGTATTTCCAGGATTTGCATGCCTCGACCTTGAAAAAATATCAATTGATTTAACTATAGGAAATAATAGCGTAATAAGTAAATAATTGTTGCTCTACCAAATCATTCTCATGCAGTTATTTATTTTAATGCTTAGATACGATATGTTAAGCCGCTAGAAAATCCTAACGGCTGTTAGTCTTATTATTCTCGTCATCATTCATCCCCATTATCCATTGAAGGATTTCATCGTCCATGAAAGATCTTACCCAAGGCTCAATCCCTAAGCATCTAATTAATATGGCATTGCCGATGATGATAGGCATGCTTGTTCAAACGCTATATTTCATCGTCGACTTGTATTTTGTTGGCAAATTAGGGGCTGCGGCTTTAGCAGGATTGAGCTTAGCGGGTAATGCGATGTTTTTGATATTTGCACTCACCCAGATACTTAATGTCAGTACTGCTGCTCTTATCTCTCATGCGGTTGGTGCTAAGGATCAAACGGACGCTAACTTAACTTTTAATCAATCGATGATGATATCTACAGTCACTGGTGTCATTGTTTGTGTTATCGGCTATTTAGGGGCAGAGGCTTACCTTAATTTAATATCGCAAGATGCCGAAACGGTAATAATGGGCTTAGCTTACTTACATTGGTTCATTCCGTGTATGGCCTTGCAGTTTGTTATGGTTTCTATCAGTGCAGCATTGCGTGGTACCGGTATCGTTAAACCAACCATGGTAATTCAAACGCTTTCTATATTGCTTAATATTATGCTTTCACCTATTTTAATTGCCGGTTGGGGATCAGGTTATGCCATGGGCATTGCCGGTGCCGGTTTTGCTAGCTCACTGTCGGTTGTCTTCGCGGTAGTGTTGTTATGTTATTATTTCAAAACCTCTGAGAAATACGTCAGTGTTGACTTCTCCCTTTGGTATGTCGATGTGCCGCGCATTAAAAAATTACTCGCCATTGGCCTACCTGCTGGTGGTGAATTCTTGCTAATGTTTATTTATATGGCCAGTATTTATTGGTTAATTCAGCCCTTTGGCGCGGATGCGCAAGCAGGATTTGGTTTGGGTTCACGGATAATGCAATCATTATTTTTACCGGCCATGGCTATCGCCTTTGCTGCACCCGCCATTGCCGGACAAAACTTTGGTGCGAAAAACTATCAAAGAGTGAGAGAGACATTTACTTGGTCTGCCATCATGACTTGTTCACTGATGGCAATACTCACGTTAGTCTGTTTAAGCCAAGCTGAATTGATGGTACAAGGCTTCTCTGATGACAAAGAAGTTATCTTAATCAGTATGATGTTTTTACAACTTATTTGTTGGAATTTTGTCCCGTCAGGTTTAGTGTTTACTTGCTCAGGTATGTTTCAATCACTAGGTAATACCATGCCGGCATTAATTAGCACGGCAACACGTTTAACCACTTTTATCCTGCCTGCTCTTTGGTTATCACAACAGAGTGATTTCCAAATAGAACAGCTGTGGTATGTTTCTGTTATTACTGTTTGTATTCAAGCGTCGGTAAGCTTTTACTTGCTCAAACGAGAATTTAAAAAACGTTTACCTAGTGATGATTTAACAAAAAATGGTCTGCCCAAAGACACTACTGATGACCTGGAGAAAAGTAAGTTTTCAGCTAGCTAAGCCGTTATTTTGCTGTGTTAATAGTCAGAGTAAGCAGTATTTATACATTATGCTTACTAATAAAACTGAAGCCCGGGAATAACAATAGCCACTGCTAGAGTAGGGCTAGCGATACTAAGCAAGGAAAATCCCCTCCGGTAAAATAGTTTCTGCTCACGACCGACTAGGAAAAATAGGCTCTAATAAGCTCCCCCTAAACCTGCCCATAAAAGCTGGCACTTAACATCTGTTGCCAACGCTTAACTGCCCTTGTTATCACTCTCGAAAAGAGTACTTTTATAGCTTTTATTTTATGACTATTTTTAACAAAAATGCCAAGCCGCTAATAAATAACTTTACAAAATAGTACAGTCGAACTATTATAAAAGCACAGTCGTACTATTTTGTGTTTTAGATAACACACGGGTAATAAATATGAAATTTAGTTACTTTAACAATACCAGTTCAAAATTTGGTTTAACTTCAATCAGTCGTGGTTTAACCGGTCTATTAAGTACATTAGCCCCTAGGTTCAGCTCCTTCTTGGGGGAAAATATTTTAATGAAACCTTATGGTCGACGTCAGTATGATTTCGAACAAATTAAGCCAGCTACAGAGTTAAAATTATTGACCTCTATGGGCATTGCTCACGTGAATTTATTTGGCTCTGGTTCCCGAGTCGTTATTGTCAGTCATGGTTGGGGGGATACTAGTAAAAGCTTTCAAGAAATGATCCTTTCATTAACCGAGCTAGGTTATAGGGTAGCTGCCATTGATCATATCGGTCATGGCAAATCATCTGGCAATAACTCACATTTACTCAGTTTTATTGAAAGCCTAGAATTACTTATTGAGCAGTTCAATGAAGAGCGTATCGAGGTTGAGGCCATTATTGGTCATTCAATGGGCGCAATTGCCACCTTGAACCTACCAAGATATTTACTGACGAGTAAAAAGATAATCCTTATTTCATCACCGATTAACTTTTTCGAATTAATGTTTGAAAAAGTAGAACAAGCAGGTATTTCAAGAAAGTTACTGACTCGAGTTTTAGAGAGTATCAGCCATAAGCATGGTAAAAAATGGCAGCAATTAACTACCGAAAGTAACCGAGATAAGTTAACGTTGGATTTTACCTTTATTCATGACGAGCAAGATAGGTATGCCCCCTTTGAGGACGTTAGACAATTCTTACAACAAGAGCAAACAACCTTGATTACGACACAAGGGCTTGGTCATAGCAGGATTTTAAGCGATACTAGCGTCATTAATAAGATTGCACAGGTTTTGGCTAATACCAAATCTACTCATTTTCTTGCCACTTAGGAAAATGAAAAGGTTTTTATTTCCTTATAAGGTAAGAGCTAGACGTTGATAACAAAGTTAATGGAATTGCTACCAATGAACAAAGGCGAACGTACCCGTTTAGAAATACTTAAACAAAGCATAATACATAGCAGCCAGTATGGACTTGCCGACATAACCATAGGCACGGTTTCTAAGCTCTGTAACTTATCAAGAACCGGCGTTATTTCACACTTTGAAAATAAAGAAGATATGCAAATTGCCATCTTAGAATATGGTGAAGCTTTATTTCGAGAGCGAGTAATAAAACCAGCGTGGCGAGAAGATCCATTGGAGCATGTGATCTCGTTATTAGGAAACTGGGCCGACTGGACCAGTGAAATGTTTAAAGAACACCAAGTAAGCTGTCCTTTTATCAAGGCTGTGGTTGAATTCCAAAATAGACCTTCGTCAAAAGTAAGAACCTTTACCATTGAGCAACAAAATAGATTGCTCAACTACCTCACCCATAGAATTGATCGTTGTGTTGAGCAAAATAAATTAACGTCTGAAGTTGACAGCGTGGCCATCGCTTATGAGCTTTATAGTTTATATTTAGGTCATGCGATTACCCAACACACGGTACTAATAAACGCCTCAGACACTTTATTTAAAAACAGCGTTGCTAGGTTATTAAAACAATATCAAGTGTAATTAAGTAAAAGTCTCTTTGCTAGCCTTAACACTTTTATCCGCTAAGTTTTAATAAAATATTATTCCCCCCCCCCACTTCCTATAATTAGTAATTAACGCATCAGTAATTAAGAGTAGCCCGATGACTAAGTGGCAATTAATTTATATTTTATCGGACCGATTCGAAATGAAGTTATTGTTTTTGTCACTTATGTCAATTCAAATTACCACTTAAATAGCCTTGATGACATTATCAAGCTTGATAAGCCAATAGCAATTCAACGAGATGCCTACTACGGGAAAGTAATCGAACGTTTTATCCATCACAATGATTATAAAGGATACTTCGTTCATGTTCCCGATAATGAAACTAAATTAAGATTATTAAAACGCGGTAGGATCAGTGGTTTTTTAGAAGTAAAACGCAACGTTATTCATGGAATTAAACATGATGTGCAATATTATGGCTTGCGCTATTCTGGGTTGATTATTCATCAGAACCCTATTTACTTTGCCTTAAGTAAACAGTCTATCAATGAAGCGTTGCAGCAGAATATTGCTCAGGGCTTTGCGCGCCTAGTTGAGAAAGGGACGTTAAAAGAAATTGTTGCGAAGTATCAAAAGCATGATTTTCAGTGACGGTATCTGCAGCAAACAAGTCGAGATAATGACGAAAACAGCTCAACTAAAATAAACCACAAAATATAATGCTTAGCTATATCAATCTAACAACAGTCCATCGATGAATTTATTGTTAGATTGATTTTTACTATGCCAAATTAAGCGACTTTTTTCGCTTCTAACTGACTAGCAAGGTATTCATCTAATGAGCCTTGAAAATCAACTAATTTTTTATCTTTAATATCAATAATTCGTGTCGCCAAGCTTGAAACAAACTCACGGTCATGACTTACAAAAATTAACGTACCTTCAAAATCTTTCAGGGCATTATTTAATGCATCAATCGCTTCGATATCCATGTGGTTAGTGGGCTCATCCATGATTAATACATTGATATCAGCCATCATTAACATACCAAATAATAAACGGTTCTTTTCACCACCTGAACAGTTACGTGCTTTTTTGTTGGCATCATCGTCAGTAAACAACATACGGCCTAACATACCACGAACACTTAAATCGTTATGACAAGGTCTACGCCATTGTGACATCCAATCCATTAATGTTAAGTCATTATCAAAAAATGAGCCGCTATCTTGTGGACAATAACCCACTGATGCATTTTCAGACCACTTAACCACACCTTCAGTTTGCTCTAGTTCACTCATTAAACAGCGTAACAAGGTGGTTTTACCGACACCGTTTTCGCCGATAATCGCTAATTTATCACCTGCTTTAAGCAATAAATCACCTTTTTCAAATAACATTTCGCCATCAAAACCGTGACCTAGGTTTTCAAGCTCTAATGCTTGACGATGCATTTTTTTACCTGGAGCAAAGGCGATTTTAGGGGTGATACGGCTCGACGACTTAACATCATCAAGTTTAATTTTATCCATTTTCTTAGCACGAGAGCTCGCTTGTTTTGCTTTTGAAGCATTAGCACCAAAACGGTTAACAAAATCTTGTAACTCAGCAATTTCTTCCGCTTTTTTAACATTACCTGATAATAACTGTTCACGTAATAATCCCGATTGCTCGAGGAAGAATTCATAGTTACCCGGGTAAATGCGTAATTCACCGTAATCTATGTCAGCCATATGAGTACAAACTGAATTAAGGAAATGTCTATCATGAGAAATGATGATCATGGTACATTTACGCTTGTTTAACTCAGCTTCTAACCAACTGATGGTATGAATATCCAAGTTGTTGGTTGGCTCATCAAGTAACAAAATATCAGGATTAGCGAAAAGCGCTTGTGCTAGTAATACACGTAACTTCCAACCGGGTGCAACTTGTTGCATAGTACCGAAATGAAAAGACTCTTCAATGCCGGCTTCTAATAAAATTTCACCAGCACGACTTTCGGCGGTGTAACCATCCATTTCAGCAAATTCACTTTCTAATTCGCCCGCGCGCATGCCATCGGCTTCACTCATTTCTACTTGAGCGTAAATAGCGTCACGTTCTTGCTTAACTTTCCATAGCGGCATATCACCCATGATCACAGTATCAATAACATTGAACTCTTCAAAGGCGAACTGATCTTGGCCCAAAGTACTTACTTTGTTACCGGTACTAACCGATACATTGCCCGAGCTTGGCGTTAATTCACCACTGAGTATCTTCATAAATGTAGATTTTCCACAGCCATTTGCGCCGATCAAACCGTAACGGTGACCGTTGCCAAATTTAGCCGAGATGTTTTCAAACAACGGCTCTGCGCCAAATTGCATGGTGATATTACTTGTAGTGATGATAAGCCTATACTCCGAACGAAAAAGTGATCATGGATTTTTCAAGTCGCGTATTATAGCTGAGTTGACGGTTTAATGATAATGATAATTAGATTAATTGTACAAATAACGAACTCATTGGTGATGGCGGGATTTGGAGGTTGTCCGTAATCTAATTATGGGGTTATCGTATACAGATAGTGTTTAGTTGTTAGGGCAAACCTACTACACCGTATTTAATTCACTAAGTGCGCAAAGAAGAAGTTAGCTATTAAGACTTCCGCTTAATGCACCAAGAAGTCCTTAGCGGTGACCTGTTTTTAGTTGATCATTTGATTACGAGCTAAGGCTCACTGTTACCACCATAACAGACATTAGCTTCTGAAAAACTTAATGTCTTCTTTTGAGCTGTGGATCCAATTAGTCGACGCAACATTCTATTATTCAACCGAGCCACTAACACGCCCTAACTCCACGCGATTTCGACCCTTTGTTTTTGCTGAGTAGAGGGCCTTATCGGCTCGTTCCAGTAAAGTATTCAGAGACTCAGTGTGATCCCACTGCGCCACTCCAAAGGAACAGCTCTGGTTGGGGATATCAAGAAAATGGTGGCCGTTGATAATTTGTCGTAGTAATTCAGAAACGCGCTGTGCTCCCATTAGTTCAGTCTCAGGGCAAACTAACAAAAATTCCTCACCGCCCCAACGGCCAGAAATGTCGCTATCGCGTACATTCGACTTCAATAAGTTAGCTATAGTTTTAATTACTTGGTCGCCAACAATATGACCATAGCTATCGTTAACCACTTTAAATTTATCAATATCCAACATTACAACTGATAAGGGTTTATTATAGCGTTGTGCTTCGGCCAAAGATTGTGCAAGTGCGTCATCCAACTTGCGGCGGTTTGCTAAACCCGTGAGACTATCGGTGGTCGACATTATTTCCATTTTTTTCTTGTCACTAACATCAACCGATATTGCGGTGTAACCCGTGGTTAATCCATTTCTGTCTTGTTGTGGCTCAATTTCAGTATATATCCAACAATCGTCTCCCTGACTGTCGCAATAGAGGAGTTCACCGGACCAATTCTGGCCATTTTTAATCGCCTCCAATAGGCTGCTGTAAGTGTCCTCAGGCGTATCAGGATGAAGCAAAAACGAGAGTGGCTTACCGATAAGCTCTTGTCTTTCGTATCTAGATATATTACATAATGCTTTCGATACTTCTGTTAATGTGCAGTCCTGTGTAAATGAGGCGGTAATTACATATTGGTCTAATACTCTAAGATGCTGCTCTAGAGAGCGAGTCGTCTCCTCAAGCTCCCTAGTACGCGAGACGACTTTAGCCTTAAGTCGCAGGTTAAGTATCCATAATACCAGTGCAAGAATGGATAGTGAGAGAAAAATCAATCCAGTTATGTACAACCATCGGAGATTGCGACCATCTTCCTTGTAATAGTCGAGATAATTAATACCTGATATTTCTGCGTGGGCAGGCGCAAAACCCAACTGTCGATAAATATTGGCAATGCGGAGAAAACGGTTATGACTAAAGTACCCCAACTCCACCAGATCTGGTTGAATCAAGCGTTCAGTTCTTTCCGCTTCAAAGAGCAAATGATCACGGGATTTATCGGTTTCCATATTCGCCAAAATCCAATCGACCACTTCTTCCTGGTGTTTTATGGCATAGTCCCAGCCCCTAAGACTAGCACGACGGAAAGCCAAGACTTGATCCTTGTGAGCCAACAGGTATTGTTCTTCGACAAAAATCATATCACCATAAAAATCGATGCCATAGTTCGCGGGTGAGATGATATTGATTGCTATTCCACGCTCCCTAAAGAAATAGGGCTGATCTGTGATATAGGCCGACATAGCATCAACATTAGCATTGATTAAAGCGTTATCACTAAAAGTATGCGGCACATAAATATGATCATTTTCTCTTAAACCCATCTCAATAAACATGGCTAATAAAACAGCGTCATCGATATTACGTTGATACATTACCCTCTTGTTTTTCAGCTCCAGAGGACTGATTATCCTTGAAGACTCCAAGGTCAACAGAACCATAGGGCTGTGTTGAAAAATTGCTGCAAGCACCACCAAGGGTCGCCCCTTTAGCCTAGATAACACCAAGCTGGAATCAGAAATACCATACTGGGCGTCACCACTGAGCACTACTTCCGAGGTACTGCGCTGCATATCGGCAGATCGAATTTCAACACTCAGACCCTCTTCCTCATAATAGCCTTGCTTCACGGCAGCATAAAAACCCGCAAATTGAAATTGATGCTTCCACTTGAGTTGCAATACCACCTTCTCTACAGCGTGCACATTTGCTGAAAACAAGAGCACTGAAAAAGCGAGGGCAAGAGAATAATATAGTGTACTTAGCTGCGTTTCACGGAGTGACATAATAAGAGAACTAAGCTGAAAACTTTCACGGGGATTGATTATTTTCAATTGGTTAAGCCTCTTTAATATATATCATTGTTAAACACTGTCCCGTCCTAATATACGTTGATAGTTTTTAATGGAAGGCAAGTAGCTTCTACTTGCTGGTCTTTTTTATGTACTTGGTTTGGTGTTTTCATACCTAAGCTTAAGTGCGCCCTCCTTTCACTGTATATGAATTTATCGACGAGTTGCTTTAACTCCGCTAAGTTTTGACATTTATAAACTAACTATATAATCAGAATAAAAATTGTTATTTATCACATTAAGGTTTATTTATGCACTTTATTTAAAATACAGCTACACATAGTGATTATATTGGGTTTAAGTATAGTTGTAACTCTACTTTAGTCATATTGTCTTTGGTGCTGTTAATGATGTGTGGGCCTTACTTAAATGTCAACTTAAAATCCAGCAGAAAAGTTTTAAGTTTTAATGTTGTTCACTTCAACAAACCTTAACAGAGTGTGCATGGCATATTCAAATTATTCTGTCAGCTTACGTATCAATAGCGCACCTAATTTTGAGTAAATCAGGAAGTTGATTTGGTCTGTTATGCGCACAAAGAAGCTCTTAACAAAATAGCTACTTTATTTGGAATATACTAATTTATTAAAGTGAGTGGTTAAGGGCAGTAGCTACCACTTTGCGGTCTAAATTTGTTGTTCCAAATCACCCTGTCTAACGACTACTTTGATACGAAAGAAGACCTTAGCCTTGGCTTATCTAGCGACATTTGAACCGATGAAAATAAGCCGGCGTTAGATAATAGAATTGTTCTAAATTTCATCAGGAATTTATAAAGTCAAAAATTCTAATTTGATTAGAAAATAACAAAGCGGACATTAGATTAATATGATTTTAGGTATTAAATTCTGTGGCGGTATGGGGCACATTGCGCCATAGATTTTATGCGCAACTTGCGCATTATAGACTTTAGCTATCGGTTGCTCTTTAGGGGAACTGATGCCACAAGCGGTCATTAAATCATTAGGCGTAAGGATATGACGTCACTCCGTAATAATTATCTCTATATAGAGAAGGTATATTGATCACGACCATTTGCTTTTGATTGATATAAAGCTATATCTGCTTGTTTTATTAACGTAGTAGGCTCTACATTAGGTAATGCTTTTATCGTTGCAATACCAATACTTATGGTGACATGTTCGGCGTTTTCTGAAAATTGATGAGGAATGGCTAAATCCCTAATTTTTTTGATACAACGTTGAGCAAGACTTTCAACCGCGTTTTGATCTGATGTTGTCATTAAAATAACAAACTCTTCACCACCATAACGAGCGACAAAATCATTTTTACGCGCAACTACTGAACTTAACGTTTGAGCAATTAACTTTATACAAGAATCACCCTCGGGATGTCCGTAATTATCGTTATAAGCTTTAAAATAATCTATATCTATCATTATTAATGATAATGAACCAAATTCTCGAGAAGCCCGACTCCACTCTTTCTCTAAGGTGGTATCAAATTCACGGCGATTAAAAATACCGGTAAGACCATCTTTAATCGCCAATAACTGCAATTCTTCAGTACGCTGTGCGACTTTCTTTTCTAGTGTTTCATAATGCCGTGCATTAATTAATGAAACAGCAGCTTGTGCTGAAATAAGCTCAACCGTATCTTTATGTTTTTTAGTAAAAGCGTGTTCCGTAATGTTATTTTCCAAATAAACGATAGCGATTAATCGACCTTGGCTAATAATAGGCAAACACAGAACCGACTTGGGATTGTTCATCCGTAAGTAACTATTATTAATAAAACGAGCATCTTCGCCTGGATTATCAATGATCAATGTTTGCATGGTTGTTTGCGTATAACGAATTAAAGTATCGGGTAATAAAGGCTGTTTTTCAGCAGCAACATCATCAAGGTTGATGTTATGTGATTGGCTGTCAATACGAGCAGAAAAATCATTAATAGAACCGACTATTTCCACTATCAATTGTTCTTCTTCGTTAATAATAATCGCGCCATGCTGAGCGCCTGCATTTTCCATCAGTACAGTCATCATTTTTTCTAATAAAGAATTGACATAAATTTCTTCAGATAAAAGCTGATTAACTTTTAGCAGTGAATGTAAATCAAGAAATTGAGTCTGGCTAGCGAAAGTGCTGTGTATTGAACTTTGTGAACTGCCCCCCAATGGAACAGTACCACTGATTAAATTGAAACGTTGCTGCGGCCATTGCTGTTCTAACTGGGTACATTTTGCTGTAGCCCCCCAACGAGCATAAAGGTAATGTGCATCTTTAATAAAATTTTTGGCGATACGTTTCTGTCCTACATCAGCCCAGTATTTTGCGTACCGTTCGTTAATCAGCGCTTCACAATGAATGAAATTAGCTATTTCAACGGCATCAAGTGCTTTATTGTAAAATTCAGTTGCTAGGGCATCTTGCCTTTGAACTCTGGCTATTTCTGCTGCGAGTAATAAATATTTGTGTGAATAGTTTTTGGGACTATCAACGGACCATATTTGAAACTGGTCACAAATTTCTTGTGCTTTTTCCAAGTTAGCTTTTGCATTATTTTGAGCATTACTATTGGAATTATCTTTGGTATTCTTATGGGTAATATTGTCATCCAATAAAATTAAAGCGACGTAAAACAAGCTCTCTGTCATTTCTGGTGTGTCGGGTAAAAACATACAAACAATATCAATATTTTGAATGCATTGCGCTTGCAATACTTTGTCATTCATCAGATAAGCATAACGGAGAGTTGCAAAAGTATAAAAAGCCATATCCATCGAAGGGGTATGAAAATCATCATTAAAATATTGGCCAACGTTGAACGATTCAGTGTTTAATGCTTCCGTGCTCAATGCTTGTGGAATAAGTGTTTTTCCTTGGAAGGCTAATAATGATTGATAAGCACCTAATAAGACAAAGTTTATGGTTGCAGGCTGTTGCTTTTTATTCAAAAAAGCTAAACCTTGTTCAATGTCTTTTTGTAATTCTTCTAACTGCACGCCTTTAATGAATTTGTTACAGGCCTTAAATAAAACGGCATAACCAGCGAAAACAAGGTTGGTGCCTTCTTCTCCCCAAGCAATAATCTGTTCTTGAAAAATATAAGAATTTTCAATGGGTTCACACCAGTGTTGATAACTTGAAGCAAAATATTGATAAATGGTTGCGCGGTGATATTTACTTTCCCATAAGTCTGAAACACTTTTTGCCAGTTTACTCATTTGGTAACAAGCAGGATATTTTTCACCCATCATAGACATAGCAGTGGCATAAGCAGCATATCCAATGGAGCTAAGTTCACATTGGCCATGTTCTAAGGTTAATTTCACCATATTACAGGCGTTAGTGGCGTATGAACGGGCACAGCCAGATAAGTAAAAAGCGGAAGCTAAAGCATTATGTATTTCCATACGCAGTAAACAATGCTCATTTGTCATTTTATCTGCGGCTAATAGTTGCTCATCAGTATATTGCTTCGTTAAGTTTTTCGTCGTGGTAAAAGTAGTAACTAATTGTTGTTCGGCCTCAGCTTCACTTGCTGGGAAGTCAACATTCAAAAGTGTTAAGCCGCCCATTAAAACTTCTATGGCATCTGGAAACATTCCTCGTGACTGATGTTGATCTGCTTGCACTAAAATTAAGGCTATTTTAGCTTTATTTGTTGGGGCACTGTTAACGCTCTTAAGGTATAAATTTCCTGCTGTATCGATGTTTCCGGCTAAAAACTCAGTTTCTATTAACCCTTTGTATACGGCTAAGGTTTGCTGTGGATCATTTTCCCATGCATCAATTGCTAAATGTTGTTTAGCAATTCGTAGATAACTGGCCGCCGTATCATAAGTGGCAGCATCTTTGCTTTTTAATCCTGCTCGTAAATTTAACGTGACAATTTTTTTTAATTCATCAGTATTATTTATGATGTTGATGGCGCCATTAAGTACGCGTAGTAAAGTGAAAAGGTTAACGTCTAACTCATCTTCTGTTATGTTTTCTAACCAATGTTTGCCTATACGCAGTAATAATTGTTCACGACCTTCTTCAGGCGTTAATTGATAAGCGGCTTGTTGAACTTTATCGTGTAAAAAGCAATAGTGAGATTGGTTTAAGCTAGCTTCATCATCGATAAATTGGTAATACTCATCTTGTGGTACTATAAATCCAGCTTCTAATACTGGCCATAAGGTTTTTGCGGTTGTTATCGTATCGTGATTACACGCTGATGATAATTGATGCAAGCTGAAACTATGGCCAAGATGTGCAGCGATAGACGCAAGCAATTGTGTCTCGCTATTGAGTTTTTTAAGTTTTTCAATCATTAAATCAACAACATTTTCAGTCATTGAGTGCTTGTCTATTTCTTCAATACGCCATTGCCAGTTACCTTTTTTATGGTTATAACTAATGTTATCTTCTTGATAAAGTGCTAATAAAAACTGGTTGAGGAAAAAAGGATTGCCTTCTGTTTTTTCTAAACATAATTCAGCTAAAGCCGATACTTCATCAAAATCGCACTGTAGTGTATTACACAGTAATTCTTGAACGCTCTTTAATTTTAGCGGGAGGAGATGGATTTTCGTTAATGCGTTTGCCTGTTCTATCTTTTGTAAGGCAATCGTAAGGGGATGCGCCTCATCGACTTCGTTATCGCGGTATGCACCAATAACATATAAGCCATTTTTATTACTATCGTTCACTTGTTGTAATAGGGTTAATGTGGGCATATCAACCCACTGCAAGTCATCAAGAAATATAACCAGTGGTTGCTCTTTAGAATACAGCACATTAACAAAATCAATAAACACCATGTTTAATCGCATTTCAGCTTCAGCGGGTGGTAACACGGTTAATGCTGATGAAGGGCCAAGAATTAAGGCTAAATCGGGTAATAACTCAGTAATAATCGCGGCATTGTTACCAAGCGTCATTTGTAACTTAGTTCGCCATTGATTGAGTTTTTCACTATTTTCACTTAACAGATGTTGTAGTAACTGTTGCAGAGCTTCAATTAAGACTAAAAAAGGTTGCCCACGGTTGTATTGATCACATTTACCCATGATAAATAAACCATCGGTGGCGATAATGTTTTTTTGTAATTCATGTACTAAGGCTGATTTACCCACACCAGAATAACCGCTAACCATGGCTAACTCGTTATGTTCTGTGCAGGCGCGTTGATATGCTACTAAAATAGTCGCCAGTTCATTTTCACGGCCGTAAAGTTTATTCGATACATTAAAATGAAAAGATACATCAGCTTCGGCTAAAATAAAGTTTTCAATAGTATTGTTCTTTTTCCATTGATCGAAGCATTTATCTAAATCCGCTTGTAGCCCATAAGTACTCTGGTAACGATTCTCTGGCGATTTATCCATGAGTTTAGTGACAATCGTCGAAACCACCAATGGAATGTCTTGTTTTATATTAACTAAAGGCTCGGGCGTACGAGCAATATGGGAGTGTAATAAGGTCATCGCATTTTGCGAAGTAAAGGGTAAACGTCCGCTAAACAGCTCATACAGAGTAACGCCTAGCGAATAAAAGTCGCTGCGATAATCTACCTTTATATTGGTACGTCCTGTTTGTTCAGGTGAAATATATTCAAACTTCCCCCATAGGTCATGATTCAGACATTTTATTTGTTTATGACTAAGACGAGTGGTTAAGGCAAAATCGCACAGTTTTAATTGCAGTGTAGCGGGGTCTATTAAAATATTACTTGGGTTAATATCTCTATGGATTAATTGTAAACGGTGCACATCAGCTAAGGCGGAGGTTAACTGGCACGCTATATGTAGACGTTGGCTAAATGTGAGTGTGTTTGTTGCGATGAGGTTACTTAACGTTGTTGACGAAAAATCTTCTAGTACCAATATATGACTGTTTTGATGTCGCTTTAAAGCGTGTGCTTTAATCACCCATTTTGAATCGATGGCGCGTAAAATTTTAAATTCGTTTCTCCAACGAGCGTCTAATTCTATTGAAGGGTAATCCGTATTTTGATATTTAATAATAACGGTTGGCTTTTCAGAGGTTGTATTAGCAAATTCAGCATTGTTTGGGATAACACGCGCCACTACGGTATCTTCGTAAGAATAAAGTATATCTTTTATCTTAAATTGGGATAAATTCATGAAGACTACAAACCTTTGATTACAGCGTTTACACAGCCTATTTATACAACCTGATATATCCCTTACAAATTAATCCTAGTACAGTGTTTGTTTTATCGCGTAGTGGATGAAAACCCCGACGAGTTATTCCGTAACATCACTGTAAACTATAGCGGTTCTTCTATCAAACATCCCATAAAACAACTAAAAGATGCAAGATATTTCAAAGTATAGATTAAAACTATGATTCAATACCCAAAAAATGAAAGTATAAAATAAATCAGTGACATTTAATCCTTTAGCACGGAAAAATACATATTTGTCCTCGTATCAGGAGTATTTATGATTGGTAAAAGTGCCACAACCTGATGCACTATAATATAGTGCAAACGTCTCTGCATAATCTGTGTGAAAACTATTTTGAACTGACATGATTAGATAATATCAGCGAAATAAAGCTATGTAGATTAAATTCTGGATTAAAAGAATACGTAATAATTTACGTAGCGTCGCATAAAAATTCGATGCTACGAGTTTTCATACAACCTGTGGCTTGTCCTTTTAGTTTTATTTCATATTTCTATGGCGCTCAGGGGGCGAAAGCGAGTTAGGGTTAACACTCTAAATTTATTTAAAACTTACATGATTCAATGTCCGCTTTGGGGATTTGAGATCTAATTCCGTGCAAAGATTTTCGGCACAACCTCAATTGTGAATGGATGTGGGTTTTTATATAAAAACGACAAATTTAGGATCCCTGATCTGCCGTTTTTAACTCAAAGGCTAACTTCCGCTTTTGGCTATCAGTTGTCGTTAAGATCCTCCACTACGGCATGTCAACTAAGCGCACATTGAACTAAACCGCTCCGCGGTAATGGTGTGTTTGGCAAGCACCGTTCATCCCTTTAACACGTTCACTTATTCCTAAACTAAGTCTTGAGGCATGTTGCCTCACCTTAGCTTGGAGAATACCCATGAACATCAGCCCATATTTTTCAGCACCACTGCGTCAGCGTATTAACGAAGACATGATCCTGCGTAAACTCGCCACTAACACACAAATTTCTTAATTAGATATTCGCCCTTGGGAGCTTACTCAATGACCACTAACATCATTAAATTTATGTGGTTTAGAATGACTAGACCTAAACAAATTTGCCTTGTTATTGAACATTGAGTACAGCTCTGAGTTGGGAAGAAATTTAATCAAATTGGTATAAGTAACGGATTTTTATATATTGATCTATAACCGCAAGATTAGCAGTCCCCTCTCCTATTTAAAAAAATAATAAATCAACTACTTTCAAACGGCTGTTTAGTGTAATTTAACGCCATCAAAACTAAATAGACAACCTTATGTATCCACTAAAGTATACCGAACCAGTATTTCGTCCACCAAGTGAGTGGAAAAGCCTAATATTACAAGTTACTAATGGTTGCTCTTGGAATAAATGTACCTTCTGCGATATGTACACTAGCGAAAATAAAAAATTCAAACCGAAGAAAATCGATCTGATTGAACAAGAAATTATTCAGGTGGTAAAGTCTGGTATTGCCGTTAGGCGAGTGTTTCTTGCTGATGGTGATGCGATGATGTTACCGTTTAAACGCTTAAAAGAAATCCTTGAACTGATCAAGCTGCATTTTCCGCAAGTAACCAGAGTGTCGAGTTATTGCTTGCCGCGTAACCTGGGTAATAAAACCGTAGAGCAACTGGCTGAACTACAAACCTTAGGCCTAAAGCTGATGTATATCGGCTGTGAAAGTGGTGATGATGAAGTGCTTGCGTTGATTGAAAAAGGTGAGACCTACCAAAGCTCCTTAATAGCCTTAAATAAAATCAAACAAGCAGGTATGAAAAGTTCGGTGATGATTCTAAACGGTCTTGGCGGCCCAGAACTATCTCGCCAACATGCCATCAACTCAGCTAGATTAATGAATGAAGCGCAACCTAATTACTTATCAACTTTAGTGGTGTCTTTCCCTTTGGGGGATTTACGCTTTGCCGATAAATTCACCCAATCATCTTTACAGCCTTTTCGTCAACTAACACAGCAAGAGTTATTTAGTGAAATGGAAGTTTTATTATCTGCGCTTGAGTTAGAAAAAACCATTTTCCGCTCTGATCATGCGTCAAACTACTTAGTACTCAAAGGAGTCTTAGGAAATGATAAGCAAGCACTTCTAAGTCAAGTAAGACAAGCATTACAGCAACCAAGTGATGCTAATTTAAGACAAGAGTGGCAACGGGGTTTATAACGGGTTTATTACTATTCAATGTATCGATTTTCACAAAAAAAACGAGCCAAATGGCTCGCTTTAAATTGTTATTTTACCGTGTAGCCCTATGCAATGGCGGCTAACTCACGCTATTTTTTCAGTCCGCTCAATCGATACACCGCAACCAAGCGTTTTACTCTTCACCTGGAATTAAATAAGCGATATCATCTTCATCGTCGGCATGAAAATCATAACCTCCTTCAAAGTCGCCATGTAATTCAGCGGCTAGGGTAATAGGTAACTCTAGTATCTCTTGAATAAATATAGAGATATCAGCTTGCTGATTAATAAGACTTTTAAACTCTGAAAAATTTAATAACTCAATTTCTTGTAAATAACTTCTAGTAGGAATCGACAGCCTCTCTACCAATTTGATGATACAAGAGTCTAACTTATCAAGTAATACGCTTTTCTCTGTGCTCACTAGGTAAGTATCAAAGCTTTGATATAAAGAACTAGTGAATATTTTTTTATCAGAATCTATCAATAAGAGTGCAATGGCGCTATTTAGAAACTTTTGCAGCTCAAAGGTCAATATACCTTCATCATCATCAATAAATAACGTGTTTGCACTGTAGCTCGCGGCGACACTTTTATAAACATCTAATAGCTTGGCGCTTTGATAGCTTTCTTTCATTAACTTGTTATGCAAGACCTAATATCAGCCGTATCATTAATACCTACAGCATAAGAGCTAATTGAAACACTCTCAAAAAAGGAAGCTGATACTTTCTTCAGCTGCGCATATTTAGCCCAACCGGCTCTAAAACAATAAACAATGCCTTGCGTTTTTATAATCTCTTTAGCTTTATCTGCGTTGTTATCACTGAGCTCTAACAAACCTAAGTTAGCAATACCAAGCACAATTTCACAGCCTTTATTAATTTGATCCGCATAAATTATCGATAAATTATCAGAGGCGATCCGCAACGACATATCCACTAATTGTTGTTTAATCTTATGCACTAACTCAGGGGAAAAGTAGCCTTCATTTTCTCCATCTTTTAAAATCAAAAGTAGAAACGGGTGGTTTCTTAACTCTGCTATTCTCATGAACTAATCCTAATAATATAAAGCGCTACATATACCCAAACTACATCAAGCTACAGGTTTCAGCTGGAATTAAACACGCAGCTTCAAATAGCTTGGGTATAACTATGACTCTGCAAATACTTTTTAAAGGTTAAAGCGGCGCGAACATATCATCGGTATCTATTTCTACCGAAGTAACTCTTTGTTTATTCGCATTGTCTTTCAACGCTTTTTCAACGTTTTCTAAGGTACCATTAGTACTTACTATCATCACTTCCCGATAGGATTCTTCATCGAGGTCTTTAATTTTCATTAGCAACTCTTCAATGCTGCCTGAAGTTTGCTCTTCATCTTCTTCTAATTCAGAGAAATCATGGCCAACAAACGGTAGCGATAAATATAAAAGGCCAAAGTCATCTTCAACAATGGCTTTTAATACTTCTAACTGCTTTTCTTCATCATCCGTGGAGAGAAAAATTTGTGATAATAAACTGTGTGCTTCGGTCTGCGCACAAAACACATGATCTTCATCCATGTTTTGCCAATAAGACGGTTCAACATTTAATAGCTGTTTAATTGACTCTGCATCCATCAACCAGGTCGCAATCGAAGGAATAGTAGCATCGTGCTCTCTGACAATTTTTGCGACAGTTAAAATATCCATCTCGGTTAATACCGCTAACATGGTTTCATCGCCAAATTCAGACGCGATCATTTCTAAAGATGTGCCCGCACGTCTACCACTTTGTTGTGCTATTTCGATAATATCTGTTGCCAGAATTAATGCATTTTTTGTCACTGTTATTCCTTAGAGGTCGTTATATTTTTCAGTCGCTGTGCTACAGCTGGATGTTCTTTTAAAAGCTATTTTACTACTTTGTTATATTGATTATTGATAAACTATTTTTCACTAATAGTTCTCATCAAAGTCGTCCGAGGCATAATCATCAACTTGCTCAAAATCATCTTTTTCAGCTTTTAACGGGGTTGCATCATAGCGGTTATAAAAATGAATAAGTAAAACCGCAGTTTTTAAATCTTGCTCAGCATCGCTCATTATCTCCGTTATGCAAGCTCTAGCGTCAGCATGCACCCCAATGAATGGCTTTACCTCGGCCCACGAAGGCTCATTGCTTAAATCTATTAATGCCAGATTTTTACTATCAATTCTAATTTTCGTGGTGATAGCCATCGCTAATTGATCAACCATACCGGTAAAGAGTAAAGGCATCACTTTTAACTGTTCAAATAAATTTGATAGATAAATGGACAGTAACTCTGGATTTTCCGGATCAGTTAATGAACTCATGTTTTCTAAATACATAGAAAAATCATCGGCTAAATAGTCTGGTATGTTCTTATCTGTTTGCAAAGCTTGTTTCCTAGTTGTACGTGTTAAAGATAACGCCTTTTCAAATTAAGCGTATTGTTTACTATCTATGTGAAAATGTTAATTAGCTTAAGGCATTATTCCAAAAAGTGTCAGCAACCTCTCGAGGATCGGTGATAATGGTATAATTACTTTTCAAGTACAAGGCACGTTTTTTAGGATCGGCGATAGCATCATAAGCTGTTTTAACTAATTGAAATTTGTCTTCAACGTCACTATCACTATTTTTATCTGGGTGATATTTATTTGCGAGTTTTCGGTAGGCTTTTTTGATCTCAACAGTGCTAGCATCTCTACTTACACCTAACTGTTCAAAATAATCCATAGTTTTACTACTACCTCTTGTTGAAGTTTTATCTGAATGACATCACTAAATTTACTTATGTGCGCTGTGAGTATAGCGTCGCCGTCATTAATAATGATTTTTAAGTCGTTTGATAATAGCGGCAAAATAGCACGAACTTAGGGAGTAAGCGTTTTAACTATTTTAATCTAATCAAAACATACTTGCTAACATTTTTTCATAGAGCAGTTTGCTAATTAATGCTGTTCTCTGACACTTGAACCCTGATAACATGCGACTAAGTATAAAATCAAAGTACTTTCAATCAATTAAAAAAGAAGACCTAAATATGAATAATAATAAAAAAATAGTGGCTAGCCTTTTACTAGTACTCTCTCTGACAGCCTGTAGTGGTGGCGATGAGGCAATAAAAAAAGTAGATAATTTAATTGCCAAGCAAGCCATAGATCAATCTGATTCGACTTGGAAAACTCAGCTAACTAAGCCACCGTTGCTTACTTTTACTCCAGGTAAAGATTATTTTTGGGAGCTAGAGACAAACCAAGGAAAACTCACTATAAAGCTATTTTCCGACTCAGCACCTATGCATGTTTCAAGTACCATTTACTTAACCCAACTTGGTTTTTATGATGATTTAATCTTTCACCGCGTTATTCCTGGCTTTATGGCACAAGGCGGCGATCCGACCGGAACGGGTGCTGGTAACCCGGGTTATAAGTATGATGGCGAGTTCGATGGTGATATAGGTCATGGAGAACCAGGCATGTTAAGCATGGCCAATTCTGGTCCTGGCACTGACGGCAGCCAATTTTTCTTAACGTTTATCGCGACACCTTTCTTAGATGGCAAGCATACTGTATTTGGTCAAGTCGTTAGCGACTTGGAAGATAGCTTAACTAAAATAGCCGCGTTAGGTAGTCGAAGTGGCAGAACCACGGAAGAAGTTAAAATTATTAAAGCAACAATACGTATAGCCAACAGCGAATAGTCGATTCTACGACAATATCGACCTACGTACTATTCATGGCGCTAACCACATGTCGTCATGATATTTAGTGAAGAGGTCTAATGGCTCGACGTCACTCACAAAGTAAGTAAGCTTATAGGCATAACGTAATCTGATTAAGCTTACTTACTCTTTAGCGCTCTTTTAAGCATTCCTATAAGGATAAGTGACTACTTGGTCGCTAAGTAACGTTTAAACTGCTCAAATGGCAACGGCTTAGCAAACAAATATCCTTGTCCATATTCACAGTGTATTTGTTGCAATTGTTGTTGTTGTTGCTTGGTTTCAATGCCTTCGGCAATAACTTTCATCTTCAGTTTTTTGGCCATGACAATAATAGCTTCGCAAAGTGCTAGGTCATCACTATCGGGTACCATTTTTTGCACAAACGACTTATCTATCTTTAAATAATTGGCTTTAAATAACTTCAAGTAGGAAAGAGAAGAATAACCGGTGCCAAAATCATCAATAGAAAGCGCGATACCGGCACCGTTAATAAGCTCAAAAATATCCTTAACCTTTTCGCCTGATTCCATCAATAAGTTCTCTGTTATTTCTAAAGCAATGGCATCGGTAGGAATACCTTCTTGCTGAAGGTGCTCCAGCCACTGGCCAATATTGCCTTTGTCAGTTTGATACTGTACCGGTGAAGTATTGATACTTAGTTGAAAGTCTGGGTGAAAGTCTCTTCGTAGAATATTAATCTGTTGAATCGCGGTTTTAAAGACCCAATCACTGATCTCAATGATTAATCCTGTTTCCTCAGCAAGTGGAATAAATAACTCGGGGCTGATACTACCTTTTGTTGGATGGTGCCAGCGAATTAATACTTCCGCTTTGTATACCTCATGGCTTGATAGATTTATAATTGGCTGGTAAACCAAGCTAAATTCTTTATTATCGATGGCTTTTCTTAATTCACTAATCAATTCTACTCGATTGTTAATCGCGTCACGCATAGAGGGTGTGAAGAATTGATAATTTTCTCGTCCTAATTTTTTTGCGCTATACATCGCCTGATCGGCATTTTTGAGTAGGCTATCAATATTGGTGCCATCATCAGGATAAATTGTTACCCCTAAACTAGCAGAAGTATGAATGGTTTCCCCAACGAGTGAATAAGGTGCACTTAACGTTGTTAAGATCCCTTGGCAAATTCTATTAATACCATCTAAATCGTTTAAGTCATTAATGATAACGACAAATTCATCACCGCCTAAACGCGCCACAATATCATTTTCACGCATAACCGACTTTATTCGCTTAGCGACTTCGACCAAAAGCGCATCACCAACATCGTGTCCTAAGGTATCATTTACATCTTTAAAGTTATCAAGATCTAAGAAAACAATAGCTAATTTCGTCTTATTTCTATGACAGCTTTTTAGCGCTAAACCAAGATGCTCGCGCATCATATTTCGATTGGGTAAGCCCGTTAAGGAATCAAAATTTGCATGGCGCCAAATCGACTTATTCGCTTGTACTCGCTCAATAGCAATACTGGCAAGGTGAGCAAAATTCTCGATTAAACTAAATTGATTGCTGGTGGGCCGAGCTTTTTGCTCATGATAAATAGCAAAAGTCCCGATAACCTCTCCAGTAGAAGATATTACCGGCTCAGACCAACAGGCGCCTAACTTTGCCTTCGCTGCCAGTTCAACCCAAGCAGCCCAATAGGCATGTGTGGCGATATCTTCAACAATAACCCGCTTGCCGGTGAATGCTGCAGTACCACAAGAGCCAACACCCTCACCTATGGCAACGCCTTCAATGGCTTGGTTATAAAAGTCGGGTAAAGACTGTCCTGCTCCCAGGGTTAAATTAGTTCTTTCTTCGTTGAGTAATAAAATACTGCATTTTACTTCGTTAAATTCACATTCGGCCGAGGTTACAATAGCTCGCAGTACTTTATCCAAAGAGCTAGAGTTAACAATCAGCTCTAGGATTTCATTTCTATATTTTGATAACCGTTGATTGGCTTGTATTGTTCTATCGTTTCTTGCTACGGTAATTGAAAATATATAAGCAAAAGCACTGGTGATGGTATATGAAGGTAAAATAACCAACATTAACACCCAATTAGCATCTAAATAGGTGTAGATAAAAAACATGGTAAATGAGCAACTAAATAGCAGTAAAGCAATTAAAGGTCGGAGTAAATAAAATGCCGCAATAATTAAGGGGAATCCCCAAAAGGCGTAATAAAAGCCTTTGTAGGATAATAGTAACATCCAAGTCACTGTTGAAAATATTGCAATGACAGTACCTGATAACTCTACTTTACGGGTTTTATAAGTATAATAAAAAGCTAAAATCAGCATGATGACTAAAAACAGATCAGCCAAGGCGATAATATATTCGTGGTTAAAAATTCTTAAGGAAATAATAGGCAATAAGATTATTGCCGTAACAGCCGTAGAGGAAAGTAACGCTAACTCTTTATTCGTTCTATTTTTCACAGAAAACATATCCCCTCAACATGAATAAAATCAAACCTTTATTTAAATATAAATAATAAAAACCAATAACTCAACGAGCGTTCGCTTTCTTTATTGATATATTTATTAAAACTTACTTTCTTGGCGAGCAAAGTAATTTAACTTGCGCTGAAATAGCGATTTATTTGTTATCGAGGTGACAATCAATTTTTAATCATCTAAAAACTGACATAACACTTTATCTCCAGGAAAATTCTCTACCCTATCAATAATAAGTGGTCTAAGTTTTCAGTACAGCCTAAAGACAAAGCCGCACATCAGTGCGGTAAACAAAGATTATTAATCTAGTTAGCAATTAATCTATTTAGTGCTGGGTTATGTAGCCCAATAGACTTGCTCTAGACTATCTTCGCGTTCAGGTAAACCCCGTGATAGTCTGGGCGAGTGCTGAACTAATACTTCATAACTTGCGCGGTTTGCATACTTACTCATTTGTGAAAGTGAGGAATAAGTAAGTGCCTGTTGTTGATGTTTACTCGAGTTTTCTACATTACGCTTATGGTAAATATTCGCACTTAAATCATGTAGTATCGCTGCTAATGCGGCATCTCCTGCACCATTAGTATTCTTAATATTATCGGGCCCGCCCATATAAGGAGCGGAATGGCTATAAATACGGATAGGCTTAGCACAATCTTTTAAAAGCATAGGTCGGGAATACTCATACTGATTAAAGTTTTCAATGGCACCTGATAATAGCGGGTACTCACTTTCACGTTTATCGAGATCATTAACGTAACCTGCCATGTATAAACCTTCAGCGCCAGCAGTGCAAATCACCATATCGACCCAATCTAAGCATTTATTGGCCGCCAGTAATGGCTCTTCAATACCCGTGATGGCTAAGGCTTCTTCTTCATTCATGGTCAATATATTAACGTGATCTTTTACAAATTTTTGCCAAAACGCCGGATCTTTTTCTATGACAAACTTAGTGCCTAAGGTTAACACTACCGGTACACCTGCGGCATTGGCACATTTCACCGCCTTTATTGCCGCTTCGGTCATGGTATCACCGGGCTCTGTTCTCATTAAGTAAGAGCTGATCACTAACGCTGAAGCGCCTGCAATTAAAGATTCGTCGATAGACTCAGGGCGAAGTTGATTAATTAAACCGGCATTAATGCCAAAGGTTCGCTCTCCCGTATCATCAATTAAGGTAAAACAACGACCAATAGGGCCGTCAACCGGCTGCAAATAATTCAAGTCTACTCGTGAAGACGTATTACTAATAAAACGATAGGCATAGTCACCCACATGAATATTTTTTGACATAACACCCAGCAATACCGAGCGATCATCTGCCAATACAGAATAATTGTGCATGGTATTACCGATAGTACCTCCGGCAAACTCATAATTAATTAACGATTCGTCTTTTAAACGTTGATAGAGTTTTTCAGTTACTTCATCAGAAATAATTTGTGACATACCACGTGTTAAACCAAAATCATCAAGAAATTCTTGGTCAATTTTCGCTTCAATATCAACAAGTATCTGATCTATACCAACAATATAATTTCTTAATAGCGGCGCGCTACGATCAAGTTTATTTGTTAACGGGTTTTTGTTATCTACTGGAAAGTAGTGTTTATGTTGGCGACGGCCTGGAAACTTCATGAAAATATACTATGCAGAGTAATGAACGAGGTGGGATTATAACTTATTTATTTTTCATTTCACTATAAAACATCAACCGGCATAATTATGTTTAACTTGGCGTGAGTATGAACGGTCAAAGTTTAAGTCAACAAGGTGTCTTCAGTCATAGTCGTAAAGCTTAAGAGTTGGTATTACTTTCTAAGTGCGGTATCCATCAACTAGCAAGCTTCACTACGTTTTCATGTCAGGTAGTTAGGCTTCGTTATATGCTGATGTAAAGGCGGCATTCGTACATTAGCAGCGTCAAAATCATGTTTAATAATTTCTCTTAACTTAGTCGCCACAGAAAAATATCTACCCGAATTTACTAGGGTGGTGGTACGAAAGCGCATCGCTGAAGGTTCAAATTCAACAATATCTAATATAGAAAGTTCCCCCGTTACTCAGGCATAGCGGCTTTAATATCGCACCCTGATTGTACTAACAGTTCGTTAATCAGGGTTACTTTGCTGGAATATTTAAGAGTAACTACTACTCAATTAACCCGCGGGTGCTAATGGACAACTAATATCACTTGATGATTCAAGGGCGAGTACTTTGCCAATAATGAGGCGATTCGCCGCAAGTTTATTATCGCTTAATAAAACTTGCTGAATGTTGCGGCTACGTTCCTGCGCTAAATTAATCAGCATATTATTATCAATAATTATATTGTTTAACAAAACCGATTCAAGCTGATCTACTTTCCAACTAATCAAGACATCAGCGTCCATAATTGGCGCTTCGCTAAAGTCATAGGCATGGCCAAAGCTTTCGCTATAAGCACTGACTAATAAAGGTAAGCGCTGTTCATTGCTTAGTGCTTGTGCATTTGGATTAATGCGTTGTTTAAATATTTCTTGTCTGAGTGCTTCACTATCTTGCTCATGATAACAACCGCTGACCTCTAATTGCAGTTCAGGTCTTTGTAGTAGTGCTTTTTTCAATAAATTTAAACGGGTAATCATTGCTTGGTCTGGCGTCGGGTTACCGGCAATAAATTCAATTGAGCCTAAGTCTTCATCACTACCAACTAAACCGGCTAGCAAACTAAAGGGAGAAGAAACCGCTTTGATAATTAAGTTGCCAAGGGTTTGCCAAACAAGTTTACCGTAACTAAAGTCAGGATCATTAAGATTACCGCTTATTGGCATATCGATATGGATCTCACCTTTACTATCTTTCAATAAACTTACCGCAAGGCCAATCGGTAGGCTAGTTGCTACATCACTTTGAACATCATCACCTAAATGGAATCGGTCGATAAAAACAGTATTTGTCGCGTTTAGCGCTTGATCTTCAATTAAGTAATTTATATTCAGGTTGAGCTTACCCTTGTCAATTTCCCGGCCAACATAAGTGCCAGAGTAAGGAGTAAAATCACTCATTTGGACATCATTCAACAGTAAGTTGAAATTACTATATAAGGTTTCAGAAAGTAAATTGACACTGCCCTTTAGTTTAAGCGGTGCAAATTTATTGATCTTACCTTGTAAATCAATATTAGCTCGGCTGTTTACGTCACTTGAAAGCCCGGTAATAGTTATCTGCAAAGGGTCGATACGCATTTTATAACGCGGACTAACCGAGTAATCGGTATAAAGCACAGAAGAGGAATTTACTTGAAAATGCTTAAGGTTAACAACCGCCGGCTTACCTTCGTCTACCGCTTCTTGACGTTGCTCCATACGCTCTTTACGGATGGTGGCAACATTCATCACACCTTGTTTGTTACGTTGGGCATTAAGCCATAACTTATCAATAGTGACCCGCTCAATGTCGACAGTATTTTGTGGCTGTTTTACATCAATACCGGTAACAGAGATTTTATTAATGCGCACGTAATCTTCATCATTGTCTGTTACTCGAGTACGCCAGTTATTCAGCGCCATATCGCCGGTAATATGTATTGTTTCAGGGCTTGCAGACGTTGATGCTTGCTTGGCAATCGCTGCGGCATAAACAATATTCATGCTTGCATCGAAATTACCGGCAATAATTTCAGAAATAACCCATTGATGCATGTAAGGTTCAACACTCAAGACCGGCACTGATTGGGCGTTAACCTTAAGGTTAGCGGTTATCGGATATAAAGATAAATCACCTTTTGCCGAAATGTTGCCACTTTGTTCAACGATGGCAGAGAAGTTTAATGGGAACACGGCCTTGGGTTGTAAACTGAACTTAGCTAAGTTCATATTAATAGCAGTTAAATTTACCTGTGTAGCGACCTCAGTGGTCTTATCGGTGAGTTTTAATTGATTATTCACTAGGCTGATCTTATCAATAGCTAGTTTTAGCTTTGGTTGTGGAGTCTCGCTGCTTTCTTCCTCTGCACTTGGTGGTAACATTTGTAGTAAATTTAACGCTCCACTTTTACTACGAATAACATTTATCACACTATCCTTGAGTATAATTTCATCGACTTTCACACTATTTTCTGACAATGAATAATTAAGGCCATTGATCGCTAGGTGATTTAATTGCACATCATTAACATCGACACCTTTGCGTTTTATGAATAAATCAGTAAACAACATATTGGCCTTGCTAACATTAAGTTTCATATTTTCCTGGGAAAGGTCAATAGCATATTCGGCACTTAAATTTAACGTGCCTGAGCGAACACCAGGAGGAAAATCGTCTTTAAAATACTGATACAGTGTTGGCAGGCTGATGCCGTCTATTTTAAATTGACCTGAAGAGCGTAAAGGTAAAATAGTTACATGCCCTTGCCACTCAAGGCTTGTGCCGATAATGCCACTAACGGAAGTTGCTTTTAGCTTATAGGGACTATTCAACTCTCTTTGTGTGGTGAACTTATCAAGTTCAATATTTAACGGGCCAATATGAGCCGAGAATGGCTCTTTTTTCGAATGATCGGTAAAACGTAATTCTAATTGGTCAATATTCAAACGTGTTACTAAAATCTTTGGAACGGTATTCGCTGCTTCACTACTTTCACTTTTAGCTGCAGACTTACCCGCAATATCACCTTCAGCGTTAACGGCACTGTTGCTGTTACCTGCAATGGTCGCTTGCGCGCCGTCGCTTGATTGTGCAGTAATTTTAGCGCCAATGAGTTCATCAAAATTAGTACTGCTATCTTGATATAATTGATAGTGAAGTCGAGGCGCCTCTAGGGTGAACTCTTCAAAAGTCCACATCCAGCGAAATAATGAAGACAGTTGAAAGTTAACAAACAAGCGACTAAAACCGGCGAAATCTTCACTGTTTTTATCGAATATGGTTAATTCCTTCACTTCAAGAGAGAGGTAAAAAGGATTAATACGTATCTCTTCGACTTGCATGGAATAGGAGGAGTTGTCACTCACCATAGCCGGCAGATTTTTTTTGAGTAAATAAGGGGTAAGTAAACCTAATATCAAAGCATAAGTGGCAATAACACTGAGCATTATAAAGGTGATCTTTAGTGGTTTTCTGTAACTTTTTATAAACTGCTTAAATGACATAATTTGACTACCTTACGTTTACTCTATTTCATTGTTATTTATATTAATTCATCTTTATTATCAATGCTACTGCATTCAGTTAAAAATAAAAACTTGTCACCTAAAAGCGATTAATGCAAACCCCAAGCCTCCTATCCATTGATATGATTTTCAGAAACAACAAAAAATAACAGTCATTTTAAATAGCGATAATCACATTTATCACCCAGATTAATAACACTAGCGTTAACACGTTTATTTTTATGATGAAAACGATGATCTCATCAGTGTAATTAAGGTAAAATATAGTGAGTATCACGGTACTCGCTTTATTTAATGCTTAATCTCAGCTTTAGCCAAGGAATGTTCATCGATGATCTTTTCAAAACCTTTAGTTAAACAAGTAAGAAATCGTTTAAATTGCAAAAAATTAATCATTGCCTGTGCATTTATGCCTTTGTTTGGCAATGCTGCAGCTGCAACCATTGCCGATGATAATTTTAGCCAGTGTAAAGTCAATTTAGCTCAACGTGCGCAAGCCGCAGGGTTTTCCTCTACTATCACCCAGACCGTTATTGGTAATATTTCCCCTATTGAACGCGTGATCGCTTTAGACAAAAAACAGCCAGAGTTCACCCAAACTTTTGCGCAATATATTCAGGCGAGAGTTACCGACTATCATGTGCGAGTGGGCAAGAAAAAGTTACAACAAAACAAAGAACTATTTGATAAATTAGAAAAAAAATACGGCATCCCTCGTCAATATTTAGTGTCATTTTGGGGCTTAGAAACCGTATTTGGCAAACACAAAGGTAAAATGGAAGTACTTGATGCCCTAGCAACCTTAGCCTGTGACGAGCGCCGCAGTGAGTTTTTCACCCTAGAGTTATTAAACTTGTTCACCTTGATTGAAACCAAGCAGGTAGCTGTTGAACAACTAAAAGGCTCATGGGCCGGTGCCATGGGACATCTGCAATTCATGCCAACGGCATTATTAAAGTATGCGGTTGATGGTGATAATGATGGCAAAGTTGATATTTGGAATAGTGAAGTTGATGCCCTAACAACCGCGGCTAATTACTTAAATAACATAGGTTGGCAAGCCAAAGAGCGTTGGGGTAGAGAAGTTAAATTACCAGTAGACTTTGCTTTTGATAAAGTAACTTTTGATCAATATTATCCGCTTGATTATTTTAAAGAGCTCGGCGTTAAAAAAATAAACAAGCAAGCATTACCTACTTATGAAATTCAGGCTGAGCTTTATCTGCCATCCGGCCACAAAGGACCCGCATTTTTACTTTACCCAAATTTTAATGTCATCATGACGTGGAACCTGTCGAAAAGTTACGCTCTCTCAGTCGGCCTATTGGCCAATAAGTTAGTTGGCGCCAAAGGTCTTGAGTTTATTCAACAAGCGCAAACTAAGGTAAAATCTTATAGTGTCGCTGACATGAAAAACCTACAAAGCCAACTGAATATTTTAGGCTTTGAAACAGGTGAGCCTGATGGTATTTGGGGACCTAAAAGCCGACAGGCTATTCGTTTGTTTCAGCTAAAACATCAACTAATTGCCGATGGTTATCCAAATAGCGACGTGTTGATAACGGTTAATTCCGTGTTCAGTAAAACCGAAACGATCACACCCCATACCAATCAAGAGAGCTAGTATCATCAACTCAAGTGATAACAAAAATACCAAAGAAGCAAGTAAGCTTAGACCATCTGTTGCCAATACAGCGCTTAGCATGGCGACCTTTAATTTATTTAATTACCTTGAGCCGCCTAATGCTTATTATGAATTTGAGCGTATTTATAGCGCCGAGCAATGGCATAAAAAGCAAAAATGGATTAGCGAATATTTAGCCGAATATCAGCCTGATATCATCGGCTTTCAAGAAGTATTTAGTAGCGACTCATTAAAAGAACTTGTGAGTGCACAGGGTTATGATTATTTTGGCGTGGTTGATCAGCCTCAGGTTATTGATGATTTTATTTATAAAAGGCCTGTGGTCGCCATTGCTTCTCGTTACCCCATTGTTGATATCCAGGCGGTACAGCCAAACATTGAGCTTGCTCAATCCCTTGGCTTAGCGGCTGACTTTACTTTTAGTCGTCAGGTATTAAGGGCTACGATTGATATCCCGCATATCGGTAACTGTGATTGTTATGTGGTGCACTTTAAATCTAAACGCTCAATGATTGAGATCGATGAGCACGATAAAAGTCGTTCACCCGAGCAAACGATTATTGAAAGCCTAAAAGCACAAGTGGCAGGTAGTTGGGGCTCAACCATACAACGAGGTAGTGAAGCGACGTTATTAATGGTTGCTATGATTGAGCGCCGTGAGACTACGGCTAACCCCATGGTATTAATGGGTGACTTTAATAACACCCTAACTGATGGTGTATTGAGTCACCTACTAACCAATACTTTGCGCTTTGTATCGCGTATTGACCGCGATGCTTACTTGGCTAAGTATTGTTTAAGTGATGCTTGGCATTTATTTGAAGTAGCCTGTGCTAATGAAATTGATGATAGCGCTATAGATGCAGCGAGCGAAGCCGGTACGGTTAGTGAAGCGAAGCTAGAACTGAGTCAAGCGCCAAGTGCAGAACTACCTCCAACACGTAAACACACGCATTATTTTGGCGGTGGTGGCTCAGTGCTCGATTACATTTTATTGTCTTGTGAATTTGATGCCAGTTATCACGACAGTCTTTATCAGGTCAGCGGCTATGATACTTACGATCGACATTTAATTAATCCCATTTTCGACCGTGATGGCGAAAGTACCGACCATGGTATTGTTTTGGTAACCTTAACGTTAAGATCATAAGGCGTTATTCAATCGCTCTATTTAGTTGCCTACAGCTAGAAAATATTTAAAGCTAAGCTAACTTTACCTAACCTAAGTTAAGCAAGGTCAATGAGATAAGGCAACCATCACAGTCAACTGAACAGCTGTAAGAACAGCAGTCGAGGCGAGGTTAATAAAAGAACTGCGGGCTAGGTATAGGTATAGGTATAATCAGACAGTATTGATAAATTGCAGTGAGAAAAGCCAGAAAAGCGCTAATCCCACTTATTGTTTATACCTTAGCAGTCACTTCTGTGATTGATAACTCTTGTATCGCTATTGCCGTTATCAAACTACTCACCCTAGGTAATAAGGCTCTGATCGACTGATTTTCAGAATGCATTACCTCAACTAACTTGGTACAGCTATCCACTAATGCATCACTGTAAGCAAATCCTATCAGCGCAACTATCTTAACCATAGCGACCTCATCAAGCATCTTATTGCTTTCGTCTTGCTGTTCGTAGACGATATTAACCAACTCGATAGTACTGACCAGTCTTTCCATTCGAGGGTTAAGCCTGATTAACGATTCAACCCGCTTGCTCGCTGCCTTTTTAAGAAGATCCTTGCTGGCCACTATCCTAGGTTGAGTTTTTATACGTTTAACAGGTGACTTTTTCTTAACCACCTTACGTTCTATGGATTCACGATAGCTGAACTCTCCGTCGACAAATTGACCAATATTGGTCACGCTTAATCGCTCAGACATTATTGCAGCAGACTTAGCCGTTTTACGGGTAAAGTCTCGATAATCTTCAGCAAAACCATGGGTTGAGATACATTGAGCTAAATCCAATATCAAGGCATTTTTCTTACCCTTTGATGCGCGTAAACACCTGCCAATGATCTGTAAATACAATCTTAATATCTTAGTGGGTCGCGCTAAAACAACGCAATCCGTGGTAGGATCATCAAAGCCAATGGTAAGCATCGACATATTAATGATTAACTTGACCTCATTTGACTTATATCTACGTATACTTTCATCATTATCACTAATAGCACGTTGCGAATGCACCATTTCATGTGAAATGCCGAGCAAACCAAAAGCCTCAGAAAGCGCTTCTACATGTTTGATAGAATTGGCAAACAGCATAACCTTACGGCCATGAGATAACGCGTCGTCAACGGTTTGCTGTGCAACCAAGGAGCAATGCTCTAGTAATATACAGTCTAAACCTGAGACACTAAAGTCACCTCGGTACATCTTAACCGCGCTATAATCTATCTCTTGAGACAGGCTAGGCACCTTGTAAACCGGTTTGGCTAGTTCACCTAATTCAATCAGCTCCCTAGTGGTGGTTTCTTCAATCAATTTCATCGACTTATCAATATAGACACCAAGTCTGTCAATGGGTGTCGCAGTCAATCCTATGATCAAGTCAGGCGATAGCTCTTCACGCATAGCGATATAAACGCCGCCCATACAGCCAACATGATATTCATCACGTAGCAGTACATCACACTTAATATTTAGATGTCTTCTTCTACCATATGACTGCTCCATAACCAAGGTCACATCACCACCAGCCACATACTTATAGCCAGACTTAACCACGCTAACAGACACCCCATTCGAGGTCAGGGTGTTTAATAATTGCGGTACCAATGCAGCATTACGTAGACTTACCACGATTTGTCTGTCGGACATTGCTTGGCACAATTTAAGGATACAGATACTCTTACCGCCACCCGTAGGTAATGCGATAATGGAGTTTTCTCCTGCGCTAATAGCCTTATTGACACTGTTTATCTGATAATCTTTTTCTAAAATCTGCATGCCATACTACTCGGGATTTTCTCTTGTAATGAGATTATTAGCGGTTATAAAGTTAAACCGATGAATGTTACGTTTAAATTTCCTGACAACGTAAGTCCCTACAATAAAGCCTATGCGCATTGCAACACAAGGCAGATCGAAAAGGGGGCACCATTATATACTGAAATGACGACAATATGCAGAATTCAGCTATTCCTTTTATTTTTACTTTTACTTTTAGGTTTTAAGTGTATTACTTCGCCAGTACTTTTAAGCTAACGTCGCAGTGATATAAGCTAGCTTTAGTAGGCCTTGGCTAATTTTTATCAGCTAAGAAATAATACCCCACACAGCACAAATCCTCTAAAAAGATGTTACTAATCTTTTCCTGGTGAAGGTAGCTATTGCTTGTTATCTTGATGCTAGTTAGTCTATTAATTACCCCTTATCAGCTAACATTATAAAACATGATGTCTATATTTCTGCAAAAAACTTTACTGCTTGGCTGTTTGTTAGCCGTTATTTCGCCGATGGAGTTATTCGCACAAGGCGATGAGTTGGGCACGTTACCACCACCGAGAAAACTCACGACAATACAAGCAGAAGTTGCTTCGAAAAATTATCAAAAGTACTGTTCGTTATGCCATGGTGAAGACCGACAAGGCCATGTTAATGACCATGCGCCATCACTGCGTAGCAAAAGCTTATTTGAATCAGGCGTGCCACACGCTATTTTAAGACCGATGTCCTATGGCAGAAAAGGCACCGCTATGGGCGGCTACCTTGATGAAATCGGCGGACCGATGACGCTCAAAGAAACATGGAACTTAACCTATTGGTTATTTGAACAGGCAGGAGTTGAGCGATTAAAACTATCAACAAAGCCTGTGCACGGTGATATTAAACGTGGTGAGCAAGTTTATTTAGCCAATTGCACCAGCTGTCATGGTGTTGATGGTGAAGGAGTTACCGCTCCTGCGCTGGGTAATCAATCGGCACTTGCTCACAACACCGATGATTTTATTCGTCATGCCATACAAAATGGCCGACAAGATACGCCCATGCAAGCCTATAAAAACAAATTACCGGCGCAAGACATCAACAATATTACCGCCTTTTTGCGCAGCAAAGCACTCGGCTGGAAAGAAGAAAAAACCATACTGAGGGAGCTGCCCACACCAGAACAATACGTTATCAACAAAAAAGGTGATGATCCCAACTTTACCTTGCAAGATGGCATGTACGTCTCATCAAAAGATTTAAATGCAGCCTTACTTGCTAAAAATAAAATGGTACTGCTGGACACGCGTGTACCTTCAGTTTGGCAAACCGCACATATAGAAGGCTCTATTCCTTTTCCCTACTATGCTGACCTTGATGATACTGTGGCTGGCATTCCAAAAGATGTGCAAATCATTGCTTATTGCTCTTGTCCCCGTGCCGCGGCCGATCACACCATTAAAAAATTAAGAGACCGGGGTTATACCCGTACCGCCGTGTTATGGGAGGGTGTTTTTGGTTGGATGAATTTAGGTTATCCGGTAATGCGTGGCGATATTGAAGGTGTTGCCGACTAAAAGACTACAGAAGAATAGGTTTCAGCCCAAGACATTTATATTGTAATCACAAGAAGATGAAAAGGGATCAAAACTGCTCCCCTTTTCCTCCCCCAGAGTGCTCTGGCAACTTGCGGCATTACACTTTAAGTTCAGTTACAGCAAAGCTTTCTTAATTGGAAAATGCGAAATCGGCGCGTTTTACCAATTCACTTGTTAATTTATCTACCGCTTTTACTGAAATACTATTTTTCTCTTTTTGTAAATCCGCCGCATTGGTGACAATAAATAGCGCTATGTTCTTTGCCGGATCTATGTTTATTGATGCTAACCACATTGTATTACTACCGTTGTGCCATAAAGCACCATCAGTAACTACCCAGCCTAATGCATAACCTGGATTTTTAGCGGCCGTATGTAATTTAGTAAACTCTGCACCTGTTAATAAACCAACAACGTCATTCCCGCGCAAACCGGATAAGTGTGCCGCAATGTATTTACCCATATCTTCAAGGGTACTATGAACAGTGCCTGCAGGCCCAAGCACCGCAGGGTTATCATCATTTTTAGCTATCCAACCAACTCCTTGAGCTAAGTGCCCAACAGGTTGTGTTAAATTACCTTGAGCATCAGGTACGCCAAAGCCACTGCTTGTCATCGCTAAGGTATTAAACAAATTTTGTTCTAACAATAATTCCCAGCTAGTGCCAGTAAGACGTTCCATCATTGCCCCTGCAACCATATACCCTAAATTACTATAAAGGTATTCTCCTTTATTTACCTCTGGACTAAGCACCAATGCTTCTTCAATCATTTTTTGACGTTGCCCTTCAATATCCAGTGAACTGTTATGATAACTATTAAGTGTTGGAGTATTAGCTCTCATACCTGAGGTGTGCGACAGTAATTGCTCAAGTCGTACATTTTCATAATGACTATTCATTATGCCAGATAACTCAGGATATACATCAGCAATGGTGGTATCCCAATTGATGATACCTTGTTTAACTAACATAGCCGCCAGTGTTGAAGTCATCGATTTTGTTAATGATCCAAGGTGCCATTTATCTTCAACACTTACAGCAGTAGTACTGCTAATTGAACGGAAACCCGACACGGCCATTTCAATGATCTGTCCGTTATGCACCAAAACTGCAGCCATAGCAGGTAAACCAGCTTCAATACGAATATAATTAACAACATCTTGCAAAGTACCATCTCCAGCTTGACCCGTCGCAGGCCTATCAGGTAGCGGCTCTGATACTTTTATCCCCTCTGACTCACCACATCCAGATAATACCAAGAGATTAAGAAAAACGAGCACAATCATTAGGAAGTGTTGTCGTGTTAAAGGTAATGCATTCATTTTATTTTCAACTTATTGTCAAAGTAGCTAAGGTCCAAGCGTATGTTATTCCACTGTAAGTATCTTTTTCAAAAGTGTATTAAAAGTGTAATTTATTTTACTTATTCAACTAGAGAGTCAATTACGAGCCTTTTTTGACAAGGCACATTGTTTGGTTGCCATATATAGATACCAATTACACTAATAAATTGATCAGCTTAGAGTTGTATTAGCGAGCTTAGAACAAGCAAAATTACTTAAACATAGTTATTCTATATTTCTTTAATTTTGAGCCGTTATTGGTTCGCTAATAAACTCCCAAAGGGCGAGTTTAAAAGGTTTACCTGCAGCGTTATTGATTTCGATAAGGGAATAACCATTCTCTTCAATCAATGCCTTGCCTCTAAGCCTTTTAATTCTCGCTAAGTGGTCAATTAATTAATGTACTTGGTATTACCCATGTTTACTTTTATCACTAGGGGTTAGTGATTCAGAGGAGTTTTACCTGTCACATGGGTATATATTAAAATGACATGACTGCTTTTGTTCATTCTTCATTTTCTTTTACTTGATGTTACTATTTTGTTAACTTCAAATGGTTAACAAAAAATAAATACTATTAAGTTTATGATTTAAAATAATTAATAAGTAATATCATCAGAGGAAATTATGATTAAAAAAATATTTAAATGGCTTGGGGTTATGCTGCTTACAGTAATAGTGGTTGCTGGCAGTTTCGCCGCTTATGAATGGAATGCCGATAAACCGTTGCGGTTTCGGTCTTTTGTCGATCGAGAAGTATTAAAAATGGCATTTGAAAGCCCTGAAACCTTGACCTCTTTAGGCTTTTTGGAGTCAGTGGGCATCACTGGACATAATGGTGAACTTGATGACGCAAGCCTTGCTAAAGCCGATGAGTTATATGTTAAGTTAAAGCAAGTACATAAAACACTCAATTCATACGAAAATGACAGTTTAACTGAGGCTGACCTTCTTTCTAAAGAGATTGCGCTATATTTACTGGATTTTGCCAAGAACGCCGAACAATTCCGCTATCATAGTTACCCAGTAAACCAGCTGTTTGGCATACAAAATGGTTACCCAAGCTTTATGGAAGCTCAACACCAAATTCATAACACCGATGATGTTGAAAACTATTTATCGCGTTTAGTGTTAGTAAAAACTAAATTCACTCAAGAACTCGAAGGAATAAGGTTAAGAGAAGAAAAAGGAATTATTCCACCCTTGTTTGTTATTGAACGTGTACTTGAAGAAATGAACAATTTTGTTGGTAAACCAATAGAGGAAAATATTCTTTATACCTCATTGGCGAAAAAAATGACTGAAAGCGGTAATATTAGTGATGATGAACAAGCTAAATTGCTCGCTAAAGCAAAAAGTAATATTAAAGATTATGTGCACCCAGCCTATAAATCCTTAATTGATTATTTTACTAAGATAAAGCCAAAAGCGACAAGTGACGATGGTTTCTGGCGCTTACCTAATGGCGAGCAAGCTTACATAAGCTCGTTAAAATTCTTCACTACTACCGATTACACGCCTCAATATATTCATGATATTGGCTTAAAAGAAGTAAATCGTATTCAGTCAGACATTATGACTATTCTTAAAGAACAAAACTATGACATTGCTCAAGGCTTTAGTGCCGCTATAGAAGATTTAGCTGCGCAAGAAAGTTTTTATTACGAGGACAGTGATGCTGGCCGGGCACAAATACTGGTTGATTATCAAAAAATTCTTGATGAAATAGATATGGGTTTAGACTCTGCATTTAGAATTCGCCCTAAAGCGGGCATGGAAGTTGTTAGAATTCCTGAATTTAAAGAGAAAACTGCACCTGGCGCTTATTATCAGCAGCCAGCCATCGATGGCAGCCGCCCAGGCCGTTTTTTTGCTAACTTATATGATATTAAAGCGACACCTAAATACGCAATGCGAACATTGGCTTATCATGAAGGTATTCCTGGCCACCATTTTCAAATTGCTGTTGCAATGGAATTAGAAGGCTTACCACTATTTAGAATGTTTTCCCCCTTTACCGCTTATGTAGAAGGTTGGGCGCTGTATAGTGAATACCTTGCATGGGAAATGGGCTTTCAAGACGATCCTTTCGATAATATTGGCCGTTTGCAAGCTGAACTATTTAGAGCAGTACGCTTAGTGGTTGATACAGGAATTCATTATAAAAAATGGACCCGAGAGCAAGCTATTGATTACATGAAAGCGAATACCGGTATGGCACAATCAGATGTTGTTTCTGAGATTGAGCGTTACATTGTAATGCCCGGCCAAGCTACGTCATATAAAGTAGGCATGATGAAAATTTTAGCATTACGAGAGAAAGCAAAACTCGCGCTAGGAAATAAATTTGATCTCCGAGATTTTCATGATGTAGTGTTAAAAAATGGTGCTGTTCCGCTTAATATTCTGGAACGTTTCATTGATAATTATATAAAAGAGACGTTGACGCAGTAGTTTTCCAGCAATACTTCTTATAGTTTAGCAGCAGAGTAAGATTATTTTTAATTTACTCTGCTGCTATTATTTAAGTAATAACCTAATACCAAATCCATTAAGTTACTCTTCTTCTGCCTTACTAAAAGAGTCAATAAAAGATTGCAACCCCTCTTGCACTAACTGATAAGTTTTATCAATATTGGTGGCAATATCGCCCTTGAGTACTTTTAAACCGCCAAGTATTTCCTTAGCTTCAGCAAAGCCTTGTTCGATGCCTCCACGGATAATATCAATAAAAGCGGTTAATGACTGCTCTTCGTCCATTTCAGGGTGTTGCTCTCGATAAGAGGCTAAAAACTGCGTGCTAAAGTTAATAATACGCTCAGCCGTAGCTTCAGGACTAACATCAAGGCCCGACTCATAAGCGTCTTCAACGCTGCTATCAACTCCTCCCGACTTAAGCGCTTCGTTGATTCCTTGTAAAGCCGTTTTTAACAACAGTGATAATGGCCTGTCGCCCATAGTATTACTAAATTTCAGAGTAGACTCTATAATGGCCGCATTAAGCTGTTTTTTCTGACTAACATAAATTGGCTCTGCGGTTTGTGCTACTTTATTCTCATGGACAAGCGCAGAGTTTTGCTGTCCCATGACTTTATTGTCTTTTTCATCCGACGCTTTTGCTACGGGGCGTACACCTTGGTTAACGGGTGTGTTTGGGTTAATTGTTGAACTCATAATATCTCCCTCAAATTATCAAAGCCTTATACCCAAGCTACTTCAAGGTGCTCGTTTCAGGAGGACTGAATTCTGCATATTGAAGTTTTTTGGGTATATATAAAAGTATCGGCACCGTGAAGTATAACTTAAGTGTTAAACTGTAGGTATTTTGAGCGATTATATTACCTTGCCAGCATGTCACTTTTTAAGTCATCATCAACCGAGTTAGTTCCCAACCAAATAGATAATAATGCTTGGCGAAAGGCGTCATTAGTGATGCTAGATAAAGGTTGGTTATTTTTTAAAACATGAACACCTACACCGGGCTCACTGATAAAAGTAAATTGATCTTGTTTTGTTATGGCTTGCTCAAAAACAGCGGTAAACTCAGCGATATAAACATCTATCGCTGTAGTATCACCATGAGTGGCAACATCAAAGCTCTGCTCAATGGACGCAAGCATTTTCTCAGAGGTGATCAAACCGGAGACAATATTCAGTCGAATGGCACTGATTTTTTTACCCTTAATGATTTCCTGACTAGCCGTGTCTATTCCCTCTTTACTCTTTATATCGTCTTCGCTAAAAAAGCTTGCCACGTATAGATCGATAAAAAACTTGCTACGCACACCCGCCCCTTGGACTAGTAGTGTTTTATCACCAAATGTGATCGATGGTGAAATTTCAACATCGGCAACTGTTTTGGCTGCGACATTAAGTGAAAGGCTCAAAATAATAGTGCTGAATAGGCTTACCAGTGGCTCCATGATTTTCCCTTGTAGGTTGCAACCCAAGCATTTCAATCACTCATTTCTCTAATAGATTACAAGTGAATTGCTAAGAATGGCTGCGAATTAAAAATGGCTAAGAGATGGAGATGTTAACTAATAAATAGAGGTTAACAGTCTTAACAGCAAAGCAATGTAAAACATGTCAGCTAAAGCGTTGTAATATGTAATGTATTTAGGGTTTTCTTTTTCGAGGCTTCTACCTTGTGTAAGTAGAAATAATCAGGGTGGAAAACTTTTCATTTTTAATAAGGATGGTATTAAATAACTAAGACCATGAGCCTTTATCGCAATGATAAAACCGCAGCGCCACTTTGCTTAATAAGTGACTGCATCGACTAGAGTTAACCATAATTTCATTGCTATTAGGTCGAGCGTACTGTGCTGAGCACAGGGTTATGTTTGAAGTAGCAGTACTAGAGAGTTATAGCTGTAGTGCGGCTAATTTTAAATGATGCCGTACACATTAATGTTATAAAACCTTATCGTGTACGGTACTTTCACTGCCATTAAGCTGATAATAAAAATATCGGAATAATCACCTCTTCTTCATCATACAGATGTCTTTGCAATATTCGTTGTAAGTGCAAGATACTATCAGTCAACAGCTTTACCTGCTGCTTATTGATAACATCCGACGTGTTCATGCCCATAGTTATGCTCATTACCATATTACTCAAGTCATCTAATGCCAGATCTAAAGATTGATGATCCTTATCCAGTAGATCGATGCCCTTACTTAGCTGCGGCATAATTTCCCTAAATTTAGGAAAATAAACCTGTTCTTCAATCTGGTGATGATTATGCGCCCTATCGACTAAATACTGTGCCGCAGATAAGGGATCTTTTAATTGCTGCCAAGTGAATAGTGTCTGAGAACCATCAAGTAATGTTGCCAACAACTGTTTAAGATAAGCCGCTGTCGCCAATAGATCGCCATGGTATTGAATAAAAAATGACGCTTTGCCGCCATAGCGAGCATGTTGTGACCACTGTTCTCTTGCTAGTGGTAATAACTGACTTTTAATAGCCGCTGGTAAGCCTTTACGCAAATCTACTTGCCATGCTTGCTCTACTTGAATTGGTTGCTCTACTCGCCTCTGCTGTTCGGCTACTGTTACAATGCTCATAATACCCCCTGTCTAATATTAATTACTGAAGATTAATTACCAGTCAGTATACGAACTTTAAATACGTCAATATATATACGTAATCGAACAACACTATTTCATAAATGACAACAGTACGGTCTTATAAGAACTTATACAGAGACTGACCATTGGTACTTTTCTTAACTAATAGCTTTAGTTTGATTCTCCGCTTGAATAACCTTGAACAGAGTGAATTTAAGAATATGTTTGTTAACCACGTCGTTGTGGAGACGACTAATCAATTAAATTTACTGTGACGCCCTTTATGCTGCATTAAAAATAAAAACACCACGACAAGCGTGGTGTTTAGTAAAGACTGGCAAGCCCAATCAGTTGAATACTGAGTTATCGTTTGGCTGAGTTAAAATCTTAACTAAAACCTTAGTTTAATACCTTAGTTTAAAACTTTAACTAAAAGCGTAATTAAATAACCTATTTAAATACGCTATCTATCTCAATAACTTCAACATTTTTAGACGGCAGCGTTAACTTGTAGCTTTCAATAATTTTATCGGTAGCTAAAAGCTCTGCTGGTTTTTCACTGTTATAGGTTAACGGTGATACTTGCTCAGACAACAAACGTTTTTTCATATCTTTACCATCGCTTGAGATGAAAACATAATGAATATCATCAGTTTGTAAGTTCTCTTTAATGACACGATTGACATCAGCTAACGATAGTTTGGCAAACTCGCCACGTACATACTTAACAAACTCTTCTGTTTGATAAAATTCACTATCAAGTGCGTAACCTAACTGCTGGTCTTGGCTAGCCACTAATTGCGGCGCATAGTTAGTTAAATAATTACGTGTTGCCTGAAAGTCTTTTTCGCTCATGCCATTTTCAATCAACTTGTCCAATTCATATAAAGCGGCACGCGTGGCAAAATGCGCATCATTGTTTGAACGTAAAGGACGTAACCAAACTTGGAAAATTTGGCTTGAACGACCTAAGTTTGCGTCAGGCTTAGTTTGGTACATACCGCGTGGGAAATATTCAATATAAGAATAATCACCGTAATTCATACCACGCGCTTGACGTATTTGTTGATACAAGTAGCTGTTAGAACTACGATGTTCACCAAAATATGAACGCACTAACCAAAGCGCGGCCCAGTCTTTGTCACTGCGAATAGTATCAATTGGGAAACCAAAAGAGACTGCTGTTGATTGCGCATTCTTTTCAATTATAGTCGCATGATGACCTTTTAAAACCGGCGCTTTAGCAATAGTTAAGCGCTTTTCATCACCAACAGGTAGTGCCGTTAAGTCAGAGATTAACTGTGCTTTTAACGCATTGGACATAGCGCCAGTAATACCTACGTTTAATTTAGCTTGGGTAAGTTGACTGTTGTAGAAAGCTTTAACATCTTCAATGGTGATTGTTGCTAAGTCAGATAAATCACCACTATTGAAATTTTCATAAACATGGCCCTGATAAAGCTCGCTATAAAGCACCTCTTTACCTAACTCTTCATCATTAGACGATTTAAGACCTGATTTAATACCCTCAATTAACTCTTTCTTCAGACGCTTAAAGTCATCTTCACGCCAACCAGGGTTTAATAATTGATCACTAATCAGTTGATACCATTGGTCAGCATTGTCTTTGTGAACACGGCCAGTAAATGACATCATTTCTTTATCAAGCTGAGACGAGAATCTTCCTGCTAAAGGGTATAAACCTTTTTGAATGTCTTTATAGCTACGCGTTACTGAGCCACCTTGGGTTAGCATGCGTGCAGTCAATGCCGCTACGCCTTTCTTACCTACAGGATCAGCTGCTGCACCGGTATAAAATAGGAAGTTAATATCAATCAACGGTGAGTCATTGGTTTTATCTAATACCGTAAATAGCGGTGCGCTAGGATTAGCCTTTTCCATCTCAATTTTTGCCACCGCGCCGTTTAGGTCAACTTCTTGGGCAAAACCAGCAATTTTATCTAATGCTGATAACGTTACTGTGGTGCGATTTTCATCGACAAAATATTGATTGGCGATGTCTTTAATATCTTCTGCAGAAATATTGTCAAAGCTATTATATAAGTGGTTGATCGTTTCCGGATCACGATCAAAATGCATATACCCAGCAAGTGTTGCCGCGATAGCCTCTGATGAATCTAAGCTATTAACAAAACTGTATTTTAAATTAGATTTTAGATCATTAAGCTTTTGTGCAGAAACTAGCTCGGTACGTGCTTGTACATAGGTACGATTTATCGCATCACGGACAACCGCTAAATCTTTTTCTTCATTCACTTTGATGAATACGTGACGTAAACCGGCATCTTTTGTTTCCGGGTTATAGTTAAACATTTGGCTCGCCAACTGCTTATCTACCACTAGCTCTTGATATAAGGCTGAGTTATTTGAGAAATATAATTCAGAAATTAAATCTAAAGCGGCACGATCTTTTTTCTTCGGTTGCCAATCAGAGCCTTTATAAGAAACTAATAGCCAATGACCCGGTAAACCATCAAATTTTTCATGGACATATTTCGGTGCTTCTTGCTTTGGCTCTGGCGCGATTTCGTTAACAAAATCACCCTTTTTCCAACTGCCCCAATGTTTTTCTACCATCGCCATGGTCGCTTCTGGCTCTACATCACCAACAATCACTAAAGATACATATTCTGGCTTATAAAACTGATTAAAGAACTTCTCACCATAAGCAATTTGGTTAGGCATGGCTTCTACATCTTCAAAGAATCCCATGGTGGTATGTTTATAAGTATGACTCTCAAATGCTTCTTTGCGCACAGCCGCTAATAGCTTGCGAGTTGGGCTAGCATTGTTTTTTAAGTATTCGCCTTTTACGGTTAACGCTTCAGTTTTAAATTGAGCATCGGTGTATTTAAGATTTTTAAAGTGATCCGCTTGAATCTCTAATACTTTATCTAAATGAGCTTTAGAAAAATCTAAGTGATAATTAGTGTAATCGTTGGTCGTGTAAGCACCGTTATCAACACCAGCATTTTTAAATAAATCAGAGTAAACATCTTGTGGGAATTTTTCTGAGCCCTTAAACATCATATGTTCAAAGAAATGCGCAAAGCCAGTTTTACCCGCTTCGTCTTCATCACGCGAGCCTACTGACACCGGGATTTGTACTGAAACGAGATCTGGATAGTCAGTTTTCACAATTAACACCCGTAAACCATTAGCTAATTCTTTAAATAAGTATTTTTGGCTAAAGACTTTATTGGCTTCATTTGCAGCTAATTGCTGCGACACGTTATTGCTAGTGTCAGCTGTGGTTGCCATACAGGCAGATAACGTTAAACTTGCCGCTATTACCGCCGCCAAATATTTCTTTTTCATCTTATTTTCCATCTTAACTTTCATCATTATCCCCTATATTATTATCCTGGTATCTTATGTAACTCTGAGCAGTATTTCATTAGTTTTGCGAGTTAAAGTTGCGACACCCTGTAACAATTTAGTTACACCATAAGGATCCTGCCCTAAGCTGGTAATATAAGTCATTCATCAACAACAGCAGCCGCTTCACTTGTCATTAATTAATTGAACTGCTTGGCGTTTATTTCTCTGCTTGGTGTCGCGGCGTTGCCCCCTTATTTTTTTGCCTCCGCTTTAATAAACTTTAGCTTATTATTAAAGCTATTTTATTAAACGGAATTCCGCTAATATGCCCTAATTCTATACACCGAAGATACTTCCTTGAATATATTCCCCCTGACTCCAATGATGGCGACACTATGTGGTTTTGCAATTTTTATCGGCACACTTGATAGCGCTCTCGCGCAAAGTAATCCCGTAACAAAGTCTGTACCAAAGGTGATAATTAAGGAAAGAGTGCTTTGGTTAGTCGAAGATAAGCTTGAAAATATCGATCTATTAACTAAAAACTCCGCAGAAACATCAACCGCTTCCTATATTGAAAATCTAATCATTCAACAATTAAAAAAATCATACCAGTATGATGTTCGAATAGTGCGCATGACAGCGCCTCGGTTAATGAGAACACTTAAAAGCAAAGAAAATATCTGTCTCGCCAATAGATTAGATTCAGCGGAGCGCAGGAAGTATTCGCTATTTTCAGATCCGCAAAGCTTTTACTTAACACATAAACTTTACCGCTTTAATGCAAAATCTCCCTTACCTAAACATCTATTCAATGCTGAGGGTGAAATCAAAGATCTTGCTAGTGTATTTCAAAGTTTACCCACTCACATTATGGGGATTGCACAAGATGTATCTTTTGGTAAGTTCCTTGACCAACAAATAAAACAAATAAACCCAGCAAACATCTATTACCGCGGCGGCACTCAGCGAGTAAGAGCGCTAGGTTCAATGTTATACAAATCACGGGTTAATTTTGTCCTCGCCTTACCGGTAGATATAACCCCAAATGAAGCACAAAAACCCCTGATAGAGCAATACACCATTGCCGGAGCGCCCCCTTACCTCATTGCACATTTTAATTGTTCAAAAAGTGAATTGGGCCAGCGTGTTATTCACGATATTAATAAAATACTCGCTAAAGTTTATCAAACTGAAGACTATTACCAAGCACATAAAAAATGGTTCTCCGCTAAACAATTAACGGGCTTACAACATTTTTTAGCGGAAAATTACGCTGAAAAACAATACATCACCCCTGCTAAGTAACATCCATAAGGTATAAAGCCGCTAGTCTGAGATAAAAACTCAGCTAGGATTATAAAGTTAAAATGTGAACTTGATTCATTACAAACAAGCACAATTTTCAGCTATCCCCCTCCTTTTAATTACTTTAATTTACCTAAAACCTTAAATGGCTCATTTTTCGAGCAAAACCAGCTATATTCTACGACTAATTGCCTAGTCTAAAGAGGCTATTGTGGTGAGCTATACATGCTACATTTAAATCAAATTTATACCGCTTAAATGAAATAGTGCTTTGAGTAGTGAGCAAAGGAAAAATAATGGTCAAAACCTCTGAATCCGTAAACGAGAAAAACGGTGAGTCTCAAAAAAATGTCGATGGGCTAACGGGGGCAGAACTAAGTGGTGAGGATCTAAGTTACCAACAAAAACATAAGCCTAGCTCAGCCTTCCTTAGCAATCGCTCTTTCAAACTGATAAACGCTACCAAGTAAATTAAGTAGTAAGCTATTCATTGGGCTGTCATTACCTGTAAATGTCAGGCTTTCCTTATGAAATACTACTGAGATACCTTTAGAGGTCAGGCTAGTGACCATTTCATTAAGGTGTCCCAAGTTACGAGCTAACCTGTCAATACTATGAACATACAAAGTATCTCCACTTCTCACATAATCCAGCATGTTAATCAAAGCAGGTCTATCCATTGAGCTACCACTAACTTTATCTTCAAAAGTCTTGTCAAAGGTAATACCAATATCAGCTAATTGTCTGTCTAGGTTTTGGTCAGTTGTTGATACTCTTAGGTAAGCTACGTTAGCCATATTATTTAGCCTCAGTAGTTTTGTTAGTGGTAAGTAGTTTAAGTAGTTTCTTTCCTGTTGCTGTACAAAGCCTAGATGGGAAAAAATGAAATCTAGCGTGAGATTTCAAACTACTTACTCTTAGCCTGTTGTCTTTATAATCTTTGTCTTCATCATCAATATCTAGCTTATCAACTAGGTAAAGGCTATCTAGTTGTTTGTATACCAATTTCCAGTGAGGGTAATCTAACTCAAGCTTTAGGTGTCTAGTAGAACCCATCACATTGTAAGTTCTATCTTTATAAAATATTTTAGAAAGCTCTATATGAGGTTGAGTTTCTTGTTACCTAGGATTCATTTCAAATGAATAAGGCTTCAATTCAAGTACATGTGGACTACCTCTACTATCAATTAAGCTTTTGGCAAAACCATATAGCTCAATAAGTCTTTCTTCAAAGAGTGATGGGTTGTCATATAACTTCAAAGCCTTAATGTGTGATGGTGTAAGAGTTTTAAGCATATCAACTAGCATATATAATTCATCTGCCTCTAAGGTATTATCTAAAGCTAAATTAACTGCAAAGTTACCTAAGAATTCTAACTTTTCTTCTTGGCTACTAACCTCTACTTCTTGAATCAGTCTTAGCAATATTGCAGAGAACTCAGGTCTATTAGCTAAAGTTTCAAAGTCAGTACTACCTTGCTTAACTAGCTCCATAATCCTAACTTCAACATCTTTCATCCAAGCATCAGTCCTCTTTTGTATAGGACTTGTAAAGACAGCTTGAAACATATTTGAGCCAGCAGGAACAATTGATGCAACTGTATTAGCTACTCTGTAAACCTTATCTGAGGTTGGCTCTAGTACAGGGTTGATTACTGTAAATCCATCTTCATTCTTCATAGCTTATCCTTAGTATTAGGGGCTGTTGACCTTTCAAATTATAACTCTGTTGCACTTGAAAAAGATGGCAGTTGAGGCGCTTAATATAATGTTTGGTTGTTCCAAATGCTTATTAAGCAACAAAAAGTGACGCTTTTTCAAGGCAACCCGAAGGGCTATGGCTAATTTTCAACTTAACATCGTTGAAAATCGTTGAAGTAGAATAACTACATGACACTCTTTTCGCCTTGTTACCTTAAAAATTAGCCTATAGCAGAGAGTAATTTGAAAGTTCAACAACCCCTAATGAATATCTGATGATTTGACATTATCTGCATAGGTTCTAGATACAGGTACTGAAAGTTTATTAACCAGCAATAATGATATTTTTCGACCGTCTTTTTTTAATGCCGTTATCGCTGACTTTGAAACCCACCAAGAACGATGCGTTTGTAAACCTGGATAGTTTTCGAGTAATTTCAGGGCGTCTTTAAAACGCATCAATAGTAAATGGTGACCTTGGCTGGTATACACTTTCACATAGTGATCTGCCATTTCCAAGCAATACAGTTCGCCACGCTTATCTATCGGCAATAAAGCCAGAAACTTTTCTAATGGTAAATTACCCTCCTTTTCAGCTCTTTGTTGATGCGCTTCATTTAATTTTTTCTGAACTAACAATTCATTTTTTTGCCAACTTAAATAGTCTTGTATCAAGCTAACAAAAGTTAATGCGCCGCCAATAACGATAGTCTTAGGAAGCACTTGCCAAAATTGCTCGTGGTAATCCACCTGTTGTGAGAAGAAGACCCAATTTATAATAGGCACAACAAAGCTCATCAAAATACTGCCAACGAGTGCAGACAGGGCAATACGACACCAATGCACTGGCAGTACTTTCATCAAAAGTAAATCACCATAATATGTAAGCGGCATATAAACAATATAACCAAGTGTACAGGTTGTTAGCCAATAACTTATCGACCATTGCAATGGTATTTCATCCATACCAAAGGGCGATAAAAAACCAATAAAAACGCCAATAATTAAAATTGCCGTTATAGCACTCTTCATTTTTCTTTTTGTGAAAAGTGGGGGTACGGGTTGATTCTTATGGTTTATTTCACGATTCGTCAATGGGTAATCATCCTAAATAGTGCTTTTTGCGAATAGTTTGCTGCCATTCACGAAATATTGCTTTTTATTTTTACAACAACATTTTATCGTATTTCCAGCCAGACGCAATTACCTATTTATTTATGTATTGCACACTCTAAAAATAAACTTATTACAGGAATTAATTATGAAAAAAACGTCATTATTACTCACCGCCATTACCTCAATATTACTGACATCTTTAGTACAAGCAAGCGATATTGAATTTGAAATATCAGGCATTAACAGCGACAAGGGGAAACTTTACATTCAGTTATTTAAAGGTGAGGAAAATTACCATAAAGGCAATGCCGAATTAGCTTCTGTTGTGAACGCTGCAAAAGGTTCAACCAAGGTGATATTTAATAACGTTGACCAAGGAGAATATGTTTTACGCTTTTTCCATGACGAAAACAATAATGGTGAATTGGAAACGAATTTATTTGGCCTGCCTGTTGAAGGTTATGGTTTTTCTAATAATGCCAAACCAAATTTTGGCCCTGTTAGTTACAGTGAAGTGGTATTTATTGTACCTGACAATAGCAATACGATTATTAACAAAACCACTGCAATTTATTAATAGTGAAATAATAGGAGTCACGACATGCAACGCCGTCAATTACTAAAAAGTATCGCTTCACTGAGTGCTGGTGCATTTATTCTCAACTTGCCTCTTAAAGCGTTATCAGCAACTAAGCAGAGTCCGCAGTTTGTGAACTACAAGGAGCTATTTAATCAGGCACTAAATAACTCACCTGAATTGATTGGTTTTGCCAATGTTGTCGATGATTTCCCCCCTCAAGTCTTATCAGTAGAAGGTAAGATCCCAGCAGATATTAACGGCACATTTTATCGAAATGGTCCGGCAAAGCATGAGCGTGAAGAGCAAAGATATCAGCACTTATTTGAGGGGGATGGCATGTTACAACGCTTTACTTTTTCTGATGGGAAAATAGTACATCAGGGTAAGTTTATTAATACCCCAAAGTATCAAAAAGAACAGCAGGCGAAAAAATTTTTATATGCGGGACCAGATACACCTATTCAACACTCACTACCCGTTTCGAGCTCGGGTATGATCAATACCGCTAATACCAATATTATCCCGGTGGGTGAAGACTTATGGGCATTATGGGAAGCAGGCTCACCCACCAGAATTGATACTGAAAGTCTCGAATATCGCGAGCAAATCATTCTGGGAGAAGCGGGTAAATACAATAAAACCTTACAAGGCTTACCTTTTTCTGCTCACCCCAAAGTAGAAGCTAATGGTGACATCTGGAATTTTGGGCTTAATCCATCAGGCCATATCGTTTTATATCATTTAGCACCTAACGGCCAACCTAACAATGTTGCCCTGATAAATACCCGGTACCAGGGTGGAATGTTACACGATTTTTTAATGACGGATAAACATCTACTACTTATTTTACCGTCTTTGAAAATGAAGCATTCATCAGATAAAAGTCGGCAAGGGTTTTTCTCTCAAATTGTTTTTGATGAAAATATACCTATGAGGGTTTTAGTAATCGATAAAGCTAACTTAACATTAAAAAAAGAATATGAATTACCTGCAGGCTTTGCTTTTCATTATGGCAATGCTTGGGAAGAAAAAGATGGCACCATTAGATTTGACGCTAGCCTTTATCCTGATGTAGATGTACTTCATAACTTATCAAATATGATGAAAGGCGAAACTAATAACGCACATACTAAAGCCCAAACGGCTTTTTTCATCCTAAAACCAAATGGCTCTGCATCCCATGTATTACTCGATACAACTAGTGAGTTTCCTAGAGTGTGTAATCATATTGTTGGCTTGAAAAACGAGCGACTCTATCACTTATCTTCTAAGCATGACAGCCTATGGAGCGATACGGTATGCGCATTGAATACTAATTCAGGTAAGTTAGTAAGTTACGACTTTGGCAAAGACTTCTTGGTAGAAGAACACATTCCGGTTTGTCCACAACAAAAAGAAGGCACAGGCTATTTAATTGGTACTGCTTTACATGTGCCGAGTAAGCGTACTTGTGTAAACATTTTTAACATTGAAAACATCGCTGATGGCCCTGTAGCGAGAGCTTGGTTATCACACCATTTACCATTAGGGTTCCATGGGAATTTCAAAATATCCTAAGCTAAAAAGATTAGTTTATTTATAAATGTACTAAGCTAAAAAGATTAGTTTATTTATAAATGTACTAAGTTTGATTACTGATCTTTTTTAGTCATTTTACTCACCACCAACAGATACGAATCATCCATCATACGCTCGACCTCCCCTTTAGGAATCGAGCCATCAAGAATGACGGTGTCCTATAACCTTTTATTCATATGCAACAATAAACCCATTTAAAAGACCGCGATCTATTCTCAACCGAAAAAGCTTGTGAATGCTAAAGAGCCACCTTAGTATTTAATAGCAACTTAGAGCCTAAGCCATAGGGGTGGCATTAATCACAGCGCCAATCGTATGCACTTAATATAGCGGATACATTTTTACTGCCGTGATCATTATTCGTCATTCTAATCATAGAGATACCTCGTTTATTCAAGGTCATATGAAATACATTAGACTCTTTGAATTTTTGAGATAAACTTTGCTGACTACACTCATTTTCCAAGTGTATTAGCGAAAGTGATTTTGCTTCTTTTAAGCTTTCTTTACGCAGTTGAATTAAACTTTCTTTAAAACTAAAGTGCACTAAAATATAATGCTCACCCATCAGGTAGTCGTATTGATATGGAATATTATTATTCATTAATTTTGAAATAAATAAACCATTGGTAAACTGGTCATTGAAACTTTCGATAGAATAAAATTCAGTCTCATCGCTACAGCTAATACAAGTTAGTAACAGTAAAAAGAGCAGTGAAATTTTCATTATGTACGACCTAGGTTAAAGGGAATGAACTATTGCTTTGACGGATCAGCTGCCATTAACGTCGAAAGCTATATCCTCTAAAAACGATTATGATTAAAGGTGAATAATTAAAGACGCTTGATCTTTCTTGGCCATTTTACTTACTACTAGCTTAAACGAATTATCCATCATACGTTCTATTTCACCTTGAGGAATAGAGCCATCAAGAATGATCGTATTCCAGAGTATCTTAATCATATAAACATTAGCGCTACTTTAATTTCCCAATAACTCGTGAGCTAAAATATGCCTAAATATTCTTTAGCCAATTTATACGAAACATCAAAACTGAGATTAGCCTCAATATTAACGTCAGGAATTACACCTTCGTCTTCCCAATTAGTGTTCGTTATAGGGTGTACAGGAAAAGCAATTGGTATATTAATACTAATGAATTCATTTACTTTCTGCTTTTTAGATATCACGGCAACTCCCATCGTTTTTTCACCTACAATAACGGCCTTTTTAAAATTCTTTAGTGTGTAGCTAAAAAATTCGCCGGTACCAGAAACGAATGCAGATGTAAGTATATAAACAGGGTAATCTTGCTTAAAATGTTCAAAGCCTAACTTTTTAGGCGACTTTAAAATTTGAGACTGTTTTTGTCTGTCGTATACCACATTAGCCAATGTTGTATTTGTTTCGACAAAAAAGCCCATCATATATTGTGCAAGAGATATTGACTCACCTTCTACATCTCGTAAATCAATAATGATAGCATCAGCCCCAGACAAGTAGTCGAATGCATGAGCTGCCCTCAATTCAGCATTTACGCTTTGAGAGAAAAAATTTAACTTCAAATACCCTATATTACCTGCAAGTATTTCTACCTTTTCAAAGCCAAAATTTTCCATATCCTTTTGTTTTGCGTGAACGGGTGTGTGACCAATGACAACGAAAGGATTTGTTTCCATAATATCTAAATAACTATCACCACTTACATTACGAATAAGTACGCCTAATTCATTAACAAAAGCTCCTAATTTATCTATTTGATTAAAGTCATTTGATGCTAGCTTATACTTTAACTTGCTAATTATGAGTTTGGATTTTTCAGGGTAAATGTAGTCATGCTCTAATACCTCAATGACTTCGTTGATACTTTTAGTAATATCTTTCTGAGTAAAGCGAGCATCAAAATTCACGGCTTCAAGTGCAAATATTTGAGTTATACCTACATTTAAACAAAGTATAATTGACCATAATATAATTCTAATTAATTTCATTTTTTTACCTTTATTTTCAATACAGTAAACGAACCTACGAGCACAAGTCAGTAGGTTCCAATAAGATAGGAAATAAGTTTAAAACTGAAAAAGTAATTTAGATTTATAAAGCAAGTTACTGACTTTCCAGCCAGACATAGATAAGCGTGAACTATATTTTAAAATAACGTACCAAGGCGGAGGCAATATAGCTAATTTGAAGTTTCTAAAACTTACAACAAAAACAAAGAATATAGCGAGTAAAGCTACAAATATATAATTAACCGATAGTTGATTAATATGATTAAAATTAAAGGCTTGGTTAACATTAGTTATCACGCCATCGCTATTAGAAGTGTTACTAACCTCCACTATTGACACTTTAACAGGCGATCCATTTTCATATAAAAGAGGAGTGCTTAATTCAGTTGGTGACATCATCAACCCTAGCGTTAAAATAAGGACTAATGGTGCGATAACATAAAGTAATCTTTTTAACAAAATAGAAATACCTTATCGCCTAGTTAATTTAGTTTTCCAGTGTAACATTTGTTAAAGGTGAATCAAAATTGACTGCTGATCCTTCTTGGTCATTTTACTCACCACCAACCTAAACGAATTATCTATCATCCTCTCAATTTCACCTTTTGGGATTGTTCCATCAAGAATAACCGTGACCCACAAACGTTTGGCCATATGGTAACCCGTGTTATGTGTAGCATTAGTGGTAGGGGTATTTATTCCCTTGCTTGAAGCCGGCATGGAAATGACCCGTGAAGGTAAAACAACCCAATCTGCGGCCATTGATATATTTTATTCGGCACTGGTTAACCCCGCTTTTGGTTGGGCGCTGACTATGCTGCTCGACAACCTTGGCTTGGTTGGCTGTAAAGAGCGTAGTTCGGGATTAACTAAGATGAGTCGCTGGATAATTCCGAGTATTATGTTTGTGGTATTAACTGGGGTCATGGCATTGGTAGGTATGTTGCCTGGTATTCCAGCATTAATACCAGGCTTGGGTTAATAATACCAATTCCAATAAGCTTCTCCTCACTCAGCGAGAGTTAGAAGTCTTAGAGGTAGGCATTGATTGCAGATAATGGTTATTCAGGAGAATCTGCTCATGATAATATGCTCCTGCATTATCTAATAAGGTACTTCCTGTACCGTCTGCATTATCTAATAAGGTAGTTCCTGTACCGTCTGCACTCTCTATTAAGCTGCATCTATGCAGCGTCTTTATCAAAAACAATAACGTTGGATGTAAGCCTTTACTTTTTATTAGGTACTCGCCCTTCGGGAGCTTTCCAGCGATTCGATAACCTCACAGAATTTCTTTCATATAGAATGACTATATGCAAAAAAATTCTATTTGCTCTCAAAACGCTGGCAAGCTCTGAGTGGGAACTAACTTAATGGACTTGGTATAACAAAGAGTAAAAGTGTGAATAGAGGCTCGGTGACAAACTAGTATTATAACGCTTGGTCACTGATTCCTTTATTCAGTTAATTTTTCTCACTGAATTAGCAAGCAGTCGCTAATTTCAATGCTATTTTTCTGCCCTTTAATGGTGGAACATCCAATGATTTAGAAATGGCCTCTTGGTTTTTATAACGGTCAAATTCGGCTTTAGTAATATCTAATTGCTGTAAGTAAGCTTTGAACGCCGCAAAATCTTCGCGGTCAAAATCACAGTCTGAGTTTGTCATCAAGCCATCAATATAAGCTTTGTCGCCATTAATATTTATATTAGCGATACCTGAATAAGGCTGCCCGTATTCATCTACGCGTATAGCTCGAACCGTTTTAATTTCAAAAATCCAACGATCAATTTTAATGCAGCGAGTGGCTTTTTTCTGCGGGGAATGAGCAATAGTCTTAGACATGTAAGTTACCTTTTGGGTTTAGGCTTTTTATTATGTGAATGTCGATGGCAAGGCAATCAACGTCGTAATAAATAGATCTTATTTTTTTTTTAAGTTTGTCGTTTTAGTTAGCACAAAGCAGACCACAGTGGTAATTAACTGTTTTTAAAGTACTTTCGGTAAACGTTGCAAAAAACCGATGCTTATACTGTCGCCAACTGACAACAGACTAAAAAAGAACAAGTGTATTTAGTGCTAAATACATAAGGAATGAGGTGATAAATTCTTATAAAACAAGCAGTGTTTTTATATTTAAAAATGAAAGCTCTGTCGTTAATAAGCAACAGTCTGCATGATTAATTAGCTTAACTGCCGGATAAAATCTAGCCGCTAAGGCAATTCACCCGTGCACAAGGGCAACCATTTCATAGTATTAGTGGTGAAAAAATCAAAGAAACGATGACAAATAAGTAGAGTTACCCTTTGTCACCTTCCCTCTTTTGAAGATTCAATAATATAGCTGAATTTGATTTTCTATTTGAAAACGTATTTGAAAAGGTATTGACGAACTGAGGGTTAGAACGCTAGGCCGCCCATATCTTATAATGAATTTATCACGGCATCTATGTTGATTATTAACCCGCAATAATGAGTATTTTAATTAGCAGACTAAAAATAGAATAAGGTAACTTAACCGTAAGCTCGTTAGAAGTAACGAGTAAATCATAAGGGTTATATTAATCTCAATTCTGAACCCGTGAATTACCCTACCTTATTCATACTTTTGATATTTATTTTTGTTGTTTTTTTACTTCTAAATAATTCAAGCTAAAATAAACCTATCACTCCAATTATTAGTATCATAACTATGCCTTTCACTTTACTTAAAAGTGATGAAAAAAAATCATCATTGGAACCTTGGCGAATACTCATTGTTGACGATGAAATAGACATACACACAGTCACTAAAATGGCACTAAAACGTTTCGAATTAGAAGAAAGAGGACTCGAGTTTTTAAGTGCTTTTAATTCAAGTGAAGCAAAGAAAATACTCGAAGAAAATGATGATATAGCCTTAATATTTCTTGATGTTGTTATGGAGACTGACGATGCAGGTTTAAAAGTTGCTAAATGGCTACGAGAAGAAAAAAAGAATGTTTTTACCCGGATAATACTTAGAACCGGACAGCCAGGGCAGGCCCCCGAAGAAGAAGTTATTATGAATTATGATATTAATGACTACAAACAAAAAACCGAGCTCGATAGAACTAAATTGTTCACCTCAGTTGTCACTGCATTAAGAGCTTATCGCGATTTAATGAAAATCGACCAGTCTATGACTTATGAAAGAGCTTATCGAAGAGGGTTACAGCAAGTTATTGAATCCACAACGGACTTACTTGAAAAGAAAACCTTAAAACATTTTTTTAACGGGTTATTACAACAAGTTGTATCCTTAATTCATGTAGACCAAGAAGGCGCCTTAATAAAAACCGTAGAAGGGGCTGGAACAATTTGTTATGCAAACGATTATCAAATAATTGCTGAGTGCGGGGATATTTCATCAAAGAATAGTTTAGATCCCAAAGCTATTGAATTATTGGATAAGGCCAGAAGAATAAAAGGTAGTGTTTATGAAGATGATCACTATGTTGCCTATTTCCCCTCCAAGAGTGATCAAGAAAATTTACTGTACCTAAAAGGAAGTCAGATTAAGCAATTAACTGACATTAACATTCAGTTGCTTAATTTATTTTCTAACAGCATAGGTATTGCGTTTGATAATTTATTGCTCAATGAAGAAATAATAAAAACCCAAGAAGACTTAATTAATCGATTAGGCAATGCAGTAGAGTCCAGGTCAAAAGAAGCAGGCAATCATATTAAACGCATGTCAGAATTTTGTTACATATTAGGGAGAGAATTAAATTTATCTGACAGTGACTGTGAAATTTTAAAGCAAGCTACACCAATGCATGATGTAGGTAAAATATCGACTCCCGATAGCATTTTATTAAAACCAGGCAGATTAACCGACGAAGAAATGGTCATCATGAAACAGCATGCCCAAATAGGTTTTGATATCCTATCTGGCTCTGAACGGCCTATATTAAATGCTGCGGCAATCATCGCCCAACAACACCATGAAAAATATGACGGAACCGGATACCCCGCAGGACTCAAAGGCGATGACATTCATATTTTTGCAAGGATAGTGGCCGTTGCGGACGTGTTTGATGCATTAATTCACAAACGTTGTTATAAAGAGCCTTGGGCCTTAGAAGATATTTTAAAACTACTTAAGGAAGAAACTAATAAACATTTCGATCCTCAAGTTGTCTCTGCCCTTATCAATAGACTTGACGATATAATTGAAATAAATAATAAACTGACAAAAAGTGACGGCTTATAATCATATGAATTTACATAAAAATTCTAACAAAACTAACCTCAATGTTATAAGTGCCTTGTTAAAGATTTCTTCACTTGTTTTGTCTAAATTAACCCTAATTCAAATTTATAAAAATATTCATGAGATCATTTCTGAAATAATTTATATCAAAAATATTGGCATCTTTTTATATGACCCCATTGAAGAATTAATTATTTTTGATTACTTTGTTGATGAAAAAGATACAGAAGACAGTATTGGCAAAACGATGCCTATTGGCGAAGGAATTTCTTCTTATGTCATTAGGAAAAACAAGCCCTGCCTTTTGACCGCAGAAGACATTAAAGCACTCGAAAAACAAGGCGAGATATCAAAATTAGTCGGTTCCTTAAGTACTAGTTGGATGGGAGTACCAATTACTAATAATGAAGAGATCATGGGGATAATCATCATACAAAGTTATTCAAGTGATAATATGTATGATGAGCATGATCTGCAGTTACTTTCTTTTGTCGCTTCTAACTTAGCGATTGTTCTTCAACAACGAAAGTTTATAAATAAAGAAATTGCAGATAAAGAATCCCTTGAAAGTGGCCTAAACCTCATCAAAGAACAAAATTTAGCGTTAGAAAATATGATGAATACGCTCAAAGAGACTCAGGATGAGCTAGTACAAAAAGAAAAAATGGCCTCTCTTGGAAATTTAGTTGCGGGAATTGCCCATGAAATAAACACGCCCATAGGCATATGCGTAACAGCAATAACTAATTTACATTACCAATATAAAAGTTTAAAAAACAAAATAACCAATAATACTGCATCAGATAAACACCTAGATTACTTTTTCGAAGATGTTGATGAAGCTTGCACCATAATAGAATCCAATACATTAAGAGCTGCGACATTAATTAATAGCTTTAAAGAAATAGCGGTTGACCAATCTTCAGAAGCAGCACGTGAAATAAACATGAAAGAGTATATTGAAGAGATACTACTTTCGATGCGTCCAATTCTAAAAAAATCGCCTCATGAAATCCTTATTGATTGCCCTGATAACTTAATGGTTGAAACAATACCTGGGGCTATTTCACAAATACTCAATAATATGATAAATAACTCAATTATCCATGGTTTGAATCATATGGAGAAAGGTTATATAAAAATTACGGTTATCAAAGAGACTGATAACTTTGTTCTTTGTTATCAAGATAATGGTAAGGGATTAAGTGAAGATCAGATAAAAATGTTATTCGAACCATTTTACACAACCAAAAGGGGTAGCGGTGGCAGTGGCTTAGGCACTCATGTCATTTATAACTTAGTCACTTCAACCTTACATGGAAAAATTACCGTTCAAAGTGAGGCCAACGAAGGTTTACGCTATGATATTTCGATTCCAATTAGCCATTTGTAGTTTTCGATTTATAAACAGTTGTTACACTACCATCCTTAATAATTAGCGCTTTATAAAAATGTCACTGCTATTTCCAGCTCAGCCACCATTGAGACACTCTGTACGAGTAGCGCTAAAAATATTTTCTGTAAAAGTTGGCATTAGTTTATGACGAAATGGTCTTAACTATGCCAACTTGATATTTATTAGTTCAGCTGTTTTAGCTCGTTTGCCAGACTTAACAGATCAATGCCTTTACTCATGTCGAACTGCATAAAGGCTAAAATACTGTGCATCACAATGAGAATACGTTGATAAGCGTGGCGCTTTTGTTTTAATTCGGCTTTCGCCGCAGCAAGACCGCTAGCATCGTAAGTCATTAAAAGTTCGATAGCATGCTCTTCAGGTGTACGTTCTCGGCTTTTAGGTTGGTAGCCTATTTCAGCGACGACCTTTTCCGCAAGGGTCCATACAGACCAAGGATTTTGACCGGTAATTAACTTTCCATCTTGCGTTACTTTCTCTAAATAGGTGCTGCCGGCCTGAAATTGAGCGCCTTGGGCAATCAATTTATCTTCAAGTAAAAAAGGGAAAAGTTGTTTCGCCTCAGGAATTAAAAATAACTCTTCATCGTTGGTAAAACCGCTGACTTTCTTGTTTGCCAACAGCATTTCACCATTGTCTAATTTAACGTTAACTAGCGCAGCCGGCCCATGACACACAGCACTAACTACCTTGTTATTTTGATACAATGTTTTGGCAATATTTTGCACATCAGCATTGTCGGGAAAATCAAACATAGTGCCTTTGCCACCAACAAAATACACCGCTTCATAATCATTCGGATTTACCTCTGCCAACGCAATAGTATTTGCCAGCTTTTGCTGAATGGTATCGTCATTTAAAAAAGCATAATCATACGCGCCCATATCATCACCATCGATGACCACTGGCGGTTTACCGCCCTTCGGACTGGCGATATCAACAGCAAAGCCATTAGCCGTAAAAACCCAGTAAGCACGGGCGAGTTCTGTGTGTTCATAACCGGTATCTTTATCTTCGCCCATTTTATCGACGCTAGTCACCACCGCTAATATTTTACCTCGGTACGCTGGGATATTTTCGGTAACGTAGGGTAAATCACTAACTTGTGTTTGCTTGATTGCAACAAAGTGGGCTTTTTCAGGTAATAAACTTTTTACCCAATATTTAGCCCCGTATCCTAAACCAGTAACGAGGGTCACTAGGGTCACTAAGGTAATGACTATTTTTTTAAACATGGCTATCGATCCTTTTAATTTCGTTAACGCTAGCTTAAGAAACGGTAGGTGAAATGAATGTGAAATGGTGAGGATTATTCTGTTTGGTCTGTTAAAATTTGGCTTGAGTTTTATTCTCTTAACTATGCCACCCATGATAATTATTCAATTTAGTGGCAGCCTAGTTATTGCCCCTTGGGACTTAACAAAAAGCCGCTGATTAATTAAATGGGCTCTAACATGTCGTTTACCACTCATATTTGCGAAACCATTGAATTTTAGGCGAGTTAAAGCCGTTATTATAAAACAACCTCGATTCATGGGTTAATTAAGGGGAGCGTTATGCGCTATTCAAACAGGCTTGAGCATTAGCCAATCCATGTGTGCGCTGCAATCCAACATGCTCGCTAAACTCACATAGGTGTTCAGCGGTACCTGCTGCGCCAGTGAAGATACATTCAAAATCCGTACTCAGTTTAAACCAACTTTCATCACTAATATGAATTCTTGCTAGAATATTTGCTGTTTTACCATTGATAGCACCACTTTTGTCATCACGCAGGATACGTCCAGTTTCATCAACCAATGTTAAGTAGTCTTGTAAACTAAAGAAAATACCCGCTGTTTTTTGTGTTTTGTCATTCCCCATAAAAGATAATAATGAAGTTGGTTGCTCACCTTTAATAGCGGCCTTGATACGTAATTGAATACTGGTGAAATCTGACTGTTCGGGTGTTGCGGCAATACCTGCACGCACAGGGTTTAAATCAACATAAGCCATGCACGACAGTAAAGCACCTTCATCAAGCAGTGCCTGTGATTTAAAGCGCCCTTCCCAAAAGTGTCCTGTACAGTTGTCTTCTTTATTTGCTTGTCGGGCTATCGGCTCGTTCAATGAGCGCATAAACCAGCTAATATCCATTAATCGTTTTTTGTAAATGTCAGCCGTACTTTCAACCATCGCCAGTTGGAATTTATCAAGCACTTGATTATTTTGCTGATTAGAATATTTTTGAGTAAGAAGTGTTCCTTTGAATAACTGGTGCCAGCGCTCCAAAACCTCACCAATTGACCACATTTTAACTTTCTCTACATCTACGTGTAACACTAGGTGTAGGTGATTATTCATCACAGCATGGGCGCAAATATCAATAGAAAATACTTTCGACAATTGAAAAATACGCTTTTCAATCCATGTGCGCCTGTGCTCAAAACTGACACCAGTATCCTTATCTACCCCACACAAAAATGCCTTTCGGACAGTACGGCTGCAAATGTGATAATACGGTGTATCTAATAGACTGATCTGTTGTGAACGAGGCTTAGGCATAATAACCACCAAACTTAGAAAAGGTATATTAAGCTTAGTTTATTGATTAAAATACATACAAGTTATTATGGGTGGCCTAATAAGTAGCCTAATAAGTAGCCTGTCGATGGGAAATTAGTATTAGGACTCATTGTCACCGAGCCCTTTATTAGCATTATTAAGGTATTACTACGGTTTTACAACTTAACGCTTTTCTACAAGAGCAATAAACTGGCCATCTGGACTGACAATTAATCGACCAATTTCACCTTTAACGAGCAAACTTAAGTCTTGCCCTTGTTGCCAAGTCAGCTCTTTATTTCCTGTTGGCCATACTTGCAGTTGGTTATTATTAAATCGAAGGATATCGCCATTAGGAGCCCAAGCATAATCATAATTACTATCAAAAATTGGTGCTATTGGCGTAATGGAAAAAGTACTGGGGTCGAACGCCTTTATCCAAATTTCACCATTGGCTTGCCTGTGCACAAAACTAAAACGATTACTGTTTGGAATTTGATGTGGCGTACTTGGGATAGCACCACCACTAACAAAGCGGTTTTCATTACGCTTAGTATTAAGATACTGAACACTCCAACCATATCGTGACCAAAATAGCACATCGCCAGTAGTATCATTGTATTGATAATATCCTACGGGTTCTTTAGAGTTTAATAACCAAGTTTGTTTACCGGTTTTCCTATCAAGTTGCCAAACAGATTGGTAAGGATTAAAGCCCTCACTGACAAAGCTAATATTGCCAGTTTTCCCTATCGGTTTTGGTGAATATTCACTGTGCGGGGTCTGTGTCAATTGGCTAGTTTTTGTATTTTTTATATCATACTCATAAACATCCGTCTCAGCGCTGTCTCGTGCTGAAACAAATAAGAGCGATTGGCTACTGGGTGTGAAATAAGGCTGATTGTCATAACCAGGGTTATTTGAAATGTTGATGCCATTACTTAATTGATAACGATCATTTTTGAATGCTAATTGAAATAAGTGAATGTCAGTATTTGGGCTGAGTATGGCTAGCGAGTTTTCCTCCTTTTCTTCGGCACATGAATAAGACGATGTCAAAAGAGTAATAAGCAAAAATAAATATTTCAAAGGACCTCCTTTTTGAGGGTCAAGACTGGGTCTATACCCAAACCACTTCAAAGATGCTATTTTAAAAATGATTTATACCGCGTTATTAATTTCGACAATGGAACAACCATTATCTTCAATCAAAGCCTTGCCTAAATACGTTTTTAATTCCAGCTGAATCCTGAATCTTCATGTGACTTGGGTATAGATCAAACAAAATGAGTTAATAACTAAGTTTACTTTATGATTTTTACCGCTATTTTAAAACTACTAAATATAAAAAATTCAAATAGAGGCCATTAACGATCCCTTTTGAGGTTTGGCATTTTGATTCTCTGTTCTCCTAAAATAAAGGGATCGTGACAAATAAGTATGCTTACTACTTGTCAGCGATCCCTTTAATTTTCAATCGAATTAACCCGTTCTTAAAAACCACCATTTAATTTTTACAGCGGTTATTCTCGCAAGTGATTTTTTCAAAATTGTGGTCAAATTCCTTATTATATTTATTAAAAACTTGATTATAACGACCGTCTTTTTTCATTAATGCTATTTGTTTGACAAAGTCATCTCTAGCTTTACTTGAATGAAATAAACAACCATTTGGATTTGTGCCGAATAAAGCAAAGCGATCAATTTCAATATTGCCATCGATTTCATTTTCTTCAATTAGGTTTGCACGATAAAATTCAAAAATTTGCACATCTAGTTGAATAATATCTACTCTTTCCAGAAACAGCATTTTAACTTGGTTTTTTTGATCATAAGTTTCTATATAAAAAGGGTTGCTAGCAGCCATTAAATCATAAGTGCTGCCCAGTTGTTTTCTTGCTCCTTGCCATGACAATAGACTGTACTGGCTTAATTCACTCATATGACTAAAGCTATAGTTTCTTTTTTTAAGACTAAAGGCGTAATTTTTATAGGCATAAATAATACCTGAAAAATATCCTTCAAGAGCTGAGTTGTTGATATGATTTTGATTAATATCACAAACTACCCCTACTAATTTTGCTTGATATGATTTAACTCGTCGAGCATAGGGGAAGTAAACTTTATCTATCTCATAACCTAAAGGCTCCATAGCCTCACTAATAAGTTCGATCAAAATACCGTCGTTACTTTCAGTCATTACCCAAGGCGCAAGTCTATTACCAAGGGCGACTGTTAATTTTTCAGCTAGGCAGCTGTATGATAAAAATAGCAGTAGTAAGAGAGAGGGGGCAACTTTGATAAGCATTTTTAATAGCCTTCAAGTTAATAACACATAGTTTTATCTTAGTTATATGTGCCTTTTTTTCAAGTAAGAATGATAGAACATCCATACTTAAGGGCATTTAAATTTTAATGGTGATAACATCAAACCATTACTTTTAAAACATCCGCTAGATAATTAACGTCATCGTCTTAATGATGCCAGTCATGATAATTATTCGCTCATTACAAACAACCACAATATCAACAAAAATCAAGTCTATTTGAACAACAAATCATTTACCGATTATAGGCACCACCAGCCCTAAAAACCGTAATTAAACTACATTTAGTTGAATTAAATTGCCTTTGTGCTACATTAAAGTTAATTATTACGTAAAATTACCACAATTTAACTGTAAATTAATAATAGGGGTTATTTAAATATGGAAATTCAACAAACACATTTAAGCGCTGAGAATGTAGCTGAAGTGACATCGTTTGATTATAGCAATGAGAACTTGCCTCGTGACTTTGATATCCGTATTGAAGTAGCTGAACAACGTGAAATACTAGAGCAATCATAGCTTAAAGCACGGTTAAACCTACTGGCTATCGCGGTCGCGACCAAACATTAACGTTACTCTGATCCTGAGCTATCCGCCATTTATTACTTGATTAAGTGACTAGTCCTGACAACGTGCATCAACAAGTGTGATTTGCGAGATAAGTACACTATTGGGGGCAACTGAGCCTGGTAAACCTCGGCTGCCATACGCTAAATGAGACGGCATATAAAGCTCCCAGGTTTCACCAACCTTCATCATAGGTACGCCTTCACGCCAACCTTTAACCATTTTAGATAGCTGAAACTTATCAGGATTACCTCGTTGGTAACTACTGTCGATGATTTTTTTCGATTGAACTGACAACATTTTATAGTGCACTGTAACTTTATAATCAGTATCAGGTTTACAGCCGGCACTTTTCTCTAAAACTTTGTACTGCAAACCAGAGGCTGTGGATGCCACCCCTTCACGTTTAAGGTTAAAGGTTAACCAATGTTTAGCTTTTATTGCATTTGCTTCTGCGGGGCTATACAAGCTACCAGTGCTGTTTGAACTGGCGCAACCAACCATCAAGATACAAGTAAAACTGACCAATAAAATGCGTAATAACATCTTTTACTCTCGACTAATAAATAGGGTATTTATGATTTATATTAATCATGGGTTTTGTGAAATTATTTTTCACTCGGTTATGACTAATAGCAAAACTGACTGTATAGCTTAATTAGCCTGATAAGTTATTCTCATATATAGCAAAGGCCACTAGTATAAGTGGCCTCATTTTTGAATCAATGCTCCAGAGGATAGGCGACAACCCAATCAGAGTTCTCATCACCTTGTCTATCAAACTTATATTTAACAGAAGAAAAACCACAGAGTTTTACCAGGCCATTAAAGTCAAATGGTTGTTTTACTCCTGCTTTTGATTCCATGAATGCGGCATCGCTTGGTATAACAACTTTCTCATGTTCGGCTGAGATTACAAAAGCGGCTTCAGCCAATATTAGATCATTATTATGAAGCTTGATAACCTCAGCATTGCCTAAACTGTTTCCATCTAAATCTCTAAACTCAAACTCTTCTGGGTGATTAATTTCAATAACATCACCGTCATTAAGTTGATATGCAATTAACATGTTTACCATTGTTCATTTCTCCCAATTTAATCTGTTTTTTAGTGGCTGATAGGGCTGTTCGACCATAACTTAGTAAGCCAACCTGATGACATACTACGTTAAAGTAACAAACTATTATTGATATGAACACACCTAAAGTCAGATAATTCTGTTAATAAAGAGTTAGTCATCATAGTCGGAGAAGCTGATATTAGAATAACAATTATCAGTGGGTATCCTCGTTAATTGAAGACTTAGCTATAACAATGACCAAACTTCACGAAGGTAAATTAAGCTTAATTTATTGATAGTAATATTCACCAGTTATTATGGGTGGCAGAATAAAGTGGTCGGTGACAAAACACTAGAATTACTATTTGTCACCGACCCCTTCTATTTCCCTTATATATATTGCATGTATCTATAATTGTGATCATTTACTTGTCAAAAAAACAGACCAACAATACTACCAATAAGTTTTGGAAAAAATCCTAGTGGCTCTACAATCAAACGCTCTAAAGCGACTTTATCTGGCTCATCTAATTCACTAAGTGCTGTATTCAACGCAACTAAATCTGATGTTGTTAAAACTAAAGAAGCCTCTTGGGGTTGGTATGTCGTTCCTATTTCATAATATTCACCAGCACTGCTTTTCATTTCAATATGTGAGCCTAATATGGCGCTAACAGGATTTTCATTAGTAAATACTGTTAAACGGCTGATACTAGCTTTGTAATCGTGCCAGTTTTTAATGTAAACATAACCTGGGTAAAATGTATCACCGGTAAGTAACCACTTGGTTTGATAATCGTAAATTGAAATAGCTTCTTCTTGATGACCAGGGGTTGGAATGATAGTAATGCTACGACCACCAAGCTCGAGTGTAGTCGGCTTATTTGGCCAGTCCTCAAAGGCAAAAAAGTCGTTAATACCATCAGCATTTGCTGATACTAGGGTTACCTTTTTTTGATCGATAAACTGGGCATCACCGCCATAGTGATCACTATGACTATGCGTGTGTATTACCAGTATCTCACGCTCACCACCCTGCTCTTTTTCGTTATGTTGCTTTTGTATAGCCAACACAGTTTTATACACAGAAAGCTCTTCAACATCATCGATTGCTCCGGTATCAATAACCAGTATTTTTTCATCCCCAACCAATACATAAATAAAAGGGGCCTCATAGTTCAGACACTTACTCTGGCGCAGGATATAACTTGAATCACTATATTGAAACACCTCAATGGCAGGGTCTTTATTAGTATTACAGTCCTGTGAGCCATGAATCCATTGCTTTTGTGTTAGTGAAGAAAGTATGTTTTCTGAAGCGACCTTAGTGGTGTTTTTTTGTTTGCCCGCCTCTACTACAGTAGTAAAAACAGTTAATAATAGAGTCAATAATAAAATGTTTTTCATAAGTGTCCTTGTCGATGTATAGCGGTATTAAGCGATGTTAAGCGATGTTAAAGCGATTTAATACCTGCATAATTACAATGCTTACCAATATATTGAAAGTTTTATGCCAACGTTAATTATTTTTATTTATATAATAATATCAACGAACTATATTATTAATGAAGAAATAGTCTAGAGGTTTATGTTCGGTTTTACATCACAGTGTTCGAATCTGTTTGGTGTATTCATAGTGAGCTTGAGTATGAATTGCTGCTTGGCGTCGCGGTGTAGTCGTCCATGAAAGCGACAGTCGTTATCATAACTCTGGTGATTAATAGATACACTTGGAGTTTGCTTTCCTGTTTAGCGTCGCGGTGGCGACAACACCCAAGGGACGACGTACCGCCGCGCCTCCCCTTGGGTGTTGTAAACCAACTAACAAATGATTTTTTAACGTGTAAGTTAAATACCATAAAAGAAACAAACACCCAGTCTGCTTGAACAAACGCTGAAATAAATGAAAGTGTTCACGTGTGTTCATCATGACGCTGCATATATGTGACTTATTATAGAATGCAGGATGCATATTCTTCTGAGCATATTCTCCTGACAGTATGCCCCTGATGTGACTTCAGTGCCTTGACTTGAAAGAGCCTCGAATAACACTTGAGCGAATTGAAGAAGTCGTTTGTTAGAGCGCAGGGGGATTTCAAAGGGCTTAACTTAGGTGCAGTAGGTTTAGCCCCTCATCTCTTTTGGGTGTCGTCGCCACCGCGACAAGTTATTATGGCAGGCCTGATAAGTTCCCAATTAAAGAAGCTTTACTAGTAAGCATATGATGTTAGTTACACTCGTTGCTACTATTGGGCTTATAAATTTCAGCGTTTAATTAATCCGATAACTAGTGCCGGCTTCGTTTAACGCTCGATAAAAGTCTTCAATATGGCAAGCTTCTTCCAGCTGACAGATCACACGATATTTTTCGATTGCGGGCTGATAACCTTGCAAAGCAGCCTGAAATAACCAACGTGCAGCATTTTCTACATCACCACTTCCTTCAACGTCGGTGAAAGTTAAGTAGAGTTCAGCCAAGTTGGTTTGTCCTGGTGCATAGCCTAATTCTGCCGATTTTTTCAATAATATAAAAGCTTGCTCAATACCATCTTTAATATATCGTGCTTTAAGGAAAGCCACCCCTTGGGTATTTTCGCGCTTGCCTGGGATATAGAACCACTCTTCTTTCGCCACTGTAGTGTTAGTCACAGGGTTGCCATCAATCATATAAACCGCTCTATTTCTACCGATCGAAATAAACTCTGGCCGCACTACTCGATAGATAAAACCTTGTTCAAACAAGCTATCTAACTCTACAGAAGAAAAATTATGTCGTTGTTGTTCGAAATAATCAAAATTTCTACTGTGACCATAACGAACACCATTATTCAAAGAATTTTTTAATGGATAAAAGTAATTACCATAAGTAAGAGATACTCTGCCACCGGTAATATCTACAACTTTAGCAAGTCGATATTTGTGGTGTGGACGTCGATCTCCTGACGTTTTTCGATAGTCTAAATAATAAAAGTCGTTAATTTTAGGTGCTTCGATATACGCTTGGCTCTGACGGTGTTTTTCTTGTTCTTCAGAAAAGTAATAACTCAGCAGTAGCATGATAATAATGCTGCCAGTAAACGTACTAAGCAAGCGTAGCTTATTGAAAAATGCCAAACTAAAATCAGAGAAAATAAGTTTTCGAACCGAGGTGTTATGAGTAACCTCTGCTAGGTTTTGACACTGTAAACATTCTACTCGTGTATCACGCTTTACCGGAAAAATAGGCAAGTACTCAAAAAAATAAAAACTATAAGTAATCACTGAATTGACACGATGTTGTTGGCTACCGCAACAAGGGCAAAGTAATTTGTCCGTTATGCCTAAAGTCACTGTCGACTCACGATAATCCATTATCAAAACCTATTGTTGATTAATATATTTTTATTTATGGTATTTTTATAACATTCGTTTATAAAATAGACAAGCACTTTGTACTAATGACTTCGTAGTTTGCTTTCGGTTAATTAAATAACTATGCCACCTATGCTAATGAGTAATTACACAGATTATATGGCTAGCCTGATAAGCTTTAATTCCAAAGGGAGGAGAAAATAATGGCTGTAGTGTCACTATTTCTTCTGGGTGTAGTCGCCTCTGTGACAAATCATCTAAAGTCTACCTGACCGCAATTATGGACCCATTTATCTTCTTTGATGTTTCTAGTTTTAGCCCCTTTTACTTACTACACAACTCGTGCATGTACTGCCACTGCTTCGTGAGCAATAGAGTGACAAAAAACCGATATATCTAATTTTTCTGAGTTAATAACTGTAGATCTGTTTTAACCTAGAATATAGTATTAGCTTCTTTATCAATACGTTGACACATTTAATAAAAGGTTCAAATGGAAGATATATTAGTTACTTTGGTTAACTTTGCCTGGGGGCTTCCCATGGTTTTGTTACTTGTCGGTGGCGGCGCTTATTTTGTTATTCACTCTAGACTTACTCCCTATAAAAGGCTTGCCCATGCTATTAGTATTATTGGTGGCAAATATGACAATGAAAAGAATACCAAAGGAGATATTAGTCACTTTCAAGCGTTAATTGTCGCGCTGTCAGGAACGCTAGGTCTTGGAAATATTGCCGGGGTAGCTGTCGCCATTACCATGGGCGGGCCAGGAGCAATATTTTGGATGTGGTTGACAGCAATCGTTGGTATTGCAACAAAATTTTATACCGCATCTTTAGCGGTTATGTATCGAGGTGAAGACCGCAGTGGTAAATTACAGGGCGGGCCAATGTATGTCATTAGAGAAGGTTTAGATAAAAAATGGCTGCCCCTAGCTTGGTTATTTTGCATCGGTTGCATATTTGGTGCCTTGCCTCTTTTTCAAATAAATCAATTAGTGCAAATATTAAGAGATGTTATTGCCATCCCATATGGACTCGCGGAGACAGACAATCACTTCACTTTCGATCTGTTAGTTGGCCTTGCATTATTTATGATGATTTCTTGGATTGTCATGGGGAAATTAACGCGAATTACCGCGGTAGTCACAAAAGTTGTTCCGATTATGGTCATCGGCTATTTTATAATGACATTAGTACTACTGGTAATGAACTACCATAAAATACCGGAAACATTTATGCTTATTTTTTCTGGTGCATTTAATCCAGGCTCTGCTGCTGGAGGACTTATAGGTACTGTTATTATTATCGGAGTTCAGCGAGGTGCTTTTTCTAACGAAGCCGGTATAGGCACTGAATCTTTAGCGCATGGAGCAGTTAAAACTAATCAACCCATTCGAGAAGGGTTTGTTGCATCATTTGGCCCCATTGTTGATACGTTAATTGTCTGCACATGTACTGCTTTAGCGGTATTAGTTACCGGTGCATGGCAAACAGATCATCAAGGCGTTGGCATGACGGTTTATGCCTTTGAACAAACCTTTCCAAATATAGGCAGTTACCTGTTAATGGTAATGGTATTTTTTCTCAGTACTAGCACGGTGTTAACTTTTTGGTATTACGGTAGTAAGTGTAGTGAGTTTCTGTTTGGTCAAACATTTGAAAGGGTTTATAAGCAGTTTTACCTGATGCTTATTATCGTAGGCGCTGTAGCATCCTTGTCTATGGTGATTAATTTCATCACCTTCATGTATGCTTTAATGGCAATTCCAACCATGATATCGACGTTATTACTCTCCTCAAAGGTGAGAAAAGCCACACAAAAATATATAAAAGATTTCCTATAAATGATCAAGGGGTCTGCCCCCTTGATTTAGATAAAACTAATTTGTTAATAAGTTAGAACTTTAACTGTTTATCTAGAATTGGCGTATGGTATAGCACCTGCTTTTGTTCAATCAAATCTACTAAATTTGTCATTACCCTTTCATAAAATATTTTTCCATGGTTACTGGTTAGCTGATTATCAATATTGCTTGCATTTTCAATCAAACTGACCCACGTGTTTCTTCCATTATTCTTTGCCAGATATAAGGCAAGATCCGCAAAGTTAAGTGTTTGTTCCCAAGTTAAGGAGTCAAAATGATTTTTAAGAAATGGAAAACAGGTAATTCCAATAGAACAACTACAGTTGATTGTTTGTTGGCAGCCTAAGTCAAACAAATGTATTTCAACATGGATTCTAATTCTTTCAGCTAATTGTTCTAGTCCTTCAATTGATTGACCTCGTGCAACTATCACAAACTCTTCCCCTCCCCATCTAATTAGCCAATCTGATTCTCTACAGCTTCGACCTAAAATTTTAGTGAATTGCACGAGTACCTTATCCCCTGCATCATGCCCATAACTATCATTAACCTTTTTGAACAAATCAATATCTATCATTAAAAAACCAATACTTTCGTCAGAATTATCGGCTTGAGATCGCTTTAATTTTGACAATTCTTGAGGCATAAACTTGTCCAAAAAATGTCTGTTATGGACGCCTGTTAATTGGTCACTCATGCTAAGTTGTTCTAACGAATTCAAAGCTTGATTAAGAGCTTCATTTTTTTCATTGAGCTTTTCTGTTCTTTCTTCAACAAGTTGTTCTAAGTTAGCGGCATAATCAATTAAAGCCTTTCGCATTTGATAAGCTTCTACCCCTCTTTTAACTGTCATGGAAAGCTCAACGGGATCAAACGGTTTTGTCATGAATTTATATAATTTTGCTTTATTGATAGCATCAATAATCACTTGAGTGTCTGAATACCCAGTTAAAATAATTCGTATGGTATCGGGCATGCGATCAACAATTTTTTCTAAGAACTCAACACCTGTGACGATAGGCATACGTTGATCAGTAATGATTAATTGGATTTTTGTGGGATCAACCATGTTATCAATTAAATCTATGGCTTCTGCACCGTTCAGGCCTGTGATTATCTGGAAATTTTCTTCTAATAATTGTCGTAATACGTTTATATTTTCAATCTCGTCATCAACTAACATGATCAAAGGTTTATGTGATTCGATATCAGAATTTTTGGGTAAGTTTTTGATATTAAAGACTGACATTAATTGTTATTCCTTAATTTTTATTATCTTCTGTATTAATATCTACAGGTAGATACACTGAGAATTCAGAACTCTCATCCAAACTAGATGAAATTTTTAATAACCCACCATGCTCTTCTATAATTCCAAATGAAATAGCCATACCTAGTCCTGTGCCACTACCAACATCTTTGGTGGTGAAAAAAGGCTCACATACCTTTTGCTGAGTTTGTTTATCCATACCACAGCCATTATCTTTTATATGAACGACTAAATAGTTATCATGCTTTGAAGTACTAATAGTGATCAAGCCTAATAGTTTATCCTTAGAGTTTAGTTGATGATTTTGTTTTATTTTAGTTTTAATACTTTGGCAAGCATTCACTATAATATTCATAAATACTTGGTTTAGCTTAGATGGGAAACACTTTAAAACCGGGTCGTATTCAAATTCAGTATTGATTGTTATATCTTCGAACTGAGTTTTAACTAAATGGACTGTTGAAGTAATTAACTCAGACACTTGTATTTTTGCTTGCTTAGCATCATCTAACCGGGCAAAGGTGCGTAGATCTTCTACAATAACTTTTATTCGATTGGTACCTTCACAAGCCGTCTTTGCCAATTTAATCAATTTCTCGAATTTTTCATCGAGAGCGTTAACAACTTCGACGTCTGCATTTTCACCGCCTGCTAGTTGTTTTAGAAAAACCTTAATTTTATCTATCTCGTCTTGCATCAAATAAACGGCCGCATAAGCAAAATTAGTTGGGTTGTTAATTTCGTGCGCTACACCTGCGGTGAGTCTGCCTAATGACGACATTTTCTCAGTCATCACTAGCTGTCGTTGAGTTTCTTTAAGTGACTCATGAGCCTGACTCAACTGCTGGTGAACACCAGCATTATCAAGCGCAATAGCTGTGTAACTTGCCAATGCTCGAAGAAATTCGATCTGACTTGATGAATAAGCATTGGAATGCTGGCTTTGCACCGTTAGGCAGCCAATGACAGTACCTGTTACAATCAGCGGTAGATAAACAATTGATTCTGGTTGCCCGCCTTTTTTCGGCGGCAATGCTGAACTAACAAAATTGAGTATTTCTGTATAGTGGTTAGTTATCAGCTCTTGTTGTTCACGAACACACCACACGGCGGGGCGTTCAGTTTCATTCATGCTGTATTTTATTCCTGTGTCACGCTTACCTGCTTCCATTACGTAAACTTCATGTAGTTCGTCATATTCTTGCAAATAAAGGTTTATTGCAAAAACATGAGTATCAAGCCTAGCACTGACCTGACGGTAGACTTTTTCAAAAGTTTGCTCACGATCCAAGGTTGCTGTTAGTTCCTTACCTATTTCACTAAGCTTAAGAATATCAGCTGTGCGCTCTACTATTTTACCTTCTAATAGTGCATTAACATTTCGCTCAAAAATGACCTTCTTTCTTTGCGAATACATAAAGGCTAAAGCTAAACTCAATAAAAAAAAGCCGTATATTACATAGGCCCACCATGTTTTCCAAGGTGGAGGGAGAATTGTTAACTTAATATGACGTCCTTTTTCATTCCACACACCTTGACTATTACTGGCTTGTATTTGAAATGTGTACTCTCCAGATGATAAGTTTGTGTAGGTAACTTCTCGACGCTTCGAATCTGTATTTATCCATTGTTCGTCAAAACCAATGAGTTGGTAACGATATTGATTCATTGAAGGCTCATTGAAATCTAATGCCGTAAATTTAATTGAAAAAACGGACTGCTGATAATTCAATATTATATGATTGGTATATTGTATACTCCTCTCTAAAACAGCATATTTATTATCAGGATCTGCCTTCACTGATTTGTTCAGCAATCGAAACTCCGTAAATGCCACTTTAGGCAAAATAGATTCAGTGACTACATGTTCCGGCGAAAAATATGACAGACCATTAATGCCTCCAAAATATATTACCCCTTGAGCATCTTGAGCTGATGAACCGATAAGGTATCCTCCTGTTTGAGCACCTTCGACTCTACCGAAGTTGGTAACCTTTTTGCTGTTAGGGTCAACGAGACTTATTCCTGTGGCAGTACTTATCCAAATATTACCTGAGTTATCATTTACAATTGAGGTGATGATATCACTCCTCAAACCTTGCTTGATGGAGGTATGTTCAAAATCGACCTCTAATTTACCATTAATATCTCTGATTATTGCTTTGTTAAGTCCGCCTCCTGCGGTACCTATCCATAAATTATTTTGATTGTCTTCATGAATTGAAGTAACAAAGTTATGACTAAGGCTTGCCTTATTGTTAGCCTGATGGGTAAAAGATTGAAACGTTTCTGATTGGTCAAGCCACAGATTAAGGCCGCCATAGTGTGAGGCTATCCATAAGCGTTGTTCAGAGTCCTCATAAAGCTGGTATAAATAATTATCACTCAAACTCTGAGAATTGTTTGGTTCGTGTATGAATGTTTTAAAGTTAGCTTTAATGGGATCCCAAAGATTTAACCCTTTGTGGGTTGAAACCCATATTTCTCCATTTGCTCGTTGTAGTATGTCTTGTACGCTGTTATGACTAAGATTTTTATCACCAATTTGTTCACTCGAGTAGTGAGTAAAGCGTTGTGTTTTTTCATTCCATCGGTTAACGCCACCTCTTTTGGTACCAACCCATAGAGTGGCTGTATCATCGATCAGAATACTATTAATTGCATTATTACTTAAACTTTTAAGATCATTAGGAGTGTGTATAAATTTTTGAAAGTTATTTTGACCTTTTTTTCTTAGGTTTAACCCCTTATTCGTAGCAACCCATAGATCCCCCTTTGGCGAGATGTGAATGGCATTAACGATGTTACTCATCAAACTTGTAGGAATGGCTGGATCATTTATTAATGTATTGAAACTGATTGTTCTGGGATCTAATATATTCAAACCTGCAAACCAAGTGCCGAACCAAAGCATGCCAGAATCATCTTCAATAACGCTTTGTATGAAGTCATCATTAAGCCCCGTTACATCTATTTGACTCGTTCGAAATACCGTAAAGCTTTGCGTTTGAGGGTTAAATAAATTAAGGCCTTGACTGGTACCTATCCAAATACGACGACTAGTATCTTCATAGATGGTATTCACTCCATTGTCAGATAAACTATTTATATCTTTTGTATCGTGTTGATAATGTGTCCATTTATTATTGACTGCATCGAAACGAAATAACCCATTATTGGCAGTACCAATTAACAGTATATTACTGTCGGAATTTATATTTTGAAGTGCAGATAAACTAATTCTATGAACGTCTAATAAAGGGATTCGAAAGTGTTTAATCATACCCGAACTGGGGTCAAACCAGTCCAGTACGCCATTGTTAAATCCTATCCACAAACTTCCATCCTGATTACTCAATATCGAACGGATACTGTTAGCAGATAAAGTCGTTGGTATATTTCTTTGATGACGAAAAACTTCGAAGGTTTCTGCTTTAGTATCAAAAAGGTTTAGACCATTGGCTGTTGCTATCCATAACTTATCGTCAAGTGCAGATTCAATTGCAAACACTGTATTATTACTGAGACTAGCTGCATTATCCGCTTGATGTTGATATTGTCTAAACCTTTCTGTTACAGGGTCAAATCGATTTAATCCGCCTCCATCAGTACCAATCCATATGTAACCGAACTTGTCTTCATACAAAGCGGTAATGTAACTATGCGATATTGAATGTGGGACATTACTGTCCTGTTGATACAAGGTAAACTCATAACCATCATAGCGGGCGAGGCCTTTTTTGGTACCAAACCACATGAATCCCTTGTGATCTTGTAACTGGCATATAATAGAAGGGTTTGGAAGTCCGTCAGCCATTGAGATATGCTTGACTCGTAAATTGTTTGCAGCACTCGTCATGGATAAAAACAAAGAGAAGGGTATTAATATGAATAAATTTTTAGAGAATTTTAGCTGGCTTACGGTCTGATGAAAGATTATATTTTTGATTGATTTTAAGAATTTCATTGCTCAGTAATTCCATTTTATACATCTATAAATCAAAAGTATAATTTTATAGAAACAAAGGTTATTAAACTTTATTAGTATAGATCAAATCTAGAGTCTACATGATTAAATAGGCTGTAAATATTTGAATACTCGGACAAATATTACCGTTAAGTTGTTTTTAAAATAAGACTCCTCGAAATCCTACATCATGAATTTAGTGTTAAATTTCGACTATAAAAGAAGTTTCCCAACAACAGAAGTAATGGATAAACAGAGAGGTTGTTGACGCTATTTATTTTCTAAATAAAAATCATCATAGGACTTTATATCTAGAGCATGTGAAAAAGCTTCATCAATAGTTCTATAGGTTTCGTCTCTCATATTTTTTTTAACAGCAAGATAAAAACCTGAAGGATATCCATGGAACTTTGAGCAAGCCAGCTTCTTTGATAGTGGATTATCGAGGTTGTATATTTGCATTGGACTTGGATGATAAAAAGCATCAAGGTTGTCTGACATCAGCATTTCTACAGCTTGTCGTAAGGGGTCATCTTCAGTTAATATTATAAGGTTAACACCCGAACGCTTTAACTCTGGCAATACCGGACTGCCAGTTGCCACCCCAATATTTAATCCTTTTAGCCTATGTAATGCACTTAAGATGGGGATAAAATTTTTCTTCTTAAAACACAATCCTGGTACAGTAGAAAATAAGGGTTTTGATAAATGCCTCAGTTTTTCTTCATAAACATCCACAGGAAATAATAAGTCAATAGTCCCGCTATCCAATTCTATTAACGCTTGCCCCCTTGAGTACGTTTTAAATACCACTTTTGAGTATATACCTTTCAAAATATCATCAACATATTGATGGGCTTTGGATTTAGATATATTCACAGAGAAGTCTATATGAGGAGGGAATTCAACCACTCCAACTTTTATTGTCTCAGCATTGATTATTCCAGAGCAAAAAAATGACAAGCAAAAGTAGATATGTAGTTTAGTTCGCATAGCTGTTCTAGCTCCAAAAAGTCTTTTTTATATATAGTGACACTCAGTCCGCCACCAAAATCGCCTAATTGCCAGTTTTCCATTTCAAAGCCCGTCATATCAATATTGCTCCATTGTGATTTTTGTAACCCTATATTTAGAGGGTTTTGTTTTGGAATACCATGACAATTAAGACAAAACCTTTCTAGCTTCATTGGAACAAAATAGCGATAGGCAGGAATACCATTCAAAGTTGCTTCATCATCGAAATAAGCTTTTTCATTATACCGCTTAAAATTCTCCATTGCCGTGACTTCCCACAGGTCAGGTAAGTTAAGTTTATTTCTTATTGAACTAGGGAAATTAGTAAATTTAATTTTTACGCCCAAGCCTTTTCGCCTAAGCTTTTCAGAAAGTTGAAAGGCAAATATTGCAGGAATAAGACCTTTAAAACTTAGTTCATCATCATAAATGAGGGTACGATTATCCTCCATCACGTCAATCATCGCTTTTAACAATGTAGTGAATAATCGACGATTCTCTTTAGGAAATTTCTTATCAAACTTTGATTCATAGGCATTCTTAATATTGTTTATAAAAGGCTTGCCAAATAAAGCTGATTTATCTCCTCCTTTTTGATTAATCAACGATTGTTGTTTAAAAATATAATATGTCGATGCCATATATATATTTGACACTTCATCTATAAAAACCTTGGCATCAGAGTCTTTAGCAGTTTCAATATTGTTCATACTGAAAGACGACAGGCTGAAACATAGAAAAATAAGGAGTGTCAGGACTTTTACCATTTGGTTCAGGTTAACTGATATGAAGGATTCATATCAGTTTAGACTGGAAAAATCAGTTTTTCAACTTAACGAAATCACCAAGATTGCTGAGATTTAATATGACACTTTTCAATTTATGTGCTTCTTTATTGTAGGTATGCTGGAATTTTATTGCGTATATATTCAGGTGTTAAGGGTTGAAAAACTAATTACTTCGCCATCAGCAAAAAGTTCATGTTAGCCATTAAACCTAACGTCTCCTTTTAGCAATCCAATGTCATTAACTTAACCAAACCTTGTTTAGTCAGCGTACTTATTGTTTATTATCGAGTAGTAAATTTCGGTAAGCTGACGGGCTATAACCAACTGTTTTTTTAAACGATGTATTGAATGTCGATTTAGAATTAAAACCAACGTCAAAAGCGATACTAGTGATTAGCTTGTCGCTATTCTGTAAAGCCCTCTTCGCTTCTTCGACTCGAAAACCATTAACAAATTGGAAAAATTTGGTATGTAAAAATTGAGAGAGTGTTTCTGAAATGTGGTTTTCAGTTTCAGAGATGGATTCAGATAGCTTGTTTAGCGATAAATTATCTTGCAAGAACAACTTTTCTTCGTTCATTGCATGTTCCAATTTTGATGCAATCAATTGCATTTTTTCAGCGCTAAGTAACGCTGTTCTAGCCTGACTAGCACTAGGTAAACCTTTCTCAGATTGGTTAAGCACTTTTTGATTTAATGCCTTCTGTATAAAAATAGCCAGCCCAATAGTTTCAAGAATTGGCAGCAATTTCCCTGAGCCAAACCAAAACCAACCCAACGCACCGAGAGAAAACTCGACTGCATACATTAGCCATACAGTTCCCCAAATTAACAGCACAGGTCTAAACCAATCAACTGAACGTTGCTCAATATCAGAAAAGCGCTCCAAGAGTTGTTGACGGTGGGAATTATGGAGTTTTAAGGCCATTAATAAGAATGAAATTGTGTATAAAATAAAGACAAATGTCGTGGATAAACAAGTAAACACGGCTATTTTCCAGAGTTCCGGATCTCTAGTTAATGGATTAGCTAAAGCCAGTTTTTCTGCGGGGCTAATCATAAATATAAAAGGAAGCATTACCAGCAAAACTAGAATAGGTCCAGATAAAGTGAGTACCCACAACCGTTTACCTATTTTTTTGTCTGGTGACATAGTGGCGTGAGCATAAAAATAAAGCGCCGGTCCAAGTAAAACTCTAAACGGAAGGTGTGCACCTACTAAGCCTGGCGCATAAACAAAGGCACCTGAATATATAAAAAGCTCACCGGCCAAATGCATCAGTAATAACAACAAAAGGCCTTTAAGAAAAACGGTTTGTCTTTCTTTTGGTCGATTAAAAACGTCTAATAAAGCGAATACTGTCATTCCCATCATGAAGGAATATATAACGGTGGGAAAAATATTGACCATTTCATTACCAGATAAAAAGATTTTGTGACTCCAGTAATTATAAAGTTAAAGTGCCCTTAAATCCATATATCGTCAGAAAACCTTAACTCTCTGCAATGTGGCTTGCTTTAAGGGTAAACCCTAACGCTAAAAAGGCAGCAGCAATAATACCATTAGTGTAATAGTCAAGCGAGAGACCGACTTCCATCCCCTTTATGGTCCCTACCACTAGCATAATCCCCCACATAGCTAGAGGCACCGTTAACAAGTAACCGACTTGTCGTTGAGCACTTTGTCGTAAAAACGCCATTGCATTGCTAAAAAACGCTAATACCATCGCTATCATAAATATTACTATTAACCCAAGAAGCCCTTGAGGAGCAGGATCTGGTATTCCCTCAACAAAGACAGAAACAGCAAAAATCCATATCGTAGCCAAGCTAAGTGAAGTGCCTGCCAACAACGCAAAACCAGCGCCTGCTTTAGCCATTAGGGGAGCGTTAACAGAGGCTCGAGGATATAGCTTAATTAGCCCAAACACACCTGATGCTAAACCAATAATCGCAGGTATTGCAGCCCATAAAATGGATAACTGATTGTTTGAGTAATAACGAATCCACAAAATTGCAGTGTTTATCAACATAAAACACCCCGCAATAATAAAAAGTCGAGAATCCCAGCGACTATAGTTACTGAAACTCATCGTTAAATTTTTCATTTAAATTCTCCGTCTAATGATTGTTCATATTACTAGCTTGTCTTGAGTTCAACCTACTCTATTGAGGCCGTTTGGCTCTGTTTTACTGATATGCCCTTAAAAGCTAACCAAAGGCCGATGGTTACCTCAAACAATGCACCAGGTGCCATAGCATAAGCCAACTCTGATGGTGGGTTATGTACAATTATATTGATAAAGCCATACGCAACCATTGTTGCATAGGTAAAAATCCCCCAAGCAGCTAAAACTCTAGGAATATAACGGGAAATATAGAACAAGTAACAATAAGCAATCGCACCAATGCCCATGGTGACCAATAGGAGGTAATAACCAACGCCACCTAATTTCCCAAAAAATCTCGCTAACGCCTGTAATTGTTCTGGTTGAAATGCTTGTAAATAGTCAGCGCCGCTTAACAGCATTAATATCGCTAGATAGAACATAATAACAACGCACCCTAACACTGCTTCTGAGAACCTAAACATTAAACCAAACAAGGCTATGCTTTTATTCACCGGTTTTAAAATAATATAAAGCGCCCAAGAAAGTACCATAACTAAGATAAACATTAAGAACTCGATGGCAATACTAAGTCCAATAATGCCCTCTTGACCAATAATGTTATCGGCAGCATTTTTTGCTTTTAATAGCGAACCAAAATCAAAAATAGCGCTGGGGATCAGTGATAATACAATGATGAGCGCATAGGTTATCCCTGCAATTTTTGTATAGTTATTTTTCACGTTAGATGATGTGTTAGTCATATCATTCCTTTTTCAAGTAATCGGTTTTGATATGAAAAGTACGCCAATTTAGTCGTGCTGGCGTCTTAATGGGCATATTCGCACGTATTATTTCAATTATTTTGAAAAAACTGCCTTTTTTACTGTTCTTTGAAGATTGTTGGATTACAGCTACTGATTTTAAACCCAGTGTTATTTGTCGATTTAGTATTAAAATAGTGGAGCCGTTTTCTTTTTACATGATTTTTGACTCAAGCAATTACAACAGAAAGCACAATATAAATCACAACAGAAAACCGATTAATATATGGAGAAGTCCAGTAATGGAGAAGTGCGGCGATGGAGCAATCATAATAAATAAATTGCTCCACTTCGTAATCTTTTACTTCGAGTAATATCTAAAATGTAATTGGTCCATCTGACATGACAGTGAAAAGAAATGGAGTAAAACCAACCATGCCTAGTATCATGAGTATTGTCGTGACGAACAACACACCACTTGTTGCAAACTTAACGCTGTTACTCCGCTTTTCTTTTGCATAAAAATACATTTGCAGCATTCCAAGAGGCAAAACAAAACAGCCAAAGGTCCACATAGGGAAAAACGGATCGCCGAATGCTGGGCTCGTTCCAAACAAGGTTCCTGTTACCATGTAGCTGAACACGCCAATCCTTAAAATCCATTGAGCATTTGATACCAGAAATAACCGCAAAGCCCATTTTCGATGACTAGTGATATCCTTATCTATAGCGCGGCGCACTGTAAAGTAGGCAAACCCCAGTATTAAAAAGCCATTAATGGTTGTACCAATGCCTGAAAGGTCAATCGGGTCAGGATCTCTTATCCACACAAGATAGAAGCCAGACACCGCCAAGCAAAACACCGTTGTTAGGTATACATAACCATTTATTTTATGAAATTTCGGAAAGGAGTTACGGATTTTGGGTATTAATTGCAATGCGCCACCAAATGCCACAATGCCGGCACCAATGGCATGTGCTGCAAAAGCGAGGTTACCTGAAAAATCCCCCGCATGGAAAGGCGTACTGCCCATAGGTTCCCATCGATTCCAAATCTCCATATTATCGTTAATTACTGAAAACCCGTAAAAGGCCATGATGTAATAAAAGAAAAACCACTGTCCAACTAACGTTGTTATAAACCAAAACATGGTTGTGTATTTCAACGATTGATTAGCGACCTTTGTAGATGATCTTTTATGTGCCTCTGTTTTTATCGTGTCATTTATTATTAGGTGTGCGTTAGAAACGTCACCATAGTTATTTTCCATTATTAAGTCCTATTATTTACAACATGTTGCATAGGATGAGGAAATAACTAACCAAAATCGTCTTAATGGGCATATTCGAACGTATTATTTCAATTATTTATCTAAAAATGAAATTTTTTACTGTTTTTGAAGATTTTGAGGGGTACATTTATTAATTTTTAAATTCGGTATAAATATCGATAAAGAATTAAAACTAACGGCAGTCATTCTCAGATCTCTGAAGGTTAACTACTAAACAATTCTTAGCTCGTTACAAACAAACTATGCGGAGCCGCATGCAGGGTGTTGTGGGGGCTGGACGTTAGAAACCTCCAGCTACCCGATTAGCCGCTCGTCTTGGTTATTGAAGGAACTTAATACAACGGCTATTCACTAGCATTAGTCTGTTTCGGTAACATGAAATCACCGATAACCCCATTAACTAACTTAAGCTTTTTTTGGAACCGATGACCAACGCCAGGGATCACAAATAGCTGTGATTTTTTAATGGAGTGGAACATGGAAATCGTATGCGAAATATTAATCATTTCTTGATCTCCGGCTATAATAAGAACTTCTGCTTTTATCTTACTTATATCATCAGTTGTCATATTTGGTGACGTTAAGAACATCGATATCATTTCATTAAAGTGATTTTCAAATCCTTTCAATCCCTTGTCGTGCTTTAAATAATTATCCTTCATTGCAGCAGGCATATCTGTAGCTTTATATTTCGAGAATTCTTTACGGTCCTTCTCGTTTATAGCGTTCCAATGATAATTAGCACCTATAACCACCATTTTATTTACCAAATCTGGATTACGTGATGCCATCATTAGCCCAAGAATCGCACCATCGCTGTAACCAAGTATATTTATTTTTTTAAAACCCAGTTTTTTTGTTAGAGCTAGGGTGTCTTTGTACATTAGTTCATATGAAATAGGTTTCTTACCAGACGTACTTAACCCATGCTCTCTTGAATCTACAGCGATTACTTGAAAATTATTTTTTAAGTACTCAATTTGTGGCCGCATAGCTTCTTTAGAGCCAAAGCCCCCATGCAAAATAAGTAGAGGCTCGCCCTTTCCTGTTATCTGGTAATCGATAACGACATTATCAACCTCAAATTTTGCTGCGTAGAGATTTAAAGATGTTAAACACGATAGTAGACAAACACATATTATCGATTTCATATATTAGGTTCCTTATTGCTTTGATTCCTGCTAAGGAATGATATGGACTCCCCATTTAATGAGCACCGATGTGCCATATTGAAAGTGCAAACAGTCAAACATTAAAGGAGAATTCATATGAATTTAAGTAAAATCGTTGGCATTGATTTAGCCAAATAGGTTTCAGTATTCATGGTGTAAACGTTTATGGTAAGAAACATGCCGCGAATAAACTAGACATAGTGTGTTTCCTTAAATTGCTCTTTCATGTCATACATCTTAATTTTGGGTAATTTGAGGTATGGACTTTAGACGAATGTAGGAAATTTACGTCGTAATGGGCCTATTCAAACGTATTTTTGCAATTATTTTTCAAACAATTGCTTTTTCAGTGCTTTTGAAGGGGGTTGGTGTTAAAGCTGTTTATTTTTTGAACACTACAAATCAAGGGGTCAGACCTCTTGATTATTTGCTAGTTGGAGATTGAATTGCTGAGATGGGAATAGGAATAGGAATATTTGGCACGGCTGATTAGTTAACTATTGTCATCCTCGAGCTGGCTTAGTCGAGGATCCATCCTTTTTTCTAAATTGACCAAAAATCACTTCGGGAATGACAGTTAAAAATAACACGCGACCAACAAGCACCAATTCTGCTTGAACAAACACTGAAATGAATGAAAGTGTTCATCATGACGCTGCATGGATGTAGCTTATTAGACAATGCAGACGTCATATGGATGTGACTTATTAGCAAATCAGCGGCTGCGCCCCAACCATCTACTAGTAACATTTTTATCCGCAAGTCCACCAAACCTATTAACCGTCACTCCCGTAGGCGGGAATTTATTCGCGCTTGTGCCTTATGTCATGGGTGGCACTTATTAGACAATGCAGACGGTACAGGACGTACCTTATGAAGATAATGCAGGAGCAATTATCTTGACGCATATTATCCTGACGCACATTCTCCTGAATCTAGCAATGTTCGCGGCTAAAGCCAGCTCCTACAGGCACACACTGTAGGAGGGTGTTTACGCCCGAACGTTTGCTAAGTTAGAATGTGTAACGGAGACAATGGATCTTCGATCAGAGACTTCGAATATGACGGTGTTTATACTTTTGTGCTTTGCTTATAAATCAACAACTTAATTTCATGTTACTTAGAAGAGAATAAATCAAGGATTCTGACCCTTGATTATGTATATTGATTTAAATAGACAAAAGTTATTATGGGTAGCCTAATAAGTTAAGTTACTTTTTATTGCCCTGTTAATTAAAATCCTGCTTCGATGAGTTCTGCATTAAAGGCGGCTACATCGCAATCTTCACTAGAACTACAGTGTTGAGTATAAAATTCTATCGCCAAATCATAACCTTTTAATGCTGCTATTTTTGACCACTCTAATGCTAGGTTTATTTTATTGGTGTCAAGATACAAACGAGCTAAATTAAGTTGGCCTTGAACATAACCTTTATTGGCAGATTCCAAGAAAAATCTTTCGGCGTCTTCTAAACTTGCTTTATTATCAGCATCTAACATAAAAGATAAACCTATTCTATTTTCACGATAACCTTTTTCCTGCCTATTAACACTGATATTGCTTGTCAGTACTATGGTGCCAAACAACTTTGAGTTTTTCGGACGTAGCACCAATAATACCGTCTCGTTTTGATAGAAGTTAATCAGTTTTTCGCGGGTAAATACATGATGCTTTTTATTGAAATACTCGGCATCTATGACCTTGGCACCTTGTATGTCATTTGCTAAAGAGGACTTGTTTTCAAAAAGATAACGCGAAAACACTAAAGAAACGGTGTTAGGAGTAAGGCTGACCACCTTGCCCAAGACATACTTTTTATTGGGTGGTATTTTATCGTTAATACTCGTTTGATTAATATAATAAAAATCATTAACTTTAGGGCTTTCAATATATTCTTTACTGAGTATATTGACCTGATATTTATCATACTGCCAATAAGACAACGCCAGTAAAATCATAATAACGCCGGTATACATGGGGATCAGGGCATAGAATTTGAATAGTTTTTTGCTAAGTGTTTTATAGGCAGACGATGAAAGTGAGTCGACATCAAAAGCGCTATCACAATTATCACAGACGATATTGATGGACTTTTTAACCGGGACAAAGGGTATGCTTTCTATAAAAAAATACAGATAAGTCAGTTTTCCAATAACTCTATGCTGCTTAGAACTACAAGACTGGCATGTTAAGTGATCAATAGTGATCTTTTTAAATTCAATTTCTTTATATTCCACTGGAGTAACCTTGTTATTTACCAACTAATAGTATTGATTAGCTAGGTTTTATCTATATAAATTGATTGTATCATCAGAGACAGAAGCAGATGTAAAAAATTCACGCACGAGGTGGCGAATTGAACCTTTGTTAGAACAGTCTAATTATAAAATTAAAGTGCAGGGATTATTAGCAAAGATTGAAGCCACTATAAGAAAACCACAAAACATTCCATTAAGCGGTCAAGGTGAACTCTTTATTGTGCAGGCTTTGATAATAAATTCGGTCAGATACTGATGGATGCCCACTAATTACCACCAAGTTATTATGGGTAGCACAATACCATTGAACGTAGCTTGTAAACACAGTTACGGCATATTTATGGATAAGGTTAAGAACAAAAAAAGGCCTCAAACAATGAGGCCTTTTTGAGCAAGTAAACAAGTGAATTTACTTATTATTCAACTTATTAAGCAATGTATTAAACATTTCAACATTCACTTAATTAGACAATAATAATTATCTGACAACCTTTTCAAGTTCATTAGTAAAACACGGTTCAGTGCGACAAATGCTCTTGTCTTTTAAAGCTTTTTTGTAATCTTCATCACCTTGATGGGCCGTACCAAAGCTTCGCACAATAATAGGTTGAATTTTCTCAATTACTGAAGAGAAAAACGCTTTCATATCGTTATGGGTTAATTTTTCAACTTCAGCAACAATTTTTTCTTTGCTATTAAAATTAAACATCTTGTCATTAATTTCTGACCAGTAATGTCGTGTACGCTCATTTAAGTTTTTATCTTTGGCTTGTAAATCTTTAATCAGCCCTTGTTTGTATTCATCAAATTTTTCAGCGGTCATCTCATTTAATGACCCTTTGAAATCAGTCATGAATTGATCGATACGGCGTTTTAATTCAACCGGACCCGCTTTAGGTGATTGAACTAAAAAGGACAAACCCGGTAGATTTTGTAACTTGGTATTTCGACCACTGACAATATAGCCAAGTTGCTGATCGGTACGCAGAGATTTAAAGAAAGGAGCGCTAATCATGCTACCAAACAAACCATATTTAGCGCGATTTTCAAATGAATCATCATTACTAATGTAGCTTTCAACGATGGTTGAATCGTTATGGTCTACTACTATGTCTTGAATCAATTCATGACTGGTCTTGTTTAACTTAACAACTTTATTAGCACGTTCTTTAGCGGTAGAGTTTGTCATATTAAGCGCATAAAGCGTTTTGCCCATTTGAACAGACTCTGCTTTTAGCATATTACCGTGAACCAATACTTCAACTTCAATCGCCTTATGGAAATCGTTAATATATTGCGCTAGATGTTTTGGTGTTACCGTTGAAAGTGCACTGGCTAATGCTTTAGCTGAATAGGTTTTAGTACGCTGTATTTGTCTTAACGCTGCCCGTGCTTGGCTGTATGGGCGATCAAATTTAGCATTATTCCATTGTCGTACTAAGCGAGCTTTGTGTAAATTAAAAGCCGCGTCATCAATATCCAAATGTCGAATACGTTTATTAATAGTACTTAACAGCATGGCTTGTTTTTCATCATAGCCATTTACGCCAAAGCCCATTCCTGCACTAGTAGACCAAACGTTATAGTATAATCCAGCTTCTTTAGCCGGATAACCAAACTCATTTAAACTGTCTTTTAATAACGCACTGTAAAGATAGTTTTGAGCACGAGATAAAACATCTTTTCCTGCTTGGTCAGAATATATCTGTACGTTAACAGAGGCTTTAGGCACTTTAAACTCAGTGTCTTGCTTGTGCCACAAGGTAAAACCTGATTTTTCAAAAACAACCACTGGCTTGTTTACATCTGACTCTATTTTCTTCATTGTTAGGTTAGTAGCAATAAACGGGTTAGGCGCAGGCAACGAAAAGGCATCAATCGTTTTAGGTGATTGATAACGACTAATGTCTTCTGAACTGATTTTAGTCATGGAATAAGGCGTATTATATTCAGGCTGAACTTTATCCGTTGTTAAACCTTTAGCAACTAATACTAAGCGCATATTCTCAGGTGTTAACTGCGCCAAATATTCAGTCACTAATTGATGAGAATAGTCATTATACAAATAGCCTTCATTTAAAATATTTTTTGGTGAAAAGTACTGTAACTGTCGCGAAAGGTGACTAGCCGTATCTGCAGCACCCTGTTTTTCTAAAAAATCAAAGCTATTTTTTGAAATAGCGGCTTGTTCTTTAAAGTACGCTTGGTTGTATTTCTCATTTGATAACAGTGCTAAATAAGAAAATACCGCTTCAGTAACTTGTTTATAATCAGCTAGACCTTTAGGTGTCAGTGTCATAGTTATGCTAACGCGGTCAAAATCATCAGGACCATAAGCGCCTGTACCTAAAGATTCGATTAAGCCTTGGTTTTTAAGATGGCTATATAAACTGCCTTTGCCTTCTTGACCCAGTAAAGACGAGATAAGTCTCAGTGGCTTCTCTTCAAAATACTGAGTTGACTTAGTAACAGGAAATGCCAAGGTTAGCTTTCGTGTATCTTTCATTGGCTCTATATTAATTTGTACGCCTAACTGCTCCGCTAAATAGGGCTTCATCGTTACCGGTGTAGACTTTGAACCATTATTTGGAATCGCTGAAAACATTTCACGCGCCCATTTTTCTAATGTGTCTAGATCTTCACGGCCCACTAATGAAAGTGACATACGACTGGCAGTATAATTCTCTTTATAAAGTGCTTTTAAGTCATCAATAAGTAGATCATTTTCGCGATCCGCTAAGGTATCTAAATTACCTACCGAGAATTGACTTGATGGATGTGCTGGGTTGCGCGTATCTTTTAATACTTCTCTGATACGGCGAGCATCATCTTTAATCTTCATGCTGTATTCAGAGTGAACCGCATTTTTTTCACGGTCTACGTATTGCTTATCTAAACTAGGCGAGATAAAGAATTGCGCAAAACGGTCGGTGGCTTCTTTTAAGGAGTCTTGATTTACTTGGAAAAAATAATTGGTATGCTCTTGGCCTGTTCCTGCGTTTGACCAACCGCCATTCGCTTTTAAATATTCATTGTATTCACCCACTTTAGGGTATTTATCAGTACCTAAAAACAACATATGTTCTAAGAAATGGGCAAGACCTTCACGATCTTCAGGATCAGCCATGTGACCTATATGTACATCCATTGATGCAGCAGATTTATCAGCGCTACTGTCAGAAACGAGTATTACTTTTAAGCCATTATCGAGCTCTACATAACGGTAAAGACGTTGATCATTTTGACTTTTAATCACCGTTTGGTTGGCTAATAGCGAGTTAGCTAATACTGATTGAGTGTTAGCTGTAGACTCTGTGGTATTGCAACCGCTAAGTGTACTAACACCTAATACAGCGGCAACTAAAGTTGCGATTAAAGTAACGTTGTTTTTTCTCATTATTATCCTTGTGATACACACTTTAAGATCATTATTAATCAATAGTTTGCAGTAATATACACATTAAAAATGGCTTAGTGAACGTATTAAATTCACAACATGTAACATAATATTAACTCAATTATGGCCTGAGTATAAAAACAGCTAAAATAGCCAATATAAACGCCATTTTTTTACCTATGGCATGCCGATTTAGCTTGAGTATTCTTGCCGACTTGACGTGTGGTGGCGATATCAACCTTTAGTATAATCAATTGATAAGAAGTTGTTTTACCCTCTGTTTGGCATCGCTGTGGCGACAACACCCAAGGGGCGACGTACCGCCGTGCCTCCCCTTGGAACCCCTGCGGCGCCCACTCAGTGAAAACATAAATCATCAATTGTGTTTTTACAGTCAATACCTGCGTTATTTATTACTTAAAGTCGTCCATGAAAAGCGGCAGTCTTCGTCATCAGCGCCTTTACTTGAAAGAACGTCGAATACACTTGAGTGAATTGAGGGATACATTTTTTAGTAGCTCCTAGGGATTCCAAAGAGATAAAGAGTGGAGGCAGTCTCCCCTTTCTTCTGGGTGTCGTCGCCCCCACGACAAATCATTGAAATAAACTTAGCCCCATTTATTTCACTGAAGTAATGACTTCTCATACCACTTAGCTGAAGTTAGCATTTGAAAGTTGATACTGAAAATATTTGTATGTTTTGATCTAGAGCGGACATAGCTGAACAATCACATGACTCTGGCAGTTTCCCGATAGCGGACGTTCCCCATAGATAAAAAGATGAGGATTTTGATGATAGATTTTGCCAATGAGTCGTTCAACCTGAATGTGAACTAAGCCACCATTGCTGACAGTCACAATATTGCTTTGGCATGAATATAAAGTGGTAGGCACTACCCTTTAAAGGAGAGTTGTTGTCAACAAGTATGAGCTAATCATCGATGCTGTAATCGCGCAGTTTTACATTTAAGTTGCAACGGGATTTGGCAAAATAGAGCTACATTTCAATCAATAGCTTCAATCTAGAATAACTCGATTTCATCTTCTTCGGAATCACTCTTGTTTGCCATCTCTAGGTTAAATTCAATTAATGCTTCTTCAATAGGCACTCCGGAGATAACCTTATCAAACATTCGACGCTCTTCTTCCATAGTATATTTGCTACGGATAGTTTCTTGTAACCCTTGCCAAGCTAAAGGTGAATATAATTTTTCGGGGTTACTAATAAGCGCTGTTAAAGAGCTAAGACTGCCACTAACATGATCTAATCTTTGGTTTAGTTTATCGTAAAATTGAAAGGCAATTATTGCTGAATTTACTTTATCCAAAGCAGTCGACGTAGAGCCTTGGATAATCAACTTCATTTTTTCACTACTTTCATTTTTTTGACTTAATTGTTCAATAGAGCTCTGAATATCACTTAAATTTGTTGCAAGCCCGGTAAATGATGTAGATAAAGTCGAAACAGAAGAGTTACCCTCATTCATAGATTGATCAATTTGAGTCACTGCCAAATTAAGCATTATGATAGTTTCTTTTAATTGGCTCCAGTCTAAGTCTGGACGAGAAGAGGTTGATGCTGATAAAGAACTCATAACGTAATTCCCTGCTCTAATTAAATGATAAAAATAAAGGTGAGTCATAGCAATTATAGAAGTAAATGAAAAACTTTCAGGTAATTAATTTTTGAGTGTCAAAAATGGGCCAACATCAACTCAGTATTAAGACAATCTTAGTTTGAATCTAACTTACAGTCACCCATGAAATAATCTAACGGAGCATTAGAAACTTAACTGTTACTGTCAGCAGTATGGCATCAGTTAGAGGTCTGAGATGATACACATCTGGCAGCAATGAGCTTGCAGCAGTCATAGAAATTGTTCTCGTTCTATAACTGTATTTTAATTTTTTAATCATGATATTAGTCTCAAAACCAATTTTGGAACGTCTGCTATGCCATTGATTATTAAGTTGACTGCCTACATGCTGAAGTCAACTAACTGGTGCTTAGTTGACCTCGATAAACACTCAAAATGTTGAAATGTTACTTCCGCAATGCGCACTTTTTTGACGTTAGCTTTTGGTGAAGATAAACTTACAAGAGTTCATTGTTCTATGGTCATTAGCTACCACAAAGCGGCCTCTAGCTCTAAAGCGTTAACGTCAGCTTCATTAATAAAGCTGTCGTTAACGTGCTAAATTGATGGACTAACATCGGTTATTACAACTAAAATAATCCTAAGTGTTCTTTAGCTAACTTATATGCTGTATCAAAACTGAGGTTAGCCTCAACATAAACGTCAGGAACTACACCTTCCTGCTCCCAATTAGTGTTCGTTACAGGATGTGTAGGAAAGGCGATTGGCATATTAATACTGATGAACTCATTTACTTTATGCTTTTTAGATATCAACGCAACGCCCATCGTTCTTTCACCAACAATAACGGCTTTTTTTAAACTCTTTAGTGTGTAGCTAAAAAATTCGCCAGTACCAAAAACAAAAGCAGAGGTAAGTATATAAACAGGGTAATCTTGCTTAAAATGAGCAAAGCCTAATTTTTTAGAAGACTTTAATATTTCAGTATTTTCTTGCCTGTTGTAGAGTACGTTAGATAGTGTTGTATTGGGTTTGACAAAAAATCCCATCATATATTGTGCAAGAGATATTGAATCACCTTCGACATCACGTAAGTCAATAATCATAGCATCAGTTCCAGACAAGTAGCCAAATGCCTGATCTGCCTTCAATTCAGCGCCTACATTTTGGTAGAAATAATTTAACTTCAAATACCCTATATTACCTGAAAGTATTTCTATTTTTTCAAAGCCAAAGTCATCCTGGTGGTTTTTTGTACTAAGAATAGGTAAGTGACCAATGATAACGCGAGGGTTTGTTTGTATAACATCTAAATAACTATCACCACTTACATTACGAATAAGTACGCCTAACTCGTTAATAAAGGCTCCTAAGTCATCTATTTGATTGAATTCATTCAACGCTAGCTTATATTTTAATTTGTTAACGATTAGTTTAGATTTTTCAGGAAAAAGGTAGTGATTTTCCAATACATCAATAACACCCTTGATACTTTTATTAATATCTTTCTGAGTAAAAACATCATCCGAATTAACCGTTTCAAACGCGGAAGCTTGAGTTATGCCTACACTCAAATAAAGTAGTATTAACCATAATTTGATTCTAATAAATTTCATTTTATTACCTTTATTTGCAAATACAATAAATTAACCTGTCAAACAAAAATCAACAGGTATACATAAGATACAAAATAAGTTTAAAATTTATAGAGCCCTTTAGATTTATACAGAACGTTACTGACTTTCCAGCCAGAGAGGGATATGCGTGAAGTCTTTTTTAAAATAATGTACCAGGGAGGAAGTAGTATCTTTGATTTAAAGTATCGATAATTCACCTTGAAAATGAAGAATATAACGAGTAAAGAAACAAACGTATAATCAACTAACAATTGGTTCAAATGATTAAAATTCACGGCTTGATTAACGTTAACTATCACGCCATGACTATCAGAAAGCTCACTAACTTCTGCTGTTGTTGTTGATTGAACAGAGTTCACCGCTTGAGATAAAGTCGACATGTTCACTTTAATTGGAGATATAGCTAATGCTAGCAATATAATAAAGACTAATGTAGTCACAAAATAAAGTGTGTTTTTTAACAAAGTATAAATATCTGATCACCTAGTTTATTTAGTTTTATTAGTGTAACAGTTACGAAAAGTTAATCAAAATTGACTACTGATCTTTATTAGTCATTCTACTAACCACCAATTGAAAATAATGATCTCTCATACTATCCATTTCGTAAGTGTTTAATTTTAAGTACCAACATTTACATGTATCAAAGCTAACTTAAAATGCCTAGAAAACTTCCCTGTTAACGCCAATTTTATTGATATCAATCACTGTAACAAAAAATCAAATAGTACAGAGTCAATTAAATACTCTGATATTTAGTAGTAATGCTAAATGTAATGGTCAGCTATCCTTGAAATAGTGATGGGTAGTTAGAACCACTATTACAACAAAAGATAGTAGTTGAAATTCTCCCACCAATATCAGATTTTTAGCGAAAACTCTCGATGCTAACGTCTGCTTTATTAGTGAAGCAGGCGTTAGCTAAACACCCAAGTTCTCAATTTATCAAAATAAACGAGATATAAAATATGAAAAAGGCAACCACTCTCATACTCACATTAATAGCGAGTGCGGTATTGTTAACAAATGCATTCGCACAATCCTTTTCTTCTGAGGAGCTTCAACGTCGAATGGTAGAGCGCCGCGCTGTAGATGCCGCTATTTGGGGCTTACCTATCATAAGCGAAGATGCTTTACGACAAGCTTATTTCCGTGACGGTAAGGCAAATTATGGGGACATTATCTGGTGGCCTAAAAACAATGACTGGATGAACCAATCACTCACCCCCAACACTAGTGTGCGTTACCTCTACTCTTTTATTAATACAAAGGAGTCGGGGCCGATTGTGTTAAATCTTCCAGCTGCGGCGAATGGCAGCCGATTCTTAGGCACCATATCGGATGCATGGCAAGTACCACTTACTGACATTGGCGTAGAAGGTAAATCGGAAAAGTACTTAGTGTTACCACCTGGTTACACGGAAGAAATACCATCGGGCTATATACCTGTTCGTCCCAAGACTTATAACAGTTTTATTGCTGCTCGCTCTATCTTGGCAAGCAACTCAGATAAGAATGTGAATATCGGTAATGAGCTGGTGAAGAAGATTAAAATTTATCCTTTATCAAAAGCAAACAATCCTCCAATACAGCGCTTCATAGATATGACGGGCACTTTATATAGTGGTTTAGTGAAATACGATGAGAGCCTTTACATTAATCTCGCACGCCTATTGAATGAAGAACCGGTTCAACCAAAAGATCGCCAAATGATGGGAATGCTACTTCAACTTGGTATAAAAAAGGGTGAAAAATTTGATCCAGATGAAGCGACTATTGAACAACTTAGGTTGGCGGCAAAGGAAGCAGAGCAATGGTTGCTGTCTCAACTCCCGGGTTTTGTCACAGATTGGTGGCCCAACAGCCAGTGGAAAATCCCCATAAATTCGATTGCTCCTGAGACAGGATTCAAGTGGGAAGTCCCCAACTATTTTGATGTTGATGGACGAGGTATAGCTTTTTCTACTTTCTTTGTACCACCGGCAAAACTTGGAGCGGGCAGCTTTTATTTGGGAACGTTTTTTGATGGCAATAGTCAGCTTCTAGATGGTAGCAATAACTATCATTTGCATGTCCCTGCAAATGTACCTGTAAGTCAATTTTGGTCATTGACTGTATATAATAGTAAAACATCAGGACTATTTCTTAATATGAATCGCCCTTCACTTGACTCATTAACGGAGAGTCTTCAAATAAATACAGATGGTTCAGTGGATTTATACATGGGCCAAACAGCTCCGCCCGGTATGGCGTCGAACTTGATTAAAATTCCAAAAGGGAAAGGCTGGTTTCCGTGGTTTCGATTTTATGGTCCTGAACAAGCACTCTTCAACAAGAGCTGGAAGATGCCTGATATAGAGAAAGTAAAATAACGAGAAAACCAGCTAACAATCGCATTAACATTGACCGTAAATACGCCGTTTTACTTTGCTACACTCTGTATTTACGGCATGTCACTGAAGACCTGTTTAATAGATATCATGTAGTAAGTGGCGATGAGCATAATGCGCTGTAGGTCGTAATTAGTTAATTGAGCCTGACTTCGACATAATTGACTCACTTCTTGAATGACAAAGGAGTAGTTAGCCTTATCTACTTCTTGTTGCTTACGTTCAATTTCTATTAGTGCAAGAAAAGCAGTAAGTTCATGATTAGCTAAAGGTGTTAAGTTTTTATTAGCAAATAAATAAGCTTCAATAGGGGTTAAATTTTGTTGGTTACGTTGGCATAGACCTTCGCGTAATGCTTCATTACTTCCAAATAACATCATAGATCGTACATAGTTAAATGGCGGATGGATGCTACTGACTGATTGATTGTTGGTAAATAAATAATGTAAAACATTACACTTCTGGTGGTCTATTTTACTGAAGTTCCCTTCTATTTGTAATGCGGGGGTGAAAAAATTTAAGGTATTGTTAGTTTTGATTTTTGGGATAAGTCCAATGGAAAAGCCTTTATTTTCTATAAAACTAGTTGCTAGCTGTTGATAAAAATCAAATGATTTTATTTGTCCTTGTTGAAACATAAAACCTAACTGAACGATGTTCTCAGATCCATTTGAATCTAAGTAATGTTGAAGCAAAGCTTTCAGGTCATTTTTAGTCAATAAATTAATCAGTGTCTGTAAATGTTTCTGCATTGTTTAGTCTAGTTATCTGTAATTATTGAGCTATAAAAGTATTTAAAATGAATTCTTAATGCACTAAGCCAGTTTACTAAAAAAATATCTATTTTACCTGCTATTGGTAAATAAAACTAAGGTAAACATTGTTGCTAATACCCAGTTCGAAAATTTATATCACTAACTCATTCACCATTTGAACTCAAGCCACAAAGGAGACATTAGCTTTTATTGCTAATTGGACAGGTTGGATTAGATTATTGTATCAATAACGCCTAAATCACCAGGTGCTGAAGGTTTGGCACTTTACAGCCAAAGCTTCAGCAATCGGAGTGCATATTTTTGTTATATTTTGACCCATATCACTCGTGATATAATCCCATATACTGAAACCTTTCACTCGCTAAGGGGGCCCAATAAATTCATTTTTTTGAATTGGCGCGCCTTCTTCAACGCATACACTCATATTCAAGGATTAATGCATCACAATTTTGGTCTTACATTCTCAATAACTTCTGTGCTCACCCAATACAAATTTGATACTTCGCCTTCTTCGTTATATCGGCTAAAGAATAAATACTTGCCATCAGGGGTGATGCTCGGAACTCTTTCATGAAAGTTAGAATTTACTGTATCGCCAAGGTTAATTGGCTTTGTCCACGTGCCATCATTCTTCTTAAAATAGACATAAATTTCGCTGTCTTTTCTACTGTCATCTTCCTTGTTTCGAGCGTTTACTACTATATAATCTTGAGATGGGGAAATAGCGGCGTGTATGCCAAATTTACCAATTTCAACTTCCTTTACTTTGGGGAAACTACCATTGACATTAGGCGCATAATACGTTTTCCATGTTGATAAACTAAAATAATAAAGATCGCCGTTTTTAGCTTCGATCGGATAGAAAACATTATCGTCATTTATAGGTGAATCAAGTTTTATTGCCTTGCCCCATGAGTTCTCTAGGCGGTTTACATACCAAATTTTGTCAGAGGTAAAGTCTGAGTTAACCGCTGTAAAATAAAGTCGTTTACCATCATGGCTCACAAATGGGTGCATTTCATGAGTTTCGTTGGTAAATTTTGCTCTTTGAATCGGTATCCATTTTTTGTCTTCGACTTTTGAAAAATAGATAAGTTGATCTTCGTCTTCTCTACTGGCTGTAAAATATATTTCATCTAAACCAGGGGAAAACGAAATACCGACTTCATGTCTGCCATTGATTGAAATAATACCCGGCGCAAAAACGTAAGGAATTAAGTGGGGTGGATTTTGTCCCAAATAGGGGCCTTCCAAGACTGGAAATTCATTTTGACCATAACTTTTGCTACTGAAAGCTAGAATAAAAAACAGCAGAATAGTTGGAATATAAATATACTTCATAATTTACCTTTATTTTGAAATCAACGAATTATTTCCCATGATTTTAATAGAATTATTCTTTAATCATCAAGTTATAGCCATTGATGAACTTCAATTTGTTATAGCAAAGAATTCGTTTTAAACGAATATATTTGAGATGAACTAATGTTTTTTTGAGTTGAAATGAGAATTTATTCGCAAGTACCTTAGTTAACCTTGAGTATCGAAAATGGACGTATAAACCAGCTAATATCCATTAATCGTTGTTTATAAATGTCAGCAGTGTTTTCAACCATCGCTATTTGAAACTTATCAAGCGGCTGCTTCTTTGCATACTTTTGAGTAAGTAAAGTGCCTTTGAATAGCTTATGCCAACGCTCAAGCATCTCGCCTGTTGACCAGTTTTTAACTTTATCTCTATCAACATGCAATACGAGATGTAAGTGATTATGCATCACTGCATGTGCACAAATGTCGATAGAAAACACCTGAAATAATTGAAGAATACGCTTTTCAATCCAAGTACGCCTATGTTCAAAACTAATACCTGCTTCCTTATCTACCCCACACAAAAAAGCCTTTCGTACCGTACGGCTGCAAATATGATAATACGGCGTATCCACTAAACTAATTTGTTGTGAACGAGGCTTAGGCATAACAATCACCAAACTTAAAAAAGGTCAATCAAGCCTAGTTTATTGATGAAAATATTCACTAGTTATTATGGGTGGCCTGATAAGTTCTTGATAAGTTAAGAATGATTCATCACTTGATGTATGTCCCAAAATAAGTATCGACTTGTCATTAAGAGCATGTAGCTTAACGTAGAAATAAAAAGCAATAAAAACAAACAGATAAAACAACAAACCTAAAAACTAATTAATTAGTTGACAAAAAATAAGCACTCGGTATAGTACTTAAAACTAATTAATTAGTAGGTAATAATAATTGGCGCTGTTAACTAATATTTAATATGAAGTTATAGGTTATGGTGCGTACATTATTGAGGCATATCCATAATAAACTGTTAGCTTTAAGGAAAGTAGAATGAAACTAGGTATTAACAAGTACACTTTATGTGCGGCTTTAGCTATTTCTTCATCGTTTAATCCTGTACTAGGGCAAGATATTCTTAAGTCAGAGACTTTAGAAGTTATGAAAGAAATAAAAGAACAATACAATTTACCGTCTTTATCTGTTGCTATTGTGATCGGAGGTAATATTGTTTTTTCGGAGGCAATTGGTTTTTCAGATGTTGAAAAAAAACAGATAGCTACTAATAAAACAAAATACTCGGTTGGTAGTTTAGCTAAACCTATGACAGGAATTGCTTTAGCTAAACTGGTTGATTCTGATAAAATCAATTTAGAGTCTCCTGTTAGTTCTTATGTGAAGCATCCCGAATACACTAGTCTTTTCAGTGTTAAAGAATTAGCTGCACATATAGCTGGAATTCCACATGATACGGCTGAACGTGATGTTGCCGAGTTTAAACATCCTAAAGATCATAAAAGTCCATTTGATTCATTCTATGTTTTTGAATCACAACCTTTGTTATTTCAACCAGGCACGCAATATAAATACTCATCTAACGGATATATATTGTTATCTGCTGTTATCGAGAAAGCGGCAAATATGAATTATGTAGACTTTCTAAAGACTTCATTATGGTCACCGTTTGAAATGGACAGCACTGAACTAGATACTTCATTTGCGGGTAAAAAATATGAAGCAACTTACTATGCTGAATATAAAGGTGATGGTAAATATGTAGCTTCAACAAAAAAGAGAGATCGGAGTTTTTTGTTTGGTGGTGGCGGCTTTATTTCAACCCCTACGGATTTAGTAAAAATGTCTGAAGCGACTTATAGTGACACTTATTTATCAGCTAATGCGAGACAGGCTCTTTATACTCCAACAAAACTAAGAAATGGTGAAGTTAACTCTGATAAATACTCACTTGGTTGGAGAGTTGGGAGTATTAAGCTTAAAAGCAATGAGCAATCTTGGATAGTATTACATCATGGAGGAGTAACTGATAAAGCATCTACAGCATACTTGTTGGTTATTCCAGAATGTAAAGCTGCTATTGCATTTACTACAAATTATATCCCACCTAAATTTTGGAAAATTAGAGGTGATATGGCAAAACTTTTGAAAAATAACATAGATGCCACTCAATGCTCAAAGCTAACCGGTTAGTAAGCTAATGAATCTGTAAATTTTATTGTTGTGAATCAGTACCATACTTAGTATGCCACCCATGATAATTATTCTGATGTGATGACGAGCTAGAATATTTACAGTTTTACCATTGATAGCGCCACGTTTATCATCACGGATGACAAGACCTGTTTCATCAACGAGCGTTAGGTAATCTTTTAAGCTAAACACAATACCTGTTGTACGTTTTTATTGATGTTCATTACCCACAAAAGGTAATAGCGCAGTAGGCTGTTCACCTTTTATCGCCGCGTTTATGCGTAATTGAATACTTGTGAAATGAGATTGCTCTGGCGTAGAGGCAATACTGGCTCGTACTGGGTTTAAATCAACATAAGCCATACACGACAATAAAGAAGTTAATATGGGTGGCCTGATAAGTTATTGTGTTGCTGCATCTATCGCGATTTATCTTCCTATATATAACTACTATGGTTAAATAATTTTTTTAAATAAATATGTTTGATTAGGTAATTAAAATTTAATAAAAAAGGCGTTCATATTTTCAATGGGCGCCTTTTTCTGTTTTTTTATGAGCTAAAATTTAATTTAATTTAATTTTTCAACATCATTTAATTGCCACTCTTTAGTAAAGACTTCTTTTTCATTGCCATAGAAACGGAATAACAGGAAGAATTTTCTACCAGCCTTAGTTGGGATCCAGTTAGCCTCTTTTCCTTTAGGGGCTTTTGGCCCTATGTACATATCAACGGTGCCATCTGAATTTGTCACTAAACTGGTCGTGGTTGACCCTAATCCCTGGCGTGGCATATCTTCAATAAATGCAGCCGTTTCCATATCATAAGCGGTGACTGCCCAAAACTGTTTAACAGGTACATTTGCCGGTACGGTTAGTTTGTAATTATGCTCACCTTCTAACCACTGACCATCGCTATCCATTGACGTATCTAAAAAGAAGTTACCTGGGCCATAGTTTTTCACACTTGAAAAAGTTGCATAGGAGAATGCGCCACGACGATCGTAATCTAAGTGACTTGCATAATCCCAATCAAAACGATGGGTATAATATGATGGTGGTACTATCGGACCCCATTTTTTATCTTTATAGTAAACAGGGATCATTTCTTGGCCATGATAACGAGAGACCATATACTCATGGGCATCTTTTAGCGCATCATCAAAAATTGCATCTCGTTTGGCGTTAGTGGTATAAGGAGCTCCAATTTTAATATCCATTGCTTGTAACATACCCAGCATCGCCATATCTTTTTGTTCAATAATATCTTGGCTAAGTATTTCGTGTAATTTACTAAAGTAATCAGGTGTATATTTCACGATCCCATCAATTTTTTTATCGACTAAATCAATATAGTTATTTGGTTTAGGGTGATTACGCTCGGCATAAGGGTACACTTTAATTTTTCTAAATTGTGCGACTGCTTTTTGTAAAGAGGCTTCGCTCTTATCTTTGATAATTGCACGAATTAAAGTCCAACCTAGGTTGTTTTTTTGTTTAATAACATGATAACCACCGCCATTTGGCAACTGACCTTGATAATGCTCTGGTACGATTAAGTATTTAGCACCTCTGCCACCGTCTTCACCGGTATTTACACCATAGTCAGTAAGCGGTCTATGCCAAGAGTCCAATAAGGTACCAAATAAACCGACACCTTGCGCTGAAGTGGGGGGGATTTCAACAACAATAGGGCCATCAGTTAAATCCCAATATAAGTTACCATAAGGGGTTACTGAACTTGGTGTTGGTAATGCTCGTTTCCAGTCTTGAATTTTAGAGTGATAAACAATGTCATTCATCTGCATACCCACCACATCATGTAATGAATCATACATTGCTTTATAGTTCATTAGTGGTGTTGCCCAAATAGCAACTTCAGTTGCTCTGCGATGCAGTGCTTCATCATACATATTCATGTTTGCAGGTGCATGATGCTCTGGGTATAAGCTTATTTCTGTTTGTGCCGCAGTCACAGTCGCTGAAGTTGATAACAGTGCACTTACCAGTGCGGTAGCTAATAAAGGATTTCACTCTGCCAGCCATAATAAATAACTATAAATACAGATAATAAAAACAGACTAGGTTGAAATCTGTCACAGCTAAAAGCGGATAATTATTAGGGAATAGTTATCAACCGTTGGCTTAACACACTAAAACAGTCAAAATATAAAATTTAGGCGAGTTAAAGCCGCCATTTAAAAATAACAAAGAAGGTCTGTTTATTCGTGATTGTGTTGGTGGTTACGCGCTATTCAAGCAGGCTTGAGCATTAACGATACCATGGGTTCGCTGCAAGCCAACATGCTCGGTAAATTCACTTAAGTGCTCTGCTGTACCTACCGCGCCAGTGAAAATACATTCAAAGTCTGTGGTCAGCTTTAACCAGCTTTCTTCATTAATGTGTAACCTTGCTAAAATACGCTCAGACTTATGGCTAATCGCGCCTCTTTTATCAGCACGAATAATACGACCGGTCTCATCCACTAGGGTTAAGTAGTCTTGTAAACTAAATCGAATACCCTTATTTTTTTGTTGGTGTTCATTACCTGTGAATGGTAGTAAAGCTGTGGGTTGCTCACCTTTTATCGCTGATTTTATACGTAGTTGAATACTTGTGAAATGAGATTGCTCTGGCGTAGAGGCAATACCGGCTCGTACTGGGTTTAAATCTACATAAGCCATACACGACAATAAAGCGCCTTCATCGAGCAGAGCTTGAGATTTAAAGCGCCCCTCCCAAAAGTGCCCTGTGCAGTTATCCTCGCGGTTTGCTTGTCTGGCTATCGGCTCATTCAATGAACGCATAAACCAGCTAATATCTATTAACCTTTGTTTATAAATGTCAGCAGTGTTTTCAACCATCGCTATTTGAAACTTATCAAGCGGCTGCTTCTTTGCATACTTTTGAGTAAGTAAAGTGCCTTTGAATAGCTTATGCCAACGCTCAAGTACCTCGCTTGTTGACCAGTTTTTAACTTTATCTATATCAACATGCAATACGAGATGTAAGTGATTATGCATCACTGCATGTGCACAAATGTCGATAGAAAACACCTGTGATAATTGAATAATACGCTTTTCAATCCAGATACGTCTGTGCTCATAACTAATGCCTGACTCTTTATCAACACCGCACAAAAATGCTTTTCTCACCGTGCGACTGCAAATATGATAATACGGTGTATCTAACAAACTGATCTGTTGCGAGCGAGGCTTAGGCATAATAATCACTAGACTTAATGAAAGTAAATTAAGCCTAGTTTATTGATGGAAATATGTACAAGTTATTATGGGTGGCAGATTAAGTAGCAGATTAAGTAGCAGATTAAGTAACAAGTACAAATTATGGTGGGGGTCTCTGTTTGTTGTGTCAGGTACCTGTTTAACAATAAAGTTTGAAATATAGCTTATTGTTTTCTATTACGAGCAACTAAATAAAAAAGCAGAATCCAATAATGTCATCTGCTTTTTATTAAATCAGTAAGAACTAATTATTTTTGAGGTGTAATTAAGTACTTCTCACCTGTAGCTTGTGTAGAATAAGCCGCTATCGATTGTAATTGTAATACCTCTGCCAATGACACTTCATGTGTGTAGTGGCTAGCAAATGTTGTGGTGATTTCATCTGCAACACGTTTACGCATCGCAATTACAGTTTTAGTACCTAGTTTACCTAGTATATTGAATAATAAGAATCCATTAACACCCCAAGCAAAACCGAAGTTACGATTTAGCGTAATAGGGCCACGATTTAATGCGCCATAAATGTAAACTTGTTTGAAAGTGTCAGAGCCATAAAGACTGTATTCTTTCATATCACGAGCCGCAGCAACTTCCATACAGTTCAGAATGTCACTTGTTAATTGACCACCACCAATTGGGTCAAACGCAATAGTTGCACCAGTTTCAATAATCGCCGCTGTTAATTCAGCAAGGAAGTTATCACTACTTGAATTAACAACATATTTTGCGCCCATATCACGTAACAGAGTTTCTTGTTCTTCTTTACGTACAATGTTAATTAAATCAACGCCATCGGCAATACAAATACGGTTTAACATTTGTCCAAGGTTAGACGCTGCCGCCGCATGAATGATGGCTTTATGACCTTCAGCACGCATTGTTTCAACCATAGCTAATGCAGTAAGCGGATTAACAAAAGAAGAAGCACCTTCTTTAGCCGTTGTACCTTCTTTTAATTCTAAACAGCTTTGTACATTGGCACATATATATTGACGATAAGTTCCCCCGCCAATCACGGCAACGGTCTTACCCATTAATGCTTGTGCCGCAGGCGATGAGCCAGCTGCTACAACGGTACCAGCACCTTCATTACCAACAGGGATTGCTTTACCAACACGTGTTTTAACCGCGGGCATAAACTTAGCTGGAACATCAGCGATAATGGCTGGGTTTTGTTCAGTGCCTGATTGTGTCGCTGTTGTCATATCAGCTGCGCTGAACATAACCCCTAAATCAGAGGGGTTTAATGGTGCAGCTTCAATGCGAATAACAACTTCATCGGCACTAGGTTGTGGCATTTCGATGTCTTGTAAAGCAAGTGTTAATTTATTGTCTTCGCTGATTGTTGAAATTAGTTGGATATTTGTATCTGTCATAGGTTTTTTCTCCTGCAAATAATTAAATTTGTCGAACCAATCACTTTATTGTATTGGCCGTACTTTATTGGTAATAATAGTTTTAGGTTTGGTTGTTTTTATAGCTAAGTGCTACCCAGCATTCGCTGCTTGAATCTGAGCTTTCACCTTTTGGATAAACTCGGGCATGTTTGCCAGACGATCAGCCTCCACGGTTTGGCTAATGGCAGATTGACTCATTGAATTGTTCCACTCTTTCATTCCTGGTACCTCTGCAAGTACATCCCAGTCAAGTTGGCTAGAGGCAAAAGAGCTGACAATGGTGTTGACGTAATAAACGTAGATGTCAGCCATCGTGAATTGTTCACCTGCAACCCAAGGTGAAAACTGACACAAGCGACTTAAGGCGGTAATTCCACGGTTTAATACTTGGCGTACTTCAGCTGCAACCGATTCAGGAACTGTAGTACCTGAAAATGCATAAGGTATAAGTCGTCTGCTTGGCAGCTCAAAATAAAGCTCTGCTATTTTCATAATTTGACGGACAACAGCACGTTCTCCAGCATTTTCAGGGTATAGCGGAGTTGCAGGATAAGTCTCTTCGATAAAGTCACAAATGACACTCGACTCTGAAATATTAAGGCCTTCAGCTGTTGTGATAACAGGTACTTTACCAGCCGGACTAATGGTCAATAACTCGTCACTACCACCGTAAATAAGGTTTTCTTCGAATGGCAGTTCTTTGTATAGCAGTACATGTTTCACTAGGTTGTAATAGTTGCTAGCGGCAAAACCGTGCAAAGTAATCATAAGTCAGTTTTCCATCATTAACGTGAAGGTTGTATTTAATTGCCGAAAAAATGCAATTAAAGCACCTGTATTTATCAGGCTGCAACAAGGTCAAAGTTGCAATGTTTAAGTTAAACGCATTATTACTTGTTTTAATTCGGTTATATATAGGGGGAAATGCGAATCACTATTGCTTTTAAGACAATAATAAAGCAAAAATACTCAGATATTCATTTACCGGGGAAGTTAGTTGGATCAACTACGTGCAATACGATATTTCAGTAAAGTAGTCGAAACGGGTAGCTTTACCAAAGCTGCGCGTACTTTTAATGTGCCGCCATCATCGCTGTCGAGACGAGTTGCTGATTTAGAAAAGAGTTTGGGAGCGACGTTGTTAAAGCGTTCGACCCGAATCGTTAAACTAACAGAAGTGGGACAAATTTATTATAACGATGTACAGCAAATATTGAATAAACTAGAGCAAAGCAATGAAACTGTTCGGTGTTACCAAACAACGCCAATGGGGCGTTTATGTATAAGTTCGATGGTAGGTTTTGGTGACAAGATATTGCTGCCTTTGCTAGATGAATTCAGCGCGTTATACCCTGAAATTGTATTAGATGTCAGTTTGAGTGACGAGTTATCAACACTCGGGCGTGACGATGTCGATATTGCTATACGGGGTGGTTACGCTCCAAATGAACGAGTGTTAGCGATAAGACTAATGGACAATGGTTTCATTCCTGTCGCTTCACCAAGTTATTTAGAGCAACACGGAGTGCCTAACAATGCCATGGACTTAAAGGAACATAATGGCCTTTATTTTAAAGCGCCAGCAGGGCCAACGCCTTGGTTATGTAAGATGAACGGTCAATGGCATGATGTCTCAGGGCCAGCGGTAGCAATTTCAAATAGCGGCTCATGGCTGGCAAAAAAAGCCTGTAACGGTGAAGGCATTTTAATGTCAACTCGATGGGCATTAGCTTCATATCTTGAGTCAGGGAAGTTGCAAGAACTTAAGTTTGAGCATGAGTTAGCTATAACTCAAAATTCTGATATGGCCGTTTATTTGTTATATCAAAAACAGCGCTACTTAGTACCAAAAGTAAAAGTGGCAGTAGACTTTTTAGTTGAAAGATTAAAAATCAACTAATTATGAATCTATATTTATAAGCCTTGCATATAGATATTGCAATGGTTATAAATTATCGTTTGACTACCTTATTTCAAGTAATAATCTAGCGATTAAAGTCATATGATAAATATGACTCGGACTGCTATTAATTGTTAAACCATGAATAACTAAGTCGTAATGATAAAAACAACAAAGGCGAATCATCTCTAATACTTAATATGCCACCCATTACTACTTCTGATCAAAATTAAACTTTCAACGCTGAGATGGGTTTTGCAGCTCTTTTATGCTTAACTTATCGGCATGATGCTTGTGTATTACCTATTCTTTGATATTTAGCTCTACCTATTGAGTACATGCGATTATAATGGCGACTTTTTAAATACGAGTAGTATCAGATGTCTAAAATATTTATTATTGGCTTGCCTAGAACGGGCACTACCAGTATTAGTGTTGCACTATTAGAACTAGGCTTAGCTGTAGCTCATACCGCGTTTACCAAGCGTACGTTTGAAGTGGCGGATGCGATATCTGATTCCCCCTGTTTTAGCGATTATCAACAGTTAGATGGTTTATTTCCCAAGGCTAAATTTATCTACTTAACAAGGGGCATGGATAAATGGCTCCCTTCGATTACCATGTTACTTGAAAAGATGGCGCCTCATTTAGAACCGAAAACGGGGCGATTTAATCCCATTTTAAAACGCTGTTTTCATGATACATTCTCTGTCGAATTGCCTTTAAACTATCATGAATTAAGCGATTGCTATGAGCGTCATCAGCAAATGGTTTATTCGTATTTTGAAGGGAGAGATAACTTATTGACGATAGATATAAGTGAGCAAGGTAGTTTACTGAAAATGAAACAGTTTTTAGAAATGGAAGAGGAGGGAAGTATAGATTTCCCTAAACTTAATGTCGGTCGCAATGTAGCTAACTGGAAAGACTATAAACACCCGAATAAAATCAGCTCTAACTTAGCGGGCGTAGATCATAGAAAATACTTTGATTTTTATTACGCGGCTAACAAGTAATCCGCTACTCAGAAGTTAGACAAACACCTAGAAAAACTCCTACTTGATTGTCTGATAACTGCCTATCAATGTCATTAACTTAAGGATTTAACACATACGTTTATAATTCATTGGGTACTTATTTGTTTTGTTTCTACGGTCTAGAAGTAAACAAGGACACTCGCTTATAAAACACGCTAGGATATAGTAATAACACATGCTAAATATCACTCGAAATAAGCTCAAAAGTTATTATGGGTGGCCTGATAAGTTCTTGCTTCGAAAATTGAAGTTTAGTCGTTCATGAAAAGCGGCAGTCTTCGCCATCATTGCTGTTACGTCGAAGATATCGTGCTGAGTGTAAGCTGACGTTTGATGTAGCAGCTCCGGGGGATTCCAAAGGGCTTATCTTAGGAATAGTGCGTTAGCCCCCTTTCTCTTTTGGGTGTCGTCGCCACCACGACAAAATATTTAAATTTACACAGAGCCCAATTATTTTATTCAGATTATTTGTTTTTTAAGATCAGTAAATTATTCGTTTGGTCAATATGAAAATCAAAAGAAGACAAATAATTCATACCTAACAAACCATCACTTCCTTCACTCATAAAAGGACTTACGGCAAAAACAAATGGTCGTAAGACATAACCTTGCAAATCAAATTCCGCCACTTGATAGAGACTTGCTGTCACTTGGCCACCAGCAGTATTTAGTCTTAAGTCTTTTACATAAACTACTTCTGAATACTGGTTTAATTGTTCAAAGGCCTGTTCAGATAATAAAGAGATGCTTGCCCCCGTATCTAACATTAAAGCAACATTAAAGTTATTGTTAATGGTCGCCTGCACAATAAAGTGCGCTCCTTGACGACTTAAAGCAATACTTTCTGTTTTTTGTAATGATAATTCAATTTTTTTATACAAGGCTTGCGCTTTTACTTTGAAATTAGGCTCCATCAATAAAGGTTCAAGCGAATTACGTGCAAGTTCAAGCTCACCTAGCTGATATTGTGCTTGGGAAAACACCCATTGTAAGTAAAGGTATTCTTGGTCATATAGACTAATTTCAACAACTAACTCTTTCAGCTCTAGCCACAAATTATTCTTAATTAGCGGCGCTATAGCTTCTTGCACTAGCTCTCTAGCAGCATTAATAACATTAACTTTTTTCGCTTCAGTGAACACATGATATTGAATATCATACGCATGTTTGATAGCTACTAATAACTGCCCTTGTGCTAGTTCAGACTCCACTTGTAAATAGAGAAAACGTTGATCATCCGCGTTAAATTCTAAATAGGCACTTATTGAATTATCAAGGGACACAAACTTCTGAGCAGCTAATAACGCCGTAGAATTTTGTAACCATATTACTATTAACTGCGCTAATTCATTTTTATCGGCTAAACCATTAATTAAAAAACTAGCTAAATAATAATCTTGTTGAATGAGTGCTTGTTTAATTTCATCAGGTAAATTTTGTTTATATTCCTGTAATTCAGCGGCATTATTAACAACATTTTTTTTTGAAACTATTGTTGTTTTAATAACATTATCTTGATGAAAGCTACTCTGTGGAAGAGTATTTTCAATAGCATGGATATTTAATTTCATAAACAAATAAACATTTAAGCTAACAGAAGTAAATAACACTAATAAAAAAAACAATCTCCACATAATGCACATCCAAATAATTTTTAGTTTTCTTACTTTAGCACGACTAAACTTAATGACTTACGGTCACAAAAGATGGTAGAGCCAGCTTATAAAACATTGAGCTTATTATGAATAATATTCCCGCAGAAAAACAGCTCTTATACTCTTTATACTGAACTCACTATCAGTAGTAGAATATAGAAATCATCTAAGATATTCACCAATAAGTTAATATAAAAAACTTACACTCGCCCCTGCTCCTTGCAGCTACCGAATTTACGGGTTAATGGGAAATGTAAACCACATACAAATGTGTGCGATCTTTATTCATAAATGTCGTCCATGAAAAGAGGCAGTCTTCGCAACCAGCACCAAGTCTGCTTCTTCAAACGCCGAAATGAAGCACAATATTCACGTATATTCATCATGACGCTGCATGGATGCAGCTTATTAGACAATGCAGGAGCCTATTGTCCTGATGATGGCAAAAGTAATGTGGCACATGGATGTGCCTTCATGGCTGGTACGTAGAAGATATTGTGCTGGATGTAGGATTACGTTTGATGTAGCAGCGCAGGGGGATTCCAAAGGGCTGAATTTAGGTGCAGTGCGTTTAGCCCCCCCTTCTCTTTTGGGTGTCGCCGCCACCGCGACAAATAATTTAAATAAACTTAGCCCCATTTATTTCACTAAAGTAATGACTTCTCATACCACTTAGCGGAAGTTTTATTCAATGTGAAACGGTCTCACAAATAGACCGCTTTGTGCTCAAAAGCGCCCCTTAATTTATTTATGGCAATAGTCGTTTCTACCTTGCACAAAAACATTAGAGTCTTTAATCTCCATTTATCTATTTATTAAATTATTAAATCCTATGTTCCCTTTATCTGTTCTTGATTTAGTCCCTGTAAAAATTAATAAAACACCCGCAGATGCACTAACCGAATCTCTCGAATTAGCGCAACTCGCTGATGGTTTAGGTTACATGCGATATTGGGTGGCAGAACATCATAATATGGTTGGTATTGCTAGCGCTGCAACATCTGTGGTTATTGGTTATTTAGCAGCAGGGACTAAAAAGATTAGAATTGGCGCTGGAGGAATTATGCTGCCGAACCATTCTCCTTTAATCATTGCTGAGCAGTTTGGTACATTAGAGTCTTTATATCCTAATAGAATTGATCTCGGTTTAGGCAGAGCGCCTGGAACCGACCAATTAACATGGCGAGCTTTACGTAGCGATCCAAGGGCTTCCGACCAATTCCCACAAGATGTACAAGAACTACAAGGATATTTTGAACCCGTAAAAGAAGATCAGGCCGTTCAAGCAGTGCCAGGAGGAGACTTAAATGTACCCCTTTGGATGTTAGGTTCTAGCTTGTTTGGTGCACAATTGGCGGCTGAACTTGGCTTACCTTATGCGTTTGCTTCACACTTTGCTCCAGCATCACTGGATCAAGCTTTTGAAAAATACCGCCAGTTATTTAAACCATCGAGCCAATTAAAACAACCTTACGCTATGGCATGTATTTCTGTGATTATTGCAGATACCAATGAAGAGGCTGAATATTTATTCACCAGCATGCAGCAGCGCTTTTTAAGCATGATTAGAAATCAACGTGGTAAGTTATTACCACCGATTGAAAATATTGAAGACTGTTGGAATCCCATGGAAAAAGCACAAGTTGAAAGCATGTTAAGTTGTGCTTTTGTAGGTGACTCGGCAACCGTGAAAGAGAAACTTCAACACTTTATTAAGAGAACTCAAGCCGATGAATTGATAGTGAATGCCGGTATCTTTAGTCAAAGCGCCAGATTACATTCATATGAATTGTTAGCAGAAATTGGTAAACAGCTTGTTAATGCTTAAATCCCTTGGGGGTTATTTTTCAAAAATAGGAATTCCTCGCACAGTGTTACCTCCTTAAAATTATAGATAGCTAGGATCTTCCTTTTTTTATTTTTACTGTAATTAGCCTCTATTAGCGACCAGTTGACCTAAATAACCACCACTAAGGCATGTCAGCTAAGCCCCAAAGCGGTCGTTCACGAATTGTAGTGGCGTGACTTTAAAGTGCCATAAAGAGTCATTCGCTCATGAATATAACACGATCATTAATGCCACAAAACAATCTTAAAATTGTAGTTAGAACTGCTTCAATATTGTTCTAAAAGTGTCCAGAGATAGCCGGCATAAGTATTATATTTCATCTGGCTTCAGCCCCATAAATTATTTTGCGTTAATTGGAAATACGACCTATACAGGGACATCTGAATGAGAGTTGAGTTTTTTTGAAAAACAAAATACACTTTACCTAGATTAGGTAGGGCCGATAAAAAAGCTTATCAAAGCGAAGTGAGGGGGTAGTTCACAGTGGACTAATGTTGTTCAAGTTAACTCAGTTTCTGAATTCTATTGAACTAATGACTAATTCTGTGAGTAAAATACTCAATAACAATTACTTAAATTTTAAAGGAAAATCATGCCATCTATTCCAGACGATTTTATTAATTACAAATCCACACCATGTTTTACTAAAACTAATATCCCAAAAATGTTTTTACATTTACACAATACCAAAGCTGGTGTTTACGGGAAAATTTGTGTCACAAAAGGCCAATTAAAGTTTTTTGGTTTTGCTGAACGTCGTGGTGAAGTCGAGCAAGAAATTATCATTGAAGATGGGCAAACAGCTATATCACCACCTGAATATTGGCATAAAGTTGAATTTTTAACAGAAGATACCGAATTCCATGTCGATTTTTATGCGCAAAAAAAATCAGATATTGTTAAACAAAACTTATCTGAACGTAACGATTAATTTGATATGTCTTTGTAGTTCCATCTGGTTTCTGTGTGTACTAAGGGAACATTGGCACTAACAGAAATTAGTGCCAAAAATCAAACCGCTTGGGGTATTCGGTTTATGATCTGAAAGCGGACGCTTGGCTACCTCAATTATTTGTAATAACTACAATACATGATGTTATTGTTAAAATACAAGTTTTAGCCGTTATGACCGACTGTAAAGAGCGAACAACAGCCGTTCAACCGTTGAAGAATAAGGATCACTTAGTGCTTACAGCGTAAGTAAGTAAGTATTAATATCATAACTTTCGCAGTTAGATTAATAGCTGACAATACAGATGAATTTGTAAGACAATTTTTTTCCATATTCCTGACATGAGATCTCGGTTGAAATCATACTATTATTGTTCAATGGATGGCTTTCAACATACGACAAAATTGCTAAAGCCTGTTTGACGTATGCCGATTTAAATTTGAAGTCGGATATGCGCTACAGTTATATTATCTAGTTTCTTATAGACGGATCTAAGGTCAGCAGTCTTAGCTTCAATTCTTCTTCTGAAATTTTTAACATTAGACCTTGTTTATAAGGCTTTCATTGGCACTCATTAACTCTTCTTGTTGGGTTTGTAATTCCTCTGCTTGTTGCTGACTTTCCTCAAGAAGGGCTTTATTTTTCATCTGACTATTGAGGTTATTGATTGCAACACCAATGCTTTTGGCGCTTTCTTCCAAAATGTTCTGATGACTTTCTGAAAACTCATGAAAGGATGCCAATTCGATTGCTCCCATCAAATGTTGCTCAAATAACACCGGAAAAATCATTATATTATTAGGTTCTTTCTTGCCCAATGCAGAAATAATTTTGACATAATTTTCCGGAGCGTGAGTAAGCAAGATAGGTTGTTTATCTTTGGCGCATTGACCAAGCAAACCCTCGCCTATATTAATGGTGACGGAGTTATATTTTCGTTTCTCAGCCGCATAGCTTCCTACCAAGGTCAACTTGTTATTATTTACTGAATAGCTATCAGTAACGTAAAAAACACCATGAGCTGATTGCGTTATTTGCGCCATTGTAGAAATAATAGCATCACACATCACTTGTAAATCGGTGACTCCTTGCGTCAGCTCGGTTACTCTTGTGACTTGAGTTTTGAACTCATTTTGTGAAACCAATTCAGCATTGGAACGCTTTAATTCTTCTTCAAATTGTTTTTCTTTCGTAATATCCCTTATAAAACCGGTATAAATAACACCCTCTTTTTGTTTGATCTCACCAACTGACAGAAACATCGGAAATGTTGAACCGTCTTTTCTAAGGCCAACAACTTCACGACCAACACCAATTATTTTCTTTATATCAGTGCGCCGATAGGTGCGTAAATAACCATCGTGTTCAGCTTTATAAGGCTCTGGCATCAGTATATTGACTTTTTGGCCGATGAGTTCAACGGAACTATACAGAAATTGTTTTTCAGTGGCCTTATTCACCGTTAGAATAATCCCTTCTGGGCTGATGGAAATAATTCCATCCACTGCGGTATCGAGTATTCCCTGGATAACTCGATTACTTTTTTCCATTGCCAAGGTCCGTTCTGCTATCTGATTTTTCATTTTATGGATAGCATTTCCAAGGCGGTCTTTATCACTCTTCTTTGTTATTTCACCCGAGAAATCACCATTGGCAATGGCGTCAGCCTGATCCGCAATATTTTTAAAGGTATTAATCATATTAATCAACGAGGCATAAATCCCAGTGATGCCTACCGTTGGAGATTGGAATGATATGTCAATATTGCCACTGGCAACTTCTTGGGAAATATCAGCAATAATATCGGGTTCACCTCCTATTTGCGTCATAAGAGATCGACTGATTAATAAAGAGACTATTACGCCAATAATAATAGCGGCTATGGTTCCAATGATCGTCGTAAAAATTGCTTGAGCTGCGGTATTTTCAGTTTCTTGCTCTCTTTCAAACAGCAATTTAGTCTCAGTGCTAATAAATTTATCAAACATCTCCCGAAGATCATCCAGAATATTTTTTCCCGTTTCTTTTTTGATTAAAGAAGATACATCCTTGATAGTGACGGTATTTTCATTCATTTTCCGTCGCATCGCGATTTCAGGTGTTGCTGCTTTTAAAATCCATTCTTTCACAAGAGCCGTAATTTTTTCTAATTGCGCTACCTGGGCAGGGTTATCACCAACCAATTTCTTTGTAGTGATCACGAGTTTATCAAACTCAAGTTTTCCTTGCGTATATGGTTCTAGGAACTCCGTTTTACCCGTAATCAGAAACCCTCTTTCACCGGTTTCCATATCAACCAGTAGTTTTTGCAGGTCTTTAGCTTTGCCTATCACTTTGTAAGTGTGTTCTACCAACTGGACCGCGCTAGCATCCAATAAACCGGCATCGGCTTTTCTTTCACGCAGTAATTGTGTTTCTGTTTCGATGAACAATTCAAAATGTTCTCGAATATTGTCGAATATGTGTTTACCTGTCTTTTCTTCAATTAACGCAGTTACGTCATCGATGGTCGTAGTATTGTTATTCATTTCATTTCGCATAGAAATTTCAGGGCTTGCGGCCTTCTTAATCCACGCGTTAACCTTTGCATCAATGTCTTTCAAGCGAGTGACTTGCAAGGAATTATCGCTGACCAACTGCTTTGTTTCAGACATTAGCTTGTTAAATTCAGATTTTCCACGTGTATATGGCTCGAGGAATTGTGCTTCACCAGTAATCAGAAAACCTCTTTCACCAGTTTCCATATCTACAAGAAGTTTTTCCAGCTGTTTGCCATTGCCTATAACTCGGTGTGTATGCTCGACCCAGCCTGAGTTCTCGACGAGAGTATTTATGCTGGTATACACAATGCTTGAAATAACAATCATAAGCATCAATATTATGGCGTTACCTGAAAATAGCTTTGTTCTAAATTTCATAATTTCTCTGATATTGAAGTTTAGTGAATCCAATTTGATCGAGACTCTTGAACTAGATATTCAAATCAAATTGCCTTGATTCTTTTAGTATCATAGTAGAAATATTATTATTGGCTATGTCTTCGAGGGACTTCATTGATTTTGATATCTAAAGTTTATTGTAACCGTATAGGCATCATATGATTAACTTACCTGCGCTGTGCCCAAAAACTGTGCATATACTGTCAAATATTTATGTCCACTTACGTACTTATGACCCACATAATCTTGAGTGATTTCAGTTAATAAATTTAGTCCTTGGTGGCAAAAGTGAACGTTTCATATCCATAAGCGAATGACGGTTAATGGCACTCAACGGCCTGACAGCGTTTGCAATGGACGCAATAATTAACATCGAGCTGAAAAACTGATCCTGTAACCACAGAGCGTCCGCTTTATGAACATACACTTGACGTTAGTTGGATTTCTGTTTTAGTCAACTAAGCGCACCAAGAAGTCATTAGCAGTAAACTATTTTTCACTTTTCATTGGTTAAAAGTTAAGGCTCACTTTTACCACATAGGAGTCTTTAGCAAAGGTAAATATTGAAGGCGTTTTTTGGTCACTGTTGATACGAATATAGTCATTTTAGTCTGAATAACACCATAATTAGGGTGTTCAGATCATGTGCCTATTTCATACGGATGTAGAATTCAAAATGTAGGTTAAAGCGTAGGTTTCTTATCTTTATGTTTTAACTTGTTGATAATACTAGTGTTGACACTGACGTATCATATGAGTGGGTGTTTGCTGTTTAATGAATTGACCATAACAATTTTCCGCTTGCCCTCTTTTCCGTTATAGTGTCCTGCCAGTTATATACACGAATTTAGAAGGCATTAAAAATACTATGGATATCAAAGGGACCTGTATATCATCAACAGCAGATGAGCACGGCCCAGTTTATGTTTACCAAACAAGGACCAGTCGGATCCTCAGCTTTGATGGGAAAATCTATCAAAGTTCCATGAAACTAAATAATATTCATGGATTAGATCTCAGCTACACTCAGGCCATGATGGCGGGTTTGTTTTTTATCCCTAGGTTAAAAACAGCCACCATCATGGGACTAGGCGCAGGCTCAATGGCAAAGAACCTGCTCAGTAGTTTCTCTGAGTTGAATATACACGCGATTGAATACCGAGAAGCAGTGGCGAAGACCGCAAAAGAATATTTTTACTTACCCGACACGGAACGCCTCGTCATTCATATAGACGATGCGGTGAACTACATTAAAAACACTGACATGAAAAGCGATATTATCTTTTCAGATCTATATAACTCACAAGGCATGGAACCAAAACAAATACAATCATCCTACTTGCGTGATTGTAAAAATTCACTCAACAAGCAAGGTGTCCTCGTGCTCAATATCTGGCACACGGCACTTAAATCACGAGAAGAGTTAGATGAATTACTCGAGTTAGAATTTGAAAACAGACTACTCAGTTTTGAAGTTGAAAGTGGAAATACGATCGTACTCGCATTCAAAAATGACATCCCTTTGATAAAAAGAGAAGAACTAATGACTAAAGGTAAATGGTTGCAAGAAAAAATGAACATTCCGATGGAACGCTATGCCAAATTACTCTGTGATAGACAAGGTTTATGAGGATGGCCATTTTTCTTCCTTAACGCTTGCTTTGAAGCTAACAAGTTCTGCTTCAAAGTTAGTCGTCATATCTGTAACTGCCAGAGCGAAAACTTTTAATGATTTTCAGATAACGGGTCATCAATTCCTATTGCTGTAGTTATTGCTGTCCTTTTTAAAACACTTGTGTGATAAGAGCAAGTTATTATGGGTGGCCTGATAAGTTAATAAGTACTGTTAAAACTTACTCGCCCTATTTATTAAGTGTTTTTATCAAAATAGTCTAAAGCTTTTAGACTCTCACCTGAATTAACATATTTGAAATCAAATAAATTTCCATTTTCAAAATAAAAAATAAAGGGATAAGAAACAACAATATTTTCATATTCAAAAAATCTGATATATTTACTTTCTACAAAACCTGATAGTTTCTTTATTTTATTTTTAGAAGATTCTGATGCGATTTTGAATACTATGTCTGACATTATCTGGAGTGAGGAGTCACAATCAGTTTTATTACTGCGGATATAAGTAAATTTCTTTTTGGTATTTGAACCAGCTTTAAACTCAACAATAATAAATTTAGATAGAATAAAACTATCGTATTCTTTTAACAGTCTAATACTTTTGATTTGTTGATTTAATGGGATATTCAGGCTTATAAAATCCGCCACATAATTTCTAACAAAATTGCCCGCCATATTTAATTTCGCACATCCTTCACGAATATTATTGTAACTTTCAATAGTTAAATATGACTTTTCTATAGAAACTAAAACTGGATCGCCAACTCTTATCTTCGATTCAACAAACACTTCACTAAATGACTTTTTTCCAGCTGCAAATTGACTTATTTCACTTAAAGTTATACCGCCTTTGTAAAAACCAAAGGCTGAAATAGATATCCCTAATATCCCCATTAAAATCAAATAGAAGTACTTTCCCATATTAATAATATTCCCTTAGTTATCTTCAATATAAAGCAAAGTTATTCTATCTTACATGTAAAATACATATGATTTTTTGTTATCTACAGTTTTATTTTCCCAAATAATAGCCGTAGAGTTTATTCCCCCCTGCTTGGCGTCGCAGTGACAATTGTATATTCTGCAATTGCTGGTGTTCAACGCCATTTTTGGAGCTTTCATGTTCTTTCTGGCGTCGCGGTGGCGACCACACCCAAGGGGCGACGTGCCGCCGCGCCTCCCCTTGGAACCCCTGCGGCGCCCAACTCAGCAGAACATTCAATCAACAACTAGCGTAAACCACGATTCCTGCCGATTTATCGTCCATGAACAACGGCAGCCCTCGACGTCCTGTCTCGGGTCGAGGCCTACCTTTGCTAGTTGGTGATTGAATTGCTGAGATGGGAATAAGTGTTAGCTGAGATTACTTCACTTTCTAAACAATGAAGTGATATACGAAAGGAAAAACAAGCACCAAGTCTGCTTGAACAAACGTTGAAATGAATGAAAGTGTTCACGTATGTTCATCAGGGATGATGAACAAAGCGCTGTCGGCACATGGATGTGCCATCAGCGCTGTTACGTCGAACACACTTGAGAGAATTGAGGGATACGTTTGTTAGCAGCGCCATGGGGTTCCAAGGGGCTTTTGGCGTGTAACGCCCCTTGGGTGCCGTCGCCACCGCGACAAAACATTTTAATTTACTCTGACCCCTATTATTTAACAAATCAAACTTAAAGCCCGAATTTAGATAGGCGTTGTTTATTTAAAGGACTTTCATTTCCTATTTCTACTAAAGCTTCCCTAGTATTTTTCATAAGCTCAGGGCTGCTATTGCCCAATAATAAACAAACTCTAATGTAATCGGTGAGGTCTTTCCCCTCAAAGCCTTTAAACATTGCTTTGAGTTCTTCTTTGTTGAGCTTGCCAAGAGTTTCAGCATCAACAGTATTATAAGAGCTCTTTCCTTTCCACCGGTCTAAAATGTCCATAGGCGCATCGACTTTTTTTAAGTTTTCATAAGCCATTTGCAATCTATTTCTAAACTCCTCACCATCAACACCAAATGGGTGATACTCCATGCTTTTCATATTGAATTTTTCATGTTTACCTTCCATTTTTTCAATATAGAATTCAGTTAATTCATTAGCTTTATTACAAAAACCTAGATCTCGAATTAACTCAATTCCTTTACTGTATTGAGAGGTCGATAAGTCTGTAACCGAAGCTCTCAAACCAGCCTCCATTGCATTGACAACCACATCTGCATTATCATTAAATGAACCATGAAAGACACCCCAAGCTTTAGAGTATTCCTCACTTCTTTCTTGAGCCATTAATTCAAATTGTCTTGCATCACACAGTGCTATCAACTTTTCTTTGTGAATAAAACCTTGTTCAATACTTTCTGCAATAACTAAGTCTAATTCATCCGTCAGCATATATTTATAACTACTCAGTGTTGCATTCCATTCTTTTGCCTTTGTTTCATCAACATTTCCTCCTGATTTTCTGATGCCACTTTGCTTCACAAAATTGAAGCAAGGTATAGAGACATCTTCTCCTTTACAGTAATAGCACCAACTAAAAACTACAACAGAGTGAACAATTTGATATTTAATATCGTCGTGATAATCACAAATAAGACTTAACACTTCTTGGGAATGGCGCTCAATTTTTTTAAGGACGCGAATATTCTTTATATCCAATTTGAGGCAACAATCTCGAATGTGTAAATATTGGTCCTGATTTTCGATAGCTAATTCAAAACACTCTAGAGCGCTTGGTTCAAAGTGAAGTTGCTTGTCGATTACTTTCTCTTTATATGTAAAGTAATCTTGAAGGTCTTTGGCATCTTCGTTGAGTAGGATGACGACTTTACAATCCTTTTGCTCTTTTAAAAACGAAACTAGACCTAGAAAATCTTTGAGCTTTAAACTTTCACTATGCCTTTCTATGTCATCAAAACAAATTACAGTCTTATTTAGCGACATGAAAGATAAGGAACTAAAAGCCTCTTCTAATCCTGAGCCTGAACCTTTTAAAACAGCATTTGCCATAGGTTTCGCAACACCTTTAATAAAACCTGCTGATTTTCGACTAAGTTGTTTAACTAAGCTCAAGTAGTTCTTCTTAAAAGTAAAAACGTCAGGTTTTTGACCAATTATTTTGGTGTCTATAGTGTTTTCAAAAATAGCTCTTTTCAGCTCATTTAAAGAGTTGAGACCAAAAAGAGAAACATAAGCGTATGATTTAAATTCAATATCATCTTTTATTTCTTTTACATACTTGTCCCAAGTGTAAGTTTTTCCAATACCCCAGCGACCTTTAATAGCTAATACTTCAGGTTCTTTACTCTTTAGAAATGTGTGAATCTGCTCTTTAACCAATCCAATTGACATAAATGAACCCTATAAAAAATCATGATTTAAATAGGTTAACATGTGAATCTATTCACTAAAACAAAAAAAACGAGCCGAAGCTCGCTTTTTATTATTCTATATCAACTAGTTATGACTATTTATAAGACTCAACCGGAGGACATGAACATATTAAGTTTCTATCACCATATACATCGTCAATTCTGTTAACCGTTGGCCAGAATTTGTTGGCTGCTGCCGCTGGTACTGGGAATACTGCTTCTTGAATCGTGTAACCACGATCCCAAGTATCAGTAATATCCGCTAAAGTATGTGGAGCATTCTGTAATGGGTTGTCGTTTAATGCCCACTCACCTGACTCAACTTTTCGTACTTCATCACGAATACAAACCATCGCTTCGATGAAACGGTCAAGTTCAACTTTAGACTCTGATTCCGTAGGTTCAATCATGAACGTGCCCGCTACTGGGAACGACATAGTTGGTGCATGGAAACCGTAATCCATCAGACGCTTAGCCATATCTACTTCAGTAATACCACAATCCGCTTTAATTGGACGTAAATCGATAATACATTCGTGTGCTACGCGGCCATTAGGTCCAGTGTATAAAATTGGGTAATGCTGGCTAAGTTTAGTCGCTAAGTAGTTAGCGTTAGTGATTGCGTATTTAGTTGCGTCAGTAACACCTTTTTTACCTAACATAGCAATGTATAAGTAAGTAATACATAAGATACCCGCACTACCAAATGGTGCCGCTGATACCGCGCCATTGCCTTTAGTTTCGTCATTCACTGTCACTAGTGCGTGATCAGGAAGGAAAGGTGCAAGGTGTGACTTAACACCGATAGGACCCATACCTGGACCACCGCCGCCGTGTGGAATAGCGAAAGTTTTGTGTAAGTTAAGGTGTGAAACGTCAGCGCCGATTGAACCTGGTGACGTTAAGCCTACTTGTGCGTTCATGTTCGCGCCATCAAGGTAAACTTGACCGCCGTTGTCATGAATGATGTTACAGATTTCAGCAATCGTAGTTTCGTAAATACCATGAGTCGACGGGTACGTGATCATAATACAAGAAAGGTTATCTGCTAACTCTTCAGCTTTCGCTGTTAAGTCGGCCATATCAACGTTGCCTTCTTTATCACAATTTACTACCACAACTTTCATACCAACCATTTGCGCTGACGCTGGGTTAGTACCGTGTGCTGATGAAGGAATTAAACAAATGTTACGATGCGAATCACCACGGCTTTCGTGGTATTTAACAATTGCGATTAAACCTGCGTACTCACCTTGAGCACCTGAGTTTGGTTGCATTGAAATATTGTCGTAACCGGTTAACTCAACTAACCAGTCACCTAGTTGGTCGATCATTTTTTTGTAACCAACAACTTGGTCAGCTGGAGCAAAAGGATGCATGTTAGCAAATTCAGGCCATGATACTGGGATCATCTGCGCGGTTGCATTTAACTTCATCGTACAAGAGCCTAAAGAGATCATTGAATGGTTCAATGCTAAATCTTTGTTCTCAAGTTTTTTGATATAACGAAGCATTTCTGTTTCGCTATGGTACGAGTTAAATACTGGGTGGGTTAGTATTTCAGATTCACGTACTAGTGAAGCTGGAATTGAAGAATGACCACATTCAACAATCTTATCATCTAAATCACTTACGTTTAGACCGTGACCTGCGCCTAATAAGACATCAAATAATGTCGCTAGCTTGTCACGCGTAGTAGTTTCATCTAAAGAAACAGCAATTTGACCATCAACATCTGTACGTAAGTTTAAGTCTGCCGCGGCAGCACGTTTGATGATTTCTGCTTTGTTATCGACTTTAAAGGTTAAAGTATCGAAGTAGTTCGCGTGAACTGCTGTTAGCCCTTTAGTCGCTGTACCTAAACATAAAATGTCAGTTAAACGGTGAATACGGTTAGCAATAGTTTTTAAACCTTGAGGACCGTGATAAACCGCGTAGAACGCTGCCATGTTGGCTAATAATACTTGTGCGGTACAAATGTTTGAGTTGGCTTTTTCACGACGAATATGTTGCTCGCGCGTTTGCATGGCCATACGCAGTGCTGCGTTACCACGAGTATCTCTTGATACACCAATAATACGACCTGGTAGAGAACGTTTGTACTTGTCGCTTGTGGTGAAGAATGCCGCGTGTGGACCACCGTAACCCATTGGCACACCAAAACGTTGGCTTGAACCAATAACAGCATCAGCGCCTAACTCACCTGGAGACTTCAACATTACTAAGCTCATAAGGTCGGCTGCTACTGCAACAATGCCTTTTTTCTCATGAATTTTAGCAATGAGCTCGCTAATATCAGTGACTTCACCTGAAGCGCCAGGGTATTGGATAAGTGCGCCAAAGATGTCGTGCTCTGCAGCTTCATTAGCTGGAGCGATGATAATATCAAAACCAAACATTTCAGCACGTTGTTTAACAACGTCGATGGTTTGTGGGAAAACATCTTCTGAGATAAAGAAAAGGTTAGATTTTTTGTTTTTAGAAACACGTTTGGCCAATGCCATGGCTTCAGCGGCTGCTGTGCCTTCATCTAATAATGAAGCAGAAGCTAGGTCTAAACCGGTAAGGTCAATACACATTTGTTGGTAGTTTAATAATGACTCTAAACGACCTTGAGCAATTTCTGGTTGATACGGCGTATACGCTGTATACCAACCTGGATTTTCCAATACGTTACGTAAAATGACGTTTGGCGTTAAGGTACCGTAGTAACCTAAACCAATATAAGTGTCGTTTACTTTATTTAAGCTAGCAACCGCTTTTAAATCAGCGAGTGCTTGTACTTCGGTTTTGCTTTCTTCAATGTTTGGCAAATCAGCAAGGCGAATATCACTCGGCACGATTTCGTCAATTAAGGCATCAACAGATTCTGCGCCGATGTCATTTAACATGGCTTGAGTTTGCGCTGCATCAGGACCAATGTGGCGACGGATAAAATCTTGAGTTTGCTCTAACTCAGATAATGAGTTAACAATTACTTTTGAAGTCATAACAGTTTCACTTAAATTTAGGTAAATTACGTAAGTTTAAAAAATATCAGCAAGCTTTAGCTTGGTGTAACAATACGATTTTCTTTTATGCTTTTTAGCATAAAAGAAAGCCTCGCTTCTTATAAAAGAGAGAGGCTTAAGAGTGCGATTATCGTAAGTAGTCTGATTTTAGACAAAGCTGTCAAGTGATGAGTTTTCTGAGCTTAGTGTACTAAGTGATGAAAACTCATTACGCTGACAATGCAGTATAAAATTTAGAATACGACCGATAAAAACTAGTCTGCGTCGATAGAGTTTTTATAACCTTCGGCATCAAGTAAGTTTTCTAACTCACTTGCATCGTCAAGTTTAACTTTAAATAACCAACCGCCACCAAAAGCATCCGAGTTAAGTAACTCTGGTGCATCTTCTAGTTCTTCGTTGATTTCAATAACAGTACCTGAAACAGGTGCGTAGATATCTGAAGCAGCTTTTACTGATTCTGCTACGGCAACATCATCGCCAACACTAATTGAATCATCAACATCTGGTAATTCAACAAATACCATGTCACCTAAAAGGTCTTGTGCGTGTTCAGTAATACCGATAGTAGCAGTACCGTCACTTTCAAGACGAACCCACTCGTGAGATGTTGCATATTTTAATTCTGAAGGAATGTTGCTCATTTTTATTCTTCCTATTCTTACTTTATTAGTAAGTTGATTAGTAAATTGACCAAATACTTGATTAGATCAATAGATTAAATTTCTGTAATTTATATAGCACAAAAGCTGCTAGATAATAATATTTATGTACTAGTTAACGCATCCTAAATAATAGTAATCACAGTGAAGCTGTCAAATTTCGTAGCGCTGAGCCTAGTTTAATTAATTTTACTAAGTTATGTGCTATGTCAATGCCGACAATAAAACTGTGGTTACTAGTATGACGGATGAATTAGAATACTTTTTTACCATTACGAACAAAGCTTGGCTTGGTTACCGTAACTTTAACTAATTTCTTACGCATTTCAACTTCAACCACATCGCCTACTTTTACGCTGCGAGGAACGCGCGCTAAAGCAACACTGTGACCTAATGTTGGTGAGAATGTACCTGAAGTGATAATGCCTTCGCCAGCTTCAGTAATAACTTTTTGAGCGGTACGAAGCACACCTTTTTCTTCTAGTACTAAACCAACTAATTTCGGTTGATCGCCTGCCGCTTTTTGTGCGGTTAATACGTCGCGACCGATAAAGTCACGGTCTGTTGGTTCCCAGCTTATGGTCCATGCCATGTTAGCAGCGATTGGCGAAACTGTTTCGTCCATATCTAAACCGTAAAGGTTCATGCCAGCTTCTAAACGTAAAGTATCACGAGCACCTAAACCACATGGCGCTACGCCAGCGTCTAGTAATTTTTGCCATAAATCTTCTGCAGCATTTTCTGGAATGATAATTTCGTAACCATTTTCTCCAGTATAACCAGTAGTAGCGATAAATAAATCACCTACTTGTACACCAAAAAATGGCTTCATGCCTTCAACGGCAGCACTTTCTTCTGCAGAAAGTAGAGTACCGACTTTAGCGATAGCTTCTGGGCCTTGTACGGCAATCATGCCAAACTCAGGACGCTCAGTAATAGTAATATCAAAACCAGTAGCTTGCTTAGTCATCCAAGCAAGGTCTTTTTCACGGGTCGCAGAGTTAACCACTAAACGGTAGTTAGTGTCTGAGAAGAAGTAAATGATCAAATCATCAATCACGCCGCCTGCTTCATTTAACATACCGGTGTAAAGTGCTTTACCTGGGACAGTTAACTTAGCAACATCGTTAATCACTAAACGACGTAAGTAGCTTTTTGCGTCAGTGCCTTGCACATCAACAATGGTCATGTGTGAAACATCAAACATACCGGCATTTGTTCTTACCGCATGGTGCTCTTCAATTTGAGAGCCATAGTTAATAGGCATTTCCCAGCCATAAAAATCAACCATTTTTGCGCCTGAAGCTAAATGCTTGGCATGTAATACTGTTTTATTCGTCATCTGTTCCACCTAAGAGTGATCAAAAGGAATTATCAAAGTTGACTGATTATAGCCGTCACTCACCGTTGATTCAACAATAAAACTAACAGTTTGAAAATATAAACCCGTGTTTTATTGAATATCAGAATTATATTTGTAAATCCGTGGTTATTTGAAATTAACACCATCATTATCTTGATGTTCGGGGGACAGAGCAAATAAAAGCCAATAAGGTTATTCGCTTTTATTTTTCTCAGACGGGCTAGTGATCATTGTGACTCTGTGACCAACGACACTAAAGTAACCTGAACTCGGTTTAAGATATAGTTAACTGATTGATATATGATTACAAATATCCCAACCTCCTCTCTAGCTTGATAGTTTTTCTTAATTCAAGGCAAATTTCGCGTCAATAGCTGGTCTATTGCAAGTAAATTTAACGCAGAAGTAAGATAAAATAGCTGCTAGAAAAACATTTGTTAAGCCGAGCTCAGGTTAAAGTAGGTCTTTTTTATAAGCAAGTTCCGGAAGATCTGCTTTGAGTCCTAATGCTTGTGCTATCAGGCGATGTTTAGCCGGAGCAAAATTATTCAGAATATTCATACCGATACCGCGCAATAATTTAATCGGTGATTGCTGTGGGCTAAATGCCTGTTTAATACCGGCCATAGCCGTAATCATTTCAGTGGCTTCACTTTTGCGCCAGCGTGAAAATGCTTTAAGCTCGGTGATATTAACAAACTCAGTCGTTATTTCTTCATGCTTAACCAGTTTAGCCGTTAATGTTTGCGCTAATGCGGCGGCATCAAGAAGACCTAAGTTAACACCCTGCCCAGCCAATGGATGGATAGTATGAGCGGCATCACCAATAAGTACGACCCGGTCTTTAACAAAATCTTGCGCCAAACGCATGGTAAGCGGATAAGTAAAACGTTCACTTTTAAGACTAATATCACCTAACTTGCCATCACTGGCTGCCGTTAACTCTTTAGCAAACTCAATAGCATCGAGGGCTGTTAAGCGTTTGGCCTCATCAGGTGAAGTGGAATATACAATAGAGCATAAATCACTGGTCGATACCGAGGCATCAGTCGACTTGCTCTGTTTTAACGGGAGAAAAGCTAATGGCCCTGTCGGTAAGAATACCTGCCAAGCGGTGTTTTTATGACCTTGAGGACATTCGACTGTCGCAACAATGGCATGGTGATCGTAATCTTTAAAGATCATCGCCATATTCATTTGCTGACGAACCCAAGAATTTGCGCCATCTGCACCAACAATCAATTTAGCGATTATAGGTGGTGTCGGTGTACTGATTGATGAGTGTTGAGTAGAGGATTGCTGTTCGAAAGTAGCAAAAACTTCACTATCACCATGACTGATACTGGCAAGTTTATGGTCGGTAAAAAAATGAATACCTTCATCGAGCTGTGCTTGTTGCCATAATGCGTGGCGGATCACTTTATTTTCAATGATCCAACCCAAGTTATCTTCCGGTGGCAAGCTGGTACTGTCCTGTGCAGAAAAATCGAGCTTACCTAAGCCGGCTTTATCCCAGACATGCATGTGCTGATAATCTTGTGCTCGGTTGTTTGCTATTGTTGGCCACACAGCTAAATTTTCAAAGATATTTTTACTGGCAACATTGATGGCGCTGACTCGAACATCGATACTTTCATCAAGCTCGGTCACGGCCGCAGTGTCGACCAGAGCAATTTTTAGCTGGCTTGATTTACGCAGCGCTAGCGCCAGCGTTAAACCGACCATACCGGCACCAACAATTAACACATCAAATTTTTGCATCTTCTCTCTTCTTCAATTCAAATAATGCCACGGGGACTCCCGGTTAATTGCTCATGGGAATAATCATGGGCGTGACAAAAAGCAAAGCCACATGGATCCCCGACTAAGTGACCACGGGGATGACCATAATACCAGTGAGACTTTATCAGCCGTCATTTTCTAAACTAGCAAATACACATAACGTTCACAGCCGTCATCTTCTAAACTAGCAGGTACACATAACGTTCACAGCCGTCATCTTCTAAACTAGCAAGTACACATAACGTTCACAGCCGTCATTTTCTAAACTAGCAAGTACACATAATGTTCACAGCCGTCATTTTCTAAACTAGCAAGTACACATAATGTTCACAGCCATCATTTTCTAAACTAGCAAATACACATAACGTTCACAGCCGTCATCCCCGAAGTGTCTGATCGGGGATCCAGTATTTTCTCTATGTTTTTCAAATTAATGAGGCTAAACTAATTGCCCCATATCTAATAACCCATAGTCTTCTTAACCAAGGCCTTTTTAAGCGGCGTAAGATAATTAAGTGCCTGTAACGCAATATTGCGGCCAAGCACTAGTGGTGGTAAATCATTGGCAAATAATGTCACCAGTGAATCCGTTAATTGAATAACTTGCCGTTGATCCTTCGTCCTATTCACTTGGTAAGCGTGCAGTAAACCAAAATTACCAATATCTTGCTCTGCTGCTAAGGCTTTACTTACTAAGTCAGCCATCACCTCAACATCGCGCAAGCCTAAGTTGAAACCTTGCCCGGCAATAGGATGAATAGTGTGTGAGGCGTTACCAATAAGCGCCATGCGAAAATAGGTTTGTCGCTGAGCTTGTAATAACACTAACGGGAAAGTATCTCGTTTACCCACATGGGTGATCGCGCCAAGATAACTACCAAAAGCGCGTTCTAGTTCAATTTTAAAAGCTTCATCATCAAGCTTGTTAATTTCTTGCGCTTGCTCAGGTGTCATGGTCCAAACCAATGAACAACGAGAAACGCCAGCAGTTGATGAGCTGGTATTAGCTTTTAGTGACTCAATAGCTGACTGCGTTGACGGCTGCACTGGGGTTAAGGGCAACATCGCTATTGGACCTTGTTCGGTAAACCGTTCAAACGCTTTGTTATGATGGGCTTTACTGGTTGAAACATTGGCAATGAGCGCGACTTGTTGATAATCATCACAACTGACTTCAATATTGGCCAGTTTTCTCACTGGTGATTGCACGCCATCACAGCCTAGCAGCAGTTGTGCTGATAAGGTTTTACCTGACTTTAAGCTAACTTTTACTTGGCTTTTATCTATTGAATTTTCGTCTTGATCTTGCCAGTGAATGTCGACTATTGAATCAGGGCTAAACCAATGGACATTATCTTTTGTATTTTGAGCCAATGCTTTTAATTGTGCTTTACCAATACGCGCCATATCAATGACATAACCTAGGGCATTAACCCTGAACTCTTTGGCGGTTAATCTAGCTTTAGCAAAGTGACCACGGTCTGAAATATCAATGTCAGTAATGGCACAAGCATCATTTTTTAGATGTTGCCAAACGCCAAGCTTAGCCAAATAGTTTGCACTGCCGTGAGATAGCGCTAAAACGCGGCCATCAAATAAGGCATTTTCATCTGCGGGGCTTGCTTGATTAACCAGTAGCGTTTCAATAATAGCGATGGATAATAAGCACCCATCAGCTTTGGTCAGTTTACTCAAGCTTAGCGCCATTAAACTGCCCGATAAGCCGCCGCCTGAGATAATGACATCAAAATGTTGATTCGTGGTTTGCATAGCGTGCATCTTTGTATTTTTGTCTTTTTATTTAGGTTATTTTACTTAACCATGACGGATGATTTATTGATTTGGCTTAACGAATTTACCTATTTACCAAAGTCAGGTTCAAGAACGTAATCAAGGACATTCTTTAGGCTATTTTTGCATTAACTCTTCTATATCTTCAATGGTTTGTGGCGAGTTAACGGTAAAGTTTTCAAAGCCATCTTTGGTAACGGCGATGTTATCTTCAATGCGTATGCCAATACCGCGCCATTTTTCCGCGACACTTAAATCCGTTAACGGAATATAAATACCCGGTTCAATGGTCATCACCATGCCCTCTTTAAAAGCGCGTAGTTGCTCTCTATCAGTACTGATATGGTAGTCACCAACATCATGCACGTCTAAACCTAACCAATGACCCAGACCATGAATAAAGTAATCTTTTACTTTTTTCTCGCTAATAAGCTCGGTTAAATCACCCTCTAATATGCCCAAATCAACTAAGCCTTGCGTTAAGAATGCATTGGTTAATATATTCAGTTTAGCAAAAGACATACCGGGTTTAATCGCATTAACAGCCAGATTTTTAGCATCCAGTACCAGTTGATAAATGGCTTTTTGCTCAGTGCTGAATTTTCCGTTAATGGGGAAAGTACGGGTGATATCGGCAGCATACCCCCCTAATTCTGCACCGGCATCGATGAGTAATAACTCGTTGTTGTTCAATACATCACAATTGGCGGTGTAATGGAGGATATTGGCGTTATCACCACCGGCAACAATACTGGCATAAGCTGGGTGTCGAGCTCCGTGTCGAGCAAATTCATGAAGAATTTCGGCTTCAATTTGATATTCAAACTTACCCACATGACACTTTTGCATGGCGCGTTGATGCGCTAACCCTGAAATATGGTTAGCGTGGCGCATTAAAGCCAATTCATTCGTTGTTTTAATTAATCGTAACTCAGCAACAAGCGGATCACTATCGGTTAAGTTAGTCGGTGTTTTCGCGCCTTGGCGTATATTACTGCTTACTTGCTTTAACCAAGTAAATACTTGCGCAGCAAAGTTGTGATCACTAAAACCAAAAAACACTTGGCTTTTACCTTCAAGGTAGTCTGGTATCAAGCTATCTATTTCGCTCAACGTAAAGCTTTGCTCAACACCATAATCGTCAACGGCTTTGATTTGGCCAATACGACGTCCTTGCCAAATTTCATGTAAAGGGTCTTTAGGTAATGAAAATAAAACAGACTTTGCGCTGCCCTGTTCATCTTTAAGTAACACTAATAGTGCATCAGGCTCATTAAAACCGGTTAAATAAAAGAAGTTTTTATTTTGGCAAAAAGCATATTCGGTATCATTACTACGGGTTAGCTCACTGGCAGCAGGAAATAATGCGATACAATTATTTGGCATTTTTGCCATCAATGCCGCGCGATGCTGGTCATAGTCACTTAACGGTAACTGGCTGATAGGCGACTTTGTTGATGCTGCTTTATTTAACGGTGTTTTACTTAACGGTGAAGTGCTCATGTAATTACTCGCGCCTATTTATTGTTGTGCTCACTTTTGCTAACACTTACCAACGACATACAGTTATTAGTTATTGGTTAACCGTAACTAATAACTCTTAACTAATAACTAATAACTAATAACTAATAACTAATAACTAATAACTAATAACTAATAACTAATAACTAGTATTAATGCTTGGCTGAATTAGTGAATTATCTTTTTATCTGCGCTCTTACTTTCACGGTTTGGTGGTGTCGCTAGTTCGCTAAAACACAATAACGCGGAAATCCGTACATATTCACCAATTTCAAAGTAAGCTTGCTCAGTATCTTCATCTTCTTCCATTTCATCAGATAAGTTGGCAATTTCGGCAAAATCGGTAAGTACTTCTTTAACATCATCAGAGACAACAGGCGTGTCTTTTTGTTGTAAGCCAAAGCCAAAATTAAAGCCTTGCACCCAAGTACTTAAGGCATGACCACGTTCGGCCATAGTGTCGTCGTCATCGGGTAATAACAGGTTAAAACTATAGTTATCATCTAATATACTACTCCACAGCTCGCTGTACATTTGCTTGAGCGCTGTTTTGACTGACCCAGGGAAACCATCACCTTCATTGAATAAATCATTAAGCATGGTCATATAACCTTGGTCTTCAAATTCAAAACCGGCACAAACCAAGCCAGTTAAAACACCATGGAGTTCACTGGCATGGCACTCAACACCTTCGCTAGTCAAAATGGCTTGCATAGAGGGAAAATCTATTAGGCTAGTGTTGGCATCTTTGTTTGAACTTGTTTCAGTCATGATTTATTTTCTATTATTGCGGGAAGTTATATAAGTAATGGTATCACTGGCGAAAATGACAGAAAAGGAAAATAATACCAAGTCCATTAAGTTATTGACTGCTCAGCGAGAATTAAAAGGCTTAGAGGCTAGGCATTTATTGATGATAATGGTTATTCCCTTGTCAAAATCAATAACACAGCATATAAGACTTTTAGACTCGCCCTAGGGGACTCGTTAGTAAAAAAACTTAATTTGCTCAGTCTTGCGTAGCGTAAGTCTGAGTTGATGATGAACTTAAAGGGGTTGGTATAACATAAAATGGCGATAAACCGCGCTATTTCCTTGCATAGATAGCTTTGCCTCGTTATCATGGAAATAATAGCTTAAAAAATATCATTATGGCTATATTATTAATATTACTTGGAATTCTTTGTAAATGGCGCAACGCACCGTAGAAATCAACATAGTTGATCGCAAGCTGAAAATTGCTTGTCCAATAGGGCAAGAAACCGCCTTATTATCTGCGGCACAAGAATTAAGTGAACGCTTAAAAAAAGCTAGCGCGAGCAAAACGATCAGTACACCTGAGCAAATGTTATTAATGACAGCTTTGAATTTGGCTAACGATTTATTAAAAACTCAACAACAATTAAAAGTTGAGCAACACGATAACCAAGAAAAAATTGTTTTGTTGCAATCCACTATTGAACAAGCCCTTTCCCCACTAAAGAAAAAAATCGCTTAAGCATTAATCGCTTAACTTTTGTTACCTCTTCAATAAGTTTTTTATCTCGCTATATTAGTAAAAGATAATTAAAGCTTAAAAATAAAACATAACGAATAATTACCAAACACTTAGTAAAAGATTACAAAAAAAAGCTTATTCGATGATATTTTTTTCGCTATACTAGGATTGTCTTCTGGGGTGTTTGTATGCGATCTATGTCCCTGAGCCGATAAGTTTTACCTTAGGAAATTGACTATTAGCTATTGTGCAAGCCCGGCTCGTATCGGGAAGCCTACGGTTAGCATGATATTTCCGCCCTGAACACACGGTGTTCAGGACTAAAGTTAGCTACGGCACCTTGGAAGCGACTATCCTCTCTTTTCAGAACAATCCAATATCAACGATATTTCCGCACCCTCTCTAGAAAAGCACACG
>NZ_KB905161.1:496834-584741 GCF_000378625.1 Colwellia piezophila ATCC BAA-637 | reverse complement strand
TAAGAGAAGCCCGTTACGAAAGTAACGGGCTTTTTGCTGTTTGGGATTTGAGAATAAGCGCGAATAAATTCCCGCCTACGGTATGAGACCTGTGTAGGCGGGATTTCAATCGCGCAATATAATAGCGGAGGAGGTGAGAGCGTGAGGGTGTTTTTCCCTTTATGTAAGAGTAGGACATTCTCCACTTCACTCTCTCATAAATGACAACAAGCCCGATTCGAAAGAGTCGGGCTTGTTCTGTTTGGGATTTGAAATTATTTCAAATAAGCGCGAATAAATTCCCGCCTACATGTGCGAATAAATTACTGCCTACTACATGGGCGGACAAATTTCCGCCTACCTGCGCGAAAAAATTCCCGTTTACAGATCAAAGTCATGCCTTAAATATTCCAATCGACTTATACCAATTTCATTAAATTATTGCTCACTTGTGCTGGTTAAAGTACTCCATGTCAGCGTTGCTCTCAAACCCAATAGCCAGCTATTGCTCAATCGAGCGCCTTGCCCTGATTTATTTTCTCTATGCACAACAAGAACACAAACTTAATGAAACTGGTATTAGCATAAAATATACGTTACGTTAGTGGTCATACCACTAATTTACTGAGTAAATCGAATGCCAAACGATACTATTGATAATCGAGTCAACTTAACAATAAAAAATGGTATAGCTCACGTTAGTCTTAACAGGCCGGATAAGCATAACGCCATTGATATTAAGATGTTCTATGCTATTAGCCAAACCATCAAGCAATTGAAAGTTGATAGATCAATTAGGGCTGTGATTGTTGAGGGCATAGGTGAAGATTTTTGTTCCGGCTTAGATATTAAATCGGTGATGAAGTCGGCCAAGGCGCCATTACAGCTATTATTCAAGTGGTTACCTTGGCAAGCTAATTTAGCTCAGTATGTTTCTGTTGGTTGGAGGAAAATACCTGCTCCGGTGATCATGGTCATTCACGGACGTTGTTGGGGAGGAGGTTTGCAAATAGCCTTGGGTGGGGATTTTCGTATAGCTGCCCCTGATACTTCAATTTCAATTATGGAGTCTCGTTGGGGCTTGATCCCTGATATGGGCGGAACTTTGGCATTAAGGGAATTGTTATCGTTAGATATTGCTAAGGAACTCGCTATGACAGGAGCCATTATTAATGGCGAACAAGCGCTTAACTATGGCTTAGTGACACATGTTGATGAAGACCCTGCTGAAAAAGCCTTACAACTCGCACAAGCCATTTGCCAACAATCCCCCGATGCTGTAGCCGCCACGAAGAAACTCTATAATAAAAGTTGGTGGAGCAAACCAGGTTTTGCTTTGCTCAGAGAGTCCTATTATCAAGTTAAAATTTTATTGGGTAAGAACCAAAAAATTAAAACCTATAACCAACTTCATCAAGATGAAAAAACCAGAGAGTTTGTTAAAAGACAAAATTGGTAACCCCTACGCCTTTAGCCCTTTACACCCTTTAGCTAAGCTTTGTTGTTAGCCAATCTTGAAATACCCATCGTTATGTCACTCCAGGCTTAAGACTAGCCACCTATTTAACTCTGTCCGTCAGTGTCCGTATGTTATCTAACGGACACTGACGGACATACTGAGTGTCCGATCGGACACTCAACTATTTCTATGAAATAACTATCCCTTTAATTACAGTTAGTTACATATGTAAATTTTTTGGCATCGAACCTGCAATACTTGGTCATTATTAGATAACTAAGTAGAAAAACATGATTGAAGGAACAAGCGGACAGGATGAAGAGATAGCTAACCCTAAAAAAATCGCCGTCAAAAAGATAATTCTGAGTGTCTTGCTGTTATGTGTGTTGTCTTACGTTACTTTTCCTACGCTATCCCAATGGTATTCTTCTATCCCCAGTGTTGATCGAAACAGTATTAAAGTAGATACCGTGATTAGAGGCGATTTAATCAGAGATGTAGTGGTTTCAGGTAAAGCCGTTGCCGCCAATGCACCACAACTTTATAGCACTGAGATAGGAAAAATCACCTTATTAGCTAAGCCAGGTGAAACGGTAAATAAAGATCAAATAGTGGCGCGCCTGCATAGTCCTGAGCTCGATGCATTAATGAAACAGCAGCAAACGACGCTAGAGCAGTTAAGTATCAATGCTAATCGTGGTGTATTAGCAGACAAAGAAGCGCAACTTGACCTTGAAAGTAATATGAACGCCGCACAATCAAGCCTTAATGTAGCGAAACGAGAGTTTCAACGGGCAGAAATATCTTACGGTAAGCAAATTATCAGCGAAGTCGATTGGTTAAAAAGCCAGGATGCCGTAGCCGATGCTACCCGCTTATTCGAACATGCTAAAAAAAGAGTATCATTTGCCAAAGAGCGCTTACAGTTTGAGAAGCAGCACAGAGACTTCCTCGTGCAAAAAGAAAAACTGATCTTAGATGAATTATCACGTCGTCAAAACGCACTAGAAATTAAAGCGCCGGTAGGCGGTGTGGTGGGTAATTGGTTAGTTGCACAGCGTAATACTATCGCGGCAAACACTGCCATTATGACCATTGTTGATTTATCTGAGTATGAAGCCGAGCTAAGTGTTCCTGAATTCTACGCGGATGACTTAGGCATTGGCTTAGAAGTGGCGATGACAATCTCAGGAGTCTCAGTGCGAGGCGAAATTATTGCTATCTCTCCTGAGGTTAAAGCTAACCAAGTGAAGGTAAGAGCGAAAATAACCAACTCACCGAAAATTCAGTTAAGACAGAACCAACGCATCAATGCCCGTATCGAATTTGAAAAGAAAGAAAATGTACTTATGGTTAAACGCGGCGCTTTTATCGGCTCTTTTGGAGGCAATTATATCTTCAAACTTGCTGACGATAATTATGCCGATAAAACAGCCATTCAAACCGGTGCTATTAGCGTTGATTATATCGAAATTATTTCCGGTATCGAAGCGGGCCAACAAGTCATAACGTCAGGTTATGAGAACTTTAATAAAGCAGAAAAAATTTACTTAGCAGATTAACTAACCTCATCTGCTAAACAAGCCATTTTAATAAATAAGCGAAGGCTAGCGACGTAAACTAAATCGAATGATTTGACCGGCTAGTACCTAATACTAAAGGAAAGTACCATGCTAAAAATGAACAATATCTCTAGAATTTATCAAAACGACACTATTCAAACACATGCTCTTAGAGACTTCTCGTTAAATGTAAAAGCTGGAGAGTTTGTTGCGGTAACGGGGCCATCGGGCTCAGGTAAATCCACATTTCTTAATGTTGCCGGCTTATTAGACCATTTTGATGGTGGCCAATATGAATTAGATGGCGTTAGTGTGCAAGGTTTAAAAGATGATGAGTTATCGAGATTAAGAAATGAAAAACTCGGCTTTATCTTTCAAAACTATAATCTTATCCCTGATTACAGTATTTTTGATAACGTTGATATGCCGCTGCGTTACCGTGGTTTTAGCGCCAGAGAAAGAAAGCGCCGTGTTGAAGAGGCGTTAGAAAAAGTTGGTTTAGCTTCACGGCTTAAGTACCTACCTAGCCAGCTTTCAGGCGGACAGCAACAACGTGTTGCCATTGCTAGAGCACTAGCAGGAGAGCCTAAAATATTACTCGCCGATGAGCCAACAGGTAACCTTGATTCATTAATGGCGCGCCAAGTGATGGAAATATTACATGACCTTAACAAAGACGGCGCTACCATCATTATGGTTACCCATGATCCCGACCAAGCACGCGAAGTAAGTCGTAATGTGCAAGTGATAGATGGCCAACTTGCTGACTTTAAAATTTACGCCCCCCTAGATAGAACGGCAGGAAATACCGGTAAAAGTGTTTCGATAAGTGCAGCTGTAGAAGAGGAGATGGCTGATGCGTAGCAATAGCATGTTTGCTTATAACTTGTCTTTAGCACTGAAGAGCTTTAAACAAGCACCGTCATTATATTTTTTGGTGATTTTAACCTTATCTATTGGTGTCGGTTTATTATGTGCTAATTTGGCTTTGGTGAACTCAATGACAAGTGACCCTATCCCTGAAAAAAGCGGTCAACTTTTTCATGTCAGTATGAACACTTGGCCTAATGATCAGCCCCAAGCTGAGCCGTTTCATATTTTGCGTTACCGGGAAGCGATGAAAATATCGTCTTCTGATATTCCTAAAAATAGCGCAGTTTTTTATGCCTCAGGTGTTTATGCACGAGATTCAGCATCAACAAGTTTGAAACGTTTTGATTCGAGTGTTCGTGCTACCACCCCAGGTTTTTTTGCATTAACGAATGCGCCTTTTGCTTACGGAAGTGGTTTTGCTAAAAGTTCGGGTATGGAAGTAGTAATTGGTAATGAATTAAACCAAAAGATTTTTGCCGGTGAAAACAGTGTTGGTAAAGTACTCGAGCTAGATGGTGAATTATTAACTATTGTCGGTGTACTTAAACCATGGCACTTACGTCCTTTATTTTACCATGCTACTGAAGGCCGCGCTTTTAACTTAACGGATGATATTTATGCGCCATTAGAAACCTCGATAGATTTAGGTTGGTCAATCCATGCCCGTAGTTCTTCGACCGTCAGTTACCAAGGAGTTAAGTTTACCCGTGACCGTAACGTCTTTTATCTACAAGCTTGGGTTGAGTTAGAAAACTCGGCACAGCAACAGGCTTTTCAATATTATCTGGATAACTATAGCCAAAGTTTAAAAGACGCAGGTGAACATCCATTAGCTATTCTTAATGAATTACGTGATGTGAATGCTTGGTTGTTAGAGCAAAATATTGTTGACCAAAATGTGTTAGCTTTCACTTTTGCGTCAGTATTATTTCTTTGTGTATGTGTTTTCAATGCCAGCAGTTTGTTGTTATCACGTTTTCACTCAGCAAAATTTGAAGTGGGTTTACGCCGAGCTATTGGAGCTAGTAACAAAGATATGTTGGTGCAAGGCATTACTGAAAGTGCCTTGTTAGGTATTGTTGCGGGGCTGTTATCTTTATTACTGAGTTGGTTTTTCCTAAAATTATCAATAAAATTTTTGCCTGATCTAGAAAACTTAGCGGTGCTGGATCCTAAATTACTCATGTTAGGCATGGCATTAGCGTTAGTCACTGCGATTGCCAGCGCCTTATATCCGTTATACCGTGCGAATCGTTACACCATCTCAGCTGAGCTAAAATAATCTAAATAAGGAAAACTCATGAATTTTACTAGATTGAATGTAAAGGGATTAATTAAGTCCTTATTATTGCGAAAATTCACTACGGGATTGTTGATTTTACAACTGGCTATCACACTCGGATTATTAGTGAATAGTGCTATATTAGCCTTAGATACTCGCGAAAAAATATCACAACCAACGGGGTTAGATGACGAAAATATATTACTTGTTTCTACCCACCCAACCTCAGGGGCTTATCGCGATTTAGACTACTTTCGCTCAATTGTTAATGAAGATTTAGCTAAATTAAACCAATTAGTTGGGGTGAATAGTGTTTCTATCACTAATCAATTACCTATCAGAAGTCGAGGCATGTTGAGTAATACCCATGATATTGATCACCCAGATCAGGAAAAAAATGATAAATACCTAAAAGACGTCAAGTACATTATTGCGGAAGAACATTTAGCTGAAGCTATGGGTTTTACTATACTAGAAGGTCGCTTTTTAAATGAAAATGACCAGCTTGATTTTGACAGTGAAGCAAAAAACAATATCGTTATTACCGAGTCTTTGGCAAAAGCACTTTATGGTGGGGAGTCTGCTGTTGGCCATGAAACCAATAACGGCCATATAATTGGCGTTATCAAAGATATAATGCTCGACCCAACACTACCTCGTGATAAACAATACGGCTTATTCATCAACACCATGATGAAGTATATATTTGTTGGTCGTTATTACGTGCTAAATGTTGAACCGGGTCAAATGGCGAAGGTGCGTAGCCAAGTCAGTGATACTATTTTAGCGGTACAACCTGAACGTGATATATTTAAAGTATTTACCTTAGCAGAGCATTTAAAAGGCTTTTATCGTGATGACCAAGGCCTATCCGATTTATTTCTATTATTATGTGGCTTAATGATCTTTGTTACCGCTATCAGTAGTTATGCTTATTCACAGTTTCATATCTCGCGCCAGAAGAAATACATTGGTATTAGGCGAGCACTAGGCGCACGTAAAAAAGACATTCTTTTGTATGTGCTAACAGAAAACTGGTTGGTATATAGCATTGGCTGTCTATTAGGTTTGGGTGTGGCTTTAGCCTTCAATATATTGTTGAGTCAGTATATAAGCTTGAGTAAACCAGATATGATGTTGTTTTTATTAGCAAGTGCAGTCATTTTTGTTTCAGGCACGCTAGCTACTTGGATCCCTGCAGTCCAGACCAGTAATATTCCGCCAGTGATTGCCACGAGAACGGTGTAGGCCAAAGCGCGAATAAATTCCCGCCTACGGGGGCATATGTAGGCGGGATTTTAATCGCGCATTGCTCTCCGTAGGCGGGAACTTGTTCGCGCATCACTTAGGATTTCAATCGTGCAGGTTTGAAGGTTCGTAATGTAGGCGGGAACTTGTTCGCGCATCACTTAGGATTTCAATCGCGCAGGTTTGAAGGTGCGTAATGTAGGCGGGATTTCAATCGCGCATTGCTCTCCGTAGGCGGGAACTTGTTCGCGCATCACTTAGGATTTCAATCGCGCAAGTTTGAAGGTGCGTAATTAATGCAAAAGGAAAAAAATGCCACAAATACTAGTTGTTGATGATAACCCCGATATTCTTGAAGCACTCGAGTTATTGTTGAGCTTGCATGGTTATACGGTACTAACCGCTGAAAATGAGAAACAAGCACTTATGGCGGTATCTCACCAACGTGTTGATTTAGTTATTCAAGATATGAATTTTGCTCAAGGCATTACTTCAGGTACAGAAGGCAAGTCACTATTTAAGGCCTTAAAAGCCATTAATAATGATTTGCCTATCATCTTAATGACGGCATGGACGCAACTAGAGACTGCTATTTCATTGGTTAAAGGTGGCGCGACCGATTACCTACAAAAGCCTTGGGATGATGTAAAACTGCTTGATTTAGTCGCCACATACAGTCAAAAGACTCAGCCAAGTATAAGTCATACCGGTAAAGGCAGGAGTAGCGAAAACAAAAATAAGACTGCGGATGATTTCATTTATAAAAGCCAAGAAATGAAAGCCTTAATAGCGCAAGCAAGTAAAGTGGCCGGTGCAACCGTCAATGTATTAATTACCGGCGCGAATGGCTCGGGTAAAGAAAAACTGGCGGATTATATCCATCAGCAATCGCCTCGTTTTAATAATGCCTTTATCAAAGTGAATATGGGCGCTTTACCGCATGAGTTAATGGAAGCCGAGCTTTTTGGTGCGGAGAAGGGCGCATTCACTGGCGCGAATCAAGCGCGTATTGGTCGATTTGAAGCGGCAGATGGTGGCACATTATTTTTAGATGAAATCGGCAACTTAACTTTAGCTGGGCAAATGAAGCTATTAAGAGTGTTGCAAACCGGGGAGTTTGAACGCTTAGGCTCTAGCGTAACAATCAAAGTAGATGTCAGAGTACTGAGCGCCACCAATGCAGATTTAACTTTAGCGGTGCAACAAGGCAGCTTTCGGCAAGATCTCTATTATCGTTTAAACGTTATCGAGTTGCATTTACCTGAACTAGCAAAGCGCCAGGCAGATATTGTACCGTTAGCAGAGTACTTTATTGGTAGTGAGTACTCACTTGGTGATGAAGCTAAGCATGCATTAACAAATCATGCTTGGCCGGGAAATGTGCGTGAATTAGAAAACGCCTGTAAGCGCGCGTTAGTTTTTGCCAACAATAGCATCCTAGCGCCGAATGATTTTCAGCTAGGAGCCATAAAAGCAAGTTCAGTGTTTGATGAAAAAACGCACATAGAAAAGGTCTTGCTCAAACATCATGGCGTTATTAAACATAGTGCCACCGAGTTAGGCTTAAGCCGACAAGCGTTATATCGTCGTATAGAAAAATATCAAATTGATGTCGAAACATTATGTTAGTTAAGTCATGGTATAGCCCTTTGCTGTAGGCGGGAATTTATTCGCGCATCTCTTAGGGTTTCAATCTCGTATGGTTGGGTGGGGTTTCAATCGCATATTTTTGATCCCCCGTAATGTTGGGTGTGATTTTATATATTTGCGCGAACAAGTTCCCGCCTACGGGGGGATATGTAGGCGGGATTTTAATCGTGCATGTTTGAAGGTGCGTATGTAGGCGGGATTTCAATCGCACATGTTTAAAGGTGCGTAATTAATGGTAATGTTCTTGGTGTTTTCTTACTCTCTTTTTTAGTTGAATCTATATGTTAATAATCCAATTAATCTTCATCAATATTACCTTCATCATTAGCTTCTTTTTGTTAATGCCTAGCTCGCCTTGGTTATTCGCAATAAGCTCGGTGTTGTGCATCACATTAGCTGCTATGCGCTATCGTTCTTATCAGAAAAGCCACCGACAAAATCATAAAATATTACAAAGCCTATCACATGGTTTACGAAACCTACAAGACGGTGACTTTTCAATTAGCCTGGCTGATAACACGGCGAATGAAGGGGGCGGTAAAAACAAAAGTCAGCATGAAGTGTTAGCGCTGTTCAATCAAGTAACCGATAAACTGAGACTAGAAAAGCAATCTATCTATCAAAGAGAGCTGTTACTCGATAAGGTGGTTAATGCCTCAGATGTGGTAACGGTATTAGTTAATCACCGAGATACCATTATTTTTGCTAATCGCGCCGCTGAGTTTTTTTTCAACCAGAAAAGCATGTTGGGCATGTCTTGGCAAACGCTGCTCAATGAAAAACTACCTGAGCTTATTCCACATCAAGATAAAGATAATGCCATCATCCAGTTACTGCTAAATGATAACAATGTTAATGATGAACTGGTGAAAGCACTAACTAAAACCGAGCAAAGCTGGCACTTATCTCGTCACCAGTTAAAATTACATGGCAGTCGTCATCAACTCACTTTACTTAAACCCTTAACACAAGCCATGCATCAACAAGAGTTACAAACATGGAAGAAAGTAATACGGGTTATTAATCACGAATTAAACAACTCTATCGCACCGATAAGCTCTATGTGTCATAGCGGTAATATATTGGCAGAGCGTTTAGAACAGCCACAGCTCATTCGAGTGTTTGGCACTATTTCTAAACGGATTAATAAGCTGGCTGAATTTATTCAAAGTTATAGTCAACTGGCGCGTTTATCTAAGCCAAAAAAGCAGATGTTTGATTTAAGTAAAACCTTAAAGCAATTACAAGAATTGTATCACTTTACTTTGCATTGTCAGCATACTGAGATGATGTTTTCAGGGGATGAGAGCCAGATTGAACAGTTGTTAATAAACTTACTTAAAAATGCCCAACAAGCATGTCCAGAAAAAGCCAGCGTCGTTCATATAACAAGTCAACAGGGTACATTATCTATTACCGTGAGAGATTTCGGCCCCGGCATGCCAGTACAAGTGCTGACCAAAGCCTTCTTGCCTTACTACTCAACTAAAGTCGATGGCAGTGGTATAGGTTTAAGTATTTGTCGAGAAATAAGTGATGGTCATCAAGGCCAAATCACCTTAAATAACCACCCTGAAGGTGGCTTACAAGTAGAAGTACACCTACCGCTAAGCTAACCGCAAGCCCCCCATCATCGAATTCGTAGGCGGGAACTTGTTCGCGCACCACTTGAATTTATTCGGGCCTTCAACAATTCGGGATTGAAATCCCTCCTACAAATGCCCATAACCCCATACGTGCTTAATTACTCTGGGGGTAACCGTAGGCGGGAGTTTATTCGCGCATCACTTAAGAATTCATCCGCGTTTTGGGCTCAAGTTCAAAGTCTTGTGCTAATTTCTAATTTTTACTATACTTCGTACCAAATAGAGTACAACTAAAGGTACGGTTATGAGTAGACTACATTTTGATCAAGATATTCAGCCTCTTTCAGATTTTAGGGCTGGAGCTGCGTCATTTATACGTCAAATTAATGAAACTAGAAGGCCAATTGTTATCACCCAAAGGGGGAAAGGTGTAGCCGTAGTCGTAGGTGTAGCTGAGTATGAATCTATGCAGGAGAAAATTGAGCTACTTGAAGAAATACAAAAAGCAGAAACCCAAATTTCAGCTGGACTAGGTATGTCTAATGAAGATGCTCGTGCAAAAATTTTAAAGAGTATTAAAGCTTGAAAGTAGTTTGGTCTCCTTTAGCATTAGAAAAACTAGAGGCAACAGCTAAGTTTATTGCTCTTGATAAACCATCCGCAGCTGACAAATGGGTGAATGATGTTTTTGATCGAACTGACTTACTTGGTTCTCAACCTGAATTAGGTAGAGAAGTGCCTGAGTCATACCAATACCATTAAGTTTGTGATCTTGTTGTGCGAAGGAAAAATATTTTAAGGTAAGGCGTTCGATTGAGTAATAGCTAGCTATTGGGATTGAGAACAACGCAACATTGGAGTATTTTAGCCAGTACAAGTGGGCAATAATTTAATGGAATTGGTATTATAAGGGTCTAATTATCGTGAAGTAATGTTTGGTAGTTATCGTATTATTTATAAAATTGAAAGTGACATTAAAATACTTACTCTACGTAATAGCCGCCAGTTGCTCAGCTTGGATAATATTGAGTCATCATAATAGATTTAAGTCGTATTCTCCTGAATCCATATTTCAAGAACTGGATCTTCGACAAGCCTCTTCGCATAAGATAGTCGAAGATGACGGCTGCTTTTTAATCCCATTCTCTCTAACCGTCATGCACCCAACCAAGCTTCCAATAACTCCCGAAGTTTCTTAGCGGACGTAGCATGGATGCTACTTATTAGAGAATGCAGGACGCTGATTCTCCTGAATTTATTCGCGCATCACTTAAGAGTTTATTCGGGCCTTCAAAAATTCGGGATTGAAATCCCTCCTACAAGAGCCCTATAACCGTCATGCACCCAACCAAGCTTCCAATAACTCCCGAAGTTTCTTAGCGGACGTGGCATGGATGCCACTTATTAGAGAATGCAGGATGCAGATTCTCTTGAACTTGTTCGCGCATCACTTAGGAGTTAATTTACGCTTTGGGCTTAATGCGAACGTGGCATGTGCGCTACTTCTACAACTAATACACCTTTATGTTATCTAACTTGACTTGTATATAACGTTCTTTTTAGTTAAACTTGTACCATTACCTGTACAACTAATAAAGGGGAGTATTATGAGAATTGTATCTTTCACTGAAGCTAGAAATGGGCTGAAATCGGTACTTGATCATGTCGTAAACGACGCTGATTATACCATTATTACCCGTAGAGATTCGGAAGATGCTGTTGTTATGTCCTTGGATCATTTTAATAGTTTGATGGAAACTGTTCATTTATTAAAATCACCTGCGAACGCAGCTCATCTAGCCCGATCGATTGAACAATTTAAATCAGCTCAAGTGATTGAGCGAGAGATATTAAATGACTAGGTTGCTAGCGTGGACCCATGATGCATGGGCTGACTATGTATATTGGCAAGGACAAGACAAAAAAACGCTTAAAAGGGTTAATAAATTAATTACCGACACTAAGCGGTCTCCCTTTGAAGGTATTGGAAAGCCCGAGCCTCTGAAAGAAAATTTGTCGGGTTTTTGGTCTAGACGAATAGATGAAACTAATCGACTAGTCTATGCAGTAAGTGACGGCCATATTACGATTATATCCTGCCGTTATCATTATTAATTATCTGTAGGCGGGAGTTTATTCGCGCATCACTTGAATTTATTCGCACCTTCAAAGATTCGGGGTTGAAACCCCTCCTACAAATGCCCATAACCCCATACGTGCTTAATTACTCTGGGGGTAACCGTAGGCCGGAATTTATTCGCGCATCACTTGAATTTATTCGGACTTTAAAAAATTCGGGATTGAAATCCCTCCTACAAATGCCCATACCCCCACACTTGACTACCGCGCTAAATAATAAGCTTCTCTTAAGCGTTTTGAATTATTATAAATATATTCACTGCTTAAGCGATTGTTATTATAAAAAGCACTATCAAGGTTATAAAACCGCTGGGAGGTGTCACCACTACCAGGGGTTAATTTATTATGGCTTTTTCCTACTAACGTATTCACTGAATATCGCCATTTTGGCTTACCCCTAACTTGAAAGTATTTATTATTGTAATCTTTACGCGGCGTTAACGGGATTGAAAAACCAAGGCCAATAAACTGGTTAGCTTCTTCATTATCTACCTTGGTATCTTTATAGGTTAAGTTAAGAGTAACATCGCCAAACATTCGCTCTAATTTAACCACGAAACCTTTATCTTGCTGCCAATATTGACCAACCTGTACTTCAGCTGAAGCGTTCAAGTGCGCGTTATAGTACAGGTATTTCGCAATAACGACGTTTCTTTGTGGATCCTCTACATCTTTCCAACAAGCAGGAAATAAAATATTACAGCCATCATAATGTTCTCTTTCCTGTATTTCTTGGTTTTCATATCGTGCGGTAAAGAGGTTAACTTTATGGCTACCAGCAAAGCTTTGCCAGCGTACTTCGTTTGAAACGTAATCATAAGTATCACGATACTTGCCCACAGAAGCCATGTTCTTTATTGAGTAGGGTAATGAAAAGGTCTGATGGAAGCTGTATTCTTTTAGCCCGGTTGTTTGCTTGTCATCAGAAAAAAATTCACCATCTTCGAAGTTTTTAGTTTCTGTTACTTGTTTGGTGTGCTGCGCTGTTACCGCGGCACCAGGCCATAATGGCACCTCAAGGTGGCTAATCAAAGCGACAGAGGCGTCAAACGCTCCAAACTCAGTGCCGACTCTCGTTACAAGGCCCGGCCAAAAAGTAATACGAGGTTTGAACCATATACTATTACTATCCGATAGAGCTGCTGTGGTATTTCTTCGTTGGCTGCCAAAAGTATCCGTAGATATATCTAGCTTTAATGGCTGGTTATCGGTTAAGAACGCATCATATTCAGCTAAACTACCTTTAACAACTAAAATAGGGATTTGTCGCTCTTTCAGTACGAGTTTAAAGTGTGAGTAATTCTGTTGAATATGTTTGCTGAGGATGCCCAAAACCACGCCAAGCCCATCTATTTGGTTGCGGTTATAAATGTGGTTTTCTAGTTCTACATAGATTGTATTATAATCAGCTTCAGCAATTTCAATTGCTTCAAAACCTTCTTTAGCCAACAGCTCTAGTACTAGTTGGCGTTCAGCAGTAGCAGAGCGAACTACAACATCAGACGCTATCTCATCTAAATCAGCTAAGTTGCTGTTTAGTTCGCGGTACGGCGAGGAGTTATTAGCGCCGTTAAAATTAAGGGGAATAGTTAATCCTACCCCGTAATAAAAATCATCTTTAAGTTCTTCGTTGGTACTTGAAACCAGTAAGTCGGTAGTTAATTGCATGCCACCACTAAGCCAGCTTTTAGGGGATGATAAATGCAAACCTAAGTTGGTGTCTGCTGCATCATATTCTGCTGATAATTTTAGCCATTGATAAGGTTGCCAAGCAAGACCGGCAAAAACACCGTCAAGGCGTCCTTGATTTGAGTCACTTTTGCCCATACCGAGGGAAACATTAACGTTTTCAAAAAAATTCTTAGATGCAACGGCATATTTAGCATCAAAGTAGTTGGCAGAGCCACCGACATCTTGTATGCCAAGCGCTAAACTAAACCAATCTTTAGGAATAAAAGGAATAGCTACTTTAATATTTGCTGATAAGTCGGTTAAGCCGCTTTCACCACCAAAATTGTAATCAGCTAAGCGTCCTGAAACTTCAACATATTCCCATAAACCAACGCCAAAGTTATAATTATCACCATTGCGATAACCACCCTTTGTTTCAACTTGATTACCATATTGTAGGTAAAATTTGCCTTCATCAAATAATTTCGCCGTGGGGGTATTGATTAAACCGCTATAACCTTGAAAAGACATGGTCGCTTCAGGCTCAGCAGCAAAAGTAACTGACGGTAGTAAAGCCAGGGCGAATAGAATACAGCGCTTCATTTTAATAAATCCTACAGGGTGAATTAATCAACTAAATCTTAACTAAACCTTATGTTAAATAGAAAGGTAAATTGAAAGAAAAGTTGAAAATTAAGTTGAAAAAAAGTGAACAGTTAAATTGCAAGTAAAGTGGAATAATTAAGTGAAAGTAAAGTGAACAATGATGAGTCTTACAGTCGAAAAAAAACCCGCCAAGAGGCGGGTTTTAATAGTATAACTAAGGCTTAGCCTTCACCGCCAGTACCACCAGTACCACCAGTGCCGTCAATGATATCACCAATAATATCCCCAAGAGCGTCTTCATCAACCTCGGTAGGAACTTCTTCTAAAGGAGGAAGGGGATCACCTTCAGATTTCAAGTCTACTGCAACTGCAATATTAACAATTTCTTGAGAAATTTGTTCTTGTGTTGCATTAACTGTTGCTAGTGCAGCAGCAGTTTCACCGCTACCTAAGTCAGCTTCAGGATCAGCTAATAATACAGCGGTAATCTCTTCAATAGCATCCAAGTAACCAACAATTTCATCAGCTAATGTTGAACCATCAGTAACGGTTAAGCTGGTTAAAGAGGCGTTAATAAGTGTTAATGTTGCAACAATCGAATCAGTTGTAGAAACAGTATCTGCATTAAACGCATCAACAATATCTATAGTAAATAGATTTGTTGCTGAAAGGTCGACACCTAAAAGAGCGCCAACGATTTCAGATGAATCTTGTTGAACTGCTAAGAAATCCTCAGCCGAAATTGTCGCTAAATCAAGCCCTGTACCTTCAATAGCAGCTGCAGATAAAATAGTATCTGTCGCCATTGTTGTTAATGAATTCACATCAGCGTCAATTGCTGAACCATCGGTATAAGAAATGGTAGATAATGTTAAACCTAGTAATTCACCAAATGGGATTGTATCACCATAGACAAGATCACCACATACTGAAGCATCACAAATCATAGTTGTATCTTCGTCTGCAACAACTTCAATTAGGAAGGTACCCATAATGGCAGCGCCTGATTCATCAACGATCTGTACGCTATAATCACCGTTTTCAAGAGTTTGTGTGGTAGCAAGTAATATAGCCTTTTCTGTATCGCTAGCAGCATAAACATTAACCGTAGCAAAAGCTAAACTTCCTTTAACCGCTCCACCAGCGATATCAAGAGTTGTAGGCTCTGGTGGTGGCGGTGGTGGTGTTTCTTTTTTATCATTGTGACAAGCGGTTAAAGCCAAAGCGATACTAGCTGCTAGGGTAGTTTTTACTAATTTATTCATTTTTAAATTGCCTTATAACTTATTATGTAGTGGTAGGATAGCTGATTACTAAAGAATTCCGTGTAATGTTCAGTCTTTAAAATAAAATTCCATGGTAGTGGAAGCGTGTTATTTAAACAAGTTATTTATCACTACAAACACGCTTACATGTAAATTTAAGGGGGGTATTGTTATATTCTAGCTGTAATTGTTATCGCTAAGGGTGAATACCCCTGTTCTGGTCCTAGTATTAAATAGGTAATATCCTTCTCTAAAGCAGTCGTAAATACCGCCTACATATCCCGCCTACATATCCCGCCTACATATACCCCCCGTAGGCGGGAATTCATTCGCGCATCACTTAGAAGTTTATTCGCGCTTTGTTCTTCTCGTCATTCCCTAGGTGGCTGAACGGACGTGGCATGGATGCCACTTATTAGAGAATGCAGGACGCACATTCTCCTGAGCAATTATCTTGATGCACATTATCCTGAATCCAGACCTAAGAACTGGATCTTCGACAAGAAAACTCGAAGATGACGACTGCCGTAGGCGGGAATTTATTCGCGCATTGATCACTTGAACTTGTTCACCTTGTATTTATTCACGTTTAACCTGTTCGGTCTTTCAAACATGCGCGATTAAAATCCCGGCTACATAGACCCCCCCGTAGGCGGGAGTTAATTCACGCATCACTTAATAGTTTAACCGCGCTTTGGGCTTAATGTAGACGTGGCATGGACGCACATTCTCCTGAATCCAGACCTAAGAACTGGATCTTCGACAAGAAAACTCGAAGATGACGACTGCCGTAGGCGGGAATTTATTCGCGCTTTGTCCTTTTCGTCATTCCCGAGGTGGCCTGTCGGTCGTAGCATGGATGCTACTTATTAGAGAATGCAGGACGCACATTCTCCTGAATCCAGACCTAAGAACTGGATCTTCGACAAGAAAACTCGAAGATGACGACTGCCGTAGGCGGGAACTTGTTCAGCTTTCAAACATGCGCGATTAAAATCCAGCCTACATAGACCCCCCGTAGGCGGGAATTTATTCGCGCATCACTTAAGAGTTTATTCGCGCATCACTTAGAAATTTATTCACACTTTGTACCAAGTTCCAATTCATTCTAAGATTTTTGTCCATGGCCCCTATTAAATAACAACTAGAATCACGCTAAACCTAAACCTAAACCTAAACCTAAACCTAAACCTAAACCTAATGTAATAAAGTGTAATGGTAATGTAACAGTAAGCAAAAGTCTCTTTACGTTCGTAGCCCAAGTAAATTAAGGGTTTAGAAGTAACAACCAAAAATTTGATTTTCCTGAATAGTCCTACTACACAGAACCTTGCCTTAATTAAGTGTTTCTCGCTAGACAAACACTGTTAATTTGCGTATTATGCGGCGGCTATGCTGCTTGTGGTATTTGAGTGCTATCTGTACAAAATAGCAAAACAACACGGCAGTTGATTAAATTTGCGAAGGATTGAAGCAATACACAATGTTAAAACACTCTAAAAACCTGGTTGTCTCATTATCTCTACTGATACTGAGCGGTTGTAGTATGATTCCCGGCAGTCATATGGAAGGCATCGATGCTGACCCTGAAACCTCTACGCTAGAACAAGACTTATCAAGCGTACATATCTCCGTTATTGATTCTTCATTAATTGCTCGTTTAAAAACTAGCCAACAAGCCTCTGCACAAACAAAAAAACACACGCCGGTAAACATCGACGGTTACGATTATGTACTCGGTATTGGCGATGTATTATCTATTGGTGTCTGGGACCATCCAGAATTAACCATCCCTGCAGCCGTGCAAAGAACCGCAGAATTTGATGGCTTTAGAATTCAAGCCGATGGCACTATTACCTATGCTTATGCCGCCAATATACCTGCGGCAGGTAAAACCATTAGACAATTACACCAGGTATTAGTAGCAAAACTAAGCCAAGTAATAGAAAAGCCCCAGTTAGATCTCAAAGTAGTTTCTTTTAGAAGTCAAAAAACCTACGTAACCGGTGAAGTGAAAAAACCGGGAGTATTTGCTATCACCGAGATTCCACTAACTTTAATTGATGCCTTGAACCTAGCGGGCGGTTTAAGTGAAAGAGCCGATTGGCGTACCGTTAATTTTACCCGCGAAAATAAAACTGAAATCATCAGGCTTGATGACTTTTATACCAAAGGCGATATATCTCAAAACCGTTTACTTAAACATGGCGATATTATTCATGTAAACCGAAGCGATAACCAAAAGGTATTTGTACTAGGTGATGTGAAAAAAGCCGGCAGTATTGAAATTAATCGTTACGGCTTAAGTCTTGCCGAAGCATTAAGTGATGTTGGTGGTTTGAATGACGCAACAGCGGATGCTAACGGTATTTTTGTATTACGTAAACGCCCTGCTAACGATGAAGGCATTATTGCCGACGTTTATCAACTACATGCACAGAACGTAGTGGCGCTTGTGTTAGCTGACCAATTTAAATTACAACCTCGTGATATTATTTATGTCACTACCGCACCTATTGCTCGTTGGAATCGCTTGATCAGCCAGTTAGTACCTACAGTACAAGCGCTTGATAGTATTTCCACTATTAAAACGCAAGGGGCGTTCTTCTAATGGGTATGTTTAATTCAATTTTAGTGGTTTGTGCTGGTAATATTTGCCGTAGTCCTACAGCTGAATACCTGCTTAAGGATAAACTTCACGGTAGCAAGAGCAGCAGTAAGAGCAATAGCCAGGTAAAAGTCTCTTCAGCGGGATTAACGGCTTTAGTGGGCAAAGGTGCAGAAGCGACAGCAACCAGTATTGCCTTAACAAAAAATATTGATATGAGCGACCATAAAGGCCGTCAATTAAATTCAGCGTTAATCGCTGAACATGATTTGATACTGGTAATGGAGCAGCGGCACTTAACGGATTTACTCGGTCAATACCCGCAAGCCAGAGGCAAAACCTTTTTATTAGGTAAATGGCTTGATGATACCGAAATACCAGACCCTTACCGTCAAAGCCATGAAGCGTTTGACCATGTTTATCAATTAATTGATAAAGCCTGCACCGCTTGGACAAAATACCTTTAAAGCCGAGCTGAAGTAAGAATTGAAACAATAGTTGAAACAAGAACTGAAACCAGAGCCAATAAAAAATTTAAACTTAACTAAAATTAAATTTAAAATTTATCAAGTTTAAAAGTTATACCTTCGGGTATTAGTACCATTTTATTAAAAGTTACTCCAAATATGTCTATGAATGAAAATATAAAACCAGAAACAGTGCTAAATCAGCAGGGGAACAGTAATACTACTGCCACTGATGACGTTGATTTAATGGCGTTGTTTGGAGCCTTGCTTGACCGCAAAGCTTTTATCGGCGTAATGACTACTTTTTTTGCCATAGTGGGTATTGCCATTGCGATTTATTCTACGCCTATCTATATAGCAACGGCTATGATTCAAGTTGAAGAAAGCGGTGGCGGAATGCCAGGGCTTGATGATATGGCCGCTATGTTTGAAAGTAGCTCTAAATCAATAACTGAAATTGAGCTGTTAAAATCTCGCTCGGTAATTGGTGAAGCGGTAGATAGCTTAAAATTAGATATTGTTACCGCGCCTAAGTTATTCCCCATAATTGGTGGCCGTAGTTTTAGAAAATTTAACCCGGTTAAGCCTGGCGATTTAGCTCAACCAAGCTTTGCTGCGGCAAGTTACGCCTGGGGCGGTGAACAAATAGAAATATTCCGCTTTGACGTACCTAAGTTTGCCATTAATCGAGGCTATATCGTGCAAGCAGGTGAAAACAATACTTTTACCTTGTTATCAAGCGAAGGCGATAAAATATTAGCTGGTAAAGTCGGTGAAGAAGTCAGCAATGGAATCTTTACCCTGACTATTAAAACATTGATTGCTCGTACAGGTACAGAGTTTACTCTTGCTCGTAAAGACAGATTAAATACCATTGTCGATCTGCAAGCGGCCATTGGTGCCAGTGAAAAAGGCAAAGATTCTGGCATAGTCAATTTAAGATTTCAACATGAAAACCCTGAATATAGCCAAACAGTACTGAATAAAATCACCCAAATCTATGTACGCCGAAATGTAGAGCGTAACTCAGCAGAAGCGAAAAAATCTCTCGACTTTTTAGAAGTACAGTTACCGGCAATCAAACAACAGTTAGAAGACTCAGAAGCACTATTTAATGATTATCAAAAAAATCAACAGTCGGTAAATATCACCTTGGAAACCCAAGGGGTATTAGAGCAAATTATAGAGCTAGATACTAAGTTACAACAATTAGATTTAGAACGTTTAGCTATGTCACGTAAGTTCAAACGTAATCACCCAAATTATCAAGGCATAGTTGAGCAGATTTCGGCGGTACAGAAACAACGAGATGGCTTGGCGATAAAAATATCGAATTTACCTGAAATGCAGCAAAAATTATTGGGCTTAACCCGTGATGTTGAAGTAGGTAATGAAATCTACATGATGTTGTTAGGTAAAGTACAAGAGTTAGATATTGTCCGTGCCGGTACTGTTGGCAATGTTCGTATAATCGATGTTGCTGAAGTGAATACTACCAAACCAGTAAAACCTAAAAAAGCATTAATAGTGCTTATGGCAACGATGCTTGGCGGCTTTTTAGCCATATCCATTGTGCTTGTGCAAAAATCCTTAAATAAAGGCGTAGAAAATCCAAGCGAAATTGAAGCAATCGGCTTGCCCGTTTATGCCAGTGTGCCATTTTCTAGTCATCAAGATAAATTGATGGGCTTTTCTAAGGGCTTAACTAAAGGCATAGCTAAAGGTAAGCAGCGCAAGAAAGACTGTAGTACTATCTTAGCGGTAGATAACCCTGCTGATCTATCAATAGAGGCCCTACGTAGTTTACGTACCAGTTTGCACTTTGCCATGATTGAAGCAAAAAATAATGTTATTGCCATTTCTGGCCCATCACCGGGCGTAGGTAAATCGTTTATCTCAGCCAATCTGGGTGCTGTGCTGGCGCAAAGTGGCCAAAAGGTTTTAATTATCGATGCCGATATGCGTAAAGGCTACTTACAAAAGCAATTTGGTTTGGTATGGGAAAATGGCCTATCAGATTATTTGTCAGGTCAGCAATCACTTGAACAGGTCACTAAAAAAACGAATGTTGAAGGATTGAGTATTATTACCCGTGGACAAGTACCGCCGAATCCTTCGGAGTTACTTATGCGTGCACGTTTTAGTGACTTGATTGCAGAAATAAAAACTCAGTACGATATTATACTGATAGATACACCGCCTATTTTAGCGGTAACGGATCCGGCCATTGTTGGTGGCCATGCGGGCACCACATTACTTGTCACCCGTTTTGGTCAAAATACAGTTAAAGAAATTGACTATGCCCGCCAACGTTTTGAGCAAAATGGCATAGACGTAAAAGGCGTAGTATTTAACGGTGTTGTTAAAAAATCCAGTAACGCTTACGGTTATTACGGCTATTACAACTACGAATATAAATCAGATAAGTAATTACTTTTGTAGGCGGGAATTTATTCGCGCCTCGGGCTTATTAGATATTGCAGACGTGGCATGGATGCCACTAAATAGAGAATGCAGATGATACAGGGCGTACCTTATTAGATAATGCAGGAGCAATTATCCTGACGTTCATTATCCAGGGAATTACTTTTGTCATTTCAGTTATGTCTTGAACTGTAATAAATAACTTAAAGAACTTGAAATGTTTTTGGTGAAATACCGAAACATTAATAAATTAAATAATTGAGAATAAAAGTGAAAGTATTAACAGTATTCGGAACTCGCCCAGAAGCAATTAAAATGGCGCCATTAGTCCATGCGCTAGATAAAGATGATCGCTTTGAGGCTAAAGTTTGTGTTACTGCACAGCATCGTGAAATGTTAGATCAAGTACTAGAGCTTTTTAAAATCACTCCAGATTACGATTTAAATCTTATGAAAGCGGGGCAGACACTACCCGAAATAACAAGCCGTATCATTCTTGAACTAACGCCGGTATTAAAAGAGTTTAAACCCGATGTAGTATTAGTTCATGGTGATACCGCAACTACATTCGCAGCGAGTTTAGCTGCTTATTATGAACAAATAGCGATTGGTCATGTTGAGGCAGGACTTCGTACTGGCAATATTTACTCACCGTGGCCAGAAGAAGGTAATAGAAAACTTACCGGTGCTTTAACCAAGTTTCATTTTTCACCAACGGAAACATCGAAGGAAAATTTATTAAAAGAAAATTATTCTGAAGCTAATATTTATGTCACGGGAAATACAGTTATAGATGCCCTGTTGTTAGTTAAAAAGCAAATAGAGAATGATACTGATTTAAACAAAACATTAGCAGCACAATTCCCAATGCTAGATAAGTCTAAAAAACTAATCTTAGTCACAGGACATCGTCGTGAAAGCTTTGGTGGAGGATTTGAACGCATTTGTGAAGCATTAGCCATAACTGCTAAACGCTACCCTGATGCACAGATATTATATCCAATGCATTTAAATCCGAATGTACGCGAACCAGTGAATAGAATATTAAGCGGTATTGATAATATTCACCTTATTGAACCACAGCAGTATTTACCCTTCATTTATTTAATGAATCGAGCGCATATTATTTTAACCGACTCGGGCGGCATTCAAGAAGAAGCACCAAGTTTGGGTAAACCAGTTTTAGTGATGCGAGATACCACTGAACGACCTGAAGCAGTAGAAGCTGGCACCGTTACACTCGTGGGTACAAATGTTGAAACCATGACAACCGCCATTAATGAATTAATGGATAACGAGGAAGCATACAAAGCCATGAGCTTTGCTCATAATCCGTATGGTAACGGTAAAGCTTGCGATGTAATACTAGATATATTAGCAGCACATAAATAAACAATGAAGGCGGGGATTTCCACGCTATTTAATATCCGTCATTCCCGAGTTGTCTTGTCGGGAATCCATTGGGTATTTGTAGGCGGGAATTTATTCGCGCACTTACTAAGTTGTAAGTTGGGCTTTAGCCCATCAATAAAAAGAGTAATGAAACAAAAATGTCATTTAAAATAATATCAGTAATAGGTTTAGGCTATATAGGCCTCCCCACAGCAGCTATGTTTGCATCACGTAAAATTAAAGTCATTGGAGTTGATGTAAATCAACATGCAGTTGATACCATTAACCGTGGTGAAATACACATTGTAGAGCCTGAGTTAGATATTTTAGTTCATGCTGCCGTCACGGAAGGTTATTTAAAAGCCGTAACAAGACCTGAGCCGGCTGATGCGTTTTTAATTGCTGTACCAACACCATTTTATCCAACAATAAGCGCAGATGATATTCCGCAACCTAATCTGAGCTATATAGAATCAGCTGCTAAAGCGATTGCACCAGTGTTGAAAAAGGGGGATTTGGTGATTTTAGAATCAACATCTCCTGTTGGTGCAACAGAGCAGATGGCTGTTTGGTTAGCGGAAGCTCGTTCTGACTTAACATTTCCTCAGACTCATAATGAAGAGTCTGATATCCGTATTGCTCATTGTCCTGAACGCGTTCTTCCTGGCCATGTAATACGTGAATTAGTTGAAAACGATCGGGTAATTGGTGGTATGTCTTCTAAATGTTCCGAACAAGCTATCGCTTTGTATAAAATATTTGTTGCTGGTGAATGTGTTATGACAAATGCACGAACAGCTGAAATGGCAAAACTTACTGAAAATAGCTGTCGTGATGTACAAATAGCATTTGCCAATGAACTATCAATGATTTGTGATGAACTAGATATTGATGTATGGGAGTTAATATCATTAGCTAATCGACATCCAAGAATTAACATATTAAAACCAGGGCCTGGCGTTGGGGGTCACTGTATTGCTGTCGATCCATGGTTTATTGTAAGTAAAACACCTGAACTTGCTCGAATAATTAAAACCGCCCGTGAAGTCAATGACTCAAAACCTGAATGGGTTATAAATAAAGTTAAAATAGCAATTTCAGATTTTTTACAATCGAACCCTACCAAAACCGCAAAAAATGTAACTGTAACTTGTTACGGTCTAGCTTTTAAACCTGATATTGATGACTTAAGAGAAAGCCCTGCATTAAGTATCGCTAATGAGATCGTTAAACTTCATAAAGGGACTGTCTTTGCAGTTGAGCCAAACATTGAATCCTTACCTCATTCATATGCTGGTAATAAACTGGTAACCCTTTCCAATGCTTTGAAAAGTTCAGATATACATGTTTTGTTGGTTGATCATAAACAATTCCTAAATACTCATCCTACGTATGGTATTATTGTGGATGCTAAAGGCATATGGAATAATTCCAAGTAACATGTTCAAAAATATAACTTTAGTTTTAGTTTCAAAATTAGGCTCTGCAGGCTTATTCTTTTTCATAAATTACCTTTGCATTTGGTTTTTATCAAAAAATGATTATGCTGATTTTGCCTATTTTATTTCTTTGGTACCTATAATTGCTTTTTTGTTTAATCTAGGAACCAATAAATCGTATTTAATATTGCAAAAGCGAGGTGAAATTGCTGAAATTGAGTTTTTGTCTTTTAAGTTATTAAGTTGTTTTATTTTATCCATAATATTTATATTTATATTTTATCTTTGTGATATTCAAATTTACTATTTATATGTTTTTATATTCGGGCTATCTTTAGCTCTTATGGAAACACATATGGTTGTTTTTCAGACTAAAAAAGCCTTTAATTGTTATGCTATTATTAATTTCTCTCGTAATTTAATATGGCTTAGTACTTTTCTATTGTTATGGCATTATTCAGACACTATTGAGTTGGTAACAGCTCTTAATTCTCTTTTGATATCATCTGTTGTTATCGTTGTCTTTTCATTTTTGTCCATGTTATTCAATGGATCATATAAGTATTTTCAAGACTACATTACCATCACCTTGAAATTGATGGTTGTTGCAAAAAACTTTCTATGGGTTGAATTATCACAAAATTTAATGATGCGCTTAGAACTTTGGATTCTAAGCTTTTATATTAGTTTAGGTTTCTTCAGTCCTTCGAATTTAGCTAATTTCAACGCGGCTTTTTCGATAGCATTTGTATTACCATTAATAACAAATTCTATATATAACGTATTATTACCAAACGTTTTAACTTCAGATATCCAAATTGTTGAAATACTATGGAGTAAGAAATACCTATTAATAATTGTATCTTCTGTGTTAGCGCTAATAGGAGTTGTATTTATTAATGTTTTTCTTCCTGAGTCTTATATAGATGCACAAGTTCCTTTTTTTATAATATGTATAGCCGTATCCTTATCTTTTTTTACGAATATACTTCAAATACAATTAATTAAGAATAAAGAAGAGAGTGAAATAAAAAATATTTCGTTGGTTCAATTGTTTACAGCGTTTATCTTTGGAGCACCACTTATTTATTTTTTTGGTGAAATTGGGGCTGCACTTTCAATATTTTCAATTCGAATGTTGGGTTTACTTTTGACTATTAAGGCGATTAAATAATGATTGTAAAGGCAATATCAAGACTTTTTCGTTCTCTCAATATGCGAAAATTAAAACAGTGTGGTAAAGGTTCAGTTATAAAAAAGGGAGAATTGTTTTCGCCTGAAAACTTACATGTTGGTGATTACGTTTATATTGGACCAGGTCATACATTTTATTGTCATGGTAAAATTTATATTAGCGACGGTTCCATTATTGGCCCCAATGTAACTATTTGGTCTGTTAATCACAATTATCGTTCTAATATATCTGTACCCTATGACAATATTGATTACTATCGGAAAGTAACTATTGGAAAAGGGGTGTGGATCGGTGCTAATGTTTCGATTGCTCCTGGAACAATCATCCCTGATGGATGCATCATATCAATGGGGAGTGTAGTCTCAGGAAAATTAACTACTAATACAGTTTACGCAGGAAACCCAGCTGTCGTTGTTAAAGAGTTACCAGTAGAAAGGCTTGAGTTAATTGAAAATAAAATGTTTTATTTGAAAATGAAATATTCAGGAAAAGTAAATGCCCAATCTTTTGACTAAGTGCCTTTTTTGGGCAATTTTGACAATCATACTAAATTACATGTCCTACGGTCAAACAGCAATTTTATCAATCATTTGTTTATGTATTGGGCAAATCCTTTTACTATATAAAACAAGTTGGGGAATATTATTTTATATTGCTACTGTCGTGATCTTTAGCGATATTGCATTTGATTTTGGTGACGAAGAGCTTTCAGGGCTTTCAACGATATACACCGTATCGGTAGGACCTTTTTCGTTATCTGTTTTTTGGACTCTATCGTTAGCATTAATTGTTGGTTTTAAATATACACAAGCTTACGGGGTTAGCAAAAATTTATTATTAGTGATTTTTGTCTTTATATTTTATTTTGTTCTAGGAATATATAATATTGGCCTTGAAGGCTCGCGTTTTGTATCTGATGTAGCATATTTCGTCAATATTCTAACGGGTTATATAATTACCTCTTATTTATTTAATTCAGTTTATTCAAATGGTAGAAGCTTACATGATGATTTAGTTATATTAATTTCTATATTTAGCGCTAAATGTTTATTTTTAATTTTACATGCAATTGAAATAAGTAATACTCTCAATAGTTATAGTTATTTTGCCGAATCAGGTTTATACCTTTCTTGTTTCTTTATACCTTTAGTTCTTGCAATGATGAACGAAGGGAACAATTCAAAATACTTTAAAATAGCCCTGTTTTTACCAATTACCGCTAACTTGATTTCGGCATCGAGAGGCCGTCTTATTATTATTGTTTTTGCGGCTTGTTTTGCTTTAATTCGTTTGGGTAAAATTCAGCGGATCATTTATTTTATTCCGATATGTTTTATTGCAGGTAGTTTAGTTTACAATTTCAGCGCAGCTTATTTCGACTTTTTTCTATGGAAATTGGATACGTTTGAGATTGGAAATGATAAATCTCAGTCATCTACAGTAAGATATATTGAATTCCTAAATATTCTTTATTTGCATATAGAAAATATATATTCTTTCTTTATAGGTACTGGTTTTGGAAGTTACTTTACTTCAGAGAATGTAGCTTACCCATTTAGTCTTTATGGGACAGATGCTTATCCAAATATTTGGATAACGAATGACACATTTTTCAAACCACATAGCAGCTTGTTGTACATTTTCCTTAAGTTTGGTTTGATTGGTTTTGTTATTTGTTTTATTTATCTCCCCTATGTAGCTTATAAGAATAGTATCCACTCTGAAACAGTAACACTAAAAGGTTACTACCCTTTAATGATTGCAATATCCAGCTCACTATTTTTATTGTTTTTAGTGAATTTCTCCTCAAAACTCCAAATATTTACAGGGCTATTATTAGGTGCTCTATTCTCTTTAAGGAAATTAAAACTAGCATGAAAAAAATATTTTTAATCGGATGGTTCGGCCGAAAAAATCTAGGAGATGACATATTATTTCACAATGTTATCGGTATATTGGACCGCTCAGGTTTTAGTGAAGTCTATTTTTTTGTAGATAGTAAGGAAAATTTACCAGAAGTCAATACGTCTAATTTAGTTTTAAAACCAATTAATTTCAAGGGATCTTTTAAAGGGCATATTTTTCTGAAAACGTTATTTTTTATTATTCGCACTAATTACCTTGTATTCGGAGGTGGGAGTATGTTTTCAGATAACGATTCAGATCGATTAACTAGCCTTAAACAGAAAAGCTTTCAATGTAAATTAGCAAGTTTACTTAATAAAAAAATTCTAACTGTTGCATGTGGCTTTGGACCTATAAATTCTAATAAAGGTGAGGAGTTATTAACCAGTATATTGAAAAATATGGATATAATCCAAGCTAGAGACTCACAATCTATAAATGTTGTTAAAAAGTGCAATAAATTTAATACACCTACATCTTTATGTTTCGATCCTGCGATAGATTATGTTTCAAAATTGAAAAATGATTTAGAGATAAATATCAATAAAGAAAGCCTTAATATTGGCTTGTCATTGTCACAAACACCTGGGACAAAAGAAAATAAACGAGATAAGATATTAATTAAACTTAGAACTAGTCTGAACAAATTAGCTGTAAAATCACAAAATAGTGATATCAATTTGTACTTAATTCAAATGTGTGCAAAACCGGGACATGATGATATTATTTTGTTGAACGAGTTTGTAAATGATCTAAATTTAAACAAAAAAATAAAATTACATACTATAGCTTATACTACATCGACCCCTTTGTTTATAAAGCAGTTAGCTAACCTAGATGCAATAATTTCAGAACGTCTTCATACTTGTATCATTGCATTTTCACTAAAAATTCCGTTCCTATCAATAGCCTACCATAAAAAGTGTTTGGATTTTATATCTGCGGTTAATTACGTACACCACTTTGATAATATTGACTTAAATTATTTTTTTGATGAATTAAGTAATGATAATGGATCTGTTTTTTATAAAGGTACATCTAAACTTCCTTTTATCTCAAGTGTAAATAACAAAAGTAATCAAGAAATTGTAGATGTGTTATTATGAAGAATATAACTTTGGTTGAGTCTATGCGTGTAAAAGGGCATGTTAACCTTAATAAGTATTTAGTAAAAAAATTTTTGAACCATGGTTTCAGAGTAGAGTTGATGTTACCTGAAAGTTCATTGCAGGATTATGATGAACTGAGCGATATTGTTGATATAGTTTCAGTTAAGTGCAAAAATAAACTATTTATTTTTGAACAAATTGAATTTTATTTTAATCTCTACCGAATGCTACAAAAAAATGCATCTCCCAATAAAATATTATTTCTTAGTTATTACCCACCTATTTTTTTGTTCTTTTCTAAATGTATTCGAGTCTTAAGGCGAAAGTTTTTCGTATTTGAACATAATACAGTACCCAACAAGCTGTCTAGTATTTTAAGAAAGTTAATATTTAAATTAATTGATAAAAAAATAACCCATATATGTTTTTTACCTTTTATAGCTGAACATTTGGTACGCCAATATTCAAAGAGTACCATTACATTTATTCATCCCCTTACAGAACTTAAAACTGAAAATAAGAAAGCACTTTATGATGATTATTATTTTTGCCCAAGTAAAAGTGTTCAAAGGAAAGATTTAATAACGCTATTAAGAATTATGGATGATTCATCAATAAATTCTAAGGTGTTATGTAAATATGATATCTCAGATTCTAGGGTTATCTATAAAAATATTTTTGAAGAATATTCAAACTTAATTGAGAACTCTATTGCCATCTTTAATCCTGTTAATTTTGATTATAGAGTCTCTGGTGTTGCATTTGAGGCTATAGGTTGTAATAAAGTTGTTATAGGAAATGAGAATATGTTTTTCAATAGTTTAAAAGAGATCTATCCTAATAATGTAGTTTTTATCGAATGTTACTCAAAATCTATTAAACTACCTAACTCTCCGCTGCTAGATGCGGAAAAATTAAATGCTTTAGAGTTTAACAAATTCCTCAAATTATTAAAGTTAGAGAACTAAAGTGAAAATATTATCAATGCTGCCTTTAATAGGACATCCTCGAGATTCAAAGAGAATAGATATGCTTCAAGAGGAGGGGTTTGATGTTCAAGTTTGTAGTTTTATACGCCCTTATCATAATGGAAGAATACCGAGAGTAAAAATTCATTATTTAGGTGAAATAGCACATGGCCAATATCTGAAAAGAGTGCTGGTGATGTGTAAATCTCTATTTACAGTTCGTAAGCAACTTAAAAAAGCAGATTTAATATATTGTTCTGGTCTGGATATGGCTATTTTAGCACTAATAGGGCAGATAGGTTTAAGTAAAAAGATTATCATTGAAATTGGTGATATTAGAGAGATACAGTGTTCAAATGCTTTAAGCGCAAAAGTTTTTCGTTTATTAGATAGGTTTGTTTGCAATAGAGCTAGCTTGATTGTTGTAACAGCAGCTGATTTTTGGAACGAATATTATTTAAAAATTTTAGGAGTTAAAACAAAAGGTCTCGTTCTAGAAAATAAATTGGAACCGCATGAACTTAGAGTTAAAGAACCATCTATTCCATCTTCTAAAATTAGAATTGGTTATTTTGGGTTGTTAAGGTGCCAATGGAGTTTAGAGGTCTTACTGTATTTGGTAGATAGGTATTCAGAAAAATTTGAAATTGTTTTAGCAGGTATACCCTTTGGGAATTCTGAAATTAAAAACTACTTTGATAAGCTCTGTGAGTCATCATCAGTCAAATATTTAGGGGAATATAAATCACCTAATGACCTTCCTAAATTATACTCTGAGATAGATATCGTTTGGGGCTGTTATCCTGAAATTCAAGAGAATGATTGGAATTTAAAATGGGCACGACCAAACCGTTTTTACGAAAGTTGCTTTTTTGGTAAACCAATTATTTCTCGTTTCGGTTCTAATGATGGTGTTTTTATTTCAAAGAATCATACTGGTTTGCTAATTGATGAAATTGACATTGTAAAAACAGCCAAGTTACTTGACAAAATCAACTTATCTGCAATAGATGTTTGGAAAGAAAATGTAAAAACATTAGACAGGTCGATTTATATGTACACTAGCGAATACGAAGCATTAAGAAACGAAATAAATATGTTAAGTGATAGCTCGTTTGAAATTAACTAATGATTAAAGAGTGTGAGATTATATGATTACTCCTATTATATTAGCTGGAGGTAGCGGTTCTAGACTTTGGCCATTGTCTAGGGGATCGATGCCTAAACAATTTTTGAAAATATCATCAGAGAACACAATGATCCAAGAAACTGTTCTTCGTTTGTCTGAACTTGATACTGATTCTCCTCTTTGTCTTTGTAATGAGGAACACCGATTTGTTGTTGCGGAACAAATGCGAGAAATTGATTCTTTAGGCAAGATTATCTTAGAACCCATTGGCCGTAATACTGCTCCTGCAATTGCCTTAGCAGCACTATCTTTAATAGAACAGAATACTGATACAGTCATGCTTGTTCTTGCAGCAGATCATGTCATTGAGAACAAAACCGAATTTCAGGATGTAATAAAAAAGTCAATCCCAATTGCCGAGAAAGGTAAATTAGTAACTTTTGGTATTGTACCAACACATGCTGAAACAGGTTTTGGCTACATTCAAAAAGGTTCTAAATGTTTAAGTGACGCTTTTGTAGTGAATCAGTTTGTTGAAAAACCAGATGCTCAAACTGCAAATAAATATTTGTCTTCTGGCGATTATTTATGGAATTCAGGTATGTTTATGTTTAAAGCTTCTCGTTACATTGAAGAGCTTGAAAAACATCACCCAAAAATTCTTAATGCTTGTAAAAAAGCAATTGCTCGCACATCTACAGATATGGACTTTATCAGAGTTGATAAAGTGGAATTTATTAAGTGTCCCGCTGATTCTATTGATTATGCCGTAATGGAAAAAACAGATTCAGCTGTTGTTGTCCCTTTAGACGCAAGTTGGAACGATATTGGTAGTTTCTCTGCTATATGGGATATAAATGACAAAGATCATCAGGGTAATGTACATAAAGGTGATGTATTAAGTTATAACTCGTCTAATAACTTAGTTATTGCAGAGCATAAGTTAGTTACAACTGTTGGTTTAGATAATTGTATTGTTATTGAAACTAAAGATGCAGTGTTAGTTGCGAATAAAGACTGCGTACAAGACGTAAAGAAAATCGTAGAAGAGATCAAATCACTAGGCCGAAGTGAAGCTGATATACATCGACAAGTGTATCGACCTTGGGGTCATTATGATTTAATTGGTGTTGGTAAACGCGATCAAGTAAAGCGTATTACAGTAAAACCGGGTGAAAAGTTATCTATTCAAATGCATCATCATCGAGCGGAGCATTGGATTGTTGTATCAGGAACTGCAAAAGTAACTAATGGTGATAAAGTATTCTTACTCCGCGAGAATGAATCAACTTATATTCCTATTGGCACTATTCATGCGTTAGAAAATCCTGGTGTAATACCATTAGAACTTATTGAAGTTCAATCTGGTGGATATTTAGGTGAAGATGATATTGTTCGGTTTGAAGATAGGTATGGTAGGGCGTAATGATTAACTTAACTTGTTTTAAGCATATAATATTCGTGGAAGGCTTGGTGAATAGTTAAATGACTAAGTATCCTACGCTATTGGAAGAGCTTTTGCTCTTGAGTTAAAACCAAAAAATGTCGTACTGGGCGGTGATATACGTTTAACTTATGAATCACTAAAGCTTGCCCTTTCAAATGGATTACAATATGAAGGGGGCAATGTTACATATTTAGGAATGACAGACACGGAAGAAGTCTATTTTGCGGCTAAAAATTTGAATATGTGGTGGTGTTGAAGTTACCGAATCTCATAATCCTCTCGATTATAATGGTATGAAATTGGTACGAGATGACTCAAAGCCCATTTCTGGTGATACAGGATGGTTTGCCATAAAATATACAGCTGAAAAAATATTGACTTGATTACTTCCTATAGAAAGTGGCATAACTGAAAGCCGTTATATTACACGAAACTTAAAATCAGCATTCGCCAAGTCTGACATAAATTTTATTGATACTACTAAGTTGAAGCCTCTAAAATTGGTTGTTAATGCGGGAAATGGCGCAGCAGGCCACGCGTTTATTAAAGAGCGTATAGGCTCCTTAGCTAAATTTGTTGATGAAACAGATGGTATCGCTATGGAATTCACAGATGAAGATGGTGAATGGAGATTTAGACTTCGTTCATCGAATACCGAACCTGTAGTACGTCTAAATGTAGAGTTCGTTGGTAAAGCAATTTTAATGAAAGATAAACAAAAACTTATATTGGACTTACTTAATGTGATAAGTACTAGTTACTTTACAAAACAAAACAAAACAAAACAAAACAAAACAAAACAAAACAAAAGAAAATAAGTTTCTAATCTCACTTTAAAAAACAATGAGAATTAGCATCGTTTAAATTTATATAGCGGAATTAAAATGAGAGAAAAAAAATACCAAACTTGCAGTAATTGTGTAATGGATACAACAGACTCAAAAATTCAATTTGATGAAAAAGGAGTATGTGACCACTGTAATACATTCTATAAGGATATCGAGCCAAATTGGAATCCAAACGATAAAGGTTGGGCTGAAATATCAAAAATAGCTGATGACATAAAAAAAGAGGGTAAAGGGAAGGACTTTGATTGTATTATTGGCATGAGTGGTGGAATTGACAGTTCATATTTGGTTTATCTTGCGAAAGTTAAGCTTGGATTAAGGCCTTTAGTCTTTCATGTTGATGCAGGTTGGAACTCTCAGCAAGCCGTGCATAATATTGAGCAAATTGTCGATCGTTTAGAACTAGATCTTTACACTGAAGTAATTGATTGGGAAGAAATGAAGGATTTGCAACTTTCATTTTTCAAAGCCGGAGTATCACATACAGATACCCCCCAAGATCATTCTTTCTTTGCCACAATGTACAAATTCGCAGCAAAACATAAAATCAAGCATATATTAACGGGTGGTAATTATTCTACTGAGTGTATAAGAAACCCGCTTGAGTGGATGTATTTCCAATCTGACGCTCGTCAAATTAAAGATATACAGAAAAAATTTGGTACAAAAAAGCTTAAAAACTACCCTCTTACTAACATCCTTTGGCATAAAATTTATTTACCCTATATAAAGGGTATTAAGTTGTATAAACCATTAGACTTTATGCCTTATGACAAGGAAGAAGCGACTCAATTTCTTGTGGATAATTTCGGTTATCAGCGTTATGCACAGAAGCACTTTGAATCACGTTTTACTCGCTTTTATGAGGCGTTCTGGCTCTATAAAAAGTTTGGCTACGATACTAGGAAAGTACAATATTCTAGTTTAATTGTTACAGGGCAAATGACCCGAGAAGAGGCGTTGGAACGGCTGAAAACCCCGGCATATGATCCAGAAACTATCGATGATGATTTTAATTACATAGCGAATAAACTAGGTATAAGCTCAAAAGAGTTACAAGGTTATTTAGATGCACCAAATAAAACCTATAAAGATTATAAAAATCAGCAGTATTTATATGATTTGGGTGCAAAGGTTATGCGTAAATTGGGACTTGAAAAAGGCGGTAAGCGATGATCGCGATTGTCGACTATGGCTCTGGTAACATTCAAGCGATTAAGAATATTTATAATAAATTAAAAGTAGACTCTTATTTTGCAAAGAACCCAGAGGATTTGAGTAAAGCAACTCATATTATCTTACCCGGTGTAGGTGCTTTTGATGAAGCAATGACTCAGTTAAATGAATCTGGTATGCGTGAGGCCTTGGATAAAGCCATATTAATTAAGAAAATACCAGTCTTAGGTGTATGTGTCGGCATGCAGATTATGGCTAATAAAAGTGATGAAGGTGAACTCTCTGGGTTAGGGTGGTTTAATGCAAGAGTGCGACGCTTTGACGTGAACAGTATTACTCATAAACCAAAAATCCCTCATTTAGGGTGGAATGAGATTGAGCCTACTAAGGAGCATCCCATAATGAATAATATTGATAATGAAAAAGGCTTTTATTTTTTACACTCATATTACTTTGATTGTGCAGAGATGGACGATGTATTACTTAATACAACTTATGGTATTAATTTTAATTGCGCAATTAATAAAGGAAATATTTTCGGCTTTCAATTCCATCCAGAAAAAAGCCATTCTAATGGAGTTAACTTGTTTGAAAATTTTGCGGGGCTGCAGCTATGTTAAGGTCAAGAGTTTCTCCTTGCTTGTTGATCCACAACAAAGGACTAGTTAAAACAGTTAAGTTTAAAGACCCTAAGTATGTAGGGGACCCTATTAATGCCGTTAAAATTTTTAATGAAAAAGAAGTTGATGAACTTATTGTTCTTGATATTGATGCAAGCATTAATGGGGCAGAACCTGATTATATAATGATCGAATATCTTGCAAACGAAAGTAGAATGCCATTGTGTTATGGGGGGGGCGTAACTACTGCGGAGCAGGCACAAAAAATAATAAAACTTGGTGTTGAAAAAATCGCTGTTTCTAGTGCCGCTTTATCAAACTTAAGTCTCTTAAATGAAATGGCTGACATTATAGGTAGACAAAGTGTCGTTGTCGTCTTAGATATTAAGAAAAATTTGTTTGGGAATTATGAAGTTTATACCCATAACGGTAAAAAGAAGGTCAAGAAAAAGTTAGAACTTATTATACAAGAACTCGAAGAAGTAGGTATTGGTGAGTTAATTATTAATTCTATTGATAATGATGGAGTTATGAAGGGCTATGATATCAGTTTAGCAGAGAAAATCCGTAATATAACTAGCGTGCCCTTAACCATTTTAGGTGGCGCAGGTAGCTCAGATGATATTTTAGAATTAGTTTCTAAATTTAAGATTATTGGAGCTTCAGCGGGAAGCCTTTTTGTATTTAAAGGGCGATACAAAGCTGTTTTAATAAACTACCTGCCGCAAACAGCGTTACAAAAAATAAGAGAAATAGCAAAAAATTAAATTGGATTTATAATGAAACAAATTTTACAAGATATGGCTAAAGGGGGCTCAAGTATTGTTGAAGCCCCTTCGCCTCAAACGACTAAAGGCCACTTAGTAATAGATACTGCCACCACACTTATTTCTGCTGGTACTGAGCGCATGTTAGTTGATTTTGGCAAGGCTAACTTTATTGATAAAGCGCGAGCCCAACCTGATAAGGTTAAGATGGTTTTAGAGAAAATGCAGACTGATGGTGTGATGACGACTATTGAAGCAGTTAAGTCAAAATTAGCACAGCCACTACCTCTAGGTTATTGCAATGTTGGCACTGTGCAGAGTGTTGGTAAGGGGGCCGATTACTTTAAAGTGGGTGATCGTGTAGTATCCAATGGGCCTCATGCTGATGTCGTTCGAGTCGCTAAAAACTTAGTCGCAAAAATCCCTGACAATGTAAGTGTTGAAGAAGCATCATTTACCGTAGTGGCAAGTATTGGCTTACAAGGTATTCGTTTAGCTAAACCTACCATGGGTGAATGCTTTGTTGTTACTGGTGTTGGCCTTATTGGGTTATTGACAGTTCAAATGCTTAGGGCGCAAGGTTGCCGTGTGCTTGCGATTGATTTTGATCAATCAAAACTTGATTTAGCTAAGCAGTTTGGTGCCGTGACCTGTAACCCAGGTAAAGGAGAAGACCCTGTCGCTGTCGGTATGGCATTTAGTCGTGGCGTAGGCGTTGATGGTGTCATTATAACAGCATCAACTAAATCTAATGATCCAGTGACACAAGCTGCGCGTATGAGTCGTAAGCGTGGTCGTATTATTCTTGTTGGCGTTATCGGGTTGGAATTAAGTCGAGCCGATTTTTATGAAAAAGAATTAACTTTTCAAGTATCTTGTTCTTATGGACCCGGTCGGTATGATTCAAATTATGAAGAACAAGGTAATGATTATCCTCTGGCATTTGTTCGTTGGACGCAGCAGCGAAATTTTGAAGCTATTTTAGATATGATGTCAGGGGGCCAGATTGATGTTAAGCCACTAATTAGTCACCGTTTTAAGTTTGAGAATGCTAGCGATGCCTACGACTTACTAACATCTGATAAAAGTGCATTAGGCATACTGTTACAATTTGAATCAGATGTAGCAAGCCGCCATGAAACAACTATAAAACTTAATAGCGTAGCAAACTACGAAGGTAATGAGCCTGTCGTTGGCTTTATTGGTGCAGGTAATTATGCATCACGAGTGCTAATTCCCGCTTTTAAAGAAGCAGGTGCAAAGCTTCATTGTATCTCGACCTCTGGTGGAATTAATGGTGCCATTCATGGTGAAAAGGCTGGTTTTACAGAGGCTACCACTGATACACAAAGCATGATTGAAAACCAGGCTATTAATACAATTGCTATAGTTACTCGTCATAATAGCCATGCTTACTTTGTTCAAGAGGCTCTTAAAGCAGGAAAAAATGTATTTGTAGAAAAACCTTTAGCAATTACTTCTGAGGAACTGGCAGAGGTAAAATCCGCTTATGAAAAAGCCATTGAAGCAGATAAACCGCCTAAATTAATGGTTGGTTTTAATCGCAGGTTTTCACCACACATCCAAAAAATGAAAACTTTACTTGATCCAATAAAGGAACCAAAATCATTTATTATGACAATGAACGCGGGTTGCATACCTGCAGATCATTGGACACAAGATAATGAGGTTGGTGGCGGTCGTATTATTGGAGAAGCATGTCATTTTATTGATTTGATGCGTTACTTAGCTGGTAGTGAAATTACGTCTGTGCAGGCTAGGAGGATGGGTGATACAAATACTGTTGAAGTCACAGAAGATAAAGCCGCAATTATTTTAGGTTTTGCTGATGGTTCGTTTGGAACTATACATTATTTCGCAAATGGTGCGGCTAGTTTTCCTAAAGAACGCATTGAAGTATTTACAGCGGGTAAAGTATTGCAGTTAGATAATTTTGTTAAGTTAAAAGGGTTTGGCTGGAAAGGATTCAAAAAAATGAACCTTTGGAAACAAGACAAAGGTCAAAAACTTTGTTCTAAGTTATTTTTAGATTCAATTAAAAATGGTACGGCAAGCCCCATTTCAGCGGAAGAAATTTTTGAAGTTGCAAGAATATCAATTGATATAGCTGAGCAATTACGAAAACAATGAAATCTAAAATAGTAAAATCACTTCAAGTATTTCATACTTTGAAATACTTGAAGTTTGAACAATTTTGGTTTCGCATTCTTTATCGTTTTAAAAAGCCCAATGTAAAAAAGGTTGATACTAAACTTTCGAATTATGATTGGCGTTGGTATGGTCCTACTATATACAAACAAAGTATGTTTGGTGAAAATACAGTAAAATTTTTGTCTTTAAGTGGAACTTTAAATTCTCTACATAGTTGGAATGATCCAACTAAAGACAAACTTTGGTTGTATAACCTACATTATTTTGACGATTTAAACTCTGATGATTACTCCGCCCGTGAGCATTTACATGTTGAGTTCATTAATAAGTGGATAGATGACAACTCTGCATGTAATGGTAATGGCTGGGAGCCATATCCATTATCTTTGAGGCTTGTTAATTGGGTTAAGTGGTTTAGCAGAAAAGCTAATGTTGAGCAGAAATACCTAGCTAGTATGCTACAACAAGCCGATGCTTTATCACAACAGCTTGAATATCATATATTAGGCAACCACCTTTTTGCTAATGCAAAAGCCCTGACTTTTTTAGGTTGTTTTATTTCAAATGCTCAAGCAGAGCAATATCTAGACTTAGGGTTGAAGTTACTGGATAGGGAAGTACCTGAACAGTTTTTAGCAGACGGCGCACACTTTGAACTATCTCCTATGTATCATGAAATATTGTTATGGGATTTACTTGAACTAATTGATTTAGCGAATACAAGCCAGAATAGTAAATTACTTAAACGTTTACCCTACTGGAACAAAGTTGCTACCAAAGCACTTGTTTGGCTTAAATCTATGATTCATCCTGATGGCGAAGTAAGCTTTTTTAATGACTCTGCTATAGGAATAGCTGCAACGCCTAACCAAATTTTCGATTATGCTATTTCACTTAAATTAGATTTAGTTGATAGCTTACCCAGTTTAATTACTAATAAAGAAAGCGGTTATAGCCGTATATCTACATCTGTTTATAGCTTAATTATAGATCACGCTAATGTGGGTCCTGATTATTTACCTGGTCATGCTCACGCCGATACTTTGAGCTTTGAGCTGTCGGTCGGTCTTGAACGGGTGTTTGTAAATTCAGGTACCTCTTTATATGGTGTAAGTAAAGAGCGATTAAGACAGCGTAAAACTGCTGCTCATAATACTGTAGTTGTTGATGAAGATGACTCCTCTGAAGTATGGTCTGGCTTTAGAGTTGCCCGTCGAGCTTACGCTAAGTTATTAAAAGTTAATGAAAGTGTTGATGAGATATTTTTACAAGCTCAACACGATGGTTATAAACGTTTAAAAGGTAAAGTCATTCATTCTCGAAGTTTCACTACAAAAAGTAATGCAATCCGGATTAAAGATGAGTTAACGGGTCGTGTTAATCAAGCTTGTGCATATTTCCATCTTCATCCAAGTATTAAGGTTGAAGTAGTTACAGGCCATATGGTGAAGTTAGTGACTAAAAATAATGTTGAGATAACAGTACATAGTACAAGTGGTATTCAAATATCAGACGGGACTTATCATCCTGAGTTTGGTGTCAGTATTCATAATAAACAACTTAAAATGGATTTAGTTGATAACCAATTAAATACCGTTATTAGTATAATAGAGGATTAATTTTGCGTATTTTGGTTTTATCATTTTATTACCAGCCAGATTTGTGTGCAGGTTCGTTTAGGGCTACTTCTTTAATTGAACAGTTAAAAAAACATGATGATGTAGAAATTCAAATAGTAACAACTATGCCTAATCGTTATGCTTCATTTTCAGCTTCAGCCAACACTTTTGAACAATTTGATAATGTGACAATTAATCGTATTGACTTACCATCACATAAAAGTGGTATGTTAGATCAAATAAAGTCATTTACACGGTTTTATATTGAAGCAGTAAAACTAACTAAAGATAAAGAATACGATTTGATTTTTGCGACTAGCTCTAGGTTATTCACCGCCTTTTTAGGGGCGCGATTAGCAAGAAAGAAAAAGTTGCCTTTGTATTTAGATATTAGAGATATATTTGTTGATACAATAAAAGATGTACTCAACCCTAAGATTAGCTTTTTCGCAAAGCCAATCCTTTCATTAATTGAAAGCTATACATTTAAAACTGCGACCCATATTAATTTGGTTTCAAGAGGTTTTGAAAGTTACTTTGTTCATAAATACAAACAAGCAAAATATACTTGGTTCACTAATGGTATTGATGATGAGTTTTTAGGTTTAGAGTCGAAATTAAAACAAAATACAACTGATAAACAAATGATTCTTTATGCGGGGAATATTGGTGAAAGCCAAGGCTTACATACAATTTTACCTAGTTTAGCTAAAGAGTTAGATGCAGGCTTTGAAATTAATGTGATTGGTGATGGTGGCCGTAAACCTGCTTTAATAAATTCATTAGAAAATATTAATAATGTTAATTTATTCCCTCCGATGCAAAGGAATAAATTACCAGAGCAATATATGAATGCAGATATTCTATTTCTACACTTAAATGACTTTCCTGCATTTGAAAAGGTGCTACCTTCTAAAATATTTGAATATGCAGCAACAGGTAAACCCATATTAGCTGGTGTTAGTGGTTATGCAGCAAAGTTCATAACTGATGAAGTGAGAAATGCTGAGGTGTTTAATCCAAGCGATGCTAACGGGGCTCTTTTAGCTTTAAGGAAACTGTCGTTGAAAAATACAGATAGAAGTGAATTTATCAAGCAATATACTCGGGTTAATATAATGAAGAATATGGCAGAAAGTATCATCAAAAGTAATATTTAAGAATATTGCCCTTTGATTTAGTGAAATTTGTAAATTTAAACTTGGTTGTTTCTTATTGTGAAATGGAATGGCATCTATAGCGTTTTCTTTACTACTTTCAAGGCCATCAACTACCTTACTTATTTTTTTGGAAATAAAAGTACATGAATATTTTATTAACAGGGGCAAACGGTTTTTTAGGAAAACCGCTATTAAAAGAATTAATTAATAATTCTTATACGGTAACAGCAAGCTCGAGACGTATATCGTTACTTCCTAGTGGTTGCACAGGTTTTGGGATCGTAAATATTGACTCTAAAACAAATTGGTCAAGCGTTCTTTCCCAGCAAGATATTGTGATACATTGTGCCGCGAGAGTACATGTAATGGATGAGAAATCTTCTAATCCTCTGGAGGAATTTAGAGAGGTTAATACAAGAGGGACGATTAATTTAGCAAAGCAAGCTGCAAATGCTGGAGTAAAAAGGTTTATATTTATTAGCTCTATTAAAGTAGGTGGCGAGAGTAGTCTGCTGGGTACCCCTTTAACAGAAGATAGCAAATATGTACCGGATGACCCTTATGGCTTATCAAAATATGAAGCGGAACAACAATTACTGGAATTAGCTAAAAATTCTGCAATGGAAGTCGTTATTATTCGACCAACATTAATTTATGGGCCAGGTGTAAAAGCTAATTTTGAAACCATGATGAATTGGGCGTCAAAACCCATTCCTTTACCGTTTGGTGCAATTACTAATAAGCGTAGTCTAGTCTCTATTGATAACTTAATTTCCTTGATTGAAGTTTGCCTAACTCATCCGAATGCTAAAAATGAAATATTTTACGTAAATGATGACAATGACGTATCTACAAGTGACTTATTAAGAAAACTATATAGAAGTTTCAGCAATAAAACCCCACTAATTCCTATGCCAATGTCATTAATAAGCTTGCTTTTTAAATTGATAGGAAAAGGGGGATATTCAGCTAGGTTACTTGGTTCATTACAAGTTGATATCTCTAAAGCTAAAACACTATTAAACTGGACACCCCCGTATTCAGTAGATGATTCTATTGATAAAACCGTTAAACATTTTATTAAGTTAAGAAAGTAATCAAATGAAAGAAGTTAATTTAATTGTAGTAGCACACCCCGACGATGAAATACTCGGCTTTGGTGCAACTGGTGCAAAATTAGTAAAAGAAGGGCATATTGTTCAGCCAATTATTTTATGTGGCAATGTAGATGTCCGCCATAAAAGGCCAACCGATAGTGAACTTTATCAAGATATGATGGCTGCAAATGCAGTTGTTGGTTTTAATGAACCAGTACTTGGTGATTTTCCAAATATTAGAATGAACAATGTTGACCATTTAAGTGTTGTTCAATTTATTGAAAAGCAAATTTTAGCATTTAAACCTAATCGTATATTTACCCATCATCCTGCGGATTTAAATGATGACCATCAACAAATTGCCAGAGCCTGTATGGCGGCAAGTCGTTACTATCAGCGCCGTGATGATATACCACCATTAAAATCTTTAAGTTTTATGGAAATACAATCGGCGACGGATTGGGGCTTTGAAGCCAGTGGTGATAGCTTTAAGCCTAACCATTATGTAGAAGTGACACAAGAGATAGACCTAAAAATAGAAGCGCTAGCTTGTTACCGTAATGTGATGCGCGCTTTTCCTCATCCTCGCAGTGAAGAAGCTATAAAGGGGTTGTCTGCATATCGTGGTGGTCAAAGTGGTCAAAAATATTCTGAAGCATTTCAAACTGTCTTTCAGCAAGGGTTTTAAATAATTATGTATAAATTGTTTGGTAAACGACTGCTAGATATCTTTATCGTGTTTTTTGCTGTTGTATGTTTATCTCCGTTAATGATTATTGTTGCATTGCTTATTAAAATAGTTGACCCAGGTCCTATTATTTTTAAGCAAACTAGAGCTGGCAAAAATGGTAACTTATTTTCATTTTTTAAATTTAGAAGTATGCCTGTTAATACTGGCGATTTAGCCTCGGATGAAGTTGGCCAGGTAAAACTTACTTGGGTCGGTAAGATGATCCGTCGAACCAATATTGATGAATTGCCGCAACTTTTAAATATTCTTAAAGGTGATATGAGCATTGTTGGCCCTCGACCTCCTCTTGCTACTCAAGAAGAGTTGTTACAAATTCGCAAAGACAATAATTCTTTATTTACACGACCAGGATTGACTGGTTTAGCACAAGTTAACTCTTTTGATGGCATGACAGTTCCTGAAAAAGCTGCTTTTGATGGTGAGTATGTAAAAGATATTAGCTTTTTCAATGATGTAAAAATCATTCTGAATACTGTTTTATATTTGTTTAAGCCACCACCGGTTTATTAAAGGAAAAAAAATGAAATTAGGTTTTGTTACTTGTGTACAGCTTGGCTTTTCATGTATGGAAGCTATATATAAGGCAGGTGGAAAATTACAGGTCGCTATTACATTAATCGATGAAAAAGCTAAAAATAAATCGGGGAGGGTGTACCTTGATGATTTTTGTCAAAGCAACTCAATTGATTTAATTAAAATTGATCATATAAATGATGATCATGTTATTGATGTGATAAAAAAATATGACTTAGACTGGCTTTTTATTATTGGTTGGTCGCAAATCGCAAATAAACGACTTCTTGATGCACCAAAGTCTGGTGTACTCGGCATGCACCCAACACTATTGCCTAAAGGGCGAGGTCGAGCTTCTATTCCGTGGGCAATTATTAAAGGACTAGAGGAAACGGGTGTTACTCTGTTTAAACTTGATGAAGGTGTTGATACGGGACCTATATTATCTCAGTACAAAATACCTTTATCTGAAAGGACAACCTCTACAGAATTATATGACTCAGTAAATGATGCACATGTGAATTTAATGACGAGCATTATTCCTAAAATATTAAACGAAGACGTTACATTACAAGAGCAGAATCATGCTGATGCAACTGAGTGGCAGGGACGTACCCCAAAAGATGGTGAAATAGATTTAAGTGCTTCTGTTAAAACGGCAGAAAGGCTTGTGAGAGCGACGACTAGACCTTATCCTGGTGCTTTTATTATGATTAATGATAAAAAACATATCATTTGGAAAGCTAAGCTAGCTAACGAAACAACGAAAAATTTATGTATTGGATTTAAAGACGGATTTTTAGAATGCATTGAATGGGAAGCCGAGTAATGTATAAACACTTAGTTATTGTTGGCTCTGGTGGTCACGGACAAGCTGTCGCAGATTTAGCCTTGTGTTCAGGGGATTTTGAAAAGGTATCTTTTGTCGATGACTCTTTTCCTAAAAATATAAAAGCTTTAAACTTGGATATTGTTGGTAATAGTGATTCTCTTTTCACCACCAACTTTGAGTTTGATGCATGTATCGTTGCTATAGGTAATAATGCGGTTAGAAAAAAGTTGATAGTCAAAATTTCTGATGCTGGTTTGCCACTTGTTTCTTTACTTCATCCTAAGTCTTGGGTAAGTGATTATGCAGAAGTTGCTCTAGGTGTTGTTGTTATGGCTGGGGCTGTTGTCGGCACTAATGCTAAATTAGGATTAGGGGCATTAATTAACGCAAATGCAACCGTTGATCATGATTGTGTTTTAGGTGTGTTTGCACATATTGGTGTGGCCGTTAGCTTAGCCGGTGGTGTTAAAGTTGGTAAAGCCGCTTGGCTTCAAGCCGGCTGTAGTGCTGGGTACTTTGTTGAAGTTGCTGATGGAGAAGTTGTTGAGACGGGTACTACACTCAAAGCTTAATGATTTGTCTGTTAATGTGATTAAGTAAGTATTTTCTTTTGCAGGTAAATCATACGATTGTGGTGCTAAGCTCAGTTATATGAAAGCCGATGTTAAGTATGGTTTACGTCACCCTGGATTGACTGATGATTTTAAGGCGACAAATTATACCCCTAAAATCGCGGTAAAAGAGGGTGTTGCAGTGTTTGTCGCATAGTTTAAAGATTTTTATAAAATATAAAGACAAAGGAAGTTTAAGAATGAAAGCTGTAATCCCCGTAGCAGGTTTAGGTACTCGTATGTTACCTGCTACCAAAGCTATCCCAAAAGAAATGTTGCCAATTGTTGATAAACCAATGATTCAATACATAGTGAATGAATGTGTTGCTGCCGGCATTAAAGAAATCGTTTTAGTGACGCACTCTTCTAAAAATGCCATTGAAAATCACTTTGATAAATCTTTTGAGCTTGAAACTACGTTAGAAAATCGGGTGAAACGACAGTTACTTGAAGAGATTCAAGCTATTTGCCCTAAGGGCGTTACTATTATGCATGTACGTCAAGGTGAAGCTAAAGGCCTAGGTCATGCTGTTTTAAAAGCGCGACCAATCATTGGTGACTCGCCCTTTGTGGTGGTGTTACCTGATGTTATTTTGGATGATGCGAGTAGTGATTTAAAAACTGAAAACTTGGCAGCAATGTTGGCTCGTTATCATGAAGTAGGGCATAGCCAAATTATGGTTGAACCAGTTCCTATGGAAATGGTGAGTAATTATGGGGTTGCAGATTGTGAAGGTCACCAACTTGCTGCTGGTGAATCAAAAGCGATGACTGCTGTTGTGGAAAAGCCGCCTATAGATGAAGCACCATCTAACTTAGCTGTTGTTGGACGATATGTCTTATCAGAGAAAATTTGGGACTTGTTGGAGTTTACCCCTCCGGGTGCTGGAGATGAAATTCAGTTGACCGATGCAATTGCTATGCTGATGAAACTTGAAACCGTAGAAGCGTTTCATATGACGGGTAAATCACACGATTGTGGTTCTAAGCTCGGTTATATGAAAGCAAATATTGAGTATGGTTTACGTCATCCAGAATTTGGTGATGATTTTAGGGCTTATTTACAAGAGGTAATAAATTCCTAAGTGATGCGCGAACAGGAGAATATGCGTCCTGCATTCTCTAATAAGCTGCATCCATGCAGCGTAAGTTCCCGCCTACGTGGTGTGTTGATGTAGGCGGGATTTCAATCGCGCAGGGTTTGTTTTTGTGAATAATAAAGCGCGAATAAGTTCAAGAGCTGCGCGAATAAATTCCCGCCTACGGGGTACAAATTACCGCGTACGGCATATATCCTTTTTATTTTAAATAAATACAATCCCAGAAGGCATAATCACTAATATTGTCAACCAAGCCTGCTCTTAAGGGGTTGGCAACAATATACCTTGCTTGAGTAATTAGATCGTCTTCACTCTTTATATGATGTTCGTAATAATCAGCTTGCCATACTTTACCCTGTTTATGCTTTTCTTTGTTGATCGCTTGTGCACTTCGTCCTTTCATACGTTTAATTACTTCTGCTAGAGAATATTTTTCTAATAATTGAAACTGCCAATGTAGGCGGGATTTCAATCGCGCAGGGTTACGGGATTTCAATCCCGCTTTTTTGAAGGCGCGAATAAGTGCAACGGGAATAAATACAACGTGAACAAGTGCAGGTTCTGCGCGAATAAATACCTAAGAGATGCGCGAACAAGTTCCCGCCTACGGTTACTCCCAGAACAATTAAGTGGCAACCATGCCAGGTCTAAGGCCAAAGCGTGAATAAATTCTTAAGATATGCGCGAATAAATTCCCGCCTACGGGTTTTGCAAATGATGTTTGTTTGTTGGTGATTATTTTGGGGTAGTAATGATTCGTATGGAATGACCTTGAATGATCTATGCTTAGTTAAAGGATGTTGGTATAGCTATTTAAAAGGATTTTGAAATGGATTTTAAACCAGAGATTGTTCATCACGGTGCGGTTAATGGTGTTACTGGCTCTTGTCATCAACTGAATATTCATAACTCTTCTAGTGTTTTAATTGATTGTGGTTTGTTTCAAGGGGCGGAAGTCTCGGGTAAGTCGGGTGCCGATCATTTAACTATCGGCTTTGATATCAGTAATATTACTGCGCTCATTGTGACTCATTGCCATATAGATCATGTTGGCCGTATTCCTTACCTTTTAGCGGCGGGTTTTACCGGGCCAATATTTTGTACTGAGGCGACAGCGAGTTTGCTGCCGTTAGTAATTGAAGATGCACTTAAAGTGGGTGTTACTCGTGATAAGAGTTTAATCGCTGCTTGCATTAAACTACTAAAACGACAAATTAAGCCAATCGCTTATAAACAATGGTTTGAGTTACCGGTTAACGAGATTCTCTCTTCTTATTCTTCTTCTGATTCATCTGATCCTGTTGGTTATCAACAAGCAAAAGCAAAGTTTCAACCGGCGGGTCATATTTTAGGATCAGCGTATGTTGAGATTGATCTGGCTATACCTTTAAAGAAGTCCTCAGCTAGCCCTAAAGATAAGCCTCTAGCCAAGAAACACCGAGTGGTGTTTTCTGGTGATTTAGGTGCGCCGTATGCGCCTTTATTACCCGCGCCTAAAAGTCCTTATCGGGCTGATACTTTAATTATTGAGTCGACTTATGGTGATAAAAATCATCAAAGTAGAAAGCAGCGCAGACAAAACTTGCAACGGGTGATAGAAAGAGCGGTAGCTGATAATGGTGTGGTGCTTATTCCTGCCTTTAGTATTGGTCGCACGCAAGAGTTGTTATATGAATTAGAGCAAATCATCTTTCAGCAGCATAAAGCGCAGCAACAAAGAGCCCTTCAGCAAAAGTCTAAACAAGTAGGCTCTCAGCAAGCTAGCAAGGCTGGAACAAAACCGGAGGATAATAGCTTTTGGCAATCTATAGAGGTTATTGTTGATTCACCCATGGCGGCAAATTTTACAGAGCAATACAAACAGTTTAAAAACCTATGGGACGCGGAGGCTAAGCAAAAAGTCGCTACAGGGCGACATCCGCTTAATTTTAGTCAACTCTATACCATTGATGACCACAAACAGCATTTGTCAGTGGTGAAAGCATTAGCAAAGCGTAATAAGCCCGCTATTGTTATTGCTGCCAGTGGCATGTGTGCTGGTGGTCGTATGGTCAATTACTTAAAACAATTTATTAGTGATACAAGCACTGATATTTTGTTTGTTGGTTATCAAGCTCAAGGCACACCAGGGCGTGATATTCAAAAATATGCTCGCAAGCATAATGGCTATGTTATTTTAGAGGGTAAACAATACGATATTAGGGCAACAGTACATACTATTAGTGGCTATTCGGCTCATGCTGATCAAGCGGGTTTAGTTAACTTTGTCAGGCGTATGCGCCATAAGCCCAGTTATATAAAAATTGTTCATGGTGATGAGCAGGCGAAAAAATCACTGCAGGCCTGTTATCAAGGTTTGTACCCCCAAGCGGATATCGAGATAGCCGAGTAGCGCATGACGGGGTCAGGTCTTGAATTTTGCGTCCTTTAATTTCTTCGGCTAATTTTATTTCATCTTATCGGACTTAATTAGGGCGAAATATGAGTTGGCCATTACGTTTAGAGTTTGCAGGGGCGCTTTATCATATAACTTCACGCGGTAATGGCCGAAATTTAATTTATCTTCAGGACGATGATTTTGAGTTTCTTTAGTTACCTTAAGTGATGTATGCGAACGCCATAATTGGGTTGTTCATGCAAATTAGTCGCATTGTGGCAAAATACAAGACCTGCCCCCTATACTATAAAATATAAATTGGATACTATTATGTCCTAAGTTATAGTTTTTAGGTTATAATGGATACTACTGTGTCTATTGTGGTGTTTTATGAATAAGTTATCTTTATTGTCAGCCAGTGATGTTCAGGCGACACTGTGTGAGTGGCTTGTGGTTAAAAGAAAGGCTGCAAAACTTTCTCGCGCTAAGCTTGCTCAATTAAGCACAGTACCTGCTTCTACGATTAAAAAATTCGAAACTACTCAGCAAATTTCTTTTCGTCAGTTTATTTTACTTTGGCAGAGTTTAGATGAATTAGCACACTTAAAATCTCTCACTAAAAAACAAGATGCTAATGAAATTCCTGCCTCTATTGATGAGGTCTTGCGATAATGGATTATGGACGTGTTAATAAGTTAGAGGTATTTCGTAAGCTAGCAAATGGTGTGAATGTTGCAGTTGGCGTTTTAGCTCAAAATCGACAAGGTATTTACTTTCAATATGATACACATTATTTGAATCAATATCATAACCTATCCCCTTTTAACCTTAGTTTTGACTCATCATTACAGCTAGCGCCAGTAAGACCCCATAATAGTTTACATGGTGCTTTCTCTGACTCACTCCCCGATGGTTGGGGCTTATTATTAATGGATAGAGTCTTTAGGCAAGTTAATACTCTGCCTGCACAAATTACCGCTATGGATAGGCTGTCGTTTGTAGGTGAGGGTGCTATGGGAGCATTATCATATTTACCGATTTCTGAACTACAAAACAATAATGTTCCAGAACAGTTATCAATAGCGCAATTAGGTTTACAAGCTCAGGCTATTTTTGATGGCCAAACGTCAGAAGTATTACAAGCATTGATTAATGCTGGTAGCTCAGGAGGAGCAAGACCCAAAGCTCAATTATATTTGAATAACCATAATGATCTTTGTAGTACAAATGTTAGGGATGATAGTGAAGCATTTTTAGTTAAGTTTACTTCTTCACAACTTTCACTTGGGCATGATGAGGGAGTGTGTGAGGCTGCTTATTTAACCATGGCGAAACAAGCGGAGATTGATGTCCCTGAATGGAGGTTATTAGATGCCCCTAGAGCTTCAGGCGCTAAGCAGTGGTTGGCTGTTAAGCGTTTTGATGTTGTAAAAAATCTGGATGGCAACGAGGGGAGGTTACACCTACACAGTGCAAGTGGTTTGCTTGATGCTGATTACAGAATGCCAAGTTTAGATTATGAAGATTTAATTAAAGTTAGCAGCATAATTTGTCGGAGTCCTGCTGCAGGACAGATAATGTTTCGCAGAATGGTGTTTAATTTGTTTGCTTTAAACCAAGATGATCATAGTAAAAACTGGGCGTTTTTGCAGCAAGATGATGGGCAGTGGCAATTAGCTCCGTTTTATGATGTTACTTTCAGTCCTTCATCCTATAGTGAACATGCAACGGCTTTTTGTGGTTTTGGAAAGCAACCAAGCTTGAAAGTGATGCAAAAATTAGCAGGACAAGCAAACTTTGCTAGCTGGGAGCAAGCGCAATTGGTGATCGATGACGTGGTAGAGGCGGTGCAGTCCTTTACTCGAATTGCTAATGAGTTAACTATAAACTCTGAAGTGACAAGGCTTATCAATAAACAGCTGAGTAGCACTTATTTAGATAATAAAATATTGTTACAAAAAAAATAGCTTTGTAGTAAGTTAATGACATTGATATGTCTAATATGACGGGGTCAGGTCTTGAATTTTGAAAGTTTTATTTTTTAAACTAGAATTGTTTTATTCATAACTAGTTTAGATGATAGGAATATGACTCGGTCATTACGTTTAGCGTTTTACGGTGCGCTTTATTACATTACTTCGGTTTGTACTATTCTCAGATCTGCCGCATTGTTGCAAAATACAAGACTTGACCCTTTTGGTACGACTACTACTAAGTGATGCGCGAATGAATTCCCGCCTACGGGGAGTGTTGATGTAGGCGGGATTTCAATCGCGCAGGGTTTATTTTTGTGAATAATAAAGCGCGAATAAACTCCTAAGTGATGCGCGAATAAATTTCCGCCTACAGAGTTTTGAGAATGACGTTGGTTGGTAGCGTTTGCATGCTGACCAAGCGGGTTTAGTTAACTTTGTCAGGCGTATGCGCCATAAGCCTAGTTATATAAAAATTGTTCATGGTGATGAGCAGGCGAAAAAATCACTACAGGCCAGTTATCAAGGTTTGTACCCCCAAGCGGATATCGAAATAGCCGAGTAAGATGATTCACCTTTCATTAATTATGAGTTTTTAGCTATGGTTATTTAATTTAACATGGCTATGTAGATAACTCAGGAGCCATTATTTAATTTGGAATTATTACTTGTAGGAGCGGTTTTAACCGCGATTTTTAAAAGAGATCGGGAATAAATTCCCTCCTACAGGTTTTTTTATTTTCTTCCTGAGCAAGGTGCATAGGCACGTAATTTAATGAGAAAACTGTTTAAGAACAAGACCCTCGATTGAGCAATAATTGGCTATAGAAAATGAAGGCCTGATGTCATTGGCTTTTACAAGTTAGTAACAGTGTAGATGTACAATAACACCTCTATTTAGGTTATAATCCCCAACTTATCAAGGAAAGTTTTATCTTGCCGAAAAAGGATCTCCTAAGTGTCTCTGATTAAGTCTGTTTTGAGTTTACCCCGCCCGTATAAACGTGCCATTTCGTTATTAATAGATTCTGTGTTTTTATTTAGTGCTTTTTGGTTAGCTTTTTTAATGCGCCTTGAAAGTTTCTCGCCATTCTTTAACCCAGACTATTGGCTTGTTTTTGCCGGTGTTTTACCGTTAAGCTTATTAGCTTTTGTCAAGCTAGGCCTTTATCGGGCGGTATTGCGCTATATGAATGTGCAAGCGCTCACTGCTATCGTTGTGGGCAGCGTTATTTCTGCCGTGTTGCTTGTTATCTTTTTATTCATACTAACCACCGGGGCTCCCAGAACCGTACCCTTTATCTTCATGTGTCTTTGTATTATTTTCATCGGTGGCTCAAGGATGTCTGTTCGATTATTGATTGCTCATCAGCGCTGGCATAAAAAAGCTTCAGTACTTATTTATGGTGCAGGCACTGCAGGCAGGCAGCTAGCAACGGCATTAACTCAAGGGCCAGAACATCACGCGGTTGCCTTTATTGATGATGATAAAGCATTGCAAGGGCATAATATTCAAGGTTTACGGGTGTATTCTGCACAGGAAATTCCCACACTTATTGAAGCTCACACCGTAGAGAAAATATTATTGGCCATGCCAAGTGCTTCAAGAGCAAGGCGCAAAGAAGTATTGAGTAAGGTTGAGTCACTTGGCGTGCAAGTATTAACTATTCCCGGTATGGCTGATCTCGTGCAAGGAAAAACTAAACTTGAAGAATTTAAAGATGTTGGTGTTGAAGATTTATTAGGGCGAGATGCTGTTGCCCCTAAGCCTGAATTAATGAATGCCGATATCGCCGGTAAAGTGGTGATGGTTACTGGTGCTGGTGGCTCTATTGGCTCAGAGTTGTGTCGTCAAATCATGCAATTAAAGCCGACTAAACTGGTATTGTTTGATCTATCAGAATTTGCTTTGTACAGCATTGATAAAGAGCTTAATGAATTTAAGCAAGAGCATGACTTAGCGATAGAAATATTTCCGCTTATGGGCTCAGTGCAAAGAGTGAATCGTATTGAAACAGTGATGAAAAGTTTTGCTGTGCAAACGGTTTACCATACAGCCGCCTACAAACATGTGCCCTTAGTTGAGCATAATGTTGTTGAAGGTGTAAGGAACAATATATTTGGTACCTATTCCACCGCTCGCGCGGCCATTAATGCCAAGGTAGAGACCTTTGTATTGATATCAACTGATAAAGCGGTACGGCCTACTAATATAATGGGTACTACTAAACGTATGGCAGAGCTAATATTGCAAGCGTTATCGAAAACCCAAGATACGACTCGTTTTTGCATGGTGCGTTTTGGTAATGTTTTAGGCTCTTCTGGCTCGGTAGTACCATTGTTTAGAAAGCAGATTCGTGCCGGTGGTCCGGTAACGTTAACGCACCCTGATATTACTCGTTACTTTATGACTATTCCTGAAGCTGCTCAGTTAGTAATTCAGGCGGGCGCTATGGGTAAAGGCGGTGACGTTTTTGTGTTAGACATGGGCGATTCAGTTAAAATTATCGACTTGGCCAGTAAAATTATTCACCTGAGTGGTTTCTCAATTAAAGATGCACGTAACCCTGAAGGTGATATCGAAATAAAATGTACTGGCCTTAGACCCGGTGAAAAGCTTTATGAAGAGCTGCTTATTGGCGATAACGTTGCCGGTACTAGCCATGAACGTATTATGTGTGCACAAGAAGTAATGCTTGATTGGCATGAGTTAGAGCCGGTGTTAAATGAGCTTGATAATGCCTGCCATGAATTTGACCATGAATTAATTCGTAAGATATTGCTTAAGGCACCAACAGGCTTTAACCCTACCGATGGTATTTGTGATTTGGTTTGGCAACAGAAAGAGCAAAAGCCAGCAAAAACCGCTGAAGTTATTGAATTGAAAGTGGCTAGCACCAAAGTTAAGTAGCTTGATTGTAGGAGGGATTTCAATCCCGATTCTTTGAAGGCGCGAATAAATTCAACGCGAATAAATTCCTAAGAAATGCGCGAACAAGTCCCCGCCTACGGGGATAGGATAGATTTCAGTTTGGCTTCGGCATCATTACTTCCTTGAGCAATAGCCGTATATTCATCGATCAGCTTATTCAAGCCAAGGTTTTTCTCTCCTCTAAAGTAATCAATATTACGTTCGATTTTTTTTATCAGCTTGGCTAAGGCTACGTCATCGACTAAAGGCTGAGCCTTTTTAGGTTCAAACAACTCACGCTCTTGCGGGAAATTAACAAAATAGCGCAGTCCACGTTTACCAGCGCCAGACGGAATCAGTAGACCATTATTCACTAGCGATTTTAAATCTCTAGTTGCTGTTGCGGGAGGAGCACCTGTGATTGCTCTATATTTTTCATTGGTCAAACCATCACGAACAAAGCCATCCGCACCTACAGAGAATATTTTATTCATTACTTTTTCCTGGCGACTGTTTAACTTGATGTCTCCATAAACAGCCCAAAATTTTGATTTTTTCAATACAAATTCAACAGACTCAAGCGACTTAGTTTGCGACTCATTGACCAGCTCTACGAACCATGCCACCCAATTATCCACGACTAATGTCGAATTAGTTCCTCTTAACTGCTGGTAATATTCCATCCTATTTGTGTTGATCACTATTGAAATACTGAAAAGTGGAGGACGAGAAAAATCTTGAAATAAGGCGTGCTCGGCAATAGCTCTACCAACACGGCCATTGCCATCTTGAAATGGGTGAATTGCGACAAACCATAAGTGCGCTATAGCTGCCTTTATTGGACCTGATAAAGGGCTACCTTCACAGGCAATAGCATCATTGTTATACCACTGGAAAAATGCATTCATTTCGTGTTCTACTTCATTGCGATTTTCGGCAGGCGCTTTATAAATAGTCTCTGTATCACCATACAAATTTTCCCGTACAACATTTATTGGTGAATCTCTATAATCCCCCTTAATAATTGAATGCACGTAATAATCTTCGCTGCCATGTAAGAGCAAGTCATGCCAATGACAAACTAAAGATTTAGACATTGGAATAGAGACACTTTTACGAACATCAACAAGCATCGCGGCAATACCTTTCTCTTTTGGAAAATAACCACCGCGTTCAGGTTCTTTTAAACCGAGAAACCTAGCCACAGAAGATCGTACTTCCTCCCTGTTTAGCTTTTCCCCCTCAATAGCACTGGTACTTAAAGCTTCTTCAACTAACATGTGAACATAGGCGTCATCATGATCAGTTGAAGACAATTGAGATATCGCTCCTTCAATGCTGTAAGCCTTTTTTGCATATTTATTTAAACTTGCTGTTACACGAGAGATATCATATTTAAATAACGGCCAACCTTTACTTTCCCAATGATACATTTGATTTATACCTTAGTTTTCTTTAAATCATTTTATAACCTTTTTTGATTTAATAGTCTATTGTTTATAAATCATTTTGTAAGGCTTTTTATGCGCAATAAAAGTGCAGGGTGTGGTATACATGCCATGAATGCATTAACCGTTAAGTCCAAAGTGCGAATGAACTCCCCTTTAAAGCGCGAACAAATTCCTAAGAGATGCGCGAATAAATTCCCGCCTACGGTTACTCCCCGAACAAGTTACCGCGTATGGGGTTTACGGGCACTTGTAGGAGGGATTTCAATCCCGATTCTTTGAAGGCGTGAATAAATTCAACGCGAATAAATTTGTAAGAGATGCGCGAATAAATTCCCGCCTACGGAGTTTTGGGAATGACGTTGGTTGGTAACGTCTGCATTCTCTGATAAGTGGCATCCATGCCACGTATGCATTCTCTGATAAGATATTTTTTGTACGTAACCGTTCTCCAATCTCTTCAGTTACTCTCCTGTCATTCAATAATAAATGAAATAGATACTTAAATGAGCTAGTTAATGATGTTCGCTACATTTTTATGCGAAATAAAGTGTCATTTAATCACACTTTATTGCGCATGAAAGTGTGAGGTGTTACAAATTACCGCGTATGGTATACGCGGGCAGGGTGCGGTAGGCGGGAACTTGTTCGCGCGTTTTGATTGTGATGTTAATCACGTGTTTCACTGCATATATCATTTATTTATTTTAAATAAATACAATCCCAGAAGGCATAATCACTAATATTGTCAACCAAGCCTGCTCTTAAGGGGTTGGCAACAATATACCTTGCTTGATGAATTAGATCGTCTTCATTCTTTATATGATGTTCGTAATAATCAGCTTGCCATACTTTACCCTGTTTATTTTTTTGTATGTTGATCGCTTGTGCACTTCTTCCTTTCATACGTTTAATTACTTCTGCTAGAGAATATTTTTCTAATAATTGAAACTGCCAATGTAGGTGATCTGGCATTAGTGTATAGCAGATAGTTTTGATAGCCTGCTCATCTTCGAGCTTTAATAATTGAAGAATAACGAGTTGTGCGCTTGCTAGCTCAGTGAAAAGGCATTCTCTATTGTTTGTTATACAAGTTATCGCGTAATAATGAAAAGGCTGAGATATTCTGCTTTTTCGTAAAAGATGAGAGCGACGCATAATAATTCCATTTATTTAATCGTTATATCAGTTTAGTACATTGGAATTGTTATGTAGGCGGGATATTAATCGCGCGTTTTGATCGATTGTAGGCGCGAATAAATTCCCGCCTACGGTAACAAATCCCCGAGTATGGGATTACGGGTATATGGAGGGGATTTAAATCGAGGATGATTGTGATGTTTATCACGTATTTTGATCGATTGTAGGCGGGATTTTAATCGCGCTTTTTTGAAGGCGTGAATAAATTCAACGCGAATAAATACCTAAGAGATGCGCGAATAAGTTCAGGAGAATCTGCGTCCTGCATTCTCTAATAAGTAGCATCCATGCTACGTCCGCTAAGAAATATCGGGAGTCATTGGAAGCTTGGTTGGGTGCATGTCGGTTATAGGGCACTTGTAGGAGGGATTTCAATCCCGATTCTTTGAAGGCGCAAATAAATTCAACGCGAACAAATTCCTAAGAGATGCGCGAATAAATACCTAAGAGATGCGCGAATAAATACCTAAGAGATGCGCGAATAAATTCCCGCCTACGGTTACAAATCCCCGAGTACGGGGGTACGGTTATATGTAGGCGGGATTTTAATCCCGCTTTTTTGATCTCCGCGCAATGTAGGCGGGATTTTAATCGCGCATGATTATTCGATTAAAATTGTTTATCTATTCTGACATTACCGTTGGCTAGATAAACCATTCTCACTGCATCTTGGCGATGAAAGACCATTTGTTGATCATAATCTTGAATCACCATGAATTGCTGACAGTGTTGCTCCGAGCACTCTACTTCAATCATTAGCTCGACTAAGCGAATCACTACCGTTTTACCTTGGCTGCGATTGTTGGCCATTTTACCGCCAATAACTGCGCCTAGGACTGTGGCAATGTCTCTACCACTGCCACCACCAAATTGATTACCAATGGCGCCGCCAATGAGCGCGCCACCAAAGGTTTTCCAACCGCTGTTTTTATCTTCAACCAACTCTTCTTGGCTAACGTTTCTGGCAGAAATAACAGTGCCAAAAAGTACCTTTTCAACGGCTACTGCTTTGTTTCTGTCGTAGTCGGCATTGGCTGAATAACTAAATAAGCACATCAACAGAGTTAAGCTTGTTAATAATAGTGATTTCATCATAATACTTTCCTAGTTAACAATTTAGTAATCGCTACTACCAGCTAACGAATTCTTTACCTTTGGTTTTACGAATTTCAGTTTCGTCAGCCCATTCTACTAGGCCGCTTTCTAAATCCATTAAACGTAGGGTGAATTTGTAATAAACATCAGTCTGGTCTTTATTAGACTTAACAATGCTGGCTAAGTTGCCATAAAGCATATATTGAGCGCCTACTTGCTTACCAAATTGCATGGCTTTAGCTGTGTCAACCATGCCACTGTTTTGTTGATAATCAAGTTGTTTACGTGCGGCTTCTACACGGCTCATATCGACAAATCTAAATTTACCTGAACGCAGCAGTTTAGTCGAAATAGAGTCAGTAATTGATTCGGTATCGATATGCTCACTGGTTTTGTTTTTGATGCTTTCTACAAACATAATAGGACGAGAGTTGGCTGTTAATGTGCCGACTACTGGAGAAAGTAATAATGAGTCAGTCATTTGGCCGGCAACTTTTTGTAAGTCGGTTGAGCCAAAGCTGATGTCTGTTGTTTCAACTTCTGTTGCATCGCCATAACGTACTACTGATTTATTGGTACAACCGGCAACAAGCGTTAGTGTTAGTGCAACACTGGTGATCATAATAAGTTTTTTCATTGGTATTTCCTTTTACTTTGGTAATGTTAATTAGGTATTACTAAATCGTGTATTTGTTATCAACTAAAATTTAAAAAATTCCTCTGGTACTTCACGAACATAAAGACTAAACGAGGCAACGGTAGTCGTTGGCGCTAATCCTGGCACTGTTGCTGTTTGCATGCCGTGTAAATCAAGTGGTTGCCATGGGCTTTTACCCGCTTCAAGGACAAAACCGTCTTTATCAAACCAGGTAAATTGATATTGTAGCTGCAGGGTTTTCTTGTAGGTACTGGTTAGTGATAAGTTAACTTCAAGCAGGTCATTGTTGGTTCGAGAGCGAATGTCGCTAATATGAAGCTTCTTCGCCAACTTTGGATTGTGCAGCTGTAAATGTTTACTGAATTTTTGCCCTGGGGCTATTTGATCACTACCAACACCGGAGGTAACCGGTGGTACATTTTTACAAGCACTAATAAATAGGGTGACCGACAACGCAGCGACTAAGAGTGCGGAACGTTTGGTCATTATTTTAGCTATAGATGTAGTCATTTTAATTACTCCGTGTGTTAACTGGGCGTCGCAGTTAAAGATTCAAACTCTGATAATGAGTATAATTGCCAATCGCCGTTAATTTTACTAAGGTTTGCCTGTCTTCAAATATTTCAAAGTTTACCGTGCGCTTATTACCATTAATGTTCATTTCTACTTCATGTTTACCGGGCGCAAAATCCAAACGCAGTATATGTATGCTATCAGGTAGTGTACTCCAGCTGCGGGTATCTGCTTTTTCTGAAGCAACGTTATAAAGAGCGGCTAAGATATTACCGATATCACCACCTTTGCGGCTTATTTGTTTTCTTATCTCTTCTTTGGCAATAATACGAACAACTTGTCGGGTGACAATTACTGGCATTTCATCTTGTAATTGCTTGGCGGCCAGTGATTGTAGGCGAACAATTTCTTGTGATTGATAGTGCTTGCCTTGATAGCTTAAAGATAGTCCTGAGTATTGACGCAAGCGATTTTGATAACTCGGTAAAGCAAGGCTATAAAAGCGCATGTCACCATGACTGGTAAATATAGGCAAGTGGATGGAAACTTCTTGCTTACTGTTGATGATGCCTTGTTCTACTAGCACAACTAATTGCCCGCTTGCTGCTGGACTTTGTTTATTAGCACTGCCTTGGCTGTTACCTTTAGCTATGTCTTGGGAGAAGCGTTTTTTAAATAGCTGTATATCATTGTCCATACCTAGAACGTTAGCTAGTCGCCAGACATCTTGCTGTACCGTGACATTGTGCGGGTATATTTCTAAGGCTTTTTTATAATCTATATAAGCATCATTAGCTTGTCCGGCTGCTTCATAGAGTACACCGGATAAATAAAAGGTGTAGGCATTTTGAAAACCATTTTTCACCTCGCCAATGGCGGTATTCATTGATGGATATTTACTGGCTAAGCTTTCGGGGCTTACTCCTTTGCGAGCCATTTTTTTTTGGCTGTCAAAGATTGCTTGTTGATTCGCTTTTAATGCTTTGTTTTGTACTAAATTAGCACGCCTTATTTCAACTAAGGCACCAGAAAGATCATTTTGACTTAAGTAGTTAAGTGCTTGGTAACTATGTAACATGCTTTGTTCGTAATAGGGGATGTCATAGCGAATGGCGTTATCGTTACTGACCACAGCCGCAACGTTTTCTACGCCACGACTGAGCTGAACTTTAGCCGCTTGCTCAGCTTGTTGTACTTGTTTATAAACAAGCTCAAAGTCTTGTTTACTTAGTTCATGTTGGTTGGCTAAGTACTCTAACCGGCCCTTTTCTAATAAGCTTAAACTGTAACTAACATTACCCTTATCACGCTGAGGAATTAATGTCAGGGCTTGTTCGAAGTTGCCACGTTGTTGTGCACTTTTTACGCCATGCATTTGCTTATTATAATTACTAAATAGATCACTAAATGAGGTGCTTGCACAAGCAGTCAACATGAATGTAAGAAGTAGCGGGAGAGTGTTTTTTAAAGAAATATTCAGCATTTTAGTAGCTTATCTTGTTCAATGTAGATAGCAAGGTGGTAACTGTATAAAAAATGTAAAATTATGAAATAAATTGCAAGTTAATATGACCGCGATAACGAACAGTCAGTCCCTATCAAGTTGTGATCGAAACGTTTGGGCGTGTTTTTAATTCCCTTTGCCGCATTTTTATCATGGCTCAATTTACTTGTTGGTAAGTAAGTGACTTAATAGCAGGCATGAATAATAATTATCGAGGTGAATTATTCACTAACCGCAGCTCATCTTTTTGCTTGGTATTTTATAATACCAATCCGCATAAAGAAGTAACTAGCTGAATATTTAACCAAAACAAAATAAATCAATAAAACTTTAAAAATCTAAGGTTTAACAATGAATAATACACTAACAAAGATGCTAACTTTGGTGATAGTGGTACTGTTTTCAGTCAATGCTTTGGCCGAAAATGAACGTACACTCGCCATTGATGAGAAGAACACCACGAAACACAGTACTAAGGTTAATGGTAAAAAGTTTAAATACACTGCTACTACGGGTACGCAACCGGTATGGGATGATGAAGGTAAACCCATTGCGAGTTTGTTTTATACCTATTATCAGCGCAGTGATGTAAAAGATACCGCCAAACGCCCATTGGTTATTTCATTTAATGGTGGCCCAGGCTCTGCTTCGGTATGGATGCATGTTGCTTATACGGGACCTCGGGTATTAAATGTTGATAGCGAAGGTTATCCTCTGCAACCTTATGGCGTTAAAACCAATCCCTATTCAATTTTAGATGTTGCAGATATTGTTTTTGTTAACCCGGTTAATACTGGCTATTCACGCGTATTGCCGGATAAAGACGGTAAAATGCCAACTAAAGAGCAACAAAAGAAAATGTTCTTTGGTGTTAATGCTGATATTAAATACTTGGCAGAATGGGTTAATACTTTTGTTAGTCGCAATAACCGCTGGCGCTCACCTAAATATTTAATTGGTGAAAGCTACGGTACTACCCGTGTTGCCGGTTTAGCCAAAGAGCTACAATCGCGTCAGTGGATGTATGTCAATGGTGTTATTTTAGTATCGCCAACTGATATTGGTATCAAACGCGATGGCCCAGTGGAAGCCGCTAATAGATTACCGTATTTTGCTGCCGCTGCTTGGTATCACCAAGCCTTAACTCCTGAGTTGCAACAAAAACCGTTACAAGAGCTGCTCGCTGAAGTTGAAGCGTATACGCTTAGCAAATATTTACCGGCGTTAGCTAAAGGTGGCTTTATTTCAGCCGAAGAAAAACAGCTTGTTGCTGAGCAAGTCTCTAAATATTCAGGCTTATCGATAGAAGCGGTTGTTAATAACAACTTAGATGTTGATAATAATTTTTTCTGGAAAGAGTTGTTACGTGATAGAAAACAAACCATCGGTCGTTTAGATTCACGTTATTTGGGTATTGATAAAAAAGTTGCTGGTTCACGACCTGATTACAATGCTGAGTTAAGCTCGTGGTTGCATAGTTTTACTCCGGCAATTAATTATTATTTACGTGAAGAGTTAGATTATAAAACAGACATTAAGTACAACATGTTTGGTAATGTTCATCCTTGGGATCGCACCGGTAATAACACCGGCGAAGGGTTACGCTCTGCGATGGCGCAAAATCCTTACCTGCAAGTCATGATTCAATCAGGTTATTTTGACGGTGCTACCAACTACTTTGATGCTAAATATACCCTATGGCAGTTAGACCCAAGCGGTTTGATGAAAGACCGTTTATCATTTAAGGGTTATGAAAGTGGGCATATGATGTATTTACGTCATGAAGACTTAAGACAATCAAATCAAGATATTCGCGATTTTATTAAGAATAGTTTGCCAGCGGAAGGTCAAGCGGCGAAGTATTAATGCATCTCAATTTAAGGTATTAGTTTAACTATTAGTAGAGGTATTGGCCCACTATTAGATAACTAACTTGGACGAATGAAAAGCTTACTCAATAATTTGGCTAAGCTTTTTTGTTATCTGTACCGGGTGAAAAAGCGCAGGCAAGTCTAATGAATTATATATTGATTTCTTTTTAGTCAGAATTTCTGTATAATGCGCGCAAAATTATAGCCCTATTCGTTAATCGGCTAAAGTAGCGATAAACGATCGTAACAGCGAGTAAAGCCTGTGTTAGATAAATTAAGAAATGTGGCAATCATTGCCCACGTTGACCACGGAAAAACCACTTTAGTTGATAAATTACTTGAGCAATCAGGTACTTTAGATTCACGTGCGGGCCATGACGAACGTGTTATGGATTCAAACGATATTGAAAAAGAACGTGGTATTACAATTTTAGCTAAAAATACCGCTGTTAACTGGGGCGACTACCGTATAAACATCGTAGATACTCCTGGTCATGCTGATTTTGGTGGTGAAGTAGAACGTGTTATGTCAATGGTCGATTCAGTACTATTGATTGTTGATGCACAAGAAGGCCCTATGCCACAAACGCGTTTTGTAACCAAAAAAGCATTTGCTCAAGGTTTAAGACCAATTCTTGTTATCAATAAAGTTGATAAGCCAGGTTCTCGCCCTGATTGGGTGATGGATCAAGTTTTCGAATTGTTCGACAACTTAGGCGCAACAGATGAGCAACTTGACTTTAAAGTAGTATACGCTTCAGCAATTAACGGTTGGGCTTCTTTAGAAGAAGGCGTTATTGGTACTGACATGACACCTTTATTCGATACTATTATCGCAGAAGTACCGGCACCAGATGCCGATCCTGAAGGTCCATTGCAAATGCAAATTTCTCAACTTGATTACAGCTCATACCTAGGCGTAATCGGTGTTGGTCGTATTAAGCGTGGTAGTGTTAAACCTAATCAACAAGTGACAGTTCAGCTTGCAAATGGTGGCGTACATAACGGTAAAGTAGGCAAAGTATTTGGTTACTTAGGCCTAGAACGTTATGATATTGAAGAAGGTTTTGCTGGCGATATCATTGCTGTTACCGGTTTAGGTGAATTAAAAATCTCTGATACGATTTGTTGTCCAAAAGAAGTGGAAGGTTTACCAGCGTTATCTATTGATGAGCCAACCATCAATATGACTTTCCAAGTAAATACTTCACCATTTTGTGGTCAAGAAGGTAAATTCGTTACTTCGCGCAACATTAAAGAGCGTTTAGAAAAAGAATTAGTGCACAACGTTGCTTTACGTGTTGAGCAATTAGATGATCCGGATAAATTTAAAGTATCAGGTCGTGGTGAACTGCATTTAGGTATCTTAATTGAAAACATGCGTCGTGAAGGTTTTGAATTAGCGGTTTCTCGTCCAGAAGTTATTGAACGTATGATCGATGGTGAGTTACAAGAACCTTATGAAACGGTAACTATTGATGTTGAACAACAACATCAAGGTGCTGTCATGGAAACAATGGGTATCCGTAAAGCTGAATTAACTGACATGGCACCTGATGGTACTGGTCGTATTCGCATGGATTTCATTATGCCAAGTCGTGGTTTAATTGGTTTCCAAACTGAATTCATGACCATGACTTCAGGTTCTGGTTTGATTTACCATACGTTCTTCGAATATGGACCTCATAAAGGTGGTGAAATTGGCCAACGTAAAAATGGTGTAATGGTTGCTAACGCAACTGGTAAAGCCCTTACTAACGCTATCTTTAACTTACAGTCTCGTGGCCGTATGATGATTGGGCACGGTATTGAAGTTTATGAAGGTCAAGTTATTGGTATTCATAGTCGTGATAACGATTTAACTGTTAATGCACTTAAAGGCAAGCAGCTAACTAACGTTCGTTCTTCAGGTACTGATGAAGCACAAACATTAACGCCACCAATCTTAATGTCATTAGAGCAAGCTTTAGAGTTTATTGATAATGATGAGTTGGTTGAAGTAACACCTAAAAGTATTCGTATACGTAAGAGATTCTTAAAAGAGAATGAACGTAAACGTGAAGGTAGAGGCAGTAAGTAATTACTGACCACCTTACTAACATTTAAAAAACGTTTAAAAAAACGCCTATCACGAAAGTGATAGGCGTTTTTTATTGTCTAAAGAAAAAATACAGGATGTAAGTATGTCGTTGAGGAAGAGGTGTAGGCGGGAACTTGTTTGCGCTGGGAAATAATTGATAAACGCTGATTGAAAACCTGTATACATGCGCGATTGAAATCCCGCCTACGGCATTGGCACCGCGTAGACGAGAACTTGTTTGCGCTGGAAAATAATTGATAAGCGCTGATTGAAAACCTGTATACATGCGCGATTGAAATCCCTTCTACGAATGCATATACCATCCCCGTAGGCGGGAATTTATTCGCGCATCTCTGGGAACTTGTTCGCGCTGGGAAATAATTGATAAAAACCTTGCTGTAATGCCTTATCATCTTTGTAATACATCTCTGCAATTGTTGTCAGATTATGTCAACGATGACATGATGTTTTATAGTAAGTGGCTGTTTATATTGATTAAATGAAATTAAATTAAATGAAAGAAATAACATATTAATATCTTGTTACTTCTTCATGCAAAAGAATGAAGCGGAGAGAGGGGTTAATGACTAGGCTTATGGGTATCAAGCCGTAAGCAACTTACTGTTTTATTCAAACAAAAGGAATTGTATTATGTCCCCAGTACAACTTAAAAAACTCCAAGAGCTTAGTCGGATATTTAGTCAAGGTAAAGCCAACCCTAAGCAAATCCAGCAGCTATCTGATTTATTGGCGCAAATTAACCGCTATGAAGAAGAAGAGCAAGTAATAGAAAGTAAGCAAGTCAGTTTTATAGCCGCGCCACGTTTTAACTAATGTTAGAACTAATGAGTTGTTACTCATTAGTTCTATAAGTAGCGGCATCTATAATGGACCATAAATGAAAAATTGCCGCGATAATTGCTGGGAAAACTAGCCACCAAAGCGCATAACCGCCAACGCAAACAATGGCAAAAATGATTGCTGCCATTAACCTACCTTGTACTAGTTGGCCCAAACCTGGGAAGAATACATTACAAATAGCTGCAATTACATTACCCGCAGAACCTTGTTTCGACATTAAACACTCCTATTTTATCTTCCTAAGATCAATCGACCCTAGATAATTCATTAACGCTATCTTAATATATGTATCAAATAGGGCAAATAAGTAAATTGTTAACAAATATGAGTATATTCGATAAGGCAAGCCTTAGGGGTTTTTGGCATGAAAATAAAGGGCTACTATTTTATTTTAGCCGACGGGTGCGCCGAGAGCAGATTCAAGTCGTCGCGGGATATCTATCTTATGTATGTTTGATGTCATTAGTGCCTTTAATGGTGGTTATGTTATCAGTGATGACCGCATTCCCAATATTTGGGGAGTTACAGCAACACATTGAACAGTTTGTTTATCAAAATTTTGTCCCTGCTGCAGGCAATGTGCTGCAAGAGTATTTAACCGGCTTTGTCGCTAATGCCTCAAAAATGTCAGCTGTCGCTATCTCTTTTTTGTTTGTTGCGGCGTTATTACTTATTTCCTCAATCGATAGTACTTTTAATAAAATTTGGCGAGTCACTGACAAACGTCGAACGATAACTTCATTTGCCATGTATTGGATGGTGCTAACCTTAGGGCCAATATTGGTCGGCGCTAGTATTGCTTTAACTTCCTATATAGTTTCTGCAGTCGCTGTGGATGAATATGATGTCTTAGGCTTGTTTGATATTTTTATACGTGCACTGCCATTACTTTCTTCCATTATCGCTTTTGTTATTCTCTATATGGCTGTGCCTAACAAAGCGGTACCTTTTAAGTCTGCTTTGATAGGCGCTGTCGTGGCCGGCATATTATTTGAATTGGCAAAAAAAGCGTTTGCCTTATATATAACCGCCTTTCCGTCTTATCAGATTATTTATGGCGCATTAGCCGCTATACCGATTATTTTCTTATGGGTTTATGTTTCTTGGCTAATTGTCCTGCTAGGGGCATTAATAACAGTATCATTACAAGAATATGCGACATTAAATGAAGACAAGAGCAAAGCTACTGAGAAGGCCGTAGCAGAGGTAGATGAATAAATGATAGCTTTAATCCAGCGTGTCAGTCAGGCAAGCGTTACCGTTGATAACCAAGTCATTGGCGATATTAATAACGGCTTATTAGTATTTCTTGCTATTGAACCAGAAGATAATGAAGTTAAAGCTAAACGTTTAGCACAGCGTGTTGCGGGTTATCGCATCTTTAATGATGCAAATGACAAAATGAATTTAAATGTTAAGCAGGTTGGTGGGGATATTTTAGTGATATCTCAATTTACTTTAGCAGCAGATACCAATTCCGGATTGCGACCAAGCTTTTCTACGGTGGCAAAGCCTGAGTTAAGTAAGCATTTATATCAGTTTTTTGTCCGGCAGCTTAAAGAACAAGGATTTTCAGTGCCGACAGGGGAGTTCGGTGCGGATATGAAGGTCGCATTAATAAACGATGGTCCGGTGACATTCACTTTAAGGCTTTAAAGCTTTAAGCCTTAATGCCTTAAAGCTATCTAGCATTACCGCCTTTCTCGCACTGCTTAATTTTTAGCTAATTTGACTATCACTTTTGAGTGAGCGGTGTTATAATCTCGCGCCCGTTAAGTTTGAGTGATGACATTTATGTCTAAATTCTAACCGAAACGGGGTCTTTCAAAAGGCAGTGACGGGTCAATTTTTGGCCTTAAATTAAATATTATCTTATTGTTTATTTTGTGTTTCACAAGATTTAGAAAAAAGATAACAATGGAGCAAAATCAATGATCCAAATGCAATCACAGCTGAATGTTGCTGATAACAGTGGCGCTAAGCGTGTTCAATGTATAAAGGTTCTTGGTGGCTCGCACCGTCGCTATGCACGCATTGGTGATATCATCAAAGTTGCCGTAAAGGAAGCAAGTCCTCGCGGTAAAGTAAAAAAAGGTGATGTTGTTACTGCGGTAGTGGTGCGCACTAAGAAAGGTGTTCGTCGCACTGATGGTTCTGCCATCCGTTTTGACGAAAACGCGGCTGTAATTTTGAATGCAAACTTACAACCAATTGGTACTCGTATTTTCGGGCCTGTGACACGTGAACTTCGTAATGAGAAATTTATGAAGATCGTATCATTAGCACCTGAAGTACTTTAAGGAGTCACGATAATGGCATCTAAGATTCGTCGTGATGATGAAGTAATTATACTTGCTGGCAAAGACAAGGGAAAGACTGGTAAAGTCACTAAAGTTCTTGTTGAAAACGGTAAAGTATTCGTAGAAGGCGTTAACTTAATCAAGAAACACACTAAGCCTGTACCTCAGTTACAGCAGCCTGGTGGCATCATTGAAAAAGAAGCACCTTTACAAGTTTCCAACGTAGCGATTGTTAACCCAGCAACGGGCAAAGCAGATCGTGTTGGCTTTAGAATTGAAGACGGCAAAAAAGTACGTTTTTTCAAATCTAATAACGCATTAATTTAAATTGGAGTAAACGATGGCGAAACTGCATGATTTATATAAAGATACAGTTGTAGCTGAATTGCAAAAGCAATTTGGTTATAAAAGTGTCATGCAAGTCCCTCGGATTGAAAAGATCACCCTTAACATGGGTGTTGGTGAGGCTATTTCTGATAAGAAAGTGCTAGAACACGCCACAAATGATCTTACTGCAATCTCAGGGCAAAAGCCGGTCACGACAGTAGCACGCAAATCAGTTGCGGGCTTCAAGATTCGTGAAGGCTACCCTATTGGTACAAAAGTAACTCTACGCGGCGAACGTATGTGGGAATTTTTAGAGCGTTTTATCTCTATTTCTATTCCTCGTATCCGTGACTTCCGTGGCTTAAATCCTAAGTCATTCGATGGTCGTGGTAACTACAGCATGGGCGTTCGTGAGCAGATCATCTTCCCTGAAATCGAATACGATAAAATCGATAAGATTCGCGGTTTAGATGTCACTATTACTACTAGCGCGAAAAATAATGAAGAGGGACTAGCTCTATTGTCTGCCTTCAATTTCCCGTTCCAGAAGAAGGTGTAGAGTTATGGCTAAAACGTCAATGAAAGCTCGTGAAGCTAAAAGAACCAAGTTAGTAGCACAATATGCTGAAAAGCGTGCTGCTCTAAAAGCTATCATCTCTGGTACTGATTCTTCTGATGAAGATCGCTGGGATGCTGTATTGAAACTTCAAAGTTTACCTCGTGATTCGAGCAGTAGCCGTCAACGTAACCGTTGTAGCATTACTGGTCGTCCACATGGATTCTTACGCAAATTTGGTTTGAGCCGTATTAAATTACGCGAAACTATGATGCGTGGTGAAGTTCCAGGTCTTAAGAAAGCTAGTTGGTAATTCACGGGAGTAAATGGTTATGATGACTGATCCTATCGCGGACATGTTTACACGCATCCGCAACGGTCAATCTGCAGCAAAAGTTGCAGTTACAATGCCATCTTCAAAAGTTAAAGTTGCAATTGCAACATTACTTAAAGAAGAAGGTTATATTTCAGAGTTTTCAGTATCAGGCGAAGCAAAACCTGAACTAGCTGTTACATTGAAATATTTTGAAGGTAAAGAAGTAATTGAAGTGATCAAACGTGTTTCACGTCCTGGTCTTCGTATATACAAAAGCTGTGATGAACTTCCTAAAGTTCTTGCTGGCATGGGTATTGCGATCATTTCGACTTCTAAAGGTTTGATGACTGATCGTGCCGCTCGCTCTGCGGGTATCGGTGGTGAAGTTCTTGGTTTCGTAGAGTAAGGAGAATAATATGTCTCGTGTTGCAAAAGCACCTGTCGTTGTCCCTGCTGGCGTTACCATTACGTTATCAGGTCAAGACATTACAGTTAAAGGTCCAGTAGGTGAATTATCACGTACGATTCATAAGTTTGTTGCAATTTCTCAAGAAGAAAATGTAATCAAAGTTACAATCGCATCTGATAACAAGCAAGCTTGGGCTCAAGCCGGTACTTCACGCGCTTTAATCAATAATATGGTTGAAGGTGTTAGTAAAGGTTTTGAAAAGAAATTAGTTTTACAAGGTGTTGGTTACCGTGCCAAAGCTGCTGGTAAATCATTAGATTTATCTTTAGGTTTCTCACACCCAATCAAACATACAATTCCTGAAGGAATTACTTGTGAAACTCCTAGCCAAACTGAAATCATACTGAAAGGTTGTGATAAGCATTTAGTTGGCCAAACCGCTGCGAATATTCGTGCATACCGTAAACCTGAGCCTTATAAAGGCAAAGGTGTTCGTTACGCTGATGAAAACGTTCGTCGTAAAGAAGCTAAGAAGAAGTAGGGTAATACTATGGATAAGAGAACATCTCGTTTGCGCCGCGCTAAACGCGCTCGTGCAAAAATTAGCGAGTTGGGTGCGAATCGTTTAGTTGTATTCCGTACTCCTCGTCACATTTATGCTCAATTGATTGCACCAACTGGTTCTGAAGTAATCGCATCTGCGTCTACTTTAGATAAAGAAATTGCAGCTCAAATTGAAAAAACAGGTAATGTTGCAGCAGCAACTGCAGTAGGTAAAGCAATAGCTGAACGTGCTGTAGCAAAAGGTATCTCTAAGATAGCTTTTGATCGCTCTGGTTTCCTTTACCATGGTCGCGTAAAAGCGTTAGCAGAAGCAGCTCGCGAAGCTGGTCTTCAATTCTAGGAGTTGGTAATGGCTAATCATAAGCAAGAAAACTCACAACAAAGTGATATGGCTGAAAAGCTAATCGCAGTTAACCGCGTTTCAAAAGTGGTTAAAGGTGGTCGTATTTTCAGCTTTACTGCACTAACAGTTGTTGGTGACGGTAATGGTCGTGTTGGTTTTGGTTACGGTAAAGCACGTGAAGTGCCTGCTGCAATCCAAAAAGCAATGGAAAAAGCACACCGTAACATAGTAACAATTGACTTGAAGGGTACTACTCTTCAACATGTTATTACTGGTAAGCATTCAGGCTCTAAAGTTTTCATGAAACCAGCCTCTGACGGTACAGGTATCATCGCCGGTGGCGCGATGCGTGCAGTACTTGAAGTTGCAGGCGTTCAGAACGTATTGTCAAAAGCATACGGTTCTACTAACCCAATTAACGTAGTTCGCGCTACTGTTTCAGCTTTAGTGAATATGCATTCACCAAAAGATATGGCAGCTAAACGTGGCAAAAGCGTTAAAGAAATTTTGGGGTAATTGAGCATGACTAAAACAGTTAAAGTAACTCAAATAAAAAGTTCTATCGGTCGTTTACCGAAACATAGAGCTACATTAAAAGGCCTTGGTCTACGTCGTATCAATCATACAGTTGAGTTAGAAGATACTCCATCTGTACGTGGTATGATCAACAAGGTTTACTATATGGTTAAGGTGGAGGATTAATTATGCATTTAAATACTTTATCCCCTGCACCGGGATCTCACAAAGCTAGAAAGCGTTGTGGTCGTGGTATTGGTTCAGGCATCGGTAAAACTGGTGGTCGTGGTCACAAAGGTCAGAAGTCTCGTTCTGGCGGTAGTGTTCGTCCGGGTTTTGAAGGTGGTCAAATGCCATTGAAACAACGTTTACCTAAATTTGGTTTTACTTCACGTAAATCTTTAGTTCGCGCTGAAATACGTTTACATGAATTAAACCTAGTTAAAGGCGATGTTGTTGACATTCACGCTCTTAAAGACGCTGGTTTAATCACACGTAATATCGTAGCTATTAAAGTTATGTTATCTGGCGAAATTACTCGTCCGATTACATTACGTGGCATTGCAGTAACTAAAGGCGCACAAGCAGCTATTGAAGCTGCTGGTGGCAAAATAGAGGAATAATACACAATGGCTACACCAGGAATGGCTTCTCAAAAGGGAAGTAAAGGCGCAGGCGGTTTGTCTGAGCTGAAACAAAGATTATGGTTCGTATTCGTCGCCTTAGTTGTGCTACGTTTAGGGTCTTTTGTGCCAATCCCTGGTATTGACGCCGCTGTATTAGCTCAGTTCTTTGAACAACAAAAGGGCACCATTGTAGAGATGTTTAACATGTTCTCCGGTGGTGCACTTGAGCGAGCCTCAGTATTGGCACTTGGTATTATGCCGTACATTTCAGCTTCTATTATTATGCAATTGCTTACGGTTATGCACCCGGCAATGGCAGAATTGAAAAAAGAAGGTGAAGCTGGACGACGTAAAATCAGTCAATACACACGCTACGGCACTTTAGTTCTAGCAACAGTTCAAGCGATAGCGATTTCCAGAAGTTTACCGGATATGATGCAAGGCCTAGTAATTAATGCTGGCTTTAGTTTCTATTTCACTGCAGTTGTTAGTTTGGTTACTGGTACCATGTTTTTAATGTGGTTAGGTGAGCAAATTACTGAACGTGGTATCGGTAATGGTATTTCGATTATTATTTTCGCTGGTATTGTTGCTGGCATGCCGTCTGCAGTTGGTCAAACAGCTGAGATGGCGCGTCAAGGTGAAATACACTTATTAGTATTATTGCTTATAGGCGTTGTGGTATTTGCAGTAACTTTCTTAGTAGTATTTGTGGAACGTGGTCAGCGACGTATTGTTGTTAACTACGCTAAACGCCAACAAGGCCGAAAGGTTTTTGCCGCGCAAAGCACACATTTACCGCTGAAAGTGAATATGGCGGGTGTTATACCGCCAATCTTTGCCTCAAGTTTAATCTTGTTTCCAGGCACGCTTGCGAGCTGGTTTGGTCAAGGTGACGGCCCCGTAGCTGATTTCCTACAAGGTGTTTCAGGAGCTATGTCTCCAGGACAACCTTTGTATGTGATGATGTTAGCGGCAGCAATTATATTTTTCTGTTTCTTTTACACGGCTCTTGTTTTCAATCCGCGTGAAACAGCAGATAACTTGAAAAAGTCAGGTGCATTCATTCCAGGGATTCGTCCGGGTGAACAAACATCCAAATATATTGATAAAGTCATGACACGTTTAACCCTTTGTGGTGCGGCGTATATTACCTTTGTCTGTTTGGTTCCACAGTTTATGATCATGGCGTGGGACGTACAGTTCTACTTCGGCGGTACATCATTATTGATTATCGTAGTTGTGATTATGGACTTTATGGCACAAGTACAAACTCATATGATGTCTCATCAATATGACAATGTACTTAAGAAAGCAAACTTAAAAGGTTACGGTCGTTAGACCGAGCTGATTTAGTTAACGGAGTATAAAATGAAAGTACGTGCATCCGTAAAAAAGATTTGTCGTAATTGTAAAGTGGTAAAACGCAAAGGCGTAATTCGCGTTCTTTGTACTGAACCAAAGCACAAACAAAGACAAGGTTAAGATTAGTTTTTAATCAAAATCTTTTAGAAGTGGCATTATGCAGATAATTCTGTATAATGCCGTTTCGATTTGCAGAAAAAGAGAATGGTTGGGTATCCTAACGGGCTTTCCAACCAAAGTAATTTTAATAATTAATAGGAGATGTGATTAGTGGCCCGTATCGCTGGCATTAACATCCCTGATCGTAAGCATGCAGTAATCGCCATTACTGCGATTTACGGTATCGGAGCTACACGTGCGAAAGCAATTTGTGCAGCTACTGGTATCGCTGAATCAACGAAGATCAGTGAATTAGACGAGGCAAAAATTGATTTGCTTCGCGCCGAAGTGGACAAATTTACCGTAGAAGGTGATTTGCGCCGTGAAGTTTCAATGAACATTAAACGTCTTATGGATTTAGGTTGTTACCGTGGCATACGTCACCGTCGCAGTCTTCCTCTACGTGGTCAACGCACTAAAACAAATGCGCGTACCCGTAAAGGTCCTCGTAAGCCAATTAAGAAGTAAGAGGAACTAGACAATGGCTAAAACACCAGTTCGTTCGCGTAAACGCGTAAAAAAACAAGTTGCTGATGGCATGGCTCATATCCATGCTTCTTTCAACAACACAATCGTGACTCTTACAGATCGTCAAGGTAATGCTTTATCTTGGGCGACTGCAGGTGGTTCAGGTTTCCGTGGTTCACGTAAATCTACCCCTTTTGCTGCGCAAGTAGCTGCTGACCGCGCTGGCGCGGCTGCAAAAGAGTTTGGCTTGAAGAATATTGAAGTGTTCGTTAAAGGTCCAGGTCCAGGTCGTGAATCTGCTATCCGTGCCCTAAATGCTGCTGGTTTTAAAATCACCAACATTACTGACGTTACACCTATTCCTCATAATGGTTGTCGTCCTCCTAAGAAACGTCGCGTTTAATTGCACTTTTTAGGATAGTTGGAGAAAGAAAATGGCTAGATATTTAGGTCCTAAGTTAAAACTTTGTCGCCGCGAAGGAACAGATTTGTTCCTTAAAAGTGGTGTTAGAGCAATTGACACTAAATGTAAAATCGAAACAATACCAGGTCAACATGGCGCCCGTCGCGGTCGTTTATCAGATTACGGTGTTCAACTTCGTGAAAAACAAAAAGTTCGTCGTATTTATGGCGTACTTGAAAAACAATTCAGTAATTACTACAAAGAAGCGGCACGTCAAAAAGGAAATACAGGTGAAAACTTGTTACAACTTCTTGAAACTCGCCTTGATAACGTAGTTTACCGTATGGGTTATGCCAGCACTCGTGCTGAAGCCCGTCAATTAGTTAGCCATAAGGCTATCGTGGTAAACGGCGGAGTAGTTAATATTCCATCTTTCACTGTTAAAGCTGAAGATACTGTTTCTGTTCGTGAGAAGTCTAAAACTCAAGCGCGTATTATCGCTGCTTTAGAATTAGCTGATCAACGTGAGAAGCCACTTTGGGTTGAAGTAGATACTAAGAAGCTTGAAGGCGTGTTCAAACGCGTTCCTGATCGTGCTGACTTATCTGCCGAAATTAATGAACAGTTGATTGTTGAACTTTATTCTAAATAGTAAAGTTGCACTTTAAGAGAGGACATATATGCAGGGTTCTGTAACCGAATTCCTTAGACCACGCATGGTTGGTATCGAACATATCAACCCTCGTCGCGCTAAAGTAACTTTAGAGCCACTAGAACGTGGTTTTGGTCACACTTTAGGTAATGCGTTACGCCGCATTCTTTTATCTTCAATGCCGGGTTGTGCCGTAACTGAAGTAGAGATTGATGGTGTTTTACATGAGTACAGTAGTAAAGAAGGTGTTCAAGAGGACATCATCGAAATATTGTTAAACCTTAAAGGGCTAGCGGTAATTTTAGAAGGCAAAGATGAAGCCGTTCTAACGTTAACGAAGTCTGGTGAAGGCCCTGTAACGGCAGCTGATATTCAGCATGATGGCGATGTAGAAATTAAAAATCCCGATCATGTTATCTGCACCCTAACAGGTGAAGGTTCTATCAGCATGCGCATTAAAATTGAAATGGGTCGCGGTTACGTGCCTGCTTCAGTTCGACGCGATGCCGAGGAAGAAGATCGCGCTATTGGTCGTTTGTTGGTAGATGCCTCATTCAGCCCTGTAGTCAGAATTGCTTATGATGTTGAGTCTGCGCGTGTTGAACAACGTACAGATTTAGACAAATTAGTTTTAGACATGGAAACCAATGGTACATTGGATCCGGAAGAAGCTATCCGTCGCGCTTCAACTATTTTAGCTGAACAGCTAGATGCGTTTGTAGAGCTTCGTGATATTAAAGAAGTTGAACAAGTGGAAGAAAAACCATTATTCGACCCAATTTTGCTTCGTCCTGTTGATGATCTAGAATTAACTGTTCGTTCAGCTAACTGTTTAAAAGCAGAAGCAATTCAATATATTGGTGATTTAGTACAACGTGCTGAAGTTGAGCTTCTTAAAACGCCTAATTTAGGTAAGAAGTCTCTAACTGAAATCAAAGACGTATTAGCGTCGCGTGGTTTGTCTCTAGGTATGCGCCTAGAAAACTGGCCACCTGAAAGCATTGTTGACAACGACTAGTTCGATCATCGTTTTTTTATTAATAGTTTGAGAGAAGGATTAACTTATGCGTCATCGTCAAAGCGGTCGCCAGTTAAACCGTAATAGCAGTCATCGTAAAGCGATGTTCCGCAATATGGCAAGCTCTTTAGTTAAGCACGGTATTATTAAAACTACCGTCGCTAAAGCTAAAGAACTACGTATGGTAGTAGAGCCATTAATTACAATGGCTAAAACCGACAGCGTTGCAAATCGCCGTTTGGTATTTGCTCGTACACAAGATAAAGAAGTAGTAGGTATTTTATTCAACGAACTTGGTGCTCGTTACCAAGAACGTCCAGGTGGTTACACTCGCATTTTAAAATGTGGTTTCCGTACTGGTGATAAAGCGCCTATGGCTTACATTGAATTAGTAGACCGCCCAGTAGTAGAAGATGCTCCTGAAGTAGTTGAAGAATCAGCTGAAGCTTAAACGAAAGTTTATACTTTAATTAAAAAACCGAGCTTAGGCTCGGTTTTTTATTGCCTAAAATTTAGTAATATTCTAAAAATTGCCAGCAATGTTCGCGGCTAAAGCCGGCTCCTACAGGCACACACTGTAGGAGGGTGTTTACGCCCGAACAGGCACTCGCAATGTTCGCGGCTAAAGCCGGCTCCTACAGGCATACATTGTAGGAGGGTGTTTACGCCCGAACGTTTACTCGCAATGGTCGCGGCTAAAGCCGGCTCCTACAGGCACACACTGTAGGAGGGTGTTTACGCCCGAACATTTACTTGACCTTACCTACGATTCACCGTATAAAATAACTATTGTACCTTAGTTAACACTTAGAGCTTTTATGTCGTCACGAAATCCAATTATTGCTGTTACCGGTTCATCAGGGGCTGGCACGTCAACTACAACAGCATCTTTTGAACATATCTTTCGAACGCTTGGTATTAGCTCAATTAATGTTGAGGGTGATAGCTTCCACCGTTTTTCTCGTCAAGAGATGGATATGGAAAAGCGAAAGGCCAAAGAAGCGCGTACGAACATCAGTTACTTTGGTGATCTTGCCAATGACTTTGGTGCTTTAGAAAAATTGTTTCGTACCTACGGTGAAACAGGAAAGGGACAAACTAGGCGTTATTTGCATACCTTTGATGAGGCGGTGCCATTCAATCAAATGCCAGGTACTTTTACCCCGTGGAAAGATTTTGGTGAAGGCACCGATCTATTGTATTACGAGGGATTACATGGCGGTGTGGTCACTAAAGAGAATGATGTCGCTAAACATGTCGACCTACTCATTGGCATGGTCCCTATTGTTAACCTCGAGTGGATTCAAAAAATCATTCGCGATACCAATAAACGCGGCCACTCTCGAGAAGCCGTCACCGCTAGTATCGTACGCAGTATGGAAGATTATATATCTTTCATTACCCCACAGTTTTCACGTACGCATATCAACTTTCAGCGCGTGCCAACGGTTGACACTTCTAATCCCTTTAGCGCTAAAGCAATCCCTAGCCTAGATGAAAGCTTTGTCGTTATACGTTTTCGGGAAATGAAGAATGTAGATTTTCAATATTACCTACGTATGATTGATGGTTCTTTTATGTCAAGAATAAACACGCTTGTCGTTCCTGGTGGCAAGATGGGCTTGGCCATGGAATTAATTCTTACGCCATTGATCAGTGATTTGATTACCCGTAAAACCCAAGCCAATAAGCAACTTGATTGGATGAGTGATCTTTAGTCGAAAGATGTCACCAAATAGCAAAGCACAAAAGTATAAACACCGTCTTGTTCGAAGATCCATTGCAAACCTTCGGGCGTAAACACCCTCCTACAAAGGAACATCCCAGCCCCTGTAGGAGCCGGCTTTAGCCGCGAATAGTAGCGCAAAGCGAGGCCTACATGGATGTAGGTCACTTAGGTTATGCATGGAGCATATAACCTGTCTAAGGGCTTTTTACTTTAAAAGAAGGAAATCTGAAGGCCCAGGGAAAAACGCGCTATTTATAGCTTCATTCGTGGCGATGGTTGCCGATAAACAAATCGGCTAGTTCTGATCTGAGTCGTTTATTTAGCTGCTCTTCATGCAACAAGGTTAGTTGTTGTGGCTGATAATTGAAAATATGCTTGGCTAAATCAATAGATCGCCTAGCTAACTTACAATGAAACAAATGATTGTTAGCCATGACACTGTCTTTAATTTGGTATGTCTGAAGGGTCTCTTGAGATAAATGCTCACTGATCCGAGTAATATCATGATCGCTAAAACATTTTTTACCCCGTTGATCGCGAGTCATGCCTCTAACACGGTAATCTATATCAATAACATCTGCTGAGAACGCTTCAATAACGTAATCAAGCACTTTTAATGGAGAAATGATGCCACAGGTCGATAATTCTATATCGGCTCTAAAAATGGCAATGTTTTGTTGTGGGGTTTCTTCAGGATAGGTGTGAATACACAAATGACTTTTGTCTAGATGAGCCACTAAAGATTCAGGTTTTGCTTCTTCTGACATCATCAAGGTAACACTCGCTCCTTGCGGCGTGTACTCTTGGCTCGCTATATTTAACACATTACCGCCAATAGCATGACAAATTTTAGTCAGTAACTGTTCAAGGTGGTTACTACTATACGTCTTGTTGATATAAGCATGATAGTCGGCAACCGCTTGCTCTGAAGTGAGGTAATGCACCCTATACAAGGAGAAACTTAAACTCTTGGTTAAGTTATTAAAGCCATACAGGGGGATTTTATTGTCAGTTTGCATAAAGAACAGTTAATCAGCCGCGACAATTTCAAAATCGTGAGTGATAGCCACTTTACCATTAAGCATTAATGCCACTGAGCAATATTTGTCGGCCGACAAACTTACCGCACGCTCAACATGTTTAGGCGAAATATCAGTACCGGTGATTACAAAGTGAAGATGAATCTTGTCAAATAAGGCCGGAACGCTATCAACGCGATTACCAACAAGCTCTACACGACAGCCAACAATATTTTGTCTCGCTTTTTGTAAGATGCTAACGACATCTACCGATGAACAACCGCCAAGAGAAATAAGCACTGCTTCCATAGGGCTTGGTGCTAAGTTGCCGCCATTAGCATCTAAAACTAAGGTATGACCACTCTCTGAAGTACCCATAAATAACTCTTCGCCTAACCATTTTACTTGTGCTTTCATTGTTAACTCTATTCTTAATTAATGATTATAAATAATATACAGGGATTCTATCTAAGTTACCGCACTACCACCAGTTGTAATGTGTAATAACGGGTTAACTGGATCTAGTTTGGCGAACAGCGCTAAGGGAGTAGCGCGATAATTGGTTAGCGTTAATCGTTATGAATAACGGTATCGAAGAGGTTTTTAATTAAACTAGCAAATTCTTTGATGAAGGCGAGTTGTTCGGCATTAACAGGGTTGTTGAGCACACCAGAAAGAATTTCTTCAAGATCATAAACGATGGCATCAACTTCACGAATGATGGCATTACGTTGATTAAAAGTGAGGTCTTTATTTTGACTACAAACCATTATTATTTGCCCACAAAGCTCAACCTCAATGGCCGATATCACGGTTTCCTTGGCATGCTTTGGTGGCGTTGAGTTTTCAAATAAACTGAGATGCTCGGTAAGGTACTCTATGATTTGAATATAACCGTCAGTGTCTGTAACCATAATTAATTTTCTTACCTTTGCAGATGCGAGTGCTTGTGTTTGAGTATAGTGCTATTTTAGCGGTTAAAGCCAGTATGAATCAATAGCGGTATTATTTAGAAACATAGCTAAAACAAAAGCCATAAAAAAAGCCTTATAAATAAGGCTTTTAAATTTGGTAATTTATACCCAAGCTACTTCAAGATGCTCGTTTCAGGACGGCTGAGCGATTCATAATCAAGGCGCGTATTTTATTAATGGTTATTCCCTTAATTTCATACGCAACGATGAATATGATTTGCTCATCCGTCCCCGTAGGGCTGGTTTAGAAACGCTTTATCCATCGTTATTGATTTCGATAATGGAATAACCATGCTCTTCAATGAATGCCTTGACTAAAGACGTTTCTAATTCCAACTGAATCCTGCATCTTGAGGTTGTTTGGGTATATAAATAACTTGTTATGACAAGGTAGTTGGCACTACCATCAAGACCGCGCGTTGACCATTACCGACATTAGCATTAGGGAAAACAATGCTCTCACCAGGCTGCGTAGTTCGGTACTCTTGACCGGTATCCGTTGATAACAAGGTATCAACCGGGTAATCGGTAAAGTTACTGGCTGAATCATCAATATATAATTTAAAGTTTTCACTGACTTTAGTGATATCACCCAGCGCAGTAAATAAATTAAAATCAGCATTAGCAAAAGTTTTCAGCGATAACTCTCGGTCTGTGACCAAAGCGGTTAACTGCTCAGTCATGGCCGAAAAGTTAGCCATATCATTTTCACCAAACGGTCTTACTTTACCTAACTCGATGGTAAAGGCGTGCGCCGAGAAATTCGCGCTACTATAGTAAGAAAAGGTGCCGCTAGGACCATGACCAAATAAAATGGTGTTCACACCACAACTTGCCATAAAGCTTAATTGCTCTTTATCCCACGGTTTACCGTTTTGGAAAGGGTAAATAGCAAACTTTTCATATTTAGAGTTGCGAATAGCGGTATGTAAATCATAGTGATAGTTAGTTACTTCACCATTTTCAGTGCCAGCATTAAAGAAAGCACTCACATAGCGCTCTAGTTTTTCAGCACGATCTTTTTCAAAACAAGCGGCTATATCTTGATGCTTGCCACAAAATAACCGGTTTAAGTTTTCTGTTTGAAAACGTTTGGCAATATTCATCGCCACAGGATTACCCATAATGAACAGTGTACGGTGCTTTAAGGTAATCTTTTGCGCAATGATATCGCCAACAATTTGTTGAACAATTTCAATCGGGGCAGTTTCATTACCATGAATGCCCGATGAAATAACAATACTCTTACTTGGCTTATCTGACGTAGCTGAGCTTTGTGGCTCAACTAACAAGACACCACTATCAAGTAAACTCACCTTAGCGCCTTTTACATTAAAGTTGAGGTTATTCTCCCTGCCAGTTTGAGCTAAACCTTGTTCAAACTGACGCGTTAACGAGATGAAGTCACCTTGTTGCACAAACAGGTTATAAGCTTGGACAAAGCTATCAGCACTAATATCCGTGAGTGTTGGTGAAGTTAGAGTATTGTTGTTTTGCATTTAGAATTTCATACCTGGAGATAATGTTGCAGGTAAGCTTACTTTCTCAGCTTCAACGGAAGCGATAGGGTAGGCACAATAATCAGCAGCATAAAATGCACTGGCTCTGTGGTTACCACTTGCGCCAATACCACCAAAAGGTGCTGCGCTGCTAGCGCCAGTAATAGGCTTGTTCCAGTTAACGATACCAGCACGAATGCGAGTAAAGAAGTGGTTGTAAGATTCTTCACTGTCAGACAATAAACCAGCGGATAAACCAAAACCGGTGTTGTTGGCTTCATCAATGGCTTGATCAAAGTCAGTGTAACGATAAACTTTCACTAATGGGCCAAAGTATTCTTCATCTGGGATATCAGCAATAATGTCACTTACATCGATAATGCCTGGTGAAACAAAACCCGTACCCGCTTCTAAGTGCTTAAGCTCAACAATTGAGGTTGCACCTAAGGCTAGTAATTTGTCTTGGGCAGCAACTAAGCTTAAAGCAGCTTTTTCAGAGATCATAGAGCCCATAAATGGTTGCTCTTCATCGTCATAGTAACCAATCGTTAAGTTCTTAGTTACTTCGATAAGACGGGCTAAAATTGCATCACCTTGTTCATTAGCTTCAATGAATAAACGACGTGCACAAGTACAACGTTGACCAGTTGTTACGAAAGCAGACTGAACAATGTCATGTACTGCCGCATCGATATCGTCGACACCTTTAACAACAAGTGGGTTATTGCCACCCATTTCTAGCGCAAGAATTTTACCAGGTTGACCGGCAAATTGTTCATGTAATAAATGACCCGTAGTCGAGCTACCTGTGAAGAACAAACCATCAATAAGTTTATGGCTGGCAAGTGCTTTACCTGTTTCAACTTCGCCTTGAACTAGATTAATAACACCGTTAGGTAAACCCGCTTTTTCCCAAAGTTTTAACATTTCTTCTGCAACACGCGGCGTTAATTCACTTGGCTTAAAGACAATAGTATTACCGGCAATTAGTGCTGGCACTATATGGCCATTGGGTAAATGACCTGGGAAGTTATAAGGACCAAAAATAGCAACAACACCATGTGGCTTGTGACGGATAAAGGCTTTAGCACCAGGCATAGGGTTTTCAACTGTACCTGTACGCTCATTGTAAGCTTTAAGTGAAATCGCTATTTTAGCGACCATAGCACCCGCTTCACCGGTAGTTTCCCACTTTGGCTTGCCTGTTTCTAAAGCAATGGTTGTTGCTAGCGCATCTTTGTTTTCAGCTAATAACTCAGCAAATTTAGTGATCACAGCGACACGTTTTTCTAAACTAATATTTGCCCAACTTTCAAAGGCTTTACGAGCACTTAATACCGCATCGTTTACTTGCTCGGCACTGGCTGTTTTACCTTGCCAAATAACTTCATTACGCGCCGGGTTAGATGAACTAACATCATGACCTAAGCCTGCTTGCCATTGACCATTAATAAATTGAACTGGATTTGTGTGAGACATGGTATTTCCTTCTCATTGATAGTGGTGACAGAGAGTGTCGCTGTCACCATTAATAATTTGATCAGTGGCTTCATTGGTTAATGATAGCCACGCTAAACCGTGAAGTAATTTTTGCTGAGAATGTTTGCTGAATAAGCGCTAGGTATTAACTCGGCATTAACTAGCTATTAACTAGGTGTATTTAGTTTGCTACCAAGCGAACCCAATCACCTTCATTAACCATTAAGACATCAGCAACTACCTGGCTAATCACTACTTGATTGGCGGTATCGCGTAAAGACAATGGTGCTTGAGTGGCTCTAAAGTCGGCAACTTTACTATTACAAATAATGTAATTATCCGTTGATTGCACATCGCCAATGATTACTTGGCAACGTTTACTGTGGTTTACCGTACGAATATTGTTAACGTGAGATTCAACCGTTGGACCGCCGTCAAAAATATCAACATAACCACGTCGAGCAAAACCTTCTGCTTCTAATAAGCGCAGTGCTGGCACTGTTTTAGGATGTACTTTATCAATCACTGCTTGCGCTTCTTTGCTGAGCAAATTCACGTAAATAGGATATTTAGGCATTAATTCAGCGATAAAAACTTTTTTACCAATACCGGTTAAGTAATCGGCAGTAGGGAAGTCCATTGAGAAAAAGTGCTCTTCAAGCCACTGCCAAAATGGTGAGCTGCCGTTTTCATCTGAAATACCGCGCATTTCGGCAATGATAGTGTCAGAGAAGCGCTCTTTGTGTTCGGCAATAAAAAGAAAACGGAAACGTGATAAAAAGCGGCCGTTATTATTTTTACGATGACTATCGCTTAAAAACAGCGTACAAATTTCGCTAGCACCGGTGTAGTCATTACACAAAGATAAGGTTTCAACAGTATTGTAAATGTTAAGTTCGCGTGAGCTATGGACAACTTTACCTAGGTGATAATGGTAAAAAGCATCGTCTAAACCTACTGCGGCTTCAATACCACTGGTACCAACAACTTCACCCGTTTCGGTATCTTCCATAACAAAAAGATAGCCTTCGTTGCCAGGTTGGCTAACGTCTTTATCAAAAGACTCTTCTGCTCTGTTGATACGTTGTTGAAGTAACTGCTCATTCACAGGTAGCGAAGTAAAACCATGACCAGAATCAACTGCAATTTGGTATAGGGCTTTCAAGTCACTTTTTTTAATAGGACGTACAATGATCATAATTGCTCTCGAAGAAGGGGAGAAGTTTGCTGCTCAAGTATTACACCTTGAGCAGCGAATACCAATCGGACTATGTTTTACAATGAATGAGTCCAAGGGGTATTACTATTAGCATTGACTAGGCTAGTCTAAATTAAGTTAGACCAGGCTAGCGATAGCTTTTTCAAAGCGTGCTAAGCCAAGGGTAATGTCTTCATCAGAAATAACAAGTGAAGGTGCAAAGCGTACGATATTTGCGCCAGCAATTAATACCATCAAACCTTCAGTCATCGAAGCGTTTAAAAATGCTTTTGCTTGACCTTGGTATTTATCATTCAATACCGCACCAATTAACAAGCCTTTACCACGAATTTCAGAGAAAACGTCATATTTAGCATTAATTGCGTTTAAGCCATCAACATAAAGTTTAGCTTTAGCTTTGATACCATCGAAAACTTCTTTAGTGTTTACCGTATCTAATACTGCTTCAGCAACAGCACAAGCTAATGGGTTACCGCCATAGGTACTTCCATGAGAGCCTAATTTAAGGTGCTTAGCAATTTCTGTCGTAGTAAGCATAGCGCCGATAGGGAAACCGCCACCTAAACCTTTAGCAGTAGTTAAGATATCAGGCGTAACACCTAAATCCATGTAGGCGTATAAGTGACCTAAACGGCCAACACCTGTTTGAACTTCATCAAAAATTAATAAAGCATTGTGCTGATCACATAAAGCGCGCACACCTTTAATAAATTCATCAGTTGGTGAAATAATACCGCCTTCACCTTGTAATGGCTCAATCATTACCGCACAAGTTTTATCAGAGATAAGTGCTTTTAAGCTATCTAAGTTATTGTATTCAGCATGGTCGATATCACCAGGTTTAGGACCAAAACCGTCAGAATAAGCAGCTTGACCACCTACCGTTACGGTAAAGAAAGTACGGCCATGGAAACCTTGTTTAAAAGCGATGATTTGTGATTTTTCAACACTGTGAACTTCTAATGCCCAACGACGTGCTAATTTAAGCGCCGCTTCGTTTGCTTCTGCACCTGAGTTACAAAAGTAAACTTTTTCAGCAAAAGTGCTATCTACTAATTTCTTTGCTAAACGTAATGCCGGTTCGTTGGTTTGAACATTTGATAAATGCCAAAGCTTCTCGCCTTGCTCTTTTAAAGCACCTACTAATGCAGGGTGACAGTGACCTAAAGAACTAACGGCAATGCCACCAGCAAAATCAATGTATTCATTACCTTGTTGATCCCACACTCGAGAGCCTTTACCACGAACAGGAATAACCGCTGAAGGGGCATAGTTTGGTACCATTACATCATCAAATAAACCGCGTTCAACCGAAAAATGATCTGACATTTAAAAATCCTCAATTATAAGTAGGTAATGTTTTTAACAGCTTACTGCATTATTTAAATATTGCTTAATGAATATCTAAATTTAGTGAAAAATAAGGACAGCGCGTTAAAAATAGAGCGGTAGTATGACAGGAAATAGTCAGTTTGTCTTGCTGTGCTTGGCTACAGCCCATGCAAAGCAAAGGCTTAGCTAATTTTATTCATAAAAGGTGAATATTTATAAAGAGGATTTTTTTTGCTTTAATCGGGGGGACGTGAGGGACTATACGTTTGCTTGCGGAACAACCCTTAAGGTCATCTTTTAATAATTAATCAGAAAAAAAACAGCTCAAAAGTGGAATAGAGTGGCAAATTAGCGCCAAACTGTGGAGATTTAGCTGAAGTTGAGCTTAATGTGATCAATATCGCTCTTTTTCAATAGGGTTATTTCAGCCGGTGTTAAATTGACCGAGCTCAGTAGTATTTTACTTTCGTCACCGTTGATTAACGCGCCTTTTGCTAACGCGCGAAAGGCGACAAACGCTTTAGCTTTGGCAACCACTTGCGCAATAGGGTGCATTTTATCCAGTCGTTCAGCATAGGCTAAATCAAAAATTGGCTCGGTGATAGCTAAGCGTCTAAACGCCATCTTTTCAATTAAATCTGCAGATAACTCTGCGCTGCGCATCGTCAGTTGTTCAAGCAGTATTTCTTCACTGGCGGATATTCTTGATAAGACATTATGTAAACGCTTATCCTTACTTTCAAACGATTTACGTAATTCTTTCTTATGCATTTCGCTAAAGGTAGTTAAATAACAGCGCGTCACCGCTAGCTTGCCTATATTTGACAGCATACCGGTAGTGAAAGCGGTGAATTCATCTAAGCCCTGCTCTTTGGCTAACACAGAAGAAGCTAAGGCAATAGATAAACTATTATTCCAGAGTTTCCTTTTCATCAGACCATAAGGCGCGGTACTGGTTGGTAACCAATGTTTGAGGGTAAAGGTGGGCATAACCAATTTTAAATTGTCTAAACCAATGTAACTTAAGGCCAGTTTAGCATCCGTTACTTGCACATCGGCACGCTTACGGTATTGCGGTTTATTGACCAGGCTTATTAAATCCGTGGTCAACCAAGATAATGATGCTGCCAAATTTTTGATTTGATTAACCGAAGCGGCACGGGCAGATAAAATATCTAAAATGGCAGGGCAGGCGTCTTCAATGCCTAGTATATGGTGGTATAGGTGTTCTTTATTATCAAAATCTCTATTGATTTTGGTGCGCATGCGGCTAAAGAAGTTCCGTTCGGTTAACTTACGAAAATGCTCTTCACCATGTTCGGCAATAATTTTTTCTTGTTGTGCTTCAACTTCCACAGATAACAATTCACGGCGACGATTTTCTTGCTCACTACCTTGATGATTAACCAACGGGATCTTGCCACTTTGCTTTTCGGCAAAATCTTTACTGATAAATTGGCTAGTTGCGCGTTGGTAGATAGCGGCGACGGCAGGATTGTTTTCAAAAAGTAGCATAGATATTTTATTGCTTATCTAAAGATAAAGTGAGGGGAAAAAAATTAAGTTTATCGTTTTAACTCAGTAAAGTATCACTTTATCTGCTTTTATTTGATAAAACTTATGCCATTAACCTGAACTCGGTTTAATAGCTAGACTAATCATTTGAAATATAGCATAAAACCAAATAAATTATCGCTAGCAAACGTTCGGGCGTAAACACCCTCCTACAATTCGAACACGTTGCCCCTTGTAGGAGCCGGCTTTAGCCGCGAACATTGCGAGATTCCCGATAAGACGCAGATTCTCCTGGAGCAAACATTCGGGCGTAAACACTCTCCTACAGCGAACATTGTCTGTTCGGGCGTAAACACCCTCCTACAGCGAACATTCTCTGTTCGGGCGTAAACACCTTCCTACAGCGAACATTGTCTGTTCGGGCGTAAACACCCTCCTACAGCGAACATTCTCTGTTCGGGCGTAAACACCCTCCTACAGCGAACATTCTTTGTTCGGGCGTAAACACCCTCCTACAGCGAACATTCTCTCAGGTTTAATAGCTTATCGGATAATTTTTATATTTCTTGATAAAATTTTCTAATAAATCGTGCCCTTGTTCAGTGAGCACTGATTCAGGATGAAATTGTACGCTGCTTATCGCTAATGTTTTATGCTCTAGTGCCATAATCTCATCATCGTTACCTTGTTCATCTTGGCTCCATGCCGTAACGGTAAGTTCACTAGGTAATGAATGCTTATTTACAATTAAGGAGTGATAACGCGTCACTCGCAATGGCTGATTTAAACCAGTAAATAAGCCTTGCTGATTGTGACGTATTTTAGAGGTTTTACCATGCATCACCTGTTTGGCTTTTTCAACGTTAGCACCAAAGTGTTGGGCAATACATTGATGACCTAAACAAACACCTAACAAAGGTACCTTGCCAGAAAATTGTGCTACCACCGCTAAAGAAATTCCCGCAGCGTCTGGATCACAAGGTCCAGGCGATATGACAATATATTGCGGTTTTAACTGTGCTATTTCTTCAAGGCTAATTTCATTATTTCTATAGACAACCACCTCTTGACCTAGTGCTTGGAAGTAGTGCACTAAATTAAAAGTAAATGAGTCATAATTGTCGATCATTAATAACAAAAAGGTGTCGCTTAGCAGAAGGGATAAATTTCGCGGCTATTCTAATGCTTTTAGTCACCAGAGGCAAACGTTCGGGCGTAAACACCCTCCTACAATTCGAACACGTTCCCCTTGTAGGAGCTGGCTTTAGCCGCGAACATTGCTAGATTCAGGAGAATGTGCGTCAAGATAACATGCGTCAAGATAATTGCTCCTGCATTATCTTCATAAGGTACGTCCTGTACCGTCTGCATTATCTAATAAGTAGCATCCATGGCATAAGGCACAAGCGCGAATAAATTCCCGCCTACGGAAGTGACGGTTCATAGGTTTGCTGTACTTGCGCATAAAAAGGTTACTGGTAGTTGGTTGAGGCGCAGCCGCTGATTTGCTAATAAGTGCTACCCCTGGCATAAGGCACAAGCGCGAATAAATTCCCGCCTACGGAAGTGACGAATCTTTCGCATTTGATCTAATATGCACAGAACAGTAATGCTTAGAATTTCATGACTAGAACTTAGCGGTTAGCTGAACCCATACTTTATTAGTATCAGTTGGCTTTTGATCTGCATCACCAGCACCGTAGTTAGCAGCTTTCACTAATACGCCGTAGTTTTTATTTATTTGATAACTAGCCACTAAGTTAAGCTCACTACCAAAATCAATGTTTTCTACATCGGATGAGAAGTCATGGTAAGTTGCGGCCCACTTAACGCCAGACACTTTACCCTTAGCGGTTAAGTAAATATCTTGTAGACCTTCACCCGGAGTACCTAAGAATTTATCAGCCCAACCGTTAAACGCATGTTTAGTTGCTAGTGGTGTATTAAAACCAACACCATTATCACTACCAAGTAATTCATAACCACCTATTACCGTGACTGGGCCAAAGTTATAACCGGCTTCTGCATTGATATACATAGCAGAATAGCTTTTTACATTACCACCTACATCAGTTTGGCTTGCTAAGCTGGCGTTTACTATGAATTGACCAAACTTACCGTTATATAAAGCGCCAAGTGTATTGCTAGAGTTTTTATATTGCTCAATAGCATCATAATCTAAAAGATAGGCAAAAGCGGAAATCTTATGAGCTTTGTTAATGTTGTAATTAGCGTTTACTAGGTGAAAGTCACCTTTAACGTTGTTGGCGGTAATATCATTAATGTTGTGAATGTAGCTATAATCTACTGAAAATGCTTCGACTTGATATTGGGCACGAATACCATCATAGGTTTGCTCATTTTGACGCCAGCCAACACCACCGACAAAACGTTGATTGTTATGTAAAATACGCTGGCGACCAACAACAGCACTAAAACCATCGTTTGCATACTTGATATAACCTTGATTTACATCAGTGCCTTGTGGATCGGCAATGACAGGGTATTGACCTTGGCCGTTAGTTTTGCTGTTGTAGTCATCAACTAAAGCGTCAACCTTATCGACTTCTAATCCAAGTGAGAAGTTACTATAACTGCCAGTATTGATTGTTATACGACTTCTCAACGTTAAGGCTGAAGCGTCTTTATCTATACCATCTTGATCTACGCCTTCATATCTCGCGCGTAAATCTACTTTAACCGTGCTTTCACTTAATGCCTTACTAATGCTTTCACCATGCTCTGTTTCATTGGCATAGGTAGCAGGGGCAACTAAAATTGCGGCGCTAATTAGCGATAAGGTAAATTTGTTTATTGCTGTTTTCATCATAATTTCCTGGTGTGATGTTTTTAAAACGGAAAGCTAACCTCTTATTCACTAGTACAGGTTCAGTAGTACAGGTAAAACAGGTAATGTCGTAAATCTAGTAAAGGTAATCATTGTTATGGGTAGCTGATGTAGATATTTTTGCACCGCAACGCCAATCATAGTTTGATTTAAATCAAGTTGTTAATCGTTGACTTTGAATAGCGTTACTAACTTGATATACATCAAACTTTATAACAACTTTAGCCTAACCTGAGTGTTTATGCTTTTTGAGTCTTCTTTTACTTGGACTTGGCTTGGTAGCTATGTGGTGTGCTATTTGTGCAAAAGCAGAATTAGGAAGTATTAGCAGGGAAGTAGTTAGCAGGGAGTATTAGCGGAGAAATAGTCGTTGGAAATCTTCACTGATAAATAATAGGTAAAAATCTTAGCTGTAAAAGCTTGTCTTGGGGTGAGATAATATTGCCTATTACATTTTCCCGCTGTGTTTAAATAGCAAAGAAAATCGTGAGCTAAACGCTAAACGCTAAACAGAACTGAGCTAAAGCGAACATAGTTAAAATATCTAAGCAAACAAAGGCGCAATAAATGAAAAGAGTCGTACTATATAGCAGTGATAAATGTCCACACTGCCAAACAGCTAAACGTTATCTTGAGCAGCAAGGTATTACTTTTAGATTATGTAATGTTAAAACAGCTCAAGGGCAAAAAGAGTTCGCGCTTACCCGGTTGCGTGGCGTACCTGTTTTAAAAGTAGGTGATCAATTACTCAATGGTTTTTCAGTGAAAACATTTGAAGCAGCTTATCAGGGCTCTTAAGTAAACGTTCGGGCGTAAACACCCTCCTACAAAAACCGGGCGTAAACACCTGTAGGAGTCGGCTTTAGCCACGAACAATTCGAAAACCGCCGAACATCCCATCGGGCATCAAACCCTGTTCGGGCGTAAACACCCTCCTACAGCGAACATTGCTAGATTCCCGACAAGTGAACTCGGGAATGACGAATCTTTCTCATTTCATCTAATATGCACATAACAGCAGTTGTCATCCCCAAGTGATGCGCGAACAAGTTCCCGCCTACGGGGATGGGTATTTGTATTCGTAGGCGGGATTTTAATCGCGCAGGGGTTA
>NZ_KB905161.1:58243-496156 GCF_000378625.1 Colwellia piezophila ATCC BAA-637 | reverse complement strand
GTAGGCGGGATTTTAATCGCGCAGGGGATGGGTATTTGTATTCGTAGGCGGGATTTTAATCGCGCAGGGGATGGGTATTTGTATTCGTAGGTGAGATTTTAGCCGCGAACAATACGAACACCGCCGAACACCCCGTCGGGCATCAAACCCTGTTCGGGCGTAAACACCCTCCTACATACGCTTTGACTCTCTTTTTAAGTTTGCAGCGATTATACTCATCGACAATATACTGATAAAAAGCAAGGCTATAGCGGGTGACTGTAATGAGAAATCTACCGTTGCATGTAATAACATATGAATAATAGCCGCTGCACAGCCAAACGAGACACCTTGGTACAGGGCTGTTTTACGTTTCACTATCGTCTTCAAGGAAATAAACAGGCAATACAATACCATCGCGCCTAATAAAAACGTTATCGGTAACCCCAGTTCAACCGCAAATTGAATATAATCATTATGGGCATGATCATAAAAGCCAGAGTAGGCTTGCGCTTGGTATTGAGAAAAGCTTGAATAGAAACTTCCTCCCCCCGTCCCAAAGACCGGATATTCTAATATCATCGGTATCGAATCACGTACCACTTCATCTCTGGTTTCAGACGCTAAACTGGTTTCCATCAATCGCTGCTTTACTTTTTCCACACCAAAAATAGCACCCACTAATATCAGGTCGACAATAAAGAAGCTCAAGATCAAATGACGTAAGTACTTAGGCTTACGGTTATAAAAGAAAAAAGAGAAAACACTGATCGCCGCTAAAGCCAAGAAAAATGCCGAGTTACCCATGCGAGAACGCGTTAAAATTAAGGCAATGATCATAATAATCAAACTTAATCGGATCAGCACCTTAGTACTTAAAATTATCGAGGCAATATCACGGATTTTATGTCGAACTCGATGGCTGGAGCCTGTTAAAGACAGCTGGCTGATCAACACGCCAATACCAATAGACAAACATAACGCTAAGTAATTTGCTAATTGGTTCTTATAAATAAAGCTGCCTACCGCTTCTTTTGTATAAGGAATATAAAAAATAGGGGAGACCATACCGATATTAAGATTTAACCAAGTGGCATATAAAGCCTGAAATAAACCAGATATCAGTAGAGTTAGGGCAAATTTATAAAGCAGTGTTTTAGTATTGACATAATAAAAGACTAACCACGCAAATTGAGTAAACGCCAGTGTCTTTAACAACATGATATGAGTCAACGACGGGTCAAATGAAAGCGTTGAGAATGAGCGGCCTAACAGCGTACCTAAGCCAGGAGTCATTTGAACGACTAACCATAATACCGTTATGCTTAATGGCGCAAGAATCGCAACAGAGTAACTAGGAGCAAGAAAGCGTTGTTTATTTTTGAGGGTAAAGAATAAATGGCCTAAAAATAGTGCAAAGATAAAAAACTCAAGGCTAGAGCTGGCCCAAATTCTATTGGCACCTAAAGGGATAGGAGCATAAATAATCAGTGCGCATAGGCTATAAAAGAAGAACTTATTCAATGGAACCTTATTACTTGCAGAATCATTAGTGGTTAATGGTCATTGCTTGATAGTTGTAGAAGAGGAAGGTTTAATAAGCCGTTAATACTAAAAAAGATCCCGTAGGATCTTTTATATAGTAGGTAATAGTACAGTATGAATTTGTACCGTAACCAAGCTACTTATGTGTTTGGTGAAATAGGGACTACGCTGCCACCGCCGTTGGCTGGAGGCGTAGGAGCTAGCCTAGGAGCTGGAGCAGCAACTGGCGTAGCAGCTGGGCCAGCAGCTGTCGCTTGAGAAGCTAATGTAGCATCAACACCAGTAGCAATCGCTATACCTGTTACGGTATCGGCATCTACACCCGCCTCGGTTGCAGCAGTTAATATACCAGCAACAAGCGGTGAGTCTATACCAACAGCCGCTATTGCTGTTGCAACAAGCGTTTCCGCTTCTTCGCTGTCTGCGCCAACAACAGCAATTGCCGCGGCAACTAATGATTCAGCTAATGCTGGGTTAGCAGCAATTGCTGCGGTTAATGTTGCGTTAAGGTCACATCCACTAGGTGAACATACTGTTGCTACAGCGTTATCAATAATTGTTTGTGCTGCTGGATCAATATCCACAGCGTAAACAGGCATTATTGTGGCGCCTAAAGAGGCAATAATTGCCGCAGCTAAAGTATATTTGTTCATAGTGTCGCTCCATATTTTCAATCTGTAATTGTCGCTATGATAGCTTAATAGGTGAATAAATACACCCTCTCTCTGTATCTTTTCTCTGCAATGGCAAGGTTTTTTGGATGTAATTTCCTTGAAGTCCATCGCAATGCGCCTCTAGCAATAATAGCTTAGTTGCAGAGCTATCGACATGACTGGTTAATATTTTAACGCCTAAGCCATGACCAATGAGGGTAACTGCTTGAATAAAGTGTTTATTCTCAAGGTTCAGCTCAAGTTCATGGATATAAGCGCCATCAATTTTTAAATAATCTACATCTAAGCCTTTAAGGTATTTAAAAGAAGTAAAACTTGAGCCAAAGCGGTCTATACATACCTCTATGCCTAACGATTTTACTGACTGGATAAAGTCAATACTTGAATCTATACCGGCAAGAATTGCCTCTTCATTAATCTCAAACACCAAGCGTGGCAGCTTAGTTTTATGTTGTTTAATAAAAGAGACCAGCCAATGTCTAAATTCACTACTATGCAATGACTGATGGGTTAGGTTAATCGCTACTTTACACTCTAAAGATAGTGTGGTTAACGTGGCTAATTTATTTAACACCAGTTTATCTAATTCTTGAGATTTTTTGGTACGTTCAGCCATCGCATATAACTGGTTGTTGGCAACCACTTCATCATTGTTTAAAAACTGACTAAACAACTCATAATATAAAACGTCTTCACTCTCTGTTGAATCACTATCTGTTGAATCATCAGTCCTTGAAATTACCGGTTGAAAGGTAAACTCAATATGTTTTGATTGCACCAATTCATCAATAATGTTCGACCATTGATGCAAACCGTGCGCTGTTTGAGCAGTGATATTGGACTTATCGTTATAAACTTGCCCTAGCGAGGTTGCTGAATTTTCTTGTGTTAACAAGGTATCTAATTTTGCTAATAAATCGCTCAGCGCTTCGCTGCTATTATAAGTAATGGCAACTAACTTACCAAAACCCTCTTCATAATACTGTGAATTCAACACAGAGAACTCATTGTTAATATGCTGACAAAATTTTATAACATCTTCACCGACACTGTTAATGGTAAAAAAGAAGCTACCACCATTAACGCGATAAACTTTAGCACCGCTAAAAGAGTTTAATTGCTCGGTAAGCAATTGGGCTGCTTGGCGGACATAATCATCACCGGCTTTATAGCCAAGTTCTGTATTAATACTTTGTAGAGAATGTAATTGCACTAACCCCAAGGTGGTAAAGTCGTCAGGCTGAATTTCATTATTAGCGGCTTTAAACTGCCCTTGAAAAGCGCGACGATTACCTAATTGAGTTAAATCATCGATATATAATTCGTTAGTAAGCTTGTTCGCTTGAGTGCTGACCAGATCAAATGAGGCTTGTATATTACTCACCATAGTATTCATGGCATTAATAACGGTTTTAAGCTCACGAGTCTTCGGGATTTTACTAATAAAAGTGAAGCTTTTACGACTAACTGCTATGGCTTGCGCCTCTACTTGCGCTAACGGGTTTAAAACCGATCGTAATATATAGTGAGCGGCGAAGCACGAAATGAGAGCAATCAGTAAAGAGGATAAAAAATTATTAATGGCACGTTGCCATAGTTTTATATAGGAAAGACCCACATGGCTTTGAAAACTTAACGTGCCGCCAAGGTTCCAGCCATTATTCACTTCGCTTGACATGATTGGCGGGGTTAATTCAAAAATTTTAATAAACCATGAGGGCACGCCATCAATAACCTTATTATTTTCACGAGACATGATAATTTTATCATCCACGTCGGTTAGCGTGACCTTTTGGTAATAACCAGAGTCAAAAATGGCGACAATCATAGTTTCTGCAATCATCAAGTTTTCTTCATCCATATAGGGTGAAATTGATAAGCCGACACTGGTCGCTGCATCTTGGGCGTGACTTTTCATTTGATCATTTAAATAAGATCGAGTCGCCTCGACACTGACCCAAGAGGCACCCAAAAAATTAACTAAGGCGATACCGATGACTAAGCTATAAAGTAGAGTTCTTAAACTTATGCCAGTTTTAATTGCAACACTCATAGTTATTATTTCCCAAAAAATTATTATATTGTTACGTGCCAAGGTAGATTAAACAGTAAGTCGTCATTCCCGAGGTGTTTTGTCGGGAATCCAGCTTATCATTCCGTCATTCCCGAGGTGTATTGTCGGGAATCCAGCTTATAAGGCAATGGTTCTTCGACAAGTAACCTCGAAGATGACGCTTACAATGAGATCCTGAATAAACTGCATAAGCATGTATTGTTATATTACTTTTAAATTGTTTAAGCTATTTTATGCTTAGTTAACCGTAGCTAAGGTATGCATTTCTTCATCTTCAATACGCTGTACTAAGTTATTCCAAGCGGAAACACCTTTACTATTTTCTACCTTACGACCTAAGCCTCTAGCTTTGGCCATCCATAATCCCTGCGCATTAAAGCTGTAAATAGGCTTTAAGTCACGCCTTTTACTGGCGGGTAATACTTTCGGATTGAAATTATCTAAAACTAAGGGCACGTCTTTTGGATTTTCAAAATAAATCAATACCATATGCGGTTGGTTTACCGTTAGCTGGCGCACATACATTAAGCGTAATTTATTTGGGTCGACACCTAAAGAGGTCAAAGTAAAATACTTGGCAATAGCATAATCTTCACAATCACCTTTACCCCGGCCAATGGTTTCAACAGGGGAAGCCCAGTAATCTTTCTTGCCCCATAAGTTAATATCATCTTGGTAAGTAATGATTTGATTAAAAAAGTGATTCACTTTATTAATTTTTGACCAATCACTATCAGACTGGTTATCAACCATCACATCATGCCACTTTTGTGCACGGCGCTTTGCCGAATCACCGTAAGTAGCGGTGAGCTTTTGATAAAATGAATCTGAGAAAAAGTCATCCAATTGACTAGAAGAAGGGCAGGCAACGATGATTAACAATAACCATAAAAGGGTGTAAACGTTTTTCATAACACTCCTTATTATTGTTAGTACATGAATGCGAGGTAAGTGTGTGATTTAAGTGTAACCTAGGTATTGCAAGGTATTAGATAATTTTAATTGTTGTAAATCAACCAAAATATACAATATTGTAGGAGGGCGCTTTAGCCCCGAACAGTTTGTCGAAGGGTTGTTTACGCCCGATTTTTTTGTAGGAGGGTGCTTTAGCCCCGAACCAACCCGAACCAATTGTAGGAGGGTGTTTATGCCCGATTTTTTTGTAGGAGGGTGCTTTAGCCCCGAACCAACCCGAACCAAAATGAAAGCGGGCATAACACTTTGTTGCAAATAGTGTAGCTGCTCTATATAATCATTTGTCGTATAATCGTATGGATGCGCTGTAGTAAATGGATGTTTATTTAAGTTCAAATAAAAACCTCTTCTCAGCCTGTATTTCGTTTCCCAAAGCAGGATTTTAAATGAAAGTTAAAAAAGCCGTTTTACCCGTTGCCGGTTTAGGCACACGCATGTTACCCGCAACCAAAGCCATCCCTAAAGAAATGTTGCCCTTAGTAGATAAACCACTGATTCAATATGTGGTGAATGAAGCGGTAGCCGCTGGCATTAAAGAAATTGTTTTAGTAACCCATTCTTCTAAAAACTCTATTGAAAATCATTTTGATACTAGCTTTGAGCTGGAAGCAACACTAGAAAAGCGCGTTAAACGTAGCTTGTTAGAAGAGGTACGTTCAATTGTACCGAAAGGTGTCACTATTATTTCAGTTCGCCAACCGAAAGCCTTAGGTTTAGGTCATGCAATTTTAACGGCTAGACCCATTATAGGTGATGAACCATTTGCGGTATTACTGCCTGATGTAATTATTGACCAATATTTATCTGACCATAAAACAGATAACTTAGCCGAAATGATTAAGCGATTTGACGAAAATGGGCAAAGCCAAATAATGGTTGAACCCGTACCAGAAGATAAAGTGAACTTATACGGTGTGGTTGATTTAGATGGCGTTAAAATTAATGCTGGCGAAAGCGCGCTAATAACCAATATGGTAGAAAAGCCACCGATTGATGAAGCGCCAAGCAACTTAGCGATTACTGGTAGATACGTACTTTCTGCAAAAATTTGGGACTTACTTGAATTTACTCCACCAGGAGCTGGTGATGAAATTCAATTAACCGATGCCTTACACCAACTACGTTTGTTAGAGCCGTTAGAGGCTTACCAAATTAAAGGCAAATCACACGATTGTGGTTCTAAAGTAGGCTATCTTATGGCCAACGTAGAATACACCTTAAAATGTGGCAAAATTGGTGAAGATTTCAAAAAAGAACTACATGACTTTTTAGAGATAAAATAATTCAACCGAACATTGTAGGCCCCTCTCTCTTGTAGGAGTGGGCTTGTAGGAGGGTGCTTTAGCCCCGAACAAAGGTTTCAGGCCCGAACAATATGATTAATCTCGAACAAATGCTTTACCCCCGAACAATTCAAACGAACACATCATTGTTTTTGAATTTCATTCGCGGCTAAAGCCAGCTCCTACAGATAAACACCGCAATATCGGTTCCTGTAGAATGCCGTTTGTGGAAGGCATTTGTGGATGGGTATTGTAGGAGGGTGCTTTAGCCCCGAACAAATCGGTTTATCCCGAATATTGTTCTCTGAACAACTGAACAACCGAACAACCAAACAGTTATATAAAAGGTTTACCAAAATGAAAGTTACAATCGCAGGAACAGGTTACGTAGGTTTATCAAACGCAGTTTTGCTTGCGCAACACAATGAAGTTGTAGCCTTTGATATTTTACAAGACAAGGTAAACCTAATAAACGATAAAAAATCACCTTTTTCAGATGTTGAAGTTGAAGAGTTTCTAGCAAATAAAGAGCTCAACCTAACAGCTACAACAGACAAACACGTGGCTTATGCCAATGCTGACTATGTAATTATTGCAACACCAACCGATTACGATGAAGTAAACAATAAATTTAATACCTCATCGGTTGAAGCCGTTATAAAAGATGTTATGGCAATAAACCCTACCGCGGTAATGATAATTAAATCTACCGTACCAGTAGGCTTTACCAAGCGTATTAAACAAAAACTGTGTTGCAGCAATATCATATTTTCTCCTGAGTTTTTACGTGAAGGTAAAGCGCTTTACGATAACCTTCATCCATCAAGAATCATTGTGGGTGAAAAATCAGAGCGAGCCCAAAAATTTGCTAATTTATTAGCTCAAGGTGCTATCAAGCAAGATATTGAAATCCTTCTAACTGATTCAACAGAAGCTGAAGCGGTAAAACTATTCTCAAATACCTACTTAGCAATGCGTGTTTCATACTTTAATGAGTTAGATACTTACGCTGAAACCCATGGTTTAGATACAAAACAAATAATCGAAGGTGTAGGGTTAGACCCTAGAATAGGTAATCATTATAATAACCCTTCATTTGGCTATGGTGGTTATTGCTTACCAAAAGATACCAAGCAACTACGTGCCAATTTTGAAGATGTGCCAAATACCCTGATCAGTTCAATTGTTGAATCTAACATAGTACGTAAAGACCATATTGCCTTTTCTATCATTAATAAGCAGCCAAAAGTGGTTGGTATATACAGACTCATTATGAAAACAGGTTCGGATAACTTTAGAGCTTCAGCGATACAAGGCATCATGAAACGTATTAAGGCGAAAGGCATTGAGGTTGTTGTTTATGAGCCTGAGTTAACTGAAAATACATTCTTTAACTCTAAAGTGATTTCTGACTTTGAAGAATTTAAAAGCATGTCAGATGTGATTGTCTCAAACCGAATGGAAGCGGTGCTAGAAGATGTGACTGATAAAGTGTATACACGTGATTTGTTTGGAAGTGATTAGCTAATATACCTTGTTTAATTGGTTGAAATTTTACTCAACATAATAGCCAAATAAATGCAGTGTATATAAAAATAAAAATTAATATAAGTAAACTACTTAGGGGAGTTCCTAGCTTAGAGAAGGGATTCACTCTCATGAAAAAGGCTTTAATTACATGAAAATTTTAATTACTGGTGGCGCTGGGTTCATTGGTTCAGCAGTTATTCGACATATTATCTCTAATACAGCTGATTCAGTTGTTAATGTTGATAAGTTAACTTATGCAGGTAATTTAGAATCATTATCTGATATCGAAAAAAATGACCGTTACTCATTCGAACAAGTTGATATTTGTAATCGAGTCGAACTAGATCGTATTTTTACAACCCATCAACCTGATGTAGTTATGCATTTGGCTGCGGAGTCACATGTTGACCGTTCTATAGATGGCCCTGCGGAATTTATAGAAACCAATATTGTCGGCACTTATACTTTATTAGAAGCTACCCGTGAGTACTGGAATAAGTTAGAGCAGACTAAAAAGTCAGCATTTCGCTTTCATCATATTTCGACTGATGAGGTTTATGGTGATTTAAAAGGTCCGGAAGACTTATTCACAGAAACAACTCCTTATGCGCCTAGCTCCCCCTATTCTGCTTCAAAAGCATCAAGTGATCACTTGGTTCGCGCATGGCAACGTACTTATGGGCTGCCAACACTGATTACTAACTGTTCAAATAACTATGGGCCTTATCATTTCCCAGAGAAATTGATCCCATTGGTTATCTTAAATGCTTTAGAAGGTAAACCATTACCTGTATACGGTAACGGTATGCAAGTTCGTGATTGGCTATATGTAGAAGATCATGCCCGTGCATTATATAAAGTGGTTAGCGATGGTGTTGTGGGTGAAACCTATAATATTGGTGGCCATAATGAAAAAGCGAATATTGAAGTCGTTAAGACTATTTGTACGTTATTAGAAGAGTTAGTGCCAAATAAACCAGATGGCATTGAATCTTATCAATCACTAATAACTTATGTTAAAGACCGACCTGGCCACGATATTCGTTATGCTATTGATGCAAGTAAAATAGAGAAAGAACTTGATTGGACACCGACTGAAACATTTGAAAGTGGGCTTCGTAATACGGTTATTTGGTATTTGAATAACAAACAGTGGTGGTCTCGAGTGTTAGATGGTTCTTATTCACGAGAACGCTTAGGTGAACAGAAAGAAGATCATTTTAATAAAGGAGATATTTAATGAAAGTTAACGAACAGGCATCAGTTCCTAACACGAAGGGAATTATACTTGCAGGTGGCTCTGGTACTCGTTTATATCCCATCACTAAGGGCATCTCAAAGCAATTGTTGCCGGTGTACGATAAGCCTATGATCTATTACCCCTTATCAGTATTAATGTTGGCGGGTATCCGTGAGGTATTAATTATTACCACACCAGAAGATCAGGCCGGCTTTATCCGCTTATTAGGTGACGGTAGTCAATTCGGCATAGAATTAACCTACAAAGTTCAACCCAGCCCAGATGGTTTAGCGCAAGCATTTATCATAGGTGAGGAGTTTATTGGTGATGATAATGTTTGTTTAGTGCTGGGTGATAATATCTTTTTTGGTCAAGCGTTCACGCCAAAACTATTAAAGGTAGTAAAGGAAAATAAAGGTGCTACCGTATTCGGTTATCAGGTCAAAGATCCTGAACGTTTTGGCGTGGTGGAGTTTGATGAAGATTACAAGGCTATCTCTATTGAAGAGAAACCTACAATTGCCAAATCTGATTTTGCTGTCACTGGCTTATATTTTTACGATAACCATGTGATTGAAATTGCTAAAAATATTAAACCGTCAGAACGGGGTGAGTTAGAAATTACCTGCGTTAATAACGAATACTTAAAACGTGGAGGTTTAAATGTTGAATTATTGGGTCGTGGTTTTGCATGGCTAGATACAGGTACTTATGATAGCTTGATGGATGCTGGACAATATGTGCAAATTATCGAAAAACGACAAGGTTTTAAAATTGCATGCCTTGAAGAGATAGCCTTTAGTCAAGGTTGGTTATCTGCAGAGGAGATAAAAGCAATAGCCAAACCATTGATGAAGAACTCATATGGTAAATATTTAATGCAACTCGTGCCGCTAGAGAAATAAAAATGAAGTATAGAGTTGTACACATTGTAAGTAATGAAAAGTTTATTAAGCCCTTTATTGAGTTGGTAAATGACAAATTTAATGCATCAGAGCATTTATTTTTAAATATTTCTAATGCAAATTGCAATAAATACCCTTTACCAGAAAGGGACAATGTTATTGAATTTAGGTTAGATTTGAACACCTATAAAAATTTTTTTTCGTTATGGAAGGAAGTTAATCATTATTTGAAACATGCAGATAAAGTAATTGTTCATGGGGCTTTTAGCGGAAGCTTTAATAAATATTTATATTTTAACCCGCTCATTTTAGCTAAAGCATACTGGGTACTTTGGGGAGGGGACTTGTACCAACCTTTAATCAGGCCAGCTAAGACATTGAAGCAAAAAATAAGTAATATTTTCGACTGGAAAGTAAAAGGTAATTTTGCCGGTTATATAACTTACATACCTGGTGATTATGAATTGGCTAAAAAATTATATGGTGCAAAAGGGGGGTATCACGAATGTCTCATGTACCCAAGCAACTTACATAAAGAGTTTAAGTTACCAGAAACACCAAAGCATAGGTTAACTTTTTTAGTTGGAAACTCAGCCGACCCATCAAATAACCACGAAGAGATTTTCGACAAGCTGAATACGCTAGAAGATCAAAATTTTGATATAATTTGCCCATTATCATACGGAGATGAAGTCCACGCAGAAAAAATTAAACAGCTTGGCCAGACGATGTTTGAGAGCCGTTTTACTGCACTAGTGGATTTTATGGAATTTGATGAATACTTAAAAATTCTGGCTAGAGTCGATGTTGGTGTTTTTGCTCATAAGCGGCAGCAAGCAATGGGTAATACTATTACCCTTTTAGGTTTGGGTAAAACCGTTTATATGAGGAATGATGTTACCCCATTTACCTTATTTAAAGAGTTAGAAATCAATGTATTAGATATTAAATATTTAGACCTAAATGTGTTAGATAATGAAACCATTAATAGGAATAAAGAAAATATACAAAATTACTTTTCTGAACAAAAAATCATAAAGCAATTAAGCGAACTTTTTAAATAGCATTAAATTTCGCTATATATACAGAGTAAATAAAATAATGAAAATTTTAGTTACCGGAGCTAGTCGTGGGATTGGATTGGCCATTTGCAAAGAATTACATAATCAAGGCCATCAAATTATTGGACTTTGTAGAAATATTAATGAGAAAGTTTTAGATGTTTGGCATCGAGACGTTAGCTGTAATTCTGAGCTGTATTCCGTTGATATTTCGAATGAAAGGGAGGTTCAGCAGTTTATTGAAAAGGTCTTAGAACCAAAAGGCTATCCAGATGCATTAATTAATAATGCAGGAATCACTAATGATTCTTTTTTCCATAAAATGGAATGGAAGCAATGGAGTGATGTAATTGACATCAATTTAAAGTCGTTATTTTTAATTACTCAACCAATTTATAAACAGATGATAAAAAATAAATTTGGACGGATTATTAATATCTCATCAATTAATGGACAAAAAGGCCAAGCGGGACAAACTAATTATAGTGCAGCAAAAGCTGGTGTTCATGGGTTTACTATGGCACTTGCACAAGAGGGGGCTCGTTCAAATATAACCGTTAATACGTTATCTCCTGGTTATACTGAAACAGATATGATTAAACACATTAACCCTGAACTATTAAACACAATACGAAACTCAATCCCCGTTAAAAGGTTTGCTTTACCCGAAGAAATAGCGAAAGCCGTTAATTTCTTGGTGAATGAAAGCTCTGGGTATATTACAGGAGCTAATGTTCCTGTGAATGGTGGTTTGTTTATAAATTAAGGGAAAAACATGGCATATTTATCTGCAGAGGAATTAACCAAACTTGGTTTTTTGTACCTAGGAAAAAATGTAAAAATTAGTGATAAAGCGAGTATCTATAATTGTGAACAAATATCGATTGGTAATAATACCAGAATAGATGATTTTTGTATTTTGTCTGGCAAACTAACATTAGGAAGTAATATACATTTAGCTCCATTTGTGTTACTCGCGGGAGGGGATGAAGGAATTATAATGGATGATTTTTCAGGTTGTGCTTATCATGTACAAATATTCAGCCAATCTGATGATTATAGCGGTAAAACTATGACTAATCCGACTATACCTGTTGAGTATAAAAATGAATTCAAAAAAGCTGTCTCTATAGGTAAGCATGCAATTATTGGTGCAAGTTCGATTATATTTCCAGGCGTTTCTTTAGCTGAAGGGTGTTCAGTAGGTGCTTTAACTCTGGTTAATAAAAGCACAAAGCCTTGGGGTATTTATCTCGGCAATCCGGCAAAAAGAATTAAGGATCGATGTAATGATCTTTTAAAACTTGAACAACAATTTTTAAAAGCGAGTAGTGATGATTTTATTTAATAAACCACCATATACTGGTAATGAAGAAAAGCATGTCCTTAGTGCAATGCGAAGTGATAAAATTTCAGGTGATGGTAAATATACCCAGCTATGCCATCAGTGGTTTAATGAAAAACTCGGCTGTGTAAAATCTTTATTAACACCTAATTGTACTCAAGCCCTAGAGATGGCAGCTATTTTAATTGACATTCAACCTGGCGATGAAGTAATTATGCCGAGTTATACTTTTGTAAGTACGGCTAATGCATTCGTCCTTAGAGGTGCCAAAATAGTCTTTGTAGATATTCGACCTGATACGATGAATATAGATGAAAATCTTATTGAACAAGCAATAACAAGTAAAACTAAAGCGATTGTTCCTGTTCATTATGCCGGTGTCGCATGTGAAATGGATACTATTATGGATATCGCCACACGTCATGATTTATATGTAATAGAAGATGCCGCGCAAGGCATGATGTCAACTTATAAAGGAAAACCGTTAGGGACAATAGGGCACTTTGGAACATTAAGTTTTCACGAGACTAAGAACTATACCAGTGGTGGTGAAGGCGGTTTATTAATTATAAATGATGAAAGATTTGTAAAACGAGCAGAAATCATTCGCGAGAAAGGTACTAATCGTAGCCAATTCTTTAGAGGTATGGTTGATAAATATTCATGGGTTGATTTAGGTAGTAGTTATTTGCCTTCTGATATCCAAGCAGCTTACCTATATGGTCAATTAGAAAAAGCAGAGCAGATGAATAATGAACGTTTAGCGTCATGGTCTCACTATCAAGATAAACTACAAAACTTGGCTGACAATGAAAAAATTGAATTGCCACACATACCTTCTGATTGCTCTCATAATGCGCATATGTTCTATATTAAATTAAAAGGCATCAATGAAAGAACGAAATTGATAGAACATTTAAAACTGAATGATATTATGGCTGTTTTTCATTACATCCCTCTCCACTCTGCGATTGCAGGAGAAAATTTTGGAAGGTTTGATGGAAGTGATAGGTATACAACAATAGAGAGTGAAAAACTGCTTAGATTACCAATGTATTTTGGCTTAAGTATAATAGATATAGAAAGAGTGGTTAATGTTATAACGGACTTTTATTCTTAATATGAGTTTAAAACAAAAAGCCTTAAATGGTGTTAAGTGGACTAGTTTTTCATCTATATCTATCGCCATTTTACAGTTAGCGCAAGTGTCAATACTCGCTCGGTATCTTGCCCCAAGTGATTTTGGCTTAATGGCTATTGTTACTGTGGTCATTGGCTTTAGTGCATTGTTTATGGATATGGGGATATCAAGCGCAATAATCCACAAACAAGATATATCCCATAAACAATTGTCTAGTTTATATTGGCTGAATATTTTTGCTGGGACTGTATTGTTTTTTATTGTGTATTTTTCTGCTTCGATGATTTCGCAGTATTACAATGAAATACAAATAATTCCTTTAATCCAATTATTGGCTCTCACTTTTTTTATTTCTGCAATTGGTAATCAATACCGTATTTTAAACCAAAAAAAACTACTCTTTAATCGATTGGCAAAAGTCGAAATTATCGCAGCTTTAATATCTTTTGTTGTAGCTGTGCTTTGTGCAATCAATGATTATGGTGTGTATTCGTTGGTGTATGCAACACTTGTAAATGTCAGCATATCTAACTTGATTTTCATGTTGCAAGGTCTAAGAGAACACAAACCAAGTTTAATTTATAAGCATAGTGAGATCAAAAGCTTAATTAGTTTTGGTCTATTTCAAATGGGAGAGAGAAGTATTAATTACTTTAACTCACAGTTTGATGTCATTTTGATTGGTAAATTATTAGGCACCGAAGCATTAGGTATTTATAGTATAGCTAAGACTTTAGTTATGAAGCCAGCTGAAATAATTAATCCCATTATAACGAAAGTCACATTTCCTATCATGTCCACAGTACAAAATGATACGAAGCAACTTAAGAATATTTACCTCAAAACTATAAATTATTTGTGCTCGGTAAATTTTCCTATATATATAGCAATGGCTATTTTAGCAGAGCCGTTAGTCATAGTTTTATTTGGTGATAAATGGTCTGAAGCCATTTTAATTATGCAAATATTGTCTTTTTATTTTATGTTCCGTTCGATAGGTAACCCAGTTGGTTCATTACAGTTAGCGAAAGGCCGGGCTGATTTGGGCTTTTATTGGAATTTAGGTCTGTTTTCATTCATTCCCTTGGTGATTTATCTAGGCAGTTTTTACGGATTAGTTGGTGTAGCAACTTCATTACTGAGTTTACAGGTATTCTTAAACTTTCCAAATTGGTATTTTATGGTGAAGCCATTGTGTGGGGCTGGGTTTAAGGAGTATTTTAATGAGATAATCACCCCTCTAAGCATCGCGATCCTTGCTTCTATCCCTGGTTTTCTTGTCTATTATTTTGTTCTAATTGAGAGTGTTTATATCAGTTCAATGTTTTTTTTGTTTTTGGCTTTAGCTATTTATCTATATCTAACGAGTAAATTAAATAAAAGTTTATGGTTTATGGTTTTGAGTACCTTAAAAAGGTAGCAGTTTAGCTTCAATTTTAACTATAAAACCTGAAAACATGTAACACAATAGAGGTAAAGCGTAACTAAGATATAACCCATAAAAAGCCAACGAGTTATAGCGCTAATAATTAAAAAAAGGTGTGGCGTTGGGATGTCAGCTATATGCCGTCAACCGTGATAGTTAACATTATTACCTGTAAATGATAGAATATATCTACAGCCAGGAAGTAATTGGTTGGGAAGTACATCACCACGAAACAGGTGAACAAGCGGCAGAGTTGCTTGAGCGCAGTTTATAGTCAGTGAAGTGCTTGAAAAAAAACTTAGTGTTTCATTCCGATAATGGCGCACCAGTGGGTAGTTTGACAATGCGAGCCAAAATGTATGATTTAGGTGTTGTTACCTCACGTAGCCGCCCAAGGGTAAGCAATGATAATTCGTATTTAGAACCGTAAAGTACCAACCACGTTGCCCTTCTGATGGACTTACATCATTAGATGAAGAACGACAATGGGTAAAAGAGTTTGTTTACTGGTACGATATTGAACATCGCCATATCAGGATCAAGTTTGTAACACCAAATCAAGGCTATGAAGGCCTTGATATTGAAATATTAGCGAAACGAAAAGAGTTGTATCAACAAAAAAGAAATGAGCATCCTGTGCGATGGCCAAAAAGTGAAAGAAACTGGCAGCCAATAGGTGCTGGGAGTTAAATCCACAGCAACATAAAGAATCGCCTTAACAACTTAGGCGACAACTGTCTTGAAAAGCACCTGCATTAACTATCAAGAAATAGTTAGTTGGCTCAGTGGATTGTATTTATATATATAAAAGCGTACATCTAACGATGTATTCGTTATTATATTATTTTCATGCAGAGAGTGTTTTTGTCGTTGGTTGTTGTTGTTGTTGTTGTTGTTGTTGTTGTTGTTGTTGTTGTTGTTGTTGTTGTTGTTGCTTATGAGCCTGAGTTAACAGAAGATACATTCTTTAACTCTAAGGTACTTAGCGACTTTGAAGAATTTAAAAAAATGACAGACGTAATTGTATCGAACCGTATGGAAATCGCGTTAGAAGACGTGGTTGATCAGGTTTATACACGTGATCTTTTTGGGAGTGTTTAAATGAGAGTGGCAGTTGTACATGATTGGCTTACTGATATGGGGGGAGCTGAAAAAGTTCTTAAATCGATACTTAACATTTACCAGGGTGCTGATGTTTTTTCGTTAGTTTGTGGAATGACAGAGGAACAACTTGCCTCTTTGGGTATACATAAGCAAGTTAAAACATCATTTATTCAGCGCTTACCTTTTGGGGTGAAAAAATATAGATCATACTTACCTCTTATGCCTTTAGCTATCCAACAGCTCGATTTAAGCTCATATGATTTAATCATATCGAGTAGTTACTGTGTCGCAAAAGGTGTACTGACAGGGCCTGACCAAGTTCATGTTTGCTATTGCCACTCTCCAGTTCGCTATGCATGGGACTTACAAGGTCAATATCTAAAAGAGAGCGGTATAGAGTCAGGGCTGAAATCGGTCTTAGCACGTTATTTGTTAAATAAAATTAGAGATTTTGATGTTCGCTCATCTTTTGCTGTAGATCACTTTATTGCAAACTCATCATTTATTCAACGAAGAATAGAAAAGTTTTATCGAAGAGAGTCTGAAATAATATTTCCTCCTGTAGATACAAATTCATTTACCTTATGTGAAGAAAAAGAAGATTATTACATTACCTGTTCGAGGCTTGTTCCTTATAAAAAAGTTGACCTAATTGTAAATGCTTTTAAAGCAATGCCTTCAAAAATGTTGATAGTGGTTGGAGAAGGTCCTGATTATAATAAAATTAACGAAAGTTTACCTGGAAATGTCACATTATTAGGTTACGTAGAATACGACGAGTTAATTACAAGAATACAAAAAGCTAAAGCATTTGTTTATGCCGCGGAAGAAGATTTTGGCATAGTCCCTGTAGAAGCCCAGGCCTGTGGAACACCAGTTATTGGGTATGGCAAGGGAGGGTTAGTTGATACCGTCATTGACGGTACAACAGGTATACATTTTTATTCACAAAGCGTAGAGGCAATAATTGACGCTGTTAATGTATTCGAAACTAAAGTTACGCTAGCTTCAGCTGCAGATATTTCGTTACATGCAAAACAGTTTGGCACAGTGCATTTTGAGCAAAAGTTAAAAAGTTATATTGACGATAAGCAAACTAAATATGCAGAAGGTATTAAAGGGGGGAAATAGTGATAAATATGCTCCCCATTATGAATTATAAGTTAACTTAAATTAAACAGCTTATTTTCATTTTCTGTACACCTTATATGGGCTGCTTTATTAGGGGCATAAAATGACTATATGCGAATAGAAGTAGGTGATGTGCCTACTTCTTTGTAAAACTATAGTGCTTTAAATACGAGGACGGCTTTGAGCCTTACACTCATCTTAAGTACTTCATGCAAAACTTTATTGAAGTGGAAAAAGAAATGAATCTAGTAACAGTTAACTCCAATAAATCAACAACTATTGGTGGCGTGGAAGGATTGATTCGATCTTTACAAACTATTAATAAAAAGGCTGAATTGGTAGAGCTTTATCACTCAATTGGAACAAAAGAAGCGTTTTATGAGAATGGGAATGTCAAATATATTAATTTTTCGGTAACTGATTCATCTTTATCTTTGGTTAATAAAGTTAGAACTAAACTAAATCAACGCAAAATAATTGGTAACTTGTGCTCATCCGATTCAGATATAATCATTATATTTCATCCTAATGATCTGCTATATATACCTAAAAAAACATTAAAGTGTTCAAAGATTATCATGGTTCAGACCAATAAATTTGATAAATATTTTGAACCATTCTCTAAGTTGGTGATGTTTCTTGTGGGACAGTATATTGACTATGTGACTGTTTATACTATCTATGATCTAGAGCATTTGATCTCGATTTACCCTCGCTTGACTAGGCTAATAAAAGTTATCCCCCGGGGGTGTCGAATAGATACGGCGGCTTCAGTTAGAAACTGTAGTAAAAAATTAGTAACTATTGCTAGGATCGATGAAGATCAAAAAAATTTTTCAGAAATGATTCGCGTATTTAATTTACTACCGGAAGGCTACTCGCTTGATATTTATGGTGGGGGTTCAGAATTTGAAATTAACTGTCTAAAAAGCAAGGTTGAAAAAGTGGATGGTGTTCAGTTTAAGGGAGTCATATCTGATGTGGCACCTATATTGCGGGAATATTCTACGTTTTTAATGACGTCACGCTACGAAGGTTTCGGACAAACACTAATTGAAGCAAGAAGCCAAGGCCTACCTATCGTTGCTTACGAAACTTTTGTTGCATTGAAGTGGATTGTTGAAGATGGAAAAAATGGATTTATCATTGAAAGTGATAACACACAAATGTTTGCAGATAAAATAGAAGATATTTGCAAAGATAATTCGAGATATTTAGCAATGTCGGATTTTGCGTTGGTAAAATCTAATGAAACTAATATGAATCATATTATAAAATTGTGGGACGAAATATTATGATTAAATACTCAATCGTAGTACCTGTTTACAATACGCATAAAGAAGTAAAAAATATAATTGGTTGGTTTGAGTCCACCTGCAAGAATCGCAATGATATAGAATTAATCATTATTGATGATGGTTCTGCATGTAAATTGGTTTTGTCTGAAATACAGCATTTAACTTATGTCTACAAACAAAACGGAGGTGTATCCAGCGCACGAAATGCTGGGATTAAACTAGCTGTTGGTGACTACATTCTGTTTTTAGATTCGGATGATGCTTATACGGAAGATATATTTGATGTACTAGATGCTAAATTACAAACAGATATTGATTTGCTTGTTTTTTCATATTCTCGTGTTTATCCTGACTTTGTTAAAACTGTAATTAACCAAGTTGGTCTTTATACCCAGGAAGACTTTATAAAGGCTTATTGTATTAAAGAAATTAAATTACATATTGCCTCATGTGTCTATAAAAGGGTGTCTCTTCAAAGTAATAAAATCCATTTCGATGAGGATGTTAGTTACAGTGAAGACGTATTATTCAGCATCAACTTCATGTTTACGGCAAAGAAAATCCAAGTAATTGATGATGAATTGTTTTTTTATAATATGCGTGAGGGTTCAGCTATTAACTCACCATTTGGCCCTAAAACTGTATCTAATTTTATCGCATTACGAGAAATTAAGTGTAAACGAGAATGTTTTGATGATAAATATATCAATTATTTTGTAAATTCTTGTTATGCAAATTTATTAATTAACCTCTATCGGCAGAAGACTACTGAAACGTCAGTTACTGACGCTTTTCTTGCATTTAAATCAAATGTTACAGGACCCTGTGTTATTCGTTTATCTACAATTGGTATAGCGGTAATAGGTATTCGATTATTGACTAAGTTACCGAGCGGAATATGGAAGTTTGCAATTAAAAAATGGTTGTTAGTTTAGTATGAAATCACAAAAATTAATGTTTTTTTTATTGTGTTTTTTGATCCCCTTTGAGAGTACAAAACTAGCAGCTATTGGAGGGGTGTTTACCGCTCCGGCAGGAATGATAGTCATTCCATTTTTTTTAATAATCGGTTTTTTAAATTTAAATAAAATAAACAATTTAGAAAGGAGGGGGGTTGTTATATTTAGTGTGTTTCTTTTATATTCATTAATAATGTCTTTATTTTTTATAACTGATTATGAACCTTCTTTTATTTTAGATCGCGGTTCTAGGTTTATTCTAATAATAATTCCAACGATTATTGTTTTTTTTATATGCGCTAGACAGGATTTAGAGACATTAAGTAAAGGTATTTGGATTATTTCATCAGTCTGTTTATTTTCACTTTTTTTGAGCTTAATGTTTCCAAGTACGGTTAATAATACTTCTTTTATACAAATATCAAATGCACTTTCTCCAGATCGTTTAAGGGGCTTTACGTTTGAAGCAAGTACATTTGGATTTCAAATCGTTATTTCTTTAATGTTATTTTCTATTGTAAATAAAACTAGTAAGCCACTTTATATTATAGCGATAACTTTCATTGCATTCATTTCAACCTCAAAAGGAACATTATTGTGCTTTATTTTAAGTGTTTGTATTTATGCCATTTTGAGATCTCACTATTTATTAAAATATATCTTATTTTTGGTGATTCCATTTTTATTCATTATTACTTTTGACACATATGTTTTTCCGTTATTTGCAAGTGATATTGACAACACAACATCTATCGCGACTCGAGGAACTATGTTATTTACGTCGCTTATATCTCTATTTAACTACCCTTTAGGCACTGGTTTTTTTGGTTACCTGCCATCTATTTATGAAAATGGCTTGTTAGGAATTGAACAATTCCAAAATGTGTATCCGGAACACATTAATTTTGAAGAAGTATTACGTTATTTTATCTCCGGTGAAGTCAAAGGAGTATCTACTAAAACATTTTTCTTTGATTGGGTGATATTTGCTGGTTGGCCATTTATACTTTTATTTTTCTATATTAACATTAAATTATTAAATGTTTTTTTAAAAAATGATAACTACTCTGAAGTTATTTGTTTGATCTTTATGATAATTTCTTTGATGACTTATATGAGTCTAGACGCTAGGTTTTGTATCCCTTTTGCTTATGCTTTTTTATTTTTAAGATGTAAACAGTCTTTGATGCAAAATAAAAGCATTTAATATCTATAAATTTATTGAACGATAAAACTCTAACAACTAAAGCTTAGCAATTATCATAGGAGGGACTGTTGAAGAAAAGATTTGAAGCACTAGACGCATTTCGAGGGATTGCAGCAATAGCTGTTGTCTTATTTCATCTCCGTATAGCTGGGAGCATAACTGAGTTTAATTTTATTAGGGGAAGTCATCTCTTGGTTGAATTCTTCTTTGTGCTAAGTGGTTTCGTTTTAGCTCACGGTTATGGTGATAAAACAAAATTATATTTTCTAACTTTTATCAAAGCACGATTTTTCAGGATTTACCCGCTACACCTATTTATGTTTATTGTTATTGTATTATTAGAGTTTGGTAAATTATTTGTACATGAATATTACACTTTTAATTTCAATGATAGTCCGTTCAGTGGGAGGAATTCAATTAGTGAAATAGTACCAAACCTATTTTTAATCCAAGCTTGGATACCATTTGCAAATCATTTGAGTTTCAATTCAGCTTCTTGGAGTATTAGCATTGAATTTTATTTATATATATTACTGTTTATGTCTGTTGTCGTGTATACCCCTTCTAAAAGGTATATCTGGATACTTAGTTCATTAGTCGCCTTGTGCCTATTAATATATCAAAATGAAGTACTAGAAAAGGAGGTTCTATTGGGATTATCGTGTTTCTTTGGAGGGGCTTCTACCTATATCATATATAAGAAAATAGCGCATGTCAGACTTACTCATATGCTAGGAAGTTTACTGGAAGTCATTGTTATCATTGTTGTTATTATGATAGTGCAGTCGGAGTTTGAGCAAAGAACTGTTATTGCTATTATTGTGTTTTTTGTAATGGTGTTAATTTATTCTTTTGAGTCTGGGGTGATATCAAATATTTTGAAATTAAGGCCATTTCAGTTCGCAGGAAAATTATCTTACTCAATATATATGACGCATGGAGCAATCATATTTTGTTTTACTTCTTTGGTGATGATTATTCAAAAGATTTTTGGTTTAAACCTAGCACCTATGGTTAATGGTACTAGATATATGACGCTTGGTTGTGAATTTATCAATAATATGTTTGTATTTTTAATTCTTATAACCGTATGCTACACATCTCACATTACTTATAAATATGTAGAATTGAATGGTATAAAATTAGGGAAAAACTCCTGACCACCGTACATGTTGTACTTATATAAATTTTATTTTTCGCTTGAATAACTGAATTATTTATTTTGCCTCAGAAGTTGGTGAAGTGAGAAAAATTATTGTTGATTATAGTTGACACCAGCAAAAGGTCATGAGCATTCGAACAAAAACTTAAAAGTAGTTTACCTCTAGTGCTGCTTTGAGGATGTCTAGTACCATATGAAATTATATTATTGGAAGTAATAATGGAAAAAAGAACAGATTGGGTCGATTACGCTAAAGGTATTGGTATTATTTTAGTTGTTTATGGGCATGTGGCAAGAGGGCTATTTGATGCGGGTATAAATATTCCAGAATCATTCTACAGACTGAGTGATAGCATCATTTATAGCTTTCATATGCCGTTATTTTTTTTCTTATCGGGGATGTTTTTTTATTCATCGTTCAAAAATCGAGGACCAATTAAACTTATCAACAGTAAGATAGATACAATAGTCTACCCATACTTGTTGTGGTCAATTTTACAAGGAGGAATAGAAGTTGGCCTAAGTAATTTTACTAATGGGAGTAGCAATCTTTCTGAAGTATTCGGATTACTTTGGAATCCCAGGGCACAGTTTTGGTTCTTGTATGCATTATTCTCTTGTTTTATATTAAGCACCGCTATTTACATGTTTGTAAATGAAAAAATGACAAAATGGCTTTTAATTTTATTCATTTTTATATATTTAGACCCTCTCAACTTGATGTTTTTTAATAATACTATTTTTATAGTAAATGATATAAAGAATTATTTTTTATATTTTCTATTTGGAGTTCAATATCAATTGATTAATCAAAAGATATTACTTGATAGAGGGCTAAATGTTTTTATTTTAGGCCTTTTATTTATATGCTTACAGTATTTATTTCACATAACGTATGAGTTTAGCTATACAGATAAAGGATTATTTTTATTGTTTTTGTCTTTTATTTCTATCTTGTTTATTGTTTCTCTTTCGTCTTGGCTTTCCAGTAAATCAAGTAAAGCTATTAGCTATATAAGTTATCTTGGTTACGGCTCAATGGCTATTTATTTGATGCATATTTTAATTGGGAGTGGAGCACGTATTATTTTAATAAATATATTTAATATAGAATCGTTATGGATTCATCTAGCCATTGGTGTTTTCTCTGGAGTATGCATTCCATTAATTGTTTTATATATACTTAAAAAGTATAAAATTTTATACGTGCTTTCAGCACCTATTAGTCACTTCGCCTATATTTCTAGAAAAAAAAATGATTGAATCGATGTTTTTCGTGATTGAAGCTTCATAGCAGAAGTGCCACCTACAGGCTCATTTTCCCAAATTGAAACCATGTTATAAAACCGTTTTTTGTGGAATTATAGGCCCGGATTTTTCATGCCAGAATGTGTGCCTATTTGAAGGTTTGTGGTTAAAGGCATTTGTAGTGGCATAATTAATTTGGCCACTTAACTTAATCTCGACATACACTTTGCAAAAATAGAAAATAGCTTTTAAATATTAATATATAAAGGAAATATAATGATTTTACCTGTAATTATGTCTGGTGGCAGTGGAAGCCGTTTATGGCCTTTGTCTCGAGCGTTACACCCTAAGCAGTTTTTAGCGTTATTAAATGATAAAACTATGTTACAAGAGACGATTAATCGCCTTGATAGCAGCAATTGTTTAGAGCCGTTAATTATTTGTAATGAAGAACATCGGTTTATTGTCGCTGAGCAATTGCGTGCAAATGGCACGGGCTCTAGTGATATTATTTTAGAGCCTATGGGTAAAAATACTGCCCCGGCAATAACTTTAGCCGCATTGGCTGCCATGGCTAATGGTGAAGACCCATTATTATTAGTCTTAGCTGCGGATCATGTAATAAAAGATGTAGAAGCGTTTCAAAAAGCAGTTGTTACCGCCACTGCATTTGCGCAGCAAGATAAGTTGGTTACTTTTGGTATTGTGCCAACACAGGCAGAAACCGGTTATGGCTATATTAAACAGGGCACTCAGCAGTCTCAGGTCGAAGCTGTTGGCTTTGTTGTAGACAGTTTTGTAGAGAAGCCAGATTTAGCCACAGCGCAAGCATACCTAGATTCAGGTGAATACCTGTGGAACAGCGGTATGTTTATGTTCAAAGCATCTCGTTACCTTGAAGAGCTCGCTAAATTCTCACCTGAAATGCTGGCAGTGTGTACTGAAGCTTATGAAGGTAAATCTAAAGACTTAGACTTTACCCGCATTAGCGCTGATATCTTTTCTAAATGTCCTGAAGACTCGATTGATTACGCTGTAATGGAACCGCTTTGTAAAGCGGAGGGCGCTGGCGCAATCGTAGTACCGATGGATGCAGGCTGGAGTGATGTCGGTTCATTCTCATCATTATGGGAAGTGAGCGAAAAAGATGAAAATGGTAATGTAAACACTGGTGATGTAATCAGCCATGCTACAACTAATTGTTATATTAGTGCTAACAATAAATTAGTTACCACTGTTGGCGTAGATAACCTCGTTATTGTTGAAACTAAAGATGCCATATTAGTGGCCTGCAAAGACCAAGTTCAAGATGTTAAAGCCATCGTTAACATGTTAAAAGCAGAAGACCGCTACGAATATAAACATCAACGAGAGGTCTACCGTCCGTGGGGCAAGTATGACTCACTTGATTTTGGCGATCGTGACCAAGTAAAACGTATTACAGTAAAACCAGGCGCGAAATTGTCTCTTCAAATGCATCATCACAGGGCAGAACATTGGATTGTAGTATCGGGTACGGCAAGAGTGACTAATGGTGAGAAAGAGTTTTTGCTTACTGAAAACCAATCTACTTATATACCACTTGGTACGATCCATTCGTTAGAGAACCCAGGTGTATTACCTCTTGAACTCATTGAAGTACAAACAGGCTCATATTTAGGTGAAGACGATATTGTTCGTTTTGATGATAAGTATGGTCGTAGTTAACCTCTTTTTCACCACCGAGGGCACAGAGAAACACAGAGGAAAGATTTAAGAAAAATTTATTTCTCAGTGAGGTGCCGTCTTGGTGTTCTCAGTGGTAAAGCAAAGTTCACCACCGAGGGCACAGAGAAACACAGAGGAAAGATTTAAGAAAAATTTATTTCTCAGTGAGGTGCCGTCTTGGTGTTCTCAGTGGTAAAGCAAAGTTAACCACCGAGGACACGGAGACACACAGAGGAAAGATTTAAGAAAAATTTATTTCTCAGTGAGGTGCCGTCTTGGTGTTCTCAGTGGTAAAGCAAAGTTAACCACCGAGGACACGGAGACACACAGAGGAAAGATTTAAGAAAAATTTATTTCTCAGTGAGGTGCCGTCTTGGTGTTCTCAGTGGTAAAGCAAAGTTAACCACCGAGGACACGGAGACACACAGAGGAAAGATTTAAAAAGCTTTATTTCTCAGTCAAGCGCAGTCTTGGTGTTCTCAGTGGTAAAACCAAGTTAACCACCGAGAAATAGGAGGAATACAGAGGAAAGAATAAAGACATTCATTTTCTATTTCTCTGTGAGCGAAGCCTCTGTGTACTCTGTGGTTAATATGATTTTTAGCTGCCACTTTCAAATAAGCTATTCTTTACTTTTTACTTTGTGGTACTAAATGAATAAAGAGGGAAGGTAATGGAAAAGGATTTACTGACTCAAAAAGTTATTGGTTGCGCTATTGAGGTTCATAAAGAATTAGGGCCAGGTTTATTAGAATCGAGTTATGAATCATGCTTGTTGTTTGAATTGAACGAAGCTGGAATTTTGGCTCAAAGCCAGGCTTCATTGCCCATTAATTACAAAGGTATGAATATCGATGCAGGATATCGCTTGGATATTTTAATACCAGGTGAGCTGATTCTAGAGTTGAAAGCTGTGGATAAGCTCCAACCAATACATACCGCACAACTAATAACTTATTTAAAATTAACAGGTATAAAAACAGGGTTATTAATTAACTTTAATGTGAATAAATTGGTTGATGGAGTTAAACGAATTAGTGTTTGATCTTTGTTAAAACAAGGTTAACCACCGAGGACAAGGAGAAGCACAGAGGAAAGCTTTATTTCTCAGTCAAGCGCAGTCTTGGTGTTCTCAGTGGTAAAACCAAGTTAACCACCGAGGGATAGGAGGAATACAGAGGAAAGAATAAAGACATTCACTTTTTATTTCTCTGTGAGCGTAGCCTCTGTGTACTCTGTGGTAAAGCAAGGTTAACCACCGAGGGATAGGAGGAATAAAGAGGAAAGATTTAAAAATATCTAGTTTTTCTAGTTTCTCGGTGAGCGAAGCCTCTGTGTACTCTGTGGTAAAGCAAGGTTAACCGCCGAGTAGTAATATGTTTGAACTTTAACCCCGCAAGTTCATCAGGATCTAATGGGGTTGCACCGTCTACGTTTTCATTTGTGATCAAGTGCTTCTCCCCAGAACCATTCAGGCATTTCTTTTATTAGTTGTTCGGCAACTTGATCAATTTGTAATTCAATCTGCTCCATTGATGTGCCTTGAGATTCTAACTGCATATGCACATTTGCGTTTTTAAGCAGCTTTACAGCATGACGACGAGCTTTATTTTCAATGATTTCTTTTATTTCGCTTCTAGGTACGACAGCATAGTAAAAATCACAGTCCATCGCATTAGCTGCTTCCTTGAGTTTATTAAGTGTTAGCGTACCTTCAACTTCAGCTTTTTCAATACGATAAAGCTCACTTTTTTTGATACCTGCTTTTTTCATTATTACCTTAGCGGGCATTTGTAATGCTTTCCTATTCGTTCTAAGCCAGCCTTCAGGAGGTCTTTTTAATCTTGTAACTTGTTGGGTTGCAGCGTCAATGATTTCTCGGTATTGCTTAACCACTAGAGATTTAATGTTCATACTTGACCCCTTGATTCCATATATATAAAGAATAATACATTAATCTATTCCATAAATATAGGGAGTCATTGTTATATGATTCCGCATATATAAGGAATTAATTTGTTTTTATTCCCTGTATGGCTGGAATTTAATATTGGTGATTGGCTGAAAAATTAAAAACCTTCTGATAAAAAATTAGTAAAATTTAATGATAACGCGAGTAAACAAGTTAGCTTTAATAATAAAGGTAATGATAGTGTTCAGGATAAGAGCTTGTTCGCGGCTAAAGCCGGCTCCTACAGGGGGCTGGGATGTTCCTTTGTAGGAGGGTGTTTACGCCCGAACGGGGTTTGATGCCGGGTGGGATTTTCGGCGGTGTGGGAGGGAAAGACATTGTTCGCGGCTAAAGCCCGCTCCTACAATGTTCGCGGCTGAAGCCGGCTCTTGTTCGCGGTGTTATTTTGTAGGAGGGTGTTTACGCCCGAACGGGGTTTGATGCCGGGTGGGATTTTCGGCGGTGTGGGAGGGAAAGACATTGTTCGCGGCTAAAGCTCGCTCCTACAGGGGGGCGGGATGTTCCTTTGTAGGAGGGTGTTTACGCCCGAACAGAGAATGTTCGCGGCTAAAGCTCGCTCCTACAGGGGGCATACATTGTTCGTGATGTTGTTTTGTAGCAGGATGTTCGGCGGTGTGGGAGGGTAAGATAATGTTCGGGTTTTTCGCGGCTGAAGCTCGCTCCTACAGCCTACTCCTACAAAAGATCAAACAATATTCGGTATAACGCTTGGTTACATGTAATAACGTTAATTTAATGCTTTTTAATCAAATTTCAATGTTAATTCCTCTGGTTAATCTATATAATACGCTGATTTCAAGTATGTCTTTGCTAGGGACATACGCTGATTTCAAATATGTCTTTGCTAGGATAGTGCGGTCATAAATGGTTAACCTTACAAGGAGCGTATATGCATAACTCACAAACTTTTAAGTCTACAAGTACTAGCGGCTCTTTATTTTACCGTTTTTTAGATTCTTTCTTTATCACCATTTCGTTGATTTTTTCCGCAAGTATTTATGGCGTACCGCTAGCCCGCGGCTATTTGTTAGTATTACTCGTTGTTTTGTTTGCTTTTCTCTATTTCGCTGAGGCATTTAATTTATACCGCTCATGGCGATCGGGTAAATTCAGAGACATGGTAATAAGTACCTGGGGTACATTAATTTTATCCTTTGTTACATTGTTAATATTCGCCTTTGTTTTTAAGTTTTCAGAGCAGTTATCTCGAGTGACTGTCACGTTATGGTTTTTTAGTTGCCTTATTAGTTTATTCTTATGGCGTCTAGGTAGCCAAATATACAAAAAGAACCGCCGTCGCATGGGTTTGAGCATGCGAAATGTTGCCATCATAGGTGCCACTGAAGCGGGTGCAAATATTTTCAAACAAATTAAGCTTCATGATGATTTAGGCTATAACTGCATTGGTTTTTTTGAAGACCGTAAACCAGGTCGATTTTTTGATAATGTGGCCATGCACATTGAAGGTACGATAGATCAAGCCATTGAACAGGCCAAGACAGGTAAATTAGATGTGATTTTTTTAGCGCTACCCTTTAAGGCTGAAGATCGCATTGCCGATATTTTATCTCGACTTGGTGATACCACGGTTGATGTACATATAGTGCCAGACTTTTTAATCTCTAACTTAATGCATGCCAGAATAGATCATGTGGGTGATATTGATACTTTAAGTGTTTTTGAGTCTCCTTATGTGGGCTCTAGACTGATAATGAAACGTACTTTAGATATTGTTGCCGGCATTGCTATTTTATTATTAATTGTACCGGTATTGATTGTAGTTTCAATAGCGGTGAAGTTAACCTCTAAAGGTCCGGTGTTATTTAAACAAGATCGATATGGCTTAGGTGGCGAACGGATTGTAGTCTGGAAATTCCGCTCAATGACGGTGCAAGAAAATGACGACACCGTTATTCAAGCCACTAAAAATGATGTACGTATTACCAAACTAGGTGCTTTTCTACGTCGCACCAGTTTAGATGAGTTGCCACAGTTTTTTAATGTATTAAGCGGCAGTATGTCGATTGTTGGCCCAAGGCCACATGCAGTTTCGCACAATGAAGAATATCGTCAAAAGGTAGCGTTTTATATGTTACGTCATAAAGTTAAACCCGGTATTACGGGTTGGGCTCAAGTGAATGGCTATAGAGGGGAAACTGATACCTTAGATAAAATGGAAAAACGGGTTGAATATGACCTGCAATATATAAAAAACTGGTCTTTAAGTTTAGATATAAAAATTATATTTTTAACTGTTTTTAAAGGTTTTACGGGTAAAAACGCTTACTAAAAAGATAAAAGTAAAGGGAATAAAAATGAAGCATACAATATTAGCCATCGCAATTACGGCAGTTATGGCAAATACAGCTTTCGCTGCTGAGTCAGAAGGAATCACTTTAGATAACGGCGTAACCGTAAAACCTACGTTAGCTACTGGTTTGAAATATGATGATAATATTTTTAGCTCAGCCACGGATGAAAAAAGCAGCGCCATTGTTAATGTCGATCCGGCGATTAATTTTTCCTTAAACGATGGTATTAATCAGTACAGTTTGGATATTGGCATTAACTCGGGGACTTATTTGTCGAGCTCTGATGATAACTATATCGATGGTAATGTTGCTTTTACTAGTCATTTAGAACCCTCTTCTAAACACAGATTTGATATTACTTTAATGGCAAATAAAGTAACCGAACCGCGTGGTACTGGTTTGGCTGAAGGATTAGGTGATGATGTTTCAGAGCCGCTTGAATATGTAGACCAAACTGTCGCGTTAACTTATGAGTTCGGTGCCTTAAGTACTGCTGCGCGTATAGCGTTTGATGCTAAGTATTATAATAAGTCTTATAATAACTTTACTACAGTGACTCAGTTTAACGATTTTGACTCAGTGAAACTTGGCTCTACCTTTTTCTATAATACCCATGCCTCAACAGATTTGTTTGTTGAAGTATCTCGTGATGCTATCCGTTATCAACATGTAGCCGTTGATACTACCAGTAAAAGCTCTGATGATTACCGTGCCTTGGTCGGGGTGAAGTGGGAAGCTACCGCGTTAACTTCGGGTACGGCTAAATTGGGTTATCAAGAAAAAGACTTTACTGAATCAGGTCGTGAAAATTTTAGCGGTTTAAGTTGGCAAGCGGGTGTGCAATGGCAGCCATTGACTTATTCAACCATAAGTTTTGATACCGCTCGCGCAGCAAGAGATACTGATAGCGTTGGAGATTACATTGACGCCACCAGCTTTTCACTGGCTTGGATGCATGATTGGAATCAAGATTTATCCTCCAATGTCAGTGCCTCATTTACCAATGAGGACTACAGTGGTGTAATAAGAACTGATGATATTACTACCTTTTCAGCCTCGGTGAATTATGTGTTCACACGCTGGCTTGAAGCTTCTGCTTATGTTGAACTATCGAGTAAAGATTCAACGGTTGAAGATTTAACCTTTGATAAAAGCATGATTGGTTTAAACTTTATCTTTTCAATGTAAGGGCGTTAAGTGACTAAATCTATTTTGTTATTTGTTCTTTTTCTCCTTGTTAATGGCATGGTTGCTGGGCCGGCATTCGCACTTGACGAATATCAACTTGGCCCTGGCGACAAACTAGAAATAAAAGTATATGGCCAAGATGAGCTCACCGTTACTGCCCTATTAGGTAATAGCGGGAAAATTAATTACCCCTTTTTGGGGGAAATTAATATTAAAGGCTTAACGGTTAAACAAATTGAGCAACTCGTACTTAAAGGTCTAAAAGGTGGGTATTTAATAAGCCCGAATGTGGCTGCGCAGGTACTTGAATATCGACCTTTTTATATACATGGTGAGGTTAAAAAGCCAGGTGGTTATGGTTATCACCCGGGCATGACCATTAACCAAGCCATCGCGTTAGCGGGCGGTTTAACTGAGCGCGCTTCTAAAGACAAAATATTTTTATATAAAGAACAAGCTAAAGACAAGAAACTTAACGCAAGTTTAAGCACGCAAGTATCTGCTGGCGATACTATTACAATTGAACAACGATTCTTCTAAGTGGTAATGATGGAACTAGATAGTAAAGCTAAAGTGCAAGAAGAAGTAATCGATTTACGACAATACTTTGCCATTTTAAATAAATACAAATTTAAAATTTTCTTTTTTGCCCTACTTGTTGCGATTTTTGCGGGCATTGTCGCCATGAAAATGACACCGGTATATAAGGCCACAGCAACTTTATTAATAGAAGCTGAGCAAGCACAAGCGGTTAATTTTCAGGAGATTATGGGTTTAGACTCGGGCAGAAAAGAGTATTATTTAACCCAGTTTGAAATACTTAAATCACGAGCTATTGCTAAAAAAGTGATTGAAACGTTAAACTTAATGGACCAAGCTGAATTTAACAAACCACCTTCAGCGCTTGCCAGTTTTAAAGCATCGATAAAGGAAAACCTTCCTTTTTTACCTAAAAAGCAAACCGCTAATGTAAACGAAAGTGATTTAGCCGAACAAAAGATGCAACGCTTTCTGCAAGTATTTGCCAGTAGGCTTTCTATTTCCCCGGTAAGAAAAACGCAATTGGTTAACATTTCATTTGAAGCAGAAGATGCCAAGTTAGCGGCTGCTGTCGCTAATGCGGTAGGTGAAGTTTATATTGAAAGCCACATGACGGCTAAAATGGGTGTCACCCAAAAAGCTGCCGGTTGGCTTAACGAACGTTTGTCTGATTTACGTATACGCTTAGATGAATCGGAAGATAAGTTACAAGCTTATCGTGAGCAGGAAAACCTCATCGATGTAGAGGGGCTGCTAGGTCTAGTGACCAAAGAGCTAGAGCAAACCGCCCAACAATTTGTTGTTGCCCGTAATGATAAAAATAAGCTTGAAAGCATCATGCGTGTTATTAATGAGTATGGCCGAAATGATTTAGAACGTTTAGAAAGCATACCGGCTATTACCTCTCATAGCGTTATACAAGATGTTAAACGCGAAGTTGTCTCTGCAGAACGCCGTGTTAGTGAACTTAGCCAAATCTACGGTTTTAAACATCCTAAGATGATTGCTGCTAAAGCTGAACTTGAAACGGTTAGAAGTAACCTCAGTAAACAAGTTTATTCATTAGTTACTGGTATTGAAAAAGAAGTGAAAACCTCGCAAGCTAATGTAACGGCTTTGCAGCAAGAATTACAACTATTACGTGTTCAATATCAACGTATAACCGGTAAAGAAAATGACTACCGTAAATTGAAGCGTGAAGTACAAACTAACCGTAATTTGTTTGATACCTTTTTGTCGCGCTCTAAAGAAACCGAAATAACCAGTGATTTTAATGCGGTTGTTGCTCGTTTTACTGACCGTGCTTTTACCCCTTTTGCACCGATAAAACCTAAAAAGAGCTTGATAGTGGCCCTGGCGTTTGTGGCTAGTTTTGGCTTGGCGGTGGTGTTAGCTTTTGTGATTGAAGCCTTAAACGATACCTTTAAATCTTCAGTAGATATTGAAAATAAATTGTCACAACGCATGTTAGGTTTATTTCCGTTAGTGACATTGAAGAAAAATGAAACCTTACATCAGCACTACTTCTTTGAAGAGGGCGGGCGTAAATTTGCCGAATCGGTGCGCACGCTGCGCACTAGTTTTGTACTAACCCAGCTGGATAAAGGCTCTAAGGTTATAGAAGTTACTTCGACTTTACCGGGAGAAGGCAAAACAACCACATCAACCAATTTGGCTTTCTCGTTAGCACAAGTTGAAAAAACCATTTTAATTGACGCCGATATGCGCAAGCCTAGTATTTGTAAGCGTTTTAATATACCGCTTTATCACCCGGGCTTGACCAATTTAATTAGCGGCACCGAGCAGCTTGAGGATTGTATTTATTTTGATGATAAATCGGGGCTAACGGTTATGCCTTGTGGCCAACTCCCGTCGAATCCACTTGAATTATTATTGTCGCCCAAATTTGCTGAGGTATTAGCGCAGCTTAAAGAATCTTACGACCGTATTATTATTGATACTCCTCCCGTACATTCAGTAAGTGACGCTTTAGTTATTGCTCAGCAATCTGATGCAGTGATATATGTGGTTAAAAGTGATGATACTCGTATTGGTGCTGCTCAAGCTGGTATAGGGAAGTTAATTGACATAAATGCTAATATAGCGGGTGTGGTATTGAGTCAGGTTGATACTAAATAACTGACTTCTCATGACTATTATCATGGTTATTACACTGATTATACTTATGGCGATGAAAAAGTAAGTTAGCCTTTGCTTTTGAAGCGATTTAATAGTGACTATTCCTTATCAACAGTAGATGGATAGTAGCAGCAGAGGATAGTAACAGTAGATGATAGATATTCATTGCCATATTTTACCGGGTATTGATGATGGCGCTAAAGATATGGTTGAAGCATTGGCTTTAATTAATTTGGCGGTTGAAGATGGGGTAAAGCGTATTGTGGTTACCCCACATTTGCATCTTGGCCGCTTTGATAATCACTTACCGGTAATAGAATCGTCTTTCTCAGCATTACAGCAGGAAGTTGATAAGGCTAATATTTCCGTTGAATTAGCGTATGCCGCTGAAGTAAGGTTAGACTCTGAGATTTTATCTTTACTTGCCAGCCAAAAATTACCTTTATATGGACGTTATAACAATCAACAGTTTATGTTGCTTGAATTTCCTCATAGCCATATACCCGCAGGCAGTGATATTTTAGTTAAGCATCTACTTAAAAAAAATATTACTCCGGTTATTGCTCATCCAGAACGTAATCGAGATTTATTAAAATCACCTACTAAAATTAAAACCTTTGTCGATTTAGGCTGCTGGTTTCAAGTAACGGCCAGTTCAATTACTGGCGGTTTTGGTGAAGAATGCCAAGCACTTGCTTTGCATTATATCGAGCAAGATTTAATTCAAATAATTGCCAGTGATGCCCATAACCTTAAACGTAGACCACCTATGTTAAGTGCAGCCAGAAGTAAAATTACTGAACTATTTGGCGAAGATAAAGCGCAACAATTGTTTTATGACAATCCTTATAATATTACCGCTAGCTTGTTTGAGCGTTAGGTAAAGTCGGCTGTAGGAGGGTGTTTACGCCCGAATTTTTGTTTCATAGCCATTTGATTTTTTGTTGTTAATCTTTTCTCGGTGAGGACGAAGTCCCTCGGTGTTCTCGGTGGTGATACTTGTTTTGTGTCTTAAGATAACCAAGCAGCGATAAGTGATGAAGAGAATTTTATACCACCGAGGTCACAGAGTCGCTGCGCTACACTGAGGAGTGACTAGGGAACCGTAAAATATTCGTCATTCCCGAGTTCACTTGTCGGACGTAGCATGGATGCTACTTATTAGAGAATGCAGGACGCACATTCTCCTGAATCTAGCATTGTTCGCGGCTAAAGCCGGCTCCTACATGCCTGCTCCTACAGGGAGGGGGAACTGTAGGAGGGTGTTTACGCCCGAACAGGGTTTGATGCTGGATGGAATGTTCGGCTGTGTTCGGCTGTGTTCGCAATGTTCGCATTGTTCGCGGCTAAAGCCGGCTCCTACATGCCTGCTCCTACAGGGAGGGGGAATTGTAGGAGGGTGTTTACGCCCGAATGTTTGCTAAGTTAGTTCGATTAAATTTACAGGACTCATATGAGTATTTCATCAGCTTCTTCACATCATACCTCTGGCTCTTTGTTCGGAAAGTTATTCGGAAAGTTATTCGGCAAAAAACTTAACTACATAGCTGTAGCTTTGTTAATATTGCTTACCTTGTATGGCCTGTCATCGAGTTTTAGCCGAGGTGTTGCTAATGCTTGGTACTTTAATGCTGAATTTTCATTAAATGATTGGGCCAAGCAAAAAACCATAAAAGACGAAGCCGAATACCAACAAGCATTATCCGCTATTCACAAAGCACAGACGTTAGATCCTACGCATCCGCATTATGCTCATATGGTGGGGCGGATCATGCATTGGGGCGTTGATATGGGCTTTGAAGATAAAAGAAAATTAGCCGAGATCAATCAATGGTATTTATCAGCAACCCAACTTAGACCTTTATGGCCGGATCCCTGGGTTGATTTACTGCGCTTGAATAACTACTTGCATGGCTACAATGAACAGACCAAATATTATATTACTCAGGCGCTCGCTACGGGGCCATATATTGATTTAGTAACAGTAGGCACCATAGAAGTGTGGTTGTTAAATTGGCCGCTCTTATCCGGTAAAGAAATAGAATTGTTATTTAAGCAATTTGATGTAGCAACAACACAACCTAAAACGCTGCGGCAAGTACTGCAGTTTGCTAAGGATATCAACAGAGAAAAACTGTTATGTAGCCAGCTCAAATTCAACCCTAGTTATGCCAAGCAAAAAGACTCTTATCTATATAGACGTTTTTGTTTAAAATAAGTATTGTTCGCTGTAGGAGGGTGTTTACGCCCGAACAGGGTTTGATGCCGGATGGGATGTTCGGCTGTGTTCGCATTGTTCGCGGCTAAAGCTCGCTCCTACAGGGAGGGTGTTTACGCCCGAATGTGTAGAGCCAGAATGTGTAGAGAAATTCGCGGCTAAGGCTCGCTCCTGTAGGAGGGTGTTTACGCCCGAACAGGGTTTGATGCCGGATGGGACGTTCGCATTGTTCGCATTGTTCGCGGCTAAAGCTCGCTCCTACAGGCCAACTCCTACATTGTTCGTATTGTTCGTATTGTTCGCGGCTAAAGCTCGCGGCTAAAGTCGGCTCCTACAGGCCTGCTCCATTGCACCAGATGCACTCATTGAAATTATTCCGCGCACTGCCTTGGTGCGATTTTACTGTTTTAACGCGCACCTTATTTGTTAAGTTGTTGATATTGCTTGTTAATTATTTGTGGCATGTGAATTGTATTATCAAGTTATAGCCATAATAATAACGATAAATCGAGGTACAGCATGAAACTAGTTAGCGCAATCATTAAACCATTCAAATTAGACGATGTCAGAGAAGCCATTTCTGATATCGGCGTTGAGGGGATCACGGTCAGTGAAGTGAAAGGTTTTGGCCGTCAAAAGGGTCATACCGAATTATATCGCGGCGCAGAATATCAAGTTGATTTTCTACCTAAAGTAAAACTAGAAATCGCAGTAAATGATGATCTAGTTGAACGCTTAGTCGAAACCATTACCAAAGCGGCTTACACCGGTAAAATTGGCGACGGTAAGATTTTCGTTTTTAACCTTGAGCAAGTTGTCCGTATTCGTACGGGTGAACAAGACTCTGAAGCAATTTAAGGGATAGTAATCATGGAACAAAATATTTTTCAATTACAATATGCATTAGATACTTTTTACTTCCTTATGTGTGGTGCCTTGGTGATGTGGATGGCTGCCGGATTTTCTATGTTGGAAGCTGGCTTAGTACGTGCTAAAAACACCACTGAAATCCTAACCAAAAACGTCGCGCTCTATGCTATCGCATGTATCATGTATCTTATTGTTGGTTACGATATCATGTATGGCGGTGGCGTTTTCTTAAATGGTATTGGCCTTGATGGTGCTAGTGATGCAGAAGCATTGGTTAGTACTGTACTTGCTGAATCTGCAGAAGCCGGATTTGATGGCGGTGCTGTTTATTCCAATGCGGCTGATTTCTTCTTCCAAGTAGTATTTGTTGCTACCGCTATGTCGATTGTCTCAGGTGCGGTTGCTGAGCGCATGAAGTTATGGGCATTTCTAGCTTTTACTGTCGTGCTAACCGGTTTTATTTACCCTATGCAAGGTAGCTGGACATGGAACGGTGAAGCAGTCTTTGGTTTCTATACCTTAGGTGATTTAGGTTTCTCTGATTTTGCTGGCTCAGGCATAGTTCATATGGCCGGTGCTTCTGCTGCATTAGCTGGTGTTATATTATTGGGTGCTCGTAAGGGTAAATACGGTAAAGACGGTAAAGTGAATGCTATTCCTGGTGCTAACTTGCCTATGGCAACCTTAGGTACCTTTATTTTATGGATGGGTTGGTTTGGCTTTAATGGCGGTTCAGTATTAAAACTTGCCGATATTAATAGTGCTAACTCAGTGGCTATGGTGTTTTTAAATACTAATGCCGCCGCTGCAGCTGGCGCAATTGCAGCCTTAGTTTTTGCTAAAATCTTATTTAAGAAAGCCGATTTAACTATGACTCTAAATGGAGCATTGGCCGGTTTAGTGGCTATCACTGCTGAGCCTTCAACGCCAACACCATTACAAGCGACACTCTTTGGCGCCATTGCTGGTGTAATCGTGGTACTTTCTATCTTAGCTTTAGATAAAATCAAAATTGATGATCCCGTAGGTGCTATTTCAGTACATGGTGTGGTTGGTTTCTTTGGTTTAATGATTGTACCTATTACCAATTCATCGTCGAGCTTTAGCGGTCAGTTGATTGGCGCTGCAACCATTTTTGTTTGGGTGTTTGGTGCTAGTTTCATTGTTTGGTATGCCCTGAAGAAAATCATCGGTATTCGCGTTACAGCTGAAGAAGAATACGAAGGTGTTGATATCTCGGATTGTGGTATGGAAGCATATCCAGAGTTCACTAGAGGTTAGAATATCAAGGTTAATGGAACTAAGGCTTTAATGCCTTAGTTCCAAAAAACTAAAAACTAAAAAAAGCAGCGTATCGTTTGACGGTATCGCTGCTTTTTTAATACATGGGCTTCTGTACCGTCATTCCCGAATAATGTTCGCGGCTAAAGCCGGCTCCTACGGCTGCCCCTGTAGCAGGGTGTTTACGCCCGAATGTTTGTTGGAGGGTGTTTACGCCCGAATGTTTACCACCAATGTTCGCAGTGATATACGCGAGTGATTTCGTCACCATTGTTCGCGCAAATGTTCGCCAAAAATATTCGCATTGTTCGTATTGTTCGTATTGTTCGCGGCTAAAGCCGGCTCCTACAGGCTGCCCCTGTAGCAGGGTGTTTACGCCCGAATGTTTGTTTTGCATTTTTGCGATGTTCGGAGTTAATGACGTTCGTATTGTGCGTATTGTTCGTATTGTTCGCGGCTAAAGCCGGCTCCTACAGGCTGCTCCTGTAGCAGGGTGTTTACGCCCGAATTTTGTTGTGGATTTTTGCGATGTTCGGAGTTAATGACGTTCGTATTGTGCGCATTGTTCGCATTGTTCGCGGCTAAAGCCGGCTCCTACAGGCCTGCTCCTGTAGTAGGGTATTTACGCTCGTTCGCCAAATGCTTAAGAACAAAAAAAAGCAGTAATATTCTTAATTGATATTACTGCTTTTTTCTTTATTTTAGCTTTCTATTTCGCTCTTTACTTAGAAAAGACGTCTTCGTGTTGCTGCCAATGCTAACATTGCTAAGGCAAACCAAGTTAGTGAGCCACCACTGTCTTTAGGTGTAGGTAGTGGCGCAGGATCTGGCGTTGGAGCTGGAGCGGGCTCTTCATCAATAAGGGTGTTTATTAAAGGCGTTAAATGACCGTCGGTAACTTCAGAGCTATCAACGATAACTATTTGTTTAATCGCGACAAAGTTTTCGATGCCGGCAACATCCATATCGAGACATCCTTGATCTTCATCCATCACCATAGGAATGTCCTGTAATTGGCTCGTACTACATAACTTGAGTAGGCCTATTTTCTCGACAATATCCATGCCTTCAATCACTTGGCCAAAAACAGTAAAACCACCGTTTTGTATGTCTAAATTTTTGGTGTTTAATGGATCATTATTATCTTGTAAGTTAAAAAACCATTGATTAGTAGCACTATTAACATCACCACCTTTTTTCGCCATAGCGATGGTGCCTTTAACATTAGAATAAACCGGCTCATTGATCACTGGTTCATTCGACTCCAGTGCGGTTAGTGGCCACACTCCATCGAATGCATAACCACCCGCTTGTACGACAAACCCTGGAGCTACTCTATGTACAACCGTGTCGGTGTAATGCTCAGCATTAACATAGCTAAGGAAGTTTTTTACTGTTTCAGGGGTGGTGCTATCAAACAAGTTAACTTGGATGTTACCCTGCGACGTTTGAAATTCTACTATGGTGGCATTAGCCGTATTAGTGAGGCCAAAGCTAGCGGTAATTAAGCCGGCAATCGCAAGTAGCTTTTTAGTCGGTATTTTTGTGGTCTTTTTTAACATTATGAGCCTAAGTTTCGATGATATGTGGTAAAACGTGCCTTATAGTAAAGACAGTGATCTACGTTAACAAGTAGGTAGAACAATTTCGTAACAATATCATTGCTTGATTGAAGGCTTAGTGCCTTTGGTTTTATTGCCATTGATATTATGGTTTTGTTAAGGTTTTATTGAGATAGGCTAGTTAAGTCACTAAGAGATTTAGCTATTAGTACTGCATAGGTCTGCTTGCTTTACCATGGCTAATGATTACAATAACGCAGGGTTTAATTACAACTTCTTCGGTATTTAGGAATTTATATGAAAAAACTATTTTTAGTCAGCGTATTGATGCTGGCATTGTCGCTTTCTAGTTTCGCACATGCAGCGGTTAAGTTGGGTATCGCGGCAGATATGGATTTAAGTATTGTGGCACAAATCGATAACTACAATATCGTTGTGGGAGATAGTGGTTTTGCCGTCGATTATTTAGTTAAAACGGGTACCTTTAATAATACCACGCCATTATCTTGGTATTTTTCTGGCGGCGGTTGGGCTGGTTGGAACCATGGTTATGGAGTACGTGTACCGGTCGGTGTTTCTTGGGAGTTTGCCAAGGCATGGGATTTGTATGGCCAAGTGCAGCCAGTAGCAAATTTTGATGATGATTTTAAATTAAGTGTTGATGGCGCTATTGGTGTACGTTTTGCCTTTTAATGCCAGCAAAAGCTAAGGTAATTAGTTAAAATAAAATAAAAAAGAGCCTTTGGGCTCTTTTTTACCACTAAAGCCTTATTGCTGAGAGTACACCAAAGCTCTAAGGTATTACTGAGCTAACTTGATACAGTTTCTGCCGCTATCTTTAGCTTGGTATAAGGCAATATCGGCCTGGTGAAATAGTTGATTAAAGTTGTCGTGTTGTTTGGCCAGTTGGGCAATACCAAAACTCGCTGATATATTAACCACCTTACCTTTAAGCATAATGTCTTTGTCTTTGATGGCATGTCGTATGCGCTCAGCCACTTCATATGCTTGCTGTACTGAAGTGCCAGGCAATACCACTAAAAACTCCTCGCCACCAATTCGCCCTAAAATATCATGGTTTCTAACATGTATATTGGCAATAGTTGCGATGGTTTTAAGCGCAATATCTCCGCCGGTATGGCCAAAGGTGTCATTGACTGCTTTAAAGTGATCAATATCAAAAATAATAATGGTGAAGTCTTGTTTGCTGATTTTTGCTTGGACAATTAACTTCTCTGCCGAGGCAAAAGTATAACGACGATTGGCTAACTCAGTTAAGGTATCGGTATTGGCTAGCTTATGTAGTGTTTTACTGTTTTTTACTTGACGTAAAATAAAAAAAGTTAATATTAGGGCAAAAAGTGATATGCCAGCGATGACTAATGAGTGCAATCTCTGCTGCTGTAGGGCGCTTTCGAGCGCGGCTTTATCAAGTTGCTTGTCACGTTCAAGTAGTTGGTTTTGAAGCAGTGCTTGGTCGATATCAAACATTACTTTGTATTTAGAGCGTATCTTCTCTCGTTCAATATTTTGGTAGCTACTCACTAGTTTGCGTGCTTCTTTCTGTAATTGAAAGGCACTTTGATAATCTTGATTAAATATTGCTAGCTCGGCTTTTAAGTCAAGCACTTTAATTCGCCATGACAGTACGCTATTTTTCTCTAGGGTTAATAATAATTCATCCGCATACTTTAAGCTCTGAACTGCGGAGCTGATATCTTGTTCGGCAATGGAAATTGAGGCACTAAGCACTAAATCATCAATCTGGGCGAAGGGGCTATCCGAGTGTTGGTGAACTTGTTGGTATAAGTTAAAATAATGACGCGCTTTATCATGCTGTTTTTTCCAATGAAAAGCTTTCGCTAAGCCGATATAAGCCACTTCAATTAGGCTATCTTTGCCCACTTGTTGTGATAATGCCATCACCTGTTGATACTCTGTTATGGCGCTATCATAGTCCTTAACGGCCATGAAAATTCTCGCTAGTGTGCTGTGACCAAAAAGCTCATCAAAAATATATTCATTGTTTTTGAAGTAGCTAATAGCTTCTTTAGCGAGTTTAATAGCGTTTTTATCATCAAAAATATTGGAATATGAAATAGACATTTGTATTTTTAAGTACGCCATTTCTAATTTATCGCCAATGGCCTCAAGGTGTAAATAGGCTTGGTGATAATACTTTAAGGCTTCACTATCGTTGTTAATGCGAGCAAATGATCCTGCTATGCTGCCGTATGTCTCGGCCAATAGCTTTTTACTTTCTATGGCTTTAGCTATGGCCTCAGCCTGTAAGTATAACTTCATCGCCTCTTTGGGCTTGGCGAGGCCGTCTAAAATACCGCCATGGGTGATGAGTACTGATATGCCGTCAAAAGTGTTTAAGTCGGGACTTAGTGTGTAAAAAAGCTCTATGTTTTTTAAGCTTTTCTCGTTATGACCTAAATAATATTGATATTCCGCTAGGCGAGCGATAAGAGCCGCTTTGCCAGGGGTAGACAGCTGGTCATTGTGATTAGCAAGCAGGTCTTGAGTAAACTCAAGCGCGAGTACCGGGTTTTTATCATTAAGTTTATCCGCTTTATCGAGGGACTCTTGTAACCACTGAGGATGTAGCGTTTCTGCATAACCGGGCATGCTCATAAAACAGAGTGTAATGAGCACTAATAACGGCAGAAAAAACAGCCGATACTGACAGGAGGGTTGAACACTATTAAGTTGAATTAAATGCTTCGACACTGTTTTCCCTACTATTTAAATGAAGCGTTAATTATTTTTTGGCGTACTCATGGTGATAATTAACTTTCTTATTTTTTATTATAGATTATGGTAAGTATTTCATTATTATTTGTTGATAGTTGTTTTCTTTACAAGTGAGTAAATACTAAATAATGACTTAAATGGTAATCCCACCTAGATGAATCATACTTATCATCTATGACTTTTCTCGGTTGGAGATATTGTAATGATGATTGCACGATGGTGTATTGATGCAAAATTTGGTCACAAACCTGAAGTGGTTGACTCCTTAACTAAATGGTTCGATGAAATAGGCTCGCAAATAGGGTGGACCAAAGAGAACTCTCGTATTTTGGTAGGCTCTGTTGGTGCATTAGAGTCGAGTGTTATCTCAGAAATAACCATTGCTAACCTAACCGAGCTCAGTGAGGCTTGGCAAAAACTGGGCGAGATAGACGCGCATCTTGAGTGGAGTAAAAAATTAGAGCCCTTTGTTGTTTCCGGCACGCCTAAGTGGGAAATATACCGCATAATTGATTAGGTAACTGTTTAACGCTAAGCACTGTTTAGCTGAAATGGCAGCGGCAGTTTTATGGTTTTAGCGTCGGTAATGATAATGAAAAGCTGCTGCCATAACCCAACTCACTTTTGACCATTAGCTCGGAATTGAGCACCTGAGATAATTTCTGGCTAATCGCTAACCCTAAACCGGTATGTTGGATATTGTCCTCTATGGCGTTACTGGCCCTATATCTGGCATCAAAGATGTAGGCGATATCTTCTTTACTGATACCACTACCATTGTCGGTAACACTGACTTTTATCTGTGATGTCAGTTGTTCGACAGTCATCACTATTTCACCCCCCATCGCGGTATGTCTGAGGGCATTTTCTAATAAATTGGTCATGATTCGCTCTAACTTAGCAATATCAGAGTACACCATAAATTGACAGGGTTGAGGCCTTAAAAGTAGGCTGATTTTCTTATCGGCGGCTGTTAAGGTAAATTTTGCCAAAATGTCGTGTAATAGTTCACCGATGGCAAAGGTTTCTAAATTAACCGTCACTTGGCCATTTTCTAGATGCGCCAGTTCAAATATTTGATCAATCAGGCGCTTTAACTGCGTTACGTTGCGCTGAACTGTCGCTAAATACTCTTGTTGCTCAGTGTTGGATAAGTCAGCCCCTTTAATTGCTAAGGTTTCAATATAGCCTTGCATGGTCGCTAATGGCGTTCGTAAGTCGTGAGACAGGTGAGTATTGGCGCTATCATTGCTTAAACTAAAACTTGCTGACATTGCCGGTGCTAATAAACCGGCGGCTGGGTTTTCATTAATATTGGCGTCGCTATTGGATAACATACTGACTAAGCTTGAAATATCACCGCCCTCGGCCATGGCTTGTAGTTCAATACTGGCCATTTCACCGGCCATAAAGAGGTGATTGTCACTCATATGGGCAGCGGTAACGACAGGGGTGAAATGCAAACCTTGCGTTAAATTAGTGACGGTAATGGATAATTCTTGTGCCATGGTCGTTGAACTCGCTAGCGCTAGTGCCAGTAGGCTTATTGTCGACTTGATGGCTGATTTTTTGATTACTTTCATGATACTTTCCTTGGTCGTTAGAGTTACTTTTGTTAGCACTAAGCTTGTTAGCACTAAGTTTGTTAGCACTAAGTTTGTTAGCACTAAGCTTGTTAGCACTAATATTGTTAAAGCTAATGTTGTTAAAGTAATAGAGAGTATGTCGGTGAATTATCGGTGTGAGATCACGGTTTTATCATTTTTTGTGAGTCATTTCATTGCATAAGTATCACAGAAGTATCACAGCAGAATAAGGGGGGAAATTGCGGCAATGCATATCATTTGGGAAGTGAGTGTTGTGGAGGTGGCTTTATAGCGGAAATGACAGCGAAGCGGCTCTGTGACCTCGGTGGTATAAATTCTATTCATCACTTATCGCTGCTTGATTATCTTAAGACACAAAACAAGTATCACCACCGAGAACACCGAGGGACTTCGTCCTCACCGAGAAAAGATTAACAACAACAAAATCACATGGCTATGTAACAAACGTTCGGGCGTAAACACCCTCCCTGTAGGAGCCGGCTTTAGCCGCGAACAATGCGAATACAGCCGAACATCCCATCCGGCATCAAACCCTGTTCGGGCGTAAACACCCTCCTACAGCGAACATTGCTGAGTCATGTGCATAGGCAGGTTAAAGAATTGATCAATAAGTCATGGCACAGGTAGATGTTTATGGGTAAAAGATTTACTGCGCTAGTTTTACTAACTCAGGCTCGGCTTCGCATACTAAACTATATAACTGCACTTGGCTGATAGCGCGATCTAAATTGTGATTCTCACGGCTTACTTGAAAATAGTTATCGCCGTTTAAATGATCGGTTAAAAAACGTGTACCGATAATAAAGGGTAATAATTTAGCGCCTACAATTAAGCTCTCTTTTTCAAGTGCGGTCATTTTATCACCAAAAGTATTCTGATAGTTTTGAATAAGCGCGGTAAATATATCAAGGTTGAGCACCATCTTCTCGGTACTGGTATCGTCTTCTGCCAGATTACTGCAACAGGTTCTAACCATGTCGCCAAAGTCATGCATTAATAACCCCGGCATACAGGTATCAAGATCGATGACCGCACAGGGCTTATCACCAGCAGTAAATAGTAGGTTGTTTATCTTAGTATCGTTATGAGTTACATGCAGTGGTAATTTTTTACTGATGTCGACCACATGGTTTATAAAGTCCTGTTGATTAAAGCAAAAATTGACTAAAGCTTGGCAGTCCGCTAAACGATCCTGATGATTATTGTCAACAGCTTCTTTAAGCTGACTCATGCGAAAGCTGATGTCATGGAAGTCTTCGATGATGACAGCGATGTCATTTACAGGGAAGTCGCTCAACGCACAACTGAATTGTGCGAAGGCTGTCGCAACGAGGGCTGCTTGCTCAGTAGATTCAACTTCTTCTAAGGTATAAGAGCCGCTAATAAACTCCATTAAACGCCAGTAATTAGCACCAATTTTAATACAAGTTTCGCCTGCTTTGGTTAATACTTGCCCAGGTACTCTTAACGGATAGTTACCGCGATTCTTCTGTGCGAGTAGGTGCAAATTAATTTTTTGTGCATTACAGCTTAATTCAACGGTTTTAGGGAAAATATCGTGATTAATTTGCTGTAAGACAAATTCAAAGTCAGGGGTTGCCAATTTATAAGTATTATTAATATGACCATTACCTAACGTGGTAACTTCAACTTGTGAAAAGTCAAAATCATAGTTGTTAAGTACTGAGTCTATATCCGTATGTAGTGATGCTATTTTGTTTTCCATTGCTTTTAATACTTATCTTGTAGTGATGATATTGTTAGCGCTGTCATTAGACGAGTAAGTTTTACTGGTCTGCTTAGGCTAACACGTTAATCTGCAAACCATTAACGTATGACAAATTAGCGCCAAATAGTACTATTTTTTAGCAAATAGTGCAGTAACTTTCTCATCAACTTGCTCACAGTCTTGAGGATAGGTCAAGCCAAACCAGCTGTCGTTGGTGCTCAAAACTTTCACTCTTTTATTTTTCTGTTCAATTTGTTGCATCACTACCGCAGGTAAATAACACTCTTGATTAACCGCCATTTTATTATTTTTTATTGAGTTGAGTAGCTCAGTCAGCGCTTGCTCTAGCGCCAAGAAAATATCGGCGTTAAAAAGCCAACAGTTCATTGAGATTAAACTAACAGGGCTTAAGGTAATGTTTGCCTTGTTAGTGCTCAAAACGCCGTTGATAGCTTGAGCAGTAGCCTTGATTTGTTCGCATTCTTCGATGGCGGTTAAATAACCGTGCTGATCGAATTTGCATAAACCTCGGTTAACGCCGCCAAAATCTGACAAGGTGTTTGCTAATTGATAAGCTACCATTGCATAGTCTTTAGGTGTGGCACTTGCTTGCTTTAATAATAAAGCAAAAGCTTGTTTACCATAGAAGTCATCGGCATTAATCACCGCAAAACTGTCGGTGATTAATTGTCGACAACACCAAAGTGCGTGCGCCGTACCTAAAGGTTTATGGCGTTGCTTAGGGATAACGCAACCTTGTGGCAAATCATCAAAACTTTGCCAAGCAAAATCAAATTCAACACCTGCCGGTAACCGGCCTATGACTTGCTGCCGAAGTAGTGACTCAAGCTCTGGGCGAATAACAAATATCACTCGCTTAAAGCCCGCATTAGCCGCGTTAATTAGGTTGTATTCCATTAACGTCAGTTGCAGCGGACCAAACTCAGCTAGCTGTTTATTGCCGCCAAAACGAGAGCCTAATCCGGCGGCTAAAATAACAAGACTAGTCATTTAACTCACCACTGCAAGTGGTTTTGCTTTCCACACCATCAATATGACAGTAATGCTTAACGTGACCAGAGCCTCGTTCACCAACACCAATAAAGCCAATTCGAACAACGTCCATTTTAGCAACAACTAAGCCCATAACCGACTTGCCTTGGGCAATAGGTGAGCCTGATGTTGTTGGTGTTGAAGAAGCGCAACCTGCGGTTACGCTAGTAGCAACACCTGCAGCCGTTATAGCAGCAACAGATTTAAGAAATTGGCGACGATCTTGACTCATAAATTTATCTCTGACTTAATTGGTATTAATGTATGCAATTACTGTAGACAGTAATTGTTAATATGTTGATTGTATATGAATTATTTACTGGTTGAACAGTAGATTACTAAAAGTTACAAATAGTTGGCAGTCAACTGGCTAGAACTATTGACAGTTAAAGTACATGGTAAGCAGGATTTTGGTTGGGCATTAACAGGAAAATAGCGATCAATTATGGAGTTTTTTTTCTAGTTTATTCTCTAGTTTATTATTGATGATGGGGAATTCCATAATAAACTGTGTGCCTTTTTCTAGCTCGCTTACACAGGTAATTTTCCCCGCTAAATTTTGGCTAACTAAATTATACACAATATACATGCCCAAACCACTGCCACCTGAACCACGTTTTGTGGTGACAAATGGTTCGAAAATCATCTGACTCATCTCCTTCGCCATGCCATTACCATCATCGCTGTATGTTAGGCGAATATTGTTGTTATGTTGTTGCACGTTAACCTTTATAAGCCCTTGCTGATCATTTTCATAGGCATGATAAATTGAATTCATTACTAGGTTGGTAATAATTTGTGAGATATCTCCAGGAATAGTATTCAGTTCAATCGATTGCTCACCAGATATCTCTATAGTATGGTGGGCTTTATTAATTGCCGGCGATAAGCTATTAACGACTTTTTTTATGTAACTGATCAAGTTAATTTTACGTTTTCTTTCACTGGTTTGATCAACGGCCACTAGCTTGAAATTGGCAATTTGTTCTGCAGCTCGGTTTAAATTAGTTAATATAATCTCAACTGATTTTGGTGCACACTCAATAAAATTAGCCAGATCTTTCCGGCGAATTTCTCCTTGTTCAAAAACTTCTTTTAACTCCTGTAGTTTTTCTTGTAAAAAAGAAGCGCCTGTTATGCTAATGCCAATTGGTGTATTAAGTTCGTGGGCAACCCCCGCGACTAAACGTCCCAATGAAGCCATCTTTTCCGATTCGACCAACTGATTTTGAGTAGCCATTAAATTTTCAATAGAATTTTGTAACTCTTGGGTACGCTCTTTCACTAGCTCTTCCAAGTGCTCCTTATGTACTCTCAGTTCGGCTTCGGCTTGCGCGCGTACTTTACAGGCATGGTCTAATCGCTGTTTTTCTTTATGTAACTCCAAAAAAACAGCGACCTTGCTGCGGACAATATCTTCATTGATCGGTTTTACTAAGTAATCTACCGCACCGCTGGCATAACCTTTAAATTCAAAAACCTCGTCACGGGCAAATGCGGTGATAAATATAACCGGAATATGGCTGGTTTTCGGGTGTTCAAGAATTAAAGAGGCGGTTTCAAAGCCATCCATACAAGGCATTTGTACATCCATTAGGATCAGGGCAAAGTCATGTTTATGGGCTACAGCAAGTGCTTGTTGTCCAGAAAGAGCTTTAACAATATCAACATTTAGCGAGGCCAAGGTGCGCTCATAAACGCGCAAATTATTAGGCTCATCATCAACTATAAGAATTTTTGGCAGTTTACCCGAGTCCATGTTAATCCTTGTTTCCTAGCATGAGATTGCACAAAAATGGCGCAATATCATGTAAGGGTAAAATATGATCTACTGTATGTAAGTTAATGGCTGCTTTTGGCATAAAGTCAACTTCAGCGGTGTTGGGCTCTTGTACCAGTGTTAAGCCAGCGCGGTCTTTAATGGTCTTAAGGCCGATACTGCCATCACTGCTTGCACCTGTAAGTATAAGACCAATTAATTGATTTTTGTAGCAAGCACTCGCACTGTCAAAGAGTACGTCAATGGAAGGCAGTGCAAAATTAACTGGCGGCTCAAGACTTAAAGAAAATACTTTAGTATTTTCAATGAGTAAATGGTATTTTGCTGGTGCAATGTAAATATTCCCCGGCTTTATTGTTGCCCCTATCATTGCTTCCGTAACCGGCATAAGGCAATCTTTTTGAAAATAACTGATAAGAAAATCATTACGGTTGGCCCCCTCAAATACTACTTCACCTCTATGCTGCAGCACAATGATGGCAAGAGGAAAGTTATTTGGTAGTCTAGGCAATATATTGTGGAGCGCATTAAGTCCACCAGCAGATACACCGATCACTAGCGCTTGATAATGGCAGTTATTATCGCTTGCCATTATAAGTAAGCTGCTTGGCGACGATTATTCATAGTTGATTTTTTGAAAAATACGCTGGCCTTTAGCGATAGTCTCAAAGTTATTTTTTTGATTGCTAAATTCGAGAGACTCTTTATCACCTAATAATAGATAACCACGATGCAATAGACTTTGATTAAAGAGTGATAAGACATTGTTCTGTAGCTTTTTATCAAAATAGATAAGTACGTTACGACAAATTATTAAATGCATTTGCGCAAAACATTGGTCTTTTATCAGGTTATGGTGGGCAAAGGTAATATGCGCTTTAAGATCATTATGTATTTTGGCATAACCATGCTTGGCTTGATAATAATCAGCAAAAGAGGCTTTGCCGCCGGCCAGCTGGTAATTATGGGTGTACTCGGCGATCTTTTCTGCTTTATAAATACCTTGCTCTGCTATTTTTAACGATTGATTATTAAAGTCTGTTGCATATATTTGGCTACGAGCTAGTAAACCTTCTTCTTTTAACATGATGGCTAATGAATAGACTTCTTCCCCTGTGGCGCATCCTGCATGCCAAATATTTATCCGCGAGTAGGTTTTTAACTGGGTAAAAACCTTGTCTCTGAGCGCTTTAAATACCAGTGGATCACGAAACATTTCTGTGACGGTTACTGACATTTCTTTCAGGAAAATTTCAAAAAAATCAGGCTGGTATAACACTTTTGGAATCATTTCGGCAATGTTGTTGAGTTGCGCTTTTTTAAGGCAGTTGTTTATGCGGCGAGTGAGGGAAGCTTGTGCATAATGGCTAAAGTCATAATCATAGCGAAACTCTATGGCTTGGAGTAATAGTTTGATCTCTAGTGCCATGATCTCGTCTTCGTCAGGGCGATGGCTATAAGCTTTGGCCTTTGCTTGAGTGGTTGGCGTCAAGAGATTTTCCTTGTTATCGAATCAATGTTGCTGACTTAAAATGGTATTAGGGGCTGTTGATCTTTCGAGATTACTTTTACAGCAACTTGTTTGGTATTTAGACAAGGCAGAGTATGTGACGTGTAGCTAGCTACTCGAACATACGATAACGTAGTATAAATTTCAAACAAGTGCTGCCCTTTAGGGTTCATTTAAAACAAATTTACTCATTGTTGCTCGCTTTTTTAATAGAATGACTATGATACAAAGCTCTCGTCGCGATTAAATCCGTTTTAAATTGAATAAATTTTAACCCTGAAAGATCAACAGCCCCTAGTCTTTTTTAAATAACCAAATACGTAGAATTGAGACCAGTTTGTCAAAATCTATTGGTTTAGTTAAATATTCTGAGGCGCCAGATTTTAATGCTAACTCTCTATCTTCGGGCATCGTTTTCGCAGTTAGCGCGATAATTGGAGTTTTTTTATAGTTGTTCATGGTGCGGATAATTTGGGTGGCTTCATTACCATCCATTATTGGCATCATGGTATCCATTAAAATAAGTTCAAAATCGTTATGCTCTCTGAGCAGCTCAATCGCCTCTTTACCATTATTGGCCATTTCCACATCACAACCTATATCAATTAACTTTTTAGACAAGGCGTAGGTATTACGCATATCATCATCGGTTAATAATATTTTTCGTCCTTGCAAAATAGCGTCTTCATCATGTAAAAGCCGCATAGCTTTTTTATCTTTAGCTGTGGTTAACTTTCCTAACTTCTCTTCAATGTCGTGTAAGAATAGTGATATATCATCAAGTAAGCGCTCAGGAGAACCAATGCCTTTTATCACTACCGTAGAAGAGTATTTATCGAGCTCTGCTTGCTCTTGGTCAGTCACTTCTTTTCCGGTATAGACAATCACCGGAGGTAATACTTCTAGCTGGCCAGCATTAACTTGTTTTAATAGCTCAATGCCATCCATATCGGGTAAACCTAAGTCTAAAATAACGCAGTCATATTTACCGGTTAAAATAGCGGCACAGCCTTCTTCACCGGTAGCAACACAAGTCGCTTTTAAACCGATATTTTCCAGTAATCTTCGGGTCGCTTTACTATGGTGTAGATTATCTTCAATAATTAATACTTGGCGGATTTTTGCTTTAGATATATTTTCAATTTCAGCTAATACTTGATGCAGCTGTTCATGGCTAACGGGTTTGGTTTGTAAGCCAATGGCGCCTTCGGCTAATGCTTCACTACGATTCTCACTATGAGCTGAAATAATCTCTACTGGAATGTGTTGGGTTTTTAAGCTGGACTTTAATTGCTCTAATACTTGGTGACCATCAATATCAGGCAGCATAAGATCAAGAATAATGCCATTGGGCTGATGATGTTGTGCTAAATAGATACCCGAACGGCCATCACCGGCGACTAGGCATTTATAGCCACTTTTTCGGGCATAATCACGTAATATTTTCGCAAAGATTTTGTCATCATCAATAACTAACAGTGTTTTATCGCCCGCGATAATATTGAATCTATCGTCATCAATAAAAATATTCAGCTCTAAATCTATTTCTCTATCAATACGCGCTAATTCAGAGGTTTTAGCTTGGTTAGCGGCGGGGTAATTAGCAACTGCTTGCTGAGGTAATGTGCTTGCTGCGCTATTTTCACTCTCTAGGTCGGCTGCTATAACCTCGGTCTCATTTTTACTGGCAGGGCTAGCGATATCATCCGACGATAGTGGTAAAAATAGCGTAAAAGTACTGCCTTTATATCTTGTGCTGGTCAGTTGTATTTCCCCGCCCAGTAAATGGCTTAATTCTCTCGCTATGGTTAAACCTAAGCCGGTACCGCCATATTTTCGGCTAGTTGAGCCATCTTCTTGTTGAAAGGCCTCAAAAATGGCTTGTAGTTTATCTTCCGCAATTCCTACGCCGGTATCAGTAACCGCAATAGCCAAACTGTTGGTCACGCTTAAGTGCGGGTGTCTAAAGTGAGTGTTTTCAGCCGGCAGGGTAAAGTTTATTTTTACTTCACCCATTTCAGTAAATTTAACCGCATTAGAAAGTAAATTTCGTAAAACTTGCTCAAGACGTTGACTATCGGTGACTATGTTATCTGGTACATTTTTGTCTATGCTAGCAGACAGTTGAATATTTCTCTCTTTTGCCAACGGGTTAAAGAGTTGCAATAACTTTTCTTTAACTTGACTCAGTTGTACTTTTTCCAGATGAATATTTAATTTTCCCGCTTCTACTTTTGATAAGTCGAGAATATCGTTAATCAGGTGCAGTAGGCTTTGACCACCATCATAGATAATATGGGCATCTTCAACTTCAGTTTCATCTAAGTGACCACTGTTATTGTCAGCTAAGCCTTTAGCCAACAATAATAAGCTATTAAGTGGCGTTCTTAATTCATGGCTCATATTTGCTAAAAATTCAGACTTGTATTTACTTGCTATAGTCAGTTCTTTAGCTTTAATCGACAACTCTTGCTCAGAAGCGGCAATCTTGTCTCTTTGTGCTTGTAAATCTTTTTGTCTTTGTCCTAATTCTTCATTAGAGACTTGAAGTTCCTCACTTTGTTGCCTTAACTCCTCTTCTGAGGCTTTTAATTGCTCGGTTTGTTCGACTAGATTTTCATTGGCACTTTTTAACTCTTCTTGTTGGGTTTGTAATTCCTCAGCCTGTTGCTGAGTTTCGTGTAAAAGTTGTTTGGTTCTTTGTTGATTAAATAGGTTGTTAATGACTATGCCGAGACTTTGAGCGACTTGCGTTAATGTTATCTGCTGCTCCTCAGTAAATTCGTGGAAGGAAGCCAACTCAATAACGGCCATGACTTTGGTTTCAAAAAGTACCGGTAACAGTATTAAATTAAGCGGTGTTTGCTCACCTAAGGCGGAATTTATTTGAATATAATCACCCGGTACCTTAGTCAGGAGAATAACTTTTCTCTCTTTCGCGCACTGGCCAACCAAGCCTTCGCCGATATTGATAGTAGCGGCAATATTTTTTCTAGAGTGGAAGGCGTAACTGCCGACCAGCGATAATTTATTACTATCTTCTTGCTCTTTTATATATATCACCCCATGTCCTGCTTGGCAGGCCTTGGCTAAACTGGTGATGATGTCATCACTCAATTTGCTAAGATCTGTGATGCCCTGAGTCAGTTCGTTAATTTCAGCTAATTGATGCTGGCGCTCATTTTGTTTAGATAGCTGATCGTTATTTTGCTGTAAGTCGGCTTCAAATTTTTTCTCTTGGGAGATATCTCGAATAAAACCGGTGTAAATCCTGTTTTGAGCATCTTGCTTGGTAACTTCGCCAACAGACAGCGCAATAGGGAATATAGTGCCATCTTTTTTAAGTGCCTTAACCTCTCTGCCACTGCCAATAACTTTTTTTATGCCGCTAGTTTTATAATTATTGAGGTAACTATCGTGCTCGGCTGTATAAGGCATAGGCATCAGCATTTTAATATTCTCTCCTATGATTTCCTCTCGACGATAATGAAATAAACGCATAGTCGAGTTGTTACACGATAAAATAGTACCTAGTTCATCTATGGTTAAAATAGCATCCAAACTGGTATTCACTATGCCCTCATTAAGGGCCATTTTTTCTGCCAAGCTAGTATTTTTCTCAATAATTTGCGCCTTCATATTATATAAAGCATGGCCTAGCTTGTCTTGCTCACTTTTAGGGTGAATTTCCTGGCTAAAATCCCCCGATGCGATAGCTTCAGCTTGTTGCGCCGCTTCGGCCATGGATTGTACGGTGCTATTAATTGATAGGGATAAATCACCGAGTTCATCATTGCTGATTTGGGTGATTTGTTGGCTTAAATCACCGGTGGCTACCTTCTTGGCCAGCTCCTTTAATCGGGTGATAGGTAAACTAATAAGCCGAGCAATAATAAACGAGCCTAATGTGGCTAGAATCGTGCCGATAATTATCAGCAAAAGAATTTGTTTAATAGCCGACTTCTCATGCTCTTCGGCAGCGTAGAGTGATTTTTGGGTGAAATCTTCGATTTCTTTTAATAACTGCTCAAGCTCGTAGTCAATTTCATCTTCTTCTATTTCAATATTGTGAATAAGCTGTTCAAGCTCCGCCAGCTCCGCCAGCAAGCTGCTTTGTTGAAGCTCAGTCCTACTCTCTGTCAAATACTGCTCAGTTGAGGTGGCAGTATCATTGCCTTGGGGTTCTCCTAGAGGTGCGGAGTCCTTGAATGCTAAACCATTTAGTTTTGCATTGAGCAGAGCAATGATTTTCATCGCATGTTTTTGATAACTCTTGTGCTCGGCGCTTATATTTATGATTTGTTTTAATACGTATTGGAATTCTTGTTTGTCTGCCTCGTAAGGCGTGATTTCTATGTCATCATTTACCTTAGACTCTACCAGAATCAATTCTTGTTTAACTTGCTCACCGTAGCTGAGAAACTTAGCTTTAGCCATGGCGTACTCTTGCACGGTCAACGCTGATTGAAATGTCTGTGTACCTAAGCGTAATAGACGCTCTAAATACAGAGCTTGTTCGAGTTGATGGGTTTCTATCGCGGTAATACTTCGTATTAACGGCATATCAATTTCAGCAATTTCTTCAACCTCTTCACCAATCAATTTCATTTGATTTAAAGCATAGAGGCCAATAATTAACATTAAGGCAATATTAATAAATGCATTAAGGATGAGTTTTTTCTTTATGGTGAACTGAAAACCAGATTTTTGCTGAGAATTATTATGCATAACTTTTGTTAGTCTTTACTGAGTAAATAGCTATCTACAAAGCATAGTAAAGTATGATGAAAAGCCTAATTTATATCGGTTTATTGTGGTGATTTTTGCTGCTAACGGAGTTGTTTTGGAAAGTTCAAGGTAAAGCAAGCACCGGATAGCTGCTTGCTATTGCGGGCATTAATGCTGCCTTGATGCCAGTCCATGACTTTACTGCAGATGGCCAAGCCTAAGCCAAAGTGACCTTGCTCTCTTGATCTGTCCGCATCAAGTTTGACAAAGGCAGTAAATATGATGGCAAGTTTATCATCGGCAATGCCTTTGCCATCATCTTCCACGGTAATAGTCAGTAGCTGATTAGTATTACTTATGGTGAGTACTACTTGGTTATTGGCGTAACCTATAGCATTACTTATAAGATTGACTAAAGCGCGATAGCTCCAGTGATAATCTAATGCATAGTCTATGCTGGCATCACCCGTTAAATGTACGGTAATATTTTTTTGCTCTGCCAATACTTGGCAATCATTAATGGCAGAGGTAATTAAGGCATAAACATTAGTTTGCTGCTTTTTCAAATTTAGCCCTTGGCGCTCCATCGAGGCATAGTCAAGAAATACCCGGGTCATTTCTTCCATACAGGTTAATTCATTATCCATGCGTGAGAGATAAGTGTTTTTCTTTTCAACTGATTTACTGTCTAAAGCCGCTTCTATGCCAAAACGTAAACAAGCCATTGGCGTGCGAATATCATGGGATAAACTGCGGGCGAGAATTTTATTATCGGCCACCAGCTTTTCAATTTTACTGGCCATGGTATTAAAGCTTTGCTCTAACACCTTTATATAGGAAAAACGGCTGCTGGCGATACGGACATCAAGCTGTCCTGAGCCAATTTTAGCGGCCGCATTATTAAGTAGGTATAACCGTCTTGTTAAGGGAATTAACCATAAAATTAATATGCCACATATGCTTACGTAGAGTATTAAGGTTAAGATGAAATTTAAGTTATTATCATCAATTTTTTCAGCGGGTAACTCAAGGCGCAATAAAAATTCAGCATGATTGGTGATGTTTTTTAATAAGTATTGATTGCTGCTTGAAGCAAGTAGCAAGCCGCCTTGCTGTTTTAACTCTGCTACCAGTGAACTAGGCAAGGCAATTTTTTTACTGGAAGCTAAGCTGGTTTTTATTTGATAATGTTGTTGAAATAATTCAACTTTTTCAGCTAACTGTATACTGCTTAGCGAACTAAGTTCGTCAGATAGCCCATCAAGCAGCTGACGGTAGATAGTCGTTGCTGGTGTCTCAGTTATTTTATCTTCGTTTGAATACTCTACTAGTTTATCTAAGCCCCAGCCAATAAAAAATAGCGAGCCCAATACGGTAAAGATAATACTAATATAAATGCCACGCATGGTTATTCTTCATTGTCCAAGCTTGGTTTTTCTTGCCAAGCATCACTAACAAATAAATAACCTTTGCCCCAAATAGTTTTAAACTTTTGCGGTTTTTGTGGATCGTCATTAAATAATTTTCGTAAGGTCGATAACATTACGTCGAAGCGCCTATCTTGGCCATCATACTCACGTTTTTTCAACGCTTTAAAAACCGAGTCTCTATCAACAACACTGCCAGCATGCTGGGCTAAGTAGGTGAGAAAGGTAAATAGGCTGGTTGATAACTCAACTTCTTTATCTTGATAAACGACACGCTTTGCTTCTTGGTTTATGGTGAGATCACCAAAAACAAGCTCGCTATTGAGATTACTTTCTGCTTTATTACTTTGACTTAATTGACGGTTAATACGCGCTAATAAAGCACGCGGACGAACAGGCTTTATTACATAGTCATCCGCGCCAGCTTCTAAGCCAATCACTTCATCAAATTCATCGGCGCGGGCGGTTAACATAATGATTGGAGTTGCTTGGCTTTGTTTATTCTGGCGAATAAGCCGGCAAACTTCTATGCCATTTAGGCCAGGTAACATGACATCGAGTAAAACGATATCAGTGCTATTTCTTTTGATAACATCCATCACTAAGTCGCCACGGGCAACATGGGAAACATTAAAGCCTTGTTCGCTTAAATATTCACAGACCCAATCAGCAAGGCTAATATCATCTTCTACCAATAAAATATTAAACATTTAATTTTTCCTAGTATTTATCTAGCTACGGCACTTGCCTTTATTAAAACATTCTCCAGCGACGTTTACGGGTGGTGTTTTTATGTTGCCAACTAACTTCGACTTGCGTCTCGGCGATGACTTTATTATCACTTACAGTACGTAGCTGATAGTTAATGCTCTTGTTAGATTCAAACTCAATTTTTATTTGCAGCTTGTTATTGTTTTGCCAACAACCTAGCTGCTTATTTTTACCTTCTTGATACAAGCAAAAACTTTGCTTGTCTGATGACTGCCATTGCAATTCTACCGTAGCAAAACAATCTCGGCCTTGCCTTAAGGTGACACATTGTTCGGGCAGGGCAGTAAACGTTACTTCGGCACTATTAACCGTTTTGACCTCATTAGCATTTACTTGTTCAGCTAAAAGTAAGCTGCACAGTAATAAAGCTACTATGAACTTTACTCTTAGCTGGGCCTTTAACGGTGCTTTGAGCGGTACTTTTAACTGTGATATGGCAATTCCTTTGCCGGCATTAAAATACATACAGCACCCCAAGCACCACTTGAGTTATTTGGTTAGTATCAACCAAGGGGCTTTCTTTTACATTTTTTGAAAAAATGCTGTGGGTTATGCCGGTATGAAAAGACCAACTTGCTGATATAGGGTATTGCGCATAAATCTCCGCTTGCCCTCTGAAGCCACCTTTAGCGGTATATTCAGGCCGAGTTTCAGTTACTTCGTTGCTAGCAACACCAATATAGTAATCAACAATATCTTGGCTAAAATAGCTTAAACCGACACCTAGATAAATATCCCAATTTCTATAGAGAAATAAATGGCTGTAAAAGCTATCAATAATTAGGCCACTGACATGATCGCCATACTCATCATCACCGGTATGAGCTGAGGCAAGGTCAAGGGTAAATATGCTATCTTTAAAGTACTGCGAGTAACGTATAGCTAAGCCGATGGTGACTTCACGTTCAGTTAAACCTAACAGTACTTCTTCATCGCCGCCACCATATTCAATTAGTGAGTCTGAGTCATAACCTTGCATATACACCTTGGCTATCAGATCAAGTTGCCAATTCTGTTCAACAACAAGCTGATAGCCAAATTCAGTACCGCCAAGTAAAGCACTTGAGCGTCTTTGATTGCTCTGTAAATAAAATCCTTTATAAGAGATGTCAAATAACAAACCCGGCATAAAGTAATGCAATAACTCATCTTGCTCGATGCCTGCAATAATCGTCGGGTTATAAACTAAAGAGAAATCAAGTGCAAATTGCCATTCAAACGCATCTTTGAGTACAGGTTTGTTGGCGTCATATTCTTGCTCTGCGCTAATTTCTAAGCGAGCACTGTGCTCCAAGTTATCACTGGTTTCTTGTCCATAACTTAACGAGCTAAACATCAATAAGCTAATGGCAACTAGCCAGCTAAAGCCATGATTCTGTCTTCGTCTGATATTATTTTTTTTAAAGGGCATAGCAGAGCACAAAGTAAATTTACAAAAAGTAACCATATGTTACCACTTTGTAAATATTACTTGCGCTAGCTAGGCAATTTTATTGTTTAAAAAGTGTAAGCAATGTTAAACAACTTGAAAAAAACGCTAAAAGCTCATTTTTAAACCGATATAAGGGAATATGCCAACATCTTCCTCGCCGCTGATATTAAACTCGGTTAAGGTGTCGCCGTCTTCGGGGTCATAATAATAACCGGAGACATTTTTTTGTGCCATGGCATTAATAACCGCCATGGTCCACTGGGCGTCATAACCCCAGTAGGTTGTTTGGTAGTTCGCTTCTAAATCTAGTCGATGATAAACCGGTAAGGTTTTAGCGTTGAGCTCACCATACTCTGGTAAGAAGTGATCGTCATAATCAGGGTTTTCACGCAAACCAACAATAGGGCTATATTTTGCGCCACTACGTAGGGTAAAGCGTAAGCCAAAATCCCAGTGCTGGTTTAGCTGATAATTAACCACTACATTGGCAACCAATGGCGTATCGAGGTAATAATCAGCGCTAATATGGGTTAGGTCGTCAGTACGCTGGCTTTGCGACCAACTTAACGATGCCCAACCAAACCAGCCACTTTCGCGCTCACGCCTAACTAACCACTCAATCCCTTGAGCATCGCCGGAAGTATCATCGGTATAATTAGCCTGCCAGTCGACTTCAGCGGTATGCTCATCAATTGAGCGAGGTAACTCGGTTAACTCTTTATGGTAGATATCAACTGAGGTGAACCATAAGCCGTTTAAGTCATAATCAAAACCTAAAGAATAATGTGTCGCTTGTGGTGACTTAATCTCAGGATTCCCAAGTTTTGGCAGTGCAGTATCTACGTCAGGGAAACGGCTATAGGTTCCGGCCTTGGCTTTGATGGTTAAGTTATCGGTGGCAAGCCAATCTAGCGCTAGCCTTGGATGAATAAAGTCTTGCTCGGTATAATCGTTACGTTCAGCTCTAATGCCATAGGTAAGTTGCCAGGTATCGCTCATTTGCCAAATATCATGAAGATAAATGGCAAGGTCTTCGTCGTTCAGTGAGGAGTTGTCTTGGATTCTATCGCCTTTAAAAGTATTACAATCGGCATCATTTTCGGTGCAAAAATAAGGAATAATATCGTAACTATAATCGATGTCAGTTTTACTGTAATCAATGCCAAAACCGAGTTTGTGGTTTGTTAGCCAGTTAATTTGTGAGGAAAAGCGTACATGGTATTTTTCTTCTTCGACTTCAATAAATTGCCCTTGACCAAATTTTTGAGCTGTTTTTTCCACGGTATGGCCAGCAATTAGTTGCATGATTTTTTGTTGTTCACCATAGTATTGCCATGAAAGACTTTGACTATCAAATTGAGTGGTGATTTTCAAATCACCTATGCTATCGGGGTTAATTTTACCCGACTCAGAGTTTTCTGAAATATTAATTCCGCCTGTATCACTGGCGCCTGATGCGCTAAGCGTTAACTTGTGAGCGTCACCGATTAGCCATTGATATTTAGCTTGATAATCGTCACTAATGGGGGCTTTAAAGATGGTATAACCATCTTCTTCGGTGCCTTCAGGTAAGAAGAGGTGAATTTGACTACGACGATATGAGAGGTAAAAAGCCTGCTCTTCAAAGGTTTCCCCTTCGATCATAAAACCACTTTTAAGCATGCTTAAATCAATGGTGGAGGTTATCTCTTGTTGACGAGGATCGCGTAGTTTTACATCGAATATGCCACCCGTGGCGTTGCCGTATTCACTACCAAAGGCCGCAGGGTGTAAGTTAAAGTCTTGGATCAGATTTTCATTAAAAATACTGTCGCCAAATAAATGAAAAATATAGGCGACAGGAATATCGTCAATATAAAAGGCATTATCATCAGGAGAGGAGCCGCGTACTGCCGGCGAACCACCATCACCACCCGCATAAATAATACCGGGTAAACTATAAACGGCGCTTAACGGATCATTACCAATACCGGCAACACTCATTAATTGTTCGGTTTTTTCGGTCATCTCACTGTTAGCTTGGTTACGCTTTGAGGTCACTTCAATAACCTCAATATCTTGCCCTACTGTTTTCTGCTCTTTTTCTTTAGTTTCGCTATTTTCCGCGGCAACTGCCATTGGCAGTACAAAAGAAAGTAAAAGTAGTGAGCTTGCCATACCAGTGGCGGGGGTTATTTTCATTAGTGGGCAATCCCTGTCAGTTTTTACTGTGGTTACTTAGTTTTAATATGGGAGGATTTTGCCTAATCCAGTTGTATAAATCCGTAACCCAAGTGTCGAAAAACTGTCAGAAAGTGTAAGTTAACAGTTTTCTTATTCTATCGCATGATGCCATCAGCATTGCATTGACTTGTTAAAGCTTTCTATTACTATTTCAAATATATTATGCCCAACCGCAATTTTAGGTAAATCTTATGTCCAATACAAAGATAAGCACAGCGAGTCAAACAGCGAAGACAAAAAAAGTACATTTTAATTGGCAAGACCCGCTGTTGCTTGACTCGCTACTTTCTGAAGAAGAACGGTTAGTACGCGATAGCGCTCATCAGTATTGCCAAGAAAAACTCATGCCGCGTATTTTAATGGCTAACCGCCATGAAAAATTTGACGTTGAGATAATGAAAGAATTTGGCGCACTGGGTTTGTTGGGCGCGACCATTGAAGAGAAGTACGGCTGTGCCGGCATTAATTATGTTAGTTATGGTTTGATTGCGCGAGAAGTAGAGCGGGTAGATAGCGGTTACCGTAGTGCTATGAGTGTGCAATCTTCCTTGGTTATGCACCCTATTCATGCTTATGGCAGCGAGACACAGAAAATGAAATATTTACCTAAGCTAGCAACGGGTGAATATATTGGCTGTTTTGGCTTAACTGAGCCTAATTCCGGCTCTGATCCCGCCAGTATGGCAACGAAAGCGGTAGCTGTTGATGGTGGTTACCAACTAAATGGCAGTAAAATGTGGATCACTAACTCACCCATTGCCGATGTGTTTATTGTTTGGGCCAAGCTTGATGGTGTTATTAAAGGTTTTATTCTTGAAAAAGGTATGACTGGTTTATCAGCACCAAAAATTGAAGGTAAGTTCTCGTTGCGTGCTTCAATCACGGGCGAAATAGTGATGGAGGATGTTTTTGTACCAAGCGAGAATATACTACCCAAAGCCAGTGGTTTATCAGGTCCTTTTGGTTGTTTGAATAAAGCGCGTTACGGTATTGCTTGGGGGGCACTTGGCGCTGCTGAATTTTGTTGGCATGGCGCGCGTCAATATACTTTAGACCGAGAACAATTTGGTAAACCTTTAGCGGCAACACAATTGATTCAGAAAAAACTAGCCGATATGCAAACAGAAATTAGCATTGGCTTGTTAGCTTGCTTGCAAGCAGGGCGTCTGATGGATGCTAACAATTTAGCCCCTGAAGCTATTTCACTGATCAAGCGTAACTCTTGTGGCAAAGCGCTAGATATTGCTCGCCAAGCGCGAGATATGCACGGTGGCAACGGTATTAGTGATGAATTTCATATTATTCGTCATGTAATGAACCTTGAAGCGGTTAATACCTATGAGGGCACACATGATGTGCATGCTTTAATATTAGGACGAGCACAAACGGGTATCCAGGCGTTTTTTTAGTCGGAAATTGAGCTTTAACCAAAAGCACCTGGTATCGAAAGTAAAGCCAGTATTACCTGGAACGATAAAAGTTAAACCTGGAACGATAAAAGTTAAACCTGGAACGATAAAAGTTAAGAGGCAAGGGGCGAAGCAAGAAGTTTTCAGAACAATGATCCAAATATAATATTTGTTTCTATACTTAGAAAATGACTTTATTTGGTATTATTTATTTATTTTGATTAAAAAGTCCCTTATTTTTTATGCAATTATATTGCTTACGCTTACCTGTGCCGCGCTGCTTTACTCTCATTTGCAAGCGCGTTGGCAACAGCCAAAATATAAAGTAACTATTGCTGTTTCTAAAACGCCTTTATCAACACCTTTTTATGTGGCTAAGGTCATTGGGGCTTTTGATGATACTTGCGTTAGCGTTAAGTTTGTTGAGGTTGATGGTGGCCAAAGGGCCTTTGCTAAAGTGATGAATGGTGAGGTTGATTTTGGTACTAGCTCAGATTCAGTGATGGCTTTTCAAAGTCTCGCCAGTAAGTCTTTTGTCAGTCATGCCATGTTTGTTCAGTCAGATAATGATGTAAAACTCATTACCCGCCCATCGGCACAAATTAACTCATTTATTGATCTTAAAGGTAAACGCATAGGTGTTACTAAACGCACGGCAAGTGAATATTTCTTAAGTATGTTATTAGCACTGGAGGGTTTGACTACTGAAGATGTTGAGCTTGTTCATTTTAAACCAGAGCAGCTTATTAATGGTTTTATTGATAATAAAATCGATGCTTTTGTGCCTTGGGAACCTTTTGCTTTTCATAGTGTTCAATTGCTTAATAAACAAATTAAAATTCACGATAGTAAAAGTTTGAATACCTTAAGTTTTAATTTGATTTCTCAAACCGCGGATACTCTTTTGGTCGACAAAGCAAAGTGCATCATTCAAGGGCTAAATACCGCCATTAACTATATTACTTTGCATCCGGCTAAAGCTAAACAAATAGTCATTAATGAACTACAGCTTTCTGCCGAATTTATTGACTGGGTGTGGCCAGATTACATTTTTAAACTAGGATTAAACCAGTCCTTAATTTTAAGCATAAAATCTCAGGCCATTTGGGCGATTGATACTCACATGAGTCATTTTACTGAAATGCCTCACGTTGAGAACTTCATTGATAGCAGAGCGATGTTGCAGGTAATGCCAGAAGCGGTAAATATCCCCTTGTAAGAGGAAGTGAATATGAAGGTAAGTCTGTCGCAACGCATCTATTTTTTCACTCTAAGTAGCTGTTTATTATTTGTTATTTTACTTAGTAGTGTTATATGGACATCACAAGCAGTGGAGCTTGCTTTTAGTCGAGATAACTATGCCCAACAACTTGCCAACCAAACAAATGCGCTCAAGCAATTAGTTGTTAGCGATAATATATACGCAAGTCACTATAGCGTCAGTAATTGGCAAGTTTTACAGCATAAACTGAGCAGTTTGCTTAAGTCCTCACCGCAATTACCGCCGCAACAACAAATCATTCAGCATAGTATCAAGAGTGAAAATGAAATCTTAAAACGTTTATTTGCACAAATTACTAAGAACAAGTTAAAAAATGCCAATACATCGATAAAAATTTATTTAAAAGCAAGGTTGATGACGCAACTAGAAGCTATTCGCTCTGATTCATTACAGTTATCGGCTATTGCCCATGAAGACATTTACCAGACTATAAAACAACAAGCTTTATTTATTATTTCAGTTTCTGCCGCCAGTATGGTCGCGCTGTTGTTGGGCGCCATTACGTTAACGCACATAGTGAGAAAATCCTTTGATGAAGTAAAACGTGCTTTTAAGCAAAATCACAGTGGTCATTTTGAAAAAATAAAGCTTTCTTATCACTCTCAAGAGTTTGATAGTATTGCCAAAGCTTTTAATGTCATGAATGAAAAATTAAGTGAAACGACGGTTTCTTTAGGCGTGATGAAGAAGGTAGTTGAAGAACGAACCCATGTTTTGGAACGGCTCTCTAATACGGATCCCTTGACTAAGGTTGCCAATCGCAGAGCGCTGTTTGAACGTGGGGAAATGGAATACTCTCGGGCAGTGAGAAATAAAAACAATCTGACGCTACTTTTACTCGATTGTGATTTATTTAAAAACGTCAATGATGAATTTGGTCACTTATTTGGTGATGAATTGTTGATACATATTTGTAATATATGTGGCCAAGAGATACGAGATATTGATTTTTTAGCCCGATATGGCGGTGAGGAATTTATCATAGTTTTACCTCATTGTGATATTGCTGGTGGTGTTGAGACCGCTAACCGTATTCAACTTTCGTTAGCGAAACATTGCTTGGCAATTGAAGGCAAAGAGGTTTGTGTAACCTTAAGTATTGGGGTGAGCATGCTTACCGCTCGACATAAAAACTTAGAGCAATTAATTAATGATGCCGATAAGGCTATGTATCAAGCCAAGGAAAAAGGGCGAAATAGAGTAGAAGTCATCACTCCTACCCACTTGCACTAAAGTTTTCTATTTACCCTCAATTCTTGATAAGCAAAGTTACTCAAAAAGCTATTTTAGGTTTTTACAGAGTTGTTACATATTTTGAAACAAGTTATTTATTGCTGAAATAAAACGCTGTTATAAACTGCTATAGTGCGCTGTAATCACTAAAGATGAGTTACGCGCTGTATATTTTATTAACGACAGTCAGGGATAAAAATAATAATGAAGACAATTCAAAGTAAGTTTACTGCCAAATTCTCAGCACTTGCAACGTTAAGTTTATTTGCTTTTAGTGCTCCGCTATTGGCCTGTTCACTCGACTTATCCGGACGAAGTGATAACGATATCCAGCAAGATTCTGGCCGAAAACCGGCACAAGTTATCGAATTTTCGGGCGTTAAAAAAGGTGATACGGTGCTTGATTTATTAGCCGGCGGCGGTTATTACTCGGAATTATTATCTCGTGTCGTTGGTGAAAAAGGTGAAGTCACCCTACAAATCCCCAAGGCTTATCTGAAGTATGCCGAAAAAGCGCTTAAAGTTAGGCTTGCAGATGACAGATTGAAAAATGTTAACTACCTACTGAGCGAAGCAGAAGACCTAAAACTTGGCGAGAATAAATACGATAGTGCTTTTTTAGTGTTAGGTTTTCACGATATGTTTTTCCAAGATGATGGCTGGAACTTTACCGCTGATGTGGTGATGCCTCAGTTACTTAAATCATTAAAGCCGGGTGGAAAATTGCTCGTTATAGATCATGCTGCCGCAGAGAACAGTGGCATTCGTGATGTGAAATCGCTGCACAGAATTGACAGTGCCTTTGTTAAGGCGGATTTAGAAAAGCGCGGCTTTAAATTAGTTAAAACGTCTAAAATACTGACGAACAATGCTGATGATCATAGCAAGTTAGTATTTGTCCCCGAACTTCGCCGTAAGACTGATCGTTTTGTGATGTTATTTGAGAAAATTTAGCTATAAATTTAACGGCAAATTATTAGTTAACCTGAACTCTGGATAAGCAGCACTTACTCATTATCCCCCTTTATCCGATTCTCAGCGTTAAAACGTCGATAAATAACCCGTTATTCATAAACGTTTTGCCTTGATAATCAAATAAATTGGAACATTGATAGAATATATAGCTACTTAATCTTATAAATTTTGTTCTTAACAATCTAAGTTGTTGTTTTTTCTTAAACATCAAGTACTCATTATCCAGAGCTCAGGTTAGTTAAACTTTTAAATCTTTGCTAAGTAGATATTCATAGCAAGGATAAGGATGAATATTGAAAAAATTACTTATTTTTGGTAACTCGGCCAGTGGTAAATCTACCCTGGCTAAACAATTGGCCAAGACCGAAAACCTCGCCCATTTAGATCTTGATTTGTTGGCGTGGCAAGCAACAAATCCGCCAATAAGAATGCCTCTCGCTGAAAGTGCGCTAGCGATAGAGCAATTTATGCATCAGCATAACAGTTGGGTAATAGAAGGCTGTTATAGTGACCTCTTAGGTATTGCTCAGGCAAACTCATCAGCAATAATCTTTATGAATTTATCGATTGATGATTGTATTGCCAATGCCAATAATCGTGCTTGGGAGCCGCACAAATATGAGTCTAAATCTGCCCAAGATGCTAACTTAACCATGCTTATCGAGTGGATTTCACAATATGAACTAAGAGAAGATACTTTCTCTAAAGCCGCCCATGTTGAGTTTTATCAAAGCTATATCGGTGAGAAGAAAATTCTCAATAGCAATGCCGAGTTAGTCAGCATTGGATAAGTAAAATTAACAACAGGTAAGGGCCTGATGATAGAATATTATAATAAAAAAGGTTATGTACTTATTCGAAACTTTCTTAGTGATAAGGAAGTACGTGAGCTGCGCACCATAGTCACTGAATTTCATCAATTATGGCAACAAGAGAACGCTGATTTTTATGCTAAACAAGCGGTTAACTCTGCTTACCTGACCAGTAATGAATTTTTAACTAATCAGCAACGAGCGCAACTATTTAATTTTATCGGCTCAACTAAAGTCATGAGCCTGGTCCATAAATTAATACCTACTCAGCCTTGTTTTATCAATACCCAGCTTTTTTTTAATCCCGTCAATGAACAACAAAATAATTATTGGCATCGAGACCCACAATATCATTTATCTGTTGAGCAACAAAAAGCAGCGCTAACGGCATTTGATGTCTTTCATTTTCGTCTGGCACTAGCAGATGAACCGGGTGTTGAATTGGTGCCTGGCACCCATAAACGTTGGGATACTAAGGAAGAGCTTGAGGTAAGATTAGAGCAGCATGGCCATAAAAACAATCAAGCACTTAGCCAGGGAAAAATCATCAAGCTAGGCGCAGGTGATTTATTGATCTTTTCTGCCAATATGATCCATCGTGGTTTGTATGGCATGGATCGTTTGGCGCTCGATATACTTTTTTGTCCGCCGGAGCCGAGTATTTTAGAGTTTATTAGAGACGATTGTTTACCGAGCCAAGACTCACTGGCCTCAATAGCAGATAGTAGCGCCTTTGCTAATACGCTTACGTTAAAGCAGTCCTTACAGCAAAGTCTAAAGTCGTAAAATATCCAGATGTAAAGTGACTCGAAATTCGCGCTTGATAAAACGTTAGCTATAGTTACTTGAATATATTGCTATCTTTTCGGATTTGGTAAAAAGGGATTACAGTAAATTAATTCAAGGAAGGTGCATGGGGAAGTTATTAATAACAGCGAAGACTTATTATTGGGCGTCGATAGTAATGTCTTTAGTTGTGGTATATAACCTAGTAAAAAGAGATTTTATAGCTGTAGGTATATTTCTTATTCTATCGGCGTTACTGATCGCTATTGGTTTAATCATTAGTCGAAACCATTCGAATCAAGGTTAGCTGTAAATTATTATCATACTTAAAACTAAAACTAAAACTAAAACTAAAAAGAAAAAGAAAAAGCATGAAAGATAAAATTAATCTCAATGAGAAATTCTCACTATTTGATGAGCATTGGTCACCTAAAGTCATTGCCGAAAGTAATGGCCAGTTAGTCAAAATAGCAAAAGGTGAGGGTGAACTGGTTTGGCATAAACATGATAATGAAGATGAACTGTTTATCGTTTTTAAAGGCCAATTAACTTTGCAATTAAAATCGGGTGATATCGTGCTCAATCCAGGGGAAATGTATGTTGTGCCTAAGGGCGTTGAACATTGTCCTAAAGCGCTAGCTGATACGCATTTTTTAATGGTCGAGCCAGCAAGCACCGCACATACCGGCGAGACTATTAGCGAAAAGACTGTGCCTTCATCAGCGCAAAAGTGGATTTAAAGTGTTTATTAACTATATAGGATGGCATATCCAGTAACTAAGACTTGATTTTATCACCATTGGCTTGAGTCTTTTTTTCTTTAACTATACGTTTATCCACTTGCACCATTTTTATGGTTTGTTCGACCATAGGATCAGGGGTGAACATCTGCACAAACACACCAAAAGCAAAAGCTATGCCTTTACGTTTTTTGGCTAGCTTTAATAACCAACAGGCAGTAATCGCCAATACCACAAAAAATAGCCACGGGGCCAGCATCAAATAAAATAAGTTTTCCATGGGTTTTCCTAAAATAAACAGTTAATTATTTTCTATAACCAAGAGATATGGCGATAGCATAAAAGTTAAATTAAGAAAGGTTTTGCTGGTATTGTAACTTTGCCTGATAACAAGATTTTTGAGTATACAAAGCGTTTTGTCTGCCTTGGATGTAAGTGTGAGTGATGAGTTGTTCTTGATAAGCCAAGCGAATAAGTGTTTGTACATTGACTTGGGCAATATCGATATCAGCTGCAAACATTGCAGCAAGAAAAAGTGCAGTATTTAGGCGGTAGTTATGCTCTTGTTGTAATAATGTCAGTAGACTTTTTTGCAGTTTTGATTGGACACTTGGCTGATAAGCTAAGTCGTTAAGCACTGTGCTAGTGTTGAACTGTTCTGCTAGGTCAACACTATCTGTGGCCGCATGGTAGTTGCTTGCTAATACCGAAGATAAAGGCAATGCCAGAGCTGAATGTACGGACAGGGAAGCGCAAAGTAGCAGTAAAAACTTTATCAAAAACTGTATCAAACCGTTTTGCATTGCTCCCTCCCTTATCTTTTCAATCCAAACGCCATTTGTCATTTAAAATAAATGACGGCCTTAGCTAGTTAATATGGTCATTAGTTTTTGTTTCAAGAGCGACGGTTAAAAAATGTGTTGGGATGAATTTTAAATTTGTGTAATTTACTTAGTTGTTATAAGAAGTGACGCGAATATTCTTCCTCACAAAAATAAAAACCCGACACAAGGTCGGGTTGTTAGTATTTGAATGGTTGTTAAGTTTTATTTACTCAACAATATCCATTTCTTCAATTAAGTTAGTGGCGCCATCTACGTGCTCCATAACCCAAAGCATATAACGCACATCAACGTGAATTGAGCGATTCAATTTAGTATCGTAATCCCAATCACCAATGATGCTTTCATAAACACCATCAAACACTAAACCAACAAATTCTGCTTTGTCATTTAGCGTCGGTGAGCCTGAGTTACCACCGGTAATATCAAGCGTACCTAAGTAGTTTACCGGTACTGAGCCAAGCGATTTTTTTGCGTATTCGCCGTACTGCTTTTTATTAATTAAATCTAATTGCTTTTGCGGGGCATCAAACGGTGCAACACCGGTATCTTTAGCAACAATACCTTCAAGCGTAGTGTAAGGCGTAGCCGTTAAACCATCTTGAGGCGAATAACCTTTTACATTACCGTAAGTAATACGCAAAGTGCTGTTAGCATCGGCATATACCGGTAAGTTATTATCGTTGAAATAAGCAATAAGCGCTGCCATGTATTTAGGGCGGAATGCTTGGATATTACCGGCTAGTTCTTTTGACTTATCTTCAATCGCTTTACGCTCGTTAAAGCTAGCAACGGCTAATTGAATAAACGGGTCTTTGCTGTTGTTAAAATCACTGACAGATTTAGTCATCAAGGCTAAACGTTGCTCTTGTGAATTAAGCGTGGTGTTTTTGTACATTTTTGTTAACTGTTTACGTAACTTCTGCTCGTTAAAGTTTTTAGCTGTGCTATTCGTTAAGCCAAAGAATTTATCAAATGACTTGATGCGTTCATCTTTAGGTAAAGCAACGTAGTGTCTTAACATCGCAACAAGAATTTCTTTATCAATTTTCTCGTCATAACGACGATCAACAGACTTCATACCTTGTTCAAAACGAGCGATATCACGTTCTTGATAACCACGTTCACGTTCAATATTTGGCTTAGTGTTTTCAATAGCCAAACGGTGCAGTGATTTCGCCGTAGATAACATTTTGCTGTAACGCATGTAGCCTAAAATTAAATCACGCGCTTGTTGCTGGTCATCTTGTTTAACTAACTTATCTAAACCAGATAACGCTGCACCATATTGGGCTTTACGCTTTGAACTGCTGTTTAACCAGGTAGTTAAGTTTGTTTCAAGTTCTTGCTTACGTTGTAAGAAAGTACCCTTGTTGTAACTGTGGATCATAGAACCATAGTTTTTCGCGTAATTAGCAAGACCTGCTAATGTGCTTTCGTATTTAATACGCGCTTCACTGCCAACGGCTGAATGGGTATGAATTAAATCAATGATCTCTTCACGGTAAGCTTTAGCATTTGGATAAGTCCAAGAGAAAGTATTTTCCACTTCATAGGCTGTGCGGTAGCGGTTAGTTCTGCCTGGATAGCCAAGCACCATGATGTAATCACCGTCATCTACACTGCTTTTATTTACTTTTAAGTGATGCTTAGGCAGGTATGGCACATTGTCTTTATGAAAATCAGCAGGTTGGCCATCTTTGCCAACATAGGCGCGATAAAAACCGTAATCACCGGTGTGACGTGGCCACATCCAGTTATCGATATCGCCGCCGTATTTACCAATGCTGCTTGCTGGCGCGTGTACTAAACGCACATCACGAATCGTCAGTTGTTTGAATAAGTAATACTCTAAACCACCGTGAAAGTTAACCACGCTACAGCGGTATCTATCATCATTTTCACATTCAGCGACTAATTTTTTTGAATTAGTATCAACAGCTTTATAACGATCACTACCTGACATTTTCTCAGAGACGCCTGACTTTACCAGTTTAGTGACTTCGGTAATTTCTTCGGTTACATAAATGCGACTACCGGGTGTTGCCGGTAATTCTTCCGCGAAATTTTTAGCTAAAAAACCATTTTTAAGTAAGTTGTTTTCTGCGGTTGAGTTGTATTGAACTGAACCATAAACACAATGATGGTTAGTTGCCACCAAGCCTTGATCAGAAACAAATGAAGCCGTACAGCCACCAAGGCTAACAATGGCGCCCATAGGGAAGCCTGTTAGATCGGTTAAATCATTTGGATTTAATTTTAAACCGGCTTTGGTTAATTCTTTGGCGATTGTTGGTAATTGGTTTGGTTGCCACATACCTTCATCGGCTAATACCGCCGTGCTAGTAAGCGCTAGCACTGGCAACATTACTTTCAAGGTAAGTAGTTGTTTAAGCTTTTTCATAAGTTCCCTAACAATAATTTTCTGGATTATGTTTTAGTTGTTTTTTTAGTTATCTATTAGTCATAGCTCGCCTAGGGCTGAGTTACGATTTATTAACACTTGCGGATTTTGCGCTAGTACCGGGGGAGAGTCAAAAAATCAGCCGAAATAATAGTTAAAAATGTGTAAAAGATGGCTTGCTATGGCTTGCTAACTTGATAAAGGTTGATTTTGTTATGGAATTTGAGAATTGAGCAGATAGTCAGCGGCCATAGAGTACAACAGGAGAGATTTAATCATCTGCGTTGGGATAATCATTTGGCGGTTATTTCATCTTAAAATAAAGCACTAGAAGTGAATAAATATTCACTTTACGACGGGCATATAGTGTAGAATTCATATATAACCATTAATTATATGAAGAAGCTAAATGACTAGCACTCGCAAAGAAAAAGAATCCTTATTAGTTCATGCCTTTAAAAAATTACTAAAAGAGCAATGTTATGGCTCTCAAGGTCAACTGGCAACAGCACTTGCTGAGCAGGGCTTTAAGGATATGTCACAAGCAAAAATTTCTCGTTTATTATCTAAGCTTGGTGCCGTTAAAACACGTAACACTAATAATGAGATGATTTATATTTTGCCTGATGAATTAGCGGTACCTAAGTCTAAGCAGTCAATAGAATCTGTGGTGTTGAGTGTAAAGCATAATAATATGCAGATTATCTTAAAAACGGGCATTGGTGCGGCGCCATTAATTTCTCGTATGTTAGATAGTATGGGCGAGTCTGCGGGAATCTTAGGGACACTTGCTGGCGATGATACTATTTTTATTGCACCAGTGAATGTGAATAGAATTGAAGAAATCACTCAATCTATTCGTCAACTTTTAGCGGTAAAAGAGTAACCCTATAGCCTTAATTGTAAAAATTAACCGTTAAGGTTAAGCCGGTTAAAGCACAACTCGCTGAGCTTAGCCAATAATACAAATGCAAAAAAAGTCCTCACCAAACGGGGAGGACTTTCTTAAACACTATTCACTATCAATGAACATAGCCTACTAGCCGCAATACATCACTTTAGAAAACGTGATTGTATTGTACTGAAACGAGATAAGCATCGCCTGTTGATTCAAATTCCCACTGTTGATCAAAATCATCAGTTTCAGTGAAGGTCTGCGTTTCACCTTGAACAATACTTACACCGAAATCGATAGAAGAGTTATTATCAAAAGTGTAATTTACACCACCACTTAACCAGACACGGTTAGTATCAGGGATTGAGATAGAGCGATGATCGGCATCGGCAGGAGATTCGTCATAAGCGATACCCGTTCTTAGCGTTACTTTACTGCTAAGTTGGTAGGTGGCACCTAGGGCATAACGCATTGAGTCAGAAAAATTCTCTTCCTTTTCAAAAGCAGGACCCTCTACACCTTCAGCATAGGCAGCTAGTTCATCAAAACTACTCCAGCCCGTCCACAATGCAGAATAATGTATTGAGGTTTTCTCACTGACTTGATGAAGGCCTGAAAATTCCATAATCGCAGGTAAGCTAATATCCATAGTGCCAGGAACTACTTGTCCGCCTAAAACGTGGTCATTACTATAATCACCTTCAAGCTCTAGTTTTACTTCACTGCGGTAGCTAAAACCTAAGCGGTGGTTTTCATTAAAGTCATACGATAAACCCATGTTCCAACCATAAGCAATGTCATCTCCAGCTAAGTTTGCTATTTCGGCTTGAGCAGGTATATCGTAAGGGTTTTGACCAGCATTACGTACCAATGATGCATCGGCATAAATAACATTTAAACCACCACCGATTACAAACTGGTCATTTACTTTATAAGAAAGGCTGGTATTAAAATTAACGGTAGTGACGGAGGTTTCACCCGCTAGTGAGCCCGCCGCATAATCGTCATCAAATTCAGTCGCTAAACCAAAGTTTGAGAAAGTAGCAAAACCAAGGGCAAACTTGTCATTTAATGGCATAACTAAATACATGGCAGGAATAAAAGCACTGGGCGCAATACTGTTATCATCTAGCGCTGAAGCTGGGATATCTCCAGGTGCATCAATACCGGTTAAGCTAACATCAGGCATAACATAAGTACCCGTAACTGAGAATTCCATGGTATCGAACTGTGCCATAAGGGCAGGGTTACGGGCCACAACAGAAGCATCGTCAGCAATGGCGGCTTCACCAGCGAAAGCTCTACCTAAACCAGCAGCGCTGTGCTCAGCTAACTGAAAGGCAGCACCAACACTGTAAAATGATGAGCAGGTTAACGATAGCGCTAATAAGGATTTCTTGAATGTCATAATTTTTGGACCATTTCTTATAATTTTAAAGTAATGAGCCTACCTCAAAGGTCAGACCAGAACTGTTATCAATGGTAATAACTGGTAATCAAACTGTAGCACTGGTGAGAATATCTGCTGTTACGAGTGTTAGGGAGGCTGTCAACGTTGTTGGTGATAGCTAATGCTATTTTATAGCGTGCTTTGACGATATTTATTTTATCGGGAGTTGTATGATTTTTGCTAGTGAGATGAAATACATGGCTTTATATTTTAACATTAGAGATAAAATCCCCTTGTCCCACTACAAGTAACTGATTATTATGCCCGCTATCAATACTATGTAGGTCAATAGCACTTTATGAATACAGTTACCTTAGTTTCAGCTGGTATATCAGCACAGCAGATAACCCCATCAAAAATAGTTTGTATCGGTCGTAATTATGTCGATCATATTAAAGAGCTTGCTAATGAGATGCCGGATGAAATGGTGGTGTTTTTTAAGCCTAATTCGGCCATTAGCACCACGCTTAACGCTAAGCATAATGATGATATTTTACATTATGAAGCCGAGTTAAGTTTTCTTTATCAAGGTGGCCAGTTTACTGCGGTTGCGCTTGGTTTAGATTTAACGAAACGTGAGGTGCAGGCTAAATTAAAAGCTAAAGGCCTGCCATGGGAACGTGCTAAGGCGTTTGATGGTTCTGCTGTTTTTAGTGACTTTGTTAGCATTGCGCAAGATGAAATTCACCAGCTAAATTTATCGATGACTATTAATGACAGACTCAAACAACGAGGCGGGGTGACGTTGATGATGGTAAAACCTGATGAAATATTAACAGCATTACAATCATTTGTTACCCTTGAAGATGGCGATATTGTTATGACAGGTACACCTAAAGGTGTTGGTATTATTACTAAAAATGATGATTTTATCGGTCAGGTTTTTTTGAAGCAAACAGATAACTTAGTTACTAACAATGTCTTACTCACTTGTCAGTGGCAAGCGCAGTAATAATTTCACACAATTGCTAGACATCGGCAAAGCTTTGCTACACTTAAAGTATGCCCTTTTATGCCGCACAAGATAGGAAAGGCTATGGAATATGAATTTGTACACGATGCCGTAACAGGCGAAGCCCGAGCGCTCTTCTCACTAGAGCATGAAGTGATAGGTCCATGGATGGAAGTTGAATTAGGACATAACGTTACTAAACTTACCGAACTGCTAACGGCCATCGACAATATCGACAAAGGCCAGGCAAGTGAGATACTCATTACGGGTAGCGAGTACTCTATTACCCTAAACCGTGAAGATATCTCGATTCAAACTAACGTCAGTCTGAATGGTTCACTCAATGGTAGTGGCGAAGGCTTACCTGAGATGTTAACGGATGAGCATATCCACCTGGATCAAAATGAAATGGCGGGTTGTGGTTTAGAGGATTTTAGAGTGATGTTACTTTCATGGGGGCAATTTACCAACGGCTTATCTTAACGTTTACCGGATTATTACCATATTATTACTATGTAAAGGCGATCAAGTAGCACCTTTAGCTAGACAATTAATATTCACTGACGCTCAGTGAACTCGGTAAGCAAGGCGTTCAAAGTAAGGTCAAAATGAAATGGCGGGTATGGTTTAGAGGGTTTTAGATTGTTTTTGAGTGTTGTTACTTTCTTGGGGTCAATTTACCAACGGCTTATCTTAACGTTTACCTGATTATTAGCACCTTTATGTAAACCACGCTCAGTGAACTCGGTAAGCAAGGCGTTCAAAGTAAGGTCAAAATAAAATGGCGGGTATGGTTTAGAGGGTTTTAGATTATTTTTGAGTGTTGTTACTTTCTTGGGGTCAATTTACCAACGGTTTATCTTAACGTTTACCTGATTATTAGCATATTATTACCACATTATTACTATGTAAGGGCGCTCAAGTAGCAGCTTTAGCTAGACAATTAATATTCACTGACGCTCAGTGAACTCGGTAAGCAAGGCGTTTAAACTAACCTCATCAATTACTAATAGCTGACACACTTCATCTTGAACGTAAGGCCAATCGGCTGATGTGTAATTAAAGTCAGGTCTTCCAACCCCTGGTTGCAACGACACTGTTTATCGATATTGCTCGCATAAATATTTTCACGGTACCGGTTAAGTTAATGGGTGACCCAAATCATCATCACAAAAAAGCCAATAATAATACTGTTGAAGGCAATAATGTAGGTAAAGCCTTTGACGCCTTGCTTTAAGTTATAGCCGCGAGCATCTAAATACCATGCCCATATTGCACACATAATAATAGGGAGTAAGAAAAAAAATTTAATCATATAAATAGCCTCAGCTTGGTTTAATAAACACTTCTATAGCGGTTGTTTTCACTGACTTCATCGTTAAGTTTATTTGTAATAGTTTAATTAATTTTTACTCGAGTTAGGTGAAGTTTCATTCCAAGGGGCAACTTTAAATAACATCAACATACCAGGTACGGCTAGGGCTGTGCATAAGAAATAAAAGTTAGTCCAACCTATTTGTTCAACAATAACTCCGGTGGTGGCATTAGCAAAAGTACGAGGCACTACCGCCAAGGCAGTAAATAAAGCAATTTGGGTTGCCGCAAAAGCAGGGTTAGTTGTTTTGGCAATAAAAGCGGTCATGGCTGCAGTTCCTAAGCCAACACCTAAATATTCAAATCCCATCGCTATAGCTAAAGCATAGGTGTTATGTCCTATTTCAGCGAGGGCAGCAAAGCCTAAAATACTGAGAATTTGTACAATACCAAATAACCACAACGCTCGGTTGATACTGAGTTTTACCATCACTAAACCGCCAATAACAATACCTATAGTCATGGCAATTAATGAGGCTGTTTTGGCGACAACGCCTATTTCAGTCATGCTAAAACCCATATCAATGAAGAATGGTGTTTGTAATGCTGTCGCCATATTGTCCCCTAACTTATAAAGTACCAGGAAAGATAACGTATAAGCTGCAGACTTAAGACCTTTGCTTTGAATAAAGTCTTTAAAGGGTAACACAACTGCATCTTTTAACGATTTGGGTGCGCCATGTTCAGACTCGAGTTCTTTAATGAACAAGGTTAACAATACCCCTAACAACATGAAAGCCGCCACTATCATGAAAACAGATTGCCAACTCATATGATCGGCCAAAATAAAACCAAGAGAGCCAGGTACTAGCCCTGAAAGTCGGTAAGCTTGTACATGGATTGAATTACCTAACCCCAATTCATTATCAGGTAATAATTCTCGTCGGTAAGCGTCTAGTACTATATCTTGACTGGCACTGAAAAAAGCGACCGCGGCAGCTAAATAAGCAACCGACCAGATGTCCATAATAGGATTTACAAAACCAAAGCCAGCAATCGAGCCTAAAAGCAGCAACTGTGTTGCTAGCATCCAACTACGGCGTCGGCCGAGTAGCCCTAGGGAGTAGCGATCCATCAAGGGCGACCAGATAAATTTCCAGACATAAGGGATGCCAATTAAGGAGAATAAGCCAATCTCAGCAAGGCTTACGCCTTCAGATCGTAACCAACCCGGTACTAGCTGATACAAGACAAAGAGCGGCAAACCAGAGCTAAAACCGGTGAAAATACAAATAAGCATACGCTTATTTAAAATGGCTTCTTTAAAAGAGCTAGTCTTCGCTAGGGTGGTTGTTGGCATTAACAAGTCATTCAAGGTGATAAAAGGGAATACTTTTAAGTCTATCAGAGGCTTGCGACTTGCAGAAGGGGCATATGGTATTTGACTGGCTTTTTAATCACGACTCGCTTTAGTTATGCTATTGGTCGCCAGCCGATACAATCGATAGGGTAGCTACCTGAGCCGTTGAAAAAGTCTAAACAGGTACTCATTTCACTCTTAAAAAATAAATCTTGGCTTAGGGCTTGAGCGCCATGCAGGCTAACTTCGTGCATCAAGTGCCAAAACACACGTTCTTTAGCGCTATGCGGCGTTTCATCTACCACACGGAGTAAAGTCCATTCAGACATAGTATCTGAAATGAAACCATCGAGTTCTGTATAATGGAGTTCTTGTGCAATAACAGCGCTTACATAGCTATTCATTTGCAATATTTTTTGATCGATAAATTGCTCAATTATCATAATGTCCCCTTAATGCCTGCATACTACTTTACACTCAATATGACGGTGCTTAATGAGAAGTTATGATTCTCACTGACAGGCGTTAGCGCTTTATTCACTTTTTATTGTTATTTTTATGGTTGAATGTGCGCTTACTTACTTACTTATTTATCGGTGATAATTGGTTTTTTGTCAAAAAATATTAGGTAATATTTGTTGTTATTTTGTAAACGTTCGGGGCGAAGATACTTATTCCTTACTCGCCTGCAGGTAATAATGTTGCGCTAATCAAGGTGACAGGTTTTACCGGGACATCATTCCAAGCCATGCTCTCGTTATAATCGGTTGGTACTTTAGCTATGGCGGCTAGTACCTCTTCACCTTCAACGATGGCACCAAAAACGGCGTAACCCCATCTTCTACCGGGATCTAAAGTAGTGTTGTCAGCCATATTAAAAAAGAACTGTCGATTGGCGGTATGCGGACGGCTTTCTTTTGCCATGGCAATGGTGCCTATTTCATTTTTTAAACCATTACCTGATTCATTAAAGATACTTTTACCTAATTTTCTCGCGGTAAACTTAGCGTCATAACCACCGCCTTGAACAATAAAGTCTTCAATAACCCGGTGGAAAATGGTGTTGTTATACTCACCTTTCACCACATATTCTAGAAAGTTATCCACGGTTACCGGGGCTTTTACTCTATCAAGTTCAACAATAATGACACCCATGGAGGTAACAAATTTTACTTTTGGGTAAAGGTTAGTCGGATCAACAGCGCTACTGAAAGTGCTACTAACGAGTAAAATGCTCGCCATAATATAGTGAAAAATTTTTTTCAAAATTACCTAGCCTTACTTGTGAAAGTGAAAATTAATTAACGTCTTTGCAATCATAAAAATTTTTCAATATCTTTACTGATTAGTATTTGTTTAAGCAGGGCGCTTAAGTGCTGATTGAATTCTCGCTCTAACACGGCAATATCAGCTTGCAGAGCACCATCACTGTAGGCTCTTTTTTTAAAGCTACTGGTCAGCGTTTGTTTATCATTATCAATGGTGACTTTAATTATGATTTCACTTTGGGTGGTATAAGTTACACTTTCTTGCTCAACACTGATGATCGCTTTTTCTATGGTTACCACCATATTGTTTTCAGTGGGGTTAGTAAAGACTAGGCCTTGTCGTTGCCAGTGGCTAACTAATAAGTCTTGGATGGTATCTTCAAGGCGCAGCTCGGCAGAAAGAATGACCGCGGCTTCGTCCTTTTCTAGAATTTGGATGATGTGTGTACTGGTACGCATATCAACAACGGTTATATCTACTACTTTATTAGCAAGTAGGTTTGAAGGCGCAAGATATACCTGTGGCGATACAATTAAATGTGTCGGGGTAGTACCACAACTAAAAATACTCACCAATAAAAAGGCGAGAGCGACAAATTTAAAACTGATCAATGGCATAACGTTAATTATCTTTTATTTTTTAATGGCAGATTGAGTAACAAATTTATTGTTGCTGGCTATTAGCGTTTCGTTGCCAAAAAGGCGTTGTAATTTAATATGATATGCTAATTGTTGGTTTCCAATAATGCGTAGCTCCCCGCCTTTTTTTAATACCCGATGACTGTCTTTAAACATTTGCCAAGCGATATGATCGGTTGTTGCAGTATTTTGATGAAAAGGAGGGTTACATAAAATTAAATCAACACTACCACCTTCAATATCGGTTAAAGAATCGTTAAGGGTAAACTGACAATTCTCCAGGGATTCAGGTAGGTTTGTTTTTATATTCTGCTCAGCAGAAGCTATTGCCATTGGTGACTCATCAATAAACTGCACCTGCGCTTCAGGTTGATTGGCTAAGACGGTCAGGCCAATAACACCGTTACCACAACCTAAGTCGATTACTTTGCTGTTAGCAGCAACGTTAGGTAAATTCTCAATAAAATAGCGGGCGCCAATATCTAACTTTTCTCGGGCATAGACATTGGCATGGTTGCTTATGGTGAACTCACGCGATGGCGAGTCATTAGTAGATTTATGTGCTAGCGACCACACCGTTGGGAAAGGCGACTGATGTACTTGCTTATTATCAAACTGACAAAATACTAAACGGGCTTTTTTTACTGCCAATGATGTTTTAGTGCTGCCTAAATGTTTTTCAAACACTTTTAGGGTCGCGCTGTGAATTTCTTTTGCACGATCAGCAGCGATAAAAATACAGGTATCACTCACCGATTTTTTGATTTGAATAAGCTGTTCGATAAGTAACGATTTGCTTTTAGGAATTTTGTATAAAATGATATCAATGTCATTAGGCAAGCTATCAAGCGAGTTAAGTTGCTCAATTTTACTATCATCTAAATAATTTTGTTCAATGTTGTAGCTGATGCCTTGGCTACTAATATAGGAATCATTGATGCAAAGTACGGTTGGATTTTCACTGGCTGAATGGCAGAAATTGGTAGCCAATGCGCCGAAGGCATCATTAAAAATAGCCACCTTAGTGTTAGCGTTAACTAAACCTTGTTCATTAATATGGTTTAATAGGTACTCATCGGCTGAGTCCCATGCTTGTAAACTGCGGTTTACTTGCGCAGCAGGGAAACGGCTTAGAAATAAGTTCTTATCATTAACAATAAAAGGGCTGATCATAAAAATTGGCTAAAAGGTCAGTAAAAATTTGTCGGCTATTGTGTCATAATTCACAACATATTGTTGGTCTATCCACTTAAATCAGCTAAAATATTTGCCACTTTTAGTGCCTATGACTTCGGTGCTTACCCTTTAAAATTCAGCGAGAATATAATGACTGTTGCTTCTGTTATTGAACAAAAACTGCTTGATGCATTTGAGCCTTCACACTTAGAGGTTATTAATGAGAGCAATAACCATAATGTTCCTCCGGGCAGTGAGTCACATTTTAAAGTGATTATTGTTGCTAAAGCTTTTGACAATGAACGCTTAATTAAGCGCCATCGTTTAGTCAACGCAGTTCTTGTCGAAGAGCTTGCTGAAAAAATTCATGCGCTTGCTTTACACACCTATACAGAATCACAATGGCAAGAGCAGTATGCTAATAATACGCCTAGCTCACCGAACTGTTTAGGTGGCGGAAAATAACGTTCTTAATTATGATATTGTCTGGTCGTACCTCTTTATGCTTAAGGCAAGGTACAATGTCTCAAAATTATTGAAAGTCTCTTTCAAATCTTAGCTATGATTTATGTAAATGGTATTACGGTAGCTGAGTCACTAATATAAATAAAAAAGGTTTACTTATGGTTATCAAACCAAAAATTCGTGGTTTTATCTGTACTAACGCTCACCCAGTAGGTTGTGAAGCGCATGTGAATGAGCAAATTACTTATGTGAAAGCACAAACATCAGCGACTTCTGGTCCTAAAAATGTGTTAGTTATCGGCGCCTCTACCGGTTATGGTTTAGCTTCACGTATCACCGCTACTTTTGGTCATGATGCTAAAACCTTAGGTATATTCTTTGAAAAACCACCGACAGAAAGAAAAACAGGCTCTGCTGGTTGGTACAATACCGCCGCTTTCGTAAAAGCCGCCGATGCCGCCGGCATTTACGCTAAGAACATTAATGGCGATGCTTTTTCGCATGAAATAAAAGCAAAAGCGATTGCAGCCATTAAAGCCGATATGGGTAAAATTGATTTAGTGGTTTATTCACTAGCATCACCACGCAGAACTGATCCAGATACGGGTGAAGTGTACTCTTCAACGTTAAAGCCAATTGGTCAAAGTGTTACCACTAAGAACCTTAATACCTCAAAGCGTACTATTGATGAAATATCTGTTGAAGCGGCAAATGATGCTGAAATTCAAGGGACTATTGATGTCATGGGCGGCGCTGATTGGGAATTATGGATGAACGCGCTTAATGATGCCGGTGTATTAGCCTCAGGCGTTAAAACTGTCGCTTACACTTATATTGGTAAAGAGTTAACTTGGCCAATTTACGGTAAAGCGACTATTGGTAAAGCGAAAGAAGATTTAGACCGAGCTGCAACCGCGATTAATGTCGCAACGGCAGACTTAAATGGTCAAGCCCGCGTTACGTCATTAAATGCCGTGGTTACTCAAGCAAGTTCAGCGATTCCAATTATGCCGTTATACATCTCAGCTATGTTCAAAGTGATGAAAGCTGATGGTACTTATGAAGGTTGTATCGAACAAATTTCCAACCTGTTTAAAGAGAACATATACAGTGATTCGCCACGTTTAGATGAGCAAGGTCGTTTCCGTCAAAACTATAAAGAATTAGAAGACAGTGTTCAGCAACGTGTTACTGATATCTGGAACAAGGTAGATACTGACACTCTTGATGAATTAACCGATTATGTTGCTTATCATCAAGAGTTCTTAAAATTGTTTGGTTTTGGTATTGAAGGTATTGATTATGATGCCGACCTTAACCCAGAAGTAGCGATTAATAACCTTATTTAGTTTTACTGAGTTATGTATAGTTATGCATAATTATACTTAGATAAGCTAGGTTAATGGCTACAACCTCAGGGGGCAGCGTTAACCATTAAGAAGCCGTATTCTTTATTCAGCATAGAGGATTACGGCTTTTTGTTTTTTTGACGCAGTAAAAATCGCTATGCAGGGGCATGAGAGCACTCAAAGCCAAAATCCGTCAGCATAGATTATTACCACTTATATTCTAGGCTGAAGACTAAGGCCTGAGCTAATACAGTAATTCTAGGCCTGATATCATAGGTAGTAAAAATAACGCCTGTCGCTAAAACACTACAGATATTCCCCAGTTCAAATAAGCAATCAGCTCCAGTATCCTGGTAACCAGTCGCGGCGCCCACCGATAAAAAAAACTTGTAATTGTTACTATCATTTTCGATGTAAAGGGATTGCGTGTACATTACGGTTGTTCGGTAAAATGAGTTTTTATATATACTCAGGCTGTAGCCAATGTTATCTTCAATGTACTCAACGCCCAATAAATAGTGATTTTTATTGAGGTCTTTTTCAGTCGTAGGATGATACGAAGCGGCGAAAAACTGCGTAGTGTAATCGCCAGCATTGACGGTAAAAACAGCGCATGCCAAGCATAGTAATAAACTCTTCATGCTTTTAATTCCTTATAAAAGATCTATAGTGGAAATTAGCGGGTGTGATATCAGCTCCGTCGCAGTGAAAAAAATTATTTTTATTAGGCTAAATTTTATGCAATTAAATTTATGCAATTAAATTTATGCAGTTAAATTTATGCAGTTAAATTTATGCAGTTAAATTTATGAATGTAAGTATAGGACTTAAATATTGGACCGATGAAAATACTGCACATTTATAGCCCTGAATAAGCGCGATAATAAAGAGAGTCAGCTTAAGTTTATGTTTTGATGGGGATGATGTTTTTATTAGCAGGAATTATTTGAAGAAAGCGGTTATACAAATGGAGAATAATGTCACTATTCAGGCTATCGACTAGCTCCGCAAGGGTGGGGCACGCGACAATAGCCTTACTCGCTATACATACCAATAAATCATTAAAAAGTGACAAGTGGCGCCACCTAAAACGAACAGATGCCAAATAGCATGGGTATAAGGTACTGTTTTTTTGACGTAAAAAAATATGCCAAGACAATAAATCAACCCACCCAAGGCTAACAAACTTACCGCCTCTTCAGGCAATGCTTGATATAACTCCCCTAGAACGCTTAGCGAAATAAAGCCCATAGCTACATAAGTGGCCAGAGATATTTTTTTGTATTTATTGCCAAACTTTATTTTGAAAAGTATGCCTAAAAAAGCAAATAGCCAAATAAAAGCCAGTAGCGTATATCCAAGCGGTCCAGCTAACGTGAGCGCGAATAGTGGTGTATAAGTACCAGCAATGAGTAAATATATTGCGCAGTGATCTAGCAGCTTAAATACCTTTTTAGCACGTTCGTTGGTTAAACTATGGTAAAGGGTTGATGCGAGGAAGAGCAAAATTCCACTGGTAGCGAAAATGCTGAAACTAACAAGCCGGTTAATTTCGCCATGGCTTTTGTTTAGTAATAAAAATAGTGCCAAAACGCTAAGTAACAAGCCAATGCCATGACTGATAGCATTGAATTTTTCTTCACTTCGACTGTAGGAGGAGGGCTGAGAGATTGTCGCAGATATATCTTTCTGGGCAGGCATAATAGTTGCTTTAATAGTTTCAGGGTACAATTGTACGCTGAGCTCTATTGCAAAGCAAAGCATAACTAATAAAAGATAACACCAGTTAAGGCTAAAGGATATTTAGCCTTGCAGTGGTCAGTTAGCTTATAGTGCTAACTCAATCACCATGTCTTTGAGTTCATCTTTAGAAATAGAATTACTGTGATTCTTATCAAATTTATTAAAAATGGTTTCGCACATGCGAATACCTTTATCTTGCAGCAAAACATCAATTAGTTCGACAAACTCAGTACGATTGATTACACCGTCTTTATCTTCATCAAACACTTCAAACAATTCATCTACCCATTGATTTAAGTCCATCTCAATACCCTCAATACAATACAAATATAATTAAACTATGACTAAACCATATCGCTTATTCGTGCGTTTGGGAATGGCTATTTACACTTTTTTACCTAGGCGATGAATAAACCAGTGTAATGCTTCATTATTAACCTGCTCTGTTGTCAACTGGTCGGATTTCAATAGCACAAGTCCAATCAAGTCCCAGCATGGTAATAGAGACAGGGTTATTTTTAAAACTAAAAATAATAACAATTAAACCAATGGTTTATATGTTTTTTATTTATTTTTATTTTTATTTGTAATAAATATGTAAACGCTAAGACTAACTGTGCAACCGCTTTATTAAGGAAAGATAGAATGAAAACGATGTGGAAAATAATATGGAAAAAAGTTTTTACTTTAGGGTTGTTGTCAATATCAGTAATGAGTTGGGCAAATGATCATAAATTAACCTTAGAGAATTGCCATTTAGGCGAAATACGCTCACAAGTAAAATGTGGCAAGCTTGAAGTCCCTGAAAATTATCAAAAACCAAACGGCGATAAAATAGCGGTTAATTTTGCCGTATTGCCAGCCATTGATGATAGTGAGTACAAAGCGCCGTTAATGTTTTTAGCGGGCGGACCCGGTCAAGCTGCCGTTGAATTAGCAACCGTGCTTAACCGTGTATTTAGCGAAGTACGTAAGACACGCGATATTATTTTAGTCGATCAACGTGGTACAGGAAAAAGCAGTGCGCTTTCGTGTGAATTTGAAGCGGTAGATAGTGTTTATAGTACGCTATCAGATGCCTTGGACCCACAAGAAGTAAAAGATTGTGTGAGTCAATTTAAAGGCGATGTTACCCAATACAACTCTGAAAATGCTATTCGTGATTTTGATGCAATACGTGCAGCCTTAGGTCATGAAAAGTTAAATATTTACGGTGGTTCTTACGGCACCCGCGCCGGATTAGTCTTTATGCGCATGTTCCCCGATTCGTTAGAAACTGTGATACTTGATAGTGTTGGTCCGATTGAAGTGCCTATTGGTCTGTTTGGTCAAAGTGGCGCTCGTTCATTTAACTTATTACTTGAAAATTGTAAAAAAAGTGCGCCTTGTCATAAAGCCTTTCCAAATTTAGCGCAAGAGTTTCAAGCGGTAAAAGCACGTTTAACCAAAGAGCCGGTTAGCATTGATATCTTACACCCGCGTTTAGGTACACCAACAAAGCTAGTAATTGATAATATTAAGTTTACCGGTAACTTACGTTTTCAGCTTTATGGTATGGAAGGGCGCTCAATGGTGCCATTGGTTATTCATCAAGCCTTCCTTGGTAATTATCAGCCGTTGACGGGTTTGATGGCCCGTACTGAAGGTGAGCAACTGGTGTATACCGGTTTACTGTTCAATATTATTTGTAATGAAGATATACCAAGACTGTCTGTTGCTGATAAAGCGGCAGATGCTAATAATAATTTTGATGGAAAAGATAGTCACCTAGCGTGGGAGTTGGTTTGTCCATTCTTCCCGGAATATCGCCCCAGTGAAGACTTTTACCAAAGTGTTACTGCCGATATTCCAACCTTAATCTTATCAGGTAACCTAGACCCAGTAACCCCACCAAGTAATGGCGAATTCTCAGCCAAAACATTGCCTAATAGCCATCACATTATTGTTGAAAATGCTTCACATACTGTCGCTATGAGCACTTGTGCTAGCGATATTGTCAATGAATTTTTAACCAGTAAAGATCCAAAAGCACTTGATGAGTCTTGTTTAAAGGATATTCCTCAAGAAAGCTTTATGACCAGTGTTAACGGAATTCAATAGAGCGCTACTCGTTGGGATTAATGGCGCGAGTTAGCACAAAATGGAAATAACTATGTTTGAAGGAAAAAGAAATGATTGAAGTAAATAACTTACATAAAAGCTTTATTGATAAAAAAGATAAAAAAAATACCGTCAAAGCATTAGATGGACTATCGTTTACCGCCAAAGATGGCGAAATTACCGGTATTTTAGGACCTAATGGCGCCGGTAAAACTACTTGCTTGCGTACTCTCTATGGCTTACTCGCTGCCGATGAAGGGCATGTCATCATTGATGGCATTAACGTTGCCGAGGATCCTTTGGCCGCACGCGCTAAGCTGGGAATATTTCCAGATAAATTTGGTTTATATGAACGTTTAACGGCTTATGAACAAATTGATTATTTTGCCAGTATTCATGGCATGAGCGGGGCGAGTAAAAAACAAGCCATTGCACAAGTGCTCAAAGATTTAGATATGGAAGACTTAGCGCACCGTAAAACTGTTGGTTTTTCACAAGGCCAACGCATGAAAGTAACCTTGGCACAATCACTTGTCCATCAACCACAAAACTTTGTGCTTGATGAACCTACACGAGGCTTAGATGTAATGAGCACGCGGGTTTTACGCAATCATTTAGCGAAATTTAAAGCCAAGGGCCACTGTATTTTATTCTCTTCACATGTGATGCAAGAGGTCGCGGCTTTATGTGATCGGGTGATTATTGTTGCTAATGGCAAGCTTGCCGCACAAGGTACACCGCAAGAATTGTGTGATTTAGCGGGTGAGGAACACTTAGAAGATGCCTTTGTTAAGTTGATTGGCTCAGATGAAGGAGTGGCGGCATGATCCAGTTTAAAGCCTTATTGCTAAAAGAATATCGAGAAACATTTCGTGATAAACGTGCCTTAATGGTGGCGTTAGGTTTCGCCTTTTTTGCACCCATTATGATCATGGGGATGGCTAAAATCATGATTGAAAAATTAGTCGATGAGCCGCCGGTCTATGTGAAATTTACCGGTGCTGAATTTGCACCAAAATTAATGCTGCATTTAGCGGATAATAACTTATTAAACTTTGTCGATGTGCCAGAGGACGAAAAAACGACTTGGGAAAAACGTAATATTGCTATTGAAATCCCAGCAGATTATGCAAAAAATATGGCTGAAGGTAAGCCGATTAAGTTACATTTACAAGCTGACTTTACCGATAAAGCGGTGAAACCGCCGGTAAGACGTATCAACAGTGCGATACGTGAATTTTCATTGTCTATTGGTTATAAGCGTTTATTACTGCGTGGTGTCGATGTACGTTTATTAAACCCGGTTAAATTGGTCGAACAAGACACCGCTGAACCCAATGCTACCTTTATTTTGATCTCTATGATGTTGGGGATTTATCTTATGCTAGCGGCTTTTATGTCGGGTTTATCGGTAGCTATAGATTCGAGTGCGGGTGAGCGTGAACGTAATGTGCTGGAAATGTTACTTTGCCAACCGGTCAGTACCTTGAAGATAGTACTAGCAAAACTGATTGGCGCATCAACGATTGCCTTTATAGGTGTGGTACTGGTATTGGTACTTACTTCACTTTCAGTAGGTTTTGTTGATTTAACCAAAATTGGCGCAACGTTTAGTTTAGATATGTCGACCGCAATATTCCTGATGTTACTACTGTTACCTATCTGTTTCTTAGCTTCAGCCTGTCAGCTCTTTGTTGCTTTTCAAACCAAAAGTTTTAAAGAAGCGCAGTCTACGGTGGGTATGTTAATTGGTATTCCAGCCTTTATACCTTTTGTGGTTTCTATGATGGACGATAGACCTGAGTGGTTAGATTGGCTGCCAATTTCGGGTCAATCCTTGATCATTGAAAGTGTTTTTAAAGGTGTTGATGTGAATTGGTTAGCGGTATTTGCCACTAGTGGTGTCACCATTGCGATTACCGCTGCTTTAGTTTTAGCCTTAGCTAAAAAGCTTAAGTCTGAAAAAGTAGTAATGGCGTTGAGCTAACACTGGTCTTGATTATTAAAGCTAGCACACTGAAAAAGAGATGACTCAAAAGCGATGAATATGTTAAATTCTAGTGAATTAATATTATCAAAAGCTCAATTTTCTTATGCTACGGCCGAGCAAGTTGAAGGCAAGGAAAATAGTTTGGATCGCTCTTATTCAGAGGTTAGACATCTAGATCATCAAGCAATATTCACCGAGTGGATGACGGAGCACGAGAAGTTGCTGCGTCATATCATTACCGGCTTTGAAGCAAAAATAGCTATTCAAGATGAACTCTTTCAAGAAATAGCCTTAAATATTTGGCGCGCCTTACCTAAGTTTCGTCAAGACTCAGCGGTGAAAACCTTTGTCGCACGTATTGCTCATAATGTCTTAGCTACCCATGTTGCTAAGGCGGTGAAAACCATCAAAGCGGATCAAGACTTAAGTGAAATAAGTAGTGAGGCAGAAAAAGATCAACATCAACCCACGCCTTATCAATCACTTAATCAGAGCCAGCGACAACAAAAGTTAGCGGATGCTATCCGTCAGTTAAAACTTGAGCAACAGCAAGTGATTACTCTGGCTTTAGAAGGTATGAGTTACCAAGAAATCGCTGAGGTTTTGGCCATTACCAGTAACCTTGTGGGTGTACGATTACAAAGAGCTAAACAGGCGCTAGCACAGTTGTTGGAGGGATCAGCAAATGGATAAATCAATATTGGATAATGAAGATACATCGTCAGTAGAGCCGAGTAAGCATGAAATCGACCATTCGATTACCGTCAAAACAAAGCAGATTAATGTACTTTCATTACCGAAAAAAATCACTTTGTCAGAATCAGAATCAGAAAAAGAAAAAGAGTGTCCACCATTAGGTGAGCATCCACTAGATGACGAATGGCTAGCCTTGAGCCAAGACTGGCAAAGTCAGCCTTATGAAAAAACGGATATTCAGGCACTGTTAAAACAAACCAAAAAACGTACCTTGCTAGCGAAGTCTTTGTTGGCATTGGATGTTATTGCCACTATCGGGACTTTCATCGTGCTATTTGTTGGGCTTTATCAAGGCGATTGGAGCACTGCGACTCTTGCTTTTCTGGCATTTGGCGGCATAACCTCAGTAGTCTTTGTTTATTATGAAATAAAAATACGCTTACGAATATGGCAACAATGCTGTGATAGCCCAGATAAAGCGGTAGCCAATGCTATTGCTGGGGTCGAGTCTTCCATTAAATATATTAAATTAATTAAATTATCTTGTTGGTTGTGCTTACTGGCAGCTAATAGCTATCTTTATGCGATGATTGAAGAGTCTGGTAAGTCACCTTGGCCGGCTTTTATTACCATGAATACGATTGTGTTGGTCATGTGGCTGCTCACCCACTGGTTTCATAAAAAGCGCAATAAAGAATTATCTCAACTAGGTGTTATATAATTATTTATGAATGAGGACTTTATTACGGCGTTAATCTTTTAAGTGCATCAGCGCTAGGTTTTTTTAAAAATGGTATGAAACAAACAAGGCACTATCGAGTAATAATCGACAGTGCCTTGTTAGTTTCATGGCGATGTAATATTCTCACGACTTTTATGAATTATTTGCACTTTACTTTATGGTTCCGTGTAAAATTCGGTATACACTTTGCATTTCTGTATTAAATTCGTTGTAACTTGGTTTTTTATTGGTTATAGTTTGCGTGGTTGCTTTTTAGCGAATTTTAACTAAACGTTCTGCTAAAGCTCTTAACCTTTTACGCTATAAAGCAGAGCTAAATGCACTAAAGCAAGACCGTTTTGCCGTGTACATAGCCATAAAAGTAGGGCAAAATACTGCCATTAATTTTTGTATGTTCTAATTGCTTTATAAAGAAGTAGTAGGGCATAGTTTGCAGCCTTGGGCTGAAATACTTAAGGAATAAAACATGTTTACTCGTGATATGAATATTGCTGAATTTGATCCAGAACTTGCTCAAGCAATAAGTAATGAAGTTGTTCGTCAAGAAGAACACATTGAATTAATTGCTTCTGAAAATTACTGTAGCCCACGTGTTCTTGAAGCACAGGGTTCTCAACTTACTAACAAATATGCTGAAGGTTACCCTGGCAAACGTTATTACGGTGGTTGTGAGTATGTAGATATTGCTGAGCAATTAGCCATTGACCGCGCTAAAGAATTATTTGGCGCTACTTACGCTAACGTGCAACCACATGCTGGTTCACAAGCAAATGCTGCTGTTTTCCAAGCGTTAGTTTCACCAGGCGGTAAAGTGTTAGGTATGAGCTTGGCTCATGGCGGTCACTTAACTCATGGTTCACATGTAAGCTTTTCTGGTAAATCCTATGAAGCATTTCAATATGGCCTTCACCCTGAAACTGGCGATATTGATTATGAAGAATTAGAGCGTTTAGCGCTAGAACACAAACCAGAAATGATTATCGGTGGCTTCTCAGCATTCTCAGGTGTTGTTGATTGGGCACGTATGCGTAAGATTGCTGATAAAATTGACGCTATCTTCTTCGTTGATATGGCTCACGTTGCTGGTTTGATTGCTGCGGGTCTTTACCCAAGCCCATTACCACACGCTCATGTTGTTACCACAACTACGCATAAAACATTAGCTGGCCCACGTGGCGGTTTAATTGTTTCTGCTTGTGATGACGAAGCTATTTACAAAAAACTTAACAGCGCTGTTTTCCCTGGTGGCCAAGGTGGCCCATTAATGCACATTATTGCTGCGAAAGCGGTAGCATTTAAAGAAGCATTAGAGCCTGAGTTTAAAGTGTACCAGCAAGGTGTTTTAGATAACGCTAAAGCTATGGTCGTGGTATTACAAGAACGTGGTTACAAAGTTGTTTCTAACGGTACTGAAAACCATTTATTGTTGCTTGATTTAATTGATAAAGATATCACCGGTAAAGATGCTGATGCTGCTTTAGGTAAAGCAAACATCACGGTAAACAAAAACTCAGTACCAAACGATCCACGTTCTCCGTTTGTTACCTCTGGTTTGCGTTTAGGTACACCTGCAATCACCCGTCGTGGTTTTGGTGTAGAAGAAACTAAAGCCTTAACTGGCTGGATCTGTGACATTCTTGATGACATCAACAATGAAGACGTTATTACTCGTATTCAAGGTCAAGTTAAAGAGTTATGTAGCCGTTTCCCTGTTTACCAAAAGTAGATAGATAGTACATAAGTCAACATAACTTGTTGCTGTAAGAAAAAATTTAGGTGTCAAAAGTACTCATTGACTAACGTCAACTCCGTGCTTTTTCCTTTAAATTTAACCTTACAGCTTAAAGTTATTACTGACTTGCGATAACGAGCTTCTGGTAAAGTAAGTTAATAACGAATTAGTGTCATTCCTGACGTTTCTTGTCGCTAGGGTTTATCAAGACTCAGTTTGTTTTTAATCGCTTATATCCTGTATAAATGGTCGCTTTTAGCGGCCATTTTTTTTAAGTGTAATATTAAAGATAAATATCTATTTGTCTAAATCAGTTGCTAGAGACGTTTTGTCATTGCCTAGTTCTTTTTTTCCTAGGGTTTACCAATACTCAGTTTGTTTAGCTTAATGTTTTCTTTTATATTAAAATGGTCGCCTTGAGCGGCCATTTTTCGTTTTTATCCATAAACTTCCGCCTGTATCTTTTAGCTTATAATTTTCGAAGGTAATCCATGTATTGTCCATTTTGTTCCGCTGTTGACACTAAAGTGATTGATTCACGCTTAGTTTCTGGTGGCCACCAAGTACGTCGCCGCCGAGAATGCTTAGCCTGTCATGAACGTTATACCACCTTTGAAAATGCTGAGTTGGTGATGCCGCGAATTATTAAACGTGATGGTAGTAGAGAGCCTTTTAATGAAGATAAGATGCGTAGTGGCATAAGTCGGGCATTAGAAAAACGTCCCGTTAGTATGGAACAAATAGAACTTGCGGTGAATAAACTCAAATCGCAAATGCGTGCTACCGGTGAACGAGAAATTAGCAGTGAAATGCTTGGTGATCTGATCATGGCGCAGTTAAAAGAATTAGATAAGGTGGCTTATTTACGTTTTGCTTCGGTGTATTTATCCTTTGAAGATATTAGCGAGTTTGCTGATGAGATAACCCGTTTAGGTAAAGAAAAAAACGGTAAGGCAAAAAAAATCAAAGCAACGAAAGTGGTTAAATAATATGGTAGCTGCTGTGGAAAATAATAAGCAAGACTTTACTGACCAAGACCGACGTTTCATGTCTGAGGCTATTGAATTAGCTAAAAAAGGCCACTTTACTACTTCGCCTAACCCAAGAGTGGGTTGTGTGTTAGTGAGTTACCATCAGGGCGTTGGTAAAGTGATTGGTGCCGGCTATCACCAAAAAGCAGGGCAGGGCCATGCCGAAGTTCATGCTTTAGCCGCGGCTAAAATAAAACATGCCGATTTAATTAAAGGTGCTACCGCTTATGTCACTCTTGAACCTTGTAGCCATTTTGGTCGCACGCCACCATGCGCTCAAGCTTTAATTGACGCTAAAGTTAGTCATGTTATTGCTGCGATGGTTGACCCGGATCAACGCGTTTCGGGCAATGGTTTAGCTATGCTAGAAAAAGCCGGTATCAAAACACAATCAGGTTTATTAGAGCAAAGCGCCAGAGCACTTAATGTCGGTTTTATTCATCATAGAGTCAACAAGCTTGCTTTTGTACGTTGTAAATTAGCGGCTAGTCTTGATGGCAAGACCGCCATGGCCAGTGGCGAGAGTAAGTGGATAACCTCAAGTGAAGCACGCCAAGATGTCCAACGATTAAGAGCACAAAGTTGCGCCATTATTAGTGGTGCCGACGCTATTATTTTCGATAATGCAAAAATGACAGTGCGTTGGTCAGAATTAGGCGAGCTAAAAAATAGCTACCCAGAAGACACACTTCGCCAACCATTACGTGTGGTTATCGATAGTCAAAACAGGCTAACACCTGATCTTGCACTCTTCCAAAGTGACTCGCCAATATTAATCATCAATGGCAATATGGAAAATAAACTTGAATCAAATCTTGAAAACTTACCAAAATGGCCTCATTTCGTAGAACAGGTGCAATTACCTTTGGTGAAAAACGCTCAAGGTCATTTAAAAATAGATTTAAAGGCTTTATTAGTTTTATTAGCAAAGCGTGAACTCAATGATATTTTAATTGAGTCAGGCGCACAATTAAGTGGTGCCTTTATTGAACAAGATTTAGTCAATGAACTTATTCTTTACCAAGCGCCTAAGTTAATGGGCAGTGATGGTAAAAGCTTAGTGGCAATGCCGGGCATCACTCAGCTAGGTCAAGCGAAAGCATTAACCATTAGTGATATTCGAATGGTCGGTGTTGATATTCGCATCACTAGCCAATTAATCAGTTTGGTATAACTAACAGCTAATAAATAAACACACAAAAAATTAAATAGAGAAGTCTATGTTTACAGGAATTATCGAAGCGGTTGGAGCCATAAAAGCTATCAATGTTAATGCTCAAGGTGCGCGTTTAGTTATTGCTACCAATAGCTTGGACATGAGTGATGTTAAGCTAGGTGACTCAATAGCCACCAACGGTATTTGTCTTACCGTGGTGGATTTTAATAGTACTAAAGGCAATGGCAGTTATAGTGCTGATGTTTCTAATGAAACGCTACAGCGTACAGGTTTTGCTAACTATCAAGTGGGTAGTAAAGTGAACTTAGAAAAAGCTATGCTAGCCAGTACTCGTTTTGGTGGCCATATGGTTTCTGGCCATGTTGATGGTGTTAGTGAAGTATTAGCGATTAATAATAACGGTAACAGCATTGAATACTGGTTAAGTATGCCAAGTGAACTAGCGCATTACATTGCTGAAAAGGGCTCTGTTACTATTGATGGTACTAGCCTAACGGTTAATGCCTTGGCTGAAGGTGGCTCAAAAGGCTCTTCACAAGGCTCTTTACAAGGTAAATTTCGTTTAACGATAGTGCCGCACACAGTAAAAGAAACTATCTTTGCTGATTATCAGATAGGCACTAAGGTGAATATTGAGGTGGATTTAATTGCCCGTTACCTAGAGCGTTTACTGACTAAAAGTGATGTTAATGAGACAACGCCAAAATCAAACGTTAGTGAAGCGATGTTAATAAAAGCAGGCTTTATTAAGTAACCTGAACTCTGGATAATGAGTGCTTGATGTTTAAATAAAAACAACAGCTTACGATTATTAAGAATAAAATTCACAAGGTAAAGTAGCGATATACTCTATCAATGTTTCAATTTATTCGATTATCAAGGCAAAACGTTTATGCATAACTGGTTATTTATCGACGCTTTAACGCTGAGAACCGGATAAAGGGGAATATTGAGCAAGTGCTGCTTATCCAGAGTTCAGGTTAAGTAACCAGGTTAAGCAGATAAGATCAGAGAATTAAGCTAAACAAACAAATGATGAGTGCATAAAATTATGAATTCATTAATATACAATACATATGCAGAGTAAAATGGCGCTAACAAATAGCTAGCCATCAAAGAGGCCGAAATGAAATTAAATACCCCACAAGAAATCATCGCAGACATCGCCTTAGGTAAGATGGTTATTTTAATGGATGATGAAGACAGGGAAAATGAAGGTGACTTCATTATGGCCGCTGAAAAAGTGACCCCAGAAGCAATTAATTTTATGGCAACTCATGGCCGTGGTTTGATTTGTATGCCAATGAGTCGTGAAAAATGTGAAACATTAAAAATACCTTTGATGGTTGACAAGAATGATGCGCAGTTTAGTACTAACTTTACCGTATCTATTGAAGCTGCAACGGGTGTAACAACGGGTATTTCTGCCGCTGACCGTGCTACTACGGTTCTTGCAGCCGCTAATAAAGGCTCAACACATCTAGATATCGTCCAGCCTGGTCATATTTTCCCTTTAATTGCTAAAGATGGCGGTGTGCTTAATCGCGCCGGTCATACTGAAGCCGGTGTTGATTTAGCTCGTATGGCGGGTTTTGAATCTGCTGCTGTTATTGTTGAAATTTTAAATGAAGATGGCACCATGGCGCGCCGTCCTGATTTAGAAGTTATTGCGCAAAAACATGATATTAAAATGGGCACCATTGCCGATTTAATCGAATTTAGAAATGCCACTGAAACCACTATCGAACGTGTTTCTCAGTGTAAACTGCCAACCGCATTTGGTGAGTTTGATTTAACCGTTTTTAAAGACACCATTGATGGCCAAGCGCATTTTGCTTTAACTAAAGGTGAAATTAAAGCAGAACAACCAACGCTTGTGCGTGTGCATTTAGAAAATACTTTTAGAGATTTATTATTCAGCCAACGCGAAAGTGTAGCCACTTGGCCGATGGCAAGTGCCTTAGAGAAAATCGCTAAAGAAGGTGGTGTATTGGTGCTTTTAGGCAAACATGAATCGCCAACTGAGCTTATTAACCTTGTTGAGAAATATGCCAAAATTGATGCCGGTGAAGTGGTAAAAGAAATCAACCGTCATGTTGGCTCGCGCAATGTTGGTGTTGGCTCACAAATACTCGCTAACTTAGGCGTAAGTAAAATGCGTTTATTAAGCTCACAAACTAAATATCACTCACTGTCTGGTTTTGGCTTAGAAGTAGTTGAGTATATCGCAGATTAGTAATTTACTGCTCAGGAGTGTACAACACTCTCTATAAGCTTTATAAGTGGCGCTATATGTTTACAACATATAGCGCCATTTTTTGTTTAAGGTCACATAACAAGTTTACTTAAATGTTGTTCATGGCATTATGGTTTAAATAAATTTTATAAAGGTTCACCATGACGTTGGTTTTTTATCCCCTAGCTGTTTTTTTTATCGCCATCTCCACAAGTTTTATTACCAATGCCACAAGTCCTAGCACCATTGCTAAGACTGAACTAACTATTGAAGAGTTACGTCTTGAAAAAGCGCAGCAAGTTATGCCTATGCTCAATGATTACTTTGACTGGGCTGCTTTCCAAGGTAGTTGGTTGCAGGTGTCCGACTTCGCGCTTGCTCAACGGGCGATGAATAAGCTCGGTGATGAGCTTTGGCAATTCAGTAAAAAACAAGCTCAAAGTGGTAAAATAGTTGACGATAGGCCTTTATATTGGACTCGATTAGCTGTTCATGCTTTTATTAAATCCACTAAGAATAACTTTAGCCAAACCGAACTGGCAAGTTTGTTAGAAAGCTTCGAAAAAAGCTCTCGCGGTTACCGTGATATGGCTTATGTAAAATCGACCGATAAGCGCATATTTTTAACCGGTTTTGATCCCTTCCTGCTCGATCGAAATTTAAAGCAGTCAAATCCATCCGGATTAGCGGCCTTATTGCTTGATGGTAAAATTATTAAATACAGTGGTATTATCGACGGTGTTAAAAAGACCATTACCGCAGAAATTAATACCGTGATGGTACCGGTGCGTTATGCCGATTTTGACCAAGGTGAAATAGAAAGTTTACTTGCGCCTTTTTATGCGCTTAATAGCGTGGACTTGATTGCTACACTCTCTATGGGGCGCAGTGATTTCGATTTAGAACACTTCCCAGGTTTAAGGCGCAGCTCCACGGCACCAGATAATGTCAATATTTATACTGGCGCTAATAAAGCTAACCCTTTAGTACCTAGTTTGCTTAAAGCACCGCTAATGGGGGATGAATTTGTACTTTTTAGTTTACCTTATCAAGCAATGATGCAAGCCAAAGGCAAGTATAAAATTAATGATAACCGTGGTGTAACAATACTCGCCTCAGGAAAGGCTAAAGATATCACTGCCAATAGCTTAGCTGAGCTGAAGGGGAAAGTGTCAGTACAAGGTGGTGGCGGTGGTTATTTATCAAATGAAATATCCTATCGCAGTATTGCGCTGCGCAATAAACTTGGCTCAAGTATTCCTACCGGCCATATTCATACCCCACGTATTAGTGGTTTTGATGCCAAAACCAATCAAGCCATTATGGGACAAATAGAAGCCATGTTAGTACAAGCGTTAGCAGAAATTTAAAGGTTGTACCTAGCCGGTACAATTGAGCAGGTATCATGAAGCGGCATAATGTAAGGGAGATGGTTTAGTGTCTTGGCATAGAAATAGTCGAAAGTATCATAAGTGGTTAATGCTGTTCGTGGGCTTACAATTTGTTGTTTGGTCTATCACAGGTACCTATATGGTACTAATGGATATCGATTATATACATGGTGATTCGTTAGTTGCAGAAGAAAAGCAGACCATAAGTGCTGAGCAGGTTAACTATAGCTTTAAACAGCTATTAGTCGCTCATCCACAGGCCAGTAAAATTAAACTTGGTTTAATGCTTAATCAAGCGGTGTACCGTTTTAACCTCAACAAAGAAAAAGTGACCATTTCTGCAGAAGATGGCCAGCAACTTTCACCGATAAATGAACGTTTAGCGACTGAAATTGCTCGGCAAAGTTATGCTAATAAAAATGCCGTGATAACCAGTGTTAAGTTGATCACAGACAATCCTCCACGGGAGCTCAGTGCTCGGAATTTACCGGTATGGCGCATTGATTTTGATGACTTTGCTAGCCCAAGTTTTTATATCAGTGCCAATGCTGCTCAGCTAGTGACTAAGCGACATAACTTTTGGCGTGTATTTGATTGGATGTTTTCATTTCATGTTATGGATTATATCGACGAATCCCCAGACAATAAGTTACTACGGGTTTTTTCTATATTAGCTTTTCTTGCCAGTATATTTGGCCTAGTACTTACTTACTACCGCCTATCTCCATCGCAGACCAAGCGCAGCAAAGGAAAGTCTCGTAGAGTTAAGTCCAGCCAAACCAAAGTAAAAATACTCGGGGCAGCTAATGAAAAAATCTAATGAAAACAGCTCGACATACTTTAAGTTATCAACCATCAAGTCACTGCATAAGTGGTTATCATTATTGGTTTTTATCCAATTGTTTATTTGGCTAGGCACCGGCATATTTTTTAACTGGATGGATCATGCTAAAGCGAGTGGTAATCAATATAGGCAAGCATTTGTTAAGCAAGATATTGACCCTCAGCGTTTGCTTGCTCCCCATAGAGTCTTAGTTGCCAGTAATTCCCCTGCTAGTGAGATAACCTTGGTGCAGCGACTTGGGCAGCCGTATTACTTATTAACCCATGATAAAGGCTTATATAGCCACTTTGACAGCCACTTTAGCTTAGTTGATGCTTATACTGGCACCGTTAAGCAAATAGATATTGAAATGGCATCTGCGCTTGCCCAGTCTAGTTACAGTGGTTCAGGAAAAATAGCGGAGGTATTGTTGGTTAGGCCTCCGATCGCTGATTTTTTAAAAGAGAAAAATAATTTATGGCAAGTCAATTTTATCGATGAACTCGATACGAGTGTCTATATCAATGCTAGCTCAGGTCGTTTAGTGGGTCACAGTAATGAAGATAAACGCTTTGTTGATTTTTTCTTTATGCTGCACTTTATGGATTACGCTATATTTGGCCAAGATGCTGTTGGCGGTTTCAATAATTGGCAGATTATCTTTTTTGCTATCTTAACCTTGCTGTTTTGTTTGACTGGTTTGATTTGGACGGTAGAGTTATTAATACAAGGACGTTATAAAGTTAGGTAGGCGCAGCAGTTGGTTATTTAATTATTAGTTTTACTGTAAAGGTATGTTTAAACCTAAGAATAACTAATCATTACTTTAGGGGCTTAATGGCTTAATGGGTAGGATTTAAGAATTAGGAAAGCTATCAAGGGTAGGGCTTAGAGGCGCAGGATTAAAACCTAAAATAGGGAGAAATAAAGCAACAGGCACAAAAAAACGAAGGACGAGTTAAACTCATGCTTCGTTTTTTTAGCTTAGCTTATAAGTTAAACTTATACAGCTAGTACGTTTTCTGCTTCAGGGCCTTTTTGACCTTGTTTAACAGTAAAAGTAACTGCTTGACCGTCAGCTAGAGTACGGAAACCGTCTCCAGAGATAGCGCTGAAGTGAACAAACACGTCAGGACCATTTTCTTGCTCTATAAAACCGAAACCTTTAGTTTCGTTGAAAAATTTAACTTTACCAGTAACTGTATCAGACATACTAACATTTTCCCGTAGTCATAAAATAATAATGTGGCTCTATTCCAGAATGGATAGAAACCGTTTTCACCCGAGTAAATGCCCTCTACCAAAAAGTACAGGAAGAGGAAGGAACAAACCATATTCGACACAAATAATGCTTCAAACAACAGTTTGCATTGTTTAAAATCTGTCTGTGTAGAATAATCAAGTATATCAATACACTAAAGTGTATAAGATAGAAAACCTACAACAAAAGTCAGTATAAACCTTCATCTGCAACGCAAGAACTCAACGCAAAAGCAGTCTAGCATAGTTATTTTTAATATGCTTTATAAAAAATTAGATTAGTTCAACATTTCTTAGTTTTAAATGAGAGTGGCTATCAAAGCTAGTGGAAATGTAGTGATAAGAGGTTTTACTGAGGGTTAAATAAAAAAGTGACCACTAGTTAGACCAGTCGTCACTTTATTTTTCTATGGGTAAGTATTGTGAATTACAGCGCTGCTATTTGCTCTTTTTGCTCAAGCATTTTAGCGAGGGCAGACTCTGCGTCGGCCAATTTAGCTTTTTCTTTTTCAATAACCGCTGCAGGGGCTTTACCAACGAAGTTCTCATTACTAAGCTTACCACGGGTTCTCGCCGCATCTTTTTCAAGCTTATCCATAGCCTTATCTAAACGGGCCAACTCGGCTTCTTTATCGATTAAACCAGCCATTGGAATAAGTACCGATAAATCACCAACAACAGCAGATGCCGAAGCAGGGCCTTGTTCGTGTTCAGCTAATATGGTGATACTTTCAAGTTTTGCTAGCGTTAATAAGAATTGCTCGTTACTGCTCAAACGACGTTGATCAAGGTCACTGACATTTTTAAGCAATACCGGTAATTCTTTACTTGGTGATATATCCATTTCGCCGCGAATATTTCGAATGGCAACAATAAATTGTTTTACCCATTCTAAGTCATCAATCGCTTGTTGATCGCACTTGCTCTGATCAAATTGAGGGAAGGCTTGAATCATAATTGAATCACCCACCTTACTAAAGTCACTTAATGGCTGAACACGCTGCCAAATCGTTTCGGTGATAAAAGGCATAATCGGGTGCATTAAGCGCAATAAGCTTTCTAATATGTTTACTAAGGTATGACGAGTACCGCGTTGTTGTGCTTCATTACCCTTGAATAATACCGGCTTAGTGAGCTCTAAGTACCAATCACAAAATTGGTTCCAGGTAAATTCATACAAAGCTTGTGAGGCAAGATCAAAACGGTAAGTATCAAAGGCTTCGTGAACCGTTTTTACTGTTTGTTCGAACTGGCCTATGATCCAACGATCAGCAAGAGATAATTCCATTTCGCCAGGTGCGCCGTTTTCTGAAGCTTGACCACAATCGAATTCCTCGGTATTCATCATTACGTAACGACTAGCATTCCATAATTTATTGGTAAAGTTACGGTAACCTTCAAGACGCTTCATGTCCCAGCTAATATCACGACCAGTAGTCGCTACTGAGGTTAAAGTGAAACGTAACGCATCAGTACCGTGTGCTTCAATGCCGTTTGGATATTCTTTTTTGGTCAGTTTTTCAATTTTCTTGGCAAGTTTTGGCTGCATCATATTGCCGGTACGTTTTTTCAATAAGTCTTCAAGAGAAATACCATCAATCATATCTAACGGATCAACCACATTACCTTTTGATTTACTCATTTTATCGCCATTTTCATCACGAATAAGGCCGGTCATGTAAATCTTTTTGAAAGGGATTTGTGCTTTACCATTTTCATCTTTGTTAAAGTGCATGGTCATCATGATCATGCGGGCAACCCAGAAGAAAATAATATCAAAACCTGTTACCAAGACATCGGTAGGATGGAAGGTTTTTAAATCTTCAGTTTCTTTAGGCCAACCTAGCGTTGAGAAAGTCCATAAAGCTGATGAGAACCATGTATCAAGTACATCCTCGTCTTGTCTTAATTTCATGTCGTCGCTAATTGGGTTATTAGCACGAACTTCTGCTTCATTGCGGCCAACATACACTTTACCGCTTTCGTCATACCAAGCTGGGATTCTATGTCCCCACCATAGTTGACGTGAAATACACCAATCTTGAATGTTGTTCATCCAAGAAAAATACATGTTTTCATATTGCTTAGGGACAAATTCAATTTGACCGTCTTTAACGGCTTCAACTGCAGGGCCGGCTAATTTTTCAACACGTACATACCATTGGTCAGTAAGAAGTGGCTCAATGATAACGCCGGATCTATCACCGTAAGGGGCAACTAAATCATGGTCTTTAACTTCAACCAATAAACCGAGCTCATCAAACTTAGCAACGATAGCTTTACGGGCAACAAAACGATCCATACCGGCGAATTCGCTTGGTAATTCAGTGCTGTAAACATCAGATTTTTCGCCTTTGGTATCATAAACTTCAGCGTTAGCTAAAATAGCGGCATCTTTATCTAAGATGTTTATTTGTGGCAATGCGTGACGTTTACCAACTTCATTATCATTAAAGTCATGTCCAGGGGTGATTTTTACACAACCCGTGCCTTTATCCATATCGGCATGGTCATCACCAACTATTGGGATTAAACGATTTACTAACGGTAATAAAATCTGTTTACCAATTAAGTCTTTATAACGAGGATCTTCTGGGTTTACTGCAACACCCGTGTCGCCAAGCATAGTTTCAGGTCGAGTGGTCGCTACCACTAAATAGTCAAGACCATCGGCTGTTTTTGCACCATTAGCAAGCGGGTAACGCAAGTGCCACATGTGGCCTTTTTTATCTTTGTTTTCAACTTCTAAATCTGAAATAGCGGTATGGAATTTAGGATCCCAGTTTACTAGGCGTTTACCACGGTAGATTAGGTCGTCTTCAAATAAACGTACAAAGACTTCTTGTACGGCTTCAGACATACCGTCATCCATAGTAAAGCGTTCACGAGTCCAATCGATAGAGTTGCCTAAACGGCGCATTTGTTTGCTTATAGTGCCGCCAGACTCTTCTTTCCATTCCCAGATTTTATCGATAAAACCTTCACGACCATAATCATGGCGCGTTTTGTCTTCTTCAGCAGCAATCTTACGTTCAACTACCATTTGTGTCGCGATACCAGCATGATCGCAACCTGTTTGCCATAAGGTGTTTTTACCTTGCATGCGTTGGTAACGAATAAGCGTATCCATGATGGTTTGCTGAAAAGCATGACCCATATGTAAACTACCCGTAACATTAGGTGGTGGAATAGCAATGCTGTAACTGTCACCTTCGCCTGTAGGGCTAAAGTAACCTTGCTCTTCCCAGCTGGTGTAGAGGGACTGTTCAATGTCGGTAGGGTTAAAGGTTTTTTCCATCATAGTATCCGGTAATAAGTTTAGTATTATTCGTTGTTTTATTGTCGTAGTGCTTATCTGCAAAATTTAGCAATAAAAGACTAACAAAGTAAAAGCGCGCTACAGTAGATGCACACTTATAGAGTTCTGTATTTTTTGTGCCTGTTATAGCTCAGAGAAGCTACTCATTAGCAGGCTCACTTGGTAGAGGGGCAGGCACGGTTACCGTTTGGTTATCTACTTGAAAGCCCCATTGTCGGCAAGTTTTAAAGCGTTCTCTCGCTTGTTGTTTAAGTGTTTCATCACTGGGTACAAAATCAACGATAAATTGAAATTGATTAGCAAAGTTAGGCACAGTACTGGTTAAGTTAATCAGTACTGGGCGACGTCCTTGCGGAGCTTGATAGCCTATTTCAACAACAGCACCTTGTTTTGGGCCTTCGCCGACGAGGTTATGTGGTACAAAACTGTCGCTATCAAATGCCCAAAGCATTTCATCAACTTGTTCAGCGTGCTGTTTATCTTGGGTATAAATATATACCCGTTGATTTTGGCGGTAGAAATAACTGGCTTGCAAACAAGCATGATAAATCGCAGAACGAGTATCTTTATCACTCTCATCTGTAACTTCATCTTTAAGTAGATAAAACATTACTTGGCTTTGCATTGTTTTCGCCTAAGTTAATTTGTAGTAGCGGCTTTAACCGCGATTAAGCTCATACTCGTGTATGAGCGTGACAATCGGGAATAAATTCCCTGCTACAATTACTCGCCTTGCTCTTGACCGGCACGGTTCAGTAAAAATTGCGTTAGCATGCTTACCGGGCGACCAGTAGCACCTTTATTTTTACCACTGCGCCATGCTGTGCCCGCAATATCTAAATGGGCCCAGTTATACTTCTTAGTGAATTTTGATAAGAAACAAGCCGCGGTAATAGTGCCGGCCTCTTTGCCACCTAAATTGGTAAAGTCAGCAAATGGGCTTTCAAGTTGATCTTGATAATCATCCCATAACGGCAAGCGCCATGCTCTGTCACCGCTTTGCTCTGAAGCATTTAATAGCTCGTGGGCAAGAGGATTATGACTACTTAATAGCCCGGTCGCATGTGCACCAAGTGCAACTACACAAGCACCGGTTAAAGTTGCTACATCAATAACCGCATCAGGGTTAAAACGCTCAACATAGGTAAGTGCGTCACATAAAACTAAACGACCTTCGGCATCAGTATTTAGTACTTCAACCGTTTGCCCAGACATAGTTGTTAAAATATCACCAGGACGATAAGCATTACTGCTTGGCATGTTCTCACAACCCGCTAAAACGCCAATAACATTGATAGATAAGTTAAGTTCGGCAAGGGCATGCATAGCACCTAAAACACCAGCAGCACCACCCATATCATATTTCATTTCGTCCATGCCTAAGCCTGGTTTTAATGAAATACCACCACTGTCAAACGTTAAGCCTTTACCGACCAGAACGAGTGGTTTTGAATCATCACCAGCACCATCATATTTAATAATGCTCATTAATGATTCATTGACAGAGCCACGACCTACAGCAAGGTATGAACCCATGCCAAGCTCTTCCATTTCTTTTTCGCCAACAACCGTGGTAGTGACCTTTTCATAATCACTGTCAAGGATCTTTGCTTGTTCAGCAAGATAAGCCGGATTACAAATGTTTGGCGGCATGTTGGCAACATTCTTACAGGTAGTAACACCCTCAGCAATGGCCAATGCATGATGAACAGCGCGCTCACCAATAGGTAATTCACGACGTGTTGGTACATTAAATACGATTTTACGTAAAGGGCGGCGAGGCTCGGCTTTACGTGTTTTTAAACTATCAAAGCTGTATAAACCATCTTGTGCGGCTTCTACTGCTTGACGTACTTTCCAATAAATATCACGGCCTTTAACATGTAGTTCAGATAAGAAACATACTGCTTCCATTGAACCGGTTTCATTTAAGGTATGAATTGTTTTGGTAATGATTTGACGATATTGACGTTCATCAAGCTCGCGCTCTTTACCACAGCCAACGAGTAAAACACGTTCGCTTAAAATATTAGGCACATGATGCAATAATAACATCTGTCCTGATTTACCTTCTAAATCACCTTTACGTAAAAGGTTGCTTATGTAACCGCCACTTATTTCATCAAGCTGTTCGGCTGTACCGCTAAGTCTACGTGGTTCAAAAACACCCACTACAATACAAGCGCTACGTTGTTTTTCGGGACTGCCGCTTTTTACACTGAACTCCATGACTTTTCCTTTTACAAATTTGTTGGGTGTTTATTTAGGTATTTAATTCGCTTAATACCAATTAGGCGAATTAATTGCTCACTTAGCTGATCTATTGGGAACTGATGAGTAAATTGATCACATCATAAAATGAATTAAATATAGAATAACTATGTTTGATGCATTTTGCTTGTTCTAAGCTCGTTAATGTAGTTTTAAGTTGCTCAATTAGTTAATCAGCTTGGTATAACTTGCTAAAATAAGTAAAAAATAGCACTCTTGGCTATTCAATTGATATCGCTAAGGGCTATAATTATAGTCGCACTCATCAATATTCGTTAGTTACTGACTATATAGTTTACTTATGAAAACGACAAGTTTACTCAATATTTGCCATTATGTCAGAAAAATACTACGTTTTTACGGGATCTTTTTGTGATCATTTTTCGTTATTTATTAAAAGAAGTCGCCAAAACACAATTAGCAGTATTTTTTGTGTTAATGACTATTTTTATCAGTCAAAAGTTTGTTCGTGTTCTCGGCGATGCTTCAGAAGGAAGTATCCCTGGACAATTGGTGATGACCTTTATTGCCCTAAAAATACCTGATTTGGCCGGTTTTATTTTACCTCTTAGTTTATTTCTAGGGGTTTTACTCGCTTATGGTCGCATTTATGCAGACAGTGAAATGACCGTGTTGCACGCTTGCGGTGTTAGTGAATGGTATGTGGTACGGGTAACGCTCGTCTTAGCCGTTATTACCGCCATCTTTACCGGTGTTTTTACTTTATACCTTGCGCCACTCGCCTCAGAATATCAATATCAAGTAAAAGAGGAACTCGCTGCCGATTCTGGCTTAAGTGCCTTAGTGTCAGGGCGTTTTCAACAAACGGGTAACCAAGATGCTGTAGTGTTTATCCATGATAAAGACCGTAAAAATAACAGCTTTAATAAGGTGTTTGTTGCTCAAATGCCATCAGGCGCTGATGCCGATGCCAGCATTATCAACTCAAGTTTAGTCTACGCTAAAAGTGGCCGAGTTTTTGAGGATGAAACAGGCTCGCAACAATTAGTACTCGGCGATGGTATTCGTTACCACAGAGATATTAATACCAATGAATTCCAATCTGTTGCCTTTAAAAAATATTATATCCAAATTAAAGATCAAGAAGTTGAGCATAAACACCGAAAATTAAGCGCTTTAACCACAGTTGAGCTTTATAATAACATTTCGCCAGAATTAGAATCAGCTTATCGCGCCACAATCCAATGGCGAATAGCCTTTCCTTTACTGTGTATTATCCTCGTTTTTATTGCCGTACCGTTAAGTGTGGTTAACCCAAGGCAAGGTAAATTCGCTAAAATGTTACCGGCATTGATGCTCTTTTTAGGCTATTTGTTATTGTTAACGTCAATGCGTTCAGCCATCGAAAAAAATGCTATTCCCAGTGCTATCGGCTTATGGCCTATCCATTTCAGTGCCTTATTTATCGGCATTATGCTGTTAATGAAAGAACGCAGTAGTGGCCGTATTCTCAAAGCAAAATTTCCGCGTTTTAAACGTAAATCAGCCGCTAGTAACAATCAAGAAAAGGAAAAATAATGCGTATTCTTGATCTTTATATTGGCCGCATCATTGCTTCGACAACATTTATCACCTTGGCGGTATTTGTTAACGTCAGTGGCATTATTAAATTTGTTGAACAAATGCGCGCGATAGGGCGAGGTAATTACGACTTAGCTCATGCGGCATTATACGTATTGTATGCGGTACCACGCGATGTAGAAATATTCTTTCCTATGTCGGCATTAATTGGCGGTTTAATAGGTATCGGCATGCTTGCTAGTAATAGTGAACTGGTGGTAATGCAGGCCGCGGGTCTATCGAAGTTAGACATTATCAAATCGGTGATGAAAACCGCTATTCTATTGATTATCGTCAGTATGGCTATTGGTGAATGGTTAGCGCCAAGCGGGGAAGCCAAGGCACGTGAGATACGTGCGCAGGCTATTTCGGGCGGTAGCTTAATTGCCTCTAAAAACGGCGTATGGGCTAAAGATGGAGATTACTTCGTTAATATTGGTGAAGTGCTCGACAAAGGTCAATTGAAAAAAGTGCAAATTTACGGCTTTAATGAACAATTGGAAATTGATAGTTGGCTTTCTGCGAAAAGTGCTAAATATCAAGAGAATAGTTGGTTGTTGACGGATGTAGAGGAGTTCATCTTATTAGAAGATAAGATCATTACTAAAAAGCATAGTCAAAAAATTTGGAATTCGTCACTCACACCGAAAAAACTGAGTGTAGTAACGGTAACACCAGAGTCACTTTCTTTACGTGGTTTAATTGATTATTTAGATTATTTAGAAGCAAATGAACAAGATTCTAGCCGATATCAGCTCGCCTTCTGGCGAAAAATAATGCAGCCATTCACCGTTGCGGTAATGTTGCTAGTGGCACTTTCATTTATTTTTGGACCTTTGCGCACTGTTTCTATGGGGGCGCGCATTATGATGGGCGTTTTTACCGGTATACTCTTTTTTATTAGTAATGAAGTGTTAGGCTCATTAAGTTTAGTGTTTCAGTTGCCGCCAATACTGGGGGCGACGCTACCGAGTATAATTTTTGTTAGTTTTGCTTGGTACTTTATTAGCAAGAAAGCTTAAGTACTGAATTAAGTAAAGCTAACAAATTTGCTAATACTTATCGTCATTCCCGAGGTTGCTTGTCGGGAATCTAACATTGTTCGCGGCTAAAGTCGCTCCTACAGGCACACTGTAGGAGGGTGTTTACGCCCGAACGTTTTCTCATAGTCTGGCATCAGAGGCTACAGCCTGCCTCGGTTCGCATCTAGCGACAGCACTACCACTTCAGTTTTGGTCAGTCTATCTTGTAAACTCAGCTTATTCTTCCGATCAACAATAACTAAAATATTACCTAAGCCTAATAACGTCGGCACTAAGCGTTTAAGGGCTGTGGTTTTACTTAACAGTGAGCCATCAAGATTTTGTAGGCGCAAACGCCATGCTCTCATACCGAGTGTTTGGCCATTTTTAGTCCAGAAATAGACAAAGAAAAAAACCACCCAAGCCATTTTCCATAATTCATTTGGCCACTTTAACCAAGCGGTATTGGCAATAGTATCGGAAAAATGTTGTTCGCCTTGCATGCCATACAGACCCATATAATGGCCTAGATATATTAATAAAAAAGAAACCGCTCCCGCTACCATATAGACGGAAAAAGACAGCAGGAAATCATAAATCCATGAGCCAAAACGTCGTCTAAAGCCAGCGCGAGGAAAAGTAGCAGGGGTGTTATCAGTCATTTAATCTTCTTTATCTAGAATGTTTACGAGTAAACAGAGGAGTGGGCTAATTGGCGCAGTTTAGCAAAATTTAGTTGAGTTGAGTATACCCGCAGGGCGAATAACTAAGAAGCTTAGCTTGCTACGAATATCCGTTAAACAGGCCAAAGCCTACTCGCTGAGATTCCGTGTTAAAGAACCTAGCGAGTATGTCAGCCGTTATTTTCAATGCTCTAGCGCACAGAACTATGTTTAGCTCATGCTTGGTAAGGGACTTGGATTTTTTCGGGTGTCAGTAATTTTATAAAAACTACAATACAGGGCAGGTACCACCGCTAAGGTTAAAATAGTGCCTATACCGAGGCCAAAGGCGATAACATTTGCCATACCGTAAAAGAGTGGGTCATTGCCAATAATTAACGGTAAAAGGCCCATAACCGTGGTGATAGTTGTCATAGCAATTGGCCTTAAACGTGTTAAACAGGCATCAATCACTGCTTGATAGTCAGATTTTCCAGACGCGCGTTCAATTTTTATTCTATCAATTAAGACAATGGCATTATTTATAATAATGCCCGCTAAGCTATACAAGCCTAACGTGACCATAAAGCCAAAAGGTGCTTGCATCAAAAATAGCCCTAAGACAGCGCCAATAAAAGATAGCGGGATAGTTAGGGTAATTACCGCTGCTTGTCTGAAGGAGTTAAATTGCGCCACTAATAATATTAATACTAACCCTAACACTATCGGCATACTCGCGCCCAAGGCTTTTTGCGCTGCTTTAGACTCCTTAATAACACCATCATACTCAATGCGATGATTTATCGGCAAATCGATGGCTAAGGCTTGAATTTTTTTATCAATAACAAGCTTAAGATCTTCTGCGGCCATGTCGCTATTGCGCGCTTGAATACTAATGGTACGGAACAAATCTTCATGATGAATAATCGAAAATTGATTGTAAGGTGCTAAGTTCGCCACTTGAAATAAAGGTACGGTTTGCCCCGTTTTATTAGAGTAGATGTTTAGTGTTCTAAGCCGGTCTAGATCTTCTCTTTCAGTTTGCTTTGCTCTTAATACCACCGGGATAACATTATCACCTTCGCGAAACTCAGTAATTTTAGATCCGGAAAAATAAGCTTCTAGCGCTTGCGCTATTTCTTCAGAAGTTAGCCCTGATCGTTTTGCTCTATGTTGATCTATTTGCACATCTATCTTAGTAATTAAGTTTTCCCAATCGGTTCGTATATCAAGCGTATTGGGAACATCGTGTAATACCGCCATAATTTTCTGGGCTTTTTTATAAATAACTTCTTTGTCAGGACCCTTCACTTGAATTTTAATCGTGCTTGAGTCTGACGGCCCTAAAAACATTTTCTTCACGCGCGCTGATACGTTAGGGAAGTTATGCTCTATTTGCTCATCAAGTTTTAATACGGTGGCACTGATATCAGTACCATCTTTAACATTTAATACCATGAAGCCCTTATTTTGCGCAGGGTCTTCTGGGTTTAGTGACATCACAAATCTTGGCCCACTAAAGCCGACATAAGCAGAATAACTGTCAATAAAGTCAAAACGATTATCATCGTCTAACCAGGTGAAAATATCTTTCATCTGGCGATTTGTTTCTTTGGCAGAGGTACCATTTGGTAAGTCGATATTCACCAGTATTTGGGTACGGTCTGAGTCAGGGAAAAACTGTTTCGCGACATACTTCATCGAAATGATAGCGCCAATAAATAACGCCAACATAGCCATCATAAACAACGCTTTATGTTTAAGTAGCCAATGTAAAAAGGCTTCATAGTAACGATAAAATTTACTGGACTGTGTTTGTGGTGAGGTTTCGCTACTAGCATTATCACCTTTAGATTTGGTGTTTTTCGGCACTTTAATAAAGAAGTAACACAGCAGTGGGGTGACGCATAAAGCCAATATCCAGCTCGTTAGTAGGGTAATCAGAATTACCAATGATATTGAACGAGTGTATTCACCAGCAACATGCTCAGCCAACATCAAGGGTAAGAAAAACAAAATAGTTGTTACCGATGAACTGAGTAGGGGAATTGCCAACTCTTTGCTACCTTGCAACATAGCATCATAACGAGCAATGCCTTCTTCTAAGCGGCGCTTAAAGTCTTCAGCGATTACAATGCCATTATCAACTAATAAGCCGAGCGAAATAATAAGGGTCGCTAAACTCATGCGCTCGAGTTTCATATCACTAAACTGCATGATACTTAATGTGGTTAACATCACAAAAGGTACAATAGCGCCAACAATTAAGCCGGTGCGTAAACCTAAAAATAGAATAACAACCACTAGCACAATCGCTAAGGTCTGCAGTACATTGACCGAGACACCATTAATGGTTTTTGCTACTTGATCGGCTTGATAAGTGGCAATGTTAAGCTGGTAACCGATAGGTAAACTCGACTCAATTTCATTTATTTTATCGAGTACACGTGGCGCGTATTCTAAAATATTGTCTTGCTGCAACATCGAGATAGCAAAAAGTATTGCGGGCTGACCATTCCAATAAGCAGTTTTATCAGGGGGATCGATAAAATCACGGCGTAAAGTTACCACATCTTTTAGGGCAATAAAGTCTTCACTATTGGGGATGTTGATGTAAGTATTGCCAATATCCTCGAGACTAGAAAAGTTGCCTGAAGGCTCAACAATAAAACTAACCGCGCCTATATTTACCTGACCACCAGAGCGAACAATGTTCTGCTTTTGTAATTCATTGATAAGTGATTGCGGAGATATACCTAGTTGAGAGAGCCTAGCATTCGAAGCTTCTAGAAATATTCGTTCTTCCTGGCGACCTAATATCTCAATTTTCTTGGTGCCCTCAACGCCATATAGGGTATCGCGAATATGTTGGGCAATATCATACATTTCACCTAAGTCAAAACCATCAGCGGTCAGTGCTAGGGTGACAACCGATACATCACCAAATTCATCATTAACAAAAGGTACATGCGTACCTGAGGGCATTTTTCTATGGGCAGCAGTCACTTTATTGCGCAGGTTTTGCCAAATATCATCAAGGTTAAAATAGCGGTCGTAAATTTTAACGTGAATGATCGAAATACCAGTCGCTGAACTCGACTTTATTTCTTTGACTTCGGGTATCTTACGTATTTCTTCTTCAAGTTTTTTAGTGATTAGCTGTTCTATTCTATCGGGTGCCATGCCTGGAAAAGAAGTACTGACAATCGCTTCACGAATGGTAATTGTCGGATCTTCTTGTGCAGGTAAAGTGAAATAGGCAAATATACCGTTAACAAGTAGCACAGCCATAATCAAAAACACGCTTTTTCGATAAGTAAAAGCAAGTTGGGTAATGTTCATCAGATTTCCTAATTTTATCTTAGCTTAGTTAAAGCGCTGGATGTTTTTATCAACCAAACTGACTTGTTGGCCATCTCGTAGAAAGGCAACACCGGCAGTGGCAATAATATCGCCTTGTTTTAAGCCTGATGAAATGAACACTTCATTTTTGAAAATATTTTCTGTTTGTACCTGCGTTTTAATGACTTGTTGAGTCTGACTGTTATAGACAAATACATAGGATTTTTGTGCTAAACCGGCACTCAATGCTGTGACAGGAATACTTATAACATCACCTTTATGACCCGTTCTGCCCGTTCCGGCAAAAGAAAATTCGACTTCGGCTGTCATGCCCGCACGTAATAAAGCATTATCACCTTGTAGCACAACAGTGACAGGGAAGGCATTAGCGAACTCTGCACGCGTGCCAATTTCAGTAATACGAGCTTGCATAGTTAATTCAGGTAAAACAGGGAACTTGATGGGGATAATCGCATTATGAGTTAATTCGCGAATCAGCGTTTCTGGTACCATGACATGAATCTCAAGACCGTGCTTGCCTTCAATTTCAAAGAGCGATTGTCCTGCGGATATTTGTTGGGAAGGCTCAAATAAGCGTTTAGTAATAATGCCGTCATAGGGCGCTAATAAAATACTGTCTTCTAAGCTTTTACGGGCAATATCTAGTTGGGCCTGAGTCACATCAGCAGCACTTTTACTGGCATCATAATTTGCTTTGGCGTTATCAAAGCCTGATTGTGATACAACACCTTGCTTAAGTAGTTTCTCGTATCGTTTATGGCTATTGAATGCGTCCAACAATGTCGCTTGGGCTTGTTGATATTTCGCTTGAGCAGACTGTAAGCCTAAATTAAAATTTCGTTGATTTAAACGCGCTAACTCTTGCCCTTTGACAACCTCATTACCTAAGTTCACGTGAATTTTTTGCAGCTTACCATGCACTTCAAAACTCAGTTTTGTTGCTTCTACTGGAGCAACAATGCCTGACAGAGTGCGGATTTGTTCAAAAGGGCTTATGACTACCTTGGTCCACATGATAGGGCGAATTGGCTTAGTTATTTCTTTAGCCGGTTCATTACAACCAACGAGAAATAAAGTCATTAATACAAATAAAAGCGGGCGCATGCGTGTTCCTTTGGGTGCTTTAACTGAGTAAAGTGCAGGGATATCCCTATTAGTAAAGATCATTTTTGTAACACTGTACAATTGGTACTACACAGTACCAGATATTTTGGTACTATACAGTACCAAAGTCAACAACATAATTACATTTACGGCAATCACCAATGGTTACAGCGAGTACTTTAGATATAACAAAACTTAGCGACAGAGGCCTGTTGATACTTGATGCAGCACAAACACTTTTTTATCAACAAGGCTTTGATGAAACATCTTTAGCGATGATCATAACTAAGACCGGCGGCTCAAGGCGTTCTATTTATAACGAGTTTGGTAATAAGCAGGGCTTGTTAATGGCGGTTATTCAAAGACAAGTAACAGTGCAAACGGCAACGCTAACCTCGATAAATCGTGATGTTTCAGCAAAAACCGCACTGAACCAAGTCTGTTTTAAGTTTGTAAAAGGTATGTTATCGCCAGAGTTGATGTCACTCTTTCGCTTAGTGGTACAGCAAGTGGTGAAGTTTCCAGAGTTAGGCGAAATGATTTATCAAAAAGGACCGATGACTGGTATTTTACCTTTAGCCGATTATTTGCAGTGGTTGACTGAGCAAAAATTATTAAAAATTGAAAACTGTCATTTTAGTGCGCAAATGTTGATTGAAATGGCAAAAGGGCCATTGCATACCCGAAGTTTATTATTGCCTAACAAAGAAGTCACCGATGAGGAAATTAGCCAACAGGTAGAGCAGGCCGTCGAACTCTTTTTAAATGCCCATCATCTTTAAATTATTAGTTTCTAAGAAAGAGTAGGCAGCATTCGGACAAATAAACGGCAGTTAAAGCTATATCAGGCTAACTTGCGAAAAAGGTGTTGCTTACTGAACTAAGTTTCGTATAATGCCCACCTCTTTAGCTTCTTGCCTAAATAGGGTTGTAGATAGAAGAGATAGTTTGCAAAGACTTCAGTTTTCCAATGAAAATTTAATTCTTTGCAAATCGCAAAAGTAGGTTAAACCCTATGCCGCAGTGGTGGAATTGGTAGACACGCCGGATTCAAAAAACAAAGCGTATTCGCTGTGATTTTTGTAACTCATTGAAAGTTAAATTTCTTTCAATTAAAAATAAATAAAAATTACTCGTAAAGTTTTGTAAAGTTTCTTGTGAAGTAATTTTACAAAACCTTATGTTTCATGAGGTGAAAGAGTATTGCCGCAGTGGTGGAATTGGTAGACACGCCGGATTCAAAATCCGGTTTCGAAAGAAGTGACGGTTCAAGTCCGTCTTGCGGTACCATTATATGAAAGCCCTGATAGAAATATCAGGGCTTTTTTATTGGCCTGTATTTAATAGAATATATGCCACTTACTTTTTAGTCTTGCTAAATGCTTCAAAGTTAGTCGTAAACTCGCCTTGCTCTGTTGCTTCAATCAACTTATCAATCACAACAGGTAGTTGCTTTTTATCACCAACTTCAATAGCAGTTTCACTTTTTGAACCCAACTTAAACGCAACATTTGAGTATTTCACCTCAATAAAAAATGTGCTATCAACTTCAAAAAACCAAGCACGTACTTTTTTTGGTATCTGTAACGTCGTTTTCTCACCTGTTTGCTCGTCAATAACTGCTTTTTCTTTGTAAGAAACGTACTGCTTACCTTTAATTAAAAACTCCGCCATTAAGCGTTGTTCACGTAAGTTTTTAATCAACTTGTTTTGTTTGCGTACGATTGGGTCAACGTTTTTTTCTACTTGCTTAACGCTTAATTTAAGTGAACCAATAATTGATTTAGCCATAATCTGTGACCTTGTTTTGTTAGTAAAGCCACACAGTACAGCCGTATTGAAACTTTCGGCAATCACCAATGTTAAACAAGTTTCCTATGCAGCGTAAAAGGCTTGCTCACATACTGCTTGTATTTCCGCATTCACACGTTTTTGTAAGTCTTGTACTGCTAGGCGCTGCACCTCTGTACTACTTTCCTCCTGTAATCGCGCTAGTTTCCTCCGTAAGCAATAATTCAAATGCACAAGCACATCGGTATTCAATTTATCCCCACGCGCCTTAACAACGCTATAGTAACTCCTGTACTTGCCACAGTAATTTTCTGAAAAATCTAATCCCGTCCTGCACAATCCAACTTGAACCAATTTGTCATAGCATTCTTGTAATTCCATTTACTTCTCCTTATATTTGCATTGCATTTGCAATACTTGTATTTATCAAACCAGTTAAAAACACCTACTCATACCAACCTGTAAAGTACCTAAAAATAACGCACCCAGTTAAATAATTTCACACCTAAAAATAACAAGGTCAACGTACCCCCTAATTAAGAAATACGTATTTTCCAGTTAATTAAATTAATCAACGCATTAAATTGAACGGTAGTGCCACCAACCAAATTTGACGGACATCGAGCACTTTATGGTTAGTTTAATAAACGACTCTGCCACTAAACCCATCAGGTATAACCAACTGTAATTCAGGCAGTTTAGTTGTTTTTATTGGTCGGATAACCACCAGAAAAAGTCAAAACATGGTATATGTTTAATACAAGTTTAAGGTATCTCTCACCTCTTTTTGCACTTAATTCAGTGCATACACACAACACCTCACACAGTTTATGCCGTTCAGGTAGGTATTGTTTTACTTGTTAAAAAACTAACCCGTTAGTGATCTGCGCTTAATACTAAGTGTGCTTCATTGGCTAGTTAAAAAGTGCTGCTTTTGCACGGTTTTTGAGGGCAAATTTAGCAAGAAAGGATAAATAGATTTACTGCACGAGCAGTATGAAAAGGAATTTGATATGAAAAAAAATAAAGACAAGGTACTTATAGTAAATGAAAAACTTGAACTGGCAAGGGCAGTAATACAGGCAGAGTTTAGTAAAACGTATGTACGGAGCGGTTTACGCGAAGCGCTAATGAGTTATGTGTTAAATGCAAGTTTAGACTTTGATTACGCAGTAACACTAACGTTTAGTGATAGGTACGGCAGGTATGGAAAAAAGCATGTGATAAATGAGCAAGAGGCAAGAAATATAGGTAGGTACTTTTGCAGTTTATTTAATGAAGCAATGGGTTTTAACAACTACAGGCAAAAGGTAGGCAAAGATAAGGCACAGAAAATAATGATGTTTGCAGTATTGGAGCAAGGAAGTATAGATAAAAGGTGGCATTACCACGCTATTTTTGCTTTAGGTGGCAAAGTATTGAGTATTAAATTATTGGAAGATGAACTGTTTGGTTGTTGGAAAAGAGCAGGAGGCGGCAAAGTAAATGACTTGCAAGAAATTTACAATACGGCTGGCTGGTTGGATTATATAACTAAAGAAATCAAAACGAACAGTGCGGAGGCTGTTAACTGGGATATGACGCACATTTATTGAGAGCGCAGACGGTGCACTAGCACTGGCTGGGTGAGCATATAAACATAATGTTAATGTGATGATAGATGTTAACAAGTGGCACAAGGAGCGTGCCACTTGTTGTTAAAGTGTGCGTAAAACAAAAGTAATTAAATCCACTAATAATTATACAACACACCCTTTAACAAAAATAATTAGACTAATCAAAGTTAATCAAAAGAGAAGTAAAAAATAACATTAAGGGAATTACACAGATGGACATAACAGGAAAATATAAAATAACAACTAAAGACCTAATAGGCTTACTAAGTAAAACTTACTTACCCAAAATAAAACGGTTGGGCAATAACAGTACATTAGACAAGGCAAGCGAGGCGGCAAGTAAAGCAGTAATAACTTGCCTACAAAACGCATTTAATGACAGCACAATAACAACTTATATAAGCACTGACGAAGACTGTAACTATTTGCTATGTGACACAAAACTGGATGATTGGCAGATATTTATAGGCTTTGACTTAAGTAGCAAAAACAACTGTATTATAGACGTAGTGGATGTACTTTAAGGCGAAGCGAGTAATTGAACTGATAAGCACAAACGACACGAGGGGCAAGACGCAGGAAGTTGCGCCTTTGTATAAAACCAAGCAGAACCCGCCAGATAACAGAAAAATTCGACGATGAAGACTAACAAATGACTGCATAACACCCAGCACAACTAAACAGTACATAGACGATACGAGCAAGTGAACTGGTAAGCGCAAGTGACGTAAGGGGTAGCAAGTAACGTTTTTACTTTCCTCTTTTTGCACAACAAAAATCAGTACTCAATGCTTGTTTTTACCGCTAAAATAGCACACAGAGGAGCACAGAGCGCACAACAAGTACGCTTATGCGAGTTCTGCTATTTCCTGTAATTGCACTGGGTTAGCAGAAAAATATAATTGTGTGGTACTTACATTTCGGTGCCCCATAAGTTCGCAAACCAAAAAACTATTCACTCCCTTACTTATTAATTTGGTGCAAAAACTACGTCTAAAACTATGTGAACTTCTGTTATGCGCTAAATTTGCATCTTCCAACACTTTTTTAATAACGCACACTGTACTGTGAGCACTAAGCGCACTGCCTTTGTTGCTAACAAGTAATGGGCTATTAGCATCTTTTTTTGATAAGCCCATTTGCACATAGTAAGCACTCAGTATTTTGGCTAACTTACTATTTGCTACGAAAGTTCTACTGTGGCTTTTACTCTGCTCCTTAGTCAAATGCACCATTTTTACAACTTCGCCATTTTTCATAAAGCAGTCACTAATTTTCAAAGAGCAAATTTCTTTAGCCCTTAATCCAGCAAACCAACCTAAATTAATTGCCAAATTATTACGAAGTCCAAATTTACCCGCACTTGCTACTTTGCTACATAGGGCAAATTGCTTCTCTGTTAAAATATCCGCTTGCTTAGTCATAATTTAGTCCAATCCCATAAAAAGTATGCAACAAGTATATTTTCATTGATGACACTCGGCACCGTTTTTAGGTAAAAACACAAAAAACGCATTTTCACTAATAATTTCAGTGAGGTACAGAATAAATATATGCTAATCCAACATAATATGTATTATATGGGATTAATGAATGGCTCATAAATAGGGTAAAGGGAGCGACCATGTACTTTTACGAAATACTAGAATCCAATTACCAACATAAGAAAAAGCAACTTATTGAAACATTGAGTAGGGAAGAATTACAGAACAATGATTATTATGAACTTGGGGCTGAAAAGATAACATTACGCCATATTCATAACTTACGAAAATCTAAAGACCATGCAGACAAAGAAAAGAAAAAGCGGCTAGAGTTTTTACCTACTATGTATGGTCTAGAAGGATCTTTGACCAACGACCAAAAAGTGGACTTAGAAAAAACCCGTATGGATAATGAAACCAAGTTAAGCATAGAGCGCATCAAAGCATTGCAATGAGGAGATAAATAAAAACTTAACTGCTCCTTAATAAGGTGTTGGGGTTTTGTGATTTCGAATGCTTCGTGCCTTATCTTTAAATTTTGGTTCTATAGCGGAGAGTGAGTTAAGTCTACCTAGGAGCCTATTTTTTAGGGTTTCTGGCATATAAGGGGTGTCTTTGAGGATTTTCCATTGTTCTATATCTTGATAGACATTTCTGTGCTGTTCGTTTTTAACAAATTGTTTGCCGTCTTTCAGTATGACGCCTGTAATTACCTTTGCATCATCCTTGGCGTATAGAACCGTTTTTACCGGATGTATTATATGCCCGTGACGTTCAACAATTCTCTTAATTGTTGATATAAATAATTTATTTAATTTATCCCCTGAAAAAGTTATATCATCAACATAAACAGACATTTTTATATCATGCTTTACTGCTATTTTTTCTAATTCCAAAAACATCCCAATATTAGCCCACAAAGCCAAAGGCATACTTATTCTGCTACCTGTTGGAAGATGCTCATTATAGGTGCAAATTTTTGATAATATGTCAGATACATCTGAAGAACACTTCATCTTTCTATTGAAAAAGTTAAATAAATGAGTCCTAGAGGTCGATGGGAAAAAAGAACGGATATCAGTTGTTAATACTTTATGGTGCCCTATATGGATGCGCGCATTCGTAATATGTGAGTGCTTCGCTCTACCAGAATGTACAAAATCTGGTATTTTTATCCGACACAAGAGACTGGCAATTCTCGTATGGACTTTATCTAACTCAAGGTTCGGGTGCTCAATTATCCGTTTTTTACCATTACTATTTACTTGCTCAAATACATTGTAATTGTCAGTATTTTTAATTAGAGCATTTAAAGTTACAGGTTCAAGTAAAAGTAAAGCCGCAAGTTTACGTTTAGTTGTTAGTTTATATAAAGGAGAGTCAGAAATTTCGTATGCTTTGTTTAATGTTTTAATCTTAAACTTGGGTCTTTTTTGTTTCTTCACGCTCAGTTACCCATTCCATGATATTTAATATCTTTGCTGCAAAAAAACGTTTGAATTTTTCTGGTATTTTTTTCTTGTCTTCTAATGACTCTGAAAAGAAAACTAATGAAGACATAGGTATATCAAATTGCTTTGAATATTTTTCGAGCAATTCTACACTTGCTGGTTTTTTACCAGATTCAATTTCACTCAAATAAGATTTAGAGATAGCAAGACTTTCGGCTAACTCAACTTGTTTTAAATTATGAAATTGTCTAATAATCTTTAATGCTTTATTTATCATGTGTATATTCCTTAAAAACTAAGGGGAACACTTGATATGAGCGCCCTTAGTTAACCGAAACAATTTAATAACCTCCAAATCCAATACCCAACTCTCATTAAGAGTTTGATAGCAGTCCAAAGTTTTCGTCGTTTCTTCTTCTTTAGGTCTTCAGTATCAAGTGCCTGCCAATAATCATTAATTCTTTTTTGCATTTTCATGCTCCCATATTTACTGTTTCGCAAAATTGCTAGCAGTTTCGCCCAAATATAGGTGAGAGTTATTGGCAAATACCCCTCGTTTTACACACCGGGTTCGCCCGCGGTGTGTGTCCCCTACCAATCTTGCTACATAGTTAAGTTAAGTTATCTGATGAGCACATGTGGGGGAAAAAGGTTAGAGAATTCAAGATTCTCCTCGAATGCAAGCATTCAGTTCTAAATGGCGATTTTCTCTCTTTTCTTAATGACGCTTAAGATACTAGAGGTAGTTTTCGTCGATGTCAAATAAATTCGCAAATAGCGAACTTTTTGTTTAAGAAAAGCAATCAATATGTGAGATATGTATGAGGTTTTCTTTTATGCCTAAGTATATAAGCGCACTTAAGTGAGAGTGCTTATCTTCGGCATCATAGTAACTTAAATGCCATTGCACGGATTGTTTGTCGATATTGTTTACGATATTGGCAAAGTACTTAATATCTACTTCTGATATAGAGTGACCTAATACGTAAATATGCCTTATTGAATTTAACTTTTTAAAAAACAATTCGTTATCATTAATTAAGTCTTGAGCAGGTTTGAATGTTTTTTTAAAATAATCATCTACAATTCCATACCCCTCCATTACTCTAGTATCCCAGTCCTCATCAAATTGTATGTTAGCATTTTCAGTATAAGTTTTTGATGATGACCAATCGTGCCCTAATACCAACTCACTATCCTTGTTTATTGCTTTGCCGTGTATATGTAATATTCGCTCGCATGGAACATCATAAATTTTATTTAATGTATCGGTATAATTGAATGATAGAAAAAAAGCAGACGGTGAAATAACTTTAATTTTTTTCTGGGTTGGTATTCGTAATTCAAGTACCCAGTTAAGTAGGTGCCTTTTTAATTCTGAGGACAATGAGTCAGTGTATCGTTCAACCTCTATTTGAAAACTATGATGCCCACTATCACTCCAGTTTTCATCGCTGTATGATGCTAGATACTGCATTGCATCATCGATTAATGTATCAACATCCACACTTGATAATGCCGATTCAAGATTATTCCAGTTCTCTGAAATCATTAAATATTTTTCAATTGAGTCAGCAACATCGCAATCGATTAATTTGATGTATTCTTTAAAATCACTATAACGTGATTTTATTCCGTGATGAATATCGAAACCGTTACCTAAAATATATAAAATATCATTCTGCATTACAGGCAACCACGTTTTTTATATTCAGCATTCCATTCATTCATCCATTTAGCCGTATCTTTGGCTAACTCTGCTTTTTCTTCTTCTGTATCTTGCACTATTAGTTTAACGGGGTCGGTATTTGTAAAATCAACACCCGATAGTTCATTAGTAAACATTTCAGGCATTACATGGCTGTAATGTTGCTCTAACATTTGAATACTCGTACCACATTGCTTAGCGATAATTTGTGCAGGTAATTGATTCATTAATTGCCATGTGATGTACGTATGCCTTAAGGAATAAAGTGTACGTTTACCACGGGGTGATTCTTTTAATTCATTCTCAATAATTAATTTATCAAATGCTCTGCTAAGTTCTTTTGTCTTACTGCCATCTTCTAATTTAAATAAAAGGTCTTTTGGTTTTCTGTTTGGAAAACGCTCTCTTAATCGTTCAAATGCCCACAATACTTCTTCACGGCATACTACTGTTCTAGCACCCGTGTGCTTTGTGGTTTTGCCTTTGCGAACTGTAATTAGAAATACAATTTTATCGTATTTCTGCCTTAGTTCTATATCACCCCAAGTTAAGTTTTCCATTTCAGTACCAGGTCTAATACCTGAGTAAACAGCAATATCCATATAGTCTTGTAATAGTTCACGTAACATATGAGTATTTTGTTTTCTGCTATTACCTATGAAACTAGGTAAGGCTGATATTAATTTTTGATATTCTTCTTTATTAAATGCAGCCTTGCGTTGACCATCAGACCCTGCAGAAGCAGTTAGTCTGGGTATTTGAATTGGTAAAATCCACTTGTTTAATAGTGCCTCTTCAAAGACACGCATCATTGCGGCGTTATGGTTGAGTAGGGTTGATTTGGCAGGTGTACGTTTTAATTGTTCAATACGCCAAACATCAAATTCTAATAATCGTTGATTATCAATGCTGGTGATATAATTATTATCAAAGTATGGAATATGATACTTATTTAATACGCCTATATAGTCATTGTAAGACAGTTTTCCTGTGCCTTGTGCAAGTTGCTGCTGCATACGTTTAATTGCTAAATCAGCAACGCTTTTAAAGCGTTTGGTATTAATGGGTACGTTATTTTCTAATTTGAGTTTGTATTCGATAAAGTGCTGATGGGCGGCAGGTATTGCTTGTTCTAGGTCTTTCTTTTTTGTAGTCTTAGTAAACCAATTACCATACAACACAAAGCGAGCATACCAGCGTAGGCTGTTTGCTTGTTTATATATGTATAACTCGTCAGTTATATCGTGTCGTGCTACTTGTTTACTCATACGTAATTAAAGCACGATTATGGGATTACCGGCAAAGTGTTTACGTAAAGTTTTTGTAAAGTATGTATTAGGGTTTTTATGTGGTTGAATTTACGGGGTTATTTTAAGCGCGTTATATTCAAAATCCGGTTTCGAAAGAAGTGACGGTTCAAGTCCGTCTTGCGGTACCATACATAGAAAGCCCCGTTCATGCTCTTTATTAGAGAATGAACGGGGCTTTTTTGCATCTACACTTTCAGGTATAAATATTATGCATGAATTTGTTGGTAAGCTAATTATCCTTGATAATGAAATTAGCTAGTTCCTATCAAATATTAGTTACATCAGCAATTAATCACAATGTAGTGAATCAACGGGTTTGGCCGTTGCTGCTCGATAGGCGATAACCATCACGGTAAAATAGGCAATAACTAAACTAAATGCCGCACTTAATAAGAAGGCACTATAAGGCATATCAATACGGTAGATAAAGTTATCTAACCAATCCCTCATTAAGAGATAAGCCAAAGGTAAAGCAATAACATTGGCAGCTACTACTAAGATGGAAAATTGATTTACCAGCATAAAACAAAGCTGGCCGGTACTCGCGCCCAGTATTTTACGCACAGCAATTTCTTTCACTCGGCGCTGAGTATTAAAAGCCGCTAAGCCAAATAAACCAATGGCAGTGACCACAATAGCTAACAAGGTAAATACATTAAGTAATTCGGTTTGCTGAGTTTCATTGCGATAACTTGAGTCAAATAAATCACTTAACCAATCATATTTAAAGGCTAAATCTGGCGCTAACCCCAACCATATTAGCTCTATTTCCTTAAGCGCTTTATAGCTTGTTCTGGCCTTAAAGCGGATTGAAGTCCAACGTAATGATAAATCTTCTGGCTGCGCCGATAAAACATAAGTCATTGGTGGCACGATATTTTTCACATTGACATAATGGCTGTCTTCAACCACGCCAATAATTTGATGATTATGTAAACCGTCTTGACCACCACCTAAAGTCAGTAGCTGGCCAATGGCCTCTTCTGGGCTCCAACCTAAGGTAGCGGCTAATGTTTGGTTAATCATAAGCTTACCCGTTGAAGACTGCCAATTCGTTTGGTTTTCTTGATAGGCATCATTAATATAAGCATTAGAAAATGCTCGACCACTAAGCAGGTTTATACCGTAAGTTTTGAAAAAATCTAAACTAACAGGATTATTGCCTACCCAGATCTCATTACTAATATCATCAAGTCGCCTGACCGTGTTTGAAGTTCTGGTTGCTTTAGTCGGTACCGTATGAGACATGGTTACCGATAAAACGTCTGGATGGCGTAGCGCCTGGTTTTTAAACGCATTATAAGTATTGTCGCCTCTTGAAATAACGATCACACCCTCTCTGTCAAAACCTTGCTCCATATTTTTAATATATTGCATTTGCCAGTTCACTACTAAACTAGCGACTAATAAAAAAGCTGCAATAGCAAATTGTAAAATAATCAAAGATTGTCTTAACCACACGCCTGATTTAGAGGTTGTCACTAATCCTTTTAGTACATGAGCAGGCGAAAGGTTACTTAAATAAAAAGCGGGATAACTACCAGCCAATATGCCAACCAATAGAGTTAACGCCAGCAACTGTAGCGCTTGCGATACTGAAAAATCAAACAGAAGCTCAACATTCATTAATTGATTAAAGGCTGGTAAACAAAGAGCAACAAGCGCAACCGCAAATACGCTGGCAAGCGCTGATAACATCACTGCTTCTGCTAAGTACTGGCTGATTAATTGTCTTTTACTTGCACCTAACGCTTTGCGCACACCAACCTCTTTTCCTCTACGCATAGCCGCAGCCGTAGATAAGTTAGTGAAATTGACACACGCCAGCACTAAGATCATCATTGAAATGATACTAAAGATTAACACCATCACTGCGCTACTGGGTGGCGTTAAGCTTTGTGTGGTGGTGTTGTCAAGATAGATATCTAATAAGGGTTGAATATTAATTCGATTAGTTTTATACGATGACAGACCTTTAGCGCGACTATCATAATAATCACTGATGGTTGCGGTTAAGGTATTAATTGCCGATTTTTGCGGTATTTTGGCAAAAGTTCTGGTGGCATTAAAATTCCAGGCATCAATCCATTCAGGATTGGAAAATTGTGCATAGTAATTAACCATAGGCAAGATCATCGTCAGTGGCATTGTTGTAGGTGTTGTTGGTTTTTTGATCACGGCGGTTACTTGATGTTCTTTACCGTTTATCGTTAAACGTTTGCCGATAACGCCAGCAATACCAGCAAAATACTTAACCGCTAAGTCTTGATGCAGTATCAGGCTATCGGGCGCATCAAGCGCGGTATTAATATCGCCTTCAAGCAATTCAAAATCAAAAAATTCAAAGTAGTTTGGATCAGCATAAAGGGCTCGCTCGGAATAAACACTTTGTAAATATTTGACCGAAACATTGGCTGGCGAGACGCGCGTGGCATCTTCTACTTGGCTAAAATTTTGTCTTAACTCTCTTGATAATCTTAAGGGGGTTTGTGCTTGCGGTTTATTTTCACCACGAAGCAAGTTAATTCGATAGATATCCTTAGCATCAGTAAAAGCGGTGTTATAGCTTTTTTGATGATCAACATAAAGCTGTATTAAAATGAAACTGGCGATGCCAATAATTAAACCTGTTAGCTGGATAAAGCTGGTTAACTTGTCACGACAAAAGTTTCTCCAGGCTACAATAAATAAAAATTTAACCACAAGAAACCTCCGCGAATGTTTGCTGATTTTTTTCACCCTTTGCCATACCATTTATTTCGTCATTGCCACTTTGTACCTCCCCGTCAACCTGATGATCGTTAATAATTTTACCATCGAGTAATTCAATTACCCGGCTGCTATAACAGACATGTTCTGCCGCATGGGTTACCATCACGATAGTCGCCCCGTCTTGGTTAAGTTGTTGCAACAATGTCATAACTTGAGTTGAACTTTTTGAATCGAGATTACCGGTAGGCTCATCCGCCAGAATTAAATCTGGCTCAGTGACTATCGCCCTCGCGATAGCAACACGTTGCTGCTGACCACCAGATAACTTTGCCGGAAGATGTTTACGGCGATGACTAATATCAACACGTTTCAATACCGCATCGACTAATTTTTTTCGCTCAGCTTTGGCAACATTATGATAATAAAGTGGTAGCTCAATATTTTGCTCAACCGTTAACTCATCAATTAAGTTAAAATTTTGAAAAATAAAACCAATATGTTGTTTTCTTAACTTCGCACGTTGTTGTTCACTAAACTTATCGACAGGATTATCTAAAAAGCTGAATTTGCCACTATCAATACTATCTAACATGCCTAAAACATTGAGCAAGGTTGACTTGCCACATCCTGATGGCCCTAAAATGGATAAAAACTCGCCTTTGTTGATGGTTAAGTTCATCTCGTCAATGGCGACGGTTTCTACTTCATCGCCGATAAATGAGCGGCTTATATTATTAATTTTAATCATGATTGTTCCTTATTTTTTGTGTTGGTTTTGTCTTTTATTATGTTGGTGCATTGGTTCTAAGGCATTAATTATTCAGTGATAGGCTTAGTTGTTCTGCGTCAGAAAAGCTGGCATAAGATGAAGTGATCACCCGCTCTCCCTTCACTAAACCTGATAATACTTCAATGCTTTGTGGATTTTTTCTGCCTAAACGAACGTTGCGTTTTTTTGCTTGCTGACCGCTAGCATCAACAACAAAAACCCAGCTACCGGCAGTGTTTTGTATAAAACCACCGTTGGCGATTTGTAGTTTTGATTCGCTTGACGACAGATTGAATTTAAGCTGTAGGCTTTGCCCTAAACGCAACTGCTTAGCGACGACCTTATCTGAAATAGTAAAGTCGACTTTAAAGGTTCCGTTGTCGATGCCCGGATATACTTTGGCGACTTCTATGTGGTGAATTTGTTGGTTAAGTTCAAAGCTTGCTGTTTGCCCCTTGGCTACACGACTGACGTAAAACTCATCCACTTGTGCGCTCACTTTGTATTGTTCAATCAGATCTACTTGTCCTAAACGCTGACCCATACTTTTTGATTCACCCACTTGTGCATCAAGAAAGGTTAACTGCCCGGCACTGGGGGCACGAATAATTAGGTTGTCTAAACTGCCACGAGAGATAGTAAGGTTGCTCTCTAAGGTATTTATACTTTGCTCAAGTTGCTGAAGTTGCTGAGTTTGCAATAAGGCTTCTTTTTGCTGGCTCTGTTGAACCATTTCACGATATTTCAGTTGAAAATCTAGTTCGTCTTTTACCATTTCAATGGCTTGTTGTGAGATAAGGTTTTTCTCTACCAGTGTTTTATAACGAGTAAATTGTTTTTGCAGGCGCAGCACTGCAAAATCTAGCTCAATTACATCTCGTTTTAACGCCAGTTGATTTTGCTCTAACGCCAAACGAGTATTGCGCATGTTATTAATTTGCTCTGAAACTTCGGCCTCTCGTGCTAAGACGTTTAGTTGCAAATTGGTATTACTGAGTTTTAATATTGCTTGTCCTTGTGCGACCATGGCGCCTTCTTGAATAAACACTTCATCCACGCGTCCGCCATCAATGGCATCAATAAAAATGGTTTTTTCTGGTTCGACAACACCACGTAAAGGTAAGTATTCAGCAAACTCAGCTTGTTTAATGGTACTAATAACGAGGTTTTCACTGGATATATTGTAGTGTTTACCTGAGGCACTGTTGCTTTGAGTAAAAGAAAAAATGCCGATAATTAGGCTAGTGCTAATGACAAAAAATAAAATAGTGAATTGATGTTTTTTATTGCGAGTTTTAGGTATTGGCTTGTCCATAGAGTTTCCTGCTCATTAATTTGATAAGCAGTGTTAACCAGAACATCTTTAAAAGAAGGAAGAAAGCGGGATGAAAGTGTGATTATTGTTGGAAAAGTTGTGACCATCAGTGGTGGTCACAACTTTAAATATATAAAAACAACGAGTTAAGTGTAATTAATTTAATTTAGCAACATCCAATAAGTTACGCTATAAACTGATTGTTTGCATTATATCCGAAACAGATTGCTTCGTTATGGTGTATACCATGCCACGTTTTTTGATATCAAAGTCAATGCTTGGCACTGATTTTTGCCATAACCGGCTACTTTTTGTGGTAAATGAATAGCGCTTATATTGATTGTCTTCAGCATTCGATTGGCATACTAAGCCATCAGACGTTACTTTCAAATTAAGTTTTCTATTGATAATACTTGGTTGACAAGTGAGTGGAATAACCTGAGGTAGTACCGATAAATCGGAAAATTTCATTACTTGGAAACTGTCATCAGCAATCAGGTAATAACTATTATCAACTGCTGAATATACGCCACCTTGGTAACCAACAGGTAAAGGCGATAATTTTTGCTCGTTAATGTTGTAACGCATTAAATACCAATCTGCATTTCTTACACTCGATAGCAGTAAATTGTTTTCATCCTGCCAACTGACGCCAACAATAGCGATATTATCTAGCGGCAACTTATGAACCTCCATGCTGTTGGTATTGGCAATATATATTTGATTATCAGCCAAAATCATTAGCTGACTATCATTAGGCGAAAAAGCTAAATCATAGAGCTTAACTGGGTTATTGAATGACGTAAATTGCTTAGTGTTTTCAATGGTTGAAGCGTCGAGTAAATCACTAAGGTATACTTCAGCGGAGGTTGAACGCTTAGAGACAAAGGCATACTGACCACTGTTATGTGCTAAAGCCGGTAGATAATCCATTACGGTAGAGTTATCTAACTCAATGTTTTCTTGACCTCTTGATTCGAAGTGAATATCTCTATTAAGTAAATAAGAGACAAAACTAAAATCTTTGCCGTTATTAAGACGAGATAAATGTTTCACCCGTGAGGTATTACTGGCAACAACGGCTAACTTAGTGCCATCAAGGTTACTTTGCCAAAGCTCGTACGCTGGGTGTGGTGACGGATGAATAATGGTTTCATTGTCATGGTGCCAAAGCACAGCACGCATTAAATAATCTAATTTTGCAGTTTGTTTAAGCTTAGATTCTTCAATGTTTAAGGTGTATATCCGAGTCGTTGGCGAGAATTCACTATTTACCATGACTAAGCTTTTGCCATCGGCTGATATATCAAAACTATAATTTCCTAAGCCATTAGTGATCGGCTGATTAACAATATCTTTTTCACTATTGGTTAAATTAACCCTAAATATTTGGTAGCCATGACTCGCCGATTGTCTGTCATTAAAATAAAGGAATTGGCCATCAGGCGAAAAAACAAAATGCGGACTACTGTCGGCACTACATTCAGTAATGGCTTGCCAAGACTCTTTGTCTTTAATGTTATCGAGTTGTGCCCAATAGATCATACAAACACTATTGTGTTGGTACAAAAAAGCAAGCTTATCCTCGCTAGGGGACCATACCGGTTTGCTCAGTGCTGCTCTTGAATGAGAAATCGATCGCTTCACATGGTTGCTTAGGTTTTCGATGTTTATATATGACGGCTTGCCGGTGACTTCTTTACTATAAGCCAGTTGAGTTAAATCAGGTGATAGAGCAGGATAAAGTTCAATACCAACCTCACGTGTTAGTGCTTTCACTTGCTTTGTTTGTAAAACCTTATTGCTCTTTGTTGAAAATACAAAGGTAAGTACGATGATGATCATTAGCCCTGCGATAACCCAGAAGGTGTTTTTCGATAGGTTACTTTTTGTCTGATTACTTGGGGTTATGCCATTTAGTTGAACATCAGTTGGTCTGCTTTTTTTGACCCACTGACTTTGTGACTCTTGGCTTTCACAATCAGAAGTTTTTTGGTTACTGACCGTTTCTACAGCGACAAATTCTGCCACCATCCGATAACCTTTGCGTGGCACGGTAATAATAAATTGTGGATTCTTCGGATCGTCTGCTAAGGCTTTCCTTACTTTCACTATGGTACGGCTGATGGCATTCTCTGTCACTAATGTGCCAGTCCATACTTGCTCCATCAATTCATCTTTGCTGATCACTCGATGAGTGTGTTGACAAAAATAGACGAGTAAATCATAAACTTTAGGCGCTAAATTTATTGTTTCACCCTGACGATAAAGCAATTGGTTATGAGTATCGATGCAAATATCAGCAAAGTGTAAATAGCGCAAAGGATGTCCTTGTTTTATGTTATGAACGGTTTTTATTTTTGGCATCATTGACCACTAATCATGGTACTGCACTTTAATCGAGTTATTAAGGATTTTAAATACCTTAGCCGACTAGATTGTATCATTTAGCCAAGAAAATCACTGCAAAGGGAATTGGTCACAGTTTTGTCATCAATTGGGCACTGTCAACTTAACTTCAAACATGTATCATATTACGGATGAAGACTTATAAACGCTATCGTTATTTAGTAAGATAGTTAGACGAAAATAGTTTACAAAGAAATCAGTTTTTAAAGTGAAAATTGAAAAATAGGCTACAGTCTTTTGCCGCAGTCGTGGACGTGGTAGACACGCCGGATTAAAAATCCCCTGTCGCAAGGCGTGTTGGTTCGAGTCCACTGCTGGTACCATCATTTTGAAGCCCTGATCAGGAATGGTAGGGTTTTTTTTGTCAAAATTGTGGTAAAAATGAGCCTTAGCTTTTAACCAATGAATAGTGAAAAATAGTTTAACGCTAATGACATTGTGGTGCGCATTATAGACATTAGCACTAATTTTTTTTCCCTATATTTTCTAATTAATTGACTGAGTACAATATTGAAGTCGGCATAGATGACATCGAAATTTCATTTAGGGTGCCGAACTACAGGCAACAAGATTTTATCAATGAACTTAAAAATTGTGAACAAGTTAAAGACAAAGAATATAGACAAAAAAAGAACTATAAAATTTGTTACGGAAGGGGAAAACGTTTTGTTTTAAAACCGGTGGGAGCTTTGTGTTCCACTATAGACTGACATGTTCTATCACCAGTTAAGTTTATTATCTCTTAACTGGGGTAGTCGAATCCATTAAACCACGTCAGCCTTTCAAATTTCTCCTTTGCCATCTCAACTAGATCAAGAGAAGGTTTTCTCCCGCTAGCATGCCCTACTTGCCGCTTTAAGTGACTTAATCATTATACGGCTGGCTAAAGGCTGTGTCGATATTAAGACACTAAAGCAAAAACCCTGTCTTAAAATCGGCACACTTAAATATTCTTACCACTTAATCGAAATTTTTTATCTGTTAAATAACAGTAGGTTATTTTTTATTTCATGGTTGGCATAACACTTGTATTTAACCAGATAAGGCAAAACAACCTAAAGATAATTTATGGATACGATACGAGTAAAAGCACAGCCGGCCATTTGGCGAAAATATTGGTATGTTGTGGCCGGGCTAATTTTAGTGACGGCAATCTATTTAATTAAAGGCATGACTGGTAATGCATCATTTATTGTCGCCAAGAGTGAACTCGTTATCGCCACCGTTAAACAAGGAAACTTTAGAGTCAATATTCGCGCTAGTGGCGTTTTAAAGCCAATGGATATTCGCTGGGTATCATCACAAGTATCAGGTCGCGTTGAGCAAGTTTTTGTTAAAGCCGGTGCAGTGGTCAGCGAAGGTCAAATTTTAATGCTACTTTCTAATCCAAACTTACACCGAGAATTAGAACAAGCACGCTGGGAGCTTGCGGCAAAAAAAGCTGAAAATTATGCTGCGTTTGTTGCCCTTGAATCACAACTGCTCGATTTGAAAAATTCGGTTGTTGCCGCCGACTATAGCTATCAGGGCAGTAAATTAAAACTAGATGCCGAAACACAGTTATTTGAAAAACAAAATGGCACCGTATCCGCCCTGGACTACCAACGCAGTCAGCTGGAAGTGAAGCAGAAAATACAATATTGGCAATCACAACAACAAAAAGTGTTAAAAATGGAAGCTAACTTATTAGCAACAAAAACAGCTCAGCAAGCCCGTTTAGGCTTAGTTGAAAACAACTACTTACGTGTTAAAGATCAAGTATCATCACTTGCCGTAAAAGCAACAACAGATGGTGTTGTACAACAAGTTTCCTTGGTCTTAGGCGAACAAGCCCAAGTGGGCGGCAGTGTTGCCCTTATCGCCGACCAAGAGTCTTTATTTGCAGAATTACAAGTACCAGAAATTAAAATCAATGACATTTCCTTAGGGCAAACCGTTGTTGTTGATACTCGAACCTCTGAAATCTTAGGTGAAGTAATACGAATAGACCCTGCAGTTAATACTGGCATGGTGCAAGTCGATGTTAAGTTAACCAGCGTACTGCCTAATGAAGCTCGCCCTGATCTGACCGTTGATGGTTTAATTGAAATAAGTAATATCGATAATGCGCTCTATATTAAGCGGCCGGTATTTGCTCCTAGACATAGTAAAACCGGCTTATATCGTTTAAGCCCTGATGCACAGTTTGCCCAAAAACAACTTGTTGCACTGGGACAAAGCTCAGTGAATCAAATCCAAATATTATCAGGTCTGACTGTCGGCGACCAAGTTATCATTTCGGATACCTCAAACTGGCAAGAACACACAGACATAATGATCAATTAGCACAATGCACATTTTAAGACATCGCTAAAAACAAATTTAATCGGAGACTAACATGACCGCACTTATTGAACTTAAAGACATAACTAAAACATTCTTAACTGAAGAAATTGAAACTCGCGCGCTAAATAGTATCAATATCACCATTAATAAAGGTGAATATTTATCATTAAGTGGCCAATCTGGTTGCGGTAAGTCAACACTACTTTCATTGCTCGGTTTGTTAGATTCACCAACATCAGGCAGTTATCTGATAAATAATGTTGATGTTTCATCGCTCTCTCGTGATCAACGGGCAAAAATTAGAAGCGAGCAAATTGGCTTTGTTTTCCAGTCATTTAATCTAATATCAGATTTAACTATCTTTGAAAATGTGATGTTGCCATTAACCTATCAATCAGGTTTCTCTAAAAAAGAAATTGCAGAAAAAGTACACGATGTGCTGGCCAAAGTAGAGATGTCTCATCGTAAAGATCATTTCCCGTCACAACTCTCGGGCGGACAACAACAGCGTGTTGCCGTCGCTCGTGCTTTAGTTAACGACCCAGCCATAATTTTAGCGGATGAACCCACTGGTAATTTAGACTCAAAAAATGCCCAGGCGGTATTGGCTTTATTTGACAAACTTCACCAAGATGGCGCAACGATTTGCATGGTAACCCATGATCCCATTTCAGCGAAAAGAGCCAGCCGATGTTTAGAAATGTTTGATGGTCGCCTCATTGCGGATAACTTAAATACTCCATCGCATCAAAAGCTCGCTTCTTCCGTCGCAGCAATTGAATTAGTAGCAAGTTAGGAGATTACTATGTCGGTATTAATAGATATAAAATATGCACTGAGGTTACTGTTTAAAGCGCCTAAATTTACCGCCATGACCTTATCGGTATTAGTCGGCGGTTTAACCATCAGCTTATTCACTTTTTCTTTTTTGTATTCAACCTTGCATAAAGCACTGCCTATGCCTGAAGGCGAAACAGCATTAGTTTTATCAACGGAAACGATTGGTATTTCAATGAATATGGATACAAATCAAAATTCTCTCTCTGCTTATGAGTTTAGGCAAATTGCTAAAACACAATCATCGCTTGATGAGTTTGGCTTGTATGAATCAATAGATGCTCGGTTATCATTCGAAGATACCGGGAAAAACATTTCAGCAACTTATGTAGATAGTGGTTTCTTTAGATTTAGCCGAACTAAAGCCATGATGGGACGCACCATTCAACAGCAAGACATGGTTGTTGGCACAACCCCGGTTGCAGTCATTAGCTATGAAACTTGGCAAAATGAATTATCTGGCAGTAAAGACGTGTTAACAATGACGATTAACTTAAATGACAGGGTAACGGATGTTATTGGTGTCATGCCACCGGGTTACCGATTTCCTGGCATTGCTAAAATTTGGTTACCGCTAAAGCAATCCCAGTTAAATAAACAACAAAATACGTCGTCTTATTTTACCGCCTATGCCCGACTTAAAAGTGGTGTCAGCAACGAACAAGCGACAAAATACTTAAGCGCTGCCCTTGACCAACTTTATCAACAATCGGTAAAACTTTATAATCAACCCGAGGCAAATAAAATAGTGCATTTACGCAGCTATCCAATGGATCAAGTTAACGGCATTGGCAATACCATGTTCATTTTTTTGAATGTCGTGGCCTGGTCCATTTTGGCATTGGGCTGTATCAATGTTGGTAATTTATTATTGGCTCGCTCTATGGAACGTCAAAAAGAAACGGCGATTCGTGCGGCTTTGGGGGCCACCAGTAAACGTTTGGTTAGTCAACTCATGTGGGAAGGTATTATAATTACCACAGTCGGAGCAATTCTTTCGGTATTACTAGTAGGGGCTGCATTAGATTATACCAACATTGCTCTACATTCCTGGATGCCAAATAGCATGGTTTTTTGGTGGCATTGGGGTTTGGATAAAGAAACCCTTGGTATGGCTATTATTGTTACTTTAGTGACTATTATACTCGCCGTTTTTTTACCCGCGTGGCGCTCTGCCCATCAAGATATCAATGCGGCCTTAAGAGACGGTACCCGAGGTGCACAAGGCAAAAAAGCCGGTCGTTTATCGCGACTATTAGTCACCGTACAAGTGTTTTTAGTGGCTTTTTTAATGCTTATTGGTACGCTTTCTGGCTTTATAACACAAACATTTATTAATTTGGAAACTGGCGACGATTATAGCGATATCATGAGAGCCAGCATCAACTTACCGAAAAACAAATACCAAACACCGCAAGAACAAGCTCTGCTCTTTCAGGCGTTGTTAGAGCGTATAAAAAATGACAGTAATGTCATTGATGCTCATGCGACCACCTTAAGTCATTTACCAATCATCTTAAGTGAATTTGATTTCGATGATAGCCATGAAAAATTAAGTATCGATACCTTTACCGTCATCGGCAATACCGAGTTTTCAGGTATAACGCTTGTTGCTGGTCGTCACCTGAATCGAAGGGACAAAAGTGGTGCTAGAAAAGTCGTCCTAATCAGTCAATCAATGGCAAACCGATATTGGCCAGGAGAATCGGCACTAGAAAAGAAAATAACCCTTGAAATAGCTGGTAAGGCTGAGTCGCTTTTCATTGTGGGTATAGTGACCAATCGGTTTAACGGTAGATCTCTTTTTGGCAAACTTGATAGCGAAGATGAAACCTATATTTCTGGTTTACAATTCATAAAACCCCGCATGAGAATATATTACAAAACGATTAAAGGAAGTGTGAATGCAGCAGGCATATTCTATAGAGCACTCTTTGAGATAGATAGAAACATTGACGTTGTTCAGACTGTCCAGCCGGCAGAGCGTAATAGAAACCTCATGCGCGACGGCATGCGTTTGACCTCGAAAGTCATTTTTGGCACCGGATTTTTTGCGCTAATGTTAGCAATGGTTGGCATTTATGGTTTGACCGCTAATTCTGTTGCCCAACGTACCCATGAAATAGGTATACGACGAGCGGTTGGTGCAACTGACAAAAACATTACCGACATGTTTATCAAACAAGGTGGCAGACAGTTGCTGACAGGTTTGGGGTTGGCCTTACTGCTCTTCACTCTTATTTCAGTGATGTTTAATGAGTTTTCTGAAGGGCTTATTCCAACTTACTTATACTTTGTTTTGGCGTCTGTTGTCATCGTTAGTTTATCCCTTATTGTCATGTTAGCTATCTATGCACCCACCAGAAAAGCCGTGGTTATGGAGCCAAGTTTGGCATTACGATACGAATAATCATCAATAGCACATAATAAAGCCCTTAATTTCGGGGCTTTATTTTGTTAATTTAGCGCTTAAAATAAAGCTTATACCAATCCATCTAAAGAAGTGACCACTTAGAACGACATGGGCGATATGATAACAAGCAAAATATGTGGGGATATAGTTATTCTACATCTAACAAATTTTGTGCATTTATCATGATGCCCATGCGCTCCCGAAGGGCGAGGTTTAAAGGCCTATATGCTGCGTTATTGATTTTAATAAGAGAATGACTATTATTTGCAATCAAAGCCTTGCCTCTAAACCTTTAAATTCTCGCTAAGCGATCACTTTCTTAGATGGAATGGTATTACTTATTTAGAATACAACAACCTAGTGAATTTTTGTTAAAGTGATATATTAGGCAATTAACGTATTTTATTTTCATCCAAAAAACGGACATAATGCTCTGTGAATAATAGTAAAATTCTCATCGCTGATGACGACATAAATATCATCGCTAGTTTGAAATATATCTTATCGGAAGAAAATTTTGATATTTTGGCGATGACAACACCACAAGCGGTGCTGGAAAACTTAAAGAATACCTCAGTAGATCTGGTTTTACTTGATATGAATTTTCAGCAAGACACCACGTCGGGCGCAGAAGGTTTACAGCTAGTTGAAGCGATCAAAAAACTGGATGAAAACTTGCCCATTATTGTTATGACTGGCTGGGCAACCATAGATATTGCGGTTGATGCCATGCGCGCGGGTGCGGTAGATTTCATTCAAAAGCCGTGGAATAACGAACGTATCATCAGTGCTATTAAAACCCAGATCAAATTGGCTAAAAGTGATAGAAAACTACTCCGTTTAAGCCAAGAAAATAAATTATTGAGCGGCCAATTTTTTCCCGAGTCCAAAGAGCAAATCATTGCCCAGTCTCCGGCTATGCAACAACTGATGTCAACCTTAAGTGATTTAGCAAAAAGTGATATGAGCATTCTTCTTACGGGTGATAATGGTACCGGTAAAAGCATGTTAGCGTCATACGTGCATAAACTGTCTACACGAGCCAATAATTCTTTTGTCCCGGTTAATATGGGCGCTATCCCAGAAAGCTTATTTGAAAGTGAAATGTTTGGTCACGTTAAGGGCGCATTTACCGATGCTAAAGAAAACCGCATTGGCCGTTTTGAAATGGCGGAACAAGGCACGCTATTTTTAGATGAGCTCGCCAATATTCCCATCGCTCAACAAGCAAAATTATTAAGGGTATTAGAAGAGCAAAAATACGAAGTCGTTGGCAGCAGCAAATCTCAAACAGCCGATGTTCGTATTATTTCAGCAACCAATTGCGATTTAGCCAAAGCCATTGACGAACAACGATTCAGACAGGATTTATTTTATCGACTTAATACCATTCAACTGCGAGTTCCCTCTTTGAATGAACGCATTGAAGATATAAAACCATTGGCAGAGCATTTTTTGCAGGTTTTTAGTATCAAATATAACCTGCCTATACCAGAGCTATCGGACGATGCCGTGGCACAACTTCAACAATACAGTTGGCCAGGAAATATCCGTGAACTCAGTCATTTAATGGAAAGGTTACTTTTTACCTGTAAAAAAACCACCATTACCGCCCGAGATTTATTACTGCAAGAGGCTGGGAAAGGTACAGAATCTATTGAAGATACCACGCTTTCTATGGAAGATATTGAGCAAAGAGTCCTGATCAATCGCTTAAAACATCATCGTGGCAATGCCACCGAAACAGCAAAATCGCTGGGGTTAAGTCGAAGTGGCTTTTATCGACGTATGAGTAAATATGGCTTGGATTAACACTAGCATTTATAAGATGAAAGCAATTTTTGTCGCAGGTAATCGTATCTCGCATAAAAATGATCATACTTTTTTGGCACTTATTATCTATCTGCCTTGTTTTTTGCTGTCAACTATCTCATTACTTGTTGCCGGTGTATCGGGCTACTTAGTTGCCTTTATCATGATCGTCTTATCGATATTTATCCTTTTTGTAGTGATGATAAGCCGACAAAGAGCCGAACAACAAATTAGAACCTTATCAAATATAATCGAGTCGATGATTAGTGGTGATTATACTTTAAGAGGTCGCTTGCAGCATAATCAAGCCTTTCAAGAATTACTGGTCTTGGTAAATAACTTAGCCGATACTTTATCGAAACATAAACTTGAAGCAAAAGAGAGTCGGTTGTTACTTGAAAAAATAATGCAACAAATGGATGCCATGGTACTGGCGGTCAATGAACAAGGTTTCATTGTCATGGCCAACGATTCTGCGAAAAAATTACTGCTGGGCAATATTCAAGAGCAAAGTGACTTAACGACAATTCAATTAACCGACTTCAAATTAGGAAAAACCATAGCTAACGCCCACTCTGGTATTATCGAATTTGCTCACCAACAACTCAGCGGTGAACACTTTCTTTTTAAAGAATCCTTTTTGAGCGAGGGTAAACAACATACATTATATTTAATCACCAATGCAGAGCGGTTGTTATTAGAAAAAGAACGAAAAGCATGGCAGAGTATTTTAAGAGTATTAAGTCATGAGCTGAATAACTCATTAACACCCATCGCCAGTATTAGTCAGGCGATGAAGAAAAAACTTCAAGATGAAAGTAAGCCATTAAATAGAAGCTCTTTATCTGAAGGCGTCAGTATTATCAAAGAACGAGCCGACTCCCTGGGTGCTTTCATCGCCAGTTACAGCCAACTGTCACATTTACCTCAACCGAACAAAAGTAAATTTGACCTCAATGCTTTGGTTATACAGCAAGCAAAATTATTTGATGACTGCCATTTACAACTTGCGGATGATGCCAAAACTATTAATACCCAGGTTAGCGCCGATAAAAGCCAGTTAGAACAAGTTATTATCAATATTTTAAAAAATGCTCGCGAAGCCATGTTGCAACTTCCTAATAAGGTTTTTGAAATTAGCTATCAACAAGATCAACAATATTTACACCTCATCATTAGCGACCAGGGCATGGGCATAGCCAACAAAGAGAACTTATTTGTGCCGTTTTATAGTACCAAACCCCAAGGCAGTGGTATTGGTTTAACACTTTGTCGACAAATCATGTTCAATCATGATGGTTTAATTAAATTAACCAATAGAGAAGGTGTAAAAGGCGCACAAGCCGTTATTTCAATACCCTTAAACTAATTTCAATGCGGATTAAAAATAAACACTCACTTACGATTAAGCGACAAAACGATGGCTATGTTATTACCATTGATGAAGAAAGTTATTTGTTGCCCAATTTTTCCGAGCAATGTTATCAGTTAAGTGACGGTTTATTTGAAATTATAGGCTCACCCATGTTAGCGAGCGCTTTAAAACACAAGCTTAGTGATATTGATAATGTATCTTAATATCCCTGTTTAACATCGACATAAATGGGTATGACGTTATTTTCACGATAGCTTGTTATATTCTTAGCAATAACCTTAGCCGCCGAGCACATATTGGTGGGTGCTGAGATATGGGGTAACACTGTGATATTAGGGTTACTCCAAATGGCATCTGTTGGCGCTAAAGGCTCATGTTCAAAGACATCGAGCACCGCATGATTTATGTGGCCGGTTTCTAATAAATTCAGCAATGCTTTTGTATCAATAACCGCACCTCGAGAGAAGTTTATCAGCTTTGCACCCTTGGGCAGTGTACTTAATAACTCCTTGCCAAGTAGGTGATAAGTCTCTGGCGTGAGTGGTAACAGATTGATTAAAATATCTGTTTTTTTTAGCATGGTATGTAAACCCGCTGTGCCTAGGTAACTTTGAATACCATTAAGCTGCTTTGGTGTTCTGCTCCAACAACTGACTTGGTAATCTAGTTTCTTAAGGGTTTCTAAGGCGGCAATGCCAAGTGCACCAGCCCCTAATATACTTACTCTAAGTTCTGCGGACGTTATACAAGGCAATTGTCGCCACTGTTTATTGACTTGCTGTTGAGCATACCCAGGCATGTTTCTTTGCAAATATAAGGTCCAAGCAAGGACAGATTCAGCCATTGTTTTTGCCAATTGTGGATCGTCTAACTTGACCAACTTTACTGGTTTATCAACCACTTCAGCTATTAACTGTTCGACTCCAGCCCATAAGCTTTGTATCCACACTAAATTAGGAAATCTGGCCAAGTCTTTTGGATCTGGGTTGGCAACAATGGCAATGTCTACTTGCTTAGCTTGTGCTTCACCGATCTGTTCAGGCAGAAGTATTGTTTCATTGATAAGTTGCTTTTGGATCTCAGCTAGCCATAGGGACTTAGTTGCTGATTCTGAGCCACTAATGAAAACTATATTATTCATTAATTAAAAAACCTGTTGAAGAATTAGCGTTATTAAAATATTGCATGAGTAAAATTATTGAGAAACATCATGATAAAGCTGTTCAGCAAGTTGCTCTAATACTTTCGCTTCGGGGTGAGTATGAGCAAAGGTTCTTAAACCATATATGCCCATTAAAAAGTACCGTGCTAGATGATGACAATCTTTGTCAGCGCTAATACTTCTTTCTGCTTTAGCTTGCTCAAATTTTTCTGCTAGTGATTGTTGTAACAGTGATAAATTATCACTAATTATCTGTTGTATTTCACTGTCTTGTTCAGCAATTTCATTTAATGCTTTTGTTAACAAACAAGCCTGAGCACTATCACAGCTAATACATTCAACGACCACATTATCAAGGTAGGATTTTAAATTAAGCAGAGCTAAATGCGAGTTAGCAAAGAACTGATCAAATTCGGTAGCTCTGTCGACACGATATTGCTCAAGCGCAGCAAGTAATAAACCGCGCTTATTTTCAAAAGCGCAGTAAATAGAACCCGGGTGTAAACCGGTGGCTTTTTTAAGCTCTTGCATACTGGTATTAGCATAACCTTTATGCATAAAAGCTTTCATGGCAGCTCTTAGTACTTTTTCTCTATCAAACTCAGCATTACGCATTAATTTATCATCTTCATTTTAGTCGATGTCATTATTATACCTAATTTTGAACAAGCATTCAAAATAGTAGTTGAATGTTCGTTCAAATAAAGATATCTTGAATGGACATTCAAGATAGAGACAAAATCATGACCGAAAATTTATTCAAACCTTACGCGTTAAATGACAGCATTAGTTTAAACAATAAAATTCTAATGGCGCCATTAACACGTTGTATGGCTGATGATAATTTAGTACCCACTCAAGCAATGGCAGAGTATTACGCACGTAGAGCTGAGTCAGGATTAATCATTTCAGAAGCGGTTATTATCCGCCCTGACGGTCAAGGTTATCCAAATACACCGGGCTTATTTACCCAAGCACAAATTGACGGTTGGCAAACAGTTACTTCTGCAGTACACAAAAACGGTGGAAAAATATTTGCCCAGCTTTGGCATACAGGTCGCGTTGCACATCCGTACTTTTACGGCAAGGGCAATGATGATGCGCCAGTATTAGCACCATCTGCCATTGGTGTTGAAGGTAGCGTACCTAGAATGCGCGAACTAACCTATAAAACCCCAAAAGCAGTGACCTTAGATGAAATAAAATTACTAGTGAGTGATTATGCACTAGCTGCAGAAAATGCGATTAAAGCCGGCTTTGATGGAGTTGAAATTCATGGCGCTAATGGTTACCTGATTGACCAATTTTTACATCATGATAGTAACCAACGTAATGATGAGTACGGTGGTAGCAGTGAAAACATGATCCGCTTTGCCTTAGAAGTGGTCGATGCGATTATCTCAAAAATTGGCAATGACAGAACTGCGTTAAGAGTATCGCCCGGAGCTTATTTTAATATGGCCGGTGATAGTCGCGATCGTCAAGTATTTGATCTACTACTTCCAGAGCTTGAAAAACGTGATTTGGCCTTTTTACATATTGGTATATTTGACGATAGCATGGAGTTTGATTATTTAGGCGGCAAAGCCTCAAGTTATGTTCGAGCAAACTACAAAAACACCTTAGTTGGTGTGGGTAGTTACACCGCAGAAACGGCAAGTGAAGCTATAGAGGCTAACAAGTTTGACCTGATTGCTATTGGCAGACCTTTCATTGCTAACCCAGATTATGTTGCTAAAATCCGAAATAAGCAGCCGTTAGTCAGTTATTCTGATGAAATGTTAACTGACTTAGTTTAACTGGTTTAATTGAATTTCCTGCTCAGCTTTTTGATAAGTTTCTACAAACTACTGTGCAGTAGAGGGTGCTGTTTTGTACAGCGCCTTCGTTAGTATTTAATTTAAATGTGTCAGCAAATAACTCTTTTTTTTCCAATTAATCTTTTTCTCATTGTTATTCTAACAGTGTTCTTTTTGGGTATAACCTTGGTAAAATTCTGATAATTGCGACCAGTCAATTTTTGTTTTTTAATATATTTTAATTTTTTTAACCCCTACTGACACTACGGTGTCAGTAGGGGTTATTTATTATCTAACTCGTTATATAACTTGAATATAAAAAGGAAATAAAAATGACTACAACGGTAATTGAACTAGTGACCTATAAATTAAAGCAAGGTATTGATAAATCTGCATTAGATGCAAGCAAAATTTATTTGGCAATTTATTAGGCCACCCATAATAACTTCTAGAGAGTTTGAAAGCATATTTACCAGAGCCGTAGGCACAGCAGAGCATTTATGTGAATTTAGTGCACATATTGGCTTGCCGCGCACACATGGTATAGCCAATGCTCAGGCTTGTTTGAATAGCGTATAGTCTTTTTAAGAACCATCAGCAACGTGATGTTACTTTATTCTATTTGAGTGACGAATTTAACTCAGCTAAAATTCAAGGGTTAGAAATATATTGGTGGTAAATGGCGAGATAAAACTCATTGATTTTTTGAATGAGTTTTTTATTAAGTTATAAAGATAGCAATTAAATCACCATTATTGCCCTGACGTTATAATGGGTGGCATAGTTAAATTTATAGTTAAATTTGCATAGTTAAATTTGCATAGTTAAATTTGCATAGTTAAATTTTTTAAGCGTTACCAGTTTGGCGTTATTAATGGTTTACAATAAGCTAGCAATGTAATAAAAATTCTACAGTATTTGGTTAGCAAGTAGCACTTCACCCTTTATCACTAACTTCTCTGCTATCCGATTTTTCACCAGATCTGGTTTATTTTGACTCAGTTTAAAACGTCCCTCCATAGTCGTTATACGGACGCTAAAAAAAGTAATGGCTGTTAACATTTGTCGTATTTTTTTATCGCAAACCTCTGTTAACTGCCAAGGTATATCCTGTTTTCTTTCAAAATATTGGCTGCTCATTTTCATTTGTTGGTACTTCAGTTTTGGTTCTTTTATTGGCGTAGCAGTGCCGGTAACATGTACTTTGGCATAGTTCCAGCTTGGTACAACTTGGCCATTAGCTCTGTTATTTTGATTACTATCTGCATTGTCATGGCAGTGAGGTGAAATATAAGCTTGCTCGCCATGAAACACTAAACCGATCTGAACATCATCCTGCGCTAATAATTTTTCTGCTAACGGGTGTTGATTACTGACATGAGCAATCAGCACCTTGTTCTCTGTTTCTGTTTCTGTTTCTGTTTCTGTCTCAGTAGAAGAATTATATTCAGCAAAATGGAAAGGTATGTGACTAATATGTGGTAATGCTTCCTCAATATTCACTAATAATGTTGCTAATGGGTAGTCATTGATTAGTGTGCTTAATTTATGATTTTCTTCTTCAGTTGTTTGAAAATACTTAGGTGGATACATGTTCAAACTCTCCCGAATTTTTTGCTGTATTTAATAAGGTTATTTTTACAGTTGACCATTCATCATCAAGGATACTAAACATGGCAGTATTTCTATAATCACCATTTGGTGCACGTCGATGTTTTCTTAAAATACCTTCAAAGTGACCGCCAATACGGGCAATAGCATTACGAGATTTTTGATTATTCTCATTAGTACATATTTCGACACGCGTCATTTTTAAGTGTTCAAAAGCGTGCTTTAACATTAAGTATTTAGCATGAGAATTAACATAACTTCGTTGAAATTCAGGCGTAATAAAGGTATGGCCAAGCTCAATGGTTTTATCTTTTTCGGTATAGCGAAATAAACGTGTTGAACCAATAACTTTATTGGTTTGTTTATCAATGGTAATAAAGGCAAGTTGCAGTCCTTCTGCCATTTCATCAATAGCTTCTTGCATCCATGGCCGTGCAATATCATGACTTGCACTTCGATTGATAGGCATGTGCTGCCAAACTTGTGGGTAGTTTCCTGCCAAGCAATAATCGTTAAGGTGTTGTATAGTCATGGGGACTAATTTTATTAAGCTGGTTTCTAGTGTGACTGGCTTTATTATTTTTAGTGTTTTTTCATTTAACATAACTTGTTCCAATAAAAGTTTAGCGAGCTGTAATGGTTGTTATTATGGTTGTCTTTGGTATAACTACTACAACCAGATTTACATAAGTTGATAGACCAGATTGAAAGCGTTAAACCTCAATAAAATAGCGACAAATAAAGCAAAATATTTAGCCATTGCTGATGCATTGCGAAAAGCAATTAAAGAAGGGCAAGTTGCACCAACGGAAGCTTTGCCCTCTGCGCGAAAACTTGCCCAGCAATTAACTGTTAACCGCCATACAATAATGGCAGCATTGGCTGAATTAGTGGCTCAAGGATGGGTAGAGGCAAAAGAGCGTTCTGGTTATAGAGTGGTAGATAACTTACCTATTCAAAGTAGTCTTGCGGTGAATAAAGCGAGACAAACAGAGAAAAAATTCGCCTGGAAATTTCGAATAAAACAAAACTTGCCAGTTACGCAAAAAATTAAAGCGAGTCAATATCCATATAACTTCTCTGGCGGTCAGCCGGATATAAGGAAATTTCCTTTTGATGAGTTCAAAAGTCATTTTGCACAAGCATGTCAACGACCAAAAATTGATGATTTAAGTTACGGTGGTAGTCGCGGAGAAGCTGATCTTATTGACGAAATATCGACTTACTTAAGGCGTGTTCGTTCAATTACCGATAAAGAGCTGATGATTTGCAATGGCTCGCAAGAAGCCTTGTATATGATCTCGCAGTTATTGTTACAACCTGGCGATAGGGTCGCGGTTGAACAGCTAGGTTATCCTCCTGCTTGGGCTGCTTTTGAGCGTACTGGCGCTGAGTTGATTGCCATCAAACAAGATGAACGAGGCATAGTGCCTGAGCATTTGGCGCAAGTACTTGCACAAGGCAAGGTAAAGCTGCTTTATCTAACGCCATTACATCAATACCCAACGACAGTCTCTTTAGATATTTCTAGGCGTATGGAAATTTATCAATTAGCTGTGCAATATGGTGTGGCGATTGTAGAAGATGATTATGATCATGAGTTTCATTATGACAGCCAACCTATTGCGCCAATGGCTGCTGATGATCCCGCGGGTCTAGTGATTTATATTTCTACCTTTTCAAAACTGATGTTTGGCAGTGCACGTATTGGTTATGTTGTCGCAGATAGCGTCTTAATTGAGCAACTGGCGGCTTATAAAATGTTGATGAATCACAAGAGTAATGTCTTAGTGCAACAAGCCGTCGCTAAGTGGATGCAACAAGGCGGGTTTGAAGGGCACTTGCGCCGTATGACAAGGTTATATCAAAAGCGTCGTGATTTTATGGTTACCTTATTACAAGGTTACCAAAAGCAGGGTTTACCAATCCAATTTGAAATACCTGCTGGCGGCATGGCGATATGGTTAGATATGGGTAAATCGATTATTGGTTTAAAAGAGCAGTTGCAAAACAAGCAAGTTTATTTGCAAACCGAGCTAGAGTTTAGTCGCGATAAGGCTTTACCGGATAACTTGCCTAATCATTTACCGGGCTCTTTATCTAGTAAAGAGTTCCGTTTTATTCGCTTGGGTTTTGCTGCGATGAATGAGATAGAAGTAACCGAAGGTTTAGCTATTATCATGAGTACTTTATATGAAATTAATCACGGTGATAATTCTCTATGTAGAGTTTAGCTAATCTTATTATGAGAGTGTTTGGTAAAACTTATTAGGCCACCCATAATAACTTGAGAACTTATTAGGCCACCTATAATAACTTGAGCATATTTACATCAATAAACTAGACTTAATTTACCTTGATTAAGTCTAGTGATTGTTATGCCTAAACCTCGTTCGCAACAAATTAGTTTATTGGATACGCCCTTTTACCACATTTGCAGTCGCACGGTACGAAAGGCATTTTTATGTGGAGTAGATAAAGAGTCAGGTGTTAGTTTTGAGCATAGGCGCACTTGGATTGAAAAACGTTTATTTCAATTATCTCAAGTGTTTGCTATCGATATTTGTGCGCATGCCGTGATGCATAATCACTTACATATCGTATTACACGTTGATAGTGAGCAAGTAAAAAACTGGTCAACTGATGAGATATTGCAACGCTGGCATCAATTATTCAAAGGCACACTATTAACTCAGAAATATTCGAATAAACAACCGCTTGATAAGTTTCAACTCGCGATGGTGGAAAGCACTGCTGATATTTACAAACAGCGCTTAATGAACATTAGCTGGTTTATGCGTTCATTGAACGAGCCGATAGCGCGACAAGCTAACCGAGAAGACCAGTGCACTGGACATTTTTGGGAAGGACGTTTTAAATCTCAAGCACTACTTGATGAAGGAGCATTACTGTCATGTATGGCTTATGTGGATTTGAATCCTGTACGCGCAGGTATCGTTCCAACGCCTGAACAGTCTGACTTCACCAGTATTCAATTACGTATTAAAGCAGCTATAAAAGGTAAACAGCCTACAGTGTTATTACCTTTTATAGGCGATGAACACCAGCACAAAATAAGAGGTATTCGCTTCAGCATAAAAGATTATTTATCACTTGTTGATGAAACCGCTCGTATCATTCGCGATAATAAATTTGGTGCAATTAACCATCAAACGGCAAACATTCTGACAAGGCTACACATCAGTGAAGAAAGTTGGTTCAAACTCACTACAGAGTTTGAAAGCATATTTACAGGAGCCGTAGGCACAGCAGAGCATTTATGTGAATTTAGTGAACATATTGGCTTGCAGCGCACACATGGTATCGCCAATGCTCAGGCTTGTTTGAATAGCGCATAGCCTTTTTATGAACTATCAGAAGCGTGATGTTACTTTATTTTTTAGAGTGACGAATTTAACTCAGCTAAAATTCAAGGGATAGCAATATATTGGTGGTAAATGGCTAGATAAAATTCATTTTTTTATAAATGAGTCTTTTATTAAGTTATAAAGATCGCAATTAGATTACAATTAATGTCCTGACGTTATAATGGGTGGCATAGTTAAACCAGCATAGTTAAACCAAAGTTAATGGTGTCCCAAGCTGGCTTTAATTTGCCAGCAGTTTTTATTAAGACTTTCTACCATAAATAGTTATTATCAATCATTTCTTAGCAAACCGCTTATTAATAAGGAGTATTATGTCAGCACTTAACCCCGAACATATTGATTTAAGTCATACCGAACCAAGCCAGATAACGCAAAATAACTTTACTAACCACGGGGTAGATAACTTAGTTGCGCCGTCGGTTAAGCAGTTACAACAAAAGGGTATTGCCCGTAATTATGCTCAGGCAAATCGTTATCTTCGTTTAAGCACTACCTTGGTACTTATATCTGCTTTAGCTATTGTTTGGTGGTTAGCGCCTCAGCAAGATTTTATCTCGATTAATGCCCGTTTATTATCTTTATTTCCCGTTGTTATTTTAATCATTGCCACACTCGGTTTTGTTGTGACCTTATACGGTACTTATGCTGACAAGGTTAAATTTTATGCGCTACGTGAGCATGATATTAGTTATAGCTCGGGTCTTATTTTTTATAAAACAGTGAGCCAACCCATATTGCGCATTCAGCATGTGGAATTAAAAAGAGGGCCTATTGATCGAAAAATAGGCCTAGCTAAGCTGCAGGTTTTCAGTGCCGGTGGTGCTTTACATACCTTTGAAATACCGGGGTTGCCTATCGCAGAGGCGCAGAAAATTCGCCAGTTTATTCTTGATCACAAAGACAGTAATCGTCATGGATAAAAGCATTATAGCGACGGAACATAAGCAAGAGAGCGACAATGTTATTAATGGTCATACGGTTGATGTTAACGAGGTTGCTGAGCCGTATTCAGTTGATGCTAGTGTGTCAGAGACAAGTTTTTCAGAGCCAAGAACTGAGATGAATACGCAGCAGTGGCAACGTTTATCGCCTATCGCGATACTTTATTTTGCCGCCAAACTCATCACCACACTGTTCAGCAATGTGGTTTATATTGCGCCAGCGGTTTTACTGAGTTACAACGAAATTTTAGCGCATCCCCATATTTGGTTACCGGTCGGTTTACTGCTGTTCAGCATAATGGTTGCGGTGACCTTGTTAAAGTTTTACTTTTTTCAATACCGCTTATCTAATGGTCATATCGAAATTCGCTCAGGGGTTTTCTCAAAAACACATATCAACTTGCCTTTTAGTCGCATTCAAAACGTAAAATTAGAGCAGCCAATTTATTACCGGCCGTTTGCTTATACTTGTTTGCAACTCGATACCGCGGGTTCGGCCAAACAAGAAGCAAAAGTGGTCGCTTTAAAGGTTGATTTTGCCGAGCAGTTAAAAGCGGAAATTCTTGCCAGTTACCAGCAAGCTCCAATGACAGAAGCAGCTGCTGAGACAGATAAGTCGACCCAACCGAGTGTTAGCGACAGCGCTGAAATATTATTAAATCGACGTTCGTTAAAAGATTTAGTCATTCATGGTATTAGCAGTAATCGCGTATGGATTTTTTTAGGGCTACTGGCGCCATTTCTTGATGATATTGCCGAGTATGGTGTGCGTGCATTTTTTTATCTCGGCATAGACATTGAGCAGTTATTAACGGTGGCAGACAAACCTTGGTGGCAAGTTGGTTTATTTGCGCTGACGTTAACTTTATTGGCATTATTTACGGTAACGTTATTTTCGATAGCCGGCGCTATTATCAGTTTTTATAATTTTACCCTGCATAAAATTGATGATCGCTACATTCGGCGCAGTGGTTTATTAACCAAACATGAAGTGACTATGCGCTTATCACGGTTACAAATGGTGGTAAAACAGCAAGATTGGCTCGATATATTATTAAAGCGCATCAACTTAAAATTTGAGCAAAGTAATGCCAATATGCAAAATATTCAGCCGGGGGCGCATAACAATAAAATTATTGTACCAGCGATTAAATACCATGAATGCCAAGCGTTAATTGCCGATGCGTATCCGAATAATCAATTAATGAGCATTGATTACCAATCGATCAGCAAGCATTTTTTATTACGCAATATTGGTTATATTTTACTGCCAATTTTTATGCTACTCAGTATTTTTGTGTTTGTTATTGAAAAAACCATGTTACTTTGGCTGATTTCGGGGATATTTAGCGTCCTAACTGCGCTGATTTATTGTCGTTGGCGTCGCTGGGGATTCGCCCAAGATGAGCATTATATCTATATTCGTAAAGGTTTATTGGGTGTTGATTATTATTGTTTCCCTCGTTATAAAGTACAGCAAACGAGTATTAAACAAAGTTGGTTTTCAAAACGCAAAGCACTGGCAAGTATTAGTTTAATTCTAGCTTCAGGCTCACAAACGGTACCATTTATAGACGAGTCACTCGCGTATGACTGGGTTGACGAAGCGCTGCGGGTTGTAGAAAGCTCAGGCAAGTCTTGGATGTAGTATGGTTGGGTAAGTGAAGAGTCAGGTATTAGTTTCGAGCATAGGCGCACTTGAATTGAAAATGACTATGTCAGTTGTCTCAAGTGTTTGCTATCGATATCTGTGTGCATGCCGTGATGCATTAACTTATTAAGCCACTCATAATAACTGATGAGATCATGACTATTTTCGCTAAAAGAAGACATTATATTTAATGCTTATGACTGTGAGCCTATTTCGCTCATTAGCTAGGTTTATATTGACGGTTTTTTATGGTCACAGTGATACGAAAACGGACGTTTTACTCATTAATTTTTATGAGTTGTCTGTACGTATTATAGTTCTTGTAGTTAGAACAAGACCATCATTAGGATGCTCAAATCATGTGCCTAGTTCATACGGATATTATTTTTCTACATATTTGCATTACTATGCTAAGTTAGTCACCATTAAAATCATCTATAGTAATGAGTTCCTTAAGCAATAATTATATGGACGTTAAATTTTCAGAATACCGTTTCTTACGCGATCAACTCATCCTTTATAAACATGAAGAAATTATTCCGCTGAAACGTAACCAAGCACTATTATTAGATTTCTTCATCACTAATCCTGACGGTATTCACAGCAAAGATGTAATTATGGACGCTGTTTGGCAGGACAAAATTGTCTCTGAACAAGTTGTTTTTCAAACCATCAGCCAACTTAGAGCCATTTTGGGCTCTGATGCTATTAAGACTTTTTCTAAAAAAGGTTATAAGTGGGAAATACCATTACAGAAAGTTGCAACGGTAGACGTACAACCAACTATAATTAAGGCGGATAAAGCCTCTAGCTCGTTGGTAAAGTCGCACTGGCTTATTTACTTTTTAGCTGTTTTGTTAGCAATAGTTGTTTACCTTTTTCAAACATTTACACTAAAAGAACAAGTAATATTACACCTTGTACATAGTACCAAAGCAAATTCTCAACATTCAGAAAATTTTACTGAGTTAGTTAAGAAAAATATCCTCAAAGATAACAGGTTTGAGGTCAAATATACCACTGTCAATCATTCATCTAGACAATCCTTTCATACCCCGAAACTAACATGGAAGTTATCGAGTATTCCGGATAATGAGTGGTTGTTATGGACAGAAAATTTCGCTTCTTCAAACGGAGTTTTCTTAAATTATGGGGTATCAAATGGCGACGTTTATTGGCGTGGTTATGTATTTGGAAAAACTCATGAACAAGTTACTCAAAAATTGTCAGAACGCTTAATCGAGCTAGATCAACTTGGTTTATTTACCAAGCCAAATATTAAGTTAAATATCAGCACAATGACATCGATGATGGAAACCTCACCTAATGATCCGGATTTACTATTCCGGTTAGCAAATCATTATTTTGATGTAAAACAGCTGGAAGTGGCAATGACTTATGCACAAAAGCTAGCTAATGCAGACCAGTCCTATGGTTTTAGTCCTTATCGAGCTAAGGCACAGCGACTAATGAGTGATATTTATAAGGCGCATCGAAAATATAAACTAGCCTCGAATAGTTTAAAGAAAGTATCATCTATATTAGCTGATACACCATTGTGGGCTTTGAAATATGAAAACATAAGTGCCAGAGCGTGGGTAGCTCAAGAGCTACACGATTTTGAAAAAATGTTTAAAATACTAGAGCAAGGTCTTGAATTTAGTCAGAAACACGTTGACACGCTAAGTTTGTTCCAGTTACATATTACCTATTCAATACTGGCTAAAAAAGCCGGTGACGGACACAAAAAATATGCTCACCTAAATGAAGCGCAAGCTCTGTTACTGAAACATAAGCTAAATGAATCTAATTTCGCTGTCGTCTATTATCACTTCGTGATATTCACCAAAGATAACAGTAAGGCATTACCTTATTTGGAGAAAATATTACTTCTACCTAGAACAATTCATAATACCTGGGTTATTGAACATTCAACTGAGTTACTCATCGAGCAATACATAGTACAAAAAGATTTCGACTTAGCCAGGTCGCTTTTGCAAAGCCGACCTGAATCTCCAGATTCTCTGGTGTTAACAGCCAAGTTACATCATGCCACTGATAACAAAAATGAAGCGCGCCAGTATTTTTTAAAGGCCTTTGAATTAGCGCGATTAGAGCACAATACTCATATGGCTGTCCATGCAGCTTTTGGGCTATACCAGCTAAATAGCCATGCCCCAAAAATACAAGCAGAGTATATGGACTATTTAGAACGCAATGCTTTGAAAGCGTGGCTGAATGATCAGATGAAAAAAATGGATAAAGAATAGCAGTGTTAGTCATTATTTAACAAACGCTAGGTAATTGAAATCTTAGCCTAGCGCCGTTATACCTTTAGCTTATTGGTAACGTAGTTCAAACCAATCAAGTATAAAATATAGTTTGTTGGCGGCACGAATTTGTATCGGCTCATCTCCGGCCATCAATCGAGCAGGAATGTTTTGCTCAGCATAATTTTCACCGCCCTCAATCGCTGTTTTTGCCACTAAATGTTTACCTTGCCAAAACTCAATAATAGCCCCTTGTTGCCCACGAATGTTCATTTTTAGCATCGCTTGGCCTGTATTTTTACTGTTAAAATCATACTTTAACCATGATGGAACAAATGGCCGTTGATTTTGCATGTTATCGCCTGCATTGCCATCGAAAAGAACACTTTGTTGTTGCTCTTTCTCAAATATTTTAGTGTTGCGATATTGGTTATAAAACTCCGCTTGAATTCGTTCATCAACATGAAACACTGGATGTTTTCCAATACTCACTTCATTACTTGCCTGACTTTGTCCTATCTCATTGTCTGCAAATACTTGATAACTTGCCGCACTATCGCTCGGTAAATTATCAACATAGTAGAGCGCCTTAATGCCTTCGGCTATTTTAGTCATTTTTCGACTTATTTTTGCACTGGGATCTAGATAGCTACGATACAAAGAATAACTCACACTTTCACCGGTGCTCGGTAACCAACTGAGGTTCACTTGATTTTCCCCCTCCAGTTTTGCATATAATCCGGGGGGGCTTGTCGGTAAAGATTTTAACCTATCATGCTCGTGTTTTTCGTCATGTTGGGCTACCACTAAGTTGTTAACAAAGGTTTTAGTTTGTACCGATTGAGAATGTTTTGTCGAGCTATCAAGTACTACACGAAAGCCTTCAATGCTGCCAACAAAGTTACCACCCATACTGTCGAATACATCGGTAGGTCTTGGCATCCAATGCCAACCACTGCCAGCTAATACATACTCCTGACATTGCTTAGGCTCTTTTTTATTAAATACATGACAAGTTTGCAGAAACTCTCTCACGTTACCCATCATGTCATGTAAACCAAAACTATTTGGACGATACATACCCACAACAGTGTGATAGATAGCGCCATCATTACAGTTAGCACTGATTCTATTTCTGTAATTATGATGTTGTTTTAATCCCGCACTATTCGCTGCATCTTCAATATTTTCATAGTCGCACATTTCGGTGTAGTTAAAATCGTCGCCAAAAGCAAAGCGACTTGATTTACCTTCGGATGAGGCATACAGCCATTCATTTTTTTCGGGTAATCTATAGGGTTTTCCTGTGGTTTTTGCTAACCAGTTTGCATAATCCATTGCACCATACGGACCAATACATACCATAGGTCGAAAAGGATTTGCTGTTAAGTCTTTATCATTCGCGGTACCGGTACCGTCGGAAGGTAGATGTTTAGCGTTATATAAATAACATTTACCTGACATTTTATAATCTGTTGCGTTAACAAAACGAGTAAACTCTTCAACAGTAACTTCGTACTTACCCATTTGAATATTTATGTTTTTTGTTGCTTCTACTATAGGCACTAACACGGGTTCTATTGGCAGCGAATTTGCCCATAGATTTGTACTGAACCCGATAGCTAAAGTGGTGATGATTTTTTTCATAATATCTCCTTATTAAATTGATAAGAAGATATTATTGAATTCACTGAAAAGAAGTCTTATTGGTTTTCTATTTTCTTATAGTATAGAAAACCAATAGAAAAATTTAGTATGATTTTTAGTTAAACAATGAGTATTAATGTTAATTTAACTTACCATTTTAAACGGTTGGATAATCGGTAAATAACATCACTAATTTATCTATACTGCAAAATGGAAGTCACATTATCGTGAGGCCATTGGGCCTGATGAAGACAAAAGTAGTCTGTAAGTATCTAGCAATTAATTACCTAATAATAGAATATGTTACGTTGGTCATTTGAATTCACAGCACAAAGTGATCCTTACATCAGAGTAAATAACAACCGATTAAATCATCTTTTCAAAAGGTCACTAAATACCACGCAGCGGCAGTTTCAACAAATAAAGAACCAAGATGATCTAATACATCTAGTCCCCCATCGACTTTCAAGCCTGTAAATGTTGTTCGAATAATGTTTAAGCTCGACGTTTTTTAAACGCAATTAATCCAATAGTTGAAATTGTTTTTATTACCAAGAGCCATGCGCTCATATTGGGTTTAGGGGCTTTTTTATTGCCTATGCGGCTGAGTTGATGTTCGTACCAAGTAATATTTAACATCGCCATAAAGTCTAGGGTTTTAACGCCCGTGGTTAACGTTTTCAAATGTATTTTATGGGATTCGTTTGTGAGTAACTTATTAGATACATTAGGATCAACCGCTAATGGGCGGGCAATACCAATCATATCTGTGGCACCTGACTTAAGCGCAGCCTCCATAGCGGATGCCGATCTAAAACCGCCCGTTACTACCAATGGAATTGTTAATACTTCTTTGGCTTTTTCAGCATATTCTAAAAAGTATGCTTCACGCTTTTCAGTACTCGATTTAACTTTACCACCCATCATTGCGGGTTTTTCATAATTTCCCCCTGAAATCTCAATCAAGTTTATGCCGTCCTCTTGCAGAGTTTTCATTACTTGAATTGAGTCTTCGGGACTAAAGCCACCTTTTTGAAAATCAGCAGAATTTAGTTTTATACCGATAGGAAAGTTATTTCCCACACGCAGTCTAATCGCTTGGTAAATTTCACGTACAAAGCGCATTCTATTTTCTAAGCTACCTCCCCATTTGTCTTCGCGGCGATTGTGATGAGGCGATAAAAACTGATTGACTAAATAACCATGAGCACCATGAATTTGTACACCAGAAAATCCTGTTTCTTGTGCTTTTTCAGCGGCAAATGCAAAATCTTCGATGATAGCAAATATTTCTTTTTCACTAAGCGCTCTCGGTGTATTAAAGCCACTTTGTAAGGCTTTCGCTAGTGGAATAGCAGATGGTGCTACAGGTTCAGTGCTTAAGAATTTTGGGCTTTGTTTTCCTGGATGATTAAGTTGCATCCATAATTGGGTGTTATTTTGTGTTCCGGCTTCAGCCCATTGTTTAAACAGTGATAATTCAGATTTTTTATCAAGTACTACATTTTTAGGTTCACCTAAAGCGGTTCTATCTATCATCACATTCCCTGTGATCAATACACCTGTCCCACCTTTTGACCAAACATCGAAAAGATGAACAAGTTGAGGTGTTGGTGCAAAATTCTTGTCCCCTAGCTGTTCACTCATAGCGGATTTAAATAATCGATTTTTAGCAGAAACATTTTCGGTAAGAGCAATTGATGAAGTAAGTAGTCTGGTATTAGACATTAAGGTTATCCTTGAAATAATGAGAGCAAGAGGCAAGCTTTGTATGCCCTTGAGTTGTTAATAGTAAACGAATAAAGGTAGCTAAACGGTGCAAAACAATCTCTGGGTTATTGCTCACTTGAAATTCAAGTAAGCAACCTTGCCAATGATTATAAAAAGATAAGGCTAAATCTTCTGCTTTCAGATCATTACGAACATCACCTTGTTGTTGAGCACTGTTTAATAATAACGTCAGTGTTGATAACCAGGCTGCTTCAGCGTCAATGATAGTACAGCGACATAACTCGCTAGACTGTGCAATTTCTGATGCCATAGCACCGATTAAACAAGTACAATTTTCACTAGCATTCACTTTCTCTTGAAAGCATAACCAAAAAGTAATAATCGCAGATTCGTTGTTAAACGTTTTCAAAAAAACGGAAAACTCTTCGGAAATGACTGTTGAATAATAACTAATAATTTCTGAAACGAACTGTTCTTTACTGGTAAAAAAATTGTAAAACGACCCTTTAGGTACATTCACTGCATCAAGAATTTGTTTGATACCTGTGCCATGGTAGCCGTTATCAATTAATAAACGCATACCTGTCTCTAGTAGCTTTTGTTTTAAATGATCATTTTTTCTAGGTCTTGCCATTGATTAATAACCTGTTGTATTTTTACTCGATGGCAGTTTAAAGACGATCGTCTTTAAATGCAATGAAAGATTTAACCAACCTACACAAACGCATTCCTTTGCTGAATCAAATCACTGATACTCGATAAAACATGGATAGTTATTTTTGTTGTGAAGTAAGGTGAACCTTGATTTTATAACAAGACTTTAACTGAATGTTTCTCTTAACATGAAATTAGTCAACGTCCAATTCTGTTATCTAAGTGGCTGCTTTAGAAGTTGGTTTTAACAAGCAATTTATGAACGAAATAGACTGTGAATTGCCGTTTAGGAATTAAATACCAACGGCAGCGAACGTTAGGATTAACGAGTTGTTAGCTATCGCTTAACGCATTGAAAATTTTTCATATTGAAAACTGAAAGCTCAGCTTTCGTATCTAAATGAGCGTTTGGTGGGATGATTTTGACTCGTTACTAATGACGGCTAAAAGCAGTGGCTAGTAACTAAAAATATAACGACTTAGGTGTGGTAAATAGCGGTAACGGTTAGGCTAAATTGATTCGGTAAACATGGAGTTGTCAAAGGAATATAAAACCATTAAAAATCAGTGGTTAACTATAGACGTAGTATGAAAATTAAATGATAATCGTTTAATATGTGACCTAAACGGAATGGAGTTCGAAATGTTTGATTTCTTTGTCGATTTTTTTGGCATTATAGTTACCGGTATTTTCGTTGCTTATCTTGTACTTTTAGCGCTGCTACAAGGTAAAAAGAAAGAATTAGCCACGGCTAAGACGCTTGTTAACATGGCTAATATGCCCGTGTTGCGTCCTATCCCTATACCCACAGCCAATCAAAAAACCTTGCTCAATAAAGTGCTCGTTTGGGTCTTTCAGGTAAGACGTTGGCGCGTAGAGCAAGCTTTTATTTATAAATATAAAGGCAAAAAGTATGCTATTCATGCCGGGTTTGAATTTGATGGCGCCTCAATACCTAAACCACTTTGGGGTTTGTTAAGTCCGATTGGTTTGCTACTTGTTCCTGGTCTTATCCATGATTATGGCTATCGCTACAATGGCATATATAGCTTAGATGAGAATAATAATCCGCTATGGGATGAAACAATATCAACTCAATCCGGTTGGGATGAGCTATTTAAAAATATAGGTAACGAGGTAAATAAAATCCCTGCATTAAATGAGCTAGCCAAACTTGGCTTATGGCTCGGAGGTTTTAAAGCTTGGAATGCTTGGCGAGATACAAAGCAAGATAGAGTGCCTTTTAAGTGGACTATAGATGATGAAAAACAAGCCAGTCATGAGCCACAGAATGAGCCTCAGCAAGATGCATCTGATGATGAGGTTGTCGAGATAAAGTCTACTTCTGAAGAGAGTGTTAGTAATGATTTGTTTGTCAGTGGCGCAACTAAAACCACGCAAATAAATTATGAGAATAGTAACAATCAAAAAGTGTTAGGCAGCAGAAATCTGGATAACACTGACAAGCAGCAGGTAACTTACAAAATGGCATGTGGAGATTGTGGTGAGGTTTATGGCGCTAAAACATCAGAAATACATCGACGTAAGTGTCCCGTCTGCCAAGAAGGCAAGCCGAGTGTCGATTGGTAAGTAAGCTGAGCTTAGCCTAGCCTAACAACTGTTTCTCTAACCGCTACTTTTACCTACTTCTGCGTTGAATTCACTTGCAATAGACTAGCTATTGACGCGTAAATTGCGCCTTGAACTAAGCACAAGTATCGAGTTAGCGATGGCGTGGATAACTTAGCCAATATATCCAAACAGTTAACTATTTGTTAAACCGAGTTCAGGTTAAGCATTTGACTGCTCGCAGGATCTTCGAAGTTTTATAAATAAGTAATGCCATTGTTCTACGCATGGCAGGACTACTTACATTAAAGTAAGTAGTCCTTGTCACTAGCCACTATGACTAGTCATCAAATAAACTCTCAGATGCTTCAGCTAACCACAATAAAGCGGAACTTTTCGCGGTATCAAGTGGCATGACTCGGTCAACGGGTATCGTCCATGTTTTTATATCAAAGTTAACAGGCAAACGAATTAAGCTAGCGTTATCTATTGGCGGTTGTGCGATATGAGCCGGTAGGTAACACCAACCAAGTTTATATTCAGCCATACATTTTAATGCTTCAAAATCATTAGACCAGAATTTCTTAGGTGATATTTCTGGTAACATCGAAATAGTTTTCTTTTCAGCGCTACGTACCAATAGTTGGGTATATTTTGCTAGTTCAGCTCTTGATACACTGGCTAGTTCCGCAAGTGGGTGCTTGGGATGAACCACGACGAAAAAGGGTAAATGACCAACCAAGCCAAGTTCAACACCCGTTGGCATCAAAGTATCAATTAATTTTAGGCCAAACTGAGCATCCTGCGCTTCTACGATTTGTGCAATGTCGTCACTGTTGGCAATGTTTAGGATGATGTTAGTTGCAGGGTAGCGTAGACAAAAATCCTGCAATACCTGGTACAGCTTAGGCAGTAAAAGTGCTGGGTCAACAACTAAGGTAAGCTCACTTTCATCTCCCGCAGCTAGTGCTAATGCGGCGGATTCAAGCTCCTGTGATTGTATTAAAGTTGCTTGCGCATGCGCTAATAGTTTTACTCCCTGTTTGGTTAACGTCGGCTTTCGAGTACTGCGATCAAACAACGACAACCCTAAGTCGACTTCCAAATTGGCAATAGCTTGGCTAACCACTGACTGGGCCTTACCTAATTTTCGTGCAGCAGCAGAAAAGGAGCCGAGCTCAGCGCAAACGATAAAAACTTTCAGTTGTTGTAGACTCAACATATCTGTAAAACCGATGGTAACTAACTTTTATATATCTTAATTTCAAATATAATCATTGGCAATTGTTTTTCAGAGGAAATTTTTATGTCGACCCAGGAACGTATTTTTCACAGTATATTATTTGAAGTGATCGCGTTAAGTCTATTAATCCCGTTAGGTAGTTTTTTTAGTGACCTTGATATGAGCAGCGTAACTGGCTTAGCGGTAGTATTAAGTTTAACAGCGATGTGTTGGAACTATGTTTACAATCTGATTTTTGATAAACACTTCGGCACCAATAGAATTGAACGTTCTTTTTTCATGCGTATGGGCCATGCTACGGTATTCGAACTTGGTCTATTGATTGTTACTTTACCTCTAATAATGTGGATGTTTGATATGGACTTTATTACGGCATTAATCCTAGATATCGGCATGATCATATTCTTCATTATTTATGCGATTGTTTACAATTGGTGTTATGACATAACCAAGCATAAGTTAGTGGTCTCTTAAAAGCACGTTTTCATCTACTAGTAACTTCTGTCTTTGAAGTCAACTATCCTGAGGTCGAATTGCTCGGTTTTCTGATTATTGAAAAACCGCTATTGTGTTAATATTGATTGTTGTTAAGTTCTTTATTAGTATGATCTGTATAGAAAACTTAATATATAGAGAACTAAAATGGATAAATTTTTTCTTATTACTATGCTCTTTTGGACAAATTTAAGTTTTGCTCAAGTACAAACACTTAGAGTTGATTTTTATCATACCGGCGATGTAAACCAGGAAATATTTTCTTTAGATCAGGTCGTCATTGAACCCTTGGCCTGGCCAGGTTCCTTAGCGCAATCCTTAGATACTTTAAATCGTGGCAAGTACCGTTTTATTGTTAAAGATAAAGCCACCAATAAAGTATTATTCACCCGCAGTTTTAGTTCTATCTATGGCGAGTGGGAAACAACCGGTGAAGCTAAAAAAATAAAGCGGACCTTTCATGAATCGTTACGTTTTCCTCAACCTGAAAACAGAGTAAAAATCACCATAGAAAAGCGTGATCATAACCATCAGTTTCAGGTTGTTTGGCAAACAGAAATTGATCCTAACCATTATTTGAATCATCGCGAATCAGCGATGTATCAACAACAAGTGATCGCTATTGAGCAAAATGGTTCTCCTGAAGAAAAAGTAGATATTTTGATCATGGGAGATGGCTATACAGTGGCGGAACTCGGCAAATTCCAAAAAACGGCAAAAGCGATGACTGAAGCCTTATTTGCCACCAGTCCGTTTAAAGAGCGTCGTAAAGATTTTAATATTTGGGCGATTGCACCCATAAGTAGTAAATCTGGTGTGTCTCGTCCATCAACAAGTACTTACCGTGATAGCCCATTGGGCGTCACCTATGATGCTTTTGGTTCTGAACGTTATGTATTGACCTCTGATAATAGAAACTTCCGTCGTATCGCTTCATCAGCACCTTATGATTTTGTTGAGATACTGGTCAATAATGATACCTATGGTGGAGGGGGTATTTTTGGTTTGTTTTCAACGGCTGCGGCTAATAGCGATTGGGCGAACTATGTATTTATCCATGAATTTGGACACCATTTTGCAGGACTTGCCGATGAGTATTATACCAGCTCAGTCGCTTATTCAACGACCAAAAATATTATTGAACCTTACGAACCTAATGTCACTGCACTCATTGCGGGCAAAACTAAATGGCAGGAAAAACTAGATAAAAGCACGCCTTTACCCACGAGTTGGCCTAAACAGCAATATGAACAACATTCTTATCAGTATCAAAAAATCAGAGCGCAATTGCGTAAGGATAATAAACCGGAAAGTGAAATGGACAAACTTTTTCATGACAACCAAAATATTGTTGAGGCTATGTTTTCAAAAGCTGAAAATAATAGCGTTATTGGTGCGTTTGAAGGGGCTAATTATGCCGCTAAAGGATATTACCGCAGTGAAATGAACTGCATTATGTTTACCCGTACCACTGAGTTTTGCCAAGTCTGCCAGCACGCCATTATTGATATGATAAACCTGTATTCCAGTCATTAATCTACATTTTACTAGATGAACAAGCATGTTCAGTGTTTTTAAGTGATAAAAATAGCCGGTCAGTCAATCCGCCCTCGACATTATATAACGTCCATAGATTGTCGGATTAGTTGCTGTTATGAAAGTATGAGCTAAGGTTAGATTTCGTATCAAAGCAGTGGTTAGTAACTTAAAAACTAAGGTCAGCAATGTGGTTTGAGTTCAATCGGTGGATGTAACAGTTTCAATTTTTAGTACTAAAATCGATTAGTGCTAATGAGCTCTTGGTCAACTAAGCAGAAGCTAATTGCAATCAAATCCAAACTTCTGCTGTTGGTTCAATATCAAAAAATAAGTAGATATAACCTATAAACTTACATAACCCTGGCATAACTCAGTACAATGAAAAGTCTGCTCAACTTAAATTAGCTTTAAAAGCATCTCTATAACGACGAGAGAGGTTTAAAACTTTTTCATTTTTCAGCTTAACTTCATAGTCACCGCTGGGCAGTGATGTAATTGACTCTACTGCACTCAGGTTTACCCCATAAGAGCGATGAATACGACAAAAACCTTGTGCTGAAATTAGGTCGATAAAGTTACCTAGTGTTGAACGAGTAGGATAAATTCGATTTTTGATATGCAAATTCACATAATTCCCACTCGATTCTAGCCACTCAATATCACTTATTTTGATAATGAATTCTTTACCTAGTTTTTTAACTAACAGACGTTCTAACTGCGGAGGTTTTAGATTACTTCCCTCCCCATCGAGCAGAGGTTGCGCTTCACCTATCAAACGACTAGTCACAAATCTAAAGCTGTAAATGATGGTAATAAAAAAGAAGTATGTCCATACGTCTTTGCGATATTCATAAAATAATTCAATCGGTAGTTCGCCATATTCATAATGTAAATTTTGACTGAAATAAACTACTTTTCGAAATAGCACCATTAAAAACGTATGCAGTAAAGAGAATACAATAGAGCCAATAATATGCCAGATAATGTTTTTCTTAACCAATTGCCAAGTTAACGGTACTGCTTTTAACAGTAAAACAACTAGTGGAATCAACAAAATTACACTTAGTGCGCTTGAGTATTCCCAAACAAAAGGTTGCCATAAAGGAAAGGGGATTTCTTGTCCAAATCGACTCGCTTCCATCAAAATAGAAGTCGCACTAATGGTATTGTTGATGAATAAATAACAGGCAATAAATAGTAGCTCATATAACTGAGGATGCTTTTCAAACCTAGATAATAGTGTCATTAATTATATTTTTATTGTAAATGATATTTCTAATCCCTGTATACCACCGTTTATCCCTATATACTAGCGGTTAAGCCTTTGGGGGTGTTTTATAGCCTGAGAACAAGTTAGTTTATCCATGTTGAATTATCACCAATGGTAGAAACTATGCTGACAAATAATTGTAAAACAATCGACTCAAGATTATCAGAATTAGACTGGTTAAGAGTTATCTTGATTTTAGCAGTCTTTCTTCATCATGTGTGTATGCCTTTTAATGGTGATAGCTGGCATATCATGAATAATGATTCAAGCAAGATACTTGATGACATTATGGTTTATTTTGAGCAATTTAGATTGCCCATTTTATTTTTTATTTCAGGGGTTGGCTCTGTTATCTTGTTATCAAAAATAACAGTGAAAAAATTTGTCTTCGATAAATTTTTGAGGCTTTTTATTCCTCTTTTGGCGGGTTCGTTATTAGTGATCCCTCCACAGACTTATATTGAAAATATTGTAGAGCTGCAATCATACTGGCAAGAGTATCCTAAACTTGCATTAAAGTTCGAAACAAATCATCTTTGGTTTATTGAATACCTTCTGGTTTTTTTCTTGCTTGCTATTCCCTTAAATAAATTTTTTAGCTCTTCGTTAGGCGCAACTGTTGTTAACTTAGTGCAAAAATTATCAAGGTACAAAATTGGTTTATATTTGCTGGTTATATTACTAATAGTAATAAAAGTGTGTTTTTCCTTAATATTTTCAAGTGATGACAACAAAATTGAAAATTTATCATCCTCTAGTTTTTATTTATTCTTTTTTATCGCTGGTATGGTCTTTATTCACAACAAAGGTATTTGGCAAGCAGTAGGTGAACAACGGTTTTATAACCTAATGTTATTGTTCTTTAGTACCATACTTTTTTATGCTTATTATTATTCACCTGATCTTAGTGAATACTTATCATTAGATATGCGTTGGTCTATTTGGTGGATAGTATGTTGCTTAGTCGCTTGGTCTGCACTGTTAACTCTTTTAGGTTATGCGCAGTTTTATTTAACAAAAACACCTAAATGGCTTCGTCTTAGTAATGAGTTAATTTATCCTTTTTATATCTTTCATCAAACCGTCATCGTCGTAATTGGATATTATGTTATTACTTGGCAAGTACCACTCTGGATGAAAATAATTTCACTTTTCGTTTTGTCATTTTCAATCACAAGTGTAATTTGTTGGTTTATTATTAAACCATCTAATACCCTTAGATTTTTATTTGGTTTAAAACCTCTAAATAAGGTTGAATCAATGGCTTATCAAGCCAATTAAAACGGACTACACAAGATTCGGGACCTGGCTAAATGGATATAACGCACTTTGTCGATGCTATTTCACCACGTAGGTATTAGTTATAAAAAATATTGATGGCGAATGGCTAGATAAGACGCATTTGTTTTATAAGTGAGTCTTTTATTAAGTTATAAATACCGTAATTAGATTACCGTTATTGCCCTGACGTTATAATGGGTGGCATAGTTAAATTAGTTAAATTAGTTAAATTAGTTAAATTAGTTAAATTACTAATACCAACAATTATTCCAACAACTAATCCAATCATCAATAAAGGTGAATGTTGCCGAGTACTTGAGCAATTTTAATTGCCATTGAAGTCCCGCACTTTGAACTGCAACGGAGATAAATATTAATCCACAGGTGTAACAGCGGAGTTATTACTGTAAATTAGTCTCCTGCTTCTTCATTGTACCTACTATCATGACAAATATTCGTTTGACCCAATACTCACACGGCGCAGGCTGTGGCTGTAAAATTTCACCGTCGGTACTTGATGTGATGCTAAAGTCATCACTGGCTTTGCCCGAGAATAACGCACTTTTAGTGGGCAATAGCACCAAAGATGACGCGGCTGTTTTCGATATTGGTAATGATCAAGCCGTGATCTCAACCACTGATTTTTTTATGCCCATTGTCGATGATCCTACTGACTTTGGTAAAATTGCCGCCTGTAATGCCATTAGCGATATTTATGCCATGGGTGGCAAGCCGCTAATGGCGATAGCTATTTTGGGCTGGCCAGTAAAACTTTTAGCGCCAGAAATAGCCCAACAAGTGCTTGATGGCGCAAGAATGATCTGTGCTGAGGCTGGGATCCCGTTAGCCGGGGGCCATTCCATTGATGCGCCTGAGCCTATTTTTGGCTTAGCCGTTACTGGTCTGATCAATAATGCGCAGATTAAGCGAAACAATACCGCAGGGGTTGGCGATCTTTTGTATTTAACGAAGCCGTTAGGTATTGGCATTATGACCACGGCCGAAAAACAAGGGAAACTGTTACCTGAACACACACAACTAGCACCGCAAGTGATGAAAACCTTAAATACTATTGGACAAAAATTTGCAGCACTGGATGTTGTTACGGCTATGACTGATGTCACGGGCTTTGCACTTTTAGGACATCTATTGGAAATGTGTCAAGGCAGTGATGTTGCTGCTGTTATCGATTTTGAGCAAGTACCCTTTATGGACTTCGTCAATGATTACATTGACCAAGGCTGCATACCTGGTGGCTGTGAGCGAAATTTTGACAGTTATGGCGAGCACGTTGGGCCGTTAAGCGCCAAGCAAAGAATACTTTTGTGCGATCCACAAACCAGTGGCGGTTTACTGGTGGCAGTACAACCACAAGGCCAGAAGGAATTTGAAGCGCTATGTCTAGATAATGGCCTTAACCTAGAACCTATTGGTGAGCTAGTGGCGGCAACTTCACCAACCGTGAGCTTGTTGTAATGATCATCAATACTTCAACAATAGAACGAGCCAACAGCGCAGATTTTCGCACTATTATTCGCAATAAAATTCCTTTAATGGATGTACGGGCGCCGATTGAATTTGAAAATGGCGCTTTTAATCAGTCGATAAATTACCCTCTGATGAATAACGATGAACGAGCGGAAGTAGGCCTTTGTTATAAAAATAATGGCCAAGCGGCTGCCATCACTCTAGGCAATAGCTTAGTTTCAGGGCAGACAAAATCGAGTCGGCTGGCACAATGGCAAAACTTTGCTCGGGAAAACCCACAAGGTTATTTATATTGTTTTCGCGGCGGTTTACGTTCGCAAACGGTACAGCGTTGGTTAAAGGAATCGGGAGTTAACTACCCACTGCTTACTGGTGGTTATAAAGCCCTTCGTCAGTTTTTACTGGACGAACTGGATAAATTAGCATTACAGCCATTGATGATTTTAGCCGGCAATACTGGCTGTGGCAAAACGCCTTTTCTAAGCCATTGTGTTAACAGTTTAGATTTAGAAGGTGCAGCGGGTCATCGAGGTTCGAGTTTTGGCGGCTTCGTTACCAGACAATCAAATCAAATAAATTTTGAAAATAAGCTCGTTGAACAATATATCACGGGTAACTATAACTCAGAGCAAACCTTGCTCTTAGAAGATGAAGGCAGGGCAATTGGCAGCATTCATTTACCGGAGAGCTTACGTAAAGCCATGGCATTAGCGCCATTAGTGGTGCTTGAAGAAAGCTTAGATTATCGACTTGAGCATATTTATCAAGAATATATCATAAAAATGACAGCCCAATACCAAGCTGAATATGGTGTTGAACAAGGCTTTGTCGCCTTTAGTCAGTATTTAGAGCAAGGCCTGTTCAAAGTACGAAAGCGCCTTGGTACTGAGCGTTACGGCCAATTAAAGGCAATACAGAGTACGGCCTTAACCCAACAGAAAAATGGTCAACTTCACTATCATTTTGATTGGTTAAAACCTTTGCTCAGCGAATACTATGATCCTATGTATCAATACCAATTAGGGCTAAAGGCCGAAAGAATAATTTTTCGTGGCAATAATGCCCAATGTTTATCTTTTTTGCAAAATGAACTCGATTAGGCTCGTTAGTGTTAGTTATTTCACTTCTCTCACTGTAATCACCGCGTTATCTGGCTCTGCTTGATAACGTTCAAACATGCTGGCGAGGGTTTCATGATCGGTACGGAGCTGTTTTTCTTTTAAAAACGCGGCATTGTAAAGTTTGCTATATGAGCGCTCTGCCAAATCACAGCAAAAGGTGACGATAGTTTTCCCCGGGCCCATTTTTGCTGCTGCATATAGCGCACCGGCAACGTTTAACGCAGAGCTGCTGCCCAGTAAAATACCGTCACGTTGGCTGAGCTCTCGGGAAATTGTCACCAAATCTTGATCCGGTAAGCTGATAGCTTTATCTATCTTGGCCTGACGGAAATTCTCTACACAGCGCATAATGCCGATGCCTTCAGTAAATGAACTGCCACTTGCTTGATACTGGCCGGTTTTTAAATAGTGGTAGATACCTGAGCCGTAGGGGTCTACTAACCAAGTTTGTAATTGCGGGTTCTGCTCTGACAAATATCTTGAGTTACCTGCTATGGTGCCACCAGTACCGACTACTGAAACCAAAACGTCAATCTTACCTTGAGTTTGTTGCCAGATTTCGGGTCCAGTATTGAGATAATGGGCTTTACAATTACTGGTATTTTCAAACTGATCGGCCCACCAATAATCCGCATGCTGTTCACCAAGTTGTTTGGCGGTATGATAGAAATGTTTAGGATCAGCAAAGGGGCAAGCATCAACTAACAATAGTTGTGCATTATACAGTGCGATCATTTGCTCTTTCTCTATCGCTTGTCCTTTTGGCATTACCGCTAGCATATTAAAACCCAGGGCTTTGGCAACAAGGGCTAAACCAATTCCGGTATTGCCTGCGGTTCCCTCAACAATGGTCATACCGCTTTTTAGATGGCCATTTTCTATGGCATCTTTTACTAACTGTAAGGCCGCCCGGTCTTTAATAGAACCACCCGGATTCTGCTGCTCACACTTTAATAATATTTCACAACCGGTTAAGTTACTCAGGCTATTGATGCGTAGTAGGTCGGTATTGCCAATCAAATCAGTAATGTTATTAGCAACTTTATGGCTAGTGCTAGGGGAAAATATTGTCATGAGGTCTCACAATCACTGGATGTATATAAAAGCGTAGACACGACTATGGTGAAGTACAAGATTAAGTGATTTATCAATTTTCTCTATATCAATTGCTTACTGCTTGAGTAGGTAGTACTGAGAGGACGCCTGTATCAGAACTGCGACTCTCTGTGTTCAACACTGTGTTGAAATTGATACACTCTAGTTTGTGTCTAATGTGCCTTCAATGAAAATGTAGTTTATATCTGTTTAAAAATTAGCATTAATGATTGAAAATCTTGCGACACTTTATCCGGGCTGCAACATTCATTGTGCTTTTCATAACGAGTTACTGGTTGAAGCAGATAAAAGCCAGCTTGAACAAGTACTGATTAACCTATTTAAAAATTCGCTTGAAGCGATGAGTGATGTTGATGAAAAAGTCATTGAGGTTAGCAGTAAAGAAGAGGGTAATTGGCAACATATCTCTATAAGGGCTTTTGGCTCAGGTATTGCTAATCTTGATAATGTCTTTGTACCTTTTTATACGACAAAACCTCAAGGCAGTGGCATAGGTTTAGCACTGTGCCGACAAATTCTATTTAATCATAATGGTTCGATTAAAATAGATAATCACTCAAGTTAAGAGCAAAGTAATCATCAAGGCTCTCATCAAACCTATCAAAAGAAGAGTCAGGGTGTTGAAGTGGTTTTATCTCTACCTTTTATCTCTACCTTTTATGATGGGAAAGTAACCCCCAAATTATTGGGGTAAAACTAAGCACTTATTATAACGCTTTAATAACTATAATAAGTGCAGGGGTTGTTGAACTTTCAAATTACTCTCTGCAATAGGCTAATTTTTAAGGTAACAAGACGAAAAGAGTGCCATGTAGTTATTCTACTTCAACGATTTTCAACGATGTTAAGTTGAAAATTAGCCATTGCCCTTCGGGTTGTCTTGAAAAAGCGTCACTTTTTGTTGCTTAATAAGCATTTGGAACAACCAAACATTATATTAAGCGCCTCAACTGCCATCTTTTTCAAGTGCAACAGAGTTATAATTTGAAAGTTCAACAGCCCCTAGTGTTTACTCGCATAATTATGACTCGGTAAAGGTTACATTGATTTTATCAGTCGCTGCTACATCAATAATGCTAACGTCACCAATACTTCTTTGTAATTTAGCGGCTGTTTTTGTTGCGCCACTCTTTTCTGCAAAAGTAATAATATCATCACCATTACAGATAACTTTTAAGGCAACAGTTTTTTCCTGTAAACGGTAAGATTTCATTGTAGATTTCAATTTGAATACTTTATTGCTTTGAGCTGCTTTACATACTTCAACTAATGCAGTGTCAATAAATGACGGAGTAGCAGCGGTACTTGGTAAGCTAAAAGCCAAAACAGGAACAGCGGTAGCTAATGCGATAAGAGTTGTTTTAATTGTAGTCATGGTATTCTCCAGGTGTTTTAGTTTACGAAACATTATTGTTTCGCTCATACTAATTGTTATTTTTCTTATTGTGATTAGACTATTACAAGTGCTGTGCCAATCTTGGTTTTTATTTTATCACATTGAATTTTAACGTTTTTATTTATTGGTGTGATTGAGCGTATTTAAATGACATTATATGTCATACAACTAAATGGTTAAATTAACCATCGTCGTGGCTAAATTAACCATGATGGAGTTGGTGTGCGAAAAATCGTCATGTCGGAGTCTTCAATGCTGCAATATTGACGTATTTACATGTTGTTGTTGCAGGATCTATTGGTGAAATAAGTATTAAAGAAAGGAGATCAGCAAGTAATTTTTGTAAGTTATAGCTGATAGCATTCTATAACCACAAAGCAGTACCAAGAAGTAAGTACTCTATTAAAATTATTTAACGATAAAGCCGGCTTGAAGCGGGCTTTTTTTATGTCTGAATTTCTGTATTTATCATTGTTTTTTACCAATTATCACAATTGTTTTAGATCACTCCAACAAGTATCATTTTTAGAAAAACAAATAGATGCGAGTGAGGCTATTAAAAACAGCACTCAATATCAATATTAATGCTCACGAAAACCAGTGATTTAGCTGGTTTTTTTACTGAAGGTTTAGCTTGATTCATGCTGTAGATATTATAGGTAACATCTCTGGAAGTGAAAGAGGCATGGAAAAGTATGGGGAATAAACTTATCTTGGGAGACGTTGATAATATAAGTAAAATTCAACTAATAAAAATTAAATTAGCCTTAATGATTGATAACCTAGCAGCACTTTATCCCCAGTGTAAAATACAATGTGCTTTTGATACTGAGCTATTTATCGAGGCGGATAAAAGCCAACTTGAACAAGTACTGATTAACCTATTTAAAAATTCGCTTGAAGCGATGAGTGATGTTGATGAAAAAGTCATAGAGGTTAGCAGTAAAGAAGAGGGTAATTGGCAACATATCTTTATCAGGGGTTTTGGCTCAGGTATTGCTAACCTTGATAATGTCTTTGTACCTTTTTATACAACAAAACCTCAAGGCAGTGGCATAGGTTTAGCACTGTGCCGACAAATTTTATTTAATCATAATGGTTCGATTAAATTGGCTAATTATTCAAGGTATCATCAAAACACTGAGCAAGTTTGTCATCAGGAGAGTCAAGGTGTTGAGGTGGTGCTGTCATTACCTTATATGGGGCGATAATATTATTCGCCAATAACTCTAGCTCATCGTAATTATAACAAAGAGCAATGTTCGTCCTAGCTGAACTCTTAGCTGAACTTAGTTGAGTCACTAAGCTTACAGGTGACCCACTTTAACCATTATAATTGTATCTTGCTCTACATAAGGAAAATGCTCGCTCAAATGGGGACTACGTATCCATGAGCCTTGTGGGTAACGGCCAAACTCATCAATGAACTCGCCACTAATGACAAATATTTCTTCGCCGCCGAAATGTCGGTGCGGCTGAAATCGCTCACCTTTGGGCCACTTAACTAGCGCAGTGGACTCACCTTGGTAGTTGTGCAAGGGCATAACCATCAAATTGCCCATACCCGATGACCAGCTTGTTTTAGTGGTATCAATGATTAAATGTTCATTATCACCTGATTGAAATTGGTGCAGCTTTACTAATAATATACAGCCGTCTTTACTGAAGGGCGCGTGTCGAAAGCCTTCAGGGTTTCTAAAGTAACTTCCAGCATGATAATCACCGGTGTGATCAGAAAAGCTGCCCGATAAAACAAAGATTTCCTCACCTAGCGGATGATCATGTTCATTAAAGCTAGCGCCGGCTTCAAACTTAACTAAGCTGGTGGCATGGCCTCGTTCGGCATCTTCTCTGGCTAAAGGTTTACGCCAGACACCCGAATGAGGACTAGCTACCCAGGGTTGCTCGTGGGTATTAATAACAACCTTTTCAGTAAAGTTCATATTCAGCACGATTTGACCTCTATTACCTATTAATTTATCTACTTGGTATAATATCCTCTACTACATATTATGCCAAGTAGGCACAATAAGGTTTGCTAAGCACTTTTAGGTACATCTTTATGAATAATAAAACAATTAAATTTTCTAGAAAATCAGCACCTGAAAAAACAGCGCGTATGGTTGAAACTATTGTTGGCTGTAAATGGTCACTCACCGTTTATAATTTACTGAAAAATGATATTGTTCGACCGGGAGAAATGGTAAAAAGTGTTGAAGGTTTAACCACCAAAGTGCTGAATGCTTGTTTAAAGCGCAATATAGAATTTGGTATTATTGAACGGGAAACTTTTAATGAAATTCCACCTAGAGTCGAGTATAGGGTAACAACGTTCGGCGATAAGTTTATCCACATACTGACTGAATTAGAAAAGCTGCAAGCAGAAATAGATGTTAGTAAACTTTAATCTATTTGCTATAAGCTCATTTATGATATCTTGACGCTATGAAAAAGCAGTTGCTCGTCACTTTATCAAGTATTCAACGTGTTAATAACCATGCTAAGTAGTAACTAATTTATATGAACGCAAATTCGCTAATCATTCTCGATTTTGAAACAACCGGTCTGTCACCTGATAATGGCGATAGAGCTATTGAAATAGGGGCGGTAAAACTTGAAAATGGTGTGGTCACTGAGCATTTTCAAGAGCTAATGTACCCAGGGCGACCTGTGAGTCATTTTATTGCCGATTACACTGGCATCACTAATGAAATGTTAAGTAAAGCTGCACCCTGTCATGAGGTAATGGCACGTTTTGCTGATTTTATTCAAGGGCATAACCTGGTTGCTCATAATGCCTCGTTTGATAAACGCTTTTTAGACAGTGAGTTAAAACGAATATCGAGAGCATATGATGGTCAATTCGCCTGTTCGCTATTACTCTCGCGCCGACTAAACCAAAGTGCGCCTAATCATAAGTTAGGTACCTTGATTAACTATAAAGGTATCGCTTCAAACGGTAGTTTTCATAGGGCATTATACGATTCTGAAATGACAGCAAAACTATGGTTAGCGATGTTAGAAGATATCCAAGAAAAAGCGGCTATTGATGAGGTACCCTTTTCTTTAGTACAAAAGCTGACCAAAACCACAAAAGGCAATGTCGCTAAGTTACTCGCTAGCTTTTCATAAACTTTGTAGAAGGCTATTAATTAGCGGTACAGATAATTAATAGCCCTGCTCCGGGGGGTTACACGTGCGAATTTTTTCTTATTTGGTTTGCACATTCGGCTAAAACAATGGCGCCGGCGGTAGAAACATTGAGTGAGTTGCCCATACCAAACATAGGGATATGTATGTGTTGATGCGTTAATTTCAGTGCTGCTTCACTGACACCTTTGCGCTCATTACCTAAGACTAAAACCGACTTAGGCGGGTAAGTGACTTCGCTGTAATCAACAGATTCCCGGCATAATTCAACACTGTATAGTGTATGACCATCAGCTAATAAAGTTTGTAAACTTGTGGTAGTGCAATCGCTGTATTCAACACAAACCCATTTAGCTTCATTGCGCGAAGCTTTTTTCATCTTCTTATCTGAAATGGTTAGCGCACCACAAACAATAACTCTTTCGATAGCAAAAGCATCAGCCAAACGAATAAAAGCGCCAATGTTGTAGCTATTGGTGACATTATCTAATACTACGATTAAAGGGATCTTTGGCTTATCTAAATATTCATGTCTCGATGGTTTGCTTTCTCTAAGCTCTTCTTTACTAAGCTGTATTTTTTCACTCATGGTTGCTACTCTTATAATTTAACCTGCACTAGGCTTAATAAATGTTGCTCTAGCCGCTGATTTTACTTACTTCTACGTTAAATTCACTTGCAATAGGCAAGCTATTGACGCGTAAATCTTCCTTGAATTAAGCAAAACTATCAAGCTAGCGCTGTGGGGTAATTTAATTAATATTTTTCAATTGATTAACCATCTCTTAAGCCGAGTCCAGGTTAGTTTAGCGGGACACTGGTTAGTTGAATTTACTTGCCTTAAGGCGAGTTAAATTCAGCCGAGGATTGTGCGACTTTATCCACTGAAGATCAAATGATTGTTTCTCGTCTGGTCTTAATTAACTAAGCTACCTTGTTAGTTATTTGGCTAGTAAAATACTCTTTTAAAAAATTAAGCAATAATCTCAGTTTTTTTGAGTTGGCAGTGCCTGGCGGAAAAACCCCATAAACATTGATATCGCTCAGCTGATAGTCATTAAGCACAGTGACTAAGCTGCCTGCCTTTATTTTGGGCAAGGCATCATAAAGAGGAATTCGCCCTAAGCCATGGCCTGCTTCAACAAATGCAGTACGCGCTGCGGCATTATTGGTACTGATGGTTCCCTTGGTGCTAATGCTGAACGAACGACTGCCTTTAGTGAGGGTGACCACCCCAGAGGTTAATTTATAAATCACCCATTGATGATTACTTAAATCGGCGGGGCTCTTTGGCTGTCCGTATTGCCGCAGGTAATCAGGCGCAGCACACAGACAAGTTTTTAGGGTGGCAAGCTTACTGGCTTGCAAGCCAGAATCGGGCAATGGCGCACCACGAATAGCTAAATCGATGCCTTCTTTCATGATATTAACCACTTCATCAGTGAGCATGACATCAAGCGCTATCTTAGGGTAAATCTTTTTAAACTCATTGAGTGCGGGCACCACGGTTTGCAAACCAACATTTACCGGGCAGGTTATTTTAAGTAATCCGACCGGCTCATTTTTGAAATTTTCAATTTGCTGATTAGCGGCACGGGCTTGCTCTGCAATAACCCGACAACGTTCATAGTAGGCTTGGCCAGCTTCAGTGAGCTTAATCGAACGGGTAGAGCGGTTAAGTAACTTTACTTCGAGATGCGCTTCAAGCTTTTTTAAATGATAACTGACTACCGCACGAGATAGCCCTAGGTGTTTGGCTGCGGCGCTTAAGCTACCTTGTTCAATGACTTGCGCAAACACAACCATGCTTTTGAGTTGTTCAAATGAAACATTCATAGACTATCCTAACTGACTAAAAGCGTATTACTACTTGATCGGTAATTTATCGTAAACAACATTGTATCAATTATTGATACAATGTTGTCAGTTATATCTGCATTGTTCATGTGGTCTTGTAGGCCTATACTGGCTTTATTGAAATGAACTTACACTGACTTCTAAATAGTTACTTCTAAACACTTACATAGATAACGGGATGAATGAACATGACTAAAAAAATATTAATGGTACTTACTTCACACGACGAGCTTGGCAATACCGGCAAAAAAACCGGTTTTTGGGTGGAAGAATTCGCGTCCCCTTATTACGCTTTTATCGATGCCGGTGTTGAAGTCACCTTGGCAACCCCAAAAGGCGGGCAAGCACCTATTGATCCAACCAGTACTTTAGCAGACTTTCAAACGTCGGCGACTGAACGTTATGATGGCGATGATGTAGCACAAGCTAAGATTGCCAGCACGGTTGTTTTATCTACACTTAACGAAAGTGATTTTGATGGCGTATTTTATCCTGGTGGTCATGGTCCATTATGGGATCTTACCGATAATAAAGACTCAATCACCTTGATCGAAAGTTTTCTTAAAGCAGGCAAAGCCGTGGCGACAGTTTGTCATGCCAGCGCCGCTTTATTAAATGTAAAAGAAGTTTCAGGTGATTTTGCCATTAAAGGCAAAGCGGTAACTGGTTTTACTAACAGCGAAGAAGAAGCAGTGCAATTAACAGAAGTGGTACCTTTCTTACTGGAAGACGAACTTATTAAACGTGGCGGCGACTATCAAAAAGCAGAAGATTGGCATGCCTTTGCAGTTCAAGACGGTCTTATTATTACCGGTCAAAACCCTGCAAGTTCAGCTTTAGCTGCTGAAAAGTTACTAGCTCATCTTTCAGCTTAGGCGCTCAGTTTAGACTCTCAGTCTAGGCACTCAGTCTAGGCACTCAGTTTAGACTCTCAGTCTAGATAATCAACTTAGATAACTTATTTGAATAGGCAGTTTAGCTAATATCCTTAGCTAAACTGCTTCAGATAAATACAGGACTCAAGATGTTAAATTTTAACTTTCAAAACCCTACAAAGATTAACTTTGGTGAGGGACAAATTAAAGTCATTTCAAAAGAAATCCCTTTAGACGCAAAAGTATTATTGGTTTATGGCGGCGGTTCAATTAAAGGTAATGGCGTTTATAAACAAGTGATTGATGCCCTTAGTGAGCATACTTTTTTTGAGTTTTCAGGTATCGAACCAAACCCGACCTATGACACCTTGATGAAAGCTCAAGAGATTATCAAAGCAGAAAACATTGATTACTTACTTGCCGTTGGTGGTGGATCTGTTGTTGATGGCGCTAAATTTATTGCCGCAGCCGCACTTTACGAAGGCGACGATGCTTGGGATATTCTCGCTAAACAACAAGCAGTAACAAAAGCATTACCTATTGGCGCGGTATTAACGTTACCAGCGACAGGCTCTGAAAGTAATGGTAATTCAGTGGTGACACGCGATGGTAATAAATTACCTTTTTCTAGCCCTTTGGTTCGTCCATTATTTGCAGTGTTAGATCCTAGTGTGACTTTGTCACTATCAGATCGCCAAATCAGCAATGGTGTGGTTGATGCCTTTATTCATACCATTGAGCAATATTTAACTTACAGCGTAAATGGTAAAGTGCAAGACCGTTTCAGTGAAGGTTTATTACAAACTTTGATTGAAGAAGGGCCTAAAGCGTTAGCCCCAGCCACTAAAGAAAACTTAGAAGTTAGAGCTAATATTATGTGGTCGGCAACCATGGCATTAAACGGTCTTATCGGCGCTGGCGTACCGCAAGATTGGTCTACGCATATGATAGGCCATGAACTTACGGGTGCTTTTGGTATTGATCACGCACGAACTTTATCTATTGTATTACCTGCAGTAATGAAAGTACGTAAAGAGCAAAAGCGTGAGAAATTACTACAATATGCGACACGCGTTTGGCAGATAACCGAAGGTGATGATAATGCACGTATTGATAAAGCTATTCGTTTAACTGAAGAGTTTTTCGAAGCAATGCAAGTACCAACACGTTTGTCTGATGTGAATCTTGGTAGTAATGATATTGATTTATTGATTAATCGATTAGAGCAACATGGCATGACGGCATTGGGTGAAAAAAGTGATATTACCCTAGCAATAAGCCGTGAGATTTTAACGAAAGCACTGTAAGAGAAATACAAATGTTAGTGGCTTATTGACGTTACTCATAGACCACTAATGTCCCTTTATATTTTTTGTTTTCTATTTATTAGGAAAGAACATGACTCAAACAACTGACATCAATCGCCAAATGGTTTTGGCTTCACGTCCCTTTGGTGCGCCAACAGCGGAAAACTTTAACCTGGTACAAAGTGAGAAGCCAGTACCTAAAGCTGGTGAGGTATTACTTCGTACGGTATTTCTTTCACTCGACCCTTATATGCGCGGGCGCATGAATGACGCGAAGTCGTATGCTGACCCTGTTGCTTTAAATGAAGTCATGGTTGGTGGCAGCGTTTGTCGCGTTGAAGAGTCAAATCATGAAAATTATAAGATAGGTGATTGGGTAGTTGCCTTTGGTGGTTGGCAAGATTATAGCGTTATCAATGGCAGTGAATTACTTAAACTTGATAATAATATGCCTAAGCCATCACATGCTTTAGGTATCTTGGGTATGCCTGGGTTAACAGCGTACATGGGCTTGCTTGATATTGGCCAGCCTAAAGCGGGTGAAACGGTAGTGGTTGCTGCGGCAACGGGTGCAGTCGGTAGCTTAGTGGGTCAAATAGCCAAATTAAAAGGCTGTAAAGTGATTGGCATTGCAGGTGGCGAGACTAAATGTAAATACGCGGTTGAAACCTTAGGGTTTGATCATTGTCTTGATCATAAAAGTGAAGATTTAGCCGAGCAACTAGCGAAGGTTTGTTCATCAGGCATTGATGTTTATTTTGAAAATGTTGGCGGTAAAGTATTTGACGCGGTTATGCCGTTACTTAATAGCTGTGCGCGTGTACCGTTATGCGGTCTGATTTCTCAGTACAATGCTACTGAATTACCTAGCGGTCCTGACAGACTGTCTTCATTAATGGGCACATTATTAGTTAAGCGCATTAAGATGCAAGGCTTCATTGTCTTTGACGATTATGGTCATCGTTATAACGAATTTAGTGAGCAAATGGTGAAGTGGTTAATGGCTGGCGAGATCAAGTACAAAGAGCACATGATTGATGGGCTTGAAAACTCGGTAGGTGCTTTTATCGGCTTATTGAAAGGTGAAAACTTTGGTAAGTTAGTGGTACGTGTAGGTCCTGATGACCTAGCATAACTACGACCAATAAGGTCTAATTAATAATTTCCTTCGAAAAACCTTGCCGCATCGCTAAATATAGCGATAATCGGGCAAGGTTTTTTTTGTTGAGTTATTTAAGTGCAGTTATTAGAAATTGAGTGTTTAGGTAAAACGCTGAAGTTAGAAGGTTCAATGGCCGGATGGCAACAGCTTTTTTGGGGTGGGCAATGTGTTTCCCAAATTAATGCTAATGCCGACAGCGAGTCATTTAGCCATCAATTCTCCTTAAAAACAGATGGTGGTGAAGAAAGTGAGCAGGGCGAGTTAAAGGTTGAACTTAATGGCTCTTTGCAATGGCAGCCTTTTGAACTGCAATTTAAACTATTAATCAATGGTGAGCTGCTTGACGAAAATAGCCTCAATGAAAAGGATATTGAGCAAAGGAAAATAGGCGAACATCAAAAGCAAAAAATGAAGTTTAGCTTCATTGGCATGGCAGGTCTTGGTTTAAAGTTATTAAAAAGTGCCAAGGTTATTAAAGTGTTATTTGCTGCCGGTAGTTTGGCGGCTTACAGTTGGTTATTTTCTATTGAATTTGCCATCGCACTTATTCTTTGTTTAGTTTTTCATGAATACGGCCATATCAAGGCGATGAAATACTTTGGTTTAAAGACCAAAGGTATATACCTGATCCCATTTGTTGGCGGCTTAGCGCTGAGTGACGACAAAATTAATACCCGCTGGCAAGATATTGTTATCTCCATTATGGGGCCTTTCTTTGGTTTGATATTATCCATCGTTTGTTTAATTGGCTACTGGCTTACTGATATTGAAATATTGGCCGGTTTAGCCGTGTTTAATGCGCTGCTCAATTTATTTAACTTGTTACCGGTATTGCCTTTAGATGGCGGCCACATCATTAAAAGTATCGCTTTTTCAATCAATTCTAAAATTGGCTTAGTAGCTTGTGTGTTAGGTGCTGTGTTAGGGGTTTATATCAGTTATCACTTCGGTTTAGCATTGTTAGGATTTTTACTGGCTATTGGCAGTATTGAAATAGTCTTTGAGTACAAACGCCGACATTTAAGTGAGCTATTGCCACTTAATCGCTATGCGCAAATTGTTTCAGCTCTGTGGTATATCCTTACCCTTGGCGGTTTAAGTGCCATTATTTGGTTTGTTGGCCAAACGGGTAACGGTGCTTTATCACTGCCACTTAAAATATTAGCGAGTTAGAGTCGTTAGTCATAGGTGGTATGAAGAGGGCATTAATATACTGAGATCTTTATACCATTGATAATCGTTAGATTATTAAAAGGCTTACAGTTGAATCCGTAAGCTTTTTTTATTTTATCTTTAAAAGCTAATTTGTCTCTGTATGCTAAAGGCTACGTAAAAGCCAAAAGTAAGAAGCTTTAATCGTGTTTAGATAAGCTTCTCTGCTTGATGTAAATGAAATGTTACTATAGGGTGTGTTAAGCGGTTATTTATAAGGATAGGATAGCTTAAAGTTTAAATTAGGATAAGAAGTAAGTAGAGAATAAATACTCAGTAGGAATAACCATTGCGCAGACCTATTAGACAATTAATATTAGCCCTAGCAGGCTTGGTAACCTTTTTTCCTTATCTTTTTATTGCTAGTAATCTATCAATTCCACCTGAAAGTTTGTCAAATATCGCCTTGTCTACTGTGCAAATTATCAGCACTATATTGGTGTTTTTTTGTTTTAAAAAACACTCAACTCGCTCATTTAAACTATTTTGGCAATACCTACTGTTAGCGACACTTGTAGTCATTGCCAGTAAATTCTTAAATGGCTCACCCGTCAGTATTAGCCAACAGTTATATCAAGACTTTGCTTCGCTGTTTATTTATTTCTTCATTTTATTGGCTATCGAGAGCAACCCGCATTTAAGTAATATGCCCCTTAATAAATATATCAGTGGCCGAGTGCCGGCTATATTTTTCACCCTGATTTGTTTTTGCTATTTTATTCTTTTACCCGCTGAATTTTCAGGACAAGCATACCAAGCAGCTAAGCCATCTTTATTATTTCATCTGGTCATAAATAGCCTTATTATTGCCAGATTAATACAGTGTTTAGTGACAGTTAACGACAATTTTTGGCGTTTTACCTTTGCATTACTTTCGGGCAGTGCCGGCTTTTTATTAATAGGTCATACCAGGGCTTTTCTTCAGCTTGATTCAGCGTTAATTCACGCCAATAGCTATTCTGCTCAGCTGATTTTATTACTGCCTTATTTTTTACTTATTGTTGCCGCCAACATTACCTTAAAAACAAGCAAGCCACCTAAAGCAATAGCAAAAGAAAACCACCCTGAATTATACGTTTTACTGCTTATGCTTGTTCCAACAGCAATGCATTTATACGGCTATGAGCAAAAGCTGTTTTATAGTGTGAATACCAATTTTCAATCGATTGTGCTGCTTTTTTGGCTATTTGTTGGGGCACTCTTATTAACAAACATCGCCAGCACCCGTCGTCGTCAAACTAAAAGGCTCAAGCAAAATTTACTCGAAGAGCAAGGGCAGCATCAACAACTCACGAGTCTAAATCATGACTTAACTGATGCCCTGATCAATAGTGAAGATAAAGCGATAGTCAGAGCTTCAAATAATGCCATATTAACCACTACCATCACCGGTGAGATACTCTCGGCTAACCCCGCAGCCGTGCAGATGTTTCAAAGTCTTGAACAAGAGTTAACAGGCACATTAGTTGGCCGCTTATTTTCAAAAAAAGACGAAATGCACTTCTTTTTTGACTTCCAAAGTAATGTATATTCATTGCAGCGTAAAGGAGAGGGCATTTCTGTAGAGTGTCTATCGCTGCGTTCAGATGGTAGTGAATTTCCTGCACAAGCAGAGTTACAGTGGGCTGAGCGGGCCAAACAACCACTCATTGTCATCACGTTTATTAATTTATCGGCAAGAAAACATGCCGAAAAACAAGCGTTAGAATTAAAAGATAAATTTATCGCCAATATTTCACATGAATTTAGAACACCACTAACCATTATTAACGGCATTATCGATAGGTATATAGATAAAACATCAGATGAGCGAGAAAGTGAGGAGTTAACAACGGCCAAACGTAATGGTTTACGCTTAGTGCGTATGGTTGAGCAACTGTTAGAGCTTTCACGTTTAAGTGATAATCCACAACTGTCGCAGAACACTTATCGATTACAAACCCTGATGATGATGCCTGTGGATTCATTTTCTCGTTTAGCTTCACAAAGTCATTTAAGCTTTAGTAGTAATATCCCTGAAGATTTGTGGCTCGATTGTGATGGTCAAGCCTTTGAAAAAATCATCTTTAATTTACTTGCTAACGCGATTAAATACACGCCTAAAGGCGGCTCTGTGCAAGTGAATGCTTATGTTGAACAAGAGACCATTATTTTAGATGTTATCGACTCAGGCATAGGCATTAGTAAAGATTCTCAAGATAAAATTTTTGAGCGCTTTCAGCGAGCGGATGACGTGAAAAACCAAGCAACGTTTGGTGTCGGTATTGGTTTATCGTTAGTCAATGAACTTGTTAAAGCGCATGGTTGGCGTATAAGTTTAGTGAGTGAGCAGGGTCATGGCAGCAAATTTAGCCTGTCAATCCCGCTAGCACCAGCAAATGAGGTTGAAGCTGAAATATCGATGAGTATCTCAGAGGATGAGGTGTCTTCATTGCTCATTGAGCAGCGCTCAGTAGCGAGTATTCATAGCAATCATTCACAGCAAGTCGTTTTAGTGATTGAAGACAACCTTGATATGCAAAGCCATATAAAACAAGTGATCGAGCAACAACATCACTGTATTCTTGCCGGTAGTGGTGAGCTTGGTTTGCAATTAGCACAAGAATATATCCCCGATCTTATAGTTTGCGATTTGATGTTAACGGGTATTGATGGCTTTGAAGTATTAACCCAGTTAAAGCAAGGCGAAATGACTGCCCATATTCCGGTGATATTGCTTACCGCAAGATCTGATCTTGAAAGTAGGTTACAAGGCCTTAAACTGAATGCTGATGAGTATTTGAGTAAACCGTTTAATCAACATGAGCTATTGACGAGAATTCAAAATTTAATTGCGAATAGGCAGCAATTACAAAAGCGTTATTTACAAAAGTTTAACGATCAACAAAAAGCTGAGCAAAAAGCAGAACGAAAAACTGCCAGCCAGGAAAATGTCGCTAAGCTCACACAAGAGCCCGTTGAACAGGACAGTATTGAAGATATGTTTTTACACAAACTTGAAGTGTTGATAGCCAAACATTACACCGAGCCCGAATTAGATATCTCATTACTGGCCAAGGAGCTCGCCATGAGTGAGCGGCAATTACAGCGAAAAATTAAAGTGATATTAGGCATTACGCCTAATAACTTCATCAAAGAATTTCGATTGAAAAAAGCACAAGTCCTACTGCTAAGTGGTGCACAAATTGGCCGTATTGCGTTAGATGTCGGCTTCTCATCACAAACCTACTTTGGCCGTTGCTTTAAAGAAAGTTATCAATGCACGCCAAAACAATACCAACAGAAAATGGCGCAACAAGATTCAACAAGGGATTGATTCGCTCAGAAACAATCACAAAGCGGTCTTATACCAAACGGATTAATAAATCGACCAACTTAGAGCTTCAGTAGCGAGCTTAGAACAAACAAAATGAGTTAAACATAGTTATTCTATATTTCATTCATTTTGTGAAGTTATCAGTTTGCTACTGAGCTCCCGAAGGGCGAGTTTAAAAGGTATATATGCGGCGTTATTGATTTTGACAAGGGAACAACCATTCTCTGTAATCAATGCCTTGCCTATAAGCCTTTTAATTCTCGCTAAGTGATCGATTAATTAGTCCGATTGGTATAATTTACAACCTTCTAACGATCACTTTGATACCAATATAGACCTTTCATTAAGACCAAACTTTAAAACATCAACCTTGTTGGTTGCTATATAAATCAACGCTAAAGTAGCGGTTATTTTTGTTGTGCCATTACACCTTTTGGAACTTCACAAACATGCTAGTTGCTATAATACCCACAATTGAAAAAAAGCTCAGAAATAGAAAGTAATTTTGAAATCCTATTAATCCAACATTTGCATCTAATATACGCCCCGATATTGATGCGAAAAAAATGTCTGGTGTAAAACCTAACACTGAAATAACACCTACCGCTGTACCAGTAAATTTTTTGGATGTTTTAGACTCTGCAATAAGAGAAAAATAAACGCCTCTTATTGCAAAAACCGCAAACATGGAAACAATTAGGTTAACAATAATAATGAGATATCCAACCGATTTTGAACCGAAGACGTTTGCAGGATCAACAATGGACATCAGTCCATAACATATTAAGGTGATACTGAAAGCGAAAATAATAGTTCTGCTGGTGATAAAACGGTCAGCGATAAATCCAGCCGAGATAGCAGCAATGGGTCGTATATATGCCGCTAAAGAGGTTATTTGTGAAGCTTCTAACTCTGTCATTTGCATCACAGTGACGGCATATAAGGAATAATTGTCTATTCCTTTGTAACCGCAATATGCACAAATGATGATAAATGCTTGGCACCAAGTTGTCTTTAGTTTAGCAACGCTGACAAAACCTTTAAGTGATTGCCTAGATGAGGTTAATTGTTTTTCTTGAGCTGTCGGGATGAAATACCACGCCAGAATAGATAGGGCAAAGGTGATGGCAGTATAAAAATAGATGACTGATTGAACGCCCGCTTGCCGTTCTGCTACCGTTATATCGGCTGAATTTTCAGGTAATGAAAAACTGAAAATAATGACGGCAACCGATGATGTTATAGCCGCCACTAAGCCTCGACCACCGTCGAGTATACCAAACGCACGTCCTTGATTATCCTCTCCACCCCATTCACGAGTAGCTTTTATCATGGCGGCCCAGAATAATAAAATGGTTGTAATCCCCCAATAGCCAAATAACAACTGCATGCCAAAATAACTTGGAATACTTGCGTAGTAGATGCCACCGACTGCTGTGGCAAACAATGATAAAGACATGAGTTTCCTAGGAGACACCCGGTCCGCTAATGTGCCCCCAGGGAAATAAGCTAACATAGCCATGACGCCATAAACGGCAAAAATATCGCCTAATTGTGCATTACTTAAAGCAAATATTTCTAAAAAAGAGGCTCTAAAAAATCGTAAGGTATGAAAAGGTAATCCAAAAATAATTTCGCCAGCAAGTATGAGTAATAGTATGACTCGCCATGAGGGTATGGAAGTATTCTGACCCTGTGTCATTCATTTCTTCAGTTCGGTAAAGATATAAGAACTCAATAAAACACAAAAACAGGTGTTTGTGAATTCTTATGTACTTTTAACTCAATAATTGATGATCGATTTTAGCGAGGAGCGGCAGCTGTGTAATTATCACTGCTACCTTCCGGACGGTATATCTAGCAGTAATAAATAGTATTTTAAACCAATATGCGTGTGATTAATTCGGAGTACCGTATCCAAAAAATAGTGCTAATTTTCTTTTGTTCAGTATTGACTATCCTCTCGTCAAAGCTTCTAATATGTCGCAGTGAAATAACAATGAAAAAGGTGTTCTATGGCTATTCACAATATCACTGATAGCGCATTACTAGTAAAGAAATCACGAAGAACAATTCAGCGATACATCGCTAGCGGAAAGCTGATAATGGTAGCTGATACGTTAGGTAAACCAAAAATTGATACTACTGAGTTAATACGTGTTTTCGGTTCGTTATCTAAGGTGTCGCAGAAAATAATAGCTAAAAAGTCACAAGGTGTCGCAGCGAAACCATCGAAAAAAAACAATACCATTAATTTAACACCTGATGAACTTGAAGGCATCATTACTCGTGCTGTAGAAAAAGCACTGAGTAAAGCGATTCCGCTATTGATTGAACATAAGAAAACCGCAGCCATAGCCGACGAAATTACACCTACAGCTCCAGTGGCTCATAAAAAAAGAGAACCGATAGTACCCATTAATAGGCCTTCCATCGCTAAAAAGAAAGCCCGTAAAAATGGTTATGCGGTTGCTTTTGGCCTTCCTAATGTTATTACCGAGGTTATTCATTTACAGATAATGAAATTACATAGTGAGGGCTTAACATCAAGAGAGATTGAAATAGAGGTCAGTGTTAGTCAGGCATCAATACAACGGACGATTAACGTTAGTAGCTAATCAGAACTAGGGGTAATAAATTAGCTAACAAATGGCAATGAGATATATTAAAAGGAATTAATATTCTAGCTTATTTTTTTCTTAGTGCCGGGCAGGTTTTCGCGTCAATAGCGAGCCTATAGCAAGCAAAGTTAACGATGTAAAAAGGAAAAAAGCGGCTATAAAGGTTAATCCTGCGTTCCTGTTACCAAAGTCTATTAGTGAATCCGATAGAATAAATTGCTTGGGTGATGCTATAGAATAGACGGTGGTTATTGGCAAGGTAGAATCACATCACCAACGTTACGCTCAGCTGCAATAAAAATTGTCAGCCTAGGCCTTGGCTAGCAGTTTTGATTGTCGCGTCTTGTTCTGTGGGGACAGAAGCCGCTTAATGACTCCTACTCCATGTTAATTACTTAAGTCATGACACCTGGGCGGTAGGGTTTATTGTCTCGAATCCCTTGTTGCGAGTGCTTCCTATTCGAAAGCTTAACCTTTTTGGCTGTTAATCCTCGCTTTTCTGAGTGGCATTCAAACTCAACAGTGGCACCTACTTTTAAAAAAGCACAATTAACAAGATCAGCTTTACGTACCATTATATCTGGGCCGGCGCCGTTATCCAGAAATCCAGACTCTTTATCTCGGAACCATTTCTTGACTACAGTTTGCAATATAGCACTCCTAATTTTATTTACTAAATTTACTAAATTTATTAATGGGTGGTATCCCCTCACTGAAAAATGAGTTGATACACGATTCCAGTAACTTACGCTCGCTATTATTTAGATTGAAAACGCAACACTATCAACATCCGTTCACTACTTGGATACCGGCATAGTTGCCCCTTTATGGGAGCACAATAGACGACATAATTATATGGATGTATTTTGATCTTCAGCTAATAGAGGATCTTCGGATGGGACTTCTTCACTAGCCTTTTCCACTTTTTTCAGGCGTTTTTCCTCTTTCTTTTTCTTCTTCGCGAGTTCCCTCTGCCGCTTCTCATAGTTGTAATTGCTTTTCGCCATTTGAATACTCTTGAATTAATTTAGGGGTGCATCTAATTGGTAACATCTCGCTTTGCAAAACGGCAGTTTTAGGGCGAGGCCCCGCTTTAATTGTCTCGCTTGAGCAACTTGTTAACTTTCTATAAGTCTAGGTTTCGTGTCAAAACTTCAGCTGATTTAATAATAAGCTTTCTACGATGAAGCTCCGGATGTTTTTCTTCGTCAGTGTATCCAACTGGATTGCCAGTTCCCGTATTAACAAACCAAGAGTTTTCTGGCGTGCGCTTACCCAACAGCTTCTTCAGTGCTTGCGGTGTAACACCCAACGCTTTCGCAGCAGCATTGTATGTGCAGCGAGTCTTAACTTTGTTCAGGTAATCAACTACCAAAGTGATTTTTTCTTCCATTACAATATGATCCTTAAAACGTGTAGAGGTAACAATACCTTTTTACTCACACATCATCAATAGGTTATTATTTTGAAACCCCTATCAAAACCCTGTGTTTTACTTTATTTATCAATGGAGTATTGCTATTTAACGCCAGCCACATTTTTCTAATTAAACATTAGAAAAAGTACTCAGTTCTTGTTTATGATTTTCGTTCGCTTTACCCAGTGATTTAAAATGGTCAGTGTGGACTGCATTTAAGTATTTGAAAGGTAAGATATAATCTAACTAACCCTGCTTTAATTTAACTAACTTACTTAGCTCAGCAATATCTTGTTGTTGAATGACATCTAAGTAGTTGAAGGGTTGCACCTTAGGCGCATGAAAACCTAACCAACTTAATTGGTTGTTACGGGCAACTTTAAGTGCGTGCTCAGTCAGTACACTAACTTGATCCCATGACAGAGCCATAGGTTGTTCAAAGTTAAAAGGGTAAAAGGCATACGCCATGTCTGCTTTGATGTTATGACCTAATACTTGCTCAAAGCGACTAGTTAAGCGAGTTACTAGATCACGGGTGTTGTTATCCTTCTCATAACCAATAATCATAAAGGTATCATCAGCCCAGCGAATAACTAAGTCATCATTATTACGACTATACAGAAGTAGATCAGTAAGGTTAACTAATTGGCTATTCGTTATTTTCTCTATATTATCTAGCTTTATCATCAACAGGTATAAGCGTGGTAATAGGCTGCGTTGTACGGGTAGAATATTCTCATGGATTTGAGACATCAATTGGCTGGCTTGTTCGATATAAATATCTAAATAACGACGGCTCTTCACGCCCGTTACTTTATCCACCGTTGCGGCATCTTCTAACTGTAGATTAGCTTGCTCAAGTTCTACATTCTTTAAATGAAACTCTGCTGTTTTCTCTTTAACTTGCTGCTTTAAATATTCTTTTTGTTGCTGCTCAATAAGCAATTTACGGTTTAAAAAACGCGAATAAGCCAGTAGTAATAGCGCAATTAATGCTGCATAAAGTATATATGCCCACCAAGTATTCCAAGGTGCGGGATTCATTGTGATATCAAGCTTATAAGATTCACTCCATAAATTATCGCTATTGCCGGCGATAATTTGTAATTGATAGCTTCCTTGAGGGAGGTTGGTGTAGGTCGCCCTTCGTAACTTGCCTGCATCAATCCACTCTTGATCAAAACCGAGTAATCGATATTTATATCGGGTGGAATCAGGGGTAGCATAATTTAAGCCTACATATTCAAATGAAATCAGCTGGTCACTATGTTTCAAAGTCAGTGAAGCTAATTGAGCCAGCGGAACATCAAATGTCATAGCTTCATTTAGTTTTAGAATATTAGTCAAACGCACATTGGGTGCTTGCACATTATTTTTTATTTTATCGGGTATCACGCTGCTAAAGCCTTTACCGGCACCAAAATAAATGGTGTTATCAAGCCCTGATAAAAAAGAATTATGGTTATACTCAAGATCGACTAAGCCATGGCTTAAATCAAAATGTTTAAACCGCTGATTATTAGGCTCGAGTCTTGAAATACCTTTATTAGAACTAAACCAAATATCACCTAAATTATCTTGAGTGAGACCATACACAGTACGACTTTTCATACCGTCTTTAGTATCAAAGTGCTGAAAAGAAAACTGCTCTTTTTGCATATTTTTATAGGTTAATAAGTTCAATCCTGCAGCTTGAGTACCCACCCAAAGATTATTACTTTTATCTTGTAGCATTACCCAAGCTGTATCACTAGAAATTGTACTAGCATCATTTTTATCATGCTTAAAATGAATAAAGTTACCTGTTGTTGGGTTAAAGCGATTAAGCCCTCCACCATAAGTGCCAATCCAAATAAACCCTTGATTATCTTCAAGCAATTGCAATACATGGTTACTGCTTGGCCCCAGCTCTGGCTGACCATTGTGTTTAATAAAACGAGTGAAACCCTCATCATTGTTTAATCGGTTTAACCCTTGATGAAAGGTTGAAACCCAGAGGTTTCCCTGTTTATCTTTAAGAATATCAGTAATACTATTGGCTGAGATGGAACTGCTATTGTTAGCATCATTTTTGTAACTAGTGATATGTTTGGTCTTTAAATTCACTAGGTATAAACCTGAAGTACGGGTTCCCACCCAAAGTTTATTAGTCTGTTTATCTACATAGAGCTTCATGACTCTCAGCTTTGAGAAAAAATCATTTAGTTCTAACCTTTGTACATCATTTGTTTCTAAAGAAAGCAAATAAATTCCACCACTATAAGAACTAAATAGAATCGATTTATCATCAAGTTGACTAAAGCTAGTAATATTACTATTGGCTAATTCAGGGTGCGTTATTACGCTATACTGGCTAAATGTCGCCATATTTGGGTCTAAGCGATTCACACCCGTAAACGTACCAATCCACATCATGTTATTTTTATCTTCAAAAAAACATAGAATAAAATCATTACTTAAACTATAGGGATCACTAGCTGAATGGTTATAGCGCTGAAAGTTTTCGCTCTTTTCTTGATAAATTAGCAAGCCTTTATCTGTTGCTATCCAGAGTTGCCTTTTTGAGTCTTGATATATTGTTTTAATGGTATTGCTAACGATGGAGGTAGCATCTTTTTCATCAAATTTAAAATTTCTCAATTGCTTCGTTTTTAAATTATATTTAAGCAAGCCATTATCAACGGTACCTATCCAAATATTGTTTTTATCATCTTGAAATAATGAATTAACAAATTTATTACTGTAATTGCTAGAGTTTGAATCACCAAACTTAATTGCTCGAATAAACTCGCCCTGCAAAGAAAAAACAGATATCCCGCCACCGTTTGTTGCTACCCAAATTTCATTGTTTTTAGTTTCTAAAACATCATGAATGGTATTATGAGTCAGGCTGTTTTCATTACCTAACTGCTGAACAATTTGCTTGATTACCCATTGATCATTTTCCTTTGTAAGGATATTTAACCCATGCTCCGTGCCAATCCATAACTTCCCCTCACTATCTTCAAAAAGCGCATTAATTACATCGTTTGTTAGTGTTAAGCCTATCGTTTCACTAGAGAAGTGCTCAAAGTCTTGACTAGACTCTCGGTATAGATTCAAGCCGCCTCCCGATGTAGCAATCCAAAAGCGCTGATTACTGTCTATAAGGATTTTGCTAATAACATCAGAACTGAGCGAGTTATCTAACAATGCATCATGGTGAAAACTCATAAATTGATAACCATCAAATCTATGTAAGCCCTCATGGGAGCCAAACCAAATAAAGTCATCTTGATCTTGAACAATGGCACGAACAAATTGATAGGATAAGGGGTTATCATGACCAAAATTCTTAAATAATTTAACTTGCTTGGCCGATACCATATAACTTAAAAGAGATAAGAAAAGTACTAGGTAAAGTTTTTTCACGCAGGGATCCTTCAAGAAAATTCAGACAAAAAGAAAGCCACTACGGGAGTGGCTTTATATAGGTTATTGCTGCTCTACCCAGCTATTTATCGCTATTGGTGAAGAATTATGATCGTCTAGGCTGACTTTCCAAATAAGTGCATCAGTTTCAAAGTTTACTTTCCAGATTAAGGCATCTGACTCAAGGTTTACTTTCCAGATTAAGGCATCGGTTTCAAAACTTACTTTCCAGATTAGTGCATCAGTCGTTGCAATATCCTGCCAAGCGTAAAAATCATTAGTGTCATTAACTTTCCAAATCAACGCACTTCCATCAAGTGACTCTTGGTTGTGGCGCCAGACATACTTATCACCAAGGCCTTCAATATAGAAGTTGCCATCATCGTTAATGTTAGTAGGACCAAAGAAGTGCTCATTGCCGGCTATATCTTGAGTAATATCTAACGCTTGATTTGCACATGCTGAAGCAGTACTTGTCAATGCATCAGCAGCATTAACTAATCCTGCACCTTGTTGAAATACACTATAAGCAAGATCACCATTATCATTAAATGCGGCATGGGCACTATCCATTAATCGGCACTTAACCTCGTCAGGTGTTAGTGAGGGCTCTTGAGTCAACATAAGTGCCACTACACCGGATACAACAGCAGCAGCTTGCGATGTGCCTGACATTTCAAAGTATTTTCCACCATCATGAAATTCAGGGTGTTGTTGAACTATTTGAGTATCATATGCCATTAAACCTGATATATGCCCACCGGGTGCGACAATCTCTGGTTTGACAAAACCTTCAAAAGTAGGCCCTGCTGCACTAAATGTGGCTAACTTGTCATCGCTTACATCAGATTCAGTATAATTATCTGTCATAGCACCTACCGTAATAATATACGGAACATTGCCCGGTACGCCAATAGTCATCGGGTCTGGCCCAGTATTCCCAGCAGAAGCGATCACAACAATACCTGCTTGCCACGCTTTCATAACCGCCTGATTCAAAGGATCGTCCCAATAATAAGAGCGGGCAGGGCCACTGAACGACATATTCAGTACTCTAAGGTTTATTTGATCTTTAACTTGCAGCGCCCAATCTATGCCACGAATTACGTCGGCATAGGTTGCTTTGCCTTCTGCATCAAAGGCTTTAATTCCCACTAAGGCTGCGTTCGGTGCAACACCATACACTTTACCGTACACGTCATAGTCGGCATTGCCGGCAATACTGGCAACATGAGTACCATGACCATTTTCTTCATTGCTATAATTACTTATGCTGTTATTTATCGCATCATAAGTTCCCCAGAATTTATCTCGACCATACAAGTCTGTAGATAAACCAAGTCCTTTAGAGGTGCCTGGTAATTGATCTAAACCGGTATCTAAAAAGCCAATGGTAATGCCATCGCCAAAGTTTCGGGTCGCATGTGCGGAGGAGGCACCAATCAAGTCATTAACAACGGATTTTGGCTGCCATTTACGTTTACCCCAGGCACGACCACTGGTCAATTTTACTTGGTAATTTTCAGTTACCTTAATACTAAGGTTTTGCTGTAATTGAACAAGCTGGGATTGATTCAAATCAACTGCGACAGCATTAATAATAGCGAGTTGATGAGTAGGATCTAGCTTAAGCTCTCGGATTTTTTCTTTTAATAATTGATAGTTTGTAGCACTTATAATATAAGACTGAGTACTATTATTAGTTGTGTTGTTTAAAAATAAACTGATAAGCCAAACTGACAAGCTAATGGCGCCTAACAATAACAATGGTTTAATTGTTTTCTTAACTGAGTTGTTCAACATCTTATTTCCCCTATGCCCAATACATCTTTAAAAATACCTAGGTGTTTCTTAAAACATTAGGGTGATTACTTACATTTTGACGATACCTTGTTACTTTGTATACAACTAGTTAATTTGTTGTAACAAAAAGGTAACTAAGTTATATCACTACAAAACATAGACTAAACACACCCCAACCACAATCACTTTTATTACTTGCATTAGCGCTTTTAAAAGTTCACCTGGCTTAAACGAAAATATCCAGCTTATTAAATAAGCTGGATATATACCTAAGCGACTTCAAGGTGGCTTGGGTATAAGTACTTGAAGGGAACTATTTCAAGGACTTAACTCTGTTCAAATTAGAAGTTTACTGTGACTTCACTTGAACAATTATCGCTACCTTGGTCACAAACTTTATAAGTAAATGAACCGTAAGTTCTGAAGCTATCCGTATAAGCACCATCGTTAGAGGTAGTTGTTCTTAATGAACCGTTACGGAAGATATCGACACTTGAAGTAGCAGCACCTGACCAAGTTAGGTCAACTTTATTTCTGCCTTTAGCGCGGTATGCTGATGCATCAGCGGTAATATCGCCACCTACTGGAGGAGGAGTTACACCACCGCCACAACCGTTAGCCGTTAAGTAATCACTAGCCGCTTTTGCTTTTACGATACCGTAACCGAAGTAGTCATCGTGACCTACAGCGCCCTGATCTTCAGCCGTTGCTTTTAATGCTTCACGAATCTCTGTACCCGTACATTCATTATGATTAGACCATACTAATGCCGCCATGCCCGATACTGCAGGCGTTGCCATAGAAGTGCCACTCATGAAACCGTAATCGCTAGAACCAATGGTTACATCGGCAGTATTAGCAGCTAAAAGTGCAGCTCTGTCTTCAAAGGTTGCGCCAACAGCAGGAATAGATGTAGCGTTAGTATCACCTAATGTGCCGTATAACATGCCGGCTTCATTGTTAATGATAATTGCGCCGATACCACCTGATTGTTCACAGTTTTGTACTTTATCGTGGAAAGAGATATTACCACGGTCAATCATACAGATATTACCGTTTGCGCCCGAGTCTGTCGCTTCAGCTGTGCCCATGTAATAAGTATTGCCTGAAGCACTACCGGTATTTTCCATTGAAGAAGAAAGGAATGCTGTGCCATCTGCAGACATTGAAGCGCTAGTCGCCATACCTGCTGGGTAAGTAGATAAGGTATCAACACCACCAGCTGTTACTTCTACACAGATAGCTTCATTGGTTGTTGTAGTACGTTTCTTACCACGGCCTGTAGTTTCATCACAGCTTGGGAATTGTGAGAAGTCGGCAATGTTGTTATTGTTGTCGTTTGCGCCAATCATCATTACTGATGGGTAACCCGCAGGGAATGAACGAACATCGTTGCCATCGTTACCTGCAGCGGCTAAAACTAAACCACCGTTATCAGTAAAGGCTTGAAAGGCATTTTCTTCAGTGCTGTTTGCACCACCACCACCAAGACTCATGCTGATTATGTTTGCGCCTGCATCTGAACATCTTTGAGCAGCATAAGCTAAATCAGAAGAGTAACCCCAACCATCAGCATTGAATACTTTAATAATATGCATATCAACGCCTGGAGCCATACCAACAACACCGACGTTATTGTCTGCAGCACCAATAGTACCTGCAACGTGTGTACCGTGTGGACCACCATTCTCATCCCAGTTTCCTGTACCTGAGTTGTTAGTCCCAGAAATGTTGTTCCAAACGAAATCTTGGTTAGAGCGATCTAAACCAGAATCAATAACACAAACTTTCATGCCGGCACTCGCATTAAAGCTCACTTGATCTGCTTGTGATTGAACTACGGCATAAGGCGTTAGTTGTTCAGTCATAGCATTACCAACATCATCACTATAAATAGATAAAGGCATACGACGTTGATCTTCTTCAACCATTTGAATATGTGGGTTGTTTAATAAACCTTTAACTTGGCTTAAATCTTTACCCGCAAATGAAGCCGCAATAAAGCCATTACCATCAACCTTAATATCACCACCTAGCTTTTTCGCTAAGGCTTTTACAATGCCTTTTTTACTGTTGTCTACTTTAATAATGAATCTGTCATCAGCTGCTTGCGCTGAGAATGCAGCGGTTACTGCTAAGGCTAGAACTGAGGTTGCAAATTTAGAAATTTTCATAGGTATTTCACTCTCTGTTTAAGGTTAAGTCGTCTGATTCTTATTATTAAGGACGCTAATTTTTATTATCTAGATGAACTATTTAGTTTAACTGTTTAGATGAACTGTCCGTTCTCCTTCTAAATGTTTCACTTACTATTTACATCTGCTTAACTTGGCTTCCTGCCTCTTGCATAATTCGATAGTAACAGTTAGTAAAACTGCCTCTAGTAAAATAACGACAGCTTTTCGTACAAAAACGACAAAATTAAATCATAGCCATTATATTCAATGGTTTAGCTTTTGTTGGTAAGATTTTGTCGTCGGGTTTTTATTAATATTTGTCGATAATTTACTAGTCAAAAAAGGGCTGAAGACTCAATGTCATTAATGTTAGTTTTTTGTTAAATACTAAAGCCAACCTATAAAAATAATACGCAGGACATTAGTCAAAATGACTTATGTAATAAGCGTAAATTAACAATGATGGAGTTGATATCAGATGAGAAATAATAAAAAGATTGCATTGAGTGCTATCGCCTTAGCAGTTTTAACCGTGACCAGTGTTGCGAGTAATGCAGCGAGTAAAGCTAAGCTTAATAAAGCAGAAAAAGTTACCACCCTAGCTCAATCGGCAACACAAAGTTTTGCCCAGTGGCAAGCACAACAAAAACAGCAACGTAACGATTACACTGACAGATTAATTATTACCTTTAAAGATAAGAAGCAGGGTAAAACTATTCCGCCGGGCTTAGCTAAAAAAATAGGCTTAAATTTAAAACACGTTAAAGTTTTAAAAAATAATAGCCATGTAATATCGCTTGATAAAATGCACTCGGTGAAAGATGTAGAAAAATTCATTGAAAAATTACGTAAGCATCCGTCTGTTGAATCAATCGAGCCTGATTATCAACGTTTTCTCTTTTCTCAGAACCAACCTTGGGGTATCGCGAAGACACAATCGGATCAATTAACAGACACTGATGCAGCTAACATGACCGTTTGTATTATTGATTCGGGTTATGAACAAACAAACCCTGATTTGAATGCCAATAATGCTTCGGGCACTAATAACTCAGGCACAGGTAACTGGTATCAGAACGGCGGCTCTCACGGCACGCACGTTGCGGGTACTATTGCCGGCGTAAATAACAGTGAAGGTGTTGTCGGTATTTTACCAAGCACTAACGTTAACTTGCATATTGTTAAGGTATTTAACGAAAGTGGTTGGGGTTACTCTGGCGACTTATCTGACGCAGTGGATACTTGTGTCAATAACGGCGCTAAAGTTATCAATATGAGTTTAGGCGGATCTGGCTCAAGTAATACTGAAAAAAATGCTCTACAAGCTGCGGCTGATACTGGCGTATTATTAATTGCCGCTTCGGGTAATGATGGTAACGCGACCTTGTCTTACCCAGCATCTTACGACGTGGTTATGGCTGTTGGCGCTTTAGATAGTAACAATCAACATGCAGAATTTTCTCAATACACCAGTCAAGTTGAAATATCAGCGCCCGGCGAAGCTATATTATCTACCGTTGCTGGTGATGGCCGTTTAGGTTTTATCACTGTTGGCTCAACTACATATGGTAATGACAGCGTAGTACCGCAAACGCATTACATTCAGAGTGGCGGTAACTATTTGGTTAGCAATGTTGATGGCAGTGCTAACGGTGTCTTAGCAAGTTGTACCATTTCAGGTAGCAGTTATAGCTGTACTAATGTTAATGGTAATATTTGTTTAGCAGAACGTAATGATAACCAAAAGGGCAGTAACTACCCGGAAATCAACCCAGCTAAAGCGTGTGCTGATGCCGGTGCCTCTGCGGTTATTGTTTATAGTGACAGCATCCGTCCGGGGTTACAAAATCCTTTCCTTGTCGATGCCAATACTGACGTAACCGTACCTACTGTTTCTGTTAGCCGTGTTTTAGGCCAGCAACTTATGACTCAGCTAGGTAGCAACGCTAGCTTAACGGTTAATGGTTCACAAGATTATGCCTATTACAATGGCACCTCAATGGCAACCCCACACGTTACCGGTGTTGCTGCATTAGTGTGGAGTAATAATCCGAACTGTAGCGCCGACGATGTCCGCAGTGCCTTGAAAAACACCGCGATTGACTTGGGTGTAGCAGGTCGTGATGACAAAACAGGTTTTGGTTTAGTACAAGCAAAAGCTGCTTCAGATGCATTGGCAGCTAGCTGTGGTGGTGGTGGCACTACACCGCCGCCGACAACAGGTAATGTCCTTGAAAATGGTGTTGCTAAAGCTAACCTTGGCTCAAGTACTGAGCTGAGCTTTACTATGGACGTTCCTGCTGGCGCGACTGAATTAAACTTCGCTATGAGTGGTGGCACAGGTGATGCTGATCTTTACGTTAAATTTGGCTCAGCACCAACAAGCAGTAGTTATGATTGTCGTCCATACAAGGGTGGTAATGCTGAGAGTTGTCCAATCGCTAGCGCTCAATCGGGCACTTACTTTGTTAAAGTCGTCGCTTACTCTACCTTTAGTGGTGTTAACTTAACCGGTAGTTTTACCGAGCCTAGCACTGGTGGCGGAGCTACAGGTGGCAGTGCCTCAGTAACAGATATTAGCGTTACTCGTCGTGCTTGGACCTACTACACCCTTGATGTTCCTGCGGGCATGGCAACATTAGATTTCGCTATGAGCGGTGGCAGTGGTGATGCGGATATGTATATTAGACGGGGTTCTCAACCGACTTCTTCTGTATATGACTGTCGTCCATATAAGAGTGGCAACAATGAAAACTGTTCATTCACTAATCCTACCGCGGATACTTGGCACATTGGTGTCTATGGTTACTCGGCAGCAAGTGGTGTTAGCTTAGAGGTAACGTACAATCCTTAAGTAAACTTAGGTAAATGATTTACTCGCTAATATTAGTCGTGAGTAAATAGTAACTAAAACCCGATACAAGGTAACTTGCATCGGGTTTTTTACTCTTTGACTTTGGATATTCACCAACAGTATTAAGAATAAATACAGTTTATTAGTCGCTTCTGCTACCTTAGCCTTATCAATATATTATCGGGTCAATTTAAGGATAAACCGACATGACAGATTTCGTACCTCGCTCAGACATTAGCTCTACTCAAGCACCAGAAGTAACGCGGGAAACAACCGCACAGCAGCTCAAGTTAGCGTTGATTAAAAATACTAAAGTGATTGGTATGGTAATGATCACTATTGGTCTGCTAGCTATTTTAGTGCCTAATTTTATTGGTATGGCTTTCAATACTTTTGTTGCGGGGATTTTTTTACTGGCCTCAACAGCACTGTCATTTAATGCTTGGCATAACAAGACACAGAACATGTCCTTATGGTTTAGGCCTTTTGTTTTAGCCGCTTTAGCGATAATTATCTTTACTCACCCAGCTATAATTCTTGGTGTGCTTGGTTTATTAATTGCGATTTATTTTTTAATTAGTGGTTTCAGCTCAATGGTACTGGCCTTTGAACTACAATCATCAGCTAAAGTGTTCAGTCTGTTAAACGGTGTTATATCCTTTGTGTTAGGTATCGTTGTGCTGACTAATTGGCCTTTTTCAAGCGCTTGGATTATTGGACTTATTATTGGTGTTAGTTTTATTTTTGATGGTATTGCGTTATTAACTATTTCGAATCAACTTAATAAAAATCAAGAGAAGTTAGTTAACTAAATAAATAACTAGCTATTGAAGCTATTCTATTAAGTAAAAAAGCCAGCTAATATGCTGGCTTTGTTATTTTTAATGATACGGCCTGCTCTAGTTGGCCGTAGCTAACATTTAATCAAGTCGTTTAATCTTTTATTTCAGCAATACTTGCCCAGCTCAGCGAAGAACATATTATTACTGCCTTAGTAGTTACATCCGCTATTAAATATCAGGAACGTTTTCAAAAACAAATTTTGAGTTACGTTTACTCTTATACCAACCTTTTTTACTTTTCCCTTTGCTTGCAGCCCATTGCAAAATATCAGGGTAGCCATTAGATAGATCTACACGCTCTTTAGTATGGTGCCACTTGGTCGGGATCAGCATTGCCCAAGGTAAGTTGCCTTCCGTTTGATAATACCTATCTTGGCTTTTATCTGAGTCATCTTGTCCTTGGCCAAACTTTCTTCTAGAGGCTTTTTTTGAGGGGAAATAGCCAGGAAAGTGTACTTCTATATGCTCACCAGTATCCAGTACTCTAGAAATGAAACTGTTGTATGGCGCCGTGCCTAACGTTTGAGAAGATATAGGGAAATTGAAATTAATGGTTAAGGTATAAAGGTTGCCATTAACTTTAGGGCTACCGGAAAAGGTATTAGACATCTTATATCCCGGAGGCGGCGGTAAGGCATCTTCTATTTTAGCTATGATGATAAATAGGGATTGATTGCCGTCTGCTATAGGTGTTATCTCTGTTATCACGCCTTTTAACTTCATGGTTACTTGGCCAATATTACTAATTGGCGTGTTAATCATTAATCGTAAGGAGTTATCATAAATGGCGCCGCGAGCCGTAGGTAGTATTTTAAAAACAATACGACTCACCAAACCATTGACTTTGTTTTCTTCAACGTTGTAATCAAATACTGCATCATTAAAATCGTAGTCGCCTTTTATTGGCCATTCATCTTCAAATGCCATGGTGCCAAACTCACTGTTTGACGGCGAGTATGAGGTGCTGGTGGTCTCTATAATCGGCGTATCATTTTTATCTAAGGGTAAGGTTTCATAAAAGTTCACTTCGTTACCATCACTAAAACCGTCATTATCACTATCGGCATTATGGGGGTCGGTATTATATAAATTAAGCTCTTCATTATCGGTTAAACCATCGCCGTCAGTATCAGCGAGGGTTGGGTCGGTATTGGTTTCCAGTAGTTCTTGCTGATCGGTTAAACCATCATTGTCTGAATCAACTAAAGAGGGCTCTGTTTTAGTAACCATTACTTCTTCATAGTCACTTGAGCCATCACCATCGGTATCAACCAAAGTAGGATCTGAATTATAAAGCACCACTTCGTCGAGGTCAGATAAGCCATCACCATCGCTATCAGCTACCAGCGGATTTGATTGATAAATCATAACTTCTTCTTTATCGGTTAAGCCATCACCATCGCTATCACTTAGGTATGGATCAGTTCCTAATATATTAATTTCATCCCAATCATTCAAATCATCATTGTCACTATCTATTTCTGCAGAATCATAAGCTAGCTGCGTTTGTATTTCGGTCAGTGCTTTTTCTCTTTCTGATGGGCTAGTGTCGCGGTTTAGATAATAAAGGTAACTCACTCCTTGTGTGTTGTTTGCCACACTTTTGTTATGTGCGCCAATGACTATATAGTCTTGAGCAATAGCGATTGCATGACCAAAATTATCTTGCTGATTGGCATCATCAGCCTGAAAGTTAAATTCCTCAGTCCAAACATCGTTTGTATTTCGAAATAAGTAAGTTGACCCCCTAGCGCTATTATTATTTTCGGCGCCGATAATTAGATAATCGCCAGAAATAGCAACACTAGAGCCAAAGTTATCTCCTTGTCCGGCATCACTTGCTAACAGTTTCGTTTGATTTTGCCATAACTTACCTGTGCGTTTATAAACATAGACAGCGCCACTTTTTTTATTCTTCTTAACTAAGGAGCTATTTTCTGATTTTGCCCCGATAACCGCGTAGTTTTTTGAAATAGCGACACTGGTGGCAAAATTGGCGCTTTTAGTGACATCGCCACCTTTTAAGCTTGCCTGGAGACTCCAAATATCATCTTCTCGTCGGTAAATATATCCGGTACCTTCATGGGCACGGCCATGGTCATCGTCTCCTATGATGAGGTATTCGCCGGTTAACATCAGTGACGAGCCAAAATGTGCACTTTTAAAAGATGAAATTGGCGTGATAACGATATCTTCGACCCAGCCGGAAGTCGTACTTTTAAACAGATGCACAGCACCGGCATGACTTGCTGAAAAACCTGGCGAGCCTATCGCTATATAGTTTTCCGATATGCTAAGCGTGCTGGCAAACTTATCATTTGAAGATGAATTAGGACTGATTAATTCAGCTTGTTGTAACCATAAATCACCTTGGCGTTGATAAATATAGGCAACACCATGTTTACCATTTTGTTTGTTTTCTGCACCTATAACTAGCAGATCGCCTGATATTGACACGGTATTACCAAACTGCTGCACGGTATCTTGATCTTCAGTATTTGGGCTAAGACAACTTAACAGGCTCCAGCTTTCACCTAAACGTTGGTAAAGACATGCTTGCCCTATATCGCCAGCTGAGCCAGGAGCACCGATAACCGCAATATCACCAGAAATAGCGACGGAGGCTCCCAATTTTTTATAGTCAGTAGCGTTTAAATCTAAAGTTATGCTTTGCAATACGGGGTCTGCCTTGGCAGCAAATATTGATAAAAAAATTAGTATGCTAATTATCGCTGTTTTCATTTTCATTACTCCTGAAAAGTATGAGTAAGTAAGTCATTACTATTTATTTCTACCGTAACTGCATTTGAAAAGTCATCATTTCTAACCACAATTAAAGAGCTGACTGCTGTGGCCGCTGCCAGCATGCTCTTATAGCTATTGGATTGAATTATGATGCCTTGTTCTAGCAAATTTATCGGGGTGTTGGTATTGGCATCTATTACTGAATAAATTGCAATTTTTTCTTGGAACTGTGTTGCTATAAAATGTAAATCAACAGTTACCATTCTTTGGGTTTCAAAGGCAAAGTTGCCTTCCATGGAGACGCTACTAAGGGATTTTGTTGCTTCTTGCTCTATGTTATTTTGATTTTCTATGTTGCTTGCCATCGTGTTTTCAACGGGGGGCGTTTGTACTACTTCTTCATTTTCTTCTTCTTCACCACAGGCACTAAGTAGCGGTGTTAAAATGAAAAGAAGCACCAATATTCGTTTATATTGAGATAAAATCATGTTTACTCCTCAAATTAACCTCTGCTATATAAATTTCCTTCATTCAACTTTTATCATGTGAATGAAGGTTGAAGTTAATAGCATTACTTTAATATGAACTAACAGAGCAAAGCGCATGCCACAAAATAAAAATAATTTTTTTTGTGGTAATAACAAAGCCTTAGCTTATTGTTAGCAGCGGGGGAGGTGTTTTTTTAATTTTAATGGTCATCAGTATGCCGACAATTTTTCAATATGGTTTGCATTTTACGAGTTATGTTGATTTTGGTTAAACACCAACAAGTAGCAGCTATAATTATGGTCCTAAAAAAAGAGCTAATCCTGAAAACTGACCCATATCTAGCGTTGAAAAAGGTACTAATTAGGTAAAAGATATTTAGGCAGGATTAGTACCTTGGCACGTTACTGCTTAGTAAATAAAAGCGAAAACCCGATACAGAGTACCTGTATCGGGTTTTATTTATTTGGAAAATTAAAGCCAAAACCTGTTAATACTGATGTAAAGCGTAACCACCTTTTAAATGGCCAACATTTTCAAAACCTAAACGACCTAATGCTTGTGCTGCTATTTGAGAGCGACTGCCACTGCGACATATAAGTACCAATTCTTGCTGCTTATCTTGCTGCGCTTGGATAAACTGCACTAATCGAGTTAAAGGTACATTGATGTTAAATCTGTCATCGTGTTGAAGGGCGTATTCGTGTGGTTCACGGATATCAATTAACTTCATGGGATTAGATTGCTTTAAAGCCTTGGCTAAACTGGCGCTGTCATAGTCAAGCACAGTAATTTTATTACAAGTACCAATTAGCGCGCCACACATTATTTCACTGCCAGATTCGTCGATAATATGAGTATCCATCTTAGCTTTTTGCAGTGAAAACGCCGCACTGTTCATTTCATTATTAATCACTTGAGCAAGCAGTGAATTACGTGATAATTCTGTGGCAATACTGGTAGTAAACTCGTTGTTATAGTCGTGACTCGGACAAACAAGACTGTTGTTACCGATAAGCGTATGCAATGACTGTAAGCTGCTATACATTTCTGGGGCACTACTGGTGGAGAAATTTGTGCGACCAAGGCTAGCCATTAAAATCAGATCTCCACAAAAAGCATAATGCACTTGTAATGATGCTGTGGCATCCGTTACGGGTTCGCATAATAACAAGCTAATGCTGTCATCGGTATGTCCTGGCGTTGCTACTTTAACCAACCACTTATCACCCAGCGTTAGGTACTGGTATTCATTACCATTAATTTTTGTTGTTTGCGTATTGTCTGGCCAGCCTAGTGCATCAGTCTGCTGCTCAGCTAAGCACGATTCTACGATACTAACACGACAAGAGTCATGATCTGCATGGCCGTGGGTATCAATAACCGCGACTAAATCAAGTTCCTGACAAGTAAGTATTGTTTGTAGGCGATCAGCCACTTCAGGCAATGGATCGATAAAGATTGCCGATTTAGTTTTCTGGTCGACATATAACCAACTACAGTTACCACCGACTTTAAATTGTACCAGGCCATCTAGTTCAGTTTTATCGGCGCGGGTATTTTCAGCCATGCTATTTGTGTCAATAATGAGGCAATTTTGCTGCAATGCTTGAGCTACAGATATTATTCGGCTACAGGCAGTGTCAACTAGCTCTTGTGTCATTGCGGGGCCAAAAGACATTCGAATTGCTGACTCACTTTGCCAGGCTGGCAGCCCCATGGCATCTAAGACAAAACTGCGCGTTACTTTAGAACTACATGCTGAGCCAGAGCTGACTCGTACGTTAGCCGCGTCGAATAAATCCATAATCTCTTTCGAACTAAAGCCAGGAATAGCAAAATTAATAGTGGTTGCTACTGAGTTTTCAATACTGTGATTAAATACGATTTCAGGAAATGCCTGAGTTAATGACGACACCATCTGTTGGCGAAATAAGTGCAGGGTTGCTACTGAGGCAAAGCAAGATTCACTTTCACCTAACAGCATACTAAATATGGCGCTTAACGCGGCTAAACCCGGTAAGTTTTCTGTGCCTGAGCGTAAGCCACCTTCTTGACCTCCGCCGGCAATAACAGCGGTAAAGGGGGCGTTTTTTCTAACGTACATAAAACCAATACCTTTAGGGGCATATAGTTTGTGACCACTAAAGGGGGCATAGTCGATACTAGTCTGGCTTAAGTCTAAGTCGGTTTTACCTAAAGCTTGCACACAATCTACCATCCAAGCAGTGTTGGCGTTATTGGTACGTATGGTTCGGTCTAATAAGTTCATGTCTTGATAGACACCTGTTTCGTTATTAACCGCCATGGTACAAATAATCAAGGCATTAGGGACTTCTTTAGCGATAAAATCCATATCAAGGCGACCCATTCTATCAACAGGTATCTCTTTCACTTCGGCGTTTATTTCAAGAATTTCATTCCAGTGTTTGAGTGACTCTGGTACGGCTTTATGCTCAGTTGCACCATATAGTAGGCAATAATCGGCATCTTTATCTAGCGTCTTTTTCGCAGCGACTAATGCAGATAAAATAGCGGTTTGAATACCCTCAGTCGCGCCACTGGTAAAAATAATTGTACCCTCGCCAGCACCAACAATCTGTTTAGCTTGTTGTCTAGCTTTGTCCATTATCTGCTTCGCTTGCAGTCCGGTAACATGACTACTACTCGGGTTACCAAATAGCGTTTCCATGGTTACTAAGGCCGCCGCTGCAGCTTGTGGTAAAACCTGGGTAGTAGCATTGGCATCTAGGTAAATTAAACTCAAAGGTTGCTTTGCATCGGTCGCTAAATTAGTCATAAAGTTCTCTTAAACTATCTAAAGTTAGATTGTTAATTCCATTAGGGACTGTCGGTAATTAACAATGGCTTATATAAGGTAATTGTTTCATGTAACCCTAGGTTTTGTTTTGCGTATTTCTTGATAAAACCGTGATTTATAGTGTTTAATTCTAAAATAATATAAAAATAGAGAGTTAAATTTTAATAACTTGCAAAGCAGTAGTTATTTAAGCTATTTGAAACTGCTCACTTAGTTAGTGCAATTGCTTCTGTTCACTTACTGAGTATTCAACATAACAATGCAGCCTTTAGCGTATCTATAATACTCCCCTATACTTGCTCTATAGCTTCCCCCTTGTTGAAGGTATGGCATATATGGCACAAAGCAATCTTAGATATGTGAATGGGCATGCTAATTCCGATGAATTATTTGGTCACCCCAAAGGCTTATATGTTTGTTTTGCTACTGAATTATGGGAGCGGTTTTCGTTTTATGGTATGAAGTATTTGTTACTTTTGTACCTGACTAAATATCACTTATTTTCAGATGGAGAGGGCTTGGCGGTTTTAGGTTCATATGCTGGCTTAGTCTATACGCTGCCTGTTATTGGTGGCATGTTAGCAGATCGTTATTTAGGCATGAAAAAATCGGTTATTTTTGGCGGGATTTTGCTTTGTGTAGGTCACTTTCTTATGGCGGTGGAAGGTCACCAAGCGGTTCAATACGTGGCAGGTACTATGCTAATCTCAGATATTACCCTTAACAATGGCACGGTAATCAGCGCTGGTACGCTATTAACACAAACTATAAAAATTCAAGATTTAGCGGCTTTGAATATTTTCTATCTGGCGCTATCGTTTATTGTTGTTGGCGTTGGTTTTTTAAAGCCTAATATTTCAACTATTGTTGGTCAGTTATATTCAAAAGAAGATCCTCGTCGTGATTCTGGTTTTACTATCTTTTATATGGGAATCAACCTTGGCGCTTTTGCCGCTACTATCATTTGTGTTTATTTGGGTGAAACCTTTGGCTGGGGTTATGGTTTTGGCGCTGCGGGTATCGGTATGCCATTTGGCTTATTTACTTTTACTAAGGGGCTGAAATATTTACATGGTTTGGCTGAGCCGCCACAGCCTGAACTATTAGTTGAGAAGGTTTGGGGTTTGCTCAATCGAGAATATTTAATCTATTTCTCAGCCGTTGCCAGCTTGTCGGTATTTTGGTTGGTGATCCAACATGAGCCAGTAGTATTTGCCGCCCAGCAGGTTTTGTTGGTCGTTTCAGGCGTAGGTTTAGTCACTTATGCGGTATTAAAAGGCAGCCGGGAAGAAATGCAAAAAATGTTGGTACTGATGGTATTAATTGCATCTACAATAGTTTTTTGGGCCTTGTTTGAGCAGGCTGCAGGTTCAATGACTTTATTTGCCGATCGAGTCGTTGAGAGAAATATTGCCGGCATTGAGATATCGGCTGGTCAGTTTGGCTCGCTTAATGCGGGCTTTATCATTTTGTTAGCCTTACCTTTTGCCGCGCTTTGGGTATGGTTAGATAAGTATAAGTTAAACCCTAATATCCCGGTTAAATTTGCTTTAGGTATAATTCAGGCCGGCTTAGGTTTTGGTGTTTTGGTCATCGGGGCACAATTTCCTAATGAAGCGGGTAAAATTAGTTTGTGGTGGTTAGTGTTAGCCTATTTAATTCACACTACCGGGGAACTTTGCCTTTCTCCTGTAGGGCTTTCTGCAGTGACTAAGCTGGCAATTCATCGTGTGGTAGGGCTTTCTATGGGAGTATGGTTTTTAGCAACGGCGTTATCTGAAACCCTTGCAATGCGCTTAGGGAAAATGGCAGCCATTGATACCCAAGGAGGGGAAGTTGCTAATGTTAGTGAGGCAATAGTTATCTATAGTCAGCTGTTCGAATTTTTAATGTGGATTGGACTAGGTACAGGCGTGGCGCTGCTTTTGATAGCGCCGCTGTTAAAACGGGGCATGCATGGAGTCCGTTAAACTGGCTTTAGCCTCAAGGCTAAAGCCAAGAATAAGAGCGAACTAGTTAACTTATATGTTAATTAGTTATTGTTAATGGTGGTGTGGGTGACTTAAATAATGATACCAAGCATGTGCTGAATAAAACATGATTAGCGTCACTATGCTAATGCCTACTACTAAGAAAAACATCGTCATAATTACCTCCTAGCTACCTAAAAACTACGTCAGAACTATTTCCAAACTAAAGTTTGATTGGCTACATAAGTAAGTATAGTAAAGCTGATGCTTGTTGTTTAATTGTTTAATTGTTTAATCCGTAAAAATATTGCGGCGAATTTCCTATGAAATGTACGGCTCAATAACTAGCTATACTAAGGATAGTTATTGAGCCTTTTGCTTCATAGGAGCCTACTATGCATGTACAACTTCTGGTAACACACACTGATTCATGTTTGCCTAATATAAAACGTGAACTCGATGATGCGGGTATAAACTATTGCGTTGACTATATTGAAGAAAATCCTGAGCTTGTTGCATCGCATCATATCCGCCACTCACCTAATATTCTGATTAATGGCAGTTTGATTTTTAGAGAACGGCCAACTAAAGGCGAGCTGAGAACATTTTTCTTAGGTTAACTTGGAAATTAGTTATGGCGCGTTTAACTCATATTGCTTTACATGTTAAAGATCTGGCTAGTTGTGTAGCTTTCTATCAAGACTATATTGGCATGCAATTAGTACGTGATAGGCACGTTAATGGTAAACACATTATTTGGTTAGCAGAGCCCGGAAAAGCTGATACATTTATTTTTGTCATTTTACCCCGTGGTCCAGGACACCAACAATCATCGATGGATTTTTCTCACTTTGGCTTTGCCTTAACAAGTAAGCAGCAAGTGGATGCTATAGCAGAGAAAGCTGAAAAGGAAGGTCGACTATTGTGGCCTGTTAAAGAAGAGCCATATCCCGTTGGCTATTATTGTGGCGTGTTAGATCCTGACGGTAATCGGGTTGAATTTAGTTATGGTCAGCCCTTGGGGGAGAACTAAAGAATACCAAGTTGATTAAGTTCTTTCCCACTCAGCGAGAGTTAAAGGGTTTAGAGGCAAGGCATTGATTGAAGAGAATGGTTATTCAGGAGAATATGCTCCTGCATTCTCTAAGAGGCTACATCCGTGTAGCGTCCTTGTCAAAATCAATAACGCCGAATATGAACCCTTTAAACTCGCCCACTGGGAGCTTACTCAATGCCCACTAACATCGTTAAATTTATTTGGTTTAGACTAACTAGACCTAAACAAATTTGCCTTGTTATTGAACATTAAGTACAGCTCTGAGCTGGGAAGAAATTTAATCAAATTGGTATAAGGTCCGGGTCAAGATGTTCAGCTGTGAAATGGAATACTATTGAGTAAACTATTCTGCTCTTAGCCGGCAACCAAACAGTTATCTTAATTCAAAAAACTAGAGCTATATCACGACTCACGTCCAAAATAGTCATGTGATTGGTATTGGCTTTATTACGAGACCACGGTCAACATTACCACGGTCAACATTGCTTGCCAATTCACCCATAATTTAATGAGATCTAAAAAATGTTTGAAAACTTAAAATTTAGAACCAAATTACTAGCCGGTTATGGGCTGATTTTATCTTTTATAAACTGAATTTATTTGAGTCAACATGCCGGTGAATCTCACCTCGAAGCAGTAAACCATTTACCGCGGTTTTTACTTGATCAATATTGTGCAAATATTTTTCATTCGATAGCCATTGATTGCATATGCCTTGTACTGATGCACAAGCCTCTGGGTGTGCAGATAGGTAATTGATAATACCGGTTTGTATCTCACTGTGTAATTCAGTCATTTTCATTACGGTTACCCTTCAGTTGTGGTGTTGCATATAAAAAGCTTAGTGTATGACGGACTTTTTTTCCTCTAATAGCTAGCTAATAATGGCGATTGTACATTTTTAGCTTTAGAAAAATAGTAAATAGAGGGGCAATGCTAGGCTCCTTAGCTTTCAAGGCACTAAGAAAATTAATTAATTATTTTATTGCTGAATTTTTTTGGTATTCGAAATAGTTGAGCCATTTATCTTGTTTTTCGGCGGATGAAATAAAAGGTTTCGCTAACTCAAAAAATTATTATTGAAATTTATTGTTGATATCCACTATCTTTATTCTCTGACTATTACATTTAATTTCACTTTAAGGATATCACTATGAACAATCAAAAAATTGCCAGTGCAGCTATCTCTAGTCTTTTAGCTTTGGGTGTTTTAACGGCTACATCGGCCAATGCCGTGCCTAATCAACCGACTTCCTGGGAGAAATGTGCCGGTATTGCTAAAGCAGGTAAAAATGATTGTGGTGCTTTAAATGGCAGTCATAACTGTGCGGGACAAGCGACCAAGAATAATGATGCCAGTGAATGGGTTTATGTACCTAAAGGTACCTGTGAAAAAATTACTGGTGGTGTTGTTAAAGCAGTAAAACCAGCCAAGAAATAGCTTATAAATACCTATGTAATGCGCTTAGAAAAAATCACGGGTGCATTACAGAGTTATAGATAAAACGGGAAGCATAAATAATGCAAGGTATTCATGGGGTGGGAGTTGGGCTTAAACATCAGCATTTCCAGCAGTTTATTGAAGACAAACCTGATGTGCCTTGGTTAGAGGTTCATACCGAAAATTTTTTTAGCCAAGACAGTACTGCGGCAAAATATCTCGCTAAAATTAGCCTGGATTATCCGATATCAGCCCACTGTATTGGTATGTCTCTAGGCTCTGCGGCAACTGACTGCCCGGTACGAGAGCAACACTTACAAAGCATTAAAAAAACAGCCGCCTGGTTACAGCCAAGTTTACTTTCTGATCACTTATCTTGGAGCGGCTCTGAGAGCGGACACTTTTTGCCTGATTTACTTCCCATCCCGTTTACTGAAGAGGCCTTTGCTGTTGTCGTGACAAATATCAATCATGCACAAGATGTATTACAACGGCAGATATTAATAGAGAACCCATCAAGTTATTTAACTTATCTCGACTCGCCCATAGCGGAATGGCAGTTTTTGTCGGCACTGACACAAGAAACAGGCTGCGGGCTATTACTCGATGTGAATAATATATATGTCAGTGCTCATAATCAGGGTTTCGATGCGGTAGAGTATTTAACAAATATACCTGTTAAAGCGGTAAAAGAAATACATTTAGCGGGTTTTAGTATCGATAATATAGAGGGTGAAGAGGTCTATATAGATAGCCATGGAGAGAAGGTTTATCAGGGGGTTTGGCAACTTTACCAACAAGCTATTAAACGGTTTGGCGCTTTGCCAACCTTGATTGAATGGGACACAAATGTTCCCGAATTATCCGTGTTATTGGCAGAAAAAAAGAAAGCGGAAGTTATTATTCAAAATGAAGTAAACCTTGAAAATCTAGCGATTGATCAGGTTTGTTTATGACTAAATTAGCAGACCTACAGTCTAACTTTATTAAGGACTGTTTATCGGGTACTTTAACGGCTAATAATATTTCCATGGCAACGGAACTTGATACCCGTTCAATTTCTGCTCAAGGTTTAATGGGGATTTATCAACATAGTGCCATCGCCAATATTACTAGTTCACTAAGTCTAACTTATCCAGTGGTTGAAAAGTTAGTCGGTAAAGACTTCTTTGCACAAGTTAGTCGGCAATATATTTTTATTTATTGGCCAACAACAGCAAATATGGATGATTATGGTGAAAACTTTCCGCTATTTGTAGCTGAGTTAGAGCAAGCTAAATCATTAACTTACCTAAAAGATGTTGCCCAGCTTGAGTGGCTCTTTCATCAATGCTCTTTAGCAAAAGACAGTATTACCTTCGATTGGACTTTATTAGCAAAAGTGGCACCAGCAGACGCCTTGCAATTGAATTTTATCCTTGCTCCATCAGTAGCTTTAATCAAATCGACTCAGCCTATTGATAAAATATGGCAGATGAATCAAGAAAATGTCCCAGACAATAGTGAACTAGCCCTTGATGGTGACAATGAAACTAATATAGTGCTCTTTAAGCAGGCATTAAAAACACAAATGATAACTATAAGCGCGAGTGAATTTGCACTGCTACAGTCATTTGCTCAGGGTCATTCATTTGAAATGGCAATTGAGAGAGTAATGGCTAATACCACTATGATCGAAGCCGATAGCTCGATAGATAATATCCTTAAAAAATATATTGCCTTAGGTGTGATTTGCGGATTTTCGAAGTATTAATGCGCTCTTAGATAGCGAAAACTTAAATAAACCAGGACTCAATTTTGTGCCGGTTTATTATCAGCTACTTTAAATTATTCACTTTGTTTATAAATTAGCATGGGGACCAAACACTTGATAATGAATATTTGTCGCGACTACCCCTAAAGTCAGTAACTGTCGTTTGGAAAATTGCATGAAAGCAATCGGGTCACAAAGGTAAACGTTACCTTGCTCAATAGGTAAGTCTAGTTGCGTTAAATCCATCCTGCCTGAGTGAATATGCGCTTGTTCAACGGTTTGATTACGATACCAAATGGTTTGCTGCCAGTTGTTATCATCAATAAGCGCTGTTGTTCTTGCCGCAAAAGAATGCTGTTCACTATTTTCACAGGCATGTAGATAATGCACAGAATTGCTGTAACCTTGTTGGGCTAGTGTTTCTGACATGGCTTGCATAGGGGTAATACCTACCCCCGCAGATAACAATACTACCGGGGCTTGACGATCACTAAAGAGAAAATCGCCTGCTGGCGCGTATAAATCAATCTCATAACCAACATATAGCTCATCATGTAAATAATTAGACACTATGCCTTTAATAGCCGATTTATTAGCCGTAGCGTCAGTAACTTCACCTAGTTCTCGCTTTACTGAAATTCGATAAGTTTGACCATTGGCTTTATCAGATAAAGAGTATTGACGTATTTCTTTAAATTCACAGCTTGGAATCCGTCACTTCAATACTTAAGTACTGACCTGGCTTAAATCCTATTACCGGTTTGTCATCAACAGGCATAAAAATAAAGCTGGTGACCAATTTTGACTCTACGATTTTATCTATCAAGGTGAATACTCTGGCATCGCGCTAACCGCCTAAAGTATCGGCGCGCTTGGTAAAGCTCTGCTTCCCTATCAATAAATATTTGCGCTAAAAATTGATAGGCTGCTGTCCACGCTTCTTCAACATCAGCAGTGAAAGTTTCGCCGGCTAATTCACGTAGCGTTTCGATCAGGTGGTGGCCAACAATAGCGTAGTGCGGCGCTTTAATATTAAAGCTGGTATGTTTTTGGGCAATGCGCTCTATCGCGGTTGTTAAAATAGCTAAATTTTCAATGTTTTTAGCATAGGCCGCTATAGCTTCAAACAAAGCCACTTGTTGTCTACCTGAGTGTTGATTGGCCATATTGAATATGTCTTTCAGCTCAGGGTTATGGGCGAATAGACGTTGATAAAAATGATTTGTTAATGCGGGGCCGGCGTTCTCTAAAGGGGAATGGTACTTTTTATAATATCGATGTGCTTATCAGTTAACATGGTTACTCCTAAGGTAAATTGAAAAATAAACCCTAGGCAAAATTACTTAGGGTGTTTTAAATGGGTTTATGGACTTTGGTATTGCTTTATCTAGCGATTAAAGTTCTTCTCAATTTTCTTAGTGGTCAAAATAACGAGGTAAACTTTTAAGAACAAAGCCCCGGCGATTAGCCAAGCTAAGGCGCTAATATTCCAAGCCAGCAGTGTTTGATTTATTAATATTGGCAAGAAAGACCAAGAGAGTGACGGTAGAATTACTCGCGCCAGTGCTGAAAGAATAATAAGACAAAATAGCCATGAAACCAGTTTACTCGGTGTTAAGGCTCTGCCTGTGTGGCCAAGAGATACTCGGCTCATCATGGCAAAAATCATTAAGCCCATTGCTGCTATGGTGATTAAATGCAATGCATCGCCAAAGGGTATGGTTAGCTGAATAGGGCTAATGCCCTCGGTCGAAAGGTAGCTCATACCCAATAATATTAGCCCTAAGCCAAGAGAAAAATAGGCTAAGTGTAAGGACCACAATAAAGCGATATTTCGGGTGGCAAAGCTACGCCAATAACTTTGTCTTATAAGGTGCAGTAATCCTGAAGCTATCATTAATCCAGCCGGACTAAAGGGTAAATTAATAAAAATCGAGCTAAAAAATACCAGTACACCTGAAATTGAAGTGATAGTAAGTAAGGGTGTCAACCAATGGGGAGATTTGATTGGCTCGAGCTTAGCGCCGGAGACAGTGAAGAAGGGAATTACTCGTCCCCCTAATATCCCCATCAATAAACAAAACATCAGTACACAGGTTCTAGCAATATGTCGAGTTAGTTCATAATGGCCGGTAAAATCGAGTAGTAAGAGGGCAATATTAAGTAGCATTAATACGGACAATAACGGAATAAATAGGTAATTTCGGCGGTTGCTACTTTTTAGTACTAAACGCGTAAAGACAACAATCGTGCCTAACCACCAACAACTTTGCAAGACGATGGCGATGATAATAGTACTGGGTAAATTAACCAGCAAAGCAACTCTAACTAGCAACCAGATTGCAATAAAGCCGACTACCGGCAAGCCTTTTATACTTGGTTGGCCAGTCCAAGTTTGGGCTGCGGTGAGAATAAAACCAACGGCCACTGTAGCGCCAAAGCCAAAAATCATTTCATGGATATGCCAGGCTAGGGGCGAAATACCATTACCGGCAAAAGTGAAATAGCCATTAAAATACGCAGCCCAAATACCAAGCGTGAACAGTGAGCCAATAACTGCCAGCAGAAAGTAGCTTCTAAACGGTAAGTCTAAGACTGGATGTTGATTTAAATAGTTGAGTGCATCTTTACCTTGATGATCACAAGTTAGTTGAGCTATCTCTGGATCTTGAATCTGTAACATATTAAAAGTTCCTTTTACCAAAGCCATGTAATGCAATACAGCGCAAGACATAACCAATTTTGAGTAAAGCAGCGAAAACTATGGTGGCAATATGGGCCGATATTTGCGCTGGAATGGTGAAGTATTGGTCATAAGCGAAAGTGATAAAGATACAAGAGGCGACAACTAGAAAAGACGTCAACATTAAATAGTTGCCTATTACTAAGCATTTTTGCAAGCCTAGTGCGTGGTCAATATTAGGAAGTTGGCTAGCGATAAAAAATTGTGAATACATGGTGCACTCTTATCGATTATTGATTTAGTTCGGTTATTTAAATCTAACATTGCAAAGTAAGTGCCAATTATATTTATACCTTATATTCAATAGTTTACCTTTGTTTGGTTTATTTATGTAGTCATATTGACATACATAAATTGTGGTCATAATGACTCTTACGTGTTATTTTGTCTGATGTGAGGTGAGCTAAGGCTTTCATCGAAATTCGTCAATATCAGGTTCAACAATGAAACAAATATCATCAACGGCAATTATTGAGCTAGCAATCGACCTTGCTAGTAGCTTAAATAGTAAAGATAGGTTCGATCGGTTATTAGATACCGTCAGAAAGACTATTACCTGTGATGCTGTTGCATTACTCTCTTATCATGGCGATGTACTGAAACCCATTGCGCTACAAGGCTTAAGTAGGGACACTTTAGGCCGGCGTTTTTATATTGCAGAACACCCAAGGTTTTTAGCACTTTGTCAGTCAAAATCGCCGATTCGTTTTGCTGCCGACTCGCCGTTACCCGATCCCTATGATGGTTTATTGATCGATAGAGCTGGCGATTTACCCGTGCATTCATGCATGGGCTTGCCTTTGTACTACGATGATAATTTGTTGGGATTATTAACCATAGATAGCCTAACGCCCCATGATTTTGAAGATATTGAGGTGCGTACGCTAGAAGTTATTTCAGCGATGGCGGCAGCCACCCTCAATACGGCATTTTTACTGGAGCAACTTGAAAGTAGGGCCGACCATTCACAGCTAGTAGTCGCTGAGTTAACCGAAGAAGCATGGAAACGAGATGGTGGTGAACTTATCGGTGATAGTCCCATCATGTCACAACTCAAACAAGAGTTAGATATAGTCGCCTCATCTGATTTTAATATTTTAATCTATGGGGATACAGGTGTTGGTAAAGAACTGGTTGCTCGTACCTTGCACCAAAAATCACTCCGCCAACATGGTCCTATGGTTTATGTAAATTGTGCGGCGTTACCGGAAAACTTGATTGAAAGTGAGCTTTTTGGCCATGTAAAAGGCGCTTTTACCGGAGCCGATAGAAACCGAGCCGGTAAATTTTCACTGGCCGATGGCGGCACTTTATTTCTAGATGAAATTGGCGAGTTACCACTAGTGGCGCAAAGTAAGATATTAAGAGCGATACAAAGTAATGAAATTCAACCTGTAGGCCAAGACAATGTTGAAGAAGTGAATGTTCGTATTGTTGCTGCCACCAATCGAGACTTAAAAAAAGAAGTAGCTGAAGGGCGTTTTCGTGCTGACTTGTACCATAGGTTAAGTGTTTATCCTATTAGGGTGCCAGGACTTTATGAAAGGGTTGGCGATGTCCAATTATTAGCGGGGTATTTTGTCGAGCAAACCAGACGCAAGCTCGGCATTACTCAGTTAAAAATAACCGAACAAGCGATTGTTCACTTAACGCAATATGACTGGCCAGGTAATGTTCGTGAATTAGAGCACGTGATCAGCCGAGCAACGCTAAAGGCACGTGCCCGCCAACGAGGTAAGGCGATAATCGTGATAGAACCAGTGGATTGCGGCTCACTTAACGCTGTTGGCGTTGAGTTGCCGATAGAGCTGATTACTGAACATAGTTTGTCATCGACAGCGAATGATAGTGTTAACTTATCGTTAAAAGCAGAGACTGAAAATTTTCAAAAGCAATTAATTAGTCGAGTACTTAAAAATGAAGAAGGTAATTGGGCGGCAGCAGCACGGCGGTTATCAACAGATAGGGCTAACTTAAACCGTATTGCTAAACGTTTGCATATTAAAGTGGTCAAGTCAGTGGTTTAAGATCCGTTTAATAAATACAACTTTAAAAGTAGTATTAGGGAATTATTACCAGTGATTGAACAAGCGACTAGTTTTATTACTAGTCGCTTGTACTCAGTTACTCAGTAGCTACTTCGCTAGAATTGTTAACACGGCACTATTCATTGCTTGTGTTGCTGTGCTAATGACTTTTTCAGCATCAGGTGCCCAAAAAGGGCTGTGCAGTGAGGGTAAGACCGCACCCGTTGCTTGAGCTGCTTGCCACTTATCATCAGGTACACCACCGACCCAAAATATCATGCTTTTAATACTTTTATCGGCTTTGTAATAGCGACCAAAATCTTCACCCGCCATGACCGCAGGTACTTCAATAACGCGATCTTTACCTAGCTCGGCAGTAAATAGCTCTGCCATGCTTTTGGTAAATTCAGGTTCATTATAAGTCGCTGGAGTAAATTCATCTTTCACCGTAACTACCGGTAATAAATTTTCCGGCAAACCCATAGCGATGCCTTCACCTTTGGCAATTCTAGCGATGCCATCAAGTAATTTTTTACGTGTTTCATCTGAGTAGCTACGCACGGTTAGCAATAATAGAGCCTGATCAGAAATAATATTGTGCTTAGTGCCTGATTGAAAGCTGCCAACGGTAACTACAGCAGGGTCTTGCGGGTTTAATTCTCGGCTAACTAACGTTTGTAAAGCGCCAACAATACGCGCGCCTAAAACAATGGGATCTTTAGTGGTGTGTGGGTAAGCGCCATGACCACCAACGCCTTTAACATCAATATTGACACTATCAACATTGGCGAAGGTATAACCCGGCGTATAACCAATGACACCAGCTTTTAAGCTAGCTGAATTATGAAAGGCTAAAGCATAATCAGGTTTAGGAAAACGTTTATATAAACCGTCAGCCAACATGTCCTTTGCACCACGGCCACGTTCTTCAGCAGGTTGTAAGATCATCACTAAAGTACCCGACCAGTTTTTTTTGTTTTCGCTGAGTAACTTTGCCGTACCAAGCCAACTAGTCATATGGGTATCGTGCGCACAAGCATGCATGACATAGACTTGTTGACCTTCCTCCGTTGTGGTGGTTACCTTAGAAGCAAAGGCTAAACCGGTTTGTTCTTTTACTGGCAGGGCATCCATATCGGCGCGAATTAATACCGTCGGGCCTTTACCATTTTTTAATACCGCAACCACACCAGTACCTCCGACTTTTTCAGTGACTTCAAAACCTAAAGCTCGTGCTTTTTTAGCAAGTATTTTGGCAGTATTAAATTCTACGCTAGATAGCTCAGGGCTTTGGTGCAAATCTTTATATAGCATCATTAACTCGGGCATTACTGCTTTTACTAACTTGGCATTAGTATTCGTAGTGGCAGCATAACTTAAGGAACTGTAGACAAGGCACAATACAGCGGTTGTAAATGCTATAGATTTCATTGGATTACTCAGTTAAAGATTAAAAAACCATCTTAGCTTAATGAGTTGAGTGGTTCAATCGCTGTGTTTTATTTGGTGAGTTTACAAGTGAAACGAGGCCATTGAGGTCGCAAGGGTGGGGTACTAATTTTCACGTCCTTCCCCTTAAAGGTAAGGGCTGCAGACTTAGAAATCATCACAATTTATACTTTGTTTTAAACAAAAAAAAGACCTTAACAAATAAATATTAAGGTCTTTTGGTAACTATTTAAAGTTTAATTAAGGTTAAATATTAACTTTCGAGAGTATTAAGCTTTTGTAATTATGTCACTCATTTCTCCGTCCTGCTCTTTAAAGGTAGGGCTGCAGACTTAGAAACAATCACATTTTTTTACTTTATTTTAAACAAAAAAAGACCTTAGCAAATAAATGCTAAGGTCTTTTGGTAACTATTTAAAGTTTAATTAAGTATAAATACTAAATTAAGCTTTTGTAATTACGTCAACTAATTTCCAGTTTTTAGACTTAGAAATTGGTGCAACTTCAGTAATAGTTACGATATCGCCTTCGTTACATACGTTAGCTTCATCATGTGCTTTCAACTTAGTTGAACGCGTGATGTATTTACCGTACATAGGATGCTTAACGCGACGTTCGATCATTACAACGATAGACTTATCCATCTTGTTACTGATAACAACGCCTTGTACTGTGCGGATTTTAACTTCGCTCATTACTTACCTGCCTTTTCAGTGATGATAGTCTTAACACGTGCAATATTGCGACGTACGATTTTTAGCAAATGAGTTTGTGCTAATTGACCAGTGCTTGCTTGCATGCGGTAGTTAAACTGCTCGCGAAGAAGTTCTAGTAATTCAGCATTTAGCTCTTCAATGCTTTTTGCTTTAAGTTCACTAACTTTCATTACAATGCCGTCCTAGTTACGAAGGTAGTTTTGAATGGAAGTTTAGCAGCTGCTAAAGCAAAAGCTTCACGTGCGATCTCTTCAGAAACACCTTCCATTTCATAAAGAACACGACCTGGAAGAATTTGGCAAACCCAATATTCTACAGAACCCTTACCTTTACCCATACGAACCTCAAGAGGTTTTTTAGTAATTGGCTTATCAGGGAATACGCGTATCCAGATTTTACCTTGACGTTTAACATGACGAGTCATGGCACGACGAGCGGCTTCAATTTGGCGCGCAGTCATACGACCACGTTCTAGTGATTTCAAACCGAAAGTACCGAAGCTAACTGAACTACCGACGTGTGCAAGACCACGGTTGCGCATTTTAAATTGCTTACGGAATTTAGTACGTTTTGGTTGTAACATTACTTATTCCCCTACTTCGCTTTGCGGTTGTTTTTTCTTTTAGGCTTAGCAGCTGGTTGCTCTGCTTCTAATGGCATTTTGCCAATAATTTCACCTTTAAAGATCCAAACTTTGATACCAATAACACCATAAGTAGTGTTACCACGCGCAATTGCGTAGTCAATATCAGCACGGAATGTATGTAAAGGTACACGACCTTCACGATACCATTCAGCACGTGCGATATCAGCGCCGCCTAAGCGACCACTAACTTGTACTTTGATGCCTTTAGCGCCAAGACGCATTGCGTTTTGAACGGCACGCTTCATAGCGCGACGGAACATAACACGACGTTCTAATTGACTAGCAATGCTGTCAGCAACAAGCTGCGCATCCATTTCTGGCTTACGTACTTCAGCGATGTTGATTTGAGCAGGAACACCAGCAATTTTGGTAATCGCTAAACGTAGTTTCTCAACATCTTCGCCTTTCTTACCGATAACAACACCTGGACGAGCCGTGTGAATTGTTACGCGGATAGATTTAGCTGGACGTTCGATTATCACTTTTGAAAGTGATGCACGTTTAAGCTTTTCTTTTAAAAATTCGCGAACCTTATAGTCGCCGTCTAAGTTGCTAGCAAAATCTTTTGTGCTTGCAAACCAAGTAGACGCGAAAGGTTTCGTTATACCTAAGCGAATACCGGTAGGATTAACTTTTTGACCCATACTAATATACTCCTAAGAATCAGACACGATCACAGTGATGTGACTAGTGCGCTTGATGATGCGATCGGCTCGGCCTTTCGCACGTGGCATAATACGTTTCATTGTTGGACCATCGTCAATTAAAATTGTTTTAACGAATAATTCATCAATATCTGCACCTTCGTTATGCTCGGCATTTGCGATAGCTGAGTTAAGAACTTTTTTAACTAACTCAGCAGCTTTCTTGTTGCTGTAAGTTAGAATTTCAAGTGCTTTCTCAACATTTACGCCACGGATTTGATCCGCAACTAAACGCGCTTTCTGAGCAGAACCGCGGGCAAATTTATGTATAGCTATTGCTTGCATTTAATTTCCCCTATTTCTTCGCTTTCTTATCAGCGACATGACCGCGATAAGTACGAGTTGGTGCAAATTCGCCTAATTTGTGACCGATCATTTCTTCGGTTACAAATACAGGAACGTGTTGACGGCCATTATGGACAGCGATGGTCAATCCGATCATTGTAGGAATGATCATTGAACGACGGGACCAAGTTTTAATTGGCTTTTTATTCCCGCTTTCCACCGCTTTCTCTACCTTCGTCAACAAGTGTAGGTCAATAAATGGACCTTTCTTGAGGGAACGTGGCATGGTGAATCCTTATATAATTCAAATTCTTCATGTTGAACCTAGTCTTAACATAAGTTAGCTAAGTTCAAGCAATCAGAATATTAGTTTAATGTACTAATTACTTAGTACGACGACGAACGATAAATTTATCAGTACGTTTGTTCGAACGAGTCTTGTAACCCTTAGTTGGTACACCCCAAGGTGATACCGGGTGACGACCGCCAGATGTTTTACCTTCACCACCACCGTGTGGGTGATCAACTGGGTTCATGGCAACACCACGAACAGTTGGGCGAACACCGCGCCAGCGTGAAGCACCAGCTTTACCAAGTTGGCGAAGCATGTGTTCAGCGTTGCCGATTTCACCTAAAGTAGCACGACAATCTGCTTCAACTTTACGCATTTCGCCAGAGCGAAGACGTAAAGTAACGTAAGCACCTTCTTTCGCAACTAATTGTGCGTAAGTACCAGCAGCACGTGCGATTTGAGCACCTTTACCTGGTTTAAGTTCGATTGCGTGAATAACACTACCTAACGGTAGGTTACGTAACGGCATAGTGTTACCAGATTTGATAGGAGCATCTACACCAGACTGGATTGTATCTCCAGCGCTTAAGCCTTTAGGGGCTAGGATGTAACGACGTTCACCATCAGCATATAATACTAATGCGATGTTAGCGCTTCGGTTTGGATCGTATTCTAAACGTTCAACTTTGGCTGGAATGCCATCTTTAAGACGTTTAAAATCAATAATACGATAATGTTGCTTATGACCACCACCAATGTGACGAACCGTAATGCGACCATTATTGTTACGACCACCAGACTTAGACTTAGTGTCTAATAATGGTGCATAAGGCTTACCTGTATGAAGCTCTTTGTTTACCACTTTAACTAGGTGACGACGACCCGGAGAAGTAGGTTTACATTTTACTATAGCCATTTTAACTGCTCCTTATGATTCCGCGCCAACGAAGTCGATGTCACTACCTTCTGCAAGAGTAACGTAGGCTTTTTTCCAGTCGTTACGACGACCAAAACGAGCACCGGTACGTTTTACTTTACCCTTAACATTAAGTGTATTAACACCTTCAACTGTAACTTCAAAAAGTTTCTCAACTGCGGCTTTAATTTCAGCTTTAGTTGCATCTGTAGCTACTTTGAAAACAACAGTGTTGTTTGCTTCAGCGGCTGTAGTTGCTTTTTCAGAAATATTCGGTGCTAAAAGCACTTTCAACAAACGTTCTTCGTTTATCATGCTAAAATCCCCTCAATTTCTTTAATTGCATCTGCAGTGATTAAAACTTTTTCGAAACCAACCAAGCTTACAGGGTCGATTGCTGCAACGTCACGAACGTCAACTTTGTACAAGTTGCGTGCTGATAAGAACAAGTTCTCGTCAACTTCTTTCGTTACAATCAATACGTCTTTAAGCTCTAAACCTTTTAACTTGGCAACAAGTTCTTTAGTTTTAGGCGTTTCTACCGAAAAATCGTTAACTACTACTAAACGGTCTTGACGAACTAGTTCAGATAGGATGCTAGCGATAGCACCACGATACATTTTACGGTTAACTTTTTGGCTGTGATCTTGAGGTTTAGCAGCGAATGTTACGCCACCAGAACGCCAAATTGGACCACGAGTAGTACCGGCACGTGCACGGCCAGTACCTTTTTGGCGCCATGGTTTTGCACCACCGCCGCTAACTTCTGAGCGAGTTTTTTGAGCACGAGTACCTTGACGAGCACCAGCTGCATAAGCAACTACTACTTGGTGTACTAACGCTTCGTTAAACTCACGTCCAAAAGTTGCTTCAGATACTTCAAGAGCACCTGTTGCGTCTTTTAATGATAATTCCATCAGAAAATCTCCTGGACTAAGCTTTAACAGCTGGTTTGATGATTACGTTGCCATTGATAGCACCCGGAACTGCGCCTTTAACAAGCAACAAGTTACGTTCTGCGTCAACACGAACCAATTCTAGGTTTTGTGTAGTAACGCGCACAGCACCCATGTGACCAGACATTTTCTTGCCTTTAAATACGCGACCTGGTGTTTGACATTGACCTAACGAACCGTTAGAGCGATGTGATAACGAAACACCATGCGTTGCATGTTGCATAGTAAAGTTCCAGCGTTTAATACCGCCTTGGAAACCTTTACCTTTCGATGTACCAGTAACGTCAACTAATTTAGTGTCATTGAATAACTCTACAGTGATTTCACTGCCAGCTTTAATATCACTACCTTCGTTTTCGTTTAAACGGAATTCCCACAAGCCGCGGCCTGCTTCGATACCTGCTTTCGCGAAATGTCCAGCAGCTGGTTTAGTTACACGGCTTGCTTTACGCTTGCCCGTAGTAACTTGTAGCGCTGAATAACCATCGTTGTCAACTGTCTTAACTTGAGCAACACGGTTTGCTTCAACTTCAATAACAGTAACAGGGATTGAAACACCATCTTCTGTGAAGACACGAGTCATACCCACTTTACGTCCAACTAGACCTATAGTCATTGTTAAATTCCCCTATTAACCCAAGCTGATTTGAACATCAACGCCAGCTGCAAGATCTAAACGCATTAATGCGTCTACAGTCTTTTCAGTCGGCTCAACGATATCAATCAGACGCTTGTGAGTACGAATTTCGTATTGATCACGTGCATCTTTGTTAACGTGTGGAGAAGTCAAGATAGTGAAACGTTCTTTGCGAGTAGGAAGTGGGATTGGACCACGAACCTGTGCGCCAGTACGCTTTGCAGTATCAACGATCTCTGCAGTAGATTGATCTATCAAACGATGATCGAACGCTTTCAAACGAATGCGAATTCTTTGATTTGACATAAAGACAAATCCCCTTTTTTAAAGAACAAAAAAATACATCCCTCTACTTCCTTATATGCCGGAAGGGGGTGTATTAACTAATAAACATTCAACTCAAAATTAGAGCTGCTGTGAAATAAACAAGAATCTAGTTCTTCTTTATTTAGTGCTATAAGCCGTCACGTGAGTAAAGACCTTAGCAAAACACACTCAATTTGGCTGAATGCGAGCGCGTATTATACAAGAAATCTTACTATGTGCAAGCTTTTGTTGCTTGTTATTCGCTAAGCTTTCTGGGGGCAGATAATCCGTTGTTATATATTGGCTATTGTCGGTGGGTAAATTAAAACCAATGCCTATAATAAGCAGTGCTATACCTATATAAAAGCTAATCATGATTAGCTATCTCCTCGTCCAAGACTAGGGAAACCGTGTGCGATGCTTGTATTAAACAGGCGATGTTATTGATAACAACTGCAACGAAATTATTAAGGGCATGCTGCAACAGATGATGAGTTACTTAGCTCCTTAACTACAGTCCATTTTACTTGGCTAATCAAGCTATTTAAGTAGGCCTTGCAAGCAAGGGTTTAGGTCTTACATAAACTTACATCTGCTATTGAGTTGCTTACACTCTTACCTACCTGGTTTACATTTTCGTTACACTTGTCTTACTGTTAGTCAAATTTCATTGAATTAGGATTTATGCACCTATCCCTTAAGATGATATTCAGCTAATAATCAGTGCTGAATTAGCTGCCACTTCAATGAAAACTTTACTTAATCACCTACAATTTGCCGCACGTTATGTATTAATCAGCTTTATTACTAGCCTAGCGCTGTTAACTGTATTTATATATTCAGCTTACCAGCATGGAACTTTTAGCACTTTACTCTATGGTCTGAGTATCCCAAGTTATTATTATCTAATTTACTTGCTACTCACCTTGATGTTAACGCCACTGTTATATTTTAATCAAGTTGCTGTACTGATCATTATTCCTAAAGTACTACTAGACCTATTTTTACTCGCGGACATCTTGGTCTTTAATATTTATCGTTTTCATATCGATATGCTTTTTATAGAAATGGCTATCTTTGATTTTCAAGGCATAGGCCTATCGTGGGGCATGAGTTTACTGGTTATTATGGTAGCTATTGCTGTTGTCGCCCTACAAGTATTTATTTATGGCAAAGCTAAGCAATTAGTCAATATGAAAACTACCATGGCTAATATTGGTATTATTACTTTGTTTCTCTTGGGACAAGGCATACATATTTGGGGTAACTACACTAAGCAAGAGAGCATTCTGACCTATACACCTTATATGCCTTATTACGCACCCATTACTTCAACGGCTTTGATGTCGAAGTTACACCAACGCTACCCAGAGTTAATTGTCATTCATAACAGTAGTAATGCAACCATCTTTAATAATCAAACATCATCGCAACGTTTTAACTATCCAATTAAGCCACTGGTTTTTGATAAAGGAGATAAGAAAGCCGCACTTAATGTTCTGCTGTTTGTAGTTGAGAGTTGGCGAGCCGATATGCTGACCAGTGAAGTAACTCCCTATATTGCTGAGTTTGCCAAAAGAAGTCACCAGTTTGAAAACCATTACAGTGGCGGAAATGTCACTGTTTCAGGGTTATTTAGTTTAATGTATGGCTTAAATCCGAGCTATTTAGCGAGTGCCCAAGCAGCCCCCTTTAAGTATCAAACAATGCTGACCAAGAGCTTTGCCCAGCAGGGTTACGATATTAGCTCATACAGTGGCTCCAATTTTAATCGTTTTGCCATGAAGCCAATGTTTTTTGGCGAAATTGACGAGCGCCTTTATATTTACCCACAGCAAGGGCGTAGCAGTAAAAATGATAAAAAAGTAGCAGAAAAAGTTATCGCTGATATTAAATTGGCGAGTAATGATAAACCTTGGTTTAAATTTGTATTTTTGACTTCATCACATCATGATTATGATTACCCTGAGCAATATAAAAAATTTATACCGACCCCTAAGATAACGGCGGAATTTCTTGTTAACAAACATATTCATGCGCAGCCATTTCTAAATGACTACCAGAACTCGCTACATTATATAGACGCGTTGTTTAATCAAATTCATCAAGCACTGATTAATAGTGGTCAAGATAAAAATACCCTTATTATTATCACTGCAGACCACGGTGAAGAATTCAATGATAATAAACAAGGCTATTGGGGACATGGTAGCAATTTTACTAAAGCACAAACGACAGTGCCGTTAGTCATGCACATTCCGGGTGAAAAGAATCTAGTTAAGGAAATTAATCGCTCTGCTCATGTTGATATAGTACCAACACTATTAAGACATGTATTAAATACCGCTTCACCGTTATCACACTTTAGCTCGGGTTTTGACTTGTTTGATTTACCGATACAGCGTGGCGTGGCTATGGCAAGCTATAAAGATAAAGCGTATTTAGTCGATAATACGGTTTATTCCAGCGGCTTGATAACCAATAAATATCATATTAATGATCTGAATAAAAAACCTGATGCCATTAACTATCAACAACTGCAAATCTTGCGGCAGCAAGATAGCCATTTTCTTCAATAGGTTCATACTCATTACTATTCATGGTGCAAAGATTCAGTGGGAGTTAAAATGACTTGAGGTAAGGAGAGGAGGTTTTGTATAGTCACTCTATAATTTGTTTCTTTAACTTAGTATAAAGTCATTTTAAACCCATCGAAGAAGCGCTTGAACAACATCACTTCATCGTTGCTGTGATTTATAATGACGCTACATGGATGTAGCCTATTAGAGAATGCAGGAGCACATTCTCCTGAATAACCATTATTTCATCACAGCGCCTTGAATTGAAATTGCTCAAACACTCTGAAGCATGCACCTTGATTAGTAACGGGTATTATTAATATGAATGAAAATGATTCACCACCAGAGAAGAATAAGCCAAATGGTTCCGGCTTTAGCCGAATCTTAAAAGCAACGCGTTGCTCTTTTCTAGGCTTACAAGCCGCTTATAAACATGAATCCGCATTTAGGCAAGAGTTATGTTTATGCCTTGGCTTATTTCCTCTTAGTTTATTTATTGCCACTAGTGGTATGCAGTTAGCATTATTATTAAGCTCTTTAATCTTATTACTGTTAGTGGAAGTTATAAATTCAGCGATAGAAGCTGTGGTAGACAGGATTGGCCTTGAACATCATGAGCTATCAGGTCGGGCAAAAGATCTTGGCTCTGCTGCGGTATTTTTAGCTCTTTCTATTTGTGTGGTTACCTGGGGCGGTATTTTATTTGATAATTTCTTAAGCTAGTACTGACTTAATCTAACGTTAGTACTTGTGTACTTGGCATCTAAGTTAATTTCTTAAGTTACATTTATTTTATTACCTATACCTATACCTATACCTATACCTATATATAAGTATAAAGTTAAAGAAGGCTCTTTTTATAAAAAATAGCCACTAATAAATGCGGCGTGATAACAATTTATTTATCAATTTTCTATGGATTTGCTTTTGTTAATGGTATACTCGCGCGCAAATTTTCAACAGTTCTGCTTTCTTATAGTTATAACTTTTATAGCACTATATAAGTATAAGAAAGCAGAATAGACATTAACTAAATAGAGTAAAGTAATGGCAGATTTATCCAAATACAGAAACATTGGTATTTTCGCTCACGTTGATGCGGGTAAAACCACAACAACTGAACGTATCCTTAAATTAACCGGTCAAATTCATAAAACTGGTGAAGTACATGACGGCGAGTCAACAACTGACTTCATGGTACAAGAAGCTGAGCGCGGTATTACTATCCAGTCTGCTGCTGTTACTTGTTTCTGGAAAGATCACCGTTTTAACGTTATCGATACTCCTGGTCACGTTGATTTTACGGTAGAAGTTTACCGTTCATTAAAAGTTCTTGATGGCGGCATTGGCGTTTTCTGTGGTAGCGGTGGTGTTGAGCCACAATCAGAAACTAACTGGCGTTACGCGAACGATTCAGAAGTTGCTCGTATCATCATGGTTAACAAACTTGACCGTTTAGGCGCTGATTTCTACCGTGTTTGTAAGCAAGTTAAAGACGTATTAGGTGCTAACCCACTTATTATGACTTTGCCAATTGGTGAAGAAGATGATTTTGTTGGTTTAGTTGATTTACTATCTGAAAAAGCTTACATCTGGGATGACTCTGGCGAACCTGAAAACTATGAAATCACCGATATTCCAGCAGATATGGTAGAAAAAGCTGCTGAGTACCGTGTGAAGTTAATTGAAACAGCTTTAGAAGTTGATGAAGACATGTTGATGGAGTTCTTAGAAGGGGAAATGGTTCCTACTACAGAACAAATCAAAGCGTGTATCCGTAAAGGTACTCGTGATATGACTTTCTTCCCAACTTACGGTGCATCTGCATTTAAAAACAAAGGTATTCAATTAATTCTTGATGCTGTTGTTGATTACTTGCCTTCACCTACAGATGTTGATCCTCAACCACTTACTGATGAAGAAGGTGAGCCTAATGGTGAGTACGCAATCGTTTCTGTAGAAGAAACATTCAAAGCGTTAGCATTCAAAATCACTGATGACCGTTTTGGTACATTAACTTTCGTACGTATCTATTCAGGTACATTGAAGAAAGGCGATACAATTCTTAACTCGTTCACAGGAAAAACTGAGCGTGTTGGCCGTATGTGTGAAATGCAAGCTGAAGATCGTACTGAACTTACTTCAGCACAAGCCGGTGATATCATCGCAATTGTTGGTATGAAAGGTAACGTTCAGACAGGTCACACCTTATGTGATCCTAAGAACCCAATCATCTTAGAAGCTATGGTATTCCCTAAGCCGGTAATTTCAATTTCTGTAACACCAAAAGATAAAGGTTCAACTGAGAAAATGGGTATTGCTATCGGTAAAATGGTTGCAGAAGATCCTACTTTTAAAGTTGAAACTGATCAAGATTCAGGTGAAACGATTTTATCTGGTATGGGTGAACTTCACCTAGATATCAAAGTAGATATTCTAAAACGTACCTACGGTGTTGAATTAGAAGTTGGTAAGCCACAAGTTGCATACCGTGAAACAATCACGCAAGAGATTGAAGATTCTTATACCCATAAGAAACAATCTGGTGGTTCTGGTCAGTTCGGTAAAATTGATTACCGTATCAAGCCCGGCGAACCTGGTACTGGTTTCGTATTCACCTCAAAAGTTGTTGGTGGTAATGTACCTAAAGAATTCTTCCCGGCAATCGAGAAAGGCTTCAAAGGCATGATGGATACTGGTGTTCTTGCCGGTTTCCCTGTATTAGACGTTGAAATTGAATTATATGATGGTGGTTTCCATGCGGTCGATTCATCTGCTGTTGCATTTGAACTTGCTGCTCGTGGTGCTTTCCGTCAGTCAATTCCAAAAGCTGGTGCCCAGTTAATTGAACCTATCATGAAAGTTGATGTGTTTACGCCTGATGATCACGTTGGTGATGTTATTGGTGATTTAAACCGTCGTCGTGGCATGATCAAAGATCAACTTGCTGGTGTTTCTGGTGTACGTATTAAAGCTGACGTACCGCTTTCAGAAATGTTCGGTTACATCGGAACATTACGTACAATGACATCAGGTCGTGGTCAATTCTCTATGGAGTTCTCTCACTACATGCCTTGTCCTAGTAACGTATCTGAAGTAGTAATTGCTGAAGTTAAAGCAGCTAAAGTAATTAAAGATGCCGCTAGAAAATAGAAAATAATTAACGCCTTTTAATTAAAATAAGTGTTAATACAAAAAAGGATGCCTCGGCATCCTTTTTTATTGCTATATTTATCTAAAAATAAATTATTATCTTTATTAAGGAAGAATGAGATCGTGAAAAAATTATTAACTGTTTTAGGTTTTGTAAGCTCGTTAGCATTAACGTCGATAGCAAATGCAGAATCCGATATCCCAGGAGAATTTTCATCACCATCAATGAGTGATTTTAATTCAGGGGTTAAAGTTGCTATTGCCAGTGATTACGGTTTAAGTGTTAATGTGCAGTTTGGTAACTCGATTGAGTTTATCGTTGGTGCTGATGGCGCTGGTGTTGATCTTGCTTTTTGGCACTATAACTTATTGCCGCAAAGTAAGTTCTTTTCAAAACGGCCATTAAAATTTTATGCTGCCGGTGGTCTTGGTTACGCATGGAATGATGGTAATTCTATAAAAGAAGGCACTGTTATCCGTGTACCCGCAGGAGCTGATTGGAAATTTGCCCCTAAGTGGTCAGTTTACGCATCACTTGCGCCAACTATCAACTTTGTTAAAGAGCAAACTAACCGCGATAGCAGTACTGATTTTGAAGTAATGAGTAATTTAGGTATTCGTTACCATTTCTAGTGATCAGTCACTAGGAAGTTCATCGAACTACGCTATATAAATAAAAGCGACTCATTGTTTATTTACAATCAGTCGCTTTTTTATTGCGCTAATATTAAGTTATGTTTATTGAACATTCACTGGTGAGCTAATTAAGTTGTTGACCATGTCGCCAAAATTTTCGCCAACGCTGTAAAGTTACTTGCGGTAGATAACTGTGCTTATTACGCTTTATTAACCGATGCAGTGGCCAATCTTTTGGTGTTAAATGAATAACAATATTTAGGTAATTTGGAATGTTAAAATAACTAATATGGTGACTTGGCTGTAATTGCTGCAATATCGTTAAACATAAGTTAATGTCGTTATCACTAATGTCAGGTAAGTTAATTGCTAAGCAAGCTTGTGAGTTTAAGCAACTGGTTAATGTTTCTAGCTGCTTTACTATGGCATCAAAGCCAAACTCTTGTGATTGATAAACATCACAGATTATCCAATCAAGTTCAACAGAATTTCTCTCTGCTAACCAGGTCATACCATCAGCACAGACGATGTCTAGCTCAGCATGTTCTGGGTTGAAGTACTGCTCGAAGCTATCGATAACACACTGACTGTGCTCGATAGTGGTTAACATAACCTCGGGTGATAAATGTTGTAAAAATCGAGTAAGATTACCACCGCCTAAACCCAATTCAATGATGCGTGTTGGTCGAAAGAAAAGTAGTGGTAACATCAAGGCAATTTGATGGGGTAGGGTTAATTGCCAAGGCTTACGTCTGTGCATAACACTTTGCACTACGTCACTAAATGCCATCCAACGATAATAGTTGTTTTCACTGACCGTTATTGCATCTTGTTGTTGGCTTAAATACACTAACCGACCTTGGGCTAAATGTTTTGCTAACTGCATAAGCCATCCTAAATCTAATAAATAAGCGTAAGAATAGCCAATGAATGTCTGTAGGTCACCAAAAAACGCGGTAGAGTTTGAACAATACTACCAACTCCGTTGGCAAATACTGCGTCAGCCTTGGAACCAGCCGCTGGGTAGTGAACGTGATAACTTAGAGCAAGCAAGCTTTCACCGTATGATTTTCGATGAAAATAATAACGTGTTGGCTGTTGGGCGACTAGAACAGTCTGATCAGTTTTCTGCTCAAATTCGCTTTATGGCGGTAAGTGCTGAAGCCCAAGGCCAAGGGCTAGGCCAGCAAATAATGAAATCTTTAGAGCATCAAGCACGGAAATTGGGCATCACTAAGATCACTTTGAATGCACGAGAAAATGCGCTCGCCTTTTATCAGCGTCTCGGTTACGTCTCTCATGGTTTTTCGCATCTATTGTTTGATGAAATTAACCATTTTTCTATGAGTAAAGTATTAACTCCTTGCGATAATCACCAACAACAATTATCCAATGCTTTGCAAACTACTTGGCATGACACCATTCCGCTGAGCAAAGCGATGAACATTTCAATTAGTTATTTTGATGGTGAAGAACTTATCACCCATTGTGATGATAGCTTTAATAAAAATCTACATAACACTATGTTTGCTGGCAGCATTTATACCTTGGCCACTTTATCTGGTTGGGGTTGGGTGTATTTGCAATTGCAGCGTCAGCAACTTAAAGGCGACATTGTTTTAGCGAAAGCGGATATCGAGTATCATGCGCCGATAACAGGGCTTGGTTATGCAAAAGTTCATGCTAATTCAGTATCAGGTGACTTCAGTCGATTAAAGCGCGGTAAAAATTCCCGTATGGCCTTAACCGTTCACCTGTATAATGGTGACAAGGTTGCGGCTACCTTTACCGGTAGTTATGCTGTTTTAGCGCCTAAACAGTAAAATAAACTCGAACATTACCTAGTACCTAAGCCTGAACATAAGCCAGAACATAAGTCGGGAACATTAAAGTGAGAAAGTTATGAGAAAACACACCTTGTCAGTTATAACGTTAATTTTTGGACTAACGTCTGGATTGCTGAGTTTTGTCAGTAGTGCAGCGAGTGAACAACAAAGTATAGAGCAGGCATTAAATAGCTTTCATCAAGCAGCGGCGGATGCCCAAGCGAAGCCTTATTTTGATTTACTGAGCGATGACGCTATTTTTTTGGGGACTGCTGCGAGTGAACGCTGGAGCAAAGAGCAGTTTAAGGCTTTTGTTGAACCCTATTTTTCCAAAGGTACTGGTTGGCTTTACACACCTACAGAGCGAAACATTAATTTGATTCAACCAGGGCAGGTTGCCTTTTTTGATGAATTATTATTTAGCGAAAGTTACGGGACTTGTCGTGGCTCAGGAGTATTAATAAAAACCGCTCAAGGCTGGAAAATTTCTCAATACAACTTATCAATTCCTATGCCTAATGGCTTAGCTAAAGCACTAGTTAAGCAAATTAAATCTTATGAAAAGAGCAAAAATTAATGATCGATAAAGCAATTAATTCTGTAGATAATCCAGTTGACGGCTCAGTTAACGCTTCCGTTGGCATAGTCGGTTGTGGTTGGTTAGGCAGTGCTTTAGCACAGCAATTAAAACAACAAAATGTCGAAGTACTCGCAACCCGCAGTAATGCTGAAAATGTTGAGCAGTTAACAAATGCAGGCCTTACCGCTGAAGTATTATGCTTACCAACCGAGCAAGCGCGGTTGAATAGTCACCCGGTTTTTAATCACCCCTGTTTAGTTATCGCCATTACGCCACAATTTCGGCAAGGTCGACTTGATTATGCAGAAAAAGTACAGCAGCTAGTCATAGCCGCAGCAGCCAATCCTGGAGTTGAAAAAATCATCTTACTGAGCAGTACTGCTATTTATAATGGCTTATCAGGACAAGTAGATGAAGACATTACCTTGGATTTATCCGCAGATAAAGTCTCGCTACTTAACCAAGCAGAACAGGCAGTACTAAGCTTCAATGACTCGCGCTTAGCGGATGCTAATGATGAGTTAATTAAACGAAATGGCTATGTAATTAGGCTATCGGGATTAGTTGGACCCAACCGCCATCCAGGTAAGTTTTTGCTCAATGGCCGAATGTTGAAAAACCCACAGGCCATTGTTAATTTAATTCATCAACAAGATGCTGTCGGTCTTATTCAAGCAATATTACGAAGTCAGCTCTGTGGCGGTATTTTTAACGGTGTTAGTTCAACACAAGTTACTAAAAAGCAATATTACCAAGCTGCCGCAAGCGCTTTAAAGCTACCAACACCTATTTTTGAACAGAACGATTTAATATCAGCAAGTGAGCCTAAGGTCGTATCAGGTAGCAAGGTACAAACAAAGTTAAACTATGCATTTGTGTATGATGATTTACTCAACTGGCTTGAGCAAGGTGATAATAGCTAAGTGATTCTTATGCTACACGCAAGCAGTACTTTTGATATACTAGCGCCGTTATTTATTAAAGAGCCCACTTTTGAATTTACTGCCAATAAAATTTATTACTCGCCATCAAGCTAAACTGCTATTTATTGTCGTTTGGGCGCATGTCACTATTTTAGACCTTTTCTATGTCACTTACTCAGGGCCGGTCTTTTTTTGGCAAGAAACTTTTCAGCCATCGACAATATTTATTCATTTATCGGTAGCGTCTGCAACCTTAATTTTTTATTTTATGTTCATTAATATAGTCACTCGAGTTCGGTCAAGTCACACGCCGCAAAAATCGCAATCTAACGCTAAACCTAACTCTAAACCTGATAAAAGCATTTCATCCTAATGCGAGTAGTACTTGCGCCTATGGAAGGCGTTTTAGATTACAGAATGCGTGACTTACTTACCCAAGTAGGTAGTTATGATCTCTGTGTCACTGAGTTTATTCGTGTGGTTGACCAAGTGCTTCCCGATCGTGTTTTCCATCGTTACTGCCCAGAGTTAATTAATGCTGACGTTTACGGTAGCCGCACTAAATCGGGCACACCTGTTCGTGTGCAGTTATTGGGACAATACCCTGAGTATATGGCTGAAAATGCCGCTAAAGTGATTGAGCTTGGTTCAAGTGGCATCGATTTAAACTTTGGCTGTCCTTCTAAAACAGTGAATAAAAGTCGTGGCGGATCTATCTTATTAAAAGATCCTGAAAATCTTTATCAAATAATAAAAGCCGTTAAAGATGCGGTACCTAGTGACACCATTGTCAGTGCTAAAATTCGTTTGGGTTATGAAGATAAGACCCTCGCCATAGAAAATGCGCAAGCGGTTGAGGCTGCAGGAGCCAATGAACTTACGGTACATGCCCGTACTAAAGTAGAAGGTTACAAACCACCGGCACATTGGCATTGGATTGCTAAAATTAAAAATGCCATTAATATTCCCGTTATCGCTAATGGTGAAATTTGGAATTTAGAGGATGCCATTAACTGTCGAGAAGTTTCTGGTTGTACTGATATTATGGTTGGCCGTGGTGCACTGACTATTCCGAACCTAGGGCAGGTCATTAAACAAGAAAGCAAAATTATGCCGTGGTTGGAAGTATTGGCTATATTATCTGCCTATACAGAATTTGAAACTCACGGCGACAAAAGTAAGTATTACTGTAATCGTATCAAGCAGTGGCTGAAATATTTAAAAAATCATTATCAAGAAGCAGATGAATTATTTTTAGAAATTCGACGATTAAAAACGGCCGAAGAGATTAAAGCTGCGTTTTAGCCAAAAGAATGACAGCGTTTAATTTCTTCGATCAGCGCATTTGCCAACGGTGAGACGATGTTGTTTTTTGTAGAAATCAACATAATTGGAATTTGATAAGAGTACTTTTCCGGCAGAATCGATTTAAATAAGCCCTTATCAAGCCAATAATTCGCATAATGTTCGGGTAAATAACCGATAAACGCACCTGATAATATTAGATGAGCTATGCCTTCGTCATGATAGGCAGTAGCACTGTTTTGGTAATTTAAACCATCGTTTCTTACTTCTTTGTCACGCATATAGTTACTGGTGATCATTTCAGCGGCTTCCAGTAATTTATTTACTGAGGACGGTTTGCAGTCAAACAAAGGGTGCCCCTGCCCGCAATATAAATAGTTAGTTTCATTGTGTAAGGGGTAATAATCTAAGCCGCGTAGATGATGACGACTAACCCCTATGCCAACTAACGAGCGACCATTAGCCACTGATGTTTCTACTTCACGTGCTTCACAAACATTAATATCAAATTGAAGGTTATCCCCTTTTGCCTTTAATGCTGAAATAACACGGGCAACACCGCAACGAGGATCATTAACCAAAGTATCTATGGTAGCAATAGTTACTCGACCAGAAAGTTCATTTTTAGAGCTGGCCACGGTACTGGCAAAAGCTTCACATTGTTGTAGTAATTCGAGTGATGCTTGATAAGTTACGCGCCCAGACTCTGTTATCTCAAAACCACTTCTGCCGCGTTTACATAATTTAATGCCTAAACGTACTTCTAAGTCCGATAAATGGGAACTTATGGTAGAACGACCTATATTTAATCGAGACTCTGCCGCGGATAAACCGCCACACTCGACAATCGCGACGAATATTCTCAGTAAACGTAAATCTACGTCATGAACTTGCATAGTTTTTAGTCCTTTCTATAAGTTCGGTAAAACCGGAATGAATAACGATTATTATGTATTTATAAAACATTGAGAGCAAGTTAATATAAATATATGAATAGCGTTTATGCTAGATAATACCAATCCGTATAAGAAAGAGGTTACTTCTTTATACGGAATGGTATAACACAACTAAATAATTAGGAGCATTAAGATGACATTTAAATACGGTATTGACCGCCTGAATCTTGATATTGTCAACGGTATTGCTGATGGCAGTATCAAAGCTGAACTTTGCCAAGAAGCTATAGATAAAATCAATATAAGCCGCCAAAGAGTAGAAAAAATGGCCGCTTCAGATAAAGCAGTATACGGTATCAATACCGGTTTTGGCCCGTTATGCGATACACAAATTTCACCTGAAGATACTAATTTATTGCAAAAGAATTTACTTATCACTCATGCCGTCGGTGTCGGTGAGCCAATCGAAAAATCTATTTCAAAGCTGATGTTGATCACTAAGGTACATGCTTTAAGTCGAGGTTTCTCAGGTATTCGCCTTGCAGTGATAGAGCGCATGTTAGCGTTTATCAAACTTGATTTGATCCCCGTGGTACCAGAGCAAGGCTCAGTAGGTGCATCGGGTGATTTAGCACCACTTTCTCATTTATTCTTACCATTACTGGATGAAGGTGAGTTTTGGCAAAGTAAAGAGGGGCAAGACGACAAAATTGTCGCGGCAGCACCGCTACTTCGCGAACATGGTTTAGATATTATGGAGCTGCAGGCAAAAGAAGGCTTGGCATTAATTAACGGCACCCAATTTATATTATCTCATGGCATCACCGCGTTAACTAAAATGCGTTACTTATTAGACCTAGCAGATATGACGGGTGCCATGAGTATCGAAGGCATGCAAGGCAGTGAATCACCCTTTAGAGATGAGCTACATCAAGTACGTGCCTTTAAAGGTAACCTTGTTGTTGCAGCGCGCATGAGAGACTTCTTTAAAGATTCTCAAAACATGGCAGATCATGCAGAATGTGACCGTGTACAAGACCCTTATTCATTACGATGTATTCCACAAGTGCATGGCGCATCACGTAATGCCTATTATCACTTAGAAGAGTTAGTTGAAATTGAAATGAACTCTGTCACTGATAACCCTATTATTATCAGTAGCGAAGAAGCGATTTCTGGCGGTAATTTCCATGGTCAACCACTGGCTATGGTGCTTGATTATGCTTCGATTGCCGCATCAGAATTGGGCAATATTTCAGACAGACGTTGTTACTTATTATTAGAAGGTATACACGGTTTACCGAGATTATTGACTTCTGCCGGTGGCTTAAACTCAGGCATGATGATCCCGCAATATACCACAGCTTCACTGGTCACAGAAAATAAGTCGCTTTGTTTCCCACCCTCGGCTGATAGTGTACCTACCTCTATGGGTCAGGAAGATCATGTCTCTATGGGTAGTATTTCGGGCAGACAATTAAATCAAATCTTAGGTAATTTAGAAAAGATACTGGCTATCGAGTTAATGTATGCGGCTCAAGCTATCGAATTTAGACGTCCTAATAAATGCTCAGAACTTATTGAACTTAACCACCAAGTGATCAGAGCCAAAGTAGCTAAGCTTGAAGAAGATAGACTATTGAAGCCTGACATCGACGCCATGATTACCTTGGTTAAGACACAAGCGTTTACAGTAAGTTTTAACCATTAATAAAGGGCCCATTGCTATGACAACAACGATGAATTTTCAAGAGCTAACGCTTTTTAAAGCGGGTCTAAAGCAAGGGATCCCAAGCCAATTACCACCAGTAAAGGCTTACCCTGCAGATGCCAATCGAGCTCCTAAGCGTAAAGACATTCTCTCAGCGGATGAAAAACAGTTGGCAGTAAGAAACGCCTTACGTTACTTCCCTAAAGAATGGCATCAAGAATTGGCGGTAGAATTTGCTCAAGAACTAAAAGATCTTGGTCGTATCTATATGTACCGATTCAAGCCAAATTATGATTTAAAAGCACGTGCACTTAGCGACTATCCAGCACAATGTACTCAGGCAGCAGCAATCATGCTAATGGTTGATAACAACCTAGATCCTGCCGTTGCTCAGCATCCACAAGAGCTAATTACTTATGGTGGTAATGGTGCAGTTTTCCAAAACTGGGCGCAATACTTGTTAGTGATGAAGTATTTGAGTGAAATGGAAAATGACCAAACGTTACATATTTATTCTGGTCACCCTATGGGATTATTCCCGTCATCACCAGAGGCGCCTCGTGTTGTGGTAACCAATGGCATGATGATCCCTAATTACTCAAAACCTGATGACTGGGAAAAGTTCAATGCCTTAGGTGTCACGCAATATGGGCAAATGACGGCAGGTTCTTTCATGTATATTGGCCCACAAGGCATTGTCCATGGCACCACAATTACGCTGATGAATGCTTTTCGTAAAGTCCTTAAACAAGGCGAAACGACTAAGGGTAAAGTATTCCTAACCGCTGGCTTAGGTGGCATGAGTGGTGCGCAACCTAAAGCGGGTAATATTGCTAACTGTATTACTGTCTGTGCAGAAGTGAATGCAAATGCGGCCACTAAACGTCATCAGCAAGGTTGGGTTGACGAGCTCATTGATAACATGGATGAGCTGGTAATACGCGTCAAAGCAGCACAAGCCAATGAAGAAGTGGTCTCGATTGCCTACATAGGTAATATCGTTGATGTATGGGAAGGATTCTATGAAAAAGAAGTGTTCATTCAACTCGGCTCAGACCAAACGTCATTACATAACCCTTGGTCAGGCGGTTATTACCCAGTAGACATTAGCTATGAAGAATCGAATCGATTAATTCGAGAAGAGCCGGAAGTGTTCAAAGTTAAAGTACAGGAAACACTAAGGCGCCATGCCGATGCAGTAAATAAACATACCGCTAAAGGTACTTATTTCTTCGATTATGGCAACGCTTTCTTACTCGAAGCTTCACGCGCCGGTGGCGATGTTATGGCTGAAAATGGTATTGACTTTAAATACCCATCATACGTGCAAGATATTTTAGGGCCAATGTGTTTTGACTATGGTTTTGGACCCTTTCGTTGGGTATGTGCTTCGGGTAAAGCTGAAGATTTAGATAAAACTGATGCTATTGCTGCAAGCGTTCTTGAAAAAATTATGCAAGAGTCGCCTGAAGAAATTAAGCAACAAATGCAAGACAACATTACTTGGATTAAAGACGCCAAACAAAACAACTTAGTTGTTGGCTCACAAGCTCGAATTCTTTATGCCGATGCACAAGGCAGAATGGAAATAGCTAAAGCCTTTAACGATGCCATTAATAGTGGTGAAATTGGCCCTATAGTACTTGGTCGTGATCACCATGATGTCAGTGGTACCGATTCACCTTACCGCGAAACGTCTAATATTTATGATGGTAGTCGCTTTACTGCCGATATGGCTATTCATAATGTTATTGGTGACAGTTTCCGTGGTGCCACTTGGGTTTCTATCCATAATGGTGGCGGGGTAGGTTGGGGTGAAGTAACCAACGGTGGTTTTGGTATGCTACTTGATGGTAGTGATGATGCTGAACGCAAACTTAAATCTATGCTGTTATTTGATGTTAACAACGGTATTGCCCGTCGTAGTTGGGCACGAAATGAAGAAGCCAATTTTGCTATAAAACGCGAAATGGCCAGAACGCCTAAGCTTAAAGTTACCTTAGCTAACCGAGTTGATGACGATATTATAAATAACTTATCGCTGTAAAGGCTAAGTCTCAGAGCTATTCCGTATAGATTGGAGTAGCTCTGAATTCATAATGCAGTTGTCTACATTATAACCCTATGATTATATGTTGAGTATTGCTGAAGTGATAAGACACCCTTCACAAGCAAGACGGTATATGGATATACCTTATTAGACAGTGCAGGAGCACACTGTCCTGATGCTTGTGTAGAGCCCCATGGATGGGATTATGTTCAGGACGAACGGTATATCGCGGTGACAGGATGTCAAAGAGCGTGTACGCGTCTCGCTTGTTTATTCAGCAATACTAAACTACAACAGAGCCACTGAGTAATATCAGCAACTCATCTAGGCTAAGTTAAAGTGTCTATTTTTAGCAGCACTTTAAAATTTAAGATGGCTGCCTAAACGGTACTTATCACCTGGCGATGTTAAAATAGCGAAACTCACCACACCTTGTTTTGACCACGTACGACGTTTTACTTGTAAACAAGGCGTGCTCGAATTTATCTCTAATTGCAGACAAATATTTGCGTTGGCTAATACCGCTTCAATTTCGTGAGTTGCTTCTGTTAATGGAGCTACGGATGAAAGATATTCATGTGGGGTAATCTGGCTAAAGTCTTGTAATAAATATTCAGGTACTAAACTGGCATTAACATAACGCTGCTCTAATTGAATAGGCTCATTATTTTCAAGATGTAAAATCTCTGAATAAAAGACCTGTTCATTATTTTTAAGGCTTAATAAAATGGTTAACTCTTCAGTAACCTTAATAGAGCGGAGTATTAACTGTTTGGCTTGATGCTGATGGCCACGTTCACTAATTTCATCACTAATATTACGAATTTCGAGCAATGATGATTGCGATTTGAAGGTAGCGACAAAAGTCCCCGCGCCTTGTGAGCGTACTAAAATACCTTGCTCGGTTAAATCTTGTAAAGCACGTCTTGCGGTCATACGGCTAACATCGAATTTTTGAGTTAATTCATTTTCAGAAGGCACCTTGGCATTCTGTGGCCATTCTCCGGACTCAATATTTTCACGGATATATTGCTTGATAATAGTATACTTAGCCGGCTTATCTTTTTTGCTTGAGCTATTGTTAGTGCCATCACTAGAATGAACAGTAGAAGGGGCTGTAGAATTAGCAGTCATGATTGTTTTTGAGTGTGTTGAACTTGTTTATACAGTCTCACATCTTTAACAAAAAGGCAATAGTTGTATATACAAGTTGATTATTGTGTTTTTTCAAGGTAAAATTTTTTTATTATAGTGAGCTTATACCCAAGTCACCTCAAGATGCAGGATTCAGCTGGAATTAGAAACGCCTTTAGGCAAGGCATTGATTGAAGAGAATAGTTATTCTATTGTCGAAGTCAATAACGTAGCGTAAAGCGTTTCTAAACTAGCCATTCTGGGACGTTTGAGCAAATCATGTTCATCGTTGCATAGTTCATTAAGGACGCTGCATGGATGCAGCTTAATAGAGAATGCAGACGGTACAGGAAGTACCTTATGAGATAATGCAGGAGCAATTATCCTGAGCATATTCTCCTGAACAACCATTAATAAAATACACGCCTTGATCATAAATCGCTCAGACGTCCTGAAACGAGTATCTTGAAGTGGCTTGGGTATAGTTACTGGTTGCTTACATTCATTCTCATCATTTTATCTATTAGGTAGCGGTATGACAAACTTTAAACACTGGCAAACCCTGTATATCAATGTAAATTTAGCAACAATGACCGACGGCAGTAATAGCTATGGTGAAATTACCCAAGCCGCATTAGCAATCAGTGCTGGTAAAATTGCTTGGTTAGGCAAAGAAAGTGACTTACCCGCTGATTTATCAGAAAAAGACCATGATGTTGATATTATCGATGGTAAAGGCCAGTGGTTAACGCCAGGCTTAATCGATTGTCATACTCACCTTGTTTATGGTGGCAACCGTGCCAACGAATTTGAAATGCGCTTACAAGGCAAAAGTTATCAAGAAATAGCCAATGCTGGTGGCGGTATTGTTTCCACTGTTTCAGCGACGCGAAAAGCGAGTGAAGCAGAGTTACTTGCTAGTGCCTTACCTCGTTTAACGGCTTTACATCAACAAGGTGTAACTACCGTTGAAATTAAATCAGGTTATGGTTTAGACACGGAAAACGAAATTAAAATGCTCAAGGTTGCAGGTCTTTTAGCTGATGAGCTGCCAATGACCATCAAACGTACTTTTCTTGGCGCACATGCTTTACCAACCGAGTATAAAGATAATGCCGATGGTTACCTTGATATTGTCTGCAATGAAATGCTGCCACAAGTGGTCAGTGAAAATTTAGCCGACGCCGTTGATGTTTTTTGTGAAGGTATCGGTTTTAGCCTTGAGCAAACCAAACGTGTTTTTGATGCCGCCCAAGCGCATAACTTGCCGATAAAAGTTCATGCCGAACAATTATCAAATCTTGGCGCATCAGAGCTTGCGGCAAACTATGATGCTTTGTCTTCTGATCATATTGAGTTCTTGGATGAAGCCGGTATTAAAGCGATGAAAAAATCAGGCATGACCGCGGTATTATTACCCGGCGCTTTTTACTTCTTGCGTGAAACGCAATTACCGCCAATAGACTTGCTACGCAAACATCAAGTGCCTATGGCCGTTGCCACCGATGCCAACCCAGGCACTTCACCGATTCATAATATTCACCTGATGCTTAATATGGCCTGTACCTTATTTAAGTTAACACCAAGCGAGGCATTGGCAGGTATTACTTGTTATGGCGCTAAAGCACTAGGGTTAACAGAATCTAAAGGTCAGCTTGCCGTTGGTTATGATGCGGATATCGCACTATGGAATATCGAGCAACCAGCAGAGCTGTGTTATCAATTTGGCGTTAATCCACTAACCGCTCTGTACCAAGCAGGCAAGCAAGTTATTTAGCTTTCTTAGCATTGCCGGTGTTTATCGTCTAACTTTGATACTGACTTTGCACTATGGGGTTCTATCTACAAAGCAACCGGCAGAGCTGCGTTCTTTATTAGGGCAATTTGGCGTTAATCTACTAACCGCTCTGTACCAAGCAGGCAAGCAAGTTATTTAGCTTTCTTAGCATTGCCGGTGTTTATCGTCTAACTTTGATAATGACTTTGCACTATGGGGTTCTATCTACAAAGCAACCGGCAGAGCTGCGTTCTTTATTATTAGGGCAATTTGGCGTTAATCCACTAACAAGCTTGTATCAAGCAGGAAAACGAGTTATTTAGCTTTCTTAGCATTACCGGTGTTTAACGTCTAACTTTCACTTTGATACTGAAGTTACCCTATGGGGTTCTATCTACAAAGCAACCGGCAGAGCAGCGTTCTTCATTATTAGGGCAATTTGGCGTTAATCCATTAACAAGCTTGTATCAAGCAGGAAAACGGGTTATTTAGCTGAGCTATTTAGTTAAGCTATTTAACCTAGCCTTTAAATTTGCTATTTAACCCGATTTAACGGAGTTATCGACCCCAGTTAAATCGGGTAAAGTAGCGGCGGTGTAAAAGCCGAACCTCAACGATAAAGGTTAGCCCTGACGCTAGTTGTGTTATTTGCAGATGATTTATACATTAGCATTGCTTTTGAGTATAATAATAGATATTGAGCATGTACTAAAACAAAATGAGCAGCGATTAAATTGACCACATCAACCTCCCCAAAACGTTTAAATAAATACATAAGTGATTCAGGCTTTTGTTCACGTCGTAGCGCCGATAAGATGATAGAAAACAACCGTGTCACCATCAATGACAAAGTGCCGGAGTTAGGCACTAAGGTCTTACCCGGTGATGTTGTTAAAGTGGACGGCTATGATGTTGCGCCAATTAATGATGATAAGTCGGATCGTATCTATATCGTTTATAACAAGCCCACTGGCATTACTTGTACTACAGAAAAACATGTGCGCGGTAATATTATTGATGCGATAGGTCATAAAAAACGCATATTTCCTATTGGCCGTTTAGATAAACCCTCTGAAGGTTTGATCTTTCTGACCAGTGATGGCGATATTGTTAATAAAATATTGCGCGCAGAAAATGCCCACGATAAAGAATATATAGTGACAGTGGATAAGCCTATCAGCGAACGCTTTATTCAGCGCATGTCTCGTGGCGTACCTATTTTAGGCACTATTACTAAACCTTGTATCGTTAGGGTGGAAAGTCGTTTTGTTTTCACTATTGTGTTAACTCAGGGATTAAATCGTCAAATTCGCCGCATGTGTGAATACCTTGATTATGAAGTTTTAAAACTTAAACGTTCACGTATTATGAAAGTTGAACTGGGAAATTTAAGTCCAGGGCAGTGGCGAGATTTAACCAAGGAGGAAATGGTAGAAATTAATGCTGCGGTGCAGCACTCTAGTAAAACCGCGATTGATACCGCTCAGCCTAAAGCAGCATTGAGCCTGGACGAATTGGCCCAAAAAATAGATGAAGATCTTAATATAAGTAAGTCGACTCCGTACCAGTACACGCCTAAAAAAACCACATCAACTAACCAAGATACACCAAAAAAATTGAGCCCTAGTGATATCTGGCCTACTAAGGATAGAAAACCAGAAGGGCGAAATACGCTTAAATTATCGACAAAGAAGCCTACTTAAGCTGAGCTCTAGATAAGCAGGGCTTATGAATAAACACCGTTGCTGAGTTTATACTTTGCTTAGGTTAACTAGCACAGAAGATAGCTCCGCTATTACTTGGCTATCTTCTATGGTCGATGGAATTTCAACTTTTTTGCCATCAATCATTTGCCTAAGTGTTTTTCGTAAAATCTTACCTGAACGGGTCTTTGGTAGTCTATCAATGATGTATAAATCTTTTAATGAAGCTATAGGGCCAATATCAGCTCTAATACTTTGTTTTAGTTCTGCAATGAGGTTTTCATCACTGGTAGTAATACCATTTTTAATGACCACTAAGCCTAAGGGGATTTGCCCTTTTATCGCATCATTAATGCCAACAACGGCACACTCTGCCACAGCAGGATGTGCGGATAATACTTCTTCTAATTCCCCCGTTGATAAACGGTGGCCGGCAACATTGATAACATCATCGGTGCGGCCCATGATAAAAAGATAACCCTCTTCATCAAAATAACCACCATCTCCGGTCATATAATAACCAGGGTAGGTGGATAAATACCCTGAAATTAACTTCGGAGCATCACGGTAAATTGTTGCTAAGCAGCCTGGAGGTAAAGGTAGTTTTATCGCCACATTTCCTTGTTGTCCTGTTGGTACTTGGTGGCCGTTAACATCAAGAATTTGTACATTAAAACCGGTAACTGGAAGTCCAGCAGAGCCTGGTTTGGTGGTCATCATATTGCCATTACCATCATCTAGCGGTGTACTGGCAATAGCCCAACCCGTTTCGGTTTGCCACCAATGATCTATAACGGGGAGTTGTGTTTTCTCTTTAAGCCAATGATAGGTTGTTGGGTCTAATCGCTCGCCTGCTAGGTATAGGCGCTTTAATGATGACAGATCGTAGTCTTTGAGAAAATCGCCATCCGGATCTTCTTTACCCATAGCTCGAAACGCGGTTGGAGCGGCAAATAATGCATTAACTTTATATTCAGCGCAGACACGCCAAAAAGCCCCTGCGTCAGGTGTTTTAATAGGTTTCCCTTCATAAATGATAGAAGTACAACCAGCCATTAAGCAGCCATAAATAATATATGAGTGGCCAACAACCCAACCAACATCAGAAGCGGCCCAGAAAGTATCGCCTGCTTGCATGCCGTAGATATTTTTCATGCTATAGAGCATAGCAACAGCGTGACCGCCATTATCTCTCACCACGCCTTTAGGCTTGCCGGTGGTGCCGGAGGTATACAAAATATACAGAGGGTCGGTGCTCTTAACTGCAACGGGAGATATCTCTACGGCAACATCCATTTGTTCTTGCCAATCAAGATCTCGGTGTTTTATCAGTGATGCTTTAATTTGTTCTCTTTGATAAATAATGCAGCAACTCGGTTTGTGCACTGCGATTTCTATTGCCTCATCTATTAAAGGTTTGTAGGGGATGACCTTCGCAATTTCGATACCGCAACTGGCACTAACAATGACTTTCGGCTCGGCATCATTGATACGCACCGCAAGTTCGTTAGCAGCAAAGCCGCCAAAAACGACTGAATGAATTGCGCCAAGCCTAGCGCAGGCAAGCATGGCGATAGCAGCTTGGGGGATCATTGGCATATAAATGAGTACGCGATCGCCTTTTGTTACCTGCTGTTTCTTTAGTACATCGGCAAACTTTGCCACTAAGCTAGTGAGTTCACTATAAGTAAATTTCTGCTTGTTTCCCGTTACTGGAGAATCATAGATAAGGGCAATTTGTGCGCCTCTGCCTTGTTCAACATGATAATCCAAAGCGAGATAACAAGAATTTAATTCGCCATCAGCAAACCATTCATGCCAAGACTCACTATTTGTCGACAATATTGTTTTTGGTGCTTTATACCAAGCCACAAGCTTGGCTTGCTCTTGCCAGTAACTTTCCGGTGAGGTTATCGCTAATTCTTGTCGCTCAGAGTGGTTCATTATCTTGCCTTTACAATTATATTTATAACGATACTTTAGAACTGTCGACAAAATTAACCTATTAGACTTTAGGCTAATATTTAGCCACAACCAAGGAGTATATTGCAAGTTAATGGTTATATTTAGCTATATATCAAGCGCTTGTTGTGATGGTGCTGGTTTTTTGTTTGTTTTTTTTATATCTTCTTATGAAAAAAACATTTTGAAATGAATGTGCCTGTGAGGGGATATAAAGTGATGTAAATTGAATCTGTCGACAATAATGTTATTGAGGGCAGAAGTGGATAAGTGGTAAAATTTGGAATAACAGCACTGAGTTTATCAATATTAATAAAGGATAAACTCCGTACTGTTATGTTTTTCTAGCATCGCTTACTTACTTACTTACTTACTTACTTACTTACTTACGGACGGGCATTTGATAATGTACAGCGTCAAAATTACCGATAGGATCGGTATGTAAATAAGCACGGACAAAAGTCATACCCATTTTTTTCATCACGCCAACAGAAGCCAAGTTATCGGCCACGGCAAGGGCTGAAACATGGGTAACATCTGAGTTCGCTATCACGGCATTTTTAACGGCTATTGCCGCTTCTGTTGCGTAACCCTTACCCCAGGTTTTTTGGAAGAATCGCCAGCCTAATTCTAAATCTTGAAATTTGGGCGAGTCGGTAAAAAATGCCATCGGGCGGATTAGTACCCAACCTAAATACTCATCAGTTAGTTTGTCTGATACTTGCCAAATTCCCCAACCTTTTTTGCTATCACGGTATTTTTCCATGCGGGGAATAAAAACAGAATTAACTTGTTCCATGCTTGAGGGTTTACCGCCATTAAGAAATTTCATTACTTGTGGGTCTTGATCTATCTGCCACAAAACTTGTGCATCTTGAGAACCCATTAACCTAAACTTAAGGCGTTCACTATTATTGATTTGCATAATAAACCTATTAAAATAGAACGAATAAACCAGACATAACGCAATGTTTTTGCGTTATGTCTATGTGCCTTTATTACTATTGCAGTAAGGGCTTTATGACTGTTGCAGTAAGGGTTTTAAAAATCTCGCGGTATGTGAGGTTGGATGATTTGCTACTTGCTCTGGTGTGCCTGCAACTAATATTTCACCGCCACCCGAACCACCTTCTGGGCCTAAATCGACAATCCAGTCAGCGGTTTTTATCACATCTAAATTATGCTCAATTACTACTATGGTATTACCATGGTCACGTAATCGATGAATAACATGCAATAATTGTTTGATATCGTGAAAATGTAGGCCCGTGGTTGGCTCATCTAAAATATATAAGGTTTTGCCAGTATCTCGTTTGGATAACTCTTTTGAAAGTTTAACGCGCTGCGCTTCACCACCGGATAAGGTAACTGCTGATTGGCCCAACTTGATATAACCTAAACCAACATCAAGTAAGGTTTGCAGTTTACGTTTCACTGCTGGAATGGCTTTGAAAAACTCATAAGCATCTTCAATAGTCATATCCAACACTTCATGGATATTCTTACCTTTATATAAAACTTCTAAGGTTTCACGGTTATAGCGCTTAGTTTTACAAACATCACAAGGTACGTAAACATCGGGTAAGAAGTGCATTTCCACTTTGATCATGCCATCACCCTGACAGGCTTCACAGCGACCACCTTTAACGTTAAAGCTAAAACGGCCTGATTTATAACCACGAGATCGTGACTCTTGCGTGGCGGAAAAAATATCGCGTACCGCTGTAAATATACCGGTATAAGTCGCAGGGTTAGAGCGTGGCGTTCTGCCTATAGGGCTTTGATCAATCTCGATAACTTTATCTAAATGCTCTAATCCGTGAATGCTTTTATAGGGGGCCGGTTCATCAATGGTGGCACCATTAAGCTCAATATGAGCGAGCTTGTATAGGGTGTCGTTAATCAGTGTTGATTTTCCTGAGCCGGAAACACCGGTAATACAGGTCATTAAACCGGTTGGAATAACTAAATTAACATGCTTTAAGTTATTGCCGCTGGCGCCTTTTAGTTTTACCACGGCTTTTTTATCAAAGGTATGACGTTTTTTCGGTATTTCAATACGCTCGACCCCTGAAAGGTACTTACCCGTGAGTGACTCTTTACAGGCTAAAATATCATCCACTGTGCCTTGGGCGATAATTTCGCCACCATGCACGCCTGCTCCCGGGCCAATATCAATAACAAAGTCGGCCGCGCGAATGGCATCTTCGTCATGTTCAACGACAATAACGGTATTACCTAAATCACGCAGGTGTATCAAGGTGCTAAGTAAGCGTTCATTATCGCGTTGATGCAAACCAATTGAGGGTTCATCTAATACGTACATTACTCCCACTAGACCTGCGCCAATTTGGCTAGCTAGACGTATTCGCTGTGCTTCACCACCCGAGAGGGTGTTAGCGCCGCGTGATAGGTTAAGGTAATTTAGGCCTACATTGACCAAAAATCCTAAACGTTCGTTGATCTCTTTTAAGATTTTTTCAGCGACTTGTCCTCTTTGTCCGGTTAACGCTAAACCTTGGAAAAAGGCTAATGCTTCACTAATTGATAGTTCGGCGATTATGTTTAGCGGTGTATCAGCAATAAAAACATTGCGCGCCTCTAATCGTAAGCGACTGCCATTACAGTCTGGACAATGATGTGAGTTAAGGTATTTGGCTAACTCTTCACGTACCGAGTTTGACTCAGTTTCTTTGTAACGGCGCTGCATATTATTGATGATGCCTTCAAATGCATGTTTACGCATCACAACATCACCACGGTCGTTCATATACTTAAATTCAATTTCTTGTTCGCCACTGCCATAAAGCACAACTTTTTGTGCTTCAGTGGATAATTTTTTAAAAGGCTTATCAACGTTAAAGCCATAATGCTGGGCAAGGGCTTGCAGCATTTGAAAGTAGTAAAAATTACGTTTGTCCCAGCCACGTACTGCGCCGCCGGCAAGGCTTAACTCTTCATTGGCAATAACGCGATTACTATCGAAGAATTGTTCAATACCTAAACCATCACAAGTTTGACAGGCGCCGGCTGGATTATTAAAGGAGAATAAGCGCGGCTCTAATTCTTGCATGCTGTAGCCACAATGTGGGCAGGCAAAGTTAGCAGAGAAAAGTAGTTCTTCTCGGTCTGGTTCATCCATGAAAGCGATTTTGGCGGTACCATCGGTTAAGCTTAATGTTGTTTCAAAAGACTCAGAAAGGCGTAACTGAATCTCATCACGCACTTTTAAACGATCAACGACAACTTCTATGGTGTGTTTTTTATGTAACTCTAATGGCGGTGGATCGGATAAGTCACATACTTCACCATCAATGCGGGCGCGAATAAAACCTTGCGCGGCTAGGTTATTAAGCAGTTTTACATGTTCGCCCTTACGCTCTTGGACAATAGGTGCAAGTAGCATCACTTTTGTGCCTTGTTCAAGCTCTAAAACTTTATCAACCATTTGTGAAACGGTTTGTGCGGCAAGCGCTTGACCATGTTCAGGACAACGAGGCTCGCCCACCCGGGCATATAATAAGCGTAAGTAATCGTAAATTTCGGTAATTGTACCTACGGTTGAACGCGGGTTATGAGACGTTGATTTCTGTTCAATGGAAATCGCCGGTGATAAACCTTCAATATGATCAACATCAGGCTTTTCCATTAAAGATAAAAATTGGCGAGCATAAGCAGAAAGCGACTCTACATAACGGCGTTGTCCTTCAGCATAAAGCGTATCAAAGGCAAGAGATGATTTACCCGAGCCAGAAAGACCGGTAATTACCACGAGTTTATCTCGAGGTATTGTTATACTAATGTCTTTGAGGTTGTGTGTGCGAGCCCCTCTGACTACAATACTTTTCATGCGTTTTTAACCCAACTTGCGATAAAATAGAACCGACGATTATGTCACAAAAAATAGGCTATAAAAACTAATCTAGGGCAGAATATCAAATTAAACTGTTTATTTTTACAGTGTTTCATTAGATGCCTAGGAAAGGAAAAACGGAGATATGTCGTTATGCCAATGAACCAACAATTAACATGAAAACCAAGCTACGTATATCCAAGCTAATTCAAGATGGTCGCTTTAGGACGGCTGAGCAATTCAAAATCAAGGCCCGTATTTTATTAATGGTTACTCAGGAGCAATTGTCCTGATGATGAAAAAGGCGATGTAGGGCATGACGCTGCAAGGATGCAGCTTATAAGACAATGCAGGACGCATATTGTCCTGACGCCCCTTCAGCGCTGTGAGCTCGATAGCACTTGAAAGAATGCAAGATTACGTTTTGTGTGGCAGCGACGCAGGATTCCAAAGGAGGCTCGTCGTTTAGCCCCTTTTGGGTGTCGTCGCCACCGCGACAAAGGTTTCAAAAAACACTGAATGTCGTTGCATGACAATTATACCGACAAATTTATAATGCTCTTGCCGGGTGCTTAACACCTTGTTTTCCTTGTTGGGATTTTGTTGTGTTATACCAAGTCCATTAAGTTAGTTCCCATTCAGAGCTTGCCAGCGGTTTGAGAATAAATAGAATTTTTTTGCATATAGTCATTCTATATGAAAGATATTTTGTGCGGTTATCGAATCGCTAGAAAGCTCCCAAAGGGCGAGTACCTAATAAAAGGTAAAGGCTTACAGACTGCGTTATTGATTTTGATAAGGACGCTGCATGGATACTGCTTAATAGAGAATGCAGGCGCATATTATCCTGAGCTTATTCTCCTGAATAACCATTATCTACAATCAATGCCTTACCTTTAAGCCTTTTAACTCTCGCTGAGTGGGAAGAAACTTATTGGAATTGGTATTAGTTTACATGATAAACTAGCGCCAATTTTTACCACTTCTTCATTTATTTTTAGGTTTTAGCGAGTTATGAGTGTTTCAGGTTTAAACCGTATTGAGAAAAAAGCCGCCTTTTCCTTAGCCAGTGTCTTTGGCGTGCGCATGTTAGGCCTATTCATGATATTACCCGTATTTGCCATTTATGGTGAACAACTAACGGGATATAGCCCCATTTGGTTGGGAATAGCCATAGGCGCATACGGTTTAACGCAAGCGTTATTACAAATACCTATGGGTATATTGTCAGACAAGTTTGGCCGGAAACCTGTCATCCTTGCCGGCTTAGTGGTATTCCTTATCGGTAGTGTGGTCGCGGCGATGTCCGAAACTATCTATGGTGTAGTGCTCGGACGAGCAATTCAAGGCATGGGCGCTATTGCAAGCGCTATCATGGCTTTAGCTGCTGATTTAAGTAGAGAAGAGCAGCGACCCAAAGTGATGGCCACCATTGGCATGTTTATTGGTTTATCCTTTACCGTTGCTATGATTTTAGGGCCAATAGTTGCTGACGCCTTTGGTTTAAGTGGCTTATTTTGGTTTACCGGCTTATTAACCATTTTGGCCATGGCGATGATTCAATTCATGGTGCCAAATTCCGTCAATAAAGCCCCTCGTGGTGATAATGTCGCTTTGCCTGATCAAATTACTCGTTTGATTCGCCATCCACAGTTAGCACGTTTAAATTGGGGCGTGTTCATTTTACATATGGCTCTTACCGCTTGTTTTGTCACCCTACCTAAGCAGTTTGTTGATAGTGGTTTGTCTCTTGAGAATCATTGGCAGATATACTTACCGGCATTATTAGGCTCATTCTTTTTAATGGTGCCGTTTATGATTTTTGCAATTAAGAAGCAAAAAGAGAAACCTATGTTCAGCGCCGCAATTACGTTATTGGCGTTAGCTTTATTTTTACTTTGGTTGTTACCAAGTGGCTTTTGGAGCTTAGTGCTATCAATTGTGTTGTTTTTTACCGCTTTTAATTATTTAGAAGCAACCATGCCATCAATCTTATCTCGCATAGCACCCGCTGGCGTTAAAGGTAGTGCCATGGGGATTTATTCAAGCAGCCAGTTTTTAGGTGCTTTTGTGGGTGGTATTGTTGGCGGTTATATTGCTAGTCTATACGATGAAAATACTATTTTCTTAGTGATGGCAATAACCACAGTTATTTGGTTATTGTTAAGTTTTGGTATGCAACCATTAAAAAAATCTAAGAGTTTTAGTTTTTCCACCAATATTTCTGATGAAGAACAAGCAGAAAAAATCGCTGAACAGTTAATCAATATGCCTGGTGTTATTGAAGCGACACTGGTAAATACAGAAGCGGTTGCTTATTTAAAGGTTGATGAGAAAACCGTTGATTTAGCCGCGGTGAAAGCTTTATTACAAAGCTAGATAAGCTAAGAACGCTCTCTTTTTTGTTGAAGACATAGACAATTAAACGCTTTTAACTCGCTATTGTACTAGTGCTTCCCTGCAACCAATGAAAAGCACGCTAAACTAAGGTTTACCTTATATTTCATTTAGCGTGCCTATTATGTCTGAACACCACATCTACAAAAAAATTGAAATGGTTGGCTCATCTAAAGCCAGTATTGAAGATGCCATCGAGAACGCGTTGGCAGAGTGTCATAAAACTGTCAAGAATATGGACTGGTTTGAAGTGATTGAAACTCGTGGCCATATCGTTAATGGTGCTGTTGGTCATTATCAAGTTACCTTAAAAATTGGTTTTAAAATAGCCTCAAGTTGATTGGGCGCTATTTACTTATTTAACCTCAACTCTGGATAATGAATGTTAATTTTTTTAAGTACTTATTTATTATCAATCACATAGCATAAACACCTATGCTATAAGTTTATTTATTCGTCTCAATATTGATAGTTTTGGTGAAAACAAGGCGGTATTACGTACCCAATAATTGGTTATTGGTAGGAATTCCAACGCTGATATCGCCTAAAATAGCTTTTTGAGTAACTTTGCTTATCCAGAGTTGAGGTTATTTAAGATGACTTAGCTTGATTTTTTTATTTATTTTAGCTCAGTAATGTAATCTTCTAGCTTGTTCGCGCCGAGCATGATGGTAATGTCATCATCTTGTTGCTTGCCAATGAGCGCTGTGCCCATCGGGGATTGGGGGGTAATTATGGTGATGTTTTGCTCGGCTAACTGGCAGCGAAAACCGCCAGCTGCAGGGCCGATAAAAAACCAATGATGAGTTTTAAAATCTGCGGATAATTGTACTAAGGCACCTAAAGTTATATGACTATTGCTGTTGAATTCAATAATGTCGAGCGCTTTATAAGCCTCAATAGATTGTTGGAATTCAGCCACTCGCCTAGACAGCCCTTCAGCTAAATAGCTCGCTTCTATCGCTAGCGTATCATATTGCGTTTCAGCAACACTTTGATCATCAATGGCAGCGGCATGTGCATCGTTTGCGGCATCAATGGCTTGTTGAAGCTCTTGAGTTAACGCGGTAATAACAAGTTCTATGAGCTGTTTTTTATTGGGCATAAATTGTACTTTACCGTTATTTTAAATGATTTAAGCAAGCTGTCGGTGATTACTTTGATTAACCTCTTCCTTAAGTCTATGTTAACGAAATGATTTTAACATAGCTTGTGTTTTTAGCTAAATTTCAGTAAATTAATGACCCTATATTAACTGGTACGACCAATAGCAGAGCAAAATTATGACAACAACTGCCTATCCAAACTTATTAGCGCCATTAGACCTTGGCTTTACCCAATTAACTAATCGCGTCCTTATGGGATCCATGCATACCGGCTTGGAAGAAGAACGCGGTGGTTTTGCAAAATTAGCTGCATTTTATCAAGCAAGAGCAAAAGGCGGCGTAGGTCTAATTGTTACCGGTGGTGTTAGTCCTAATTTACGCGGTAGAATCGCACCTTTTGGTAGTGAATTAAGTCATTTTTGGCAAGCCCATAAACATAAACAAGTCACCGACGCTGTTCATAAATATCCAACAAAAATTTGTTTACAGCTCTTACATACCGGTCGATACGCTTATCATCCTTTTAGTGTTGCGCCGAGTAAGATTAAATCGCCCATTACCCCGTTTACTCCGAAAGCTATGTCGGTTAGGGAAATTAAATCAACCATTAAAGATTATGCTTATTCGGCCAAGTTGGCGGCGAAAGCTGGCTACGATGGCGTTGAAATTATGGGCTCAGAAGGTTATTTAATTAATCAATTTGCCTGTCTTAGAACCAATAAACGTCAGGATGAATGGGGCGGTAGTATTGAAAATAGAATGCGACTTGGTATTGAGACTATTAAAGCCGTGCGGGAAAAAGTCGGCGAAAAATTTATTATTATCTTTCGTTTATCCATGCTCGATTTGGTCGAAGGTGGTAATAGCTGGGAAGAAGTTGTCACTATGGCTAAGGCGGTTGAACAAGCCGGAGCGACGCTCATTAACACGGGTATTGGTTGGCATGAAGCGCGCGTACCCACGATAGTCACATCAGTGCCTAGAGCTGCCTTTACTTGGGTAACTGAGAAAATGAAGCAGGAAGTCTCTATTCCGCTAATTACCACTAATCGCATTAACACCCCTGAGGTCGCTGAACAGGTGCTAGCATCTGGACAAGCTGATATGGTCTCGATGGCAAGACCTTTCTTGGCCGATGCTGACTTTGTTAACAAAGCCGCTAATAATAAAGCCGATGAAATTAATACCTGTATTGGCTGTAACCAAGCGTGTTTAGACCATGTGTTTGCACAAAAACGTGCCTCTTGTTTAGTAAACCCGATGGCATGTTATGAAACCGAACTTGTTTTAGAAAAAACGAAAAAAGTAAAAAAACTTGCGGTCATAGGGGCAGGTCCCGCCGGTTTAGCCTTTAGTGTTTATGCGGCAGAGCGTGGTCATCACGTTGAGCTATTTGATAAAATGACTGAAATAGGCGGACAGTTTAATGTTGCTAAGCAAGTGCCAGGCAAAGAAGAGTTCTTTGAAACAATACGCTACTTCAATAAACAGTTGAGTTTGCTCGATATTAAAGTGCATCTTAATAGCGAACAAAGTGCAGATAAATTAATTGCCGCAGGTTTTGATGAAGTGGTTCTTGCCACGGGTATTAAACCGAGAAAGTTAGGCATAGCGGGTTTAGAAGAAGGCTTTGCTAGTCAGAAGGTACTCACTTATTTACAAGTGTTAAGAGATAAAGTTGAGGTGGGTAAAAATGTTGCCATTATCGGTGCAGGTGGTATTGGTTTTGATGTCGCGACTTATTTAGCAGAAAAGTCACTCACTAATGATCCGGATGCTTGGCTGAAAAATTGGGGCGTTGATAAAGATTATCAGCAAAACGGGGCATTATTAAATAAAGCAGATATACCCAAACATACACCATCGAGAAATATTACCCTGATTCAGCGTAAAACCACTAAGGTCGGCAAAGGTTTAGGTAAAACCTCTGGCTGGGTTCATCGAGCTAATTTAGTTAAAAACGGTGTAAATATGGTTGCCGGTGCAACTTATAAAGCTATTAACGATAAGGGCTTATTGATTGAGGTTGATGGCAAAGAACAATTGCTTGAAGTCGATCATATTATTATCTGTGCAGGGCAAGAGTCTAATCGAGACTTGCAACAAGCATTACTTGATGGTGGCTTACCTGTACACCTTATTGGTGGTGCTAATGTTGCTGTAGAGCTTGATGCGAAACGCGCAATTCGTCAAGCAGCCGAATTAGCAGTAGTCATTTAACGACAATCAGCACTTATCATGCAGTTAACCGAAGAAAAATCCTATATTTCTTCGGTTTATTATTGATATACTGTCGCGAATTAATGATTTTTAGATAGAGCACAGTGCAAGAAATAATTGTCGATGGTGGTGATATAGAATTTTTTACCACGCCTAAAGAATACAAACAGCAGTTGTTGCTGTTAATTTCAGCTGCGCGTAAGCGTATCTTCATTACTGCTTTGTATTTACAAGATGATGACGCGGGTAGGGAAGTCCTTCATGCGTTATATCAAGCGAAAGCAAACTTTCCCGAACTTGAAATTAATATCTTTGTCGATTTTAACCGTGGTCAACGTGGCTTAATCGGTGAGAAGGCTAGCTTAGGAAATCGTGCACTTTATTTAAAGTTAGCACAGGATTACTCGCAAACTATTAACATCTATGGTGTGGCCGTAAAGCGTAAAGAAGTTTTTGGTGTTTTACATCTTAAGGGCATGGTCTTTGATGATAAGCTTTTCTATACTGGGGCAAGTATTAACGATATTTACTTACATCAAGGTGAACGTTATCGTTTAGACCGATACTGTACTATTAATAGCCGAGCATTAGCGGATAGTTTTTGTCATTACTTAACCGATAACTTTATTGATTCCGGGCTAGCGCCACTGCTTAATCAAGCCTGGCTGCCTGACGCTGTTGAGCAAAAGAAAACCCTTGCTACTTTGAAAGCTAGATTAAAAAAATCTAAATATAGTGTAGCTCAACAACAAGACCTTACTCAGTCAAAACTCGTCAGTGAAAAAGCCTTTATTACGCCACTGGTTGGTTTTGGCCGCCGTAAAAATGAACTCAATCAAGCGACTCGAAATCTAGTCCAAAAAGCTAACGATAATATTGTGTTATTCACACCTTATTTTAATCTCCCTCATGCGCTTGCCAAAGATGTTATTAGAGCATTAAAACGTGGTGTTAACATCACTGTCGTTGTTGGTGATAAGACTGCCAATGACTTCTTTATTGGCAATGATGAAGAATTCAGTACTATCGGTATTATTCCTTACGTATATGAAATGTTACTTAAACGTTTTGTTAAACGTTATCAGAGCTTTATCGATCAAGGTTTGTTGAATATTCATTTGTGGAAAGATAAAGATAATAGCTTTCACCTCAAAGGATTGCGAATTGATGATCGCTACCATTTGATCACCGGCAGTAATTTAAACCCACGTGCTTGGGCACTCGACTTAGAAAATGGCTTACTTGTTGATGACGCTAATAAGCATTTTTTACAAAAAACGGATGATGAATTAATTGGCGTTTTGGTGAATACCACTAAAATAATACATTTTTCTGATATTGATTCAGTTGATGATTACCCAGAGAAACCACAGAAGCTGTTAAAAAAGATACGTATCGCCCAAATTGATAGGGTTTTAAAACGTTTCCTTTAGTCGGTAGCTTTTTTAGCTAATTATTTTAGGGCCAAATAATTAGCTAAAAAGATTTCTTTGCCTGCACTCTAATTTCAAAGCTATTAATGTCTGGATTATCACTTTGCGGAAAAGCAAAGTCGATATGAATAATTGGATTATTGCCACCTGAGTGAGGAGAGTGCAATCTTAAGCCTAATCCAACGGAGCCTAACCAACCATGCTCTATATTTTTAACGGTAGAGTTGCCGTAAGTTCTCCCTGCATCGGTGAAAGCAACAGCGGCTAAATCAAACAATTTGAACAGGTTAATTTCAGGATAGTATCTGATTTCAGAGGTGAATTTAATGCTATTTTTTCCGTGTTGATATTGCAAAGGAAAACCACGTAAACCGGTATTTCCCCCCATAGTTACCGGCTTATCTAAATATTGATTTTTACTGACAACATTGGTATTACTTAAATAAAATCCCCAACGTTCATTTAGCTGATAAAAATATTCCCCACTAAGTTTTACCAGTAAACGACTATCTCTTTGCTGATAAATATCATTCGCTAAGACTAAATCAAATAGTAACAAGGCATTGTCATGTAGGTTAAAGCCCTTTTTTACCCGCATTTTCCATATCGTCCAAGCCGAATTGTCTTTATTACCATTGCCGATACCAAGGCGAGAGGTCAGTTGCCAACCATGATTAAAGTCTTCAATTTGGGTGATCAAATGCACATTGGTCAGTTTTCTAAAGTCCTTTTCAATATACTCAAAAGCAAGCCAAGAATAGAGTAAATCTCTATTCTCAGGGCGCACAGTGGTTAACGGCGGGTTGGTTAAGTCACTGTTATCGTCAATAGGTAACGTCGAAAAAGTATCTTCATTTTGGGTGAAACCGACACGATATCTTAGTAAGCGTTTATCACTGTTAAAATCCAACCAAGCATAGCTAACTTCTTTATAGCTAATATCGTGGCCATAAACACTTTGGTTTTGACCATTTTGAAAAATAGTATCGTGACGAGTTTCTTCATTGAAGCCTAAGTTATAGGAGGTTTTGGTATGAAAGCTGGCAAAAATTTTATGTAGAAATAGGCTATGTTGCTGGCCATCATCATTGTCGGCATACCTCAATTTAATATCGGTGTTTTGTTTTTGAAAAAGAGGGATGGTGGCGTGTATTTTGTAACCCGAGCGTTGGGTGTTACGGTACGACTCTATTTCTGTATCTATACCTAGGCCAAACAAGTTGCGTTCTTTTATACCAAAGCTATAGGTATTTATACCGCCCTTGCGGCCAAAACTGATCGTTGGCATTAGTGACCAATTATCCCAGGTGGTAATAGTAATATTTTCCATGGCATCATCACTAGTGACTTTGGCATCTCTTAAGTACTTCCGGCTACGTAAATACCGCTCGAGCTCTGCCATGTCTGTAAGGGTCTTTAGGCACTTATTAATAAAGAAACTGGCTTCATTTTCTAGGGTGAATATTTTAGTATCAATGTGAATTGCATTTGCCCAACGATGTAAAAAAATGATGTCTTCTTCAGTTTCATCAAAGATAGTTTGTGGTTTAAAAATTACTTTGGGTTGAGGGAGATCACACAAGGTGTTTTTGTCTGAGGGCTCAACCGCAGCGTTATTGAATGTTTGTTTACTGGTTGGCTCACTGGCTTTTTCGGGGGATAGTTCGGTGGCGGTAACATAACCACTGACAGTCGTTAGTAGCAAGCCGGCCACCCATAATACGGACATGCTGATTAATGCACTATCTCGCCAAATAAGTGAAATACTTGTTACGTTCTTTGGCGATATGATATGACTTTTTTTAATTATTGTTTTTATTTTTGTTATAGCTGCTAATAAAATCAGTATCTCGTACCTGAGTTGAAGGAGTAAATGAGTGATGCATTTATCAATCACTCATTTAACTATAGCGTTAACTATTACAATCGACATTGTTTATTGAAGCTTTTATCGATTAGTTTTTTGCTCGTTTAACACTTTCAATTTTCTTTATTTTAGCTTCTTCAACCATGGTTCTTACTTGTGCTAGTAGTAGTTTGGCATCATAAACAATACCGTTTTTTATGGTGTAATTAACGCCGCCTGCGCGAATAGGCTTATTATTTTCATCTAAACGAAAATGGCCGGTACCATAAAGTACTTTAAAGTTACGCAACGGGTTTTCGCCTACTATCACTAAGTCTGCTTTTTTCCCGACGCGAATAGAGCCAATTTCATCTGCCATACCCAGTGCCTCAGCGCCGTTGATGGTTGCAGACTGAATAACTTCTAAGGCATTAAAGCCCGCTTCTCGAAGTAATTCTAATTCTCGGATATAGCTAAAACCATATATTTTAAAAATATAACCTGAGTCTGAGCCGACGGTCACTCGACCACCGTGGTTTTTATAGTCGTTAATAAAGCTCATCCATTGTTGGTAGTTTTTCTTCCAAGCTATCTCATTATCGGTGGTCCAATCAAACCAATATGAGCCATGAGCATTACGGTTCGGTTGAAAGAACTCCCATAAGGTAGGCAGAGTATAATCTTTATGCCAATCGGCATTCATATCACGCATTAAATCGCGATTGGCCTCATAAATGGTAAAGGTTGGGTTGAGGGTAAAATCTAAGCTGAGTAATTCATCACGCACGCTTACCCATTTTTTGCTGCCTGGCTTTGCTGCTTGTTGCCATAATTGACCGGCTTCAGCAAACCTATGTTGTTCGTTATTATAGTTATAATCGGGTGAGTAATTTTGAATGTGCTGATGTTCAAATAGCGCTTCAGGTAAACCATACCAATGCTCCATTGTTGTCAGTCCTAAGCGAGCAGAATCGAGCACGTTCATGTTCGTTACATCGAGCTGTGCATGATGCATCATACTTTTTAAGCCATGTTTCTTGGCTTCGGTTAGTGCTGCGGTCATTATCTCGGGAGTAGAGCCAAAAAATTTAATACCTTTCGCGCCTTTTTTAGCAATAGACTTTACCCATTTTTTCGCTTGCTTTGGCGTGGTTATATTTTCATCCAAGCCTAAGCCAAACATAAAGTAGGGCACGATGCGTGGGGCGGCAATGCTATTATTCTCACTGCGTTTTACATGCTCCATCACCCAATCAATACCATTAAAGCTGCCCGGCTCTCGTACGGTGGTAATACCGTGTGCTAACCAAAGTTTAAAGACATACTCAGCGGGAATATTATCGGCACTACCGCCAATATGGCCATGCATATCTATAAAACCAGGCATTACGTATTGACCTTCGATATTAATTTCCTTATCTCCTGGTCGCGCTTCTGGTCTACGTGTTGGCGCAATAGGTACTCCTGGGTTGCCAACATTGACGATTTTTACGATGCGATCATTTTCAATGACAATATCCATGGGACCACGTGCGGGTGCCCCTTCGCCATTAATAATAATGCCGCCACGAAGAATAAGCCTTTTATAAGGCCCATTACCCGCCGTTCGGTCAGGTGCTTTGGCATCTCCAGCAGCAAAAGCTGAGTGGCCGCTAATTAAATTAACCGCTAACGTGGTTGCTACTACAACAAGTACATAGCTAAGTAAGGACGGGAGTTTATTCATGGGCTTATCTCTAATAAGGCTGATATTTTTAATAATTATAAGATACTATATCTTATAATTAAACGTAATATTAACTTCCTTCGAATGAGTTACCCTGTGGTTAATAGCAATAAAAAAGGTCAATTATGTTCAGTGAGAAAATGATGCCACACTTTAGTGATACCGATGCGTTAGGTCACATTAATAACACCAAACCACCCGTGTGGTTTGAAGGGGGGCGAACGCCAATATTCCAATTTTTCACACCAGACTTAGATCCGAAGAAGTGGCAACTTATCATTGCTAAAATAGAGGTTTCTTATCATGGGCAACTGTTTTATGGTCAAGAAATTGAAATTAAAACCTATATCAGCCGCATTGGCGGTGCTTCATTTGATGTTTATCAAGAGTTATGGCAACACGGAGAAAAATGTGTTTCAGGTACTGCCGCTTTGGTGAACTTTGATTATAAAGCGCAAAGCTCTATAAAAATACCTGCTGACATTCGGGCACAACTGAGTGAACATCTGCTTGAATTAAAGGCATCTTGATTGAGGGTATTTAAAGAACGATAGTCAAATTATTATGCTTTGCTGTTAAGTTGTTGTGATCACAATTAATTTGTCGGCATGATAATCACGTTGTTGTTCTAGGGTTACGGCTATGGAATTTGCTGTAAGTTTTCTAAAAGATCCTAAAATAAAATAAATGGCACTTTTAACAAAAAATCACTCGAATTTGATCGCCGCGCACTATAGAATTACCCTCTTAAACTAAATTTTAAAGACAATCTTTCTTTCTATATGAATAGATAAAGAAACGGCGTATGTCTTAATTGCTCAATTAATAGGATATTTTCATGGCGGGTGTAAATAAAGTAATTATAGTAGGTAACTTAGGTAAAGATCCTGAGGTACGTTTTATGCCAAATGGCGGCGCAGTAGCAAACATTACCGTAGCAACGTCAGATTCATGGAAAGATAAGCAAACAGGCGAACAAAAAGAAAAAACTGAATGGCATCGCGTTGTTATGTTTGGCAAACTAGCTGAAATTGCGGGTGAGTACCTTAAAAAAGGTTCAAAAGTATATCTTGAAGGTTCTTTACAAACACGTAAATGGACTAACCAACAAGGTCAAGATCAATATACTACCGAGATCGTTTTACAAGGTTTTAACGGCGTAATGCAAATGTTAGACGGTAAATCGTCTCAAGGCCAGAGCAGTGGTTTCTCTAACCAAGGTCAGCAACAAGGTGGCTTCCAGCAGCAAGCACCACAACAGTCAGGTGGTTTCTCTCAGCAGCAAGCACCAGAACAGTCAGGTGGTTTCTCTCAGCAACAAGCACCAGCACAACAAGGTGGTTTTGCTAGCCAAGGTCAACAAAAACCAACGCAACCAGCGCCAGCTCAACAAGGCGGTTTCTCTCAGCAACAAGCACCAGCACAACAAGGTGGCTTCGCTAATCAAGGGCAGCAACAGCAACAAGCGCCTAAAGTAAACCCACAAGAACCATCAATTGATTTTGATGATGATATCCCGTTCTAGGCTCCGGGTTGTCTTTTTTGTAAAGACATTCTAAAGTAAATTATATAAGACCTCGTTAATACGGGGTTTTTTTATACATAAATATTGGTTATATCGTACCTTGATTTTTTGTGAAATTTACTAGGTTTTCAATTTACTACCAATAGTCCTGTTAACCAGTAAAACCTAAGTATCACAATCTAAGTACCAGCAGAAACTAACCAATTAAACACTGCATGCTTAGGCGATTTTAATATTTTAAGGCGTATTCATTGTGCAATAATCATCTAGAAAGTCACTTTCATCTGCGAATGCTGTGACTGAGCATAATGCATGAGACCTTTTCATCAATTGAACTATTACGGCTCTAAATTGTAGCATGACGGAATATTTGATTTCTTAAATTCCCAGCCTTATTGTCGGGGGCAGCCCTATTCAGCATCACTTAAGAGCAGTTTTACTATAAGACAAAACGGACCTTAAGAATTAGCGGCGAATTTCGATTAATATTACTTTAAATATGATCATGCTTTTACAAAAGCTCAATGACCGCTTCAGGCTATGGATTCAACTGGCCAATTTTCAACTATTAACGCACTTTGGTGATAAACCCTGTGAGTTAACAGCAAGTTACTTATCAGTGTCAAAGCAAACATACGGCCGCAACTACAGCCGTTGATTTTCTTTTATTAAACTACATGCCGGGATATTTTCATTAAATAAAGTCAGGAAATTTGGATTTTTAACTAAAAATATTTTACTAAAATATACGCCCATATTTTTATTACCCACGGTAACACTTAAAAATTCATCCATAGACCTTCCTAGGTTTTTAACCATAAGCGAAAAAACCAACGAGTTTTCTAATATCGCATCCATGCGACCAGCATCGAGCATTTTTATCAAAACCGTTTCGCTGAGGTGCTCAGCACCAATATTATAGTTATTTATTTTTAAATAATTCATCGCGTTAGAGCTAAACCTTGCACCCACGGTAAAGCTTTTTTTTATGTAATCAATGGAGTATGACGCTTGCTCTGCAGGGAAGTGTTTTTTTAAAAAATAGAACTTACGAATTTGTGGGATAAACACAGATGATAGCTGTGCATAGTCATCTCTTTTATCGCTATGTGACGCTGAGAAAAAACCATCTAAGGCGCCTGATTTAGTTAGCGCTTGGGCACGAGACCAAGGTAGCTTATTTATTACATAGGGTTGATTTATCCGCACCATTACACAGTCAAAAGCTTCAACAGCAATACCTGCGGCACCAGATTTTAAGTCAATATGATACGGCGGCCATGCTACTTTGGTTCCAAGTTTCATTATATACGATGAATCAGCCGGAATAACGGGGGGAAATAGTAAAGACATCAATATTATCAGAGATATAAAGTGAGACTTTAATCTAGCCATGGGCAAAAATTCCTCAGATATTTATCATGCCTCTATTAAAGTCTACTGCCTTATCTAGGTTTCGCAAGGTTGGATGGTGTAAAGCTTTATTATAGCTTTATGGTATTTCGATAGCGTGGAAAACGGCGAATTATTAGTCGATACTAAGGTCTGTTTTTTAAGCGTATTTGTTGATGTTTTTCTGCTTGTTGTGATCCGCTGATATATGAAAGTTTGGCTATGCTAAATCATTGAAAGAGCTTGGTGTTAGTTTGTAGCAGTGTTTATATGTTGTTAGTTGGACGGGTTAATGAATAATTCGTATCGACTTATCAGCGCGTTTATTTTAGCCGCTGCGACCAGGAAAAAACTGTAATTCTTTTTATATGGGTGGCAGAATTACCAGGGTTTTACGCTTGAAGTTATTCCGTATCTATTAAATAAATCTTTAAGCTTACTTTTTACCGTGGGTAGTTTTAATATATCATCAAACAGGCTAGCGGTAATTCTTGAACTTTGCTGATTGACTAAAAATGCAGTGTCATAAATTTGATCCGGAGTCTTTCTTTTATATAGCAGGTCCATATCAATAGTATTGGTACTGGTATGTTTAAAGTACTGACTGGTAAGGTTACCAATAATGCCAATATCCGCTCGTTTAAATAACACCATTTTAGCAACATGGATTTCACTTCTGGTTAGACTCATGTTGTGCACATGACTTAAAAACATCTCATCGGTATTATAGTCAGCAAATTTATAGGCGTAGCCGAGTACTCCGGCCTTAGTTAACCTATCTAGGTTATCAAAATAAGATTGGTCGAGTGCATTATCCTTTAAAGCATATAATTCATTTGCTACGGTTACTGAAAATTTTGTTTTTGTTAGATAGGTATGCGTTGATTTTGGTAGCCAAATTAAGGCCATTAAAAATAAAGCATCAAACTTTTTTGCTTCCACAGTCCTAATAAGTCTTTTTGATGGTAATGGATTAAGAGAAAAATTAAATTCATGCTGTGACTCATTTAAAATCTGTACGAATTCAAAAGCTAAACCTTGTTGTTTGTTAGCATTTATTATTAGCGGGAAATAGCCATCTTCAATTAAAATATCGATATTTACTATTTTAGATAAGCTTTGAACTGAGAACAGAGCGCTACAAACGAATAGTAATAAGAGCTTAAAGTACGGCATTTAATTTTCCTAAAAAAGTTGTTATATACGTCTGTATTGGTCGAGTCATCTACATTTTTCATCAGAAGCTACTGTTGATTAAATGCCATAGCAACATTAGATATTGCGTCAAGGGGATATCATCAGTAAAGGTATAACTTCAATTTAGCCCCAAATTTATGAATAACGGCTTTAAAATGGCACTAAAAAGGTGGTAAAACCATGATTTCACCAGGGTCGTTATACTGTCTCTGATAAAGGTTAGTTTTTCTGTTAGTTTTCTTCAGCTTTATTTAGCTTAATTACTGGGTTTTTATTACTAAACTCATTTTGCTAACTAGGGTCTGTTGATCTTTCAGGGTTAAAATTTATTCAATTTAAAACGGGCTTAATCGCGGCGCGAGCTTTGTATCATAGTTATTCTATTAGAGAAGCGAGCAACAAGGAGCAATACCAATCGGACTAATTAATCGATCACTTAGCGAGAATTAAAAGGCTTAGAGGCAAGGCATTGATTACAGAGAATGGTTGTTCCCTTGTCAAAATCAATAACGCCGCATATATGCCTTTTAAACTCGCCCTTCGGGAGCTCAGTAGCAAACTGATAACTCCACAAAATGAATGAAATATAGAACAACTATGTTTAACTCATTTTGTTTGTTCTAAGCTTGCTACTGAAGCTCTAAGTTGGTCGATTTATTAATCCGTTTGGTATAAGTTCGTTTTAAATGAACCCAAAGGGCAGCACTTGTTTGAAATTTATACGGCGTTATCGCATGTTCATGTAGCCACACCACTTCACATGCTCTGCCTTGCCTAAATATCAAACATGTTGCTGTAAAAGTCATCTCGAAAGATCAACAGACCCTAGCTTAAGCCTGTGCTAGTATTTTATTTTAGGTATAATTATATCTCTTTTAAATTTACCTTAATTAATCGGTTGGTATAGATGAAAAAAATCAATAGCATAGCAGGTATGAAAGCTATTTTATTCACTGTTGCAATAATTTGGCAAACAAGTGTATCTGCTAATACAATAACCGAGCGTGCCGATAATCAAGTTGACCAAGTATCTATGACTGATCTGAATGACACCGTAAATCATACCCAGGTTAAGCTTATCCAAATAAAGGTCATTGAATTAACGGATAACAGTGGTTTGAAGTATATAGGCGGAAAAGTAAATGCTGCTGATCTTGATCACTATTTATCTCAAATGAAAAAAATATTAGGCGATGATTTTGCGCTTTATCGACAACACCAAAGCGCGAGAGATCATCACGCTTTTCATATGACCTTAATTAATCCCTATGAATACCAAACGATCACGCAAGATATTGCACTAGGATCGAGTCTATCGGTATCATTAAATGGTTTAGGGCGAGTAAAACAGGGTAATAAAACCACATACTTTGTGGTCGGCCAATCTCTTGAGGTAGCCAGTTATCGTCAAAAGTTAGCGTTAACTAAAAAAGACTTCCATGTAACCTTAGGTTTTTATCCTAGTGATATTTATGGTGTTGATAAAAGTGCATCGGCACTTATTGAATAGATAGCTGATAAGGCATAAAAAACTTCTGCGCACACGATGGATTTAGTGGCTGGCGGTAACAATATTATTGTCACCATAACCCACCTTTCAAAACATGGTGAGTCGGTAGCCGAAATTATCGAGCTAACTCAAGGTGAACTGGTTGTTAACGGTGACATTCCTGAAATGAAGTTTAGCTAAGCTATTTATCGGATTAACCCCAAGCTTAAGCGCTAATCATTAAGCCCGAAACAACAAAAAGGCGAGCCATGGATCGCCTTTTCATATAAGTAAGTATTGAGCATTACTGGCGACAACTGATCGCCGGCTTGATATTAATAGTACCCGCGACATTGATGGTAGCGACTTTGTCATTTTGTTTGAGGATTGCTAAAAAAGTATCATCCACTGAGCGCACATACGTAAGCAAGTAACCAAACTGTCCTAGAGTACAGACCGCATATTGCTGGCTAAGGTTGAGCTTGTCCCACATAAAGTCCGCATTATAGCTTTGCTGTCTGTTATCAGTTAATAAAGCATTTTCAGCCACTAAATCATTATTTTGTGTTTGAGTATTGAACATAATATCTACCTCACCAGTTACTAATGATTATATTTTAACCAACGAGAGCCCGTTACATTGTTTAGATTTGTTTGGCTGATGTTATTTATTGTACAGTTATAACATTGAAGGAGTTAAATAAGCGCTAAGTAGTGAATTTGACAACAATTATTTATTAATAAACTAATTCATTAGTCAATTTCACCACATCTCAAATTGGTATATTATGTTACCGAGTGTAACTTGTTGTTACATAAAGGGAATGAGTAACTGGCACAGCTTGTGCTATTTTTAATGCAATATTAAAGATATGGAAATACCCCATGCTAACTTTTTCTAAAAAATTACTACTTTCTTCTGCACTACTTGCAGCTACCTTTTTAACTGCTTGCTCTGAGCCAGAAGCAAAGGAGGAAGATAAAGTGGCCGAATTTGCTATACCTGTAATGGTCGCGAGTATAGAACGTAAAGACATCTCTTCAAACTTTCATACCACAGCAACCCTAGAGTCTCGTAATGAGGCTGATATTATTACCCGTGTTACCGGCATTATTGAAGAAATGAGTGTTGAAGAAGGGGATTTTGTCGAAAAAGGTCAGTTGCTTGCCAGGGTAGATGCTAGGCGTTATCAATTAGCCCTCGATAAAGCAGAAGCCGAACTAGGGGGGATAGAACAAGAATTAAAACGTTTATCGTTAATGGCTGAAAAGAAATTAGTGAGTGCCCAAGCATCTGATAAGCTTAAATATCAACACCGAGCTGCGGTTGCGGCAAAAGAGTTAGCTTTACTCGACTTAAAAGATAGTCAGGTTGTCGCGCCTATTGCTGGCTATATTGCTAAGCGCCTAATTAAAACCGGTCATTTCACTCAAGGTTATCAAAAGTTATTTCATATTGTTGATCAATCTAGTTTACAAGCCGTGGTTTATTTACCTGAGCATAAGCTGAGTTATGTTCAATTAGGGCAACAGGCTTTATTACAATTCAGTGCACGTCAAGGTAAGCAGTTTCTTGCGCAAGTACGTTCAATTTCTCCAGTAATTGACAGTCGTAGTGGTACCTTCAAAGTGATTTTATCTATTGCTAATGATGAGCTGTTATTAAAGCCAGGTATGTTTGCCCAAATCGCACTGACTTTTGATACCCACAAAGACACCTTAACCATTCCATCGGATGCCATCATTACTCTTGATAATCAAAGTAAAATTTACGTAGTTAAGGATAATAAAGCAGTAGAAGTATTAATCAATAAAGGCTTTGTACAAGAGCAGTTTACTGAGATAAGTGGTGAGTTTCATGAAGGTGATAGTGTCGTAGTAAATGGTCATCATAACCTCAAAGCAAATGCCTTGGTTGAAATACTAAATGTTAAAGCTAGTGATGATGACAGCTTCAATGATGAAGAATTAACCGAGACAGAAACCGCCATTGCAAAAGCCACTAAATAGAGAGCCGAAAGTATGAAAACTTTGATTGATAGCTTGTTCTTTGTGGTAGCGAAACATCCAGTAGCCACCCTGTTTTTAATTTTTACTGCATTGCTAGTGAGTAGTGTAAACACCATTGGAGCTTTATCATGAGTATTGTTGATGTGGCAATAAAGCGCCCGGTGACGGTATGGATGTTTACTTTTGCAGTCATGCTTTTTGGTTTAGTCGGCTTATCTCGTCTTGCGGTTAATCTATTACCCGAGTTGTCTTATCCTACCTTGACGGTGAGAACTAACTACATAGGCGCAGCGCCAGCTGAAATTGAGCAGTTAATTACCAAACCCATTGAAGAAGCGGTGGGTGTAGTAAAAGGATTAAGAAAAATAAGTTCGGTATCCAAAGCCGGGCAATCAGACGTCTTACTCGAATTTGAGTGGGATGTTGCTATGGACATCACCAGCTTAGAAGTGAGAGAGAAACTCGACCTTATTCGTTTACCGCTTGATGTGCAAAAACCGCTAATTTTAAAGTTCAACCCGTCGTTAGACCCTATTATTCGTTTAGGATTACAAACTTCAGATAACTCAGTCGCAGGGCTAACTAAGTTAAGAACATTTGCCGAATACGATGTTAAACGTCAATTAGAGTCATTGCTTGGGGTGGCATCAGTAAAGTTAGGTGGTGGTCTGGAACAAGAGTATCAAGTGATTATTGATCAACATAAATTGGCACAGCTTAATTTAAGTAGCCAAGATATCATCAATCGTATTAATGCCGAAAACATCAATGTTTCAGCAGGTAAATTAATTGAAGGTAATACCCAATACTTAGTAAGAACATTAAATCAATTTACTAATATTAATCAAATTGGCGAATTGGTGGTATATCGTGAAAATGAGCAAATCATCACCCTAAATGATATTGCTACCATTGTTGATGGTTACAAGGAACGCACAGATGTCACGCGTATTAATGCCGTTGAAGCGGTTGAGTTAGCGATATATAAGGAAGGTGACGCCAATACAGTACAAGTGGCTAAATTAATCAATAAAAAATTAGAGGCGATTAACAAGTTATTGGGAGATAATTATCAATTAACCGTGGTTTATGATCAGTCGACCTTTATTAGCAACGCCATTAGTGAGGTGAAATCAGCGGCACTAATTGGTGGTGTCTTGGCGATGTTTATCCTCTACCTTTTCTTAAGATCAATTATCCCAACACTGATTATTTCACTGTCAATTCCGGTCTCGGTGATTGCTACCTTTAATATGATGTATGGCAATGGTATTAGTCTCAATATTATGTCTCTTGGCGGTATTGCTTTAGCAACGGGTCTATTGGTTGATAATGCCATTGTCGTGTTGGAGAACATTGCCCGTTATAAGGAACAAGGGCTCAATGTTGTCGAGGCTGCTCGAAAAGGCACTAAAGAAGTGAGCGGCGCAATCATTGCTTCAACACTGACGACGTTGGCGGTATTTGTGCCACTAATATTTGTTGAAGGCGTTGCCGGACAGTTATTTGCCGATCAGGCGATGACGGTAGCCTTCGCCTTACTTGCCTCATTAGTTGTGGCACTGACATTGATACCGATGTTGGCTTCAAGACAAGTTACCGCATTGTCAAAGCAGTCCGAGCAAGTAACCACAGAGGCCAAGCAAGAATCTCCCCGTTTTAAAACACTGGTTTGGCATAAAAAAATCACCTTTATCTTAACCTTGCCGCTTAAGGTGGTCTTTATTTGGTTGCCAATGCTAATCACGCGTATTGTGTTGTTGGCTTTTCATGGCATTGCCAAAATCGCCTCATTTGTGATGAAGCCACTGACGGCAGGCTTTAATTTTATCTTTGAGCAATTAGCCGCACTTTATTCAAAATTGTTATCGCTATCCTTGCGGCATAGCATTAGCACCTTATTGATAAGCTTGACCTTTGCCGGCTCTGCCTTTTTCATCTTACCTAAAATTGGCGTGGAATTATTACCGCCGCTAGCACAAGGCGAGTTTTACCTTGAGCTTGAACTTGCCCCAGGTACACCACTGGCCGTAACTGATGACACCATTAATAAAATCGCCCAACAATTACAAAATGATAAACGTATTAAAAGCACCTACTCATTAACAGGGCGAGGTAGCTTGATGACCAGCAATGCTGATAAAGGCGGCGAACACCAAGCTAGGTTGCAAATTATGCTGCATGACAGCCAAAATGAAGCGCAAGTCATGGCTGATATTCGTCAATACACGCGAAAGCTTGTTGGTGCGACCACGCAATTAAATCAACCTGAGCTGTTCACTTTTAGTAAACCAATCAGTATTGAATTGGCAAGTTATGACTTAAGCTTATTAACAACCTACAGCAAACGCTTAACAAAATTGATGCAGCAAGATACACAGTTTGTTGACGTAGCGAACAGCCAACGTCAAGGTCAGCCTGAGTTAGCTATACATTTCAACCAGAGAAAAATTGCCCAGTTAGGTTTAAACTCCCCGGATATCGCCCGACTTGTAGCGGTTAAAATTGGCGGCAATATAGCCAGTAAATATACCTTACTTGATCGCAAGATAGATATATTAGTACGTAGCGATGAGAAACAACGAGACTCTATTGGAGATTTAAGAGAGCTTGTTGTTAACCCAAATGATGAATTTCCCATCACACTAGAAAGTATCAGTAATATTGTTGAGACAGTTGGGCCGGCGCAGATTAATCGTATTAACCAGCAGCGTGTTGCCGTTATTAGCGCAAATATTGCCATGGGCGATCAAAATAGCGCCTTAGTTAGGGCTAATGAGTTAATCAAGCAATTAAAACTGCCGTTAACCGTCATACCAACTTTTGGTGGCCAAAGTGAAGAGATGCAACAGTCATTTACCTCTATGTTGATGGCCTTAACTTTGGCAGTATTTTTAGTGTACTTGGTGATGGCATCTCAGTTTGAGTCGTTATTACAGCCATTATTAATTTTGTTCAGTGTACCGTTAGCCGCAGTGGGCTCAATCTATGGCTTATATTTATGTGGCATTAATATCAGTGTCATCGTCTTTATCGGTTTGATCATGTTAGCGGGTATTGTGGTGAATAATGCCATTGTGCTCTTGGATAGAATTAACCAATTGCGTGCCCAGGGCTTGGATAAAATGACGTCTATAAAGCAAGCCGCGAAGTCGCGCTTACGTCCTATCATAATGACCACATTGACTACGGCTCTTGGCTTACTTCCCATGGCATTAGGAGTGGGGGAGGGGTCTGAACTTAGAGTCCCTATGGCAGTTACGGTCATCAGCGGTTTAATTTGCTCAACGTTATTAACCTTAATCGTTTTACCGGTACTTTATCAGTTGTTTGACCATAAAAAGTTTAGCTCGCTAGAGGTTGAAGACGTTGAAAATACTGAAGGTTTTAACGTGAACAAAGAGTCTGGAATAAACTCATTAGCGGAGCCTCAAAATGTCTAATAGCAAGTTTAACTTAACTGCGCTGGCGCTTAAAAAGCCAGTAACTACATTTATGCTTTGTTTAACTATGTTGATGATGGGCCTAGCCTCGACTCAACTACTGCCCCTAGAAAAGTGGCCAGGTATCGACATCCCTGAAATGATGATAAGTGCGCCATACCAAGCATCAACGCCCGCAGAAGTTGAGCGCTTAGTGACCAAACCGCTTGAAGAAGCACTTGCTACGATGGGGGGAATACAGCGACTAACTTCTACCTCAACAGAGCATGGCGCAGAAATAGGCATTGAAGTTGAATGGGAAAGTAGTTTAACGGGGAAAGCGATAGAAGCGCGAGAAAAAATCGATGCGATTCGCCACTTGCTACCGGAAGATTTACAGCGGGTTTTTGTTTATCAATTTTCAACCGCTGATATGCCTATTTTAACGCTGCGTATATCTAGTGAGCGTGAATTACAAAATAGTTTTCAACTACTAAATAATTATTTGAAAAAACCACTTGAGCGTATGCAAGGGGTATCAAAAGTTGAACTTTATGGCGTTGACCAAAGGCAAATATCTATCCGTTTATTAAGTGAACGAGTAGCAAGTCATAATGTTGATATTCTCCAGTTAACCAAATTACTACAAGCGCATAATTTTACCATTAATGCCGGTTCATTAAAGTCAGCGACCAATACTATTCGCATTAGCCCTAAAGGAGAGTTTACTGAGCTAAATGATATTAGAGCGCTGATGGTTAAAGATAATGTTTACCTTGGCGATATAGCGCAAGTGTTATTTGAACAACCTGAAAGGCGAGATGGTCGACATTTAGATAGAAGTTACGCTATTGGCGTGAATATATTTAAAGAGTCTAGTGCTAACTTAGTGGATGTTGCTGGCCGAGTGGTTGCTGCTGTTGATGAAATATCGAATAGCTCGCAGTTTAGTGGTATCAACATCTTTATGATGGAAGATCAGGCAAAAGGAGTGACAGATTCCTTATCCGATTTATTGATGGCTGGTGGTATTGGCGCGACATTGTCATTTATCGTGCTCTTTCTTTTTCTGCGCAACACTACCGCCACTATTTTAGTGGTCGCTTCTGTGCCTTTCTCCATTTGTATCACCTTAGCGGTAATGTACTTTTTAGGTTACTCACTCAATATCCTCTCCATGATGGGCTTACTCTTAGCGGTAGGTATGTTAGTGGATAACTCGGTCGTTATCACTGAGTCCATTGCTGCAGAACACCGGAATAACCCTGCAAGTACCAAGCAAGAAAAGATTAATAATATATTAAAAGGAGTTGATAATGTATCACTAGCGGTAATGACCGGTACGTTAACGACTATGATCGTGTTCTTGCCTAATATCATTGGCGAAAAGGTACAGCTGACTGTTTTCTTAGAGCATGTTGCTATTGCTATTTGTATTTCATTGGCGGCCTCGTTATTAATCGCTAAAACCTTACTGCCGCTATTATTAAGTAAAATGTCACTGGAGAGCCTTGCGGCAAAACCTAGCAAGGCCAAAGCAAAAGAACTGGCTAATAAAGAAGATGGTGTGATGCCTCAACAGGGCAGTATGCGTTACAAGAAAAGTCTTTCATGGGTATTAGCTCATCCAAAAATCACCGGCTTTGTCGCTTTGTTGATCTTAGCAAGTTCAGCTATTCCTATGGGAGTTATTACCTCAGATAATAATGACAATCAAGATGGTACGCGGTTGTTTATGCGCTATCACGTTGAAGGCCAGTTTCCTGTTGAACATGTTGAGGCCATGGTCAATCGCATGGAAGACTACTTATATAAAAACAAAGAAGAGTTTTATATTGAGTCGGTTTATAGCTACTACAGTGGAGAACGTGCATCGTCTACTTTGTTACTGAAAGAAAGTCGCGATATTTCCATGAATGAATTAAAAGAACGTATTCGAAAAAATCTGCCGGTATTTGCTGAAGCGAAACCCGACTTTGGTTGGCAAAGTGCTAAAAGTGGTGGTGTTAGTCTGACCTTATTGGGCGCTTCAACAGAAATGTTGATGACACTTTCTGAGCAAATTGTGCCGGTTCTTGCCCATATTGATGGTTTAACGGATGTCAAAAGTGATGTCTCTCAACATCAAAAAGAAATGGTGGTAGTAATAGACCGTTTTAAAGCCAATCAGTTAGGACTTGATTCTCGCCAAGTGGCCCAAATCGTCGGTACAGCATTGAGAGGGCTTGAATTACGGAGTTTTCGTCATGATCCCAATGGCGAAGTTAATATTCGCTTACTGTACGATGAAAGGTTGAAGTACTCGTTAGATCGATTGAAAAAATTACCGATCACTGAGATCAATGGCCAAAGTATTAGTTTGGAAAGTGTCGCTAAATTTCATGTTCAGCCAAGGTTATCGGCAATTTATCGTGAAGAGCGACAAACAGCCTTGACCATAGGGGCAAACATGAATGATATAACGATGGAGCAAGCGAAAGAGCGTATTGAACAAGCGATGGAAACGTTGAGCTTACCACCGGGTTACACTTGGAAATTAGGGCGTGGCTTTAATCGTCAGCAACAAGAGCAAAATATTATGCTGGTGAATATGCTGTTGGCTCTAGCGATGATTTATATCGTGATGGCGGCTTTATTTGAGTCGCTATTGTTACCCGCGGCAATCATTAGCTCTATTCTGTATTCCATTGTGGGTGTCTTTTGGTTTTTCCTACTTACCGGTAGCAGTATGTCGGTGATGGGCATGATTGGGATTTTGATATTAATGGGTATAGTGGTCAATAATGGTATTGTGCTTATTGATCAAATCAATCAGATGTCACCCAAAATTGAAGAATTGGAGACAGTGATCGCGGATATTTGTATTACTCGACTTCGCCCAGTATTAATGACCGTAGCGACAACCGTACTGGGTATGGTGCCACTGGCGCTAGGCTCAACACAAATTGGCGGTGATGGCCCCTCTTACGCACCGCTAGCTATCGCGATTATTGGTGGCTTAACCTTCTCAACAGTGACCAGTTTATATCTGGTTCCTTGGTGTTATTTGATGTTTACCAAACTAGCAAGGAAATCCAGTATTGGCTTTAATAAAGCCAATGTTTTTGCCAAACGTATTGCTAAAGTGTCATAAAATCTAGCTTAGCAGTATCTCTTATTGAAAGTAGATAAAAGTAAAAAGCCAGTAATACTTTCGTGTTACTGGCTTTTTTACTGGCTTTTTTATTGGCTAAAGCAAAGCGGTTACTTTGAGTTTTTATCTGCTTCGACTTGCTCTCTTCGTTTAGCTTCTTCAATACGCCATTTTTGCAATTCGGCATAATAGTGATCCCAAACACAAGGGTTACAAGAGCCACCGCCACAACAATCATCATCGGCAGGGGCGATCGGTTTTTTATGGGAGTCTGACATTACTTTTTAACTCGAAATAAGTGGAAGGATTACTTAGTTTTATCGGGCTAGAATAACAAAAAAGCTCTGCGAATGCAGAGCTTTTAATAGGTATGCTAACTCAAACAGACAAGATGTTTATACCCAAGCTACTTGAAGCTGTGTGTTTCAGGACACTTGAGCAATTCATGATCAAGGCGCCTTCTTTTATTAATGGTTATTCAGGAGAATATGCTCCTGCATTCTCTATTAAGCAGCATCCATGCAGCGTCCTTAAAAATGGAGGTAACGAAGAGCATGATTTTCTCAAGAATCCCCGCAGGGTTGGTTTAAAAACGCTTTATGCTGCGTTATTGATTTCGACAATGGAACAACCATTCTCTTCAATCAATACCTTGCCTAAAGGCGTTTTTAATTCCAGCTGAAACCTACATCTTCATGTAGTTTGGGTATAGAGGTGAGCAATGTTAGTTTCTAACAAAAACTAATCAAGTTCAGCTAACTTGTGCTCTAAGTAGTGAATGTTAGCACCACCATTAACAAAACCTTGATCATTTAAAATATCTTGATGCAAAGTAATGTTAGTTTTAATACCATCAATCACTAGTTCAGCTAAAGCATTACGCATACGCGCAATAGCGACATCACGGTTATCACCCCAAGTGATTAGCTTGCCAATCATAGAGTCATAATGTGGTGGCACTGAGTAATCCGCATAAATATGAGAATCCCAACGCACGCCTAAACCACCAGGTGGGTGGAAACGGGTGATTTTACCCGGAGACGGGATAAAAGTACGTGGGTCTTCAGCATTAATACGACACTCAATTGAGTGTCCAGAAATTTTAATATCGTCTTGGGTATATGAAAGCGGTTGACCAGCGGCAATACGAAGTTGCTCTTTGATCAAATCAACACCGGTGATCATCTCAGTGACTGGATGCTCAACCTGAATACGAGTATTCATTTCAATGAAGTAGAATTCACCATTTTCATATAAGAATTCAAAAGTACCAGCACCGCGATAATTAATGTCGAGACAAGCATTACAGCAACGCTCACCAATTTTGGCGCGCATTTCAGGGGTAATACCAGGTGCAGGTGCTTCTTCAACCACTTTTTGATGACGACGTTGCATTGAACAGTCACGTTCACCTAAGTGAATTGCGCCGCCTTGACCATCAGCAAGGATTTGAATTTCAACATGACGTGGATTTTCGAGGAATTTCTCCATGTAAACCATATCATTTTTGAAAATAGTGCCGGCTTCTTTTTTGGTTAAGGCAATAGACTCGACCAATTCTTTTTCCGTGCGCACTACGCGCATACCACGGCCACCACCACCACCAGCCGCTTTAATGATTACCGGGTAACCTATGCGTTTGGCGTGAGCTTTATTTTTCGCTTCATCTTCAGTCAATGGACCATCTGAGCCAGGTACACAAGGTACACCTGCTGCTTTCATTGATTTAATTGCTTGAACTTTATCACCCATAATACGGATGCTTTCAGCTTTTGGACCAATAAAGACAAAACCAGAGTTTTCAACTTGTTCAGCAAAATCAGCATTTTCTGCTAAAAAACCATAACCAGGGTGAATCGCTACGGCATTAGTTACTTCTGCAGCAGTAATGATGGCCGGAATATTAAGGTAACTATCAGGCGCAGGTGCTTTACCAATACAGATGGTTTCATCGGCTAATAAAACGTGTTTTAGGTTTTTATCAGCCGTTGAATGAACGGCTACCGTTTTAATACCAAGCTCTTTACAAGCACGTAATATTCTTAAGGCAATTTCGCCACGGTTGGCGATAACAACTTTATCTAACATGGAATAACCCTTAATGTTTGAAATCTTTTATTTAAGATAAGTGGCGGGTTATTCAATGATGAATAGCGGTTGGTCAAATTCGATAGCGTCTTCATTTTGCGCTAAAATTTCTTTAATAACGCCAGACTTGTCAGCTTCAATTTGATTCATCATTTTCATTGCTTCAACAATACATAATGTATCGCCAGCATTTACGTGTTTACCAACTTCAGCAAATGCTGGAGAATCAGGTGAAGCCGAAGCATAGTAAGTACCAACCATAGGAGAACGAACGATATGACCAGTAGGTGCTGGAGCCGCGACTTCAGCAGGAGTCGCTGCAACCGGGGCAACAGGAGCCGCTACAGGAGCCGCTTGCATTACTGGGGCCACTGCAACAACACCACGACAAATACGTACTGATTCTTCACCTTCAGAGATCTCTAGTTCGTTGATACCAGACTCTTGAACTAGTTCGATAAGTTTTTTTATTTTGCGAATATCCATTGGGACACCTTAATTATTTGGGTTACTAAATTCATTATTTAAAAATATAGGGTAATGACAGGTCATTAACCGTTAGGGTTTGTTACTTTTGTGTATCAATTTGCGCTTTTGTTAAGTAGGTATGTGCAGCATCTAATGCAAAACTATAGCCTTGGGCACCAAATCCACAGATTACGCCTGTGGCGATATCGGATAAATAAGAATGCTTTCTGAACTCTTCACGCGCATGTACATTTGATAAGTGTATTTCGATAAAAGGTATGGCAACAGAAAGTAAAGCATCTCTTATCGCTACACTGGTGTGGGTAAACGCAGCAGGATTAATGATAATGAAATCGACCTGCTGGTAACCTTGGTGAATGGCATCGATTAACTCATGCTCGGCATTTGTTTGCAGATGCTTTAGTTCAATATGCTTATCGGCAGCTTGTTGGCTCAACTCAGTAATAATGTCAGCTAAGCTTTGCTTACCGTAAATGGTAGGCTCACGTTTACCCAACATATTTAAGTTAGGGCCATTTAACACTAAAACTGTAAACTTTGCGCTCATCTTCTGCTAAAACACCGTTAAAATAATATTGGTGCTAATAATTACACAAAACAGCCTTGCTGTGAACTAAAAAAGATGGGATTTATCATTTTTTTTGTTATTGGCGATAATAACTGCTTTTTCGCAGAATATAGCTACCAAGTACTGGTCAAACCTCTTGATGGAGCAATGGATTAATTGTTTTTTGTTGATTTTGGCTACTTCTGCAAGGACTTACTGCTGTTTAGCTATTACCTAGTTGATTTTAAGTGACTTTAAGGCGGTTCTAATGGATTTTAAGAGATTTTGAACGACTTTATGTGAATTTTCTGTACTTTTTAATTTTGTCTGACTGAAAATTATTGCGAGATCATCCAATAATACTATTACTGAATTCCGCCTATGAAAAGGCAAGCCATCCTAGTAGATAAGTAAATGACAAGGGAGTATGGGGGGGGGGCGCTAACAGTGGAGAGAAGACTTATCCGCAGAAAAATCAGTACTAACTAACTTTGCTCAAAATCAGTACTAACTAACTTTGGTCAAACTCAGTTAGTACTGATTGCGCTAAATCTAATAGTTGAGGGGCTATTTAAATATTGCTTGAACATGAGCGCTAAACTCATTAGCGCCCACAAAACCAGTGATACGTTGCTTGGTCAATTCATTACCTTGTAAATCAAAAAACAAAATTGAGGGTAAGCCTAAAATAGTATAATGCTGTACAAGCTCGGCATTGTCGGGTGAATCAAAGTCCGTCATATCGATTTGTAACCAGACACTATTACTCAATGCTTGCTGTACTTGAGCATCGACAAAAGTGTATTTCTCAAATTCCTTACACGCAATGCACCAATCAGCATATAAATCTACCATCACTGTTTTGCCCTGAATATTGGCATTGCTAACTTCATTTTCTAATTGCGCTAAAGACGTTACTTGTTTAAAACTAGCATGTTGCTCGCTAGAGATAATAGTATTACTGTTTGGGAATACTAATTGGTAGGCCATATTTGCACCAAAAAATAACATCAAGAAAATAACCAAAGAGCGCAAGCCGAACCAAAAGCCTTTTTCTTGTTGACTCTTTTGTATTGCTGCATGGTTTTGGTTGGCGACATAGAAATAACTAGCACTGGCTAATATCAATAATGCCCATAGTGCTTGGCTAGCAACTTCAGGGATAAAACGCTCGAGTAAAAATATAGGTACGGCTAACAATAGTAAGCCAAAGATATTCTTAATTATATTCATCCAAGCACCCGCTTTCGGTAATAGTTTACCGCCCGAACTACCCAGTACTAACAAGGGTAAACCCATGCCTAAACTTAACGCATATAAAGCCGAGGCGCCCAAAACAACATCGCCAGTTTGTGATATATACAACAATGCCCCTGTTAATGGTGCTGTAGTACAAGGTGAGGCGACTAACCCTGAGATAACACCCATCATTAATACACCTGCATATGAACCACCTTTTTGCTGGTTGCTCATAGCATTGAGCTTATTTTGCCAGCTAGCAGGCAAGGCTAAATTAAACAGTCCAAACATAGATAGGGCTAAGAAAATAAATAAAACACTTAAACTGATCAGTACGATAGGGTGTTGAAATACCGCTTGAAACTTGGCTCCTGCTAACGCAACGACAATACCAAGCAATGTATAAGTAACCGCCATGCCTTGTACGTAAACAAAAGACAAGGTAAAGGCTTTCTTCGTCGTTAAGGGCTCGCCGTTCTTACTTTGGCCAACAATAATGCCTGTTAAAATGGGGTACATAGGGAAAACACAGGGCGTGAATGACAACAATAAGCCACCGACAAAAAAAGCAATCAGTGTTAATAACAAACTCTCTTGCTTAAGCATATCGGCAAGTTGATGTTGTTCACTTTTTTGCATTATTCCTTGTTGTAACAGGTTATTATCATTTTCACTGGCGCTAAATAAGGGTGACTTAACTGAGGTGTTAGCTGAGGAAACTTGAACTACAGTGATGTTACTTAGTTCGACTACCTTACTGGTAGGCGGATAACATAGGCCTTTTTCAGCACATCCTTGGTAGGTGATTTTGATACTGCCATCATTTGAGACCTGTTCTAGATTTATGATGAAGCTTAAGTGCTCAGTAAATACTTTCTGAATACCAAAAAATTCATCTTCATGGTCTATGCCTACAGGTAGTTCAACCGGGGTAAAGTTGATGTTTTTACCTTTAAACTTAAATTGATGACGGTAAAGGTAATAGCCAGGAGCAATATCAAAGCTAATTTCTAACTGATTATTTTGCTGATAAAAGTTAAAACTGAATGCTTGCTCAACTTTTAGAAATTCATCATCATTACTAAATAAGCTGGTGTTAGATATATCAAAAATCGATTGCTTCTCTTGTGCCGAAGCAGGAAAAAAAGTAAAGAGTGTTAACATTATTAAGCATAGGGAAAGTAAATTTTTCATTAAGCCTACTTCAAAGAATTGGTGATCCAGTTTAAATAATGCTTATCGCCTTGCTGGATATTCAAAGCAATAACTTCCACCACGTCATAGGGGTGTAATTGGTTAATTCGTTCATTTAAGGCAGCGAATTTATTTTCATCAGTTTTAATCAATAATTGCACTTCATTGTCGCAGTGTAATTCGCCCTGCCAACTATATATTGAGGTTATATTAGGTACAATGTTTACACAGGCAGCTAATTTTTCGATAACTAACTGCTTGGCAATATTTTGTGCCACCATTTCATCTGGGCAGGTTGTTAACACTAATTGATACATTTTTGTTACCTATCACTAGTAATCTTGTTGATAGTATACCCTGAGTATTAAGTAAAATTTAGGCTTTATATGGGCTCCTTTATGGCTACCTATCACCAGTCATTGAAAAAGACCTGATTGGCCCAATATAAGTTTCATAGAAAATAAGGAATCATTATGTTTCAACTATTATTTGTACTTTTTATCATCATTCCTATCATCGAAATTACGGTGATTATGCAAGTAGGCGCACTACTTGGAATTTGGCCAACAGTGGCTATCGTTATTTTGAGCGCATGGCTCGGGGCTAAATATGTCCGTCAACAAGGCTTAGCTACGTTGCAGTCAGTGCAAACTAAAATGGCTCAAGGTGAAATGCCCTCTGGTGAAATAGTCACCGGTTTAATGATACTTGTCGCGGGTGTATTGTTAGTTACGCCAGGTTTTGTTACCGATATTTTCGGTTTGTTGCTATTGGTACCTAATGTACGTACAGCGATAGCCAATAAAGTACAAAAGCATATTAAGGTTAATCAGTTTGGCGCAGGGGCTTCGTTTCAACAGGGTGCTTCCGGCAATGTATATCAACATGAAAATACCACTGAGCCCTTCACGTCGTCAAAATTTTCATCTCATGAATCACTGTCACATCATCAAGGTGAAACTTTAGAAGGTGAGTTCAAGCGTAAAGACTAAAGATAAAGTAAGGGGAAAAGTATAAAAAATATTTAAAGCTGACCTTGTGTCGGCTTTTTTTATCCCCATTTCTATTAGCAACAAAGATTGGTGATAAATGCTTATTACTTATTTAATCACTACCTCATACAAACAGAATCATTTTTGGAGAAAAAAATGGCTATTCGCCCACTACACGATCGCGTTATCGTAAAACGTAAAGATGCAGAAACAAAATCAGCTGGCGGTATTGTATTAACAGGCAGCGCTGCAGAAAAATCTACTCGCGGTGAAGTTATTGCTGTAGGTAATGGTCGTATTTTAGAAAACGGCGAAGTGCGTGCTTTAGACGTTAAAGTTGGCGACCAAGTGATCTTCTCTGAAGGTTACGGCGTTAAAACAGAAAAAATTGATGGTGAAGAAGTTTTAATCCTTTCTGAATCAGACATTTTAGCAATCGTAGAATAGTCACCGAAATTTTATGTCGCTACTTCATCTTATCTAAAGGAAAGCAGCGGCATCAAAAGTGCTCACTTACTAGCGTAAGCTCCGCGCTTTTTGACGTATAGGACATACTAATGTCGCAATTACATGGATGTAAAAGAGCGACCTTTGCTTTTAAGCTGCCTAGCTTAAAGTAAAGCCTTAATGAATAAATAGACTTAGCATTGTTTTTAAAAACAGTGTCAATAAACAAAAATTATAGGAATAAATAACATGGCTTCAAAAGACGTTTTATTTGGTAATGATGCACGTGCAAAAATGCTACGTGGTGTAAATATATTGGCAGACGCGGTAAAAGTAACCCTTGGTCCTAAAGGCCGTAATGTTGTACTTGATAAATCTTTTGGTGGTCCAACAATCACTAAAGATGGTGTTACCGTTGCAAAAGAAATTGAATTAGAAGATAAATTCGAAAACATGGGCGCGCAAATGCTTAAAGAAGTTGCTTCTAAAGCTAATGACGAAGCGGGTGACGGTACAACTACTGCAACTGTTTTAGCACAAGCCATTGTTAGCGAAGGTTTAAAATCTATTGCTGCCGGTATGAATCCAATGGATCTTAAACGTGGTATCGACAAAGCCGTTATCGCTGCTGTTGCCGCATTGCAAGAAATCTCTACGCCAGTAACTGACAACAAAGCGATTGAGCAAGTAGGTACTATTTCTGCTAACTCAGATGAAACTGTTGGTAAAATCATTGCTACCGCAATGGATAAAGTTGGCACTGAAGGTGTTATTACGGTTGAAGAAGGTCAAGCCTTAACTGACGAATTAGACGTTGTTGAAGGTATGCAATTCGACCGTGGTTACTTATCTCCTTATTTTATTAACAACCAAGAAAATGGCAGTGTTGAATTAGAAAACCCTTTCATTCTTTTAGTTGATAAGAAAATATCTAACATTCGTGAATTATTAACGACGCTTGAAGGCGTTGCTAAATCAGGCAAACCATTATTAATTATTGCTGAAGATGTTGAAGGCGAAGCCTTAGCTACTTTAGTAGTGAACAACATGCGCGGTATTGTTAAAGTTGCTGCGGTTAAAGCACCAGGTTTTGGCGACCGTCGTAAATCTATGTTGCAAGATGTTGCCACCTTAACGGGCGGTACGGTAATTTCTGAAGAAATAGGTATGGAGCTTGAGAAAACAACGTTAGAAGATTTAGGTCAAGCCAAACGTATCGTTATCTCTAAAGATACCACCATCATTATTGATGGTATTGGTGAAGAAGCCGATATTAAAGCACGTGTTAGCCAAATTCGTGGTCAAATTGAAGATTCATCTTCAGATTATGATAAAGAAAAATTACAAGAGCGTTTAGCTAAATTAGCTGGTGGTGTTGCGGTAATTAAAATCGGCGCGGCTACTGAAATGGAAATGAAAGAGAAGAAGTTCCGTGTTGAAGATGCATTGCATGCAACGCGTGCTGCAGTAGAAGAAGGTGTTGTTGCCGGTGGTGGTGTTGCCTTAGTTCGTGCAGCGATAGCGATTAAAGATTTAGAAGGTGCTAACGAAGACCAAACTCACGGCATTAACGTTGCTATCCGCGCTATGGAAGCGCCACTTCGTCAAATCGTTGCTAACTGTGGTGATGAGCCATCAGTAGTACTTAACGAAGTACGTAATGGTACAGGTAACTTCGGTTACAATGCTGGTAACAGCACTTACGGTGATATGATCGAGATGGGTATTTTAGACCCAACTAAAGTAACACGTAATGCCTTACAGTTTGCTGCATCAATTGCTGGCTTGATGTTAACTACTGAAGCTATGATCACTGATGCTCCTCAAGAGTCATCTTCTGCTATGCCTGATATGGGCGGCATGGGTGGTATGGGCGGCATGGGCGGTATGATGTAAAAAATAGAATTTAAACTCTATTTTTACACAGCTCTAATCATTTAAAATAAAGCCTGAATAGTAATATTCGGGCTTTATGTTTGCCATTGCGAAACTCTGAAATAATGGAGTAAAGAGCTTATCGGTTTGAAGTGCTGTCATGAGGAAGCGAACATTACTGATTTAATCATACATGTTTAGTTTTCTAAGGCGCAATGGGGCGAAAGCGAGTTAGAGTTTTACTTCTAAATTTATATAGCCTTAGATGGTTCAATGTCCGCTTTTGATGCTTGGTACTTAATTCCATTCAAAAAATAACACCTGCAATGTGAAGAAATTAACGTTCACCAAGAGTTAATTGTTCGAATTTTTATCTTTTAAACTATAGGCTTGTTAAGCCAAAAGCTGATTTTTTCATGCTATGTTTGATAAAATAAAGCCAGTTATAACTATTGAAACTTTAAAAATTATATTAAATTTGTTGGAAACAATCCAGTTATTATATAACGTTAGTATCTCAAGGGTACAATGCAGGGTACTTTAATTTAACGTTAGTTATTTTCCTTTGAATTAGTGTGTTACAGATTTGTGGCAGCACGTTAGTGTCCCTTTTTAATACCTAAAGTTAGTACATTTTAGGCATAAAAAAAACCAGCTATTAAACTGGGCTTGATAACATGATCATTATTATTAATGTGGTGTGTCAGCTACTCCTAAATCATCCAACAAACCATACTCATTTTCTAAGCCTGCTTGAGCTTCTGTCACTTCTACGAATAATAAACTCGCAGTTTGCCTTGCATACTCATAGCTTTCAAGATTACCTTTAGAAGGTTGTTTAACGTAAAACTAGATAACTAGCTTCTGCAATATCTGACTGTGTAAGGTATGACTGGTAAACGGTATCATATCTATTACGTGCTGCTTGCCAGCTATCAAAGGCAGCGCTGACTGAATAAATCATTTTTTACCTTTAACTTTCAAAAAGTTACGTAGTTTTACTGTTAATGCTTAAGGCTTTATCAAATTCAGTGGGGATTAATCCTAGAATACAAATAATATTGATAGCCTTATCCCATAATTAGGTGTTTTTACTATATTTAATACAACTTACATACAGCGCATATTGGTAAAGGTCTGTATCGATTTAGAGTGAGTTTTAAGCTCCAGAATATAATTCGGTCAGTATAGGGGTTACGCACTCGCTATTTTACCGCCATAATTATTAATATTTTGTTGCACGATAGATAGGCCTAAGCCAATGCCGCCAGTGTCACGACTTCGTGACGATTCAATGCGAGCCAATAATACCCGGGGAATAAAAGGCTTAGTAACATAATCATCGGCGCCCATCTCTAGGCCAACAACACAGTCGGTAGAGTGGTCCATTGCCGTTAACATAATCACCTCAGGACCTTGAATATCTTGCAAATACTTGCATAGAGTCAAACCATCTTTATCAGGCATCATCACATCTAGTAGCACTAAGTCTATTTGCTAGGCGACTAAAACTGAGCGCATTTTCTCACCACCATCGGCTTGGTTAATTTTGAAGGCATGTTGCTTCAAATAGCTTTCTAAGCAATCACGAATTTCTGGATGATCGTCCACAATAAGAATATGTTTCGTCATGTTCAACTTATATTTTCTTGAAACTGCTAAATAACATAACAAGTTGTTATCGCCAAAATATTTCATAAAATATCTCATATTGCATCACACTCGTTACATCTTGCGACAATTTGCGTTGCTTTCGATATCTTTCTACGACCTTCTTAGGTCAAACTAACTCGCATAACTCAATCTGTGGAAGAAATTTCACGGTGTTAACCCTAATTTTACATCAGGTATTGCAGCTCTAGTGCGTTGAACTTAGCTATTTGATGTCAGTATTTAAAAAGTAGGAAAAGTTTATGTTGGTAAAAAAACAGTTAATAGGTTGCTTGTCCATTTTAGTACTTTGGGGTCAGGTATCTTTTGTTAATGCTAAAGAGCAGCCCAATATTTTATTGATCGTAGGTGACGATCATGGTTATGCCGATATGGGGGTTACAGGGTATGCCAATGATGTTAAAACGCCAAATCTTGATGCCTTGGCAAGTAGCGGTTTACGTTTTACCCAGGCATACGCTACTTCTCCTATCTGTAATACCTCTAGGGCAGGTTTGATCACCGGCTCCTATACCCAACGATTTGGTGGATATTGGTATGGGGGAGACGGCCTTAAAAATGCAGCGTTTGTAACCCTACCTGAACAGTTGAAAAATAATGGTTATAACACGGGTTATATCGGTAAGTGGCATTATGGTTCGGATCTCTCAGCCAGCCACCGTAATTTTCCGCTGCGCCACGGATTTGATAGCCTATATGGTTTCTCCGGTGGTCGTAAACATTATTTAATTCATAATGCCGACGCAGAAGCTAAATACAAAGAGCGGGTGAAAAAAGTCGCTAAGAAAAATCAGAAAGCTGTAAAAGGATTTGGTCAAGGGTTGGCAAATGGTCCGGTATGGATAAATGAGGAGCTTGTTGACCAAGAGGGATTTTCTACTGAGCTTATCGGTGAACAGGCAACAAATTTTCTGCAGGATCATCAAAAGCAGTCCACTGACCAGCCGTTTTTCTTACAGGTATCATTTAATGCCATTCATAACTTCACCCATCAGTTACCGCAAAAGTATTTAGATGATATGGGGCTTAAGGGTATTCATGACTGGCGACCAGAAGTAGAAAGTTACGCGGATTGGTACAGAAATGGACGTTATCCCAATAACCCAGAGGGGCGAGCCTACTACTTAGGACAACTATCTTATCTTGATAAAGAAATTGGTCGTATTATGGCGACTCTGAAAGAGCAGGGACTGGCAGAAAATACTCTCGTTATCTATATCGGTGATAATGGTGGATCTACGCCAATTTATGCGAATAACGGTCCACTACGAGGCAGTAAGTATACCTTATATGAAGGTGGAATTCGGGTACCTATGATCGTCAATTGGCCTGATAAATATCCAGAGGCTAAGGTGCTAGAAAATGTTGTCAGTGCCATGGATTTGTACCCTACTATTTTACAAGCTGCGGGTATTAAGGCGCCGTCAACTATTGATGGTCTTGACTTAAGCCCCTTGTTAAACGGTCAGGCGCCGCAACTTTCCCATGAACTGTTATTTTGGGATACCGGCCATGAAGTCGCTGTTAGGGAAGGGAAGTGGAAATATCACTGGGCCAAAGATGATATCTATGCGGTCAAGCAGCATGTCGAATTGGACCTTGGTGAATTTTTATATGATTTAGATAAAGACCCGGGCGAGAGCATTAATTTGGCATCAAAGCACCCTGAAATAGTTAACCGACTCAAGGCCAAGTATCAGCAATGGTCTAAAAACAATACAGCTCCCAGCAGTTTTAATAGCAAAAAGGTGAAAAATAAAACCAAGATGGACAAAGCAGCCAAGAAAAATAGGAAGACAAAATCATGAAACCTTCACTGAGTAAAAGACTAAGTAGAATGCTGAGTAAAATATTTGATCAGCACCAGCGAATCAAGGCGGCTTTGGCGACTTTATTATTAATTGTTCTCTGTGCCTGTAGCATGGCAGATGTCGACAAAAGTATCACTGACCGAGCACGCGAGCGAGTCAGTATCGATTTTGACTGGTTGTTTTATCTGGGTGATGAGAGCTTGGCTAAAAACACCGACTTTGATGATCGCCACTGGCGCAAACTAGATTTACCCCACGACTGGAGCATAGAGGGTGAATATGATGAAAATAATCCCGCCGGCATTATGGGGGGCTATCTACCTACAGGCATTGGTTGGTACCGAAAACACCTAACATGGAACGAGGACTGGGCCGGAAAACAGGTACGGATTGAATTTGATGGCGTCTATATGAACAGTGAAGTCTGGGTTAATGGCCAGTTCCTGGGTAAACGTCCCTATGGTTATATTGGTTTTGCTTACGATCTCACTGACTTTCTTAAAGCTGGGGATAATGTGATATCTGTGCGCGTTGATCACAGCAAAGCCCCCAGTGGTCGTTGGTATACTGGCTCAGGCATATACCGTCACGTATGGTTAACCACTACCTCCCCCGTCTTTATTGCCAAAGACGGCACCTGGATACGTAGTGAGAATGTCAGCACTAAACATGCCGATTTAAAAGTCGATACACAAGTGAGCAATGCCACAGAGACAGATCAGAAAGTTGAGCTAATCACAGAAGTTATAGATGCATTAGGGAAGGTGGTTGCCACAGATACCGCGGCGCTAATATTGCCAGCAGGAAAAACTATCAGTGCGCAGCAAGCATTAGAGATTAGCAATCCAAAACTTTGGTCAACCCATGACACGAACCTTTATACCGTGCGTAGTAAAATCAGTCAAAATGAGGTTTTGCTCGATAGTTTAGATAGCCGGACAGGTATTCGCAGCATAGAATTTACCGTCGATCGTGGCTTTTTACTCAATGGAGAAACCTTAATATTACAAGGTGCTAGTATGCATCACGATGCTGGGCCAGTAGGCGCCGCCGTGCCAGATGATATTTTACGTAGTCGTTTAACCATGCTTAAAGCCATGGGGGTAAATGCACTTAGAAACACCCATAATCCTTTTGCACCTGAATTTTATGATATGGCCGATGAAATGGGCTTTGTCATTATGAATGAAGCATTTGATGGCTGGTGGACACCAAAAGCTGAATTTGACTATGGTTTATATTTTGAACAGTGGTGGCAGCGTGATCTTTCGGACTTTATTCGTCGCGATCGCAACCACCCTAGTGTAATAATGTGGAGTATTGGTAATGAAGTGCGGGGCTATACCCCTGATCAGCAAAAGCTTATTAAAGACTTTGTTGAACAACTCGACAATACCCGCCCGGTTACTCAAGGTCGCGGTTATGCCGGTGGTCATCTTGATATTGCTGGTTTTAACGGTCATGGCGAATACCAAAACGCGATAGAGAAATTTCACAAAGCAAACCCGAATGTACCAACGATTGGCACAGAAATAACCCACACCATGCATACCCGTGGTGTTTATCGCTCTAAAACACGCTATCGTACTCGTGATAACCCTGCCCCCTGGGAAACAATACGCGATGCAAAAAAAATATGGCAGAAGATAAAGGACAAAGTTTATCCGGTCGCTGATTTAACTGAAACTGAGGTATTTCCTGAGCATAATATTAAATATGGCTCTTCTTTTGATAACTCTTTGGTGCGTATGTCGATCAGAGATGAGATCAAAAAAGCACGTGATCTTCCTTATCTGTTAGGTACCTTCCGTTGGACTGCCTATGACTATCTGGGAGAGTCTTTCGGTTGGCCTGCACGTACCGCCAACTTTGGTGTACTCGATTTAGCTGGCTTCCCTAAGGGGGTTTATTATCTGTATCAAAGTCAGTGGTCTAGTGAGCCTATGGTTCGGTTAGAGCCTCATTGGACCCACCCAGGCAAAGAGGGCGTTGTACTACCGATAGTGGTGTATACCAACCAAGCCTCGGTTGAACTGTTTTTAGATGGACAGTCTCTGGGTGAAAAGCAAATGACAGACGATATGCAATTGGTCTGGCTAGTGCCTTACCAGCCTGGCGTGTTAAAAGCCGTTGCTAAGGATGCAACCGGTAAGGTTATCACCGAGCATACAGTGCGTAGCGCAGGAAAAGCAGCGAGTGTTTCCATTTTGGCTGATAAAACAGTCATCAATGCCAACCGACGTGATGTTGTTCAGCTGGAAATAGATATTGTCGATGCCAAAGGTAATTTTGTGCCATATGCCGATAACCAGTTAACGTTTGAACTTGTCGGACCGGCCCGCCTCATCGGTGTTGAAAATGGCGATATTCTCGACTTGGATCCCCACAAGGTGCCAACACGTAAAGCCTTTATGGGTAAAGTGTTAGTTTTACTACAAGCGACAGATCAAGCTGGGGATATCGTCTTCACTGTCCGTGGTGAAGGCTTGCAAGCGCAAGAAATAACAATAAAAGCAATGAAGCATAAGCAATAAGCAAACAAGCTTAACTGGAGTATGAAATGTTAGAACGGTTAATGAAGAGTCCAAGGAACCAAACTGTCAATTATCTATTGATACTATTGATGTTACTGGTATTTATTGCATTATCAGTGCAGGTGAAAGCGCAAGAGAAAATAACAGCGCAGCCAAATATTGTTTTATTGATGGCAGAAGATATTGGCATTGATCTACCCAGCTATGGCACCAAAGGTTTACAGACCCCTAATCTGGACAAGCTCGCGAAAAACGGTATTCAATTTAATCGTTTCTATACTAACTCACCGATTTGCTCTACCAGTCGTACCTCACTGATGACGGGCATGTATCAAACTAGTATGGGCGGACATCACCACAGGGATAAGGAAAATGTTTTACCAGAGCATGTAAAGCCGATGACACATTACCTTCGTCAGGCCGGTTATTCGGTGCTGCTGGGCAACGAGTTAGTGTATACGGCAGGCAGGAAGCTTGACCTTAATTTCAAAACCGACAAAAAAAATCCAGTTTTCGATCGAAAAAAGAAAATTGAAGCCGGTAAACCATTTTTTATGCAAATTCAGCTCAAAATGACTCACCGAGCGATGGACGATACTTGGCAGCAAGTACGTAAAGCCTCTAAACATCCGGTAGCTTTGAGTGACGTTGAGGTACCGCCGTATTTACCGGACCACCCTGAAGTTAGACTTGATATTGCCACCTATTACGACACGCTTGAATATATTGATCATGAGATTGGTTTAGTGCAGCAGCAGTTGAAAGAAAAAGGCGTATTGGATAATACCATTATCATTTTTATGGGTGATAACGGTCGCTGTCAGGTACGAGGCAAGAGTTATTTGTTTGAAGATGGTATTCATGTGCCACTGATTGTCGCTGGGCCTGGTATAGCTGCTAATCAGATAAATAATGATATGACTGATGGCATCGACTTGACCGCAAGTATTTTACATCTGGCCGGCATTCAAGTGCCTGACCATATGCAGGGACAGCCACTATTAAATAATTCCAACTACCAAGCAAAAGAGGAAATTTTTGCTGCCCGTGATCGACATGACGAAATCGTTGATAACAGCCGTACAGTGGTTGAAAAACGTTATAAATATATCGCTAACTTTATGCCGCAAGTACCTTGGGATGCACGTATGGCTTATTACGATATACCAACAGTTCGGCCGATTTTACCTTTATTAAGAGAGTTACACGCTGCGGGTAAGTTAAATGCAGATCAGGCTACCTTTTTCGCAAAAACTAAACCACGTGAACAGCTTTACGATTTAGAAAATGATCCTTGGGAGCTTAATAACTTAGCAGATTCAGCGGCTCATCAAAAAATCAAAGCGCGTTTAGTGAAAAAATTAGACCAATGGATTGAAAATTCAAATGATCATGGCTTAAGTAAAGATGCCAATGGTGACTGGCAACCGGTGTTAAAAGCGTTTGATATTTGTAGTATTAGATCTGCGGCAGAAAGGAATAAAAAATTATGCGCAGGTAAGACAGCTAAAAAAAATAAAAAGAAGAAAAAAACTGACAAAATATAACTAATTTGAATCAGCCCTGATGACTAGCCACACGCTTGGTCATCAGGGAGCAAGATTAAATTTTAAGGTATTAAGGTATTAACAAATGAAAAGATTTAAAAAGGTGACAGGATGTTTGTCCCTGTTACTCATGGCCAGCAGTTATGCGCAGGCATCAGCTGATTTAGCACCAGCGGATAACTCCAATGCTAACACTAGGCCTAACATTATTTACATTTTGGCCGATGATTTGGGTTATGGCGATATCGGCGCGTACGGTCAGCAAAAAATAAAAACACCTTACTTAGACCAAATGGCTAAGCAAGGTATGCTTTTTACTCAGCATTATGCAGCGGCGCCCGTGTGTGGTCCATCAAGAGCAAGCTTAATGACAGGTTTACATTCAGGACACAGTCCTATTCGTGGTAACCCTAAATGGACAAGAACCGGTGAGCCAGTTGATCTCAAAGCTGAAGATGTCACGGTTGCCGAAGTTTTACAGCAAGCCGGTTATCGCACTGCGGCTATTGGTAAATGGGGTTTAGCCGAAGCAGAAGACCCTTCAAATGCGGCGATGCCATTACAGCAAGGTTTTGACTATTTCTATGGTTTTAAAAAACATGTAGAAGCGCACCATTATTACTGGGACAAGATGTATCGGAATAATGATATTTCAATTATCAAAGGTAATGATTATCTTAATAATAAAGGTACTTACACCCATGATATTTTAACGCAAGAAGCGCTGTCATTTATTAAAGACAATGATAATACACAGCCATTTTTTCTTTATTTAGCCTATACCATTCCTCATTTGGCGGTTACCGTGCCTGATGACTCTAAAGAGGCGTATAAAAACCTCGGCTGGCCTAAGCGTAAACTCAATACCGAGGGACATTACCGTAACGATAGTGAAGGAAATGTTGCTTATGCCGGTATGGTGTCTCGTATGGACAGAGATATAGGTAGCCTATTAAATACTTTAAAAGAGCAGGGACTCAGTGAAAATACCTTAGTAGTATTTACCAGTGATCATGGCCATGAATTCGATAGAGATTTTTTCAACAGTAATGGACCTTTTAGGGGCCGTAAAAGAGATCTATATGAAGGGGGAATCAGAGCGCCATTTATTGCCTGGTGGCCTGAAACCATCCGAGCGGGAACAACCTCAGATCACGTGTTCGCCTCTTGGGATCTGATGGCTACCAGCTGTGCTATAGCGCAGATTAAAAACTGCCAAAAAAGTGATGGTCTTTCATACCTTCCCACACTGCTAGGTAATACCGAAAAACAGCAGCAACATGATTATCTCTACTGGGAATTTAACGAAAAGCAAGGCCCTATTCAAGCGGTTAGGGAAGGCGATTGGAAATTGGTGAAATTTCAGGGTAAAGCCCCTGAACTCTATAACCTGAAAGCTGATATCGGTGAGGAAAATAATGTCGCTGATCAACATCCAGATCAAGTTAGCCGGATGACTGGCCTGATGTCAAAAGCACATGTTGATCACCCTGAGTTTCCAATGACCCCAGTAACCAGAATGTTGGATATGTTAAAGAGTAAGGCTAAAAGTAAAAAAAAGAAGAATAAATAACAAAACAACACAGGCTTGATAACTTGTCGGCCTGTGCACTTTCAACTTTCTGATAGCAGGGTTTAAAACGATGATAAAAACGCTAGTTATATGGGCGTTACTCTGCCTTACTGTTTCGTTTGCTGTTTGCTCCAATCAGCAATTAGGGGAGAGCTACTCTCCCACTACATTAAATTTCAACAAGCAATGGCAGTTCTATCGAGTTGACTCTGTAGCTGACAAAGGTGCAGAGAATTTTGACATTTCGTCAATTGAGGGAGCCGCATGGGAGCAGGTTGAACTGCCTCATACAACCCGAATTGAACCTAAAGTTACTCACGATCAGTGGCAAGGTTTTGCCTGGTACCGAAAGTCTTTTACTGCTGAGCCCCAGTGGCGTGGAAAAAAAGCCTTTTTACGTTTTGAAGGGGCAATGAATAAGGCAGAGGTCTGGGTAAATAATAAAAAAATGATAACGCACCATGGGGGTTATTTGCCCTTCGTTATCGACCTTTCCAGCGTTTTAAGCTTTGATCAGCCGAATGAAATTGTGGTTAAGTTAGACAACCGAGATAGTCTGGTTACGGGTCCTAAACCGCTAACTAGGCTTGATTTCAATATGTATGGTGGTTTGTACCGCAATGTTTTCTTGTTGATAAAAAATCAACTGCATATTAGTGATGAAATGTTTGCTGACAAGGTCGCCAGCGGTGGCGTTTATGCTTCCTTTCCAAGGGTAAGCAGTAAAGAAGCTGAAATTGCCATTAAAACTCACATTAAAAATGACAGTAAAGAAAACCAGCAATTTAAACTAAGGCAAACACTATACTTCAAAGAAACTAAAGTATTAGAGCAAACATCCAAGGCGCTTAGCTTAGCAGCAGGGCATGACATTGAAGTACAACAATCTATGCTAGTTGCGACACCTAAACTTTGGTCAACAAACGAGCCTAACCTGTATCAACTAGTCACTGAAGTGGTTAGCGAAGCGAAAGTGGTTGATAAAAAGCAGACGCGTCTTGGTATTCGACGCTTTGAAATAGCTAAAGATGGCTTCAAACTTAACGGTAAAGAGATGTTTTTGCGTGGCGTCAACCGTCATCAGGAATATCCATATATAGGTTACGCGCTTTCCGACAACGCTCAGTATCGCGATGCCGTTAAAATTAAAGCCGCTGGCTTTGATTTCGTCCGCTTGTCACATTACCCACAGTCCCCGGCTTTTATGGACGCAGCCGACGAACTTGGTCTACTGGTGCTCAATGATATTCTCGGCTGGCAATATTATAGCGACAGCCAAGCTTTTCGCCAGCATGTCATAAAAACCTGCCGGGATATGATACGTCGCGATCGTAATCACCCTTCTGTATTGGCTTGGGAGTGTTCCCTCAATGAGTCTCGCATGACCGAAAAATTTATCGATAAGTTGAATGCGGCTGTGCATGAAGAGTGTCCAAGTGATCAGTGTTTCTCCGCAGGGTGGAAGGAGTATGGTTATGATATTTATGTACAAGCACGTCAGCACAGACTAAAACACGCTAAGCATAAAAAGGGTAAGAAGAAAAATAAGAAAACCAAGCAGCAAAGCAATAAACCTTATATTGTCTCTGAGTATGGTGATTGGGAATATCATGCGATGAATGCCGGCCTCAATCAGGATAACTGGGCAGGGCTAATGGCGGCTGATCGTTCTAGTCGTCAACTGTTGAGTGATGGTGAAAAACGTTTGTTGCAACAGGCTACTAATATTCAAGAGTCTCATAATGATAATTTCAATACCCGAGCCTTTGCCGATGGTTATTGGGTAATGTTTGACTATAATCGTGGCTTTTCAGCAGATCTTGAGTCTTCTGGCATCATGAGCATAGATAGACTGCCTAAATATGGCTACTATTTTTTCCAGTCACAGCGTGATGCTAGCGAAGTCTCGGAAAAATATGATAGCGGACCGATGATTTTTATCGCCAGTGAATGGCAGCAAGGATCTGACTTAAATGTACGTATTTTCAGTAACTGCGAACAGGTGGAGTTGTTTTTAAATGGTAAAAGTTTAGGTATTCAAAAACCCGATAAAAACGCCAATAGCAACAATTTGGCGCACCCACCTTTTACTTTCAATCTGGATAAATTTGAGCAGGGTGAACTTAAGGCGTTAGGTTATATTGACGGTAAAGTAACAGCGCACCATCATATAGCTACACCCCAAGCCCCCTTTAAAATTGAACTGGAAATTGATGAAAGTGGTAAACAAATACAAGCGGGTGTGAATGATACCGTCTTTGTTTATGCAAAAATTGTCGATCAAAAAGGTAATGTCATTCCTCTCTCGGGTGAGGAAATCAGTTTTACTGTTGAGGGCGATATCAGTGTCGTTAATAGCAATAGCGTTAAAACCGAAGCAGGTATTGCAAGTGTGCTCATCAGGGTGGGGGACTCGCTTACGGGCGCGGTAATTAAGGCGCAGAGTCAAATGTTGTCACAGCAAAGTATTAAAATAAGCTCAAATTGAGGATATATACTCGTGATACTTCAAGATGTTCCTTTCAGTGGGAGTTTAAAACACTTTAGGCAAGGCATTGGTTGCAGAGAATGGTTATTCCCTTCTCAAAATAAATAACGCGGCATAAAGTGTTTTAAAACCCACCCATAGGGAGCTACAGAGCAATCCCACTTTGTTGTTGCATCATTTCGTAAGGGAATGCCATGACTTCATTGATGCGCCTAAAAGTGAAATCTCTCTGTAGCTCTGAAAGTACATTTTGAAGTGACACGAGTATAAATAGTTTGATTTTTGATTTGTATCAAGATGTATCCGTGTGTAACCCAATTGAGGAAAAATAGTATTGTTCGGGCATATCTTTGACACATTCATTTGTTTTACTAGTGATAGTCAGATTCTGATCCAGATGCAGTATAAGGAAAAATAATAGTCTGCAAGACCTTGATATGCCAACACGCGTATGTGGTCATTTTGATATTACTGAGTTAACTTCAATCTTATTAGGGGAAGTACAATGAATAAAAATAAAAATAAAATAAAGCAGCATCGATTTTTAAAAACAACACTGGCAATTTGTATTTCTGCCGCACTAATTCCAGCTCAAGCCGCGCAGACAGAGCAAGAGACAAAGCAAGAAACAAATGCAACAAAACAAGAAACCAAACTAATTGAAGTGATTGAGGTTACAGGTATACGTAACGCGCTTACCTCGGCAATGACTGAAAAACGTCACGCTTCACAGGTACTAGATTCCATCGCTGCAACAGATATCGGCGAGTTTAGCGATGCTAATATAGCCGAAGCTTTACAGCGGGTGCCAGGTATACAAATCGGCAGTAGTGACAGTGGCGAAGGTGACTCGGTAGCCCTTAGAGGGTTAAGAGAAACCTTGTCTTTAGTGAATGGCCGAACGGTGTTTACCGGTGGTACACGAAATGTGAATTTTACCGATATACCCTCTGAAGCGATGAAAAGAGTCGATGTTACTAAGTCACCTGTGGCCAAACAGATTGAAGGTGGTATCAGTGGCAACATAAATATGCATCGCCTACGCTCTACCGATTTTAAAAAATTTAAAGCGGTGGTGACTGTTGGCGCAGAATATGCTGATTTGGCCGCAGATGCCGAGGGGGTAGATCCACTAAGCCCTAAATTTAGCCTAGTGCTTGGCAATAACTGGCAAACTGGCATGGGTGATATTGGTGCCTTGCTCGCGGTTAATTATCAAGAGCGTCAAGCAGCTTTTGAGCGTAGCAAAACCTTTCGCTGGAGAGATGAAGTTCCCGAAAAATTTAATCCCCCCGCTGGCGCTAAAATGTCATACGGTAACAATATCGTCTTTGGACAAGAAGAAACTAAGCGTACTAATGTTTTGTTAGGCTTTGATTGGGTGCCTAATAACGATCTCAGTTTTTTCCTAGATACCGGCTTTACCCAGTACGAAAGTGTTCAGCGTAGAGAGGCTCAGGTATTTTCTCACAAAATTAAAGATCTTACTGCTATTACCTTTGATGACTCAGGACATGTTGTCACAGCTCAGTTTAACAAAGCTACTTACAATGCGTTATCTCAGTACAACGTACGCGATACTGACAGTTATAATGTTGCCATTGGTGGTGATTATTCATTCGGTGATATGCAATTAAGTGCTGAGGTCAGTTATACCGACAGTGATAGTCATAAAGAAGAAGTCAATATGAAGCCGGAGGCCAAGTCTAAAAATAATGTTCTCAGCATGGATTATACCAATGCTCATCATAGATCCCCATCGGTAACTGTCTTTTCTGGTGGTGAACCATTAGATGTCAGTGATCCTGACAATTATAAACTTAAACAATATCGTGACAGATCACAAGATCTAACCGGCAGCGAAACGGCAGCACGTGTCGATTTTACCTATGACTTATATGATGGTGTTATCGAAAGTATTGACGTCGGCATTCGTATTACTTCACGTGAAGCAGTACGTGATTCTTTTGATCTAAAGGTAAATAACCTCGCTGATGACCTTAATGGTTTCGATGGGCTCTTTATCGCCGGCTCTGATGATTTTTATGCCAAAGAAGGTGGGGTCATTCGGCCACAGGGCATGGTTATCGCCGATAGTGAATTCTTGAGAAATAATAAAGAGGCGATTCTGGCAGCATACGGTATTGGGGATATTTACGATACCCCCCTTGAAAATGATACTTATGATTTTTCCGAAAAAACCTACGCCGCTTATGCTCAGCTAAATATGGTCTCTGAGTTGGCAGGTATTCCGGTCTCGGGTAATCTTGGTGTGCGACTAGTCAAAAGTGACATTTCTTCAACAGGAGCTATATTACAAGCAGACGGTGGCTACGAGCCACTGTCGGTTGATACGGATGAAAATCATATTCTGCCATCAATGAATGTTAAATTTGATTTAAGTGATGAATTAATTTTCCGCTTTGCCGCCTCTACAACGATGGGACGACCTAGTTTTATAGCCATGAGCCCGTCAACAACTAGCCTGAATTATGAGCAGTTTACCGGAAAAGCAGGCAACCCATACCTCAAAGCATATACCTCTGATAATGCCGATGTTACTTTGGAATGGTATTTTAATGATAACAGCTATGTATCGGGCTCGCTTTTTTACAAAAAAATTGATGGCTTTCTGCGAAAATCTACTTACGATCAGACCTATGATGGTATTGAGTTTGAAATAACCAGCCAAGTTAATGGTCAAAAGCGCGATTTAAAAGGACTTGAAGTTGCTTATCAACAATTTTTTGATTTTCTGCCCGGCTACTTACAACATCTAGGTGTTCAGGTGAATGGCACTTGGATTGACAGTGAAACACCTTCTGATATAGAGGGGCAAGAGGGGCGTAATTTGCCACTAGAGGGTTTGTCTGAGTTCAGCTACAACGTGGTCGGCATTTATGCTCAAGATGATTTTTCGGCAAGAGTTGCCTGGAACTGGCGTGATGACTATCATCAAGAGGTAAACAACGGTGATGCGATCTTCCGTGAAGCAAGTGGCAGCTTATCGGCGTCTGTTAATTACCGAGTAAGTAAAAACTTAAAAGTATCTATTAAAGGAAAAAATCTAACCCGCACTGAATTACATTCGTATTATGAAAACATGGAGCGACCAGAAAATTTTGGTTATAGCGACAGACGCGTTGAGCTAAGTGTCTCTTATAGACTTTAGCTTCATGGTGAGTAACCTGAAAGTCAGGTTACTCAAGCCCGTTGTTAAAAACTAGGTTCTTTGGGAGGCGTTATGAATGGAATGATGATTACAATTAAGGATGTTGCTCGTGTTGCCGGTGTTTCAACATCAACTGTCTCTCGCGTTGTTCGAAAACAAGGTAAGGTTGGCACGTACAGCCAGAGCACCGATCAGTTTAAAAAACAATCTGTTTAACTTTTAAACTATATGGCCCTCTCGGACATAAACCTTCTAGCATCGGCGTGGTTACTTTATCTAAATATTATAACCGACAGTTTGCGTTAAAATATCTCATCACCTTTAATACCTCTTGCGACAATTTACGACAACCTTTTGAATGTTTGAGGTATTTTCGACACTTTGTTGTGATGTAATTGTTATCAGTATTTATCAGCTTTTGAAGAAGGGGAAATATAGTGTTTCTTTTACTCATAAGCGAATGAGAAAGGCGTAGAAAATATGAAAAATAAAATGGTATCTGTTGTCATGTTGAGCCTGTTTTTAGGCTCGACTTTTGCGCAAGCTGAGACGTTTGAACCCACCAGGGAGAGCCTTTCAAACTATGAGGTACCGGAATGGTATGAAGATGCCAAAATTGGTTTTTTCTACCATTGGGGACCGCACTCAATAATGGGTGATCATTTTAACAAAGATGTTGCGGCTTTCTTTAAGCAAAGAGGAAAATATGAAGGGACCGCTATTAAAAACCCAGTTGGGCAGTGGGCAGCCCACATGTATCCTCGTTTTCCAAATAAACCGGATAACGAACAAGACGCGACTTATCTTATGCAAAAAAAATGGTATGGCGATCCTAAAGAATTTGGCTACAAAGATCTTATTCCGCTGATGAGCAGCGACGGCTTTGATCCTGAGGAAATGGTCCGCTTATTGGATGAGGCCGGCGTCAAATATATTGTGCCTATGGCCATCCACCATGACGGCTTTGCCATGTGGGACTCAAAATTAATCGATGAGTTTAATGCGGCTAAAATGGGACCGAAGATAGACACAACTAAACTTGTTATCGATGCAGCCAGAAAACGAGGGGTTAAGGTGGGTGTTTCTACCCACGTGGCTAGGCACTCTTGGTATTATAACAAGGTAGAAGGTTATGACAGCGCAGACCCGCGTTATGTTCAACTTTACGGTGAAGGCTTAGATAAATACGGTTTACCAAAACCTGAAGCCACTAAAAAATGGGAAGATACCCTTGCAGAATTGGTGGATACATTTCACCCTGACTATATTTTTGTTGATGGCGGAACAGCTGATATTTTTGATGCCACAGGCAGCTATGTCATCCAAGACGCTTTTCGCCGGATCGTGGCTAATTATTATAATAAATCTCAAGGATGGGGCGTTGAGCCAGTCATCACTTTCAAGCGCGAATCGCTTTACAAAGAAGAAGCTGTTCCAGATTATGAAGGAGGGTTTCTGGTAGGTACGGCCCCTTATAAATGGCAAACACACAGTAGCATCTCAGGATGGTTTTATCGGCCTGGTAGAGGGAATACGGCTTCTGAGAGGAATTTCAGAAAAATCATCGACACAGTTAGTAAAAACGGCAATATGATGCTTAATCTTGCAATAAAATCAGACGGCTCCATCCAGGAAAAAGAAGTTTTATTTTTAAAAGAGATGAAGCGTTGGATGGATGTCGTTGGCGAAGGGATCCATGCCAGCCGTCCCTGGTTGGTATACGGAGAGCTGGAGCCAGGTAAATCTATAGGTGAAGTGAAACCAACCTGGAAGGCACATGTTTATAATGACCCTGAGCGTATTCAAATGGGCCGCTTTAAACTTAACGATGGCGATATTCGTTTTACCCGCAGCAAGGATGGTCAGAATATCTACGCAACCCGTTTGGGCTGGCCGGAACAGCCTTTTACCATTACCAGTTTTTCAAAGAGCGCTGTAGGAAAAGATGTAAAAATTAAATCACTTTCATTACTTGGCAGTGATGCAGAAATAACATGGACACGCACGGCTGAAGGTATTGTGATCACCCCGCCAGCTGATGCCGTTTTTGACAATGATATGTGGCCTGTGACGTTTAAACTAATAAAAGGCTAAGGAAACTAGCCGAAGCACATTAACAATAGGCTGTGTAGTATATGCCTATTGTTTGTTAAGTTCCCAGCTGTCCTTTTTAGCAACTTTTTTAATCTATACAAGGATCAAACTATTGCTTATTTTACTTAGTTGTAAACCGCTACTTTCCATTTTCTGCGCTGCCTTTTTCGCCGAAAGTTCAATCGTTGCGGCACAATCAATAGTCGACAATCCATCTGTAGTGAGCATGTCGAAACCAAACATTATCCTTGTGATGTCTGATGACATGGGCTGGGGAGAACTGGGAATGATGGGCAACAAGCTCATTCATACACCCAATTTAGACAAGCTTTCAGCTGAGTCGCTTCAGTTCAGTAACTTCAATGTGGCGCCCTCTTGTGCACCAACGAGGGCGGAGATAATGAGCGGTCGCCATCATTTTGTAGCGGGCGTGACACACACTATCTTAAAGCGCAATAACCTGCGGGATGATATCACCATTTTGCCGCAGGTTATGAAAAAGGGATCTTATCAGACGGCCATGTTCGGGAAGTGGCATCTGAGTACGAGTAAAGATAAGCTGGGGCTTAGCGGTAAACCGCTTGAACCCCATCAACGCGGTTTTGATCATGCGCTCTGGACCTTCAACCAGCTCAAACGCTTCGATCCGACCCTCAAGCTAAATGGTAAGAGGGTCAAGTATAAAGGCTTCTGCGCCGACGTATTATTTACTGAAGCGATGAAGTGGATGGAAGGCGCAGATACCAGTAAACCCTTCTTCGCCTATATCCCTACCAGTATCCCGCACGGTCCGGTCGCGGCGCCGCAGCAGTTCTTGGACTTATACAAGGACACGAAACTGACGAAAAATCAGCAAGGCTATTACGCCATGGTCAGTGCTTTGGATGCTAACGTAGGTCGTCTGTTGAAGTGGCAGGAACAGCAAAGTTTTTCCCGCAAAACGATACTGATCTTTATGACTGACAATGGACACGCCATCTCAGGAGCAAGCGGTGCCGGACACGATAACGATGGCTTCCTGCAGGAATCGGGTCTCTTTAATGCAGGCATGAGAGGTGCCAAAAGTCAGGCATGGGTTGGCTCTACCCGCGTTCCCTTTTTCATTCGCTGGAAAGGCGTGACCCAAGCTGGCAAGAACAATGTTCTTGCCAGTGCAACCGACCTGCTGCCCACATTTGCTGCCATAGCGGGGGTGAAACTGGATGACCCCAAGATCAGCGGCCATAGTCTCCTGCCAGACATCTTAGGGCAAAGTAGCGCCGTGCCAGCAAATCGCATACTGGTATCCCACAGGGGGCGCTGGCCACGCAGTGACCAACTCGAGCAATACAAATACAATTACGCCGCCGTTTACGACAAGCAGTACCGAATGAGTTGGGGCCAGCCAGGCACAGCCCCCGAGCTGATTGACTATATCACTGATCCCGGCGGTCTCACCGACGTCAGCGCCCAGCACCCGGAAGTCGTTCAACGCTATAAAAAACACCTGGATCGTTGGTGGGAAGAGGTGAAGCCTGACATGCTGAACGATCTAGCGCAAATCGAAAGCGGCGACATTCTTTTCAAGGGCAAGGGCAAGTCGGGTAAGAAAAAGTGAGGGGCTCGGACAACCTCCTAGCTTTGCTGAGCTTTATGAGCCGAGAATAATTGAAATTATAATTAGGATGAAATCTTTTAAACAATGAAACGACTAACACTATTTATTATTGCTTTAATAATAAGCACTGCACTACATGCACAAAACCAACGTCCGAATGTTCTAATATTTATGGTTGATGATATTGGGCAAGGAGATATTGGCGCTTATAACCCAACAAATAAAACATTGTCTCCTAACATTGATAAGTTGTCACAGGGGGGAGTCTCATTTCATCATGCACATTCTCCAGCATCTGTTTGTGCCCCTTCACGATATGCATTACTAACGGGCAATCATGTTTATAGAGGAAAATTACCTAAGGGTACTTGGGGACATGAAGAAGCCAATCAGATATTACCTGATCAGGAAACTTTGGCTGACCAACTTGGAAAGAATGGCTACCACACGGCTTTTTTTGGCAAAGTTCATTTGGGAGGATATGCCAATGTAGAAGAGGGTACATACAAAGATGGACCTTTCGACCATGGTTTTGATCACTCTTTGGCATTGGCAAATGGTATACAAGCACCTCCATATGCCTTTTTCAAAAATGGTAAGATAGCCAGATTTTCAGATGGCGGTTTTAAGCAACTGACTAAAGCCCAAATAAGTAAGCACTTGGTCGATGCAAAGAAGGGTAAAAGAATGGACAACTATACTACTGAAAGCGTTGGACCATTGCTAATGAGGAATGCATTAAGCTTTTTGGATAACCATTATGCTACGCAGGCAGATAAGCCATTTTATATTCACTATATGTCTCAAGCTGGTCATACGCCACACAAACCACCAGTAGCTTTTAATGTTAATGATCCGCTTGATACGGAAAATTTAACAAAAAAAGGCGCAATTTCTGTCAAAGGTCAAACGGTTAATCAGAGAACGGATATGGTGTATGAATCCGATGTGGCGATAGGATTGTTTGTAGAAAAGCTTAGAGAGCTTGGCCAGTTGGAAAATACGATTATCATTTACACGAGTGACAATGGAGCTGGCAAGCCTAAACAATATACTTGGAGCAATAAGCTTTATAAAGATAACAAAGATGGAGTATATGGCGGGGACCGTATCGAGTTTCAGGACAAAGGTGAAAAGAAGGCTAGTTATGTAAACGCTCAAGGTATTGGTTTAGATGGAAAAGCGTTACGTGGTAAAAAAGGTTATGTTTACGAAGGAGGGCATAGAGTGCCTTTTATTTGGCATTGGGCTGGCAACAATGGCGCTAATGCTATGTTTCCTGCCAATACAAGAATAACCGATCAAATGATCAGTCTTTCAGATGTGTATAGAACGGTGTCTACGTTAGCGGGAATACGGATTCCTGACAACCAAGCTGTTGATAGTTACGATTTTTCACATGTCTTAGTGGATCCGAAACCTATTTCAACCAAAAATCCTCCGATACGAGAATATATGGCTATACAGGCCAATCGACGTGCCGAATCTCAGCAAGCAGTGAAGAAGAAAGGACATAGTGACAAAAGTCGTTATGCATGGTCATTTTATGATTATGATGCTGATTATAAGCTGTGGACGGCTATCATCAGTAAAAAGATGGACAAAGAAGTTTTGGAAGTAGAGGGAGATGAACTTTATTTGCTTTCTGATGATGAAGATGAATCAGAAGATATTAAAGATGCTCACCCAAAATTAATGAATTCCCTGGTTGACTCGTTTACAAAATTTTTAAAGCGTCCGATGACACATAAAGGTCAATTGTCTACACCACCTGCGGTATCGAAATGGATGAAAGGTGGTGACTAATACAATTTTGATTAAGTTCTTTCCCACTCAGCGACAATTAAAGGGCTTAAAGGCAAGGCATTGATTGAAGACGACACCATGGATGGAGAAAGTAGAGCGACTCAGGAGACAAAGCCGAGAACGGTTATTCTCGGTAACTGCTCCTGCGTTACCCTAATGTCCTACATCCGTGTAGGAACCTTGTCAAAATCAATAACGCCGCTTATAAGCTTTTTAAACTCGCTCTTGGGAGTTCATTGGTAAAGTGATAACATCACTAAATGATCGAAATATAGAGTAAGTTTTACAAATTTTGTTTGTTCTAAGCTTGCTGTTAAAACTCTAAGTTGGATAATTAATCCGTTTGGTATTCATTTATTAATCTTTTGGCCAATAATCAAAATTCCAAGCATCGATATCTGACTGTGTACGAGACTCTGCCATGAGTTGTTTCATTTTTGATACTACATCAGGGTGTGCATTGGCAATATTAACTTGCTCTGCTGCATCTACCGATAAGTTATAAAGTTCAATTGGCGGATTGCTACGATGCTCTTTGTTGTATAACCGTACGGCTTTCCAATGACCCTTGTCATCATCTAAACGAATTGCTTGGGCATGGTCGCCATTATTATTGTGAAATTCCCAATATAAATGTTGATGAGATTTTTGCTCGCCAGAAGATAATAATGTCGGTAGAAAAGAAATGCCATCAGTATCAACAGGCGTTTCAACTTGGGCTAATTGCGCCAGTGTAGGCATAATATCCCAAAATGCCGATAAATGAGCAGAGTTAGAATTTGCCTTTATTTTACCTGGCCACCAGGCAATGGTTGGCATCTTTATGCCACCTTCATATAGATCACGCTTATATCCTCGGTAAGGACCATTGCTATCAAAAAAGTTTAAATCTGCGCCACCTTCCCATGAAGGGCCATTATCACTAGTGAAAATAACGAGGGTATCTTTGTCTAGGTTTAACGTTTTTAATTTTGCTAATACTTTGCCGATGCTTCTATCCATATGAGAAATCATACCAGCGCGGGTCGCGTTTGGTTTTTGCACCGGGATGTATTGTTGTTCACCACCGACATTTGGCGTTTCTTTAAAGTGGCTATAAGGTTGCAATTCTTCGTCTGGTGCTTGCAATGCTGCATGAGGAGCAGCAAAGGATAGAAAAAGGAAAAATGGCTTATTTTTATTCTCTTCAATATACCTCAGGGCGTCATCGGCAAGACGTTGTTGGGCATAGTCATTGCGCTTATACGGTAAGTAACTTGATGAATTATTTGGATCTGCACTTTCTGGTAACGCTTGATGGGTATGCAAAAATTCATTATTTAACGGAAATTTTTCTTCATTTAACCACAAGTGAGTAGGGTAATGATTATGGGCTTGTTTTTGATCTAAATAACCAAAAAAGTGATCGAAGCCTTGTTTGTTAGGTATACCGTAAGACTCTGGGCCACCTAAGCCCCACTTGCCTATTAATGCTGTTTCATAACCTGCTTTTTGCATTAGTGTTCCGATAGTTTCAGTGCCTGGACGAAGAGGCAATTGTCCCCACTCTTCTTCATCTAGAAAAGAGCCCAACCCGAAGTTACCTCGAATCTGAACTTTTCCTGGTTGCTTACCTGTTACTAATGATGCACGAGAAGGTGCGCACACGGTACTGCCCGCATAATGCTCTGTTAAGCGCATACCTTGCTGGGCCATTATATCTAGACTGGGTGTTTTGATTTTTTTCTGACCGAAAGGCCCTATGTCGCCATAACCCAAATCATCTGCCAATATATAGATGATATTAGGACGTTTATCGGTACGAGTTTCCAAGGTATCAGCTTGCTGGGTACAACCTGCTATCGCTAAAATTGACAGTAGTGAGCAGGATTTAAAGTTTAATTTAATCAAAAGTTTTTCCATATTTAGTTACTTTATTAGCGCCTTAACATCTGGCCATGTTACAAAAGAGGTAGGCGTAAATTTCTTATTATATTCAGGGTTTATCTTTGTAGGGATTGGCGCATTCGTTTCAGTGCGCCACGCCTGCATTCTTTTCAATAGTTTGGCCGTGATTTGTGGCTTTTCAAGGGCTAAATTTTTACTTTCTTTGCTATCCTCGACCAGGTTATAGAGTTCAAGCTGACCATATTCGAAAAATTCAATCAGCTTATAATCTCCCATGCGAATAGCGCCAAATGGCCGAGCACGCCAGACTCCTTTGTTATTACTTTTGGGTTGAAGGTAAGCTGGGAAGTGATAGAAGAGGGCATCACGCGCCAAGGCATTGCCACCGTTTAGGATAGGTACTAGGCTTTCTCCATCAGAAATCTGCCCCTCCGGCATCTTAGCGTAAGCCATTTCAACTAAGGTTGGGTAAAAGTCAATGGAGTTCACCGCGACATTGGTGATGCGACCTGCGCCCATGTGCCCTGGCATACGAATGAGCAAAGGCACGCGATTTCCGCCCTCATAGGGCGAGCCTTTAAAACCTCGTAGATCGGGTGCTTGAGTAACCGGGCCATGACCACCATTGTCTGCGGTAAGTACTATTAGGGTATTGTTATCAAACCCCTTACTTTTTAATGTCGCCAGTATTTTACCTACCCCTTGATCAACATGATCAACCATAGCGCCATATTTGGCGTTATGGTGAAATTTATCCCCTTGGCGTTTTTCATATTTAACACGGGTATCTTCCGGGGCCTGAATGGGGGTATGAACTGCATAATGAGAAAGATAGAGGAAGAAGGGTTTATCATTCGATTGCTGTTCAATATAACTTATCGCTTCCTGTGTAAGACGGTCAGTTAAGTACTCCCCATCAGGTCCCTGCGCCATATCAGCGTTTTTATAAGGGGCAAAATATCCTCCTTTAGGTGCACCGGTCTCATTACCACCAATATTTACATCAAAACCTTGCACCAGTGGCCCCCCATTTACGCCTGAACCCAAATGCCATTTGCCCATAAAAGCCGTATTGTAGCCCGCAGCTTTAATGCTTTCAGCCATAGTGACAACGCTATTACTTAGCACGGTAGTATTGTCACTAGGGATCAATTTCCGTTGCTCGGTTTTACCACGGGCGGGGTCTCCGACAGTATAAATACCTGTGCGCGGGGCATACTGACCAGACATCAGCGCCGCGCGTGTTGGGGCACAATTAGGTGCGGCAGAATAGCCATGATCAAAACGGATACTTTGTTTTGCCAAGGCATCCATGTTTGGGGTGTCATAATAGCTGCTGCCCATAAAGCCGACATCCTGCCATCCCCAATCATCAATTAGAAGAAAGACAATGTTGGGCTGTTTATTGGGTGGGCTACTGGCATTTATTGCTGGGCTGAAAGTAACCATAGAGGCAAGTATCAAAGCAAAGGTAAGTATAAATTTTTTATATGGTTGAAACAAATTCCATCTCCGGTGATGAAGTTATAGCGGAACGAGTATATATCGCTTATTTAATGAGACGGCTACTTGCAAGGTAAGCTAATTATCACTTGTAAGCCGATGTCATTATTACGCAGTGCTATTTTACCGCCATGACTATTGATATTTTGTTGCACTATCGATAGGCCTAAGCCAATGCCGCCAGTGTCACGACTGCGTGACGATTCAATGCGAAAAAAAGGCTCAAAAACTTTGCTTTGATATTTTTCTGGGATACCTGGGCCTTTATCTTGAATAGTGATAATGACGGTATTATCTTGTTGCTCAATCATGATTTGTGCACATTTTCCGTATTTGATGGCATTGCCAATTAAATTTGTAAAGGATCGCTTCAAACGTATGGGACGACAAGACAGAATAATAGCGCGTTCATATTCAAACTGTACCGGCTCACCCATCTCGATAAGATCGTCACAAACACTGCAAAGCAAGGCGGCAATATCAATTTTAACCGTGCTTTCTTGATCTCTGCCGGTACTGATAAATGCCAGCGTTGCTTCAGACATTTGCGTCATTTCATTGAGACTTTCCAACAACTTGTCTCGCTCAATACTTTCTGGCAGCACCTCTACACGTAAGCGCATGCTGGTTAAAGGCGTTCTAAGATCGTGCGAAAGCGCTGCCAACATATGGGTGCGCTCAGAAACAAAGCGCTGTAATCGTTCATTCATCAGATTAAAAGCTGCGATGGTATTTTGTATATCATCCGGGCCTTGTTGCTCTATTGTCGCTACTTTTTGCCCTCGACCTAACCGAGTGGCTGCTAGAGTGAGTTGTGCTAACGGCCTCGTTATTTTACGTAGGCTCCAAAATAGTATTGCTGAGATCAATAGGGTAACAGTTAGAATATATACTAGGGTATTTTGGGAATTAATTAGTGAGGATATTGCTGGCGGTTGAGCCATCGCTTCAAGCCAACGGCCGTCTTGCAATGGAATGGCGACATTGAGTTGATCAACAGGTGAAGAGTTCAGGCGGTTATAATCTTTGCCTGTATTCTCTTTGATAAGTTTATTCAGCCAAGTGTTTTTTTGCCTTTCACTTTGGGATATTTCAGAGAGTTTAATTTTTAGTCGCGGTGACTTGCCAAATTCATCCTGTAACCAAGCGAGAATCCTTTTACTAAGGAACTTTTCTCGTTTAGTACTCGGTGGGCCAATATCAGTCTGTGTTGTTAGCTTAAAAATCACTCCGGGAATTTTCCAAGTGGACAGAATTCTTTGGTGTAATTGTGGCTGGCTGGCATTCAGTAATTTTGCCAGATTAAGCACATCATTCGTTATTTTCATTTGGTTCTGGGTTTCTATGGAACTTAGATCACGGTCAAAGAGTAACCACAGGCTAGTACCTTGAGATAATAGCAAGGCCGACAAAAACAATACCATAAGTTGATGGGTTAGTTTTTTAGGCCAGAGGCTGAGCTTAAAAAATTGTTTGGTTAATTGTTTGGTTAATTGCTGGTGTTTTTTCACTTGCTATTTTTTCCGGTAAACATGTAACCATCACCCCAAACGGTTTTAATCAAGCTAGGGTGTTGTGGGTCAACTTCGATTTTCTTTCGTAATCGACTGATTTGATTGTCAATGCTGCGATCAAATGGGAAGGCATCTCGGCCTTTAGTTAAATTGAGAATTTGATCACGACTTAATACTTGTTGCGGATGCGCTAGAAAGACTTCGAGTAGATAAAAATCTGAGCTACTCAGCGGAACGATCAGATCGTCATTACGAATTAACTGTCGCTGCTGTTTATCCAGTCGCCAAATATCAAAGTGATATGCGGTATCGCTTTCTTTCTGTATTTCTGTCGTTTTTGTCTCCGGTTGTTGCCTGCGTAATACGGCTTTAATACGGGCCAACAATACTCGGGGAATAAAAGGCTTAGTAATATAATCATCGGCGCCCATCTCTAGGCCAACCACACAGTCGGTTGCGTCGTCCATTGCCGTTAACATAATTACCGGAGGGCCTTGGATTTCTAGTAAATACTTGCATAGCGTCAAACCATCTTCATCTGGCATCATCACATCCAATAGCACTAAGTCTATTTGCTCGGCTGCTAATACTGAGCGCATTTCTTTACCACCATCGGCTTGGGTAACTTGGAAGGCATGTTGCTTCAAATAGGTTTCTAAGGAGTCACGAATTTCTGCCTGATCGTCCACTATAAGAATATGTTTCATCATGATCTAATTATCTTTTATTGATACTGCTAAATACTATAACTGACAGTTTGCGCGAAAATATCTCATATTGCATCACATTTGATACATCTTGCGACAATTTGAGACGATTTTTTGAATGCCTGCGGTATTTGCAATACATAGTTGTGATGTAATTGTTACCAGTATCAGAGTTTTTGTTTAGCTTGACTATACGAGCGCAAACAAGCATTAAGCTGGCTCACTCGTCATGTTGTTGGCAAGGCAAAACCCAGCTAACGAATTAATAAGGTAAGCTTCATGGCAATATTGAAAGACAAGTATTTTAAAACGCCCTTAGCTTTGGTTACAGCCTTGGGCTTAGGCTTGTTGAGCTGCAATTTATCTGCAGCGGTTGAGGTCTCGGTGAACGCTGATATCGAAAAATGGCTGATCAGCGACAGGCTGGTCGGTATGCATCATCTCTATACTGAGGACGTAGATTCTGTCTATGACGGCTCTATCGCAGCTTGGGCCAATCAAGTGGGCATTGGCACCTCGCGTTATCCCGGCGGCTCTGTCGTTAAATACTGGAACTGGGAAAATCCTACGGGTGTTTTGGCCGGTGATGCTTGGGATCCTGATTGGAATCAGGCCAAGAACGAACCAGCTTCACAATGGATGGGGTTGGACGAGTACATTTCGTTTGTTAACAAGAGCGGTATCAGTGGCATGTTTGGTGTTAACTCCTTATCGGGTCATAAATTTAACCGCCAGCAAGAAAGTGTTGACCGTGCTGTACGCATGGTTAAATACGTGTTGGCGAAAGGGCAGGGGGGCGCAATCTGGTATATTGGCAATGAAGAAGAATTTCAGCATGGCTCAGTAGCTGAATACGCGCAAACATTCAAAGCTCATGCACAAGCCATGAAAGCGGCAGATCCAAATATTCTTATTTTTTGGAATAACAACAAAGCAAGTATTAAGCACGTTACCGAATTTCTTGCCAATGACGGTGGTTCAGCTGACGGGTTAGAAACCCATGGGAAATGGCCCTACGGTGGAAATCCGGGTTTAGCCCCTGGTACTTTTAAGGAGTGGACTGTTGAAGTGCCACTATTAGATCGGAAAAATAATGCGCGTGCATGGCGTGATGCTGCTAATAGTTATCGCGATATTGCCAAATCTCTGGGCCGACCGGGTTTATTGATATCTAACAATGAATACGGGTTGGGTAAACGCAAAAATTATGAAGGCTTTGATCAATATAGCAAAGGTTTACTGCTGACCGATATGTTGCAAGAGTTTGTGTTGGGTAACTGGTTCACAACGGCGTTCTGGAGTAATATCCGTGGCAGTTCGCCGGAAGACGCCCTAATAAACCACAAACAAAATTATCGAATGAATCCCTTTCATCTTGGTATGGGGTTGTTGGCTAATGCACAGGGCACTATGATGGTGGAGTCTTCATCAGATCATCTACAAGTCTATGGTTTTACTTCAAAAACTGTTGATGAAGTCACTGTGTATTTGTTGAATAAATCGCTCGAAGCCCAGCCGGTTAATATCGCTGTTGCGGGTGTCGATTTGGATATCGTCAATGCTCCGGTTGCCACCACTATGGTTGGCACCAAGGATAAATGGGGGAAATATGTAACAACGCCTATTACTTATGCTAAGGCATCAAATAAATTCACCGGCACGCTGCCGGCATTATCATACACGCAAATAAAGATCCCTCGTGTGGCAAGTGCGCTACCAAGCCCAGCCCCTGTAACTAATCTAAGCGTGAGTGCTGACCCTGAACAAGTGCAGCTGACTTGGTCTCATGCCGGGCTGAATGAATTTTCTGAGTACCGTATTTACCGTCAGATCAACCCCAATGCGCCTTTTGAATTGTTAACATCAAACCTAACTGCCACAACTTACACTGATATGGATGTGGTGGTGGATATACCCTATACCTATCATGTTGTCGCCGTTGACACAGCCGATCACGAGTCGGTTGCTATGGAGGTTTCATCTACACCAAGTAGTAACAAGCTCACTGCACTGCTTGATGGTCGGTAATTTTCGACTTATGCCTGGCTAAGTACAAAAGCCGCACAAGCAAATGAAATCACGACAACGTGCGGGGCTTGTTTGAATTTTGAGGAAATAGCATTCGCAAGGTAAATATAAGGCTCAGGCATAATTTTACTCGTTAGGCGACAACTCGCTTTAAGAATTTCATGAGGATAAGTTGATATTGAAATATAAATTGGCACCATTGGTTACGGTAGCTTTGCTTATTACTACGGCTTTCACTGCGCGCAGTCAGGAAATATCGGTTTGGCAAACTAAATTTGATCATGGCTCCAAGCGTGAGAAAGAGATAGATATTGACAGTTACGGCTTAGATCAAGACTCAAAATATGTCTTATTGCGTAAGCTCGATAACATTAAATTTACTGATAAAACGAAAAAATCAAAACGCGCTATCGTCATTAATGATGACATTACCTATCAAACGATTCAGGGACTGGGAGCATCGATGACCGATTCCTCGGCATGGTTACTCAGTCAATTGCAAGACAAGAACCCTGAGCTTTATCACTATGTCATGAAACGCCTGTTTTCAGAAGATGGCGCCGGTTTTTCCATGTTACGTCGCCCGATCGGCTCGTCAGACTATACCGCGACAGCGGGCAGTTATACCTACGCAGACAAAAAGTCTGAAGATCTAGCATCGTTTTCAATTGAACACGATAAGAAGTACATCATTCCTATGCTCAAAGAAGCGCAGGCAATTAATCCGAAAATTAAGATTATAGGTAGCCCGTGGAGTGCTCCGGGATGGATGAAAACCAATAATGATATTGGTGGCATAACTGCATCACAAAAAAAAGCCGGCAAGTCCAACCGCCTTAAACCTGAATATTTTGATCTTTACGCAGACTACTTTGTTAACTATATCAAAGACTATCAGGCAGCAGGTGTTACCGTTGATGCTATTACCCTACAGAATGAACCGCAACTTGATGCAGCAGATTACCCGTCGATGCGTATGACAGTTGACGATCAAATTAAACTTGTTCGCGCGCTCGGTCCAAAACTTGAGAACTCTAAACTTAATACCGAGATATTTGTTCACGATCATAACTGGAAACTGCATCCTAATGATCAGAAAGTCATCGGTGGAGACGCAAAACTAGATCCGTATCAACTGGTGAAGAAAATCTACAATGACCCTGTCGCAGGGAAATATGTTACCGGATCGGCATGGCATTGCTATTACGGTTCGCCAAAAGATATGAAGGAGCTTTATGCACGGCTAACCAGTGAATTCCCATCAAAAAAAATATATACCACAGAAGCATCTGGCTGGCGTGAGTGGTCAAAAAAAGGCTGGAAGGGTGACTCTACTTGGGGAATAAAAAACAATTGGCTGGCGACCATCGCAGCAGGAGGTTCAGTTTCTCTGCAGTGGAACCTAGTGTTAGATCACAAACATGGGCCAACCACCCGCCACGACTCTTTAGGTGTTGGCTTGGTAACAGTTAATTCCGATACCTGGCAAAGTGTTAAGTTTGAACGTGAATTCTACGCCATGGCACAGGTTTCCAAAGCCGTCAGACCCGGCTCGTTAAGAATTGAAAGCAAAGTGAAAAATGGCGGCGGCAATATCCCTGTCCTTGCCGTTAAACGGCCCGATGGTTCTATTGGGCTGGTTGCGGCTAATTTAAATAAGGAAGATCGTATATTCGATGTGATAAACGGCGACAAATTATTTAAAGTAACCTTGCCGTCACGGTCAATCTCCACCTTTATTTGGAAATAAGCAATAATACCAAGTCCATTAAGTTAGTTCCCACTCAGAGCTTACCAGCGGTTTGAGAACAAATAGAATTTTTTTTCATATAGTTATTCTATCTGAAAGAAATTCTCTGCGGTTATCGAATCGCTGGAAAGCTCCCAAAGGGCGAGTTTAAAAGACTTATATGCTGCGTTATTTATTTTGACAAGGACGCCACATGGATGTGGTTTATTAGAAAATGCAGGAGCATATTTTCCTGAATAACCATTCTCTACAATCAATGCCTTGCCTCTAAGTCTTTTAACTCTCGCTGAGTGGGAAGAAACTTATTGGAATTGGTATAAAAGTGGTCAGAGTCGTTTTAAATTAATCACGCATGTCTGCCTCTTTATTCCAACCAATAGGCCTCCCACGTTTTCCTTCAATTACAGCTCTGCCGCTTAGGGCTTCTTAAACTGTTCATTTCCTAACGCTAAAACGGATGTGGTGTTGGGTATACCCTATACCTATGGTGTTGTCCCCGTTGATACAGCCGATCACGAGTCGGTTGCTATGGCGGTTTCAGCTACACCGAGTAGTAGCAAGCTCAATATACTGCTTGAGGGTCGGTAATTGTCGCAACCTTGTTACAATCTCGAGACAATTTGAGACGGTTTTTTGAAGTTTTGAGGTATTTGCGACACTTTGTTGTGATGTAATTGTTACCAGTATCAGAGTATATGTTTAGATTGACTATAGAGACGCAAACAAGCATTAAGCTGAGTCATTCGTTATGTTCCTGAGCAAGACAAAACCCAGCTAACGAATTAATAAGGTAAATTTAATGGCAATATTTAAAGATAAGTATTTTAAAAAACCTTTAGCTTTAGTCACAGCGTTGAGTTTAGGCTTGTTAAGCTGCAATTTATTTGCAGCGGTTGAGGTCTCGGTGAACGCTGATAACGAAAAATGGCTGATTAGCGACAAGCTGGTTGGTATGCATCATATCTATTATTCGGATGCTGACGCTGCCTATGATGGCTCTATCGCCGCTTGGGCCAGTCAAGTGGGCATTGGCACCTCGCGTTATCCCGGCGGCTCCGTCGTTAAATATTGGGATTGGGAAAATCCGTCGGGTGTCGCCACCGGTGATCCCTGGGATCCACAATGGGATCCCATACTCAATGAAGCTGCTTCACAATGGATGAGTTTGGACGAGTATATTTCGTTTGTTAATGCGAGCGGTATCAGTGGCATGTTCGGTGTGAACTCCTTGTCGGGTCATAAATTCAATCGCCAGCAAGACAGTATCGACCGCGCTGTACGCATGGTTAAATACGTGTTGGGCCAGGGGCAAGGTGGCGCAATCTGGTATATTGGCAATGAAGAAGAATTTCAACATGGCTCAATGGCAGAATATGCCAAAACATTCAAAGCTCATGCAGAGGCCATGAAAGCGGCAGATCCAAATATTCTGATTTTCTGGAATAACAACAAAGCAAATATTAACCAAATTACCGAGTTTCTTGCCAATGACGGTGGTTCAGCTGACGGTTTAGAAACCCACGGAAAATGGCCCTATGGGGGTAAACCGGGTTTACCCCCTGGTACTTTCGATGAGTGGACTGTTGAAGTGCCATTATTGGATAGGAAAAATAATGCGCGTGCATGGCGTGATGCTGCCAATAGCTATCGCAGCACCGCTAAATCCCTCGGCCGACCGGGTTTATTGATATCCAACAATGAATACGGTCTGGGCAAAGGCTCAAACTATGAAGGCTTTGATCAATACAGCAAAGGTTTACTGCTGACCGATATGTTGCAAGAGTTTGTGCTAGGTAACTGGTTCACCACGGCGTTCTGGAGCAATATCCGCCCGACGGGGGCAGAAGACGCCCTAATAAACCACGGAAAAAATTATCGAATGAATCCCTTTCATCTTGGTATGGGGTTGTTAGCCAATGCACAGGGCACTATGATGGTGCAGTCTTCATCAGATCATCTGCAGGTCTATGGTTTTACATCAAAAACGGTTGATGAAGTCACTGTGTATTTGTTGAATAAATCGCTCGAAGCCCAGCCGGTTAATATCGCTGTTGCTGGTGTCGACTTAGATTACGCCAGTGCTCCGGTTGCCACCACTATGGTTGATACCGAGGACAAATGGGGAGAGTATGTTTCAACGGCTATTACCTATGTTGAAGCTACAAATAACTTCACCGGCACCTTGCCTGCATTATCATACACGCAAATAAAGATCCCTCGTGTCGTAAGTGCGCTACCAAGCCCAGACGCGGTGACCAATTTATGCGTTAGTGCTGACACCGATCAAGTGCAGCTGACTTGGTCTCATGGCGGGTTGAATGAATTTTCTGAGTACCGTATTTACCGTCAGATCAACCCTAATGCGCCTTTTGAATTGTTAACATCAAGCCTGACGACCACCATTTACACTGATACGGATGTGGTGGTGGATATACCCTATACCTATCGTGTTGTCGCTGTTGACACAGCCGATCATGAGTCGGTTGCTATGGAAATTTCAGCTATACCGAGTAGTACTTCCATTCCAGAGCCCTGCCCACCCAACAGCGATAGTGACAGCAGTAACAGCCCAGACCCGGTGACCAATCTAAGCGTTAGTGAGGACACCGATCAAGTGCAGCTGACTTGGTCTCATGCCGGGTTGAATGAATTTTCTGAGTACCGTATTTACCGGCAGATTAACCCCAATGTGCCTTTTGAATTGTTAACATCAAACCTAACGGCTACCACTTACACTGATACGGATGTGGTGGTGGATATACTCTATACCTATCGTGTCGTCGTCGTTGACACAGCCGATCATGAGTCGGTTGCTATGGAAATTTCAGCTACACTGGGTAGTACTTCCATTCCAGACCCGGTGACCAATCTAAGCGTTAGTGCGGACACCGATCAAGTGCAGCTGACTTGGTCTCATGCCGGGTTGAATGAATTTTCTGAGTACCGTATTTACCGTCAGATTAACCCCAATGTGCCTTTTGAATTGTTAACATCAAACCTAACGGCCACCACTTACACTGATACGGATGTAGTGGTGGATATACTCTATACCTATCGTGTCGTCGCCGTTGACACAGCCGATCATGAGTCGGTTGCTATGGAAATTTCAGCTACACCGGGTAGTACGCCAATTCCAGTTCCTACCCCCATTCCAGATCCCACCCCCGACAGCAGTGGTAATGACAGCAGTGGTGGTAGTTTCTCGATATTTTTGTTTGGTTTAGCAGGAGTTGCCTGTTTGCGTCGTAGAACAAAAAAGATACAAAAAAAACAAAGGGAGCGGGTGATTTGATCGAGAATCAACTGCTCTAATGCGCTTGTTAATTAAATAAGCGACTTGACTTACATTTTACAGACTCATTACAGAAGGACCCGGTTTTGAAAATAACGCGCATACTATTTATCCTATTGGTATCACTAGCGGGGCTTAACATGTCCGCTGCTATGGCCAACAAAGACCATAGTCAGAAAAATCTGCTGGTGATTATGGCCGATGATTTAAATGATTGGGTGGGTGCTTACGGCGGTCACCCACAGGCGAAGACGCCTAATATCGATCGGCTTGCATCCATGGGTGTGAGGTTTGAAAATTTTCATACCGCCGTGCCTTTATGTAATCCCTCAAGAGCAGCTGTTTGGACAGGTATACGGCCTCATGTATCGGGTATTCACACTAACAATGATGCTCATTATATGGATGGCTCAACAGTGTTGCATGAGCACCTGCAAAATAATGGTTTTTACACCATTGGTGCAGGTAAAATATTTCACGGGGGCAGTGGCGGTGGCAGAGTCGTCGAGTATTGGGATAAGTATACCAGTTATAAAAATGTGCAGAACGAGACTAATAAAGTCAACTCACTGCACGCCGACATTCCTGACAGCCATAAAGACGAGATCAAAAAACCGATGAAGTTTCGTGGCTTTGATTGGTATCAATTGCCTAATAATGATGAGCTGGTACCAGATCATCGTATAACCACCGACTTTATTAATAATTTTAACAACCGCCCCAAGAATAAACCCTTTGCCGCTTTTGTTGGCCAGTTTTTCCCTCATCTGCCGTGGATTTTACCGAAAAAATATTTCGATATGTTCCCATTAGAAAGCATAATTCTACCTGAGAAGGGTCATAACGATACTGCTGATATTCCTGTGGAGCACATCGAGAACTACAAAAAACGCGAGCGTGAGCATCAGCTGATGGTTGACAATGATTTGGAAAAACAAGCGGTGCAGGCTTACCTAGCTTCTACTTATTTTGCCGATCAGCAAATTGGTCGTATTTTGGATATGCTTGAAGATAGTGGCGAAATAGACAATACCATCATTGTGTTTTGGTCTGATCACGGTTGGCACTTTGGCGAGAAGAATAACTGGCATAAACAGACCTTGTGGGAAGAAGCTACCCGTACCCCTTTTGCCATGGTCGTGCCCGGTATGACACAGGCGGGCAGTGTGACCACTCGAACAGCCGATTCCATCTCCATTTTTAATACTGTTTTCGAATTACTCGGTGTAAAAGCCCCTGCAGGGCAAAGCGATGGTATATCCATAGTGCCATTACTTAAAAATCCACAACTGAGCTGGGAGCACCCGGCGATCAGCACTAATTTTAGTGGTTCACATTCGGTGCGCAGTGAGCATTGGCGTTACACCCGCTACGCCAGTGGTGGGGAAGAGCTTTATGATCACCGCAGCGATCAGGCTGAGTCTGTTAACCTGTTGCACCCGACCAATAACAAGCGGCCAGAGTTTCATGCCTTGATTCGCAATCAACTCAAGCAGCATTTGGTCCAAGGTGGTTTTCCACTTAAGCCACCAGTAGAGGTTGAGAGAACCTCACAAAACACTAAGTATCTAAAGGAAATGTTTAAATCAAACCCAACTGCTGATAGCGATAAGGATGGAGTGATGAGCAAAATAGAATGGACAGCATACAAGAAGATACAGAAAAAAAGGGCAAGGTCATGAGAGTAACAAGGTTTATTTCAATTATATGCGTGTTGGTCGCAGCGCTACAAGCATCTAATACCCTGGCAAAACAATCTGTTCTAACTCAGAACAAGCCTAATATCGTGGTGTTTTATGCCGATGATCTAGGTTATAGCGATCTAGGCGCTTATGGGGCTAAATACTATACGACTCCCAATATCGATCGTTTGGCAGCCCAGGGATTGAAGTTCACTGATGCCTATGCAAACTCACCTAATTGTGCGCCTGCACGGGGCGCGCTTTATTCCGGGCAATACAATGGCCGAACCGGCATGTATAACGTGGGTTATGCCGAGCGTGGTAAAGGTATTCATCGCAGCCTTATTCCCCCGCCCAACCGAGGTGATCTGACCCTTAATGTTAAAACCTTTGCCGATGCCCTCACCGATCAAGGTTACAATGCGGTGCAGTTTGGCAAGTGGCATCTGGGTTATACAGCAAAAACACTTCCGCCACAGCGGGGTTTTAAAGCGCGTTATAGCAGTGGCCCTTATGCGGGCTCTTTTATGAGTGAAATTCTTTATAAACCATCACGCTGGGCACATTTCCACGATAGTGAAGGCATGGGTGCTATGGGCGGAACAGGATCTCAGAAGGCTGAGGGCGGTTTTCAAATGATATACGGTGACATGAATGACAAGCGCAATAACAAATCGGATAATTTTACCGTAGCTGATGACTCTTTAGCTTTGAGGGGCGAATACCTCAGCGACTATATTGATCGCAAAACACCAGTCATGTTGGCAGACTTAAAATCCCAAGGTAAGCCTTTCCTGTTGATGATGAATCATTATCTGGTTCATGGCCCAGTCAATGCGCCTGAACAAGATATTAAACCTTTTAGATCTCGAGTGACAGATGGCGCTGATAAAAATCCGGTCTTTGCTGCTATGGTGAAGAAGCTGGATGATAGTCTAGGCTTATTGATGCAAAATCTGGAAAAACTCGATCTACTCGATAATACCCTAGTGATTGTCTATTCAGATAATGGCGGCGTTGGCGGATATAAAAGTCTTGGCATTAATGGGGCAAGTGAGCATACAGGTAACGAGCCGCTAAAAGGGGGCAAAACCATGCTCTACGAAGGTGGCATCCGTGTGCCACTGATCATGTATTGGAAAGGCAAAATTGCGCCTGCGCAAGTGACTAATGAAATGGTGGCGGGTATCGACTTTTTTCCAACCCTATTAGCGCTGGCAGGAACCGATAAAGCCACCTTTGAGAAAAAGCACAATCAAGTCCTTGACGGTGAAAGTATGCTGCCGCTGATGAATAATGCCGATGCCAAACTGGATCGTGACACTCTGGCCTTCCATTTTCCCGCTTATGCCCTGGGTTATTGGGGTAAGGGAAAGACACAAGCTTATTGGCGCTCTACGCCTGTTAGTGTAATTCGTACCCGTAGCCACAAGCTGGTGGAGCACTTTGTTGGTGAAGAGGTTCCCGGAGATGGTAGCCGCTTAGAGCTTTATGCCATAGCCGATGATATGGGCGAGACCAAAGACATAAGTAAAGGAAACCCGGAATTAACGCATAAATTGTGGCAACAGTTGGTGCAATGGCGCGAAAAAACTGGCGCCAAGGTACCAGTTAAAAAGAGCAATGAACAAAGCGCCTATCGTCAAGCTGGCCCTCTGGTGGTGATGGCCCTTAACGATGACTTGCGTCATAACTTTTCATTCAACAAAAAGGGTGGCGTGATCATTGTTGGCTCAGACAAGGTCAAAGGAGTCAGCACAAAATTAGCGACATCGATGATCATAGAGAAGATTAATGGCGATTCTGTCTCTGGTCTTGCTGACTTTGATCGCCTAGTCAATAAAAATTACGGTAAGACGGTCACTGTTTCAGTCTTTATTAAGGGAAAAACCAAGCCGTTTAAAGTGAAATTTAGCGAGAAATCCGGGCCGTATCGTCCAGATGAACATTTGTACAATGATTTTCAAAAATTTTTAAGGGTTGCTAATGTTAATGGTTAAGGTCATAGAAAAATTGGTAGTTGTGATGGTTGAGAATTACGGGAGTTTGAAGTAATGCGGCTTTTGGTTTTGATAGGATTGCTGTTGGGGGCGTTTACTTGCTGGGGCAAGTCAAGCTGGCAAGAACAACAGGCACGTGCTGAGGATATTTCAGCTCAGTATCAGGCGAAGTATCCACAGGTAAGATCGGACCGCATTGTGTTTAAAAAGGTAGCGCTGCCAGATGGTTCGGAGCTGGAGCTCGATTTCCGAATAGTCCGCCCGAAAACCGGTGGTCCGTTTCCTGTGGTGTTTTTTGTTCATGGCGGAGCATGGGGGACCGGTAGCAAGGCGCAATTTACTCATGAGTCGTTCGAGCTGGCTGATAACGGAATTGCCGGTGTTCGCTTGGAATATCGCTGGAAAAAACACGGCGCGAAATATCCACAAGCAATCTCTGATGTTATGGACGCGATAGACTTTGTTCGCCAGCGTGCGGATGAATTTAATTTAGATTTCAACCGCGTCGGGCTGGCTGGCGGCTCTGCAGGTGGGCATCTTTCATCAATCGCGGCACAATTAACTCCTGAATGTATTTCTTACGATGGTTTTAACGGCTTGTTCGATGCCTTTGAGCGCAATGGCGGCAGGTTTGGTGGTGGTGACTATACCGGCACCACTGAAGCTCAAAAGAAAAGTGCTTCAGCGATGTACATGATAAAGGATAATCCGCCGGACACCTTGCTCTATCATGGCACTGCCGATACAACGGTTGTCGTCAAGCAAGCTTACCGCTTTAGTGAGGCTATCCGCGCTAAGGGCGGAAACGCAGATGTTTTAGCTTATAACGGAGCAGGCCATGCCTTTTTCAACAAGGCTCCTTACCAAGTAGTGACCACACAAGCGCTGCTTGATCACACCTCGTTTGTCTTCGGCTTGACCAATAAAAAGCCGGTGCTTTCCGACTATGCCCTACCGCCAAAACAAGCCAATGTGTCAAAAAAGGCCCTTGTGTCAAAACCGGTCGAGCTGCCCGCCGGATTTCAACTGATTGGAAAGTGGCTCAAGCAAGGCAGTTCTGCGAAGGTTTTTGAGTTTAAGACCAATAATATCGCGATCAGTCCGGCTGAAGTCCAGTTGAAGTGGCAAGTGCGCGATGGCAACTATATGCTCTTTTGGAAGAACGGAAATGGGGCCAAGATAGAAATCAGCGATGCCGATAAAATCAAGATCGGGAAAACGGTGTATCTGAAGGCACAATAAGGTCAACAGTCAGTCTATGAAAAAATGTAACAGTGAAAAATATTATATGTCGAATTTATTCAAATTATTGTTTATTGCACTCTTATCAGTGTCTTTGCCAGCTCTTTGCCAAGAAACTGGCAAAGAAACTGGCAAAGAAACTGTTTTCGTCAATGTTAATACCGAAATTGAACGTTGGCAGACCTCGAAATATTTGACAGGCTCGCATTTTGTTTATGCGGTTGAGAGTGACAACTTGTACAAAGAACAACGCATTAGTGCTTGGATGCAAGAAAGTAAGGTTGGCACTATACGTTGGCCTGGCGGCACTGCGGTTCAGTATTACCATTGGGATGATTTAAACGGCATTCCCTTTAAAATTGATAGCTGGGATCCGGAATATAATTCAGTGGCAAAATCTCCAGACAACTTTATGGATGTTGACGAATATTTAGCTTATACAAAGAAATTAAATATCGAACCTATGATTGGATTAAATATTCGTTCTGGTAAAAAGTATGGCCGTGATCAAGATGGGTTGGATGAAGCTAAACGTTTAATTGAGCATGTAAAGTCTAATGGCTACAAGGTAAAGTTTTGGTATATAGGTAACGAGGGTTATGCTAAAGGATTCAGTGCTAAGAAATATGCCCAATATATTGATATGTATGCCAGTGTGCTCAAATCAGTTGACCCTGATATTACTATCATTGGCGATTGGAAGTTTGGTCCTATTAAAAAACAACGCTATAAACAAGCCATCAACATTGCCAAACAATCACAGCATTTAGACGTGCTCGAATTTCATGAAAAATGGGGAAATGAATGGGGATTAGAAACAGGCACATCAATATCACAATGGAGAGAAGAGTTTCCTTTATATAACGGCCGTCTAGCAAATTATATCAATGATTTTCATGAAAACATGAAGCTGATCAACAAACCTGAAATGCGACTATCGTTGAATGAATGGGGATTAGGTAATATTAACGGGGCTTCAAAATTTGATTATGGCTTGATTGCAGCAGACTTCCTAATCGAAATTTTTCGTAATAAGGTCTTTCAGGCTTGTTATTGGAATTTAAACATGGGAAGTGGTGATAGTAGAATATTAAATACTAATAAAGGTAAACTCGTTGGCTTGAATCCAAGCGCTAGCGTGTTTACATTGTTTGCTTCCGCTATGGAGAAAGAACTGCTCTTTATTGAATCTTCTAAAAGGCACGTATATGGGTTTTCGGTTAAAGACCCTATCACATCTGAACTTCAATTATATTTAATCAATAAGTCAAATGAAGCCGTAGATGTTGTCATTGGTTTTGATGACTCTCTACAGGGTAAAAAAATAACTATCAGTAAAGAGTCCTATGTTACTCCTGGGATTTTACAAAAAGATAAAAAAGTGAGTTATCGCCCTAAACAAGATAAAAAGGTGTCATTACCCGCATGGTCTATGAATAAATTGATGGTATCAGTACCTTCAAATTAAGTTGTTTTTTCATCACTTTATTCCATAGTACAGGGAACTAACATGACAAGTATTATCAAAAAGCCTCTAGCCGTCTTAACACTATCGTTACTAATTTGTTCAACTAGCTTTGCCGATGAGGCATCATCCTCTGAAAAGACAACTCAAACTGCAAAGCTGTCAAAAGAGCAACGTTTCATTGTAGAAGATCATTCACAAAAAGGGTTAGGGGAGCAATTTTCTACGGTCAGCCAAAAAAGTATAGAGGAAAAAATTCAATTCCTCCTAGACAGAGAAGAGATCACCGCAGTCATCAAATATTATGCCCTGACCATGGACTCTAGAGATTGGGATTTTCAGCGGGAGATCTTTACTGAAAGATATGAACACTACAAAAACGGAAAGTTTTTAGCCATAAGCATCGATGATCGCATCGCATTGAGAGAGGAATCTGCAGTGAAATGGGCTTCCACTCAGCACATGGCTTCTATCTACTCTATAAACATTGATGGAGACACCGCTTTTGTCAAATCCACTCTACATGCGAGGCATTTTCCTGAAGGTGGCAAGCGTAGTCAAGAGAGGGTGATGATCGGACAATATCGATACGTATTGAAGAAAACCACCAAAGGCTGGAGGATCAATCTCATGCGTTTAGTTCCCAGCAGAAAGAAGTGAATCAACAGACTCTTCAAACATGCCTCCTTTGTTATGAATAAATTGATGATATCTAAATAACTGTATTAGTATGGAATATAGAGAGTTTTTTACTATTTTTTACTCTTTTTACTAAATGTTTTTGTATTTATCAAATGATCTTCAGAGGCGGGGATTTCGGCTTGTATCAAAATGTATCCTTACGTAACTCAATTGAGACAATATCGTATTGTTCGGGCATATCTTTGACATATTCATGTGTTTTAGTAGTGTTAGCTAGATGCCGTATTAGGAAAAATACTTAGCAGGATGCTGGTATGCAAACTTGCAGGGAGATTTATACCAAACGGATTAATTAATTGACCAACTTTGAGCTTCAGTAGCAAGATTAGAACAAACGAAATGTGTTAAACATAGTTTTTCTATATTTCATTCATTTTGTGAAGTTATCAGGTTGCTACTGAGCTCCCGAAGGGCGAGTTTAAAAGGCTTACATGCGGCGTTATTGATTTTGACAAGGGAAAAACCATTCTCGTCAATCAATGGCTTGCCTCTAAGCCTTTTAATTCTGGCTAAGTGATCAATAAATTAGTCCGATTGGTATTATTTACAAAAGCCGCTAATTAAACAATATATGAGAGACCTATTATGTACAAAAAAATCGCGTTAGTAACCCTATTATTATCAGTTTCAGCTTTAACCTTTGCTGAAGCTGATGAAGTAAAAAAAGAAAAATTTAAATGGACGGCTACGGAACAATCATGCGGTAGAATAGATGCTCAAATAATAAAAGCCAAAGCCGATGTCAAAGCCGAAAAAGCTCCCGCTAGAAGAATTAAACAAGCTGAAAACAAAAAGGCGAAATGTGTGGCCATAGGTCTTTAAATAGCTCTAGATGGGTTTTTCTAATTTACTCATAGTAAAAGACCCTTACCATATCGCTAACGACAATTAATAACATAAAGAGCCATTTTCATGGCCAAACTTACAAAATGTACATAGGGGAATTGATAATGATTACTTCAAAATACAACATTGCCGGCGCCGTTGCTGCAGCACTTTTATTGGCAAGTGCACCGACACTTGCTGAAGATATACCGAACAATTACATTGAAAATTTTACTGATGGTGATTTAGAGGGCTTGACTGGTTTTTCCAGCGCCGGCACACTCGAGTTTAATGCTGAAACTGCCCCGAAACCCAACCCAACATTAGCTTGGAATGTTGATGACAATGCCGGCTCTTATTATAATCAAACAGGGCAATGTAAGTTTGTTAGTACAGCACATACAGGGTTTATTCTTGCTCCCCAAAAAGATGGTGCTAACTACTCCAGCGATTACGCCGCTTGTACTCCTAAACGTGGTAAAGATAGCCACGGCATAGGCAGGCAAGTAGATAATATTGTACCAGGCGCAACCTATTACTTATCCGGTGATGGTGCAAACAAAGGCAGCCTGCGCTGGGCCTACTCCTACAGCAAAGTAGGCGCGCCTATTGTTGATGGTTTAGCAGAAGTAACCACTGTAAATTTAACTAACATTGTGGTGTCTGATAATGCCTGGATAACGGTCACGGACAGCTTTGTTGCGCCCGATGATATTGACTTGGCTCAACCTTTTATTGTCTTTATTAAAACTCCACCTAGCGAGGCCTACCCGAAAACAGGGGGTATTTTTAAAGATGAACGTGCACCAATGTGGGTTGATAATTTATCTTTAATGGGACCACCTCAAGATGGCGGTGACAACGTCGATAGCGATGGCGACGGTGTGCAAGATGATGATGATGCTTTCCCCAACGATGTCGCCGCCAGTATCGACACCGATAATGATGGTGCGCCAGATAGCTGGAATGCAGAAAAAAGTGCTAACGACTCGACCACGGGGCTTGCCTTAGACGCTTTCCCCAATGATGTCGCCGCCAGTATCGACACCGATAATGATGGTGCGCCAGATAGCTGGAATGCAGATAAAAGTGCTGACGACTCGACCACGGGGCTTGCCTTAGATGTTTTCCCAAATGATGTCGCCGCCAGTATCGACACCGATAATGATGGTGCGCCAGATAGCTGGAATGATGGTTATAGTGCTGACGACTCGACCACAGGGCTTGCCTTAGACGCTTTCCCAAATGATGTCGCCGCCAGCATCGACACCGATGGTGATGGTGCACCAGATAGCTGGAATGACGGTTATAGTGCTGATGACTCGACCACAGGGCTTGCCTTAGACCTTTTCCCAAATCAAGCTAACGATGCTGATGGCGATGGTGTGTCAGATGGCGATGACGCTTTCCCAGATGATATCGCCGCCAGTATCGACACAGATAATGACGGTGCGCCAGATAGCTGGAATGACGGTTATAGTGCTGACGACTCGACTACAGGGCTTGCTTTAGACCTTTTCCCAAATGATGCGAATGATGCTGCAGATATAGTAACTGCGATTAATGCGATTGAAACTGCAGGCACATTAAGTATTGATGCCACAGGTGCTGACACTGAGATTAGCCCCGCTGTTGACGCTTTTGTTAGTCAAGTGTTAGCAGAAGCAGGTATTACTGGTGTTTCGGTTAACAGTATTGACGGTGATGCGTTAAGAAGCTCAGGTAGTCATAACCTAACAGTAGCGCTTATTAATAACGCTGGCTCGATTATTTCATTTGACCTTGTTTTAAACATTATTCCGACAGTTTTTATCCCTGAAACGGTTGTGGTAAGCGAAAATAAAGAGATAGCCTTTAACTTAGATTTATCTGGCGCGCCACTATTATACCCAGTGACTTTCTCCTACCGATTTGAAACGATGGAAGAAGTTCCCTTCATTATTGATGAAGCTGTGTTAACCATTGATGAAGGTGAAACACTGTCAGTGGTATTGCCAGGGCAAGTTATCGGCGATTATCAAGTGGTATTCTTTGAAGGCTCTGAAAGAAACGCTGCTATCTCGGCTAATTCAGTAACCAAGATTATATCACTAGGTAATACCGCTCCGGCAGTTGATGTTGCACTATTAAATAATGGTGAAGTGGTTACCGTACTAGACCAAACTGCCAATGCTGCTATTGCTATTAATATCACTGATATTGATATGGATACCGAGCATAGTGTGGTTGTTACCATCAATAACGTCGAAGTGTTTAATGCCACCAATGATGTGACTAACCCGGAAATAGTCGTTCCAGTTGATGCTGATGCCTTAGCGTCGGGTAGCTTAGATATTAGCGTTGTCGTTACAGAATTAGCGACTGATGATCTGTATAGTGCATCACAAACACTGAAAGTTAGTGTTGAACCAGAGTTAGCCGTTTTAACTGGTGATGATACTGATGGTGATGGTGTTTCAGATTCAATCGAAGGTTATGGTGACGACGATGGTGACGGCATTGCCAACTACCTTGATGATTCCACTTTAGAAAAACATCAGCAAAACATAGGTACTGGTGACGATGCGGTGACTATCACGGTTGATGAAGGCTTGACCCTGTCAATTGGTGACGTATTGAAAGAGCTTGAATCAGGTTTGGCTAATTCCATCGGTGTTGAAGTAGCAACAATGGATGACTATGTCTTATTAGTTGACGTTGCGGTTGATGATCAAGGTGATGTTATTGATGCAGATATTGCAGCATCGTTAGTTGATGTTAAGGCTTTCTTAATTCCGTTGATAGATTTTAAGATTACCGGCGCAAATGCGGGCGAAGCGGTTAATATCATCATACCGTTACCTACTGCGCTACCGATAAATTCTGAATACCGTAAAGTTCAAGAAGACGGTTCGCTAGTCGTCTTTGATACTAACAATGGTAATACTATTAAGTCGGCAATAAGTGATGCACAGGGCGATTGTCCAGCGGCGGATTCAATTGATTGGCAAAGTGGTTTAAACCTAGACAACGATTGTGTGAAACTGACGATTGTAGACGGTGGTGTTAATGATGCCGATGGTGAAGCCAATGGTGTTATTGTTGACCCAGCCGTTATTGTTGAAGTGAATTCTGCGCCAACAGATGTGTCTGCCAGTGCGAGTTCTATCAACATTGTTGGTGGTGGTTTAGTCGATTTGACCGCAAGTGCATCGGATGCAGATAACGATGATTTAACCTATAGCTGGGTTCAAACAGCCGGTGAAACTGTAACGGTTTTTAATGACGCTGATAAAAAGGTAGCAATGATTGTTGGACCAAACGCAACGACCACTTTAACATTTGAAGTTACGGTGAGCGATGGTGTTTCTTCGACCACAGCGTCTGTGAATGTTGAGGTAAGCGAAGTTGGGGAGGAAAAGACCAGTGGTGGTGGTAGTTTAGGCACTAGTGCCTTATTGTTCTTGGCTGGCTTAGCGGGTTTACGCAGAAGAGCAAAGCGTAACCTTTAAGCAGAGTTTAAGCGGTTTAAAATAAACCACCGAGTTAATGCCAGTCAGTTAAACTGACTGGCATTTTTGTTTTTAGCCGAACCCTTCGGGTAGCGATTTGATGGGTATTTATACAAGGCAGATCCTTTGTAATGGCTAAATGATTTTGGCCATTAATTTATAGTTTCTATGGCGGAAAGGGGGCTATAGCGCCATAGAGTAAATACCCTAATTAAATATAGCCTTGTTAAGCCTAAACTGATCTTTTCATGCTAAGTTTGATCAAATAAAGCCAGTTTTGGCTATTGAAACTTTAAAAGGTATATTGATTTTTTTGGAACAATCCCGTTATTAAAGAGCGTCAGGATATCAAGGGTATAATGCAGGGTACTTTAATTTACTGGTGTTTATTTTCTCTTTAAATTAGTGTGTTACATTTTTTGGGCAGCATGATGTAATTTATGCTTGTCTAAATTGTTAATTTCAGCGTTGCTTTATAGTTCGTTTAAGAAATACTAAACGTCACCATAAAGCGCCTTGAACTAAACGATTTATCCTGCGCATAAAACATTTTATTGTTTATAGCACATACTTGAATAAGTAAATAAAAGCTCGCTTCGGCGGGCTTTTTTGTTTTTTGTTTTTTGTATAAAACTAAGTGAATAGTTCGTTTAAGAAACACTAAACGTCATCATAAAGCGCCTTGAACTAAACGATTTATCCTGCGCATAAAACATTTTATTGTTTATAGCACATACTTGAATAAGTAAATAAAAGCTCGCTTCGGCGGGCTTTTTACTTGTTATTTTTTACCTTTAGTTAAAGGAAATATGAAGGCTAGTGTGCTGGTAAAGTATAAATAGTGTCGCTGAAACCTAATAAAGTAGCGATTACACAAGATAACGTTAAGGTTACATTGTTCCTCGTAATTTAGTTGATTGTATTTATATACTTAACTGGTGATTTAAGTCAGTATTGAAGTGATAATACATATTTCTAGGATTGAATAATGAAGAAAAATATTACTGTAGCCACAGCTCTACTTAGCTGCCTATTTGTAAGTGCTTGTGTGACTGTACAGGTACAGCCGCAAGTAAATAAAAATCAATTAGCCATTTCAAGTGTTCGTGATATTCCTATTTCTTATTCACCGGGTAGTCAATTCTCTTTGGCCCCTAAATATGTAGAAGAAACCTCGTTAAAAGCTGAACAAACTCAAACGATATATAAGCTTTATGCGGATGCCATTATTGCTGATTTAAATAGTCATGGTTTTAAAAATACTGATGATGCGAGTCATTCTGCTTTTTATGTCGGTTTTGGCGTTGCTTTAGCCAGTGATTTATCGGATGAAACCATCAATGATAAATTTGGTGTTACTCCTGGTTTACCCAGTAACGATGAACTGAAAAAAGGTAGTTTTTTAATTTACATTGAAGATGCCCGCACAGGGAAAAAAGTTTGGCGTGGCGCTGCACAAGGTTTTGCTCATGAAGACAGTAGTGAAGCAGAAAGAATACAACGCACGGTAGCGATTGTCAGTCGTGTGATGAAGCAGTTTTACATGACAAATTAGTACGTTAAACCATCAGAATGATACGATATTTATCGGTAGAGTCTGCTTTACTAAGTATTAATATTCAGTGAGGGGATTTAAAAATGAAAAAATACACTTATATGTTATCAGTTTTAATGTCGACGTTGTTACTAACACCGAGTGCCTTTGCGGCAAATAGTGAAGTGACTTGGACTGATTATAAAAGCTATCGTGATATCGATGCCGGTAATGAAAACCGTAAGTCATTTAGAGAGCGCGTTTTTAAAGACTTTGAAAAACACTTTGCTAAACTTGCGGCGACCTTGCCTGCTGATCAAACCTTGAAAATAGATGTTACCGATGTGGATTTAGCCGGAGATACTAATGCTGCTGGCATTAACCGGGTCCGTATTATCAAGCATTTATATTCGCCTCGTATGAACTTTTCTTATCAGCTCATTGACGCCAATGGTAACGTTGTTCAAGCAGATGAGGTTGTGGTTAAAGATATGAACTTCATGTCAGGCAATAGTTTGAAGTACCGTCATAAGTCATTTGGTTATGAAAAGAAAATGCTCGATGATTGGTTTGATAAGACCTTTAAAACATTGATTCTCAAAAAATAATACGCCATGAGAAACTCAATAAAAAGTCACAGTGGTGGCTTTTTTTATTACCGTCAATTCTATTTTCCTTTCAGTATTTAAGTTATTATCTTACTTTATGTTATCGCAAGGAAATGGCGCAATGATGCCTGCTCAATACTCTACTCTTTTATACCGATCTCCTGTTGCCTGGGGCATTTTATTCTTTATACTCCTGTTCAGTCTCGATGTTTCTAGCGCACAATCACCGAATAAAAGTGGTGCAGACTTATCCATTAAAACTATGCTCGATAGCAAAAAAGAGGCAAAGCAAAGTTTAAACCAATACGACTATTCACAAGCCTTTAATGTTCCCGAGGATGAGTTTGAACGCGGCCAACCTCGCAGCGCTATTGCCGGATATTTACGAGCTATGCGAGCGGGAGACTTAGCCTTAGCGACCAATTATTTAGATTACCGAAATTTGTCAGAAAAAACGCTTAACGTTGGTAAAGAAGAATTGGCGAGACAATTAGGCGTTGTGCTAAACCGCACCTTATGGGTTGATCTAAATAGTATCAGTGCCCGACAAGAAGGCCGAAAAAATGATGACTTACCTTCTTATCGAGAGTTGGTTGGAAAAGTTGAATATCAAGGTAATGATGTAGATATTTTATTACAGCATATTCCTAGAGCGGAAGATAAAGTTAAAATTTGGAAAATATCCAATGCCACCGTTGAGAAAATCCCCCGCTTATTTAAGCGTTATTCATATTCCCCCTTGGGAGAATTTTTAGCTAAAAGGTTACCGGCGATAGATTTATTTGGTGTCATGCTGTGGCAGTGGCTTTATTTCACTTTGATGATGCTTATTTATTACTGCATTGCTAAAGCATTTACTTGGCTGACAGCCTTTATTACCAAGAGAGTTTACAAAAATGTCTCTGAGGATGTTTTAAGCTTTATCAAGGAGCCAATCGCTTTATTAATTGCGGTGATTTTAGCACGCAGCTTTCGCGATGAGGCCAATGTTACTATTGCGTTTAGAGCGGTGACTGAAGGCAGTACGCTACTCATTATTGCTTGGTGCTGGGTGTGTTTTCGTTTTATTGATTTAATGAAAATTATACTGGCAGAAAAGTTCATTGCGCAAGAAAAACCCTTAGCCGTATATTTATTAAGGCCGGCCGGTACAGTGATAAAAATAATTATTTTTAGCATTGCAGCACTCAACTGGCTGGAAAACTTAGGCTTTAATCCATCTACATTATTAGCTGGTTTAGGTATTGGTGGTTTAGCCATTGCATTAGCGGCGCAAAAAACAGTAGAGAATATTATCGGTGCCATTACTTTATACACCTCAGCACCGATCAAAATTGGCAACTTTTGTCGCTTTGGCAATAGCTTTGGTGTGGTAGAGGAAATAGGTTTACGTTCAACACGTATCCGAACCTTAGAAAGAACCGTTATTTATGTCGCGAATGCAAAGTTTATTGATATGAATCTTGAAAATTTTTCCGAACGAGAAAAGATATTGTTTAGGCCTAAGATATTTTTAGCACCAGATACGCCAAAAGAAAACATTGATGCCTTATTAGTTGCAGTAAAAGCTATGTTCAGCTCGACAGAGATGGTTGCCGAGTCACCGATACGCGCTCACTTCAAAGCGTATTCTATCTATGGTTTAGAGTTAGATATTCTTGCTTATGTTAACACCACAGACTTTGATGTGTTTCTTGATGAGATCAACCAACTTAATCTGAATATCCTGGCTTTACTCAATGCACATGATTGTAAAATACAAGTCATGGCTGAGAGAGTTGCAGAGTAGCTTAGGAAAGGCTATTGGTCATTGTCGAGATGTCTGATCGAGAATCCATCTCTTTTAGAGCATGGATGTTCGACGAAAACACCTCGAAGATGACAGTCTCAAGGGTAAGAGTTATTGCTTATTTTTTTGAGTACTTAGTTGATTATGTTATCAATCAGATTAATGCTTATCTTATTGATTGTAGCTTTGTTCAAAGTTAGCCAATACGGTGTACAACTGCTCTATCTTTTTAACCAAGGTTATTAATTGCCCTTGCTCTTTACTTGCTTGCCACTGTAAAAGATCATCAGCAATTTCTTCAACATAGGGTTGGAAGGTGTCAGCTGTGCTGGTAAAACTAGCATCAGCAGTAAAAATAGCTTTAAAGCTGGCTTTTTTCTGTTCACGTAAATTGGCTAGGGTGGCATCAGCGGTTAAAGTTCTTTTTAATATAACTGAGATATTTTCAATAAGTTGTTGTTCAATTGCTTTAGTCATAACACTTCTTACGTTGAGGTTTTTCTTAATTGCGGTAATTATGCCAGATTGATTGGGGTTTTGTTAGCTTGGCCGGCAATTTCTCGCACTAACTTAGGCATTAAAAATCCAGGTAAGCGGGCAAGCATCTCTTTAGCTATTGCTACGGCGTCCGCCTCACTGACATCAAAGTGGGCCGCGCCTTGTACCGCATCAAAAAGGTGCAAATAGTAGGGTTGAATGCCGGCATCAAACAAGGTCTCACTTAATTTGCTCAATACCGTTGCATCATCATTAACCCCACGTAATAGCACACTTTGATTAAATAGCGGTATCCGCGCAACCCGTAGCGGCTCAAGTGCGGCAATTAACTCATCATTAATTTCGTTGGGGTGATTGATATGCAATACCATGGTGGTTTTTAAGCGTGAATCTTTTAAAAGAGCCACAAGACTTGCGGTGATACGATTAGGAATTACCACAGGTAAGCGAGTATGAAGTCGCAAACGTCTTACATGGGGAATTTTTTCTATTTTATCGATAAGCCAGCCTAAGTGATCATCATTAGCCATCAATGGGTCACCACCACTGAAGATAACTTCACTGATTTCATCATTAGCCGCAATATAATCAAGGGCGCTTTGCCAACGCTTTTTATTCGGGCTGTTATCTTGATAAGGAAAGTGACGGCGAAAGCAATAACGACAATTAATAGCACACGCCGATTTTACTATCATCAATACCCGATTTTTGTACTTATGCAGCAAACCTTCGGCGACTGTATCATGCTCAAATAAGGGATCAGCAGAATAGCCATCATTAAGCAAAAACTCCTCAGATAAGGGCATAACTTGCTTAAGGAGTGGATCGTTAAAATCGCCTTTTTTCATGCGCTTAATAAAAGACAGCGGCACACGCACCGGAAATAATTTACGTGCTTTAAAATGTTGTAAATAGTCATCAGGAGCAATATTAACCAAGGCTAAGAGTTGTTCTGGCTTGGTCACTACATCACGTAAATCTTTTTGCCATGATTTTTCATCACAAAGATGCAAATCCTGATCAATTTGGGTTATTATCTGCGGCAATTCTAATTTCAATTGAACATCTCTTACTAGCTACTGTCGCCATTATAACGGTTATAGACTAGTGAAGATCAAATAAATAACTAAGTAATCAATAAAAGAGCACACTTATTATGGCTAATTACAGTACCAACCAGTTCAAAGCTGGACTTAAAATCATGCTTGATGGCGAACCTTGTAACATTCTTGAAAATGAATTGGTTAAGCCTGGTAAAGGCCAAGCCTTTAGCCGTGTTAAAATTCGCAAACTCGTTTCAGGTAAAGTATTAGAGAAAACCTTTAAGTCAGGAGAGACGGTTGAAGGTGCTGACGTAATGGAAATTGAACTTGCCTATTTATATGCTGATGGTGAATTCTGGCACTTTATGAACAACGAAACCTTTGAGCAAATCGGCGCTGATGAAAAAGCAGTTGCTGATACTATTAAGTGGTTAGTTGAAGGTGATATTTGTACTATTACCTTATGGAACGGTACGCCAATTACCGTAACGCCGGCAAACTTTGTTGAAATCGATATCACCGAAACAGATCCCGGTCTAAAAGGTGATACCGCGGGTACTGGTGGCAAACCGGCAACGTTAGCAACAGGCGCTGTTGTTCGTGTGCCTTTGTTTGTGCAAATTGGTGAGAAAGTTCGCATTGATACTCGTTCGGGCGAATATGTATCGCGCGCAAGTAAAGCTTAATATAAATAAGCTAAATTAAAGGAATAATAATGTTTTTTAACAAGATGTTAATGTCAAAATTAATGATAATAAGCTGTGTTATTGGCTTAATAGTCAGTACGGTGAGTACTGATGCAAATGCTAATTACACCAAGCGCGGTGATAAGTGGGAAGCTAGCTTCAAAGTTTTGAACAACTTGTCTAGCGATATCGATGGCCAGAATGGCTCAAAAACTGCGATGGAAAGTGATTATGGCTGGGGCTTTACTCTTGGCTATAACATGAATGATCATATTTTATTTAATTTTGACTTCTCTTCATCCACGCCTAGTTATAATGCAACGTTAGTGAACGATGAGGGTGAAAAATTCAATGTCGGCCATAAAATGGACTTGATAGAAAGCCAGTTTAACGTGGTCTATAGTTTATTTGCTTCACAATTTACACCGTATGTTCAAGCTGGTGCCGGTTGGAGTTATGTTGATAGTAATATTTCCGATGGTCCTCCTGGTCAAGTATGTTGGTGGGATCCGTGGTGGGGTTACATATGCGAAGGCTATCAAAATACGTTTAATGACACCCGTTTTTCATACAATGTAGCCGCAGGTTTTCGTTACGAGTTAGATAACAGCTTATTTTTCCGTGCTAGTTACAAACAAGCTTGGATTGATTTTAGCAACTCAGATGATGCCAGCATCGGCTCTTATCATTTAGAAATAGGTTCTATTTTCTAAGTTATATAAGCGACAGCACACTTATTTTGAATAACGTTAGTTGGTAGTAAATCGTTAGTCAAATTATCAATAAAAGCCCAGCAAGCAGATACCTGTTTACTGGGTTTTTTGTTATTGTTTTTTGTTATTGTTTTTTGTTTTAGTATGAGGTATTTGACCAAATTGTCAGTGAGTTAATGCTGTTTTATCAGCGTCTTCCTATACATAAGACAGCTGCTCAGGTATATTATTATTAAGTTTTATTCTTGTTATTTTATTTTTTTTGAGTAGGTCGCGTGAAAGAAAAATCAACGTCATTTGACATCGCTTATAAAGCAGGGGTTTCGCAATCCACTGTCTCAAGAGCATTGCGAAATAGCCCATTAGTTAATGAGGCTACACGAGAAAAAATCCAGGCCATTGCCAAAGAGTTAAATTACAAGGTAGATAAAAATGCCAGTAATTTACGCTCACAGCAAAGTGACACTATTGCTTTGCTGTTGTTTGAAGACCCTACCAATGATGATTCAGCCATAAACCCATTTTTTTTATCTATGTTGGGCAGTATCACCCGAGCTTGTTCGCAAAAAGGCTATGACCTATTAGTGTCATTTCAGCAAGCAAGTGATGACTGGCATGCTGACTTTGAAGATAGCAATAAAGCCGATGGCTTAATTTTATTAGGTTATGGTGACTATGTTGACTACGAAGAGAAGTTAATTAAATTGCTAGAGCAAGGAACTCACTTTGTTCGTTGGGGCGCAGAAGTTAAAAATTTGCCCCTTATCTCGGTAGGTTGTGATAACTATCAAGGCGGTATAGAAATGACAGAGCACCTCATCAATAAAGGCCGTAGAAATATTGCCTTTTTAGGCAGTGCCTCAACTCATGCCCCTGAGTTTTTTGACCGCTATAAAGGCCACTGCCAGGCGATAAAAGCTAATGGCATAGTGGTGAATCCACTGTTGCAGTTTAACGCGCTATATACCGAGGAAGCGGGTTATCAGGCAGCATGTAAATTAATCGCAAGTGGTGAATCTTTTGATGCCATTTGTGCAGCATGTGATCTTATTGCAGTTGGCGCAATGCGGGCACTACAAGAGCATGAACTTAAGATTCCTGAGCAAGTAGCACTGGTTGGTTTTGATGATATTGCCATTGCCAGTTTTACTTTCCCACCATTAACTACGGTGAAACAAGATACCCAGTTGGCGGGGGAGTTATTAGTGGGAACTTTACTGGCTTTGATTAGTGGTGAAGAGGCGAAAACCACCTTGATCCCACCTGAATTAGTTGTTCGAAAATCTTGTGGCAATTAGCTAGTTAAGTTTTGCTTTAATACCGACTTAATTAAATTACTTAATTTAGAAACTAAAAAGGCGCTTTAAGCGCCTTTTTAGTTTGTTCAGTTAAGTTATTAGTGGTACTGGTATTAAGCCGTTGCTTCATCTTGATGATTAACCGTTTGCTCTTCCACACCATCCTTAACAAAATACACCGACAATGCCGCTAAAATCATTGAACCACCGGCTAACATAATGATATAGATGGCTTGATTGTCGAACACTGCCGTTAAAATCCAACCGGCAAAAATACCTGACACTATCTGTGGCGCGGCAATGGTGAAGTTAAATATGCCCATGTAAACACCAGTTTGTTTTACGGGGAGTGATCCTGCCAAAATAGCATAAGGCATTGCTAATATTGCCGCCCAAGCCATACCAATGCCAATCATAGGCAAGAATAATGATACTGCACCTTGTGGTACTATAATCTCAGTAATGGCTAAGTTGACTAGTGTTGGCTCCGAATTTTGGATAAACATAATGCTGATATAACCAATACCACCAGCCAATAGTGATAATGAATAGGTTAATTTACGGCCGATGGTATTGGCAACTTTTGCCATAAAGATAGAAGCAATGGCAGCAAATAATGAATAAGCAGCAAAGATAATACCAACCCAGTCACCGGCAGTGCCTTTTGCTTTGGCAATATGCTCAGGTACAGTACCCACAGCCGCTAGGTAGTCTGGATCAAACCATTTAGCATCAATACCCCATATATGTTGAGCGATAGCTGGCATGGTATATACCCACATAATAAACAGCGCAAACCAAGAGAAAAACTGTACTAAGGCAAGTTGTTTCATGGTGGTTGGCATCGTTTTCATTAGAGCAAAAAACTCGGCTAATTTCTCGCTAAGAGGGCGAACAGTATCATGTTTTTCTAAGGTAGCTAAACCATTAGTACCCGGCGCATATTCTTTGGTTCTAAAAACAGTCCATAATACTGAACCTAACATCACTGTTGCGCCAATATAAAAAGCCCAAATAACAGACGGTGCCACTTGGCCAGTACTAGCGGTGTTTTCTAAACCAATAACATTGGTTAATACAAAAGGTAATATCGAGCCAAAGACGGCGCCAATATTAATTAAAAAAGATTGAATAGAGTAACCAACAGTACGTTGCTCAGCCGGCACCATGTCAGACACTAAGGCGCGAAAAGGTTGAAAAGCTAAATTAAACGAAGCATCCATTAAGGCTAACATCATAGCGCCAAAAAATAACGGTGTGATAAAGGTCGCTAAGGTGGCTGAATTTGGCATTAATAACATGCCAATAGCGGCGGCAATACCACCGGCTAGAATATAAGGGTTACGACGACCTAATTTATTCCAGGTCTTATCTGAAGCTGAGCCGACGATAGGCTGAATGAGTAAGCCCATAATTGGCGCTACTAACCAAAATAGTGATAACGAGTGTAAGTCAGCGCCTAAATCGGAGAGTATCCTACTGGCATTGGCATTTTGTAAGGCGAAGCCAAATTGCACACCGAGAAAGCCAAAGCTTACATTCCAAATTTGCCAAAAACTCAAACGTGGTTTTTGCTGGTTATTTTTGCTTTGATTACTCATGTCGCTAGTATCGCTCATTTAGAGGCACTCTTATTGTTATGTATTGCGGTGCTTGTTTTTAAAAAAAAGCACATTATTACCATAAAGACAGATGATAATAGTGTGCTAAACAAGGTGTGTATTGAAATATCTTTTAAGCCGAAATGATCAAAAAAAGTTAAGACAAGAATTTTAATATACCCATTTTAGCGGGTAACCACTAGCGTTTACATACGTATTCAGTATTTTAAAAAGTCGCTACAGCGCTAGTTTTGTAAGACACAAGCAGCGGCTCCGAGCAACCCAGGTTGCTCTTCTGTTATCACGTAAGTCGGTGCTTGCTCAGTAATAGATGACAAGCGGCCTTTGGTTTCAAAACGCGTTCTAAAGTCGCTTGATTTCAAGTAATCAATAAAGCGCGGCACTATACCACCTGCGATATAAACACCACCTTGGCTATTCATTATTAGCGCTAAATTACCGGCGAAACTGCCGAGCACATTACAAAAGAAAGTAAGCGTTTGCTGACAGATTTCACAACTGCCGTCTAACGCTTTGGCGGTGATATCTCTGGCTGAAAGCTTACCTTTGATTATGGTGATTTCTTTAGCTTCATTAATAAATAATAACGCCTGATATACTTGCTCTAAACCATAACCTGACAGTAATTGCTCGTATGAAACACGCTTCTTTATCTTATGGATAAAGTCTTTTACTTGCTGCTCTATTTCATTAATCGGTGCAAAATCGATGTGACCACCTTCACCACTAATGCAGTGCCATTGGTCATTGCCTGAAACGGTTAGTGGTACTAAATTAGCCACCCCTAAACCTGTTCCAGGACCACATACTGAAATAGGTTTACCCGCAACACTTTCACCGCCACCAATTTTTACTTTCTGTTGCTCGGTTAGCAGCGGGATTGCCATAGCTATGGCGGTATAGTCATTAATAAAGCTTAAGGTATTAAGTTTTAAAGCCTGTTGAAGTTCTTTTTGGGAAAACTGCCAAGGTAAGTTAGTCATGCTTATTAAGTCTTTATCTACCGGGCAAGCAATGGCAAAACAAGCGTTAATATTACAGCCGGCCAACGCTTTAACCTCAATATAATGAGCAAGCACTTCAGCCAAGCTAGTAAACTGCTTACATTGGTAAGTTTCAATGTCACTTATATTAATGCTCATGGTATCAATGTCCGTGGTATCACTATCAGCAAGGTCAGTCTTAGGTTTTTTCATTGCTTGTGCTATGCGAATATTAGTACCACCAATATCGGCAATAAGGTTGATGGAATGTTTATTTTTATTAGATAAAGTTGTCTTCATTATTTACTGTATCGTTAAAGTTAAAGGTTGATGCTGCCAAGTGAAATCGATAGTTAAGCTGTGGTCTTTTTCTTGCCAAACAGCATTGTTTATCACTTTATTGTTCAAGCTAATTTTATTGGGGACTTGCGATATATTATGAATAACCAAGGTCATGGTGCGTTCTTGTGGCATACCGTTATAACCCTTGCCGGTACGATTAAGGTTTATGGTTAAATGCTTTTGTTGCTGCTTAGCTGAAAATTGTAATAATTCAAACAATCCTTTCTCAATGGCTTGATAGGTTTTGCCATCATCTTCATACATTTCATAGTTAGCACTAGTAACTGACTTATCAGCATAATAATGTAAGGTTAACTTGCTGGCGTCATAATCTTGGGTAGATTGAATATCATCAATCATAGGAATAAAGGCACCAGCGCGCACCAGTACTGGTAGTGTCTCTAGACTTGTTGCTAAGTTAACTGCTTGTCCGCCTTGATACTTTTTAGCTACTTCATTGTCACGAGTAAAGTAATCAAACCAAACCCCCTCGGGTAAATTAACTGAAACTGAGTTGATATTAGCTGCCACTACTGGAGTCACTAAAAAAGCATCGCCCCACAGGTAACTGCTAGCATTATCAAAGGAAGCTAAATAGTTGCCACTGTTAGGGCTACTGTTAAGTGTTTGTTCTAAGTCTTGATTAAGCTCTTGCTCAAGCTCTTCACTTTCAAAAAAGAGCGGACGCATTAGCGGCATGCCCGTGGTACTGTTTTGATAGGCTAGGCTGTAATTATACGGCAGTAGTTTATATCTTAGTTTTATGAATTTACGTAAAATATCTTGGGTTTCTTTGTCGTGAAAAACGACTTCTGGGGCGATATTATCTTGGGCATGAGGACGATATATAGGCTGAAAAACGCCATACTGTAACCAACGAATATACATTTCTTGGTTAAAGGTCTCACCACCAGCAAAGCCGCCTAAATCAGAATGGGTGTATGCCATACCTAATAAACCCATTTGCAAGCTCAGCTCAACTTGCGGCTTTAAGCCATCCCAAGAGCGACTAACATCACCGGTCCAAGGGATCATGCCGTAACGCTGTGAACCAGCAAAACCTGAACGCATTAAAATAAACGGTCGCTGCTCTGGATTCATCTTAAGTTGATTTTCAAAAACCATCTTAGCCCATTGATGACCGTAAACATTATGAATGGCGTCAGCATTAACTACGCTGCCATCGCTAAGTGTATGTAAGGTATCGCTTGGGTGAACTTCTGGCTCACCTAAGTCTCCCCACCAACCCGTGACACCTTGTTGGTAAAGCTGCTGGTAAATATCGTTAAACCATTGTTGACCTTTATCACTAAAGACATCAACTAAACCGGTATTGCCAAAGTAAAAATCAAATTGCTTAGCTTTACCTTGTGCATCTGTCGCTAATGCTTGGCTATCAACAGCATCTTGCCACTTACTGGATGTACTCAGCACAAAAGGTTCAGTGATCAAAATAGTCTTTACGCCTTGCTCTTTAATATCATTGATCATTTTTTCAGGCTCAGGGAAGGCGTTTTTATCCCAAGCTAAATTACCCATATGACCTTTAATATCTTTACCAAACCAATATAAATCTAAGATCAGCGCATCAAGAGGGAAATCTAAATCAATAAATTTATTTACCGTTGCTCTTACTTCGGCCTCTGAGCGATAACCAAAACGTGAAGCATAATTACCTAAAGACCAACGCGGTGGTAGGGGTTGCTTACCGGTAACATCAACATAGTTATTAAGTAGTTTCGGGTAAGTATCAGCGGAAAAAACGATATAAGCCATACGACCGGCAACAGCAGAAAACTCTAATATGTTTTCTTCTTTTTTAGCTAAATCCATATAACCCTTGGCGGAATTATCAAATAACACTATGTATTTATTACTCGACATTACTGCGGGGATTGAGAAATTCATTTGCTCTGAATGTGTGGTATAGCCGTAATGGGCGCGATTATATAAAGGGAAGCTATGGCCACGTCTATCCATGCCTAATACACGTTCACCGCCACCGAGCAGTTTTTCGGTATCATCTAAGTAAAAGCGAAATCCTTGCACCGGCAGTTTTGTAGTTATTTTGGTGGTAGTGCTGCTGCCTTCAATAGCGGCTATTTCGGTAACTTCATTGACAGTACCGCTAAAAAAACCTTGTTGCTCGGCGATAAGTAACTTGTTTTTTTTGTGCTTATTTCTTTGGTAATAGGAAATATAAAAAGGTGACTTGTTGATTACCGCGCTGAGTTTATTCAAGGTAAGTGTTAGCTGTTTGTTATCTTCTTTAATAACAAAGCTACTGTTCACCGCCTGTTCCTTGATGGCAAAAGAGGGCAGTTGGCTAGCAGGAAGTTTTTCTTTATGACTTTGATAGTGTATTGCTATTGCGCCTTCCCCATAAGCATTTAAGGTTACTGTCGCTACATTAGTGCTGATAAAAACGGTATTGCCTGATAATTTATGGCTTAGGTATTTGCCAGTACTTGCCAATGATTGATTTGAGAAGAACAAGCAAGTTAATACACTTGTTAATAAGTAAGCGGTGCAGTATTTCAAGGTGAATAAACGCAAAACAAAACCCTTAAAGTTGAATATGGATAGCAGAGTGTTAATGATAATAACCTTAGTCTAAGGTGCACAGCATCTTGAATACGTATGCAGACCGGACTAACCCCACAATTGCTATTACATACGTATGCATTTTTTGATAATTTCGATACATACGTATGCAAAGGCTTTCAGGTCAGTTTTTAATTGCGTATTCTTATTTGATAGAATTATTAAATGCTTAAACAGCGACGGTTGCTAATAACTGTCACTAAATGAGCAAGTATCAGTGTTGGGGTTTTCAAATGAATGAACAAATGTGGTGGCGTGGCGCGGTAATTTATCAAGTTTATCCACGTAGCTTCTATGATGCTAATCAGGATGGTATTGGCGATTTGCCAGGAATTATTAGTAAGTTAGACTATATTGCTAGCTTAGGTGTTGATGCTATCTGGATCTCGCCTTTTTTCAAATCCCCAATGAAAGATTTTGGTTATGATATCAGCGACTATCGTGATATTGACCCTATTTTTGGTACCCTAGCTGATTTTGATGAGCTTGTGGTTAAAGCGCATGCACTTGATATTAAGATTATGATTGATCAGGTGCTTAGTCATACTTCAGATCAGCATCAATGGTTTATTGATTCACGTGAAGATCAAAGTAACGATAAAGCTGACTGGTACGTATGGAGTGATGCCAAAGAAGATGGCACGGCACCTAACAACTGGTTATCTATATTTGGTGGCACAGGCTGGACTTGGGATCCTAGGCGTCAACAATATTACTTGCATAACTTCCTCACTAGCCAGCCAGACTTAAACTTCCATAACCCAGATGTTCGCCAAGCGGTGTTAGACAATATTGAGTTTTGGCTTAAACGTGGTGTTGATGGTTTCCGTCTTGATGCCATTAATTTTTGTTATCATGATGCTCAATTACGTGATAACCCAGCTAAGCCTAAAGAATTAAGAACAAACATCGGTTTTGATGAAAAAAACCCATACGCCTATCAGTACCATTATTTTAATAATACCCAAGATGAAAACTTGGGCTTTATGGAAGATATTCGCAGTTTATTGAATAAATATCCTGGAGCAGTGGCCTTAGGTGAAATCTCTTCTGAAGACTCGTTAAAAACTATGGCTGAATATACCCAAGGTGATAGCCGACTACATATGGGCTACAGCTTTGATCTATTAACCGATAATTTCAGTGCTAGTTATATTAAACAAGTAGTAGAAAGTCTGGAGTCACGAGTTTCTGATGGCTGGCCATGTTGGTCTATTTCAAACCATGATGTAAAGCGTGTTGTCACCCGATGGGGCGGTTTTAACAGTAAAGATTTTGCTAAAATGCTCTTCGCGATGATTTCGTCTTTACGTGGTAGTGTTTGTAGTTACCAAGGTGAAGAGCTAGGTCTAACCGAAGCTGATATTGCCTTTGAAGATATTCAAGACCCTTATGGCATAACTTTTTGGCCACAATTTAAAGGTCGAGATGGTTGTAGAACACCACACCCTTGGCAGCAAGACTCAGTTAATGCTGGCTTTAGTGAAGGTAAACCTTGGTTACCTGTAGCAAGCGAACACTTTGATAAATCCGTAGATGTACAAGATAAAACGACTGATTCAGTATTAAATAGTTACCGTCACTTTAATCGCTGGCGCAAGGAACAACCGGCGTTGCGTTACGGTGATATCAGCTTTATTGATACCCCTGAGCCAATATTAGCTTTTGTGCGTCAATACCAAGGTGAGCAGTTATTAGTATGCTTTAACTTTAGCGAACAGAGTCAAACAATGGCTTTATCTTCACTCACTCAACAAAACGATAGCTTAACTGCCTTAACAGGGCATAAGTTAACAAGCGCAATCATTGTTGATGGTGTTGTACAGTTTCCTGCTTTTGGCTGTTTTTACTGCAAACTAGAGCAGTAAGCTAAGTCAGTAAGTTAAATTGATTAACACCAGTAATGTTAGTAACGTAAATACGGTAAACGCATTAAGAGAACTTCTATGAATTTTATTAGTAAATGTTCGCTACTAGCAACCATAAGCTTGGCTTGTTTAACATCTCAGCTGAGCCAGGCAAGCGAAGCTAGGTTAACACCAAAAGTAACGGATAAATTAATCGCCAAGGCGGCAAAGTTAGCACCCTATCAGCAACGTGCCTTTCAAGATGAGGTTTTTTACTTTGTTTTACCGGACCGTTTTTATAATGGTGATAGCAGCAATGACTTAGGTGCTGCTGCCAATGATACAAAACGTGCTGTTTCTCGCGGAGGTTTAGACAAAACTCATAAAGGCATGTATCACGGCGGTGATTTAGCCGGCCTTACTGAAAAATTACCTTACCTTGATAATATGGGGGTAAGTGCTATCTGGTTAACGCCGGTATTACGTAATCGCGCGATGCAAGCTGGCACCTCGGGTTATCATGGTTATTGGATTTTAGATTTTACTGAAATTGACCCTCACTTGGGTAGAAACGCAGAGTTAAAGCACTTTATTGACCAAGCACACCAGCGTAATATTAAAGTATTCTTTGATATTATTACTAACCATACCGCTGACGTGATTAAATACCAAGAATGTCACGGCGAAGACGGTTTAGGTTGGATTGTTGATGTAAGTAAAGGTAATGATTGCCCATTTATTTCGATGGCGCAGCTTGCCGAGGGCAAACATTACAGCCCATTAATTCCTAAGGGTGATGAAACACTAAAATATCCTGCATGGCTGAATAATATGGCTGAGTATCACAACCAAGGTGATTCATTTTGGCGAGGCGAAAGCTCAGTGCGTGGTGACTTTGCTGGCCTTGACGACTTATATACTCAAAAAGCCAGTGTTGTTAAGGGCATGGTCGATATTTACAAAGATATCATTGATGAATTTAAGCCAGATGGTTTTCGTATTGATACCGTTAAACATGTCAACATAGAGTTTTGGCAACAATTCTCACCTGCCTTAATGAACCATGCTAAAACACAGGGCATAGATAACTTTTTCATGTTTGGCGAGGTTTATAGTTTTGAACCTGAATTATTAAGCCGCTTTACCACTGAAGCTAAAATCCCTTCAGTATTAGACTTTGCTTTTCGAGGCGCAATGATAAAAACCCTGGTTGAACAGCAGGGTACAGACGTATTGGCACAATTATTTGCTAAAGATCATTTTTATCAGACTGAGCATAAAGACCTTGACCTTAAAAGTATGCGCAATACCAACGCTAATCAATTAGTTAACTTTACCGGTAATCACGATATGGGCCGCTTTGCTTACGCACTTAAACAAAGCCCTCATAACTATAGCGAGCAAGCGAAAATACAACGTAATTTACTGGCGCATGCGATGATGTTCTTTAGTCGTGGTGTACCGGTTATTTATTATGGCGATGAGCAAGGTTTTGTTGGTGATGGTGGTGATCAAGCCTCACGTCAAGATATGATGCCTTCTCTTGTTGCTAGTTATAATGATGATGATTTATTAGCAACAGAGAAAACTACAGCGGATGACAACTTTGATACAAGTCACCTGTTCTACCAAAGCTTTGCTAAATATTCGCAACTCTACCAGCAATACCCAGCGTTACGTTTTGGAGAACAGACGGTGGTTTATGCTCAAGATAAAGCCGGAATTTTTGCTATAACTCGTCAAATGAAAGCAACGAGTAAAGCATCTAGCGAAGAAAAATCACAAGAACTATTAATTGTATTTAACACTGCGGACAAAGCTCAGCGCTTGGATGTAGTTACTCAGCAAAAGGCTACTAAGAAAACACCGGTTAAATTACTTTACCGTTCTGTCACCGCGAAAAAGGATGGCGAAATAGCCCCATTGAGTTTTAATATTTATTTACTGAAATAACTATACCAAGCGATACCCTCAGCTGAATTGAGTACAATAAATACTGATAAAAAGCGACCTCAAGTAATATCGAGGTCGCTTTTTCTTTATCCTATTAACAAAACGTAAGTCATATCAGCTCCATTAATACTCTCTCTACTCACCTTCATATAGCTCAATTAACCTGTAATTTCAGCTGAAACACACACCTTTATGTAGCTTGGTGATGTAGACCTTTAGCTTACAGTTTCTCACACTTCTACCACATTAACTAAACAGTAAAGCGCATGTGTTCATTACAATTAAGCGTATAATAGTGACAAGTTTTAACAGTCGATATTAACAATAGGTAGGCATATATGCCGATAAAATTACAAAGTATTCTTGGGCTGAGCTTTTTGCTTGTTGGCGGATGTAGTCAACTTCATCATGTTCATATAGGCGATATAGACCAGTCGCAGGGTAGGTTGACGCCATTTACCATTGAGGTAAATGAACTTGGTTTTGATGCCGCTAGAACAGCTGAAATAGGCGCTGGAATGGCAAAGTCTGCCTCGACCAGTAAAGACTTAGAATTTGTTGCCTTAATTCTGGCGATAAGTAATTTTGGTCCTAAAACGGGGAACCCTGTTTACAATGATGCTTATGCTGATCAAGTGTTCTATGAGGTCATCAAAGTCTGTCCAAGTAAAAAAATAACGGGATTAACCTCAGTTCGCGAAGCAACCAATGTTGGCCCAGTAAGTGGTGAAGTTGTCCGTATCAATGGCTACTGTATTAATTAAATTTTAGGGAATTATCATGTTAAAGAACACTATATTATTTTTATTATTAGCACTTTCACTTAGCGGCTGTGTTGGCTTAAATACCGTATCAATGACTCAGGTGCCAGCAGAAAGAGATAACAAAATAACCTCCAATTCATCTAGCTGGAATGTTATCGGCATCAACTTTAGTAATGCCTTTGTTGATGAAGCTATCGATCAGCTTAAAGCACAATGTCCAACAGGAAAAATTGAAGGGGTATACACCAAGCACCAAACTACCGGCTATTTACTCGTCTTTAAAAGAGAAATCATTGTCTCCGCTTATTGTAATGAGGTGTAGTGATGAAAAAGTTATTTTTGTTACTTACAGTCGCTATGCTTAGTGCCTGTACTAGCAGTATTCATATGTCACAAGTAGATGTTGGCACGAATAGTCAGCAGGAATTGGCTAGTGGTAAGGTCATCAATATTGAAAAGTCACAGAAAATATTGTTAGGTTTTGTTTATGATAGTAATTATGTAGATCAGGCTTATAAACAACTTTTGCTGCAATGCCCGAATGGTACCTCAATGATTAACGTAGAGTACTTAACTAATCATGGCTTTCTCAGTTGGACAGATAAAATTCGTATTAAAGCGCTATGTAAACAGGCGTAAATTATCAAATAGTCTAGCGATATAATGAAGAGAACCGTCTTGTTAAACTTGTAGAGCATACTCGTTGTTCTTATTGACGCTAGGCTAGTTTATTTTTCATAGTCTAGCTCTAGCTCTAGCTATTTTATACAGATAAACCGGTGACTTATAAAAATCATTAACTTGTATGGTTTTAATCGGTTTCCATAAGGGTAGGGCAAAATTATTACTGATAATAAAGTTAACATTTGATTGCTCTCGCTGTAATTTATTACTGATTTTTTCCATCGCTTCGGGAAATAGATAACAGACTAATACCGAGGCTGAAGATAAGTCTGCCTGATAAAAATCTTGTCGATGTAGTGTTAAATTTTTTAACCTAAATAGTCTTTTGATTAGTGTCGATGTTAGCCATGGCAGATAGGACAATTCATAACCTACTATTTTACGTTGCGGATATCGCTTAGCAATGCGTATAACAATATTTCCCCAACCACTACCCAGATCAATTATCGGCCCTGATTTTTTTTCTATTTCCGTTTCGTCAATAAATTGCATCATCGCCAGATAAGCTTTATTTGAGCTTGGCATAGGTGATATACCCAGCCTTACGGTGCTATAAATAATCGACACTGTGATGAGCAGCACTATTAGGGTAAAAAGTATAATTAGAAAAGTTTCAAATATTAACAAAGGGAAATTCCATAATAGGGATTACTGATTTTCTTTATCAGCAATGTTTTCGAATCAGTTTTTGAATCAATTTTCTACTCGGTTTTCTACTATATTGTCTACCAAAAAATCTAAGAAAACACGGGTTTTAACCGATACCATTTCTCGTTTTAAATAAATTGCATAGGTGGAGCTAAGCTCTTCATAGGGACTGAAAGTATGTTCTGGCATTACTTGGATGAGCGATCCATCTGCTAACTCTTTTCTAACAGCCCAGAGCGGCATTAACGTTAAGCCACTACCATTTAATACCAGTTGTTTTTGACCATTGACAGAGTTCACAGAAATAGTATCGCTAATGGTTAATTTTGTTCTTTGTTCAGCCATGAGATACCAATCTTGCCAACGGGCATAACTGTAGCGTATACATAAATGCTCAACTAAGTCTTCAGGGGATTGAGGCGTACCGTAACTCGCAAGATATTGCGGACTGGCACAAAGTAAGAAATTATTTAAGTCTAAACGTTTGGCAATCATGCTTGAGTCAGCTAAGCGGCCACTTCTAATAGCAACATCGATATTTTCTTCCACCAAATCAACAACACGCTCAGTTAATTCCAGTTTGATATTAATATCAGGATATAGCGCCATAAATTTAGGAATGAGTGGCAGTACCACGCTTTCACCAAATCCAACCGTCATACTTATTTTGAGTTGACCTTTGGGCTTTTCTTGCAGGTCATTGACTGCTCTTTTCGCTTCGTCAAACTCAGCAACAATACGCTGAGAATACTCATAATATTTTTGCCCCGCTTCAGTTAAACCGGTATTTCGAGTGGTTTTATTTAACAGACGCACACCCAGTTCTTGCTCAAGCACCGCTAATTGTCTGGAGATAGAGGAGGGCTGCACATCAAAGATACGACTTGCTTGGGAAATACTGCCGGTTTCCACCACACAGTTAAAATACAGTAATCGAGTTAGCGAGCTCATTTTCACTCCTCTAGGCACTAGCGCTTAAACGCTACTTTTATGACTAATCTATCTTAACTTCGTGTTGCTAAAAAAGCAAAGGTGATTTGTCAGTTGGGTAATGGTTTGCTTTGTTGACAACGAATAGAATAGCCACACTTAAAACGAACAAGCAAAGCCCCTACTTAGGTAATCAACTAAGTAAATAGCTAAGCAAGTAGCATAAGCAAATATGCAAACTAATTTAAATATATAGAGAGTAAAATTATGAAAGCAATGATCATTAAAGAAATCGGTAGCACAGACGTTTTCCAACTTGTTGAAAAAGCAAAACCAGTCGCTAAAACAGGCCATATGGTAGTAGAAGTGAAGGCAAGCAGTGTCAATCCAATTGATACTATGTTGCGTTCAATTGAACTGCCATGGTCAGCGAATTTACCTGAAATACTACACGGTGATGTAGCCGGTATTGTGGTTGAAGTGGCTGAAGACGTAAGCAACTTCAAAATTGGTGATGAAGTTTACGGCATGGCCGGTGGCCTTAACGGTGTTGATGGTGCTTTAGCTGAATTTATGTTGGTTGATGCCCGTTTAATGGCGATGAAGCCTAAAACATTGACCATGAAACAAGCTGCTGCTTTGCCTTTGGTAGCAATCACTGCTTATGAAGCACTAGTACAAAAAATGAATGTTAAAACCGGAGACCATGTGCTTATTCATGGCGCGACCGGCGGCGTTGGACATATTGCTATTCAATTAGCAAAAGTACTTGGCGCTAGGGTCACTGCTACTTATTCAGCTGCTAATTTTGAGCTAGCAAAAACAGTTGGCGCAGATAACTTAGTTGATTATAATACTGAGTCGGTTGCCGACTACGTGCAGGCTCACACCGGTGGTATTGGTTTCGATAAAATACTTGATACCGTGGCTGGCGATAATATTGAAAAGTCATTTGAAGCAGCAAAGTTTAATGGTCATGTCGCAACAATTCTACCTATTGCCGATCCATTACAAATTGCTCTTAAAAGCTTGTCATTCCACAGTGTTTTGATGCTTATCCCATTAAGCCATGGCATTAACCATGCCTCTCATGGCCGCATTCTTACAGAGATAGCTGAACTTGTTGATGCAGGCAAGATCACCCCTATTATTGATGAAAGCAATTTCTCAATTTGGGAAGTCGCAAAAGCGCATGATCACATGGCATCAGGTAAAGCGGTAGGAAAAATCACCCTAACGGTATAAATTTATAGTTACCTGATATTCATTTAACAAAAAGCTGCTAATAAGTTATTAGTAGCCTTTTTATTTATATCGATTGAATAACTTAATGATAAAATTTTAATGAGAATAAATTTTCAAGAACAAGGCGCTTGATTGACCAATAGCTGGCTATTGGGACTGAGAATAGCGAAAGCAACGATGTTATTGCCTCTTCTACTATTCAAATAATTTAGGCCATTTTAATGACTTTACTCAGCTAAAAACTCTCTATATAACATCAATAAATGCGCCGCGCTCCAGCTAAAGTTGGTTGCGCCTTGCACCGCGCCCGTTTCAGGGTTGTAGTTCTCTCTAATGGCACCGTTTTCACTTAACCCTTCGGCATTATTAAATAATTTTTCTGCTAAATTTTTAGCTTCTTGATGATAACCATAATTATCCAGGGCGATTAAGCCAAAGTAGACTTGGTCTAGCCAAACTCGGCCGCGCCAGTATATATCTGCGTCATAAGCAGGATTTGTTAAGGCCGCTGTTCCTAGCGGGATAGTGGTGTTAAATTCGTTACTTTTTAACATCACGTTTTTAACTCGCTCGGCTTTATCTACGTCGGCAATTTTTGCCCATAATGGACTCCAACCTTCAGGTCCTCTGCCACGTGCGGTTAACAAAGTACCGATGCAGCCATTTTTATCAATTTTATCACTCTTCATACTAGTGGCGGTAAAACTGCGGTCATAATAAAAGCCGCTTTCTTCATCGAAAAAGCACTGGTTAATACGTTTGGCCAATACCTTAGCTGCTTGTCGATAACTTGCTGCGAGTTTTTCCTGTTGCAGCAGCTCTGCCATATTGGCCAATAATGTTTTTTCATGAGCAAGATAGGTATTCAACTCTACCGATTCTTGATTGATTGAGAAACCTAATAAATCACCTGCGTTATTAGTATTTTGGTAGAACATCACTTGCCAATCTTTACGAGCCTTGTTTACGTCGCCTTGGTAATTTTGCTTAGCATAATCGGCTAACTGCTCTGCATTGATAAAGCCAAATCTGGCAGCATTATCCATACCCGATTCCCAGGCGCTACCGTGTTGAGCACCTATATCTATGTCATCATAATCACTACTGGCGATGATATTTTGATATAAAGATATGCCTGAGCAGCTATACCAATCTTCATCCGCGCTGTGGCAGGCTTTTAAGTCAATGGCAGGGGAGTTAGGTTGAGTTAAATAACGGACTTTAAAGCTGATATCGCCTTGAGCATTGTTATGGAATCTATGTTTAGTCGCGCCATACTCAACCAAACCGTTTTGGTTGTGATCTCTATTTCGATACCACCATTGATGATAGCGCTGTAATTTAGGTAACATTTCTTCGATAAAGCTAACATCTTGAGTGGCTTTATATATCTCCCAAACCGCCCAACTTGCTAAAGGTGGTTTAGTGTTACGCTCGTTCCAATTACCGCCGTCACCACCGCGGGCTTGGTCTTTGTTGTAAAATATAGCATCAATTATCATACCTTCGTCTTGTGGTCTGAGGGCATCATTTGCTTGAATTTGATAGGCAAACATTGCGCGGATATTCTCTTTGGCAATATCAGCATTAAAGTGCGCCATGGCATAAGCATGTTTCCAGCTATCCCACGCCCAAATGCCATTAAACCAACGCGCAGTAACCGAAGGTGTAACACCCGCATGGGTTAAATTACCCGCGGGACTACGCCAATTACCATTAAGGGTTTCAACCGCTTTGATGGCAACTTTATCTTGTGCCGGGCTGCGTTTACCATTATTTTTACCAACGTCCATGGCTTTGTCTAGATATTGTTGCCAGCGTTGCTTGCTTGCTAAAATTTTTCGCTGCGGTTTCTCCAAAGCAGCTTTGATAAAAACTTGCTCATCATCTGCTTCAGTTTGGTTGTGAAAGTAACTTTGCGTGCTAAAAATGCTAGTACTGCTATTTTTAGCAATATTGATTGTGGCTGTGCTTTGGTAGCTATGCTGCTCTTGCTTAATTGTTGTTTTAGTCGCTAGTGAACGGCTAATTTGATATTGAGCACTCTTACTGGTCATAATATTCCAGGTATTGCGCACTTCACTAAAGTGAAAAGTTAAGCCATTCTCATTAGCTGTTAAACTTCTCTGCCATTGGGGTAGGGCTTGTTTAACGGTTTTTTTATCATCCCATTGTGACAATAACTGACCTTGCCAAGTCAGTGTTAAAGCTAGCTTTTCATTACTGTGGTTAGTGATTTTTGTTTCAATAATGGCTGTTCTACTACTGATAAAGTGCAAACTTAATTCAAGTGTTAATTGTTTAAAAACAAAGTTTTGCTGTAACTGCCCCGGTTTAGCCATACGGATTATTTTCGCATGTGAAAAATCTAAATTTTGGTTTTTACTTAAATCCGTTAGGGTTAATTGCTCTAGTTTTTCAGCAATAAATAAACTGTATTCTTCGGCAATAACCATAGGGCCAGTGAATGCGGCGTAATTATTATCTTGCTCCGGTAATAAAAAACCGTGCCAAGCGCCTAAATCAAACAGTGGATTAAAACGTTGGTTTTGGTATTTATCATATTCTTTATGTTGTTTGGGCGTACCGGCTCTGTCAATGACATCGCTGATATTACTTGTCGTTGCTAAGGTAAGCTGTGGTAATAATATTAGTGTCAAAAGCATTAATACAAACGATGGTTTTCTAAAAAATGGCATTGAGCTTCTTCTTATTTGAACTTGTTATGATATCAAATGCATCAATAAACTATTTCGATTGGAATTAGTCACGAACAAGTGGAATGAGATAAGCGTACTATGAAGTAAGCTTGGTATATTGTATATCTTTTTTGATATTAAGAACCGGCAGTATCTTTTAATAGGAAAAGTGAAAATATAAAATTTAAAGGCTAATCAAAAGTAATAAAAAAACCTGTAAAGCAGGGCAGCCTTACAGGTTCAATGGATTAATTATCTAAAATCTAATGACTTACTTCGATACGTTCAATCAAAGATTCTGGCGTGACAGATGACTCACTCATGACAAAGTCTAATTGCACTAATAAGTTTGTATGAATTGTATCAGTGGCATTATAGCGCCACTGTTTTAAAGCGGTGACGGCTGATTTATCAAAGGTATAAGCCGGTTTAGCATTAATCACTTCGACATGACTTACCGAGCCATCGGCTTCGACATTAAACTTCAATACCACTGAGCCTTCTGTGCCAGATTTAGCTGCAGAAACAGGGTATTTAGGTTCAATCCGAATGGTAGGGGATAGGCCATTGACTACTTTTTGAAGGCTACCCTTTTTACTTTCATCTTGGTGTAGTTGATGACCCGCATAACTAACGCCGGCCAGTAGTGAACTTGATACTAGGGTAACCAAACATAATTTAGCTACTTTAGTGATGGTGCTCTTTGCTGAGAAGGCTTTTGACATCTGTTTTATTTGTTCTATTCGATTAAACATAAAATGTTGTTCTCCGTTTTGCTTAAAACTATTCTTAAAACTAAGTAAGGTAAAAGCGTTAGGTGGTGATGTTTCTGCCGCTAATACCAGTGCTTTACAGTATTGGATCCTGGATTGGGTATGCTTTCGCGCCAAAACAACTTGGTCACAGGAATGCTCTTGATCTTGACGAAATGCCGCATAAGCACGCCAAGCTAGCGGATTGAACCAAAATAGCGCTAAGAGCATAAGCGCTAACTGGTTCGTCCACATATGGTGCTGAGAAAAATGACATACTTCATGACTGATGATCAGCTGTTGCTGCTCAGCGGTATAAAGTGTCTCAAAGTCCTCAGGAATAACTAAAATTTGTTTGACTAAACCGATAAGTATTGGGCTGTGAGTATGGTTGCTTTGCGCAATAGTTAGCTTGTTTGCGCCACTTTCGATTATTTGTTGTTGAAACTTACTATCAGCTAAGAATTCTAATTTTAATGCTTTTCGATAGTTATATTGGCTAAAACTCCAGTAGCCGATAAGCAGAGTGAAACCTAAAGCCCAAGTACTACTGAGCCACATACCTAACAAGTTATCCAACGATAATTGCTGGCTAATGCTCTGGCTTGGCGTCACTAAATAACGTTGCATTAAGCTATTATGTGATTCAATAGCTGTTAGCTCATTTATGCTTAGCCAGCTTAAATTCTGCCAAGGTAAAGGCAGGAAATATAGTACTAAGCTTAATGGAATAACCAGCCATAAGTTATAAACAGTATTGGCATCGATGCTTTTTCTTAACGGTTGGCGGATAAGCAGCATTAGTGACAATAAAATGGTTAATGGCAGTAATGAATTAACTAACGCGCTAATCATTATTTTTCTCCCAATCAGAAATCAATGATTTTAGCGCGCTAATATCGTCTTTATTAAGATCGTTTTGCTTAGCAAAGCCAGCCACCAATGGCGCTAATTTTCCGCTGAACATACGCTCTATTAAGCTTTTACTCTCTTTTAAGGTATAAGCTTCACGTTCTAATAAAGGTGAATATAAATAATGGCGTTGTTGTTTTTCAAAGCCAACTGCTTGTTTTTTTACTAAACGGTTTAACAAGGTTTTTACCGTTTTGTCATGCCATAGCTTTTCTTGATTGTTATCATCAGTATTATTGCCATTAACATTGGTACTAGCACTTTCATTAAGTTTAGCAATTATATCGTTCGCGCTAGCCGGATAGCTTTGCCATAGTGCTTCTAATACTTCAAATTCGGCATTACTGATTTCAGTCATATTACGTCCAGTTTTTTTCTAGGTATAATTCTAGGTATCGTTAACTATTACAAATGTAATCTATGAGTTAAGATTACACTTGTAATCTTAACTGTCAATTGTTATTTTTATCAACGCTAGTGATTTAAAATAAGGGGTTTTATAAAATGAAAATGATAAGTATTGTCTTGATGTGTTTTTTTCTTATGGCGTGTTCTTCAACCAAAGTTCACCTTTATACTCGTTATTTGTCAGCACAACAAGCAGAGGAAATCACTAATAATCTAGAAGGGTTAGGCTTTGATGTCATCGCTAATACGCTTGTTTTTCCGGATGAGATTGAGCAGTCGACATTACTTTATTCTCCCTTTGTTGAAGGAGAAAATCGTGTGGATGTTTTAATAAACTCACTTGATAAGGCCGGTTGGATTATTGCTAATGTGAAGCCCATTTTTGCTGGAAATCACTATTACACCAAAAATAGTGTGGGTCTGCTATTGCTGCCTGATGGGGTAAGGCAAAGTGATAAAGTGACAGTGCAAGATCTTGCCAATGAATATGAAAGCGAAAATTGTCGGGCCTCAATGATACTCAGGCTAAATAGTGATGCTAGTTATCAATTTCTATATTTAAATAAAGCCTCCGCTCAATCTAGGCAAAGTGAGCAACTAAAAGGCAGTTGGCAGATCACAAGTTACCCTTATATTGAATTAATATCGTCAAATAAAATGTGGCGTTTCTATTATGAAATACAGAAAACTATAGATTCAGATGTGGTGGGTAAGATAGAGCTCATTGAATTAAAGCCGGTAGATGAACAGTATACCCTGCCGAAATGTAGCTTTATTTATGGGATAAGAGTTTAATTTTAGTTGTCTGTATTTATAGGGAAACGTATAGGCGAAGCGTATTAGCAAAACTAATACGCTGGCAGAATTTACTAAAGGTTGGCGACTTATGGTTGCGCATAGCCATTTCGTGCTTCAAGCAACCTATACCAATCCGCATGGTTATATTCAATCGCTAACGCTTGTTTAGCCGCAATAATTCGCTCTGGTGTAGTTGAACCAATAATGGGACAGATATTGGCCGGGTGTTTAAGTAACCACGCTAAAATAAGTTGCCAAGGCAGGCAGTTATATAACTCAGCTTGCCTTGCTAATTCAATTTCAATACGTTGTTCATCAGCCGTTGAGAAAGTATTTCCCCAAGCTGGGTAAGCAACACCGCCTAGTGGACACCAAGCAATAGGTGTTATGCCTAACTGCTGACATTGATCTAAACTGCCGTTGGTGAGGCTATCAATATTATGAATATTAATTTCTATTTGATTGACCAAAAGTGGCTCAGCTAAAGCTGATTGCAATAAGCTCACTTGCGATGGGCTAAAGTTACTGACGCCAAAATATTTTACTTTACCGCTGGCTTTTAGTTGTTGGAAAGTTTGCGCTACGTCTTCGGCATTAAATAAATAATCAGGGCGATGCAGTAAAAACATATCGAGGTAATCAATATTTAATCGTTTTAATGAGTTTTCGACGCTAGTCGTTAAATAGTCCGTTGAAAAATCATAACGCTGCGGCTCAAAGCGAATACCAGCTTTGGAGGTGATAATAAGTTGCTCGCGAATATCTGGCGTTTCTTGCTTAAGTTCCGTTAATAACTCACCAAACAAACTCTCACAGTGACCACCACCATAAATATCAGCATGATCAAAATGGTTATAACCCGCTTCAAGTGCCGCTCTAAGTGCCAACTTACCCTTGGCTTTATCTGCTGGGGTATTATCACCGGCAATGCGCATACAGCCATAAATTAGACGAGTAGAGTTTAGATGGGTATTTTTATACTGTATTTTATTCATAAGTTATTTGTTTCTATTTTTGTGAAAAAGGACATTTTTCTCTTAAGTAATCTTCATGGTTAGGCAGATTTTGTACCGTTTTTATCATCATGTCATAAAATGAATTCATTGTTCGTGGTAAATCAATTTTTTGCTTGTAAGCCATGATAGGCGCAACCGTCTTAGGATGTATATTTTGACCGGTTAAAACAGCTAACCAATTATCCTGTTTAAATAAATCTTGTGCATCCACATTCAGGTGACCATGGCTTGAAAATAAATCTATTTGATGTTGAAGTGAATCAGGAATGTCCATGTTTTGGCAATATCGCCAAAATTCGCTGTCATCTCGCTTGGTTGCTTTATAGTGCAAAATAATAAAATTTCTAATATGTTCATATTCAGCAATGGTTAAATTATTAAATTGTTTAATGTTGACTTCATCACACTTTTTATTAGGAAAGTGAGCAACTAAACGCATCACTGCCCGTTGGATTAAATGCAGACTAGTAGACTCTAGCGGCTCTAAGAAGCCAGCCGATAAGCCAATGGCAACACAGTTTTTATGCCAGAATTTTTCACGACGACCGACTTTGAAGTGAATAACTCTTGGCTCTGAAAGTATTTTGCCATCAATATCGCGTATTAATTCGTCCATTGCCGACTGTTCATCGATGAATTCACTGCAATGCACTGAGCCGTTACCCATGCGAGTTTGAAGTGGAATGCGCCATTGCCAACCTGATTGTTTAGCAATAGAGCGAGTATAAGGACTAATCACTTCAGTATGGCTAGTTTGCACAGCAATAGCGCGATTACATAATAAGTTTTCTGACCAATCTATAAATTTAATACCTAAGGTTTTATCAATCAGCAAAGCCGAAGTACCGCTACAATCAATAAAAAAATCGCCAGTAATTTTTTGGCCACTCGCTAAAGTGACAGAAGAAATAAAGCCATTACTTTCATGAGTGTCTACTTTGGTAATTTTGCCTTCTTGTCTTTTTACACCCAGCTTTTCGCTGTAAGTTCTTAAATAGTTTGCATATAAACTGGCATCAAAATGATAAGCATAATCAAAGCCTGAAAAAAGTGATTTTTTGTCAGGTGAAGGCTGTGAAAATTTATTGTTTTTCGCTAAATGCCAGGCACTGGCATAATCTTGCAATGGTCTGTTATCGCCAGACGTCCGATGTTTATTCCAAAAATAAGAAAAAGGAATGTAATCAAAATCGACTGCAAATCGTCCAAAAGGGTGAAAATATTGATGGTTTTTCTCAGGCCAATTTTCAAAACTAATACCTAACTTAATTGTGCCATTACAATGTTTCAGAAAATCATTCTCGTCAATGCCAAGCATGCGATTAAAGGTTTTGATTGGCGGTATGGTAGCTTCACCCACGCCAACAGTACCAATGCTGTCAGATTCAATAAGGATTATGTCAACCTTTGAGCCCTTTGCATCACATTCTAGTTGCTTAGACAACATGGCAGCCGTCATCCAACCAGCCGAACCGCCGCCGACAATAACGATATTGTTAATTTTATCTGTTGAGGACATTTTTCACCTTAGCTTTTGTAACGTTATTCTTATACCAAATGAAGTAATGAATTGATCACTTAGCGAGAATTAAAAGGCTTAGAGGCAAGGCATTGATTGAAGAGAATGGTTATTCAGGAGAATAAGCTCCTGCATTCTCTAAGAAGCTACATCCATATAGCGTCCTTGTCAAAAGCAATAACGCCGCTTATAAGCCTTTTAAACTCGCCCTCTGGGAACTCAGTAGCAAACTGATAACGTCACAAAATGAAAGAAATATAGAATAACTATGTTTAACTCATTTTGTTTGTTCTAAGCTCGCTTCTGAAGTTCTAAGTTGGTCGATTCATTATTTCAATTGGTATTAGTTATGTTTACACTAATATCATTATTCTTACTTAAAAAAAAAGCAATACTTCATATTTCATAAGTATTGCTTTTTATGCTTCATCCGGTTGGTATTACATGGTGTAATTTACACCGAAGTAAATTGTGCGACCGAAGTACTGAATAGTACCTGTGCGCGAGGTATTACCAAAATATGAGATATTAGGCTCATCGGTGATATTATCCGCAGAAATAACTGCTTGTAGATTCTCAGTGAAGTTATACGATACTTGTGCTGAAATAATCGTTTCTTCTTGGAAGTAAGCCGATTGATTACTACCAATCGCTACTTGACGACTTAAGTAGTCACTACGATATCGACCACTAACACGTGCAGATAACTTATCATCCCAATCATAGAATAATGTCGCACTTAATACGCGTGGTGATAAACCTTCAATAGGACCCAATTGATTTTCTTCTCCAGGCACTGAAGATTCAACTTCAATTTCACTTTCAGTATAAGAGAAATTCACATTAGCGCCTAAACCTGAGAAATATCCAGGTAGAAAAGAAAAGGTTTGTGTGTAACCTATCTCAATACCGCGTATGTAACCCGCATCACCATTGTTTTCCGCATGGCTGTAATCACCATCTTCCCACACTAAGATATTACCACTTTCATCTTCTACTTTATTGTCTGGAATGGACGGTAAGTCAAAACCATTGGCGGCAAAGTCATAATCTACTTCAGTACTATCACTGACAATATTGGCAACATCTTTGTACCAAAGGGCAAGAACGAAAGCACCTTCAGTTTCAGTGAAATAATGTTCAAAAGAAACATCATATTGGTTCGCATAGAACGGACGTAATTTAGGGCTGGTAGAGCTATCTAAACCAATGTAGTTACGACCATCACCATCACGGTTAACATCAAATTTCCAGTTGCCACTGTTAGCCATCGTTGGCATTTCAGGGCGTGACATTACTTTTGAATAAGCAAAACGAATTTGATCATCATCGGTGACTTTGAAGTTTAAGTTCAATGAAGGTAAAAAATCGTTGTAACTTTCGCTAATTTTTTTATGTTCCCAATCGCTATTAGTTCCGCCAACATCATCATAGATGATATCGCCATTACCCGCGCCAACATTGACTAAACCAGTACTACTTTGTGTGGTATCAACATAACGAGCACCAAAGTTACCTGTTACGGGGAGGCCAAAGAATTCAGTATCAATGTTTACTTGTAAATAAGCTGACAATACGTCCTCTTCAACAAGGTTGCCTTGGGTCATAGTCCAGTCGTGCTCCCAAGTGCGCACCGGAGTACGATCTACGCCAGGAATCCAAGCATTTAAGATATCGTCATTATCAACAGATAAGAAGCTAGGCATACCTGATAAGTCGCCACCAATGGCGCTAACCGTTGAGTTACTACTATTTAACACATGTGGCTGAAAACGCTCAACTTCAATAAGGTTGCCATCTGCATCTTCACCAAAAGTAATATATTGACCATTACGCATGTTACCGTCGGTAGTACCGTATAAGAAACGGCCACGGCTTAAGTTATAATCACGCATTGATGCACGAACACCAAACTCTAATGAACTAAATATGTTACTTTCTAGTTGATAAGCAAAATCAACACGAAGAGCGTCTGAAGTGTTTGACTCAATATGAGGGTACGACTCCGAACTCGTCACCATCATGTGTGCGGTGTCAGTGAAGTCTTGATTAAATTGAAGATCAGGGTTATTTAAACCATTTAGCTGATAGCTAAAGATTATATTGTCATCAATAATGGGTGTTGCTGCACTTGAATCTTCAAAGTAGGCCATACGCAAAACCTGATCTTTGTATTCTTCATCACCTTCAGAGTGAGAGACATCAACTGTCATCATCAAGTCATCAGTAATATCCCAATCAGCACGTAAGCCAAAGGCTGATGATGAACTATTGGTAGTATTATCATCGGCTTGTGTTTGAATATTTATATCACGTGATGATCCTGGATACGGAGGAGCAAGCAAAGTACCATCAGGATCTCTGTAGATAGTACCACCTACAAGTGCGCCATCGGCATATAAAGGATTGTCAATTAATAACCCTGCACCCGGTGTCGCTATATTATTTATACCTGAAATACGTAATCCGCGATCCCATTTGTTTGAGTCAAACTTAGAGTGAAAAGCATCGAACTGAAAGCGCAAATCATCTCTTGGTTCCCAGTTTAGTGCTAAGGTAAACGCATTACGCTCATCTTCACCGCCACGTTCATTAATTTCGAAACCAGAAGAAACTAAAATGCTTTCGGGAGCACCATCATAGGCGGCAGATAAGTCTTGTTCATCAAATTGATAGTTAACAAAACGACTGGAAACGGTAGGTTGAAACATATTGGCCCAACCAACAGCTATGCCTACGGTCTCATCAAAATATTTGCCTTGATAAGATAAGGTTAGACGACGACCAAAGGTGTCAGAATCTTCGTTGTCGGCAGCGGCTTCATTGTAGTTGCCATGTAACGAAGCACGAAAGGAATGGTCTTCTTCGTTATCTAAGGCATTAGCTGTTTCTAAGTTAATCGTTGCGGCGATGCCACCTTCGATTAAAGAGGCTTTTTGTGATTTGTATACTTGCGCGCCAGAAATTAACTCAGCTGGGAACATATCGAACTGAATTGAGCGACCACCACTGGTTGATACCATTTCGCGACCGTTTAAGGTAGAGAAAACAAAACCACCAGATAAACCACGAACGTTTAATTCGCTTGATTGACCATCAATACGAACAGAAGTTACACCGGGAAGACGTGTTAATGAGTCGGCAATAGATACGTCAGGTAAACCACCAATGTCATCGGCTGAAATAGCATCAACAACCGTATCAGAAAAGCGCTTGGTGTTTAAAGACTTGATGATACTGCCTCTAAAGCCAGATACTTCAATAACTTCGACATCACTTTTTTCAGCTTTTTGTTGTTGTTTTTGAGCTTCTTTGGGAGTTTCTTCTGCCGCATAGGCAATGTTAGACATTGCAGCGATTTGAACTCCTCCCATCATGAGTGCGATAGTCAGCGCACTGGGCTTAAATGTTTTCATGTGTATCCCCTAAGGCAAGTTATATTTATGCTTAATTCTAATTGCTTAATGCTTAGGGTATTTTCTCTGTGAAAACACCTGCATCTTGCAGCCTTGTTACCTTTTTTAGTTATCGGAATGTAACTTTATATACACTTGTGTTTGTTTTTTGTTTGTTCTTGTAATTTTATATTCAGCAAATCGAGTTTAAAACAACGTAATCAAAAAACAAGCAATTGTTCAGTGCATACGTATGCAATTTGTTAAACATAATTACATACGTATTCATAGACTTTTAAAGGGATACACTTATATACAAGTTAGGGGGCTTTGTGTAGGTTTTAGGGGTTACTGAAAAAAATTAAAAATCGGAAAGGTAATATCTTGTCCCTTACTTAATCAGCAAAGTGGGATAATATAAAAATTATATACGCATAAACTAAAACCATATAGTTAATGGAGTTATAAACTCATGAAATATAAATTCAAGCCAATTATGCTTGGAAGTGCGATTGCCGTATCTCTAGCCCTAAGTGGCTGTGGTAGTGATCAAGCACAGCCAGAAATAACAGACATATTTGCAGAAGTAGGCCTTTGGTGTAAAAACCCTGACTTAGTTCAAATTGCGAGTGCAGACTTTTACCCACTTACTGCTGAAGAACAGGCGGGTATTGATGCGGGTAAAGCTGCAGCCAAAGCAGCTGCAGAAGAAGCAGCAGGCGATTCATGGGATGAAGCTGCTTGGGAAGCTGATTTTAAATATGAGCAGTTAGACCTTTATAGCATTTTAGGTTTAACGCTTGAAGAAACTGAACGCCAAGTTGTTGCGAAAGAAGAAGCACTTGCTTTTCAAATAGCACAAGGCCAAGACGTGATTCGTGGTGAAGGCTTTAATGAATGGTTTGAACTTTGGTTTGCAGAAATCCCACCAGCTAGCTACTTAGGACCATCACAACGTCTCAATCGTTCTGTAAATGCAACGACTGCGGACATGGATGGTGATGAAATTTGTTATACGCCGCCATTATCTTGTCCGAACTATAAAGAAATTGATGAAGCTGGTGTATACGAGTGTATTATTCCAGAGCAAAACCCTATTTTAGATGCTCCAGCGGCTATTGTTACCGCGGGTCCTAATGAAGCTATTGTTTTCTATCGTAATGAAAACCACGTTGATGGTAGTGATGATAACGCCGCACTTTATGAAAATATGGTAGTTCATACATGGAATGATGATGCTGCAGTGTGTACTGCTTATGCCGATGATAGTATTTCAAGTTGGGGGCAAAACTCAAATTATGCAAATGAGCCTGGTAATATAGGCATTGACCCTTATTATGGTATGTTTTGGAAGTTACATTTAGTTGATGAACCAGGCAACTGCGGTAATGTTATTTTTAATGATACTGCCCTGGGTAAACAAATTTCTGATAGTGATTTAATGATGCCTATTGGTCCTTCAGGCAATGTGGTATTACATAACCTTGATAAAAATGCCTACGCTGATGATAACTTCTCTGTGAACGTACTTGATGGCATGTTACTGGTAAACCAACATCCTTATTTTGGTGCTGAAGCTTCGTCAGGCATAACCTCTTGTGGTTGGAGCCAAACGGCCAATGATGCAGGTATTTGTGTTGGTGAAGACCTAGTTGATGACCTAGCCTGTCCAGTTGACACAGTAGCTGTGGGTGTTGGCGCTGAAGAAATAGCCTCTAAATGTGTGGTTGCCTTTAACCCTGATGAAACTGCTTTGCTGCTTCGTGGTGGCTTTAATGGCTGGGATGGTGATGGAGATGCAAATTCAACATTTGCTTATGCGGATGGTCAATATCGTGTAAACCACACTCACACCACAGAAGAAGAATGTGTAATTGTTGCACCTATCGAAGAAGATTTAGAAGCTGTTCCTCCAGTTGAAGCCGTAGACGGTGAAGATTGTACAGATTCTTATGACTTTAAAGTAGCTGATAAGGATTGGTCTGAGCCGAGCTCTTTCGGTAGTATTAAAGGCGGCGATCAATCCGCTGTTGGCTCAACCATCACCATGACAGTTGGTGAAGGTATTGGTCAAAACATGAAAGTGGATATGGTTAAAGACAAAATATATCAATATTTAGTCGATGCCAGCGATGTTAGTGCTGTAAAATTAACCATTAATGAAGTACCTGTCGATGCATTCCCAATGGTAACCGTTGGTGAAGAGAGTGCTGATTTAGTGTATAAAGCGAATGGGCAGTATACTTATGTACAAACGCTATCAGCAGGAACAATGTATACAGTAAGCGTTTCTGATTTTGGTGTTTCTGTTGGTGCTCCGACGGACAATATCCTGCTAGGAGATGCTGCGGTTGCCTTGGTTAATGACGGTGGTGCATTTAGTTTTACACCAGAAAGAGCTGGAGATCATACTTTTGTATTAGATTTATCTGATGTATCAGCTCCGACCTTGAAAGTAGCTACACCTAGACCTTGGGGTACTGATGAAGTCTTCATTCGCGGTACTGTGAATGGCTGGGGTACTCCTGCAGCTGCAGATATGATGAATTGGGACCTAGATTCACGGACTTATACTGTTATCTATGGTTTAGAAGCTGAAGGGAATCATAACTTTAAATTTGCTACGGCTAGTTGGGAGAATGTAAATCTGGGCTTTGGTGAAGTATCGCTTTCAGCTGATGCTGATGCACTTACCGTAACTGATAGTGGTGGTAACATGGCTATTAAAGTTACTAAATCAACTACATATCAGTTTGAAGTATCTTATGCAACGGCGGACCCTGTAGTGAAAGTTATTGAAGCACCACTGCATTTAGTTGGCACTGTAACAGGTGTTGGTTGGAGTTTTAGTGATGGAAACCAGCTAGGCTTTACAGCGACTGATGCAGGCAATACAGCCGAAGCTTCTCATACTTATTCTTTAGAAGTTGATTACGCAGGTGGTGTTTCTGGTTTTAAAGTGGCAGATACTGGTTGGGGTGGAGCTTTTGGCTATAACTATGGTACTGATGCTGACGATGTTATGCTTGAACTAGATGTACCGTTGACATTATATTCTGCACACTCAGATGCAGATATTGGCGACAGCAAGAATATCAATCTTGATATTCCAGCAGGTACCTATATTTTCGCCTTTGAAGACGGTGTAACTAAAACATTGACTGTGACTACTAAGTAACGGTTATTGATTTAAGTGAATTAAGTGAGTTAATCTGATTTAACTCACTTCAAATATAAGCTCTACTTTTAAAGTAGAGCTTTTTTGTTTCACCACTTATAAAATTATCGATAATTTAAAGGCATAACATTGCTTGTATTGATAGCAAAGAATAAGTTAGCTACGAGCCTCTACTTTTCATAAAAGGATTTTTTATTATGCCCTTACGTTTCTCCAATGCGTTATCCGTTTTTATATGCCTTATTTGCTTTTATATAGGTAACGCCAAGTCAAATGTTCTGAACAATGAATTGACCGAAATAGCTAATACTGCTGATGAAATAGCACATAAGTATCACCAACAAGGCTGGTTTTCAGGGACGCTTTTATTAGCTAAAAACGGTAAGGTTTTTCATAGTTCTTCATTTGGATTAGAAAATGTAAAAACTAAATCCCCTAATACAATTGCGACTAAGTTTAACTTAGGCTCGATTGTGAAAAACTTTACCAAGGTATTAGTGCTTCAAAAGATAGAGCTTGGTCAGTTGCAGCTAACCGATACGCTCGATAAGTTCGATTTAGGTTTCCCTGAGCAAGTATCATCAACAATAACAATTGAACATTTGCTAAATCATCGCTCAGGTTTTGAAGATATATTTATAGCGCAGTACAGAGAAAATCAACTAGCCTTTGATACCCTAGAGAAGAAGTTAGCATTACTTAAAAATAGACCGCTACTTTTTGAACCAGGTACTGATCATAGATACTCTAACTACGGTTATGTTGTGTTAGGGGCAATACTTGAAAAGGTTTCTAAATCATCATACGAGCAGTTATTAAACAAAAATATTTTTGAACGAATTCATTTGAAAAATACGTCACTCAAGGTTGAAAGCTTCGCTAAAGGCCAATCTGTTAGATATACCTATTTATATGACAGCTCGATAAAAGAAGTTGGTGTCACGGAGCACCCTGGTCCTGCTGGAGGCATTGAGTCGACAGTCGAAGACGTACAAAAATTCTATAGAGAGCTTTTTTATGGCAACAAACTGTTAACTCAAACGAACCCTGTAAACATAAAAGCTTTTGCAATGGATGGCGAGCATTGGGGCTCATATGGTGGTGGTGCCGGTGTTAGCACTGCAATTGAAGTAGATTTGGTTGATAACATTGAAATAGTGGTACTGGCAAACACAGACAACCTAGTCGCTGAGCTTATTTCAGGGAGGGTGTTATCGTATATAAAAAAGGGCACCTATGAACCTATAAAGCCATTAGAAATGAATTTTGCCTATAATTACTATAAAGAAAAAGGCAAAGATAAATTTTATAATGGCTTTAAAGACGAGTACAAACAGGCAGGTTATTCGCAATTTATTGGCAGAGTTATTAATGAATTGGGAATGCAGTTATTGGTAGAGGAATCATGGCACGAAGCTTTTGACATTATGAACTACTTAAAGGCTATTTTTCCAAACGCGCCACAAGCATATGACAGTTTAGCTTTTGCACACTATACAAAAGGGGAGTTTAAAAAAGCGGAGCAGGCTTTTCAAAAAGCACAGGCATTAAAACCTGGCTTTAACAGTGATTACATCAGTAGCAATTACGCAAATTAGCGTCGCTGACAATAATGTTATCTAACGGGTGTTTTAGAGAATAGCTGCTATTGGAACAATAAGGGTCTACTTATGATGGCTATGTTTGAATTAGCTGTTGTCTATATACCAACGAGATGATTTTATGGAAGTATTTCTGAGATGATTAAAGCGAGTTTTGCAAGTACAGTATAAGGGGTATACCTTATTAGACAGTGCAGGAGCACACTGTCTTGATGCTTGTGTAGAGCCCCATGGATCTGACTAATCCCCACAACTTTTTACAAAGTACGTGCTTACAATTTTAGTTTCTGTTTTTTGTTTCTTCAGCGTCGCGGTGGCGACAACACCCAGAGATGGCTATCGCCGAGCCCTCTCTGGACTCTCCCGGCGCTACGAATAAAACCTAATCTTGCATTCAATCAAGTACTTCAAGGAGCCGCGTTGATGTACGTCCGTGTACACGCCGCTTTTTCATCATCCCTGATGAAAACACCTGCGCACTTTCAATCATTTCAGGGTTTTATCACGCAGACTTGGCGCTTTTGTCTTCTGGTTCCTATTCAGCCATGCAAGCGATTTTAAGTGATTGGCAGTCACTGAACGTTGGCAGATAATACGTTGCTGAAGTAATAAAAGTGAGTATCACAAGCATGGATGCTTGTGTAAGCCCCATGGATGGGTTTACGCGTCTCGCTTGTTTACTCAGCAACACTTAACTACCACAGAGCCTTTTTTATGCCTTAAAATTTTTACCTTAAGTGCTAATGTATTAAGCTCTCTAGCTTAAAACAAGGTATAAATAAACGTTGCTAATGCAGATTGCTGTGAAGCAACCACTAGGCCACCAAGTAGCGCTAAAATTACAAAAATAGGTAATAACCACATTTTTTTACGTATGCGTAAAAATGCCCACAGGTCAGTAATAAATTCAATCATTAAAACGGGTTCTCCAATTGTTTTTTTGTTAATTTATCTGTTCTTTTTACATAATTTGAATGGCTAGTGCATTTATTTTTATACTGTAATTTATTAAATGCGCTTAAAATTAATCCTATTGGAAAAATTAACAGGTAGAAGGTAACTCCCAAGATAATACGGGTATTAATAAAGCCGACTATGCCGCCAATAAACATCCAAACTTTGTAAGGAAAGTAAATGAGGTTAGGTGCTAACAAAGATAAACTAATAAAAAATGCGCTTACCCATAAAGTCCACCACTGCAACCCCGCGCCTAATAGCCATGGTGCAATCACGCCAATAAATAAAGGGAAGGCCCACGCCATAAGTATGCCAAAGGCTTTGAGCTCTTGGTTACTCATCTTAGGCTTACTACTAGCTTTACTATTAGCCCTAGTACTCATGTCTTTTTTAGCGGAAGATAATTTACTCATTAGTCTAACTCGAATTGATTCTGTTTAGCGGCATCTAGTGCTGCTTGGCTTTGTTCTGTCTTACATAACAGGATGTTTTCCATCACAAGATAGTCCATCTCAGTATTTAAGAAGCAGTTTATTGCATCTTCCGGTGTACACACTGGCGGCTCGCCACGGACATTAAAAGAGGTATTAATTAATACGCTGCTGTTAGTGCGTTTTTTAAAGGTATTGAGCAATTGATGCAATTTGGGATTGGTTTCGTTATGTACTGTTTGTAATCTTGCGGTGTAATCAACATGAGTAATGGCAGGCAAGGTTGAACGGGCTTGATTTAACTTTTCAATACCTTGTAAGTTTTCAGTTATGGGCAACCTTAATTCATCGTTAATATCAGCAACAATCAACATATAAGGGCTAGCGCCTTGATGTTGAAAATAATCACTGACATCTTCAGCTAATACAATCGGGGCAAAAGGACGAAATGATTCACGATATTTAATCTTCAAATTCATCACTGACTGCATCTTTTGATTTCTTGCATCACCTAAAATTGAACGATTGCCTAAGGCTCTAGGACCAAATTCCATCTTGCCCTGAAACCAACCAATAACATTACCTTCATCGAGGTGTTGTGCTGTTTTTCTATATAATTCGTCGTCGGAGAGTTGACTAAAAGGCAATTCTTTTGCTTGTAATATTTGCGATATTTCATCGTTAGTAAAGCTAGGGCCAAGATAGGCTCCTTGCATTAAATCGGTGATTTTTACTGTGTTTTTCTCGCTTTGGTCGTTTTGCTCGCTTAGAGTGGCCTGATCTTTAGCTGCATGCTTTTCACCCTTATACCTTTTACCGTCATAGTAATGATGCCAAGCAACTAATGCAGCACCTAAAGCGCCGCCTGCATCGCCTGCTGCAGGTTGAATCCAGACATTATCAAAAGCCCCTTCTCGTAAAATACGACCATTGGCAACACAGTTTAAGGCGACACCACCGGCCAGGCATAAATTTTTACTCGTGGTTAGCGTAGATAAGTGCTGAACTATTTTAAGTACTATTTCTTCGGTAACTACTTGAATAGAACGTGCTAAGTCCATTTCCTTTTGAGATATTTCTGACTCACTTGTTCGAGGTGTCGAACCAAACAGCTGATGAAATTTACTATTGGTCATTGTGCTGCCAACAGCAAAGTCAAAGTAAGACATATCAAGGACAAAGCTGCCGTCATCGTTAACATCGACTAAATGTTTGAAAATATCATCAACATACTTAGGCTCACCAAAGGGAGCTAGTCCCATCAACTTATACTCACCCGAATTTACTTTAAAGCCAGCATAGTATGTAAAAGCTGAATATAATAACCCTAATGAATGGGGAAATTGAATTTCCCAAAGTGGTGTTAATCGGTCGTTGTGTCCTTGCCAAGCTGAAGACGTTGCCCACTCACCGACACCGTCTAAGCATAATACAGCAGCGTCAGTATAAGGGCTTGGGAAAAAGGCTGAGCCAGCATGTGATAAGTGATGCTCGCTAAAGAGTAACTGGGGGATTTTTGCCTTTTTATCTAGACCCGCAAGTAAGCGTAATTCACGTCTAAGTACATTTTTTAAGTATAGTTTTTCTTTTAACCAAATAGGCATAGCGCGGATAAAAGAGCGAATACCACGCGGAGCATGAGCCAAGTAGGTTTCCAATAAACGTTCAAACTTTAATAGTGGCTTGTCATAAAAAATAATACTGTCTAGATCGGTTACCTTACAGTTGGCTTCTTTTAAGCAGAATAAAATAGCTTGAGCAGGGAACGCTGGATCGTGCTTTTTTCGAGAAAAACGCTCTTCTTGAGCCGCTGCAATTATTTCGCCATCAATGATGATTGCCGCTGCACTGTCATGATAAAAAGCTGAGATACCGAGTATTTTTGTGGTCATATATTGTGTCTGCTATGGTACTTGGTAGTAATAATAACTATCGTTCGATTATAGACATAATAAAAAGCTAAAAGCCATGTGTTGCAAACGTATTCAATGGGCTTTATCTTGCAAAAAAATGTGCGGTTAAGTAGGGTGTTAAGCTTGATTAAATAGTGATGCGAGCATCAATTACAGTGCCTAATACATTGTCCAGAACAAAGTCTACATATTTTGCCAAGCAGCTAAGCTTTTATCTCATTTTAATCGCCATTCCTTTTATTATTTTATTATTATTGGAGCTAACATTAAGGTTGAGTTCTTTTGGTGATGACTATCCGCTATTTATTGAAAAACCAACAAACAAAACACAACCAACGTTATATTTACAGCCTAATCCTAAAGTCATTAATCGTTACTTTTCAGATGAAACGTTAGCCCCCAAAGTGAGTCCTGATACGGTTTATTTTAAAAAAGAGAAAAGTGAAGCAAGCTTTAGGATATTTATTCAAGGAGGGTCTACTGCTGCGGGCTTTCCTTATGGGCGGTGGGGATCACTGCAAGGTATGTTAGCGCAGCGGTTTAAACGACTTTATCCTAATAAAGAAATTGAAATTATTAATACGGCTATGGCTGCCGTCAATAGTTATACTCTGCTTGATTTTGTTGATGAAATTATTGAACAGAAACCAGATCTGGTACTTATTTATGCTGGGCATAATGAATACCTGGGCATCATGGGCGTTGGTAGTGCTTTTGCAGCCAAAGGTGGGCGTTTTGCGACCCTGATGCATTTAAAGTTTAAAGGCTGGCGCATTTATCAGCTATTACAAAAGCTTTATTCCTTTGGCTTCTCCCCTGACACACAACCGAGCAAGTTGAATAAAACCTTAATGTCGCAAGTGGCAAAAGAGAAAGAAATCCCACTAAATAGTGATTTATACCAACAAGGTATTACGCAATTTACCGGAAATATGTCGTTGATATTACAAAAATATCAAACCGCAGGTATTCCTGTAGTATTAGGTAACTTGGTGAGTAATGAAAGTGGTCAAGTGCCTTTCTCTAGCGTAGAAAAGGTTGATTGGCAAAAGATTAACCGCAGTTTAAGCAAAGATAATGCTGCACCAGCAATAGCTCGATTAAATAGTCGTTTGTCTGTCGATAAAAAGGCGGAGAATTATTATCAATTAGCACTGAACTTACAATTGTCTGGGCGTTTTTCAGAAGCTAAGCAGGCCTTTGTTTTAGCCAAAGATAATGATTTATTGCGTTTTAGAGCGCCAAGTGAGTTCAATGTAATTATTGAGTCGTTAACTAAGCAATATGGTGCTGGTTTGGTTGACGTTCAGGCGATGTTCAATGAGAATTCAACGCAAGGTATCGTTGGTAATAAGCTCATACTAGAGCATTTACATCCTACTATTGAAGGCTATTTTTTATTGGCGGAAGCTTTTGTTGACTATATTACCGAGCATAACGTCATTGTCTCAACAACAGCTATTGTCCCCGCTATTTCACTAACCACTTCAACAATTCCTTCAGCAGAGACTTACTCTAGAGATAAGGCGAGAGCCGACATTCCGATTAGCGCTGTTGATGCGCTTTATGGTGATTTTGTTATTCATAATCTCGTTAATGACTTTCCCTTTACTTCATCAATGAACCCAGGTAAAAAAGATATCGTTTTACCCACGAGTCGAAAATTTGAAAAACAGGCGTTAATAAAACGCATAGAAAAAAAGAGTTGGTTAACCATTCAAAAACAATTGTTAGTTGAATATCAACAAAGAAAAGAAGTGCCACAGGCGGCTAAAATTGCCGGGGCAATTAGTACCGCGATGGTTGATAATCATAAAGCATCTTATATTGCAGGTCAGTTATATCAGCAGTTAAAAGATTGGCCGTTGGCCAGTTATTACCACAACAAAGCTTTTCAACAACAAGCGGAAAATGTTCACTATATTTTAGCGTTAGCGCAAGACTACTTTTTTTTAAAAGAATACGCGCAAAGTTTATTGTTATTGGAAAAAGCCGATAGTCTCGTGGTTGAGTCATCACCGCAAAAGCAAAAAATATTGCAGCATAAGGCGAGTGTTCAACAACGTCTGAATAACACCGAATGAATAATAAAACCAATAGTAAACTGAGTAGTGAGCTAGGTAGTGAGATAGGTAGGAATATGAATGCTAAGGTAATGAGCCAATGATGAATAAAGCACTTATAAGTGAAGCAGTTATAAGTAAAAAAAGAATTTATCAATTAATCGCCTTGGCTATACCTTTCGCCTTTTTCGGCTTAGTCGAAGGTGGCTTACGCTTGGTGGATTATGGTAGAGAAATACCACTCTTTATTGACTATCCTCAAGCTGACAATAGTACAGCACCTCAGTACCTATTACCGCGTCCTGATGTAGTAAAACGGTATTTCCCTGAAGGCTCATCTGCGCCATCAGTAACGATTGAAACTAATTTCTTTTTAAAGGAAAAACCTAAAAAGGCCTTGCGAATTGTTGTTCAAGGGGGCTCAACCGCAGCAGGCTTTCCTTTTGGCTATGGCGCCTCAATAGCAGGTATGCTTGATTATCGTTTAAAGCAAAGTTTTCCTGATAGAACCGTCGAAGTGATTAATACCGCACTGGCGGCGGTAAATAGTTATACAGTGCTAGATTTTGTTGATGAAATTATCGAACAGCAACCAGACGCCGTACTTATTTATGCAGGGCATAATGAGTATTTAGGTATTTTGGGCGTGGGCTCTGCTTATACAGCGGCTAACTCACCTGCTGCAACCTTGCTGTATCTAAAGTTAAAAAACTCCAGAATCTTCCAGCTGCTACAAAACCTTTATTGGTAATTTACTAAAACGAGTGTGCCAAAAAATGCAGAAAAATCGCGTACTTTTATGTCTAAAGTGGCTAAACATAAAAATATTCCTTATGGCTCTGAATTATATCAGGCAGGTTTAACGCAATTTGAAAATAATATAAGTCGGGTTATTGCTAAATATCAAGCCGCAGGCATTCCGGTATTTATTAGTACAATTTCCAGTAACTTAGCCGATCAATCGCCTTTTTCATCTAGTGAGATTTTTGTTACTGGTAAGTCCATTGATGATAAGGCTGCTGCAGGAAAGCCTTATCAACAAAGTGCGGGTTTTTATTATAAACAAGGCAAAAATTTACTAGCGCAAGGCAGTTATCAACAAGCTAAATTGTCTTTTATTAAAGCAAGAGACTTCGATTTATTGCGCTTTAGAGCACCTAGTGCAATCAATGATATTATCGTGGAATTATCGAAAAAAGAGTCGGTGTACTTTGTTGATGCTAATAAAGCGTTAATGAATGCAGCTGAGCATGGGATTATTGGTAAATCCCTGATGTTAGAACATTTGCATCCGACAATTAAAGGCTACTTTGTTATTGCCGATAGCTTTTATCAAGCACTTGAACAATCAAATGTTTTTGGCAAGTTCCCGCAAACGATTAGCACGGTAATAGCAGAGAACGATATTCCTGTTTTTGATGCTGAGGTTTATTGGGGCAAGGCAAAAATTGCTAGTTTAATGGCAGACTATCCCTTTACCAAAACGCCCCAGAAAGTTAGCTTGCCCTTAGTGAAAACGCCGAGTGATCGATTAGGTCTATCAGCATATAAACGCCAAATCGGTTGGTTAGCTATCGCGACAGAAAATTTAAATTATGCAAAGAAAAATGACCCTGTACTCTATCTTAAATCCGCTAAGTTACTTGCTGATGCCATGCCATTTGATGCCGCTCATAATTATCGAGCTGGAACAGCCTTGATTCAACATAAACAATCAGTGCAAGCGTTGCGGTATTTAAAGCGTGCCATTGACATTGAAAGTAACAATATCAATTACCAATTAGCACTCAGTCATGCGTATTTAGAGCAGAAGCAATTAAAAAAAGCACTGCCTTGGTTAGAATCAGTGCTGTTGATTGATCCTGATAATGTTACCGTAAATGATGTGTTACCAAAGGTTAAGGCGCATTTGTCAAAGGTAAAAGCTAGTTTGAATTAACTCATTTTCACATGCTTACTAGATATTGTTTCACAGTAATTACAACTTCCTCAGTGAATACGTATGTAGTCACTGTTCAATAGTTAATCAAAGCTTTAGCATAAAGTCATAATATAAAAATAGGATTGACTTTTGATGTTAACAACAAGCTTTAAACAGATATTAATATGTACCGCCTTTTCTTCGGGGTTAGTTGCCTGTGGCGGCGGTTCAGATGATGGCGGACCAGTAACTGGCGGGCCCCTCCCTCCCAATGATGCGCCAACTATTACTTCCTTTGCGGCGACAGTTAACCCAAGCTCAACATTAGACGTGACATTTTCATGGGTTGTAGCTGATGCAAATGATGATGCTTTATCATGTGAGCTAAACCCTGGTGAAGGCATAGCAAGTGTTACTATTTCAGACTGTTTAGCGACAACATCAACGACTGTTACTTATCAATCTTCAGGTGGCTATAACGCTAATTTATCCGTTTCAGATCCAAGTGCCGCAACGAATAATCAAGATGTAGTTATCACTGTCGAAGCAGAGAATGCTTTACCTGATCCTGTGGTTACCGCAGGAGAAAACGAGTTAGTTATTTTCTATAATCGAGCTGATAATACTTATACTGGTTGGGGTTTGCATTTATGGGTAGATGATGCTGCTGAATGTACCGCCTATGATGGTGCTGTAGTCGAGTGGTCTGCTCCGGTAGCCAAAACAGGTGACGATGCAAACTACGGTGCTTATTGGGTTGTTAGCTTAAAAAGTGATGCTGTTGAATCAGATTGTGTGAACTACATCATGCATAAAGGTGATAACAAAGCGCCAAATGATGCCGACCAGCAAGTCGCCTTATCTGGTGAACGTATGATCTGGTTGCTTGATGGTGTTAATGAGGTATTTACAGTGCCAACGTTACCGCCTTCAGGTGTGCTTATTAACGATACTGCAGCGCATTGGACTACATTAGATACAGTGTTTTGGCACCATGCTCCAAGCAGCGTTAGCAAAGTTAGAGTATATAGCTCTGCTGTAGATGATTTAGCCTATGACGGTGAAACAGGCATTAGTGGTGATAACTTTATCGAGTTTTTACCCGCCACTAACTCGGCTAATAGTTTAGGTATGCCACGTTATAATACACTTGATATGTTTGAAGCATCAAACCCTGATAGTGTTAAAGCGAAGCAAATGCTTACCGGTAAACTGCTTGCTATTGCTTATAACAGTGATAACACAGTAGTAGCGGCCACTTATCTACAAACAGGGCGTGTACTTGATGCGCTTTATACTGCAGGCAACAGTGATGCAGATGAAGCTGAGTTGGGCTTAACTTATACCGTCACTGATATTACCGCGAGTCTTTGGGCTCCTACGGCGCAGCAAGTTTCGTTACATATCTATAATGACACGAAAGAGCTGCAAAGCACTGAAACCATGGTCGTTGATAGTGCTACCGGTGTGTGGTCTTTCACTACGCCAATTGCCAACGATAGAGTCTTTTATCGCTACGAACTAACGGTATATCATCATACTAATCAAAAGTTTGAAACGCTGATGACAACAGACCCTTATTCCGTTTCACTGTCTACCAATGGCATGTATTCTCAATTTGTAAACTTAATGGACGCAGATTTAAAACCGGCTGATTGGGATACTCATACTATTCCTGTTATTGCAGGTATTGAAGATGCAATTATCTACGAAGGGAATATCCGTGATTTTAGTATTCGTGATGTCAGTACCAGTGAAGCTAATCGAGGAAAGTATCTAGCATTTACTGAAGAAAATTCAGTCCCCGTGACTCATTTAAAAGCTTTGGTTGCCGCTGGATTAACACATTTTCAAATTCTCCCGGCTAATGACATTGCCAGTGTTGATGAAGATTTTTCTGCGCAAATTAATTTAACCAATACGGTCGCTGAGCTTTGTTCGCTTAAAGCTGATGCGCCAGTTTGTGGTGTTGAAGACAGTGCAGACACACTGCTATCAGTATTTGAAAGCTATGACCCGAGTACAGAACAAGCAAAGCTATTAACTAAAGCCATACAAGGTATAGATGGATATAACTTTGGATATGATCCTAAGCACTTTAATGCACCCGATGGTAATTTTTCCACCGATGCTGATGGCGTAAGTCGTATTATAGAAATGCGCTCAATGAACAAAGCCTTACATGATATGGGATTAAGAACCTCGTTAGATGTGGTTTATAACCATACCAATACTTCTAGTCTTTGGGATAATTCAGTGCTTGATAAAGTTGTGCCGGGTTATTATTACCGTCGTGATTTAACAACCGGCAATGTGATGAATGCTACATGTTGTCATGATACGGAAACAGAGCACCGCATGATGGATAAGCTAATGATTGATTCATTAGTAATGTGGGCCACAGAATATAAGTTTGACGCTTTCCGTTTTGATATTATGGGCAGTCATTCAAAAACCTCTATTCTTAATGCGCTTGCTGCGGTTAAAGCGGTAGATGCTGATACTTACTTCTATGGCGAAGGTTGGTCTCGTCCAGATGAAGGTTATGAACAAGCTGGTCAATATGAAATGGCAGGTACTGAAGTCGGTACGTTCAACGACAGACCTCGTGATACTATTCGCGGTGCTTCATTATTTAATGACGATGCTAGCTTAAACGACCAAGATATTATGCGCCTAGGTTTATCGGGTACCTTGCAAGATTATCAGTTACAAGATAAAGCGGGTAACACTAAATCAGGCAAAGACTTCTCTCAATCATCTTACGCTAAAGATCCTGCGGATATCATCAACTATGTTTCTAAGCACGATGGTTCAACCTTATGGGATAAATTACAGTATGGTTTAGCGACTGATATGGCGGTTGACGACAGGGTACGTGCACAAAATATCTCGATTACTATGCCGATATTAAGTCAGGGTATTCCGTTTTTACAGATCGGTGGTGATTTACTTCGCTCAAAATCAATGGATAAAAATAGCTATGACAATGGTGATTGGTATAACTTGGTCGATTTCACTAAAGAGTCTAACAACTGGAATGTTGGCTTACCGATAGAGATTGATGATGGTAAAAATGTTGATGATGTAAAAGCTATTGTTGCGAATGCCGAGACGACAGTACAAGCTCATCATATAGCCTTTGCCAGCCAAGTATTTAATGAGTTTTTGGCTATTCGTGCGAGCAGTAAATTATTTAGATTAGCTACCGCGCAAGATGTTTACGACCGTGTTGGATTTCATAATACCGGTACCAATCAAACCAAGGGCTTAATTGTGATGAGTCTTGATGATGGTACTGGCTTCGCCGATATAGACACAAACAATGATGCTATTGTTGTAGTGATTAATGGCACAGCAAGTGAACAGTCACATACAGTGGCAACGGCTAGTGGTTTTGAATTACACAGCGTACAACAAACCTCTGCGGATACTGCGGTACAAACAGCAAGCTTTAGTGCTGGCGCAAGTGACGGTACTTTTACTGTGCCAGCATTAACCACTGCCGTATTTGTTAAACCACGGGGCGCTGACCAAGGTGCTGGTTTATCTGCGGGAGTTACTCGTGACGCACCCGATATCCCTCCTTACGGAAATAACACCCTTTATGTGCGTGGCTCAATGAATAACGATGGTGCGGATGGCTTTGTTGCTGCCGATACTTTTACCTACCAGGGTAATGGTGTTTATAGTGTAGATACTACGCTAACCTCAGGCCTGCAAACCTTTACCATTACCTCTATTGATTCAGTGGCTGTTGATTTAGGTTTTAGTGATGTTAACAGTAGTTCAAGTGTTGTTGTCGTTACCGACAATGCTAATAGCATGGACATTACCGTTGCCACTGCAGGTAGCTTTACCTTTACCCTTGATGCATCAGCATCAGGTGACAATCCGATATTAACTATTAGTAGTGTTTCACCCACAGTTGATTGTAGTGCTTTAGTTGATTCAGCTGACGCTATACCTTTTTCTATTGCAGGTGATGGTGAGCTTTATGTTAAAGGTGACCATTCTGGTTGGGGCGCTGATGAAGCTTATCGTTTACATTACAAAGGTAATAACATCTATCAAGCCGTAGCTGACTTCGACGGGGCAATGAACTTTAAACTTGCTTCAAGTGATGGTAGTTGGACTACGCAGTTATGGGCACAAGCTGAAGGTAGCACTGAAATTAATGGTGAACAGTTAACCTTAGGTGTCAGTTATCCTATTGCTTATAACAATGCAGGAACTGACAATAACCAAACTACGTTAGCAGCTGGTAGTTACAGCTTTTTATTAACACTTAATGACGCTAACCCAGCACAGGGCGCGAATGTAGGTAGTTTAATTATTCAGCAGTGCCAGCCATAACAATCAAACCTGAATAACATGCTAATAAAATAGACCTTGAACTTGTTTTAAAGGTTAATCAGAAATGCTTGCTGAGTAAATCAGCAAGCCTTTTTTTATTTTAGTATTGGACCGAAATCTACTGGTATTACTCTACTTATAGCTTGGATATTTGTTCAGCTAAAGTTTCAGAGTCGGAAAAGTCAGAAGTTCTTAATATGACTTCACCATCTTTTATAATGACTAAGCTCGGTAATTCTTTTACAGCATATTGATGAAACATGCCATTGTTAGCATCAATCGCAATGGCATGCTTTACCTGATACTTCTTAGTGTAATTCGCTAGTTCAGCTGGACCAGTCCAAAGTCTTGAAATGATGCCTTGCCATGCGATATTGTCAAACTGCTGGGTTAAATTATTGACTGAGTTTTGTGCCGCTATGCATTGTTGTGATGAGCTTGGGCGAGAGTCCTTAAAATACCAATCACACCAAGTAGCGGTAAATAAAAGCGCCTGTATTTTATTGTCATCAAGCCCTAACTCAAGTGGCAATGCAGTTTCTGTAATGGCATTATCGGCCAGTAAATCAAGTTGTTGCTCAGTACTTATCAGGGCAATCTTGTTATCAAGCACTGAATCTGCTTTGTGACCAAGGTGAACTAAATTCATTTGTTTATCAAACAATAAATGATACGGGGTACCGAGTAACCGAAACGCTTGCGCTAAGTCGCCACTATTATCGATAGCCATAGGCATTGATAAATTAAACTCTTGCTGCACTTTTTGCACCGCAGCTAAATTATCATTTATCCCTAGATTAATAGCGATAACAGCTAAGTTGTCGCCATGTTGCTGGCTAATTTGTTCAAAGTGCGGCATTTGCTCAATACAGGGTTTGCACCAGGTTGCCCAAAACTTTAAATAGACTGGTTTTTTACCTTGATATTGCTCTAAGGTAACCACTTCTCCCGTGGTTAGTGTCATTGGCATGGTTAATAACTCTTTTGATAAATTACTGGCTTGAGCTAAGGAAACTGAGCTGATGAATAATGCCAGTGAAATGCACAATAACAGTCGTTTTAACATGAACATAAAGAACCCTTTGATAATTAGTTTGAAGATGACGAGTCGCTGTAAGTCTCTGAGCATGTGGCATCGCCATGAAAGGTTATTCATGTAAATTTATTTGTAGGTTTTTACTGCTAACACTTTCAATGAAAAGTAGTTTACGTCAAATAATAATTATCAGAAGTGCGGATAATGAATTATATTAGTGAATATAATTCATTAATAACATTCATTGATTGCAAACATTATGGATAAGTTTAAAACGATCGCCTTGTTTATGTCGACTATCGAGACTGGCAGCTTTGCTGCGACAGCCAAAAAACACTCGACAGATCCATCGACGGTAAGTAAAGCTATTAAAAGGTTAGAAGATCAGCTCGGCTTGCAATTGCTCTATCGCTCTACTCGGCAATTAAGTTTGACCTCAGCAGGGCAGAAGTATGCAGATACTGTTGGCTCTCTCTATCAACAATTAGAGTCGTGTGAGCAAGAATTAAAATCAGACAATAATAGTTACAGTGGAGCACTGAAAATTAATTTACCGGTCTCGTATGGTCGTATGTATATGCTGCCAATGTTAAGCCGGTTTAAACAGGCCTATCCTGAAATCCAGCTAGATGTCAGTTTTAATGATCAATATGTTGATATGATTAGTGATGCAGTCGACGTTTCTATTCGTAGTGGTACTTTAAATGACAGCCGCTTGGTGGCACAAAAACTGTCACCCATGCCTTTTGTTCTCTGCATCAGTAATGAGGGTGTCAGTAGCAATGGAGTAGGTAATAAGTTAGTAACCAGCAGAGATATTGATATTTCGAATAAAGTACTGGCTGCTTTACCTTGGGTCTTATTTCGCTTCAAACAAACAGGTAGGACAATGCCGATAAATTTCTCCTATCAAGGTTGCCACATTAATGTTGAACCGATAAACATAACCATTGTTGATGATGGTGAGGCCATGGCGCAAATGTGCGCTGAAGGTCTAGGCCTTAGCCTTATGCCTCATTTTACCGCGAAAGCTTTAGTCGTTGCTGGCAAGATGAAGGTTGTGGCACAACTTGATGACTTTCCAAATTCAGGAGTCTTTATTGTTTATCCAAAAAGAAAAGACCTACCCAAACGCACGCAACTATTTATCAAATTCGTTAAAGATTACCTTCAAGAAATGGGCGAATCGCCATCACATACTTGGCTTGATAGACCGCTAAAACTTGGTTAGCAGGATAGAGTATTAGGGGGGGGGGATATTGAATACGTATGCAAAATTATAAAATTAGTTCTTTTATATTAGCTGAACAAGTAAGTTAGTATTCACGAATAATTAATAGAATTATCATCATGAAAAAGTCTTCGGTTTCCTTGTTAACTTACGCAACATTAGCAGTATCGTTATCCTTAACTGCTTGCGGTGAAAATGCTCAAAAGCTAGATTCACCTTCAGTTGTTGCTGAAAAAAATGCTGCTATTGCTAGTGAGTTCGCTAAGCAAGCCAGTGATAGCTCAGCCCATTGGCTAACGCCTGAGTTATTGGTATTACCTAAAAGTACCGAAGAGGTGTTATATCAATTTCTGAATACAGGAAAAGAAGAATTTAATGCTATTACCTTATTGGCGGTTGATTTTCCTCAGCACTTAGCAAAAAAATTCCCTCATCTTGCCGATTTTCAAGCTTTCAAAGTTGACTTGTCCCCAGTAGAAGCTAAAGCATGGTTAAAACAACAATTAATGGTTGTTGCCCTTGATAGAAGTCAGCAGGCGCAGAAGGTTTCTTTTGTGCAAACTGGGCCAGTGATTGATGCGCTTTATACTCAGGGTGAAAATGATGCCAATGAAGTGACAGATTTAGGCGCAACCATTATCAATAATCAAAAAGGTGAGGGTGTTAGCTTTAAGTTATGGGCACCAACTGCACAGTCCGTTTCGGTGCAGCTTTATGATGACAATTTACAAGCGATTTCAGGCGGTAAGCTTGACATGGTAGAAGATACCAATACAGGTATTTGGCAGGTAATATCAGATAGCCAAGCCAGTTATGCTTATTATAAATATCAGCTTGATGTTTATCACCCAGTATCAAAAAAAGTAGAATCCTTATCGGTTACTGACCCTTATTCTTTAAGCTTATCTGTTAATAGTGAGTACTCACAGGTAGTCGATTTGAGTGATGCTATCACTCAACCAGAAAACTGGCTTAACCAGCCAATACCGACGGTGAAAAATGTCGAAGATAATGTTTTTTATGAAACCCATATTAGAGACTTTAGTGCCAATGAACAGCGCTTAAGTAATGCTAAATTTAAAGGTAAATATAAAGCCTTTAGTGAGAGTAACTCTGACGGTATACAGCATTTAAAAGCACTACAATCGGCAGGGCTGAATAACATTCACTTATTGCCTACTTTTGATATTGCTACGGTTAATGAAGATACCAGTAAACATCTTGATATAGATGATAACTTGGCTAAGGTTTGTTCCATTACACCCAGTATCAGCATATGTCAGCAAGCTTACGATGCAAAACAGTCAATTAGGTCATTATTACAGAGCTATGATGTTGCTGGAGAAAAAGCACAGCAATTAGTTAGTCAATTACGTGAAAATGACAACTATAACTGGGGTTATGACCCTTTTCATTACACAGTGCCAGAGGGAAGTTATGCCGTTAATGCGCAAGGTGTGCCACGTTTAGTAGAATTTAGAGAGATGGTGCAAAGCCTTCATATTATGGGTTTTCGGGTGATTATGGATGTCGTTTATAACCACACTCATCAAGCGGGCTTAGAAACTAATGCTGTGTTAGATAAAGTAGTGCCAAATTATTACCACAGATTAGACCCGATAACAGGCGCTATCGAGCAATCGACATGTTGTGATAATACCGCGACAGAACGTGTAATGATGGCAAAACTAATGACAGACTCGTTAGTCGTTTGGGCGCGCGATTATAAAATTGATGGTTTCCGTTTTGATTTAATGGGACACCAACCAAAAGATGCCATGTTAGCTGCAAGGGAAGCTGTACGCCGAGTAGACAGTGATACTTATTTTTACGGCGAGGGTTGGAACTTTGGTGAAGTGGCGAGTAATAGCCAATTTATTCAAGCCAGTCAGCTAGAGTTGGGCGGCACTGAAATAGGTACTTTTTCTGATAGATTACGTGATGCTGTTCGTGGCGGCGGTAACAATACCCGTGATACTCAAGGTGTTGGTAATGGCTTATTAACCTTGCCTAATGATAAGCAAAATGAAAAAGAAAATCGTGCTGATTATGCGTTAAGAATGGATCAGCTACGTATTGGTTTAGCAGGCAATTTAATTAACTTCCCTTTACGGGTTATTGATGGCGAAAAAATATTAGGCAAAGATATCCCATATGGTGACCAACCAACAGGTTATGCCTTAGATCCTGCTGATACAATCAACTATGTTTCCAAACATGATAATCAAACGCTTTGGGATAACAGTCAATACCGCTTAGCGTTTGATGTATCAACAGATGATAGGGTGAGAATGCATGTGCAAAGTTTGTCTTTCGCTTTATTCGCTCAAGGTATTCCTTTTATACATATGGGCTCAGAGTTTATGCGTTCCAAGTCATTTCTTCGCGACAGTTATGACTATGGCGATTGGTTCAACCGTGTTGATTTTGCCAAACAAGATAACTTCTATAATGTTGGCCTACCACCCGCAGAGAAAGATCAGGCTAACTGGCCTTTGATCAAACACGTATTAGCAGGACATCAAGGCCGTGATCAGGTCAATGCAGAACAAATCCAACGAAGCAGTAGCATCTTTACCGACATGTTAGCTATACGTATGAGTAGCCCATTATTTAGATTAACTAGCGAACAGGACATTATCAAAAAAGTAAGTTTCCTCAATGCTGCAGTATCTCAGGAGGGTCGAGTGCAACAGCTTGGCCTGCTAGTGATGAAGATTGATGATAGTGTTGGTGAGGCAGTTGATAGTAATTATAAGAGCTTAATAGTTATCTTTAATACCAGTGCTAAAACACAGACATTTAACTATGATTTCAGCTCTGACCTTGATTCGGGCAGCAGCCAAGGTTATCAATTACACCCAATACAAAAAAAGGGTGCGGATGACACGATTAAACAAAGCAAAGTAACCACCAAGGGCTTTAGTGTGCCGCCCTTAAGCAGTGTGGTCTTTGTAAGGTATAGACTTTAGTTAATCTAAACTGCTTGGCTAAGCAGTTGTTAGATAATTTAATAAGTACTAGGTAAGTACTAGACAGCTATTTAGCAATAAAAAAGGCGCTGATGATCAATTATTAATAATTGATCATCAGCGCCTTTAATTTTTATAAGCCGTTACATCTTACTAGCCTAAGTTGTGAGCTTAAGTCCCGGGTGATAAGTGCAAGAAGCAACCTCGACCGGCAAATGTTAATTGATAGTTTGGCTCGCCAATATTATTAGCATCAAGCATTTTTTCGAGCAGACCTTTATCAACTAAAAAATCTAACATGTTAGTAGATAACTCACCTAATTTTGCTTTGGCGGTAATTTCAACTTTAGTGGCAACGCCTTTAAATGAGTACATAGCCTTAATTATTTTGGCTTCTGTTTCTGATATTTTTGGCATGCGGCCAGTATAGGCAGGGTACTGTGTTAACGGGAATTTTCCTTGGATGCTTTCATAAGAAGCTTGAATAGCTTTAATATCATTTTCTTTATTATCCGTTAGCTTAAAGGTATGAAATACACCGGTTTCTTTACTTAAGTAATCTACTTTAGCTAAAAATATAGGTAAACCACATCCCTGAGCTACATGATAAAAACCAGTTTTCCATTTAGGTACGGTGCCACGTGTCCCTTCAGGAGTAAATAAAAAGAATACTCGATTTAGCTTTTGGCTATTGATAAATTGTTTGATTTGTTCAACTTGACCAACGCCTTTGGCAGAGCGGTTTATGGGTATTGCACCAAGGTACATCATCCATATGCCTAATACGGGTACTCTGCATAAGCTGTCTTTTACCGAAAAATAAATCTTAACATCTTGCAGAATTGCCGAGCCGAGGGCGTAAAAAAAGTCCCAGTTTGAAGTGTGGGGCGCAGCAATTGCTACACCAGCACCTTCAGGGGCAATTTTACAAATTTTCCAGCCGGATAATTTAAACCAGAGGCTAAAAAAAGATTTTAGGAAAAATTTAGTGAAAATACCATCAAAGATGGTCTTCTCTCGGATGGTGAGTGCTTTTTTAGGCATAAAGGGTCAATACAGAATTACTACTAAGATACCTGCTATTGTAGCAGGTAAGTAGCAAAAAATATTGATGTGGCTAGCTATTTTGTTTACTAAACCGATATGATGCTGACTTAAATCGAACGCCTGTTTGAAAATGAACTGCCACTACTTATGGGTAGCTCTATAGTTAGTAATAATAACAAGCTTTTAGCTAGGGTGTTTTCATTGCTAAAAAGGCATATTAACTTGCTTTTTTGTTTGAAATGAAAGGTTTTAGTTTATTATTACGCTAATTCTATGATATTGATGCCCTTATTGACTGTTGAATAAGAGCTCACATCAAGCTAAAGCACGGTGTTTAGTGGTAACTGCGAAGGTCTATTTTGATATAACTAGGGAATAAGCACAGAACTTGTGATATTCACTAGAAGAGTCTCGGGTATTTATATACAATCAACCTTTCTCTCTATGCATTTTGCGTCTCATTAACAACTCAACGTATTATTGAACATATTATGGCTGCTATTTTAAATCTAAATAATAAAAACGACGCGTTAAGTTATTTAAATGCCTGTCATTGTTTTGGGCGCTCGCCAACTAACGTTGATACCGTTATCAATGCCCAAGAAGTATCTCGTATACACGCTGTGGTTGAATGGACCAATAACCAATGGTTTATTCGTGATATTAGCAACAATGGTACTTGGGTAAATAATCAAAAGTTAGTGAAAGATAGTCCACACAGACTTAAAGTCGGCGATAAAATATTTTTCGCTTCGGGTGAAAGTCACGGTTATGCTATCCAAGATTTGAGTCCACCGCAAAATATGTTACTGCCTATTGATGAGTTCAGTGGGCAAGCATCGACAGCACCCATTGTATTATCAGATGGTAATTTACTACCCAATGAAGATAAGCCTGAAATTGCCTTGTTTTATGTACCCAGTAAAGATCAATGGTATAAAGAGTTTCTCGTTGATACCGACGGTAGTGCCTATCCAGTAGCAAATTCAGACTTATTATTTTTTGGTAATCAAAAATGGCAATTGAAATTAACGCCGCTCACTGACAATACCGTACTTATGGCCAAAGCGAAGTTATCTGTTCATCAGATAAAATATCGTTTTAATTTAAGTTTAGATGAAGAAAGTACTGAATTAACGGTAACGACTGACGATGAAAAATTCTCTTTAGCGAATAAAGCTCATCATTACTTAACCTTGAGTTTGGCTAGACATAGGGATGAAGATGCTAAAAAGGGTATCGATGAAGACAACCAAGGTTGGCGCTTACCTGAAACGTTAATTAAAGAATTAGGCTACGAAATCACCCTTTTTAATACTCATGTTTGTCGCGCTAAGCAGCAATTTAGAGATATGCTAGATGGCGCTTGTGATGGTGACGAGTTAATTGAGCGTAAAGGTAAAAAAATACGTTTTGCCGGTGTTTTTTATCGTATCTATAAAGGTAATGAACTGATAGTGAATCGCGGACAAGATAAAATATCACTTACGGTATTACATGGATAATAAGTTACCACATTACAGCCGTGAACGATTATTAGGTGAAGGGGGCATGGGTAAGGTTTACCTAGCCCAAGATAATCAGTTACAACGATCCGTAGCCATTAAAGAATTAAACTATCAGCCCAAAGATGATGGCATTAATCATGCCCTGCAAGAGGCACGCTTATTAGCGCGTGTGAATCACGCTAATATCATCCAAATTTATAATGTCCATGATGAAGGTGACCATATCTCTTTGGTCATGGAGTACTTTAAAAGTAAAACCCTGACACAATTTCAGCAGGAAACCTACTGTACGCTAATACAGAAGCTAGACTTATTGCAGCAATTTTCTGCAGGACTCGATGCAGCGCATAAAAACGGTGTTATTCATTGTGATTTAAAACCGAGCAATATATTAGTCAATGACCAAGGGCTGTTAAAAATAACGGACTTTGGCATCGCTTTGATCGCACACAATGAAATTAACAATGACCAGGCAGAAAAGGGTGATGACGAACTTGCTGATAGCTCTGAAGGTGTGCAATACGGTAGTTTGCTTTATATGTCGCCTGAGCAAATACAAAAAAACAGTTTAGACTATCGCAGTGATATTTTTTCATTCGGTATTGTTGCTTACCAATTAATGGTGGGTAGCCACCCCTTTGGCCGAGGCTCAGCTACCGATGTTGCCACTAGAATTTGTCAAAACTCACCAGAGCATGCCAAAAATTTAATGTTAAATGCGCCAAGCGCGTTAACTGATTTGCTTATGGAAATGTTAATTCAACCACTTGAGCAGCGAACATTAACGGCTAGTGCTATTGAACATCGATTAAAGCACATTAGAACCGCACTGATGCAAGCAGAGATAAGCGAGCAAGCAACAATGCCGTTAGGGGAGTTGCCGCTATCAGTCGGCCCAGCAGTCAGTGACTTTACTCAAGCTATTCAGCCAACTGAAAACCTGCCAACACCCTGGTTTAGACAGAACAATATAGTCATCACTAGCATGACACTATTGTGTTTGGCGGCGATTGCTCTTTATTGGTTTAATAAGTCTCAAGCAGTGGAAACAAAACAGGTTGTTATTTTAAAACCAACCTTGTCAGACAGCTCATTAATGGCGCCAATGCAGCAAAACTTAGTTACTTCAGCGGTAGAAGATGCTTTACGACAAGCGGTAATAAATACTAAAAGCATGTATTTAATCTCGCAACGAGAAGTGAATGCGATTACCAAAGAGTATCCTGATGACTTGAGAAAACTCAAACAAGCAACGGGTGCTTCAGATATTATTTCAACCGAGCTAGAATGTGATAATAACCGCTGTAAAGTCAGCTTTTCCCGCTTGGTTGCTAATCCAAATAACAGTGATATGTTGAAGGTGAAATCAGAGAAAAACTGGTTAGCACCCATCGATAAATTTAATGTCATTTTTAGCACTAGTCAAACCCAGTTTGCTTCTCTTTTTCCCGAGAATACAAAGGTTAACCAATCGGACTTAGTACAAAGGCCGATTGATGAAGCTGACTATCGTGCTTACATAGCGCTTTATAGCGAAATTAAAGGTCAAGGAAACTATAATCTTGATAGCTTGATTAAACTTGAAACTCTGCTAACTCGTTCTCCTTATTTATATGCTGCTTATGCTTTATATCGAGATACAGCTTTAGATTTATATTCGGATTCAAAAAATAAGACATACTTTCAAAAATTAGATGTTTTATTACGAAATTCACCTCCAGAGTATCGTTACAGTGCTTTTGAAGCGATAGATCGATTTTGGCTAGCTTCAGATATGGGGGATAAGCAAGCAGCGGAACTTCAAGTTACAGAAGCGAAAAAAAGAGGCGCAGATGATTTAACTATTTTAGCGCTTGAAGCTTTTATGTATTTTAGCTCAGGACATTATAAAGAGGCGGCAGAGTCATATGCAGATGCTTTTAAACTTCGACCTAGTACCACTCTTTTAAACAATATTGCCTTTAGTTATTGGCGCATGGGAGACCTGGTGAAAGCTGAAAAGACTTTAAATGCAATACTAGCCATTGTTTCAAATAACTATAATGCTCGACAGCTACAGGCGCATGTTTGGTTACTACAAGGTAAGCTTGATTTAGCAATTAGTGCCTATGAAAAAATAGTCATTAGGACTAATAGTAGCAGGGATTTAACTAATTTAAGTTTAGCTTATACGCTTAATAAACAATATCAGAAATCGCTCGAGTTTGCCCTGAAGTCATTCAATAAAGATCCCAGGAATCCATTTAATTTATTAAACTTAGCTGATATAGAAATAATATTAGGTGATAAAAATTCAGCAATGTCTCGCTATCAACAAGTGGTTGATATTTTAATAGGCAAAAGTGAAGTCAAGCATTTAATCAACTTAGCGCAAGCATATAGTCAACTAAATCAAGCAAACTTGGCTATTGACGCCATAAACAAGGCTTTAGCTTTAGCTCCAGAAAATGGCGAGGTATCTTATGCTTCAGCTATCGTTTACAGTTTATTGAAAGAAGAGGCTTCAGCTATATTTTATGCTAAAAAAGCATTAAAAAATAATGTTGGCATAGTTTGGTTTAACCTTCCTTGGTTTAATTCATTATGTGCAGAAAATGAGTTTCAACAATTAATGGAGAAAAATGCCAATGTTGAACGTTGCTCCAATTAACTTATAACTTTATGAAGTAAAATAAGACATAAATTAATTTCGGATAATTCCACCACCGTCATTTATAGTTCCAAACGTACTCATTTGGGGTTGTTGTAGTTCCTGCTCTGGCGCCGTTTTAGCATTGTAAATAGTGATCAACTTATCCAAAGTCTCAGGATCATATTCTGCTAAATCAAGTAATCTTTCTAACTGTTCAACTTTTGCATCTGCCATTTGTAATATTTTCTTAAGTAGCAGGGCATCATTTAAGGCAATGTCATTTAATCGGTCAACAAGTACAGGGTCAGTCTCTGCAATGGTGATTAACATGTCGTTTGTCTTGCCAGCGTAAGCGCTTGGTAAATAAACACTGCCTGCTAAAACTAATACGAGTGATAAAGCTTTAATATATTTGATCATGACGATTCCTGCTTAACTTAGATTAAATGCTACGTAGATTATATGGTACGTAATACGTGGGTAGTATACTTGGGGTTAGTACCCTTGGAAACTGAGTACAAATTTACAGGCTAGTAGTGCCTTAAACAATGTCAGCTAATTACAGCCTACTAAATACCGCTATTTTTCACACTTTTCAATGTTTTTATTTCCGATAAGTTATTGTTTAACCATTGCTTATTTGTTCGGTTTATGTCTTTTAAAAATTCCTATAAGAAAATGCCAATAAATCAATCTTCGTAATAGCCTGTCATTTTTTGCACAATATTTAGCATGAAAATTTATCAATTTAACTATTTTCTCAATAATGTCATTGGGGTTGTAAGGTCGTGTAATGTTCTTTTGCTTTTGATTGTGGAATAGTTAACTTATAGAAGAGTTATTAATTTTCTTGAACAATTCATACTTTTAAGGGCGAGGACGACAGTAATCATGCAAGCAATGCGATCAGTAGGCTCAGACTTAAATCTTGAGGTAAACCAAGGACCAGAGGCTACTATTAAGTCAAATACTATTGCTAGGATGCATACATTAAAGGTAATAAATAGGAAAGATACCATGTCCTGTAACCAAGTTCACGAAAGGCGATTAGATGAAAGCTCACTGACCAACTTAGCGGAGTATCAAATATCTACTAAAGGCAGCTATAAGTGTTGCCAATGTGCCTATAACTCTGGCTACCAACAAGGCTCTCTTTTACAGCGCTTCATTAGTTTAGATATTGATAGTTTAGGTGACACACACACCGGCCCTGATGGCAATCATAAAAGTATCCATCAAGCTTTTGCTTTAGGCTATAGCGATGGCGTTAATTCATTTATTAGCAGTTAACGTTATTATTTCAACATAGTTGCTTAAGCTAAGGAAAATTAAAAGGATTTGATGCATCTGAGCATGGCGCCCATTACCAAATGATGGCAGGTGAAGCTGCCTGTGAAGACAAAAGGGGTCAGTGACACTTAATAGCTATTCTCATTTTTAATTAAATACTTCACTCTTTTTTACTCACTCAAGTTATATTGTCGCGGTGGCGATGACACCCAGAAGGACGAGTGTGACAGCCTCCATTCTTTCTTCTCCCTTTGGAATCCCTCGGAGCTGCTAACAAACGTATTCTTCAATGATAAAAAGTGTATTTCGACGTAACAGCGCTTTGTTCATCATCAGGACAATGGAGGATCTTATTGTCCTGACGTCGAGGGATGGTGTTGTTCATGGATGATAAATTGGCAGGAATCGAGGTTTACGCTAGTTGTTGATTGAATGTTTTGCTGAGCAGGGCAGCGCGGGGGATGCAAGGAGGAGATCTGTGTCTATATTCCCCTTGCGTGTAGTCGGCACACCGACAATATGATCAGGATAAAACGGTCGGTGTCACATAAGCACATATAATGCTTAAATGTCACTTCCTCTTTTGCTCATGTTACTGACTTTGCAACTTATGTATTACTTACTTTAATACCTTATTCTAATAAAATGAGCGTTATCAAGGACAAAGAATACACTTGCTGCATCTGTACAAAAAACAAACGAATTACTGGTGTTTTTGCTCATGATAGGTAATACTACCTGTTCGTTTTTTGATCTGTGTACAGAGTTTTATGTCTAAACTTGTTGTCTGTATATTTTTACTATTTCCGCTATTTGCCGGGGCCAATGACGACTTTTCGTTAGAGTTTTCACTGTCTTCTGGTTACATGTTATCTCAAGATAATGACCTATCAGTACAGCAACAAGAAATTAAATTTAACCTGAACCTTAATCTTAACCTTAGCGGTGAGGATAAGGATAACGACATACTCTCTTTTGATTTATCACCTAAGGTCAATACCTCTAAGGTAAATCCTCCCCAATATGGCAACCTTATTTTTAATCACTATCAACAAGTATTCACTTCAGCACTGTTAACGTCACAATTAAACGCTACTCCAGAAGATGATATCCAACTTCATTATTTGCATTTTGGCAGTAACTACCCTTTATCACAGCAGCAAAATATCTGGATTAGCACTGGTCTTGGCATCACTTATTTTTCAGCGCCCAATCGATCCTTTAATGATGATATAAAGCTTTCAATGAGTTTTGGTGTACACAAAGACTTTGCAGTGAATAATGATGTTAATGTTCGATTAGAGTCGAGAGTTTATTCAATTTTTTTAGCGGGAGAAAATACTACTTTATGCCAGCAACTAGCCTGTGGTAGCGATGATTCTCTTTGGCTACAAAATGAAGTTAGCTTGAGCATTAATTTTCAATTTTAAACTGTCGTTTGTTTATTAATAAATAAATTTTTACGAAAACACTGAAGGTAGCTAGTTGATTAAATCATAAAAGATAAAAAACCACACTGAGAAAGGTGACCATTCAACTCCTGCTATACTGATATGACTGTCTCTCAACGGCCAAGGACTGTTCTTTATGTTAAAGGTTCGTCAATCGCTACTAGTACTTGTTTTATATGCATTTAGCGGTTGGGTAGGTATTGAGTTTGCCGGTATTGGCGAAGGCTCAATCACATTAATATGGTTACCTTCAGGTATTGGGCTTGCTGCTTGTATTATTTATGGAAAATCTATATTGCCAGCTATTTGGCTAGGTTCTTTTATTGCCAACACTCCTTATTTGATTTCACCTTTAAACGATTCCCCAATACTGTATGCATGTTTTTTTGGCGCACTAGCGGCAACGATAAATACATTTATTCAAGCCTACTTCGCTTATTACCTTTACAAAAAGTATCTAGGTAAAGCAAACCTAGAAAGCAGTCGACTTATCATCGATTTTGTTTTAAAAGTTACTCTCTTGCCTAGTGCTCTAAATATGGCGCTATTAATTACTCTTTATTCAATAGGTGGATATACCACCCTTTCAACCAATAGCACAGTTGTCAATGTACTTTCGATTTGGTTATCTGGCGCACTCGCTGACTTTCATGGCTACTTTGTTATTGTTCCTTTTTTATTAAGCTGGAGTTCAAAGAAAGGGGCTCTTTTTATCAATAGAAAAAAATGGCTCTATTTATCTTTATTCAGCTTTATTGTTTTGATGGTTTCAGCTGTCTACTATGTTACTTCAACGATATATTTACTGTTGGTATTAGGCGTTTTAATTGCATTGTATTTAAATATGCGAATCGCGACTGCTTTTGTCCTTGCCACTTCACTTTGTTTTACATTCGCTACCGCACAAAGAGTGGGTCCTTTTAATTTAGATACTAACTGGCATTCTTTTGTATCACTTTTAATTTTTGTTTTTAGTTTAGGGCTTTCTGTCTATGTCATTGCTACTAAACGGTATGAATTAAAGAGTGCTCATGCAAAATTGGAAGAAAAAGTAAAAAAGAGAACCTTCAAACTTAATCAGGCTAACAAGAAGTTAACTAATATGTCTCGAACTGATGGCCTGACAGGAATAGCCAATAGAAGACATTTTGATTACTTTTTAGAAAATGAATGGGCTAGAGCAATTAGAAACCATAGTCCAATATCATTATTGATAATTGATATTGATTATTTCAAGCAATATAACGATATATACGGCCATGTGAAAGGTGATGAATGTTTAAAGCTGATCACAAGTACTGCTCAGCGTTTAGTGCATAGGCCTAGTGATTTAATTGCCCGATATGGAGGTGAAGAATTTGCGGTGATCTTGCCTGAAACGACAGAGACTGAAAGCCTTGCTCAGCATATACGTACTGAGATATGCAGTTTGAAAATTCCACATGAAGGATCAGATATATATGATTATGTTTCAGTAAGTATAGGCTGTTGCACTATTTTTCCAAAAAAAGGTACTTTAGCAAAACACTTAATAGAATTAACGGATAAAGCTTTATATAACGCCAAAGATGCTGGAAGAAACAATGTTAAGACAGTCGCCATAGGTTTATCATCAGTGAGTCATAAGTAGTTGAATAGTACGGAATTTATTGTGGCTATGATGAACTATGCAATGAAGTTAGTAATTATTTATTAGTCCTTAATAAATAACTGGGCTCGGTGACAAATAGGTAAGAATACCATTCTTATTCGTCAACGAACCCTTTAGTCACCCCTTAAACAGATGAACTACAAAAAAGGGCAACTAGCTTCAAACTCGTTGCCCTTTCTTCTTTAGCTATGCTTCGCTGGCTCTTTGCTAGTGAAGTTACTGAGGTAACAAATGCTTGTTAAAGAACTCTGTCTTCATGGTTTTATAATGCAGTGTGGTACCTTTGCCTTCTCGTAAACTATGGCTACGGTTAGGGTAAGACATAAACTCAAACTGCTTGTTGTATTCAACTAACTTATTGATCAGGCGTTCACTGCCTTGGTAATGCACGTTGTCATCACCTGTGCCATGTATGAGTAATAACTTACCTTGTAAGTTTGCTGCATGAGTGATCGGTGAGCCTTGTTTATATCCCTCAGCGTGATCTTCTAACAGGCCCGAATAACGTTCTTGGTAGATAGTATCGTAAAGGCGTTGGTCAGTTACTGGCGCGGAAGAAATGCCAACATTGTATTGCTCAGGGTATCTAAATAACATATTTAAGGTCATAGAGCCGCCACCAGAGTGTCCCCAAATACCAACGCGATTGCTGTCGATGTATGACCAACGGTCAATCATTGCTTTTAGTGCATCACTTTGATCACGAGAAGATAAAATACCAACACCGCCATAAATCGACTTACGCCATGCTTTCCCTCTAGGTGCACGTGTGCCACGGTTATCTACCGAGGCAATAATATATCCTTGCTGCGCTAACAATTGATCCCAGATAAAGGCATTACCGCGCCATTTGTCTTGTACTGTTTGTCCCCATGCTTCACCGTAAACATAAAAGATGATTGGGTATTTTTTGCTAGCATCAAAGTTTGCTGGGCGGGTGATGTAACCATCAAGTATTAGGCCATCTTGTGCTTCTACTTGGAAAAACTCTGTTTGAGCAAGTTCAAGTGAAGCCAACTTATTCTTTAACTTTTCATTGCGCATTAAAGTGTGCTTTTTCTTATGAACGCTGCCCGGTGTTAGCGGAATATTTATTAAGTATTTACTGGTTGGTTTGGCGAAACTTGAATAGCTGTGAATTGCCCAGCTACCATTTTCTGCCATTTGATATTGGTTAAAACCAACATACTCATCAGGCGTAACACGTTGGTTAGATAAACTGCCGTCTAACTTACTGCGATATAAATAGCGCTGGGTAACATTTGTTGGTGAGGCCATGAAGTATAACCAACCATATTTTTCATCAACGGCTTTAATTTCAGTGATATCAAAGTCACCATCAGTTAAGTTCTTTACGTTTTTTCCGTCGCGAGAAATACGGTAAAGGTGACGCCAACCACTGCGTTCACTGGTCCAAATAAAGCTATTTCCGTTGTCTAACCATCGGGCATCATCAACAAAGTCGATAAAGCTTTCTTCCTTTTCTGTCATCACTAAGGTCACTTTACCGCTATTAGCATTGGCTAGGTATAAGTGGTTAGTATCCTGTTTACGATTAAGATGTTGTACCAGTATTTCTTCGCTGTTACCCGACCAATTCATCCGGGGAATGTACATATCACGAGAATTATTAGGCAGTTTTGTCCAGGTGGTTTTTTTGCTGGTTAAATCAACGATACCTACTTTAGCTAGGGCATTGTCTTCGCCAACTTTAGGATAAGGGAATTTAGTTAGGGTAGGGTATAACTCATCAGTATTATTGATCATGATGAAATCTTTACTACCACGGGTATCCAGTTGCCAGTAAGCGATTTTTTTACCGTTAGGACTCCAGCGAAAGCCATCACGAATCATAAATTCTTCTTCATAAACCCAATCGAATAAACCATTGATAATGCCATTGCCAGCACTATTGGTCAGTTGGGTGATGCTCATGTCGTTGATGCTTTGGACATAAATGTTATTGTTGAGCACATAAGCGACTTGTTTGGCATCAGGAGAGAACTTAGCAAACATGAGTTGGCTATCGGCAACGCCTTTACCACCTAATTGGCTGAGTTTGTTAGTACTGAAATCAAATAACCAATAATCGCCACGGCTTTTTGAACGCCATACTTTTTGGCTATTGGTATAAATTAATAATTTACTGCGATCGTCTGAAAAGATGTAGTTATCAATTTCAAGCGCTTTTTTAGCACCTGCGGGTGTTAACTGCTTTGTGCTAACTAAGACGGTGCCAGTTAATGTTTTAGAGTCGTATTGCACTATTTCCTTACTTGTATCCTCTGCTTTACTGTCACTAATTTCGTTGTTGTTGGCCTTATCTTTTTTGCTATGTTCATCTGTTGATGTTTCTAAAGCAAGGTAACCACTACCGTCTTTAAGCCAGCGTATTTGACCAATTTTTTCAGATTTAAAGGCTTTATCTTGATAAATGGCTTTAAGGGTAAGTTTAGAGTCTGTTTGTTTGACCGTCGGTATATCATCGTCGCTACCGGTGCTTTGACAAGCTGAAAGTGATAAGGCAATAGCGGTAGTAAGCAGTAACTTGGCTGAAAGCTTCACGAGTGAAAAGGTTAAGTGTTTTTGTCGCATAATGTTCCTTAAGCGTATTTTTCATAAAGTAAGAGCACAAAGTAAATCCACAGAGTTAATGTATTCTTCTAAGGTAGAAAGTAAAACAAGCCGACACTATAAATTGTATACAATATCCGTACAAGTGAAAGACGATGAAAGTGCTGACTTTACCGTTTTAGTGGCAATGATGTCGCTAGCGAAAAAAAGGTTTAACGGATAAATATAATATTCGCGCTATTGAATTTGAATTGTTAAGCTCCATATTTATAATCCATCCATATTTTTACTGGCAGCGAGCATGACCTACGCACTAGAAATTAGCGCATTAGCAAAAACCTATAAAGGCGGTTTTCAAGCTTTAAAAGGTATTGATTTAACCGTATCAAAAGGCGATTTTTTTGCCTTGCTTGGCCCTAATGGTGCCGGTAAGTCTACTACTATTGGTGTGATAACGTCATTAGTGAATAAAACGGCTGGCCAAGTAAAAGTATTTGGGTATGACATTGATACCGATTTAGAAAAAGCTAAAAGTTTTATTGGCTTAGTGCCTCAAGAATTTAATTTTAGCCAGTTTGAGCCCTTGATGAATATTTTAGTAAATCAAGCCGGCTATTACGGTGTTCCTAAGCCTCTGGCTATAGAACGGGCAGAAAAGTACTTAAAGCAACTCGAGTTATGGGATAAACGTGATGATGCCGCGCGGACACTCTCTGGTGGTATGAAACGCCGGTTGATGATTGCCCGTGCTTTAATGCATGAACCAAAAATGCTGATATTAGATGAGCCAACTGCGGGGGTAGACATTGAACTACGTCGCTCTATGTGGGATTTTTTACGTGAGTTAAACCAGCAAGGCATTACTATTATCCTCACCACTCACTATTTAGAAGAAGCGGAAATGCTTTGTCGTAATATTGCCATTATCGATGGCGGTGAAATTGTTGAAGATACCAGTATGAAAAAGCTACTGGCGCAATTAGATGTTGAAACCTTTGTCTTCGATATCAAAGAGGGTACCCCAATAACTGAGCTTAAGCAGTTTGCTGAGCAATCAACAGACATTACTTATCGAGTTATTGATGATCACACTTTGGAAATTGACTTAAATAAGTCGCAAAACCTTAACCAAGTATTTTCACAATTAAACGCAGCCAATATTGAAGTGCAGAGTATGCGAAATAAAAGTAACCGCTTAGAAGCCTTGTTTGTTAGTTTGATCAATAAAAAGTCGGATAGCAGGAAAAAGAAGCAGCAAAACGCTGATGTTGGAGCAAATTAAATGAATAACTCTATCGCCTTAAAAAGTATTCTCACCAAAGAAATACAGCGTTTCATGCGTATTTGGGTACAAACCTTAGTACCACCAGCCATTACCATTAGCTTGTATTTTGTTATTTTTGGCTCGTTAATTGGTTCGCGCATTGGTGAAATGGGCGGCTTTGATTATATGTCGTTTATTGTACCTGGTCTGATCATGATGAGTGTTATTACTAACTCATACTCTAACGTCGCCTCGTCATTTTTTAGTGCTAAGTGGCAGCGCAATGTTGAAGAAATGTTAGTAGCGCCAGTGCCTAACTGGGTGATAGTGGCAGGCTATGTTGGCGGCGGTATGTGTCGTGGTATTTTAGTTGGCTTGATCGTTACGTTGGTTTCTTTATTATTTGTTGATATCCAACTGCACAATATTTGGGTGATTATCGCTACGGTAGTACTTACTTCGGCAACGTTTGCTTTAGGTGGTTTAATTAACGCTATCTTTGCCGGTAGTTTTGATGATATTTCAATTATACCGACTTTTATTTTAACGCCATTAACTTACCTTGGCGGTGTGTTTTATTCGATTAGTTTATTGCCTGATTTTTGGCAGGGTGTTTCGCAAGCAAACCCAATAGTTTATATGGTTAACGCCTTCAGGTATGGTTTTTTAGGTATATCAGATGTTAGTTTAGTAACCGCTTTTGCGGTAATCATTTTCTTTATTGTTACTTTATTTACCATCGCCATGACACTTATCTCTAAAGGTATAGGACTAAGAAGCTAAGATGACTGACAACAAGACAGCTAATATGACGGGAAATATGAAGACCCCAGATATGCAAACTTCATTGGGTGACTCTAAAGCGATTATTAGTAACCAAGAAGGTATTCATGAGAAGCTTGATGAGGTGGTAAAAAAACACCTTACTCATGCTTTTCAAAAGCCTTACCAAAAGCACACAGAGCAAGCCTTTGCAGCAATGGATTTGTTGGTGCAAGCTTTTCTGACGGCTAAGCCAGAGGGCGAAATTATTTTGGATGCTTGCTGCGGGGTAGGGCAAAGTACCCGTATTTTAGCGCAACAGAATCCGCAAGCCTTAGTGATTGGCGTGGATAAATCCGATAATCGAATCAATCGTAATGTTGAAGGTTTTTCTGCCAATGATGGTTTTAGTGCTCATAATTATCACTTAGTACGTGCGGATTTAAATGATTTTTATCGTTTGGTGAAAGCGGCAAGTTGGCCCGTATCAAAGCACTACATTTTATATCCTAATCCTTGGCCTAAGTCTAAGCACTTACAGCGTCGTTGGCATGGCAGTGCGGTTTTTCCACAAATGGCCAGTATTGGTCAGCAGCTAATTTTACGCAGTAATTGGCGGATCTATTTGGCCGAATTTCAGCAAGCGGCTAAGCAAGTTAATTTACAGGGTGAAATTTCATCCTTAGCGGTAGTCGAAGCATCGTCTGCATTGACACCTTTTGAAGCGAAATACCAAGCTAGTGGCCAGATATGTTGGCAATTAATATTAGGGCGTGTTGAACTTTGATGATTGTTATTGCAGGTATTTATTAGCTTTTTATACAAGGCAGAGCTTATGCTGTGTAGTTATTCAGGACAATATGCTCCAGCATTGTCTAGTAAGCTACATCCGTGTAGCGTTACTAAAATAGGCGATAACGCAGTAAAAGGGGCTAATAAAAACTGCCCTTTGGGTTCGTTTAAATGATTCTTACTCTTTGTTGCAAGGAATTTACATAGAAGTACTATGCTACATGCCTTGCGTCGCGATTAAAAAATCATTTAATTCGAACAATATGCAACCATGAAAGCTTAACGCGCCCTCGAACGATAATGAATATAGTGAGTAATGTTGACGAAATTACGGGACTTTTGCGGTGTTTTTTATTAAAGTGCGTTTTTCGTGTTCGATATAAATAGCCATTAATTATAAAACTTGCCTATGCACTCAATCTGATTTGGCCAAGCAAGTAAATATAGTGAAAGTAAAGTGAATAACTATGAGAGCAACTAAGCGCATTGCCGAGGCAACGCAAGAGTCATTACATCGGATTTTTACTATCGCGGAAGCGCCTGATTCTACTTTAGGGCGCCTTGAGCAAGAGATGTCACAAAATTTGGTTGGTTTTTTAAACAACCATATTGTGGCCAGTAAAAATGCTTTATCGGACATTGAGCAAGACTTTGTTAATGCTCACATTCCGGAACAGCCTGAATTTGTCTCTGATCATATGCATCATTTGCTCGATAAATTAGTCGCGCAATCAGTACATACCTCTAGTCCTAGCTTTATTGGTCATATGACCTCGGCGCTACCTGCATTTATTTTACCGCTATCTAAACTGATGGTGGGTTTAAATCAGAACCTAGTTAAAGTCGAAACATCAAAAGCTTTTACCCCGCTTGAACGTCAAGTAATCGGTATGATGCATAATTTGGTCTATCAGCAGGATGATGATTTTTATAAAAATTGGATGCATAGCGCCCAGCATTCATTGGGCGCTTTTTGCTCTGGCGGCACTGTCGCCAATATTACCGCGTTATGGGTAGCACGTAATAAACTCCTACAAGCCGATGGTGACTTTAGGGGCGTAGCTCGAGAAGGTTTACACCGTGCTATGAGGCACTATGGTTATCAAGATTTAGCCATTTTAGTGTCGGAACGAGGACATTACTCACTGAAAAAATCCGCAGATATTCTCGGTATAGGCCAAGAGAATGTTATCGCTATACCAACGGATGAAAATAATAAGATAGATTGCCAAAAGCTGGCGGAAAAGTGTCAGCAACTTAGCACGAAAAATATTAAAGTACTCGCTATTGTTGGTGTTGCCGGTACCACCGAAACCGGTAACGTTGACCCCCTCGATAAAATGGCTGCAATTGCTCAGCAAACCCAGTGTCATTTTCATGTTGATGCTGCTTGGGGTGGAGCAACATTGTTATCGAATAAGTACCGTCCATTGCTCAAAGGCATCGAACAAGCTGACTCAGTAACCATTGACGCCCATAAACAGATGTATGTACCCATGGGCGCAGGTATCGTTATTTTTAAAGACCCTGCTTCTGTGAGTGCCATTGAACATCACGCGGAATATATATTACGTAAAGGCTCAAAAGATTTAGGCAGCCATACCCTAGAAGGATCTCGCCCAGGCATGGCGATGTTAGTGTATGCCAGCTTGCATATTATTAGCCGACCAGGTTATGAAATGTTGATTAATCAGGCCATTGAAAAAGCCGAATATTTTGCTGAGCTTATTAATCAGCATGATGATTTTGAGTTAATTACTCGGCCAGAGCTTTGTTTGCTAACCTATCGTTATGCCCCTAAGTCGGTACAGGCTTTGTTAGCTCGCAATGATGATGAAGCGAATAAGTCACTGAACTTGTTGCTAGGTAAATTAACCAAGTTTATTCAAAAGCGTCAACGTGAAGACGGCCGCTCTTTTGTCTCTCGTACGCGTATTGAAGTGAGTCGCTATGGCGGTGAAAAAGTGATTGTCTTTAGAGTTGTGTTAGCCAACCCATTAACCACGAAAGAAATTTTACAAGATATCTTAGAACAGCAATGTCTGCTAGCACAGGAAAGTGAGAATTTCTTACCTGAGCTGCTGAAAATGGCAGAGTAAAGCTGTTTATTGGTAATCAATAAAGCTAGCTAAATAAGCCATAATTAAATTTAAAAAGGCGCAAGTTAATCAACGGATCAACTTGCGCCTTTTTTTCATTGATAACTACAGCGATATATCAATTGCTGTAGTTATGCTCTTAGTAATTATGCTTTTAGTAATTATGATACAAGCCAAACTCTTGGTTGATTTTGCAATTCTGCTTGTCAGCCCATAGGTAGTATTCTTGATCTTCTAACTCGCTTGCTGCTTCTTTATCAAGTAAGACAATTGCATTTTCATGGAGTTGTAGAGAAGACGCAGGGCAGACGGCTGATAATGCACCGGTTACCATGTCTTTTACTGCTTTCGCTTTGCTTTTACCTGTTGCCATTAATAGTACGTATCTAGCATCTAAAATAGTAGCAATGCCCATGGTCATGGCTAATGTTGGTTGAAATTCATCAGCAGAAAATAAACGACTGTTATCATCAAGCGTTTGTTGGGTAAGTGTTTTAATACGAGTACGCGAAGCTAAGCTTGAGGTTGGCTCATTAAAACCAATGTGACCATTAGCGCCAATACCTAATATTTGTAAGTCGATACCACCAGCTTGAGCAATTTTATCTTCGTAAGCTAAACCTTGATCTCTTGGATTTTGACCTTGATTACAGGTAGGTAAAAAAGTTTTAGATTTATCAATATCAACATGGTTGAACAAGTTTGCATTCATGAAGTGGCGGTAGCTTTGTTCATTTGTCTCATCAATACCTAAGTATTCATCTAAATTGAAACTTGTGGTATTGCTAAAACTAAGCACACCAGCTTTATGTTTATTGACTAATTCTTGATAAAGGCTAATAGGTGTACTGCCTGTTGCCAAACCTATCACCGGGTTTGTTTTTATGTTAATCAGCTCAGCAACCCATTCTGCAGCACTTACGGCAACTTGTTGTGCATTATCAAAAATAATAACTTGCATGTTTTTTCCTTAGGAAAATTAAATTAAAAGAGCACGGTACGCTTCTTAGAGTGTAATCGATAAATCTTTAAGCATTGTAAATATTATGTCACATTATTAAAAAATGACAGCGCTGTCAATTGTTAGTGCAGTTTGTTGATGTTATTTTCTTTTGCTAAAGAGAATACCTATCCCTCTTAAAGATTGCCCATCTTTCCAGCAATTCCATATTAAGGTCATTTTCTCTGTTGTATATTTAATTCGTGAACGATGAACCATTTTAACACTCCTTTTCTTTTTCACTAAGAATAGAGTGTGTTGCACTGACCATTTGAACTCAAACATTCTAAGTAGTCACTTCTTTATGCGGAATGGTATTAGACATACCCCCTTATAGTGTGCATAGTTAGATTCATGCTTTTGAAACATGTATATATCGAGAAATTGTCATGAGCAATAAAGGTTTACGCACAACTGAGCAATGGATTGAATTAATCGCCAATAATGAGCTACCCGCTATTACTTCTACTGCTCAAATGTTGGATAAATTTTCAAACGATGATAAATCATCTTTACCTAAGTTAAGTCAGGCGATATTACATGATCAAGGCTTATCTTCATGCTTGCTTAAGGTTGCTAATAATATTCAATATATTGGTGTCAATAAGGTCACAACTGTCTCACGTGCTACTGTGGTACTTGGCATACAAACGGTAAAGAACATCTGTTTAACCGTTAAGCTTGTCTCAAGTTTACTGGCAACAAAAAATCTTGATATTAATGTCTATGACCGGCTAACTCAGCTAATGGCTAATTCCTTTTATGCAGGTATGTTAGCTAGAATGATGGTGCCTAATTACAGTGAAGAAGTCCAAGAAGAAGTTTACCTTGCCGCTATGCTTTATCGTATTGGTGAAAGTGCTTTTTGGAGCGCCGGCGGCGATAGCGCAAAAAAAACAGCTAATTATGATGCTAAATCAACTGAAGATTTTCATCGCTATTGCCAGGAAACTTTGGGTATCCGCTTTAATGACTTGAGTAAAGGTCTAGCCAGTGCCTGGAATTTAAGTGATCTGTTAATCAAGGCATTAGATCAGCCAGAAACACGAACAGATGAAATGAGAGTCATCTACTTTGCCGATAAACTCAGTGCTGTTATCGGCAAGCCAGAAGGCAGTATCGAAGCGTATCAAGGTTTACTTGCCGATATTGCCAAGATCATGAATATTTCAGTCAGGCAAGTAAAGGTCAGGATTGAACACACTCGCGAGAAAGTCGGGACCTTATTATCCACCTTTGGTGCAGAAATATTAACGGATCGTATAAAAGCGTTACCGACAGCTAAAGACTTTAATGAACAAGCTGAAAATTTTACCAAGCCTAAAAGTCGCGATAAAGCTTTACTGGATGGCTTTATCGAGCTCACTAAGTTGATGCAGCACAGTAAAGATTTTAATGAATATTTACTGTTAGCATTAAAATCTATGACTAATATCTTTGCTTTTGATCGAAGTTCATTTTTAATGCTCGTTGATGATAGGGCGAGAGTTAAGTCTCGTTTAGTGGTAAATAAAAGTGGCCAAAACAATGCAGAAAAAATCAATATTGATATAACAAAAAATGACAATGTTATTGCTAGGGTATTTAAGGAAGATACACCGGTATTGATTAATCATCAGCAAGCAGGGCGTTGGCGAAGTTTAATAACCCAAGAAATTGATGACCTAATTACCGATTGCTCAGTCGCTTTTATTCCAGTGAAAATAGCAGGCAAAGCGATTGGTTTGATTTGCATACAGCTAGCCAAATCACAAGCAGAAATACCTAAAGAAGACTTTATGCAAGTTTGCAGTTTTATTGAACATCTGAATATGTGCCTGACGATGATAAAGTATAAATAATCTCACGCTCTACCGCTTTGCAGAAGAAATTCGCGGCTATTACCCCGGTAAATAGAGCAACAATTAATTACTCGTTTACACATCTCTTCTGATAAACTAGCGCTAACTTTCTTTACTAAGTCACTTATAAGTGTCTGTAACTCAATGACTCAATCTTTAACCACGCAAGCAAGCTCCTTTTCTGCCAAATTTACTTTAGATAAAGCTCACTACACTGAATGTTATACGCAGTCTAGTACCTTGACACATGATAAAAAAACCTACTTTAAAGCAAATATATTAACTGTTTTTGGTTTGATTATTCTATTTGCCACGCCTGTTAATCCCTATGCTGCTTGGTTTGTTATCGCTTGCGGTATTCTTGAATCCATTAGTGTTTATTATCATAAACCTTGGTGGGTAATGAGACAGATGCTAAGTAAGGCTTCAAGAAGTGAAGTTAAACTTACCATTGATGAGCAAGGTATCCTGACAGAGTCATTCCATATAAATAATCGTATTTTATGGACAGATGTTACCGCGGTAACTGAAACAGAGCTGGGTTTTGTTATTTACTTTAGCCTAGGTAAAACGGTTATGGGTAAGGATATCGCCAGTAAGAGTTATATTTCGAAGAGTTGCTTAGCCAATGACGCTTGTGCTTTTATTGCAGAGAAAAGTCCTGCATCGGCTCAAAAAAAGTAGTTAGCTAAGTAGTAGCAAGGTAAGTCTTAACAGAGTCAGTTTTAACTAAGTAAATCAATGAGCAGTAAGAACTTTATGAATAAACAAGCATTTATGCGGTTATCTAACCCTAAATTTGTGGTGCTTTTTTTACTGGCTTGGCTAAGTTTATTGTTAAGCGCTAACCATACTCTTGATGAACTCCTTAATTATAGTGTATTTACATTGTTGGGGACTTTAGGCGCCATTTTCGCTAATTCAACAGGCGCTGGCGGCGGTGTGGTTTTTATTCCAATGTTTACCCAACTAGGTTTTACCGAGCAACAATCTGTGGCCACTAGTTTTGCCATTCAATGTTTTGGCATGAGCGCAGGCGGCGTTACTTGGTGGCATCATTATCAAACCGAAAAAACCGATTTACGTTTATGGCAAGGCTTTAAGCGCATCATCTGCGTAACCACAATCTCTGCCGTCATTGCCCTTAATCTAGTCTTTTTTTACCAAGTTAACTCGCCGGCCGCGTTGCATATTAGTTTCAGTTATTTTTCACTGCTGCTAGGTTTTTGCATTATATTGACGATTTATTTACTGCAAGGGCAACGTGAACGTAGTCAGTTATATTTTGTCGACTATATTGCCATGGTGCTGATTGGCTTATTCGGCGGTGCTATTACCGGCTGGTTAAGTGTTGGGGTCGGTGAATTACTGGTTATTTATCTACTATTACGACACTTTGATATGAGTATGGCAGTTGCTGCAGCGGTTATTGTCTCTGCTATTAGTGTTTGGGCAGCCCTGTTACACGTTAATCAAGAAGTGTACTGGCAAGTGGTTTTATTTGCCGGCCCAGGTGCTGTCTTAGGAGGTTTATTTGCCAAAACAGTAGTCACGCACTTATCGGCAGTTAAGCTTAAATTGTTTTTTGCTGGTTGGTTATTGCTCAGTGGTGCGGTTGGTTTAGCCTAGCAAGTAATGATCTGTTACATGTCTTAATGAGAATTATTCTCAAAAACCTTGACAGCTATAGCTGTCCTTGTACAATTCGCCCACACTATTTTGTCGAGACACTGTTTATGTTGAAGAAATTCTTTACTACCTCGCTTATCACCTCGTTTGTTGCAATACTTTTCACCACGAGTTTTATGACAAGCTTCAACGCCAATGCTAGCGAAGAAGTTAATGTTTATTCATACCGACAACCTTTTCTGGTCAAGCCATTGTTCGATATGTTTACCGAGCAAACCGGTATTAAAGTGAATGTGGTCTTTGCTAAGAATGGCATGGCAGAACGTTTAGCGCGAGAAGGAAAATATAGTCCGGCCGATATATTGCTCACCACAGATATTAGTCGTTTGGTTGAACTACGCGACAAAGATTTAGTGCAAGCGGTAAACTCTACTATTTTAACTAACGCTATCCCTAAGCAATACCAAGCACAAGATCATACTTGGTTCGCGTTAACGACTCGGGTGCGTAATATTTATTCGGCCAAACGTTTAGGTAAGTTAGACCTTAATTATGAAGACTTAGCCGATGAAAAGTATAAAGGCCGTGTGTGTACGCGCAGTGGTAAACATCCATATACAGTGGCTTTAGTTGCCTCAATGATAAGTGAACATGGCGAAGCTTATACCTTAGATTGGCTGAAGAAATTTAAGAATAACTTAGCCCGTAAGCCACAGGGTAGTGATCGTGGTCAAGTACAAGCCATTCATCAAAACTTATGCGATATCTCTTTAGGTAATAGTTACTACTTTGGCAAAATGCTCAAAGATGACAAGCAAAAAGTGTGGGCAGAGGAAGTGTATATTAATTTCCCTAACCAAAGTAATCGTGGCGCCCATATTAATATTTCAGGTGTCGCTATGGCTAAATATGCACCTAACCAAGAAAATGCCCAAGCGTTAATGGAGTTTTTAGTCTCAAAACCTGCACAGCAGTTATACGCAGAAACGAATATGGAATACCCAGTTCGAGCAGGGGTTGAAGTATCTAAACTTGTTGCTTCATGGGGCAGTTATAAAGCCGATACGTTACCATTAGAAGATATTGCTAAGAACCGTAAACTGGCATTAAAACTATTAGATCAAGCACAGTTTGATTTGTGATAGCACTGCATAACAGTAAAACATGGACGTACTCTAGCTATTTAATTGCACTGGTACTAATGGTACCAGTGCTCGTTATGCTAGTCGGTGGTATTAGCGCATCAACGCAACTGTTTGCTCATTTATGGCAAACAGTACTACCAACGTACCTAGAAAATACCGTAATACTCGCCTTTTTAGTGGTGCTACTCTCTTTAATTTTTGGCGTGTTGAGCGCTGCAATTATCACCCAAACAGATATTGTTTTTAAGAAGCAATTACGTTGGCTACTACTGTTACCTTTAGCAATGCCTGCCTATCTAGTGGCTTACCTTTACACCGATTTATTTGACTATGCTGGCCCAGTACAACGTAGCCTTCGTACATGGTTTGGTTGGCAATCACCAAACGACTACTGGTTTTTTGATATTCGTACACTGCCTGGCGCAGCATTAATGTTGGCGTTAGTGTTATTTCCTTATATTTATATGCTCACCCGTGGCGCTTTTGAACAACAAGATCAAAACCTAATTCGAGCCAGTCGATTACTGGGCTTAACCGCAAAACAGAGTTTTTTTAAAGTGGCACTGCCGTTGGCAAGGCCGGCAATTGCCGTTGCGGCAAGCTTAGTGTTAATGGAGACCTTAGCCGATTTTGCGACCGTGCAATATTTCTCAGTGCACACGTTAACAACCGCGATATATGATACTTGGCTTGGTTATGGTGATTTGGGCGCGGCAAATGCTTTAGCGAGTGTTTTAATGTTACTGGTCTTATTTGTCGTGCTAGCTGAACAGCGAAGTAGGGCCGGATTGCGCCATCAAAGTGCTCGGCCTAATTTACAACGTGAGCTAATTAAGCTGTCTTCAAGCCAGCAAGTTATGGCCAGTTTTTTTTGTTGGGCATTGGTCATTTTTGGTTTTTTACTCCCATTAGCTCTGCTAATTGTGATGGCAGTTGAATACAGTAATGTTGCACAATTATCAGTGTTAATCTCTACGGGTATAAACTCTTTAAAGATATCAGTGATTGCTGCGACCGTTGCGGTGCTTATCGCTTTATCCTTAGGCTTATATCAGCGCTTACACAGCGATAAATATCGTCAGCTGCCACAGCAGATTTCTGGTTTTGGTTATGCGATACCGGGCACTGTCCTAGCAATGGCAATGTTATCAACGTTAGGCCCTATTGATCATTGGCTGAATGGTGTTGCTGAGTTTTTAGGCTTCGCCGCGCCAGGGTTAATCTTATCGGGTTCATTGTTTGCTATTATCTTTGCATTGGTAGTGCGCTTTTCTGCTATCGCGAACGGCACTATCATTAGTGGTATAAAGCAAATTCCACAATCCTTAGATTATGCGCCGGCATCATTAGGCGTTAATTTAACGGGTAGTTTGACTAAGGTACACTTACCTATTTTAACTCCCACCATAGTGGTGGCGTGGTTGTTAGTGTTTGTTGAAGCAATGAAAGAATTGCCGGCAGTATTATTATTACGACCCTTTAATTTTGAAACCTTGAGTAGCCAAATTTATCAGCTTATTTCTGATGAAATGCTCGAGCAAGGCGCATTAGGGGCAATCCTGATCGTCTTATTTGGCTTGTTACCTATAGTGCTACTGAATAAGAGCAAGGAAGAAGTATGACCGCGTTATTATCTATCCAGCAACTCTCTGTTAAATTACAAGATAAAGAGGTTTTATCTTCGTTGGATTTAACGCTCAATGCTGGTGATATATTAGGACTCGTTGGCGCCAGTGGTTGCGGTAAAACAACCTTGTTGAATGCTATTGCAGGTTTTAGTAAGCCAAGTACAGGGCAAATAGTCATTGATGGTAAAGTGCTGAGTGACAAGCAGCACTACGTACCGGCAGAAAATCGTCAGGTCGGTATGATTTTTCAAGATTACGCACTCTTTCCGCATTTGACGGTTAAAGAGAATATTGCTTTTGGTATCGCTCAGCTCACTCAAACAGAGCAACAACAACAAATTGATAGCTTGCTGACCATCTTAAAGCTCAACGACTATCAAAATAGTTATATTCATCAACTCTCTGGTGGCCAACAGCAGCGGGTAGCAATAGCGAGGGCGTTAGCGCCAAAACCAAAATTATTACTGCTTGATGAGCCTTTTTCAAATATTGATGCGCGTCTTAGAAATGAATTGATGGTAGAAATAAGGCAGCTTTTAAAGCAGTTTGATATGACCGCCATCTTTGTCACTCATAACAAAGATGAAGTATTTACTTTCGCGGATAAAATGGCGGTAATGGCGCAAGGTAAACTATTACAGTTTGATACGCCGAGTATTATTTGCCAAGCGCCTAATAGCTATCAAGTCGCTGACTTTCTGCAACTGGGCAGCTGGTTACCTTGTAACGTTGATGAAAATGGCGCGCAAAGTCTGTTAGGGAATCTGGATATATCAGCTGAGCACGGTACACAGTTCAGTAAAGTACATTTATTGGTGAAACCTTCACAATTAATACTTAACACGCTAGTCGATGAAAATAGCGATACCAATACCAATACCAATACCAAACCCAATGCACAAGTTGACTATATCAGTGTTACAGAGCAAGGCTATCATTACTCACTAAGTAACATTGATAGCCCTTCAACTGACCAGTCATTAGCATTTAGTAAGTTAAGCTTATACAGCGATATAGCACTTTCATTAAAGCAACATGTTCAATTGAGCATCATCCCCCATAATTTTTTATACTTTACCAACCGCGGCGTTTAACGCTTTAATAACATGAGTGCAAGTTGTTACACTCCTGTTACGACCTATTACAGTCTTTAATCGTTTTTGATTTTATAATTTACTTATTAATCAAAGTCGTTTCATATAGGAGTCTGTTATGCCGTCAAGTATAGAACTTGTTAAAAATACACAACCACTTGAAATAAATCAGAATATTCAATCACAGAAAAAATTATTACTGATTGAAAATGATAGTTACTTAAGTAAAGTATTCTTAATGGATGATAATCACGCTAGTTATCAAACTACAAAAATTCGCACTAGTGAGACGCTAAGCCAAGAATTAAGAAGCTATTTGGTTGAAAATAGACCCCATATGATCATTTTTGACATCGGGTTGGCTGATAGTGAACAATTGTTAACTATTCGTGATTTACGCGCATTATTTGATGGTTTTCTCTTTATCGTATCGAGTAAGAATAGTGAGCAAGAACATGTTGATGCTTTTACCTTAGGCGCGGATGATTATTTGCTTAAACCAATGAATAGTCGAATTTTAATGATGCGTATTGAAGCTTTATTTCACCGTCAGAGTAATAAAGTGAAGCAGGTTGAACTAGCAAGCTTAACGTTAGGAGATGTCTGTTTACAGCCTAAATCACAAAAGTGTTTTATCAACGGTGCGGTTGTTAAGCTAACAACCTTCGAGTTCAACTTATTGAAATCTTTACTCGAACATCAAGGTAAGATTTTATCTCGTGACCATCTTTATAGCACTTTGCTAAAACGTGTTTACAACGGTGTAGAGCGCACCCTTGATGTCAGAATGTCGCAATTACGCGAGAAATTGACGCTAGCAGGTATGAAGAAAAACCAAATTGAAACGGTTTGGGGTCAAGGTTACATGTTAAATAATCTAACCGGTTAACTGGTCGAACAAGAAAATTCGATTAAAGCGGTGTAAAGTATAACAAACACGGCTTTAACCGTTTTTTCTGACATCAATGACACCTTTCTAAACAAAATAAATAATAGCTTTACCCTATTATTTGGTTTTTCTGTATACTCGCCAGTAATCTTCTTTTAGCTACCAATGTGGGAGCTTTCTTTGTTAGCTGTATTACGCGTTTTTTTAATGACTTTGGCGCTAGTCATCATTTGTACTATTTCTATTTTCTATTGTTTATTGCGTCCTTTTCATCGTGATAACGTTTACCATACGGCCAGATTTTTAGGGAAAATCCCTAAATTATTGGGTGTCGAAATAGAAGTAAGAATTCCTGAGTCTGTTAAAAATATCGGTCCTGTGGTTTGGTTGTCAAATCATCAAAACAGCTATGATCTTTTTACCGTTGCTAATGCTGTATTGCCTGGCACGGTCAGTGTTGGTAAAAAAAGCTTGAAGTGGATCCCCATTTTCGGACAAATGTACTGGCTAACCGGTAATATCCTCATTGATCGTCAAAATAGTAATAAAGCAATGGGTACTATTCAATTAACCGCAGATAAAATAAAACGTGATAAGATTTCTATCTGGATGTTTCCTGAGGGAACACGTAGCCGAGGTCGGGGTTTATTGCCGTTAAAAACGGGCGCTTTTCGTACTGCCATACAAGCAGGAGTGCCTGTTGTTCCTGTTTGTACGAGTAACCAGCACGGCACTATTCAGTTAAACCGATGGGACAATGGTAAAATTATTATTGAATTTCTTGACCCTATTGACCTTAATGATGCAAAACGAGAAAACCTGCGCTCAACAGTAAATGAAGTCCATAAATTAATGTCTAATAAAATTGAGCAATTATCAATTGAAGCGGCGGCTTACCATAATAAATAACGCTGTGGTTACAGGGAATTTTACTCGGTATTTAACTAGGAATATAAATAGGTAATATAATGATTAATGAAGAGTTACAACACTGGTTTAGCCATACTGAAATGTTAGTTGGTGAACTGCTTGAAGATGGTACTAATGATGAGGTTTATCACACCATCGAGCACCACTTTGCTAGTAGCGATTTTGATTTATTGGAAAAAGCAGCAATCGCGGCTTTTAAGCTTGGTTTAGAGATTGAAGATCCAGAAGAAGCAGAATTGGAAAATGGTGATAAAGTTTTCGCTTTTGATATAGTCACAGAGCAGATGTTAGATGTGGCATTAATCAAAAAAGAAACTCAGGTTATGTTTGAGTTGGCTAATAAATGTGGTGTTGATTATGATGGTTGGGGTACTTACTTCGAGGAATAACCTTGAGAAATAGCAGTGCAGCATAGTCAGGAAAAGTCGCTTAAATAGGTAGTTAGTTATTAAAGAAAAAGGCCGGTTTAGGACTTCTTAACTAAACCTAATTTATTAAGTAGTAGCCCTTGGATATTTGTACAAATTATCTTATTGTTCACTTTTATTAGTCTTGTGCTACAGTAAATCGAATGCATTTAGTTGAAGGCTATGAGAAGTCGCCGTAAACTTCAAGGAATTTAGATACTAAGGAAAGTAAACCATGGAATGGATGAGTAGCACACTACTGCAAGAACCTACTATTTTGATCCTCTCAATTAGTGTTGTAGTTAGTGTTTTTATTTTTGCAGCAAGGAAAGCACATTTAAACTACAGCAAAAAAATGAAAAAGATAAATGAATCTTTCAAGCTTAAATAAGGCTTGGGTTAATCCCCAGAAAACTCTCAATAGTACCAGTCAAAAATCTTCTTTATAGTTAGTGTAAAGTTTAGTACTTCTCATCCACCGCATCAGCCCGTATTAACTTAAGCACTGCGCCGTTGAATCTCTGACAATAAGCTTTGGCACATATTTACTAATCATTAGTGGTTTGTTTTGCTTGCGCAGTTGGCTGATAAGTAAGTTGGCAGCGTCTTCTGCAATTTGACTGTTTGGCTGATCTGCCGTGGTAAGCTTAGGCCAAGTTTGACGTGAAAATGGACTGTTTTCAAAACCGACAATCGATAATTGCTCAGGGACTGATATATTCATTAATCGGGCGGAAAATAACGCTCCGGCAGCTATTTCATCATTACAAGAAAATATAGCGGTAGGTCGGATGGTTTTACTTTGCTCAGCCATCAATTTTTTTGCACCACTGACGCCAGAATCAAATGAATACTCACCCTCAATGACAAGGTCTTTGTTAAAATCTATGTCACTGGCTTTTAGTGCTCTTCTATAACCTTTATAACGTTCTATCGTCGACATATGTTCTGCATCACCAGCAATAAAAGCGATGTTGGTATGGCCCAAGTCGATAAGGTGTTGAGTAATGGTTTGCGCGGCATCTCTATCATTGACCATTACACAAGGGCTGAGATCATCAGGGGCGACATCGCCAGACATAATACGAACCACCTTAACATCAAGATCTACCAGTGATTTTACAAACTCAGGCATTTCAGATAAAGGTGGAGTCAAAATTAAACCGGCAATACGCGCCTGCTTAACCATGTTAACCACCTCGGTAGTAACATCTTTATTACTTGCATTACAAGGATGGATAAGTAACTCAAAGCCTTGCTTCTTACAAGCAGACAAAATTCCTTCTTGCATGTCAATAATATAATACGCATTGGGATTATCGTAAATATAAGCAAGGGAGTAGGACTTGGCACCGGCTAAATTACGGGCAGACAAGTTAGGTTGGTAGTTCAGTTGCTCTACAGCCAGTTGTACTTTCTCTCGAGTTAACTGGCGAACAGACGCCTCATTATTAATGACTCGTGATACCGTTTTTATTGATACACCGGCTTTTTTTGCTACGTCATTTATTGTTGATTTCATCAGCTGTAACCCTGTTATTATTATTATTAACGACTGGCATTACCTGTCATTTTGTTATTATTACATAGCCAATCCGTAGTTATCTACCTGCTTTTACGTATTGACCCAGACATGATCAATTGACAGCGCTGTCATTTTTTTATAGGGTACCATGGATATTTAACATGACATAACGGTTAAATGGAGCTTATACTCAGGTTCACTAGGATGTAGTGTCGGTAATCGTGTCTCATAAACTATAGGAATTAGAATGTCTTCTCGTCAAACATTAGCTAGCTGGAAAAAGCTACAGCAACTTGCCCAAGATAAAAAATCTCAGCACATGAACACCTTGTTTGCTCAGGATAATGACCGTTTCAACAAGTTTTCTATTGAATTACCCAATATGTTATTAGATTATTCTAAGAACTTAATCGACGATGAAACCATTGAAGCATTGCTCGATTTGGCTGAAGAGACAAAAGTATGTGACTGGCGCGCTAAGATGTTTGCTGGTGAAAAAATAAATAAAACTGAAGATCGCGCGGTATTACATACGGCCTTACGTCGCCAAAGTGATGAACCGCTGATTATTGATGGAGAAAACGTTACTGAGCATGTACAAAAGCAATTAGGCGAAATGGAAGTTTTTGTTAAGAAAGTACGCGAAGGTAAATGGTTAGGTTATTCAGGAAAGCGCATTACCGATATTGTTAATATTGGCGTTGGTGGCTCTAATCTTGGCCCTCAAATGGTCACCGAAGCCTTAAAGCATTACAGTGATGGCAGCGTGAATGTACATTACGTGTCTAATGTTGATGGTGCGCAAATTGTTGAGGTATTACGACCGTTAAACGCTGAAAAAGTACTGTTTATCGTTTCCAGTAAAACTTTTACTACCACAGAAACTATTACCAACGCTAAAACGGCGATGCAATGGTTAACAAGTTCATCTTTTGATGAAAATTCTATCGGCAAACATTTTGTCGCGGTAACCGCTAATAAAGACAATGCTATGGCTTTTGGTATTAAAGAAGAAAATATCTTTGATATGTGGGATTGGGTTGGTGGTCGTTTTTCTTTATGGTCAGCAATTGGTTTAGCGATTGCGCTTGATTTGGGTTTTGACAAGTTCAAAGAGTTATTAAGCGGCGCGAATGATATGGATCAGCATTTCTGTAATGCGCCATTAAAAGATAACTTCCCTGCAATTTTAGCATTGATCAGTGTTTGGAATACCACTTTCCTTGGCTCTCAATCACAAGCTATTTTACCTTATGATCAAACTTTGCATATGCTTACCGCTTATTTACAACAAGCAGAAATGGAAAGTAATGGTAAATCGGTAACTTGGGATGGCATTGAAGTTGATTACCCGACAGTACCTTCTATATGGGGCGAGCTAGGTATTAATGGTCAGCATGCTTTTTATCAATACCTGCATCAAAGTAATAATGTCGTGCCAGCTGATTTTATTGGTTCAGTTGCCAGTGTTACGCCGGTAAAAGGCCATCATGAAACGCTAATGGCAAACTTCTTTGCACAAACACAAGCGTTAATGACAGGTGTTAATGAAGAGCAAGTCCGTGCTGATTTAAAAGCCAAAGGCCGTACACAAGATTACATTGATAAAGTTGCCCCGCATAAAGTCCATAAAGGTAATAGACCGACCAATACCATCTTATTAAAGCGTATTGACCCTAAGACATTAGGTGGTTTGATTGCCGCTTATGAACATAAGATATTTGTGCAGGGCATTATCTTACAGATATGTTCTTTTGATCAGTGGGGTGTGGAGCTAGGTAAAGGTTTAGCGGCAGAAATTCAGACTGAACTAGAGACGGATAACATCGCGGATAATCATGATTGCTCAACAGCAAGTTTACTAAAGTTTTATCAAGCCGCAAAAAAATAGTACGGTTAGGTAAACTTACTTCACCCTGTACTTATAGAAAGCAGCTAGTTAGCTATATTGACTGCTTTAACAAAGCTAATATCTATCTCAATAGGTATTAGCTTTTTTTTCTCCGTAGATCAAATAAATAACCAAAATAATCAATTAATCACCCATCTTCTTAATAGTGTTTTTTTATTCGTTATATGTGAATAAAAAACCAAAGTTACTGCGCATACGTATTTTATTTATACAGAAATAGATAAATAATTATATAAATACCCATTTTTATATAAAAAATAACATATAAAATACCCTTGTAATTCAATAGCTTTGTGATTAAATGTAATCGTTTTGGTGTTTTTTGTTAATTTATTCTGGTCAAACGTAAAAATAAACGGTATGGTTTCTTACGTCTTATGACAGCGTTGTCATTAAATATTGACAGCGCTGTCGTAAAACCAAAAAAAATTATTCTAAGCAAAAAAAATAAAAACATTCTAAAAACAAAACGTGGTAAGGGAAAGTCGATGTCAACTAAAACATTTAAAAAAGGCGTGTTAGCAAGTTCGATTGCTATGATTCTAGCGGGTGTATCAACACAAGCTATGTCAGCCGAAGAAGCTGCAGTAAAAAAAGATGATGTAGAAGTTATTCAAGTAACTGGTATTCGTGGTTCATTAAAAGCATCTATTAACGGTAAACGATTTTCTGACGCCGTTGTCGATGTAGTTACATCGGAAGATGTAGGCAAGTTCCCAGATGGTGATGTTGGTGAATCATTAGCACGTATTCCAGGTGTAACTGTTTCTCGTCAATTCGGCCAAGGCCAGCAAGTTTCTATTCGTGGTGCATCTGCACAATTAACACGTACTTTATTAAATGGTCATTCAGTAGCTTCTACTGGTTGGTTTGACCAACAACCGGTAGACCGTAGCTTTAACTACGCAATGTTGCCATCTGAAATGGTTGGTGGTTTAGAAGTTTATAAATCTTCACAAGCTAACTTAGTTGAAGGTGGTATCGGTGGTACGGTAATAGTTAAAACTCGCAAACCATTTGATCTTGAAGCAAACACTGTTTTTGCTAGTGTAAAAGGTCAGTATGGTTCAGTTAATGAAGAAATAAGCCCTGAACTTTCAGGTTTATACAGCTGGAAAAATGATGATGAAACTTTTGGTATCTTAGTTGCAGGTGCTTACTCTGCAACTGATTACCAACGTAATGGTGTTGAGACTTCACGTAACTGGAGTGGCGGTATGGCGCCAACTACATTCCAACAGGAACGTGAACGTACAGCTTTAAACGTTGCTTTACAATACCGTCCAACGGATTCATTAGAATTGGGTTTGAGTATAATGTCGTTAGACTTAAGCGCAAACAATGCTAACAGTCAAATTATTATGTTCCCAGGTGATGATTCGTGTGTAGAAACTAACCCAGAAAATGGTAACTGTATTCGCAGAAATGCAACGGTTCCAGGTGTTAGCTATGCTGCAGGTTTTCCTGAATTTGGTGCGGCATACTTCCAAACTTGGGCTCGTGAATCTTCAATGGATTCTAACACGATTGATTTCGATTGGACTTATGAGGCCGATGCATTCACTTTCTCTGGTCGTGTAGGTAATACTAAGTCAGACGGTGGTTCAAGAACTGCTCTTGTTGGTGAATACACTAATAACTTCAGTGACCTTATTGGTGACTGGGATATGACTGGTGATCAAGCTAAATTTAACATCGCAAACAAAAGCTTTGATTCAAGTATTTTACCACAAAATATTGGTATTCAAACTTGGGCAATGGGCAAAGGTCCTAACTCAGATGAAGAAACTTACTTAAACTTAGATTTTTCAATTCCAGTTGAACTTGGCGTTATTGATAACATTAGAACCGGTTTCCGTTACGCTGATCACTCAGTTAAAAAAGAAGACTTTAACGGTGTACTAGCTGATGATTATGATCATGCAAGTACCTTTAGACCTGCAAGTGAATACTTCCCTAATACAATTTCTTCAGGAGCTGGTTTTACTATTCCTCAAGGAAATGGCTCGTTAATTCTTGCTGATTCTGCAGCTGCAACTGACCATTATGTTTCTAATGCACCAGGTTACGGTACAGTAGAAGAAGAAAACATTGCATTATATGTAATGGGTGATTTTAGCACTGATGGTATTCGAGGTAACATTGGTCTACGTTATGTATCTACTCATGCATCATCTGATTACTATGCATTAGATGCTGAAGGAAATTACGGCACTACACTTTCTACTGATACGGCAAGTTACGAAGAACTTTTACCTAGCTTAAACGTAGTAATGGATTTAGCTGATGATGTTATTTTACGTACTTCAGCATCACAAGTTATCTCTCGTCCTAACTACGCGGATATGTTTTCTGCGACTTCTTTAGCTAACCTTGACTCGAATCTACCTGGCGTACAGGTAGCAACTACGGGTAATGTAGCACTTGAACCATTTAAAGCTTTCCAAGCTGATATTGGTGTTGAATGGTACTTTAGCGACGACGGTATGATGAGTGTTGGTTACTTTATGAAAGATGTAAGTTCATTCGTCTCTGCACGTACAGAAACTAAAAAACAAATTGGCATCGATATTCCTCTTTACGTAACTGATTCTACCATGAGCCCATGTGGACCTGCACAACCGGATTGTTGGGATGTAGGCCAATCTACTAACGTGGGTGGTGGTTCTATCCAAGGTATCGAATTCCAAGTTCAAGATGCTTTTGATAATGGTTTTGGTTACAGCGTAAACTACACTTATGCTGATGCTGAATCTCCGGGTGAAAACTACCCTGACCTTCAGAATGTTTTCTCTGATTCATCAGAACATACAGTTAACACTGTTGGTTTCTATGAAAATGATGACTTCTCAGCTCGTCTAGCTTATAACTGGCGTTCAGAGTACATTATGCGTGAAGCTCCAAACTGGTACTTAAACCGTACTCACGAAGCTTTCGGTACATTAGACTTCAGCGCATCTTGGGCTGCAACTGACTATTTAAATGTTACTTTTGAAGCGGCAAATATCTTAGAAGAAGATAGCTTGCAAACAGGTGCTTATGCTTCTGGTTCTGCTCCTTCTGCCGATTTAGAGCTTGGTTTCCCATCATGGAGCTTCGAAGGTGAAGCAACGTATAAAGTTGGTGTTTCTGTTCGTTTCTAGAACATAATTACACTGATGTTTTATTAATAAAGCCCAGCATTTGCTGGGCTTTTTACGTACTATAGCTAATTCATAATTTATATTAACCTCAACTCTGGATAAGCAAAGTTACTCAAAAAGCTATTTTAGGCGATATCAGCGTTGGTATTCCTACCAATAACCAGTTATTGGCTACGTAATACCGCCTTGTTATCACCAAAACTATCAATATTGAGACGAATAAATAAACTTATAACATAGGTGTTTATGCTATGTGGTTGATAATAAATAAGTACTTATAAAAATTAACATTCATTATCCAGAGTTGAGGTTATATTATTTTTAAATAAAATATTATTGAGGTTTTATGACTATCAAGAAAATTGCAATTGTAGGTGGTGGCACGGCTGGCTGGTTAGCAGCAAATCACCTTGGTAAAGCGCTTTATAAAAGATCTGATATAGCTATTACCTTAATTGAGTCACCTGACATTGCCCCTATAGGTGTTGGCGAAGGTACAGTTCCTGATATAAAAAAAACCTTAGCAAGCTTTGGTATTAGTGAAACAGACTTTATTCGCCAGTGTGATGTCACTTTTAAACAGTCGATTAAATTTGTTAATTGGTTAGATAAAGATAAACATGGTAAAGACAATTTTTTTCATCACTTATTTGATGTACCTAACCGCGATGATAGTGAAAATTTAACAGCACATTGGTTAACTGAAAATAATGGCAAAGCTTTTGCTGAGCAAATATCAGCTCAATTTAAAGTGTGCGAAGAGGGTAGAGCGCCAAAGCAAATAACTAGCCCTGAATATCAAGGGGATCTTGCTTATGCATATCACTTAAATGCTGCGAAGTTTGCCAAGCTACTGGCCGATAATGCGCAAACTAAATTTGGTGTTACACACCTATTAACGCATGTTAGTGATGTAAACCTTAGTGATGACGGCTCTATAGCTTCATTAACCACTAAGAATGATGGTGATTTAGCTTTTGACTTTTATATTGACTGCTCAGGCTTTGAATCCTTACTTATCTCTAAGGCGATGAAAGTGCCTTTTATTGATGTTTCAGATCAGTTGTTAGTTAACACCGCTCTTGTGGTGCAGGTGCCAACCGATAAAGACTCAGATATACCGCCGTACACTATCGCTACGGCACACCAAGCAGGCTGGATTTGGGACATAGCCTTACCCAATAGACGCGGTGTTGGTTTTGTCTACTCAAGTAATCATATGAGTGATGAAGAAGCACAAGTTAAGCTAGATTATTACTTAGGCGGACATAACCCTGAGTTGGTTTACAAAAAACTGCCGATGAAAATAGGTTATCGTGAAAAGTTTTGGCACAAAAACTGTGTCGCCTTGGGGTTAGCTCAAGGTTTTTTAGAGCCATTAGAAGCTACCTCTATCTTGCTAACAGATTTTGCTGCCAACTTTCTTGCGCAACGCTTCCCTAGTGAGAAAGAAGAGCTCTTGGTACTTGAGAAGCGCTTTAATCATGCCATGGGTCATGCTTGGGCAAGAGTTGTTGATTTTATCAAGTTGCATTACTGTTTATCAGACCGAGATGACTCATCTTTTTGGCGTGAAAATAGAGATCCTAGCACCATGTCCACAGAGCTAAAGGATAAATTAGCTTTGTGGGAGAACTTCACGCCGATCAGTGATGATTTTTTTAGTCAATTTGAAGTGTTTTATTTGGAGAACTTTCTATTTGTCTTATATGGCATGAAATATAAAACGAAATTGACTAGTGGTGAGCTAAGTGATTCGAAAGCGCGCATTGCCGCGCTGAAAGATATCACCGCTAGCTTAATGAACAACTTACCTGAACATAGGGCATTACTAGAGAAAATTAACAAATTTGGTTTACAGGCACTCTAACAGGTGGGGCTGTATAGTTAGGTTTTATGCTATACAGCCATGTATCAGTTTAAGCTTCTACTGAGCTTTTGCTAAAGTTAATTTGTAGCTTAGCAAGTCTTGCTATTTGGTGCATAGAGGACAAGTGAGCATAGATGATTGGTAATAAACCTTTGCTGCGTAATTCATTAAACTCATCATCTGGTAATGTTTCTAGCTTCTTCTCATCAATTACATAAAGTCCGCTAAGGGCTAATTTCTCATCACCAGCCAAATTAATATTAAGTGACTTCAATGTTAATAACTTTTTATTAGCAAAATATTGCATGATATCACTGGTTTGCTCATGTCTTGCTGCTACATCAAGTAAGTGCTCCGTTCTTGCTTTAAGGTAATCTGTTTGTTCACCCTTATCATCGAATAAGGTTTGTCCCGAATCTTTATTAATCATAGAGCTATCAGTATCGATACAGACAAAGCAGTTATCATCATCTTCACTTTGTTTGACCAGAGAGAATGGGTAATTAAAGAAGCTGCTAGGGATCACTTCAGCAGGCCAGTTTGCTGTTTGGCAATACAAGTTTATACCGGGCTTAAGTCCCATCATAGCCACGGCAGTAAATTGCCCCGTTTCAGTATTTTTAACAAAAGCAATGGGGAACTCTGCAGCCAATGGAATAAAGTCCTGCACAACAACAGGGATGAGGTGTTGATCTTTAAAGCGAGTAAAATCTCTATTGTCTTGAATTTTTAATGCCGCATGCAGCTGGTGATTTAAAGGGATAATATTTGGCATGTAATGAAGACTCCGGGTCAGTATTATAGTTATTATTTAAAGGTTGTTAATGTTGAATATTGGTCATTTATGCTTTGTTAGGTGCTCATCCATGGGTTAATAAACTGGCAAATGAAGTGATAGATAAACGGCCATTTTCTAGGTCACCGCTATAACTTGCTTTAGACACTAAATTGGCGCCATGTAACAAGTTACCCTGGTAGATGACTAGGCGATTGAATTTTGCATCAATGCTTAATACCTGCTCAAAAAGACTCGTTGATTGAGTAATGTAACCGCTATGTTCACTTTTTTCTGCCCTGACAGCGCTGAGCATCTCATCAAGGATCACTTCGTCAGACTCATGCAATTGAATGATATCTTTTGGCAGGTAACGATAAATGCTAGTGCCGCCAAGCTCAGCACCTGAAAGATAATGAATAAAAGCGTACTCATTATTTTTACAACTATCTACATGAGGCATTTTTTGCTCAGTAAGTAATTGTGAAGGCGGGCAAGTGACTAAAGACATCAAGCTTTTATGAACCTTGATGGTATTGTTTTGCTGGCCAGCTAACTTAGGCATGATTTCGTTTTGAAAGAATGTTTGCAGTAATCTTATATAAGGCTCTGGCATGTTGTCACGCACTCCCGGGTAATAGGAGTTATCGGCATGCATGGGATTAAAATAAGCTATGTTTTTGGCAAAGTTCACCGAACTCTGAGCACTCAAAAGAAAATTATCAATAATATAAACTTTCAAATTGGTGTGAGGAATGGCCACTTCTTTTATTGTTAATTCAGGGTTTAATTTTAAATCTTTCATCTTTAGGCTTAATGTAAGTTATTTCGTTATATTATGCAGTCAGCTGTTCACAATTTATCACCGCTACTTTAAATTAATATACTTACCTTTGACAGCGCTGTCAAAGGTAAGTAATAGCGATGGCTTATAGATGTAAATGGAGAAAATAAAAAGGCAAGGCTCGCTACTCTTAGCTAAGAACAACATTTTTCTTAGCTAGCCTAAGCATAGCTATTGATAATTGTCTTCGCGAGTTGGCTGCATGAGACCATCTATTTATAAAGGGCATCGGTAAACTTGTATTTTATTGTAATAAGAAAGTACGATTATGTATTTAATTTTGACAGCGCTGTCAAAATTAAGGATAGTGAAGCCAATCTTAATATCTAAAGCAACGCAGTTTTATCATTTAAAGCTTAAAAGGGTCCTTTTAAATGCACATTAACAAGATGAATAAAAAAATGTTAGCGCTAACTATTATCGCTAGCTTATCTTTACTTGGTTGTGACAAAGCGCCAAAACCGGCAGTTGATACCGGGGAAAGAATTAACCTACAGGCAATTTACTCTGTCACCCAAAATGATATCGATAAAATTGCTCAGCAGTTAGATGTTAACTATCGTGTGGTAACGAATATACCAACAGATAAATGTGACAGTAAAATTGCTGATGGCGCTTGTTTTGAAGTGGAATTAACCTTTACCGCCAAGCAAGCGATAGCAGCCAAAGATTGGACTATTCATTTCAGTCAAATTGCGCCAATTCAATCTTTTGAAAGTGATGACTTTAGCGTAAAACATTTAAACGGTGATTTACATCAGATAAGTTTACAAGATAACTTTTCAGGTTTTAGTGCCGGAGAGCAAAAAACGCTATTGTTCCGCGCGATGTTTTGGTCACTGGCTGAGTCAGACCCGATGCCAAACTACATTGTTAGTAGCCCAGGTTTGAATGCACGTGTCATCGAGAGCACTAAACCGATTATTGATAAAGATACCGGTTTAGAGTTATTACCTTTTGTCGCCGAGTTTACTGATCCAATCAAACAGTTTAAGCGTACTGTCGATGATAAAACCCAATGGTTAAGTAGTGAAATGCTCTATCAGCGTAACTCAGTGCTAGTTGAAGATAAAATGGCGGTAGTACAAGCAATCGTGCCCACGCCTAAATCGGTCAACATTGACCCTAATAAGAGCTTTGTCGATATCAGTCAAGGTTTCTCTGTCTCTTTAGGTAATGTCAAACACGGCGATGTTGATGCAGCGCTGACGCGTTTAGCTACTTTGGGTGTGAAGACAAATGTCAGTGGTTTACCGCTGCGCCTCAGTATTGCTAGCAACGATAATAAAGTTATTGGGAGTTATAAACTTACCGTCACTGAGAAAGCCATTAATATTGTCGGTGTTGATGGCAATGGCGTCTTTAATGGTTTGCAATCCTTAGCTAGCTTAATCACTGTCGGTGAGTCACGTTTACCAGTGTTAAGCATTGATGATGAACCACATTATGCTTTTCGTGGCATGCTAGTTGACGTTGCCCGTAACTTTCATTCTAAAGTCTTTATTTTATCATTACTTGATCAAATGGCCGCTTATAAACTTAATAAATTACATTTACATTTAGGTGATGATGAAGGCTGGCGCTTAGAAATCCCCAGCTTACCTGAACTGACCGAAGTTGGCGCGAAGCGTTGTTTCGATGTCAGTGAGCAAAAGTGTTTAATGCCACAACTCGGCGCTGGTGTTGATGAAAACTCACCAGTAAATGGCTATTACAGCGTTGCTGATTATCAAGAAATTTTAAAAGCAGCAAGTGCTCGTCATATTCAGGTGATACCGTCACTCGATATGCCAGGTCATTCACGCTCATCGATAAAAGCGATGACGGCCCGTTATAAAAAATATCATGCTTTAGAAAATGAAGACAAAGCCAAACAGTTTTTACTGGAAGACTTTGACGATAAAACGCAGTATTCATCAGTACAGTTCTATGGCGATAACACCATTAACGCTTGTTTAGACTCATCTTATGATTTCATCGTTGAAGTGATGACTCAAGTTAAGAAGATTCATGAAAGTGCCGGACAACCACTTACCCGTTATCATATTGGCGCTGATGAAACCGCAGGTGCTTGGTTAGATTCACCCGCGTGTATAGATTTTATTGCTAATAATGACCAAGGCATTACGCAAATGAGTGAACTTGGTGCTTACTTTATTGAACGTGTTGCTGGAATATTATCTAAATTAGATATCGAAACAGCAGGTTGGAGTGATGGTCTAGAGCATACTAGCGTCGATAAAATGCCCGCTATTGTACAAGCTAATGCGTGGGATACACTCTTTTGGGGCGGTCACGATAAAGTGCATCAGTTAGCAAACCGTAATTGGCAAATCGTTATCTCTAGCCCAGATGTTTTATATTTTGATTTTCCACACGAAGCTGACCCGAAAGAGCATGGTTATTACTGGGCATCACGTCATATTAACACTGAAAAAGTGTTCCAGTTTATGCCCGATAACTTACCTGTTCACGCTGAGTTTTGGCTAGACACACAAGATAATAGTTATGTTGCCGATGATACTAAGACGCCTTTAGCCAAAGGACGGAGATTCTTAGGCATTCAAGGTCAATTGTGGAGTGAAAATGTTCGCAATGACGATATGGTTGAACATAAAATTTTCCCTCGTCTATTAGCGTTGGCTGAACGTGCTTGGCATCATGCTGATTGGGCTGTTCCTTATAACTACCAAGGCGTAAAGTACTCTCAGAAAAGTAATACCTTCACCAAGAAAATGCAGGCTAAGCGTGATAAACAGTGGTCTTTATTTGCCAATACCTTAGGACAAAAAGAATTTACTAAACTTGAACTAGGCGATATCGCTTATCGCTTACCTACCGTTGGTGCTGTTGTTAAAGCCGGTAAATTACATGCCAATATCGCCTTCCCAGGTTTAACGATTGAATATCAAGTCAACGAGGGCGAGTGGCTAACCTACCAACAGCCCGTTACTGTGTCTGGCAAAGTGAAAGTCAGAAGTCGTAGTACAAAGGGCTTACGAGCCAGTCGAATTACCAAAGTAAATTAATAAGGCTAAAATAAACTAACTGATGTTTATTACATAATATCAGTTAGTTAGGTTACAGTTAGTCACACATATTTCAAGATATGTATTTTTATCTCAAAAAACAAATGACAACGCTGTCATTTGTGGCTAAGATGAAAAATCGAAAATTATTATATGAACAGTTCACATAGGATCGGTATGCTGACAAGTAGTGATAAAAACAATGAGTTATTTTTAGGTATTGATGGTGGTGGCAGTAAATGTAAAGCCATTATTATGAACAAAGATAATGAAATACTTGGTACAGGCATTTCAGGTCCCGGTAACCCATTACACGGCTTTGAACAAGCGACCAACTCTATTACCGAGTCGGCTAAATTAGCGTTAACCGATGCAGGTTTAGCCCATATCGAACTGAACGAATTAATCGCTGGCGTTGGCTTGGCGGGTGTTAATTTACCGGTATTGTTTGAGCAAATGAACGCTTGGTCGCACCCTTTTAAAACCATGCATTTGGCTACTGATTTATTAATTGCTTGTTTAGGTGCCCATAATGGTGGCGACGGCGCTGTTATTATCAGTGGTACGGGGTCATGTGGTTTTGTTTGTGTTAACGAAGAGCACACTATTGTCGGTGCCCATGGTTTTCCACATGGTGATAAAGGCAGTGGTGCTTGGTTTGGTCTGCAAGGTGTCAAGCAGGTGCTATTATCCTTTGATGGCGTAGTCGAACCAAGCTTGATGACCGATGTGCTGCTGAAAAAATTAAATTGTAAAGACGATACTGATTTAGTCGAAGCCGTCGCCAGTCAAAAAGCCACCTTCTATGCCCAGCAAGCCAATTTAGTCTTCGATGCTGCCGAGGTAGGTGATAAAGTTGCTTTAGCAATAGTTGCTGAAGGCGCGGAATATATCAATAGTATTGGCCGCACTTTAGCTGCAAAAAAACCACCACGTATATCTATGCTCGGCGGCTTAACGCCGAGATTAAAGTCTTGGTTAGCTAATGATATTAAAACGAATCTTACTGAGCCTTTATATTCGCCTGAAGTGGGTGCTGTGCTTTTCGCTAGGCAGCAAAAAGCCAAAGAGTCTGTACAGAAACCAGCATAATGGCGATATAATAAATTTATCCCATTGAACTTGATAATCTAGGACAATTCATGACACAAATGCGCTTTTATGCACCAAGATTTTTTGACGGACAAGCTTTTCTCGGTGAGCAGGTGTTGACGATTGTGGACGGTACCATCACTGCTATTGACCAAGATACCAGTAAATTTGATGTGGTGGCAAAAGGATTAGTGGTTCCTGGTTATATAGACTTGCAAGTGAATGGCGGCGGTGGGGTATTATTTAATGACTCACCTTCGGTTGAGAACCTGAAAATCATTATGTCTACTCATGCTAAATTTGGCACTACCGCCATGATGCCAACGCTTATCACTGATACTGTTGAAGTGATGCAGCAAGCGGCAGATGCTATTGCCCAAGCCATTGATGAGGCAGTCCCAGGCATTATCGGTATTCATTTTGAAGGTCCGCATTTATCTGTTGAGAAAAAAGGCACACATTGTGCTGATTATATCCGTCCTATTTCAGCGGTTGAGTGGCAAGTACTTTCACGTCAAGATATTGGGCAAGTCATTGTTACACTAGCGCCCGAGACTGTCAGTGCTGAAGATATCAAGCGACTGGTTAATTTGGGTATTAAAGTTTGTCTAGGGCACACCAATGCAGATTATCAAACCGCTCAACAAGCTATCGATGCTGGTGCTAGTGGTTTTACCCATCTATTTAATGCGATGTCGCCACTGCAAGGGCGTGAACCGGGGGTTGTTGGTGCGGCGCTATTAAATAACAACACTAGCTGTGGTTTAATTGTCGATGGTTTCCATGTTGATTACGCCAGTTGTAAATTAGCGATACAAGCTAAACCACAAGGCAAAATATTCTTAGTCACCGATGCCATGCCGCCAGTTGGCACCACACAAACCGAGTTCGCTTTATACGATCGCACTGTTTATGTTAATAATGGCAAGCTGACTTCAACTACAGGCGAGTTAGCCGGCTCTTCGCTAGATATGGCTAGCGCGGTGAGGAATACTCATAAAAATTTAGGTATTGAGCTAGGGGAAGCCGTGCGCATGGCGAGTTTATATCCGGCACAATACTTATATCAAAACCAAGCCGTTATTCGTGGTGAATTAAAGCCAGGGATGCAAGCCGATATGGTGGTGCTAAATGATGATTTATCAGTTAAAGAGACTTGGATTTCAGGGTTAAAGATTTAATACCTAATTTAGTTACCTATTCAATTTACGCAATAATTATAACAATAACGCAAGTTAACGAGGAAATTATGGAAATGTCACTCACGCAAGAAAAACAAGAGAAAAAACAGAGTAATGCGGTGCCGATGATCATTGTCGCCGGACTATTTTTTATTCTAGGTTTTGCGACCTGGTTAAATGGCTCATTAATGCCTTACTTGCAGCAAATATTGCAATTAACCCCCTTTCAGGCCTCGCTCATTTTATTCTCGTTTTATATTGCCGTAACCTTCACGGCCTTACCTTCAGCCGCTATTATCCGTAAAGTAGGCTATAAAAACGGCATGGCTTTGGGTATGGCAACAATGATGCTAGCCGGTCTACTTTTTATTCCTGCAGCTAAAACACAAATATTCGCATTATTCTTATTTGCTCAGTTAGTGATGGGGGCAGGTCAAACATTATTGCAAACTGCAGTTAACCCTTATGTGGTACGTATCGGGCCAGAAGAGTCTGCTGCAGCACGTATTTCAGTGATGGGTATCTTGAATAAAGGTGCAGGCGTGGTTGCGCCAATCGTTTTCACCGCATTAATTCTCAGTGGCTTTAGCGATACGGTTGGTACAGAGTTAAGTCAAACGCAAATTGATGCCATGTCTGATAAATTAATTTTACCTTACCTTGGTATGGCGTTGTTTATGGGTATTTTAGGTTTTGCTGTTAAAAAATCACCTTTACCTGAGCTCGCTAGCGAAGAAGAGGAAGGTGCAGACTCACATAAAGGTCAATTAAAAGAAGCACTATCTCACCCTAACTTAGCCTTGGGTGTAGTAGCACTGTTTTTGTATGTCGCGGTAGAAGTTATTGCTGGCGATACTATTGGCGCGTTTGCGCTAGCCCTTGGTGTTGAAAACTATAGTGTGATGACTTCATATACCATGGGTTGTATGGTAATTGGTTATATCCTTGGTATTGCCCTTATCCCACGTTTCATTTCACAACAAAAAGCATTAATGGTATCAGCGGTTTTAGGTTTGATTTTAAGTTTTGCTATTCTCTTTGGTGATAACAACTCTTTTGCAATTGCTGACTCGTTATCGTTTATTTTAGGCGGCGCACAGTTACCAGACACTTTAATTTTAATCGCTTTCTTAGGCCTTGCTAATGCAATTGTTTGGCCGGCAATTTTCCCACTAGCACTCTCAGGCATGGGTAAATTAACCAGTGTTGGCTCGGCACTATTAGTGATGGGTATTTCAGGCGGCGCTTTTGGTCCATTATTTTGGAGTATAACCAGTGGTAACAGCGGACAAGCGGTTGACCTTCAAAGTGGTTACATTGTGATGTTGCCTTGTTACTTATTCATTTTATTCTACGCGGTCAAAGGCTGTAAGATGAAGACTTGGAAATAGTTTACTCATAGTATTATGTAATGTAATCACATGGCATTTTAAACACAGACAATAGAAGCCTCAATGAAGTCCTGTTTTAACTAGGATGACTTGAGGTTTTTTTATGCCTAATATTCATTGCTTTAGTTGATATAAAAGAACGAGCTATGATATGAATTATTAATGTTTAAAACATGGCTGTCTGCTTGTTTTCGCTGTTGACCGACATGTCCAAGCATAATATTATAGGCGCACTGCTTAAGCGCTGACCACTTTACGTTTTATTAGAAATAAAGCTAAGCGTCAGTTTAAGCAGAGAGCAGTAATGAACTTTAAAAGGATTTAAATATGAGTGAAACGGCAAGGAAGGTGACTGTTATTTACTGTTGCGATAATGACATAGCCATGTACACAAAAACGCAGACATTTAAACTAAATGCCTATGGCGATATGATTATTCCACAAGATTTTAAACGTGGAAAAACTATCGTTGCACTGTGTGAAGGCGAAATTAATTTTATTAATACCGTGGGTGATAAACTCGTTGATGAGTGCTGGACATAGCCTAACAAGTTTATGACTAAGTCGCTAAAACCGCCCAAAGACAAATAAAAAAAGGTGACTTAATGTCACCTTTTTTGTGTCCAATTTATTAATTAATAACCAGTAGATTTTTTACTTTCTAATTGCTTATCACTGTAAGTGGTTTTTTCATGTTTTTTACCTGCAGCTTCAGCTAACTCAGCTGGCATATAATTCTCATCATGTTTAGCCAATACTTCACTGGCTTCAATGCTTAAACCTGTCGGTGCATGTTCTGCCAGTCTACCGTTCGCAACGATACCCTGTCCTTCACGGAATAAGTCAGGCAAAATTCCGTCATAATATACCGTAATCATAATGTCGCTGTCTTTGAATACAATAGGCATGGTCATATCACTAAGCTTAAAGGAAACCTTTAGGCTATCAGGATCACGGCTTACTGATCCAGGAACCACTAAACCACCAATACGGATACGTTGGCCGATACTTGGCTTTAAGCCGGTCTCTTTTTTACCTTGGGTGATCTCTGATGGAGTGAAAAATAAATCAATATTTTGACTTAAGGCATATAACACAAGTCCGGCGACTGCCCCGATGCCAATCAGTACAGAGGCAACAACGGCGAGACGTTTTTTACGGCGTGGATTCATTATTCAGTAACCTCATTTAATGCTTTATTTTGTTGATCGCTTTGTTGTTCATTCTGTTGCTTACGTAATGCTCGCGCTTGTCTAAGCTTGTCTTCACGCTGTTTGCGCTTAGCTATTTGGTTAATGATTTGTTGATGACCGGCCTTAGAGCTGATCAATAAAAGGGTCAGTATTACAGCGGTGGCACCAAAAGATAGCCAGACATAAAAGCCATAACCGCCCATATCGATAAAATCGCTAAAACTATTAAATTGCATTGAGTGCTCTCCTACTACGTTGCCATTCTTATTTAGTTGTATGTTCTTGTACTAAGTTGCGCACCCAAGGACGAATGCTATTGCGCGCTAAAATTTCATTACGAAAACGAAGGCAAATAATGACGCCAACTAATAATGAAAAGCCGATAAAAGAAAAGATAAATGGCCACAACATATCAAGAGACATAGATGGCTTACCCAATTTACTAACCGTAGAGCCCTGATGAAGGGTATTCCACCAATCAACCGAGTATTTAATAATTGGAATATTAACAACACCAACTAAGGTTAATATGCCGGCAGCTTTACCCGCTAAATTTTTGTCTTCAAAAGCATTGTGTAAGGCAATGACCCCTAAATACAAAAATAACAAAATCAGCTCTGAGGTTAAACGTGCATCCCAAATCCACCATGTGCCCCACATAGGTTTACCCCAAGCCGCACCGGTAATTAATGCGATAGCTGTAAACGCCGCGCCAACGGGAGCCATTGCGGCAGCTGAGGCATCAGCAAGTTTTAATTGCCAAACTAAACTACTAAAGGCGGCGATAGCCATGGCAAAATAAATTCCCATGGATAAAGAGGCGGCAGGCACATGCACATAGAATATACGAAAGCTATGCCCTTGCTGATAATCAGCCGGAGCAAATACTAAGGCCCAAACTAGGCCAATACTTAAAAATATTGCTGCCAGAGCGCTTAACCAAGGTAATACTTTATTGGTGAAGTGATAAGCAACCTCAGGGTTTGCGTACGGGTGTAACCATTTCCACATTAATTTATTCTCACTATTTTTTGTCGGTTAATAAGGCAGGATTACTGTGTTGTTTTTCATGGCAAAGTAACAGTGCTCTTTCGTGTTTATTGTGTCTATATTGAGCGTTACCATTTCCACGTGCCGCCTATCATGTTAATTGGTACTCACTTTTAGGGCCGCACCAACTGCAAAGGGGGCGAGCGTTAAAGATCCAAAGAATAAGGCGGCGATTATAGCAAGTTGGCCGCTGTAAGGTAAGCCAAGAGCGGCAGTGTCTATCGCGCTGGTGGCAAAAATTAAGACTGGAATATATAGTGGTAGTACTAACAAGCTCAGTAATACACCACCTTTTTTGATACCAACAGTGAGTGCTACGCCAACCGCACCAAGTAAGCTAAGTACTGGCGTACCTAATAACAGCGTCAATATTAACGCGGTGTAACTGTTTTCATCGAGATGAAGCAATACCGCTAACAGTGGTGCTATCAAAATAAGTGGCAAGCCCGTTATTAACCAATGTGCAAATATTTTAGCCAATACTAATAAAAATATTGGGTGAGGACTCAACAGCATTTGTTCAAGGGAGCCATCGAGATGATCGGATTTAAATAGGCGGTCTAACGATAATAGCGTCGCTAATAAAGCGGCTACCCAAATAATTCCAGGTGCAATACGGCTTAATGTTTGCGCTTCTGGTCCTATGCCTAAAGGGAAAAGGGTGATGACGATGACAAAAAATAATAGCGGATTAATGATGTCATCTTTATGGCGCATGGCAATGAGCAGATCGCGCTTTAATACCAACATAAAGGCATGACGATAAGAAAGTTGCAGTGTTGGCTGTGTCTTACTTTCTAGGGAATAAGTGTCTAAGGCCGAATTCTCTAACGTTGAATTGTCTAACTTTGAATGTACAAGCTTATTACTATCGTTCATTGCGGCTACTTCTTCAGTCTCTTGGGCTGACTGGGCTTTTAAGGTCATTAGGTTACTTTCTCTAAACTATTTCAACTCTCTCAGCGAAATACATATTAAGCACTATCAAAGCTGTAATCTAAGGTGATTTTTTTGATTTGCTTGGCCTTAATAGTTATTAAATCTTGGTGGGTGGTTAAAATAACACACCCGCCTCGCTGTGCATGCAAAGCGAACAATTTTTCCAAGCTAGCGACACCTTGTTTGTCAATGGCGGTAAAAGGCTCATCTAAAATCCAAATAGGTGCGTTACTTTGATATAAGCGCGCTAAGGCAATACGTCTATGCTGACCGGCACTTAAATGTGACGCCAAACTGTCTTCAAAGCCTGAAAGGTTTACTTTAGCTAAGTAAACTAAGCTATCTTGGCTGTTGTTACCATGTAATGCTAAATTAAAATCAAGGTTTTCTTCTGCGGTCAGTTCGCCTTTTACTCCGGCTAAGTGGCCGAAGTATAATAAATTTTCATGAAAATCTTCTCTGCAGCGGTGTATAGCTTGCCCCTTATATTGAACTTGACCATCATAAGGTTGAGACAAGCCAGATAAAATACGCAATAAGCTAGTTTTTCCTGAGCCATTAGGCCCTTCAACTTGCACAATGTCCCCGGCATGAATGTCAATGGATAATTCGTCGAATAATAAGCGCTCTTCTCGGATGCAGGTTAAATTTACCGCACTGAGCAAAGATGTTGAAGTTAGTGTTGGCAATGTGTTCACTTATTATTTATCAATATTTAGTAGAAGTTTATCGCATTAAGCTAGCAGAGTGAATTCTAGCGTATGTTGGTCGAGTAATTCTTGATATGGATAGTATATACGCATGTTACTTCAAAATGCAGGATTCAGCTGGAATTAGAAACGCCTTTAGGTAAGGTATTGATTTAAGAGAATAGTTATTCTATTGTCGAAATCAATAACGTAGCATAAAGCGTTTCTAAACCAGCCCTGTGGGGATATCTGAGCAAACCATGTTCATCGTTGCCTCTCTTTTTAAGGGAACAACCCTTAATACAAAGAGGCGCCTTGAACATGAATCGCTCAGATATCCTGAAATACGTATTTTGAGGTATCATGGGTATAATCACTTTGGCTGATATAATACCATAGCCGAGATTAGCATCGCCTTAAAAGTTGTAACATTATGAAACAACTTGGTGACCTAATTTACATTAATATTTTGACCGATAAAATGTTAGTATGACGCGATAATTTTTAGCCTAATTTGTTAATCGACAAAAGTAGGTTAATTGTTTTTTGAAGTAGAGCGGAGAAACCGATGATACCTGACCTGGTAGCAACCAGAATGCCAGAGCTTATTCCAGAGCTTGGCCACTTAGCCCTTATTATTGCTTTAGCATTTTCTATTTGCTTAAGCGTGATCCCGTTAATAGGCGTTCATAGCGCACAGCAGAGCTCTTTGAAAAAGCTGATGGCCTATGCTAAACCGCTTACTTACGGGATGTTTTTCTTTACCGGTATTAGTCTTGTTATTCTCGCTTACAGTTTTGTCATCGATGATTTCTCTATTAAGTATATTGCTAGTCATTCAAATACCCATTTACCTTATTATTTTAAAATAAGCGCCGTGTGGGGTGGTCATGAAGGCTCCTTATTATTGTGGGTGTTCTCCTTGACTGCATGGACTGCTGCGGTTGCACGGTTCTCAAAGGGTATTGAAGAAGAATTTATTTCTCGTGTTTTAGCCGTTATGGGCATGATTGCCATAGGGTTTATCGCTTTTACCTTATTAACGTCTAATCCATTTGAACGTTTATGGCCAAATGTGCCCATGGAAGGTCGAGATTTAAACCCGTTATTACAAGATGTTGGTTTAATTATCCATCCACCATTATTATATTTTGGCTACGTTGGTTTTGCCGTGGCCTTTGCTTTCGCCGTTGCTGCGTTAATGGCTGGCAAGATGGATGCAGCTTGGGCACGTTGGTCTCGTCCTTGGACGGTTGGTGCTTGGGTGTTCTTAACAGTAGGTATCGCACTTGGTAGCTGGTGGGCATACTATGAACTTGGCTGGGGTGGCTGGTGGTTCTGGGATCCGGTTGAAAATGCATCCTTTATGCCTTGGCTTGTTGGCACGGCACTGATCCACTCTTTAGCGGTAACAGAAAAACGTGGCACCTTTAAAAACTGGACTATTTTACTGGCAATATTTGCTTTTGGTTTAAGTTTATTAGGCACATTCTTAGTGCGCTCAGGGGTGATTACTTCTGTGCACTCTTTTGCTGCCGACCCTGGACGGGGTATCTTTATTTTAGTGCTGTTGGCTATCGCAATGGGCGGATCGTTAACCTTGTATGCCTTTCGAGCAAATAAGGTGGCGAGCTTTTCTCGTTTTGCCTTTTATTCCCGCGAAACAGCGCTCCTACTGTGTAATGTGATTTTGGTTATTGCTACGGTCACGGTACTTCTTGGTACCCTGTATCCATTATTGGTTGATGCCTTAGGTTATGGAAAAATCTCGGTCGGTCCTCCTTATTTTAATGCCGTTTTTATCCCGATAATGAGTATTCTCTTTATCTTCATGGGCGTTGGTCCTTTAATTCGTTGGAAAAAAGCCAAAAAAGGTGAGTTACGCAGGCAACTGTTAAAACCCTCAGTATTTAGTATTGCCTTTGGTTTAATGTTCCCAGTAGTTTACGGCGGTGAATTCAATGCCTTGGTTGCCATGGGGATAACTTTAGCGACTTGGGTTTTCTTAGTCGTTGTTAAAGAAGTTAAAAACCAATATCAATTAGCCGGTAAATTAACCACTAGTCATTTAGGTATGGCAACTGCTCACGCAGGTATTGCCATCACTATTGTTGGCGTCACGCTTGTTTCCATGTATGAAAGTGAAACCAATGTAAAAATGTCGCTAAACGAAAGAGTCACTGTTTCAGGTTATGAAATTGAGTTCAAAGGCATTGAACATGTCGAAGGGCCAAACTATAGTGCCGAGCAAGGACAAATCAATATCTATAAAGTGACTGGCGAAAACGAAAGTGAATTTGTTACTTTACTCAAACCTGAGCGACGCGTATACCGTGTACAAACGATGGGCATGACAGAAGCCGGTATTGATGCCGGGTTGTTCCGTGATGTTTATGTTGCACTAGGGGATCCATTACCCGGTGGTGCTTGGGCAATTCGAGTACACTATAAGCCATTTGTTCGTTGGGTTTGGTTAGGCGCAATTTTCATGGGCTTTGGTGGCATTCTTTCAATAGTTGATAAACGCTATCGCCGTAAAAAAGCAGTTGTGGTTAAATCAGCTGTGGTGGCGGATGCTCTTACTAATACTGGGGCTGATTCTGCACCTAATGCAGCAAAAGTTTCGGAGGCATAACCATGGGTAAATTAATCCGTTTTTTACCTCTACTGTTAGTCATTGCTTTAGGTGTGGTGTTATATCGTGGTTTATCACTTAACCCACAAGCTATGCCATCAGCATTAGTGGGTAAGATGATGCCCGCATACTCACTGCAAACGCTAAAGGATAACGGGCAAGTAGTCACTCAAGCAGATCTAAAGGGTGATATTGTCTTAGTTAATGTCTGGGCGACATGGTGTCCTACTTGTAAGTATGAGCACCCTTATTTAGTTGATATAGCTAAAGATCCTAAGGTTAAGCTTTATGGCTTGAATTACAAAGATGATCGGCCTGCAGCGCAGCAGTGGCTTAAAAATTATAAAGATCCTTACGTATTTTCTATTTTTGATGAAGAAGGTACTTTAGGTTTAGATTTAGGGGTTTACGGTGCGCCGGAAACCTTTGTTATTGATCATCACGGCATTATTCGTAAACGATTTGCTGGCGCTATCGATACCAAAGTATGGCGACGTGAATTTGAGCCTTTAATTGCTCAGTTAATTGAAGAAAAGAAGCAGGGTAAATAACATGCGTTTATTGAGTCTATTTATATTCATCGTTACTTTAGCTTTTAGCATCAATGCAGTAAAAGCAAGTCCGGTAGATACTTATGAGTTTCAAGATGAAGTGACTAAAATTCGCTTTCAAGCATTAACTAAAGAGTTGCGCTGTCCTAAGTGTCAAAATCAAAATTTAGCGGATTCAAATTCACCTATCGCTGCCGATTTACGCAAAGAGCTCTATGAGCTGTTGCAACAAGGTAAAGCTGATATTGAAATTGTTAACTTTATGGTAGATCGTTATGGCGAGTTTGTTTTATATCGACCAAGAGTGTCATCGTTGACCTACGTATTATGGTTTGGTCCGGCAGTACTCATTTTGTTAGGTTTTATTGTTGTTATTGTCATTGTGCGTAGAAAGCCAGTCGCTCAAAAAGACTTGGTTTTATCTAAAGAACAACAAGATAAACTTAATAATTTTTTAAATGATAAATAGCAACTCGACACCTTAAAAGAAGTAGTAGATAACATTATGGAAATTTTAGTAATCGGCCTTATATTTTTAATTTTATTATTATTAATGACATGGCGACCTTTCTTTAAGCAGAAAACACACAAAGTCAGTGTTAATGGTCACTTGCGTGATGAAACCAATGTTCGCTTGTACCATGAACACAAACAAGAGATTGAAAAAGATTATCGTGAAAATAGGATGGATGAAGAGAACTATCAATACTTACTCGCGGAACTTGATAATACCTTATTGCAGGATATTGAAAGTACAGCAACAGCTGATAAAACGGCAGTATACAAGGGTAAAGCCTATTCTCCTTTCTGGCCGCTAGGCTTAAGTGTTTTTATTATCATTTTTTCTGTGGCGCTCTATAACAAACAGGGTAGTTATAAACTCATCACTGAGTTACCCACAGGACATGGTCAACAACAGGCGATGTCAGCAGATAAAATGCTACAACAACGAGAAAAGCAAGCACTCGCTCATATTGAAAAGTTGCAACAACATATTGATGCAAACCCTGAAGATAGCGAAGCTTGGTATAACTTAGGACAAAGTTATGTTGCACTTGGCGGTTTTGATAAAGCGGTTGCTGCATTCACTCAGGTTATTAGTATTGAAGGCGAACATGCTGATTTATTTGGTGCTATTGCACAAGCGTTATACTACCAAAATGAGCAACAAATCAGCGGCCAAGTACAAGAATATATTGATAAAGCCTTAGCGCTTGATGTGAACGATCCATCAACCAATATCTTATTAGGTATGCATAACTTTCTTGATGAAAATTACCAACAAGCTATTTCTTATTGGCAACGTGTGATTGATGCCAAAAATGAAGGCGTTAATATTAAAGCCCTTGAAGAGGCAGTAGCTGAAGCTAATAACCGACTAGGTAAGCCAACAGGTATTTCAACAGGTAACGCCGTAAGTAATTCAACCGCTAATCCTGCGAATAATGCTAAAGAGATTGCTGGGCCACAATTGAAAGTGAGTGTTAGTCTGTCTGACGATATTGCCAAGCAATTAGCACAAGGTGAAGATCGCGTAGTGTTTATATATGCCATACCGACTAATGGCCAGCGGATGCCATTAGCCGCAGTTAAAATGAAGGCCAGTGATTTACCAACCATTATAGTGTTAAATAATAGTCAAGCGATGAGCAGTGAACATACCCTAGGTAGCGTTGATAAAGTGAATGTTTACGCCATTGTTTCAATGCAAGGTGGCGTGGGTATTAAATCAGGAGACTATAAAGCGGAAGCACTTGCTGTTGATGTCAGTCGTACTGAAGTACTTGAGTTGGTTGTTAATAGCTTGGTTGAGTAAAAGCACTCTGTTAAGTGAATAGCTAAAAAGTTTAATAATAAGAAGAAAAGGCCAAATGAAATCTCGCTTTAGTGCACAAAAAAATAGCGACAGCAGTACTGCCGATGAATACAGTTCAACAACGGCGGTACTGCTTACTAATTTAGGCTCTCCTGATGAGCCTACTCCTAGTGCTTTACGTCGTTATTTGCGTGAGTTTTTATCGGATAGACGGGTGGTCGAAATTCCACGTTTAATTTGGCTGCTGATTTTACATGGGATTATTTTACGGATAAGACCGGCGAAATCAGCCAAGTTATATCGAAGTATATGGCAAGAAAATGGTGCACCATTACTTACCATTACAGCGGCACAAAAAGATAAATTAGCAACAAAAATCAAATCACAATACGGTGATCAAGTAATTGTTGATTACGCTATGCGTTATGGCAAACCTTCTATCGCCAGTGTATTGCAAAAATTTCAGCAACAAGGCGTTGATAAAATTGTGGTATTACCTTTGTACCCTCAGTACGCAGGGCCAACAACAGGTTCGACTTTTGATGCCTTAAGTCGAGAACTTCAGCAATGGCGATATGTGCCATCCATTTATTTTTTGAATAGCTACCACCATAATTCACTGTATATAAAGGCATTGGCCAACACCATTATCGAACATGTAAAAGTACACGGTAAGCCAGATAAACTGGTATTGTCTTTTCATGGCATGCCTGAATTGTTTCGACAGTGGGGCGATCCTTATTATGATTTTTGTCTACAAACTACCAGTCTTTTAAAACAACGCCTGTTAGCCTCAGATTTCAATTCAGATATTAGCTTTCAAGAAGCTGACATGATCACCACTTTCCAATCTCGTTTTGGTAAAGCGCAATGGTTACAACCTTATACGGATGAAATCTTAGCTAGTCTGCCAGAAAAAGGCGATAAACATATTGCCATTCTAAGCCCAGCGTTTAGTAGTGACTGTTTGGAAACGCTTGAAGAGTTAGAACATGAAAACCGCGCAGTATTCATGGACGCGGGCGGAGAGCAGTACCATTATATTGCCGCATTAAATGATCGTGATGATCATATTGATGCCTTGTTTGATGTCTTAGCACCCGCCTTAGGTTCGCCGGAGCTGAAATAGCGCGGGCTTCAACTTAGTCACCCCAAAATAAAAACCAAAAACCAAAAACTAAACAATTAACTCACTTGCTAAGCGACATAAAAATAGTATACTGTTTTTATGTACAGTAAGTTAGTGGTGAGTAATTATGGGTAATCAGCGAAAAATAATTCATGTGGATATGGATTGTTTCTATGCAGCCGTAGAGATGCGGGACTTTCCAGAATACCAAAATGTGCCATTAGCGGTTGGTGGTGATGGTCCGCGCAGTGTCTTGAGTACGTGTAATTATCAAGCCCGTCAATTTGGTGTTCGTTCTGCCATGCCGGCTATTAAAGCTAAACAGCTTTGCCCAAACCTTAAAATCGTCCATGGCCGAATGGATGTATATAAAGAAACTTCAAAACATATCAGAGAAATTTTTTCTCGCTATACCGACCTTATCGAACCGTTATCCCTTGATGAGGCTTTTCTTGATGTCACTGATGCAACTATGTGTCAGGGCAGTGCCACCCTGATTGCTGAAAAGATCAGAGCCGATATCTATAACGAGTTGAACTTGACGGCATCAGCAGGTATTGCTCCGAATAAGTTTCTCGCTAAAATTGCCAGTGATGAAAACAAGCCGAATGGCCAATGCGTTATAACGCCTGATAAAGTGGCTAATTTTGTCGAGCAACTTTCACTAAAGAAAATCCCTGGTATTGGTCCTAAAACCTTTGAAAAACTCAATAGGCATGGTTATGCAACCTGTGCAGATATACGTCAAAGTGATATTCGCACCCTACAAAATATCGTCGGAAAATTTGCTAATAGTTTGTACTTAAAGTCTCACGGTGTCGATAATCGAGCGCTAGAGGTTAGTCGGCAACGAAAGTCACTCGCTATTGAAACGACCTTAATGAAAGACCTATCAACGCAAGAGGAGTGTCAGCGGGTAATAGACTCCTTATTCCAAAAACTACAACAGCGACTCGCACCCCACAGTAATAGAGAAATTATTAGGCAAGGCGTGAAGTTAAAGTTTGCTGATTTTAATCAGACAACTGTTGAGACCCAGAGCAATGACTGTCAGGAAATTCTTTTTAGTAGCTTATTGTCAAAAGCCTATGGAAGAGCGAATAAACGGGGAGTACGCCTTGTTGGTTTGACGCTTGGTTTTGCTGATGCACCTAGCGAAAGTCATCAGTTACAGCTATCCCTTTAATATTGCTCACTGAAAATTAGACAACTTCAGAATAAAATACCTTTGTCTCCTGACATCGATACTCCGCTCAAAACCTATTTAATTGCCTCGTGCTCTGTGACTAACCGTTGTCAGCAGCAGTCGAAACCTGGCTATGGTCAGTTTTATCCTGCCATAGAACTTGCACGAAAAGCTGTCAGCGCAACAATTATCCAAGAATTGGGTGAAAGTTGTGAAATTGATTGGTATCTTCAAGCACAGCTTGCGTATAATAAGCGTATTTGGCAATAGCTGTTCTGTTGATGAAAGTTTTACTAGTCATCTTTATAAAATAGTTGAGCAACAAGAACAAGCCAAAAAAATTCGTTTTTACAATACCGCGGTTATTCCAGTAATGAAATTTTTGCAGTATTAGATTATATTACAGCATGTAATTTGAGCCAAAGTTAATAGATACACAAACTACATGAACTGCTCAAGTGTCCTGAAACACGCAGCTTCAAGTAGCTTGGGTATACACCCAGAATTTAAATAGACCTAAATCGATTTGTTGAGTATCCCATGATTAAAAGCACCGCCGAAGTCCGCCAGGCATTTTTAGATTTCTATGCCACCAAACAACATCAAATAGTTAAAAGTAGTTCATTAGTACCGGGTAATGATGCCACCTTATTGTTTACCAATGCGGGCATGGTGCCATTTAAAGATGTATTTTTAGGTGCTGAAAAGCGTAGTTATACCCGAGCAACTTCGGCCCAACGTTGTGTGCGAGCCGGTGGTAAGCATAACGATTTAGAAAATGTTGGTTATACCGCACGTCATCATACATTTTTCGAAATGCTAGGCAATTTCAGTTTTGGTGATTACTTCAAAGAAGAGGCTATCGGTTATGCTTGGGAGTTTTTAACGGGTGTCTTAGGGCTACCAAAAGAAAAGTTACTTGTTACTGTATATGAGTCTGATGAAGAAGCCTTTGCTTATTGGAAAGATGTAATTGGTGTACCTGCAGACAAAATAATCCGCATTGGTGATAAATCAGTGGATAAGAAATATGAATCGGATAACTTCTGGTCAATGGGCGATACCGGTCCTTGTGGGCCTTGTTCTGAAATATTTTATGATCACGGAGCTGATATATTTGGTGGCCCTCCAGGTTCGCCAGATGAAGATGGTGATCGTTTTATTGAAATATGGAACATAGTATTTATGCAATATAACCGTCAAAATGACGGGACTATGGAGCCATTGCCTAACCCATCAATCGATACAGGAATGGGCTTAGAGCGTATTTCTGCCATTATGCAAAATGTGCATAGCAACTATGAAATCGATATTTTTCAAGCGCTAATTAAAGATACAGCACAATTACTTGATTGTAGTGATCTTGAACATAAATCTTTACGCGTTATTAGCGATCACATCCGTTCATGTAGCTTCTTGATTATTGATGGTGTTGTGCCATCAAATGAAGGTCGTGGTTATGTATTACGTCGTATTATTCGCCGTGCTATCCGTCATGGTCATAAATTAGAAGCTGATGGACATTTCTTCCATAAACTTGTTGCCTCGTTAATTGGACAAATGGGTGAAGCCTACCCTGAGTTAGTTCAGCAACAAGCTATTATTGAAAAACTATTACGTATAGAAGAAGAGCAATTTGGTCGTACGTTAGATCGCGGCATGATTCTTCTTGAAGATATGTTAGCCAATTTATCTGGCGATACCATCAAGGGTGATGACGTCTTTAAGTTATATGATACTTATGGTTTTCCAGCTGATTTAACCGCTGATATTGCTCGTGAACGTCAGTTGAAAATTGATCAAAACGGCTTTACTGCCGCAATGAAACAGCAACGTGAACGCGCACAAAAAGCGAGTAACTTTGGTACAGATTATAATCAACAGCTTAAATCTGATCACAAAACAGCATTTAAAGGCTACGACAATGACTCATATTCAGCGACTGTGGTTGAGTTATTTAATAGCCAAGATCAAGAGCCGATTCAGCAATTAAATGCTGGTGAGCAGGGCATTGTTATTTTAGATCATACGCCGTTTTATGCTGAATCAGGTGGGCAAGCAGGTGATAGTGGTTTATTACACCTAGACGGTGATGTGTTTGAAGTAACAGATACGATTAAATTAGGTAATGCTTTTGCCCATAGAGGCACGGCACGGACAGATATTGGCTTAAACCGTAGGGTAAAAGCTGAAATCAACGTTGAGCGCAGAGCTGCTATCGTTAAAAACCATACCGCAACACATTTATTACATGCAGCATTACGCAAAGTATTGGGTGAACATGTTACTCAGAAAGGCTCATTATGTGATAGTGATAAATTACGTTTTGATTTCTCTCATTTTGAAGGCGTTACCGCACAAGAGTTACATGCGGTTGAGCAAATGGTTAATGATGAAATTCGTCGTAACCACGCAAAGAAAACTGAGTCTATGTACATAGAAGAAGCTAAAGAAAAAGGTGCTATGGCCCTCTTTGGTGAAAAATATGATGATGAAGTACGTGTTGTTACCCTAGGTGATTTCTCAATAGAGCTTTGTGGTGGTGTCCATGTAAATAGAACCGGTGATATTGGTTTATTAAAAATTGTTTCTGAATCAGGCATCGCTGCAGGTGTTCGCCGTATTGAAGCGGTTACCGCTACAGGTGCACTTGATTATATTAATCAGCAGAGCGCTTCTTTAACGAATATTGCCGCGCTGGTTAAGAGTGATGTGGCTAATGTTGGTAACAAAGTCGAGCTGCTAGTTAGTCGCTCTAAGCAGCTTGAAAAGGAAATCGGGCAACTTAAACAGGAATTAGCTGCACAAGCTGGCTCTGATTTAATTAATGACGCTATAGACATTAATGGCGTTAAAGTTTTAATTGCTGATCTAGGTGGTGTGGAGAGCAAAGCACTTCGTGGCATGGTTGATGAACTTAAAAATAAAATGCAATCAGGCATTATCATGCTAGCAACGGCTAATGGCCCGAAAGTGGGCTTGATCGCTGGCGTAACCAAAGACTTAGTTGGCCGTGTTAAAGCTGGTGAGCTAGTTAATATGGTCGCACAGCAAGTGGGTGGTAAAGGCGGTGGACGCCCTGATATGGCACAAGCGGGTGGTAGTCAACCTGAAAACATCAGCTCAGCACTTGAAAGTGTTTCAGCATGGTTAACGGAAAAATTATCATAATTGAAATGACAAGTAGGCAATAGCACCTACATTATTGATTTCAAGGATATAAAAAGGAAGCAATCGCTTCCTTTTTTGTTTTGGTTTTATGTTACTAAACTGTTAACTAATAAATGAAATGTAATAAGTTTGTTCCGGTTTACATAAAATGGCTAAAACATTACAAATTATCGCCGGATTGGTGGTTAATTTAGCCTATAAAACTATTCAAGGATGTAGAAATATTGCTAATATATGAACTATTGATATACCAATAACACAGTTTGTTGGTTATTATCGAAGCTTCGCTGAAACAATCATCGGATATGATGTTTTAGTGAATAATGACTTTTTATAGAAAATTGACTATTAGTTATAGTGAATGGATTAAAAAGTAACTAATTCTAATATATTACTAGCTTATATATATTTATTTAGTGATCACACTTTAAAGGATAAGGAAGAAAATATGCTTATATTAACACGACGCGTAGGTGAAACATTAATGATCGGTGATGAAGTCACCGTAACTGTTTTAGGCGTTAAGGGAAATCAGGTAAGAATAGGTGTTAATGCGCCAAAAGAAATCTCAGTACATCGTGAAGAAATTTACATGCGTATTCAAGCCGAAAAAGGTGATACTGAAGTTTCAGGCAACAAAGTCTAATAAATAGCTTTAGATTCTGAAGATTATTAGCTCATTTGGACAATTATCCTCTATATAAAAGCTTATATAACAGTTAAAAAACACCGCTAAGGCGGTGTTTTTTTATGCCTTTCGAATAGAAAATGATTAATAAATAACATATTTGACGGAATTGTCAGCAAACAGCGATTAATACTAAATTAATACTAAAAAATGTTTGACTTATTTTTAGAATCCCTTATTATTCGCACCCATTGGAGAGGTGGCCAATTGGCCTAAGACGCTCACCTGATAAGGGAGTATCTGGTTTGTAGCCGGATAGAGGGTTCTTATCTAATGTGTATTTTAATGCACATTAGTACTCAATAATAAAGAAGTAAAAGAAAATGGAGAGCTGGCCGAGTGGCCGAAGGCGCTCCCCTGCTAAGGGAGTAACGGCTTTAAATCCGTTCGAGAGTTCGAATCTCTCGCTCTCCGCCATTTCCTTCTTATGAAGAATAATGGTTGTGTAGAACGCAAGTTCGCTATCTTTAGACTAAGATATAAAAAATAGTTCATGAGGGCGCGTAGCTCAGCTGGATAGAGTACCTGGCTACGAACCAGGCGGTCGCAGGTTCGACTCCTGCCGCGCCCACCACTTTCTTCAAGTGCTAAAATAATGAAGGCAGCTTATGTTAAGGCTGGATAAATAAATTTCATAACGTGGGCGCGTAGCTCAGCTGGATAGAGTACCTGGCTACGAACCAGGCGGTCGCAGGTTCGACTCCTGCCGCGCCCACCACTTTTCTACTTAGGTAGATATGAAAACCTAGCTTCTGCTAGGTTTTTTTATGCAAAGATTCTAATACTCTTTCCTTTATTGGTAGGATTGTTAAAATAAAGAGCAGCTTATGTTAAGGCTGGATAAATAAGTTTTCATATCGTGGGCGCGTAGCTCAGCTGGATAGAGTACCTGGCTACGAACCAGGCGGTCGCAGGTTCGACTCCTGCCGCGCCCACCACTT
>NZ_KB905161.1:0-57748 GCF_000378625.1 Colwellia piezophila ATCC BAA-637 | reverse complement strand
CGACTCCTGCCGCGCCCACCACTTCTTTCAAGTGGTAAAATAATGAAGATGGATGTTTTTGTAGGAATACGAACCAAGCGCTGTTCAAGCAAAGGCTTCGACTCCTGCCGCGCCCACCACTTCTTTCAAGTGGTAAAATAATGAAGAGTTGCTGTTTTGAGGTTTTATAAAGATATTTTTTAGATTTCCTCATTATTTGTACCTATTGGAGAGGTGGCCGAGTGGCCGAAGGCGCTCCCCTGCTAAGGGAGTATCTGGTTTGTAGCCGGATCGAGGGTTCGAATCCCTCCCTCTCCGCCATTATTCTTCTTAGGATAAATAATGGTTGTGTAGAACGAAAGTTCGCTATCTTTAGACTAAGATATTAAAAATAGTTTATTTTGGGCGCGTAGCTCAGCTGGATAGAGTACCTGGCTACGAACCAGGCGGTCGCAGGTTCGACTCCTGCCGCGCCCACCACATCGAAAGCCCCATCTAATTAGGTGGGGCTTTTTCGTTTCTGGATATCTACAAATTAATTAAAGTATGTGGTGTGTGTAGCTCAGCTGGATAGGCTTATCTATATAGAAAGCTGGCTACGAAACTGAATCCCTTTCGGTCGCAGGTTTCTCTTGTAGGTAGATGTCTGCCGCGCCCACCACATCGAAAGCCCCATCTAATTAGGTCGGGCTTTTTCGTTTTAGCGTCAGGATAAAATGTAGCAAGATAAATGCAGCTGAGCTCAGCCTTATGTTATATAGAAAGCGTTATATAGAGAGCGGCCTACGAAGATTATCCTTATTAAGTAAAACGGTCTCAGGTTCGACCCCTGTTACGCCCACCACATACCAAGCCTACCTTAATAGGTAGGGCTTTTTTCGTTTTAGAGTAGTAATAAAATTTAACAAGATAATTCCAGCTCAGCAGGTAGCCTTATGTTAAATAGAAAGCGCCCTACGATGAAATACTCTCCTTTGTGCCTGTCATATACTCAAAGCTAGTAAGGGGCGCTGAGAATGCTCTGAATAGGCCTCGTTGAAGATAACAGCTACTACTATGAGCTAGCCCTCACTATCTTAAAAAAAAGATTCGATTCTTGTTGGCTGTTAAATATAACCGACAAACTTCACCTTAATGGATACGCCATTTATCAAGGATAAGTTCACTATTGTGCTGAGGGGAGTGCTTGTCTTGTTGTCGTACACTTTAAGTGGCGTTATCTAGGTTATGGGTTATTGAATGACTATGGGGTGGGAAAAATCTATGGCTAAGGTCTTACATAAATTATTGTATATTTGGTATTCTATTACCTAGGCTTTGGTATAAATATACATAAAAATTGAGAATCATGAATGTTTTAATTGCCGTTGTATATTGTATAAAGTTGTCGCTTATCTTTTGCTGATACTCTGTATTCATAGCCTTGATGTTGTATACAATATTTAATGTATACAAAATAGTGTGAATATAATGGTTTTTTAGCTGAATATTTACCGATTTGGGTCTTGACGGTAGTTTATTTTTGTGAAACTCGTGGAAAGTGTTTGCTTTTTAGTTATTGGAGTGATTATTCTAATTACAAGAAGTTACAATGAATTTGAACGAGAATAAATTATGGACAATATGCAACAGCAGTTTTTTGAAGCGGGCACTTTAATGTTAGCAGGTATGGTTTTTGTATTTGTATTTTTAAGCATGCTAATTATTTTTATTAATACCGTACTGGCAAGATTGGCGATCAAGTTTCCAGACCCTATTGTCGCACCGCTATCACGTACTAATCGGAAAAGTAAAAGCCATTCTAAACCTCACGGTGAGATATCACCTGCTGTTGTTGCGGCCATTAGTGGCGCGGTGAAACGTTATCGCACTCAGCATGGCAAAGACAAATAAACTTGATAAAAATTGAAATTTTGCTTCACCAATATAATTAAAAATTTTGCTAAAAGGGCATAAACATGACTAAGCCATTAGGTATCACCGAAGTTGTCTTAAGAGACGGACATCAATCAATTCTGGCCACTAGGCTTCGATTAGCAGACATGCTGCCTATTGCTGCAACACTTGATGAGGTTGGCTATTGGTCCATTGAATCTTGGGGCGGTGCTACGTTTGATTCATGTATCCGTTACCTCGGTGAAGATCCGTGGGAGAGAATTCGTGCCCTTAAAAAGGCGATGCCTAACACCAAACAGCAAATGTTATTCCGTGGTCAAAATATTCTTGGCTACCGCCATTATGCTGATGATGTGGTAGAAAAATTTGTTGAGCGTGCTCACATTAATGGTGTTGATGTTTTTCGTATTTTTGATGCGATGAATGATGTCCGCAACCTTCAAACCTCAATTAAAGCCGCCGTTAAGGTAGGTGCTCATGCCCAGGGTACATTGAGTTATACCGAAAGCCCGGTCCATAATCTCCAAGGTTGGTTAACGATGGCCAAACAGATTGAAGATATGGGCGCACACTCTCTGTGTATTAAAGATATGTCAGGCTTGTTAAAGCCATACGATGCCGCTGAGTTGATTGGTAAATTAAAAGAAACTGTTGCTTTGCCTATCGCTTTGCATTGCCATGCGACAACAGGCTTAAGTGTTGCCACACAAATGAAAGCTATTGATTGCGATATTGATGTTATCGACACTTCCATCTCGTCAATGAGTATGACTTACGGCCATTCACCCACGGAAACCATTGCCGCGATAGTCGAAGGCACTCCAAGGGCTTCTGGACTCAACATTGAAAAAATGGCCGAGGTGGCGGCATATTTTCGTGATGTTAGAGAGAAATATGCCGAATTTGAAGGCAGCTTAAAAGGTGTTGATGCCCGCATATTAACAGCGCAAGTACCTGGTGGCATGTTAACAAATATGGAAAACCAGTTAAAAGAACAAGGCGCAGCAGATAAGTTTGATGAAGTATTAATTGAGATACCAAAAGTTCGTAAAGACTTAGGTTATATCCCATTAGTTACACCAACTTCTCAAATTGTTGGTACGCAAGCAGTTCTCAATATATTAACGGGTGAGCGTTATAAATCTATAACAAAAGAAACTGCAGGGGTGTTAAAAGGTGAATACGGCGCTACAGCGGCCCCAGTTGATGCGGAACTACAAGCACGTGTTTTAAATGGTAAAGAAGTCATTACCTGTCGTCCTGCGGACTTGTTAAACCCTGAGATTGATAAGCTTACTGAAGAACTACAAATCTTAGCAAAAGAAAAAAATATCAAGCTAGCCGATGAAAGTATTGACGATGTATTAACCTATGCTTTATTCCCTCAAATTGGGTTGAAATTCTTAGAAAATCGAAACAACCCTGCGGCTTTTGAACCCATCCCGACTAAAGCAAATAAAGCAAGTAAGGTAGTCAATGAAGCAAACTCAGCGACCCCACCTGAAAACTATGCGGTTAGTGTTGATGGCAAGGTTTACGATGTTGTAGTTGCACCGGGCGGTTCTATCGATGCGATAACGCATCCTGCCGGTGATGATGCCATGAAACAATCCGCTTCAATTTCTGCTGAAGAGACATTAAACGCACCATTAGCGGGTAATATCTTTAAAGTTTTGGTTAGAGAAGGCGACCATGTGGAAGCGGATGAAGTCGTGATTATTATGGAAGCAATGAAAATGGAAACTGAGATTCGCGCAGTAACTGCCGGGGAAATTGTCTCGTTATTTACCAAAGAAGGTGACTCAGTTGCCGTTGGTGATGCCTTGCTTAGTTTTTCATAGGAGTTATCATGGATTCATTAACTAAATTATGGCTTTCAACTGGCTTAGCAAATTTTGAGATAGGGCAAGTAGTGATGATGTTAGTGGGCTGCGGCCTGCTTTATTTAGCTATTGCGCGAAACTTTGAGCCATTATTATTATTACCAATGGGCTTTGGTGCTATTTTAACCAATATCCCAGTATCAGGCTTTTCAGAAGTCGGTGGTTTATTGCATTATATCTACTATGCCGGTATTGATACGGGAATTTTCCCACTCATTATCTTTATGGGTGTTGGTGCGATGACGGACTTTGGTGCCCTGATCGCTAATCCTAAAACCTTGCTTTTAGGCGCAGCAGCGCAGTTCGGTATTTTTGCTACCTTGTTTGGCGCCATCGCACTAAACTACGTCCCAGGTATAGAGTTTACCCTTAAAGATGCTTCAGCTATTGCCATTATTGGTGGCGCAGATGGGCCAACGGCAATATTTCTTGCTTCAAAATTAGCACCTGATTTATTAGGCGCAATTGCGGTAGCCGCTTATTCTTATATGGCTTTGGTACCCATTATCCAACCGCCAATCATGAGAGCATTAACCACGTTAGATGAACGTAAAATTGAAATGGCGCAACTCAGATCAGTCACTAAAATAGAAAAAATTATTTTTCCATTAGGTGTCTTGTTAATGACTATTTTCTTTTTACCTGCAGCAACACCCTTGGTCGGTATGTTTTGTTTAGGAAACTTAATGCGAGAGTCGGGTGTGGTTGATCGTTTAAGTTCCACCGCGCAAAATGAGCTTATTAATATTACCACTATATTCTTAGGTCTAGGTGTTGGTTCCAAGTTAAGTGCTGAAGCATTCTTAAATGTCGAAACCTTAGGTATTTTAGGGTTAGGCGCAGTGGCTTTCTCCATTGGTACTGCTTCAGGGGTAATCATGGCAAAAACCATGAATAAGTTCTCTAAAATCCCTATTAATCCACTTATTGGCGCTGCTGGTGTCTCTGCCGTACCTATGGCAGCACGTGTGGCAAATAAGGTTGGCTTAGAAGCTAATCCGCATAACTTCTTACTTATGCATGCTATGGGGCCTAATGTGGCGGGTGTGCTAGGCTCTGCTGTTGCCGCTGGGGTGTTATTGGCGCTAGTGGGTTAAGCTGCTAAAGTACCCTAACAAATTACACTGATTAAAAACCGAGCCTTGCTCGGTTTTTTTATGTCTGATTATTGATACCAATCTCCTTAAATTATTGCCCACTTGTGGGGGTGAAATACGTCATGTCTGCGTTGATCTCAATCCCAATAGCCAGCTATTGCTCAATCGAGCGCCTTGCCCTGATGTATTATCCCTATGCACAACAAGATCACAAACTTAATGATACGGGTATTACTCTATTAAAAAGTTGCGGTGATTATAATAACTAAAAAGTGTAACCGACTAGCATCTTGTTAGTCATCATCATAATATAGGCCCACTTATCATTTAAGGATTAATTAAGTCAGCCATGAAACGTCCCCTCATTATGCTTAGCGCATTAATTGCGCTTACTGCCTGTACAAGTTCGAGCACTGGTCGCACACAAGTGATGCTATTTTCAGATAGCGAGCTTGATAAAATGGGGGCTGCTTCATTCGAAGAGATGAAAACGAAAACCCCGATTAGTACAGATAAGGCAATCAACGACTTTGTGCAATGTGTTGCCAACGCCATTACCAAAAACGTACCTAAATCCGTTCATAAAGGTAATTGGGAGGTTGTTGTTTTCGATTCCCCACAAGTGAATGCCTTTGCCTTACCAGGCGGTAAAATTGGTGTTTATACGGGCATTTTAAAAGTTACTGAAAACCAAGATCAATTAGGCGCTATTATTGGCCATGAAGTTGGTCATGTTATCGAGCATCACTCTAATGAACGGTTATCAGCTAACAAACTGAAAAATATGGGCATGGCCGCGGCAACAACAGCTGTTGCTATGACAGATGTAGAGAATAAAGGTTTATGGATGGCTGGGCTAGGTGTCGGGTTACAATACGGCGTGATCATGCCATATGGTCGAGCTCATGAAAGTGAAGCGGATATCGTTGGCCAAGACCTAATGGCTCGTTCGGGCTTTGAACCGAGTGCCAGCATTAAACTTTGGCAAAATATGGCGAAACTGAGTAAAGATGCTCCAGCTGAATTTATGTCAACCCATCCATCTAATGAAACGCGTATTAAACAATTAACCGCACATTTACCGGTGTCGATGAAATATTATCAAACGGGTAATAGACCACAATGCAAAAAACCTAGTCTGATCCCAACACCTAAGTCTTAGCCGTATTATCACAAAACGTGGGGGGATTTAAATATTGCCCCCCTGAGTATTTATTATCCCTTAGGGGTGTAACTTATGTTGTGTCCATAGTTCATTCTGTTTTTCAAAACATATTCTATCATGTAAACGATTGGCTCGGCCTTGCCAAAATTCAATGGCATGGGGTTTAACGCGCCATCCACCCCAAAATTCAGGGTACGGAACTTCGCCCTTTGAAAACTTGTTCTGGTAATGACTCATACGCTCTTTAAGCTCATCATCATATTTGAGTTTCTGACTTTGCTTAGAGGCCCAAGCGCCTATTTGGCTGCCTCTATCACGGCTATGAAAATAGTCAGCGGATTCTTGCTCTGATACTTTTTCCACCGTTCCTTCAATACGAATTTGTCTTTGTAGTACGTTCCAATGAAATAGTAAGGCAACCTTATCATTTTCAATAAGCTCATGGCTTTTCCGGCTAGCATAATTGGTAAAAAATACAAAACCGTCTTCATCATAGTTTTTTAGTAATACCATACGTGAGCTTGGCTGACCGTCGGCGTTGCAGCTACTAACAGACATGGCTTCTGGCAGTAATATTCCAGACTTTTTGGCATCAGTAAACCATTGCTCAAATAATTGGCTAGGGCTTGTGTCGGTAGATATTTCGGGAAGTGATAATGCAACGCCTTGACCGAAGGTCAATAGGCAGCGCAGTTTTTCAAATAACGTCATAATATTTTAAAGTAAATGAGATTGAAAACAGAGGGTTATTCTATGCCTAAATGAAGTTATTGCAAAGTTATATCAAGGGTATACCAAGGTTACAGGATTGTGGGCTTTAATTATGTCGGACTTACCAATCCTCACTGTCATCAAGTAAGTCTTTAAGGCGCTTTTTTTCTTTTAATTCATCAATGCGTTTTCGTGCTAATAGGTTTTTTTGAGCTTGCTCTTGAGCACTTTTTTCAGCCAGTGATATTGCCTTTAGAGCATTATTATCATAACTTTCATCTAAGTTACTATCACTTTCGTTACTAGCACTTTCTTGGTCGAGAAAATTATCGTCAATATCGCTTACCATTGCTCTACCTTTAATAATTATGGGTCGTAATATTTTTATCTGTAGGGTTTAAGATAGGTAAGATAATAGCTATTTTCAATAAGGTTTGATAATAAATCGCTAAAAATAGTACACCAGCTTAAAAATAAAACTTTATAAAGTTAAGGTATTGAAAATATTGATTTAATTTTAAGGTTATTGTTTTTATAGCGTTTTCTTAGGCTTAGCGATAATTATCCGTAGAGAGTTAATATTCCACCATGCGGTTTTTAATTTTTTTGGCTGCAGGTTTTAACGGCTAGACAATAAAAAAACCAGTGGCAAGCACTGGTTGTATTTATATTATTGATATTCTGCTTATAAGGAGATTACCAACCTTCAACACCTTTCATATCGGGTAATTGATGGGCAATACCTTTATGACAGTCTATACAGGTTTTCTCACCGCTGGCTAAGGCTGTAGAGTGTTGATATGCAGCACGGTCACTTTGCTCAGTAAAGTCCATATAATCAAAGTTGTGACAGTTACGACACTCTAAAGAGTCGTTTGCTTTCAGTCTACGCCACTCGTTTTCGGCTAAACTTCTTCGATGTACTAAGAACTTCTCGCGAGTATTAACAGTACCAAAAAGCCAACCCCATACATCTTTTGAAGCGCGAATTTTAGCGGCTATTTTGTTGGTCCATTTATGTGGCACATGACAATCAGGGCAAGTAGCGCGCACGCCTGAGCGGTTGCTAAAATGGATAGTGGTTTTCAGCTCTTCATAGGAGTTGCTTTCCATTGAATGACAGGAAATACAAAACTCTTCAGTATTAGTAAATTCAAGCGCGGTATTAAAACCACCCCAGAAAATAACACCCGCAACAAAACCACCGATAACCAAAGCTCCTAGGCTGTAATAACCACTCGGTTTCATGAGCGTTTTCCAGCCAATCATTAATAATTTTTTCATGGCTACTCCTGGTGTTCTTTAGTCTGATTTGATGACATTTTTTGTTCTGCCAGGCTCGTATGCATTAATAATTTTTTCATGGCTACTCCTGGTGTTCTTTAGTCTGATTTGATGACATTTTGTGTTTTGCCAAACTCATATGCATTAATAATTTTTTCATGGCTACTCCTAGTGTTCTTTAGCGTTAGCTGTTTTTTGTTTCATTAAGCTGTGCATATCAATGAAGGTATTTTCTACTAAAGGCTCTGCATCAAGTTGGGTAACATGACACTGGTTACAAAAGTAACGACGCGGTGATATTTCTGCTAAGAAATTACCATCTCGATTCATAAAGTGAGTCACACTTACCATAGGTGCCTGTGATTTCTCTGTACGTTGACGAGAATGACATGACATACACTTGTTGTTATATTTGTTCACCTCATAACTGCGGGTAGTATGAGGGATAACCGGTGGCTGCATCGGATAATTACGTGCTTTTTTGATATCCTTATTGATTACTTTAGGGATACGGTTAGGCTCTTTTTGCACATCGATAGGGGTAGCATCCCTGAGTGTAGCCACAGAGTTAACCGTTTCTTTATCCGCCGCATTGGCGTTTAGCGAGTACATAATTGGTGATACTGCTAGTACCAATAAACTGGCAATGACTGCTAGGTTAAAATTTTTCATTGTAGACTCCTAAACTTTAACAATTTTGATAGCACATTTTTTGAAATCAGTTTGTTTCGATAACGGATCTGTGGCATCTAAAGTGACTTTGTTAACTAAACGGCTGGCATCAAACCAAGGCATATACACTAAACCTATAGGTGGTTTGTTACGGCCTCTAGTTTCTACGCGGGTTTGTACTTCACCACGTCGAGAAATAAGCTTAACTAAATCACCACGGCGCATGTTGCGTTTTTTAGCATCATCAGGATGCATATAAACCAGGGCATCAGGCATAGCTTTATATAACTCAGGAACACGTTGTGTCATTGAACCTGAATGCCAATGTTCTAAAACACGACCTGTTGATAACCATAAGTCATATTCTTCATCGGGTGACTCTGCCGGTGGCTCATAAGGGAGAGCAAAAATTCTTGCACGACCGTCTTTGTGACCATAAAAATCCCAGCCACTACCCGCTTTAACGTAAGGATCAGAACCCTCTTTAAAGCGCCATTTAGTTTCTTTACCGTTAACTACCGGCCAGCGTAAACCACGCTCTTTATGATATCTATCATAAGGTGCTAAATCATGAGCATGACCTCGACCAAAGGTTGCATATTCTTCAAATAAGCCTTTTTGGATATAGAAACCAAAATGACGAGACTCGTCATTTAAGCGATCTTCAGGAACTTCATCAAGGGAGAACTTACCAACAGACGAATCTTTATAGAGTACGTCATATAAAGTTTTACCGCGCACGTCTGGTTTTTTAGCAATAAGCTCTTCTGGCCAAACATCTTCAATGGCAAAACGTTTTGAAAACTCAACTAACTGCCATAAATCTGATTTAGCGCCGGTCGGTGCTTCAACCATTTGATACCAAGACTGAGTACGACGCTCTGCGTTGCCGTAAACTCCTTCTTTTTCTACCCACATAGCGGTCGGTAAAATTAAATCAGCTGCTTGTGCGGTAACCGTTGGGTACGGGTCTGAAACGACAATAAAGTTTTTAGGGTTACGGTAACCAGGATAACCTTCTTCGTTGATGTTAGCAGCGGCTTGCATGTTGTTATTACACTGCACCCAATAGAAATTTAGTTTGCCGTCTTTAAGCATACGGTTTTGTAAAACAGCGTGGTAGCCGGGTTTAGCAGGAATAGTGCCTTCAGGTAAATCCCATATTTTTTCAGCGGTGGCGCGATGTTTAGGGTTGGTAACCACCATATCTGCCGGTAACCGGTGTGAGAATGTTCCGACTTCACGTGCCGTACCACAAGCTGAAGGTTGACCAGTTAATGAAAACGGGCTGTTACCCGGTGTTGAAATTTTTCCGGTTAATAAGTGAATATTATAAACTAAGTTATTAGCCCAAACTCCACGGGTATGTTGGTTAAAACCCATAGTCCAGAAAGAGGTTACTTTGATTTTTGGATCGGCATATAACTCAGCTAAGGCTTCTAATTTATGCTCAGGTACACCTGATAATTTTGAGGTATATTCAACCGTGTAAGTACTAACAAATTTAGCATATTCTTCAAAATCAATAGGCGTAGAACTACCGGCGGTTTTGCCATTGTTCTTAGCTGCTTGCTCTAATGGATGTTCTGGACGTAAACCATAACCAATATCCGTTTCACCTAATCTAAAGTTAGTGTGCTTGCTAACAAAATCTTTGTTAACCCTGCCTGTGCTAATAATATAATGGGCAATGTAGTTTAAAATAGCTAAATCAGTTTGAGGCGTGAAAATCATGCCATTATCCGCTAGATCAAAACTTCTATGCTCAAAAGTAGATAATACGGCAACTTTTACATGAGGTGAGCTTAAACGGCGATCGGTTAAACGTGTCCATAAAATAGGATGCATTTCGGCCATGTTTGAGCCCCATAATACAAAGGCATCAGCAGCTTCTAAATCATCGTAACAACCCATAGGTTCGTCGATGCCAAAGGTACGCATAAAACCACCTACAGCTGAAGCCATACAATGACGAGCGTTAGGGTCTATGTTGTTTGAACGAAAGCCTGCTTTCATTAACTTAACTGCAGCATAACCTTCTTGTACAGTCCATTGACCTGAGCCAAACATACCAACTGCTGTTGGGCCATCCTTTTTTAAGGTCTCTTTGGCTTTTTCAGCCATAACATCAAACGCTTGATCCCAAGAAACTGGCGCAAATTCACCTTCTTTATCGTACTTGCCGTTGGTCATACGAAGTAGTGGCGTTGTTAATCTATCTTTGCCGTACATGATTTTTGAAAGGAAGTAACCTTTAACACAGTTAAGGCCTTTATTTACCGGTGATTTGATATCGCCATGGGTAGCAACAACTTTGCCATCCATCACACCAACATTCACACTACAGCCAGTACCACAAAAACGACAAGGGGCTTTATCCCACTTTAGTTTGGTAATATCAGAGCTGGTAATTAAGTTTGAGGCTATTGCAGGAACAGACACCCCGGCAACAGCTGCGGCTGCAGCAATTGCATTTGCTTTAATAAATTCTCGGCGATTAAATGTCATCGTGTCACCTTCCTTTTGCTTATTTTGATTCGATTTTAAATAAATGGTTATATTTTCTATGATTTTTTATAAAACTGATTTGCTGGTATTATTTGATTTGATAGCTTAATGCATCGGCTTTATCACTTTCTGCAAGCTTCCTCTCTTGGTCTTCATCTAGGACTTGATGATATACCGGTGATAAATTGAGGATGCCAGTATGGACTCTTATAATATCTATCTTTTTATCAATATCTTTATAACTGGTGCCTTCGATAGTGAAAACTATTTTTCCTTCTGCACTGGTCGCGTGAATTTCGGTGTCATCAACTTCAGTAATTGCTTTTTTTACCGCTTCAACATCTTTCAATATACAAGAGGCAACTAAGCTGGCTACATGGTATTCAGAAGGTCGAGTGTCGCTATTTTGTGTCATAATTACTCGTGATATAGGTTATTTTACTGTTGGATCGAATTTGAATGCTATTGCGCTTTGCGGGCAAACGCTGATACAAGCACCGCACTGACTACAATCAACGTCATCTAAACTTGGCTGTGGAATGCTTGAATTGAGGTAATTAAATTTAATTACGCTGGTTTCGCATTCATCACGGCAACTTTGACAATAGATGTTATTTTTAGCTAAACACTTATCACTGATTTCTAATGTGACAGGCCAAGCTTTTTCGCTATTGTTGATTATGTTTTCTTCAGTGAAAGAGCCTGAAAAAAGTGGTTGTTCACAGGTTTCGATACATTTATTACAAAAGGTACACTCACCTAAGCTGAAATCGATCTTTGGAAAGCCATCTTCATCTTTAACAATAATATTGCTTTCACAACTGCTAATGCAGTCTTGGCATTGTGTGCAACCTGAGGTGAAAACAGCCTCGTTAATCACCCAAGGTAAGCGCAGTTCTTGTTTAGTTTTAACACGGCCGCGAAAAAAACGTCTTCTTGAGGGGTCTGCTAAGCGTTCCACAGTTTTAGCCTTTTCAGTGAACAAGGGGCTAAGCGCTTGGTGGACCAAAAAATATCTGGCTGATCCATACGGCAAAGCCAAAGCCTGCAACAATAATTACCGATAGAATTGGCGCTAGAAATACCGCTAAAAAGATAAAGGTATTTCGCTCATGCTTTTTTTGTTGTTCAGGAGATGTTGCTTGATTCATAATGCTCTCGAAAGTTTATGATTAAGGTAAGCTATATTTAGGATTAATTTTAATCCCTTGTTCGTTTACTTATATTGACGTAGATCAAACTATACAAAATAACCATAGTTCATTTATGATTTTATCCAGTATAGGAGTTAAAAGTATAAAAAATCGAGGTTAATTTTTATTTTTTTATTTAAAATACTTGATAAACTTGGTGTTATTTCCCTTAATGCTTATTTCAGGATGCTAATAACCTATGCAAGTTCAACTCTTCACTCCTTGGATTAAAGGATACGCTAAGCAAGCATCACTACGAAATGAGCGTCGTCTTGTAGTTTTATCGGGAAGTGAACTTTGGGCGCGGTCATTATTGCAATCTATTGACGGGGTGAACGCTAGTTTGGGCGCTGATCCTAAAGGCCTTGCTCAAACAGCTTTGGTCGGAGACCATTGTCTTATCTATGGTGATAGCCAAGTATTTCCAGCAACTGTGCAGAAAAAACGTTACAGAGATAAGTTAGGTAGTGAAAGTCAGCTGATAATTTTTTCCGATAGCCAGTTTAATATTGATGCGTTTGCTGCCTTATCGGGAACCCTAGTTGCCGGCGGTATTTTTTTCCTGATCATACCGTCAATAAAGACTAAGAGCCAAGAAAGCCTTTTTTTGAGCCGGCTGTTTTCATTAATCCAGTCAATGCCTATTCATGCGGTAATCTGCCAATCTCAAACACAGTCGCCAAAAATTAGTATTACCGATAACGTGCCCGAGCGGGTGATGCCACACTTTCCTTTGGCTTGCGTTAGTGCTGAGCAATACAGTGCGGTACAAGCCATTGTTAAGGTCGTTACCGGTCATAGGAACAGGCCCTTAGTTTTAACGGCGGATCGAGGCAGGGGTAAATCATCAGCATTGGCTATTGCTTGTGCGAAATTATTACAAGCAAATGAAAACGGTGTATTTAACATTGTTATTACCGCACCAGATATTCAAGCTTTGACGGTTTTCTTTAGACAGTTAAGTCATAGCTTGCCTAGTGCTGAGCAACGAGGCAATACTTTTACTTTGGGTAAAGCCTGTCTTGAATTCATCGCCGTTGATCAACTGTTAAAGCAGCCAGTTAAAGTTAATCTTGTTTTGGTTGATGAAGCGGCGGCTATTCCTGTGTATTTACTTGAAAAATTACTTAGCTGCTATCACCGAATGGTTTTCTCCAGTACTGTCCATGGGTATGAGGGGGCGGGGCGAGGCTTTACCTTAAAGTTTCAACGCACGCTGAGCAAGTTATGCCCACAGTGGCGCAGTTTACATATTAAACAACCGGTACGTTGGCGAGAAAACGATCCTCTTGAGCAGCTAGTATTTGATGCTTGTTTGTTAAATGCTGAGTTACCGACATTAGGTGATTTACTGGAAGATAAAAGTAGTGCATCGGCAACGACCTTAAATATTAATGCCACGGTCTTTAAAGTGATTACCGCCACAGATCTTGTTGGGGATGAAAGGCTATTAAGGCAAGTTTTTGCTATTTTGGTGACAGCACATTATCAAACCAAGCCGAGCGATTTGCAGTTGTTATTAGATAACCCACAGGTACAACTGGCCGGTCTTTTTTATAAAAACAACAATCACCTCGAAGTCATCGCTGTTGCCTTGTTAATGAATGAGGGCAACCGTTATGGTGTTAATGAGGCTGATGTCAGGGCGATAAAAAATTCGCAACGCCGTTTGCGCAATCACTTTTTGCCACAATCCTTATTAAGTCATTGTGGCTTTGAACAAGCATTTGATTATTCTTATTTACGCATTATGCGCATTGCTGTGCATCCACAAATACAACAGCGAGGCATTGGCTTACATTTTATAGATAAAATCCAGCAACTAGCGATAAAGCAGAATGCTGATTTTGTTGGCGCTAGTTTTGGTGTTAATGAGCAGCTGTTATCATTTTGGTTTAAAGCCGGTTTTACTATGGTGCGTATAGGCTTTACTAAAGATAAAGCCAGTGGGGAGCATTCAGCTCTAGTGATTAAAGGCACAAATGAGATTGGAGAACAAAGGCAGCGGCAATTTAAGAAGGACTTTTACCGTAGCTTTGATTATTTACTGTTAGAAGAATATAAAACGCTAACCAGTAAACTTGTGCATTTGTTATTGCAACAAAGTGCTAAGGAATTTATCGCTGAGTTGTCTGCTACTGATATCGAGAGTGTCCATGCGTATGCACGAGGAGAGCGTTTATATAGTAGTTGTTGTTATAGTCTGTATCAATGGCTCAAACATGACCTGCTAACTCATGAAAAACCTTGCTCTACAGCTCAAATTCAGCAGTCTTTAGTGCTTATTGCCCGCTTGATACAAAAACATGATAGTGACACCGTCTGTCAATTATATGCCTTAACAGGCAAGAAGATGCTGAACCAACATATTAAAGACTATATTACTTGGCGGCTGCAGGTGCTAAAGGACTAAAGCAGCTATTAATGAGTTCCCCCCTTACTGCATGCCAGTGCCAATAGCGTTGCATAGGGATATAATCACAGCGTATAACACCGCAGGAATCGAAATCATCGTTCTGCAGCAACTTATTCAAATAGAAGCTGATAGTTTGTGCTAAGCCGGACTTGGATTGTTCTTATAAGTGGTTAGCAACATAACTAATACCAAGTCCATTAAGTTAGTTCCCACTCAGAGCTTGCCAGCGTTTTGAGAACAAATAGAATTTTTTTGCATATAGTCACTCTATATTAAAGGAATTCTGTGCGGTTATCGAATCGCTGGAAAGCTCCCGGAGGGCGAGTACCTAATAAAAGGTAAAGCCTTATATGCTGCGTTATTGTTTTTGATAAGGACGCTACATGGATGGTGTTCTTAGAGAATGCAGACGGTACAGGAAGTTCCATATTAGATAATGCAGGAGCATATTATCCTGAGCTTATTCTCCTGAATAACCATTATCTGCAATCAATGCCTTGCCTCTAAGCCTTTTAACTCTCGCTGAGTGGGAAGAAATTTATTGGAATTGGTATCACCACTTATCCATATAAGTGAACTCTTTTGATGCGGTTAGGCACATAATTTTTTATCTCCATCACTACCATCAATATAGGTGCTATTAGCAAGTAAATTATGCCAAATGACCGCTTTAGCATTTGCATTTAAACACTTACAGTCACCACAATGAAGTAAACCTGAATTGAGTAAACAAGTAAGTAAATTACTTGAGATCTCTACCTGTACTTTGTCGGCATTGTTAACGGTTATAAAAGCCATCTCACCCCCCTCATGTTTTTCTTAAGCATAAACAAAGAAACTCAATAACACAAATGATAATCATTACCATTAGTTGATTTTAGTAACGTTAGTAAAACTAAATGTGATTTAATTTTACTAAACGCCTTGAGTAGTACAGTATGAATAGACATCGACCAACAAGGAGCGAGTTAATGAGCGCAGCGGTTAGCGTGCAGTCACTGTGCAAGCAGTATAAAGATATTTGCGCGGTTGATAAGGTGAGCTTTGAGGTTGAGCAAGGCCATTGCTTTGGTTTGCTCGGTCCAAATGGCGCAGGTAAAACGACCACCATAGAAATTATGGAGGGTATTATCAGTGCCACTTCGGGACAGGTGCTTTATCAAGGTCAGCCCGTTGATGCTCAAATGTCTCAACAGATTGGTATTCAGTTCCAAAATACCGCCTTACAAGACTTTTTAACCGTTAAAGAAACCCTTAATTTATTCGCCTCTTTTTATGAAAATACCCTATCACAAGATCAATTGATTGAATTGTGTGATTTAAATGAATTTTTAGATCGAGATAACCGTTTGCTATCAGGTGGACAGAGGCAACGCTTGTTACTGGCCTTAGCCTTGATAAATGATCCTAAAATCATCTTCCTTGATGAGCCAACGACTGGCCTAGACCCCCATGCGAGACGAAATTTTTGGCAATTAATTACCAACATCAAAGCACAAAATAAAACCATTATCTTAACGACTCACTATATGGATGAAGCAGAGAAATTATGTGATGATATTGTCATTATGGATAAAGGTAAAATAATTGCAGCGGGCACACCACAGCATTTATTAGCGAAACATTTTGACGATGTTTATATCTATCTGCCCCAGGCACAGGTGCCTAGTGAGCTAGTAACAGAGCAGGGTTGGCATAAATTAGCTGATCGAATCGAGATCACCAGCAAAAATGTGGAACAAACACTATCGCTATTGATGAAACAGGGGGTTTCTCTTGATGGCTTACATGTAAAATCCGCGAACCTTGATGATTTATTTTTAAAACTTACCGGTCACTCTCTTCAGACTTAGGTTTATAAGCTCAGGTCTATAGGCATAGGTCCGTAGGTCTAGTTTTAAAGGCATAGCTTAACGCTATATATAGTAGGAATTAATATGAATTTCAAACGTTTTATTGCCGTTTTTAAAGCGCGTAATATTGAGTTTTTTCGCGATAAGTCATCCCTTGGCTGGAATTTATTTTTCCCCGTTTTACTTTTGGTCGGTTTTTCATTTATTTTTTCTGGTGAGGGCCGTTCAGCCTATAAAATAGGTTTACTTGCTGGTCAAGAGCACAGCGAAAGTCAGGCGCAAGTAACGCTCAAGAAAATACGTTTTATTGACTTTATCGACTATAGCGACCTCGAACTCGCTAAAGAAAAACTTAGCCGTCATAGCCTCGATTTGGTTGTGGATTATAGTACTGAGCGTTATTGGGTCAATGAAGAGTCATCAAAAAGTTATTTAGCCGAAAAAATATTCCTCGGTCAACCACTAGCTCAACCATCAGATTTTACTCGTTTACAAAGTAGTGGTCAGAGTATTCGTTATGTAGATTGGGTACTTCCAGGGATTTTAGGTATGAATATGATGTTTAGTTGCCTATTTGGTGTCGGCTATGTCATTGTCCGCTACCGAAAAAACTCGGTACTTAAACGCTTAAAAGCAACACCATTATCAGCTTTTGAATTTGTTTCAGCGCAATTATTATCACGCTTATTTATAGTGATGTTTATGTCTACGGTCGTTTATAGTGGCTGTAATCTCTTTTTCGACTTCTTCATGCTAGGAAGCTATATCGATTTATTTATCATTGGAGCACTAGGGGCATTTTGTTTAATTAGTCTCGGCTTATTAGTCGCAAGTCGCAGTAAAAGTGAGGAGCTTATTGGTGGTTTATTGAATTTAACATCTTGGCCTATGATGATGCTCTCAGGCGTTTGGTTCAGTTTAGAAGGGGCGCCTGAGGCGCTGAAAATTTTTGCTAACTTTATGCCTCTTACCCATTTAGTTGCGGGCGCTAGAGCGGTTATAACAGAGGGGGCCTCACTGAGTGATATTAGTTTTCATATTAATGCTTTGTTGGTGATGAGTAGCTTATTTTTACTGTTGGGGGCTTACCTGTTTAGTTGGAATACCGAGCGTTAAGCGCTTAGCCCTTTATCGTGCTGATTGGTTAGCAGATCTCTTTTGGAATAAAGAATTTTAATGGGAGTATTGTGGTGTAGTATTAGTATTATAAACAAGTAAGTAGGGTAAGGTGTTGGAGAACTTTACTGCTTTACTGAGTTTGTGGTAATCACATGGTCATACCAGTATACTTGCTGTTAAATAGGTAGTTGCAACTATAACTACCAGTGTTTTATCCCTTTTTATTGAGAGACCTAATATGGCTGTTGTGATTAGCGGAACGGGTTTGTATACTCCTTCGCAGAGCATCTCAAATGATGAATTAGTACACTGTTTTAATCAATACGTCGAAAAATTTAATGCCACTCACGCGCAAGAAATTAGTGCGGGTAAAGTGACAGCATTATCTCCCTCAGATAGTGCTTTTATTGAAAAAGCTTCAGGTATCAAAAGCCGCTATGTCATGGCGAAAGATGATATTCTAAATGTTGATGTTATGACGCCCCGTTTTAAGGAGCGTGATAATGAACAACTTTCTATGCAGGCAGAAATAGGCGTTGCGGCAGCTAAAGAAGCCATGAAAGCCGCCAATAAAACCCCTGCAGATATTGACCTTGTTATTGTTGCCTGTGCATATACTCAGCGCTCTTATCCTGCTATTGCTATTGAAATACAACATGCTCTTGGTTGTGGTGGTTGGGGTTTTGATATGCTGGTCGCTTGCTCGGCAGCAACTTTTGGGATTATCAATGCCGCCAATGCTATTCGCAGTGGCACAGCAAAAACAGTGTTGGTGATCAACCCTGAAATATTATCACCACAAATTAATTACCGTGATCGTGACAGTCATTTTATTTTTGGCGACGTAGCTACCGCTTCTATTATCGAGGATGAGAGTACAGCCAATGGTGAGCATGTTTTTAAAATCATCAGTGAGCAACCCATTACCCAATTTTCTAATAATATACGCAGTAATATTGGTTATATGAATAAATGTAGCCCAGACAATGTTGATGACGTTGATAAACTTTTTATCCAACAAGGGCGAAAAGTTTTTAAAGAAGTATTGCCTATGGTCTCTAATTTAATTACTAGCGAAATGGCAAAAATGGGTCTGGGTGCTGACGATATTAAGCGCTTATATTTACATCAAGCCAATATAAATATGAATAATTTCATTGCTAAAAAAGTGCTGGGAAGAGAGCCTAAGAGCAGTGAAGCCCCTATTATATTAGATGAGTATGCCAATACTAGCTCAGCCGGCTGTATCATTGCTTTACATAAAAATAAGCAAAACTTGGTCGCCGGTGATAAAAGCGTATTATGCTCTTTTGGTGCTGGTTACTCCGCTTGTTGTTTAATACTGGAATACCTATAACGAGTTAATCTTGCGCCTATGACACAGTCTAGCTTATGGCAAACACATACTGAAGCAGGGGACTTTGCTGAATTATGTAATGCTCTTTATCAACGTGAAATTAACCTTATTGCTAAAGGTAATTTCACCCGTGTTGAGGCTGTGCAGGCGCGCTTGAAAAGCGTGTCTTATTATATTAATAGAACTGCCCATGCTATGACGCAAGTTATGGCACAAGGGGCATCGCCGCTGCAGTTAGATAATCAGAATGCTAGTTGGTCAACAAAACAAAGCAGTAAATTACCGTTAACGGGGCAGGAAACACAACTAGAGCTGGAACGTGCTTTTTCATGGTACTTGCAGGGTAATATTGATGTCGGTTTAGTTGTACCGGTATTATTGGCTGATCACATCATTATTGATTGTATTGATCGTATAGATTTAGAAAAACAGAGATTGCGCACTAATGTCGGTGGTTGGTTTTCATTAAACGCTAATGAATTTACCAACAAGCAACCAGGATTAAATAAACGCTTACTTAAGCCAAATAAAAGGATCATGGCATCAGCTTGTGCGGGTCATTCATGGCAAGGTAATAGCAAGCAACTCCCCATAGTCCCTAGCTTGCGAGAGCTATTACTATCTTGTTCAATTAATTGGCAAAACTTCAAAAAGCCTTTGGCTATTTAACTCTGCCTTTACTTAGGTATAATAACCGCAATATCCTCTGCATTTTTGTTCTTTATTTAGGTTACTATGCGCGTATTTACAGCTATTTTGCTAATATTTTTAGTGTTACTACAATACCGACTTTGGTTTGGTAAAAATAGTGTGCCTGATTATCTAATCTTGCAAGAAAATGTTGTACGCCAACTCAATGCGAATGAAAAACTGCAACAACGTAATAAATTACTCTATGCAGATACCGATGATTTAAAATTAGGGCTTGAAGCCATAGAAGAGCGGGCTCGAAATGAGCTAGGTATGATTAAAGAAGGTGAAACTTTTTTTCGTCTGATTCCAAAAGAGAATAGTGCTGGTTTTAATAGTTATCGCAATGACAACCAAGGTTAGTTTTTAATGACATTTACACAAAAATTTATTGTTATTGTACCGGCTGCGGGTGTGGGTAAAAGAATGCAAGCCAATTGCCCGAAACAATACTTACGTATTAATAATGAAAGTATTCTGCACCATACTGTGATGAGGTTGTTAAGCCACCCTTTGATTACTCGCGTTATTTTAGCGTTAGGTGAGCACGATCAGTATTTTAGTGAATCTAGCTTAGCTCAACATAAAGATATTATTCGGGTAAAAGGAGGCGCTGAACGGGTAGATTCTGTATTGAGTGGCCTAAAGGCAGTTGATGTACAAGCATACCCTTGGGTTTTAGTGCATGATGCAGCCCGGCCCTGTGTGACACATCAAGATATCGATAGACTCATAAGCCAATGCCTAGAAAATGACTGTGGTGGTATTTTAGCGACACCCGTTCGAGATACCATGAAACGTGGTGTGGCTAAAAAAGCGGGTAATAACGTTATTAAAAATACTGTTGATAGAGAGCAATTATGGCATGCCTTGACCCCGCAACTCTATAAAACCTCAGAGCTAACTAATGCTATCGAATCGGCAATCGAACACGGGGGCAGCATTACCGATGAAGCGTCTGCCATTGAATATGCCGGCCTTGAAAGTTTACTGGTATCGGCAAGTTGTGAAAATATTAAGATTACTCACCCGGATGATTTGGCATTAGCTGAGTTTTACCTAAATAAACAATCGACTCGCTAGATAAAAGGACGATAAAATGCGTATAGGTCATGGTTTTGATGTACATAAGTTTGGCGGCCAAGGGCCTATCGTTCTTGGTGGGGTTAAAATCCCTTTTGAGCAGGGCTTTATCGCCCATTCAGACGGTGATGTTGCTATTCATGCACTGTGTGATGCCATTTTAGGTGCGCTTTGTTTAGCGGATATTGGTAATCACTTCCCTGACACCGATGGCCAATATGAAAATATTTCGAGCCGAATTTTATTGCGTCATGTGGTTTCACTCATGATTGAAAAAGGGTTTGAAATTGGTAATACCGATATCACTATTGTTGCCCAAGCCCCCAAAATGGCGCCACATTTATTAGCGATGCGAGCTTGTTTAAGTGAAGATTTACAAACAAGTATGGAACAAGTAAACGTCAAAGCCACGACCACTGAAAAATTGGGTTATACCGGACGAAAAGAAGGTATCTCGGTACATGCAGTCGTTCTGTTAATGGCAATAGAACAACCACTTCCGCCAATGGAAGAAATTCAAAACATTTAGTTTTTACTCGCTCAAACGGGCTCACCACAGCATTAGAAGAAGATGAATATATGTTAACAGAACAAGCTTATTTACACGGAAAACCAGAGTCCAGCGGTTCATTACGTAGCCAGATAACCGACTTTAAAGTTTTTGAGCAATTACCCTTTTTGCCTTGTGGTGAAGGTGAGCATTTATTCGTCCATATTAGAAAAACAGGCGCTAATACCTTGTTTGTCGCTCGAGAGCTAGCTAAGTATTTCGAAGTAAAAGAGCAGCTAGTATCGTACGCAGGTTTAAAAGATCGCTTTGCTGTTACAGAACAGTGGTTTGGTGTGCATGTTCCGGGGAAACAGGAATATAACTTAGCTGATTTGAATATCGAAGGCGTAGAGGTTTTATCATATAAACGACATAATAAAAAATTACGCACTGGCGCATTAACGGGTAATCGATTTGATATTATCTTACGTGATGTCACGGCTATTAAAGCATTGACAGAACGCTGGCAAAAGATAGTTGAGCATGGCGTTCCTAATTATTTTGGCGAACAACGTTTTGGCATTGGTGGCGGCAATATAGAGCGAGCCTTAGCTTTATTCTCTGGTCAAAAGGTTAAAGATAAGAAAAAACGCGGTATGTATCTATCAGCAGCGCGTTCTCATATTTTTAATGCAGTCATCAATGAGCGTATTAAGCAGCAGTGTTTTGATAAGGTCGCAGTAGGGGATGTATTGATGCTAGCTGGCACACAATCGGTCTTTCATCTTGATGAAATCGATAGCCTTATTAAGCAGCGTTTTATTGATAAAGATATTGATATTACTGCGCCAATGTGGGGTGCAGGTGAGTTAATGACTAGCAATGAACCGCTTCTGCTCGAGCAGAAAATAGCCGAAGAGCATGACGCGTTTTGCCAAGGGCTGCCTCGCTTTGGCTTGAAGCAGGAACGACGCCGCATTCGCTTAACTATCAGTGATACCAATATTGAGTTATTGCCAGATCAAACCGAAAGTAACACCGTAAAAGTGAGTTTTTTTCTACCCGCAGGCAGTTATGCAACAACCATTTTACGTGAACTGTTAACTTACCGAGATATGACCACCCGTATTGATAAAAGGCAAACAAGCGCTAGTTTAGCCCCAATAGCGCCAGTTACAAGTAATGGATAAGCATATTTCACCCGATAAAATGAAGATATTATTAAGTAACGACGACGGTGTACACGCCTTAGGCATCAAAATACTTTTTGATGAACTGAATAAGCACTTTACCGTCAATGTCGTAGCGCCAGATAGAAACTGTAGCGGTGCTAGTAACTCTTTAACATTACTCAATCCGTTGCGAACCCAGCAGTTAGATAATGGTTTTACCTCGGTTAATGGCACACCGACCGATTCAGTGCATTTAGGACTTAGTCAGCTTTATACCGATTGTGATTTAGTGGTTGCGGGTATTAATAAAGGCGCTAACTTAGGTGATGATACCTTATATTCAGGCACTGTCGCGGCGGCAACTGAAGGTCGTCATATGGGCATGCCCGCTATAGCGGTATCTTTAGCGGGTAAAAACGAGCAGCACTATCAAACGGCTGCCGTGGTGACTGCAAAAATTATCCAACGTTTACGAACCCATCCATTACCCGCAGATCAAATTTTAAATATCAATGTGCCCAATATTCCTTTAGCAGAGCTAAAAGGAATAAAAGTAACGCGTTTGGGTCATCGCCACAAAGCGGAAAGCATGCAAAAAATGCAAGACCCATGGCAGCGTGATATTTATTGGTATGGCTTGTTAGGTCAGGAGTTAGATGGCGGCGAGGGTACAGACTTCCATGCTGTTGCCAATGGCTATGCTTCGGTAACACCGTTGACTGTCGATATGACTGCTCATCGAAGTATTGAAAATATTAAATGCTGGCTCAGTGAGCTCAACTTATCAGATTAAATCGAGATGTATTTTTATGATGTCTAATCGTATAGCTGGAAAATCAAAACGCAGTGGAGAATTATTAGCGCAAAAACTGCAAAGTGAAGGCATAAGTAATCCTGATGTATTACAAGCAATTGCTCAGTCTCCTCGGCATATTTTTGTCCCAGAAATTCTGGCACATAAAGCCTATGACAATACCGCACTACCTATTGGCCAAGGGCAAACTATTTCACAGCCCTACATCGTAGCTAGGATGTCTGAATTATTACTTTCAGCAGGTAGGCCTAAAAATATATTAGAAATAGGGACTGGCTCTGGTTACCAAACCTCAATTTTGGCGCAACTGACGGATAAAGTTTACTCTGTGGAGCGTATTAAGGCGTTTCAATGGCAAGCAAAGCGTTGCTTGCGTTCGATGGATTTGCACAACGTGGCGATGAAGCATGGCGATGGATGGCAAGGTTGGCAAAGTAAAGGGCCTTTTGAGGCTATTATTGTTACTGCTGCACCCGTTAGTGTACCCCCTGCTTTATTAGCGCAGCTTGCTGATGGTGGACGCTTAATTATTCCAGTAGGTGACAAAACTCAAATTTTAAAAATTATCACTCGTCACGGAGATGATTTTAATGAACAACAAATAGAAGCAGTACGCTTTGTACCTTTAGTACCCGGAGATTTATTGTAGTGAAAATATTTTCTAGCCTTTATCAATGGACTTTACGCTGGGCTGAACATCAGTTTGCGCCACGTTTTTTGGCGGTCTTAACCTTTGCTGAGTCCATATTTTTTCCTATTCCACCTGATGTGTTACTCGCACCTATGGTATTGGCTAAGCCACAAAAAGCGTGGTATTACGCGAGTTTAACTACTATCGCTTCTATTTTAGGTGGTGCAGTTGGTTATTGGCTTGGCTATATGATGTTTGAACCGTGGATTCAGCCTATTATTACTGAATTTGGTTATCAAGATAGATTTAACATCGCAATTAATTGGTTTAATGATTGGGGCGTTTGGGTGGTCTTTATTGCTGGCTTCTCGCCAATACCTTATAAGTTATTCACGGTCAGTGCTGGCTTTTTACATATGGCATTTTTACCGTTTTTTATTGCCTCAGCTATAGGCCGAGGTATGCGCTTCTTCCTTGTGGCCGGCCTGATAAAATGGGGTGGTAGTGCTATGGAACAAAAGATTCGTCAATGGGTTGATGTGTTAGGCTGGGGTTTTGTTGGTGTTATTGTTGTTGGCTATTTTGCCTTACGTTAAGTGAATTACAATGCTTCTTATGTTTATAAATAGTTACCTTTCGCAAAGAGAAGCAGTGAGAAGAGTTCCTTTGAGTTTTATTCATATTGCAAAATACACATTTGCTTACTTTTTATTCGGTACTGTACTTTTCTCTTGTAGCAGTAGGAATAGTCCTGCACCGGTATCAAGTATAAGTGTGTTAGGTGAGCGAAATAAAGATAGCATTAATTCTCCTCAATACACGGTAAAGAAAGGGGAGACTCTTTTTTCTATTGCTTGGCGTTCGAATAATGATGTTAGGAAAATAGCGCAACTCAATAAAATCTCATCACCTTATGTAATCCATCCAGGACAAAAATTACTTTTAGTTGCTCCGAAGAGTAAAAAATCACCGCAAGCAAGTAAGAACAAGCTTGTGCATAAAAAACCGACTAAAAACTCTACTCACAATACTAAAAACGATATAAAAAATACACTTGCATCTACTAAAAAGCAGGCGTATGGTGAAAATGTAAACACTCGAAAATCATACGGAAAATCCACATTGGCAACGGAAAGTTTTTCACAGAAAATTAGCCAGTGGCAGTGGCCTGTTAAAGGGAAAGTGGTTGAGTACTTTTCGAGTCGCGTACAAGGTAATAAAGGCATTGATATTACCGGTCGTCGAGGGACAAAAATTAAATCTTCGGCGAAGGGAAAGGTTGTTTACGCAGGTAATGCTCTTCGGGGCTATGGTAAACTCATTATCATAAAGCATAATGATGACTACCTCAGCGCCTATGCTCATAACGATCATATTCTTGTTAAAGAGCAACAGTTCATAAACGCCGGTGATGTTATAGCGACTATGGGAGACACGGATGCTAATAAAGTTATGTTGCATTTTGAAGTACGTTTTCGAGGTAAGTCGGTTGACCCTTTAAAATATTTACCTAAACAATAATAACAATAAATAATAAACCTAAGATAAAACTAAAAAATCGGAGTTACCGTGAATATTTAAATATTAAAATAAGCTTTGCAAATTTGGGAGAATGGCATGGTCACATTACAAAAAGAAGAAAATGCAGTCGAATCAAAGGAAGACGCACCGTCAAATTTAGACGCTACGCAGATTTATTTAAGCGAGATAGGCTTTTCGCCATTATTAACCGCTGAAGAAGAAGTATATTTCTCACGCCTGTCCCTAAAAGGGGATGAAACGTCACGAAAACGCATGATAGAGAGTAATCTCCGTTTAGTGGTGAAGATAGCCAGGCGTTATAATAATCGAGGCTTACCGCTGTTAGATCTAATTGAAGAAGGTAATTTAGGTTTAATTAGAGCTGTTGAAAAATTCGATCCAGAGCGTGGCTTTCGCTTCTCAACATACGCGACTTGGTGGATACGTCAAACCATTGAACGGGCAATAATGAATCAAACCCGTACTATTCGACTGCCTATTCATGTAGTCAAAGAGCTTAATATATATTTACGCGCTTCACGTGAATTAATTCAAAAACTTGATCACGAACCCACCGCCGAAGATATAGCCATACACCTTGATAGACCCGTCGCTGATGTCAATAAAATGTTGCGATTAAATGAACGCATTGCTTCTGTCGATACACCCTTTGCAGGAGATTCAGATAAAGCTTTACTTGATGTTATCGCAGATGAAAAAAGTTCCGGTCCAGAAAGAGACTTACAATCACAGGACATGAGTAATAATATTATCCATTGGTTGAATGAGCTTAATACTAAGCAAAGAGAAGTATTAGCAAGACGATTTGGCTTACTTGGCTATGAAGCCGCTACCCTAGAAGATGTCGGCTGTGAAATTGGTTTAACGCGAGAGCGTGTTCGTCAAATTCAGGTGGAAGCATTAAAACGACTACGTGATATTTTATCACAGCAAAATTTATCAATTGAAGCCATTTTTCAGGCTTAACAAGGCGAGTTGTTAACTCGTACAACTTTATGTAGCTAGGCATAGACCTACTGGTAAAATGTAAAGCAGCAATATTTTGCTGCTTTTTTATGTCTAATACCCATTCCAATAAATTTCTTCCCCCTTTTTGCTATTTGATTATTAGTGATATTGCAATAATACCGCCCTTATACTTTACTTAATTAATGTCGTCCAAAAAGTGCTTAATTAAGGGTGAGAATTTAGCCTAATGTTAGTTAAAAATTTCCTTGTCCACTCGCTGCTTTTGCTACTTACCCTGTGGCAACCTGCACAGGCTAGCTTTCCCGATAAAATGTCAATACCTAGCGAATATCATGTTCAAAGTCCTCTGGGGGCGTTACAAATTGAGAACTTAGCCATATATACTATGTTTCAAGATCACCAAGGCTTCATTTGGTTGGGTACGTCTGGCGGAGTCTTACGTTATGATGGTTACGAGTTTAAGAGTACTAATTAAGATTTAGAGCAATTGGAGGTTTGGTCCATTATTCAGGACAATAATAAAAACTTATGGTTTGGGTCACGAAATAAAGGCCTAGTAAAGCTGGCGAATATCAATCAAAAAATCAGGTTATTTCAATATGAAAAAGATAATCAGCATAGCTTAAGTCATAATAATATTCGTAAGTTATTACTTTCTAAACAGGGGGAGCTCTATATTGCCACATCAGGGGGGCTTGAATAAGTTTAATGCCCTTCAAAATAACTTCCAACGAATACCACTTGATAATAGCGATAACGCTTCTTCGTTGTACTTACGTGACTTGGTAGAAGGAAATGAAGATGAATTATGGATTGCCACGAGAGATAATGGTGTTATCAAGTTAAATGAGCGAAGCCAGCAAGTAACTTCTTATAAAAATAGCGCGACAAATAACAACACACTATCAAGTAATGTCATTCAGTCATTATTGTTTGATGAAAATAATCAAAAGCTATGGATTGGTACTTGGGGCGGAGGCTTAAACTCACTTGATATTACCAACAATAAGTTCAAGCGATTTTACCAGGACAGTGGTGCACAGCAAAAAAATGGGCCGCAGACCATAGTCTCTATAATGAAAAATCAGCAAAGTACTTTTTGGTTAGGAACACTTAATGGCGTAGCCTATTTCGATTTTTCTACCTAAAAATTTCACTACCTGAAGGACGAATACCCGGAATTTTCAACATTAGGGTATGCCGCTTATTCTGCTTTGATGAGTGATCAACATGGCAGTATTTGGTTAGGCAGCAGGCGGGGTAAATTACATTTTCTTGCTTTAGATGATCATAACTTCCATCTAAAGGATCTTACACAATACTTTCCCAGTAGCATACATGAAAAGTCTATATCGTCGATTTTAATCGATAATTCTGGTGATATTTGGCTAGGCACTGAAACAAGTGGTGTGATTCATCTCAATGATAGGATGGGATTAATCCGACACTTTCAGCATAAAAAAGGTCAGTTTAATTCATTGTCTGACAATGCAATAACCACTATAAAACAATAAAGTAATGGCAATATTTGGATTGGCACCAAAAATGGTGGTCTGAATAAACTACAGCCTGAAACGAATGACTTTATTGCTTTTAGCTTGCTTGATAAAAGTGGCCTAAGAGGAGCAAGTGATTATATCAGTGAAATACTTGAATATGACGATAAGTTATTGATTGGTAGTGCTAGTGGCTTGTATGAATTTAATATACAAAAAAATGAAATAAAGCATATTACATTCACTGAAAAGTCAGAGATAAAATCGAGTCATGGCTCTGTGGATACTATGTTTATTGATAGCTATTTAAGGTTGTGGTTGTCGACTACTGAAGGGCTGTACTTAAAAAATATAAATAAGCCCTTTGAGTTAGTCTATAGCTTTAACGAACAGTCTGATGATAGTAGCATTCGTTTCTCCACAGTGGCAAATATAGCTGGGCAGGAATCTCAGCGGGAGATCATTTTGATCTCAGTAATTTTGACCGTATTGGTAACTTTAATTTGATTGATAGCGTAAAGAGTGGAGAAATAGTACTGGTTAGTAAACTTCCTCAGAAACAAGAGCATACAACTTGATGTGCAATTATCCTCTTGGCTTTAATTGATATTTAGTTGTGTTTTTATGCGTTTATAACAACGGTAATGCCATTTTAACTATTCATAATAAATAAAAGCATTGAAAATATCGTATCAGTGTATTATTGTATTGATACACTAGAATTTGAGCTGCTATCTCATGGAACAATTTATTATCTCTGCCAGTTCAGGCATCCCTATTTACAAACAACTATATAGCCAAGTGGAGCGAATGGTGCTCAATGGCTATTTTCCCGTCGGACAACAATTACCTTCAGTTAGACAAGTGGCTAGTGACTTAGATGTTAACCCCATGACGGTCTCTAAGGCCTATGGTTTATTAGAGGAACGCGGTTATTTAACGCGACTTCGTGGGAAAGGCATGATTGTTAATCAGCGTGACGAGGAGACTTTACAACAAGATAAGTTAAGCATAATAGAGGTCATGATTGGTGAGTTACTGTCTCAAGCTCACCATATGGGCATAAGTCAGCAAGAAATTATCCAAATAATTAATCGAAAGTAGTTAAATAACTGAGCACTAACGCAACCAAGGAATAGGGTATGACCACTATTATTAATATTGAAAACTTAACGAAATCATATAAAAAACAACAAGTTTTAACTGGCGTTAACTGGAAAATACAGCAAGGAGATGTAGTCGGTTTGTTAGGGAAGAATGGCGCGGGTAAATCAACGTTATTAAAAAGCTTATTAAATATGAATGAAGTGGACAGTGGCACAATCACTATTTTTGGAGAGCCGCATAAGCAACTAACAACGCAGAGCAAAGCCCTTATTGGTTACGTGCCACAAGAAAATGATGAAATATCTTGGTTGTCTGTCAGGGATCTAATCAATTTTAGAAAGCAGTTTTATCCTACTTGGTCAGACGAAAAGGTAACAGATCTCATTGGCAGATGGGAAATTGACATAACTAAGAAAATGGCAGAATTATCACCAGGCCAAGTTCAGCGTGTGCTTATTATTTTAGCACTGGCGCCAATGCCGAAGTTATTGATTTTTGATGAGCCAGCCGCAGCCTTAGACCCTGCTGGGCGAAGAGATTTCCTAAAAGAAATTTTAACTTTAGTCAGTGATGAGGATATCACGGTGATATTTTCAACCCATATTACTTCAGATCTTGAACGTATTGCCAATAAAGTCGCTATTTTAGATAAAGGCCAGATTTGTTACTTCAATGACCTAGATGCTACCAAAGAAAATGTTGTGCAATTAACCGTGCATTGTAAGGAAGAGCAAAATATAACCATACCTAACTTGCTTCGTGGCAGTAAATTCGCAAAAGGACAATATGGCATTGTCTCTAAACTTGATAAAGCATGGTTAACACAGATGCAAAATCAAGCAGTAGAAGTAACCATTAACCCGATGGGTCTGGAAGATATTTTCTTGGAGTTAACAGCATAATGACTGCTATTTTATTACACGGTTGGTTAGCGAAAGTATTCATCGTCTTATTATGGAGCCTAGCCCTAGTGTTCCGCCTTACCATGAATGATGATACTCGAGAAGACATACTATTCACTTTAATTACTTTTAGTAACTTCTTGTTTTATCTCATGGTAGCAACTCGATTACCGCTATTAACGCACAGTAAAATGTCTATTCTGTTGCCTGATTTTTCACATAAATTAAAGCAGAACCTACAAGTACTATTTATTATCAGCTTATTACCGACGTTACTAATCTTACCGGATGTCGTGACATGGTTGGCATTTATTTCAATATCAATGTTGGCGACATTCGTTTTTGTTGCGATGATTTATCAGCCCAAATATCAGATTTTTATTTGGCTCTTTATATTAATACCATTACTGCTAGCGCTATTTGATATCCCCTTTAATAAAGGTAAACTTTTTTACGCTTTAGCATGGTTATTGCCTTTGATTGGTGGTTGGGGATATTTATTATTGAATAAATTGGTTAATTACCGCGGTAACCAACACCATGTTAGTAAAATTTTAGCGATGATGAATGTCAGTATGGGACAAACACTCGCAGTACAAGAGAGTATTCCTTTTAATGAAAGAACAAAAGTATCTCAGTGGTGGGCAAACAGTAATTTTGATTATTACCGGAAATTGATTAATAAGCAGGGTAAGGCAACAGCACTATCAAATCGACAGTTAATAGCGATAAGTTGTCAAAGTGTCAACTCATTTGGCTTAAATGCTTATATTTTGTGGTCTGTAGGAATAGCACTTATTTGTATTTTAGGGCTAGTAATCGATGAAAGCTATCGCCAATTTTTTACCCCCTTGGTGACCCTTATTCCCGTAATGATAATAGGTACAGGAAGCATAACGTTATTTCAAATTGTTCAAAATAAGAAAAGCTACTTAGCACGGCTTGCCATATTGCCCCGCTTTAGCTCTGAAAAGGTTTTTTCACGGGCTTTACTAGCTTATGTCATCTCTAATCAAGTGCTATTGTACGGCTTTATAGCGGTATTGTTGGCTGTGACCGCTAAGGTTTTCGGCCATATGAATTTTAAAGTTTATATTAATTTAATATCGATTTTATTGGTCTTTTGTCTGCTCACAATATCAATAATGTTAATGGCTTGGAGAGCAGAAAAAGATCACAGTAATATTGTGGTGTGGATAATGCTCATAGCATTTATCGGTACTATTATTTTTGCTACCCATATGGCATCTAGCAATATGACACCGCTAGTTTTTAATGGCGTATTTCAAGCTCTGCTAGCGGTAAGCGTGTTGATGATCAGTATTAATAGTTACCGTTATTTAAAAAAATCCTCTTAACGCGACGTAAGTACTAATACCGTAATTAATGTTTATATGGCTCATCAGTAGATTATGCCGGCTTAAAGCAGGCATAATCTACTCTAATTTCCTACCTAGTATCCCCACAAAAACCCCAATTTAAGCGCTGTTTTACTTGGACAAAATAAAAGTCCCAATAGATGCCACAAGTAGGCTTTGTTAGCTTTCAAAGCGATAAATACCCTTTAATGTTAATAGCTAGGTTAAATTATCTGCTAAAGCTAGGCAAAAAGCATATTAATAGACTAAATTGTAATGAAAAATGTTGAATGCCCGTAGAATAAAAAGGCCATTTTATGGTACTATCGCGCCAGAAAATTTTAACTTAGAGCCAGTGGGTATTTTTCTTTAGTGGCAACGCTAAAATTAATTCTTCACTGAAATACACTGAAATTGGTGACTTTAATTTTATCTAATTGATATTTAGGTGTTTATTCCATTCTGTATGGTTTGAAAACTGCGATATTCATTAGATAAACTAACGAACTGATTTTTATACTCCCATCAAAAGTAGTGCAAGTGTTTATGATTACAATAAAAAAAGGCTTGGATGTTCCTGTAAAAGGCATTCCCGAGCAGGTAATCCATGATGGTCCGTCCATCAAAACCGTTGCAACACTCGGTGAAGAGTTTGTGGGTATGCGTCCAACCATGTTTGTTAAAGTGGGTGATCGCGTTAAAAAAGGTCAAGCGATTTTTGAAGATAAAAAAAATCCTGGCGTTAAATTCACAGCTCAAGCTGCCGGTGTTGTTAAAGAAATTAACCGTGGTGAAAAACGTGTTTTACAATCAGTTGTTATCGATATAGATGGCTCTGATCAAGAAACGTTTACCGCTTATCCAGCAACTGAATTTGCTTCTCTAGCACGCGAAGACGTTGTTAAGAACCTAGTTGATTCAGGTTTATGGACAGCATTTAGAACTCGCCCATTCAGCAAAGTACCTGCGATTGATAGTGCACCTGCTGCGATTTTTGTTAGCGCCATGGATACCAATCCACTAGCTGCAAATCCAGAAGTCATCATTAATGAACAAAGTGAAGCATTTAAAAATGGTTTAACTATTTTATCTCGCTTAACTGACGGTGAAGTTTTTGTTAGCAAGGCTCCTGGGGCAAATATCCCAGTAGATGACAATGCAACAGTAACTGAGTTTGCTGGTAAGCACCCTGCAGGTCTTGTAGGTACGCATATTCACTTCTTGAAATCAGCAAGCGCCGACAGATTTGTTTGGCACGTTGGTTATCAAGACGTTATCGCCGTTGCCAAGTTATTTACCACCGGTGAACTTGACAATAACCGTGTTATTTCACTTGCCGGCCCAGCTGCTACTAACCCACGTTTAGTACGTACGGTTCTAGGTGCTAGCACTGCTGAATTATCAGCAGGTGAAACTATTGATGGTGAGTTGCGTGTTGTTTCGGGCTCATTATTAATGGGTTCAACGGCAACAGCTGTTCACGGTTACTTAGGTCGTTATAACGTACAAATATCTTTAATTCTTGAAGGTCGAGAAAAAGAGTTTATTGGTTATATGTACCCAGGCTCTAATAAATTCTCAGTAACACGCGCTTATTTATCGCATTTCTTCCCGAGTAAGTTATTTAACATGACCACTACCACTAACGGTAGTTCACGTGCCATGGTACCTATTGGTAACTTTGAACGTGTTATGCCATTAGATATTTTACCTACCTTGTTTTTACGCGATATTTGCTCTGGTGATACCGATGGCGCGCAACAATTAGGTGCCTTAGAGCTAGACGAAGAAGATTTAGCACTGTGTACATTTGTTTGTCCAGGCAAAACAGATTACGGTGTAATTCTTCGTGATTGCCTAACCACAATCGAAAAGGAAGGTTAGTCATGGGCTTGAAAAAGTTTATTGAAGACATTGAACCGCATTTTGAAAAAGGCGGCAAACATGAGAAATGGTTTGCACTTTATGAAGCTGTAGCTACCGGTTTGTTCACACCAGGTTATGTGAACAAAGGTAAAACGCATCTTCGTGACAGCATCGACTTAAAACGTATCATGATCACAGTATGGCTTGCGGTTTTCCCTGCTATGTTCTTTGGTATGTATAACATTGGTTATCAAGCTGTTGACGCATTAGCGGCAGGTTATGCTTTACCACAATCTTGGCAGGTTGATTTATTTACCTTGCTTGGTGGTACACTAACGGCCAGTTCTGATACGTTTAGCATGATGCTTTATGGTGCTTGTTTCTTTCTACCTATCTACGCGGTAACGTTTGCTGTAGGTGGTTTCTGGGAAGTTCTTTTTGCTGCAGTGCGTAAACATGAAGTCAATGAAGGTTTCTTCGTTTCTTCTATTTTATTCGCCCTTATCTTGCCAGCGAGTATTCCATTATGGCAAGTAGCCATTGGTATTACTTTTGGTATCGTTATCGCTAAAGAAATCTTTGGTGGTACAGGTAAAAACTTCTTAAACCCTGCCTTAGCCGGTCGTGCATTCTTGTTCTTTGCTTATCCTGCTCAAATATCAGGTGATGCAGTTTGGGTTGCTGTTGACGGCTTCTCAGGCGCTACTATGTTAAGTGCATTTAATGCTGGTACGGCGGGCATGGTTGATTACACCATGAATGCAGATTGGTGGAATGCTTTCTGGGGCTTTATTCCAGGCTCTGTCGGTGAAGTATCAACATTTGCTATTTTATTAGGTGGTGCTTACATCCTATATAAAGGCATTGCTTCATGGCGCATCGTCTTAGGTGTGTTTGGCGGTATGGTACTTACCTCGTTGTTATTCAATGTTATTGGTAGTGAGACTAATGCTATGTTTGCTATGCCTTGGCATTGGCACTTAGTTATTGGTGGTTTTGCTTTTGGTATGATGTTTATGGCAACCGACCCAGTGTCTGCTTCGTTTACCAATACAGGTAAATACTGGTTTGGCGCTTTAGTTGGCGTGATGGTGGTATTGGTTCGTGTTGTTAACCCGGCATTCCCAGAAGGTATGATGTTAGCTATTTTATTCGCTAACTTGTTCGCACCATTGTTTGACTACTTTGTAGTACAAGGCAATATCAAACGGAGGCTTGCACGCAATGTCTAATACTAAAAAAACGGAAACGGTTGCCGGAACGCTGATCTTTGTTTTAATTATTTGTTTAGTATGTGCTGCTCTGGTATCAGTGGCGGCAGTGGGCTTGAAACCATTACAAACGGCTAACAAATTGCTCGACAAACAAACTAAAATTCTTGAAGCCTCTAATTTATTAGCTGTCGCTTTAAAACCGGAAAACATAAAAGTTGCTGGTAGCGAAGATAAAAGTATCGTAAGTACTTACGAAAAATATGTTGTTGCTAAAATGATTGACCTTGATTCAGGGGCAATTATTGAGGGTGATGTTAATGCTTTTGATGAACGTAGTGCTGCACGTGATGTGACTCAAAGCATAAAACCTAAAAATGATATGGCGGGTATTAACCGTCGTGCTAATAGCGCGGTTGTTTACTTAGTTAAAAACGAACAAGGTCAATTAAATACTATTGTCTTACCTATCTTAGGCATGGGCTTATGGGATTTAATGTATGGTTTTGTTGGCTTAGAAGCTGATTTAAATACCGTTAGCAGCGTAGTTTACTCTGAACTTAAGGAAACCCCTGGATTAGGCGCTGAAGTGCTTAACCCGAGATGGAAAGCCTTATGGCCAGGTAAAAAAATGTTTAACGAGCAAGGTGATATCGCCATTAAAATCGTTAAAGGTGGCGCTAAAAAAGGTGACATTCACGGTGTTGATGCTCTATCTGGTGCGACATTAACCAGTAATGGCGTTGAGCATACTTTACACTTTTGGTTAGGTGATGAGGGCTATGGTCCTTTCATCAGCAAATTTAAAGATGGAGGGCTTGATTAATGTCTTCAGATACTAAAAAAGTCCTCTTTGGACCTGTTGTCGATAACAACCCAATTGCTTTACAAGTATTAGGGGTTTGTTCTGCGCTTGCTGTTACTAGTTCAATGGAAAATGCGCTAGTAATGTCATTGGCGGTAATGTTAGTTACGGCTTTCTCTAACTTGTTTATTTCGATTATTCGTAAGCAAATACCATCAAGTGTGCGGATTATTGTGCAAATGGCAATTATTGCCTCACTAGTAATCGTGGTTGACCAAGTTTTGAAAGCTTTCTCGTATCAATTATCGAAAGAGTTATCAGTATTTATTGGTCTGATCATCACTAACTGTATTGTTATGGGTCGTGCTGAAGCTTTTGCAATGAAAGAAAAGCCAGGTGTGAGTTTCTTAGACGGTATAGGTAATGGTTTAGGTTACGGCGCAGTATTAATGGTTGTTGCTTTTTTCCGTGAATTATTCGGTTTTGGTACTCTGTTCGGTGTTGAGATATTTAAGTTAACGCAAAACGGTGGCTGGTATCAAGGTAACGGCTTATTGGTTTTACCATTTAGTTCATTCTTCATTATTGGTTTAATCATCTGGGCAATTCGCCAGTGGAAACCTGAACAAGTAGAGAAGGATTAAACCTATGGAACATTATTTAAGTATTTTTATTAAAACCATCTTCATTGAGAATATGGCGCTAAGTTTCTTCTTAGGTATGTGTACATTCTTAGCAGTGTCTAAGAAAGTAAGTACAGCCATTGGCTTAGGTGTTGCAGTGGTAGTGGTCTTAGGTTTAGCAGTTCCTGCTAACCAAGTTATCTACCAAGCTATTTTAGCGCCTGGAGCACTTGATAGCCTAATGGGCATTACGGATCCGAAAGAATCAATTGACCTTAGCTTCCTGTCATTTATCACATTTATCGGGGTAATTGCTGCCTTAGTACAAATTTTGGAAATGATTTTAGATAAATATTTCCCTGCTTTGTATCAGGCACTTGGCATATTCCTACCTTTAATTACTGTTAACTGTGCCATTTTTGGTGCGGTATCCTTTATGGTTGCGAAAAACCTTACCTTTGGCGAAAGTGTTGTTTACGGCATTGGCTCAGGTGTAGGTTGGATGTTAGCAATCGTATTAATGGCTGGTTTGCGTGAAAAGATGAAATACTCTGATGTGCCAGACGGATTAAAAGGTTTAGGTATTACGTTTATTACTGCTGGATTAATGGCCTTTGGCTTCTTGTCTTTCGGTGGTATTTCCCTGTAACGGTTTATCTCACGCATTATGGCTGCCATTACTATGTTGGCAGCGATACTACGCAACCTAATTTTGTTACTCGTTAATAATTAGGTTAGAGGTTTTAAAAAAATTAAAGGAAAAGTCGATGGAAATTATTCTCGGCATATCAATGTTTACCGCGATAGTATTAGCTTTGGTTGTAGTGATTTTATTCGCTAAATCAAAGTTGGTTTCTTCAGGTGACGTTGTAATAAGTATAAATGGCGACCCATCTAAGTCTGTAACAACGGCTGCTGGTGGTAAATTATTAGGCGCATTAGCTGACCAAGGAATTTTTATTCCTTCAGCATGTGGCGGCGGTGGCACTTGTGGTCAATGTCGTGTTGACGTGCATTCAGGTGGTGGTGATATATTACCAACCGAAGAAGGCCATATTACTAAACGCCAAGCCAAAACTGGCTGTCGTTTAGCCTGTCAAGTTGCGGTTAAGCAAGACATGGTTATTGAAGTTGAAGATGAAATCTTCGGCGTGCAAAAGTGGGAATGTGAAGTTATCTCTAATGATAACCAAGCAACCTTCATCAAAGAATTAATATTAAAAATTCCTGATGGCGAATCAGTACCGTTTAAAGCAGGTGGTTACATTCAAATTGAAGCCCCAGCCCATCATGTTAAATATAAAGATTTTGACATTGATGAACAGTACCGAGGCGATTGGCAACACTTTGGCTTCTTTGATGTTGAATCAAAAGTTGATGAAGAAACTTTACGTGCTTATTCAATGGCAAGTTACCCAGAAGAAGAAGGCATTATTATGCTGAACGTGCGTATTGCTACGCCGCCTCCTGGACGCTTACATTTACCAGCGGGTAAAATGTCTTCGTACATCTTCAGCCTTAAAGCTGGTGATAAAGTCACTATTTCAGGTCCTTTTGGTGAGTTCTTCGCTAAAGAAACTGATAATGAAATGGTCTTTATTGGTGGTGGTGCTGGTATGGCGCCGATGCGTTCTCATATCTTTGACCAACTTAAGCGCCTTAAGTCTAAGCGTAAAATAAGTTTCTGGTATGGTGCACGCTCTAAACGTGAAATGTTCTATGAAGATGATTATAACGGCCTAGCGGCTGAAAATGACAACTTTGTCTGGCATGTTGCCTTGTCTGATCCGCAACCAGGTGATAACTGGGATGGCATGACTGGTTTTATTCATAATGTACTTTTTGAAAATTACCTGAAAGATCATGAAGCGCCAGAAGATTGTGAGTACTACATGTGTGGTCCTCCAATGATGAATGCTGCTGTTATCGGTATGCTTAAAGATTTAGGCGTAGAAGACGAAAATATCATGCTAGATGACTTCGGCGGCTAATCGTTTATTTTAACTTGCCTATCGCCTTAATTTTGTCGTCGGCTGTGCTCATTGACTACCGTCAACTCCGCGCAGCCTTCTCGAACTAAAGGCAATATTCAGCGTTAAAAGTTAAACAATTAATTATCGAATGAACATTTAGAATAAAGACGACTTCGGTCGTCTTTATTATTTTAAGAACTGATTACAGTAAATAGGTTATTTATATCGCTATATTTTTCAGCTAAGAATATAGCGATATAAATAATAATTTGGAACCCTTATGAATAAACTTAAACTACTGTTATTAACTGTTTTAGTGTTAAGCCTATCGGCTTGTTTCCCGAGTAATCCTTCAAATGCAATTGAAGTATTACTGCAAGGTCGTACCATGGGCACTACGTATAATATTAAAATAGTGGCAACACAAGAGCAGTTGCAAGCGCTGAAATTACCGCAAAAAATTGATGCAGCGCTAAAGCAAGTTAACCAAGAAATGTCGACCTATATTTCTAACTCTGAATTATCTCGTTTTAATAAAAGTCGCTCAACAGATGCGATTGAAATTAGTGTCGGTTTAGCTCGAGTGATGAAAGAGTCAATTCGCTTATGGAACTTAAGTGAGGGCAAGCTTGATGTCAGTATTGGTCCATTAGTTAACCTTTGGGGTTTTGGTCCTGAGCAACGTCCTGAAACTGCACCTAGTGATGAGGTAATTGCAACGACTCATAAGCGTGTCGGTTTGGAGAACTTAACATTAGAGGGCAACAAACTATCTAAAAATATCCCTGACTTGTATATAGATTTATCTACGATTGCCAAAGGCTATGGCGTTGATGTTGTTGCTGAGTTAATTGAAAGTCATGGATTTACTAACTATTTAGTAGAAATAGGCGGAGAAATGCGCTTAAGAGGCTTTAAGCATACCGGCGAGTTATGGGCTATCGCAATAGAAAAGCCAATTCTCGATTCTAGTGGTGAAGAGCGAGAAATTCATCAAGTCATCATCCCTAAAGATAATGCTGTAGCAACCTCAGGTGATTACCGAAATTATTTTGAAGCTGACGGCGTACGTTTTTCACATATTATTGATCCAGATACCGGCAAACCCATTACCCATAATTTAGTCTCGGTAACTGTCATTCATGCCTCATCCATGACGGCTGATGGTTTATCAACCTCGTTAATGGTAATGGGCATGGAAAAAGGCATGGCTTTTGCTGTGGAAAATAATGTGGCGGCATTATTTATTGCTAAAACTGAAAATGGCTTTGATGAGCGATTTACGGTAAAATTCAAACAATATTTGAAGTAATACCACTTTCATTAAGTTTGTGGTCTTGTTGTGCATAGGAAAAATATTTCAGGACAAGGCGCTCGATTGAGCAATAGCAGGCTATTGGAATTGAGAGCAACGTAGTTTTGGACTATTTTAGCCAGCACAAGTGAGCAATGATTTAATGAAATTGGTATAACGCTGAGCAATTTTTTATTTTGGTAAAAAATGTCCAGATATCACTTAAAGCAATGACTCCTGTCCTGAGCATTGGTGATCTTTAGTGAAGTAAATTAAAATAAGTTAAGTAAGTTGAGAGCATAGTATTATGATGATTTTTTTTATCACCTTTGGTTTTTTCCTTGTGGTAGGTGCTGCGATGGCAGTGGGTTATATTTTTCAGAATAAAACCTTAGCAGGAAGTTGTGGAGGCCTAGCTAGCGTTGGTATCGACAAAGAGTGTAATTGTGATAACCCGTGTGAAAAACGTCAGCAGCGTGAGAAAAAAGCCGCACTTGAAAATAACTTAACAAACAGAATTGACGTAACAAACTTATGATTGAGAGAGCTTTATAGCGATTGCCATACTAAGCCGAACTTTATATGTAGTGTTAATAAAAAAGGATAATGAATGACTTCATTATCCTTTTTTATTACTTGTTAGGCCAATACAGCTTACTCAGATGTCTTGGCATATTAAACTACTGGTTTTGTAGGTTAATAAACTTGAGCACCTTAGCGACAATGCCAGGGGCATCTAAGCCTAAGTCATGGTGCACTTCTTCTTGCGTGCCATGTTTAACAAAATGATCAGCAACGCCTATATTAAGTATTCTTACGGCTTTACCTTGAGCAAGTAGATATTCATTGACCCCAGAGCCAGCACCACCGGCAATGGCATTATCTTCAATAGTCACTAAACAGTCATGATTTGCATTGAGTTCATCAATTAGGCTTCCATCTAGTGGTTTAACAAAACGCATATCGACCAAAGTGGCATTAAGCTCAATAGCGGCTTTCTTTGCCTGAACTAACATAGAGCCGAAACTCAATAGTGCAATACTTTTTTCTGCTTGAGTCTTATCTTTTTGCACTTGTGCTTTAAGGATGGTTACCCCCTTGCCAAGCGCTATGGTTTCATCAACGCTAGGCAGTGTCGCCCCGGTACCACTACCACGAGGGTAACGGACAACGCTTGGGCCATTATGTTTAAAGCCAGTGTTAAGCATTAACTGACATTCACGTTCATCCGAAGGGGCCATGATAATGGTATTCGGAATGCAACGTAAAAAGCTTAAATCAAAGACACCCTGATGGGTCGCCCCATCAGCACCAACAATACCGGCACGGTCAATTGCAAACATAACCGGTAAATTTTGGATGGCGACATCGTGAATGAATTGATCATAACCACGTTGTAAGAAGCTTGAATAAATAGCCACTACCGGCTTTTGACCACCGATAGCAAGGCCAGCTGCATAGGTGACCGCGTGTTGCTCTGCTATGGCAACATCAAAGTACTGATCAGGAAAACGCTGACTAAATTCAACCATACCTGAGCCCTCAGCCATAGCTGGGGTAATGGCTACTAATTTACTATCAACTTCAGCGGTTTTACATAACCAATCACCAAAGATTTTTGAATAGGTAGGTAGACTAGGTTTTGCTTTAGGTAAATTGGTGTCTTGTGGATTAAATTTAGGTACTGCATGATACTTAATTGGATCTTGCTCTGCGGCTTGATAACCCTTACCTTTCTTCGTGGCAATATGTAGCAACTGTGGGCCTTTAAGGTTGCGCATATTTTTAATGGTATCAACTAAACCATTAACATCATGACCATCAATAGGGCCTATATAATTAAAACCAAGTTCTTCGAAGAAGGTACTTGGTACAACCATACCTTTTAAGTGTTCTTCAGCACGACTAGCTAATTCTTTAATGGGTGGGATACTGCCTAAAATCTTTTTGCCACCCTCCCTTAAGCCAGCATAGAAACTGCCAGAGAGCATTTTTGCTAAGTGATTATTCAGCGCACCAACATTTTGTGATATAGACATTTCATTATCATTTAAGATAACCAACATATCTTTCTTAATGTCACCGGCATGATTTAAGGCTTCAAAAGCCATGCCCGCAGTCATGGCGCCATCGCCAATAACGGCGACAGTTTTACGATTTTCACCTTCTTTTTCTGCGGCGACAGCTAAGCCTAACGCCGCAGAAATTGAAGTACTAGAATGGCCAACACTTAAAACGTCATAGACACTTTCCTCACGCCACGGAAAAGGGTGTAAGCCATCTTTTTGTCTGATGGTATGTAACTGGTCACGACGGCCAGTGAGGATCTTATGAGGGTATGCCTGATGACCAACATCCCAAATCAAATGATCAAATGGCGTGTTATAAACATAATGCAGAGCTACTGTTAGCTCAATTGTACCTAAGCCAGATGCAAAGTGGCCACTACTTTTACTCACTGAATTTAGTAAATAACTACGCAATTCATTACTAATACGGGTTAATTGCTCTTTTGGAAAATTGCGCAGCTCTTCAGGCGTATTAATTTGAGAAAGTAGTGGGTAATCAGCAAGGTTTGTAGTCATAGTTTGTCTATTGGTAATAATTATTTTATTTCAAGTTTTGCACTGCCAATATTGTTTAGTGGCGGCGCTTAACAATAAAGGTAGCAAAATCTGCTAAAGATTGGGTATTGTAAGGTAATCTAGCCAAAGCTTGAAGTGCTTGTTGTAATAAGTTTTCTGCTTTGTCTTGTGCTCCCTCTAAACCCAGTAGTGCAGGGTAGGTACTTTTGTTGGCCGCTAAATCAGAACCCACGGGTTTTCCTAACTCTGCTTCGGTCGAGGTTAAGTCAATAATATCATCTTGTACTTGATACGCTAAGCCAACACGTTGGGCATATTCACTCAGAAAAACTTTATGCTCATTGGTGATGCGTTCACTACATATAGTTGGCATTATTACCGAGGCTTCTAACAAGGCACCAGTTTTTAACGAATGCAAAGTTTCTAATTCACTTAGTGGAATGACTTTATTTGTTGCGGCTAAATCAAGCGCCTGTCCACCACACATCCCCTGATATCCCGAAGCACGAACTAACAGTTGAAAAAGTTTTACTTGTATTTGAGACTTAGACGCATTTTTTGTCGACGAAAAATTGTGATTCGCTAAAATATCAAAAGCCAAGGTTTGCAGGGCATCTCCGGCTAAAATGGCGGTAGCTTCATCAAAGGCTTTATGACAAGTTGGCTTACCACGCCTTAAATCATCGTCATCCATCGCGGGTAAATCGTCATGTAACAGTGAATAAGCATGAATACATTCTAACGCGCCAGCAATAGCATCAATATCATCTAAGCTAGCGGATATTGCCTCACCAGTAATATAGGCAAGGTATGGGCGCATGCGCTTGCCACCAATCAGTAGTCCATAACGCATGGCTTCAAGTAACTTAGGATCATTGACGGCAAGGCTTTCCAACTTAGCCGTTAAAAAATCATTAATACGTTGTTGATAATGCAGATATGAAATCAAAGTGGTCATTAACTTTCGCTCACACTGCTATCAAAATCAGTTAATTGGCTAGTGCCATTTTTATCGAGCAGAATTTGTACTTTTTGCTCGGCAGCTTGCAATTTTACCTGGCTTAGCTGGCTAAGGTTCAAGCCGCGTTCAAAAAGTGCCATTGATTCTTCTAAACTCAACTCTCCTTGTTCTAAGCTTTGCACTATGGTGTCAAGTTCGTTTAATGATTCTTCAAAAGAGAGGTTTTCTAGTTTCTTTTTAGCCATGATTTTTGCTCTAAGCGGATAACATAAAGATAATTGCGCCAAACTTACCCTAGCTTGTCACGCGGGTCAATTGATCTAGTTCAATTATATGCCCGTTACTATTCAAAGTGCAGGATTTCAGTGGGAATTAAAATGATTTTAGGCAAGAGAAATAGTTTAAGCATAGTTATTCTATGGTTTGATTATTTAACGCCGTATAAATTCATTTTAAACCCATCAAAGAAGCGCTTGAACAACATCACTTCATCGTTACTGTGATCTAAAATGACGTTACATGGATGGAGCCTATAAGAGAATGCAGGAGCACATTTTCCTGAATAACCATTATTTCATCACAGTGCCTTGAATTGAAATTGCTCAAGCACTCTGAAACCTGCATCTTGATTGGTAACGGACATAGTTGAATAAATATTTCATAATTCGTGTTAAGTAATTGACACTACGGGCGATAATAACCGTATGTGCATATTTTATTATTCGTGAATTAATCGTTAGATATTAGCGAATACCTTTCACATAATGTACTATTCTTTTATTGAAGTATGGGATTTAAAATAAGGTCCTGAAACGTAATGCGTTGGTTGTTTAGGGGAACTCTGTGGATTTAGCTACGTTAATTGGTATTTTAGGTGCCATCGGTTTATTAGTCATGGCTATGGTATTAGCAGGTGACATAATGATGTTTCTTGATACACAGTCAGTGATCATTGTTTTTGGTGGTTCACTTTTTGTGGTGATGGCTAATTATAATATGGGACAGTTTTTCGGTATCGGTAAAATCATCATCAAAGCTTTTATTTTTAAATTAGAAAAACCAGAAGAGTTGATTGAAAAAGCGGTTGATATGGCTGATGCAGCCCGTAAAGGTGGATTTTTAGCGTTAGAAGAAGCGGAAATAACTAATCCCTTTATGCAAAAGGGGGTCGATATGTTGGTTGATGGTCATGATGCCGACGTAGTACGATCTACTTTACAAAAAGATATTGATTTAACTACCGAGCGTCATGAGACCGGCAGTAATATGATGATGGCACTTGCCGATGTTGCTCCTGCGATGGGTATGATAGGCACCTTAATTGGTTTGGTTGCTATGTTATCAAATATGGATGATCCAAAATCCATTGGGCCAGCGATGGCGGTAGCATTATTAACCACGCTGTACGGCGCCTTCCTAGCCAATGTTATTGCTATTCCTATCGCTTCTAAATTGAAACTGCGTATGGCTGAAGAAAAAATGAATCAAGAGCTAGTACTTGATGCTGTTTTAGGTATTCAAGATGGTCAAAACCCCCGTGTTATCGAAGGCTTATTAAAAAATTATTTAGCTGAAGGTAAACGAAAAGTTGATACCACAGAAGAATAGCGGGAGTAGACTTATGTTAGGAATGCTGATGTTAAGAGGGTTTATGTTAGGAGTGCTTATGATACGAGGTAAGCATGGCTGAGCCAAAATGTAAGTGCCCACCCCCAGGATTACCTGCATGGATGGGCACCTTTGCTGACCTGATGTCACTGTTAATGTGTTTTTTTATTTTATTATTATCTTTCTCTGAAATGGATGTTTTAAAGTTCAAACAAATTGCCGGCTCAATGAAATTTGCCTTTGGTGTGCAAAATAAAATTGAAGTGAAAGATATTCCCAAGGGCACTAGTATTATTGCCCAAGAATTCCGTCCAGGTAAACCCGAGCCAACACCTATCGAAGTTATTCAACAGCAAACCATGGAAATGACTCAACAAATGTTGGAATTCCAGGCAGGTGATGAAACTTCTGCCGGTGGTCGTCAAGAACAGCGCGGCACTGAGCGTGGTGGCCAAGCTCAAAATACTGAAGATGCGTTGTCACAGCAAGCACTGCAACAAGCCCAAGATGATTTAGAGCAAGCTGCGCAAGATCAAGTGAACGACTTAGTAAAGAAAATAGCCGAGCAACTTGAACAACAAATTCAAGATGGTGCTATTGAGTTAGAATCTCTAGGTCAACAAGTGATTATCCGTATTCGTGAAAATGGCTCCTTTCCTTCGGGATCAGCTTTTTTACAACCTAAATTTCACCCTATTATTAGAGAAATTGGCGAATTGCTCAATACAGTGCCGGGCGAAATCATGGTATCGGGTAATACCGATAATCGAGGTGTTAATTCTGAACTATTTAGCTCGAACTGGGATTTGTCCAGTAAACGCGCAGTTGCCATCGCCCATGTATTGATTAAAGTACCTGGCTTTGACCCTACTCGTTTAGTGGTTGCGGGTCATGCCGATACGCGCCCACTCGTGCCAAACACTAATGCGCTTAATCGTCGTAGAAACCGTCGTGTTGAAATTTCCATTAATCAAGGTAAAGCTAAAGAAACCGAGCGAATTAGTATTACGAAAGATAAGTAAGCTATTCTTTAGCCAAATTTGGAAGACTTAGTGGTAAACACTTAAAAAAGACTTAAAAATAGTATATAATCCGCGCCATTATTTTTTTGTCTTTTTTAGGTTATAACCGATGAAATTTATCGTAAAGCTTCAAGCCGAGATCACCATTAAGTCTCGCCCCGTCCGTAAACGTTTTACTAAAATATTAGAGTCGAGCGTTAGAAATGTTCTCCGTCGTATTGACGAACAAGTCACTACCCGGATGAACTGGGATAATATTGAAGTTAATACTAAAGACAATTCACCTGAAAATCGTGCACGTCTAGTTGAAGCCTTAAAATGTATTCCGGGTATACCACTATTTTTAGAAGTACAACAAACGGAATTTGTAGATGTTCATGACATTTATGAAAAAACATTAGCGATTCACGCCAAAACAATTGAAAATAAAACTTTTTGCGTACGAGCCAAACGTACCGGCAATCATGATTTTAACTCACTGAAAGTAGAGCAATATGTTGGTGGCGGCTTAAATCAAGCGGTAGAAAGTGCCAAAGTTAAACTAAAAAACCCTGATGTTACCATCCGCTTAGAAATTAAAAATAAAGACCTATTCATTGTCACTGAACGTCATAAAGGGATGGGCGGCTTTCCAATCGCGACCCAAGAAGATGTGTTATCACTAATGTCTGGTGGGTTTGACTCCGGTGTTTCGAGTTACCAAATGATTAAAAAAGGGGCCCGTACTCACTACTGTTTCTTTAACCTTGGTGGCTCTGCGCATGAAGTGGGTGTTAAACAAATCAGTTATTATTTGTGGAACAAATTTGGCTCTTCACATAAAGTTAAGTTTTTTGCGGTAGACTTTGAGCCTGTTGTTGCTGAGATTTTAGAAAACGTTGAAAATAGCCACATGGGTGTGGTGCTAAAACGCATGATGATACGTGCTGCAACCAAAATAGCAGAACGAGGTAAAATTCAAGCATTGGTCACTGGCGAGAGTTTAGGTCAGGTATCAAGCCAAACGCTAACTAACTTAAACGTAATTAACCGGGTAACAGATACGCTAATTCTACGTCCCTTAGCGGCTTACGATAAACAAGATATTATTGACATAGCGCGCGCGATTGGCACCGAAGAGTTTTCTAAAACTATCCCTGAATATTGTGGTGTTATTTCTAAAAAACCCACGGTTAAAGCGGTGTTATCTAAAGTTGAAGAAGAAGAAGGTAACTTTGATTTTGATGTTTTAGACAAAGTTGTTAGTGAAACGCGTGTTTATGATATTCGAGATATTGGTAAAGAAACGGAAGAAGAAATCCGCGCGGTCGACTTGGTTGAGAATATCCCAAAAAATGCTGTTGTGGTTGATATTCGTAGTCCAGAAGAAGAAGAAGACAAACCTTTAGAGCTCGGTAAAGTAGAAGTTAAGCACATCCCGTTTTACAAGTTATCTACACAGTTTGGTGACCTAGATATGACCAAAGAATACTTGTTATATTGCGACCATGGTGTGATGAGTAAGCTTCAGGCATTGTACTTACTTGATAATGGCTTTAAAAACGTAAAAGTATACCGCCCATAAATAGCCTTTAATTTTAAAGAATCAATGAAGTTATGCAATCATTCGCGATTTAGCGAATGATTGAGGTTCAGCACTTGTTGCCACAATCGAGAGTTCTCGGGGGTGGCAATATTATTTTGTTGACCCAAACTGTGTATATAACCGTTAATATAATCTACTTCAGTTGCCTTACCTGCTCGGGTATCACTACGCATTGAAGAACAGTTTCGTGCGGTTGCGTTAGCGACTTTATGTACAACTGCTTGTAATTCACTCAACTCAAGATCTATATGTTCTTTTTTACTGACCTCGATAATTTCAACCAATAATAGCTTGATCTGTTTGGTAAACTTCTTATTATTTACCTCGCCGTTATCAATGTCATTAAGGGCGGTTATTGGGTTAATCACACAGTTAATGGCTAACTTTAGCCATTGTTTAGTCTTTATATCTTGATGAAAACTGACATGGGGCAGGGCTAAGTTCAACCGATTGGTGAGCCGATTTTGTTGTTCGTTACTTAGCTCCCCAGCCAGTAAACCAATATCACTTTGTCCTAACCCAGTGTGGGTTATCGCTAAAGGGGCCGTTCGGAAACAGCCATGGGTGGTTAACATAGCCAAGATAACTTGCTTGTTTGGCAGCAACTTCCTAACGCCTGCAAAAGTCCCCATGCCGTTATGAGCAAGAATAATCAGACAATGTGGGCTGATATCCTTTGCTATGCGCTCTACCGCACTGGCAATATGAAAAGACTTCAAGCATAAGATTATGATATTAGCCGAATTGATATCAGCTTTTTGACTGTATTTGAGCGAGTAGCTTTTAGTCTGTTCTTGTCGGTAGGGCGTTAATTGATATTTCGCTGAGTTCAGAGCCGCTTTGTCTAGTAACGCTTGATTCGAAGCAAGCAAGGTCACTTTTTGCCGATGATTGTTCAGGCGCTGTTGAGATAAATGATGATACCAAAGTAGCCCCATAGCCCCTTGGCCAACAATTACAATATTATTTAGTGTGTCTGTCATAAGTAAATTAGTAACCATTTTCTTTCGTTGTCAGTGAATCGTTATCAGGGCAAAATGCTAGCATCGAGTGGCGACGCTAATGAGAGGTTTTTTTGGCTAAGCCGAGATACAGCCACTTTGCCACTACGAACAAGCTAATGCCAACAATATCAGCAATAAAATCGCCAAACTCACCACTGCGGTACACTAGAAAAGATTGGCCAATCTCAGTGAATGCACCATAAAAAATAAGCAAAGGCACACAGATGGCTAGAGACAACTTTAAAATAGAGTGGCAAACCCAAGTTAAAATGAAAAAGCTAGTTAAATGGCCGAGGGTATCAATTGCAGGGAATTGAAAGATACGATGTCTCAAGGTATCCGGGAGAAATTCATGGGCAAAAAAGAGCGAAGTTATCACGATAACTATGGTCATAAAAAAATAGGAATGTTGGCGAGCTTTCACAAAAAATCTGCAATTAAATAAAGGAGTCATTCGATACTAGCATGAAAACCCCTGTATTTCTTGTCGACCACTGCTACCCGGGTAGTTGTTCGTTTAAGGTCTCGCTATAGTTGCGTGCTTTGATTGCAACGGTATAATAGTGGGTATCGAGAAAACTCACCCCAGATAGAGAATAGATTATGCCATCAATGGATATCGTATCAGAAACTGATTTAGAAGAAGTTCGTAATGCTGTCGACAATGCTAGCCGAGAACTCACCACACGTTTTGATTTTCGTGGTGTTGAGGCAAGTTTTGAGTGGAAAAAACCTAATATAATTTTGAAAGCCGAAGGTGATTTTCAATTGAAGCAAATGTGCGACATGTTACGCAGCCAATTAGCTAAACGTAATGTTGATGCTAAAGCCATGAACGTTGGCGATGCAAGTGCTACCGGTAGAAATTGGAGTCAGCAAGTAAGCTTTAAAGAGGGTATCGAGCAAGACATGGCTAAAAAAGTTGTCAAACTGATTAAAGCGGAAAAGCTAAAAGTTCAAGCCGCTATTCAAGGTGAGCAAGTGCGGGTCACAGGGAAAAAACGTGATGATTTACAAGCAGTAATGCGTTTACTAAAAGCCGCTGACCTAGAGCAATCTTTTCAATATACTAACTTTAAAGACTAATTGATCAATTACTGTAATCATTAAAGATTGTTTAGATTAGCTAAATCAAAAAAACCATAACATTTGTTATGGTTTTTTTATTTTTTCTTAGCTCATACCATTCCGTATAAAGAAGTGACCACTTAGAACTGCGTGGGCGACATTAGAGCAATCGAAATATGCGTAGTTATAGTCATTCTACATCAAGCATGTTTTGTGAAGTTATCATGGTGCTCCATGAGTTCCCAAAGGGCGAGTTTTAAAGGCTTATATACTGCGTTATTGATTTTGATAAGGACGCTGCATGGATGTAGCTTAATAGAGAATGCAGGAGCTTATTCTCCTGAATAACCATTACCTGCAACCAATGCCTTGCCTATAAGCCTTTAAACTCTCGCTAAGTGATCACTTTCTTATATGGATTGGTATCTCTATTCACTGTTTTGCACTACATCATCAGTGAAATCGGTAAGCCAAAACTTATACCCTTGAACGGTCGCTTGTGCTGCCGCGCCCCATAAGTTTGCTTGGTAAATTTTCACGCCGTCAACGTCTGCAGATTGATTAGCTGAAGCATTACCACCTTCACCATCATGTTCTGCACTTGCTTCTGCACGCGCTCCTCCATCCCAGCCTGACTCTTTAAAACGAACTAAAGCATCATTATTTAAAAAGACATATACAAAGGCTATTTGCTTAAAGCCAATGCCCGCACCAACACCTACCGAAGCAAAGCGGTAATATTTTATCTTGCCATTCTCATGAAGAGTACAAATACCACCACCTGTTGAGGCGGCGAATAAATAGGTATCACTACCGGTACATATTACATGAGGTCTATTAGCGCTTATATCTGCTTTGGCTTCAGGGTGGTCTTCATATATTTTACCTAGCGCTGAGGCAGTTTCTTCGCGCGCATTTTTCATTTTAGCTTCGGGTGTATTACCTGTAGCACAACCCCATAACAAGCTAGTAAATAAACTTGTTAATATTAATTTTTTTATTGTCATTATATTTCCTTATTATTTGGGTAAAGTAATAATAGTATATATATCAACAACCAACAAAACTGTTTTTGTACAAAATTTAGATAGTCGGTTTGCTTTAAATTGGCTGTTCGACTAGATAATGATAATTTGCAGCTTGTAGGGACTTACAGGATAAATAGAGCATGGCAAAGAGGTCAAAATACAGCAGAAAGAATTGAGCTAAATTTAGCATAAAGTAATTGTTTTAATGGATGATAGTTCGTAGTAATTTATATGCAAGCACGATAGTATGATCCAGTACCCGTACATTTCTTCTTTTTAAAAACCTCAAAAAACAGATATAAATAGCACCATCTAACGTCTTCTTGGTGCGCACAGCGGAAGTAATACCTTTAATTCCTATGGTCTTCTGTTCGCTAAAGCTGACATTAAAAGTTCCAATGGACTGTTGGGCTTAATGTTATCTTGAGGCTAGGAAATTCTTGTTGATTCACAGTGATATTTTTTGAGCTTACAGCATTTAGTCATGATATTCATAAAGTAAAACACGAGCTGAACTTAAGTTTCATACCCGTAGACTTTTGGATACTGAACATATACTATGCCTTCTACAGGCAGTGACTGCTCTGTCCGACGCCGAACAGAAACAAATATTAAGGGATATATCCAACCTCATCATTCAGGTGTTTGGACTGCCAAGCGAGGCTTTGAATTAGTGAAAAGGTATCGTATTGAAAGTTTCTCCCAGATCTATCATCACAATTATATTTTTGATTATTGTCTTAGGCTCTGCATGGTTTGCACTTTCACGAATTGAATTAAATTCCCGTCAAAACGTTATAAAATCACTGCATACTGTCGTCCAGACAACTCAAGAAGCACTCCATATATGGATAGGGCAACGTAAAAGTGACTTGATGGATATTGCCAATGAAGGTGAAGTCGTCACTTTAACTCGCACAATTATTTCAGAACACAATAATCACCAAGACGTAATCAATAGTCCATCGCTGAAAAAATTACGACGGATAATGGCAAAGGAAATGAAGAAACAGGCGGCCATGGGCTTTTTTGTTATTGCACCTGATCGAACAAGTGTTGCCTCAATGCGTGACGAAAATGTTGGCAGTGAAAATATTATCCATCGTCATAGAAAAGAATACCTGGAACGTGTGTTTGCGGGTGAGACACTATTTATCCCGACTATCTACTCCGATGTTCCTCTTAAAACTAGCTCTGGTGAACTGCGAAAGCACCAGCCAACGATTTTTGTTGCATCACCAATCAGGGGTGATTCTGGGGATATCATAGCTGTCCTTACATTTCGCCTGGACCCTTCAAGTAATTTTACCCGAATCACACAATTAGGCAGAATTGGGGACAGTGGTGAAACGTATGCATTCGATTATGGAGGATTATTAATCACCAAAAGCCGATTTGACCATCAACTTCGACGCGTTGGGCTCATTAGCTATGAAAATGAAGGAATACTGTCAATTCGGGTAGCGGACCCGGGCGGAAACATGCTTGAGGGTTTTATTTCTAGCATCCCTCCAAAAAAAAGGCCGCTTACCCTATTGGCCAAGAGTGCCATATCTGGACTACCGTTCCACAATATAGGCAGCTACAGGGACTACCGCGGTGTCCCTGTGTTAGGTGCGTGGGTATGGGACGAGGCATTGGACATTGGTATTGCAACTGAGATTGACGCTGAAGAGGCTATGCGGCCTTATTATGAAACACGTTTCACCATCATTTTTGTACTGTTCCTAACCGTAACCCTATCTTTTGTTTTGTTATCCCTTATGTTAAGACTGGAGAAAAGAACAAAAGAAGAATTAACAAGAGCATTTACCAAATTGGAAGAGAAGGTTGAAGTTCGGACGAAAGAGTTAAAAGAGTCTGAGGGAAAATTTCGCACAATTTTTGAATCAAGTGCGGATGCTTTGATGTTGCTAGATAAAACAGGTTTTATTGATTGTAACAATGCTACTTTACACATGTTCCGCTGTAAAAGCAGAAAAGAACTTCTCGGAACACACCCGATAGAGTGGTCCTCAGATACACAAATGTGTGGTTCGAAATGTACTAGTGAACTGATAGAGGAGAATATGACTGCTGCCTTCCACCGGGGACATCATGCTTTTGAGTGGAATCATATTCGCTCCGGAGGTGAGGTTTTCCCAGCCGAAGTCCTGTTAACCTCCCTGTATATGGATGGTAAAAAAATTATTCAGGGAACAATCCGGGACATTAGCAAACGCAAACAAGCTGAAAAAGAACTTGCATCTTTGCAAAGGAAATTGGAACAATTCTCTTATCAGGATAGCCTGACCGGTATTGCAAACAGAAGAATGTTTGACCAAACGCTAGATTGCGAGTGGAGCCGTTCCCAACGCAATCAACAACCGCTCTCCTTAATGATGATCGATATCGATTTTTTTAAACAGTTTAATGATTTATATGGACACCAACATGGCGATATTTGCCTGATATCCGTCGCCAGAGCCTTGACGTCAGTATCCAAACGAGTGACGGATTTGGTTGCTCGATATGGAGGGGAAGAATTCATTCTATTGCTTCCTGAAACGGATGCTAAAGAGGCCAACCGGTTGGCTGAAATATATCGTAACAAAATTACCGAACAGCAGATCCCTCATGAATCGTCTGAAATCAATGATGTGGTTACCATTAGCATTGGCGTCAGCACAACCATTCCATCGATCAGTACCCAACCAGCATCACTGATCAGCGCAGCTGACAAGCTGCTATATAAAGCCAAGAAAAATGGCCGTAACAGGGTTGAATGTGCATAACTGGTAACAAATTACTTGATTGAACTTATAGTAATAAAAGGTTAATTCCTGAAGTCCGCTTTGTTGCTCATAGCTGCCCGTATTGTCGAATGTTATAATGTCTTCTTTGTGGTACTTACCGCCCTTAACAACTCATTTAAAAAAATTGTGAACTCCAAATGAAATAGCTTGTGAAAGGTCTCAGGGCGTAGAGCGGAAGTTAGCTATCGGTTGTTCGTTAGGTCAACTGATCGTTAATAGTGACTATTAGCTTTATATATTTTGGGGACACAAAGCGCCTTAGATTGTATAGGTAGCTACTTGAAGATGCAGCCAGCTGAGCTATTCAACTTCCCAACGTAGTTCATTATTTAAAAACACCGTCACAATATGATCAATATTGTCTTCTAGATCTTCCAAATCTTCATCCCAGCAATCGTAACTTTTGTTATCGATAGCAGTCTGATTATATACTTTGGTTTCATATTGGAATGTTTCACCCGAAACAGCCGATGTAATCATCACATACTTGTCTTTGTTGTTGAAAAAATCTATAACCGCATCAATCAATTCAGATTCCGTTGTTACATCATTCACGTTAAAGTCAGAAATCAACTTTCCGTCTTTTCCTCGAACTTTGACGTGAAATCCTTTGTTATGTGGGCTTTGAAGTGGATAACTCACATCTTTGTTGATATGAATCAGAAGCTTTACATCAAGTTCCTTAATACGTGTAGAGATAGTTGAAGTTCCAATAACCTCATTTCCAAAGTCGTCTATCCTATAGCCAAGTTTCACTGATTTCTCCAGTTTCATTTGTTATAACATCCATTTTCTGGAAGTATAGTATATCTATTAGTGACTTGAAAGTTCAGGAGAATATGTCATGAATAATACTCCTCCTGTAATAGATGACTCTTATGTGGTAAGAATTTGCCTCCCCATGCAGTCCAGTTTTTGGCCCTAAAATCAATTAGTGCTAAGGACTTCTTAGTGGTAACAGTGAGCCTTAGCTTTTAACTAATTGAACGTTAAAACTAGTTCACCGCTAATGACTTCTTGGTGCGCATAGTTGACGTAACAGCTTGAAAATATTAATGTCTCCTTAGAGCGAAAAGCGGAATTTTAACAATTGATTTACCAACGAGAGTAGCATTGCTACTGACCGCTAATTGTACAAAATATTACTCAGATCTGTATAGACAATTTATAGTGCTCATTGCGTTGACCGGAGAGATATACCAAGATTAGATATAAAACTATGTGTTTATGGTGGAATATGAAAATGAAAGCTAAATTGGCGATTGTAATATCAATTGGATTGCTCCAAGGCTGCATATGGCCCGCTGACTTAAGTGAAATTAAAGATAAGTTTGAGGATGATTTTGATAGCTTTGTAAAACTAAATTCGATGATCAAACAAGAGCGATGGGGAACTAATTGTTTTCATGTGGCAGATGACCGAGTTGGCCATACTCGCAGACAGGGAATTTACTGGAATTCAGATTTAGCATTCAAACCTAAAATAAAGAATGCAAGCATAAAACAAGTTTTATCGGCAGCTAACTTATCTATTGAAAGATACAACACTTACTTAGAGTTGTTGGATGACGTTGATGGATATTTTATAGTACATTGCCACGGCAAAGGAGTTACTAGTGTGCCCGTACATAGAAATGTGGGGTGCGTAACTGCAGTAAAAAATAATCAAGATGGAAAAATACCAAAAACTAGAGAGGAAGGTAGATTCTACTTTAAAATAGCACCGCTCAAAGCTGGCTGGTACATTGAAGAGGAATGTTACAGTTGATTTAGAATCAATTTAAAAAAATTAACGACTGCTCTTGGCACAAAGCCGTCCTTATGAGACGGCTTTTTAATACCTAAAAAAGGTCAGCAATGTGCGCTATATAGTCTTTTCAGTCTGAATAAACCTATAATCAGGGTGTTCAGATCATGTACCTATTTCATATCTTTATCAAATTAGCCAATTATATAATTATCTACCATTGGCGAAAACGGCTGACTTTTTTGGAATGCTGTCACAATGATTCTGCTTTTCGGCCAATTCTTTATCCGACATAGAGGCATATTTTCCCTTTACACAGGCCGTAGCTTGCCAGCCTAGTAGTATGACAAAGGTGATTTTAAGCAGCGTCATATTATTCAACCTAATTTTCAATTGACCAATATAATTATTATTCTACTTATACGCCGTACCGACGCAGGTAGGCCAATCACTCAGGGCTCGATTTGGCACGTTCCATCAACTCGCAGAGATAGTCGAAGGGCGGCAACTGGGTGAACTCAGCTCTTGAGAGACCGCTTGCTTCGAACTCTGCGATCAGTTGTAACCATGCGTCGCGTACCCTGGCACGACTTCGTTTGACAATATCAATCAGTTATAACTAATCGTTAGCAAAAGAGATTAGCGAACGATTAGCATGATTTCTTCTGGCGTCAATGGCTTATCGAAGTAGCTCATGAACTGACCAAAACCCTTGATGTCACCTTTAGCGAACTTAAAGTCACCAGACTGTATATTCTTACCGATAACTTCTTGACTTTTTGAGCCTGCCATTAGGATTTGGTTCAGGACCGCACGCGTGGTGTTGATTTGAACGTCTGCACCTTCTAGCGCTTTATCATGTAGCTGTGCAATACCGTTACGAATTTCGATAGTGAATGATTCGTTCGTATCTGCAAAGTTGTACGTTAGCGTCATTTGAACGTCAAGCGTGTTCTCTGCGATGATAGTGGAAGTCATCATGTCGAAGATTTGCTCGCTTGGAAGGGCTGTCAATATGTCAACCGATGCAAAGCTGATCATGTTAGAGAAGTCACGTGTGCCTTCTAGCTCAGATGCTGCGTTTAATGCCCAGTTGCGCCAGTTGATGTTCACTTGATTAGCTGCCCATGCTTTGTAAGCGGCGGCTTTCAGATTCCGCACTTCAGTGTCATCTTTATTTACTGTAATAAGGTAAGTTAATATCTCTGCGGCAAATGTGTGGTTTTCTGCACTGATTGCAGCTTTCGCCGTTGCGATAATATTTTCTCGACCGCCCATGATTTCAACAAACGCTTTAGCGCGTTGATTATAAGCCATTGGCTCTAGCTGCCATGGATCTGCCTCGAAGAAGCCAATGTAACCAACGTACATCTGACGAACCGCGTGAGCTACAGTACCGTAGTGTTCACCGAGCCATGGATGCTCAGCCAAATGCTTAGGAAGTTTAACCACTTCTACTAACTCATCAGGTATCATGCCTTTGTTCATGAAACGGATAGTCTGATCGTGTGTGAACTGAATCGCATCACGATAAGCGGTTAATACATTAGCGACGGCTTCGCTTCCTTCAACAGGACGACCGTGCGAGAGGACCATCACTTCAGTGTCGAACTCCCGCATGACGTCGATACCCTTGAACCACATCGCTGGCTCACGGAACTTCGTACCACGAATAGTATGAAGGTTAGGGAAGTTTTCACCCTGAAGCACTTCAGCTGCATGCAAAATCTTCTGTTCCGGCAAGTAAATAACCAGTTCATCCGCCGTTTCAGATGGCACGCTGACGATTTCTAATTTTACGCCTGCGATTGTGATCTCCAGCTTGTCTTTATCTTTAACAAGTACATTAGGCGTAATGAATGAAGTATCACCTTGCATAAAGCGAGGTCCAAGACCATCGTTTACAGTGCCGTGCTCACCCTCTTCAACGTTCTTAGCTCCCGTGTAAGAAACACGCTGACCTAAGAGCGTACCAAGGTTTGAAGACCAGTTAGCAACGGCAGCGGTTAGATCTTCATGTGCGATGATTTTCACTGCACCCGATGCCACTTCTGCATCTGTAACCCAGGCACGAACGCCAGCGATGTGATCGATGTGGTTGTGAGTGTAAATGATCGCTTTTAGTGGCTTATCAGTAATCTTACGGAACTGCTCTTTTACCGACAGAGCCATCTGAACAGACTCGCCTGGATCGATGATAATGATACCGTCATCACCTTCTATCATGACTGGTGTATCCAGACCGAAACCGTAACCAAGATAGACATTGTCATCGACTTGAATCATCGCTTGATCCATTTTACGACCATGCTTAGTTAGCGTAGGATGCACAAATTCAGATTCTTTTGTGTACGCTAGAGAATCACCTGTTTTAGACAATACTTTAATGCGCTCACCTTTACCCCAAAATAGGTTTGATTCATGTTCAAACAGAACTTCATCTTTATAACGTGCGTTAATATCGATGTTTTGGTATTGAGCAGCTGAACTCGTTTGAAGTTCTTGACCCACTTTTGACGTCGCCTCGATATAAGCTGTATCTGCTGCACAACCTGTTGCAAAAAGTGCAGCCGTAATAGCAATGGGTAGAGCCATATTTATAGTTGTTATAAATGATTTATTCATATTTAATTACTTCCTCAATTAAGTATAAGATCAGTTAATAAACGCGAGCTTTGTGTACTAACTGATTAAAGGTTGCATGTGTTAAACCTACTAATCCGTTCGATCTCCCACATCATTGTAGTACCACCTACAGTGTCGGCAATGAGATTGCGTATATGAAAAACTCTATGGATTCTTGCATGTGTACAATAATTTAACAAATCATTTTTTTTTCAATTACTCTATAATTTGTAATGGTTTAATGAAACTCTTAATGGGGCGTTTTCGATACAAAATCGGCTCTTCTCCGGTTATGTGAGGTTGATTTTTGGATAAAAGATAGAATGCGTTGCTGGAACTGATGTTTGCCTTATTTTTAATTTGAAGTATTCGGTATCCCTTACTCCTCTGGCTCGCCTCCTAATCATCCCAATAGAAACATTTCCTGCCTCAATACGGGCACTGGTCAACTTATATTTGGCATAGTTACAAATGCCTACCTTGTGCATTCTTAGTCCGACTGCAAAATTATGTAAGGCCAATATATTAGTTGATTCTGCTAGACGGCACCAAGCTTCAAGT
>NZ_KB905160.1:600951-807847 GCF_000378625.1 Colwellia piezophila ATCC BAA-637 | reverse complement strand
TAAAATAAAGTGGTGGACGATACTGGGCTTGAACCAGTGACCCCCGCCTTGTAAGGGCGGTGCTCTCCCAACTGAGCTAATCGTCCGTATTGCTTTTAATCCTTCAACATTTCAGGCTATACCATCCGCGTTTCAGTGGGGCGTATTATAGGGAGATAGAAAAAGCTGTCAACTGAAAAGCTTTAAAAACCCTGATTTATTTTAAAATATTAATAGCTTGATTTATTTTCAGGCATAACGCTGCATTAGTGGGCATTAAAATCAACTTTTCGTCATTCTATAAAATAATTAAAATGGGTGCCCTACCATTAACCAAGTACTTGTACCTTCTTTTGATTGAGTAAAGTCTAATCGTACAACAATACCTGCCGTTAAAGCGCGTAATGATACACCGGCATCAACTTTCCAATCTGAGAATAAAGTATCTCGATGTAAAGTGGGTGATACCCTACCCCCTTCCATATAAAATACCATTTGAAACCAATCAAGGTTTAAGAACTTTAACCAACGTACATCAGCGATGGGATTATAATCTAAGGTCATTCTGTATTCCGCCGTGGCGTAAATGACCGCTTTATCATGAAAACGGTTTTGTCTAAAGCCACGCATTCGATACATACCACCTAATGTCGCGCCTTCAAGAAAAGGTGCATTATTAGTAACTAGGCTATTTCCTGCCGCATCAGTAGTCACTTGCCAACTTGGTGAGTAGCCGAGCCAGGCATTTAGCGCAATAATATTTTGTTTTGCAAAAGAAGTAGCCCCTAAGGAAAAGTATTTACTCGCTTCTACTTCAACAAAAGTCCATTGCTGATTCGATTGTAGCCACTCCGGGTTGTAACTAAAGCCTATATATTGTGAGCTACCTTGGCTTGGGTTTGCGGGAAAATCAGTATTATCATAAAGAAAGCCTAATTCAAGCGCATGAATAGCGCCAGATAACTCGCCCTTTTCATCTCTATATTCTTGATAGCGATTGAATTGCCTAGCAATTAAAATACTGGTACCTGTTTTTAAAGGGTTCCAATCAGCCTGTTCAACATCATGCTTTAATAACCCGCCCTGTAATTGATAACTGGCCATACTTTGTTTTTCTGCACTACCCCACGGTAAGACATACTCTAATTTAACATCCCACCAGTTACTTGAGCCTTCTGCTTGAATGAAATCATCAAAGCTGGAGTCATTAGAGCCTGGGCGAGGAGCTGTTGAAAAGTCTTCAGGTAAAGGCGAATAGGCACGTAATAAGGGATAGTCGCCCACCATGCCAATAGCACTGAAAAAGAATCGCTCGCTATCTAAAATACGATAGTCCCATAAGCTTAACGCTAGGCCTTTCGAATCTCCCCCGCCATAAATTGTACCACCCACGGTCATTTGCTTTTGGTAAAGCCCCGTTGCCATAGCGCCTATACCGATGACAGTTCCCATATCATCGGTGCTAAAGGCAAAAGGCAATACTAAGCTTTCGCGCATTTTGGTATTTTCTTGTCGCTGCACCGAGTACTTAACTTGGCCCGGCGGCTTAGCCTGCACATTCTTGATAGAAATTACCAGTAATGTACAAACAATAAGCCCCCATACCCCAGTACTTGCTAGACAGCTGTTAATTATTTTATTCATTGAGATATTTCTAGTCGCTCTTTATTTTGCTGCAGGCATATGAGCTTCATCATATTTTTTGCGTAATGCTTTAGCCCACTTTCTGATCATACGTTTTGCATCGGCGCGATTAGACACTCGTGTGGCCCATTGTGCATAACTATCATCGCCAGCAACCGCAACATTTACTGCCCTCGCCAATATCTCTCCGCTCACTCCATCATAGAGCTCTAAAAACAAGGTCGCTTGGCCAGCATCGCTTGCATAGGTTTTAACATTTGCGGCTGACCGAAGATCTGGCGCGGTAACATCTAAATCGACAATAACCGGTCTTATCACTAAAGTATTTGAACTGACTTTATCAACGATAGGGAATTTAGCACCTTTAGCAAATTCTTCTTTAAAGACTTCATCAAACAATTTAGCAACATCCGCTTTAATACGGATTACATCTTCATCACGGACACGAGTAGTTAAAGAGCTTTGACTTCTGTTGTAATCGCGCTTCCAGTTTTTCTTAAAAGCAACCACACTCGGTAATATTTGAACCTTGTTATACTCGGAAAAATCTACCCCTTCTTTTTTATAAGCGACCGTTGAGCGTGTTGATTTTTTTAACTCCATGCCCTCTGGTGATACTTGCGGTGCATTGGTTGGGTTTGTAGAATTACAACCCATAACCATGGTTGCCGCTAAGACAATAATACTGAGTTTACTACCTAGTGGTTTATTCATTTTCATTCCTTTTGAATTAATGTTTAGTTATAGCGTATCAATACTTAAACTGAGCAAGCTACCTACCTCGGCGCGCATTGCCCATTTTCTGATGGCCACCTCGTGACATATTACCCATTTGCCGGCCATGTAATTCTCGATTCATTTTTTGATGGTCAAACGAACGATTATTAACTCCTTGCCTATTTGATGGCAGATTATTAGGTTTATTCATGCTTGGCCGAGTTGATGAATTTATCGTGCTCTGTTTAGGAATAGTCTGCCAATTTTTATTACTGCGATTTTGCCACTGACCATTTTCATGGCGAACCACGCCACCCTTCCTATCGGCATACACGTTATTCGTCCGCTGTGAAGCAACTTTCGCTTTAGTGATATTGCGATTCGTTGGCTGTTTTATCGCGTTACGCTTTTTATTTATGCCTTGGTTATATAGATTACTTGTTCGGTTACTGGCTCTATTAGTTGGATTAGCGGCAAGTCTTTGCTGTGCATGAGCACGATTGGCAATGCTAACCGAGTTGCCAATATTGACATTACCATTAATATTGATGTTAGTGTTGCCTCGGTAACCACCACCATAATAGCGGCCACAACAAGGTCTTGGGTGATGGTGATAACCGCCGCCCCAAACCACGCCAACTCTAAAGAATGGACTGCCCCAACTTACACCAACATTCCAACCTGTCCAGGGGTTATAACCAACATGTAATCCCCAAGTAGGTGGTCTTGGGTAGTACCAACCGCCAACATAATAAGGAGGGTAATACCAACCTGTACCATAAATAGGTACACCATAATAAGGGTAAGACCATAAATAACCTGGGGTGTAACCTACATAAACCACTTCAGGTGTTGAGTCATAAACGGTGACATACGTGGTGTTATACATAGGAGAGCTAGGCGGGATTTGTGCAATCGCTTCTTTTGGGATGTTATCCGCTACTCGCCAAGGACCTTTTGGCAGTGATGAAACAAACCAGACGCCATTATCAACTGCATAATACTTGTTGGCTATTTTAAGTACTTGCGCCGAGGTATTTACCGCATACTCAACTTGTGTATCAACTATAGGTTCAAATTTTGGCGCGCCATCATAATAGACAGTTAATTTTGCTTCACTGCGTTTTATCGCTGCCGTTTGTGGGATTTGTGCATCTAACACCGCCTGCTCAGCCTCATCCGTGCCGGCAATAGAGGTTCTTAAACCGCCAATAGCAGACTCAGGCGGTATCTCTTGAAAGCTCTTAGGGAGTTTGTCAGCGCGGACAAAACCCCAAGGACCTTGCTCACTTTTACTGCTAAACCAACGACCTGATAACAAGACATACATATCACCACTACTCAGCTCTCGTAGCCAAGGTGTTTCGGTATTTTCAACATACAGTAACTGACCACCGACTAAACTAGTCCACTTTTTATCACCATCTGAGACTACTAATTCAGTTGGCTTGGTTGCGGTAATGATATTCGGCGCGCTAATGACTTGTGACGTTTCGCCTTGTGCCGCTTCTTTTGGCATTAGCCTTTTAAGATCAGCGGGAGGACTGGCTAAAATTGACCACGGCCCTAAAGCATTTGATGCTTGATACCATAAATGGCCACTGGTTAAATAAAACTTACTTTGGCTCTTTGTTTTCATTACTGCCAATGGTGTATTTAACGCCCGCTGATAATTACTGTTTTCAATGTCCCTGAAAATGGGTTCGCCATCATAGTTCAGTAGTACTGACAAAACATCGGTAAATATAATCTCTGGAGCATCATTTTTGATATCAGCAAGGCTGGCTTTAATTTTCTCTGCATGAGTCAAACTAGCGGTTAATTTTGATAACGAAGAAGTAAAAGAAGACTGCCCTAATTGTGCTTCAACGAATTGGCTAAATTGTTTTTCTCCTGCTTCTTTTGACTCTGGCCAAGCCACTTTAGTGACTTTCAATTGACTAATTGTGACCGTATTTTCACTGCGATCAGTATCAATTTTTGCCGAGAACCAAAATACACCAAAAATGGGCTCGGCTTCAGATTTTAACTCCAGCGACATTGCCGCTCGGCCAGTTATTATATTGCCGATAAGCTTTTCAGGTTGCGGTTGATAGACCACAATGGTGCCTTTATTCCCCGTTAATTCTTGCGGCCAATCAGCCGCTAAAGCGGGAAAAACAGCACAAGCAACAAAACAAAGCATAAGAGTGTGTTTTAGTTTTGCTCGCCAATATGCATAAAAGTTATTTCTCATTATACGTCCTGCAAGGTTGGAGGTTAAAATAGAAGAATCATTTTTATCAGATTTAAATTTTGAATTTAAAGTTTAAAATAATAGTATTTTCCGTTGATGTCTGTAGGTAAACCAATTTTGTTTTATCAATATGATAACCAAAATCAAACTCCATATAAAATTGACGGGTTTCTTCACCATCAAGACCATAGGTGTATTGTGGATTTAACATCAAATAAAACTTTTCGTTGATGTCATATTTAAAGTAAGTTTGTGCCATGATAATTTTTGTTTCTGCAAACAGATCATTCGCTTCCCATGATTTACCATAAGTAAGACCTGCATATAACTTGAGTTTCTTAGTCAGTGGCACTACCTGTAGCACCCCAAAAGTAGCATAGTTCGAAGTAATACCGTCTTGGGAAGTATCGGTGCCAGCATCAATATAAATCCCAGTACCCGTAACCTTATTTGGAGTAAACAGTCTGAGTCTATAAGCATCAAGATTCTTTTTTGCCTCAATTTTACCTAAAAAACCCCAATCGCCCTTATTAAGGCCAAATTGAAAGGCCGCGCCTAACCCATCGTTTCCCCCGGTTAATGCGCCACCCGTATAAACTGCCATGGGATCAGATATATCCACATGTTTTTTGGTGTTTTCTGCTGCTTGTAATGCTCTTGGAATGACAACGAAGCTGCTACACATAATTAACATTAATAATTTATTCATTTTCACTGCAAATATTCCTTCATTAGCTCGGCAAGTATAATTCTATCGGTTACGCTGAAATTCAGCGCGAGTAATATTCATGGTAATAAGAAACACCTGGTTCATATCAGTAGTTAATATTGATAGCTTAAATTGGTAGTTTATTTCCATATAAATGTACTTGTTATAGTTATCTAACAATTGGTATTTTCTCTTAAAATTTTGTTAACTACAAGTTACAACTTTTGATTGTTTATCTAGTGTTTTTCCTCCTAAGCCATTAATCTAGCATAATTTTGTCGGCGCAGTTAAACTGTCAGTTATTCACACTGATTACACTGGGCTTTACCGGTGAAATACGCTGTTTATTTTATAAAATTTCAAATGATTACTGAAAGGACTCTAATGTTAAAGACGAGAAAAACATTTGTACTCACGGCTTTATTACTCAATTTCGTGCCAACGGTCAATGCTACTTCATTTATTGATAAGTATATGTTCGACCCAGATGACGGCATGTTAGATGCGAGTCGCTACCTTTCTGAAGTTCCTTTAGGATTTTTACCCGTACCAACTATCATTACCGAGCCAGCAACCGGCAATGGTCTAGCACTGTTAGGGGTGTTTTTTCATGAGTCTGATGAACAAAAAAAACAACGAATTACGCACAGCAGCAACAGTAAACATTTTGTCTTGCCCAGTAATATTTCTTTAGTGGGCGCGGGTGCTACCGCTAACGGCAGTAAAGGTTTTGGTTTTGGCCACATGGGTTTTTGGCTTAAAGACACCGTGCGTTACAGAGGTTATATGCTATACAGCGATTTCAATTTAGACTTTTATTCATTAGCTGGCATTGAATTAAAACGGCCAATTGAGCTTAATATCAATGGCCCGATAGTATTGCAGGAATTAAAAATGCGCCTTGGCAAAAGTAAATGGTTTCTTGGTGGTCGTCAGGTCTATAGAAGCGTTGAAACAAGTTTAGCTAACCTCAAAGATATTAACTTTCTCCCCAGCGATACCTTAAACGATAAGGTAAATAATTTCTTTGATAATCATTTATCTCAATCAGTGACAACCTCAGGTTTAGGTCTGTTGGCTGAATATGACTCACGAAATAACCCGATGAACCCTGAGCACGGCTATGACTATCAACTGCATATTACCCGCTTTGATGACGCCATTGGTAGTGATGTTGACTACATGAGTTATCACTTTTCCGGGTTAAACTACTGGCAGTTATCGGAAAAATTTCTTTTTGCCTTAAGACTTCAATACGATGGTGTTAATGCTAACGAGGACGTTAAGTTACCCTCTTACGTGCCGCCAAGCGTTGATTTACGAGGTGTACCCGCCATAAGATATCAGGGCAACAAAGTCGCAGTCTCTGAAGTAGAATTCACTTACAAGTATAACTACCGGTGGAAGTTTAATGCTTTTACCGGCATAGGCCGTGCCGCACAAAGTTTTAGTGAATTAAGCAGCGCAGAGTCGGTACATAACTATGGCGTTGGCTTTCGTTATTTAATTGCCAAGCGTTACGGTTTTACCATGGGCACAGACCTAGCTAAAGGACCTGAAGATACCGTGGTTTATATTCAAGCTGGCGCTACTTGGTAAAATGTTAAAGACTAAAATTAACACTAGTTTCGGGTAGTAAAGCCATTGATTCAACAGGTAAAGAAGCAGCATCAGCTTGGCTATTAAAATGGTAAATAAGCACTTGCCATTTTAATCCGCCAATTAAATAGCCCGGTGAGTTAATGAATGCTCACTTCGCGAGAACTTGAGCCCGAACATGGTCATGCTTAGCACCATAATGTGCTTCTTGCTCTAACGCCTGTAAATCCTTAATAATTAACTGATTACGTTTTTTATCTAAAATCCCCTGCGCTTGCCAATACCTGAGTTGTTTGTTAACGACTTGTCTGACTGAACCCACCATACGCGCTAAGGTTTCATCATTTAAGCCATTGACTAAATGCTGCTTATGCTCACAATCAGGTGCGCCGTTATAACTGTTAATTTTTTCGATATGTTTCAAGATCAAACGACTTAAACGGGTACTGGTATCATATAGTACTAAACTTGTTGCGCGCTGCTCATGCTCGCGCATCTTCTGCGCCAAATAAGGTAGAAATTGATTATTAACTTCCGGGTAGGTCCAAATCCATTTTCGCATGGTTTCAATAGGTATGCTTAACAAGCGCACAGTATTTAGCGGCGCAATAATCACCTCATGGGGTTTACCATCAAGCAGCACCATCACATCGAAACTATCACCCGGGTAAAAGATATCTACTGTAGCTTCACGAGCAGTTTCCGGATGAACTTTTTTCAGTTCAACTTGGCCATCAAGCAAGACAAAGAACTGCTTTGTTAATATTTCAGCACTAATGTACTGACCCTTATGCCAGGTGATGACATGGAAGTCTCGCTGTATTTTTTCTAATAAAACTTGCGGTAACTCGGCAAACAACTTTGCTTGTTTAACTAAAGTGGCACTGGCTTGATAACTTACCGGGACTAAGGCCTTGTTCATGATATTCCTAGGTGTGAATAAGCTAACTTAATAATATTCTACCTAGATAACGTCAGAGTACAATTAATTTAATTTCTTTCCTCAAACTGTCAGTTATCTGACAGTAGCACTTTTGTTAAGCCCGTATGATAGCCCCACTAAGACCAAACGGATTAATTAATTCTATTGGTACAGCTAGCAGCGCGAAGTTAAGACAACTGCAAAACAAACTCAAGGTGCTGCTTTTCTAAAATAACAAAAGGAAAATTATAATGACTAAAATTATTGGTATTGACTTAGGTACAACAAATTCATGTGTCGCAGTAATGGAAAGTGGCAAAGCAACCATCATTGAAAACAGCGAGGGTAATCGTACCACCCCCTCAATTATCGCCTATGGCAACAATGAAATATTAGCGGGTCATCCGGCAAAAAGACAAGCGGTGAGCAATTCAAAAAACACCTTGTTCGCTATTAAACGTTTAATTGGCCGCAAGTTTGATGATGAATTACTGCAAAAAAACATTGAATTATCACCCTACAAAATTGTAAAAGCTGACAATGGTGATGCCTGGGTAGAAATTGACGGTAAAGCGATATCACCACAGCAAATTTCAGCACAAATATTAATGAAATTGAAAAAAGATGCCGAAGCCTATTTAGGTGAAAAAGTTACCGAAGCGGTAATAACCGTACCGGCATACTTTAATGACTCACAGCGCCAGGCCACTAAAGATGCAGGTAAAATTGCTGGTCTAAATGTTAAACGTATTATCAACGAGCCTACAGCTGCAGCATTAGCTTACGGGGTAGATAAAAGTAAAGACGGTGAACAAAACTATGAACAAAAAATAGTGGTTTACGATCTCGGTGGCGGTACCTTTGATGTTTCTATTATTGAAATATCTAACCTAGAAGGCGAAAAGCAGTTTGAAGTTTTGGCCACTAATGGCGATACCTATTTAGGCGGAGAAGACTTTGACAGCGCACTGATTAATTATCTTGTGACGGAGTTCAAAAAAGATCAAGGCATTGATCTGACCAGCGATGCTTTAGCGATGCAAAGGGTAAAAGAAGCCGCTGAAAATGCTAAAATCGAGTTATCATCAACCAAGCAAACCGATATTAACTTGCCTTATGTTACCGCCGATGCCAGTGGTCCTAAGCATATGAATATTAAAATAACTCGGGCTAAATTAGAGTCTTTAGTAGATGACTTAGTTCAACGCACCATTGCACCGTGTAAACAAGCATTAAAAGATGCCGGTTTAAGCATTAGCGATATCAGCGATGTTATTTTAGTAGGCGGTCAAAGCCGTATGCCGAAAGTACAAGAGGCGGTACAAAGCTTATTTAAAAAAGAGCCGCGTAAAGATATTAACCCAGATGAAGCAGTCGCCCTAGGTGCATCAATTCAATCAGGGGTATTATCGGGCACGGTAAATGACGTGTTATTGCTTGATGTAACACCCTTGTCTTTAGGCATTGAAACCCTAGGCGGTATTGTTACTAAGTTAATCAGTAAAAATACCACTATCCCAACACGTGCAAGTGAGGTGTTTTCGACTGCAGAAGATAACCAAAGCGCGGTAACTGTTCATGTATTACAAGGTGAGCGTGACATGGCCAGCGATAATAAGTCATTGGGACAATTTAATTTAACCGATATTAAAACAGGCCCTCGCGGCAGTGCACAAGTAGAGGTTAGCTTTGATATAGATGCCAATGGTATTTTAAATGTGACCGCAACGGACAAGGCCACAGGTAAAGAGCAAGCCATTACTATCACAGCGTCGAGTGGTTTATCGGAAGATGAGGTAAATCGTATGGTTAATGAAGCTGAGCAAAATTCAGCTCAGGATAAAACGAAGCGTGAACTCATTGAACAGCGTAATCAAGCGGATCATTTAATTCATACAGTAACGGCAGCAATGAGCGACTTTAGTGATGAGCAACAAGCAAGTTTTAATACCTTAATTGAGCAATTAAAAATGGCAGTTAATGGTAATGATAAACAAGCGATTCAAGTGCGTCACGATGCATTAAATGATGCTTATAACTTAGCAATGCAAGCGCAGGATAACACTGAAAGTGCAGCGTCTGAGCAAGCAAATGCAGCTAACGATAGTGATGTTATAGATGCTGATTTTGAAGAGGTCAGTGGGCTTTAATTCAACAAGCAGTAGGATTGATAACCCAGTACTGATAAAACTAAAGCTGTTAAAATTAAGGCTGCTAAATAGTAATATTTAGCAGCCTTTTCATTTACATTATTAACTGACAATGTTTAAAGTCAATTAAGTGAATCAATAACAGCGATCACACCTTCAATAAACATTTGTACGCCAATGACCGCCAAAATAAGCCCCATCAATCGGGTCACAATGCTTAAACCTGCCTCACCAATCAGTGCTAGAATTTTACTACTGTAAACAAAACAAAAGAAAGTAATAATACATAACAAGGCAAAAACACTTAACGTAATAAGTATGCCAACAAAACCAGCAGAAGAAGAGTAATTCATTGCTGTAGCAATAGTGCCAGGCCCTGCAAGTAATGGTACCGCTAAAGGCGAAACGGCGAGATCACCCTGCTCTACTTTCTCTGCTGAATGTAAGCTAGAGCCGTTACCATTGATCATATGATAACCAATAATAAACACTAAAATACCACCAGTTATTCTTAATGCCGGTAATGTAATACCAAATAAATGAAAAATAGCATTACCTAATACAGAGAAAGCTAAAATAACAAAAAAAGTAATCAATAACGCTTTTTTGGCAATTTTTTTCTGTTGCTCTTTACTCTTATTTCCCACTAACCCGGCAAAAGCTGCAGTATTAGCAATGGGGTTCATGATGGCAAAAAAACCTAAAAACACGGTAACTAATTGTGAAACTATATCTGACATTTGATGCTGATTTTCCTTTTACTTAACATTGAATTTATTGATATTTGTTATACCAATCAGACTAATTAATCCGTTTGGTATTGAATCGGCTTAACTTGATATTCGACAAACAAGCGTTGATAAAATTTAGTTAAGCTTTGTTTACGTTGCTCATTGAGCCACGCTTGTTTTACTTGGCCTCGCACCGCCGCTAAAGGTTGCAGTTCACCGCCTTGTTTAGTTTTCAATTTAACAATATGCACGCCATAACCTGATTTTACATCTAACAACCATTTACCCGCTGCCATCGTCACTAAAGCATCGGCAAAATTACTACCAAAATAGCGGGCAACTTGTGAAAACGGCATATTCTTGTATTCAAATTCCAAATAGATATTATCGGATAACGCTAATAAATTTTCTTGAGACTGTTCACTGTCTGTTAAGGATTTTATTTTCGATAGCGTTGTCTGCATATCACCGATAATATCGTCATGGTGTTGCGGATTAAAATATAATTGTACAAAACTCAATAGTTGCTCTTTGCGGTATTCTTCACGGTATTTTGCTAAAAACAGCGTTAATTGCTCTTCACTTGGTTCTATACTTGTCACCCTATCTTCAACCATAAACTCTAACTTTTGTTGAACACGTTTTTGAATAATAGAGTCGCCATCAAGCAAACCTAATTCTTTACCCTTTTGGTAAGCAACTTGTTCTTTAAAGTAGTTGCTAACTAAGGCATCAAATTCTTCTGGGCTTGGTGGTCGTTGCCGTGTTTTTTCAAAACTGTATTTCAGTTGCACAATTTTCGCTGCTGAAAGTGTTATTTCATTGTTACTAGTTTCGTTATCACTTACCAAGGCATAAAAATAAAAAAGCGCCGCGCCCAACAGTAAAAAATGCAGTAACGGCTCTTTTAATAAGGTTTTCATAGTTATCCTATTATTCTATTAACTTAAAATGCTAATTAATTTAGCCTTTAGAGTTATACCAAATTGGCGAAGTGTAAGCGCGCTCTTGAGTTTTTAGCTTAATGCCTTTAGGCATAGAGGTAACTTGATAACGGACGGCATCATAAGCGGTCCAACGCGGTGTAGGGATTTCAATGGCGCGGACATAATAAAACGCTTTTTCTAAAGCATCAAAGTTTGGATCAGTCCACAAGGTTTCTAGCTGGGCTGAGCCTATGGTATTGGTCCAAGTTGGTATGGATAAATCAACGGTATCACCAACGGCAGCTAACTTACCTTTAGCATTGATTTTACGCTCACCTGATTTTTTACCTGACCAAGCAACGTCATAGACTTTCTCATGGGCTTTACCCTTGCTATCCACCCAGCCTTTGATCACTTGTACTCGGTCTAGGTTGGCACCGTCAGGATCGCGCAAGGCACGAATTAATAAACTCGGCGTTTGCCCCTCTTTAGCATTGGTCAAATCACCGCCCATAGGCACACCTTTTTCATAACCAATACTAGCTATATCGCGTTGTTTTAGATCGCTCTGCATGAAATCATAACCAGCAAAAACCCTAAGGCGAATACGTGGTCCTGTGGTGGCATAAACTTCTTTACGTTTCATGGCATCAAAAATACCTGCACGAGTATTTGATGTTGCCCAAACAGCCGTTGGACCCGGTGTCGCATAACGCCATGCGTCATAACCTATATCTAACTTTTTATTGTACTTACCTGGCTGGTTGAGGCGTTTTTTCGACGGTTCCATCCAAGCAAAAGCACCAAAAAAATTATCATCATCTTGAGTCACTAATGAGGTGTGCAAATCACCGCCACCAACAAAACCTAATTTAAAGGGGTTAACACCCAGTTCAGTGTCTAATAGCAAACCATTTTTTAGTGTTGAACGAGTATATTCCGTTGCTAACATGGCATCTGTTTTTTTGGTGGTTAAATCAAGGTTACCAAAGTCCCACGTTTCATAATCGGCGAATTCATCATTCGGTGATAATTTGGCATGAGTTTCACTATCACCTTTAGTTTGACCTACCTCGACCAGTTTCTCCCATTTTGCACGCTCGGTAACATAAGCCAAATCAAACTTTGCCCCATGGTTAAAATCATCTTGCAGAGCAAATAACCAACCATTGGATAAGTTACCATTGTGAGGAATAGCGATTGCCTTACCGCCAGTGTTTTCTTCATAATCAGCTAGCCATTTCCACAAATCTTGTGGATTTGGGCTACCAATGGGTGGTGTCATGGTAAAAGGCAATACTTGCAAAGCTCGGTCTGGGCCATCACGTAAAATGATATTACGATGCAAGTTATTGCCCTTAACCATAGAGGTCCATTCATAGGAAATCATGGTAGTAAACTTATGTGGCTCATTAAATTCTTCTGCCGCTTGTACTAAATCTTGCCAAGTACGGCTGTAACCCGGATTGCCTGGTTGATACACTAAGGCACTAGAGAGTTCACCGTTAGCAAAGGCTGAGATCAAATCAAACGAGGCTTGTTTAGCCTCGGCGCCACCTTTACTAAAGCGTTGATGAAATTTGGCACCTTGTTCATCGGCCAAGATATTTTCAGTGCCTTTTAAAATATCGGTGATCACCCCCATACCATCGGTATGTTCTGTTAAACAAATAAAGTCTAATGGTCGGTCTAATTTAACCGGTTGACTAGTATTGCTTAATACCTGCTCGCCAAGAGCAAAACGATATAAATCACGAGGCAGTAAAGTCGTGCCACCACCGCCAGCATCCGCGGATAAGGCGGAATGGATATGAGTTTCACCAAAGAGTAACTGCGTAGGATAGTCTCTATCGGCGTAAGGTGAAAATTTCACCTTAGTTTTAGCGGTTACTTTATCAGCGTTGACATCTGCTGACTGAGTTTCTGATTTAGTGATTGATTCGATTACTACTGGTTCGAGTATTGCTGAATTCGATGATGCTACTTTATCTTTTTCACCACAAGCGGCTAGGCTGATACTGGCAATACACAGTGCCAACAGTGATTTTTTAAACATGTTAAGTCCCTATTTATATTTATCCATTTAAAATTGAAGTAGCCATGTTAATTATCGAGCTACTTATAAATCAAAATTGCATTACTCTTTCTATCAACCACATACTGGCAATGGAGCCAATCATATAGGCGTTGATTTTTTCATGTTTTCTAATATCTATCATTTTTCTAATCGCCGACATTAACAACAGTACAACGGCAATAAAAAGTACCTGCCCTATTTCGACACCGAGATTAAAAAATCCTAAAGCAAGTAACTGATCGTTTTTCGGTAAGCCTAACTCGAGTAAAACGGATGCAAAACCAAAACCATGCAATAAACCAAAGCTGCTCGATACGGCCACGGGATAACGATAGCTTAACGAGCATTGTGGCGATTTATTGATGGCGTTTTTTGCTATTTCTGTCGCTAAAAATACAATACTCAAGGCGATCACCGCTTCCACCACTACGATGGGTAATTGCACTATATTTAGCGTACTTAACACTAAGGTAATTGAATGAGCGAGGGTAAAGCCGGTGATAGCCCATAATAATTTTCTTAACGTTGAGGCAATCAACAATAAGCATAAAACGAACAACAGATGATCATAACCTTCTAAAATATGCTCAATACCAAAGAAGGTATAACTTTGTATGGTCTGCCATGATGACGGGGATTTTATAAAAGTATAACTTGGCGAGGCCGGCGTTATTCTAATAGAATAATCACCCTGTAAATTAGTATATTTTAACATCACCTCAACATTGGTTTTTTCGAGATTAACGACGGTGATACTCTGCCCAGCTAGCCCCTGAGCTGTCGTTAAAGTGAAGTATTGAATGTTCGAGCCATTGCTTAAAACAGCGGGCAACTTTTTGATGATTTTGACGCCATCACTAAATTGTAAGTTCAATGGCACATTGCTAGTCTTCGCCGGTTGTTTCCACATGGCTTGGTAGGTACGTTGCGAGTCCGCACCGTCACCGCTGGCTGAACTTTCAACACTGTCTGCAACTTCAACATTGGCTAACTTGTCAACCTGCGTGGTAATTTGTTCAATTTGTAAATAAACTAATTGAATTTGATTACCGTAAGCCATATTGCTCATAAAAATAAGCAGCAATAGCGCAAACACCGATGAAACAACCCCGCTAAAGTGAGGGGTTGTTGGTTTTTTACTACCAGATTTTGACACGTCTATTTACCTAGTGCTTAGCTTCTTTGTTTGGCATAAACCAAATCGGAGAACTCCAAGCGCGCTCTTGAATAGTCGCTTGAACATCGGTTAATAATGGCAAGTTATTACGTACCGCGTCATAGGTACTCCAACGTGGTGTTGGTATTTCAATGACACGCGCATAATAAAGTGTTGGCAATTCACTGTTAAATTCTTCATCAGTAAAGCTGCCCATCAACATAGTACTACCAATACTGTTAGTATATTTCGCTGTTGCTAAATCAACGGTATTGCCAACCTTAGATAAATTACCTTGCGGGTCAACCTTACGATTATCTGACCAAACCACATTGATGATTTTTTCATGTTGCTCGCCTTCTTGATCGACCCAACCTTTAATTATTTGAATACGGTCCAAATTAGCGCCTATGCTGTCTTTAGCCGCCCAAACATTGAATACCGGAGCGCTTGTTGCGCCCGTAATAGTACCGCCCATAGGCACACCTTTGTCGTAGCCTTCTTTGACCATGGCATTGATGTCGTTATGATTAGTGGTTAAATGCTCACCGGCAAAAATTCTAACCTGAATTCTTGGTCCAGAAGTGCCGTAGACCTCGCGGTTATACATGGCATCCCAAATTTCGCCACGAGTATTCTTTGTCGCCCATACGCCAGTAATAGAGCCGATACTTTCATCTTTAGCATCCAGCCATTCAGGTACTTGGCCCGTTCTGCGTAATTCTGGGGTATTATCCGCCGCGCCATGACCGCCGATGTAATTGTCTTCGGCCACATCTGCCATCAAACCGTTGTGGCTGTCAGTACCGCCATTAAAACCTAACTTATACGGGTTAACGCCAATGTTTTGATAGTGTTTTAAACCTTCAATAATGCCCCAACGAACAAAATTACGTTTATCTAAAGTGCGTTTACTAAATTTTTCTATCGAATCAGCATTTTCAAAATCAGCAAATTCATCGGCTGGCCAAAATTTGCGATGCACCTCAGAGTTGCCTTTGATTTGCATCATTTCGATAGTGCGTTCAAAGTGACTACGCAGCTGTGCATATTCTTTAGTAATAGGATTACCTTTAGAATCATTGGGATTAAACATCATCAGCTTAGACGCATTGGAGTTGTGTGGGATAGCAAGCAGTGTACTGCCCTTTTTCTCTTGTTGCGCCATCCATCCCCATAAAGCTTCTTCGCGATTGTAGTCCGCGTAGCCAACAGGATGCTCTGGTACCACCATATCTCTGAATAGAATATTGCGATGTAAATTGCCGCCTTTTGGTGCGCCACTCCATTCAAAGGCCGCTAAGGTAGTAAAAACACCAGGTTTATATTCATCTTTAGTGGCTTGTAAAATAATCTGCCAAGCACTCTTGGTGCTTTCAATACCAGTATAAAAGGGTGGGTGTGCTGGTTTAGCATCGCCGCGATTGACCGATATAACGTATTTAATGAACCAATGTATTTGGTCTTTATATTCAGTTAAGCCTCGTAATTCTTTTAATTGTGCTTGGTTATGCCCTACCGCTTCTTCAGTGAACGTAGTATACATTTCACCAATGTATTCAGCATGATCGGTAGTCGCGGCAAAATCGAGTGGCCGATGTAATTTATGTAATTGGCCATTGATAGTTTTCTCTTGTCCTTGAGCAAATTGTAAGGAATCAAGTGGGCTCATGCGATTGCCACCAATATAGGCATCCAAAGAAAACTTGGTGTGCATATGGGTTTCACCAAAATAAGCATTTTTAAGCGGGTTTGATGGCGCTTTGTCTTCCTGCTCTTTAATGGTTAACGCTCGGGCAGCTACCGATTCATCTTTATTTTTTTGCGTGTTACCAGCACTTAATTCTTTAACGTGGGCTTGGTCTTTTTGTGCGTCCGTTGCTTTTTCAGAACAAGCGCTTAAAGCGACTGTTAACGTTAAAGCAATAATTGAAAGTTTTGTTTTCATCGTTAATCCTTTAGTAGACATTTTTTTGTTATTAGTTACTTATAATTAGGAATCTTTTTAACTTTAGAATTTAGCCATTACTTTTAAAAAAATCGTATCGCCTTTAACACGCTTAGTGGTGCTAAATTCATGTAACCACTTTAACTCAGCAAGTATGTCGGTATTGCCAGCCTTTTTAACAAAAGACAATGTTGGACCTGCGCCAACAGAACGCGCTTTAAAATCGCCATAAGTAGCACCTTCACCACTGTCGCCTGTTAACTGGTTGTAATAAAAGCCCGTAACACCCGCACCTGCTAAACCGCCCCATAATGGAAAATGTTGCGCTAATGACCCTTCAAGATGTGCCTGAACGCCTGATTTGTATTTGGTATCAGTATTTTCTTGATTAAAATCTACACCGGCAAAAAGACTGGCTTCAATACCATTTTTTTGACCTAAATATACCGCTGCGATAGTGGGCTCTACCGTCCAAAAATTCTTGCCAGTATTTGCCAATGAACCCACGGTATAACTACCGGTTGGCGCATAAAATGCAACTCGGTAATTGATATTTAAGTCGGCATTAATATGTTGATTAAGCATGAGTGGCATTAAAATAATATCGCCTAAAGCTTTATCTGAATCTGTTTTTCTAAAACCACCAGAATCGGTGATGACATTAGCGCTCACTTCCATATCCACATAAGGAATTGTGGCACTAAACGCGTAGCTCCAGTTTGTGCCTAAATCAATATCGGGTCGATAAAGCATTGTTAAGCCTATAGCTTTAGAGCTTACATCGACATCGGCAGCTTCTGTACCGGCAAAAGGTAATGAGTGTTGATAACTACCTTGGTAATTCAGTATATTTAAGCGAATGATAAAAGTTTGCTCTGTCGGTACGCCATCCACAAAAGAAGACATCGAACCTGGCATATAATGACCACTGCCGCCCTCTTCGGCTAAAACAGAAAACGGAAAAGTACAGGCAAGCAAGAGAAGTTTTTTATTCATATCATTCCTTTGAAATAGGCTGTTTCACAATATAAAACCTTGTGTAATTATACTGTTAACTCAATAGCTACAGTTTACTTGGATTGCAAATAAAAACAATACTCTAGACCTCGATATGTTTGCCATTTGAATGACTGATGTATGCTTAATAACTTAGCTCAAGTAACCCTAGATGACTTATAGAGTTAACCGTCATATTAATCAGCCATTAACGACCTTATTTACTTTCTCTGTATCTAAAAGTCTCGATTTATGCGATATTAGCGGCAAATTATAACCCTCCTTTTATCCTGGGTTAACTGCATTTAGGTATCTAAAATGAAAGCTCCTCTATATAACGACATCCTTAGTATTTGCCAAGAAATCTCCAACGCTTCAAACACAGACAATGATGAGTTAAGACTAGCCAGTTGTAAAAAACTGCAAGTGCTTTGTGCGACTAATCAAGGCTCACCAAAAGATCATCCGCTGCAATGGGAAGCACTCGCTGACTTTACCGAAGATGGCGAACAAGCCATGGATATTTATGAAGTTGCTTTAGCAATAGCAGAGAAGTTAAGTTTAGCTACATTTAGCGCCTCAGCTTATTTAGCAATGGCACAACGTCAAGTTGAATTTGAAGAAAAAGAACAGGCACTGGTGTTTGCTAATAAAGCGAATGATGCTGCCCAAAGCATTGATAGCGAAGAGTTGAAAACTGAAATCACTGAGCTATTAACGCAACTAACTAAGTAATCAATGAGTTTACGAGAAATCTATGTCCGACAGTTACTTAGTTATTGAATTAAACCAACAACCCGTTGAGTTATGTAAGTTACTTAAAATAGCTAACTTGGTTAGTGGTGGCGGCGAAGCAAAAGTCGTTATCAGCGAAGGTTATGTTTTACTTAATGGTGAAGTGGAATATCAAAAACGTAAAAAGATTTACCATGAAGATGTGGTTGAGTTTAATGGTGAAGTTGTTCAGTTAATCATTAATGAAGATTTGGCTGAAACATTGACTGAAGCTGAACCGATTCCTGAGAAAGCACAGTCGCCTGCAAAAACTAAAACAGCAGAGAAAAAGGCACAATCAAAGAAAAAACCGAGTAAGGCCACCAAGCAAGACCATGCTGTTATTGAACAAGATAAGAGCCAAGCAAAAGTACCGAGAAAAAGAAAGCCTATTTCATTTTAACGTACCGGCAACATCATGAATTGAATGTTAGTGAGCGTTTTCAGCTAAATTAAAAACAGCTCATTAACATGCAATTATATCTAGCGTTGCCCAACGACTCTAGGCAACAGCTTTTAAGAAAGAGCCTTAAAGTACTTTTTCCCAGAACAGCGCTTTGCCCGTTTTCTCATCGAGTTCATAGCCACTAAAACCTAACTTCTTATAAGCGTTCTGCGCGACAATATTGCCCTCTAATACCTCGAGAGTTAATTTACAGTAACCTCGTTCTCTCGATATTTTTTCAACTTCAATAAAGAGTTTTTGGCTCAAACCTAAACCTCTATATTCTTTTAATACTCCGCAATCATGGATATTGAGTAAAGGTTTACATTTAAATGTAGAAAAGCCTTCGACACAATTAAGGATGCCCGCGGGTTTACCGTCAACGTAACAAAGTAAGGTTAAAAAATCAGTTCGTCCCGCTAAGGTAGCTACCAAAGTTCGCTGGACGTTATCGCTAAGTGCTTCACCGCCACCCATGGGGTCTAGGGCATAGGCGTTTAACAGCATGATTAAATCTTTGCCATGTTGCTCATTATGGTAATCTGCTTGAATTAACGTTATCTGCACATTTGTTCCTTTTTTTACTTTTTGATGTTCGGCACTATACTATTAAAATGAATAAAATAAAATTATTGTGTCAATATCAAGACCCCGATAGCACCAAGCAGCAAGCCTTTTGCTGCCAGGGTGAAGCCAATAACTCTGGCTTTTGTTATTGGCATGATAAGGAAGTGGATAAGTCCGGCCTTGATGTCAAACAACGTCTGGAAAAGTATGCCCGAGGAGGTGGAATGCTGCGCGGAATTAAGCTCGCTAGAACTAACCTTCAAGGTATCGACCTTGTAAACCATCACGAGAAAAAAGGCTATGACTTCTCTTATGCTGATTTTTATCACACCAACCTTAAAAGTGGTCATTTATTCAATATTAATTTACAACATGCCAGCATAATGAAAGCTGATTTACGTGACTCAAACTTAAATTGTGCCAATTTAGAAGGCACTAATATGCTTGGGGTAAAGTGGACCGGAAGCAAGTTTGAGAATGTTAAAATAGGCAATAAAATCAAACAAGAATATGATGCAAAAGCGGCTCTAGTCGCTAAAAACGCACAAGAAAACATTGATTACTTAGAGCAAGCTGAAGAAATTTACCGAGATTTGCGTAAACACGCTGAACACGAAGGAATCTTTACCCTCTCTGGTTACTTTATTCAAAAAGAGTTAACTATGCGCCGTTTACAATTACCGCGATATAGTATGAAACGAACAATATCAAAAATTGTCGATATATTTTGTGGTTATGGCGAAGCGCCGCTACGGATCATCGGTTTGTCTATGGCCATTATATTTATTTGTGCCATTATTTATGCTTTTACCGGTTTAAGCTACAACGGTAATATTCAAGCGATGGGTACAGAATTCACCACGAGTGAAAATATCTCTTTCTTCTTATCTTCACTTTACTATTCAGTGGTCACCTTTACTACCTTAGGTTATGGCGACTTTACTCCTGTTGGAGTATCGCGTGCTATTGCTGCCATAGAGGCTTTTACGGGTAGCTTTACTATTGCTCTCTTTGTGGTGGTTTTTGTAAAGAAAATGACAAGATAACTTCATATGCATAGGCTAGATTCCTGTAAGCCATAAATATTACATTTTTTACTTTTTCATAGGCTAGCCCCCTGTTAGAATAGCGCCAATTATTTTTATCTCTTTTTTACGGAAACTTTAACAATGCGTACCAGTCAATATTTACTGTCTACTCTTAAAGAAACCCCTGCCAGTGCAGAAGTTATCAGCCATCAGTTAATGTTACGAGCAGGCCTTGTTCGAAACCTTGCTTCTGGGTTATATACTTGGTTACCAACAGGTTTACGCGTGTTGAAAAAAGTTGAGAACATTGTCCGTGAAGAAATTCAACGTGCTGGTGGCAATGAAATATTGATGCCTATGGTGCAACCTGCAGATTTATGGGAAGAATCGGGTAGACTCGCTGATTATGGTCCGGAGTTATTGCGCTTAAAAGATCGCCATCAACGTGATTTTGTTTTAGGGCCAACCCATGAAGAAGTGGTCACTAAGCTGGTTGCTAACGAACTTAGCAGCTACAAACAATTACCGTTAACTGTTTTTCAAATTCAAACTAAATTCCGTGATGAAATTCGTCCTCGTTTTGGTGTAATGCGTGGCCGTGAATTCTTAATGAAAGATGCTTATTCTTTTCATTTAGAAGACGAATGTTTAGAAAAAACCTACCAAATTATGTTTGATGCTTACTGCCGTATCTTTGAACGTCTTGAACTAGACTTCCGTCCGGTTATAGCGGATACAGGCTCTATTGGTGGTGAAAAGTCACATGAATTCCATGTACTTGCTGACTCAGGTGAAGATGACATTGCTTTTAGTGATGCTAGCGACTTTGCTGCCAACATTGAAAAAGCCGAAGCGTTAGCACCAACAGGTGAACGCGGTGAGCCGACTCAAGATATTGAGAAAGTTGCATTAAAACTTGAGCGTTTAATCAAAACCTCAGAACTAGATTTAAAAACTACCGTTAAAACCTTATTAGTTGTTGGTACAACAGAAGAAGGAGAGCCAGAAAAAATAGTTGCATTAGTGCTTCGTGGCGATCATCAACTCAATGAAGTTAAAGCTGAGAACTTAGCACAAATTGCTTCCCCGTTAACATTCGCAACTGACGAACAAGTGTCTGCGATTGCTAACTGTCATAGCACTTCCTTAGGACCTAAAGGCTTAACTGTTGAAGTGATTGTTGATCGTAGTGCTGCTCACTTAAGCGATTTTGTCTGTGGTGCTAACGAAAATAACCATTCTTTTACCGGCGTTAACTGGCAACGAGATTGTGGTGAGATCAGCATTCAAGATATCCGTAATGTTGTTGCTGGTGACCCAAGTCCATGTGGCCAGGGTACTATCGAAATAAAACGTGGTATCGAAGTCGGTCATATTTTCCAGTTAGGCCGTAAATATGCCGAAGCGATGAAGTGTTCTGTTTTAAATGAGGGTGGTAAAAACCAAACCTTAACTATGGGTTGTTACGGTATTGGTGTTTCTCGTATTGTCGCAGCAGCTATTGAGCAAAACCATGATAAATATGGCATAAAATGGCCAAAAGCAATTGCTCCATTTCAAGTAGCAATTGTACCGATGAATATGGCAAAATCGGCACGGGTAAAAGAAACCGCTGAAGCTTTATATGAGTCGCTAATTCAAGCCGGTATTGAAGTACTATTTGATGACAGAAAAGAGCGTCCAGGTGTGATGTTTGCTGATCATGAATTAATGGGCACCCCCTTATTAGTTATCATTGGTGAACGTAATTTAGATGCGAAGCAAGTTGAACTTAAAAACCGTATTACCGGTGAAAAATCATTAATCGCCATTGATGATGTTATGGCTTTGTTCAGCTAAATTGATTTCGTTGAATAAGTAGTCGTAATAATAAAGGGGCTTAGGCCCCTTTTTGCTATATACCCAAGCCACCTCAATATGCAGGATTCAGCTGGAATTAGAAACGTCTTTAGCCAAGGCATTGATTGAAGAGAATGGTTATTCCCTTGTCGAAGTCAATAACGATGGATAAAGCGTTTCTAAACCAGTCCTTCGGGGACGTCTGAGCAAATCACGTTCATCGTTGCGTAGTTCATTAAGGGAACAACCATTAATGAAATACACGCCTTGACCATGAATCGCTCAGGCGTCCTGAAACGAGCATTTTGAGGTGGTTTGGGTATAGGCTGTAGGTTATAGGATTTTTGTATCTAATTAACCTTATTTACGGTTTGGTTCAAGACCTTCATAGTGAGGTAAATCAGCCTCAAGAACTTCCCAATTTGCTTTCGAACTGACAAAGTTATGGGAGATTGGTCGTTCTTTAATATCACTATCAATAATGCCTAAACGGATTCTTAATCGTTTAGGATCATCCTCGTTTGAGCTATACACGGGTGAACCACATTGACTGCAAAAATGTCGACTGCGGCCAGGCTTAAATGAAAAAGAACTTAAACTGCTTTTCCCTGAAGTAATTTCAAAGTCAGCGGTATTAATAAAACCGTTGGTGGCAAAGGCAGTACCACTATTTTTTCGACATAAAGAACAGTGACAATGAATAATGTCGCTGATACTACCGTTCAGCCTAATACTCACTTCACCACAAAGACATTTCCCTAAATACATACCAATACCTTAAGCTATTGAGTTGACGCTACACTTTACTAATCTTTTGATTTGCACCGTTATTTCTTAGCTAGATAACTTAGCATTTTTTGGTCGACTAAGTGCAGTATCGCTGCACAAAAGTAGCTAATCATTTTAATATACCTTTGTTGAACAAAACCCAACAAATTATCATTAAAAAAAGCCTAAATAATGCTTTCAAAACAGTGCATTATTGGCAACAATAATATCAGCTCATTTTCTCCCTTTAATTATAAGAAGTTGCCAACTCATGAAAGCTATTACCAAGTCATCTAAATTAAATAATGTTTGTTACGATATTAGAGGACAAATAGCTACTGAGGCGAAACGCCTAGAAGATGAAGGCCATAAAATCCTTAAGCTTAATATCGGCAACCCTGCCCCATTTGGTTTTGAAGCACCTGATGATATTCTAAAAGATGTTATTCATAACTTGCCCAGTTCACAGGGTTATGCCGAATCACAAGGCATTTACTCTGCCCGTGTTGCTGTGATGCAATACTTCCAACAGCAAGGTATTAAAGATGTCGGCGTTGATGACATTTTTATTGGTAATGGTGTTAGCGAGCTGATTGTGATGGCAATGCAAGGCTTGCTCAATGACGGCGATGAGGTTTTAATTCCTGCACCTGATTATCCCCTTTGGACAGCAGCAGTGTGCCTTTCTGGTGGTAGCCCAGTACATTATAATTGTGATGATGAAAATTTTTGGTACCCCAACCTTGAGGATATGGCAGCAAAGATAACCGATAAAACCAAAGCCATTGTCTTAATCAATCCAAATAATCCCACTGGCTCTGTTTATCCTGAAGATATTTTACTGGGTATTATTGCCCTCGCTCGTAAGCATGACTTAATCATTTACAGTGATGAAATTTATGACAAAATATTATTCGATCAAGCCAAGCATATCCCTATCGCGCGTCTGACCCAAGATGTGTTAATAATCACTATGGGGGGGTTGTCGAAAAACTATCGGATCGCTGGTTTCAGAGCGGGTTGGATGGTAATTTCTGGACCTAAAATATACGCTGAGGATTATATTGAAGGCTTAATTATGCTGTCTTCAATGCGCCTTTGTGCCAATGTGCCCTGCCAACATGCTATTCAAACGGCGCTCGGTGGTTACCAAAGTATTAATGAACTGATTGAAGGTGATGGCCGTTTATTAAAACAGCGTAATGTCGCGGCGAAAATGATTAATGATATTGATGGTTTATCATGTCATACCGCAATGGGCGCCTTGTATCTATTTGTTAAAGTAGATAGTAAAAAGTTTAATATCACCAATGATGAAAGAATGATTTTAGACTTGTTAAAACAAGAAAAAATTCTGCTTGTTCATGGCCGTGCATTTAACATCAAGCAGCATAACTACTTTCGTTTAGTCTTTTTACCCCATGTTGATGAGTTAACCCTAGCCATTGAGAAATTAAAGAACTTCTTTGCTAGCTATCAGCAAGTAGCAGTGAGTTGAGTCATTAAGGTGATTACAACCGTACGGTAAATTGTCATTCCTGAAGTGTATTATCGGGAATCTTTCACTTATTTCATGATTGAGCACACTGCCCTAGCGTTTGTGAACAATCTTTAGGAGTTGCAATGCAGAGTTCATTTTTAGCCTGGATGTTTCGCATGCCGTTAATCAAGCGATGGTCATTAATGTTTTGTGTCAAGCCTGAGAATGTTGCCGAACACTCTCATCAAGTCGCAATTGTTGCCCATTTACTGGCGGTAATTAAAAATAAAAAATTTAGCGGTCAAATTAATGCCGATAAATTATCAACCATTGCTTTATATCATGAAGCCAGTGAAACCCGTTATGGCGATATTGTTAGCCCAACTAAATATGCCAATAAGGAAATAGCGAGAGAATTTAAAAAGATAGAATTATTGGCCGAAGAAGAGTGTTTAGCGTCTCTGCCTGATGATTTACAGGAGGTTTTCCGTGATATCATCGTGCAAGATAATGTCTCTGAAGACTACAAAACCATAGTAAAGGCTGCAGATATTATTGTTGCTTACATCAAAGCTTTGGATGAAATAAATCACAAGAACCCTGAGTTTGATCATGTTGAACAAAGGTTAGCGGTAAAAATAGAGCAATTAAAGCTAAATATGCCCGAAGTTGAGTACTTTATTGATACCTTTATGGCTGCTTGTTTAGCGACAGTCGATAAATTATCACGTACTTAACGAGCAAAAGGTTAACAATATCAAAGGTTGTCTATCCAAGATTTAATGAGCGGGGTTTGTATTGTCGGGGTAATCCTCTCTTATTTGTATGAATTCGTCAAAGTTATCGATAATGAGATAAACTAACTCAGCCTCAAATTTTTTACCTATTTCAGCTAATAAAAACTCTTTTATCTTATCGTTTGGCCAAGGCTCTTTATAACAGCGTCTAGAGCCCAAGGCATCAAAGACATCCGCTACGGCCATAATCCTAGCTTCTACCGGTATTTCTTCTCCTTTCAATCCTTTGGGGTAACCACTACCATCCCAGTTTTCATGGTGAAAATTAGCCAATCGGGCTGCAAGCTGAGAGACACTCACGGTAGATTTTTCTAAAATATCTGCACCAATCTGCGCATGTGACTTCATGATTTCCCATTCTTCTCCCTCTAACTTGCCCGGCTTATGTAAAATATGTTCAGGGATAGCTATCTTACCTAAATCATGTAGTGGCGCCGCTTGGCGTATGGCTTCGATAAAATCCTGGGCTAATCCCAGCTTTGTGGCTAACAGATCGCAAATAATAGCAACTCGGCGTACATGGGCACCGGTTTCTTTACTACGGGCTTCCACTGCTTCACCAACAATAAATAATAGTTCTTTTTGAGTTTTTTCTATTTCTTTTTGCTTGGTTAAACTCTCCAGAATTAGCGCTACGTTAGTGGCGAATAGCTCCGCTAAGCTAGCTTTGAAGTGTTCATTATCATCTTCAAATTCAATATATAACACCGATGCTGCATTATCTGACGCATGATAATAACCAACAAAACACTCCTCATCACGATAGTGACATTTGTCAATAAACACTTGTCGAATACGTGCTTTAACTTGAGAGTTAATATCAGACTCTTCGAGTGAACTTGACTCACTGACATATTTTCCGGTACAGGCAATAATTGAGCTGGTTGACTGTTTAGCGAAATCTACTTGGGTTCTGACGATATAAAGTGCTGAGCTTTCAACATTCATCAAGGCAAGTAAGTGATCAAGTGCTGCTGAGCCAAAATTCTTTAACTGATCTATTTTTAATAAATCATGAGTCGCTTCAATAAGCTTTTTAAAAGCATCCAGACTACGTTTGATCGTTATTATGTCACGATAAGCCCGTATACTGGCGTATACTGTGGTGATCATTTTATTGGCGGTAAAGTCGGTTTTTTCTTTATAATCATTAATATCAAATTCTTTAATGACTTTGGCTTCAGGTGCTGAGCCCGCTTGCCCGGTTCTCAGTATTAAGCGAATGGTTTGATTTTTCTTCACTTTTCTTATCCACTCAACGAGCTCTAAGCCAGCATGATCCGTTTCCATCACCACATCAACAAATGCCATGCAAAAAGAATCGTCATTTTGTAGAATTTCTTTAGCTTGCTTACTCGAAAAAGCAGACACTATATCCAGTTTTCTATGTTCAATTTCAGCATCAGCGAGCACGAGTCTGGTAACTTGATGCACAGCTTCATCATCATCAATGACCAAAATTCGCCAAAACTTATCCGGTTTAGCGGTTTTTTTGTCAATTTCTTCTTCAACTTCGTCTTGAAAAATAAAATTACTCATCGATGTCTATATTGTTGGTTAGCCATAATATCAGTGTAATTCAGAACTACTAAATTACTAGCTATTAACTAAAAGGTTACAAAACTTCTGTCAGTTAAGTTTTAATAGTTATACCAAGTACATTAATTAATTTACCACTTAGCGAGAATTAAAAGGCATAGAGGCAATGCATTGATTGAAGAGAATGGTTGTTCCGGAGAATAAGCTCTGGATAATATGCTCAGGATAATATGCTCCTGCATTATCTAATAAGGTACTTCCTGTACCGTCTGCATTATCTAATAAGGTACTTCCTGTACCGTCTGCATTATCTAATAAAGTACTTCCTGTACCGTCTGCATCCTCTAAGAACACCATCCATGTAGCCTGCTTGTCGAAATTAATAACGACGCATGTAAGCCTTTAGCTTTTATTAGGTACTCGCCCTTTGGGAGTTTATTAGCGAACCAATAACGGCTCAAAATTAATGAAATATAGAATAACTATGATTTAAGTAATTTTGCTTGATCTAAGCTCGCTAATACAATTCTAAGCTGAACAATTTATTAGTGTAATTGGTATTAGTTATCTTAAAGTACTTTTTTCAAAGCAAAAAAAAACGGCTAGGCCGTTTTTAAATCAAAGATTAAAGTTGTTTTTAGTGAAACTGATTAACAACCTGAAGAACAATATCATTCAACATCGCTGAAGGTGCTTCTTTATCATCAGAGGTTAAACGCTTCGTTGCCCAACCATGCCAAACCGGTTGACGCGTTTTAACATCATAAACATCAATAGCTAATTTACCTTCAGTGTACTGTTTGATACTAGTTTCAGTACCCATTGACATAGTTCCGTAATAACCACGGCCGCCATAGTAACCTCGGCCCCAGCCAAAACCTGAATTATAGGTAGCCGGGTAACTATTCACTTTAATTTTATCACGACTACCTACCGTATAAGAAATAGTGAAATCAGCATCCTCAGCGTTATCAACTAACTGATATCCCTTGGCCATAAAAGCTTGCTCAATGCTTTCATCAACTCTAACTTTCATTACCGGATTAATATCAACAGGAGGCGCCATTATTTTGCCTTTCGTTAGCCAGGCAAAGGTCTTGTAGTTAATAGTGTCAACGTCTGTATTTCTATCAAAATCAACTTTAGCTGAATGTGTTGCACAACCTGCGGTAAAAGCAATCAAGGTAGCAATCATTAATAATTTAATTGGGGTCATATCTATTCCATTTTGTGTAGTAGGCCCGTGCTATATGTTTTGGACCTAGGGTATAACATGACAGTTAATATAAATCATAATGGATGACTAATACAAATAAAACAGTGATTTAAATTGTTTCCGAACAATATATGTTGCCATAAGTAACAGATAAAATATTTCAAAATAACTCGTCAATACCCTAGGCTAAATTATTACGGTACAATTACCGCTATTTTGTATTTAATGGTTGACACACACAACTAAAGACTTAAAAATAGAAACAACTAAAGTATTTGTATTTTATTTATATGATTTTTAAAACAAGTGTCCTCAATGTCGTCTTCCTCGTGGTACTACCACCAATAGCAGGGATACCTTGTGCTTAGTAAAATCAATTAAGCTGTTACATCAAGAAACCCTCGCTCCTTATTAGAACGAGGGTTTTTTATTGGTAGTGCGTAAACCAAAATATAAGTATATTTTCATTAACACTGATCAAAAGAAATCAAGGTGATGGTATGACAACAGAGCTTTTTACCGGTGCAGAAATGGTAATAAAATCCTTATCTGCACTAAACGTTAAATACATTTTTGGCTATCCTGGCGGCTCCGTTTTAGACATCTATGACGCAATTTTTAAGCAAGATGAAATTCAACATATCCTAGTACGCCATGAGCAAGCAGCGACACATATGGCCGATGGCTATACCAGAGCGACAGGTGAAGTGGGTGTTGTCTTAGCTACTTCAGGTCCAGGCGCGACTAACTGTGTTACCGGCATTGCTACTGCCTATTATGACTCTATCCCTATGGTTGTACTTGCTGGCCAAGTGGCGAGTTCGCTTATCGGTAATGATGCTTTTCAAGAAACTGATATCGTTGGCTGTACACGCCCTATCGTCAAGCATAGTTTTAACTGTAGATCGTTAGCCGAGATCCCGGATGCTATCGCTAAAGCTTTCTACCTAGCAAATACCGGCAGACCTGGTCCTGTGGTGATTGAGTTACCTAAAGATATTTTAACACCTGACCACAAAGGACCATTCTCTATCAATACCGATATTAAAATGCGTTCTTACAACCCGAATATCAAAGGTCACCCTAAGCAAATCAAAAAAGCGGCGCAAACTATTGCCAGTGCTAAAAGGCTAGTGGTCTACTCAGGTGGTGGCATTGTTATATCTGATACCGCCGAATTACTGACTACCTTAGTTGAAAGGTTAAAAGCGCCTATCACTAATACCTTAATGGGACTTGGTGGCATTGCCGGAACACATAAACAGTTTGTTGGTATGCTTGGTATGCACGGCAGTCTTGAAGCCAATAAAACCATGGCTAATGCTGATGTTATTTTAGCGCTAGGTGCGCGTTTTGATGACAGAGTTACCAATAATGTCGAAAAGTTTTGCCCTAATGCAACCATTATTCATGTAGATATTGATCCAACCTCTATCTCTAAAACCATTAATGCCCATATCCCTGTTGTTGGTTTAGTTGAAATTGTGATGCAACAACTTCTCGATGAATTAGACGAGATTAACTTCATCCCTGATGAAGCGGCATTAAGTCAGTGGTGGCAACAAATCAACTTATGGCGTGCGGTAAAAAGCAATAGTTATGAGCAAAATCCTGGCGATAAAATAAAGCCACAACGCGTAATTGAAGCCATGTATAAGATAACTAAAGGCGAAGCTTATGTTTGCTCTGATGTCGGCCAACACCAAATGTTTGCTGCCCAGTACTATCCTTTTGCCAAACCACGCCAATGGATAAATTCTGGTGGTTTAGGCACCATGGGCTTTGGTTTACCCGCGGCTATGGGCGTCAAACTAGCATTTCCTGACAAACATGTTATTTGCATCACTGGTGATGGCTCAATTCAAATGAATATCCAGGAGCTTTCCACCTGCTTACAATATAATTTATCCGTGGTAATTGTTACCTTAAATAATCGTGCTCTGGGTATGGTGCGCCAATGGCAAGATATGGTTTATGGCGGCCGTCATTCATCTTCTTATATGGAATCTCTCCCTGACTTTGTTAAAATTGCGGAAGCTTATGGCCATGTAGGTATTAAAATAGACAACTTAGATGAATTGGATGAAAAGCTTAGCCAAGCTTTCAATATCAAAGACCGTTTAGTCTTTGTAGATGTCATGGTTGATGAGAATGAGCATGTTTACCCCATGCAAATCCGTACAGGTGCAATCGATGAATTGTGGTTAAAGAAAGGAGTTAAAGCATAATGTCTAGAATATTAGCCATATTTGTTATGTGGGTGGACAATGAGCACGCTTCATTTTCCCAACTATTTACCAAGCTCCATCTGATTAATCACAAGTTAGTGAATAAAGGAGTTAAAGCATAATGCGTAGAATATTAGCCATGTTTGTTATGTGGGTGGAAAATGAACACGCTTCATTTTCCCAACTATTTACCAAGCTCCATTCGATTCATCAGACGTTAGTGAATAAAGGAGTTAAAGCATAATGTCTAGAATATTAGCCATATTTGTTATGTGGGTGGACAATGAGCACGCTTCATTTTCCCAACTATTTACCAAGCTCCATCTGATTAATCACAAGTTAGTGAATAAAGGAGTTAAAGCATAATGCGTAGAATATTAGCCATATTGATGGAGAATGAGCCTGGCTCATTATCACGTATCGTCGGGTTATTCTCTCAACGTGCTTTTAATATTGAAAGTTTAACGGTTGCACCAACTGATGACAGTAGTTTATCTCGGATGACTATTGCCACTAGTGGCGATGATAGGGTATTGGAGCAGATAGTAAAGCAAGTGAATAAGCTTATTGATGTCCTTAAAATAACTGACATAACCGATAGAGAACATATTGAACGTGAGTTGCTATTGGTAAAAGTTGTCGCGATAACGGATAAGGCACGCACAGAAGTGAAGCGTATTACCGATATTTTTCGCGGTAATATCATTGATATTGGCAAGCAAGTTTACACAGTGCAGTTAACCGGGGATGCTGAGAAGCTAAATGCCTTTATTAATGCCTTACAAAATGAGACTGATATTATCGAGTCGGCTCGATCAGGTTGTGTTGGTATGGCGCGCGGTGATAAAGCCTTACGTATTTAGGCTCTGGTTAGAGAGTTCAGCTATAAATAAAGAGGCATTACGCCTCTTTATTTTATCTGATAAATACCCGTTACCTTAATACCGTATGTAAAAAGAAAAAGCTGCATATCGAAAGAGTCTGCTAATTTGGAAAGCTAAAGAGCAAGCTATATAGGAAAGCTAAACAATAGGCGAACGGCACTAAAGTTTTTACTGTAACGGTAACTTAGGCCTAACCTGTCAATACCCGCCCAAGAGTAACCAATCTTTGTCTCAAATTTCAGGGTAACGCCAAATTCTAAACTGTTCGTTAAGGTTACGTTGTCCTCTTCATCAAAACTGTTTACCCGTGGAACGACAAAGTCCAATTCGCTAAAGTACCAAAACACCATGGCAAATACACGGGGCTGAAATTTATAGCCCAAAATTTGATATTGCACTGGCAGGCCAGTATCTATTCCTATTTGTATGGCCGCATAAGAATCTTTTGCTTCATAGCCATTACCATCATAGCGGGCAATATATATTCGACTTGCCCAAATCGAGTCATATTTTTTAATATCAAATTGGTAAAGCGCTGAAACCCCGGTAGAGAATACAGTAACCCCTTTATCTGTGGTCAGGTTTCGGCCATAACCTAGATCAACATAACTTTGTATCTGCCAGTCTTGATTGTACTGATAATTAAAGGCTATACCTGGGGTGAAGGTGACTGTACCCACTTCATCAGGAAATTCAAGGTCGGGTATGTCTGATAAGTCAAAATTAAAAAAACCGACTGAAACGGGTAAACGTAATTCATAAGTCGTTTTATTTTTATGCCCTAACTCATACGAAAAAGGCATGCTGATCAAGCTGGCATTTTGACCTGTGGTTCGATAAATACCACTACCTAAATAATTAGCGTAGGCGTAATGTACCGGCTCAATTTCTGCGGCATTTACGCTACAAACAGTAGCGAGTGCTAAGAGTAAAAAGCTTGATAAACGGTATTTCATAGTTAACTAAGACCTAAGTAATCCATTGCTAAATATTTCATCCCAAGTAACCCATGCCTAAGTAATCATTACTGACAAAGTAAGGCTTAAATGAACGTTCGTTATTCGGTAATGCGGATATAGCTTAAATACCTTTGGTGTATATCGCGCACATAATTAACCGGCTCTCTGCCGCGAACATAACCATAACGTGCTTTTTTATAATAATGACGGCGCTGCAATAATAACATCGCTTTTTCAACGTTATTAAACCATATATCACTTCTAAGCCCTAGTTCTCTGGCTAAACGTTGTGCATCTTTCACATGACCAAAACCGGCATTATATGACGCGAGAGAGAAAAATATTTGTTCTTGTATCGGTAAGTCTTTTGAGAACCTATCCCGAGTCCAATCTAAGTATTGCACACCAGAAGCAATCGCTTGCTCTGGGTCTTTCAAATTGTCTACGCCAAGTTCCTTCGCTGTCTTAGGTAGCATCTGCATTAAGCCAAAAGCACCCGTGGAGTTCGTCGCCAATGGATTGAATCGACTTTCTTGATACATTTGCGAGACAATAAGACGCCAATCGAAGTTATAAGGTTGCACATGAGAGCGCACTATATCGTCATATGGGGATAATGTTGACCCTGAGACTAAACGATATTTCTTATGACTTTCGAGTAACTTTTCATTATAGAAATACTTATTTTTAACGACATTATAAAAAGTGCCACGGTAGTACTTTCTAATAAATTCATTTAAATAAGCGAGCAACTGTGGATTACTCTGTCTAACTAAATAGGCATAAGGTACATCTTCTTTAAAGGTTAACGGGGTAATTATTTGCGTTCGAAAGCTACTCTCTATAGCAATCAAATTACTATCAGCAATGGTTAAATCTATCTCTTTATCAGCCACCTGGCTAATTAAAATTTCAGTGGCAACATCCTCATTGGCAATGATTATCTTCGCGCCAAAATCCTTTGCTAACCTTTGCCCCGTTGTCCAAAAGCTACTACTTTTACGAAGGGTAATAGTTCGACCTTTAAGATCGGCGAGTTCATGGATAGGTAAGCTGTCTTGGTGAGCCACTAATTGCTCTTTGACCCGATTATAACGAAGACTCGTCGCTAACTTTGCTTGAGTAATTTGTTTGGCTCTAACTTTTGTTCGAGACAAGCCCGCCGCAATAATATCGCCTTTACCTTCTGCTAATAACTCCAGCATCTCGTCATAACTATCCGCGACGACAATAACCAATTTAACCTTGTGAATATCAGCAAACTTACGCATTAATTCATATTCAAAACCCAATAACTCGCCACGCCATAAAAAATAGGTTTCTGGACTATTTCGAGTAATGACACGTAAAGGCAGTTTATCTTTTCTTAGCTTGTTAAAATCAATGGTTCGCTCTGGCTCTAGCGTTTGCATCACATGATGAACCGAAATAAATTGATTTAATTCATGTAAGAAACTGTCATTACCTAAATTAACCGCCCAAGCTAAATTAATTGCTTTAGGCAGTGTAAAGACACTCTGAATATCATCGCGGTATTGCTGCAATGTTTTAACAGAAATACCGTCAAGCACAGCATATTTAGCGGTACCATCAGCAATACTGTCTGCGACTTCTTGAGAACTCACTTTTTCATCAATGATGTTCATTTCCCAATGTGGGAACTGCTTTGTAACGCTATCTATATAGGCCGAGCCAACGGGAAGAACAACCTCATTGATATCTTCAGAGTTGAAATTATGTTTACCCGATTTGGCAATAACAACTTCTCTGTCTCGTAACAATGGGTATGAGAAACTAAATTTCTCTAATCGATTCTCAGTAATAGTTAAATGGCGAGGGATAATATCAACTTCAAATGCGGATAATTTAACAAACATGGCGGTCAAGTTTCGCACTCTCAGCCAATTGATTTTTAAACCTCTTTCGTCAGCAAAGCTCTTTAGTAAACTTGAGTGATACGCACTGGTTGATCCAGCCCGGGGTAATGCTGACTCTAATTGCCAGTCAAGTTTCACGGCATTAATATAACCTGAGGCCTTAATTTCAGACCATGTTCTTCCTGACGTTCTTTTTTCTACCGTTTTTGTAACTATTTGGCGTTTGTCAGCCACCATATTGGCTGTCTGCTCACTACTCTGGCTAAGGTCTGCTTTAGGTGTTTTTTCTACCGAGGGTTGCTCTGGACAACCCGTTAAGATTACAAGCATAAGGAAACTTGACAATATTATTGCAACTAACTGTTTATTCATCAAATATGCTCTAATTAATGGCGATTACTTTCTTTGTAGATTAACAGACTTTACAAAAAAAAAGCCAGTGGTAAGTTTAAATAACTGACCACTGGCTTTAATTTAGCAATAAACAATAATGACTGATAATAATTTTATTGTACTGTCACTCTTCTTTTTTAGATTATACCAAGTACATTAATTAATTGACCACTTAGCGATAATTAAAAGGCTTAGAGGCAAGGCATTGATTGAAGAGAATGGTTATTCAGGAGAATAAGCTCCTGCATTCTCTAAGAAGCTACATCCATGTAGCGTCCTTGTCGAAATCAATAACGACGCATGTAAGCCTTTGCCTTTTATTAGGTACTCGCCCTTTGGGAGTTTATTAGCAAACTGATAACGGCACAAAATTAAAGAAATATAGAATAACTATGTTTAAGTAATTTTGCTTGTTCTAAGCTCGCTAATAAAACTCTAAGCTGATCAATTTATTAGTGTATTTGGTATTACTTGCTGATTTTAGCCCAAGTATCTCGTAGACCGACAGTGCGATTAAAAATTAATGTACCTGGCTCTTTAATATCGTTATCTAAACAGAAATACCCTTGACGCTCAAACTGATAAGCACTCTCCGCTTTAGCATCAGCTAATGAAGGTTCAACTTTAACACCAGTAATAGTGACTAAAGAGTCAGGGTTGATTACCGATTGATAGTCATCTTCAGCTGCTGGGTTAGGCACGGTAAATAACCGGTCATATAAACGGACTGTGGCATCAAGTGATTTATCAGCATCAACCCAATGAATCACGCCTTTAGGTTTAGTGCCGTCCGTTGGATTTTTGCCTAAAGTATCTTCATTGTAATTACAGTAAACCGTCGTCACATTACCTTGTTCGTCTTTATCGCAACGTGTTGCGGTAACAACATAAGCACCACGTAAACGTACTGCTTTATCAATAACCAAACGTTTATATTTCTTGTTGGCTTCTTCTCTAAAGTCTTCGGCTTCGATATAAAGCGTTTTTGAAAATGGCACAATACGTGTACCTTGCGCTTCATCACTCGGGTGATTCTTAACAACAAGATCTTCGTGTTTATCTTCAGGGTAGTTTTCAATCACTAATTTAATCGGATCTAAAACAGCCATAGCACGTGGCGCGTTATCATTTAAGTCTTCACGAATACATGCTTCTAAAACACTAATTTCAATGGTATTTTCCATTTTGGTAACACCAATTCGCTTGGCAAACTCGCGTATAGATGCGGGTGTGTAACCACGGCGACGAAAAGCGGCTATCGTTGGCATACGTGGATCGTCCCAACTTTCAACCAGTCCTTCTTCAACTAATGAATTTAATAAGCGTTTACTCATTAGTGTGTATTCAAGGTTTAAGCGAGAGAATTCATACTGGTGGGGTGTACTTGGTACGGAAACATTTTCAATAACCCAGTCATATAATCGTCGATTATCTTGAAACTCTAACGTACAAAGAGAATGCGTAATGCCTTCTAATGCATCAGATAAACAATGAGTAAAGTCGTACATTGGGTAAATGCACCACTTGTCTCCAGTTTGGTGATGATTAGCAAAACGTACACGATAAATAATAGGATCGCGTAGACACATAAAGCTTGAAGTCATATCAATTTTCGCGCGCAACGAACAAATACCTTCTTCAAATTCGCCATTTTTCATTTTGGCAAATAAGGCTAAGTTCTCTTCAACAGTGGTCTCACGATAAGGGCTGTTTTTACCTGGCTTATTTAACGTACCACGATACTCACGGGTTTCTTCTGCATTTAAGAAACAAACATACGCTAGGCCTTTTTCAATAAGCTCAACGGCAAAACCATGTAACTGATCAAAATAATTAGAGGAATAACGGACCTGCCCTGCCCACTCAAAACCTAACCACTGCACATCTTTCTGAATGGCATGAACGTAATCAATATCTTCTTTTTCAGGGTTAGTATCATCAAAACGTAAATTACATTTGCCGTTATAATCTTGGGCAATGCCAAAACTTAAACAAATAGCCTTAGCATGACCAATATGTAAGAAGCCATTTGGCTCTGGTGGAAAGCGTGTTTGCACACTGCTGTGCTTACCGCTAGCCAAGTCGGCATCAATGATATTACGAATAAAATTTGTTGGGCGGTTTTCGGCATCCGACATGAAAATTAACCTCTGAAAATAACCTAATACAAACGGATTAATTTTTCGAACCGAATGGTATAAAGCTGAATATAAAGTGCGTTTTACGCACAAAGATAGCAGCATTATAGCAAGTGTTTACGGGGGAGAATAGCGTTAGATAAGAGTATATTGCTGAATGTATACGCCGCATTATTATTGTGATTATCTTATATCCGCCTATGCGTATAGTTAGTGTTCAAACAACGCGAGTGAAAGCTGCCACATGGTAGAAGGTTATCAAAGAAAACTAACGCGCATAAATAAGAAAAGACTCCCCTTGACCTTTTTCGATTTCAAGCAGTTTATCAATATGATGCTGATCTATTAGCGTTCCTTTGGTCAACATAGGGTTTTTATCGGTATTAACAATATCTCTGGTTAACACCATGCCTACTCGTAAGTCTTCACTATTTAATAAGTAATCTACTTGCCCTTCACTTGAATTTGGATGTTCATCTAGTATGGTTAAATAACAATCAAGCAGTCTTGGATCAAACATGGTCTTAGCTAATTCTTTAATACGGTGTTTCGCTAACACGGTAGACGTTTTAATTTGTGATTGTCGGCCATTTACTAAATTATCATACATTGAAACGATGGCAATAATACGTGATCCTAAAGGAATTTCATCAGCAGTTAAATGTTCAGGTGCAGTACTGCCATTATAGTTTTCAGGAATATGTTTGATAATTTCGGCAACAAATGACAGTTCATCAACCTTCTTGAGTAGCTCAAAACTTTTTTGATAAAAGCCACTGTATAGATTTTTTTCATGCTGAGACATGACATCAATAGGCTTTTTCAATAAGTTTTGCTCAATTGCTAACTTGCCCGTTTCATACAATAAACCGGCAATATAAATTTGAAAAGTGGTGAGTTTATCGCAAGATTGACTTTCTGCGATTAACCGAGCATGGGCGGCAACACGAAAATTATGACGAGTAATATCCTGAGTATGCAAACAAATGGTTTCCGCATAAATATCAATAAAGGTTGAAAAGGTCTTTTTAAGTCTGACAAAGCTATTAGCTTCTCGCGCTGAAACAAGCTGTAGTTTTTTTTGACTTTTATTCGTTGCTAGTTCAAGTGAGCTATTAATAAGCGACAGTTCTGCATTTTTTGCCAAATTAATTTTTAATAGTTGTTTCGTTTTTCTTTCATTAAGATAGAGTTCATAGGCACTTTTTAGCTCACAAATTAATTCCTCATTATCCCATGGTTTTGAAAAGTAGTGAGAAATTCGCCCTTCGTTAACGGCTGTGACCGTTAAGTTTATATCTGCATGGCCCGTTAACAAAAAACGTTTACACTGAGGGTTTATGTCAATGATTTTTCCTAAGAAGGTAGCACCGTCCATTATCGGCATTCTCATATCGGTAAGTATCAGCGGAATATTAGGATTATCTTGGTAAAAACCAATGGCTTCATTGGCATCTGAAAACAAATACAATTGAAAATGTTTACGCAACACTCGGTTTAGCGCGTTAAGAACTTCCTTTTCATCATCAAGTATTAGTAATGCAGCTTTTTCCATTTCTTCTTCCCTAGCAGGTAAAACAGTATTCAAGACAGTGCCATCTTTATAAATGCTTCTTAATTATAGTTTAACTATTTCAAAAAAAGACGCAAAGTGCAAATAACACCTCTTAAATTGCAAATATCTTCTATTATTAAAAGATAGAGCTGTTCAAAAAGGTATTTATTATGGAAATGAGCACTAACACTTCTCCCCTACCAACGTTGTTACTCGTTGATGATGATATCAATATATTAGAAGCGTTAAAAAGAGCTTTACATAATGTTCAGGCTAACATTATTGATTTTAACTCGCCACTTGCAGCACTGGAATATTGTCAAAACAATCAACCTGATGTGATTATTTCTGATCAACATATGCCGGACATGAATGGCTGTGAACTATTAGAAAAAATAAAAAGACGCTGGCCTAACTCTCAACGTATTATTTTATCAGCTTATCAAGACTTTGATCTTGTCTCAGCTGCCTTTAGTTCAGGTGTGGTCGAAAAATACATTTGTAAACCTTGGGTAAATAAAGAACTCAAATTTGTTGTTGATAAAGCGCTTAGTAGAAATGTAACGGTTATTGCCAGTGATGGCGATAACGCTCCACCGACAGGGTTAATTAATTTTCACGGCATGGTAGCTGAAGATGAAACCATGCATGAACTTTTTGATTGTATTAGGCATGCTTCAAGTACTAATGCGCCCATTTTCATCACCGGTGAAACGGGTACAGGTAAAGAGTTAGTCGCCAAAGCTTGCCACTTTGAAAGTTATCATAAAGACCAACCTTTTATTGCGGTAAATTGTGCCAATTTCAGTGAGAATTTAATCGAGTCACAACTTTTTGGACACAAGAAAGGTGCGTTTACCGGTGCGGTCTCAAGTCAAGAGGGCTTGTTTTCTGCTGCTAAGCAAGGCACCTTGTTTTTAGATGAGATAACAACCTTATCAAAACCCTTGCAAGCTAAATTATTAAGAGTCGTTCAAGAACGTGAATTCTCCCCTTTAGGCACTAATGAGGTATTAAAGTTTCATGCACAAATTATTTCAGCCTCTTCTAACTCTATTAGCAATGCAGTAATTCAAGGTGATTTTAGAGAAGATTTATATTACCGACTTAACGTTATTACCATGGCTTTACCGCCGTTAAGAGAGCGAGGTGGTGACCTTGTACATCTCGCTAGTTTCTTCTTGAAAAAATACAATAAAATAGAGAATAAACATTTTAGAAAATTCTCTCGTAACGCCATTCAAATAATTTGCGCTTATGACTGGCCTGGTAATATTCGTCAATTAGAAAATGTAATTCATGGTTTGGTTATTTTAAATAGTGGCGAGAAAATAACGTCTGAAATGATCATAAAATCATTATCAACTACGGTAAAAAACTATAGTGCTATTCAACCTATGTCGATGTTATCTGCCACGGTAAGTAATAATTCGCACAAGAATACTGCTACAAGTCCCTTAAATAATAGCATCGAGATCCAACCACTTTGGCAAGTCGAAAAAAATGCTATTGAAGCAGCAATATTATATTGTCAAGGTAATATACCTAAGGCTGCCGCCATGTTAGAGGTAAGTCCTTCCACTATCTATCGGAAAAAACTCGACTGGTAGATGATCAAAATAAACTGATACTTATGACTAAAACCCTTGATTATAAGAGGTATATAACCAAGCTACATGAAGATGCAGGTTTCAGCTGGAATTAAAAACGCAGCTTCAAGTAGCTTGGGTATTTCAGCAAAAGGTAAGCTGCTCGCCTCTTTATTTCCTACCAAATCAATACCATTTTGATTAAGTTTCTTTCCACTGAGTGATAGTCAGGTTGGTATAAGTTAATTCGCTTCCTAATCTGATTGTAACTTTGCATTCTGCAACAACCTCTGAATAGCCTACAACAACCCGCTGATAAATAAACAGAAAATAAATGGATCACTCCTTGCACGTTAATAATAATTAGTAAAGATGACGGGAAGTTCTTTTATGTTGTATTCAAAAAATTTTCACCGATGTTTTTTAGCCTGTTTAATGCTTTTTCAGGGGGCATTAAATGCAACTCCTTTTGAAAGCTGCCCGTCAAAGGCATTTTTAATGCAACAATCAGTGGCACAACTTTATGGGGTAAACCTAGTTACCGGTGATTATTCCTTATTATCCGGGGATTTAGGGACTGATGACAAAATAAACGCCATTGGTTTCAACTTTTATGACAATTATATTTATGGTTGGGGTTATGAATGGGGCACTTTAGTTCGCATTGGCAGTGATTATCAAGCGACATCAATTACTTTAGCAGATAACCCTGGAGTTAACTTTTTCGTTGGTGATGTTGCACTCAATGAAAACAGCTATTATTTTTATAAAAAAGGTTCGAGTTACGGCTTATACAAAGTTTCACTAGACGAAGAATCAGAGAATTTCCTTCAAGTGATCAACGTAGTTGATGGTCAATCATTGTCATTAACCATTTTCGATTTTGCTTTTCACCCTAGCAATAATTTTCTATATACCGTTGATAAAAATGGCCAACTATACCAAATAAATGCAGATAGCGGCGCCGCTACTGCACTTGGTGATATTGGTGAACAAGGTACATTTGGTGCTATTTATTTTGATGTCGACGGTAATTTATATATCAGTCGAAACAGTGATGGTTATGTTTTTATTATTGACCTAGATGATGCAAGCCCTACGGCACTCTTGTTTGCTAATGGTCCAAGTGCTTCGCAAAATGATGGCGCCCGTTGTGCAATTGCTCCTATTGTAGATGAATCAATCGCCGCAACAACGGATTATGGTGATGCTCCTGATAGTTATGGCACTACATTGTTCAGTAATGGTGCCAGACACGGTATAAGCAATATCTATTTAGGCAACACTATCACGACTGAACATAATGCTAATGTTTATCCGAAAACAGATCAAGATGATGGCATCATTTTCCTTACCCCGTTACTTGCTGGTAGCGATAGCTTAATTCAAGTGCAAGTAACAGGCGCTGGCTACCTTAGTATTTGGGGTGACTGGAATCGTGATGGTGAATTTACCGCCGAAGAAAAGTTAGTTTCCGACAAATATCTAGATAATACTACTGACGTTATTTTAGTTAATACCCCTATTACCGCCTTAAATGGTTTTACTTGGACTAGAGCAAGATTTACGTCTTTAGCGCCTATCCTCGCTAGCGGTGGTGTCGCAGACGGTGAAGTAGAAGATTATAGAGTACTGGTTACCAATGCGGGTAATAGCCAAATTCAGGATACCCCTTATTACATCGCCTTTGAAGATAGCTGGCCTGAACAAGGCGATTACGATATGAATGATGTCGTTATACTACAAAACTCTTCATTATTATTAACCAGTTCATTTGAAGTAAAACAAATTGAATTTCAAGGGGAGTTAAAGGCATCCGGTGCATCTTATCGTAATGGCTTTGCCATTCAACTGGATAATATTTTACCTGATAATGTCGATAGTGATTTAGTGCGCTTCGAAATTAATGGTGTTTTACAAGAAACCAATGTTATTGAAGAAGATACCCTATATTTAGTCCTTAAAATAACTGATGATTTACGTAGCCATATTCAATTAAGCCAAAACTGTTTATATTATCGAACAGAGAGTAATTGTAGTAACTCATCACTGATGACCTTTAGTGTAACAGTGCCATTTATCACTCCTATCACCTTAGATCAATTTCCTGAAGCCCCTTATAACCCCTTTATATTTGCTCGGACAGCAAGCTATCATGGCGATCTATTTTATCATCCCGGTAGAGGTTTAGAAATTCATCTAAAAAACAAAATACCAAGCTCTAAAGCTGACCAAAGTATTTTCGGTATGGCTGAAGATAACACCCAAATATCAGAAAATAATACCTCTCAAAATCTGACCTATCAAAATGATAACGGTTTACCGTGGGCATTAGCTATCAACCCTGGTTCAACCGAGGTATGGAAACACCCACTAGAAAGGGTTGACATATTACAAGCCTACCCTAAATTTCAAATATTCGTCGAAAGTAATGGCAACAGTGAGTCCACTTGGTTTTCCCAAAGTAACTCGATAAATTCTAAACTTTATTAACAGCTAATGAGTAGCTGACTAAACCTTGTAAAGGGAGTAGAGATAATGAATATTAATTTGATAAAAAATATTATGCTAAACATAATCATAGTTATTACTATAGCTAGCTGTGGTGGTGGAGACGAGGAAAGTTCATCAACACCTGTGATAGAAACGCCACCAACGCCCGTGACAATTTCCACCAGTGACTTAGTAAGTAAACCTGACTTTGACTTGATATCAAGTACGGATTTAGAGGTTACCTTACCCACTTCACCATCGGGCTCAGTAAACTACTTTATTAATATCTGCACCGACTTTACCGTGGGAACCAGTAGTTTTGAAAACAGTTCCGTTGATATTAACTATGGCAGCTGTAAACTAAGAACCATGCTCAACACAAAAGAGCAGGCATTCTCTTTATCTTTAAGTACAGCTGAATCAATGGTAGTTGCTCAAATTTGGCCGATAGAAGCCGGTGCGAGACCGATAACACGTTACTGGAATATAGCCGAATCTGGCAATAACTGGAAAATAGCCCTTTAAACAGCAATTAACTGCCCTGCTGCCTGATGAAAATGTCCAAACTAAGCACTTGGCTGGTCTTAATCGGTAAATGATACCTTCACTAGTCTCTTGTCTCTTGTCTCTAATTCTATAACCAAGCTTAAGCTAACGTTCAAGCCCATAACTTAAGCACTTTTAAAATACGCGCTTAGTTAACCTTGGCATAAATCGCATTTTGAAATGCATAATGAGAAAAGTACGATACAACTCAGTTAAGTTAGTGTTTTAATAATAAAACCCCTTAAAAAACAACAACAAAAGAATTGGCATGTAAATTGAAGTTACTAATAATAAGTGATGTAAGTATCTTTAAATAAGGTGATGCCGGATGAAACAAGCTACAGTAAACTGCCTTTTTATTATCTGCCTGCTTGGCTGTACTGGCTGTGTTTCAACATCGATAAGTGACTCAATCGCATTAATTGAACGAGAAAATAACCACGCCAGTAATAAAGCCGTTAATAAAGAAGTTTTGACCAGTATCCAAGCGTTACGTAGTTCACAAAAGCCAGCCAAACAGCGTCATACCTTTACCTACACTTTGCATAATAAAGAATTAAATTACCAAGATAAAATAAAAATCACTCGTCTGATCGCAACAAACCATCAGAACGTTACCATTAACATTGCCCCTGCTAAGGGCACAAATATACTTGCTCAATTAGCACTCTCAATGGCGCGCGCCGAAGTACTGCGCCAGTATATTAATCACTTCAATAATAGGGTGACCATTAAATTTTCCCCTACGTTGACAACAGACACTCTTAACCTAGTGACTGGGGCCTAATATGTCGACATCCGTCATTATAAATATTCATCTGATATTATCTGCGATGTGGCGTCATCGTTATTTAATTGTATTTCCAGCGATAACCCTTCCTTGTATCGCGGTGATTATTTGTTTTATTGCGCCGAGAACTTGGCAAGCACACACGACAATATTGGTACAAGAAAGCGCCAAAATGAATCCTTTTCTTGAAGACTTATCAATATCTACCGATTTAGAAAATAGAATGACCACGTTAGATACCTTACTACATAGTCGACATATGTTGATTAATGTCGCAAAAGATTTAGCGCTTATAAATGAGCTCTCAACAGACTTGCAAAAGGAACTGTTAGTTAAAGAGTTATCCGCTGCACTTAAAGTTAAATTAATAGGGAAAGATCTGGTAAAGCTTGTCTACCAAACTGACTCGCCCGAAAATATCGTTGATGTGTTATTGGTGGTTAGAGCAAGGTTTTTAGAAAAACTATTAGCGCCAGAGTTATCGGCAATAGATGCTTCGGAAACATTTCTAACCAGTCAATTAACCTTGAAAACTGCCGATTTACAAGAATCGGAGCTTAGGTTAGCTAATTTCAAACAATACAATGCTGAGCACTTACCAAGGCTATATAGTGCAAATAGCAGCCGTTTCAGTCAATTAAGTATGTTGCTCGAACAGAAAAAAATTGAATTGTCAGGTGCTATTGCCGCTAAAAGAACCATTCGAACTCGGCTTGCTCAAGTTGACCCGGTGATGAGTGAAATTGAAAAAACCATAGTAACAACAAAAAGCGAGCTAGCTATTTTGCGCTCGCGCTACACAGACCAGCATAGCAAAGTTCAAATATCTCTTAGAAAATTATCACAACTTGAAGATGAACGAGTGATACAAAGTAAAGCATCCTACCAGATAACCGAAGTTGACTTAAATCGTTTATGGGAAATTGCCAGTAGCATGCGAAATGGTGAAGTTGATACCAGTCAAAATTTATTATTAGTATCACAATTGCAAGAATTACAATTCGCCGACAGTCAGGTAGAAAAAATCAAGGAAGAGATTAACTCCATACAAAGACAGACAAAAACTCTAAAAGCCTCTCTGGCCGGCACCGGTGAAATGGAAAGGCAACTGTTAGCGCTTGAAAGAGATCTTAAGGTTAAACGAGATTTATATAGTGATTTACTTTATCGCTATGAAAAGGCAAAAATAACCGGCGCTCTTGGCAAGTTTGAACAACCCGAAAGAATCAAAATAATCGACGAACCCTACCAACCTAGTGCGCCAACTAACTTCCCACTTTCTATATTCCTATTGGCCGGAATTATTGGCGGCATATGTTTAGGCGGCGGTTTGGCGCTATTCGCTGAGTTAGCTGACACCTCGATCCGCGCAAAATATCAACTCGAATTAATCACCTCAGTGCCAGTAATAACACGACTACCGCGCATTGGAGTAAATTCTTTTGAAAGTAAAGCACACTTAGGAGAGCACTAATGAAACCAGTCATTGTTCATGTTGTACAACACTTAAAGCCTGGTGGTATAGAAAGTTTTGCCTTAGAGTTTCAACGAGCCGCACAGCCATTTTTTGATGTTCACATTATTTCTTTAGAAAAACAAAACGTTAAATGTTATTGGAATAATATTGATGGTTTTAAAGCGTTTATCCATATGTTAGATAAAAAGCCTGGTTGGCAAACAAACATATTTACTCAATTAAAACTGTTCTTCGAAAAAGTTAAACCTATGTATGTACATACCCACCATATAGGTCCATTAATTTATGGTGGTATAGCCGCAAGATTGGCCATGGTTAATAATATTATCCATACCGAGCATGATGCTTGGCATTTGGCTAATTTCAAGTCGAGATTATTACAAAAAATCATTGTGACCTTGGTTCGCCCTATCTATGTCGCCGACGCTAATTTTGTTGCCGAGCAAGTTAACCGCTTAATGCCATCATTAAATCCAGTGGTCATACCTAATGGTATCGATACGAATAAATTTAAACCCTCAACCGTTAATAAGCAGCAGCTACTCAAAGAAGCAGGCCTACCTACCGAGCTAAAGTTTATTGGTTGTGCCGCTAGGTTAGAATCAGTAAAAGCCCATGATGTATTAATCAAAGCATTGTCTAAACTACCTAAAAACATTGGTTTATTACTCGCTGGAACCGGCAGTTTAGAAGCACAATTAAAGCAATTGGTCATTCATTTAAATTTAGAAAAAAGAGTGTTCTTTTTAGGTCACGTTAATGATATGACCACATTTTACCCTTTAATTGATGTGTTTTGTCTTTCATCAAATAACGAAGGGCTGCCCTTATCACCTATGGAAGCCCAGTCCTGTGGCATACCTGCCGTATTAACCGACGTTGGTGGCTGTAAAGAAGCTGTTTGTAGTGAAACGGGTAAGGTGGTGCAACCTAATAATCCGACGTTGCTCTCACAAGCCTTACTCAGTTCCCTAAATCAAAAGAGTCATCATTCGCCCAGAGAATTTATCCAAAATAAACGTTGTATCGACAAGATGATTAAACAATATATCTCATTAACTCAATCAGAACTAAGGTGGAAGTTATGCTAGACCTAATGATGATAACTATATTCGCGATAGCAATATTTTTAGTGATATACCATCATGCTATTTATCCACTGATGCTCAAAATAGCGACTAAAAACAAACAAGAATATAACCCTGAAATTGCCAAACGTTGTTATGTTTTTAGCGCCGAAGACAAAAAACTTAGTCGATTTTCTATTATAATTCCGGCCTTTAATGAAGCTAAATTTATTGCAGAGAAGATCAGGAATTTAAGTTTTATTGACTACCCAAGTGACCGATATGAATTAATATTGCTCTGCGATGGTTGTCACGATGATACCCATGAAATTGCCTTAAAAACTTTGAGCGAACTTTCTTGCCATGATTTAAAAGTCCAATTGGTAAATTTTCGGGACAATAGAGGCAAAGTTGCCGTACTCAAAGAAGGTGTTGCCAGAGCAAAATTTGACAATATTGTTTTTAGTGATGTTTCGGCACTTTTACCGGTAAACAGCTTACTGATGTTAGATAGCCATTTTAAGAACCCTGCTGTTGGTGCTGTTTCAGCTGGCTATCAATTTGTTAAAAAAGGTAGCGCAGGTGAACAATCTTACTGGCGATATCAATCCATGATTAAATCAAGAGAGAGTTCTATTGCCAGTGTACTTGGCGCTCACGGTGCTTTTTATGCGCTGAGGAAGTCTTGTTACCAAGAGGTTCCTGCCGATACCATTAATGACGATTTTTTGATCCCAATGAATGTCATTAAACTAGGTTATCGCGTGATATATGAGCCTAGGGTTGTTGCCATAGAGCTTGAACAAGTCAATTTAGAACAAGATATGAGCAGGCGTTTAAGGATAGCAGCAGGTAATTTTCAGCAACTGGTCTATTTGTTACCCTTGTTATCACCTAAGTATGGCTGGAATGCGATAAATTTCGCTTCAGGTAAAGCGTTAAGAGCAATCACGCCTTTTATTTTAGTGTTTATATTTATCAGTAATGTTTATCTGGTGCCCATTCACTCTTTTTTCTTAGCACTATTTGCTTGCCAAGTTTGTTTATATAGCTTTGTTATGCTGATTAATTTATTCCATATCTCACCTAAGTTAACCGCACTAAAGCTAATCTGTTATTTAGTCAACGGTTACTGGGTCGCCTTACAAGGATCTTTGAAGTATATATTGGGCTTACAAGAAAAAATTTGGACTAAAATATAGTGGCGATAACGCAGTTAAAACTGCTCGATAAATGCGGCTCAAAGGCTCCAGTTAAAAGCGCTTTACTCTTTGTTGAGCAGTATTTTCTTCGAATGACTAGGCTACACACCACTCGCGCGATTAAAAAATGTTTAACCCGAACGATATTTAACCGTACACGCTCAATAGTACCTTGGAGATATTATGAAACACCATAGCTTTGTTCACCCAAGTATTACGCTGCTCAAAAGAGCCATTGATTTAACTTTTTCTATATTCTGCTTGTTATTAACATTACCTTTATTAGTGATAATAGCCCTGGCTATCAAGCTCTCATCATCTGGCGATATATTGTATTGTCAGATAAGAGTAGGGAAAGTTAAAAATTTCAACATGATCAAATTTCGCACTATGGTTAATGACGCCGAAGCGAGTTCTGGAGCGGTGTGGGCGAGCAGTAATGATAGTAGACTTACCTGTGTCGGTCGATTGCTTAGAAAAACCCGACTGGATGAATTGCCTCAATTTATCAATGTGATCAAAGGTGAAATGTCACTTATCGGGCCTCGCCCCGAAAGGCCCGAAATAGTAATAAACCTAGAAAAATATATCCCCTTTTATTCTGAGCGCACTTTTGAAATGACGCCTGGTATAACAGGCTTAGCACAAGTAAACCAAGGCTATGATACTTGTATTGATGATGTTAGGAGTAAAATAGCTTATGACTTTGCCTACTCACTATCGCTTACTAAACTACATAGGTGGTTGTTAATGGATCTACAAATAATTTTTAAAACCATAGTTATTATGGTGTTAGGACGAGGACAGTAATCACAGATGCTATTAAGGAATAAGCCTATGACAGCTATTAATGTGACTTGTATTGGTGGCGGCCACGGATTAGGCCACCTGTTAGCCGTTATCAATGATTTTGACTTTGTAAATTTAACCGGCATCGTCACTACCACGGATAATGGCGGCTCTACCGGGCGCTTAAGGAAAAGCTGCGATACAATTTCCTGGGGTGACATTCGTTATTGTTTGTCAAAATTAACTAAAGCGTCATCAACTAAAGGGTCTTCAACTAAGGCACTGTTATTTGAATACCGTTTCGACAACGTAGGTGAGCTATCTGGACATAGCTTAGGAAATTTAATGTTTTGCGCTGTTGATTCTCTTTGTCTCAGACCTACCGAAACAGTACAGGTGATGCGGGAATATTTAGGTATTAAAGCAAACGTTTTACCTATGTCTGATATGGTGACTCATCTAGTGAGCCATTGTGCTGATCACTGCTATGTTGGTGAAGTTGAGGTTGATGATCACGTAAACCAAGGCATCAATAAATTAGCTTTAACACCCAGAGTGAAACCAAGTGAAGAAGTTTTACAGAACTTAACAAATTCCGATATTTTATTTCTAGGTCCCGGAAGTTTTTATACCAGTACCCTACCCGGCCTATTAATGGATGCGGTGATTGATGTTATTAATCACAATACTAAGCTAAAAGTTTATTTCATTACCAATGTGCAAAGTGAGTTCAACAACCAACACGATGAACTACATTACCAACTTGGCTTTATGAGAAAGCTGGGCTTAACAAAAACGATTCATTCCTTAATTCCTCGCCATCGCGCCTCACCTTTTCTCGATTTATGTAAACCATACACTATCGCTGAGCTTCCTGCTGATACTGGCGGCAGGCATCAACAGTCATTCTATCGAGAACAGCTACTTGAACTAATAAAGCCTCACTAAGACCAAACAGGCTAATTTATAGCTGCTCTGCAAATGGTATAAGTAAGTAAAGTGCATTTATTTATTAACGTTTTTAAACAAACAACTTCCCGTCTAATTCCTCATTCGCAATTTGCATTCCATTATGCTTCGCTATGAAAAACCCTCCAACAGAGTAAAATTAAGTAACTGATATTAAACAATAAAATTACTGGCTCAAACATTGCTTAACTAACAGTGTCTTAACTTAAATGGTGGGTCTGTTATGTTAAATGAAACTTATGAAATAAATAACGATTTTATTATTACCCTAGATGGCAACTTTGATGCCGATTCAGTAAAGGTTATGAAAGATGATATCGAAAGGTACAGTAAATTAAGTACAAATATCATCTTCGACCTTGGACGAGTACCGTTTATCGATTCATCTGGCATTGGCGCTATCGTTTTTTTATATAAAAGAATGGTGGCTAAAGGGTTCAGTGTATCCGTCACTGGTCTAACACAACAACCGTTAGAGCTATTTCAAATGCTGTTTCTAGATAAAACGATAAATTGTTATCCAAATATCGACTGTTACTTAGAAACATCACCCAACTTGCAAGTTGCCAGCTAATGGTTATCCAGCACCTGATGTTGTCGCTTTGCGCTGTTATAGTTTTATCCGGCTGTAAGTCAACCAAAACTGCTGATTACAGCAGCCATTTACTTGCTGGTGTTGAAACACCGACAAGTTTAGATAAAACGCACATGCAAATTTATATCGCTAGCGCAGAGTCTCAGCTCATGTTACTGGAGCAACAAGAATCAAAACGCTGTATCACAGGCCAGTTAACTATTGCACACACCTATTTATCGCGAGCAACTGCAGAATATAATGCCGGTATGGACAAAGATGCTTTTATAACCTTGCTCGATCTGGACCGGCAAGTTCGTAAAATTCGTTGTATAAATAAATATATCAATGGCCAATTAGGTTGTAGTTATACCAATAAAAAAGTAGTACTGAAACGTTGGTACGATGAGGGCGATTATAATCAATGTGAAATCCCAGCAATATCAACGGTAATAGCTAAAGCTGAATCGACAGGGAGTATTGGTAAAAAGCACATGTTAATTACTGAAACATTGCATGATTTTAATCAAGAGCAAATAAAAGCCATCTATTTCCCTTCACTAAATAAGCTGATTGAATTAGTTAAACGTTACCCAAAGTCAACCTTGCTCATCACCGGCCATACCGATAGCAAAGGCAGCTCAGCATATAACCGTCAACTAAGTAAAAGGCGGGCGCAAAGCGTGGCAAAGTATTTCACTGACCAAGGCGTTAACTTCTCACGAATTGTCATAAAAAACGCTGGCGAAGAAAATATCAGGGAAGTCGAGAAAAGTGATGTTTCAAGGGTATTTAATCGCTATACCTCGATCACTTTACTTTTAGATACCAGCGATAAAATTTATACCAATTTGATTAAATTTCTTCCCAAATCAGAGCTCTGATCAATGTTCAATAACAAGGAGGATTTGTTTCGGTTTAGTCATTCTAAATCAAATAAATTTAACGATGTTAGTGGGCATTGAGCAAGCTCCCAGAGGGCGATTACCTAATAAAAGGCAAAGGCTTACATGCTGCGTTATTGATTTTGACAAGGGAATAACCATTCTCTTCAATCAATGCCTTGCCTCTAAGCCTTTTAATTCTCGCTGAGTGGGAAAGAACTTAATCAACTTGGTATTACATATAGGGAATTGACCATGTTTAAATTATTAATAGCAATGTTGAGCTGTATATTTGTTATGAATAATGTTCAATCAGCTGAAATTATCATCCGACCTGGTGATGTACTACACATTGAAATACCCGGTGAAATTGACTTTGAAAATAACTTTCAAGTAAAACGCGATGGTACGCTAAATTTACCTGAAGTAGGTAAAGTTTCAATTGTCGGTAAAACGCTAGCGCAAGCAAACAAAGATCTAGCCAATCTCTTAGGCCAAGAATATCGCGCCATAGAGAACTTTAAAGTTTACTTAATTGAAAGACGAGTACCTATTCAGGTATTAGGCTTTGTCAATACCCCTGGCATGATAGATTTACCCCAAGACGGCAACATACAAATGGCGCTACAAAAAGCCGGTGGTGCCAGTTCAGGTGCGCAACTCGATAGGATTCAGTTAAATCGCCAAGGTAAAATAACCACTTTTGACTATAAAGAATATTTAAACACCGGGGATTTTTCAATTTTACCTAAAATTGAGCCGCTAGATATAATTTTTGTACCGGCTTCGCCTTTGATTGGCAATGTGCAAATGGACTTTGATGCGGCAACCTTATCAGCAAGTGGTGATGGCTCTGAGGCCGCAACAGCGGTTAAAGTCTTTGGTGAAGTACTTAAACCTGGGGTGTTTTCTTTTAAACAAGGCAATACCTTGGTCGATATGTTGATGAGAGCTGGCGGAGTAACACGTTATGCTGGCGTTGAACATATTCGGATAATTAATAACGGTACACCACAGCTTTTTGATCTAAAAACCTATTTAGATACCGGTGACGCTTCTCATATGCCAAAAATTACCGCCGGCTCTACCTTATTTGTTCCTATCCAAGAGGAAGAAGTAAAAAGTGGCCTACGTACTATTTATGTTATGGGCGAAGTCTTCAAACCTGGAGCATACGAAGCGCCTGCAGGCAGTAAGTTTTTTGATATTTTAGCCAATGCGGGTGGCCCGACACGGTTTGCCGAGTCGAGAAAAATCAGAATTATTCGTACAACAGGGCAAGTTGATAGTTTCGATTTACAAGCTTATACCGAGGGATTAACACAAGTAACTATCCCGACAGTATCACCAGGCGATGCTATTTTTGTCCCTGAAAAAACCGATATGAATGAAAAGTCTTGGCTTAAAATAACACCTGACAGTGCCATTAGAATAATAGGGGCGGTGAAGAAACCGGGTCGATATGAATGGGCCGATGAAATGAGTTTCCTTGATATTTTAGCGCATGCCGGTGGCCCGACTCAAGATGCTGACATGTCTCAAGTAATAGTACTTAAGAAAGGTCAGAGTAAACGCATGGAGCCTTTCGATTTAGATAGCTTCATCACCGAAGGTGGCGATTTCGCTTTATTACCTGAAGTATCAGCAGGTGATACTATCATTATTAGTGAACGACCACGTGATGTTATCGATAATAAAGCGCGCTGGTTACGTCAATCTCAAGAGTCGTCAATTTATGTTTTCGGCCAGGTAGGCCAGCCGGGGCGATATGCTTTTAATAATAAATTACACTTTTTAGATATACTTGCTGCTGCTGATGGGCCGAATCAACACGCTGATATCCACAATATAAAAATTACCCATCGTAATAATTTTCAAAGTAAAGTAACTAGCCTCGATTTGGGTTTGTACTTTGAAACAGGCGATGAGACCTTATTACCACGGGTGAAATCTGGCGACACTATTTACGTGCCGGAAAGAAACAGACCATGGCTCGATAATAAAAAAGAACAAACGGTTCGAATTATCGGTGCGGTAGAAAAACCCGGACGTTACAAGTTTAGCTCAGACATGACAATTTTAGATATTTTAGCTGAATCAGGCGGCCCCACCCAAACAGCTTATTTGGAAAAAATTATGGTGGTAAACATATCTCGAAGTCAGTCAGAGGAGAATGTCAGTCAAGTTTTTGATTTAGAAGAGTTCATTGAACATCCCGATTTTACCAAACTTCCCATGGTACGTGTTGGTGACACAATTTTTGTACCTGACGTATCCCAAAGTAATTGGAATGTTTTTATGGAAAATGTCAAAGACATGCTAAGCATTGTATCGCTTGTTGCCATTGTAGGAGGGTTATAACATGCAAGAATTACCGATTCATTATGCCGAAGTTGAAGCCATTTATAATCAAACGATTGGTTCGGGTTATAAAACCTTAGCAATTACTTCAGCTAAAGCAGGTGAAGGAAAAACCACTCTAGCCCAAGCGATTGTTAAGCGGGCACAGGTTGTTGGTAAAAACGTTTTATTGGTGGAAACGAATACTTTTAATCCTGTATTGTCTGAAGAGCTTAGAAGTTCTATGGGGGATATTGTAACTGAAAACACCATAATCACCGTTGAAAGTAAAGGTTATAGCTTACTTCCTGCACCAAAGAGTATTCGTGATCTGTTGCAATACCGAGAAAGTCATTTATTACTAGCAGCGATAAAGCAGTGGTTAGTTGATTTTGATTGTATTATCTTTGATACCTCAGCCTTAACGTCATTAAACCAAAGTAACATACCTGCTGAGATCGTTTGTGAGGTGTGTGAAGGTGCGCTACTTGTCATTGAGGCAGGAATAACGCCAGCAAATCTGATACAAGAAAGTATTGAAAAACTTAAACTTAAAAAAGTTAACTTAATCGGTTCAATATTAAATGATAAAAATAACCCATCGCTACTAACTGAATTACAAAGAGAAACCTATCGCCTTAACCACTTATTCCCTAACGTAATGGTTAGTCTTAGGAAAAAACTTGCCGGTTTAGTGCTACTCAATATATCTGTTTAGGTATTTATCCAAGCTCTTTTTAAGATATTCCTTGCTGCAAGTTATGCTAGAACTCTTGCAAAACTTCTCAAATGCAGCTCAAATCCACCTTTAGCCTAAATTTAAGAACACAATTAAATGGCATTAAAGCGCATATTCACCTTTTTAACATTAGGCTAGCATCGGTGGTATCAGCTAAAATGTCTTTTATAGCGGAAGAAAAAACCAGGCAAAACAGAGGATGTAAACGTTGAAAAATGAACAGAATAACTGGACTACATGTCAAGAGTGTCAAGGCCGCGGAAAAAAAAGTAAAAGACTGCGCAAGAAAGTTCGACTCAGCTTTCAAAGAGCGTTGGATCATTTTGAAAAAACCAATCGCGAAGGCACGCCTCCAGTTCGTCCTAAGGCGCACCTCGATGATTGCTTGAACTGTCGTGGTTCTGGCTTAGTAGGATCTGACAGCCCCCCTATTGCTGATACTGAGCATTATCCGCACGTAGCTATTATTGGTGGTGGTATAGGTGGAGTGGCTTTGGCTGTGGCTTGCATGCACCGCGGCATTCCTTTTACACTTTATGAGCGCGATAGCGGCTTCGGTGCTCGTTCACAAGGTTATGGACTCACCTTGCAACAAGCAAGTAAAGCAATTGAAGGCTTGGGCATTTTCTCGTTAGCAGAAGGCGTGATTTCAACAAGACATCTTGTTCATACGACAGAAGGAAAGGTGATCGGTGAATGGGGCATAAGAAAATGGTTGCAGTCAGATGCGATAAAATCCCCCAAGCGTACAAATATTCATATCGCACGACAGTCGTTACGTTTTGCTCTGCTTGAGCTGCTCGGCGGACATGATTCTCTGAAGTGGGGCCACCAGTTTGTCGGTTTTAAAGAAAGTGGTGAAGCATGTAAGGGGCATGCTCTTAATTTGAGCTTTCAAGTTGATGGTGAAATTAAATCTGCCACAGCAGATCTAGTGGTGGGAGCTGATGGTATTCGTAGTTCCGTGCGAAAGTTATTAATTGGTGAGGACACTAGCCCTTTATGTTACCTAGGTTGTATTGTGATCTTGGGTATTTGTCCTTTGGCAGATCTCGATGGACTTGAGAGTTCTTTGCTAGATTCAGCCACGGTATTTCAAACTGCCAATGGCCATGAGAGAATTTACATGATGCCTTATGACGCAGACTCGGTAATGTGGCAGCTTAGCTTCCCTATGCTAGAGGAAGAGGCAAAGGCTTTGAGTGCTCAAGGACCTCAAGCACTTAAAGAGGAAGCATGTCGTCGGTGTGATTGGCACGATCCCATTCCTCAAATTCTATCGGCAACACTAGCAGATCAAGTTTCTGGTTATCCCGTATATGATCGAGCACTACTCGAAGCTGAATTGTTAGCGAAATGCTCTCAAGTAACGCTGATTGGCGATGCAGCTCACCCCATGAGTCCATTCAAAGGGCAAGGCGCTAATCAAGCGCTGTTAGATGCGCTTGCGCTAGCACGGAAAATCGCAATAGAATGTAGACCTCGTTCACAATGGCGGGACGCGGGTATAAGGGAAAGTGTGTTAACTGAATTTGAAGCCGAAATGATAACACGCAGTGCTTCCAAGGTGAAAGGCTCCGCTGAGGCTGCACAGTTCCTACATTCTGACACGGTTCTGCATGAAGGTGACGAGCCCAGAGGACGATGCCTACAACGTAATAATTCATGATTCGACTAGGGAAAACCTACGGCGGCGGTGATGACGCCTGACTTAATTACTTAATTACTTAATTACTTAAACTCTGGCTAAGTTTTTCGAAATGTCGAGAGTTAATCTTTAGTGATGTGATTACCGCATAGATTTTGTAGGTTTGAACTATTCAGTCGAATCAATATCGGGCAGACTAATGCAACTGGCAACTCCCCCCCTTAAACCACTGTTTTTTTTAAAACGAAAAACAGCAGTGGGTTCTGGTTGTCTTTTCAAGACTAATCACAACCATTGTTATACTTTACCTCAAGCCTTTATTTCTCTCTTTGAGCGAAAAACATTGGCGATAGTGTCTTTACTTTTTAAACTCAACCTCAGTTTTAATTGCATAATGATCTGACCAGCTAAACTCATTAAGACGTTGTCGAGAACAAATAATTGTTGGCTTTGACACCAAAAAATGATCAATAGCTAAACCAAAGGCGCTGGCAATATACGGTTTATGCGGCCACGAATTAACAAATTCTGTATTCATGCCCTGTTTTAAGTTATGTATTCTATTTGAGTGTTTTGAGAGGTTTAAATCCCCTATTATTAGTGACTGACGCACTAATGAGCTATTTTCAAAAGAACTAGCCCCTGCTGAGTTTTTTAGGGCCGATTCTAACTGGTACAGGCTTTTATTTCGCGCTTGCCACAAGCGTTCATTTCGCGGCGAAGGTGGGTGTAAACTATATAGATTGATGACACTAAAAGGCAAGTGCCATTGGCTTGATAGTAAAAATGAACTGTGACCATTTTTATAATACTGAATATTAGTAAAGGCATAACGGCTAAAGAGCAGTTGATCACTATAAACTTGCTGATGTTTATTTTCACCCCTAATAAAGTTAGGGTAATACGGGTTTAACTTATTAATAATCAAGTTCTTGGATTTCTGACTTACACCTTGTAACGCAACCAGATGATATCGTTCTTCAATAAGATGTTCTACTAATGCAGTGATGTCATGTGTTTTTTCGGTGTACTTTATGTTGAACTGAAAGAAAGTCACGGGGTCAATGCATACTTTTTTATTGGTAACACTGATGTTATTTAAACACGTTGCCAGAACAATGCTTATTACCACGCCATTTAAGTAATAAATCAAGCAATAATTTAAACTCTGTTGGTAAACAAAAAAGTAACTAAACACTATCATTAATGCCAGACAAATAATGATAATACTGAACGGCGTTGATAAAATATTTTCAAGCCACCAAGGCGAATCTACCTGCCTTAAGAGTCGCCAAATAAGCGTTGCTATGAAGCTAAGTAATAGCGGTGCAAGTATTAACGGCATAAGTAATCTTATTTCCATGGTGCTACCAAGTTCGCAGAATTAGGTTATCCCTCTTATTTATACTTTAGCTGAAAAGCGAGCGTTTACTGATTATTACCCGCGTTATGCACTGTGATTACTAATTTGCTTTGCAATACTGCCACGCTTTACGCAATTTGCAAATAATTAACTATATCAATAAAAAAATAGCGCTGCAGCCCTAGTAAAATAGACTTTTTGAAGATCGGTCTACTTTATGCAGTATCAAGTTATCATGTGTTTAAGAATAGGTTTACCATGACAACAGATAATCTAAAAATTGCTTTGCTGCTTGATAGCAAAAATTATGGCGGCATTGAAACGCATGTAGCTAACCTGGCTAAGGGTCTTCATAAGTCCGGGCATAGTGTGCAAATAATCCTATTGAACGACTACGGTGAACACCCCGTTTTTGAATCAGAAGAATTCCTTCGCTCAATGTTATTGAAATTAGATGGTGGTATCTCATCACTGTTTAAATTTTTAAAAACATCAGATACCACCCTTGTTCATACTCATGGTTATAAAGCGGGTATCATTGGGCGAATCACCTGTAAATTAAGTAAAATAGCGGTCGTGTCTACCTTTCATTCTGGCGAGAAAGGCAACCTTAAAATGAGACTCTATCGGTGGCTTGACAGTATCACGGCATGCTTATCACCTTGTATCTGTGTATCAGAACAAATCAGAAAATCAGCAAATTTAACCGCAGAGGTGATTCAAAATTTTGTTGAGTTACCAGCTCAGTCTTTTAAAAAAACCATGCCTGCAACTCAAGTAGCTTTTGTCGGTCGCTTAAGTTTTGAGAAAGGTCCTGATATTTTTCTTCGTTTAGCTAAAAAATTACCTCAGTACACTTTTTCAATATATGGCGATGGGCCTATGTTAGATGAAATATGCGCTACTGCGTCTGACAACGTAGACTTAGCCGGCCAAGTAACGTCAATGAATCCACATTGGCCAAAGATAAGTCTGTTATGTATTACCAGTAGAGAAGAGGGCTTACCCCTAGTAGCAATTGAAGCACTCGTTAGAGGAATACCGGTCATCAGTTTTGATATTGGTGGCATTTCATCCGTGGTAATCAATGATCTTAGTGGCTGGTTAATTGCTCCATTTAATGAAAAATCTTTTATTGAATCAATTAAGCAGGGTCAGACGTTATCACAGACTCAACGAAGTAAAATGTCCTTATTTGGTTATTTGCATATTAGAAATAATTTTTCTTGTAACGCGATTATCCCTCAGATTTTTAATGTTTACCGCAAAGCATTAATAGGGGGTTCACATGCTCAAGAGTCGATATAAGAACCTATTAAACCAATCTGCACTGTATGGCTTAAGTATATTTATGATGAAAGGCATTTCTTTAGTGATGCTGCCTATATATACCAGTTACATAATGCCTTCAGACTACGGTCGACTTGAGGTTCTGGTAGTATTTTCTAATATTGCATCTATCGTTTTAGGCTTTGGTTTAGTTGAAGCATTATATCGATTTGTCGGTTTAGCCGATGGTATTGAACAAAAAAAACGCCATGCAGCCGAATGTTTATTAGTCGCTGGCATCCTTGCCGTTATTTCCTATGGTGTTTTCCATTTCTACTCTAAAGATTTATTGCCTTTTTTACCGGGAAAAATCACAGAAAATGAACTCTATTTACTGGGTGTTGCACTCTCTGTTGGTGGTCTAATAAATATTCCATTAGCGTGGTTACGAATTACTGAGCGAGCAGGATTGTTTTTTACAATTTCGATGCTAAAAGTCGTTATACAAGTTTCACTCACTTTTTATTGGTTGGTCAATGGTTGGGGAATAACCAGTATTTTAGCCGCAGGCGCTGTGTCGTCAGTAATTGTTGCAATAATTTTATGTGTTATTCAACTTAAAGAAACCCATATTAGTTTCTCAATAAGACATATTAAAAATATCATCACCTATGCAGGTCCCATTTTTATTGGTGGCGCTGCAACATTTACTTTGTCAGGCATGGACAGGTGGTTGCTGGCCGAAAATTTTGGTGCCATAGAAATTGCTGCGTATGCGATAGCAATCAAGTTCGCCTTAGTCCCTACCCTGCTTATTCAACCCTTTACTTTATGGTGGTTTCCTAAGCGCTTCTCAGTACTTAAAGAACAAGATGGTAAAAACATCAATGCACACTTTGCTGTGCTTGGTGCCATCACTTCAGTGCTCCTATGCGGTAGCCTCGGCTTATTAGGGCCGTTACTCATTCAACAGTTAACACCCACCGCTTACCATGGCGCCATTGCTATTTTACCTTGGTTGCTACTTTGCACCTTATTAAAGATGCTGGCCGATCTATTAAATTTGGGTTGTTTCGTAGAAAAAAGTACCCAGCTACAAATGAATATTAACCTTGTGGCGAGTGCCTTCGGTGGTCTTTTACTGATTTTGTTGGTGCCGCTATTTAGGGTTGAAGGCGCACTTACAGCACTTATCGCTGCAAATGCCATTCGAATGGTACTTTTCTACTACTTCAGTCAAAAAAAGGTCTATCTCCCGTACAAATTTGGTTATTTATACCCGGCAATAAGCGCTGCAGTTGTCGCCACCTGGTTTGGGCAAGTGACCTAAGGCTATTTATGACTGATTCCCCCTTAACAATGACAAGTATGCTACTGATGTTAATGTTAGTAACATTAGCGCTCTATTTATTTCCTCATCCACTAATGCTCATTATTATTGGATTAATCCCCTTTGCTCTGTGGGGCATGGTCAACTTTTCCTTCTATATTGTGTTAGCTTTTGTCATTTTTTCATTTTTTCGTATCCATGAAATATTTCCTTTTTTAGAGCCATTAAAATTACCTTTATTACTCGCTCTATCCGCACTATTTGTTATTTTTTTACGCGCTACCATCAGCCAAAACCTTCATGCTTATTGGTGTCCACAATTTAGTTTTTTGATTTTATTCTTTTTATTGGTAACACTTGCTATTCCCTTTGCCAGTAATGTCGCGGTGGCAAAAAATGCTTGGACAGGGGTTTATAGCAAAATCATCTTAATGACCTTTGTTATCGCTTGGATGATGCGTAAGGAAAGCCACTTTATCACCGCTAGCCGGGTATTTATCTTTGCTGGCGCTTGTGTTGGTTTAGTTGCCTTATATAACAAATTAAACGGTATTGGCTTGGTTGAAGGCACTCGAGTCACTATAGGCAGAAATATTGGCTCTTTACTAGGCGACCCAAACGATTTAGCGCTAGTACTCTTGTATCCCATGGCTTTTGCTATAGCCCCTTTCCTAGAAAGATCACTGTCTACCTTTGAACGATTCTTTAGTTTTAGTACTTTTTGCATTTTTTTTTATGCACTACTTGCCACTCAAAGCAGAGGCGGCTTATTGGGGTTTTTAGCCGTAGTAAGCTTATTCACCTACAACCGCATTCGCTCTAAAGTTTTATTATTTACCGGCGGTGCTATCTCAGTAATTATTTTATTTATCGTTGCTGGCATCAGTGATAGAGCATCAGGCGGCGCTGCCGAAGTAGGCATAGATGAATCAGCAATGGGACGGTTGTATGCCTGGGAAGCTGCGTGGAATATGGCATTGGACAACCCTGTCTTTGGCGTAGGCATTAGTAATTTCTATTACAATTATTTTTCTTATAACACCCATTGGGATGGCTTAAATCACGCGGTACATTCCACTTGGTTTGGCGTATTGACTGAGTCTGGTTTTTTGGGTTTTATACTATTTGTTACTTTAATTATCAGTACCTTACTGATGTTTTTTGAAAATGCTGAAAGCAATAGATGTTAAGCACCAGACCCCTGGCATACGGGTCGTTTTAAATGCAGCGCCAGCGGGTATTATCGGCTTTATTGTTTAAGGCACATTCTTAACCCAAGGCTTTATTTGGCCAATCTATTTGCAAGTGGCTTTAGTTATTGCTTTGAACCGTTATCTGCAATCAATGAATCAACAGAGTTAGCGTAAACGTGAGGGAGTGAAAATGTCTGATACTATCGCAAAAGTTAAAGAAGTTGCGCCAAAGATTTTATATGTTCACTACGGTGATAACTGGCTCAGAGGCAGTGAAATTGTTTTATTAGACTTACTAAAATCAGCTAAAGAACACCATTACCATCCAGTACTTTGGTGCAATAGTGAAATTTTAGCAAATAAAGCAACCGATTTGGGTGTTGACGTTATCAAAGATAACTTTGTCTGTCTTGGTTACTGGCTTTTACCTAGATGGAATTTTTTACAGTTTTTAAAATTACTGCTCAAAGCTAAGAAAATAATAAAAGAGTATGAGATTTCTTTAGTACATTGCAACAATGGCGCCCCCTGTCAATGGATGGCACCCATTTGTAAGTATACCGGTACTCCACTGTTACTGCATTTACATGCCCGTTATATGTTTAGGGACAGATTAACCTTATTATTTCACGGCGCGGATAGCATTATAGGTGTTAGCCAATCAGTCACTAAAATATTTAAAAAAAATGAATTCCGCTATCAGCAAGTAGCTGTGATTTATAATGGCATTGACCCAAATAGAGTACTTTGCCCCACACCTCGAGATATTAGAGCCGAACTATCGGCAAAAAAACATGACTTTGTCATCTTGTATATGGGCTCATTAATCACTAGAAAATTAGTGCATCAATTACTGTATGCCGTAGATAAATTAAAAAAAGACTATCAAATAAAACTTGCTATTGTTGGCTCTGGGTGTGAAAAAGACAGACTAACGCAATTGGTTGATGAACTATATTTACATCATAACGTTAAATTTCTTGCAGCGAGCGATAAAGTCGCTGAAATCTACTCAAGCAATGCCGATTGTTTTATCTCAGTGCCTTGTGAAGAGGTTTTTGGCCTAACGCTGGCCGAAGCAAGTCTTGCTAAACTTCCCATAATCACCAGTAATATTGCTGGAATTAATGAGATATATACTGATCAGGAAAATGCGCTATTAATATGCCCCAATAATTCTGATGAACTCATTAACGCAATCAAAACGTTGATAGAGAGACCTATTTTAAGAAAAAAATTAGCTAAAAATGCCCAAGAACATATCGGAAAAAACTTCTCTTTGCAGAAGCAGTTTAGTGCATTCAACCTTGCTTACCAACGTTTACTGAACCATAAAACCAAATACAGTGTTACTAAACTTATTTTTATACACCTTAGTACAGTACTAAAAGCACTTTTAATCAAAGCCCTAACGCCACAGCCAATTAAAACATTAACTAAAACCTTAACTAAAAGCTATAAACACTTAATGTTGAAGTTTTCATGGAGAAATAGTCATGATTGAACGCCTATTGATTTATGATCCGGTGCCTTTTAAAGGCGGCTCTAAAAAAGTAATGCAAACAATTATCTCTGAATTACCCCCTAGTATTGAGGTATGGGTTATTTCAAACGACAGAGGCTCTTGGGGTAATGGCTGCAACGATAATGTGCACTTCGTGCCGTTGTTTTCTCCTCGTTACCTGCAGAATAAAACCACCGGAATACTCTACTTTCTGAAGCACTTTGTCTATTTACTTTCGTTAATAACCAACATGATGAAACTGAAGAGATTTACAAAAATAATCGGTTTTTCCGGGCCTAACGTCGATTTATCTATATACCTACTCACTGAGCTAATTAATATAGATATTATTCAATTAATTCAAGGTGATATTGCTCATTCTAAAGTAGCAGGGTTTGGTTTAGCCCGAGCAAAAAAAGTGTTTTACTTACCTTCGACCCACGCATCCATTTTACATGCATTAAAATCTTACCGTAAAAACAGCCCCCCAAATATCAATGATAATATGGAGGACAAAAAATTTATTGCTTTTGTTAATGGCATTAACGACTCAACGATAACAGCAAAAAACAATAATGATAACGTTGGCTTCTTATGGGCCGGGTCGTTATTAAAATGGAAACGTGTAGAACTTTTTATAGCGGCTATGGCTAGACTAAATAGCACAGCTAAAGACGATGATAAATATTTTGCTAGTGTTTGTTATATCAAGCCAGAAAATGATGCCTATGTAGATATAAATAGCTTTCATATGGTGGATAATATTTACTGGTACCCGGACCCTAAAAATTTAAATGATATTAGAGCAAACTCATCAGTATTCATTTCTACATCACAAAATGAGCCTTTTGGTTTATCCATTTTAGAGTCAATGGTTGCTGGCCTCGCCATCGTAATTCCCGCTGATAATGCTTATTGGGACCAGCACCTAACTGACGGGTTCGATTGTGTAAAATATGCCCCAAACAACATGGAAAGTTTAGCTAAAGTATTAACGAGGTTAATCGAACAACCCACTTTTTTATTGAAAATCTCTCAACAAGCTAAAAATTCATCACAAAAGTATTGCCATCTACACTGCTACGCTCAGATTCTCAAATGTATTCCTAATTAGCAAAATAGACTTTGCAAATTGCAATAAATCAATACAAAAACAAAATAAGTAATTGATTTAAATGACTATAAATAATTGGCTTAATAACTGCAACATCATAAAAAAGAAGTGAGTTAAGAATATAAAGAGGTATTTGTTATGTGTGGAATTATCGGGGTAGTAGCAAAATCAGCAGTAAAATCTGTATTAGAGGGGTTAGGCAGGCTTGAGTATCGTGGTTATGACTCTTCTGGTATCTCAATACTATCTAACAATAAAATTCATACGATAAAGGCAGAGGGAAAACTTACCAATCTTAAGCACAGGTTATCAAGGCAGCCTATTGATGGCGACTGTTGCATTGGTCATACCCGTTGGGCTACACACGGCAGAGCCAATGTCACCAATGCACATCCTCATCAGTATGGCCAAGTATCAGTTGTACACAATGGTATTATCGAAAACTACCTACACCTAAAGCAACAATTAATGCAATGGGGCCATCACTTTAATAGTTCAACTGATAGCGAAGTGATCCCCCATTTAATAAATCACTACCTTGCTCAGCCAATGACTCACGAAGAGGCTATTGAGAAAGCTATCGGCCAGTTAAAAGGTAGCTATGCTCTAGGAGTGCTAATTAACGGTGCTAACAATAATCTCTATGCAGTAAAGCAAGGTAGTCCATTAGTTATATCACAAGGAAGTCATGGTGCTTATATGGCTTCAGATGCCATGGCTTTAGGTGCTGATAGCGGTAAAATATATTATCCTGAAGATAATGAATTAATAACGTTAAATAGCAATGAAATAAAATGCTGTAGTCGCTCGATTAATAAAAAAATTCATTTTATTAATAACAAAAAATACGTAAAAGCAGTTTCTAAAGGAGAGCATAGCTCTTTCATGGAAAAAGAAATATTTGAACAAGTAGATCTACTCAAAAGGCTGTCGGTTAATAACCACACTAACGAATATTCAATAATTAACTTTAAGGACTTAAATAAGATTACCATTATTGCTTGTGGCACCTCATATTACGCAGCCTCTGTAGCAAAAACGTGGTTTGAACAATACGCCAATATCTTAGTGGAAGTTGATATCGCCTCTGAATATCGTTATCGCTCACCTGTTGTCATCGACAATGAATTAACCATTTTTGTCTCTCAGTCTGGCGAAACAGCAGACACACTAGCAGCATTACGTTATGCGAAAAGTAAAAAGGCACAAACACTGGCACTGGTTAATGCTGTCAATAGCAGCATCGCACGAGAGGCAAATTTCACCTTCGAAATTTACGCAGGTCCTGAAATTGGTGTTGCTTCAACCAAAGCATTTAGTTGTCAATTAGCGATATTTTATAAAATGGCTCTTGAGGCCGCAAAACAAACAGCCTTTATAGATAAGCAGGAGTTAACACAATTAGCATTAAATTTTGTGCAATTGCCCTACATCATGGAGAAAGTATTACAACGTTGTGCTGATATAAAATTGATGGCTAAAAAACTATGTAAGTATTCAAACATCCTCTTTCTTGGTCGTGGCGTACTCACCGCTATTGCACAAGAAGGTGCATTAAAACTAAAAGAAATTAGCTATATTCATGCCGAAGCTTATGCTGCAGGGGAATTAAAACACGGACCAATAGCATTGCTTGATGAGCAAATGCCTGTGCTAGTTATTGCACCTAAAAATAGCCTGACCGAAAAGTTACTCTCAAACATTAAAGAAGTACAAGCGCGAAATGCACCACTATTTATTATTGGCGATCATAGTATAAATGAGCATATTAACCTAAGAGACGATGAGTTCTTTGAACTGCCAGCAATACCTGAATCCATTCTGCCGATAATTAGCGTTATCCCTATGCAATTACTGGCATTATATAGTGCTCAAACCTTAGGGAAGAATGTTGACCAACCAAGAAACTTAGCTAAATCAGTGACCGTAGAATGAATACCTTTAATATAAACCACGCTAAGCAGTGGGCTAAAAACAGTGATAACTTTTTTGCGCAACTGATTAAAGCACTATGGTTTAAAGTTAAAACCATAGAGCTGCCGAACATCCCTTTGGTATTCAAGTTACTTTACCTAGTTCACATTGTTTTAAAACAGACTATTGCCGATGTATTGCGCATTTTATATTACACGCCTTTACTTAAATCTAGGCTTAAAAACAAGCCAAAACAGCTTTACTTATATGGGGGCTTACCCGTAATAATCGGCAGTTTAGACATTATTATGGGAGATAAAGTTAGGTTAGCGGCTATGACCACAATCAGTGGCCGTGCTGTCGGAAAATACATCCCGCAACTAATCATTGGTGATAATGTTGGTATTGCCTGGCGAACTTCAATCTCAGTGGGCAAAACTATCATCATTGGCAATAATGTCCGCATTGCCGGGGATTGTTATTTAGCCGGTTATCCCGGACACCCCATTAATGCAAAACAACGCGCTTTAGGTAAACCTGATGAAGACGCACAAGTCGGAGATATTATTTTAGAAGACGACGTTTGGTTAGCCACTGGTGTAAAAGTAATGCCTGGCGTAACCATTGGCCGCGGCACCATAGTAGCTGCTGGTAGTGTGGTCACCAAAGACTTACCTCGCTTTGTATTAGCTGCAGGTGTACCGGCAAGGGTTATAAAGTCAATTGAGGAGGCAAGCCATGAGTGTTTGTAAATCAAAGGCAACAGCTAAAGTCTATGCCAATAAAAATAGACCGCTGATTGTGTTCGGCGAAGATTGGGGGGCGCATCCTAGTTCCACGCAGCACATTGTCAAAGTACTAAGTAAAAATAGACCTGTTATTTGGCTTAATTCTATTGGCCTAAGAAAGCCAAGGCTAACACGGCATGATTTGCTAAGACTGTTCGGTAAGGTAAAGTCTTTCCTTTTTAATCAGCAAAAGAGTGATATAGCTGAGGAAAAGGACAATAATAATCATTTCATCATCATTAACCCTTTAGTGATCCCCTGTGCAAGTAACTGGTTTACTTTAAAACTGAGTAAGGCAATTTTGAAGTGGCAAGTTAAATTAGCCAGCGATGGACTCAATTTAACAGATGCTATCATTTGGGCATCTTTACCTACTTCGGTTGACTATTTAGAATTATTTAGCAATGCTCCTTGCGTATATTATTGCGGTGATGACTTTAATAGCCTTGCAGGTGTTGATCATCAGTTTGTATCACAAAAGGAAAGTGAGTTAATTGAAAAATCTCGTTATATTTTTACCGCTAGTGAAAAGTTACTCGATAAATTTCCTAGTGAAAAAGCGGTTAATATTCCCCATGGCGTTAATTTTTCACTGTTTAGCAAAAAGGTAACGATCATTCCTGACGATTTACCACTTGGTAGACCTATCGCTGGTTTTTACGGCAGTATTTCAACGTGGTTAGATCAAAGTTTATTAGTGCGAACCATTAAGGCATTACCTCATTGGCGATTTATTTTTATCGGTAAAATTGATTGCGATGTTAATCAACTACAACAGTTTTCCAATGTTTATTTTTTAGGGACTAAGCCTCATACTGACTTGCCTAAGTACATACAAAACTGGAATGTTGCTATCCTGCCCTTCGTGAACAATAAACAGATTCAAATGTGTAATCCTCTTAAGTTAAGAGAGTATTTAGCTAGTGGCACGCCAATAGTTACAACTGATTTTGCTGCCTTAAATGGATATCGAAAATATCTCAATATAGCTGACGGCGCCAAACCATTTCACCAAGCAATATTGCTAGCAAATGCTGAGATAGTTCCCGCAGTTAATTTTGACAAGCTCGATACTATTAGTGACTTACTTGAGATCACTCACATTAAGCAGTTGAGAAAAGAGACAGTCATCGATGAATCATGGGAATGCAGAGCATTGGATGTGCAACGCTACTTACTTAAGTGTTAGAAAATAGGTGTCAGGAAATAAAGTAATATTACTTTTATATTTATAATAAATACCTTGCTGATTGACTCCCTGCAAGTTCAGCGCTACTTAAGTTAATAACCCATGCGGTTTTCATTATTAACTTAGTCAATCTGACAATGGTTAACGTTATTAGCGCGCAAAGTCATTTTATTATCTCTCGATATCGAGACTGCATGGTCAGTGCATCAGTTTAACTTATTGGTATGTAAACTGAGAAGCAACTACCCTTGCCTAATTCTGATTTGACCGTTATTTTGCCATCATGTTGCTCTATTATTTGGTGGCTAATGGACAGACCTAAGCCAGTACCTTCACCGACAGGCTTAGTAGTATAAAACGGTGTAAATATTTGTGCTATCTTATCGGCGTCTATACCCGAGCCAGTATCTTCAATTTCAATAACAATACTGTTTTCTTCGATAAAGGTCCTGACAAAAACATCTCCTTTACCCGTTATGGATTGACCCGCATTTATCAATAAATTCATAAATACTTGGTTCAATTTACCAGGAAAAACATGCACTTGAGGCAATTGTTGTAAATCCACATGCACTTTACAACAATATTTTAACTCGTTATTGACCATATTAAGTGTTGCGCGTAAGCCTTCATTAATATCTACCCGTTCTTTTTCCGGATGGTCAATACGAGCAAACGTTTTTAAACTCTTAACTATTTCAGTAACACGGTCAACGCCGGAGATACTACTTTTAATCAGTGGTGGCGAGTCTTTAAAAAGGAACTCAAGTTCATATTTTTTTGCTAACTTCTTATGGTTTTCTTTATCTTGGTCATTGATAAGTGTTTCGTTGAATTCATGATAATACTTTTCAATATCAGAAAAATAGTCTTCTAACACTTCTAAGTTACTGCGGATAAAGCCGATAGGGTTATTTATTTCATGAGCTACACCTGCAGCAAGCACGCCAATACTGGCCATTTTTTCAGATTGAACCAATTGAGACTCACTCTGTTTTAACTCCTCATTAGTATTTGAAATCTTTTTATAACTTTGTTTTAACGCACGTTCCCTTTTGGCGACTTCTTCCCCCATGTGATTAAACTGCTTAAATAAACTAGCAAATTCAGTAAACCTTAAGTCCTCTTGAAGCGCCTTGTGCTCGTTTCCTTTTTCAAGGCTAGAGGTTAACTGAGAAAGAGCGAGGATGGGTTTAACAAAATAGCGATAGCCATACAGATATGCCAACAATGTTGTCAATACTATTGCGAGGATAATATAACTCCCCAATTGAATAACCAAGTTTTCTAAGGCTTCGTTCCTACTAGATTCATCTACGGTGAAGTTAAAACTAACCCCTACATCTTGCCACTGTATGCTTTGCTTAGAGCCTATTACCTGTTTACCAAAAGTTGCGATGATTCGTGTCCCCTTCACGACTTCAATCATTAAACCATCAAGCATCTCAGTATCGATTTGACCTGAATGAATGGTATCTAGAGGTATATTGGCGAGTAAAACGCCTTCAACTTGCTGGTTATATAATACAGGAAACGCTATACACCAAAAAAACTGGCCCTCAATATTTAATATTTGAATAGAGCTAGTCACTTTTTGAGCAAGTAGGTCGTTCAACCAGTGAAATTTTTTGTAGTTAATAACACTTTCAAAGGTAGAGTGTAATGTTGTACCCTCAAAATCAAGCAGTGTTTCATCATACTGTTGACCTAATAATGTTAAACCCGCCATATAATCTTTTATTTTCCCCAAGTTACTTTTAGGCTGCATTAAGGCTTGCACAAAAAGAGACGCTTGGGATTGTTCTTCCAATAAAATTAAATGGTGATTTATCAGCACACGGTAATTATTATTTAAGGTATTAATTTCTCTTTTAGCTATTTTTTCATATTCAGTATTAACTAAATCAACCACGTGATTGCTTACTAAGCTGGTAATAATCACCGCTAAACCTACACAACTAATAAAGACAAACCTTGCTAAAGCAAAAGACACCGTAGTTTTAATCATTTATACCACTCAGCACATTCAATAATATTACCTTCACAATTCTTACTCTTTAAGCAAAACAACCTCGTCTTTACTGTTATATCTCCCCATTGAGTAATCATCAATAGTCAACGCTTCATGAGCATCAAGATTTTTCTTGCTATACGGGGAAAAAGGTCGACGATATGTTTTCAACAAACCAACGACAGGCTCAGCCAAGTGTTCTAACGCATAATGAAGCAATATTTTGTCCTGATTTTTATTACCGGTCAACTTAACTTGTCTAATAGCCGCAATGATTATTTTAGTGAGATCATAAGCATGAACAAAACCTGTTTGTGCTTTAATATCGCTTTTATTAGTTAAACCTACATTTGATTGAATACCTAAGGCTAATACGTTTTTAGCCAAAATCGATAAATTGTCATCGAGAAATGAAAAGTTAGTCTGAATGAATTGTAAATCTATTTTTTCACGCTGACTAAAAGGTACTTTTTGGGGGAAATCGCCCCCCGTTATTCCCCAATGACTTCTTATTGGTAAACGTATATTTTGCGGCAATTCAACCATAGCATTGATAAAGGTAACCCCTTCTACCGAGTTACCAACAAAAAAGATCACATCGGCGCCGCTAGCTTTAATATCTCGAAGTAATACTTTGGCGTGATTCTTCCCTGCGCCCCAATTAAACCAAGACAAACCAACAGGTTTTATTGATAACTCTTGTAATGCTTGAATCATTGTTTTTTCATTAGAACGACCCCAACCAGTATCTTCTAATAATAAATAAGGCTTACTAAAACCCTCCGCAATCGCTTTTTTACTTATAAAGCTACCGGCATTACTATCATCAATGGATAAGCGAAATATCCAATTTTGTGCTGAGGTAGTACGCGTAATTGGACCTGCTGCTGCCCAAGGATCTAAAAGCAGTATTTTATTGTCATTAATAAAAGCTTTATTCGCTAATAAAGGCGGGGAATGTAGGCCTGAAAAAACCATTAAAGCTTGGTCATCGACTAGAAATTTTTCTAAATTACGTAAGCTGCGCAAAGAATTCGCTCTATGGTCTTTGATAACCAACTCAAACTGAATTCCTTGAATATTGTTATCGACTTCAGCTAATGCTGTAGTGATCCCCTGTTGTATGGCCAAGCTCGAATTTGTCGCACCACTAAAGTCAGCATCTAAGTAAATAGTATACTTTTGCTGGGCCTGAGCATTGGAAGGATAAATAATGATAAAAATGAAACTGGTACAAGTTAAAAATTTAAATACATATTTCATAAAAATCATAAACTATCCTTTTATTAATTAATGACATACTCACTTTACTCATTATAGTTAAGTTATCACTTTAGCTGATAAATAATAATATTGATTAAATTTATTAAATTTATTTCTTGTGGAAAGACAAAATAACGACTGCTGATGTCGCTTTATCAGCTTGAAAATAGCTCCCTCCTAAACCTAAATATTGGTAACTATCTCATTACTCGGTAGAATAGTTACTACTGGTACTGTATATCACCGTTTTGGTTCTAAAATAGTAGCCACTTTATATTTAACCCGGCAATGAATATGATTCACTACAGAGACAATCGTTTTTGCTTTATCACGTACTGAAAGTTTGTTGATAGTACCTTGAGGGGAACCTGATATGGACTTAAATAGTAATACTTAATGAGGGGTGGATTTTAAACACCTTGTTTGAATTTATAATGAAATCAGTAGGATAAATACAAAACCTGCCCCATCATTCCAGTTTAATAAACGTCTTTAGCTACTTGCAATAAAAATGCACTAAAGTTAATGCCGTGATTTTTTGCTAAGGTATTATTAACAGTAAATTTTAACTTAGTTCCGCTTCTGACAAATTGAATCATGCCATTACTGTTTTTTGGGTATTGATGATCTAAAACAGTGAGTACCGGTTTATTCCTGAGCTTAGCCAAAAAACTATGCAGTTGGGCTTTTTTATCGATTGCCACAAAGACCAATGAGCAACAATCATCGAGTTGCTCTAATTGATGAATGGCAATAAAACGTACCGGTTTACCTTTTATTTTTTTACCTTCAATGACTTCAAATTCGCCAATAATGTCAGCATCACTGACGATGCCAATAACAAACTCATCTTTTAATACTTGCCATTTCACAAAATTACTAAATTGATATAAATAGGCAGCTTTAATTTGGTAATTATTATCTTGTGCAACTACCCGTTGACAAAATAAACACAGTATTAGCAACACTAAAACAGCAAAATGATTAACAACTCTACTTTGATAGTGGTGAAAGATAAACATTAGACGACTCCAAGCTATTTTAATTTTAGTTAAAAATTAACTTGCCAATTTACTGAAACATTCCAATTTAGCCGTAACTGTATGCCGTTAACGTCTTGCCAAATAGGTTTTTTATAATCGATACTCATACTCTGTTGCGTAGCACTCAATTCGCCCAACAGCCAGCCCACACCAAGCGTAAGGTCTACTCTACGAAATCCTTGGTTATTGACATCGGCTGTCGGTACTATCATGTTATTTAGTCTAGCGTCCTCGCCATAGATTCTGTCCTGATCATAATATTGAGTTAAGATATTAAAACTAAAGGTATCGGATAAGGCTTGTTTGTACCACAAATCTACTTGAATCAAATTACCATGATGATAATCAGCATCATTATGTGTCAGTGTGGTTTGTATTGACGAAACGATGCCCCAGGCCCTATCTGTAAAAGTAGAAGTAAAACCCAAGCCAATCTCGGTTTGATAACTACCACTACCCAGTTGCATTGGATAGGGTAACGTTGTAAAACCACCTGGTGTCTGAGCTTTTTTATCAATGCTGCCAACGGGTAAAGTAAAATTAAAAAGGCTGTACCAGTAATTACTATTTACGTCATAATCATATTCATAAAACTTATAGTTGATGCCCAGTTTAATATCTCCTAAGCCACTACTGCGCGTAGTAAACTCCCCTCCCATACGGGTTTGATGTCGCATTTCTTTATTCATATAATGTAATGCGATCATCGTTGTTAAATTATTGCTCGGTGCATACATCAGATGAAACATTTGCATGGTCATATCCATTTCAGTTGGTGTGGCCATATAATTTTCTAATACTTGCTCACTGGTTATTTTATCTTTACCCTGAGCCATCTGCTCCATATGCATAACCGAATAATTATAAGAAAACATCCATTGGTTTTTATTATGTATATGGGCCCGAAATATACTGGCAGTGAACACATCTAGCTCCCCAAGCTCGACTAAGTTAAGGTCGGTTAAATTTCCGGACCAACAGCACGAACTAAAAAGACTCAACAGTAATAGCTTTAACGATTTAGATAGATTAATTAAGTTCATTAATATTTAACCTGTTGTGTGCAGTTAAATTGACCAAGGAAGTGTTTGTTTGTTGCTGGGTGAAATATTTGACAAATTGGTCATGAGGTAAAGGTTTGCTAAAATAGAATCCTTGACCAAGATCGCAACCTAAAGATTGCAACATCACCAGTTGTGTTTCCTGTTCAATACCTTCGGCAATAACCTTAAGACCTAATCCTTTTGCCATAGCAATAATTGCACGAACAATGGTTTCATTTTTTTGATTATTTTCAATATCCATAAGAAAGGAACGATCAATTTTCAAGTAATCTACTGGAAAACAGCTTAAGTATTGCAACGAAGAATAGCCAGTACCAAAGTCATCGATAGACAGTTTAACACCCAACTCTTTTAATTTTTTCAAGGTATGAATTGCTTGAGGGCCTGTTGCCATCAGTAAACTTTCTGTTAATTCAATTTCCAACTTGTTAGCGGGTATCATCTTTTCAGATAAAATACTTTTCAATAATTTGGCTAAATCAATTTGCTCAAATTGTTTTGCAGAAACATTTACCGCTATATCAATATCTTGCAATAAACTACCTTGCCATTTTAACAAATCTTCACAAGCACGACGAATAACCCACTCACCAATTGCCAGAATATGCCCTGAGTCTTCCGCAATATTAATAAAATCAACAGGGGAGACAAAACCCAATACAGGATGTTGCCACCGTATCAGTGCTTCTACACCAACCACCTCAAGTGTTTTCAATGAAAGCTTCGGCTGATAAAATAGACGTAGTTCATTGTTTTCAATAGCTGTATCCAAATATGATTCGATACGCATTCGTTCGGCCACTTTATCATTCATTGCAGTATTGTAGAATTTAAAGTTATTTCGCCCTTTCTTTTTGGCCTCATACATTGCAATATCTGAATTTTTGAATAAGATATCCATATCCTGACCATCATCTGGATAAATGGCCACACCGATACTGGTAGTTGCCTTAATATCTTGTTCAATAATATGGAACTTTTGTTGGAATGCGTCGATTATTTTATCAGCAACCTTACTAATAACTCGTTTGTTGTCAACGTCTTCAATGAGAATGACAAATTCATCGCCGCCCATACGAGCAACAGTATCCGACTCTCGAATACAGGTTTTTAATCGTTTTGCTACCTCCATTAATAACTTATCACCTACAGTGTGCCCTAAAGTATCATTGATTTTTTTGAACCCATCTAAGTCCAAAAACATAATGGCAAAAGTAAAACCATATCTTTTAGATAAGGCTAAGGAATGATTAAATCTTTCAGCTAATAAACGACGATTAGGCAACCCCGTTAACGTGTCATAATTTGCCAAATAGCGTAACTCATCTTCAACTCGTTTACGTTGTAGAACATCTGAAAAAGTGGCTATATACGTTTTACCTTCTTTTAATTTATTGTAATTGACTGGAGTGATCTCTAACCAAGTGGTCACCAATTCGCCCTGGTCATTGGTAAATCTTAATTCACCATCCCAATGTTCACTTAATTGTAATTGCTGATTAATATCGATAAAGAAGTCGACATTGTGATGGGCATGAAATAGAGAAGACAACGAGATATTAATGATTTGTTCTATCGGTTTTTTCACCAAACCAGTAAAGGCACGATTTGCCGAACGTATGGTCAAATCATTGTCTAATATCGCTACTGACTCTTGGGCATTCTTAAAGACTGTGGTTAATAATGCGCGCTCCTCTTCAGACTTGCGAGATTCAGTGCAATCGGTGATGGTTCCCGTTATTCTTAGCGGTCTGCCATGACTGCTCCATTCCACCGTTTTACCTAATACCTTTACCCAACGCCACTCACCCGTTTTTGCTCGGATACGATATTCACTTTTAAGCATTTCGGATTTATTTTTGTAATGACTCATCCAACTGGCCTTTACAGCTGCATAATCATCTTTATGAATTAGTGCCTTCCAGCGACTCATTTTACCGCCAAGGTCTTCTTGGTTATAACCGGTGATCTGGCAAACCCGCGCATCGTAAAAAACACTACGATCCGTTAATGACCAATCCCACATACCTTCTTCACTGGCCGCTAATGCCAAAGTTAAACGCTCTTCACTGCGATTAAGTTCTTTGTCTTGCATGGCCAATTCAGCCAACATAGTGTTAAAACTGCTCACTAAGGTGTCAATTTCTTTAATTTGAGTAAAGGAGACTTGTTGGGAATAATCTCTCGATTGGGCAATAACTGAAAAACAGCCAATTATATTGTTTATTGCTGAAGTGATGGAACGCGGCAGACGACTTGCCAAGTAGAGCGCCACAGAACAACAGATGACTAAAATAACAAGGCTAATCGCTAGTTGATATAACCAACGTTCACTTTGCGCATTAGTATTGCTGACTAAAAATAAGTAACCTATAGCTTCATTGTTATAACTAATAGGGGTTATTACTTCAATAAAGCCATTATTAAAATACGCGGTTTTAACCTTGGTGTTAACTAAACTATTAAAATTTAATGAGTCGTAGGATTTATCTTGGAATATCTTGTCTTGCTTGGTGTAAAGTGCTGCATATTCGATACCTGGAAACATATCGAGAGAGGCTAATACAGTAATAGCTAAGTCGGTATCTTCAAATGCAATAGCACCGACACTATTGTTGGCAGTAACTTGGGCTATGGTGTTTAAATTATCTTTAAGTTGCTGACGAACACTAAAAATATCGATTATAAAAAAAGCTAACATAGCAATAACTAGCGTAAAAAAACTGACTTTTAATACTATGGTCTTTATTTCAACGCTAACAGAGGTTCTTTTAAAAGAATCTTTGTTATTGATTGTTTTATCCATATTATTCCCTGTAAAAATCCAATTCTACTATGTCGAAATAAGCGAGACTTTACTTTATAGCAAAGCCTGTAAATTAGTGAGTAAATATCAATGACGATAAATTTTCAAGAACAAATGCTTTTATTGATTTCTACAAGGATGTAGACCCTTAGGACAACACAGGAGTAGTTGCAGTGTAATAGCTAGCTATTAAGATTTAAAGCAATGACGCTATTGAAATATTTAGTCCATTAAGAGTGATCACCTATTTATTTGTATCGGTATCAGTCTAGTTGCTGAGATCAGTTAAGCAAATAATAAGTCAGCTGGCTCTTGACTCTTACTTTCGAAGACGAAAATATCTGCGCCAATAATCTGGGCGTGAATAATGTAGGTGTAAACAATTACAAAAGGTTATTTTATGAATATTTCAATGTGTCCTACGTTGCTATGAATAATTTTTATTTTTAACGGAATAGAATTGTATTTGATGAGGTTTTATTAATCTTAAAGAATAAGGCATACAGTGTATATATTAATAAATTGAAATTTATGAAGTAACCGAACAGATGTCGCAGTTATTCTATTGAATTAAAATGGTACCCGGAGCCGGACTTGAACCGGCACGATATTTGGAGAGGGATTTTAAATATCACCATGACTCTTTGCACTTCATAGCGCCCAATAGATTGATTTAGCTATACCTACTTCTCTGCCTTTCACTCCTGATAAAACATTCCTAATGTGTAACGGTTTATTGTTACTGTATGGGTGATGTCAGGCAAGACTCGGTAAATTAATGAAGGCTGTACACTATTAAAGAATCTCCTTTACCGGTAGTGACGAGTAGGTACTTTCCATTGGGTGAAACATAGACTGAGGCTGCACCATTAAGTTCATCCGCCTTTTTTATTCCTTCGCTCTTCACCACTGAAAGAATCTTCAATCTACCATCATTGAGCCTTGCCAAGGTTACTACCGCATTATCTACTTCAGAGGCGACAAATACGCGCTGTCCATCTGGAGACGTTGTCACATACCCTGCACCTCCAAGCCCATTAACATCATCAGAGTTACTTATAGATTGAATATATGAATATCTGCCTTGATCGTTTCTAGCAAATACGATAATAGCATTGCCTCCTCCACAGGCTACGTATAAATAGTTACCATCTGGCGACATTGCTAATCCCTGAGGCGCTTTCATATTTTTGATGCCCTCTTTTCCATTGATTAATGTCTGGCTATGCACTAGTCCACCATTTACATTTCGATTAAAAATGGTTATTGCATTTTCATTAAAGCCAGCAACTATTACTTGAGAATTATTTGGAGTAATAATGACATTGACTGCGCCTCCTAACCCATATTCAGTGTTATCACTATCTCTAATCGCATGATTAAAAATGACATTGCCGCTTTTATTAATATCAAAAATGGAAACTGCATTACTTGCTACGCTAGCTACAAACAATTGACTATTATCAGTGGTGATTGCTATATCATAAGCGCCTAAAAGCCCAAGTTTATCTTTTTCTTGCACCGATTTTTTATCACTAAAAACGTCCTTATAGGGCAGACCATCTCTTATTGCTCTTATAAATTGATAAGTACCTTGCTCGTCTTGTTCGAAAATTGCCACGGCACTATCATAATAACTCACTACATAAACACGTCGCCCATCTGGTGATACGACTAAGGATGCCGCACCATTTAAACCATCAATTGTTGAATTGTTTATAAATATCCGATGAAAGGTAAGTTGAAAATCTGAATCCACATTAAAAATAGCCAATGAATTATCATCTGCACTGACAACGAGTAATTGTGTGCCATCTGGTGTCAGTTCAGCGACTCTGGCACCTCCTAGCCCATCTACTCGCAACTGGTTATCTTCAAGAACTTGTTTTTCTCGCATCGGCTCTTGAGTCGAATAAGGTCTATGAGTAGAAACACAGCCAGAAGTAAAGCTAACTAAAAGAATGATTAATCCATATTTTTTAATTAAAGATGATGATGTCCAATGATAGTTTTTTCGATACTTTAATTGATTTAACATGATGCTCTACCTTATGGAGACAATATAGCCTTGATGATGTTATCGCTAATTAATGTTTAACCAAGTATATGTAATTAATACTAAAATGTAGCTTTTATTTATATTTGGAGTATAAAGTGGTCGTTGCTTAGCAATCAAAATCATCCCTGATAACTATCACTTAGATACGAAAATTGACATAACTGAAAATCTGCATAAATATTTGCTAATTAGTAAGATCACGTCCATTCTGGTTTGATTGTTCATAATGATTAAAATAAATAGCATGGGTTATCAAACTACACTGCAAAACTTTATCGTTAATAGTAGTAAATACCAACAACAGCCTTTTCTACATCAACCCGTCGATGGCCAATGGCATGTATTCTCTTTTACTGATGTCGAGCAACAAGCACGAACTATAGCGGCAGGTTTGCTTGCTCAAGGTTTTCAGCACGGCGATCGAATAGGAATACTATCCAAAAATTGTGCGCAATGGTTTATCGCTGACTTGGCAATAATGATGGCAGGAATGGTAAGTGTTCCTATTTATGCAACCGCAGGTGAAAAGACCATTAGCTATGTTATTGAGCATAGCCAAATGAAGGCTGTTTTTGTCGGTAAGCTAGACTCGTTAGACGCAGCAACGGCAAGTATTCCACCTTCTGTGCTAACTATTGCTTTTCCATATCCAACGGTTACTTGTTCGCACACCTGGCAAACGTGGCTGACTGAGTATCAACCCTTAGCAATTCTTCATCAACCTAAACTTAATGACTGTATGTCCATTGTTTATACCTCAGGTACTACAGGCAATCCGAAAGGGGTTGTGATCAGTCACTTAAATTTAGCATCCGCAGGTCAATGTACAGCTAAGCTCAATAAAACTACCCGTAAAGATAAAGTTTTGTCTTATTTACCGCTAGCTCATATAACTGAGCGTTCTGTAGTTGAAAATGTTGCCTACTATTCAGCATGCCAAGTTTACTTTGTTGAAAGTTTAGCAAGTTTTATCGATGATTTACGCTATGCATCGCCAACTCTTTTTATGTCTGTTCCGCGTTTATGGGCAAAATTTCAAGCGCAAGTTTTACATCAAATACCAGAAAGAAAATTAAATTTCTTATTAAAATTACCCTTTATCGGCCGTATTGTCGCGAAAAAAATCCGTTCCAAGCTTGGCCTTAATAGTGCCACAGTTTTTGCCTCGGGGTCGGCTCCCATTCCATTATCACTATTGCAATGGTTTCAAAGAATCGGCGTTAATATTGGTGAAGGTTGGGGCATGAGTGAAACCTCTGGTTTATCATGTGGAAATTTTCCATTTAACGCTGATTATTTAGGAACCATAGGTCGACCTATTGCTTGTGTTGAAATGAAATTGTCAGCGCAACAAGAAGTAATGATCCGCGGTGACGCGGTATTTGAAGAATATTATTTAAATGCCGATTTAACTGAAGTCGCATTTACTGATGGTTGGTTCCATACCGGCGATAAAGGGGAATTAACTATCGATGGTGCTTATAAAATTATTGGTCGAATTAAAGAAGAGTTTAAAACCTCAAAAGGTAAGTATGTCGCGCCAGGTCCAATCGAGCAAATGTTATGTCGTAATAGCGATATTGAGCAAGTATGCGTGATGGGCCTAGGCATGAAACAACCTATCGCTTTAGTCGTCTTAGGTGAAGGGAAAGATCGTTTTGATAGCCGTATACATCAGGATTTATTAGCGACTCTTACCCAGGTCAATATCGAAGTAGAAAGTCATCAAAGACTTGATTATATCTTTATTTGCGCCGAGTCATGGACAGGTGAAAATGAACTCTTAACACCAACACTGAAACTAAAACGCGATAGCATTGAACAACATTACCTTAAGTTACTGCCTGATATATTTACAGATAAAATTATAGTACAAAGATAAATATTTAAAGGCTATATTATTTAGGCTAACTGTTTGAAAATAATTAAAGATGGTGAATTAACGAGGTATTTTTAGCTAGATAAATTGGATAAAAGCAAAGGTATGAATAGGTTTAGCTAGTTTTATATATTTTAAAGTAGATGTTTTTAATGTATTGATTTAACAATATAATATGGTACCCGGAGCCGGACTTGAACCGGCACGCTTTTCGGCGAGGGATTTTAAATCCCTTGTGTCTACCAATTCCACCACCCGGGCATAGTTATCTAAAAAGATAAGGGGAGTATTTTTATAGTAGGTTGGTACCTACTCTTTATAAATTCACTTGTCATTTTAGTTAAAAATGACTGACAACTTGTCGCAAATTATAAAAAATTGGAGCGGCTAACGAGACTCGAACTCGTGACATTCACGTTGGCAACGTGATGCTCTACCAGCTGAGCTACAGCCGCTTCATAGAGATTTTTTTACTTACTTTATTGGAGCGGTTAACGAGACTACTCTCATCAACATAAGTCGTGGCATTCACTTCGCTTTTGGCAACGTGATGTTCTACCAGCTGACACCAGCCGCTTCATTAGAGCTTTACTACTTTACTTATAAATAAATGGTACCCGGAGCCGGACTTGAACCGGCACGCTTTTCGGCGAGGGATTTTAAATCCCTTGTGTCTACCAATTCCACCACCCGGGCATCGTTATCTAAAAGATAAAGGGAGTTTTTTATAGTAGGTATTGGTAACCTACTTATTCATTTTAGTGAAATTTGGAGCGGCTAACGAGACTCGAACTCGTGACATTCACGTTGGCAACGTGATGCTCTACCAGCTGAGCTACAGCCGCTACGTAGAATATTAATCTTCACTTACTACTTTTACGGTAAAACTTCTTTTAGTCTTACTAACTAAAATTGGAGCGGCTAACGAGACTCGAACTCGTGACATTCACGTTGGCAACGTGATGCTCTACCAGCTGAGCTACAGCCGCTTCATGAGAGCTTTACTTTTTTACTTCCCAATTATCGTTGAAATATGGTACCCGGAGCCGGACTTGAACCGGCACGCTTTTCGGCGAGGGATTTTAAATCCCTTGTGTCTACCAATTCCACCACCCGGGCATAATACAAAATGGAGGCGGATACCAGAATCGAACTGGTGTACACGGATTTGCAATCCGCTGCATAACCACTCTGCCAACCCGCCATTTTGTCAACGATTAATCAATGATATCAATATCAATGAACATTAATGTTTCAACTTAAATTGGAGCGGCTAACGAGACTCGAACTCGTGACATTCACGTTGGCAACGTGATGCTCTACCAGCTGAGCTACAGCCGCTTAATTTAAAGTTTAACAATTACAACATTCTAATAAAACGTTAGTAAGATATGTAACATCACCTTAGCCAGTTCGCTTTACTTGCTGACTCCCTGTCAACGAAAACGCATTCTACATCTAAATATTTTCCAGTCAACACTTAAATTAACTTTTTATCCTAACTGCTTAAAAAGCGAGTTATTTGTTCCATTTTTAACTAAAAGGCTTATTAATCGTCCCATTAGTTATAAGCGATCCTTTGAAAAGCTTATTGCTCTTTTAATTCAGGCCATGCCGCTTTGAAGTAACTCACCCCTGTCGTAACGGTTAAAATGGTCGCAATAGAATAAAAGCCATAAGAAAGGTAGTTAATCACTTCATGTGGCAAATAAAACCAAATTAGTGGGATATCATAATCTGGTTGCCAAATAAGCCCCATAATACCCAGCATTTGCGCTGCGGTTTTATATTTACCCATATTAGAGACAGCAATAACATCACGTTTACCTATAGAAGACATAAATTCACGCAAGGCACTAATAAAGACTTCTCGCGCTATCATGATAATAGCGGCAATAGAAACCAACCAGGAGCTATAGTCCTGTGCAATCATCACTAAGGCAACGACAACCATAAGTTTATCGGCGACGGGATCAATGAAAGCGCCAAAGGCAGAAGATTGATTAAGCTTTCGAGCAAGGTAGCCATCTAATATGTCACTAACGGCTGCTAACCAAAAAACGGCAAATGCACCAAAGTGACTCCACGAAAGTGGTAAATAGAAAATTATCAAGAAAACAGGGATCAAGATGATCCGAAATAAGGTTATTTGGTTAGGTATTGTCCACATCTATTTTTCACTACAAGTGTTTTTCTTTAGTTTACACAAGTTGTTATAGCAGTGCTATCGCTGAATAAGACAAGTAGAACTAAAAATTTTGAATAGCACACTGCAGCGCAAAGCCTTAATGTGTTTTCAAGTGGGGGTTAAAATACAGCGATCGTCGTCTATTTCTCATGTAAAGCATTATGGATTTTTTCAGCAAGCACATGACTAATACCGGGAACTTTAGCTAAAGCGACGACATCCGCTTGCATAACCTCTTGCAACCCGCCTAAAAACTTCAATAAACTTTGGCGTTTTTTAGCACCTATGCCTTCAATTGACTCTAAGCGCGATTTTTTACTGACCTTTTGCCTTTTCGCTCTATGCCCTGTTATGGCAAAGCGGTGCGATTCATCTCGGATATGCTGCACTAAATGTAGTGCCGGCGAGGTTGCTGGTAACGATATAAGTTGATGACTACCCGCCAATATTAAGGTTTCAAGCCCTGGTTTACGAGATTCGCCTTTAGCGACACCAACTAATAACGGCGTCCTTACCAGTGACAACTGATTAAAGAACTCTTCGGCTTTAGCAAGCTGCCCTTTACCACCATCAATAAAGACAATGTCGGGTAACTTTTCTAAAGCACTCTGTTCTTCTGGCTTTACCGGATTAGCTTTTAACTTGCCATAACGTTTATTTAAAGCAAATGCCATAGCTGCATAATCATCCCCAGGCGTTATACCATAGACATTATAGCGACGGTAATCTGTTTTAAGCGGCCCATCATGGGTAAACACCACATTGGAGGCTACTGTCTGCTGTCCCATCGTATGACTAATATCGAAACATTCAATACGGTGAATGCCCTTTTCTAACTCAAACACCTCATTTAAGGCGGCAAAGCGTGCTCGCATTGACTCTTTATGGCTATTACGCGTAACTAGGGCTGTTTGGGCATTAGTACCGGCTAGTTTTAAATACTGAGCTCGTTCACTGCGGGTATTGGTTGAAATTTTAACTTCATAGCCAGCTTGTTCGCTGAGCAGCTTAGCCAAATCTTTTACTTGCTCAATGGATTCCTTGATAACAATTTCTTTAGGAATACTGCCCTGTACTTTGCCATTACTGAGCGTATCATTCGTTAAATAGTGCTGGGCAATAAACGCCTGCAAAATTTCACTGTCACTACTTTCACTGGGTATTGTTGGGAAGTAACTTTTACTACCGAGTATTTTATGGTGCCGGATAAAGAGAAGATGGATACATACTTGAGTTTTTTCACGATATAAACCGACGACATCAAGCTCGGCCACATGGCCACTAACATATTGTTGTTGCTGCACCTTGCGTAATGTTGCGATTTGGTCACGGTACTTAGCTGCAAGCTCAAAATGCAATTCGTTACTCGCCAACTCCATTTTACTAACCAGCTGTTCAATTACCGTTGAGCTTTTTCCTTGCAAGAAGAGTTTGGCTAACTTTACTTGCACTTGGTAATTCTCAACAGTTATTTTATCTACACAAGGCGCCGAACACCGTCCCAACTGGTACTGGAGACATGGCCTAGACCGAGCACGATAATAACTGTCTTCACATTGGCGAATAGGAAATATCTTTTGCATTAAACGTAAACTTTCCCAAACTGCGCCAACCGTTGGGAATGGACCAAAATACTCACCCTTTATTTTTTTACCGCCACGGTGCAAACCTAACTTAGGGTGCTTATGGTCAGTAATGAGTAAATAAGGGTATGATTTGTCATCCCGTAATAAAATATTATATTTCGGCTGATATTTTTTGATGTAATTGTTTTCAAGTATTAGCGCCTCACCTTCGGTGTGAGTAACGGTCACTTCAATAGCAGCAATCTGCTTGACTAATACTTGTGTTTTAACGGAGCCAACATCTTTGCGAAAATAACTTTCTAAGCGTTTTTTTAAATTTTTAGCTTTTCCGACATAAATAACCACCTGCTGGTTATTATACATACGATAAACACCCGCTTGTTCCGTCACTACACGCAAAAAAGCCTCACTATCAAAAAGAGAGGCTTGGTGTTGATCTTTTTTGTCTAAGTCGTCAGTGTTTTTGGCAGGCATTGAGGCGGTAATTCTTAAGAGAGTTATAGCTTTTCAGTTTTCAACATGCCGTGGCGAATGGCTAGGTGTGTTAGCTCAACATCGTTACTCACAGTAAGCTTTTCAAACATACGGTAACGGTAACTGTTAATCGTTTTACTACTTAAGTTAAGGTGTTCAGATATTGCCGGTACTTTATCGCCACGAGTAATCATGATCATGATCTGTAATTCACGATCGGATAAGCTATTAAAAGGATTTTCTTCGGCTGATTTAAACTGGCTTAATGCCATCTTCTGTGCGATATCTGAAGGAAGGTAACGTTTACCACTATGAACAGCACGGATAGCGGTAACCATTTCATCAGGACCGGCGTCTTTGGTTAAGTAGCCTGCTGCGCCCATTTGCATGACTTTACTTGGGAACGGATCTTCGGAATGCGCAGTTAAGACAATTATTTTAACATCAGGGGCCATGCGTAAGATTTTTTTAGTCGCTTCAAGACCGCCCATACCAGGCATGTCCATATCCATGAGCAGCACATCAGGCTCACTCTGGCGACAGAATTTAATGGCCTCTTCGCCTGTTTCACATTCGCCAATAACACATAGCCCTTTAACGCTCGTTAAAATCTTATTTATACCAACACGAACAAGGTGATGATCATCAACCAATAAAACATTTATCACGCAAGGTAACCTTAATTAAATATGAGAGGTTGCAAGAGTATAGCGAAATCGAGGAATATTCAATGGAATATTCTGAAGTTCCATTAACGTTAGAGCGTTGTTAAAGATAAATAACTACACTATACAAGCACTTGCTAACTGGGGTTAATTATGAGTAAGTGCCTGCACTAAAGCTTATTGTTTTTAAGCCAGCTATTTAATAACCCTACTTGACCATTTTTATAAGCTGCATAGGTTAACCTTACCGCATTGCTTAAGATAACACTGTCAGACCAGTTAGTTTGTTCGCTGATCAGCTGATAACATTCCTTCGCCTCAGGTGACAAATAGCCACGCATTTCCTGCAAGCCACGCTCTTTTTGCTTATCTCGGTAGCGCTTTTGTTTTGCCGCATTGCTCATCGCAACTTTTTTTAAGGGGTGTTCACTGGTTTGCTTAGACGATTGGTCATTAACCTGTTCAGCTTCTTTCATCTTATTTTCATTTTATTTTCATTTTAAAAGCCTATAGTCACGTATAACAAAGCCATAATCAAGGTCAGAATAAAATTTGATTTAATACAAATAAATTTAAATTTTTAACTGTTCCGAGTTGTTTAGTGTACAAGTGTACGCTAGAGTAACCCTCTAAAATTTATTATCGGATTATCAGCTATTATGGCTATGCCACAACAAAACTCATACAGTAAAGAAGATCTAGTAAAAGCAGGCACAGGTGAATTATTTGGTGAGGGTAACTCACAACTTCCTTCTGATAACATGTTAATGATGGATCGCATTGTCACTATCTCTGAAGAAGGTGGTGACTATGGTAAAGGTTACATTTTAGCCGAATTAGACATTACTCCTGACTTATGGTTTTTTGATTGTCACTTTAAAGGTGATCCGGTAATGCCGGGTTGTTTAGGCTTAGATGCTATGTGGCAACTTGTTGGATTTTTCTTAGCTTGGACTGGTGGTCCAGGTAAAGGGCGAGCTCTAGGTGTAGGTGAAGTGAAATTTACTGGCCAAATATTACCAACGGCTAAAAAGGTTACTTTCAAAATTGACTTTAAACGTGTTATTAAGCGTAGACTTTACATGGGTCTTGCTGACGGTACTGTAAGTGTAGATGGTCGTGTAATCTATACGGCAAAAGATCTTAAAGTAGGATTGTTTACTGATACCAGTAAGTTTTAACCTGACTTAAAATTTTATCGCCAAAGCAATAAAATTTATAAAAAAAAAGCCCTGCAATTTGCGGGGCTTTTTAACACATCAATTTCAATACTTTCTTTCTGTTCTTTTCTTTCTGTTCTTTTCTGTTCTTTCTGTTCTTTTCTTTCTGTTCTTTCTATATTCGATATTCGATATTCGATATTCGATATAAATAACGGTTGAACTGTTGTTGATAAAACAAGTAATTGTTTATTTAAACAGCCCTTGATGTTTATCTTCTATGGCCTCTCGCCATCCGCCAAGCCATTGTGACTTTATTTCATCATTTTGGTACGGGCAATGTTCCTTAGAACGACCAGATATACCTGCTTGGTAACCTCTTGTGTGTGCCCTATTTTGGCGATCGCGTTTTTGCCGCTTCATCATAAATACACGCTCCTTGGTTATCCGCAAACGGAATACCAATAACAGTTGTAATAAGTCAGTTTTAACACGCAACACTCAATAACTATTCAACTGATACTGTATAACTACTTTAATGATAGCTGAAGAAAGCTGAATATCAATACTTTCTCTGACTAAAATACCAGCAAAAAAAAAGCACTTCATGAGTGCTTTTTTTATGCTTAATAATCAGTGATTAAGCCATTATCTATTTAGCGATTAGCTTTTTTACGTCGAATACCGAACAAAGCCAATAGTGACAGTAAGACAAAACCATTAAAACTAGCCCCTTGTCTTTCTACTTTATCTTCTTCAGAGCCACAGTCGTCAACTTCACCAGCAATAGGGTTAAGTAATACCGCACGAGCAACATCAATCATTACCGGGTTACCACTATCATCCAGTATTGGCTCACCTAAGGCATCATAGCTTTTAGATTTAACTATTGCAGTAGCTGATATCTGGCCTTCATCGTTAATATCATTGGCTTCTAAAACATCATAAGCTGAGTTACAGGTTAATAAATCATTCAGATTAATCATCTCTGGTGTATCACTTGCGGTGTCATAGAGAAAGCCGACCGTACGGCGTGGATTTTGAGGGCTCGCATTATGCGTATCAACTTCTGCTTTACCAACAATAACGCCAGCGCTATTAACCGCAGCTGCAGAACTTATTGAAGTATTGAAAAAGTCCTTTGGCATGATCATTTCCATTTCACTATCAGGAACATTAGTATCAACATAAAATAGCTTTTTCACCCCGGATTCAGTGTTGTGAGTATAACCCACCACTAAGCCACTATCGTTAATATCATGAGCACGAGAGAATGAAAAAATAGTACTATAGTTTGGCAAATAAACTTCTCGATTAAAGTCAAATACCTGCTTATTACCTTCAGCATCCTCTTTAAAAATAACCGCATAGGAGCCAGACATTCGTTCATTTACTACAGGTTCACCAACATCAGGGTTATTCCAGCCATGAGAATAACCCACCGCAACGCCATTGTTATTAACGGCTAGTGCTTGACTAGAGAAACCTCGTTTGTCATCGGCATGTGGCGTGACTAATAAGCCAAGCCCTTCAGTATTTTCTAACTCACCTGTCGCTGATATCGTCGCCTTAAATGCCTGAATATGGTACATACCGGCTTGGTGATCCTGTATACATATGTCATAAGGTACATTAAACCTATTTGGCTCTACACAACCTAACGCAGGATCGAGGATATCTTCTTCTCGGCCTTCACTTAACTTGTAACTGCTATAACCAACCGCAGTGTTGGTATCATTCATATCAAATAACGCTGAAATACCACCGCCATATTCAGAGTAGATTGGCGTTAGGGGCAAGATAGTTGCGCCATTATCTAGGGAGTAAAAACCGCGTTGGCCATGTGCACGTAACCAAAAATCACGAAGTTCCCCAGCGCTGTCAGTAAAGTCTGGATTGGTTATCGGTAAGTAAGCAGCCGTTGCGGTACCAAAAATAACGTTACTGTCGCTAATACCTTTAACAGCATCATCGGTTGATCGGGTTAATACCCCCGTACAAGGACTGCCGCTAAAATCCGTATCAAATACGCATAACTCTACTGATTGACTACCCGCACCGAAGTTAACTAGGGCAGCTTTATCAGCAACCATTTGATATTCATAATATGGATTTAAGTTACCATTGTCATTCATACCTTGCAGGTACATCTTTGACCACGCTAGGTCATTGGCGGTAGGATCACCCGCTTTTAAGGCATCAAAGTCTTCAATCGGCTCAAGGCCAAAATAATAATCATGGCCGACCTGAGCATTATATTGGATTTGATTAAAATCATTATCATTCAGGTAGTCAAATTGCACAGGAAAGTTAAAAGAGTTCGCTCCTGAAACCGCTATTAAACCATTGATATTTAGCTTACCGCCATAAGTATATCCAATAGCTTCTTTATCAACTTCAATGACTTCATAAGTAGCGGCATGGCTATAATTAATAGCGCTAAGGCTTAAAGCACTAGTCACTCCTAACGCGAGTATATTTTTTGCAAATGACTTCATTCTACTTGATTACTCTTTATGGTTGTTCGCTTTAACTCGTTTTAGTTATTTAAAATAAAACAAATCAAATACTATTATTATTAAGTCTATATTAAAGACAATACTTTAACGCAATGACGCGGTAGCTTAAACGAATGGCCAATGCTTTAAAGTATTCTTTTGCTATTGTTTTGTAACGGCTTCACTAATGCAATGTTATTGCTCATCTAACTCTTGCCATCTGGCATAGACAGCTTCAAGGTTCGACTCTATTTCTGCCAGCTGGTTCAAAACTTTTTGTGTTATTTTTTCTTCTTGACTGAAAAAGTCCGCATCATTGACTTGTGCTTGTAATTCATTAATCGAATTTTCTAATTCATCAATTTTTTCAGGCAGCGCTTCAAGTTCACGCGCCTCTTTAAAAGATAACTTTTTCTTATTAGTCACAGACTCTGTGGCAGTATTCTGCGCTTGCTTACTTTTGTCTTCAGTTTCTTTGTTTTTCTGCTGAGCGCCTTCGGCCATACTTTGACGTTGTGTTTCTTTAAGCGCAAGGTAATCATCAACATCATCATAACCACCAACAATCTGATTTACCTGCCCTGTACCATCAAAATACAAACAAGTATTCACACAGTTATTGACGAAATCACGATCATGGCTCACTAAAATAACGGTTCCAGCATAATTTGCAACAACTTCTTCAAGCAACTCTAAAGTTTCAATATCAAGATCGTTGGTCGGCTCATCGAGAATAAGTAAGTTACTTGGACGTAAAAATAATCGCGCCAGTAATAATCTATTCTTCTCGCCACCTGATAACGCTCTAACCGGAGTACGAGCTCTTTTAGGACTGAATAAGAAGTCTTGTAGATAACCTAATACATGGCGAGATCTACCATTAACCATCACCTCTTGTTTACCTTCACCGACAATTTCTTGCACGGTTTGATTTAAATCAAGGGCTTCGCGATGCTGATCAAAGTAAGCGATTTCTAGATTAACACCTGAGCGCATTTTACCACTGGTTGCCGCTTGAGTTTCCATGATAAGTTTAATCAAGGTTGATTTACCGGTACCGTTAGCCCCTATAAACGCTAACCTATCATTACGCGTAATAAGTAGATTGAGGTTTTCAATAACAACGTTATCACCAAAGGCAACTGTGACGTCTTCAGCTTCAAAGACCAACTTACCAGAACGATCACCTTGAGTAATATTCATGGTGTTTTGGTTACGCACATCACGACGGTCGGTACGTTCTTTACGTAATTTTTCTAGAGAGCGAACACGACCTTCATTACGGGTACGTCGGGCTTTAACCCCTTGACGTATCCACACTTCTTCTTCGGCTAGTTTTTTATCAAATAAAGCGTTTTGCTGCATTTCTACTTGTAAATCATGCTGCTTTTGCTCGATATATAAATCATAATTACCAGGGTAGCTTTTCAATTTACCACGATCAAGATCTAAAATACGAGTAGATAAGCCACGAATAAACGCCCTGTCATGGCTAATAAATATGATAGTGCCGGCAAAGTCTTTTAAAAACTTCTCCAACCATAAAACACTTTCAATATCCAAATGGTTAGTTGGCTCATCAAGTAATAAAATATCAGGGCTAGTAACTAATGCTTTAGCCAACGCTACTTTACGTAACCAACCACCCGATAAGTCGCAAATTCTAGCATCTGGATCTAACGATAACGTAGTCATGGCTTGATCAATGCGCTGTTCGTCTAGCCAAGCATTGGCTTTTTCAAGCTCTTCTTGCACGTTTGCTAACTTGTTGAGGTTTTTGTCACTTGGGTCTTCGCCAATCAAGTGAATTAAGGCGTGATAACGACGGATAAGTTCGGCGTTTTCTTTTACCCCTTCAGCAACAAAATCAAAGACACTGATTTCAGACGATTCTGGTGGATCTTGCTCTAACATAGACATTTTCATGGTACTAGACTTTAAAATCTGACCATCGTCTAGACCTTGCTTGCCCATTAATATCTTCATTAAAGTAGACTTACCGGCACCATTGCGACCAACTAAACAAATACGTTCGCCCGTTTGTATACTTAACTCTGCTTTATCTAATATTTTATCTTCGCCGAAGGCAAGCTCACCATTGGCTATTCTTAATAATTCCATAATTCTTCTTAACTTCTAATAAATTCTAATAAATTCTAATAAATTCTAATAATTAGCTAATAATTTACTAATTATTGCTACAGGCTGAATTGCTCAACTTGTGTTTGGGTAAAAGGCCAAAACAACTTAATGTTTTTGCTGCTGTCTTGCGCTAGCTTTTCCAGTACGGGAATATGTACACCATACAATTCAACCAATGTTTGCTCTTCATGAGCAACACGTTCGTTTTCTATAATATCAATTTCAGTGAGCTGTGCTCTTGGTAGTACAGCCAAACAAATAGCCAAAGCCTGCTCACATAAATGACAGCCTTCGCTGCCATATAAATTATATTTATTCATTACTTAGGTAGCTTTGCGCTTAATAGACCAGCTGTTATGAATATGCTTATTACGGGCAAAATCTTTATCACGAGTAACCTCTGACATGGCCTCTGCACTTAAACCCAATTTATCTAACGCATCAAAATCAATTTTGAAATTACGCTTGTTATTAGTGAAAAATATTTCGCCACCTCTATTGAGTGACTTCAATGCATCGTCTAATAACGCCACGTGATCTCGCTGGACATCAAAGCTATCTTCCATACGTTTAGAATTTGAGAAGGTTGGTGGATCAATAAAAATCACATCAAATTTATGAGTGTTCTTTTTCAACCAGTCTAAACAGTCTGCTTGAATAAATTCATATTTATGGCCGCTTAATTTATTCAAAGCAAAATTATCTTGTGCCCAACTAAGGTAAGTCTTTGACATATCAATCGTGGTCACTGATAACGCACCATGTACAGCAGCCTGTACTGAAACCGAGCCGGTATAGGCAAACAAATTAAGTAATGACTTACCTTGAGATTTTTTCGCCACTATCTGACGCGTTTTACGATGATCTAAAAATAAACCGGTATCGAGGTAATCCCATAAATTAATCTTAAACTTGGCACCATGTTCATTAATAGTAAGAGATTGCTTCGACTTGTCTAAACGTTGATATTGATTGCTGCCCTTTTGCTTAGCGCGCGTTTTCAACACAACTTTATCCGTTGGAATACCTAATACTTTAGGTGCCCAATAAATAATTTCTTGTAGACGTTTCTTGGCTTTTTGTTCATCAATCGTTTTTGGTGCGGCATATTCTTGTATAACTAAATACTCACCATAAATATCAACAGCTGCATTATATTCAGGAATATCACCGTCATATAAACGATAGGCTTCAATCTCATTTGATTTTAACCAGCCTTTTAAATTTTTACGGTTTTTCTTTAGGCGGTTAGCAAAAGCGCTATCTTCCTCAGAAAAATCAGATTGCGGGTTTACCGCATCTTTAGCCCTTTGCTTTTCATCTACATTATACAAGGCTAATTGACAATCTAACGGGCCATTCTTAAATTTGTAACGCTTGAAGCTAGACAGTTTCAACATAGCGAGTAAATCTATGTTCGCGGTTAATATGGCCACTCGCCAATCCATAAACTGCGTTTTAAGTTTTTGACCAAACAAAACAAAGTTTTCTACTAGCTCAGGTAACTCACCAATACGTTCACCATAAGGAGGGTTAAATAACACGGTACCCGGCCCGCCAAAGGTGTTATTCATATCGTTGGTATTTTTACAGGAGAACTCAATATATTGCTGTAAATGCGCATTACGGGCATTTTGTTGTGCCGTCCTTAATACCCGAGAATCAATATCAACGCCAAATACTTTAACGCCTTTAAGCGTAGCTAGGGATTGTTCAGAACTTTCTATGGCTCTCGCTAACTGCTCTTCCCAGATGTCATTATCATGGGTTAGCCAAGATTCAAAACCCCATGATGCCCGATTAAGGGCCGGTGCTTGTTTGGCTGCCATCGAAACAGCTTCAATTAAAATGGTGCCTGAGCCACACATAGGGTCAACCAATGGCTTAGTGGTATCGTTTAACCAACCCGAACGTATTATAAGCGCGGCAGCTAAATTTTCTTTTAACGGTGCAGCACCACTGTGCTCGCGATAACCACGTTGGAATAAACCTCGACCAGAGAAATCAAGAAATATGTGGATGTGGTCTCTTAGTAAACGCGCTTGAAAACTAATTTGTGGCGATTTTTTATCGACATTAGGACGTTCATAACCTTGCTCTCTAAACTGATCAACTATCGCATCTTTAATCGTTAAGCCACCAAACTGGCTATTACGGATTTCTTCACTGTAGCCAACAAAGTCTATGGCAAAGGTTGTTGTTGAATTAAAAATATCAGGCCAATTAATTGAGCTTGCTGCTTTAAACAATTCGTCTTTATCTTTCGCTTCACCCTCACCTAATTTAAGCATGATACGCGTAGCAAGACGAGTCCAAAGCGAAATCTTATAGCCTAACGCTAAAGAAGCTTGAAAATAAACGCCTTCTGGTTTTTGTACAACACGGTCTGCGCCGAGGTTTTTTATTTCATCGAACAGTAAAACTTCAATACCTGGAGAGGTTAAAGCTAAAAATTGGTGCATGGATTCTTTCATGGTGAATTTCCGGAGTAAGCAGCAGAGTAATCTATGGGCGCGATTATATACGCAAACACCAGCTACATAAACAAAAGTTAACTTTAACTACCCGAAACTGCCTGCTTTTCACCCGTAACGAGCAACATTCAAGCGAACAGAATTATTTTTATAAAAGCGCTTGCTTTATCGATGCGCTATCCTTAATATACGCCTCGCTTTCAAGGAGTAACCTTTTTGAAAGAAACTTCTCGCAATAAGAAGTAAAATATTGTGGCTTGTTTAAATATTACTAGTAATAGTGAAGTTTAAACCATTCGGACGCGGGATGGAGCAGTCTGGTAGCTCGTCGGGCTCATAACCCGAAGGTCGTCAGTTCAAATCTGGCTCCCGCAACCAACTTTACTCAAGTATAAAGAGTAAATTCTTAAGTTTGAATTAAAACAACTTGGCTTGTTTAAGTTAACCACTTAAACCATTCGGACGCGGGATGGAGCAGTCTGGTAGCTCGTCGGGCTCATAACCCGAAGGTCGTCAGTTCAAATCTGGCTCCCGCAACCAACTTCGCTTAAGTATAAAAAGCAGGTCGTCAGTTCCCTCTTCATAAGATAAGGGCTCCAACAACCAATTCTCTGATAATAGAATTAAAACAATTATCGGCTTGTTTAAGTTCACCACTTAAACCATTCGGACGCGGGATGGAGCAGTCTAAAAGTTCAACCTCGTCGGGCTATTCACTATAGATAGCCGAAGGTCGTCAAGTTTGTTATCAAATCTGGCTATCGCAACCAACTTTACTCAAGTATAAAGAGTAAATTCTTAAGTTTGAATTAAAACAACTTGGCTTGTTTAAGTTAACCACTTAAACCATTCGGACGCGGGATGGAGCAGTCTGGTAGCTCGTCGGGCTCATAACCCGAAGGTCGTCAGTTCAAATCTGGCTCCCGCAACCAACTTCACTTAAGTATAAAGAGTATTCCTTAGTTAAAATTTAAACTCCCCCTAATTTTTAAAATCTCCAAGCATAAGCTCGTCGGGCTATCACTTATAAATAGCCGAAAGTCGTCATTGTCTTACCAAATCTGGCTCCCGCAACCAACTTCACTTAAGTATAAAGAGTATTCCTTAGTTAAAATTTAAACTCCCCCCTAATTTTTAAAATCTCCAAGCATAAGCTCGTCGGGCTATTACCTTTCCTAATAAGAAATATAGCCGAAAGTCGTCATTGTCTTACCAAATCTGGCTCCCGCAACCAATTCCCATATTCCCTTAGTTTTATACTCCAAGCATAAGCTCGTCTGCCTGTTACCGATATAAACCCTCACTCCCCTTTTTTTAACAATTATCTTCTACTCCATTTAGTCATTGTCATTTTATCTTTCTTATTGAATAAAAACGTTAAGGTAAATATAGTGTTGCCATTAGCACGATTGATTTATACCAATAATTTACTCGATTACTTTACCTAAAGAATAAACAAGGATTTTTATGGCAGGTGCAAGTTTACTAACCTTATTAGATGATATTGCTATGCTACTCGATGATGTTGCTGTTTTATCTAAGGTGGCGGCTAAAAAGACGGCCGGGGTTTTAGGTGATGACTTAGCCGTTAATGCCGAGCAGCTTTCTGGTGGTTTAAAAGCCGATAGAGAGTTGCCCGTTGTTTGGGCGGTATTTAAAGGCTCTATGCTTAATAAAGCGATTATAGTTCCTATTGCCCTGATGCTTAGTTATTTTTTACCTATCGTAATTATGCCTTTATTAATGCTAGGCGGTGCCTATTTATGTTATGAGGGCTTTGAGAAGGTTTGGCATAAATTCAGCCATAAAGATGAACACATAGAGCAACATGAAAAGCGTGTTGCTGCCCTTCAAGATGAAAACATCGACATTACCCTTTATGAAAAAGATAAAATCAAAGGCGCTATTCGGACTGATTTTATTCTTTCTGCAGAAATAATCATTATTGCTTTGGGCACTGTGGCAGACAAGCCAATTACTACTCAAATTGCCGTGTTAGTTTTTATCGCCATTTTGATGACCATAGGTGTTTACGGCTTAGTTGCCGGTATTGTCAAAATTGATGATGGCGGCTTTTTATTGATTAAAGATAAATCAATGAACCTCTGGGGAAAAGCCAAACGTGCTTTGGGACACTTTATGATTGCATTTGCACCTAAACTCATGAAGTTATTAGCCTTTGCTGGAACAATCGCTATGTGGCTCGTTGGGGGTTCATTGATAACCCATGGTGTTCCCGCTTTTCATCACCTCATTGAATCAGCGATATTCTTTGCTAGTAAGCTGCCACTATTTTCAGGGCTGTTGGTGGCAATTACCCCGTTGCTAATCGACTTATGCGTTGGCTTTATTTTAGGTGCTGTATTGGTATTTTTTTCTTTAGCGGTAATGAAAGTCGTTAAACAAAAGAGTAACTAGAAGAAGTCTAGTTACAGATGAGCAGACTATTAGTTAATAAGCGTTTAGCCAAAGTGCATAAATAATGCACCTTGGCTAATGCTTTGAAGTTGATCATTTTAAGCCGACCATTTAAATACCGGCAAGTTAAGCTCGTGAGGTTAAAGCAACCGAGTTAAACTCAACCTGACTCCAGCCCTTTTGCATAAAGTTACGGATATTGCCGTGATCATTGCCTTGCGGATTTTTTAGCACATCATGATGATAAAATTTACCAAAACAAGCCAAGGTTTGCTGCTCGGTTAACTTATTAAGCTTGGCAAAATAAAATATTTTACAAGAGCCTTCATTGGTGCCCGCTTCATTAACTAAATCACCATTACTGAAACGTGCCGGTGTGTAGTTGTAGCTTTGAGCAATAACTTGCATCACTTGTTCAAAATTTACATTTTCGGGTTTTGCCTCTAGCTGACTAATTAACTCAGCCAAATTACTATTTTTTTCAACCGTATTCACTAGACATTTCCGGCTTTTAACTTTGCTTTAGCTTCCTCTACTTTAGAAAAGTCTAAGCCTAATTCATTCACTGCCTGCTCAATAAGGCCAGGATCGGCCATTACTAAACTCATAATCGCTTGCAGCTTTTCAGGCGGAATGCCAAGTTGTGCAATGAATGCCATTGCCATCATTGGGTTTTCAGTAAGCGCTTGAAAAAGTTCTCCAATTTTTTCATCACTGATATTTAGGTCTTTTAAAATTTGAATAATCGGGTTCATTAATTTTTTCTCAAGTTACATTAAATAATAAAGTTATTTTAACAAAAATCGGCCATTGTTAAAGCCTCAAATACACTAAAAGTTACTACTGTTAATTTTATTCACTTATTTTGTCAGTTTTTTACCATCGCTATGAGTGTAGTAAACTACACAGCTCAGTAAATAAAAAGTATAATACCGAGATTGATAGCCATTCACCGAATACGATGATATCAAAACCGTAACGCTTACCCCCTTAATTAACTATCGTGCTATTACTACTTTATGCCAGCAAAATTAAAATCACTAGAATTCGAGCAACCAAAACTTAAGTACCTGTCGGCCTACTCCGAGAAGGTACAATCACAAGTTCAGCAAATGCTTGAACAAAAAAAATTAGCTGCCTATTTATTATCAAAATATCCAACAACACATCAAATAACGAGCGACAAAGCGCTACGCTCTTATGTTATGTCGTTAAAAAACCAGTATTTGAAGAAATCAGCTCCTTTGAGCCAGATAAAATATGATGACAAAATTCATATTATTAATAATGCCTTAGGCCTGCACACCTATGTATCTCGTGTACAAGGCAATAAGTTAAAAAGTAAACATGAAATTAGAGTGGGTAGCTTATTTAAAAAAGCTCCAGAAGCATTTCTCGCCATGATAGTTGTGCATGAGTTAGCTCACTTAAAAGAAAAAGAACATAACAAAGCGTTTTATAAACTTTGCCAGAGTATGTTGCCTGATTACTATCAATTAGAATTAGACCTACGTATTTACTTAACGCAAGTGGAGTTGTTAGGCCGTATTTATTCTTAAGCTAAGGGCGCTTTATCTAAGAAACATATTGCCACTTGCTTGCTCAGGTAACTTTCTATAAATTACCGAACTATTATCAACATTATAAAGCCCTTAATTATGTCTGAAACTAAGATTAAGTTTGAATTAGAAAAACAAAACAAGAATAGCGTTCGCTATAAAGAAATACCCAAAGACGGCATGCCGCCAATTTTAGGCTCTATTTACGTACAAAAATGGTACGCAGGAAATAGTAAGTATTTGGAAGTTACCATTAATAAAATTGACTAGCGAGCATAGGGTACATATCGCTAAACGCAAAAAAGCCAGAATACCTTATTAAGGATATTCTGGCTTTTTATAGTAACCATTAGCTGAGCTAACGGCTCTGATCTTTTGTTAGTTACGCTTGATATAGCATAGCTAAAAAATCTTTAGACTCATTCACTTTGGTAAATTTAAACAATTGCGAACCAGCTTGATCTTTAACAACAACATTTAATTTGTTGATTGAAATAGACTTTACCGGTGCTTCAATAGCGTAAATCTTACCTTGAAAAGTATAAGACATAATATAACTCCTTTAATTGCGTAATAACGCAATATTAAAAAGCCTATAGCTGCATATACATAAAAATGATAATAATACGATGAACCCACCGAGAATTACTCGGGATCTCATGCAGCAAAAAGCTTTGTTGTAATAACTTTTTATTATGGTGTTGGCTGACTGTGAAAGGGAAAGACAAAACACGAAAAATCACTGAGGATTTACGTTACTTAACCGAGGAATGCTAAGTAACGACGACAATATACTCACCTTTGTTGAATAAGTAAACATTTATTTTAATAATAACGACCACTTATGTAACAAAGCTGTTACTTAACACTATTATCCAACAAAATACTTATCCGTTATCAAGGCTTACATTCTTATCGGCATAACTAATCTGAACACCTAATAGATAAGACATCACAGTCAACATTATCGAGTATTTTTTCCACGGTATTGCCAATAAACTTACCATTATTGCTCATGCCCATCACCAACACATCTACTTGATAATCTTTAACAAGCACAGGCAATTCAAATTCTGGTGAGCCAGCAATAAGGTGACTAGATTTTTTATCAAAGGAATAATTAGCTAGCAATTCATCAAACAAACTTTGATGGTGTTGCTTAATCGCATCAGTGTAGTCAGTAAAATCACCGTTATTTAAGCTATGGTCCATGCCCACTGAACTCATACCTTGCCACAACTCTATTCCAATCGGTTGATAACAATGACAAACATGCACATGACTATCAAATAACTCACCCATGGCTATAGCTGCGGCTAAAATTTTATTGTCTAATTTCTCTGGCTTATCGTGAGTCTTTTTAGGATCAACAGCAGCAATAATCTTATGATAAGAAGAGTCGTTCAAGCTCTTAGTGAGTAATAGTGGTACTGGACAATGCTCAAGCAGTTGCCAGTCACTCGGTGTGAAAAAAACCTTGTTAATCGTTGAGTATTGCTTGGTTGACTTAACCACCAAACAGACATTGTCACTTTCTACTTTAGCCACCACGGCGCAACTTATATCAGGATGCCAAACAGCATCAAGCCTAACCTCGAGTCCTAAAGCCGTTATTTCAGCTAAGTAGGTTTCTAACCAACGTAACTTAGTCGCCACGTACTCTTTTTGTAAAGCCAATAATTGCGTTTGATTAAAGTTCCAGTGACTAACAAGCCCACGAGTATAAGCGACTAGAAATAATTCAATAGTGGCAGAGGTCTGCTTGGCTATTTTAATCGCTTGCACTAAAGCGGGCTGATGATCACTACTATCGTCCATCACCACTAAAATCTCTTTAATTAACCTCATCCTTTCCTCCTAAGTATCAAGCCTATAACTGCAAGTGCCACATTAAATATCCCTATTTACTTAACCTGAACTCTGGATAATGAGTGTTTGATGTTTAAGTAAAAACAACAACTTACGGTTGTTAAGAACAAAATTTACAAGGTTAAGTAGCGATATACTCTATCAATGTTTCAATTTATTCGATTATCAAGGAAAAACGTTTATGAATAACGGGTTATTTATCGACGTTTTAACGCTGAGAATCGGATAAAGGGGAATATTGAGCAAGTGCTGCTTATCCAGAATTCAGGTTACTTAGTAAACAATATTTCTTATACCCTTAGTTAAAAATTAGTTGAATGAACGACATTTAGCAATGTATCGCCGTTATCAATTGACCCAGTACCTGCTCGAGATAACCCCCAGCAATCATTGACGATATTTTACTTGCTAATGGCGCCCATTAACTCACTAGAACAGTTTTATCTGCTCTTCATTTACCTTTAGTAAATGCCATTAGTAGCTACTTCATCTGTTAATCGTTATGTAATAAACAAATACAGTTTTTTAAATCCTTTTTTAATATACTAACGCCAACGGCTAGCGAATAATAAATTTCATCAAGCCTTCTTATATCCAGCAGAGCACTAAAAAACCGTGAATGAATTGCCCTTACTAACCAAACTAATCAAAACGCCATTAATCCTGTTAAGTATTTTTAGTGGTTGTTTTTTTTGCGTAAACCTTCCATCACAAGCCAGTGAAATGAACAACTTAACGGCGTCCGAACTGAAAAACTTACATCAGTGTCAAAAGACCTTTGAATATGATGTTCATTTCTTTGGGGGAAAAGTCGGTTATTTACACCGCACCATCAAATGGGATAAAATCTCAACAGTGCCTCAGGCCGCAATCACATCAAAGGCTGAAGTAAGCTTCTTTTGGCTAGACTCGACCTACAATCAAAAAACCACCCTGCAATACTCAAAGCAGCACAAGCATTTTTTAACCCCTGGTTTCTCACAAAAGCTGAGCGGACTTAAAAATAGAACAATGACCGCTAAAATGTCGAACAATGGCCTATCCTCAACAGTTACCCTAGATGATGAGGTAACCCACTATCCCCAGAAAGATGAAAATAAAGATTATCCTTTATATGGTATTGATACTTTAGGAGCACAAATTCGGCTCAATTTGCTGCAAGACAAAAAGAAATTTATGCTTTCCCGCCAAGCAAGTAATCGAGTTGATACTTATCAATTTGAAGTGGCGGGTGTGGAAGTTATTGATCATAAAAAATGGGGCAAGTTAGCAACCATTAAGGTCATTGAAGTGGGCGAGCACGACAGTATCGTTTTATGGTTTTCCAAAAATCATGACTTTCAACTAGTAAAAGCAGAGCTTGATATGATTTTTTCGCCGGTAGTATGGTTAACTGACTTTAGTATGCAATGTGAGCCGTAAACCTTGTCAATAACTTACCGGTGAATTAGTTCATAACCTTACTTAGCTTTTAATTTCATAGTAAACATACTTATCAAGATAAACTGCCGGCTTACATGTGCTCAAAAAAGATACAACCATAAGTAAAGGAACTAAACTAGATAATATGGTTTGCTTTTATTGAGCGGTTCCAATGAAAATATCCAACAAAATTATTTTAGCTTCAGTGGTATTATCTGCCATTGGTATCATAACAGCGGGTGGCTTAGTTGGTTGGCAAGCAACCAGCATTGCAGCAACGGCAATGGAGAAAAGAGCATTTAGCCAGCTCGTTGCTATTCGAGAAATTCAAAAAACCCAAATTGAAAATTACTTTAAAACCATAAAAAAAGAAGTCATTACTTACTCCAATGACGGCATGATTATCGATATGATGCAGCAACTACCTGAGCATTTCTTTAATTACGATAGTCAAACCTCACTGCGAGATAACGATAAGATTAAAGGCTATTATCGTAATGAGTTTGATCCTGAATACAAAAACCAAAACCCCTCCTCTTCATTAAGTTCTATAGAAAAATATCAACAGCTAAACCAAAACACCAAATCATTACAACATGCTTACATCAGTGCTAACCCTAACCCGTTAGGCAGTAAAAATGGCTTATTATTCGCAGATGATGGCTCAAATTACAGCCAGTTACATAAGAAATATCATGCACACTTAGACCAATACTTAAATGCTTTTGGTTATTACGATATATTTTTAGTCGAGCCTGATACCGGTTTTGTTATTTACTCGGTCTTTAAAGAGCTTGATTTTGCCACCTCACTGTTATCAGGTCCGTACAAAAATACCGGCCTTGCTAAAGCGTTTAACGCAGCAAATAGTAGCTCCGATAAAAACACTAGTTTTTTAATCGATTTCAAACCTTATTTCCCCTCATATCATGCCGCTGCGGCTTTTATCTCTTCTCCCATATTTTCAGATTCAGGTGAAAAGATTGGTATCTTAATTTTTCAAATGCCGATAGCTAAGATCAATAATTTGATGACTTATGACAAAAAATGGCAAAAAGTAGGCTTGGGAGAATCAGGCGAAACCTATCTTATTGGTGATGACAACTTACTTAGAAGTCAAAGTCGTTTTCTTATTGAAGATAAAAAAGGCTATATCAGTGCGCTAGAATCTGTGGGCACAAATAAAGCAACCCTTGATAAAATAATTGCCAGTGACTCTGGCATCGGCTTACAAGAAGTAGCAACCGAGAGTGCCAATGCGGCATTATCAGGACAAAGCGGCATTAAACGTATTAAAGACTACCGCAACGTAGACGTTTTATCAGCTTTTGCCCCGCTGAATATCGAAGGTGTTGATTGGGCAATATTAAGTGAAATTGATGTTGCTGAAGCAATGAAAGATAGAGAAGATATGTTGAATAGTATCTGGCTTATTATTTCCGTCATTATGGTGATATTGATCCCTCTGACATTAATATCAGGTTTTATGGTTGGACGCGGTATATCTAACCCTATCAATAGCTTTATTGGACAAGTAAATAAAATAAGCAAAAACAAAGACCTAAGTCATAGCGTTGAATACGACGGTAATGATGAACTACTTGGTTTAGCTAATTCTTTTAATCATTTAATCAGCGAAATAAGAGATATTCTACACTGCGTCGAACAGTTATCCGAAACTCTGCTTGAATCGACTGAAAAGATGTTAATTAATATGGATGAGACAACAAGTCAAACTCAAAGTCAGACCGATAATGCTGATAGCATGGCAGTGGCTACTAACCAGTTACTTGCGACTATCAAAGAGGTGGCTCGTAATGCTGCAGAGGCTGCCAATACAGTGAAAGAAACCAGTGACAAATGCATTGAGAGCAATAATTCTGCCGAAAATTTGGAACATGATATGGATGAGTTAAATAAACAAATGTCATCGGCTTCAAGCTCTATCGAAAAGCTCGCCGATGAAAGCGTATCTATCGGCTCTGTTTTAGATGTTATCCAATCAATTGCAGAACAAACTAATTTATTAGCCCTAAATGCGGCCATCGAAGCAGCTAGAGCTGGCGAGCAAGGACGTGGCTTTGCCGTTGTTGCTGATGAAGTAAGAACATTGGCAAGTCGCACACAACAATCCACTGAAGACATTCGAGAGAAAATAAACTCCTTACAACAAGAAACACAAAGTACGGTAAAAATAGTCAGCTCTTCCAGTGAAATGGCTAATCATAGCATTGACTCTTGTCAGAAAAACCGCCACATCATCACCGACATATTGGCACTGGTTGAGCAATTAAGTGATATGAACATTCAAATTGCTACCGCGTCTGAAGAGCAAAGCATGGTAGTCAACGAGATTAACCAAAATGTTACCGAGATAGCTGATAACTCTCATAATATTTCCGATAATGCTAATTTAAGTAGAGAAGATGTTAAAAACCTCAGTACTCTGGTCAGGAACCTTGAAGAAAAAATGCGAGAATTTAGCTTCTAGCTAGACTTACCACACTGGCTATAAAATAACCCTATGATTTAATGTACTTAAAATACTCAAGTACAGCTATTAATGCTTCAGGAGATAAAATATGAAGAACTCTTTGTTAGCAATATGTTTTAGCTGTTCAATATTAACTACATTTTTATTTTGTAGTAACGTTTATGGGGTTGAGGGGCTATCTGCCAATGTTGCCGTAACTAATAACTACCTTTGGCGAGTTCAATATTAAGTTACTGCATTTCTTCAAGGCGGCTATTCATAATTGAGAAAACCTTGCCTATAACTGCCAACCTTACCTGCAAAAGGTTCAACAAAGTGAACATAAACAAGCCCCTCTGCTTACTGCTTTGGTAGCCTTCTTATTAACAAACCTCACTGGTTTTTATACGGCAGTTCATCTATAGATCATGTATAATGCGGCGCGGCGTAACTGGCTAATGTAAATTGCTATCAAATAAAGTAATTAATTGGCTATACCAATGCACCTATCTCGAGCGTTCAAATTCTCGGTGTAACCATACGTGTAACTATAACTATAACGCTCAACATAACCCCAAGGAAACCTATGCAAGACCCGGTATTTTATCAATTTTCAATCACTACTACCCTACTTCTATTAGTTGGCTTTTACGGTCTTACCTTTCTATTTTCAACCTTAGCGGCAAAAAAATCGGATAGTGTCGATGGCTACATGGTTTCCAATGGTGCCGTAGGATTTGGCATCGCCGCGGCGAGTATGACGGCAACGTGGATTTGGGCGGCGTCTTTTTACGGCGCAGCAAGCTCAGGCTACAAATATGGCTTGTCCGGCGCAATGCACTACGGATTTTGGGGGGCCTTGATGATATTATTTATTTACCCTTACGGTCAGCGCTTTCGCGAATTAGCTCCCAGAGCTCGCACCTTAGCTGAGGTTATGCACGCAAGACATGGCTCCTCTAGTCAGCTTATTTTGGCGGTTTCAAACTTAGTTGGCAGTGTTATCAGCCTAATGGTTAACTTCACCGCTGCGGGCGCCTTGGTGTCAGTACTGACGCCATTATCTTTCCAAACGGGCGTATTGATCGCCGGTGTCGGTGTTTTATCTTATACGCTATGGTCAGGCTTTAGAGCCTCTATTCTTACCGACTTCGCGCAAGTTGTCGCCATGATGGTCGTCGCGATTGTACTCATCCCTTGGATTTATTTCAGCATGGGCGGCTCTGATGCTCTATCACAAGGCTTCAATATATTAACCGCCGAACAGGCCGATTTCTTCTCCACCAAAGCCATTTTAGAACAAGGCGCACCATTTTTTGTCGCCGTACTTGCCTACGGTATTGGTAACCAGACCATTGCTCAGCGAATTTTTGCTGTACGCCAAGACCTCATCAAATCTTCATTCATCACCGCGACACTAGGCTATGGTTCTATCGTCATCGGTTTAGGCATGCTCGGCATGATGGCACTGTTTATGGGCATGACACCACATGATGGCGATTTGAATAACCTGATTCCACAAGTCGCCTCAACCTACTTGCCGCCTTTTGCTATCGGTATGCTGTTTATCTTAGTCATTGGCTCGTTGTCCTCAACCGCCGACTCAGATCTCTCAGCGCTTTCAGCCATTGTGATGACAGATATTTATGCAAAGAACTTAGCCAAAGGTAAAATCGACAATAAGAAGATGCTACTTTTAGGTCGTATAACCATGGTTATCGCCACAATCCTGGGTTTAATTCTTGCCAGTTTCTCTCTCGACATCCTAGTAATGCTCGTTTTTGTTGGCGCTTTATGGGGCTCGCTTGTTTTCCCTGTTATCGCTAGCTGTTATTGGGACAGAGTCACTAACAAAGCCTTTTTAAGCGCAGTATTAGGTGGCTTAACACTATTTTGTTTGGTACGTTTTGAATTGATACCATTGGTTGGAATTTGGGCTGCTAGCATGGAAGTTATTGCCGCAGTTGGTGGCGGCACAGTTATTGGATTAATGTGTTATGGTTTTTCAAATCGTAAAGCGGCACTTTTCATAGGTACCATTGTCGGGTTAATATGCGCTTACTATTTCCAAAACTTTTTACGTGATTACACTGTTTTGCTTGGCTCTCTGATTGCCTATGGAGCAAGCACTATGATCTGTACTGCGATTAGCTTAGCCAATAAAGAGCGCTTTGATTTTTCGCTGATTCACGAACGCATCCAACATTTTGACTAATAAATTTAACATTCAAACCAGGAAGACAACATTATGCTATCCCTATATATTTTGATATGGCCAGTAATTTCAGCCGTCGTGCTGTTCGTCATAGTTAGAGCGTTCTTTAAAGACATGGCTGAAGCCAAGCGCGAAGATCGCAGTATTGTATAAAAAAGAGTGTTTAAAGATTAGCGTTTAAAGAAGAGTGTTTAAAGAAGAGTGTTTAAACACTGACTTCTAAATACTGCTGTCTAAACAAGTCTACTTAAATAAGAAAATCCGATATTTACTCTATATCGGATTTTTTTATGCTTTAGCTGCTGCTTATTGTACTTAGTAATGTGCTTATGAGTACTTGTGAGTGCTCGGATTATTACTCGATAACTCATGACGAAGCGAGAAGTAAGAAGAACAAGATTTAATAGATGATTGGGTTAACACACCTAGTCCATGTGAAACGTGTAACGACCCTGAAAAGGTGTGTTATGCACACATAGATAGAGGGCAACCTGCCTTCTATAAATAAGGATGGCTCATGCTAACTGATATCAAATTACGTATTACTATCAAAGCAGAACATGAAGAAAAATTAAGCACCTCTTAGTTTGTTTTTCCATCACGCCCTTGTAAAGTGGTGAAGGTACGGTGCCACTGGGTACTCAATACTGAACAATAAAAAACGGTTTTGACGCTAATGCTAATTAGCGTCAAAACCGTTTAAATAGTGCAATCAATTCATTGAGCATTACTCAGGTTTAGAATAGCCTGCCCAAATATCTTCATTAACTGTTTTTTTCTTTTTACGTTTTTTCTTACCGGTGCCTTCAGGTTTGGCCATCGGTTTACTTTCAGCTAACTCTGCGGCTAAAATTGAATCTTCGGCGATTTCCGCCACTTCAAAACCTGCTACTTGCTCACGTTCAAGCCAGATTTTGTTCTTCTTTTCGATCACTTTAAAGTGATGATAGTCTTCATGATCAATAAGCGATATAGCTAAACCCACTTCTCCTGCACGGCCACTTCGGCCAATACGGTGCATGTAGTCTGACGGACTTCTTGGTAAGTTAAAGTTAATTACCACCGGCAGTTTTTCAATGTCTAAACCACGGGCTGCAATATCGGTGGCAATTAAGACGTCAATCGTGCCTGCTTTAAAGCCTTCTAGCACACGAGTACGTTCACTCTGGCCTTTATCGCCATGAAAGACTTCGGCGGTTATACCACGTTTAGCGAGCTTTTCAGCTAAATGCTCACAGTGGTGTTTAGCATTAACGAAAACCAATGCTTGTCGCCATTGATGCTCATGAATTAAATGCGCTAATACCGCTGTTTTTTCGCCTTTGTTAACGGTAAAGACACGTTGTACCAAGGTACTCGCATCTTTACTTTGCAATTGTATTTCAACAGGGTTATTCAATAACTCTTGGGTTAAGGTCTGTACTTGCTCAGGAAAAGTTGCTGAAAATAATAGCGTTTGTTTTTTCTTTGGCATTAATGCCATTATCTGTGAAAGCTCTTCAGTAAAACCTAGGCTTAACATTCTGTCGGCTTCATCAAGAACTAAGGTATTGACCAAATCAAGCTTAATGGCATTACTTGAAATCAAATCGAGTAATCGACCCGGTGTGGCTACCAAAATATCGGTGCCGCCACGTAAAGCTAGCATTTGCTTATTTACCGAGACACCACCAAAAACAGCCATGGCTTTAATCGCGCCGTTAAAATGCACTGAATAAGATTTAATACTGTCGGCAACTTGCTTGGCCAATTCTCGGGTAGGAACTAAGATCAGTCCGCTAACGTAATTGCCTTTATTCATCGTGCCTTTATTGTTTGTAGAGCCTTTGCCAACACTTTGTTTTGAGAGTTGCTGCAACATAGGCAGCGCAAACGTTGCTGTTTTACCCGAGCCAGTATTTGCCCCACCAATTAAATCACGTCCGGCTAATACGCTAGGAATAGCTTGGGCTTGAATAGGCGTTGGCTGAAGGTATTCCAGCTCAGTTAATCGAGCTAAGATGGGTGAAATAAGGCCCAACTCGGCAAAAGTGGTGGTAACGTTGGCAGGTGTTGTGGCTTTAGGTGTGTCAGTGCTCATTAAGATAAAGGGCTCGAAGCTAAGGTAATAACCCCTATTTTAGCGTATTTATACCCTGTAATACCAATGGAATTAAGTAAGCAATTAAACTAGCCCCAAAAAACGAATAAACTACCGCCAAAAAGCGATTACAGCGGCGCTTATTTCATTCAATGACCGGCACATAATTAAAAACACTAAAAAAGTAACTAAGCTTTTACTAAGGCTTCATTATAGGCTTTCACCTGCGGGAATACTTGCCTTAACTCTTGCTCAGTGAATTGCCAATGTTGAGATAATATATTGCCGATCCAACCAAAACTATTCGTGGTAGGCATTAAATCGCGTTGCTCAAATAATTCATCCGCTTTTAAGCCAGGCCATTTGCCTTGAACTTTTCCGCCGTTAACCGCGCCGCCAGCTAGAAATAGTGCACTACCGGTGCCATGGTCGGTACCACCGGTGCCATTTTCTTTGGCTGTTCTACCAAACTCAGTGCCTATAATAATCACAGTGTTTTGCCACTCGTCCCCTAAACCTGACTTTAATGCAGCTAAACCTTGGTCTAGCTCAGATAGTTGTCTATTTAAGCGGAAACTTTGATTATTATGCGTATCCCAACCACCTAGTTCTAACATGGCACAGTCAACACCCTGCTCGCCCACCATGAACTTTGCACAAGCTTTGCTTAAATCAATAAACTTACCTTGCCGCTTTTTAGTCTTGGCATTTTTAGCGCCGACTAAACCGAGTACCTCTAAGCCATTTTCAAGGTTTTCTTTTAAGGCTTCATCATGTTGATATAACTGAGCTAGTTCGCTGTAAACTTCATGCTCGGCACTGTCAAACTTTGACGGATACCAAGTACTCACTTGCTTAGTACTGTTTTTACTGCCGCGCAAGCTAATCGGTGTTGCGCGAGAAATAGCAAGGGCGCGTTTATTTTTAACGTCAATCGCACGAGACAACCAACCAGAGTCATGGTCAATCTGCCCTTTACCACTTTCTAAAAAATCTTGGCCATCAAAGTGCGAACGTTTTTGATACCCCGACGATACCGCAACAATAGGTAACAATGATTTTTCTTGATACCAAGTATGCATATTTTTTAATGACGGGTGTAAAAAAAAGCCTTGTTGTAAGGGTAATAATGGCGCTTTAAAACTAGCAGAGAGTTTAGGTCGTAAGGTTTTATATTGCGGGTCAAAACTCGGTATTATGGTATGCATTGAATCTAAAGCACCACGTAATAATAACCAAACAATTTTAGGGTTAGCTTTTTGTTTATCCGCGCCAAAAGCAAAGGTTGAGCTCATAGGAAAAGAGAGGACCGCTAAACCAGCGCCTGCCATTTTGATAAATTTACGCCGCGATAATATGGCAGCTTCAGTGTTGTTGTTAACATGACTCATCGCTATCTCCTTTGAAACTCAGGGCTCATTAATAAAAGTGTTAATGACATTTGTCGACTTTCCGCTCGCAATACTGCGTTATAAGTCAGCTCACTAACACTACTGCCTAAAGATAATTTCATTATTTTTTCTGAATTTATTCTGCCGCGCGAGCCTGAGATCATCGTTGCCCAATCAATACGCGCCATCAGCGCATTGGGTCCTAACCAATCATCGACCTCATCACTATAACCTGCCGGAGAGCCTGCATTAAAAGGCTGTTGGCCTAGGCTGGTTAATACATTCAGCAAAACTTTTGAATTTAACTTCTTTGGGGCAAGGCCGCGGTAGGTTGAGATAACAAATTCTCTCGGTGTTTTAAACTTCTGCGCGCTAGGCTGCCATGATTCATCGGCATCAAATAGACTAAACATCACTTGTTTGATATTGCCGTCAGTACGGTGCCAAGTAGTTTCCATTTTATTTAACAATGACGCTGAAGGCGTTTCTTCAACAAAATGGTGCGCAAGCTTATAACAAATATGTTTTGCTGTGGCTGGATGTTTGGCAATATCACCTAGCATTTTCTTGCCCTGATTCATGCCTTGTGGGGCATAACGCTTACCCAATAATGTTCGCGTACCGGGTTCATGGCCATAAGCTCGAAAAACAAAACCGGCACCTTTATCTTTTGTCGGTTTTTTTACACTCCAGCCGGTAATGCCTTTAGCCAATTCAACAACATCTTGTTGGTTATAGCCGCCATCAACACCTAAAGTATGTAACTCCATAATTTCTCGAGCTAGGTTTTCATTTAAGCCTTTCTTATGTTTTTTTGCCATCCGAGAGTTAGGGCCAAATGATTTTTCATTATTTAGATAAACCAACATAGCGGGGTGCTGCTCAACCGCCAGTAACATATCACTAAAGTTACCGAGTAAATGCGGTGCAATGGCTTCACGTTCAAGGGTTGCGGCAAGGCCGACCATTAATCGCCCGTTAGCGGTGACGCTGAAATGATTAGAGAAGAAGTCGAGTAGACGCCAGCTTACGCTATGGTCAGAATTAATGGCTTGTTGCAACGAATTAGCAGACATATCACGCAAAGCTTTACGGGCAAACAGCTTACTCACTTTGGGTATGGATGACGCATCGTTATTTTCCATGCTCATCTGATTTGTCAGCTGTTTATTTTGCTGCTTTTTTTGCTGCTTCTTCTGTTGCTGATAATTTGCAAACTCAACCAATATTTCATTTGAATCAGGTAAATTATCGGTAAAGCTAATAGCTTGTAATTGCGACTTAATCCATTGTTTGGGATCTGATTTGGCCAACTCAAGTTCATTAGCCCTTGCGCCATAACCAAAGCGATTAACCGCAATATTAGCCTTACTAACATTACTAACATTACTAACATCAGCTGATGACATTGAATTTTCAGACATAACTCACCTAACTTGCTTACAACAAAATGAATAACACCCTTTCAATATAGGGTGAGCTAATGGCAAGTTACTAGTCTATTTACATATCTTTACTTATTAAGGAACTAATAAAGCAGCTTCCTTCTCCAACGAAAATGAAGTGACCAATATCCTTACCTTTTAAGGTAATGACTAGGATTTGTCATTCCTCTTTTATCCTTTTTCAGATACCCTGGACTAATAAGGCATTAAATTAAAAGGATTTTCATGAACACTACCGGTATCTATGAACAACTAATAACTCAATTAGTTGAACAAAACCTAGATCGTGAATCCTTTCATGTTGGTGAACGCTTATTAGAGACTGGCGAAGCAGCAACTTGGTTATCTCGTTTCTTAACCCGACTGATTGAAATAGCTATGGACTCAGTGCCACACGGCGAATCTAGAATTCATGACCAAATAAGCCTCGCAAATACTATTGTGCAGTGGCTTAGTAAACATATTAAAGATAAACAGTTAATCAGTGAAAACTTAATTGATAGCAGGGGTAAAATTCTTACCGCACTCTTTGATAAATCCAACCCTATCGCAGCTGACCTACCAAAGTATGTTGAATCCATAATGCCATTAACCGGCTTAACGCAGAGTGAATTGTTCTGTGGTAGCAATGTCGGTGTTTCGCTAGAGACTGAGATAAAAAGAGAAATTCAATCTTCTGATAAAATCTATTGGTTAGTGTCTTTTATAAAATGGACTGGTATTCGAATATTTAAAAAAGAGTTAGAGTCGTTTACTCGCAGTGGTAAGCAGCTAAAAATAATCACTACCTCTTACATGGGCGCTACCGATGCAAAAGCGGTCGAGTTTTTATCCTCACTGCCCAACACCGAAGTTAAACTTAGCTACAACACCAACCGTGAACGCCTGCACGCTAAATCCTATTTATTCATGCGTAATACCGGTTTTCATACTGGCTATATTGGTTCATCTAATTTATCTCATTCAGCCTTAACCAGTGGTTTAGAGTGGAACCTTAAAATCACTTCGCAAGAAATCCCTCATATCATTAATAAATCGCTAAGCACTTTTGAAACCTATTGGCAGTCACCTGACTTTGAACACTTTGATGGCAAAGCACAAAGCAAAGAAAAATTAAACAATGCCCTACGAGAGGCAAAAGGCAGTTTCAGTAGCTCAATGCCTAGTTTCTATTTTGATATCAAGCCGCATTCCCACCAGCAAACCATATTAGACAAGTTACAGGTTGAGCGGGATCTGCATAAGCGTTATCGCAACCTAGTGGTGGCAGCAACGGGCACAGGTAAAACCATTATTTCTGCTTTTGATTTTGCTCGTTTCTATAATGAAAATCCCGAAGCCAATTTTTTGTTTATTGCTCACCGAGAAGAGATACTAAAACAAGCACTAGCAGCTTATCGTGGCGTATTAAAAAATAGCGCTTTTGGCGAGTTATGGGTCGGTAATCACAAGCCAAACAAATATCAGCACCTCTTTGCCTCGATTCAAAGTTTAAACGCTCAACTTAACAGTCAAACGGAAAAGTTAGCGTTAAGTGAAGACTATTTTGATTATATAGTTATTGATGAAGTTCATCATATTTCAGCCAGTAGTTATCGCGCGGTATTAGCGCACTTTAGTCCGAAAATATTGCTCGGTTTAACCGCTACACCAGAGCGGCATGATGGCAGTGATATACTCAGTGATTTTTGTAATGTTATTGCCGCAGAAATAAGATTACCGGAAGCCATTAATCAACGTCACCTTTCGCCCTTTCAATATTTTGGCATAGATGATGATACCGACTTAACTAAAATCTCGTGGTCTAAAGGCCGTTATGATATTGCCGAATTAACCCACCTTTATACCTATAATGACCAAAGGGTTTTACGTATTTTGCAAAGCCTTGAAGAAGTTGTTACTGATATCTCACAAATGCGTGCTTTGGCCTTTTGTGTCAGTAAAGAGCACGCAAAATTTATGGCGCAAAAGTTCACCTTGCATAATATTGCCTGTGGCGTATTAACCAGTGATAACAGTAAAGACCGTGAAGTTTTGCAACAACAGCTAAGATCAAAACAAATCAATGTATTGTTCGTGGTCGATATATTTAATGAAGGTGTCGATATTCCCGAATTAGATACCTTACTGTTTTTACGACCTACTGAAAGTTTGACGATATTCCTGCAACAACTAGGTCGTGGTTTACGATTAACGGATAACAAAGAATGTTGTACTATTTTAGATTTTGTTGGTAATTCACGCCCTGAATACGATTTTTCCCATAAATTTAGAGCTTTGGTCGGCAAAACCAATCAGGCGATAGCGAAAGAAGTTAAACAAGGCTTCCCTCACCTGCCCTTGGGTTGCCGCATTGAGTTACAAGAAAAAACTCAAGCAATGATCTTAAAGAACATTAGCCAAGCAACTTTAAACAAAAACAAATTGCTGAGCTTAATTAATAACTTTCCTCATAATACCAATTTACCCTTAACGCTAACTAACTTTTTACAGCTCAACCCTAACCTCAGCCTAGAAGATATATACAAGGTTAAATGTGGCAATCTTGGCGGTTGGTCGGTATTACTTGCCGCCAGCAAAAACAAGGAAATTACGGCAGAGGTAAAAGCGCTTTATGCGGCTTATTATCGCGCCATTAATAATAGATTACTCAACTGTTCATCTATTTCTTATTTACGTTTTATTAAAGCGCTTTGCGATAACAACTTTTCTTTTTCGGCCACGACTAACAACACGCAATCAAAACACTACCAGCAACTCTTTGCTTTAATGACTCATTACGACTTTTGGGACAAAACAGGTAAACAAGCTGGCTTTGATAACGTGGTGACAAGCTTATTAGCGCTGAAAAACACAACACTCTTATCAGAGTTAGCCGAAGTTATTGCCATGCTTATTGAGCGACTTGAAGTGAGCGAGTTTGCTATGCCAACGGTCAATAACTCGAAAGTAGATGCATCGCCACTAAAAATGCATGTTCGCTATCCGAAAGAGCATATTCTCGTCGCCTTTGGTGATAGTACTTTTGCTAAAAAATCATCGAGCCGTGAAGGTGTATTAAATATTGCTGATGCTAATACCGAGTTGCTCTTTGTCACCTTAGATAAATGTGAAAAGCAATTTTCAGCGACCACCATGTACCATGATTACGCCATTAGCCCGACCTTGTTTCATTGGCAAACGCAAAATAGCGCTAGGCCGAATTCTGGACGAGGTTTAGGATATATAACGCAGCAAGAAACTAACAAAACCTTCCTGTTATTTGTGCGTGAACAAGGCAAAGATGAAAACGGCAGAACCATGGGTTTTGTCAATTTTGGTCCGGTAGATTTTGTGAAATATGAAGGCAGTCAGCCAATGAATATCACTTGGAAGTTAAAACATCCCATGCCAGCATATTTGTGGCATGAGACGGCTAAGTTGGCTGTTGGTTGATAGCTTCTGATTAAATACTTAACAGTAATAACCTTCGACAGTAATGATCAATACTCACTAATCTATACTTAATAATTTCCGTTCATCCAATAACCTAGTGAGTATAAAACAATAGCCAAAACCACTGATATTACCGCGGTAATAGATTTATCTGACAGAGTCAGTAAACAGGTTTTAAAATCATCAGGTGACGGATGGAGTCATCAATACTTGTTCATCAATACCTCTTAATTAATACCCGCTCAAATGAAAAACGCTAGTGACTTTAAGATTTAACACTAACGTTTTATTTCTACTAAGATTAACACTGTCCAAACCCAATAAAAATGATACTCCCCTGCAAATTAGCTGAGGGGGAAATTATAACGACAAAGTGTTACAGCTAAACGCATACACAATAGAGTAGAGTTCAAAAAATTTTGCCTTTTAATCAGCTAGATCAAGCAATAGCTGAATTATACCAAGTACATTAAGTTAATTCACACTAGGGGCTGTTGATCTTTCAGGGTTAAAATTTATTCAATTTAAAACGGATTTAATCGCGACGAGAGCTTTGTATCATAGTCATTCTATTAAAAAAGCGAGCAACAATGAGTAAATTTGTTTTAAATGAACCCTAAAGGGCAGCACTTGTTTGAAATTTATACTACGTTATCGTATGTTCGAGTAGCCAGCTACACGTCACATACTCTGCCTTGTCTAAATACCAAACAAGTTGCTGTAAAAGTAATCTCGAAAGATCAACAGCCCCTAATCATTCACATAAATATGAGCAGTCTATGTTAGAAACACTTATCAATTTAATTAATTCTCTTCTATGGGATACGGTACTTATCTATGGGTTAGTCGGTGCCGGTATCTTTTTCACTGTACGTTTGGGCTTTATTCAAGTATCTCATCTTGGTCACGCGGTAAGCTTAATGAAAATCAGCCGTCATGGCGCTAACGATGGATTATCTTCATTCCAAGTATTTTGTACCAGTATGGCAGCTCGTGTTGGTGCAGGTAATATGGCAGGTGTCGCCGTAGCATTAACCACTGGTGGCCCCGGTGCCATTTTTTGGATGTGGCTTATTGCCTTTTTAGGCATGGCAACCTCAATGGTTGAGTCAACACTTGCTCAAGTATTTAAAGTAAGAGATGAAGAAGGACAATTTCGTGGTGGTCCCTCATATTACATGCATAAAGGCTTAGGGCAAAAGTGGATGGGCATGTTATTTGCTGTGCTGTTAATCATTGCCTTTGGTCTAGTATTCAATGCGGTGCAAGCCAATACCATCACCGGTGCGATGAATGCGGTGTTTGACTATGATGCGACGGTAGTTGGCATTGTCATTTCGATAGCTAGTGGTCTAGTTATCATGGGCGGTATCAAAAAAGTCGCTAAAGTCTCAGAGATTCTAGTGCCTATTATGGCTTTAACCTATTTGGCTGTAGCCCTGATTGTAGTGCTGATGAATATTGAAAGGTTACCCGGTGTATTTAGCTTGATCATCAAAAGTGCCTTTGGTTGGCAAGAAGCGGTAAGTGGCGCTGTCGCTTTTGCTATTGCACAAGCAATGAAAGCGGGCATAGCCCGTGGTTTATTCTCTAATGAAGCAGGCATGGGTAGCGCGGCCAATATAGCGGCCAGTGCGACACCCAATCCAAATCATCCAGCGTCACAAGGCTTTATTCAAATGTTTGGTGTATTTGTCGACACCATAGTAATTTGTACGGCAACAGCGGCGATAATTTTGCTTGCTGGTGATACCGGAAGTGCTGGCGATGGTATTGCTATTACGATTGCCGCCTTAGACTTTCACGTGGGCGCTTGGGGCGGTGCATTTATCGCCGGTTCAATAATCCTTTTTTGCTTTACCTCCATCATTGCAAATTACAGTTATGCAGAAACCAATATTTTGTTCCTATCCAACAACAAAACCACCTTTTTACCGCTGTTTCGCGCATGTGTTGTTGCCATGGTAATGTTTGGCGCTGTAGCCAAAATCGATATAGTTTGGGCACTTGCAGATGCGTCTATGGGGCTGATGGCATTGGTTAATCTAATTGCGCTGTTACTGCTATCAAATATTGCCATCAAGGTTATTAAACACTACAAAGCGCAGTGTAAGGCTGGTATTGAGCCAAACTTTGTAGCTGCTGATTTTCCCGAGTTAACGGGTAAGACTGAAGACGGTATTTGGAAGTAATTCGTTAGCGCTAGTATCTGCTAACGCTAGCTGATAAAGGTACCTAAAAGTGGTACTTGATAATTAAAGCTACTATCACCTGCAGGTGATAGTAGCTTTTTACTTTTAGGCTTTTACTTTTAGGTTTTAAGTTTTAAGTTTTAAGTTTTAAGCGTTACAAAAGTATATCGCGCTTTATCGCTATTCCAGAGACCTTAAAAATTGAAGCTTAGGCGTTCGCTTTTAACTTGATGGTATTGATATATAATCTTGGGTCTTCAATTTTCGCTAACATTGCGCTATCTGGTAAACAATCGGGATCGACATAATCAGCAAAGTCACCCGCCGAATCGAACACTAAGACATCAAGTGCTAATCGGTCCATGCCATATAGACCACGGTGGATCATATCCGCTGAGAACACCAGTAAGTCGCCTGCAGCTAATTTAATTTGTTTACCAGTAGAGAGGCTTTCGTTACTCAACCTGCCCTGTTCTTCTTGGCGAACATTAAACTCTTCTTCACTATCCCAACGCTTATGGGTGCCTGGCACCAACTCCATGCCCAACTCATCAAATAAAGGCACGCGCAGATGGACAACTTGGGTCTCATGAATGACGACTTTTTGCACGTCAACGTCGTGATCATACTGACAATCTCGATGCCAAAAGTCTTTAAGTTCGGGGTTAATGGGGTTGAAAAATAATTGGGTATTCATAAAGGCAGGATTTGATTTTATCACTGACTCCACGACATTCATCATCTTTGGTGAACTAATAAAGTTGAAAAGTTTTACTCTATCCTCGCTGCCTAAGTACTGACTGCCGGTAATTAAAGAAGAATTAAAGGCGACTTCTTTATAGAACGCTTGGTTGTCTTTTTTCCATAACTGGTGAAACTTCAACACCACTGCTCGAAGTGATGCAATTTCTGCGGCATTAAAATAATCTCGAATAACAAAGTAACCTTGATCGAGATATTCATCATTTAATTCGCGGCTATTCAATTCACTGCCATTTAATTCTCTGCCATTCAATTGGCCTGAACTAATTACCATTACCATTACCTTGCTACTGCCTCCACTTTAACCTTCAACCCTATTTTCACTGTTACTTCATTGCTGCGTTATCATTAGCTTTACTATTTAAGCTTTATTATTAGCTTAAATAGTAAAACCAAGAACAACACCTACTTAGTCGCTGGAGTATACAGTATTAGCGCGAAAGGTACGTTAATCGTTGTAATAAGCAAGTCAATTTGAACGACGTTGAGTTAAGTCATAACTTGAAATCTTCATACTTTCACCTAGGTTTACTAAGTGATAGCCAATGACTAACTATTCTCTAGCATACACCACAAAGGATTGAACCATGTACATAATAACCAATAGGAATATCAACACGCGTAACTTTAAAGATGGAGTTGGAGATCATGAGGCGTTCGGTGACAAAGTAAATATCAAAGGACCAAACGAAGTTAGATATGCTACAGCAGAAAAAGTAGCGGGGAAATGGCAAATTAAACTGGTTAAAGAAACTCACCCTATCACTGAAAACAACCTTGCTTCAAAAAAACAGTTTGCCTTAATTCGAGAACAACTCACCACCAGCAAGAAAAATTGCGTGTTCTTTGTGCACGGCTTCAACCAATCATTTAAAAAGAACTTAGAAAAAGCTTATGACATTGAAAAATTATACGGTGTCGAGGTTATCGCCTTTTCATGGCCCTCTAACCCGGGCGGCTTTAAAACCAGAGAATACCGCCATGCAAAAAGGACCGCTAGGGCTTCGATAGGGGCGTTAGATTCAACCCTAGAAAAATTAGGACATTACCTTAAAGAACCATTTAATCGTGAAGCATTAGAGGCCTGCGATATAAAACTCACCTTAATGACTTTTAGTTTAGGCAATTACTTATTTCAAAACTATGTGATCGATTCAATTTACGAAAACGAAACCGCTATTTTTGAGAATGTCGTGTTGTGCCAAGCCGATGTAGACAATAAACATCATGCCAAATGGGTTGATTTAATTGAAACTGGCAAACGTGTCTATGTCACCATCAATGAAAATGATTACGTACTCAAATGGTCTGATTTTAACTTCCAAAAAGATAGACTGGGACGCACTGCAAGCAAGTTAAATGCAGAGAATGTTGCTTATTTTGATTTTACTGACGGTAAAGGTGTTGGCAAAACCCATGGTGTATTTTACAAAAAGACAAACCCTGTGGTTAAGTCATTTTTTAACTTAGTGCTTAATGGAAAAAGAGGTGAAAAGGTCGAAGGCATGACATTCGACCCTCGATCTAATTCCTTTAAGTTTTAAAATATTATAGCAATTCCAATAACTTTCTTTCCACTCAGCGAGGTTTAAAAGGCTTAGAGGCAAGACATTGTTTGAAGAGACTGGTTATTCAGGCGAATGTGCTCAGGAGAATGTGCTCAGGATAATATGCTCAGGAGAATGTGCATCCTGCATTCTCTAATAAGTGGCATCCATGCCACGTCTGCATTATCTTCTAAGTAACATGAAATTAAGTTGTTGATTTATAAGCAAAGCACAAAAGTATAAACACCGTCATCTTCGAAGTCTCTGATCGAAGATCCATTGTCTCCGTTACACATTCTAACTTAGCAAACGTTCGGGCGTAAACACCCTCCTACAGTGTGTGCCTGTAGGAGCTGGCTTTAGCCGCGAACATTGCTAGATTCAGGAGGATGTGCGTCAGGATAATATGCGTCCTGCATTATCTTCTAAGTAACATAAAATTAAGCCGCTGATTTGCTAATAAGTGGCATCCATGTGACGTCAACATTGTCTAATAAGTGCCACCCATGGCATAAGGCACAAGCGCGAATAAATTCCCGCCTACGGGAGTGACGGTTAATAGGTTTGGTGGACTTGCGGATAAAAATGTTACTAGTAGATGGTTGGGGCGCAGCCGCTGATTTGCTAATAAGTCACATCCTTGTGACGTCTGCATTCTCTAATAAGGTACTTCCTTTACCGATTGCATTCTCTAGGACACTACATCCATGCAGCGTCCTTAGCAAAAAAATAGTGTGTTTCAACATAAGTTTTAAATTAGTTTATCTTGTTATAAAACAAGTAACTAACGAATAACCAACGAATTGTTGAACATTTAATAGACAAACATATGAAAGCGCTTACAATCAGCAGTGAAATAACAAACGGAGTTGAGGTAGCAGTATGCGTAAACATAGAATAAGTTTCGCTGACATTAACATTATCAGCGACAGCATTGCCGAAATAATTATTGATGAAGGCGTTGAAATATCCATAGAAATGGTTGAAGAATATGATAACTTTCTCGCCTGTATCTTCAACGGTAACTATGGTGTCTTAATCAATAAAATCAATCATTACTCTTATAGCCTAGGCGCACAATTCATCATGGGTTCTAGCGAAAATATAGTCGCTATTGCGGCAGTGAATTATACCGAACAAGGTAAAAAATCCAGTAAAGATATTGCCAGTAGACGCACCATTGATCAATTAAACCTCAGGACTTTTTCAGGTTTAAATTTAGGCTGGCAAGATGCCATCACTTGGCTGCACCTGGAATTAGCTAAGACTAATGTCACCTAGCCCTCTTCGCAATAGTAGAATAAGAAGAGTAAGTTATGCCAATAAGCAACGGTGCAAATAAATAACGGTGTAGGTAATAGTTATTTATCGGGCTGCCCTCTAAGCAAGATACCCTTTGAAGAATGTTATTTTACAGTTCATATTTTAGGGAGAGTTACTGAGCTGAGCTACTTGGGTATACCAAGCTAGCAACAATAGCAGGATGATCTGAAGGATAAGCAACTATTTCCTTTGCCTTGCCGGTAAGATTTTTAACAAAAAGGCAATCAATGCCGGCATTTTTAATTAAGGTCATGCCTGCATTCGACTGTACTAATGAAACCTCTTTACTTTCACAGTGACTATTAAAGTCACCCAGTAATATCTTCGGGTATTGCTTCACTTTATTTAACTGAGCAGATGTTTCTTTAGCATTGGCTACCCTAGTTTCAACACTTTCATGATCCCAATGAACATTGACGATAAGATAGCGCTTATTTCGTTTCTCTATCACTGCGTACTCACCTGTTCTAGTGGCGTTTGGACCATCAGTTAAGTCAAATCGACCTGATTCGATAAAACGATTACCCTGGCAATGATTAATAAAAATTTGAAATTTATGCTGCCAACATTGTCCAAGTGATTTTTTTAAAGTAATCGCCCGCTGATAGTTAGTCGGCAATTTGTTATTTATAGCGTTTCCTTTAAGCTGCCAGTCTTCTACACCTTCTTGAATACCAAGCACATCCACCTGATTACGCTTAATTAACTTAGCGTAATCATCACTATGTTTTGGCATAGTTTTCCAACCATAGATGTTTAACGACATCACAGTGATTGCTTCATCTGTTGTTTTAGCAAATAGGCTTGGGGAAATAAACAAAATTGCCAGTAATAATGTACCTTTCAAAGAAACTGCCATGTTATTAAATGTCGGTTTGGTTGCTTATTTCATGTGTTAATAACCACTGATATAGATCATCGCCTGAATAAACTCTTGTCCAAGCATCATGGCCTTTATCTTCATGCACAGTGAAACGAACATTATCATGGCCAAGTTCTTCTAATCTGTTTAGTCCTGCATAAAAATACTGAATATTTACCGCATTATCTCTGCCGCCGGCAAAAAGCCAAACAGGTAACTTATGCTCGGCAATAGGTGCCATTAAACTAGGATGTCCCCAGCCAACTACCGGGGCTATCGCTGCAAATCGTTGTGGATATTTACTTGCCATATACCAGGTGCCAAAACCGCCATAACTCAAACCTGACAAGTAAGTTTTATTTACATTAACTCGATACTTACTTTGAACGGTATCCAACATTGTAATCAAATCAGTCTCAATTTTTTCCCAACCTTGGGGTAATAGCGGTGCAACTTCACTCATATCAGTTAATGACGGCGTTCTTTGAATATCAGTTGATGTTTGAAAGGCTGCACTTCGCTCAGGTACGCCTTGCGCTAATCTTTTGGGGATATTATCTTTAGAGCGGTTATCAATATAACTAATGCCCTTTTTATCAAAACCAAACATGTGCAGTTGTGGTGAAATAATAATAAACGGCAGGTCTTTTTTCTGTATCCAAGCTTCATACAATGGTCCCTGCATCAAGACAAAGTCTAATTCATCTTGGCCATTACCTCGCTCGCCATTACCGTGCAAAAATAACATTACTGGCCACTTTTTTTCAGGCTTAGAGTGATAGCCTCGTGGCAAATAAACAAAATATTCGCGCTGACTTTCATCGACATTTGATTGGTAAGCTTCTCGTAATAGCTGCTCTTGTGACTGTTGAGTTAATGATGCTTTTTCCGAGGGAACTTGCTCTACATTATTAGAGCAGCCCATTAATAAGAAACTAGTCGCGATTAAGCAATGTGTTATTTTTTTCATCGTACCCCAAATTTAAAAAGAATTTATCACTGACTACGTTAGCGTTAAAACAAGGCTAACTTCTATTTTCTGGAATTAACCAAACATTGTTTTCAACATCAACTCGGCCCTGCATCTGTTCAATAACCACTTGGTCAATCACCTTAATCGCTCGTTGAGCCATCATAGTAAAGGTATCTTCGCCAAGTTGATTAGGCGTATGATCAGGGAAGTTCCTGCGAGTACGATGGATCCAATAACTTTCTGACAGGTTATCTTGCTTAAATGCTTGAGCTACACCCTCTTTACCAATCATAAAGCCTAATAATCCGCCCCAAGTCGCGGTTGGATTATCTGAATCCCAGCCAGCCAAAGTGCCGACTTGAATGGTGCGCACGATATCTCCTTCGCCATAAAATAAACTCACTAAACTGGCAGCAAAATTAATACCCGCTTCAAAGGGGTCATTATAAACATAGCCGTCTGAGTTATTGACTTGATAACGCTGATACACGGCATCACGGGTTTTTTCCCAATCATTTTTATTAGGATTTACCTGATAAGAATTTATAATAAAATCATACATTTTCGCCGGCGTTGATTGCTCAGGTAATATCAGTCTTGCCTGCTCAGCCAACCATATTGTCTGCTGATGCATGGAAAGTGACTTATCTACTTTAGAAGCCAATGAATGCATAGTGATATAAAATTGTGAAATCCACTGAGCATCATATTTTGCCGATACCCTGATTGGCAAATGCGATAGTTTTAAAGCAATGTCGACTCTTACTGGAGCCAATAAACCAAATATCTCCGTAGTAAGTTGGGCGTCAATCATCATGTATTTAGCATTATTTTCCGGCTCACTGGTTGCTGGCGGCAACATGCCCTGCGCCATTAATATTCTGGCTTGTTGATTAGACTCCCATAAAAAATTTTCTTGAACCGCGGTAGAGTCCGGGAATTTTTTAAATAGTGGCGCATCTTCTTCTGAATAAGTGTGTTTTAACCAACCTGTTCGGATTTGCTCTGCGCTCAATAAACTAGTTTGATGAAACTCATGTAGATACTGATACATATATTCAATATCGGTATCATCATCAGCCCCCCAAGGCTGTCCTTCTTCAACAAAGAAAAAATCAATAACATCACTATGAGGCACACCTTCTCCCCAAATAGCGGGTAAATCCTTACTGCCCCAATCATCATCGGTATAAAATGGCATGGTTGCTGGCGTACCTACTTTATCCATTTCAGTCACTAGCCCGGTCCAGTTGGCAATACTTTGCCCTAACCAAAAGCCTTGTAATTTCGACAAATATTCAGCTCTTGATACTGTATATGACTCACTAGTCTTTGTTGCGTTAGTTTCAAGGTTTTGTTTATCGGTACTTTGACTACAAGCAGTAAGTAAAAACACCAACAATAAAATTAATTTGTTCATCTTTATTATTACCTTTATTACAGTATCTGACGATGATGCTTCTGCAAAATAATTAATCATTCTCATCAACTAACCTCAACTCTGGATAAGCAAAGTTACTCAATAAGCTATTTTAGGCGATATCAGCGTTGGTACTCCTACCAATAACCAGTTATTGGGTACGTAATACCGCCTTGTTATCGCCAAAACTATCAATATTGAGACGAATAAAAAATCACATAGCATATATTTTATGCTATGTGATTGATGATAAATAAGTACTTATAATAATTAACATTCATTACTCAGAGTTGAGGTTAACTAAAATATCTTTTTCTGGTCCCCAAGTATTATTGGTGCGGTCATAAGTACTAAATGAGCCTCCATCATCCCAAAAGGTTGCTGCAATGCCAAATTCTTTAGCTAAGCTAACATGGTGGCTTAAATAGGCTAAACGCTCTGCTAAGTCACAAATATTTTCAGGCTGAGTAAAGTCGAATTTTGCAACACCGAACTCATTGACCATAACCGGTATTTGATTAATCGTTGCCCAATCACTTGCTCGCTGATAAATTTGACGAAGTTTAGACTTATCTTCATTAGTGCCCCAACTTTTCTGACATTGCCCGGCAAATTCCCATGGGTCGTAACTGTGAAAATTGCCAATGAGGAATTTATCTTGAACATCTGGAATTTCAGTCTCTAATAAAGAATCAATTGGGGTAAAGCCATGACCAGAAAAAATAGCTAATCGGTTAGGGTTTTCATTTCGGATAATTGAAAGTAAACGTTTGTTCACTTCGTTTACCTCTTCTACAGTCATACCATTAGGCTCATTAAGTAATTCAAACATTAACTTAGCCGGCTTTTCTTTAAAGTGAGCGGCAATTTGTATCCAGATACTATCTAAACGATTTTTATTTTTTTGATCTTGATAATTTTCTTTAAACCAAGATTCATGATGTGCATTAAGAGTGACATAGAGACCTTGCGCTAACGCCCAATCGACAACCTCTTCTACTCTTGTTAAAAACACACTATCTACTTCATAAGGCGCTTCTAACTGAGTGTGTTCATGCCAAGTAACCGGAATACGAACATGATTAAAACCCGCGTCCTTAAAAGCAATAATAAATGCCTCTTGTGCGTGTAAGGCCCAATCACCTTCATTAGGCGCATCAAAGGTGTTACCTAAATTAATGCCTATCGCCATTTCAGCGATAGCTTGCTGAGGGTTAATTTCATCGGTTAAACGATAAGGGGTAGTTATGGGTAAAGTAATTTGCTCAACAACGGGTAAAGGTTGTTGAACAATCACGGTTGAATTATCTTCAGATGAGCTGCCACAACTTGCCAGTAGATAAACCACAAAACTTAAGCTAAATAATTTAATCAATGTTGCGGTATTCGTTAACATCCGTTTTCCTTTATTGGTAAGTAAATTCTGCTGTTAAACGAATATCGTCCAATGACGAACCTAACATGACTTCAAACTCACCCGTCTCAGCTAGCCAATCATTCGTATTGACGTCCCAAAAAGATAGGTCACGTTTATTCAATGAGATACTCACTGCTTTGCTTTCTCCTGGCGCTAAGAATACTTTGGCAAAGCCTTTAAGCTCTTTTATCGGCCTTTCGACACTGGCTTCCTTGTCATGTAGATATAATTGCACCACTTCAGCGCCCGCGACCTTACCGGTGTTTTTTACCATGGCAGTTACGGTAATACCTTGCTCACCACTGATTGTTTTTGCTGATAAATGGATATCAGTTAACGCAAACTGGGTATATGAAAGACCATGACCAAAGCTAAAGGTGGGTTTTATATTTTGTTGTTCAAACCAACGATAGCCAATAAAAACGCCTTCACTGTATAAGCTTTCTGTGGCGTTATAATCGTTCAGCGCGATTGGCGCGGTATCTTCAAGACGAGCCGGTAATGTTATCGGCATTTTCCCGCTTGGGTTAACATCGCCAAACAAAATATCGGCAAAGGCATTACCTGCTTCCATACCGCCATACCAACCCCAAACAATAGCCTTAGCTTTTTCAGCCCATGGCATTTCAACAGCAGAGCCTGCAACCATAAAGACAACGGTATTTGGGTTAGCTGATAATAATTTAGTAATGATTTCATCTTGAGCATTTGGCAGTTTCATATCATCACGATCAATAGCTTCTCTATCATCGCCATGACTCAAACCACCGAAATAGATAACAGCATCAGCTTGTTTAGCCGCCGCTAAATAACTGGTCTCATCGCTGAATAAATTCCCCGGGGCATCCCAGCCTAAGACAAAACTATCACTGCCATCGTAATCAATAACAAATTTATAAATCTCACCTGCGACCAGTTCAATATCATGACTCTGCACTTCATTATTCATGCCTTGATGAGTTAACAGCTTTTGACCATTAACACTGAGTTCAAATTGACCAAGTGCTTTAACTTTAAGGGTATGAATACCTGTTTGTAACGGCTTAATATCAGCCTTCATGGTAATGAAGTCCGTTGCTGCTTTTTGTGCTGACTTTTCTAGTGAATTGTCTGTTGAAGCTTTATTGATAGACTGGTATTTGGCATCAACAATCCAAGACTCGCTTATTAGCTTTGTTCTCGCTTGGTCAGCAAAAGTTGATATATTCCATGCGGGTGTTCCCGTCCAATGGCGCGAGTTAACATAATCACTAGCAATAGGCGCTAATACACTTGAACGAGCGCGCATCACGGTAATATTGACATCATCACCTAAAGCATTTTTCAAGCCTTGTAAGGGGGTAATTTCATAAGCTGATTTTACTTCTGAAGAGCCGCCCCCTTGGCCGTGTTTTTTATCCGCATTAGGGCCAATGACTAAGATATTTTTAATTAAAGACTTAGCAAGGGGTAAGATGTTCTGGTCATTTTTTAATAACACCACACCTTGGTTAGCAATTTTCCGTGCTATTTGGCGATGTTCATCAGTATTACGCTCACCCGGTAATCGACTCTCATCCATCATGCCTATTCGGTGCTGCAAACGTAATATCCGCCTGACCTTATCGTCGAGCACGGCTTGTGGGATCTTACCTGCTTGTATTTGCTTAAGTAACGGTTGCGCTAGGAAGTAATCATCATAACTTTCAACATTAGTACCCATCTCTAAATCAAGACCGTTCATGGCGGCATCATAAGTATTAATATCGACATTCCAATCAGTAAGCAGTACGCCATCAAAGCCCCACTCACCTTTTAGAATATCCATCACCAAATGTTTACTTTGATTTACATTGGTGCCGTAATATTGGTTATAAGCGCCCATAATACTGTAGACATTTGCTTCTTTAACCGCCGCTTCAAACACCGGTAAATACACCTCTCTCAAGGTACGTTCATCAGGCTTAGCATTCACGCCAATGCGATTGAGCTCTTGGGTATTTAAGGCGTAATGTTTTACGTTGGCTGCTACATCATTTTTTTGAATAGCAATGACCTCTGGTACCACTAACTTAGCCGCTAAAAACGGGTCTTCCCCCATGTACTCGAAGTTACGGCCATATAAAGGTAAACGCGCTAGATTCACGCCAGGGCCTAAAATAATATCTTTTTTACGATGTCTGGCTTCATTGCCTAATACGCTGCCATGTAAGGTCGCCATCTCTAAATCCCAGCTGGCTGCAACTGAGGTTAAATGGGGTAAATAAGTAGAGTCATCATCTGTCCAACCAGCAGAATCCCAGCTAAATTTTTCGATTTGATGCCTGACACCATGAGGGCCATCAGAAAGCCACAACTCAGGTATACCAAGGTGCTCTATAGCACTAACATGAAATTTACCACTGGCGTGTACTCGTGATATTTTTTCCGCTAACGTCATCTGACTTAAGAGGAGTTCAACGTTCTGCTCAACTTGCGCTAGCCTTAGCTTTTTTTGCTCAAGGTGCTTTAGCTCCAGTTGCTTTAGTTCTGTTGTCTCAGCCTGTGTTGATTTATCGGCTTGTTGTTCATTAATACTCGCTTCACAAGCGCATAGACTAAATACCACAAACGGTACGCTAAAGTATTTTAATGCTGTCTTCATGGGTAAACCTTATATTTTTATAATATTTCAAAACATTGAGCTGCTATCAGCTAAGTAAAATAATGAATGGTATTTTTTAGCACTTAGCCTTTTAATAACCATTTAAATAGCCTTTTAAATAAAAAACACCACCCTATAAAATGTGCCAAGGGTGGTAAGGGAGTAGATAAGTGTCGATGTCATCTGTGCTCCTAAAACTGTTGTTCGTAAAAAATGAGATGTTCACTTAATTAGCATCTCTTAATTCACGGCTATTAATTAGCGCCCCTTAATTAGCGCCCTTTATTAGCGTTAACTGGCTAAAAACATCCGCGGTGATATAACCTAAGTTTTTATTGCCGTTCACCGCTTTAATATCTGTTGAGCCGATAAAATGTTCACGCTCTTTACTGCCATCGTTATCACAATAAGCCAACATAAAGCCAAGTTTTTTCCCGGCAAATAAGTTAACTGGCTTTGAGTTTTCATTTTGTCTTGGCGTACTCTTTTTCACAGGTAGTGTGTTTTTCACCGGCATAGTAAAACTATCGTCATAAACCCGAACAGCCAGTTCCCAAATAACTTTATTGGGTGTTTTTTCACTACGTCGCCATGAGCTACTAATATGATCATTTAACAAGACAACATTATCTGAGCCGTCGGTATTTTTTTTACCGAAATCAACCACTTGATTATCAAGGGCGACATGATAGGCAAAAGCATTAAAATTGAACTGGTGATTACCACCCGAGCCATCTTCATCGATAAATATTTCCAAGCAGTCATCATCCCAATAGAAATGGCGCGGGTCGGCGTGTTGATCAAATAAAATATCATCGGTAATTTCTACCAATAAATATAACTGCTCTTCATCCCACATTATTTTAAATCGACCACTAAAATCTTCAGCACTCGGTTGTGTCCCCAAAATGAGGTTATCTAATGGCTGCCATTGGGCTAACAGCCAACTGGCGTCATTGGCGATACCATCAATATTAATTTTTTCTGGTGATTTTACCGCTTCGAGTGCCGTAGCATTAAGTGCGACTAGCATTAATAATGTGCTGATGGTTTTAATATAGTTATACATTGTTTACTTTCCTGGTGATTACTTTCTTGGTAGTTACTTTTTGGTCATTACTTTTCTGGTAACTAATTGAGAGAGTTTATTTATTTCATTGGCCACTAACAAAAATGGCCGCTCACTATTTATCGGACTAACATCGGATTCACTAAGCAAAGGTGCCTGCATCGCTGCAAATTGGCTAGCAAGTAAAGCAGGTGAAAAGAAATGATTTTCCCGCTGAGCCATTCGCTTGGCAATAACTTCCTTGTTTGCTGTCAGATAAAAAAAGTGACAATAAAAAGGTAAGTCTCTAAATAAGTTACGGTGTGCCGATTTCAAACCAGAATAAGCAAGCGCTACCGATTGACCTTGCTGATAAAGGCTGTTCAAATGTTTTAAAATAGCGGCTAACCAAGGCGCTCTCATCTCATCGGTTAGCGGCTTGTTTTCTGCCATATACTTTTTGGCTTGCTCGCTATGAAAATCGTCGGCATCAACAAAAATCAACGAGTGTTCATCAGCCAATGTTTTAGCCAAACTTGATTTACCGGTACCGCTAACGCCCATCACTATAAATAAATGCGGCACTTTTTTCTCTAAAACGTGTTGAGCTAAAACTTGTTGAGCTTTGTTAGTCATATAACGGAACCCTTACCTGTAATTGATAGTGTTGCCCTGACTGTAAGTTGGTCAAAATATTGCCGGTAACCGTCTGTTTATCGAGTAATATTTCCATGAGGCTAATGTTTTTATCTTGCACTAGTTCGAAATTAACCATCGCTCCCCTAAAGAGTCGCTGACCCGATAAATGTTGTAGACTTGTTGGCATTTTTGGCGCTATTTTTAAACCGCTAGCACAGCCTTTTAAGCCACATAGTTCTTCAACTAAACAGCGGTACAACCAAGAAGCAGTGCCGGTATTAAATAAATGACTGGAGCGGCCCGCTTGTTTGGGAAATTGGTGAAAAGCACCTCGGTAGTAATTGGGTACATAAACAGGTAATTGTCCGGTCACTTCCGCATTATCAAACGATGGCAGCATTTTACTCAATAACTCAAACGCTAAGTTATTCTGCCCTGCTTGATAAAGCGCATAAATATAAAATATCGCTGCGTGATTATAAACAGAGCCATTTTCCGAAACCCCAGGGTGCTTTTGCGTAATACGACCTATATCTTCCACCATCGCTGTATAACTTGGCGCTAGCATCATCACCCCTTGGGGTGTGGTTAACTGTTTTGATATAGCGGCAATCATATCTGCTTGCTGATGTTCATTTGCTGCGCCGCTGAGCATGGCCCAACTTTGCGGGTTAAGAAATATCTTACCTTCGATATCTTCATTGGTACCAAATACGCGGCCATCATCGGTAATGCCGCGGGCAAACCACTGACCATGCCATAGGTGTTCATTTACGGCACTATTAATAACTTGAGCAGCTAAACGGTAGTTATCATATTTTTGTCGATGTATAGCAATGCCGTATTCATCACAAAGATCACACCAGGTTGTTAAGGCATAAGCGGTGGCTAAAGATAACCAGCTAGAAACGCCCTTGCCTTGGTAACCAACCATATTCATTGGGTCGCACCAATCGCCTTGCTCAATAAAACTTAAGTTTCGATGATCGGTAGCATTAATCAAGTAATCCAGAGCTAGCTCTATATGAGCGGCAAAAGCTTGTTCTTCTACTGAGTCAGCGAAAGCAACCATTTCACTGAGTAGGCTGACATCATTGGTTTCGTTCAAATAGACCGACAGACAAATAGGTAACCACACACCATGATCCGCATGGGGTACTTGATTAATATATTTAAGTTTCGCATCTTCGTGCAACAACACTCCCTCAGGCATAGCACCATTAATTGTTTGTTGAGACACCGCTAAGATATAAGCTTGACGTGTTTGTTGCGCATTAATAAACGCCATGCCCATATTATCTTGGATATAATTACGCGTTTGAGGGTCGGTACTTAAACGATTAACATCACCATGATAAAACATTTGCCTTGGCAGCCAGTGATTGAAAAAATCATCAAAACCTCTACTTGCTGTGCCAGTACCACTGTTAATCGTTAAACAGCCTTTGCCTTGATTAAGGTAATCTCGGTATGCGTCTCGTGTCTGGCTTCGTTGTTGATGACCCAGGTACTTTGCTTTAATTGTCGCGATTTCAGCTTCATCTTTTGCCGGACCAAACAAGAATTGATAACTTTTTCGCTCATTGGGCAATAACTTTTGTTGAAACTGCATAACGGCAACCGGTGTTTCATAACGTGCTTCAACATTGTCTAATAACTCGGCCTGAAGTGCACTGGGTTGATGCAAGCCGCCTTCGCCTTCAAAGCTTTTTTGATTCGCGTGCCACGCCGTAGGACGGGTATCGCTCAAAAAGAAGGTTTTGTCTTTTAGGTCTTTATTAGTAAAGTAATCGGCCACTTTTTGATAAGGCGTTACGGAGTCAGCAACAATCGCATTTAAGGTTTCATTATATGTTGCCGACTGATTCATCCACGACATATAACCTATGGTGAAATAGGGATAGAGGCTAATATTTTTCACAGTAGTGGTTGAATTGGTTACCGAAAAAAACCAACACTCTACTAAATCGTCTTTGGTTAAATTTACCGTAATGCTTATCTGCAAACCCCAGTGTTCAATAGACCAGCTAATATCACTTTGACCTAACTCAAAAGAAAACTTATCAAGCTCAGCACGCATCGGCTCATAAGGTAGCGAAATTATTTCACCACTGTCTTCATCTTTAAGGTAAAAAAATCGGCCTGGATGGTGGCTGAAATAACTATGCTCTGGCTGAATAAAACCTTTAGCTTCCATATTTGGCGCATAAGAGTATTTAGCCGGCTCAGGTTGCATAAATAAAGAATTAACATAACCACGGCAGTTTACTTGCATTACCATGTCACGATTCCATAAAAATCCGCTCGCATTTGGCAGCTTTGTTGGGCTAGTTAAGGTTACTTTATTCAAACCATCTGCCGCACTATCAATACTAATCAATGGCGGCTTTAAAGGCTGACTTAAAGACAGCTTCAACGGTTCACTTAAAGGCTCATTTAAAGCTTTATTTAAAGACTCACTTAAAGGTACGTTAGGCATTAACAGCTCCGATAGTACCCGCCGTCTTATCACCAGTAAGAATTTGTTCTTGTTGGCCTAACCCCTTATTTCCTGACGTTTGTTGTTGCTGTAATTCATCTTGCAGTTTTTTTAATTGCTTATCATCTAATGGGTAAAAATAAATTAATGGCACGGCAATGGCTGCAAATATTGCCGGGACCACAGTCATTAACACCACTATGCCTTCTTGAGAGGTACCCGTTTGCACTTGGTTGGCAATATAACCTAATGAAGCCAGCGTCCAGCCAATCATAGCGCCCGCCAAAGCTCCGCCGAGTTTTTGTGCAAAGGCGGCGGCAGAGAATATCATTGCTGTTGCTCGTCTGCCTGTTCGCCACTGTGAGAAATCAGCGGTATCGGCATACATAGAAAATACTAAGGGTGATTTTGGCCCCAGTGCTAAGCCAATCATGATTTGTAAAATAAACATCAAGGTGATGTTATCACTGGGCACAAAATAAAAAACCAATGAAAGTGATGCAACGATAGTCATTAATATCATCAACAAACGGCGCTTATCAATAAACTTGGTAAGTAATGGCGTAGACGCCGCACCAATGGCTAAAGCAATCATATAAGCCATAGCAAAGCTGCCAATGAGATCAGGACGTTCAACATAATATTTAAAATAGAAAGTGCCGGTACTGCCTCTTAATGAGATAGTCATCATGATGATAAGTGCTAAGACAAAAAGAATCTTCCAAGGAGAATTCTGCGTCAAATCTTTTAAATCTTGTAATACCGGTGTTTTTTGCTCTGCGGGTGGCGATATGCGCTCGGTGGTTGATAAAAAAGTAATAACAAATAGTACTGCGGCAACTAAACCATAAGTAAGCATAGTAAGCTGCCAACCAAGTGCTTCATCGCCCTGCCCTAAGTAATTTACCAACTCAGGCGTCATATAAGCAACAAGACTACCACCAGAAAATGCGCCGATAAAACGAAAGCTGGTTAACGTGGTTCTCTGTTGGCTATCGCCTGTAACAACACCAAGTAAGGCTCCGTAAGGCACGTTAATAAAGGTGTAAGCTAACATCATAAAGATATAAGTGCCGTAAGCCCATATTAGCTTATTACTATCAGTGGTATCCGGTACGGTAAAAGTCAGTACCCCAGCAGCAATCATAGGAATGATGCCCCACAGTAAATAAGGTCTAAATTTACCAAAGCGGGTTTTGGTTCTATCTGCGATTGCGCCCATTAACGGATCAGAGAAGGCATCAATAAGCCGTGTTACTAGCATCATAGTGCCGACCGCGGCCGCTGACAGGCCAAAAACATCGGTATAGAAAATAAAGAGGAATACATCAAAGACGCGCCAATAAAAATTTGAGGCGACATCACCACAGGCATAACCCACCTTTTCACCTAGGCTTAGGCGTGAGTTAGTGCTTGACGTGGGAGCTAAATTCATAGCTAAACTTGGTTGATGTTGTTTTTTATTTTTTATCATTACCAGCCTCATTTTTATTATTAATATTTATATCAACAATTACATTTAGCTAATGGCATCCCCAATACATCAATGACAATTAATGTCATCTAATACACCAAATGTAAGCGCTTACAAATATACGCGCATTGGTATTATTTTCAACGTGAATTTTATTTGAAATATAAATAATGAACAGAAAGCTTTTTATAAACAATAATTTATACAAAGTAATAAAAATGTAAATCACTATACAAACGGTATTTTTAGTGTATAAACTTTAATTTAGTTTGAAATATTTATTGACCTATTTTTATTATTAACTTACCTTCATGTAAGCGCTTACATGACACATGAAATTACAGCTTGTCATATTTCAGTGGTTTGTTATATTTTTATGTACTGAAATGTAAGCGCTTAACCAATACATATAATTATAAAAGTGATCCACTAAACTGGGGATATAACATGATTCAGAAAACATTTACTAAAACATTTACTAAAACAAGAATTGCAACAAGCTTATCACTGATACTTGGAGCCATAGCGCTACCTGCAGTAGCAGCAGAAGAAGCAAGTTTAAAAGATTCAGATAAATTGGAAGTCATAGCGGTTACCGGTATTCGCGGTAGTTTAGTTAAATCAATGGATATCAAGCGTAATTCGCATGGTGTTGTTGATGCTATTTCAGCGGAAGACATGGGTAAATTCCCAGATACTAACTTAGCAGAATCTCTACAACGTATCAGTGGTGTGTCAATTGACCGAGATAATGGTGAAGGTAGTAAAGTAACGGTTCGTGGTTTTGGCCCTGACTATAACTTAGTTACTTTAAACGGTCGTCAAATGCCGTCGTCAAATATCAACGATACCAGCGCATCAGACTCTCGTTCTTTTGACTTTGGTAACTTAGCATCGGAAGGTATCAGTGCTGTTGAAGTTTATAAAACAGGTAGAGCCTCGGTAGCAACAGGTGGTATTGGTGCTACTATCAACCTTCGCACGTTAAAACCATTAAACGTTGGTGGTCAACAAGCCTCATTTGGTATTAAGGGTGTTCATGATACCTCAAGTAAAGACGGTGATGCTATAACACCTGAATTCTCAGGTTTGTATAGTAATACCTTCGCCGATGATACTTTCGGTGTTGCTATTACCGGTAGTTATCAAAATCGTCAAAGTGGCTCAGCTCGTGCAGGCATTGACAATGGTTGGCGCCCACAAACAGGTGGAGAAGGTGATTGGGGCTCGGTTGGTGATGGTCCTACTCAAATAAATGTGCCTGGAGAAGGTGTAACATACGCGGTACCACATAATGTTTTATATGGTTTTAGTGAAGTAGAACGTACTCGTACTAATGGCCAGTTAACGCTTCAGTACCGCCCAGTTGAAAACCTTACCGCTACGCTTGATTATACTTATTCAAAAAATGAGTCAGAATTAAATCAAAATATATTTTCAGTTTGGATGAGCCTCAATTATGCAGGTTTACCAATGGGTTCAGAGTGGACCGATGCAAATGGTGACAATGTTGCCGCGCCTTTATATATTCATGATGTTGATGGACCTTCTGATTTAGTAAGCCAAGTAGAGCAAAGTGCTCAAGTCAACGAAAACAAATCAATTGGTCTTAACTTGGAATACCTGGTTAACGATAACCTTTCTTTTAACCTTGATTATCACAGTTCAAGTGCTGAAGCTAAGCCAGATAGCATCTACGGTAACAGTAATACCATTCAAGTAGCGACTTGGTCTCGTGCTGAAACTAAAGTTGATTTCTCATCAACATTCCCTGTTGTTTCTGTGGTCTACCCTGATGGTATAACAGGTTTAACACCTGAAGGCGTTACCAATACCGGTACCAGTTTCAGAAACAGTTATATGATGTCAGAGATCGAACAATTACAATTTGATGGTACCTATGTTTTTGATAACGGTATTGTAGAAAGTATTGATTTTGGCATTGGCAACAATGTTGTCGATAACCGAAATGCCTTTGCAAATGCTGAACGTCCAAATTGGGGTGGTTCTGGTACTCCTGCAGATATTGATGATGCAATGTTATTAGCCAGTCAAAGCACTATGATTGATCGTTTTGACCAAATGCCTGGTGATAAAACTAACATGACCAATGATTTTTGGGCCATGGATTTTGTTACTATGGCTGATTCTATTGGTGCATTATATGGTGATGTCAATGACCCTCTTGCATGGCCATGTGGTAAACAAGTGTGTGCTCCATCTAACTACACCACGGATCGCCTAACCAAAGAAACAACCACCAGTGCTTTTGTGCAAGCTAATATGGCTTTAGAATTTGGCGACATGCCCGTTGGTATTACTGTTGGTCTTCGTTATGAAAATACCGAAATAGAGTCAACAACATTGTTACCTGCTATTAATTCAGTATCTTGGGTTTCAGATAATGAATTTGCCAAAAACCTTGGTTCAGATTCTGTTTACTTTTCAGATACCGGTAGTTACGACTACTTCTTACCTAACATCGATTTTGACATCGAACTGGTTGAAGATTTAATATTAAGAGCTTCTTATAGTCAAACATTAACACGTGCTGGCTACGGTAACTTAACTGCTGGTGCAACTGTAAACAACGTGCGTACTAACGGTTTTGCCGATGGTAGTCGTGGTAATACCGGCTTATTACCGGTTGAATCAACCAACTTTGACCTGTCATTTGAGTATTATTACGGCGATGCAAGTTATGTCTCTGTGGGTTTCTTCCAAAAAGATGTTGATAACGTCATAGGCTCGCAAATGACGACAGAAAACTATGTGCGTGCAGACGGTGGTGTAGTAACTCATCCGGCTTCTGGTGCTCGTTATGATGACGCTGTCGCCAATACCGGTAACAATATTGCAGATAATGCATTGCATCGCGCATACATAGAAGCAAACAACCCTACAGATCAATACATAATACCTGGTGTTGATGGTGGCTCTGCTACGCAAATATTTGGTCACCCGACAGAAAATGATCAACTTCAAGTTGAATATTCTCAACCGGTAAACCAAGGTTCAAATAAGGTTAATGGTGTCGAAGTAGCTCTCCAGCATTTATTTGGTGAGTCTGGTTTTGGTACTATTATTAACTTTACTTTAGTTGACAGTGACGTTGAATATGACAACGCTTCTGAAGCAAATGCGGCAACACCTTTGCTTGGTGTAAGTGATTCAGCTAACTTTATTGCTTTCTATGATAAAGCAGGCTTCCAAGTCCGTTTCGCTTATAACTGGCGTGATGACTTCTTGTCAGGCCTTCATGATGGACAGGGTGCTAACCCAGTTTATACTGAAGCCTATGGACAATTGGATGCCAACATAGGTTATGAATTCACTGAAAACTTAACGGTTTTTGCTGAAGCAATTAACCTTACTGATGAGACGTCTCGTACTTATGGTCGCCATGTACTAATGACTAAAAACATCCAGCAAACGGGTGCTCGTTACAACATAGGTATGCGTTATAAGTTTTAATTAATAATTTATAACGAAAATAATAGCCGTTATTTATAACGGCTATTTATTTTCTTATTAAGCGCACGATAATTAAAATATAGTTAAACCAGAGTTAGAGAATAATTAATCAATAGTTAGACAATAGAAAGAGAAAATAATATCTTAAAGAAAGACAAATAAACAAGTAATATGATTTTAGTAAATTGATTTATATTAGTGACAATATCAGTCAAATTTTCACAATAATTAATGAAGTATTATTATGAATAAAGCCGTAAAAAGTGTCGTTATCGTTGGTGGTGGGACCGCAGGATGGTTAAGTGCCGGCATTATTGCTGCCGAACATCAGGCAAATTCACCTCGTGGCATTAAATTAACATTAATTGAATCGCCAGATATCAAACCTATTGGCGTAGGTGAAGGCACTTGGCCAACAATGCGCGATACCCTTCAAATCATCGGTATTTCAGAAGTTGAGTTTCTGCGTTGTTGTGATGCTTCTTTCAAGCAGGGTTCACAATTCATTGGCTGGGTTAATGGCCAAAAAAATGATTCTTATTACCACCCTTTTGTTGCCCCGCAAGGATTTGGCCAAGCGAATATCTCCGGCTATTGGCAACAAACCGCCCAACAAACACCTTTTGCCCATGCCGTTAGTGTTCAACCTCACTTATGCGATCATGGTTGTGCACCTAAACAAAAACAAACCCCTGAATTTGCTGCCGTAGCGAATTATGGTTATCACTTAAATGCAGCCAAGTTTGCCGCTTTATTACAACGCCACTGCATTGAAAACTTGGGCGTAGAACATATCGTTGATCATGTCGAACGCGTTAATGGTGCAATCGATAATAATATAGAGAGTGTCAGCACAAGAGTTCATGGTGATATTTCAGCAGACTTGTTTATCGACTGCTCAGGCAGTCAGGCACTTTTAATTAGCAAACATTACCAAATTCCCTTTATTAATAAAAAAGACATCTTATTTAACGACAGTGCAATCGCCGTGCAAGTCCCTTATGCTGTTGAAGATGCTGAAATTTCTTCCCATACACTATCAACAGCTCAACAAGCCGGTTGGATTTGGGATATAGGCTTACCTACCAGACGCGGAGTTGGTTATACCTATGCCAGCGATTATTTGTCCGATGAAGCAGCAGAAAAAGCGTTACGGGCTTACCTAGCTAAAGACTTGTCAACAGAAGCACTCGCCAAACTTGTTTTTAGAAAATTAACCTTTACCCCGGGTCATAGAGAAAAATTTTGGCATAAGAATTGTGTGGCTGTCGGTATGGCGGCTGGATTTTTAGAGCCTCTTGAAGCATCTGCCCTAGCCTTAGTTGAGTTATCAGCAAAAATGATCGCCAAAGAGCTGCCTGCTAATCACAGCATAATGGCCATTACCGCAGATCGCTTTAATCAACGTTTTCATTACCGTTGGCAGCGAATCATTGAATTTTTGAAGTTACATTATGTATTAAGCCAACGCAGTGATGACAAATACTGGCTTGATAATCGCCTTGCAGAGACAATCCCAGAGCGTTTACAGCAACTATTAACGTTATGGCAATATCAAGAGCCGTCTTATAACGACTTTACCGAGATAGAAGAGATTTTTCCCGCAGCAAGTTATCAATATATTATTTATGGCATGGGGTTTACTACCCAAGCGAGAGCGACAACGAGACGACATGACAATGCAACTATCAGTAATAAATGCATGCAAGAAAACCAACAACTCAGCCGAAAATATTTAGCGGGTTTACCAAAAAATAGAGAATTACTTAATTACCTTATTGATAATGAAGTAAATAATTAAGCAAGTAGTTAAGTAACTAATTCGCTAGTAAGCAATTTCCATTAATTTTTTAATTTTTTTTAACTAACAGTCGGAGCTATCATGGCTAATCACGTATTATTAAATAACCTTGATCATCAAGATCTAAAAATTATTACCGACAAATCTGAAAAGTACGGTAACAACATTATGTATAGCGTTGTTTATCCTTTTGAATTTAAGCAGCTACAAGCCGATTACCCAATTTTCTTTCACAAAGATACCGCCAGTAATTCATATACCGCTTTAGCCCTTTTGGGTTTTGAAGAAAACGAAAACCTCTTTTTGAGAAATGAGCAATGGCACGCTAGTTATATCCCATTAATGATTGAGAGAGAGCCGTTTTTAATTGGTCAGCAATCAAGAGTCGAAAATGGTGAAACCGTAGAAAATACGGTTATTCACCTTGATTTAGACAACCCAAGAGTGAGCAAAGAGCAAGGTACTGATATCTTTTTGCCGCAAGGCGGAAACAGTGAATATATCAATAGGATCAGTGCAACACTCAAAGCGATTCATGAAAGTAAACTCTCAACAAAACTTTTTATGGATACCCTAACTGAGTTAGATTTATTTGAATCATTCAACTTAGATATTCAACTCAGCAATGGCTCAAACAATCGCCTATCTGGTTTTTATACTATCAATGAAGATAAGCTGATGAACCTCAAAGGAAATGAGCTAGAAAAACTTAATAAATCAGGTTTGCTTAAGTTAATTTATATGGTGATTGCTTCACATGAAAACATTAACGCGTTAATTAAGCTTAAGGATACACTCACAGCTAGCGACAAAGAGCAGCTTTCAGCTTAATAGCACTGAACATAAAGCGTTAAAGTTACCGGGACAATTATTATCACTGACATATTTACCGACATGGCTAAGGTCAAACAAATAACGGCTTGCACACCGACAAACATTCCGTCGGATGTGCTGACGTCAAATGAGCCAATAATATTAAAAGGACTCGTTGATAGCTGGCCTATTGTGCAAGCAGCCAATGAATCTGCTGAACAAGTTTCAACATACCTTAAGCAATATTATCAGGGGTTGACGGTCGGTATGGGGGTAAGTGATGATAAACATAACGGTCGCTTGTTTTATAATGAAGACTTTTCAGGCTTTAACTTCACCAAACAAGCCGCACAGTTTGATGACGTTTTAGCGCAACTGTTAGCCACACAAGATAGCGCTAAATCGGATTCACTATACGTTGGCTCAACCCAGGTTGATAAATTATTACCCGGCTTTCGAGTAGATAACGATTTAGCCGCGCTAACTCAACATACTCCCTTAGTGAGTCTTTGGCTTGGTAATGAAAGTCGGATTGCTGCTCATCATGATACGCCAAGTAATATTGCCTGTTGTGTTGCCGGAAAAAGACGTTTCACCCTATTTCCACCAGCGCAATTATCAAATTTATATATAGGGCCACTCGATTTTACACCCGCTGGCCAAGCAATCAGTTTAGTCGATTTTCATCAACCCGACTTTGAGCGTTTCCCAAAATTTAAAAATGCCATTGAGCATGGTTTAGTCGCTGAATTATCACCTGGCGATGCGTTATTTTTACCGAGTATGTGGTGGCATCATGTTGAAGCATTAAGCAAATTCAACCTGTTAATAAACTACTGGTGGCAAACATCAAACGCACAGATGGGCGCACCCATGGATGCATTGATGCATGCATTATTAAATATTAAAAGCTTGCCAGCAGAGCAAAAAAAGGCCTGGTCTGAAATGTTTCAGCATTATATTTTTAATGATGATGCAAATGCTTTATCTTATATTCCAACAGAGCAGCTTGGTGTGCTAAACCCACAAAGTGATAAATCATCTCGACAGATTAGGTCTATGTTACTTAACAAGCTAAACCGATAATTTGGCTAGCACTAATTTTGTCCGCACATATTATGAAGAAGGTAATATTCCAATGAAAACAAATAAAATACAAAAGGTTGTCATTGCTGGTGGCGGAACCGCTGGTTGGATGGCTGCAGCGGCAATCTCAAAATTGTTGGGTAAAAACTTAGATATCACCCTGGTTGAATCTGATGACATAGCGACTATCGGTGTGGGGGAAGCAACCATCCCTACGCTGCAATACTTTCATCAACTGCTCAATATTAATGAGGCAGAGTTCCTAAAAGCAACCCATGGTACCTTTAAATTAGGCATCAGTTTTGAGGGTTGGCGTGATGTTAACGAAGATTATTTACACGCTTTTGGTGTTACCGGTAAAGATTGCTGGGCGGCTGGCTTTCAACATTTTTGGTCTAAAGGCAGACAAAAAGGCATCGCTTCCGATTTTGGTGACTATTGTTTAGAAAAAGTGACCGCATCAAACGAAAAATTTACTCATCTACCGAACAACGGCCTTAACTACGCCTATCATATTGACGCGACACGTTATGGTAAATTCTTGCGAAAAATGAGTGAAGAGCACGGTACTAAACGCATTGAAGGAAAAATAAACCAGGTTAATATGGACCAAGAGTCTGGTAATATTAGTTCTCTTACCCTTGAGTCTGGTTTGGTCATCGAAGGCGACTTATTCCTAGATTGTACCGGACAGCGCGCGTTGTTGATTGAAGGGGCATTACATACCGGCTTTGAAGACTGGTCTCACTGGTTGCCTTGTGACTCGGCCATTGCCGTGCAAACAAAATCAACAGAAGCACCTAAACCTTATACTCGCTCAATTGCCCATGATTTTGGCTGGCAATGGCGTATTCCACTGCAAAATAGAGTCGGTAATGGCATGGTCTATTGCAGTAAATATGTCTCTGATGAACAAGCGTTAGCCGTATTGGAAAAAAACTTAGTCGGCGAAAAGATAACCGAGCCAAGAGTGATCAAATATCGTACTGGCACACGTAGAAAGCACTGGAATAAAAACTGTGTTGCGGTGGGTTTATCTAGTGGTTTCTTAGAGCCGTTAGAGTCAACCAGTATCCACCTTATTCAGCAATCTATCATACGTTTATTAAGAATGTTTCCTCAAGATGGCATAGTACAAAGTGATATTGATGAGTTTAACTTACAAACTAAGTTTGATACCGCCACCACCCGAGACTTTATCATTTTGCATTATAGTGTCACCAATCGAAAGGATACTGAGTTTTGGCGCCACTGTCGTAATATGCCAATTCCTGATGCCTTAGCCCATCGACTTAAGTTGTTCAAAGAAACAGGCCGAGTATTTAGAAAAAATAATGAGCTCTTTGACGACTCATGGATGCAAGTAATGATTGGCCAAGGCTTACTGCCAGAAAGTTATCATCCTATTGTCGATAATATGAGTGATGAAGAATTAAAGCGTTTTCTTGACCACATCAAAGCCAATATTGATAACACGGTTAAGCAGTTACTGCCTCATGATGCTTTCATTGATAGGTTTTGTAAGGCATAACAGTGAAGTTAGCCCTTACTAGCGGTTTAATCGCTCTTTGCTGGCCCGCTATGGTTGTGTCAGCAGAGGAGCCATACTCTTGGCCAGATAATGCCTTAGCTGCCGTTAGTTTGTCTTATGACGATGCGCTGCACAGCCAGCTTGATAACGCCATTCCTGCCCTTGATAAATATGGTTTTAAGGGCAGTTTTTACTTAACCCTTGCCTCCCCGGCTTTTAAAGCGAGAAAACAAGAGTGGCAAGCCATTGCGAAACATGGTCATGAGTTAGGCAATCATACTATTCATCATGCATGTCGAGGCTCCTTGCCCAATAGAGATTGGGTAGATCCTAATAATGATTTAGACAATAAAACGGTAGCTGATCTCGTTGCTGAAGTGACCACAGCTAACGACATATTAAGACAGCTCGATAATCAAACCATAAGAACTTTCACCCTTCCCTGTACTGACACCTTAGCCAGTGGTGAGAATTACCTGAATGCGATTGCAGCACTTTTTATTGGTGTTAAAAGTAAAGTAGCAGGCATTCCAACCAACATGAAAAGTATTGATATTAAAAGCGTTGGCGTTATCTCTGCGGAAAATCTCACCGGAGAGCAATTAATTTCTTTAGTTAAAGAGGCAAAAAGCCATGGCACCATGGTTAACTTTACTTTTCATGGTATTGGCGGCGACTACTTAAGTATCACTTCGCAAGCTCATGCCACCTTGCTCAACTACCTAGCAAACAACAAAAAACTTTACTGGGTTGATACCTTTCGTAATATAAGCTTGCATATTGTCGACACTATTGAGTAATGTTTAACAACGTGATCTGTTAACATCGCTATTAGTTAACTACGTAAGTAACTCACATAAAACAACTCACATAAAACAACTCACATAAAACAACTCACAGAAGTAAGTTTTTCAGGATAAAAGATGAAAGCAGAAGTTCAATCCCATGAATTTAACCAAAATTTATTTTTTTATGATCTTGTTTCAAGTTTTTCAATCTCATTATGTGGCTGCCCGGTTATTTTTGAACCCGACGTTGAGATATACAAAAAAGCCAATCAACTCATCTCATTCCCCGGCGCTTATTCTCAAGCAAAACACTTAGCGCCATTTCAACTCAGGGAGCAAGCACTCAAAGGTGAAATCAACAAAAGTAAACATATTGCTTCATGTTGTATGATGTTAGCCAATACGGCTTATGAGTCGGTAAAACAGTATAATGACCGCTCTGAAGTCTTTGAGTTCTTTCGCCATATCCGAAATGCCTCCTCCCACTTAAATAATTTCCAATTCAACCATAAAGAGCCTGCTCATCCCGCTAAATGGCGAGGCGCTGTGATTGAACATCATCAAAAAGGTGAAAAGAACGTCTTGTTTGGTAAACCTTGTTTTGGTCACTTTATCGGTGTGGCAGACTTGCTTGATTTGTTGATGGATATTGAGCAAAAAATCATCTTATCTTTAGAGTCATCTGTTTAACTTAGGAGAATATTCCCTATATAGTCCTATCATCCAAGCATGGATGATCTAAAAATCAAACCCTAATTACTAACTTTGCAGCGGTACTGCTACTATTCTATTGCCCTAGTACACTGAACATGGCATTTTTCCATTAGTACACTTTCTCAAGCACACAAAAAAATATTTTTCCCTTTTATCTACTAATATGAATTAAAGGCATAACTAATTAAGTAGGATATAGGTTTTACCATGACTTCTTCGTTTTTTACCAACAATGATTTTATGCCGCATGGTATGTGTTACTTATGGCAAGCCGATATACTTTGGACATCGGTTATTTCGGATGTATTAACCGCTCTTGCCTATTTCTCTATTACCGCCGCGGTTGTTATTTTTGTCAACAAGCGTAAAGACTTACCTTATCCTTGGTTCTTTATATTAGCTGGTTCAGTTATCTTTCTTGCTTGTGGTACTTCTCATTTGGTCAGTGCCATTGTTATATGGGAGCCAATCTATGGTATTTCAGCAATTGTTAAAGCAATAACTGCGCTAGCCTCAGTGGCCACGGGTATTGTTATATGGTTTGTTTTACCTTTTTTTCTTAGCTTGCCTAGCCCTGCAATGTTAGAGAAAAAGAACCTAGCATTGCAAGACTCGCTAGATAAGTTAAACCTTGCACAACTATCACTGATTGAATCTGAGAAAATGGCTTCTCTTGGAGGCTTAGTCGCTGGCGTAGCACATGAAATTAATACCCCCTTAGGTATATCTATAACCGCTGTTTCACACTTAATGGAAACCACCGATAAACTTGCCGAACACTTTATCCTCAACCAGATATCCCGTACAGAATTCAGCCGATACATCGAAAAAGCAAAGATTAGCACCAATTTAATTAATGTTAATTTGCAGCGTTCAGCTGATTTGGTCAACAATTTCAAATTGGTTGCTGTTGATCAGTCCAGCAAGAATCTCCGTTTATATAAGGTAAAACAATATATTGATAATATACTTACTAGTCTACAATCGATATTAAAAAAGAAGCAATGCACCTTATCTTTAAGTTGTGCTGACGATATAACGCTTTGGGGAGACCCCGGCGTTTTAACACAAATCATTACTAATTTAGTGATGAACTCTATAATCCATGGCTTTGAAAATACCAACGAAAGAAATATTAATATTGTAATTACCAAGACAGAGCAATTCCTGCTATTAAATTATAATGACTCGGGTAGTGGCATAAAAGAAGAAGACCAAGACAAGATATTTGAACCGTTTTTCACCACTAGGCGTGCAAAAGGCAGTAGTGGTTTAGGTCTGCATATTGTTTTCAATCTGGTGACTCAGTCATTAAAAGGTACTATTGATTGTGTTAGTGACTTAGAGAATGGCGCACAGTTTATTTTGAAATTTCCTTTTGACACGAGAAACACCTCTGGATAATTACTGATATGAATAATGTCCACCAAAGGCTCTATCTGTTAAGCCCAAGCCATAAATAAAAAACCAAAATTACAGAAGTAACTTTAATTGAATTGTAGATAATTTTAGCGACTAAAGTTTTAGTATGGCGCTAGAAAATATAGCTTATGGGTCAGTAAATCACTCTAAATTCTTGAGCTCTTTAGACTCATTTGCAATACCTCTTCGCACTTAAATGTATGCCAATTCAATATAAAGAGCCGTCTCATCTAGCTAAATAGCTGAGCACTGCGATTGAACATAATCAAAAAGGTGAACATAAAGTTTGGTTTGGTTTGGTTTGGTTTGGTTTGGTTTGGTTTGGTACATTGTTTTAGTCACTCTATCGATGTAACTGATATTCTTGATTTATTAATGGATATAGAGAAGAAAAATGAGCTTACACTTCATTATCCTGAGTTGAGGTTACCTAGTTATTCTAAAACCTGGGGTAAAAGTTACGCCCAATAAAAAACCACTCAAATCAATTGAGTGGTTTTTTTCTACAGACTACTTACTATTAGAAACTGTAGCGAGCACCAATTGCATAGCGAGTGCCATATTGGCTAGCGCGTAAAAATTGCTCTTCATAACGGCCATAAACTTCTTCAGTAGAGTTAGTTAAGTTAACCCCTTCAATGAATACGGTGAATTGCTCATTAATGTCATAGTTAATACTGGCATCAACACTTGAGTATTCTTTAGAAAACTGTGGAGGAGCTTCTGCGGAGCCTTGATCTTGCCCGACACCAATAAGGTAAGAGTCACGCCAGTTATAGGTAAGTTTTGCTGAAAAACCATATTTCTCATAGAAAAACTGGAAGTTAGCGGCATCACTTAAACCCGGTAGCACTGCTTGTCCTTCATGGCTGGTTGGATCAAACTCTACATCACCGGTAACATGAGTGGCATTGAAAGCAGCACCAAAACCAGACTCACCAAATAAATGTTGAATAGCAAATTCAAAACCATCAACGGCACGTTTGCCAGCATTGACGGGCTGATTTACTTGCCACTCAAGTGTCGGGTCATCACCATTTTGAATAATGTTATAACTACCTGTTTGTTCATTTAAGGTAGCACCGCCATTAGCAACAATACGGTCAAATATTGCTTGGTCTGTTGCTTCAATACCCGCTGCAGCGAGTTCCGTTCGCGCTTGTTCAGCTCTAGGACCAAAATACGGGTCATTTAACCCAGCCACAGTTACTGAACTTATAGAAGATTCAATCCAATCATCGACATCCTTTTTAAAATAGCCTAATGAAATATAACTACCTTCGGCATAATAATATTCAAGGGAAAGATCGATATTCACTGAACTATAAGGTTGTAAATTAGTATTGCCTGAACTACCCGTTCTAGCACCAATTTTTGGGTTAGGTGATAACGACCTTACCCCTGCTAGACTTCCAAGCGGCGCTCTTGACATGGTTTTACCAAAAGAAGCGCGGGCAATAACATCTTCAACCAGTTCCACTTTGATATCGAGACTTGGTAAAAACATACTGTATTCACCATAAGTATCTAATAAATTGTGATCGCCTGGTTTATTTTGTAAAGCCCACTCAGTAACACTTAACCAAACAATTCGGTCTTCAACAGTTTGTTGCACACTACTAGTAACTTCAGTTTCTTCATAGCGCAGACCAAGGTTGACATCAACATACATGTCGACAACTTCAAAGGTAAATGCCGCTTGTACATAGGCACTGTTAGTTTCTTCTAATACTGTGCCTTCGCTATCTCTGCCCGGAGTGACTCCACCCAAAGGATCAGTAACCATGTAATCGAAGAAATTGGTTACCCGAGTTAACGCTTCATCAAAGTCATAGTCGTAATAGTAGTTAGTGGTTAAATTGCTGCCACCACCATCAAATTCATCTAAGAATCCATCGGTATGCTTTAAGGTAAACATGCTAGCAGGGAAAACATCTTGATTACCCGCATAGCCATTTGGACCTTGTTGATCAACACCCGCACCCCAGCCGCCAATTTTTTGTTCTGTGCGAGCAAGACCAAATTTAATATTAACTAATGGGCCATCAAAATCACTAATCCATTCACCATGAAGTTGTAATTGCTCAACGGCAGCCTCACCATAACCGGTATCAAAACGACCAAAGGTGAAATCTATTTCATTAACATCACCTTCAAGTGAGTTGTCAGGCCAATGGTTAGTTTGCTGTGGAATATCGCCTGAAGTGAAATCATAGGTTTTTGAGACTAGATTGTTTAAACCAAAAATAAGGAAAGGGTTTGAACCACTGCCTTTATCTGCCCCTGAATCACTTACATTGGTTGAGTCATGATAATCTAATGAAAAACTTAAGCTATCACTTGCCTGCCAATCAAGGTTTAAACCTAATGATTTAGCTTCAACCAGTTGAGTACTCTTTCTTGATAAAAGGGAATAATCACCACCTGCTTCATTAAATTTAACAACTGTACCATTCTCATCTATTTCATAAGAATTAAGACCCGCACCGGCATTAAACCATTGACCAAAACTAATTTCTTTGGTCGCTGTTAAGGTTTTATTATAAGTATAATCAAGGGTAGCAATAAAATTATCAGTCGGCGCAAATTGCAAAGTTAATTGCGCATTGGTTCTTTCACGTTCAGCATCACGGATTGTATTACCAAAACCTTGTGGTGAATAGTGATGACAACCGGCAACTCTATCTGGATTATTTATTTGTGGAAAAGGTGCTTCACCAGTATAAGCTGGGTCATTAATTTGCATTGGTAAGGTATCATTAACAACATCACAACCACCCGTCCGTCTATCAATGGCTTTATCGCCCGTGGCATTGCCAAAACCTAAATCAGCTTTCCAACCACCAATACCGGCACGTTGTTCTTGCCAATCTCTTTCTTGGTATGAATAATTTAAACCAATACCAAACATATCGTCGGCAAAAGTATCACTGATCAATAGAGAAATTTCAGGGGTAACATCACTGCCTTCTTCGTTCGAAGTATCCGCTAACGCTTTACCCGTTGCCGAAAAATTAAAACCGGCGTTATCAAAAGGTCTAGCGGTTTTAATATCAACTACCGCACCTAAACCACCGCTTGGCAATTCGGCCCTTGAGGTTTTCATTACCCTAAGCTCGCTAACACCATTAGGCGATACATTCTCTAGATTATAAGAGCGAGTATTACCGGTACCTGGCATTTGACGACCATTAAGGGTGATTAAGTTAAAGTCCGGACCAAAACCACGGACGGTAATTTGACTACCTTCACCATTGGTACGACTAATCGCCACGCCGGTAATTCTTTGTAAAGACTCGGCTAAGTTAGTATCTGGAAACTTACCCATTTCTTCTGCAGAAATTGCATCAACCACACCATGGTTCATGCGTTTAATATCCATCGATTTTACTAAACTGCCACGAATACCCGTGACCTCAATCACTTCTAATTTTTTCTCAACTTCAACAGCAGCGCTAGTCTCAGCTTCTTCAGCTAAGGCTGGCAGTGTAGCAACAGTGCCAAGAATCATTGACATTGATAATGCTAGTCGAGTTTTATTAAATCTTATATGTTTCATAAATCCCCTAGAGATATAGTTTTTATTTTGCTTTCAATTTATTTCAGCTTTCTTGGAAGCGCTTCCATCATTAGGGTTAAAAAAATGAAGCGCTTCCTAGACCAATGTTAAATAAAACATTGGAAGCGCTTCCATGTGTAATCAAACGTATCCGTTTGTACAAAAAATAGCAATCTATTTTGGCAATTATTTTTAACATAATGGTGATTTATAGATCGCTACAGAGTGATTAGTGTAAAAATATTGCAACTCAAACCTTAAGTAGCCCGTGAATAACGCATTCAAAGCAATAAACAACCAATACTGATTAATTAAATAATGACAATAAAGTACAAATAACAAGCAAACACTTGGCAAATAACCAACAAATAATTGTTTTTTCCGCTTGAACTGGAAGCGCTTTCATATTAAATTGAAAGCGCTTCCAATGAATGGGTTAAAAAAATAATAAGACTTTAAATAGAATTAGACCGCTTATTTAAAGGCAGAACAACGATTTATGATTGGCAATAAATATGTCGATATTTAAAAATGCTAAACGTAGGGGATGAATTAAATGAAAGATAAGAGAAACACTTTATCTAAACTGTCTGCCATCGCACTATTGGTAGGACTAGTAGGATGTGGTGACAATGGCTCAGAAACATATACCGATAAAAACGCCGTTGACACTACCTTGCCATCACCGGATTGGCGCTTGATTTGGCAAGACGAATTTGATGGTACAGAGATAGACTCCAGCAAATGGACCCATGAAGTTAATTGCAGTGGTGGTGGTAACCAAGAACAACAATGTTACACCGACAGCGCTGAGAACTCTTTTGTTAGTGAGGGTAACTTAAATATTGTGGTATTGCCCAATACCGATGAAGCCTTATCGAAAGATTACACCTCAGCCCGAATGAACACTCGAATGAAAGGCGACTTTACTTATGGCCGCTTTGAAATAAGAGCACAATTACCTGCAGGCCAAGGCACTCATCCAGCGTTTTGGATGATGCCAACAGACAGCACTTATGGTGGCTGGCCACGTTCAGGCGAACTCGATGTTGTTGAAGCAGTTAACCTAAAAGCAGCTCCTAAATATGGCGCGTCAGAGGCTTATATTCACGGTACCTTACATTATGGCAAGTCAGTAGGCTCAGAAAAAAGTCAAAACTCAGGCGCAGCTTATTTACTGCCAAATGATGCCAATCCAGCGGATGATTTTCATATTTATGCTATTGAATGGCAAGAAGGGGAAATACGTTGGTATGTAGACGGGTACCTTTATCAAACACAGCGTAAATCAGAAACCAAATTAAAGTTCACTGGTGACTTGGACCCTAAACTTGTTCATCGAGGTTGGTACACTCCTGATAACTACGACATTGCCACAGGTGAACAGTCTAATGCTTGGGACAATTCTCCTTTTGACAAAAATTTCTTTATGATTTTAAACTTTGCTGTGGGTGGTTCATGGGCCGAAGCGGTTAATAATACCGGTATTGATGCTTCTGCATTTATTGATGGCAATACCATGTTAGTGGATTATGTACGAGTTTATCAATGTGATATTGCGCCACTAACTGGTGAAGGCTGTGCCACTATTCGTGCTGGTTATGATGAAGAGGCCAGTGAAGACAGACCTGATGGTGCATTAGTACCAGGTAAAGCTCCTAGTCCACCAGAGCCACCTTTAGACCCCAATGCTCCTGCTCCACCATTAAATGTGTTTATTGATGAAATGGCTGATGGCTGGGCTGCATGGGATGACAGTGGCGTATCATCACCCATGGCGACGACTGATGAAGATCCAGACTATGATGCGGTAATGGAGTTTGTTATTACCGGTCAAACTGTTGTTGGTTTTACTACTCGCGCTGCTCATGGTGTAGAAGACGGTAAAGCCTTTAATGCCTCAAACCATGTTGCCACCGGTACCATTGAATTTGATCTGAAAATGATTACCGCTCCAGCAACCGTTGTGCCTTGGTACTTTAAAATAGAGAGCGATGAAGGTATAGCATCTGGTGCAGGTACTGAAGCTATTTTAAGTTTATCCAGTAGTGTTGAAGCCCATATCACGCCAGAGTTGGATACTTGGCAACATTACACCTTTAACATTACAGACCTAGTAGCGCTTAACTTAGACCCTAGTCGAATTGATGTCATGATGATTTTCCCTGAATGGGGCCAAGGTGACGGGGCAAAATTTAGAGTAGATAATTTCATTATCAGCAGACCTGCTAATGGCCCTGCTACGGGTTTACCTAAACTTGTTGCCTTTGAAGATGCTGAAAATAATGCTTGGCCGGCATGGGATTGCTGTGGTGGTACCACACCTGCTGTTGTTACTGATGAAGCAGGCTATGGTGACGTTATTGAATTCATCATAGGTGCTACCGATACGGTTATGGGTTTCTCCGGCCGTGACGTTGACAAGATTTTTGATGGCTCTCTCATTGCTAGTACAGGTACAATCGAATTTGACTTGAAACTAATGAGCTCTCCGGGTGATGTGCCTTGGAGTTTCAAAGTTGAAAGTAATACCGGCACTCAAAATGGCGCTCCAGGTCAAGATGTCGAATTAAGTCTTTCAGCAAGTAACGAAGGTCATACCGCGCCAGAACTCGATGTTTGGCAACATTATACTTTTGACATGGCTGATCTCGTTGAGGCGGGAATTGATCCCAGTGGCATTGATCTATTGATGATCTTTCCTGAGTGGGGCAAGGGCTCTGGTGCTGTCTATCGCGTTGATAATGTGATAATTAGTGATCCTAATGAAAGCCCTGAAGTTCCCCCTACCACGGGTGTTGAGCTAATGATGTTTAATAACGCGATAAATCCAGCCTGGCCGGCTTGGGATTGTTGCGCTGGCTCTACACCAGCAGTCGTTATAGCAGATGATGAATATGGCGCTGTCGTAGAATTCAGTATCGGTGCTCAGGCAACGGTTAAGGGTTTCATGGGACGTGACAATGGTAGTATTTTTGATGCCTCAACTATTGCTAGCACTGGGATTATCGAGTTTGACCTTAAATTAATTGCCTCCCCGGGTGATGTGGTGTGGAATATTAAAGTTGAAAGTAACGGTGGCACTGAAAATGGCGCTCTAGGGCAAGCTCTTGAGTTAGCTTTATCTACGAATAATGAAGGTCATGCCGCGCCAGAGCTTGGTGTATGGCAACATTATAGCTTCGACTTAGCGGATGTTGTTGCTGCTGGTATCGATCCTAGCGGTATTGATGTCTTCATGATATTCCCTGCTTGGGGTTCCGGCAATGGTGCAACTTATCAAGTAGATAACGTGCGTATTGGCGAAAAATAAAGTGCTTGTCAGGGTAGCTAGCGAAATTTTTTTTGCTACCCAGACACTAAGCATCACATAACAGTAGAGAACAGAATAGAATAGAAAAACCAAACATTCGGTTTAAGTCATATTTCATTCAAACGTCTTAAACCGAATTTTTTCCCAAACGAATACAAAGTAATGATTTTTTAATAAAAAACACATTACTTTGTATTTAAGCCAATGCATTGATAATAAATAGGCTCTTATATGGAAAATCAGATAAAAAACATCGTTATTGTCGGTGGTGGTACTGCAGGCTGGATGGTGGCAAGTCGATTAGCCGCCAAACATCAAAGTCAGCCGCAAGCAAATATTTCCATAACACTCATTGAGTCGGCGTCAGTAAAACCTGTTGGAGTTGGCGAAGGCACCTGGCCTTCAATGCGCAACACTCTAAAAAGCATTGGCATATCAGAAGCTGAATTTATTATCGAATGTGATGCGACCTTTAAGCAAGGTTCAAAATTTAATGGTTGGCTTACCGGCGAAAAATCTGACTCTTTTTACCACCCCTTTGAACTGCCACAAGATTTCGCTAACTGCAATTTATTGCCGCACTGGCAAGCCGTAGGTCAAAGCCTTAGCTTTTCAAATGCGGTAAGTTTTCAACAAAAGTTATGTGAACAAGGTTTAGCGCCAAAACAAATTACCACCCCAGAATATGCCTCGGTGGCAAATTACGGTTACCATTTAAATGCAGCAAAGTTTGCGACTTTATTACAAAAACATTGCTTGAAAAAGTTTTCGATAAAACACCTTGTTGATGATGTAATTAAGGTTAACTCAGCACAAAATGGTGATATAGCCTCAGTTACCACTAAAGTTAATGGCGATATTAGTGGCGACTTATTTATTGATTGCAGCGGTTTTGCCAGTATATTACTGGGCGGACACTATAAAGTGCCTTTTATTGAGCAACACGATACCTTATTTGTTGATCATGCCTTAGCGGTTCAACTGCCCTATCAAGATGAGCAAAGTCCAATTGCAACGACCACACAATCGACCGCAATGCCCGCAGGTTGGATTTGGGATATAGGGCTACAGAGTCGTCGTGGCATAGGTTATGTTTATTCTAGTCGCCACACTAGCGAAATAGAGGCTGAAGCTCAATTGATGAATTACCTGGGGAAAGATAGTGCCCAAGTCGATATTAAAAAAATCAAAATTAAGGCCGGTCACCGAGCCCACCCTTGGGAAAAAAACTGTATCGCTATTGGCCTTTCTGCCGGTTTTTTAGAGCCTTTAGAAGCGTCATCTTTGGTGCAAGTAGAGTTATCCGCCGAATGGCTTTGTGATCAACTGCCTGCCACACGAAGCACTATGGATATTATTGCCAAACGATTTAATGAGGCTTTTACTTACCGTTGGGCGCGCATAATAGACTTTCTCAAACTTCACTATGTGTTAAGTAAACGTACTGACAATGAGTTTTGGCTTGAAAATCGTCAGCCAGAATCAATTCCAGAGTCATTACAAGAGTCTTTAGCTTTATGGCAACATCATTATCCTTGGCACCATGATTCAGAGCGCAGCAATGAAATATTCAGCAGTGCCAGTTACCAGTACATTCTGGCCGGCATGGGTTTTAACACCCAAAGCAAACATTTGTCTTCAAATGAAGAAAATGCTTTGGCAATGAAAAATTTCACCCGCAATCAAGCCGTAACGACAAAATATTTACAGCACTTACCTCAGCATCGTCAATTACTGGCTCAAATTCGACAATATGGCTTAGCGCCAATGAAAACAGGCTAGTTATCTTAAGCTACCTTAACTTAATTTAAATTAATTAACCCGATAACAATAAATATTTATTACGACATTAACCGACAACAACACTAATTTATAACAAAAAAATTGGAAGCGCTTCCTAAAAAGTAACGACATATAAAAATAAAATGAGAGCTAAGATGATCTATTTACCCATTTATACACAGACAAAAAAAATATTGCTCATACTATTACTGGCGTCACTAAGTGCTTGTGGCGATTCTGAAAGTGAAGGCGAAGTCATTAATAATGACTTCGATGGTGATGGCATTGTTGATAGTGTTGATAGTTGTCCCAACACTGTCGCTAACGCATTAGTTGATAACACTGGCTGTATTATCATTGACGTTATAGATAAAGATGCCGATAACGATGGTATTTCTGATAGTGTTGATAGTTGTCCCAACACTGTCGCTAACGCATTAGTTGATAGCACTGGCTGTATTATTATTGACGTTATAGATAGCGATACCGATAACGATGGTATTGCTGATAATGTTGACGCCTGCCCTAACACAGCACAATACGCTGAAGTAGATGACACTGGTTGTGCAATCATTGCAGATGCCGATAACGATGGCGTTGCTGATGATGTTGATGAATGCCCTGACACAGCAGCAGGTAAATCGGTAGATCAAAAAGGCTGTGAAATAATTGTTCAAGTGGTTGATATAACCATTCAAGCAGAAGATTACATTAACTACTTTGATACTACCCCTGCCAATGACGGCGGTGCTAATTATCGAAATGATTCAGTCGATATCGAAGTTACTACCGATGAAGGCGGTGGTTATAATATTGGTTACACCCAAGCGAGTGAATGGTTAGAGTATGCGGTTACCCTAGAAGCAGGTACTTATACAATTAATACCCGAGTAGCATCACAGTCCGGTGGTGGTCAATATACCCTATCAATAAATGGTAATACCATTGGCAGTGATAGCGTTAATAGTACCGGCGGTTGGCAGACATATGTCACCCATAACGTTAATTCTTTTGCCATCGCCGATGCTACCAGTTCCCATACTTTACGTCTTGTTGTCAACTCAGGCTCATTTAATATCAACTGGCTGCAAATTGTCAGTCTTATTGATGACGATAACGATGGCATTGCCAACGACTTAGATAGTTGCCCAGACACGCCTGAAGGTACTTTAGTAAATGCTCTAGGCTGTGAAATCATTTCGGTCAACCAGGAAGTTTCTTATGCAAATGAACGTTTAACTGGCGGCGCAGACTCTGCTGAACCGGGTTTTACCTTGTATGTATTTGATAATGACTTAGCGACTCCAGAAGCGAGTGTATGTAACGAAGGTTGCGTTACATCATGGCCTCCTGTACTGGTAGATGATGTTGAAGCTTCTGGCGTAAATGGCTTAAGCACCATAACGAGAAACGATGGAAGCTTACAAGCAGCCCATAACGGCCGCCCTTTGTATTTCTATGCAGGAGATACTCAAGCGGGTGATAGCAATGGTGAAGGCCTACACGGTGTTTGGTGGCTGGTACCTTATGGAGTTTTAGGTGATATAACGGCGTTATATAATGCATCTACCCTATTAGAGCCAGATACTCAGGTGGAAACTGAAGACACCTTGATCACACGTTTTAGTGATCGTCCACGTACTCGCCACGCAAAAGAAGATCAATTTCAAAGTTACGATCACTACGTTAAGTTTTATTTCGAGAACCGTGCCAGCAATATCGAAATTATTGATTACGTGGCGAAAGGTGGCGATACCATTGAAATGAATGTCCGTACTATATTCCCTTTAAGTGATAGAGAAGCAGAAAACCGTTGGTGGTACCAAGGATTTACCACTGTTGCTCAATATGCCAGTAATGGCATTATGCAATTTATGGGTACTGAGGTGATAGATGGTGTCACCTATTACAACTATCAAAAAACCAGTAATGAGAATACTCGCCTAGGTCGCGAAATTCGCATCGGCGATGAAATGGAATTTGAGGTAAGTCAATTTAGTGCCCCGGGTCTTCCGCGCGGCCAATCTAACTACTACGGCACAACCTTCCTCTATATTGTCGGTGAAGGCATAGTGCCATGGTATACAGAAATCTCTGGACCATACCCGGAAGACAGTGCAAAAATACCTGAGCAATATTGGTTAGGTGGCAATACAAGCTTACACTATCAATATACCGATGAGCCTGATAATCATTTCATGCAAATGGCGACTAATTTAGGTTATGACAACGCTCAAACGTTCCTTTTAGGTCGCCGTGTCCACCACTCGTCTTTTGTCGATGGTACGCATGATGAAGATGCTGACAATGGTGTTTTTGATGACAACGTCGGCTTGTCAGGTGTGCGTTATGTCAACGAGAGTTGTGTAGATTGTCACGCAAGAAATGGTGGTGCTCCCGTTGCTGAAAATGGTGAACTGCTAGATCGCTGGGTATTTAAAGTAGGTGATGCTGATGGCAACCCTGATCCAGCTATTGGTCGTGTTTTACAACCAAATGGTAGTGGTGGTGAAGGAAATGTCTCGCTTGCTGCTTGGATTGAATTAAGCAATGGTTTACGTAGACCTAACTATCAATTTAGTGGTACAAGGCCCGCAACATTCTCGGCGCGAATCGCTCCAAGATTAGTTGGTTTAGGTTTGCTGGAAGCAATTCCTGAAGTAGATATAATCGCCCTAGCCGATCCAGAGGATGCTGATGATAACGGCATATCAGGTGTGGCCAACAAAACGATTGATCCTGAAAATGGCGACTTAACCCGACTAGGACGTTTTGGTTGGAAAGCGGCTACTTCAAGTGTTCGTCATCAAGTTGCTGGTGCATTAAATACCGATATTGGTGTTCGTACCTCGGTATTACCTAACCTTGATTGTGGTGCTGAACAAGCTAATTGTGGAGGGTCTAAGCCAATAATGCCTGAAGATAACCTCAATGATTTGGTCACTTATATTTCTACCTTAGGTGTACGTCCTCAGCGTGTATGGAAAGCGGGCGTCGAAGATACTCAAATACTTGCTGGTAGTGCCAAATTTGAAGAAATTGGCTGTGTCGACTGTCATACCAAAACCTTCCAAACCAGTGAATTCCATCCTCTGGCAGAAGTACGTAATCAAACCATACATCCGTATTCTGATATGTTACTTCACGACATGGGCGAAGGCCTTGCTGATAACTTAGGTGAAGGTTTAGCCAGTGGTAGTGAATGGCGTACTACACCACTTTGGGGCCTTGGTTTAGCCGCGTGTGTTACTGGTGGAGTTGAAAACTTTATTGGTGGCGAAGGCAATGAAGTTTGTACTCCACATCACGCTTACTTACATGATGGCCGTGCTAGAAGCATAGAAGAAGCTATTTTATGGCATGGCGGTGAATCAGAAAATTCTACCACCTTGTATAAAGCACTTTCTGACTCAGAAAAATCGGCACTATTAAGCTTTTTACGCTCGTTATAAACACGCTTTTAGTGATAGCTATAAGTAAACATAATTAGTTATCACTATTAGCAGTTTTTCAAGAAATATGAAATTTAAGATGTATGAGATTTAATATGAATAAAATAAATAAGTTAGGCAATAGTAATGACAAAACACTTATTGCTACGATAAAAGACAACATCAAGAAAAAAAGTAAATTAGTCTTTTGTTTATCGAGTTTACTGATGTCGACATCGGCACTTGCTGGTTGGGAAGTTACTTTTATTGATAAGTTTGATGGTACTGGCGTAAATTGGCAAAATTGGACCGCGCAAATTGATGCCAACTATAATAACGAAGTTCAATGTTATACCGATGATGATAGCTCAGTGAATAAAAATTTTGATGTCTCAGACGGTACTTTAAAAATAATTGCTCGCAAGCAGCAAGTTAATTGTACCGGCTTAAATAATCAAGCAAGAAGCTGGACTTCAGGCAGAATTAACGGCAAAGACAAACGAGAATTTCTATACGGTCGTATCGAGTCTCGACTTCGTTTTCATAATTTAGAGGGTGGCACTTGGCCAGCATTTTGGATGTTAGAAAACCGTATTGCCGAAAGCCCTAAAAAAAATGATAACGACACTATCCACTGGCCAAATCCAGGTGCAGGTGAAATTGACGTTTGGGAATGGTTCTCCAATAATCCAGCAACTTATATCACCAATTTTTTTAATACCGGTGGCGCGAGTTGCGGACAAGAAGTCAGATTCGCTTATCCAAAGGGGGCTAGTGACGTGCTTGACTGGCATAACTATGCCATTGAATGGGATGAAAACAACATTTCCTTTTACATGGACGATACCTTAGTTACCTCACATAACGTATCAAACTGCCCCCAATACAAAGAACCGATGTTTGTTTTGCTAAATGTAGCTATGGGTGGCAACTTAGGCGGCAACATTGATGCTAACCTCAGCAAAGCCACTATGGAAGTTGATTACCTAGCTCATTGCACTGCAACCAATCAAAATGATGCCAAACAATGTAATGAAAGTACCCCAGTTGTCTTTGCTGACGATGATATTGATGGTATCGCCAATGATATCGATCAATGCGCCAATACTCCTGAAGGCGAGCTAGTTGATAGTGTTGGCTGCCCTATAGATGACACTGTTCAATGTCCAAATGATCCGACGGTTAACTGTCTGCCCTCCCTTGAAGATGCAGATAACGACGGTATTACTGACGATATTGATCAATGTCTAAATACGCCAGCAGACGAGGCTGTTGATAATGTTGGTTGTACTTTAGTTGCTCTAGATGAAGATAATGACGGTATTAGCGATGATATTGATCAATGTCCAAATACAGCTGCCAACGAGGCAGTTAACACGGTTGGTTGCCTTGTCGATGAAGATAATATAGCGCCAACAGTAATGTTAACCATCAAACAAAACAATGTTGCAGTTTCAAAAATAGCGCTTAATGATGGCATGGTTGAAATTACCGCTGTCGCCTTGGATGACAATATTGACGATAGCCTCAGTTACTCTTGGCTTATCGGTGGTGCCATCCCCTCCCCGAGCATTACCAATGAAAGACTAAGTTTTGACCCCGCAACTATGATCGGAGGCAGTTCCCACAAAATTGAAGTCACGGTAACTGACAATGGTTTGCCAGCACAGTCAACCTCAAGCAGTATTCAGTTTAGCATCGCACAAAACCAAGTCGTTACCCCTGGAGATAATGTAATAGATGAACCAGAAAAAAGCAGTGGCGGTGCTCTATATAACCTCTTATGCTTGTTACTAATATCAGTATTTATCCGTGTTAGACAGGCTAAAACCGCGTTATCCAAAGTTGCCTCTGTTAATCACTGAAACCGGTTTAAGTGTCTCGCCAAATGCTTATCGAGTGGGTGCGCCCAATTACGGTTATGGTGGCAATACCGTTGCAGATCAAACAAATGGGTTATTGCAAAACTTAAATGATATTCACAGCGCTTCAATGCCGATAACTGGTGTTGTTATTCATGAGTATTTAGATGCCTGGTGGAAGTTTGGTTTACAAGATTCATACAGCCAAGATCCAAATGATATTGAAGAATGGTTTGGTCTTGTAAAACTAAAAACCTCTGGTGATTGGTACAGCACTGAATTTCGAGATGTTTATTTTGAGATAAAGCAGCTTTGGCTTGATTGAGACAGAGATAAAAGACGCCGTTGAACGGGGGCATGTACCCCCGTTATTCACCAGTCTGTATTAGTGTCCTGTTAGTAAAATAAAATACTAACTATGGTCTGTTTTCAAAACGGATATTCTTTAATAACAATTCCATCGGCCCTTTCGGCTCAACCACAAACAAACTATGAATATTATTTATCACCGCTTTCATCAACGGATCAGTGTGCTTACTATTACCACTATTTATAAGCTCTGCAATATTCAAGCGAACTTGTTGCCATTGGCCTATTTTATGGTGAGGTAATTCTACATCACTCACCATAGGCCAACCACTACCCAGTTTCACCAATAATTTACTGTTAGTTTCACGAGATTTTATTTTAACATCAAAAACTAATTGCCCTTTTTCAAATAAATGACTTAAATCGGCATGAGCAGGATATTGTAGAGCAATATTGCCGTTATCACCTTGTTGCTTAATGCTAAGTGCACGACCATTTTCAGTGGTTACTTCATGGTAACTAATTGAGTTACCGGGATCATAGAGATTGAATACTAATACTTCATTTAGCGCTGATTGGTATAAGTCGAAATTGGCGCCAAGGGCCAAGGTCTTATCAGGAGTAATAATTTTATGGCCTTTAACCAATTCAGCATTTTCGCCAATGGTTTCGCAGCCTGCTCCTGTGTTAACAGATAAATTGCATTGATAAACGCGGACATAATCGATTTGCAATTTTTGCGGATAAGCGGCTTCATCAATGCCCTTATTATTAGCACCGCTCGCCCAAGCGCCACCGACGGCAAGATTTAAAATAAGGTGAAATTTTTGATCATAAGGAGCACTGCCTTCGCCAACCACTAACTCATCATTTAGTAAGTACTTACTATACCAACCTGACTTTCTTTGTGTTGCATAGTGAATGTCATCTACGTACCAGCGAATTTCCCCCTCTTGCCACTCAATGGCATAGGTATGAAACGAATCGGCTGGATTCATCGTTGCTGCAAATTTATAAGCGGTACCTGAATGCACATTGTTTGGCCAAGCCTCACCAAAATGCAAGGTGCCATGAATACGTGACTCTAATTCATTTTTAATAGCGTCAACTGCGCCTGAAGGCGTTTTTAAATTTGCCGCCTCAACAATATCTATTTCACCCGAGGCAGCCCAGCCGCCATAAACATAATCCGTGGGTAACATCCAAATGGCTGGCCATGTGCCCTGCCCGTATGGCAATTTCGCCCGAATTTCGAAGCGACCGTATAGCCAGTCGCCTTTATTCATGGTGCGTAACTTTGAGGAGGTATAGGGTAAGGTCGTGGTACGGCTCATACTGCCATCAGCGTTGGCCGAGCCAACAAAATCTTCACGTTGAGCAATAATGTTGAGCAAACCATCTTTGACAAAAGAATTTTGTTGTCGGTCGGTATAACATTGCTGCTCATTATTGCCGCCGCCATAACAATCAACCACATGGCTCCATTTATTGCCATCAATATCATGGCCGTCAAATTCGTCTGACCACACCAGTTGCCATGATTTATTGTTACTTGCTGGATGATTTGATTCTTTTGCTTGAGCAATAAAAAACAAGGTGATAGTACTCATTATTACAATAATGAGGCCAACAGCTATATTCTTAAAAATATTTATCTTTTTCATAAATTTCCTGCTTATGTTACCGAGTAGAGCAGCCCTATTTAGCCGATTTAGTTTAAGGGTGAGAGCGAGGGTGAGACTGATGTTTACTCATAAGAACCCTAGGGTTAGCACTATCCGACGCTTACCAAGGGAATACCAAGGCGACTTTCAACCTGTCTGTTTGCCAGCTGCGCAAGGAAAATATAACCCGTTTACCATCTATGACATCGAGATTCCCAGTTCATCACTTACCAGCTTTCATAAAAAATGCCTTTAAACAGATGTTTAAAGGCATTTAAAGTCAGCAAGTTAATCTAAAGTACTGATTCTAATTTAGTATCACTTTAATCAACGACAGTTACACTAATATCATCGAGGTATACATCACCCACTTGATCGCCCATATCAAACAATACTCGGCTATTATCATCACCAAAATCAATCGTAAAGGTATAAGTGTAAGTCGTCCAATCTGCGGTTAACGTTAATATCTCGGTTTTAGCAGCCCAAGGACCATGGTTTTCACCAAGACCCGCAATAATCGTACGACTGTCTCCTTTTGCTCTAAACGTTAACGTATAAGTTTGACCTGGCACAAGCGTCATCACTTGGCTTAAGTTAACGTCCCAAGGATTAGCGGCTGTAGCAACCGACGCGAAATAAACGTTGTTGTCACCTTCGGTAATAATGTTAGCGCCAGTCCAGCTTCCAGCACCACTATCGAAACCACCATCAACCACTAACTCGCCTGTTGGTGGCTCAACAACGACTCCGCCAGTGAACATGATGTTGTCAATGTAGTTCATAGTATCTTGGCTTCTGCCAGCTGTTTTATCAGGAAATATCGCCAAAGCACCAATATTATCAGTTTCAGGTAGACCAACCCAATGACAAGTATCAAAAGTTAAGGTCTCCCATTGGTTCACTACGGTATTAGCTACCCCAACTGAGCCATGAGAACCCCACATGATACCATCACCATTAACACCATTATTTTTTTGAAATTTCACATGAACTTCACTAATGGTGTCTTTGTAAACATCCATTTTAACAAGACAGTTAGTTGTGTCTAACTCAAAACTAGTAATACCTTGAGTTAATGCGCCAATCCACTCGCCATTATCTTGAAGAACATCAAATAAAGCGACGGTAGCAGAAGTATTTATTCCTGTGGTAACAGGGTTAGCAACATACTGAACTTTATCAGTATCAAATGACTCCCACGTTAATTGTGGGCCTTCAAAATCAACACCTGCAGCAACAGTTGTTGTTGCACCGTCGCCGGATTCACCAGGGGTACTCTGTTCTTTTTCTAGAGCGCCATTAGGGTAAAAAGCAAAGTTATCTAATTGGTAAACTGCACCACTATTACTTCCCCAAGCAGGGAATAACATGACGTTATTAATTGCAGTAAGGTCAAGACCTGCTAAGTCACTTAAATTGAAGCTATAGTGCTGCCAAACGTCCAGTTCAATAGCACTATGGTCGCCGTTATCTTTAAAGATACTGTAATCATTAAGAGTACCCGCACCACCTTCTATTTTAAGGAACCATTCGTCTGTTCCTGCCGGTGCTGTGGTCACTTTAAGATCAAATTCAAAGGTACCTGTACTTACGAAAGCACTCATATCAATTGGTACGCCAACGTCTGCCACAGGGCGATAGCCTGCAACAAATCCGCTCGCCGTAATAGTCACTTCATTAACATTGTCATAAGCTGCATTGTCATCAACAATAACCTGTGAAGAACCATTAGTTTCTATCCATGATTCCCAATCATTAAGACCATCAGAAATGATAAAGGACGCTTCACTTGCATCACGCGGAGTTTCACCTACGACCGACGCATTGTCTGAGACGGTAATAGTAAAGCTATCAGTCACATCAATAGTGTTATCTGAAACAGTAATAACAACAGCATGGTCACCTATATTACCAGCCGCTGGGATGCCAGATAAAATACCTGTGTCTTCATCAAAAGATAACCACTCTGGTAAGGTGGTTGCTTCCATAGTAATGCTATCATCATCAGCATCGGTTGCAATTAGGGTATAACTATAATCTGAGCCAGCTTCAGCGACTACAATAGCGGTACTAGTAACTACTGGCGCATTATTGTCAACAACCAAAGCACTTACAGTAATAGTAAAGCTGTCAGTCACTTCGTCAGTACCGTCAGTTACAGTAAGAACAATATTATAGTTACCAACATCGCTAGCTGCTGGAGTACCCATTAACACACCAGTTTCATCATCAAAAGATAACCAATCAGGTTTAGTTTTCGCTGCCATGGTAAGGCTATCATCATCAGTATCGGTGGCTGTTAAGGTATAGCTATATGCTGAACCTTCTACCACTGCTTCACCAGCCGTGCTAGTAATGACTGGTTCATTATTAACGGGTGGCGTAACGACGGGTAAAGTAACTGCAATAGTAAACGTTTGGGTGATTTCATCAGTGCCATCACTGACGGTAAGGGTAATATCATGATCGCCAACATCACTATCAGATGGTGTACCACTTAAAACCCCTGTTGCCTCATCAAAAGACAACCAAGCAGGTAAACTTGAAGCTGATAAGGTCAAGGTATCACCGTCAGTATCTGCTGCATCTAAGCTATAACTGTATTCACTGCCAGCTTCGACAGTAACAGTCGCTGAGCTGCTAATAGTAGGCGCTGAATTTTGTGGGACTTCAATATTTTCAATAATCTCTTCAGCGCTTTCACTACCACATGCTGATAATGCAAGTCCTAAGCCTATGATGATCAGGTTTTTCCTAAACTGTCTTTTATTATTTAAATTCATCAGGTGTTATCCTTAGTAAACACGTCTTTTGGAAGCGCTTCCAATTATACAGTTTAACTTACCTTTTCATTTAAAAGGTCCGTTAAGCAGAAGGTTGAAACTGAAAGGGTTTGCATAGTTTTTGCTATGCAAGCTAGCGCTGTTATTTGTTGTTATATGCTATAAATATCTTGAGCTAAGATGAATAAATCACCTCTTCAAGAGTAGAAATAAGCTATTACTCCCAATAAACTTTAGCAATAGAAATGCGCTGAGTTGGGTGGTTATTAAGGATGAAATGGAATCAATTAAAATCATAAAAAAGTAAAAATAACAGTAAACCCTGCTAATTATTAGCCCTGCCACACAACATTAGTTGCTAAAGTAATAAATGAGCTCAACCATCTTAGTCTTAGCCGCCAGTTACTAATATTTAATTTTTATATCATTCTGCTTATTTCAGCCAGAACAAGTTAGCGTTATGTTTTTACCCTCTCATCGCTCATATTTGACCAACTCACCGCTTTTCAATTGTTTAAGATCGGCAATTAGTTACTGTGATTTCTTAACAAATTAGCTACATTTCACTCAATAGTTTGAAAAGACCTCTATCTCTTTCAGCATTAATTTTCACGGTAAGCAAAATATGAATGAAAATACACATCAGCAAACTGCAGCAAAAGATAAAATATCACTGGCGCAAAAATTAATTTACGGCTTAGGCGCCTTTGTCAATAATTTACTCGGTGCGGCCATGGTCACCATGGCAATTGTGCTTAACTTAGGACTAGGCATGAACCCTGCCCTGGTAGGATTATTGGGTGCTTTACCGCGTTTTATCGATGCCTTTACCGACCCACTAATGGGCTATATTTCAGATCATACTAAATCAAAATGGGGCCGACGTCGGCCCTATATATTTGTTGGTGCAATTGTATCGGGTATTGTTTTTGCCATGTTATGGCAATTGCCCAGAGACCAGAGTGAAAATTTTTACTTTTGGTTCTTCTTGATCGGCTCAACCATTTTTTATCTTGCTTACACTATTTTTGCTACGCCATGGGTGGCTTTAGGTTATGAGCTAACACCCGATTACCACGAGCGTACCCGCATTATGGCCGTGCAAAACTTTATGGGTCAATTTGCCTGGCTAGTAGCACCCTGGTTTTTATTGTTTATGCAAAATGAAACGCTTTTTAGCGATATGATTGAAGGTGCCGGTTGGTTAGCCGTTATCATTGGTCTCTTTACCATTTTTATTGGTATTTTACCGGCAATATTCCTCTCAGAACGTTTTACGCCAATCCTAACGTCAAAAGACCTTATCACTAGCCCACCACAGCCCAAAGGCATGAAAGCTGCAGTGACTGATTTCTTTAAAGGCTTTTTGATTACCATTAAATTTAAGCCATTTCTTAAACTATGCGGGGCAACCTTTCTCGTATTTAACGGTTTTATGATGGTTGCTGCCTTCCAAAGTTATGTCATTATTTATTATGTTTTTGGTGGTGATCAGGCCTTAGGTGCTGAGTATGTTGGTTGGGCTGGTACTGTGTCATTTATTGCCACCTCCTGCTCTATTTTTATTGTCACTAAAATGTCAACTATGTGGGGTAAACAAAAAGCCTTTTTCATTACCATCGCTATATCTATCTTCGGTTATGCGTTGAAATGGATTTGTTTTACCCCTGATAATCCACAGTTAGTGCTCATTCCACCAATATTTTTTGCGTTTGGTTTAGGCGGATTATTTACGCTGATGGGTTCTATGGTTGCTGATGTATGTGACCTTGATGAATTGGAAACTGGTGAACGCCGCGAAGGTATGTTTGGCTCAATATTCTGGTGGGTTGTTAAACTCGGTATGGCCGCTGCGATGGCTGCAGGGGGCTTCTTGCTTAATGCCACAGGCTTTGATGTTGCCCTCGGCGGAGCCCAAGCAGCCGATACTTTGTTCTACATGCGTTTAGCTGATGTGCTAGTGCCTGTACTTTGTTCAGTGCTTGCTATTTGGATGGTTGCTACTTATCCCATTACTGAAAGTATGGCGCTTGAAGTGCGCAAGAAGCTTGAAGCTAGGCGTGGCAAGTCAATAACTCAAGATGACAAGCCTATGTCAAGTGAAAGCGAGTTGGCTAACGCATAAAATTGGACAAGAATGGATAAATAAAAATCCTAATGAAAATCCAAATAAAAACAAACAAGTAGAAAGGGAACCAGCCCTTTCTATTTGTTATTTATCACTAGTCCTAGGTAAATAACCATAGATTTCTAGTTTTGACTATGTTAAAAAGTATGCAGGTTAACTATACGGCAAATTTTAATTTGCTTTTTTTATCGCTTCAACTGGAAGCGCTTCCAAAAATAAGTATTGAAGAATAAAATGAATAAATGTTTATCAGACCAAAATCAAGTGACTGGCGAATTTATTACCTTAAGTAATGAACGTTTTTATGCAATTAACAATACCAACAAGATGGCGCCATTTTTTATCAGCCTTATCTCTAACAGTGATCACTGGTTATTTGTCTCTTCAACAGGTGGCTTAACTGCGGGTAGGGTTTCACCAGAAACAGCTCTGTTTCCGTATATTACTGTTGATAAATTGCACGAAAGTACGCCGCACACCGGTTGTAAAACGCTTTTGCGGGTACAAAAAAATTCAAAAACATACTTATGGGAACCTTTTAACCGAGCTGAAGATAAAAACTATTCTGTTAAGTGTAATTTATATAAAAATATCCTCGGCAATAAACTGTGCTTTGAAGAAATAAATGAAGACCTTGAAATAGCTTTTCGTTATACCTGGTTAACCTGTGAAAAATATGGCTTTGTTCGCCAGTGTGAATTAATAAATTTATCATCACAAGCCATTACCGTTGATTTGGTTGATGGCTTGCAAAATATATTGCCCGCAGGTACGCCAATTTTCACCCAAACCAACTCAAGTAACTTAGTGGATGCCTACAAGTGGAATGAAGTTGATGAAAAAACCGGACTAGCATTTTTCACCCTATATTCTGGCATTACTGACAGAGCCGAGCCTTGTGAGTCATTAAAAACCAATACTGTTTTTTGCTTGGGCTTAGAAAAACCAAACATATTACTATCAGGTGAACAACTTGAAAATTTTGTCTTAGGTAAATCACTCAGCCAAGAAGATCATAAAAGAGGTATCCGCGGTGCTTACCTGGTTAATAGCAGAGTAGAGCTTGGCGCTAATGCTGGGGAAACTTGGCATATAGTCGCTAATATTGAACAGAGTCAAAAACAAGCGGTTGCCTTGAAAAATCAACTATCAGAGCCTAAAAAGGTACTTAAAACGATCACTAAGTCTATTGACAAGGGCTCTGATGAACTTGCTCGGATCATGGCCAGTGGCGATGCCTTCCAAGCAACCAATGAAGAAAATGTCTCCGTACATCATTATGCCAATGTGCTGTTCAATATACTGCGTGGTGGCACTTTTGATCAGCAATATAAAATAGATGCTAATGATTTTGCAAAAAACATTGAGCATTTCAATAACGCCGTCTATAAAAAACATCAAAAGTTCTTAATGTCACTGCCTAAGTTACAGGATTTCACTGCCTTAAAAACACTTATTAAACAACAAGACGACGCCCAACTTGAGCGTCTTTGTTATGAATATCTACCCATCTCTTTTGGTCGCCGCCATGGTGATCCTAGCCGACCTTGGAATCAATTTGCTATTAAACTAGTTGATGAAAATAATAATCGTCTGCTTTCTTATCAAGGTAACTGGCGAGATATTTTTCAAAATTGGGAAGCATTAACGTTTAGCTACCCTGAATTTATTGAAAACATTATTGCCAAGTTTGTTAATGCTTCAACAATGGACGGCTACAATCCTTACCGAATAACCAAAGAAGGCATTGATTGGGAAATAGAAGAGCCCGACAACCCGTGGAGTTACATTGGTTACTGGGGTGATCATCAAATAATTTATTTACAAAAGATGTTAGAGATGTCCAGTAAGTTTCATCCGCAACGATTGAATGAGCTTTTGCACCACTCTATTTTCAGTTATGCCAATGTGCCTTATAAAATTAAGTCTTTTGATGACATGTTGGATAATGCCAAAAACACGGTTATTTATGATAATGAATTAGCCGATAAAATTGAGCTTAGGGTAATCACCTTAGGTGCGGATGGAAAACTAGTACTAACGGCTAATAATGAGGTTTACCATGTAAACCTACTAGAAAAATTACTGGTAACACTCTTGTGTAAATTTGGCAACTTTGTTGTCGATGGTGGCATTTGGCTCAATACCCAACGACCTGAATGGAATGATGCCAATAACGCCTTGGTTGGCCAAGGTCTCTCTATGGTGACCTTGTATTATGTTCGTCGTTACCTTTGTTTCTTCCAGCAATTAATAGTTAATGAAACAGCAACGGTCTCGCTATCTAATGAGGTTCATCAATGGCTAAATGAAACAGCCGCTGCTTTAGCCGATTTATCATCATTACTTATAGATAGAGCAAGCGATGAAAAATTAACGGCAAAACTTAGATATCAGAGCTTAACTGCCCTTGGCAAGGCTGCTTGTAATTATCGTCGAAAAGTTTACCAACAAGAAGGGTTTAGTGGTAAAACTGATTCGCCAATTAGCCATATCAAAAATATGCTCGCCGATGCGTTAACTGCCATTGATCACTCAATCAAGGCAAATCAGCGCGAAGATGGTTTATACCATGCTTATAATTTACTTGAGCTAAAAGAAGATAGTCTCGAAATTGATAATTTGTACCCTATGCTTGAAGGTCAAGTCGCTGCACTAAGTTCTGGTTTTTTTACTGCCCAAGAAACAGTATCAACGCTGGAAGCGCTCTCAAAAAGTGATATCTATCGTGAAGACCAAAACACCTACATGCTCTACCCTGATAGAGAACTACCAAGTTTTCTCGAGAAAAATATAATTGATGCAAAATTGGTCGAGTCTTGCTCTATATTGCAAGCCATGCTGAAAAATAATGACCAGCGAATAATTATTCGTGATGATGATAATAGCTTTCGTTTTAATGCCGAGATCACCAACGCATCGTTTTTAATTAAGCAACTAGATGACTTATCAGAGCAATATACTCAAGTGCCTGACCCTCGCCCGCAATTATTGGCTATTTACGAACAAGTATTTAACCATAAAGCATTTACCGGCCGATCTGGCGGTATGTTTGGTTTTGAAGGACTTGGCTGCATTTATTGGCACATGGTTTCTAAACTCATGTTGGTTGTTGAAGAAAGCTTTTTCAGCGCCATTGACCAAGGTGCTGATGCAGAGACAATCAATGAACTTGGCCAACATTATTATAAAATTCGTGCGGGCATAGGTTTTAATAAAACGCCAAGCGAATACGGCGCTTTCCCCTGTGATCCTTACTCTCATACCCCAAAACATGCTGGCGCTCAGCAACCTGGCATGACAGGACAAGTAAAAGAAGAAGTACTTTCTCGCTTTGGTGAGCTAGGACTAAGAGTTATTAAGGGTGAAGTGCATTTTCAACCAGACTTGCTAAGAGCATGCGAATTTTTATCAAAAGAAAAGAAGTTTCGCTACCTCGATGTCCATGACCAATGGCAAGAGCTTAAGCTGGCAAAGGGCTGTTTAGCATTTACGTGGTGCCAAGTACCTATTGTTTATCGACTTGATGATAATGCACCATCACAGTTAGAGATTCTTTTCCATGACGGCTCGAAACAAGTACAGACAAACTTAATAGTGCCAGCATTAGGTAGCCATGAACTATTTTTACGTAGCGGTGAAATTAAACAGTTAACTTTAACGTTAACAAATAAGCAATTATTTAGCGAATAGAGGTTAATTATGTCTAAAAAATACAATAAATACATGTCTTTGGCTGGTGTCTGTTTTGAGCAATTGAATAAAACAGCACTGCAAACAATTGCCAGCGATATTTTAGCGCAAAAAATACATGGTATAGCTTTTAGCCCTTACCTGGAAGGCCAAGGCCCTGGCTCTCAGATTAGTGAAAGCCAAATACATCAACGCCTGCAAATCATTAAGGCCAACATCAATTGGATTCGCTCCTTTTCATGTACCGAAGGCAATGAGCTTATACCAAAAATAGCTAAATCCTATGGTTTGAAAACAATGGTCGGCGTCTGGTTAGACGATGACCTTGAAAACAATGAAATAGAAATTGAAAATGCCATCAAACTGGCAAAAGATGGTTATGCCGATATTCTCGCCGTGGGTAACGAAGTATTGCTGCGCGAAGATTTAACCGAAGAGCAATTGCTTGATTACATAACGCGAGTTAAAGCGGCAGTACCTAATGTCGAAGTAGGTTATGTAGATGCCTATTATGAATTTGAAGATCACCCCCGTGTTGCTGAACTTTGTGATGTCATATTAGCTAACTGTTATCCATTCTGGGAAGGCTGCCCTGCTGATTACTCCCTGCTCTATATGAAAGACATGTATCGTCGTGTACTTAAAGCGGCAAAGGGCAAAAAAGTTATTATTACTGAAACAGGTTGGCCGAATATTGGTACGGCAGAACGCGGTGCCGTGCCCTCGTATGACAATGCAATGAAATATTTTATCAATACTTATCTATGGGCAGAAGAAGACAACATAGACATTTTTTATTTTTCATCTTTTGATGAAACATGGAAAGTCAAAGATGAAGGAGATGTAGGTGCCTACTGGGGCCTGTGGAATAAAGACGGTCAGTTAAAATATGGTACGATCGCTAACAAGCAACAAACAGATATTAAAGAACAGGAATTAAACCAATGAAGTTAGAACATGGCAATGCTATTTGTTATTCAGGCTATCGTGAAGGTCAAAATCCCAGAGAAGCTATTTACCCAAGTTATGAAGAGATAAAAGAAGACTTACTTATTTTGGCTGAAAACTGGCGCTTTCTTAGGTTATATGATTGTGGACCACATGCTGAAATTGTACTGAAAGTGATTAACAATGAAGCGCTAGATTTTAAAATTATGTTAGGGGTAGATATGGCGGCTGAAATGTCTAACCCTAACTGTCCTTGGGGAGCAGAATTTAGCGAAAAAACTTTAAGTGAAAATCGTCAGGCAAATATTGAGCAAATTAATAAACTGATTATATTAACTAAAAAGTATCCGCAAATAATTAACTCCGTCTCCGTTGGCAATGAAGCCAGTGTTGATTGGACTGACCATATGGTGCCTGTATCAAACCTTATTGACTACGTGCGCTTGATTAAAAGTAATATAGAGCAACCGGTCACCTTTTGTGAAAACTATGTGCCTTGGACTAATAAACTCGAAGCATTGGTAGCCGAATTAGACTTTATTTCTATTCATACTTACCCTGCTTGGGAATATAAAACCATGGCTGATGCCATTGAATATACTAAGCAGAACTACTACTCGGTTGCCCATCACTACCCCAATACCCCCGTTGTAATAACTGAAGCGGGCTGGACTACAGCATCTAATGGCAGAGGTATAGAAACGTGGAATGCTTCAGAAGAATTACAAGCTGCTTATTATCAACAACTGCTGGCATGGACTGACCAAGAAAACATTCTAACCTATGTTTTTGAAGCCTTTGACGAACCTTGGAAAGGCTCATCTCATCCACAAGAGCCAGAGAAACATTGGGGACTTTTCAACGTCGACCGCACGCCAAAGCTAGTGATGAAAGAGTTATATAATAAAGTTAACAAAATTAAAGATAGTCTGTGCACTGAGGTAGCTTAAGTAATAATATGAAAGCTCCAAGGTAATAATTTGAGAATAAACAGTGTTTGATAATACCACCCAAGTAAAACTTAAAGCTATATTTGATAAACCTCTTTATCAATTTTGCCTTACTCAGCTGGTTTTTTGGCTATTTATTTGTTTTATCAGCCTATTTACTCTAACACTCTGGTACGGACCAGATGATTGGTCTCACATTAACCACATGTTATTTCAAGCCTTTATCGGCCTACTGCTTTCTTTACCCTTGTATTGGTTGCTGGTAAAAATCTGGCAATATTCTATTAAAGTTCGAATTATTAGCAGCATAATTTCAGTGCTGCTAGTCTCGTTTGTTTGGACCATACTAAGAATGAATGCCTTCATGTATATGACAGATGAAAAAGATATCTGGGCCGATCTTGGTGGCTGGTACTTTGGTAGTATTTTTATTTTTCTTTGTTGGATAGGTTTGTTTTACTTAACTATGTATTACAAATTATTGCAATTTGAACACAGTGCCACAGTAAGCGCCGAAGCTGAAGCGCAAAAAGAGCAACTTAAAAGAATTAAAGCCCAGTCAGTGGCCAAAGATGCCCAAATGAAAATGCTACGTTATCAACTCAATCCGCACTTTCTGTACAATACCCTCAATGCTATTAATGCTTTGATTGAAGGTGAAGAACATAAAAAAGCACAACAAGTAACGATAAAATTAAGCCATTTTTTACGCTACTCACTTGAAGGGGATCCAGATACTAGCACGACTTTAGCAAAAGAAATCATCATGCTAAACTTGTTTTTAGATATCGAAAAAACCCGCTTTGGTGAGCGTCTTGAATTCAATTTCTCAATTGCAGAGCAAGCAAACAACGCTCAAATACCCAGTTTATTGTTGCAACCTATCATAGAAAACTCAATGAAACATGTCATTGCAAAAAATGAAGATGGCGGTGCAATTAAAGTCAGCGCAAATGTTACTAATGACAGACTTATCATTGAATTAACTGATACTGGCTCAGCTGAAAACATAGATATTGATAAGCTAACTTCTGGCAATTTTACCGGTGTAGGTTTGCATAATATCAATAATAGATTAAAGCTTATTTATGATAATAACTACGTATTTAAAATGAGCTTGAATCATTCAGGCGCACTAAAAACCATTATCGATATTCCGTGTCAGTACCAAACGAATATTAGCTCAAACTGACAACATTATTTAGGGGATATAGCTAAGATGACAATTTCGAATAAAAGACTAAAGACCATCATCGTTGATGATGAACCTTTAGCTTTGCAGCTATTACGCTCAAAGCTCAATAAACAAAAAAATATTGAAATCATTGCAGAATGTAAAAATGGTCGAGAAGCCATTAAAGCCATTCATGATTATTCTCCAGACCTCGTTTTTCTCGATATACAGATGCCGGGTATTGACGGTTTTGGCGTTATTGAAAAACTTCAAGCAGATATATTACCGCTAATAATATTTGCTACCGCCTATGAGCAATATGCGCTTGAGGCCTTTGATGTTCATGCGGTGGACTATATTCTCAAACCTATTGATGAAGAGCATATTCAAAGAGCAGTAAGTAGAGCTGTTTCGCGTTTTGAAAATAAGTCAGCTGCACAAAATATAATGGAGCAAAAATCCAAGATTATTGGTGCAATAGCAACAATAAATAACCATGGCTCACAAACAGTGACCGGAGATACCCACAGCAGTCCGTACAGCATTGGCGATTTAGAGCACAAGATAGTGATTAAAGATCGAGATGGTATGACACTATTAAAACAGTCTGAAATCGAATGGATTGATGCCGCAGGTGATTATACCTGCTTGCATGTAAAGGGCGTAACCCATATAAAACGCTGTCCGTTAAAAACCTTATTAAACGAATTAGATCCTACCATTTTTAAACGAGTACACAGATCTACTATTGTTAATCTCAACTACATTAAAAAAGTTATTCCCCATACTAAGGGTGAGTACTTTCTTCAACTAGGTGAATTTGATCAGATAAAGGTAAGTCGCAATTACTGTAAAACAATTAAAAGTTATTTAATGAATAACTAAGCCGTATTGTTCAGACATAGCAAGCATACGCCTGCCATTTTGCAACGCTAGCTATCAACATCTACCTATAAATAATTCAGTATTTGTTAGCTGGTTTTTGTCAAATATATTCATGTAATTAACGCCTTATTTCATCTCTTCTTTCAATCATTCCAACCTGCCGCAAGCCAAGTCCGCTTTGCCTCATTCGATTTGTTTTGAGAAATTGATTGTTAGATAGTGATGCTCATTGTAAATGGAGATCGCTTATTTTCCGAACTTTAAACGGTCATTCAATATCTACGTATGATAAAAACATTTGAGGTAAAAGTGAGCATAAAAAATTTTAAAAATACTAATTTACTCTTTGCTTTGTCCACCCTTGCATTAGTCAGTTGTAGTTATCCACATCAAGGCGAACAAGTGATATATCCCGATACTGACATAAATTATGCTATTACGGCTACCAGCAAAATTCTTTTGACCAGTGAAGCTGGAGATAAGATTACCAGTCAACAAAACGTAGTATTTCAAAACGGCAAAGCAAGCGGTACTGTGATTATTATCAGACCTGATATTGTCAAACAAAAACTCATTGGTATTGGTACCTCCTTTACGGAGTCATCAGCCTTTGTGTTAGCGCATCTAACCGATAAAGAAAGACTTGTGGTTATGGAAAATATATACAGTGAAAAAGGCGCTAACTTTTCATTGGCTCGAACGCCTATTGGCGCAACTGATTTTTCAGTTACCGGAAAGTATTCATATGCCGATGTTAAAGATGATACTGAGTTAACTCACTTTGACATTGGGGTTGATCAAGACGGTTTCAGTCCCCTTGACTACCCAGGTATTAAAAATAGCCGCTTTGATTTATTACCAATGATCAAAGAAGCCCTAGCCATTAAGAATAAACAAACTGATAAAGATTTAAGAATTATAGCTTCGGCTTGGACAGCACCACCTTGGATGAAAGATATCGAAGATTGGTATATTACTGGCACACCAGAGAATAATTATCAAGGTACGGGTGGTGCACTGAAGCCAGAATACCTAGGTACCTATGCTGATTACATCATTAAATACCTTGATGCTTATCAAGCCGCTGGGGTTAATATTTGGGGACTAACACCGGTTAACGAACCGCACGGCAATAATGGTCAATGGGAAAGTATGCATTTTACTGCTGAAAGTCAAAGTGCATTTATTAAGAGTCACTTAGGTCCTAAATTAAAGCATAGCAAGCACCAAGAGGTGAAATTACTTGTTTATGATCAAAACAGAGATGGTCTTGAGCATTGGGCCGATGTGATTTTTGCTGATAAAGAAGTTGCCGAGTTTGTTGATGGCGCAGCAGTACATTGGTATGAAAGCACCTTTAAGGTTAATGAAGATGTATTTGATAGAGTTCATGATAAATACCCCAACTTTTCCATTATCCACACGGAGGGCACCATAGATGATCTAGGTAAAGATGCCCCGGAAGGCATATTGGATCCTATTCGTTTTAAAGAAGAAAATTGGTTTAATAACGATGATTTTTGGTGGAATGCTAATGCTACTGACTGGGCTTATACGGCAACATGGGCACCAGAGACGCAAGACCACCCTATTTATACTCCCGTGCATCGTTATGCTAGAAATATTATTGTCAGTTTAGATCATTGGGTTGAAGGATGGATTGACTGGAATATTGTTTTGGATAGTCATGGCGGCCCTAATCATGTTGGTAATTTTTGCGGCGCACCTATTATGATTGATACCGAGACTGGCGAAATTTATTACACTCCCATTTATTATATATTGGCGCAATTTAGTAAAACCATACGTCCAGGTGATAATGCCATACAAGTCGATAGACAATTAGACCGCCTTGAAAATGATGACTTACATGTCAGTGCATCGATTAACGATGACAAGCTAGTGAGTGTGCAATTATTAAATACCACTAAAAAGCCAATAAAATACGCTTTACAGATTGGCAGTCAATATACTGAAATAACCATCGCAGCTAATGCGCTGCAAACCGTTAGAGTTAAAATTTAATGTCGAGACTAGCAATGAATACACACCCTTTTGATATATTACCGCTAGAAAATGGCGCCCAGCTAATATTTACCCCTTGCCCTGGCAGCAAAGGCGCAAATTTAGCAGACTCAATAACACAGTTAAAACAAGCAGGCACGTCTGTATTATTGACTTTAATGTTTGACCAAGAAATGTCAAAAAATCAGCTAACTAAATTACCTGATATCTGTGAACAGCACAAAATAAGCTGGCTTCAATTACCGATCATTGACGACGAGGCGCCAACAGCAGTATTTGAAAGTAACTGGTTGAAGCATAAAGCTGAGATATTATCCGTATTAAATAATCAAGGCACTATTGCGGTACATTGCAAAGGTGGTACCGGCCGAACAGGCTTGGTTATTGCGCTAATATTGCTTGACTTAGGCTACTCTTATGAAGAAATTATAAGCCAAGTGCAAAAAATCAGACCAAAATCGTTGATAAATTCAGCCCAATTAGACTATTTAAACTCGAAAGTAACTGCTGCACTTTAGGTTAGTTAAGGTAATAGCTTTAGCCGCCATGGTTATCGGCGGTTAAATTACGTAGCCAACGTTTGCTTTTCATGCGACTAACAAACATAAAAGCTTTACAAACTTCTTCTGAATAAGCAACAACAACGACCCAAAACACTGGTAGGTTAAAATAAAATGCCGCTAAAAAAGTTAGTGGAATACTTAATATCCACATACCGGTGATATCAATTAACATACAATGTTTATTATCACCACCCGCGCGTAATATTCCCATCGCGACTGTCATATTAAACACTTTAAGACAGCTGCCAAAAGCAATCAATATAAAAATATCCCCCGCAAGCATCAAGGTATCTGTTGATAAATTTTCATAAGGCTTAAATAGTACTGACTCAAATTGAATGATTAACACGGCAAGAAAAAAAGTGACTATAGGAGCACTAATGGCATAATTTTTTGCCATCGACCAAGCTTGGCTAAAATCATTTCGGCCTAAGCTCTGACCGACATGTATCGAACAGGCACTGGCAAAACCAAAAAAGAAAGCAATCAATAAACCTTCAATTGGTGCTAACAAACTCATCACCGCAAGCTCTTGTGTACCTATTCGGCCATAAATCAATTGATAGATAAAAGTTCCTAATGACCACACGCCAAAACTGACCATCAAAGGCCATACCAAAAGCAATAAACGAGACCAGTCACCGCTATTTTTTAACGATGACAAAGCTATACTAAAGGGGAATATCTGATGGCGTAACTTTATCAAGATAGTCACTAACAAGAAGGCATGAAGACAACGGGCAATTGTTGTCGCCCAAGCTGCCCCAGATACGCCCATAGCGTCAATGCCAAAACCACCATTTATCAACCAATAGTTTAAGCCTATATTGCAAAATATAGCGCTTATACCTAGTAGCATTGGTAATTTAACTTGCCCGATGGCGCGTAAGGCATTTTCAAAAATCATAATAACAGCAACAAACAGCAAACTTGGCATGGTCAGCCAAAGATAACGCTCGCCGGTATTAATCACCTCAACATCATTTGTTGCTAACTGAATAATATCAGCGGCAAAAAAGTAATTAAGAATCAAAATGGGAATTAAGGCCAACACCGCAATAATCAGGGTCATGACAATAATTTTTCTGATCTTGGCTATGATTCCCGCACCGTAATATTGAGCGGCCAAAATACCCACGCCTGTTGCCAAACCAGACATTATAATGAGTACCACAAATTGTATTCGATTAGCTAAACCAACCGAAGCAATGGCACCATCACCCAAATGTGCCACCATCATAATGTCAGTCATACCCAACATGGTGACTAAAATACTTTGCAAGGAAATGGGCCAAGCAAGTTTAATACATTGCTTTAACGAAACTCGATTATCTATTGCCATGGTTATGCGCTATTGCCAAATGTAAACTCTGACTATTTTATAATAATGTGACATGATGAACATAAGTAGAAATATCATCTATCATGTCTAAAACTATCATCAAAATAAAACTATGAATCAAGATATCTTAAATATTCATCCAGACTGCCAAGAGTTTTTTTTTAATTTTAAAGACTTCCCAGGTAAAGCCCAAGACTATATAGCTTGTGCTGGCATCTCAACGTTACGAACAAAATATCAAATAGGAAAAACCGGCCAAGGTGAGCAACTTGGCAATAAACAACAAAAGCGAATTAATGTTCATTACTTGCTAGTAACCCGTTCAGGTCAAGGTAAAATAACCTTAGATAACAAAGAGTATAAGTTAACAGCCAACAGTATTGTTTTATTACCTGCCGGCACTGCTTTTTTATACGAACTTGATGGTGAATATTGGGATATGTCTTGGTTATTATTACACGACTGCCAACAATATCAATTTATTCATCAATTAGAGCCGGCTGTTTTCAGCAATGCTAATGCGGGCAAGCTTTACCAAACCATGGCATTACTAAAAGAATTCAATCATAACAATGAAGAATTAAACACCAATATAGTATTACGGTTAGTGGAAGTATTACTCTTTCAGATTGAGCAAACATTAAATAAAAATGCCAATCGAACTGAACAACAAGTCAGATTCCATGCACTAATGCAAAGCGTGGTCAAACAGTTGCAATTACCTTGGACAGTTCAAACACTTGCGAAAAAAATGTACATCTCAGAGCCACAATTTTATCGGTTATGTAGAAAAGAAACCGGTATGACACCGATGAAATATTTGACCCATGCGCGATTAGGATATGCATGTTACTTACTGCAATATACTCATTACAATTTAGACCAAATTGCCGACACCATAGGTTATGCCGACAGTACGAGTTTTGCTCATCGATTTAAGCTGCACTATCAAATAAGCCCTGGACGCTGGCGGAATAAAGTTGAATGACAATGTTTTGAAAGCGCTACCAATTTCATGATAGAGTGGCTGCAATCATCACTTCAAGTTAACCGTTAAAATGCCAACAATTTATCAAGTATCAGAGCTCGCCGGTGTTTCATTATCATCCGTATCACGGGTGATGAATAATCATGAACATGTCAGTGAAAAAACTAAAGCCAAAGTCATGGCAGCAATGGCAGAACTTGATTATCGACCCAACTTCACCGCCCGCTCTTTAGCTTCTAATTGCTCTAATAGTATTGGTGTTTTAGTTGCTGAAATTAGTGGACCTTTTTACAGTGATATTCTTTCAGGCGTTGAAAGTGAACTAAGCAATGCCAACAAACATGCGGTTATCGTTTCCGGTGGCTGCGATGAGAAAAAAGAATTAGATGCGATTCAATTTCTGATAGACCGAAATTGTGATGCCTTAATCTTATGTGTTGATTTTATCTCAGATGAGTATCTTATTAAATTAAGTAAAGGCTCAACTAAAGTGGTGATCATTAATCGTTATATTGCTGAAATATCAGATAACTGTATATTCATTAGTAACCTTTTAGGCAGTTACCAAGCAACTAAATACTTATTAGAAAACGGCCATAGCAATATCGCTTATATTTCTGGTCCTTTATGGAAGATTGATGCCATTGATAGATTTAACGGTTACAAAAAAGCGTTTACTGACTCAGGCATAGATTTTGATGAAGCGTTAACTTTCGAAGCTGATTACACCACTATTGGCGGCAGAGAAGGCATGTTGAGTTTACTTAAAAATAAAAAGCCTTTTACCGCCCTAGTATGCGCTAATGATGAAATGGCGTCTGCAGCGATGCGAGTTGCCCGTGAAAACAATGTAAGAGTTCCACAAGACTGTTCTATTATCGGCTTTGATAATGTCTATTTCTCAGCATATTTATTCCCGCAATTATCGACCATTGAAAATCCGATTAACAAAATGGCCCGCATGGCTGTGCTATGGGTCTTGAAAAATAGATATAACCAGAAAGACATTGTCATTCAAAATCAATTTGATACCGAGTTGGTATTACGAGAATCCACTCAGGTGTATGTAGAAAAGACGTAAAACATCCTGCTCAATTAATTAAATGTTGTCGAAATTTCTGGGGATATAAGCAGCCATTCTAGAGAGCGTAATGCTGGTCTAATTGAAGAATTAGACCATGATACTGACTTCGCCCTTGCTCAAATAGTAAACGCTCGTTGGGAAAGAAAAATTGCTGGTGATATGTTTATTGGTTTATTGGTTTATTAAGACGCTATCAAGATATTACGATAGTCTGGTCTGCAGCTGATGTAATGGCATTGGGTGTCGCTGACATTGCCAATGAGCAAGGGAAAACCATCAATCAAAACATATTTATTGGTGGCTTTGACTGGACGGTAGAAGCCTTACAGGCAATCAAAGGGAATCGCTATACCGCCAGTGTCGGTGGCCACTTTATGCAAGTCGCTTGGGCAATGGTTAAAATATATGATCATAACAAGGGTAAAGCAGCCTTTACCATTGGCTCTAATGCCCCCTCTTACCAGTTACAGTTAATCGACAGAGACAATATTGCTGACTATCAAGTATTACTTAATAATCCCGATTAGAGAAAGGTTAGTTTCCAGCATTTTACCTTGAGCCATCAAACCAAATTAAGTCACTACCAGTTTGATTTTTTAAAAGTATTATCTCACTTAAAGCAATAGGGATCAAAGTAGGATTAAATTAACCCTAAAGAAATGAGTACAGCTATTTAACCACTCAGCTAACTTAAATTGACCGTTATTCTACTCTAACAGGCAGTCTCTTTTTAGCGTCGTTATTTAACCTATCACTAATATTTGAATTAAAGCTAGTATTAAATAACGCTGTTTTTTCGACCATTCTTTGAGTTTCTTTTGAAAGAAATGCATTTTTCAGTTTAAAGATCTTTCTTCGCTCCAATTTAGCAGAAAGTAACATGTTTTTGGTCACACGGTGACTCTCAAATAATTGTTGAAAACTACCATCTTTTTCTGCATTGATTAAGCCTATTTCTATACGGTTTTTAAGTTTTACATTTTCATTGCTAACAAAAAAATAATAGGGCGATGGATAATGCAACGCCAGTGAAGTCTCTACCTGCAAACCTTTAAACATTTTCACTTCATTCTATGGCTCATGCAATGCGCGCGGCATATAATCAAAGCGACCATGCTGTAACATATTAAATAATGTCTTATGGCCAGGACCAGTGACTAGCCCGTAATTATTATCAGATAAAATATAAGAGTCAGGCCAATCATGTCCCTGCCCTGCAAAGAGTTTTTTGAGTTGTTTGGCACTATTGATCTTAGAGAATTTTTCTTGTTGTCCCGCTTTTATTAAAAAAATACGGTGACCGCCTAACCCCCTTAAGATAGGGATTCTGATGGGGTTTAACTCTTGCTCGCGTTGTTGTGATGTCATTGTCCAGATAACACTCAAATTACGATTGTATTTAATTTCTAACATAGCTCTATTTTGAAACATAGGTTGTATGGCTTTTTTAAGCTCATATTCGCCAAATTTGTCTTTAGAGCTTTCTAGAGCAAGTTTAAGTAATGCGAGGTAATACTCATCTTCTTTGAATTTGTCTTCATCAAACCAAGGGTAAAGAATAGTGTCCGTTGCATGAACAATACTGTTAACCGAAAAATGAAAACACATTAAAAACAAGATGTTATAAATAGTGGTTATACGACGCATCACTTAACCTCAACTTATCTATTAGTCACAAGATACATTTATTTTATCAATACTATTGGGTTTAATATAAACATCAGTAAAGTCGATTTCTAACTTTGCCGCTGTAGATAAAATAAATGGGCTAATAATTTTACTCAGATCTGCGCCACTTTTCTCAAAACATTGTAAGTCAATAACCAACGTCTGCCATTGGTTAATTTTTAATGCTGACAACGCCTTACTTATACTGACTTTGCCTTGGCATTGCTCACCACAGCCCATAGATAAGTAAACTTGCTCTTGTTCAGAGAAAGCTTGCTCTTTAGGTAAACGCACCGTTAGTTCAAGCGTCGAGTTTACTTTTTTATAGGGTGTTAAATCAATGGCATGAACACTGGTAAAAGCGAGCTGACCAGATTGGGTGCCGTTAAATAGTGCTCTTCTGGCATCTTCTTGAACATCTCTATCAATGGTACGTAAATACAGCGCTTTATTTTCAATTATGCTACTTGTCATCACACTAGACGAGTCAGTATCTGCGATAACTATTTTCCAGGGCGCTTTCACCGAACTTTCAAACAAAGTAATGGCTTGTAAGCCAATCTTATTTGTGGTGTTACTCACTGGTAAATTATCCGCCAAGACATTTTCATCGCCATAACTCAAACCAAAACCATAAGGTAATAATGGCTGATAATGCTCATCAAAACGGTTTACCCTAGTTTGATTTGCCGATGAAGGCCAAGAATAAGATAACTTTCCGGTAAAATCATAGTTAACTGCACCACTGACTTTATTGAAAAGCACATCAGCAACCGCAACACCTTCTGAGCCTGGTAACCAAACCGCGACAAAGGCATCTGAAGCATTAAGCTCTGCATTAACCCACATTGGACGGCCACTAATAAATAATGAAACAACGGGAATTCCTTGTGCTTTTAATTTATTTAATAGTGCTAAGTCTTGTTTTACACCTTGTTGGTATTCTAGATTTTCAATATCACCAACGCCTTCTGCGTACGGCTCCTCACCAAAAACAACTATCGCGACATCTGGTTTAGTCTCAAAATCACCATCAACATTAAGTTCTACCTGACCACCCGCAGAAATAACTTGCTGCTCAATGCCTGAATAGATTGAGCTGCCACCCGGAAAGTCATCATTAAAATTATTAGTGCCCTGCCAAGTTATCGTCCAACCACCTGATTGCTTGCCAATGTTATCAGCGCCATCACCAGCAACCAGTATTTTTTGACTAGCAGACAAAGGTAATAAGTTACCCTTGTTTTTCAATAACACTAGTGACTCTCTTACCGCTTGTTTGGCAACTTCTCTGTGCTCTATTGCACCAATTAAGTGTGTTTTTCCTGATAAAGCCCTATTTGCTGGGCTTGGTTTATCAAAAAGACCGGCTCTGAATTTAACGCGTAGAATTCTGCTCACGGCATCATCAATGCGTGACTGTGCAATTTCACCACTTTTTACTTGGGCAATAGTATTTTCATATAGTGGCTTCCATGCATCTGTTGGCACCATAAAGATATCTAAGCCGGCATTTATTGCTTGTGGACAGCTCTCATTTGAACAGCCTTTAACTTGTCCATGACCATTCCAGTCACCAACAACAAAACCATCAAAGCCCATTTTGCCTTTTAACACATCCGTTAATAAGTATTTATTGCCATGAACCTTACTGCCGTGCCAGCTATTAAAGGATGCCATCACCGATTGCGCGCCAGCCGTTAAGCCACCTATGTAACCTTGGCCATGAACATCAAATAATTCCTGCTCTGAGGAGATATTATTGCCTTGGTCGTCACCGCCTTCAGTGCCACCGTCACCGATAAAGTGTTTTATTGTGCTGATAACACGGGTATCGCCGAGAAAATCTTTATCTGCTGCACCTTGCAAACCCTTTACTATAGCGGCAGAGTATTCTCTCACTATTTCAGGGTCTTCAGAGTAACCTTCATACGTTCTACCCCAGCGATCATCCCGTACCACGGCGACCGTTGGTGCAAAAACCCAATCGATACCGGTTACCATCACTTCTGTTGCCGTGATCGCAGCAATCTTTTCAATCAGCTCAGGGTTATTTGCCGCACCTAAACCAATATTATGAGGAAACAAGGTGGCACCAATAACATTGTTATGTCCGTGTACCGCATCTGTGCCCCACATAGTCGGGATTCTGTTACCGTCTAAGCTATCGTCGATTGACGCTTGATACATGGCTTCCGCTAAATTGACCCAGTCAATAGGTGTGGCATGTTTATCGTTATTTGGAAAAGCACCGCCACCATTTAAATAAGAGCCAAAACCATATTTACGCATATCTTCAACAGTGATATCTCGTATTTCCGGTTGGATCATTTGCGCCACTTTTTGCTCAAGGTTCATGGTAGCTAACAGCGATGCGACTTTAGCTTCAATATCGGCATCGGCTTTTACTTCAATATCAAGTGTTGGCCAAATATCTATATTGGTTGAAGGCTTTGGTTGTTGCGGTGATGTAGCTGTGTCCTCGGAATTTATCATCGAAACTGCCTCTTGCTTATTGCCGTTACAGCCAACAAGTAATGACGAAATAGCCAAGCAGAGTAAGCTGGCTTTAAGTTTATGATTTTTAGAGTCTTTGCTTTTTAAGCAAATATTAATAAAATTATTGTTTATCATTGTGTTACTTCTTATTCAGGTTAATAGCTAATAGCGTTTTGATAACTAGCTCTTATTTGGCAATTTCTTTTATTTTACTACCCGATAGACCGTAATAAGCGATAAAGAAATAGCACAATATAGGTAAAGCAAATGCTGGTTGAACGCCAATACTGTCAGCTAACAGCCCTTGAAAAAGCGGAATGATTGCGCCGCCAACAATGGCTAAACATAAAATACCGGATGCTTGGCTGGTATGTTTACCTAAGCCTTGAATGGCTAAACTAAAAATGGTTGGGAACATGATTGAATTACATAAACCAACCAGTAAAATTGCCACCATGGCAAGCGTACCAGATGAGAAAACAGCAACTAAAATCAAGATAACGGCCAGTGCTGCGTTAAAACATAACACTTTACCCGCAGCAATTTTTTGCATAACAGCTGCACCGATAAAACGACCGACCATAGCGCCGCCCCAATAATAGGCAATATATTTTGCCGCTTGCGATTCTTCTAAACCAGCAATATTAGGATCGGCAAAGAAGCTTACTAAAAAGCTACCAATAGAGACTTCAGCACCTACATAAACGAAGATACCAAGAGCGCCAAGTACTAAATGGCTATGTTGCCAAGCACTACCACTGTCTTCATCATGAGATTTTTCTTCTTCAACAGGAGATAAGTTAGGTAACTTTAACCAAGCAAAAAGCGCGGCTAGCACTAATAACATAGCGGCCAGAAAAACATAAGGCATTTGCACGGCTTCTGCTGAGGCTTGCGGCGACAGTGCATCAGCAGCTTCATTCAAAATTAACAAGGCACCAAAAAATGGCGCTACAGTAGTACCTAATGCATTAAAAGCTTGTGTCATTGTTAAACGAGATGAAGCCGTTTTAGCATCACCCAACATACTGACATAAGGATTAGCGGATACTTGTAATAAGGTAATACCACTGGCAAGTATAAATAATGCCATTAAGAAAACCGGATAGCTGTGCATGCTTGCTGCGGGATAAAAACATAAGCAACCGATGGCTGCAATAATTAAACCTAAGACAATACCCTTTTGGTAACCCAATTTTTTAACTATTGCACCAGCAGGCAGTGAAACAATAAAATAAGCACCAAAGAAACAGAACTGAACTAACATCGCCTGACTATAAGATAAATCAAATACACCTTTTAAGTGCGGGATCAAAATATCATTTAAACAAGTGATAAAGCCCCACATGAAAAATAAAGACGTTAATGATGTTAGTGCAAAGCGATAGTCGGCGCTTTGTGTTTCATCTGCCATATGTTGTGAGATACCAGTGTTTGACAATGAAGCCATAATGTCCCCTTAGGAATAGTTCTATTAGTATTAATGTAGATAATTATTTTTATGTAAGCGCTTACATTAAAAGCTAGTAGGCACTATTTTTCAAGCGTTTTTTAAAGCTTTAGTAATAATTAAATAAATATGTAAGCACTATATTAAGTGTGCATCGTCAAATTAGTCCGCAATACCAATCGGTTGTTATTTTTGTACAAAGGCTTTAACAAGGAGCAATATTCGTTCCGCTACTATAACTTGCCGAGCTAATTTAATTTTATCCATTTGAAATACCAAAGGTGTATGCACTTAACTGTACAAATAACATACAATCCAACTAATTTCTACTACGCTTATAAGTTATGTAGAGCAGTATGTTTAATAACTGTAGAGGATTGTCTGATGAAAAAATTAATGCTCATTTGCACTGGTCTAATGTTGTTGACGATGAATACGGTCACTGCTGCTGATGATATTGTTATAGGTCTTAACTACCCAGCTAGCGGACCTTATAGTGTTCAAGGAAAAGCTCAGCTACAAGCCACTGAAATGGCCATAATTGAGATAAACAAATTAGGTGGGATCTTAGGTAAAAACATAACGTTGGTCAAAAAAGATACCGCCTCCAAAGCAAACAAATCAACCGAAAATGTTGAGTCTATGATAGATAGTGATGGCGCACAGATGATTTTAGGTGGTTCATCGAGCGCAGTAGCCATTGCAGGTGGCAAGGTAGCGAAATCAAGAGACAAGCTATATTTTGGTACATTAACCTATTCAAATGCTACGACGGGTAAAGCTGGTCAAAGTCATATGTTCAGAGAATGCTATAACGCATGGATGGGTGCAAAAGTATTATCAAAGTATCTTAATGATAATTTTTCTGGTAAAAAGTTTTTTTATATAACTGCAGATTATACTTGGGGTTGGACCACAGAATCATCAATCAGAAAATTTAGTCATACCAATGATGAGAAAAAACATAAACGTGTGTTAACTCCCTTTCCCGGTGCTTCTGATAAAGATTTTAAAAAAGCGTTAACGTTAGCAAAAGCGAATAAACCTGATGTCTTAGTTCTGGTGTTATTCGGTAATGATATGGCTCGAGCAGTAACACAAGCAACAGCTATGGGGTTGAAGCGTAGGATGGCAGTGGTGGTGCCAAATATAACACTGGGCATGGCAAAAAGTGCGGGGCCTAAAGTGATGGAGGGCGTAGTTGGAGCTTTACCTTGGTCATGGAAAGTTCCTTATGAAAACTCTTATGCGGGCGGTATAAAATTTGTTGAGGCATTTTCGAATAGATACAATAGTTACCCTTCAACGTCAGCTGCTTCAGCTTATACCATCCTTTATCAATATAAAGATGCTGTTGAGCGAGCAGGTACTTTTGATACTTCAGCAGTGATCAAAGCACTGGAAGGTCACAATTTCACCTTATTAAAAGATAAACAAGTATGGCGTGCTTTTGATCATCAAAATATTCAAACCGTCTATGCGGTAAAAGGCAAACCACAAGCAGAGGTACTAAAAGATAAATTTAAATCTGACTTTTTCGAAATTATCAGCTCGATGGATGGCGAAGAAGCTGCACGAACAAAGGCTGAATGGGATGAAGCAAGAATCGCGGCAGGCATGCCTACTAAACTAGAATAGCCGTAATTTTCGTTTTGGATCGGAGTAAAATTATGCTCTTAAGTATTAAGATGAAGATAGTGCTGACCTTAGTGGTGTTAACCGTCGCTGCCGCTTTGGTTAACACCCTAGTCGTCAGTAACAAAGCTGAGCAATGGTTTAGCGACGAAGCAAGAGGCAGATTAGAAGTAGGTGTTGGTGTTGTGCAAGAGAAAATGAAAGATAAGATGAACAACCAAAATAATGTGATATCGTCATTAGCAAACATCAGTGTATTAAAATCGAATCTCGCTATGCTGTCAGAATTAAGCGAGGAAAACACCAATGCTAGCTATGATGATGCTTATATTGAAATGGGGCGAGAAATTGCTAAGTTACTCGCCACAGTAGCACAAAAAAACAACTTTGATCGTGTCGTACTAACTGCTAACAGTGGCCAAGTCATTGCTTATTATCTTGCGAAAAAATCCGAATCTGGCTGGTTTATTGGTATGGACTCTTGGCTAGTTAGTAACAATGGACAAGAAGCCGTTAACAGTAAACCTAACATCACTTTTGATAGCCATAGCAAAAACAAAACTGTTGTAAAGAATAACAGTTTCTTTAACATTTATGATAATCAATTGGCCATCAGTTCATTATTTTCAGTAATGGATGAATACGATAGCGCTATGATATCAGGTACCTTGTCTGCTCATTTTAAGTTAGACGATTCATTTGTAAAATTGTTATCTCAATTGTCTAAAACCCAAATAAATATTTTTGTTGAGAACAAAATCAGCTCAGGTACTTTAAAGGCTCTGTCTGCCTTAAGTAATGATGTCAATTTAAAATTATCTAACACTAATTCTACCGTTATTAAGCATGACGTAGAACTAAGTAATAACAGTTACTTCGCCAGTACTTTTCCCATAAGCAATAATAATAATACAGAAATTGCTTTGGTCAGTGTTATGTACTCAAAAGCTTTTTCAATAGCAAAAATGTCGGAAGTAAGAAAGTTACTTTGGAGCTTACTTGCGGCTGTTTTAGTCGTTGGCGCAGCAGTATCGTTCTTTGTTGCTCGTCGATTAATAGCCCCATTAGATTGTTTGCAACAATTAGTTGCTGAAGTTGAAGCTAAGGGAGATTTCTCCCTGCGCTGTGATGTTAAATCGGGTGATGAAGTTGGTCAAACAGCAATTGCTTTCAATCAGTTAATGGAAAGCCTGCACTGCAATATAAATGATATCAACAACGTTATGGAGCAAGTGTCGAGTGGTGATCTTACGGTTAGAGTTGAAGCCGATGCAACGGGAGATTTAAATAGATTAAAGCAAAGTATTAATTCTTCGATGTCATCCCTAGAGCAAGCCATTGCAACTATTCATGCTTCAACCACTATGATTACTTCTAATATTGATAAAGCAGACAAAGCAAGTGAGGTAGTTTCTGAGGGTTCATCTCGACAACAAGAGTCAATAGAGCATGTTGCTCAAGCGTTAGATGAAAGTAATCGGTCAATTGCAGAAGTCGCTACCAACACTGAAAATGCCAGTCAAAATGCTGTTGATGCCGTTACTATGGTTAACCACGGCCGTGATTTAATGTCTCAGATGATTGAGGTGGTCAACAAGATATCAGCAAATAGCATTCAAATCGACAACATAACTACCGCAATCAATAAGATTGCCGAGCAAACCAATTTATTAGCCCTAAATGCGGCAATAGAGGCAGCTCGAGCAGGTGAGCAAGGCAGAGGTTTTGCCGTAGTAGCCGATGAAGTAAGAAACCTAGCAAATAACTCAGCTAAGTCTGCTCATGAGATAGCCGGTTTAGTTGAAGAAGCAGTAAAATACTCCCAAGAAGGAGTTAATATTTCGAAGCAAGTTTCTCAAGACATGAGTTTAATTTCTGACTCTGTAACTGAAAGCGAAGATATGTTGCATCGCATTGCTGCGGCAATGGAGCAACAAAGTACCACCCTGGGCGAATTAAACTCTAATGTTTCTATGTTAAAGGACATAGGTGATTCAAGCTTTTTGGCAGCCAAAGAAATTAAAGAAACGGTTCAAGGGCTCGCAAGTATAGCGCACGAAAATAGTGAAAGTGTTGACCGTTTTACCGTTGCAACTAAAAGAAATATTCATTAATACTAAAGCACAGCCACATTAACGAGCTAGGCTTTACTATTAGTATTAATCAACTGAAAAATAACAACTTTTAACACTTGCGGGTTTTAAAAAAACTTATTGTCAACTTGATTATTCAAACAAGGTTACTATTTCCAAAAAATATAAACCTACGTTGAACCTATCTAAGAAAACCATTAATCAGTCTATATTTCATATAGTTAAATCAACAAACATCTTAAACAAATTAAAAGAGGTTGACCTCAAGCACAGAAAACACTAACCTAAATGTAAGCGCTTACATGGCTCTATTGATGAACATATAAATATTTTAATCAAGCCTTTTGTAATCGCCTCTATAAAAATAAAGATAACTGCCAAATTGAATTGGCTTTATAAATAGGTAATCGCTAATGACTGTCAAACTTACTCTACCCGCTCAAGCAAAAATGCTATCAAAAGATTTTGTTTATGGTGTAGCCACCGCTTCGTTTCAAATTGAGGGCGGTAGAGAATCAAGGCTTCCATGTATTTGGGATACGTTTTGTAATACACCAAATAAAATTGTTGATGGCTCAAATGGTGATGTAGCTTGTGATCATTTCAACCGTTGGCAAGACGACATTGAATTAATTGATTCATTAGGTGTTGACGCCTATAGGTTATCTATTTCATGGCCACGAGTGATAACAGAGTCCGGTGAGTTAAACCATGAAGGTGTCACTTATTATCTAAATATTTTAGATACCTTAAAGTCTAAAAACATTAAAGCTTTTGTCACACTTTATCATTGGGATTTACCTCAACATTTGGAAGATCAAGGTGGTTGGTTAAATCGTGAAACTGCCTATAAATTTAGAGATTACGCTGACTTAATTTCAAAAGCTTTTAGCAATAGGGTTTATTCCTATGCTACGCTCAACGAACCTTTTTGCAGTGCCTTTTTAGGTTATGAAGCAGGTATCCATGCTCCAGGTATTGTCGGTAAAGAGTTTGGTAAAAAGGCTGCACACCATTTATTACTTGCCCATGGTTTAGCCATGCAAGTATTAGCTAAAAATAGCCCTGATAGCTTAAATGGTATCGTACTTAACTTTACCCCTTGTTATCCTGAATCAGAATCATTAGCTGATGTAAAAGCATCAACCTTTGCTGATGACTATTTTAATCAATGGTACATTAAGCCATTGTTTGACGGTGAATATCCAGTAATTATGTCTCAACTTCCTGCTGAGCATCAACCTGATATCTTTGAGGGTGATATGGCCATCATCGCTCATTCAATGGACTTCTTAGGCGTTAATTTTTATACTCGAGCAATTTATCGCGCTGATGAAAATGAGCATTTCCTGCAAATTGATCCACCTGAGCCACTTACCGATATTGGCTGGGAAATATACCCGGAAGCGTTTACCGAGCTACTCGTTTCTCTAAATGAAAAGTACACTTTACCGCCAGTTTATATCACTGAAAATGGCGCAGCTATGGCTGATAAAATCATTGATGGTGTCGTGAACGATATAGACAGGGTTGATTATTATCAGAATCACCTTAATGCAGTGAATGATGCGATTGAACAAGGCGTACAAGTGCATGGCTATTTCGCCTGGAGTTTGATGGATAACTTTGAATGGGCAGAAGGTTACTTAAAACGCTTTGGCATAGTTTATGTCGATTACGATACACAAGTAAGAACCATTAAAGCCAGTGGACTTGCTTATAAAGCATTGATTACCAATAGGTAAGTAAACATCTTAAGTAAATAATTTAAGTAATTAATTTAACTAAGTTAAGTAAATAATATCGTTCAAGGAAATAAAGACCCAATGACTAAAATTCCCTTTTATGAAAAAGTAGGTTACGCCACAGGCGATGCAGCTGCTAACCTAGTGTGGCGCGGCGCTTTAGCTTACTTAGCGGTGTTTTATACCGACACCTTTGGCTTAACCGCTGCGGCTGCCGCCATGCTATTTTTAGTGGTACGTTTATCTGATGGCGTTACCGATATCATTATGGGCATGATTGCCGATCGCACTAATACCCGTTGGGGAAAATTTCGCCCGTGGATTTTATGGTCAACGCCCTTTTTAGCCTTGTTTATGGTGTTATGTTTCACCACCCCTGATTTATCTGATAGCAATAAACTCATCTACGCTTATGTAACCTATATAGGTTTAACCCTCGCCTATACGGTCAATAATGTACCCTACTCCGCTTTAATGGGTGTAATGACCGCTAGTGACACAGAGCGTACTAGTTTATCGGGCTTTCGTTTTGCTGGGGCTTTTGCTGGTGGTTTACTGGTGATGGGCTTTTTACCTGACTTGGTTGCCTACTTTGGTGACGGCAATGATGCCTTAGGCTATCAATATAGTATGTATATGTTTGCTGGTATTTTAATTGCCCTAATGGTGATAACTTTTGCCACCACCAAAGAGCGGGTAATAACGGTCGTTGATGAATCGAGCAATTTGAAAACAGAACTATTTGATTTAAGTAAGAACTTACCTTTTATCATTTTGCCTTTATTAGCCATGAGCTTATTTTTCTATTATCGCGATATATATAGTGGTTTATTCTTTGTCATCATCATGACTTCTATGTGGCTACTGATCAAACGTTTGATCAACAATACTCCTGAGGATATGAGTGGCAGCCAAAGAGATATGGTTGACCTACTGACCAATAAACCTTGGTTGATACTCTTAGGTATTGGCTTTTTAACCATGATGTTTAACGGCATCAAATACGGCACAATTGCTTATTATTTCAAATATCAAGTGGGCGATACACTGATGATTGGTAAGTACTTCATCGCACTATTACTGGTGTCTATTTTAGGCGCCTTATGTACTGGTTATTTATCCAAAAAATTGGGTAAGCGGAAGTTGTTTATTGTCGCACTCATGCTTAGTGGTTTGTTAACCGCCGCTTTCTATTGGGTACCTCAGGGTAATATCACTGCTATTTTCATCTTAGGTTGTAGTGCTGAATTCTTTGCTGCCATGATGCCAACGTTATTCTTTACCATGTTAGGGGACTCTGCGGATTACTCTGAGTGGAAAAATGGTCGACGGGCAACGGGTTTGATCTATTCGGCTGGAACTTTTGTACAAAAAACCGGCGGTGGTTTTGCTGGCGCACTGGTATTAGTCGTTCTTGCTAGTTATGGTTATGACGGTATGGACAAGGCCACTATTGAAGCTTCTTTACCCGGCATGCAATTACTGATGAGTTGGATACCCGCTGCCTTTGCTTTTGCTGGTGCGGCATTAATGATATTTTACCCATTAAGCTGTCAACAAAATCAACAAATAGGTAATGAATTAATACAACGTCGAGCAGATTTAGTAACGGCTTAATAATGTTTAATTTGTTTATTTACCAATAATATAGCTAACTATATAAATAACTTTATAGTTACAGCGAAAGACAAGAGAGTATTGTATCAATGATTAGTGTAAAAGAAAAAATAGCCTATGGTTTAGGCGATACCGCCAGTAACATTATTTTTCAAACGGTAATGATGTTTTTATTACTTTTTTATACTGATGTTATGGGGCTATCACCGGCAGCCGTTGGTACCATGTTTCTTGTAGTTCGGCTAATAGACGCGATAACAGATCCGATCATGGGTAACATTGCTGACAATACTAAAACCAAATGGGGCCAGTTTAGACCCTACCTACTATGGCTTGCTTTTCCCTTTGCCATTATCAGCATATTGGCTTTTACCACGCCGGATTTACCCGACGATACTAAAATAATTTATGCTTTTGTCACTTATACCTTATTAATGATTGCCTATACCGCCATTAACATACCTTATTGTGCACTAGGCGCTGTCATAACTGCCGATGCAAAAGAGCGAGTTACCGTACAATCTTACCGCTTTGTTTTTGGTATGTTAGGCGGCGTTATTGTTGCTGGGCTAACGTTGCCGATGGTGGAGTTTTTCGGCAATGGTGATAGCGCCAAAGGCTATCAAATGACCATGATAGTAATGAGTTCATTGGGCTTAATATTGTTTTTGTTATGCTTTTTAGGCACTAAAGAGCGAGTCAGTTTACCTGAAAATCAATCGTCATCATTTAAAGAAAATATGCAATCTTTATGGAAGAATGATCAATGGCGTATTTTATGTATGGCCGCGTTATTTTTGCTAACCGGACAAGTTTTACGCTTTACCCTAGCCGTTTATTATGTGAAATACTTTCTTGGTCGTGAAGACTTGATTACTTCCTTCCTAACATTAGGTGTTATTGCCAGTATGATTGGTTGCGCCGTTGCTCAACCGCTGGCTAAACGGGTCTGTAAAATCAAAGCTTATATCGCTCTACAACTCATCTCCGCAACCATCTGTTTATTTAGTTTCTTCATTGGCGAAGAGCAAATTGTTTTAGCCTATATTGCCTTTATCGCATGGAAATTCTTTTTAGATATGGCGACCCCCTTGTTATGGGCAAAAATGGCTGACACCATAGATTATGGTCATAAAAAAACCGGTCTTCGTATTACTGGCATGGTTTACTCTGGTGTAATATTTTTCATTAAAATGGGCGTAGCAATTGGCGGTGCACTCGCTGGTTGGTTATTAGCATTTTATAACTACCAGGCAGATGTTGTGCAAACAGAAGCCACTAAACAGGGGATATTATTATCTTTTACCGTGTTACCGGCATTAGGCTCATTTGCTGTTGCCTGGGTAATGCGAAAATATACCTTAACAGAGCAGCAAGTAGTTAAAATTCAAGCACAATTAAAAACTGAGACTAGTTAACGACTTGACAAATATGTTAGAATTCAACCGTTAAAATTTAAAGTATTTATCACTAAAATTGCGCAACTTAGGAATAACATGGCGACTATATACGAAGTTTCAAAACTGGCGAGTGTCTCTTTAGCAACCGTTTCTCGGGTGATAAATAAAAACTCACGAGTTAGCGATAAAACCCGCCAAAAAGTTTTGGATGCAATGGCAGAGCTAGGCTATCGCCCTAATTCTATTGCGCAATCGTTAGCGTCTAATAGAAGCAACAGTGTTGGTATTTTAGTGTCTGAGCTGCACGGTGCTTTCTTTGGGCAGATGATGGCAGGTATAGAAGCCGAATTAAGAGCAGCAGGAAAACATGTTATTATTACTACTGGCCACAGTGAAGAAGATAAAGAAAAGGACGGCATTGAGTTTCTGATCAGCAGAAATTGTGATGCGATTATCTTACACGTCGAGGCAGTCAGTGATGCTTACCTTATTGATTTATGTAAAGGAAAAACGCCTGTTTATTTCATGAGTCGATTAGTTGAAGGTTTAAATGGCAACTGTATTAGCTTAGATAATGAATTAGGTGGTTACTTAGCAACCCAGTCAGTATTAGAACAGGGCCACTCAGCTATTGCCTATCTCGCTGGGCCTCAATTTAAAGCCGATTCAAAAGACAGATTAACGGGTCATAAACGAGCACTTGCCGATCATAATCTAGCTTTTAATGACACGCTATATTTTGAAGGTGACTTTAAAGAAACCGGTGGTAGTGACGGCTTGAAATACTTCCTTGAAAGTAAACAGAACTTTAGCGCTTTAATTTGTGCCAATGATGAGATGGCTTCTGGTGCAATAACTTATGCCAGAGAGCAAGGGCTCTCCTTACCTAAAGATCTATCAATAATAGGCTTTGATAATATTATTTTTGCACGACATACCTATCCTAAATTGACCACCATAGACAACCCGGTAAATTTAATGGGCCATATGGCGGCAAAGTTAGTATTGAAAAACATTTATAAACAAAAGAATATGTCAATTACCCACTCATTTGAGCCGACGCTAATTACCAGAGATTCGGTTATTTGCAAAACGTAGTGCCGTTGCTAATGCGGTAGAAAAACACCATTGAACGAGAAGTAACAAAAAAGATGAATGACTCACAAGATAGACAAGTAATCAATTTAGTTGCGGATATTGGCGGCACCAATATCCGGTTAGCAATAACGGATAAGCATAATAAACTCTATGAAATTGAAACCTATCAGTGCCAAGAGTTTCCTCACTTAAGTAATGTTATTTCTCAATATCTAACCGAAAAAAAATTACTCAATGCTCAAGTCAATGCGTGTTTAGCCATCGCCTGCCCCGTTGATACTGATGAAATATCAATGACAAATTTACCTTGGCAGTTCTCGCAAAAACAGCTTAAAGAAGAGCTGAAGTTAAACAGCTTAACGCTGATAAATGACTACACTGCCATAGCAATGGCAATCCCTTTATTAACTGATCAGCAAAAAGTAAAAATTGGTGGTGGGACCGCATTAGCCAATAAACCTATTGCTGTATGTGGACCAGGAACAGGTCTTGGTGTGGCGAATTTAGAAAATATCAATGGTCACTGGCACTGCCTTGGTGGCGAAGGTGGCCATATCGATTTTGCCCCGGTAGATGAACTTGATATACAAATATTTCAGCAGTTGAAAAAAACTAAAAAACGAATTTCTTATGAACAGCTTCTTTCTGGCTATGGCTTAGTGCAAATATACCAAGCCTTGTTGGCCATCAATAATCAAGAAGCTACCAATGATGAACTCGCTAAACCATCAATTGAGTTATCAGCTAAAGGTATCAGCACTCAAGCATTAGCTGGCAGTTGCGAAGTATGCCAACAAGCTTTATCACAGTTTTGTAAAATATTAGGGAGTTTCGCCGGTAATTTAGCATTGACCACAGGCTCAATTGGCGGCGTTTATATCGCTGGCGGTATCGTGCCTAGGTTTGTCGATTACCTGAACAATAGTGACTTTAGAGCACGCTTTGAAACTAAAGGTCGAATGTCTCATTTAAATGAAAACACACCGACCTATATCATTACCGAAAGCCAGCCTGGATTGCTCGGCGCTGCGGCTTACCTTAACCAGATGAGTTAATGCTTTAATAAACACTTCATTAATAAAGATTTGTTGAAAAATAGATTTGTAAATTATATAAAGAAACAAAAAAGCTCAAGAGATCCTTGAGCTTTTTTTATGCTGAAGTATAACTGCATTAATTTTACAAAAAAGTTATGACCTTTGAGCTGACTAATCGAATAACTAAGCTATTCGTTAGAACAATAAGCCATATTTTTCTAAAACAAATACCCATGAGACCAACAGGACAGTTTTATTCACAAAAGTATTCTGCTTTTACGTAGTTTAGATGCACTGCAACTCTTGGTAAGCCTGAAGAAGTCTATTAGTCATAGAAGCTTCTGCAGCCTGGGTCCAGTTTCTAGGGTCGTAGTATTTTTTATTGGGTTTATCCTGTCCCTCAGGGTTACCAACTTGGCTTTGTAGATAGCCAATAAATTTTTTATTAAAACGACTGACACCTTGCCAATACGCCCATTGGGTATCGGTATCTATGTTCATTTTTACCACACCATAACTGATAGCTTCACTGATGTCTTCAGCACTAGAGCCAGAGCCCCCATGAAAAACAAAATCAAGACTATTGGCCGCTAGCTGATATTTTTCACTAACAAATTGCTGCGACTGCTGCAAAATTATCGGTGTTAAATGAACATTACCCGGTTGATAAACACCATGAACGTTGCCAAATGATGCGGCAATAGTGAAATACGGACTGATTCGATTTAGTGTTTCATAAGCATAAGCAACATCTTCAGGTTGAGTATATAATGCGCTGTTATCAAGATGAGAGTTATCAACACCATCTTCTTCACCCCCTGTACAACCTAGTTCAATTTCCAATGACATATCAAGTACTTTTAAGCGCTTTAGATACTCACTACAGGTAGTTATATTCTCTTCAATTGACTCTTCAGATAAATCTATCATGTGTGAGCTAAATAAAGGCTGCCCTGTTTGTGCAAAAAACTTCTCACCCTCTGCTAATAAGCCATCAATCCAAGGAAGCAGCTTTCTATTTGCATGATCGGTATGAAGTATTACCTGCACATCATAAATTTTAGCGACTTGATGAACATATTTAGCGCCAGCAACGGCCCCCGCTATCGATGCTTCTATTGAAGATAAACCTGAGCTTTTGCCAATAAAGGAAGCTGAACCACCGCTAGAGAACTGAATAATAATTGGCATTCCAGCTGATTTAGCTGCCGATAATGCAGCATTTAATGTGGAGCTACTGCTAACATTAACTGCAGGGAATGCACATTTGTTGGCTTTAGCAATAGCATATAAGCGATGGATATCACCACCGGTAACGACTCCCTTGGCGATTGATTTGAATAAATTAGCTTTTGACATAGTTATACTGACCTTTTAAATCACGACCTAACAACACCATAGTTATTGACTATAGAAGACACACCGTAAAATCAACAAACATTACTTAAAAGTGATTTTTATAAAGATGCTAATTAACTATAGCTACTACTTGGCGTGTTTATCTATTTAAACACGATTGAATTATTTAACTGCTAGTTGAGACATGAAGATATATTGGCGGTGCCTATCACATAACTTGGGCTATGAAAAAACATAGCCAAGCTATCAATTAAGATTGGCTGTACTTAGCTTATATTAGCTAAGCTCAATTGAGATAAGACCTGCATCTTTCATTGCTTGCCAGAAAGCGTAGGGGATTTTTGCTTCAACTAAAGAGACATTTCCCTTTACTCGTTTTGGCGAGCTAGAGTTTAAAGCTACTGAGACTATTTCATCAAACAGGAAGGAAAACTGTACACAGACTTCAGCAGGCTTAACATTAAATTCAGCACATAAGATATTGAACTGATCACGCCAAACAAATTCGGCTTCATGACTGTCACGGGTAATAGTTTTATAGTCAAAATTATCACTACCAATCAAAAAACCTGCGTTGAATACCGCAGAGTTGATCACGCTAACACCTTGCTTACCTAGTTTTTTCAATAAAGCTAATGTTGATGCATTATGGGTATAAGGCGTTATTGAACAAGCAAACATAGCCCAATCTAATTGAATGTGATCGCTAATAAAGTCAATAACGCTAACATCCTTCGCGCCAACACCAACAGATTCAACCTTTCCAGCATCACGCAATTCCATTAGTGCTTTATATGCATCAAGGATATCTTGTTTACGTTTTGTCAAATCGATTTCATCTTTCGCACCAGCAAGGTATTCATCTGGGTCATGAATTGAAACTATTTTAGCTTCATAATCACCAAGCAAGTCATTACCCTGTTGATAACAATCAAGAATGCCCTGATAAGAAATATCTTGGATTGCATCATGCTTGAGATTTATCCAAGCACCAGGTTCAAAAGTTGGTTCGTCGCTTGTCAGCGGTACGCGTTTCCAACCCAGTTTATTACTAATTCTAACGGCATCAGGGGAAACATTAAGTGCTTTTAACCCTGCAGCCAACGACTCCAATGCCAAACCCGCTCCGTATTTACCTGCACTGTCGAATAAAGGAATTTCGGGGCTAGCCTCAACAGCAGCTTGAACTAATTGTCGTTTAACTTCACTGTCTAACTCAACAAAAAGGTTACCTAAACTACTGGTGCCGAAGATTATTTTAGGCATAGTTTTTGATGCCGATGTCAACTTACTCATATTTTCACTCTTATATAAAGCCCTGTTTAGTTGGCCTTTTAGCAAACCAATGAATACTGGCTTTGCTAAAACCCATCAATATTCATATCATAAATACATTTAAATTAACAAGCAACCAGTTTTGTACTTTATCTATAATAACCACCAAAATAATTTTCTATTGAAAATTATTCACGACTAACAAGCTGTCGATTAAACGAAACAGTAATGAGTTAGCTATTAATATGGCGAATTAAAGCGATTGGCAAGCGCCGATTCAGCACTCTATTGATGATTAAATTGCTGGCAAGTATAGCCCGAGAGCCAAACCTTTTAATATGCGTTAGTTACGCGCTATGGTAGTTGATGTGCACAGGGTACTAACACCTGTTGACATTTTTGCTTATATTAGTGATAGCAAAACTGAATCCAAGCCTAATAAGTTACGTTTGATGTATGAAGTAAACCCAATGATATCCGTTAAGATATTGAGGTGATCTTAGGCCCTATAAATGAAATTGAACAATGTTAAAGTTATTTGAAATAGTCACTTTGATAGCGGTTAAAATCTCAATACCAACTCCTAAGTGGCTAAAGACTTTTCGTTTTGTCTTATTCATTGTTTACCTACCCTAAACCCAATATGAGTATTAATAATATGCAGTGACACCGATTTTGTTTCCGTGTCTATACACGTGCTAAAACCTCGCCTTATAAGCCGGTAAACCAATCGTACATTTGCCTATTTTGAGTCTTTTGTGCCAAATACAAGCCCAACTCTTTGAGCTGCTGATTATTTGAATAGTTTGTTATAAGTTGCTGTAATTTATTGAGTGCATTAACTGTTTCACCCTGTCCATCAAGGGATAAAATATAAGCATAGAGATACTGCTCTGAACTTGGCTCAAGTAAGGTGGCCTTTTCAAAAAATCCGAGCGCTTTATCATGCTGTTGTGTTCTAACCAAATGTAATGCATAAGCATATTTCAGCCCACCTGTTTTGGGCAAATTTTTCATACCCTTTGCTAAGACACTGGCAACTTGAGCTGGACGTTGCTGAGTTCGATATAAATCGGCTAAGTTTATGTAACCAACATCAAAATAAGGTTCAATGTCTATCACTGCTTTTAACGCTTTTTCTGCTTTTTTGGCTTCACCATTTTCTAAGGCCAATATCGCTTGATTAGCTCTTCCTTCTCCACGCCAACTCGTTAACTCATTGCTGATAATTAGCTCTCTAAAAGCATTATTAAATACTTGTTGATGTTTTGCCGCAACTTTACTGGTAACTAAACTTCTCGCGGCAACGACTCTAATGGCCTTTAATTTATCGGTTAATAATGGGCTAAGGTGTAATATCCTTACTTCTGGTGTTAATAACAGCGCCGCACTGGCAGCACTAAGTCGAATTAAATCTTCTTGGTGAATTAAGTAAGGCTTCAGTATTTCAATCGTGATCATTTGGGTGGTCAAATTAAGCATTTGTAGTGCACTAGCTCGGCTAATTACATCCAGCTTAGTATCTGCAATAATACTTAAGTGATCTTCCAGATTAATGGCTTGGCCGCTGTTTAAAGTCATTAAAAACTGCTTACTCTTTAATAACGCTTTTGGCTTACCATGCCATTTTTCTAGATTGTCACTCGCCCATTGGTTACTTTTATCGTCATGGCACTGAGTACAAGCATTAGGAGTATTAAACTGAGCTGATAAGTCAGGCCGTGGGATTTTAAAACTGTGATCTCGCCTGTCATCCACTCCCATATAGCGGTTGGTTGGCATATGACAATTAACACACTGAGCGCCAGTAGATGTTTCTTGATGTTGATGATGAGATTTTCGGTTGTACACTTCACCACCATGACATTGTAGACATAAGCCATTGCCCTCTGCCTTTAATTTCATGGTGTGTTTGTCATGGCAATCTAAACAGTTAACGCCTTTACCATACATTTTGCTCTGTAAAAAAGAGCCATAAACATATACTTCTTCATTAATTTGTCCGTCTACATGGTAGTTAGGAGCAGCAGGTAATTGTGGGGTGAATTGATCTAAAAACGGCTTGTTTGCGGAAATTCCATCAGTAAGTGGTGCACGTAAAGAGTGACAGGCAAAACAGCCATCCATGAAGCTGTTATCGCGTTTTGTGCCCTGCCATTTAGCCGTTTTATCTGTAACTGTTCTTAGCCACTGCCCTGTAGGGTGTTTTTGAGAGGTAATGTCGTTAGCAATGTTGCGTTTATTAGGCTTACTGGTCTTGGCATGTGCCGACATATCACCATGGCAAGATAAACAGCCAACATTGATGTTATCGAATTGACTGGTAAAAGTATTTGTCTCTTTATTATAATTTCTAACTAAGCCATCAGAATGACAATCCGCACACATGCCATTCCAATTTTGCAGTGGCTGACGCCAATGTAATCTATCTTCAGGACGAATTTCTTCATGGCTATAGTTATGATACCAACGCTGACCACCATCAGCTTTCGTTCGACTATCCCAAGCAAAGGGCAATACTTGCAGTCTGCCCTTTTCAGTTTCTACTAGGTATTGCTGTAGAGGAAAATGACCAAAGGTATATTTTATCGGGTAGGTATCTAGTTTTTCATCATAATTGATGGTGACTTGGTATAAATTATCTTTAATGAAAAAGTGAGCTTTTTGGCCGTAGTGTTCAACATCTACATTATTAAAGTTGGCTAATACCGAATTTTTGTCGGCAATAGCCATTGCTTTAGCATGATCTGATTTTTGCCATGTTTCATGTGATTGTTGATGACAGGAAATACATTGCTGGTTGGATATAGATGGACTCTTTTTAAAATAATGTTCAGAAATTTCAGCACTCTGCACTGAAAAATGACTTAGAAAAGTAGCTAAAGTAAGACAACATAAATAAAAAAACTTCAAAACTGATACTTACCTTAAACTAGTTGATTTTGTAATAATAAAGCATGTGCAATAACACCTGGAGAAGAATTTTTTCAATTATTGGTGTGTCGCCAATGCAGGAAGAATAATTAACAAAACCAAGAAAACATTATTGGGCGTTGGCGTTAAATAACATGATTCAAACTAAATACAACGCCTTAAACAGGGTCAATTCCACTGTTAATTAAACAGCCAACCACTATAAAAAGGCGCTATGAGAAAAAGTTTAAGCCGTCTCTTCAAGGCCATGTGCTGAACGTAGCAATGTTCTCTTAGAAGTATTTAGATGGGTTTCCATCGCAGCCAAAACACCCGATGTGTTATGGGCGAGTAACTGAGTAATTATTTCAATATGCTCTTCGATCGCCACTTTATTTCGTTCTAGCTCATCACCTTTATTCCATTGATAATGGTAATGACAAATTAAAGACACTACATCGAAAAATTGCATGAAAAATCGATTTCCTGAAGCGCGCTGTATAATATAGTGGAATTTACGATCCAACTCACTCAGTTCAGTATATCGATTGTCCACGTCAGACAATACTTCAACATGTTTATCTAGTAATATCGATAACTCTTCCCATACCCCATCATCTGCAGGTGTCGCCATTAATTGCGTAATGGAATTCATTTCTAGAATACGTCGAAATTGTACTAATTCTAAAGCGAATTGTTCATCAAACTTGATCATTTTCCATTTAGCTCTGGGCTTTTTCTCGATCAAACCAAAACGAGAAAACTTAATGAGAAACTCTCTCACCGTAATGGTATTACATCCCGATGACTTAGCCAATTCTAGCTCAGAGAACTTGTCACCTGGTAATAATTTTCCGTGATTAATTAAATCTAAAAAGTATGTTTCAATAATTTCTTCTTTGGAAGATACACTATTGCTGGTATCAAAATAATCAGAGTCAACCGGTGAGCGTAATACCGTTTTATGATTGTCACTGATTGCAATAACACCTTTAGTTTGCAGCTCTTTTAAAGCCGTTCTAATAGTAGTACGGCTAACATTTAATTTTTTAGCTAAGGTGTTATCTTTTAATATTATATTACTTACACTTTCAACTTCAGAAAATGATTTCAATATGCTATTAGCTGTTGTTTGAATCAGGTGACTTTGCATTATATATCCTTATTATAAAACGATTGAGTAGCATTTATTACTGTCGTTTATAAATACTAACATCATTTAAGTTGTTTTATTACAAATATGGATGTTTTTATTTGTAAATAAACAAGCCTAAAGCTTAATAGTAATTAATACACTCTGGTCCAAGACATATTCATGCATTAGTTTAATTTTATTACTTAACCATGAAACTTAGCTTTATCTACAAGCAATGCCGACCTCTAGGGCTCTTAACTCCCGCAAAGTGGAAAAAAACTTATTGGAATGGGTATAACAGCCTTAAAGGTTGACTCAAATGTTATTTAAACTGAGCGACTGAATCAAAGCTGTTTTACTTTTTGACTCGACTTGCTAAATAGACTTCCATTTTTTCACTGCCAATGATCGCTTCAATTTCACTTGCAGTCTCAGCCTTCACCGGCTTAATCGCAGCTTTAAATGATTTTTTATCACCTTTGTGCTCTTTTTTAGCTGCTTTTAACAGTGTTTGTTCATTTAAAAGTAATTGGTAAACTTGTTCGTGTTCTGCATCATTGAGTTTAATAACTTGTGCGTAACTAGCCATTTTTTTCTTGGCTTTTTTTTCTGCTTTATCTGCCGCATAAACCGAAGATGTAAACATTAGGGTGAGCAATAATAAAGCTGTAAATATCGTTGTTATGTTTTTCATTTTTACCTACTATTTTAAGTTTAAAAGTTAAATTGAGTACGTTTAATACCAATCGGACTAATTAATCCGTTTGGTATAACTGTGAAAATTTAATTTTGAATGGACACTTCGCATACAAGTTGCAAACTGTCCATTGCTATAAAATTAAATTATCCGTTTGTTACTCTGTAAATTCGGCAAAATTGCCGGGACGATTTTTTAGTTCTTGGGCAAGTTGAAGCTTTAATTGCTCAACTATCTTTTTATTTTCAGGGTTATCAATGACATTGTTTTTTTCTTTTGGGTCGTCCAAATAACGATAAAGTTGGTCCGTTGCAAAGTAATTTTCTGCCCCATAGGTTTTGACAACGAGTGCTTCTAGTCCTCTGCCACCTGGTGTTCCTCCCATGTGCATCCAAGGTAAATCTTTTGCACTTTTACCTTTAGATTGCTTTAATTTTTTACGCTCAGACATCGGCATAGCTAGTTTTTCTTGTGGTACTCTGTAGGCAATATACTTCCAACCATCTTTAATAATAGAGCGAGTAACACCTATTTCTGAAATTAAGCTGTCACGCCACTGACTGTTATTACCTTGATAAAGCGGCACCATGGTCTGCCCGTCAGTTTTAGGGGCTTTCTTTACTTTTGCTAAATCATAAATAGTCGGTGCAATATCAATATTAGCGACAATATCACTGATACGACGTCCGCCTTTAAACTTGTCGCCAAACCAGACAAAAGATGGCGTTAATGTACCGCCTTGATACATACTTCCTTTACCACCTTCAACGCCATGATCGTTAAAGTAAAAAATAATGGTATTATCAAGCTTGTTTGTTTTTTCAAGCTTAGAAATTAGTGCACCAACAGCATCGTCTAACCATAAAACATCAGTGGCACGCTTTTCCAAACCATGTGCTTTAATTCTCTTGGTGATACTGTCACGCGATGGTTGTACCTTTGGAATATCTTTATCAGCTAACAAGCCAACGGGGGTCATGCGCGGATCACCTTTATATTTACTGCCTTGTTTATGAGGACCGTGCTCTAGGGTTGTAGCGAAATAAAGAAAAAACGGCTGATCTTTGGTGTTAGCAATATCTAGGAAGTTCATTGCTCCTTCGGTAATCCAGTCTTGGTTATGTGCCTCTAACGCTTTAGGATATTGACCTGGCACATTACCGGTATAAATTCTGTCAGCAAAATCAAAACCAATGTCTTTATAGGCTTTTATTTGCGCCTGCTGATTTTCCATTAACTTTTTGATAACTTCAGCTTTTGTGACATCGGCTTGACGGCTAATTCTGTGAATGATGTGGCTTTCAATCACATGATTCTTTCCGACACCACCGGTAAAATAACCATTTTGACTTAATGTTTTGGCAATATTGTCATTTTTTGGTTCTATATGAGTATTAAAAGCAACATTGGCTTGTTGATATTTTTTAAGGTCTTTAGTAAATCTGCTGTTAGTTGCACGACTCGCTAAGTTACCGGTTAACACTGAAAAGCGACTTGGTGTACATACAGTGCTTGTTGCATACATTTGATCGAAAATAATACCTTCGCTAGATAAGCGATCGATATTTGGGGTAAAGTTTAATGCTTTACCGCTTGCATCACGCCCTTCTTTTAAGTAGTTAAAATCAATACGGTGTTGGTCATCCGTAACAACCAGAATGATATTAGGCTGTTCATAGTTTTGGGCATAAAGTGTTGAAGATGTTAATGAAACGGCTAATAACATGGTTAATTTAGAAAAAGTACTGCGCATATTGGTGTCTCTAGCAAAATTTGTGAGAAGTGTGCTTTTGCACCCTTATCGCTATGTGTATTAACTATAATAAACATAGTATATATATTTTAACAATAACCTTTACACTACTTTACCTATTTCGATAGGCTTGGTTTAACTTAGCCATTGGGTAAAATCCTAGGGTTAACCGTATTGATAAAATTTTATTTATCTATCTAATTAAACTAAATGCTTAAGTGCCCCGTTTGGTATCAACAATAATTTGTCAATAATCACCTAGTATCTTTAACTCTATTTGTATCATTCGATATCTATAATAGCTTTCACAAAATTTGTTGAACACTACATTATGGTTATTAAAGGTGTTTGTCGATAAAACCCACCAGTTATCAGTATATAGCTATTATCACCCGTAACATAAAAACGATCGTTTAGCATACCCATGACTCACTTCACCATTGCAGACATATAACCTTATATAGTTGCGAGGTACCCACATAACCGTAAACCCATTCCCTATGTGCTCTCGGAACACAACCCTAGAAATTTGCTAAGTCATTTAACATGTCTGTTAAATAACAACCATCATATCCGTGTTTCCCCCATCAAAAATATCATTCACTTCCGGCGGTAATATGAGAAAAAGTACACTAACCTTTTTACTGATGAACATAGTATTTATGCTCTTATTAATTGGCCAAGTTAATGCGCAGCAACGGTCATCTGTCATTGTGATCATGACAGATGAACAAGGTAACAACTATGGATTTTAGGCAATCCACATTTAAAAACGGAGAATATTCACAAGTTAGCGAGTAAATCTATTGGTCTGACCAATAGTCATACTGAAAATAAATGCACAACCACTCGCGCATCTTTGATGACGTCAAGAGACTCTTTTAAAATAGGCGTATGGCCCACCAGTAAAGGTCGCTCTACTATGCGCACCAAAGAAGTGACACTAGCGAAAGTATTGTACGCTCTGTTTAAATGTGAAACGGACATGCAAAGCCGGATTTTCGGTAAGTAGGAAGGAAAAGACAGAGTAGCACCGGCGTACTTTATTACCGTAAATAATTGAGTAAATCATCATAAAATCACGCTCACCTAACATATTAAAAACCCTACGAGTTTTATTTTTAGGACTTTTTATTTCCGTTGCTGAAATGATCATTGCACGAATCACTGTAACTAAATAACCACGCCATCAAATAAATTAAGTACCTATACCAATTGCACTAACTAAGTGAACATTCTCAAATAGCATTACCTTTGCGTATCAAGCTTTACACTTCAAAGTTTGTTTTACTAAATCACTTAATGTACATTAACTATAAAGACCATCGAATTGATGTTGAGATTAAAATTGTACAATCCTTTTATAACTCAACTATTGCTAACACAACAACAATAAACACAAGTAAACGCAACAGAGAATACTACCATGAAAAAGTTTACCTTAAGCCTATTATCCTTAGCAGTCCTATCAGGCTCTATTTATACAAAAGCCATTTATGCAAAAAATAGTGCCTCGGATATTTATACCGATACTAATGTTGCTCAATTGAGTAAGAATGAAGCTGCCTTACTAAAAAAACACCAAGGTGAATTTACTCGCCCTACCTACCAAACAGCGGTAGTAGAATATCGTGATGCTTGGAATAAAATTGGCTCCAATAAAATTCCTGAATGGATCATCGATGCCAAATTTGGTATTTATACACACTGGGGAGTTTATTCAGTGCCGGCCTTTGCCACCAACGTTTATCATCGTTATATGTATGATAAGAGTAATCCTCGTGGCATCTATCAATATCATTTGGACAATTTTGGTAAGCCTGAAGATTTTGGTTACAGCAAATTTGTTGATATGTTTAAAGCAGAAGATTATAACGCTAAAAATATGCTAGATTTGATGATTGACTCTGGCGCAAAATTTGGTGGTTTAGGTCTAGTTCATCACGATGGTTTTTTAATGTGGGACAGTAAAATCAGTCGTTGGAATGCCGGCAATATGGGGCCTAAGCGTGATTTATATGGTGAGTTTGTTACCGAAGCACGTAAAAGGGATTTTAAAGTAGCGGCAAGTTTCCATCATGCCAGAACCTGGGATATGGTCTACAAAGATCTGGATGAATCTAGCTTCAACGCAACAGAGAAAAGCAAACTAGATATTTACGATCCCGCTTACGAAGATTTTTTCCCAGGTCGTCATAGTAAAACAACCACCATTGATGTTTTTGCTCAGCAGTGGCACGACAAAATCATTGAAGTCGTTGATAAATATTCCCCTGATTTTTTCTTTTTTGACGGTATCAGACGTACCAACGCCAACTCGCCAGAAAACTTAGTGGTTGATGCGTTAGATTACTATTACGAGCATGCAAAAGCAGAAGGTAAAGAAGTTGTCGTTGCTAATAAATTACCTGGCGGTGCTAACTTTAATTTCCCTGAACATGTCGGTATTCCCACTTATGAAGGTGGCCGAGATATGCCAGCTGATGTGGGTGGTTACTTCTTAGTTGATCGCGCGATTAGTTACCCATGGACTTATGTTAACAACAAAGACTACAACCTTAAGGCCAACTACCATATCGACGCACTTATGGACATGGTAGCCCGTGGCGGTATTTACTTGTTATCATTAACACCGATGGCCTCTGGCGCAATAGATCCTAAAGAAGAAGCTATTTTCCGTGAAATTGGTCAATGGTTAAATATTAATGGTGAGGCTATTTACGATACTAGACGTTGGACAATTCCCGCTGAAGGCCCTATCTCTACTTGGAAAATAAAAGAGAGTGGCAAGAAAAAGCAAGTTATGCGGATGATTTGGACTTATAACAACGTTAAAGATGGTGAAATTCGTTTTACCCAAAAAGACGGACAATTATATGCCATGTCATTAACTTGGCCTAAATCGGGGGAGTTGTTGATTGAAAGCCTAAAAGCTAATTCTGAATATTATCCACAAGGCATTAATAAGGTATCTATGCTGGGCTACGGTGACGTAGAATTCACTCGCACTAAGGCAGGTTTAAAAATTAAGCTGCCTAAGCAAAAACCCTCTAAGATATTTAGCCACGGCATGTCATTTAAAATTCACTAATTATTTCGAATGGTTGTACTTTTTAACGCCAAGATAGCAAGCCCTATCTTGGCGTTTTACTATAGATTAGAAAAAGCGACAACCAACCTATCGTTTTATAAAAACACAATAAAAGCATAGATTCAGCATAAAACATTTTATCTATATATACCCAAGCAGCTTGCTAAATCCAGTATCTTCAAGTTGTTTGGGTATATAAATTCACCTTGCCACCCTGCTGCACAGATTTACCTTTTTTGCAGTCCCAACCATCAATAACCGACAAGTATCAGTATGATGAGTTCCTGCAGAACCGTCATCGACGGTGATATAAGCGTAGACTAGCGTCTACAACTACCTATAAATCTACGTTACTAGACCATTAACGATGACCTGCATTCCAGTTAATCATTAATGACTTAGCTTCTTGCTCTAAACATTCGGTCACGATTCGGCAGCTGTATTACTTTTTCTCAGGGGCAAAGCTAGCATAGGGAGAATTTTTGACAAAGTCTGAGACATCGAAATCTGTCCAATGGCAATCTATAATATCCTGCTATCGATCAATGAGCCGTCACTTTTTGGTTTATTGCCCCAAGTTACCTTGTTGCTGTGCCAGCTATAGGCTTTCACGCATTTAACTCCTTTACCGCTACAGTGAAAACGCAGGCTTTCGCTGATTATATCGCCTGGGATATCGGCCTTAGAGTTAAGTAGCCCATATTGATGTCGTCTTGCTATATATCAACTTATTGTCTGCGCAGTCGCTGGCAAGGAACAGGATAAAAAAAAGCCCTCATAGTGAGGGCTTCACGTTACGCTAGCGAGTGCTAGTGTTACTGTTTTTTGTTATTGCTGCTGGTTTGACTGCTGCGGCTGCTGGTTTGACTGCTGTGGCTGCTGGTTTGACT
>NZ_KB905160.1:411618-600841 GCF_000378625.1 Colwellia piezophila ATCC BAA-637 | reverse complement strand
CTGTGGCTGCTGGTTTGACTGCTGCGGCTGCTGGTTTGACTGCTGAGGCTTAAGCTTTTTAATAAATGCCTTCAACAGAATACTCTCTTTATTAGTGATACTGCCTGAATTTCTAAGGTCGTTAACAATTTTAACAGCGGATGATGTAAAACCGCCATTATTACTTGTCTCGGATTGCGAAAGCGCTGTAGTGAATATTATGCTTAATGGCACGCCTACCGTATTAACGCTGTCAATCACGCCACTGTCTATACCATTGATAACAATATTACCTGACACCAGAGCCAAATGTTGATCAACGTCATCATTAACACCATCATTATCATCATCATTATCCGCGTTATCGCCTATCGAGTCAGCATCGAAATCTGACCACTCGGTTGCATCTAAAGGAAAGGCATCTGCAACATCAAGCACGTTGTCATTGTCATCATCACTATCCGCATTATTGCCAATACCATCAAAGTCGGTATCTAACCACTCACCGCTATTTAATGGAAACTGATCAATACCATCAATGGCACCATCATTATCCGTATCTGCTTCATTGGGTAATAAACCGCTATAATACTCATCGATATTGCTCAACAGATCGGCATCAAAATCGTCCTGACTATCATCAATCGCTGGATTGAGTGAATAAGCAACTTCCCAGTTATCTGCCATACCGTCATTATCGGCATCGCTTAATAGTCCAAGCACTAGGCTATAATCTGAAGATTCAACACCCTGAGCGTCCACTGATAAGACAGCATACTGGTAAACTTGCGCCAATAAAACACTGGTATCTATAAAGTTAGTCTGCGTCAATAGCTGCGAATTAAGCGGTATGGTAAAAGTAACATCCGTGGGGGAAATACGGTAAATGTTATAACCTACCACGCCCTGCTCATCAACTTCATCCCAACTAATACTGAGTGATTTAAAATTCTCTTCGACAACAACGTTTTGTGGTGCACTTGGGGTTGGATCGCTTTCCTCTGGCAAATAGACAATCACTAATTCAGGAGCAAATCCAGACTCAATTGAGTCAAAACCACGACTCCTGTTATTACCTACTCGCTTGATGGCGAAAGAAAGTTCACCTGAACTGGCTACCGCTGACGTCACATCGAAATCGGTCCATTGGTCCTTAGCGAGATTGCCGTCATCGAGCAATGTATCATCGATAACCGGTTGAGTATTCCAAGTAACCGTATCACTCTGCCAACTGTTGTCCTTTACGCCGTAGATTTGCACGCCTTCAACGTCATTACCTGTGCCATGAAGGCGTAGCGTTGCACTAACAATACTACCCGATAGCTCAACATTAAATTTAAGCAATCCAGTTTGCAGCGAATTTTTTCCTGAGACCCTAACAAACAACCTCTCGGCACTATCAAAGTTTGCATCAGCGTCAACTGAATCGATGTAGGTATCACCGCTGGTAATCAATGTGGTTTCTACTTCTAGCGAAATTTCGCCAGACGGATTTTCCGGGGTACTAATCGGATTGACAGGATTGCTACCTGCTAGGAATTCTTGCAGGTTGCTAAAGCCATCGCCATCGAGGTCGAGTGCGGCGTCGTTAGCGTTACTATCCAAACCATAAGTCGCTTCCCAGCTGTCGCTTAGGCCGTCACTATCACTGTCTAATACCGTACTTGTCGCAAATAATGAGTTACCCGATTCCTGGTTTCGAGCATCAACCGCACGTACCACATATTGGTATGATTGGCCGAACACAACAATGGTGTCTTCAAAGCTAGTCTGCGTCAACAATCCTGGGTGAATCGGGGAATCGAAGAAGTCTTCATCATGTTCACGTCGATAGACTTTGTAGCCAATGACATCAGACTCAGTGCTGGCATCCCAACTAACAGTGATCGAATTGAAGCCATCGGTGGCAGCAACATTAACAGGTGCAGCCGGCGCAAGATCGTCACTAGCATCACCATAAACAACAACTAGATGAGCAGCAAAACCGGATTCCATCGCGTCAAGGAATTTACTATTAGTATTAGGCAGACGATTAAGCGCAAGCGACACGGTACCATTGCGAACGCCTCTAGTTACATCGAATTCTCCCCAATCACTTTTAACATCACCGGTGGCAAGTAGTGCACCATCGATGATTGGACGATTATTCCAGGTGACCTCAGCGGGATCCCAACTGCTATCACTCATCGCGTATACCTGAACATCGAACACTTTGGTGCCAGAGCGATGCAAGCGTAAGGTCGCGCTGATTACGTCACCGTCAATAGCGACGTCAAACTTAAGATAAGCACGGCGCTCTTCACTGCCATCACTTGGTGTACGAAAGAAAAGCTTAGTATTACCTTCTGAGTTGTTATCTGGCCTATCAGAGCTAACATCAACATCTGCACTCACCACAAACGTTTGCTGCATTGTGATGCCTGCTTCCTTAGCAGTAAAAGACCATACATCACCAGTCACTACGCTTGCATCAGCAAGAACAGAGTCTACGCGCCAGTAATAAACTTGATTGCCGTTTAGTGCACCAGGGACAACAATATTATTAGTGCTAGCGACATTTCCGGCCAACAGGCTCAAGTTGTCCTTGGTACTACCTAGATAAACATTGTTGCTGACTGCGTTACGTGCAGCCAAAAAGATCAGATCCGTATCAGTCTTGGCTGTTAGCGTTTGATCCATAGGCACAGGGCTATTAGCTTTGTTTTTTGCACGATATCCAGGGATCCAGTAATTACTATCACCATACTCATAGGCACCAATATCAGGTGCATTGCCAATATAGTTGTCGTTAATACCAGGTATTACAATACCTGCATCAATGACATCACTGCCTTCTATGGGACGGAAGTCGAGATTATTCGCATCACGCATTTGCGCAGAGGCTATATCGCCATCAACGGCATGTAACAATCCGTTCCAGTTATAACCATTCTCGCCATTGAGCGCTTCAAACTTGTTAGGATCGCCCGAGATTCCATGGGCAATATTATTGAAGACTCTGGTATTGTTGTTGCGCTGCTCTCCATTACGTGAAACATTATCAACATTAATAAGTGAAGCACTGCCGTTCAAGGGCAATACACCACTCATATGGTAAACCTGATGATAATCACCCTTGATTTTAGCTAAACCTGGCACGTTAGCACCAGCTAAGTGATGATCTAGACCACCTTGTTGGGTTGCAATACCGCCGTCTTCACCATCCCAACGTACGCCGCCTTTAAAGGCATTGTGCACCCAGATATGGTGACGCACAGTGCTAACAGAGCCATTACCGCCACACTGAAAAGCCACACCATCTTGCTTAAAGTAACCCCAGTAAGAGGCACGAGACCAGTTAACATTAACGTACGAGCCCTTAAACATTAATTGGCCGCCATGGGTGTGAAAGGTGTTATAAGACTGCTCTGAATTACCCTTATTAGAGTTCATATCCAAAATTGGACCCGCCATGCCGACTAACCCCCAATGATGGAATAGGTTATTGGTCACGACATTATCGACTTTCTGTCGGCCTTCACTCAAATCAATGGTAGCATCACCATAGGCAAACTCATTATTGCTGATCAGCAAAGAGTCGCCCGTTATGATCGTCGCGCCGACATCACTACCGCCGGTATGCTGCATCTCGCCATCAACTGTTTTAGAAAATATCGTATGCTCGCGCAGCATGCGCTTATACCAAGACGGATAGAGAAATTTGTTGTCATTGATGGTGACATGATGGGAATCATTTTTGGTAATCGAAGTAATCGTAGTGCCAAAGAACTCCAGTCCTTCAATTGTCAAATAACTACTGCCACTAAAATCGATGGCATAAGATTGGGTTTTACCGCGGACATTTTTTCCGGTTGGGTTTTGACCATCTTCTGGCCACAACCATACTTCACCAGTATCGATGTCGTAGTACCATTCACCCGGCATATCCAGCGCATTCTTAGCTTCCACTAAGAAGTGACCCGAACCTTGATCTTTTGGGTTAATGACGCCGTCGTGAACAATTGAATTACTGCCCGGTGTATGGCTGGTAATAACGCGTGAGAACTGCGATTCAGAATGGTAATTAAGGATAACAGAGCCGCCAGAAAAACTGACTTGCGCATCATCACCTATTGATAAATCGTTAAACGCGGTATTATTTTTTACCGTACTGGTGTTTGATCCAGAATCGTAGTTCCAGCTGTTAGCCATATGACCCCATGTGCCAGCCTTATCAAACCAACTGCCATCAGCTGGAGTTATCTTATCAACTTTTAAATGAATAGGATCTGTAGGATGACCTACGGTAACATTAGGCCAACGCGCCACCACTTGCATGCGGTCGTCTACCCATAATTGCCAGATATCTTGATTAATGCTGGTTTTGTAACAGTTATCAGCACAGTTGGGGTGACCTTCACCTGACCCCATCAAGGTCCAACCATTACTGCCTAGATCGTTTAGGTGACTAGAGCCGTCCATGCGCACGGATTCACCATTCCAATTGGTAATTTTAATCGGGGCACTTTGTGTCCCCTGCAGATTAGTGGCATTCACTTCCTCGTGATAATTTCCGCCGCGCAGATAAATAGTATCCCCTGGCTGTACAACATCTACGGCTGCTTGAATATTCAAAAATGAGCTGCCACTCTCACCACTGGGTACCCCGCCAACAAAAAGGTTAGCCGCCTGCAGCGGTAACGCTATAACACCTGTGGCAATAATTACTGCCAAATTAGCCTTTAAAAAATTTTTATTCATATTCGTATCCTATTGTTATTATTTTGATACTTATACCAATTCCAATAAGTTTCTTCCCACTCAGCGAGAGTTAAAAGGCTTAGAGGCAAGGCATTGATTGTAGATAATGGTTATTCCCTTATTAAAATCAATAACGCAGCATGTAAGCCTTTTAAACTCGCCCTTCGGGAGCTTTCCAGCGATTCGATAACCGCACAGAATTTCTTTCATATAGAGTGACTATATGCAAAAAAATTCTATTTGTTCTCAAAACGCTGGCAAGATCTGAGTGGGAACTAACTTAATGGACTTGGTATTAATATTCGCCCTGCAAGCAGCCAAGCGTGCACTGACTTTACATGAGCAATTTTCCCTAGAATAAATCTCCATACTTCATTGATCGACACCTGTACTGTTTTATATTTATAATACACAGATTGTGTACAACAATAATACGATAAAGCTTTCTGTGCAAACCTTTATCGTGTTTTTTATTTATAAAACCCCACCACTCAAGTGTAAATATTGAACATGACACAGCATAAAAAGGGCAAAAAAAAGGGCAAGCCTTATGGCTTGCCCCTAGGGTTTATCGTACTGCAACTGAATAGCAGTTGTATTACTACAGCGTGATATATTTGGTAAGATATTTCTGCCATTTGTCGTGTAACTTGGCATCAATCTCGTCGTTGGCGGCAGGTCCCGCACCAGCACTGCGACCACTGTTAATTTGATTTTCCAGCAACTTGACCAGATTATTAACAACCTCTGGGTTCTGCTGGTGAACACTGATGCGCTCAGTAGGGTCGTTTTCCATATTAAACAATTGAATATTACCGGCATTCTTAACCGGGTTATTACTATCTTTAGGGTTTAAACGGCGTGTACCGCCAGCCTTATGTAATATCAATTTCCATTTACCCTGCGCGATAGCGTAGTAGCCGGAATCCGAGTGATAAACAACCCCACGTTTACTATCATCGAATTTATGACCCTGTAATATGGGTAAAAAGCTAATACTGTCTTCACCGGCATTATCGGCAAGTTTGACGCCATTAATATCAGCGACCGTTGCCATCAGATCCACCAATGAACCATGATAATCTGTATTAGTGCCCGCTTTAACAGTACCAGGCCAGCGTACAATAAATGGCACCCGATGACCGCCTTCATATAACGAGCCTTTAAGGCCACGATATTCCATACTAGAAAAATGCCCTTGCGCTTGCATCTTATCGAGCTTAGCCGCAGGCGAAGTACCATTGTCAGAGGTAAAAATAACCATGGTATTATCGGCAATGCCCATCTTATCAAGAGCATTTAGCAAACGACCAATTTCGTAATCCATCTCCATGGTGAAATCACCATGATCTGATAAAGCACTTTTGCCAATAAAATCTTCACTGGGAACAATAGGTGAATGAGGCGAGTTGAGTGGAATATAAACAAAGAAAGGTTGTTTGCTAGCCGATTTTTGCTGTTGCTCTATCCAGCTAATCGCTTTATTAATAAAAGTAGATTGCACTTGGTCTTGCTGAAAGCCTTTAGCCATCCAACCAGTTTTAGCGCCTTTTAGGCCTGCAGCCTTAACCGCTTTTTTATCTTTGAGGTAAACCAATTCCCCTTGGACTTTATCATTCTCAATGTAGGCGTGTGGTGACATATTCAGTGAAGCTGAAATGCCAAAGTAGTAATCAAAGCCAATGGCATTAGGACCATTGGTTAATGGCTTGCTGAGATCAGCATTTTGACCAAAGCCACGATGAATTTTTTTACCATCGGTACTGCTCATATCCATACCTAAGTGCCACTTGCCAGTCATGGCCGTTGCATAGCCTTGTTTTTTTAGCAGTGAAGGCACGGTCTCACGTTCAGGGTCAATAAGATGGCGACTATAACCGCCATAGACGCCATTTTTCAGACTGCTTCGCCAAGCATAACGCCCGGTCATAACACCATAACGGGTCGGTGTACAAACACTAGAATTTGAATGAACATTACTAAACGTCATACCTTCTTTGGCTAAGCGTTCTAGGTTAGGTGTCGGTATTTTACCGGATGAATTATAAACAGTGGTATCACCCTGGCCCATATCATCAGCTAAGATATAAATAATATTAGGTTGTGCACTCGCGTTTACATTTGTCGCTATAGCCGTTATAGCAAGCGTGCTTGATAATAGTAATGATTTCATTAACGGCGCTGAGATCCAACGCTGCTTAACGAGTGTTTTCTTTTGCGTAATATTTATATTAATCATGGTATTTCATCGTTCTCAAATAAGTCAATAATGCTCGTGGCTCATCGGTCTGTATCACTGAATTGCCCATTTTGATCAACTCGCCCCATACTGCATCTGGTTTTTTCAAGGCGCGTTTATCGGTAAAGTTAGCCGAATGGGATACTTTCAGAGTATTGACCCACAGCCGATATTTAGAGGTTATAGCTTTAAATACTTCTGGCTGTATCTGGGGCTGAGTGATTGTACTGAACTTAATTTCAGCCATAACACTCCCTTCAATACCGGCGTACCAGTCGTCTGAATTATGTCTCTTGATATCTGATATGAGAGGTTGTTTTGGCAAAGCTGTCATAGTTGGTGGCATAGTTGGAGCCATAGTATCTTGCTCAGCATATTGGGCTTTCTTTTTAGCTTTTTTACGCTTTTTCGTCTTATCGCTAAAATTAAACTTGGGCATATAAATGCCCTGAAAATCTCCAAGTTTATTTAAGGTGACCATAGCTTTTGAATACCCCTTTTTGCCCTTTAAGATTACCTGCCGCTCAGTACCAGTTTCACGCACAACTGCAAGTACCTCAGCGAAATAGGGTTCAGCCTTATCAAGATCAATCAGCACCTTATCTTTAATCTGCGCCAAAGCATCACGTAGATGAGGGATCACTTCATTACTTAGGCTACCATCGGTATTTTTTAAGCGCAGTGATTGTAATTCTGCCCACGTTTTATCAGCCACCTTGCCCTTACCGTTTGTAGTGCGATTGAGTGATCTATCATGCATCAGCACAAACTCGCCATCTTTAGTGCGCCGGATGTCCACTTCGATAATATCGACGCCAATATCAATAGCGTGCTCAATAGACAACAACGAATTCTCCGGAGCTTGCTTCCAAGCGGCGCGATGAGCGACTACCAAAACCTGTGGGCTGTTCGCGTTCATCAATTGAGTACGAATAACTTCGGCAGAGGTTTGAAACGCGCTAACTGGGGTAATTATAAGTACAGAAAATAAAAGAGCCATTACCGGCTGAACACTATTTAGCTTAATTATTCGCTGTTGACCTAAGCCTCGTTTTATCAACTGTGCCATTATTAATATGATATTTAGCCGTATTGCTATAGCCTGAGATAACATACTGACAAAGATGACAGTGATAAAAAGTACTTTATTAATAGAATTCAATTATTACTCCTTACTTTGAAAGATAGTGGCTTTTAATGTGTTTCTTATTAAAAAGACAGTAACAAGTATAAAAAAAAAGATCAATTGCCACAAATAGCCTTTAAACCATAGTTAACACTCAAGCTATTGAATTAATTATAAATAAAAAATAATTCTCTGGTTAACCATGCTGGTATACGCAATTATTTTACATAACTTTACATCTGACAAACTGTATTAAATTAAATATTTTCGATAATATATGGTGGTTGTTATAATTAAAAACCATAAAAAATAATACGAGTGTAGATTATGAATACTGTGAACCATTCTCAAATTGATTTAATGGCAAGCATTGACAAATTACGCCAAGAAGTTGCCAAAGTTATTGTCGGCCAAGAAACCTTAGTTGAAAGATTGATCATTGCACTCATGTGTCAAAGCCACGTTTTAATTGAAGGTATACCCGGACTAGCGAAAACATTAACGGTAAATACCATGGCTCAAGCACTTGACTTAAATTTTAGTCGAGTGCAATTTACCCCCGATTTATTACCCGGTGATTTAACCGGTACACAAATATATAACCCGGCAACAGGGCAATTTGATACCCAAAAAGGCCCTATTTTTGCCAACATTATTTTAGCCGATGAAATTAATCGTTCACCGGCAAAAGTTCAATCGGCATTACTTGAAGCCATGCAAGAAAAACAAGTAACTTTAGGTAAAAATATACATGCTTTACCTCAGCCATTTTTAGTACTGGCAACACAAAATCCGATAGAACAAGAAGGTACCTACCCATTACCTGAAGCACAAGTTGATCGTTTTATGTTTAAGCTAAAAGTGACCTATCCTAGCTTTGATGATGAGTTAGAAATATTACGCCGAATGTCGATGCCTAGCCAAGATAAGCCGACTATTAACGCCGTCATTACTGCTGAGGAATTAAACTTACTTAGCGAGAAAATGGCTGCCGTTTATCTCGATGCAAGCCTAGAGAAATATATTCTTCATTTGGTCACGGCAACACGCCAACCTGAGCTATATGATTTACCGCTTAGCGATATGATTCGTTTTGGCGCTTCACCGCGGGCAACCATTAATTTGGCAATGGCTGCTCGCGCTATTGCTGTCTTACAAGGCCGTGATCATGTGCAGCCTGATGACATTCGATCTTTAGCGCCCGATATATTACGTCATCGAATTGCCTTGAGTTATAAAGCTGAAGCACAAAATATTAGCTCAGATCAGTTGATTGAACAAATACTTGCCCAAGTAGCCATACCCCATGAATAACAAGTTAGCGTTAGCGCAGGTGAATAAATGTTAGCGCATTTTGAACAGCGCTTACAGCAACTACAACTGTATTGTCGCCATAAAAGTAATCACCTTTTATCTGGCCATTACCATAGTGCTTTTAAAGGCCATGGCATGGAGTTTGATGAAGTACGCCCTTACGTTTTAGGGGATGATGTCAGAACTATTGACTGGAATGTTACTGCACGAACAGGTGAAGTACATATAAAACGTTTCCATGAAGAACGCGAGCTTAATCTTATTTTTGTCGTCGACCACTCACCTTCTTTTATTTGGTCGAGTGATAAAATTAACCGCTGCTACACTGCAACTCAATTTTGTGGCTTGCTTGGCTCGGCGGCATTAGCAAACAATGACCGTATTGGTTTATTGCAATTTAGCGACCAAGTTAATGAATACTTGCGACCAGCACGGGGTAAAAGCCAATTAATACGCTGTTTAAGTAAACTATTATTGCCCGTACGTCAGGTAGAACATACCAGTGTGAATCAAGTAGTAAAGCATTTAGGCGAGTTAAGTATTAAACGCTCGATTATCGTTTTGATATCTGATTTTCTTACGGATGAAAATTACCAAGAAAACTTGGCTATTTTAGCGAGAAAACACCAAGTATTGGCCATCGCCTTAGATGATGCCAAAGAAATATCTTTACCCTCCCGTGGCCTATTTCAACTTACCGATAGCGAAAATAAACAGCAAACAAGCATCGATTTTAGCAACCCTGCGACCCGCAATCAGTTTGCCAAACAAATGCAACAACGGATAAAACAGCGTAGCCTACAATTTTCACACAGCGGCGTTGACTTATTAAGGCATACCTTGGGTGATGATCCAATTGAAACCCTAATGGGCTTTTTCCAAACACATCGTCAACGGGTCGAAGGAGAAACGGGTGGTTAAGATGTTATATCGGCGTTTGATTTTTTTATGGCTATCATTGCTGGTCACTAGCGGCTTAGGGCCGTTAGTTTTTGCTGCCACCAGTATTAATACCGCGACTCAACACCAAGAGCTAGTATCCACTGCTCACGCCAATGCCACGGTGAAGTTAACAGCAAAGCATTTAACACCCGGCCAACAGCTGAGTCTCGTCATCGAAATAAGCTACCTTGATGGCGTAGAAATATTTTTTGAGCCCCAACAATTTGACTGGCAACCCTTTACCTTAATAAATCACCGAAAAAAATCGCCTCAATGGCAGGGCAGTGACAGTAAAAATGATAGTGAAAGTAATCAATGGCACATAACTTATATTATCGATGTGATTGTGCCCTTAGCAGGCGAATATCAATTAGCTGAAATGACCCTGCATAGTTATTTACAACAGCAACATCAAAGCCTAGTCATACAAATACCGAAAATTTTAGTTACTTCAAGTTTTTCTTCTGCAGCGCTTGCGGCCAAGTTGCAACCTATTGAAAAAATACCCCTGCTGGACAATGAAGAGCACAGCAGTCATAGCCTTATAATGATGATGTTGGCACTAAGCTTAGGGTTTTTAGTGTTAATGCTAGCTTTTCGAAATCAGCGAATTAAAGCTAAACAGCATGACTTATTTGAACAAAACTTGTCTGCACAAAGCTATCCCTTGCCAGCTGAGCTTATCGTTAAAGCCAATGTCAACGCTGACTGTGATTGGCCTGCCCTACGCCAATGCATGTTACAACAGCTAGGCTTTGATCCCCTTGAACAACAAATTGACCAGCAAAATATTGAGCTAAGTAAGCGTTATATTTCAGCTCGATTTAGCACGAATAACAAAGCAATTTTTATTGAACTGTGTCAACAATGCAACCTTTGCCAACAAATTGTTCTTGCTAAGAAAGAGCACCACAATGCCTAACTTTGAATATCCCGCATTACTGTGGTTATTACTACTTTTACCAATATTCTGGCTAATATCTCGGTCAAACTCTGCGCTGAGTCAACATCAATATTCTGATATTTCATTATTAATTAATTTACCAAAAAGTTATCGTCAGAAGTTTTCCAAGCTTGTTGCCAGCCTATATTTATTAGCTTTGGCCGCCATCATAATAGCTTGTGCTCAACCATTTAAAAATACACAGCATTACTCTGAACAAACACAAGGTATCGCCATTGCCATTGTTATTGATGTTTCATCTTCAATGAACTTTGCTATGAAGAGCAAGGGTCAACAAAAGCCGAGGATGGTGGTTGCTAAAAAAGCGCTGCAAGACTTTGTACTGGGCAATGGCAACAAGTTATCTGGTCGGCGCAATGATTTGATCTCGGTAATTACTTTTGCTCGTTACCCTGACACCTTAGTACCTTTAACTAGCTCTCATAGCGCTTTAGTGGATATGACTAATGAAATTACCACCTCATCTCGTCCAAATGAAGACGGTACCGCTTTTGGCGATGCAACGGCCCTAGCTGCTGCACAACTACACCATTATGAAAACTCATTAGGGTTAGAAGATGACAGTATTAAGAGTAAAGTTATTATTTTATTAACCGATGGTGAAAATAATAGCGGTACCTACCAGCCCTTAATGGCTGCGGCTATGGCAAAAAAATGGGGTGTGAAAATATATACCATCAGTATTGCTGATAACGAAAGCAGCTTATTCACTGACAGCAAAGGCACAACATTAGCATTAAGTGAATCCATGCAGTCAACCGACTGGACTTTGCAAGCAATGGCTGAAAGTACCGGCGGTATCTTCCAAAAAGCAAATGACTCAGAATCGCTACAAAGCGTATATCAAGCGATTAATACCTTAGAAACATCAAGTCTACAACGCGTTCTTTTTCAAGACCACAACCCCCTTTTTCACTTGCCAGTAATATTCGCTTTGCTGTGTTTTTTTATGGCTAATGTACTTAATGCGACTTGGTTAAGGAAACAAACATGAACGATTTCACTTTCCTTGCCGCCAGTTGGTTGTGGTTACTATTTCTGCTGCCTTTATGGTTAATCATCAACCTATATCATCAAAAACAAAGTGCGCTCGACTTAGCTGACTTTAGAAAAATCCCCCTAAAAAAACAGAAAAGTCCCCTGCATCAAACATTGATGTTAGTAACACTCGCTGCGTTAATATTAGCGCTAGCACGACCAGGCTGGGATCCACAGCTAGGAGGAGGTGAAACCCAAGGCAGAGATATGGTATTTTTGCTTGATGTCTCACGCTCAATGTTAGTCAATGATGCTCGACCTAATCGACTCGAGGTAGCCCGCCAAGCCATACGCGATACCATAAATAAAAGTACCCATGATCGCTTCGGTTTAGTGGTATTTTCCGGTTCTACCTCGATAAAATCCCCCTTAACCAATGACAAAACATTTTTTAATTTTCTACTTGAACAAGTCAATACAGGTTCAGTCGCTCAAGGGGGGACTCGTATTGAAGATGCGCTTTTTAAAGTGCTCGATAAAATGACTGAAAAAAATCAGCAATATGCCATGGACATTATCTTGATCAGTGACGGAGAAGATCTTGGTAGCCAACCTGAACGCGCGTTAACTAAGCTTAATGAATTAGGTGCACGGCTAATTGTCATTGGCCTAGGTGACAGTGAATTTGGTGGTCGCATCCCCGCTCGTGATGGCATTGGCTGGCAATTATACCAAGGCAGCGAAATATGGAGCACCATGCAAACAGCAAAGTTACGTACCTTAGCAAAAGGTGCCGAGCAAGGTATGTTTATCCCCGTTGGCACCGCAACATTTGATTTAGCCAAAATAATCGACAAATTAAGGCTAGTTTGGCCAAGAAAACAACAAGAAAATGGTCATGTAGTAAACTATCATCAAGGTTTCCCCTATTGCTTATTCATTGCTTTACTTGCCCAAATAATCTGTTGGTTTCGTGGTCGACATGCTTGGTTAGCTGGCTTAATACTCTTCTCATTTAATAGCCAAGCTTTTGAACCTGATTCTGCATTTTCGTCTGTCAGCACAACTCCGAGTACTAAAAGTGTCGTCACTGACAGCATTGACAAAATAGTGGCGAATACTGGTGGCAATACCGAGGTACTTGTCCCTAGCGTGAAGCTGATAAATACCTCAGCTAGACATTTAGCGCAACTCACAACTCACAACCAATTTTTATTAGCGCAATCACTTGTCCAAGACAATGTTGAGCAAGCGGTCGAAGTATATCGTTACATTGCCAATAGTACCCGCCAATCCAAGATAGCAATAAAAGCCAATTATAATTTAGCAACCAGCTTGATTTTGTACGGTGAGGCGCTCAGCCAACAATTAGCTTCGTTGAACGAATCAATGGATGAGTTAGCGCAGGACCTAAGTGTTGCCGTGCCACTGCCTGCGAACAATGCTATTGACCAATCATTGGATTTTTTTGAAGACGATGAATTGATAGATCCTGAAAACTATTACCGCCAAGCAAGTGACATATTGCGCACTTTGTTATTGCATGCCCCTAACCATCAAGCCAGTCAAAAAAATTTAGAATGGTTAATGTTAAGAGCTGACAAACAAAAAAAATCAGTTCAGCAACATCCTGATCGGCAAAAATCCGCTGAAGAACAAAAAAATCAGCACGATAAAAAGTCACTTCAAGAAGAACAATCTGAACAAGATGAAGAAAAAGAAACAGAGCAAACGGACAATGAATCACAGCAGTCTACACAATCACAACAAAACGAAAACAGCACGCTTGAGCTCGGTGTTATCCAATTGCCGCCACCGCGTGCTAGTGCCGAAGAAATACTGCAACAAGCAAAGACTCGAAATTTAACCGAGCGAGCTCCAAAAAGTAAAAAACAAACCGCTGTCGAACGCGACTGGTAAAGGCCAAAAATCATGAAACTTATCTCATACTTATCGGGTAAAAACTTATCTCTAATGCTTAAAACATTTGTTAAAACACTGTCGATAGCTTTACTATTTTCATTAACCAAGGCCCTGGCTTACTCACAAGTTGTAGACCTGACAAACTTACCAACTAATACCACTGGCAAATGGCAAGTTTATCTGCAAGCGCCAAAGCAAGAATTATGGCAAGGGCAAGCCAGTCATTGGTTTATCATTTCTTTAAACTCACCAAGCGGTACCGCCAGGGTTAATTTACCCAAAAGCGAAAATTTCACCTTGTTAGCCAATAAGGCTGTCGCTATTAATAGTAAAGGGAAAATTGGTTGGGCTTACCCTATTCAAATAACTCCGAAAAATTCAGGCTCATTAACAATACCCGCAGTTTCCTTAAGTTACCCAACAAAGACATTAGCAACAACTCGACAACAAGTAGTAGTTAATGCGCCGCAAGTAAGCGATAGAATGCAATTAGATCTCAGCGTTAGCCAGGACGAGATTTATATTGGCCAAAGTATTCGATTGACTACCAGTTGGACTTTTGATTTTCCGGTTAATGCACTCAAAGAGGTAAGTTTACATCTACCCAGTTTGCTAAATGAAAATTTTACTGTCGCTACCCCCTGGGATAAGGCCGATAAAAACAAGCAACAAAGTATTGGCTTACCGGTAAATGGTCAAAGACAAATTGCTCATTGGCAAAACTTACCTAACAATCAAGTACGTATTTGGTTTGAAACCGTGCTAAAAGCCACTACTGTTGGCCAACATCGTATCGCGCCGGCAACGTTAATAGCCGTGGTGGTAAATAAAAATGAGCAGCCAAGTAAGAAGAAATTTCGGGGCAGCCAATACCTTGCCTTTTATAATAATCAATTTTTTAATGGGGCAAATGATCAAGAGCTATCTCATCGTGTTTTATCACAAAGTAATGCCATTGAACTGAATGTTAAAGCACTACCCAATAATGCACCGAGCAACTTTTCAGGCATCATAGGTCGTCCTATTATCGAAGTCAGTGCACAACCGACAAAAGTTAAACAAGGCCAAGCTATTCAGTATTCATTAACCGTTATACATGGTGATATTGAAACAATAACATTGCCTGAATTAGCAAAAAATCCGAGTTTCACTCATTCATTTAATGTGCCCTTAGCGGCAAGTAAGGTAAATACTGATTCAGGCAGTAAAATAATTAAGCAGAGTCTATTTCCTCGTCGAGCTGATATCGAAGCAATACCGGCATTCACCATTAATTATTTTGAACCACAAAGCGGACTATTCCGAGATTTAACCATAGACAGCCTACCTATCCTGGTTGAAGAAAATGATAATTTTAATTTTTCTGATATTGAGGGTAACAATAACATTAAGCTAAAAAATTCGATAAAGCCTGATGCTGATGGCGTTTGGGCATTACGTTGGCAAAAACATAACACCGGTATTAAAACCAACACAGCGATAAGTACATTTTTCAGTCAAACAGGGGTGTTATTGCTTTTATTACTGTTGCCGCCGGTAATACTTGCTTTGTTTTTAATTAAACCTATGCAGCAAAGACTTTATCTGCAGCGAATTAAACAGCCGGTAACACAGTTAAAAATGGCATTAAAACAAGGTAAAGATCCCCTGCTTCATCTCAGTAAGTATTGCTATCTTCGCTTTGGATTAATCCCTTCAAAATTTAATGCCCGCAAGCTGAAATTAAGTTTATCTGATTATCTGAAAAGCATTGCGGAAAACAAGATGGTAAATAGTGCAACAAAGAACGCGCTAAACAATCAAATAACCGCCGATTTATCACTGTGGCTTGAACAATATCAAACACGTTACGCACCACAAGAAAGCAGCATTTATGCTAATGAAGTAAAACAGCTGTTGAATCTTATCGATAAATTAGAACAATGCTTACCACGGTATAACGTTAATAGTGACAGTAAAACAAAATCAACCAAGCCATCAAAAATGTTAAACAGCTTTGCTAGCATTGGCTATATGGTACTGCTCGGATTTGCTACGCATTCAGAACAGTTATATGCAAAGGGTATTGGCCCGAATGAGCTGCATACAAAAGTCACCATAGAAAACTTGCACCATGCTCATCAACAAGCATTACAACTCAGTATTGATTCACCGCATAAAGGCAATCTTGCTCATGGAAAGATTGCCGAGCAGTTGGCAAGTTTTGTCGATGACCCTAGCTTAAATCAAGCAAGTTTGTTTTATGATATTGGTACCAGTTGGTTTCAAGCCGGTCGATATGGTCAAAGTATACTGTGGTTACGTCGCGCCCAAAATCTCACACCCGATGATGATATTATCCTGCATAATTTAGCCCAAGCGCGAATTAAACGGCTTGACCAATTACCCGATAATTTTGCGCCACCATGGCTAAGTCAGATGTATAGCGTAATAAGTTCACCCGTTTGGTTAACCATTTCTTGGTTAGGCTATTGTCTCTTTTGGTTAATCATTTGGCGCCGTTTAAGCCATAAAGATCTTAGCCACTCAAATAATAAAAATACAAAGCTGTGGTTTATTCTAATATTTATCTGTTTTGCCAGCGTCACACAAATCGCCAGATTTAATAATAAACCCAGACAAAGTGAAGCGGTAGTAACAAGCCAAGAAGTGGTCAGTAGAAAAGGGCCTGGCTTGATATTTTCGCCAGCCTTTACCGCGCCATTACATGCAGGTGCTGAACTGGTCATATTGAAAACCGATGGTCAATGGAGTGAGGTTAAGTTAACCAATGGCGAGATATGTTGGTTGCCAAGTAGGGTGATTACTGTAATTTAAGTGACAATGTTTTTAGCCCTTAAAATACAGATATTATGACATTCCGAGAAGTGCTAGTAGATGAGTTATGACACACAGTTAGGGCGCGTAACTGTAAAGAAATGTAATAAATATTTGCCTTTACACCTCTTATGTATATTATAGGCAAAACACACTTAAGGCTTAGTCGGTATTTTACCATGCTCTATACCCATTAAGTTAAATTTTTCACTCAGGCGGTAACATGAATAAAATAACTTTTTTACTGACGAGCGTTATACTTTTGCTCGTAACGGTAGGTCATGCACATGCGAAGAAACAGCCTAATGTCATTGTTATTATGACCGATGACCAAGGTAACAATCTTGGCTATTTAGGCAACCCACACTTAAAAACACCAAATATTGATAAGTTAGCGAATGAATCCATTCGCTTTACTAATTTCCATCAGGAAAATAAGTGTACCACCAGTCGTGCATCGCTGATGACAGGTAAAGATTCATTCCGTACCGGTGCTTGGCGTACTAGTAAGGGCCGTTCTACCATGCGCACCGAAGAAGTTACCTTGGCTGAAGCTTTTAAAGCAGGCGGTTATCAAACCGGTCACTTTGGTAAGTGGCATCTTGGTGAAGCCTGGCCGACTCGTCCGATGGATCAGGGTTTTGATGATTCCGTACAGCTTAAAACAGGTGGTATTGGCCAGATTGCTGATTATTGGGGCAACGATACCATGGATGATACCTATTACCACAATGGGGTTCCGAAGAAGTATAAAGGTTACTGTACCGATGTATTCTTCTCCGAAACCATGCGCTTCATTGACGAGGCGACGGCAAAATCTGATAAGCCATTCTTTATCTATCTTGCACCGAATGTGGCACATTTGCCCTTTAGAGTGGAAGAAAAATATTCCCAGCCTTTGATTGATGCCGGTGTTAACAAGAAACAGGCGATATTCTTCGGTATGGTACACAACCTAGATTATAACGTTGGTCGTTTAACTGCCTATTTAGAAAAGCAAGGTTTAGCCGAGGACACCATTATTTTATACACCACAGATGATGGTGCAGCGGGTGCAAGCTTCATTGGTATGGGCAAAGATCATCATGTAACAGAAGGTTGGAACATGGGTCTACGTGGCGGTAAAGGTTCACGTTATGAAGGTGGTCATCGAGTATTTGCTAACATGAAATACCCGCAAAGTGGTATTACAGGTGACAACAATACCTTAATAGCAGTAAAAGATGTTTACCCTACCCTGTTAGAGATTGCCGGTGTGGATATGCCTAAAGGTGTTAAGGTCGATGGTCGTTCTTTTGCTCCTTTCATTAAAAAACCATTAGACCCAGAAAATGATGAGCGTCCGATTTTCATCAACTACTATAATCCGAAAAAATGGGACAGTAATAAATTTTCCAGCGTTACCTATAAAAACTGGCGCTTAGTTGGCGGTACTGAGTTTTACGATATTGTTAAAGACCCAGGTCAAAAAAATGATATCGCTAAGCAACACCCTGAACTAATGGAGCGACTTAATGCCGAGTACAAAGAGTGGGATAAAGTAGCACAAGTACATGTACGTAATGATGTAGTACGCTTTATCCTTGGTGATAAGCAACATCCTGAAATTGTCATGACCGGCCAAGATCACTGGACCAACAAAGGTTGTAACCCATTTAGTCAAGGTTCTCCTCGTCTGCTACAAACCTGTAACGGACCGCTAAAGGTAAATTTTGTCAATAGCGGCAGCTATACCGTCACGCTATCGCGCTACCCACTTTATACTAATATCCCTATGCGTGTGAATGTTCGTAAAGTCTATGGTGAAAAGGTCTATAAAAGTGAATTTGACGTCAAACATGCACGTCTAGTCATCGGCGATAAGGAATACAATAAAACCCTTAAAGGTGATGAGAAATCAGTGAGCTTTGACTTGAAGCTAAAATCCGGTGAAATGGACCTACAGAGCTGGATCACGGGTACTTTCTTAGTTAATGGTGAGAAAAAGGTGAAATTCAAAGAAGGTCAAGAGCTTATTGTGCCAGGTTATTTTGTCACGGTTAAGTATAACGGTTAAACAAAGCAGTTAACCGAATAGGTTAAGAAAACTAGCTTAATAACGGTAAAAAAGTTTATCGTTAAAGGCCCGTCATAGTAATATGGCGGGCCTTTTTTTGCTTGTGTTATCACCCTACCCATATTCAGTATAGATAGCAGCTATGGTGATATTAATGAACATATCGTAGATATGTACTGCATGAATGTAGCTAAAGGCATGCTAACCGACATGCTTACCCCTGAATGAAAAGCCTGGCAGCAACTACCGCTAGCTAGCCAATACCTGACTGTTTGGCTTGATGTATCATTACAAAGCGAAAGAAGTTGGCTTAATAGGTTTTCCAGAGGCAATAAAACCGATTTACCTGTATACCTGCGCCAACGATTGAATCTACAGAGTTAGCCCTTGATGCACTTGAACACAAGTGGGTACAAACTTATTTGAATGGTATAAATGCCATGGTTTACTTCGAATATCCAGAACATGTTTGTACGGTAATATACCATTGCGTATAAAGAAGTGAGCACTTAGCATGACATGGGTGACATTAGATCAAGCAGAATGAGTGGTGATATAGTCATTCTATCTTTTACGAGTTTTTGAAGTTATCTATGACGTTGAAGTTGAAGTTGTCAATTTAGAAAACTGACATAGCTAACGAAAGTTAACAAAGACTAAGGGGACTAAAAAAGACAATAGCCGCGTGCCCTCATGAGAGTAGTATGGCTAGGCTGGGCTAATTTATACCGGTTATTAAACGCCACTGATAAATGGACTATGCCCATTTATCAGTGGGATATTTTGCTTATCGTTAGTGGTTTATTTTGAAGAATGTTTAGATAGTTAAAAATTTAAGCTGACATATAAATTAAAACGCCCCCTAAATATCGTCATTACAGAGGGCTGCTATATGCTTTTAAATTACAATACTCTATCGCCAGCTAAGCTACGTAAATACCGTACTCTAGAATGAGGATTGGTCACAGCAACGTCATGATTAAGCGCCCATATTATTGCCCCGCCAAAACCGTTTGACTTCAAGAACTCAATTTTTTCTTTAAGACTTTTATTATTGTTACTGTATTTTAGCGTCATCATATAACTAGCATCATCTGCGGCTGGCATTTTGAACACATCCTCTTCATTGGTAACAGCAATAGCACTTACTATATCGCGATACTCTACTTCATGTTTACCCCGCCCTTTGCGCCTAGCAACTTCTTTGGCATAAAAAGCAATGCCGCCATAAAGTTTTTCTTTTGGCACCTTATGTTTAGTAACCAGGGTATTTAGCTCCTTTATAAACTGTTCAGGTTTTTTGCTGTAATTCATTATGTTGATTTGATCCAACAGTCCATGATGTTGCTCTAAAAATTTTAGCGAGAACTTCTTTTTGGAAGCAAAAGCACCTGAGACTGTTATTCCTTCTGGCTTCAACACCTTATTTAACGCCGTAAAAATCGAAGCCAGTATTTGAACATCTTTATCACTTGTAGGGTGTTCATAATCAAGATCAACCCCGGAAATACCATGCTTAAGACATAAGTCACGGATATTTTTAGCGAATTCATCTTGTTTGTTATTCTCTACCAACTGATCAAAATAAATTTCTTTTTTACCCATAGCATTAATACCCAGGGTTGTTTTTACTTGGTACTTTTTGGCATCAGCTACCAAGGTATTAATCATTGCTGTTGTTAGACCAATACCACTACTACGACGATAGTTAACATTAGCTGTTTTTTCGTCGACAGAAACTATGTTAATGCCACCCGTTTTAGGCTCTGGAGCAACCGCGAAAATGATGACTTCATCGAGATACTTAGCGGCTTCCGCATCATAATGATCCCAACCGCCATTGAACCAATACGCTGCAATTGAGAATGAATCGTGCTTTACTGCCTGTACTTGAAAACTAGAAAGTAAAAATGCAATTAAAAATAGTCTACTGGCTTTCATAAAGAGTTTACTCCATTAATGGTAAAGTTTTTAATCACTCGACTGAGTTCATTACAAAAGAAGATGTAACGCCCACTGGAGTGATCATTATATATAAAACCCGTTTTAACCGGTTTTTATCCCCTGAAAAGATATTTCTGTAATGAATAACGACTCATTAGCCTTGGTATGACGTATATCTGGACAGGAAGTTGTTGGTCTTATGCTGTTATTGTTCTTGATGTATTTGCTGGTAAAGTCATTGTGGCGGCACTATCAACCTCCCCACCTGTTGGCGAGGAGGAAGATTTAGAGCAATTCTAATCAATTATTCACTGAGGTAGTTAACGGTGACAAAATATGCCGGTGCGACTTTATGCTCACCCTTATTACTACTGCCTTTTGTATCAAGCAACTGGCCACTTATCCAACTTTGAATATCCATCTCACCTTTATCAATATTCATGGTAAAAGTTACTTGGTTATCGTCACCGCTAATAATCTTTTCAAGCTGCTGTTCACCGACCTTTAACCGCGCGTTTTGTGCCGCGAAATAATTGTCTAATGGTTCGGTTGTTCTCTCTTTAAAGCTCGTTGAGAATGGGATAGCGGTATAAAGCGGATAGCGTGACAGAGTAAAGCTGTATTTACCACTATTGATAAATTTCACCTTGAGCGGTCCGTTACATTTTACTAAGCCGCGAGCTGAGTCTTGTCGAAAAGGATTACAGCCGTTGTTGGTCCAGTGATCTTGTCCGGTCATGATAATCTCACGATGTTGCTTATCACCAAGCACAAAGCGCACGATATCGGTTCGAACAAGTTGCTGAGCTTTCTTGTCCCAGGCATCGTAGCCGCTATTAAGTTTTTTCACCAACTCTGGATGCAACTTGGCGATATCATTTACCTGACTCCAATCGCTATCTATATCATACAATTCAGTCGCGCTAGTTAGGCGCCAGTTTTTGTAGATAACACTAGCGTCTTTGCGGCTGTCCCAACGCTTCGGGTTATAATAATTAATATAAATAGGTCGTTCGTCATCTTGAGGATCAAGTGCGGTTTTTAAATAAGGCGCAAATGAACGACCATCAAGTTTAACGCCATCAGGGTAACTAATACCGGCGATATCGAGCAGAGTCGGATAGACATCTTTAATAGCCGTGAGGGTATTATTGTCGCCAGTTAAACCACTTTGCGGATATTTAATATTGGCAAATACTCGATGTCCGCCTTCAAAACGTGAACCTTTACCGCCACGCATGTTCATGTTCCAGCCTTTAGTGACATGGTCATCCTTGCCTTTACCGATGAAGCTAGTGCCCGAGGCACCGTCATCCGTGGTATAGACTATGATGGTATTCTCACTCAGCCCTTGCTCCTTAAGAAAGGCATCTAAGCGACCAAAGTTATCATCAAGATTTTGTATCATGCCATAAAATACCGCCTGCTTTTTAACAAGGCCAGCCTCTTCAAAGGGCTTAGAATATTTTTCATCAACAATAAAAGGTACATGAGCGACATTAGGCGCTAGGTAAATAAAGAAAGGCTGGTCTTTCACTTCCTTGATGTAACGCATCGCCTCATCAAAAAACACATCGGTGCAATAGCCTTTATAAGGTTTAGCTACGCCATTGTGATAATAGGTATCATCAATATAATCATTATTCCAATAATCGGCAATTTGACCGATACCACCCGTTTTCAGTTGTACCGACTCAGCAAAGCCCTGATCGATTGGCCGAGTAGGCCAAGCCTCACCTAAATGCCACTTTCCAAAGTGACCGGTTTTATAACCCGCCCCCTGAAACATTTCAGCGAGGGTGACTTCTTCAGCTCGCATGGTTGAACGACCTTTACTGGTACGCCATGCGCCAGTACGAAACGAGTCTTTACCTGTCATCAAAGCGGCACGACTCGTAGTACATTTATTTTCTTGGTGGAAGTTAGTCATGCGAATTGACTGTGCGGCCAATTGATCGATATTTGGGGTCTTAAGATAGGGATTGCCCAAGTAACCTAAGTTATTGCCCTGGTCATCGGTCATAATAACAATAACATTGGGACGCTTGGCTGTGGCTGTATCGGACTGTGTCTGCACAAAGGCTTGGGCAGATAAACTTACTAACAGCACCATACAAAGGCTGATGATTTTTACCGTCACTTTTTTCATTATTCTTCCTGCTGTCTACTCTAAAACTATTCAGGTATAAACCCGGCAAGCAAACTTTTGCTTGCCGGGAATAACTTGAATAACATTTGTATCACTACTGCGAAACACTACAACGTAATATGTTTGCCAAGTTTTTTCTGCCACTTACTTTGACTTTTGGCATCAATTTTATCATTGGCAGCCGGTCCCGTACCAGCACTGCGACCACTGTTAATTTGGATTTCCAATACTTTCATCAGATTAGTAGCTATCTCAGGGTTCTGTTTATGAATGCTGACACGCTCAGTAGGATCGTTATCCATATCGAATAGTTGAATGTCACCCGCTGCTATTACAGGGTTATTTTTATCCTTGGGGTTAGAGCGACGGCTACCACCGGACTCATGTAATATCAGCTTCCACTTACCCTGACGGATAGAATAGGCGCCGGCATCAGAGTGATAGACCACACCGCGCAGCGAATCATCGACTTTTTTACCTGCTAATACAGGTAAGAAGCTAACGCTATCTTCACCAGCATTATCGGCTAGCTTGGTATTAGTGAGTTCGGCAGCGGTCGCCATCAAATCCACCAGTGAGCCGTGGTAATCAGTTTTTGTTCCTGCTTTAACACCATCAGGCCAGCGCACAATAAAGGGCACTCGGTGGCCACCTTCATATATCGAGCCTTTCAGACCGCGGTAGCCCATATGAGAATAGTGACCCTGTGCCTGCATCGGCTCAAGTTTGGCCTTAGGCGAGGTGCCATTATCAGAAGTGAAAATCACCAGAGTATTATCGGCAATCTTCAATTCATCCAATTTGTTCAACAGGCGGCCAATCTCGTAATCCATTTCCATGGTGAAATCCCCATGAGGGCTTAAACCACTTTTGCCGATAAACTTCTCACTAGGCGCGATAGGCGAGTGTGGTGAGTTAAGGGGCAAGTAAACAAAGAAGGGTTTGTCGCTGGCCGTTTTCTGGTGCTGCTCGAGCCATTCGATAGTTTTGTCGATAAAGGTATTTTGGACATTATCCTGACGCCAGCCTTTGGCAGCCCAGCCCATCTTACCGTCGATACCCAACTTCTTTTTCTCTTTTTTATTGGCGATAAAGTGTAACTCTCCTAACACGCGGTCATTCTCGATAAAGGCGTGTGGGGAATGGTTAAGCGAAGCAGCTATGCCAAAATAATAATCAAAGCCGTTGACATTGGGACCATTTTTAATAGCTTGAGACAAGTCGGCGTTTTTACCCTCGTGGCCCTTGATTTTTTTACCATCGGTACTGGCCATATCCATGCCCAGGTGCCACTTACCAAACATGGCCGTATCGTAACCCTGCTTTTTTAATAGCGAAGGTACTGTTTCACGATTGGGATCAATCAGATGACGGCTATAACCGCCAAGTACGCCATTTTTAAGCTCTGTGCGCCAAGCATAACGCCCGGTGATCACACCATAGCGAGTCGGTGTACAGACACTAGAATTAGAGTGCATATTACTAAAAGTCATGCCTTCTTTGGCTAAGCGGTCTAGGCTAGGCGTTGCTATTTTACTGGCTGGATTATAAACAGTAGTATCACCCTGACCCATATCGTCCGCCAGAATATAGATAATATTTGGCTGCTCTGCGGCATATATTTCTGCAGAATAAACACCTGTGGTTACTGCACTTATACTAAGCAGGCCGGATATCATTAAAGTTTTTGCGTTAGACTTTTTTTGATTAAAATTAGTTGGGCTCATTTTAATACCTTATATTTTTTATTAGAGACTTTAATAAATTTGAATGCATAAATTAAAAGAGTATTGGGAAACTTAATAATAATTCTAAAAGAATATCAGCAGATCCAATACGTGACCTTTACCTATAAAACCCACCTTGAACTATAAGTTATTTAAAGTCTATATTAAGGAGGGGTAATTTACATAGCTTTACATTCAGTTTAGAATATACATTGAAGTGAAACTCCCCCTCCTCGCATTAGCGAAGAGGGTTATTTCATTTAGAAAAGGTTTTCAGCTGTTAGCTTATTGCTATTAGAACCTCGCGGTTAAGCCTAGTGAGTATCGACGTCCGTTAGTGTTGTAATATTTAAGTCGCTCTGTAGAGCCAATTTGTTCCCAGTAGGGTAATTGATCAAAGTAAGCTGTTTTTGCTTCATCGGTTAGATTGTTAACTTTAACGACAAATTTAACGTTCTCGGTAATTTGGTACGAGGCCGATAAATCAAATTGTTGATAAGCATTCACATATTGAGCATTACTTTGCGAACCAAAAGCCGATTTTAAATACTCTGAACGATAGTTATGTGATAAACGGATACCAATGGTTTCGGTTTCATAAGACAAGGTTGAGTTGGTGGTATGTTGTGACATGCCCTCTAACGGTAAGTCAGTGCCTTCTACTACTTCACCGGTATTAGGGTCAATAATTACCGCGGTACTATCATTGTAAGTATAATTAAATTTAACAGAGAAATTAGACCAATAACTCGGTAAAAAATCTAAATCTTTATACAAGTTTACCTCTACACCAAAAACGTCTGAGGAGGGACCATTTAATGGACGGGTTATTTCGAATATTTCACAGCCAGCGTCATTCGTGTCAGTTCCGCCAGTGATACAACCGCCGTTACCATCAGAAATAGGTGCAGAAATTGTTGATTTTTGTATGTAATCTTCAATATTCTTATAGAATAGTCCAATCGAAGCCATACCCGTTTTACCCGCATAATACTCTAGGCTGAGATCGGCTTGGTCTGAAATATAGGGGTCCAGATAAGGATTACCACCTTTTACTTTACCACTTGACGTAGAAATGGTTAATTTAGGTGCTATATCTGCGAATGATGGACGTGCCATAACACGACCCGCCGCAAACCTTAAAATGGTATCGTCGTTCAACGAATAACGTACAGTTAATGACGGTAAGATATTGTTATAATCGTGCTCAAAATCGGTGATAACAACATTATCACCTTCTTTTACACCACCAGTACTTGTGGTTTGGGTCATAACATAGCGGACACCAAAATTACCTACCAGTGCGCCAGAGTCATTTTCGAAATTTGCCATAACATAAATGGCTTCGGTGTAATCTGCTATATTGAAGCTTTGCAGTAGACTCGGTTTTGCCGCGTTAAGGTTTCGAAACTCTTCTTTGGTTATGCCAAAAGCGGCTAAGGTGCCATCGATATCAGCAACAGGCCAACTCGAAATAGTATTTCCTGAAACACCGTCATAAAAATCATCTACCGGGAATTCTGCTTGAACACCCTCATCAGCCATGGTCATTTCCCAATTGTAACCATTTACACCTTCGTCACTTGAAGTGATACGTGGTGAATCATTAAACCTATCCTTATTTCGATGAGTTGCACGTACGCCAAATTCTAGGGTTTGAATCCAGTGAAAATCGAGTTCGTAATCTAAGTCAAATTGGACAGCCACTTCATCATCTACAGTCGTATCAGTACCTGATCTAACCGCTTGTATGGTATATCGGGATGCATCGTTTTCAGCGCCAGGCACAGCAAACAGCATTGACGGCATATCTCCTAGCCTTAAATCGTAACTATAAGGTGTACGAACACCAGCATGACTGGTATTAAAAGTAAAGGTGAATGCCTCTGGTGTTTCTAATTCGGTATACGAATAGCCTATAGAGCCTTTGATTGAAAGTCGGTCAAAGTGTTTCGTCGCCTCTAAGCCACCAATATAGTTTATTTGCTCTCTGGTAGAAAATGAGTTGTTACTGGTCATGTTGCCCATCTTGTCATAATCAGGCAGTCCATCGGCAGTGGTTAAATACGTATCACCATAAGTTACCGTATTGTTATCATTTAAAATCATGGTGTCTGGATTAACATAATCAGGACCTAAGGTTAATTGAAAACGATCTTTTTGTATTTCATACGCTGAAACACCGAAATCAAGGACAAATTCGGTGGAATCATCGGGACGATATTCAAAACTGGCAGAGCCACCTATGCGCTCGCGCACTTCCTGGTACTGACGGAAGTTAAACTTATTTGGACGAGCGGCACCAAATTGACCTAAATCTTCGCCATTAAACATTCGATCAGGATGACCTTCAGGTAAGCTATGTAGCAAGCCCTCGGCGGGGTCGGTAATAAGATCACCGGCCCTTTTTTTACCGCCAGTCATTGAGGTCGGCATAATATAACCAGAGACCTCTAAACCATCTTGTCGACTATGACGCTTTTCGTAATTCAAATTACCGGCAAAACCAAATTTCTTATCAAAAAATTGATCGATATAGGTAAATTGCAACTTAGGGTCGAGTTCTTGAGATAGGTCTGAGTAATCCGCGTGGGCGCCAACAACTATTTTTCTGCGCTTCGAATCTAATGCACGACGCGTTTTCAGGTTAATGCTGCCCCCTAAAGAGCCTTCTACTTGGTTTGCTCCTGGAGTTTTAAATACTTCTACACGCTCAAGCAGCCCTGAAGAGAATGCCTCTAAGCCTACGGATTGATCATCCCCTGCAGAGGTTAAGGTTTTACCATTAATGGTAATTCTGTTGAGATTCGGCGCCATACCGCGAACACTGACTTGTGAGCCTTCACCATTTTCTCTGGTAATTGAAATACCTGTTATACGTTGTAAGGCTTCAGCAACATTTTCATCGGGCATTTTACCAATATCTTCAGCAACGATAGCATCAACAACCCCTACTGCTTCTCTTTTAAGATCTCTCGATTTTAGTTCTGATGCCCGGTAACCGGTAACCTCGATAACTTCAGTTTTGTCTTTGACGGTATCGTTTTCTTGGCTCTCTTCTGCAGCAAAAACGGCAGGACTACACATTAACATTGATGATGTGCCTAGCAGCGCAATGCGACATGCGTTGCTCAACTTAGCGAGTTTAAATGACTTCATTATTTGCTCCCCCTAACTCTGGTATTTATTATTTTTATAGTTTTTTTCTTAAACAATGCTACGCCAACCAACAACAATGACCATAAACCGAATGAACCACCGCTATCACTCCGTGTTTCAATTTCAGCAGACACTACAGCAACGGCTGTCGCCTCTTCATGACTCTGACCATTAGAGACAACCAGTTTAAAGCCTACTTTGCTATCACTGCTTTTGCTTGGCACAACAAAACTTGCTTTAGCTTGATTAGCATTTATGAGCTTGATTACAGGTCCACGTGTTTGTCGCCATTGGTAGGTTAAATTAGCATCTAAACTGTCGCTGGCACTACCGTCTAACTCGATAGTCGTGCCTGGTTTAAGCATAGTTTTCATCGCACCTGAAGCGTCTTCAACTTGCTCACCACCAATTAAGCTTGCTTGTACTGTGACAAAGGAAGGAATCGCTTTAATCATAAATGACACATTTTCAGTAACGGTATGTACGCCATTGCTCACCGTCAATTTAAGTACAATTTCTTCATCTACCATAACATTAGGTAAGGCATCAAAAACTAAGATAGCACCACTTTCGCCGACACTAAGATCCGAGCCTGAGATTTGCTGCCAACTATAGGTTAATTGTTCATCGCCCATAGCAGTACCACTGGCGTCGATAGTTAACGATTCACCTTCAGTGGTATCCTCAAGGCCAACAATATTAACCGCAAGACTTTGCTCACTGTCGATTGGGAAGGCGTCTAGTTCATTAGGGATACCGTCATTGTCTGCATCAGTATCAGCGTTGTCGCCAATGCCATCACCATCGGCATCGCCACTCTCATTAGGATCGTTAGGGAATACATCGCCGTTATCACCGACGCCATCACCATCACTGTCTTGCCATTCAAGGGGATCGTTTGGAAAATGATCATCACCATTTTTAACGCCGTCATCATCATCATCGGCATTGGGATCAAAATTAACAACGCGTACTAATAAAGCTGCCGCGTTAACACTATTTCCCAGTTTAAATTCAGTGCCTGTGGCAACTTCATTAAAAACTTCTTCGGTTACGGTATATTTCAGTACCGGCAAATTACTCTGATTCGCTACGCTGGTGTCTTTAGTTAGCACTAACCATTTCGACGGTTTACCTGGTCTTGACCAAGTCGACCATTGGTCACCCGTTAACATTAAGAAAGCATCAATGTTATCTTGTAATTCTGCAGCATCATAAAAACCGTGCAGGGCTGTAAATTGCTCAGGTGTTGACCATTTCCAGTCAGGATTAACTGCCAACCAGGCATCAACATCAGGATAATCTGCTCTACCAGCTTCATCTTCTGGTGTTAAATTTAAGCTAGCACTGACATGAAAGCGCATAATATCGAGGCGTTCGCCTAAAATATCGTACGCAGTCCAATAATCTTTCACCGCTCTATTTTCATAAGAGTCAGCTTTAGATAGTTTTGAACCGGGTTGAATGACACCATCATATTTGTCGTTTGGAAAGGGGTCGGCATTATCACCTACACCGTCGCCATCAGTATCTATGTTTTCAGTTGCGTCTTCCGGGAAGTTATCTATCACTAATACCGGCTCTGAGGTTGAATCATCTGCTGACTTACCTTCATTCCAACTATCTGGGTAACCGTCACCGTCTGTATCAAGATAAGCCGCAGCATCTTGCGCAAAGGCATCTAACGCTAAGACCGGCTCTGAGGTTGAATCAGCTACTGACTTACCGTCATTCCAACTGTCGGGGTAACCATCACCGTCAGTATCAAGATAAGCCGCAGCATCTTGCGCGAAGGCATCTAACGCTAATACTGGCTCTGAGGTTGAATCAGCTTGGCTTTTACCCTCAGTCCAACTGTCTGGGTAACCATCATTATCGCTGTCTATTGATGCCGAAATATCATTAGGAAAGGCATCGTCTAAATCGGCAACGCCATCTAAGTCGCTGTCGGTTTGACCATTGGTTGCATCATCGGGAAAGAGATCTAACTCTAATACTGGCTCTGAGGTAGAGTCCGCTTGGCTTTTACCCTCATTCCAACTATTTGGTCTACCATCACCATCAGTATCTAGATAAGCCGCGGCATCCGTTGGAAAGGCATCTTTGACTAGTGCCGGCAATGAGGTGGAATCAGCTGCTGATTTACCTTCATTCCAACTATCTGGATAACCGTCGCTATCACTATCAAGAGAAGCTGAGGCGTCATTTGGGAAGGCATCATCATCGTTAATAACACCATCGCTATCGTCATCGAAAACCTCAACTAGCACGATATTATCAAAGAATAAATCATTTACAGGAAGGTTATTGCCATCAGCATCTTTCTGGCCAGTTAATACCCATATCTTAAAATCACCTGAAGGGTCAACATCATCTAAAGGAACAGTAAAGGTAGAATTTATATCTACCCAGGCACCACCTGAGTTAACTAGCTCGAGCGAGATTGCGGTATTACCACCGCCAACTGGTTGATATGACCAGGTAAAACCAACGAATTCAGTAGATTTCGCTTTGCCTGAAAGGTTATATGTCTTACCAGGCTCTAAAGCTACTATTTGTTTTATGGTACTAGAATACTTTTTACGACTTGATATGTGTGCCACTTGACTTGATAAATCCGGATCCAAGAAACGTGCAACTACTGGGTTTTTAACCGCAGGTAGCCAAACCGTGCCATCTAGTAATAAAGGTGACTCAAAATCACCATTGGTCACTAAATTAGTCGCGGCCATAGCCGAGAAATTGCTCGATAAACAAATGATTCCGATTGCCGTGGCAAGTTTGTGTTTGTTAAATTTATTCATGCTGTCCCCATAACATTTTCGCTTGTTTTTGTCATTGTTATTTAAAATATTCTACTTGTAATTATTTTTATTTAATGTCTTTAGTTTACAATATCCGTAAAGATTTATTGTCAGCTTGCCTGTTAAAATCGCCAATATGCATACATCAAAGCCAATACCAACTTGCCGCCCAACCTACACAATACATACCCAAACTAATCTTCATTACTATATCATCACCAAAGCTAAAGACTAAAACATCTCTCCGTTGTCTTGAAAGACCTTTTTAGTGTTTATTACTTACAAAAACCACGATAGTATATAAACTAACCTCAGTCAACTATAAATAAACAATACCTTACATAACCTCACAAAATCTTTACATTAAGCAACAAGCTAAGGCAACCAATAAGAACAGCCAAGTTAAATGTAGCCAGAGCAGGAAACCACTGACTGGTGCGAATGAAAGCATAGTCTTTCTGCTAAGAGCATTATGTGGAGGGTTTAGGATTGTTTATAAAGGAAGAACTGAAGAGCAGAGTGTTTTAAGGTCGATAACAAAACACTTGTTGTTAGCGACCTTTAACTGATTTTTAATTGAATTAAAAATGAATTTTATCTACTACCGCGCTTTACCGGTACTAGTAGCCATAAAGCGAATAGAAGCAGTATCCAGTAATCAATAGCGCCACCACTTTTTTTAGCTTGAGTATCTTCAGGCTCTAGATTGCTATCACCGGTGCCATCGTCACCTGTGCCATCATCGCCGGTGCCATCATCACCTGTGCCATCATCACCTGTGCCATCATCACCTGTGCCGTCGTCACCTGTGCCGTCATCACCTGTGCCGTCATCACCTGTGCCGTCATCACCTGTGCCGTCATCACCTGTGCCGTCATCACCTGTGCCGTCATCACCTGTGCCATCATCACCTGTGCCGTCATCGCCGGTGCCGTCATCGCCGGTGCCATCGTCACCTGTGCCATCGTCTACCACTGGGTCGCTATAGGCTAAATATGCTTCAATATTGGTTATGCCATCGTTATCTAAATCACCGGCACTGTCATCAACCGTTATATCTAAGCCATTAGCCAACTCCCAATTATCGCTCATGCCATCTTGATCGTTATCGGACAAAGTAGCGTTTGCTATCGCTGAATTATCCGATTGCAGCCCTGCTGCATCAACGGCGCGCACGACATACTGGTATGACTGTCCTAACACCAGATTGGTATCTTCATAGTTGCTCTGTGTCAACAACCCAGGATGAATGGCGCTATCGAAAAAATCTTCATCGTGCTCACGGCGATAGACTTTATAGCCCACCACATCTTGCTCGACACTGGCATTCCAACTGACAAAAATGGATTTTAGTTCATCCTCAGCAGTGACACCGCTGAGGGAGAAAGGCACGAGATCAGTATTGCCCGAGGTGTAAATAATAACCAGCTCTGCCCCAAAACCGGATTCAAGTGCATGAAGGTTCTTCCTGTTGGTATGTGGTAAACGATTAAGCGCGAGTGATACTGTGCCATTGCTGATGGCACTGGTGACATCGAACTCTCCCCATTGATCACTTTCAACACTACCAGTGGCAACGACTGGACCATCAATAATAGGTCGTTGATTCCAAGTCACCTCTGTTGGGATCCAGTCGGTATCACTAACAGCATATACTTCTATATCAACTACCTTGCTCCCCGAGCTGTGCATACGCAAGGTGGCACTGATAATGTCCCCCTCTACATCGACATTAAACTTTAGGTAGGCACGGCGATCTTCTAAGCCATCACTGGGGGTACGAAAAGAAAGCGTTGAGTTGCCTTCGTAATTGGTATCAGGATTGTCTGAGCGAACGTCAACATCCTCACTGACGATAATCGTCATGCTCTGGATAGTTTGCCCGACGGTAAACGACCAGACATCGCCAGTTATTACACTGTCATCACTCAGCACAGTGTCTACTCGCCAGTAATAGGTAGTGTTGGCTGTCAACTCACCCGGCTCGACAATGTTATTATTATTCTCAACATTGTCGGCTAACAAGTCCAAGCTGTTAGGGTTGATGCCAAAATAAATTTTGTTGCTCGCGGCATTGCGCGCAGCTAAAAACATCAAGTCGGCATCACTCTTAGCCGTCAGGGTTTTATCTATAGGTACCGGGCTGTTGGCTTTGTTTTTTGCGCGGTAACCTGGGATCCAGTAATTGCTATCACCGTGCTCATAGGCGCCAATATCTGGCGCACTGCCAATGTAGTTATCGTTAATACCGGGTAATACGATACCGGCATCAATCACAGCACTGCCATCAACAGGTCGAAAGTCGAGATTATTGGCGTCGCGCAACTGAGCGGCAGCGGTATCTCCTAAATCGGTATGTAATAGACCGTTCCAGTTATTACTATTCTCACCATTAAGTGCTTCAAACTTGTTAGGATCGCCCGAAATACCGGCAGCAAGATTGTTGTAGGTACTAGTGTTCTGGTTGCGCTGGTCACTGGGCTCTGCCGAATTACCGCCGCGTGTAATATTATCAATATTGATCATTGAAGCACTGCCATTCAGCGGCAAGGCACCACTCATATGATAAACCTGATGATAATCGCCCTTGATTTTGGCAATACTCGGCAGGTTGGCTCCGGCTAGGTGATGATCAAGACCACCCTGTTGATCAGCTATACCGCCGTCTTCACCATCCCAGCGCACCCCGCCTTTAAAGGCATTATGTACCCAGATGTGATGACGAACATTGCCGACAGAGCCTTTACCGCCACACTGAAAAGCGACACCATCTTGCTTAAAGTACCCCCAGTAAGAAGCGCGTGACCAGTTAACCTTGACATAGGAGCCTTTAAACATTAACTGACCACCATGGGTGTGAAAAGTATTGTATGACTGCTCTGAATTTCCCTTATTGGAGTTCATATCCAGAATCGGCCCGGCCATGCCGGTCAAGCCCCAGTGATGAAACAAGTTATTGGTCACCACATTATCGACTTTCTGATTGCCTTCACTCAAATCAATGGTGGCATCACCATAGGCAAACTCGTTATTACTGATCAACAATGAATCACCGGTTAGAATAGTCGCCCCGACATCGCTACCGCCAGTGTGTTGCAAGGCACCATCAACCGTTTTAGAAAAGATAGTATGCTCGCGCAATATACGTCGATACCAAGATGGATAGAGGAATCTATTGTCATTGATGGTGAGATGATCAGAATCATTACTTTTTAGTGAGATAATGGTAGTACCAAAAAACTCCAACCCCTCAATGGTCAGATAACTACTGCCACTAAAATCAAAGGCATAGGATTGGGTTTTACCGTGTACCTCTTTTCCGCTTGGGTCTTGACCATCTTCTGGCCACAACCAAACTTCTCCGCTATCAAGGTCGTAATACCATTCACCTGGCATATCCAGCGCATCCCTAGCTTCCACTAAAAAGTGACCTGAGCCTTTATCCTTCGGGTTAATCACGCCGTCGTGGCTAATAGAATTACTGCCCGGTGTATGGTTGGTAATCACCCGGGAGAACTGAGATTCAGAATGGTAATTGAGGATAATGGAGCCGCCGGTAAAACTGACTTGCGCATCATTACCGGTCGATAAACTATTAAACAGCACATTATTTTCTACTGTACTGGTGTTTGAACCCGAATCGTAGTTCCAGCTATTGGCCATATGCCCCCAAGTGCCGGCCTTATCAAACCAACTACCATCAGCCGGAGTAATTTTATCAGCCTTTAAATGAATGGGGTCAGTTGGATGGCCTACAGTAACATTAGGCCAGCGCGCCACTACTTGCATACGGTCGTCGACCCACAGCTGCCAAATGTCCTGATTAATGGTGGTTTTATAACAGTTGTTGGCACAATTGGGATGGCCTTCGCCCTCCCCCATTAACGTCCAGCCATTACTACCTAAACTGTTTAGATTACTAGAGCCGTCCAGTCGAACGGACTCACCATTCCAGTTGGTAATTTTAATCGGCGCGTTTTGTGTTCCCTGAAGGTTAGTGGCATTGACTTCCTCATGGTAATTGCCGCCGCGCAAATAAATGGTATCACCTGGCTGTACAACATCTACGGCTTTTTGAATACTACCAAAAGGTGCCTCTAGGCTACCAAGGTTCTCATCGCTACCGTTAGGATCAACAAACCACTGCGTTGCAAAGACATTAGCGCAAGCCAATAGCAATACCGTGCAAGCAGCAAGTTTAGTTATTTTGAATGACTGACTCATTTATTAATACCACTGTTGTAATGAGAGAATGTGATCGAGAGTTTACTTATTAGCAAACCATCAAGGTTTTATGTATAACGATTATACGTTAGTGATTATTATTTACAATAAGTACTTAATAGTACGGGGTACAAAATAGGTTACGGCCAGGCTCCACTTAAATAATAAATTTCATTTCGGAATAACAAACCCCATAAAACATACTGGACACAGTAAAATTGACGCTTTGAACCCTTAATGTATTGCCTCACACCATTTTTTGAGTATTATACATAAAGGACACAAGGTCTCTCAATAAATTAATATGAAACATTAAATACTAAACAAGGAGTGCTTATGACCAATAAAATAAATTTAATAAGGGTCATCAATACCCTAAAAGGTATTTTGGCTACCGCCTTATTGTCACCCGCGTTAAGTCTGCCGGTCATAGCGGCGGATAAAAAACCAAACATTCTGATGGTGTTAGTAGATGACCACGCCTTTGAAGCCATTTCCGCCTATGAATCGCATCTTAAGGACACGATAAAAACCCCAAATATCGACCGTGTTGCCAATGAGGGCATGCGTTTTACCAATATGTCGGTAACCACCTCAATCTGCTCGCCTGCCCGTGCTGCCACTTACACTGGCCAATACCCGCACAGTAACGGCGTGACTGGTAATAACAATGGCATTAACGACGATTCACCGCGTTATTCACATGCACTACAAAAAGCCGGCTACCAAACCTGGCTGATAGGTAAATGGCACTTGGGCTCTACTCCTAAAGGTTACGACAAGCACATGATGGTAAAAGGCCAGGGTAAGTATTTTAACCCAACCTTTAAAGGCTCAGAAGGTGAATGGCAGCGTGAAGGTTACTCCACCGATGTTTACGCCGATATTGCCTTGGAATGGTTGGCAGAGCGCGACAAGAAAAGACCCTTTTTAATGGGGCTGCAGTTTAAAGCACCTCACGAAGGTTTTGAGCATCATGCCCGTTATGACAATTTAAATGCGGATGTGACCTTTCCTGAGCCTGCGTCTCTGTACGAGCGTGTACATGAGTCCAACTCTAACCTCAAACGCGAGTGGTCACGCCTTCGTAAGCACAATTTAGTTTACGGCGGTGCCGAATATGGTGGTGTTCGTGAGCCCCGTTATCTCAAGGGGTTAAAGGCGAAAGCTCCCAATGCCATGCCTGAACACGACGCCAATAATGAAGAATCCAAAATCGGTGCTACCTACCAGCAGATGGTGCGCAAGTATTCGCGCGCAGTTGCCGGGAACGATGATAACTTCAAGCGTGTGATGGACTACCTAGAAGCCGAAGGCGAGCTGGACAATACCATTGTGGTTTATATGTCGGATCAAGGTTACTGGTTGGGTCAGCATGGTTTCTATGACAAGCGGTTGATATTTGAAAGCTCGGTAAAAACGCCCTTCCTGATCCGTTACCCTAAGTTGATCAAGGCTGGCTCTGTAAATGCGGATATGGTGATGAATATCGATATCGCGCCAACTCTACTAGATATGGTGGGTGTGCCGGTTCCTGTGGCGATGGAAGGTCGCAGCTTCTTGCCAATGCTCAAAGGTGAAGACGCGCCAAGTGACTGGCGTACACAAACGCTTTACACCTACTCGTCAGGGCCAAATCACTATGGGGTGCGCAATGACCGTTACACTTTTGTACATGTTCCAGGTTTCCCGCCTGAATTGTATGACCGAAAAAATGATCCCGATCAGATGGACAATTTGGGCACTAATCCTGAGTATGCAAGACAGATGGCTAAGCTGGAAGTCGCCCTGCAAAGTGAACTGACGGCGGTAGGCTTGACCGAAAAAATGTTGCCCAAAGCGCCTAAGGTGGCTAAAGCGGGTAACAAAACGAAGAAAAAACGTAAGTACAAGAAGAAAAACAAAGACCAACAGCACTGACAACACTAGGCATAAAGACTAGACAGACTAGACAGACTAGCGGTCAGTGGCTAATAACTTAACAATAAGCCGTTACTTTGGCCGGTGTAACGGTTTTTATGTGAGACAAAGCGTTCGACATAGCCTGCAGTATAAAACCTTTATAATTCCAGCTTAACCCTGAATTTTAACTTGGCTTGGCGATAAAATTCGTTTAAAGATTATACCAATCTGCATAAGTAAGTGATCGCTTCTTTATACGGAATGGTATTAACTACATTAGAAAGCGGTAATATTATGATCCCAATTCATCTCATCATTGGTTTTAGCTTGTAAAAAATCATAAAAGAGCGCCGAAGATAACGCTTTATCATTTAGTTGATTTAAGATGTTCCTTAATTCAACAATATTAATTCCTTCAACCGACTTAAATGATGTATCAATGGTTACCGACTTGGTTGATTTTCCCACTATAGAAAGAAGTTCAACCGGTGTGCGTTGTGTATCAACATTTAAACTATTTATACTTTTATTGGTGTTAATATCGTTCATAATCTATACCCTTATTGAAAAATCTGTATAAATATTAACGTATTATCTATTGCTAAGTTGTTACGACTTTGAAACAGCTTAGTGGAGTATTGTAACCATCATGCCCTTTATTAACAGGCAGCAATGTAAAATCACAAAAAAATCCAGCGCCTTTCAACGCTGGATTTTTGTTTATTATAAAATATTTTAGCTGGCGACTAATGCTTTAGCCGTTTGCTTAATATTCTTTATTTTTTACTGCTTATCACATCACTGATAACAACATTATTATTATCTTTGTTTAAATTCTAATTAGAACAAGCTATTAAATTAAATTTATTTTCTAAGTTAAGAGCTTTATCGTAAAAATAGGCGGTTTACTTTTCATTTTACCCCCTAATACAAGCCGATAAATTAGTTTGCGTAGCTAGCAAATTACTTAAGATTGTTTCTTAGTAGCCATATGGGTTCCCGATTAACCCCTCGGGAATGACAAATAAGTGCGTAACTAGCTTTATCTTAGGATGAAGCCATTACTTGTAATAGCTAACCTAAACGGTTAATGAACATTCTTTTTTACGACTTCAATACCACCATGTAAGAGAGTTTCACCACCCCACTGCATGGTGTCACGATCAAGCTTTAACAAATATTTTGGGTAGTCTTTACTTACCCCAAATGAATCCATGCTGACATCGAAAGGTTTAAAGCCTGTTTGTAACGCTTGGGCATTATCTACTAACCTGAAGTCTTTGTTGGCAATATCAACGAACTGTTGCTGCTCTGTAGTTACTGAGTTCAATTCAACACCATTTTCTTTATGTTTTTTAAGAAACTTTTCACTACCTGAAAATGCATAGGTATTGTTATCTAATAAATACTCATAAGGAATTTTTTTGGTGCCCTTCTTGGTAGCAAAAAACTCTTTAGAATTCCATAAATCTCTCGCACCATAGGGCGGACGACGAGCTTCTGTAAAGATATTATGCTTGATCACTGATTCAGCTTTAAAGTACTGGCGTGGGAATGCCCGCATGCGGATAGCTTCGCCATTGATATTGATGAAAATATTGTTAGTAATATGGTTGTAGTCTTTATGGACAATACCTGTACCAGCATTTTCAATGATATTTTGTGTAGTAATAGTACCTCGTTGCCAATCATCGGTACGCGCGCCTATGTAATCAACATCGTAAATGTAGTTGTGACGGATAATATTACCTTCACCCGCACCTGAAATATTAATTGATGCACCATCATGTAATTGCAATAACGTTTTCGTGACTTTATTATTTTCAATGATGTTATTTTTTGCATGTAAGTACGGCATAAAGTGTTCTTGAGCATCAACAGTCCAATCAACATCTAAGTCCATTTCATTCCAACGAATTGTTTTAGCCGCTTCGTCAAAATCTTCATGCTTTTTCATCATAATTTGTACACGAGGTCCGGCAACACCGACAGCTTTACGAGGAACATGATGGATCCAGTTATTAGAAATGGTATTACTACCACTTTGCCAAACAAAAACAGCATGACCGTGCCAAATTATTTCACCGACATGATGAATAATATTATTGGTAATAGTGTTGTGGTGATTTACGTCTTTGGTGCCAGGACCATAACCTGCTAATAAAATGCCCATATGACCAACATAATCAATTAAGTTGTCTTTAATGGTAATGTTTTGTGCATGTAAATCTAGACGAATAGCAGAGCCTGCCGAGTTGGTAAAGTGACTTTTAAGCACCTGCATGTTTTCAGCGCCACGAAAACGTAACATGGCATTTCCGGTATCAAAGGTATCCCAGTCATGTTGTATTCCCCAGCCTTTATGATCTTCATGCCAGGTCGCACGTTTGGCTTGGGTAAAAGTTAAACCTTCAAAACTAATGTTTCTAACCGGTTGATCAACTGGGCCGTCATAATCTATTTTCCCTTCCACACGTACTAACTCTTTAAGTTGAGGAATAGTGATGTCCGAGGGTTTTTGGTTATCATGTGGCCAGTAATAAAGTTTACCGGTTAAGCTGTTATGTGCCCACTCACCAGCTTCATCAATGAAATCAACAGCATTTTCTATTACTGCCCAAGGACCATTTTGTGAAAATGCAGGAGCATTGGCTTCATATTTAAGCGTTAAAAGTTTTTCATCTAAATCTATCGACTCAAGAGGAATGAAATTAAGTGCCCAAGGTACTGGGTTGAAAAACACTTCGATATCATCAAGGTTCTGCCAATCACGAATAGGCGCGCCTTCCACATATCGAATTTCACGCAGTAAATGACGATCTTTTTTATGCATCACGTTGCGTGAATCAGCAATCTCATAACCCGTTGGTTTGACACCATCAAAACGAGCACTTCGGGCTCTAGGCAAACGTTTATCATTGGTAAACATGGCAGTAAAACGACCATATTCTTCACGGGTCACATCGGCAACCCAAACATTGTCTTGAGCAACTTTCGGTAAACCTTCGACTGCAGTGGTTAATTTTTTCCAGCCATCAACCAATTTACCACTTGAAATAACAGGTTTTTCTTGTGCATAGGCTTTGTAGTGAACGAATGAATTACCGACACCACCATCTTGTTGATTCAATACCCAAGTATCAGTTAAGGTATAAGTACCACCACGTAACCAAACAATAATATCTTGCTGTCTTTGTTTGGCATCAAGTGCACGAATAGCATCACGTGCTGAGGCTAAGGTAGCAAAAGGGGCTTCTTTACTACCTGCATTACCAAGTTCCCCTTGAGGAGAAACGTAAAGCTCTAGTGAAGTAGCTGCTTGGCTACTCGCTTGAGCACTTTTTGTACTGCTTGATTCAACTGAATTTCCGCCACAAGCAGCTAATGCCAAGGTGCAACATGTTGCGAGTAAAAATGAACTTTTATTAAAATATTTTTTTATCATGATTTTTCCAAACTAACTGTTCTAATTGTTATTAATATTGTTGATAGCGCAATAAAAATCCAACACGACTATCAAGTTAAATTGTTTTAAATTTCTCTTAGTCTGCTACGGTGAACATCCAAACATCACCTTCAATCACTCGCCCCTCTTTGATGGCATCAACACGCCAATAGTAGGTTTTTCCCGGCGTTAATACCTTGGGAGTAAAGATGTTATGTTGATACTCCCCTTGATATTGCGTGGATGATTTATTTGCCGTGAAAACCTGCTGTTCATTGTTGCCGAAATATACCAAGTGACTACTTGCTTGATAAGCATTAAGCCACATTAAGTCAGCATCATGTTTTACCTTAGTTGCGGCAAGCGGAGGTACCGGCTGTGATGTTTTTTCAGCTTGAAAACCTGGGATCCAATAATCACGGGCGCCAAATTCATAAGCACCAATATCGGGTGCTTTGCCAAGAAAATGACTGGTTTTATTTTTAATAGCCAACCCCGCATCAACTAGATCTGAGTCAGCTTTTGGACGAAAATCTAAGTTATCCGGATCGCGAAGTTGTGAACGAACATCTAATCCTAAAGCGGCGCCATGCCAGTTATGACCAACAACACCAGGCACTGGGTATTTATTACCTGGCTTACTTCTATGACCAGAAAATTTATTGCTAATATTATTACGGGTTATTGTGCCGTGGTTATGACCTTGAATCGCTTTATTACTACTAATAATCAAATCATTTTGACGATTATCAAAACTAACATTATTAAATATGAAATGATTATCACCTTTGAAAAAAATGCGATCGGTGTTCCAAGCAACATTATTAAAAACATTGCCCTGTTGACCATAAGGTGCATTCGGTGTGTTCTTATTGTCGAAGCGAATACCCTGCTTAACACTGTCATGTAGCCAATTATAACGAACGATACTGCCGGGCTGTTGTTTGACACTGACTTGAATCAAAGAGCCATCATTTTGCAAATGACCAGAATCAGATAAATCATTGAGTTCAATGCGGTTACGAACACCTGCTTTAAATAATTCTGAGCAGCCAGTCGTTTTCACGGTATTGCGCCTGAAAATAAGATCACTCGACTTGACCATATTTAGGGTATAGCCACCTTTATAGGTACAGCTATAATCGATGTTGCTCATCAGGCAATTCTCGACCACATTTCCGCTACCATTCATTTCTATAGCAGGACCATCGGTATAAGATATTTTGCAATTAAGCAGATGATTTTTAGCGGTATCGTTATCTTTTTTGACTAACATTTTGGTCACTTCAATACGAGAAGTGTCACCTAACATACGTTTTGAATAGGAAGGATAATTTAGCTCTACATCTTCTATCTTGATATAGCGACTATTTTTAACATTAAAAGTGGTGGCAAAAAAATCAACCCCCTTAAATTGAACATCGCTAGAACGATCTATGTTAAGCGCATAGCTTTGCACTTTGCCCCGAATTTCAAGCGTTTCAGGATTAACGCCCTGCTCAGCCCATAAATACAACAACATAGTGTTGGCATCAAAAAACCACTCATTCTCTTCATCAAGTAAGCCTAGCTTTCCTTCTAGAAAGTAACCGTGCCGTTTAACGCCCTGATCAAAGCTAAAGTGAGATTTAACGCCTTTGGTGTTAAAAGAGAAGTGATCATTACCGGCTTTATGTTGAGTAATACTTGTTTGATAGCTTTTAAAAGACCCTGAATTAACCACGATAATGCCACCGGTTAAATCAAAGTTAAGTGCTGTTAACGCTTTATTGTAATAAGACCCTAACTCACCTTTTTCTGGCCACATCATGGCATTCTTTTTATCCCATATTGAACCATCGTACCAATTACCATTTGGCCAACGTGCTGAGGTCATGCTTTTATCATTAACAAATAATTGCCAAATAGCTTGCGACAATTGGGTTTGATAAATATTTCCTGAGTACTTTTTCCATTTAGATTTAATAACAATAGTACCGTCTAACACCACTTTTTCATTATTAAAGGCTTTAAAAATAAAAGGTTTCTTTTCTGTGCCGTTAAAGTCCTTAAGGGTGACTTTTTCAAAATAGTGTCCAGCGCGAATCATGGTAATGTCGCCCGCTCGCATTTTATCTGCAGCATACTGAATATGCTGAAAAGGCTTTTCAAAAGAACCGTCATTATTATCGTCGCCATTTAGCGCAACAAAATATTCAGTGGCCATAGCCGATGACATTGCCGATATAATGAGAAAACATAACAACAGTTGCTTCATACGGTATTCATACTCTTTAAATTAAAATTAACTAAACACTACTTGATAAATGCCAACAATTAATAGCTGCCAAAGCTGCCTTTAATGACATGTTTTGGCAGTGTTTATGCTACAACTTATTATTGAGACAGACTATTTATTGGTGCCAATGCTTAGCTTTTACTGCCATTAAACTGGGGTAATCTTCATCGTTATCACCAATTTCATGCTTTAAGTCGCTCAAAATTATCTTCAGCTTCGCTGTAACAGACTTACTCGCTTCATTAGGATATAAATTATTCATCTCATACGGATCCTTGGCTAAGTCATACATTTCCCAATAAGGTGGTGTTGCTGCAGGCATAGCGCCTTTTGAATCTAAAGGTAAACCGTAGAAAAATGACAATTTGTGCGTTTTAGTTCGAACACCATAGTGCGCAGGAACATAATGATGCGTCATATGTAACCAATACCGGTAATAAATAGCATCACGTCCTTTCGCATGTTCTGGGTCAAATAGTGCTGACTTAAAGCTTTGACCTTGCATTGATTTAGGGATTTTCACACCGGCTAAGTCGAGTAGGCTTGGTGCAATATCAATGTTCATAAAGAGTTCATCAGTAGTTTTACCTGCCACGCTCTTTCCTACCGATTTGTTCCCAGCAGCGTGTGCTTTTGGGTAACGTACTAAAAAGGGCATTTGAATAGATTCTTCATAAATCCAACGTTTATCATAATAATCGTGTTCACCTAACATCATGCCTTGATCAGACGTGTAGATAACAATGGTATTTTCGGTTAAACCGTTTTCATCAAGGTAATCAAGTACTCGGCCAACATTTTCATCAATGGCGACAATGGTACGTAAGTATTCTTTTAAATATTTTTGATAAGCTGCTGATACAACCGTATTCCAGTCATAACTATCAACTTTAAGTTTTCCCGTTGGCCAATTTTCATCCATCATGCGAGTCACTAAACCACGACCTTCGATACGGCGTGATACCGATGAGCCAAACTGCTGCCCTTTTTTGCCATCAATAATAACGGCATCCGTTGGACCATGTTTACCACGATTATACAAACTGTCTGGCTCTGGAATATGAACATCAGCAAGAAAATTTTCATGACGTTTAGCTGGCTCCCACAACCCATGTGGCGCCTTGTGATGAATCATCAACATAAAAGGTTTATCTTCATCACGATTGTCTAACCATTTAATACTTTCATCGGTGATCACATCAGTAACATAACCTGGATAAATCTCTCCACCTTGATTACCATTTTTCCATTTTTTACCAATTTCTTTTAACTTAGGCTGAAAGTAGTCACCTTGGTTTGGCAGTACATTGTAATAATCAAAACCAGACGGCTCGGTTTTTAAATGCCACTTACCGACAATGGCTGTTTGATAACCTGCCGCCTGTAATTGTTTGGCCATATTATCTTTTTTGCGATCCAGTGGCTGATCTAGGGTTTTAACGCCATTGGTATGACTATATTGTCCGGTTAATATCGCTGCACGACTTGGTGTACAAATAGAGTTATTGGCATACATACCATTAAACCGAATGCCTTCAGTGGCTAATCTATCGATATTAGGCGTTTTAAATACCGTTGATAAACGACCTCCATAACTAGATACGGCATTAGCCGCGTGATCGTCAGACATAATGAAAACGATATTTGGCTGTTTTGCGCTAACCTCTGCGGCGATTTCACCACTGAAAATAACAGCGGTTAATGTTGACAGTTTTAGACCACTTTTAATTATGCCTTTAATGGCTATTCGATTAATAACGTTGCGATTAACTGTACGTTTAATTAGTTTTTTAAAATTCATAATAATTATTCCAAGCTCCCAAGCTGTCTCATAGAAGATAAAGGGTTAGTCCCACGTTAAGGTTAAAAAAGCATGGTAACTTTCTTCAGGATTATTTAAGTCAAGCGGGTCTTCTACAATCGTCTGCCAGTCTTTTAATTGCACCATCATGGTTGCAATTTGATCTTGGTATTTTGCTTGTCCGCTCAAGTCATGCATTTCTAATGGATCGGCTTTCATATCAAACAACTGGGTGCGTTTAATCATGGGATAATAAATAAGCTTAAAGTCTTGGCTTCTTACCATGCGTTGGAAATGACGATATCCACCATAGATATTGTCATAGACCACATCTTTCTCACCGTTAATAAGCGGCACTATGCTCGGCGCATCAACACTTGCTGGTATTGCTAAACCGGCAAGTTCAACAGCTGTCGGGAAAACACTGTTCAAATAAAACATGCCCGTTGCGGTTTTATCGGCAGGAATATTAGGCCCTTTTATAATAAATGGCGCACGAACACTGTGATCGTATTGATTTTGTTTACCCATAAGACCATGACGTCCCATAGCTAAGCCGTGGTCTGAGGTATAAATAACAACCGTATTGTCTGCCTGACCACTTAGTTCTAATTGCGCTAGGATTCGACCAATTTGCGCATCGGTATGTTCAATCATGGCGTAATATTTACTAATTTTAGCCTTGATATTCTTTTCTGAGCGAGGAAAGCCCGTTAGTACTTCATCACGAAGGTAATAATCACCTTGATCAAATGGATGATATTTTAAGAAGTTTTTTGGCGTTGGAATTTTCTGCACTGGGTAACGCGCTAAATATTCATCAGGTGCATGCAATGGATCATGGGGCGCAAGAAAACCAACATACATCATAAAAGGTTTATCATTCACTTTTCGCTGTGCAAGAAAATCAACCGCTGCATCAGCAACAACTTCACTGGTATGTTTACCGCCTTTATAATCAGTAAAGGCATTACCACCAGATTTTGATGCATCAAAGTCAGTAAAATTGGCATCCCAATGACCACCTTTTTCATGACGAGACATACCATTTTTATGGATGGCTTTACCATGGCTGAAGCTTCGCTGCCAAACATCCATGGATAAATGCCATTTGCCTGTTTGAAAAGTATCGTAACCCGACTTTTTAAACGTTTCGCCAAAAGTGGCATGTTGAGCAACAAACTTAGGGTCATTTACACCCCTTGCATCAAGGCCTGTCCGATATAAATGGCGACCGGTATTAATCATTTGACGACTCGGTAAACAAACCGCACCAGACCAGGCACCTTGATTAAAAACATGCGAAAATCGCATACCTTGTTTAGCTAAACTATCTAAATTAGGGGTATTTATATGTTTATTACCAAAAGCCGATACCGTATCTGGCGCTTGATCATCGGTTAAGATAAAAAGCACATTTAAAGGCTTTTCTGCTGTAATGTCTGAATTAGTGTCTGAGTTGCTTTTTGAAGTAACGTTTGATTCACTACAGCCACTAATAAGTGTACTAATCATTATTGAGAATATAACAGTAGAAAGCGCAGCTATATTATTACCGCTTAACTTATTGCCGCTAAAAATACGCTCGCTTAAACAATTCTTAAAAGAATTCATTAATATTGCCTTTATTTAATCTAAATAGTGCTAATTGATTACCTTGGTAGTTTTATTAAAACTAAAGGCCACCAATAACCATAACAAGAAAATTACAGCACCAAGTGAGTATTGTAAAGAATAAACACCAACACATAGCAATTTAACCGGATATATTGCTGACAACAATGATTTAAATGCAATAAAGTACAAAATATTTTGTGTTTATCCCTGCAAGCTAGTTTATTTACTTGTTGTTTAAGTTAGCCATGGTGAGTTTTCGCTGGACCGATACTAACCAAGCATCTTATACAAAACGTGACTTCCCTCCCCTGCGGTCTAAAAATAAATTTAGCGAGTTCTAGTGGCAGACATTAGCCCATTAAAAATACTTACAGTACTGGTAATAGTGCTTTAAAAGAACTTTATATAACAAAATCACACACATAAAGACCTAGAAGCCATAAGCCAACCCATCATAGATGTATACTATATAAAAAAAACACATTGATCGTTGCAAAGAACTTTACGGTAATGTAACTTAGATGGTTAAAATTACAACTATCACTAAAAAACGTGATACTTATTATTTTTAATAGACTGATAAAACAGAGATTTATTATTTAACTGTTGTTTTGACGCGATAATTTCTATCAAAAACAACAGTTAGACCATTGTAAACTAAAGACATCAAACAATAATAATTACAAGTCGAAATTTAGCAATAACAAAGACAATAAAGCCAAACAGTTATGAGGGAATCATGAATAAATTTAACAAACACAAACTTGCTACAGCAATCGGAATCATTTGTCTCACTAGCAACTTCTCGGCTTTTGCCGACACATTACTGTCAGATCCAAGCTCTTATGAAAATATTGCGGGTAATGATCATTGGACGGCATTTGATATTTTAGACGAGCGTCTCGATGTTATGCGTCTGCCAATTAGTGCAAACTTAACTTTAGGACAAGGTGACGACAAAGCTGATTACAGCCATGTCGAAACCTGGTTATCGTTGCCGGAGAATTCCGAGTGGCAATGGGCAACACCTGAGCAATTCGATGCCATTCGCAATGTCTTCAATCTTCCTGCGTTACAAGACAATATTGATGCCTTCTTGGGTTTTAATGGTGATCGATGGTCAATGAATAAGAATGGTAAATGGACAGTGGCAACTAAAGATACCAGCAACGCTGATCAAGAAGCTAATCTAGCCATGCTGAAATATGTCGTAGATGGCGGTTCATTTGCTACCGTTTCGCCGAAAACTGGTTTAACTCTCAAAACTAATCACGTCGCTGCCTTATTAGTACGTGTGGTAGCTGTTGATAGTGACCTCGATGGTGTTAATGATTCAGAAGATGCTTTTCCAGATGACCCAGCGGCTTCTATTGATGATGATAATGACGGTTTACCAGATTATTGGAATGATGGTAAAGACCAATCTCATTCAACTTCAGAGCCAAAATTAGTGTTAGATCTCCATCTTGATGATCCTACCAATGGCCAAACGGATACCGATGGCGATAATGTTTCCGATGAAGATGATGCCTTTCCTGCAGACATTTCCGCCTCAATAGACAGCGATAATGACGGTTACCCTGATAGTTGGAATGACGGTAAATCAGCCGTAGATTCAACTTCAGAGCCGGTATTAGTAATAGATGCCTTTCCAAATGACGCCGCGGCTTATCTTGATACTGATGGCGACGGTTATCCCGATGATTGGAATGAGGGGATGTCAGCCGATGATTCAAACTCAGGCCTATTAAAAGATGCCTTCCCACTTGATGCCGCGGCTTCTCTTGATACTGATGGCGACGGTTATCCAGATAGTTGGAATGACGGTAAGTCAGCAGATGATTCAACCACAGAGCTAGCGATAGATGCCTTCCCGGAAGACGCTACTGAAAGCATAGATAGCGATGGCGACGGCGTAGGCGATAATTCCGACCCAGCTCCACAGGACAAATATGACGGCGTGATTCAAGCCGGTTCAAGGTTGTCAAAATCCGATTCTTATGAAAATATTGAGGATAATGATTATTGGACCGCATACGAAATTTTAGGCGAACGCCTTGATATTATGCGTTTTCATGTCAGTGCCAGCTTAAATTTAAAAGAAGGAGATAATGTTGGTACCGCAAAAGACTCCGATGTTGATACCTGGTTGTTGGCAAATCCCGAGTGGCAATGGGCAACACCGGAGCAATTCGGATCCCTTCATGGTTTCTTTGATGCTTTTGCAGATAAAGAGCAAGATAATATTGCTGCATTCTTAGCGTTAAATGGCAACCAATGGTCTACTTGGACAAATAGTTCAAATGATTCAAAATGGACAGTGGCAACGAAAGATACAAACTCAGCAGATGAAACAGCTGGTGCCCCCATGCTAAAATATGCAGTAGTTAAAGATGATCGCTTTGACGACTTTGAGGCTGTCTCTGATTTTAAACTCTATAAAGATCACGCCGCTGCCTTGTTAGTACGCGTAGTTGTTGATCCCAATGCCGATACTGATGGCGATGGCGTTATTGATACACAAGATGCCTTTATAAATGATGCCGCTGCTTCTGTTGATACTGACGGCGACGGTTATCCCGATGATTGGAATGAGGGTAAATCAGCTGTTGATTCAACCTCAGCGCCAGTTTTAGCGTTAGATGCATTCCCTACGGATCCTACTGAAACAACCGATACTGATGGTGATGGCGTTGGTAATAACAGTGATGCCTTCCCAACAGATCCCACTGAAACTCTCGATAGTGATTCAGATGGCGTTGGTGATAATGCTGATGACTTCCCACATAATGCCAGTAAAAGCGTAGATACGGCTCCTGTTGTAACGGCTCCTGTTGATATTACTGTAGCGGCCTTAGACAGTACCGGTACTAGTAAAACAAATGCAACTATAGCGGCATTTTTAACCGCGGCAAGCGCTAGCGATATTGACGATGGTAGTATTACCGTAAGCCATGATGCGCCTGATACCTTTGCGCTTGGTGATACCTTAGTAACCTTTACTGCCACAGACACTGGTAATAACACGGTAACAGCGCAAGCAACCATAACGATTACTGACCAAACCGCACCGGTTATTACCTTAATTGGTGAGAGTACGCAAACAGTGGCACTTAATGGTACCTATATGGATGAAGGGGCTACAGCACTGGATAATGTTGATGGTGATGTCACCGGTGATATAGAAATAGATGAAAGTGGGGTTGATATCACTACCGAGGGTACTTATACCGTTACTTATACCGTGTCTGATAAAAAAGGCCTTGTAGGAACAGCCAGCCGTACCGTCACAGTTCAAGATGCTGCAGCGCCAGTCGTTATCGCGCCAGAAAGTATCACTGTTGAGGCGACTAGCCCTGCAGGTACTGAAAATAGCGATGCAAGCATAGTCGCGTTCTTACTTGCTGCCACGGCTGAAGATGCTGTGGATGGCACGCTTATCCCTAGTGCTGTTGATGTACCTGAATTCTTTGCCTTAGGTGATACACCAGTTACTTTCGAATCGACAGATAGTGAAAGCTATACCGGTACTAGCGAAGCGACAATAACCGTTGTGGACACGACGGTCCCCGTTATCACCTTGAATGGCGAGAGCGCAATAACACTAGCACCGAACAGTGAATATACTGAACCCGGGGCGACAGCAACAGATATTGTTGATGCAAACGTTACTGTTGTCATTGGTGGTGATACGGTTGATACCTCGGTACAAGCGACTTATACCCTAACGTATACCGCAGTTGATAACGAAGGCAACCATGCAGAACCAGTAACTCGAGTGGTTACCGTACAAGATGCCAGTGCGCCAGTACTAACTGCACCAGCCAATATTACTGTTGCCGCAACTGACAGCGATGGTACAGCGATTTCAGACAGTGCAATTAGTGCCTTCTTAGCTGCTGCCACTGCCAATGATGCGGTAGATGGTAATGTTAGTATTACTGATGATGCACCGAATGTGTTTCCAATCGGTGTTACTACGGTCACATTCTCGGCAACAGATAGTGCTGAAAATACTGGTAGCACTCAAGCTACGGTTACCATAGCAGATCAAAGTGTTCCCGTTATCACGCTTATAGATGCTGCAGTTGAGCTACAAGTTGGTGATAGTTATCTAGAACCTGGCTTTACTGCCATGGATAATGTTGATGGTGATGTCACAGCTAATGTGATGGTTTCAGATACGCTTGATACTACAACCGCTGGTACTTATCAGCTTACTTACAATGTAACCGATACGGCTAGTAATGCGGCCATTCAAGTAACTCGTCAAGTAGTTGTACTGGCTGCTGATGTAGTTCTAACCGGTTCAAAATTGTCAAACACCGATTCTTATAAAAATAGTGCTGAACAAGATTATTGGACTGCCTACGACATTTTAGGCGAACGTCTCGATGTTATGCGTCTGCCTGTAAGTGCTAGCTTAACTTTAACAGCAGAAGATGAAGTTGGCATTGCAGACTTCTCCCATGTTGAAGCCTGGTTGGCGGATAACCCAGAGTGGCAATGGTCTACACCTGAGCAGTTCACTGCCATACATGGCTTCTTTGATGCTGATGAATCACCTGAGAACATTACTGCTTTCTTAACGTTAAATGGCGAGCAATGGTCGACTTGGGTAAAAGAAGGTAAAGATTCAAAATGGACAGTGGCAACAAAAGATACCAATGTAGTAGATGAAACGGTTGAAGCGCCCATGCTGAAATATGCCGTAGAGCAAGAAAAATTCGCTGATGTTGTAGCGGTTACTGGTTTTAATCTCAACCAAAATCACGCCGCGGCCTTATTAGTACGTATTGTTGCTAATGCCGATACCGATACTGATGGCGATGGCGTTGTTGATATTGACGATGCATTCCCTGAAGATCCGAATGAAACAACTGATACCGATGAAGATGGTGTCGGTGACAACAGTGATGCCTTTCCAACTGATGCTACTGAAACGGTAGATAGTGATGGTGATGGTGTGGGTGACAACAGTGATGCCTTTCCAAATGATGCCAGTGAAACAGTAGATATTGATGGTGATGGTATTGGTGATAATATCGATACTGATATAACGGATGTTTTACCGCCGGTATTTACTGACAAAAATGTCACTGTCACGTCAAATGCTCACGGGATATTAACGGATATATCAGGGATAGTAGAGGGATTGATTGACGGCAATAAAATTGGCCATACTGTTTCCGTAACCGATGCCTTCGACGGCCCAATTACCCCGGTATTAGAGACAGAAAATTTACTGCTACCGTCTGGTCTACATATAATTACCTTTAGTGCCACCGATGCCGCTGGCAATACGGCTACGAAAGAAATATCGTATCGTATACGACCATTGGTTTCACTAGGTACAGATGTTATCGCTGAAGCCGGTAGTACTTTACGTATACCGGTTAAGTTAAGTGGCCCGGCACCTGAGTATCCTGTGATAATTGATTACCTTATCAATACACCAACAGGCAGTACGACGGGACAAGTTACCTTCGAAGAAGATAGTCTAGCCACTGAATTGGTGTTGGTCATTGACAGCGAAGCACAAGCGGGTGATGAAATAGTTATTGACAGCTTTGCTGATAGCTTTGCTGATAAACCGTACCTTATGAACGCGGCTATTCCTGAAGCGATGGCCTTAACCGTTAAAGTTAGCGCCGATAATTTTGCGCCTACGGTTGATATTAGTGTTAAACAAGCGGAACAAAATATTAGTACGGTGTCGCCAACATCAGGCTTAGTTTCAATTACCGCTGACATTAGCGATATAAATAGCAGTGATGAACACAGTGTTAGTTTCGAAGTGGTTGATAGTGCCTTTAGTGGTGAGGTTTCTGGTGAGTTACTCAATAGCTTCACTTTTGACCCCGCCAATTTGGCTACCGGTACATATCAGGTAAAAGTTACTGTGACTGAAACCAATAGTGTTGATCTATTGAGTACTGAAGTGTTCACCTCCTTGTATATTGATGAAGCACTAACCGAGATTGTTGCCGATAGCGATCAAGATGGTATACCTGATTCAATAGACACTGACAGTGATACCTCTCGCTTACCTGTGGCAGTAGATGAACAACCACTGCAAGTACAAGCGGGTTTAAAATTGGTATTAGGTGAACATGCTCGAGGCCTTGATTTCGCAAGTATTGCTGCAGATGCGCTGATGGCTGATGTTGAATTTGACTCTGTTTCATCTATTACAAACTTTAATATCAAAGGTTTAAATGTCAGTGGTGAGTCTGTGCAGGTGGTATTGCCATTAGCACAAGGCTTAATTATTCCAAAAGGTGCTGTCTATCGTAAGTTTACCGAGTCAAAAAGTTGGTTTAACTTTGTTGAAGATGAAAACAACAGCCTAAGTTCGGCAGTCAGACACTTTAGCGGTAACTGTCCTGCCCCCTCATCAAGCAAATACACGCCAGGCTTAACTTTTGGTCACGGCTGTATCCAGTTAACTATTGAAGATGGCGGTGCTAATGATGGTGACGGCTTAGTTAACGGTGAGATAGCAGATCCGGGTGTGCTTGCTGTTGATCATGTAAATACTTTGCCAGAGATAACACTCAACAATTTATCTACCTTTAGTACATCACAGGTGACTCTTAGCGCGTTAACAACTGATTATGAAGGCGACGATGTTAGCTATACCTGGCTGCAATTATCGGGTCCAGACGTTGAACTAAGCGGAGCAAGCTCAAGCACGATAAGCTTCACTGCTCCTGAAGTACAACATCAAACGACATTAACTTTTGAGGTGTTAGCAAGTAATGGTACCGACACATCGTCTCAAACGGTTGAAGTAGTGGTTTACCAAGCGCCTTATAACCTTTACAGCAGCCCTCAGAATGATGACAGCGGTGGCTCTTTTGGTTGGTTACTTAGCTTAATGGGTCTTGCCGGTTTAGCACGCCGTAGATTTTTCAAGAAGTAATCAATTTCTAGAATCTAGAAAACACATCTAAAAATATCATACCTGACAGTTAATCACTGTCAGGTATTTTTATTTATACCCATGCGTTTAAGACAGTTAGCGCAAGCCAGAAAGATTAAGCAGTAACATAAGAAGCCTAATAAGAACAAAACGAACTTAATGGACTTGGTATTAGCTTCTTTATCAATATCTAAGGAAAACACAAAATGAAATTTTCAAAATTAACGCTAGTGAGTTTATTAATAACCGCCAGTATCACCTCACTGAATGCTAGCGCTGACAAATATGAAGCTAGTTGGGACTCGCTATCAACACAAGTCTTACCTGAGTGGATAGTTGATGCTAAGTTTGGTATTTATACCCACTGGGGTGTTTATTCTGTGCCCGCGCACGGTGGCCCTGATTATGCGCCTAATTTATACAGCCATAAAAGGGACGTCAAAGGTGTCTACTCATACCACAAAGAAAAATATGGTGATTTAGATAAAGTGGGTTATACCGATCTAGTTAAAAAATTTACCGCGCCAAAATTCAATGCCGATGATTGGGCGGGGGTAATGCATAACGCGGGAGCCAAGTTTGCCGGCATCAGTGTTGTTCATCATGATGGATTCTTGCTTTGGGACTCAAAAGTAAGCCGTTGGAATGCGAAACAAATGGGACCTAAACGTGATATTTACGGTGAAATAGCCAAAGCAGTACGTGCTAATGACATGAAGCTAGTGGCGACTATGCATCACGGTCGTTCTCCGGGTTGGAAAAGCAAATTTTTACCTAAAGACTCACGAGATGAAGCAAAAAAATGGGATATGAATAATCCTGAATTCAATGATTTTTTCTGGGACAAAAATGATCCCGCCGTAATTAAGAAATTCGAACAAGATTGGCAAAAGAAAGTTTACGAAATTATCGATAATTATCAACCCGATTTATTATGGTTTGATGGTTTAAGACAAGCAATGAAAAAAAGCCACCCTTCAGAAAAAACGGTATTAGAGACCCTCAGTTATTACTTTAATGAAGCAGACAAAAGAAACCAAGAAGTTGTATTAGCCAACAAACATGCCGGTAATTTTAACTTCCCTAAAGAGGTAGGTTTACGCTCTTATGAAGGCGGTCGCGACATGCCAGAGCATATTAAAGGTTACTACCTCACTGACCGCGCTATCGGTTACCCTTGGTCTTATGTTAATAATAAAACCTATAGCGATGGTGCTCGCTTTCATGTCGGTTTTTTAGTGGATAACGTCTCTCGTGGCGGCATTTATTTAATGTCTCTGACACCTAAAGGTGACGGTTCTATTCCCGCAGGTGAACTCGAAATTACTCAAGGTATTGGTCGTTGGTTAAGCGCCAACGGCGAAGCTATTTATGGCACCCGGAGATACTCAGTCTATGGTGAAGGTAAACATTTAATTTATAAAAAGCTTAAGAAAAATAAAACCATTTATGCATGGGATTATCGTAACTTAGGCGCTGATGATATTCGTTTCACCCAAAAGCAAAATAACTTATACACCATTGTATTAGGTATGCCCAAAAGCCGTATATTAACTATCAAAACACTCAACAGTGATTATGATATCTCTAGTGAAAATAAAATCACCAGTATTGAATTGCTAGACAGTGATGAAATAATTGCCTGGAGCCGAGACAAAGACGGCTTGCACATTAAATTCCCAAAAGGTTACCAAGGTGAGTTTGCTCATGCCTTCAGAATTAAGGTGGCCGGTAAATTAATTGTCAACGAGCCAGATGTTGAAAATAGATTAAAGCTCGAAAGATTGAACAAATTCACCCTAGAAGCAGAAGATGAAATCAAAGTGGTTATCTCCGATTAATCTAAACGTTTTCAATCTTGCTACTAGCTGACAACGTTTATTGTAGGGATAATCTGAAGTGTGAAGATGTGAATGGTAAAGGTGCAAACAATGCTTGCACCTTTTTATTTACAGGGATCTAATACCAATTCGTATAAGAAAGTGATCACTTGGCGAGAATTTAAAGGTTTATAGGCAAGGCATTGAATGCAGCTAATGGTTGTTCCCTTAGCAAAATCAATAACGCAGTATATAAGCCTTTAAAACTCGCCCTTTGGGAACACATGGAGCACCATGATAACGTCACAAAATAGGCTTGATGTAGAGTAACTATAACTACGCCTATTTTGATTGTTCTAATGTCGCCCATACCGTTCTAAGTGATCACTTCTTTATACGAAATGGTATAATGTCACGATTTCAGTTCCAGACAAATTATAAGTACTGATAACAATACAATCAAAATATTACTTATGACCCAACTATTTAGTTAACGCTTTGTACGTTTATAATACCTAACGCCATAAGGCTTTATCACGTAGTCAGCTTTACTTTCATTTTCAGAAAGTTTATATACAGTTGCTTTTTTTCCTATCATTTTTAATCCAAGTCTCCCTGCTATTGAATTGGATGCGAAACTGGAATCTTTATCAATTATTTTAACTCTAACAACCTTGCCTTCCTTATCTATCATTAGAAGATAATAAATGGTGTAGCTAGATTTTTTAAAGTTTAAACGATGAACTTCTACTTCTTCATCAGTTAAATTAAACTCAGGAACATTAGCTAAGTCATAACTTGAGCATGCGCTGAGCAAGAGAAAAAATATAATTTTGAACTGTGTTTCAAAACCTGCATTTTTACTCCTTGAATAATTTTTTAATTAAAAAAAATCCCCCGTAAACAAAAAGTTTAACGAGGGATTATTTGTATATTATATAATTAGCATATCGCTAGCTTAGCCATGGCTAATTTTAATTGAACAAGCTACCTCACAGGACTTTTGCTTAGGAAAGGTAATTTCCAAGCCCTTGCTGGTACGTTTATATTCAATTTTTTCTTTGCTGCCTAACAATTCAACATTGTTGATATCATCAGCCATATACTGAGAGCCTTGTTTAAGACTTTCTATGATTAACTTACCTGATTTAGGCCAGCCAAAAATCATCGCGTATAAGGTTTTGTTGTCTTTACTACGGGTAAAACTGATACGGTTTGGATCAGTTTTCTTATAGTCCCACCATAAGCCTTTACGTGCTTCACGGTACTTATACGGGGAAAATTTTTCATAGTTACCGCCTTCCCCAGGAATATCCCAACGGCGCGTTGAATAAATAGCTTCACCATTCACGGCTAACCAGTCGCCCATTTCAGCCAAAATACGTTTTTCTTCGGCAGGAATAGTGCCGTCACCTTTAGGTGTGAGCGACAAGAAGAACACCCCACCACGAGCAACAATGTCAATAAGGCTATGAAGATGGTTAGTACTGGTTAAGTTATAGTCTTTGTTTAATACATAAGACCAAGGATAGCTGATTGCGCGATCCCATAACCAGTAGCCGTCATTATTTGGTGGCATATTTCGGCTATTTTCATAACCTCGCATGCCCGTACCTTGTGGGAAGTTAAAGCGCGCAAGGCCTGATTTATCAGCGCCCGGAAGTTTGTTTACTAGGGCAACTTCTTTACCTTGTTTTTCAGCGTTGTCGTAAAAACGTTTTAGGAAATCAACCACAAGATATTAAGGTGAGTTACCATTTACTATACCTATGCCATCAAACCATAAAAAATCTGGTGAGTAGTTATCAATAACTTCAACAATTTTAGCATGCCACTGTTTGGCAAATTCTGGCGGTGTTACCCGATCGGCAGGGAAAAACAAATCATCGTATTCTGGGTTAGCAATATCTAAATTCTTGTTATTTACAATCGCGGCAAGTTGCTTTTCTTTGCCCTTGTTCCGTAGGGATTTAAGCGCGTAATCGTATGAACGGGCATGATGAAATGTCGCAACGGTTTTAAAATCTTTCTTATTTGCTGCATCAATAAATTCACCGTAAATATCACGTTTAGGTCCTGTTTGACCTACGTTCTAACGGTTAAGTTTACTTGACCACATTAAAAAACCTTCGTGATGCACAACACCCAGGCCACCAAATTTGGCGCTGGCATCTATCATCACATCAACATATTATTCAGCATCATAGCCTTTAGCGGTAAACGTTTCGGCTAATTTTGAATAACCAAACTCTTCTTGAGGTCCAAAAACACGGCGATGATAGTCGTAGTGAGTTTCTTTATTTTTACCACGAATAGCTTTTTTGTCTTTGGGGTTATACATATGTTGGAAATAAGTATTACCAATAAACTGAGCCTGAGAATATAAACCCCAGTGGGTATATAAACCGAATTTAGCATCGATTAGCCATTCAGGAATACCGTGTGCGGCAATTTCTTTCCAGTCATCTTCAAAGCCTTTACCTGCTTCTTTAAAGTGAGGGTTTCTGTATTTTCCATCTAAGGTCGCAACGTAATCCGCTTCTGCTTTAACTAATTGACTACCCACTTCAGGATCAGGATGGGTATTTCTCTTTTCTTTAGCTGCGATTGCCGGGGCTGTTGCCAGACCAACAACAGAGGCGATGGCTAATGCTTTGACTATTGAATTAAACTTCATTTAATGACCTTACTGCTAGATACTCTTCTTGTGTCTTTTATATAATAAAACCACGCATCACGCAAGTATTACTTGTTTGAAATGAGTGCCTGTAACTCGCAAGGTTGCAAAGGCCCAGCCTTGTATCCCCCCCACCGAAAATTCAAAAAAAATCATTTCGAAAGTTCAGCAAAGTTTGGACTTACCAGTTTACAGTGAACATAAAAAAACCCGGACATGCCGGGTTCTTTAAGAGTGCTATTTCATTATGACTTTAAAGCATACCTTCAAAGTATATCTTCAAAGTATATAATGACTATAAATTAGCAGCATCAGGCTCAGTTACAATTAAGTCACCTGCCACATCAATTTTAAGTGCATAAGCAAATTCACCAAATTGTTCTTTTGGAAACTGTACATGTAAGCCTTTTTCATCACGGGTCCAAGTTAATTTTTCATCACTGCCTAATAATGAAATATTATCAATTTTACCTTTTGAAGAGATAGCGTAGTTACTGTCTAAAGTATTAATTGTTAGTTTACCATTTTTCGGCCAACCTAAAGCAATCGCATAAAGCATGTTATCTTTTTGGGTAAAACGAATATCTTCAGCACCTAATTTACGGTGATCCCATTTAACTTTCATTTTGCCTTTAATTTTTACATTTCTGGTAACTTTTGTAGGACCTTCGCCAAAGACACTGAATCGGCGAGTGCCATAAATTGACTCACCATTGACTTTCATCCACCGACCAATACCTTTCATGATAGCAATTTCTGCATCAGCAATTGAGCCATCACCTTTTGGCGTTAAGGATAAAAACATAATGCCGCCACGGCTAGTAAAGTCGATAATACTATCTACTTGATAATTTGGTCCGTCACGATACTTTTTATTGTTTACCCAACTCCATGGGTAACCAATCGCTCGGTCAGCTAACCAGTAACCTTTTTGGTGCTCAGGCATATCCCGGCCGTTTTCATAACTTTTTAAACCAACATGTTCAGGAAAGTTAAAGTTGGCCGCTAATTTATTCGCTACCACAACATCTTGACCACGTGCTGTCGATTCATTATAAAAATAAGAAATGGCATCTTTTACGGTTTGTTCCGTCGGATGACCACCTTTCATCGATGTGGTTAAACCATCAAACCAAATAAAATCAGGTTTGTAATTATCAACAACTTCAGTAATTTTCCCATACCAATCAGAATTAAATTTCTCAGGAGAGTCACGTCCTGTTTTCCAGAAAAAATCACCCAGTTCAGGATCCGAAAGCTCCCAATTTTTATTAATTTTCGATGCATCTTTTCCTTTGCCAGGTAACTCGCCATAAGCGTAATTGAATGTTCTGCCATGGTGAAATGTTGCCACAAGTTTCATGTCTGGGTATTTAGCAACTTCCGCAGAAATTTCGCCATAAATATCTTTTTTGGGGCCCATATTTTTAGCATTCCAGCGGCTATATTTAGAATCCCATAATAAGAAACCATCGTGATGTACCAGTGAAATACCACCAAATTTAGCACCGGCCTCATTCATTAAGCCAACCCATTCGCTAGCATTAAATTTAGGCGCGGTAAACTGTGGGATAAAATCGGTATAGCCGAAGTCTTCCAACGAACCATACTTTTTAGTGTGGTAGGCATTAACACCTTTTTTGTTTTCTGGTGAATACATCTGACGAAGATAATCAGGACCACCGTGAGCAGGCACAGAAAATATTCCCCAATGGGTATAAACACCAAATTTGGCATCAATTAACCATTCAGGAATTTGCTTAGTTGCAATAGAATCCCAATCTGCTTCAAACTTGTGTTGTTCAATCGCTTGAGCTGATTGACTGAAAGCGCCTGCGGCTAGTACCAAGCTCAGATAAGAACTTAAACATGTTTTTTTCATCTTATACCTACTTAACGGTTTATTTCACGAGTAATTATTTATTAAACACAATCTAGCATGTACATTTTAAATAATAAACATCAAATGACCTTCTTTACATTAATTTACACTGGCTATTTTTGTTTTCGCCCTTACTATCTGTTTTCTCATAGTTTAAACATTGCTAAAAAGGTAACATTATCGTTAAGTTATCACTCAAGAATGCAGTGATAAAAAAATGAGGGATAACTGGCTACTACGGACAATAGTGTTTGCTAAATAACCTGAACTTTGGATAAGAGTTTTGGATAAGATGTTTGTAACAAGGTGAAATTAAACATAGTAGCGATGTTGGCAAAGTTCGCTTATCTGCAGCGCAGATGTGATATGGAAAGGCCAGCCTATAACTAAGCTGGCCTTTCATTTATTATCGAAAAATTATAATTCCTGGATGGTTACAGTGCCACCTGAAGTCCACTTTTTTAATTGCTGCTGCCAAGGGATTACATCCCAATGATAATCTTCACCTAGTTCAATTGCTGCACGAATATAATTAACCGCTTCAGAAAGTTTCCTCGGCTCCATTTTCACATGAGCCATAGCTTGTAAATAATGATACTGAGGATTGTTTTCTAGCTCATGGCTTAACTCATTAAGGTAGCGCACTGCATTGTCTACATCATGTAATTTGTGATTTTTAGCAAGCAACCTTATTTCCGCCAATTTTAATTTTGCATGCTGATGTTTTTGCTTTGTTGCGGCTTCTAACCAAAATAAGGCTTTTTCATCATCATTCACAACCCAAGGGCTATCAAGTAAAATACGCGCTAAACGATACTGAGCCTGACTGTTGCCTTGCTTAGTTGCAGCTGAAAGCCAATAAATTGCTTGTTTGATATCTTGCTGCTCACGATAAAGCTTCAAACCATATTCGTATTTAGCTAAATTATGCCCTTGCTCAGCGGCATTTTTTAATAACTTGTCAACCTCGCCAGTTTCTTGGCTTAACCAAGGGAAATTCATCAAGAGCATGGCACGTTTATAATCATCTTGAGGTAAGTCGCTTTTTGCTAATTTATCTGCCATGCGCCTGATACGGAAATATAAGCGCTTATGCTCCTTTCTTACTCTAAATTTATCATAACTTGCTACTCCCAAGTAAGAGCGGTTAACAAAATGAACACCCCTATTGAGAAACTGAGGTTTGGGTAGCGATGTCATCGCTAAATTATAGAGAGCTCTTTCAGGCATACCTAAGCTTTGAATAGGGCTGATATTACGAATTGAGCCATCGGGAGCAATATCATAATCAGCGATCAAAAAATATGGTCCATTAAGTAAACGATTATAGTTGTCTTGATTGGAGTTATCTTGAAGTTTCGGACTACCTTCTAAATCATCATCAACAAAAGGGTCGTCAAAACTATCTTCATCAAGGTTTTCAGCCGTTGACAAGTCCATATCAAAATAATCATCAATTGAAACGTCAACTTTCTCAAGGTCTTTTTTATCGCCAAAATTAATTTTATGGTTTATATTTTTTGTCAATAATTCTGGGTAATATTTGCTATCGATACTTTTTTTCCCAAAAGATTTTTGAAAAGTTTTTACTAATTTGATAACTTTTTCTTTTTTCTCTGCCGGCACATTAGCCAATATTTCATCAACAATTTCAGTAGCATTTTCATAAGAATGATCTGCGGCTAAAGAAAACCAAATCAACGCTTTAAAGTTATCTATTTTAGTGCCTAAACCATGGTAATAAATGACACCCAGTTGATAACATGCTCTTGGATTACCTACCTCGGCCGCAGTCATATACTCTTTCAATGCTAAGTCATACTGTTTTTGTAAGAAATAGTTATCGCCATCAAAAATATTTCCTGCCCATGTAGGAAGGGTAATTATAAGCAGTAAAATAATTATCAATTGCTTAAATTTAAATTTTGCTTTACTTAGGATCACAAGACCCCCTTCTTTTTATTTATAGGTGATGAAAATATCACTTGAAATTGCCTTATGTCTAACATCTTTACACTATATTACTCGACATAAAGAACTGACAAAATAGCTTTGATAAGCAATCGTGGTTGCTGTTTTTCCACGGGACTTTGCCCGTACTGCCAAAATTGGACATACCATTAGCGTTAATTAAAAACCTATAAATCTAACACCATCACCACTGGATAATGATCTGAAATCTGATCCAGTATTTTAGCGTCATGCCAATTTACGATATCTGCAGCAAAAATTTTATTGGCGAGATTAGGACTCGAGAGAATATAATCAATACGTTGTAGACGCTGCTTTTGGACTTGACGATCGGTAGATTTTTTAGCGACAAGGGTTGGAAAAGTACCCATTAACTTATGTGCTTTGTCTGTTCCCCTGAGTTGGTGGTAGCTACTGTCATGTAGCCCTAGGTCGTAGTAACTCTGTAAAATCGAAGTATCAAATTGATTGTTATTTAAGTTGCGGCGTTTTTTCACACTGTCGCGCATTTCTTTTAGTAAGGGTTGTAAACTAACAATTCGTTTAACATCTAGCGGGCTCATGGCATTAAAATCACCCAGCACAATAAGCTTTTTTCCATCGGTGATGAGTTGTTTAATTATGCCACTGATATACGCCGTTTCAGCTTGCCGAGCGGTTAGTTTTTGCGAGGTCATGTGTACCACAATAAAATTTATACCGCCACTTTCTAAGTGCAAGAAGCCACGTTTAATCCGCTTATCCAAATGCTCAATCTGACTAATTGGCAAGCGTGAAGTAAAGGCAAGTGGTAGGCCGGGCTTGCGTTGGTAAAAATAACTGTGCTTGTGCCCCCAGCGTTTGGCGACCTCGCTCAGACGCTCAGAACTAAAGCCTTTCATTTCTTGCAAGGCAAGAAAATCAGGTTGCTGACTAGCAATCCATTCAGATCCAGCGGCTAGCTGCTTACCGTGATTAAAACCATAGAGAACATTGTAAGACATCACTTTGAGTGTGATAGCTTGCGCCGTACCTGTTAGCGAAATAATCAGTAACATAAGCACGATATAGAGTTGTCGAGTCAATCGAGATAAACTGTATTTCATAACGAATATTCCATGCTATTGTCTGTATTTATTTGTGCTTATTTTTGTTGATTATTTATCTTGCTTATTCTTATCAATTATTCATTCTACTTTTGCGGCAATAGCTTTAGGTAATTAACCGCGCTAATGCCAAAAGTACTTACAACTAAACTGAATGGTAAGCCTGAGTAGGCCAGCTTATTCCTTCAAGACGCTCGAGCAAATAGCGTATTAAAGGAACAAGTGCGAGTTAACTAGATCTTTGTCTTATAGATTGGCCAGTTACCATTGCGACCAATGCCATCATCAAAGGTTGGTCTCACGCTTTGATCAAGCTCACCTTTAACCTTAATTTTGAAACTATAAGCTATTTCACCGGGTAACTGTTTAGGGAATTTCAACGTTAACCCTGCCTTTGTTTGCTGCCAATCAATCACTTCATCACTACCCAATAAGCTAATCGATGAAATACCTTTTCCTGACTTTTCAACATTACCTAAAGCAAGCGTAGGAATAGTAATTTCACCTGATGCAGGCTCGCCCATAACAATCGCATAAAGGTCGTTACCATTTTTAGTAAACCTGACCACATCGCCTTTCGCTTGGCTTAGGATGGTGTAATCCCAATTTGTTTTCGGCTCGCCGTTCATTCGAAAAGCATCAACACGAAGTACATCAGCATCTAATCCTTCACCAACTGATTTCCAAGGACGGGTTTTATAGATTGCATCACCATTGATACGCAACCAACGGCCGATACCAGCCATAATTTCTTTTTCTCTTTCGGGTATAGAGCCATCACCTTTAGGTGTTAAAGAAAGTAAGAAACTACCGCCACGGGCAACAATATCAACTAAGCTGAGGATATGATAATCATGACTGTGGGGATATTCTTTATCTTTTACCCAAGTCCAAGGGTAACCAATAGAGCGATCAATGTTCCAATCACCTCGGACATCAACTTCCATATCACGACCATTTTCATAAGTTCTATAACCAAAGCCCATCGGAAAATTCCAGCGCATTGAAGCTGGAAGCTTATTAAACAAGTAGGTTTCATCGGTATAGTCATTACCATTATTTAAAAAGTCTGCAAATGTTTTTAATAAGCGTTTCTCATTAACAATGCCATTTTTTTTCGCTTTAGCTAGGCCATCAAACCATAATAAATCTGGTTGGTACTTTTCAATCACTTCATCAATTTTGTTATGCCATTCATTACTGAATTCTTCAATACTCACCGTTTCAGGGTTACGATAAATATAATCGTATTTAGGATCAAAAAGATCTAATTTTGACTTTTCTTCCTCGGTATATTTATCCGCATCTTTAAAACCAAATCCATAAGTACGTGCATGATGGAAAGTTGCCACCAGCTTCATATCACTTTTTCTAACGGACTCAGCGATCTCACCAAAAATGTCTTTTTTAGGCCCAGTATCCATACTATCAAATTTTGTATATTCACTGTCCCAAAGACAATAGCCATCATGGTGTACTACATGAATACCAGCATATTTTGCGCCCGCATCTTCCATCACGGCAACCCATTCATCGGCATTAAATTTAGGTGCGGTGAACAGAGGCAAGAAGTCTTTATAGCCAAACTCTTCTATTGGCCCATAATTTTTTTCATGATATGCACGTACTCCACGGTCATTACCTTCTTTACGGTACATAAAGTCACCATAAACATTGGTTAAATGTGCGGGGACAGAATACAAACCCCAATGAGTATAAACACCAAATTTTGCATCTTTTAACCATTCAGGTACAGGTGCAGTACTTAATGACTCCCAAGTTGCCTCATATTTATTTTTATCTGTAACTGCTTTGGTGATAACTGTTTTGTTAGTGTTTTCTTCAGCGGTAATTTGGCTCGACTCGCTACAAGCAGTTAAGCTTGTTGCAGCCACTACAGCTAACATTAACGGTGAAAACTTGGTGTTTATTTTCATGTTTGATACTCACTCTATCGTGGTTTTTATTAATTTTAATCACTTCATATTAATATGAGCTTTAACTAGGGTCAAGAAATAGCGTTAAGTATAAAATGTAGGTTGAAGAGTGAACTAGCTATTGCCATTGCTCACCTCGATGCAACTAAATACCCCCCTCCCCTTTGGAAACGAGAAAATTCCGAGTACAATAGGTTAAACAACAAGTATGATTATTTTTATTTCCTGTTGTCCCCAGAGGAAATGCCAGGCCCTAAGGCCTGACAATAAACTTGGTTGGGAGTCCAAGTTTAGAACAAACGCCTTAAGCGACTGTACTTTCAATATAGTAGACACCTTATAATAAATTACAACAAAAATAGTACAAGTTTGTGTGAAGCTTCGAGGAAAGTATTCAAAATGATATAAGAAATGAGTACTTTTTGGTCATAAGGTGATGACTTACGGGAAACTTGCGTTAGAGCGATGCTAAAATAATAAGCAACCTAGCTAATAAACGGAGAAATAATGCTAGTTAGGCAATGATAGCCATTAGCGTTAATATCCACGCGACAAGGGTTTTGTCAGGGATTCTACACTTCGGTAAAAGCTAGTTTCTAAGTGATAGATTAGTGATTAAGTTTATCTGAGCTGAATACAACCATTAGGGTATTTCTCACCTGGTTGATGGTGAGTACTATTAGCAGATAAAATAGTTACTTATGTGACTATGATTATGAGCAAGACAACGAACAATCTTAGGATAATTAAGTCTGCTAAAATTATCTCTACCATCGCCCAACCTGCAACTCCCCCTGATAGGTGATAAGTTATTATCGACTTTTTAACAAACTATTATTGACACAAACAACGCCAACCAGTAATGTGCCCTTTACCTATAATATCCACAAAAAAGTATTTATTACAATAATTAAAAAGTGGAATACAGTATAAAGAGGTCAACATGACAACAGCAATTGAAGAAAGCGTTGAAATTACAAATCAACCAACCCAAGCCAAGGGCGAGGCAAAAACGCCTATTTTGGCAAAAGAATATATTATTCCCTTTATGATGGTTGCGGCACTTTTCCCGTTATGGGGCTTTGCTAATGATATTACTAACCCGTTGGTAAAAGCTTTTAAAGATATCTTTTTAATCTCGAATGCCCAAAGCTCTATGGTGCAATTTGCCTTTTATCTCGGTTACGGAATTATGGCAATTCCAGCAGCAATTTTTATCCGTCGTTTCTCTTATAAGGCAGGAATATTATTAGGCTTAGCGCTTTATGCCATTGGCGCGTTATTATTTTTACCCGCCAGTATGACCGCCGAATTTAATGCTTTCTTATTAGCGCTTTGCGTAATTACTTGTGGCTTAGCCTTATTAGAAACCACAGCTAACCCTTATGTGTTATCAATGGGTTCACCAGAGACTTCAACACAGCGTTTAAATTTAGCGCAAGCTTTTAATCCTATTGGCTCATTAGGTGGAATGTTTGTTGCCTCAAACTACATTCTTAGTGAGCTAAAAGTTGAAGAGTTTCGCGCTACAGAAAAATTAGCTCACCCTGAATATGCCGACATGTTGCCGTCGGTGGTTGACGGTAAGTTAACCCAAGCATTAGTCGACTTCTCGGTTGCCGACCCTGTTGCTCACCAAGCAATGCAAGCGGCCGATTTAATCACCGTTCGTGGGCCATACATAGCTATTGCTTCTGTTGTCGCGCTGTTATTTGTATTCTTTTTATTCCGCAAATTACCAGACACAGTTGCTCATGATGAACCGCTAACAAGTAAAGTGTTAAAAGAAACCTTTATTCGTTTAATTTCAAATGCCCGTTACCGTGAAGGCGTTATTGCCCAAGCATTTTACGTGGGTGCCCAAATTATGTCTTGGACCTTTATTATCCACTACGGCATGACATCTGTTGGTTTAACAGCGGCAGAAGCACAACAATATAATATGCTCGCTATGGGTATTTTCCTTGCCAGTCGCTTTATTTGTACCTTATTGCTAGGGCTTATTCGTCCTGGGCGATTATTATTGTTGCTAGCACTCGGTGGTATTACTCTATCCTTTGGTACTATATTCATCGGCGGTATGACAGGTCTGTATTGCTTAGTGGCCACATCTGCTTGTATGTCATTAATGTTTCCAACTATCTATGGTATCGCACTTAAAGATACCGGTAACGATGCCAGTTTAGCGTCTGCTGGTTTAGTTATGGCCATTGTCGGTGGCGCGCTAATGCCACCACTGCAAGGTATCTTGATTGATGGTGGAGCACTTATTGCTGGTATTCCATCGGTGCAAACATCTTTTGTATTGCCAATGATTTGTTTTGTAGTGATTGCTATTTTTGGCTATAGAGCGCATAAAATACATAATACCTAATCGCTTTTTAAATCGTAAACCTGTCGCATCTTTATCGAGCGACAAGCGATAAACCTGAATATAAAACGAGCCAATTGGTTCGTTTTTTTACATCAAATTTATATACACTGAATTATAAAATGCCCTATGTTGAAAAGAGAAAACAAAAATCTAGCCTAAACTTTCCAATAAATTTGTTTTAACTGTTGCCATTGACTGGCTTTTATTTATAATAAACCATCAACTATAAGAAGGTTTACTATGAAAATCCATTCAAGCATTTGGTTATCCCTCAAGTTTGTAAAGCATTGTTTTGTGCTAGCATGCGCAATTAGCACAGTGGCCATCTCAACTAGCCATGCCAATGAAACTAAACGCCCTAATATTTTATTGATCATTACTGATGACCAATCTATTGATACCATTCATGCCCTCGGCAATGAAAAAATTCACACACCTAATATTGATCGACTTGCACATTCAGGCATGGCATTTACCCATGTATTTAATCAGGGCTCATGGTCTGGCGCTGTTTGTGCGCCAAGCCGTCAAATGATTAATACCGGTCGTAATTTGCATATGACTGGTTTTTCTCCTAAGTCCAACAAAACAACGCACCCGTTAATGGGCGAAACCTTTAGAGACGCAGGTTACGAAACCTTTATCACAGGTAAATGGCATGTTGGTAACGACGCATTAAAGCGCTCTTTTAATATTGGCCGTGCCGTACATGAAGGCGGTATGGCGCCTATCAGCAAAGGTGGTCAATGGCAGCCTTGGTTAACTGATTTTGGCGAGAATATTAAATGGGCTAAAAAGCAAAAGAATCAACATACCAGTGAAGCCTTTGCCGATGCAGCCATTAGCTACATCGAAACAAAAGAAAAAAGAAACGACAAGCCATTTATGATGTATGTGGCATTTACAGCCCCACATGATCCGCGTCAATCTCCGCAGTCCTATGTAGATAAGTACCCTGCCGAAAGCATGATATTACCAGCAAGTTTTGTACCTATGCCTGAAATAGATGCGGGAGATTATAACATTCGTGATGAAGCGTTAATGACCTTCCCACGCACTGAAAAACAAACTAAAGAGTTCATTGGTGAATACTACGCCATGGTTGAGCATATGGATACTCAGATCGGTCGAATTCTAGACAGCCTTGAAAAATCACCTTACGCTAAAAACACGTATATCATTTTCACCTCAGATCACGGTTTAGCTGTCGGTAAACATGGCCTAGCTGGCAAGCAAAATGTTTATGATCACAGTATTCGCGCCCCATTTATCATGGTGGGTGACGGTATTCCTGCGAATAGCCGCGCTAAGGGGATGTTTTATTTAAACAGTATTTTTGCCACCACAGCTGAGTTAGCGGGTATCGACATACCTGATTCGGTACAAGGTCCAAGTATCATGCCCATTGTTCGTGGTGAAAAAACAGTGATGAATGATTATATCTACGGCAGTTACCGTCACTTTCAACGTATGGCACGTAGCCATAGATACAAGTTGGTTTATTATCCACTACTTAAACGTAATGTATTATTTGATTTAAGCAATGATCCAGGAGAAATGCACGACATCTCAGGGCAAGAAGGCAGCGATATTATCATTAAAAAGTTAACCGCTAAATTGGAAGAATTGAAAGTTGAAGTAGGCGATCCGCTAAACAATGATGATCCAGCTAACAGCTATCAGCCGTTTACCGGCAAAATTAGACCTGGCTTTCAAAAAGACAAAATTGGTATTAAGCAAACGGTCTTCACTGAACATTAAGCTGAGCAATAACTGACACGAAAATTTACCAGTGCTTACCCGTAGGTCCCAACCATTAGCTGGGTAAGCACTTTTTTACAACGCCTTATCAAGGTATATACCCAACCCCTCAACACAGAAGCTTTGCATTTTTAAATAAAAATACCTGCGCTGTTTTTATTTAAAAATACAAAGAGCATTGCTCCCCCATTAATTGATTTTTTGGACATTAACATGAAAGATATTCGTCAACAGGCGCTTGATTACCATGCTTACCCTACCCCAGGAAAAATTGGTATTACCATCACCAAACCCGCTGAAACAAGCCATGATTTGTCACTTGCTTACAGCCCAGGGGTGGCCGAGCCATGTCGAGAAATAGCTAAGGACCCTGACGCAGTTTATAAATATACCGGTAAAGGTAATACGGTTGCGGTGATCAGTAACGGTACCGCCGTTTTAGGTCTTGGTAACCTTGGACCTATGGCTTCAAAGCCGGTGATGGAAGGTAAAGCACTGCTTTTTAAACGCTTTGCCAATATCGACTCTTTCGACATTGAAGTAACACATAAAACCGTAGAAGAGTTTATTAACACTGTGGCTAACATTGCTGATAGTTTTGGTGGTATTAACTTGGAGGATATTAAAGCACCGGAATGTTTTGTCATTGAAAAAGCGCTAATAGAGCGTTGTAACATTCCGGTATTTCATGATGACCAACATGGTACAGCCATCGTAACAGCCGCAGGTCTTATCAACGCCTTAGAAGTACAAGGAAAAGAGCTCAAACAAGCTAAAATTGTCTGCTTAGGCGCTGGTGCTGCGGCAATTTCTTGCATGGAGCTACTGATCAAATGTGGCGCTCAGCGTGAAAAAATATACATGTTAGATACCAAAGGAGTTATTCATACTCGCCGTGATGATTTAAACGAATATAAAAAGCTATTTGCTAACAATACAGATTTACGTACCTTGGCCGATGTTATGGATGGCGCTGATATTTTTATTGGTGTTTCCGGGCCTAACCTACTTAGCCCTGAACTGCTAACAACTATGGCAGACAAACCAATCGTATTTGCTTGTTCAAACCCTGATCCTGAAATAAGACCAGAGCTTGCCCATTCAGTGCGTGATGACTTAATTATGGCAACAGGTCGCTCAGATTATCCAAACCAAGTAAACAATGTTTTGTGTTTCCCGTTTATTTTCCGTGGCGCGTTAGATGTTAGAGCCAGTACCATTAACGATGAAATGAAAATTGCTGCAGTATATGCCATTAGTGCAATTGCTAAAGAGCCGGTGCCAAAGGAAGTATTAGCAGCGTGTGGTGATGAAGAATTAAGCTTTGGTAGGGGTTATATTATCCCTAAACCTATGGATCCTCGTCTTTGTCAACGTGTTGCCAAAGCCGTTGCCAAAGCTGCCATAGACTCAGGTGTTGCTAGGCTGCCAGCTAAAAGTTAACCATTGAATGAACAGTATTCTGTTACTGTCTCTAATAAAAGAGCTGTAAATAAGTTTCTATGCAGAATTCTGTTCATCTATGCCACTAACGGCCAATCACCTCACTACCTCTTCAATAACTACTAAAATAGCTTAGCCGCCCTGCTTAGTTAAAATATATCAAAGCCCAAGTATCCCTGAATTGCACAAGGTAGGTAATTACTGGTGCTTATTCCGCTATAACTTCACTTTTCCATTTAAGTAAATTCCGCTGCCATTCAAAGCCCTATAAAAGCAAATTGATTATTCAGAAAGAAGACGGATTGTATCAATTGGCCAGTTTATTCAGTGTGTCTTTATCTGGCTAGATAGTGTGAGCTAAGTGTTGTGGAAAAGTTTTTTGAAATAAGAAAAGCTAAAGTAAGCAGAAAATCAATTGATAAAATTTAGTACACTTTACTGTTTTTTCAAGAAAATATTAAATAATTCGATAAATAAGTAACTGTTCGCCTATTTTTCACTCATTTATTGTTCACTGGTTGAACAGTGGTTTGCCGCAGGCTTTCCACATTTATTGTGGATAACTCTGTGAATAACGATTTAATAGTCTGCTCAAAGCCTGAAGGCGTACGATTATATCAAGCATGCTCAAAATATAGTCAATTTTAATACAGTGCCACTTTATAAACGCTGATTTTAATAGTTAAGCTCCTATGAAAACATACTTTGTAATTAACAGTTTTGTAATTCAAAAGGCAGTGTTAGTGCAGTTACTGAGTCCCCTCCCGCTGATTAAGACTTATAAGGTGTAGATTTATGATGTCATGATATAAGTGTCATTTACATATAAAGCACACTTATAGAACCATCTTGCTACCTTTTAAACTGTCGAATTGTATTGATAACCTAATTAAAATCAATACTATAAAATATAGCAGCGACTTGGTTCTCTTATAATTTAAAGACTTTCATTGACTTAATAGCACTTAAAAACCTCAAAAACCTCTTTATTAAAACAAAAATGAGGTGTATATTATATCTAAAGGACACAACAGTGATTTACTAAAGCTATAAATATACTGATTCTTATAGCTGCCAAGAGGAATAATTATGATGAAGTCGATCGTTTGCCAACAACCCGGCGAGCTTAATTTTCAAACAAGTAAAAAACCACAACCGAAAGCAGGTGAAGTATTACTTAAAATTCGCGCTATTGGCGTTTGTGGTACTGATATCCATGCCTATGGTGGTAATCAGCCATTTTTTACTTACCCACGCGTACTTGGTCATGAACTTTCAGGTGAAATTGAAGCGTTAGGTGAAGGTGTTGATCTACCGCTAGGCAAAGCCGCTTATGTTATTCCTTATTTAGAATGTGGCAAATGTGTTGCTTGTCGCGCTGGTAAAACTAACTGTTGTACTGATATTGAAGTCATTGGTGTGCATCGTGACGGTGGTATGTGTGAATACTTATGTTTACCTGCATCTCACGTGGTGATTACTGAAGGTGTACCTTTTGATCAATTAGCTATAGTTGAATGTTTAGCCATTGGCGCTCACTCGGTTCGCCGTGGTGAAGTCTCTAAAAACGATACCGTACTGGTATTAGGCGCTGGCCCTATTGGCTTAGGTGCTGCTCAATTTGCTAAAGTTGCCGGAGCTAAAGTCTTTGTTGCTGATGTCAACGATGATCGCTTAGCCTTTGCAAAACGTGAATTAAACATTGATGCTACCGTTGATTGTAAAGACGATGTTAAAGCACAACTTGCAGCGCTTACTGATGGCGACTTCCCCACAGTTATTATTGACTGTACGGGTAATCCGGCAGCAATGCAGTCAACCTTTGGTTGGTTGGCACATGGCGGTACTTTGGTCTTTGTTAGTGTTGTTAAAGCCGATATTACCTTTAATGATCCTGAGTTCCACAAACGTGAAACCACCCTGAAAGGCAGTCGTAATGCCACTAAAGAAGATTTTGAACACGTAGTTGCTTGTTTAAGTAACGGCACGGCAAAATCAACCGCTATGGTTACTCACAAAACCAGCTTTGATAACTTCCCTGCTATATTCCCTGAGTGGGTAAAACCCGAATCAGGTGTTGTTAAAGCAGTTATTGAAATTAACTAAAATTAGTTAATACTAATTGAATTTAGCTTAAATTAGTTGAGATTAACATTATTAATCTCAACTTGTTTAAGCGGATAATAAGCTCTCAGAGGTCTGTATGTATATCGATGCCCATCACCATTTATGGAATTATGATCCCGTTGAATATGACTGGATTGATGACTCTATGGCTGTTTTGAAGAAAGACTTTCTTATCAAAGATCTTGAGAAAGCCCTACACCTAAATGGCTTTTCCTCCAGTATTGTCGTGCAAGCACGCCAGTCTATGGAAGAAACTCTGTGGTTATTAACGCTTGCTGAGCAAACAGAACTGATTAAAGGCGTTGTTGGTTGGATAGATCTACAAAGTGATACCTTAGCACAACAATTAGATGAACTTGCCAAGCACAAAAAATTGGTCGGTTTTCGTCATGTTCTTCAAGGGGAAGCTGATCCGAAGTTCATGCAAAACCCAGACTTTATTCGTGGCTTAAAAATGATCGCCGATAGAGGCTACCGCTATGATTTATTAATTTTAGCCTCACAATTACCTGCCGCAGCAGAAATGCTCGAACAAGTACCAAATTTACACGTAGTCATCGACCATATTGCCAAACCAAACATCAAATCAAGAAATGACTTTAATAGCTGGCAACAAGATATGGCGGTACTTGCTCACAATGCAAAGTGTTACTGCAAGCTCTCAGGCATGGTTACCGAAGCTGACTGGCTTAACTGGCACAGTGATGACTTTCATCCCTTTATGCAAACTGTTTTGGACTTATTCGGCCAAAACAGAATTATGTTTGGCTCTGACTGGCCAGTATGTTTAGTCGCAGCTGAGTATAGCCAAGTGAAAACGCTAGTACTTGATTTTATCAACAATAATTCCCCTCACGCTAAAGACTTAATTTTAGGGAAAAACGCCCAAGAATTTTACCAGTTGTAGATCAAACTATATTGCCAAATTTAAAGCCTAACCTCTGAAGGTAGCGCTTTTAACAACATGCTTTAGCCAGTCTAATAACGCTACAAATTAGAAAGCTAGAAAGTTAAGAAATAAGTTAAGAGAACACATCATGAGCATAGAACAGCCACAAGTAAGACGTTTTATTCAAGTCCATAGTAAAGATACTGTTGCCGTGGCGCTTGAGGACTTAGCGAAAGGCTCGGTTATTTCAATAAACAATCAAGATATCACCTTGAATGAAGACATAGGTCGTGGCCACAAAATTGCGTTAAGCAATCAACTGGAAAATGACCAAATCATCAAATATGGTTATTCAATTGGCTATCTGACATCAGCTATTCAAGCCGGTGATTGGGTACATAGTCACAACTTAAAAACGTTGCTAAGTGATGACGATAAATTTTCTTACCAACCAGCGAATCATGTTCTGGCTAATGCTAGTGAAGATATGCCGACCTTTATGGGCTACCCACGCAGTAACGGCTTAGTAGGTATTCGTAATGAATTATGGATAATCAACAGTGTTGGCTGTGTTAACAGCCTAGCACAAGCATTAGTACGCCAGTGTAAAGCGCAATTTAGTGAACTAGCCGATGATTTTCTCGCGGTTACCCACCCTTTTGGCTGCTCGCAATTAGGCGATGACTTAGCACAAACCAAAAACCTACTAGCATCACTGGCGTCAAACCCCAATGCCGGTGCCGTTTTGTTTTTAGGTTTAGGCTGTGAAAACAATCAATTATCTGCCCTGGTTGCCGATTTACCCAGCGAAATGAGCGAACGTATATCTTACTTCAACGCCCAAGAAGTTGATGATGAAGAAGCCGAAGGTATGGCACATATTGAAAAATTATTAGCCACCATGGCTAATGATAAACGCGTTGCATGCCCAGTTTCGAAACTAACATTGGCAATGAAATGTGGTGGCTCTGATGGTTTAAGTGGTTTAACTGCTAATCCTTTATTAGGCCGTATCAGTGAAAAAATGGCCGCTTATGGCGCGACCGTTATTTTAACAGAAACACCGGAAATGTTCGGCGCTGAGCAAGTATTGATGAATAACGCCGCTAACGAAGGCGTTTATAACGACATAGTAAAACTTGTTAATGGTTTTAAACAATATTTCATCGAAAACAAACAACCGGTATATGAAAACCCATCACCAGGCAATAAAGCCGGTGGTTTAACCACCTTAGAAGACAAATCACTTGGCGCCATTCAAAAAGGTGGTAATGCACCGGTGCAAGATGTAATCAAATATGGCGAAAAAGCCACCGCTAAAAATGGCATAACCTTATTGCAAGGCCCAGGCAATGATGCAGTATCTTGTACTGCCTTAGCTGCAAGTGGCGCCAATATGGTGCTATTTACTACCGGGAGAGGCACACCACTAGGCGTGCCAGTGCCGACAGTGAAGATTTCTTCAAATAGCAGCTTAGCTACGCGTAAAAAACATTGGATTGATTTCGATGCCGGTCAGTTATTACGTCTTGATAAAACTCAAGATGAATGTACACAAGAATTTTTTGATTTAATACTCGAGATAGCCTCAGGTAAAGCCACTAAAAACGAACTTAATCAATTTAAAGAAATTTCAATTTGGAAAGGCGGCGTTACCCTGTAAGGGCAAAGCCGATAAATAATCATGAACTTATCTAATAAAGAATCTAGTATAAAATTATCAAACAAAACTGTAAAAAATGTAGCTGAAAACTTAGTCGCTAATGGCTCTAAAATAGTTACCCCGCAATATGACAGAGAAAATACCGAGATAGGTATTGTTCATTTAGGCCCAGGCGCATTTCATCGAGCGCATCAAGCGGTATACACAGAAAACGCCATGAATTTAGTCGGCGGTAACTGGGGTATTTGTGGTGTTTCATTAAGAAGCGCTACCGCACGTGATGTATTGGCTAAACAAGATAACTTATATACCCTAGCCATTTTAGATAAAGAAATTAACTATCAAATCATTGGCTCGATTAAAGAAGTATTAGTTGCTAGTGAGCAGCCAGCCCAGGTGATGGCTCGTTTAACCGCGGCATCGACCAAGCTAGTGACCTTAACTATCACTGAAAAAGGCTACTGCCTTGGTGCTGATGGTCGACTTGATTTACAACACAGTGATATTGTTCACGATTTAAGTAATCGTAGTCAACCTATCAGTGCTATTGGTTATATAACACAAGCCTTAGGACAACGAAAAATTAACGGTATTGCTGCCTTTAACGTACTAAGTTGCGATAACGTTTCTGGCAATGGCGATAAGTTGCGTCAAGCGGTAATCGATTACGCCACGCAATTAGATGCAGGTTTGGCTACTTGGATTGAAGTTAACGTTGCTTTCCCTAATGCCATGGTAGATAGCATCACCCCTAAAACGGAAGATTACACCGTTGATAGTGTCTCAAAAGCTATTGGTGCCCGTGATGAATGGCCAATTCAACGTGAACAGTTCACCCAATGGGTGATTGAAGATAACTGGAACGGCGAACGCCCTGCTTGGGATAAAGTTGGCGTGGTGTTTACTTCTGATGTTGAAGGTTTTGAAAAAGCAAAATTACGTTTACTAAACTGCTTACATTCAACCTTAGCCTATGCGGGTTCACTTGCGGGTTTTGAAACTGTTTTTGATGTCACCAGTGATGATGGTTTTTATCAGTTTATTTGTCAACTTGCCAATGAAGAAGTCATTGGCTCTTTCGTACCGCCAAAAGAACTTGATGTAGAAAGTTACAGTAAAGAAATTATAGGGCGATTTTTAAACCCTGAAATTCGCCATTTATTAGCTCAAATTGCTTGGGATGGCTCGCAAAAAGTACAAATGCGTATATTGCCAATCATAGAAGATAATTTGGCCTTAGGTCGCTCGACTAAACTGCTATCTTTATCACTTGCTTGTTGGTTCGAGTTTATTTGTCGTGCTTTAAAAGACAACAGAGAAATTGTTGACCCACTTGCTAGCGATTTTTCCAACATGCCTGCATTGCTTAGTGATGACAGCAGCGAGGTGGTTGCCGCCTTCTTAAGTATTGAATCAGTTTTCGGCCAAGATTTAAAAAATAATGCCGCTTTGAAAAGACAACTTGCTGACAGTTTATCTGCCTTGCGCATTGGTGAAACTCGTCAAATCAACACCATTGTGGAGGAATTATGTTAAATCCAAGTTTTGCAGCATTAGTTAAAAACAGCCCTATTCTACCGGTATTACACATGGAAAGTGTTGAAGACGCTGTTAATGTTAGTCGTGCTTTGTACAAAGGTGGTATCACCTGTGCTGAAATCGTTTTACGCTCACCAGTCGCTCTTGATTGTATTAAAGCGGTTAGCGAACAAGTACCTGAAATGACCGTTGGTGTTGGTACCTTAACCACACCACAACAAGTAACAGATTCTGTTGCTGCTGGAGCTCAGTTTTTAGTAAGCCCTTCGTTTACTAAAACCTTAGCTACGGCAATGATCAATACTGGTTTGCCTATGTTACCCGGTGTGGTATCACCTTCTGAAATCACTCAAGCATTAGAGCTTGGCATTACAGAAGTTAAGTTTTTCCCCGCTGCGCAATACGGTGGCGCAAAAACCATTAAGGCATTATCGACTGTTTTTTCTCAAGTGAAATTTTGCCCAACTGGCGGTGTAAGCCTTAACAATATGGCTGAGTACTTTGCCAATGACAGTATTTTTGCTGTAGGCGGCTCTTGGATGGTACCTAAAGATCTTATTGCTAACAAAGATTGGGACGCTATCACACTTTTAAGCAAACAAGCTATTGATGCAATCAAAGACTTGGACAAGTGCGCATGAATACGAGTATAAAAAAAGTCCCGAGCAATATCGTCGTAATGGGCGAATGCATGGTCGAATTCGGTCGTACTAGCGGCAGTGCAGGTAACAGCTCAGACGACGGTACAGGTGAAGGCTCAAATGAACGCAATCTCTATAAAAAGAGCTTTGCTGGGGATGTCTTTAATACTGGTATTTACATCAAGCGTTGCGTTAAAGAGCAAGCCAATGTTAAATTTTTAACCGCTATTGGCAATGATGAAAATAGCAAAGAAATGCTCGCTATGATGGAAAAAGAGTCCCTTGATAGCAGCTTAGTGTATCAATCGTCTAGTGCACAAATGGGTTTGTACCTTATCAATGTGGATGACGAAGGCGAACGTAGCTTTAGCTATTGGCGTGAAACTTCTGCAGCTAAACAAGTGGTTAGGTTTCTCAGTGATGATTTAGATAACCCTGCCCTTGAAAATGTTGATAGTTTCTTCTTTTCCGGTATTTCTATTGCTATCTTGTCACAAGGTGATAGACAGAAGTTATGGCGCTTTATCTTCAAACTTAAAGCAACAGGCACTAAAATTATCTTTGATCCGAACTATCGTCCAATGTTATGGGGTACGCTCAATGAAACCAGAGCCGCTTACGCTGCAGCATTTGAATTAGCCGATATCGCCCTACCCGGTGTCGATGATCATATGGTGTTGTACAATGCCAAAAATGCTGAAGACGTTGCCGGTTTTCTAGAGCAGTTTTCTATTAGTGAAATCATTATTAAAAATGGCTCTCAAGGCATGTTATTGAGTGTTGATGGTATCCGCAGCTATATTGATGTCGAACCAGTAAATAACGTTGTTGATACCACTTCAGCAGGTGATGCTTTTAATGGTGCTTACCTTAGCGCCAGGTTAATAGGAAGATCTGCCGAGCAGTCAGCCAAATTTGCCGCTAAAGTATCTGCATGTATTATTCAACATAAAGGCGCCATTGTTGATGGATCGGTATTTGCCCAGCAATTATTAGACTATCCAATGTAGGTTAACAACTAGGTATGTCGATTCGTCATTCTCGAGTTATCTGATCGAGAATCCAGTTTTACGGCTTATATTTCGAGTCTTTTAGAACATGGATCTTCGACAGGAGACTTCGAAGATGACAACTAGAGGGTTCGAAGATGACAACTGCCGTTGTTATTGCTCTAAAAAGACAGCTTCACTAAGGAAAAATTATGAAAACAACACGCCATTGTTTAGCGACAGATTTAAAAGATAATCCTGAGTTAATCAAAAAATATAAAGAATATCACCAACCAGGTAATGGTTTCCCCGCAGTAGCTAAAAATATTCGTGATGCTGGCATAGTCGAAATGGAAATTTATTTAATTAATAACCGTTTATTTATGATTATGGATGTTGATGATTCATTTGACGGCGCAGCGAAAGCTAAAGCCGATGCAGATTGTCCCGAAGTACAACGATGGGAAACGTTAATGTGGCAATTTCAACAAGCGCTGCCTTGGGCAAAAGAGGGTGAGAAATGGTTAGCCATGGAAGAAATCTTCAAGCTTACTGAGCAGCCATAAACGTTAACGAGAGCTATTCTTTTCATGCTGATTTAAGAGGGAAGTACCTACACTTCCCTCTTTTATTTACCCTCCATATACTCGGTTTTATCCGACTGCCCCCACATCTCATTAGTTAAAAGTCTTTGTTACTCACCTTAAAACAAGTTAAAAATCAGTAATACTTAGCTGTTGAAAAAGTAACGTTTACGCCTTTTAACCAAAAACTTTCAGTAATTAACAGTGAAGTAAACAAACCCAACATACTCTTTATTCTCGCTGATGATTTAGGCAAGGAATGGATAAGTGCTTACGCCGCAGAAGATATTAAAGCCCCTAATATTGATGAATTAGCAAATCAGGGCATTCGCATTGAAAATGTTTGGTCAGACCCGCAATTCACGGCGTATTGTTTATCTCCTTATAAGCTTGCTTAGTGACAATACTATTTAATAGCAATATCGCCCTCTTCCCCATTTCATAGGACTTTTTCCCGACATTTTGTTATTTCAGCGTGGATAGTCCAGAGAGCTTAACTTATGCATAACCCGATAGTGCTCTGGGGTGTAGTCGTCACCGCGATGCGAAAGAAGTTAAGGATACAGCCGATTTTTAAAGACTATATTACCTCAAGTCATACATGATAAGAGCTCAAAATATATTAGCCGTGCCCGCTTAACTTATAGTGCCTTATTTTGTCTACATGCTGCTTATTGTAAAGAACTGTAAACTAAGTTGTTGTACGACTTTAATTCGATTACTTTTAAATATAAAGATACTCAATTTTTCCAAATGACCGACAATCCTTACCTCTAAACCTTCGAATATTAAGTAGTACTAGTGTTTTATGAAAATTACCTTGCCTGTTTTCCTTCGAGCTTTATTTTCGATTTTTGTTCCTGCTTTTCTATCAGTGATGCTGTTGTTTGGCTGTGCTCAAAATAACAATGTTGTTATTGATAATGTTGCACAGGCAACGTCATTTATCGAAGAAGGCAACAGCAAGCTGGATAGAGACTGGTGGCATAGTTTTGACAATGAAGAATTATCTCAATTAGTTAGCCAAGGACTGCAAGATAACTTATCGTTAAAAGCAAAAGAGTTAAGATTAAAAAGCAGTGCTATCAATGCAAAAATTGCCAGTGCAGATCTTTACCCTAGCCTTAATCTAACCTCCAATGTTTCATCTAAGTTTGATGACTTTGGCGAGGTGAATAGTGCTTCATTTGGCCTGAGCTCTAGCTGGGAATTAGATTTGTGGGGTGGCATTGCCGCCAACGAAAATAAAGCCTATTGGAATCACCAAGAACAACTGGCTTTATACCGCGCCCGAGCCACTTTAGTTGCCGGCAGTATTAGCAATGCCTGGCTAGGTTTGATGTCTGAGCAAGAAAAGCAGCGAGTATTGGCCGACCAATTCCAACGTACTCAAGATGCTTTAAAGGTCATTTCTAGGCGTTTCGCCATGGGAAAGATTTCTGTGACAAACATCTGGCAGCAGCAAAAACTACTCAAGTCTATTGAAGTATTGCAGTCCAAAAATCATGCTGACTTATACATCTACCAACAAACATTAGCGCTGTGGTTAAGTGTGCCGACCAAGGCGTTTATTAGCAAGCAGTTAGATATTATGCATTCACTACCGTCATTGCCACAGTTACCTAAACTTGGTGTTCCCGCACAAGTATTAAAGTACCGCCCTGACATTGAACAAGCCTTCGCCAAAATAAAAGCCGCTGATGAGCATTTAGCGATGGCCATTTCAAATCAATATCCACGAATTACCTTACGAGCAAATTATTCAACAACAAAAAATTCGGTGGCTGATTTATTTGATGACTGGTCAGGTAATTTAATTGCCTCACTGGCAATGCCGCTGTTTGATAGTGGTGAAAGAAAATCCGTGGTAGAGCAGCGTGAACTGGAATTACAAGCGCTGTTGTTTGATTATCAACAAGTGTGGTTGACGGCTATCGCGAGTGTGAATCAAGTACTGATAAATGAAACTCAACTATTAAAGATCACTAAAAATTTGCAAGAACAACTAGATTTGGCTGAACGAACTGAGAGGTTGACCACAATAAAATACCTCAATGGTAAAACCAATTATTTGAACCTGCTCAAAGCTCAGGAAAGTATCTTGTCACTAGAAAGGCAATTCATCGAGGCGAATAAGAGAGTAATGATTAACCGAGTTTTATTATACCGAGAGTTAAGCCACGGTGACTTTTCTCCAATCGAGCAAGTAAGTAGCAACCAAGCCGCCACATCAAAAATAAGCAGAAAGGAAAATCCTGTTAATGCGTGATTTCTTATCTAATAAAAGCTTCTTTAAAAATAACCTTTCCTTTAAAAGTAAGATGCTACCTTTAATTATTGTTATTTTAGGCGCAGTGCTTGGTTATTACATTTTACATTCGGGCCAGCAAAAACCCGCTCATTATAAAAAAAAGCAGGTAAAACGTTTGCGTATGGTGCAAACAAGTGAGTTAGTTAAAGCCTCAGTAGTACCTTCTTGGCATGCCTCGGGCATTGTCATACCGGCAGAGTTGGTGAAAATTCATGCTCGGGTATCAGGCAATATTGAGTCAATTAACCCGTTAGCGATACCTGGTGGCCAATTAAAAAAAGGCCAATGGTTAGCCAAGCTTGAGCCTGTGGATTTTGAACTCGCGTTAAAGTCTCAACAAGCTCAGTTAGCGCAAGCAAAAGCCAACTTTTCCCTAGTACAAGCAGACCAGTTATTAGCCAAAGAAGAGTTATTACTGCTCAATACTTATGAAGGTTTGAATATTGATGAATCCTTAGTTTTACGAGAACCTCAGCTGACGGTGGCCAAGGCTAAAGTAGCAGTAGCGATAATCAATGTTGACAAGGCAAAGTTAAATTTAAGCCGGACTCGTGTTTTGATGCCCTTTGACGGTAAAGTGATCAGTAAAGCGGTTGGCTTGGGCAGTAAGGTATCAAGTAACTCGTCATTATTTTCTGTGGTAAATACTGCTGTTTATTGGCTTGAGGTTAAAATCCCGCATAAATTTTTAGCCCTGTTAGATAAACAGCAATTAGCCGAAATTTCGCAAAACCGGTTATGGGGCGAAGGTCAAACGCGTACCGCACGGTTTGTCTCAATATTGCCGGAGTTAGATACTAAAGACCGGCAAGTAAAACTGCTGTTGGCTATTGATCATCCGCAAACAGCACAAGCGAACCAGCCACAAGTATTTATTAATGATTTTTTAAATATTCAATTAAAAGGTAAAACCATTAAAAATGCCTGGACCATTAAACATCCGTGGTTACAAGCGGATAATACTATTTGGGTGGTGGATAAAAATAATACCCTACAAAAAAGACCCGTTGAAATATTGTTTAAAGGCCGGGATGTTATTTATGTCAACACTGATATTAAGCCAGGAGATAGAGCACTTGCTGAAAAACCCGGCATTGCCAGTATAGGTTTAGAGGTTAGAAGCAGAAGAAATATTTCAAATGCAATAGCCAAGAGTAAAAGCAAAAATAAGCAAGAAACAGTCGCCATTGCTGATAATGCTAAAGGTAAAAGTAAAAGTAAAAGTAAAAGACTGAATAAAGAGCAAGAGAAAGTGCAACAAGGGTTAAGTTATGCAAAATAAGCAAGCTAACTCAACCAAGAAAATGAATGCTATCTCGTGGATGATCCAACACAAAGTGGCTCCGCACTTGCTAATGCTTGCCTTGATTTTTGGCGGCTTGGTGATGTCTTTTATGATTCGCAAAGAATATATGCCCGAAACGTCTCGCGATACTATATCTGTGCGGGTGTCGTATCCTGGTGCAGCGCCGAGTGAAATGGAAGTAGCAATTGCCGTTCCGGTAGAAGCGGCGCTTTATAGCCTCGACGGTATCAGTAAAATCGACACCTTTATTGGTACCGGTTGGGTTAGGGTAAGAGCTGAGTTAGAGGCTGGCGCAACACCACAAAAAGTTTATCAAGATGCCCAACAGGCGGTTAATCGAATATCGTCTTTTCCTTCGGGTATGGAACGGCCTCATGTTAAATTAGACACCCGAGTTGCCGATGTCATGGAACTCATCGTTCATGCAGATTTAGATCGTTTCGCCTTAAAACGACTGACAGAACAGGTACGCGATCGCATTTTACAATCGCCTTATATCTCGCAGGTAAAACTCAGGGGCATACCCCAAGAAGAAATCCATGTTGAGGTGGCGCAAACAGACTTGCAAGCTTATGACCTGACGCTAAGCAAAATTGCTAGCATGCTAAAAAAGAATGTCGTTGAACAATCGGCAGGAAAAATCAAAGCAAATAGTGGTGATATTCTGGTCTCGGTTGATCAACGTGAGTTTTGGGCACAAGACTTAGCCAATGTACCTATTATTTCGGACAAATCTGGGGATCAATTACGGTTAGGTGACATAGCGAATGTCACCGAGGGCTTTGCTGACATACGTGATCTAGTGACTTACAATGGCCAATTATCAGCACAATTAAATATCTATAGAACGGGAGATCAAACACCGTCACAAATTGCTGATGCCATCGAAGACATGTGGCCTGAAATACTCGCCATGTTACCGCCTAATTCGGGCATAGCCATTGTTGATGATGATGCCAAGAATTATCAAAAACGCCTAAGCCTATTACTTAAGAATGCCTTTATTGGTTTGTTGCTGGTATTGATCATTTTGAGTTTATTCTTGCAGTTTAAACTCGCGTTTTGGGTGGTAGCCGGCATTCCAAGTTCATTTTTAGGCGCCATGTTATTTCTTCCTAGCTTTGATGTTTCAATCAATATGGTGTCAATGTTTGGTTTCATTATTGCCTTAGGCATAGTGGTTGATGACGCCATCATTGCCGGCGAGAATATATTCGCCCATATACAAGAGGGCATGTCCTATGAAGAAGCCGCTATAAAAGGTGCCAATGAAGTGGCTAAGCCACTTACCTACGCTATTTTGACCAATATTGTGGCCTTTTTACCTTTGTTATTATTGCCCGGCAGCATGAAGTTATTATTCGGCGCTATCCCTATTGTGGTAGTGCTTTGTTTTGCCGTTTCATGGGTTGAAGCCTTGTTTATTTTACCCTCTCACTTAGCGCATATAAACAACAAGAAACCCACTAAAATAGAGCGATGGCTTAATAAAGCGCAAAAAAAATGTCATGGCAGTTTAAATCATTTTATTGAAAACATTTATTCTCCCCTGCTTAATAAATGTTTGCAGCGTCCCGCTTTAGTGCTGTCAGTGGCCTGTTTTATTTTTTGTATCGTCATGGCTTATGCGTTCAGTGGCAAAATGGGTTTTAGTCTCTACCCCAAAATGGATGGTCGCTGGGTTAAAGCCAATTATGAAATATCTGCCTCGTCCACAGAGCAGCAAGCGATTTTTCTTAGGGCAACGTTAGAAGCTAACGCCGAATCTATGGTCAAAGCTTATGGCCTTGAAAATAGTGTTGTTAGTACTCGCAGTATTATTCGTGATAATAGCGTTGAAGTGGCGTTGTTATTGGTAGAAAGCGAAGAGCGTGAATACTCTACCAATCAAGTGAAAGAGTTTTGGCGCGAGCATGCTACGTCATTACCTAACCTTGGCAAGCTAAGGTTTAGCGGCGCAAGACGTGGCTCTAGCGCTGTTAGCACAGCTTCTTTAACAATAGAATTACGCCATAGTGATAGTCAAGTACTGGCACTTGCCGCCCAAGATGCGGTGGAATTTTTAGCCATGAGTGAAAATGTCGTGGCAACTGTTAACACCATGGAAGAAGGCAAACCACAATGGAAGCTTAGCCTTAACGAAAATGGCCGGGCGCTGGGTCTAGACGCCACAGACTTAGCGGCGCAGATGCGGGCCTCTTTATACGGAGCACGCGCGCAAAGACAACACAGGTTACGTAATCAAGTCACTACCTTAGTGAGATTGCCGGAGCATGAACGTGGTGATGTTAATAAAATAGAATCTCTGCTCATCCGTACGAAAGCGGGTGGTTATGCGCCTTTAGGCAGTGTCGCGACTATTAACAAGGTATTAGCGCCGGGCTTTATTTTAAGACGAAAAGGCCAGCGAGTTGAAAAAGTTGGCGCGGAAATATTGCCTGAAGAAAACATCCCTGGGGTTGCTAAAATGGTGCGAGATTATTTAGTGCCTGAGTTGCAAGGGCGATACCCTGGCATAAAAGTCGTTTTTGGTGGCGATCAAGAAGAGATAGCTGAGAGTGTTTCAAGATTAGAGTTGGGCACGGGTTTTGCCTTAGTGGCTATTTATATCTTATTGGCCATTGCTTTTAAAAGTTACGTTCAGCCCATCGTCATTATGGCTATTATTCCCTTTGGCGCAGTGGGCGCTATTTTAGGCCATATGGTGTTAGGTTTTGGCTTGAGTATCGTGAGTTTAATGGGCATGTTGGCATTAGCCGGCGTGGTGGTTAATGACAGTTTGATCTTGGTCGAATATGCCAACAAAAAAGCTGAACAAGGACATTCAGCATTGGACTCAATTAAAGAAGCCTGTCGACGCAGGATCCGTCCCATTATACTAACAACTATCACCACATTTTGTGGCTTAGCACCTATGGTATTTGAAACCTCAAGACAAGCGCAATTTGTCGTACCTATGGCAGTATCATTAGGCTTTGGTATTTTGTTTACCACACTAGTGTGCTTATTAGTATTACCGTGTTTGTATCTAGTGATTAATGACAAAGCCATTACTGATGAAGAAGAGGTAGAAGGTGAACAAGAGCTTGAACAAGAGCTTGAAGTCGAAGAAGACAGTTCGGCTTTGCTGCAAAGCAAGGTTTTGTAAATAGTATTAGCCAAGGCAAGTCATTCAACTTTAATAGTTAATGTATAAAGCATTTACAGCAATGTAATACCAGTTTCATTAAGTTTGTGATCTTGTTGTGCATAGGGAAAATAAATCAGGGCAATGCGCTCAATTGAGCAATAGCTGGCTTATTGGGATTGAGAGTAATACCAATTACACTAATATATTGATCAACTGAGAGTTATATTATGGAGCTTAGAACAAGAAAAATTACTTAAACATAGTTATTCTATATTTTTTTAATTTTGTGCCGTTATCAGTTTGCTAATAAACTCCCAAAGGGCGAGTACCTAATAAAAGGTAAAGGCTTACATGCGTCGTTATTGATTTCGACAAGGACGCTACATGGATGTAGCTTCTTAGAGAATGCAGGAGCTTATTCTCCTGAATAACCATTATCTTCAATCAATGCCTTGCCTCTATGCCTTTTAATTCTCGCTCAGTGGTCAATTAATTAATGTACTTGGTATCGCGCTGACATGGCGTATTTTAACCAGCACAAGTGAGCAATAATTTAATGAAATTGGTATAAGTTAATGAAATTGGTATAAGTTAATTCGTCATTCTCGAGGTATCTGATCGAGAATCAAGTGGTCAGCTACAAGCGATCGCGGCTAAAGCATAACAAGACTTACTTAATATTGATTAATAGCTAGATTTGGTATTAATTTTAAGTGGCCCTATAAATTCACTCCCACTTTCAGATAGTTACTTGTGATTGAATAAAGCAGTTAAAAAACCTTCCCGACAAAAAAGGCCAATACATAAGGTATCGGCCTTTCATTTAATCATTTAAATCTAGTGGTGCCATGGGGCGATTTGAAGCCCAACGACCTAAGTCACCAACCCCTCAAGAATGTTAATATAAACGATATAAATAACATAGTTCCAATAAATACAATAACTTACACTTGAGTTAGCAAGCAACGTATAAAGCTGTTCTTTCGGTAATAAATAATATTTTGGCTAATAATCAAAAGTCCCCTATTCGATCAGCCAGTTACCTAACTACTAAAATTAGTAATTTAGATTTTCGTACCATCAACCGTAAAAAATCGCCTAATAAAATTATAAAGTCCTAAACCAGTCATAGTCAGCTTTACTGTTTAATTTCTGTGATAGATACAAACCAAGCTCTTGCAATTGGCCATTGTCGGGGTAATTAATAATTAACAACTTAAGCTTGCTCAGCGCTTGTGCGCTCTGCCCTGTGCCATCCATTGCCAATATATAAGTATAAGCATATTGAGAGTTTTCAGGAGATAACAACATTGCCTGTGAAAAATAGCTTACTGCTTTAGGAAGCGTTTTTTGACGAACCAGATGTAAACCATAAGAATATTTTATTGCCCCTGATTTAGGTAAGTTTTTCATGCCTTTCATCAACACAGAACTGACTTGTGCAGGTCGTTGCAGTGAACGATATAAATCCGCTAAGTTGATGTAACCCGTATCAAAATAAGGCTCCACAACAATCGTTGCTTTAAAGGCTTTTTCTGCTGCTATGGTATCACCGCTTTGCAGGGCATTTATGCCCAAATTCATCCGCCCTTCGCCGCGCCAGCTGCTAATATCATTTGACTGCTGTAGTTCTTTAAATGCTAGAGCAAACACGGCTTGATCTACGGCTGAAACCTGGCTGTCTACTAAGCTACGGGCAGCAGCCACTCGAATAGCTCTAAACTTATCGGTTAACAATGGCACTAATAAAGCCACTCTATCCGTTGGTGGCAATAGAGTGGCGGCACTGGCCGCACTTAATCGAATAAGGTTTTCTTTATCCGTTAACAAAGGTCCTAAGATTTCACTGGTGATGGTTTGCGTGGTGTAAGCAAGCTGCTGAATTGCTGTTGCCCGATTGATAACCGCTAGGTTTTTATCAGTAATAATAGTTAAGTGATCTTCAAGGTTAATGCCTTGACCGCTATTTAATCGCATTAAAAATTGCTTACTGTTTGGCAATGCTTTCGGCTTACCATGCCATTTTTTCAAGTTATCACTCGCCCATTGATTGTTTTTATCATCATGGCAACTGGTACAGGCATTCGGAGTATCAAATTCACTCGATAAGTCTGGTCTTGGAATTTTAAAACTATGATCTCGCCTATCATCTACACCCATATAGCGGTTTGTTGGCATATGGCAATTAGCACAGAGTGCACCTGTGGAGTCTTCCTGATGTTGGTGATGAGACTTTACGTTGTACACATCGCTGCCATGGCACTGTAAACATAAACCATTATCCAAGGTTTTTACCTTCATGGTGTGCTTGTCATGACAATCAAGGCAGTTCACGCCTGCAGCAAACATTTTGCTCTGTAAGAAGGAGCCATAAACATACACTTCTTCTTTAATTTGACCATCAGCATGGTACAAAGGCGCCGCTAATAATTGTGGCGAAAACTGATCTAGAAACGGTCTGCTAGGGTTAATACCATCGGTTAATGGTGCGCGTAATGAATGACAGGCAAAACAAGTATCCATAAAACTATTATCACGTTTTTTCCCTTGCCAGCTAGCCGTTTTCTGCCCTATTGCTCGTAGCCATTGCCCGGTTGGATGTGCACTCGAGGTAATATCTTTGCTGACATTACGTTTTACTGAACTTGCTGTTTTTGCTGATTCTTTCGCATGGGTAGTCATATTGCCATGGCAAGACAAACAGCCAACATTGATATTATCCCACTTAGAAGAAAAGCTATTTTTATCAAGATTATAATTACGTTTTAAACCATCAGAGTGACAGTCAGCACACATACCATTCCAGTTTTGCAGAGGCTGACGCCAATGCAGTCTATCTTGGGGACGAATTTCTTCATTGCTATAGTTATGATACCAACGCTGACCACCATCAGCTTTAACTCGAGAGTCCCAAGCAAAGGGTAAAACTTGCAACTTACCCGTTTCGGTTTCAACCAAGTATTGTTGTAGCGGAAAATGGCCAAATGTATACTTAACGGGATAAGTATCGGACTTATCATCATAAGAAACCGTTACTTGATATTGTTCATTTTTAATAAAGAAAAATGCTTTTTGGCCGTAATGCTCAACGTTTACATTATCGAAGTTGCCTAATACTGAGTTTTTATCAGCAATAGCCATTGCTTTAGCATGATCAGACTCTTGCCAACTATGCTGTTGCTGCTGATGACAACTAGTACATACTTGATTAGATACTGGCTTCGTTTTTTGGAAATCAACGTTGTTTAACTCTGCTGCCTGCACCTTAGATATTAATTGCTGATTAAATGACACGAGTAACAAAGCCCAAAATACAACATGAAAGAAACTAGAAAACAAAATACACCTCTAAATGATGGGGTAACTATTATAAATACTAAACACAACTAAAAATAAGTGACTGATTATAGCCTTTAATCTCATGAAAAACTTGCATTAATTTTTGTTCGGTAAGATGGCAATGTTGGCTAAACCTGCACTCATAACTGACATTGAATATTCAGACAAAATCACCTTGTGATTGATCGTTATCTTCCCTAAACAATTTAATTTATCTGAATTGTTGCTAAGGAGCCATAAACCTTACATTAATTTACATAATCTGCTGATTTGTAAAACATAAACCGCTAACCTACTGCTGTTCGACCAGAAGCTTCATGGTCAAACTGCGTAGATTAAATTTATCTAGTCGTGATGTTTTAGTTTGAGCAAAAGGCAAACGTTTGGTTATTTCGGTAGAAATTTGATAGTGCCCTGGTTTAGCAAAGCTCAAAATACCCAGTTCTATTTCCTTAAATTGCTTTTTACTACCGGTTGCTACCGATAACGCGGTGATAGTTTGTTGACCGTTAGAGACTGTATATTCAATGCCTGCACGGGTATTGTCGGCAGCTTGTTCAGAAAATATCTGATATCGCCCCGGCACTGAGATATTAATATGCCAAGACATTATTTGGCCATTATGAGTCCAATGAAAACTCGCATCATTTTTTTTATCATAACCAAAACGCAAACTATTGATATAACTTAATTTAACCGGTAACTTAAAGTTATTATCAAGTGCCTGCATGGTTTGGTCGGCAATGCGAATTGGTGTTTCATCTAAAGATAAAGCTAATACTGTAATGGTTTCTGCTTTAATTGTTGCTGGTAAAGTAATTTGTAAACTTCGCCCTTGTTGATTAATACTCAATGAATCTTTATTTTCATCGGCGAGTAAATAGGCTTTTTTAACACGACTTAATAGCCCATCAATTTCATAAGACTCACCGGCAATAGCCTCCATGAGGTGGATATAAAGTTTGTTACCTTTCACTGTCATCGGATATTTGTGATGGCTAAACGGACTAGCATCTGCATCATAAATAGCCTCGCCATTAATTGTTAGCCATTGTCCTAATTCACGTAAAACTTGGGCTTGCGCCTCAGGAATACTGCCATGACCATCAGGAGCTACATTTAATAGCAATACGCCTCCTTTACTGACCACTTCCACCAAGTTATCAATAAATTCAGCTGCGGGCCTAACGTTCGCCCAAGAGGTATATCCCCATGGGTTAACTACCGAAGTATGGGTTTGCCAAGGAATGTTAATGTTTTCAATAGCATTTTTAGCATCCACATAAACACCAGGAGGGAAGCCATGATCTTTTGCTGACTCAAAGTGGCCGTGCCCGCCGCCAATCCTGGAATTCATTAATACTTGCGGCTGGTTTTTATTCACCATCGCTATCAACTTGCCAGCATCATCACTATTAATTGGCCCTGGTGTATCAAACCACATCATCGCCAAGTCACCATAATTTTGTACCAGCTCCTCAACTTGGGCAATGGCTTTATTATTAAGATAAGCGGAAAAGGCTTTTTTAGAAGGCTTAGTAAAGTCCCACGTATTACCTATGCCGCCCGACTCGTGCCAGTCTTGCGTTTGCGAGTAATAAAAGCCCAAACGAATGCCTTTATCCTTGACCGCCTCAGCTAACTCCTTCATTGGATCGCGCCCAGTGCCGGAAAAATCAGTGATGTCATAATTCGAGACTTTAGAGTCAAACATCGCAAAACCATCATGATGCTTAGCAGTAACCACGACAAAGCCCATACCGGCATCTTGTGCTAATTGTGCCCAGTCATCGGCATTAAAACCTGCCAAGTCGATTTTCTTTGCTGCTATCTGCTCATAGGTTTTTACTGGGATAACAGCACGATTCATAATCCACTCACCAGCACTACGTTTACCTTGGTACATACCGCCTAATACGGCATAGGGACCCCAGTGAATAAATAGTCCAATTTTATCGTGATAAAGCTGCTGCATAGACGCCCGGCTCTCAGCGGTGAAATTAGTTTTAGTTGGTGCCCCTTCAACCAGTGAAAAATCAATATCTGGCTCAGTATGCAAACTAACATTGTCATCACTACTCACTTGCAGTGACGTTATTATGATTGATGCACCGATAATGTATTTTACCGCGTTATAAAATTTATTCATCTGGGTGTTCAACGGGATTATGATTTTATTGTTAGCCATTAACTTTGCCTCTTAACACTTTATAAATTCAGTTGACGATGTATATCAAAAAGTATACTGTTCTTTTATATCTAAAGATACACAACGAGTGAATAGGCTTATTAATATGAAAAAAATACTTTCTGTCACACTGGCATCATTACTCGCCTTAAGTGGTACAGCTAACGCTACCGAGCAAGAGTATCAGGCAAATTGGCAATCGATAGACAGTCGTGAAACACCCCAATGGTGGCGTGATGCCCGTTTTGGTATTTTCATTCATTGGGGACTTTATTCTGTACCTGCCTATTCTCCACACGGACAATATGCTGAGTGGTACTGGCATCATAAAGATGGCAATAAAAATGTTCGTTTTGATGGCCAGCCGATGAGAGATGGCTCTCCCGCACATAAAAAAGCCTTAAGTGTGCAAAAAGACGTGCAAGGCTATCAAAATAAGGTCTATGGAGAAGATTCAAAATATGAAGATTTTGCCGAGCAGTTTACCGCTGAGTTATTTGATGCCGATCATTGGGCTGATATCTTCGACCGAGCTGGTGCCAGATATGTAGTATTAACCTCAAAACATCATGAAGGCTACACTTTATGGCCGAATAAACATGCGAGTGAATCTTTTGGTCGACCGTGGAACTCTGTTGAAATTGGTCCTAAGCGTGACCTTGTTGGCGAGTTAACCGAAGCGGTGAATAAAAAAGCCAATGTAAAAATGGGCTTGTATTATTCCATCTGGGATTGGTTCAACCCTAAATGGTTAGAAGATAAAGATAAATACATAGACGAAGTCTATTTCCCACAAATCAAAGAGCTCATTACTAAATATAAACCTAGTGTACTTTATACCGATGGCGACTGGTTTTTAGGTGAAGAGGTTTGGCGTCCGTTAGAAATATTACCTTGGATCTTGAATGAAAACCCTCGTGGTGATCAACTGGTGATCAATGATAGGTGGGGTAAAGTACGTGGTAAACACGGTGGCTATTATACTACCGAATACGGCAAAGGTTTCCCTAACGGTGACCATGCTTGGGAAGAAACGCGTGGCATAGGCCATTCATTTGGTTATAACCGTCATGAATCAATTGATCAATACGCCAGCACCGAAGACTTAATTTTTAATTTAGTTGATATCGTCAGTCGCGGTGGTAACTTCTTATTGGATATCGGGCCAACGGGTGATGGTAGAATTCCGCCAATTATGGAAGCACGGTTATTAGAAATGGGTGACTGGTTAAAAGTTAATGGTGAAGCAATTTATGGTACTCGCGATTGGATCAAAGATGCGCAATGGAGTGATGGTAAACGCGCCAAGTACAGTAAAAAAGACTACCACTATGGTAATCCGATTAAAGAAATGACTATAGCACCGAAGCCGGGTTATGCCGTTAAACAAGCTTACTTTACTAAAAAAGCTGATAATGTTTACGCTATTTTACCGCGCTGGCCTGAGTCAGGAAAACTGCTGATTAAAGACTTGAAACTTAGTAAAGAAAGCCAAGTGACTATGTTAGGTGTAGCAGGAGCGCTTAGCTTCACCCAAACCGACAAAGGTGTTGAAGTTATTATGCCTAATTTACGCCCATCTCAAGTACCTAGTCTTTACTTACAAACGGTGAAGTTTTCATCGGTAAAATAAATTAACTTTTATTTATCAAATATATAAACCACTTGTTTCTCTTGTAGCAAGTGGTTTTTTATTTACTAAAGCTAAAAAGGAAGTAAACATGCAAACGTTAGCAAAAAAAATATTTTTAATACTTACTCTATCAGCAGGTTATATAACCTGCTCTTTTGCTAATGAGCAAACTCAACCTAATATTATTATTTTCCTTGCTGATGATCTTGGTTATGGTGAAATTCAACATCTTAACCCTGAGCACGGAAAAATACCCACGCCTAATCTTGATGCCTTAGCCAGAAGTGGTTTAACGTTCACTGACGCTCATTCGGCCTCCTCGGTTTGTACTCCGACACGTTATGCCTTGTTAACCGGCCGTTATGCTTGGCGCACACGTTTACAAAAAGGCGTGTTAACCGGCGGAGAGTCATTAATCGCAGAAAACCGACTGACCTTAGCTAAAATGCTAAAAAACCAAGGTTATCACACCAGCATGATCGGAAAATGGCATCTAGGTATGCTGTTTGATGGTAAGCATGATAAAAGTGCTGATATTACGGTTGGCACAAAAGTTAGCGAAGGGCCCATTGATAAAGGCGGTTTTGATGAGTTTTTGGGGTTCCATCATGCCCGGCAGATGAACTTACTGATCAAAAACCAGCAAGTTAGTGAAAAAATAACACCGGTAGAAATGTTACCGCGTTTAACCCAAGCAGCGGTTGCATATATCGACAGTAGAAAAAACAACAAGCAGCCCTTCTTTCTTTATATTCCGTGGAACTCCCCGCATAGCCCAGTAAAGCCGAGTAAAGCCTGGTTAGGTAAAAGTGGACTCAATGAACATGCCGATTTTGTTATGCAAACCGATGATAGTACCGGCCAAGTAATTGCTGCCTTAAAGCGTAATAACTTACTCGAAAATACTATTATTATCAGCTCTGCCGATAATGGCACGTCGGAGAAAACTGCCAATGCTAAGGCGTTGGTTGCCCAAGGTCATTATCCTTCTGGCAATTTACGGGGTTATAAATCAGATTCATGGGATGGTGGCCATCGGGTACCGTTTTTTGTCTCTTGGCCAAAGGTTATTCCTGCTAATTCAGTATCAAGCCAACTTATTAGTTTAAATGATATTTTCTCTACGCTGGCTGAACTGCTCAAGATTAACCTAGCTGACATTAACACTGAATACATTAACGATGAGAACAATGCCACTAAGAGCAGTACCGCTAAAAACAGTGTCGCTGATGGTAATGTCGCTGAAGGCAATGTTGCCGAAGACAGTATTAGTTTTCTGCCACTACTGGTAAAAACTAAAAAAAATAACATCCCACAAAAAAAGCCACTGCGACAAAATATCATCCATCATTCGATATCAGGTCATTTTGCTATTCGACAAGGACCATGGAAACTCATCCTTGCCTCTGGCTCTGGTGGTTGGAGTAAACCTAAAAAAGTAAAAGGTATTAGCGCGCAACTCTATAATCTCGACCATGATCTTGGTGAACAAGATAACTTAGCCCGCGCCATGCCAGAAAAAGTTGCCGAACTAACCGCATTATTACAAGCCCAAGTAGCAGCAGGCCGTTCGACCCCTGGTATAAAACAACACAATGATGTGACGGTTAATATCTTTAAACATTAACCATTAACCATTAACCATTAAAAATTAACGCTTAATAAATAACATGCCTATGTAGATTACTCATGAACTTTTTGTAAACGTCATCTTCGAAGTCTCTTATCGAAGATCCATTGCTCTTTATACACTGGATCCCCGATTAAAACACCACGGGGATGACGACCTTGAGGCAAGTGCATAGGCATGATAAATAATTATTGTTACCCCTTGATAGTAAAGAAGAGAATCCTTATGTATAAAAACATCGTAGTTATCGTCACCCTGAGCTTAACATGGCTCACCTTAACCCATGCTAATGCAGCGGTTGAACCTGGCTCTTTTGAGCAGCAAGCAAGAAAATTAACATGGGCGGTTGAGCCACAGGCTAACCTGCCGAATGTATTGATTATTGGTGATAGTATCTCCATTGGTTACACCTTAGGCGTTAGGGAATTATTAAAGGGCAAGGCCAATGTCTACCGACCCATTAAACAGCAAGGTAAATTACCTGACAATGGTGGTGATACCCGCAAAGGACTGAGAAGTATTGAAAATTGGCTGAAGACCCAAGGGGTCAAACAATGGCAAGTGATACATTTCAACTGGGGTTTGCACGATTTAAAGCGTATTACTAAGGGTATGGGGGTTAAAAGTAATGATGCAAACCAACCCGCTAAATTGAGCATTAAACAATATGCTAAAAATTTAGAAGAATTAGTCAAACGTTTGCAGCTAACCGGTGCCAAATTGATTTTTGCCACCACCACCCCCTACCCAACGGGCGTGACCCCATCGCGAATCCCCAATGATGCGGTATTATACAATCAAGCTGCGCTAGCAGTGATGGCACGCCATCAAGTGCAAGTGAACGATTTATATAACAAAATAAAACCGAACCTAACAACTTTACAGCAACCAGTTAATGTCCATTTCAATAAGCAAGGATCACAGTTTTTAGCCGAGAAAGTCAGTGAAGTGATTAAACCGTACCTAGCGGGGTAAACCTACTGACACTATACCTATCGAGAGAATACCGAGTAGAGTGATAGTTAGGGCCATACTTCTTCAACATAAAGCCAATAAAAAGCCTTGCTAACACAGTTAACAAGGCTTTTTATTGTGCGATTAAGAAACTCTATCAATACGATTCTAATCGCCAATTCCTAATCAAGTCAGTATTACAAGCTAATCTCTAGCGCATAACCTATACCATCATCACTAAACGTTGGTAATTCTACAGTTAAGCCCTTTGAACCATTAGTCCATTTCACCAGTTCAGAAGTACCTAATAAACGAACATTCTTCACTGTTTTACCTTTGAAAGCTTGGACTAAGACTTGGTTGTTGTCGGCACGAGCAAGGGCAATAGCATAAACCTTATGCTCTTTTTCAGTAAACCAAAAATCATCCTGGCTAAATTCAAATTTGAACTTCTTCTTACTACGATGTCCGGTACCTTTCATTTGTAAATTAGTCGGTCCTTCATGGTCAACTTGCCATGGTTTAGTGCCATAAATAGCATCACCATTCACTTTTAACCATTTACCTACCGCTAACAGGTTCTCCACTGATTTAGCCGGAATAGTACCGGTACCATCAGGGCCAACATTTAATAAAAAGTTTCCGCCTTTACTGACATTGGCAACTAGCCAATACAATGTTTCTATTGGTGATTTCCAATCGGTATCATAAGACTTGTAACCCCATGAATTATTGGTGGTAGCAATGCCTTCCCACGTATTAGCACTGGCGGCATCTGGAATAACATTGTCTCCCGGGGTACCAATATCACCAAAACCATTGCCAATACGTTGATTAACTAGGATTTCAGGGTTGGCATCATATAAGGTTTTATAAAATTCAAAACTGTATTTAGCCGGAAGATAAATCGGTGTATCCATCCACACTTGCGATAAATCGTAGTTATTCACTAGCTCACGTACTTGTGGCAAAGATTTATTGGCAATGTAATCATCGAAAGATACTGGTGAGGGATCAAAGCGATTAACAAACTGCTTCTGTAGAGGATTTTTTGCTGGGCCGTAGTCTTTCATGCCTGAGTCGCCACCATCACGCCAATCAAGGGCATTGGAATAGTATACGCCAAAAGACAAGCCGGATTTTTTACAAGCCACTTCTAACTCACGAATAATATCACGGCCAAAAGGCGTGGCATCAATGACATCATAATCAGTTACTTTCGAATCAAATAAAGCGAATCCATCATGATGTTTAGCGGTGATCACCATGTATTTCATGCCCGCCGCTTTGGCAATGGCAACCCATTCATCAGCATCAAACTTGGTCGGGTTGAAAGTTTTGGCCAATTTTTCATATTCAGCGCGAGGTATTTCTTTGCGGCGCATCACCCACTCGGCAACTCTTGGCCCGGTGCCGCCGTCTTCCATTTTCTCGCCTTGGTATATACCGCCTAACTGCGAGTACAAACCCCAATGGATAAACATGCCATATTTATTTTCATTAAATAACTCCCGACCGCGTTGTTTAGCGGCAGAATCACTCATCACTTGCCATTTAGCACCTAATGCTAGCATTTCTGGCGAGCCCGCAATGCCTGAGCCACTAATTTTTTCAGCCGCTCCTACCATTGACGATGAGAGTGCCATCAATACTGCGGTCGTGACCGCAATGGTTTTTCTAAACTTAGCTTGTTGCTTAACTATTTTCATATTGCTTCTCTCTTCCTCAGATCTATTCATTTATAATTTTTATTTTGTTATTTTGTTATTTTTATAATTTACACTTATGTTTTTACGTTTATTTTTCAACACTAAACTGCCAAACCTTACCTTTTCGTACTTGTTTACCGACCACGACATCAACCCGCCAGTAGTAATCTTTACCTGCGACTAAGCTCTTTGGCGTATAAATATTGTTACTTGGACGAATGCCAGGATAAGTTTCCGCGTGGGCGTGATAAATGGCTTGCGCTTCACTGGCCCCAGCAACCGATTTTTTGTCACTTCCAAAATATAGTCGGTACTCGGTTGCAGCAAGAGCTTCTCGCCACATAAGATCAGTATTAGATTTTACTTTTGTGCTGTCATGAAGCGGGATAGGAAAAGAGGCATATTTTTGCCTTTGTCCGGGGATATTATAATGGGCTTCATTAGCACCGTAAGCGCCAATATAGTGAGTGCCATAAGGCAAACCTTGATAATCTGCATAACCCTTGGTTTTACTGAAGGTTTTAAGATCAATACCTTGTTTGGCGATAGCTGTTTTTGCTTTCGCTCTAAAATCAAAATTAACCGGATCTCGCAACAGCTCACTAACGCTTAAGCCACCCTTTAGGCTAGTTTCATAATCATGAGACTGCTGAACAAGTAATGGCGTTTTACGTTCTATTCTTTTTCCAAGGCCGGCTAAAATATAAGGCGCAAGATTGTTGGCACTGATGGTTTCTAGGTTGGCACCACAATCAATACCTACTTTACAACCCAGTTGCTGCTCGCTAATTTTATGGCGTTTAAGTAAAGCGGTATCATTATTAAGTATTATTCTTGGTGATTCGGGATCTACTTTACCGGTCACATCGTCAATATAAGGAATATCAACGACAGTATTATTAAATATCCTGTGCTTCCAACCTTTGACCACTATGCCGCGGTTGCCCATGGTGACATTATGGTGAATATAGTTATCGGTATTCCATTCACTAACATGTTTAGGGGGAAACGGTGCATCGATACGAATGCCTTTGTCATGATCTGATAACGCCCAGTTGTAGGCGACCGCTAAGCCGGTATTGTTAGCACCAAGAACCGCGCCATCAGTTTGTGCCCAACCTATTTTATCAACGAAGTTATGGGTAATATCGCCGGAATGGGCACGATACATTTGTGATAAGCCGGTATTATAAAAAGTGTTGTAACTAAAGGTGGTATTTTTACCTAAAAAGGTATTGATTGCCGCTTGGAATGGCCAGCCTTCAGCGCCATTATAGTCAATATTGGTAAAGCGGTTATTAATGATTTTATTGTTATTGCCATGAAACTGTAACGCAGGACCATCACTATCACTAAAGCTAGAGTTACGGATAATACTGTTACTACTTTTGTCACTGTTCTGTTTGTATTTTCCGCCGATCATAACGATATCTGGTACCGCATCAACCAAGTTCTTTTTGCCGTTACCTCGAGTGGTGACACTAGCCCAATGCCTTAACATACGTTTTGAAGAACCGGCATACTCGAGCTTTAAGTTATCAAAGACCATTTGATCACAATTATTACAGGTAAAGGTGGTGGCAAAAAAATCTAAGTTTTCAAAATTAACATAATCCGCGTTGTTAATGGTAAAAGCATTGGCTTGTACTTTTGCCCGAACCAATAACGACTGCTCAGTTAAAGCAGCACTGTTTGGCGCCCATAAATAAAGGATTTTCGTTTCTTTATCAAAAAACCATTCTTCTTCTTGATCAAGTAAAGAAAGCGCGGCTTCTAAGTAATAATAATGGCCAGTGCCATAGAGATGCGGCGTAGCAAGATGAGTAAAAGTATCTCCTTGATGGCTCACTACAGGACGCGCCCAAGTACGCCAATGACCATAGTTTAGTATCGCCATGGCGCCAGTAGCATCAAATGTTTGCGCCGCTAAATCGTGACCATAAACATCGGCATTATTGTTAATTCTTTTCCACGGGCGTTTTTTCAGTATTTTTTGCTCAGCGTCGCTCAAAACACGTTTACTTTCTGGTGGCGCATCAATACTAACGCCAAAACAGTATTTACTGTCCAAACCTTGTAAATGACTAAGGTCGGTTAAATCATCATCGTCATTGAAACACTTGTTGATCATTTGCTGGTTGGTGATGCCAGTTTTGATCTTATTCATCACTGGATTAGTGCTATATCGCCCTTCAGCTTTAATGGCATTACGTGCGGTCGCCCAAGCAGAGCGTTTATAAATACTGCCATCACTAAATTTTGCATTGGGCCAGCGCGCCGGCACCATTTGTTGGGCACCTTTGTTATTTAAAATAAATAACTGCCAAACATCTTGGTTCAAATGTATTTTATAAATGTTGCCCTGATGCGGTAACCAACCTGTGCCGCCGGCTTGAATAGCTGTTAGGCTTTTACCACTAGCCAGTTCATCAACACCGCGTGTGCCATCAAAAACAACCCTTTCCCCTGGAAAGGCACTGATGGTGATACGCTTACCTTTTTTACCGTTAATATTGCGTAATTTTTCTGTGCCCTGGTAAACACCTTCGCGTAAATAAACCGTTTGCCCTGGCTTGGCCTTTTTTAAGGCTTTGGCCAAGGTATTATAGGGCGATGTTTGGCTGCCATTATTATTGGCTTTACCTTGCACTGAAACATAAATGGCATCACTGGCAATGACTGAGTGCTCTGTTGCTTGGCTGTTAAAGCTAAGTGCTAACACCGAAAATGCAGTGATAATACCAGTGCTAATTATTGTTAATTTCATAGGAATACTCGTTATTTTATATTACAAACTAGAGACTAATGCTCGTTTAACGGTTAATTTTTCGTTGACGGATTTAATGGCTTTAATTGGATTAACGCTAAGATGATAAACATCCGGACCAAGCCAACCTTTACCTGAGGCAACAAGCCCCATATCGGCTGAGTTATTGTTTTTCTGTTTTTTTACCGGCTTTTCTACAGGACTTTCAATAGGCCTTTCAACAGGTAATAAGGCCAAACGATAAATACCCGGTTTACTTATATTGATAACACCAAAGTCAACGCTATAAGGCTGTTTACTAACATTAGCCGTAGTTATCGTTAAGGCTTGTCCTTTAGGGGAAATCACCCGACCGCGTTTGTTATAAAGTTTCTTTAACTGACTTTCATCAACGCCTAAATACTCAACAATAGCTTTTATTGCTTGGCTGTTTTCAATATCGCTGCTTAGTAAACTGCTTAGTTGATATTGACCTACTTGCTGAAATTCCACTTGCCACTCAATCCATGCTTCGGCTTTACGACCCGGCTTAATTTGCCATTGACTAATTTTAGTCTGTTTAGCACGGCTTGCATTGGTAGCACTGCTTGCGTTGGTAGCACTTTTAGCACTTTCATTGCTAGAATCACTGTCATCATTGGCAACACCATGTTCACTGTCAACAATAAACATATGACTACCTAAATGGTTATGTAACATCACTCTGCTCGTATCGAGAATATACTGGCCATTGTTAAGTGGTTGGTTAAAGCGGTTTTGAGTTAACTGAGGCTTACCGACAATATCAAGTACAATCACTGAACTTACTTTATCGGGAGCCTGCTTTGGTAACATCAGTATTTTACCGTCCGCAGTAGTGGTCACTTTAAGTCCAACTTGATTAGCTTGGTTAGCAAGTAAAAAACTATCAACGACTTGGTTGCTCAGCGGTAGCGTTAATTGACGGCTCTGTGGCCAATGCCAAACATGTAAATATAAACGCGTATTACCATTGGCTAAGGTTTTTTGGGTTACTCTGCCCCAATCAAGAAAAGTAAAGACACTTTGTTCTGTGCCATAGATAGCTTCGCTGTTTATCTTCATCCACTGACCGATATCATCGAGTAAAACTAACGACTGAGCTGGAATTTCACCTTGCGCGGTGGGACCTACATTAAGCAGGAAGTTACCGCCTTTACTGGCAATATCGCCAAGTTTATGGATAAGCTCTGAGGAAGATTTCCACTGTTGATCATTGCTTCGATAACCCCACGAATTATTCATGGTCATACACGTTTCCCAATCATGGCCTGGAATGCCTAAAGCCGGAATATACTGCTCAGGCGTCACCGTATCACCTAGTGCTCCACCACCAAGACGATTATTGGTGATTATGTCGGGTTGCAAAGCGAGATGTTGATAAAACTGCTTAACATGAGCTTGGCGTACGCCTACTGGCGTATCGAACCACAACACCGCGATATCACCATAGTTAGATAAGATTTCTTTGACTTGTGGCGCAGCTATGTCATTAATGTATTGATTAAAAGAGCCTTTTTGCTTGGCATCCCATTGCACATGTTTATGTTTTGCACCACCCGCATGTACCCAGTCTTGGGCCTGTGAATAATAAAACCCTAACTTGATGCCATGTTTACGTGCCGCTTCTGCCAAGGGTTTAAGTAAGTCTTTGCCATAAGGGGAAGCGTCAACCACATCCCAATCTGTTACTTTAGAGTCGTAAAGAGCAAAACCGTCATGGTGTTTAGCGGTAATAATAATGTATTTCATGCCGGCATTTTTAGCGGCAAGTACCCACTTTTCAGCATCATACTTTTGTGGATTAAAATCTGTTGCGTAGGCTTTATAATCATCAACAGGAATTTGGGAACGTAACATGATCCATTCAGCTGCAGCAGGCTTGTCTTGGTAAACACCTGCGGGTACAGAGTAAACGCCCCAATGGATAAATAGGCCAAAGCGCGCTGCTCGCCACCATGCCATACGTTCGTTTCTTTGCTGGTCAGTTTCTAATTCTGGCGCTATCCAAGTAGCACGTGCTAACGGCTTTGTTGGTTGCTTTTGAACTGGTGTTGTTTTATTGCTACATGCGGTAATGACTGACAACAAGACAGTTAAAATAACGATATTTTTTATTTTTATATTTATCATGGTCATTTATTGTCTTTTTCTTGATTGATAGCCGCATATTGGCGACCAGTAGTTAACAAAACATACCTATGCACTTGGCTAAGGATGGCACTTATTAGACAATGCAGACGTCACATGGATGTGAATTATTAGATAATGCAGGAGCACATTATCCTGAGCTTATTGTCCTGAATCCAGTGTATAAAGAGCAATGGATCTTCGATCAGATACTTCGAAGATGACGTTTACAAATAGTTCCTGAGTAAACTACATAGTCATGTAAAATAAAGCTCTTAAACTAGGGGAATAATTTAAGAGCTAAAGTTTAAAATGCTTTAGGTGTTGTTTTACAGCTTAACTGTTTGTTGCTGCTCGCCTAGGCCTTCAATACCTAAGCGCATAACATCACCTTTTTTAAGGTAAATTGGCGGGTTAAAACCTAAACCAACACCTGGTGGTGTACCTGTGCTGATAACGTCACCCGGCTGTAAACTCATAAACTGGCTAATATAACTGACTAAAAATGGCACTTTATAAACCATGGTATTGGTATTGCCATCTTGTACACGTTTACCGTTCACTTCTAACCAAATTTTACGGTTATTACCATCACCTACTTCATCGGTAGTCACTAGGTAAGGGCCTAAGGGGCCAAAGGTGTCACAACCTTTACCTTTCATCCACTGACCTTCTTTTTCAAGTTGGAAAGCGCGTTCAGACAAATCATTCATCACACATAAACCGGCGACATGGTCCATGGCATCTTCTTCTGAAACATAACGGGCTTCTTTACCGATAACCACGGCAAGTTCTACTTCCCAGTCAGACTTTTCTGATCCTGGAGGTAAAATAACTACATCATTTGCGCCTTGTAACGACGAAGTCGCTTTAGCAAATAATACTGGCTCAGAAGGTACTTCCATACCTGACTCTGCTGCATGGTCGGCATAGTTCAAACCAACACAAATACATTTACCAACCATGGCAATAGGTTTGCCAAAACGCTGCTCGCCGGCAACTAAAGGTAAAGATGTTTCATCAATGGTTTTAAGTTGTGCAAGACCGCCACCACCTAATAACTTACTGTCAATATCGCTGACGATTGCTGATAAATCACGTAACTTACCGTCTTTATCGATTAAACCGGGTTTTTCTTGGCCTGGTGCACCAAATCGTACTAATTTCATAATTCATTCCTATATCACTAAGTTTGCTAAATATTAAATTCTTTAATTTATAGATAATTAACAGCCAGTTAACTATCTATAAGTATTATCTCTTCACCAACGGTGTAGCCGGTTTATATGGCCTAGCTATGTAGCACGTCTTTGTTGGCGTAATAACTCACCCACTTTTTTTAACGTTTCTGCTTCTTCTTTAACAATACGGCCATCGCCCATAGGGCCAGAGTTGAGCAATAAGTTGGCGCCCATATTTTGCGCTTGATTGTAAGTTTCCAACACCTGCTCGGCATTTAAACGGTGCGGGGTAAATTTATTAAAGCCCCAACTATGCGCTTGCAAGGTTGAACAAATTTCCATTGGCTTGCCACCACCATCTAAACCAAAACCTTTACGCTCAGGCGCAACAAAGTCTTCCGTGCCGGTTAAACCTTTTTTATAAGAAATTAAGGTATTAGGCTGAGTAGCTCGAATTTTCTCATAAAGCTCATTCACTTTAAGTAACTCAATGGCTTTGGCTAAACCACCGCCGCCATGTTTTTTATCGTATTTTTTAGCAAACTGTTTTGGCACACCTTCACCATCTAACCAGATACCGGCGATAGGCCCATAGTTAGTTAATAACTCGGTGACTTGGTTTTGCATAAACTCGGCATAAATAGCTAAATTTTCTTCACCTTCCGCCAAATATTCAGCCTGCTGATTTTCATAACGTGGACGAGCGGTAACCCCCCAATCACGGTTACTCGGTGCGTGTGGATGTTTCCAATCACGACCGTGAGAGTAATAGAGGAAAAGCCCTAGACCTTTTTGCTGACATTGTTCAGACAGCTCAGCCACTAAATCACGTCGTGCAGGAGAGTTAACACTATTAAAATCGGTATATTTACTGTCAAACAAACAGAAACTGTCGTGATGACGGGTAGTAATATTGATGTACTTCATACCGGCAGCCAAGGCTAAGTCGGTAATATAATCGGCATCAAAATGCGCGGCAGTAAATTGCTCCTTCAACAGTGCATATTCGGCAACATCAATTTTTCCATGCCATTGGATCCATTCGGCAATTGCATGATCGGGTTTGTGTTTATTGACAATTTTTTTACCTTTATACTCACCGCCAAGGTTTGAATATAAACCGTAATGTAAAAACAAACCAAAGCCAGCTTCTTTAAACCAAGTTAATGCGGCTTGTCTAGGATCTTGCGCATATTGCGCTTCATAACCTTTTAAGTAACTTGGTAGTAACAGTGAACTGTTTGTTTTTTCAACGCCGCAGCCTGATAATAAGCTCGGCAGTGTCAGTGATGCTGCGCCTACGCCAGCCATCTGGATAAAATTACGACGTGATATTTTTTTCATACTTTTGTTCCTATTTCTATTCCTAAAGACCTATACCCGTGACCATTCAAGATGCATGTTTCAGAGTGCTTGAGCAATTTCAATTCGAGGCGCTGTGATGAAATAATGGTTGTTCCATTATAAGTCACAGCAACGATGAAGTGATGTTGCTCAAACGCTTCTTCGATGGGTTTAAAATGACTTTATACCGCATTAAATAATCAAACCATAGAATGACTATGCTTAAATTATTTTCCTTGCCTAAAGCCCTTTTAATTCCCACTGAAATCCTGCACTTTGATTGGTAACGGGTATAAAGCTTATTGCTTCCAGCTTTGTGATTTAACACTGACCGGCACATCCCAGCTATTTACCGGTATTTTGTTATAGGTGGGATCATTATCTTTATTAGGCATGCTTTGCGCAGCAGCAGCTAATTTTTCTAAGGCTTGTTGCACTTTCGGATCTTTGCTGTTAATTAAGTTGATTTTTTCTTCTGGATCATTAAGTACATCCACTAATTTTTCATAGTCACGGTTGTTGGTTGGATTAACATAAAGTTTGAACTGTTTATCGCGAAAAACTCGGTCACGGAAATGCCACGCATTTTCAATACCGTTTTCTGATACTTGGGCATTATTTCTACCACCCATGGCCATGATCCACGTTCGTTTTGAATCGTCACTTTTACCCAAGATGAGCGGTGCAAAAGAGCTACCATCGAAGGTATATTCTTTCGGCAATTCAGCACCGCCAAGTTCGGCAAAGGTTGGTAATAAATCGCTAATATCCACTAACGCATCGGTAACTACACCTTGTGGCACTAACTTAGGTGAATTGACAATAAAGGGTAAGTTAACCCCTGGCTCCGTAGTTTTTAGTTTTGCCCCTCTAACCTTACGACCATTGCGAAGACCGGTAACGCCAGCGGTGCCGTTATCTGTAGTCCACACCACAATGGTATTGTCACGTTGACCACTTTTTTCTAGACCTTTAAGCATTTTCGCTAAAATAAAATCTGCGTAACGTACTGCGGCTCTATGCTTTTCATATTTTGTCTTGGCGTAAGGTTCATGGGGTGTTACTTCTAATGGCCCATGGGGTAAGTTCATCGCATAATAAGCAAACCAAGGTTTATTTTTTGCGCCGTTAGTTTCGATAAAATCAAGTAAGAAGTCTGAGAATAAATCTTCGCTATATTTTCCTGGGTAGGTTTTACTGCCATTTTTACCGTGTAAATAAGGGTTCCAATAACGTTTTTTACTGGGTTCATTGCCTTCTTCGTAACCTGTCCACATTAAATATTCATCAAAGCCGTGTTTAACCATGGCATCGGGCTGTAAACGGAAGTCATTCACTTGCCATTTACCGGCAACGGCTGTCGCATAACCAGCACTTTGCATTACTCGAGCAATGCTAGGGTTATTCTGCCAATCGTAATAACCATGTCCCCAACGCGGAGCATCCCAATGATTAACCCAACCATTGCGATAAGGATATTGACCGGTTAAAAATGAAATACGTGTTGGTGTACATTGAGGATTAGCATAGGAGTTGTCAAAACGCATACCTGATTTAGCTAAAGCATCGATATTGGGTGTTTCAATGCCTTGGGCGCCATATGCACTGATCCATTCTTTACCTATATCATCAAGTAATATAAACAGTATGTTCGGTTGTTTAACGTCTTTAGCGGTAGCAAATTGTGCGTATAGAGAACTCGACAGTATGATGACAATAGAGACAAGACTCTTTATGGAAATAAGTTTTGTGTTCACAATTTACTCCGTAGTTAAACTTAATGGGTAATTATAAATACCAAGTGAAAGGTTTAACCCCCAAACCACGTGTATTTTTATATATAGAATATACACGATATTACGAGTAGTTAACTAACAAGTCAATATGGTGAGTGTAAATAAGAGTAAAGATTATTGGTATAATTTGACCGCAGCCGTAATTCAGCTTTAGATGCATTATTACAACGGTATTAGCAAAAAAAAACGGCAAATAATATTAACTATTATTTGCCGTTTGGCTAGCCTTATTCAGAAAAGCTTAACGAGCCGTTAGCCCGATGTTCACTTAATGATATTCACCTAATATAAAGAGGATGAATATTAAATTAAGCTAAATACGCTTCACGTAAACATATATAGCCGCTAGTTGATCTGCCAAACCTTTTTCATCATCAGAAAACCACACTTTCATTTTAAAAGGCCCTTTCATTAACGGCAGCTCAACTTCACCACCATTGGCATTGCTATAAACTACGCCGCGATGCACGATGTCGTTTATTTTGACAAAAATAAACTTACGTTCAACCGGTTTTCCTGCCGGTTTATCCCAAAGGTAACCGGAAATTTGATACTTTGCGGTTTGTTCTGCGGTTAACGACCAAGGTAGTGGTTTGAATTGCTGCTCTTTATTTAACCAAGCATTACGCTGATTTTCTTCATGTAATGGTTTAAAACCAGGGTAAACAGGAACACTGAACGTTGTTGGTGCATCAATCCAGTCCATGCCGTTCAATCGCGTTGGATTTTCATGGTCACTGCCAACCACAATAAGCTGACGAGTACCAAAACGGATACTGTTATCTTGCCAAACTTGTTTTAGCTGCAAACGAAAATCAGCAATAACCCCAGGATACTGAGTACTGACATCATGGTCTTGATGCGGGTCATTAGCAATATCAAACAATTGCTCTTTTTTCTTAGGGTTACGTTTTGAGTCTTTAGCATTGGTGACATAGCGCCACTTTTGCGTCATCAATACCATAGGGCGTTCAATACTAGGCTCATCAACGCGTTGGTTGGTAACCATGATGGTACGATTTAAGAAAGCTTGTTTTACTTCCGCTTCTTTAGCTTCATCACCTTTTACTTCAAACAAAGCTTTTAAACTTAGGCCATCTAGCTCTTGTTGCTGTTTTATTTTTTCTACATCAATACCCGCAAACTCAAGCAAGGTTGGATATAAATCATAGTGTGTCGTTAACGTATCAATATCTCTTGGCTGACCTAGGTTGCCATTAGGATAACTGATAAAGAAAGGTACGCGGTGACCACCTTCATACATTGAGGTTTTATAACCTTTCATGCCCGCGTTATAGACCCATGACTGCCACTTAGGGTCGTCTTTTACTCGTTGACGATAAGCTTGCATATTTTCTTTGCCAAATAAACGGCTATCACTCATGGTTGAGCCATTATCAGTAGCAAAAATGAAAATGGTATTATCGCTAATGCCGGCCTTTTCAATTTCCGCACGTAAGCGCCCTACTTGTTCATCAAGATAAGCAATCATGCCAAAATAACGCGCTCCGGCTTGCGATAAACCTTCTTTTAAATAAGGTTCAACATACTCTGCTGGTGCTCTAAAAGGTGAATGCGGAGCATTGGTGGAGATATAAGCAAAAAAGGGTCTATCCTTATTTTCTTTAATGAACTTAATGCCCTCGTCAAACCATACCTTGGTAGCATAATCCTCAAATTTTTCCGGCTTGCCATTTCTTAAGTAAGTATCGCCAAATTGGGTATTGCCCCAATAATCAGGCGTTTGACCAACACCGCCACCACCATGCATTAATACTTCATCAAAACCTTGATCTTCCGGACGGTTAGGATAGTTGTCACCTAAATGCCATTTACCAAACAAACCGGTTTTATAACCATTATCACGCAAAGCCTCGGCTAAGGTGTAATGTTTACTGTCTAAAATAGAGCGTGCCATAACGGTATGCCAGATTCCTGCTTTCAGGGAGTTTTGCCCAGAAAACAATGCCGCTCTGGTGGGCGAACAGGTTGGTGAAACATGGAAGTTAGTTAAGCGTACACTTTGATCATGCAGTAAATCTATTTGCGGTGTTTTCACTACCGGATTTTGATAAACACCGACATCACCATAACCTTGATCATCGGTGATAACGAGTACAATGTTGGGCTTTCTTTGAACATTGGCTTTAACGTGCTCAGTACTGGCTTTAACGCCTTGGGTATTGGTCGCATCACTTTGACTGCAAGCGCTTAAACCGGTAGCAACTAGGCCAATAAGACTCAGTTTAAATAAATTTTTCATAGGTATATTCATAGGAGCTTCTTTTTATAATTTTAGCTTAGTGTGATTTTCTTTTATTCTTTCTTTGCTTAGGAGCAGTACAGTCATTCTGAGTCATTTGCCAATCACAGCGTACCTCACCAAGATAGTTAGCATAACTGCCTTTAGGGTCGCTATCGATTAGCGGATCGCCGGTCCATTTTTTCAATTTTTCTAATTCAACACGTAAGGCTTTAATTGTTTTTTGATGCTGTGGCAGCTCAGCAATATTACGTAATTCTTCAGGGTCATTAACTAAGTCAAAAAGCTGAGTTTTTTTCACCATAGGGTAATAAATCAGCTTATAACGGTCGTTACGTACCATGCGTTGAAAATGGCGATAACTGCCAACAATATGGGTGAACATAGTATCGGTTTCGCCATTAATTAGCGGTACAATACTGGGCGCATCAACCGAGTCAGGAATTTCAATACCCGCTAATTCAGCCGTAGTAGGAAAAACACTGTTGATATAAAACATGCCTTTAGCAACACGGCCAGCCGCTATGCCTTTACCTTTAATAAGGAAAGGGGCGCGAATACTGTGGTCGTACTGGTTTTGTTTACCTAACAAGCCATGTTTACCTACCGCCAAACCGTGATCTGAAGTCATCACCACGATAGTATTTTCATTAAACTCTGATTGCTCTAAAGAGTCTAAAATTTTACCTATTTGCTCATCTAAATGGGTGATCATTGCATAATACTCACCAATAAAGCTTTTTATGGCTTCAGGCTCGCGTGGGAATGGTAATAATTGCTCATCACGAACGGTATAATCGCCTAAATCAAAATCATGTTGCGCCATATAACTGCCAGGTAAAGCAATGGCTTCACCTGGATACATATCGACATAAGATTGCGGCGATTGACGTGGATCATGCGGCGCTAAAAAAGCCACATACATTAAAAAGGGTTTATCATTACGACTGGCTTTTGTTTGTAAATAATCTACGGCAGCGGCAGCAATTTGCTCACTGGAATGCTGCTTTTTCTTATAAACAATAAAGTTATCTTTTTTAGCTTTGGAAGCATCATAATCCCACATCGCAGGTTGCCATTGGCCGCCATCTTCTTTACGTGACATACCACCGGCGTAAACCGCTTTGCCTAAATCAAAACTACGAACAAAAGCATCTTTGGTCACATGCCATTTACCACTCATAAAAGTTTCGTAACCTGCTTTACGAAAGGTTTCGCCCCAAAGCGGGTAACTCTCACGACCTGATTTTTTCGGACCAAAACCGGTACGGTAAGTATTACGACCGGTATTGATCATCGCTCTGCTTGGCGCACATACCGCAGGAGACCATGAACCTTGATTAAATACATGGCTAAAGCTAGTACCATCACGAGCTAAGCGATCTAAATTTGGTGTTTTAATGGCTTTGTTGCCCAGCGCATTAATGGTATTAACTGTTTGATCATCGGTTAGTAAAAATAAGATATTGGGCTTGCTGGTTTTATTAACCGCGCCACTTTCACTAGCACCGCTGTTACTGGCATAGCTGGTATTAACTAATAACCAGGGCACAGCAATAAGACATAACGCTAATAACTGCCGTGATTTTTTAATATTTTTATTCATCATACACCCTTAAGAATTGACCTTTTATCTAATGACCTCGCTACACTCTAAACCATCACTATGTATGTGTATATATAAAAGTACCACAAATTCGTTGTATAAATAAATATTTACAGTTATGTTAATTATAATCAAAGAAAACATAGTCAAGAGGAGAAAATTAACATGAGAAAAGGAATCAACCAGTATGCAATGTTGACTGTATTCTCTTTATTAATAAGCACTATTAATCATGCGGCTACAACGAATAAAAATAAAAGCATGGACGAACAATGGGGGCAATTTGTACAACATACAAATATTACGGACCCACGCTTACAATGGATGATAGACGACAAGTATTCGATGTTTATTCATTGGGGACTATATTCTCAAATGGCGGGGAAATGGCAGAATAAAACCTATTATGGTATTGGTGAATGGTTAATGCATATGGCAAATATTCCTACCAATGAATATAAAGCTTACGCTAAAAACTTTAACCCGGAAAAATTTGATGCCGATACTTTTGCCAAACTAGCCAAAGACAGTGGTATCAGTTTAATCGTAATCACAGCCAAACATCACGAAGGTTTTGCCATGTTTGATTCTGCGGTCAGTGACTTTACCATTACCAAAGCAACCTCATTTAAACGCGATCCCCTCAAAGAGCTTGCCCTAGCCTGTAAAAAATATGGCATCCGTTTAGGCTTTTATTACTCACAAAATTTTGATTGGGTAGAGCCTGATGCGGCTATGTATAAAGGACCAAAAATCAAGGGACATAAAAGAGATTTTAAACGCTATTTTGACAATAAAGTTGTCCCGCAAGTTACCGAACTATTAACCAACTATGGTGAGATTTCACAGTTCTGGTTCGATACCCCTGGCAACATGTCAAAAAAATATTCTCAAACATTAGTTGATTTAGTCAAAAAACATCAGCCAAATTGTTTACTCAATAGCCGTATCGGCAATGGTTTAGGCGATTTTTCAACCATGGGCGATATGCATATTCCACTTAAAGGCCATGATGGAGTATGGGAGAGTATTGATACCACCAATGACTCTTGGTCTTATGCATGGTACGACAAGCATTGGAAATCACCCAAAAAATTAATGCAGAACTTGGTTAGGGTTATCGCTCGAGGAGGTTTATTTAAACTTAATATAGGCCCTAAAGGTGATGGTTCAATTCCGGCACAAGTAATAGAAAATATGACGATAGCTGGTCAATGGTTAGCCAAAAATAAAAAGGCTATTTATGCAACAACAGCTTCCCCTTATCATGGTTTCCCGTGGGGCGATATTACCGTTAAAAACAATAAACTGTACCTACATGTCTTTGAATTACCAAAACAAGGTAAGTTACTGTTGCCAAGTTTACAAAACTCAGTATTAAGCGCTGTTATGTTAAGCGGTATCGGCAAGGTCACGTTTGAAAAAGAGAATGAAACACTGATATTAACACTGCCTACGAAACTAAATGATGACTTAATTCACGTAATCGAAATCACTCTGGACGGTACGCCAAACATAAGTAGCCAAGCACTCGCTATTGATGGTATTTACCCGACATCCTTACCTGCCGACTTTGCTATTGTAACGGCGGCTAAAATTGAAGAAGTTCGCTGGATGGAAAAATTTGGTGAGCATAAGCATAGCCAAAACATCAGTCAATGGAAAAATAAAAACGCCAAGGCACAATGGAAAAATAAAAACGCCAAGGCACAATGGCAAGTCAATGTACTAAAACCAGGTAAATACACCGTTAAAATAGAATACGCCAGCGATCTTGCTGGTGATGGTTCTCAATGGCAATTGCAAGCCAGTGACGACACTTTAAGTTTTGTCACTATGGATACTGGCTATAGAAGAAACTTACTGGGTTCAAAAGATGATAGAGGGAGAAAAATAAAACCAAGAATGCGTTACCAAACGGTTGAACTTGGCTTGTTAAATTTAACTAAATTAGGTCTACAAAATATTACCCTAATACCAAGAGTTGCAGAAAATAAACAAGCGGTTTGGGTTAAGCGATTAATCATTGAGCCTTATGAATAAATGTCCTTCCAATTAATTGCAAAATAAAAATAAAATGGATTAAAAATGAAATTATCATTAAAAGCAATATTTGCACCATGGTTATTGATTATTCCAACATTCGTGCAGGCCGAAGCAGTGACACTGACCGATTTGTCAGTACAACACCGATTAGCCTCATGGCAGCATATGAACAATAGCAAAAGTGCAGTGATACAAGAATATATGGACATGAAATTTGGCATGTTCATTCATTGGGGCGCTTATGCCAACTTAGGTGGTCAATGGCAAGGAAAAGAAGTAAAAGGCGTAACAGAGTGGATTATGCTTAAAGGAAAAATCCCCAGAGATGTATATAGAAAAGAGGTGGTCGCTAAATTTAACCCGACAAAATTTGATGCTCAAGAGTGGGTACGTATCGCTAAAGATGCGGGTATGAAATATATTGTCATTACGGCAAAACACCATGATGGTTTTGCTCTTTATGACTCCAGTGTCAGTGATTTTGACATTATTGATGCCAGCCCCTTTAAGCAAGATATCATTGCAGAACTCTACCAAGCAGCGAAAAAGGCCGGTATTCGTTTAGGCTTATATTATTCCTTAGGTAAAGATTGGATGGATGGCGGTACCAGTGGTTGTGGTGATCCTGTGACACAGGAGTGGCGCCAAGTCGCACAATATACTACTAAATCAGAAGCCTATATAGAAAAACAGTGTAAGCGTATTAATAATTATATGGATCCCAAGCTTGTGTCACATCAAGAGTACCTTTGGGGTAAATCCTTACCACAAATAAAAGAATTGATGGAAAAATTTCCTGAACTATTACTGGTATGGTTTGATGGCACCGGTTTAATTTCTCATCAAGATAGCTTTAGCTTTTATCAAGCTATCTATGAACGTCAACCTCAAGTCATTATTAACTCGCGCATCAATGGTCATTTTGGCACGAGTAACTGGCATGACTTTAAATCTATGGGTGACAATACTGTTCCAGAAAACATTACTTTAACACCTTGGGAAACAGCCGGCACCATGAATAGCAGTTGGGGTTTTAGGAAGACAGATCACCACTGGAAAAGTTCTACAGAATTACTTTATTGGTTATTAGATGTGGTCAGTAAAGGCGGTAACTATTTACTCAATGTTGGCCCCGACAGCCAAGGTGTGATTCCTTTAGAAAGTACGCAACATTTAGCAGAAATAGGTCTTTGGTTAAAAGAAAATCAAGAGGCTATTTATCAAACCAGACCCTGGTATATTGCGAAAGAAGGCCCTACATCACTTAAAATAAAACACAAAATTAAAAGTGGATTTCCAGAAGTATCCGCGGAAGATTTATGGTTCACACAAAAAAATGGCGCTATTTATGTCTTGGCATTAAAGGTGCCTTCAAACGGTAAACTTGTCATAAAATCATTCAACCAGGATAATATCCAACAAGCAATAACATCAGTAAGCTTACTCGGAGCGTCCGAGCCGTTAACATTCAACCAAACCGAGCATAGTGTAGAAGTAGACCTACCAACGACACTGTCTAAAAATCTGGGTTATGCGCTCAAAGTAAACTTTAATTAGTCGCTAAAAACAGATAAATAAGCCCCTACAGATTATACTTCAGGGGCTTTAAAAGTCATTACAAGTAGCCCTATCCAATAGAGCTACGGTCAATTAAAATAGCTAGTTTTGCTCTCAATCACACACGCCAGCTATTGCTCAATCGAGCGGCTTGTGCTGAAATTTTGTCCTGAATACAACAAGATGACAAACTTAATGAACTTGGTCTGCCAATAGTACCGAGTCCTTCATTAAATTACATGCCTATGCACTTAGCTCAGGATCGTCATGCACGTGGTGTTTTAATCGGACGTGCCCTGGATGGCACTTATTAGACAATGCATGGAGCTTATTGTCCTGAAACCAGTGTATAAATAGCAATAGATCTTCTATCAGATACTTCGAAGATGACGTTTACAAAGACTTCCTGAGTAAACTAGATAGACATGTTAAATTATTCAACATAACTTTCATCATAAAACTGATAATCTTTATGATTATGCAAATGTCGTTTGATATTTTTTGGCTTCAGGTATTGTTTTAAAAATTGCTTACCACGTTTACTGTTGAAATAAGATAAATCAGTCGTTAACGGTGGGTATTGTTGCAAAATTTCAGCAAATTTATTTGCCGCTTGAGCATGTTCAGCTTGACCACTAACCAATTGATAACCTTGTCCCCAACGGCTATCACCGGTTTTATATAATCGTCCTTTAGGTGTGCCTAAAATAGGATTAACCACCTCAAGTAAATAATCTTTTGTTCTCAGTATTTGTGAACCGGATATATAGCCATAAATCCATGGTCTATGACTATCGGTTTTACCGGTTAAATAGGGTTTAAGGCTTTGGCCATCAAAATGATAGTCTGCCGGCAAATAAGACTGCGCGTTAGCAAAGTCTATTAAAGTCGGCATGATGTCTGCGAAGTCAGTCAGTTCGTCGCTCAAACCTCTTTGTTTGATACCCGCGCCCGCCACTATATGTGCAACTTGCACGCCCTTTTCTACTCCTCGGGTTTTTGCCTTACCAGCAGTGCCATTATCTGAAGTGAAGATGATGATGGTATTGTCACTAATGCCCAAGTCCTCTACTTTTTGCAGCACTTTGCCCACCAAGTGATCTAGGTATTCATTAAGTGCTAAAAAGCGTTGCCACTCAGCCTTTTTGTCTTTACGTTGACCTAAAAAGCCAACTTTGCCATTATGCGGTGTACTGGGAAAGCCTTGTCGTGAACCGTGTGGCGCTACCGTTGGCCAATATGCTAAAAAAGGTTGCTTGGCTTTACTCTTGCGTTCAATAAAGTCCATGAGAAAATTTGCTTCGATATCTGGACCAAAATCATCCGCTTTGGTATTCAGCAATTTACCATTTTCAACATAAGCAGGATGCCAATAACGCGAGGTGGTTTTTTTATCTTCATGTAAGCCGGTAAATTTAGCGCCACCGGGTAAGGCATTTATATAATGATCCATCTCCCATAAGGAGTATTCATCAAAACCAACCTCAGCCTCATAAGGCATTTGTTTACCCGCATGCCATTTACCGGCAATAGCGGTAGCATAACCGGCCTGTTTTAATACCTTGGCAAAAGCTAAGTTATCTTTGTACAAACGTTTATGACTGTCATTGAGCCAAACCATATTATGATAAGCGCCCGTGGTATTGGCATAACGTCCAGTCATAATTTGCGCTCTTGATGGCCCGCACATTGCTGTGGCATAAGCGGTTTTAAACATTACCCCTTGTTTGGCTAGTCTGTCTATATTGGGGGTTTTCGCGGCATTACTTTGACCATAGGCGCCAAATATATCAGGGCTAACATCGTCAGCCATGATTAGGATAATATTAGGCTGGTTAAAAGCGGTTGTCTTGACCACTTCAGCGGCGAAGACATTAGCAACGGCTAAAAATGTTAGCGCTACCAGCAAACACCATGAGAATATTTTTTTTAGTGAGACCAACAGAATGTACTCCATGCAAGATCAATAATGACCTTTTAAATATAAAAGAACACTATCACGATAAAAGAACACCTTACTATAAAGGCAGTCATCTTTTACAAAACTTTACATAAACAATAACTAAGTAAAACTCAAATCACTTGCTCTGTGTAGCACAAATGCATCAGTGCTCTTGGTACTTCCCTGCTAGCTTTAGAAAATCGTAGTAAAAACAGTCAAAAATAATAAAAATGATTATAGGCTTTTTATTATTGTAGATTTACTATACATTCAGTATTACTACATATAAAAACACATAGAATATAATGGAATGAAAAATCATTTTCAGAAATTACCAGCAAATATTAAAAACATAACCCTAACTATAAACATAAGCATTGCTTTCGCCCTTTTTACTCAAGGTTGCTCATTCATAGAAACAACAAGTGACATTGAGCAGGCAAGCAAGCCTCAGCCTTACGTTCAACAAAATCACCTTCCGCAACACACTCAACAAGCAATAAAACCCAACATTGTTGTTATTCTGGCCGATGATTTAGGGTATGGCGATCTTGGAGTTTATAACCGTGACAGCAAAATTCCAACCCCTAATATGGATGCTATTGCCAAGCAGGGCATACGATTTACTGATGCCCACACTCCCTCGGCTGTTTGCACACCAACGCGTTATGGTTTACTCACCGGACGTTATGCTTGGCGTAGTCGCTTAAAACGTGGCGTATTGTTTGGCGAATCACCGGCGCTTATTGAACAAGGTCGTATGACCATTCAATCCATGTTGCAAGACAAAGGTTATATAACTGCCGGTATAGGTAAATGGCACTTGGGTTTAGGGTCGGGCCTAGGCAACAATGGAAAAACTGATTATAGCCAGGCACTCAATCCAGGTCCGGTTAGTTCTGGTTTTGATTATTATTTTGGCATCCCGGCTTCATTAGATATGCCGCCTTATTTATATTTTGAAAATGAAAAAGTAGTGCAAGCGCCAACAGCGCAAGTTAGCAGAGGAAAATTGGCGCGATATGGCGGTAAAGGATTTTGGCGTGAAGGTGCTATAGCTCCTGACTTTAGCCACCTTGAAGTACTGCCAACACTAGCCAATAAAGCCGAGGCCTATATTGCTGAGCGAGGTAAACAACCACAGCAGCCGTTCTTTTTATATATGCCCTTGCCTTCACCCCACACTCCTTGGATACCGAAAGCAGAATTTGTCGGAAAAAGTAATGCCGGTGTTTATGGCGACTTCGTCTACCAAAGTGATGATGTTATTGGCCGAATAATGAAGGCATTAAAAGATAATGGCTTAGCCGATAATACCTTAGTGATAGTCACTAGCGATAACGGCTCTCATTGGAAAACAACGGATATTGAAGAATTTAATCATTTAGCCAATGCCCATTGGCGTGGCATGAAAGCCGATATTTATGAAGGTGGCCATCGTGTACCTTTTATTGCTTCTTGGCCAAAAAACATCCCTGCTGGCAGTGTTAGTGATGAAAATTTATCGTTAGTGGATTTATTAGCCACCTTTGCCGCCATTGTAGATAGCGATTTGCCTGATAATGCCGGTGAAGATAGCTATAACCAGTTAGCGACATTGATGGGTGATAAAACTCAGCATAATGTCCGTGAAGCGACGGTTTATCATGCCGTTGGCGGTATGTTTGCTATCCAACAAGGTCCTTGGAAATATATCAAAGGACAAACTTCCGGTGGTTTTGGCTCAAAAGCACAACGCAGAAAACTTTTAAAAGAAAATCCTAATCTGCCTGCTGGGCAACTCTATAATTTGGCGACTGACCCCGGTGAAACAACCAACTTATTTCTTGAAAAGCCAGAGAAAGTTGCACTGTTAAAAGCGCTATTAAAACGTTATCAAGAGCAAGGTTATAGCCGGCCACGCTCTGTTGATGATAAGTCTATAAATAAAGAGGTTGTTGATGAAAAGTCTATAAATGACGAATCTATTAATAAAAAGTCAGTTAATCAACAATTGACAAATAAAGAGGCTAATTAGCATGATGAATAAAACGTTGTTATTCGCTGCTATTTTCCTTAGCTGTAGCCAAGTAGTCGCACAACCAACGCTGCCTCAACAGCCTAATATCATTATCATCATGGCTGATGATTTAGGCTATGGCGATCTGGGTAGTTATAATGGCGTACAACAGACGCCTAATTTAGATCAGTTAGCCCGTGAAGGTATGCGTTTTACCGACTTTCATTCCAGTGGCACAGTGTGCAGCCCTACCCGTGCGGGATTAATTACCGGTCGATACCAACATAAAACCGGCGTTGATGGTGTGGTAAATGCCGATCCTAAACATCCTTCTCATGGCTTTGGTGTTGATCCAAAAACACAAATCACCTTCCCTAATCTAGTAAAAGCTCAAGGTTATAAAACAGCATTATTTGGCAAATGGCATGTCGGTTATCAAGAACGTTTTCATCCGATGAATTTTGGCTTTGACCGTTTTGTTGGTTTTTTATCCGGTAATATTGACTATATTTCGCACTACGATCGCATGCACACTTATGACTGGTGGCACGATAAAAAATTGGTGGTTGAGCCGGGTTATTCAACTCAGTTAATAACCAAACATGCAGTTGATTTTATCCATGATAATAAGGACACCCCCTTTGTTTTATATGTTGCTCATGAAGCCGTACATGATCCCATGCAAGCACCAAACTCGGCTATCCAACGCGGTCCGAATAAAGTAAAAAAAGACTTTAGTTTAGATAAAACAGAGATATTCAAAGAAGTAATTACTGAACTCGACCGCAGTGTCGGTGATATTGTTAAAGCAGTAAAACTCGCCGGTCTTAGTGACAAGACCTTAATACTCTTTACCTCAGATAACGGGCCAATGAAACTATCTTCACCGGGTCCACTTAGAGGTAAAAAAGGCAGCTTATTTGAAGGCGGTCATCGTGTACCCACTATCGCTTGGTGGCCAAAGGTTATAAAAGCGAATACGGTCAATGAACAGCTCACCATTTCATTAGATATTATGCCAACCATTATTGAACTGACCAAAGCTAAGTTACCTAATGGCCATAAGCTTGATGGTATTAGTTTACTGCCAACACTGTTATCTGATGACAACATAGCTGATAGCAACCTAGCCAATAAGAAAAAACCAAGAGAGTTATTTTGGCGCAATGGCGGCTTGAACCTAAGGGCGACGAATTTATTAACCAAGGATAAAGCTAAAGCAATGCGCGCCGGCAAGTGGAAATTAATAGTCAGCCCTTATTATCGCAATACCAGTTTATATGATTTATCACAGGACCTTGGTGAGCAGCATAACGTTGCCAAAAAGCATCCTGAAATTGTAAAAACAATGATGGCAAAAGTAAAAGCTTGGCAAGATGAAATGTTGCCTTTTTTACCCTATAAAGTGCTGCCTTATCAACTAATAGCTAATAAAGTAATACCTGATCAACTAGTACCGGATAAAGTAATGGCGCAAAAATGATAGCACTGAGCAACTATACCTATGTCCCCTCAAGATTCAGGATTCAGCTAGTATTAGCAACACCTTTAGGCAATGCCTTGATGGAAGGCAATGGGTAAGTAATGATAAACGTATTGGATTAACAAATGATGAAAATAAATAAATTTAGCTTAGCTGTACTCACCTTAACCACCACGCTTGCCCATTCAGGGGCCTCTTTAGCCACCGATTACTACGTCAGTACCGGCGGCAGTGATTCAGCACAAGGGTCTTTGAGTTACCCGTTTCAAACTATATCTAAAGCCGCCGCTATGATGGTGGCTGGCGATATAGCCTACATACGTGGCGGAGTCTATCGAGAGCAGGTTAACTTAACTGAGTCCGGTGTTGCCGGCTCACCCATTCGATTTGAAGGCTATCAAAACGAACAGGTCACTATCACTGGCACGGATGAACTCTCCGGCTGGATTCAACATGCTGGTTCTATCTATAAAACCACCGTTAGCAGTGAGGTAACTCAGCTATTTGCTAATGGCAGACAAATGGATATGGCCAGATGGCCGAACACGCCAGATAATTTGTTAAGCCATAATAACGCTCATGTTGATGCGGCTGATATGTCACCTACTAGTGATTCCCCTTGGATTGAAGGCACTGATATACCCAGTGGCGACTGGACTGGCGGCAAAGCTTGGTTTATTTCTAAAGCAGCTTGGGGCTCAGTGAGCACCACCATTGCCTCTAAATCTGGTAATCGTATTTATTTGCATGAAAACCCGAGCAGCCACTCTAAACTAGAGCCCGAAGCCGGCGGTTCATTTTATCTCTACAATAGCCTAATAGCACTCGATGTTGATAACGAATATTGGTATGACGCCACAAGTAATACCCTCTACTTTCAGGCAGCTGGCGGCAACAACCCAGACTTATTAGCTTCAGTTGAAGCTCGCACCCGTTATTATGGCTTAGATTTTGGTAATAAAAGCTTTATTGAAATTAGAAATATTGATTTTAAAGCCGCCAATATCAAGATAACTGGATCGAATAATATCATTGAATACAGCAAGATAGAATATGCTGGCCCTTATGTTGATTCAGTGACTTGGGGCGGAAGTAAAGGCATAGAGTTGTCCGGTCATAATAATACGCTACGCTTTAGTGAAATCAGTAACTCATGGGGCGATGGTATTACTATGCTGGCCTCATCTTACGATAACGTAGTTGAAAATTGTCTCATCCATGATGTTAACTGGTCTGCTGGTTGGGGTGCTTTAATTAATGCCAAAGGCAAAAATACTCGCGTGCAATACAATACCGCGTATAACGGGGGTCGCACGGGCATAAGACATTATAATTTTGAAGGCGGCAGCATCGATTATAATAATGTTTTCAATTATGGTTTCCTTACCGCTGACTTAGGCGGCATAAAAACCGGCAATAACCATGCCTTAGATACCCGTATTTCTTATAACTGGGTACATGATCAACAGGCTGTTAAATCGGCTAATGGTATTTATCTAGACACAGGTACAGAAAACTTCACTGTGCACCATAATGTCACTTGGAATACCGGTAAAACAGGTCTACGCGCCAATAAAGACGCACTGAACATGAAGTTTTACCACAATACGTTAATTGATGCACAATGGGCCATGGGCCACTTTGCACCAAATGGCGAGATATACGTTAATGTCGACACTCAAAATAATATTGCTACAACAGCCCCATTCCTCGGTAATATCTTGCAAGATAACATGATAGACACTACTAATAACTTCGCCTTTGCCGGTTACAGTTATGGTGATTTTCGCCTCACCTCAACATCAAGTGCCATTGACCAAGCAGCAGAAATTTCAGGTTATACCGATGGTTACAGTGGTCTATCTGCAGATGCAGGTGCCTATGAGTTTGGCGGCAGTGAAGCAAAATCTCACTGGATGCCTGGAATCAGTTGGACCCCCGAATGGAATACTGCGCCGGTAGCCAGTTTCACTGTTTCAGTAATTTCAGATATGCCGGTTGATTCTAGTCATGTTAGCTTCGATGCAACAACGAGCACAGATGCAGATGGCACCATTAATCGCTATTTTTGGGACTTTGGCGATGGCAGCTTAGGTGCCGGACAAGTGATTAGTCATCAATATCAAGATTCGGGTCACTACACAGTAACCTTGACAGTTAACGATGCGTTAGGTGGTAAGAATAGGGTTAGCGGCTCCAATAGACCTGATGATGGCAATGTTGACAGTGACGGTGATGGCCTGCCCGATGCTTGGGAAGTCGATAATCAACTTAATCCCATTGATGCTAACGATGCCGCTGTAGATAGCGATAATGATGGCTTAACCAATTTTCAAGAGTATCAGCTCAATACTAAACCATTGAATGCAGACAGTGACGGTGATGGCCTGCCCGATGGCTGGGAAGTCGATAATAAACTTAATCCCATTGATGCTAACGATGCCGCTGTAGATAGCGATAATGATGGCTTAACCAATTTCCAAGAATATCAGCTCAATACTAAACCATTGAATGCAGACAGTGACGGTGATGGCCTGCCCGATGGCTGGGAAGTCGATAATCAACTTAACCCCATTGATGCTAATGATGCGCTAGCAGATAACGATAATGATGGTCTGACTAATTTACAGGAATACCTACAAGAGTCAGATCCCAATATTGCTGAGTCAGCCAAAAACACAGATAGCGATGAAAACAGCGTACCAGATGACGGTTCAGAAAATACTACTGATGACCAAGATAACAATGCACAAGATGAAACGTCAACAACCGATAACGAAGCTGACTTAGTCGATAGCGATGGTGCGACTTCTGGCGGGGTTTCAGCCTGGCTAATATTATTACTGTGTTTAAGGCGATGTTATCGATTCATTTATCAATAATAAGAGAATGTTAATGAAGTAAGTTTTACTAGCCTAGAATCATCGTTACCTTTTCCTATTCCTGAACAAGCACAACCCGCTTTAGCCCTGATCCCTTTTAGCCAAACACTTAATCAACAGCACATACAATTGCAAGGGTTAGAGACTGGTCTGTGGGCTTTATATATTGATAACATTGAGGTAGGTAGCTACTTAGCAGCAACCCTTGATACTGGAATAAATTTAGCCGAAAACACTAAAACACCCATGTATCAACAAGCACTGCAAGTGGCCAAAAAAAGCTATCTAGCAAGTGAGTGGATGCCAACATTTTACGAGGAATCACTTGGATTAAAGCCTTTTTATTAAGAGACGATAAACTTAATATTAACGATATAATCGCTGTGAAAAATTATCTAAATGCCAATTTACCTAAAAAAGCATTTCAGCAAAAATAAGCCAAAATTTACTTAACCTCAACTCTGGATAATGAATGTTAATTTTTTTAAGTACTTATTTATTATCAATCACATAGCATAAACACCTATGCTATAAGTTTATTTATTCGTCTCAATATTGATAGTTTTGGTGAAAACAAGGCGGTATTACGTACCCAATAACTGGTTATTGGTAGGAATACCAACGCTGATATCGCCTAAAATAGCTTTTTGAGTAACTTTGCTTATCCAGAGTTGAGGTTACTTAGCTAATTATCAGCGGGAAGATAAAATAGAGCAACAAGTGTTCACTTTATTTCAACAAAGCTATAAGTTAAGCCTGCCAAAAACACATACATTTATTTTTCGTAAACTCTAACTGCTCACTTATTTATATTTGATGGTATAAAGCAGCACCGTTACTACTTTTCATGATTAGTAGAAGTTTTTTTTATTGCCTGCTCATTATTCCACAAAGGTATGACCTCTTGCTAATCCGTTGTTTTACCGGACTAAATAATAACGTGCTAATAGCATATAATCATGGTGACAAAAACAGCAGATATTGTATGAAAACCAAACTTTACTTAACTACCGCCCTACTGTATGTTTACATCTAAATGAGCACGACATGGACGTATCCACTATAGAGAGTCCATATGAAAGAACAAGATCTTAGCCAAGTTACTATCATTTATTATCATGAACAATCTCTTGAGTTATTACACCTGGTTGGTTATTTCCCCAAAAAACAAAATGGCAGAGTAATTCTGTCTGATACGTTTAAAAAGGGTAAGTCAATCATCGCGGTCTGCGAAGGGGAAATCAACATTATGAATAAGATAGGCGACCGTATTTTACCCATGAGTAAAATAGCGTAACCATGCCATATCAATGGCTAATACCAATAACTAATACCAATAACTAATACCAATAACTAATACCAATCATTACCATATCTGTAATTTACGCTTATCAAGCTTGTCGCCCGTAATGCTGAGATTTACTTTTGCTGAAACGGGTTAATTAATCCGTTTGGTATTACACCTCAACCGATAAAACTAAAAGGGCTAGTGTAAAATACCAGCCCTTCATTATTTAGTTCTCTATTTTCAGCTGTTTACTGGCCTATTCAACAATAAACTGCCAACTATCGCCAACGTGAACAATACCATCAACCACCACGTCAACCCGCCATTGATAGCTTTGACCTGAGACTAGCGTCACATCAGCTAACGAGTGAATGTTTTGTTGTTGGCTATAGCTACCTACAAATTCACCTTCAAAGTAAAGCTGATAATCAATACTTGCCCCTTGATCATCTCGGGCGACACGCCAGATTAAATCAGTGTCGATTTTAGCGGTTATTTGACTGTTGACGGTTAAGCTATTATCTAAAGGAATAGGATGACTGGCCTTAAGTTCACGTTTACCGGGAATTGAGTAATAGTTGCTACTTGCTGCATAAGCACCAATATAATCAACATTACTTGGTAAGCCGTCATAATCACCATAACCTACGGTTTTAGGAAACAAGTCAGTATTGCCAATATTTGAGCCCGTGCCAATTAAGCTAGTGGAGTCTAACTTGGGACGGAAATCATAATTATTGGGGTCTCGCAGTAATTTTTGCACTAGATTTTGATATTCAGCTGCAACTTCATTGGTTGTAGTATTTGCATTGGTTTCAACATTGGTGCTACCGGTAGCCAATATTGGTCCACCTATGGTTGCCAAACTGTCATTTCGATAGACCCTAGGACCAATATTACCCAGGATAAGCGCGCTCAAGTTATTGGCGTATAAGGTAGCAACACCTGCGCCACAGCCACCTGCATCGATATCATCACCAACACACAAAGCAATATCAGAGCCCGCATCATTACTGTCTTGGGTCTTTTTAGTGTCATTGTGAATTACCAACCTTGGAATAACAACACCGTCGGGCATTTGTGTGATCGGGTTAATATAATCTAAATCAACCACGGTATTGTTATAAATACGCTGTTTCCAGCCTTTAAAAACTAAACCTTTATTACGAATAGTGACATTATGATGCGCATAAGAGTCCGTGCCCCATTGTGAAATTGCCGTTGGTGGCCATGCGGCATCAAAACGCAGCCCTTTCTCTTTATGATCCATGGTCCAGTTATAAGCGGCAGCCATGTTATGACCACCACCAAGTAAGGCACCATCAGTTTGTGCCCAACCGGCATTTTTAATATAGTTATAGCGAATATCACTGCCGGCTCGACCACGCAGCGCTTGCGAGCAAGCAGTATTAATCAGGGTGTTATAAGTAAAGTTAGTGTCGAAGCCCATATAGGTATTCACCGCTGCTTGATGAGACCAACCTTCAGCACAAGTATAATCGACATTTTCAAAGTGATTATTACGAATAATGCTGTCTTTACCATTTAAATGCAGTGCTGGTGAGTCGGTATTAGTGACGGTTGAATTAATAAAAGCATTACTGACCGAGCTATATTTATCACTGGTTTCTGTTTCATAGTTATTGATGCCAGAAACATAAACATTGTCTGGTTCAACATCAATCAATTTAACTACTGCTGAACGATTCACGGCATTAGCCCATTTTTTCAACATGCGTTTAGAAGCGCCGCCATAATTAAAATTGGCATTATCTATAGTGAAATTTGAGCAAGATTTACACTTAATAGTTGTCGCAAAAAAGTTAAGGTTTTTAAAGGTAACATTTGTTGCTTTAGTCATTTCAACAGCGTAACTTTGCACTTTCACTCGAACATTTAAGTCCCTTGGATCAACATCATCCGGGGTTTTAAAATAGATTGTGTGATTATTTTTATCAAAATACCACTCTTCTTCGCTATCGAGTAACGATAAGGCACCTTCTAAATAATAATAATGATTTTTACCATGATACTCAGGTGAAAACACATGAGTAAATTGGTTACTTCCCGGAGTGTGGGTTAGTACAGGACGTGTCCAAGTACGCCAGTGACCATAGTTTAAGATGGCCATAGCACCCGTGGCATCAAAAGCTTGCTGAGCAAGATCATGGTTCAAACTAGCCTGCCCTGCTGGTTGATAACTCACTTGCGCATCGGTTGTTACCCCGACGCATTTCTGCAGTATTTTACTATCAACACTATAACTTTGAGCTAATAGCCATTGCTTTTGTACCGAGCCTATATTGTCCATTTCCCAACCCGCCTCACCATCAGCAAAGCGGCTAAAACAGGCTTGATTCAACGCATTCATAGTGCCGGAATAACTGAATTTCGCTAAGTCTTTATGCTTCATTATTGGGTTATGACCCGTATCTGTCGCTTTCGCCCATACCGAACGCGAATAAATACTACCGTCAGTAAATTTGGCATTAGGCCAGCGCGCTGGCACCATTTGGCTATATTCACTACCACTAAATGAGTCAGCTTGTTCAATAAATAATTGCCATATGTTACTCGTGGCTGATAACTGGCGCTGCCAAATACCATTAACTTGTTGCCACTCGTTTATAGCAAGATCATCAACATTAACCGTGCCATCAAAAGTAACCAAATTATTACCCTGGGCATCTGTTTCGCCGACAATCAGGATAGGCTCATCTGAGCTACCACTGGGTTTATTATTTGGCAGAGTCACCCCAGAGGAATAACTACCAGCGGGTATGGTAATAACATCACCAGGCTGTGCGTTCAATAATACCGCAGCAAGATCAAAAGGGACTAACCAAACACTGGCATCTAAAGGCTTATAATCATCAATATCGTTATAACCGTCATTATCATCATCAAGATCAACGATATCAACAATTCCATCACCATCAGTATCGAGCAAAGTAAGCTCTTTTAGCATTACCGCCTTACCTGAATGATTCACACCACCATCAACAAAGGTAATAAAGACATTTCCCTCACCGGTTAACGTTAAGCTATTTGAGCGAGTACTTGCTTGTACAATCGGAGTGATATCACTACCCATGAGTTGTTGCCAATTTTCAGCGCTGTATTTTGCCAGCACAGTTCTGTTTTCAGCAATAGCATCTATCGTTTGTGGATCAGTATAAACAACATAAATATCACCAACATCATTGACAACAATGTCAGTGTTGATAGGAGTACCTGCTTCGTTAATACCATGTTCGGTTAATACATGATTAAAGCCTTGTTCACCCATAACACGCCACTGAGTGCCCATTAGCTTATAAACAGCAGCCTTACCTTTAGTATTAGAAAACCACACTTTGAAAGCATAAAAGTCCCCCTCACTGCTTGATGTTAATGAAATAGACGAGCCTGAGCCTAAACCTGAAGTTGCTAGCCAAACGTTGCCATCGTAAACAACTGTTCGTGCCGCTTTATTAGCATCATCGGAGTTGCGATAACTTAAAGCAATGGATGAGCTTGAAGAAGGCACAAAGTCAATAACGTAATCGGCACCTACTTTGCCAACATTAAACGAACTGCTGCCCACTGATTGCCATTGATTATTTTGATAACTGATTAGGGAAAAAACCGAGGCTTGACCATAAAGTAGGTAAGGAACATCCTGACTATCAAGAGCAAATTGTAATGAGTCAACATTACCGGTAATAGTAGGTGCAGTAAAACTTTGCCAATTATTTGTTACTAATCGCGTTAACTTAACTTGGTTGTTTTCTATAAAGGCAGTGTAAACGGTATCATCACTAGCAATAGCAACTTGTTGATAACTCGCAGCTTGGGTAGATAAAATACCATCATTATCACCCAAATTTAGCCAGACACCTGCAACTTGCTTTTTTATGCGAGTAACATTAGCGTTCGATTGATCTTGAAATACTATATAAGCGTTGTCAAAACTATCAAGAGCGATATCCGTAAAATCAGCAGCACCCGACGAGACATAACTTAAATCCGACAAGGCGGTTGTGTGCAACTGAGGGGCAATTACTTGAACTTCGCGTTGCACGCTAACAGCATGGCCGGCACTATCAACCACAGCATAAATCACGCGGTAATGACCAACGGTTTGCATATCAACAGCACTCGTATCAATAGTAATTATATCGCTGATATCACCCTCAATTTGATCAAACGCGGTAGCATTAAGTTCCGTATATGTTTGGCCTTGCAGTAACTGTTGGGGATTTGAGCCAATTAAAGAAAGAACAGGGGTTGTGTCATTGGCAGCAGCAACATTAATAGTACGGTTGGTAACCGCTGTATTGCCGGTTTTATCGCTGACGGTGTAGCTCACTTGATAACTGCCAACGAGTTGGTTGTTCAGTGCTGATGAATCAATAATAATATTATTTGTTAAATTGCCATCAACCTCATCAAGTGCTGTTGCGCCGAGCTCAAGGTACGTTTCACCTAGTGTTAACTGTTGTGGATTAACACCCAATAAGGAAATAATAGCGGCACTGCTATCGAGAAGACCCGCAGCGACGACATTAACAACACGGGTTACTACGCTAGAATTTTCGGCGGCATCATGTACGGTATAACTCACCTCATAACTACCTATGCTATCGCTGTTAACCGCTGAGGCGTCAATAACAATATTGTTACTCATATCACCATCGCGTTCATCTACCGCTGTCGCTCCTAACTCAGGGTAAGCTTCACCTAACGTTAACTGCTGTGGGTTATTACCCACTAAGGAAATTAGCGGCGCTGCACTATCAATTTCGCCTTGTGCTATCACCCTAACCGTGCGACTGGCAGATGCTTGATTGCCTGCTTGGTCGGTAACACTATAATGGATGCTATATTGGCCGATGGTATTAATATCAAGGGCAGAAACATTGTTAATAATGGCACTGGTTATATCACCATCAACATCATCAAAAGCAGTTACACCAGGTTCTTGGTAACTTTGTCCCTGAAATATGTCCACCGTTGCACTGCCAATTACCGTAATTATCGGTACGGTTCTATCAACAGCTTGCTCAGGCGGTGAGCTTTCTTCGCCGCCACCACATGCAGTCAAAAACAGGCTGCTCATTATTAACATGTCACGATACTTCATTTAGTTTTTCCTTAGCCATTGGATGAAATATCGACAACATCGATACTTGTAATCATTTTTTTATAATTTTTAGGCAAAAAAAATCCGCTAAATAAACGGATTTACAAAATTGAGCTATATGCCCTACTTCTTAGCGCGAGCGGCCCACAATTGTTTCATCTCAACTTTTTTACTTTGATGACAGGCCTTGATATCGGCACCGTCATTTGATTTTTTGACACAGTTTTTAAAGCTTTCAATGACAACTATTTCTTCATTTGCACGGTTTACTTGTGTATCTATCGATTTTTCAAGACCGGTATTAGCGAGAGTAATCGTTGATATCAGCGTAAGAGCACCTGCAGTGATTAGTAATAATTTATTCATAATATGTTCCCCATAAATTTTATTATATTAATATACCTAAACACAATAAAGATTACATTATATATAAACATACATCAATTGATATTGTGAAAATTTTAATTTACCTTGAAAAACAATAGCTACCTATTATTACTTACCCATAAGAACACTGAGCAGTATTGATAAAAAGTAGTAAAACCATCAATACGCCATCAAAAAAACAATAAAAACCAAATCATTCACTACCGCCATCATTTGTACACTTAACCTATAACAAGACAACAAAAATTGATTACTAACTACTGCCGCTCTATTAAAAACATCCGATATCACCGGCATAAAAAAACCAGCAAATGCTGGTTTTTAATTAACGGCTTCAATGTGCTATTAACTATTGCGTTTACGTCGAAATAAACCAAACAAACTTGTAAAAGCGAGTAACCAGCCAAACGAGCCAGCACTACTATGCTGATCTCCCTCAGGCTTATCAGCGACCACAGAAGTTACGGTTAGCTCTACTTGCTGTTGAACACTACTAGCACCCGCTGAGTCAATAGCAGTAACAGCAAAAGATAAAATGGTAGTTTCTGAGACAATTGGCGCGGTAAAGTTAATGGTTTTACCACTCGCATCGTCAATGTTTACCGTCTGTTCACCAAGCTGTACCCATTGATAGCTAAGTTCATCTTCATCTGCATCTGAGGCAACAACGCTAATAGAGACATTTTCACCCGATACAGCTGACACAGGGATAAGTGAATCTATTGTCGGCGCTCTATTCTCATCTTGTGTCGCCAAGAAACCAGGATCTTCAACACTACCATTAGCCATACCATCAGCATCATTACGACCGCCATCTTCAATGGTTAATTGAATACATTGGTTACCCGCAACTAAGCCGTTTGCTTGACCATCAGCATCATAATATTCCGCTGCACTCGGTATTGGACAATTACCAAATTCATCTTTCATCGCCGAGGCTAAACTATTGTTTTCATCTTCGGCAAAAGTAAACCAACCGTTTTGCGGAGTATATTTACGATACACTGCACCTGTCGGAATAGTGACATCTGTAATGATATTTTCATATTGAACAACGTCTTTATCATTAACTACAGGATTACCTTCTTCATCAATCTGCACTTGTTTAACGACATTAATTAATGGCATAACAATCGAAACAGAGTCTCCATTAACCGCTAAGCCCTCAACAATAAAGTTAGTGACTGTGGTTAATGGATTTTTGAATTTTTGTTCTATGTCATCGTTAATGCTTATTAAACCGTCAGAATTTGGTGGTAAATTAGGGGTTTGAGCCGTTGTGCCACTGATAACCGAGCCGTCTGCTTTACGCTGCAGTTTAGCTTGAGCAAACTGGCCTAACTTAAAAGACAAACCTTCGGTAACCCTTAAAGCACCACTACCCGTTGAGCTATCGACTCGTTTAATGTTAGTGTCGCCACCGGCAAAATAAAGTCGACTGTTATCATTTTCAAAACCTGAAAACTCATTCACATCGGCAATGCCATCCTGATCAGAGTCAATCATTAAAGTAGCATCAGCGACAAACTTATCTACCGGCAATAATATTGAAGCATTGGCTTGATATAAATCGTTGGTATTGTTTTCTGTAACACTAACGCTGATTTGATAATCAAGAGGGTCTAGGTTTGAGGCGTCAAATACAAAGGTTTTCTGAATATAATCATGTTCATCAACTATAACTTCAGTTTCAGTTTCAGTTTCAGTTTCTAGAGTAGACTCGGTGTTTGCATCCGGAATATTAACCAATAAATCATTGCTGACAGAAAAGTTAATATCATGTTCATCTAGCGCATTAACATCTTTAACAACGGCAACTACTTTGACATAACCTAAAGAGGGTGTAATACGACTTACTGTTTCATAATCACCTAGCCCTACTGCACTTTCTTGTTGTAAAACTAAGCTCACCCGAGGTGTTTTATTTTCCGCAATGACTTTAGCCGCTAACTGAGAATTAGCTAAAATACTGACATGCTCAGATTTAAGTAAAGTAATAACAATTTCTTCACCGTGCACCGCATTTTCGCTGATTTCAATAAATAAGCTTTCAACAACTTGCGGTGAACCTTCTATAACCTCACCATTGCTGGCTTCAGATGCAGATATAGCGGCAGTAACCGTCAGTGAACCTTCAGTAACAACACCTTGCACATCAATGCTATAGTTAATTTGGCTTGAATCCGTTGGAATAGCACCTAGCACTCTCAGTGGTATTTCTACTTGAGTTTGACCTGGCTCAACCGCTAAGCTGGAGTTAATTTTAACTACGGGGTTAATATGTAACTTAACGGGTTTAGTGACCGTAAAATCTTCACTGTCGGTTACCGTTAAGATTATAAGATTATTATATTGACCTGAGCTGAATTCTTCTTCGCTAAATTCTACTTTGCTATAGCTAATATGCTCTTTTGCTATTTCAATATCATCATCAAGTAAGTCGGTAACCACAATATTTAAAGCGACTATTTTGTCGGCAATCATGTCAGCGGTGATATTTGTTAGATGATCTGTGGCATCGAAACTAATGACCAGTTCATCTTCAGGGAAGCTCGGCTCGGTACAATCACCAGCAGTTAAAGGACAAACAACATCAACACTATCATTTAAGCCATCACCATCTGAGTCAGCATTATTAGGGTTAGTTTGCAAAGCCACTTCTTGGCCATCAGTCAAACCATCATTATCTGAATCAGGATTATTAGGGTTAGTTTGCAAAGCCACTTCTTGTGCATCAGTCAAACCATCATTATCTGAATCAGAATTATTCGGATCGGTTCCTAGAGTTAGCTCTTGACCATCAGTTAAACCGTCGTCATCTGAATCGGCATCATTGGGATCGGTGATAAAAGTAATTGTGCCATCATCAGCGATGATGACTTCATCAGCATCATCAATACCGTCATTATCTGAATCCACTGAATTAGGGTTAGTGCCTAAGCCGTACTCAACGAAATCAGTTAAACCATCATCATCTGAATCAGGGTTAAGTGGGTCAGAGCCAAATGATTTTTCTTCACCATCAGTCAAACCATCATCATCGGTATCAGGTTTAAGTGGGTCTGTACCGTCTACTTCCTCAGTAGCATCACTGACACCATCTTCATCGCTATCAGTATCGGCAACAGTAGGATCGGTGCCCGCATCCACTTCCGCTTTATCATTAACACCATCACCGTCGGTATCGACTAAAAGCGGATCAGTTCCTAACTCTGCTTCTTCAAGGTCAGACAAGCCATCATTATCATCGTCAGTATCGGTAACATCCGAGATGAAGTCACCATCAGTATCAAGTGGTTTATCATCCTTGTCTAGCGGGTCAGAGCCAGCAGCGATTTCATCAGTATCCAAGTACTTATCATTATCGTCATCGGGATCAACGTCATCCTTAATACCATCACCATCAGTATCAGGGCTATCATTGGCTGGATTATTAATCAGGGTAATTGTAATATCTTGCTCGGTGGTGTCACTATTAGCCGTTGCCGAAACGGTCAGGTAATATTCTAAATCTTTCGAAGAAATTTCCTGTTCGGCTTTAAAGCTAATTTCGCCCGTCGCATCAATAGTAAATAACTCGTGATCTGCACCTGTTAACGCATAGGTAATGGCATCACCATCGGCGTCATCGGCGGTTAACTTGCCAACAGCCGTTTCGCCTTCGTTAAGACTATAAGAGACAGTTTTATCTGAAGTAATTAAGTTTGCGCGCAGCACATAGGGGTAATTATTATGCCCAGTCCCCCCAGATCGTAACATCAATAATGGCCGATCGTAACTGTCGATAGTGATATCAATAGAATTATGAGATGTTTGTAGAGGGTCAGAACCGGTTTTCGTTACGCTAGCATAATCGTACGGTATTTCTGTCCAAACATTGTTGATCAAGGTCGCCATTTGTGCATGTTTTTTCGTCGTGTCATTGTTCATTTGCTGAAACGCGATATAAGGCACATTTTGACTATCAAACGCTAAATCGATCAAGTTGCTACCAACTTGCTTGGTACCATAAGATTCCGCTAGCGGAAAGGCAATGTCATTACCTATTTGAGACCATTCTAGCGCGTTAGAACTATCAACGCCAAGTTTCCACATGCCGCCACTAGCTGGGCCATTATAACCGAAGGTTAGCAGGTGCAAATCATCATTGGCATCGAATACAGTACGTATAGATATCGATGTAGGTGGTGATGATAAAGCTTCTATATGTTGCCATTCACCCATGTCGTCTTGAAAAGCGATATAGGTTCTGTTTTTGATTTTAGTAGCATGTGTTGTGTTAAAATGGCGATACACCACATAGAGTTCATCTTGGCTATTAATCGCTATATCAGCGGCAACAGTAACTGTGGTGTTTGTTTGTACCACCAGAGGGCCAAGGACAAGGTCTAAACTAGTGCCATTTAATTTATAAATGTTGGTTTTACCATCACTACCAGCATGTAAAATATAAGGTGTGCCTTCGCTATCCAATTCCATTTTCACTGACTTTGACGTTGCGGTAACTGCTTGTTTGGCAACTTCCTGCCAAACTTGACCATCGGCACTGGTTTTAACAATTAAATTACCCTTTTCAACAAAGGCTAACACCAAGCTATCGTCTTTCTTACTGACACGAATTTGTGTAAAGGTATTAGCTGTTGCTTGGCTTGATTGTTCACCTAAAGCTGTTACTTGCCCCTGCGAGAATTTTGATACATTTACGATATCTGCCGATTTAACCGCATTTTGATAGGAAGTAAAAATGCTGTTTTGGCTATCAACTGCTATCGAAATATGTTCAGAGTTTGCATTTTTAGGATTAAAAAGTACCTTTAATTCACTCTCTAATACACTATTTTTTATAAACACGGGTGCTGCCGCATTGGCCACAGCAACTGGCGCCATTATAAATAAGGCTGCCGCTAATTTGTTGTACTTGTATGGAAATTTAGTACTCATGTTTGTCCCCTAACGCTTATTGTATTTGGCTTATATAGCAGCTAATGCTGTCATTATTTTAATTGCCAATTGTTTAAACTGAATATGTTCAATATTGAGCTGGCCATGAGTTCGACCAGCGCTAAATTTAAGTCGTTTTAAAAGTGATAACCTAAACGAATACCCGCCCATTGCGAGCCAACACCGTTTATATCGTAATAGCGGTAGTAGCCACCGACTTCAAACTTATCAAAGAAGTAACTTAAGCCAAGTCCGCCATATTTTTCTGTCGAACTCTCACTGGTTGTTTGGGTGTAATAAATGGGCGTTTGGTTTGAGCCAAGGTTTAATGTCACCTGGTATTCACTTTCTAAAAACAATACACCCGCATCAACAGAGGCTACTAAGCTTGGTAGAAGCTCATAACTGTAGACCACACCAAAAGTATTACCATTGCCATATTTCGGTCCTGTTTTAGCGATATCTTTGATCAAATCGTCTGTGTATTTACTGTTAACACTGACATTGTATTCAACATCACCAAAGTCAATATAACCAACAGTCAAAGCGAAATGTTCCGTCAACTGATAACCAAGCTCTAACTGTATGCTGTTGTGTGGTGTTAAAACCTCAATAGAAGTCACCTCATGTCCAAGTGCCGTTAAGTCTTGCAAAGATTGCTTACTTGAATCCGTTTCAAAAACAACACCGATGTTACCTTGTATATACCAAGGATTTTCTTTCTTAGCTGGGGCTGCATAAGCAGAATTGGCAATCAATAAGCTCACGGTGAGTGCACTTATCATTTTAGTTGCAGTAAAAAGTTTCATTAGACTTTCCTCTTAGATAAACGTGCACCAAATATTAATCCGAAGAAGGCTAATAGCGCTCCTCCAAATGACCCACCGGTGGATGTTTGCTCAATAGATTGGTTTTCATAGGCTTGTACATTAATACCAACCCTAGGTAGATCTTTGTTTTTAACGTAGTAAATTTCCCCGTTGGTATCGGATACGGCAAATTCGAATATAACTAAAGACCTATCACCAGTAGCAGGTGTATAGATAAAGCCATTTTGTGTTTGCGTTAACTCACCTATACCCAACTCGCCATCTTTATCGGCAACAATCTGCACGCTATCTGGCACTAAAAACACCGTATCACCATCAACATCGACTGCTGGCACATAAGCCATTAAATTAATGGAAATGGCTTTATTTTCTTCGGTAGTAAAATTTTCAATGTGTTCAATGGTTGGTGGCGCATTAGTATGTTCAACAGTTAGATCAACCGTGACACTTTCTGGGGCTTCACCATTAAAACCATAACCTGTGATGGTAAAGCTATAGTTACCTTCGTCGGTATAACTTGGTGTGCCAGAAACCAAACCTATATCAGGGTCAAAAACAGCCCATGAAGGTATACCTTCAATTGAAAAAGACTTTCCAGCTTCCCCTTTAGGGGTAAACTCATACTTTTTATCTTCAGCGACTGTGGTTATGTTCGCTATGGAGATATCAAGATTTTCATTGACATTATGCGTATTGGGATCATCTTGTTCATTGGTTTCGGTACTTAAATAGGCATCTTGAAATACATCATTAACAAACACCGGCACAAGGTTTAATGGCACATGTTCGACCGTAATGGTAAATGGGTAATCCACCAGTTCACCATCAAAACCATGGCCGGTGATCATACCGCTGTATTCTCCCGACTGCTCATAGCTTGGTGTGCCCGTGAGTTCACCTGTTGACTCATCAAATGGTTGCATCCATTCAGGTTTGTTTTCTATGGTAAAGGTACGCAAAGCAATGGCGGTATCGGGTATTACACTGTATGCAACTTTTTCGTTAAGTATTGTTGAATAAGCTTGCGCTGGCGTTAATGGCGGTACTTCTACTTCAGGATTTTCCGCATCAATTTCACCATTAAAGACCACATTCATTTCAATATCACTGACCGTAATAACAATATCTAATGAGATAGGATCTGAGCCAGCGGCACTGTCATTGGGGTAAGCGGTGAGCGTTAATGGGTAGTTTGTTACTTCATTTTCAGCTTGTCCGGTACCACCAGAAATATAACTGACCTTGCCCTGTTGAATTTGTACTTCACCGTCAACTTCAGTTTCTGTAATAAAACCACTGGCATCAAAACCGGTAACGCCATCGGGTAAAGTACCCGTTACTTCAAAGTGGTCAATTTTACTTTTAATCGCTTCAAACGGGATTACTTCATTTTCATTTATATTGATTGCACAGCCGGTATCAGGGCAAGTAGGAAATACTTTAAACTCAAAAGGCCTGCTATCTTTAAACTCTTCAACTTCTTGAAATTCAACTCTTACTGGCAATTCACCACTAACACCACTGGCATTAGTTGCCTTTACTTTAAAGCGATAACTTGGCACGCCAAAATAACCAACATTGTCATTAATACCATCATTGGCTTGTATATCGTCTTCACCGTTACTGTAACGCCCGTCGTCAATAAACTTTAAACGAAGTTCATGAGTTACCGGGTCAATTTCAAATAAATCAGCGGTTTTTAAATCGTCTTGAATATCATCATAATCAACTAATTCAAGGGTAACCGGCGAATCAGTTTCAACATCAAAACGGCCAAGACCGCCTAGGTATTTAGTGTCCGCAGAGCGTTCATCTAGGGTGAAAAGCATTTCATCGTTGGTATTATTTTCAACATCGGCGCGCAATACCTTGGTTTTACTGCTGCCACCAACATCTTGATAAGTCACATAAGCTCGGTTGTACGAGTCAAAAACAACATCATTATATCTATGGCTATAACTATTGGTAGGTACGATAATATCGTCGCCAATGTCCATTTGTTGCCAAACATCGGTTAACTCGCCATCAATTAACAAACTTTCAAGGCGAAGCACACGAATGCGGTTTTTAGGTAGCGCATCACGGGAGTTGATATCTTGATAAACGATGTAAGGCGTACCTTGAGCATCAACATTAATTTTTATATCTGCGGGTATTGATGAAAAACCACCGGTTTGAAAGGGTACGTTAATTTTCTGACCACCAATAACTTGCCAGTCATCTTCATTATTGTCTGAAGTAAACTTAGCCACCGACAAGCGTGTAGCAAACGATTCTGCCAAGACATACGGCACGTCATCTTTCGATACGGTAAATTCTAGGGCACGAATCGATTGGCCTACACCTGAATTGGTTGCTAAGCTGGTGCGCGTTCCTACTGTAGTCCAGATATCATCAACTAGTTTTTGTACATAAACCTTATTGTTATCTAAACCCAAAGTACCATTGTTAAAGGCCAGATACGGCACATCGGCTGAGTTTAAAGCAAAGCTTGCCTGGGCAACACTGCCCTTAGACTTAACACTGGTAATAGCACGGTCACCAATAGTCGACCAAGTACTGCCAGCGATATCATATTTAACCAAAGTTACATTGGCTGTAGAGCCACCGCCAGCGCCATACAGCACATAAGGATTGTTATTTGAATCTAATTTAAAACGAAGGAATTGTGCCGATACACCATCAGTTTTAGCAACTTGTTGCCACGAGGTAGCCATGCCATTTTCATCAATCGCCAACTTTTCAATAACCACGGCACCGTTTTCATCGACATAGGCAAGATGAGGTTCATTATTAGTGCCCATAGCAAGTGCTAGGGAACTATTCTTGACGATGGTGGCATTTTTTTCATCTTTCTTTGCTAATAACTCCACCGTTGAAACTGCACCGGTAGTATTTTCCGGATTGGCAGAAACCCAGACATTATCAACTAACTTCATTACATAGGCTTTATCATCATCGTCTGATATGTAAGCTGAATAAACGACATTATTTGCATCAAGTACTATAGCTTGTTTAATCGCTTTAGCCGTTGAGCTAACCCCTAAGGTGATTACATCGTCATCATTATTATCTTTAGTTATAATTTTGCCGGCGTTAACTAATTCATCTTGCTGTATTGAATTATTTAAAAATACCGCTTCTTTAGCGTTAACATGGTTAGTCGCTAAACTAGTAACGAAACTAACGGGTAGTGCTAACAACAATGCTGCTGCTATTTTTGTTCTTTTTAAACATAAGTGAGCATTCATAATGGCTCCCCTTTATTTACATTTATTTATGGTGTTTTATTGCCCTTTGGTCTAACAAGATCATCAGGCAATAAAGCGCTTTGTTATTTGCTTTCTGCTTTAACTGGCTAAGTTTTATTTTTCATGAAACTTAGCATGAAGGCCTAACTTTAAGGCCTAGCATTAAAACCTAGCATTTACTGTGAAACGAAATGTTCTACCGGTCATGGTGTAAGTACCTAAACGGTTTTCATAAACATTCGTGTCCACAGGGTTGCCATCCCAAGCATTGGTATGAAATCTATAGGCTGATTCATCGGTTAAATTAATCGCATCAAAACCAAAGCTTAAACTGTCACTCACTTTGAAACGTGCGGCAAAATCTAATTGTCCATAAGCATCTGACCAAATCTGATCTTGGGTACCGGAGCTAATTGGTTCATACAAAGATTCCGTGCGATAGTTATAACTTAAACGCATAGAGTGACCGTATTTTTCCCAATATAAGGTGGTGTTATAAGTATTCTTTGACTGTCCCTGAAAAGCGGTATCCACAAAGATCTCTTCACCTTCCTCATTTGAGCCACGATAAGTGGCTTCTGAATCGGCATAGGTGTAATTTAAGGCCACACCTAAACCTGATAGAAGGCCGGGTAGTTGATCAAAGCTTTGCGAGTAACTGGCTTCTAGGCCGAAAATTGAAGCGGATTCACCGTTAACGACGGTAATATTTTTATATGTTCTTAACGGCTCTAAGTTCTCTTCACCATAATCAACAAGGTATTCGTTGCCATGAATATCAAGTAATGGCTGCGCAATAATTTCTGTACTGTTATATATAAAGCTATCAATATCTTTATAAAACAGCCCCGCTGATAACAAACCACCTTTTTCGAAATACCATTCTATGGCTAAATCATATTGCCACGCGGTCATGGGGTCTAAATAAGGGTTGCCTTGACGTTGATTTGAATTTTGCGGAGAATTAGTAGCAACATTTTGCTTCATAAAGGGTGCTATTTGCTGCATAGTCGGTCGAGCCATGGCTCGACCGATGGCTACGCGAGTTATCAAATTTTCAGTCAGTAGATAACGGAAATTTGACGTAGGTAATACTTCGGTATAATCATGTTTGGTATCAATAGATAAGAACTCAGCTTTACATGCACTTTCATCAAAGCTACTTGGGATATAAGTACATGCATTAGTGGTTATTTTTGAGCCACCAAACCCTGAGGACTGATTTTTAGTTTGCACAACACGAACACCAAAATCCCCCACTAGGCTGCCATCAAGAGTGTCCACGTCCACCTGTACATAACCAGCTAAAAATTGTTGATCAACTTGATAACTTTCTCGAAAATCCACTTGCCATGGTAGTTCGCTGACACTCGCCGCAGGTGCTGCACCTACATTGGCATTCAGGCCAAGGGTATTATAAGCAGATAACAAGGTATTATTAATTTCGTTAAAGTCACCAAAAGCCCAATTGGTTACAGCGCCTTGAGTGGCACCTGAGCTAAGCCCTTCACCACCAAGAAAGTTGTCTACCGGAAAATCTACTGCGTGGGCACCGTCATCTAAATAAATGGTGTTTTTCAATGGTTCGAGCACACTGTCAGCATTACTCAAACTTAAAAGGTTTTCAACTTGATAACGTGTCATCGCTCTATCGGTATATTTAACGCCGAATTTAATTGCCGATAAGTGGTTAGAATCAAGTAAATACTTAGCATCGAGCTGCGCGGTTATCGTTGAGTCATCGAGGTCACGCTCATTGTTCCAAACCTGAGATAATGGATTATGCGCTGAGTTCGGTGAGTTATACCAAACACCATCGATTAATTGATCGCCATATGGATTGTCTACGACACTGTGCTCTACTGGATGTCCGTCTAATGGCACACCTGTACTCGTACGAGACATCCATGAATATTCAGGGATTTTTGGATTATCTTCTAAGGAATAACCATGTAATGATTTATAACTTGCAAAAATAAAACGATTATCATCAAGCCATTCTTGGGTAGTTTTAGAATACCCTAATCGCCCAGAAACACTCCATACATCAAGGTCATATTCAAAGCCTAAATTAGCGACCGTAGTATTGGTGATCTCTTGCTGACTTTGGAACGTTTGGTTACGACCGCCTTTATAATTGACCAAATTTGTAACCGTTTGGCTCTCAGGGTCAATTTCTGCTCCCGAATATAAATTCAGTGCATCATCGGCAAGTAAACCTTTTTCACCCTTAGTAAAACTATTACGAATGATACTTTTAGTGCGAGTGGTATCAAGTTGGGTGTGTGAGGCATCTAAATAGAAGTCTAAAGAATCGCTCGGTCTATATTGAAGCGTTAAGTTAGCGCCTGTTCGAATGCGATCTTGTAGTGAATAACTGGAATTAAATATCGTCGGGATATAACCTAACTGGGAGGCTTCGGTTAGGTTATCTAAAGAGACGTCAGACGCTGAGCCATCATAATCATATACGTTAGCGCCGTATTGATCGAAGCGGTAGATATTTTCCGCATCGTCTTGCATATATAAACGGCCATCGGTGTCATGAGTAAACTCACTACCGGCCCAGCCAAAAGTGCCTACTTGATCGGTACGGCTACGGCGACGTTCATAAGTTGTACCAAAAGCAATACCAAAACTATTATCAAGAAATTGGTCTATGTAGTTTAACTGTACGCTAGGATCAACTTGATCGGCTAAATCATTATAATTTTCCTTTACTTGTCCGGTAAAAGAAGCATTTTTTCGTTCTAAAGGCCGCACGGTATTAAGATTAATTTTTCCGCCTAAACTACCTTCTTCCGTACTAGCACTCGGGGTTTTAATTATTTCAATGGAACTAAGCATATCGGCAGACATAGTATCAAAGCTAACCGCACCACCATCGCTACCGCCGGTAATAACTTGGCCATTTAACGATACTTGGTTCATTTCAGGGCCTAAACCACGAATACTCACCGTAGTACCTTCACCACCTTCACGGTTAATGGAAACACCTGTCATTCGTTGCATAGCTTCAGCCACATTCGAGTCGGCCATTTTACCTATATCTTCGGCGATAATAGCGTCAACAACACCATTGGCATTCCGCTTTCTTGATAAGGCTTTTTCAATTGAACTTTGGTAGCCAGTGACTTCAATTACTTCAAGGTTGTCACTATCTTTAATAGTTTGCTGTTTTTTAGCTATTTGCTCAGCGTTATCATTTGCTGACGTCACTAATTTATCTTTTGCCGGCTCTTCTGCTGAAATAGCCTGCTGCGCAAACATTAAAGCCATTGCATGTGCACATGCAATAACCAGTCGTTTTTTACTCGGTAGTTGCTTCATACTTCCCCCAAATGCATTAATTTATGATTTTTATCATTTATTATAGTTATCGATTAAATGTGTTTTTATATTTAATAATACAGAAGCTAACCAATGTGTAATGAAATGTAAAGGTTAATAAGTATTTATTTTCACCTCTTTAAAATTTATTCAAACAAAACAAGAACAAGGGAAATACGACTGTTTAGGGCTCAATAGCACTAAATTGTTGCCTATAAGGTGAAAGTCATTTAAATTGTCACTATGGAAAAGAACATGTACTTTTTTATAACGAAATACCGCTAACAACAAGTGATTTTATGTTATTAAAGTGTAATGAAAGATAAAGGGACCACCGTGAGTAAGAAAACCTACTTAATTAAAAAGACTATTAATAGCATCTTGAAATTAATAGATGATTTAGATGATGACCAAGTCATAATCCCTAACGATATTGAGTTAACTAAATCACTCAATATTAGCCGGACCACTGTAAGAGTGGCCGTTGAGCACTTATGTGACGCTGACATCATTAAAAGAGATGGCCCACATAAAGTAGTGCTGCGTCAACCAACGGCACAAGATTACTTTGATATTGAAAACAGCAACTCCACTAAGGATGTACAAATAGAGAAGTATTTCCTCAATCTTATTCATACCGGTAAAATTTTGCCTGGTGACAGATTTTCAGAATTAAGTTTAGCCAAGAGTTCAGGTTGTACGACCATAACGGTGCGGGAATTTTTAATTAAATTTTCAAATAATGGCTTGATTGAAAAAATCCCTCGTGGTCGTTGGAAAATGGTTAAATTTGATGAAGATTTTGCCCGTGAATTAATATCATTTCGACAAATGGTTGAAATGCGTGCCCTAACTGAATTATTAAAATTCCCTAAAGAGCATATCGTTTGGCAAGAGCTTCGACGGTTATTAGCCAAACATGAAGAAATTGGTGCTGACATGGAAAATCGTTATCTCGAGTTTCCTGATATGGACAGAGAATTACACTATATCATTCAAAAAAGTACCAAGAATAGATTCACCAGTCAGTTTTTCGATATTGTCTCATTTGTTTGCCATTACCATTACCAATGGGATAAAACCGGTGAACTCGAACGTTTTACCGTTGCCGTTCACGAGCATATTGATTTATTAAACAACTTGATTACTCATAATACCGCCGGCGCTATTATGAGCTTGGAAAAACATTTAGATAGCGCAGAAGAAACGCTACTACGTTGTGTACATGGTTTAGAGAATTAACTTTAGATACTTAACAATAGAGAATTAAGCGCTCATTTTTAACCTGAACTACATTGAGCTAGCGTTCAGTTGTCTAAACGCTAGCAATTTACAGGCTGATGCGCTGTTTAAATAACGGCAAATATTCATCTTCTCGATGACTCACCAATAACATGGTGCTGTGACGCTGGCTTTCTAAATGTGTGATAAAGTTCAGCACCCGTTGTCGATTTACTTCATCCAATCCCTGGGTTGGTTCATCTAAAATCAATAAGTACGGGGATTTAACTAGCGCTCTAGCGATCAACGCTAACCTTTGCTCACCATAACTCAAGCTTTGAAAACTTGTGTGTTGGTACTGCAACAGGCCGACCTTTTTTAGCCACTGACGAGCCAACTCTGTTTTATGCTGCTCCGGTTGTTGATATAAACCGATAGAATCATAGAATCCTGAGACAACTACAGTAAGTAAGTCGCTATTTACTCGGTATTGTCGATGTAATTCAGCACTGACTATGCCCATATGTTTTTTCAACTGCCAGATGCTCTCTCCTGACCCTCTCTTATAGCCGAGTACATGTAAATCGTTACTGTAACACTGAGGGCAATCGCCAGTGATCAATTGCAATAAAGTCGACTTGCCGCTGCCATTAGCACCGGTAATTAACGTATGTTGCAGTGGTTTGATGGTAACATCTAAGTTTTCAAATACTGATTTACCACCATAACTGACCTTACCATTATTTAACTTCACTAAATAAGACTGCTGATAATCAGACAGTTTGTGATAAGGCTCAGGCCAGCCATCTTGTTCAACAACGGGCTTAAAAAAATCATCGAGTTGTCTAACAGTTTCACTTTCTGTTAATTGACCAATAGCACTCAATTGACCTTGTGCTATCAAGGAAATATGCGTACACCAATGGGGTATATCCTGGCGATTGCTCAACAGTAGCAGCACAGTTATTTGTCTGTTCGACAAATGCTCTAATGCTGTTGATAAGGCAATACAGGATGCTTTATCTAGGCTATCAAATGGATTATCACAGACAATGAGTTTATTGCCCTCTTGATCAACGAGAGATAAAACCGCTTGTAATAATAAGACTTTTCGCCCTTCACCCGTACTGAGTTGCCGGTAACCTTTTTCCATATCATTGGCCAAACCAAAGAGTGCGATTAAGGGATCACTGAGCTTATCAACGGGCAGAAAATCTTTAACCTTGGTGCCGACATCATTTTTATCGATGAAATTAGTGGCATCAATTTTTAATTCATTTTCGTAAATTTCTTGTTGTTTTTCTAATGATACCACGGCAACATTCTTAGCCGCCGGCATCGCCATTTTATCGACCGATTTGGGCTGTAAGTCACCGCTAAGCAACATATCTAGGTATTGTTTACCTGAGCCGTTCCTGCCCATTACACACCAGTTTTGCTTTGGACTCACGTGCCAATGAGCAATATTTAATTTTGGATGTTTCAAGTTTTCAATCGTTAACATTTACTTTGCTCTTTATCGTTTAGGCCCAGGGATAAGAATAAGGGCTATCGGGAACTTAGGATAATTAATGTATCTGTAGTAAGTTAAAAGTTAAGCTTTCAAAGCTGTGTTTACGTTGTTCGTAACCTTATTTTATGTGTTCAATTAACTTCTTCATTTTATTGGGTAAATGACGGGTATAAGGATATACCCCATAGACACCTAAAGAACGAGGCTAATAATCGCTTAGTATTGCGCACAAATCACCGCGCTGTAAATCATCATAAACACTGCATGTTGGCAGGTAAACAATACCATAACCCGCTAATGCCGTTTTAGGTAAGCCCTTAGCAGTGTTAGTAGCAAAGTTTCCAGACGTTTTATGGAATGTTGCTGGTTGTTTTGGCAAACCAGCCAATCGTACGTACCTTTTGCTTGATAGGTATAAGCGAGACAATATTTCTGGGAATGACTATTAAATTTTCTTAGCTAAGCGGTTAAATTTTGTTAAATTCCACTGATAATCCTCGGCCTTTGTTCTGCCCTGCGCCAATAAATTTTTAGCTTCTTTATTATTGTCCAACTGCCACTGTGCAATGGCAGAAAAATAAAACCAGTTCGGATTGTGTCTTTGCTGCTCAGCGACTTGCTGCAGTAATGATTGTGCTAATTTGGCATCTCTTACTGTTTTATCTTTGGCAATCAGGGATAAACGTGCCAACCAATATTTTGCATAAGGCTCTTGTTGGTTAGCGGCTTGCTTTAACCAAAAGTAGGCTTTTTTCTCATCACGCTGCACTACTCTGCCACTCAGTAATTGTCGCGCTAATTTGTACTGAGCACGTGCAAGACCTGATTGAGCAGCACTCACTAAGTACTGCATGGCTTTAGGATTGTTTCGCTTGACCCGTTTCCCTTCTAACAATAATTGCGCGTACTCAAGCTCAGCGGAAATTACCCCTGCGCGTGCTGACTCAGTAATATAATTAACATAATTTGTTTTTTCTATTTCAAGTGCTGGATACACTAGTGCGTACATGCCCAATTGATATTTAGCATAATTTTCACCTGCTTCGGCTGATTTTGTTAATGACTTAAAATGTCGATAAAATCTTGGCACTACCTTTTTGACATAAGACTTGGATACTTCTCTCTGTGCCCAAACACTGCGGTGATGGTATGACTTAAGGGCTGATTTATTACCCTTCATTTTTTTAGCTGCTTGATACTCAGCTTGGGCGACTTTTTCAATGATATTGGCAACACCAACATGGTCCATATAATAGTTCTGCTCTATTTCAATATCTCTGACTCTGCCATCTTTCCCGACATCAAACTCGACAATAACAGAGCCCATTTTACTGCGTCTTGGCGAAAAACGTGAGCTGGTCGCTTTACCTGATATGGCTAATAATTTGGCACTTTTATAGTAAAACGGGCCTTTTTTTAGCTGAGGTAAAATTCCAGCGGTTAAGGCGCTAACGCCATATTCAGCTTTCATCGTTGGCCATAAGGCCTTAATCTTGGACTTTTCTGCTGCGGTTAACGAATTAAAAATAGTTTCGAGGTTAATCTTAGCGACATTGTTGCCATGATCCCCAGCCAAGGTTAGATAAAGATAAGATTGCACCATATCAGCTTTAACGCCTATACCACTGGCATAAAAACCGGCGATTTTTAACTGCGCATCAACTTTTCCTAAATGAGCACTTTGTCGGTATAAGTCAAACGCCTGCTGATAATTTTTTTGTTGGTAAGCTTGTTGCGCCTTAATGATATTTGCCTGTACTGGCTCAGCCTGAATAGCAAGAAAAGTTATCATCAGTAAAAGTAGTAATTTAGAGTGGGAGTATTTCATTGAACATTATCCTTATGTCATTGTTGTTTTTTTTGTAGTTTATTTTTTGATACTTCAGTGTTATTTATGTGATAACGAAGGTAAATTCTGTACACGACAGGCCATCAGTAAAGGGGCAAAAAAAGGGCTATGTGAGTTATCACATAGCCCATAAAGGTTGGAACCTTATACCCAAGCGACTTCAAAATGCTCGTTTCAGGATGTCTGAGCGATTCATGATCAAGGCGTGTATTTCATTAATGGTTATTTCCTTAATGACATACGCAACGATGAATGTGATTTACTCAGACATCCCAGAATGGCTGGTTTAGAAACGCTTTATCCATCGTTATTGATTTCGATAAGGGAATAACCATTCTCTTCAATCAATGCCTTGCCTAAAGTCGTTTCTAATTCCAGCTGAATCCTGCATCTAGAAGTCGCTTGGGTATGAATCAATCTATTTAGGTGCTGTGCACACCGCATCATAAGTAAAGATATTTTCCATTAACAGCCATTTTTCATTACCTTGTGCCCAAGGCAGGCGCTGCTGAAAATTCCACATTAATTCTTCCCACGCGACCACCTTTTCATTTTGAAGATCTGCTGCGGCTTTGGCAATAAACGAAAAACCTTTATTGACATCCATTATCATAAATAATCGATTACCAATGAGGTAAATATCTAATTTTTCAATGCCCGCAACTTTGATACTATCGAGTACTTCAGGCCATATACCATCGGGGCTATGATATTTTATATACTCATCAATAAGCGCGGGTTCATCTTTTAAATCTAGGGCAAAACAGTAACGGTTGCTCATAAAAAACTCTCTTAAACATAAACATAAACATAAACATGGCGGCCAAGCCCAACTTATCCCATCAAAGAAAGCTGAACCTGACCTAAACTGGCTTTAAACCGGAGTTAAAACTGCTAGTTATTGCTCGGCAAATTTTGCTGTGCACGTTTGCCATAAAATTATTATGCGTTATGAATATTGTGCGCTCTATAGCCATAAATCGCGATAACAATAAAACAAATTAATGGCAATACAAATGAGGTTTGCACTACAGGAATACCCGCAATAAGTGAAGCACCATCTATCATGCTACCTTGTAATGGTGGCATCAAAGCACCACCGACAATAGCCATGACTAAGCCCGCAGAAGCCAAACTGGCATCATTTCCGGTATCTTTAAGGGCAATGCCGTAGATGGTAGGAAACATTAATGACATACAGGCTGAAGTCGCGACTAGGCAATATAAACCAGTCATGCCGCCAATAAATATGGTACCAAACGATAAGGTAATACCGCCAAGCGCTAATACTTGTAACAGTTGTCCAGGGCGAATTTTAGCCAGTAGGAAAGTACATATAAAACGACTAGCCAAGAAAATACCCATGGCAATCATATTATATTGTTGCGCCTCTGCAGCAGTTAAACCCACTGAAGTCATACCGTAATGGATAATAAAGGTCCAAGACATGATTTGTGCGCCAACATAAAAGGCTTGAGCGATAACCCCTTCACGGTATCTTGCATTAGACAGTAAACGACCAAATGTTGCTTTTAATACTTTAGCCGTTAACGGCTCATCATGGGTAATGGTGTCAGGTAATTTACGGAATAAAAACAATACAAACAACAAAGCCACTACTGAGGCAATCACGATATAAGGGCCACGAACAGTTATTAAATCTGCAGCTTGCATGGCTTGATGGGCAACAGGGTCAGCAATAGAAAAATCAACCAGTGCTTGCGTTAATTTACCATCGGCCACGGAAGGTAATAAATCAGCGTATTCAGGGTGTGCCAACTTTTCAGCAGCGCGAAACTCTTCAACTTTAAGCTCGCTTAAAATATAGTTGGAGGCAACAAACATACCGCCAAGTGAGCCGATAGGGTTAAAGGCTTGTGCTAGGTTCAAACGTTGTGTCGAGGTTTCTGGTGAGCCCATAGAAAGAATATAGGGGTTAGCCGTAGTTTCTAATAAGGCAAGTCCACAGGTTAAAACACATAAAGCCAGTAAAAAAAAGTTAAATTGGGCGGTCATACTCGCCGGTAGGAACAATAACGCGCCAATAGCGTAAAGCGCTAAGCCTAATAAAATTCCCGCTTTATAAGAGAAGCGACGAATAAAAATAGCAGCGGGTATTGCCATGATGCCGTAGCCTAAATAAAAGGCAAATTGCACCATTGAACTTTGTGCATTACTGATCAGGAAAATATCTTTAAAGGCTTTTACCAGGGGGTTGGTAATATCGTTAGCGAAACCCCATAACGGGAAAAGCGCAGCGACGAGCATAAAAGGCAGGATATACTCTTTCGCTATTATCGGGGTTTTAGCAACGTTTGACGGATTACTAGTCTCACCTGCGGTTTCGATTGTTGTTGTCATGTTGACCTCTTCGACAATAGACTCATTACTGTCTGCACATGCTGCACTTGGCTTATTCATAGTTGAACCTTATAATTATATTTATAGCTCTAGGACTAAGTTTAAAAGACTAATTGGTTTGCTATTAGTTATTCAGCGTGACAAAACCACCATCAATAGGGAAATTACTGCCGGTAATAAATGCAGCTTCATCTGAACATAAATAAACAATTAAGCCGGCAATTTCTTCTACTTTGCCCATACGGCCTATAGGTTGGCTTTTAGACAACTTTTCAAACATTTCTTCTTTATTGTCTGGATAATTTTTCTCTAAGAAGTTATCAACAAATGGCGTGTGTACACGGCCTGGAGCAATACAATTACAACGAATACCATCATTAATATAATCCTTAGCAACCGAGTAAGTCATGGTTAAGACCGCACCTTTACTCATCGAATAAGCAAACCTGTCTTCAATGCCTACAGAGGATGCCACTGACGCTAAGTTAATAATGACGCCGCTTTGTTTCTTTTTCATCGAACCAATAACCGCAGACATAAAGTTGTACGTACCTTTGACATTCACGTTATACAGTCGGTCTAAGTCATCTTCTGAAGTGTTTTCTAAGTTGCCAACATGGGCTATACCCGCATTGTTAACCAAAATATCAATATCGTTATCGACCAGAATACCGGCAACAACCTCTTTTACTTGGCTAGAGTTACTAATATCACATTGATAAACACTGGCTTTACCACCAGATTTTTCAATCAAGTCTTGGGTAGCTTTTGCCGCTTTAAGATCTAAATCAATAATCAAGACATGAGCACCTTCTTCTGCAAGTTTTAAAGAAGTGCTTTGACCGATACCACTACCGCCACCAGTAATTAAGGCTACTTTTCCTGCAAACTTACCTTCAAACTTTGTATTCATGTTAAAACCTTTAAATAGTTAGTAGTCGTTATAACTGATAAAATTTTTGGGCAGTTTCTGCCCAAATACATTGTTGTTCTGTGTTCGTTAATGGCTCAAGAAAAGTGTCTACTTGCGCAAGCCAACTTTGATAACTAGAGCTTGTTTCAACCACGGGCCAATCGCTGCCCCACATTAAACGCTCTGCGCCAAAACAAACCAGCAAATGTTCCATATAGGGGGCTAATTGGTCAAGGTGAGGATTTTTTTCAGCTTCAGTGACTAGTCCAGACAATTTACAATAAGCAGACGTTTGGGAAGCAATTAAGGCTATTTTCTCAAACCACTCTGGGCTTGAGTTATTGCTGATGCCAGGTTTAGCACCATGATCAATAACCACCTTGAGTGCCGGATAACGCTTTATCAAGGTATAAAGTGCATCTAGGTGCTGAGGTAAAACTAAGGCATCAAAGGTTAAACCTTTTTCGATTAGCAGTTCAAAAACAGGCGCTAGCTCTGCTTTTAGCATCCAATTAACATCTTCAATATCTTGTAACATTGGTCTGATCCCTTTGAAATAAGGGCTTTGACTAAAATGCTCTAAATGGGCCAGTGCATTGTCACATTCCATATCAATCCAACCAACAACGCCAGCCACAAAATCCTCTTCACAAGCAATTTTTAACATAAATTCTGTTTCTGCTGTGGTTGCCGCGGCTTGCACTAACACGGTTTTATTTACCTGAGAGGTTGCCAATATTGGCGCTAGCTCCTCAGGTAAATAGTCTCGGTACAAGCACTCAAGTTCAGGGGTTAACCACTCATAATCACCACGAGATAATTGCCAAAAATGTTGATGTGCATCGATACGTTTCATAAATTACACCACAACATTTGCTGGTACAGGAACGTCTTGGTTTAAGATGCCGATGTCTTGCAAGGTCTGCCAAAATTCACTGGGGATATTAATATTCATCTGCTCAACAGTGGTTTCGACACGATGTGCTGAACTTAACCCTGGGATAACACTGACTACAGCCGGATGGGCTAATGGGAATTGCAGTGCTGCAGCGGCTAGCGGAACATTAAACTCTTGGCAAACATCTTCAATGGCGGCGACTGTTTTAATGATTGTTTCATCGGCCGGCTGATAATTATAATGAGGCACTACGCCTTCGCGGCGAACACCGGTGGCTAAAATGCCCGAGTTATAAGGACCACCTAAGATAATAGAGCTATTTTCTTTAAGACAACGGGGTAAGAAACTTTCCAAGGCCTTTTGCTCTAACAAGGTGTAACGCCCTGCTAGTAAGAAACAATCAAAATAACCGTGATCCATAGCCTGTTCACACACTTCATATTCATTAACCCCTAGACCAATCGCGGAAACAAGCCCTTGAGAACGCAATTCGTCCATAGCTTTATAACCACCTTCCATCGCAATTTTGAATAAACGATCATGATCATCACCATGGGTTACCCGGCCAATATCGTGCATATACAAGATATCAATTTTTGATAATCCTAAACGCTGAATGCTGTGCTCAAATGAGCGCATAATACCGTCGTATGAATAATCGTATTTAGGTTCAAATGGCATAGGAGAGCAAAAGCCATATTTATCTTCAGCTTTAGCGCAAGGCTCTAAAATTCGGCCAACTTTGGTTGACAGTACATAATCTTTTGCATTATATTTTCTTAAAGCATCACCGACTCGGCGCTCACTCAAACCAAACCCATAAAAAGGCGCGGTATCAAATTGATTAAGTCCGAGCTCCATCGCCTTAGTGATACTTTCTTGTGCAGCAGCATCTGGCATCGGACGATAAAGATTACCAAAGGTAGCAGCGCCAAACCCTAATTCAGTAACTTTTAAATTAGTTTTACCTATTTGTCGTTTTTTAAACATGCTTTTAAACTCAACTATCTAACAGTGGGTAAACAAGAAGGGCCTATGCCTTCAAATTTTTTGTAGGTTAAAACAAACTCTTGATGACCTAATTCTTCTGACTTTGTCTGCTGGCCTTGGGCAACTTGCTTAACCATTTGATATATTTCATCACCCACTTGGCTAACGGTAGCTTCACCTTTAATAATTTTTCCGGCATTGATATCCATGTCATCAGATAAGTTTTCATAGGTTTCAGGGTTTGCACAAACCTTAATAACGGGGGATATAGCTGAACCCACCACTGAACCGCGGCCGGTAGTAAATAAGGTAAGGTGACAGCCAGAAGCGATCATTTCGACAATTTCAGCACTATCGACAATATTAGGGAAACCAAACATTGGCTCACCATCAGGCACAACATCCATTAAATACAAACCGCCTTGGCTTGGTATATCGCCAGGTTTAATTAAGCCATGGATTTTTGAACTACCCGACTTTGCATAAGCGCCCATCGACTTTTCTTCTTGGGTGGTTAAGCCGCCTTCGGCATTACCTGGCGCAAAACTGCCATAGCCCATTTTAGTATAGTATTTCTCGGCTTTTTCCACCGACGCCATGATCTCTACACCAAGCTCTGGCGTAATGGCTCGTTCAGCCATGATTTGTTCACAACCAATTAGCTCACCGGTTTCTTCAAAAATACAAACAGCATCATCTTCAATAAGTTTGTCAAAACAGTGACCAACGGCAGGATTAGCGCCAATACCACTAGTACCATCAGAGCCACCACAAATGGTGCCAACCATGAGTTCACTGATATCCATAGGCACTAATTCCACCGCTTCAGCACTAACAACTAGCTCACGTACTCGCTCTAGACCTGCAGCAATGGTCTTTTTAGTACCACCTGACTTTTGAATAACTAACGTTTCTACGGGGCGACCACTTGCTTTAATGGTATTAGATAACTGTTCTCGATTAAATCCTTCACAACCCAGAGAGACCATTAATACGCCCGCAACATTAGGGTGGGTACAAAGCCCTTCCATAATTTTCAGAGAGTATTCATTAGGGTAACACCCTGGAAAACCAATGAGTTGGACATTGTCACTTGGACTATCAGTGACGATAGCTCGGGCTACATGATGCGCACACTCAACTAAGTAGGTGACTAAAATAATGTTACGTATGCCTTTTCGGCCATCCGCTCTTAAATATCCTTTCATGACTCTTCTCCTACTCTACTTTGACGAGTGTGACTGGCAATATAATCACTTTTCATATTGTGCATGTGAACATGGTCACCAAAGGCAATATCTTCAGTTGCAGAGCCAATAGACACACCATATTTAATAATTTTGTCACCTTGAGAAATTGCTTGTCTAGCAATCTTATGGCCTACCGTTATATCAACGTTCATTGAGACACTGACTTCTTCTAATGTTGTTGAAGCGCCTGCAAGCAACTGCTCACAGCAGACAAAAACATTGTCGCTCTGGTTCAATAATACAAAATGTCTGTTTATCATTTTAACGTCCTAATTAGATTCTTCTATAAGGCTACTACACCTGATTTACTGCGGTGCACGCCAATGAATACTTAAAATACAACTACGTTATATTTATTAATACCCTTTAAATACCGATTTTTAATTTAACCACTATTTTTAATTTCGGTCAATGAAATTCTGTATTTTTATATTTAAAATAACAGAGACTAGGTTTTTAGCAATTTAATAATAAATATCATGACCTAGCTAACTAGGTTATTTAATAAAGAATTTATTTTAATCACAGTGATTCACCATAGGAGCAAGCATTAAATATTTTAATGTTTATAAATAATAACCAACTTAATAAAGCAGCATCTCAATTTACTAATAAATTTTTAAGTAGGAATAGTAGATAAATAATTAGCGGAGAATAAATGGCCAAAATAACTAAAAAGGCATTACACATACTAAGTTAAATACCTTCTGCCACCTTTTTAGCAAAGTGGTGCATTGAGTCAAATTTCGCTGGTTGGGGTACAGTTAACTTAGCCCTCGGCAGTTATTTTGGCGACGATGACATGATGATGATCAGTCTTGAAGCGACTAATCTAGGTGATAAAACCTATACCCCAGCGTCATAATCACTGATTGCGACAGGTCGCAGTATCCAAATGAAGTTTACCGCTACAGTTATCTAACCAAACCTCTACTACGGGCTTGGTTACTGCTAATTACTACTTTGCGGTGGTGTTATTTACTTATCACAAAAATTTTAAGGACATTAAGCGGTTAGGATACGATCTAACGCTAAATAACGTCTTAAACGGAGTGAGATGCTATTGACCAACATATTAAGTGCGGCGGTCACTAAAATTAAGATCAAGGCGACATCAAAAAATAGTGCTTCAAAGGCTGAATCAATATAAAAACCGAGCGTGGTGACCCCAAGCATCCCTAAAATGGCACTTTCACGCAATATGACTTCAAAGCGATAGAAAATCAGGCTGATAAAGCTTGGATATATCTGTGGCTGGAGCTCATAAGCCCACAAATTTAAACCGTTAGGTCGATCGACTCGCCGCGGGAGTTTATCGGCGCGATGTGCCAACAAATAACCAATAATTGCGCCATTATGCAGGGCCAATGCCAATATTGCAGGCAGCATTGACGGGCCAATGATTAGCATAATCACAAAAGCCAGGATAATTTCTGGCGTCGAGCGCATGACGATTAATAAACCGTGCCCCAATATATAACCACGACCAAGAATTGCTCTAGAGGCCAGCGGCCAAGTTAACAGCGCTATCACGCCGCAACACAGCAACGCACTAACACTAAGTAATAAGCTAGCCCCAATCCCTGGTAGAATTTGACCTGATACTAAATCGCCAAACCACTGACTTAAGTGACTTAGATTAAGCGTAGGCTCAAGCAATGGCTGTGGCACAATATCTTGAGTGATAAAACGCACTAGGTATTTAAACTCAAGCTGTGACTGCCAAGGTAAATAGACGATGGCCGCAATGAGGTAGACCAATACTAGGCGGATATTAAGCCACCATTTTAACGTCGCTATCATGGCAAAGAACAACAATAACAACCCCGCGGCTTGGTTATATTGTCCTTGCGAAAATGCAGTTTCAAGATAATAACCCAAGGTTGGCAGCCCGATGAATCCTAATATCGCGGCACTGCGCAGTCCACATTCGAAACGGTAGCGAGTATATTGTGCAATCGCAGCCCAACAGGGAATAATACAGCTATAAAGCCAAACACTGAGGCTAGTGTCATTAATCCAATGGCGACGATCCAGTGGGCTTTGCTCCAGAATATCGCTATAAACTCGGGCAAATATTCCCGTGTAGGGTATGGCAATCGCCAAGACACCGGTAATAGAAGATAATCCGAACATTTGCAAAAATATCAATGCCCAAAATAACTCGTGAATTGAGCGAATAAAGGCACAAAAATGGCTAATCAATGGCAGATGATGTAAAGGTGCCAGAAAAATCCCAAGCGTCGCGGCGATGCTAATTCCGACCACCGCAAAAGAAACCGTGGTTAGTAGTGCTTCGGCTAAATAGTCGATTTGACTAAGATCTGGACTAATAAACCCTGCTAAAATTGCTAACAACTCATCCATTGGATCCGTTGCACTGATTTCAATGTCCGCCATCAATAACGTGAGAATACCCAAGCTTGCGATAAACAAGCTGATGAGTCGATACTTTCGTGCAGTGGTGTCAACAGTGATCATAACGTGGTTATTCACTGTGTTCTATGCGGTGATATATCAGATCCAATTGCTCGGAACTTACCTCAGTAGCCGGGGTATCAAAGGCGATAGCCCCGTCCTTTATACCAATAATCCGATCAAACTGATTGAGGGCCATTTCTTTATTATGCAGCGCAACAACAACGGTTTGATGTTGACCCTTAATCGCCTTTAATAGTTCAACGCTTTGTTTTGGGTCTAAGCCTGAGAATGGTTCATCACCGATAAATATTGGCAGTTGTTGATAAAGTGCCCTGCCGATGGCACATCGTTGCTGCTGGCCTCCCGATAACTTATCAATTGATTTAAAAAGTAATCCAGTGAGTCCTAACCGTCGGGTTAGCTGTTCAACTCGGGTTTTATGCAGCGGAAATGGTCGGATCAAATTAATGAAATTATAAAAAAATCCATGTTGGTTGAGTATTCCCATGTAAATATTATGGTAAACACTCAGCGTGTCGACCAGCATCGATTTTTGCGGGCAATAGGCAACATCGACACTGCGGCACTGATACAGGTAATTTAGTAGGGTTGACTTACCACTGCCACTGGTCCCGACAATGGCGACCTTCTCACCCTGTTTAATCATTAAACTGAGATTAGAAAATATTGGGTGATTTTTAAATCCAATGGCTTGATTGGTTATATTAAACACTGTCGGACAATCTTGTGTCATAGCAACTTAATAGCCTTTGCAACAAGCTTAATCGGTTGGTAATCATCATTAGTTGCTGGGACAAATTTTTGGCGTGGAAAACTTGCTAGTAATGATGGCTCCGACATATCGAGTAACGCCTTTTGCACTCGCTGACTAAAATCAGGTGAAAACTGTTGGTCGACATCGCCACGGATAGTCCATTGATAATCAGGATAAGTTGGGGTGGTCCAAATGACCTTGATTTTTGAGAGATCGATTTTTCCAGCGTTAAGCTCGTTATGCCAAACCTTGTAATTAACGGCCCCTATTTGCCATGCACCCGACTGAACTTGCGCAATAGTTCGGCTGTGATCACCACTAAAGCCGACCCGTTTAAACACTTTATTGGGTGATTTTCCAAACGTTTGTCGGATGAAATTCTCAGGCATTAAGCGACCAGATGTCGAGCCTTTCGATCCAAAGGTAAAAGTAAATTTCGCGATATCTTTATTGAGTTGTGCTTGCTCGGTCAGCCCCGTTGAATGATGGGCGATAAAATAGGTTTTAAAGAATTGATCTTCATAACCTTGAGCAATAGCTCGAGAACCTTCAACCAGATGTCGCGCTTTGACTCCTGACAAGCCACCAAACCAAGCGAGCTGAACCTGATTGTTGCGAAAAGCACTAATCGCAGCACTGTAAGACTTAACGGGGAGGTATTTAACATCGACGCCTAATTGCTCAGTCAGGTACAACGCCACTTTGTCAAAGCGACTGCGCAGACGGCTTTCATCTTCATCGGGGATCGCAGTAAACGTAAAGGTTTGAGCATTAATTGAACTAACGAATAACAGACAGCACAATAATAAATATTTCATAATAAACGACGTAGAATACGGAGCTGGTGATTATAGCGGAACTGGTTAGATGATGGTAACAAAAACACCAGCTAACTATGAACACGCATGGCGATGTAAGCGCCAACATAATAGGTAAATTAAGCCATATAATACCATGCCACCTGCAAGCACCCCATACCAAGCGCCATATTGCCAGCAGGCAATTAAGTAAAAACCACCTAAGCTGCCACCAATATAATAGTGCACAAGGTATAATGCCGTTGCGGTTGCTTTCGCTATTTTCGCTTTCTGACTTATCCAGGCATAGGCAAGTGAGTGCGTGAAAAAAGCGCCTGAGCCAATAAGTAATAAACCAACAACCATTGCATACAATGAATCATAAACGGCTATCCACATACCTAATGCACTTACCGTTGTACCTAACACCATGCCCTTTATTGGGCTGTAATGTTGGCTCCAACGACCGCTTAGTTTTGCCGAAATAGTACCGCTTAAATAGCACAGAAAAATCATCGACGTTAAGCTGATAGACAGTGAATACGGAGGCGCGATAAGACGGAACCCCATTACCGTATAAAGATTAACAATTAACGCAAAGTTTAAACCACCAATAAGCATAGCAAGCCATAATTCACGCTGTTTTAAATGACCAATGACACGCTTATTATGGTTACGAAACTGCCCTCTTTGAGGGGTAAAACATTGTTGTTCAGGCAACAGTCGGCTCACTAATAACGCGCCAACTAAACTGGCAATAGCCATCCCAATAACGGCTATATCCCATCCCCAATATTCAGTGGCAAAACCGCCGTATAAACGCCCGGCAATACCGCCTAATGAATTTGCACTAATATAACCACCAACGGCAATCATAAATGCTTTTTGGGTGAACTCTTCAGCCATATATGCCACAGCAACGGCAACAAACCCCGCAAGCGCAATACCCATTACCCCTCGCGTTAACGTTAACATTATTAATGAATCGGTTAGCAACATGGCCATGCCGGTAAATGGCAATAAGAAAAGACTCAGCATCATCACTTTACGACGGCCAATAATTTCTGAGCCTACAGCCCACGGAACAAGAGTAAGCGCTAACATTAATGTGCATGACGCAAGCAACCAATTAATTTCAATCGCACTGGCGTTAAATTTTTCAGCCATCAATGGCAACATGGGTTGGAACATGTACAAATTACAAAACACAAGGAAAGAGCCTAACGCTAACGCAAAGCTAGCACGGCGGTAAGCAGCTGTTTTTACTTCAATCATGATGATGATGACACTCTGAGGCTGGCTTTCAATTACACCTACTATTTTATCAATTGATAAAACAGCAATAAAACTAAATTAATAATGAGATATTATAGTGACTATCGCCTTGATAATAAAAGTATTGTTACGAATAACTATTATTGACTCAGCTTATTGGAACTTTAGCTATTTACTGAGTCCAGCATTTATGTGAGTACCTTGGTAGTCATTAACTAATGAGCTAAGCCACTGATAAAAACCTGTAACTTTCAATTTTTTTAGTTACTCTACTAGCCCATAACGCTAAAAAAGGGATTTTCATGAACACTACGGGTATCTATGAGCAGCTAATTACCCAATTAGTTGAGCAAAACTTAGATAGAGAAACGTTCCATGTTGGTGAACGTTCAGTGGAAGCTGGTGAAGCTGCAACTTGGTTATCTCGTTTCTTAACCCGACTTATTGAAATTGCTATGGACTCAGTACCAAATGGTATTTTATTAAATGAGTAAACTATCTCGTAACGATCCTTGTCATTGTGGCAGCGGTAAAAAGTATAAAAAATGTTGCCTGTTAAGCATTCAACCCTCTGCTGCGCAAGTTACTTCACAACTAAGTGCGGCAATGGCAGAGCAAAATTTTGGCTCCCTTGACGAAATGCAGAGCTTTATGGATCAACAAGTTACTCAACAAAATAACCAAGCTCGCGATGAATTTCATGGGTTATCGCCAACCCAAATGCACCTTTTACTGAATTTTCCGCTTGAAGATCAGCAATTGCTAGGTTGGCAACCACAAATAGATGAGAGGTTAATTGAACAAAGTCCGATCATCCGCGTTGCTCGATGTTTAATGAATTCGCTCGCTGCAGCGCCAATCAAAGCGACCGCCAAGGGCAACTTACCACAGGTTATTGTTAAACAAATTTACGCAGAAACCAGCGAGCAACTTACGGCATTAGGTTTGTGTCATAGCTTTGTTAAAGTAAATAGAGAAGATAACTTTGACTGCCTGCTACTAGCTAGAATGTTTCTGACCGACATTGGCGTGATTAAATACCAAAAACAGCATTATTCCCTCACAAAAAAAGGAACAATACTCAATAGTGTGCAAATATATCAGCGGTTATTTGATTTTTATACCCAACAATACAACTGGGCTTATCAAGATGGCTACCCTGAGGTACCGTTATTTGCACAAACAACCAGCTTCGCCCTCATTCAACTGCAACAGCTGAAAAAGCAGTCATTAACCACCAATCAATTCGCTGAACACATTATTGACAGCTTCCCAATGGTGGTTGACGACTTTGCTGAATCAACTCATGACAACCCCTATGTTCAAGCTACTCACGCTTACTCTTTACGATTTTTACAACGTTTTTTAACCTCGTTTGGATTAGTAACCATTGAAAAAAAATGGCGAAATGATCCACAGCACTTCGTGGTAACGGAGCTATTTAATCAGGTATTTTGCTTTAAATAAGTTAACGTTATTGGCCAAGTTGTCATAACAAAGCGCAGTAAAGTGTGGTGATTTACATTATTATGCGCATTAAAGTGTAAAGGTAAGACATTCGCCTTAAAGTTTTGCTTGGTTATGTCTGCATTCACCGATTGAATTCACAGCGTCCAACAGCCCCTCAAGCATCTTCTAATTATATGTAACTTTTCCGCATAACTGCCGTTTGAATATGTTCCACTGGAGACATTTGATCTTACAAGCCCCTTAATATTAGATATCGAAGTTGTTCTAAACTTTCATCTTGAATGATTAAAGCTCAAACTTGATTGAAAATACCGAAGACGGACATTTGATTATTACTAATTAACATGATTATGTGTACTGAAAATTAATGATTCTATGGTGCTCTGGGGCACATAGTGAGGTAGATCAATTTACAAATTTATTAAAAAGTAATTATATTTTAGAGGGAAATGCTATTTTGCCAAGAAGGCAGCCTTGGTATCATTATTTGTCTGACAACGTGCTACACAATTAATAACAATTTTTAGCTGTTCTTAATTTAGGTTGCGTCTAGCTAACCTTTCCTTTCGCATTATGATTAGTTCTTTATTTTTTAGTTTTTCTTTCTTTTCTTGAATCCAAGCCAAATAGATTAACGGTCCTCCTCCTATGATCATAAATATGACTGCTGCGGCAATACTCATAGCACCAGAGTAGACGCCAGCGAAAATTAAAATTAGCACCAGGCTTGCCGTTTCTTTCATTATATATTCTCTTGTGAGTTTGATAACCAAGACAAAGCATCATTATGATTGTCAAAGAAGTTAGATTGAGTATTACTAAATGTTATATGTGAAACTTCAAGAAGGTGTTCTTGAACAGAGTTTTTTACAATTACCGCTTCAAATTTTTGATTGTTTTTTTCTAACCATATATTTAATTTTTTCATTTCATTTAGCATTTCTGGCGGCCCTAACTCCCAATGTGTTAAGTCGATTAGGGATGACCAACTTTTATGTTTCAGTTTTTCAGCTTGAACTTTAAATTCTTTAAAACATGAAATAGCCGTTTCTATATTCCATGCATCATAGGCCTTTACGGTGAGAAATTGATTATGAATGGTTATTGAATAGCTACCATGTTGAGATAAAGTCTTTCTATTATCCGTAGCTTCGATAGTGTTTGTTAGTAAAATGCTCATCGTAAAATTGCAGAACTATATCATTCGATTAAAAAGGATAAGTATTGTAGATTGTATTAATATGGGAATATGTTCCTTGCCGAACACTTTAGGGAAAATCATGACAAGTACACGTTCTTCAAATACCTTATTACAGGATATACCACCGCAGTTGCTTAATTATTTTGAAGAGGAAGATTTCAAAACAACAACACTGGAAAAAGTTAAACTAACGACCGGTTTTTTTAATTTTTCAGGGCTTATTTACCTGAAAAAAGGTCGGTTTTCTTTTTCTCTGCCCCAGCGGAATTTGGATACACTATATAGTTTTATTGTTGAGCAGAACGGTTGGTTTGGTGGCTTAACATTGATGCAATTACCTCACCCGTTTTTATTGATAAATGAAATTGAGCCTGTTGAATTATTGTATATACCTAAAGACCGATTAACAAAAATTGCTGATGCACATCCCTTAATATATAAATGGTTGCTTAATATTGCTGCTCACAATATCCCTCAATGGCTGCAAGTACCCATAATTGCCTTATCGAATAAAAATATTAGAGTACTTTATTGTTTGGCAACTTTACTGCCTTTGAATAAGCATGATTTGAGCCTTATTGAAATTGATGCGAGCCAGCAAAAAATTAGCGATATCTGCGGTTTGTCTAGACCAAGAGTTAATCAAGTATTGAAAGAACTTGAGCAGCAAGAGTTGATTCAAATACAACATAAAAAAATCATAATTCAAAGCACTACGGCTTTATTTAAACTATTAGATGAAGCCAATTTGTGTTTTTATGATCCTCGTGAATAACCTATTTTGTAAACAAGATAATTAACAAGGACACCCACTTTTAATGGCAAGCGCGTGGTCCTTTCGCGTTGGTATATTGAGCCTGCTATTACTTCCATTCTGACACAAAGAATATCAGCTAATTGTTGTTATTTGTCAATAAGTTGCACTAAAAACCAAACCATAAACACCCGAACAGTAACTTCGGGAATGACGGAGGGCTTTGTTCATTGCATAAACTCTGCGAGCGCCTGCTGGTAAGCTGAAAACTCGGCGATGTTATTATGACCTGCGCCAACAATAACTTTCAATTTTGGCTTTGTGGCAAAGTAGTTAGCTAAGTTATGACCGTATTTAGGCGCAATCACCTCATCTTGCTCAGCAATAATAAGTAGACTATCCGCGTTAATATCTTCGACCTTACGCCATGATTCAAATTTGTCTTTTAGCAAAAACGATAAGGGGAACATCCAGTAAATGTCTTGGGCAACATTGAGAATACTGTCAAAAGGGGTGACTAAAATCATCTTTTTAATCGTTCTAACTGCGCTTAGATTAACAGCAACACCAGAGCCTAAACTACGCCCCATAACGCTGATTGTTTGATAATCACTGGCTAGTTGGTCGTATATTGCCAGCGCATCTTGAGTCAGTGCTTGCTCACTCGGCGACCCGGTACTGGCGCCATAACCGCGATAATTAATCAGATAAACAGTGTGATGAGGAAATAGTAGACGAAATGGCTCCATATTCACGGCAACGTCTTCAGCATTACCACCAAAATATAATAAGGCATGGCTTGTTCCTGCGTTTATTTGCCACGCCTGTATTGTTTGTCCATTCACATGAAAAGCAATTTCGTGTTGCTGTGCTGTAGGGCTATTTACAGTAGGACTATTGACCGTAGGAAAGTACAACATCTTTCGCTGAGCAAAATATAAAAGCGTTACTATTATCAAATAAAGTACCAGTAAAAACTTGCCAAAATCTAACATTAACGCCTGCCTATGTTGAAGGTAAAATATTGAAGATAAAGCTAGAAGCAGTATAGCGCACGTTATGCATACCATGCTTTAACCGTGGCGATATCAATAAGCCCCCACACCGGTACCAAGACCAACCCACATAAAAATTCAAACAGCTGGCTATTAGAGATTGGATTTCCGACCAGTAACTCCGGAAAAAACGGAAGGTGTAACTTCGGAAAAAACGCAAGGTGTAACTTAGGAAAAAACGGAAGGCGTAACTCGAGTAAGACGAGAATGGGAACATACGGGTAACATCTTGATAACAATAAGATAACAAACAGATAACAAGCTCGGGGGTGTAATCGTGGACATCCATACTTTAAAAACAAAACTAGAGTCAATGTATGTAGAAGTATTATTGAGACCACCAAACGGCCTTATGGTGATTTGTAAATCATTGTAAGTGATTGTTAATTATTTAAATATCATTTAAGATAACGATGATTTTTTTGTTGCTTTGGCTTAAGTTATAGAACATTACTTTATTCAATGACGACTAAATGGATTCATATTAAAAGGGAATAGTGTAAATGACAGTTGTTATTGAAAAAAATGAACAAAGTACCATAAATAAAAAAAGTAAAAAACCGCTCTTATTGTTAACCATAGCACTGCCGTTAGTTATGCTCACTGGCTGTGGTGGTGGCTCTGGCGGAACAACTAAGGTTACTAAAGCGCCAGCGACTACTGGCGTCACAGGGCCTACTTGGCTGCAAGATCAATTTCAACCGTCAAGTGACTTTGTTGCTCAATGTAAGGATCCACGCAGTGGCAGCAGCCCTATTACTAATATCACTTATCCAGATAGACAAGGCAGTGAGCTACTTGAAAAACATTGGCAACGTGCCTTTACTAATGAGACTTACCTTTGGTACAAAGAAGTTATTGATAAAGATCCAAAAAACTTTAATTTAATCGATTATTTCGACCAACTTAAAACAACTGCGGTAACAGATTCTGGCGCTCAGAAGGATAGCTTTCATTGGATGGAGCCGACAAGTGGTGTTGAAGAGAGCACACAATTAGGCGTCAGTTATGGTTACGGTATCAACTATGATAGACAAAACAGTATTGCTCCACCGAGAAGTTGGCAGGTAAAAAATGTCACACCGAATACGCAAGCAATAACGGCGGGTGTTTCTCGTGGTTCGAAACTGCTGAAAATTGATGGTGTAGATTTTGTTAATACCACCAAGCAAAGTGACATTGATATTATTAATGATGCCCTATTTAGTCGCAACGAAGGCGAAAGTCATAGCTTTAAGTTTATTGATCTTAATAATGAAGAATATCAAGTAACGTTGCAAACTGCCGCCATTACAGGAGTACCGTTACAGTTAGCTAAAACAATAGCTACTCCACAGGGAAAAGTCGGTTATTTGTTGTTGAATTCTTTTAATAACGCCACGGTAGAAAAAGATCTCTTTGACGAATTCAAGCAATTTTCTGTCGATCAAATTACAGATTTAGTGGTTGATTTACGCTATAACGGTGGTGGTTTTTTAGCGCTGTCATCGCAATTGGCTTATATGGTTGCCGGTAAAGATGTTACCGAGGGTAAGCTATACGAAAAAATTGTTTACAACGATAAAAATGCCAGTAACGATATTCCGTTTATTGATGTGACCATTGATTTAAGACGTTTAATTGGTGGCGATTCAATTATTCAAGCGGAGCAACCACTGCCAACCTTAAATTTAACTCGGGTTTATGTGCTTACCACGGGCTCTTCCTGCTCAGCGAGTGAATCATTTATCAATTCATTAATTGGTGTTGGTATAGAAGTTATTCAAATTGGTGAAACAACCTGCGGAAAACCATACGGTTTTGTTAGTCAAGATAACTGTGGTTCTACGTATTTCACGGTGCAGTTTAAAGGAGAAAACGAAGCAGGTTTTGGTGATTATGCCGATGGTTTAGTACCCGCTGAGTTGCCTGAAGCAGGTAAGCTTTATCAAGTACAAGGTTGTCCTATTGAGGAGGATTATTTGCACTCGTTAGGTGATGAACAAGAAATATTACTCGCGAGTGCGCTTTATTATCAAACACATAATACTTGTCCGGTGATGGTCGAACAATCTGTTAAGTTAAGCGGTAAATCGATTAGTGCTTTTAGTTCGTCGAAATCAATGTTACCGCAACCAAACAACTCGGTTGATTATTTTGGACCTAAGATTAAGACTCGCACGCCACTACAAGATGCTATTATTAATGATATTTATTTTGATAAATTCCGCCATCTCAGAGCAGGTAAAGCTCAATGATCATTAAACAACTTACTTTTGCTGCGCTATCTTTAAGTCTTCTGTCAGCTTGTGCTCTGCAGGCTCATGAATCAGTTGCGGCATTACTGCCTGATAACAGTAGTGAAGCCCGCGCTGAAATTGTTGCTGTAGTTAGCAACGCTTTGGCGGGCAAGAAGGTACCAATAGCACAGGATGTCTTTCAACAGTCGAGCCGATTATTATTGACGACTCCGCCGGTAACCTCACCACAGGGTGTAAAAGTTTATAGTAAGGAAATAAAACCTGCTTTAGTGTTTGAATTAAGAAAAAAAGGCGATATTTGTTTGCTTAAACGACTTGATACCGATCAAGAGTGGCCATTAAAAACAAGGTCTTGCTTTAAACGATAACGTTTAATAGCAGAATTGAAATAGAGAGAAAAAGGCCGATACATTACGCATCGGCCTTTTTTATTTGTTCGGGTGAAGTCGGGGACAAGCATACTTTCTCTGGCCAATTTAAGTTAAACCTTGTCGCTTTATAACTTTATAGCTTTATAGCTTTATTAAGGCTTCAGCTATTTATTCACTGTATTTAAACGCGTTTCTGCGCTTCTCTAACCATTGGTTCAGTAATAACGACAGCACAATGAGTGAGCCACCAAAGACTAATCGAGCAATATCTGCATCACGATTCCAAATGACTAAATTAACGATAATACCCGCAGGAATCAGCAAGTTATTCATAATAGCCAGTGCACCGACATTAACCAAAGTAGCCCCTTTATTCCAAGCAAAAAAACCAAGCCCTGAGGCGATAATGCCTAAATAAACTAATACGCCCCATTGCAACTCAGTTGTCGGTAGTTTATCGGCATTACCAAAAATCAAATAACAAATGGCAGCCACACAAAATGCACCGATGAAAAACCAGGCAAATATTGATTTTTGATTGATTGACTGTTTTAGCTGCTGAGCAGCCATTAACCGTTTATAACAGACCTGCCCGGTAGCAAAACATAAATTAGCCGCTTGCACTAAGACCAAACCAACAATAAAGTTAGCATCTATGGCGTTAAAACGAATGGCAATAGCACCCGAGGTTGCCAGTAAGGCAGTTAACATAAAATTGAGGTGAAATTTTCGCTCAAAAGCATCATTTAATAAGGTGATATAAATAGGGGTCATCACGGTAAATAATAAAACTTCAGGCACAGACAAATACAAAAATGACTGATAATAAAAAACGTACATTAAGCCTAATTGAATTGCACCTATGGCCATTAATTTAACGGCGGTTTGCCAGCTAATTTCATTAAATCGTAAAAAGGGCAAAAAGACTAACATAGCCAAACCAATACGCATTAATACCGAGAACCAAGCATCAACCTGCCCTGCTAAATACACGCCAATTAAACTAAATGAAAAAGCCCACAATAAGGTAACCGAAATAAGATATGCCACTAAAACCTAACTAGATAATTTTTTTACCATTGTAAACAACAATCAATGTCAAACGTAGTTATTTAGCATTAACAATCATCATCTACCTAGATTACCTTGCAAAATAACAACGCTAAATATAGTGAAACCGGGGACATATACCCATTACCATTCAAAGTGCTCGATTTCAGTGGGTGTTAAAAACAAGACTAGCGCTAATGCATGGATATCCGCTTGTCTTTCCTTTTCTTTCTAAAAACCATATAAATCAAAGTTTAATAAAACAGACCATATTAAATTAATACACGATTAACAAACAAAAAATCGCTAGCCACCTTATGAAAAACAAGTCGTTATGATATTATTTGGCTAAAATAATATCTGACTCGTTATTAACATTCCCCTCTGGGGTATCCTTAGCTATCATTAGTGTTATTAATATTTATCATTCGATTGAGTGTAGATAACTGCCTAAGCTATCTAAGCTACTCAAGCTATGTAACCTATTTGAACGCCTAATAATTAAGAACTTATGGCCAAAAACATTTTTACCCCGAAATTACTTGAACAACACTTCACTAAAAATGAGTGGAAAAAAGGCGCGAGAATTTATCAGGCTGATGGTATTAAAACCTGTGCCATTGATGGTGAAATAATTCGTGGTGTCGTTTTTAGTGAGCGCTCTAAGGAGTCGTGTTACTTAACACGTTTAGTGTTAAACATTAAACATGATGGTATTGCTAGTTATTGTGATTGTTATGTCGGCCGTGACTGTAAACATGGTGCCGCCTTGGCTCAGTGTTTTATTAATGAACATTTTGATAGAAACAGTATTGCCACGCCTGAAAGAATCATTGATAGATGGCTTAGCCACTTTCAAGCTCAGCCCAGTAGATATCAGCCCAATCCTCAGCAAAAAGCGTTATTGTACTTTTTAAAACCCAACAGTTTTAACGAAGACGATTATTTTACTTTGGCGATAAAATCAACGCGCGCCAAAAAAAGTGGCGGTTGGAGCAGCTCCCTTGGCAGTGAATATTCTACCAGTTCGTTAATTAATAGTGCCTATGCTACTAACGAGGATGTGGCGGTCATTACCGAGCTTATGCGTACTAATCAATTTGGCGATGACATTAAGTATTTTGATTTATTTGCACAGATTATAAAAACAAATCGCTGTTTTTGGCATACAAACTTCAACTTAGACCAAGCTATTACCTTAAGTGAGCCCATAGAAGCAGAGTGGCAGTGGATTGCTCTGGATAACAATTTACATACCTTACAGCTGGTTTTTAATGAGCCCTCAAGCAGTATTCAAATTATTAAAGCACAACCGCTTTGTTTTTATGATGAAGAAAAAAATTGCTTTGGACAAATTAATACCAATACTCGCTGTGATTTTGAAGCCGACTTACTCAACTCCCCTATTTTTGAAGAAGATAGATTGCCCTGGGTAATGAGTAAGCTGTCTATGTCGTTAGGTGATGCGGTGAAACGCTTGCCTAAACCTAAAACACAGTTCTCACAAGACCTAACCAAACCCGAAGTGCATTTGTACTTTTCTACGCCGCTAGAAAAAAATCCACAAACGGGTAATGTCAGAGTTAATTTTTCCTATCAAGGCAATGTCGTTAATCCGCATAATGAGAGTGTTACCATTACGCCGGAAACTTTAACTGATAGTGATAGTGATAGTGAGGATGAAAACGAAAGTTCTAGTGAGAGCTCAAGCGAGGCTTCAAACCAAGGTAAGATTTATCGCGACTTAACCTTTGAGCAAGCGGTTATTGATAAATTGACCCGCTTAAAATTCAGCCTAGTGCCAGTACCTAAGCGTTACGCTTTTATTAATGCCGAGTATTTAAATAAAGGCGCTGCACTTACCGATAAAACCCCTAAATTTTCCATGATGTTGCAAGGCCGTTATGCTTGGCATCAGTTTTTAGATCAAGAAATCCCCTTACTTAAAGAGCTAGGTTGGCATATTAGCTTTGCCGATGCGTTTTATTATAAATCGCTAGCCACCGATAGCATATTTGATGCCGAAGTGATTGAAACCGATGACCATGATTTTTTCTCGTTAGGATTAAACTTAACCATTGACGGTAAAAAGATGCCCGCGTTTCCTATTTTGCTGGGTGCTATTGAACAATTACCACGATCGGCCCTCTTGAACCGTGACAAAGTTGATCACGAAAATGAGGATAGTGACAAAGCTGACCATGAAAGTATCAATCACCAAAATGTGGACCATGATGGTATAGCTATCGAAAAAGAGCCGCTTATTTCGCCCGACACCCCTATTTATGTTGACCTAGACAATGGTGAATTTGTTGCCTTGCGTTATCAAAGCGTACAGCCAATATTAAAACAGTTTATTGAACTCTTTATGCCGAATGCGTTAAACAAAGACGGCACCATGCAGCTATCACGTTTTCAAGGACATCAAACGTTATCGATGTTAGATGACCAAGGCATGATAGCAACAGGCACAAGTAAGCTAAGAGCCTTGGCTGAAAAACTGAGAGACTTTCAACAAGTAAGCACTGTGGCACTACCGACAGGTTTAAACGCGACCTTAAGAGCTTATCAGCATCAAGGGCTCAACTGGTTACAGTTTTTACGTGAGTATCAATTAAACGGTATTTTGGCTGATGACATGGGTTTAGGTAAAACCATTCAGACTTTGGCGCATTTATTAATTGAAAAACAGCAAGGCCGACTGACTAAACCGGTATTAATTGTTGCGCCTACCAGTGTTATTTTTAACTGGGCCAATGAAATTGAAAAATTTACCCCTGAACTTTCTTATCAAGTATTACACGGTACTAAACGTCATCAGCACTTCGGTTGTCTTCAAAAGATCGAAGGTAGTGAATGCGTCGAAAGTCCGGTTGATTTAATTATTACCAGTTATGCCTTGCTCACTAAAGACTTAGATCTTTATTGTCAGCATAAATTTTATTACCTTATTCTTGATGAAGCTCACTATATAAAAAATCCAAAAACTAAATTATACCAAGCGTTTATGTCACTTAAAGCGCAGCATAAATTGTGCTTAACAGGTACGCCGATGGAGAATCATTTAGGTGAGTTTTGGGCGCAATTTAATTTTTTACTGCCTGGATTTTTAGGCGGACAAAGGCAATTTTCCAAACTGTTTAGAACACCGATAGAAAAAAATGGTGATCAAGAGCGTAAAAAATTGTTAAATCAGCGCATTAAGCCGTTTATTTTACGTAGAACCAAAGACAAAATAGCCACTGAGCTACCGCCAAAAACGATAATAATTCAAACTCTGCGTATTGAAGGTCAACAAGCTGAGCTGTATGAGTCAGTGCGTTTAGCCATGGATAGTCGCTTAAAGAATATTATTGCTGAAAAAGGCTTAAAACGTAGTCAGATAGAAGTTTTAGATGCGTTATTAAAGTTAAGACAGGTATGTAATCACCCTAAGTTATTATCACTTGAAGGGGCTAAAAAAATAAACAAATCCGCTAAGCTTGATTATTTAATGGAAACCCTGCCTGAGCAAATTGATGAAGGCCGTAGAATATTAATCTTTTCCCAGTTCACCAGCATGCTTGCGTTGATAGAGATTGAACTGGTGGCAGCGGATATTGGTTTTGTTAAATTAACCGGCGCCACCACTAAGCGACAAGAGGTAGTTGATAAGTTTCAACGCGGTGACGTACCGGTATTTTTAATTAGCTTGCGCGCAGGTGGTGTCGGTTTGAACTTAACCGCAGCCGACACGGTAATTCATTTTGACCCTTGGTGGAACCCCGCGGTAGAAAACCAAGCCACAGATAGGGCTTATCGTATTGGCCAAGATAAACCGGTATTTGTTTACAAATATATTATTGAAAATTCAATTGAAGAGAAAATTCTGAAAATCCAGCAAAACAAAGCCGATCTAGCCAATGCGTTGTTATCTGAAGAAGTGAGTGATAAAAAATTGAGTCTAACCGATGATATTTTAGGAACGCTGCTGGCACCGCTAAGTTAATTCGTCATTTCCGAGGGTACTGCTCGGGAGTCCACATGACTTAATAGCCGTGGTGCATGAGGTTTTTCCATAATTATATAAAACCACACTAAAGCCATTTTTTTCAATGCATTAGCCTTTACTATAGTATTTGCTTAAGCTATGGTTTCAGCGATTTTTGCAAGGGAATAAATATGATATTAGAAGCTGCTCATAAGTATTATTCAAAGTTACATGAAGATTTACTCGTCATGCAACACTATATAAAAAACAATGTCGCAGTATTCATTACCATACTGTATTTATTAGGAAGTATTGCCGGCGTTATCTATTTAGCGACTTTACTCAACAATTTTTCAGTTAATGTATTTCAACATATTGAGCTAACCGACTTTTTATTAGCGTTGCTATCACACCCTGTCCTTGTTTTAACCTATACGGGTTTCATAATGCTTGTTGCTATTGCTTATGCTATAGAATTAAAACGAATTCCTGACCCTAAAAAGCCTACGCTTTGGCTAAAAATTTATCACAGTATTAATTATCCAATTTATTTATTAAATCCTATTTATAGCATTTTCAGTCTCTTATTTTTGGTATTGTGTATTTTCTCTTTTTCCTTGGCGGTGTCGGATAGCAAAAAAATTAAAAATAAAATAACGCAGAACTACTCCCTATCGCTAAATGAGCCTATTCAGCAAAATAAACTAACGCTTTTAGTAGAAGTACAAATAGTGACTTCCACGGCACGAAACTTATTCGTTTACGATAACAAGCAAGATAAGTTACTTATTATTCCACAAAATAATATTGCCGCGCTCATCCCTATTATCGAAATGAACAAGGACGTTAAAACGAAGCCCGATACTGAGCAAATAAAAACGGATAAAGCAGTCTTAGATAAGTCATAAAGCTAAAAAAATAGCCCATCTTTTAGCGTATTTATGCTCGGTTAAGTGAGTGAAATCGATCAGAGTATATTCGAAACGAATAAAGTTATACCCTGAACGAATGAAAAACACGCTGAAACCGATAATACACTAGCTTGAACTAACGAAACACTGCCTTGAAATAATTAAACTAAAACTTGAACCGAATAAACAAGGCAGTAATTCCATTCAGTGCAAGCAAGCTAAGCGGTTACCGATTTTTGTTTCTAGCACGCGCTTCTAGTGCTTCAATTCGAGACTCAATGGGTGGGTGTGAAGCCCATAAATGAGAAAATCCTTTTTTAGTTTTTTCACCAATACCAAAGGCAGCCAATTGCTCAGGCAGTGCTTCTGGTTCTTTTTGAGCTAAACGTTTTAACGCACTGATCATATTTTGATGGCCCGCTAAATCAGCACCGCCAGTATCCGCTACATACTCACGCTTTCTAGAGAAATACATGACAATAGTACTAGCAAGAATGGATAAAACCACTTGTGAAATCATTACGGTAACAAAATAGCCAATGCCATGACCTCGATCATTTTTGAGTATCACTCGGTCAACAATATGGCCAACAATGCGTGACAAAAATACCACAAAGGTATTTACCACACCTTGAATAAGTGTCAAGGTCACCATATCACCATTGGCAATATGACTCATTTCATGGCCAAGAACGGCTTCAATTTCGCCTTGTGCCATGTTATTAAGTAATCCTTGAGAAACGGCAACTAAAGCATTATTTTTACTTGCCCCCGTTGCAAAGGCATTCATTTCTTCTGAAGGAAAAATAGCTACTTCCGGCATTTTTATGCCAACAATTTTGGCTTGTTTTTCTACCGTATGAATTAACCACTTTTCGGTTTTCGTTGCCGGCTGTTTAATTACAACCGCACCTGTCATGCGTTTTGCCATCCATTTAGAGATAAACAAAGAAATAAACGAACCACCAAAACCAATAACACCGGAAAGTATCACTAGAGACTGAATATTTAAGTCAGAGCCATTTTCCGCCAATATGCTATCAACACCTAAAAGACTTAGTGTGATACTCAAGACCAGCATAATAGCAATATTGGTCATTAAAAAAAGAATGATTCGTTTCATTGGTTTTCCTTGTGTATTGCTAAAGTAAAAATTAAGAAGTTAAGTTAATGCTAAACACCTTAGCCTGAAAGTAATGTTATTGTATAAAGTTTTTTCAAAAGCTTATGTGTTCAACAGTTACTTAAATGTGTGCATTCGTGACCATGGCAAACTTTATTTTCAGTGAGACCCGTTCCAGTCATTTGAGAGCAATAACTTACCTCTGAATTAGCAACCGAGCATTGGTTAAGTTATCGACTCAAATTTATAAACGATTTTTCGCTGATATTGCTGGTTTGTCTGCAATACGTTACTGGGGAAATGATTATGATTGTCCGCATCGGTATAATTTTGCGCTTCTAAACACAAACCTTGGTATGAACCAAACTTGCCACTTAAGTAAGACCCCGTATAAAGCTGTATTGCTGCTTGGTCGGTATAAACAGACAAACTTAATTGATTTTTTAATGAAGTAAGTATTGCTTTAGGTTACTCAAACGGCGCGTTATCCAAAACAAAACAGTGATCATATGATCTGAAAGCAGACGCTAGGTTACCTCAATTATTTGTAAATAATACAATACATGATGTTACGTGACCTTTTGAGTAGATGATTTAATCGGTTTTATTTATTGAGATGTTATGAATATTCAGCACACTGTAGACATAAATCACTATTTCATACTTATGTCTGCGTTCTGATACGATAGGAGGTGATATTTAAGTTATAAGTAAGTTGCTAGATAGTGTTCAAATTTAGCAACAGTCATTTACATGCCAATACTAAAGGCTTTAATTAAGTCTTTCACAAACATATTTTAAATATTTAGAAAACTGCAAGAATGATAACGCAATACAAACTAATTTTTGATATCAAGTGATAACAGGAAACCTGATTTTAAAATGTGCCCCATTTAATGATTCAATACAACTTATTTGACCTTTAAATTTAGCGGTAACTAAATTATAACTAATTGACATCCCTAAGCCGCATCCTCCGGTGAAACGTGCGGTAGTGTAAAAGGGGTCAAATACTTTTTTCCTTTGTGCCGAATCTAGGCCAGAACCATTGTCTTTATAATCTATATGCACTTCTTCATTTTTCAATGTCAGATTGATGTGAATATCGCCTTTTGTCATCTCCTTAAAACCGTGCTTCACTGAGTTTATTATTAAATTAGTCATAATTTTTGCAATAGCCCCAGGAAAACTAATTAACATTATTTCTTGATCAGATTCGACCATTATTGTGTGTTGGCCTTCTCTTAACAGGGGGGTTAAACTTTGAATAACTTCTTCAAGGTAGGCTTTAAGTTCAAATTGTCGCTTGTGTTCACTACTTTGATCGACAGCAATTTGTTTAAAGTTATGAATTAACTTAGTAACTCGAAGTAAATTTCGAATCAATATTGTTGAAGAGTCTTGCATATTGGTGATCAATTCTGTAATCGCAGATCGACTTAGATGGTTACTTTCATATTGTTTTTCAAATGCAATAATAATATCTGATATATGAGAGGATGCGGTTACTATTACCCCTAATGGTGTATTGATTTCGTGAGCAACACCCGCAACTAAGCCACCTAAAGCGGACATTTTTTCTGATTCTACCAACTTGCTTTGAGCTTCTTGTAAGTTAGTCAGTGAAATTTTTAACTCTTCAGTTCTTATAGTCACTTTATTTTCTAACTCTTCATTCAGCTCAAGTATTTGTTGCTCTTTATGGCGTCTATCCGTTATATCTGTAGAGATCCCTCCCATATAGAGCAGCGCTCCTTTGTCGTCAAAAATGGGGAATTTTAAAGAAACATAATACTTAAGTTGTCCATTACGTTCTATCTCTTGCTCAAAAGTCACTGGCTTAGCTTTTTCTTTAACAATAAGTTCGTACTTTTGTAATAAATAAGTTTGTGATTGTGAGAATATCTCTGAGTCATTATGCCCTATAACTTGCCCACGCTCTAAATTGAATACGCTAAGAAATTTTTGATTAACTAAGGTGTAATATCCATCGACATCTTTTGAACAAATTAATGAAGGGGAGTTTTCAACAATGGAATTAATAAGACGTTCAGCTTGTTCTCGCTTTGCTAGTGCTTTAATTAGGTTAAATTGCATGGTGTTTATACCACTTACCACCCTATCTAAAACATCGCCTTTTGCCAATTGTTTTCGATTTAATGTTAATAATTGATCCTGATCAAATAGCTCAACTTTAAAAGCCCAATCGGCTAAATGATTCAAATGCCGGATCACTAACAAGTCTATTAGTATTACAATGCAAATTGACATGATGAATGTTTTAACCCCTTGGGTCATCAAAATCACCAAGACTTTATCCATTAATTGTCGGTAAATCTCAGAGAGCGTAACAATTATCTTTAATTTACCAATTTCTATCTGCTGTTCAAACTTATCGGTAAACATAATAGGATAAATTCGTTCAAAATAATCATTTGAACTTGTTTCACCCATTTGAATGATAGGGTTTGCATAGGTATCAATTATTTCAACATAAATAGTATCTCGTTGAGTTAATAAACCATTAAGAATACTCTCCATGACTTCCTTGTCTAATTTCCACATTGCTACCGAAATTGATGGTAAGACAGTTTCTTGAACTTTCTCTAAAGATATCTCCAAAGCTTGCCTTGATTCTCGATAATCTGTATATATCTGGATCATAGTTGCCATTACAGTAAAAATGGAACTCAGTAAAAGGATCCAAAATAATAACCGCATGGAGAGTTTTTCACGTTTATCAAAAAACACAGTTGCTATGTCTCCGAAAAGGTTTAAATCATATTTTATTGGCTTAATATTAGTTCAATAGAAGGGTTATGGAAAATTAATATATTGCCACTTAGTTAAATTGATTTAATTTGGCGTGTGTTGAAAAAGAACGTTTATATACTAGGCTTTATTTAATATAGATAAACTACCCTATAAAAATAATGAATAATTTCATGCGCTTAATTTTTAATTGTTCAATTACCATCATTTTATTATTATGTTCGGCTTACACTTTTGGCCAAATAGCTGAGAATAAGCCAACTATTTTAGTTATTCATAGTTGGCATGATATTCTTTGGGATAGGTTATGGGGAAAAGCGTTGCACGATAAACTTTCAAATAAATACCAGCTAGTTCGTTATGATCTTGATGCCATGCGAATTACTCCTGAGCAATTAAAAATAAACAGCAATAAGGCTTGGGATTTATTTCAATCACTCGAGCCTAGCTTAGTGATTCTTGGTGATGATGCTGCTCTTGACCAAATGGGGTTGCGGTTTGCCAATAAACTTCCAGTAGTATATCTAGGAATTAACAATAATCCTCGTTCATTAATCGGCACCGTAATACCTAGTAATATTACCGGGGTAATTGAGCGCCCTCTGTATGAACGTGCTCTACGGCACATAGTTAAACTATTGCCTGTGGATGCAGACCGGGTATTATTTTTAAATGATGTTGAGCAAAATGGCGCAAGTGTTACCAACATAAGTAGCATTTTTAAGGGTAATACCACAACCAAGGTTGGTAATGTCATCATTGAATTAAAAATTATAAGCCAATGGGAAAAATGGCAACAAACTGTAATTGATGCCAAGTCTTCTGGCTACGATGCAATTATATTCGATTCACGTTATCTGCTATTTGATAAAAACGGCACCTATGTAGAACCAGAAGCCGGTGTGGTCAAATGGATGGCAAAAAACTCGGAACTGCCGATGTTTAGTTTTTATGAAGACTCTATCGGCCCACAGCTTTCTGCTGGTGGATGGGTACTGTCTGGCTATGGTATTGGTTTAGCTGCCGCGGACATTGTTAAAGATATACTTGAAAATGGCAAAAAGCCTATAGAGATATATCCCGTAAATTATCAAAAAGGAGAGTATATTTTTAGTCGTACACAACTTAAGCGGTGGGGAATAATACTTCCTGAAAATATTCACAACCAAGCAACGTTTGCTGAAGATCTTCATGAACTCTACCGTTTTGATTGTAAAAATTACCCCAACTCAATTTGTTTTAATTAACTATAAAAAATTTAAATGATTTTCTATAATGCGGAACAAAGAACATTAATAGGCTACCGTTATAAACGTGGTGATACAGCCCACGATATAGCTAGACAACTTGACCGCTACCATTCTTCTATTTTAGGTGTTATCTACAAAACTGGTGGCTTTAGGCCTCGACTTAACTAGGCGAAAAGCAATATTCGCCTTTGCAAAAAATTGTTTGCTCTGCTCATTCTTTAAAACGCTGAAGGCTCTACTATTAGAAGAGAAGCTGAAGACTGATAATCAAGCCAAGCCATTTGCCACCATGTTGAATTATTTTACCTGTTTCAGCTTGTGCTCTGTTGGTAATAGATCACTTTTTTGATTATTAATTTTGCTGTCAGTTGGTAGTAAATGCCATAAGTCATCATTGGGGCAAAGGGAAAAAGGCATGCTGTGATCGATTAATTAGTCCGCTTGGTATAAATGCTAGTTAACGTAAGAGTCATTAGAGAATATCTAAAAGTAATGATGTAAATTTTCATAGCCTTGTTTGATGTGTTCAATTAACAGCTTAACCTTATTGGGTAAATGCTTGGTAAATGGGTATACGGCATACACACCAAGCTCTCTAGCTTTATAGTCAGATAGTAGCTCTATTAAGTCACCTTGTTGAATATCTTCATAAACACTGCATTTGGGAATATAAGCAATACCATAACCACCAAGTGCGGCTTTGCGTAATGCTTGTGAATTATTGGTGGCAAAGCTGCCCGATATTTTAATGCTCTGCTCAGTATTACCTTGACTAAACCGCCACTCATGACCACCTTGGCGCTGATACGTATATGCTAAACAATTATGTTGCAATAAATCATCAGGAGTTGTCGGTTGACCATGTAACTCTATGTACTTAGGTGAACAACATACCAGCCAATGAGACGTTATTAATGGCTGTGCAATCAAACTGGAGTCATCAAGAACCCCAGTTCTAATTGCAAGATCAATCCCTTCTTTTACTAAGTCAACAAAGTCATTCTCTAAACGTACCTCTACTGAAATACCTGGGTTACGCTGACTAAATTCAGCAATACATTGCGCTAAAAATAACTCACCAGAAATAGTAGGTACTGTCATACGAATATGGCCAGTCATTTTCTCACCAAAACCCGATACCGAGTCGATAGCCTCTGAAGTTATTTGACTAACCATTTTGGCTCGTTGCGCAAGTATTTTACCAGCCTCCGTCAGTGTTAAACTCCGCGTGGTTCTATACAATAATTGCACGCCGAGCTCTTTTTCTAATCGAGCTATATGCTTGCTAATAACAGAATTAGTTAAATTATTAACCTCAGCCACCTTACTGAAACTACCGAGGTTTACCACTTGTGAAAACAAAATTAAATCATTTGCCAGCATAATTATTAAACTTTTGGAAATAATGTTTTTCATTATCTCTATTTATCGTAAAAATATAAAGGGTAAACTAGCGATAGTTTAAAAATATAAATACTATACAAAACAGGATTTGCACTATGATTATCTCTGCGCCAACAGATTACCGGAAGGCAGCAAAAGCTAAGCTTCCTCCCTTTTTATTTCACTATATTGATGGCGGCTCCTATGGTGAGCATACCCTGAGAAAAAATACCGAAGATTTGGCTGAATTAGCGTTAAGACAGCGTGTTTTAAATAATATGTCTGATCTGGACTTAAGCACGGAAATTTTTGGTGAAAAAATGGCCTTGCCTATCGCCCTTGCACCTGTGGGACTTACCGGCATGTATGCTCGGCGTGGCGAAGTTCAAGCGGCGAAAGCAGCTGATAATAAAGGCCTGCCATTTATCATGTCAACCGTTTCTGTTTGTCCAATAGAAGAAGTTGTTCCGGCAATTGAACGACCGATGTGGTTTCAACTTTATGTACTTAAAGATCGTGGTTTTATGAAAAACGTGCTTGAGCGCGCAAAAGCCGCAGGTGTTACCACCCTAGTTTTTACAGTAGATATGCCCGTACCGGGCGCCCGCTATCGTGACATGCATTCAGGCATGAGTGGCCCTTATTCCGCCGTTCGCCGAGTATTTCAAGCGATGCGCCACCCACACTGGGCATTTAATGTCGGTGTTTTTGGTAAACCACATGATCTAGGTAATATTTCAACATATCGAGGTGAGCCAACTAAGTTAGCAGACTACATTGGCTGGTTAGGGGAAAACTTTGATCAATCTATTTCTTGGAAAGATCTTGAGTGGGTTAGAGATTTTTGGGAGGGACCCATAGTCATTAAAGGCATTCTTGATCAACAAGATGCTAAAGATGCGGTAAGTTTTGGCGCTGATGGTATTGTGGTATCTAATCACGGTGGCCGTCAACTTGATGGTGTTTTATCCTCTGCTAAAGCACTGCCTAGTATTGCTGATGCCGTCAAAGGCGATATAAAGATATTTGCCGACTCAGGTATTCGTTCAGGCTTAGACGTAGTAAGAATGTTGGCTTTAGGTGCTGACTGTACTTTACTTGGTCGTTCCTATATCTATGCCCTAGCTGCTCAAGGACAGCAAGGCGTCGAGAATTTACTTGATCTATACGAACAAGAAATGCGTGTCGCCATGACATTAACAGGCGCTAAATGTATTAAGGACTTAACGCTAGATTCTCTGGCGAATATATAGTTGGTTAACCGTTAACAGAATAGTAGCGGCCGTTAAATCAACGACCGCTATTTTCAAAGTTCAAAGTTCAAAGTTCAAAGTTCAAAGTTCAATACTGCAGATAGGCTGCCGCTACATATTTAGCTATGTCAGTGTCTGTTTTATCAAGCAGTTGACCTGAAGAACAACTAACAGTTTCCGTCAACTATAAAGCGCACAATACTGGCATTCTTAAATTAACTAAACCCTGCCTATCACAACACTCTCAACAACGATTCTTAGATACTTCCCCGAATATTAAGAGCAAGTGTGCATTATTTAGCTTAAGTACATTTATTTGATGGTTTGGATGATAAAGAATAATAAAAATGGTTATTACCTCAAAGGAAAAAATTTTATCGTACTTCAATACAAACATAATATTAATTTCAGGCAAATAACTACCGAGTTCGCCAAACTACTTAGGAATAAGTAGCAAGCAATTAGTAAGCAAACGCAAAAAAGCCGATACATTAAGTATCGGCTTTTTAATTATTCATATAAATCTAGTGGTGCGGATGGGGGGACTCAATAACACACCGTAACAAACTGTTAAACAACGAATAAGTTAGATAAATAAAATAAAAGTGTTACATCCTGTGTTACATCAGTACAAAGTCATCTAAATTTATTTACTTTAACTTGGCTGAAATAGCGGATTGCAAAATAGAACAATACGCTACATATACGTGATCAAGTTCTAACTTGACTACTTCAGGGACGCGCGCCAAATGTGTCTTCAACGGGAGTATTAAACATATCCATATCAACTTCTTCAGCCTTATCCCCTCGCATCATTTTTAAAAGGTTATTACGATATTCTGGTTTACAACGAAATATCCGAGCAAACTCCCCACCATCTGAAATGCGAAATATAGAAGCCATAACAGAACCAATTGTATCAGCTAGTAAATCAGAATCTGTTTCAATCATAGATGATGGTTCAGCTTTGATATACAAAATATCATTATCCATTAGCCATTCCCAAATAGGTAAGTCATATGAAAAATATTTACCTTCGTAAGTCATATCAGCACTAAGCTCTGAACATATAACAAGTTAGAATGCTTCTAATGAGCCTAAATGCTGCTTTTGACTCGATAGAGACCTTCCCTGACTCAATAAAAAGAATCAAACCTTTGATATATCGTCAATTAATAAAATACACACATGTACTCTGGTACATCCATTGGTACATTAAGTAAAAGTCACCCTGTAGAAACGTAAAATTAATTTAAAATAATTTAAAATAATTTTATATGCCACCCACTTACTACCCTTAATTACAAAATCAAATATCAACTCATAAGTTCTATTGGTTTTTTTGAAGTTATCTGCATTAGTTGAATTAGTAAATCAAAATCTAAGACTGTATTAATGAAGCTGTATTATTCACACCAAAACACTCACCACTAAGTAACTGTAAACATAAAAGGGTTGCTTAGCTTGCAACCCTTTTGTCATTTTATCTCAACTTTTACCCGTCACTTTTACGGAGTAGGCTCTGGAAAGACTGTTAGATCCGCGGCATCTTTATCCCATAGCGCACCAACACCTTCAGGTATCCAAATGTCATCAACACCATTAGGGAAGTTTTTAGTGCTTCGAGGGTTGTTGATACCATCTACAGTGTAGTTATAACCATTTAAGTTAAATACCGTTTCAGCTACACCATCACCTAATTGATCAACAGGACTACCATAACCGTCATAGAAGTTACTACCGCTTGGATCGGCGATAAAACTATTGTCAAGGAACATAGGGAAATTACCATTCGTTGAATAAAACTGGATGTCAGAGTTAATGACTTGGCTGTTATCAGAGCCACTCCACAGCTTATCAATAATGGAATCAGTAATGGTACTGCTACTCCGCTGATATGTCCTATTACTAATATAGCTATTATTAATTGAGCCGTAGTTATTCATATATTCATTTGTACTTAAATTAATGATACTGAATTGAATAACCCCTTGATTTTGATTGTAAAAATATGACCCGGAAATATAACTATGGGCTATTACACCATTATTAGACCAAGAAGAACTCGTGGTAATAAAACTATTAGTGATAGTGCCGTTATTATATCCATCTGTATTCAAGCTTAAATCGCTACGTTCAACAACAGAGCCACTATCAATATTCCAGCTTATCGCTAACTTGATATTAGCAAAATTCACTTGAGTATTTCTTAGGTTGAAAGAACCATTACCAGCGCCCGAGCTACGAATGATTACTATATTGTCGGCATCACCTGCAATAACACTATCGTTAAAATATACAGGGGTATCTTTGTTGATCATAATTGAGGTACCCGCACTAACGGTAACATTAGTTAACTGTACTGGCTGAACAGACATACCGTCACTATATTCATAGCCTACCAAATAAACCACACCATCACTGCTGGCATTACTGTTATCAATAGTCTTGCCACTGATATTCCCCATTAGTGGGAAGTTAGTTTTATCTAGCGGATTATAGTTATAACGCACTTCATCGCCATCGTTAACACCATCGCCATCGCTGTCAGCTAAAAATGGATCTGTGCCGTAGCCTACTTCGTCAGTATCTAATAAACCATCGTTATCATCATCAAGATCATCATCATCAGTTAGGCCATCCATATCATTATCGGTAGCTACACTTGGGTATGAGGTATCATCTAATGGATTAAAGATTGCGCCATAGACAGGGTCAGATTCCCAATCTTCCTGTAAATCACTATAACCATCATTATCGTTATCATAATCTAGATAATCAGGGATAGAATCATTATCCCAGTCAGCCAGATATAAAGAGCTACTGGTGATAATAGGGTACAGGTGAGTATCGTTTGCTTTGTCTGGGCTATAACCCGTTTGCTGTGCAATAGCGGTTAAATCAGTACTGCCCCAGTAGTTATACGAAATATCTAACAAACTCGCGCTCACTGAAGAGTCAGCATCTAACACAGAGTAATGCATCGTTAATCGGCGAGTATCACCTGTTAAAATAACATCAGTGTTTATTAGGTTACTTTCAGTTAAGCGTAATGAGTTTTCACCAGTAACTTTACTATTGGTGAAGGTAGTATTAGTAATAGTGCCGGCACGTTCAGCTGTCGAATTATTAAAGGTACTGTTGTCAATTGAGCCGTTTTGAAAATAAAACTTAGCACCATTGAAGGTTGAGTTGTTGGCATTATCAATTCGAGCTATATACCTTGATGTTGCAGAGGGTTCTCCACTGTAGCTATCTAACTTATTGAAAGTCACATTATCTACATGGACAATTCTGCTTAAACCATACGAGGTATATGTATAAGGATTACCTTCTCCAAATTCATTAAAGGTAGAGTTTTTCATCGAGTTGATATAAAAACTCGAATAATAGCCGAAATAGCCATTAACAACACTATCATTTAATGCAATATTTACTGGGTTATAATGGCGATCACTGAACTCTGTATAATCTTTATATATCTCTAAATAATTCAGCTCAGTGTAATTAAACTCACTGGCAGTATTGTTAGCGGTATCATAAATAATGGCTGACTGTTCGCCGTTCTCACCACCACTGTAGTTGTATACTGGGTCAGTAGATATTTTCACTAAAGCATCAGCACTACCATAAGCCATGATATTACCTTGCACCATAATATGACGCTTAGCACCATTGAACTCTATTTCAGTGCCCGGCATTAAGCTTAGTGTTGCGGCATCTTTAATCAGCATATTACCGGTAATTATGTAAGGTGAACGTGATGCTAACCAAATTTCATTGACCGCTATTACACCACCATTCAGTTCGGTAGCGCCAGCGTTATCAATTGATGCCGTTGCTATGACAGAGTTACTTTGATCGCTTTCAGCGCCATCAACATCTACCCAAGTAATACGATAGTTATATGCCTGTTCGTTATACACGCTGGTATCAACATAATAAGGTGTAGCAGCCGTTATTTCTGCTAGTTCAGTAAAGCTGTTTGAATCATCAGAGCGGTAAATACGGTAGGCAGTTGCATTGTCTTGCTTAGACCAAACTAAACCAACCTCACCATTACCCGCTGAAATATTTAAACCAGTCACCGCTGCTTCAGCTAATAAGCCTGCACTGGTAAATTCGGTTACCGAAGTCACACCATCGTCAGTAGTCACCGTAAAGTAAATGCTTTGCCCTTCTACTGCAGCTAACTCAATAATGTGCTCAAGTTGCTCGCTTGCTGAGATTGTCATTGATTGATCTAAGTTGTCGCTACTGGTGCCATAATTTATCGTTGCGGTAACCAGTTCGTTAGTATTAAAGCTGATCACTAACTTGCCATTACTTGATTGTACTAATAAATCACTAATGGTTGGTGAAGTAGCAATGGCTATGTCTGTTGCACTATCAATCGTAGCAACGTTCGATGCTCTATCAACAAAATTAGCTGTAGCGGTTGCCGTTATATCTTCAGCTGAGGTAATTAAGTAATCAGTCTCGTAAACACCGTCATCAGCGGTTATATCTCCATGAGTACCGTTATCATAAAGTGCTAAATCAGTGAATAATCCAGGTATGGTTACTGTTGCTAAACCACTGGTTTCGTTAGCCGTTAAAGCGATATGAAGTGTATCGCCCATCGTTGTAACGGTTGAGAGCGTTAAGTTAGTTAATGACACTTGGGTATCAAGAATAATAGTAGTTACCGCTTGTGTTAAGGCATTGCTGTCAATGTCGGTAAAATCAACCTGAACTGTTTTTTCACCGTCACCAGTACTTAAGGTAATCGCTTTAGTTGCACTAAATACTTCAGGTGGTAAAGCGACTGAATTTTCAGTAACAACCATATTCGTTGCGTTCGCATTGGTAATAGCAAGACTTACTACGGTTGAATTTGTATAAGCTGAGCCATCGTTAATGTAAACAAAGCTGTTACGCACCCGTGTTACAGGCAAGGTATATTCTGTATCACCCGCACTGAGCGTTAATGCATGATTAACCGTTTCCCAGCTGCCATTAGGGTAGGTAATGGCAAAGCTGTAGTCACCAAGTATTAAAGCATCAAATTTAAACTCACCTGATGTACTTGGATTAATTACCGTACTTTGGCCATTTTTACTCGCAGTAATTGTGGCAAGGGTATAGTCAGTGGCTTCATCAATAGCTAACGCGCCTGTTACCGTTGCAGTGGCTTGGCTCATATCTAGAATACCAATATCGCTATCTTGCAATGCAACTACAGTATAAGAACGATTTTTAGTAATGGTTTGAATGTGTGCTTTTGTAAAACTGATACCATTTGAATAGTCGCGTGCTGGTACTCGAATTGACCAATTGCCTTCAGCATCGGTTACGGTTGATAACGAGGTATTCATTATTTCAACGTTTACGCCCGAGTGATTGGTAAAACCTTCTAACTGTACTTGACCCGAAATAGTGCCCATATTGGTTGAAGGGTCGCTATCAGGGAAAATATTGGCGTTATTCATGTCCCACCAAGCACCAACATTTTTAGGTGACCAAATGCCATTGGCTTCAAGGTAAGGTTTGAATACTACATCAGGGAAGTTTGGTGTTGAACGTGGGTTATTGATTCCATCAATAGTCCACGTTTGTGTATACATGCCACTACCACCATCACTTATGTCAACAGAAAATACAGTTTCGGCTACACCATCACCAATTTGGTCAAGGGGATCGCCGTAACCCGCGTAGGTGCTATTTTCATAACCAAGTGATAAATATACGTCATCAAAGAAGATATTCATTGTGTCACCATATTCAAGGTGAATATCTGAATTTGAAATTCTTGAAGCGTCATTATAAGCAGATAAGTAATCGATTACAGAGCCATTAATTTGAGAGTTATTATTAGCGTTTACCGTATTAATATAACTTTGGCTAATGTCTGATTCATTAGATACGTGATTGGAGTTGATATAACTTTTAGTGATAGCTCCTTGGTTCGCAAGGTAGCCTCCCGAAATAAAACTGGCATCAATAGTACCTGTATTATTCCAATAATCTGTAGATGTAATAGCACTATTTTGGATCAAACCAGAATTGTATAATCCCGCAGATAAAAATAAATCACTATTCTTAATTACTGAACTGTCATAAACATTTAAATTGATTGCAACCTTAATGTTTGCAAATTTAACTTTGGTATTGTTAAAGATAATAGAGCCATCACCCGCTCCCGTTGATCGTATTGTTACTACGTTGGCTTTGTCACCAGCAATCACACTATCGTTAAAATTGACGTGAGTATCTTTTTCAATCATCAATGCTGTGCCAGCTGCGACAGTGACATTGGTTAAGCTAACTGTTTCTGTCCATTCCTCGCCGTTGTTATTAGATTGCTTATAACCGACAATATAGACCACGCCTTCACTGTTTACATTGCTGTTATTAATGGTTTTACCGCTTATATTACCCATCAACGGAAAGTTCGCTTTATCGAGCGGGTTGTATTTGTAACTCACTTCGTCACCATCGTTAATGCCATCACCGTCACTGTCGGCTAAAAACTTATCGGTTAAACGAATTAATTCATCGCTATCTAGTAAGCCGTCATTATCGTCATCAAGATCATCAGTATCAGCGATCCCATCCATATCGTTGTCTTTGTCGGTTGCAGGATGTGATTCAGCATCAAGTGGATTGTAGATGCTGCCAAACAAGGGATCTGACTGCCAATCTTCTTGCAGGTCACTATAGCCATCGTTGTCGTTATCATAATCGAGATAATCAGGAATGCTGTCATTATCCCAGTCTGCCTCGTATAAACTGCTCGTTGTGATGATTGGATATAAGTGGGTGTTTTTACTTTGATCTGGGCTATAACCGGTTTTATTGATGATGGTCGTGAGATCAGTTGTGCCCCAATAGTTATGGGAAACATCAAGTAATTTAGCACTGACCGTTGAGGTACTGTCTAAGGTGCTGTAATGCATGGTTAGCTTGGTATTGTCGCCACTTAGGTTTACTTGAGTGTTAGTCAATGTATTGGCATGGGCGCGCAGTGAGTTGCTACCTAAAATTACGCTATTGGTTAATGTGCTATTGGTTAAAGAAGATGCACTGTTGATGGTCGCATTGGTAAATTGGCTATTATCAATTGAGCCATAATCAGAATAAAGGGCTATATTACCAAAAGTCGCGTCAACTGCATTTACTATATGGACACTATTTTGAACATCGGCGATGACTTCACCTTCATCGCCATAACCAGAACTGGTGAAAACTACATTTTTAACGGTATTTATCTTACTTGCGTAATAGCTATCATTATATCCTTGCCCCAATAAATTAACCGTAGAATCGCTGATACTTTTGATATAAAAATCGGAAAAACTATAGTTTACAAAAATATTTACTACGCTATATTCTAATGAAAGTGGCACCAAATAATTTTTACGGTCATAAACACTTTCATAATCATAATACGCTTTAAGATAATTTAACTCGGAGAAAGTAAACTGACTTTTAAGGTTATTACCTTGTTCATAAATTATCGCACCTGAATAGTTTGAGCTACCCGAGTCAAACGCACTGATTTTAACTAAATTATCTACTTGGCCTAATGCTGAGATAGTACCTGCTAAATAAATACTTAAATTGGCTTGGGTAAAGGCAACTGCAGTACCTGGCAGTAGTAACAACTCAATATCTTTTTTAACTTTAATATTGGCTGAAATATTATAAGGTGAGCGCGACTTTAACCACACGGTATTTACATCAATTAAGCCGCCGGCAATTTCAGTTGGACCTGCTAATGAAACTTCTGGCTTAACCTTAACACTGTCACCTTCTTCACTCTCATTGTTATCACCATCAACCGCAGTAACACGATAATGCAATTCGGTATCATTAGTGGCTAAGGCATCAACATAAAAACGCTCACTAATTAACTCGCTCGCGTTGATCACAGTAAAGACATTGCCGCCGTCGGTTGAACGATAAATTCGGTAGCCTGTGGCATGTACATTTACATCCCAAATAAGCCCTACTTCATTATTACCCGCATAAGCGGCTAAACCGGTAACAGCTGCTGGTGCCAGTTTGCCTTGCCCTTCAAGCTCAGTCTTATTGTTGGCGCTATCAGCTACTGTTATACGATAATAAGTCATGCTATTGGCAGATAAACCATTAAGTTGCACAGTATGAGTTTTAGTTAAATTATTGCTAATTTCAACTTCGTTGGTTAAGTTAGCTAAATTATCTCCATATACAAGACTCGCGGTTGCCGGCTCATCGGTTGAGAAATTAAGCGTCATTACACCCGCAGCAATATTAGAGCTATTGGTTAAATTTTTAATGGTGGGTGCGGTATTCAATACTAAGTTAGTCGCCGATTCTACCGTTGAAGAGTTACCTGACAAGTCGGTAATCGTCGCAACTATTGGCAAATTGACATCGATTGGCGTATCAATATAAAAATCACGTTCGTATATGCCATCGTTAGGCACTGTGTCACCACCAAAACCGTTATCTAATAAAGGTAACGCTTGCACAATACCTGAAATTGTTACGGTAACCGTGGCTCCTAACTCTTGCGACAAGCTTAATTCTAGATGTAGTAAATCACCTTTAGTGCTCGCGCCACTTTGATTGAAATAGGCAATATTTAAGAAGGTGTCTAATTGAATAGTATCGCTAACGGAAGAAAGCTCAACCCCACCAATATCTTTAAACTTAACGGTCACCGTTTTGAGGCCATCACCTATCGACAGAGTATGATTATAATTTGCGGCAAAAGTTATCCAACCACTGTCGTTGATACCATCAACGATTCTCATTTGTACTGCGTCGGTATTTCCCAGCGCGAGGGTTACTGTATGGTCGTTGGTATAGTCGGCACCATCGTTAATTATCAAAAAGCTTTGACGTAAGTTAATACCCTCGAGCTGATAGCTGTCTTGAGTATCGGATAAAGTTAGGTTGAAAATACTGGTTTCCCAGCCACTGTCACTGCACGAAGTTGTAAACTGATATTCACCTAAGGGTAGCGCTTGAGAAATTGCACCGCTTTCATCTACTGATAAATTACCGGAATAACCCTCGGCTAGGCCAGACAAACCTAGTGCTGAAACAATTAAATTACCCGAACAAGTATTCGCAGCACTGACATTAAAAGCAACATTAGCATTATTTTGCACTAACTTAACAGGTGAAAGGATAAACTGACCATTTTCAGTAATGGTAATGGTTTGGCTATTAATTTGCTGTAGGTAAAAACCTTTATTATAGCTAATGCCATTGCTGAAATTACCTAATGGTAAGCTAAGAGACCATTTACCTGTACTGTCGGTGAAGGCACTATATTCAGTATCGATTAATTTAACTTCAATACCTGAATGGTCGATACGGTTATTTAGTGACACTTGGCCAGCGACAATACCTACCATAGGCACCATATTAATGGTGTAACCTAACTCACTACTGTCTGCTGAAATTGCAATGCTGATAGCTTGTGATTGATAACCAGCTCGTGATATTTGTAATTGATAATTACCTTGTTCAACTGCATAAAAAGCGAACGAACCATCGTCATTAGTTTGCTCTGTTAAACCTGTACCTGAAAGCGTAATTGAAACACCGCTATGATCTGCTTGTTGGTTACCTAAACTAATTTTCCCGCTGAATACAAATGGTGTTAATTCTATAATATCCAATGTTGTTGTATTTGCTTGACTGATAGTGATTTCAATTTGTATAGCGCCATAACCTTGATTATTAGTTATCAAAGTATAAGTACCAATAGGATGATCACTAAATATGAAGTTACCACTACTATCCGTTATAGTAACTTCACCCGTTTCATGAATAAGTACACTCACATTTGCTAAAGGTTGTGCGTTATTATCAATAATCCTGCCGGTTAAATTTCCGTTTAAACTAGTTAATTCAACAAGTTCTAAATTCACTGTTGTGTCAGCAGTAATCTCAATACTTTGGCTAGTCGATTGGTGATTAGCTTCGGTAAAATTAAACTGATATGTTCCAGCTGCAAGGCCATTAATAATAAATGAACCATCGCGCGAGCTAATCGCTTCTTTGTCGGTTCCTTCAATAGAAATCAGGATGCCGGCGTGCTCTTGTAATTCTGTTTTCTCCGCAAATTTAACATAGCCCGTAAGGGTACCTAAATTATCGGTTCGCTCCGTTAACTCTATCGTTTCTACAATCGTGGTTTGATTTTTTAAAACTGAAACTTCATCACTTTTGGCGCTATCAAAGAGGTTTGAAACGATAATAAAGCGATAACCTTCTGCTACTGGTAAAGCGGGGAATGTAAAGGTACCACTAGCGTTAGTAATGGTTGAATATACGCTGTTATCTGTTGATCTTACATAAACAAGAATATTAGCTAATTCAGCAGTAGAATCGGATGATATTTGGCCAACCGCACTGCCTTTTTGATTGTTCAATTCGATAGTTTGTAAATCAGTGACTTGATTTGAAACAACTGAAAAAGCTAGGTATTTATTCACATAATCGCTGTGGCTTACAATGATATGGTATATACCTGCCGGTAAATCAGTAAAGTTTGCGATACCCTCTACGTTTGTTTGTTGCTCGGAAGATAATTCTAAGAGAGTTACTGTTGCTCCTTCTAAAGCATTTCCTGTTAACAAACTTGAAATTCTTAAGGTAGCACCACCTGTTAATGTTTGCTCTGCTGCTGTTATATCTTGTATTAGCACCTCTCCTGGGCTAACTGAAATATCATCAATTTTTGACCCCGTTCCACTACCGGTATTATTAACGATTAAAGAATAATCAGTACCTGCAGGCACTTCAACTTCATAATTTCCTTCGGCATCTACCGGTACAACTATAGGTTCACTAATTACAGTTGTAGCATCGACACTCTCAGTAGTTGCACTAGCGGCTAGTGTTGACGGCGCAAGAACTAATGTTATGGTTTCACTGGTAATTTTACTTCGGCTAATCTTAAGTGAATTCTTTGAAAAAGCCATTGCTTGTATAATTAAAGGAGTATTAGAAATATTACCTTTAATAGTTGCAAGAGCGGGATTACCAATCTCTTCTGTAGTATCAGGTAAGGGAGGGAAACAAACAGTTGCTGATTGTGTGACTTCATCAAGGTCAAGCGTATTGTTATTATTGGTATCTAAGCCAACGTTGATGTGAATGCCGCCGTCAGAACATATATTACCGGCAGGTTCATCTGTAATATTAATTAAACTTGAGACACCATCTGAGCCATTTGTTCCATCGCTACCATCTGAACCATTTGAGCCATTTGTTCCATCGCTACCATCTGAGCCATTTGAGCCATCGCTACCATCTGTGCCATTTGAGCCATCGCTACCATCTGTGCCATTTGAGCCATCGCTACCATCTG
>NZ_KB905160.1:101551-411518 GCF_000378625.1 Colwellia piezophila ATCC BAA-637 | reverse complement strand
GCCATTTGAGCCATCGCTACCATCTGTGCCATTTGAGCCATCGCTACCATCTGTGCCATTTGAGCCATCGCTACCATCTGAGCCATTTGTACCATGACAAACAATGTCTGTATTGTCTACTTCTGAGGTATCTAAAGAGCCATTACCGTTTTCATCTATTCCTGTTTTTATTTCAATACCGCCATTAAGGCAGCCAGCAACAGACTCTAAAATTTGGTAACTCATTGCCAATGAATATTTTTTTGAGTTGTCTATCGGAGTTTCAATTGGGGGTTGTTCTGGGGCTGGCTTTTCCGTTTCGGTGTCTCCACCTCCACCACAAGCCATTAACGTTGCCGTCATTAGCACTAAAACCAAATTTCGTACCCAGTGTGTAAATTTCATCTACTTTCCTAATAATTATTAAGTGACTGCTATTCTATAAGTGATGTTTAGTAATAGAAATTATGCAAATAAAAAACCAGCTTAGGTTAAAGCACTCTTTTTACCGTGACTTCAAGCTTGGCAGGATCAAAAGGCTTAACTATCCAACCTGTTACTCCTGCTTCTTTCCCTTGCTTCTTCGCTGTAGCGCAACTCTCTATTGAGGTGGCTAATATTGGAATATATTGATGTTTTTTTTCAACTCTAAGACATTTAATCAGTTCATAGCCATTCATGTTTGGCATGTTTATATCAGTAATAATTAAGTCAAATTTATTAATTCTTGCTTTAGATAGCCCATCTAAGCCATCTTCAGCTTCTACAACATTGTATCCAAAGGACTCTAAATTGACCGTTAGTATTTAGCGCATTGCTCTAGAATCGTCGACCACTAGAATCCGTTTACCCATGATACTTAGTCCTTTGTTATTTTCGATAAATGTAATGTGAACTAAGATATCTATATTAAAAAATATAAAGATCTTCATCTTCTGCCAATCTAGTATATGAAATGAAAAGGTATTACCGCTGTATCATAAATTAGATTTGTTTGAATGATTTAAGCAAATAAATTTAGTCTGTTTTGTGGTGAAAGTGAGCCTTAAAGGGTAACTTTAAACATTTTGCGTAGTCACACTTAACTCTGTAGTAAGCCAGTCAATGGCTTGAGCGCGATCAAATTCTAAACCCGAAAATATTTTCATATTAAGCTTGTCTAACTCTCGTAATTGTTCAATATTTTTCGTATCAGACGCTCCCGCTGTGTAGTGATTTAAAATAGCTACAGCTTGAATTAGTGGTGAGGAGCCAAGCACCAACTTAGCTTCAAAGCTGTATTTATAGTCATTAATTTTATTAATTAATATACCAATACTATGCTGAAAGTTTTGTTCGATATAGTCATCAAATTCTTCCACCATTTCAATGCTAACCAAGATGTTTTTATCAATTATTAATTCCAACATATCCTTGGAAAGAGAATTAATTACAGCAAAACTTAAACGATGAAGCATCATACATTCCTTTGTTTTTAAGTCTATTGAAAGGTGTGGAGCGAAATAGTCACGCAAGTTAGTGATGATAGTGTTAGATAACTTGAAAAGAAATGGTCATTTTGCGCCATCTGGTTATATCTGGTTAACTTAAATACTTGTAACTTTCGATAAGCCTTCGCGATAGTCACAAGGTGTAGTGTTAGTCCAACGACGAAAAGCACGATTAAAATTTGAAACATCGTTGTAACCTAGGAATTCACTAATTTCTTTTATATAAATATTTGGTATTACTAACATCTCCAAAGACTTTTTAAAACGCCAATTATCGATAATACTCGACATGGATTCACCCTCTTCTGCTAGGTTTCGCTGTAAAGTGCGTGTGGATAAACTTGTCATGTCCGTGATCAAGCCAGCATTCATATGTAAATAATCATGTTTTGAATCTAACAATCTCTCAATTCTCGATGACAACGATCCTGTTCCGGGGAAATTATTTGACAGATGAGAAGATAGGCCCGCTCCTGACATCGGCTTTGTCAGCAAAGACGTTGGGAATTTTATTGCCGTTGCGGGTTGTCCTAAGAAAATTTTTGCATTCCAGCCCGAAGGAAATAACGACTCTATATTAGGCATAGTACTGCTTTGAAAATGTATCTCTAATGGAGCCCAATTACCCCCTGTAGCTAACTGGACACTTCTTATCAACAATGAAAAAGCAAGGTACTCAGTTTGATTTCTACCAAAGCTTGAGCTATCAGTAAAACGTTGTCGGAAGGTTGTAATGGCTCCATTAATTTCTAAATCCAATTGCTGGTTACTTAAAAGTACACCATTATTTTTAACGCCAAATTGAAAAGCAGATAAAAGATCAGGTGCAAGAGCAATTAATTCTCCCCATTGCGATAAGGTAGCTAATTCAATACTTTCTGAAAATTGCACTGCCAATTCATCAATACCCTGTTGACGGTGGACTTGATCAAAGAACTTGTACATAAACTCAACAGGGACATAGAGGTTAGGATCATTTAACTTAAACCTATCTAAGCCAGATGTTATTAACAGACGTTCAACATTTACTCCTGACCCCATCAAATCAGATATTACAGGCATTAAAAACCCAACTTGAGCGATATGTGATTCAGACATTTTTAAATCTTACTTTGTTGTTGATTTATACTGTTGACAAGTTAACTCCTGAGAATTCAAATGTCCAATGCCATTAAAGCAGATCAAAATGACGTGGTTTACCAATAAGCACATCTTCAAAATCTACTACTTTCTCCTTAGATGATACTAATATCATTGGCCAACAATGAGCGGGCCTGTTCACGTAACTTTCTAGCATCGGCTAAGGATAAAGCTGGGTACTTGCCTAAACTGAGATTAGCTTTTTTTTTGTTGATAGGTCGTTGATAGTTAAAAAGCCAAAGTTTTGAACCACTAGGTTTAACCCGTAGCTGTAAGCCGTCACCATCAGATAGGTTATATTCCTTATCCCTTGCTTTAGCCTGTTTGACTTCAGTATTTGTCAGTGGTTTGGTAATTTTAGCCATGTAACACCAGTAGTTTTAGTATTCACTATGAATATCATTAAGTTACATTATTTATGTAACACCGTCTAGTTTAACCTAAGCGTGATGTTACATTGGGTGTTACATAAAAACGTGGATTTAGATGGATTCAGTTGGAGTATTCTGGACATAAAAAAACCGGGAGCCATTATTCTTAAAGGGCTAACCGGTCTTTATTGGACTTCTTTGTATAATCTAGTGGTGCGGATGGGGGGACTTGAACCCCCACGACCTAAGTCACCAGCCCCTCAATACAGTGTACCTAAACACCTTAAACCCTTTAAAAACAACAACATACGTAGGCGCGCACGTCGTATCAAACCAACATTTAAGTACATTTAAATACTTTTAATATCAATTGGATACGTATTTATATTGACCCAAAAATCCCCCCTATAAATCAAAATATTAAATTAAGTTAGCTCATTGATATGATTAATTCATATACCCTTTACGGTTAATTTTCAAAAATAGCATTGCCAACAACATATTGTGTACTAACTTAAAAAATAGCTAACATTAAAGCTTTTGATAAGGCCTAACTAATAGGTGACTATTTCGCTAAGGTTTTACACGTATTATCATGTAAGTTTTATCATATATTATAGAGCGTTACCTATGGTAAGTAGGTGCTTTGTATGGTAAATATTAATATCAGCAATGGAAAGTAAGATTCAGATATAGTGGTTTGTTTAAACACACCACTATAACCACAGATAAGCTTAAAGGATTAAAATGAAGTATAAAAATGTCACTTTTGACTTGTATAGATATCAATTACTTCCTGTGACTCAAGAAGTTCAGCCAGATTTATATAGAAAAATACTAAATACTGAGCAATTAAAAGAACAAAAAAACAATTTATTTCATGAAATCCTGTCAAACTTACCAGATTTAAAAAATGGTTCTAATATTTTGCACCAAATGGTGGTGTTAAATAAGGGAGACTGGTTCGTATTTAAGCTCGGTGTACAAAAATCAGTAGAAATAGAAAACGAGAACTTTGATAAAGAGCGTATAAATAATTGGCCTCATATTACAGTAATTATCAACAATAGACCTGACAACCAATATATCGCTATATCGAAAAATTCAAAAGCATTCTCTTCAACAAGTGTTGTTGTAAATATTATAAGTGATAGCTTGAAGGCTCACCTAAACAATATGCAGTTAACAATGCAAGTTGAAGTGCTTTTTGACAAAGAAGAGTTTTGGAATATTGTTCACACCAATCGAGGTAAAATAACTTCTGTTAGATTTGAACTCATATCACCAAATATGGCAAATATTTCTAAGTGCTTAAAAGTTGATTTAAAGCAGATCAATATTGATACCAACTCACATAAAACATGCTTAGAATTTAATTCTGCTGATGATGCGGCTTTAGAAATAATAGATAACAATGAAGTTATTGATGGTTTAGTTGAATATGCTTCTGAAGGTGGGGGGGATATAATATTTAAAGTTAATGGCTTGAAACGTTCAGTTCATACGCAAAAGACAAACAGAACAATTGAATTAGACGAGCTAATTGTCGAAAATTTAAATATAGAATCTTTAGAAACGTTAATGGGGTTTTTAAAATTATGATTTTAGAATATCTAAAAACCAGTTCGCTTTTCATATTACTTGGTGGTCTGGTTAGATATTTATGTTCATCCATAGATTCAAATTATTTGATCAATTTTCTTGATGAAAACCTAATATCACTATTAATCGCACTTTTAGCTATTAATACGACAACAGGTAGTATTCTAATGACAAAGTTGCATGATATTTTGAAACAACATGGTGGTGATTTTCAGTCCACACTGTCCCAATTAAAATTATCTATAATTGAACAACTTTCATTTATTATTATTGCATTGATCGCATTAGTTTTGTTAGATAGCAAGCAGATAGTTGAATCATATTTTTTTGCTAAGTTGATTCTAGAATCCACTCTCATTGCTGTTTTTATTGCAAGTCTTCATAATTTATATGACACCGCAAGTTCAATCTTCATTATTCTTAGTTGGGAAGGTGAACAATAAATATAAGGCAAATTAAGATATGTTATTAACGAAGGAATGTGGGTTGTTTATGATTAATAAAGTTGGTTTAAATTCTTAATTTATTATCATAACAAGTATGTTCAGAAAAGAAGGTAAATCATTTTGACCCATGTTTTTGCATATTTTATAAAACAAGCACTTCAACACAAAACATGACTCTAAAGGTTGTTTTCATAAGTTTAGTGGTGCGGTCGGGGGGACTTGAACCCCCACAACCTAAGTTATATGCCCCTCAAGCATACGCGTCTACCAATTCCGCCACGACCGCATTAAACTTTATGAAACGCTAGTTTTTATATGTTAACTAAGCAAAAAACGTTCAATTATCAAGAGATAATCGCATAGGCGCGCTCCGCCCTCAAGCTGGCGCGTCTACCAATTCCGCCACATCCGCGCAATACTAGATTATTAAACTTTTAGCTTTTCACTAAGTTGAGGCTTAGCTAATTTAATCAGAGCAGTTTAGTCAGGAACGTTGCTGTTATCTTCTTTCTTAGCAGGTTCGTCTGATGCAGGTACATCACTGTTCTGTGCAGCTGGTAATGTCGCAGGTTCAAGGCTTTCACCAGGAATAGCATCAACCGCTTGCTCAGTAGGAACAGTTAAGTTATCCCACTCATCAACCGCTTTGGTTTTGCTCGCTGTTATGTTACCTAAGATTAAGCTGATAGCAAAAAATGCTACGGCTAAATAGGTTGTTGCAGATGTTAGGAAGTTACCTGAGCCACCTGAGCCAAACACTGTAGCCGAAGAGCCAGCACCAAAAGATGCGCCCATGTCTGCGCCTTTGCCTTGTTGAATTAATACTAATCCAATAAGTGCTAAAGCAATAAGTACGTAAACGATAATTAAACCTTGATACAACATTTCTATTTTCCTTTCGCTGCGGAACAAATGATTTTAAATTGTTCCACTTTTAAACTAGCTCCACCAATAAGACCACCGTCTATATCAGCTTGTGCAAATAATTCTTCACAGTTAGCTGCGTTAACGCTGCCACCGTAGAGTAATGGTACTTTAGCCGCCACCTGCTCGTTTTGCTGAGCTAAAAATTGACGAATAAACTGATGTGTTTCTTGTGCCATGGCACTTGATGCTGTTTTCCCTGTACCTATAGCCCAAACTGGCTCATACGCGATAACAACATCATTAAATTTCTCTATGCCAATTTCATCGATAACTGGCTGAAGCTGTGCAGATAACACAGTTTCTGTTTCGCCTATTGCACGTTCTGCTTCACTTTCACCAATACATAAGATGGGTGTTAAGCCGGCATTTAATGCCGCATGAACTTTCTTAGCAACTTGGGTAGAGGTTTCTTTAAAGAGACTTCTACGTTCAGAGTGACCAACTATTACATAGTTAATCGCTAAGTTTTTCAACATAGCTGTGGATATTTCACCTGTGAAAGCACCACTTTCATGTTCACTTACGTTTTGTGAGCCAACATGGATAGCTTCATTTAACTTAGCCGCTTTTATTTTCTGAGTAAGCTCAGATAAATAAGGGAAGCTAGGACAGATAACTACATCAACGTGTGAAGATAGTTTAACATCTGCCAATCCTAAAACCATAGTATCAACTAGGGCTGAGTCACCGTTCATTTTCCAATTTGCGGCTACAATTGCTTGTCTAGTCATTTATACCTCTTAGCCTAGGTTATTTTCTTATCACTTCAGTTTTTAAATGCAGTGATTGCTAAAATGAAGCCGCGAGATAGTAACTAACCTACGTAAAAGATACAAGTATTTCACACAATATCTTTTACTGGTTGCAGGTTTTTTATACTTACTTACCAATCTAGACAAGAATTCACTCATTTTTTGAGTAGAAGACTATAACGCGGTGTTTCCTATAATGCAGTTTTAATAGCGGTTTTACTTTCTTAACGCTACCGTTTTGTAGTAGTTTCGTCGAGGTTTAAGCCGTATTAAGGTATGCATTTATTGGCAATACTATTTAACCAGCTTCACAAAATCGGCGATTTTGTTAGCTAGTAGTGTTACTTCATCCATATCAGGTCCTTCAACCATAACGCGAATTAAGGGTTCAGTACCTGATTTACGTAATAATACGCGACCTCGACCTGTTAAGGTTTCATTTACTTCATCAACAGCGGCTAGTACAGCAGCATCGTTTAATGGATTATCTTGCCCTGAAAAACGCACATTCACTAGCAGTTGCGGTAACATAGTGATGCCTTGGCGTAACTCAAATAATGATTTTTCTTGCTTAGTTACTGCGGTAAGTACATTAAGTGCGGCAATAATACCATCACCGGTAGAGGTGTGATTAAGGTTGATAACATGACCTGAGTTTTCCGCGCCGAGTTGCCAGCCTTTCTCTTTTAACATGGCCATAACGTAGCGATCACCAACATTACTACGCGCAAATTCGATATCTAATTCTTTTAAAGCTAACTCTAAGCCCATGTTGCTCATTAAGGTGCCAACAACACCGCCGCCTTTGCGACCCGATTTTATATCATTACAGGCGATGATATAAATAATTTCATCACCATCAATAACATAACCGGTATGATCGACCATCATCAAGCGGTCACCGTCACCATCAAGGGCAATACCAAGATCAGCTTTGTGCTCAACTACCGCTTTGCTGATTGCATCCATTGATGTGGCGCCACAACCATCATTAATATTGGTGCCATTAGGCGAAGTACCTATTTCGATAACCTTAGCGCCTAATTCACGAAATACATTGGGCGCTATGTGATAGGTTGCACCGTGAGCACAATCAACTACTAGGGTTAATCCTTGCAATGACATTCGCGTTGGGAAATTACTTTTACAAAATTCAATGTAACGCCCTGCCGCATCATTTATGCGAGTAGCCTTACCTAACTGAGCTGATTCAACACAATCCATTGGTTTCTCAAGCTCGGCTTCAATGGCTAATTCAACATCATCAGGCAATTTTTCGCCTGATTGTGAAAAGAATTTAATACCATTATCATAAAAAGGGTTGTGCGAGGCACTAATAACAATGCCGGCTTCGGCTCTGAATGTTTTAGTTAAATACGCGATACCAGGGGTTGGCATAGGACCAAGCAAGCCGATATCGACACCTGCTGCTGAAAAACCCGCTTCAAGGGCTGATTCCAGCATGTAACCTGAAATACGAGTATCTTTACCAATTAAAACTTTTTTTGTTCCTTGCGCGGCTAACACTTTACCGGCAGCATAACCTAGCTTCATGACAAACTCAGGGGTTATAGGGCCTTTGCCAACTAAACCACGGATACCATCGGTACCAAAATATTTACGATCAGACATAGTTTTTCCTTATATATTTATTCAATAGCAGCATCGCTTCGCTGCTAGTTTTGTTAGTTTCACTAACTTAAATTATGTTTATGCTTACAGTACCCATCACTGATAGCTAATGTTGATAGCTAATGCTGAAAGTTAGTACTGGTACTTTGCGGTCATGGATAAAACCTTTAGGGCATCGACCGTTTCTTTAACGTCATGTACCCGAATAATACTCGCATTTTGCTGTGCGGCTATTATAGCGGTAGTAAGACTACCTGCAAGACGTTCATCGACATTACGTGACAATAAATCACCTATCATTGATTTCCTCGAGGTTCCAGATAATAGCGGTAAGCCTAAATCACTAAACTGATGTAACTGAGCCAATAATTGATAGTTTTGCTTTAGTGTTTTACCAAAGCCAAAGCCGGGATCTAAAATAAGGCGTTCACGGTTAATACCTGCTTGTTCGCAAACCTTAATACGCTCGATGAAAAACTGCTTAATATCACCAATCACATCATCATAGTGCGGGTTTTCTTGCATTGAACGCGGTAAGCCCTGCATATGCATTAAACACACCGGTACCTTACTTTTTGCTAGTACCGCTAAACATCCCTCATTCTGTAATGCCCGCACATCATTTATAATATCAGCGCCATGAGTGATTGCCTGAGACATAACCGCAGCTTTGCTGGTATCGATTGATACCTTGACAGTAAATTTTGCTTTAATGGCTTTAAGTAAGGGGATAACGCGCGCTAGTTCATCTTCTTCACTAACCTCAACAGCGCCAGGACGAGTTGACTCCCCACCAATGTCGATAATATCAACACCGTCGCTAATCATTTGTTCAACTTGTGCTAATGCTTTATCAAAGGTTGCAAATTTACCACCATCGGAAAAGGAGTCAGGGGTTACGTTTAAAATGCCCATAACTTGTGGTCGACTAGTAATATTTGCTTTGCCTAGGCTGCTTGATAAGGATTCATCTTGTGTCATTTATTAATCTTTATTGTTAGTTAACCTGAACTCTGGATAGAGAGACAAGTCGATTTTGCTGATTTCCACATATGAAAAAGCCTCGATATTTAAGGTAAATATCGAGGCTTTACTATTTTTAAAAACGTATTAAGTTGAAGGAGTATCGCCGCTAGGCTTGCTCGCATCAGGCTCTACTGGGCTAGTTTCCTCAGTGTCCTTAGCCGACTCAGCATCTTTACTCGTTGCTTCTACGTCTGCAGAGGCATCACCATTGCCGTTCTTTTTGGTAGAATCGTCGCTATCTTTATCATCCCAATCTGCTGGTGGACGAACAGTCGTTCTCGCCATCAAATCATCAATTTGTAAAGCATCAATGGTTTCATACTTCATCAAGCAATCTTTCATGGCATGAAGAATATCAATGTTCTCTTTCATTAAGTCTTCCGCACGTTGATAGTTACGATTAATCACCGCTTTAATCTCTTCATCAATTAATTTAACGGTGTCTGCTGACAAATGGAAAGATTTAGCCGAAGAACTACCTAAGAAAATTTCACCTTCGTCTTCAGCAAACAACATTGGCCCTAACTTTTCAGATAAGCCCCATTGTGTCACCATTTTACGGGCAATGTCCGTCGCACGTTCGATATCATTTGATGCACCAGTAGACACTTTATCACTACCGTAAATCAATTGTTCCGCAATACGTCCACCGTACAATGAAGAAATATTACTTTCTAAGTGCTGCTTAGAATGACTAAACCTGTCTTGCTCTGGTAAGTACATAGTCACACCAAGGGCACGGCCACGAGGAATAATACTTACTTTATAAACAGGATCATGATCTGGCACCAAACGACCAATTAAGGCATGTCCGGCTTCATGGTAGGCGGTCATTGCTTTTTCTGACTCACTCATCACCATAGATTTACGTTCTGAGCCCATCATGATTTTGTCTTTGGCTGCATCAAATTCTTTCATACCAACAACACGAAGTGCTTTACGTGCGGCTCCTAAAGCGGCTTCATTGACAAGGTTTGCCAAATCTGCTCCCGAGAAACCTGGCGTACCACGAGCAATGACTGTTGCTTTAACATCATCACCTAGGGGCACTTTACGCATATGTACTTTTAGAATTTGTGCACGACCACGAATATCAGGTAAACCAACCGTTACTTGACGGTCAAAACGACCTGGACGAAGTAATGCCGGGTCTAATACGTCTGGACGGTTAGTTGCAGCAATAACAATAACGCCTTCGTTACCTTCAAAGCCATCCATTTCAACTAACATTTGGTTTAATGTTTGTTCACGTTCATCATGACCACCACCTATACCAGAACCACGTTTTCTACCAACGGCATCGATCTCATCGATAAAGATAATACAAGGAGCCGCTTTTTTGGCCTGTTCGAACATGTCACGTACACGAGATGCACCAACACCAACAAACATTTCAACAAAGTCAGAGCCGGAAATAGTAAAGAATGGTACTTTTGCTTCACCCGCAATGGCTTTTGCCAGTAAGGTTTTACCCGTACCTGGCTGACCAACTAATAAGATACCAGAAGGAATACGGCCACCTAATTTTTGGAAACGATCAGGCTCTTTTAAGTAATCAACCAATTCTTCAACTTCTGCTTTGGCTTCATCACAACCAGCGACATCAGCGAAAGTGGTTTTGATTTGCTCTTCACTTAATTGACGTGCTTTAGATTTTCCAAATGACATAGCGCCTTTACCACCGCCACCTTGCATTTGACGCATGAAGAAAATCCATACACCAATAAGGAGGATCATTGGGAACCAAGAAACAAAAATAGTCGTTAGAAAACTGGTTTCTTCCGGTAATTTACCTTCCGCTCGCACACCTTGCTTAACTAGATCGTTAATTAAATCACGATCATAGCCACCAGGTATTACGGTTTTGTATGCTTCACCACTACGTTTTTCACCAGTGATTACGCCATTACGGTCAACACTCGCATCGCGAATTTGTCCTTGACGCACATCCTTGATAAAACGGGTGTAATCCATTTGTTGATCTGGTGAAGTGCTCGGAGTAAAACTCTGAAATACACTCATCAATACAACTGCAATAACTAACCATAAAATAAGATTTTTTGCCATATCGCTCAACTTGATGACCTCTTGTGATGTTTGATATTTTAAATATGAATAAAACTATACTAAACTATTGTGCCTAATTTACTACATTTCAAGGCTTGGAGCTATTTAACTTTAGTAGCTAGTAACAACTAGTTACATTAAAAAAAACCCAGACTAATTAGCTAATGGCTTTATATTAAGCGCTATTATGCTACTTAGGCGATAAGTACCGCGTTAATAGCCTGAAAAGCGGACTAATTTACCCTCAGCGTCTTCAAGCGTTACAAAATATAAGCTTAGCCACAATAACAATTTGTTGTATTTATTTAGCCCTTGTAACCAGTTCCCACAAGGTAAACTTCTCGTGAGCGTGCTCTTGATGATTCAGGTTTACGGGTTTTAACTGTCTTAAACACTGCACGGGTCGCTTTCATGTAATCTTCAAACCCTGCACCTTGGAAAACTTTAACAACAAAAGCACCATTTGATTTTAATACTTCGCTGCACATATCTAGCGCTAATTCTACTAGATACATACTACGTGCTGAATCAGCACTTTCATTACCTGTCATATTAGCCGCCATGTCAGACATAACAACATCAATGTTTTTACCATTAATCCGATTTAATAAGGTCTCGAGAACTTCTTCTTCACGAAAATCGCCTTCAAGAAAATCAACACCGGCAATGGCGTCCATCGGCAAAATATCACAAGCGATAACTTGGCCTTTATCACCGACCACCTTCACTGCGTATTCAGACCAACTACCTGGCGCTGCACCCAAATCAACCACTTTCATACCAGGTTTAATCAATTTATCTTTAATATTGATTTCTTCTAGTTTGAAGACTGCCCGTGAACGCAAGCCTAAGCGTTGTGCTTTTTTCACGTATTCATCTTGAAAGTGTTCGTCTAACCAACGCTGACTACTTGCTTTATGCTTTTTATTTACCGGCTTTTTATTACTCGTATTCATTCTTTTCTCATAAATAGCTTAACTGTTAGTATCATACCAATTCTAATAAATTTATTCCCTACTCAGAGTTATGTCAGGGAAGTTAGAATAAATATTTTTTTTGCTGGTCTAGTTATTCTAAACCTGAACCAAATTGTGCAATTATCACTTACCTGACAAACTCCCGAAGGGGCTTTACCTTACAAAAAAGTAAAAGATTTACATGCTACTTTATTGATTTTGACAAGGACGCTACATGGATGGAGCTTATTAGAGAATGCAGATGGTACAGGAAGTCTCTTATTAGATAATGCAGACGTGGCATGGATGCCACTTATTAGAGAATGCAGGATGCAACATTCTCCTGAGCATATTATCCTGAGCTTATTCTCCTGAATAACCATTCTCATCAATCAATACCTTGCCTCTAAGCCTTTTAATTCTCGCTGAGCAGGAAAAAACTTAATAGACTTGGTATTAGTCTCTAGATAAGGGTAAAATGTCGGCAATTCAAGGCAACAGATAACGAAATTTAGTAATGAGCTTAAACAAAAAACAAATTCAACACCTTAGAGGTGTCGCACACTCTCTTAAACCCATTGTTTTATTGGGTAATAATGGCTTAACAGAAGCGGTTGTAGCAGAGATTGATTATGCATTAAATCATCATGAGCTAATCAAAGTAAAAATTCCAACAGAAGATAAAGAGACTAAAGCGTTGATCGTTGAAGCTATTTGTCGTGAAACGAAGTCGACTCAAGTACAAGTGATTGGTAAAACATTAGTTATTTACCGTGAAAGTGAAGAAAAGAAAATTAGAATCCCTAAGAGCTAATTTTACTTTTAGCTTTGCCAGCTAAAGCTTAAGAGTTAACGAATTAACTCGTAATAAAAATGACAGCCATGGCTGTCATTTTTTGTTTGTAACAAATATATTAATTCATTGACCCAAGTGATTATTTTTCTGTCGCATCAGGTTTATACCAAACGGATTAATTAGTCCGATTGGTATTATTGCCCTGCCCTTCACCTTCGACCAGAGAAGTGACAACTTTTTGGGTCAATTTAACTCGCCCTGAATCAACCAAGGCTTTCCTTAATACATATTCAATTTGAGCATTAACGCTGCGCAGTTCATCATCTGACCAACGCTGCATTGCCGCCAAAACATCAGGATTTATTCTAAGTGGGAAGCTTTTTTTAGCAGCCACTGCTACCTCCAAAATTTAACGAAATAAAAAAAGTAAACAAAACTAGAGCCAAATTTACTGAACTCCCGACTAATACATCACGGGAGTGACGATAGCTGATAGCTCCCGATTAAAAACCTCAGGGTGACGGTAACTGATAGTTCTAGTTAGTAACCTTCAGGAGTGATAAAAATTCAAGATTATATTTTAATACAGACTACCGGTATTCACTACCGGTTGCGTACTTTTATCACTACACAAAACCACCAGTAAATTACTGACCATAGCAGCTTTACGCTCTTCATCTAATTCAACAATACCCTTCTCTGACAATTGTTTAAGTGCCATTTCAACCATACCGACTGCGCCATCAACGATAAGTCTTCGAGCAGCAATAATTGCTGAAGCTTGCTGTCTTTGTAACATGGCATTGGCAATTTCAGGTGCATAAGCTAGATGACTAATACGGGCTTCATGAACGATTACGCCTGCTTTCCCTAATCGGTCCTGTATTTCCACTTTTAAAGCTTCTGATACTTCTTGAGGGTGGCTACGTAGAGCAATGTCATCACCTTCATGTTGATCATAAGGGTAACTAGTCGCCATATTACGTAAAGCCGATTCACTTTGAATATTAACAAAGCTGATATAATCATCCACTTCAAAGACTGCTTCCGCAGTATCATCTACCGACCAAACAACCACAGTGGCAATTTCAATCGGATTACCATGGTTATCATTCACTTTCATTTGATTGGATTCAAAGTTACGAATCCTTAATGAAATACCCTTGCGCATAAATAATGGAATAGTCCAGCGTAAACCGCCCGCCTTAACTGTGCCGACATAACTACCAAAGAAAGTCATTACTTTCGCTTGATTTGGTTGCACCATAAAAAACCCGGGCATGGCGGCAATTGTCAGTATAAAAACCAACACGGTCATAAGTTCAATATTACCGACCGCTGCTTGGCTAACAATAAAAGCTGCTGCCGCAAGCAAGATAAAAAAAACACCATAGCCACTCACTGAAAAACCTACTTTTTCATTCATTCGACATTCCTTCTAAAAGCAACAAGTGATATCACTTTGATATCACTTTAATTTCATAAACAGTACAAGAGTAATACGTTATTTGCAAGTAATACCTTTATGAAGACAATCCGATGAAGGCCTTTAATGACCAAGCACAAAAAAGGCCGCAAACTGGATGTTTGTGGCCTTTAGCTAAATCTGATTGCAATAGATGCTGAAGAAAACTCTACAACTACTGCTTACAATAGCGTTTTTATAGCAAATGCATTGGTATTAGATAACCTGAGTTCTGGATAATGAATGTTATAACACTATGAAATTTAAATAGTAAACTACAAGTTATACACAATGACGATAGTTGAGTCGTTAACAAGGCATTTTTACGTACCCAATAGCTAGCTATTGGTAGTAGAAATAACGCTGATAGCGGTTAAAGTAGCTTTGTTGTGTAATATTGCTTATCCAGAGATCAGGTTAGATATACTCGACAGCAATAATTTCATACTCTACTACGCCACCCGGTATTTTGATTTCAATTTCACTATCAACTTCTTTGCCAATTAAACCACGGGCAATAGGTGAACTAACTGAAATTCTTCCGGTTTTAATGTCGGCTTCATCATCACCAACAATTTGGTAAGTCACTTCAACTTCAGTATCAATATTCAATAATGTCACTGTAGTACCAAATATAACTTTGCCGTGGTTTGGAATTGACGTTACATCAATCACTTGGGCATTACATAATCGGCCTTCAATGTCTTGAATACGACCTTCACAAAAACCCTGCTCTTCTTTGGCTGCATGATATTCGGCATTTTCTTTTAAATCGCCATGTTCACGCGCTGTAGCGATATCTTTGACAATACGAGGGCGTTTCTCTGTTTTTAATATTCTAAGCTCTTCTTGTAAAAGCTCAGCACCACGAAGGGTCATTGGATATTTAATCATTATTATCTTCTCATTCTAATGATAAAGGTGGTTAATCCATAAATAGGAGATAACCACCTTTAAAAAAGTTTTAGATAAGCGTTAAGCTTATTCTGTAAAAAACTATTTAGAGCCTTTTGTGTAACTCTTGAATAGAGGTAACTTTATTTCTGTCATCAGCTGCATGTGACATACAAGTAGCAAAAGCCGCGTTCAATGTGGTGGTATAAGCCACTTTATAACGCAAGGCTCCACCACGTAATACTTTGGAATCTTCGATGGCTTTACGGCCTTCGGTAGTATTAATGATATAACTGTATTCACTGTTCTTAATTCTATCAAGAATATGTGGACGTCCTTCATGCACTTTATTAACACGACGAACAGGCACGCCAGCTTCACGTAAAATAATTTCGGTGCCGTGGGTGGCATCTAAATCATAACCTAAATCTACCATAATTTTAGCTAATTCTAATACACGTTTTTTATCACTATCACGCACAGAAATTAACGCTCGACCTGATTTAGGTACACTAACACCTGCACCTAAACTAGCCTTAGCATAAGCCTCTTCAAAGGTATCACCAACGCCCATCACTTCACCGGTTGAGCGCATTTCTGGGCCAACAAGAGGATCACTGCCATGGAACTTGTCAAAAGGAATGACCACTTCTTTTACCGAGTAATACGGTGGAATGACTTCTTTGGTAACCCCTAACTCTTTTAAGGTTTTACCCGCCATTACCCGTGCGCCAATTTTAGCTAGCGGTACAGCAGTTGCTTTAGAGACAAAAGGAACGGTACGAGCCGCACGTGGGTTAACTTCAATTAAGTAAACCTTGCCGTCTTTAACTGCCATTTGTGTATTCATTAAACCAACAACACCTAACTCAAAAGCTAAAGCGGTGACTTGCTCACGCATTACATCTTGAATTTCTTGGCTTAAACTATAGGCAGGCAATGAACAGGCACTATCACCTGAATGAACGCCCGCTTGTTCAATATGTTGCATGATTGCGCCAATGACTACGTCAGTGCCGTCACAAATCAAGTCAATATCAACTTCAATCGCATCATCAAGGAAGCGATCAAGTAATATTGGCGCATCATTAGAAACACTTACCGCTTCCGTCATATAACGTCGTAAATCTTCTAAGTCATAAACGATTTCCATCGCACGGCCACCTAGTACATACGACGGACGTACTACTAATGGGAAGCCAATACCTTCCGCTTTCGCCATGGCTTCATCCACTGAAGTCACGGTGGCATTTTCAGGTTGTAATAAACCTAAACGGTCAACCGCTTGTTGGAAACGCTCTCTGTCTTCTGCTCTGTCAATAGCATCTGGTGAAGTACCAATAATAGGTACACCTGCAGCTTCAAGTGAACGAGCCAATTTAAGTGGTGTTTGACCACCATATTGCACGATAACGCCAACTGGTTTTTCAATGCGCACGATTTCAAGTACATCTTCAAAGGTAATTGATTCGAAATATAGTCTATCTGAAGTATCGTAATCGGTAGAAACTGTTTCAGGGTTACAGTTAACCATGATGGTTTCATAACCGTCTTCACGAAGTGCTAATGCGGCATGAACACAACAGTAATCAAACTCAATGCCTTGGCCGATACGGTTAGGGCCGCCACCTAAGATCATGATTTTTTTATTATTGGTTGGTTTGGCTTCACACTCTTCATCATAGGTTGAGTACATGTAAGCAGTATCAGAGCTAAACTCAGCCGCACAGGTATCAACACGTTTGTATACTGGGTAGATATTTGCCGCGTGACGTTTCTTACGTACTTCCGCTTCAGAAACACCAATCAGGTCAGCTAGACGAGAATCGGCAAAACCTTTACGCTTAAGTTTGCGTATGTATTCATCTGTTAAAATAGTTAAGCCGCCATCAGCAACTTTAGCTTCTTCTAAGATGATGTCTTCAATTTGTACTAGGAACCAACGGTCAACCTTAGTTAAATTAAAGACTTCATCTACCGTTAAACCTAAACGGAAAGCATCACCTATATACCAAATACGGTCGGCGCCTGCTTCTTGCAATTCGTGCATGATTTTAGTTTTAGCACCCGGCTGGGTAACATCAACAATTGAATCAAAACCATTTACGCCAACTTCTAAGCCGCGTAAGGCTTTTTGCATTGATTCTTGTTGGTTACGGCCAATAGCCATCACTTCACCAACCGATTTCATTTGCGTGGTTAGTCTATCTTGTGAACCGGCAAATTTTTCAAAGTTAAAACGTGGGATCTTAGTTACCACGTAATCGATAGTCGGCTCAAATGATGCCGGTGTTTTACCACCGGTAATATCATTGGTTAACTCATCTAAGGTGTAACCTACCGCAAGCTTAGCTGCGATTTTAGCAATAGGGAAACCTGTTGCTTTAGAGGCTAATGCCGATGAACGAGAAACGCGTGGGTTCATTTCAATGATAACCATACGACCCGTATCTGGACAGATACCAAATTGTACGTTTGAACCACCTGTTTCCACACCAATTTCACGCAATACTGCCAAAGAGGCATTACGCATGATTTGATATTCTTTATCGGTCAAGGTTTGCGCTGGAGCAACGGTGATTGAATCACCCGTATGAATGCCCATAGGGTCGAAGTTTTCAATCGAACAAATAATGATACAGTTATCATTTTTGTCGCGAACTACTTCCATTTCATACTCTTTCCAACCAATCAAAGATTCATCAATCAATAATTCAGTGGTTGGTGAAAGGTCTAATCCGCGCGTACATATTTCTTCAAATTCTTCGGTATTATAAGCAATACCGCCACCTGAGCCACCCATGGTGAATGACGGGCGTATGATACAAGGAAAACCTAAATGTTTGACTGCCGCATGTGCTTCAGCAATGGTATGCACAATTTCCGCACGTGGTGTGTCTAAACCAATCGACTTCATCGCTTTATCAAAACGACTACGGTTTTCTGCTTTATCAATGGCATCGGCTGTTGCACCGATCATTTCAACATTAAACTCTTTTAAAACGCCTTTAGCTTCAAGCTCTAAAGCACAGTTTAATGCGGTTTGACCGCCCATTGTTGGTAAAAGCGCACAAGGACGTTCTTTTTCAATAATTTTACGGACTACTTCCCAATGAATTGGTTCGATGTAAGTCGCATCGGCCATATCTGGGTCAGTCATTATCGTTGCTGGGTTAGAGTTAACTAAAATAACTCGATAACCTTCTTCACGTAATGCTTTACATGCTTGCGCGCCAGAGTAATCAAACTCACAGGCTTGGCCAATAACAATTGGTCCAGCCCCTAAGATCAAGATACTTTTTATATCAGTACGTTTTCCCATTTCTTTTCTCTCTTATCTTTCTCTAGGCTGAATTATTTAGCGTTTTTATAAATGTTGATCAAGTCAATAAAGTGATCAAATAACGGCGCGGCATCAGTTGGGCCTGGGCTTGCTTCTGGGTGACCTTGGAAGCTAAACGCTGGTTTGTCTGTGCGATGAATACCTTGTAATGAATCATCAAATAATGATTTATGGGTAACGGTTAAGTTACTTGGTAGAGTTTCTTCATCAACAGCAAAACCGTGATTTTGTGAAGTGATCATCACCACGTCGCGAGCGAAGTCTTTCACTGGGTGGTTAGCACCGTGATGACCGAACTTCATTTTAACTGTTTTAGCGCCACTGGCTAAACCAAGCAATTGGTGACCTAAACAAATACCAAATACTGGGATATCTGTTGTTAAGAATTCTTTAATGGCTGTGATAGCATAATCACATGGCTCTGGATCACCAGGACCATTAGATAAGAAGATACCATCTGGGTTCATGGCAAGTACTTCGCTGGCAGGTGTTTGAGCTGGTACCACAGTTAATTTACAACCACGGTCAACTAACATACGTAAGATATTTCTTTTCGCGCCAAAATCGTAAGCGACAACATGAAATTCAAATTTTTCTGGTTTAGTAAAACCTGTGCCGCCGTCTTTACCGCCAGTAAGCGACCAACTACCGTCAGTCCACTCATATTGTTCTTTAGTAGAAACTACTTTAGCTAAATCCATGCCTTTAAGACCTGGGAATGCTTTAGCTTGGATAAGTGCTGCTGCTTGTTGACTGTCATCATTAACATCATCAAGTGTTAAAATACAGCCATTTTGAGCACCTTTTTCACGTAAAATACGCGTTAATTTACGGGTATCGATTTCAGCGATACCTAAGATATTATGAGCAATTAAATAATCACTTAAATTCTGTTCATTTCGAAAGTTACTTGCAAGTAAAGGCAAGTCGCGAATAACCAGGCCTTTAGCAACAATGCTATCAGACTCTTTATCTTCGCTATTAGTACCGGTATTACCTATATGTGGGTAAGTCAGGGTAATAATTTGCTCTGCATATGATGGATCGGTAAGGATTTCCTGATAACCTGTCATTGAGGTGTTAAAAACCACCTCACCAACAGCCGAACCTTGTGCACCAATTGCGATGCCTTTAAAAACAGTGCCGTCTTCAAGCACTAAAATAGCAGATGTAGCCAATGTAACCTCCAAAGAAGAAATAAACGTAAACGCGTATATAACAGCAACGGCTCTGTGCAATTGCTTTTTACTGTAGTTCCCGTACAAAAAAAGATATCAAAAACCACTTTTCAGCTAAATTTTTGACAAAATCCACTTATTTTACGCTTGTGCAGTGAATTCGTCTACTAATAAAATGTAAAAACATAGTTTTTCTAGTCTTCCGTATCATTTCCTGACCAAATGGCCAAAAAGACTAGTTATCTCTTGTGAAACTTAACCAAGACTTAGGTATTAATTTTAATCTTTTAAACCCAATACATCTTGCATATCATAATAGCCGGCTTCAGCATCATTTAGCCAAAATGCAGCACGCATAGCGCCTAATGCAAATGTCATACGAGAGCTGGCTTTATGAGTAATTTCAAGACGTTCACCTAAATCGGCAAAAATTGCGGTATGTTCACCAACAATGTCCCCTGCTCTCACAGTGGCAAAACCAATAGTTTCTCTTTTCCTTTCACCGGTAATACCTTCACGACCATAAACAGCCACTTTATTTAAATCTCGGCCCAGGGTGTCAGCAATCACTTGCCCCATTTTTACCGCTGTGCCCGATGGCGCATCTTTCTTGAATCTATGATGTGCCTCAAAAATTTCAATATCAGTATAGTCGCCAATTGCTTTTGCGGTAATTTGTAACAGCTTAAACATTAAATTAACGCCAACTGATGTATTAGGCGCTAAAATCACTGGCATGGTTTTACCCGCTTGTTCAATAACTTGTACTTGCTCATCAGAAAAACCGGTAGTACCGATAACTAAAGACTTTTTGTTTTCGTTACACCAAGTAAGGTTTTCTAGGCTCGTTTCTATCGCAGTAAAATCAATGAAAACATCGGCAGCAGACAGTTGCGATAACTCGGTTGATGTTTTAATACCTATAGCGCCAATGCCCGCCAACTCGCCTAAATCAAAATCGACAAAAGAGGAACTAGTACGGACGCTACCACCAATCAACTCAATACTGGCATGTTCATGGGCTGCCTGAATTAAATTACGGCCCATACGACCACTACAACCTAAAATAGCTACTTTTACTTTCATATTATTCTCTATTGTTATTAAGGTAATCGCGGAAAACCGCCGATATATGTAAATTCGATTATATAAAACTAGGTATTGCTGCTAAGCGATATCACCAAAAAAGTGGCACGGCTAAGGATAAAGAGCTATCAAGATCATGAGAAACAACATTAATTATTTTCAGTATGCCCTCATTGTCTAAGACATGATAAATAGCAGCAAAATCAGCGAACACTTGTCCCTGACCATCGATGAAATCCCAATCTATACACACTAAATAGACCTGTTTACTCACCTGCTCAAAAGATGCTTTCTTAGCAATGATATTACTGGTCTTTGCCTCTTTGAGTTGAGTAAAAATAGCACCAAATTCTTGCTGGCAATCCGCTGGATTTGTCAGCAGTACTATTTTATCAGGTGTATTTAGTGTGCATGGTAAGTGATAACAACGGTTTACGGCTTCAAGATCACATTGTAAAAATGCATTTTGATAGTGTTTAAATAGCTGTTGCAATCTGATATCAATCTGCATAAAAACTTACTCCCCCTTACTGGTTAAAATTAACAAAAACTGCGTTGCTTTCAATCGCAATAGTTAACTATTACTCAATCAAGCGCCTTGCGCTTGTCAATTTTATCAACGCAAACATTGAGCATTTATTCATGCTGAATGATATGACTCATCCATGACGTTAATATAATTATTTTTTGCTTAAAAAAAAGCCCTCATCGAGGGCTTAATCATTATTGTTTGCTAATTACTTGATGCTTAATAATTCAACTTCAAATACTAACGTAGCATAAGCTGGGATAGCACCTTGAGAGCCACGCTCTCCATAAGCTAGGTCATAAGGGATAGTTAACTTCCACTTTGAACCTTCAGTCATTAGTTGTAATGCTTCAGTCCAACCAGCAATAACGCCTTTTACCGGGAACTCAGCCGGTTGACCACGGTCAACAGAACTATCAAAAACTTCACCGTTAGTAAACGTACCATGATAGTGAACAGATACTGTGCTATCTGCTGATGGCTTTTCGCCTTCACCTGTTACTAATACTTCGTATTGTAAACCAGACTCAGTAACTGTTACTTCATCACGCTTAGCGTTATCAGCTAAGAATTTTTCGCCTTCAGCAGAAGCTTCTTTAGCAACGGCTTGCTCTTGCTCTTGTATTTTTTTAGAAACTACAGAAAAAGCTTCGTTTAGATCTTCATCCGAAACCTTACTATCAGCTTCAGCTAATGCATCAGCGATACCTGCTTGTACAGCAGTGATATCAAAATCTTTAAAAGGGTTGTTGCGAAGTTGGTCACCTAATTGACGACCTACGCCATAGCTAACACGTTGTTCAGTAGTATCAAAACTCATTGGTATATAAACTCCAGACTATACATAGTCTTTTAATTGATTAATATTTGGTTAACCTTAAAGTAAAGCAAAGCAAATTAATCGAAGGTTTAAAATTAGCGCGATTCTAGCATAAAAGCTCTAATACGAACAACTTGAAATTAGCCAAAACCTCAGTAAATCCGCAGTAATAATATAATGGCAGTTCATGTTTTCGCGTTTATAATAAATGATGGTCATTCATCATTACCGACGGCTCTGGCTGGCAATCAAGATGACTTAATAGCATAGCCCTTCGAATTAAACACCCGAAGGTGAGGGATTTGATTGCGCTTGCTTTTATAAATACCTAAACCGTCTCTGCTGCCAAGCACTGCAAAAAAAAGCGAGTAACTTGACGTCACTCGCTGCTAACATTCAATACTAGCTTAACAAATATTGATTATTTATGATGGGTTAACATTTCATCAAACTTAGTACAGATGCTCTCTTCAACTGGAGGCGATAGTTTACTAACGATATAAATAGCTAATGAACAAACAATAAAGCCAGGGACTATCTCATACATCCATGCACTTAAAGACTGGCCATTAATAGTGATAGGTGCATATATCCAGATAAGCACAGTAACCGCACCACCTATGATACCCGCTAAAGCGCCATTTCGCGTCATACCTTTCCAATACAAGCAACCAATAACAACTGGTCCAAATGCAGCGCCAAAACCTGCCCAAGCATTACTGACTAGGCTTAAAATACTGCTATCACGATCGTAGGCTAAATAAATAGCGACTAAGGCAACCAGAAATACTGAAATTCGGCCCACTAAGACTAAACGTTTTTCACTCGCATCGCGGTGTAAAAAGGCTTGATAAAAGTCGCCAGTAAGCGAGCTAGACGTCACCAATAATTGAGAAGAGATAGTACTCATGATTGCCGCTAAAATGGCAGCAAGTAAAAAACCGGCGATTAATGGGCTAAACAGTAATTGCGATAGTACGATAAAAATAGTTTCGGCATCATCTAACTTCAGGCCTGTTTTAGCCACGTAAGCGATACCTGCAAAACCTGTCGCCATAGCGCCAATAATTGACACTATCATCCAACTCATTCCTATACGGCGAGCGGTTGGCATATCTTTAACATCACGAATTGCCATAAAACGCACAATAATATGGGGTTGACCAAAATAACCTAGTCCCCAAGCCATGGCTGAAATAATGCCTATAGCACTAACACCGCTAAAGATATTTAATAATTCCGGGTTTATTGTTTCAATAGTCGTTTGCATTTCAGCGATGCCGCCTACTTCACTTATCGCAACAATTGGCACTAAGACTAAAGCAATAAACATAATACAGCCCTGCACGAAGTCAGTTAAGCTGACCGCTAAAAAGCCGCCGAATAAGGTATAAGCAACCACTACACCGGCAGTAACATACAGACCAATCTCATAATTCAAACCAAAAGAACTTTCAAATAACTTACCACCGGCAACTATACCACTTGAGGTATATAAGGTGAAAAACACCACAATAACTAGCGATGACACAATTCTTAATAAGCGTGATTTATCATTAAATCTATTTTCAAAGAAATCAGGTAGCGTTATCGAGTCATTCGCTATCTCGGTATAAGTTCTTAAGCGAGGCGCCACCACTAAGTAATTAAGAAAGGCACCGATAACTAAGCCAATAGCAATCCAAATACTACTGATGCCACTTATATACATAGCGCCGGGTAAGCCCATTAACATCCAACCACTCATATCAGAGGCACCCGCTGAGAGTGCCGCAACGCTAGGCGATAAACTACGACCACCTAACATATAACCAGCAACATCACTGGTTGATTTTCTATAAGCGTATAGCCCAATTAAGAGCATGACGATAAAATAAAGTGCTAACGAAATTAAAGTACCTAAAGCCAAAGTAATTACCTGTATATAAAATTGTTAATCAATAAGTCGCTAAACTAGCAAAAATGGCGCGATAAATAAACCTTAGCCAAGTAAGTCTATGTAGCCCCAAAGTATTACTTATGTAAACCACTGAGGTTATTAACAAATAAATAACAATGCAAATAACCGATAAACAGTAAACAAATTCAAAAAAACAATGCAAAAAAAACCGCTATACCATATATTTAATAGTAATTAATCTTTGGAAACTAAGCTAGTTAACTATCTCTATGAATTTTTACGCTGCAAGACAACCTATTTTAGATAAAAGTAAAAAACTTTTTGCTTATGAATTACTTTTTCGTGACAGCATAGACAATGTCTTTCCTGATATAGATGGCGATGAAGCTACCAGTAAAATGGTTGAAGCTAGCCAATTTAATATGGGTATCAGTGAATTCACTGGCAGCAAACCAGCCTTTATCAATTTTACTCTTGAAACGTTAAGTAAGGGCTATCCCGAAATGCTCACCCCCGACGAGTTGGTCGTTGAAATTCTTGAAACGGTGAAGCCAGGTAAGAAGTTATTATCTCTGTGCAAAGACTTACACCACAAAGGTTATACCCTGGCCCTAGATGATTATGAACATCAAAGTGTTTGGGCGCATTTTTATCCTTTTATTAAAATCATTAAGATCGATATTCAAAAAAGTAGTATTGCTGAGATTAAAGAAGTCCTTAGCGCGATTAAAGACTACCCTCATATCAAAATGCTAGCTGAAAAAGTCGAAACTTATGAAGAATACAATCAAATGCTGGAATTCGGCTTTGATTACTTTCAAGGCTACTTCTTTGCTAAGCCCGAGATGATAAAGACTAGAAACTTATCACCTTCACAACTAGTGATGGCAGAGTTACTTTATGAAACCTCTAAAACTGAACTCGATTTAAACAGTATCACTAGTGTATTTGAACGTGATGTTTCCTTGTCTTATAAACTGCTACGTTATGCCAACTCCGCTATTTTCAAGCGCCGCAATGAAATATCAACTATTAAGCAAGCCTTGGTAATCTTAGGCTCGGGTGAATTAAAACGCTTTATTGGTTTGATGTTTGCAATAACAGCAAACCCAGATAAACCATCAGAACTAATTAATCTAGCGATGACTAGAGCTAAGTTTTGTGAATTAGTCGCCAAAGATATTCCCTCGCAACTTGATATGTCAATAGCTTTTTTAACCGGTTTATTGTCAATGATTGACGCTATATTAGATGAAAGTATGGCCAATATTTTAGAAAAGCTACCGCTATCTCGAGAGATTAAAGACCCCCTGCTCACTAAAAAAGGTGTTATGGCTGCTTTGATTAAGTTAGTTGAACTTATCGAACAAGCTGACTGGGATAAAACCACCTTGGTAATGAAAAAATTAAAACTTGATAAAGATAAAGTGGTTGAACATTATAATCAGGCTGTTGCCTGGGCAGATGAACAAACACAAGCTACTGCTTAACAATACCGCAAGCAATATTTAGCGAGTAAAATTCTGTCTACTTCATAGTCTAATAAGGTCAACTATAAAATGTTGACCTTTTTTATTGCCCGTTTAACCTTACTGATATTTAGCCATCTAAACATCTATATTGACAAGGGGATTTTTGCTTTTATAATGCAGCATACCTTTTATTTTATGTAGCTCTACGATGACTGATAAAACAGCCCCGCAAGAAAACTTATTTGCCCTACTGCCTTTTGCCATATTTTTAGGGCTTTTTCTTGGTACGGGTATAATTTTAACACTTCAGGGTGTTGATTTTGCTTTTTACCAACTACCCGCAAGTATTGCTATTATCCCGGCTATTATTGCCTCAATAATCCTGGGGAAATTTCTCTCCAAAAGTTCTGTCGAAAAACAGATAGCGCAATTTATAACGGGGGCAGGCAACTCGAATATAACCACCATGTGTATTATTTACCTACTCGCAGGTGCCTTTGCTGTAGTGGCCAAAGCAACCGGCAGTGTAGATGCTAGCGTACAACTTGGCTTAGCCATATTTCCAGATTACTTATTATTACCAGGATTATTTCTAGTCGCCGCTTTCTTATCTACCGCAATGGGAACCTCAATGGGCACCATTGCCGCCATAGCACCTGTTGCGCTTGGCTTTGTTGAATCAGCGAATTTAGATGCCGCTTTAGTCGCGGGTTGTTTAGTTTCTGGTGCCATTTTTGGTGATAACTTGTCAATTATCTCAGACACCACTATCGCCTCAACGCGCAGTCAAGGCGCACACATGAAAGATAAATTTCGCGTTAACTTTAAGTTTGCTGTGCCCGCCGCCCTTATTTGTCTAGTGATATTCACCCTATTAGGCTCAGAGGTTAGCCACCAAATAACCAGTGATTCTGCGGTAGTAGGCTTGATACCTTACGTGGTGATACTTGTTTTAGCCTTGATGGGCGTGAATGTTTTTGTGGTACTAACATTAGGCATAGTGCTAGCGGCTGCCATTGGTATGTTAAGTAATGGCTATCAATTATCTGCTTGGCTAAAAGATATCACAGCTGGCTTTTCTAGCATGCAAGATATCTTTATATTATCGTTGTTTATTGGTGGCTTAAGTGAGTTGGTTCGTCAACAAGGTGGTTTATCAGCCTTAACACGAGTGATCGAAAACCTGGCCAGAAAAATCAGTCCAAATAACAATAGGCGTGCTGCCGGCTTTGGTATCGCTGGACTTGCCTTTGTCTGTAACTTCTTCACTGCTAACAACACAGTATCCATTATAGTGACCGGCGATACAGCTAAAAATCTTGCTACCGATGGTGGCCTATCCCCTGCTGAGTCTGCCAGCTTGCTCGATGTTTTTGCCTGTATTAACCAAGGTATATTACCCTATGGCGCTCAGGCGTTATTACTTGGCGCAACGTTACAAATATCGCCACTGGCCGTAGCAAGTCATGCTTTTTACCCTATGGTGCTATTTTTTGTCGCCGGTTTTGCTTTTTGGCGCTTAACCAGCAAAACTAAATAACCGCTTTGCTCATTAAGACAAATAAAAAGGCGTTAATGAACTAAGCCATTAACGCCTTTATTTTATCTGCAATTCAGTAAGCACTGATGATGCTTATACCAATTTCATTAAATTAATGCTCACTTGTGCTGGTTAAAATACGCCATGTCCGCGTTACTCTTAATCCCAATAGCCAGCTATTGGTCAATCGAGCGCCTTGCCCTGATTTATTTTTCCTATACACAACAAGATCACAAACTTAATGAAACTGGTATTAGTTTTTTATTAGATAGTTACGCCATGTTCGGCAAGTAAAGCCACTAAACCGTCTTCTGTAAGCACTGATATACCTAAATCCTGTGCTTTAGTAAGTTTAGAACCGGCTTTATCTCCGGCCACGACAAAATCTGTATTCTTCGAAACACTACCTGCCACTTTTGCCCCCAAAGATTGCAGCGCAGTTTTCGCTTCAGCTCTACCCATTTGAGTTAATGTGCCTGTTAAAACAAAGATCTGTTCAGCAAGGGGTAAGTCTTCGGCTGATTTTATTTCAATAGTCGGCCAATTCATTACCGCACTTAAACCGGAAACAACGGTTAGGTTATGCTCTTCCTTGAAAAAATTGACAATGTTTTTCGCGACAATTTCTCCTACATCAGAAACATTTTTTAATGCTTCAAGTGATGCACTTTCAATAGCCGCCAAAGTATAAAAGTGATTCGCTAAGTTAGCCGCGGTTGCTTCACCTACTTCACGTATACCTAAACCATAAATAAATTTAGCCAAGGTGGTTGTTTTAGCTGCTTCAAGGCCAGCAATTAAATTGGTCGCCGACTTCTTACCCATACGTTCCATCATACTGACCTGAATTTCGGTTAGCTTGAACAAGTCCACAGGCGTATTAATCAATTCTTCATCGACGAGTTGCTCAACAAGCTTATCGCCTAAACCGTCTACGTCGTGCGCTTTTCGTGAAGAAAAATGTTTAATCGCCTCTTTTCGCTGCGCGGCACAAAACAGCCCTGCGGTACATCTAAGTATCGCTTCACCTTCAAGTTTAACAACCGCAGAGTCACAGACCGGACAAGTGGTTGGAAAGATAATATCTCGAGCGTTATCAGGACGTTTACCAACAACTACGCTGACAATTTGTGGGATCACATCTCCTGCGCGGCGTATAACTACGGTGTCATTCACCATCAGTCCTAAACGATTAATTTCATCTTGGTTGTGCAAAGTGGCATTAGAAACCGTTACACCACCAACAAAAATTGGCTTTAATCGTGCCACAGGAGTAATCGCACCGGTACGTCCAACTTGAAACTCAACGTCTTCTACGCAAGTTAACTCTTCTTCTGCGGGGAATTTATAAGCGATTGCCCAACGAGGAGCGCGTGCGACAAAGCCCAAACGTTTTTGCAGTACAATATTATCCACTTTAAACACTGTGCCATCAATTTCATAACTCAAAGCGCTGCGCTTATCCAAAATACCTTGATAGAAGGCATCACCTGCACCTTCATTTTCGAGTAAACGTACTTCTGGACACATAGGTAAGCCCAGGTTTTTAAGCTGGCAAAGCCTTTCATGATGAGAGTTAGCAAAAAACTCATGGGTTAAGTCAGTGCTTTCAGCGCCTTGGCTAGCTGACTCACCAACAAAACCCAAGCTATAAGCATAAAAAGCCAAGTTACGCTTAGCGGTAATTTTAGAGTCAAGTTGTCGTAAACTTCCCGCCGCGGCATTTCGAGGGTTGGCAAAACCTTTTTCACCGCGCTTTTTAGCGAGTACATTTAAGGCATCAAAACTGGCTTTAGGCATAAATACTTCACCACGTACCTCCACGATCTCAGGGAAGTCTTTGCCAGGAGTCCCCATTAGCTTAAGCGGAATCGATTTTATGGTACGAATATTGGTTGTTATGTTCTCTCCCACACTACCATCGCCGCGCGTTGCCGCTTGGACTAACTGACCTTGTTCGTAACGTAAGCTTACCGCTAACCCGTCGAGCTTAGGCTCAGCACAAAATACTATGGGTTCATTGCTGTTCAACCTATCTTTAACTCGCTTTACAAAACTGTGAAAATCTTCAAGGGAAAATACATTATCAAGTGAAAGCATTGGCAACTGATGAGTGACTTGAGTAAATGACTTTAATGCCTGGCCTCCCACTTTTTGGCTTGGTGAATCTATAGTTTTAAGCGTTGGATTCGCTGTTTCTAAGTCGATTAATGCGGTCATCAATCGATCATATTCTGCATCGGGGACACTCGGTTGGTCTAAGACATAGTATTCATGATTATATTGATTGATTTGCTGTTGTAGTTGGCTAATTTTCTCTTGTGCATTTGACATAAAGTAATTCACTAAGGTTGATAGTATTCGTTGAGTCTTACCTTTAGGTTGTCACTTAAGAAGCGACACAGATAAAGGGGGGATATACCGTATAAAACGAGTTATAAAGAAAATAAAAACGGGCAAAAGCCCGTTATAATATGTAAAAATTATGATGGTAACCAAGCAAAGTAAGCGGTTACTCCACCAGAGAAATCCGGTTCATACGATCAAACTCTCTTATCTTATTTAAGTAGTGTTGTTCGGTTTGTTTGGTCATAACGTTACGTTTATCATCAAGAACTTGCGCATTAAACTCTTGAGCCAGTTGCTTGGCCGCATTCAGCATTTGTTCAAAGACATAAAAAGAGTCGCCTGCATTTGGCAAGGTCATAAATAAGCTTACCCCGCGAGTAGCAAAACTCTCCATGGTATCTAAATCAAATGAACCTGGGTTCATGATGTTCGCTAAACTGAAGGTTACTTTACCATTACCGGCATTGTCCTCATGGCGGTGAAATATATTCATTTCGCCATATTTTAGCCCTAAAGTCAGTAAACTCGGCAATAACGCCGCGCCAAACATTTGTTGATTAACCGGCATAACCACAGATAAGATGATGACCTGGGTCTCTATTTTACCTGGTACTTTCTTTGGCTCTGTGGCTTGAACAGTAGCTTGCTTAGTTTGCTGATGCTCAAAGTCAATCTCCATTTGGTCACGCTTTAACGACGTTTTCGAGGATGTTTTATTGACTCTACTGATTGGGGTACGCGCAGGTTTAGCTTGGGTAACCGGTTGTTCATATAAAGGCTCTATATGAACGGGAACTTTAGGCTCAGTAGACTTTTTAGTCTGTTGAACCGCTCTATTTGAAGCGGTTAACTCATCACCTAATTCACCTTTAGTAAATTGAGCTTGGTTACTTTCTCTGGTGTCGTCTTTGAACCAGTCACTTTCAATGCCACTATCTAACGGCTGAGCTGAATTATTGTCATCTTTTTCAGGTTTGACTTCCGCTCGCTGCTCAGTAAGATCGCTTAAAGCATCATCTTTCATTACTGTTTGATGAGGAGAAATCGCATCGGTTTTTTGCACACCCGTGGTAGAAATTGGCTCAGCAACAAGCTCTTGGTCAAGGTTTTCCTGGTCACTTGATTCGCTGAACTTTACCTTTACATGCCCTACACCATCCTGATCGAAACCTTTTTGGTCAAAATCTCGTGTTATCGGATCAATTCTACCTTGTGACGTTTTTAGCTTGTAAGGGTTTTTCTGTTTTCTTATTGTCCATAAGCCATGAACAAATATTGCGGTAATGACAATGGCACTAAGTATAATTAAGACGTTTCTGAAGTTATCTTCCATTTTCGAGCCTACTTACTCTCTTACTGTTTTTCATGCGAATATTCTCGCGATATATTAACAGGAAACTTTACCAGAAGTTACCGGACTTTGTAACAAGTTAATGTTGTAAAATCATCAAATAAGCTATTATAGCCGGACCAATCAAGCTGCATGTTCACTGTACTTGAACCATTTCAATTCAAGGCGCGGTGCTGAAATAATGGTTTTTCAGACGAACATGTTCAGGATAATGTGCTCAGGATAATGTGCTCCTGCATTATCTAATAAATCACATCCATGTGACGTCTGCATTATCTAATAAATCACATCCATGTGACGTCTGCATTATCTAATAAATCACATCCATGTGACGTCTGCATTATCTAATAAGATACTTCCTGTACCGTCGGTATTATCTAATAGTCAATATCCATAGAGCAAGATGATAAATCAAAGCAACGATGACGTGATGTTGCTCAAGCACTTCTTCGATGGGTTTAAAATCATTTTATCCAGCGTTAAATGATCAAACCATAGCATGACTATGCCTACGTTATTTCTCTTGCCTAAAGTCAGTTAAACTCACACTAAAACCCTGCATTTTGGATGGTAATGGGTATATACTCACACCAAAATTATCAGTTACTTAGGAATACTTTTACCCTATGCCGCATTCATCAAAACCTGCGCCTTTTGAACACAGTGGCGCGAGCTATTTTTTTAAAGGCTTTAGCCTGATCAGGCAAAAAGGCGTACGTCGCTTTGTATTTATCCCTTTAACCATTAACGTGCTACTTTTTGGTATTGCTTTTTACTTTGTCTATTTAGAATTAAGTAACACCATGCAAAGCATTATGGCATGGCTACCAAACTGGCTTGATTGGCTCAGTGTTATCCTTTGGCCCTTGGCCGTGCTGACAGTGTTAATCATATTCTCATTTATTTTTAGTACCGTGGCTAACTGGCTAGCGGCACCCTTTAATGGCTTACTCTCTGAAAAAATGGAAGCTATTTTGCTGGGTCAGCCGACACCTAAAGGCAATATGTTCGATATCGTCAAGGATATTCCAAGAACCTTAAAGAGGGAATGGCAAAAGCTTAGCTATTATTTGCCCCGTGCTATTGGCTTTTTTATTATTTTATGGGTTTTACCCGTTTTTGGCCAAATAATATGGTTTTTATTTATTGCTTGGATGATGGCAATACAATACAAAGATTATCCCTTTGATAATCACAAAATACCTTTTGCTCAAATGAAACAAATACTAAAACAGAACAAGGGGCTCAGTTATAGCTTTGGTATTACCGTCGCTGTCTTTTCCATGATCCCCATTGTAAACCTCATCGTCATGCCGGTGGCAATATGTGGCGCCACTGCTTTATGGGTAGATTACTACCAAGATAAAGTATCGTAACGCCATAACAACGTTGCGCAAGACGATACAAAGCTGACTACATTGGAGTTATCAAAAAGTATACAGATCAAAGTGGAGTATTAGCCTTTGTGCACTTTTTTCTGCATTTATCGTGATATACCAATTCCAATGAATTCTATTTATTCTCAAGTCGCTAGCAAGCTCTGAGTGGATAATAACTTAATGGATTTGGTATTCGTGACAAAAATCGTATATATTTAAAACTATAAAATCAAACTTAAACGGAAGTGCCTTAAATGAAAGTAAAACAAGCTGTTAAGCATTTTACCTTACTGAGTATAATTGCAGTGGCCGTTAGTGCATGCTCTTCAACACCAGAGATTGAAGAGCAGCCGGTTCAAAAGGCGGTTATTGTAGAGCCAGTGATGGAAGAGGAAGTCATTGAAGTCATTGAAGAGTATGAAGAAGTCTCTAGCACTGTCATTGATAATGGTGTTATTGATATTCCGGTTTTAGCCGATGCGCAAGTTTTTGCTGAATTTACCGATTCATTACCTGCGGTAATTAACTATTTTACCAAGTCAACTGAAGCGCAAGTTATCGACTTTTACCAACAAGCGTTTGGCGAGGCTTACTCTGAAGTTCGTAAATATGGCCGGTTAACCTTAAAATACCAACAAGGTGAACAAACCATGCGTGTTGCTATTTCCCAGCAGGATAACAAACGCCAAGTTGATGTAATTATTGAAAGTAAAAATTAATTTAAAGAGAATAAATTTGAAGAAACTTAATTTGAAGAAATAATAAAAAAGGCTCAATGTTTTTCACATTGAGCCTTTTTATTTTAGGATAAAAAATTACCCTACTACTTCAACATCACTGCAAAGTTATTTCAAAGCATCGTCAACGCTGCCTTGTGCTAGGCCATGGTAACCTGGACGAGCTTGTTGATAAACTTCCAGAGCCCATTTTTTACTTTCTGGCTTCTTCGCTAACTCTTTGTACAAAGGAACAATGAGTTTACGACGGCCAATGCTTTTTAAGTACTCAGCCATTGCCGGGTAAACTTCATTGTAACCAGTACGTATTGATAATAAGTACCAAGCATGAGTAATTTCAGCATTAGTGCTATTAGTTAAATCAAACGCCTTATCTATACTCACCATACGCTCATGGGCAGTATCTAAAGGTAGGTTATTAATAAAGTGCAACCATTCATGCAAAGTCCACTGCGAAGTAGGTAGTTGCGCTAAAGTTAATTCATCCGCAACCAGTTGGGTGATTTGCTTATCAATAACGGTAAACGCATTAGACGTAGGTTGTGGTGCATAGCTAGGTAAACCTGCTTTAAAAATCCACTCGTTAATTTCGTTATCGCTAACAATATTTGGATATTTATCGGTTAAGTTAGCTTTTAAGTATTTAATAAAACTTGCGGTGCCAATACTTTGGAAGGCATGACTTTCAAAATACTCTAAAACAAAAGCATCAAAACGCTCACGACCAAACTTATCTTCAAGATACATTAAAAACAACTGACCTTTTACATAAGGCACACCCGAAAAAGCATCATCAGGATCTCGGCCTTTTAAATCAATATATAACTGGGTATCACCAGCATCAAGCTCGAGAAGTTCCGCATTTAGGTCTTGCGCACCAAGTGCTTGTTCCATTACCGCACGCTCTTTACCAAAAACGGCTTCCATAATACGGTTTTCAACATAACTGGTAAAACCTTCGTTTAACCATAAATCACGCCAACTTTCGTTAGTCACTAAGTTTCCTGACCAAGAGTGAGCTAGTTCATGAGCAATTAAGTTTACTAAGCTTTTATCACCAGCAACAACGGTTGGGGTAATAAATGAAAGTCGTGGATTCTCCATGCCGCCAAAAGGAAAACTTGGTGGTAACATCAATAAATCGTAACGACCCCAACGGTATTTTCCATACATTTGTTCCGCTTTATCAATCATCGCTTGGGTATCATCAAATTCTGCAACAGCAGCATCTAAAATATAAGACTCAGCATAAATACCGGTTTGGTGACTCATCGCTTTAAACTGAAGATCACCCACAGCAATTGCAATTAAATAGGGGGGGATTGCTTGCGGCATAGAGAAGAAATAATCACCATCACGCTCAGTACCCGGTTCATTATTAGCGCTCATCACCGCTAATAAATCTTTATCGGTAGTTATACGTGCGGTATAAGTTACCCGAACACTTGGTGTGTCTTGGATAGGGATCCATGAACGAGCATGAATAGCTTGGTTTTGACTGAATAAAAAGGGTTTGTCTTTACCGGCAGTTTGCTCTGCTGATAACCACTGTAAACCTGAGGCTTTTTCAGTAGAGTTATAATAAATACGTACTTTTTCCGCATTAAGTGGCGTATCGATGGTTAGCTTACTACCTAAGACATCATCACGTTTGGCTAAATCATAGCTTACTTTTACCCACTGGCCTTGGGTGTTTTTTGCTGATATTGAATGGATAACCAGGTCACGAGTATCTAAAATTAATGGTGCTTTTTTATCAGTAGTCCAAGCCAGTGAGAGCTCAGCAAAACCAGACAATGATTTTTTATCAAAATCAACATTAAGATCTAAATAGACATGCGTCGCTTTGACTTGATCATAATTAGCATAAGTATATGCATCCGTTAATTGAGATACCTTAGCATGTTGATGAGTTACCCCTTCATTTGCCCAAGTAACTGGCGCTGCAGACACAGCAAAAGAGCTGAGTAACAAGCATATTTTTGAAAAATGTTTCATTACATTTTATACCTTAAGAATAGAAAGCCGTACCTAAATAAAGCACAGACAAAACAGGCCTGTAGATTACTTTGAATCTACAGGCCTGTTCAATACTTTATATTATTTTTTTTATAGTTAGCTATGCATTTTATAGCAAGTTTTATTTACAGTGCTTCGGCAAAGTAGCTAAATGGCTACGGCTTCTGCATTTGAATAACAACTCGGCGGTTTTTCCCTCGGCCTAAAGTAGTAGCATTTGAGGCTATATGGCGTTTTTCGCCGTAACCTTTCGCTTCAATGCGACTAACGTCAATGCCGTTGTCGACAAAGTAGTCTCTTATTTTTATCGCTCGACGTTCTGATAATTTCAAGTTTGACCAACGGCCACCATAACTATCTGAGTAAGCGTCAATTAACACTAATTCTAATTCTGGGTCTAGAGTCAAATATTCGCGGATCATATCGATACGTCGTTGCGAAGCTTTAGTAAATTTATCACTACTCGATTGGTAATTAAGTACGGTGTAGGCAATATCATCAAAACTATAATTGAGTAGCTTACCGACACAACCAACAAAGTCTTTATAAGCATTTTTAAAGCGCGCGGTTGATAAGCCAACCGATATTTTGTCTTGCTCACTATACCAATCATTATAATAAAAAGTTGGGCTCATGCCTTGCTCAAGTTCACTGAGCATAGTCCAAGCCACTTTTTTCGGTAGACTCGGGTTAAATTGTTTGTGCAATTGCATATTTGCTAAAATACGTGAGCCAATGCCGGGTTGCCAATTGGGCGCAACACTGCGCACTTCCGCTAAAGAATAATTATCCGGCAACAACATCATATCTAGCTCAAATTCCATATTAAGTTTACGGCTGGCTTTCGCAGAAAAACGTGCTTCGCCATAACGAGGGATTTGATGAGTTAAGGTGCATTGTAAGCGCGAATCGTCAGATAATTGCCATTTTGAGTTATGAATATCAGCACTATACTGACGAATACCCGCATGGGCTTCACTAACAAGTAAACTAGCCGTTAAACTGACTAGAACAAGAACTATAAAATTTATTAATGCGACTATTTTTTTCATGATGTTGCACAATGTTGAGAGTGAGAACAGACAACAGTACTTTAGCCTGTATTAGATATATAAAGCTATCGCCTTAAACTTAAATAACTTTAGCATTTTGTCAGGAAATGTCGATTTTAATGAGATAAAAGTGCCTGATTGATGAAGAAACGACTTTCGTTGTCGTTTTTAAATTAACTTTCTGCGATAATCCCTCCCATAAATTATCTATCTTTATTACATAGTGACCAATGTCTGAACCAAGATCTATAGAAACCCAGAAAAAAAACACCGCCAATAAAGAACAGAGCAAGAGTGCCTTTGCTCAACGATTCAGAGGCTACTTCCCTGTTGTTATTGATGTTGAAACTGCCGGATTTAATGCCCAAACAGATGCATTGCTTGAACTTGCCGCATCAGTGCTGCATCTAGATGAAAGCAGTGGTGATTTCTCTATTGATGAAACAATACAGTTCAACATAGAGCCTTTTGAAGGCGCTAACCTTGAGCCCAAAGCGCTAGAATTTACCGGTATAGACCCAACTAACCCACTCCGTGGCGCAGTTGATGAAGGCGAGGCACTTAAAACACTCTTTAAAATGGTACGTAAAAAAATGAAAGCTGCGGGTTGTCAGCGCGCAATCATTGTTGCTCACAACGCCGCCTTCGATTTAGGCTTTTTAAATGCTGCGACCGAGCGCTGCAAAATAAAACGCAGTCCTTTCCATAGTTTTGTCAGTTTTGATACCACAACGCTTGCCGGTCTTGCTTTAGGGCAAACCGTATTAGCCAAAGCATGCATAGCAGCCAATATTGATTTTAATAATGATGAAGCACATAGCGCACTATACGATACCGAAAAGACTGCTGAGCTTTTTTGCCATATTGTCAATAAATGGCGCGCTTTAGGTGGTTGGCCGCTAGCCGATACTGCTGCTGACACTGAAACTAACGTACAGTAGAAACTACCTTGACAAAATTTAGGCAAAAAAAAACCGCTTACGCGGTTTTTTTTGTTTTTGCAATAAAGAGAATTAGTTTAAATAACTAATCCAAATATTAGCAAAAATTATAATTTATCAGCATTATCAGTAAGGTAAGCAGCTACGCCTTCAGTAGACGCTGTCATACCTTTATCGCCTTTCTTCCAACCTGCAGGACAAACTTCGCCATGGTCTTGGTGGAATTGTAGAGCGTCAACCATACGTAACATTTCATCTACATCACGGCCTAGTGGTAAGTCGTTGATTACTTGATGACGTACATTGCCTTCTTCATCAATTAAGAAAGAACCACGAAATGCAACACCGGCTTCAGGATGTTCAACATCGTACGCTTTACAGATTTCATGTTTAGTATCAGCAACTAAAGTGTATTGTACTGGACCAATACCACCTTCATTTACTGGTGTGTTACGCCATGCGTTATGAGAGAATTGTGAATCAATTGAAACACCAATCACTTCTACGCCACGCTTTTTAAACTCTTCCATGCGGTGATCAAAAGCTAAAAGCTCAGATGGACAAACAAAAGTAAAATCTAATGGATAGAAAAACACTACTGCTTTTTTACCTTTAATTACTTCGCTTAATGTAAAGCTATCTACAATCTCGCCATTACCTAGGACTGCCGCTGCAGTGAAGTCTGGTGCTTGACGACCAACTAATACGCTCATTTTATGCTCCGTTTTTATTTGTGTTAAAAAGTTTAATTACCTGCCGACAAACATTGTCGCAGATAGTTAAATATCAATCAGTTAAGATTATGCTTCTGCTGGACTATTGCCTGCTGAACTGTCTTCTGCTGAGGCATTTCTTGCCGCGGCTGCTTTCACTAAGGTTTGTAATTCACCTTGTTGAAACATTTCCATAATAATATCACAACCACCCACTAACTCGCCTTCAACCCATAATTGTGGGAAGGTTGGCCAATCAGCATACTTAGGTAATTCTGCACGAATATCTGGATTCTGTAAAATATCAACATAAGCAAATTTTTCATCACAAGAGATTAATGCTTGTGATGCTTGTGATGAAAAGCCACAGTTTGGTAATTTAGGAGACCCTTTCATATATAGCAAAATTGTATTTTCGCTAATTTGTTCTTTAATGCGCTCAATTGTATCCATAATACCCTCTATTAATTAATGCTTATTCTATTCAGTTGCATTGAGTTACCTTACATATGGTGTTAAAAAATAAGTTTTCAACTATTTTTAACGCTTTCAATACAAGTGAATAGAATAAATACTAGCCTCAAAATTGGCTTAGCTGTTGATTTTAAGATATATAGGCTTGAAAATTACTCGAACAATCCCTATATATGTCTATGACCTGAATAAATAATACTTGAGTATTTTACTCAAGTTTATATGAAAACACACCTATTTTTGGTGGAAAATTAGAATTATAACTAGGAGAGTAAAATGGCCATCGAACTACCTGCATTACCTTATGAGCAAAATGCATTAGAGCCACATATTTCAGCAGAAACTTTATCATTTCATTATGGTAAGCATCACAATACTTATGTTGTTAAGCTTAATGGTTTAATTGGCGGCACTGAGTTTGAAAATAAAAGCTTAGAAGAAATTGTTAAAAGCTCTTCAGCTGGTATTTTCAACAATTCAGCACAAATATGGAACCATACTTTTTATTGGAACAGCTTAAGCCCAAATGGTGGCGGTGAGCCAACAGGTGATTTATTAGCTGCAATCATTAGTAACTTCGGTTCTTTTGCTGAATTTAAAGCAAAATTCACTGATAGCGCTATCAATAACTTTGGTTCAAGCTGGACTTGGTTAGTGAAGAATGCTGACGGCAGTTTAGCGATTGTAAACACTTCAAATGCAGCAACACCATTGACTGATGATGGTGTGACTCCATTGATCACTGTAGATTTATGGGAACATGCTTACTACATTGATTACCGCAACGTAAGACCTGAATACCTTAAGGGTTTTTGGGCATTAGCTAACTGGGATTTCGCTCAAGCTAACTTTAGCTAAGCGTAAAACCTAGATGAAAGACAAAAAACCTAACATGCCCTAGGCGTTGTTAGGTTTTTTTTATCAATAAATTAAAGCGCTTAGTTATACCATTCCATCTAAGAAAGTGATCGCTTAGCGAGAATTTAAAGGTTTAGAGGCAAGGCATTGATTGCAAAGAATAGTTATTCTATTGTTAAAATTAATAACGCAGCATATAAGCCTTTAAAACTCGCCCTTCGGGAACGCATGGGCATCATGATAAAGGCACAAAATTTGTTTGATGTAGAATAATACCTAAACATATTTTGCTTTTTCTCATTTCGCCCATGTCGTTCTAAGTGGTCACTTCTTTAGATGGATTGGTATCAGTATGCTTGCTCGTTTTTTATAAGCAATGTTAGCCGTCATGTGAGCCTTCAAATAACGCCCCTTAACTACCGTCACGGTGTAACAACACCAAATACTTCACAAAAATTCATAATTAACTTATAAAACACCCATAAATAATATAATGAATAACCACTCAATCGAGAGAGGAAGGTCATCCATAAAATAGTGAAAACGCATAACCATTCAGCTTTATACCCATACACTACGGGTGCAGCAATAAATATGAATAATTAGTCACTAAATCACACTAAACTAACAAAGCAAACTTATGTATTAGTTTTTCTAATGTGAAATTTGAATTTTTTTAGCTTGTCGGATGAGTTGACGCTTCTTATAATGGCTTTGTTTTCTGAGTTAGCGCAATAATATCTCTTCTCCCAAAGAGTTATTATTAACCGGATTACTTGAAATGATAGTGACTATCTTTTCTCTCTGACATGTTTTTGGAATTTAACTTCCTTATATCAACTTGATATTTGAGTTGGCCCGCACTAAGTTGCGGGCTTTTTTTTGTCTTTTTTTTTAGCCCGAACACAATGGGCTGAGTGTGGAAGGGGCTACTGTTGACCTAACACTTGAGCAGGCTCGACTTTGGTCGCTCGCCAAGCGGGGTATAACGTTGCCAACAAACTCATAATAAGTGCGGTGATAACCGTGGCATAAACATCGCTAGCATGTAAGACACTCGGCAAATAATTAATAAAATATACATCACCCGATAGAAAGGTTGTCCCTATCAATTGTTCTAAGGCACTAATAATTGCCGTTAAGTTTAATGCTAAATAGACACCACAAACGGCCCCTAATAGGCTACCAAGCACACCATTAACCAAACCTTGAGTAATAAAAGCCAGCATAATCGTTGCTGAACTAGCACCCATGGTTTTCAATATAGCGATATCACCTTGTTTCTCATTAACCGCCATAATTAACGTTGAAACAATATTAAAGCTTGCGACGCCAATGACTAAGACTAAAACAATAAACATCACCATTCGAACTAATTGAATATCATTAAATAGATGCCCCTGAGTGCGAGTCCAATTATGAATATAGACATAGTGATCAAAATCATAGGCAACTTTACGAGCTATTTTTGGCGCCCTAAAAACATCGGTAACTTTTAAACGTATGCTCTGTGTTTCATTGGGCTTATATCCCATGACATCGCTTGCCTGCGCAAGGGGAATATAAGCTAAGGTATCATCTATGGTACCGCCAAACTTAAATATACCAACCACTTCTACTTGCTGGCTAATCGGTGAAGAGAACAATTGTTTAACATCCCCTGCCCCTTCTGGTGGCGGTAACAATAATTGTATTTTGTCACCAAACTCTACCGACAGTTTTTTTGCCACACCACTACCAATAATAATGGTATTTTTATTTTGCTCTGTCGTTGTTAAGCTCTGCCACTTACCTGCGATGATATATTGGTCAATACTCGATACTTGCATTTCAAGTACCGCATCAACACCTCTTACTTCTACGGCTTTTAGTTTCAGACCATTTTGTAACATACCCGTCATATTAATAACGGGGGCAGCGGCCTCGACTTCAGAATTTCTCACTACTTTTTCAATGCTTTTCTGCCAATCTCTTATCGGCTCATTAACGCTCACTAATTCAACGTGTGGTACTATCGAAAGCAGCTTTTGCGATAACTCTCTCTCAAAGCCATTCATAGCACTAAGTACCACGATAAGTACCGTTACCCCTAACGCAATGCCAATAATAGATGAAGCAGAGATAAAAGCAGAAAACCCGTTACCGTGTCGGCTGCGAACATAACGCCATCCCAAAAATAGACTTAATGGTTTAAACATGGCGTTCTTTTACCTGTGTATCGTTATCTTCATGGCTACTCGATTTTTTGAGACTGCTCGTTACCTCGTTTGGCTCTGCCATAGCTAATAATTTCCCTTGGACTAACTTTACTTGCCTGTCCATACGGCTCGCTAGTACTAAGTCATGAGTTACGATAACAAAACTGGTCTGAGCGGATTTATTCAAGCTACGAATCAGTTGATAAATTTGTTCTGCGGTATCGCTATCTAAATTCCCCGTTGGTTCATCAGCTAACACTAACGATGGTTTAGTAACCAATGCGCGAGCAATCGCTACACGTTGACGTTCGCCGCCAGATAATTGTGAAGGTCGGTAATCAATTCTGTGGCTTAAGCTAACCTGTTCAAGCATGTTCTTAGCGGCTAACAGTGCTTGTTTGGGTTTTTCACCTCGGATCATTAATGGCATAGCAACATTTTCTAGCGCACTGAACTCCATCATCAAATGGTGAAATTGATAAATAAAACCAATATGTTGATTTCTAAATTTGGCTCTTTCTTTATCCGATAATTGATGAATATCAATACCATTGATAAGTACTTGCCCTGAACTTGGCGTATCTAAAGCGCCGGCAAGATGTAAAAAAGTACTTTTACCACAACCTGAACTGCCAACGACTGCCAGTAGTTCACCTTTCTCAACACTTAACTCTAAATTAGTTAATACGGTAGTCTCAATGTCACCTTGCTTATAAGATTTTGATAACTGACAACACTGTAATACTTTACTCATTATTTTATAACCTTATACCAATTTCATTAAATTATTACCCACTTGTGCGGGGTAAAATACGCCAAGGCGGCGTTGCTCTCAATCCCAATAGCCAGCTATTACTCAATCGAGCGCCTTGCTTTGATTTATTTTTCCTGTGCACAACAAGATTACAAACTTAATGAAACTGGTATTATTCATTGCGTAATACCTGGGCAGGTAGAGTTGTAGAAGCTTGATATGCTGGGTAAAGCGTGGCAAGGAAGCTCATCACCAATGCTGAAAGTATAATGCTTAGCACATCAAACCATTGAAGGCTTACTGGTAAATCTTGCATGCCAAAACCAAAGAGGTTGACCCCTATCACTAACATAATATCGTTTAAGTTTAATGCCAGCACTATACCAAGAACTCCGCCTAAACTAACGCCCCATAAGCCATTCACCATTCCCTGGGTAATGAAAATTTTGATTATATCTACCCGTGCTAAGCCAAGCGTTTGTAATATACCAATCTCTGCCTGTTTTTCGACAACAACCATGACCAGCGCCGACACAATATTAAAAGCGGCAACGGCGACAATTAAACTCAGCATTAGCCACATCATATTCTTTTCCATTTTAACTGCAGCGAAAAGCGCTCCTTGGCTCTCATCCCAAGTACTGAAATTAACAGCCGAAAGCGTTTTACTTCCTTGCTTGGTGAAACGTTCAGAGTCTTGTTGACGTTCTAGCGCTGCCACTACTTTCTTGGCATTAAAAGCATCATCTAAATACAGACGTAATTTGTCTATACCATCACCCGTTCGCCTCAGCAGTTTAGCGCCATAACGGCTATCAACATAAACCATTGCATCATCCACTTGTGAGCCAATATGGAAAATCCCAACAATACTAAAAACTCGCTGCACCGGCATACGACCCATCGGAGTAAATACGCTTTTATTAGGTAGCACTAAGCGTACTTCATCGCCAAGACTTACCTGAAGCTTATTAGCTAATGATTGCCCAATGACCAATGAGTAACTTTGTTTACTTAAGCTTGCCATACTGCCAGCAACCATATGAGTATTAACAATATTTTCTTTCTCAAAACTTGGTACAATACCCTGTATCAAAACACCTTGTAATGCTTTTGCTGACTGGATCAAAGCTTCACTCTCAAGAAAAGGGCTAACGTGTAAAACATGGGGCTGGGCCAGTAGCTCATTTCTTAAGGCAGCCCAGTGTGGACTTTGCTGTGATAGTGTTTTGTTATCAGAAAAATCACTGACAATGACATGGGGAATTATGCCTAATATACGTTTTTTAAGTTCACCTTCAAAACCATTCATCACAGAAACAACGGTAATAAGAGCCGCGACTCCTAGTAGAATACCGACAGTAGAAAAAAAAGTAATAAAAGAAACAAAGCCGGTGTGGCTTTTACTGCGACTATAGCGTAGTCCGATGAAGATACTAATAGGTTGAAACATTGAGATATTATTATTTTAATTGCTGCTTATTTAAGGTAATTGTAGCATAACACAGTCGCTAAAATTGTCTGAGATAAATAGCCATGGGGATATTTATAGTGGTTAATTTCTGCTATAAGTTCTGCTACTGCTTTATTTTTCATAAACTTTTATAAATATATACCCATTACCATTCAAAGTGCAGGATTTCAGTGGGAATTAAAATAACTTTAGGCAAGGTAAATAATTTCATCATAGTCACTCTATGGTTTGATTATTTAACGCAGTCTAAAGTCATTTTAAACCCATCGTAGAAGTGCTTGAGCAATATCACTTCATCGTTGCTGTGACTTAAAGGGAATAACCATTATTTCATCACAGCGCCTTGAATTGAAACTGCTCAAGCACTCTGAAACCTGCATCTTGATTGATAACGGGTATAAAACCACTGCTTTTCAAATGGAACTACTTATCATGAATACTCTAACCCTTGAACAAAAACTAACACAGTATCACGAGTTTTTTGCCATTGACCATGAGTTCTCCGTTAACATCATCAACATTACTGAAAAAGATGCCTGCAGTTTTGAGCAATTTACCGCTAATATTCCTATGACATTTAAATTAGCGACCGAGATGAATACCATAGATCAATCAGCGCTAAGATCTTTACAGAATTTAGGCAATAGTGCTTCGCAACTCGTAGGCTTCCTTAATCAACAATCACAAAAAATTGATTTACTCATTGGCTACATCTTAAGTCAGCAAGATGATGTTCAACATAGGTATACTGGCACTAAGTTTGGTGGTGGCGGTATAAAAATAACAGCCCCTAACGCTTTTAATGTTGGCCAGTTACTGGAGTTAAAAGTGTTTTTATTGGAAAATAATTGTGCCGTCTATTGTTATGGTGAAGTCATCGACGTTGAATTAACTGATAAACAGTTTTCCCATAAAATAACTTTCCACTTTATTCGTGAGGAAGACCGAGAAATATTAGTTCGCACTAGCTTACATGAGCAGTCTAAGCAATTACAAAAGTTGGCTAAATTACGTAATCAAGGCAGTGAGTAGCGACTAAGTTTGACTGGTAAAAGTATTGGCTAAATTATTGGTCTGTGTTGACGCTTAATTAAGGGCTTCAATATTTTGATGTTGAGCAGGGGTTTCACTCTATTATTTTTGAATGAACTTACATAGTAAACATTTTATATAATAGGATAAATTACCTGTATAGCATTATATTTGCTACAATTTTCCATTAAAGTAATCAATTACGGGGGTAGAATATATGTCTATAACAGCAATAATAATTATCGCGCTAGCCTTGGGAATTATCGTCGGTGGTATTTTAGTATTAAAAAAATCATCGGGTAACTTCAATTTAACAGCCGAGCAACTAACAAAGATTAAGAAGCGAAATGAAGCACAAGATAAAGAAGATCAGCAACGAAAGTAAGCTAATGCCTCCTTGTATTATTAACTTCGGTACAGTGTTTTAATTAAATGATAACCAAATTTTGTTTTTATTGGTCCATGTACTTTTAAAATGGGTCTTTTAAAGACGACATCATCAAAAGCTTTGACCATCTGGCCGCGGCGAAACTCCCCTAAGTTACCACCTTTTTTCTTTGATGGGCAAAGTGAGTATTTTTTAGCAAGGGCAGCAAAGTCCCCTCCCTTGTCAAGTAGTGCCTTTATTTCCATTGCTTGTTGTTGAGTTTTAACTAAAATATGTACTGCACATGCACTAGCCATATGAATTCCACCTTAATAATTTAGGATTGTCGCTATTATACAAAGACAACTTGGTTACAAATAATTACTTTAACTTACCTTTTTCATGACATAAAATGTCATGCAATTTAACTACTCGGCGTGATTTATACTTATGAAAACAATACAACACCTGTTTGATAATAATAAACAATGGGCAGAAAAAATCACCAAAGAAGATCCAGAATTTTTTCAAGGCTTATCTGAACAGCAATCACCAAAATATTTATGGATAGGATGCTCTGATTCACGCGTACCTGCCAATGATCTATTGGGCATGCAGCCTGGTGAAGTTTTTGTACATCGTAATATTGCCAACCAAGTTATTCATACTGACCTAAACTGTTTATCGGTTATTCAATATGCTGTTGATGTATTGAAAGTGCAGCATATTATTGTTTGTGGTCATTATGGTTGTGGGGGTATTAGCGCCGCACTTGATAATAAAAGTCATGGTTTAATAGACAACTGGTTACGCCATATAGAAGATGTTTATCGTTTCCATAAAGAAGAAATGGACCAGCTTACTGATGGGAAAGAGCGTATTAACTTATTGTGTGAGCTCAATGTTATCGAGCAAGTAGCCAATATATGTAATACCACGACACTCGTAGGCGCGTGGGGGAAAAATCAAGATATTACCGTACATGGCGTTGTCTACAACTTACACGATGGTATTTTAAAAGATTTAAAAGTATCTGCCAATAGTAATACCAAGTCCAGTAAGTAACCATTTACTACACGAGCTATTTACCTTTAGAATAATAAAGAATAAACAACCACAAAAAAACCAGCAAACTTATTCAGCTTGCTGGTTTTTTTATCAAAAATATACGAGCTTTATTACTTGAATTCAGCTTATAAAACGCCACGTTCCATTTGGTTTAACTCAATTGATTTAAACAAGGTTGAAAAATTACCCTCACCAAAACCTTGATCATTAACTCGCTGGATCATTTCAATAAAAATTGGACCAAATAAGTTTTTAGTAAATATTTGCAATAAGTAAGTATTTTCACCTTGGCTATCAACCAAAATTTGATGCTCTTTAATCTTATCTTTATCTTCTTTTACCCAAGGTACGCGGTCAAATATTTCATCATAATACTCAGGCACAATATTGAGCGTATCAATAATCGAACTATCAAGTTTGTCTAATGAACCCACTAAGTCATCGGTAATAAACGCTAAATGCTGGACGCCAGGGCCATTATATTCTTTTAAATACTCATCAATTTGATTGTTGGTACTGCCTTTACCTTCATTAATTGGTATACAGAATTTACCGCAAGGTGACTGTAACGCATAAGATATCAAGGCTGTTTTAACACCTTTGATGTCAAAATAACGTACTTCAGTAAAGCCAAACACTTCTTTATAAAAATCAGCCCATTTATGCATGGTGCCTTGACGAACATTGTTAGTCATATGATCAACGGCTAAAAATCCTTTATCCTCAACGATAACGGGCTCAGCAAGCGCTTCAAAGTCAGTTTCATAAATCAAACCTTTATTCTTACCTTTTGTCGCGAAGTTCTCGATAAAGTAGATAAGGCTGTCACCAATACCAAAAATTGCTGGGTAAGGTAATTTATTGGCTTCATTGGCAGCTGATTTAGCACCACGTTTTACGGCTTCATTAAAAGCGAAATCCGCATCTTCAACACGCCAACCCATAGAACAGATAGCAGGACCATGACTTTTAGCAAATTCCTTAGAAAAGCCCGATTTTTCTTTATTTAATAAAAAGTGAATATCATTTTGATTAAAGTACTCAATATCTCGCCCTTTCATTTTTTTAGTTTTTGAAAAACCAAAGCCATAGAAAGCTTTTTCCATAAAGTCAGAGTCAGGTGTGGCATATTCAGTAAACTCAATACCACATAGTTTTAATGGATTCTTGCTGTCAGTCATTATTATTTCTCTTGTAATCTATTTCAATATTAATTCTATTATCAAGGGCAAACGAGCTAAGCGAAACCCCTGGCCTGTAGAGGGAATTAAAGCGCTTGTAACAAAAGTTGTACGAGGTTTCATTGAAAAAACCAGCTTACGGCTAACAAGGCTATATAGGCGCTATCAGCACAGTGTAAACAATAAATTACAGGTGATGTGTTAACAGCTGAAATGGTTACTATATCTCTCGGTTTAACTAAACCAGGCTAATACCAGGCTAAGCTAACTTGCCGGAAAATAAGGTCATAGTCAGTATCCATGGCCTAACTTTACCCCTTAAATATAAATCCTCTGTAAAATCAGCTTGATTTCTTTCTTAGGATTACAATTTAATTACGGAAATTTCTTAGCAATATCAGCAGGAACAACTAACCTTAAAATATAGCAAGTGCTTTTTACTTTTCCTTTACAAGCGGTTAGGTTCTGGCTGTTACTAATTATCTTAATGGATAGCATTGTGAATTTTTGGAGGAAGTTATGAGTATTTTTCAACATTACCAAACCCGTTATGAACAGGCTCAAGAAGAAGAGTTTGGCTTACAAGAGTTTTTAACTCTTTGTAAAGAGGATAAGCTAGCCTACGCAAGTGCATCGGAACGCTTATTAGCTGCCATTGGTGAACCAGAGATGGTAGATACAGCCAAAGACCCTAGACTCAGTAGGTTGTTTTCTAACCGGGTAATTAAACGCTACCCTGCATTTAAGAATTTTTACGGTATGGAGGAAGCAATTGAGCAGATAGTCTCTTATCTAAAACACGCCTCACAGGGATTAGAAGAGCATAAACAAATTCTCTATTTATTAGGGCCTGTCGGTGGTGGTAAGTCCTCATTAGCGGAAAAATTAAAAGCCCTAATGCAAAAAAAACCTATTTATGTGTTAAGTGCAAATGGCGTACGTAGTCCGGTAAATGATCACCCTTTTTGTCTGTTTGATGCTAATGCAGACGGTAAAATTCTCAAAGATGAATACAACATCCCAGAAAGGTATTTAAACAATATCATTTCTCCATGGGCTGCAAAACGTTTACATGAATTTAAAGGTGATATTGCTCAATTTAAAGTCGTCAAAGTGTACCCCTCTATTTTAGATCAGATTGCTATAGCGAAAACAGAGCCTGGGGATGATAATAATCAAGATATTTCCGCCCTCGTTGGTAAAGTAGATATTAGGCAACTTGAACATTTTGCTCAAAATGATGCCGATGCTTACAGCTACTCAGGTTCTTTGTGTCGTGCTAATCAAGGGTTGATGGAATTTGTTGAGATGTTTAAAGCACCTATTAAAGTGCTACATCCATTACTGACGGCAACCCAAGAAGGTAACTACAACCCCACAGAGGGACTTTCAGCGCTACCTTTTAACGGGATTTTACTTGCCCACTCCAATGAATCTGAATGGCAAAAATTTAGAAATAACAAAAATAACGAAGCATTTTTAGACCGTGTCTATATCGTTAAAGTGCCTTACTGTATGCGTGTTTCTGAAGAAGTTAATATTTATAAAAAACTACTTGAGAACAGCGAATTAAAAACGGCACAATGCGCCCCAGACACTTTAGACATCCTTGCGCAATTCTCGGTATTATCACGTTTAAAGGATCCTGATAACTCCAGTATTTATTCGAAAATGAGAGTCTATGATGGTGAGACGTTAAAAGATACTGACCCTAAAGCTAAATCTTTTCAAGAATACCGTGATTATGCCGGTATGAATGAGGGTATGTCGGGCCTGTCGACCCGCTTTGCTTTTAAAATTTTATCCCGAGTCTTTAATTTCGATAGTGTTGAAGTTGCTGCAAACCCCGTTCACCTGTTCTATGTTTTAGAACAGCAAGTTGAACGAGAGCAACTTCCCAAAGAAATCACTGAGCGCTATATGGAGTTTATCAAAGGCTATCTGACCCCCCAATATATAGAGTTCATTGGTAAAGAAATTCAAACAGCTTACTTAGAGTCTTACTCAGAATACGGACAAAATATTTTTGACCGATATGTGACTTATGCTGATTTTTGGATTCAAGACCAAGAGTATAGAGATGCTGAAACCGGTCAATTATTTGATCGCCAATCCCTTAATGAAGAGTTAGAAAAAATTGAAAAACCTGCAGGAATTAGTAACCCGAAGGATTTCAGAAATGAAATTGTCAATTTTGTCTTACGAGCCAAAGCAAATAATAATGGTCAAAATCCGCTTTGGACTAGCTATGAAAAACTACGTACCGTTATTGAGAAAAAAATGTTTTCCAATACTGAGGATTTATTACCTGTTATTTCCTTTAACGCTAAAACATCTACTGATGATCAACAAAAGCATGATGACTTTGTACAACGAATGATGACAAAAGGCTACACTCAAAAACAAGTACGCTTATTATCTGAGTGGTATTTACGAGTAAGAAAGTCTTCTTAAGTGGTATCTCTTTGGCAATTTGAATACACGCAGCAAAAGAGATAAGGAGAATACATGGCCAACTTTATTGATCGACGTCTAAATAGTAAAAATAAAAGTACCGTAAATCGACAACGCTTTTTAAGACGTTATAAAAACCAAATTAAGAAATCGGTTGCTGATGCCATAAATCAACGGGGCGTGACAGATATAGACTCGGGTGAAAATATAGTGATCCCTAAGCGAGATTTATCTGAGCCTTTTTTCCATCAAGGTGATGGCGGTATTAAAGATAGAGTGCACCCAGGTAATGACCAATTTACCACAGGTGATCAAATCCCTCGTCCACCCAAGCAACAAGGCCAAGGTGGAGGTCCAGGTGACGCGAGTGATAGTGGTGAGGGTGAAGACGAATTTACCTTCTCAATTTCTAAAGAAGAGTACTTAAACCTGCTTTTTGAAGACTTAGAGCTGCCTAACCTAGAGAAAAACCAATTAGATAAGTTAATTGAGTATAAAACAGTTCGCAGTGGTTTTTGTGCTCAAGGCATGCCTTCAAATATTGATATTGTCAAATCGTTACAAGGGTCTATCGCTCGACGTATCGCGATGAGCTCTTCAAAACGTAAGAAGTTGAAAAAGCTTGAGCAAGAACTACTGCTTTTAAACAACGACAAACATGACCATATCCAACAAGAACGTGAATTAACCAGTGAAATCAAGACGTTAAAAGCTAAAATCGCCAAAATCCCTTTTATTGACACTTTTGATTTACGATTTCGTAATTTCGCTAAGCAAGCCGTTCCCACCTCAAAAGCGGTGATGTTTTGTTTAATGGATGTATCAGGTTCAATGGATCAGGCCACTAAAGAAATGGCTAAACGTTTTTATATCTTACTTTACTTATTTCTTAGCCGTACTTATAAGAATATTGATGTGGTTTATATCAGACATCACACTCAGGCAAAAGAAGTAGATGAACATGAATTTTTCTATTCACAAGAAACAGGCGGAACCATTGCATCAAGTGCCATCGAATTGATGAATGATATTATTTGTGAGCGCTATAGCGATAGTCAATGGAACATTTATGGCGCCCAAGCATCTGATGGAGACAACTGGGCCGACGATTCCCCCCGCTGCCAAGCGCTATTAGAGCAAAAGATATTGCCCAAAAGTCGTTATTTTAGTTATATAGAAATAACCCAAAGAGCCCATCAAACACTATGGAAGCATTACTTGCAGGTTGAGGCATCTCACACTAATTTTGCCATGCAGCATATAAAATCAGTAGCAGATATTTATCCTGTCTTTAGAGAGCTTTTTAAAAAGAGTACTCGCACTGTCGCTTAACAAACCAAAGGGGTGATTAATGACGAATAACGATAATGAAGCAATACAAAAAATCACAACAACCCCGCTAGACGATACGCCTGATTGGACTTTTGAGTTACTTGGCCAGTATCAGCAAGAAATAGCCCGAGTTGCTGACTTTTATCGCTTAGATACTTATAGCAATCAAATAGAAGTTATTACCGCAGAGCAGATGATGGACGCCTATGCCAGTGTGGGTATGCCCATTGGCTATAGTCACTGGACTTTTGGTAAAAAATTTATCCAAACAGAGCAGAATTATCAACGTGGTCAGATGGGACTAGCCTATGAGATAGTTATTAACTCGAGTCCGTGCATCTCATATTTAATGGAAGAAAACACCCTCACTATGCAAGCACTCGTTATGGCGCATGCTTGTTATGGCCATAACTCTTTTTTTAAAGGTAACTATCTATTCAAATCTTGGACTGACGCTAGCTCTATTATCGATTATTTATTATTTGCTAAAAATTATATTTCCCAATGTGAGCAAAAATACGGCATTAGTGACGTCGAAGCCACGCTAGATGCTTGCCATGCGCTAATGAGTCATGGTGTCGATAGATATAAAAGGCCACAAAAAATATCCTTAGATGAAGAACTGAAAAGACAAACTGAACGTGCTGAATACCTACAATCACAAGTAAATGCGTTGTGGCGTACTGTGCCAAAAAAAAAGCAACCAGCAAACGAGCATAAATATAAATTCCCTAAAGAGCCTCAAGAAAATATTTTATATTTTATAGAAAAAAATGCCCCGCTACTCGAGCCTTGGCAAAGAGAAATTGTCCGGATTGTCAGAAAAATATCACAATATTTTTATCCTCAAAAACAAACCCAGGTAATGAATGAAGGTTGGGCATGCTTTTGGCATTATACAATTTTAAATCACCTATATGATGAGGGCTTAGTAACCGATAAGTTTATGTTGGAGTTTTTACACAGCCATACCGATGTGGTTGCCCAGCCAGACTATAATAGTAAGTCCTATTCGGGTATAAATCCCTATGCGTTAGGCTTTAAAATGTTTATTGATATTAGGCGTATTTGTGAACACCCTACTGAAGAGGACAAAGAATACTTTCCTGAAATAGCGGGAAGTAACTGGCTAGATACTCTACATTTTGCCATGGAGAACTTTAAAGACGAAAGTTTTATTAGCCAATATCTGTCACCAAAACTTATACGAGACTTTAAATTGTTTCATATCCACGATAACAGTGATAATAATTATGTTGAAATTGGTGCTATTCATAACGAACAAGGCTATAAAAAAGTCCGTCAAAATCTAGCAAACCAATATAACCTTAGTAATATTGAGGTAAACATACAAATAGTTGATGCTAATATTGATGGTGATCGCGCGTTAACGCTGAGGTACACCCCACATAATGGTGTGGAGTTAGGGAAATCTAAGGATGAGGTATTGAAACACCTGCACTATCTATGGCATTTCGATGTAAAAATAATTCAAGAGAGTCAATCTGGTGAAGATAAGATTATTGCCCGTTGCCCACAAAAAAATAAAGACGATTAAATCGTCTTTATTTTACCCGGGATAATTACTTTTAAGCGATTAGTCGTTGGATAACTCTTTTAAAACGTCTTCTTTAAGCTCGCTCCAAAGTGCACCTGAATCAACACCGTACTTTCTAACGGCTGAGATTGATTCATTATATTGATTCGCTTGGGCCAGTTCTATAAGCGCTTGATAATATGTTCTAGAAATTTCACGCCCTTTCGGGTGAGCAAAATACAAGTTACCAATTCGAGAATACAAACCACCCAAACCATTGAGTATTAATAAGTAGATTGAGTTGCCAGAAGCGACCACTAAGTCTTTATTTAGTTGGTAATCAAACTGTGCAAAAGCCTCGCCGGTATCTTCAATATCCCTATACGCTTGCAAAGTTTCGATTGTTTTTTCAGGGTTATTTTTAATCGCGCCACGAACATAGATAGCACTTATATTGGTACGAGCCGACAACAAGTTATCAACGAGATCTGGGATGCCTTCTTGGTCTAATTGCGCTAAAGTTTCCAGAATATTTAAGCTTGATGTTTCCCAAAAATTATTAACCTTGGTCGGCTTACCATGTTGTATCTTCAACCAACCATCTCGAGCCAAGCGTTGTAAAACTTCTCGAAGCGTGGTTCGTGTCACCCCAATTAGTTCCGAGAGCTCACGCTCTGCTGGTAGTATAGAGCCAGGAGGAAATCCACCATTCCAAATAGATTCAACGATATATTGTTCGGCAAATCCTGCTGGGCTTTTTGCTTTTATGACCATTGACTATAATTACCTGATAATGTGAAAAGGGATATACTTATCAAATGATTGTACCAGAAGTTAATTTATGCACAAGCGCGACAGAGATACAAGCTGTTGAAATGAATAGGTGGCCATAGCTTGTTATAAATCAATCAACTAACTAATATCAATTTTGTTGATTAATTTCAATACCATTTTTGTGTCAATCTGTTAAAAGTTTGTTAGAATCCCCGCCGAATAATAGTCGCTAATTTAGCAAATAACTTTACAGTCCACTTAGAGAATAACATGAAACCACTTGTATACGTTTTACTGGCGTTAACAGCTGTGCTTTTCCCAAGCCTAGTTGTTGCCTCAGAAGCGGCTCACCAGAGCGTTGACTTAACCAATCACTGGATTGGCTATACTGCTATCGCTATTTTTGTTCTTGCCTATTCACTGGTGATTTTAGAAGAACAATTACATTTACGAAAATCAAAGCCGGTTTTACTTGCTGCGGGACTTATTTGGATTTTAATTGCCGCTTATTATAATGCAAACGGCATGCCTCATGCTGCAGAAGTCGCCATTCGTCATAACTTCCTTGAATACGCCGAACTATTCTTCTTCTTACTAGTGGCGATGACCTATATCAATGCACTTTTAGAGCGCAATGTATTTGATGCCCTTCGTGATGTATTAATACAAAAAGGCTATAACTATAAAACCTTATTTTGGATCACGGGTATTTTAGCTTTCTTTATCTCACCCATTGCCGATAACTTAACAACAGCACTTATTATGTGTGCTGTGGTATTAGCAGTTGGTAAAGACGAGCCTAAGTTTGTTGCCATGAGCTGTGTAAACATTGTTGTTGGTGCTAACGCTGGTGGTGCATTCAGTCCCTTTGGTGATATCACCACCTTAATGGTTTGGCAGAAAGGTATTCTCGAGTTCACTGAATTCTTTTCTTTGTTTTTACCTGCTGTTGTTAACTTTGTTATTCCTGCATTTATCATGCAATTCTTCATCCCTAAAGGAAGTCCTACATCAAGCTCAAATAAAATCACCCCCATTAAAACAGGTGGTTTAGTGATTGTTGGCTTATTTATGCTAACCATCCTGACCGCTGTTTCCTTTCATAACTTCCTGCACTTACCGCCAGTATTTGGCATGATGTTAGGTTTAGCTTATCTGAAATTCTTTGGTTATTACATTAAGAAATCAGGTCAAGGTAAACTTACCACCTCAGACGTTCCTGCAGGTCGTACAAGGACAGATGATTTTGATATCTTTGACAAAATTGCTAAAGCCGAGTGGGACACCTTGTTCTTCTTCTACGGTGTTATTCTAGCGGTTGGTGGTTTAGGCTTCCTTGGTTACCTTGGTATGGCATCAGAGTTTATGTATGGTGAATTAGGTGCTACCAACGCCAACATTTTAGTGGGACTTTTATCGGCTATCGTTGATAACATCCCGGTTATGTTTGCCGTGCTAACGATGAACCCTGATATGAATCAAACTCAGTGGTTGCTAGTGACATTGACAGCGGGTGTTGGTGGTAGCTTATTATCAGTTGGCTCTGCTGCAGGCGTTGCGTTAATGGGGCAAGCTCGTGGTTATTATACTTTCTTTAGTCATTTAAAGTGGACGCCAGTAATTGCCTTAGGTTACGCAGCCAGCATTTATGTACACTTATTGATTAATTCATAACTACTTACATATATATACCCAGTACACTTCAAGCTGCATCTTGAGGTGTGATGGGTATAAATCACCTTTACCTTAAAGAAATACACAATCGGTAATTTCTTCATGGTACCCTTAAAAAGCTTCTACATTGTAGGAGCTTTTTTTATTGAATTTTTTAAGGAACTTTTGTGAATTACCTTAGCAATATCACTACGAGCCAAAAACCCTGGTTACTGCTTGCCATTTCAGCATTAGGATTAGAGCTAACAGCGTTGTTTTTCCAGTATGCTATGGATTTAAAGCCTTGCATTATGTGTGTTTATCAACGACTCGCTATTCTAGCGATATTCACAGCCGGTATTATTGGCACCGTTGGTTATAAAAACATTTTTGCGAGAACATCTGCCTATGCATTGTGGGGATTAAGCTCAATCTGGGGGCTAATCATTGCCTTTGAGCATATTGAAATGCAGGAAAATTATGGCTCAATATTCTACAGCTGCGAATATATACCTAACTTCCCTGTTTGGGCACCGCTACATGAATGGTTACCCTTTCTGTTTGAGGCAACCGGTGATTGCGGGATGATTAGTTGGCAATTTTTCGGTTATAGCATGCCGCAGTGGCTGCTTGTTGTTTATGCACTCTATGCAATAACTTTCGTGGTAGTACTGATAAACCGTCTAGTGTGTGCGAAAAAAACCTAAGCATTACCTAGTAACCTGAACTATGGATAAGCAGCACTTGCTCAATATTCCCCTTTATCCGATTCTCAGCGTTAAAATGTCGATAAATAACCCGTTATTTATAAACGTTTTGCCTTGATAATCGAATAAATTGAAACATTGATGGAGTATATCGCTACTTAATCTTGTAAATTGTATTCTTAACAACTGTAAGTTGTTGTTTTTACTTCAACATCAAGCACTCATTATCCAGAGTTCAGCTTAAGTAGTATCTGAGTATTACCTGAGAGGGGTATTAACGGAGGTGTGTATCGAAAAATGAGTATGGTGTTACTCGTTATTCACTTAGCTGTTATCCCACTTATCTTTAGTGGCTTGTTTTTGGTAGCTTAGTTTAAGCCCAAGTAAGCACCAAGGTAAACAATCAGTTTACTTTGCCCTGAGTGATGCTTTAAAAACAGTATTACTTGCTCTTACTCACTGACCAGGTTTCAAAAACAGCCGCGCTAATCACCAATAAGCCGCCAATTACAGTTAATAAGCCTGGCCTTTCATGCAGTAGTAAAAAGGCTAACACGCTGCCGTACAATGGCTGTAAACAAGAAATCAATCCAGCAGTCGTTGCCGATAAATGTCGTAAACTCGACGCAAATAAAGCATGAGGCGTAGCCGTAAAGACCACACCTACTAATAAAAGTAATGCCCAATCTATTGGTGATACTTGTGTTGGTGGTACCTCAATAAAAAGGCACAACATTAAACAGGCCACTAGCGTTTGGTACAACATGGTATGAGGGCCAGAGTAATGAGAAAAATAGTTTTTATGTAAAATATTTCTCAGAGCAAAGCAGGTTGCCGAGAAGATACCGAGTAAAATCCCCATGGTGACTTGGTTACCAAAGCTAACTTCAGGTATCAACAGCACTATGCCCATGACGACAACTAAGGCAATGAAAATATCTTTGCGTTTAGGCGATGTTTTATTAAATAACGGCTCAATGAAAACGGTAATAACGGGATAAGTAAAAAAGGCAATGAGGCCAACAGTTACCCCGGACATTTGCATACTAGTAAAATATGTAACCCAATGGATGCCGACGACAACGCCTAATAAGATGGCAATACCATAATCTTTGGCACTCGCTAAGGTTATCTGTTTTTTTTGTAACGTTAGTAAAAGTAACAGCGCTGCGGCGGCGATACCGGTTCGGTAAACCGTTATATCAAGAGCCGGCAAACCGACGAGTTTAGAAAAGAGTGCGGTGCCGCCAAAAAGAAAAATGGCGATATGTAAATAAAGTAAGCTTTGTTGCTCAGCACTGAGTGCTGAGGCTTTTGGGTCATTGTTGTTCATGGTGAAAACCAATAATGTGGCTAATTAGTCAATATCATTTAGCGGCCAAATAACAATATGATCTTCAAATTTATCAAGACTAACCTCATTATCTTTAACTATTTTGCCTCTAACGGACATACCGGCTTTATGCATCGCTGATTTTTTTCCGTTATGTAGCAAAGGATGCCATGAAGGCATGCCGCGGCCTTCTTGTAAGCGGCGATAAGTACAACTAGGTGGCATAAAAAACACAGCATCAATGTTTTCTTGAGTTAATCGCACGCAATCAGGAACTAATGTGGTGCGTTGCTCATACTTAGAACATTGACACGACTTTTCATTGAGCAAGTGGCAAGCAATATTGGAATAAAAAATATGCTCACCTTCCTTGATATGATCGGTCGGTAAAAGTTCCGACGACTCATCAGTATCCTCATCATCGATAAACTTATTTAGGCAACATTTAGCACAGCCATCGCATAATGACTCCCACTCTGGGCGAGTCATTTCTGCTAAGGATTTAGTTTGCCAAAATGGCTGTTCGGGTGTTTTTTTATCGTTCATTTACTACTACTTAATTTACCAATTAACTTACTATTAATGTTACTAATGCTTTTATTTTATCGGTGGAAACTTAATACGATCTGATAAATGCCCCACTGAACTGACAAAATAATAAGATAAGTTCCAGTGCATTAAACTCTTATAGTTATCATAAGCAAGATATACACGACCATTTTTATCATCGGGAAAAACTAACGCGGCTTTAATATCAACACTGGGTAAACTGGTACCATCAGTACGTCTTACACCAAGTGCTTGCCACTGAGCCAAAGTCCTTTCAGTTTCAGACCATGCTTTTAGCCAGTTCTTACGACTGCCGGTATTTTTAGGTATGGCGAGAGAGTAGTCAAAACCTTTGGGTAACATCACCTGACGCCCCCAAGTCAATTCATCACTCCAACCTTCTTTTTTTAAATAATTGGCCATAGATGAAAAGACATCCGCTTGGTTTGTCCAAATATCTTTTTTACCGTCACCATCACCATCAACCGCATAAGCTAAGAAAGAGGTTGGCATAAACTGATTTTGTCCCATAGCGCCAGCCCAAGAGCCTTTCATATCCTCAATACCAATATGGCCTTCATCAAGAATAGTCAGTGCTGCCATCAATTGTTTTTTAAAGAATACTTCACGTCTGCCCTCATAGGCTAGTGTAGATAAAGCAGAGATGACATTATAACCACCGGTAAACTTACCAAAATTCGTTTCAAGTCCCCATAAAGCGACAAGAAAACGCGGCTGAACTTGGTACTTTTCACCTACTTGACTTAATAAGACTTGGTGCTCTTTGTATAAAGCTCTAGCTTTTTCTACCTTCCACTTTGGTACGCGTTTAGGTAAATAGGTATCTAGTGTTTCAATATTTTCAGGTTGGCTTCTATCCGCTTTAACTGCGCGTTTATGAAACTCTACCTTGGCAAAACTTTCATCAATTAAAACTTGGCTAAATCCTTGCTGCAAAGCCTGGGCTTTAAGCGTTATCACATAATCAGCAAACCCCTCTGCTGTTAGCTCAGCTTTAGCCGCCATTGATTGATTGATCATAACCAGTGATATAACAGCTGAAAGTCCAACAGCTTTTATAAGGAAATTCATTACAGCTCTCCTTGCTCTTTCAAAGCGTCCATCGTTGCTTTATGTTCTTTTAATAAATCTTCTGGTGGTGGTGGCAATTGCAGATAAAAACCTTTTTCAATTAAATTAATTTTAACTTTGTCTAAGTCAGCCATAGCGAGTTTAGTTTTAGTCGCTAAATTAATTAACGTTACCAGTGCGGGTGTACCAAAGGTTTTCATGAGTCCGTCAGGTACTGTCGAAAAATCATCACGGGTTTTAACAAAGAGGTACGTTTGGGCTTTTCTGGTACTTTTATAAATAGCACATAGCATAATGGAGACCTATAGATAATTGAGAAAGATAATATTGAGTATTCAATATATCATGAGCCATGAATGACTCAATAAAATAATATTAACAAAAATGTAAAAATATAGGCTAATTTACTTATAGCCCTGCTTCGCAAGTTCTAATAAGTCTCGACCAAACAAATCATTACGCCAACTTGAGAGTAAATCAACCTTCGCTGTGCCAGTACGAGCACCGTTTAAATCAAACTGCCAAGTTAAAAATTGGTTTACCTGCTTTTTCGAAGCAACATTTTCAATGGTTAACGCATTACGTTCACTGGCAGCGATTAAGAATGTTTTTACTTTTTTAAATATTTGTTTGTAGCCAGGATAATCATCAAGTCGGTCAATTTTATCTGGGTAATCACTTACTTCAGCTTTATCTGCTTTTGCTAATACAGCTAACATAGCTTTACCTTTATGGCGAATATCGAGCGCTTCCGCCCCTTCAAGACTCAGCATAGCATTGACAGTCAACGGGTTACTTTGTGCTAATGCCATTAAGGTATGATCTTTAGCTACAAAGCCAATAGGCAAATCACGTTTTTGGGCTTGTTGAAAGCGCCAAGTAGCTAAGTACTTTAACGCGTTTAATTGCTTAGGATTTAAGCGCCAGCACATCTTAATATTAAGATACATTTCACCTTCATTTAGCGGGGTGAATTTTTTATCAATCATGGCTTGCGTTTCTAGTTGTGCGTAGCCTAAAAAACCTGTTTCGGTTAATTGCGCTAATAACTTAGGGTAAAGAAAAAACAAATGATCAACATCGGCACTAGCATAGGCTAATTGCTTGTCCGTTAAGGGTCTTTTGGTCCAATCGGTTCGAGACTCGGATTTGTCTACTTCAATACCGGTAAAGTGTTTCACCATGGCTGCATAACCCAAAGACAAACCATGTCCTAAAAATGACATCATGATTTGACTATCAATTAAATTTACCGGTTTGCAATTTCCAGCGGTCAAGAAAACTTCTAAATCTTCTGAGCAAGCATGCAGCACCTTGGTAATATTTGCATTAGTGAGTAATTGCCAAAAAGGCGTTAAATCCTCAATGGCAAGGGGATCGATAAGAGCTAATTGCTCACCATCACAAACTTGAAGTAAACCTAGCTTGGCATATAAGGTACGTGTACGGACAAATTCAGTATCTATAGCTAATACTTTAGCTTTTGATAGCTGTTCACATAAGCGAGTTAAACTGAGCTGATCTTCAATTAATTGATAATGCATAATCTTTACTTCTACTGCTGCTAACGCCTACTTATGACGGCGGCGAGTGCTTTGTTGATGACGTTGTTGATGTTTTTTAACTGAGCGACGGATACGGCGGCTTTTGGCATTATCCATGGTTTTTTCATCAATTTTAACTTTACTGTCAGTTTCAGGCGTTAATTTAACGAGTTGACGATAATAGTTCACTTCTTTCAAAGCCAACTCACGCCATCCCCCCATAGGTAACTGACGCTGCATTTCCATATCACCGTAACGTACTCTGATAAGACGGCTTACCTGTACGTCTTGGCTTTCCCATAAACGACGTACTTCACGGTTACGTCCTTCTGATAACACCACATGGAACCAATGGTTTCTGCCTTCACCACCACGGTAAGTGATTTTTTGAAAGCGCGCAGGACCATCTTCTAACTTAACGCCCGCACGTAACCTTTGTAACATTGCTTCATTAATTTCACCGAATACACGTACCGCGTACTCACGTTCGATTTTTTGTGATGGATGCATCAAACGGTTTGCTAGTTCACCATCTGTAGTAAATAACAACATACCTGAAGTGTTAATATCTAAACGGCCCACAGCAACCCAACGCCCTGTTTCAAGTGGCGGAAGACGATCAAATACTGTCGGGCGACCTTCTGGATCCTTACGGGTACACATTTCACCTTCAGGCTTGTTATAGACAAGTACGCGACAAATATCTTCGTCTTTCGCAGTGAGTTTAACGTGGTGACCATCGAGTCTGATTTGCTCAGAACCGGTAATTCTATCCCCTAAAAAGGCAACTTTTCCATCAATACTGACACGGCCTTCACTGATCATAGTTTCCATTTCACGGCGAGAGCCTTTACCAGCGCGAGCGAGAACTTTTTGTACTTTCTCTGAGTCTTCATGAGTCGCTTTTTGAAAGTTAACTTTCTCTACTTTTTCAGGGTCTTTTTTATGCTGGCCTTTTTTAGCTAAACCTTTCTTCACAGCACCTGGCTTAGTCAGACCTTTCTTGGCACTGCCTTTTTTCTCAGTGCCTCGGGTACCATATTTTTTATCAATGGCTTCATCTTTTCTTGCTTTCTTTTTCTTGTCAACCGTCATTATTTTTACTCTGTTACGTCAGTAGCAGCTCCCAAGTAGCTAACTTCTGGCTCATTGTTCAGGTTCAATTACTTAGTTAAGTGCAATTATTAATTTTCACTCAACGCTAAGTTACTGAAATGGAGAAGGATCGCCCTCTCCTACTCGTAATATTTCAATACTGTCATTAGAAAAATCAATGACAGTGGTGGGGTGTTCCCCTAAATAGCCACCGTTGACGATTAGGTCAACTTGATGCTCTAATAAATCTCGAATGTGCTCAGGATCGTACTCTGCCATTTCTTGGCCAGGCATGATCAAACTGGTGGACATTATAGGCTCTGCCAGTTCAGTCAACAAGGCTTGTGCAATAGTATTATCAGGTACTCTAATACCTATTGTTTTCTTCTTAGGGTTTAACAAGCGCTTAGGCACTTCTTTACTGCCTTTAAAAATAAAAGTATAGGCACCTGGGGTGTTATTTTTTAGTAAGCGATAGGCAGTATTATCTACTCGGGTGTATTCTGATAATTGTGATAAATCTTGACACACTAGCGTAAAGTTATGGTCCTTACTTATCTCTCTGATATTACAGATACGCTCCAAGGCTTTTTTATCACCTAAATGACAGCCTAAGGCATAACCTGAATCTGTTGGATAGACAATCACGCCGCCATTTCTTATAATTTCTGCCGCTTGTTTCATCAAACGACCCTGAGGGTTATCTGGGTGTACATAAAAAAACTGACTCATGAAACTTTCCTTTACCTTAAAAAATTGATCGCTACATTGGTATTGTTTACCCGTAGCAATGATTCCTTGCAACTACAGCAGAATTTTACTCACTAGTCTTATTGCCACTGCGCCCAAACAGGTTTTGCACCTACTGGCATAGTGAGGTTTCGCCCTAAGTCGCTCCACTTATTAGGATAATGAAAATCAGATCCCATGGAAGCCAATAAATTGTACTCTTGACAGTAAGCCAACATTTTAGCTCTTTGTTCTGGGTTCATCTGCGGCAATACCACTTCTAAACCATCACCCGCAACTTCGCTAAAATGAATAATTAACCGTCGTAACCACTTAGCTGACAAGTCATATCTGATAGGGTGCGCCATAACGGCACTGCCGCCTGCTTGATGAATCGCTTTAACCGCTTCTTCAATACTACACCAGTTAGGCTTTACATAGGCCCGTTGCCCTTTAGAACCTTTCTTACCAATGTATTTATCGAAGGCTTGCTGCATTGTACTGACATGCCCATCCCGATGAAGGATCTTAGCAAAATGAGCCCGGGTAATAGAGCCTTGCCCGGCCAATTCTTTGGCATCGTGGTAAATAGTAGGAAAACCACATATCGCTAGTTTTTCACCCATTGAAATAGCGCGTTGTTCTCGTGCTTGTTGTTGCCTTACTATCAATGTTTGTAAGTCACTATTAGTCTTATCAATATTTAGACCGACAATATGAATTTCAAAGCCTTGCCATGCAGTAGATATTTCGATGCCCGCGATCAACTTAAGTGGAATTTTTTTATCTTCTATATGCTTTTGCGCTATATCAAGACCGGCGACAGTATCGTGATCTGTGATAGCTAAAACATCAATTTGGAAGTTACTCGCTCTATCGATCAAGCTTTGCGGCGATAAGGTACCATCAGAGTATGTTGTATGACTGTGTAGGTCGATACGCTTATGGGCAAAACCTTCGGTTTTTACTATCTCATGAGGGAAATCAGTGGTTGACAGCAAAGCCATAATAAGGTCTTCTATAGGGGTAATCTTAGTATTAAGATAAGTTTACTGATAACGAGTAAATAATGATACTCTTTCCTTTATTATTAATCGAAATTAGATAAGCTTAAAGTCAATAAAGTAGTACCGCTAAAGGCGCTTTATAATGAACACAGCAATTAACAACATAACATTAATTTGGTGGTGGCATAACTCGACATAATTGGGTTGTGATAATTGCGTACATCTTAAAAAAGATTAAACAAATTTCAAAAAGACCCGCTCCTGTTAGCGGGTTTTTTGCGTTAAAGCGTTAGAGAATTAAAGAATTAACAAAGGGTTTTAAAATGAATAAAACAAAAACATGGTTTATTTGGTGGCTGTTACCTATTTACGCAGGCTGACAACTTTTTATTTAAATAAACTTATAGAAGAATTTAACATGACACAAAATTTATCCAGTACTAATTTACCTAGTACTAATTTACCTAGTAACAATGATGCATCCCTGATAGGGGTTAACACCGTATTAGAAAGTAGCGGCTACCAGAATGATCCGTTAAGTGTTTACCAATTATTATGCCACCAACAGCAACATAATATTTTATTAGAATCTGCCGAAATTGATAAAAAGCATTTATTAAAAAGCTTATTACTCACTGACGCAGCAGTAAAGATTGTCTGTAATGGCAATACCGTTACTTTTTCTGCCTTATCATTAAATGGTGAAGCAGCGGTCAACTTCGCGGCAGAGCAATTAGCAGAACATGCTCAAGTAGCCATCGCTGATGATGGAAAATCCTTTCAAGCAACATTTGCCCAAGTCGCTCGTGACCTTGATGAAAAGGCGCGCTTAAGTGCAATAAACCCCTTACACAGTTTACGGATATTCAATCAATTTACCGATGAAAAAAGTCACCCTTTCTCAGTGTTTTTAGGGGGCGTTTTTGCCTTTGACCTTATGGCAATAGCCGAAGACTTACCTGACGTAGCCAACGGTGATAATACTTGCCCTGATTTTGTTTATTATTTAGCAGAAACCTTGGTCATTATTGACCATGAATTACAAAGCACCGAAATCATTGGTAATACTTTTAGCTTTAAAGACGAAAAGAAAGCGATACAAAGTCAATTAGCTATAGATAAGCGTGTTGCACAAATTAAGGAGATACTTGCCAGCTCAGTAGATGCCAAGCAAGTATCAAAATTCAGTCCTTCATTTTCCGATATTGATGAACAAGTAAAATTAAATGAAGAATTACAAGTAGATATTAGTGACGAACGTTATTGTCAGATAGTTGAGCAATTAAAAGAAAACATCAGAGGGGTGATATTTTTCAAGTGGTGCCATCACGCACATTTACCTTACCCTGTTACGACTCAATTGCCGCTTATAAAGCACTAAAAGTTAGTAACCCAAGTCCGTACATGTTTTATTTAAAAGACAGTGACTTTTGTATTTTTGGCGCCTCGCCTGAATCTGCATTAAAATATCAAGCCAGCAATAGACACGTAGAAATTTACCCGATAGCTGGAACGCGACCACGCGGTTTTGATAAGCAAGGTAATATTTCATTAGACCTAGATAGTCGTATTGAACTTGAGCTTAGGCAAGATAAAAAAGAGTCTGCCGAACATATTATGCTGGTTGATTTAGCGCGCAATGATATTGCTAGAGTTTCCCAACCGGGTACTCGTTATGTTGCTGATTTACTGAAAGTGGATCGATATTCTCATGTGATGCACTTAGTTTCTCGGGTCTGCGGTACATTACAAACAGATCTTGATGCGTTGCACGCGTATCAAGCTTGCATGAATATGGGCACACTTTCAGGTGCACCAAAAGTCAAAGCGACGTCACTGATTCGAGAAGTAGAAGGTAAAAGACGTGGTAGTTATGGCGGTGCGGTAGGTTATTTAACTGGCACCGGTGAAATGGATACCTGCATTGTAATCCGCTCAGCCTTTGTTAAAGACAATATTGCCCAAGTTCAAGCCGGTGCTGGTGTTGTTTACGACTCAGACCCCATTAGTGAAGCCAATGAAACCAAACAAAAAGCGCAAGCCGTTATTAATGCTATTGCCACTGCCAATGCTTTAGCAAAGGAGCAAGCCCATGACTAAATTATTTATGCTCGATAACTTGGATTCCTTTACCTATAACCTTGTAGACGAATTTCAATGTTTAGGTTTTGAACCCAGTGTTTATCGCAATACCCTCAGTGCTGACTTTATTTTTGACAAAATGCTCGAGCACACTAAAAAAACGTCTGAGCCGGTATTATTAATACTCTCTCCAGGTCCTGGGGCGCCAAATAAAGCCGGTTGCTTAATGGCACTGATTAAAAAGTGCGCTGGCCGTATCCCTATGATGGGAATTTGTTTAGGTCATCAAGCATTAATCGAACATTATGGCGGCCGTGTCGACAGAGCTGATGAAATTGTCCATGGTAAAGCCTCCAATATCAGCCACTCGGGTAATGGCCCTTTTTTAAACATACCTAACCCACTACCGGTTGCCCGTTATCACTCATTGGTAGGTAAAGATATCCCGCAAACCCTAGATGTTATCGCCGACTACAATGGCATGTGTATGGCTATTAGCCGTGAAGAAGATGCAATTTTAGCGTTTCAATTTCACCCTGAGTCAATATTAACAACCTTTGGTGCTACTTTATTAGCACAAAGCATTCAATATTTACTTGAGCTAGCGCCATCGCTCAGCAACAAAGTAACGGGAGCATAAGATGAATGGTTCACAAAATATATATTCAACAAGTACTGGCTCCAAAGAGACTAGTTGCAAAAATAGCGGATTATCAGATATCAAAATAATATTACCTACCTTAGTTGATAACCGTGATTTAAGCCAAGCGCAAAGTCATGATTTTTTTCAGCAAGTTCTACAAGGTAATATAACGCCAGCATTAATGGCAAGTGTCTTAACTGCACTGAAGATAAAAGGTGAAACACCGCAAGAAATAGCAGGTGCAGCCATTGCTATACGCTCTGCTGCGACCACATTTCCTGCGCGCACTAATGACGAGATTGTTGCTGATTGTGTTGGCACTGGCGGCGATGGTGCTAATACTATTAATATTTCTACCACGGCAGCAATTCTAGCCGCAGCATGTGGCTTAAAGATGGCAAAACATGGTAATCGAAGTGTCTCTAGTATGTCTGGCTCTGCTGATTTACTGGAAGCCTTTGGTGTTAATTTATCCATGTCACCGGCAACAGCTGCTCATTGTTTAGCGCAAACGAACCTATGTTTTTTGTACGCACCTGCCTATCACTCTGGTTTCAAGCATGCAGGTCCCGTGAGAAAAGCTATGGGTATTCGCACTATATTTAATATCTTAGGACCGCTAGTCAATCCCGCTCATCCAAACATTATGTTACTTGGCGTTTATACCCCCGAGTTATTAATGCCCATGGCACAAGCGCTACAACTTACCGGTGTGCAACGTGCTTTTGTTGTACATGGTAGTGGACTAGATGAAATTGCTTTGCATGGCGATACTCAGGTTATTGAAATTAACCAGGGTGAATTGATTGAACGTACTTTTACGCCACAAGACTTTGGTTTAAATAATTACGCCCTTGCAGAGATTGAAGGTGGTACTCCACAAGAAAATGCCGATATCATTAAAGCTATTTTATCGGGTCAAGGACAGGATGCCCACAATGCCGCGGTAATCATAAACTGTGCAGCGTTATTGTATTTACATAACAAAGCTGACTCTCTCAAGCAAGCTGCGCAACTTGCCAGTGAAGTACTTGCCTCAGGTAAAGGCTTAGTTACCTTGACAGCCTTAGTTGACTTATCTAATAAAGAGCCGAATCAAGAGCCGAATCAAGCGCCGAATCAAGAAATTAATCAAGATTCCTCCTCAAATTCTAGTGCAAAAAAGGCTGAAAAATAACATGAATACCAGTAATAATGCCTCAGCAGAAAAAAACATTCTCGAGCAAATAGTCGATAATAAGCGCATTGAAATCGCAGCATTGAAATTGAGTAAACCTTTAGCCACTTTCATTGATGAATTAGTGCCGACGACTAAAGATATGTACGCCGCATTAACCAGAACAGCAGAGAAACCCTACGCAGGTTTTATTCTGGAATGTAAGAAAGCCTCACCTTCAAAAGGACTTATTCGCCAAGACTTTGATGTAAAGGCCATTTGCCAAGTTTATGATAAATACGCTGCTGCTATCTCGGTGTTAACCGATGAAAAGTACTTTCAAGGTACTTTTGACTACCTAAAAACAGTGACTCAATCGGTAAAGTGCCCAGTACTTAACAAAGACTTTTTCATCGATAGTTATCAAGTGTACTTGGCAAGATATTACGGCGCAGACGCTATATTATTAATGCTCAGTGTCTTGTCCGATGAAGAATACCTTGAGTTATCAAAAGTTGCAGAGCGATATAACTTAGCGGTGCTAACGGAAATTTCGACCGAAGATGAACGCGATAGAGCGATAAAACTTAATGCCAGAATGATCGGCATCAATAATCGAGATTTACGGGATTTAAGTACCGATATAGCGCGTACCTTTGATTTTGCCCCAACCTTGCCAGACGATAGAATTATCATTTCTGAGTCCGGTATCTACAATAATGCGCAAGTAAGAGAATTAGCGCCTGCTGTTGACGGTTTTTTAGTGGGTAGTTCTCTGATGGATCCTAAAAACAATGCTTATCAAGATATTGACTTAGCCTGTCGAAAGCTCATTTACGGTAACAATAAAGTTTGTGGCTTAACTGACGCTAAGTACGCGAGCGCAGCTGCTGATGCTGGAGCACGATTTGGCGGCCTCATCTTTGCAGAGAAGTCACCTCGTTATGTGACTAAAGCACAAGCTCAAAGTATTATTCAAGCAGCGCCAAAATTAGAATATGTCGGCGTTTTCGTCAATGAAGAACGTACTGAAATTATCGACTTAGTGAAAACATTACAGTTAAGTGCCGTGCAACTGCATGGTAGTGAAGATAATCATTATATCGCAGCTTTAATTACTGAGCTTGCACAAAGTGGTTGTAGTTTTTGTCAAGTATGGCAGGCAACTCCAGTAGCACAAAGCGTACCTCTGCTTAATGAGAGTGTGAGTCATCACATACTTGATGGCCAAAGTCCTGGTAGTGGTGAGTCATTCGATTGGCAAGTATTAGCCTTAAGTGAACAAAACTTATCAAATAGCTTTTTAGCGGGAGGGCTTAATAATGACAATATTAGTCAAGCCCTTGAGCAATTAACCCAGGTAGATTTATTCGGCCTAGACCTAAATTCAGGTGTAGAAGATAGCCCTGGTATCAAATCAAGCGAAAAACTTAGCCAAGTATTTTCGCAAATTAGGAATTATTAAGATGCTAAATAATATTAAAACTGGTGAGAAATCATCAAAAAAAGAAACCTTACCCGCCTATTTTGGTCAATTTGGTGGCATGTATGTCGGTGAATTATTAGTCCCCGCATTAGAGCAGTTAGAGCAAGCTTTTATTGAGTCGCAAACCGATGAAGCCTTTTTAACTGAGTTCAATAATTTATTAACCAAATATGCCGGGCGACCTACACCATTAACTTGTTGTCGAAATATTGTAAAAAATCCACTCGCTAAAATTTATTTAAAACGTGAGGATCTATTACACGGCGGCGCCCATAAAACCAACCAAGTGTTAGGTCAGGCCCTGTTAGCTAAACGCATGGGTAAAACTGAAATAATTGCTGAAACAGGCGCGGGGCAACACGGTGTTGCCACCGCAATTGCTTGTTCATTGCTTGGCTTAAAATGTAGAGTGTATATGGGCGCAGTGGATTGTGCGCGACAACAACCCAATGTTTTTCGTATGGAATTAATGGGCGCAGAAGTTATTCCGGTAACGGCTGGCTCAGGCACGTTAAAAGATGCGGTAAATGAAGCACTTAGAGATTGGTCGGCAAATTATGAAAACGCTCACTACTTATTAGGCACTGCCGCTGGCCCACATCCATTCCCGACCATAGTTAGGGAATTTCAAAAAATGATTGGTGAAGAGGCAAAAGCACAATTTTATGAGGAAGAAGGTCGTTTACCTGATTATGTTATTGCCGCGGTCGGTGGTGGCTCCAATGCCATTGGTATGTTCCACGACTTTATTCATGAAGAAGGTGTCAAACTTATCGGCGTTGAAGCCGGTGGTAAGGGTATTGAAACCGATCAGCATGGTGCAACGCTTGTAGCCGGTACGAAGGGGATGTTGCATGGAAACTACACCTATATAATGCAAGATAAGCATGGCCAAATTCAAGAGTCTTACTCTGTATCTGCTGGTCTTGACTACCCTGCGGTAGGCCCACAACATGCCTTCTTGAAAGATACCGGTCGAGCACAATATGTCGCCATTAATGATGATGAAGCGTTAGCTGCATTTCAAGAATTAGCCAAAAAAGAGGGCATTATACCTGCACTTGAATCAGCTCATGCCCTTGCGCAAGCTTTAAAAATGGCAGAAGCAGCCACGACAGAAACTATTTATCTCGTTAATCTATCAGGTCGTGGTGATAAGGATTTGGCTCATGTACAGGCTATTATTTCACCTGACAAAGCTGCATCAGTAACAAAAGTGAAGCATAGAGGAGAGGCATAATGTCACAGTCAAATATTCAGCAAGCCGGTGCTCGTTACCAAACAGCGTTCGCTAACTTAAAAGAAAAAAATGAACGAGCTTTTATCCCTTTTGTTATGATTGGCGATCCGAATGCTGAGCAATCTTTTGCGGTTATTAAAAGTTTAATCGATGCCGGAGCCGATGCATTAGAGTTAGGTATTCCTTTCTCTGATCCAAGTGCCGATGGTATAACAATTCAAAGAGCGGCCCTTCGCGCTCTAGGTGCTGGCATTAACACCGACATCTGCATTGAACTATTAAAACAAGTTCGAGCATATGCCCCGCAAATACCTATTGGCTTGTTACTGTACGGTAATTTAGTTTTTGCCCGTGGTATTGATAGCTTTTATCGTGATATGAGCGATGCTGGAGTAGATTCAGTCCTCATAGCCGATGTACCTATTCGTGAGAGTGAACCGTTTAGAGAAGCGGCATTAAAACATGGTGTTGCCCCTATTTTTATCGCGCCGCCTAACGCCAGCGATGATACTTTACGTGCAGTATCATCATACTCTAGAGGTTACACTTATGTATTAAGTCGCGCCGGTGTCACTGGCGTAGATAATGCTGAAAGTCCCAAAAACTCTGTCACTAGCACGGCCCATAAATTAATCGAAAGTTTAGTTAAGTATCATGCTGCACCACCGGTTTTAGGTTTTGGAATATCAACACCTCAACAAGTTAAAGCAGCGCTTCAAGCAGGTGCCCTTGGTGCAATTAGTGGCTCTGCTGTGGTCAAGATCATTGAAGATAATTTAACTGATAATAGTAAAATGATCGCTGAGCTAAGTAACTTTGTTAGTGATATGAAAGCGGCTACTAGAGAGTGGACAGCTAATTAAGTTTTATGTTAATAAATAACTTTTTAGAGGTAAAATGATAATAAAAAAGGAGCAATGATATAGCTCCTTTTTTATTAGATAAATTTATTTGTCAGGCTAAACCCTGAGCATTCGAATGGACAAAAATGCAATAACCAGTGTTAAAGCAATGAACAGCAGTGCTAACACATAATATGGGGCTCGCTGTAATTTAGCTTTAAGGCGGACAAACAGATTGTGGCTGCTATTGCTTTTACTCGGGATATTATGAAAAGTTGATAGTAAGACATTAAAGAGCAGCAACCAAAGACAACCAACAAAACTTAATATAGCGAGGGTGTTACTCGCCTGGGTTGGTGAGGATGTTTGCAATAGTTGATTGGCGATTACACCACCAAGAAATACTGCCACTAGATAACTCAATTTACGAAACGGCTGTAGTTTTGTAGCAATGTGTTCTAAAAATTCTAACATTAATTGCCCCCTATTCAGTTAACTAACCTCAACTCTGGATAATGAATGTTAATTTTTGTAAGTACTTATTTATTATCAATAACATAGCATAAACACCTATGCTATAATTTTATTTATTCGTCTCAACATTGATAGTTTTGGTGAAAACAAGGCGGTATTACGTACCCAATAACTGGTTATTGGTAGGAATACCAACGCTGATATCGCCCAATACCAAATCCATTAAGTTAGTTCCAACTCAGAGCTTGCCAGCGGTTTGAGAACAAATAGAATTTTTTTGCATATAGTCACTCTATATGAAAGAAATTCTGTGTGGTTATCGAATTGCTGGTGAGCTCCCAAAGGGCGAGTTTAAAAGACTTATATGCTGCGTTATTGATTTTGATAAGGACGCTGCATGGATGCAGCTTATTAGAGAATGCAGGAGCTTATTCTCCTGAATAACCATTATCTACAATCAATGCCTTGCCTCTAAACCTTTTAACTCTCGCTGAGTGCGAAGAAACTTATTGGAATTGGTATGAAATAGCTTTTTGAGTAACTTTGCTTATCCAGAGTGGAGGTTAACTAATACCAACATCCAAGGATAAGCTATTATCTCAACCTGCGATACCCGGTTGGGAGTATTTAACAATGAGCTGCTTATAGTGAGTAATGAAAATAAAGCACTTAACAGCAAGTGGTTAATCAAAGCAATACAGCGAACCAATACCTAAAAAATTTCAGTTAGATAATTTAGCTAAACACTTCAACTAAAAAATATTTCTAAACGCGCATAAAAAATGCGACTCATTAAGTCGCATTTCTATACTAGCTTATATGGTGCATCCTGCACACATATTTAATGATCTCACCTCTTCCTTGAAAAACCTTCCTTAGTATATCCTTTATGAGTCCACTCATATCCATGATAGGAAGTTAATACCTTCCCATTAATCATCCTTAATTAGTGTCTTCCTGACAACCTAGTCCCTATGCAACACTCCTTTGCCACACCTTTTTAGTAATCGTCCATAATTACTGTCTTCTTGGCCTTGGTTATCCATTCCAATAGCCACATCCTTGATCTCTTTATCATTAATCAGCGCCTCCCTGGCTCCAATTTATCGATAAACTATCCTTAGTTAATATCCATCATAGTGGCATCCTTCCACTAGGCTTCATCCTTAAAGCCTCCTTGTAAACCCTATCCCAAATCACACAATGTATAATTTAGAATTGAAGCATCCTGCTTTAGGTTTTCTTTTACTGCTTGCGAGCATCCTTACAAACATCTTCCATGAACTGCATCCGTTGCATCCATTTACTCATCCATAAGTTATATTACTGTCCTTAGTAATTCCTTAAGTTGCCTTGATTCCATCTTAGCAACATTCATCTTCCGTAATTGCATTACAAGTAATGCTGAAGCCCCCTGCTCCTTGTCTTCCTGACCTGATTAATAGTACACCTAAAACTGCCGTAACAAGGCTGATTAAGGAAGCCATATTAAAATGTAAAAAGACTGTAAACACAGGCGATGCAACTAAGTGGTTATAAATCAGTTGGTTGGATGATTTCACTTCTGTATTTTAGCAAGCATTGCCAATATATCTTACAGTGATGTAAGACATGTCTTACAAAAAAAATAGCACTTTGTCGGTGCTATTTTTTTTGTGCTCAAGTAATGAGGGGGATAAATCGAAATCTGGTGTTAAAATGACCCCGTATTGAGGGTTATTCTACTTTTGCTCTATGATGAACCATCACAGCGCCACAGACATTGCCGACAGTAACTTCTTTCACTGTATGATAATCAACATGCTTAAAAAATTCTTTGAATTTTCCTGATGTGGCATAAACAGCTACACCTTCACTATCGGGGTGCTCATCTAGCACAGTGTTAACCGCAGCCATTAAATAATGACCAAAGCCATGCTGTTGGTGTAAAGGGTGCACGGCTATAAAGGATAGGAAATGAAATACTTTTAGGGGTACTGCAGCTAATACATCTTGTTCTTTTTGCATCATCTGCTTAGTACTAAAATAACCCGCGTTTAATAACATCTTCAGTCGCCAATGCCAAAACCGCTCACTTGTTAAAGTATCATCAGGGCTATTAATACACGCAACACCAACCATGGTCTCACCTAAGTACAAACCAACCATAGGCTGCTTAGCTTGCCAGAAGGCATTGAGTTCCTCCCTTATCGCGCCACGCAGTCGTTGTTCATAATCTTCTTTATCGCTATTAAATATCTCTAGAAACACAGGATCATCGTGGTAAGCTTGATATAAAAGTGACGCGGCTAATTTTAGCTCATGGGCACTTAAATAATTCGCGCGAATATCAACACCATGACTTTGATTGCCTTCAATATTATTTTCTACCGAAACCGTTTCACTCATTATATTCTCCTACTCTGACGGTGGATTATTTAATAGAACATCTCACCATAACAGTATATTTTCAAATAGGTCAAATTTAATTAACCTCGCAAGGACTTTTACCTTTGAACTAACGGGCAAAAAAATACCCCGCAAAGCGAGGTATTTTAGAATATATACCCAAGCTACTTGAAGCTGAAACCTGTATCTTCATGCAGTTTGGATATAGAGCCATGAATGATTTAGTTGGCTTTTACCTTGCCATTTTTTAAATAGTCGCCACCATTGCCGGTCTGAACTAATTGACCATTAATGAACTGTAAAAAAGTACATTCATCTTTCGTTGTTAAGCCGTCTTTATGTTTACGCTGGGTTCGATAATATAAAACACGTACGGTGTCCTCACCTTCGGTATAAGTCTCAGAAAAATCAGCTACCCCTAACTTCTCCTGCATATCCATAAAAGAAGACCCTAACTGAACTTTGGCAATTTTTTTACGGTTATTATAAGTACGATCTTCACTATCACTAATAAAGCCGTGATCGATACCATCGTCATTTATTTTGATAACACAACCAGATATTGTCATAGCTAGTGGGGCTGCGATAAGTAAAGCGATTAATGATTTTTTCATGTTGATATTCCTAATGTGCATTTTAATATTTATAATTATTCTCCCTCTCCAATTAGCAAATAACAAGCCAACTAATTAAGTAATTGAAATTCATACTGTTTTTAAAAACAAGTTAATAAATAGAAGACATTATTAGTTATATTGGCTAAAATATAGTTAAATTAATTAGCTATTAATCAGTAAATAATATGAACCTTACCAATGAAATTTTAATCTGTGCAAATCAACTTGCCAATGCAGGGAAAAAGCCAACTGTAGCGCTAGTAAAAGCGAAGCTTAGCCAACGAGTACCTTTACCCCAGTTAATCTCGGCATTAAAAAACTGGCAACACCAGCCTGATTTTATTACGGCAATAAATCCCCCTAATGACGAACAAGTTAGCCAAGAGCTACCAAAAAACAATACCGCTGAACTGATAGAATCTTTACTTGAAAGTGGCGCGGTAAAAAAGGTAATTAAACAGTCCTTGAAAGAAGAGCTAACGATAATGAAAAGTGAATTGTCAGAAATGAAGTTACTCATTAAGAATTTATCAGACCAACTTAATCAACGCAAGTAGCTTGGCCTTTACTTTTGCCTTGCCGTTATTTATCTGCAGTTAAAGGGCTTGGCGTTAGTTGACCGATAAAACTACCTAGTGAGTCGCTCAGCTTTTTATGTGGCTTACAACCAACACGTTCAACCCATACTTCTCCATTTTCGTTATCAATGGAGATGATCATGTCTGCTTCATCGGTAACCGCAAAGAAAACAGTTTCGGCTTGCTTTAATCTCTGTTTCATCATGATGTGACCAATAATATTTTCTTGTAATCGATCAAAGTCTGCTGTATTCCAAGCAAACAACAGCGATAACTGCCCTTCACTGCACTGGGCGTCAATATCACCACTAAACATGGTGGTAAAGTACGTTTTAATATCCTGATGTAATTCAATTTCTAAGGCCGACTCAACATTAGCAAAAGATAGCGCTATCGGATTTTCAACTGAGTTATCATCATTATTCACGGCAACAGCTTGCCAATAATGGTGACTGTCATCATGAGGTCCCAATTCGCAAGGCGACGGCCAAAGTTCATCATGCTCCCTTATCGGTAAATGACCAACAATTTCGAGATAATGTTGACTGTAGTTTTTACCAAAGTTTAAAAGCGATCGCGCTAAAGTTATATTTGTAGATGTCATATAAAGAGAAGATCCTTTAAAATAGCAAGATACTAGCTCACTACTGAAAAATTTATGGCCAATTATCAAAATGCAATTGAACTAAGCAAGTTAAAACTGGGGAAAAGTACGCAATATTGCAGCGAATATACCGCAGATTTACTGCAAGGAGTACCTAGAAGTTTAAATAGGGACGACTTAGCACTAAATAAAGGCAATTTACCTTTCGTTGGTGAAGATGTCTGGTATGGCTATGAATTGTCATGGCTTAATGCAAAAGGAAAACCGGTCGTCGCGGTTGCTGAATTTCGGTTTGCTTGCACCAGTGAAAATATTGTTGAGTCAAAATCATTTAAGCTGTATTTAAATAGTTTTAATCAAACTCGCTTTGCCAGTATCAAAGATGTTGAGCAGATATTAATCAAAGATCTATCAAAAATAGCCGGCTCACCCGCTAAAGTCAGTTTATTCGGCGTAGAACACTGCCCGGGTCTCAACATAGTTAAAAGTGCGGATAACAGCTATTGTATCGATGGTGAAGACATTAGTGTCGATAACTACCAGTATGATGCAAAGCTACTCACTAAAGCACAAGACAAAAAAGAGAGCGAACACGTTGAGGAGCATTTAGTTAGTCATTTATTAAAGTCTAATTGCTTAATTACCAATCAGCCTGACTGGGCTAGTATTTATATTCATTACCGCGGTAAGGCAATAAACCACGCGGCTTTGCTACAGTACTTAATCTCCTTTCGCCAGCATAATGAATTTCATGAACAGTGTGTGGAAAGAATTTTTTGTGATTTACAAACATTCTGCCAACTAGAAGAGTTAACCGTATTCGCTCGTTATACCAGACGTGGAGGGTTGGACATCAACCCATTTAGAAGCAGTCATATTGAACATGCCCCTTTCGCGAGAACATTGCGCCAATAAATATCAGCCTTTAGACCTATGTGTTATAGCCGTAATAAAAAGGTACTTGAATGCCTATGAAGCTATTCAAGTACCGTTTTATTATTCTTCGGCTTTAGCTATTATTTTTTTCTGGAAAATCAACACCGATCCATGCCTTGAAAAAGGCTTTTTGTGCTTTACTTGCTTTAACTATAGGAACCACCTTTAGCTTGTTTTTAGCTATAGCCGCTAGTTTTACCTGGCTAGTCGCTAATTTATCTCGTCGAAAATAAGTGATATCAATCGTTTGCTCTGGTTTAAAGTCTTTTAAACGAGTTAACAAGTCTTTATCATTTATGCGTAAACCATCAACGGCAACAATCACATCTTGGGTAGTTAACCCTGCATGCCATGCGGGGCTGTTTTTCTCGACCGATGAAATGACTAGCCCGTTATTACTTTGCTCAGTTTTAATGCCAGTCCACACTTTAGTTTCTTCAGCTGAGTTATCATTTGTCTTTTTAGCGTAGCTCATCTCTAAACCAGCACTAGCAAGTAAGGTAGTAAAATCAATTTCAAGTGTGCCGTGAATATTTTTTTGCCACCAAGCTTTATAGTCGCCGCCGGTGATTTGTTTTAATAGTGTTATAACATCAGTTTCATTATAGCTTTTAGGTAAGCGATATTGCTGATAGAGCTCGTTATGAATATTACGGTAGCTTTTCGCCAACGATGTTTTAGTCAAAATATCAGTATCAAGTAACCAAGAAGCTAAAAAGCCTTCCGCATAGATATTTACACTATGATTATTACCGTAATCCCCACCTTCACTTATCCACGCATCAAAGCTTGCCTGCGCCACACTTTGACTTGCTTGACCGGGTTTATGTAAATGAGCCGTTATACGTTTAGCCAGTATGGTCAGGAATTCATCTACCGTTATTAAACCGCTACGTAAGAGCAATTGATATTGCAAATAACTGGTTGAACCCTCAACTAGCCAAAGTAAGTTGGAATAGTTTTCTTGTTGGTAGTCATAAGGGACTATTCCTTCAGGACGGTACTGCTTGACATTCCAAGTATGAACGAACTCATGTGCGGCAACAGCAATAAAGCTAATATAATCTTTACGCGTTGAAAAGCTATAACGTGAGCGCTGAATAATAGTCGAGTTCACATGCTCTGTGGCCCCGCGAGCACCACTTGTTGCATGTACCATAAAGACATAACGTTCAAACGGGTAGCCTTGCCAAATATGCTTGCTTTGTCTTACCAATACCTTCAGATCTTTTACCATCTTCGCACTATCAAAATTACCTTCACCCCAGATAACTAATTCATACTTTCGATTATCGACATTAAATTGATGATGCTCGTTAATGCCCGTTTCAATTGGCGAGTCGATTAACTGGTCATAATTACTAGCGATAAATTGATGGCTATTTTCACCGGAATTAAGTCCTGAAAAGCTACGCCATAATTTGGGAACGTCTAACTGAACTATGTGCTTTAAAGCACGACTTTCGGCACTATACATCACGATAGCAGAGCTATCTAAAAAAGCGTGACTGTCATCAATGTGACGAGTTCTTTTCGCCAGTTGATTGGCATATACCTGATAGCTTAGGTGAATTTCTTTCGCTTTAACACCGCTAACCTGCCAAGTATGCTTGTCAATTTTACGCCAGTTAAGTTTATTTCCTTGACTGTCTTGTGCGCTAAATTCACGTATACCATTAGCTAAGTTTAAAGTTTCATAGCGTCCAGTTCGCCAAGTAGGTAGATAAAAATCAATACGTTCTGTTTTTACGCGATCAAATTTCAGCTCTACTGTAGCCAGGTGATGCTCCGGCTGAACTATGCTGATATTGACTTTCACACTGGCATGAGCGGATATTAGTTGTACAAAAAATAAAGATATTGCTATTATTAATTTAATTTTATAGTTAAACACTTGGGTGACGTCCTCATTATAGGGATACAATGTTGTGATGCTTAGATACTGCTATTTTAACAACGATGAAATACGAAATGCTATAAAAAATTAGTCAGCCATAACAAAAGTTAATTATTTGAATTTCAGATTGATAAATAACACTTTTATGTATAAATTATCTTATACTAAGTACTATATTTCTGACGAAGTAATTAAAAGTCATTAGCTTTACTTTAATATTGAAAGCAAACACACTAAACATCTCCCCTACATTTAGGATAAATCTGTTTTATGAATGACAGTACGATTGCCAAAAAGCAGCTTGTGGCACTAAAAAGAAAGCTTGATAGCGCAATTGAGTCTCGTAGTTCACTCCAAGAAGATTTCAATCAGCAATCAAGCCTGTTCATTCAATTTATTGCTAAATTATCCCTTATTTCTAAGGGAATTGATCTTGAGTTAGACAATCGTTTAGCGCAACTCAGAACCTTATTTAACAAATCAGCTCCTATCAGTGATATTGAAACTAAAATCAATGTCATTACTAAATTATTGCAATACCATAGTCTTACCAATGAAAAGAACATTCTCCATATACATGAGCAGTTTAATCAAGCAGGCTTGATCTTACAAAAAATTAATGGTCTACCTGATGATTTACGAAGAGATTTACGTTCGCTATTAAAAGAGACTAAAGAAAGTAAAGATGCCTTAATTCAATATATCCCTTTATTAAGTCAACTATTAACTTTTTATCACCATGCACTAAAAGCTAAGAATGGTATACCTAAACAAGGCCTATTGCAGACAACCACGGTTACTTCTGCTTCAAGTAAGCAGTACAGTGAAAATGAGCAAATAATTAGTAGCGCTATCCTTGAAAAAATATCCTTATCATTAAGCGATTTACCCCTTTCTAACTCACATATGAGTGATTTATTAGCCATAAAGAAAAAACTCTTGGTTGATAGTTCTCAGGGGGAAGTACTTCAGCATGTTATAGATATTTTTGATGTCATTGTTGCCGACTTTAAAGATGAACAAAATAGCGCCAAGAATTTTTTAACTCGCTTAAGTGCCACCTTATCAACCGTACAAAGTGCCGTTAAAGAAACTATTGTCATACAAAGAGACAATCAGAATACCAATGACAAGATCAATAAAAAGCTACAAGTCCAGCTTATTGAGATGACAGATAGCGTTGAAAGAGCATCATCATTAAATCAAGTAAAAGAAGACATTAATGAGAAGTTGCAATTTATCGCCAGTACATTAGAACAAAAATCAAAGTTTGAACAACAAAGCCAGCAAAAATTAGCGGATAAACTGCAAGATATGTCAGCTAAGGTCGAACAACTTGAAGCACAAAGTAAAATATTTGAAGAGAAACTTGCTAACCAACAAAAAAGAAGTATGCAAGATGCCCTTACTAAACTCGGTAATAGAGCGGCTTTTGATGAGTACTTTGCTAAAGCAATGGTACGTTTTCATCATAAACCTTTCGAATTAGCACTAGTGGTACTCGACATTGATGATTTTAAGAAAATTAATGATAACTATGGACACACCGCTGGCGATAAAACCCTGCAAGTCATCGCGAATACTATACTGAACCACGTCAGCAAAGACGTCTTTGTTGGTCGCTATGGTGGCGAAGAATTTGTATTAATTTATTCTAAAATCCAGGAAAAGGCCCTCATAGCAGAGCTTAGTGTTTTAAATAAATATGTCGCTCGCTTACCATTCAAGTTTAAAAGCAACAAGGTAAGTATCACCTTTTCCATAGGTGCTACTCATATAAGGGCTGATGACAATATTCATATAGCTTTTGAGCGTGCCGATGAAGCCATGTATAAAGCGAAAAAATCGGGTAAAAACCAAGTTGTGTATATAAAATAATTAACCATATAAAACCCAATAATTATGCTGATAAAAACCTCGCCTGATAAAGCTATATTTCATCATAATTATAAAAAAAGCATAAAGGAGTGAGCTATGCATATTCAAATTAATCCTGTCGGCAATATGAACTTGCTTTCACAAGCAGAAGTAGATCAACTTCAACAATCAGTGACAAGCTCTTTATACAAACTTTACCGAAATTGCTCTCTTGCTGTACTTAACGCTGGGTCGAATACCGATGATGCAGAAGAGATATATCAGCAATACCTCTCCTTTGAAATCCAAGTACTTAGGCGTGAGCGGGGTGTTAAGATAGATTTAACAAACCCTCCAACCCATGCCTTCGTTGATGACAAAATAATTCGCGGCATTAGAGAGCACCTGTCAGCTGTTCTTCGAGACATCCTTTTTCTTCACAGCCGTTACAGAACAATGCCAAGCTCTTCAGAAGACATTACTGATGCCACTTTCGATATCCTAAGAAATGCCAATGCTATATTACCCGAAACAGAACCTAATTTAGTGACGTGTTGGGGTGGCCATTCAATTAAACATAATGAGTACAAATACACTAAAGATGTCGGTTACCAACTAGGTCTTCGGGGGTTTAATATCTGTACTGGTTGTGGTCCTGGGGCAATGAAAGGCCCGATGAAGGGAGCGACTATAGGGCACGCCAAACAACGCAATAAAGAAGGTCGCTACATAGGTTTAACTGAGCCAAGCATTATTGCTGCAGAGCCACCTAATCCAATAGTGAATGAATTAGTCATCATGCCCGATATTGAAAAGCGCTTAGAAGCATTTGTGCGAATTTCACATGGTATTATTATTTTTCCCGGCGGTGCGGGCACGGCTGAAGAATTACTCTACATTTTAGGTATTATGCTTAATGAAAAAAATACCGAGCAGCAACTTCCTATAATTCTTACTGGGCCTTCAAGTGCCATTGACTATTTTAATGAGATAGACGCATTTATAGGTGCTACTTTAGGTGAACGAGCACAATCGCTCTATGAAATTGTCGTTGACGATGCCGTTAAGGTTGCCCAGTTGATGAAGAGTGGTCTTGATAAAGTATTGGCACACAGAAAAGCAACCGGTGATGCCTACCACTTTAATTGGTCCCTAGTCATTGAAGAAGAATTTCAGCACCCTTTTGAGCCAACCCACGAGAATATGGCCGCGCTAAGTATTAGCTATGAACTACCCACAGCAGAGCTAGCGGCTAATTTACGCCGTGTTTTTTCAGGCATAGTCGCTGGTAATGTAAAGTCAGGTGGCATAAAAGCTATTCGACAGTTTGGTCCTTTCGAAATATCCGGGGATAAGAAAATAATGGTCTTAATGGATAAATTACTCGCCTCCTTTGTTAGTCAACAACGGATGAAGCTTCCTGGTAGTGAGTATACCCCCTGCTATAAAGTCATTGAGGGTTAACATTGTCAGCTCATTTAATACTCATTGATGCCCTAAACTTAATTCGTCGGGTGTACGCTGTGCAAGAGCGTCCTTTTAAACAGATAACCCAGCAAGCCGGCGATGAGCTGTCGAGCAGTACAGTAAAACAAGTACTATTTAACACCCAAAAAACGTGTGTGAACGCAGTAATAAAAATTATTGAACAGCATAAACCGACTCATGCATTAGCCGTTTTTGACAGCCAGCAGCCTTGTTGGCGCTATCAGATTTTTGAAGGCTATAAAAAAGGTAGGAAAAAAATGCCTGAGCATCTGGCCAATAAATTAACCCAGATGCAAGATGCCTTTATGGCACAGGGAGTTGACTCATTAACTTCCGATGAAGATGAAGCGGATGATCTTATTGCCACGTTAGCCGTAAAAATGGCGCTTCATGGCCAAAAAGTTACCATTATTTCAACTGACAAAGGCTTTTTATCATTACTTCGCCCTAATATTCATATTTATGATTACTTTAATCGTCGCTACCTCGATGAAGAGCATGTACAAAACAAGTTCAATGTAAAGTCATCTCAACTGATAGACTTTTGGACCTTAACGGGTGACAACACCAATAAAATTGAAGGTGTCGCTGGTATTGGCCAAGTAAATGCGGCAAAATTACTGAATCAATATGGTTCATTAAAAGCCATGCTCAACGCAAGCGACTTAAAAGCGACAATTGCAGAGAAATTAACCAATAGCGTTGAGCAGATGGATTTGGCCAGAAAACTACTCACATTAAAGCAAGATATTCCTTTAGGCTTTAATTTAAAAGATATACGATTAACAACACCTTCACCTGAGCATGAAATTAATGATAATATAATTGCCATTAATGGTGATAGAAACTCATTGTAAAATCAGTTTAATTATAAAAGAAAAATAACTATGAATAAGAAAGTAATCGGCCGAATCCTACTTGCACTAACGGTTTATGCCGCTTTTGTTGCCCTTGTTGTTACCTTTTATGATGATAGTCCAGATCAAATGAAATGGGATGATAGAGAAACTTATAACCGCCAATTTATTGCTAAGATAAAATTAGAAGAGTTCACTTTCGAACAAGCCCTATCTCAGCTAGGCAGCCCTGACTTAACCGAGGCGAGAAAAGTTGACGATGTTAATTACCAAGTCATGTTTTATCGGACTCAGCATGTAAAATCCGATGGTATTACCACACAAGACGAATGTAGCTTCTTATTGTTTATCAATGGCACCCTCAAAGAGATAGGTTTAGGAAATAACTACCCAGAACAATGGGGCATCATTAAAAACCACCCCAACATCGGTAAAAAAGCCCCTATTATAGACTAAAGTCAGATTGATACGGCCTGCGATCCCCCCTACTATCTAGTATTAAATGACGAACGCGCTTAAATCCCCCTTTTTGGCGTTCGTGATAAAATCTTTCAAGCTCGCTTACAGAGTGATGTCATGATATAAAATACCTCAACAAAGCACTGAGCAGACCACTTAATGCCCCGGTATGACTTAGCGATTTATTTCCAGGAAAAACAGCAACAATTTATTGTCTGTCTTGCCTTAAATCGGAGCAAGTAATTACTTAAATATTGACGCATTGTGCCCATTATAAGTAATAGAGCAGAGACGAACTCAAGGTGCTAAATCAGATTTTTTTTCAAACAAATTGGAACAAGGTGAACTTACATGACTAAACAAACCATAACGGTAATTCCTGGCGACGGTATCGGTCCAAGTATTATCGATGCAACCCTTAAAGTACTCGATAAAGCCGGCTGTAATTTTGAGTATCAATTTGCTGATGCAGGCTTAACAGCCTTAGAAAAGCATGGAGAATTAGTACCTGAAGAGACCCTTAAGCTTATCGCAAAAAATAAGATCACGTTGAAGGGACCATTAACCACGCCTATTGGCGAAGGCTTTACCTCTATCAATGTCGCCTTACGCAAGCAATTTAAATTATATGCAAATTTACGCCCGGTATTGTCATTTAAAGGCACTAAAGCGCGTTATGAAAACATTGATATCATTACCGTTAGAGAGAACACCCAAGGTATGTATTCAGGTGTTGGTCAAGTGGTCTCTGAGGATGGTACTGAAGCTCAAGCAATGAGTATTATTACCCGTGATGGAGCTGAAAAAATATTAACCTTTGCTTATGAAACTGCCCGCAAACAAGGCCGTAAAAAAGTAACCGCTGTTCATAAAGCAAACATTTTAAAATCTACTTCAGGCTTGTTCTTAAAAGTTGCCCGTGAAGTAGCTCTGCGATACCCTGACATTGAATCAACCGAAATGATTGTTGATAACTGTTGCATGCAACTGGTGATGAACCCAGAGCAGTTTGACGTCATAGTAACCACTAACTTGTTTGGCGATATTATATCTGACTTATGTGCCGGCCTAGTTGGCGGACTTGGCATGGCGCCAGGTGCCAACATCGGTGAAGATTGTGCAATTTTTGAAGCTGTGCATGGTAGTGCACCTGATATTACCGGAAAGAATATAGCAAACCCTACGTCAGTGATGTTAGCGGCAATTCAAATGCTTGAATACTTAGATATGAGCGATAAAGCAGAAAAAATCAGAGCTGCTATTACAGATGTTATTGCCTCTGGTGATAGAACCACAGGTGATTTAGGTGGTAGCCACGGCACAACTGACTTCACCCAAGCAGTACTTGAAAGACTATAAGCCTTAGTTTCTTAAGACTTAGCATTCAAAGCCTGATACAAAAAAAAGCTATCTAGTTAATTAATAAACTAGATAGCTTTTTTATTTATCATTCGTTCAGTTGTTTAAAAAAACACTAACAATTAATCTTTTTCCTTCAACGGCGCCGGAGAAAGTAAACGCGCATGTACCGTGATCTCTTCACGATCATAATAAAGGTGCTTCGCGTAAAGCTCATATTTAACATTATGTTCGCCAAACGCATCTTTAATCGATTGTAGATCATTGGTGACTTGTTGGTATCGACCTTTCATTGGTAGCTTTAAGTTAAATATCGCTTCTTTACAATAGCCATGCAACAGCCACTTACTCATTAGCTTAGCGACACGTTGTGGCTTTTCTATCATATCACATACCAACCAATGGACATTTTGCTTCATTGGCACGTATTTAAAACCATCCATCATCTTATGCTTTACTTGCCCCGTTTCCATTAATGACTCAGCCATAGCACCATTATCTATTGCTGTAACCATCATGCCACGACGCACTAATTGATAAGTCCACCCTCCAGGAGCTGAACCTAAATCGACAGCATTCATACCGGAAGTTAGCCGTTCATCCCACTCATCACGAGGAATAAAGTATAAAAATGCTTCATCAAGTTTCAAAGTGGAACGGCTTGGTGATGCGCTAGGAAACTTTAATCTAGGAATACCCATTACATGTGGAGAGCTATTACGAACTAATGAAAACCCTAAAATAACTTCTTGGCCACTTAAAAATAAGGCATGTAAGATAGCGCCATCGGGATCATCGGCAGAGTTATTACCTTTTTGGGTAAGTATTTTGTTTTTACGTAATGCTTGGCGCAAAGGCACTGAGAGCTTACGACAAAACTTACTTAAGGTTTTGCCATCATTATCATCAGCCATTTCCATACGTAAATCGCTATATTGCCATTTAGAGCCTAGCGCTTCAATAATAGCTTCAACACGATTGTAGTCAGGTAATGCGATGGTATCAGTTACTGTGATAAACCACTGACGGGCAAAAACAAGTCGCTTAAGAGGCAACTTATTCATTAATTCTTCACCATGTGCACTTTCTTGTAGATGAAAAAAGACTATGCCTTTATCTTTCTTTAGCTCTAAATAGCCATACATTTCATTCCAAGCCGCTTTGTCTTGGATTTCTGCGCCACACTCTTTTTCAAAGCCTGGACGACAAAATAATACGATGGAAGTCATATGTTGTTTTTACCTTGTATATCTTATGGCCGAATATACTGTGGACCAAAGAGTATTAACACTACAAATATTGTAGTTAAAAATTATTTTTACTTTCAAATGCGAGTAATAACCAAGCTAGCGCAAACGCAATACCACCGAATGGGGTTATCTTACCGATTACAGCAAGTTCAAAAAATGATTTGATATATATTGCGCCACAAAAAAACAAAATACCTATGACAAAAGCAATACAGGCACTAAGTAACACCTTAGTGGGTTTAACTGTTTTCAGCCAAACCAAGGTCACAAATAACGCAAGCGTATGAAAAAATTGATATTGTAGCGCAGTTGCCAAGCTTGATTGTACCTTTATAGGGTATGCTTGGCCGCTGTGAGCTAGCCAAGCGCCGAATAGTACAGAAAAACAGCCACTGATACCAACAAAAAACATCATACTTTTAAGTAAAATAACGTTACTTTTTGACTTTACCGCTTGGAACTGCTCAATATTTGCGCTTTTCATACAAATTACTCTTCTTATTGGTTGCTTGTCTTTATTTGGCGGTCGATAAAAAAACTGATTTCATCAACGGCACTTTTCATATGTGCCTGTTGAGTAAAACCTGATTTAACCCGAGGTTTTAAACTGTGATCGCCGTCTTCTAAAAAAACACAGTGGCAATGCTCTGGTAATTGATAACTGTGAATTTCCTCTTTATTTCCCAAGGTATCACGATCACCTTGAATAATTAAAACGGCTTTGCTCGACTCAAATAAAGGTTCAAGACGAAGTTTTTCTGGCTTCTTCGCCGGATGAAAAGGATAACCTAAGCAAAAAACGCCTAACACTTTATTTAGTGCCTTAGGTTTAAGACTATCACTTATGGAAACTAGACTTGCCGCGGCACGGGAGCCCATTGATTTCCCGCCAATAAATAAGGGGATCAGGCTATTCTTTTGCTGTTCAATAACATGCTCAATAACAGTTTCATAACAGACCAACAGCTTGGGCATTCTATCGGGGGGATATCTTGTACCCGTTAATGCCCTTTTATCCATAAAGGGAAAATTAAAACGTATCACATTGATATTTACCTTATTAAGTAACAAGGTTGTTTCTTCCATAAACTCATGGGACATATTAGCGCCGGCACCATGGGCAAAGATGACTTGTGCTTTAGCATTATCGACAATATTTAGCTGTAGGTTGATGTTGCTACCCACTTTAGGGGTTATCACTTGTGGCTGTATTAGTATCTGAACCATTAACTTATTTGCCCATCAGTAATTTGCTCTTGCTCTGCCGCTACCATATCCAACATCCATTTCCTAAACGCACTAATTTTAGCATTATCTTTTTGATTTTCACGACAAACAATAAAGTAAGCATTCTTACTTACTAAAACATCATTAAAAGGACAAACTAGGCGACCCGAATCAATATCCGGTTTAGCTAACACGCTATACGCCAAAGCAACCCCCTGTCCGTGTAGAGCCGCTTGTAGGACCATAGCTGAATGACTAAAAATAGGACCATGATTAACATTAGCTCCTTTAACACCAACTTGTTTAAACCAGCGTTTCCAATCTCTACGAGAGGTATCATGCAGCAAATTATGCTCTGATAAATCGTCTAATGACAAAAGTGGCGGTTTGCCATTGGCAGCATTTTCTTGCATTAACAATGGTGAACAAACGGGAATTAGATATTCAGTATTCAATTTATCAGCATGAATATTTGGCCAGCGACCCCGGCCATAATATATAGCAACATCGACATCTTCTGTCAGCGAGTTCTCTGGCTGTTCAACCGCCTTGATCCTAACATCAATATCTCCATGTAAGGCATTAAAGGTCGTTAACCTGGGCACTAACCATTGAATAGCAAAACTCGCTTGTGAACTGACCGTTATCGCCCCTTTAGCACCACGAGCTAATAATCGCTCCGTGGCTTCATGTATAGAGGTAAAAATATCTTTTATATCCAAATAATACGACTGCCCTTCTTCTGTCAGTAGCAGGGCTCGATTTTTTCGCATAAACAATTTAAGGCCTAAATGCTCTTCTAAAGATTTAATTTGATGACTTATTGCCGCTTGCGTTACAAAAAGTTCTTCTGCTGCTCGGGTAAAGCTGAGCTGCCTTGCTGATGCTTCAAATGCACGCAAAGCGTTTAAGGGGGGGAGTCTATTAGCCAAAAGTCACCTATTAATTATCTATAACATTAAAAATATGCGTTTAAAAAGTGCATAAAAAACCACTATGGAAGCATAACAATTATTCATTAGTTTTTCTAATGAATGACATTAATTTAAGTCATTATTATTTTACAATAAATTTGCGTATTATTCACACCGTAGATGAAGGACATCATCTCAACTTTTTATGAAATTCAAGTACAGCGTGTGCTCCCAACCATACGCTTTATTTTTAAAAAATAAAAACAGCGCGAGAAAAGGTCCTAATAAATCTACAGGGAATTGAAATTTTATTATTAGGTTACTAACAGGACAAACATCATGAATCAAAACATTAAAAAAACTAACTTACTTGTCGCATTATTCGCCACTTCTTTATTAAGTACCACAGCCTTTGCTGCTGTACCTAAAAGCGTATTAGTTAAAGCTGAGCCAGTAGTTAAAACTAGCTTTGTAAACGCGGCACATGTCAGCCTAAAATTTTCTTTAGCGCCCATAAAAATGAATTTCAGCCAACAATCTATTGATAACAACCTTAATAAGCAAAAAATTACGGCGAATCAAAACAAGAGTGTTACTTTAACTAGAGTAAACCTTCTTGCTGAATAATTAGCGGGATAATTAAATTGTACTACACTGTGATACTAGCAACAGCAGCATACGCTAATGAGCTTATCATTGACGGTATCAAAGATAAGCATGCTAACATATTTCAAAATGCTCGCACATTACTGAAATAATACCAAGTCTATTAAGTTAGTTGCCTCTTCGCGCTTACTAGTGCTTTGAGAACTGGTATAAGGTCTTTACGATTAAGATCACAAATAAAAAAAGGTGTCCTAACATTTAAGTTATGACACCTTTTTTATTTGTTAAATTATATGGTGTTAGCCATATTAGTCCCAGTGGTTTTAGCACTGATCAAACTAAAGCTAGTCGGTGATAAGCGGGCTGAACCCTTTTACTAAATCATCAATCGCTTTCATTTGCGCTAAATAAGGCTCTAACTTATCAAGTGGTAATGCACAAGGTCCGTCACATTTCGCTGCAGAAGGATCTGGATGTGCTTCAATAAATAAACCAGCAATGCCAATCGCCATGCCACTACGCGCTAATTGTGCCGCTTGAGCACGACGACCACCGGCACTATCACTTCGGCCTCCTGGCTTCTGTAAGGCATGCGTGGCATCAAATATTACCGGCGCATAATCTTTCATTTCGTCCATTGCCAACATATCAACGACAAGGTTGTTATAGCCATAACAGCTACCACGCTCACACAAGATAATATTGTCGTTACCGGCTTCACCAAATTTGGTGATGATATGCTTCATTTCGTGCGCAGCAAGAAATTGCGGCTTTTTAATATTGATAACAGCGCCGGTCTTAGCCATGGCAACAACAAGGTCTGTTTGTCTGGCTAAAAATGCCGGTAACTGAATAACATCGACCACTTCACTTACCGGTTGAGCTTGGTACTGTTCGTGTACATCGGTGATGATAGGTACATTAAATGTTGATTTAATTTCTTCGAATATCTTCAAGCCTTCATCTAAGCCTGGTCCACGATAAGAGTTTACGGATGAGCGGTTTGCTTTATCAAAAGAAGCCTTAAATACATAAGGTATGCCTAACTTCTGGGTAACTTCGACATAGTGCTCGGCAATTCTCATGGCAAGATCACGCGACTCAAGCACATTCATACCACCAAATAGTACGAAAGGCTGATCATTAGCAACGTCAATGCCTTTTACTGAAACTGATTTAATTGTCATCATTTTTTCCTAATAGAATATTCCTAACAATAATGTATTCCACACGCCTCTTTAACAAAGTATTCGTAAAAAGTACGGTAGATGTACTAGCTAATAGCTTTAAAAATTATCGATATCCATATTTAATGGTAAATAAAAGCCTTAACTAAAATAATGCATCACATCTAAGTGGTATGAATCAATTTGAAGGAAAAAGCACGGAGTTGATAACTATCAATGAGTACTTTTAACGCATAAATTGTTTTATACCACAACGAGATGATGCTTTATTAACTATATAAAAACTTAGCTACCGATGATACGAAGTAACTGTCCACATATCCAAGCCATGTAAGTACCTAGGGCATAACCAACTACCGCAAGTAACACACCAACTGGCGCTAATGACGGATGGAATGCAGAAGCAATAACCGGCGCTGATGCTGCTCCACCTATATTAGCTTTACTGCCCACTGCTAAGTAAAAAATTGGTGCTTTAATCATTCTACCAACAATAAACAATAATATAATGTGAATGGCCATCCAGATAAGGCCAATAACTACATATTTAGGTGCTTCGGCAATTTGTGTGATATCCATATGTAAGCCAATCGTGGCCACTAAAATATATAAGAAACTGCTGCCCACCTTGGAAGCTCCAGCATGTTCAAGCTTTCTTACTCGTGTGAATGACAAAGTTAAGCCGACAGTGGTTACTACAACAATAATCCAGAACAACTTGCTATGTAGACTGAATTTTTTCAACTCTGGGTAGTTCAGCTGAAAAAATGGTACCAATAAGTCAGCTAAGAAATGTGCAAACCCTGCAGCGCCAAATGCGACAGCAAGAATAAGCATAAAGTCTTTTAGCTCAGGCGTGCGTTTATTTGCTTTTTCATTCGCTTCGACCTTGGCAATAAGTTTGTCAATACCTGAGGTATCCGCACCACTTTTCGCATCAATAGCCTTATGATTAGCCGCAATATATAAAAGCCCTGCCATCCAGAGGTTTGCGACAACGATATCTACCGTCACCATGATGGTAAATATTTTACCATCGGCTTCAAAAATCTCTTTCATCGCTAACATGTTAGCGCCACCGCCAATCCAACTACCTGCCAATGCAGCCATGCCACGCCAAACAGCTTCAGGACCAGTAACACCAATAAGCTCTGGCCAAATACCGGAAACGATTAACAAGGAAATTGGGCCGCCGATGACGACACCTATTGTGCCCGTTATAAACATAATCAGTGCTTTACTACCCAAGCCAGCAATAGCTTTAATATCAATGCTTAACGTTAACAGTACTAAACAGGCTGGTAACAGAAAGTATTTTGCCACTTCATCAACTTGGCTTACCTCTGCACTAACAATACCAAAGGTATTAAGAAAAGAAGGTAATAAATAACACATCAGCAGGGCTGGTACATATTTATAAAACTTTTGGCAAAATGAATTCTTACTCGTGGAAGTATAAAATACAAAGCCTAGAATTAGAGTTAAAAGCCCTAGCACTACGGCGTCATTGGTAATGAGTGGCGCATTCGCCACAATATGTTCTTGCATCATTTAGCCTTTTTCTTATTTTGATGAAGTGAAAAATTTAATGAAGGACGGTATTGCCGACATCTATTTTTTCAAGTTGAATTTTTAATATTTTCGCTGCGGGATCTTTAGGACATTGCTCAACGAAATAGCGATAATCATCCACAGCCACTTTAAAACAATCTAATTGATGTAGTAAAAAACCGCGATCTCGGCGTTGTAAAGGGTCATCCGGAGTTAATGACAAGAGAACATCAACGCACATTAATGCCTTATCAAACGTCTGCTCATGAATCAGGGTGTTTTTAAGCGCGGTTAAATGCTCTACTAACGCAACCTGATCTTTAATGGCAGCTAAGTCATGCAGTGATGGATCACCTTCAAGCTCATCTAACCTTATATCAAGTTCGCTCCAATCTAGAGACTCCCCGGTAACGGCATCAAAAATGATAGCGTATTGCTCATCACAGCAAAGACGTAGCATTATTTTATTAGGGATAAAGACTAAGTCAATTTCAAAACCACAAGCGCTAATTATCTCTTTAACAAGTGCAGCTTTGATAATAGGTGACATAGCACGCTGCTTTAATGCCTCAGCAACTTTATAGGCGGAGGTTGGCCAACGTGTTTGATAGCGGTCGATAAATAGGTGCTGAAAATATAATTCATTCAGTAACGATTCAGCCCTCTCTAGCGGTGCTTCTATCTCACAAATGACAGCAATGCATTGGTTGATAATGGTTTCTAAACTATCTAAAGATGCATCGTCGTTGACACTGCCTGCAGCACTATCGGAAAAAACATACTCTTCCAGTAAAATAAGTTTTTGCAGTAGATCTTTATCGACTGATTTTAATTCTGATAAAAACAATTCATTCATAGTAGTTTACGTATACGATTCCATTTATTGCCAGTGCTTAAAATTTTAAATTTACTGTAGTTTTTAACCGAAAAACATCGCTTCTCTGGTCATCGCTAATCGTACTATCAGCATAACCCAACCCATAGCACCTAAAAAGCCAAGAATTTGCATCGGCTTATTACGAGCCAATTTCAGCGTATAGTAACCGGTAAAAATATAAGCAAACAAAGCTAAAATCTTTTCAGCAAGCCACATCTGCTCCATTGGATTTAGATGTAGTTTAACCGCTAGCGAAATACCGGCAATTAACAAAAATGTATCGATAACATGCGGACTGATTTTCAACCATTTACGGTCAAGTTTTTTAGACGCTATCATCATTAAAGTAAAGCGGTAGATGAATAAAGCGATGCTTAATACTGCTAAAGTTATATGTAAATGTTTCACTATGTTTTCCTTTATTGCTCGCCTATAATTTTATAAGCTTACGTTATCAAAATGTTTAAGTTTATAAAGTGTAATGATGAATAAATGATGTATAAATGATTTATAATCGATTAACTTATGTTAAAGCCTTGGCGAAATTGCCCAGGTAATACGTTCATGGCCATTAAGGTCTCTTACTGTTTCTGAGTTTTCATAACCTAAGGTGGTAAGAATGTTGCGAACTGCTTTACCCTGTTGATAGCCATGTTCTAAAAACAGTCTGCCTTGGGCATTTAAAAAACCTAGTGCCTGCTGTGCGATATGCTTAATATCAGCAAAGCCCTGGTCGTGGGCAACCAATGCTGATAGTGGTTCAAAACGCACATCACCTTGGCTTAGGTTCTCATCAAGACCGTCGATATAAGGTGGGTTAGAAACTATCACATCAAACTTGTGCTTATCAACAGCACTAAACCAATTACTTTGAAAAATTTTAACTTGTGTTAGTTGGAGATTTTCAGCATTTTGCTTGGCTAGTTTTACCGCATCAAGGCTAAAATCAACCGCCTGAATTTCCCAAGTAGGCTGCTCTGATGCAAGTGCCAAGGCAATAGCACCCGTGCCGGTACCTAAATCTAAACAATGTAATGACTTAACGTCACTAAAATGCTCGAGCACTAATTCAACTAAAATTTCAGTATCAGGTCGTGGGATAAGCGTTGCTGGCGATACTCGAAAAGGCAGTGACCAAAACTCTTTTACACCGATAATATAAGCAATAGGCTCACCAGATGATCGCCTTTGTAAAAGTGCAAGGTATTGTTGTTCATCTGGCTTATCAAGCTTATTTTCAGGCCAGGTGAGTAGGAAGGTACGATCTTTATTAAGCACAAATGCCAAGAGAATTTGCGCATCGAGTTTAGCACTATCGGAGCAAGAAGCTAATTGCTTCTGCCCAAATGCTATCCAGTTAACTAAACTAGTATTTTTCACCACGTTCACCGACAAAGCTCGAATTAGTTGTGTTCAGATAATTCAGCTAATAAATCTGCTTGGTTTTCTTGCATGATAGGATCCATAACCAAGTGTAAGCTGCCTTCCATTATTTCATTTAAGCGGTATAACGTTAGGTTTATGCGATGGTCACTCATACGGCCTTGCGGGAAGTTATAAGTACGAATACGTTCAGAGCGATCACCACTGGCCACTAAGTTGCGGCGTGATGACTCTTCTGCACTACGACGCTTCTCATCTTCAGCCTGCTGAAGACGAGCTTGCAGTACAGACATCGCTTGTGCTCTGTTTTTATGCTGTGAACGTTGTTCTTGACACTCAACCACAAGGCCCGAAGGGATATGGGTAATTCGAATAGCAGAATCGGTTTTGTTAACATGCTGACCACCCGCGCCTGAAGCACGGAAAGTATCAATTTTCAAATCAGCTTTATTGATTTCAATAGCGTCTGCTTCTGGCATTTCAGGCATAACAACCACGGTACAAGCTGAGGTATGTACTCTGCCTTGAGATTCTGTTTCTGGTACACGTTGCACACGGTGACCACCAGATTCAAATTTCATATGGCCGTAAACGCCTTCACCATTGATTTTCATGATCATTTCTTTATAACCGCCCTGCTCACTTTCATTGCAGTTCATGACTTCAATTTTCCAGCCTTTCTTTTCTGAATAACGACTATACATTCTAAATAGGTCGCCAACAAAAATAGCCGCTTCATCACCGCCAGCACCGGCTCTAATTTCAACAAAACAGTTATTATCGTCTTTAGGATCACGCGGCAGAAGTAAAACTTGTAATTCATCAGCAATAGCAGCAATAGCTTTTTTCGTTTCTTTGTATTCTTCCTGTGCCATTTCTCGCATTTCAGGATCTTCATCTTTAAGCATCAACTCTGCGGCAGAGAAGTCATCTTCAGCACTTTTATAATTATTAAAAACTGAAGTCACCGCTTCAAGCTGCTTAAACTCTTTAGATAAAGCACGAAACTTATCTTGGTTGCTAATGGTTTCAGGATCGGATAATAAGGCCTGTACTTCTTCGAAACGCTCTACTAGTATTTCGAGTTTTTGATAAACTGATGATTTCATTGAGAATGTTCTTATATTTCAGATGAGAAAAACTAAATTCCCGCTATTCTAACACAGTAATAAGCTAATCCACCATGCTATAGAGAAAATGTAAGCAAGAGAATATGTGCAGACTGAATAAGACTTAGGTTAGAGAAGACTTAGGTTTGATAAGGCTAAGCGGAAAGGTTTAGCTTAGAAAACTGACCTGAGTAGTTGCGAAGATATTCACCCACAGATAACGTAGCTACTCTGGTAGGTATTAGTCTTGGGGATCAATATTGAATATATCACGTAAATAAATAAGTTTATCAAGTTCACCACCTTGGGCAGCAGACTGGAGAGCACTGGTAGGTGCATGCATGAATTTATTGGTGAGTTTAGTGGCAAGTTCGCCAAGAACTGCCTCAGAATTTTTACCATTTCTTAATTGGACAAGTGCTTTTTCAAGTAAAACATCACGGTTGTCTATACATTGTTTACGATAACTAATAACCGTATCTTGGGTATTTAAGCCTCGTAACCACGCCATAAAATTATCAGACTGACTATTGACAATACTTTCTGCTTGCACTGCAGCTTTACGGCGATTTTCAATGTTCTTAGCAATGATACCTTGTAAGTCATCAACGGTGTATAAAAACACATCTTCAAGCTCTGAGACTTGCTCTTCTATATCACGAGGTACGGCAAGATCAACCATAAAGATAGGTTGATGCTTACGCGATGCTAAAGCTTGTTCAACCATACCTTTACCTATGATAGGTAAAGTAGAGCCGGTAGAACTGATAACAATATCAGCATGACACATATGCTCAGGTATTTGCGCTAAGGTGATAACATCAGCACCAATTTTTTTAGCCATATTTTCTGCACGGGCTAAAGTTCGGTTAGCCACAGTGATTTTGCCAACCTTATTTTCGTATAAATGTTTGGCAACTAACTCAATAGTTTCACCCGCACCAACCAGTAGTACTTTAGTTTTTTCAAGACCACCAAAAATATGTTTCGCCAAGTTCACTGAGGCAAAAGCAACAGATACTGCACTAGCGCCTATTTCAGTTTCGGTGCGAACTTGTTTAGCAACACCAAAAGTTCGTTGGAATAACCTATCCATAATCAATGACATAGAACCGGCAGCTTTCGCTTGGCTATATGCATGTTTCATTTGCCCGAGAATTTGTGGCTCACCTAAAACAAGCGAGTCTAAACCACAAGCAACACGCATCATATGATTAACGGCCTGCTGATCTTTGTGCCAATATAGGCTAGGTAAAATAGTGGAAGCGGGGACGTTATGATATTTTTCTAACCATTGAATAATGCGTTGCTGGGTAACATCAAAATCACCCTCTTGTACTAGATATAGCTCTGTTCTATTACAGGTAGAAAGTATCGCCACTTCACGGCACTGTACTGCATTAAGCATCTCTTTTAAGGCGGCGGAAAGCTTATCTGGATGAAAAGATATTTTTTCTCTTACCGCTACAGGCGCAGTTTTATGATTAATTCCAACAGCAACTATGGACAAAGTAATAAACCTATTTATGTAAACATTTCCAACAAGTCAGTAAACTTGTTTAACTCATAGCGCAAGTATAACCCAAGACCCGCTATTAAAATATGATCTGTGATAAAAGTCCCTAAAAATAATACAGCTATTTACAAAGGATAAAATGCTATGTTCCAATAGCCATTATCTTATGTATATATGATTAACTTAATGAAGCAACTTTTAAAAACTTACCTTTGTACAGCAACCTTATTCACTTTGATGTTATCTGGTTGTAGTTCAATACCCAACGATGACTTCAAACTAACGATTAAACAAAGCCCTCAACAGCGGGTAGCTAGTTTACAACATTTATCACAGTGGCAAGTAACAGGGAAAATTGCCTTTATTGAAACCAATAATCGTAACAGTGCTTCATTAAATTGGCAGGTAGACGAAAATAACAATAGCCAGCGACTGAGCTTAACCAGTTACTTAGGAATTAATGTTTTACAGCTTAACTCTAAAGGCAACAACCATACCTTGAAAGTAGATGGAAAAACCTACCAAGGTAACGATCTTGCCGCCCTTACCTACTCATTAACGGGTCTAATATTACCAACCAAAGCACTAAGCTTCTGGCTCAAGGGCATTGCTTATCAAGAGAGTGATATTATTAGCTATGATGAAATAACACAGCTACCAAAAACACTATCAAGTCATTATAATAATGAACTCTGGCAAGTAAGTTATAGCCGCTATCAACAAGTTGCTAATTACAGTTTAGCCACTAAAATTTCGATAAAGAAAGAGGGTTTATTGATAAAAATAGCCATAAACGAATGGTCTATTAACACTAAAAATAATTAGTTTGATAACGAAGCCTTTAACGACACCTATACTTAACTCTCTAACAAGTTGAACGACGTAATGACCTGTTTTGCCCTTTCGAACCCATTTCTAAATAAAGCTTTTGAATTTCCCGCGCCCGCAAAGATTAATTTATTTTTGCATATTGTCGGACAGCGCGATGATGGTTATCACAATTTAGAAACCCTGTTCCAGTTTATTGACCACAGCGACACGCTTAACTTAACGGTCACTGAAAAATCAGAAATAACGCTATTGACACCCATTGAAGGCGTTAATAATGAAGATAATTTAATTGTAAAAGCGGCACGACTATTAAAAAAGGCAAGCAATACTGCCTTCGGCGTCAAAATTAGCATTAACAAAATACTGCCTATGGGCGGTGGTTTGGGTGGTGGTTCATCAAACGCAGCTACCGTATTAGTCGCACTGAATACGTTATGGCAATGCCAATTATCATTGACTGAACTAGCAACATTAGGCTTGAGTTTAGGTGCTGACGTACCCATTTTTGTCCATGGCTTTGCCGCTTTTGCTCAAGGGGTTGGTGATGAGCTGAGTGCCATGCATCCACAGGAATGCTGGTACTTAATCACTAAACCCGAATGCAGCATTTCTACTCAACAAGTTTTTACTGCTGTAGAACTGCCTAGAAATACTAAGAGACTATCCTCTTCAGCCCTTGATACCAGTGACTTTATCAATGATAAATTCCATAATGACTGCCAAACACTAGTAATAAAACATTATCCTGAGGTTGCCAAGTTACTGGCTTGGTTGGTAGAATACGCACCCTCAAGAATGACGGGAACTGGTGCGTGTGTTTTTACCCGGTTTTCTAATCAAAGAGAGGCGCGTTCATTACAAGCGAAACTCCCAAAAGGAGTCAGCTCTTTTGTCGCGCAGGGGCTTAATAAGTCGCCATTATGTTCAGTGATGACAAAATTATCACTGAACAAATAAACAGTTAAAAATATTTGCGAACTTAACTAAAACGGCTATTTTAAATGTACTATTGTGCGCAAAATTACTGCTACAGTTAAGTAAGCGTTATACTGCTCAATGATTAGCATTCAATCAAAGAGTCTTTTATTAATGTCAAATGTTTCTGAGGAATCTACAGTGCCTGACATGAAGATTTTTGCGGGTAATGCCACCCCTGAACTGGCCAAGAAAATTTGTGACCGCCTATATATGCCTCTAGGTGATGCGACAGTCGGTAGTTTTAGTGATGGTGAAATATGTGTTGAAATAAATGAAAACGTCCGTGGTGCTGATGTTTTTATTATTCAATCAACCTGTGCTCCAACCAATAATAACTTAATGGAATTAATTGTAATGATAGACGCATTGCGTCGTGCCTCTGCTGGCCGTATCACTGCTGTTATCCCTTACTTTGGTTATGCTCGCCAAGACAGACGCGTACGTAGTGCTCGTGTACCAATTACTGCAAAGGTAGTTGCTGACTTCCTATCAAGCGTTGGTGTTGACCGTGTATTAACGGTTGATTTACATGCCGAGCAAATCCAAGGCTTTTTCGATGTGCCTGTTGATAATGCTTTTGGTACGCCAATCTTATTAGAAGACATGAAGAACCGTAAGTTAGATAATCCGGTGATTGTTTCTCCTGATATTGGTGGTGTAGTGCGAGCTCGTGCCGTTGCCAAGTTGCTTGATGACGCTGACTTAGCCATTATCGATAAACGTCGCCCGAAAGCGAACGTTGCGCAAGTTATGCATATCATTGGCGATGTTGCAGGCCGTGATTGTATTATTGTAGATGATATGATTGATACCGGCGGCACGTTAGTAAAAGCGGCTGAAGCATTAAAAGAACATGGCGCAAAACGTGTAATTGCTTATGCTACTCACCCGGTACTCTCTGGTAATGCAGCGCAAAATCTAAGAGACTCTGTTCTTGATGAAGTGGTAGTAACTGATTCAATTCCACTTTCTGATGAAATTAAAGCGCTTAAAATGGTTCGTCAATTGACCTTGAGTGGCATGCTGAGCGAAGCGATTCGTCGTGTGAGCAATGAAGAGTCAATTTCAGCAATGTTTGATTAATTCCTAAGGGATTATTACCAACCTTGCAAAAAAGCAGCCCGATAACGGCTGCTTTTTTTTGTGCTAACGATTAACGATTAACGATTAACGATTAACGATTATTAACATCACATCATCACTTTAGTCCGCAACTTTAAAGTTCGCATCATTTTTATCTAACAAATATATAGTTTATCTGCAAAAGCCTATATATTAACTAAATCATTCAAACGGATTTAAATGAGGTTAATCAATGCGGATTCAATCTATTGATATACTACGTGGCATAGCAATTCTCGGTATTCTCTTTATGAATATCTATTACCACGGCTTTTTTACAGCAGGCTACGTTGAATTAATGCCAAAGCCCCCTAGTGATACCGCCATAGAAATAATTAACGCTGTATTTTTTGATGGCCGTTTTCGCACACTATTTTGTTTGTTGTTCGGTGCAGGTCTTGCCATTCAATACAAATCATGCAAAAAAAAACAAATATCCGCTAAGTTTTTTTTAACAGCCCGAATGAAATGGCTAATGGGGTTTGGCTTGCTTCATGGCATATTTATTTTTGGCGGTGACATTCTGCTACTTTATGGTATCTGTGCGCTAACTATTCTAAGTTCGCTAGCACTCCCCCTTAAATGCCTTTATAAAAAAGCCATTAAATTCTTGTCGATAGGCATAACCATTACCATAGCTTTAACAGTCTTATTTGTATTTGTTATTGAAGAGCCAACAGTTATTAGGAACTCAGATGAATATCGTGAAATGTATACTTTATGGTTTAGTGGTTATGGCTACCAAATACTTCAGCAAGGTGGCACAGCCTTAGCCTTAGTATTACTTTCACCTATATCAGCTTATTGGCAACTTGCTGGTTTGATGTTACTTGGCGCTTTTCTATATAGAGTTGGCTTCTTTAAAAAGGGCTTCACTAATGCGCAGCTTATAAAAGTGGCTCTAGCAGCAGTTATACTCACCGGTATCGAAACGACCCTAATGTTAACGGTTCCTGCCATTGATAGTGTCATTAGCAGTGAAATGGCTAATGTATCAGCAATATTTGTCGCACTGTTATACGCTCATATAGTCGTAAGAGTGGTGAACAATCAGCATAGTTTTATTAAACTATTTGCAGCACCAGGTAAACTAGCACTCTCTTTATATATTTTTCAATCAATCACGATGGCCGTCCTACTTCGAATTTGGAACCAAGACTTCCATTTGACCGCACACCGACTCGATTATGTGTTAATTGCTTTAGTCTTCACCGTGCTACAAATTGGCCTTGCTCATTGGTATTTACGCTATTTCAGCCAAGGCCCGTTAGAGTATATTTGGCGAAAAGCCTATTGGCGAAGCTTTACCAAAGCGCAAACTTCTCTGCCAGAAGGTCAACAGGTTTAGTTTATCATCGACTAGACTCTACCGTTAATGAGGCTTCACCAGTTTAGTTTGCCTAGAAAGTTAACCTTGTTCAAAACATAACCCTGTCGGTTAAGTCTTTGTTGTGCAATTAGCCATAGCTTTCAGCCGATCTAAATGTTATTATGCGGCGCCTTTTTTATCTAATGGCCTAGTTATTGTTTAGCTATTCATTGATTAAAAAAATGGTATCTCCTTGTTTTTGGTCGCAAAAAACAAGACTTAATTTTTAAGTTTTTTAACTTATTATAACTTTTATACAGAAGAGTATTAAAATGACTGATTTATTAACATTAGAAGCTGAAGTACGTACTGATTTAGGGAAAGGTGCGAGCCGCCGCCTACGTCACGCGGACAAAGTTCCTGCTATCCTTTACGGTGAAGGCAAAGAGTCTGTATCTTTAACTTTAGCGCACAAAGATGTATTCCGTGCTCAACAAGAAGAAACATTCTATACGCAAGTATTAACATTAAATATTGCTGGTAAGCCAGTTGAGTGTTTAATTAAAGACATGCAACGTCACCCGTTCAAGCAATTGGTAATGCATTTAGATTTCATCCGCATTGATCCAAACCATGTTGTTCATGCAAAGACTGCTATTCACTTCATTAATGAAGATGAAGCTGCTAAAACTGGTGCGAACATTGCTCACCACATGAATGAAATCGCTATCACTTGTTTACCAAAAGACTTACCTGAGTTCATTACAATTGACTTAGCCGGTTTAGAACTTGGTCAAACTTTACATTTATCTGATGTTACCTTCCCTGCAGGCGTAACTTCTGACGAATTAGCTAAAGGCGAAGATCACGATCTAGCTGTTGTTTCTGCTAAAGCACCTAAAACTGCTAAAGTAGTTGATGACGAAGAAGCTCCAGCAGAAGAAGCTCCAGCTGCTGAATAATAGCCCCATTCATTTATAATATTATAGATAATGACTATTAAACTAATTGCGGGGCTGGGTAATCCTGGTCCCGAATATAGCAAAACACGCCACAATGCAGGTGTTTGGTTCGTCGAAGAACTAGCACGTTGTCACAACATATCCCTTCGTCCCGAAAAAAAATACTCTGGCCTTTATGGCAAAGGATTAATTGCGGGAAACCTTGTCCACTTATTAATTCCAACCACCTTTATGAATTGTAGCGGTCAAGCAGTTGCACCATTAGCTAATTTTTATAAAATATCAGTCGATGAAATCTTAATTGCTCATGATGAATTAGACATACAACCGGGTGTTTGTAAAATAAAAAAAGGTGGCGGTCACGGCGGACATAATGGCTTACGAGATATAATCGCTCGTATGGCTAATAATAAAGATTTTTACCGGTTACGTATTGGTATTGACCATCCTGGTCACCGCGATAAAGTAACGGGTCACGTATTAGGTAAAGCGCCTAGTGCAGAACAAGCAAAAATAGAACAAGCAATCGACGAAGCCAGTCGATGTCTTGATATTTGGCTAAAAGACGATTTAAAGAAAGCGCAAAATCGCTTACATTCGTTTAAAGCTGAGTAAATATACACAAGTAAATACACGCTAGTAACTATGTGTTAGCAACTAATCAGTAGGTAAAAATTATGGGTTTTAAATGTGGTATCGTTGGCTTGCCTAACGTCGGTAAATCAACACTATTCAATGCACTTACCAAAGCAGGTATTGAAGCGGCAAACTTCCCGTTTTGTACTATTGAGCCTAATACTGGCGTAGTACCGGTACCCGATCCGCGCTTAGATAAATTAACGGCAATAGTAAAACCTGAGCGTGTCTTAGCCACCACTATGGAATTTGTTGATATTGCCGGTCTTGTTGCAGGCGCATCAAAAGGTGAAGGTTTAGGTAACAAGTTTTTAGCTAATATTCGTGAAACTGATGCTATTGGTCACGTAGTTCGCTGCTTTGATAATGACAATATTATTCATGTTGCCAATAAGATTGATCCTGCTGATGATATCGAGGTTATCAATACTGAATTAGCTTTATCTGATATGGACACCGCAGAGCGCGCAATTTTTCGTTTAGCTAAGAAGGCTAAAGGCGGAGATAAAGATGCTAAATTTGAAATGCCTGTTTTAGAAAAAATATTAAAGCATGTTGAAGACGGTAGCATGATTCGTTCATTGGAGTTATCCAAAGAAGAAAAAGCGGCGGTCGAGTACTTAAACTTCTTAACAATCAAACCAACCATGTATATCGCTAACGTCAATGATGATGGTTTTGAAAACAATCCCTACCTTGATATAGTACAAAAGATAGCGGATGCAGAAGGTGCTATCGTTGTTGCTGTGTGTGCTGAAATTGAAAGCGAATTGTCTGAAATGGATGATGAAGACAGAGCTGAATTTATGGCTGATTTAGGGTTAGAAGAACCCGGTCTTAATCGTGTTATCAATGCCGGTTACTCATTACTTCACTTACAGACTTATTTCACGGCTGGTGTAAAAGAAGTACGTGCATGGACTGTCAAACAAAATGCGACTGCACCACAAGCTGCTGGTGTCATTCATACTGACTTTGAAAAAGGCTTTATCCGCGCTGAAATCGTGAGTTATGATGACTTTATCGAATTTAATGGTGAGTCTGGTGCTAAGGAAGCCGGTAAGTGGCGCTTAGAAGGTAAAAGTTACCTCGTAAAAGACGGCGACGTAATTCACTTCCGTTTTAATGTGTAACTTAGCTATTAACTAATACCATTTGAATTAATTAAGGTACAGAATTCAATGAGAATAAATGTTCAAGAACAAGGCGCTTGATTGAGCAATAGCTGGCTATTGGGATTGAAAGCAACGAAGTTATTGGATATTTAGGCCCTTTGAAAATGATCACTTAATTAGTACAATTGGTATAATAAACTAATTAGTTGTTTAAGAAGGTTCATCTAAGATGAGCCTTTTTTTGTGCCTGTATGATGCTAACGAGTATTGTCCTTAGCAGTAAATTGTAGTTAAGCTTAAATTAACTGCCTGAATATATCGATAAAGACTTGTTTAAATTGTATATACAACTAAAATACCGCCTGATAATTTCAAAGAAATTAGAAAGATATTCAATATTAATTCTACTCGCCGATAAAATAACTAAGGTTATGGGCTACAATTTCTTTGTCTAAATAAATTTATTAATTAAAAATAATAAGGCACAACAATGAAAAAAATTATTTTATTACCCATGTTATTGGCTACAAGTGTTATAACTGCTGCACCTGTTCAGGCAGATAACTTAAGCTTACGTATTTGTGAATATGTTCAAGCAAATGATAAAAATCGCTTAAGATCATTCTTAAAGCAGAATAAACTGAAAATTCGTAATATTTATGATGGCCTTGAATGTAACGGTGATAATTTATTAATATTTGCAGCTAAATCTAACTCTTTAGAAGTCGGAGAATTCATTATTGGTAAATTACCCTCTAAAAAAGTTAAAGCTGAAATAGATAACTTAGAAAAACATTCCGCACATTTAGCAGAAGAAGCAAGAGACAGATAAGTCTCCTGCTTGCTTATATAGTGAAACGTAATATTCTTTTCCAATCGGTAATGCGTTTCTCACCTTTTTTTGCATAGTTTACCGTCATATTGCACAAGCAATAGACAAACAAATAAAAAGTACACCTTTTTCGAAAAAAACGGTTGACGTATGGCAGGTAGATTAGCATAATACGCCGCACTTGCTACCGAGCAGGTTGGTAAAGGCTACATAGCTCAGTTGGTTAGAGCACATCACTCATAATGATGGGGTCCCAGGTTCGAGTCCCGGTGTAGCCACCATTTTACTTCGGTTTTTATTGAAGTAAAAAAGAGTTCAAGTCTCTTTAAAAATTGGATGTAATGCGGGTTTGGCGGAATTGGTAGACGCGCTGGATTTAGGTTCCAGTATCGCAAGATGTGAGAGTTCAAGTCTCTTGACCCGTACCATTTCAAAGCAACTTAGTTGCACAAGTAAAAAGTAAGTACATTGCAGGGATATAGCCAAGCGGTAAGGCAGCGGGTTTTGATCCCGTCATTCAGAGGTTCAAATCCTCTTATCCCTGCCACTTTTTATTAAGTCACTAATTTTTTAAATTAGTTTCGCTCTATAAAAAGTATGTAATGTAATTACCTCCCTGGAGGGATATAGCCAAGCGGTAAGGCAGCGGGTTTTGATCCCGTCATTCAGAGGTTCAAATCCTCTTATCCCTGCCATTTTTATAGTGGTATACAGAGTTCAAGTCTCTTTAAAAATTGGATGTAATGCGGGTTTGGCGGAATTGAGAAATCGATGACGCGCTACTTTTCTTATAGAGAGTAGGTTCCAGTATTGCAAGATGTGAGAGTTCAAGTCTCTTTAAACCTTGAATGTATGCGGGTTTGGCGGAATTGAGAAATCGATGACGCGCTACTTTTCTTATAGAGAGTAGGTTCCAGTATTGCAAGATGTGAGAGTTCAAGTCTCTTTAAACCTTGAATGTATGCGGGTTTGGCGGAATTGGTAGACGCGCTGGATTTAGGTTCCAGTATCGCAAGATGTGAGAGTTCAAGTCTCTTGACCCGCACCATTTCAAATATCTAGAAAATAAAAACACTCCCTCTATTATCTAAAAACTTAAGCACTGCTTAATATTAGATAATTATTTGTGTTTCAAAGGCTACATAGCTCAGTTGGTTAGAGCACATCACTCATAATGATGGGGTCCCAGGTTCGAGTCCCGGTGTAGCCACCATTTTTACTCATGTAAAGATGAATTAAAGTCCCCCGGTATCATCTAGAAAACGTCTCTACATTAAAATTCCTACAGAGCTATTATTTAACAAATAAGCCCTAGTTTTAAAATAATCAGTACATCTGGGGAGCCTATTTATCCCACCTACTATCATTTTTATTATTATGTTTATCCACGACTAATAGTCGCTACTTTCTAGCTCATTGATGTGAGGGTTCAACTCCCCCCCTTTCGAAAGAAGAGGAAGAGTTAAACCTTTTATTACCCTACCTCTTTACCTCAGGTACCTCAGCTATAAACCACAAGCATAAGCCAGTGCCTTATTTTTGATGGTGCTGTTTAGGAAGGGCACTTTATTAACGGCCAGTAACGCTAAATTACGTGCAGCTTTAATCACTGGCGAAGGGTGACTAAAGCCAACATATAAGGCATCCATGGTAGACATCATCAGTAAGTTCTCTTTGCGGCGTTTTTTCTCATAGCGTGCTAACACTGCCTCATCATGCCAACTTTCGCCATTACCAATAGCTTCGGCAATCACCTGTTGTAAAGCCACAACGTCTTTAAAACCCAAATTAACGCCCTGCCCTGCCATCGGGTTAATCGTATGCGCAGCGTCGCCTAATAACAGCACTCGCTTATGCTGATAGGTATTAGCATGCCTTCTTGTTAACGGGAAAGCGCCTTTGCCAAGCACTTTAATAGCACCTAATTTTTTTGGAAAGTGTTTAAGCACTGCTTGTTCAAGTTGTACATTAGATAAGGATGCTAAACGGGTGATTTCATCACGTTGATGGTACCAAACTAAAGAGGCATAACCGCCCAAAGTACTTTCACCGGATAACGGTAAGAATGCCACGGGTCCTGTTGGAAAAAATTGCTGCCAAGTAATATCCTGTTGATGTTGTGAGGTTTCAATATTAATCAACATAGCTGATTGTTGATAATCCCAGCCGGTCATACCTATGGCTGTCATTTGGCGTACTTTTGATTGTGCACCGTCTGCGCCAACCACCAGTTTTGCCGTTATCGAGCAATGTGTTAAGGCTAAAGTTACTTTATCATTATCTTGTGTTAAAGAGACTAAGCTATCAGGGCAAAAGGTTTTGATATTTTCCATTGCGTGAATTTGTTGCCATAACGCCAGTTGAATTAACCGGTTTTCAACGATATGACCAAGATGTGTTTGCTCTATATCATCGGCATTAAATTCAGTATAAGCACTTTCATGTTCCCAAACACCAAGGCGCTTATAGGGGCAAACCCGCCACGCTTTAATTTGCTGCCAAGCAGCCACTTGGTTTAGTAAATTTTGAGACGCTAAAGAAATAGCGGATACGCGTAAGTCGATCTCTTGCTCTGCACTATAGTTCTTTGCTTGGTACTGCTCCACTAAGGCTACCTGTAAACCGAGTTGCGCTAGAGTCAGTGCACTTGCTGCGCCAACCATACCACCACCAATAACTACACAATCAAAATGTTCCATGCTTTAGAGTTCACAACAATATCGTAAGATGACTTTATTTTACCCAAGCACACAGAGATTTTCGACTGCTTTATGATATTTTTAATCAAGTTTATTTCGTTAGTGTCTTTGAAATAGCAGTTGTTCAGCTATAAAGAGGTTTTTTATAGCAATAACCACAAAGAGTGCACCATGAATCTAACCGTAAGTGCATCTACCAAAAGCAGATAATTTAAGTTTAAGTTTAATTTTAATTTACCGCTAAGCCAAAAATAGAAACCTTGTCTGTAGGGATATTTAAGTTATAGTAAAATGCCTTTGGTGAGAAGTTTGAACTCTTTCAATTGGAGTAATGTTCATTGAACTCCGTCTATTACTTTAAAGGCGAACCGTTAATAATAATGATAAAAAACCACCCTACGAATTAACAAGGAAGCCACTATGTCCGCATTAAAAAAAAGCCCTACAACGGAACTCAATACTGAAAAAAGATGTATCACTAAAGATATCAATTTAGTGTATGACTTTACTGAAAAACCAAATAGAACTCAGCTAAAAGCGCATAGTGACCGTGCTGTAATATCTAAACTAAGAGCTGACTTAGTTTTACCTAATAATAAAATATTAACGGTTGATATAGATTTCGATAGTGCAAGTGGATACCATAACAATACTATGTTGGTTATGGATGACTTTGGTGTTGAAATGCTAGTCACAGCCTTCGCGGTAAAATACGGTCAGCCGTTTGCTGATAACATCAAAAAAGCTTGGGCAGAGAAGAAACATCAAGATGATCCACGAAAACCTACTTACCTGTTGGTGCAAAAACCTATTACTGATGGCGACGTGCCAATGGTTTTCGCTGTTTGTGGCGATAAAGTCCATGATGATGGCAAGAAAATCACCCCTGAAAGTATCGTTTAATACGCCCTTGATAGTGTTCGATAAGGTTAAGTACTTAGTTTTCCTAGTACTTAGCCTTTTGACAACCAGCCTTACTAGCCATGCATCTCACAGCACTTCAGTTAACAGCACTTCAGTTAACAGCTTTAGTAATATCGCAAAAATATTGCAAGATAAACGAGGTTTTGTTTGGCTTGCAGGGCAAGAAGGCTTAATAAGAGCCGATGGTAAGCAAAGTATTAACTTTTCGCTGAACAATCAAGAGTGGCCGCTGCCATACTCGTGGATTCAGGACATAGCCCTCATTGACGACAAGCTTTTACTCGCCACCGAAACCCACGGTTTATGGTTATTTGATACGCGTAATGGTGGGGTTGAAAAGTTACCGATAAAGACTCACATACAAAGTCATTACCGTGCGGTATTCTTTAAAGGTCATTATTATATTTATTCGCCCTATAAACTTTACCGCTTTAATCCAATTACCAAGATAACAGAAATACTGCATCACAATATTGTCATCAGTAAGCTTTTACATAGTAATGAACAACTCTATATCGTCACCAGTGACGGTTTATTTCAATTACAAGATGAACAACTGTTATCCGTTCTGCCTCACTCCATTACCGCTATAACCGTCTTATCTAATGCTGTCATTGCGATAACCGCTGATAAAATATACCGACTAACTGATGATGGTCAACTAACCTCTATCGCGCATAACGAAAGAATTTATGGTTTAACCAAAACCTTTGCAGGCGATAATTTCATCACCGTTAGCAGCACGGGTAAGGTAACTCAATATCACGGTTTAACATTAACAACATTACCTCATCACTATGGCATTGCGAAAGATGTACGCCTTAAGGCAGTCTTTCAAGATTCCTCGGGGGTCTTATGGCTAGCCAGTAGCCATGGGGTCGAGCAACTTAGTGAAAGCTTTATTAAGAATCATGACGTTGATTTTAAACTCGCGGTTAATGCTAATGAAATAACGTTATTTGAAAATGAAATTATTATTGGCAGTTATGGCGCAGGTTTACAAAACTTTTTAACACCTGTTTTTAAGGAAAGCGTTAATAATAACTTTAGTAAAAAAGGCCTGAAAATATTTGATGTCTTAGCGGTAAATAAGCAACTCTATACGGCTAGCTTTGATGGCATATGGCGCTTTGATAAAACGACTCAGCAAGTAACTAAACTCCACATCCTTGCTAATCAACTCATTTTAAAACTCGAGCATAAAAACAACCTATTATATATCGGCACTAATTATGATGGCTTATATATATATGACTTGGCCTCAAAAAAGATAACTAAGCAGATCAGTGTAGAACACGGCCTCATTAGCACTGAAATTCTCGATGTGCTACCGCTGGATAATGGTCAGTTGTGGATTGCCAATAATAACAATATCAGCTTGTATCAACCGTCATCAAATTCGGTAATAACACTTGATACCCCCAACAAAAGTAAAGTGGCTTCTTTCGTTTTAGCTGATAATAAGGTATTCGCCTCAACCCTAGGCGATGGCATCCTAGTGTTTAACTTACAAGGTGATTTATTAGCTCAGATTTTTAAAGGGCATAGCTTCACTGAGATGTTAGTAGAAGGTAGCGATATTTGGGTCTCTGGCCAGCCAGGTTTATATCGACTTTCGCCGACAACACATCAATTAACATTAATTGAAAATACCCAACAATACACTTTTGTCAGTAGTCTGTTAGTAAAAGACAATACCCTTTACGCCATTCATTACAGTGGCATTTTAGCAATTACTCTTATCAAGCAGAAGCAATTCAACCCAAATGTTCTTATCAGTAAAACAACGATATCTGGCCGCCCGTATTTACTTAATAAAACCATTGAAATTGACAGCGGTAACGATGTTATCACCCTTGATTTAGCCAGTTTAGACTACCGGCCAGGCCTAGCCAAAAAGTACCAGTACCGTATTAATAATAATAACTGGCAACAAATAAGTAATAATCAATTAACGCTTACCGGGCTAGCTGCTGGTAATTATCATGTGGAAATTATGGCGACTAATAGTTTGGGCCAATGGAGTAACATAAAAGCCTTTACTGAAATTCATGTTGCCTACCCTTGGTACTGGAGCTTACAGCTACGAATATTTTATGGCGTAACATTATTTTTTACTGTGTTAATCATTGCTTGGTTGTTATTTTTACGGACCAAATCCATTAAGCATATCCACACGTTACTCAAAAATGATATGAGGAACAGTGGTAAATTGATGAAAGTCATCCAACGTAACTTGCAACTTGTCTCCACGTCATTAGAGAGCAATGACATAGTACAAAGTAAACAATTAATACAACAAAGCATACTGGCACTGGAAGAGAGTTCTAATGCACAAGAGCCTGACAACCTTGCCGGAAAAACATTGTCAATAGCAGTGCCTTTTTTAGCTGACTATGTTTTTAATAAATATCAGGTTACGTTACACACCAATATTGATGAAGAACTGGATAAGTTAAATTATGAGCTTAGAGCTGATGTCTACAAAGTAATATTTGAAGCACTGATTTCTGCCATATTTAAAAGTAATGTCGCTAACTTCGACTTAACGTTACAGGAAGTGAAGGGAAAGTTATGGTTAACCATTAGTGCTGATAATGATTCATTTAGTCAATTGAGTAGTAAAGTAAGTTTCGATTTAGCTAGCTATACTATTCGTCAAATTACCTATAAACATCAAGCTTCTCTTAATACTTTTACTAACGATGATAAAGGTAGTCAGCTTGTTATTAGCTTCCCGTTGATGGCCTTAACTTAAGCTATTATTTTTTACGATAAAGTAAAATAATAGAGACATTTACAACTAGTTGCCTTATTCATTCGAACTTTGTCCTAAATTGGTATAAAATACGCCTCCTTTTATCTGTACTGGGCTTGCTTAGGCATTCCCCGTGCAATTTGTGCTTGAAGAGTGAAGTAAATGAGTAAAAAGTTATATATCAAAACTTGGGGCTGTCAGATGAACGAGTATGACTCGCAAAAGATGGCAGAATTGTTGGATTCAACCCATGGCTACTCCTTGGTTGAAGAAGCGGAACAAGCTGATGTTATCTTGCTTAATACTTGCTCCATTCGTGAAAAAGCACAAGAGAAAGTATTTCATCAACTCGGTCGTTGGAAACGTTTGAAAGAGACTAAGCCTGATTTACTTATTGGTGTTGGTGGTTGTGTTGCCTCACAAGAAGGTGATGCTATACGTAAACGAGCACCTTTTGTTGATATGATTTTTGGTCCGCAAACCCTACATCGCTTGCCTGAAATGATTAATCAAGTACAGAAAACAAGTAGTCCCGTTGTTGATGTTAGCTTTCCAGAGATTGAAAAGTTTGACCGCCTACCTGAGCCTAAAGCAAGTGGCGCTACTGCCTTTGTTTCTATTATGGAAGGTTGTAGTAAATATTGTACTTTCTGCGTAGTGCCTTACACCCGTGGTGAAGAAGTTAGTCGCCCACTTGATGACGTACTCTATGAAATAGCGCAACTTGCCGCGCAAGGCGTACGTGAAGTAAACCTACTGGGTCAAAATGTAAATGCGTATCGTGGTGATACACACGATGGTAGCATTTGTCGTTTTGCCGACCTAGTACGTTTGGTTGCTACCATCGATGGTATCGACCGTATTCGTTATACTACCTCGCACCCGGTTGAATTTACCGATGACCTAATTGAAGCCTATGCTGATGTGCCTGAACTAGTAAACCACCTGCATCTTCCGGTTCAAAGTGGTAGTGATCGCATCCTAACGCAAATGAAGCGTGGTCATACAGTACTTGAATACAAGTCTCAAATTCGTCGTCTGAAAAAAGTTCGCCCTGATTTGTCTATGTCTTCTGACTTTATTATCGGCTTCCCTGGAGAAACCGATGAAGATTTCACTTCGACTATGGACTTAATTAAAGCCATTGATTTTGACTTAAGCTTTAGCTTTATCTACAGCGCTCGCCCTGGTACACCCGCAGCAGATTTACCTGATGATATTAGTGACGAGACCAAGAAACAGCGCTTAAAGCTATTACAAGACCGTATTACCCAGCAAGCATTGCGTATTGCTAGACAAATGCTCAACACTGAACAGCGTGTTCTTGTTGAAGGGCCTTCTAGAAAGAACCCTATGGAACTACGCGGTAAAACAGAAAATAACCGTACTGTTAATTTTGTTGCCCCACATAGCGTTATTGGCCAATTTGTCGATATCAAAATTACCGATGTAATTGCCAACTCATTACGTGGCGAATTAGTCCGTGAAGAGAAAGACATGGGTCTGCGCATTGCCCATTCTCCTGCAGACATTTTGGCAAATAATCACCACACTACTACGCCAAGTACCCTTGACGAATTAGGTGTAGGTACTTTTACGCCATAACATTGCGCTATAGTTTTTCCTGAAAGTGCACTACTGATAAATGCTAAGCATTGATAATTTAACAAAGCGGAAATAAATTTGACAACACCGACGACTAAATCACTAAAGTTAACCCGAGATGTTTTCAACTTGGAGCCGGTAGACAATCATAGGCAAGCCAACTTATGTGGCCCGATGGACGATAACTTAAAAACTATTGAACGTCGTTTAGGTGTTGAGATAAGTTACCGTGGCCATGAGTTCACTGTTGTTGGTCAAGCTAAGACTCGTGCAGCTGTCGTTAAGATTCTAAAAGATCTTTATCTTGAAAGCTTAGCCGTTAAAGGTGCAAGTAAAATTATTACCCCCGAAATGGTCCATTTAGCCATTTTGGAGGCTGATTGTCTTGAGCAAGCCCCGGTAAAAGATAAAATTTCATCAAAATTAGATACTCAACTAGGTAATCAGTTAGACAATAAATATGATGATATGGTTACTATTAAAACCAAACGTGGGGTTGTTAAACCGCGCAATGGTAACCAACAAGCTTATGTCCAAAACATTCTCACCAATGATATTAGTTTTGGTGTTGGTGTTGCGGGTACAGGTAAAACCTACCTAGCCGTTGCCTGCGCAGTAGATGCGCTAGAGCGTCAAGAAGTACGTCGTATTTTACTGACTAGGCCTGCGGTCGAAGCGGGAGAGAAATTAGGATTCTTACCTGGTGATTTATCACAAAAAATAGATCCCTACTTAAGGCCATTATATGACGCCTTATTCGAAATGCTTGGTTTTGAAAGAGTAGAAAAGCTTATCGAACGTAATGTTATCGAGATAGCGCCACTGGCCTATATGCGTGGTAGAACGCTAAATGATGCCTTCATCATATTAGATGAAGCTCAAAATACCACCGTTGAACAAATGAAAATGTTTTTAACCCGTATTGGTTTTAATTCTCGTGCCGTGATCACCGGAGACATTACCCAAGTTGACTTACCTCGACATCAAATGTCAGGGCTGCGTCATGGCATTGAAGTTTTACAAGATATTCCGGGGATAAGCTTTAATTTTTTCCAGTCTAAGGATGTTGTCCGCCACCCTGTTGTTGCCAGAATTGTTGATGCTTATGACAATCATGATCAAAAGGTCAATAGAGAAAAACAACAAAAGAAGCAAGCCCAACAGGCAGCAGTACAATCAGGCTCTCTGTCAGAGAATGATAAAAGTGATTTAAGTTAATGGCGCATGTGATTGATCTGCAAATTGCCTGTTCTGCAACACAGTTACCAAGCGAAGCACAGTTCCAACTCTGGGTTGATACGGCTTTAGCCGAGGTGAGCACTACGCCTCAGCAAGATTTTGAACTCACTATTCGCCTTGTTAACAGTGAAGAAAGCCAGCAGTTAAATGCTCAATACCGCGGTAAAGATAAACCAACTAATGTTTTATCGTTCCCTTTTGAAGTACCTGAAGGCATAGAACTAAACTTGTTAGGTGATTTAATTATTTGTATCGACGTAATGAAACAAGAAGCCCTGCAACAAAATAAAGCCTTGTTTGACCATTGGGCACATTTAGTTATCCACGGCTGCTTGCATCTAGTCGGCTTTGATCATATAAGTGACAATGAAGCAGAAGAAATGGAAGCCATTGAAATAACTATTTTAGAAAAGTTAGGGGTTAGTAATCCGTATTTAGCGCTGTAAATTATAAATTAATAACGATCAAAATAGACTTACCCGATAAATTAACCAATGAAATTGTTAAATAATATACTAAATAAAATATTATTTAGCCTAATAAAGGAATTAAAATAGCTCTATGAGCGATGACAACCCCCACTCTAGAAACGGCTCAGCCAGTAAATCATTTTTAAAAAGAGTTATGCAATTATTAACTTCTGAGCCGAAAAACAAAGACCAACTCGTTGATGTTTTGAATGATGCACAAGATAGAGATTTGATTAACCCTGAAACCAAGCAGATGATCAAAGGTGTTTTAGACGTATCAGAAATGCGTGTTCGAGAAATAATGATCCCACGATCGCAAATGGTTACTATTGATATTAACCAAAAACTTGAAGATTTCTTGCCCATTATCCTAGAGTCGGGTCACTCTCGATTTCCCGTTGTTAATGAGGATATCGATCACGTTGATGGTATTTTATTAGCAAAAGACCTACTTGCGTTTGGTTTTAATTCTCAAAGTCATGACTTTAGCCTCGGTGATATTATTCGACCCGCCATCATTGTGCCTGAAAGCAAGAAAGTTGAACCATTATTAAAAGAGTTTCGCTCTAACCGCTATCATATGGCTATTGTCGTTGATGAATACGGCGGTGTTTCTGGTGTTATCACTATCGAGGATATTTTAGAGCTTATTGTTGGTGAAATTGAAGATGAAACCGATGATGAAATCGATGACCAAATCAAACATTTAGCTGGCAATGTCTACCTAGTAAAAGCCCTCACTGAGTTAAGTGACTTTAATGACTACTTTAATTGTGATTTTGATGAAAGCAATGCTGATACTATTGGCGGTATTCTCTTGCATAAGTTTAATCATGTACCGAAAAAGGGTGAATTATTTAATTTAGATAATTTTGAATTTAAAGTACTTTCCTCAGATAATAGGCGCATGCAAATGTTACAAGTTAGCGTCAATAAGAGCCACGAAATTAACGGTAAATTGAGTGACTAACACCCTTATAGGCCGTTTCTTAAAATCAATTAAAAGCAAGCTAAGCAACCCGGCCAATTGGCTGTGTTTTTTTAGTGGTTTTTTCTTGGTTTTTGCTTACGCACCATTTTCTTACTGGTGGTTAGCTTTAATTTTACCGAGCGTCATTTTCCACCAGGTAAATCAGGCTTCCCCAGGAGTTGCCGCTAAGAAAATAGGGCTTTTCGCCTTTGGTTGGTTTAGTAGCGGTATAAGCTGGGTTCATGTCAGTATCGATCAGTTTGGTGGTTTACCGCTGATCTTATCTTTACTGCTAATGTTGGTATTGTGTGTCTATCTATCAACTTTTCTAGCGCTCGCCGGTTATTTAACTGCACGCCTATCGAAGAACAAGCAAGTTAACTTATGGTTACTGCCCTCTCTTTGGCTATTTTGTGAGTACTTACGGTCAGTAGTATTAACGGGCTTCCCTTGGCTATCACTTGGCTATAGTCAGATAGATAGTCCATTAGCTAGCTTTGCTCCGGTTATTGGTGAAGTAGGCCTTACCGGTATTATTTTACTTATCAATATCTGCTTAGTTAAAGTGTTGCTCGTTTACCTACCGTTAGCGGTGAAAAATAATTCCGCAGCGCTTAAAGCATTAACTAGCAAAAACTTAATTATTCCACTTACGCTGCTTTTAAGCATTGCCGCGACATGTATCGCCCTTACTCAAGTCGGTTGGACACAATTAACCGGAAAATCGATTAAAGTTGCTTTGATCCAAGGCAATATAGCTCAATCAATAAAGTGGCAACCCGAGCAAGAGTGGCCGACCATGCTCAAATACTTAAATTTAACCCAAGAAAATTATGATGCTGATATCATTGTTTGGCCTGAGTCAGCCATTCCGGTACTAGAGCCCGCCGTGCAAGATTATTTAGCGACGGTGAATCGCGCTGCTATTTTAAATAACAGCGCCGTTATTACTGGTTTAATTAATTATAACTTTGAAAGTAAAGAGTATTTTAATGCTTTATTAGTATTAGGAAAGAAATCGCCCGAAGATGAGCGAGGCTACTATTACAATCACAGCAATCGGTACTATAAAAGTCATTTATTACCTATTGGTGAATTTGTACCCTTTCAAGAATTTCTTCGCCCGTTAGCACCTTTTTTTAATCTGCCTCAGTCCTCTTTTACTGCGGGCAATTATATTCAACCAAATTTAATCGCTAATAACTTACATATATTACCGTTAAACTGTTTTGAAATAGCCTTTCCAAAGCAGTTAGCAGCCAACTTTACTGATAAAACAGATATGATATTAACGGTCAGTAATGATGCTTGGTTTGGTGACTCGCATGGCCCACATCAACATTTTGAAATAGCACGCATGCGCGCATTAGAATTTGGCCGCCCCTTAGTCCGAGCGACAAACAATGGGGTGACCGGCATGATAAACCATTTAGGTGAAATTACCGCGATTGCACCACAGTTTGAAGAAGTGGTACTCAGAGGCACGGTAGAATTTGTTAGCGGTAACACCCCATACAGTCAATGGCCAAATGCTATCCTATGGCTGATGATTTTAGTACCACTGGCGTTACTAAAGAGCTTTAAACTTTAAGTGCTATTAAAAAATATAATAGTGGCCATTCTAGCCACTATTTTTACTGTAAACCTCGATAAACCTTACTAGCTAAACGTAACGTTGTTAATCAATTCCCCTCTGATTTACCTATCAAGTTATTACCTGCTGGGGGTGCAAGGAGGTTTTATTTCGCCCTGTTTTCTTTGAGCGATATAAGGCAGCATCGGCACATTCAAGCCAAACTTCATGGCTTTCAATGCTCTCGTCTACTTGAGCAATACCAATACTGATGGTGTAAGTAATATCAATATCATTATATTTGACAATAGCCTCACTCACTTCTTTACGCAGGCGCTCAGTAAATATTCGAGCATTCTCCAGAGAGGTGTCAGATAATAAAATGGCAAATTCCTCACCACCATAACGACCACAAATATCCGTTTCCCTCACATGATGACGTATTAAAGCTGAAATATGACGAATGACTTCATCACCGACCATATGACCATAACTATCATTAATATTTTTGAAGTGGTCAATATCTATCATGACCAATGAACTAGGATGCTTACTACGACCCCAGCGCTTATGTTCGGCTAATAAACACTTCTCCCAATGTGTTCGGTTAAATAACTGAGTCAAACCGTCGGTTTGACTCAGTATCGCTAACTCTTCATTGGCTTTTTTCAAGCTTTGTTTATGTACCGCATTATCCGTGACATCATAAACGATTAGGCATAAGTGGCTTACTTCACCAGTTGAGGAAAGTAGCGGGATAAAGGTGGTATTTTGATACATAAAATCAGCACTACCGGTTACCGGTCGGTAACTTTCAAACTTAAATAAATACGGTCGCTGCTCCCAAATAGTAAAGGCTTTATTTTTTAGTAAAAAAACCGACTCGGCTTTGCGGATAAACCAATCTCGAGGTATTTCGGTAAATAGATCAAAGATCAATTTACCTTTTACTTCTGTGGGTAATAAACCACTATGATTTTCCATAAAGCCATTAAATATTTGGATAGTAAACTCTCTATCTAGCACAACTAAACCTACGTCAATGTTGTGCAACATTTCCATTAACCAATGTAGTTCATTTAATTGTGATTTTTCTAACATCATAACCCATTCCTGTTTTCGCTTAACTGCATTATTTATGATCTTTTCTTGCAATAAGCTACGTTATTAACCTGTGTTCAACCCATTTACTAATCAATCAAATAAGCCAATTTATTATTTAATGTTACCATTGATTTCTCAGTGAATAACAACAGCAAGTCACACTTAATTGAATAATTTTCTATACCGTAGCTAATTTCTATTGCTAAGGTTTTTTTCCATTTTTTAGCATTATTAGCAATCAACTCAGATATTTCTCTATGCTGACCCAATACTTCTGGGTGCCCTTGGCTGAACTGGATATCAAGTTGTTCAGAGATGCCTTTTAAACAAGCACCAATAAGAACATTCGCTAAATCCATTAATAATTCTAATTCTGTGCCCATATCAGCATCATATTGATAGTTCATCAGTGAGGCGACATCTTTAAAGCTGGAATCATTAAGGATCAATAGCGCTTCACCTGAAATACCCGCACTAATAAAACCTTGGCAAACACCTGAGGTAGTTTCATTGTTTTCGATATCTTTTAGTGCCATTCTAAGTTCACTTACCTCAATGAAATTAACATTAGGTATAGGTAACTCAACAAAGACGTTAAGTAAACGTGCCAACAAATCCCCTGCACGTCCCATAGCGACATTCGCTAGTTCTTGATAACAATCCCGCATATCTGCTGATAAGGTGAGTTCTGGACCTTCATTTAAGGGCTCACACTCAGCTTGTTCAATATTAGCCGCCATGGCAGGTCGTATTTCTTGAGTTGTAATGGGGTAAGTTTTTTTATCCGGCGTAACCGGGTTATCAATCAGCTTATCTTGCCCACTAATGACCGCTAGACTTTCATTTGAAAAAAGCCCGTAAGAAGAGAGTACTTTAGTCAGGATATCTTTATTGATAGGCTTTTGAATAAAACCTAAAGCACCTAAACTGGTGACACGCTGATGAGCTTCCGGTTGAATATCACCTGATATAACGATGGTAAGTGTGGGTAAATCTTGTGCTAATATGGCCTCAAGCACTTGATAACCGTCCATTACAGGCATATTTAAGTCAAGTAATAGTACATCGCCTTTGCCGGCCTTTATCGCTTCAATTGCTTCAATACCGTTAGTAGCAAAACTGATATCGACATCCCAACCTTCTGGTAATGAACGCGCCACTTGTTTGCGCGCCATATTTGAATCATCACAAATTAATAGTTTGGTTGTCATATTAACCTTGAGCCTTACATAAACAATAACAACGGCTGATTAAAGCCTCTATTGATAACCATAGAGTATCCAATATAAAAAACAATGATAAAGGTTCTATATATAGAATTTTCATCCCCAAACGGCTACTATCCGTTCACCTTAACGACTACTTTCAATAAATCATGAATTTTTCTACTTCAAACATCAGCTTATCGGTTTTTTTTATCGCCATTTTTACCTTATCTTTTCAATCTCACAGCAACGCTTGGGATTTAAATAATCTGCCTGAGTCGAATAATCTGGTTAAAGCTGGTAGCAAATACATCACCCTTTTAGGCCAACAAGTTAATGTCGGCGAACAAGCACCACAGTTCAAAGTTGTTGATAAAAACTTTACCCCTGTGTCGCTAAAAGACTTCCACGGACAAACGCTATTAATTTCAGTGGTACCGAGTCTAGATACGGGTGTTTGCTCCATTCAAACTAAACGTTTTAATGAGGAAGCCGCAAAGCTGCCAAAAAATATCACCTTGTTAACCATTAGTAATGATCTTCCTTTTGCGCAAAAGCGTTTTTGTGATGTTGAAAAAATTGATTCCATTAAAGTATTATCGGACTCTGTTTGGCGAGAATTTGGTGTTAACTATGGTTTATTGATAAAAGACATGGGCCTACTTACCCGAGCGATATTTGTTATTGATAACCAAGGAAAGATTGTTTACAAAGAGTTGGTGGCGAACATTTCACAGTATCCTAATTACGACAAAGCCTTAGCAAAAGTAAAATTTACCGCACCAGTAATTGTTATTGATGGCCCAAAAATCAATACTCCGTCTGAACCAATGGTTGAAAAATAGCCCTAAAGAAATAAAATTTAAAATCTTTTTAAACAATCACTTAAAATAAAAATATTTATTTTATTCACCTTCAGCGTTGAAAAAAAAATAAACGTTCCCATCTTTAATTGTGTAGTCGCCGTAAGGGGCTACACAACAAAATTGCCTGTTCATTGTGAAAGGCAGCTTTATTTTAAATAATGACAGTTTCGGAGTTCAGCTCTAGGCAATATAACTTTGCTAGAAATGACTCAACAGATAAACGTTTTTGTTTAAAATAATACCCACTTATTGCTATATATTAGGATAACTTATTATGCGAAACACTACAGATTTCAGTCCATTATACCGTTCATTTATCGGCTTTGACCACTTAGCCGGATTAATCGAAAAAGCTTCACGAGCTGACAAACAATCATCATACCCGCCATATAATATTCAACTTCTGACTCAAGATACTTATCGTGTTTCTATGGCTGTCGCTGGTTTCAGTGAGCAAGAATTGGATATCGAAACAAAACAAAGTAATTTAATTGTTACGGGAATAAAGGCCGCAACAAAAGACCAAACAGAAAAAAAGTTCTTGCATCAAGGCATTGCCGAAAGAAATTTTGAACGTAAGTTCCAACTAGGTGACCATGTTAAAGTCATTGGCGCTTATATGGAAAATGGCCTTTTACATATTGATCTTGAAAGAGAGGTCCCCGAAGCCTTAAAGCCACGTAAGATAGCCATTAACGGCAAAAGTTTACTCAATGGTGCTAGTTAAATAGCGACTCTTAAACCCTAACTTCCCTTATGTTTCTCCTTTTGTTTTGCCCAGTTTTTGACTGGGCTTTTTTTAGCATAATCCTCTCAGAAACTTACGCCCTCCTCTTAACAGCCACTCACTTAAATAGTGTCGTTTAAAGGCACTCATTAAGGCCAACAGCGGTTAAAATTCAAGTAAAAACAATAGTTCAGATAAGTCTGGTTGCCATTGGAAATCCTTTAATTTCACTCTCCCTCCCAAGACAACAACCTGTTCATCTTGTAAAAGCTGCTTTTGCTTGACAAAATATTCACTCTCGACCGGGAAAGAAACCTTTCCTTGTGAATTGATGACTCTAAACCAGGGTACCGCTTTGCCTTGCCAACCACCCTTGGGCACTTTACCGAGTGCCTTACCGACTAACCTTGCCCTGCCAGGTAAACCGGCTAAGTCAGCAATTTGTCCATAACAAGCCACTTTGCCTTTTGGGATTAACTGTACCGTTTGCCATATTTGTTGATAACGGGGGTTTGGCATTATTAAATCCGCTCCATTATTACTTAAAAATCAGCTAAACCTTAGTTAAACCTTAGTTAAACCTTATCTAAGGTTCAGCTAAATTTGAGCTAGATTTTCGCTCAGACTTTTAATTACTTAGTTGTTAATTACCGAGTAAATTACTGTATCATATTAGCATCCGAAAAAGTTACGCTAAGGAAATACATGAAAATTTGGGTAGATGCCGATGCCTGTCCGGTGGTGATTAAAGAAATACTCTTTAAAGCCGCTGATAGAACAAAAATAGCCATAACCTTAGTCGCCAATCATCATATTCGCATACCCCCATCGCCCTTTATCAAGTTCATGCAAGTAACCAGTGGCTTCGATGTCGCCGATGATGAAATAGTTAAGCGTATTGAAGCGAATGATTTAGTGATTACTAGTGATATTCCGCTTGCCGATGAAGTGATAACTAAATCTGGCCAAGCCCTTAGTCCACGTGGCGAACTTTATACCAAAGAAAATATAAAATCTCGACTCAACATTCGTGATTTTATGGACACTATGCGTGCCAGTGGCGTGCATACAGGCGGGCCTCCCACATTAAATCAAACTGATAGACAAAATTTTGCTAATCACCTGGATCGTATCATTACTCAGTTTAAAAGATCTCAATAAAATCAGCGGTGTATAATAGCAATTCACTACATCATTGTTCACTTTTACTGGTTAAAATACGCCATATCAGCGTTGCTCTGATTTATTTTTCCTATGCACCACAAGATCACAAACTTTATAAAACCGGTATGACCATAAAAAAGGCAGTGACTTGAGTAAGTAACTGCCTGTTGCTTTATGCTGTCTAACTGACATCTGTTCACTAACTGCTATTTTTTACCTTCCCAAGTGAGTTACTTGCCAGTATCAAGGCTTTAATTTCTGCTAACTCCATTTCTAACTTATCTATTTGCGCACGACTAGCTGGTTCTCCGCCATCGCCAGTTTCCCCGTGTTGCTCCGCACGATACTGCTCATGCTCTTGGCTCATCACATCTAACACTGTACCGACCATCATATTAAAAAAGATAAAAGCCGTTAAGAAGATAAAGGTTAAATAATAAATCCAACTCATAGGATGAACCGCCATTGTTTCATACATAACATCGGTCCAATCTTCAAACGTCGCCACACGGAACAGTGTCAGCATAGAAATAGAAACATCCCCCCATAACACTTCATTAATTGCATGAAAAAACATACTACCAATAGCGGCATAAATATAGAAAATAACAAACATCAACAGCGCGATATAGCCCATACGCGGGATGGCTTTAAGCAGGGCATTAATCAATAAGCGCAGCTCTGGCACCATGGAAACTAGGCGTAAAACACGAAAGACCCTTAATAGGCGAGCCAATAATACCCCGGAGCCTCCCGATGGCACCAAGCTGCCAATAACAATGAAGGTATCAAAGATATTCCAGCCACTTTTAAAGAAGTGTTTTTTCTCTGGACAGGCTAAGAAACGTATCGATATCTCTACCGCAAAAAATACCGTTACCGCCATATCTAAAAAAATGAGCATGGCGACAGTATTGGCAGATAAATTATGGGTTTTAGCACCAATCATTAACGCTGACAGTAAAATAACCGAAATAACAATACCTTGAAATATTTTACTGCTGTCTATCCTACTTAACTGCCACTGAGCTTTTATTATCAAAGTGCTCATTATCTTACTCCTACTGCCGTATCACTCACCTGTGGATTAGTACGACGTTCCTGGCCGAAAGTGCTCATTGGTCCGTGACCTGGGATAAAGCGTACGTCATCACCTAAGTTAAATAAATTGTCACGAATCGAACGAATTAACGTGGCATGATCGCCACGAGGGAAATCTGTTCGGCCAATTGAACCACTAAACAGCACATCACCAACCTGAGCAAGTTTGGACTCACGATGGAAGAACACGATATGGCCTGGCGTATGCCCTGGGCAAAAATAGACTTCAAAGGTAATATTGCCAAATTTCACGGTATCGTTTTGTTGTAAAAAACGATTTGATGTGAATTTTTCCGCATAATTAAATGCCTCACCAAACATTTGTTTTTGCTCTTCAATCGCATTTATCCAAAACAGATCTTCTTTGTGAGGGCCTTCAATAGGAACACTGTAAAGTACCGCCAAGGCATTAGTTGCGCCCGCATGGTCAAGATGGGCATGAGTAATGAAGATCTTTTCTAGGGTTAAGCCATGTTTAGTGATGGCTGCTTTGATTTTTTCAATATCACCACCAGGGTCAACTACCGCAGCCTGTTTGGTATCGCTACACCAAAACAACGTACAATTTTGCGCAAAAGGCGTTACCGGGATAATTTCGTACTTCAACATAACTTGCTCTTTAATCATTGCTATTTACAAATTGGCGATATTATATCATAACTTTTCTACTGGTATTACTGGCTAAAATGTATGAATAGTACTTCCCCTAAGCGTTTTAACTCGGTAAGCTTTGCGTAACTAATTTTAACGACTAATAACTATTTATGACCACCGCTTCTCCCCGTGATTCTTTTCATTCTCGACTTGGTTTTGTTCTCGCTGCAGCTGGTGCTGCCATAGGCTTAGGCAATATTTGGGCGTTCCCCACTCAAGCGGCAAACAATGGTGGTGGTGCTTTTTTAGTCGTTTATTTACTGGTGACTTTTTTACTGGCGCTACCCGCGCTTTATGCTGAAATTTATATTGGTAATCAAGCGCAAACCAATCCAGTATCTGCATTAGCAAACGCTTGTGGTAAACGCTTTAAAAAACTCGGTCATAATGCCGGTATTATCGGCATTATTGGCGCCATGATGATGTTGAGTTTTTATACCATCGTTGCGGGCTGGATGCTCGCACATGCTTTAGCCGCTTTAGCTGAGCTAGTTGGTTTAATGGAATTGTCTCAATGGCTATCTACATCAAGTACTTTACGTAATGTCATATTCACCCCAGTTTTCATTGTAGTTGGCGCTGCCATAGTCCACCAAGGCGTACACCGCGGTATTGAACGGTGGTCATCACGATTGATGCCCATGTTATTAGTGATGTTACTTGGCTTGATCGCCTATATATTGCAACAAGATGGTGCCGCAGAAGGTTTAACACTTTATTTAGTGCCTGACTTTTCGCAAGTAACCGAGCCTAAATTGATAATAGCAGCTATGGGGCAAGCATTTTTCTCTCTAGCGATTGGTGTTGGCGCTATGATGGCTTATGGCTCTTATATGCCTAAAGGCCAGAGTATTGGTAAATTAGTGCTTTCGATAACATTACTCGATACTTTTATCGCTTTTATTGCCGGCTTACTGATTATCCCGGCACTCTTCGTTGCTCAACACAAGGGACTAGAAGTCTTTGTTGACGGTCACTTAATTGGTGAAGGCCAATTAATTTTTAATATATTACCGACTTTATTTAGCTCTATGGGTACCGTGGGCTTATTTGTTTCTTTTGCCTTTTTCGCTTTACTGTCAATTGCTGCCCTTACTTCAACTATTTCTTCAACCGAAGTACCGGTTGCCTATTTGGTTGAAGATAAAGCGATGACGAGAAAACGAGCGACGTGGTTAGTATCTGGGTTAGTGTTTATTGCTAGTCTGATACTCATTGCCTTTTTCGAGCAATTATTTGGCTTAGTGATTCAGTTACTCACCACTATTTTACAGCCTTTGATGGCATTATTTTACTTTATCGTGGTCGGCTGGTTGTGGAAACGCGGTAACCAACTCACCGATATTGCTATATTAAAACAACACACATCGTTAAAATTACTTGGCTTTTATTTACGTTTTGTTTGCCCAGTTTTATTAGTGGTGGTTTTTGTTAATGTCGCTTTTAGCTAAAAGCAAAATAAGTGCTAGGTAAACTTAAAAGATAAACTGTTCGTTGATGAAGGTGGGCTTATAGCAATAGCACTAATTATCGGTATTTCGCATAAATGGCATCTAGAGTACCATTTTCTGTCAGCTCGTTAATTATCACATTAACTGAGTCTCTTAACTTTTCATCCTTAAAGGCCATATGCGAATAAACATCTGGCCACAGCTCATGTATAGTGAAGTTTTCAGCGGTTATGTTCATGTCATTTTTATAGCGACTATTCGCTATATCATGTAAAAAAATATGAAGATCACCGATACGAATATCCTTCTGTCCGGTAACCATTAAATAAGTACTATCTTTAGGTTGGGAATGCTCACTGTACTTTGGGTTAGCCAGTGCCATTTTTTTAAATTCTTCGCCAAGTAAGTCTTTGGCGCCTTGATAGGCGGTAATAGAGAAGCCTTGTAGGTCGGCAATCTTATTGATGCTCAGTTTTGCCGACTTATTTGATACCGCGACGTCAGTATATTGATACAAAGGCAGTGATAAAAAGCCATCAACTTGCGAGTCAGCAAATATATTACACGCCACATCAATTATTTTGCCAGAATTAATTTCATGTAACAATCGATGGTTACTCATATAGATAAAATTCACATTATATTCTGACAGCTGCTTAAATATAGCTTTAGTTATCTCAAGAAAAAATCCTTTCTCATCTTTTTCAACAAAAAAAGGCGGAAAATTGCCAACCCCCACTGTTAATTGTTGTTTTGCCATCAACAAGTTTGGGGATAACAACAATAATAAAAGCAGAAAATGAGATAATATTTTAACCATAAAGACAAGAGCACCAAGAATACATAACAATGAGTATAAACCAAGTGATGAACAACACTAGTACTTAACTGCAACTCTGGGTAAGCAAAGTGACTAAAAAAATTATTTTTGCCGATATCAGTGTTACTTTGTTGCAAAGATTTTACTGAAGTTGCTCTACGGTTTCTTTTTCAGCAAGATCAACTTGCTCTATTTTTTCAAAGCGCGTTGATATTTTATCTGCCGAAGTATGTATTTGCTTCACATCGCTAGCCGCTTGGTCAATATGCTTGGCAAGGTTAGCAAAACGACCTTTAAAACGATTAAAGTCTTGGGCTAAGTCAGATAAATGCGCCTGAATAATATGTATTTGCTGACGAGTCGCTTCATCTTTAAGTACCGAGCGCGCGGTGGTTAGTATCGCCATTAATGTTGTCGGTGATGCCAGCCAAACTCGTTTCTTATTAGCATATTCAACGAGGTCACTTTGATGTCCGTGAATTTCAGCAAAAATAGCTTCTGCTGGAATAAACATAATGGCACCATCAGCCGTTTCTTTATCAATCAGATACTTATTACTAATATCATTAATATGCTTTTTTATATCTACTTTAAACTGACGCATAGCCGATTTACGTTCAGACTCGGGGGCTTCAAAGTCCATCATTTTACGATAATTTTCTAGTGGGAATTTAGAGTCAACCACAACATTACCGGTAGGTTTAGGTAAAAAGAGGATGCAATCGGCTATTTTACCGTTTGACAAAGTATGCTGCAGCTTAAAACTTTGCTCTGGTAGCACGTTTCTGATCAAGCTATTTAATTGCACCTCACCAAAGGCGCCACGCGAGCGTTTATCATTAAGCACGGCTTGTAAGCTCACCACATTAGTAGATAGCTCGGTAATTTTCTTCTGGGCATCATCAATAAGTGCTAAGCGCTGTAAAATATCACTAAAGGTTTTAGTGGTTTTCTCAAACCCCTCAGCAAGGCGCTTTTCAACTTGGCCACTAATCTCTTGCAAACGTTTATCGGTCGCTTGAGTTAAGCCATCAATGCGCTTACTCATTTGGTCACTGCTTTGCGCCAATGTTTTCGCCAATTCTTCTCTGTTGCTATGGGCCGTGGCATTTAAGTGGGTAATAAGTTGATCGAGAGACTGATTTTGATTTTGATTTAATTGTGATTGAAGCTCATTGAATTGACGTAAAAGCTTAATACGTAAATCAGCCATTTGTTGCTCAAAGCTATTGGCTAACTGCAATTGCTGCTTTTCTTGTAATTGGTTAAGCTGCTGTAAAAATTGCGTCTCAGTTTGTTTGGCTAACTGACTAACCAATTCAAAAGTGTGCGCTTGCATACGTTTTTCTTGCTTTGATAAGCGAATTAGCACCAGTATTAATAGCAAAGTCAAAACAATAAAGGCCAGTACTGGCAACCAAGTCGATAACAATTGCTGTTGCTCTAGGGTAAAAATCATTAGTTTTCAATCTCAAAAAAGTACTCAAGGCACGACACTGTAAATATTACCAGTACCGTGATGAATAGCAAGAGCAAAGGCAAGATAAAAAAGACTTGTGTGGGTGCCCGTTTATTTCTAGATTTTGTCCAGAGTGCTTAAGCTATTTCAATTCAAGGCGCTGTGATGAGATAATGGTTATTCAGGAGAATATGCTCCTGCATTCTCTAATAAGCTACATCCGTGTAGCGTCATTCTAAGTTACAGCAACGATGAAGTGATATGGCTCAAGCGCTTCTTCGATGGGGTTAAAATAACTTTATACTGCGGTAAATAATCAAAGCATAGACTGACTATGCTGAAATTATTCTCCTTGCCTAAAGTCATTTTAAATCCCACTGAAATCCTGCACTTTGAATGGTAACGGGTATAATGCTAAGGGGCGGATTATGTGCTGCTCTGCTGCTCTGCTGCTCTATATTTTGTTGTCCACTCGAAATAGTGTAACCAATAACTCTGTGCCCATTGGTTGCTCAATTATCTAATTTGATAATTGAGCTTCTTAATCTGCGGCATAGAGTTTCTTAAAATTTTCGAGATTCCAGCCAATCATTACTTCATTACCAATTTTAAGGGCTGGTACAGAGCGAGCTCCTATAGCGTCAAGCTCTTTTCTACCGCGCTGCATTTTCGCATTTGTTAATCTGTATTTAATGCCATTGTCATCCAAGTATTTTTGAGCTTCACGGCAATGGGGGCATTTATCTGAAATATATAAAACAACGCGTTTCATCACTAACCTTTACAGAACTGTTAAAGACTAACTATTTTACTGAACTCTCAATAAAAAACAAAGATGAATTAACTAAACTTTCGATTCTATACAAAGAAAATTAAGCTGCTCGAGTAAACCAATGGGGTCAAAGCATTTGAAGTAGTCGTTTTGGCTTTGATTTAATAGTTTCAGGTTAGAGCTGCAAACGGCAGCAATGTTGTCTTACACCGTTTTAGTGGACACACTATAATTGTTGTAGAAATACAACAGGAGGTGTTTCATGGCAAAAGCCAAAAGTTATCAAAGCTATCCTGCTGAGTTTAAAGGTATTACTTTACTCAAAGCTTCTGAGGACGGTGTTACTGCTAATAGTGTTTGCGAAGTAATAGGGATTAGTTTTAGGACACTAAGTCGTTGGCGTGATGAGTTTCGCTTGAAAGGTGATGATGTTTTGAAAGGAAATAAACAAAACAGTAATCCTGAATTAATGAAGTTGAAACAAGAGTTGGCTAAAGTAAAAAATGAGCGTAATTTTTTAAAAGATGCTGTGGTGTTCTTCGCCAAGGAGTCCGGTTAAAATTTCGTTGGATTAAGCGACACCGCAACTGATCTTGTCCCATAAAAATGGACATTATATGGTGAATAATAGCGACAAAAATGTGAAGTAAATTGGAATTGGACTAACTGTATTTTGTCCATTTATCTAATCAACAAAGTGGACTTGTCGAACCACGAGAAGCCCACTAAGAGTATTTTAACCTATTTAGTCGTTGCTACTTTGTTTTAACAGTTTAATTTGTTGATCTTTCATGTACATTGGATGATATGGCCCAACAGGCATACTACCAATAAACCGTCCATTTGCTTGTTTAGCATAAGTCGTATAATCAGCTGCTGCGGTATTGATTGCTGTTGCTATTGCGCTAACGAGTAAACCCGCTATTCCTCCGCCACCATTTACAGATAAATCAACAACAACAGTTCCATTATATTGCCATAAAATCTCAGAGGTTTTGGTTGATTTGATCTCTGCATCGATAGAAACCGTTAACGTTGAGGCTAAGACAGTATATGAAGTATCCCAATTAACAATTTTTGTAAATAGTACTGCATCCGCGCCAAAGTATTCATGAAACTTATTTAGCGGTACATCATAAACTAGCTCACTATCATAAATGCCTTGTTGTCTTAATACATCAGCAGTAAGTTGATAAGGAAAGGTATAATAACCATGTAAAGCAATAGGCATTTCAACTGTCGTGGAATAATAATCTTTTGCTTCGGCATCAGTACTTAGGTTTATTGGTGGCATAACTAACAATGAGCGAGGCTTTTCTTGGTACATTTTAGGGAATTCTTCCCCCTTTGTTACGTAAGTTGGAGTTACGCAGCCACTAAGAAATAGTATCGATAGGGTTAGCAGTGAAGTTTTTATTTTTTCAATAAAATTCATTTTGATTATCCCTTCACTTTTGCTTTTTTAATTAAATTTTCCATAAATCTTGTTGATTCAGGGTAAATGCTTTTTTCTTGTTCAAAAAATTCAATCGCCTTTGGGTAATTATTTGATTTTAATTGAATATAACCTAAGTTTGCATAAATTCCCGGTGGAACTCTTACCGCTTTAGCATTTGATTTTTTGATAATGTTTTCTAATGAGCTCTGCCATTGCGAATCAGCTTCATGGCCACTTTCTTTTTTCAGGGTATAAAAACTTTCAGAGTAATTTTCATACATATACATTGGAGGTGTGGATTTACAGCCACTAAGAATTACGGTAAATAACAGAAGTGTTAATACTAATTTCATGTTGTTCCTATGATGATTTTAATTATTGTTATTGGTGTTTTTATTGGGGAATATTTATTTCTTTTTCATGATCATCGCCGAGTAATACGTCACGCTGAACAACTACCTGACCTTGTTTGGTAACTATAATGGTATGCTTACCTGGTGTTACCTTATATTGTTGTTTAGGGCCTGCTTTGGTTACCAAAAATGCAGGAGCGCCATCAATAGAAACTTCAGCGCCGGTAATATTTCCTGAGAAATAAAGATAAGATACTGGTTCTGTAGTCATTTGACCTGAACTATAAGTGTTGTAACTACTACAAGCTGATGTCATAGCCAGTAGTGAAAATATAAATAATGTCCGAATAATATTCATTTTAATGTCCTTATATTGTTATTTAATAATTTCTTGAATAAACAAATCTTTATAATCATTTTTTTTGATATAAGTGTCCAAGTTTCCCTCTATTATTTGGCTAAATGAAACTTCTGATTCTGGTGTTTCGCCATATGAACTTATCACTTTAACTTTAGCAATCGTTTTACCGGGTAAGGTGATAAACATACCTGTTTGAGGATTCTTAACTTTTTTACCCGCCTTGACTACTTCAAAAATCGCCCCTTGTTTAATATTCTGAGACTTACCACCAGAAATTATCAAATTGCCTTCATCATAAGAAAGAACATAAGAACGCCATGCTTTACCTAACATATTTTCAACAATATTTGAGGCTAAATCTGTAATAGCAACATCTATTACTTTGTCATTTAACGAACTATCGTAAGCCGCTTTGTCACCCACACCTAGTACAGTACCTGCTTCAGAATAAGCTATGCCTTTACCTTTTTCTGAGTAGATAATTTGACCTGTAGAGACATCAATAATACGAATATTTACAGTGGCATTGGCTTCTTGACGTTTAACACGTGAGAAAATGCCTACATCGCTAACTTCTTTACGTCCAAACTCCGTAATTGAACCAACAATTATAAAATCAGCTGCGTTATTTAGTGCAGAACTGCCTGACATAGAGAGTTCTTTTTCAATTTTGCTTAAGTCAGCACGCTCAAGCATGATGAACTTACCCGTTTCAAATAATTTTGATGAAAGAATATCCATAGCTTGTTTACCAATACGGTTATTATCGTTATCAATAAAAAAGCTTTGTCCGTAGGTTGTTTCGTTGGTGAAACGACCAATAGCAACTTTTCTTTTTAGATATTTAGTTTGATCGGCACTGGCTGAGATTGTTTTACTTATAGCGGGTGATTTAACTGGTGTGTTGTGAATTTCTTTTTTTTCAACCGTTGCGCAGCCGGTGAATATTAGACTAACTGACATAGCTAGCATTAGTGTTTTATAATTCATCTTATTCCTTGATAACATTAACAATTAAAAAAATATTAACATAAAAAAATAAAAGTTCCCATTTTTCTGAGTGATTTTATCTACAACTTTAAACCATTCATTCAACAGTAACTTTTTTATATTTCTATTTATTTAAGCAAACGCTGTATGCAATAGATATTTAACTCCGTAGTTATAATATATTGTTGCTCTAATGTATAAGCTTGTGCTGAGCCCTTTAGTGGTAAGTAAAAAATAGTTCATTAGAAAAAAGTATGACAAATAACATTTAGTTAATGTCTTCAATGCACACAAACTTGTCAGTACAACAAGCGCACAGTTATACGTTTACCATTTAAAACACTAACTAAGCCACTGCAATTAATACTGCCCAATTTCTTTGTTCAGCCATGCAGTAATTAAATACGATGAAATAGAATCACCACTACTCATTTTATATTGCGGCTCATTTGATTCTTCTGACTCTTCTACCTTAGAATTATTCACCACAAAATCAGCTAACTGCTCGCGTGTGAACCACTGTGCATCGTCTAAATCATCTTGGCTGATATCAATTTTTTCTGATGTGGCAACAGCAGTAAAACCTAACATGATTGAGGCGGGAAATGGCCAAGGCTGTGAGGTAATATATTGCGGAGTTTCAGCGATAATGGCGGTTTCTTCCATCACCTCTCTGACCACCGCTTGCTCTAGTGTTTCACCAGGATCTACAAAGCCCGCTAAGGTGGAATACATGCCCTTAGCCCAGCTGGCCTGCCGACCTAATAAACAGCGGGCAATACCATCGTCAAACATTTTCTCGACCAACATGATGACCGCAGGATCGGTTCGTGGGAAGCTCATATTGCGACAATCAGAGCAGCGTCTCGCATGTCCGGCTTCAACAGAACGATTAGCATGACCACATTGACCGCAAAATTGATGACTTATATGCCAATGCACCAAACCTTTAGCAAGCGCTAATATTGACGCATCAATGGCGGATAAAGTAGCGGTGACTTTTCTAAGCCCTAACCATTGGCCGACTTCAGTTAACTCTTGCTGAGTAGAGAAGCGTAATTTATTAAAATCGACGGCAAAAACAGAGCGACTTTCTTTATCTAATGTACCCTTACCTAATGCTCCTTTACCTAAGTAAATGCAACTATCAACAGTTAAAGTGGGCAGCTGTGTCCTGCTCAAGTAAATAGGCATATGTACCGCCCTTTTTTCGAACAAACTCATACCATCATTGATTAGGCAAAATAGCGTCTTATCCTGAGTAAACTCAGCACTTAACCAGCGTTTATTCTTTCGTTGGTTAGTACCTCTATCTAAGGGCATATTACCGTAGGCTAATGACATGATTTACTTTCATCCATAAGTGCTTGTGCCCATTGAGATGACCAATTACCCAAAGGAGATATTATGTCAAATAAGTCAACACCTTGGGGTGATAATTGATAACCAGCTTGTTGGCTTTCAATAAGCTGCAGTGTCTTGAGTTCTTTTAGTCGAGTATTTAACAAGGTAGGAGAGATTTTCTCACAGCGCTGTTGCAACTCTCTAAAGGTTGCTGGACCACTATGCAGATGCCAAATAATACCTAACGCCCATGTTCGACCAAGTAAATCGAGTAAAGCCATAATAGGCTTACCGGTTTTAGAACCGCGTACTTGGCCACCTGGAAGGGGTATGGTCATGGTCATTTCTACATTAATGAAAACACCATGCTACATTATTTGTAGCATGGTTACTATACTCAAACTACATGAAGATGAAGCCTTAATTAGCTTGGGTACATAGCAGGTATTTCATGGGCAATACTTAGCCTTAACTAATACCTAGTCTATCCGTTACTTGAAATGTTTTGTTTTTAATGAGGTCCGCATGATGAATAGGTAAATAAATATTGAACTGACTACCCTCTCCAACCTTTGAGCTAACATCAATACGACCCTGGTGATCTTCAATAATTAATCGTACGATATGAAGCCCTAAACCGGTGCCTTTGCCTACAGGCTTAGTGGTAAAAAAGGGATCAAAAATACTTTTCAGGTGCTCTTGGGGAATACCAGAGCCATCGTCTGCAAAACAAACATTAATTTCTTGTTTAACAACACGTGACGAAATACAAATACTGCCTTGAGTTTCAATAGCGTGAGAAGCATTTACAAGCATATTAATAAACACTTGCAATAATTTTTGTGGAAAGCCCATAACACTGGCGTTAGCTTCTAGCCGTTTGGTTATTTCTACTTTGTATTTAAGTTCATTCGCGACTAAGGTCAGACTTTTTTCTATTAATTCATCAATGGGGATTGCTTCAGGCAGTTTATCGTCAATATGGGCATAATTCCCTAAGTCTTTAATTATTTTACTTACTCTTGCCGCGCCTTCTAAAGAGGATGCGATTAAGGGTTCAATATCATCGAGAATAAAACTTAAATCTTCCTTTTTGAAAAAAACTTCGGCCGCATTTTTGTTGTCCGGATTTTTTGTTAATTCGATATACGTTATTAATGGATTAAAGTAGTCATTAAGTACATCCAAGTTACTGCGAATATAACCTACTGGATTATTAATTTCATGGGCTATACCTGCAGATAATTGCCCTATGGAAGCAAGCTTCTCTGCATTTATTAACTGTTCATTTAATGAAGACAATGCTTTTTGGCTCTGTTTCCTTTCGTTAATATCATTCAGCGTAATTAAATAATTAACCCCTCCCATAATAACAATTTTCCGGCCAGAGAATTCAATGTGTGGGTGTTCAAATCGAGGAGCGAGTAAAGATTCCTCCATGTTTCTTAACACTATTTCACTATCAAACTGACCATCTAATGTTGCTAACGCAGGGACAAAATTTGACACTGGCTTATCAATAATATCATTTTTGTTACTTAGCAATAATTTTTCAGTTTCTATATTGCACTCTTTTATCAGACCTTTATCATCAACCAGCAGTACCGAACAAGGTATGGTATCCATAATAATATTGGCTTTATCATTTGCCTTAATAACGTTAAGCCTATCTAACTCAGCTCGTTTTTTTGCCATGGTGATATGTTGAGTAAAGTGCTGAATAGCTTTTGATAAGGTTATGACTTCAGTAGGAGCTCGGGTTTGTCTAAACTCAACAATCACATCTTCAGATGCAGCCTGTTGAGCTAAAGCAGTAATATTTTCGATGGGTTTTACTATATATTTACTAAAACTACTTACCGTAAATACGATAACGAATAAATATAAAGAAACCACTAATAAGGACAGCTTGATAAAGTTGCCCGAGGCTCTCTTAGTCAGCTTACTTAAGGCGTTATTATCCGTCAAAACCTGTGTTGATAATAGTTCTAAGTTACTAACATAACGCGTAGTTATTTGGTCAGATTCAGCAACCCTAGCTTGCCAAAACTTATTATCTTCTCTTGAAATATTGACAAAGAAATTGACGATATCATCATTTAGTTCAATGCTAGTAATCAAAGCCTGCACTAAATTTTTATCATTTTTGTTAGAGCTTTTTATTTTAACCAAGAGCAGTGTTTTCTTAAGCTGTTCCGATTGAACTTTTATACCTTTTGCTAAATACGTTTGTCGACCAGAAAACAGTAAGTCTTGTGTGGTTAACCAAAGTTGCGACATAGTAAATACATGTTCAATGGTTTGTACCAACAAACGTGACTCGTAATGTGCCCGAGATATTTGCTCCACCTTTTGATATTGATGCCAAAGGCTTGCAAAAATAACTACACCAGAGAGCAGTGTCGATATTGCTAATAGCTGATTATAATTAGAGATTTTCATAATTAATTTGCCATTGTTTAGTTATATAGCCACGATACTTCAAAATGCGGGTTTCTAATTCCAGCTGAGTCCTGCACTTTGATTGGTAACGGATATATAAATAAAACCGTTACTACAACTATAGCTTTTCCAAGTCCTCTCCCCATAACATTTCGGTCAGTAACAGGGTTTTCAAAGCACACATTAAAACAACATTGGCTAACTCAGCAGCGCCTTGCGCATTATTTAATACGCTTTTCTTTGCCGTAATACCATCAGCACTTAATAGTGCTTTCAATTCTCGATAGTTTTTGCCAATAAATATGGCTTTAAAATCGCTTTTTTGGGCAATTTTCTTTTTAGGACTTCTACAGCGTTGAAAAACAAAGTTACTTATTCTTAAGTCTTTATCAATTGCCCACACTATTTCTACCAAGCCCCAATCACTTTGCTCTGATCTTACATGGACATAACCTAGGGGTTGCTTACCCAACATAGCGATATATAGGGTATGTCGTCCGAGTTCACTAAAGTGTAAGTCATTACTAGGCAGTGCAACTTGTACTTGAGAGCGAATGTTATCATCAACGGTTTTAACGATAGATAGTTGATTAGTTTTTTGCGGATAAAGCTGTGCTATTTGCGCAACCGGGTCACGTAAGGAGCAATAAGCGATGGCGTTAACCTTTCCAGGTAGTAATAGCAGTACGAGTAAAGTCAGTGCTAATACCATATGAAGTTTGTTCATAATTAGTACCTATACCTTATTTGCGCTCTAGCCAATTGTTGTTTTTTACCGCTTGCTGGGCTATTAATTTGCAGCCCCCCGGACATGCTAAACTCTAACTGAGTATTAAATTGATAACTAAAGCCAATATTGATTAGTTTATTTGCACTTGCTTGAAATTCCTTATCCCTAATGATGAACTGGCCATATAATTTTAGTTGCTCATTAACGGCGGATTTATTTAGCTCAACTAAATTGTACTTTTCGTTTTGCCATCCCTGTGGTTGTTTATTATCTTTACCTAATGCTAACTCACCTAAGAGTCCCCATGTACCCCAGTAATACTGCCAATCGAGTGCCAACCTTTGTCTTGATACATTATCAATCTTGCCATCAAAAATGGATAAACCAAGCACAAAGTCAAGATGACTTAATGAACCTATTCGCCCGGTGACCGCATAAGAGCCGTCAACTGATTTTGCCTTGTCTTTACCACCGAGGGTGTAACTCACGTTATATTCTATTTGTCTTATTACTTTGTTGAGGCTAAGCCCCCAATCGAGCTTTGTGCCCAAGTTTTTACCATGATAGTAATCAAGTAAGCGACCATTGGTATCAATACTCTCTTCCAAGCCGAAAGGTAAAGTAAAGTGACCGACTCGAACATTAGGCAACCAGTTGGGACCCGCAGTAAAATTGAGGTGCGCCTCTCTGATAATAAACTCACTATCATCTTTAGAAGTAAATAAAAAAGGTACAGGTATATGGTTAGATAATTTAGTCCAGTAAACCTGCGCTACGCCATAACCAATATCACCATTGGCGTACGTAAAGACTTTATGGGTATCTAAACCTAAAGCATAAATTCGACTAGTATTATCTAAAGCTTGGTTATGGTTCAAGCGTGCACTGCCATCTATACTCCATCTGAGGTTTTGGGTAAAAGTGGCATAACAATGCACTGACCAAGTTAGCAATACAAACGTTAAAAACAATCCTACAAAAATAGATGACAAAGGTTTCATAGCTCCCCCTACTAGCACATAAAGATTTATAAGTTATCGAATAAAAAGCAACCAATATAAATTAGGGTTTACAAACTTACCGCCAACCTATTAAGGACAACATTTCCGCTAGCTATTGAAGCCGCTAAGGAGTACTCGGCATTGATAATTAAATCATCAGTAAAGGTGTCTTCTAAGTTAGCAATACCTAAATTAGGCGGTGAAAGATTTGGACTTTTTTGAACTAACCAGATGATACGCTTAGCAAGTAAAACTGCATCTTCGGCACAGGTTTCAATCAGTAAAATAGCAAAGGTCTTCTCACCCCACTTTATCAAGGGATCAGATGCCCTACGTTTTAATAGCTTTATCACTTCTAAGTCCCTACTTTTAGCTCCTTGTTTGTCATTTATTGATTCAATTTTTACTAACAGTAAACTTAAAGGGTGTTGATAACGTTTTGCTCTGGCTATTTCATAATTTAACCAACTTTCTACAAAGTAATTTTTAGATAAAACACCATCGCTTTCCGCATAGGAGACTGGACCCATTGCTCCTTGTTTAAATAGGCCTCTTTCGATACGAATGAGTAAGGTTTTTATATCAAAGGGCTTTATGATGTAATCATCTGCGCCCGAGAGTAAACCAGCACTTTCTTCGGTTATTTCGCAGGTCAGCATAATGATCATGGTAGAGGCAAATTTACTATCACTTCTTAAAATTTGGCAAGCTTTTAATCCATCCATAACCGGCATGCGAATATCCATAAGAATTAAATCGGGAGGAAAGTTGTTAGCGATGGCTATAGCTTCTTTACCGTTACCGGCCTCGCTAATTGATACTCGTTTGCAGCCTTTATTAAACTGGCGATGGATACCTCTTTTAAGCGTTTGTCTAACGCCTTCTTCATCATCAACGATGAGGATACTCTTTTCTCTTAACATATGATCTCCTTACCCTGGAAATATAAAAGTAAATAATAAATAGACACTGACTCTATAGATCTAAAATTGGGTTAATGCTGAGTAATAGCTAGGTTGCAATTGGTATACCAAAGTAAAACTCATCAGTTTATTTTTATATATCACTTTATTTATCTGCCTCTTAGCAGAATTATGTTTTTATTTGAGTAGATAGTTGTTGGCAGTAGTTGCTCAAATTGCAACTGTTTTGCAAAATGCAATGCAGGGGGAATAATAGGCGGCAATAATGATGTTGAGATAAATTCAGCAGCTATTTATCAAACTGTTTTTATTCGAAGTAGCATAAAAAAGCCAGTTATAAACTGGCTTTTAAAATATATACCCAAGCTGGTTCGCTAAATACGCACCCCTTCAATATGCAAAGCCATTTCTACATGAGTAGATGCTGGACCTAAATTATAAGTAATACCGTAATCGCTAAGTTTTAAACTTACTGTACCTGAAAATCCGGCACGGTAACCGCCCCAAGGATCTTGCCCTGCACCAATTTTAACGATAGGGAAGGAAATGGTATTAGTCACACCTTTTAAGGTAAATTCTCCGGTTACCACAGCCTTTTCTTTATCACTAAATTTAATGCTTTGGCTGATGAATGTTGCTTTTGGAAAGCGGCTAACATCTAAAAAATCTTTACCTTTAAGATGCTTATCACGTTCTGCATGATTCGAATCTAAACTGCGGGTATCAATTTCTATATTAATTTTTGCCTTGTTAGGTGCTTGCTCATCATAGGTAAAGTCACCGTCAAAGGTATTAAAACGCCCTAATAGCCAGCTATAACCAAGATGTTTTATTTTAAACTGGACAAAAGCATGGGCGCCTTTTACGTCTACTTTATAATTTGCCGCTTGCGCTGTACTAGCAGCTAAGCTGACAAATAGTGAGCTAGCCAATAAAGTGGTGGTAATTAGGGTTGTTAATAGTGTCTTTTTCATGTGATATTCCTTGTCTTTTTACTAATATAAAGTTAATTAATAGTAAGTTTTTTGATTGAGTTAATTGGATTATTTAACGTTTAGTTATTGATTTAGTTGTGCTGTTATTACTGCCAGATACTTTTAGCATCCGCACTAAGGTATTATTTTTATTGATAAAGTGATGTTTAAAGGCCGCCAGGCCATGACCGACACTAAATATAATTAATGTCCAAGCAAGTATTTCATGAATATTGCCGGCGATATCTTCTTGGTTAGTAAAACTAATCGGCATTGCCGGCACTGAAAACAGACCAAAAACATCAATTGCTCGGCCATCGGCGGTCGAAATCAAATAACCCGCTATCATCAAAAACGCCATCAGGGCATAAAGTGCAAGGTGAGCATAATGTGCTGCATTGACTGCTAACTTACTGACAGATTGATCTGCATTTTTTGGTGTGACATTTACCATTCGCCAAAAAACTCTCAGCATAAAAATAATGAACAAAGTCATACCAATACTCTTATGTAAATCGAGTGAGCCTTTGTACCAAGCATCATAATAAGTCAGCTCTACCATGTATAAGCCTAGGCCAAATAGGGAAAATATAATTAGCGCCATCACCCAATGCAGAGCAATGGCAACTAGGCCATAACTATTTTCGGTGTTCTTTATTATGCTCGTACTCATACTATTTTCTCTTTCGCTTTTTATTTATCTATTTTAGTTAGTTAGCTCGCTATGGCCAACCCTGTTAACTTTAACTACCAAAGTCACCATCAACGTTAACGCTACTATATCGAACTAAAGCCTATTAAAAAATACCAATAAATGCGAAACTGTTGTGCAAATATGCACAACTCATAATAGTAACTGCACCCTAAATGGAGAGCGCTGTCTTGAAAGATATTTCGTGGGATGATTATAAAATAGCTTACCAGGTCGCTATTGATGGCAGTTTAAGCCAAGCGGGCATATCCCTTAGAATAAATCATGCCACGGTATTAAGGCGCATAAATCAATTAGAGCAAGCACTGGAAGTAAAACTATTTATTCGCCACCAGCGTGGCTATAAACTTACCGATGCTGGTTACTTGTTAATGGATGAAATGCCGGAAATGTTGGCCAAGTTTTCCAGCTTAGAAAATAAATTGCAAAATGTCGAAGGGGATATTAGTGGCGAACTTAGGATCACAACGGTGAGTTCATTCTCTCCGGTTATAACGCCAGCATTAAAAGCATTTAGAGAGCAATACCCTAAGATTCGCCTTAAACTTATTTCTACTGATGACATTATCCCGCTAGACTCTGGTGCTGCTCATGTGTCCTTACGAGCAGGCCCTAGCCCTTCGGGTGTTGACCTTGTAGTTAAAGAGCTGAGTCAATTACGGACGGCTTATTATGCGTCACAAAGTTATGTCGATGAATATGGCAAGCCAAACTCAGTAGATGAGTTTAATCAGCACAATTGGGCACTACCGACACCGGAAAAATACCGTATTCCGTTTGTTAGCTACATAGTTGATAAAATAGATAAAAATAGAATAGTGTTTCAAAGTAACCACTTCCCTGATATTCATGATGCAGTCGTTGCCGGTATAGGCATTGGTCCTCTAGGTGAGCACCAAGCGCGTTTGAATCCATCAATAGTAAATATGGACTTAGATATTCCCAATAAAGATGAGAGCATTTGGTTCGTTTATCATAAAGATTTAAAACACAGTGCCCGTATTCAGTGCTTTTATCAGTTTTTAAAAGCCGCACTAGGCAATTAACTGTCGCACTATTTAGTTGGGATTATACGTTAATAAACAGCTTAGTCGCACCAACAAAAAACCAGCCAACAGGCTGGTTATCAACTACTTTTCGCTTCGCTATTTGCTGCACTACTCAGTTAGCTTAGCGTTATATTGTTCACTCTCGGCCATTGGTTTGGCGGTTTTAATAAACTGACTTGCCGTCAACGAAAGTAAAGCAAAAGCCGCTCCGGCATAAAACACCATCGATTTATCATATAGCCAAACTAAACCAAAACTCGCCGGTATAACAACTGCAGCGATATGATTAATGCTAAAGCTAACGCCAGCACTTGAAGCAATATCTTTTGGATCGGCTATTTTTTGGAAATAAGTTTTTAAGGCTATGGCCATAGCAAAAAACAGATGGTCAATGACATAAAGCACTGCGGCAATATTGGCAGATTCAACCAAAGCATAACCAACAAATACGGTAATTAAGCCTAGATATTCAAAGGTTAAGGCTTTTCGTTCTCCAACCCTTGCTATCCAAAGTCCTATTTTAGGCGCTAGAAAGAAATTAATAACATGGTTTATCATATACAAAACTGTGATTTCTTGCACACTATAGCCAAACTTCTCAACCATTAAAAACCCGGCAAAGACGACAAATATTTGTCGGCGCGCCCCCGCTAAAAAAGTCAGTAAGTAATACAAGCTATAACGCTTTCTTAAAATAATCTTTTTGTGTTGTGCATGTTCCATCGGGAATTTAGGCAGTGCAAATGCCAGCCACAAGGTCAGTAGTAGTCCGCTCAGGCCAAAAAACAAATACATCACTTGGTAACTAGTAGAAAAAACACTAAATCCTAACCAGATTAATGCATAACAGGTGAGCGAAGCGGCTGACTTAATCGACATCAACTGACCTAGCTTTGCTGCTGCTTCTTCTTTTTTAAACCACTGTAAACTTAATGAGGTATTGATGGTTTCATAATAATGGAAACCGATAGACATCAATACCGTAGTCGCATAAAGGCCATAAATACTGGGAAATAACCCGGTAATAGCAACACCTATTGATAATACACACAGGGAAATTAAGGCAAAAACTTGTTCAGTAAAAACGAGCAAGACAAACACGGTAGTAAAAGCTAAAAATCCGGGGATCTCGCGCAACGATTGCAATAGTCCTATTTCTGCACCGGTAAAAGCAGCCTGTTCAATAACAAAATTATTGAGCATGGCCATCCAACCAGCAAAGGTTATAGACATAATAATGCTGGCAATGGCTAAAAAAGCAAAAGGACTTTGCCATTTATTACCCGGCCCAGCTAAAGTTGACGTTAATTTTTCTGTGTTTTTTTGTGCTATTGATGATTTTTCCATACTGATCCCTTGTCTTAAACAGCGACTCTAAGCTACTGGCTATTGGTAATTAAAACTAGGTAAGCAGTACCAAATAATGATAGTTCTCTTATGAAGTTCAACTTGTGCCGCTAGAGAGGTCATTATATGATGATTTCAACATGACCAATAGCGACAATTATGACAGTTAGTTTATCAATTCAGACAAAATCAACTTGGCATAAACAAAGCCCTAGCCGACTTTACCCAAGCTTACCCCGAGCGGTATTACCTACCTCTGCAGAATTTGAGCCCATGACTCAAATTGTTAGCCATTCTCATCCTTGGTCACAGCTATCTTATTCTTGTGTGGGCGTTATGCACATTGAAACCGATGCGGGTATTTTTGTTATTCCCCCCGAGCAAGCTCTTTGGTTACCCCCAGGTATGGCGCATCAGCATTTTTGTAAAAACAAGGTCAGCTATCGTAGCTTATATATCGATCCAGTACTGAGTGAGGTGCTCGGTAATAAAGTACGGCCGTTAACGATTGACCCCTTATTAAAAGCATTGATATTGGAAATATCAAGCTGGCCAGAAGATTATCAAGAAACAGCGCAAACACAGCGTTTTATTTTAGTGTTAATCGACCGCTTAACCATGGCGAAAAGTAACCAGCTCTTTATGCCAACTATTCAAGATAAAAGGCTATTACCTATTATTGAAACTCTGAATCAAGAACCCGCGAATAAATTAACCATAGAGCAATGGGCACTTAAGGTTGGCGCCTCAAGTCGGACACTAAATCGCTTATTTAATAAAAATTACGGCATGGGTTTTAGTCGATGGAAACAAAAATTGCGGATATTAAAGTCATTAGAATTACTTAACAGCAATACGCCACTGGTAGATATTGCCTTTGAACTAGGGTATGAATCAACCTCAGCATTTATTACTGGCTTTAAAAAACAACTTGGTTGCTCACCTAAAAAGTACCTTGCTAAGTAAGCTGAACTCTGGATAAGCAGCACTTTCTCAAGATTGCCCTTTATCCTATTCTCAGCGTTAAAGCGTCGATAAATAACCCGTTATTCATAAACGTTTTGCCTTGATAATCGAATACATTGAAACCTTGATAGAGTATCTAGCTACTTACTCTGGTAACCTTTGTTTGAGGCCAACTTACTAGTCCTTAACGGTAACGAATAACTATCACTATTTTTTTTCAAGTTTAAATTCACTCATCTCCTCATGTAACTCATGCGAGGTAGACTGTAAGTGAGTGGTTGCTTCCACAGCCCGATCAATCTCCAACTTGTTCTCATGGGAGGCATCATTAACTTGGGTGATATTGTTATTTATTTCTTCAACCACGCAGTGTTGTTCCTCCGCTGCGGTCGCCACTTGGGTGGACATATCATTAACACTACTAATCGCTTCATTAACATCGGCCATTAAAGCATTTGAGCGCTCAGAGAACTCTATGGTTTTGGCACTAAGCTCTCGGCTATGATCCATAGCCACCACCGCGCTATGTGCACCCGAACGATACTGCTCAATCATTTGTTCAATTTCTTTAGTTGACTCTTGTGTACGTTGCGCTAAGTTTCTCACTTCATCGGCAACAACAGCAAAACCTCGGCCTTGCTCCCCTGCTCTGGCGGCTTCTATCGCGGCATTAAGCGCGAGAAGATTGGTTTGATCGGCAATACCTTTGATGACTTCCAATACTGACTCTATTTTTTCACTGTTCTTTTCTAGCTTAGTAAGCGCCTCTCCACTGTCTGATAAACTTTCTACCAGTTGCCTAATTTGCTCCATGGCCTGTAAATTTACCTGCTGACTTTGCTGAGAGCTTGTTGAGGCGGCTTCTGTTAACTCTAGGGTACTGTTGGTGTTTTTTGCCACTTCTTGTGCGGTTGAAGACAACTCATTAATTGCCGTAGCCACCAAATCAATTTGTTGAAATTGATTTGCTAAATTATCTTGCACCTTGTTATTTGCTTGCGCTAATACCTCAGCCGTTTGTTGCACATCATTGGTCGAGTCATTGACCTTGGTTAAAATAAGACAAATACTCGATCGCATGGTCTCCATATGTTCAAGCATTTGCCCTACTTCTCCTGGCTCGTCTGTTACAACATGTTGCTCTAAATCACCATGGGCAATATTTTCTAATGAGTTTACTGCTTTGTTCAAACCCTTTTGCACGGCCTTAATAACCAGCCAAGCGCTCATTATATTAACAAGTACACTAGCTGCCACTGCAGCTAAAGCAATATACTCAAGGTTGATAGCTTCTTCATCTATTTTTATTACTGCCTCTTCGGTAAAACGCTCAATTTCAGCTAAGACCGCTTCAACATGCTGAGTTAGCTCTAGAGCCTCATCTTCAACTTTTTCGCTTAACAGCTCAGCCTGATGAAAGTTGTGCAGCTCTAATGCCACAAAAACCGCTTGCGCGTGTTTAGCCCAGTTTTCATGCTGGTGTTCTAGTAGTTTGATATCAACTAAAAGCTTGGCATATTCATCTATGGCCACCTGTTCTTCAGCATGACTTTTTGCTTGAACAAGTGAATGTTCTATTGCCTGTAATTCGTTGTCGATCTTTTTATTTAAACTGTTAAAGTGCTTAACCGCAGCACTATAGTGTGCGCTTGCTTTGGGCTCAGTGGCGATAGCTAAAGCAAAGCGAAAAGCCTGTTCAAAGTATATTTCTTGCTCTAACTGGTGCTCTGTTAACGAGGTGACCGCTTTGGTAATGGGAATGTGTGTGCTGGCTACGGATTTAACATGATGCTCAATGGAGATTAATTGCGATAGTATTATGCCTGTAGTAAGACACTGTATAGCAACGGCTAGCATAACCATAACCATAATACGATGCTTGATTGATAAATTAACTTTCATCTTAATTACTCCTCAATACTCTTTAGAACACTGCTGCAGATATTCTTGCCCGTTATCACCGTATTATTACTATAAATTTAAAGCATAGATTAAAAGTGTAGCTCATTTTTGGTCTCTGCATTAAAAAGCTAAAAGTTATAATTTTTATAATATTATGACCACAAACAATAGTAATAGCCTCCCTTAAAGAGTAAATAATATGGCTTTGAACAATTTTGTCTTGTCAATGGCGTTATTTTAGCGCTATAAAGAGCCATCACAGTGATAAAGTGACATTGGCACTTGCTTTAGCACTTTTTATTAATGGTATTTAATAGGCTTATTTATGGAACTAAAAGACGTATTAAGTGAGATCCATCAGGAAGTGGCGCCTTTACTTGGACAAGGCAAGGTTGCTACATATATTCCTGCACTGGCGAATGTTGATCCGATGCAATTTGGTATGGCAATCACCTTAAATAACGGTCAACAATTTGGCGTTGGCTCGTACCAAACCGCCTTTTCCATTCAAAGCATCTCTAAGGTTTTTACTTATACGCTAGCACTGCGTGCCTATCAGGACGGCTTATATAAACGTGTTTGGCGAGAGCCTTCCGGTAATCCATTCAACTCCTTAGTACAGTTAGAATATGAGGCTGGCATTCCTCGCAACCCTTTTATTAACGCCGGCGCTATTGTTGTTTGTGATAGTTTAGTTTCTCATTTTTCCAGTGAGACTAAAGCTTTTGATAAGATCCTAAGCTTTATCCATGAATGCAGTGGCGATAGCAATATAACTGTTGATGAGGTTGTCGCTCAATCTGAAATGGAGCATGGCTATAGGAACTTGGCCTTAGCGGGTTTGATGAAAAGTTTCGGTAACTTTGACAATGGTATCATTGAAGTATTGAAAACCTATTTTAAACACTGCTCGATTGTGATGAATGCTCAACAATTATCTCGCTCCATGTTGTATTTAGCCAACGATGGTACTGACCCTATTTCAAAAAAACAGCTGATTAACTCTACGCAAGCTAAACGTATTAATTCATTATTGCTAACCTGTGGTCACTATGATGCATCGGGGGATTTTGCTTTTCGTGTTGGCTTACCGGGTAAAAGCGGCGTAGGAGGCGGCATTGTCGCCGTTGTGCCTGGAGTAATGGCTATTGCAGTTTATTCACCGGCACTGAATGAATCAGGCAACTCATTAGTTGGCACAAAAGCGTTAGAGCTATTTACCACCAAAACAGGGTATTCTATTTTTTAATAATCCATTACAACACCGACAGCTAAATAATAAAGACGAGTAGGCTCAACAGTTCTTTAAAGCTCCTTAGCTGTCAGCAGCTTTAAAGAATAACTTGCTGATGAGATTTGTTCGAAGTAGAGGGCATTGTTATATCTCAATTGCGATATTAAGTAATTAAGCTCTGACTTCAACGTCGGATGGTCTGTTATTTCTTTAATCGTCTGCGCTATCGTTTCAGGACTTATTTCAATATGACATGAGGGTTTAATATGGATTATTACCTGAAGAACACCGTCTATTTCTTCACAGCTATTTAAGATTTCTTCTTGAATAATGGGATGAATAATTGACCGGATGGTAATAAAGTAGGCACTCATGCGGGCAAATTCAACCATCCTCGTGGTATTATCACTATAGTATTGGTTTATTACATCCCTCAAAGTAAAGTTGCCTAATAAGTTAATACGACCACTATTAATTAACTCATTATAAGTATTCTGGTTACTGGAGTTTTCCCATCGGCCGCTAGCCATCATAAAGGCGATAATAATATCGGCGCTTGGTTTTCGCTGTGAACTTGACTGTTCCAAGTAATTTAAAGCTTGGTAGCCATACAACTGCGTGCCGCTAAAATAATCAACTCTTGCTTGCGCACCTTTTCGTTCATTATTAAAGTCGACAATAAGTCGTTCATTATAAATTCGCCGCAAGTCATTCTCTTTTCTATCTTCATTCCAATTGGTCACTTGCATACCAAGAAAAATACCGACCATCACCACTGAGACATCAAGCCAAACAATAAACCAGTTTTGCTCATTAATATGCGCCATTAAGCGTCGTAAAATCATATTAGCGTTATATTGTGATTAGTTTTTATAAGCGTAGCACATCAAATTTTATCGAGGTTAAAGCTTACAGCGGCACTTTCTTTAGTCGTGTACACATGAACACTATTTTGACTGAGGGCTATAGCAAGAGTCATTTTGGTAACTAAAGGTTAAGTAAAACCTAAGTAAAACGAGCAAAAATCTAACTAAAATAAAACTAAGCATTAACAAAATAAGAGCAAAAAATGGTCATTGAATATTTGACAATGCTTCATGGCTCAAAATCCCAACAACTATACCGTCAGTTAATAGAGCTTATAAACCACACTACGGCTTAAGTGCCTCACCATACAGCTCACTAACAAAATCAAGGAAGGCTTTCACTTTTGGGATTTTAGCGCGATGTTTTGGGTAAAGTGCATAAATATCCACGGCTGCCATGCCCCAGTCTGGCAGTATATTAACTAATTCACCTGCGCCAACTTCCCTTTTACTCATATAATCAGGTAATACCGCAATGCCTAAGCCATCAACTATAGCTTGCTTGAGCATAGCAAAATCATCAACTAACAACCTTGGTTGGCAAGCTAAAGTAAACGACTCCCCCTGTTTGGATAACAAGTTTACTTTTACATCATGATTAACGGTATTACTGATTGCGTTCATTACCAGTAATTGATGCGAGGCTAGTTGTGATACCGTTTCAGGTTTACCATTTTTAGCCAAATAGGCCGGGCTAGCGAATAATCCACGGGATACACTGCCGAGCTTTTTAGCAATCAACATCGAGTCTTTTAGTTGACCGATACGAATGACGACATCAAAACCTTCCTCAATAAAATCTACACGACGATTAACTAAATTAAGTTGTACTTTCAGCTCAGGGTATTGATGCATAAACTTACCCAGCGCCGGCCGTAAAATTTGTTGGCCGGTAGCAACTGATGCGCCGACTTTGATATCGCCTTTATAACTGTGCAGTAATTCGCATACTGAGGCCGTTGCTAAATCAAGTTCTTCATGAACGCGTTTGCAGTGTGTTAAGTAGCGGCGCCCGGCTTCTGTTAAATGTTGTGAACGTGTCGAACGCTCCAACAAGATGACACTTAATCTGTGCTCAAGACGAGAAACTTTTCGGCTAACATTTGCTTTTGGAATACCGAGCCTGTCAGCCGCTAAAGTAAAGCTGCCCGTCTCAACTACCGCCAAAAAAACCATCATGTCATTTAAATCATGTTCCATAACTATCTCGCTTTAACGTCACTCCACTTTATTTCATCTAACCTTATTTCAAGTACGTCAGCTTAGGCAGGTAAAGTCGACAATATATTGTTGTTGATATTGAGATTATCTTATCAACTAATAGGTATTTATCAAACAATAACTAAGTCCTATTATTGCAATCACTGAAATAACTTAAGCAGTTTAAACAAATTAACTAGGAGCATCACATGCAAGTACTTAGCAGAAAATCATTACCTTTAGGTGGCTTTGCCGGATTAACCGAGCACAGATTAGTAACAGACCGCCGCGTTTTTGGTGCCCGTAAAGCGCCAAACACTTTTGATGGTATCGGCAACTTTGTTTACCTTGCTGATGCACAGTTTAATCCCCATGGCGAAACACATATGCATGCTCATAAAGAGATTGATGTCATTTCAATCATGATGTCAGGTCGAGTAAGTCATGAAGGTTCGTTAGAGCATGGCCAAAGCTTGAATACTGGTGAAGTGCAAGTGCAACGTGCGGGTGGCGAAGGTTTCTCACATAACGAGAAAAACCCTGATAACACCAAAAACCGCATGTTGCAGTTATGGGTATTACCTGAAGTAGCGGGACAAGCCGCTGGTTATGAACATTACTCATTACCTGACAAAGGTGTTACGCGAATATATGGAAGTAAAGAGCATGGCAGTAAAGATCTCGGTGGTTCGCACGATCAAAAGCAAACTTTTGCTAGTAAAACAACCATAGATGTCGTGCGTTTAACATCAGGTGAATCAATCACTTTTAATGAAGAAATTCTAGCTTATGTCAGTAATGGCACGGCTGAGTTTAGTGATGAAAATAATAGTTTTAACGCTGAAGATGGCGATTTAATTCGCAGTTATAAAACCGACATTGTCGCCACTAGCGACGTAGAAATAATTGTCATTAGCCACGCTAAATAGAGCTCAAGCTATCCTTAGCTATCTTTAGTGAACGAATAGCCATGTCAGGTAAACCATTACCCTACATGGCCGAACGTTTAATTATGCACTTATCTTTAAGCATTAAGCATTAAGCATTAAGCAGGAGTCATTTATGAAACCAGCCAATAAACACCTAATAGCACTGATTAACTATATAACGCTTGTGCCTTTGGTGTATTTTATCCCGCAATGGCTTGGTCCATATTTACCCGAAAATCAGCTGTTACAAGTGTGCATTGTTGTCGCTATTATTGTGCCGATAATTTCTTATATTGTTATGCCAATAACTATGAAGATCCTTCATAGAAAAACCAAGCACTAAGAAATAAAATTTAAGGCATAAAAAAAGAGCGCGGTAAGCGCTCTTTTTTAGTCGTTAAAAATATCTATTTTAAACGACTAAGCCTTGGTTTGTGCTTCTTGGATTTTAACTTTCCAAATTTCAGGGCCTGTTACATGCACTGATTCGCCGGTGCTATCAACAGCAACGGTTACTGGCATATCTTCTACTTCAAATTCATAAATAGCTTCCATACCCATATCTTCAAAGGCAACTACTTTCGCTTTTTTGATTGCCTTAGAAACAAGGTAAGCCGCGCCACCTACCGCCATTAAGTACACTGACTTATGCTCTTTAATGGTTTGACACGTCGCAGCGCCACGTTCAGCTTTACCGATTGTGCCTAAAAGACCGGTATCTGCTAACATCATCTCAGTAAATTTATCCATACGTGTTGCCGTAGTTGGACCCGCTGGCCCTACTGCTTCATCTCCAACGGCATCTACTGGACCGACGTAATAAATAAACTTGTTGGTGAAGTCTACCGGCAGTTTTTCACCTTTAGCTAACATATCTTGAATACGTTTATGGGCGGCATCACGACCGGTTAAAATAGTACCGCTAAGTAATACCGTTTCGCCGGTTTTCCACTCGCTAATGTCAGCTTTAGTCAATCCATCAACATTTACACGGCGAACATTTTCACCCACTTCCCAAGTGATTTCTGGCCACTCTTCAAGTTTAGGTGGTATTAAATCAGCAGGGCCTGAGCCATCAAGGTGGAAATGAATATGACGGGTAGCAGCACAATTTGGGATCATAACCACAGGTTTAGACGCGGCATGGGTAGGCATGGTATTTATTTTCACATCAACGACCGTCGTTAAGCCACCTAAGCCTTGTGCGCCAATACCTAATTTATTTACCCGGTCAAAAATCTCAAGGCGTAATTCTTCTTCAGCGTTTTGGGGACCACGTTCAATTAGGTCTTGAATGTTTACTGGCTCCATTAAGCTCTCTTTGGCTAATAAACCAGCTTTTTCAGCTGTGCCCCCAATACCTATGCCTAACATACCTGGTGGACACCAACCTGCGCCCATTGTTGGCAAGGTTTTAACCACCCAATCAGCAATCGAATCTGATGGGTTTAACATCACCATTTTAGCTTTATTTTCACTACCGCCGCCTTTAGCGGCAATCATTACTTCAATTTCATTACCGGCAACTAGGTCTATATGTACAACCGCTGGCGTATTGTCTTTAGTATTTGTACGTGCGCCGGCAGGATCTGAAACGATAGAGGCACGTAATGGATTATCAGGATTTAAATACGCACGACGCGTACCTTCATCAACCATTTGTTGAACTGTCATGTCAGTCTTATCCCACTGAACGGCCATACCTACTTTAACAAAACAGGTCACAATGCCAGTGTCTTGACAGATTGGACGTTTACCTGTCGCCGACATACGTGAGTTAATCAAAATTTGCGCGATTGCGTCTTTCGCCGCTTTTGATTCTTCTTTGTTGTAGGCCTTTTCTAGTGCCTGAATAAAATCAATCGGATGATAATAAGAAATATATTGCAGTGCATCTTCAATACTGTCGATTAAGTCTTGCTGTTTAATGATGGCCATAGTGCTCTCTTTGGGACTGTTGTACTTTCAGGTTTAGCCTCTGTTGCCCTTGAAAATGTGGCAATTGAGGCATTTAATATAATGTTTGGTTTTTCCAAATGCATATTAAAAAACAAAGAGTGACGCTTTTTCAAGCGCAACCCGAAGGGCTATAGCTAATTTTCAAGTTATCATCGTTGAAAATCGTTCAGGTAACGCTACACGGATGTAGCTTAATAGACAATGCAGGAGCACATTGTCCTGAGTGACTACATATACACTCTTTCCGCCTTGTTAACTCTAAAATTAGCTGATAGCAGAGACTAAATTGAAAGTTCAATAGTCCCTAGCTTTAATATTCTTTAATATTCTTTAATATTCTTTAATACCCTTTAATACTGGGTAGTTGAAAGTTATAATAACTCTATTATATATAATAACCCGCTATTGAAAGTGCTGCCAGAGCAAATCACTGATATGTACTATTTAACTAGCGAATACTTAAGTGAAAAAAGCCTTGTTCAAGACTATACCTGACACATACCAAGCCCCTGTTATCTCAGCTAAAGAACTGGAGCTAAAAAGCGGTACTAGCACCGAATCAATATTTAGTCACTTTGCTGATCAGCCCTGGGCAATGTGGTTAGACTCAGGCAATAGCGATCACGTTGATAGTCGCTTTGATATTTTAGTGTGGCACCCTATCGCAACCTTAACCACACAAGGCCTTGATACTGAGATTTCCTTGCCTGATAAAGGTTTAAGTGAAATAAGTACTGAAGATCCATTATTATTACTTAAAGAACTACAGGCTAAATTATTTAACACGCCCGATAATACCCATGAATTCTTACCCTTTTTAGGTGGCGCTTTAGGTTATTTCGCCTATGATTTAGGCCGACGTTTTGAGCAACTGCCTAGCTTGGCCAAACAAGATATTAACTTGCCCGAGATGGCGGTAGGTCTTTATAAAAAAGCGGTTATTTATGATAAGCACTCAGAAATATTTCACCTAGTTTGCCCTGACAGTGATCGTATTGAGCTTGAGACATCATTGCTTAATTTAAGCCACCGAGTCAGTAAAGCGAGTAGCGGTAGTTTTCAGTTAAATACGACTTGGCAAGCCAATATGGATAAAGCCAGTTATATTGAAAAATTCAAACAAGTACAGGAATACCTATTAAGCGGCGATTGTTACCAGATTAATCTCGCCCAGCGTTTTAGCGCTCAGTATCAAGGTGACGAATTCGAAGCTTACTTAGCCCTTAAAGAAGCCAACAAAGCGCCCTTCTCAGCTTTTATTCGTTTAGACAATGCTGCCATTTTGAGTGTTTCACCGGAACGTTTTTTACAACTTTCACAAGGTAAAGTGCAAAGCAAGCCGATTAAAGGCACCATGCCACGCAGTGATGATAAAGTACAAGACGCTAAAAACGCAGCAATCTTAAGACACTCGACTAAAGACAATGCTGAAAATTTGATGATTGTTGATTTACTGCGTAATGACATCAGCAGAAGTTGCCAAGCCGGCTCGGTAAAAGTTCCTAAACTTTTTGATATTGAAAGTTTTCCTGCAGTGCATCATTTGGTGAGTACGGTTGAAGGCATACTTTCTAGTGATAAGCATGCTACCGATTTATTACGCGGTGCCTTTCCGGGTGGCTCAATTACCGGCGCCCCTAAAATACGCGCGATGGAAATAATTGAAGAGTTAGAGCCACATCGCCGCAGTGTTTATTGTGGTTCAATTGGCTACCTTTCTAATTGTGGCACTATGGATACCAGTATTACCATTCGTACTTTAATTTGTCAGCCAAATGAGCCGTTTACTAATGCCGTGCCTAACGGTAACAAGACTATTCATTGCTGGGCTGGTGGCGGCCTAGTTGCCGACTCAACCGCGATGAGTGAGTATCAAGAAACCTTTGATAAAGTTAATTGCATTTTACCGGTATTATCAAAGCTCAATCAGGTGTAGGCTTAAGTTATGCCTTAAGTTATGCCTTAAGTTATGCCTTAAGTTATACCCAGTTAACTTGAAGAGACTGTATTCAGCTGGAATGTCTGAACTAACTAGGCTCTTCGTTGCCTCTTTTTGATAAAGCGATAAGTTGTACGCCTATGACCAAAGATGAATTTCTATTACGCTTTAATTTATTGCAGTTGGTTGAGTCTGAGCATAATTATCAACACTCATCGCCGCTTAGATCTGCAGCTGTGCTTATTGCTTTGGTTGAGTCTGACAAGGGTGAAGGTTTGCAAGTTTTATTAACTAAACGCGCTAGTCATTTAAGACATCACCCATCACAAGTGAGTTTCCCCGGCGGTAAGGTAGAGCAAAGCGATAAATCTATAATAGATACCGCGCTTAGAGAAACTTTCGAGGAAATTGGTTTATCTCGCCAAGCCATCACTGTCGTTGGGCAGCTACCGCCTTATGAAACCATTAGCGGTTTTCACGTTACTCCTGTGGTCGCTATTGTTGCTAGCTCACAAACTTATAAAATAGATAAAAATGAAGTGGCTGAAATATTTCAAGTGCCACTACAGCACTTTTTAACCACCCAAGACCATCATGTTTTTGTTGCTCATAAAGGTGGCAAACAACACAATGTGCATTTTTTACCCTACAAGCACTACCATATATGGGGTGCGACCGCGGTAATGCTCAAAGATTTAGTCGCTCATCTAAATTAATTATTATCCGAGCCATCCCCTAATATTTCCCTTGGTTAGCGCATTTAGTTCTGGTTTAGGCGATTATTTTGTTTCTCTATCTGATAACTTTCAGCTAAAATTACCACTAAGTAAAAACAACCGACAATAATTTCATTATTCAAACAAAAAGACAATTATTATTTGGATAATCACTTAAACATCCAAATTTTATATTGAGCAACCTGGTTTGCCTCGTTTTCTTGTTCGAGCACTCTAAGGTCTATAATTAAAGAATAGTGTGAATATACCAATTACACTAATAAATTGGTCAACTTAGAGTTGTATTAGCGAGCTTAGAACAAGCAAAATTATTTAAACATAGTTATTCTATATTTCTTTAATTTTGAGCCGTTATTGGTTCGCTAATAAACTCCCAAAGGGCGAGTTTAAAAGGCTTACATGCGTCGTTATTGATTTCGATAAGGGAATAACCATTCTCTTCAATCAATGCCTTGCCTCTAAGCCTTTTAATTCTCGCTAAGTGGTCAATTAATTAATGTACTTGGTATTAACCCACGTGGCTTAAGCCATGTGGTATTACAAAAGCAGAGCAAAGGTAAAATAATATGATCAGTGTATTTGATATGTTTTCTATTGGCATAGGCCCATCAAGCTCACATACTGTGGGCCCAATGAAAGCGGCAAAATTATTTGTTGATGAATTAGTTAAGCAAGAATTATTGACTAAAGTTGACAGAGCTAGATGCGAATTGTTTGGCTCTTTAGGGCAAACAGGGATCGGTCATGGTACTGGCAAAGCCGTTATTCTCGGTTTTACCGGCCAAACCCCCGAAGGCATTCCGGTAGAATCAATAGAAACAATCTTAGCTGAAGTAGTCGCTAGTCAAAAAATATTACTTAATGGCAGCCACGAAGTGAGTTTCCCTAAAGATACCGCTATTATCTATCACAGGAGAAAAACGCTGCCCGCTCATGCTAATGCCATGACCTTATATGCTTATCAAAATGATACCTTATTGTTAGAGCAAACGTATTACTCTATCGGTGGTGGTTTTATTGTTGAAGCCTGTGATTTTGAACAAGAAAAAGATAAAGCCCTTTCCCTTCATACCAATATTAAGCGGCCTCATGTTTTCAGCTCTGGTGATGAGTTATTAGCCTTAGCGAGTACTAAAGGTCTAAGTTTTAGTACCATTATGATGGATAACGAAAAGTGCTTAAATGATGAAGCGACTATCCGTACTAAATTAATTGAAATTTGGGACGCGATGAAAGCCAGTGTCGATCGCGGCATGAACACCGAAGGTATTCTACCTGGCGGTTTAAAATTAGCTCGCCGTGCCCCGGCGCTGTATCGCTCTTTATTGGTAGAAAAATCTACCGATCCTTTGACCGCGATGGACTGGGTTAACTTATTTGCTATGGCGGTAAATGAAGAAAACGCCGCCGGTAGCCGCGTAGTTACCGCGCCAACCAATGGTGCTGCCGGTATTATTCCAGCGGTACTTAGTTACTACGACAAATTTGTAAAACCAGTTTCCGATGAGGACTGTGTTCGCTATTTATTAACTGCCGCTGCTATTGGTATTTTATATAAAACCAATGCCTCAATTTCTGGCGCTGAAGTTGGCTGTCAAGGTGAGGTTGGTGTTGCATGTTCAATGGCCGCCGGTGCATTAACTGAAATTATGGGTGGCACTCCCCCACAAGTAGAAAATGCCGCTGAAATAGGTATGGAACATAACCTTGGTTTAACCTGTGATCCGGTTGGCGGCTTAGTACAAGTACCATGTATAGAGCGTAATGCCATGGGCTCAGTCAAAGCAATTAACGCCTCACGTCTTGCCCTGCGCGGTACTGGCACACAAAAAGTTTCTTTAGATAAAGTAATCAAAACCATGTGGGAAACGGGTAATGATATGAAGACTAAATACAAAGAAACTTCACGTGGTGGTTTAGCGGTAAATATTATCGAATGTTAGTTTAATATCAGTTGAGTGTTAGTTGCATATTAGCCCAGTGCCCACGGCTTTAGTACTTAGCACATAAAATAAAAAAGCCCCAACAAGTTAGTCTTGTTGGGGCTTTTCTTTGATTATAATTTAATACTAACCGTTAACTAATTAAAAATTATATTGATAACCAACAGACACCGTTAATGGTTTACCTACCATCACAGAGCCGTGCATACGGGTTGACATATAAGTTTCATCAAGTAAATTCTCAATATTGAAGCGTACTTGTTGATTTTTAGCAAGATCATAACTGGCAACAAAATCTACCACGGTATGGGCCTCTATATTCTCTGCACTAGCACCCGTTCCTGCTTCACTGCGCATTTCACCGGTATAACGAACAAGTATGTTAGTACGCCAATTGTCTCCTTCAAGACCCACTACAAATTGAAATTGATTTTGTGGGACATAAGGGAATTCATCACCGGCGTTAACATCACCCCAAAAAGGTGAGTCAAAGCTGTTTAAAAATTCAGTTTGAGTGTGGGTATAGGTTAAATCAATAGGCATTGCTATATCACCCAGATCAAATTCATAACCGACTTTAAATTCAACACCGGTAATTTTAACGGCGCCGGCATTATATTGCTCGCCAATATTTTCATCATCACAGTTTTGACTAGCAGTACAGTTACCATGCATATTGTCGTAATCTGATAGGAAAAATAACATTTCACCATTAAAGGCATTTTTACCGTATCTCGCCCCTAACTCATAGTTAATACTTTCTTCGTTAGTAGCATCGTCATTACCGGGTGATGGCGGCGCAAAACCTTTTTGTACTCCACCAATTAGAACCAACTCATTGGTTAAATGATAAGTCAGTGCTAATGACGGTAAGACTACATCGACGGTGTTTTTGGTTAGCTTTGGCGCCATATCACGATCAGGATCTTTTTTGCCCCACTCTTCACGCTCAATAACCATATCTTCATAACGCAGACCGGCATTAACAACAAATTTACCGACAGTCCATTCATCATGAACAAATAACGCTAAGGCACTGGCACTATCGATACGGTTAGAATCAGTACCTGGAGTACCCGCTTCAGTTAGGGTCATATTGTAATCTGCATCCATATAATACTCATCAACCCATTGGTATCTGTCCATTTCATCTTTATGGTAACGGATACCAAATTTCACTTGATGACTATCAAAATCAGCATCTAACACCGTTTGAATACCTTGTGATAAGTAATCACGGTTATTAGCTTTTACTTGCGTATATAATTCGTCGGTAAGGCCTTGGTCATAATCCGAAGCGAGCTGTGAGCCTTTACTCAAGCTTTGATAAACAACCTTTGAATTACCTTTGTCATCAATCTCCATTTGTCCAACTTTACTGGTCTTATACCAGTTACGGCTAAAGTCATTATGATAAACGGTGGTGCCTAAGTTGAAGCGCGTTGATAAATCGATAACATGGCTTAATTGCAGTTGTAGATGCTCATTGGTCATCTTATCTTTTTGTGAAGCCGAGTAACGGCTGTAAGGGTCGCTATTAAAATCAGCTTCCGTTAAGCCCATATAGGTATCATCGGATTCTTCATCTGAGTATTTAACTTTAAATTCAATTTCTTGATAAAAAGTGGCCTTGTCATCCGTGTTATAACGCACTTTACCCAAGACATCGTTTTTAACAAAACCGGTGTCTTGGTCACTGTGGTTAATGTCTTTATAACCATCCGCTTGATAACGGAACACTTCAAATACTGAACTTATATTTTCACCTTTACCGCCAATAACGCCATGTACTTTGGCAAAACCATCTTGACCTGCTTGCACACTAAGCTGTCCCGCTAATTCTTCTTCCGGGATTTGACGTGAGACCATATTGATTACGCCGCCTGTAGTGCGTGGACCATACATAGCACTTGAAGTACCTTTGAGTACTTCTACTTTTTGCATACGACCGGCAGTTGGAAAGTAATAAGCTGCAGGTGAGGCATAGGGAGCAGGAGCCGCCAATACGCCATCTTCCATAATAGTTATTTTTTCACTACGGTTTTGGCCAGTACCACGCATACCTATGTTAGCGCGTAAACCATAACCATCTTCTTCTAAAACATACACTCCTGGAATAGACGTTAAGGTGCGCATAATATCGGTGTAATCAAATTTTTCCAGATCCGCTTGTGATAATTGATGAGCACTACCGGGAATATTATTAACTGCGGTACTGTTGCCAAAAATAGTAAATTGTTCATCGACTGAGGCTTCTTTAACCGCTTCATCGGCAAAAGCGCTAGTAGAGGCTGTGCTAGCAATGACACTAGCGATAACCAAGCTGATTAAGCTTGGCTTAAAAGATTTAATTGACACCTTTAACTCCAAAATATTGTGAAAACTTTTTTGATTACCGTGTTGAATACATGATTGAATACAGCGCTAAACCCTGTAGTACATGCTTATATTACGCGCATTAAAACATCAATAGAAACACGAATCAATACCATTTAAAGGCGAGTGACAATTTTATTACAATTACCTTAAGCTAACTTGTTTTAGCGTAAGCTAACGTGTTTTAGCGCAAAAAAAACCAATAACTTTCGTTATTGGTTTTTATCAGCTATTAAGCCCTATCTGCTATTAAATAAAACTTACATGAGCTAACACTACCTGACATTCACACACATGATGAGTTAAGCGTCATTCACGGTAACCGTGGTAATGCTTGCTTTTTTAGGCTTGTTTTTGTCAACTGAACTAGTTGGATAGCTAAAAACTACTCGAGCCTTAGCCATGACTCCTTTAGCGTGACAAGTCATTTTAAATAAATGAATCCACTGGTGGAAACTAATAAAGAAAGGGTTATGTGATTCAATTTGACCAATAATACCGTAACGACAAGGGCCATTTTTTTCAGTATCTTCCTCCACATAACTGCCAAATAATTTATCCCAAATAATTAATACGCCAGCAAAATTTTTATCTAAATAAGCTTTATTAATTGAGTGATGCACCCGATGATGTGAGGGAGTATTAAAGACCTTTTCAAACCAACCCAATTTATCAACAATTTGGGTATGAACAAAAAATTGAAAGGCCAAATTAAGTGCCACGACAGTAAAAACCGTATTGGGATCAAAGCCAATAACTATCATCGGCAGCCAAAAAACCCACATCCCCGCTAATGGGTACATCAAGGATTGTCTAAACGCGGTGGAGAAATTCATTTTAGTCGAACTGTGATGGACCACATGTGCGGCCCAAAGCCAATGAATATGATGTGACGCTTTATGAAACCAGTAATAAAGAAAGTCTTGTAATAAAAAAGCGATAAAAACGGTGCTAACACTGAGTGATATTTCAAACACGGCAAACTGATGTAACCAATAAAAAAATGGCATTAACAATATTAAAGCAATAGCATCAGAGCCCTGATGTAAAAGGGCTAAAGCGGTATTGGTCAAACTGTCTTTGATGTCATAAAACTTACGATATTTAATAAACTCATAACTAACAAAACCAAGAAATATTGGGCTTAATGCCAATAAAATCACTTCAATACTCATGTTAATGTTCCTTAGAAGCAGGTTGTTTTGAAGAGTGTTCAGTTACCAAATTTTCGGTGGTAGAATCTCCCGCTGCACAGCTTTTACTGGCAATATTATCATTGCTAACCTGGAGATCGGCAAAGTGCTTCGCTAATTTTTTCATCGCCTGGACAATATCACGCTGAACAAAAAACTTTAACAAAAAGTCAGGTAACCATCTAGGTGCCTTAAACTGAATGACATAATCAAGTTGGGTACTTTCAATAGCAACCCCTTGTTCAGTTACCGGATGTGATGCCTGAACAGGAGCTTGAGCGGCTATTTCAGGCAAGTGCTGAGCCTTCACTTGAGACTGAGGCGCTAGTTGCTGAGTTAAGCGAATATCACCTTGATGAGCAGATACTGGCCAGTTCCCGACAATGCGATAGCAAATGTGTTCATTGCTAGCGCTAATGATTTCTTCGTTAAAGACGATTTTTCCAATAGCTATTTGGCGGATAGCACCTTTACCACCCAGTAATTCACCATTATTTTGTGGTTTTATCAGAGTTACTTTGGCATTAAAAAATCGCTCTAGCTGTGCATGAGCTAATAAAGCTTGGCTTACTTGCTCCAAAGGAGCGGGTACTTGTTGTTTTATTATTATGGTAATCATAATTCTCAGCAAAAATCATACAGGTGTTTAATTAAATTTATTCAACCAGAGTTACACAAAAACAACAAGTGTTTATTTTTACTTCATTGGAAATAAACATGAAAAGTGACGAGTGGTACTAGCACTTTTATTAGGCATTAATTAAAGTACATACAATATTATTAATGATGCACAGGACAAGCCATTACTTTATTGGCTTGATGATGCAATTGATAAAGGTGCGAAGGTGGTTTCAGCAAGTTGGGAAGAAATTAACCGTTCATCTCGCTTACTTGCCACGCAATTAATCACCCAAGTAACTGATGATATGCAATTAATGGAGGAGGAGATTTTTGCTCCGTTATTGCCAATAATGCCGTATCAGGATGTAGATAAGGTTATTGAGTACATCAATGTCGCCCACTCCCTTTATATATCATGAGCTTTGACAAAACAACGCAACAACTGCGGCTTGATAAGACTCACTCTGGTGGCGTTTATATTAACGATACCATTTGCACGTTTATGCTAACGATGCACCTTTTGGCGGTATTGGTGATTCAAATATGGGCCATTATCATGGCAAAGAAGGTTTTTTAACGTTTTCAAAAGCAAAAACGGTTTTAGCACAGGGCAAAGTAATGACACCTGTTGAGAGCGGCCTGCCATTAAAAATGGTCACCTATACCCGTTCAACTTAAAAATGCATCTTCAAGTAGAACGGGTATATATCAAGACGAGGTAACAATGGCTGCCGTAATTATTTACTTTGCTAACAGAATGCCTTCATTGGAATACTTCTCACTTAACTTGACAATGGAGAGAGGGCGATCGAAGTAATAACCCTGAATCAAATCACAGTTATAGTATTTTAATCGTTCAAATTGTTCTTTAGTTTCAACACCTTCTGCGACAACAGTTAAATTATAAAACTGGCCAATAGTAATGATGCTTTTCACTAATAATTCACTTTGGCTGCTGATTAACAATTTATCAATAAAAGACCGGTCAATTTTTATTTCATTCATGGGTAAATTACTCAAATAACTTAAAGATGAGTAACCCGTGCCAAAATCGTCTAACGATAGCTTAAAGCCGTAGTCTCTCAGACGATTTAAAATAGGCTGTACTTTATTTAAGTCAGAAATGAAAATATTTTCAGTAATTTCTAAAGTCACTAAGTTTGCCTTGAAAGCAAACTTTTCAATAATTTCTATCATCTGCTCAGCAAAATCCGCTTCGAGTAGTTGCTTTGGCGAAATATTAAGAGATAACTCCAGCTCGTAAACGTTACCAAGGTTAAACTGCAAGATATCCTGCAAGGCCTTTTCTATAACAAAACGCCCTATGTCATTAATAATACCTATATCTTCAGCTATTTGAATAAACTCTACCGGAGACACATGACCTAGTACTTTATTGTGCCAGCGAATAAGCGCTTCAACCCCAACTATTTTGCCACTTTCGACATTTATTTGCGGTTGATATACAACGGAGAATTCTTGTCCTGATAACGCTAATCTAAGCTCTGATTCAATAAGAAAGTCACGTTTTACTTGCTTATTAATACTCTCATTAAAAAATAATGACCGCCCTTTTTGTAATGATTTAGACTTATAAAGCACAATGTCTGCTTTACTGATTAGCTCTTCGGCAACATCACCATCACTCGGATACATAGCAACGCCAACACTACAACTAGAGTAGATAGACTTACCTTTAATAATAAATTCTTGAGCAAATATTTGTTGTATCTCAGCAACCTTTTGTTGTGCTGCAGCTTTATCACTGAGGTTTGGAAAGCAAAAAATAAACTCATCACCACCAAAGCGCGCAACACTATCGGACTTGTTAAGTATTTTTCTAAACTCTTCGCCTAGTACCTCAAGTAAGTTATCACCTACTGAATGACCATGAAGATCATTAGTTTTCTTAAAATCATCCAAATCAACAAACATCACAGCAAGGTTTTTGTTATTTTTTTGGGATAACTTGATCCCTTGTGATATTTGTTCATCTAACAGCATTCGATTGGGTAACTTTGTTAAAGCATCATGTAATGCTTGGTACTGAGACTGCAATTTAACTTTATTTAACTCATTAAAGTCATCATTGATTCGCTGTTCATACAAGTTAAAACGTCTAGACAAATATTTAGTCAATATAAGTGACAAGCTGACAAAAAATATAGTAACAATAAAACTTAAACCAAGTAGGGTCCATAACTGGCTTTGATTTTCTTGAGCAATAGTTAGCTCTCTGTTAGCTAAGTATTTATCTGTTTCACTTTTATAAAATCCTGTACCAATCGCCCAATTCCATTCGGGGAATCCACTGACAAAACTAATTTTATCCCCGGGTTTTCCGGTACTTGGCATTATGGGGCTAAGATACTCTAAATAACCTTCGCCGCGTTTAGCGATAGCTATTAATTGCTGAGTTACCTTAACAATCTGCTTATCAGAATTCGTTAGTAAATTGGTGTCTTGAAAGTCTTTATTAAAATGAGAAAGCACATTGCCCTGATAATCTAACAAAAAAATATAGCCATTTACGCCAAAATTTATTTTGGAAATCCGCTTTATTAAACGTTGTTTTATATCATTTTCAACATCAATCAAATACTCTCCTGTACCAATAAACCAATCATAAGGGGCAAAGTACTTACCAAAACCAATCTTCTCAAATTCTTGGCTTTTATCCTCAGGCTTAACAAACCACCAGTGATAAAAAGATTCACCATGCTGTTTAGCCAATGTCCCTAGGTCTCGGACAATGTAATTACCTCGACTGTCTTGAAAGTCAGCTTTTGAAGTTCCTTCCATCTGGGGTAACACCGGGTGCAATATACTCTGCCCCTCAAGGCTATAAATAAAGAAATAGCCACGTCCGTCATTAAAGCGAATATTCCTCAACGCTGTGGTAATTAACGTTTTAATTTCTTGCGCTGATTGGTGTTGATTGTTTTCATAGATACTAGTAGCTATGCTATGAGCCTGATAGATATGATCTTTAATATCTTTTTTTAATAGCGCTTCGGTACTGTTTCTTTCATAAGAAATTTGCTGCACAAGTTGCTCAACCTGTATCTTAATCATGTCTTTTTCAGCGGCAATAAAGTTTTGCTGCAAACTTTCAATGTCACCGCTAAGCTGTGCTCTATTATGATTAATCACAATAGATATCGCTATGCAGGCAAACATTGTCACTAGGACTGGCGGTATAACCTTGATTAACGTAAGTAATTTTTTATCATGAACTATGTGCATTTCATCACTCATATTCAATGGATAAAGCAGCTTGAATGGCTGATTAGCAGTGTAGTCGTAAAATAAATAGGGTCACTTATTATGAAGTAACCCTAGTCTTTATTTTGTCGAAAAAACAATTAAACCTTACACGGAAAATGGATACTTAATCGCGTCGTGACACTCATAACCTTCTACTTTGAAATCATCCATCGTTACCCAAGTTTCTAAATCTTCTAATGATTTGATTTCAGGGTTGATGATAAGTTTAGGTAATGCCAATGGCTCACGCTTTAACTGTACGTTTTTCATCAAATCTAGCTGGTCTTCATAAATGTGCGCGTTTACTATTTTGTGATAAGCCATGCCGGCTTTTTTACCGGTAATTTGCGCCATTAATGCTAAAAAGGTAAATACTTGTACTTGGTTAAAGTTAAGCCCTAGCGGCACATCACATGAACGCTGAAAGCTGGTTAGGTGTAGAGTATCACCAAGTAAAGAAAAATTATGGGTATGCATACAAGGCCTTAAACAACCCAGGTGAAATTCACCGGGATTGTAAAAAGTCATAATTTCAGCACGATCATCAATACCCTTTTTAAGGTTATCAACAATTTTTTTCAATTGGTCAATAGTGCCGCCATCAGGCTTTGCCCAAGCACGAGCTTGAACTCCGTACACTCGGCCCATATCATCATCACCTTTACGGTGTGAATTATTAAGCCAAGCCTCATTTAAGTTCGCATTGGCATCCCAAGTTTTAGTGCCCAACTTACGAAAGTCACTGGCATTATCATAACCACGAATATAGCCAATAAACTCAGCAATCGCTGATTTAAAAAAGCTTTTCCGGGTGGTAATTAATGGGAACTGATTATCGCCAACGTTATATTCTAAATCAGCATTGATCACGGTTAAACAGCGCTTACCTGTACGCTCATTTTCAACCCAAGTACCTTGGTCAATAAGACGTTGACATAAATCTAAATAAGCACGCATTAGTTATTTCCTTTGGCCGTTTTTTTTGATGAACTAGCGGTTTTACTGGTCGACTTATCACTCGTTCCGATTATTTTTTTACTGTTTTTAATGGCCGACTTTTGCTGCTGGTTGTAACCCCAATAGATGATGAACATGCCAATGAGTATCATCGGAATACTTAAGATTTGTCCTTTAGAGATAAAGGAGAAATACAAACCAAGATGGGCATCAGGCTCACGGAAGAACTCAACGAAACTTCTAAAAACTCCGTAACCAATAAAAAAGCTGCCTGTGGCAAGTCCCAAACTGCGCGGTTTACGAATAATCACTAACATGATGATAAATAAAACCACACCTTCGAGGGCAAATTCATACAGCTGTGATGGATGACGTGGTACTTGTAATGGATCTGTTGGGAATACCATTGCCCATGGCACATCAGTTTGACGCCCCCAAAGCTCGCTATTAATAAAGTTACCTAAACGGCCCATACCTAAACCAATAGGCACCAGAGGCACGACAAAGTCGCCGACCGCTAAAAAGGATTTATTGGTTTTACGGGCGAAAATAAAGGCCGCTAAAATAACGCCGAGGAAACCGCCGTGAAAAGACATGCCGCCTTGCCATATTTCCAGTAAATATAAAGGGTCAGATAGAAAGTAATCGAACTGATAAAACAGTACATAACCCACACGACCACCTAGAATAACCCCCAAGAAAGCATAAAACAATAAGTCACTGACTTGCTCACGTGTCCATAAGCCATTGCTTCTATCCGCCGCCTTGTTTGCCATAAACATGGCGGCTAAGAAGCCAATTAAGTACATGGTGCCATACCAACGTAATGATACTGGGCCAATGCTAAAAATGATTGGGTCTATTACCGGGAATTGTAAAAACTTATCTGTCATTGCTTGTCCGTTTTCTCAAGGTTGAGAGTTAAAAAGTAGAAGGTTAAGTATTCGAAAAGTAAAACTATTTAGTTGTTGGTCGAGATTATACCCTGTTATGGCTAAAAGGTTAGCTTTAAAGTACTGCATTGAACGCCACAACACTGAAATTAATTAGCCGAACAACATTTTTATCGCCACACAAATAAGGAAGCCCGCAAAGAATTTCTTCAAGGTTTTTACCGGTAATTTACTGGCATATTTCACCCCGATTGGCGCAAATACTGACGAGCTGATGACAATAGCCAATAATGCCGGTAAGTAAATATATCCTAAGCTCCAATCAGGCAGGCCCGATAAATTAAAGCCGGTTATAATGTAACCAAGCGAGCCAAATAAGGCCACCATTACACCACAGGCCGTTGCGATGCCAATACTATGACGTACCGATACGCCGAAATAACTTAGCATTGGCACTAAAATAGCCCCACCCGCAATGCCCATTAAGCTGGCAATAATGCCAGTGACAAAGCTGATTGATTGTAGAACATAGGTGGCAGGCAGTGACCTTGTTTTTGAAGCATTAACCGAAAGTAACATGTAAACAGCCAATAAAACCACCACAATAGAAAAGAAAACAGTTAACACTTCACTCGACAGCGAGTCGGCAATAAAAGCACCTAACAAAGCGCCAACTGCCACTAAGGTCATTAAGGGCTTTGCTAATGACCAAGGAATATTTTTTTTACGATGGTGAGCGTAGGCAGCACTGCTTGAGGTAATAACTATTGCCCCTAAAGAAGTCCCGAGTGCCATAGGCATGACTATTTCATGGTTTACACCGACCAAAGGCAATAAATAAACCAGCGCAGGCACAATAATAAGACCTCCACCTATACCCAAAAGCCCGGCCAAAAATCCCACTAGGCTGCCTAAGACGAGACAAGAAATCAATACAGTTAACATCATACTACTTAACGAAAAATCGCTCCTAAAAATGATTGTACTTGCCAAGCTAGCAACACGACCTAACTTGATATTTACCATTGACGTGGGTCAGCTAAACCCAGTCACTTACCTTGAGAATTAACGCATTAAACATTAGCCCTGAACGTTTTCCCTGAACGTTTACCCTGAAAAAAGTGCCAGGCACAAACTAACAACCCGCGCGAATAAAACCACCTAAACCTAACGACTCTAGTTGCTCATTTAAATAACTATGGACTTGTTTAGTGGTCGTTAACGTTAATACTTCAGCCAAAATAACGGTCGCTTGCTCAAACGTTATATGGCGAATAACCCATTTAATATGTGGCACGTTATGACCGTTCATACTAATTTTGTCATAACCCATAGCCAACAATAAAATTGCGCCTGCAGGCTTTGAAGCTAACTCTCCACATAAACTAATCGGCGTTAATTGCTCTGCGGCTTGCAGAGCAAGACTATATAAGGCTTTTAATACTGCCGGATGAAAAGCATCGTACAAATTCGCAACTTGGCTATTATTTCTATCGACCGCTAATAAATACTGCGTTAAATCATTGCTGCCCACCGAAAAGAAATCCACCCGATTCGCTAACGCTTCCATCTGAAAAATAACCGAGGGAACTTCCAGCATGATACCTATTTTAGGTCGTACTAACTGTCGTGCAGCAACATCTGCTTTAAGGTGAATTTCAGACAAGGTTAACGCCACGTCATCGTTATTAGCCACGACCTCCGCCTTAAGCTCGGCTTTGAGCTCAAAGAAGGCCTGATTAATTAAGCGAATAGCGTCATCAACTTCTTCAACATTTGAAATCATGGGTAACATAATTTCAAGATTATTTAAGCCTTGATTAGCACGTAACATAGCGCGGACTTGCACTAAAAATATTTCTGGGTGATCTAAGGTGATTCGAATGCCACGCCAACCTAAAAAGGGGTTTTCTTCATTAATAGGAAAGTAAGGTAATGATTTATCGCCGCCAACATCTAAGGTGCGCATGGTTACACCATGCTTAGGGAAAACTTGCAGTACCTTCCGGTATAGCTGTGTTTGCTCTTGCTCTGTGGGAAAACAGTGCCGGTTCATAAAAGGTATTTCTGTGCGGTATAAGCCAATGCCCAAGGCACCAAGTTGGGCGGTATGTTCAAAGCCTGCCGATAGTCCGGCATTAAGTAACACTTCAATGGCTCGACCATCTTGTGTGATGCAGGGTAACTGCGCTACCGCCAAGACTTTATCGGTAAGTGCTTTTTCTTGATTTAATAAATATTGGTATTCTTGTATTAAAGTATCACTGGGGTTGATGAATAGCTCACCACTGTAACCATCAATAATAGCCTGTTGTTGATGCAATTGATTCAGTACTTGTGCATTAACGCCCATAATAGCAGGCAAGCCTAGAGCCCGCGCTAAAATAGCGGCGTGGGAATTATTAGAGCCTGACAACGAAATAATGCCTGACAACCCTAGGTGCTGGTATTGAGCGACCATCGAAGCACTAATATCTTGCGCTAACAAAATAAACTCCGTGGGTAATGCCAGCTCTTCTTGAGTTTGTTGTTGAATGTTAACCAATAAACGTGTGCCTAAATCGCGAATATCACTAGCACGCTCTCGAAAGTAACTGTCTTCAATGGCTTCAAATTGGCTGATATAGTGATCTATCACTAATTTTAAAGCACTATCTGCACGCCAACCTTGTGCTATTTTAGCACCAACTTCTTGGCCTAAATTGGCTTGGGCTAATAATTGATTATAGACGTCAAAAATAGCTAAGCTGTCATCATCAATGTGTTCGCTTAATTGACTACTTAGCGCGTTAAATTCTAATTGAGTTTTCTCAAGAGCTTGTTCAAAGCGTAAAAGTTGCTCTTGACTATCAGTGGATTTTTTTAATGATACTGCCCCAAGGTCTGCTCGCGGTTGGCAAACGACAATTTCACTTAACGCAAAACCAGGAGAGCCTGCAATACCTTGCAGTTGTTTGGTGCCTGAGCTTTGCTCTTGGTGCTGATTGAGTATGTTTTTTATTTCTGCATTCGCTAAAGCGCCAGCTAACTGCGCTGATAGCGTCACTAAAAAGGCTTCATCATCTTCGGTAAAATGACGCGACTGCTTTTGTTGGATAGCCAGAATCCCCAAGACTTTACGTTGATGAATAATTGGCGTACCTAAAAAGGCATTAAAGGCTTCTTCTTCAATTTCAGGTGCGTGAATAAAGTGTTGGTGGTGCTTAGCATTGGCAATATTGAGAGGCTCCTCGCGTTGACCAACTAAGCCAATTAAACCTTCAGAAAAACCGACAAAACTTTGCCCAAGTGAGGTTTTAGCTAAACCATCGGAAGCCATTAAGATAAAATGTTGTTGCTGGTAATCGGCAAGATAGATCGAGCAACAATCTGTTTCCATCGCTTTTTTAACATGATATACCATACGTTCTAGCGCAATTTGCAGCTCAGCCTCTTGGCTAAATTCCAACACTATTCGACGTAGGGTAGTTAACATTAAATTCCTTATTTACTGATTACTAAATATTGCTTGTTTACCATAAATAAAAGTTGAGAAAAAAATAACCCACAATAAAGTGGGCTATTGGATTTTAGCGCTAATCGAAAATCATAGTAATAATTAAGTTTATTGAGACTAAGCACGACGTTTTCGACGTTCAGGCCGCCTTTCATACGTTAACGGTAAAGCAAAGCTAGCAAACTCTTTCATGACCTTACGATAAACATCTCGTTTAAAAGACACTACCTGCCTGACCGGATACCAATAACTAACCCAACGCCAATCATCAAATTCAGGATGCGAGGTGTGTAGTAAATCAACTGATGATTCAGCTGCGGTTAGCTTTAATAAAAACCACTTTTGCTTTTGACCAATGCAAACGGGTTTAGAGTCATGCCTAATGTAGCGCTTTGGTAATCTATATTTTAGCCAGTGCTTGGTTGAAGCAACAATTTTCACGTGTTCGGGTTTTAAGCCAACCTCTTCATATAACTCTCGATACATGGTTTGCTCAGCCGATTCACCTTCATCAACACCACCTTGTGGATATTGCCATGAATGTTGTCCAAACCGTCTTGCCCAAAATACTTGTCCCCTGTCATTAATTATTACTATGCCGACGTTGGCGCGATAGCCTTCGGCATCGATCACAGGAACTCCTGACAATATATAAAATTCTTACATCAATTCAACCATATTAACGTCAGTGGAGCAAATGATTACTTTGATTTTTTTAGTAAATCCATGATAATGATGGTTAACTCTAGTAAGAAAATATTTCATGGTTAATTCTGCTTCAAATATGAACATTCCTTCTTCTGAACAAGAACTGATGCAACGCGCGCAACATCTAGCCGGCTTGACCTTAGGGGAAATAGCCGCGAAAGCAGGTATTAGCGTGCCAAAAGATTTAACCCGTAATAAAGGTTGGATAGGTTTGTTACTTGAGCATGTGTTAGGCGCGAGTGCGGGCTCAAGACCTGAGCCAGACTTCCCCCACTTAGGCATTGAATTAAAATCATTACCCATCAATGAACAAGCAAAACCCCTCGAGACTACGTTTGTCAGCGTTGCCCCCTTAACTGGGCTTGTTGGCATCAATTGGCATAATTGTTATGTGCGCAAAAAATTAGCAAAGGTTCTGTGGGTACCTGTGATTACACCGAAAGATTTGCCGATAGCTGAGCGCTTAGTTGGCACGCCTTTTTTATGGTCACCTAATGCAGAAGAGGAAGCGCTATTAGCGCAAGACTGGCAAGAACTGACCGATATGATAGTACTAGGTGAAGTTGAGAATATTCATGGCAAACATGGTCAAGTGATGCAGTTAAGACCGAAAGCGGCCAACAGCAAAGTAAAAACCCAAGCCTTTGATAAAAACGGTAAACCGTTTATGACCTTACCACGTGGTTTTTATCTGAAAATTAACTTTACTCAAAGCTTATTACACCGTTACTTAAGGATTAACTAAAATCCAACTAAGCAATGACTAACACTAGACTAATCAACTACCCTAACGTGCTAACTGTTATTTCTTGAGAAATAATTACAGTTTCGCCAGCAGGAATAACGTGCCACTTTGTATTTGCCGCTTCTAAACAAACATACTCTTGTTCACCACCCGGGTGAATGTCCGTCATAGTATTAGCGAGCTCCGCGCCTGGATTCCATAATACCCACTGTTGGCAATTATCACTGCTAATCTCTATTTTACGCTGCCATTGAGCATCAACAATGCTCATTGCTGCGCCGCTATGATAAACACGATCTATTTCACCAATACAACTTACCGCCCGTTGCTGAATACTTGAGCTAGACGATAATTTATCATCATAATTAAGCCCTGTTAACGTATCGATATTGACATGACCTGGATTACTGACGCGAAAGTAACTATGTAAAGCTGCTGAGTAATGCGCATCCTCTTGAGACAAGTTGCTCATCGCTAAGGTTTGTTTGAGGCTTTTACCAAAAAACAGCGTTTGTCTTAAAACATAGGCGTTCGGCCAAAGCCTGTGCTGTTTTTCACCCTTTAAAATCAAAATAAGCGTAACGCCATCTTCATCGGCCTTTACCTCGGCTAATTGCCATGGAAGTTGCCTAGCAAAGCCATGTTTTACTGACTTGTCATCTTCGGCTTGTTTATCATTTTCACCAAACCACGGCCAACACAGTGGTATACCACCACGAATCGCTTTACCGCTTTGATAACTTGCTTGCTCGCTGAGCCATAACACTTCTTGCTGACCTGTTGGTTTAAAACTCAATACCTGTCCACCATACAAGCTGACCTTTGCTTTACAATGAGCATGAGAAATACTCAGACCTTCAAGAGGTTCACTATTACTTTGAGAAAGAGTGCCTTGGCTTAATGTCATGGTGGTAACTTGAGCAAAATCGTTATCTAATAATTTTTCGGTCATGAAATTAACTACTTAGGTTCAGTTGATTTAATATGGGGAAGTTTAGCCAGATGCTAACGACCGTAAATTCTATAAAAAGGCTGTTATGTTTGAAAGCATAAAATATTACAGCGGCCTAAAACCACAGCCTTTGATGTTAGCTTTTAAAAGTTTTTACCTATTGATAAAAACACTGAAGACTTACCGCCTGATGCAAAACCAATACCAAAGACCGCCGGACCAAAACTGGTATCGGTACCTAAATAAATACTACCTGAGTGAATTAAATCACTGTATTTCACCGTTTCGTTAACTTGCCAAATATTACCGGCTTCAGCACTGACACCTAAATAAACAGGTAAACCGCCTTCTGCTGGCATTTCACGACCTAAATCATATTGATAAACAACGGCAACAAATACTTTATGAACACCGATGAGTGCATCTTCTTGATAGCCTGATAGGTTTAAAAAGCCGCCTAACTCGGTAACATGCACGCTAAACGCCTCTTCATTTTCAACGGTGGCTAAAGAAGCTATACCAACAAACGTATGACTCCTAAAACCAAAAGCACCACGCCAATCAAGGTTCAACACTACCGATTTATCGGTATCTGCAACGCTTAGCTGTGATGAATATTCATCATTGAGCCACTGCACTTTCATTGAGAGTTTATTGCCTTGGGTCGGGAAGTTGATACTATTTAGCGTGTCATAGCCAAATTTTACGAAGCCGCCATAGGAGTTGTAGTCAGAATCACCTCCCGCAAGCGCAACAAAAGAGAGATTTCCTGTTTGGGCTAAACCACCCACCTCTAGAATGCCATTAAATGAATAGTTATAACCTAGAGCTAAAATCCCCAGGTAATAATCATTACTCAGCTCTGGGCGGGTTTTAGTTTTTTCCCACTTATCTTGAACATAGGAAACTCTGGCACGACTATAGAAGTCATGCGACTTAGTTAACGGTTGATAGAATTCAGTAGCAAGTAAAGTTTCCCAACCAGCTTTTGCTTCATTCAACCAACGACCACCATTATCGGTAACATCTGTCATCATATAAGACATATTAAGTGAGACGATAGCCCTGTTGGCAAAGTCAGTTTTTAAATTAAAACCAAAGTCGAAATAGTTTGGGCCCCAAGACTTTGCTTTTGTGTGTAAGGTTAAAATACGTCCCTGCTCTGTGTCGTTAAACTCAACAGTGACTTGTTCAAATTTATCAAGGGCATAAACCCTATCAATGGCTAAATCTAATTCATCCTTACTCAGCCCTTTACCCAACTCAACAGCAAAGTGCAGCGAAATAATATCATTCTCCACTTTCGAGTTGTTTTTAAATTGTATTTGAATGATTTTATTAGGTAACTCGGCAAACCATTGGTTAGCCTTAACACGTTTTTTTTGCTTATAGGCTTGGTATTCAACATCACTGATTGCTAACTTCATTAATGCTGGTAATTGTGCACTAGCTTCTTGTTCGCCCAACTTCAAAGCTTCAGGCATAACCGCCCAATCAGTAGTACTTAACTCATCAATGGCAGGCCGTAATAATATGTCTTTATCACTCAGTAATGCCTTTTGCGTCAAACTGGTGTTGTTGGTAAGAATGGTAGACAGCTGATTTAGCACTGACACTGTACTGGTGAGCTCACTTTTCCTTGCTAAGGGTGAGCCAATATCGACAGCAATAACAATATCCGCGCCCATTTTTTTAACGACATCAATCGGCATATTATTGGTAATGCCACCATCGACTAACATTCGGCCATCAATTTCAACCGCCGCGACAATACCAGGTACTGACGCGGACGCTTTCATTGCTTGGTTAATACTACCTGAGTCGAGTACAACCATTTGTGCTGTGGCAATATCTGAAGCGACAGCTCTATAGGGAATAGCTAAGTCATCAAAACTAACAAAAGAGCTCACGGTATCAGTTGAGCGTTGTAGTATTTGATAAGCGCTTTGACCGAGTAACAAACCGTGCGGTACCTTAAATCCACCATCACTGTAGCCCAACCTGATGGATAAGTTGTATCTATCTCTATGTTGTTTGTTGACATAAGATAAAGATTCTCTGGGAATAAAGTCTGAAAAGCCATTATCCCAAGGCAGCGTCAGCATAATTTTTTCAATTTCCTCAACGTCATAACCTAACGCGTACATGCCCCCCACATAAGCACCAATACTGGTACCAACAACATAATCGATGGGGATATTGTTTTGTTCTAGTATTTTTAGCACACCAATATGGGCCGAGCCTTTAGCACCGCCGCCACTTAATACTAGGCCAATTTTGTCTCGGGCATGAACAGGGACAGCCAAGCTACACAGCTTAACAAAGAGCAATAATAAAAGAGCAAAGCGCATAAATAGTTACTTAAAAAGAATCAGTTAAGTTTAGAAGTAGCACAATGATAATGATCAGTAATTAAAATACAAGTTTATTATCACTATTATCTTATACAAATTAATCCTCGACTTAAAAAAGAAAACCCGCATAGTTAAGCTCACTTAAATATACGGGTTTTCTTCAATTAACCCAGAGCACTCAATGAATGCTTAAGATATTTTCTTATCAGCTACTTAGTATAAGCGCGTGGCATATTTGAATCAGTAGTATAACGCTCACGTAAAACATCTTGACGGGATTTTAACGACATAGCTTGACCATTAATCCACATGGCATCTACTTTAGTGCTAATTTCAAACGGGTCATTACTCCATAAAACTAAATCAGCATTTTTACCAACCACGATACGACCAGAATTTAGGTTAAAGGTATCGGCAACATTGGCAGTAATAGCCGCTAAAGCGGTAGTTTCAGCTAAGCCATTGGCAATAGCAACACCGGCATCAAAACGTAATTGGTTAATGTTATGACTCTCTCCACTATTACTGATGATTACCTTCACGCCCGCTTTGGTCAGTTTAGCGACATTAGCTAATGAGTTATGTAATGAATCAAAACTGCTCGGTAAGTTATCAATAGCACTCATCATCACAGTCACATTGGCTTTAGCAATTTCATCGCTAACTAAAACCGCATCACTCGCGCCTACTAACACCAAATCCAGCTTATATTGTTGCTTTAATTTCAACAAAGCTAAAATATCAGTGGCTCTATCTGCATAAGCCAATAGTGGTTTTTCACCGGCTAATAAAGCGTACAAAACTTTTTGCGAGCGAGAAGGCTCTTTCGCTTCTTTCTTATCTTTAGCTTTAGCTTTTTTATTCTTAGCTTCCGCTTTTTCTGCTTTAGCTAAAGATTTTTGAGCATCTTCAAGCTCATTAGCTAATGTCTGTAGTTTTAACGCTCGAGAGCCTTTACGACTACTACCCAATGACACAATCACTGCATTGGTTTGGCTAATAACACTGTCAAATTCACCCGATAGATTAACGATAAAACTTTGACCAGTGAAGACTTTATCGCCGCCATGTGGCATAACTAAGTTACTGGTAATACCGCCTTTACGAGCATAAGCAATTAAGCTCGACTTAGGATTAAAGGCTAAACTCGCATCAAAAGTTAAATCAGCTTTTTTATCTGAGCCATCACGCGTAGCAGATACAGCGCCTACTTCAACCAGGCCAAGTAAATTTTGAGAAGCAATAAAACCCGGCGTTAAAATACGCCCCTTAGCATCAATCAAAGTATCTGCGCTAAGTGACTTAGGCACTTCATCTTTACTATAAACCGCGATGATTTTACCATCGTCAATAACGACGGTTGCTTGCGATAAAATGCCTTGTTCTGCGACGGTATAAACCGTGGCATTGGTGATGGCAATAGATTCAGCTTGTACTTGGCTGGTAGTCACAGCAAATGCGCCAAATAAAGCACAGCGCAATGAAGTAAGTAAATGAGTATGTTTCATTGTGGTTCCCTTTATTTGGTAGATGGTGTGGTAGATGCTTTAGTGACTTGGTTTTCTACTTGCTTGTCTAATAGATTATCTAAGTTTTGACCAAGTAAAAAATCACTTTGTGCTTGGTACTTATCATCAAATCGGTCATAGACTTTAGCGCCATCGATAAACACTTGCTCTGCTTGGGCATAAACACTAAACGGGTTTGTATTCCAAACCACAACATCAGCATTTTTACCGGCAACTAAACTACCAACGTGTTCACTGATACCTAATGATTTAGCAGCATTGGCCGTAATCCATTTAATCGCATCTTCTTCTTTTAAGGCAAAACCATTTTCATTGGCGCGATACATCACTTTCGCCGCTTCTTGGTTTAAACGTTGAATAGTCGTGCTAGAGTCAGAGTGAACCACAGCACAAGAATTTTTAACTGCATCTACAATGGCTGCATTTTCTTCAACCATGTCAAAAGCTTCCATTTTAAAGCCCCACCAATCTGGCCACATAGCGGCACAATTACCATTAGCAGCTAATAAATCGGCAATTTTATAGGCTTCAATAGCATGATGAAAAGTACCTGAATGGTAGTTAAATTCATTAGAAAGATCGATCATTACCGCCATTTCTTCGGCTTTGTAACAATGGTTATGAATTAAAATTTCACCCTCTAAAACGCCCATTAGCGTATCAAGTTCTAAATCTCGTGTTGGTGCTTGTGGGTTTTTACCAGCACTGTAATCGCTGTCATATTTATCCCATTCACGCTTGTACTCCGTTGCGGCAAGCCAAGCGGTTCTATAACCCGCAACATTACCCATGCGTGTTGAAGGTGATACTTTTCGACTACCATAAACACGTTTTGGATTTTCGCCACAAGCCATTTTCAAACCGTAAGGTGCATCAGCAAATTTCATGCCCTGCATAGTATGACTTGGCACATTACGTAACGTAACACCACGACCACCAAATAAGTTAGCTGAGCCCGGTAAGATTTGTAAACTGGTTACACCACCAGCGCGCGCGGCTTGAAAAGCGGGATCTTGTGGCCAAACACTATGTTCTGACCAAACTTCTGAGGTATTAGGCGAGGTCATCTCGTTACCATCAGAGTGAGACTCTACTTGTGGATTAGGATAAACACCTAAATGTGAGTGAACATCAATAATGCCTGGAGTTATCCACTTGCCAGTCATATCAATGACATTGGCATTTTCTGAGGCTAAATCATTACCTACTTGCATAACCTTGCCATTTACCAACAAGATATCCGCATCATCTAAGCGTTCACCCGTACCCGTTAAAATAGTGGCATTGGTTAATAAAGTATTTTGAGCAGGTAGTGCCTGATACGTACTTGGGTAAGGGTTTTTATTGATGACGACTTTTGCGTCTTGTTTTTCATTGGGTAGACAAGCCGTTAAACCTAACGTCAATAAACTTGTAGAGAACAAGGTAAGGGCACTTTTTTTATTAATAACTTTATTGGCAAGGTTACTAAAAATCAAGGTACGCGATAATGAAGTTTTATGCATCTTAATTCCAGTTGAGAAATATATTGCCCATACCATAAATTTATTTTGTTAAAACAACAAGGTTATGACGATAAACAGTCCATAAATTACGTTTAATAACATAATTCGAGATTAAGGATAAAAAGCGCAATTTAACCAGCAGTAGCTTAGAGCTACTGCTGGTTAAATAGTGATAAAAATAGTGCTTTTATTTTTTTAAAACGAAACGCTAATAACGTCAGTGTCATTAACAGGTAAAACAAGGGTGAGATAAGTTCAGACTTAACCGACCAATAGAAGTGTATCGCGACTAAAAGCACAATCAGATAATTAAGGTTATGAAGTTTTTGCCAAGATTTACCCAGTTTTCGCCTGAGACTATTGTGTGAAGTTACCGCTAGAGCGGTCACTAAAACAAAGGCAACCATGCCAATAGTGATATAAGGGCGTTTAACAATTTCGCTAAGAAATAACGACCAAGCAAACTGTAAGTCAAAAGCTAAGAAATTAAGTACATGCATGAAGGCATAACTAAAAGCATACAAACCTAACAAGCGTCTTACTTGCAACAAATAACCTTGCTTAAATTTCTTGGCAATGGGGCTAACCGTTAACGTTATTAACAGCAGATTAAAAGCACCAATACCGGTAAAGTGAATCACCCTTTCTACCGGATCAGCACCAAGTAGATCATTAAAAGCTAAATAATATAAGTTAATCAAGGGCAATAGCGCCGCTAGATGAATAACGATTTTTAATATAAATACTTTATTTGAGCTGGTTAATTTTTTATTCATAAGCATGAAGACCTAATAATATTTCCTTAAATCCATAGCTTTATACAAATGAGCTACCTGCTCGCCATAACCATTAAAAGCTAAGGTCTCAATACGATTTCGAGCAAATAAACCACCAGACGTTATCCGTCTTTCACTGGCTTGGCTCCATCTGGGGTGATCATGTTTGGGATTTACATTGGCGTAAAAGCCGTATTCACTCGGCGCTAACTTATGCCATGTAGTTTGGGGTTGTTCGCGTACTAGCTTAATTGATACTATTGACTTAATGCTTTTAAAACCATATTTCCATGGCACCACTAAACGTATCGGCGCACCATTTTGTGGCGGTAAGGTTTTACCATATAAACCAACGCTCATTAACGCCAGAGGATTCATTGCTTCATCAATGCGTAAACCCTCAACATAAGGGTAAGCAATGCCACCACCTAGGCGTCTATTCTCTTGACCCGGCATTTGCTGTGGATCATGCAATGTTTCAAAAAACACGTACTTAGCAGAAGAATTAGGCGCGACTCTTTTTAATAAATCCGCTAAAGAAAAACCAATCCACGGTACCACCATTGACCAAGCCTCAACGCAGCGCAATCGATAAATTCGCTCTTCTAGGGCAAACATGGTGGTTAAGTCATCATAATCTAAGGTAATGGGGTTATCGCACTCACCTGAAATAGTTAGCTGCCAAGGGTTTACCTTAAAGTTCTGTGATAATTCGGCTGGTTGGTGTTTTTGTGCGCCAAACTCATAAAAGTTATTGTGAGTGGTTACTTTACTTTCGGGGGTAAGAATTAAGTTATCTGTATTTGCATCAGGAGTATAATTTAACGGTGTTGTTTTAAACTTGGTCGGTTCGTCTTTGCTAAACCAATCTAAAGCATTTGCTTTATTGCTTGCGCCAGCTAATAAAGCACCAGCACCTAAAAAGCCCATACCTTTTAATAGATCACGTCTATTCATGTAAACACTTTCAGGTGTTACATCAGATTCTTTTAGATCGGAAAGCTTGGGTGTTTTTATCAGCACAACTAATACCTTATTAAATTTTACAACTAGTAATAAGAAAGGTTTGAGCACAATTAAATTTCAGAAATAAAAGCAGATTAACTAATATTTTATCTAGAGTATAAAAAAAGCCTCAAATAGAGGCTTTAGCAGTAAGGATGCCTAATTACTCAGGAAGATACACTTTAGGACATGCTGAATTACGCTTACGCTTAACTGATTTAGTCTTACCTGTTTCAGTATTCTTATACTGGCACATAATACCGAAACTATTACGGTTAACACCTTTATATTCCCAAGGGGTGATTGCAGTGTCCATATCGACAACCGCTTTCTCATCGACCGTAGTGGATATATTATTTTCAACTAAACATTTGTTATCTTGAACTACATTTCCTTCTACTTCATATCCAGATTGTCCGTATATATAAGGAATATAAAAAGATTTGTGGGTAATGGTGGCATCTTTCAATGCTATACCACAGGGTACGCTTTCAATTGCATTATCCATTGCCTCTTCCATATTTGCTACACCAGTAGGTATAAATACTATAATGTGCATTATATCCTCACCAATGCTACGTTTAACTTGTGTTTTGCTATCGATTAACTGTTGTTCACTAACATTCTTTGTCGATACAATAGTTAAATCTGCCAATCTGCTTGAACAACCAGTAGTTAATAATGCTAATGTCGATATTGCTAACAATGTTTTCTTCATTCAAATTCTCTAATTAAGTAAATAACTTTGTAGCCATCACGTATCACCTACGCTTTAGCCTGTTTAATATAGAAATTGTAAATGGTTTTAATATCGAACTCTTTGCAATATGCGCCAAAAGCTGTGCTAATTAAGACAACTTTCTTTAGGTATAAAGTTATTAACTCATAAAGCGATATAAACGGATAAAATGTGAACAGATGTATTTACTGAGGAAATGGTGTCGAAGGGTATAAATCAAGAAAGGAGTTATACATCACTAAAATTAAGAATAAAAAGTGCGCCAACTGGGGCACACTTAATAGTGTGTCTATGGTAGCCTACTTAGCGATAGCTAAACTAGGCTTTCATTACTTCACTGAAGCTCAGTTAAGCTGCTTTAGTTAAGCTTTGTAAATGAGCAACGACATCATTTGACTCATATAACCATTGCACTTGACCGTCTGCTTTTTCAATACGCAAACAAGGCACTTTACGTTTACCACCTTCACGAGTCAGCTCGTCTGAAAAATCATTTTTACCACTGATATTACGCAACTCAATTTTGAGTCCTTCGCGCTTCATTGTACGACGCACTTTGACGCAAAATGGGCATGAGGGTAGTTGATAGAGACTTAATGTTTGCGTTTTATCATCAATTTTAGCTTGCTCTGCTGCAGCGCGTTTTGGTGAACGGGGTGAAAAGATAAAGTTTAGTAATAAAATTAATTGCCCTATTGGCCAACGGATAGCTTTCATCAACATAATAAATAATAACTCTAGTTAATAATGGAAACCTAAGTCTTTTGCTAAGCGTTTGTTTACGTTAGCCATAGTATAGGTACTGGTATTTTAGGTGTGTAACACACCGTAATTGGCGGATATTCTAACACATTGAACAGCCAATTATCCGCCGGAACGTCTCTACAATGTGAACAACCATAACAATGTGCTGTTATGAGAGTTGACTACCACATCAAATCATCAGGGATTTGATAATCAGCATACGGATCATTTTCATCCGTTTCTTGTTCTGCCACTTTATCGTTTTGCACTAAGACAATAGTGTTATCAAGCTCAGCGACTTTAGCAGCCGTTTCACTGGTAACAAGGTAAGTGGTTTCATTTAAGCCACACAAGGCTAAACGGCCATTGACCAACGCTTTATGGGTAATAGTATTAAGCGCTAACTTCTTAACTTTATTATTGAAAGTGTAGTTATATTCACTTTCGCCACGAACACCGGTCAACTGATGATGCTCGAGGATTTGCTTGATGCGCAACGTCTGCTCTTTGCTCGCTAGTTTTTGTTTTTTAACGTCGTTAAGCGCGCTATCTTTGGCGAGTTTATCGGCTTGTGACTTAGCCAAGTCTTGCTTAACTTGCTCTTGTAAACTTGCGCCATGCTCAACACCGCTACGCTGTTGTTTGTTTTTCTTACGCTTGTCAGAATTTGCCTGACGTGTTTTTTGCTTGGTAGTTAACCCTGCTTTAAGTAATTGGTCTTGAAGGGAGGCCATAAGTCGTCCTTACTGATTTGGCACTGTTTAGCACTAGGTCAGTAAAATAAATGAATAAAATTAGGCGCTATTCTACCTATATTTAGCGTGAAGTGCGAATCTGCTCGCGCCTCGAGGGTAAATGGGACTTTTGCCGTCGAAATTGTGTCAGGCTATGCTTTGGCTAATAAACTAAATCGATAACCTTTCAATCAAATCGATTATTAAATTTTTTGCTAGCTTGCTGATTTCAAGTTCAATAAATAGAGCAAGTTAGCGAGGTATAAATAAGTAAGACTGTTTTAAACAGCAATACTGATTAGTTAACCAGAATTCTGGATAAGCAGCACTTACTCAATATTCCCCTTTATCCGATTCTCAGCGTTAAAACGTCGATAAATAACCCGTTATTCATAAACGTTTTGCCTTGATAATCGAATAAATTTAAACATTGATAGAGTATATAGCGACTTAACCTTGTGAATTTTTTTCTTAACAATCTAAGCTGTTGTTTTTACTTAAACATCAAGCATTCATTATCCAGAGTTCAGGTTAGTTAATAACTTAATAAATTCAATAACTAATGAATTTCTTTGATTTCACTGACTTTCAATTATTAATTAAATACGTTACTGTACATCCGCTCAATTATATAAATAATTAAAATATATTTATAATTTCACCTTAAAGAAATAGGAAAAGAAGTATGTCTCAAGCAAGTGCACGCCACCTTTTAGTGGATACAGAAGAACAATGTTTAGCCTTAAAGGCAGAAATTGAAGCCGGTAAAGACTTTACTGAAGTAGCTAAAGAGCATTCTAACTGTCCGTCAAAAGCCCAAGGTGGTGATTTAGGTAGTTTTGGTCCAGGCCAAATGGTTCCTGAATTTGATAAAGTAGTGTTTTCAGCGCCTTTAAATACAGTACAAGGGCCAGTAAAAACTCAGTTTGGTTACCACTTATTAGAAGTGACTGCACGTAGCTAAACAACCCGTTAAGCGAGGTACGTTAACAGTCCAAGCAAATAAAAAAGCCGCAATTGATTGCGGCTTTTTTGTTGCTGTGTTCTGGAATAGTCTGTTAGGTAACGACTTAGCTAAAAGTTGCCTGCATCATCCAGAAGAATAAAATGGATAAACCAGCACCTATAGGTAAGGTGATAACCCAAGAAACAACAATGTTTCGTACCACGCCTAAGTTAATGGCCGCAATACCGCGGGCCATACCGACACCTAATACAGCACCAACAAGTGTTTGTGTTGTTGAAATAGGTAAACCGGCACCCGATGCGATAACCACAGTACTGGCAGCCGCTAATTCAGCAGCGAAACCACGACTTGGCGTAAGATGAGTGATACCTTGACCAATAGTTGCAATAACTTTATGACCAAACAAGGCAAGACCGGCAACAATACCAAAACCACCTAAAGGTAGAATCCACCAAGCAATCGCTGATTTAGCGGCAATTTCGCCATTATTTTCAACAATACTAACGACGGCGGCTAGTGGCCCAATAGCATTAGCAACATCATTTGAACCGTGAGCAAAAGCCATAGCACAAGCAGTCACGATCATAAGGACGGCGAATACCTTTTCGACATTAGCGTAGTGTGCTTCTTTAGCAAGTGTTTCATCAAACTTTAAGCGGTTGATAAATATTTTACCAATAATCGCAACGATAACAGCAACTATCGCGGCTAAGTAGAAGCCACCCGCACCTTTAATTTCCAAGCTGACAAAGCCCAAGTCAACACTTTCAAGGCCGACATGCTTAAGACCTTTTTTGATAGTAACCAATGATAGAACAAAGCCGGCAAGGAACATGTAAGCAGGAACCCAACGTTTAGCTTGTACTAGGGGTTTGTCTGTATCAAATATAAGCTTTTGGGCACTGTTAAAAATAATAAAAGCGATAACACCGGAGATCAGTGGTGTAATAACCCAGCTACCAACGATACCGAGAACCTTGCCCCACTCTACGGCATCAGGACTTACGCCAACAGCAGCAAAACCAACAATCGCACCGACAATAGAATGAGTAGTAGATACCGGCCAACCTAAAGCTGACGCGATAAGCAACCAAGTAGCAGCGGCAAAAAGAGCAGAGATCATGCCGTAAACAAGCAGTTCAGGGGTTTCAATAAAATAACTGGCATCAATAATGCCTTTACGTATAGTAGATGTTACTTCACCACCGGCAAGGTAAGCACCCGCGAACTCAAATACCATTGCGATAATAATGGCTTGTTTAATTGTTAAGGCTTTTGAACCCACAGAGGTTCCCATTGCATTCGCAACATCATTGGCACCAATACCCCATGCCATGAAGAAGCCAACTACGGCAGCAATGATTACGAAAGTGCCACCTGAGTTAAGTATAATTTCCATCAGTTAAGCCTTATTTTCTAGCAAGAAGAATTTCTAAACGTGCACCTACACGTTCAGCAAGGTCGGCTAAGTCACCAACCCAATCAATAATTTGATATAAGAACATTACATCAACTGGATTCAAATCCTTTTCAATCGCTAATAAGTTTCTACGCAAAATAATTTGCAAGCCATCGGTATCATCTTCGATTGCATCCAATTGGTTGATCATATTCTCGACCAATGCCACTTCACGACCGCGAAAGCCTGTTTCTAATAAATCATCTAATTCATTAATCGCTTCAGCTGCTTTTTCGGTCGCATCAATACAACGCTTAAGATAAACAGAAAATTCAGCTTGTAAGCTTACCGGTACTTCCAGTTCACGTCCTAAGACGCGTCCAGCGATATCTTTTGCTTTATTCGCTATTTTATCTTGTTGAGTAAGCAGTTCAAGTAAGTCAGCCCTATCAACTGGCATAAATAAGCCACCTGGAAGTTCTAGACGTAATTGACGTTTAAGGGTATCCGCATCTTGCTCTAGTTTTGAAAGTTTACGACGAATTATTGCCGCTTCACTCCAGTCTTTTGCAACACATGCATCAAAAAATGGGATAAGTTGTTTAGTACATTTAACAACTATTTGAATATGTTTTTCTAAGGGTTTAATCGGTGATTTTGCAAATACACCTATGATTGTATTTCTGGCCATAATTGTGTTTCCAGTCAGTCTAACTCTCGTCATTGCTATTCGCCGCGGATAGTAACCCATTTAACTTCTAAAGTTAAATGCTAATATTAGCTAAAATGTACCGCTTTAATAGCTAACCGCAACAGGCTAATTACTTTGAAGGTAAGCACCACCAAAGCACTTACCTAATCAATTGAATTTAATGTATTTTAATTATCATTTTGCTTCTAGATTTTTTATATCTTCTGCTGTGCTGTGGCTAACAACCTTACCTTTAACAAAATAAATAATGTATTCACAAAGGTTTTGACAGCGATCACCGATACGCTCTAACGCTCTAGCTGACCAAATAACCGTCATCACTTGTGGGATTGAACGTGGGTCTTCCATCATATAGGTCATCAATTGACGCATTAACGCTTCATATTCACGATTAATTTTCTCATCCATTTGATGAATTTTAATAGCCGCGTCACAATCCATACGGGTAAAAGCATCAAGACTCAGTTGTAAGAACTCTAAAACCCGGCGACCTAAGTTATCTAAATTAACCAATAAGTCTTGCTGCGAGGAAGAAAAGCTTTCTAAGGCAACTTTCGCTATCTTTTGGGCTTCATCGCCGATGCGCTCTAAATCAGAAATAGTCTTTACTATTGCCATGATTAACCGTAAGTCGCCTGCCGCAGGCTGACGCTTAGCAATGATGCGAGTACATTCATTATCAATTCTAACTTCATAGTTGTTAACTTGATAATCATTACTTAATACTTGCTTTGCTAAATCAATATTGCCTTGTTCAACCGATGCCAGTGCATCACTTAATTGCTTTTCTACTAAGCCGCCCATATGCATAACATTATTAATAACGCGCTCTAAGTCTTCATTGAACTGGCCAGAAATATGACGGCCAATTTGTAAATTATCCATGGGATGTCCTTTTATAGGTATGTTCTTGTCTACTTATTGCTAATGCATTAATACTGGAAAATTAACCGTAACGGCCAGTAATATAATCTTCAGTTTTCTTTTTTTGCGGGGTAGTAAATAAAGTGTTGGTATCACTGTATTCGATTAAATCACCCATATACATAAATGCCGTTTGATCAGACACCCGTGCTGCCTGTTGCATATTATGCGTAACAATGACCACTGTAAATTGCTTTTTAAGATCATTGATTAACTCTTCAATGGTCAAGGTTGAAATAGGATCCAATGCAGAAGTTGGCTCATCTAGCAGTAGTACTTCAGGCTGAATAGCGATAGCACGAGCAATCACCAAACGCTGTTGTTGTCCGCCAGATAGGCCTAGAGCGCTTTCATGCAATCTATCTTTTACTTCATTCCAAAGTGCTGCGCTACGTAATGACTTTTCAGCGGCGTCATCTAGACGTCGACGGTTATTCTCACCCATAATACGTAAACCATAGACAACATTTTCATAAATGGTTTTCGGAAAGGGATTAGGACGTTGAAATACCATACCCACTTTGCGTCTTAACTCGGCAACATCAACATGTTTGTTATAGATGTTATTACCATGTAGGTTAATTTCACCACTAATATGACAATCATCAACCAAATCATTCATACGGTTAATACAACGTAATAAGGTTGATTTACCGCAACCACTTGGTCCAATAAACGCAGTTACCTGCCCCTTAGGAATTGACATGGTTATATTGTTGAGCGCCTGTTTTTTACCATAGTATAAATTTAGCTTATTAATATCTAAGGCAACTTGTTCAGGTGCTAAGTTATTTAGATCCAACTTGCTTGCAAGTGATGGGTCTGAGCCAGTAGCTAATGCTCTTGGGCTGATAGAAATCATAATAGGTATTCTCTAATTACTTGTCATTAATCGTATTAAGTTATGTCAATTTAGTAATTTAACATTACTCATAGTAAATTGTTATTTGTGCAAGCTAGTGCTCTAACATCTTATATTTCTCACGCAATCTATTACGGATAGAAACAGCCGTCATATTCAAGGTAACAATGATAGTGACTAAGAGTAAAGCGGTTGCAAACACTAGCGGTCTTGCGGCTTCAACATTCGGGCTTTGGAAACCAACATCATAAATATGAAAGCCTAAATGCATAAACTTTCTATCTAGATGTAAGTAGGGAAAGTTTCCATCTAAAGGTAAATTAGGAGCCATTTTAACAACGCCAACTAACATCAATGGAGCTACCTCGCCTGCGGCTCTAGCAATAGCTAAAATAATCCCCGTCATAATGGCGGGACTGGCGATTGGTAATATAATACGCCATAACGTTTCGGCTTTGGTTGCACCTAACGCGAGTGAGCCAAAGCGCATCTCTGATGGAATACGTGACAAGCCTTCTTCAGTTGACACGATTACCACAGGTAAAGTCAATATGGCTAACGTTAACGACGACCATAAAACCCCTGGAGTACCAAATGTTGGACTTGGCAGGTTTTCTGAATAAAACAACTGGTCGAGTGAGCCACCCACCATATAAACAAAGAAACCTAAACCAAATACCCCGTAAACAATAGAGGGCACACCTGCTAAGTTAATAACGGAAATACGTAATAGCTTAGTAAACGCATTTTTACCCGCATACTCATGAAGATAAATAGCAGCGACTACGCCCAAAGGAGAAACGATAACCGTCATTAATAGCACCATAAGCACGGTGCCAAAGATAGCCGGGAATACGCCACCTTCAGTATTCGCTTCGCGCGGATCTTCAATAAGAAAATAGCCTATTTGGCTAAAAAACATAGCCGTTTTCTCTACTATGCTAAGTTGATTATTAAAAGTCACCTTAAGAATATATTCAAAGTTTATCGTGACTAATTGACCATCCATAGCACGCATAACAATGTGGTCACGCGAGATGGCTTGGCGATAACCCATCAATTCTTGCTCTAATATTATATAGCTTTGATTTAATGTCGCTACTTCACTATCGATTTGTGCTTTAAGCTCAGCTGTCAGCTTATCTTGAAATTTATATTTACGCGTTTTTAGACGTAAGCGTTCTAACTGATAGTTTATCGCACCGATATCAGATTTTTGTAGCTCATCAATCTTATCTTGAAAATTATCCACACGGGTTAATAGTTTATCTAACTGATTTGAATCGACTTCATTACCATCGACAACAACACTTTCAATATAACCATAGAAATTACCATTAGTTCGACGTTCAACAGACACTAGGTCCTTAGGGGTTTGTGTCTTTTGGATGTAATGACTTAACAACCAACGAAAATCCAAACTAACCAACTCTCGGTTACCTGTTTTGATTAATAGGCGTTCTAATACTTCTTGTTCTGGGTCTAGCACTAAATTCAAATGCGCTAATTGGCTTACCGGAATTTCCTCTCGGTTATATATTTCACCAATCACAACACTCTTAGCGCCATGTTTATCAATAAGATCAAATTGATATAGCTCACTTGGCCAAAAGTATGACAAACCTCGTGATGCGATAAGCCATAACAAGCCTAACACTGAAATTAAACTGATACTTACGCCACCGGCCGATAGCCAGATCCAGGGGGAGCCTGATTTAAACCACTTATTCATAAAGGAACTCTTATTTAGTAAGTAACTATTATCTTGTCGCTAGAGCGCTCAATTAATGCATCAAAAGTACTCATTGATAGTCATCAACTCCGTGCTTTTTCTTTTAAATTGAGCGTTCTAGCTTAAAGCTGAATAGCTACTATTTCTTAAAATTGCTTGCTGTTTCTAAAAACCAAAATGACATCTGCTACATTGAACTGTATTTTTCTCGTAAGCGTTGGCGAACAAACTCGGCTGCTGTATTGAAAATAAAGGTGAATATAAAGAGTACAAAGGCTGCTAAAAATAATATTCGATAATGGGTACTGCCCACTTCTGACTCTGGCATTTCTACCGCAATATTTGCCGCCAGTGTTCTCATGCCCTGGAAAATGCTCCAATCTAAAATTGGCGTATTACCCGTTGCCATCAACACAATCATAGTTTCACCAACCGCGCGGCCAAGGCCCATCATAACCGCGGAGAATATCCCAGGACTTGCGGTCAACAGTACTACCCCTATTAAGGTTTGCCACTGGGTTGCACCCAGTGCTAATGAACCACTGGTTAGGTGCCCTGGTACACTGAAGATTGCATCTTCAGCCATAGTGAATATGGTCGGGATAACCGCAAAGCCCATGGCAATACCGACAACTAAGGCGTTACGTTGATCAAAGTTTATGCCCAGATCATTGGTTAAGTATTGGCGCATATCACCTCCAAACATGACATCTTCAAGCACTGGCGATAAGGAAAACGCTATATAAGTTGCTAATATAATGACCGGTATCAATAATAATGGCGCTAAGGTTTCAGGTAGTTTGTTTTTCCAATAATTTGGCAGCTTATGCCAAGCGAATGCCGTTAATAAAGTAGCCAAAGGGATGAAAAAACAGAGTAAAAATATTGCTGGCAAATACTCTTCCATTATCGGCGCAAGCCATAACCCCGCTAAAAAGCCCAAAATAACGGTAGGTAATGCTTCCATCATTTCAATAGTAGGCTTCACCTTTTTTCGCATGCCTGCTGTCATAAAATATGCGGTATAGATGGCAGCCGTTAGTGCAATAGGCACAGCGAATAGCATGGCATAGAAAGCCGCTTTCATGGTACCAAAAGAGATTGGCACTAGAGAGAATTTACCTTCGAAATCATCAGAGCCAGAAGTTGATTGCCAAATATAATCAGGCTCTGGGTAACCTTCATACCAAACTTCTTGCCATAGCGCTTGCCAAGTTACTTCTGGATGCTCGTTATGAACAGTAAAGGTTTGTATTTTTAAGCTACTGGGAGTAGCTGAACTATCATCAATGATAATCAAACCATTAGCTCGTGGTGATATTGCTAGGGCTGCAGGTTGACTAGTCGTCAACTGCCCTTGCCATAGATGTGCTGAACTGGTGGTATAAAAAGCATTCACTAGACCACTAGCTGTCATAGTGTAAAAGCTTTTCCTAAACTGCTCAGGATAAATAGCCGTTATCGCTTTTGAAACTTTACCGTTAGCCCCATCATTAGAGAGGTCATTAGCTATAAAGGTTCTTATTTGTTTAAACTCACGACCCGAATCGGTGGCGACTTCAAACCATTGACTCACTTGCCCGCTACTATCGCCCAGTAAAACTGAACTACTACCCGAAAGAAGCGCCATTGAAGTCAGGTATGTTTCACTATTTTTTAATTTTGGAGTAATTGTTGCTTTAAGGCTGAAATCGTCATCAGATAGTGAATAAACAAACACCGTTGAGCCGCTGCGAACAAAAGCCATACTGGCATCAGGTGTTACTTGTACTTCATCAACGCCCCCCCCGCTAAAGTCTATCTGTTGATAATTTATTTCATACTCAACAACAAAGTCTTCGCTGGTTGAACTAAAGTCGTCTTCAGCAAGAAACGTTGTTTTGATTAAGCGTTTATCTTCAGTAAAAGCGACAAAGACTGCTTTTTCATCATCCATCGCAAAAGCGAGTTTTGTTAACAACTGCTGCTGTTCGTCAATGACTAGTGATTTTTTGCCTAAAGGATAATTAACTTGGGCAATTATTTCACGGCTGTCTACCGTATATTTAGCATAAAAGCTTGGCTGAATGAGTAAAGTTTTAGCACTGGCCGTATGAAGTAATTTATGACCAGAAAAAGAGTTAGCAAGGCTAATTATTTTTTCTTGGCTAAAATCATCACTCCCAAATAAAGACGTCGAAACTGATTTATCACCAATAGAGAACTGCTTATCAGCTTGCTCTGTACTAGCGACTAAATGATAAAAGTCAATCTGACCGGTATCACTAATTTGATATGCCAACTCTTGTAACTCATCGACACCCGTAGCTAATATGCGAGTATCAGTGGGTAAATCAATGCTAATACTCACTGCTGGCTCTATTTGAGCCGAATCAAAAACAGGTTTAACGACGTAAAGTAAATATAAAAAAATCAGTACCAGGGTAAATAATACGCTAATACCCCCTAAGGTTATTAACCATTTTGCCAATGAATTTTTGATACCCCGGCTACGGGATGAACTAATAAGAGTTACCACTAAAATTAACCTTTTAAGTAATAAACAAGCAACAAGCGTGTTTATTATTACGACTAGGATGAATTAATAGCGCGAAGTATAAGTCAGTTATGTGACAGTTATATTACAGCTCTATGTTACAGAAATAAAAAAGCAGTACCTCAACTGGGGTACTGCTTTTAATATTGCCTAGTCACTATTTACCAAACGGTCTGATATTAGCTTAGCATGTTGTGCTAAAAGGAATTTTCCCTTGTTAACCCTGCGAGTTTACAAAGTTAATATACCAAGGCATCGCTTTATCTATGCCCTGTTGAATTTTAAACTCTGGGGCAAAACCAATTAAAGATTTTGCTTTTGAAATATCCGCTTGGGAATGCCTAACATCACCGGCTCGAAAATCCTGATAAGTTGGCGATTTTCTATACTCGACACCATTGGCTTGCAGTGCGGTTTTCAAGCTTTCAAATAGGGTGTTGAGGCTTGTTTTATCACCTAAGGCAATATTGTACACTTGGTTTTTACCGGCATCATTTGCTGTCGCGGCTAAAATATTAGCTTGCACGACATTTTCAATAAAACAGAAATCTCGGCTAGTTTCGCCGTCGCCATTAATAAGTACGTCTTCATTGGCTATCATCGCTGCGGTCCACTTAGGGATCACCGCAGCATAAGCGCCATCGGGGTCTTGCCTTTTACCAAAGACATTAAAGTAACGTAAGCCGGTGCAGTTTAAGCCGTATGTTTTGTGAAATACATCCGCATATAACTCATTGACGTACTTAGTTACTGCATAAGGAGATAACGGTTTTCCGATAGTCTCTTCCACTTTAGGCAAAGCCGGGTGGTCACCATACGTTGAGCTAGAGGCAGCATAAACAAAGCTTTTTACTTGTGTTTCCTTAGCTGCCGTCAACATGGTTAAAAAGCCAGTGATATTTGCCGAGTTTGTTAATAACGGATCGGCAATTGAACGTGGTACTGAGCCAAGTGCGGCTTGATGAAGAATATAATCAACCCCCGTATCATGGTGGTTTAAAGCGGTTTGGCAATCGCCCAATTGACGGATATCACCTTTAACAAAATGGAAATTCTGCCACTGCTGCTTGGTAACCTGTGTTTGAACTTCATCAAGGTTATGCTGGTGACCGCTAGCAAAATTATCTAACCCCACTACCTTCTGGTTTAATAACAGCAAGGTTTCTAACAAGTTTGACCCGATGAATCCGGCGCAGCCTGTAATAAGCCAGGTTTTTGGTGACTTGAGTAGTACTTGTTTGATGGTTTGAAATTGAGTCATTTTCTGTTCCTTCTTTGGAAAGCCCATTAATTAATAAACATTTGCTTAAAAAAAACCTTTAGCTGAATATCAGTTAAAGGTATTTTATCGCATAGTTTCTTTTAACGATCATTAAATTTTTACAAGCGAATATCTGCTAACTCTTTATCAAGCATATATTTAAGATCATATATTACATGATTTTTTTTCATCATAGCTTTAATCTCATCGGCAGATAAAGCTTTAAATTGATGGTGTGCTACCGCAAAAATGACCGCATCATAGTGACCCTGTTTTGGTGTGGAAATGAGATCAATGTCATATTCCTTTTTTGCTTGCTTTGGATCTACCCAAGGGTCGAAAACATCGACGTTAGCATCGAACTCTTTCAATTCAGACACGATATCAATAATTCTAGTATTGCGAACATCAGGGCAATTCTCTTTAAAGGTTAACCCCATCACTAATACATTCGCGCCATTGACCGGTAACTTCCTTTTCAACATAGTTTTCACTAGTTGAGAAACAACATACTCGCCCATAGAATCATTAATACGACGACCTGCTAGGATAACCTCTGGGTTATAGCCAATCGCTTGTGCTTTGTGAGTAAGATAGTAAGGGTCAACACCTATACAGTGACCGCCAACGAGTCCGGGTCTAAAGGGTAAAAAGTTCCATTTAGTACCGGCGGCTTTTAATACTTCTTCGGTATCAATATTTAGTTTATTGAAAATAACAGCGAGTTCGTTGATCAAAGCAATGTTTAAATCTCGCTGGGTGTTTTCAATCACTTTTGCCGCTTCTGCTACTTGGATACTGGAAGCTTTATACGTACCTGCGGTGATAATTGATTTGTATAAGCTATCAATAAAATCAGCGATTTCAGGGGTAGAGCCCGAAGTCACTTTCAAGATATTAGTAACTCTATGTTCTTTGTCTCCGGGATTAATACGCTCAGGGCTATAACCGGCAAAAAAGTCTTGGTTAAAAACCAACTGACAATTGCGTTCAATCTCAGGCAAGCAAACCTCTTCGGTCGCCCCTGGGTATACCGTTGATTCATAAATAACGATATCGCCTTTATTAATCACTTTAGCTAGCATAGCGCTGGCTTTTACAAGCGGGGTTAAATCAGGCTGTTTGTGCTGATCAATAGGCGTTGGCACAGTGACAATATAGACATTACATGCTTTTAAATCGTCAACATTAGCAGAATATGAAATGAAGGCTGAATCGGCTAACTCATCACTTGATACTTCTAAAGTGAAATCCTGGCCTTGTTTTAACTGCTCGATACGCTTGGTATTAATATCAAAACCTACGGTTGGATATTTTTTACCGAACTCTACCGCCAAGGGTAACCCTACATAACCTAGGCCAATTATACCTAAACTTACGTTTTTTAATTCATACAACATACTCGGTCCATTTAATGTTTTGTTAGTATTTTATTACGTGCTAGGCATTAAAACCTAGCCGTATTGATTTAATTAAACATCTCGATTCAGCTAGATACCACTGATAGCGGCTAAGGCCACTGCTGAGTTATAAATAATGGTAGTAACACTACTCCATAACGCTAGGTTATTCATATATTCTGCATCAAGTGGTACCACGATAGTATCGCCAGGTTTCAAATTATCACCGGCGTCGCTGGTAAACCAATTGCCACTGTCCATCATTTTAATACTACCATTGGCAGAAATAATATAGATCCGGTCTTCATCGGCACGTTTTTTACTGCCGCCACTTTGTGCTAAATAGTCTTCTGCCGATAAACTCACGTCATACATGTGTGATGAGGTTACTTGTACTTGACCGACAACATTAATAGAATTTTTCTTAGTGGGTACGTAAAGTACATCGCCACCTTCCAAGAGAACATCATAATATTTATCGCTCAGTACTTTAGGTAAATCTAGTACTAAGCGGCCAACGGGCTGAACATTGGCCATATCCGCTAACATCTGCTGTACTTCAGCATAATCTTGTGAGTAGTTTTGGTCTGTCATAGATTTTGACGCCATCTCGATGCGGAGATCAGCGGTCAACTTCAATAAGTTCTGTTGCTCAATCTCACGTAGCTGCACCCGAGTAAAAACAGAACCCTCTTGATGAGCAAATTGGGTAAAACCACCGGCCTTAGTAATTAAGTCAGCTAAACTTTCGCCGCGGCGTACCGTGTACTTACCTGGAAAGACAAACTCACCTCTAAGTTCAATGACATTATTTTCACTCCACGCCGGAATTTGATGGATATTGAGTCGATCTTTTGAGCTTAATAAAACATTATCTTGTTCTTCACCCGCTAGCGCTGCACCTAAGTTCACAGTAATAGAGGTTTGCTGCGCCATATGATTGACGATTCTATTACGGGTCACTTCAGCGCGTACTACATAGGCTGATTCCGTTAAGCCACCGGCAGCAGCAACTAAATCAGCAACACGGGCATCTTTAGCCAGTGGGTAAAACCCTGGGAATTTCACTTCACCATCAGCTTCAACCAATAATATCGGCTGTCCTGATTTACCTTGGCGCTTTAACTGTTCAATAATTGGCCATAACAAACGTTGACGCGAGAAAAGTGTTAATTCTTTAAGGTTAACTTCTTCTTCTAATTCGCCGCCACTAAATTGCGCGATAGATTGTTCGATGCGTTTAGCCGCAGCTTCCTCTTCACTATCAAGTAGGGCGACTTGTTCACTATCCCCATACTTTAACCAAAATTGTTTTTCTTTATACTTCTCTTTCGCCAACTGTTGCTCTTTTTTCGCAAGATTTTCTTGAGTAAAGGCCAAAGAATCTAAACTAATTTTACTCTGTGCTAATTTGACAATGCTCGCAAACACTAAGATTTTATCATTACCCTCTAAGAGCAAGTTATCTTTTGAATTTGGCGAGGTGATCGCTTTACTTAAATCAAACTGGAGAATTTCTATATTGCGAGCAATATCAACTTCACGCACCACTATCGAGTAATTAAGGTCTGCCGAATGCAATAAATGAGAAGCGATATTAGGGAAAATATCGGTAATGCGTTGCCCTGCTTGCCATTGATACTTGCCTGGGCGTGTTACGGCGCCAATCACAGTGATAGATTTTTCAAACATTTCTGCCGCTTTCATCACATGAACCGCATCTCCTGCGCGTGCTTTTCTGGCTAAATCACGCGTATTAGTTAAATCGATATTAATAACGGTGCGTAAAGCGTGTCTGTTATAGCGTTCAACGCGAGTGGTTTTTGCGAATGCTGTCGGTAACAGGCCACCGGACATTGCTAGAATATCTTTAAAGTTCGCATTCTCAATTAATTCATAAATAGCAGGACGTCGAACTTCACCCTCAACACTAATCGTATGACCTTTAGGCGCAACAAAAACGACATCGCCCGATTGTAATAATACATCACCACTGGAGTCACCATTGATCAGTAGGTCATATAAATCTAAAGTGCTCACTAATTTACCGGCACGTTTCAGTTGGATATTACGCAAACTACCAATATCACTAATACCGCCAGCAGCAAAAATAGCATGGGTAATGCTTGATAAAGAACTTAAGGTATAAGGTCCCGGTTTAAAAGCGTCCCCTAAGACAAAAATACGCATAGAGCGCAATTTGGCTATACCAACAACAACATCAACTCCGATAATTTTCTCTTTAACTCGTGCAGTGATTAAACGTTTCATTTCAGCAAACGATAAGCCCGCAACAGTAAACGGCCCGAGTGATGGCAGCACTACCTGACCTTCACGATTGACAGTTAGTTCAAGCTCTTTAGTCTCTTTTCCAAAAACTTGAATGGAAATTTGATCTCCTGCGCCAATAACGTATTCAGCCGGAATGGCAATATCCATCATCGGGGCAAAAGTTTGTGGCGCATTGGCAAAAACATCATAGCCAAACGGTTTTAGTTCATCACTGTCTTCAAGCTCGGCTAGTTCTTCTTCCTCATCAAAAATAGGATTACCTTGCGCGTCAAATATAGTGCCACGGGGGAAGTTTTCTGTGTTTTGTTGCTCTTTACTTGAACTACCGCCTGACAATTGACCTTTAAGACTACTGATGTCAACCCCCATTTGCTTCGCAAGGGCTTCTTGCTGCGCCGGCGGTAGCTTTTTAAATTGCTCAATTTGCGCTTGACTCGGTTGCGCGAAAGCCTGTGTTTTAAAGGATAGGCTTGCTAAAGAAAAAATTAATACCAACATAGCCGGTACAAAAAGGCTTAAGGTATTAGTATGATGATTTTTTAAAAATTGTTTTGTAGCGGTTATCATTTTAACAAAGAATTCCTATAAAACTTGTGCGGTAGTACACTTAACAAAGAACTGTCGTCTATCCCTGAATAAGATTAACAGCCTCAGCTTAGTCATTAAATTTAGTGACGTTGAAGTTTACCAGTATATAGGTAGGCAAACAATACGTTAGCTTAACATCCCCGTTCGCCTAGTATATATTGACATCTAGCAAAAGGGCTAAAACAAAAGCCATTGTGTTCTGCACTAGGAAACTTTTCTCTACGGCTTCCAAAGCACAGTAAACACGGATTTATAACAAAGCTTGCCTTTATTAGTGCACACAGGTATAACTCCCCCTTTACTGAAAAAAATCAACATAAAATGTTACAGTAAAAACTAACGTAATGATTATAAAAATTAAAATCTAGGATAATTATATGACTCAACCTAATGCGGGTACGCTGTTTGGCCACCCTAAAGGACTCTTCCTTTTATTTGGTACTGAAATGTGGGAGCGTTTCGGTTATTACGGTATGCGTGCCTTATTGGTATTGTATCTTATTGCCTCAACACAAGACGGTGGTTTTGGCTGGACCAACCAAGAAGCGTTAAGGCTATACGGTTTTTTCACCATGGCAGTTTATTTAACACCAGTTATCGGTGGTTGGTTAGCCGATAACTATATCGGCCAGCGTAAAGCTATTATTTGGGGTGGCCTTATTTTTTCCCTGGGCTACTTTACCTTAGGTATTCCTAAGTCGATGATTGTCGGCATGGAAGAAACGGTATTTTATCTTGGTTTAGCACTTATCATTATTGGTAATGGTTTATTTAAAGCCAATGTATCAAGTTTAGTCGGTGAGCTTTATGAAGAAGGCGATCACAGACGTGACGGCGCTTTCACTATTTTCTATATGGGTATTAACTTAGGTGCTTTCTTAGCACCTATTACTGTTGGTGTTCTTGGCGAAACCGTTAACTGGCATTACGGCTTTATCTTAGCCGGTTGTGGTATGTTAATTGGTTTAACGTTGCAACTTACCCTAGCGAATAAATATTTAGGTGACATAGGTGTCGAGCCATCAGCTAAACGCACTAAAGGTGAGCAAAAAGCAGATGCACCGTTAACCCCTCAAGATATCGACCGCATGAAAGTTATTTTAATTATGAGCATGTTCTCGGTAATTTTCTGGGCGGGGTTTGAACAAGCTGGTGGTTTATTTACCATTTATGCTTCTGACTTCACCGACCGTACTATCTTTGGTTTTGAAATTGCAGCTTCATCATTTCAATCATTGAATGCCATGTTCATTATTATGTTAGCGCCTTTTGTTGCCTCTACTTGGGTTAAAATGGGCTCAAACGAGCCAACTTCACCGAAGAAATTTGCTCTGGCGATGTTATTTTTAGCACTAGGTTTCTTCGTGATGTTATGAGCTACCATGGTTCAAGGCGGCGATGTTGCAGTGAAAGTAAGCATGTTGTTCTTAGTATTCGCTTACCTTTTCCATACCTTAGGTGAGTTATGTTTATCACCGATTGGTTTGTCTATGGTAACTAAATTAGCACCACTTAAATTTACCTCTCTATTAATGGGTATTTGGTTCTTCTTTACCGCCTTATCAAACTGGTTAGCTGCATTTATTGGCTCATTTGTTGGTGAAGGTGAAGAGATGGTCAATAATGCCGCAAATATCTTTCTGGGTGTTGGTATTGGTGCTTTAATTACCGGTGTTATCATCTACCTTTCAGCAGGTAAATTAGTTGAATGGATGCATGGTGCTGAAGGTGAGAGTAGCCATGATTTAGAAGCTAAGATTGAAGAAGAAATTTCAGTAACCGGTACGCACGAAGGTATTTCTGAAACACACAGATAATTCGTAAGAGTTACAAGTTACAAAAATAGTATTAAGCTGGGTGAGTAATCATCCAGCTTTTTTTATAAATAAAATCCGAAGAAACCAGCCTCATGAATAAGCGCGTACAAATTAGAACAGCGGTTCGCCAACAACGCCAACAGCTTTCAAATGAAGAGCAACGACAAGCCAGCATGCGACTTAAAGAACACCTCATTAGCCATAAAAAAATAATAAATGCCCAACGCATCGCCCTGTATTTAGCCAATGATTCAGAGCTTGATACCATGAGTTTTATTCATTGGTGTTGGCAACAAGGTAAAGAAGTCTATCTGCCGGTATTGCACCCTTTTTGTCTCGGTCACCTATTATTTTTACGCTATGAAAAAAACACCTCAATGGCAGAAAATATGTTCGGCATTCTAGAGCCAAAACTCGATGTCACCAAAGTTTGCCCATTAGCTGAGCTTGATATAATTTGCGCTCCGCTAGTCGCTTTTGATAATACCGGCGCGAGGTTAGGAATGGGAGGCGGATTTTATGACCGAAGCCTGGCTCACTGGCAACAAACCAAGCTTTACCCGATTGGGCTTGCCCATGACTGTCAGCTAGTCGAATGTATCCCCATAGAGAGTTGGGATATTCCTTTACCGGAAATAATCACACCAAGTAAAAGTTACTTATTCCCCGAGTTATGTCAGCTTGAGAGTTAAAGTGCTATTTTATAAAAGACATCACCAAGGCATAAAAAAATCACTCACACTTGATAAATATTAGCGAGTTAATTGCCTTTATCTATTGAGGGAATTTAAATCACTGGCCATGACAATTCAATAAAAACCTGCTGCCAGTGCCGATCAAACGGTGCTGATATTTTCATCCTTTGCTCACTAACCGGATGATTAAACTCTAATGATTGCGCGTGTAACATTAAGCGCTTAAAACCAAAGTGTTCAATAAAAAATGGATTTTGCTTGTTATCGCCATAGTTGATATCCCCTAAAATAGGATGGCGTAAATGCGCCAAATGGCGACGAATTTGATGACGTCTGCCCGTTATAGGCTGCACTTTAACCAATGAATAACGCACACTATCAAATTTACCGACTTTTATCGGTAAACTTGCTTGCTCCATGACTTGATAATAACTTTGCGCTGATTGCGCCGGCTTGTCACGACTGACGTTTTTATCGCCTAACTTATCTAATTTTTCTTTTAAGGCATGATCTATAAAGCCAATGGGCTGGGCTAGGTGACCTCGCACTAAGGCATAATAAGTTTTCACCATGGCCAGACTACTGCTCTCAACAGTATTAATAGCCCTGTTTTCGGCGACTTGCTCTTGCGGTTTATTTTCAGTATTCGCTTCCTTGTTAAGTTCAGTCTTTAACTCCAACTCAGCTCGACTAGCTTTATTGGCGAAAGCTTGGCTTAGCTTAGTCGCTATATCTTTGGTTAAGGCAAAAAGTAACACCCCAGAGGTCGGTCTGTCTAAACGGTGCACGGGATAAACATACTGCCCTATTTGATCACGTACCAGTTGCAGTGCAAAATAAATTTCGTCTCTGTCCATATAACTGCGATGAACAAATAAGCCAGCAGGTTTATCCACCGCCACCATATACTCATCTTGATATAAGATTGTCAGCACTGGCTTTGTTAACGCTTCACCGTGGTTTTTAGTAATACTTAGGTTTACATCAGATGAATTATTTTCAGTCACTTTATTTACCCTGCTCGGTCATGGTTTTATCTAATTTTTGGATAACATCAAGCAAAGGCGCTACATTAACCGTTAAATGCCCAAAGGCCTGTTCCGCCATTGGCGATAACGCCATTGTAGTTGGCAATGTTTGCCCTAACTTGATCATCTGCATTATTTTGGGGATAAATATAAATTGTAACCATTGCTCAAAGGCTAAGGTGTCGCAGCTAAAAGGGGCACTACTGGCTAGCTCATCAGTAGTAAGAGGCAGTGTTTGCCAAAGTTTAAGTGCCTGTAACATTCGTGTTAACTCATCAAGCAAAGTAATGGTACGTTCAATATCTATTTTCATCATCTACCGGCAATTTAAGGTCAATTGGTTAGGGTCTATTCGTTAAGGTTAATGTTTTTACTATGTTAATGGCGTCATTATCCTTATAATAAGGCCCTAAAACAAGCAGCAATACTTTTGATTTTATGAATGATACAGCTCCCGCAAAGAACATAGCCACCCTATCAGAATTACTTAAACTTTCAGGATCTCAATATCGCCTTTATGATATTGGGCGATTAGTCAGTAAGTTATCTAAAGAACAATTTGAAAAAGTTGAATTAAACCAGATACCTTATCCAACCCCTATTCAAGGGCACGCTTGTATAGCTATCGCCTTTTGGCAAAAGCAATCAGTACAACCTTACTTATGGCTACTGAAACTACCACTTGATGAGCGTGGTTTGTTAAACCAAGGGGCGAGAAATCACTTTATCGCGATTATTGTCGAAGCCTTAGGTGCGGATTTAACCCAAGACACCTCAAAAAAACAAGAAGAGTTACTGAGTAGCAACCCTTACCTGTTCACACCCGCGCAGTACAAATTAGCGAGTTTAAACAGCAAAATAAAAGTCGATTTAAAGCAACAGCCAAGTGAGTATTTTACACCCTTTAAAAAATACCTGAGCCAAGAATCTGATTGGAACAGTTGGCAAGGTGTCGGCGTACAAGGTATTACTGACTTTATTGCCAGAATAAAAGAAGATAATCATAGTGAATTACTACTTAAGGCCTTGCCTCACCTGCCTGAAGAAGTACTCTCGCCCGTTTGTAGTGCCCTAGAGAATGAGCAATATCCTGTTGCACTCATTGATACATTATTAAGTTCATTAACAAGCACATTAGAAGACTCGCTAACGTCAGCAAAAGAAGTATCAAAGAGCACACAATTATTACGAGCACTAGCCGCAAATAGCCAACACATTCACGTCAAAGCAGCAGTGGCAGAAATTTTAGCTAAAAAACAGCTAAGCAATGAGTTACTAATTACTTTAGCTGGTCGATGCTGGCTAGCTTTGGCTGATGAGAAGGTGCTTAGCTGTTATTTTGAACACTTACTCAACCATAATGATTTAGCCACTTTTAGCCATATTTTTAAAGATTTAGTGGCTCTGCCTTCATTGCGGCCTTTCGTCTTTTTATCTATTCGCTCAGCAGAACGTTCTCCGGCATTAGCACAAGCCATTGGACAATTATTTAGACAGGGTTAAGGGAAATTCGCTGATGGAAAATATTTATTATTTATTACTTTTTTGTTTGTTTTGCTGGTACTTCATTTACTTAAGGCAGGTATCTGAAGCCGCCAAACGTCATGTATTACGCTATTGCAAGCAAGGTGATTTACAATTTATATCACTAGCAAGGCGATCGAGCCGAGTGAAATTTTCAAAACAATACGGGCTTTGTATTTACAGTATTTTCGATTTTGATTTTAGCGGTGATGGTGAGTCAAATAATCAAGGTTGTATCACCCTGCATGGTTTAAAGCTCGAACAAATTAAGCTACCTGCTTACCGGGTTAATTAGTTGGTTAATTAATACTGACCTTTAGCGACAAAACCATTATTATAACCAGTCAACAGCCTTAATCGCCTTCAAGTAGAGGTGCCTTTAAGGCATTAAAAGCCCTTATTCTATCTATTGGAGATTTTCGTGCCATTTTTACAAGCTGTATTTTGTATAAAAGGATTTGATGATCGTAGTCGATTCTTTGCAACTTCAATGATTGCCCTTATCGGTTTTATTTTTTGTTCTGCTCTTTTTTCTGATTATTTCACCGTAAATATTATCATATTATTGCTTTTCACTGCGGCACTAGCCTGCAGTACCAAACGTCGTTTACACGATGCCAAGCTCAATAAGAATTGGCAATTAGTACCTGCAGGGCTGTTTTTACTGACCGGTATATTAAGTTTACTGATTGAAAATAGTAGTAGTTACTATTTATTAATTGTACCGGCATTAAGTGTCGCTTTATTACTTACCTATCCAAGTAGAAATAACAAAGCGCGTAATAGCTATATATGGGGTTACTACGGTCCTGTTGACCTCAATATCTACAGACATACAACTAACGTGGCTAGCAGCCACAGCAGACGTATTGAACCGACAATGGCAGCAGGTAGCATTAGCGAACAACCTTATGTTAATGAAGCAATGGCAGAGAACAACTTTACGCCAGAATACGAAAATCAATACCAAGAAGAATATCAAGCCGACCCTGATGGCGATAATAAACAAACTGATATTGGCGAACTTATTCGCTTAAAGTTCCTCGGTAATCGTAAATTACAGCTTGGTGTTATTGCCAGTGTAGTACTCATTATTGTAGCGGTGTTGGTTAATAGTCTCGTTAGCTCTATGAACCAGCAGCCTAGCGATGTTGAGCAAGCACAATCGACTAAGCAGCAACTCAACGATGAGAATAGCGTTACCAATATCAAGACCAATAAAGATCATTTATTAGAGATGCCTGATAACTTTAATCTATACCAATCACAGTTTCAGGGCATTATTATCCATTGGCAAGCGGATCAGGTACCTGATGGCGAACTCTGGTCACAAGTAACGGCGCGTGGCGATAAAAGCTGTCAACGTATTACCTTTAATAAAGGTTCATCCCTGCGCCCCTTATCTGTTTCGGTTGAAAATGGTAGTGATTATTTTGCTAGTTTTTCCCCCCTTGACAGCTCAGAGTTAATACAAGCATTGGCTTTTCGTGGTAAATTCTCTTTGTGTGGTTATAACTTTTCTCTTAAGGGCAGCCAAGCAGTGTTAGGTAAACATACCAATTATGCCCCCTTCTTAGACAAAGATGCTTAACGCTTAACTTATGAGCGAACGTTATGAACAACGCTTATTAATATTACTTTATTGATAAGCTTCGTTCATAACGGCAGTAACAAAAAAGGCTGTTCAACTTAGGTGAATAGCCTTCTTTATCAGCGATTTCCTGCAATATTTAGCCACGAAACAATACCTAATAGCACTATTGATTAAAGGCTATTGGTACCATTGCGTTATGATGCTTTTTATTTTAACCATATCCAAATGGGCTTGGCAGGCTTGACTCACTCGAACAATGGCTTGCTCTTCCAGTGCTTCAACACTCGGCGCTTCACTCACCTTATGACCAAGCCAATGCATAAAGAGTTGTAGGGCTGCGGGTTTATCAAATAAACCATGCAGATAACAGCCCGCTATTTGTTCGTCGCTTGATAACAGTCCATGTGTTTCACTGGCAATATCAAGTAACTTGCTATGAATATGGCTATGTTCATCAATAAACCTACTTTCACCGGCATGAATTTCATAACCACTAATTTCGGCGCTTTGCTGAGCAATGTTTAAAACACCCGCAACATTAATCAAAACTTTTTCCGGCTTTAATACCGTACGTATGGCAAAATAACCTAGACCATTACTGATACCTGGGTGACCTTCAAGTCCTTGAGGATCTTCAATGAACTCACCTAACATTTGATAACCACCGCAAATCCCAATAACCTTACCTTGATAGCGAAGATGCTTGGCTATATCATCATGCCAGCCACGTTCTCTTAAAAAAGCAAGATCACTACGGACATTTTTGCTACCCGGTAAAATAATGAGGTCACACGCAGGTATCGCTATTTTTTCAGGTTTATTGTTGCCCTCTACCCCTTTGGCAAACAAAAACTGACAATCAATATCTGGGTGGTGACGCAAGGCATCAAAGTCAGTGTGATTACTCATATGCGGGTAAACTAATACCACTATGCGTACTTTAGTTGCGGGTAATGTAGCGTCACTAGATGATTGTTTTGTCACCAAGGCATCTTCTGAGGAAATATCTAAGCCATGTAAATAGGGTAAAACGCCCAACACCGGTTTATTGGTTTTTTGCTCTAGCCAAGTCAGCCCTGACTCAAGTAACTTGATATCGCCCCGAAACCGGTTAATAACAAAACCTACCACTCGGTCTTGCTCTGATTGAGACAATAACATCAAGGTACCCACTAACTGCGCAAAAACACCACCTTTATCAATATCCGCAATAATTAATACTGGGCAATCAACGGCTTCAGCAAAGCCCATGTTAGCAATATCACCCTCGCGTAAATTTATTTCAGCGGGGCTGCCTGCCCCCTCAACAATAACTAATTCATACTGTTTTATTAAGCGTTGGTGAGAAGTCAGCACGGCTTGCATCGCTATTTTTTTATAATCTTGATAGTCACTCGCTTCCATATTCGATGATTGTCGATCAGTTAGCGCCTTGCCATGTACAATCACTTGCGCGCCAGTATCACTGTTTGGCTTTAATAAGATAGGGTTAAAATCAACATCTAAAGGTAAACGTGCGGCTTTCGCTTGTAATGCTTGTGCTCGACCAATTTCACCACCACAAGGGGTAACGGCACTGTTTAGGGCCATATTTTGTGGCTTGAAAGGGGCGACCTTAATTTGTAGATCGGCAAATAATCGACAAAGCCCGGCCACTAAGGTCGTTTTTCCAGCGTCAGAGGTAGTCCCTTGCACCATCAAAGTTTTTCCCTGAGCTAAAGAAGCCAATTGAACAGGATTTGGGTTAGTTTGACTGCGATTATGGTTATTTATTTTTTGTTGCTTAACTTGTTCAAGGGACAATTTTAAAACTCCTCTAACAGCGGCATAGCAATAGTCTTCACTTCTTGGTGAAGTTGCTGATGAAACTGCGGCTGCTGATCATGTTTATCTGGGTAAGGTTGACTAACACAAATACGCGAGAGACTGCCATGGCCAATTTTTAATTGTTGATGCCAACTCGCTTGTTGCCAATCTAGTTGTAAAATATGCGCTAAGATCATACGAATAACGCCGCCATGTGCGATTATCAGCACTCGCCTTGGTGTTGACAGTGATTGTGGTTTAGCCAACGTGCCATGCTCGCACTGAGTCAGTAATGTTTGTGCTTGGCTTTTAACATCGGTAAGTTGTTGCGCTACTAAGCGGTGCCAACCTTGTATTACTCGTTGGTGGAAGTCAGCTAACGTCTCAGCTTCAGGTAAGGTGTTTTCAGCGGGCGTTTGAAAAAAGTCCTCAAGGCGTGACCAAGTCAGTTGGCTATTTTTATCAGCATTTTTTAAGTTCTGCTTCTCGTCAAAAGGACTGCCGGCAAAGGGAATACGGTCAAAGGGCACACCATCAAAACAGCCAAAATTCATTTCTTGCAAACTAGGAGAGACGACCAAGGGGATATCGCATGCTTTAGCGAGATCTAACGCTAAGTTTTGACAACGCGCTAAAGGTGAGCAAATGATATTATGGTAACGCGGTGTATTGCTTCGTCCAGCCACTAAACGCGCCAGTAAGCGAGTATTTTCAGCAGCGATGGGCGCAATATCAGTACGACCATATAATGCGGGCTCTCCCACGACCTTAACATGTCTCAGCAAATCTATTTCAATCATAATTACCCTTTATAACAAGTAATCATAAAAAACAGTCAGTCGACTTATTATCAGCCTTTATCGTCATGGGTATACCTGCCGTTACCAGAGTAACCTTATCGGCAATTCCCGCAACTTTTTGGTTCAACCAACCACAATAATCAACATATAAACGAGTCGATTCGCCCATAGGGATAACACCTAAACCAACCTCATTACTGACAATAACAATATCAGCATTGAGTAATACCAAACGCTTGATTAGTTTATCTATCTCAGTTTGTAAATACTTACCTTGTGCAGTTCTATTCTCTTTATGGACTGCATAAAGATGATTGTTTAACCACAAAGTTAAGCAGTCTACTAAATATATATTGTTGTTCTTTAGATTACTTAACGTGTCTGCCAAAGATAGCGGACATTCAATTAGCTGCCAGTTATCCCCTCTATCACTTTGGTGCTTAATTATTCTAGTATCCATCTCTGCATCAATGGCCGTTGCCGTGGCAATATAAACGGCAGACTTTTGTTGTGATTGTGAAAGTGCTGTGACTTGCTGCTCAGCAAATCGTGATTTACCCGAGCGAGCTCCGCCTAAAACAAAATGGATCATGCCGCGGCTCCAACAAAAGAATCAGCGCTCAAATAAGCGACCAGTGTTAAATAAATCAGTAATTCAGCTATCTGCTGCGTTGCCCCTAAACAATCACCAGTAAAACCACCTATTTTAGCCATCAGCCACTTTTTGAATAACCAACGAAAGACCAGTAGCAGCAGTAAGATAGAAAAAGCTATTTCACTGGAATACCATAGCAATGGAACGCAGCCAATGAACAACAAAATAATTAATTCTTGTGTCGATTGTGCCTGGGCTAACGGTTTGCTCTTGCTTTGCGCTTCATCCGTAACATAAGGCATGGCTGAAATAAGACTACCCGCAATAGCTCTTGATAAGCTTGCCGCTAGAATAAAGGCTAAAAGTAAGTGGTTACTATCTAGTGCAGCCAGTTCCACTAACAAAGTGAACTTTAGTAACAGGGCCATAATTAAGGTGACACTGCCATAAGTCCCTATACGACTATCTTTCATAATAGCCAATTTTTTTTCTATCGAGAAAGCCCCGCCTATGCCATCCGCCATATCGGCTAAGCCATCTTCATGAAAAGCGCCGGTTAAAAGTAAACTTAACACCATGGTTAATATAATAGCGATATTACTCGGTAAAAAGGTATTGAATCCGACATAACTAACCACCAACAACAAGCCTATAACGATGCCAACTAAAGAAAAATATCGATTGGCTTTATTTAATAGCGTCACTGAATAATGCATTTTTTTAGGCACGGGGATGCGGGTAAAAAAACTTAAAGCCAAATAAAACAAATTTAACTGCGTTGAAATTTTATCTTTTAGCGAGCTTATTGTTTGAGTATTTAATTGCTCGGTCATACTGTTACGCCTGCACTTTCAAAACTGGCCATATTATTATAAAAACTTGCGGCTGCTTTTATCAGCGGAAAAGCAAGCGCAGCACCGGTACCCTCGCCTAAACGTAAGCCAAGATTCAATAATGGTTGACCTCTAATAGCAGAAAACGTTTGGCCTGCAAGAAGTTCATCGAGCAATACTTGGTGGGCTTTTTCTTGAGAGACATGAGAAAAGATCAGATAATCAGCGACATTTTTATTGAGTCGAAGCGCTGCTAAGGCGGCAACGCTAACAATAAAGCCATCAATAACAATAGGAATATTTAACGCTGCGGAGGATAAAATAGCCGAGACCATTTGCACGATTTCAAAGCCGCCAAGCTCGGCCAGTAAATGTAGAACTTCAGCTTCGGTTAACTCACCCTGTTTTTTACTGGTTAGTAATGTTCGTGCTAACGCTTTCTCAATCAAGGTTATTTTATTTGATAATTGCTCATCAGAAATACCGGTTCCTCGTCCAACACAGTCTTCAACACTAAATGAAGTTAATGCAGACATTAACGCCGCAGCAGCGCTAGTATTGGCTATACCCATTTCACCCAATAAGAAAATTTCAACACCTTGTTTAACCTTTGTTTCGATGAGATTTTTGCTTTGTGAAAACCCCTGCTCTAGCTGAGTCATTGACATAGCTGCTTCAACTGAGAAATTATTTGTGCCTGCGCCAAGTCTTTGTTCAACAAGTTTAACGTCACTTACCTTACCATTGAGCGATAAATGAAGTTCATCTTGACTCACCGCTTCTAAAATACCGCAGTCCACCACACTAAGGGCGATATCATTACTTTGACAAAAACAATTTATCGCCGCTCCACCTTGTAAAAAATTAACGACCATTTGTTTAGTGACGGAACTTGGGGCAATACTTAGTCCTTCTTCATTGATACCGTGATCACCGGCAAACACTAACATAGTCGGGTTATGTAAACTGACTGGGCTGTTGTTAGGTTGATGACTAAGCGTTAGCTTATTTAGCTCGGCATTGACTTTCGTTCTTTGCTCGGTAATCAAGGCAAGTTGCAAAGCTAAGGGCTCTAGTGCACCTAGCGCACCTAACGGTTTAGTTTTAGTATCAATTTTTTCTTGTATAAGCGCTAAGGTATCTTTATTTAAAGGAGAGATAGTTATCATGAGCTCTAGTCTAGGTGGTGGTAAAAATAGCAAAGTAAGGAGGGTATTTTAAGCTATTTGAAGGTCTAAAAACATAACTCTTTTCTCTATGATATACCCTTGGGGCTGAGGAAACCCCACAAATATTAATGTAAGCAATGACCAGTTATTGTTCCGCATTACTGAGTAAACAAGCGAGACGCGTACACGCTCTTTGACATCCTGTCACCGCGATATACCGTTCGTCCTGAACATAATCCCATCCATGGGGCCTACAAAAGCATCAGGACAGTGTGCTCCTGCACTGTCTATTAAGGTATATCCATATACCGTCATGCTTGTGATACTCACTTTTATTACTTCAGCAACGCATTACCTACCAACGTTCAGGGAATGCCAATAACCCAAAAGCGCTTGCATGGCTGAATTAGAACCAGAAGACAAAAGCACCAAATCTGCGTGATAAAACCCTGAAATGATTGAAAGTGCGCAGGTGTTTTCATCAGGACGCTGCAAGGATGCAGCTTATAAGACAATGCAGGACGCATATTGTCCTGATGATGAAAAAGCGGCGTGTACACGGACGTACATCAACGCGGCTCCTTGAAGCACTTGATTGAATGCAAGATTAGGTTTACTCGTATCATCCATGATACTCACCTGCTTAGCAGGTTAGCTAAAGCGATTCAAAAATTTTCACGACATTTTTGTTATTCGTAGCGTGGAGAGTCCAGAGAGCTTAACTTAGGCGTAACGCGGTAGTCCTCTTTCTTTTCTGGGTGTTGTCGCCACCGCGACGCTGAAGAAACAAAAAGCAGAAGCTAAAATTATAAGCACGTACTTTGTAAAAAGTTGTAGGGATTCGTCAGCCCTTGGGGCTAGCTTAATCATTTGTAATGGATAATGTTTTAATTATTCGCCTTTAAGTTTACTTATCGCTTCACTAGGAAAAAGTAGTAAAACTCTGTACCATCGTAACTAATACCAAGTACATTATTTAATTGACCACTTAGCGAGAATTAAAAGGCATAGAGGCAAGGCATTGATTGAAGAGAATGGTTATTCAGGAGAATATGCTCCTGCATTCTCTAAGAAGCTACATCCATGTAGCGTCCTTCTCGAAATCAATAACGACGCATGTAAGCCTTTGCCTTTTATTAGGTACTCGCCCTTTGGGAGTTTATTAGCAAACTAATAACTGCACAAAATTAAAGAAATATAGAATAACTATGTTTAAGTAATTTTGCTTGTCCTAAGCTCGCTAATATAACTCTAAGTTGATCAATATATTAGTGTAATTGCTATAAGAGATTTCACCTTAAAATTTTACGTCAGGCTGATATAGTTTTATGAACCCATATACCAAATATACCCTTATTCTCTCCAGCGTTTTTTTGGCCAGTTGCGTAAATCAAAACACCAAGATTTCTGCTAATATTATGCCAACCACCAACCCATGCACTAAACTAGAATTGCTCAAAAGTGCTTATTATGATGACTTTGCACAACTAAAAGAAGTTAACATAGGTGGTAGAGTAAGTAATATGTGGAAAGCTAAATATCAGCTTTTTGGTGAAAATTGCCAAGTATTTTCCTGGGGAGGAAAACAGCATACTTATTCATGCAGCTTAGTGGCACCGAATGAAGAAACCGCGAGAAATTATTACCAAAATGCAAAAAAAATCACCCAACAATGTTTAGGTGATGAGTGGAAACTTGAAGAAAGTGAGAGAAAACATGATGATGGCATGAAAACAACTTTTACTAATCATGATGCTAAACGTAGTGAGAAGGTAACCTTTTCAACACACTTAGTGCCAACATCGGGTCTATTTTCGACAACGTGGAAAATTTACTATTATGTGGGTAATAGTAGTAAGCCGACAAATAAAAAAGCTAAGTAGCCCTTAGCTAGAGTATTTCTTTAACTGATATTTACTCAGATGAACAGGTAAATATCAGTTAACTGTCGAGGTTAAATAAGTAAGAGATAACGAGTGGTTAATTATTCTTCAGAGTCAAAACCATCTAGCGTTACTCCAGATAAGCCCCCGGTGCCACCTTGTTCATTACTACGCAACTTGATCATTAAACGTAAGTCATTAGGCGAATCTGCATGATGTAAGGCATCGGCATAAGTGATCATACCTTGCTTATAATGCTTAAATAATGCTTGATCGAACGTTTGCATGCCTAACTCATTAGATTTCTCCATCACCTCTTTAATACTACCAAGATCACCTTTTTTAATTAGCTCACTAATATAAGGTGAGTTAAGTAATATCTCAATCGCTGCCACTCGACTATTACCGTCGTGGGTGGGCACTAATTGTTGGGCTATGATACCGCGAAGGTTCAATGCCAAATCAAATAACAATTTACCATGCTGATCAGCAGGTACTAGATGCATAATACGATCAATGGCTTGGTTCGCATTATTGGCATGCAAAGTCGCAATACATAAGTGGCCTGTTTCAGCAAAACTTAACGCATGCTCCATAATTTCTTTATTACGAATTTCACCAATCAAGATAACATCGGGTGCTTGGCGTAATGAACTTTGTAATGCTGCATCAAAAGACTCGGTATCTAAACCAACTTCACGTTGGGTGATCATGCTTTTACCGTGTTCATGAACAAACTCGACCGGATCTTCGATGGTGAGGATATGGCCACTTGAGTTTCGGTTACGGTAGCCAATTAACGATGCCATCGATGTCGACTTACCCGTACCAGTACCACCAACAAAGAGAACTAATCCACGTTTAGACATAATGACATCTTTTAAAATAGGCGGTAAACCTAAATCGTCGACATCAGGAATATCAGTAACAATACGACGAGCAACCATACCAGCCATATCACGTTGCCAAAAAGCAGAGATCCGAAAGCGGCCAATGCCCTCAATTTCAATGGCAAAATTACATTCTTTTTCGTTATTAAATTGATGCTTTTGCTTTTCGTTCATCGCGTCATACACTAAACCTAACGATTCTTCAGCAGTGAGTGCCTCCTCATCTATGGGTTTCAACTCGCCATTGATTTTAGCGCTTACCGGCATTTTTGCCGTAACGAACATATCAGAGGCGTCTTGCTTTACCATTCTTTCTAATAATTCATGAAATCTCATTTAATACCCTCTATTTCATTTATCCGCAAAACTGTAATTCCTATAAACCTTTAAATTGATTTTTATCAACCGCTTTTTCCATGGCGTCTTGCTTGGTGATCATGCCACGGTTAACTAGGTTTTGTAGACATTGATCCATGGTTTGCATGCCATGCTGCATACCCGTTTGAATAGCAGAATACATTTGCGCTATTTTATCTTCACGAATAAGGTTACGAATTGCCGGTACACCAATCATAATTTCATGGGCAGCAACACGGCCACCGCCAACCCTTTTGATCAGCGTTTGTGAAATTACTGCGCGCAGTGATTCAGACAACATTGAGCGCACCATAGACTTTTCTTCGCCAGGAAAGACATCAATAATACGGTCAATGGTTTTTGGTGCTGAAGTGGTATGTAATGTGCCAAAGACTAAATGACCTGTCTCTGCTGCCGTCATCGCTAAGCGAATAGTTTCTAGATCTCGCATTTCACCAACGAGGATAACATCGGGATCTTCGCGTAGCGCTGAGCGTAATGCCGCTGAAAAGCTTAACGTATCTCGATGTACTTCTCGTTGGTTTATCAGACACTTTTTATTTTCATGAACAAATTCTATTGGGTCTTCAATGGTTAGAATGTGATCATGTTTATTATCATTAATATAATCAACCATGGCGGCTAACGTGGTTGATTTACCTGAGCCAGTAGGCCCGGTAACCAAGACTAAGCCGCGAGGGGTATTAGAGATTTCACGAAATATCTCGGGACAACCTAAATCATCAAGTGAAAGAATTTTACTCGGTATGGTACGAAACACCGCGGCTGGGCCACGATTTTGATTAAAAGCATTAACCCTGAAACGTGCTAAATTAGGCACTTCAAAAGAGAAATCAACCTCTAAATTCTCTTCGTACTCTTTACGCTGACGGTCATTCATAATGTCGTACACTAAAGCATTAACATCTTTGGCATCAAAGGCCGGAATATTGAGTTTACGTATATCGCCATCAACACGAATAGAAGGCGGCGAGCCCGCTGATAAATGTAAATCTGATGCTTCATGTTGTACGCTAAATGCGAGTAATTCGGTAATATCCATAAAGGCCTCTTTTATAGTGTAATAAAAAATAATGGTTTTATCTTTTATCGGTATTATTTACTAAATAATGATTGAATAAGTCATTATTTATTAGGTAATTATTTAATAGGTAATAATGTAATAGGTTATACTAACCAGAAAATAAATTAAGTTAAAATAGTTCACCATACTGCACATGATAAACATTAAAGATAATCTTGATAAAATTAAAGCGCAAATTCAGCATGCTTGCCAACAAAATGGTCGATTAATTGCTCTTAATGAATTAACAGAGCAAATATCAGCGCAATTCAGTCCAGTATCACTACTCGCGGTCAGTAAAACCAAATCGGCGTCACTGGTTGAACAAGCTCATTTGGCCGGACAGAATGATTTTGGTGAGAACTACTTGCAAGAAGCGCTAGAAAAAATAGCGCTGTTATCTCATTTCCCTGAATTAACCTGGCATTTTATCGGCCCAATCCAATCGAATAAAACCAAACTGATCGCCAGTAACTTTTCTTGGGTTCATAGCGTAGATAGAGAAAAAATCGCTTTGCGCTTAAACCAACATATTCAAAATGATAATGGTCACAATACTCCGCTAAACATTTGTTTACAAGTGAATATTAGTAATGAAGAGTCAAAGTCTGGTATTGATATCGATGAGCTTTTTTCGCTCGCTGAGGTGGTCAACAACTGTGATAATCTCATCTTACGAGGGTTAATGGCTGTGCCAGAAAAAAATGCTCACAATCGCTGTTATGAAAAAATGCAGCACTTATTTGAACAATTACAAAAACGCTACCCTAGTGTCGATACCCTTTCTTTAGGCATGTCTAACGATTTAGAGCAAGCGGTCGCCCACGGCTCTACTATGGTGAGAATTGGTACCGCTATCTTTGGCGAACGAACAAAAAAAATTAACCTTTAGGATTATCTTATGAGTAAAATTGCCTTTATCGGTGCTGGAAACATGGCACGTGCGATTATTATTGGCCTAGTCAAGTCAGGTATTTCACCTCAGAATATTATGGTTGCTAATCCATCGGCAGAAAAGAGATTACAGTTAGCACAAACATTGGGCGTTTTACAAACCCATGATAATAACCAAGCCAGTGAGTTTGCTGATGTTGTCGTGCTTTGTGTCAAACCACATTTTATAGCAGAGGTTTGTCAGAGAATAAGTCAAGCGATTAATATCTCAGGAAAGCTTTTTATCTCTGTAGCCGCAGGCACAACCGTTGCCCAAATTCAGTTAGCCTTATCAAATAATAACAACATAACATTGCCACCAGTAGTTCGTGTTATGCCGAACACCCCTGCGCAACTTGGCCTAGGTATGAGTGGTTTATTTGCATCAAACGAAGTGAGCCTTGAGCAAAAGGCTATGGCTGAGAAACTCATGACCGCGGTAGGTAAAATAATATGGCTTGCCAATGAGGCTAAGATTAATGATATTATCGCAGTAGCTGGCTCTGCTCCAGCATACTTCTTCTTATTTATGGAAGCGATGGAAAAACAAGCACTACAATTAGGTTTTTCGGCCCAAGAAAGCCGCATGCTAGTACAGCAAACCGCCCTTGGCGCTGCGCAAATGGTAGAACAAAATGATGATACTATCAGTACATTGCGCGCGAATATCACTTCAAAGGGTGGCACAACACATGCTGCAGTTGAGACGCTAAAAAATGAAGGCATGGACGAGATGGTAAAAAAGGCTATGGATGCTGCAATAGCTCGCGCTGAAGAAATGGCTAAATAGCTCATTTCAATCACAATTATAAAATATAAAATTAATTAGAGGAATACCAATGGAAGCAATTATTTACTTGCTTAGATTCGCCTTCGATGCTTTGTTAATGATCTTGATCATCCGTGTTTGGTTACAATGGGTTAAAGCTGATTTTTATAGCCCATTAAGCCAATTCGTTGTCAAAGTAAGTAACCCATTAGTGGTGCCATTTCGTAGAGTTATTCCAAGTCTGGGTGGTTTGGACCTAGCAACCGTCGTCATTGCATATGCAGTAGCCACCTTAAAGTTTGTCACTCTTGCCGCTTTATCGGGTGAAAGCTTAGGGTTTTTAGCTTTTTATATTGGTTTATTAGTGTTATTAAAACAAGCCGGTTTTTTACTGTTTATTATTATGATCATCATGGCCATTATGAGTTGGGTAGTGCAAGGCTACAATGCGACATTAATGGTGCTGAGCCAATTAACCGAACCTTTTTTAACCCCTATTCGTAAGATAATGCCAAATATGGGTGGTTTGGATTTATCGATGTTAGTGGCGTTTTTAGCGATGAATGTCATTAATATAATGCTATCAAACTCTCTGCCTTATTGGGGCGCATTGTAATAGAGTACTCTGTAGTGATTGGTATCAACTTTTCTTGGCTCTGTTCTATAATTAACTAATATAATAGAGCCGCCCCAGATTCTATCTGTTTATTTGGAGAACAACATGAAAATTTCAATCATCAAACTATTTATCGCGTTAAGCCTTAGCTTGTTTGTGATGACCAGCGCTAGCGCTGAGAATATGAAAAAACTCGGCTCGATGAATGTGCATTACATCGCTATTGGCTCAACATTCTTTACCCCTGAAATAGCCAAAGCTTATGGCATTACGCGTAGCCGTTACAATGGTTTAATCAATATTTCAGTATTAGACAATAGCCAGCAAGGTACGCCCGCAAAAACCGTTAGCATCACCGGTACAGCTAAAAATAACTTAGGACAATTTAAAGATTTAGACTTTAAAGAAGTTAAAGAAGGCAGTGCTATTTATTACCTTGCTCAGGTTAACTATCACAATGAAGAAACCATTCATTTTAATATCATGATTAATGATGGTAAAGAAAAACAGCAGTTAAAGTTTTCCCAAAAATTCTATGTGGATTAATCCCCTAAGTAATATTTTTCCCCCATAAAGAGCCTTCATGGCTCTTTTTTTTATTGTTAACTTTAGTGGTATTACTATCTGAGGTAGAATAGCGCGATTAAAATTTCATTGATAAAACTCGAATAATACCAATTACACTAATATATTGATCAACTTAGAGTTATATTAGCGAGCTTAGAACAAGCAACATTACTTAAACATAGTTATTCTATATTTCTTTAATTTTGTGCCGTTATCAGTTTGCTAATAAACTCCCAAAGGGCGAGTACCTAATAAAAGGCAAAGGCTTACATGCGTCGTTATTGATTTCGACAAGAGAATAACCATTCTCTTCAATCAATGCCTTGCCTCTAAGCCTTTTAATTCTCGCTAAGTGGTCAATTAATTAATGTACTTGGTATAAACCATAGGTAGCTCTCATGTTAAAAGTTGTATTAGCCACAGGAAATCAAGGAAAAGTTAAGGAATTAGCGCACTTACTGGCCAAGCAAGCCATTGAAATTGTCCCGCAAAGCGAGTTTGATGTACCTGATGTTGCCGAAACTGGGACTACATTTGTCGAAAATGCCATCATTAAAGCGCGTCATGCCGCAAAAATCACCGGCTTACCGGCAATTGCTGACGACTCTGGTTTAGAAGTGGATGCCTTAAATGGTGCCCCTGGAGTCTATTCAGCTCGTTACGCCGAAGATATTACCCAAGGTGCCATTACCGATGACGATAACACCAACAAGTTACTCGCGGCCTTAATCAATACCCCAGATGAGCAGCGCACAGCGCGTTTTCATTGTGTACTGGTTTATATGAAACATGAGCATGACCCAACGCCACTTATTTGCCACGGTGTATGGCATGGGACTATTTCCCGACAAAAGCAAGGCGAGCAAGGGTTTGGTTACGATCCGATTTTTTGGCAAGAGGATTTACAGATGTCTTCTGCGCAATTATCACGAGAAGTTAAAAATCAACGAAGTCATCGCGGTCAAGCATTAGATAAGTTAGTCGAGAAACTTAACCTTGCTTCAAAATAACACTTTTAGAGCCCTGTGCTTATGTTAGGTATATCAGATATGTTAGAAAACCAACCCCTTTCACTTTATATACATATTCCATGGTGTGTGGAAAAGTGCCCATATTGCGACTTTAACTCACATGCAGTTAAAGAGGCGATTCCTGAGCAAGACTATGTCAATGCGTTAATTGCCGATTTAGATGCCGATATTCAGCGTTTTCAACTAACTAATCGTACCTTACACTCAATATTTATTGGTGGCGGCACACCGAGTTTATTTTCCGCGGCATCGATTAAGAGCATACTACAACAGGTACTCAGTCGGTTTGACCATAAACCAGAAATAGAAATCACCCTAGAAGCAAATCCAGGTACTATCGAAGCAGATAAATTCACCGGATTTTTCAATGCGGGGGTCAACAGGCTTTCTATAGGCGTACAAAGTTTTTCTTCTGATAAATTAATTAAGCTTGGCCGAATTCATGATAGTAACCAAGCGAAAACAGCAGCAAAATTAGCGACAGCAAGTGGTGTGACAAGTTTTAATTTAGATCTGATGCATGGCTTACCTAACCAATCAATAGATAATGCCCTTGATGACTTAAAGACAGCAATCAGCTTAAACCCTAATCATATCTCTTGGTATCAACTAACCATTGAGCCCAATACTATCTTCCATTCCAAGCCACCTAAGCTACCGGTAGATGACATTTTATGGGAGATTCAAGATCAGGGGGTGAAATTGCTTCATGAAGCAGGTTATCTGCAATATGAAATTTCGGCATACGCAAAACCTGGATATCAATGTCAGCATAATTTGAATTATTGGCAATATGGCGATTACCTGGGCATCGGTTGTGGCGCTCATGGCAAGATTACCAATAGTAGCACTCAACAGATAATGCGTACCGTTAAAGTAAAACATCCTAAGGGTTATCTAGATAAAACTCGCGATTTCTTAGATCAGCTATCAGAGGTCGATCAAGGTGAACGTGCTTTTGAGTTTATGATGAACCAATTGAGATTACATAAAGCTTTTAGTATTAAGCAATTCCAGACAAGTACAGGCCTGCCAATCAGCGCTGTAATTGCTAAACTCAAAGAAGCACAGCAAAAGCAATTTATGGATTGTCAGCTAATAGATAATGAAGAATATTGGCTAGTGACTGAAACAGGACAACGGTACTTGAATGATTTGTTAGAGTTATTCTTATGACGGAGCAATCTTCAGTAAGTACATCTGCTTTAGATAACAACACAGCACAACAGCAGCTTGATTTAACCTTTATGCAAAGAGCTTTCGAGCTTGCACAACAAGCGGAGCAACATGATGAAATTCCTGTTGGCGCGGTTGTCGTCTATCAAGGGAAAATTATCGGCGAAGGTTTTAACCAGTCTATCATGCTTAATGATCCCTCTAGCCATGCTGAAATGAATGCCATTCGCCAAGCGGGGGCTTATCTTGAAAACTACCGGCTAGTCGATTGTACCTTATACGTTACCCTTGAGCCCTGCCCTATGTGCGCAGGTTTATTAGTGCACAGTAGAATAAAGCGTTTAGTTTATGCCTGCAGTGATTTGAAAACAGGTGCCGCGGGTAGTGCATTTAATTTGGTCAATAATCAGCAACTAAACCATCAGGTAGCGGTACAATCAAATACCATGCAAGAAGCGTGTAGTCAGCTGCTTTCTGCTTTTTTTAAACGCCGTAGAAAAGAAAAAAAACAAGCCAGACAAGCAGCAAAGAAAGAACTGCTAGAGTAAAGAGTAAAGAGCAAAGCAGCAAAGCAGCAAAGCAGCAAAGCAAAAGGATTTTACGGTAGAGCTTCAATTCAAAATTGAAGTGAACCTATACCAATTCCAATAAGTTTCTTCTCACTCAGCGAGAGTTAAAAGTCTTAGAGGCAAGGCATTGATTGCAGATAATGGTTATTCCCTTATCAAAAACAATAACGCTGCATATAAGCCTTTTAAGCTCGCCCTTTGGGAGCTTTCCAGCGATTCGATAACCGCACAGAATTTCTTTCATATAGAGTGACTATATGAAAAAAATTCTATTTATTCTCAAAACGCTGGCAAGCTCTGAGTGGGAACTAACTTAATGGACTTGGTATTATGTTTAAACACAATTTCTCATAACTTCACCGTATAGATTTGATATATCAAGTACATTGAGGTATTAATAGAGGCATAATAACTGCACTATAAAAATTCTAAAAGATCTCAAGGTTATCACCACCTATGTTCTATCGTATTATCCCCCTATACCAAATGGATTGGTTTTATCTGATGTTATTGATTTGGTCAGATCCCCTTGTTAAATACTTTCATGCCAACGTAAAGTTCAAGTTAAGAAACAGTAACTTCTTATGAATTATCAAATAAAATCTCTGTGTCACCCGGGAGCGATTCGAGACAATAATGAAGATGCGATCAGTTGCGGCGTCAACAAAGAATTAAGTATTGTTTGGATGTTAGTTGCTGATGGCATGGGTGGGCATAATGCTGGTGAAGTCGCGAGTGCCTTGCTAGTTACTCATATGAAACAAGCACTGACTGGTCTATGTAAAATCCCCGCTCATTGGAGTTCATGGATTAGCGAGCAGTTTCATCACGCAAACTTAGTGATTATCAAGCAAGCAAAAAAGACTCCTGCGCAGCAAGGGATGGGAACTACTGGCATTTTGATGATAGTGAGCAAAAACACCTGCCACATTGGCTGGGTGGGTGACTCTAGAGCATACTCACTAAAAGCTAATGTCTTAGTACAAGAAACGGTAGATCACACTATGCTGCAAGAGTTAGTTAATCAAGGTGCGATAACAGCAGAGACAGCGAGAAGTTCAAAAAGTAGAAATTTACTTTCTCAAGCGATTGGTGTCAGAGAGAACATATCGGTTGATACTCAAACTATCGCCATTAACAAAGGTGATACTTTGATGTTATCTACCGACGGTTTACATGACTACCTAACTGAACATGACATATGTCGATATTTATCAGAGTTTTCTATAAATAAAAATTTGTGTCATGACATGGTAAACCAAGCAATGACCAACAGTAGTAGAGATAATCTCACAGTAGGTTTAATCAATTTCAATTAACGGATAAAGACTAAAATATCGCTAAAATAGTGAGACGTAAGCTAGGGTCTGTTGATCTTTCAGGGTTAAAATTTATTCAATTTAAAACGGGCTTAATCGCGGCGCGAGCTTTGTATCATAGTTATTCTATTAAATAAGCGAGCAACAAGGAGTAAGTTCGTTTTAAATGAACCCAAAGGGCAGCACTTGTTTGAAATTTATACGGCGTTATCGCATGTTCATGTAGCCACACCACTTCACATGCTCTGCCTTGCCTAAATATCAAACATGTTGCTGTAAAAATAATCTCGAAAGATCAACAGACCCTAGCATAAATACCGATAATTACTGGCTATGCTCTTCGCTAGTTTGTAAACCAAATAATTCATTTATCGTTTGATTAAAGTGTGAGCGCCTACGTGCCGTCATTTTTTGATGTTGCCGACTTAACTGCTTTTTACGTTGATTACTTCTTAGTGGTCTTTTCATTTAAATCCTCTCCAAAAAGTTATAATTCCAGTCCAATCATAACGCTCGATAATGACATTTTTATGACATTAACAAGCTTTTTTCGCTAGTTACGCCCAAAAAAATGCTCTTGTCACACCAGTGAACATGATTAAAAGTATAAGCAGTAAAACATCAAAAAAAAATCGTTAAGAGGCATAAGCCTTATTGACTATAAGGCTTAATGAAGTGAGTAAATCCTAATGCTCCTCGCTATTTAGCAGAGCGGACATAAATAATCTGAACTACATCACTGGTATCAGCTTCTGCGGTTGTTATATCTTTGATTTCAACATTGGTTTCGTATTCGCGAAGACTCCGTTTTGTCACTCTGTTCAAATACTGAAAGGTATTCATCGCATGATATTTTTTAGCAAAACTAGCAATAGGCATGTCATTGCAGAGAACAGAATTAGCAATTAATCTTACATTATCAATAGAGTACTGCTTTGACCTTCTTAATGCTTTTTTATTATCAGAGCCAGCAAAAATACAGACTTTAGTGGCAAAGCTATTATCACCCGCAATAAATTTGTATTGGATTGAGTTGGCATTAAAAGCGAAAGAGGCGATGACAATCAATAATATAAACTTTAGAACATTCATCATAATACTCCTGAGATTCTTTAGCTTAACAAGGTGTGCAATGGTAGAAGACCAAACACAGCAAAACTGCTAAGTCGTGAGGTTTACACTGGACTATTTGTGATGCATATAAAACGCCTGTTATTCCCTTGTACGTTAACGATAAAGAAAACAATCATCTAGGTTAATGCCTTCGAAATTTTCCGCTAAACGACACTGTCGTTGTAAAAATAGCTGACAATTAAACCATACGAGTAGACTTGATTATTTACTGATATGTCAATAAAAGCCAATAATTACAATAAAGTGGAAATTATTAAAGTGGGGTAAGTAAAGTGTAAAGAAAAAACAACTTTCATATTATTTTTACAGCATCATGGGTTTAAAGTAGCCATCAGCTGTTGATATATTAATAGATAGTTAAATTTCAAACAATTCATTACAATTCACTACAGCTCGACACAATTAAATGAGTCCGCAGTGCTGCTACTAGGATTTTTTAACCCTACTGCATTATAGTTTTTTGTCTTTTTCAGCCTGAACTGGGTTCGCATCTGTTGCTGATGACATATTGCTGCTGGGTAGTTGGCTCTCAGGCTCAGGGTTTACCAGTAACGCTTGTTGTTGCTTTTTTAGCTGATGTGCTGCGGTAATAGCTTGCTCTTTAGCTTTGTCATCTAACCAACTTAAGGTGTCATAATAGCGACGAATATTGTCAACGTAATGTACCGGCTCTTCACCGCGCGCATAGCCATGTTTAGTATTTTTATAATATTTTTTCTGCTGTAATAGTGGCAAGCGTGTTTTTACTTCAACCCAACGATCTGGGTCGCCACCTTGGCGTTGAGTGATAATCCTGGCATCGTTTAAATGACCGAAGCCTATATTGTAAGAAGCAAGCGCAAACCAAATACGATCAGGGCTTGGAATCCTGTCTGGCATCATCGCGATCATGCGCTTAAAGTACTTTGCCCCGCCTCGAATACTTTGCTCGGTATCTAAACGGCTTTTAATACCCATTTGCTTCGCTGTTGCTAATGTTAGCATCATCATACCGCGCACACCGGTATAGGAACGCGCCGTTGGGTTCCAATGTGATTCTTGATAACTAATGGCGGCTAATAAACGCCAATCAAGCTCTTGGGCATATTTTTCAAAGAGATGTTGATACTTAGGTAAAGTACTTGCTACCGCTTTGATAAAGGTACGGGTTTCAACATAATTAAACTGTTCGATGTGGCCATAATACTTATCATCAAGCGCCAGTAAAGTGCCATCGTGATGCACTATGCCAAAAAACTCGACCAAACTTGCCAATATATCATCATGGCCATTTTTACTGACCATCCAAGCTAAAGGCTCTGGATTATTAATGCTAAAACCAATGCTTATCTCTGGATAATAACGGCGGTTAATGGCTAAATTATTACTATCAATTACGGTATAATCTATTTCACCACTGAGTACTTTAGCCAGTAGTTCTTCACTGTCAAATTCAATGGTTTCTTGCCAAGTAAGTTCACTGTGCATTTGTTTTAACTTTTCCAGGTTCTCCACATAACTTGACCCGGTAGTAACCATTAACTTACCCGTTAAGTCAGCCACTTTTCTCGGTCTGATATTGCCTTGCTTAAAAACTAATTTCTGGCTGATAGTTTCATAACTCGGCGCAAATCGAAAACGTTGTAGGCGTTTTTCTGTTTTTGATAAACTCGCAGCCAACAAATCAACTTCACCGGTATTTAACTTGATAAAAAGTTCATTCAGGCTATAACTTGGGATAATGCGTAACTCAACATTAAGCGAGTCAGCATATTTTTTTGCTAATTCATATTCAAAACCAGCAAAGCCACTGGCTGTAGTGTAGTAATTAGTGGGACCAAAAATAGTGCCTACGTTGATGTAACCTCGCGCTAAAATGCGGGATAAACTCGCGTTGTCATCTTTTTGATCGCAAGCACTTAACAACGTAGCGGCAAAGATCGCCAAAATCATCAAGGTTACCCTGGCGACAGAGGTATTACTAAGCTTAGCTTTCTGCAAAATAGGAAGATATTTAATCATAAGTCCAATTGTGTCGTGTATTACTCTAATAACCAAGCTCTTTTTTACCTGACACACACGACAGGTTATTACTTGACTTTTTCCATTAACAAACGCCTTATTTTAAACTATAATACGCGCGAAATTTTCGGTTAGCTTTCATTGCCTAAATCATGCAGTAAAAGTCAATCAAAACCTTACCTAAAACTTGGTGATTACCCTATGACGATGTTGATTAAAAACCTTCGTGGCGCTCCAGCACTTTCTGAGTTCAGAGTTAAAAAATTATTAGCTCAATGTGAACAGTTACAACTGCCTGTAAATGATATTTATGCTGAATTTGCCCATTTCGCTCAACTTAATCAAGCGTTAAGTACCAGCGAAGAGAATGTTTTACAGCAATTACTTACTTACGGCCCAACAATTGAAGAGCATCAACCTGCTGGTTTGTTTTTATTAGTGACTCCTCGTCCGGGCACTATTTCTCCTTGGTCATCAAAGTCTACCGATATCGCTCACAACTGTGGCTTAGCTAAAGTTGTTCGTTTAGAGCGAGGTATTGCTTATTACATCTCATTAAAAGACGGTGCCGAATTAACAGTAGCGCAAGAATTACAAGTAAATACTTTATTACACGACCGTATGATGGAAAGTGTCTTTAATGATTTCGCCGAGGCAAGTAAGTTATTCGCTAGCAGTGAGCCGGGTGAATTAACGGTTATTGATATTGAAAATGGCGGCAAGCAAGCGCTTGTTAAAGCGAACGTAGAATTAGGTTTGGCTTTAGCGGATGATGAAGTAAATTACTTATTTGAAAACTTCACTAAACTAGGTCGCAACCCACACGACATTGAACTTTATATGTTTGCTCAAGCAAACTCAGAGCATTGTCGTCATAAAATATTTAACGCTGACTGGACTATTGACGGTGTTAAGCAAGAGAAGTCTCTGTTTAAAATGATCCGTAATACTCATGAGATTAACGGTGATTACGTACTTAGCGCTTATAAAGATAATGCAGCAGTAATGGTGGGTAATAAAGGCGGTCGCTTCTTCCCTGACCCAGAAACCAATGTTTACGGTTACCACCATGAAGATATTCAAATATTGATGAAAGTGGAAACTCATAACCACCCTACCGCTATCTCTCCTTACCCTGGTGCCGCGACAGGCAGCGGTGGTGAAATTCGTGATGAAGGCGCAACCGGTATCGGCTCAAAACCAAAAGCCGGTTTAGTGGGCTTCTCGGTATCGAACTTACGTATTCCTGAATTTGTGCAACCTTGGGAAACTGATTTTGGTAAACCAAGCCGTATTGTTACTGCTTTTGACATCATGATGGAAGGCCCATTAGGTGGCGCGGCATTTAACAATGAATTTGGCCGCCCGGCTATTTTAGGTTACTTCCGTACTTATGAAGAAGAAGTTAACTCCTTTAACGGTGTTGAGGTACGTGGTTACCACAAGCCAATTATGCTTGCTGGTGGTTTAGGTAATATTCGTGATGAACACGTACAAAAACGTGAAATTATCGTTGGCGCTAACTTAATTGCCTTAGGTGGCCCGGCCATGAACATTGGTTTAGGCGGTGGTGCTGCTTCATCAATGGCATCAGGTCAGTCAGCTGAAAGCTTAGATTTTGCTTCTGTGCAACGTGAAAATCCAGAGATGGAACGTCGTTGCCAAGAAGTTATCGATAAGTGTTGGCAATTAGGTGAAGAGAATCCTATCGCCTTTATTCACGATGTCGGTGCTGGTGGTTTATCTAATGCTTTCCCTGAGCTCGTTTCTGATGGTGGTCGTGGTGGTGTTTTTGAACTGCGCAACGTACCAAACGATGAGCGTAGTATGGCGCCGCATGAAATCTGGTGTAACGAATCTCAAGAACGTTATGTTATTGCCGTATCAGACAAGAACTTAGCCGTTTTTGAACAAATATGTGCCCGTGAACGTGCACCGTATGCTGTTGTTGGTCGTGCCACCGAAGAATTACAATTAACCGTTACTGATGCACACTTTAGTGACAACGAAAAACTGAATACGCCGATTGATTTACCGCTTGAGGTATTATTAGGTAAAACACCTAAAATATTCAAAGACGTTAAAACGGCAACCGCTGCTGGTGATTCATTAGAGTTAAGCAATGTCACCTTAACTGATGCTGCTGACCGTATTTTAAGTTTACCAACGGTTGCTGAAAAAACCTTCCTAATTACCATAGGCGATCGCAGCGTAACAGGCATGGTTAACCGTGACCAAATGGTTGGGCCTTGGCAAGTTCCAGTAGCTGATTGTGGTGTTACCGCTTCTGCATTAGATTCATACCATGGTGAAGCAATGTCTCTTGGTGAGCGTACGCCAGTTGCCTTATTGAACTTTGGCGCTTCTGCTCGTTTAGCCGTAGCTGAATCACTCACTAACATTGCCGGTACTGATATTGGCGACTTAAACCGTATTAAACTTTCTGCTAACTGGATGTCGCCTGCGGGTCACCCTGGTGAAGATGCCGGTTTATATGAAGCGGTTAAAGCCATTGGTGAAGAACTTTGTCCAGCCCTTGGTTTAACCATTCCGGTAGGCAAAGACTCAATGTCAATGCGTACCCAGTGGGAAGAAAACGGTGAACAAAAATCTGTCACTTCACCTATGTCATTAATCATCACCGCTTTTGGTGTTGTTGAAGATATTCGTAAAACAGTAACGCCTGAGCTTCGCAGCGACAAAGGCGAGACACGTCTAGTCGCTATCGACTTATCAAAAGGTAAAAAACGCCTTGGTGGCTCATGTTTAGCGCAAGTTTACAAACAGCTAGGTAATGAAACCCCTGATGTTGATAGCCCTGAAGTACTAAAAGGTTTCTTTAACGCCATGCAAGCCCTGGTACGCGCAGAGAAGCTTGTTGCTTATCATGATATTTCAGATGGTGGTTTATTCACTACCGTGACTGAAATGGCGTTTGCTGGTCATACCGGTGTTGATATTGATATCAGTAAGTTATCAAACGGCGCAAGTGATGATTTAGCGACCTTGTTTAATGAAGAGCTTGGCGCAGTTATGCAAATTCGTGAAAGCGATGTTGAAGCTATTGACGCAATTTTAGCTGAACATGGCATTCTCGATTATTGTACTGACATTGGTCATTTGAACAACGAAGATACTATCCGCTTTAGCCGTGATGGAAAAGTTGTCCTAGAAAATTCTCGTACGTATTACCGTACTGTTTGGGCACAAACGACTTATAGAATGCAGTCACTGCGTGATAATCCAGAATGTGCACAACAAGAGCACGATGTTAAATTTGATACTGAAGATCCAGGTTTAAACACTGAGCTTACTTTTGATATCAACGAAGATATTGTTGCTGATTTAATCATAAAAGATGCGCAAAGCTCTAGCAATGGTATAGCCAATCCACGTATTGCAATCTTACGTGAGCAAGGTGTTAACTCTCATGTAGAAATGGCGGCCGCTTTTGACCGAGCTGGTTTTGTTGCTGTTGATGTACATATGTCTGATATCTTATCAGGTCGTGCTGACTTAGCTGACTTTAACGGCTTAGTTGCTTGTGGTGGTTTCTCTTACGGTGATGTACTTGGTGCTGGTGAAGGTTGGGCAAAATCAATCTTATTTAACGAAGATGCACGCACTATGTTTAAAACATTCTTTGAGCGCCAAGATACTTTCACCTTAGGTGTGTGTAACGGCTGTCAAATGTTGTCAAACTTAAAAGACATCATCCCAGGCTCTGAACACTGGCCTCACTTTGTCCAAAACAAATCAGAGCGTTTTGAAGCACGTTTCTCATTAGTTGAAATTCAAGAGAGTCCGTCGGTATTATTCAAGGGCATGGCCGGTTCACGTATGCCAATCGCGGTATCGCACGGTGAAGGTTATGCTGAATTTAGCTCGGATACTGCTATTGATGCTGCCAACAACTCAGGCACAGTATCAATGCGTTTCGTTAATAACTACGGTGACGTTACGGAAACATACCCTGCTAACCCTAACGGCTCAGTTGATGGTATCACAGCGTTAACGACTACCGATGGTCGTGTCACCATTATGATGCCACATCCTGAGCGTGTATTTAGAACCGTTGCTAACTCATGGCATCCAGATAGCTGGGGTGAAGATTCACCTTGGGTGCGTATGTTTCGTAACGCTCGCGCTTTTATCGGTTGATCTTTTTGCTATTAAGCCTAAATCATTTGTCAAAAGTACTCACTGACATTCGTCAGCTCCGTGCTTTTTCCTTTGATTTGGACTGACTAGCTGCAAGATAAACAATAAAATAGAACCGGTAAATTTCTGTTAAGAGATTTCCCGGTTTTTTATTGCCTTTTTTTCAATGTTAAAATATTGTAACTATCAGACAACGTAACTACTAAAACCGTATTACTAAAACAATAAAGGAAACCTTGCTTATGCAACAACATGACTGCTCTCCCCTCAGCGATTATATTGAATACCCTAGCGCCGAAATGTTAACGCGATCGTTAGATTTTTATGATGAAGTAAAGCGCCGTCATTCTGTACGAAGCTTTAGTGATAGGCCTGTCGATAAGGAAGTCATAGAAAACTGTTTGAGAGCCGCAGGAACAGCACCCAGTGGCGCAAATCATCAGCCTTGGCATTTTGTTGCTGTTAACTCTCCCGATATTAAGAAAAAAATTAGAGAGCAAGCTGAAATTCACGAGCGAGGTTTTTATCAAGGCCGTGCGGGAGAAGAGTGGCTAGGTGCATTAAAAGATTTAGGTACTGATGCTAACAAGCCATATTTAGAACATGCACCTTGGTTGATTGCTATTTTTAGTCAAAAGAAAGGCGGTACTGCAGAGGAAGATAAAAAGACTAATTATTATGTCCATGAGTCTGTTGGTATAGCCACGGGCATATTGATTACCGCTCTGCATAATGCCGGTTTAGCCACGTTAACGCATACACCAAAGCCAATGTCCTTTTTAAACCAGGTTTGTCAGCGTGGTGATAATGAGCGCGCTTATATGTTGCTCATTGCCGGATACCCAAGTAAAGATGCAACCGTGCCTGCTCATGCACAAGTGAAAAAAAGCTTGGATGATATCGCAACTTTTTTATAATAGTTTGTACTAGCTAACCCGCTAGTGACAATTATTGAAATAATTAGCTAAACAAAGTCTAATGATATATCGGTACAGCCTTTTACGCAGCGTACGCCGGTTGGCTCATTTTGCTCAGGGGTATAGAGTTTTAACGGTTGTCTGCAGACGCTACAGAGTACGGTTTTACCTAACATCACTTGTTTAAGTAATTTCTTTTGCTCAAAAAAAGAGTCTTTACTGGCTTTTTGTAACGCTGAAAATTGTTTAAGATCTATGCTCATATACTTGTCACACTCGCTATTAATAAAACTATTGGTACATTTAAATAAATTACGATAATTAAGCCATTTTTAAGAATTGTTAAGCGATAAAATAAACGCCTTCAAATTGGCCGTTTAAAGGTGCGCCGCTTGACTCTAACAATTGCTGATAGCCGATTATATTTTCATGGCTTGCTGGCATTTGCGGGTAAGCAGTAATTTCCCAAGGTAAATCAGCATTCGTTTCAGAAGGGGTAAAAGAAAGTTTTTGATTGTTTTCTAATAATAACTGGCCGAACTTAAGCGCTAATTCTTGACTAGGAAATAACATTGAGAATTCAATTTCACGCTCGCTATTAAGATCATCACCATCTTGGCTCATCTGCCAAAGGGTAGTGCCGATTTCATCTTCAGGGAAAAGTGCTAAATCACGTGTCATCTTTACTCTCATTTATTGTTAATTCAGGTCAATTTTAGGGATTATTATCCACAATTCACTATTTTAGCTTTGCTAAGTCAAGAAACCTAGTAAAATAACGTCAAAGCCCTCGTTAGCCATTTAAAGCATGCCAATAGAACCAAGCCGTTCAGATAATAAAGATGAAAAATCAACTGATAAACATCAAACTTTTGAATGGCATATTGTTGTCACCGATAAAAGGAGCACTGAGAATAGCGCCAATGAAAAAGAACATCGCACTGCCATTTCAATATTAGAGAATTATCGTGATGCACAAAGTAATTCACCACAAAAATCCCTGTCTAAAGCTGAATTAAAACTGGCCATAAGTAAAGGTGCATTATGGTTAACGCCAGCAAAGAACAAAAAACAAACCCAACGTCTACGTCGTGTTAAAAAGCAATTATCGATAGGTGATGAACTGCATTTTTATTACAATAGTGCAGTGCTGTCAACGCCAGTTCCACAAGCCATACTCATTGAAGACTTAATTGATTACAGCGTATGGTATAAGCCTTACGGCATGTTATCACAAGGCTCTAAATGGAGTGACCATTGTACTATTGCTCGTTTCGCTCAACAAAACTTACCGAATGAGCGCCCTGCTTTTATTGTCCATAGATTAGATAGAGCGGCAACAGGATTGATCCTTATCGCGCACAGTAAAAAATCGGCACGAGCGTTGTCAACAATGTTTGAGCATCATCAACTAGAAAAACATTATCAAATCGTTGTCCATGGTGATCACAGTAAAAGGCCGCAGCCCGAAATCATTGACAGTGATGTTAATGGTAAAAGTGCCCGTAGTACCTTTATTTGTTTGGCTTATGATAGCGCTACCGGACGTTCATTAATTAAAGTAAAAATAGACAGTGGTAGAAAACATCAAATACGCATCCATGCCGCGAGCATAGGTATGCCTGTAGTTGGCGATAGATTACATGGCATCGCAGATGAAAATGAGCAAAGTAATTTGCAGTTGTGTGCAGTAAGCTTACGCTTTGTTTGTCCACTACCTGCAAAGATAACGCCTGCAGCTGACAAGGTTACTACGCAGCAAGAACACTTTTTTGAATTGCCAGAAACATTAAAGCCTCAGTTGTAACATATGTTAGAACTGAGGCTTTAAATTTATAGGTTGTCTCGCGCTGAAATATATTTACCAGAACATAGCGCCTATATACGTCGCTTAGATGCAGTAATTAAAATCGCTATCTTCAAGTAAAGACAAGCTATCACCAACCAACTCTTTGCTGGCAATCACTTTTAATAACTCAAAGCCTTGCTGACGCTGCTCTAAAGTGAGCGCTTGATAAGGTAGACGGATATTTTTAGGTACTGCATCTGTCATCATTAACGCAGTATTAATGGCAATCGGATTAGGCTCACAAAATAGCCATTCCATTAAACCTTTCACTTGCTCATTAACAAGCGTGGTCTGTGTTAAATTCTCTTTATCCATTAACTGGCGCATAATGCCCGGGATGATATTTGAAGTCACAGAAATCACGCCATGTGAGCCATATTCATGGCGACCCGCATAACTTTCATCATCATTACCTGACCAACAAGCAATGCCTTGTTTTTCATAATAGGCAATGCGATCGTTACCCGCACACTCTTTTACGCCGATAAAGTTTTTATGCGTTGATAAAGGCTCAATGAACTCGGGTGTTAAATCTTGTCCTGTTCGACCAGGCACATTATAAATAAAGGCAGGACCAATTTCGAGTACTTTTTTAAAGTGCTCTATTACGCCTTTAAGAGACGTTCGGCCATAATAAGGATTAATTTGAAGTGCTGCATCCATACCGATAGCAAAACCATATTCGGTGGCTTTAATTGCCTCGCGAGTATTATTACTACCCGTATTACCAACAATAATTAACTTATCACCAAAGTGATTGACACAATGAGCAATGAGCATTAAATGCTCTTCCCAGCTAAGTAGATGGCCTTCACCGGTTGTACCACCGACGACTATGCCATCAACACCTGCAGCGATTTGCTCTTTTATCAAGAAATCGTAACTTTTTAAACAAACTTCCCCTTTTTCAGTGTAGGGCGTTTTTATTGCGGTAATTAAACTTGCTGCTTTTAATCGCTTCATTAACTATCTCTAATTCTTATTTGATTTTAATATTTAGGTAAATCAGTAAACTCTTGCCATTATTCTAACAATGACCGAGGTCATCAACAACCCGTCTCATAATATATTCTTCATCAGTTAATAAATGTTGGTAATGAAATTTTTTATGATCCAACGCTAGTACTTTATATGCTTGATAATTATCATCATTATTTAAATCTGACGCATATAGTTCTTCATTAATGAGTTCATTTTTAGTTAGGGTAAAGTGAATGTCGCCTACTAACCCCCAATCACCAAGTTCGGTGATTTCCTCAATAACGTCTCCCTTTTCATCAAGTGTTATAAAGGTAAATTCAAAGCTGCCATCACTGCTAAGCTGAGCATATTCAACGGTTTCATGACCTTTCTCATCAATATCATTTCGATACCAGCGACCAAAAAGTAAACCTCGGGGATAAGTCTTTTTACTCACCATGTGTTTCCCTCAAATTTTGCCATATGGAATTAGAACTTTAAGTTATTAGTTAATACCAAGTTGATTAAGTTCTTTCCCACTCAGCGAGAGTTAAAAGGTTTATAGGCAAGGAATTGATTGAAGAGAATGGTTATTCAGGAGAATATGCTCCTGCATTCTCTAAGAAGCTGCATCCATGCAGCGTCCTTGTCAAAATCAATAACTCAGCATGTAAGCCTTTGCCTTTTATTAGGTACTCGCCCTCTGGGAGCTTGCTCGATGCCCACTAACATCGTTAAATTTATTTGATTTAGAATGACTAAACCGAAACAAATTTCCCTTGTTATTGAACATTGAGCAGAGCTCTGAGTTGGGAAGAATTTAATCAAATTGGTATAATCATAAAAAAACCATAAGCTTGAATCAACAAGTTTATGGTTATATTGAGGTAAAAAGTACCAATATATAAAAATAATTCTCTTTTTCAATACTAATGGTAATAATGTCCTAACTCACTTGGAACAGATAGCTATTCACTTTTTAGTATATTAATAGTTCCATTGACACTATCTAAATTAATTTTACTACCACCGCTACCTATTTTTCCACGCAAATTACGACCAATAAAACTATTCTTTTTAGCTTCTAGCCCAAAAGCAGTATTTATACTGCCGTGCATAGTATCTGCCGTAATATCAGCATTGATATTTTCTGGAAGGTACAATTTAATACGGCCATTAACAGTTTCCACGTCAATGTTATTAATGTTAGTAGCATCGACGCTATAAAAAATATCTACGCTGCCATTGACAGCACTTATCTCACTATCGCCCCCTAAACCTGTGGCATAGATTGAACCATTAACAACCTCAACTTCTACCTCTCCATCAATATTTTTTATTGTTAAACTGCCATTTACGAGTTCAATACCTGATAAATTAGTATCTGCTGGTAACCATACTTGGTAATCAACTTTAGCCATCGGCTTATTTTGGCGATAAGATTTTTCTTTGTAATCAGTAGTTACTGATACTTTTTGCCCATGCTGAGCCATTGTAATAGTTACATCATCACGAGACTCTTGTGATTCAGCGCTAATAGTAGCCACCACCTTAATGGTATTTTTTTGCCAGCTAGTAATCGCTACTTCACCATTAATGTTATCTAAACTAAAATAACTTTGATCAGCTACGATAAAAGACTTTTCAATTTGGTCATTAATTTGTGCTGCAACTTGCAGACTAAGTAAAATAGATGAAATAAAGATCACTAAACTTAACAAGCTATTTTTTATTATCTTACCCATTGGTTTTCCCTTAATTATAGTTATTGTTACGTTCTCAAAAAAATTAGATGTAAGTTCCGATAAAAAGGTTTAAATTTATCAACAAATAATTACCGCTAGGAAAATGAAAGATGTCTGCCCCAAAAGTACAATTACTCTTAACAGGTAATGAATTAATGACTGGTGATATTGTTGACAGTAATTCAGCCATGATGGCGCAAGTATTAAAAGAACTTGGCCTTGAGGTGAGTCGAAAAGTTACCGTGGCCGATGATTTAACACTGCTTGTTAACGAAATTAATTACATGGCAACAACTAGCGACATCTTAATTATTAATGGCGGTTTAGGCCCTACCATTGATGATTTAACGGCACAAGCATTAGCGCTGACCATAGAAGAAGAGCTTATTGAGCATCCTCAAGCACTCAAACATGTCACTCAGTGGTGCCGCCAACGAGGTACCGAGCTAAATGCACCGAATCGGAAACAGGCCATTTTACCTAACGGTTGCCAAATAATAGCGAATAGCTGTGGTAGTGCCGTCGGTTTTACCGTGCGTTATAAAGATTGTGATATTTATTGTACGCCTGGTGTTCCTCATGAACTTAAAAAAATGATGACTGAGCAAATGGTACCCATGATTAAGAGTAACTTACCCGATCATTTAATCGCTAGTGTCACTCGCTTACAAGTTTTTGGTTTAGGCGAGTCAACTTTACAAAAGATGATAGATGAACAATTACCCAACTGGCCAACTGAGATAGAACTGGGTTTTCGGGCCGGCTTACCATTACTTGAAGTAAAACTCACCACCAATACAAATAAAGGGCTAGCGTTGAAACCTCTATGGCAAGAGAAGCTAGCTAGCGTACTTGGCGATCATTTGATAGCAGAAGTTCAAGGCAAAGCTAAATCGCTTGCTGAACATCTTCTGAATCAATTACAACAACACAACTTAAAGATAACCACAGCAGAGTCTTGTACTGGCGGCTTAATTGCCAGCCATTTAACACAAGTGAGTGGCTCATCAAGCAGCTTTGAAGCGGGTTTTGTTACTTATAGCAATGTAATGAAAACAGCAATGCTTGATGTGCCGCCACAGCTTTTTGAACAAGATGGCGCCGTAAGCAAGGCTGTCGTTATCGCGATGGCAAAAGGCGCTCTGTTGAAATCAAACGCAGACTTAACTATTGCGGTATCAGGCATTGCGGGTCCCAATGGCGGTAGTGAAAATAAGCCCGTTGGTACGGTATGGTTTGCTTGGGGTAGTCTTAATGATATCAAAACACAATGTTTATTATTACCCTATGACAGACGTCAATTTCAGTATTTTGTTGCAGAAATTGGGCTAGATTTTCTACGTCGATACCAGAAAAATTTAATAACAACACCTAGCTATGTCACAGAAAGGGCCAGCGCTTAATACTATGTCAAAGGGTATAGACAAGAATATCCACAAAATTATCAACTAGAAGACCATTATCAGTTGATAATGGTCAGCTTAGTCATTGCTTAGTTTAGTAAAAATTTATATATTAGAGCTATAATGAAGATAAACGACAACCTAATATCAGGAGCTTATTTTGATAGAAAAAAACTTTATAACTAGCGGCCGTAATACCATAATACATAAAGTGAAAAAATTTGATTTACTTATTATCAATGGAGAGAAGTGTGTAGTGATTATTAGCCACCGAGGCATAGGTATATATAAAGGTGAAGTACCCGCTAAGCGCTCTATTGCCAAAAAATCTTATCAAGACATTGTTGATATTTCATCGAGAGAAGTCTTTGGTGAAGAGAAAACTTTAGTGTTTATACAGGCCCTTGATGGTGTTGAATATAAAATTGATTACAGTAAAGAAAATACCAATAGCTTTATTAAAATTCATCAAAACCATTATATGTAGGTTAAGTACCACTAAAGCCTGATTCACGACACTCCACATCATAATTATAATAAAAGAACAACACCTACAGCTATTTAGCTCAGCAGTATCTAGCGGTTAGCGGGAGAATAAAAAATGACCACAGCTAGCTTAATCGGCAATAATAAGAACAATATCGACTTAGTGTTAGAGCCTATTAAAGGTGGCGACAGCATTACGACGGCAAGTATCGCCGAGTTAATTGCCGCCTCTGAATTTAACAAACTCCGCGTAAATAATGGCAATATAAAAAATGCCGTTGCTGAGTTAGATGATGTACTTAAGCCCTTACAAGATAAAAAATCTGGACGAACAATTCGCTATCAAGTACTTGAACGCATTGATGCCACTATCAATGTAACCATCGAAACTGATGAGATGGGTGCTAGCGCTGAAATAGTTAGTGCTCAAGGTGGCAAGCATTTATCAGCAAAAGCGATATTAACTGCCGCGCAAGAAGCGGGAGTAAAGAAAGGCTTTAGCAAAGAGCATTTAATTGAGCTTGCCCAACTAGCGGCTAAAGAAGCACCCAACTGTCAAGTGGAGTTGCAAATAGCCACCGGAAAAGTCGCCGTAAATGGGAAAGATGCCCTAATACAACCCTTAGTGGTAAGTGCCCAAGCACGGATTCTACAACCAAAAAAACGTGACGATGGTAGTGTCGACATGCGAGACTTAGGCGATATAATTTGCGTTAAAGTGGGTGATCCCCTGGCAAAAAAGGTTCCTTTAACACAGGGCGTGCAAGGTTACACCGTTACGGCCACACCTTTATCTCCTGAACCAGGCAATGATATTGAACTTGTGGTGGGAGAAGGAACCAATATAAGTCCACAAAATAATAACCTACTTATTTCAGAGAAGGTCGGCTTACCCAAGCTCATTAATAATGGTATGGAAGTTGATGAAGTTTACAAGATTAAAAATGTCACTGTCGCCACTGGTAATATCAACTTTACCGGTAGTGTTATTATTGATGGCGATGTCACTGAAGGCATGAAAGTGGTAGCATCGGGTGATATTACTGTCGGTGGTTTTGTCGAATCAGCAATCCTTGAAGCGGGTGGCGACATCACTATTTCTGGTGGTATTATTGGTAGAAAACATGATATTGAAAAAACACAGATTACCCATGTCCGCATGAGTGTAAATATCAATGCTAAGGGTAATGTTTTTGCTAAATATGGTCAATATGCCCAAATCACTTGTAGCCAAGATGTTCGTATTGAAAACCAATTACTGCATAGCATATTGGATATAAACGGCCGATTATGGATTGGCAATAACGAACAGGCTAACGGTAAGCTCATTGGTGGTTATACTAAAGTTGGAACTTCCGTTCATGCAGGTATGATTGGCGCCACCGCCGGAAGTAATACTATTGTTAATTTTGAACATAAAATCCTAAAATTTAAAGAAGATATTCATCAAGTAGACGCACTACTTAAAATCGAGTCTAATGCTACCAATGAATTAAAAAACGCAATAAAGAAGTTGAAAAACCTTCCTAAAGGAAAAGCAAAACCAGAATTACTAGCCAAGATAATTCCTACTTATCAATTTCATGCTAAACGTATGGGTGAAATCCTTAATGATAAAGAAGCACTTGAACAAAGCTTACAAGAGTATATGGCGAGTGTTTATATTGAAGCAACAGTGAAGCTTTATCATGGTGTTGAGTTAATTGTCGGTGATTTTAATGATAGATCTCGCCGTGAATATGGACCGAGTAAGATGATTTATCGTGAGAGAAAAGTAATTATTGATCCAATAGTGAACACTTAAAAATAATGAGCAATCTTTCAATAATTAACTACACAGTATTGGGCGTAGCCCTAATGCCATTTTCCCAACTGGCTTATGCCCAAGAGTGCTCAATCAACCTTAACTATGGGCTCATCATTAATCCTAAACATATTCGCATCGTCGAACAAGGCCAAACGCAAGTACAAATAAATAATAGCAAACAGTTATTTATTCGAGGTAGAGAAATCCCTTTATCTAATGAACAACAGCAGCTACTTAACAGTTTCAGTGAAGGCATCCGCCAACAAGTACCAGAGATTGTTTCAATTGCTATTGAAGGTGCTGATATAGGTTTAAAAGCGGTTAATAAGGTCGTTGCCGGTCTTACCGGTGAAAATAGTGCCGCACAGCAAAAAGTACAGGCTAAATTTGATGAAATAAAGTGGCGGATAAGAGCGCGTTTTAACCAAAGTGCCAATAACTACTACATTGCCCCACAAGACTTAAATAATTTTGATAAAATGTTTGCCGGGGAGTTTGAGCAAGAAATTGAAGCGATGATTTCAGCTTCAATCGGTTCAATATTAGAAGCGGTTGGTCAATCAATGCTTGCAGATAATAGTAATAATGAATATGGCGGAGAAACACGCATTAGCACTTATGACAAACGACTAACAAGCATTAGTCAAGGTTTGGAGTTAGATGTCACCGAAAGAGCTAAAGCATTGGATAAAAAAGCAGCACACCTCTGTCAAAAGTTAACGCAACTAGACCTGGTAGAAGCTCAATTGCATCAAGCCATACCAGCCTTAAAAAACTATAACCTTATCGAATCATCCAATTAGTAATATATCTGCTCCGGCTCTAGCCCTTATAAAAGACTTAGCAATTACCACTACTTTCTCACGCTTACAAGTAAAAGGCCCAAGATACTCGGCAAGTATCTTGGGCCTTTTTATAATCAATGGTTTGCTCAGCGAGCATTACATATTAGGGTAATTTGGACCACCCGTGCCTTCTGGTGTTACCCAAGTGATATTCTGACTAGGGTCTTTAATATCGCAAGTTTTACAATGAATACAGTTTTGCGCATTAATAACAAACTTATTGCCTTCTTCGGTTTTTTCAACCTCATACACTCCCGCAGGACAGTAAAGCTGCGCAGGCTCATTGTATTTAGTTAAATTCACCTGAATTGGAATATCGGCATCTTTAAGTTTTAAATGGCAAGGTTGCTCTTCTTCATGGTTAGTATTTGACAGGAAGACTGACGATAGTTTATCAAAACTTAGCTTATTATCAGGCTTAGCGTAATTAATAACCGGCATATCTGCTGCTGGTTTTAACTGCGCATAGTCTAAACTGTCATCTTTAAAGTTAAAGGGTAATTTACCGCCAAAGAAGTTTTGATCTAAAGTATTGTAAGCGCCACCTAACAGGGTGCCAAACTTGTGCATTGCTGGACCAAAATTGCGGGTATTGTATAACTCTTCATATAACCAAGAATCTTTATAAAGCTGGGTAAAGTTAGTTAAATCTTGCTTACCCTCTTCGGCAATACCTTCACCAGCAATTAACGCTTGGGCAATTGCTTCAGCAGCGAGCATGCCAGACTTCATCGCAGTGTGGTTGCCTTTAATTTTTGCAAAGTTAATGGTACCCGCGTCACAACCCACCAATAATGCCCCCGGCATGGTCATTTTAGGCAAAGAATTAAAACCACCTTTCGCCATAGCACGTGCACCATAAGAAACACGTTTACCACCTTCAAGGTACTGACTAATTTTAGGGTGATGTTTATAACGTTGAAATTCATCAAAAGGACTTAAATGTGGATTGCTGTAATTTAGATCGACAATTAAACCAACAAATACTTGGTTATTTTCCGCGTGATAAAGGTAACCACCACCGGTAGTATCTTTATCTAATGGCCAACCTGCGGTATGTACCACTAAACCTTCTTGATGCTTTTCTGGTGCTATATCCCAGATTTCTTTAAAACCTAAACCGTAATGCTGTGGCGAGCTGTGTTTATCAAGACTAAACTTTTCAATTAACTCTTTACCTAAATGGCCGCGACAACCTTCAGCAAAAACAGTGTATTTAGCTCGTAGCTCCATACCAGGCATAAAAGAATCTTTTTCTTTACCCTCGGCATCTAAGCCCATATCACCGGTAATAATACCGCCAACACTACCGTCATCATTATAAATAACACTTTGCGCAGGAAAACCTGGGAAAATTTCAACACCTAGCTGTTCGGCTTGCTCAGCTAACCAACGACAAACATTACCCATGCTAACAATGTAATTACCGTCATTGTGCATAGTTTTTGGCACAGAAAAATTAGGTAGTTTGATACCCGAGCTCTCACTATTTAACAAATAAATGTCATCACCGGTGACTTTGGTGGTTAATGGTGCATTGCGCTCTTGCCAATCAGGAAATAATTCATTTAAAGATCTTGGCTCAAAAACAGCGCCAGAAAGAATATGTGCGCCCACTTCCGAGCCTTTTTCCACCACACAAACCATTAACTCTTGCTGTTTTTCTTGTGCTAGTTGCATTAAGCGACACGCAGTTGATAAACCGGCAGGGCCAGCACCAACAATGACTACGTCAAACTCCATCGATTCGCGTTCCATAAGATCTCCCAGGGTAATATATCTTTACATTCAAACTTACAGTATAATTTATAAATTTACAGTATAATTATGGTATTATTTTTAAATTCAAACGTGCGTTTGATATTCAAACAAGTGTTTGATAGTATCTTATAACAGATGTCCAAGCAAGGCACTGATAAATACCAATTCCAATAAGTTTCTTCCCACTCAGCGAGAGTTAAAAAGCTTAGAGGCAAGGCATTGAGTGTAGATAATGGTTATTCCCTTATCAAAATCAATAACGCAGCGTTTAAGCATTTTAAACTCGCCCTTTGGGAGCTTACCAGCGATTCGATAACCGCACAGAATTTCTTTCATATAGAATGACTATATGCAAAAAAATTCTATTTGTTCTCAAGCCGCTGGCAAGCTCTGAGTGTGAACTAACTTAATGGACTTGGTATACGCATTTATATAGATTGTATCTTAGTTTAAAAGTTTTCACCAAGATTACGTTGACGTTGACGTAAACCAAAGGTATCTTTTAACTATTATTGTAAATTAACAAACTTCTCAGAGGCTACGATGAAAGTACTAGTTCCGATTAAACGTGTTATTGACTATAACGTCAAAGTTCGAGTAAAACCCGATCATTCCAATGTAGATCTTGCCAACACAAAAATGGCGATAAATCCTTTTTGTGAAATTGCCATTGAAGAAGCTGTACGTTTAAAAGAAGCGGGTATAGCAACAGAAGTCATTGCAATTTCTATCGGTGATAAGTCTTGCCAAGAGCAATTACGTACTGCATTAGCTTTAGGCGCCGATCGCGCCATTCAAATTGAAACTGATGAAAGCCTAGATGCATTGAACATAGCTAAATTATTACAAAAAGTGGTTGAAGAAGAACAACCGCAACTTGTTATTTTAGGTAAACAGTCTATTGATAGTGATAACAATCAAACTGGCCAAATGTTAGCGGCACTAACAGGTATGCCTCAAGGTACCTTTGCTTCAGAAGTGAAGTTTGATGGCGATAAAGTCAATGTTACCCGTGAAGTAGATGGCGGTTTACAAACGCTTGCGCTAAATTTGCCTGCAATTGTAACCACAGATTTACGCTTAAACGAACCGCGCTACGCTTCTTTACCTAATATCATGAAAGCTAAGCGTAAGCCCTTAGTAGTAAGACCTGCGGCAGATTTTGGCATTGATTTAAGCCCACGTACTAAATTATTGAAAGTTACCCCGCCAGCAGAGCGTAAAGCCGGTGTGATAGTCGAAAGTATTGATGAATTAGTTGATAAATTAAAAAATGAAGCCAAGGTGATCTCATGAGTATTTTAGTAATTGTTGAACACGACAACGGCTCGTTAAAAACTGAGACGCTAAAAACCGTTGGCGCTGCGCAAAAAATTGGTGGTGATATCACCTTGCTAGTAGCTGGCTTTAATTGTCAAAATGTTGTTGATGCCGCAGCGAAAATAAATGGCGTAAAGAAAGTATTAGTTTGTGATAACGCCGCTTATGAACATCAGCTTGCTGAAAATATCAGCTTATTAGTCACTGGATTAGCGGCTGATTATGAACATATCTTAGCGACGGCATTAACTACCGGCAAAAACTTTATGCCTAGAGTTGCTGCATTATTAGATGTAGCGCAAATTTCTGACATTATTGCCGTTGAAAGTAGTGATACTTTTGTTCGTCCTATCTATGCAGGTAACGCGATTGCCACAGTACAAAGCTTAGATAGCAAAAAGGTTATCACGGTCCGTACTACTGGCTTTGATGCCGTAGCGACCGATGGTAATGCTGAAGTGGTAACGTTAGATACTGTTACTGATGCTGGTATATCAAGCCATGTAAGTGACGAGTTCACTGTCTCTGAACGACCTGACCTAGGCGCAGCTACCGTGATAATTTCAGGTGGTCGCGGTATGCAAAATGGCGAGAACTTTAAGTTGCTTGACGGTATTGCCGATAAACTTGGCGCTGCTATTGGTGCTTCACGTGCTGCTGTAGATGCTGGTTTTGTTCCTAACGATATGCAAGTTGGTCAAACAGGTAAGATTGTTGCACCGGACTTATATATTGCTGTAGGTATTAGCGGTGCTATTCAGCATTTAGCCGGAATGAAAGATTCAAAAGTCATTGTTGCTATCAATAAAGACCCTGAAGCACCAATCTTCCAAGTTGCCGATTACGGTATTGTTGCTGACTTATTTGAGGCTTTACCTGAGTTAGAAAGTAAATTATAACTCGAACACCGAGTTTTACTTTCAAGCAGTCCTGTCGAATAGGGCTAAGCACAAAGTAATATTCAGTACTAAGCACAAAGTAATATTCAGTACTAAGCACAAAGTAATATTGATATAATAAAACCACACTTACGAAAGTAAGTTGTGGTTTTATTTTATCTGCAATGTGGTTAGTTAAGTTAAATCATTAATAGTAATAGTACTGAGTGAGATATGAAAAATAGTTTGTCTAGTTTAAGTGATTTAGCCGCAGCTTTTGGTAAAGCCCCCATTGAGCGTGATAAATCGACACCCGCAAGTGATGACTCACTGGTCTATTCAACGGACACTGGCCGCATTAACCAACAAAAAGAAAAAGTGGTTACGCCAAGTGATGGTTTTGCCAAGGTTAGGCGTGAAACTAAGGGACGAAAAGGGAAAGGCGTTATTGTCATCAGCGGCCTAGGTCTAGACAGTAAGGCACTAAAAGAATTAGCAAAAAAATTAAAGAAAACCTGCGGTAGTGGCGGCTCAGTCGTTGGTGAAACCATTGAGGTTCAAGGCGATAAAAGAGACGTAATACAACAGGTTTTAGAAAAATCTGGTTTTAAAGTTAAGTTTACCGGCGGTTAACTTTCACCTTTTTTAGGCTTTTTCACTAACGAGCTTTACTCGCTAAGGCTCATAACTTTTTCGGCCTGCTAAAGCATGAGACAAGGTATTACCATCAACATATTCTAATTCCCCCCCTACCGGAACACCATGGGCAATCCTAGTGATATTAACTTGATGTTGCTGAGCAAGTTCGGCAATATAATGAGCAGTAGCCTCCCCTTCCACCGTAGGATTAGTAGCCAAAATAACCTCACTAAACTGTCCACTAGTAAATTGCTTAGCAAGAATATCCAAACCTAAATCATCTGGTCCAATGCCATCAATCGGTGATAAATGCCCCATCAAGACAAAATATCGCCCAGAAAACTCACCGGTTTGTTCAATAGCAATCACATCACCTGGGGATTCAACAATACACAAAGTCGTAGCGATTTTCCGTTTAGGCGATTGGCAAATCTCACATAAAACTTCTTCGGTAAAGTTACGACATTGTTGGCAATGACCAATATTTGTCATTGCTTTGGCCAAAGTACTCGCGAGTTTACTGCCACCGCGGCGATTACGTTCAAGCAGTTGAAATGCCATACGTTGGGCTGACTTGGCGCCAACGCCCTGTAAACACTTTAGTGAATCAATTAACTCTTGAACTAGGGGGCTAAATTTCATAGATAACAACTTTTTTTGCAATAATTGTGACTAATTTTAATAAAATTAACCACAAAATAGTAGTGCATTATTTAAATAACCTGAACTCTGGATAAGCAGCACTTGCTCAATATTCCCCTTTATCTGATTATCAGCGTTAAAACGTCGATAAATAACCCGTTATTCATAAACGTTTTGCCTTGATAATCGAATAAATTGAAACATTGATAGAGTATATCGCTACTTAACCTTGTAAAATTTATTCTTAATAATCGTAAATTGTTGTTTTTACTTAAACATCAAGCACTCATTATCCAGAGTTCAGGTTAAATAATATTTACCGCCTTCAAGGCAAGAATAAAAACAGTAAAGCCACTTTCATTGATACGCGTACCAGATAGTAACCGCTGAGTTAAAAATCAGCTTTCTCTTGACTGCCACCCTCCATAACAAATGTCATAAAAACAACAAATAATGGGCAATAAAAAAAGGCCGATTCAATACAAATACTCTCGGCGAGCACACCTTGAATTAAGGGTTTTAGAATGAGGTTTGATGTTAGAGGGCAATGCCCTATTTAAAAAAGAAAACACCGACTTATATACCACCGAATTGGATTATCTCCGAGAGGCAATCGGGGTTAATTGGTGATGCGGTTTATCTAAACAAATTTTTTAATAGCCTAATAAACAATGACTTTTTGATAACTTAAATTGAGAAACAAAAAAGCTCAAGGAATTCTTGAGCTTTTTATTGGTAAGTACTGTTTTATTAAAAAATTAAAACGGCATTTTCATACCTGGTGGTAATTGCATACCGCCAGTTAAAGCACCCATTTTATCTTTATTTTGCTCTTCAACACGACGTACCGCATCATTTACAGCTGCAGCAAGTAAATCTTCTATCATGTCTTTATCATCGTCCATTAAGCTGTCATCGAGCTCTACACGACGTACGCTGTGACTACCGGTCATAGTTACTTTAACCAAACCAGCACCGGCTTCACCAACAACTTCCATTTTCGCTAACTCTTCTTGCGCTTTAGCCATTTTGGCTTGCATTTGTTGGGCTTGCTTCATTAAGTTGCCCATTCCGCCTTTCATCATTATATTCTCCAATATTGCTAAGTTGTCTGTATATACCCAAGCGACTTGAAGCTGCGTGTTTCATGTGGTTTGGGTATATTACGTAATTGCAGCTATTTTACCTGAAGTACTGCAAGTTTTGAACGTAAATGAAATGAATTAATTGTAATATAATACTGCTTACATACCCGTTAGCAATCAAAATTCAGATTTCAGAGTGCACTTTGAATGGTAACAGCTAGATCAAAACAAGCGTTCAACGTTATCGTTAACAGCTAACGTGGTGATATCGTGTCTTCATTAAGCTCTGCTTGAAAAGTATCTTGTAAGGCAATCACCACCGCATCCTCTTTCAACAAGGCTTTTGCGTATTCAAGACGCTTGTCATTTATTTGTACTTGAATTTGGTACGGGTCTGCCACGGTTTCATCAACAATATCGAGCGTGACCGTAATATCTCTACCGAGGAAGTCACTAATATAACGCTGTAATTGCTGATGCGCGACTTCAGTACTTAAGTGCCTGGTAGCCTGATCTAGTTTGAGGATCAAGTTATCATCAGTGGAGTCTTCACTAATAGTTGCGTGTATCGCTAATTGTCGAATCCGCGCAGTGAGCTGCATAGAGTCAATCATATGCGCCCATTTATCAACTTGATTAGCTTTTTTTACTTTTGCAGGGTCAATATTATCTTGGTGAAACGGGACTTCAGGCTCCGGCGCTATCACTAACTTTTCAGCTACTACGCTATGGGAACCTTTAGCAGACGTTTCGATAGTGCTGATTTTTTTGCTGCCCTCATTACTAGGGTGACGCAGAGCTGCGTCACCGGGCTTTTTTGCTTGCTTCTCCAACTCTTTCTTTCGACTACGTAACATATTTCGAGTAGCAAGTACCGAGGCTACAGGGCTATTAATACTCAGCGAGTTTACTGGCTCATTTGTTACAAGTGGCGGATTTGATATCACTGGCGCAGGCTGTTGTTGTTCGTTATTGTCTTGTTTTTCTGGCGCGACTAGTACTTGAGCTGGTGTTTGCGCTATTGATTTTGAGATAATAGTTGCGGGTGTCGGCTCTTGAGCGACGTCTGGTTCTATCGGCGTTGAATGTATTAATGAATTATCAGCCGTTTTAAGCTCAACAGCGTGTTGTTCAATACTTCGCATTTCTTCATTTAACACACTTAACTCGTTTGGCTCTGCTTGCTCATCGATATTTTTATTAACTAAGTCATCATCAACTAAATGATGCTCAACTAAGGCCTTAGGTTCAATAACATTAGGCCCTTTTTCTGTATCTGAATCAATTTTGAAGGTATCACTTTCAGTTAACTCTACCTGAACTGATGATACTGAGGTCGATTGAGCAACCAAAGCACTGTCATCGCTTACCGCGGTAGTCGAGAACTTAACCTCATCGAAGTTAGTGTCACTGATGAGTTGTCCCTGATTGGGTGTAGATTGCTGAGCCAACTGTGATTTAATCATTGGCTTAAAGGCAAGAAGTCGCAACAGAGTCATATCAAACGCGGCTTGCTCATCAAAGGTATAAGGTAAGTCCTTTCTACCATTAAGGGATATTTGATAATACAGCTGTACATCTTCTGCTGACATGGCTTGACTAAATTTCTTTAGTAAAACTAGTAAGTCAGCCGGTAAATCAAAGTGCTGGTCAACTATTTGTATTAAGGCAATTTGGTGAAACAATTGAATTAACTCAGCAAATAGTCGACTGTAACTTGGTGCATAAGACGCTATTTCTTGTGATAACGCCATCAAGCCTTGGCTGTCTTGTTTGAGTAAAGCGATGACAACTTTGTAAACCCAGTTTTGATCGATACCGCCAAGCATTTGTTGAATATTAGCTAAGCTAATATTGCCTTGTCCTTGCGCAATAGCTTGATCGGTTAAACTTAACGAATCTCGCATACTACCGCGAGCAGCCTTGGCTAATAAGGTTAAACAACCTTGTTCATAAGTTACTTTTTCGTGTAATAAAATCTCGGCAAGTTTTTCTTCTATTTGTTTTACCGTTAACGCTTTTAAATGAAACTGTAAACAGCGTGACAAGACAGTAATAGGCAATTTTTGTGGATCGGTAGTTGCTAAAATAAATTTAACATGTTCCGGCGGCTCTTCTAACGTCTTGAGTAAGGCATTAAAACTATGGCGAGATAGCATATGAACTTCATCTATCAGGTATACCTTAAAACGCCCTCTACTCGGAGCATATTGAACATTGTCAAGAATTTCACGGGTATCATCAACTTTCGTTTTTGAGGCGGCATCTATTTCTAGTAAATCAACGAAACGCCCTTGGTCAATATCAATACAGGCATCACAAATGCCGCACGGTGTATCTGTGATACCAATATCACAATTAAGACTTTTAGCAAAAATACGCGCAATAGTAGTTTTACCAACGCCACGAGTGCCGGTAAAAAGATAAGCATGATGCAAGCGTTTTTGTGACAAAGCATTGGCAAGCACGTTAACCACATGCTCTTGTCCCATTAACTGCTGAAAATTCTTAGGACGCCACTTTCTTGCTAAAACTTGATAACTCATATTAAAGTACTTTTTGGTTCTGGGAGAGGTTATTCGCCTTGATACTGCACTAAAGAGTAAGGCTTAATATTAAGGGCCACTAAACGATTTTCACCACCTAAGTCAGGTAGGGAGATTACAAATCCTGCATCTGCTACTTGTGCACCTAGACGTCGAATCAATTTTGTCGTTGCTTCAATAGTGCCACCAGTAGCTAGTAAATCGTCAATGATCAATACTTTGTCTTCTGGCTTTAGGGCATCTTGATGAATTTCTAAAATATCTTCGCCATATTCCAATTGATAAGCTTGCGCAAAGGTGTCACGGGGTAACTTACCCGGCTTCCTTACTGGAACAAAGCCGATATTTAACGCTAAGGCTAACGGAGCCCCAAAAAGAAAACCACGAGCTTCTGTGCCAACGATTTTAGTAAAACCTTTATTCTTGTAAACATCAGCTAATAGCTCGATGGTTAACGAGAAGGCTTCGGCATCCTCTAATAGACTGGTGACATCACGAAACATGATACCTTTTTCTGGATAGTCTGGTACTGTGCGGATCGCATTGATTAACTGCTGCTGTTGTATATTATTCATGAAAGTATATTAGAAAGCTTTGATTTAGCTTTATCTGATAGTAATAAATAGATAGACAGAGCATAAAACAATTCATGCTGTTTTTATAGCGATAAAATAATAGCTTGGCTGTTATTAGCCAATAACCTGCAGCGTATCGCATTCATAGTTGGTAGCGGTAAGCTCAGATAACACCGCAATAAATTGTTCGGTATCAATTGGCTTATCAATCGCTTTATCAAAAAGAGAAAATTCTGCCAGACCTTTAATACTTTCCATGCCCTGGGTAGTCATAAATATGACTTTCGCACCCGCTAATGCAGGATTGTTTTTAATATTCTTAGTAAGCTGTAAACCATTCATTAATGGCATTAAATGATCAATCACAAATAGATGATAATTTCCTTGTTGTACTTTCCCTAACGCGTCTAGGCCATTAATGGCCTTATCAACATTATGCCCTTGTGAGCTGATTAACTCACATAACATATCCTGAACTGCTTTATTATCATCAACAACTAATATATTCATATACAACTTTTTTAACAGAAATACCTAATTGTCGCGGATTTTACCCTAAAACTATTACAGTATATAGGGTTATCTAAAATCAGCTTAGGCAAAAAAAATCAGCTGTAATATAAACGGCACATTTATGTATAAACTCTGTGCCAATGGATACTCACCCCAACAATAAATTACTTATTTCGATAATTTAAGTTGTTTACGTTTTGGGGTAGTTGAGCTCTTCGGGTTAATATAAACACTACTGGCATTGGGTCTTGCCCCTTCTACCCACGGCGATGTAGGTGCAGGTTTACCGGTTTTTTTCTTAGCATAACTCTTTTTATCATAAGTCGTTTTGGCGTTACTTGCCGGTGACTTAGCACTACCTTGTGCTGGACTTGTTATTTTACTGGTCCTTTCAACATGATATTTTTTATCAATAGCCTGAAGAAGATTACGTAAAACTTGGTCTTTACATTCACGATAGTGTTTATGGTCAACTTTTCTTGAAAAGGCACTTAATTCCGCCTTACCCAGGTTAAAGCCTACCTCTTCTAATAAGGAGATTATTTGTTCAGCTTGCAGGTTCAAGGCAATTTTAAGTTTTGTTAAAATGATATTATTTGATAAACGTTTTTCAGGTATAGCTTGAGCACCAGGCTTTTTGCCACGCTTTTCATTAATGAAGCCATTTAAAAATACAGCTAACTTGGTATCAAAAATAGCAACGAAGTCGCTATCATCATCCTTTTTCAGCCATTGACTGATCTGCTCACGGCTAACCTCTTCACCTGTAGAGGCAAAGATAGCTACCATTTGTTTATCATTAAAGTTAAAGGTATAACGCAAGCGGCGCAAAATATCATTATTGTTCACAGTTGTATCCAGTACATAAGCATAAGCATAAGCAGGCTATTATACGCTAATAGCTGACAAATCAGTTAATGAAATACTTCTCGGCTAAAGTTAAGGTGCTTTCCTTGGGTCATTAATGCTTTAAAGGATGCTTGGCTGATGCAAATCAAAGTTTCATGATCTCCCGACTCAAGATAAACTTCACTTAGTTGCTCTAATACTTGCTCGAAAACCATATTTAAATGATAAGAATCAGGCGCTGGAGGTATAGCCCCATGACTACAATCTGAAAACTGTTGATAGACTTCTTTTTCTGTCATTAACCGGTACACACCATGTAAACTATCATTAAGCGCTGACAGGTTAATTTTATTCGCTGCGGGCAATATTGCCATAAGTTTCTTATCATCATGATTTATTAACAATACGGCTTTGGCTAATTGCTTTAATGATATGTTAGCCGTGATTGCTGAGCCAACAGAGCTATTACTATGGAAATGTGGTAACAACTTAAAGGGCATGCTCTTTTCAGTCAAGTAGCGAGTAAGTCTAGTTGAAGTGTTCATATAAACCTCGGATTTAGTTGAGACTCTGTTAACAGTATAGCCATAATCACTGCAATTCACTTGCCTAACAATTTTATTTTTGTCACTTATTAGAGACATAAAAAAAGGGCCTAAGCCCCTTTATTTTATATCTCTAATTCTATTTCACTAACTCAATTAACCACCACACTTCTTACTTTTGTCTTTCATTTTACCTTCACCACATTTACCTTTTGTGTGGTCTTTCATTTTACCTTCGCCGCATTTCCCTTCACCACACTTGCCTTTTTTATGGTCTTTCATTTTACCTTCGCCACACTTGCCTTTTTTGTGGTCTTTCATTTTACCTTCGCCGCATTTCCCTTCACCACACTTGCCTTTTTTGTGATCTTTCATTTTCCCTTCACCACACTTGCCTTTTTTATGGTCTTTCATTTTACCTTCGCCGCATTTACTGTCTGTATGAGCGGTAACAATAGTGGCAAGTTCATTCGCTGCGAATGGGTTTGTTTCCGCTTTTGCAGCATTACTGGCAAAAAGGCTAAAGGCTAGCAAGCTAACTACCGCGACTAATGATGATTTTTTAACTATTTTCATGATTTATTTCCTTTTGATTTTATTTATTTTTAAACTGTCTCATTATATTTGAGATTTAGTTATATGACTTTTTAAATAGACCTGTAACGTTAAGTAAAAATTTCATCCGCAACGAATTTTAGTTAATAAAAAGCCAGCTATATCTAAAAAGATATGCTGGCTTTATCACAACGCTGCATTTATAAAACTCTATTAGATGCGAACGTTCTTTCTTCTAGCTGTGTCAACAATAAAGCTTTTCCAACCCTTCGCGGACTTACGTGCACTAGGATCTTTCATTGCTATTTGAATAGCTGCATAGGCTTTCTTGTACTTCTCAAGATAGAAATACGATTCAGCAATACTCATATGAATTCGGCCTTGATTAGAAACACCTAACTCAAGAGCTTTATTCAAAGCAACAATAGCTTTAGCAAACTGCTCATCTTGTTTTAGCAACATACCTTGTTTACGATAATGCTTAGCACTATTAGTCATTTTGGCTAATTCACCGTAATAACCTGCTGCTTTATCAATATGTTGTGCTGAATGCCAAGCATTAGCCAACGTGGAGATATTTTTATCATCACGTTTAATTAAACCTGAAGCAATATATTTCTCTAATAACATCGCCGCCTTATAAGGCACTTCTGTTTGAGAGTATAAGCTTGCTAAAGTTTTAATTTGGCCTTCTTTAGTCAAATGACCAAGCTTATAAGCTAAATCAAGTGTTTGTGCTGCTTTATCATAATCTTCAACCAGTAAATAAAACATTGGCAGTTGAACCCACCACTGCTGTTTCTCTGGGAAAAGTTGAATAACCGTTTCCAACACCTTAACTGCTTCTTTATACTTTTTACGTTCGTAATAAGAAGTAATCTTTAAGATATACGGGTTTTGGTTCTGTTTATCACCAAAAGCAACAATGGCTTTATCAGCTGGCACAATAACCTTATCTAATTGCTTTAATGAGTAATACGCATTAGCAATTTTTATATAGGTTTGTCCATCTTCTTTACCAGAGAAATCCATCCAAGCATAATAAGCTTTTAACGCGCCTTCAAAGTCTTTGGTTTGCATTTGCATGTCACCCAATAACTTTAAAGACTCGCTTTGATCACCTTCATTAAGGATATCTGGCTCAATAGCTATTTTTAGATAATCAATGGTTTTTTGCTCATTATCACCTAACTGAGCATACAAAATGGCAATCATGCGAGCAACATAGGCTTTATCATAAGCTTTTGAAGCATCAACCTCTAACAATATAGCTAAAGCACCTTTGACGTCGTCAGCACTAAAAGCTTCAAAAGCTTTTTGTACTTTTTTGCCAACACGAGGACCAACTAGTTGAGTCTTACGCTTCTTTTTCTTCTCAACTTGTTCTGCACCGGCAGCTTCTGCATAATTTGCTAAAGGTGCCTGAGCAACAAGTAGCGAAGCGACCACAACAAGAGAAGTTGATAATCTTTTAAGTTTTAAATTTTTAAACACTAATTTATTAAACATAACTAATCAACTCCCATCTTGAAGTCAAGTTGCACGGTTAAGCCTTTTTGTACTAAAGGTTTACCATCAACAACTTTCGGCTTGTATTTCCACTTCCTAAGTGCACGTCGAGCTTCTTTATCGAAGACACGCTTAGGTTTAGCTTCAAGTACTTTAACATCTTCAACACCACCAATTTTATTGATAGTAAAGGAAAGAATAACGTAACCTTCTTTACCATCTCTAGCAGCTTGAATCGGATACTTAGGCTCGATACGAACAATTGGTGTCGCATCGCCATCACGTCCCATACCTGCTCCAGGAGCATTCAAACCTGTTGATGCACTAGACATCTGTACACCTGGCATATTGAAGCTTATACCACCAGTATTATTGTTGGTTTCAGGCTCCGGCGCTTGTTGCTTCGGTGGCGTTTTAGGCGGCGGAGGCGGCGGTGGTGGTACACGTCGTCGCTGTTCTGCTGCAGACTTTGGCGGCGTAGTATTTACTTCTACGATAATATTGTCTTGTTGATCTTCTTTATTTCTATCACCGCTAGAAACAAGAAAAGCCATAAAAGCAAATAAGCCAAAGGCAACAAAAGCGCCTAGTAGTATTGATCCTAAAAAGCGAACCATATACTACCCCTTAGCAGCCGCGATAGAAATTCGGTCTATGCCAGCATCTTTTATTGCATCCATTACTTTAACAACCACACCATGTTTGGCATCTTTGTCAGCTTGAATGATAACAACATCGGTAGGTTGCTCAGCAAGTAATTTTTCAATTCTTGCGCCAACACGTTCAATGTCTACTCGACCTTTGTCTAACCAAATTTCACCATTTTTTCTAATGGCAATAAAAATATTGGCATTTTTCTGTTTAGTTTGGTTAGCCGCTTTAGGCTTATTAACTTCAATACCAGCTTCTTTTACAAAAGAAGTGGTTACGATGAAGAAGATCAGCATGATAAATACGATGTCTAACATCGGTGTCATATCAATCATTGCTTCTTCGTCCTCACGGATTTTTTTACGTGCCATGAATAGTTCTCTCTAGTGATGAGGTAAACTGTCAATCAGTTTAGCCTTTGCTAGTTTAAGTTTAGCGTCTAATCTTGAGCTAAAGAACACACCAGATAGCGCTGCTACCATACCCGCCATAGTCGGAATAGTTGCTTGCGATATACCAGCGGCCATTAGACGCGGATTACCAGTACCTTGTTCAGCCATAACTTCAAATACGCCGATCATACCGGTTACTGTTCCCAGTAGGCCAATAAGAGGACACATTGCCACTAAGGTTTTAATGGTAATCATGTTCTGTTCAAGTTTTACTGCTGCTTCGGAGATCCAAGTTTCTCTAATTCGATGTGCATACCAAGACGTAGTGTCCTTGCGAGCGTCCCAATTAGCGATAATACTATCTCTAAGTTTTGGGTACTCTGATGATAAGAACCAAAAACGTTCTATCATCAGTATCCACATTAATAAGAGTGCGAAAGCAACAGCATAAAGTACGTTGCCACCTGTCGCAATAAAACCCCTGACAGATTCCCAAAGCTCTATCAGGAATAACATTATTTAGACCCCTTCTCTGCGATTGCAGCGATTAGACCAGCGCTTTGCTCGTCCAATTTTTGTAAAATAGACTTACTTTTACCAGCAACAATTGAGTGTAATAAGATAAGTGGTAATGCACAAATCAAACCTAATGCCGTAGTTACAAGAGCTAGAGAGATGTTACCCGCCATAATTTTCGGGTCACCGGTACCAAACAACATAATTGTTTGGAAAGTCATAATCATACCGATTACTGTACCTAATAGACCCATTAACGGAGCAATAGCAGCAAACATTTTGATTAAGTTAACACCACGGTCAACTTGCGGGGTTTCACGAAGTATCGCTTCATCAAGTTTCAATTCTAACGTTTCAGCATCTGCTGATTGGTTATCATAGAAAACTTTAAGCAAACGACCTAGCGGGTTATTTTCATTTGGCTTATCAAGGTTTTTCTCTTGTGCCTTAATACCAGCACCCATACCGCCTAGAACGATTAAACGTTCAAGTACGATAATAATACCAACAATGAATAATACTGTGATGGCGTAACCAACTTCTTTACCTTCATGGAAGAATTGCTCAAGCGTTTTCTTACGTGTTTCAAGTGATAAGATACCACCTTGTGAAGGATCGACATAAAGCGGTGCATAACCAGAAGTTAGACCAGAAAAGTTTTCTGCTGTTTCATTGATATAGCCCGGTGGCAGCTTAGGTAGCGGCTGAACTTGGCCAACTTCATCATTATAAGTTAAGTAACCTCTAGCAGAAATTAGGTTGAATGTACCAATACGAGTAATCGTTTCAGTAGATTTAGTACCATCTAAGTTAGTTACATCAACACTAAATTGTGAGATTTTTCCAGACTCAGTCATTTCTGTTTGTAAAGCAAACCATAGTTCTTCAAGGTCAGAAATACTTGGAATTTCTTTTGAGTTAGCGATACGGTTTAGCGTCTCACCACGGTTAGGAAATTCAGCACTTACAATTGAAGTACTAATTTGACCAAAAGCATTAGCGGCCGCTGCACGTGAAACACCAAACATTTCGCCTAAAGTACCAGTGGCATTGTCTAGTTCAACAGACTTTTGATTGATAGTAATTTCATTAGCGGCATATTCGTTAGTTAATCGTTTGTTACGAGTATTTTGATTAACTAATTCATTTTTAGCTTTAGTTAATAAAGCCGATTTATCAGCACGAGCTGATAAAAATTCAGCTTCACGTTTTTTATCAAGCTTAGCTTCTGATACACGATCAGCTTTTACTTGTTTAAGTAAATCATCTAATTGATTTGCTTGAGTAGTTGCTACAAAACCAGTCGTTAAAGACGCTGCTAGCAATACAAAATTTAAAACTTTTTTCATTATTTCGCTCCTGCTGCAAAGATTGGTAGTCTAGTTAGGTCCATTGGCAACTGTTTACGAGCCATACGGACAGCATCAGTAATAGGCTTTAAATACTCATCACCTAACTCATCCCATGAACGTGTTTCATTGTTCCATAACCAAGAATTCTTCGCATCAAGTGATTGTGCAACTAAAGCAATTCGGCCCATATGAACGAAATCAGCAGTTAAAGTACGATCACCAAGGTCAAGTTCGCCTTGATATGCGTCAAAAATACCACCGTAACTGGCTTCAATTTCATAGGCTTCAAGTACTAAACGAAATTGCTCAGAAACAGTAACGTTTGAATCGTTCATTACATCACGAAGATTAGCAAGACGCTCTTTACGACGTTCGATGTTCATTGGCATATCTAATTCAATGAATTTATCAAGAGCGTCAATCATTTTGTACATTAGTGGTACAACGCCTTGCTTAACGCCATCAATACTATCAATTTGCTTTTGTAATGAAGCAATTCTGGTTTTTTGATCATCAACCATACGTTGAACGTGGTCATTATAACCGCGTAATACGTCTGCTTCGTCGACAGTATTACGATAATCAGCAAGAAGATCTTGCGTCTGCTCGTAGATGCTGTTGATTTTATTTTGTGACTTTGCTGATTGCTTGAAGATTTTCGCTTCAGCTTTTTGAAGGTCTGTTAATACATCAGCAGCAGCGATATTGCTACCCGCTAGTGCTAGTGCGCCAACCATCGCTGTTGCGATAAGGCTTTTCTTACTTACTTTGGACATAGTTCCCAACCATTGCTATTTTTAATCTTAATAACCTGTTCAAACAAAGGATTTGCTAGAACGTCGATTACCGCGAATATAAAAGTCTGTCGTTTTTTTAAATGTAACTTTTTATGAATACAACTGAGCAATAATCCCAAATGACAGCAGAGCTGTCAAGGTGAGACTGTAAAGACGATGTATTAAATTTTAACGTTACACATATTAATAACGCTAAAATGTATCGTTTTGCTAACAAAATTACTCAAATCACCTTAAGTCATTTGAGGGACAAAAATTTTGTAGAGGTATGTTTTACTAACATCTTCGTAGTAAGTCAAATTTATTTGAATAAAACGTTTAAAAAAGCGTCTGTTTGGAAAAACTGTGGTGAGAATGGTTGATAGTTGCGCAAGTATTGCCTAGAGTGAAAGCAGAAAAAAAATAAGGCACGCTATGGCGTACCTTGTTTAAGTGATGTGGATTACTATTATGCGCTACATTCCACATCACTTGTTTTCCATACCGCAGGGGCCCAGTACTCACCCGTTGCAAACTTATTTCTATTTTTACGAATATATTTTGCTCCTAAGGAATATTTCTTATTAGCTTCTACTACAAATTCAATTAAATGATAATTTTTTGCCTCGCCACGACGACGAGTAAGTGACGCTTCAGTTATATGCTCTTGTACACGTATTATGTGCTTACCTGCTGACAAATTAAAGCTTCTAGATTTAAGGCTGACAGTTTGACCATCAATTGAACCAATACTGGCAAAGTGCATATTACGCGTTGATGGTGGCTTATTATATAAAACAATCTCGCCACATCCTTGAATAGTTGCAGCCTGCCCTGAAGGCTCTGCGACTGGAGTATTCTCTTGTGCTGATACTGAAAAGGTCATAGACATCAATAAAGCGGCTGACAAAAATAGTTTGTTATTCATTGTAATTTCCTTATTTAAGTTTCATTGAATATTACGCATAGATTGAAGTATTAAACAGTCAATTAATGTAAGTAAACATTCTCCTTGAAACACTTTTGTAACAATATCGCCAAAATACAATCAAAATCCCCCTAAGACTTCACTGCCGATATTTGACAAGCAATTTTACCCTGCGGGTCAATCACGTCCGTTAATGTAAATGCTATCAAGCCATTTTTTAAGAATATATCAGGTAATGCAGCCAGTATTTCTTTTGATAAAGCCGCATCGACCATTGAACTTAATCTAGCCTTATGACTTTGTAAGTCATACTTATACAGTTTTAATGCGGCAACTTTATCGCCACTTCGAGCACTTAATAAGTACTTCAAAAACCCTAGGAAATCACTTTCTCTAAAGGCTACTTCATAGCTATTGGCAATATAGCCAATATTATCATTAAGCTTATGTCTTGCCTCTTCTGCGCGTTCACAAGCGACTTTATAAAGGCTTTGTTCTTCACTGCTGTGTTGCTGACTGTTTTTCTGCCGTACAGTCAGTGCATCAACCAGCACTGATAGATTATCCAAAACATTCATTGGTTTAAACATTTCTATTAGCATATGCAACTCTTGTGCATTGCTTTTGATTAACATGGAATCATGGCAATGACAGACGAAGTTAACTTGGCCGCCAGTGACAAGTACCCTTGCGGCCTCAGCAATTGATTTATTAAATTGACTATACTCTATGCCAAAATTAGAAATGACATGGTCAAAGCTCTGATTTTGAAACGGTAACTTTTCTATATTAATTTCAAAGGCTAAATTAACATTTTCTAATTCAAAGAAGCCATCCTCTGTGTGGATTTTAGCGTAATCAACACCTGTTAAGTTTATATTACAATTATCATTGAGGCAGGCTTTAGCTAACCTCAATAACGAGGCGTTTCCAGTGCAAAGGTCTAACATTCGGCTATTTGGAGTTAAGGTCTGGAAATAATCGAGCCAAACATTTTTTATTGTGCCTTCATAACCCGCGGTAAAAGCAGAGCCAAAAGATGTTTGATGCCCCTGAGACCAATAGTCACTCCAGCATTCACTGTTTTCTTTATTATTATTTCCCATTGAAAACCCTAAAAATATTATATTTACCTTAAGTAAAATACTTAATAACACAGCCCTAGTTTATCAATTATCAAATAAAAAAAAAGACCCTAAAAGGGTCTTTTTATATTCAATTCTAACTAGTGCTTAGAAAGTAATTGAGTAACGTACCGTGAATTCACGACCGTAGTTGTTGTAAAGATCAGGGTTTTCATACTTACCTGTAGAAGACAATATTGGATCTTCATCAGTAAGGTTATTAATACCTAACATTACTGTACCAATATCACCTGCGTCATAGGTATAACTAAGGTTATGGATTAACCAAGAATCTAATGTACCTTCTTCTTGCTTCTCATAAGTAGAGCCAGTGTAGTTCATGTTCCAACCTAGACGGTGATCACCAATCGTGTAAGTTGTAGTAAATACTGACTTTAATTCAGGGTTACCAGACCAACCAGCAGTGTTAGTAGCGTCACCACCACCTTCAGTTTCAATGGTGTAATCTAAAATGTAGCTGTTAGTCCAGTTAAGACCAAAGTCACCAAAACTAGTTTCAAAACTACCGTTAAAGGATAAATCAACACCTTCAATTGTCATTTGGTTACCGTTACCTGTACCTGTACCAACTTCTAATGCTTTACCAATTTGGCCTTGTGCATTATCAGGAGCACGTACAACGTAGAACGTTTCAGTAGGTGCTAATGTACCTGCATAAATACCATCAATTACGTTAGTTGTTGAGCGCTGAGTTATAACGTTATCGATGTTTAAGCTGAAGTAATCAAGTTTCACACCAAAGCTATCGGTAACATCCCACGCTAAACCTAAGTTTACATATTGAGAGGTTTCAGGGCCTAAGTCTGCATTTGGACGGATGTAAGTATTAACTTGCTTCTCAGGACAATCTACTGCTGATTCTCCACGTTCTTCACAGTACGGGTAATCCGTTGTATCTGCTGCGCTGAAAGTAACGGCTGCATATAAATCATCAAGTCCTGGTGCACGGAAAGACTCAGAGTAAGAAGCGCGAATAACTAAACTTTCAAGTGCTTGCCAGCGAATACTTGCTTTAGGTGAAACATTGCTACCAAAGTCAGAGTAATCATCGTAACGTGCTGCAAGGTTAATTTCTATGTCATCTGTAACAGGCAGTGCAGCTTCATAAAACATTGCCATTACTTGACGGTCACCACCAGCAGAGTTACCCGCAGAGCCACCAATCAAACCAGCTTCTGATTGACCATCATATACTTCATTAAATACAGTATCAAAATACTCAATACCTACGTAATGAGCAACTTCGCCACCAGAAAGTTCAAACATGCTAAAGCCTAAGCCAGCATTATATTGATGAAAATCAGACGTACCTTGGGTTAAGGTCGTTGCTTTCATGTTGTTTTGACCAGTTTCTGAACCTAATGGAATATCATTTTTTTCGTTGTACGCAAGACCAGCATAACTTAAGTAGTACTCACCCATAGACTTGTTATCAGCCTTGTTATAGTGATAGTACACTTCCCAAGTTGCATCGCCCCAGTCAAGTTCACCACGTAAACCCGTTAAGAAATCTTGGTTATAATCATGAACGTTACCGTCACGGTTACCAATACCAACCCAACGGTATAAACCTAACGAAGCTTCACCATCGTCAGGATATGGGTTGTTTGCACTATCTGCCGCGATATCATTCCATTGTGCCGCTGGTGGTGCATAACGACCAAAAGAGTTATTTTGCGTAAACATTACACGACCAAACCACTCAACATCATCAGATAAATCGTAATCTGCATCTAAGTAAATAGTATTACGTTCAGTTGAGGCTTTGTTATATGAAACATTACCGTATGCGAACATACAGTATTCAGAGCCTTCACTCCAATCATCATCAGCAGCTGTTCTTTTAAAGGTATCAGTACCATATTCAGCTTCTAGTGCATCACAATTACTTGCAGCCATGGCGGTAGAGAAATCAGGGGCAAGTATTGTTGCACCATAGTAACTCCAACCATCAGTTTCATTATAAGCTTGGATTGTTCCGTCGCCATCTAAATCTCTCTGCCATGGCGAAGTGAACTCACGGTCCGCATCAGCAATACCATCACGAGATTGATGATCGATTGAGAACGTTATGCCACCTTTATCAGTTTGAAAACCACCGATAATTGAAAATTCTTTACTTGTCATGCCACCATCGCGTTCACGACTACCAGCACCAACATTAAATTCTAGGCCTTCAAAGTTCTTCTTCATGATGATGTTAACAACACCAGCCATTGCATCAGAACCGTAAGTTGAAGAAGCACCATCTGTTAAGATTTCGATACGTTCTACAGCTGCCATAGGAATAGCGTTTAAGTTAGCTGAAGAACCACCCAATGTAGGAGAACCAGGGAAACGCTTACCATCGATTAATACTAGAGTACGGTCAGAACCAGCACCACGTAAATTGATAGTTGCTTGAGATTGCGCTGAGCTACCTGAACGTTCAGAGAAAGAACCAAAAGAGTTAAGGTTTGAGTTACGAAGTGCATCAGCAACCGTTAAGTTACCTTCCATCTTCATATCAGCAGCAGTAATTATAGTTACCGGTGAAGCACCTTCAAGGTCACTACGTTTAATACGTGAACCAGTTACTTCAATTTTTTCGACTTCTTCTGCGCCTTCATCAGCTGCTGCTGCGAAAGTTGGTGCTGCGATTGTTGCGGCTGCGCCGGCACCAAACATCATTGCTAAGCGTATCGCTTTAGCTACTTTACTATTGTTATACATGTATACTCCCTGGATCACGTAGGTGATTTGGTTGTTTATTTGTTTGTTTTTATTTTGAAAAGACTCAAGGCTATGCTGCCTCGTTTATCTTTTATCAAGTCGTATGACCTGATCTGTCCGCTAAGATAGTAAACGGGAAATACTTGAATCGTCAACACTAAATATAACCAAATGGTAATATTTATAACATATGGACACATTTGAACACATCCGCACACGTAATAAAACAAAGTAAGAACAACAAGGTAATGCATTGTTGTATAAGGATTATATTGTAAAATCACCGTTGAAAAACAATTATAAAACCCTGTTAATTTAATATTTAAAAAAAAGTTAAATATTAATTTTACATTTTAATAACAACTACACTTATAACCAACAATTACAATTAGTTAGTCAAAATACACATTAATTGCCGTCTATCCTTCCAGTATAAAAACAAATCCCATCATTAATAATTTAAATTTTATATATCAGGTAGTTATCACGAAAATAAACCTAGGCGTATACTTATAATTACATAATTGCACTTTTGTGATTCCATCTAATTACACCTGTAGCAAAATTTAGCCATTTACAGAAGTTTTGCATGCCTGATTTAGCTTTTTTCGCATTTTGCGTTACAATTGCGCCTCTTATTCCCTTTATCGCTGACAATATGCACAACAATCGACATGAAATAGCTATTCAACGTTTATCAATACTTCTTGAGCATTTATCATTACAAGCCAAGCAAACAGATCAATTAAATAATAAGCAGAAATCACATCGTTTTATCGAAAACAACAACCTTTTCTCTCAGCACCTCTTTAGCACTGAAAGTGATAAGTTTTCTCATTATGTTGCAGAAATACAAAAGCGACTGCATGAATTTTCCCGCTTATCTCGCTTAAGTACAGACAATTCAGCTAAAGCTGAATTCGCCATGTCATCGCTACAACAAATAGAGCAACAAATTTCATCCTTAAATAATGCCTTACAAGCAAACCAAGTAATGCATCAGACAGCCCAGGTGAGCTTTGATGCCAGAAAAAAAGTGCGGATGAAATCAGCAAAAGCGGCGCAATTAAAACAAAGTGAAAAATACCGTAAACTGGCTGAAACAGTTTTACTGTCAAGCCATCAACTGTACCAGCAGTTAACTGAACATCAAGAGTTTGAAAGAAGGTTAATGGCTATGATAAGTGAACGTGAGCAACAACGCGTTAGAAGCAAAAGCGCTAATATCGACAAACTGTCTCAGGAAGTGCTTGCTTTACACCTACGTTTGGGCCGATGCCGTAAAGCAATTAGCGCTATTGAACGTAACATTGAATTAGCAGAAAAAAACAACTTAAGGTAGCCACCAGAGATAACAACCAAAGCCGTAGGGTATATATTCGCAATTTGTTTTAACTCAGGTTACTCTTTGATTAACTTTATTAAGTGTTGCTTACCTTATTGATAATAAAAAGAGGTTGTATGAGAATTTCAGATGATATCCATAACTATTATGAAAAATTAGTGATGCAATATTTTGCTTCAGCAAAATTTGATGAAAAATATGATGATGACTTTATTGCTGATTTAACCTGTGTGGTTTTGAATCAACTACCAACTCGTTACATTCGTCATGAAGTCGATATGGCTTTTTATTTACCGCCATCAGAGCGTTTTGAAATGGGGGGCAATGTAAAGAAAGCAGTTTCTCAAGCGCTTGAGTTTATGAGTGTAGATCGGATGGGGAAGTAAGTTACTGTAGATATTGGGTGGCGACCCCATCAGCCACACCTCGGCACATGAGTCGTCTGCTGCGGTTGCTTCCTTCCGGACCTGGCCGAGTTCACAGTGTATCATTGCGAGGGGTTCGGCCTTTTAGTGACCAATAACCACATCGTGTTAATTAACATAAAATTGTAGCAAAAGATTACCTACAATATAGTATAGATTTGTCATCAATATTTTGGTTCTCTTGAGTTAGCCTATATGTACGTTGAGCAGATAAATTTAACCTGTGTGTTGCATCCATCGGTTGAACTCAAGCCACAAAGCCGACCAAATTTAGGCACGTATTTATCACAATAAATAGTCCGCTTTGCCACCACTGCGGACATTAACCAGTGAGAGTTTAAAGTTAATTTGGATTAGATTTTGTATCGATAACGCCCCAATTATGAGCCAAATATTAAAACGATAAAAATATTTCTTTAAAAGTAGAGGAAGCTCAATGAAGAATATTAAACGCTGCTCTATTAATTTACTATAATTCCCCTTTATTCTTCCAAATATATACTACGAGCATTTTATGTATAAACTTATTGTTTTCTTATTACATAAATATCAAGCTTTACTTGTCCCCTTAATGTTGTTGAGTACACCTGCTGTTGCCGAGAATACATATTCAATATACATTGATGCAGATTTTAGTGGTACCCAATCTTCTAGCCTGTCAATTAAACAAGGCATTAATACCGCTTTAGCCGAAGTAGATTTCAAAATACAAGGTTATATTTTTGATATTGTTCTCAAAGATCATAGGGCTAACCCATTAGACAGCAGAGAGAATCTTCAGTCCTTTTTAAATGATGATAACGCTTTAGTCGTTTTTTCTGGCTTGCATTCACCTCCAATATTGTCCAATAAATCTTTTATTAATAACAACAAAGTGTTGCTATTAGATCCATGGGCAGCAGCAGGCCCCATCACTCGAAGTACAGACATTGAAAACTGGATATTCAGATTATCCATTGACGATACTAAAGCCGGAGCTTTTATTAGCCGCTGTGCTTTAGCCGAAGGGTTTAAAAAACCGTTTATTTTACTTGAAGATACTAGCTGGGGTCGCTCTAACCACAAAGAGATAGTTTTAGCTTTAAGGGGGGAAAACATTAATCCTAGTGGCATTGACTGGTTTAATTGGGGAGTAGAAACAACTCATGCCAAATTGATGCTGAGTAAAATTACAGAATCGGGTGCCGATGTTATTTTCTTCATAGGTAATGCTCCCGAAGGAATATCTTTCGTTAATGCGATGATTGAATTACCTAAACATTTTCATCTACCAATTCGCAGTCATTGGGGAATTACCGGAGGAGATTTTACCGAGAAGACTACATTATCTACCCGAGAACAATTGGATCTACAATTTATACAAACTAAGTTTTCATTTTTAAATGAGTCACTTACACCATTCGCAACATCTGTGTTAATACAGGCAATAAAATCCAATAAATCTATAGCAAGTAAACACGATATCAAAGCTCAGACAGGTTTTGTTCATAGCTATGATTTAACCAAATTACTTATTGCAGCAATAAACCAAGCGGGTTTAACGGGTAATAAAGCTATTGATAAAAAGGCGATCCATAAAGCTTTAGAAAATTTAAAACATCCAGTAATGGGCTTAGTTAAAGAATATAATCAACCGTTTTCTCCATACTCAACTAGTCGTTTAGATGCGCATGAGGCATTAGACACAAAAGACTATGCTATGGGGTTTTATGACTCCAATGGTGAGGTATTAATAATCAAAAAGGAATAAAAAGAATTAAGATAAAGGCTACCCCCTTTCATGAGACATACTAAAAGGGCTATATAGCGCACTTTTTTGACGTTAGCTTTTTGTAAGGGTAAAACTGCCAGTGTTCATTGCACTAAGGTCACTAGCTACCCTTGCATTCACCAATTGAACTCAAGCCACAAAGCGGTCTTAATTTCGGCTTAAATTTATCACCAAAAATAGTCCGCTTCGCCACCTAAGCAGTCGTTCAGTATTCATCTTGTAACGCTCATTATTTGGGCATAAAAGGCGTTAGCTATTGGCTGTTCTTTAGGTCAACTGATCGCTAATATCTACATTATGTAACTATACTGTCTATTACTCCTTTCTGGAGAACATAGGACGTATTTATGACTGCAGAGATCAAACGACATGCTGTAAAAATTGGGGATGCAGAAATATCATATTTGGAAGCTGGTTCAAAAGATAACCCAATCGCTTTATTCTTACATGGTATCCCTGCCAGTGCGGAGCTTTGGAGAAGTGTGATGATCGAAGTTAGCGAGAAAGGATGGCATTGTATCGCTCCTGATCTACCTGGTTATGGCAAAACTCGACTTCCGACTAAAGGAAATTACTCTCTTTTGGGAGCCGCTCTTTTGTTACAAGAATGGCTCATACAAAAGAAATATAAAAATGTTTGGTTGATAGGTCATGATATTGGAGGTGGAGTGGCGCAAATACTTATGACCCTCGATGAGCAATTATTTAGTCATGTTACGCTTAGCAATTGTATTACTGCTAGTTCTTGGCCTGTATTAAGTGTCAGGTTAATGATCTGGATGGCAAAATTTAGATTGTTCAGGACATCTGTTAAGTTAGGCTTATTCCCAAACTCATATGCTAATTGGGAATTACGTCGGGCTGTTTTTAACTCAGCATGCCTTACTCCTGCAACAGTATCTCGTATATTTTGGGATAGTAAAATCACAGATAAACAGGGGCAACTTGCTTTTCAAAATATGCTCGCTTCGCTAGATCCAAAACACACAATTAATAATATGATTCAATTACGAAATGTAAATTTGCCAGTCCATTTGGTTTGGGGGTTAGATGATCCAAATCAGCAATGGAAAGGCCCTGGATTATTGTTGAGTAAAATATTTCCGTCAGCAAAAATCACAAAACTTCCTAATGTTGGCCACTTTTTACAACTTGAATCTACGCAAAGTTATGTCAGTGCTATTCTTCAAAATGATATGGATAAGTGAATAGTTTCTCCCTCACCTCAATATGAAGTGGTCAAGTAAAATTGGCCACGGATTTGTAGCTAAGCCAGTACTTTCGTTCTACTGAGTTTATATCATCTATGAAATTTTCAGCTGTACTATGATTAGCTATGCCTACTTTTATTGAAGCTTTAATTAGTGATGATTTAAGAGATTTAGCAGTCATTTGACCAGAGTTAAAATACTGTTTTGCGCCATAAGTACCATCATCAGGTAGAGTAATTAAAACACTTTTAGTTGGATCAATATGAAGTGAACAATCTTAACTTTTTTGCTGAGGATAAGTGAGTTGAGATAATTCTGATCTAATTCTTGAGTTTAAACTTTCTTTCCATATCGGAGCCTTTTTATGGATAGATGAATCACTTTGCTTTAGGTTTCTGCTATTACATATAATAGTATCTAGCCCTCTAGGCGTATAAAATACAGCAACTTGAAGGTAGTGGCTACGAACCTTGTAACTAACATAAATAGCATCAGGGGTTTCAAACTCTAAAAACCATTGTCCTTTAAATGTTTTAACTGCAAAATTAGGATTAGATGTTGAGATGCCAATCGATTTGAGTATTGCAGAACGTTTTTCATCATTACCTAAATCTTCATTTGTTCTAAGTGAGGTCTCAAAAAATGTTGATGCATTTGTAGTACAATCAGTAAGTACCGAACTTGGTATCGTAGCCGATAAAGTTTTCATATCAGAATCTGAACTAACTGTAGTACAACCTGTGATAAAGGTTATTAACAAAATCAAAGGAAATAAGGTTGCTTTGTGAGACATATTCGATTGCACCAAGTTATTACTGATAGTCAGAAATTAAAAGATCAGCATATGTTAAGAAAAGTTGAAAACTATACAACAATACATTTGCTATTTAAGTCACGATAACAAAATCATAATAATTCCACCTCAACATCCCCTTAATAATAAGGAGACTAGAGGGTTGAATTCGTTTATAAAATTATAGCTCTACTGATTCACTTCCACCACAAGCAGATAACATAAGTGCTAAAATAGTAATACTAATAATTTTGTTCATAACGCCCTTTGAGTATGCAAATAAAAATAAACTTCAATATGTTTACATATTATTCGAAAACAACACCAAAAGCTGTTACAGCTTTGTAACATTCACCCTATCTAAGCGGTCATTAAAACTAACTACTAAAAGTAGTTTGCATTTAACTCTATGATAAAAATGAAAATCAGGGTAAAGCAAGATGCTTTACAGTTACCATTAATATAGGACTACAAGACACTAAACTTTAACTATTATGTAAACATGCAGAAATAGGGCTATTCCTTACGGCTCATGGGTAATTCCTACCATTTTAGATTTAATGAACACTGGGTTATTCATAAGAAAAAAGCCCTCTACAGCCCTTTATTATCAAAGGGTACATAGGGCTAAATCCATTCATTTATTCAAATTACTCGGGAACTACTTCGTCAGGATAATATTCCGTTATTACCACAAAGAGACGCTAGTTTTTGAGTTCCTAACGTCAACTGTTACCACTTTGCGGAAGTAAGGGGTTGATAATTTTGACTGAAAATTCTTTAGTTTTTTGATCTACAGCGGACATAGCTGAACAACTAGACTATGTTAACGGCTTCCTGATAGCAGACGTTCCCTCATAGATAAAAACATGAGTCTTTTGATAATGACTTCTGTCAATGAGTCGTTAAACCTGAATGTGAACTAAGACAGCACAGCGTTCGTTCATCATCTAATTATTAATGATCACTTAGTGCGCTTTATAGTCTTCTAATAGCGAATAACGGTGTGATGGTAGAGTCGAAATATCTTTTCCTACAACTCGCTTAGATACGACAGAGGACGGCTCACTTATTTGTATTAGTGACTTATCCTTGCCATTAGATGACTTTATTACAAAAGTTTTATCGAATTTAGCTATTTTGAGCATATTGTTAGCTTGATTAGCTTGATTAGCTTGATTTGGTAAGATTAAGGAAACACTTCCTTTTAAGTTTGTAACGTATTCTTGCAGAAGCAGCAGCATACCCAATCCCGAAACATCAATATGAACGGTATCGTTCAAATCCACTACAAACTCTGCTCCAATACTTTTTGCTGTTTGGAAAAAATTATTAAAATTATAAAAATCATCGAAAGTTAGTTTTTCAATTACCTTAATATTAAAAGTAAAATCAGTAAAGCTTGTATGTAAACTCATGATAAAAAATCCATTTGTTGCTTCTGATATATACATATCAACTAAAAATTCCGATAATATATATTGTATAGAAAAGCTTGGATTAAACTGTAACAGTTGTGTTGCTTATTGTTATTAACTGCAATATAACTGGAGATTAAATTTATTTTAGTAAGCTGATTACCGACTTGAGCCGTCCTTTTTAGACGTTTTTTTATTACCTAAAGTCGTCTATGTGGCATCAGTTAGCGTTCTTAGATGAACGCCCACTGGCAGCCTAATGTCCTTGCAGCAGTCAGAGATATTGTTCTCGTTCTATAACTGTATTTTGATTTTTTGATCTTGATATTAGTCTCAAAACCAATTTTTGGAACGTCTGCTATGCCAATGTTTATCAAGTTAGCTGCCTACATGCTTAAGTCAACTAACTGGAGTTAAGTTGACCTCGAACAACACTCACAATTTTGAAATATCACTTCTTCTTCGCTCACTTTTTGACGTTATCTTTTGGGGTGGGCAAAGCTACCAGTGTTCATTGTTCACTGTTCTAAGGTCACAAGCTACCACAAAGAAGTCTTTAGCTACGGTAAATTTTGAAGGAGTTTATTGGTCACTGTTGATCCTAAAGCGGACTGTTCACCTATTCGTACTTATGATTTTTCAGTACACATTGTGTTATCAAGAAGGAATTAATCTCAACATCCGCAACAGCCTAAAAAAAATTCAATATAATTTTAAATTTTACACCTGATTTTTGTATTTTTAACTTATCCCGACTCAATAAGCAGCACAAACGTGTCAAATCCAAGCATAATTTAGTCAACACCATCTCATAATTCGTAGTTTTGTCGCTATCTGTGTAATCTGAATAACCTCAATTGGGCGTAATATTTTGGTTTAAATTATTGCTATACCGCCATGTGAGAGATTAAAGTGTTTACAGGCAATGCGCTAACGGCATAATTAAATACGCTTTAATAGGGAACTCTCGGTGGTAATTCACTGGGATATCAAGAAAAGGAAGCATAACATTGATTAAGAAAGACACGCCCGACAGCCAACTTATAAGCCATGATATTAGCAATTATCTAGTCAAGGCTATTTCACATGCACAGCTTTTAACGGAGAGTAATCCAAAATTAGCGGGTGAAATAAATATCACTGCTTTAGTGAAAAACTTAGAGCAGGCACTTTTACTAACAGAAAAATCATCACTAAGTTGTCCCCTTACAGGTATTAATGGTGGTAAAAATGGACAAGCCCAGCTTGATAAAAAAAATTATAGACAAGATGATCTAGATAACATTTTCAATTTAACAACTCACATGGTTTGCATTGCCTCACCAGAGGGTTATTTTCTGAAAATTAGTCCTGCATTTACAGAAACACTCGGATTTTCTGAACAAGAACTTCTTGCTCAACCTTTTGTTGAATTTGTTCATCCGGATGAAAGAGAATCGACTTTTAATAACATGGAGCCTCTTTCAAGGGGATTACCAATTATACGATTCCAAAACCGTTATGTATGCAAAGATGGCTCTTATAAATGGCTAGAATGGACCGCTCGTTGCTTTGTCAACGGAGGAGACATATATGCAACGGCATATGAAATTACCGCTCGCAAAATAGCAGAAGATGAATTATCAAAATTGATGATTCTTCAAAAAAGCGTAGGCATGCAATTCATGATAGACCACTCTAATCTACACACTAACATCAGCTTTATAACCAAGGTTACAAATCTCGTACTTGCTAACATGGCTGATAGTAACTTTGACGTAAACGCTCTGGCAGAATATGTATTCATGAGCCGCTCAACATTACAGCGAAAAATAAAAATAGAATGTGGAGTCAGTGCAGCACTATTTATTCGTAAAGCGAGGCTGGCAAAGGCGCATGACTTTATTAAAAACAAAGTCCATAACACGTTAACGGAAACTGCATGTGCCGTAGGCTTTAAGCACATAGGTCATTTTTCAAAATTATATAAAAAATATCTCCTGACGATAAAAAACAATAATCCCGTATAATTTTCACATCGAACCATAGAAATAATCTCCTAGATTTAAAAAATGATATAAAATGGTCGCTGTTATCTATGGGAAGGATGTAGGTGCTAAAAATCAGCTATATCAGCTATAGATGTAACAATTACTTTTTAATAATTTATTTGCTCAACATCTACCGTTAACACACTATAATTTTTCTTTTTAACTGCTCCAGAATCACAAAAATAGCACAGACATTCCAAAGACAACCATAATTCAGTCAACTTCCCTATAAAGTTTGTAGATTTTTTAATATCAGTATAAAGTTTTTTCATTATTTTAAATTGATATTAACACCTCCCTTAAAGCTGCTTAATTAAGTTCTATGAGCAGCTTTCCTTTTATTTGTTCGTAAAGAACATATTTAAAGAATAATACAACATAAAATGACATTTCTAATGTGTTTATTAATAACTTAAATTAAAAGAGCTCACAAAAAAATGAAGCACGTATTAAGTTTTGGTTACATTACATTACTTTCTGATAACATAGCTGAAGTAGTGGTTAATCCTAATATTATCATAAGCCTAGAAATGGTTGAAGAATTTGATTATTGTTTAAAATGTCATTTCAACAAAAATTTCGGTTTACTAATCAATAAAATTAACAAGTATACTTATACTTTTGAAGCGCAATTAACCATCGCTTCATTATCTGGCATTAAGGCGATAGCTGTTGTTACTTATAATCAATATTGCGAACAGGTGACCAATGCATTGGTCAATACACGTAAAATAGATAATTTGAATTTAAGGCAATTTTCTGGTTTAGAATTAGAATTAGAATTAGGATTTCAGTCAGCAGTTACTTGGTTAGAACAAGAGTTGTCATAAAGTGGCACTAACACTGAATAACCGTTTTGTAGCTGACCTATAGCTGTGTACTGTGGTAACTTTGAGGGTTCATCGAAAGCAAAGCGGAAATCATCAAGATAATAAGCGCACAATATTCGTATGAAATAGGTACATGATCTGAACACCCTGATTATAGGTTTATTCAGACTGAAAAGACTATATAGCGCACAGAACAGCCATTACTTAATAAATAACATTGCTTCTTTCAACATTGATATATTTACGCACTTACCATACCTATCGTAAGTAATATTTCCATTACTATGACCTAATATCTGAGCAGTGAATTGACTTGCTACTCCACCTTACTTTAATTCAGTAGCAACCGTATGCCTCAGTGAATGAAAATCAACAATAGCCTTTTCCCCTTTAACACCTGATTTAAAAGGATTGTTCCGACTAAACCAACGACTTCCTGCATGGCTATAAGAGCCCCTCATAGGCTTCCATTCGTGGAATAAGCGTTCTTTAGCACATTGTCCAGCCCAATCTAAAAGACCTAACTCGATAAGCCGAGGTGTATTGGTATAGAACGTTTGGCATTATCTGTTTTAAGAATATCACCACGGATATGGATAGCCTCAGATGTTATATCTTCTGGTTTCAACTGACAGATTTCATTCATTCGAGCACCCGTATAACGCCCAATGAGAATCAACCAGTACTTTATGCTTTTATTACCGTACTTATTGGCAAAGCTGTATAACTCAGCTAATTGGTCAATGGTATAGGCATTACGTTTACTGGCTTGTGATATTTTCTTTTCAATGACTTTTAGACCATCAAAGGGATTGATAATTACTTCTACATTGTTAGCGATAACCCACCTAAAGAAAGAATTGAAGTATTTAAGGTAACGATTGAACGTCGGTATTGTTTTGATTTTTAACAGTGATTGCTTAACCGCAATAGCTGCTTCTTTATTGAGATTTTTTTAGGTAAGAACTTAAGGGGATTTTCAATACGGGTATATTCCCGCAGCGACCACCTATGACCATGTTCATCTAGGTAGGCTTTGATTAGTACACCAAACTTAGGGGAGGAAGCAACCGCAGCAGACGATTGTGGCTTTGATGCTTCAGCATCACAAGACACCTTGGTGGGAGATTTATCGACCACCTCACTCACTGTGCCGAATAGCAAATGAGCAAGCTGTTTAAAGGCTTCTTTTTTACAACGGGTACGTAAAGACTTCCAATAGCTGTTATTACGATAGTAATAAATGCCATTACGGATGTATAAATGAGGGATATTTGCTGACTGCATTGTAGCACCTATTGTAGCAACTAAGCTTATTTAGGTGTAAGTCATTGATTTATAAAAGATTGGTGGCAACCCAATCAGCCACACCTCGGCACATGAGTCGTCTGCTGCGGTTGCTTCCTTCCGGACCTGGCCGAGTTCACAGAGTATCATTGCGAGGGGACCGAAAGGGTCACCATAGAGGCTTCAAAAGAATTAACTCTTAAAGCGGCGCGAATTATCGCTAATCGTGCCGCCAGATGCAAGTACAAGTTTGCAAAAAGCTACTGGTTGATTGTTTTTTACGCTAACTACTAAGATTAATTGCTACTATTTACTTTTTTCACCAGTTTTTCATTAATGTCTAATAACACGGACTTAATAATCAATAGGTTTTCTTTACCTATTCGTAGCAGAAGCTTGTCACTATCATCTAAGGCCTCTAATTTAGCATCGTGGTATTTATACATGACACTAGTGCGCGTTACATCCATTGGGGATTTAGGCAGTTCCATATCTAACACTCTGGTAATGGCATCTTGCAGTGTATAAGTAAAATCATCTTCATAGCCTAATTCACTATAGGCTTCATCTATTAATGGTTTCATTTCAACATATTGATTAACTAACGTAGTGCTATCAACAGAGCGTAATAAATCGACATATAGGTCAAAACGTTTACTTGTTTCACTATCCCATTGCCAAACATTTGGCTCACTTGTGTTTAACTGCTCATCAATAGAAAACTTCTCTTTAGGCTGAATAAAAGGACTGTGCTCATAAGCAAGTAAGCCTTGTGCAAAGTTATCAGTAAAAACGACAAAACGGCGAATCATATCTTCGGTGATTAACAATGAAAGCAATTCTTTTCGCCATGTTAACTCAGGGAGCTTCTCTTGCAGCCAACTATCACTTTCATCTAATGCGGGTAATACAATTGCTTTAGGTGACTCTATAACGTCCTCTGGCGCGGTAACTTCGCTGTTTTCAACAGGAAGAAGTGCGATTTCTGTATTTAAGGCATCATCATTTCCTTCCGCAACATCTAAAACAACGGCAGTAGCTTCAACCACAGGCTCTTGTTGTAGAATTTCATTGGTGTCTTCTGTCCCCCTGAGAAACTGCCACGATGCAGCGGCTACGAGAATAAAAGCAACAATGAATATAATGAGAGGTCCAGAATTCTTATCATTTTCGCCCTGCTCTACTTGCTGTGTTGGTTCTGAGTTTTCCATGGCTATCCCAATTATGTGGTTAATTTCTTCGTCGCTATTATTGCAACGTGTTTTGCCTATGGATGCAACCATCCATAGACATTTTATTGTTTCATTTCATTTTTTTGTGTGTTTTATCGGTTTTCAAATACAGCTCAATCAAAATAGCATTTAACTTTAGTAGCTGTATTTAATACACCCATATAGAAATCACTTGAGCTGAACTCACTTACTGGGCATCAGGTTGATTTTCAGGTAAGGCCTTTATAAAAGCCGGCAACTTATTACAATTATCTACGACTTGGTTGATTAATGGATAAGCAATCATCTCAACGTTAAAGCGATGAGCATTATACACTTGTGCCACTAAACAAATATCAGCAACAGTTACCGTGTCGGCAAAACAAAACTGCCCTGCACTCAACGATAATTTCTGCTCAACCGCCTTGAAGCCAATGGTCATCCAATGTTCAACCCAGGCTTGTTTCGCTTGATCACTGACTTGTAATGATTTAGCTAAATACTGTTGAACCCTTAAATTATTTAAGGGATGCACCTCACAGGCGATGTCTAATGCTAGCGCCTTTACTTTAGCCCTGCTTTGTAACTCTTTTGGGTACAAGGCATGTTCAACATGGACTTGGTCTAGGTAATCAATAATAGCTAAGGATTGATTTAAGGAGAAATCGCCATCTACCAACGTCGGCACTAAATGATTAGGATTAAGCTCACTATAGTCGCGACTATGTTGTTCCCCTCCATTTTTAACAAGGTGTACTGAGATCGATTCAAAGGGAATATTTTTTAAATGAAGAGCAATGCGCACACGATACGCGGCCGTAGAGCGCCAATAGCCATAAAGTTTCATACTGTTCCTTAATAGGATTTTTATCGGTAAAAAAAAATGCTAATTACCTGACTAAGTTAACTCTTATAGTTATCTTCAGTGTAGATAATTAGCATTTAATTAGTATTTATTTAACGCTGAATTTAAAAGCGGCTTACCGCTAAAAGCTACTGCGCTTTATATTCAACAACCTTTTGGTCAATAGCACCAAAAATACTTGCGCCTTCTTTATCAAACATTTCAATGCGAACCGTATCACCAAAACTCATAAACGGTGTACTTGCTTTCCCATCGGCAATGATCTCTAACATACGGATTTCAGCTAAACAGCTTGAGCCTGCAGAGCGATCATAGTTTGAAATAGTACCTGAGCCAATAACACAGCCTGCTGATAATGGGCGAGTTTTAGCCGCATGAGCAACAATCGTCGGAAAATCAAAGGTCATATCAACGCCACAGTTAGGCTGACCAAATAATTTTTCATTTAAATGAGTTGTTAGCGGTAAATGCAATTTCTTGCCATCCCACGCGTCACCTAACTCATCGGGTGTAACGGCTACGGGTGAGAATGCGCTTGAAGGCTTAGAGGCAAAAAACCCAAAACCTTTGGCTAATTCTCCCGGTATCAGGTTACGTAATGACACATCGTTTACTAACATTAATAACTTAATATGACTTGCGGCTTGCTCTGCGGATGTACCCATTGGGATATCATCCGTGATCACTGCAACTTCTGACTCGAAATCAATACCAAACTCTTCACTGGCAATCAAAATATCGTCACGTGGGCCAATAAATGCGTCTGAGCCACCTTGGTACATTAAAGGTTCAGTCCAGAATGATGCTGGCATCTCAGCATTTCTTGCCTTGCGTACTAATTCAACATGGTTAACATATGCACTACCATCAGCCCATTGATAAGCACGAGGTAAAGGTGATTCACACTCTGCTTGTTCAAAGGTTAAAGTGTCGGTGAGCTCATTATTATTGAGCGCTTGATAAACTTCTGCTAATTTAGGTGAAATATCAGTCCAATTGTCGAGAGCTGCTTGTAACGTTTCTGCGATATCACTTACCAAGACAGCTTTATCAAGAGCGCGGTTAACAACAACGAGTTGACCATCGCGGGTATTATTTTTCAGTGTAGCTAATTTCATTGTTAAACCTTTTAATTAAAACGGGTATATTTATCGATACTTTAAGAAGATGAAAGTATGGTACGAATTTTTTCGCTGACAACCAAGCAATAGCGCCAGCTTAGCTGAAACAGTACGGAATAATTTCTTTACGGTTACTATTACACTGTCGTTAGCAGTCAAAACTCACTGATTAAATTATATTTTCACCGTTTTTTTATTAATATCATATTCACGTAACTTATTGGCAATTGCCGTATGGCTTAGGCCAAGCTTTTTAGCTAATTGTCTAGTACTTGGATATGCAGGATATAGTTTACGTAATAAGTCGGCTTCAAATTTTTTCACTGCCGCATCTAATGTTCCCTCGAACTCCTGCTCTAAATAACCATGTTCCCGAGTATAAGCAGGTAATTGTAGATGACTGGTCTCTATTTCATCACCTTCAAGTAATGAGACCGCACGGGTTAGCACATTCTCTAATTGACGAATATTGCCTGGCCAAGGATAGTGTTCGATAAAATCACGACAGTCATCACTTATTTTAACGTGGCTACGACCAATCTGCTGGACTGAACTAACAATAAAGAATTCTGCCAACGGTAAAATATCACTGCGGCGCTCTCTCAAGGCGGGGAGTGTCAGGCCAAAGACATTTAATCGATAATACAGATCTTCTCTAAACGACCCCAATGACACTAGGTTAAGCAAGTCTTTGTTGGTAGAACTAATAATACGAACATTTACCGTGACTTCTTGTTCAGAGTCAACACGCCTAAAGCTACCATGCTGAATGACACGTAATAATTTACTTTGTAATTTAGGCGACATTTCACCGATTTCATCTAAAAAGACAGTGCCCCCATCAGCTAATTCAAAGAGGCCACGTTTACTTCGCTCTTGTTCTTTTTCGCCAGAACCAAATAATTCTGATTCAGCCACATCATCAGGTAGGGCAGCACAATTTAAGGTCATAAAAGGATGCTCTGCACGTTCACTAGCACTATGACAAGCTCGCGCAAGTAGCTCTTTTCCTGTTCCGGTTTCACCCAGAATTAAAATAGAGGAGTCAAGTGATGACATACGTTTAGCTTCACGGATCACTTTTCTCATAGCACTTGAAGTTGCCTGTATACCTGAGAAAGTATTTTCATTGGGCTGTTTAAAGGCATTCATTTGCTGGCCTAAGCGAGCTTCTGACTTTAAAATTAATACCGCACCGGCAAGCACTTTACTTTCGTCTTCACCAGAAACATGGATGGGCATAATATCAGCGACGAAGTCTTCACCTTGGAATTTTAAACGTCGGGTTTGTGCTAGCACATCATTAGCATCTAACCAACGATTAAAGTTAAAACCTTTCAACCACAAACTAATATGTTGACCAATGAGAGTCGACTCATCATCGCCGATAATATTCGACGCAATAGTGTTAACAATGCGAACATTGCCTTTTCTATCTATTGATATAAAAGGATCTGGAAAAGTTTTAATTAAAGTAGCAAGTTCGTTTCTTTCTCGCTCGGACGGCATGTAAGGAGCCGTTTTAACATCACCGACACCTTCAGTTAACCTTAATTGCGGCATAAAGGTTTGTAAATCTGAAAAATCTAAATCAGGGATATTAATAAAAATACGCCCTGGCTGCATTAGCTCAATACCACGTACATTGATGCCATGTTCAACAAAAATACCTAAAACTTTCTGCCCCATACCAACACGGTCATGACAAGTAATTTCCAAACGCATTTAACTAGCCCTTAATCAAGAATATAATTCTATAATTGAACTCTAAAACTAATTTTAGAGATTGATGAAGGGCTATTGTAAACTAATTTTTACGATAATAAAGCACAACATTTATCAAGTTATATTGTGACCCTATAAATGTTTTCTTCGGCTTATTCAAACGTGAAAGTTAATCGGTTAATTTGTCTGATTTTGCGGCACAAATAAAGTCGTTTTTGTGTAAACCACCGATTGAGTGGGTCCACCAAGTCACTGTCACTTTCCCCCACTCAAGTAATATAGACGGGTGATGAAACTCACTTTCCGCTAATTCAGAGACTTTATTAGCAAAAGCCCAAGCTAACTTATAGTTTTTAAACTTGTATTCACGTTCGAGCATCATGACATTATCACGAACTTGTGGCACCCAATCAGGAATTAGCGCCATCAACTCTTTAAGCTCTTCATCGCTTACTTTTGGCGCATCGGCATGGCAAGCTTCACACACTTGGTTCGCTAATGGGTTACTTGGTGTTGTAGTCATTATTTATCCTTAGTTTATATTTTAAATTATTCGTCTGACTTATTTCCCGAAGCACTAACTGGCTTCTTTCGCTGGAAATTTTGCTTCATGTAAACCTAGACTTTGTGCTTCGGCAACCAGCGCCATGATATCCTCAACTTCATATTTTCTAATATCATCTAAATCAGATACCTTGGTTAGCATGTAATATATAGGCTGCATTATATCTATGCGATAAGGCGTTCTTAAAACATCTAGAACATTAAAAGGCTGACGTTCCACTTCGGTACTGTTCATGGCGTAGTCTGTTTCTCCTGGAGAAGACAGTACACCACCACCGTAAATACGTAGACCTTTCGGGGTATCAAGTAAGCCAAATTCAATGGTAAACCAATATAAGCGAGCTAAAAATACCCGCTGCTCTTTACTCGCGTTTAAGCCCATTTTTCCAAAAGCTTCGGTGTAGTTGGCAAAAGATGGGTTTGTTAGTAGCGGGCAATGACCGAAGATTTCATGAAAAATATCCGGTTCTTGTAAATAGTCCATTTCTTCACGACTACGTATAAAAGTTGCTACTGGAAATTTCTTTTCCGATAGTAGTCTAAAAAACTCACCAAAACCAATTAAGGCAGGCACAGGATAGCATTGCCAACCCGTAGTTGCTTTTAGCACCTTACTTACATCACCAAGTTGAGGAATGCGATCTTGACTTAAGTTTAATTTTGCTAGACCTTCGTGATATTCATCACAAGCTTTATCCTTAATACAGGCTATTTGGCGAGCAAACAGCTCTTGCCAAATAGTATTTTCTTCTGCTGTCCATTGGATATAACCCTGTTCATCAGGAGCTTTAGAAGTATATTTAGTTATTTTGTCCATCTTACTAACCTTTCTGCAATGCGATTATTATTATTGTAGTTTTTTACGCTAAAATTTTAACGCTAAAACTTTAGCGTTAAAGATGTAATGTTGCTGTATTCATCTTAAGACATCTGGGTAGATAAAATAAAGCCGCAACAAACGGTCAAATAACAAACAATAGCATTTACTGTACAAGAAAGGTTACATCATAAATTACAGTGGGGTTTCCCCCACTCTCATGACTTTTTAGGACTGAGTAGCACTTTAATTTGCTGGGCAATTTTTTTACGGACATGGCTTAACTTAGGTTTCTTCTCAAATGGAATAGGACGACACAACTCCATTGTTTTGGCACCGAGTCGAGCGGTAAGCATACCAGCACCTAGTCCTTGGGCGAATCGAGCAGAGAGTTTACCCATGAGTTCTGCGCCGAGCATATCACTCCCCAAATCAGCGACTAACTCACTGGCGCCAGCATAAGCCAAATTAATAAATACCTGCTTGATCAACTTTATACGACTCCAATAGCCCAACTTTAAGCCATAAAGCCCAGCTATTTTATTAATCATACGTAAGTTACGCGACAACATAATCAACATATCGATAAGGGCAACCGGACTTAAAGCGATTAGCACCACCGCTTCGGTTGAAAATTTAGCGACTTCATTTAGCGCTTTCTCGTCGACTTTAGTTAATACCACGCGAGAATATAACTGTACTAATTCTCTCGAGCTATGATCTGAAGCTAAGGCGTCATGCCAAACCTGCTGCTCTTTAGGGCAATCAAACACTAAATCACAGGGCAAACTTTCGCTAATATTTTCACAAAAGTCTTTACCGCGTTGGTTGGTAGACTCGGTTAATTGTTCGCTTTCAATTAATAATAACTCAGTTGCTTGTTTTTTCATTTTCTGGCGACGCTTAAACTGCTTAAGCCCGATAAGTTCATGCCACAGAGCATTACCCGCAACCAAAGTTAATGAAGCGAATAATATCCCATAAAGACTAGTAATTATTGGTGACTGTTCAAAACCACTAATAAAAAAACCAACCATTTCTATGGTGAGTAAGGTGACAAATAATACCAGGATAGTACGCCATAACCACGAACGCTTACCACGCTGTATTTTGTCAACGCCCGATAAAATGTCATCAGCACTTAGCTCTGTTTGGTCTAGTTCATCTGCCTGATGCTCATCAAGCACCAAAGGCAAGTAGTCCTCATTAGTAAAGACAACTTGTTCGGTAACACTGTTACCTGCGATTTTATCTTTATATTGACTATTACTCGATACAACGACGGTATCACTTTCGCTAAAAAGTATTTGTTGTTGCTGTAAGTCTTCATTGGCTTTATCTTTGTTATTAGTCATATCATTTTATCTGCAATTAAAAACTGTAATACTTGATCCATACGTACATGAGGCAAGCATTGGTGCTTGTTAAGGCCACTTAACGGCGCGAAATCAATAAAATTAAAGGAACTCGATTGCCAGTAATCATCCTTTGGCAACTGACTGGGTACCGCGCCGGGAAAAACGGTTATTTTATGACCGAAGATTTCTGTTGATTCATCAACGTCTGAATGAGATATATTTGAATTAGCAGAGTTTGAATTAACGGCACTTGCTTTAGCTAAACTTCGCCCCTGTATCACAGGAATATCTTTGCCCTTATGTTTACTTAGTCCTGAGTTAGTTGCTTTAACGGATGCAATGGCTAACGTTTTAACCTTAACGGCCTCAAAGTTTAACTGATGCTTATTTTGATGAATTAACTGATTCAATAACGCCACCATAGGGCCATGTTGCTCAGGGGTGACATGATCAGCTTTTGTCGCGGCAAAAAGTAACTTGTCTATCTTAGGTGAGAATAAACGAGAAAACAGCCCCGACTTTCCGTAACTGTAACTTTGCAAGATCATCGACATCGCCAACTCTAAATCGGCAAAACTTTCTTTACCTTTATTCAAGGGCGTTAAACAATCAGCTAATACTATTTGTCGGTCAAAACGCAGAAAGTGTTCTTGATAGAACTTGCGCACCACCTGCTCTTTATATTCAAGGTAACGTGAACGCAACATGCCAATAAAGCTATCATCAGGGGCATTTTGATAATCATTGCCGTCAAGTTCTTCTAACGCAGGAAAGGGGAAAAACTCTAAGATTGGTGCTCCGGCTAAATCACCGGGTAATATAAAACGCCCTGGCTGGATCACAGATAAACCCAACGTATGACGAAAAGTATGTAACAGTGCGCTATATTCCTGGGCTAGCTGGGCTAATAACTCTTCACTCGCCGTCGAAAAAGGGTCAATTTTTGCCAGTTTAGCCAAAAAACTTTTACTGTACTCAGCTCTTGGGGCCTTTTTCATCAATTCATGGGTTTGCTTTGACCACTCTTGATAAGTTTGCTTAAGCATAGGTAAGTCGAGTAACCACTCACCAGGGTAGTCGGTAATATCTAAAGTCAACGTTGCCATGTCAGTGGCATATTTAAGTATTGAGTTTTTAGGTTGATAACGAATAGCCAAGCGTAGTTCACTGATGCCATGTGTTGGTTTTGGCCAGTTAGCAGGCTCAGATGTTAAGGCAGACATTGCCGAGTCATAATCAAATCGGGGCACATGAAAATGTTTTTGCGGCACTCGTTTAGCGGCAATAAAATTACCATTATGGACGGGATCAAAAAAACTCAATTTAGTGCCACTACCTTCATTGATTAGTTGATTCACCAATGAAGTAATAAACGCAGTCTTACCGCTACGACTTAACCCGGTCACCGCTAACGTTACCTGTTGGTCGAGTGTGTGACGTAGAAGTTCCTTGCCCTTATCTTTCAGCTTATTTTTTAGCTTATCTAGGCCATATTTTTTTATTAACGACTTGCTTATTAATGCCATAACGAATTGATAACTTTTAAATTAATAGTAGATTTAATGATAATATATTTGATGAATAAGTTGATAATAAGGTCTTTTCTATAACATTACACCTTATTGATTACCTTCCTCAGAAAAATGAGCGAATCAGGGGAGAACATAGTGAGTGAGTAAAATAAAAAAGCTACCAACGGCAGCTTTTAAGGTGAGGCTATTACAGCTTATTAATTTCTCTTGAAACGGTAAATTCAGCCGACGTGACATATTGTTCCATCGCTTGTACTTTCCTTTCCAGAGAACGAAATTTACGGCCGATATCATGCAGGGCTTGTTTTGGCGGCTCACCTGCTTGCCATATTCGCGATTTCACCTTGATTGACTCATTACTCACATCATTATATTGCTGTGAATGACCTTTAGCATAGCGGCTATGACGTCCACCGGGTTCGATTGCTTGCTCTGGCGACTTATCAAGAATAAACCAACCGGCAATATAGCCTAAGATAAGAAAAGGCATACCAAACAACACCCCAGATACCACTAAAATTCTAACTAACCACGTTTCCCAACCAAAGTAGTCTGCTATACCAGCACAAACCCCGGCGATTTTCCCCCGATTGGTATTACGATACAATTCACCTCTTTTTCGGTTCATAATTTGGCTCTCCAGCTCGGGGTCTCCGCGTCTAATATCGCTTCAAGAGTTTGTATTCTATCAGCCATGGTATCAGCAACTTCAGACAATTCTGATAATTGCATATACTCTTCTTGGCTTAACCCCTGGCTAACCTGCTTTTTACTGCGGTAATGCAACACCAACCATATAGGCGCGACAATGATCATAAATATAATGACGGGTGCCATGATAATCTCTTCCACAATACTTCTCCTTTATCCTATTCTATCGATAGTTTTTTTTACGTTCTTATTAGATGTTTATTCTGTGATTTTGGCTATTTTTTATTACGTTTCATCTTAGCTTTTAATTTCGCTAATTCATCATCAACCTTTTCATCACTCTCAAGTTCGGCAATCTCATCAGCTAAAGATTTACCACCTAAGTCATAAGATTCAATTTCGGCTTCGATGTCATCAATTTTACGTTCATAGTGATCAAAGCGGTTTAACGCGTCGTTTACTCGGTTACTATGGATGTTTTCTTTTACTTTCAGACGAGAGCTAGCTGATTTTTCACGAATAAGAATCGCTTTTTGACGCGATTTAGCATCGGAGAGCTTATCTTGTAATTGTGAAATTTCATCTTGCAACTTGCTGATATGGCCATCAGTGTGGGTTAACTCGGCTAGTAAAGCCGCGGCACTTTCGCTGCTTTTTTTCTTTTCCATTAAGGCGGCACGTGCCAAATCTTCTCGATCTTTACTTAACGCCAACTCTGCTTTTTCTTGCCATATTAGCGCATCCTTTTCAAGGCGGCTTACTTGGCGGGTTAATTCTTTTTTATCTGCAAGTGTTTTTGCAGAACTAGAGCGTACTTCAACTAAGGTATCTTCCATCTCTTGAATGATTAAACGCACCATTTTTGCTGGATCTTCGGCTTTGTCTAATAAATTGTTAATATTCGAATTTATAATATCGGTGAACCTTGAAAAAATACCCATAACATCTTCCTCAACTAATGGCTAAACAATGCCAATTTATAATTACTTTTACATGAACTAAGCACTAACTTAGCGTTTATTTTTACTTTAACTACGTTTTAACATATTCATTATTTACGCCAACTTTATAATAACTTATAACACACTGTTTTAAATAAACTTATTATTTATTTAAAAAAGTCTTCCAACCTACCAACTAATAAAATACACTATTTGTTAGTGAAATAAACCAACATTTGAGTTTAGTATGTCGCGTTTTAACCAACAAGATAACCTGCTTGGTCAATCAAATAGCTTTTTAGAAGTTCTCGAGCAAATATCCCAAATTGCTCCGTTAAGAAAATCCGTTCTGATCATCGGTGAGCGTGGTACGGGCAAAGAACTTGTTGCCGCTCGTTTGCATTATTTATCAAAGCGCTGGGATCAAAGCTATTTAAAGCTCAATTGCGCGGCTCTAAATGAAAATCTACTCGAAACTGAACTATTTGGTTACGACAGTGGTGCATTCACCGGTGCCAACAAACGACATGAAGGCCGGTTTGAACGTGCCGATAAAGGTACGCTCTTTTTAGACGAGATTGCCAATACTTCAGGCTTAATTCAAGAGAAGCTCTTACGTGTCGTTGAATACGGTGAATTTGAACGTGTCGGTGGTTCAAAAACAATCTATACCGATGTCCGTTTGGTTGCAGCCACCAACGAAGACTTACCTACCCTAGCCGCATCAGGTCATTTTAGAGCTGACTTATTAGATAGATTAGCCTTTGATGTTATTACCCTGCCACCATTAAGAGAGCGTTTAGATGACATTTTAATGTTAGCTGAACACTTCGCTATAATTATGGCGCGTGAGCTTGAATTTGAATTGTTTAGTGGTTTTACCGAAAAAGCTAAACGCAGCCTACTTGAATATCATTGGCCGGGTAATGTTCGCGAGTTGAAAAATGTCGTTGAGCGCAGTGTCTATCGATGTAACAATCCACACTTGCCTGTGCATGAATTAATCATAGATCCATTTGAGTCACCTTTTAGACCCAGTCAACGAATCAAAACAAATGACCGGATAAATTCCCTTCAGAGCAGTCACAGTACACCTGATGAAAAATTAGTTGCAGAAGGTTCAACGGTAATGCCTGCCAAAGAGGAATCCCTACAGACGTCTTCTACTCTGGTGACACAACAGTTTCCACAGTCATTAAAAACCCTGTCGCAAGACTATGAAATTGAGTTAATTAAGTCTGCATTAGCACATTGTCAGTTTAACCAAAAGAAAACCGCTGAAGCACTTGAATTAACGTATCATCAATTAAGGGGTTATCTAAAAAAATACAACTTGCTTGATAGCAGTATTACCGATGAATTCTAAGTCCATCCTCTTTATTTCAATGGTGGCTTTGGTGAGCCTTTTGTCAGGATGTAACGAAGATAGTAAATTGTCGTTAAGTGAACGAAGTATTATCTATTGCTCTGAAGGCTCTCCTGAAACATTTAACCCACAACTGAGTACCTCTGGCACAACATCCGATGCGACTTCAAAGCAGCTTTATAACAGCCTGATTGTTTATAAAGGGCAAAGCAATACTCTAGGTCCTAGCTTAGCTAAATCCAAACATATAACCCGTGATGGTAGAAAAATCACTTTTTATTTACGACAAGATGTGAGCTTCCATCAAACAAGCTACTTTACCCCAACAAGATTATTTAATGCTGACGATGTTTTATTCACTTTTAATCGAATCCTAGATAAAGAACATGCTTTTCATCACGTATCCGGTGGCCAATATCCCTTTTTTCAAAGCGTTAATTTTTCTGAGCTTGTTGAAAAGGTAGAGAAAATTAATGACTATACTGTACGCTTTATATTGAGGCGTAATGAAAGCTCATTTTTGGCCAATTTAGCCACCGATTATGCCGTAATTTTATCCGCTGAATATGGACAACAACTCACCAACAGCAACTCAAAACATGAAATAGATATCCTCCCAATCGGTACAGGACCCTTCAAGCTAAAGGACTATCGGGTGGGATCCTTAATCCGTTTTTATCGTCATGATTCATATTGGCAAGGAAAAGCTAAAATTGAGCAGCTCGTTTATGATATATCCCCCAGAGAAACCAGTCGTTTAACTAAGTTATTAGCGAAAGAGTGTGATGTCAGTAGCTACCCTAACGCCCATAAAAAAATAGCGCAGCGTAGCGATTTGCAGCTAGAGTCAATTACGTCATTAAATGTCGGCTACTTTGGTTTTAATACCCAAAAGGCACCCTTTGATAATAAATTAGTCCGACAGGCCATCAGTTTGGCGATCAATAAACAGGCTTTAGTTGATAATATTTATCGCTCGCAGGCGGCTCGTGCAAAGTCCATTTTGCCGACAACTTCTTGGGCGTATGACAAAAACACCCCTGAGCTCGGTTATGATCCTGTGCGTGCAAAATCGTTATTAGCGGAAGCAGGTTATCCCCAAGGTTTTACCATGGACATTTGGGCAATGCCAGTTCAAAGGACATACAATCCTAATGCTGTGAAGATGGCAAAACTCATTCAGGCAGACTTAAAGAAAATAGGCGTTAAGGTGAAGATTGTCAGCTACGAGTGGAGTACTTTTCTACGTCGTTTATCATTAGGTGAACATCAGAGTTTTTTATTAGGCTGGAATGCCGATCACCCCGACCCGGATAATTTCTTTACCCCCATGTTAAGTTGTTCAGCAAATGAAATAGGTAACAACCGCACATTTTGGTGTCATAAAGAATATGATGATTTGCTAAAAAAAGCGTTAAAAACCACCGATATGAGTAAACGCAAAGGCTATTACGCCAAGGCGATGGTAATAATTAATGATGAAATGCCATTATTACCTATTGCTCACTCTAAACGATTTCAAGCACGAGGCTCTGACGTAGAAGGCGATATACTATCAAAATTTGGTGGCATTAGTTTTTATCAGGCAAGTAAAAAGGCCAAATTGGTTAACGAGGCGAGTAACTAAGATGCTTACTTTTACCTTACGACGCTTCAGCTTATTTATCTTTACTATGTTGGTGTTAACACTGCTTTCGTTCAGTTTAAGTTTTCTTTTTCCTGGTGATACGGTTATCAACCACTCGGGGCAAATTCATGCTACCCCAACAGAGTTAGTGGAGCTGAATAAAGTCTATAAAATGGATGAAAATATTTTCAGCCAATACAATGCTTACTTATCGCACATACTGCAAGGTGATCTGGGTCAGTCGATGGCCAGTCAATCACCCATTAGTGATGAAATTATAGAATTACTGCCCGCAACTATTGAACTCAGCTTAGTCGCCTTACTTATTGCAATGCTCATTGGTATTCCTCTGGGTTTTATTGCCGCCATTCGCCATAATAAGACCAGTGATAATGCGATATTATCCTTCGCGATGATTGGCTATTCCATTCCTGTTTTCTGGCTTGGCTTATTAGCGATACACACCTTCTCTATCAACCTTGGTTGGCTGCCCTCTGCAGGTAAAATCAGTTTGTTATTTGAAATTGACTTTGTAACCGGCATTCAGTTTATTGATATTTTGTTAAGTGACAGCCCATATAAGTGGCAAGCGTTCAGTAACGCTAGTGCGCATATCATCCTACCCGCTTGTGTCATCGCCTTAGCACCGGCAACGATATTCATCCGTTTATCACGCGCTGCAATGATTGAAGTATTAGCGGCACCTTATATAAGAGCCGCTCGGGCTAAAGGCTTAAGCTTTAATCAAATAATATTTCGTCATGCCATACGAAATGCCTTAATTAAAATAATTCGTCATGTCGGTTTACAGTTTGCCAATCTCGTCACCATTGCTATGGTCACTGAGGTCATATTTAGCTGGCCTGGAATTGGACGTTGGTTAATAGAAAGTATTTATCAACGTGATTACACCGCGATTCAAAGTGGACTGTTAGTGCTGTCATGTTTTATATTTCTGGTGCATATTCTAACGGATTTTATTTATGCGGCGCTTAACCCACTAGCACGAGGTAACAATCATGGCTCGTGAAAAAACCTATCTTGAGGAAGTTTTTCCTTCTCCTTTTATGCAGTTATGGGGGATATTTCGTAAAACCCCTGTTGCCATGGCTGGGTTTTGTTGTTTTATCTTTTTAATTTTATTAGCTATTTTCGCACCTATTTTATCCCCCTACTCGCCCGTAGACAGTAATTTGGAAATGATTTTATTACCGCCTGCATGGCATCCAGATGGCAATGTAAGTTACTTATTAGGCACTGATGAATTAGGCAGAGACATGTTATCTCGCCTGATGTACGGCACCTCACTGACCTTTGGCTTAAGTTTTATCGTGGTCTTTTTCTCTTTAGTTATCGGTGTAGTGATAGGCTCACTTTCGGCCCTAACCAAAGGCATTAAATCTAGTTTTTTAAATCACTTTCTCGATGTCGTGTTATCAATTCCATCGCTATTGTTGGCGATAATTATCGTGGCGATATTAGGGCCAGGCATCAGTAATACCGTGTGGGCAGTTGCCATTGTCTTTATCCCTCAATTTATCCACATCACTCGTTATGCAGTGAAAGAAGAATTTAGAAAAGATTATGTTTTGGCATCACGCCTTGATGGCGCCAGTAATTTCCGTATTTTGTACTACTCGGTATTCCCTAACATTATTGAGCGCTTAATGAGTCAAGCAACCTTAGCGCAGTCTGCTGCGATTTTAGATATAGCCACCTTAGGCTTCTTAGGTCTCGGCGCGCAAATCCCCTTACCTGAATGGGGCGCTATATTAGCTAATGGCCTAGAACGTTTTTATATAGCGCCATGGACAGTTTATCTGCCAGGTTTAGCCATATTGTTCGCCGTAGTTGCCACTAACTTAGTAGGTGAAGGCATTCGTCATGCGTTAAAGCTACGTAAGGAGAACTAATGACACCATTACCCACTTTCCCTATAAGAGCACATAAGTAGAGCTTATGAATTTACTCGATATTAGAAACTTATCTATTGAACTAGACACCCCCAATGGGCGGGTATTAGCGGTAGATAAGGTAAGTCTATCAATTAAAGAAGGCGAAGTTCGCGGTTTAGTGGGTGAATCTGGCTCAGGTAAAACCTTGCTCGCACAGGCAATCATCGGCGTTTTAGAAGATAAGTGGCATGTCCATGCCGACCGATTTCATTGGCGCGGTATCGACTTGTTGAGATTAACAATCGATGAACGTAGAGCACTGTTATGCCGTGATATCGCGATGATTTTTCAAGAGCCTATGAGTTGCTTAGATCCCACCACTTTGATAGGCGAGCAGTTAAGTGAGGCCATCGATACTTCACAATTATCTGGTCATTTCTGGCAGCGGAAAAAACAACGAAAAGAGGCGGTAATAAAATTACTGCACAAAGTGGGTATTAAGAAACATAGCCAATGTATTAATAGTTACCCTCATCAACTTACTGAAGCTATTTGTCAACGCGTTATGATTGCAATCGCCCTCGCCGGCAGGCCAATATTATTGATTGCCGATGAGCCGACAGCAACAATGGAAAGTACTAATCAGGGGCAAATATATAGGCTATTAGCTAACTTAAACCAATTAAAAAACATGTCAATTCTATTAATCAGTCATGATTTAGAAAACCTTACCCACTGGACTAGTACCATTACAGTGATGTATAGCGGGCAGTTTGTGGAAGCGGGCACTACCGAGCAGATATTCAATAAGCCAATGCACCCCTACACCCGTGCTTTAGTTGATAGTAGTACTAAGGCTAATTTACAGTTACCGTCCAAATCACGTTTAATGACCCTACCAGGTAGCATCCCAATTTTACAACATTTACCGATTGGTTGCCGTCTAGGGCCACGATGCCCGAGAGCACAACAAAGCTGTGTGGTCGCGCCAAAGGTCAGTAATTTTCATGGCCATAAAGTCAGTTGTCACTTCCCTATACTGCAAGAAACAACTCGAAAAGAATCGACCAAGCGCAAACCAGTGAAAGGAGTCCGTTAAGATGAGCGTATTATTGGATGTTAGAGGGGTCGCTAAGTCGTTTAAGCTTAAGGGGCACTGGTATCACAAGCGTAAGTTTAATGCACTAGCGCCGATATCTTTTACCGTAGCAGCAAAAAAGACGCTCGCGATTGTTGGCGAAACCGGTTCGGGTAAATCGACTTTAGCAAAAATATTGGTCGGTGCAGAGGCGCCAACCACAGGTGAAATATACCTAAACGGTCAATTATTGCAAAGCAAGCAGTTCAAACAACGTTGTCAGCATGTCAGAATGATCTTTCAAGACTCGGGCACAACCTTAAACCCTAGCTTAACTATTCAGCAATTACTTGATGAGCCCTTAACGCTCAATACTGACTTAGATGAAAAACAGCGCCGTCAGCTTATTAGGAATACCTTACAAAAAGTTGGTTTACTTGGTGATCATATGAATTTTTATCCTCATATGTTTTCGGGTGGGCAAAAACAACGCATATCGCTCGCTAGAGCTATTATATTAGAGCCACAAGTCATTATATTAGATGAAGCTTTAGCCGCGCTAGATCCCTCGCTGCGCTCACAGATGATAAATCTATTACTCGACCTCCAACAACAAATGGGCTTGGCTTATATTTTGATTTCACATAACTTAGGCATTGTTCGTCATTTCAGTGACAATGTCATGGTGATGTCTCATGGCGAGGTCGTTGAGTCAGGTAAAACAATGGAAGTTATGCGTAATCCGCAACATAAAGTGACGCAAAGATTAATGATGAGCCAAAACTTTCAGGTGAAATAACTTCCCCCCCCCTATTAGGCTGAATTTACCTGCCCTTGCCGGTATTTGATTATACTTATAACGCTTAAAAATAAGCGACAAAAAAGCCAATAACAGCTTGCTGATATTGGCTTTTTTAGGTGGTCTACTCGGTTTAATCGCCTTAGCGACTACTATAACCTTAGTAAATGTATTCGCTATTAATAAGCGGCTACAGGCTCAGAAACTGCTCTACGAGTAATGGTAGCATCAACCTTTAACGAGTTAACAAAGCTTTGATAAGCTGATTGCGCCAACTGGGACGTTTGTTGTTGGGCTAAATTAGGGTTAACTGCCGTTTCATTTACCGCAACTGCAGTCACTTCAACAATGGCAAGATCACCATTACTTAAGGCTACCGTTGATGCAGAAATAACATCATTCACTGGGTGTGGCAATACAAAAGCAGCACGACTGATTCCTTGGTCAACTTGAGAACTATAACGAGCAACGTTAGTTTTACTAACAAAGCTAGTGTTAAGTGCTGCTAATTGAGCAGAAATATCGTTACCCGCATTAAAGTCAGCGAATAGTGAATCAACAGTTTGCTGAGCTTTCTGTGTGGCTTTTTGATTCACTAAAATATCTTTAATTTGCGCTTCAACTTCCATTAGAGGTTTTACATTAGCTTCTTGGAAAGTATTTAGTCGTAAAACCAACGCAACGCCATCATTCACTTCGATAAGGTCTGAGTTCATATTGTCTTGTATAACCATCTCAGAAAAAGCAGCCTCGATCACTTGGGTTTGATCAAAAGGAGCGCTATTGCCACCACGTAATAACCAAGGAGATGTTTGAATGGTGACACTTACCTCTTCGGAAGCATCATCTAGGCTATCAGGATATTCAAAGCTAATACGAGCCATCTCTTGCTGTAGGGTAAAGAACTGCTCTTGCGCTTCATCATTGCTCAGCTTAATAAGTAACTCAGCTTTAACTTCACCAAAGGCTTGGACAACTTGTTCTTTATAATCGGTTAACTTTAATACGTGATAACCAAAGCTAGTTTTAACCAGTGGGCTAGTATCGCCAACACTGACTAATGCTAATGCGGCTTCATCAAAACTTTCTTCCATTACGCCTGGCTCTAACCATTCTAAATCACCGCCGTTTTCACCACTGAAAGTATCATTTGATACTTCTTTAGCGATAACAGCAAAATCTTCACCCTGCTCAAGACGAGCGATCACGGCTTGTGCTTGGCTCTTGGCTAATTCATCATCTGCATCGCCATCTGTAAACTCAATTAAGATATGAGAAATACGACGCTGCTCTGTTTCAGTAAAGCTTGCTAGGTTTTCTTGATAATGTGTAGCGAGTTCTGCATCGGTAATTTTAACGTTTTTAGCGATATCAGCAACGTTTAAACGGATATAATCTACCTTCACTTGCTCTTTATTTTCAAAACGGGCTTGGTTAGTTAAGTAATAGTTATTGATTTCTTCATCGGTTAATTCAATATCTGCTTTAAATTGCTGCGCTGAAATAGTAGCAAAGCGAATGTCACGAGTCTGGTTTTGCAACGCTAGTTGCAGTTCCTCTTGATACGGTAAATTAAACTCTGTGGCAACTAGCGCTTGGCTTAATTGACGACGTGTCATATCTACGCGTAAATAATCACGAAAATCCGAAGACTGAAAGAAACCTGCTTGATTAATAATGGCTAAATAGCGGTTGTTATCAAAATTGCCCTCAACTTGAAATTCAGGCATGGTACGAATAGCTTCTTTCAATCGCTGGTCTGAAACACGAATAGCTAATGCGGCACTACTTTGATCAATTAATTTTTCATTAATCAGGGTATCTAAAACACCCTGGCGGAAGTTAGCCATGTAACTTGCATCATTTGATAAAGTATCAAACATTTCACCAAATTGCTGCGCCATGCGACCGCGTTGTGCCTGATAGGCTTTATTAAATGCTTGCTGGCTGATAACTTCGCCATTAACTGTCGCTACAGAAGTATCAACTGAATTGGTATAACTACCAACCCCAGCAACAGCGAAGGTTAAGATAATCAAACCAAGAATAATTTTGGCAGTCAATCCCTGCGATTTTTCACGAATATCTTCTAACATCTCTTTCTCTTTTTTTATGCCTAAAATATCTAAGCTTCAGTGTCTTTAAATTAAAGTTGTTCGCGATTTTAGCAGATGATAATACCAAGTGCATTAATTTATTGTCTACTTAGCGAGAATTAAAAGGCTTAGAGGCAAGGCATTGACCGAAGAGAATGGTTATTCCCTTATCAAAATCAATAACGCGGCATGTAAGCCTTTTAAACTCGCCCTTGGGAGTTTATTAGCAAACTGATAACAGCACAGAATTAATAAAATATAGAATAACTATGTTTAAGTAATTTTGTTTGTTCTAAGCTCGCTAATACAACTCTAAGTTGAGCAATTAATTAGTGCAATTGGTATAAACCCAGCTTGAAGTACAACTTGAGCTAAATGCAAATTTATTATTATTTTAATTATAATATTTCATGTTTAACTAGGCTAAAAGTAAAAAACCACCTATAAAGGTGGTTTCTAATACGCGGAATAACTCAGTCTACATAGTGACTAGTTACATGCGTCTTTTAATGCTTTACCCGCTTTGAAAGCTGGAATTTTAGCAGCAGCGATTTGGATAGTAGCACCCGTTTGTGGGTTACGACCAGTACGTGCAGCACGGTCACGTACAGAGAAAGTACCAAAACCAACAAGAGCAACTTGCTCGCCATTTTTTAATTCATCAGTTACAGCGCCAATAAATGAATCTAATGCACGACCCGCAGCAGCTTTTGAAATATCTGCACCAGCAGCAATTTTCTCGATTAGTTGAGATTTATTCACAGTGTATACCCCTTCAATTGTTATTATACAACGCTATCCTTTATTATAAATTTCGACAATCCAAAATTATTTTTTTTGACGAATTATAGCGTTGAGTTTAGAAATTATTGCGCTATCAAATTCCCTCCAACTCACCTATGTAACATAGAGAACAAGGGGTCTAGCGATAAAAGCGTAGTTAACTTACCATAGTTTCAGCGTTTGAAAAGCGAAAACTGCATTTTTTTACTGTTTTTTTAGTTTTTTTGACCTTTTTTGATATAAATCATCAAAAAAGGCCAAGCTTTAAGCAATTTATTTCTCTACTTTCCATTGTTCTACTGGGTGCTCAAGCGCAATGGCAAGTACTTCATCTATCCATTTTACGGGGTGGATAGACAATTCAGCCTTAACATTTTCAGGAATGTCTTGTAAATCTCGTTCATTTTCGTGGGGGATAATCACGGTTTTAATACCGCCACGATGCGCAGCCAACAACTTCTCTTTTAAACCACCAATAGCGAGAATCTCACCACGTAGAGTAATTTCTCCTGTCATCGCTACTTCTGCTTTTACCGGATTTCCCGTGAGGCTTGATACTAGGGCTGTACACATACCAATACCCGCACTAGGACCATCTTTTGGTGTTGCTCCTTCAGGAACATGAACATGGATATCACGTTTCTCGTAAAAGTTTTCATTGATTCGAAGTTTCTCGGTACGACTTCGCACAACCGTCATGGCCGCTTGAATAGACTCTTGCATAACATCACCTAATGAACCGGTATAAGTCAACTTACCTTTACCCGGTACAGACGCCGTTTCTATGGTAAGTAGCTCTCCGCCCACTTGAGTCCAAGCTAAACCAGTAACCAAGCCGATTCTATTTTCTGTGTCTGCTTTACCGTAATCAAAGCGCTGTACACCTAAGAACTCATTGAGATTATCTTGATTAATAGTGACTTTCTTGATTTTTTTATCAAGTAAAATAGCCTTTACCGCTTTACGGCATAACTTTGATATCTCACGTTCTAAGCTCCGTACACCAGCTTCTCGTGTGTAGTAGCGGATAATGCCAATAATGGCACTGTCATCAATGTCTATTTCTTTTGCCTTTAGGCCATTGCGCTCAATTTGCTTATTGAGTAAATGATTTTTAGCAATATTGAGTTTTTCATCTTCGGTATAACCTGACAAACGAATAACTTCCATACGATCCAATAATGGCCCTGGAATATCCATGCTATTTGAGGTAGCGACAAACATCACATCAGATAAATCGTAATCAACTTCCAAATAGTGATCGTTAAACGTGGTATTTTGCTCTGGGTCTAACACTTCAAGCAGGGCTGAGGCAGGATCGCCACGCATATCTGAAGCCATTTTATCGATTTCATCTAATAAGAAAAGTGGATTTTTCACCCCTACTTTAGATATTTTTTGGATCAACTTACCCGGTAAAGAACCAATGTATGTACGTCTATGGCCACGAATCTCTGCTTCATCACGAACACCACCTAAAGCCATACGGACAAATTTTCGTCCTGTAGATCTTGCTATAGATTGTCCTAGTGAAGTTTTACCTACACCTGGAGGTCCCACTAAACATAAAATAGGGCCTTTTAACTGGCTCACTCGTTGCTGAACGGCTAGATACTCTAGAATTCGTTCTTTAACCTTATCTAAACCATAATGGTCTTGATCAAGCACTTCTTTTGCAAGAGTAAGGTTGCGCTTTAATTTACTTCGTTTTTTCCAAGGTACGTTAATCATACAATCGATATAGCTACGTACCACGGTTGCCTCTGCAGACATAGGCGACATCATTTTTAGCTTCTGCAACTCAGCCAAGGTTTTTTCCTTGGCTTCAGTAGGCATCTGCGCCTCTTCAATGCGCTTAGCCATTTGTTCAAGCTCATCAAGGGTATCATCCCCCTCATTAAGCTCTTTTTGAATGGCTTTCATTTGCTCATTCAAGTAATAATCGCGCTGACTTTTTTCCATTTGCTTTTTAACACGGGTGCGAATTTTCTTTTCAACTTGTAGTAAGTCGATTTCGCCTTCCATCAATGCCATCAAATGCTCTAATCGCACATTGACATCAATAATCTCTAAGATCTTTTGCTTGTCTGCAAGTTTCAAAGGCATATGAGCGGCCATAGTATCGGCAAGTTGTTCAGCTTCATCAATACCCGATACCGAAGTGAGAACTTCCGGCGGGATTTTTTTATTAAGTTTTACATAACCTTCAAATTGCGAAATAGCCGAACGTATCAGTACTTCAATATCATCGCCCAGATCTGTCTTTGGTTTAAGATATTCAATTTCTGCGCTAAAGTATTCTTCAGTCTCAATAAACTTTTTTATCGTTGCCCGCTGTGCGCCTTCCACTAATACTTTAACGGTACCGTCAGGAAGCTTTAACATTTGCAAAATAGTGGCAACCGTACCTGTGCTGTATACATCTTCCGCTTTAGGATCATCAATAGCGGCATCTTTTTGCGCAACCAGAAATACCTGTTTATCTTGTTCCATGGCTAAATCTAAACAGCGAATTGATTTTTCACGACCAACAAAAAGGGGGATAACCATTTGTGGGTAAACAACAACATCTCTTAGGGCTAAAACGGGGATCTCAACGACACCAGATAATTCTTTACTCATTGGCTACTCTTCTTGGAATTTTTTTAATTATAAAGCTATAGAAACTATATGGGGCTAGGCTGTTAACTTTCAACAATAGAAAAAAAATAAAGAGCTAAACAGTCGGCTTTTTATTTATACGATCAAAAAAGCCTGGTGTAGTGAGTAATTACTTATAAATATAATTACTCACTACACCAGGCTATATCTTTATGTTTAAACAGATTATGAGTGCTTGAATTTACTCAGAAACGGCTTTATCTTGCTTACTGTCATAAATAACAATTGGCTTACTCTCACCTTTAATGGTGTTTTCATCAACAACTATTTTACTGACATTTTCCATTGATGGTAGTTCATACATGGTATCAAGCAAAACGGCTTCAACAATAGAGCGTAAACCACGAGCGCCGGTCTTTCTGTTCATTGCCTTAGTTGCAATGGCATGTAAAGCATCAGTTCTAAACTCTAGCTCGACATCTTCCATATCAAATAATGCGGTAAACTGCTTAGTTAGTGCATTTTTAGGCTCTTGTAAAATTTGAATAAGCGCTTCTTCATCAAGTTCACGTAAGGTGGCCAAAACGGGTAAACGACCAATAAACTCAGGGATCAAACCATACTTAACTAAATCTTCCGGCTCAACTTCAGCTAAATGATCTGTTAACGATTTTTGTTGATCTTTACCACGAACTTCCGCGCCAAAGCCAATACCTGTACCTTTATGATTACGCTGTTCAATCACTTTCTCTAGACCAGAAAACGCACCACCACAAATGAAAAGAATCTTAGAAGTATCTACTTGTAAGAACTCTTGTTGTGGGTGTTTACGACCACCTTGCGGCGGGACTGAAGCGATTGTGCCTTCAATAAGCTTTAATAAAGCTTGCTGAACACCTTCACCTGATACATCACGAGTAATAGAAGGGTTATCTGACTTACGTGAGATTTTATCGATCTCATCAATGTAAACAATACCACGTTGAGCTTTTTCTACGTCGTAATCACATTTCTGTAATAACTTTTGAATGATATTCTCTACATCTTCACCTACATAACCTGCTTCAGTTAACGTAGTTGCATCAGCCATGGTAAAGGGCACGTCTAATAAACGAGCTAGAGTTTGCGCTAATAATGTTTTACCACTACCCGTTGGCCCAATCAGTAAAATATTACTTTTACCGAGTTCGATACCATTATGATTATCACCATTTCGTAAACGCTTATAGTGATTATAAACAGCAACCGCTAATACTTTCTTTGCATGGTCTTGACCAATAACATAATCATCAAGGCTTTTACGAATCTCCATCGGAGTTGGCAATGCCTTTTTACTTTCTTTTGGCGAAATTTCAGAAATTTCTTCGCGAATAATGTCATTGCAAAGTTCAACACATTCATCACAAACAAATACTGATGGGCCAGCAATTAATTTACGTACTTCATGTTGGCTTTTACCACAAAATGAACAGTAAAGTAATTTACCCTTATCGCCACCACTTTTAATATCGGTCATGCCCTACCTCTAAACTTTTAATACCAATAGATCCATTGTTTACTCAATCTATACTGCTAAGTATACACCGAAATTCTATTTATCGTTACGTTGTTCTAATATGGAGTCAACTAAGCCATATTCAACCGCAGCCTCTGCACTTAAAAAGTTATCTCTGTCTGTATCTTGAGAAAGCTGCTCTAATGTTTTACCCGTATGCTCGGCCATTAATCGGTTAAGTTTCTCTTTAATAAATAAAATTTCTTTGGCGTGAATTTCAAAATCTGAAGCTTGTCCTTGGAAACCACCTAGCGGCTGATGAATCATTACTCGCGCATTAGGTAAGCAATAACGTTTGCCTTTTTCACCACCTGATAACAAAAATGCGCCCATACTTGCCGCTTGGCCAATACAAACAGTGCTGACATTCGGCTTGATGAATTTCATTGTGTCATAAATCGCCATACCAGCCGTCACAGAGCCACCGGGTGAATTTATGTAAAGAAATATATCTTTATCTGGGCTTTCGGATTCTAAGTATAATAACTGTGCAATGATTAAGTTAGCCATATGGTCTTCAACTTGACCACAAAGAAAGATTACACGCTCTTTTAACAACCTTGAATAGATATCGTATGAACGTTCACCTTTAGGTGTTTGCTCAACAACCATAGGCACTAACGTACTTTCGATACCCGTCGCACCACGTTGTGATGAAACAGGAGATGAACTTTGTGATGTAATTTGATAATTAATCTGAGAGTTAAACAAGAGTATACCTTCCCTTAATAAATAAAAATGGCCTGTATGTTGCCATACAAGCCATTAAATTTAAGCGATAGCTAAGTCTATTGTCAATGCAAAATTGCGATAAACTTTAGCTTTACTTAATATTACTTAGCTTCTGGATTCATTATCTCATTGAAGCTTACTTTTTTATCAGAAACTTTAGCTTTTTCAACTAAAAGTTCAACAGCCTGCTCTTCTAAAGCAACGTTCTGCATTTGCTGCATTAGCTCTTTGTTATTAGCGTAGTAATCAACGACTTCTTTAGGGTCTTCATAAGCAGAAGCCGCAGACGCGATAAGTTCGTTAACTTTAGTTTCATCAACTTTAAGTTCATTTACTTTAATTACTTCACCTAAAAGTAAACCGATCTTAACACGACGTTCAGCTTGCTCTTTGAACATTTCAGCTGGAAGTTCAGGTAAGTTTTTAGGGTCCATTTGGCCTTTAAAACGTTGCATCGCTTGCTGACGCAAAACATCAACTTCTTGCGTAACTAGACTAGCTGGTAAATCAACTTCATGACCGGCTAATAAACCGTCAATCACTTGTGTCTTAACTTTAGCTTTAACAGCTTGCGTTAATTCACGTGTCATGTTTTTACTTACTTCAGCACGTAAAGCTTCAACGCCACCTTCCTCAATACCGAAAAGCTTTGCAAACGCGTCATCAATTTCTGGTAGCTCTGGAGCTTCAGTTTTATGAACAACGATATCAAACTCAGCTTCTTTGCCTTTTAGGTTTTCAGCATGGTAATCATCAGGGAAAGTTACCTTGATAGTTTTTTCGTCACCGGCTTTCATGCCCGTAACTTCTTTCTCAAAACCAGGGATCATACGACCAGCGCCTAGTTCTAATTCAAAAGCTTCAGCCTTACCACCTTCAAACTCTTCACCGTCGACACGACCAGTGAAATCAAGCGTTAACTTATCGCCTTTTTTAGTTTTACGTTTATTTTCTTTCCATGTTTGGTGTTGCTTTTGTAGCGTAACAAACATTTCATCTAGATCAGCATCGGTCACATCTACTTGTGGACGCTCAATGGCAATTTTATCTAAATCTTTTAATTCAACTTCAGGATAAATTTCAAAAGTTGCTTCAAATTCTAGTGCTTTGCCATCTTCATTACTTTTAGCTACAAATGAAGGACGACCTGCAGGGTTGATTTTTTCTGCAACAATAGCATCAACAAAGTTACGCTGCATGATTTCACCAGCGACTTCTTGACGTACTGACTTACCGTAGCGCTTTTGAATTACAGACGCAGGTACTTTACCTGGACGGAAACCGTCAATACGCTGTGTTTTACTAATTTGACGAAGACGGCTCTTAACTTCTACATCGACTTTCTCGGCAGGAACAGAAATAGTCAGACGACGTTCCAAACCTTGTGTAGTCTCAACTGAAACTTGCATTTTAATACCTCAAAACTTAGCGTATTACGCTTTTTACGCACCAATTAGTTGCCAACACCTTTGATAAAAATTACCAAATTTGTGACAAAATGATGCCCTGTTACAAAAATATGACGCCGAATTATAGCGAGGGCTAAAAAAAGTTGCAAGTTGTAAGTTTTAAGCAATAAGGATTTTTTTGTCATAAGGGCAAAAATAAGAGATATATTGGGGGATCTGACCCTAAAAGCTATGACAACTTTCATGGTGTAAAAACCGATGAAGCATAGAGGGTTAGAGGGTTAGTAGATTTATTGAGTGATTGAATGATTGAATGATTAAATGATTAAATGATTGAATGATTGAACGATTGAATTAATATTTACAGCTAGAATTTTTAGAGGTTACTTGAAGAATTAGAGAAAGTGGTCGGTGATGCAAGATTCGAACTTGCGACCCCTTGGACCCAAACCAAGTGCGCTACCAAGCTGCGCTAATCACCGACATATTCTCTCAATATTTTATTAGTAGACACTAATAACATAAAGATGGGGTGGCTAAAGGGACTTGAACCCTCGACAACCGGAATCACAATCCGGGGCTCTACCAACTGAGCTATAGCCACCATAACAACTTCCCACACCTATCCTTAAACAGATAAATATGGTGCGCCCTGCAGGATTCGAACCTGCGACCCACGCCTTAGAAGGGCGTTGCTCTATCCAGCTGAGCTAAGGGCGCAATTCCCTACAAAGCATAATCACTTTAACTAATAAACTAAATTGTAAGGTTATGTAAAATTCAAACTTACGACTGAATTTGACGACCCCAAACTAAATATTTTGCTACAGATTGACTGTAAAGAAAAAGTGGTCGGTGATGCAAGATTCGAACTTGCGACCCCTTGGACCCAAACCAAGTGCGCTACCAAGCTGCGCTAATCACCGATTTATGCTGTTTCAACTAAACAGAAGACTGCCTCGTTTCAACGGATGCGGATATTACCGAGTTGCTTATCCCCAGTCAAACCTTTTTTATAAATAAATAACTGTTCGGTTGTTTTTAGCGCAAGTCGTTGGATTCTTCAGCGAGCAATGGTGTTGCTGTGATTTAATTACCCAGGATATCGACAAGGTAAATTCAACTTTACTTAATTTAACTTAACTATGTAGCTAGCTATGACAGCTACTATTAAATTTGACTCAATATTAAAATATTCGAGATTACTTATATCGCGCTATATAAAATACCCGTTCAATACGACTAAGTAATGAACGATACGGGGAATTCGATAGTGACTAAATAAGCTAGCTTGACTCATTTAGTTTTTGGCAACGTTGTGATAGTACATATTGCCAATGACTATTGTATACAATAGTGGCTAAATGAAGAGAAAAAATGCCCTTTGCTAGTCCTCCGTATTTCAAGGTAAGGATAAGTAAAGTAAACCTACAATACCAGTGTAGTTTGTGGCAAAATAACCGTGTTTTTTTATTATTTAAAGTAAGGCTAACAGTAGAGTTATGACAGCATCATTGATCGATGGCAAAGCGATTGCCAAACAACTTAGAGACTCAGTTAAAGAAAAAGTTAGCTTACGTATTAGTAAAGGCCAAAAAGTACCCGGTTTAGCCGTGATTCTTGTTGGTTGTGATGCAGCTTCTCAAGTTTATGTTGGTAGTAAGCGTAAAGCCTGTGAGGAAGTTGGCTTTGTTTCCCGCTCTTATGATTTACCAAGCACGACATCTGAGCAAGAACTACTAGCTTTAGTGAGTGAGTTAAATAACGATGACACCATCGATGGTATATTAGTACAGCTACCTTTACCTGAGGGATTAAATGCTGATCTAATCATCGAGCATATCAACCCACTTAAAGATGTAGACGGTTTTCACCCCGCTAATGTCGGTAAGTTAGTATTAAGACAACCCGGCCTAAGACCCTGTACGCCAAAAGGCATTATCACCTTAATTGAATCGACTGGTATCGACCCTAGAGGTCTAGATGCACTTGTTGTTGGCGCTTCAAACATTGTCGGTCGACCTATGGGACTAGAACTTTTACTCGCCAAGTGCACGGTAACAACAGCGCATCGTTTTACCAAAGACCTAGAAGGCAAAGTGCGCAACGCAGACCTTATTGTGGTCGCCGTTGGCAAACCTGGCTTTATCCCTGGTGCATGGATTAAAGAAGGCGCTATAGTGATAGATGTTGGTATTAACCGCTTAGATAACGGTAAATTAGTGGGTGATGTTGATTTTGATAGTGCTAAAGAAAGAGCGGCATTTATCACACCGGTACCAGGTGGCGTTGGGCCAATGACAGTGGCTAGCTTAATTGAGAATACCTTGATTGCTTGCGAGCAAACGACTAAGTAACCTCAACTCTGGATAAGCAAAGTTACTTAAAAAGCTATTTTAGGCGATATCAGCGTTGGTATTCCTACCAATAACCAGTTATTGGGTACGTAATACCGCCTTGTTTTCACCAAAACTATCAATATTGAGACGAATAAATAAACTTATAGCATAGGTGTTTATGCTATGTGACTGATAATAAATAAGTACTTAAAAAATTAACATTCATTATCCAGAGTTGATGTTAAGTAGTGACTTGCTAAAACGTAAAGTAAAATTCCAATACAAAAAAAGGTGAACACTTGTCGTGTTCACCTTTTTTATGATGTTAACTTAATGTCCCTGCCGTTAGGATTAAGCTAGGCTTTACGCCACGTTGTTTTACCTGCGCTATCTTCTAACACAATATTCATCGCATTAAGCTTGTCACGTGCATCATCAGCAAGTGCCCAATCTTTATCAATACGTGCCTGGTTACGCTGAACGATAAGGGCTTCAATAACAGCTACCTCATCATTATCATTGTCACCTTGCAAGAAAGCGGCAGGGTCGAGCTGTAATAAGCCAACAATATCACCAAGCGCAACTAATGTTGCCGCCAACTCGCCTGCTAAGACTTCATTATTGGCAGCTTTCGCAACATTTAACTCTTTCGATATTTCAAAAAACACCGCTAACGCCTGTGGGGTGTTAAAGTCATCATCCATTGCTTGGCAAAATTGTTTAACGAAACTTGAGTCTTTATCCAGCACATGATTACTTGGGATATTTACATCACGTAGCGAAGTATAAATTCGCTCTACAGAAGATCTCGCTTGCGTTAAGTTATCGGTAGAATAATTTAATTGACTACGATAATGCCCTGTAGTTAAGAAAAACCGCACTGTTTCGGCATCATATTGAGTTAATACATCACGTATAGTGAAAAAGTTACCCAATGACTTAGACATTTTTTCTTGATCGACTTGCACCATCCCAGTATGTATCCAGTAATTGACATAGGGAGTATCTAGAGCACAACAACTCTGCGCGATTTCATTTTCATGATGAGGGAAAGTTAAATCAGAGCCGCCACCGTGAATATCAAAATGATGACCTAGCTCTTTAGCATTCATCGCTGAACATTCTATATGCCAACCAGGACGACCTTCTCCCCAAGGCGATGACCAGCTCGGCTCACCCGGTTTAGCTGATTTCCATAAAACGAAATCAAGTGGGTTATGTTTGTACTGGTCAACTTCTACGCGTGAGCCCGCTTGTAATTGATCAAGGTTTTGACCACTTAATTTGCCGTAATCAGCATAACTAGAAACATCAAAAAGTACATCGCCCTGCCCGGTAGAGGTAACGTTAGCACCCGCAACATAAGCATGCCCCTTCACCACTAAGGTTTCAATCATAGTGATGATTTCATCCATGTGTGTAGTGACTCTTGGCTCAAGATCAGGCCGAACCATATTAAGTGCATCAAAGTCTTGATGCATAGCTGCGATGGTACGCTCAGTTAATGCTTCAGGTGTTTCATTATTTTCATTGGCTCGATTGATTATCTTATCTTCAACATCAGTGATGTTGCGTACATAGTTAACATCATAACCAGAAAATCGTAAGTAACGCGCAATATTATCAAAACTAATATAGGTACGGCCATGGCCAATATGGCATAAATCATAAACAGTGCAACCACAAACATATAAGCCTACTTTACCGGGGTTAATTGGTGTAAAGGTTTCTTTTTTTCGACTTAAAGTGTTGTAAATCTGCAACATGATATTTTATGACTCCTACTGAGTAGCTTTTAATAAATTAGGCGTAGATTGTACCTGAACATACCTAAAGGATCATCAAGACAAAGACCAAATACATTAATTAATTGACCACTTAACGAGAATTAATAAAATTCATAACGCGCTTATAAGCCTTTGCTTTCTTATTAGCTATCTCTTTGCAGAAGTTCATTAGCGATCTGATAACCGCTCAGAATGAATGGCATATAGAATAACTATGCGAAAGTAATTTGATTTGTTTTAAGATCACCAATGCAACGCTAGATTGCCCCCTTTATTGATGTCATTGGAGTAATGCACTTTATAGCAAGTTAGCGTACAATTGTGGCAATTAATTTATCAGAACTTAACAAGAGACAATTATGATCGTATTAAAAACCAGCCTTGGCGATATTAAAGTAGAGTTAGACTTCGAAAACGCACCTGTTTCCGCAAAAAACTTTCAGCAGTATGTTGAAGAGGGTCATTTCAATGGCACAATTTTTCACCGTGTAATTAAAGGTTTTATGGCACAAGGTGGTGGTTTTACACCTGGATTAGAAGAAAAAGAATCTCGCGCTAGCATTAAAAATGAAGCAAACAATGGTGTAAGCAATAAGCGCGGTACTTTAGCCATGGCACGTACTCAAGAACCACATTCTGCATCGGCACAATTTTTTATCAATTTATCAGATAATGACTTCTTAGATTTCACCGCTGAAAACGTACAAGGCTGGGGTTACTGTGTATTTGGTGAAGTTGTCGAAGGCATGGACATCGTTGATAAGATGGCTTTAGTTGAAACAGGCACTTATCATGGTCATGGCGACGTACCAAAAGATGACATTTTGATTGAATCGGCTATTGTCGAATAAGTTTTAGCGCTTAACCCAATTAAAATTATGATTAACAGTAAAGATACAGCAATAACTTACTTTATTGCTGATTTGCACTTATGTGAAAACAGGCCTGATATCAGCGCCTGTTTTTTACGTTTTTTAGAAAATGATGCGACAGAGGCAGAGACGCTTTATATTTTAGGTGATTTGTTTGAAACGTGGGTCGGTGATGATGATGATAATCCTTACCTTAAAACTATCGCTGAGGCACTAACTAAGTTAAGTCAGTCTGGTACCTGTGTTTATTATATTCATGGTAATCGAGATTTCCTCTTAGGTAAAAATTACGCAAAAAAATCAAGCATGACGCTCCTACCAGAAATAGAGACTATCGATCTTTATGGCCGACATGTCGTTATAATGCATGGTGATACTTTATGTACCCGTGACATCGACTATCAAGTATTTAGAAAAAAATCCCGCTCCTGGTGGTGGCAAACAATGGTTAAAAGTCTGCCATTATTTGTCCGTAAAAAGATGGCCGCAAATTACCGAAAGAAAAGTGCACAAGCCACAGCAATGAAATCACAAGATATTATGGATGTTACCGAAAGTGAGGTGATAAAATGCCTTGAAAACAACCATAGCCAATTGTTAATTCATGGTCATACCCACAGACCTGCGGTGCACGATATAATGGCCAACGGTGTTAAAGCTCAACGTATTGTACTTGGGGATTGGTACGAACAAGGTGCTTGGTTAAAAGTAACGCCTAAAACTATTGAATTACTCAATCATTCTTTATAATAATATTTACTAAATACTATTTCCCACCACTACCTAGGATAAGTAGTGGTCAGCAACAAAAAATACCGGTTTTATGCCACTCTCTATCAATTGTTTAAACCGGCGCTCCCGAGTGGAATTTAAAGTCTTCATCCAGACTAGTAATAAGCTCTGCTTCAACCTTGCCGAAATAAGCAATGCGCTCACTAATATCTATGCCCTCGCCGGCAACTTGGCCGGCAAGCGTCAAGTAATCTTGGTAGTGACGCGCTTCAGAGCGTAATAAAGACACATAAAATTTATTTAGGTCATCATCTAAATGTGGTGCTAATTTAGCGAAACGCTCACAAGACCGTGCTTCTATATATGCACCGATAATTAACTTATCGACTAAGGCCGCAGGTTCAAAAGTTTTCACATGTTTAAGCATGCCTTTGGCATAACGACCGGCAGTAATATTTTCATACTCGATGCCTCGCTTGGTCATGATTTCTAATACTTGATAAAAGTGATGTAACTCTTCTTTGATCAACATGATCATTTTATCAACAAGCTCTTGCGTAAAAACAGTTAACGTATCATTAGGTGTGGCTTTGAGTACTATTAATTTAGACAGCTTTGGCGTTTGCTCAAGGCTAGCTAGATCACCTTGTTTTTTATAAATAAAGTCTTCATACGGCCGAAACCATGCTAACAACTCTTTCGAGCTATTTTTATCTATTGCATATTTTCTAATTAAAAACATCGCACTTTGGCCTGCTTTTAATTCACAAATCATATGATCAATAAGTAATAATTTTAAATTTTCAGGCTTTTTAGCTTCATCGATCCATGCATCAGGCGTTTCACATTTAAGAAAGGATAAAATAGGCTTTAATAATGAATAATTCGACAAAACGTTAGCAACTCAGCGGTAAATATAAATTGTGCGGCATTCTACCATAGCGATATAACGAAACAAGCGAGCTTTTATGCCTGTTTCATATATTTAAATTTATCAAACAGTCCCTCATGGTTAACAACAATCGAACGCGATACAAAAATAATATGCTCACTAATTACTTGGTCTACTACCGATGTGAAGCACATCGCCACTAAGAGGTAATATTGCTTTTACCCACGTAGGTATAATTTATCAATGCCTCTATACCAATCTTTAATTACATCGGCGATTGTGGCAACGATATAACTTGCTGCTTTATCACCCTAGCGATCGTTGCCAAAGAATTGGCCGCATTAAATCGAGCAGAGATGTTCCTCGCTTAATCCATCCATGTCTCAGGAGTTTTGCATGAAACAAAACTTATCTAGGGGGAGGTAATTGTTCGTTTCCCGTTATGGGTTTATCTCACGCCTAAATTACGAGTAAGTTCATTTACCCCGATGATGATTTAAAAAGGGGTTTTAAATTATTACGCTATTTAAAAAGCCTATTTATTGAGATACTAGCAAAGCCTGTTTTTTACCTTACATAGATCAGATTTATGCCTTCTATTATAAAAAAAACACTAACAAGTAAAAATGCCGCAATAAACCTTGTTAAGAAACATAAACAATTAATACATAGCGAAAACATGAAAGTTAGCTCTCATGTACAACGAGAGTCTGATGATTGGATCGTTAACACCTTAATGTTAGCTAACCTTGATGTTCCATTCAAATACAAACGTAAAAAGCTTTACCAATGTTTGCAAGGACAAAGGGTTAACCTGACTTATTATGCTGAAACTGAGCTTGTTGCCGGTTTTAGTATCGAAGTAATGTCGGTTGTGCGAATAAAAATCAGTTGATAGTTCTACCAGATAAAGCCATTCCCCTTATTACATAAAACGATTAAAAATGCTTTTAATAGAGCTTTATTGATTATTTTTCAACCAACACTTGACGGGAGGCTTTATATATTTCATAAATATATATAGCCGTTACCATTCAAAGTGCAGGATTTGTGTGGGAATTAAAATATCTTTAGGCTAGGAAAAATAAATTAAGCATAGTCATTTTATGTTTAGATAATTTAACCCGGTATAAAGTCATTTAAAACCCATCAAAGAAGCGCTTGAGCAACATCACTTCATCGTTGCTGTGATTGATAATGGATATAAAAGTAATAATAAGAGTACTACTAGCTTAATCATTTAATGTTGTTGTTTAAAACTAAAAAGTACATTCCAAATACTCACGTGCGAGAGGAATAAATATGATACTGAATCACATTTGGGGGCTTTATGCCCACCCTAAAGAAGAATGGCATATTATTGAAAAACGTCACGAAAGCTTGAGTTATAGTTTAATGCACATTTTAACCGTCGCGCTTATTCCTGCAATATGCTCTTACTACGCTGCCGCCTATATAGGCTGGACCATTGGTGTTGGCGACCCAATAAAAATAAGTATTGAAAGTGCTAAGATAATGGCGATAAGTATGTATTTCGGCTTGATTTTTGGTGTATTCGCTTTAGCCTACTTAATACAATGGATGGCGAAAACCTTTGACTCTAAACCTGATTTTGTTCAAGCACTAGAGCTTGCTTCCTACACAGCGACACCATTATTTATGGTAGGTATTACTGCCTTATTTCCGGTGTTATGGTTCGTTGCAGTGGCTGGACTTGCCGCCGTAGCTTATTCGGTCTACCTGTTATATTCAGGCGTTCCTATTATGATGAATATTCCAGAAGAGAAAGGCTTTATTTATTCTAGCTCGGTGGTTACTTGTGGTTTAGTATTATTGGTTGCCTTAATGGCATTTACCGCAATGATGTGGACAATGGGCTTTGGTCCAGAATTCGTTTCCTAACATTAGTTAGTTAGTTAGTTAGTTACCCGGTATTGTTCTTGTATTGATAATGCAAATAAAAAGGCCCTATTTCTTTGATAGAAACAGGGCCTTTTTTTTCAACGATTACTGTTGAATAAATTATCTAATGCCAGTACCAGAGCCGGGTAAAAAGCTACTCTGCGCCTTCATTATACATATCAATTATTGAGTCAGCATCCTTATCTGAATCTTCTTTACTGGTATTATTACGCAGTGCATCTAATTTTTCTAAGTAAGCTTGATCAATATCATTAGTAACATAATTCCCGTCAAATACCGAGGTATCAAAAGTCTTGATTTCAGGGTTACCTGAACTCACTGCGGCAATAAGATCATTAAGTGATTGATAGATAAGCTTATCAGCACCAAGTAAATTACAAATATCTTCTAATTCGCGTCCATGTGCAATTAATTCATTAGCACTTGGCATATCAATACCATAGACATTAGGGAACCTAACTTCAGGAGCCGCTGATGCGAAGTAAACTTTCTTTGCTCCCGCAGCACGTGCCATCTCAATAATCTGCTCTGAGGTAGTCCCTCGAACGATTGAGTCGTCAACAAGCAAAACATTTTTACCTTTAAACTCAGTCGTTATAGCATTAAGTTTTTGACGAACTGATTTCTTACGTTGCTCCTGACCAGGCATAATGAAAGTACGGCCAATATAGCGATTCTTAACAAAACCTTGTCGATAAGGTAAGTCAAGATGATGAGCAATTTGCAAAGCAATATCACATGACGTTTCAGGGATAGGGATTACAACATCAATATCGAGATCTTGCCATTCTGTCGCTATTTTTTCGCCTAGCTTAGTTCCCATTTCGACACGTGAGGCATAAACCGACATTTTATCCATGGTTGAATCAGGGCGTGCAAAATAAACAAACTCAAAAATACATGGGCTATACACTGGATTTTCTGCGCATTGCTGGCTGTGAATTTGACCATTTTCACCAAAGAATATAGCCTCTCCAGGTGCAACATCACGGACAAATTCAAAAGAACATGCATCAAGCGCAACTGATTCAGAAGCAACCATATATTCAATGCCCTGCTCGGTTTCACGCTTACCAAAAACTAAAGGTCGGATACCGTTTGGATCTCGAAACGCAATCAAACCATGGCCAACGATCAATGCAACACTCGCATATGCACCACGAACACGCTTATGGATTTTTGTAACCGCAGTGAAAATATCATCCGGAGTTAATACAATATTTTTACTTTGCTGCAACTCATGGGCTAAAACGTTTAATAATACTTCTGAATCAGAGCTGGTATTAACATGGCGACGAGCCTCATTAAACAACCATGTTCTTAATTCTTCTGCATTCGTTAAGTTACCGTTATGGGCTAATGATAAACCAAATGGCGAGTTTGCATAAAAAGGCTGGGCTTCAGAAGAGCTAGAGGTTCCCGCGGTAGGATAACGAATATGACCAATACCAATGTTACCTTGCAAACGCAGCATATGGCGCGTATGAAAAACATCTTTTACTAAGCCGTTACCTTTACGTAACCTGAACTTGTTGTTATGAATGGTAACGATACCCGCCGCATCTTGACCACGATGCTGAAGTACAGTTAATGCATCGTATAAATTCTGACTAACAGGGGTTTGACCAACAATACCGACAATGCCACACATGTAATTTTCTCCACAAAAAAGTATTTGCAATATCTTTAGGGTTAAAGCGTTCTGCTCAAAATGGAATGAACCATAATATAATATTTGAAATAAGGGATTAAAAAAACCTTATAAATCAACCTATGCGGATTGACTCCGCATAATCACTAGCGGTTTTTAAAACACTAGGTTAAAAAACTTGATGAGCCTTTCAGATACTCAAAAAACCATTCTACTACCAAAGTAAACTCAGGAATTAATTGCGAGCTTTGCCACCATGGTGTAGTAGCAACGCCAGTAAAGGCATCAACAAAAAACAACAATGCGCTAATAATAAGCACGCCGCGAAGAGCACCAAAAACCAAACCTAATATACGGTCTGTGCCTGAAAGGCCGGTTTTACTAACTAGCTGTCCAATAAGGTAATTCACTAAAGCACCGAGGACTAAAGTTGTTATAAAGAGAATGGCAACGGCTGCAGCATTGCGCAGGAATTGATCGGAAATATTGGTTAATAAGTTGGCGAGGTTTGCATAAAATGTACTAGCGATGAAGAAGGCACTGATCCATATGATTAAAGATACCGCTTCTTTTACAAAGCCGCGGATCAAACTAACTAGCGTTGATATACCTATGATGGCCAAAATGGCGTAATCTATCCAAACCATAACTTGAATGTCTCGTTGAGTTTCTCTAAATTAGAGGCGCGCATTCTATCAGAACCCACTAAATATTGCCTAATTTTTTATAAGCAGCTGTTATTTCTTGGGCTCAAAAGATGCGATTTTACCTTGGATATCGGTGAGTTTTTTCAAGGCTGGTATTTTTTTTATCATCACTGACTTAATTAATTCGGGACCAATAATGACTTTAGTCAAAGTCCCTTGTTTGGTCTTGATTGGTTTAGTGAAAACAATATAACCATTTGCGCGCAATTTCTTTAATAATTGCTCGACATTACTTTTATCTCTAAAGCTACCAAGATGAATAACCCACGCTTCTTTGGCGATAGCCTTTTCTGGTAACTTCTTTTTTGTGGCACTGACGACTGTAACCGGTGGTTTATGCTTAGGTTTAGTTATCGTGACTTGGCTAGTTTCTTTCGCTTTACTGTCATTGTCCTGAGCTTTAATCACTGCATCGATAGCCTGCTCATTTGAGATTGGTATCGTTTTTTGAGGGCTTAATTTATCTTCAGGAAAAGGTTTATTGGCCAATCTACCCGAAAAAACTTCGGCTCTTGGGATAGCTTCAAAATCAGCTTGGTATGACTGTTTCTCACCATCAAGTACATCAGGTAAGAAAATGATAACCACGGCTGCAACAATAATGGTACCGACAAGGCGATTTTGAAATGGTGTAGACAAGAGATACTCCTAATTAATATAAGTTCAGCTATTCGGAAAACTTATATGTCAAAATTAATACGGTAAAATTACCCAATAAAACTAGCACTATGGAAGTCATAGCGTAACTAGCCGGTAATTAACTGAGACCTAATTTGCGCAACAGTAAAAAATGAACCAAAAACAAGGATCAAATCAGATGAACTAGCCTTCTTGTTCGCCATTTTAAATGCCTCACCAATATTGTCAAAACAATTAACCTCATTAGTAAAGCTTGCTAACTTACTTTGCATTGTTTCTCTTGTTGCAGCCCTTGGTACACTTAACGCGGCAGTATACCAAAAGTCGACATCGTCTTTTAAAGAGAGCAAACTAGCACTAATATCCTTATCACCTAACATAGCAACGACAGCATAAATATTTTGATAATTAGCTTGCTCTTTCACCCGTTTAAGGTGACTTGCTAAGTAACGTGTCGCTTGTGGATTATGGCCGACATCAAGAATAACATCACAATGCTTTATTTGCTTTATTAGCTCTGTACGTCCGGCTACCTTTGTTATCGAAATAATTTTGTTTACCATGTCAGTAGTAAGCGGTATATCAAGTGTTTGTAAAACCATTAATGCTGTAGCGACATTATCTTGTGGGATAAAGGTCGCTTCAAGACCTTTTAATATTATTTGCTTTGACTGCCATTGCCAACAAGGTGTTTCACTTTTAACAATGAACTCAGCATCACGTAAAAACAGTTTGTCCCCATGGTGAGCATGTAACGTATGTGCATGTTTTAATACTGACTGGGGTATATTACTATCACCGACAATAATATCTTGCCCTTGTCGCATGATGCCTGCTTTTTCAAAGCCAATACTTTCCCTGTCATCACCTAAGAAGTTTTGGTGGTCAAGATCAATTGTCGTGATTACGGCAATGTCTGCATCAATAATGTTGGTTGCATCTAACCGCCCACCTAAACCTACTTCAAGGATGATAAATTGCGGTTTCAGCTTCATCAACACCAAGAGTGCTGCTAGGGTCGTATATTCATAGTAAGTTAATGAAATATCTGCACGCGCTTCTTCAATCTGCTTAAAAGCAGCCATTAACGGCTGATCTTTTACATCTTGCTTATTGAACCGTAAACGTTCATTGAAGTGTTCAATATGAGGAGAGGAATAAACCGCAACAGTGGGTGTTAAACCATTATTTTGGTGAAGGAGTAAAGCATTCTCAATAAAAGCACAGGTGGTGCCTTTACCGTTTGTACCTGCAACAGTAATTACTTTTGCAAAGCTTAGATCAATAGCCAGACATTGAGCAACTTTTCCTATCCTAGATAGGCCCATGTCTATCTCAGTACTATGCAAATTCTCTAAATAATAAAGCCACTGATCAAGACGAGTAAAGTCTTGATAGTGGCTTGAATAGGATACTGACATTATTCCAACAACCAGTGATATAAGTAAAATAACTAATAAGTTATCTTACCATACTAGTTACGAGACTACGCTAGGTTGCCCCATATATTTACCTAGCATGCGTGATAAAGTAGTACGCATATCACGGCGATCAACAATCATATCAATCGCGCCTTTTTCTAATAAGAATTCACTACGTTGAAAGCCTTCAGGTAGTTTTTCACGAACTGTTTGTTCGATAATACGAGGACCTGCGAAACCGATAAGCGCTTTTGGCTCAGCGACATTAATATCGCCTAACATTGCTAAACTTGCCGATACGCCACCCATAGTAGGATCAGTTAACACAGAAACATACGGAAGACCTTTTTCACTCATTTTAGCTAATGCTGCACTGGTTTTTGCCATTTGCATTAAAGATATAAGTGCTTCTTGCATACGAGCACCGCCACTAGCAGAGAAACAGATAAAGGGGGTGTTATGTTCTAAACAGTATTCTACACCTTTAACAAAGCGAGCACCGACAACCGAGGCCATTGAACCGCCTAAAAATGCAAATTCAAATGCAGCAGCAACAACTGGCATACCATTTAGCTCACCTTTCATGACCACTATCGCATCTTTTTCACCGGTCTTTTTTTGTGCCGCAGTAATACGGTCTTTATATCGCTTAGTGTCTTTAAATTTTAAGATATCTTGAGCTTGAAATTCTTCACCTAATTCCATGCGGTTATCTTTGTCAAGGAAACTATCAATACGTTTACGTGCGCTGATACGCATATGATGGTCACACTTAGGACATACTGAAATTTGACGTTCTAATTCAGTTTTGTATAACACGGCATTACATGAAGAACATTTACTCCATACACCTTCAGGAATATTACTTTTTCGGGTCGTTTTTGCTTTTGGGAGAATTTTTTCTATCCAGCTCATAATTTTATCTTTGCCTGTAACAACGAAATATCTGACGGTTTATTGATAGGAATACCCCCCATCAAACTCTATTTTTTAAAAACACTAATCGTAAACCAAACATTAAAGCACAGTATAGCCTATACAATATAGGAAAAACTGGTCTGCTTAGTTAATAACTATTAGATATAGGCTATTCTTTTCTATAAAAAAAGCGGCCCTAAACGGCTCTTTGGCAAGTTAAAATGTTCCGGATAATCGACATCAACAAAATAAAGTCCTTCTGGTGGCGCGGTTATACCTGCGACACAGCGGTTTTTAGCCAATAATACTTCTTTCATCCATTGCGTCGTCTCTTGTGATTGCCCTACCCGCATTAAACTACCGACAATATTTCTTACCATGTGATGTAAAAAAGCATTCGCTTTGATATCAACAACAAGATAATCACCTTGGCGTGTTACCCGACAATGTTTAATGGTACGGACCGCTGAATGTGATTGACAGTGTACCGTTCTAAAAGAGGTGAAATCATGGCAACCAATTAGATGATCAGCACCCAGTTGCATTAAACCTTCATCTAAACTGTGATGATGATGACTTATACCATGACTCAATATCGCTGAACGTAGCGGCTTGTTATAAATAATATAACGATAATTTCTAGCGGTAGCACTAAAGCGAGCGTGGAACTCATCATCAACCTGCTTGACCCAAGCAACGGCGATATCAGTAGGTAAGTGAGTATTTACGCCCAACGTCCAAGCTACATCTTTTCGCTTTTTGGTGGTATCAAAGTGAATGACTTGATTAGTGGCATTCACCCCCGTATCGGTACGACCCGCGCAAGTAACTTCTATAGGCTCATCAGCAATTTTTGAGAGTGCTTTTTCTACTTTTTCTTGTACTGTCATGGCGTTGTTTTGACGTTGCCAGCCGCAATAATTCTTACCATCGTACTCAATGCCTAACGCATAACGCATACCAATTCGCCTCTTCAACCGTGCGGAGATTATTTTCCGCTGCGTATTATCCTTTATTTTATGCAGTTAGGCTATTGCTGTTAGTTTTTATTACCCTATAAAGCGTCTAAAATCTTTTTCGCCTCAACTTGCTGAACAGCATTTCCTTTTTCGATAACTTCTAGCAAAATTACTTGAGCATTTTCTTCATCACTTAACTCTATATACATTTTAGCTAAATCTAATTTACTCGACATGGTGCCATCTTCATCGACGTCAATGCCCGCTTCATTTTCAGAAAACTGGTCTAAGCCGACATCGATATTCATGTTTTCATAAGGCTCTGTTAAGTCTTCCTCACTCAAAGGTTCAGCAAGTAGTTCTTCTACAGAAACATAGTCCTCTGACTCTGTTTTCTGATTGGTCGATGCAAGGGTTTCATCAATTAAATCGTCACCGATATCATCAAGCGTTAGAGCAACTTCATCTTCCTCTGCAGAGTCTGTATCACTTTCCGCTTCGATATTAGCTAACAGTTCGTCAAAGTCGACATCATCTAATTCTTTAATAACATCCAACTCTTCAACTTTATCAAACTGCTCATCTTGCTCTGCAGTTTCCGCTAATAAGTCAGCTAATACATCTTCATCAGTGAAGTCAGGCGCTAGTTCTATTGCCTCAAGTGTCATATCTTCTGCTAGTGAATTTTCATCATTAAGTGACTCTTCAGCTAATAATTGACTTAATGCCGATTCAGATAATGACTCAGTAATTGGCTCATCTGACGATTCAATTGTTATTTGCTCTGTTAAGCTATCACCAATGTCGTCTGCACCATTTGACGCTTCATTTTGCGCCTCAGCAATGAGAGCATCTATATCGAGCTCATCATCTAATAGATTACTCTCACTGCTATCACCCTCTTCTATCGCGATTTCTACTTCTGCCTCACTTTCTTTGGCAAAAATATCACTAAAATCAGCGGTAAGGAATGGGGTCACATACTCAGCAGTAAACTCAGCAATTTTAGCTTCATTTTCTGCTATTTCATTTTTAATTCTCAGATCTTCTGCACTTAACGTACTATCGCTTTCGACTGCCTTATCTTCTGCTTCAGTGACATCACTTGCTTTAGCGACAGGGTCAGTCTCTGACGCATTAGCCGCGTCATTTACTGAGGTGTTAACTGAAGTGTTAACTGAAGTGTTAGCAGAAGCATTAGCGGCCTCAAGTAGTGCATCAATATCGTCAGGGTCGGTAACATCAGCTGTTCCAGCTATAGAGTCAAGCAGGGCATCAATATCGTCAGGGTCAGTGACATCAGCGGCTTCCGCTACAGAGTCAAGCAGGGCATCAATATC
>NZ_KB905160.1:27023-101200 GCF_000378625.1 Colwellia piezophila ATCC BAA-637 | reverse complement strand
TCAAGCAAGGCATCAATATCGTCAGGGTCGGTGACATCAGCGGCTTCCGCTACAGAGTCAAGCAAGGCATCAATATCGTCAGGGTCGGTGACATCGACAGCAGGTTCTTCTTCTTCGGTTTGCTCTTCAGATTTATCCTCGGTTTTTTTCTCAAGAGGCGCTTCACTTACCGAATCATTCTCAACATCACCTTTTGCAGCATCAACCGTATCATTGACTGAAACATTAGCGGCTTCAAGCAGCGCATCAATATCATCAGGGTCGGTGACATCACCAGCAGGTACTTCTTCTTCTTCGGTTTGCTCTTCAGATTTTTCCTCTGTTTTTTTCTCAACAGGCGCTTCAGTTACCGAATCACTCTCGGTATCAGCAGCTGGCACGTCTTCAGATTTTTCTTCTGCATTGCCGTCGAAGTCATCATCATCGAGATCATCTAAACCTCCAAGTAAGTCATTGAGGTCATCTTGATTTAGCTGTCCGCCCTCAAGCTCATCAGATTTATCTGACTCTGCAGAACTAGCCGTGTCAAGCAAGGCATCAATATCGTCAGGGTCTGTGACATCCGCAGCGGGTGCTTCTTCGGCTTTCCCTTCAACTTTGTCTTCAACTTTTTCATCGAAGTCTTCATCATCTAGATCATCTAAACTACCGAGTAAATCATTGAGATCATCTTGGTTTAGCTCCCCTCCCTCAAGTATTTCATTATTACTATCCCCATCAAGAAGGATATCTTCAAGGTCATCGAGGTCATCTAGGTCATCTAAGCTATCGTCTTCATCTAAATGAATATCATTATCGTCTTTTTCAATAAGATCTATAGAAAGGTCATCGTCTAGCCCTAATTCATCATCAAGAGACAGTTCATCGTCGAGTGATAACTCTTCACTTAGATCAAGTTCATTGTCTAAATTTAATTCACCCAATGACAATTCATCATCAAGTGATAATTCTTCAGCTACATTTTTTTTGTCTGGTCTAGGCGTTTTATTTTTACTATTGAGCTCATTAAAAAACACTTCATCAGAAGCCTGTTTCCTACGTTTGAACAAGAAGGCTAAAAGAGCGAGTAGTAAAATAGCAGGTAAAGTGCCCATGACGATTTTAAACCATAGGCTAGAAGTGATATCTTGTTCAGCGAGTTCTGCTTGTTGTTTTTCAAGTAATAGTTGTCTTTCTCTCGCTTCCGCTTTTGCTAATAAAGCTTGCTGCAATTTAATCATATCGTCCATTTGCAACTTGATTTCTTTGCCTTTAGCCACCTCATTTTGCATAACGCCAAGCTGGTCACTAAAAGAATTTAGTCGCTGACGTAAATCATCATTCTCTTTCAATATAGCCTGTAAACCATTGATAGAATCTGAAATATCATTTTGAATATTTTCTAATCTTGCTTGCTGTTGGCCATCAATCTTTTGCAATTGATCTTTAATGGCTGTTTTTACGATCTCTAAGTCTTTTTTATTAACGCCAGGCTCTGTTGGCACTACCTTTGCTATAACTTTAGGCTGAGATTTTTTCCAAAGCTTAGCATCGCGTTGTGACTTTTCTTTTGCGCTCTCAGTATTTATCGCCATCATATTATTGAATGATGGAATTTTTAAATATTGCCCCTCGACTAAGTGGTTAATATTACTATCAACAAAAGCTTGTGGATTTTCTTGGTAAAGTGCCTGCATTACTTGATAAACACTTAAACGCGAATCAGGACGAACGCGAGTGGCGATATTCCATAAGGTATCCCTAGAGGTGATTGGGCCATAACGTTCATAAGGGAAAACATCACTACTTTTAGGCCCTCGCATACGTATGCCACGATCTTCTTCCGCATTAATAGGGAAATGAGCGGTGAGTATGCCAACAATAATCGCCTGCCATAGGCACAGACGCAATAATTTTTGCATGGAGATATTCCTAATTTAACAAATTAAACTTACTTTAGGTTTACGTTAGATAATGACGCTAATTAGTCTATTTTAGCGCCAAAAAAATACCGCATGGTATTATTTTTTGTGAAATAAAACTTACCTAAAAAATAAACTGCAATATTTATTCCAAAAAACCATTAACTAACAAGATAATAGCAAATTAACTCAATAAGTCTTCTATTTTTATAACTCAGGGCTAAATCAATACGCTGTTTTTGAATACTCAGTATATGTCGATACTTTTATTGGGGAATGGGTCTTACCCCCTATGAATTAGTCCGAATTTTATAGGTGACAGTAAAGCCAACATGGGGATTGCTCATAAGTTTGGCAGAAAGAAAAACAAAAAACTCGTTAACAACAGTATTTCTACCGCCATTGACGAGTCTTATAAATAACTAAATTGATAGTGAAGTTACTCACTAAGCTTTTAGCTTTACTGTTGTATGCGAGCCTAGCTTAAATGGTCTTTTACCAACAGCTCAGCAATTTGTACACTATTTGTTGCCGCACCTTTACGAACATTATCGGCCACAACCCACATATTGATGCCGCAGTTATGGCTGATATCTTCACGAATACGACCAACAAAGGTATCATCTTTGCCACTTGCATCGCCAATTTGAGTAGGAAAGTCTTCATCATTACGACAAACAACCACACCTGGCGCTTTCTCTAATAAATCTTTAACTTCTTCAGCTGAAATAGGTGAGTTTGTCTCGATGTGCAATGATTCGCCATGACCAAAAAATACCGGAACACGTACGGCTGTTGGGTTAACTAACACGTTTTCATCACCCAATATTTTCTTAGTTTCCCAAACCATCTTCATTTCTTCTTTGGTGTAACCATTTTCTAAGAATACGTCGATTTGTGGAATAACATTAAAAGCGATTTGACGAGAAAAGTTTTTACTTTCTACTGGCTTGCCCGTCAATAAATCAGCTGTTTGTTTTGCCAATTCATCCATAGATTCTTTACCACCGCCAGAAACGGATTGGTAAGTGCAAACATTTATCCGGCTAATACCTACGGCATCATAAATAGGCTTTATCGCTACCATCATTTGAATGGTTGAACAATTAGGGTTAGCGATTATGTTGCGATTACGATAGTCAGCTAAGGCTTCAGGGTTAACTTCCGGCACAACGAGAGGGATATCTGCGTCGTAACGGAATTCAGAGGTATTATCGATAACAATACAACCGGCTTCACCTGCTATAGGCGCGTACTTAGCTGAGGTGGCACCACCGGCAGAGAAGAAACCAATTTGTGCTTGGCTCCAGTCAAAATGTTCCGCGTCAAGTACTTCAATACTTTTACCTTTAAACTCAATAATCTCACCAGCAGAGCGAGCACTTGCTAATGGGTAGAGTTTATTGATAGGGAAATCTCTTTCTTCTAAGATTTCCATAATTGTTTTGCCAACTAATCCTGTTGCGCCAAGTATACATACATCAAATTTCTGTGCCATGATTCTCTCTCTAGTTGGACGTTTTACTAAAACCTAAGCGATGTGGCACATCACTTAGGGCATTGGATGATAAGGTAACCGTAATAGCAGAAAACTCCCTGCGAACCGGGTAATTTTTCCGTAAACTGTCAAAACCTTGAGTCGAAAGCTGTTGACGAAATATTGCATCGTCTCGTCTAACATCGTAAACCATTTTAACTAACTGGTTTAGTAGTATTTGACTAAAATCTTGATTAATTTCAATTGCAGGAATACTTGCTGACGGTAAAAAACTTTTTAACTGATATTTGGCTTCAACGTTAAGCTGTAGACATAATGCCTGATAGAGCATTTCACTACCACGTGCTTTTCCTTCTAAGCTATAACCGGCAATGTGCGCAGTGGCTATTTCGGTATAGGGAATTAAAGCTTCAAGAACGTCGGGCTCACCTTGCCAAACATCAAGGACAATTTTTAGACCATGGCCTTGTTGTTTAAGCGCCAATAAGGCGTGGTTATCAATAACGTCACCACGACAAGCACTGATCAATATTTGCTCATCACCTAACTGCGCCAGAATTTCTTCATTTATTAATTTATAGGTTGGGTATTCACCGCCAACAATTTTAGGCACATGCAGAGAAATCACATCACAGGTGAATACTTCCGTCAGTGATACATAATTTCTGCTATCCGCAGGAGTATTACTCTTATCTTGCAGCTGTTTTTCAGCAAGCAAGGGGTCGCATATTTTATGCTCAATACCCAATGCCGTTAATTTTTCGCTTAAACGGGAGCCGGTATTACCACCGCCAACAATACCGACGGTTAAAGATGATAAATCGAGTAGATAACGCTCAGCTAATACCACTAATGCACTTAATACATATTCAGCCACTGAGATAGCATTACAGCCTGGCGCTGAATGGAAGGCAACATTACGATTGGCTAAATAATCTTGATCAATATGATCGGTACCTATCGTAGCGCTACCAACAAAAATAAGTTTATCGTTAAGGTGCAGTAGTTGCGCATTAACTTGGGTAATGGAACGCACCAGTAGGACATCGGCATCGGCAACTTGCTCGGCGGTTAACGTCCGCCCAGAGAAAGGTACTAACTCACCTTGTGGTGACTCATCAAGCGCGCGGTGACTAGCACTGCTATTACCAAAGTTAAGGTGACAGAGTTCACTAAAAAACTCTTTGGCAAAGGGCATATTTTCATCAAAATATATTTTCATTGATTCTATTAACTGACTAGAGGCCTTAAAGTGCGCAATTATACGCTTATTTAACTATTAAGTGCTAGATGAAGCTAGGCAGACATAGCTAAAAAATGCCACTTCTGAAACGAAAAAACCACATCAAGCATCCGCCTAACGTGGTTTTTTTATAACTTAGAACATTTGTCTAAGTCAGCAGCCTAACTGCACAATATAAAGTTATTTATATTTCTTCATCACTAACGTGGCGTTAGTGCCACCAAAACCGAAGCTGTTAGACATGATTAGGTTTAACTCAACATCGCGTTTTTCAGTAACAATATCTAAACCTTGCGCTTTGTCATCTAAGTTAACAATGTTGATTGATGGGGCAACAAAACTGTTTTCCATCATTAAAATTGAGTAAATAGCTTCGTGAACACCAGCAGCGCCAAGTGCATGACCCGTCATTGCTTTAGTTGCACTAATTGCCGGTGAATCATCACCAAATAATTCTTGAATTGCGCCTAATTCTTTCACATCGCCAACTGGAGTAGAAGTACCATGGGTATTTAAGTAATCAATTTTACCTTCAACACCTTGCATAGCTTGTTGCATACAACGAACTGCGCCTTCACCACTTGGTGCTACCATGTCATAGCCATCAGAAGTAGCGCCATAGCCAACAAGTTCAGCGTATATATGTGCGCCACGAGCAAGGGCATGTTCAAGCTCTTCGACAACAACCATACCGCCGCCGCCAGAAATAACAAAACCGTCACGGTCTGCATCATAAGTACGTGAAGCTAATTCAGGCGTATCATTACGACCTGCAGATAACGCGCCCATGCCATCAAACATCATAGCAAGTGACCAATGAACTTCTTCACCACCACCAGCAAAAACAATATCTTGCTTGCCTAATTGAATAAGCTCCATCGCGTTACCAATACAATGAGCACTGGTTGCACAAGCTGAACTAATTGAATAGTTAACGCCCTTAATTTTAAATGGCGTAGCTAAACAAGCAGACACTGTACTACCCATAGTTTTTGGTACCGCATAAGGACCAACTCGACGTATGCCACGGCTGCGAAGCGTATCTGTTGAAGCAACGATGTTCTCTGATGAAGCGCCACCTGAGCCTGCCACAATACCCGTGCGTACGTTTGATATTTGTGCTTCAGTTAATTTGGCGTCCTTAATAGCTTCATCCATAGCAATGTAAGCGTAACCGGCTGCATCGCCCATAAAACGTACCGCTTTACGGTCAATATGATCTTTAATCGCTATAGTTGGCTTACCCCAAACATTACTTTTTAAACCTTGCTCTGCAAAGCTGTCCGAGTGAGTGATACCTGACTTACCCGCTTTTAATGAGGCTAAAACTTCTTCTGCATTATTACCAATGCTAGATACAATACCTAGACCTGTGATTACGACACGTTTCATTTAACTAACCATCTATAATTATAAAATTTTGCGCTATTATACTCGTAATAGCCGTTGAACTGGTATTACTAGTTGCTCGTCACAACATAAACCAGCGTACACCTGTACTCTATAATATGATATCCATTGATATATATCTATGACATTTTAACTTATCTATCGTTATTTTATGATTAGAATCAATATCTCGGGTAAAATAGATAAGGTAAACTCACTTGATCCTGTACTAAATTAATGACTTTAGCAAAAGAATTTTTCATGACAAAATCAAATAAAATAAATAAAACAAAGGAAAGCAGTCAATTATCCTACCAAGAAGATGGTAGTCCTTATTGTCAGCGTTTTAATGAACTTTATTTTAATAGAGAGTCAGGCCCCCTGCAAAGTGATAATGTTTTCATTCAAGAAAACCACATAAAACAACGCTTATTAACATCCAAGAGCCCCTTAACTATCGCTGAAACAGGTTTTGGCACCGGCTTGAATTTCCTATTAACCTTACAGTCGTACCAAAAAGCGCAACAAGTTTCCTCAACGCCACTTGCCCCTTTAGCGTTTATTAGTATTGAAAAATACCCCTTATCAAAAGAAGAGCTGGTCCGGTCTTTGTCCATTTTACCGCAGCTGCAACCGTTTGCGGCGGAGCTAACAAATAGCTACCCCGCCGGCGCAGTTGAGGAATTTGGACCAGAGTTTCAAGCGACCTTTTTAAATGGCCAAGTACGTTTAACGCTTATTTTTGACGATGCTACTATCGCTCTATCTTCATTAAAATGTCCCAAGCTCGGCTTAGTTGATGCTTGGTATTTAGATGGTTTTTCGCCAACAAAGAACCCGGATATGTGGAGTAAAAATCTATTCGCGCAAATTGCTCGACTTTCAAAAGAGCAAGCAACACTGAGCACATTTATCACCGATGACGTTGTTCAAAGGCAACTACGAGATATTGGCTTTCGCCTTGAAAATCAGGTCGGGCAAGATAAAAGTGAAAACAGAATTGTTGCAGTCATGCAAAGTAACCCCTTAACGACAAAAGGTTATCAATTACGGCCTCGTCAAATAAAACCCCAGCATGTCAGTATTATTGGTGGCGGTATCGCTTCTGCCTGTGTGGCTTATGCACTGACCAAACAAGGGGTAAACGTTACTTTGTATTGCAAGGATACTTCCCTTGCCGAGGGCGCCTCTAGTAATGCTATTGGCGCTTTATATCCGTTGTTACATCAACAAAAAGATGACATGAGTTCTTTTTATCAACAAGCCTTCTGGCGGGCTAAAGCCTTATATAAAGAAATTGCTGAACAAGGTTTTTCATTTTCACATCAATGGTGTGGCTTATTAGAAGTGTCTTATAAAGAAGCCTTAGTTAAAAGGCAACAAGCATTCGAAACCTTAAATACTTGGCCTAAAGAACTTATTCATGGGGTCGATGCCAAACAAGCGAGCGAATTTGCCAATATAGACTTGCCCTATGGCGGCCTTTTTATGCCTAACGCCGGTTGGATGTCACCACCTGAATTAGTTAAGCAACTATTTCATGCCGCTAAAGCGACCAAACGCTTGAAAATAATGACTGATACCCATATCAGCAAGATAAAACAAATTGCTCGTTCCACGTCCAGTGAAAGTCCTGCTTCAGGGGAAAGTAAAACGTCATGGCGCTTATCAAGTAATCACGGTGAATTTAACACCAGTATTTTGGTCATATGCGGTGGCGCAGATGCCATTGAAATTGAACAACTAAAATCTCTGCCGCTGACGGCTACCCGTGGTCAAATCACCAGTATGACAACGAATAGTAAGATAAATAAGCTAGCTACTGTTATATGTCATAAGGGCTATTTAACCCCAGAAAGTAAAGGCATCCACTGCATAGGCGCTACCTTTCAAAAAAATGATACTAATATCAATACCAATAAAGCGGACGATAGTTATAACTTAACTATGCTAGCTAAGTGTTTACCTGAACTATCCGCAACGATAAGTTGGCGGGAAAAAGATATTTCCTCAAGTAAGGCTAGGCTACGCTGTATGTCGCAAGACCACCTCCCCCTAGTTGGCGCAGTTCCCAATATCAGCGAACATATAAAAGCTTATCCACACTTAGCCAAAGATAAAAATTGGAAATATAGTCAAGCCGCGCCGTGTATTGATAACCTTTATGTACTGCTAGGACTTGGTGCCCGAGGTTTATGTTCAGCGCCATTAGCTGCTGATATTTTAACGGCTGAATTATGTAATACGCCCTACCCTATGGATAATCAGATGTTATTTAACTTAAGCCCAAATCGCTTTATCATCAGAGATATCATTAAAAGAAAAATTGCTGACTAAGCTCCTACAATAGGAGTAGCAAGTATTTGAAGCGATTCAAAGCCAATTAAAGTACCACTCGTTGTTGCAGTCCCAGCCAGAAATTCGTCACTATGGCGTGATCCTGCGGCGATAGTTCAGTTTTTCCTTGGCTTACTTTTGCCGTTATATCAGTAAGCAGGGGCGTTGCAATAACTTGATTTTCATCGCCATATTCAGTGGCAACCAGTGAAATAAAGCATCGTAAATAACTGCCTGCGAATAAGGTATCGCTATCCATATCTAACTCGAATAAGGCATCTAAATATTGATAAAAGTCGGCAACGGTAGTTAGTTTTTTTGTTGATATGTCAGAAATATTTTTGTCAGTTGTCATAGTGTTCACTTAAAAAATGTTCGGTGTTAATACTTAGGCTTTTCATGCTTAAGCTCTAGTGGCTAAGCATTAGTGGGTACATAGTGCTAAAGGTTTATAATCGCTCATGGTAAATCTTATTGCGGGCTAGCAAGGGGGTAAAGTACTTGGTCTTTATACCCCGTAGTTATCGGCATAAAACCAGATAATTCTTGATCGAGTTCCGCATCACCGGTATCGCTAATTAAGGGTTTGTTCATCAAAGCGGTGAGCTTAGCTTTAGTTGCCATAATCATAATATTATCACGACCGCCAGGCTGCGCTAAAATAGCGCGAATCACGCGCGGGCTTAACTGCTGATTACCACGGCCAAAGACATGGCCTTGTCCACCGATTAAAGTAATAACTAACTTACTTAGCCCGTGAAAATTAGTAATGGCTTGATAGAGCTGCCTTTCGGTTACATCTGCAGCAGTAAGTGATTGATCACTTACAATATCAACACCGAGTAAAGTATTATCTAAGGCTAGTTCTGCCATTAAAAAAGCCGTTGTTGAGCCTGAGCCGATAATAAACTGTCTATCATCATAATCATTCATTTCTTCAATGACATTAGCCGCTATATCTTGCAGTACTAACTCATCACTTTCTTTACCGCCAGACTTTACCGCTTGAACATAACGCAGTTCACTGGGTATTTGCATCTCGCTATAACGCTTGGCTTTAACAATGCCTTGTCTGAATAAGCTTTCGTCTATATCCATAACATCACCGGTAGTTAGGCTAACTAACTCTTGATTGATCATTAATTCGACCACGCGCCCTGCGGCTTTGGGCGTAATAGCATAAACACCCGAATGAATTTTACAACCTGCTGGAATGCCCAATACAGGGATAGGCTGAAAATCATCGCCTTTGGTGACAACCTTGGCGATATCTCGGGCGGTGCCATCACCACCAGCAAATAAAATAATATCTACGCCATTTGCTAATAAAGCTTGTGTCGCTAACTGGCTATCTTCACTTTCGCTTTGTTTATGTTGGCTTTGATAAAGTACTTCAACTTTAAAACCTAGCTCTCGGGCGCATTGCTCACCCATCTGATCGTTGGCGGTATAAATAACAAGATTGTCTTGATAAGGTAATAATATTTCAAGTGCTAGTTTAGCTCGGGCATTAGCTTGAGGCATGGCTCCTAATGCTAGTGCCTGTTTCACCACACCATCACTGCCTTTTAGGGCAACACTACCGCCAATGCCAGCTATAGGGTTAATTATAAAACCGAGTTTAAAGTGCTTCACAACTTTGTTCCTTTTCTCTTATTTCACTTATTGCCATACGCCTTTCATCATCACTCTTTATAATGTTATCAACACTGCCTTCGACACTGTCTTCAACAAGGTAACTAAACTGTTCAGCTGTTACCGGGTAACTGCATTGATAAAACTGCGTTAAAACCTCAATAAATTGTTGCGCTCTAGGGGGAAAACCATGTTCGATAAAGGTTAATACTTGCTGGTGTACCTTAGCTTTAAAGCCCGCAGTATCACCAAGGTAACCATTAAGGTTGTCTGCTGAGGTATGAAACTTTTTTTGCGCGGCGACATTAAAAGCCCATTCAAGGGCTTGTGGGATCACTTCAACTTGCTCAAACTTTTTTTGTTGTTGCTCATTGCGGCCATCCGGAATATACCAATAGCCAAAATCTTCTAACAGTCGTCTTTGTTCACCGGCATGGCACCAATGGGAAATTTCATGCAAAGCACTGGCAAAATAGCCGTGAGCAAAAATAATTTGATGATAGGCACAGTGTTCATCGGCAGGAGCATACAATGGCTCGTCACCGCCCTTAATTAAACGGGTATTATATTGTTTGAAAAAAACTTGCTCGAACAGAGCAATGAGATCTTGGTAATTATGCTGCATCTACTATAGGGCTTAGCTGAGTTATTAGCGGCTATTGTAACGAAAAATGGCGATTGTTACATCGCCATTTTTAATTATTTACTTGGTATCAATATTCGCCATTAAGGTATTTCACCACACGATAAACCTCGAGATAAAATATGATAGTCAAGATGGGTGTACCATTGAAGATACTGGTGAGAATACCGTTAAAAACACCTAGCTTGATTGCGTAACCACACCACGTTGTAGAGTATTAACAATCATCTTCGATGTTATCTTTACCTTGAGTACGCTCTATACTATCCAGCTTATGATGAATGGCCGATTTAATCATCATATAAGCACTGATCGGTGCGGTGAGTAATAAAAAAAGCGAGATGAGTATTTCTTTTACACTCAATCCTGCTTGTGTGGTACTAAAAAACACCATAGCAGCCGTTAACAACGACGCCATGCCTAGTGTGGTCGCTTTCGTTGGTCCATGCAGGCGCATAAAAAAATCAGGCATTTTCACTAAACCAATAGAGCCAACGAGTACAAAAGTACCGCCAATTAATAATAATATTGAAATAATCCATTCAGTCATAACCTACCCCTTACTCTATAATATCGCCACGTAGCAAATACTTGCACACTGCAACCGTACTCACAAAACCTAGCATAGCGATTAACAACGCTGCTTCAAAATACAATGCCGTGCCCATACTCATACCGTACAAGATGATCAATGCAATGCTATTGATATACATGGTATCAAGGGCAAGTATTCGATCGGGTATAGAAGGGCCTATCAATAAGCGCCATAGATTTAATAATAACGACACTCCAATCATAGCAAAGACAATTAAAATGACAGTTTCTAGCATTGGAATATCTCCTTAAGAGGTGCTTCATAACGTTGCTTAATGGTTTTTATTAAAGCCTCTTCGTCGGTAAGGTTTAGCACGTGTATCAGTAAAAAACGCTGCTCAGGCTCTTCGCCCTCCATTAAGGACTCTTGCCAAGGATACACTTCAGCACTAACGGTTCCCGGTGTTAAAGACACCGTACTGGCCAAAATAGTAATTGGCATACTGTGAGTTAAATCTAGTGGTACCTTAACGAAACCAGGGGTTAGTTTTTTATTCGGGCCTAAGATCAAAATGGCAACCTGAACATTCGCCGTAATGATGTCATATAACACCAGCATCAAATGACGAAATGCTAAGCCAGGTTTTATAAGTAATGGCTGTTTAGTTCTAAATGGACTAGTCATCCATGGAATAACTATGGCTAAGATAGTGGCCAAGACGATATGCCCAGCAGATACGCTGTTATTTAATAATAACCAGACCATGAATAATAACAGGCTTCGTAAAGGCGTAGGTAGCCATTTAAATTTTGCTTCTAAGCGCATCATTGCCCTCCTGAAAGGATAATTTTAATATTATTGTTAAAATCATGTAATTGGGTAGCTGCACCAATAGCATATTCACTTAATGGTCCGGCAAAAATAGTCATCAATGGCGCAGCAGCAATAAGAATAATTAATGCCGCTAGCTGCGCAGGGTGAACGCGTATTTTATTGGGACTTTGGCTTACTTCGCCTTCTATGAGTGAGACTTGATGATGCCAAAATATAGTACTGCCCGCTTTAGACACCGCAAGCAATATAGCTAAACTTGCCAGTAAATAGAGCGGCCAGAAAACCACGGTATACTCAGCATGTAAGGTCGCTTTAAGTAACCATACTTTACCGATAAAGCCTGACAATGGTGGCATGCCTATCACCGCAATAGCCGCAATCATGAAGCAGATACCCAGTAACCTTGGCTGAGCCATCGGTGGGCCCGCGGTAATACGGTCAGCCACTTCACCACGTTGACGGCCGATTAAATCAGCTAAAATGAATAGTGCAGCGGTGACCAAGGTAGAATGCACCAAGTAGTAAATGGCGGCAGAACTGGCTTCAATGGTTTGTACCGCAATTAGCGCAACTAAAGTACCTACCGAGACAATCACTAAGTTGGCCGCTAACTTTCTTAAATCTTTACTCGCTAACACACCGATTGTACCCATCGCTATAGTGGCAAGTGCTAACCACCACAACCAGCTTTGTGCCATATGACTCAACTCACCCGCTTCATCGCCAAAAATTAGCGTATAGACACGCATCATTGAGTAAACACCGACCTTGGTCATAATGGCAAAGAGTGCGGCCACTACCGGCATCGCAGTAGCGTAAGTATTGGGTAACCATAAATGTAGTGGTAACAAAGCGCCTTTCAAAGCAAAGACTACCAGTAACAACAGCCCACCTATTTTAGCGAGGTAAACGTCATCACCCTGCAAAAGCGCTACTTTCTGGGCCATGTCAGCCATGTTCAAGGTGCCTAATACACCATAAAGAATACCAAGCCCAATCAAAAAGATCGCCGAGCCGACAAGGTTCATAATCACATAGTGTAAAGCCGCTCGGGTAGTGCTTTTATTGCCCCCGTGCATTAATAATGAATACGAGGCAATGAGCAATACTTCGAAAAACACAAAGAGATTAAAAGCATCACCGGTTAAGAATGCACCGTTTACACCTAAAATTAAAAAGTGTATTAAAGGATGAAAGAAACTGCCTTTTTCATCATCTCCCGCACTTCCATATAAGGTACATACCACACCTAATAATGAAGTCAAACTCACTAATAGGGTAGATAGCGGATCGGCAAATAAAACAATACCAAAAGGCGCACTCCAATCACCAATGGCATAAACTTGAGTACCGTCTGTTTGAATTTTCAGTAACAAGGCTACTGAAGCTAAAAAGGTTAATATACTAAGTAGTACCGAAGCAATTCTTCGGTAATTTTTGTTTTTACCAAATGGAGGCATCAATAAAATAACACCGGCCATCATGGGTAATAAAATAGGTAAAGAGGTCAAATTCTGGATCATACTTCAACCTTTTTATTTTTCTTTTTCTTTTTAATTGGCACTTGACCATCTACATGGTCATTGCCTAAATCGGCTCGTCCTCTGATCGATAAGATAACCACAAAGGCCGTCATCGCAAAACCGATAACAATCGCGGTTAATACCAGAGCTTGCGGCAATGGATCAGCATATTCGGTGCTAGTGCCAAGTACCGCAGCCTGGTTAAGACTAAGCCGGCCAGAAGAAAACAGAAATAAATTAACCGCGTAAGAAAACATCGTCAACCCTAAAACAACAGGAAAAGTTCTCGAACGTAAGATAAGAAACACGCCACAAGACACCAAAACCCCAACACAGGATGCGTAAAGTAATTCCATTAAACATTTACCTTTTCTTTAGGCTCATTAGTCGTTAATTGACCAAGGCTTGCCAAAATCATTAAAGTAGAACCAACGACAGTAATATAAACACCAACATCAAATACCAAGGCACTGGCGAGTTCTATTTCGCCAATAAATGGAATATCAAAGTAATCGAACCAAGTTGTCATGAAAGGCCTGCCAAAGAACCAACTACCAACACCCGTGAATAACGCAATAGCAATGCCTGAGGCAATTATTTTTCGATAATTTATCGTTAAACGCTCAGCGATCCATTTTGAACCATGTGCTATATACTGCAAAATAAAGGCGACAGCGGTGACTAAACCTGCAATAAAGCCTCCTCCAGGCATATTGTGGCCACGTAAGAAAATATAAAACGATACCAGTAATGCCAATGGCAATAATGATTGAGAAATACTGGCTAATAAAATGGGGTAACGCTCTTTCGCCCATGGTCGCCCTTCACTATCACTAGTAGGAATAAATAAAGGTAAGTTGACTAACAATTTGTAAATACCTAACGCGGCAATACCCAGGACACAAATTTCACCTAGGGTATCAAAGCCACGAAAATCAACCAAAATAACATTAACAACGTTAGTACCACCGCCACCTGTTTTAGCATTTGCTAAGAAAAATTCTGAGATAGAATCAAGTGGACGAGTAATTAGTGCATAGCAGATACTCGCAATAACAATACCCAAAGCGCCTGAAATCCCTAAGTCACGCAATACACGCATAGAGCTAGACTCTTTTGGTGAATGCTGTGGTAGGAAAAACAATGCCAGCATCAGTAAAATGATCGTGACAACTTCAACCGTTAATTGAGTTAAGGCGAGATCGGGTGCTGAGAAGCGCGTAAATGCCACCGACACCATTAAGCCCACAACAGAGATCATCAGTAATGAGACCACGCGTGTTCGATACCAAATGACCGTACTAATGGCACCAATCATTAATAATGCTGCACCCACCGCGTTATGAACATCAATGGGAGTAAGCTGTTTTTCTCCGCCTAACTGACTCATTTCAAATAATGGGCCACCAGCAAAGATTAATACAACGACAAACATCAACATTAAATAGCGTTGTAAAGAGCCATTTTCTATGGAGATTATCTTATGCTGACACCACTTTATCATTTTATTAAGTGAATTATCGTAGGCCTTTTTAGCGTTCAAAGTCGGCAGCGAAGCTTGAAACCTAAACAGATAACGGCGCTGTGTATATAGCAGTAAACCACCTGATACGGCTATGCCACTCATTAATAGTGGTAAGTTAAAACCATGCCATAGGGCAACTTTAAATTCTGGTACATAACCACCTAGTACCGAAAACGCGGCCGCTTTTAAAATATCATTAACAATAAAGTTTGGAAATATCCCCACAAGTAGGCACAAGGCTACCAGTATTTCAATGGGTACTCGCATATAGCGAGGCGGCTCACTTGGCTGTTTTGGTAAATCAATTGGATCACCATTAAAGAATACATCATGAATAAAGCGAGCTGAATAAGCGACAGCCAAAGCACCAGCAATAGTCGCTAATACGGGAATAAGCCATGACATAGAGCCGAGTAATTGTTGATGTAAGGTCTCAGCAAAAAACATTTCTTTTGACAAGAAACCGTTTAATAGTGGTACACCGGCCATCGACGCCGCAGCCACCATAGCGAGCGTTGCCGTATAAGGCATAAACCGCCACATGCCGTTGAGTTTTCGCATGTCACGCGTACCGGTTTCATGATCAATAATGCCCGTTGCCATAAATAAAGAGGCTTTGAACGTAGCGTGATTAATAATATGAAAAATAGCAGCTACTGCCGCAAGCTTGGTATCCAAACCGAAGAGTAAGGTGATCAAACCTAAATGACTGATCGTTGAGTAGGCTAACAAACCTTTTAAGTCATGTTTAAATAACGCCACATAAGCGCCAAATAAAAGTGTGGTAAGTCCGGTTAAACTGACAATAATAAACCATGTATCAGTACCAGCTAAAGCAGGATAAAAACGCGCTAACAAGAATACACCCGCTTTTACCATGGTGGCAGAGTGAAGATATGCACTTACCGGCGTTGGCGCAGCCATTGCGTGAGGTAACCAAAAGTGAAAAGGAAATTGTGCTGACTTAGTGAACGCACCCAATAGTATTAAAATAAGTGTTACTTCATACCAATCATGTGCTTGAATAATACCTCTACTGGCTAAAATAACATCTAAATTATAACTACCAACAATATTACCCAGTAAAAGCAAACCCGCTAATAATGCAAGACCACCCCCACCGGTAATAATTAAGGCCATTATGGCACCCTTACGCGCTTCTGATTTTTGCCACCAATAGCTGATTAGCAAAAATGAGCTAATACTGGTTAGCTCCCAAAAGAACCAGAGTTGGATGACATTGTTTGACATCACAATACCCAACATCGCGGTCATAAATAACATCAAATAAGCATAAAGCTTGGGCATAGAGTCATTATTACTTAAGTAATAACGGGCATAAAAAATAACTAATATACCTATCACTAATATCATAAAGACAAACAATAGCGCTAAGCCGTCTAAACGAAAGGCGATGTCTATACCGAGTAATGGGATCCAGGAAATAGTGTAACGAAGCACTTCGCCAGCAAACACCGCAGGCGCTAGGCTAATCGTAATTAATAAGGCGATGAGCGGCATTAACATCGTCAATCCGGTTGATTGATTACGTGTTAATTTACCCGTCATAGAAGAAATAATACTGCCAAGTAAGGATAACAATGGTATCCAAAGCAAAGTCATAGAGTAAACCTTTTTTATTTTTCTAACTAGAAGTTATGATATGGTCATAATATGTCAATTTACCTAGTACTGGCAAACATTATCGATGTGATGTTTTGTAATGCTTTTTTCACGACATAACACCAAAATATTAACTGAACTCTAAAAATAATTCGGATTATTTACTAATTCACGTCAAAAATTCAAATTATCCACTTTTTACACTAGTCTCAATACCGCTATTAAGTGTAGTATTTACCCAATTAAGTGGTAATAAATTTACAGGTGACTAATGAAGAAGCTCGATAGCATCGATTTACAAGTATTAACCATACTATATGAAGACGCAGACATTACAAATAAAGAACTCGCAGCCCAAATAGGTATTGCGCCATCGACCTGTTTAGAACGTGTTAAGCGTTTAAAACAAAGTGGTGTTATTAAAGGTGCCTTTATTGATGTCAATCTAAAAACTATCGGTGGTAATATCGAAGCGATAGCGGCAATTCGTCTACAACCCTATTCAGAAGAAATTGTTAATTCCCTGCGTGATGACTTATTGAAGTATCCTGAGATATTAAATTTATACCATATGGGCGGTAGCTATGATTATTATATTCATATGTCGGTCAAAGATAGTGAGCATTTACGCCAATTTGTCTTCAAATACATCACCTCTCGCGAAGAAGTTACCACGGTAGAAACATCGCTAGTTTTTGAACATAGCCGCAGCGGTATTTTACCCAACTTTGACGAGTAATAATTCCCCCCTGAATTATTCATAAAAATTAAGGCATAAAAAAATCCCGCCGTTATGTGACATAACGCGGGATTTTTATTTTGAAAAGCTAATACTTAAGGTATTAGCTTAAGAGCTTAGCTTTTTAAGTCATCAAAGAACTTTTTAACACCATCAAAGAAGCCGGTTTCTTTTGGGCTATGCTTCTTGCTGCTATTGGCCATTTTCTCTTCTAATTGACGTAATAAGTCAGCTTGGTCACCAGATAGATTCACCGGGGTTTCAAGTACCACTTTACACATTAGGTCGCCAGTAGTAGAACTACGTACCGATTTAACACCTTTGCCACGTAAGCGGAACATCTTACCCGTTTGTGTTTCTTTAGGGACTTTAAGCTTAACTTTACCACCTAGCGTTGGCACTTCTATATCACCACCAAGGGCGGCCGTAACAAAACTAATGGGTACTTCACAATATAACTGATTTTCATCACGAACAAATATTCCGTGATCACGTACGTTTACTTGTACATATAAGTCACCCGATGGTGCGCCATGCTCTCCCGCTTCACCTTCACCGGATAAACGAATTCTATCGCCGGTATCAACACCCGGTGGAATCTTGACTGATAAGGTTTTATTTTTCTCAACACGGCCTTGGCCGCGACATGAAGTACACTTATCCGCAATTACTTTACCTTTACCGCTACAGGTTGGGCAAGTTTGTTGTACAGCAAATAAACCTTGACGCATTTGAACTTGGCCGTGGCCATGACAAGTGCTACAGGTTTTAGCCGAAGTACCTGGTTTAGCGCCTGAGCCGTCACAAGGCTTACAACCAACAAAAGTTGGCACTTTAATTTCTAAAGTTTTGCCTCTAACCGCATCTTCAAGAGATAAATCTACGTTATAACGCAAATCTGAACCACGTTGTTGACGTTGTCTGCCACGTCCGCCGCCGCCAAAGATATCACCAAAGATATCGCCGAAGTCTTGGCCAAAGCCACCACCACCGCCGCCGAAACCACCGCCACCACCATGACCGCCTTGTTCAAAAGCAGCATGGCCATATTGGTCATAAGCAGCACGTTTTTGGTCGTCATTAAGGATTTCATAAGCCTCCTTAACTTCTTTAAACGTTTCTTCTTTAACCTTATCACCTTGAGTTCTGTCTGGGTGATACTTCATTGCCATCTTTTTATAAGCTTTTTTGACTTCTTTTACAGTGGCATCTTGGCCAACACCTAGCGTTTCATAATAATCACGTTTTGACATAAATATATTTCTTTACTTCAAGTTGTTTGAGACAGATTTTCTTCATTTCTCCGTGATCTATTTATGTTATCACGATAAAAATCAAGAAAATCAGCACCAATTTAAAAATTAATAGCTGATTTTATATACACAAAAAGCGCCGAGTAATATCGACGCTTTCATAAGACGTTATAAAGCAAAGTTAAATAAGCTTTAAGCTAGTTAGTTTCAGTACAAGGCGGAAGCACGGAGCTTGGTTTACCAAGTGAGTACTGACAACGTCGTAATGGAGCTAACTAGCGACAAGCTTTTTAACTGACTTACTTGTCGTCCTTAACCTCTTCAAACTCTGCGTCAACAACGTCGTCAGCAGGTGCGCCAGCATCAGTTGCTTGTTCAGCACCTTCTGGAGCAGCTTGCGCTTGTTGCTTAGCTTGTGCAATTTCCATTAACTTAGCTGATGCTTCCATTAACGCTTGAGTTTTAGTATCAATCGCTTCTTTGTCATCACCTTTAACTGCGTCTTCAAGCTCTGTTAATGCAGTTTCAATTTTCTCTTTATCTTCGCTTGGTAGTTCATCGCCTGCTTCTTCAATTTGCTTGCGAGTGCTATGAATCATGCCATCAGCTTGGTTACGCGCAGTAACTAACTCTTCAAACTTAGCATCGGCATCAGCGTTAGCTTCAGCGTCACGTACCATTTGCTCTACTTCTTCCTCAGATAAACCTGAAGAAGCTTTAATGACAATTTTTTGCTCTTTGCCGGTATTTTTATCTTTAGCCGTTACATGTAGGATACCATCAGCATCAATATCGAAAGTTACTTCGATTTGCGGTTGACCGCGTGGCGCTGCAGGAATACCTTCAAGATTAAATTGACCTAGAGATTTGTTCGCTGAAGCTTGCTTACGCTCACCTTGACAAACATGAACCGTTACCGCTGATTGATTATCGTCAGCCGTTGAAAAAGTTTGTGATTGCTTAGTTGGGATTGTAGTGTTTTTCTCAATTACGGCAGTCATCACACCGCCCATCGTTTCAATACCTAATGAAAGTGGCGTTACATCTAAAAGAAGTACGTCGGTAACTTCACCAGAAAGAACACCAGCTTGTATCGCCGCACCACACGCTACTGCTTCATCAGGGTTAACGTCTTTACGAGGCTCTTTACCAAAGAAATCTGTTACCGCTTTTTGCACCAAAGGCATACGTGATTGGCCACCAACTAAGATAACATCATCGATGTCACTTACTGATAAATTAGCGTCTTTTAGCGCTGTTTTAAGAGGCTCTAACGTTGCTTTGACCATGTCTTCAACAAGAGATTCTAATTTAGCACGCGTAACTTTAATGTTCATGTGCTTAGGACCTGAACCATCAGCAGTGATGTAAGGTAAGTTAACATCTGTTTGCTGTGCTGAAGAAAGTTCACATTTCGCTTTTTCTGCTGCTTCTTTAAGACGTTGCATAGCAAGCGGATCAGACGTTAAGTCCATGCCTTGATCTTTCTTGAATTCAGCGACAAGATAGTTGATTAAACGGTTATCGAAATCTTCGCCACCTAGGTGAGTATCACCGTTGGTTGCTAAAACTTCAAACGTATGTTCGCCGTCCATTTCATCAATTTCAATGATTGAAATATCGAAAGTACCGCCACCTAAATCGTATACCGCTACAACTGTATCGCCTTTCGCTTTGTCCATGCCATAAGCAAGAGCCGCTGCAGTAGGTTCGTTGATAATACGTTTAACTTCAAGACCAGCAATACGGCCAGCATCTTTCGTTGCTTGACGTTGTGAATCGTTAAAGTAAGCAGGAACAGTAATTACTGCTTCAGTTACTGGCTCACCTAAGAAGTCTTCTGCTGTTTTTTTCATTTTCTTTAATACTTCAGCTGAAATTTGTGGTGGCGCAATTTTTTCGCCTTTAACTTCAACCCAAGCATCACCGTTATCGGCTTTAACAATGCCAAATGGCATGATTTTAATATCACGTTGAGTTTCTTCATCTTCAAAGCGACGACCAATCAAACGTTTGATAGCATATAAAGTGTTTTCAGGGTTAGTTACTGATTGACGTTTAGCAGGTTGACCCACTAATATTTCGCCTTCAGCCGTATAACCAATGATAGAAGGAGTTGTACGATCGCCTTCTGCATTTTCAATAACACGTACACTGTCGCCGTCTAAAACAGCAACACATGAGTTAGTTGTTCCTAGGTCAATACCAATAATTCTGCCCATCTTGGGAGCTCCTATTCATTATCCTTTGCTTACAAAAAGCAAAGTAATATTAATTAAATTGTTTGTTGAATAGTAAGTGGGGTCAGCAAAATGCTTTTCAACTATTCATATAGAAAAAAGATAAAATAGTTACCTTTTTTTAAATTAAAAATGAAAAAACCAGACAAATGTCTGGTTTTATAAATATCTAAGCATCTTTTAATAACTTTAAAAAGGCAAAGTTGTAATTAAACTTTAAGCTGTATGACTCAATTTAGAGAAAAATGTACGGAGCTGACGTTAGTCAGTGAGTACCTTTGACAAATAAATTGAGCTTTACAGCGACAAGGAGAACCCGCTACTAAGCGGTGGCGTCAACAGAAGGTGCCGCTTTAGATACCATCACCATAGCTGGACGAATTAAACGACCATTAAGCTCATAACCCTTTTGCATAACCGCAATAACCGTATTTGGCGCTACATCAGGTACTTCTTGCATAGACATCGCTTGATGAAGTTCAGGGTTAAAAGGTTGATCTTGTGGATCTACCGCTTTAACGCCAAATTTTTCTAATGAAGAAATTAAACCTTGTAGCGTAAGCTCAACACCTTCAATGATAGCTTTGTTACTTTCATCTTCTTTATCGATGCTTTGTAAGGCGCGCTCTAAATTATCAACACTTGCTAACATTTCACCAGCAAACTTTTCTAAAGCAAATTTCCGAGCTTTTTCTACATCTTGCGCTGCGCGGCGGCGAATATTATCCACTTCAGCTTTAGCGCGAATCACAGAGTCTTTTTGATCAGCAACCGTAGACTGGGCAGTAGCTAACGCTAATTCTAACTCGTTAATTTTCTCTTGCTCAGCACTAATCGCTTCAACAGCGTGTTCATGTTGCTCTTCTACCTGTTCTTCAGCTTGCTTTACAATGTCATCTGCTAATTGCTCAGCACTTAACTCTTCTTCGTTGTTTTTTGACTCAGTTGTCATGGAATAAACCTCAATTTTATAACTAATGGGGACATTATGGGGGCTGTGAAAAAGGATTCAAGCATGATTTTATACATTTTATAAAAAAGTGAACTTTACAAGTGGCTAAAATATAGCGAAACTGCTCTTAACTCTCGTAATTAAAAGCAAAATCGCGTTATGGCTCAACACTATAAAACCATTGGCCTAATTGGCAAACCAAATCATGAAGGCGCTAGTACCACAATACAAACGTTGCATGACTATTTATTAGCGAAAAAATATAACGTCATTGTGGAAAGTTCAGTGGCACATTCACTCCCTATAAAAAACATGGTAACCGGCACCTTAACGGATATTGGCGATCAGGCAGATTTGGCTATTGTGGTGGGTGGTGATGGTTATATGCTTGGCGCTGCCCGTGTGCTAGCGTGTTTCGATATTGGAGTGATAGGTGTAAACCGTGGTAACTTAGGCTTTTTAACCGACCTGCCGCCAAACGATGTTATAGAGCCTTTAGCGCAGATTCTCGCGGGTAAGTCTCGTAGTGAACAACGTTTTATCATCGAAGCTGAAGTTTATCGTCATGGAAAACTTAAAAGCTCTAATAGTGCTGTTAATGAAGCAGTTCTTCATGCCGGTAAAGTTGCCAGTATGATCGAATTTGAAGTGTATATTGATGGCGTTTTTATGTTTAGCCAACGTTCAGACGGTTTAATTGTCTCAACACCTACCGGTTCAACGGCCTATTCAATGTCAGCTGGCGGACCTATTTTAACGCCTAATTTAAATGCCCTTTCACTGGTACCAATGTTCCCACATACGCTTACCAGTCGACCTATTGTCGTTGATGGTAATAGTGAAATAAAATTAATACTCGCCAATGATAATCACGAAAATCTGCAAGTCAGTTGTGATGGCCACGTTATCTTAACGGTAATGCCCGGTGATGAAGTTATTATTAAAAAAAGTGAATGTAGCATTCGTTTGATTCACCCACTTGATCACAATTACTTTAATGTTTTACGTAATAAATTAAGCTGGGGTAATAAGCTTTATTAACGGGGACTTACACTAATTAAGCCCAAGTGCTAGCCAATGCATCGACTATCAATCTCTCAAAATAGTGGCAAATAAGCTTGATTAAAAACCATATACTGTATAAATTAACAGTTACTGGTTTTTTACTCATGTTTATAGGGTTCACTATGCTACTGCAACTTACCATTCAAAATTTTGCCATTGTCCGTTCATTAGATATTGATTGGCAATCAGGCATGACGACAATTACTGGTGAAACCGGCGCGGGTAAATCTATTGCCATTGATGCGCTTGGTTTATGTTTAGGTGATAGAGCAACCAGCAATGTAGTGAGGCCAAATTGCAAAAAAGCGGACTTAGCTGCCACTTTTGAAATTAAAAAAAATAAAATGGCGAAAAAGTGGTTAAAACAACATGAACTTGTTGCCGAGCATGAAAGTGACTGTATTCTACGCCGTGTTATATCTGCAGAAGGGCGTTCAAAGTCTTATATCAATGGTTGCCAAGTCCCTTTAGTGCAATTAAAGGAAATTGGTCAGTTCCTTATTAATATCCATGGCCAGCATGACCATCAACTCATAGTCAAAGCTAATCAACAATGCCGCTTACTCGATAATTACGCCAATCATCCAACGTTGCTTGGTGAAGTTAAACATTACGCGCAGCAATGGGGTCAACTCAATAAAGAGCTCGAAATACTTCAGCAAAGTAAACAGCAGCGCGAAGCCCAACAACAACTCATTCAATACCAAGTCACCGAGTTAGATGAGTTCTCACTACAGCCAGGTGAGTTTTCCACACTGGAAACAGACTATAAACGCCACAGTAATGCCCAAGATTTACTTGAGTCAACGCTCAGCTCATTACAAAGCCTCTCTGAAAATGAAAATTTCAATATTTTGGATTCATTAAGAGCATGTAGTGAAAGTATTAACTCCATAGCCCGTGTTGATAACCAACTTAATAATGTTGCGACCATATTATCCGACACGCTTATTCAATTAGATGAAGCAAATAGTGATTTAAAAGACTATTACCAACAGTTAGAATTAGACCCCCAGAGCTACGCCATTATTGAAGAGCGTTATTCAACCGCGGTGCAATTAGCAAAGAAACACCAACTATCTCCAGAAAAATTGGTTGATTTTCATAATCAATTAAAACGAGAACTTGCATCGATATCAGGTGATGAAACACGCATTAATACCATTATCGAAGAGTTAGAACATAGCAAGCAACACTATTACGACAGCGCTGAGGCCTTATCAAAATCAAGACAGAAATCAGCGTCTAGCCTGAGTAAACGTATCAGTAAGAGCATGCAAGAGCTTAATATGCCTCATGGTCAGTTCTTTATTGCCGTTAATAGCCATAAAGAACAAAGTAATGGCAAAGAGGCTATCAACACCAATGGCAGCGATAACATCAGCTTTCAAGTAAGTATTAACCCAGGTCAAGCATTAGAAGCAATGCATAAAGTGGCCTCAGGTGGTGAACTATCACGTATCAGCTTAGCAATGCAGGTTATTTTGGCTGATAAAGTGATTACACCTACATTGATTTTTGATGAGGTTGATGTCGGTATAAGTGGCTCAACCGCGGCAATGGTAGGTAAAAAGCTGCAACAGCTGTCAAAAAACACCCAAGTCATTTGTGTAACTCACTTACCACAAGTTGCTTGTAAAGGTCATCAACAGCTATTTGTCAGTAAATCAACCGATGGTTCGCTAACAGAAACTCAAGTGAGTGAACTTAGTGAATCGAAACGGGTCAAAGAAATAGCCCGTTTATTAGCTGGTGATAAAATATCACAATACAGTTTAGCCAACGCGCAAGAGCTATTGGCAAGTTAACTTTTACTTAGTTTCGATGAAGGTCGAGCGATCCGCTCAAATTGGGTAAATAGCATAGCTTTAAGTTAGCTGAGCCGATGGATTTTTTTTGAACCGAACAAATAAATAGCTTTGAATCCATGCTGTGCTTGGGTATTATCCTTGCTCACACTTTTAGCCTGAATTTTTAAGCTACTTAAAGGTAAATTAATTTTATGTATTTTCGTCTTGCCATTATCATCACCACCCTTACGTTGTCAGCCTGCTCTAGCTGGGTTTACCGCTATGATGTTGCTCAAGGAAATTACCTTGAACAAAAAAGTATTAATCAATTACAAGTGGGTATGACCAAAGAGCAGGTTAAATTTATTCTAGGCAGCCCTGTGGTTGTTGATACTTTTGATAATGATACTTGGAGTTATGTATACAACTTGAAGTCTGGTCGAAATAAAGACTTTGATATGAGTAAACGGTTTATCCTTAGTTTTTCTAACGATAAATTAGTAGCAGCGGCTGGTGATTTTGACTTATCTGAAAACTTTAATACCCCATTTAATGCCCCAGCGGTTCAAGTTGAGCCCACTAGTACGAGTAAGTTCAATACAGAGCAAACAACCCTGGTGGAAGATAAGCCGGCTGAAAGTTCAGAGCCAGTAAAAGGTCAATAGACTTTAACTATCCTTCTGTAATTACCCTTCTATAACTTAACTGCGTAAACTGAGCTGCGTTAACTCTGTGTGTTACTCGCAGATAAGCAATACAGTTAAATGAACACAAAAAAACGGCATCAAAGCCGTTTTTTTAGTACTAAATTTTATCGTGCCTAATAGCCTTATTTTTGGCTACGGTCTAATCACACCGCTAGCATTATTTTTTTGCATCAACCCTTAATGGATTAACTCGACCACCAGTAGTTTTATCCGCGCGACCTTCCAGCTTAGCTTTTTCTGCACGACGCTTTCTGACATCTTTAGGATCGGCAATCAGCGGGCGATAAACTTCAATTCTATCGAGATCGCTTACCGTGTCAGATAACTTGACTACCCTATTCCACACACCTACTTTATTGACCGTCAAATCAATCTCAGGAAATAAAGCCAATACACCTGAGTCGATAATAGCTTGCTCTACCGTAGTATTAGCAGCAAGTAACACGGTTAAAATTTTCTGTTTGTTCGGCACACCATAAACAACTTCTATGGTAACTTTATCTTGTTCTATTGAAGCATCTATATTATCTAACGCACTATTCTCTAGAGCCATAATTAAACATTAACTCCGTAAATTTCTTTAGCCCGCTGAGTAAAGACTTGCACTAAACTATTACTAAAGTGCCCAAATATTTTGCCAAAGGCTAATGAAACTAATGCATTTGAAAACTCATATTCAAGCTCCAAGCTTATTTTACAAGCCTCGTCCGACAAAGGTGTCAGTAGCCAATAACCTTCGAGCTTTTTAAAAGGCCCGTCAACAAGCGATAAATGAATTTTTTCATTTGAAACCAAGGTGTTTTTCGTCGTGAACCACTTACTTAAGCCGCCTTTAGAGACAAGTAACGCTGCCGTTACCGTTTTCTCATCCTGACTAATTACTTTACTGTCATTGCAGTCAGGTAAAAAGTTAGGATAAGCAGCTATATCATTAATTAATCGGTACATCTGATCAACACTGTGCATTACTAACGCACTACGACTTATGGTTGGCATTGTTACTCCGCATATTACCCCCATTCTATGGGTGGTATGATAACAAAACCCCACAAAAAGCGCATTATTCTCTTAATTTTTATCTTTATGATAAATTTATTATGTAAAAGCAAATTATTCTCAGTATAATCACCGCGTTTGCTGCTTATTGCGGCAAAGGAATGGAAGATAAAGATGGCTAAGAAAAAATCTAAAAATAAATCTAACAGCAATACCATCGCTTTAAATAAAAAGGCGAGGCACAACTACAGCCTAACCGATAAATTTGAAGGTGGTATGAGCTTGCAAGGTTGGGAAGTGAAGAGCATCAGAAGTGGTAAAGTTAATATCTCTGACTGTTACGTACATGTTAAAAACGGTGAAGCCTATTTATTAGGAGCTGAAATATCGCCACTTAATGCTGCCTCTAGTCATGTGGTCTGTGATCCAAACCGCGATAGAAAATTATTACTTAACCGTAGAGAGTTAGAGAAAATTACCGCTGCTGTTGAACGTGACGGTTACTCATTGATTGCAACCGCGATGTACTGGAAAGCCTGTTGGGTAAAACTCGAATTTTATCTGGGTAAAGGCAAAAAAGATCATGACAAGCGCTCCGATATAAAAGACAGAGAATGGGCTGTTGATAAAGGACGTTTAATGAAGAACAAAAATTTAGACCGTTAAATTGCTTATTTAGATAAGTGGTTAAAAATTACCACGTTGTCTATTCAAGTTAAGCGCTGTATACTGTGTTTATAGGCATATCGAGCCTTTGTTAGAAAAGAAATAGAAAAGAGTAAACTTTGGGGCGGATCTAGGATTCGACAAGATTCATGAAACCCAAGGTGCATGCCCAGGGGCGGTTTGCCTGGTAAAAAGCCGTAAAAACTATAATTGCTAACGACGATACGTTCGCACTAGCCGCTTAGGCTAGCCATCGCCTTTAAATCTCTCCTATTGGTTAGAGGATCGATGGTCACCCCAAATAGGATAGCGAGGGAAGCATGCTTAAGGCTGAACCGCGAAATAGTATTAAGCTCACCATGACGAAGCCTGTCGCTTGGCGTCCAATTGGTTAAATAAATAAGCGACTAAGCATGTAGTACCGAGGATGTAGGCTTTTTGGACGGGGGTTCGATTCCCCCCCGCTCCACCACATAATGATAATAAAGGGTTATAAATCAACGATTTATAACCCTTTATTTTATCCACTTTCTAAACGTACCCCATCAAAACCCGCTTTTATTGCAAGTGCTACACCTAGGTGGTACACACGATGCAACACAACAATTTTATCTTTCTTAATAGATTCCACACTTTTTACTTTCGCCAACGCACACCTTTAGATATTCTTAACGTTATACCTAACGCTAAAAAAGAAATAAAAATCAGCTTACGCACAAAATGTAGAGCAACGGCAATAACGGACGCTCGACAACATAAAGTAATGTTTGATTTATTATTTACCGAGATCAGGGAAAGTATAAAAAGAATGGAAAAGACCAAAACAAGCTTTAATGAATTAGATGAATCAATACAGCGTGAATTGATGCTCAAGCAAAGAGCAGTTGAGGCAATCAACGATCAACAATTAACCCAACAGCTTTTTTTCTTACTTGAGCGTAAGAATCGAATTAAGAATGCTTTTGAACATATTGAAGCATTACAACCCTACTCTCTTGCTGATATTGATTTAAACACGGTTGATAAAATTAATCGCTTCATTGCTATCATTGATTTACTTTCTTCTCCGCACCTATCAGATCCAGCACCTTATATTGCTCAACTTAAATTCAAACAACAGTCTATTTTATCTTCTTCTATTGGCGGTATATCGAAAGCGGTTAACATAGCGAGATTGGTCGTTAAGCGACAGAAAAAAACACCGCTTGCAGAAACACCTGCACAACTAACAAAGCAAGCGAAAACGAGCCGTAACAGCACAGGTAATGCATTAGTTCAAATGATCGATGGTCAAATAAAAACAGGTAAAACTCCTGCAATAAGAACAGATGCGCCTGATAGTCCAACGGACGACATTATTTTAGAAGGGATATCACTGGATAATGAAGAGGATATACATAACTTTTCTGCGCTACTCAAGCTAATAGAAAGTAATGAAGATGTTCAACTTAAAGATTTTGAAGCCTTTTCAAAACCTGTGATTGTGCCGAAGTCTATGCTTAAATTTTCAGAGTTATGTAATAAATTTTATGATGAACAAAGTAAAGAGTGGAAACACCAAAAGACGCACACAATGAACTTGTCTTGTTATCAAACCTTTATTGATATTGTCGGTGACAAATTTGTTGATGAATTAGATTATCCACACGCTAATTTGTATATTGATACGCTACGTAAACTTCCAAGAAATCGTAAAAAATCACCCCTTTTTCGGGATAAATCTATAGAAGAGATTATCGCAATGGAAAGCTCATTTGAGCCAATGCCGTCAATCAATGTGAATAAAAACATCGAACGCTTGAAAAGCGTATTTCTTTGGGCTGTTCAGCGAAAATACATAAAAATTAATATTCTTGATAAAATGCGGGTTAAAGATAAAGCTCAAAAATCAAAAACTAAAGACTTACGTGAACGTTTTTCAATAGATGATCTTTCTCTCATATTCGGCTCGGATAAATACACCAAAGGCAAACATAACCGCACGTATGAATACTGGGTTCCACTACTTTCTCTTTACACTGGTGCTCGTGCAGGAGAGCTATCTCAACTTCGACTCAATGATATATATACTGAAAATGGTACGTGGTTAATTGATTTTAATGAAGAAGAAGACAAAAAACTTAAAACGATTAACTGCATACGCAAAGTGCCTGTTCATAAAACATTAATGCGTTTAGGCTTCATTAAATACGTTCAACAGTTAAAAAATTGCTATGAGGCGAATATTACGCATCGCAACTTATTATTCCCAGATATTGTAAAAGGTCGAGATGGTTACGGAGATAACCCTGGTAAATTTTTTATCCGCTACCTCATAGCGCTGAAAATAAAATCAGAGGGAAAGTCTTTTCATAGCTTTCGCCATACGTTTGCCGATGAACGTAAGCAAGCTGATAGCAACCCTGCAATGACGGCAGAATTGATGGGACACGAAATAGATAATGAAACACTGGGTCGTTATGGTAAAGACTATAAAATCACCCTTAAAAAAGTAGAAATAGATCGATATGTCACTTTATCTGATGAACAAATAAAAAAGATATTGCCTTTTAAGCTGTGGAAGGAGTTTAGAATAACAAACACAATGAGTAAGCAATCTAATGCATTGATAGATATGAATAAAAGCATTTACAGTGATAAACATTTACACAACGCATTATTTAAGATTCAATCATTAAAAGTAACACCGCCAGTAATAGTTCCCAGAAAACCAAGAAAGGCTCCACAAGCGGTTTCTTGAGTTTAACTACCACTAATAAGGTAAGTCTTTATAAATAAGACTTACCGTTACTTTCTTTTATTCTTATTTTGAGATTTTTTCTCTTTCTGTATCATTCTAACGCTATTCTCTAATTGATCGGCTTTTGCTGGATTCACGGCTCGTAAGGCTTCTAAACAGATTTTAGACAGGCTTAACGCATTATGATACTGAACTTCAGTGTCGTTAATTTCAAGTAAAATGGAGTTTAAAGCCTCTTCTCTGCCCTCAATGCGATCAAGTAACTTATCAGAAACTTCTCTATCATCTTTGAGTAAATCATCACGTATTATAATATCTTGACGCAACTTATTATTCACAAAGCTCTGTAATTGTGTTTTTACAAAATCACTTTCTACAAGTTGCTGTGTTTTTTGTAATTCAGTTTCAGCGTTAGCCACCAATTTATTTTCTTTCTCTTTTTTGTTCATTATTTTTCTCCTGTGTATCTAATTGTGATATCACAGAAATACACTATTACAAGGGATATAAATAAATGAGTTAACAATTGGCCCAAGTCTTTTTCTTTACAATGATAAAAAATATGCTCTTCTGGATATAAGGGTTTAAGACTAAAAGTAAATAGGTAAGTTGAGGTTAGGGACCAGTCCTCTAACCACTTGTTTTAAATATTACTCACCATTTAAAAGTCTTAATATCCGCATTACATTTGGAGATTAATAAAGATGAGAAACAACAATACAAAAATTGTCATACGCTGCACTGATGAAGAAAAAGCGTCACTACTAAAAACAAAAATACAGCTTAAAGCACGAACTTGGCTTGAGTTAGTCGAAAAACTACGAAACAAGAAGAAAATTGAAGCACCTAAGATCATTATTCAAGACAGTATTTATCTACTCGAAATTTTGACGCAATTAAAATGCTGCGGCAATAATTTGAACCAAATAACGAGAACATCAAATAGAAATAAAACCATTACTGAGTCTGAAACAATTCAGCTAAAAAAATTGGCAATACAAATATCGACACTCAAAAATAAAGTTTTAAAAACCTTTGTCGTTAGTAGGAAAAAATAATGGCCATAGCAAAACTTTTGCACGAAGGAGAAACAGTTAAACAGCTTAGAAATACTATTAGATATAACACAGTAGCAAAAGAGTATCTTAACTCACCAGATAACCCTCGATTGTTACAAGCAATCTCTAACCTTGGTATTATCAACATCTCAGACCCAGCAGCATATCAAGATTTTATGCGTGAATTTATTAATGAGATTACGCTCAATCAAAGCCTTTCAAGCAATAAACTCCAAAAGAAGTTGTATGCACACGAGATGATCAGTTTTGAAGATGAGGACAACGCTCGTTTCAGCCAAGAAGAACTAGCTCAAATCAGCGTAGAGCTTTTATCAGACCTATACGATATGGAAAATACCCCTTATGTTATCTACCCTCAAAAAGACAGTGGTAGGCTGCATTTTCACTTTATTCGTTCAAGTTTTAGCTCTGATGGCACTTATCAGCGAGTAAAAAACTCAAAGCGAGCTATGCGAGCATCGTGCGAAGCAATAGAGTTGAAATATAACTTAACTCTCACTGGAAAAAATGTTTCTAATGCAATAAGACCAGCTAACGATCCAATGGCGAAGGTAATGAAAAACCGTCAATTGGAAGCGGAATACAATTATCAGAAAAACCTCAGCGTAGCTAAAGAGCAAGACTCACCGTTGACCAAACTCAAGCGTAAATCTTATGACCTGCTAATGGAAGATAATTATCACAGTGAAGCGGAAATTACCGAGCAACACTCATATCAACAAGCCCTGCAGAATTTAGCAGAAAATGGAGAAGTTAATCAAAAGCTTGAAGCAGCAAAAAAGACGATTTTTACTCTCTACAACTCAGCTAATGATGAAGATGAATTTATTAACTTGGTTAAAAAGCAAGGCATCACCATTGAGCTATTAAAACACGCTAAATCGGGCAAGAATAAGGGCATAGCCTTTCACTACCAAGGACAAACCATTTCAGGCGGTAAAATATCCAGTTCTATGACTTTAGGTAAGATTAAAAAGCGTTTCCCGAACTTCATTCATACATTAGAAAAACCACCCTCACTACGCTCAACACACAAGCTACAGCGTAAGATGCTGGATTTTCAGATTGAGCAAATCAACAAGTATTACAAACAGCGCAAGAACAACGCTAATGACGATATTCTGATCTATTTCGGTAAAAAGAACATTGCAGCCCGTCCTTACAATTACAACCTCAGACTATCAAGTAATAAAGACTTGATAAGGTTTGGCCCTTCAACACCCAACGATCACGATTTAACTCTTTCAATCAGTGTCGCTTTGAAAAATGGTTGGAAAGGTGCAACCCTTACCAACTCAAGCCCTGAATTTTTAAAACGAATGATGAAAGTTGCTTATCAAAAAGATCCCGAATTGTTGTTTTTTGTTAAACCTGATAAGCCACATCAATTGACCTATGCCGACTTGAAAGAAATTAAAGGTGATTTAACATTTGATGAATTAAAAACAGCGATTAGAAATAATTTAGTAGTAAAAAGTGACATTTCAATACTGGTTGATGCAATGGAGGAACAGGCAAAAACAACTGAAGAAAAAAACTTTTATAAGGCTCTATATATTAGCTATCCTATTGCAGAGTTAGATAAAAAAACATCAGAAGAGTTAAAGGTTTCCAAGCAGAGTAGTTCATTTAAGCCCATTAAGAAAACAACTAATAGTAGCCAGCCAATTGTGTTTGAAGATGAGGAGCGTCAATTAGTGTTAAATGATATTAAAAATGAAATGAATGAATTCAAGCCTATTAAAAGTAAATGTTATCCTAAAAGAAATAATAAAATTGATACTCCATAATAAAGCTAATATCAATCGTTAAAAAACTATTAATAAGATCTCATACTGCATAATGATTGATTCATTTATATTTAGATAGGGAGGTCTATATAAATAACTAGTAGAGCATTTCTATAGCTCTAGGGATAATTAGTCTCTAGAGCTATGAAGTGGGTTATTGTAAATCACTCAGATCTTCAGAGAATTTGTAACTAATAACCTCACTCAAAACAGTTTCTTTATAAGCCATCTCCTCGTGAGAATAATCAGTAATCTCTTTAGATGAATAGTTTTGAAACTTAGCTTGCACCAATTCTAATATTGATTTTTCATTTTCATTGAACATTGTCAAATCCACATCCCGATTCGATACGTAATTTTCACCAAAATAACCATTCGGATAAGATATTTCCTCTTTACATAGCACACCCTCTTTGAGTAATTGAGCGTAGACAAAATCAAAATTATCAGGAACAGGCCCGTACGGGAGGTGTACATATTGTAGACCTGTCATAGACCTAGTAGATTCTTTAAATGCATAAAAATCACTATAGAACAAAAGTTTATTTAATTTGGTTTTTAACGTTCCTCCAAAACTACACATAAAGATAATAAGCTCAATTAGCTTTAATACTTGTAATTCCGAGTAACCAGAAAACTCATTTATCTTAGACTTACTTAGTTGGCGAGATATTTCATTACTACTACCACAGTAAAGGTTTTCACACTCTTTTTCTAACGAGGTTAAAAGTGCCTCCAATTTATCTTTACTAAAGATAGGTTGATTTCGTTCCACTAGCATTTTTAATGAATTGGGTTGCATAGCCATTTCTAAAGAAATATTATGAGAATCAGTTTGTAATGATCCATTCTCATATCTACTTAAGGTCACAGCACCAAAACCCAACATATGGCTTAACTCCTTTTGAGTTAAATCATATTTTTGTCTAAACTCGACCAATTGATGTGGGTGTATATAGCCTTTAATATCTCTATATTTTCTATAAACTTCAACAAGTGGATCAGTAACACTATCATCCTCGATTTCATTTTCACAAACCGAGCAAACATAGAACGAACTTTCCGCTAAGATTAATTCATTCCTTACTTTATATTCTTCAGTGTTTTTAACTAACTCTTGATTAGTTAAACTCTCACAGCAAGGGCAAACACGCTTTATATTCATATCTAGCTCCTCATTTGTATTTTTCATTAATCTATTCTCTTATCTATTTGTGTAATTCATTGGACGATTAGCTGGATGGATCGATATACATTTTGCATACTGTTTATCATTGACGACATAAATTTTTATCTTAATATATGCCTCGATTCCATTAACATCTTCACCGTACAACCACACTTCGCCAGAGTCTGGACGGTCTCTATCCTGCTCTGGCCCTGAACAATAATTTAAATGTGTAAAACTACAAATTAAAGTTTTTAATGTTTCTCTTGTTAAACCAAGCTCTATAATACCTTGGTTGTTTTTTGATCTTGGAACTAGAGTAAATCGGCCTGCGGCTATCGCATCCTTTATCCAGATCAAAGCTTCATTTACCGAACAACTCACACAAGCTCCTTGTTATCAATTGATAAGTCTATATCTATTATCAATTGATAACATCATAAAATCAAGATCTCATATCAAAATTATAAAAATTATAAAATCACTTCTAAAATCACTTCTAAAATCACAACCTATTTTTAATGTCAGCCTTTAATCAAACCCTCCATTTGAAAGAAAAAATCAGATGAAATGTCAATTTTTATAAAATATATAGCACTACTTTAGTAGCTCCACATTGCCAACATTCTTCCTTTTCCCTGGCTTTCTCTTTTTCATATTATCTGAAATCCAGTCACCATCCCTAAGCCTGTAAATGCTAAAGTCATAATCACCTTCTTTATCAAGAGCACAGATCTCTACGGGATGTTGATACTTAAAATCAGCAACATTATTCAAGGTTCTAATTTTGTTCTTAATCGAGCGGATCTGTTCTTTTCTACATTGGTTGGTTGATACCCCTAGAAACTCAACTAAAAAATAAAAATTAGCCTTGTATGGATAAAAGCCTTTAACCTGAATATGTAATTTGATAGATGATATTTTCTTGTATGCCATTAACGGTTCAAGCTCGACATTTACGGGTTTTTTATCCAATAATTGTTGAGCAATTAAAGTTCGGTAGAGCCTGCTTAAAGTGATATTTATTCTGCCATTCTCACACTTTAATTTATGAATAAATGGGTGTTTTATCCCGTTAATTATCTTAATCACCGTTAACATTGATGTTTTAACCCAGCTAAATAGTGAGTCTTCTGCTTTAAAATCCTTAAGTAAAATATCAAAGTGTTCGATGATTTTTTCATTACTCATATTGGCTTGAGCAAGAATAGATAGCACCAGTTTTAATTCAAATGGTGTTAAATTTTTAGGGTAAAGTAGTGCTTGTTCATCTGAGTTATTAACTACACAAGCTCTTGGTAGTCTTAGAAAAAGTTGTTTTGATAGCATATGTTTCCTCCTGATTTGATTATGCTATCTCGTGAGAAAAAATATAATTTACAATTAAGCTATTGAGTATAAATAAAAATATGCTAATAATGATTATATCTCGCTGCATCGAGATTTTCCGAAACTAAGAACTTTCCAGAGTTCTTTTTTTCGTTGTTATTTTAGTAAACCATTAAAAAAACAATTTGCAATAGCAAACACCGTATTACACACACCCCAGATTTATTGCACACACCCAAACACCTTATTACACACACACCTAACACACCCCCTTATATACCAGAGCTAATTAATAATATATTTAATAATAGAATTTAGTAATTTATATAACGAGATGCACAGATTAAAGGATTCTAGATACTCTATTACTGCACCTAGCCCATTACCTATTATTTCGTTGATAAGGGCTAGAACAGGTGTTTAAGATGCTGATACGGTGGGTATTTCATTAGATGAAGGAGAAGAGATTAAAAGCACTGAAAAATCAGAGATTTTTCTTTTTCTGGTAAAGAATTTACGGATTATGCGTCTTGCATTAAGTCCCAAAACTCACTATCAAGCTTTTTAATTTCAATGACTTTTTCTATTTGCATACCCAAGTTAAAATCATAAATATATCGTGCCAATTGCTGACCATCGATCAAAACTAATGCAGTAGTGCCATTAAGATTATTAGCGTATTCGTGAGCACCTTTAGAGTAAGATGATGTGGTAATGAATACCCCTTTATTCGACTGTGCAACAGCCAATGCACCAACAAACTTTTGTATTTCATCCCTACCTACGGTATTACCTATACCATAACGTTTTGCTTGGATATGGATTCGCCCTAAACCCAGTAAATCTTCTTTAATAATTCCATCAATTCCACCATCATTAGACGCTTGAGTGACTTGACCAGCATTTTTAACTTGTCCGCCGTAGCCCATCCGTTCAAGTAGAGAAACGACAAGATGCTCAAAATCTCGTGGAGATTTACGAAGCACAGTTTCTAAAATTTCATCGTAAATAGATTTTTTAATTTCATCAAATGACTCAGAAAAAAGCTGTAATGGCGTTTTGTCTGTATCTTGCAGATCAGTAATATCATCAATATCTTTCGGCTTAGATTTTCGCTTGGTATTAGCTTTATACAGAAACATTTGAGCATCTTCACGCTCTAGTACCAAACGCCCAGCGTCATTGATTTGATAAACCCCACGCCTAGGCTTGTCGATATATTCAGCTAAACTTAAAAAGCTCATAGCCCAAGAGATTCGATCCAAAAACACGGGTCCATTACCCGATTCATACATTTTTTCAACATCATCATCAGAAAGTTTAAAATGTAACGCCATTGGTTTTACTAACTCTTTTAACTTTTTAGCTTCACCATCAAGCAAGGTCTTTAAAGCTACAAATCGTATTTCATTATGCTTTGGTATCGTCATTATTTTCACCTACGCTACATTGCGCTTAAAGTTTTCAGCTTGCTCAAAAATTTCTTTATATACTTCATCACGGTCTATAGGTGGATAACCCCACTCATCTAGCAAAATGATTAAACTAAATTGAAGATCCGCCTTAATATCTTCACGTTTATTCCAATCTGGATATTGAGCTTTATCGTCAATAACCGCTTTTACTTCTTTCGCTAGATCCAGTAATTTATCTTCTGGGTAAGTAAAATCATACTTATGAGCTAATGATATTAAAATGTCGTAAAATGCTTTTTCTTCAAAATCTATGCCCATCTCACTAAACGAAGACATTTCTTCTCGCAGATCGTTATATAGGTTGATAATCTCATCTGAAAAATCGGTAATCACTTCAGATCTAAGTACGTCTTTTTCTTCACGCTCATTATACTTTTCAACCAGCATATTCATCTTTTTAGAGAAATCTACACCCTTAACTTTATTGGTCTTTTTAAACTCTCCAATGGCTTTGGCAAGCATCTGCTGAAGTAATTGAAGCTTAGTATTAGGCTGTTTAATCACTTCTAATTTAGCGAGATAATCAGCATCGAAAATATTAATTTCGCCGCCACTATCTTCACCAAGTTTAAATATTTCCTCAACACCATCACTTAATAATGCATTTTTAACTAAATCACGTACTTTGCGATTCATTTGATCAACATCAGGCGCACCACCCGTGGTAATTTTAAAAACAATGGTACGAACCGCTAAATAATAATGAATTTTATCTTTATGATCTTGAGTTAACTCGTTGCTACCCACACAAATATCATAAGCAGATTTAAGCCGCTTAGTTAAGTCCATAAAGGTTTTTTCAAACTTCTTGCTTCTTAGCGTAAAATCCGCAGAAGCGTTTAAGCATTGTAGTTGCTCTAATGGGGAGCCGTGATAATAGGGTTTTGAATCAAATTGATGAAATAAACCATCAAGTAAACTAAGGTGATCTTTCACCACAATCACTGATTGTTTAATATCTTCAATATCTTGCTTTTGGCCGCCCGTATATTGAGAAAGGGCTAAGTTCATCTGTTTCTTAATGCCGATATAATCGACCACTAAACCATTTTCTTTTCCTTCAAACTTACGGTTCACCCTAGAGATAGTTTGAATCAAATTATGCTTTTGCAGTGGTTTATCAATATATATAGTATCTAAGAACGGCACATCAAAGCCTGTTAACCACATATCCACCACAATGGCTATTTTAAAGTTAGATTTACCATTTTTAAACTGACGATCTAACTCTTTACGGTACTCTTTGTTTCCGACCTTATGCCATAGTGTTTTTTCATCATCATTATTGCGAGTCATAATCATTTTAACTCGCTCCATCGGCTTAACTTTTTTCTTATCACTTTCTGATAAAGTTGAACCTTCTTCACATATTTTCACTTCATCCCATTCAGGACGAAGCACAATAATATCTTGGTAGAATTGATAAGCAATTTCACGGCTGCTACAAACAAACATAGCTTTACCCTTTTGAGTAGAGCCTTCTTCTACACGATTATCATAATGTTCAACAAAGTCTCTAGCTATCGTATTTATACGGTCAGGATCGCCTAGTATGGTAGACATACTCGCCATCGTTTTTTTGCTTTTATCTATCTGATATTCATTCGTGCCAGCGTCTTGACACTCTTTATAATATTTTTCAACGAGGTCAAGTTGCTTACCATCTAGTAAGACTTTTGCAGCTCGGCCTTCATAAATAATAGGAACGGTAATTTCATCATAAACAGATTCAGTCATGGTGTAGCTGTCTACCACTGCACCAAATACATCCAGCGTTGCGTCAATCGGTGTACCCGTAAAACCAACATAAGTCGCATTAGGTAAAGAGTCGTGCAGATATTTAGCAAAACCATAAGTCTTTTTAACACCATCTTCAGTGACGGTAATCTTTTGCTCTAAATTAATTTGGCTACGATGCGCTTCATCAGAGATACAAATAACATTGGTACGTTCAGTCAGTAGTGCTAATTCTTCGGTAAACTTATGAATAGTAGTAAGGAATACACCGCCACTTTTACGGCCTTTAAGGTGTTCACGCAGCTCACTTCGACTCTCAACACTAATAATATTTTGGTCGCCTACATAAGCTTTTGCATTAGTAAATGTGCCTGCAAGCTGATCATCTAAATCTGTACGATCAGTAATAAGGATAATGGTCGGGCTGCCTAGCCCTACATCTTTCATTAACAATCGAGTTAAAAACAACATCGTAAAACTTTTACCACAACCCGTTGCACCAAAGTACGTACCACCTTTACCATCACGTAAGCCATTATCGTTAACCAAGTTACCTTGCCTATCAACACGTTTCATATGTTGTTTAATATTGGAAAATAGCTTAGTTGCCGCATAATACTGTGGATAACGACAAACAATTTTCTCTTGTTTACTGGAGGTGTCAGGTACATAAATAAAGTGACGGATAACATCGACTAAACGCTGTTTATTAAATAAACCACTGATCATAGTAAACAGTGAATCAATACCGTCTTTGTCTAGCTTCTCTTCACCCGTAATTTTTCGCCAAGAGTAATAAAACTCATACGGGGCAAAGTAAGATCCCATCTTGTTATTCACACCATCACTGATCACACACAAAGCGTTGTATTTGAATAACTCAGGAATATCCCGATCATAACGAGTGGTTATTTGCTTATACGCATCAAAAATCGTTGCCTCTTCACGAATGGCACTTTTAAACTCAAACACCACTAACGGCAAGCCATTGATATAAAGGATCCCATCAGGAATACGCAGCTCATAACCCTGTATTTCCATCTGATTAACGATACGGTAGATATTATTATCACCACTAGGCAGGTATTTTGGACTAACCTCAGCAACACCTTGTAATTCTTTCAATACTATCGGTAATGATTGTTTAACATTGTCATAGTCGATAAGCTGAATATACAAATCTTTTTGGCTTGCATCTTCACGCCTTAACAAAAATCCATCAGCGACAAACTTCATAATGGCTTTATTGGTATCGTAAAGATCTGATGCAGGAAGGTATTCCAGCTTATGAATGATCGACTCAATCTCATTATTCGTGATTAAATCAGCTTGGTAACGGTTTCTTAGAAATTCACGAAGATCCGACTTAATCAGTACATCTTCAGATGTTCGCTCAATCGCTTCACCACGACTATGTGGATAGCCCTCGCTCCCTAGCAGTTCAATAATGGCTTGTTCAAGTCTTTCTTCTGTAAATTTCATTTATTAGCCTTTTTTAGCCAGTGCCTTTAGCAATAAATCTTGTAAATTTATCAAGCTAATATTTCCCATTACTTTTGTTTCCATTAGCTCAAACATAGGCAGAACTATTGATTGAAATGCGCTCATTATTGAATCACTTGGAAGTAAAAGGTTAATAGTTTTCAAATCACTAACCCTAATACTAGGTTGAGCAGTTGCTTTAATTCTTGCGTTAAACTGAGTATTAAATAAATGAGTATTAAAGAAACAATTTAAGTAAAAAGGAGAGATCTCTTCTAACACCCGTAAAGCTACAATATTCTGTGCAATACAAAAATCCTTACCTTTAGGCACTAAGCCCCAGTTAGGAATACCGTTACCAACAGTGCCAACGAGTAAGTCTAAATGCGTAGGGTGGCCCGCTCTAAACCAGCTATCATAAATATCTTGCTCAACGTATTTATATTTCGAACCTGCACCTATACTTGGAAACGCTTTATCAAGTAAAAATGTCTCAAATAAGAACTTTGTTCCGTCAGCGCTCAATGGAGGTGTTTTTCCTCTATTATCTATAACTTTTGAACAACACTGACCTATATCAACTAGCTTCCATCCCTTAGGAACATCCTGTTCAAGTTCCTCACAATACTCCATCTCTCCGCCAGAAGATTTATATGGCTTCCCTTCTAATTCTAACTTAGCGATAGAGTCAGCGTATTCTTTAGTGATAGGAAACTCGAAATCGATAAACCACTGTTTGTAAATAGTTTGAGCAGTATATTCTAGCTTTTGACTCAGTTGTTCGTTTAGTGTAATACGGTCAGTAACCACATTGTATTCACGCACGATCTCACGCTGTTTTTCGATAGATGGGAGATGGAGTTCCATATCGCAAAAATCTGCCCAACCAAATCCACCTCGAACACTGTTGTCAGTCATAAACCAAGCATTACGATCAAACTCAGAACGTCTGCACCACATCATCAGATATTCAGGAAGTAGATCTTCCTCGGATTTAACTTCAAAAACAACGTATGCAGGTGAAACAATGATCGAGCTTTCACTTTGTAACATTGATATAGGAAGCACTTCATCACGACCAACGTGCATTGGATTGAAAGCAAATTGATTCTTTTTAACAACTCTATATTTACTCAGATCAGTACCATTAATGTTGGCGACCGATGGCATAAAGTGCTTGTTAATATTTATCCCTTTAAGATTAGATATTGCATCATCTGAATTTTTTAGTTTTATTTGGGTGACATAATCACCAATTCGCTTATAGTGTGATCTCATAGCCCAACTCTTTAAATACAGATAAAAGTTCAGTTTTTGATTTTGCTTCTTTTTTTAGTAAGCCAGTAAAATCATTACGGATTTGAGCCATTTTCTCATCAAAATCGACATCTTCATCGTGGTTCTTAAACTCGATGTATTTACTTGGTACAAGAGAGTACCCTTTTCCTTCAATCTCTTCTTTTGTGGCTGAGTAGCAATATTCAGCTATATCTTGATATTCAGATTCAGCACGTAATTCTTGCCAGGTATGCAATATTTCGGCAATTTCAGATATTTTTTCAGGAGAGAATTGAACATACTTTTTCTCAAACGCTTCACCGTGTTTACGCAAATCCATAAACAACACTTCATCTTCACGGGAGCGGTAATGGCGAGTTAAATCTCCGTGCGGAACGGTACGTTCTTTTTTATTGCTATTGATTATCCACATCGTGACACTAATATCAGTGGTATAAAACATTTTCATTGGCAGGATGATTATCGCTTCTACTAGGCCATTTTCGACTAATTTCTTACGGATCTCTTTTTCTGTACCTTCACCTGATAGCGCACCGTTGGCAAGAATGAAACCAGCCACACCATTTTCAGACAATTTAGATACCATATGCAAGATCCAACCAAAGTTGGCATTACCTGTTTGTGGTGTTTCATAACCATCCCAACGATGATCATCAACCAACTCATCAGAAGCACGCCAATCTTTTTGGTTAAATGGCGGATTTGCCATAATAAAATCAGCTTTCAGTGTTTCGTGTTGGTCATTGGCAAAAGTATCTTTTGCGGCAGCACCAAGGTTGGCTGAAATACCACGAATAGCGAGGTTCATTTTTGCTAGCTTGTAGGTTGCGCCAGTGTATTCTTGACCATAAACAGAAATATCTTTTTTATTACCTTTATGGTTCTCAATGAACTTCATTGATTGCACAAACATACCGCCCGACCCACAACAGGGATCGTATATTTTCCCTTTGTATGGCTCTATAAGCTCGGCAAGTAAGTTAACGATGCTTTTTGGAGTATAGAACTCGCCTTTACCTTTACCTTCTGCAATGGCAAATTTAGAAAGAAAATATTCATATACTCGCCCAACCACATCTTCGTGCGGATTAGCTAGAGTATCAATATTATTAATAACATCAATTAAAGCAGAGAGTTTACTGACATCCAAACCAAGACGAGAAAAATAGTTATCAGGTAATGCGCCTTGTAAGGCTTTGTTGGTCTTTTCAATGGTACTTAGGGCGGTATCAATTTTAAGCGCTATATCTTCTTGCTTAGAATTTTGTTGAACAAAGCTCCAACGGCTGTTTTCTGGTAAATAAAACACATTATCTTTAGTGTAAGCTGGCACCATATCAATATGCTTTTCAAGCCCAGCATCTATGAGTTTTTCTCTTTGTTGTTCAAACGTATCACTGATGAATTTCAAAAATATCAGACTTAAAACAATGTGTTTATATTCTGACGATTCAACACTACCACGTAGCTTGTTTGCTGCGTCCCAGAGTATTTCTTCAAATGATTTTTCTTTCTTTTTTGCTGCTGTTTTCTTAGGTGATGGTTTAGCCACTGAGTTATATCCTATAAAATTCTATTTTGTAAATTCACACTGATGAATTAATAGGCCATACAATACCAAAAAAGGATTGATTCTTATATTAAAAAAAGGACTAAACAAGTATTAATTTCATCAACTTGATCAAAAACAAGCTTTAAAATTTAGTGAGGGTAAATAGAAAAAACATCTAGGTTATAGGATAAAACAATAGTCATACTTTCAATCACTTGGAAAAAGTAGAATAAATGGTACGACATAAGTAACCCCCTAACAAAAGGAATGCTTATGAAAAAGCCTAGAACGAGTGCAGGACGCACTACAGCAAAAATAGACCAACAAAGCCAAATACTTGATAGATTGTTCGACTACTTCTCAAAACCAAAAGGAGAAAAGCCTAGTTCAGATAGTGATATTGACGTGAGTTTTTACCGTAGTGCTTTAAACAAACTTCCAGTAAATCACCATAATAATGAATATAATGGTGTTAACATCATTATGCTACTTCAAGCACAAGTAGATCACGCTACCAAAGTCCCTATTTACTCTACCTTCAAACAAGCTACCGACTTACTTGAACAACATAAAGATCAACTTCCTCCTAAATCAGACATATTTGATCCTTCTAAACCACTAAAAGGTATAACGCTTGACGCTCAAGTAATTAAATACCTAGAAACATATAAAAAAGATGGTAAAGCTATCAGCAAAAGTATTTTTGAAAAAAAGACAGAAGGTATGTCATTTACTGAAATGCGTGAAAAAGGTTATCAAAAAAGAAAGGGATTAAAGCCCTATAGAGTATTTCCAATTGAAAAAATCAAAAAATTATTGCCTCAATCATTCATTGAAGAGCGTGAATATTTTGCACAGCAAGAAGAACTAGAAAATAAAGTGATGTCTCCTGAAATGGAAGATTTAGCATTTGTTGAAAAAGTGCAGGTTATCATTGATGCTATGGGCGTTCCTGTCATTGAAAAGAATCAGGATAGAGCTTTCTATTCGCCAAAAGACGACTGTATTACTATCCCACCAAGGAAAAAATTTATATCAGACAAAGCATATTACGCTATTATTCTACACGAACTATCGCATAGTACGGGGCATCCTAGCAGGCTTGACAGAAAACTTTCGAACCCATTTAATTCAATAGGTTATGCTACAGAAGAGCTTATTGCTGAGACGAGTACAATGTTTTTGTGTTTAGATGAGGAAGGACTTCAAACGTTTAATAGTCACGCCAAATATTTAGAAGGCTGGGCAAGCAACTTTAAAGATAAGAAAAAAGCATTGTTGAGCATTTGTAAGCAAGCTAGATCAGCACAGGAATACATTAGCCATAAAGTGCTAAAACACAAATTAGATCTCTCTATTGCACCCGTTTATAAAGTACCTGATAAGTTAGACTTTGAATTAAAGTTAGAAGATAAACACGCTGACGGGTTAGGAGAATACATCATTAAAAGTGCTAAAAATTTCACTTCACTGATCCCCCTTAAAAATCAAAAAATCATTGGTTATAACGAGATTAAAGGCGGAATTGATGTTTTTACTCCTGATAAAAAAGTATCCCTTACAGGTAGCGCTTCATCACTTGTTCGAAAAGAGTTAGATAATTTAAAGTTATTACAGTCAATTATTCTTGATGTGTCTGATGATAATGACGATGAAGAAAAACCGACTAAAAACAAACTGAAATCATCACGTTTATCAATGTGATATTTATCCTAGCCCAGAACGACAAAAAGCCCTAAACGGGCTTTTTTGTATCGTGTTACTTATAAATATAATTAAAAGTGTTTACTAAAGACTTGTCTACACTCTGGGTATACTATTTTCAAAATAGTTAGTGCAATTAAGTAATTTTGAGCATCAAGCATTCTCAGTTGGTTTAATTGATACTGTTCATTAGTAAACAAGCAACGTACAAACTCTTGTAATCGTGGTTGTTCATCGACAATTAGCGCTATTTCATCAATGCTTAAAGCTTCGATTTTATCTTCTAGTGATTTATACATTTAAACTCCTTAGGTTTTGCTTAACCTCACGAGCTGTATCCGCTATGTACCAATCGTAATTTTCATAAGCCTCTTCTATATTTCTTAATTCAGATTCAACATAATGTATATTATCCATTGATAACACACTGCACCACTCAAGAGCCTTAATTACCTCTAATCTTGCATAATTTGGCAATGCTCTAAAAATACTGGCAGGGAATGTAACTGATATATCGTTTGTAACTTTCTCAACCCATCCAAAATCATCAGTTGCTATACTATTTTCTATCTCATAGTTATCAATAATCTTTAATAACGCCCATTGCTCTATGTATTTAATATTTTCTTTCATTTTATGCTCCTATTTTTTATTTTTAAGTTGTTGAATGTGTTGAAGCACGCATTGAGCTTCATTCGATATCTCTTTTGTTGCCTGTGCATATTTTTTAGAGATAAGTAGCCCTAATTCTTCTATCCCTAAATCCGTTACTATTCTTTGCTGACATTCTAGGAAAATCAGACTTAACTCCTGATCTGTATAACGTTTTTGATTTGATATAAACAGCCATTTTTCATAGCATCTCAGATCGCCAACAGCCTTAAAATCTAACGCCCATTCCCTAAATATTTTTTGTGTTTTTTTCTTGTTCATAATTATTTCCTCATAAATGCAACATCCCTGTGCGTTAAGTTCCTGTTAAAGTTGAATGATTTCTGTGCCATTATTTTTCATCTCTTCAAGTTGATAAGAAAACTCAAAATCTTCAATTATTGAATGAGCTAATTTCGTCAATGCTTTGCATTTAATCTTTTTGGCTATTTTCTTCGCAAATGCGATATCTTTATCAGCTAAACACTCGGTAAGTCCAAACAGCATAATTTTGTCTTTTTCAATCAAACGAAAACCTGTTTTTGAATACATTTTTACATCTCTAGAAGAAACGCAAGCAAAGCCATTTTCTTCATTAGGGATCGACATAAAATCTATTTTTTCTTTAGAAAGCCTTACTAACATTTGTCTTAATGTACCCTGATGAAATAAGGTCTCAATTAATGTCATATGCTTAGGGTGTTGGTTTACTAAGTTGTTATATTTCGCTACAGTTTCCATATTTTTATCCTCTTTATTGGTTGGTTTGTTGTGAGTTGTTGAACGTATCTAATACTTCATTAAAAAGATTAACGGTGGCTCGAAGCGTTCTAATCAGTAATCTAAATAGAAGTTCTGAATCAATATTTTCTGACGTTATTTCATCAAAGTTATTCTCTATAAAATCAGCTTCATTTGAAAAATCATTGATTAAATCTTCCACTCGGCTTGCTCCAAGGCAGTTTTTCAACAAAAGCATTTCTGCTGTGGCTTTCATTTCATCGCTGCGGTGTTGCAACATATTAATATCTACAAAATAAATCATTGTTGTCGCCAACTGGCGGCGAACACTATTAAAGTTTTCATAGTCGTCCGTCATTTCTTTCATTACTGCTAATACACACATATTTATTTCTCCTTTGGTTTGTGGGTAATTCTTTTTATATTTCATAAACTTTTAACACTATTAATTCAGTAAGGTATTCATACTGCCGTAAATATCGACTTCTTTAACGAACGTCCATCGAGATCCACGCTTCATATTTTTGTATTCCTCTTTTTGATAAAACCTTTCTGCTCTAAGGTTTCTAAAGTGGGGAATCCGATGCGTAATTATTCTTTTGCTATTATTATCACTGCTTTGTTTTTGCTTAAATGAGCGAATAGTGACGGCTTTATAGCTTCCCTTTGATTTACCTTTAGGTAAGGAAATAGCCAAAGTTGGGTAGCCTTTTTCAAGCTTTTCACCATCAGTAGCACTGTGATAAACACATAATCCAAGCGCTATTTTCGTTAATGCTTCCAGCATATTCGTGCCGTTATTTGGAAGTGGGTTAATTGCATTTCTTTTTAATGTTGTAGTGAGTTTTGATAGGTGACTAAAGTTAGTGTCGACACGACCACTTGCAGTTGTATAGTTAACGCTAATGCATAGTTCATCATCTTCATAATCAGTGTTGAAAAAATCTAATAATGTAGTGACTGAAGGCCCATACAGATTGATAAACTCCTTACGGGTCATAATGGTAATAAGCGCACTTTTTAGCATTACCTCATTAATGATCGTATGCTCAGGAAATGCCATTACAAATGATTGAAAAGGAGGGGCTACATTAAAGTCTTCTTCAAAGTTAAACTTTGCTTCATACAAGTAGCTAGCAAGCTCTTTTGTCTCTAAAAAAATGACAGGTGAACCATCTTTACGCCACTGTAATTCTTCATTGATAAGTTTAATGGAGTTTTTTCCACCTTCAGAACCATCATTAAATATATCTTTCATTGTGTGAGCATATCTTTGAAAGCTCACAGGATTCTTACCAAAAAGGACTTTTAAAGCCTTCTTACCCATTGGAGCAGATTTAATTAGTTCTTGTTGATCTCGGTATAATGTTGTGTATTTCATATTGTTTTCCTCATATTTAGGGTGCAAAAATCCCCACCCATAGGGTGTATTTTTTTCTATTTTGTTTTTTATTTAAAAATTAAGTTCGGACGAACTCAGGAATGACACTATGGAAAGTGCCTCAAATATGAAGAATGAAATGTAGTTTTTATGGATTGCAGACACGACAAAGCAGCACCGATGATAAACAAGGGCGAGTATGTATAATACTGGTGTGATATAGATTGTGTAGACATATAACTTTCCTCTCAATTAAACCGCCAATTAAGATAAAATAGTTACTTATTTTTCAGTGCATCAAGCCAGAATAAATAGTATAAAAACACAATATCAGCACCAATACATTTTAGTATTTAATGCGGTAACTATTAATCGAATAACCAGCCAAAAATAGGCGAGTGTTACCAAATCATAGTAAAATCTATTTTGTGTTAATTAACCAAACTCTAAACTTAATACTCCTATTGTTAATAAGTAAATCAATTCATCTTTCTAAAAAGTAACCCTTATCGGGTTTACTCTAATTGCGAACATTGGTTCGCTATCTGGCGGCTAATTCACAGAAAAGCTATAAAAAACTTAAACGCAGATTAACCATAATGTTGGGTTTATAATCCTTAACCAACAATCGCTAAATAAATCCCTATATGAAGCGTGTTAGTATGATAACACAAAACCAAACCCATCGTCAAGAACTTTATTTTTCATTACTTGACAAGCTTTTAAAACTGATATCGTATTTCGATAAAAGTTAACTACTTTTGAGTCCAGATATTTCATTCCTCCTCATAAAACATCTGGACGATTAAATTTATTTATTTTTACCTATAACATCTAAATCACTACCTGTAAGGAAAGTATCCACCTCCCTTGTATTACCTTTGATCAAGGAAGTAACGTCATCGTAATTTCTTCTATAACTGACATTTGCATAGGGGATCACCTGCTTTTCAACACCATAATCTTTTAATAATTGATTAATATTATCAATATCACTCAACAATTCTTTAATAGCACCGTCAACGGTGCTTTCTGGTGTTCGTTTAGCAATATCCCAAGTGGCTAATGATGAAATAACTTTAAGCATCGAACGAGATTCTTTCAATACACAACAAGCCTGTTGAGATTTAAACTTGAAAAAATTAGACTGTTTAATAGCATCATCGTTTACATTAAATTGCTTGTAGTAATACTTTAAAGTGTTTTTTGCTCTCTCTATTTTTCTATCCAGCATTTTAGGCGCTTCGTTTAACGGTAGCCTTATATATAAAGAGTTTGATGTTCTATAGTTATTGATAACCACATCATTATCATAATCATTGTTAGTCCCTTCATTGATAATGATGTCTACATTACTCTGATAATGAGGAAATCCTAATTTATAAAAATACTCTAATTCAGGATAATTACAGTCATAACCGTGACACCAGTTAGTCTCATTTATCGTAAATTTTACGCTACAACTTAAACTAAGATACTTCTCAATCTCATAAAATGCGGTGTGATAAATGGCTAATAGTTTTTGAAAATCGACTTCAATGCTCATTTCTAATGGACTGTAAAAATCAAAATAGTTAAAAGCATTGACTATCAAGCGAAACCTTTCTTGGTTCGACTCTAGGAAACGCTTAATCAGAACAACAAACTCCTTATCAATGGTTAATCCAAAAGGCTCATCTTGTTTGCTTAAAATTTCTTCAACCAACTCCTTTTCGACTTGCTCTGTCGTTAAAGCTTCAAAGAATGATTTTTGGCTTTCTTTAAGCAGTAATGACATTACGGCATCAACAACATAAGGTAAATCAAGCTTGCTAGCCAAATGAGGGTGGTACGGTAAAAACTTAGGTTCAGCTAAATTTTCAATTTCTTTCCTTATATTCACTAGTTCGTCAAACTCTCCTCTATTTTTTAATTTAAACCGCCTAACTAATATTTGCTGTAAAAAGAAAGCGTCTGCAACCTCTAAATCTTCTGCTTTCTTATCATCAATTATTTCTGATACTTTCTTTTCAAAATCATCGTAATACTGTTTAGTTCTCATAACCTTCCCCTGTAAAAACCAATAAAGACTAGAATACACCAAGCATACTATATAAGGGCTTACAGGATAGATACCAACGTCTTAAAGTTACACTTGTGTGTATAAATACATTCATAAATGTTTATTATTATGAACGAAGGATTCTTAATCAAAAGAGTTCTCACTATATTAAGGATATACCGATGAAAGATAAATTTTGCAGCCCTTTGTATTTAAATAAAAATAAAACCATTTATGGCGGAGCAGCCAGAAACAAACGAATAGCGAGAGCAGGAGGACTAGAGCAGATATTAAATAAAGTTATTAGTTCAACGTTTGAAGAAATGAATATTGATTCTGACGATTTGAAATATGAAAACAACGTTATACCTATAATTAGAAAACAGGCATAACATCAAACAAGATTAACCATTAAAACAGGGAGTCGAACCCCCGTCCGAAAAACGTGATTAAACTCTTTATTCACGATAAAACAGAGGTGAAATAAGGACACAGTGGTGGTACACTCCACCTTAACAAGTTAAATACTTTATTATTAATCAGCAACTTACATTAAAAGTTCTGGTATGTTTTGTAGGTGAGCCACACCCCCGCTCCACCAAATTAAGACCTTTTTGATCTATCCGTTATACCTAGTAACTTTTAGATTTGGCCATAGACAAGTCATTGTTTATGATAAGAAACCGCTATTTTTTACAAATTGCGGTTTTTTTATGTCTAAAATTTGTAATCACTATAAAAGTAGCGTCGCAATTAATACGCCATCAATGGCTCACAACGTAATAAACGTTAAGCAAACAACCGCTGGCAGCAACTTAAGTTTTGTCGTCGCTTAAATGACTGGTGTTTGCAGTAGTCACTAATCACATCATCATGCCCTATAGCCCCATGGAAAAGAGATCTAAACTCTTTGCTTAGTGTAAGCCAATTTTCAGGACTTATATTTAGCCTACTAAGTAACTTAGCTTGATTAGCATTTATATGGCCGGCTTTATCTTCGCGGATACAGCGACCCGTTAAATCAATAAGTTCTAGGTAATCGCTTAATTCAAATGGTAAGCCTTTGGGTATATTTTCCCTCGGGTTACCAACAAAAGGTAAAAGCTGCTTTGGTTGCTTGCCGGTTTTTGCTTTCTTCACTCTTTGCTTTACGCTAGTATATTCAGACTCTTCAGGGGTATCAGCAATATTGGCACGGACAGGATTCAAATCAACATAAGCCATACAGGCTGCAAGCGCTGCTTCATCGAGTAAGGCTTGTGATTTAAAACGCCCTTCCCAAAATCGCCCAGTGCAATTATCTTCTCGATTCGCATCTCGCGCGATATGCTCATTGATATTTCCAATAAACCAACTTATTTTCATTAGCCGTTTTCGGTATATTTCCGCACTCACTTTAACCATATCAAGCAGTGGCTCAATTAGTTGTACACCTCGACAATATTGCTGTGTCAGCAAAGTTCCTTTATATAACTTGTGCCAACGAATTAATACTTCATCCATAGACCATTGTTTAGTCTGCTCTTCGTCGACCCTCAACACCACATGATAATGATTATTCATAACCGCATAGGCACAGACATCTATGGCAAATACCCCACTTAATTTGAGTAACTTATTTTCAACCCATGCCCGCCTATGCTCGAAATTTTGCCCACTATGCTTATCTTCACCACACAAAAAGGCACGGCGTACGCATCGGGAAATGCAATGATAATAAGGAGTATCTTGCAAACTGATTTGACGTTTTCTTGCTACGGCCATAATAAAAAGCCTCTTAACTATGCAGGTTATTTAACCTTAGTTGAGAGGCTCTGATTGTTCAATTAACAGTGAGTGTCCTTGTTGATTTATTAAGAAGGTACGTTCTTAACCCACTCAGTATGAGCTAACTTTATAAGGTGAAACTTATCGGCTGAGTTAAATATCTTAACCATATTTAGTAGACTAGCTGTTAGTCCTAGTGATTCCCTAACTAACCTTTGAAGTACGGTATATCTAGGGTTATTTGATGAACCCCATATTTCATAGATTTCATTAAAATTCTTCCATGCTTCCATTTGTTGAGGATTTTCTCTGACACGAAGTTGGTCCCAGGGCAATACACCACAATTAATATGAATCCATCCAGTAGGCTGCTCTCCCGCTATAAAAGAACCAGTCTCTCCTGTCGAGGACCTGTATACAGTCTTACCTGAGTTCACATGCTCGTACCCGTAAGGTATCTCCCCCCTAGGAACAAACTTAGTATCTTCAGGATTATTTTTTGATTTAACGGGCACTAAACCATTAATCTGACTCTCCCAACCATCTGGTTGTTCACCTACAAGAAATTTACGTAACTCCCCACCATCAATGTTTCTATAAGTAGCCTTACCTTTATGAGTTTGGGATATTATTTCGATGGTACCTTTTTCATGTGTCTTACCATAGAAAAAGTTTTTACTACCTGAGAGGGCCTGACCGTTGCCGTAGTTTGGGTTTAATTCCCCAGACATAGATGGTCTAGCTGCTCTATATTCAGGATCATTCCACAGCTCCTTATGAAATACACCCGTGGCATGGGCGTGTGCCTTCCGAGCCTTTGCGTACTCCTCTGCACTTATCTCGATGATACGTCGCCCAGTACTATTAGCCATTAACCACCAGGCATGCGCTAGCTTATGATTGTCTGGATAGATTGCTGCTAGTAACCTATGAGCTTCATAATGTTCCTGAGCGGTAAGCACTACTAGATTATCAGCGGTGTCATCGCCGCCTAAACAACGTGGTTTTATATGGTGGGCTTCTACATATACAGGTGCAGTTTTTTTTGACCAACCTCTATTAACTGCAGGATAAATTAATGCTTCATATTCGCTTAGCATACGTAAACCTTGTTCAATGCTGATAGGTGTAATGTTGAGTTACGTGCAGTTAGCTTCATAGAAAGTACGTTTGACATCCCTCTTGCTGAAAGGCAACTTCATAACTGGCTTAAAGCCTAGGAAAAGCAAGGCTATATTGGGCGGATCGTAGCACCGTCACAGATTTGAAATTGTCATTAAATGTTTATCAAGGAAGCGAGTCTTTGAAATATGTTATCTCCCTTAAGAAATAGAGATCAGTAAACTCTTAGGCTGCTATATGTAACTGTATAGTTGCTAAGTGTTCCTGACAACTAACTTATAGTTTCTAACCCCCAATGGGGCAATTATCGCCATAGATTTTCTAATGATTTTATCCTTACGATAGCGTACATAAAACAACACAGAGTTCCCCTGTCGATTACAAAATTTAACTTTATTCTTATGTATAATACTTTTAAGCCATGTGATCATTTATGAATATTGAATAAAAATAATGGTTCAACCATTACTGAGAATCCACCATGGTAAGCGTTAGGTGACTCAGAAAATTAAGAAGGTATTTATAAATGATTGAATTAGTCGAGGAAGGTAGTCAAGAGAGGCTTTTACCTCAAATAAGGCAAGTTCAGAAATTGCTATGGCGTGAGGCAATGAATGTAAGACAGCATGAAAACCTTAAGTTTTATTTAAACCATGGTGCTGCAAACATAAATGAAGCATCTGAAATGTTGAATAAGTGTTATAAAACGGGTGAACTAAAGTTAAAATCTAGACCAACGCAAACTATTAGCTTATTCAATACGGCTGATCTGTTCGTTAATAGTTTTGGTACAACCAATTTTGATATATTCAGTATTTATCTTACAAACTATTGTTCACTTTTAGCTTTGAAAGAATTTCTTGAAAATGGTTCAACATACCAGGATATAAAAAGTTCTCCATCATTAGTTCGTGATAAAACGGCAACTATGCGTGTTGAATATTTACCTGTCCGTGTTAAAAAATGGCGCAATAAGGTAGCTGCACACTACGCTGCTTCAGATCCTAAAAGTAGCGATAACATAGCTACAATTATGCAGTCGATCAATATAATTCCAGCGTATAACTCACCTTACTATACGGTCGGAGGAACAGCTTTCATAATTGAAGGCCGTAGCTCACAGCTACAAGAATGGTCTTTAACTAAAGAGTACGAGGTGCTTAAAGCTAAAAGACCGGAGTTTCCAGATATACCACCATTAGTTAGTAGTTTCGCGAAATAGCTTCACCTAACAAAGCACTTAAGCTGACAAAAAGCGTGTGATTATTTTTCAGCTTAGGGAGGTTTATTGACACAAAAATCAATCTAAATCCCATCGTAGTCTATTATTCTTAACCTCTGTAGAGTGGTAATTATTAACTTTCTCTGCACATATCCACAGACCTCTGTCATGTCCGGTGACATTTAAACTTCCCTACTCAGCTATCACTATCCTGGCAGACAGGTTAGATCAAGGCACCACTACATAAAGAGGCTGCCAAAACTAAGGAAGTAACTCTTTTCCTAATCAGCTGCATATAGCCCACCAAAACCAATAGACGGCGGTTCAGCTCCCTATCCCGCAACACAGTCCAATAGATCCCACAAAGTGCTAAACAAACGCATCAAACTAAAATATAATCTCTATATAAAGCAACAAGTAGGCCATTCGTGGTGGCGTTTATTGGTGGATATGGTATATCCCCTCTGCTCCTCCAAATAAAGTCCTTTTTAATCCATTAGTTATACCTAGTAACTTTTAGATTTTTCCATAGGCAAGTCATTGTTTATGATAAAAAAACCGCTACTTTTTTTACAAGTTGCGGTTTTTTTATGCCTGAAAATTGCCATTAGCTATAAAAATTAACAGTGAGTGTCCTGTTAATTAATAAGCGTGCACAGTAGTTACCAGTGTGTCACCTGTCATTGCTGCTACAGCGCTACACCTTGCATGCTCTGTTGCTAACTTGGTATTATCTTCAGCATGTGCTGTTACTGACAAGCAAATAAAAAGAGGCATAACTAATAATTTTTTCATTGATTACCTACCACTACAAAACCCAGGGTTATTTAATTTAATATTTTCTATAAAATCCACGTAGTCTGCGTATTCATTGTAATTGTCCATATCGCATCTATACGACTTTGTTAGCTCAACTACATATAACCAGGCAGCCACTATCAAACCAATTGTTACTATTACTTTAACTAGTGCATTAAATTCAAAATCTAATACGTTATTGTAATATCTGTTTAGTTGTCTACCTATACCTCTTAGGTTCATGGTTCGTATTCCTGTTAAGTAGATTTGTTTTTCTATTTTTTACCGTGGTTAGCTGTACCATCAGGCAAGTAATAAAGTTTACTTGATACCTGTTTAATGCTGCAGTTACTCTTCTTTATGGTTGCTAAGTAATCTAAACCAAACTGATAACCGCCTTTGCTTACATCTAATCCTCTTAAAGGTGAATCCCATTGATTAAGTACTTCAAGCTTTATAATCTTAACCATTGGGTTATCTGGTTTTAGCTTGCTAGTACATTGGCTAATCATGCCACTTCACTAATTAAAAAATTGTGCTTATATTACAACCTGTCCAAACTTTAAACCTTACAATAAAAAGTATCTTCAAAATAAGTTTCAAAAGATTCTACCTAACTAATCAATGCTAGAGGCTTCAAATCCCCTTTTAGATATAATGGATGAGCTGGTTCGCCTGACTTATTCATTTTTAAAAAATGTAAATCTGGAATAAGGTTTTTAACCTGCTCTGACCGACCTAAATAAGCACCATCATTACCCCAAGCGGCAACAACAAGAGCCGAGTCGTTTGCAAGTTTTAACAGCCAGTCATCATTTTCTTTACCAATAGGATCAGATGATGCTTTCATGTCTGGCGGCAAAGTTGAACGAAATGCAAATAAATTTGCCATACATACACCTCCATAACCCCAAGACTTCGCAAAGTTAATACAACGAGTTATTGTAGGGTCATTTTCTACTTCATCTGCAGTAGAGGGGTTCAAACCAATAATGGTTACACAAGGTTTTGTTTCATCCCATATGCGCCAAAGTGCATACCTATATTTTCGACACTCTGATAATTTTGCATCTGTTTTCATAAAACCTCTATTTTGAAATAAATATCATCATATATTAAGGTGATTTAACTTTAATAACCGCAACATATTGTTATTAAAGTTCTTCCTATCCAGAATATTTTGTAATGTATAAGTTAAAAATTGTGCTTTTATTTCAAGCTATTCAAATTGATATTTGCTATTTATGAAGTGATCATCAAGAACAATAAGAGGGGGTGGTATAAGCATACGAAAAAAATCAACTATTTAGCTACCCCCTATTTAAAATATCAAAGGTAATTTTAAACTTTGCTACACAGACTTTTACTCATGATTGGAAATCGACACCTCACCTAAGAATCGGTCGGAGGTGCAACTCCCTAAAATGTAATATAAGTGAATAGATCCCACAAACCTCCCACAAAGTGCTACACAAACGCATTCAACTAAAATATAATATCGTTATAAAGCAACAGGTAGGCCATTCGTGGTGGAGTTTATTGGTGGATATGGTATATCCCACCCGCTCCACCAAATTAAGACCTTTTTAATCCATTAGTTATACCTAGTAACTTTTAGATTTGGCCATAGACAGACCATTGTTTATGATAAGAAACCGCTTAATTGCGGTTTTTTTATGTCAAAAATTTGTCATTTACTATAAAAATCAACAGTGAGTGTCCTTGTTAATTACTTTCATACAGTCTACTTTAGTGTTAATTATGTGTATTTAGATGAGAGTACTACCGACAACAACGGAACCCCTGTTAGTATTGGCGAAGCTGGTCCGAGGGCACAGAAACAATCTGGTTGTGGTTTTGTTGGTTGTACTGGGACAGCAGGTGTAAGGATGGAATGTAAATAGATAAAGTTTAAAAAAATATGAAAAGTTATTATAAATTCAAAGTGATGTTATATGTCGTATTTTCGAATGTATACTTTACATATCTGCTAATTGCTATGTATGGCTTTGCTGCAGCGCAGGAGTACCACATAGAATCTAGTTTCTTGCACTTACTTGAGTTTTACAGCCTAATATTAATTTTGGCTATTGTACTAATTGGGCTCCCTTTAGCTTTTATAACTAACTTTTTAAAAATAAAGGATAAGCTAATTGTATATAGCTCTATTCTATTACCTTTTTTAACAGTGATTATTCAACCTCTTTTATTAGGTAGGAGTATAATTGTCTATATAGAACTCCTTTTAGGAGTGGTAGTCATAATAGCCCCCATTTACATCGGGAGTTTATTACTAGCTAAATTTACATCACAAAAAACAAATCAATAAAACAAGCCAATTGAAGAACTGATCCAGACGTCCCCGCGCCACCAAATAAAGACCTTGTTAATTCATATTTTGATAGTTTTGATAACCATAGCAGTTTAATACTATACCTATAGGAAGGAGATAAATTATGAAAAAACTATTAACACTAACGCTAGTTATGCTACTAGCATCTTGCTCAAACACTATTGTGAAACCAGAAACAGTAGCAGCTACTGATGGATTAGCTACCGTCACATTGATTAAGCCTCGTGATTTTACTGATATAAATGCAGGTAATTTTGGTATACAGTCTAATTTCGAACAGAGTGTAGCTAAGAAGTTGGCTGAGGCATTAGCTGACCACTTTAAAGCAGCTGATGTAACTATTGATATTACATTCACTGATATTGATTTAGCTGGTGAGACTAGGTTCAACACACATGAAATACGTATACTAAAAGATCTATATATTCCACGCATGTCATTCGGGTATGTAATCAAAGATATAGCAGGTAAAGTTATACTAGCTGATACAGTTGAAATTAAAGATATGGGCTATCTATCAAAAAGGCTCTTTGGTATGGAAGCAAAGAGCTTGATAGGGTACGACACACGTATGCTAATAGAGTACTTTGAGAAAATAGTCTATTAATGTAACGAGATAAAGGCTATATGGTATTGATTAACTAGAGTGGAATAAGTAAGCCTTTTTACTCCATTAGTTATAGCTAGTAACTTTTAGGTTTGGCGATAGACAAAGCAACGTCTATGATAAGAAACCGCTTCATTGCGGTTTCTTTATACCTGAAAGTTGTCATTAGCTATAAAAAATTAACAGTGTTTGCCCTGGTTTATTTTAATAACTTAGCTGCTTTGACTAAACAAGGTGAAGAAAAGATAGAAATATAAACAAATTAAAGAGTTGAGAGAACAAATGGGTAATAGTGATAAGTTATCAGCCCAGAGGCCGTTAATTATAGGTATAATAGACAATCCCAAGTATTGGTTTAAGTATCCATTAACTCATATATTAAAGCTTTACCACTAATGAGTAATTCTCCTTTTTTATTTTTGTTTTCGGTGCTTTAAAAATTTTATAAATATCCAGGTAGTACAAATGACAACCGAAAAACCGAAAAATAAACCCTTCGTGGAAATTATCTTTAATGTAGCCCTACCTTCTTGGGTTCTAATGAAGTTTTCCAGTCCTGAGTATTTAGGGGTAGTGGCAGGATTAATCATAGCTTTAGCATTTCCTCTTGGTTATGCCATTTATGATTACCTTCGAACCAAAGCAATGAACCTAATATCTGTATTTGGCTTTTTAAGTACCCTCTTAACCGGTGGCATTGCATTGTTTGAGCTAAGTGTTCATTGGCTCGCAATAAAAGAAGCCTCTATACCGACTTTAATCGCTGTGTTTGTCGTGTTCTCTAGTGTGTATGGTAAGCCTTTAATCGCAAAATTATTATTGAATGAATCGATATTTAAGGTCGATCAGATATATGAAAAACTTTATACATCAGGGAATACTGAGGCATTTAAAGCTAAAATTGGCTTTGCTAATAACTTATTAGCATTAACGTTTATTTTTTCAGCCGTTATGAATTATATATTAGCAAAGTGGCTGGTAACGAGTCCGGCAGGGACCGTTGCTTTTAATGAAGAACTTGGTCGTATGACTTTACTGAGTTACCCAATCATTGCAATACCATCAATGATAATGCTTGGTGGCCTTTTGTTTTATGTTACCAAGGTAATAACTAATTTCACTGGTTATAAATTTACTGATTTATTAGTAGAAAGTGACCGGCAGTAATAGACAATCAAAAAGCAGCTAATGATAGCTGCTTTTTATTGTGTTTTTCTTGCGTTCATATATTAAGTTAACTCTACTTGTTAACTCCTTAATGCTTGCCACTTAGGGACAAATTTCAATACCAACAATCTCATTAATAGTAACACCAGAATCAAGGCAAATGATTGTGACAGCCATTGAGGTAGTACTTCGTGGTGCTCGCCCAACATTGGTGCTACTTCAATATCAAAGTGTTCTACTAAGAAGTCCGTTAAAAAGCCAAACAGTATGGCAACGCCAATAACGCCAGTTAAGTAGGAAACCACGGCGCGCTTGCCTAGCTCACTAGCAACAACGCCAAGTGTCGCTATATTTGTCGCAGGGCCCGCCAGCATAAAAACTAAGACTGCACCTGGTGAAACCCCTGACAACAATAAGCCTGCGGCGATAGGAGTTGATGCTGTCGCACAAACATACATTGGAATTGACACTAAAATAACCACAAGCATCGCCAGTATGCCGCTGCCCCACTGACTAAAGAAACTTACCGGTACATAAGTTTGCACAATAGCTGCAAAACCTAAACCAATTACAAGCCAAACGGCGGTATCACTTAATAATTTAGTACAACTAAACGCTATCGCCTGCTTTAATCTGGCAACTACCGATGTTTGGGTAGGGTCAGCTGTTTTTGTGCTACAACAGCTATCTGTCGAATTAGCTTTTTCTAGTCTCTCTGACGCTTTCACTGGCTCTGTTACTGACTCTTTCGCTAACACTTGTGCTAAGTCTTGCTGTGTTGCTGCCTGAGGTTTTGATGAGCAACATGACGTTTTACTTTCCACGACAGGTTTAGCACAACAAGCGCTTTGTTCAATTTTTTCGGCTTTATCTTCACAGCAGGAATTATCACTCGCTTGCTCTTTTATCTCGTGTTTCGCTGAGTCTTGCTCTTTATCTCGACCGACCAATACGCCTGCGACAATGGCACTGGTTATAGCAGCAATAGGTCTGATAACGGCCATGAAAGGACCAAGTAATACATAGGATACCGAGATAGAATCAACACCCGTTTCAGGAGTAGATACTAAAAAAGCGGTGGTAGCACTTTTAGAAGCGCCCGACCGTCTAAGCGCTAGCGCAGCTGGAATAACGCCACATGAACAAAGTGGCATAGGTGCGCCAATCAGAGCTGCTTTTATGGTGGTATATAAACCTTCGCTGCCTAAGTGTTTATTTAAAAAGTCTTTCGGTAGATAAACATTAATGATGCCTGCAATCAGCAGTCCCAACATCAACCACGGCGCGGATAGTACAAATAGTTGCCAAAAATTACTGAGTAATAGCATCAACATTCTCCAAAGCAGATAAAATTGAGCAGTGTGTTGCTTCTTCTTCACCACCACAGCAAGCATCAACGAGTAGCGCTAATGAGCTTTGAAAACGCGCTAGTTCAGCAATTTTATTATTCACTTGCTCAAGCTTTTGCTGAGTAAACGATTTAACGTCAGCACAGCTATGACTGGCTTTATCAACCTTAATTGATAATAACTCATTAATTTCATTCAAGCTAAAACCAACCGCTTTCGCACGAATAATAAATTGCATCACTTTTAGTGCTTCTTCATTATAAAAGCGATAACCATTGTCAGCGCGACTGGTTGCGGTTAATAACTTATGCTTTTCATAATATCTTAAGGTATCTGTCGATACCGATAACTTTTGGGCCAACTCACCAATTCTATACATAATATGTCCTTTACTAAACGCGATAGCAGCGTGCCTATAACTGAATATCATACAGTATAAAGCTTGGAGTTAGCTCCAAGGTCAAAGTTAATTTTAACTTTACCAAGTTTATTTTATTTGATCTGGTGACAATACCTAACCTCAACTCTGGATAATGAATGTTAATTTTTATAAGTACTTATTTATTATCAACCACATAGCATAAACACCTATGCTATAAGTTTATTTATTCGTCTCAATATTGATAGTTTTGGTGATAACAAGGCGGTATTACGTAGCCAATAACTGGTTATTGGTAGGAATACCAACACTGATATCGCCTAAAATAGCTTTTTGAGTAACTTTGCTTATCCAGAGTTGAGGTTACCTAAGTAAACATCAACTAGCCGTTGAGTTTTCATTGCCCAGTACTCGATTAGCCTATGGCTACCTAATAACCGCGCATTGGCCAACTAAGCAACGTTTGTCACAATTATCAGCGTGCAGCAGTACACTATTTTTATTTGTCAGGTTATAATGAGCGCTTATCAATTTTTAAACAAAAGGCTTCCTCGGCAATGGAAAAACGTTTTATTACTGCGCAAGAATTATTAGAAGATTCATTTCGTTTAGCTGCTAAGGTATTTGAAGATGGCTTTCGTCCACAATTTATCGTCGGTATTTGGCGTGGTGGTGCACCTATCGGTATCGCTGTGCAAGAATACTTTGATTTTAAAAAAGTAGAAACGGATCACATTGCTGTTCGTACCTCGTCTTACTACGGTATTAACCAACAAAGTAAAGAAATTAAAGTGCACGGTTTACATTACATTATCGAAAATGCCAATGCTGATGATGGCTTATTAATTGTTGATGATGTTTTTGATTCTGGCCGTAGTATCCAAGCTTTAATTAAGCAGTTAAAACAGAATATGCGCAACAACATGCCAAAAGATGTTCGTGTTGCCTGCCCTTGGTATAAACCGCAAAACTCAAAAGTCGATTTTGCCCCTGACTACTTCATACATACCTCGGAAGAATGGTTAGTCTTCCCACATGAACTCTCTGGTTTGACGCCTGATGAAATCATCAAAGGTAAAAAAGATTTAGTAAATATTCACCATTTATTAGTTTAGTTAATCGCGACTGATACCTTATTAAAAAGCATGTCATTTTGACATGCTTTTTTGTTTTATAACCCCTAAGCTGTATTTCATGAGTTTTTTGTTCATACTGGCTTGGTCACTTTCCGTGTCTGGGGATAGCCTTCTCTTTATCTTTTAGGTATTAACAGTATAAATACCACTGTGCTTCTATTACCATTCAGTTCACTCTCACATTAAAAGCTAAATAAACACATGGCAGAGAATATCGGCTTGGGCTGTGATCAGTTCACCTTCGCAGTGTACATTGCTAACCGGCCTAATATGTTGGAATACCAACAGTTATCAAACATCACACCGTTAACAACAAGTGAAATTTTCACTATTGGTCAAGCGTGCGGTAATGGATGGCGCAAGGTATTTAATGTTTATGCAAAGTTGTTGTTTGCTTTAGAGCCAAAAGTATTCCCTTTCACCCAACTTGCGCCAACTTGGCAGAAATACCGTGATGATTTTTTATTGCAAAACAACAGCCAAACCACGTTGCTCTTTAGTGCGCCATTATTGTCGCCTCAAGTAGATAAACAACAAAACACCTTGCACATTATTTGCGGTAAAACCCATGCAAAAAAATTGATTAACTCGGGAAAGTTGGATTGTCAGTTAACGTGGTTAGATGATGAGTTTGCTATCGATAGGGTAAATAAGCTAGTGGTCTGTCCTTACTTTGATTACCGCCAGTTATCAAATAACAAAATTGAACGCTTAGCGACGCTACTACTGGAGCTTAAGTTAGGGCTAAGTTAGCGCTAAATTAGAACTAACTTAATCGCTAAGTTAGTTCTGGCTCAACTGACCACTTTTTCTCAAAATAGCGCGCTGAAACGCTCAGGTTTCAGTTTTAGCTTTAGTCTTAGTCTTAGTCTTTATATTAGCGTGATGTGCAAAACCGACTTTAGTTTATCGCTAACAATTCAATATCAAAAACTAATAATGAACCCGGGGTTATTTTACCGGCAGGGCTATTGCCATAACCAAGGCTTGAAGTGATATAAAAACGTGTTTTTTCACCAACAACCATCAACTGCACACCTTCGGTCCAACCTTTAATCACTTGATTTAAGCCAAAACTAAGTGGCTCGCCTCTATCGACTGAGCTATCAAATACGCTGCCATCAAGTAAAGTGCCATGATAATGTACTTTTACTTTTGACGATGCACTTGGGTGCTCAGTGCCGGTACCTGGCGTTAACACTTTGTACTGTAGGCCGGAAGCTGTTTCTATCACCCCTTCCTCGCTTTTATTCGACTGTAAAAACATATTACCTGCCATAATGTTTATCTGCGCCGCTTCTTTATTGGCGCTTTGCTTCATCAGATAAAAGACCACAAAACCGATAATAATAACTAGTAATACAAACTTACCCATTTGATAACACCCTAAAGTTTACTTATTGAAAAGTTGCATACTACTTAAATACTAATGAACTTACCAGTTCAGAGCATTCATCTATTGGAACTGACGACTTTAACGATAAGCTACCCAAGTACTCATCGTTAAAACATAAAGAAGCCATAAATATCAGCAGTGATATTTATGGCTTCTATCTATGGCAACAAACTAGCGTCTAGCGATTAAAATTGATACTTATCCGCTTTGGCTAATAGTTTTTTCACGGTAAGTTTATTGTTGGCACAAGCATTAATATCTGTTTTGTTAAAGACCAATATTTGATCTTTGTAACCCCTACTCTGTTTAGTGCCCGCACCTTTAATAATTAAACTGACATGCTCTTTGCTTGGTATTGCTTGTAAGCCATTTCCGTATAAACATAACGTTTCCACTAAGGTGTTATTGAGAGCACTAAAGTGGGCAGTTCTGGCTTTAGTTTGTGCCACTTTTTGCTGTTTGAGCTGCTTATTCAATTTAGTGGTTTTTTTATCCAGCTGAACTTTATCGGCCTTTAAAGTGACTCGTTCTTTTTCAAGTTTTTTTAACTCGGTGTTCAGATCAGCTTTATCACTTTTTTCTGCACGCTTTAACTGGTAATGAATGTCTTTTTCTTGACGGGCAATATCTCGCATTTCGTAAGCAATGTCACGCTGCTCACTATGCAGTTCTCTAGCACCCTCTCTTTGTTGCTCAAAAACTTCAATCACATGTGCAAACTCATCCTCATGATCTTCAAAGGCGATAACAAAATCTTCATCATTGCTAATAACAATTTGTTCAATACCTCTTACAGAGCGTACGGATGGTACTGATGATACCATTTGAAAAAACTGGTGATGAGATGAACCGCCATGCGCTGATTGTATAGTAAAGATTGCGCCTTGCCCTTGTAAGTAAACACTATCAATTGAGCGAATCAAAGTCCTGTCTGAATTTTGTGGCCCTTTTGCCGATGACATCATAATGTCATTCATGATACTGAGTTGTTTTTGCAAGTTATCATACTTTTCAGTACCCTGTGCACTATAAGCACTGAAGGCTAATAGCATAGTAGAGCTGAATAGCGCTATTCTTGCTTTAATTTTCAACGTATTACTGCGCGCAGCAGGCTTGGTAAATATCTTTGTTTTTTTCATCATAAGTTTCCCCTTTATGGCTTATCTCGGTAATATCTTGATTATATTTACTTAAAATTATCTTTTTTCAGTTGAGCTTTTATAACAAACCTTAACAATCGACCTTTATAGTTACCCTTTATAGTTAATAGGCGTTGCCGAATTATGCTCAATGTTGCCAATTTGCTTTAGGCTGAGCTGTTGAAAGCCAATCTCGCGTTCAAGTTGTTGAAATTTAATTTTCTGACTCAATTGTTCATCTTTTCTTTGTGCATTAATAAAGCTGATAAAGTCGCTCATATCTTCTTTGCGCTCCTTTCTCGACGCGCCAATAACATAACTGGCTAAAGCGAGGTTACTACTTTGCTGTTGCGTACTTAAATCAGCGCGGTAATTCGCTAACATTACTTGTTGCTCTGCGGCAAATTCGCGTAATTTAAGGTTTAATAAGGCTTCTATATCCGTATCACTTTGACTTGCTAGCTCAGCGGCAACTTTTAGCTTAACTTGCTCATCTATTAGCGCGGTAACGCCTTGAGAGAGAACTTGTTGAGCAACAACCTGCTTATTAAACGTTTGCCCGGGCATAAAATTCATCACCACCGTAATAGCAAAAGCTGAACACGCCATAGACAATGCTGGTACACCTAACCAAACACCCCAGTTAATGAGTTTTTTGTGCTTATGCTCATCCGTTGAAAAATGTTGCTCAAAGGCCTGTGCTCTGTGCCAATTTGGCACTTCTTGCTCTACTTCAAGACTTGCTTGCTCAGCAAGGTTTTTACTAAACAATGCTCGTTCATCTTCACTCAATTGAGCATCAACTGGTGTTAACTCAGACATACTCCACCTCTTCTTTTTCTACTAACTCATTGCTTAAGTGCAGTTTTAATTTATCAAGTGCACTATATAATTGTGACTTTGCCGTATTGGTTGATATGCCGAGCTGCTGAGCAATATCTTCAAAAGTACACTGCTGGAAAAACTTTAACTCCACTACCAGTTTTTGTTTTACCGGTAAATATTGCATTGCTTGTAATAGTGCACTGCTTTGTTGTTTTAAAAACAAGTCCTTCTCTAGGCATAACGATTGTTCGTCTTCTTGCTCGGGGGCATCATCAAGAGACTGCATCGGCCGTTTACGTCGGTAAAACTCGAGACAGCGGTAATGGGCAATTTTAAACAGCCAACTTTTAAAGGGACATTCCCCTCTAAATTTCGATAAATTACGAAATAATGCCATGAAAACATCCTGCATTAAGTCCATAGCATCAGCGGGGTTATTCACCATACGTAAAGCGTAGTTATAGATATTTTTCTCATAACGCTTTACCAGTGTTAACCAGGCTGATTTCTTGCCTTTTAGCGCTTGCGCTATGAGCGTTTCATCGCTTCTTTCAAACACAAAGGCTCCCATTATTATTTGTTATTAGCATTTTAGTTAAGTGACTCGGTAACATAAGCTTCATTGTTATATAAAGTAGAGGTTGAAGGGAAAATAGTTTGAAATTAATTAATTTATATTTTCATCAATTCTAATACTCAGAGTATTAAGACCTTACCTATCAAAAATATATCGATAAAACATTGGTTAATCAGCCAAATACAAAAAAGCCCTTCACTGCAAGTAACAGTAAAGGGCTTATAACAATATAAATACCAAACGGATTAATTAATTGGTCTGCTTAGAGTTACATTAGCCAGCTTAAAACAAGTAAAATGAGTTAAACATAGTTCGTCTATATTTCATTCATTTTGTGATGTTATCAGGTTGCTAATGAACTCCCGAAGGGCGAGTTTAAAAGGTCTATATACGGCGTTATTGATTTTGACAAGGGAATAACCATTCTCTTCAATCAATGCCTTGCCTCTAAACCTTTTAATTCTCGCTAAGTGATCAATAAATTGGTCCGATTAGTATAATACGTTAGCGGCTATTAATAAAAATCAGCTAAGCATCTAACAAGCACTATTAAAACGTCATTACCACGCGACCAGTAATTTCACCGTTAAGCATATCGTCAAAAATCTCGTTAATATCCTCAAGCGATTTCTCAATGGTGATTGCTTTCACTTTACCGCGAGCGGCAAAATCTAAGCACTCAATTAAGTCTTTGCGTGTACCAACAATAGAGCCTATAACACTAACCCCATTAAGTACGGTATCAAAAATAGGCAAAGGCATGTCTTCCGCAGGTAGACCCACTAAAACACATTTACCACCACGGCGAATAACCTTATAACTTTGCTCAAAACCACTTTTACTCACCGCAGTACAAATACTAGCATGCACACCACCGGTTTCAGCAAGTACGCGGGCGACAACATCATCACTTTTAAAGTCTAAACAAAGGCTAGCACCCAATTTTTTAGCGAGTTTTAGCTTATTTTCGCCCGTATCAACAGCAATAACATTTAAGCCCATGGCAACGGCATACTGCACCGCTAAATGTCCCAAACCACCAATACCAAAAATTGCCACCCACTCCCCGGGTTTTGCAGTTGAAACTTTCAGCGCTTTATAGGTGGTAACACCCGCACAAAATAAGGGTGCCGCATCGACATAGTTAATACCATCGGGTATCTTAACGACATAATCACCATCGGCTTTACAATATTCTGCATAACTACCATCAACCGAGTAACCAGAATTTTGTTGTGATAAACATAAATTCTCATCACCACTTAAACAGTAGTCACAATAACCACAAGCACTATAAAGCCAAGGAATGCCAACGCGATCGCCGAGCTTTAAATGTTTAACTTGCTCGCCTACTTCGACGATTTCGCCAACGCCTTCATGACCTGGTACTAAGGGCATTTTAGGTTTAACCGGCCAATCACCGTGACATGCGTGCAAGTCCGTATGGCAAACACCACAGGCATGAATTTTAACTAAAACTTCTTGGCTAGATATTATTGGCTTATCGAGCTGTTGAATTTCAAGTTTACCTTTAAATTGATGGATCACTGCTGCTTTCATAAGAGAACTCCTTTCACATTATTATTACTGAAATTAATGTCGCCGAAATAATTATCAACGAATTACCCATCATTCATTGTAAAACTCCTGTGTAATACAAAAGCGATACAGATCAAGGAAAGTACATAAAATGAACTTATTCTGCTAGATGGCTAGTTTGGAATAATAAGGCGTGAGCTCAAGAAGAAAAAAATTTAAGAAAAACATTAACAAACCATAAGAAATATGATTAAAATAGCGACCTTAGTACTATGTCTCCATAGTTTAACTGGATAAAACTGCGGCCTCCTAAGCCGCTGCTCTGGGTTCGAGTCCCGGTGGAGACGCCAAAAGCACTATTCAAGACGATTAACACCATTCAAAAACTTACCGAATCCCATTAAAAATAAGACTCTTAGCTATCCATAGCGATTAATAAGAGTTTGTAACACTCAAGTTTTATAGTAACATCTGAAGTAACATCGCTTACCCCTTACTTTCCGAGTGTTACTATGGCTAAAAAAGTTACCCCACTTACCAACACACAAGTAAAACAAGCTAAACCTAAAGAGAAAGAATATAACTTATCTGATGGTGATGGCTTAATGTTGCGTATAAAGCCCACTGGCTCTAAGTTGTGGCTATTTAACTACTACCGCCCTTTCATCAAAAAAAGAGCCAATATTAGCTTTGGTACTTACCCTGAAACAACACTGGCAGAGGCAAGAGAAAAACGAACTGAAGCTAGAAAGTTATTAAGCAATGATATTGATCCCAAAGAACATAGAGACGCTAAAGAAATAACACAAAAAAAAATTCTGTCTCACACTTTTGAAAACGTAGCAGCTAACTGGTATGAATTAAAAGCCAAGAAAGTGACACCTGACACAGGCGGTAGGATATGGAATTCAATAGAAAATCACTTATTACATGATTTAGGTAAATATCCTATTTCTAGGATATCCGCACCACAAGTAATAGAAGTGCTAAAACCTATTGCCATCAAAGGCAGCTTGGAGCTTGTTAGAAGATTATGCCAACGCATTAATGAAATTATGAATCATGCGGTAAACATTGGCCTTGTCCACGCTAATCCTTTAATAGGAATAAAGGCAGCATTCGATTCACCAACCGGTAAACACATGCCTACCTTAAAGCCTGAAGAACTACCTGAGTTAATGAAAGCGTTAAATTACGCCAGCATAAAAATAGTAACTCGCTGTTTAATTGAATGGCAGTTACACACTATGGCAAGACCTAGTGAGGCAGCAATGGCTAAGTGGACAGAAATAGATTTAGACAATAAAGTATGGGTTATTCCTGCTGAAAAAATGAAGATGAAACGAGAACATATCATTCCGTTGACTGATCAGGTACTTTATTTGTTAGAAAGAATCAAACCTATAAGTGGGCATAGAGAATACATATTCCCAGCAAATAACGACCCTAAGAAACATACCAACACTGAAACAGCAAACAAGGCGTTACAGCGAATGGGCTTTAAAAACAGGCTCGTTTCTCATGGTTTAAGAGCGTTAGCCAGTACTATATTAAACGAACAAGGTTTTGATGCTGATGTTATTGAGTCGGCACTAGCACACGTTGATAAAAACGAAGTTAGACGCGCTTATAACCGTGCTGAATATTTAGAGCGTAGACGTAAATTAATGTACTGGTGGTCAGAGCATATTGAACAGGCTCAAACAGGAAAGTTTAATAAATCTAATAAAGGCTTAGAAGCCATAGGTTAAATTTGTTGGGATAGCTTAAAACTGATCATTTTAAGTAAAAGGTACTCACCTCGGTACTTTCCCAATCAATTTATTGAGGTAGTGAAAGAGGTAATCACATGAGTAAATATAAAAAGGGGTATACACCAGAGGAAGCAGCTTTAATTGCTGTTAATTTGGAGTCATATCGTACATTAGAGAACGCAGAAAAATACATAGATGACGAACTGTGCTTAGGGCATACCACTTGCGTTACGGCTGAACAGCTTAATGAAGCAATGGATATTATAAAAGCATTAAAAGAAGAAACTTGGTTAGTTCATGAAGAGGAATCAAGTAGCTGTTTAGAGATTTACTTACCAAGTTATAACCAACAATTTAATGGTATTTTCGATCCTGATTATTCTCAACTAACTAAAGCTAGTTTAGCTAAATGGTTTGAAGAGGCTGGCGAAATAAACATAAGCAAGATCTTTAAAGGTCCTGTAAAAATTGTTCCTATCAATCACTTCAAACAAGCTTTTACGGCAGAACACGCAGCCCTAATAGCTGTAGGCTTACAGTATTACAGTTCTATTGAGTCAGCACTTGAAGGCCGACAGTACCAAGAGGAAGAGCTTTTTCACGCAAAACGAGTAATAGAACAAGGTGGTGAATATACTGATCTTGAGGTTGACCCTAAGCTTGAAGGCGATTCAATTTATAATGCTACTAATATCAAAGAAGCATTGCTTGAAGAAATAAAAATTGGCTATCAAAATCTAAACTTTAATCTAGTAGCTGCTGATTTCGCAGGCATTGGAATGAATCCAAACGCGATTAGCCCATCAAGGGGGACAGATATTGTTATTGACTGCGAAAAATATGAAAATAAAGATGATATTAAATACGAAGAAACTTTAATAACTAAGCATAGTGTCGCCATTTGGCTTTGGAATCATGGTTATAAAAAATATGCGATTAACGTTCAAGGGAATATCGAAGAAATCATACAAGAAAATACCAATAGGAAAAATGACCTAGCTAAGCTTATTAATAACACAAGTGTAGCAATAGAAGACGGACATTCAGCTGGAACCGATCTCCATAAGAAAAACACACCCATTATGAGAACACCAGAGTCATCATTACTCGCCTCACTAGGAGTAATGGCTTGGCTGTTATCTAAAAAAACTAGCAAATTACAGCGAAATGACAAGCCTAATGCTTCGCAAATAAAAGAGATCGTTGTAACAGTTATTAATGATCTTGGTCTGAATGAAAACACAGATAACAAAATAATGTTCAGTAACTTGAACAAAGATATATCTACCGCACTAAGGCAACTAGAAGGTAGATTTAAGCTTTAATTCATTGGCTAGCCAAAGTCAGCCAAACAATTTTTTGGCTGGCCACCATTCCTATTAGGTTTATCTATATTCTTTAAAAACTCAAACAACACAGAGAGTTTTTATGAATACATATCAAGTTAAACAACAGCCACGAATTTTGCGCCGCCCTGAAGTACTAGAACTTACAGGTTGGTCAAAAAGTACTTTATACAATCGTATTGAATCACATCAATTCGTTAAATCCATATCTCTTGGCCAAAGAAGTATAGGCTTTATTTCTTATGAAGTTGATGCTGTTATTAAAGCCATGTTCCAAGAACAAACACCAGAACAGATCAAGCAGCTTGTTTCAGAGCTAATCCAAAAACGCAAGAAAGTAGCATAGGGGGCAACATGACTTATAAAAATATTTATGAGGTTTTTATCGCACATCATAAGTGCTTTCCTAACTCAAATGCTAAAGGCTATAAACTGCTTGTGCTATTTGCTCAAAAGAGGCGTATCACTCGTGAAGAACTGACCAGAGTATTAGGTGATAGCTTCAGAACAGATATACAAGCTCTTGATGGTGAAGTTAATAATTGTTGGTTAATTCATAGGGGGAATATCAATAATAAAATGCTTTATATAGAGCTTGATGAAAGACACTACTCTAAAGATATAAATATTGATAATAAAGCTAGGTTAGAGCGTAGGAAAAAACTAACAGAGCAATCTTATAAAGAAGCTAAGCTCGGAAGCGCTAGGGAAGAAGCCGCACGTGTTAAAAGATCTGATGCTAGAGCAGCACATTTTTTATCTTTAGGTGAAGCAGCAAATGACCCTAATGTAAAAAACAAAAAGCCTTCAATGGATTAACCAAAGAAGACTTCTTTTAACTAGCTAGTGGTGAAAGTTTGGCGACCGAGCCACTAGCCAATTCGTTAAAGAGTATCCCACAATGAGACAGCTTAATAAATATTCATTGCTAGAAACTTTATTTTCTAGGGGTGATCATATTGATATTATCAAAGGTAAGTTAGTTATCACGCCAGCAAGTGAACAGCCAGTACCTAAAAAATGGCTTGCTGAAAGCTCAACCCGCTTGTTAAGTGAAATAGCCGCTTTGCTTGATATTAATGTTTATATCTACGATGGCTATTCAACGGGATATTATGGCAAACATAAAAGCCCAGGAATGACACTACAGTTAATTAATATATCAACAGGTGAGGATTGCTATTTAACCTTTAATGTTGAACTAAAAAGAAGCCGTACAACTGACAACGGGATAAAAGGTAGTTGCTTGCCTAAAGGACAATTCCGCATAAGCAAAAAATATAAGTTCTACCAATTTTGGCTTTCAACTGGCTTGAGTTTACCGCCAAGATTATCTAGCTTCCATGATTATATGGGCAACCTAAAACAGTGTTATTTCATACCTACTTTTGATCATAGCGCTAAAGTAAAAGAGAAAATCATACCTTTGCTTAACCTTTGTCATGGTGAGGTATTGGCTAGGTTTTCACAACATATCCCATACAACAACCAAACAAGTGACATACAACTACCATACAACAGGCATACAAATATGCCATACAACGACATAGCTCAACCCCATGAATATAAGGGCTTAACAGGTGATGTAACAACGTGTTCAAACAACTACGAATTAAGTAAACAAGGTAGTGCGGTTATAAGCAATCCTTTACCAGTAATTAATAGTATTAATAAGCCAGAAGAACAAACTAATGATGAATGGATAAATGATTGGGAACAAGCATGAAAGCAATATAGTAAAAATAAATATAAATTTGCTCTGTTTAAGTATAAGTTGGAATAATAGAAACACTACGACAATCTAGAAAACTGTATGTTTCCAAAACACAGAATCCAATTACAGCAACTAATAAATTTAAGGGAATAAAATGAAAATAGTATTACTTGCCCTCCTATCTACACTCCTGATAATAAACCCGAGCTTTACCATAGCTCAGAATTTTTCATGTAATTATGGGCAAAAAGCTGCGTGCCTTGATTACAGTGATAAAGTTGTTGATAGTGACTCTATTTGCTACGATAAATATGTGTGTGGGTTTGGTGGTGGAGGTCTCATTTGTAAGAAGAAATATGATGAGTTATTAAGGAAAAACAGCAGTTTGGTGGATGACTACAATGAGTTATTAAGGAAAAACAGCAGTTTGGTGGATGACTACAATGAGTTATTAAGGAAGCATAAAAATTTAATCAATAGTTATAATGATATAGAGGTCGAAAATACAAATCTTTCAAGAAAAAACGAAGAAGTTAGTTCTTGCCTTATCTATGCTACTTCTCTTCAAGAAGCCAAAAATTGTTCTTATTAGAATATACGCTATGAATTTTAAACAACTATTAATAATAGTCATTACGTTTCTGGCTTTAACAGTAAATGCCAAAGATAAAAACTATGGAAGCGCACAAGTATTAGAGGTCACTAGCATCTATGATGGCGATACGTTTAGAGCTAACCTCAAAGGCTATCCTGCTATTATTGGCGAACATATGTCTATTCGCATAAATGGCATAGATACACCTGAATTAAGAGGTAAATGCGACAAAGAGAAGCAACTAGCAAGGAAAGCAAAACAATTCACTGTTGAGCATTTGAGAGCTGCTAAGAATATTACTTTGAATAACATCAAACGAGGTAAGTATTTCAGATTAATAGCTGACGTTTATGTTGACGGTGTTAGCTTAGGCGAGTTACTCCTTAAACAAGGCCATGCTATTCGGTACGATGGAGAAACCAAAAAAAACTGGTGTTAACTAAGCACTTTTTGGGTATTTATCACGTTCGAATGTATCCAAATACATTTCAGCAACTTCTATATTGCCAAAGACCTCAATTATATTGTTCATTGCTTTTCGACTAGCTTCTTCATTTTCAAGTTGATTTGAACTTGCTAGGGTTATCCATGTTTGTGTCAATACACGAGGTGGGTAGTTTTTCATAATCATCCTTAATTACTTGTTGAATGATTAAGGGTAGTTAACATTTGAAAAAATTCAAACTTATAAAAGAAGAACTTAAGCCATTAATAGGGCTATTTGAGGCTAATGTAAAGTAAGTAAAGGTTTTCCCCATGTCATAAAAGGCGAGTAGTTTTCGGAGCCCTTAAAGAAATTATGAACCTAAGAAAATCCTAAGTTTTAATTGCCATTCTGTACTTTCATGATGTTTTCTATTCTCACTTGTATTTCTATAGCATTTTTAATATAAGGTAAAGTCACCGTAGCTCCAGGGGTATATAGATGTAATGTTCCATAATTATACAATCTACCTATGGGCGTAGTGATAAGCTCTATATTATCTACTGTTCTAATCGTTAGTTTGTCATGACGTTTTGTAAAAAAGCCACTAGTTACAGTCACATCTTTATCGTTTAACAATACTTTGATCGTAAAAGGCTTGAATACAACATGTGAATCTTTAAAAATATATAGAACAGGTAAGAGTAATAAACTAAAAAGCGTATCTGTTTGGAATTCTTTACCCATCAATGAAATGCCCATTTTTTTAAATACTAGGTATGTAAAATATAGCCCTATCAATTTAATGATTATTTCAATAAATGCTTCAAACATTCGTGGAAGCTTAATTACAAGTAGTGATTCATCTTTAATCAATGTTAATTCCATTTTACTAGTTATTATTCATTTAGTTACTTAGTTGTGAATTATACAGGAATAGCTAACCTAAAGAACAGCCTGTTTTTCGTACAAGATAAAAATGGTATACTGTAATAAAATTATTACAAACAAGGTTTTTAACATGACAGCAGCTAACAAAACACCTACCAGTAAATACATGGCTGGCGATATAAGGCATTTAATCAATAAAGCCATTCAAGATGAATTAGTAAACTTGCCAGTAACACTCGCAGAAATTAAAGACCCTGTTCAAAGGTTAAACTTCTTAACTAAATTCATGCCTTTTGTATGTGCGCCTATTAAACAAGTTGGTGTGAGTACAGCGCGAAGAGAAGTGGGCGAAGATAGTATATTTTCTCTTTAGTTTTTCGGAGTGAATGACAATGCCTAAAGGTCATCATTACGGCAGAACACAAACAAGGGCTTACACTGGTGAATATCACCGCATAAACGCCAATATTTTTAAGTCATTACTCTCTACACCACTAGGTAGCTATTCAATCAACTCTGAATATCTAAGTGATAACCATTGTAAGCTAGTCTTAAAAGAAAATGAAAATGGCGTTCGTTATGTAACATTCACTATAAACGATAAACAGCACCAAATAGCCTTAAAGCTTGATAATCGAAGCGCAAGTAACAAACTATACATAACTTGCCCTTATTGCCAAAAGCAACGCCAGCACCTTTACGCGATTAAATACGCCTATGCTTGTCGTCAATGTATCGGCTTACATTACGCAAGCCAAAGTGAAAGACCACAAGAAAGGCTTATGAGGCGTATTAGAAAGCTAAGAAAAGAACT
>NZ_KB905160.1:0-25428 GCF_000378625.1 Colwellia piezophila ATCC BAA-637 | reverse complement strand
AGAAAAGAACTATGGGGCTTTGATTGGCCTGACATTAATAATATGTTTGAAAACATTCATTACTGGCCTAAGCCTAAATGGATGCGTTGGAAAACATTCGAGCAAAAGAGAAATAAAATAACCGAGTTAGAAAAGAAGTATTGGCCTATGGCTACCGAAAAAATTGATAAGATTAAAGTATTTAATTAAAGTGCTCCCATAAGACCTACCACTAGCGAAGTGTCTTTATTTTTTTATAAAGATACAATAGTCTAAGTACTTATTTGATATTTCCTTAAAACGAGACAAGACATGTTTTTTAATAAAACTAAAAATAATAAAACCAAAAATCGTTGGTCAGTAAAAGAAGAATATCTCGTCGATAAAATATTTGATAATAAGTACCGTATAAATGAGTTGTTCGGTGCTTTTAATAATGAACAAGAGAAAATAACGCTGTGGTTTGAAAATAAAATATTAACAACAATTCATTGTGCTAAACCTACATTAAACGCATTACTTTCTAATGGGGTTATCGAATCAGATTGTTATAAAGATCCCATCAAAACTAGTGAATATATAGGAGAGGACGATAAAACCTGCTCATTTGTTGATAACTATTTAAACATAGAAGAAGAGTATTTTTCCATTCATGAAGTTACTTTAACAGAGCATGATGGTTATTTAATTTTTGACTATAACAACTCAACTGTTTTTAAAATAGAAGAAAAACAAACACTAAACGAAGACTTTAGTGCTGTTCTAGAATACTTTTCTAGTGAATTAACGGGAAAGTCATTCGAAAGACACACCGAGATTGAGGGGTTAAAAAAAGCGAAAGAACAAAAAGCGAAAGAACAAAAAGCTATAAATGATCAAAGACTCCAAGAAGAAGAAGCTGAACGTAAAAGAGAAAATGAATTCGAACAGCAACTAGTTATACAAGAAAAATTGGGATTCCCTAATATAATTCTTACAACTGAGAGCGTATCGCCTTTTAAAGTCAAAGAAAGGTTAGGCATAGTAAGTGCCGAGTATGCTCATAGATCCACTATTATGAAAGACGTTTTCGCGGAAATTTCTCATATAGGAAAGGCTAGAAATACCAACACACAGAAAGCATTAAAACACGCTAAAGAATCAGCCCTTTTGGAGTTAAAAAGAGAAGCTTATTTATTAGGGGCTGATGCTGTAGTCGCTGTAGACTTAGATTACTCTGAAATTACTGGTGCCGGAGATCCATTGTTATTTCTAGTGGCTAATGGTACAGCTATTACTATAGACAAAGACTAATAAGATCTTTATCAAATACAAATTAAAATTAGCCTCGATACTTTAAACTTTACTCAGTTAAAATATATGAGTGATTATAAGCTATGGTAACACTAAAGGTAACACCAACAATAACTCAACAAAATAAAATCCAATTTTAACAACTAGATACTAGACTTTAACGGTTTCCGGTGGAGACGCCAAAAGCACAATCAAACAAACTCAATAAAGAACAACTCTTCAGTAAAAACAATGCATACAGACCAAAATCATTCCATTACCACTTAATGTCGATTAGTTAAATCTAAAAGTTATGGTACTATTTTTAGTACTACGATTATTTACTCCCTTTTTTCGTAGTACTAAAGAGGTGTTTTAAATGGCTAGACTAACCTGACCACTATCCAGTACTGAAGTAGATAAGGCTAAACCACAAGATAAGGCTTATAGCTTGTTTGACGGTGGTGGCTTAGAGTTACGGATTACAAAAGATAGTACTAAACAATGGCTATTTAAGTACTACAAGCCGCTCACAAAAAACAGAACAAATATTAGTTTTGGTGCTTACCCTACCACCTCATTGGCTAATGCTAGGTTGAAAAGGCAAGCGGCAAAGGAGTTATTAGCACAAGATATTGACCTGTATGTACATAAGAAAGAGCAAGAATTAGCCGGTAAAAAAAATGCTGTCTAATACCTTATTTACTGTTGCTACAAGCTGGTATGAAATTAAGGCTAAAAAACTTACTCCTGAAACAGGTCAACGTATATGGAATTCTTTAGAGAACCATTTATTCAGCGACTTAGGTAAAACACCTAATAACTTTAATTCATTCCTTGTTTTTGTCGCGAGTCTTCATTTTTTATCTCCCCCATTACCCAATCGAGTGCTTGGGTAACTAACTCAGGTTTGTCATGATGAACATGATGCCCGCATGAGCGACAGGTGATATGTTTAGAAACTGGTGAAAGCGTTGTAAAATATTTTTGCCAATTTTGGCTATCTATCCATTCTTTATCCGTTTTCTCAACACCTTTTGGAATTTTAACAGAACTAATCACAGCGACAGGGACATTTGGAAAGCTTTTAACATTACTTGACGATTCTAAACTTCGATCTAATTGCTTGTACTCGTTTGCCACTGCATCAGGCAAAATTATTTTTGCCCACCACGGTATTTCGTTAACACAATATTCTCCATCCGGGGTTTTACAGATTGGTCGCATTTCATGGTGAGTTGGGTCAATGAATATAACAGCAGCAATTTCGTCAGGAAAAGTATTAGCAAACAATTTCATATATAAGCCTCCTAGGGAGTGACCTACCAAAATGTACGGCGGAGAAATATTTAATTCTGTTAGCAATTCTCTAAGCTCAAGGACAATCGTTTCGCCATCTCTTTGTTCATTTATACTGGTACTACCGTAAAAACCTGCTCGGTTATAGGTGAACACTTGAGACGATTGTTCAAATCGCTCAAGAGTAGATTGCCAAGAGGTCATGTCATTTCCCATGCCCGGTTCCAATATTATTACAGGCTTACCCTCTCCAGATAAGTGATAAATATATTCACCATACTTTGTAGATTTCTTCTGAGTGTTTGGCAGTGAACTACATCCTAGCAAGGGTAAAATAACAAACATTAATATAATTACTTTCAATTCAAATCCTTATTTATTTAATCGCTAATTCTTACTGACAAAGATCAAGTTAGAATGTTCGCAGACCATATTATTTACATAGTACAAATAGTTGATAACCAATAGAAAAAATCATTCAAAATGCCCCATCGTAAACTGATTAATGTGCAATTAATCTAGCTATTTTTCAGTTTGATTATATAAAGTTTGAGCAACAGCTAGCTCTGCACGAAATGTTTTAGTTGTGTCATTTACGATACAGCCATCACTTTCATGCAAACAATTATCACTGGCAGTTAAATCCATCGCAACACGTAAGCCAACCATATTAGCGGCGCTCCCTTTCGAGCTTACAGAGCGATCAGTAATCGCTTCTTCAATAAAAACGAATGAGCCACTGCGGATTATCACCGCATTATTATCCTTACAATCGGTAAGCCAGGCTTTACCATTTGCTGGTGCGCCACCGCAGCCGTCGTTCAGTGAACGCTAACTATGCGCATAAAAGGCGTTAGCTATTGACTGTTCTTTGGGTCAACTGACGCATTAGCGGACATGATTTAAATCATCTAAAACACTAACAACTTCCAAAAAAATTCCATAAAGATTAACCTCATAACCGTAACATAGAGGACAAATAAGGTCTTAACACCCGGCTACAAAGGTGTTAAGTGCTATTTATTTATTGATTGTTTAGAATTATCATTTCTTTTGCAACGAGAGCAGAAGAAGGCAAAAACATTGTCGAAACAATTCTTTTGTCAATGACTACTTCGTGCTTGTTATTTAAAGTTTGCTTGTTTTGCGCAAATGCACCATTTTTATTTAATCGGCTTTCAACAAGAAAAGGCAACAAACTACCTTGTTTTGCCCATGATTTAGACTCTTCAGTTGAGTTTGGAAAACCAGCAATTTTTCTTCCCTTTACGAGAAATTCCCCTGTCGATAAAACAATATTAGCAAAAGCCCCTGCGCCATGCCCGCTCGAACCTACAATACCGCCGGCCTCATATATTTTTGTAATAATTGAATGTAAGTCTTTATTGTTAGCAACATCAAATAATGGACCGTATCCACCTCCTATATAAACCCCCCAATAATTACTAGGCTCAATTTGTGTTGGAGTTAAGGATTTATTAGCTTTATCCATAAAAGCTTCATATTTGATGGTATAGCTACTGATACCTATAGGATCCATCATAAATTTAACTTCTCCACCATTAGGTGATACAAAATCAACGTCGAAGCCATGACTTACAAATATATGATACGGTGGTGCTACCTCCCACAAATTATTTCTCGCATCGTGTTTTTCAGGATCTCCCATATCAATCATGTTTGATACAATAATTAATACTTTTTTAATTGGTTCTGCATTTAAATTATTCGAACAAAATAATACTGCGATAAAAAAAATTGAGATTAAAGACTTCATTGTTTTCCCTTGTAAATGATTAAAATTATCACTTAGATAAAGCTCATTTTGCGAAACGTCATATGCCATTGTTTTATATGTTATTTTTGTTTAAACTAATTTGTTTTTTTGAAGCCATACTGATAGCCGTGTAATGTAATCATTCTAAATTTTCATCCTGAAAATTGGGGGGTATACTTAGATTTCATTGAAAACACCGAAAGCTGACATTCGACTGATATCGATTTACCTGATTTTTTTGTGTAGTATAAATTTCATACTTCTATGGTGGTTTGGGGCACAAACCGCCATAGTCTCTATATGAGCTTAGGTTATAAATCCCCCTCGTTTAGCAGGCAGTGCCTCGTAGGTGGGTCATTATGCCTATCTTCTGCTTAGCTAAAGTCAAACTACTTTTAATTAGTAAATGCTGTATCAGCACGTTTGACTAATTCATCAGTTAGTTTCGCCACGGCCTTTAATGAATTACTGTTTTGTCCTTTTTGCAAATCAGCCGCATTAGTGACGATAAACAATGCAGTATTTTCCCCAGGGAATATTTTTATGTCAGCTAACCATTTAGAATTGCTACCGTTATGCTGTAAAAAACTGTCAGTAACGGCCCAACCTAATGCATAGTTTGAATTTTCTGTGGCTGTGTGCAATTTACTGAATTCTGCAGAGGTTAATAAACCCGCAACATCATTTCCACGAGCACCCGCCAAGTGTGCGGCGATATAATTACCTATATCTTCAAGACTACTATGAACAATACCTGCTGGCCCCATAACTGCTGGATTATCCGTATTGTTAGCTTTCCAGCCAGAGCCTGCAGATAAATGTCCAACGGGTTGAGACAAATTATCTTCAACATCAGGGACACCAAAACCACTACTTGTCATCGCAAGGCTGGTAAACAAATTGTTCTCTAACAATGTTTCCCAACTTGTACTGGTAACTCGTTCCATCATTGCCCCTGCAACCATATAACCCAAATTGCTGTAAAGAAATACCCCTGGTTCGACTTCTGTGCTTAGTAACAATGCTTCTTCAACCATTTTTTGACGTTGAGATTCGATATCAAGTGAACTGTTTTGATAACTATTGGTGCCAGGAAGATTAGCTCTCATGCCAGAAGTGTGAGACAACAATTGATCAAGTCGTATGTTTTCATACTTAACGTTCATTACGCCAGATAACTCAGGGTATACGTCAGCAATGGTTGTACTCCAACTGAGTACTCCTTGTTTTACTAGTATTGCCGCTAGTGTTGAGGTCATCGATTTTGTCAACGAACCAAGGTGCCACTTGTCTTCGATAGTGACAGCTTTATTACTGTTAATCGAACGAGACCCCGTGGCGGCCATTTCGATGATTTGGCCGTCATGTACCAAAACCGCAGCCAAAGCAGGTAAACCTGCGACAATTCGAATGTATTCTACAATCTGTTCTAAGTTACCATCACCAGCCATACCTGTTAGCGGCTTTTCAGGTAGGGTATCTGATATTTTTTTACCGTCTCCTTCACCGCACCCCGCCAATATAAATATACTGAGTATTACTAACGCGATTATTGGGGGAAAACGTAATGGAAGAAATAAACGATTCATGTTGCTCTCAATTTTTTTTGAAGTAATTAATGACTAAATAGTAAAGTTTTATTTTGTAAGTATCTTGTATTTAAATGTATAAAAAATGCATATTTATCTACCCTGGGTAATTTGCCGAATTATTAATGGTAAAAAACCTAGGGTTCCTCATAACTGTCAAATTGAATTGTTGTAAATTACAGGCATTTGGGTTTTCCATTTATTCCATGTGCAGTTGTTAATAATCAACTGTGACATGAAGTGTGCAACGTTTATACGGCTAGTTTTACCTGCATCAAAAATAGCACTACGAACGGGAGATGCATAAACATCATATTCCGTGACTGATTCTTCGTTTATTAAACTATCAGGGCGAACTGTTACCCATTCGATTGTTTTTTGGTGGCAACCATAACGGGATTGTAAATATCCCGCTGCTTCTTCGTTGTCAGCATGAGGTGGCAATAACATCCGAATCAAGCCAACTACCAGAGCTTGTGGCATCGAAACTTTTTCGCCAGCTTTCAAATTCTGATTACCGGTGGTATTCATTAAGATAAATTTAATCGGCACATCCGGCCCTGTTGCTTCAATTGCGTGACATAAACGCTGAACCGCATCAGTTACCAAACGTCGAGGGCGACCAAACATCCCATTAAAGTTTAAGTTGTGACCAAGACATGAAACTACCGCTCGACAGCCTTTTACCTGAGATTGCAGTTGGCTATCTGTCATATTTAACAAACAGCCTTCAGTAATTTCTAAGCGGCTATCTTGTATTGTTTCAATGGGTAAAACCTGAGACAAAGCGGCCTTTGAGCGTACAATAATTTTTACTGTTTCATTTTCTTTCGGCAATTGTGCAAGTAACTGCTGAACCACTAAACGTCCCGTTGCGCCACTGGCGCCGACTACAAGTATTGTCATTTATATACTCCCTAAATTATCGCCTAAGTTATTTCCCTAATGATTAACATGTAATCATCTAATGCTTTCACTTTACCTATACGCTAGTGGTATGTACACTACGAATACTGCACTTTAACTATACGGATTTGTATGAACTGGGATTCGGTAAATTTTGATTGGAATCATATTCGTGCATTTTTAGTCACTGCGGAAGAAGGCACGTTATCTGCTGCAGCTAAAGCACTCAGCTCAACCCAACCAACGTTAAGCAGGCAAGTGCATGCTCTTGAAACCGAATTGAAAGTGACTCTATTTGAACGTGTGGGGCAGCGGTTAGTCTTGACTGATACTGGCTTAGCGTTACTAGAGTATGCTCGTGAAATGGGCGCTTCTGCGCTTAAATTTTCATTAGCAGCCACGGGTAAGTCCCAACAAATTGAAGGCACGGTTATCATTTCTGTGGGCGAATTAACTGCTACCTACATAATGCCTAAACTTATCGCTAAGTTACGACAAGCAGAGCCAGGTATAAATATTGAAGTTGTGGTCACCAATGAGCCCAGTGACTTAAAACGCCGTGAAGCTGATATAGCTATTCGTAGTTTTCACCCTAAGCAGGCTGATTTGATTGCTAAAAAAGTGGGTGATGAAGTTATTTGGCTGTATGGCACTCCTGAATATTTACAACAACAACCAGTAATAACTGACTTCTCTCAACTTGAAAACATCCAAATCATTGGTTTTGACCGCAGTAGTTCGGTAACCGACATTCTTAACCGGCAAGGTTGGAACTTATCTAAACAAAACTTTTCAATTATCACCCCATTTCAATTATTACAACTTGAGTTGTGCAAAGAAGGGCAAGGGCTCATTTTTTTTCCTGAAAATATGGGCGATATAGAGCCAAAATTAGCACGTGCCTTTGAACATATGGGCCCGATAATGACCTTGCCTGTGTGGTTAGTATGTCATCAAGAATTACGTACCAGCTTGAGAGTGAGATGTGTTTTTGATTTTATAGCCCAAGAAATGCAAGATATTTATTTGTAAAGTAATTCATACTTTATATTAAGCTGACTTATGTGGTTGGGATTGTTCGTTTAAAATTATTAATCACTTATGTGTTTTTATAAAGATCCTGTTTTAAATTGAAAGGGATACCTTTTAGCGCATACTAAAATCACCTTTGCTTAACCTTTGTCATGGTGAGGTACTGGCTAGGTTTTCACAGCTTAATCCAAACAACAACCAAACAAGTAACATACAAACATGCCATACAGTGACATAGCTCAACCTCATGAATATAAAGGCTTAGCAGGTGATGATACAACGTGTTCAAACAACTACGAATTAAGTAAACAAGGTAGTGCGGTTATAAGCAATGCTTTACCAGTTAATACAACACATAAGACACCACATCAACAAACTACCGATGAATGGCTAAATGATTGGGAGCAAGCATGAAAAATGGAATTACCATTCCCACATGTAAGTGGATAAGAATATTTGAAGCATTCTTAGAGATCATATTTAAAATAGTAGGAGTTTATATTTCTTACCTATTATTTAATTTGCTTGGTGAATTTTTCTTGGGCGACAAATACCAATCAGAAACTGTTTACAGTTTATTATTACTGCCAACCTTGTACGTTTTAAAAGGCGCACATATTATAATTCCACCCTATTTTGTCGTTGTTAAAATATCCGAAAATGAGGTTCAATCTAGAACAGGAATTTTTACCCATAGACTAGATAAGCTTCAGCTTAAAATAGTAGAGAATATTGAAATAATAAGTACCTTGTTAGCTAGGGTATTTAACTACAGCACTATTTTATTATGTGGTCACGGCTCATGGATAAGACTGCCTTATGTAGTTCATCCTAAAGAGATACAAAAGCAAATAGAGCGTAATTTAGAAAACGTAAGAGGTAAGTCGATTTCCACATATATTAGCTTGCTATAAATGGGGCTCAACTTTCTTCAGGCAATAAAAAAGCACCAATCAATGGTGCTTAATGTCTTACTCATTACTTGAATGTAAGAGTATTAAACAGATTAGCTTACTGTTTTTTTAATCTATGTGATGCTAAACCCATAATACCTAATGCGAAGATAGCAAGGGTTGAAGGTTCTGGGATTTGATCAATATCCACTCTTTCACCCATTATATTAATTTCGGAAATACCATATGCATTACAACAATTACCATCAGGAAAATTACTTAATGTAATAAAGTTTGTTGTAATTCCACTCAGTAATGAACCACCAAAACTGAATTCATCATTCTTACCATCAGGTGTGCTAACCAAGGTATCATTTAGCCCACCAAAGGTAAATAATACGTTTTCAATACCACCAGGAATACCGTTATTTTCATTGTTTCCGAATAATTTAAGCGAGTCGATAGTATAAAATCCATCTAAGAATAATGTAATTTCTGCTCCAGCATTAGTTGAAAAAAGTTGGGTGTTATCGTGATCTGTTCCCAACACTCCATCATTCAGAGTTCCTGAGCCATTGGTATAATCAGCTAACGATCCCCAAGTAGCATTATTACCATTTAGAGTTATATTACCGTCATAAACATGAGACCAACCTCCATTCCCTGAAATATCGGCATTGGATATATCGTATCCCGTTATTGTAATCAATCCAGCATTAGCAAAACCACTAACAGATAAAACTAATCCAGCAAAAGCCGCTTTTAACATTTTTACATTCATCTGACTCTCCTTTGTATAGCCTTTTTGAAGAGTTGTTTTATGATTATTGTCACTGGTTATAAAATCATCAGCCATGCCAAAATAAAAACTTACTTAGTAACAATAAGGTAGAAGTAGTAATAAATAATTAAATTCAAACATGTAAACTAACTTGACACTCTATGCGGTTATATCTCCCTGTTTTATTCACAATAATTTTACATGTTTATTAATATATCCCTTAAAAAACTATCTTCAATCGCTCAGTAATAATTGTATAACCACACTGTAAAATGACTAAAATTCATAAAGCGAACTATATTAGTGAGGCTAGTCATTCCTACAAACATCTAATAAATGTATTAAGTTAAGCTTGTTTTTCGTACAAGATAAGGAGATGATTACGAGACTATTCAAGCGGCTATCTGGCGAATATCTTACTTAGCTAAAGCCCGTGGTAAAGGTTATAAACCAGAACAAACAAAGAACTATGGAACAAGTCGAATAAAGTGAATTGAAAATCGAAAAAACTTAGACTAAGCTTTCTAGTGGTTAAAAACAATATCTTGCCAAGGGTTTTATAGAGAAAGTTTATGGACTGTAAATTAAGTTATGAGGAACTGGAACAAAAAGTCATCAACCTAGAAAAGCTTGTCGTTTATCAAAAGCTAGTTCTTTCCAGCATACCTATTTTAATTTTTGAGTTGAACGAAAATGGTGATTATCTTGATGTTTGGGCACATAACCAAGAAGAGTTGGTTGCGAATAAAAAATTCTTACTTAATCGAAATATTTCTGAAATTCTACCCCAAGAAGCTACAACCAAAGTAATGCTAGCTATTAAAGAAGCCAAAGAGAAAGGCCTGTCCCACGGGCAACAAATTCAACTGACTACCCCTAAAGGAGAAATGTGGTTCGAGCTATCAACCACATTAAAATCAAAGGATTCTTCTTCAAAACGATTTATTATGTTGTCACGAGATATAACCAAACAAAAACAGGCAGAAATAAAAGGGTTAAAAATTCTATCTGACATAAAAATATTACAAGGAATTATTCCTATATGCTCCTATTGCCACAAAATGCGTGATGATAAAGATAGCTGGGAAAAGTTGGAAAAATATATTAGTGAACGTTCAGACGCAATGTTCAGCCATGGTATTTGCCCAGACTGTTTACCAAAGGTCTATTTAGATGCGGGGCTGAAATATGATGCCGTTAAAGAAAGTAAATAATATTTAGTCCCTTAAACTATAACAAGCTTCAGAAACCTAAAGTCCTGCCTGTTTTTCGTACAAGATAAAAATAATATACTGTAATACAATTATTAGAGACTAGGCTTATAAAATGACAGCAGTTAACAAAACAACTACCAGTAAATACATGGCTGGCGATATAAGACATTTAATCAACCAAGCTATTCAAAGTGAATTAGCCAACTTACCCACAACACTTTCTGAAATTAAAGATCCTGTTCAACGATTAAACTTCCTAACAAAGCTTATGCCTTTTGTTTGCGCGCCTATTAAGCAAGTTGGCGTAATAACCGCCCGTAGAGAAACTGGTGAAGATAAAGACCTATTTTAACTTTGGTTTTACGGAGTGAATAACAATGCCTAAAGGTCATCATTACGGCAGAACACAAACAAGGGCTTGTATCACCGCATAAACGCCAACGTATTTAAGTCACTACTCACTACACCACTAGGTAGTTATTCAATCAACTCTGAATATCTAAGTGATAATCATTGTAAGCTAGTCTTAAAATAAAATGAAAATGGCGTTCGTTATGTAACATTCACTATAAACGATAAGCAGCACCAAATAGCCTTAAAGCTTGATAATCGAAGCGCAAGTAACAAACTATACATAACTTGCCCATACTGCCAAAAACAACGCCAAAGTGAACGCCCACAAGAGAAGCTTATGAGGCGCATTAAAAAGCTAAGAAAAGAACTATGGGGCTTTGATTGGCCTGAGGTAAATAACATGTTTGAAAACATTTATTACTGGCCTAAGCCTAAGTGGATGCGTTGGGAATTTTTTTACATTAAGCGGAATAAGATAGACGAGTTATAAAAGCAATACTGGCCATTTGTAGATTCTCAAATAGAAAAGTTAAATTTTTTACTTTAAAAGTCACTCAATGACAAACTAATGAGTGAACTTTTATTTTGGTAACACTAAAGGTAACACCAGATACAAAAACACAAATACCGAAATAACAATAACTTAAGCACCATTAACGGTTTCCGCTGGAGACGCCAATCACTTGGTTTTAAACCTTATTTAGATTCGTCTGACCGGTTTTGGTTTTGAAAGCTTCAATGAACAATTTATTGACTCCCATCCCTATCCCTATCCCATACTACCTCACCTTGGGTATAACGCTGTCAGAATCAAACCTAACGACTGTAATAATAACGCTTTAGCCATTTGTCAGCTTAATGCGCTTCTCTGTCGTTATAGCTCGTTTACCTAACAGCAACGCTGCCAACAATGCAGACATAACACCTCCAGCTAATTCACCGTTATTCATAGTGATTATGAATGCGGATGAGTATTGATTTCAACAGGTGGCATAATATAGCCTTGATAGCCATCAGCTCTAAGCGGCTTGATAGTTTGCAAGTGTTTATCATCTTCAACGCCGGTAATGATAGCTTTGATATTTAAGCCTCGGGCAATATTTAGCAAGGCACGACAAAGCTCTAAGTTTTGCTGATTTTCTTCACCTTTTTCATTGTTATAACACGAGAGCGACATATCTAATTTAATATAATGTGGCTTTAACTCCTGGAGATAAGTCAGTGCCCCCATCTGCCTACCACAATTATCTACACCCAATTTCGCCCCTGCATTCTCCATTATTTCACAGAGCTGTATACATGCCGGTAAATTTTGGGTTATGCCAGTCTCTGATATTTCAAAATGAATTTTTTCAGGGCTGTTAACTTTTTCTAAATAGGCAGTAAGCCAACGATGGAAATCTGGATTATTAATACTTTCACGTGATAAATTCACCGCAATTGGCTCAGGGTTTAACGCAAATAGATCGTCCTCATTTATTGCCTCTAATAAACATTGATCGAGTTTATGTCCAAGTGATAATCGCTCAATAAAAGGCATAAACTGCCCTGCAGGTATTATTTTACCCTCAACTTCTAAACGACAATAAATTTCACGATGTATAATTTTATTATCATGACATTGTTGAATCGGCTGCCATCTAAAAGTAAAGTCATTATTACTGATCGCTGCTACAAGTTGTTTCCGCCATGCTTCACGGCTAAACTCTTGCTCTGTTTCAACATAGAACCAATGACTCGACTTCCCTTCACTGACCGCTTTTTGCAGGGCGTTATCTGCCTGTGACAAAAGCTCTGTTCGGTTAACACCGACACTTCGTTCACTTATGCCAATGGAAAATCGTTGTTCAGGCGCACAACCTGCATTTAACATCTCTTGATTCATCAGCCTAATAAGGGATTGTAGGTATTCGCTAACCTGATGTTTGTCCGCTTTTTGAAGTAAAAAAGCAAATTCTGTATTTGAAATACGGGCAACCACAGTATCAGCAGAAAAAGGTAAATCACTGATTAATTTTCGTGCTAACACTTTGATGGTTTGGTCCCGAATTTGATAACCATATTTACTGTGTATTTCATCTAACCAGCTAAAGTCTGCTAATAATAAAGCGCCAAAACCAGGCTCATTTAGCCAACTATTTAACTGCCCGGTGAGATACAACCGATTTGGTAACTGTGATACTTGATCACGCAAACTAACGCTTTTAAGGTTATTAACTTCCTCATCTAATGCCGTAAATACTTGTTTCAACTGCCCAGACATAGAGTTTACAGCAGCCACGACCTCTTTGAGTTCAGACGTTGATGGTAACTTCATATCCGGGTGAAATTTTCTTTTTGAAACATCACGCGCATGTTTAGCAACTTCATGTAGTGGTTTTAAAATTACTTTTAAACGAAAACGTAAAGCCGCAACAGAGATAAGAAAGAGCGCAGCTAAAATCATTAGGGTATCATTCATAATACGCCATAGTTCTTGGTAACCAATCGCAGGATTTGATTCCACTTTGAGTGTTGCTAGTTGTAACCAGCCAGAGGTAATGGTGACCTCTTTACTTTGTTTTTCAAAGAGGTCTAAATCGATAAACCATTGCGGTATCGTTTTAAAGTTGACGTCGTTTTCCCATAGCTGCTTTTTTTGATCGGCAAGCCATGTTAACTGTACTTTTTTATAAAATCCGCCTTCAAAAATCACATTGACCAGTGTATCAACAGTCGCTTTATCACCGGTTTCTAAATGTGGTTTTAACATCAAACTCAATGATGTGACGGTATTATTCAGGTCCGAATCCATTTGGTTAACCATAAATGCTTTAGTTTCAGTAAACTGAAAATAGACCAAGCTCGTCATCACTAATAAAAACAATGCAAATAACAGTGAATTTATCTGATTAAAAAGGGTCATTTTTTTACTCCATACTCAATTTGGGTTGCTTGAGGTTTGAGACGCCCATGCGCTGATTTAAATCTGTCCAGCGTTTGAGACGTTGTGATTTACCCGCAAGTACACCTTGGCCTTTCTTTTTATTAAGCCAAAGTTGCTTACCATTAAAGCTGTACACAGGGATGAGGTCTTTACGTTTTGTTGCTGGTGTTATTTTACCGTCGATATTGTCAAGGATGAGAGGCACTGAAGCTGGGGTTTCATAGTAGGCAACAACCATATGGTATTGGTCCAATGTCACTGCTTTTACCATAGTAATACGCATTTTTTTATCGGGAATACCTAATTCTAATAGGGTAAAGTATTTTGCAATAGCAAAGTCTTCGCAATCCCCACCATTAACGCCTAAAAACTCAAGCGGAGTTGCCCAATAATTACTGACCCCCCATAGTTTACTATCATCGACAAAGTGTAATAGGTTAAAGAAATTATTAACATTGGTTAATTTTTCAGCTTCATTTAACCCATAGGACTCTTTCATTAAGCGAAACCATGCTTTACCTCGCTTTGCAGCCCGTTCACCATAGTGACTACTTAGGGCGGCGATAATTTTAGCCTCGTTTAATTTACTTGTTTTTTTTGCGTACAACATCGATACCATAACTAGTAACAAAGCACTAACTATCAGTATTTTATAAGCAGAGAAAAAATAAGTACTTTTCACCTAACGCTTATTCTTGTTCACTATCAACACTATAGATGGTCCACTTCATATCGGTAATTTCTCTATCACTACTAATTTCGGCAACAATACGTCTATTCTTTTGATGAATATAATCATCATCGCCCTCAAACAGTACTCTCTCGAAACCATAACCCACCGTAGCCACACGATCACTAGCAATATTAAATTTAACAATTAAAATATCCTTAATTGCGTTCGCACGGTTTAGTGATAATTTTTTATTATAGGCGGCTGAGCCTTTAGTGCTGGTATGTCCTTCAATGGATACTTGTACCTGTGAATATTCAGTCATGAACTTTGATAGTTCTTCAATTTGCGGCAGATATTCATCTTTAACTTTATAAGAGTCAGTATCAAAGTTAACATCTAATCTGTGGCGTATTGTATGTACTGTACTAGAGCCACAACCGTTGTTACCAACCTCTGAGCCTGCAAAGCTTTCAGGACAGTTATCACGAGCTAGAATAACACCATCACCTTCATTATCGGTTAAATCAAACGCTTGTTTCGTTGGCTCAGGAGCCATCTCAATTATTTGCACTGAGCAAGCGCTAAGCAATAGTACAGATAAAAAAGTTATTAATTTCATTGCATTTCCTCCGAGAATTCTTTTTCTCCCTGCCAAGTACTCGGTCGAGTAACTCGTAATGCCTCTACTAATAATCCCATAGAGTGTAAAATTCGGTACTGAGCTGATATTTCGGTAAATTCAGCATCTAAAAAATCACGACGTGCTTGATATAGTTCATTTTCAGTATCCAGTAAATCCAATAAGCTACGTCGACCAACTTTAAATTGCTCTTTGTAATCAGACTGGGTGTCTTTTGAAGAAATCACATGCATCTTTATATATTTTTTTTGTAAATTTAATTGCTCAAAGGCATTCCATGACAAAATGAACCCTTCCGTTACTTGACGGTGCACACTACTTCTTAACTCTTTAGCCTCACTGATTTTATAAGCAGTTTCTCTGGTATAAGCATCATTCTTACCACCAGAAAAAATATTGTAAGAAAACCTCACCATGGCGACTACTTCGTTATTTTGTCCGCCAACATCAATACCGCCGAAAGAGGTGCCATCCTCACCGTCTAAATTATCATTGTAATTAGCATTAAGTTCAAAGGTAACTTTCGGGTAATAATTTGATTTTGCAGTTTTATACTGTGCATTAGCCGCTTCAATGTCCATAACCGAAGACTTTATCACTGGGTGATTATCGAGTGTTAAACGTAAGCCTTCTGCTTTTGTTTTTGGTAACAATGAACCATCTGGGTACGGAATAACTAGATTGTTAGGACGTTGTTCAATCACGCGATAAAAGATCACTTCTCTGTCTAAAAAGTTATTTTTAGAGGCTATTAAATTCGAATGAGCCTTTGCCATGCGACCATTAACTTGTGAAAGATCAGCTGAACTACCAAAGCCAGAATCTGTACGCTGTTTAATTTGATTATGAATTTCTTGATGGGACGCTACATTCTTTTCAGCTAGGGCTACTAGTTGCTTAGCCTTGATGAGATCAATATAAACTTTACTTACCTTTAATGCGATATCTTCAGCAATGCCAAGTAAGCGCCACTGATCCGCACGGGTTGTATAACGGGTACGTTCAACTTCACTAAGGGTATGGAAACCACTAAAGAGTTCTTGCTTTAAGCTAAGCCCTATTTCACGCCGTGGTAATTCAGCGGTACCTTCACCCCCAGTGCCTAGTTTTCTGCGAGTACTTGGGCTATCGGTATATTCATAACCAATACCAGCGGTTATATCAATCGTTGGCCAGTAACCGGCTTGAGCTTGTCCTATTTGTTCCTCACTTACTTTAAAACGTGAGTAAGCAATCCGTAATTCAGGGTGATTATCAAAGGTAAACGCTACCGCTTGCTCTAGTGATTGAGCATTTGCAATGCTGGGGTAAAGCATTGCGCAAAATAAAAAATTCACGGCCATTATTTCGCCTGGCCTAAAACATTTTTCTTTCATATTATTTCCTATTTTTATTATATATCCATGCCAATTACTATATGAATAATTATCAAGCTATATCAAAAACTTAAAAACACTAACATTGGTTTAACTTATTATACCATGCTATTTTTTTGTTAAAATTTCACTTTAATACTCTCTGAGAGCTAGCTCCTTAGCGCGTAAAAGTGGGTTTAAAATATATTCAAGCACCGTTCTTTTGCCAATCATCACATCAACACTGGCCATCATTCCAGGAATAATGGGCATCTCTTTATTATCCTTACTTTTCATGCTTGTTTCAGTCGTTCTTACCCTTATGATATAAAAACTATTACCGTCTTCATCTTGAGTAGTATCGGCACTAATATGCTCAACAATCCCCTCAAGCCCACCATAACGGGTGAAATCATAGGCGGTTATTTTAACCATTGCTTTTAAGCCAATAGTGATAAAGGCAATATCCTTAGGAATAATTTTTGCTTCAACGAGTAGTTTGTCTTCTGTAGGGACAATTTCGAGCAATACTTCCCCGGGTTTAACCACGCCACCCAGCGTTGTTATATGTAGTGTTTTTACTGTGCCGACAACAGGAGATAATATTAATGCCTTACTCACTTTATCTTGAGCGCCTACTTGTGCTTCATTTAAGCGTGAAAGCTTTGATTGAAATTCATTAAGTACTGCACGCGCATCTGCTCTAAATTTAAAAACCGCTTCTTGACGTTTTAGCACCGCTTCTTCAAAGGCGGACTTTAGTTTCGGTTTTAATAAACGTAAGGCACTGAGCTCGCCTTTGGTATCATTTACTGTACGTTGTAGCTTTAATAGCTCAACTTGAGGAACAATTCTCTTTTCTGCTAAAGGAATGGTTAATTTAAGCTCGCTATTAACGAGTTGATAGCTATTTTTAAGAGTCCAAATCTTAGAGTCTAACTCTTTAATTTCTTGCTCACGTTGCTTTATTTGTTTGCCTTGAATGGCCACTTGGTTGTTAATGTTATTCAAACGCGTATTATATTCATCTTGATTACGCGCGACAAGTTCAGGTGAACTACTAATCAATTCATCAGGAAACTGTAATTGTGTTTTTTCAATTTTCACTTGCAGTTGCCAATCTTCGACATCAGCCACCAGCACGTTACCAAGCTCGGTACGTAATCGAATAATGTTTGCACGCAGTGCATTAACCTCTTGTGTTTGTTGCGCCATATCAGAGCGAAAACGGGTATCATCAATACGCGCTATTATTTGTCCTTTAGTTACCTTCATTCCCTCTTTAACGTAGAGATCTTGTAATATGCCACCATCAAGGCTTTGTATTATTTGTACTTGTGAAGAGGGGATTATTTTTCCTACACCCCGGGTAACGCGATCAAGTTCAGCATAATATGCCCAAATGATGAAGCAGGTAAAAAGCGCCGCCAATGACCATATGGTTAAACGATGTACGGTGGGCGTTTGCGTTAAAATAGCACCATAGACATCATCCGCCATTTCTAAATCTTCTTTACTTATCTTCATGCTTTAGCCCTCTCTTTAAAGCCGGCATTTAACTTGCCATTCTTTAGCTGCTCTAGGATGGTTTTTTTATCCCCATCAGCCACTAAATGACCATTATCCAAGACAATAATGCGATCAACCAATTGCAATAAATGCATTTTATGAGTAATAAGTATTAACGTGCGTTGTTGTACCGTTTGTTTCATTGATTCAATAAAAAGTTTTTCAGCGCGTGCATCTAAACTAGCTGTAGGCTCATCTAGCAGTAACATTTGTGGATCATTTAAAATAGCCCGTGCTAAAGCTACTGCTTGGCGTTGACCACGAGAGAGAGACAGCCCGCCTTCACCCACTTGTAATTCTAGCCCTTGTGATTCCATATCAGTAAATAAGTTAACACCTGAAAGTTGCACCGCTCTCATTAATTGATATTCCGTTACCTGTTTAGTGCCAAATAGAATGTTGTCTTTAATTGAGCCATGAAAAAGTACAATATCTTGCGGTAGATAACCTATATTCCGTCGAAGATCGCTAGGATGGATCTGACCTTGATGCACGCCATCATAACGAATGCTACCTTGTTTTGGTTTATACAAGCCTAATAACAACTTAGCAAGCGTGGTTTTTCCTGAGCCATTTCGACCAATGATTGCTATTTTTTCACCCGGGGACATTTTCAATGATAACGGGTATAACGCAGGTTTTTCAATGTCAGGATAGTTAAAACTCACATGTTCCAAAACAATATGACCTTCAAGCTTAGTACGGCTAACAAGGTGGCCTTTATTTTCAAATTCAGTTTCTTGACTCATAATGCCATCAAGTTGTCTTAATGAACTTGCGGTTTGATTGTATCGAGTCATTAATGAGGCAATTTTGGCCATAGGACCAACGGCTCGACTTGATAACATCACGGCGGCAATAATGCCGCCCATTGAAATAAGCCCATCCGAAACGCGGTAAACCCCTAAAACAATAACGGCAACAACAACCATCTGAACAATAAAGCTAGAAAAATTAGCGACTGAATTGGTGATTATTTTGGTTTTAAGTTGCCAATTAGAGGTATAGCCAAGCATCTGTTGCCAAGCATTTTGCACTATACCTTCCGCACCACTTGCTTTAATTGACTCTAATGAAGAGAGGCTTTCAACAAGGTGCCCATGGCGTAAACCTGAAAACTTATTACTTTCTTCTATTGCATGGCGTAATTTCGATTGCACCAAAAAGGCATAACCTAAAATTAACACGGTAGCGAGCACCGAAAATATGGCTAAATCTCCGGCGACAAGATAGATAATAAAAATAAAGAATATTGAAAAGGGTAAATCGACTAATGCAGTAACTGTCGCAGAGGATAAAAAGTCTCGCACGCTCTCAAATTCACCAAGTTGCCTTGCCATGCCGCCGACACTGGGTGCCTTTTTCTCTAATGAAATACCAATAACTTTAGCGTACAGTTTTGAGGATGTTTGGATGTCGATTTTTTTTCCTGCAACATCAATAAGATAAGATCTTAACTGCTTAAGAATAAAATCGAAGATGTAAGCAATACTTGCACCAACGGCAAGTACCCATAAACTTTCAAAAGCTAAGTTAGGAACAATTTTATCATAGATATTCATCACTAATAGCGGCGAGACTAAGGCAAAAACATTGACTAAAACAGAAGCAATAATAACATCACGATAAATAGGGGCTGATTCACGAATCGTATCCCATAACCAATGTTTCTTGGTATCTCCTATATGGACATCAAAATCACGGTCACCATGATATTTTTGTTTAATTAAGAACAGGTATCCTACATAAACCGACTCTAGTTCTTCGATGGAAAATTGCTCTTCTCCGCCCGTTTCCGGCAGTGAAATAACCGCTATATTGGCTTGAAAATCGATAGATTGTAAAATGCATGCTTTTTGATCTTTAAGCATTAATATACAGGGCAGTAACATCTGTGGGATATTATCAAGGCTTTTACGACTTAACTTAGCACTTAAACCTGCACGCATAGCCGCTTGTGGTAATAACTCAGGAGAGAGTACGCTGCTTGTTAAGGGTAAACCTGCCGCTAGCGCTTCAGCTGAGCATGGGCTACCAAAATGCTCTGTTAATAACACTAAGCAGTCTAAAAGAGGATCTTCGCTAATACGCTGAGAGGCGTTTATCGTCCATTGTGGTTGTGCTGATGACATTTAAATGCTTGAATCCATGTAATATTTACCTAACCATATAACTTATAGCGAGTTATAGAGAGTTATATCTTAATAATGTTTAAAAATAGCGTGATTGAGGCGTTTTCTTAAGTGTTAATTATGCCTGAACAGTGGCAATAGAAAAGTTCTATTGCCACTGTTCGACTTAACTAACAAAGTTCACAAAGCTCACAAAGCTCAGAAGAGATGCTATAGCAACATGTACCAAAGTTATACTTGTTCATCAGGAATAACCTCCATTGTTACACTATCTACGGAAACACTATCGCCAATAAACAATGCCCCTTTATGCTCCCCTGTTAACATATCATTAATAATCGTGACATCTTCACTACCAAGAACAACATTATCACTTCCAAGAACGACATTATCTAAAATGATTGTTTGTGTTATATCTGAGTCAGGATCACCATTTGCATGTATTTCAATAGTGGTATTAGTACCATCATTTGAGAAATCTAAGTAATCATCGAGGTTTTCATCACCACTTAACTGTAATAAATCACTCAGGTCAAGCACGTCTCCCTGTGCAACATTAAAATCTGTCACATGGTCCGTGCCCGTATCACCGATTGACCAAACAAAGGTATCTGCGCCATCGCCGCCAATGAGGATATCGTCTCCAAGGCCGCCAATAAGCAGATCGTCACCGCTTCCGCCTTCAAGCCTGTCGTTGCCGTCTCCTGCGACGAGAACATCATCACCAGCATGGCCCTCAAGATATAACGTATTGTCGATATATCCAGTTGCTCCACTATTACCATCTGAGACATAGTTACCGGTAAGTGTTGTTCCGTCACTCAAGGTCACCGTAAACTGAGCGCCAACAAGGTCTGCACCAAAGTCATTCCCGAGATTGTCTGTATCAAAAGCAAAGGTAAATTCATCACCATTGGTAAAATCACCAGCATCGAAATTAGCAACCAATAAGCTACTGTCGTCAGAGCCCATTGCAACAAAGATTTCAGCTTGTGAACCCATATTATTTGTCTTCGAAGTACTGTCGGATACGTCCCATTTTGCATCGCTATCTATGCTAGAAAGGTCAATGCTAATTTGACTGACCGATAGCCCTGCGGTAACGGTTGTGAAGGCAAACCCGAATTGATTTGCTGTTGAGTAGGTATCCCCTGCGCTAACGCTTGCGTTTATACTCGTTTCGACAACTGAATTGGCAAGCGATTCACCGAAGATAATGTCATTTTCATGAGTCCCTTTAAGGTGTGTTGTATTTTGGTAATCCAAGCTCACTGTTGCACTATCAGAGGCATTGTTCCCTTCGAGGGTGTAGTTGAAACTATCACCATCACTACCACTGGCGATAGTAACAGCGCCATTATTTAAGGCCACACCATTACCAGTAACGCCAGTAATTTGGCTATTTTCTGGTGCTGCATCACCATGGGTAAGGTAAGCCGTATCAATAACGACCGCAGAGCCCTCATTTGCATTGGTAATAACGTTATTTACATTAGCATCGAGCCCTGCGTAGTAGTCAATATTCAACTCTAGTAGCAAGGTGTCGGTATCCAAATCACCGTCAATAACTGTTACGTTGATCGTCTCTTTTTCGTTGATGACATTCTGGTCTACATCGATATTGTAGCTGTATATACCGGTTGCAAAGTTAAGAGTGAACAGTCCACCAAGTTCAGTGTTCACCGAAACTTCACCTGGGTAGTCAGCAGATGTATAGGTGGTGCCATCAATGGTAAATTCGTGAATATTACCGCCGTCGGCGCCGATGTTAATGCCACCTCCGGCAGTAAGAATACTGAGTTCACCACCGATATTATTGTTGTCGAAATATGCAATGACCGTAGCGGTTAGATCGGACGCATCGTCAACAATCACCGCGTAATCACTGTTGTCATCACTCGGATCTTTAGAGTGTGCAATCGGCAGTAATTCATTGAGTGGTGCATTACCGATACCGATGGCAAAAGAGATATCATAAGAACCGTCTAAGTAAGTTTCCCATGCTTCTTGCTCATCCTCCCCAATTTCGTAGCCATTGTTGGGTTTGCCATCGGAGATGAAATAAACAAAACTTTGATCTGCCGTTGGTAAACCGCCACTGCTAATCACCTCATTTAAGGCGCTACTGTAGCGTGTTCCATCATCAGCAGATAGGCCATTTAAGTAGTTAATGGCACCATCGATATCATCTAGCAGCCAAGTTGAATTTCCCATAGTACTGCCAGAGAAAGTCACGATTTGAATATTGACATTACCGGTATCATCAACCTCATTGATTAACGCGATGAGGGATTCAACCGCTGTCTCAAGATAGCTTTTTCCATTTCCCGCGGAGTAATCCATACTACCGGATAGATCGAGCACAAAGGATAAGTTGGTAGTGATTGGCTCTGCGTTAGTCGACAAGTTTTGACTGATATCGTTTACCACAGGTACATCATCTATGATATCGATAATCAAGTTAGCATTAGATGAAAAGCCGACACCGTTTTCAACGGTATATTTGATGGTGTCAGAAATACTGTTATCTAACGAATTAGAAGTTAGTTGATATTCGTAATAACCCGCTCGCTCACTATTACTGTCATCCACATGAACCGTCAGCACACCATACTCGGTAGTAACTGTAATGATGCCGTTATTGAGCGTGCCCCCCTCAACAGCTATAATTTTAGTTGAACTGCTGATACCTGAATCGTTGTCTAGCAGGTTGCCGACCGTAATATTACTGCCACTACCTGCATCACTGCCTTTAGTAAGGCCAGATTCATCTACGGCGCCTGAATCGTCTGCCGCCGTTGGCGTTGAGTCCTGTTTAACGGTCAACGTGGCAGAGTTCCCAGAGTCGGGACCACCATCTACATCGTTAAGTGTATAGGAAAACTCATCCTCCATTGCTACACCAGAGGTGGTGGATGTGGTGATGGAGTTTAGTGTAAAGCTACTTCCTGAGCCTGCTCCTAAGACAATGATTTGAAAAGGTACATCGGAGCTAATTGACAGATTGTTAGAACTGACAACACCGCTATCAATTAGCAAGCCTGCTTTATCATATGCTTGCCAATTAACGCTTTCACTGGATTTAACACCAAAAAGTGTCACATCCGCGCTATTTACGGCACTGTCGAACTTCACAACTAAGGCTTCGTTTTTGTTGATTTCGTCGTGAGATTCATCGATTGAAGAGTGTATCCCGAGTTTATTACCTCTCTCATGTACATGTGCTCCAGTATCTTCCAAATCACTTAAATTGATATTAGTGCTATTTCCATAGACATAAAATGATACGCCAATCCCATTTAGTAAGTCGTAACTGGATAATGTATTAACGACAGCTTCGACTTGGGTAGATTCATAGCTATAACTACCATCTTGGTTAATGATTAATATGCCATCATCCGTGTTAATGGTGAGGTTACCCTCATCATCCCATTTATCATAATCAATAGTACCAAAGCTAACGCTTTCTACATAAGTTGCGTCAGCACCAATATCATCGATACCATTACCATCCGTTCCTGCACCGGAAATTACGTTACCGTATGCGGTGCCGCCAAAACCAACGCTGTCGGTATCATTATTGGCAATGGGTGCAGTATCGGTTAATGCAACCTCAACCTTGGTCCATACTGTTACACCATTGCCGTCAGTTGCTTGGTAATAGAAACTATCAGAAACTATACCATCACTATGATCAATGCTTGCTGGTGCCTTATAATCATAAGAGCCATCGGCGTTAATGGTAATGGTGCCTCCAAGTACGGTAGTTACCGATGCACCAGCCGTAGCCGTGGATATTTCATCGCTACCACTACTGTCACTAGCCAAGGACTGAACAGATAACACATCGCTTTCAACATCAGTATCATTACCCGTTAGCTGAGCCCCTGTTATTGAAAGGCTTCCGCCCTCAACCACAGTAAATTGGTCTAACTGTCCTTCTGGTGCGTCGTTTTCACCAATAATATTAATGGTTACCGTGGCAGTGTCGGTTGCACCTTTGGCATCAGTAATAGTGTAATTGAATGTATCCTGCTCTACTTGCCCAGCAGTGAGCTGTTCAAACTGACCATTGGGATCATAGTTGTAGGTGCCGTTTTGGTAGATAGTTAATAGTGCACCACTGGCTAATATTACCGTTGTACCATCGGTAATGTCATTGCCATTAACAGCACTCACCCAGAAGTTATCGCCTTGCGGATCTGTATCGTTGGCGATAAGTCCATTATTTACATCAGAAACTGTAAGCGAATTATCTTCACTGGAGATAATGGCACCGTCCCCTAAGTTTGCACCAACAACGCTAATTGAAGATAAAACGTAATCGGAAGAATCACCACTGTTAACAGGGTCTACATTATTAATTGCTTCAAATACTAAAGTATCAAAAACAACATCGCCGGTATTGATGCTAAATGAACCATCTGCACCAGAGGCATTAACAAAAGTTTGGCTATCAACTAAAATACCATTGTAATAAGCCTTCCAAACACCTTGCTCATTACCACTTTCACCTGAAAATAGTCTAGCTACATCAAAATCAACTTGATTCACCAGTTCATTAAAGGTGAAAACAATAGCTTCAGACTGTTCACTAACAGCATCGTATTCAATCTGATCAGGAACTGCCCCCGAATCACGAATACTGCCTGAAACACCGATTCCGCTGTTGTTAATTGTTGAAATCTGACCAGCTACTAATTCACCAGCATCATTAAAGGTGCGCGCTGTGACGGTAAAGAGGGCATTATCATCACCATCTGTTGGAATGACAAGGCCATTAGTGAAGTCTGCACTAGCAGTGTAATTGTTAATAGTGTTGCCATCGTCAATAGCATCGACAGAGTTAATAGTAATGGCTGCCGTATCACTGCTGTTTAAGCTTTCTAAATTACCGCTGCTGTTCACCGTGGCAACTGACAGTGTCGATGCATCACCAGCCACTGCAAATTCGCTTGAAGTCGCGGTGGTTTCACCCTGTGCAAACGTTATCGTTGCGCCGTTGTTTAAGGTAACGGTTACGGGGCCATCCGTTGA